>NZ_CP149779.1:0-4800000 GCF_056867545.1 Cyclobacterium sp. SOCE241 | reverse complement strand
TAAAATAAGTGGTATTATCGCTTCCCCAGAAGCACTTACGTTAAGGTTAGAAATTTTACCTTGTTCGATCACTGCATCAGGCCAATCAAAGCCGGTTTGAGGAAAACTACTTACCGGATCTCCTGTTCTGGCAGAACGGTACTGATTGTATTGATCTAAAGACATATAAGGTCTGACAGTTGTTGGTGTTTGAACACCTCTATAAAAATCTACATTGATTGTAGATTTACCACTTGTTCCTTTTTTGTCTTGATAAGAATTACACCATTTGCGCCCCTAGAACCGTAAATTGCTACCGCAGAAGCATCTTTTAAAACGGAAATAGATTCAATTTCATTAGGGTTTAGCTCCATCAGTGGATTAAGTGTCACTGCCCCTGATTCATTGGAGTAATTTCCACTACTTCCGTCATTTAATGGAACGCCATCCACAACAAACAATGGTGAACCTCCTGCTGTTAAAGAAGCAACACCTCTAATTCGTATGTTTTGTTGGGCTCCACCTACACCGGAGGTTCCTGTTAGCTGTACACCTGCAGCTTGCCCCTGTAAGGCTTCTTGAGCTGTAAAGATTGGCATTCGCTCAATTTGAGAATTGTCCAAACTCGAGATGCTTTGTACGGACATTTTTGCAGATTGAGTACCATAACCAACAACTACAACTTCTCCTAATGTCTTCACATCAGGCATCAAAAATACATCAATTTGACTTTGATTATCAATCATCTTTTCTTGGGTCTCAAACCCAACAAAGCTAAAAGACAATACATTTGATCCTTCAGGAATCGATAAAGTGTAAGTACCATCAATAGCTGTAATGGTACCCACCATCGTTCCTTTCACGCTAACATTCACTCCTGGTATCCCATTGGGTTCATCTTCAGAAGTAACCGTACCGGTTACTGTTCTGCTTTGAGCCATCACTGAGATTACCGCCAACACCGAAAATGCTAAGCTAAGTAAAACTCTCTTCATAGTTAATAGTAGATTAAGGTTTTTTAACAATGTTTATAATGCAAATTTCCATCAATTTATTAATAAATAAAAATATTTATAATCTGATAATACAAACCACCATCCTAAATATTTTGTAAAATTTCAAGACACAAAAATTTATTTTCTGAATAAAAATAATAAATAGAATAATATTATTTATTTATTATTTTTTCATTACTATTAAAAAAATATATAACTTTAAATTTTATTTTTATAATTATATATACTTACATAGAATTTATACCGTTAATGTAATTTTTATTTTATTTCGTATTTTAATTCTTTAGTATTACAAAATATGGCCTATTATTTTATAGGAAAAATATTTTACGGCTGAATCTAACCATGCGGTCACCTTATAAATACCACTTTCAAAATAAAATTAGCGCGACAAACAAATAGTCAGAATATTATTTTTTTACCTGTTTTGAAAAAAATTAAAAAATCACAGGATTCACAAGCAATAAATACCAATATTGGTTGACTAAGGATCAATTAGTCAATTGAAAATCAGCAATCCTTAACCAACGTCCATCCACTTTTTTTAGTAATGAAACCTGATGAACCTGTAACGATTGTTTAACCTTAGCATCCTTTACAAAAGCCATTACATCTTCAAACTGACCTTTCTTAAAATCTTTAAATGCCACAGTAAGATGAGGGTAATAATTGGTGTCGCTGAGCTCAAGGTTCTTTTTTAATCTTCTTTTAAAAAAATCAACAAGGCCATGCTGAAAAACCTTTAGCTCAGGTGGGTATCTTAATTTAAGAAAGGCCACACGACTCCCAAAAGACCCCACCCCTCTAATAATCAATGGGAAGGACTTTACATTATTAATATAGGCTTCCAATGCTTTTATCAATTCCCCTTCTTTTTTCATTATGAACAAAGGGCATTTTTAATGTAATGTGTGGTGGTGACCTCAACGCATATTTTAATCCAAAAGAATCACGTAACTGTTCCTTCAAAATCGTCACCTCATCACAAATCGCTTCATCAGGCACAATTGCCAAAAAATATTTTCCCATTTTTCCGGACATCTTATTATCGTATCTAAATCAGCAGAATCTACTTTATTACTCTAAAGAACAAACTCCCCTAAGACCGAGCATCGTTTCTAGACTGGATATTGAATTTGAATGCCTAGTCAAATCCAAAAACAAAGTTTAGGTACCAGTTGTGTTTAAATTTTATTATTTGAAGGAAAACTTCTTTCAAAGAAGCAATCAAAAAGTTAAATTCATAAAAATTTACCAAATACACAATTTAAAAAGCAAAACGGATTAAAAGGCACGGTCAATGGAGCAATTCAAAAAAGTTATGGTTGGCTTGGATTTATCTCAGTTAGATGAGGTATTGATTTCCAACATCAAAATATTTGTCCCAATTTTGGATATAGAAAAGGTATACTTTATTCATTTTTCAAAAAGCCTAATACTTCCGGAAGAAGTTACTACAGCGTACCCGGATTTATTGGCTCCTATGGACGAAACCATCGAAAGTCAAATTCAATTTGAAATTGATAAAAGCAAACCTACTTTAGATTTTAATTATGAAATCATTGTGAAGGAGGGAAATGCTCAGGAAAGCATGCTTCGTTGGTGTAATATTAAAGAAACTGACCTTTTAATATTGGGCAGAAAAAAGGAAAAACGCCTTCAGACTCCTAGTCAAAAATTTATCGCAAAAGTATCCACGACCTGTTCTTTTACTTCCTGAAACACCACCAAGTGGGGAGATCAATAGTATTCTACTTCCAATAGACTTTTCCAAACACTCAAAAGTAAGTATTCAAATAGCGCTGGAAATCAGTAAAAAAACCAATGCAACCATACAGTGTTGTCATATGTATGAGGTGCCAAGTGGCTACAGTAAAACCGGCAAATCTTTTGATGAGTTTGCTGAAATCATGCTTGAAAATAGTAAAAAGGATTTTAATAAATTTCTGAAGGAAAATAATTTACCTGAACTCCTTTGTACTTTTATTCTACATGACAAAAAGGACGAAGCTGAAAACATACTTGAATTTGCGCACTCCATTCAAACCGACCTATTGATCGTAGGAAGTAGGGGAGATCAAAGTCTGCTGCCGTATTGCTGGGAAGTGTTGCTGAAAAACTGGTAAACAACAATCAAGATATCCCCATGCTGGTAATGAAAGAAAAAGGAGAGAATATGAGTTTTCTAGAAGCTCTATTAAGAATATAAGGCCAACTGTTGATGCCTAATTTTAGGAGACCTTATCCTCAAAACCAAACAAGGTTCTCGTATTCATCAATAGGCTGTCTCGCCTGCCCTAAACATTTGATTTAGGGTTTTCAAGACTATCTTTATATCTAATAGAAAGCTCCAGTTACGCACATAAAAATAATCCAGTTTTACTCTTGACTTGATTTGCCAGTGGTTGATGATTTCACCACGGTAACCCAACACTTGTGCCAAACCTGTTATTCCGGGTTTGATACAATGTCTATTGTTGTATTTCTCTAACCTTTGTTTGAAATCCTCATTCATTGGAACGGTGTGTGGTCTTGGTCCAACCACTGACATGTCATTTTTTAGCACATTGATAAACTGTGGCAATTCATCCAATGAAAACCTACGCAAAACCTTACCAACCCTAGTCACTCTTGGATCGTCTTTTGATGCCTGCAAGGTGTCTGAAAATGGGTTTTCAAACATGGTTCGAAATTTAATACAGGTAAACTCTTTATTGTTTACCCCGGTCCTTTTCTGAAAGAAAAAACAGGCCCTCTGGATTCCAATTTGATTAGGAAAGCAATGATTGGCATCAACCAACTAAAGACAAAAACAATGACAAACAAAGAAAAAATCACGTCAAATACTCTTTTAAAAATCTGATTCCCCAATCTATCCAAAGGGATCTCATTAAGGTTGACAACTACAAATTGTCCATAACTACTAAAAGTTAGTTTTTTATTCCACTGCAAGGCCGGCCCGGGAATAATTTTAACCTTAAAATGATGTTCATCTGCATGGTCTACTATTCTTTGCACAAGCTTACTTGGCATTTCTTGGCTTAGATAGACGATATCCAATGAACCGATACCAAATGAATTAAAAAAAGAATCAAAGTCCCCAAGCACCTGATTGTCTAACACCTTATCATCGAAAAAGCCAAGTAACTTAATTCCATAAGCTTTATTTTTGATTAAGGTCCGAGCCAATTGGCTACTCCATTCATTTTTTCCCAAGATTACAGCTTTGCGATAATTTCTTCCACTAATCCTATACCTTCGCAAAGCCATATGAACAGCTACTCTAAAAACCCTACAAGAAATAACGCCAGTGGGTACAGATAAAAATCCAGTTTGTTTGCGTCAGAAAAACTTAAATGCTCACGCAAGATAAAGAACACCAGCACCCCCATACGTAAGACACAAGGAATTGCTTTAGGGTATCCCAATAGACGGAAGTTCTGGCCAATTTATAGTCTTTTCTAACCCAAACAACCATCACCCATACTAATCCTAAAAGCCCTAAATCAAACCAAAAACCGGAAGAAAAAACACTACCCCGGAATTTGCCCAAGTAAGGAGTCCCAATAATATGAAAATAAATAAAAGCTCTACTGCGATAAACAGCCAAGGGAAATATTTATAAAAGCGTTTTGCCATGAATACTCTTCAATAAAAAAAACATTAAAAAACTAACCCTCAATCAATAATTAAAGGGGCCAAATTCCTCACCCCTTATCAACTTAGTTGGACCGTTAGATCCAAATACAAAAATACTATAAAATAAAGCACATACCGCAGATTTTCCACTAATATTAATTATTGATGTATTTTTAGAATTTAATGCTAACAACGATTTTCCTTTTGGCCAAATAAGGCTCCCACCATTACCGCATAACCTCCTACTGTCGACGACTATAGCCCTAATTCTGAGTAAGGTTTACAGTATTCTGTTTTACATCCGAATTAAACCCTGATTATGAATATCCTCAGCTTCCCGAAAAAATAAAGCCTGTTTGAAGATTTTAACACCGCAATGCTATAGTGAAATTATTTAAACAGCAACGAGGCCGATGTTTTTGAATAGGTTCAAGTAATAGACCGCCTATTTCCGGTAAAAAAAGCAAAAAAAAACCGGATAAAATCCGGTATATTTTTTTATAATTAATATTAAGGGTAAAGTTCAGGACAAACTAAAAATACAATCATTAAAAACCTTATTGATTAATAGTTAATTTCTACTAAATTCTCTTTTATTTTTCTTTTACACAAAGATTTAAATAAGGCTTCATATTCATCGGTCACTATTTCCCAATTGTACTTGTCTGTTAATCCCTCTCTGGAATGTTTCCTTAAATTTTCAACTTCCTCGGGTAAATTTTCTGCACGCTCGGTTATTTCCTTTACTGAAGCTGCATTTTTTTCAAAATACCAACCATACTTACCTTGTTGAAGCATTTCCTGATTAAATCGAGTATCCAATGCGAGAATGGCACATCCATACCCCAAAGCTTTTAACATGGCCGGATTGGTTCCTCCATATTCATGGCCATGATAATAGGCAAAGCAATTGTGATACAAAGCAGCCAATTGCTCTTGGTCTCTTACATACCCTGTGAACACCAACCTTTTATCGTCGATTTTTTTCATCATCTGGGCAAATTTATCATGATAAGGAACATCCCCAACGATCACCAATTTTCGTTTAGATTTTGATTTCACAAAACCTTCAACAATTAAGTCAGCATTATTATCAGGAATTAACCGGCCAACTATTAAAAAATAAGATTCTTTTTGAAGTCCCCATTCTTCAATCAAACTGCTATCTGATGACAATCTAGGATTGGCTCCATAGGCAATCATTTTAGAAGGAGCATTGAATTTCTCCAAATAAATTTTTTCCATCTCATCAGAATCAGTGATTAACTGATCATAAAGCTTAGTGGCAAGTCGGGATGCAAACAAATAATACCTTGCTCCCAAGCCTTTCCATTTAGGCCTTAACCATTCTAAACCATCAACGTTTATCGTGGATGGTTTTCCAAACAGTTTAGTAAGAATTCCAAAAGGTCCATTGGCACTATTTACTACAAATACAACATCCACCTTTGAAAAACAAACGTGGAGCATTGAGAGTAAAGAATTGGTCAATTGACTTAGGGATTTGGTTTCTACACATGGAATATATACCAGGTTGATTCCATTTACCTTTTTTGGTTTTTTTCAAACAATGGCGCATGACAATATATGGTAACTTCTATTCCCCTTTGCACCAACCGCTCGCCCATTTCCTTTACAAAAGTTTCGTAACCTCCGTAAACGTAAGGATACCCTCTTGTTCCTACAATGGCAACATGCAACGGCTTGTTGTTTTTTGACATACTCTATTTATTTACTTCTCAAGAAAAAATATTCAAAATTTCCTGCCTGTATTTAGGCAAGGAAAAATTCCCCACAACGCTTTTTCTAGCCTCTTTTCCTATTTTATTTATTTGGCTTTTACTATCAATCAAATCACCAATGATGTTGGCTGATTCCGACGCTTTATGCAAAGGTATATGGTACCCTGTTTTACCATGATCTATCATTTCTAAAGCTCCGCCCTGAGCTGTAGCTACCACCGGTTTAGCAGCAGCCATGGCTTCTAAAATTACTGTGGGAAACGGGTCCGGCAATAGAGATGGAAGAATAAAAATATCCATAGTAGCCAAAACATCGGATATATCTTTTCTAAAACCTAAATTATAAATTCTATCGCTAAATTCTTTTTCCAAAATCCTTTGTTCTAACCCTTCAAACAAATGTTCCTCTCCAGGAAATGCGTCTCCAATTAAAAGAAAATATAAATTTAAAAACTTTTTATTTAATTCTTCCGAAATTTCCAAAAAGTATTCCTGCCCTTTCCAACTGTTGACCCTCCCAATCATCCCAATTACCCTCGCGTCATCAGGAATTCCTAACTCTTTTCTCAACCCCACAGATTGGCAAAGGTAAGGATTATAATCTATCCCATTATAAATCAATTGCAGTTTATTTCCGCTTACATATTTTTCCCAATGCTTTTTAACTGCCTGTGATACTACTATAACCGTATCAGAATTGTACTGCACTAGCTTTCCCAGCCATAGAGAGAAAAATTTGGGTTTCACAATTATCTCATGGAGATGCCAAATATGGGTATAGCCTTTTATCTTGGAAAGAAATGCGCCTACCCACACCGCCGCTGTGTTTGAATATATATGAGTGATATTCTCCGCTTTAGCGAGGGCCCCAAGTTGCTTATAAGCTTTATAGGTTACTTTAACCCTATTAATCAATCCTTTGACATTAAAATATTTCCGTCTAATGATTCCTAACCTTAACAATTTTACTTTTATGCCTCGTTTCTTTAATTCATCAGCAAGTGGCCCATCTTCAGATAAAATAACAACAACGTAAAAACCCCCTCTTGCAAAATGGAAGCCGTAAATAGAAATATTTTGCTAGCCCCATATAGATCAGATGATCCATGCAACATCATCACACGCTTTGTCTTTGGTTTACTTTTCATTTATTATAATAATTCTGAATCGTTTGAGCTGTTAAAGCTTATTATTTCTATGGTATTTGCTGCTTTATTTCAACTCCGGATTACCTATAACTTACTCCCTTTAAAAAGTTTTCATCAGCAGGTTCTCTGTGATTCGTAATTCATTCTCCGCGACAATTCAATTCATACAGGCTCTTTAATCCTTACCTTGATTTTATCAATTTTGCCGGATTCCCTCCTACAACACTGTTGGGCGGCACATCTTTGGTTACAATACTCCCGGCCGCAACCACCGAGCCTTTCCCTATGGTTACCCCTGCTAATATCACTGCATTGGAAGCAATCCAGCAATCATCTTCAATTTTCACAAAGGAACGTTTTACCCCTTGTTCTATCATGGGTACCTCAGGATTTGCAAAAACATGATTTTCTGCATAAATACTAACCCTGGGCGACATCATTACATTGTTTCCTATTTCAATATATCCCGAGCAACCAATATACGCATAGGGGCCTATACTTGAATTGTTTCCTACCTTTAGTCCCTCCCCAAGCTCACCTCCATATAGGTTGGTGGGCCGAATCATGGCATAACTTCCTACCGTCACCTTATCCCCGAAAATAATGCCGTTTTGGGAAAGACAATTAATTTCACAATGATCTTGAGCCACAAAATTTCGCCCAACTTGAAAGCTACCGGCTTGTCTGATGGTTACCCCTTTACCTACCAATAACATACCTTTAGAAGATTTCATTCGAAGTCTTAAGAATAATCCCCGAAGCCACCATACTCCCATTCTCAGCAATACCGTAAAGGTAGACACCTTATCCCAACCGGGCCCAAACCGATCTGAAAAGTCCAAACCTGAAATCTTAGAAATAAATTTCCCGGGAAAACTACTCATTGGTTATGTGATTAAAATAATCCGTCAAAGATAGTAAAAACTTCTGCCCTGTAAATAATGATAGCCGTTCATAGCCCAATTGCTTTAAGGACTCTCGTAATTGGGAATCCTCTATTATTTTAAACATAATGGATGCAAAATCTCTTGCCTCAAAACTTTTACTTACCAATACAGCATCACCTCCAACTTCCTGCAAGGCTCCTTGAGGTCCGATCAGCACCGGCAAGCCAAAAGAAAAAGCTTCCAATACCGGCAGACCAAACCCCTCATTTATTGAGGGAAAGACATAGGCCTCAGCATATTTGTAGTACCTAGAAAGCTGTTCTTTACTCAGGTATCCCGTAAATATAACCTTATCTTCTAATTGATATTTTTTTACCATCGACAATATGCCATCATGATCATCAAGCGCTTCACGAGGTCCTCGTTGCCCTACTAAAACGAGAGAATAGTCGGATGGCTGCCTTTCTAAAAATACAGCAAATGCTTCAATTAGCATCTTGAGGTTTTTCCTTTTTTCCATCACTCCAACATGTAGAAAATAGGGAGTGTGAAGTGGAGGCTGCTCCAATTCATCAAGGTTTTTAATCTTGAGATCCAAGCCGGTAGGTATGGCTGTTAAGGGCAAGGCGGAGACTAGGTATTTGGAAACTGTTGTTTTGGCATAATGGCTAACTGTTATTACGTTAGTTCCCAACCTAACACTCGTCTGTAATAGGAAAAGATAAAGCTTTCTCCATAACTTATTGTAATGCTCTGGAGTCTCCCAAAAAAATGCATCATGGATCACAGAAACCCGTTTTCCTCGGGTCCAGATTGGAGAAAGAATGTCCGGTGAAAAAACGATATCTGTTTTGTACCAAATAGATAAAACAGGTAGAACTAATAATTTATGGAAAAAATAGCGCAATTGGAACCACAAATTTTTCCACCGTGCCGTCTTACCTTTAAACATTTTACTCCTCTTGATACTTTCTTTGGATGGAAAAACTATAAAAGTAAACGTATCACCTTGATACTTTTCTATTTGAATCAGAAGGTTATCTGTATAAGTTTTAATACCTGTTTGGGCCAGGTGTTGAAAAAAATATCAACAAGCACAACCTTCTTTTTTTGTTTTTCATGTTAAAGGTTGTGAAAGATTGACGCGAGAAGTTTCTCCTTCAGAAAAAATCCGATTGTATTCTGCTAAGGTGTAACCCATCATCCACCAAGTAGTAAGAGAAACATAAGTATACAACTCTGCATTTGCTGTAAATAAGGGTAGCAACAAGCCGAATTTAGTAGCTGCAGTCACAAAAGCAATACGGGCAGCATTTCGATTTTCAGTTTTTCTAAAAACTATTAAACTCTTATAAATACCGAAACCCAGAATAGCAATGTATAAAAACATACCAAGCACCCCCAATTGAACACCATAAATCAAGAATTGGTTTTCACCCCCCACTCGAACTTCATCAGTCACACTGCCTGTATTTCCACTCATGGCTAAGCCTATCCCTTCAGGATTGCTGATGATTGAATCCAAAGCAAGGAACCATTCAACCAAATGCCCTACACTGGATGCATTTTGAAAAGTAATTGTATCATAAATAAAATAATAAAACTCATCTGATGCGAAAAACAGAACGTAAGCCCCAAAGCAAATAAAAATTGCAAAACCCAACCCTAATAATTTATAAAGTCTAAACACCAAGGCAATAAAAACCAACATTACAAAGAAGGCTCCAAAGGCTGCTCTTGAGGCTGTCATCATCAAACTTCCGAAAGCAGCCATCATCACAAGTACGTACACCCAACTTCCATCTCTCTTATTGCTCAAATACCAAATCAATCCTGTAGAAAACGCCAACAAACAGGAGCTGGCCAGCTCCAAGGGATCAGAAAAAAAGAAGCCAAACGCATCCCGGAAGTCTGAGTTTCAAAGGTCCAAGATAAGCCGTAATTACCTGTAGGTTCTATCTTGTTTACGGCGAAATTAAACAATGCATAACCGGAGATTTGCTGAAAATGAAGCCCTAAAGTTTTTTCTACTATATTTAGAAGGAATGCAGCAACACCAATCAGCATAATCAAACCACACAACCTGCTGATGGAGGCTGACCCCATGCCAGAGTTTCTTCCCAAAAAATAGAACAAAGGAATTAATAGAATTCCTTTGAGGTATAACAATTTACTAAGAAAAGTAGCTTCACCTAAAGGTAAAAACGAATACATGGTGGACAAAACAGTAAAAGCAATGAACAACTTGTCCACCAAATTAAGGCGAATGGAATAATTCCATATACTTCTCTGGTAAAAGACAAAGCCCAAAAGCGCCAAAAAGAGAATTAGTTCTTTGATGTACTGGAAAAACGCCACCAAAAACTCAGAGCCTGTGGCTTGGTAAACTATGCTTAAGATGGAGGTATAAAAGGGCAAGTAAAGTACCATGAAGAATAGGATATAATCCCAATCACCCTTGAATGCTATTTTCTCCACTGTAATGAATAGCAGTAGGAACACATAAACTACCACAAGAATGAACAGTAATAACCCTATCATTTGCTAGCCCTCAATGGTGTTTTCAATCCTTCCCATATTCCTTTCATCACTGCTTTACTTTTACTGTGTCGTCCTTTTAATGTAAAGAAAAAATAAATAAGCTAAACTTAGCAAAGTGAAATGGCCAGGCCAACCATTGCTTAGGGCCAATACAATATTTTCTAAGCTGAAAAACCTGATTTCTTACATTCAGAAAGTGAACTTTGGGATCTAAAAAACCCTGCCTTCCTTTGGTCTTACTTTTGAAGCGGCCCCGGCTTCATGGTAAATAATCGACTTGGGGTGAACTTTAAGTTCAAAGCCTTGACTTCTCATCCTCAGAGACCAATCCACATCTTCAAAGTAGGCAAAATAATTATGATCCAGCAAGCCTATTTTTTCAAGTACAGTAGATCTGACCAAAATCGCACAACCACTAATCCACTCTGTTAAGTAAGGTTGGGCACTTTGTATCTGATAATTTGTTTGCGAATAGCCCAACCAAGCATGGTAATTCCCTCCGGCATTCCAAATTTCATCCTTATCTCCCATACAGTAAATCAAAGGTTGTATTGCAGCCAAATCACCCGAAATCTTCATCTCTTCAATCAGGAATTCTAAAAATCCGGGTAAAACTTGGGTATCATTATTCAGCAACATCACATATGCATAACCTTTCGTCAAAGCATATTGAATACCTCTGTTGTTTCCTCCTGTGAAACCTTCATTCTTTGCATTCTGTATAAGGTGGGCCTTGGGAAAGTGGCTTTTGATATTGGGTATTGAACCATCAGTTGAGGCATTGTCTACAATTATAAGATCACCTTCCGAATACCCCGCCTCCAGCAGAGACGCTATGCATGATTGAGTATACTCCCAACCATTCCAATTAAGAATAACTATGGCTACTGAATACTGCACGGTAAAATTGGGATACGTTGGAGGGTTCTTTTCTTTTTAGAAGAAGAGTAGTGACAATAAATATAATTAATTCGGTAGAAATCAAAGCGATGGCAAGTCCTACTCCCCCATAGAATTCTGTGAGGAAAAAAGAAGCCACCAACATATAAACAGAAAAAACCCAGGTAGAATGAAAAAGCACTTTCTTCTGTTCTGTAACTAAAATCATTAGCATATTCCCCAGGTTAAGACCTGAAGCTAAGGGTATAAACGATAAAATCTTTAAGAAAAGCACGGCATTTCCCAATGTTTCTCCCGCAATAAGTTGAATGATAAAAGGGGCGGTTAATTGGACTCCCAGAATGATCAATATTCCTACAGCTAAAGTTGCCATTTCTACTTTAGCGAGAGAAAAAGAAAAACTTTTTCCTTTCTTCATAATATAAAATGCTTGCCCTTGGGTATACTGCTTGACTAATCAATACAGGCGCCATTCTCAATACCATTGTTATTCGTTCGGCTATACTGTAAGGCCCCAAAACCGCGGCAGAAGCAAAAAAACTCAATATAATTAACCCTCCGTTAATGGCTATATGTGAAGCGAGGCTAGATAGAAACAAAAGAAAGTTTGCTTTTATAGACCGAATAATCGTATAAAACTTAGGTCTTATCAATCTAATTTTCATTCCATTATGAATGAAAATTAGCAAACCAATATTCCCTGCCAATGCTGTTAGTCCAAGGAAAAAATTTGCCAAATAACTGTCATTCGCATTCTGTACACACCAAATTATCAATAACAAATAAGTAAGTTTCGCAAAAACATTAATGACTGATACCCATTGCAAGCGTTCTTTACCTTGAAAAAACCAAACGCTGGCAGTAGCCTCACTAAACAGTAAAACCGTGGACCACCAAAGAATCAGGAAAAAATCTTCGAAGAAGCCAAATACAAAACCCAGCAAACCAAGAATGATAAGTGAAATAAAGGCCAAGAAAAGCTTGCTCCACAGAATTTCAGAAACCTTGGCGCTTAAAGCCGATAAATTTCCTTGGTTAAGTGCTACACTTTTAGGAGCGCTCAGGCTATACCCAAAACCTACCAAAACATTTACTAATAAAATGACTGAAAAAGCCAAGTTGATTCTTCCAAATTCCTCCACCCCCACTGCCCTTATTAATACAGGCATCGCAATGATCGAAACAAGAATATTTGAGGACTGAATTAGGAATAAAAATATAAGATTTAATAAAGATTTATGCCTTAATAAATGATAAAAGGAAAAAGGAGGCTTATCCGACATGTTTAAAAAAATACTCAAGATTTGAGATGTGTCACATACAAAGTGTTCAAGTACACCCATACAAACCCTAAAACAAAACATATAAATGCTCCAAGAACGATACCTACTATAAGTTTTATTTCAGCCCGCTCCAGCGGATACCTCGGTTGATCTATTATCTGAATTAAAGGGGTATTATTTCTGTCATTAATTTTTGCAATCTCAAGGTTTTTAACGATTTCTTCATAAACAGCAGCAGATGCTTGAATGTCTACTTGTATACTTTTAGAAGGCACCATACCTTCTTTGAGCAAGGGGTTGGGGTTTGGCACCCTATCTTGAAAATTGGCTAAGGCTTTTATTTTACTATCCAACACCTTTCTAACACTATCAGATTGATGTTGCAACACCCGAACATTTTCTGAAGTTTTTTAGTCTTAGCCTTAAGGTAAAACTCATTGACTGTTGCTACTAGGTTCTCATTGAAGCTTTTGGAAAACGCTTGGTCTTTACTGGCAATTGTTACTTTGATGATGTTAAGTTTTCGATCGGGTTTCTCCACCATTAGATTACTTTTCTTTATCTCTTTCACCACTTCTTTCAACACACTGTCTTGCTGAATAGAGAATTTTTCAGGGGCAAGGAAAAATCAATTTTATTGAAATCAACATCATCATCCCATTTCTCTTCCAATTTGTTGTAATGAATGTAACGGTCTATCAGCAATTCACCCGAGCTTTGATTAGAAATAGAGTCAAAGGGTTTCAGTAATGTTTTACTGAGCATAGACTCTGATTTATAAAGTTCCATTATATTGTCCCCTGTGAAAAGCCCACTTTCTCCACCTATGGATCCAAGGTTAATGCCTAGCATGGAGGCAAGACCGGAAATATTCCCCATCCCTCCCATGCCGGATTGTTCAAGCACAAAGGTAGTATCTGCATGGTAAACCGGCTTTTTAAGCACAGAAACTATAGCTCCTAAGGCAGCACCAACAAGTACAAATGCCATCAATAACCTCCACTTCTTTTTGTACACAACAAGCCAGCTTTGAAAGCGGAATACCAACTCTTTAAGTGTGATTTTGTCAGATAATATGTGTTGATTCTCCCCCATAATTAGTTAATAATCTGAGTTATAAGAAAGGCTATTGTAGCCAAGCCAGTGGTTATACCAACCAAATCACTTGGCCTAATGGGTATTCGCGGTCCTTTAGTAGGCACAATAATTTCTGAGCCGGGTTCTATCTTTGGATAGGCATTAAAAAATAAATAGTTTTTTGTCCTGGCGACTTCTCCATTGGCATAAACCACATAGGTTCTTTTCCTTTTGGCCCTCACATTGAAACCTCCAGCTTTGTTAATATAATAAGGCAATCCCTTGAGACTCTCGTGTCGGATGGTGGTAGGATAAATTACATCTCCCCTAAGCCTAACCGTTTGTAGTTTTCTGGGAACGCTTAAAATATCACCTTCCTCCAAAATCAAATCATATTTAGAACCCGGATTGTCCATGATGGCTACCAAGTCTATGGCAACAGTCTCTGTTTCTCTTAATTGAATAGGATTTACACCGTCTCTGGAAGAAGAGATATCATTAAACAACCGCTCTCTTGCTTCAACCACTGATTGGTCTAGCCTCCCTTCGACTGAATCATTCATCCCAAATAAGTAATTGCCAATTCTATCTATCATTTGCTTTTGAGATTCGGTAGGTTCCAAGTTTTCCCTGTTTAACCTTTGAAGCAGATTGAGCAAATTGTCTTTGTTCCTAGCCTTCTCAGATTGGTTTTTATAAAATTCAGTCCTTCTTATCAAAGTGGCACCTTTAGGGTAGGCAAATTCTGTTAGCCCACCGGACCTGGAAATTAAACTCGAAATCCGTTCTTCTGCCTCACTAATGGCGAAGTTTCCGGGTGATTTTACCTGTCCTTCAATCTTCACCATCCTCTCCAAACTGAAATTCGTTTTTCTACGTACTGTCAAATGATCAAAAGGAAGTAATACCTGTGGGTTACTGCTTAAACCAAGTTCATTATCTAAAGCTACAGGAATAATATCTGCATATTCTCTCCCTGCTTGATCTGATTTTCTCCTTGCAATCTCAATATCCTCTTTCGAAGCTGATTCTTTAAGGCCTCCTGCCATCAGAATCAAATCTGCGGGGGTCATATTTTCAGAATAAACATAGGTACCCGGATTTAAAACTTCTCCAGTCACCTTTACGTAAGATTCCTCCTTTAAATCGTAAATGGATGGAACATGTATGATATCCTCCCTAGAAATGGTCACATCTGGAGCGGTACCTTTCTTTATGGCATCCAAATCCACTTGTATTAATCTGGTGCTTAAATCAGCCTTTGTCCTCAAAATACTTACTCGGTTAGTAAATGCCTCTCCCCTCAAACCTTCTGATTTTTCTATCAATTTAGAAAGTGTTAGCCCTGGCTCAAATGCATAGTTTCCGGGCCTGTAAACAGCTCCTTTCACTTGCACCCTATTCGTATACCTATCCAATATCTTTCCAATCGTATAATGGTCCCCGCCTTTCATAAGGAACATAGAAAACTGATCATTGTAGACATCGGAAACTGCTTTTTCCTTATTGGTCACCCTTGTGACACCTACCTTCTCCTTGAATGCTCTATCTGTAAATCCTCCGGCAAATCTAAGTACATCAGCAAAGGATTCGTTTTCTTTTATTTCAAATACCTTGGGCCGTTTCACTTCTCCTTCCAGACTCACCCTTGCCAAATATGGAGGAACCAATATGATATCTTGATCCTGCAATGTCATATTCACTCCGGGATCTCCATCAATTAAAAAGCATAAAGGTCAATTTCTGCAATTTCTTTTTGGTTCCTAATTAATTTCACTCTTCGCATACTACCGTTGGTATTTGGCCCTCCGGCAGCATACAACGCATTAAAGACATTACTAAAAGCACTAAGGGTGAAAGTTCCTGGCAACCTTACCTCTCCAACTAAATTTACTTTAATAGTTCTAATGTTACCCAAGGTGATTTGCAAAAAGTATTGGGTTTGTTTCCTCTTAGCCCCGTATAATAGGTAGATAGCCTATTCCGAATTACTTTGCTTGCATCCTCTATCGTTAAGCCTGAAACACTGATGGGGCCGATATTTTCTAATATAATTTGGCCCTCCGCAGTTATCGAAGCTTGGTAATAGGTTTCAGATTGTCCATAAATATCGATGTTCACCTCATCTCCTGGGCCTAAAATATAGTTCCTTGGGGTAGCCAAATTTAAATTAGGCTCAAAAGTTAATCTTCTTGTTTTGTTGTAAAAAAGATCCATCCCAAAATAGGGTTGCTCTTCTGAAGACAACTTATCCAAATCAGTTTGGGGAGAAATCATTCCTTGAGTAATTTCATTGAACTCCATTTGTCTTCTAGGACTTCTAGAGGGAGACTCAGAAGAATTCTTTCCATCATAGGACCCCATAAGCACCAAACCTTCCAACCTTTCCTTAAGCTTATCTACCTCTGACGAAGGAAGCCCTCTAAGTTGAGCCATTTGCAACAGCTCGGCCTCAGTGAATCCTGCTTCAGATGCTCTATTAACCAATTGCTCCAATTGTTGGTCTGACAAATCATCTACATTTATTGAGGAAATGTCCTCCAATGACTGAGGCAAAGCCACATGGGACAACATGATCAATAGAAAAAAAATCGCATAGTGGAACCAATGGTGATTCACAAGTCTTTTAGAAATCATATCCAATTTATTTTTGGTGGCTATACAGCTTCGCCACATTACCCACACCTATTTATGACATGAATAATTAAGGTTATTCATAATATTTACCGTAAAGCAACTGTAAAGATAATTATTCCTTGCTTTAAGGGACAATCTTTGCGCATTAAAGGCATAATAAAAAATATAATATATCATGCTCCAAGTTAAAGAACTGAAACATCTGATGTTAAGATTAAAAAAGGCTCATAAAAAACGGAGAGATGGGGAGCTTCGACCGTTGAAAAAATATTTTACAAAAAATGCCGAAACCTTACGGTCTCGGCATAAAATAATCCAAACCCTATATTACGGTAACATTACTTTATCAATAACATGAATCACACCGTTGGTAGCATGAATATTAATCAAATCTGTATTTAGACCGGCTTCCTCTATATTTAATTCTCCTAAATCCACCGTTAAGGTATTGTTCGAAAGCAGCGTAGGAAGTTCAGCTCCATCTCTCAAATCTTGAGAAAACGCTCTGGCTGGAACCACATGATACATTAGCACATTTTCTAAGGTTTCTAAAGGAATTTCCTCAAATCCATCAACATTTAAATCGTCATAAAGTTGTTGAAAAGCTGCATCAGTTGGGGCAAAAACTGTTAAATCATCCGCTATTCCTCCATTTACTGCATCCACTAAATTAGCTCTTGTTAATGCGCCAACGAGCTGAGTAAACTCAGGACTTGCCTCTTGTGTATAACCGGTAGCTATTTCTGCAATGGACATGGTCGGCTTCATGATCACTTGATTAATTACGTGAATGATTCCATTAGACGCCTCTAAATCAGTTTCTGTAACTTCAGCGTGGCCATTGATCCAAACTTTACCATCAGGGTCTATGCTAATGTAAAATGGAGCCCCTTCTAAAGATGTTACCTTACCACTACTTACGGCTGAAGATGGTATTTCCGTAGGTACCACGTGATACATCAATACATTCTTAAGATCATCCACTGCAACACCATCTACGTCAGTTATTCCCGCATCGATAAAGGCTTGATCAGTTGGAGCAAAAACTGTAATTGCACCATCAGCACTTAAAGCATCAGTTAATTCTGCCCTCTGACCAGCATCCACCAAAGTGGAGAATCGGTTATCACTTTGTGCAAGCTCAACAATATTTTTATCATCCGATTCCATTGGCACCTGATCATCCTCTGAACAACTTGAGGATATAAAAACCGTCCCGAAAAAAACAGTCCTAATAATTTTTGATTTCCTTTAATTATTGAATTCATCATTTTAATTGGTTTAGTTATTGTTGGTTTAATTGATTTGAAACCAAACACATAGACTTTAAAAAAGTTTAATTTTTTTAAAAATTATTTTCACAAATCCAGCTGAAGGACATGCTTCCAAGAATTTGCTGTTTTCAGTAAATAGTTGAAAATGATCAAACCTAAACAATTGACAAAAACGAGTGAAAGAAGTAATAATTTGAAAAATTTGGGCCGCAAAACATTCGTTACTAAAAATGAAAATTAAGGTGATTAATTATTAAAACTGCTACTCTTACCTTGTATTTGAAAAGTTACATATATTGATTGTTATGCCTAACTTTGTAAATATGATACGATTCAAATTCTTATTTCCCGGATT
This sequence comes from Cyclobacterium sp. SOCE241, assembly GCF_056867545.1. Lineage (NCBI taxonomy): Bacteria > Pseudomonadati > Bacteroidota > Cytophagia > Cytophagales > Cyclobacteriaceae > Cyclobacterium > Cyclobacterium sp. SOCE241. The sequence continues at coordinate 4,781,522 of NZ_CP149779.1, read as the reverse complement.
ACTCTATTTAACCTTCTCTTTTGGTTGCAAGCCATCCAATAAAGAATGTGAAGTTCCTACAGGGTATGAGGAAAACTTAACTTCCATTAACATCCAAAGAATGGAAGGGCTATTTTTTGAAGAACTAAGTAAAGAAAAGATGCTGGAGAACTTGGAAGCTTACCCTCAATTCTCCAAAGCCATGTTCGCTAATATGGGTTTTGAAAACCAAGAGCAACTTGCTGAGGAATTACTATTGATTCATCAAGATAGCGGAATGGTAGAATTGTATCAAGAGGTACAAACGTATTTTGGGGACATTAGCAAGATTAAAGAGGATTTAGAAGTTGCATTTGCAGGTATAAAATACCATTACCCTGATTATACAATTCCTTCAATTTATACATTCGTAAGTGGTTTTGGTAGTGACCTTATTATCACTGAAGAAGTGATTATCATCGGACTGGACTATTTCCTACCCAATGACCATAAATTTCAACCGGTAGATTTACCTAATTATATTCTAAGAAGGTACAATAGCGCCCATCTAGTACCAATGATTATTACGGCTATATCCACCCAGTTTAATAAAACCAAGCTTTCTGACAATAGTTTATTGGCAGAAATGATTTTCTATGGAAAGTCATATCATTTTACCAAAACCATGATGCCTTGTACTGCTGATGAGTTTATTATTGGCTATGAAACTGGTGAAATACTTGGAAGCTATGCCAATGAGGAAATGATATGGGGTCACTTTATTGAGAATGAATTGCTTTTTGAAACCAACCCTTTTATAATAAGGAAATATACAGGTGAAGCTCCATTTACGGACGAGATAAGTCCAGATGCCCCCGGCAGAATAGGAAGATGGATAGGCTGGAATATAGTAGACGATTATCTAGCAAATAATGGCATAACTCTTCCGGAATTAATGGAACAAGATGATGCCAGATTGATTTTTAAAGAATCAGGATATAAACCTAGAAGACCCTAATAAATTACTAAACCGGGGGTGTCAACAATAGTTATTCCCTTGTAAAGGAAAGAAAATAACTTATTCATGTCCGTATTTTTATTTTTTTAAGCCCAAAAAAGCATGAAGCTTTTCTTGAACAAAATTTTTGTCAAATTTAGTCTCAGCAATTCTCCGCGAATTGCGACTCATCTGATAGTATTGGTCTAAATTTTTCCTTAAATGTTCGATATTTTCAACCAACAATTCATGATCCTCTACAGGATGGAAAAGGCCTATTTTTTCTATTTCAATAAGGTCATAAATCCAGCCTTTAAAGTTAACGATCACAGGTAAACCCATTGCCAAAGCATCAAAAAATTTATTCGGACTACTATTTTCCAAGACTTTTAATGGAAGGAAGGAAATATAAGCAAAGTCTGCTTTATCCAACTGCGCTTTAACTGCATTTTTATCTCCAAAAGGCACAAAAATTACATTGGACAGCTTTAAACTTGAAACCTTCATTTTTAATTCACTCAGTGCATTTCCGCTACCCATTAATTCAAACCTCCATTTCTTACCTAAAGATTGGGCTACAAACGCCAACTCCAAAAAGTTGTCCAAGCCATTGACTTTACCAATTGCTCCTGCATACGATATTCGCAAGGGCTGTTTATCAAAATCCCTTCCATTCCATTTTTTTTGATTTGGATTAAAAAATTCATTGTTTGAAAAATTGGGTATAAGGGCTATCTTTTTATCCGGAAACAAATCCTTGATATAATGTTGAATTCCTGGAGATAAGGCCACAATATTATCTGCTTCTCTATAAATGCCTGCCTCCATTTTATACAAAAACTTCCTTATGAAAGGATTATTGATCTTTAAAACCTGGACAGGTGCTTCAGGCCATAGGTCCCTTACCTCAAAAACATAAGGTATTCCATATTTCTTTTTCGCCCAAACCCCAATCCAGCCAGTGGTCAACGGAGTAGAGGAAATATAAAACAAATCAGGTTTAGCTAACTCATTGATTAACCTTTTAGCTTTTTTATAAAAATCGTAAAATGCCATGACCCTTTGTCTGGTAGAGTAGGTTGACAAATAAGGCACGGGAAGGTAATGTACTATCACTTCCCCATCTTTTCTACGTATATATTGATTCTTATTGTGTGCAGTGATCAGCTCCACCTTCACTCCCACTTTCGTCAATCCCTGAGAAAGGTGGTAGGACCTTATTGCCCCCCTTGTTCTGGGGTCAGATAATATTGATGGATATAAATTATTCTCATTGAGCATTTAAATTGATCCAATCTGAAAGTAAAAACACATTGAATAAAAGCAAATAATTGTTGTGAATGTGTTTTTCAGGATGTTTAAACAATGGTTGCCATTCTTGAGCAACAAAATTGCCATATTTTTCCCCAAAAGCGATAACGGATGAATTCAATTTATTTCTAAAAGCCGAATGATTCATATACCATTCAAGAATGGGGAGACCAAACCCTTTTTTCTCCCTATTAGCAATGGTTTCCAAGCCTTCTTTTACCAATGTCTCTTTGATCCATGATTTGGCTGGAATGCTCAATAATAGCTCTTCACTCATGGAATCACTTAATTTTATTAAGCCCCAATCTAGAAATGGAGCTCTTCCCTCAATCCCGTGAGCCATGCATGCGTTGTCATGAATTTTCAACAAATCGTGTACCAAATAAAGGTTTTGGTCATAGGCCAATGCATTTTTAAAATCCCTTCCGGCGAAAGGATAAATTTTCTTTAAACTCATTCCCAACTCTTCAGGAACGGGATTAAGTGCTGCAAAATTTATAAAAGTTCGTGAAGGGTCAGTATGGATGCTTTTTAAGAACTTTTGGTAGCTTCTAGACCACAAGGGTACATGCTTTAGCAAGCTTGAAATATTTTGCCACAATTGAGGGTGCTTTAGATAGGCTTTAAAAGCTTTGTGTCTATTATAGCCTGCAAATAACTCATCAGCCCCTACGCCACTTACCAGTACTTTTACCTGTTTTCTGGCTTCTTTAGCTAAGGCCCAGGTTAAATAGCTCGCACTATCTCCTACGGGATGATCCAATTGAGCAATATATTCCTCCCAAGTATCTAGAAAATAATCCGGCCCAATTTTGATTTCTTGATTCCCACCACCCATGGTTTTGGTCAAGTTAGCTGCGTACTTTGCATCTGATGAACGCTTGCCCTTTGCCATTTCAAACCCGATGGTATAGGATGGCAATGGTACACCTGTTTCCTTGTACCAAATATGATACAAAAGTGAACTATCAGCTCCTCCACTCAAGATCATTCCTACAGGCACTTCAGCAGTGAAATGGGTAAGGACTGCTTCGGTTAGCCGCTGTTTAAATACTGTTTGATCCGGAACTGTTTCCTTTTCCCCTGAACGCTGATGGGTAGGGATTTTTAATTGGCTTATATTTTGACCATCTAAATCAAACTTCAATACTTGCCCCGGTAATAACTCCTTAATTTCCTTAAAAATGAATTGGTTGGTAAAGATGTCCTCAAATACCAAAAAGGCACAATTTGATCTGTATCAAAACCTTTTTTACCCCCCCGGCCTTTAACAGGCAATTTACCTCAGATGAGCACAAAAGCTTATTTTCACCCTGATAAAAATACAACGATTTCATCCCCACAGGGTCTCTGGCCAAAATAATTTCACTGCTTTTTAGATCTACAAAAACAAGGGCGAACATTCCTTCAATCGCTGCAATCCCCTTTGTCCCTTTCTCTTTTAACCAATGAAACAAAACCTCTCCATCTGAGCGAGTTTTAAAAACAACCCCTTCTTCCAACAGTTGATTTTTTAAGTCTTGGTAATTGTATAAAAACCCATTCCACGACAAAAAAGCGTTTTGCTCCTGATTGGATATAGGCTGATTGGCTTCATCTCTCAGGTCCGAAATTTTCAATCTATTGGAGGCTAGAAATATTCCTCTTCTGATCCTAATTACCTCCGCATGGTCCGGTCCTCGATGGGTACAGCTTTCAACCATCTTAGTTATGGCAACATCATCTTTTGCAGATGAATCAACCAGTAAATGAACACCGCACATTATTTGACAGAGGTTTTCTTATTTAGCCCTTCCTCAAATGCTATTTTGTCCCGGTTTTTCTCATAATACCTACAAATAGCGGTAATTGTACATTCATTACATTTTGGTTTTCTGGCCAGACAAACGTACCTACCATGTAGGATTAACCAATGATGTGCCTTATGAATGACCTCTTTTGGAAGATGTTTAACTAAATCTTTTTCTACTTCTAAGGGGGTTTTTACTTTTTGAGCGACCAAACCAAGTCTTTTCGAAACCCTGAAAACATGCGTATCTACTGCCATATTGGGTTGGTTCCATACTACACTGGTAATTACATTGGCTGTCTTCCTTCCTACTCCGGGTAGTTTTATAAGTTCATTTACCGTGTCCGGCACTTCAGAATTAAAGTCCTCTACCAGCATTTTCCCTAAACCTAAGAGATGTTTGGTTTTGTTATTGGGGTAGGAAACTGTTTTAATATAGGGAAATAATTCATCAAAATTACTTGCTGCCAAATGTTCAGGACTTGGGAAATCCCTAAAAAGCGCAGGTGTTACCATGTTAATTCTTTTATCTGTGCACTGCGCACTAAGCACTACAGCAATAAGCAGTTGGAATGTCGACTCAAATTTCAACTCTGTTTCAGCCACAGGCATATTTTCGGAAAAATGTTCGACAAAAGCCTTGTACCGCTTTTTTTAACATGATTGTATTCTTTTAATTCCCGTAATATTCAACTGTCTTCAAGTTTACTATATGGACAGGTATCAGGTCTACAACAAGACCCAAATAGTTAATCGTAAAGATAAATTAAGGTAAAGCCGATCTTGGTTTATAACGCATGCTCAAGCTACTGAGAATTTGCAAAACCAATTCAGGTTACAAAATAGCAACACATCGGGTCAGTCTGCAACTAATCTGATCACTTTGTTGTCACAATTAAGCTTTGGGATTTACAATAGAGGGCTAAACTTTTCAGTGTTTCCATTACCCATTTACAAATCAAGGTCTGTTCCCTCCTGAGATTAACTCTACTTTGGGAAATTAAAAAGTGGGAACTATTGTATGCTAAGAAAATATTTCTGAGGTAGAACATCAAGACCTTCCAGAAGAAATTTTTTAGCAAAAAAATCCTGTCGTTTAAATCAACGACAGGAAAATAAGTTTGTTGGTGTTAAACTTTTTCCAGTCCTTTGGACCGGGCCTTTTTCTTAATGGCGTTAATAATGCTTTCGGAAGGTTCGGTGGAGAGTACGTTTAATTTTTCAATTGTGCTCAGCAAATTTATGTACTCTTGCATTAGCTGTTGGTCACCCTGCAAGATTTGCATCAATTGATCGTTCTCCTCTTCCTCCATTTCCTGATAAATATACCTTATCAGGTCATTTGTCGTAAAAGATTTGGTCATAGGCAATATTTATTTGTTTGAGTTTCTTTCGTAAATTGATAAGGGCATATCGCATCCTTCCTAGGGCAGTATTTATACTGACTCCAGTTTGTTCTGCAATTTCCTGAAAGCTTAAATCCATGTAATGCCTCATGATTAACACTTGCTTTTGGCTTTCAGGTAATTCTTCAATCAACTGCCTAACCAAGGCATAGGTCTCATCTTTTACTTTTACATCCTCTACATTCTGTTCGGCAAAATGTAAAGTATTAAATACGTTTGATCCATCCTCCATTACCACCATGGGATAGCGTTTCATTTTTCTAAAATGATCTATAGCTAAATTATGCGCAATACGCATCAACCATGGTTGAAATTTACCCTCTTCATTATAACGATCAGAATTGAGGGTCTGAACTACTTTTACAAATACATCTTGTAATAAATCTTCAGCAACTCCTTGCTCCTTAACTATCATCAAAATTGTAGTGTAGACTTTGGTTTTGTACTTATCAACCAACCTTTCAAAGGCAATCTCACTACCATTTCTATACTGTGAAATTAATTCACTGTCTTTAGGTCCTACCCTTATACTCATAAAACAGATATTTAAATAACGTAGAGTTTTATCCCATATTGTGGAGTTAATAGTCAAACATCAATTGCCTTCTTTTCAAATGTATAGAATCACTTAGGAATACGCAATTATTTTGTACTTTTTTATATTTAATAGCACAATAAAAATCATAAGACAGAAGAATATATCTTTTGTTAAAAAATAAACCAAACACTCTATTGCACCATTATGTGGTTTCTAAAAAAATAACAATTAAAGTACCAAAAATGATAGGATAGGAAATTATTCACTTTCCTGGCTGGTTTTTTTCCCAAAGCCTTTTGCTAGGAGACTATAGATAGTCCCTACTAAACCTAAAAATCCACTGATATATGCAGAAGTCTCATTCAATATATTGGGGTCATAGAAGCTAATTAATGCAATGCATATTAAAACAAAGCTGAAAACTGCTGCTTGTATCATTTTAGCATTACCGGATCTGCTTTCGTCTTGCTTAAACCTTGCCACTTCTTCTTCACTGATGAACACACAAACAAAATTCCTAAAACTCTCCGAGAATAATACAAGTCGGTCCATTGCCGGATTCATCTTGACTATCCCTTTTTGAATTAAGGTGGTCATGGTCTCCTTGTTGAAAAAATTAATAAACCCTTCTGTGGCATAGTTATAAACCATCTTTCTTTCCTTTAAACTTAACTCTGTCCAAATGTTCATATAATAGGCTTTATTGTGTCGCTGAATAGCCAAAACACATTTTTCATACCTTTCTTGAGAAAGTGGCAATTCTAACTCATCTCTTGAAATCTCCTCAGTGATAAGGGATGCAATGGCTTTGGCATTGGGACCATAGGCTATTTCTCTGGCTAAGTCATGTGTTTTCTCATCATTGAATAAAACACTCCTCATTCGTTGACCATAACTTTCTTTGGATTCCTCATCTATGAATTTAGCCTCTGCGCCAACAAAGGGTAAGGTGATTTTCTGATTATCAAAGTCAATAGGGACATATTGGAAAAGGTAATCCGAAAAAATTTCAGTAATTAGTAGCTTTGACTGTTTAGACATTTCATTTGGTAAAATCTCTTGTAGGGGTCTTCCGGATGTTACGAAAAGCCCCAAGCCTTTTCTTCCATAGTTTTTTTGAAAAGCAATCATTGTACTCAATAAGGTATTGGTATCTTCCAGGCAATGAAAGTTTTCTAAAATCACTCCTTTGTGAATAGGCTTTATTTCAGGCATCTCCATCTCTTCACCTCTTGAGAGACTCACCAATAACACTTCTTCAGATTGCCACCCAAATTGCTGCAATACCCAATCTCTGGATTTAGCAGCGTCTACTCCAATGACAAAGCTATTATCCTGTTTTTCCACTCCCTCGGGAAGCAAGCCGAAAGCATTGGTAAAGTGATAATCGATGAGATATATTTTATTCCCTAAAACCATTATCATTTTAAAGAGCCAAATAAGCACAAGAAACAAAACCATTAAAAAAAGACGTTGGAGCAAATGGCATCCCATAAGTTTGACTTCTCTGAAGAAATATTGGGTTTGGTGTTGAATGCTTTTATCAACGCTTGATTTGGTGCTGCAATAAAATTGGTTATCAATTCATCATCTTGATTAGAAAATCTTCCAAAGTTATTCCTTCTAAACTCTTCATGAATTTTAATCAAATCCATATAAAAAGGTGGTAGACTATCTATGGTTTCTTCAGGCAATTTCATTTGTATTAGTGAATCAGCCATCACCCCATTCTGTTCCGTAATATCCTCCATTTCACTTACATAATTCCAAATAATTTTTTCTTGGTTAAATATTTGCCTGTGAATAAAATAACCGGGTAAAAACCCTACAATCATCAGCCACAGAAGAAGGTTAATGGCAAATACACGCTTGTCTACCGGGGCACCTGTTAACCTTATCCAAAACTGAGTAAAAGCTCGGTGCAGCTTGAATAGGGTTTTGGTCCTGTCCCACTTACTAAAGCGGACTGTAGGAAACTTAGGTGTTTGGTACAGGTAATAGCATAATACCTGCATCGCCGCAATTAGAAATATAAAGAATAGGGTGAGTATAAAATACTGAGTACCCACCTGACTTAAAAACGTAAAATAAGCCAATATTGAAGCCAAAACTACCCAGAGCAAGCATGCCATTACTAAAAAGGCATTGATATTTTTCTTACCATCATCCTTTCCAACTGTCGCCAGAAGAAGAAAATTACAAGTACCAGATTGAATGGCAAACAATGCAGACCATAGGTAAATCTTAAAAATGCTTAATGGAAGAAAAAGATAAATTCCAATAAACAAAATCACGTCTAGCAATAGTATAGTATTGAGCCATAAAAACCGAAGTCTCTTTCTCGGAGATGGACTATACCAAGCAAAGGAGAAATCTTCAAAGGATAGATAGATGCTTGATTTTCGGGTAACAAGCGTGAGCAAACCCAATAAAACTAAAACCAAAAGATAGGGTACAAAAACTGCAATTCCTTCAAGAGAGGCCAAGGAATTAAGCGCATGTTGTAAGTTGGTATCTTCCAAATAAAGTACCCAATTTTCAGTATTAAAGTATTCAGAGGAAATGGGACTCAACAAGGCTTGGTATTCATGTCCATTTACATAAATTGGGGTTTTCCACAATTTATCATCCCCGGCATTTTTATTGTTTTCTATAAGCGTCTTGATCTCCTGCCATTTTTCTTGCCCTATGCCATCTTGAAGATAATTGACAGGTGTATTGACTTTTTTGCTAATCAATAAAACCTTTCCATCGGGCTTGAAAATAAAAAACCTGTGGTTTTTACTAATCTTAGGCACAATAGCATCTAATTGAAAAGTCAAAGCAAATCCAACCCCCTTATCCTTTTTGCTTATCACACCTTCCAGCTCTCCTGTAGATTTGGAAGAATGGGCACTAATAAAATATTTTTCCTCTTTGACAGCCTTCAATTTTTGAACATAATCCCTGTTGGCTATTGAGATAAAGGGGAATATTCCAAAATCAATATTGTTTCTTGAACTATCCATCTTAGGAAGCAACATTCTGAGAATATTGCCCTCCAAATCAAATTTTAGAAACTCATTAATTTCTTTGTCATTATTAATCTCAACTTCAGACTGTTTTGTGTCTTCTATATTGTTACCGATTACTTCCTTGAAAATTTCGAGTTCATTTATCAATTGCTGAACTTCTAAATAAAAAGCAGACTTAACATTGTGAAGATTTCTTTCTGAGGCATATTCATTTTCATAGTTTTGAAAAAGGGAAAAGAAGAAGAACCCCGATATCACCATTACCATGATCAAGGAAAGCCCAAGGCCCATGACTCTCTTCTTCGTCAATACATCTCCGTCTCCTAAATTAAAAATACTAATAACCGGAATTGAGACAAAAATCAAGGTCAAAAGTGTGATGAAAGCACTCAAAATTTTAAAATTGATTTTAAGCGCAACTCGTTCAAATCGAGATTTTTCTTTGGCTCCAAGCAAATAGAAAACCTGGTTTCCAATCATTGCAGGTGAGAGAAAGGCTTTGTATTCGTTCCCTGATATTTTCAACCCCAATTCTCTTTCCCCTACAGTCTGTTTGTGGCTCAATGAATCTACATTTACCACAGGCAAACCTGCCACCCCCTTTGGATAGATGGCCATGCCTGATTGATCCAAAATAAAAAGCCGGTCAAAGAATAAACTCTGTACATTCCCCGCCATTAAATCGTTGATGGACACTGAATGGTCTACTTCAAAAGCTCTACCTGAAAATTTCTCCTGAGAAAGCGTGTTCGGAAGCTTCTCTTCTATATTTCTCTTTAAGGAAATGAAATCCAATGTTGGCAGGTTTCCATCTTTTGTTTTGTCATTTAAAAAAAACCTGAAACCTTTGACTTTTACTCGGTATGATGTGTCTTTATGAATAAGTGCAATTCCATCTTTGGCAAAAAGTTGTGGCTCCGGTCTTTCGTCTGCTTTAAAATTATGAATTTTTTCTACACCAAACTTTGGGGCCTTATCAAACATTTCCACCATAGGAGATGCGGCTTTTTGACCGTCTTTTGCCGCCCAGGCATAAAAGTTCCTTTTAAAATACCCTTCCAATTGCACATGGTAGTTAAAAAAGGAATCCAAAAAATTTTGTTTGACCAAGTAGATGGCTTTTATACCTTGCGACTCTAACTGGTTTTGGTTTGTTTGAGAATGCTGGTATAAATAGGCACCTATTAAAAGCATGATGCCAAAGATGAAAATCCAAACGCGTAAATCCCTGAATTTCACTTGAAGAGGTGTTGGTTAATTGATTATAAAATATTAAACAATTTAATCAATCCCCCTTAAGATCAAAACTTTAATTCTGTAAAAATCAAAATTAATACTACTAAATTTTACACAAACAGCTATTTTTAAACTCAATATTTCAAAATTTCTCTTGAAACCATCAATCTTCTTTGGCGATTCCTCTTTTTATCATCCAAGAGGGAGCTGTTAGAAACCATAATACAGTGCCCAAAAACATCAGTTGCTTACAGGTATCAGGCTGCATACTGCCACTAAACACTAGAATGGCCGGCACGATACTCAAACCTAGGCCTATAAAGGAGATAATTTTCAATAATAGTTTCATTTCTTTTGATTCATTTTACTAGCCACAAAGTATACCAACACTGCTACAAACCATCCCGGAAGTCCTAAAAAGAAGATTTCAATCCCAAACACGAGGTTTAAAAATAGACAGAAAGACAAAGTAATGATCCAAGTTAATGCCACAGCCCAATTGAGCGATATCCCCTTGAATTCTGCATAATTTGCTTTCAATCCTACTTTTTCAAGCATGTAAACATCTATAAATATTACCGCCCCTACCGGCATCAAAATCAAGCCATACAAGGCCACGAATTCTAGCAATCGCATGACCAAAGCAGGAAAACAAGCAGCTATGGTCGTAAACAAACCCACAAAAAGAGTTACTTTCCAAGTCTTCCATTTTGGATTTATAGATTGTATGGCCAAGCCTGCCCTATAAAGTGTTGGGTTAGCAGTTGTCCACCCTGCGATAACAACACATATTGCCCCGGCAACACCAACAGCGCTATAGGCAATAGGCCCTGGTGCAAAGGTTAGGCTTCCTTTGGATTCGATCAAAAATAGAGAGTACAAAATCCCTGAAGCAATCCAAGCAATAAAATGCCCTAAGAAAACTCCGGTTGCAGAAGAAAATCCTTGTTGCCACTTCTTAGCATACCTTAGTAAAGACAAATCAGCCATCCCTATATGCATGGCCATATTACAAAACCAAGCAAAGAATAAAATATGCCAAAAACCAAATTTACTTTGTCCTTCCAAAGGCACTCCTGTCCAAATTGTGCTTTCCGCAACTGACCAAAAAGACCCTATCTCTGTAACGCCTAACCGAGGCAATACCGCCAAGGCGGCAGCAATGAATACCATGATCATCCATGGAGCTGCTACCATTGCAAATTTTGAAACCTGATCAAAGCCAAACATAGCAATCAAGGTAGTGATGGCTCCTACTACAAACACCGTCAAAACCCACCCCAAACTATTGGGCAATACATCAGTTAACTGTGGCATGGCCATGTCAAAGGGAATCCCAACTGCAGTAGCTGCCACAGCAATCATGGACCCGGCTAAAAAGCAAAAAAGTCCGGCATTGACCAAGTTATAAATCAAGGTAAACTTTTTACCGGCAATCTTCTCCAATAAATAGTAAAGGGTTACTCTTGTTTTGACCGCAATCTTGGCCGTTAAAAAAGCCCAACTTAATACTGCTAAAATATTGCCAAACAAAAGTCCGGTCACCAAGTCGATGGCACTTGCACCATGTGCTACAAATAATGGACCTATTACAAATTCAGTTCCTGCTGTATGCTCACCTGCATAAGTGCCTAAAAAGTTTCTCCAGCCTTTCAGCTTATTGGTGGGAATAGGTTGTTGTTCATATTCATTGACCGCATTGAGGCGATCTACCAAACTTTTGTTTTTTTCCATAGAAATAGATAATCATAACACTCCCGGTAAGCTTTGAGCCTTTGGAAGATAAGCCAATCCGATAATATTAAGGGTTAATTAAGACTTGCAAAGTATACTTGTAATTCATTTTCATCATTTGCTACCCTTATATGGATCCTCTGTTGATGAATTTGAAAACATTTTTAACTGATTCTTTTTTATTTTTCTTGATCATATAGGCAGCAGTCTCTCCCATTAGTCTAAAATCAGTGGAGATCACAGTGATACCTAATAGTTCTTTTAATGGTGTGTCGTTGTAGGAAATGATACCAATTTCTTTCCCCGGTTCATAAAGCTGTTCTCTCACCTGCTTAACTAAATTGACCAAATCATTTTCTTCAATGACTATAAAGGCATCTTTAGGACGAAGCTCCATTTCAGGATAAACCTTGTCCAATATTTCATAATCAAATTCAAAATCCTTACAAAATTGTTTGAACCCTTTTAATATTTCTTTCGGGTAGGGGTAGAGGATATCATTGGGGTAAACAAGCATCAACTTTTCATATTGTTGAAGTTGAAAGACTCCTTCAATCAGGGCATTGTAAATGTCATTTTTGAAATCTTGATAAATTGAAGCTACGCTTTCACCCAACTCCGGGATTTGATTATCCATGATAATCAGTTTGTCAGAAGGGATTCCTTTTACACATTTCATTACCTCTTCATCCAAGTTATAATGGCTATTTTGACTATCCTTGAAATGAGGCATCAAAACGTAATAATCATATGCACCTAAATTTTCGGTGAGAATGTTCTTCAGTAGTTTGGGATCACAGTGATAGATATTTAAATCAACTTGTGCATCTGTACCTAAACTATCGATGAAAGAATTGTAGGTTTTAAGTTTGTAATTGCTGAGCTTATTCAAAAGGTATAAAACCCTAATCTTGGAGGTAGATATGTTTTTAGCCACATAATAACCTTTTCCTTTTACCGAAAGGATGATCTTTTTTGTTTTAAGCTGATTGTAAGCTTTCTCTACGGTATCTCTAGACAAATAGTGTTCTTCGCTAATTTCATTGATAGACGGAATTTTATCCCCCACCACTAAGGTACGGCTTTCAATATCCTCAATAATAGAATTAACTATTTGCTGATACTTGGGAATCCTGGAATTTTCATCAAGACGAATCAAGGGCTTCACTTCAATCATGGGTCAGGTTATTTAGGCTTTCAATATAAATCCTCATGTGAGGTGTTCAATAAATTTACTAAATAAAGTTAAATACTCTTATTTCCAATTGATAATTTACACAAAAGATGCTATTAATCATGTATTTCTATTTGAACGGGACCCGATAAGCCGGAAGGCATAACTTTCCAACCTGAGGCATCAAATGGTTGGTAGTCTATATTCACAAAATTTATTTCATGATAATTTCTCCACATAATCTCATTCTTATCGAGATATCTCACATGATTCGCCATCAGATTTGCCACTTCTACTTTCACCTTATTCTCAACCTTCTTTACAAAACCACTAATGTCCAAACGGTAAGGAATACTAAAAGCATAACCAACCTCCTTTTCATTGATCCAGACCTTAGCACTTTCCAACACCTCACCTAAACTTAATATGTATTTTGCATTTCCATTAATCTTATCGAGGGTAAAATCACTTTCATAAACCGCCTGCCCTGAAAAATCACTGTAGGCCTCGCCTTCGATAGCCGTCCAAGGTTTAAGAGTCGCTAATTCCACATCGGCAGGTAAAACCGGACCTCCACTTTTAAAAGTTAAGGACCAATTACTCTCCTTGTCAATTACTTTAGGAGTTGTTGTTTCATACTTCCATAGGGGTAAGTTTTCAGCTTCCTGATTTGTTACATGTACAATAATTGATTGTCCCGGTAATAAGGATATAGCGACTTCTGTTATTCCTTGTTCATATTTTGTTTTAGCGCGTCCAATTGTTCCTTGCTCAGGATCCATTAGTACTGCTGTCTTCCCTTGAGTTTGTAAGCCTACAAAGCTCTTAATTTCCTTAGCTGTATGATTTACCAAGTAATAATATTTGCCTTCTCCAAGTTTCCTTCTGACAAACTTTAAACCGATGTCGGTTAACTTCTCTCGACTGACATCCAAAAAAGCCAGAGCCGAGGATATCTCATCTGTTAAGAGTAGGCGCCCTTTACCATAGTCGGCTACCTCTCCACTTGCAAATGGTTTAAAATTGATCTGCTTCCAAAGGCTGTCTAAGGTTTGCCTTCTAGTTGCATGTTTATAAAACCCTGGCACATCCAAAGGTTTTTCCTGAAAGATAACTTGAGCCCCCTGTTCAGAAAGGTCCATTAACTGTTTTAGGGTGGCCAAGGGCATGAATTTGGTTTTGGGTACAACAATGGCCGAAGATCTAAATTCTTCATTTGGCCCAGTGAGGGAATTGCCCTCCACCTGCAAGGTTTTCAATAGCTCATCGGAAATAAAATCTACACCATAGCCCACATCCATTAAAGACTTGACAGCCTTATAAAAAGGAGTCGGATGCAACCATTCATCAATCCCATGGACAGTAAGTGTTTTTCCTAGCCCCTCAGGATCTGCCCACACATCATATACCGGCCAATACACCAGCAGCTCATTGTCTGGCTTCCCCGCCTGTAATACAGACTGCACCCTTTGTATATAGTCATTAAACCCTTTAAGATGAGGCCATAAACTGTTGTGGGTATTTAAATTTAATGAGGCATAAAATAACCAACCGGGAAAATCCACTTCCTTAGGTGAATAGGTTATGCCATGATAAAACATATGGTTGACACCTGCAAGAAACGCCTGCTCCAGCTCAGGTTTAGCTTGGGAAAAGGAAGATTTAAAATGCTCACCTAACCAAGTAAAAGTCTCTGTAGACACCAAATTATTGCCTTTTATATGAGCAGCTGAAGATGCAAATTTTAACATAATGGGATCGGGGTCCACATTCCGAATATCTGAACTATCTCTTCTGATTCCGGGAATCGGGAAATAGCTAGAGCCAAAGGTTTCCCCTTCGGGAATGGAAACAGCTGCATAAAGATCCAATAGATTTCCGGGGGAACCATGAGCTTGATTTTTTGTCTGTTTGCCATGGCCCTTTGCCCAAATAGACCATTGCTTGGTAAAGTTTTCCAACAGCATTTCACTGATGGTTTCCCTATAATCAGACTTTAGACGATATCCCTCTTCAGTGTTTAATTGATCTAAATGATTTCTGAGGTCATAACCTCTCCTCCTTTCAAAAAAATTAAAAAAATCCTCAGTGAAATCAGCTCCATAAACCTCAAAGCTATCATTGTAAAAGGCCCTGATGTCTGGAAAATCCCCCGATAAAGCATTGTCAAAGTATCCTAAGTATTGCTTCACTGCCTTTTCCGAAAAATGATCTAAAGTGTAACCTTCTCCTCCCGGGGCTGCTCTTTTTACTTTTTGACCGGTCTGGGTTTCAAAAATCGCTATCAGTTTCCATTTACCTTTTTCATCCCAATCTACAGAACCATCTTCTTTAACATATTTTGTAATGTTTTGGGCTTTCACCCCATCTTGAAAGGCCATGAGGCTATGTAAATAATGAACCTCCCCTTTAATTTCATCTTCCTCAATTAAAACAGGTCGATCCACACCATCCCTGGCTGAATAAGCATATTCCTGAACCAACATTTTCTTTGCTGCCATTTCCGGACTCACCATTTTCCCACCAAAGGGCCAACCTGTCCCCTGCGTCAAATCTATCTCCATCCCCAGACTGTCTGCCTTCTTGATGGAATAATGAAGCATTTCAGTCCACTGCGGGGAGAGGTAATCTAAAAATCTGTTTTCAAAGCCTTTGGCCCCATATATTGGGGCAATTTCCAAGCCTCCGATCCCTGCTTTCTTGTATTCACCTAGCAAATAATTTAGGTTTTCTTTATCCACAGCACTTCCCATCCACCACCATCTGGACCAAGGCCTAGAAGTAGCGGTTTCCTCGGGCCAATGGCCTACATTCTGTTCGGAAGGCTGGTTTTCTTTATTGCAGCTTGACATGCACCCTAAGAGTATAAAAGGGAACAACATCAGCCATGCACTTGCATATTTACCCATCCGATCAAACATCAAATTATTATTAAAGGTCTTGTATTAAAGGCTGAAAACTTTTTCAAGTCGATTGACTTTTGGAGATTGATCAGGGTTGGTCTCCATAATATCTCCCATAAATGCCCACCATTTTTTCATTATGGTTTCCTTTGCCAAATGGTTGGTTTGGTTTTCCTCTTCAAGATTTTGGAAAGCGAAAAGTGTCCCTGTTGCTTTGTCAAGAAAAATATGGTACTCGCGTATGCCTGCTTCCCTTAGGAGTTCAGCCAACTCCGGCCATATTTCATTGTGCCGTTTTTCATATTCTTCTTCGTTCCCGGGCAATAATTTCATTGTAAATGCTACAGAAATCATAATTGTTTTATCTATTTTTTTCCTAGACCTTGGAGTCAATCCCATTATACCATTGATATTAATAGCACGCATTGCTGAGGCTAAACTCTGGTTTGATGCTCAAAGTAAAGAAAACTATTGAATAAACTTTCCTGTACTATCAGGGTGGTCCTTTTATATTTTTTAATTCCAATCAATTAAGATTAACTTTGTGAGCTTAAAATAAACGTATGAAAATCGAAGAGAATGTAGTGGTAGGTTTAACCTACGAATTAAAAGTAACCAATGAACAACTCGACTCTCTCCCTTTTAGTGTGGAAGTGAGGGACAAGGACGATCCTTTTTACTTCTTAGTTGGAGATAGTGGACTACCTAAAACTTTTGAGAAAAATCTCGCCGACAAAGTTGAAGGTGACCAGTTTAACTTTACCTTGTCTGTTGAAGAAGCATATGGTAAACCGGATGATGAGCTTATCGTTTCTGTACCTAAATCACAATTCAATCAAGAGAGAGGATTTGAAGAAGAGATGCTTCAAGAAGGGAATTTTTACCCTTGATAGACGAAGATGGCTACCCAATGCAGGCAAAGGTGGTTAAGGATTTGGGTGAAGAAGTGTTATTGGATTTCAACCACCCACTTACAGGCATGAACCTGCATTTTGAAGGTGAGGTATTTGCTATTAGAGAAGCTACGGATAAGGAAAAAGAAGAGGGTTTCAGGGTTTAATTCACCTTGAAATCTTACTTTTCTTCCAAGGCTAATACATCCTCTTCTTCCCAATTCATAAATATTGTCTGGCCTTCCGACAAGTCCCTTTCGTATCGAATCAATTGCCACGCCGGATGCTCCTCAGATACTTTCACGGTTAACAAATCATATTCAGGAAAGTATCTTTTTAATAATATACTCCCTTTTAACATGCCTGCCGAAGTGGAATGTTTTATGGAAGAAGGTCTCAAGTATAGATTAGGCTTTCCGGGAAGTCGATTTAATGGGCCAAAAAGCCCGCCACATATGCAGTTTGAGGATTTTTGTAGATGTCTTTTACCTTTCCTTGACGCAATAATTTCCCTTCAGAAAGGACACATAAATTCTCTGTTAGCAAGAGCGCATCTTGGATATCATGGGTCACCATGATCACCGTTATCTCTAATTCCTTAAAGATTAAATTCAGTTCATCAAGCAAGCCTCTCTTTTGTAAGCTATCCAAGGAACTAAAGGGTTCATCCAATAGCAACACCTGAGGTTCTAAACTTAAGGCCCTAGCGATGGCTACTTTTTGTTGTTGCCCGCCGGACAATTGCCTGGGATAACTGTCTCTTTTCTCCACCAAACCAAATACCTGCAACAAAGCCTCAAGCCTCTCTTTGGCATATGCTTTATCATATTGCAGTAGGGGCCTGCTTATATTTTCAGCGACAGTCGACAAAGGAAACAAACCATTGTCCTGCTTTACAAGTTGGAGCTCATCATACCCTGCTACTAATTTTTGCTCAGGATTAAGTATTTTCTCCCCTTCTAAATACACCTGCCCTTCATTTTGAACTTCCATACCTGCAATGAGCTTGAGCAAGGTACTTTTTCCGCTACCACTAGAACCGATGATTGACCACCGTTCTGCTTTATTAATGGATAAAGACAAGCTATCCAAAGCTTTAAGCTCACCATCAAAAATTTTGGTTAAGCCTTCAATATTAAGATAACTCATCCGTTAATTTCTTCTTTCAATTTTTTAGGCAAACTAGCGAATACCAAGCTGTAAGAATGGTCGACTAATTCCAAGATCAATTCAGAGGTAACCGAACCATCACATGACACTGTATTCCAATGTTTTTTATTCATATGATAACCCGGTAGGATACCTTCGTGAGATTCCCTAAGCATTACGGCTTTTTCAGGGTCACATTTTAGGTTGACACTTTCAAATTTATCAATATCCAATATTGCGAAAATCTTATTCCCAACCCTAAAGCAAAGTGTATTGTTGTCAAAAGGTGTATCCTCAGTAACCCCGGTTTTCTTCAAGCAATACTCCCTAAAGGTTTGAATGTCCATTAAGCCAATCTTTTAATGATCCAATATACCAATGCTGCAAGAAAGACCAAAATCGATATTTTATTGATGCCATGCATCATTCTTAGGTTAAAGTTGGTTTTCTTATTGGGGTCAGGTTTTTTAAAAACGCGAATAAAGTACTCACCTACCTCACCCAACTGAAAGAACTCTTTTAATTTGCTAGCCATAATTTCTTGATTCAAATTTATTACCAGGAGCTATTCGTGATCAGTGGTTTCAGGCTCGATCCACTGCCCGTCTTCTTTAATTATGTCTATTAGTTCGTCTACAGCATTCTCGGAAGGCACGGACCGCTTCATTACTTCTTTACCCTTATAAAGTGTAATTTTCCCTTTACCTGACCCTACATAACCATAGTCGGCATCTGCCATTTCTCCCGGGCCATTTACAATACAGCCCATTATTCCTATCTTAACCCCTTTGAGGTGATCTGTCCTCTTTCTTATCAAAGCTGTGGTCTCCTGAAGGTCAAATAGTGTCCTCCCACATGAAGGACAGGAGATATACTCTGTCTTTGACATCCTAGTCCTTGCTGCCTGTAACACACCAAAGCTAACCGAATTATGAAGTTTGACTTGTGCCAGTTTTTCTTCTTTGTCTCGCAGTTGCAATTGATCTAAACCAATTACCATACCATCCCCAAGGCCATCAATCAACAGACCGCCAACATCTGTTGCAGAAAACAACATGGTTTTTTCTGCATCTTTCTCAGAATAACTTACTTTAGGAACCACCGGCAAATTAATTTCCGCATCGATAAGTGAAACGATGGCTCTCCTTATCGCTTGCATTTGATGTTCACAGTTTGAGAACAAAACAATGATGAGGGGGAGTTCATTATTTAAATAAGGAATTGCTTCGTCGATGTTCTCAGATGAAACCAATAAAAAATTTAGTGTTTCATGCAGCCTGACCTTCTCTTTCAAATGATCTAAATCGATTGCCGGAAGTTTGTTCTTTTGATCCTCTTGATTACCCCAAGTATCATAGGCTAAAATCTCTTTAAGCCCGTTAGGTAGCATAAATGGAACCGGGCTTTTATCTGAAAAAATATAATCACAACCCTGATCGTTCATTTTCCACTTATCCAATTCCGGAAGATAAAAGTGGCCGACACATTTTAGGTCTTTCGGTACAGTTATTCCTACAGTGGAGATATCAGTTATCACCCGCGGCACATTTCCACCTCCAAAATTAGCCACCTCTACAGCGGTTCTTTTATTATAAGCAAAAGGGTCAATGGGATAATTGCTAATGGGTTTAATTCCGGAAGCCTCAGGTCTATTGGCATACCTGTTTATTAAGGTTTTCACCACAGGAGATTCAAACTCAGGATCCTCTGTTAAGGAAACCCTTACGGTATCTCCAAGACCATCTTCAAGCAATGCTCCGATCCCAACAGCAGATTTGACCCTTCCATCTTCTCCATCTCCGGCTTCTGTTACTCCCAGATGTAGCGGATAGGGCTTAAAGCCTCCCTCTTCCAGTTTATTTACCAAGAGCCTGTATGCCTGAACCATCACTTGGGTATTGGATGATTTCATTGAAATCACAATATCATGGTAATTTTCTGCCTCACAAATTCTCAAGAACTCAAGAGCAGATTCAACCATTCCAAGTGGGGTATCTCCATACCTACTCATTATCCGATCAGATAATGAACCGTGGTTGGTGCCAATTCTCATAGCAGTGCCATGAGTTTTACAAATATTGACCAAGGGGAGAAACCTTTCCCTAATCCTTTCTAGTTCTGCCTGATAGGAAGCATCAGTATATTCTAAAACTTCAAATTTCTTTTTGTCTGCGTAGTTTCCCGGATTTACCCTAACCTTTTCGACGATTTTTGCCGCTACTTCCGCTGCATTAGGTGTAAAATGAATATCAGCCACCAAAGGCGTATTGTACCCCCTTTTCCTCAGGCCATCTTTGATCGCTTGCAGGTTTTCTGCTTCCTTGATACTGGGAGCTGTAATTCTCACCAGTTCACAGCCACTATCAATCATGCGGATGCATTGTTCAATAGATCCTTGGGTATCCATGGTGTCTACTGTAGTCATTGATTGCACGACTATGGGATTGTCTCCGCCAATAGTTATGTCTCCGATCCTTACCGGAATGGTTTTCCTTCTGGAATAATTCGTAAGACTATTGCAATACTGCTGATTCTCTGTGAATGTTTTCAATTCCATAATTTATATATCACCTAATTGAGGTCGGATTACTATCTCTTCAACAACAGAACGGGGCGAAAGGTTATAAGCTGACCAAACTGATGCTGCCACATCCACCACATCTATGAATCTGCTCTCCGGTAAATCCACTCCTTCCCAACTCGCAGTGAATGTTGCCCCGGGCAAAACTGAAGTCACCTTAACCCCATGAGGTACCATTTCTTGTCTCAAGCATTTCGTGAAACCCAACATGGCCCATTTAGATACAGCATAACTTCCACCATTGGCATAAGCAGTTAGTCCTGCTATGCTTCCAATAGTAAAAATATGCCCATTTTTTCTTTCCATCAACTCCTTAGTAAAACCTTTGGTCAAATAATATGTGCTGAAAAGATTGGTGTGCATGGTCTTTTCAAAGTTTGCTTCGTCCTCCGAGTGAAGGCTTCCAGGAATAAAAATACCTGTATTATTTACTAAAACATCGGGTATTCCTATTTTTTTACAAATGCTACAAATGCTTTTGTCTCTTCTTTAATAGAAAGATCGGCTTTCTTCGTATATACTTTTACTGCCGAAAAGTTTTTTCCACCTCTTCTTTTAATTCCCTCAACTCATCTTCATTTCTACTACAAGTAAATACGTCAAAACCTTTATTCGCAAATTCAAGGATAATGGCCTTTCCTATACCCTTTGTGCCTCCGGTAACTAAAATACTTTTCGACATTAGTTTGTGTTTTAATAATTAGTACAACAACAAAATTGACTGTTGCAAATCTACAATTTTTCAATGGCTATGCCTAATCAAAACAAGGCCGATACCTGCATACGACCTGTATGTACCAAATGATCCAAGCCCTCGGATTTTCTGCCTTCATACATTAAGTTAAGCTGCAAACCTTCACCTATTTTTTGTAACCAATTTAAGCTCCAACTGGTATTATTTCCTGGACTTAGAGCCTGTAACATCTCATATCCGGTGGGGGAGTTGACCAGTCCATTGTAGGAAATATAAGTGTATTTCAGTTGTGCATTCACCGTGGTTTTGATGGCTTTTGCCACCCTGAAGCTAAGTAATCCTTCATGGATTTGGGCAGCCTCTTCTATCTCAACATTGGCCAAGTTCTCTTTATTTGTCAACCTGTACTGAAGGGTAGACCTGAAAAAGAGGCTAGGCTGTAGACTTATCTCCGGTCCATAAGTAAACTGTTCTATTCTAAAGTTCCTATTGTCTAAGAAGTCTGAGCTTGCATTTCTCTTTCCCCTATTGGCATAAAACATGAGGTTCCATTTCGTTTCGATATTATACCGTGCATTGTAGCGCCAATCATCTTGTGAAACATCCTCAAAGCCTCCTGTTAGCAGCTGCTTTTGATGACTGTTAAAAAAAGAAAAATCCATACCGAATTTAGGTGATGATCGGTTGAAAAAGAAAGAAGAACGAAACGATTGCCTTAATGAAAGCAATGATTCCTCTGCAACACCGCCTTGAAATGGGCTAATCCTTTGAAAAAAATCTCGGGATGTTATCTTTTTCTCAACATTTAAATTCGTATTGTTTGAAAACTTTGCTAACCATTTTTTTACTCCGGTCAAGGTTTTCCATTTGGAGGGAAACTTGCCACTCAACCGATAATTAAACAAAGTGGTATAGGCCTGAAGGTATTCATCTGTAGGTACAAATACCTTTATATAATTCTTTTCTTCAGGATTTATCGCCAGATAAAACTCATTAAGCTGTTGGACCCCATCTTCATCGTCATCTCTCCATGTATGTGTCCCCTCTCCTGTTGGTACCGGCAAATATACAAACTCCCTTCTCAACTCCCTGCCATTGCCCAAGGCATAGGTAAACTCATTGGATAAATTGTTGTCAAAAAGAGAACTGCGATAATTCAGTTTACCCATGACTGTAGTTTCTTCAGGAAGATCCTCTGTTAAAAAGATCAATTTTCTATAAGTAAATGATCCATTAATGGTATGTGCCCCGAAAGTCCCCTCTACTCCATAGCTAGTCATAAATGCTTTAGTGTCCGGCTTTAGTTGCCCCTCCATTACTGCTTTATCTTCCCGAAAACTTGCTGTCCCGAAAAAGGAATAATTCAGAGAATCATTTGAGTTTATAAAAAACTCATGCGCTTCATAGTTCATGGCAGTGGAAACTACTTGATTTTGTTGAGGGTTGGTCACTTTATTTTTATCTAGGATATACCTATAACCGGGCACCAGAATCGGGGTTGGGTATTTAATCTCTCCTTGGTACCGCAGCCAATCGGATTGTAAGGGGTGCACTTCACTTTTTAGCTGGAAGAAGTCATTGGTTACCAATAGCCTATCCCAAAATTTTTGATTGAGTTTTATCTTTTGTTGTAAACCTGACAAAACCCCTGTTCGGTTTCTTAAATCAAGGCTGTAGGAAAACTGATTTTGATTGTTTTTGAGCAACTCCAAACTAACATTAAACAGCTTCTCAGCTGCATTGTCAACATCATCTGCATTGGTTAATCCCCAATCCCTATCAAACTCTACAAATCTTAATCGATCCACAAAGGAAAAATTAGTTGAATTGTACTCAACAGTAGTCTGCCCATTAAAAAGATAATCCTTAAGCATTTTAACAGAGCGACCTTCAGACCTTAGCCCGGCTTTAATGGCATAACCTTTATTGTCAGCATCTCCCAAGTCTGAAAAAAGATTTTCATCTTGATCAGAGAGGGCTACTTCCACAAAGGTAGTCTCATAATCTCCAAGTCTGACTTCAGTACCTGCAGTCATCATTTGCTTTTTATTGGGTGCCGGCAAGGGGAACTAATAGTGAAATTACCCTGAGACACTCCATTTATAGGAGCAATAAATTCATAAACCACCCCATTGGCCAGTTGTTCTTTCCGAATATAATCCCCTAAACCTTGGGTAGTTTCTGTAAAGCTTATTGCATAAAAGGCTTGTGCCGGATCTGTACTGTACGCGTAATAATTTACCGTTTCTCCATTTTCGGAAAAGTCTGAAACCTTTTTATACAAAATTCTATTTGAATCAAAAGCAACGCTGTCCACCCTTGGAATAGCCGCATAGAGAATGTCATCACCCACTGAGCTGAGTAATCTTTTGTCCCCATCGCTTAACTCTGTAAATAAAGGCCTATTTCGGTCATCCTTTTCTCTATAATAATTCAGATAAAAAGTAACGTTTTTATTTTCTTGAATATGGTTTGCAGTAATTATCGATCTGGAAAAATTTCTTTCTGCATACTCAAAATCCACCCTTACTCTAGAGTATTGGGTAATCAATACTGTGGGAGTAAAAGTAATTTCACCTTGATTATAATCGATAGTATAATCATTATTAAAACCTCGCTTCAACTGTTTTCCATCTAAAAAAACCTTTTCAGAATTGGCTAAAACAATAACATACCGTTCATTTCCAGGCCCACTAATACGGTATGGTCCCAGCACTCCTTCGGTCACTTCTAAATTCATGGAAGCAAATTTTCCTTTGGCAATGGCTGCACCTACCCTGCTTGAGGCCTTCCACTTTTCGTTTAAGGTGTAATCTGAAGTAAATTGCAAGCCTTGCACATTTTTGTAATACCTTAAAAACTCAGATTTTCGCTGTTGCAAAACCACATCCCCACCGGCAAGATTAATTTTATCATTGTATAACTCGATCAAAATATTATCGAAATCCTGAATCTGTTGGGTATTTCCTTCTGGCTGGAAGGGTACATTTTGATCGGTAATGCTGGCTCTAATATTTAGATTTTCTGCCAATTCCCCATCCATCTGTAAGTTTAAAGCAGAATTCACAAATACGTTTTGTGTATTACCGAAGGATATTCCACGTGTTAAATTACCTGATTGATTGAGCTTACTTGAAGTAAATACTTCCTCTCTAAAATCATAAATTGCTGTTCGTTCCGGCTCTTTGTCTTTAAAAAATGCTAAAGAATCATAATCTTTTTCTAACGATCTATTTTGAAAAACATGCTTGAGTGAAAATGGCAGAGTTTTATAACAAATGAATAAAGAATCATTCTCCAGTTCAATTGTATCCAGTAGGATAATGTTGCCACTATTAAAATTATACTTATGTGGTCTAATATTACCTAAGGCATCCTTTACCTTAATACTGGCAGGAATCAGGGACAAGGTGTCTGCAAGTACCACCACATTATGAGTATTGGCAGTTTTCCAAAGACACTTTTGGTCTTGGGCCAAGGTGGAATAATTCAATGCCAAAAGCATTGGTAAAAAAGCTAAAAAATACTTCACCAACTGCATATATCAATCACTTACAGGAAGCTAAAGTAAACAATATCTGTCAATAATTTAGGGGATTAGGGGGAACAGGAGATAGAAGGTAGTTCCTGTATCGGAAGATGTCTCAAACCATATTTTACCTCCGGC
Source organism: Cyclobacterium sp. SOCE241 (assembly GCF_056867545.1). Classification (NCBI taxonomy): domain Bacteria; kingdom Pseudomonadati; phylum Bacteroidota; class Cytophagia; order Cytophagales; family Cyclobacteriaceae; genus Cyclobacterium; species Cyclobacterium sp. SOCE241. The sequence continues at coordinate 4,756,478 of NZ_CP149779.1, read as the reverse complement.
AGTTTCCACTCCTCTTTTGGCAATGGCTAAACCAAGGCCTGAACCCTCAGATTTGGTACTAAAATTAGGCAGAAAGACTTTTTCCTTTAATTCATCTGAAATACCCTTACCATTGTCCTTGATAGAAAGTTTAATATGCTCCTGCCCGTCAAAGTACAAATTCACAAGAATTTTAGGTTTTTTACCTTCTTCTACCGCTTGAATCCCATTGATTATCAAATTAGATATTACCCTCCCGTACAATTTAGGATCTCCCATGATCTTCGTAGACGTTCCCTCTCCCGTTTGATCAGTAAATTCAATTTCTACATCATCCCTGTAATTGAAAATAGAAACGGCTTTTAAAACCACCTTTCTGAATTCCAACTCCTGATTTTTTGGAAGTGGCATTTTAGCAAAGGTTGAGAACGAACTTGCAATATCACTTAAGGTATCTACCTGATGAATAATTGAATTAATGGGGTTAACCAAAGCCTTACCATTGTCTAGCTTATCAGCTGCTTGTAGGCGCAATAAATGCTGTAAAGTAAGTTTCATCGGAGTTAAAGGATTTTTTATTTCGTGGGCTACCTGTTTTGCCATTTCCCTCCAAGCTGATTCTTTTTCGTTGGAAGCCAAAACCTTTTTACTGGTCTCCAATTTATAAAGCATGTTGTTGTACTCGTTTACAAGCAGGCCTATCTCATCCTTTCCCGGCCAGACCATGTACTCATTGTTTTCCAAGTCTGTATCCTTTAGCTTCTGGGTTAATAATTTAAACGGATGGGTAAGGTTTTTGAAACAAAATAAGAGATAACCAAAAAGAAGAGAAAGATCAGCACGAAAATGATCAGAATATTGCTAAACACTTCAGTGATCATCAAATTAAGTTCTTCTTCGGATTCGAAAAAAGGTATGGCGATAATGGCCTGCAGCTCTTGATTTTCTCCATTTTTAAGTGCCAAGTATACGGTTTTAAACTGCAAATCGCCTACTTGTTCTATCTGTAAAAATCTATTTTCCTTAGATTCGATAATAGAGGCATAAGCTACCGGATGCAAATAATTCGTTAAGATTTTTTTGTCAAAAATGGCAGGTTGGTTGGTAGCTAATAGCTTCCCATCCGGAAGATAAAGATTTATATCTGCATCCGTTGCTGTAGCCAAAGTATACAATTCAGTGTTTATATCATCCTTATTTAAATTATTAAACTGCTCACCTCCTAAATCTCTCCCTAGGTTATCACTTATTATTCCTGCTTTTTGAAAATATTGCCTATGAAGATCTTCTGTGTAAGAATGACTTAAAAATCCAACAGCGATCACACTGATGATCAACATTGGAAAGAAAAATGCAAAGTTAAGGTATAATTGAAGTTTGGTTGCATAATTAAATCGCAGCTGGTTTAGTCCACTGAATAAAATAAAAACTGCGATGGACAATAAGGTGAAAATCAGGTACACAACAAAAAGAAAGGCTATGTCAGCTAAAATATAATTGTTGGGATACTTACGAGAGGAAACAACAATAATTTTATCATTATAGCTTACTGCCAAGTGGTGATATCCATTGAATAATATCCCTGTCGTAAAAACATTCTCATTCTTAAGGAAATTCTCCACGGTCAATCCTTGATAACTAAAAATCCCTGAACTATAACTTAACTCCTGCTCTTCAAATATTGCAAAATCAAAATCACGTTCTATATAATTAGTGACGTACTTATTGTCCATAAGCAATTTTGGAAATGCCTTACCGGACTCAATCCTTTGTTGATTCAGCTCGATGACTATTGTTCCGAGAAAGTCATTGTCCCGTTGAATTTTAACAAAAGCTACAAATCGATTGCCTGTATTCGTATCAGTGGATTTAATAAAATACAAATTATGAACCTGAGTAGCATAATCGCTATTCATGTATCGGTTTTTGTACTCTGAGAGGGATAAGGAGTTGTTACTTCCCAAAACAAGTCGACCTGAGGGACTAAAAATGCTTACATCTTGTCGGTATTGATCAAAGTAACCTGCAAGGTAAATTTTCTTGATTTTCCTTTCGATAGGATCTTTGGAAAGAAGGGGATCAGAAAGTCGACTTTTGATAAAGGCATCTTCTACAACTCTAGCAATGATATCTTCAAGAAGAAATTCTCCCATTACATCTCTGTCAAGCATTACATTATTGGCGAATTTGATCTTGGCCCTTACTTCATCATACCTAAGGTCTTGATAAGCTGCTGCTCCTGTCACAACAGCCCCTATAAGACATGCAAAAAGAAGGTTAAGAAGGTGTTAAAGTCAAGTTTAAACAGGCTTTGGTAAAGCTTGAAACTAATAATGGCCACCAATAAAATAATGTGGGCTAAAAAAGCTATAAATAAAACAAAATTATAGAAAAGAAGAAAAATTAAGAATGGAGAAACGAAGACCACAAGAACCTTTAAAGGGTAAAAATAGTTGTCCTCGTTTTTAAATAATACCATATTGATACCAATAATCGTAAACAACAGATAGGCAGCACCTCCAAGAAAAATAATAAAAAGACTAACTATTTTAAGATAATCAAAATTAGGTATTGCTTCAATATTTAAATTCCACTGTGAGTTTTCTACAATATTTAGATAAAGGTAAAAAACCAAAAACATTAGTGTTGTTGACAGAATATATGCCGCCGTAAGGGAGAGCCAATAAGGATAATTGTTTCTAAATTTGATAAAAGCTAAGGCTACCCGCCTCCTACTAAGGATTGCAATAACCATACTTAGCACCACGATATAACATATTACATTCAAAAGCAGGTCGCCTAAACTCGGATTGAAAATAGATGAGGCATAAAGGCTTGAATCAAATATTCCGGTTTGAAAAAGTCGTTAGGAAAGTGAAAGGCCAACATAATTAACCTGACAAAAAATAAAATAAGAAAGGTGTAAATTGTAGCTAAAAATTTCTGTCCTTTGGACCATAAAGTATGAACGAACCCACCACCAATCAACAAGACCAATCCCAGTAAAGAAAAGAAGAATACTAATAAGGTAAGATTTATTGATTTTCCTTGAACATCATACCCAACCCTAAAAAAAACAGAAAACAAATAATGGTCTTCAAAATATAAATTTTGGTAATTTTCTTTAGGATTTCCGGACAACAAAAACCTATCATTCCCGAATATCTCCGGGTTAAACCCACTTTTTAAATATTCATTTCCAATTTCAACTTTGTCATAAAAAGGGTAAACATGAAGCAACCAATAATCTTTATGATTATGGACAATCTTTCGAAGTTTGGTAAAATAAATCCCCCGATTATTTTCGAGTAATTGATAAGATTTCGCTGTAGAAAAATTATTGAAATCCGGAATCATGTCGATAGCTGACCAGTAAATCAGCTCCCCATCATTGGAAAACAGGTAAAAAGGCAACTCATTATCAATATTAAGATGCTTAAATGAAAATTGAATTTCGGAGGCTTTACTAGCTAAAACCTTATCAAAGTCATCATCAAAATCCCTGATAACCTTACCTAATCGTTGCTCAAGGTGTGCTTTATTTGCACCCTGGTCTTCTCGGTATTTCCCATCCATAAAAAAGTTTATAGATAAAACAATCCCCAAAAGAACTATAGACAAAACGAGTATAAGCCTTCTTCTCCTTATCATTGTAACAAAACTTGCCTGGTTAGCCTGTACCTATAAACATAACTAATATTGGCTTAATGAAAGATGATTAATCTATTAATAAAGATTCGGCCTTCTAATGGGTATGGGTTTGCAATGTTTAAAGCCTTTAACAATCCAAACCTTGTGTTTTTTTCTAAATATTCCTCCTCAAAAATTTATTTAGTAGAAATAACAAATTAGGAATTGGATCAGAAAGAAATACCTTTTTTCCTTTTAGCATTCTTGTACCAGAAGTACCCCAGAACCATTAGCAAAACGTAAGGCGCTACAAATAAATAAAGGATTCCTATATTCAATGCAGCACCTACGGTGGTATCTCCATTACTTACATTGTTTTCAACTGTTGCCCTACACATAGCACATTGCGCTAAGGATGACTGGACCGAACCTATCAACAGAAGCAAAACAGCCACCAAACTTTTGAAATATTTATTCATTGTAATAATAAACGGTTTGGTTTAACCTTTGTTTAAATATAATCATTCTATTAAACATTATACCTAATGAAGATAATAAGGACTGATCATCAGATAAACTATCACCCCTGAAATAGTTACATATAGCCATATTGGAAAGGCATATCTTACAATTTTACGGTGCTTTTCGAATTTACCGGTGATCCCAAAATAATAGGCCAATAAAATCGGGAATAGGGCTATAGCTGCAAGAATGATATGACTAATAAGAAGTGAATAATATACCCACCTAATCCAACCTTCACCACCAAAAGTTGTACTTTCTGCTGCTGCATGATATATCACATAGCCTACTAAAAAAATGGCTCCTAGCCCAAATGCAACAGACATGGCCATCTTATGTAATGTGATGTTACCACTTTTGATGAAGAAAAAGCCTAAAATCAACATTACAGAGGCAAAACTGTTTACAACTGCATTGAGATGGGGTAAAAAATAAACCCACTCCTCACCTATATCAATTTTTGTAGGCATAAATAATAGGACAGCAACTACAACCGGCACTAAAATGGAAACAATGGTTATCCAATTGTAGATAGATTTGTCCTTAGGCTCAATTTCTAAACTATTTTTTATCATGAAGCAAAATTTTTGTTTCTAAAATTAATTGATCAACACCTTCTCTTTTGGTGCCACTATAATATCCTCGAATACGACCTAGTTCATCTACCAAAACAAACTTATCACTATGTACAAAATTTTCAGGTATTGCTCCACCACTCACAGACGGAATGATAAAACCACACCTGGCCAAATCATAGGTTTCGTCTTCTGGGCCACTTAAGAAAAACCATTTGTCCTTTTTTGCTCCATGCTTATCAGCATAGTCAGCCAAAATCTCAGGGGTATCATATTCAGGATCGATACTAATGGAGTAGATCTGTACCCTATCCTCGTCACGAAAAACGTCTTGAACCCTTTCCATCTCTGTGGACATAATTGGACAGATACTTGGGCAACTGGTAAAGAAAAATCAACGATTGTTATTTTTCCTTCCATCATTGTTTTGCCTACATTTCTTTCATATTGATCTGTAAAAATAAAGTCAGGAATATAATGCTGACTACTGTCATTATTTTCGCACTGTTCAAAAGGATCCTCAACTCCATTTTGATATAATATAGGAATATCATATTGGTTGGAAGAAAACCCTCTTAGAAATAGGATGATCAATACAGGTATCATTAAAACACATACCAATACCAAAACCTGAATAAATCGCAACATTTTCATACACTACTACAAAAAAAAAATGGTTGAAGATTCCCCCTCAACCATTCAATTTTATATTTTTTACTCGGTTTACCAGCGCATTACAAAAATTTCAGCACCTTCCTTCATTAGGGCAATTATCAGCCAAACCAAGAAAATAAGCGGTACGATAATGGAATAAAACAGAGGCTTAACTTCATCACCCAAATGCATAAATTCCATCATGATATACTTGGCTTTAACAATGGTCAAAGCAATAAAAAGAAAGTATAAGAGCAACCCTCTTTCCATGGTAAAGGCCAATACAAATTCCACAGCCGTGATTACCAACAAAATCAAGGCAGTAAACCAGATTTTTTTAATTTTGGCAGGATCTCTTGGAATTACTTCCAGCCTATTTTTATTAACGTGTTCCATAATAGTATATGTTTATATTTTAGATCAAATAGAAGAAGGTAAATACAAATACCCATACCAAATCAACAAAGTGCCAGTACAAGCCTATTTTCTCGACCATTTCATAGTGACCTCGCTCTTCATAAACTCCAACAGCAGCCTGGTAAAAAGCCAGAAATAATAGGACAACACCTATGGTAACGTGAAAGCCATGAAATCCTGTAATAAAGAAAAACAATTGAGCAAAAGGTGCAGGTCCGTATTCATTTACAAGGAGGTTGGCTCCATACACGGTTTCGGTCACAATATTACTTAAAGAATTGACATAGGTCATGACAACCCCTTCGTCTGTTCCATGGATAAAGTGTGTCCATTCCCAGGCTTGACAACCTAGGAAAGTCATCCCACCAAGTAATGTCCATAGCATCCATTTAACCACATCCTTCCGGTCATTTCTATGACCAGCTTCAACTGCCAATACCATGGTAACCGAACTCATAATCAAAATAAAGGTCATCAAACCAACAAAAACAAGCGGAAAATGACCTCCATGAACAAATGGAATGGCATCAAAAATCATTTCAGGTATAGGCCAATGTTCATTTGAACTTACAAAATCAGACACATCGCCAGAATATGCAGGATAACTTACCCGAATGGCACCATAGGTTATAAGAAAGGCAGTAAAGGTAAAAATATCTGAGAGGAGAAAAACCACATCATGAGCTTACCATAGCTCGCTTTTAGTGGTTGGTTACCTCCACCCCAAACGCCTCTTTTTGATTGAATTTCAATTGCAGTCGAAGACATAATTAGTAAATTAACTTATATTTTAATGATTTAGAAGCAAAAACATAAACAAGTAAAGCCAAAGGCCTCCCAGAAAATGCCAATAAGTAACACACATTTCAAGTTGTGCCAGATTTTGGGAGTGAATTTTATTCCTTAAAGCCGAAATTAATACAATTATTAGAAATATCACACCACTAATTAGATGTATTCCATGCAGTCCTGTAAAAACATACATAAACGATCCCGAAGGATTACCTACAAAATACACATCTTCAGCAACTAGTGCTTCCCAGCTGAACCATTGCCCAACAAGAAAGGCAATTCCTAGAATTACAGTTACCAATAACCCTAGTTTAATATTATTTAAGTTGTCTTTTTTAGCTGCAAGGTAAGCCAAATGCAAACTAATACTTGACAATATTATAATCCCTGAAGTGTACCAAAACACATTAGGTAAATCAAATTCCAACCAATTTCCTTCCCCCTGCCTAACAATATAAGCACTGGTCATACCGGCGAAAACCATGACCACACTTACAATAAATAACCAAAGTGCAAATTTCTTTGGATGCATGGCCAAGGGCTGTTCTGCTCCTTCAATAAATGACAGTTTTTCTTCCATATTACACTTTATCTAATAAGTAAGCAATTTGCGTTATTGGAAGGTACAAGAATGATCCAAACATAATTTTAAGCGCTGATTTTCTGGAGCAATCTTTCATTAGTGAGAAAGTTTGGGCCAAAAATAACACTCCGCAAATGGTTGCTACGATACCTGAATTTAATCCGGTCAAACCAAAATAAGTCGGCAAGAGACCAAGCGGCAATAAAAACAAGGTATAAATCATAATTTGAATCGCAGTATTAAGGTCTTTTTGTCCTCCTGATGGAAGCAATTTAAAACCGGCTTTTTTATAATCCTCATCACTAACCCAAGCAATAGCCCAGAAATGAGGAAACTGCCAAATAAATTGGATGCCAAAAATTATTAATGCTTCATAGGTTATACTTCCGGTAACAGCAGTCCAGCCAAGCAAAGGAGGCATCGCTCCTGGGATAGCTCCTACCAATACCGCAATAGGGCCTACGCGTTTCAATGGAGTATAGACAAATACGTAAAGAATCATACTCAAAATCCCCAACCCGGTAGTCAACATATTGGTGAAGTAGGCCAATAAAAGCACACCGCTAATTGCAGCTAATACTGCAAACCAATAAGCTTCCTTAACAGAAATGATTTCCATCGGAAGAGGGCGTGTTTTCGTTCTCTTCATCAATTTGTCAAACTCCCTCTCCTTAATTTCATTGGCAGCACCTGAAGCACCACTAATTAAAAATCCACCAACCACAAGACCAATTAAACCACTCCAAGAGAAGTTTTGACCATGATGTCCTAAAACAAATCCAAAAACAGCTGAGAAGGTAACCAAAGCAGACAAGCGGAATTTCAATAAATCCATGTAGGCTTTAAACCTCATCGTAACACTGTCCCACAAAACCTTTTCGGATAAACCTAGTGTACTCATAATTAAGCAATATTTATAGAGGCCGTTTTACCTTGCCCCAATTCAAGCCAAATATAATATTGGAAGCCTATAATCAGAGAACCTAAGAACAAATGCAAAGGTTGAATGAATGCCGGAATTCCAAAATAAGCCATGATCGCACCGGAAATAATAACGGTGATAAACAAAGCCATTAAAACCACATAGTGGCTTGTAACTTTAACATTTTGTTCCCTGTAAGGGAATAATTGATAACCAATAAATAAATGTAGGCCTAAAATTATCAAGGAATAGGTTCTATGAATATAATAAATAAGCCCCAATTCATCTATCCAGGATGAACGATGCAAATAGGCTGCATTACTTGCAATAAGATCTATTTGCTCTCTCACCTGGGTACCAAGAATAATTTGAACTACCATTAATAAAATACCAACACCTAATAGCAAACGGTATTTTTTAGAAATATTCAAGGGCAGGTCAAACTGATGATTTTTTGCTATTAATTTACCGGATCGATAATAAATGTAAAGCAATAGACAAACCATAAATAAAGCCACTATCATGTGTACACTTATCATCCAGTGCAAAAGATTGGTGGAAACAACTATTGAACCCAACCAGCCTTGGAACAACACCAGTACCAAAGAAAGAACGGAAAGCCACATAATTTTTGAATCAATAGACCTTAACTTAATAGAAAAGACCAATGTCAGTATAATTAATAGCCCTATAACTGCTCCGGCTAGCCTATTGATGTATTCAATCCATGTTTTGGTAGCGTTAAAAGGCTCTTGTTCATGAATACTCTCGTCATTCCTAATCTCTTCTGCCAAATGCGCAAATCCCATATTGGTTAAGAGAGAGGCAAAGCGTTCATTTTTTTCAACCCGTTTGGCTACATAGATTTCAGGATAATTGGCCGGCAATTGATCCACTGAGGTAGGAGGAACCCAACTTCCGAAACACTTCGGCCAATCAGGGCAACCCATTCCAGCACCAGTACTTCTTACGATACCGCCTATTAATATCAATAGAAAAACAGCAACCGTAGTGGTTAGACAAACCCTACGGAAGCTATTTATATTTTTAAGATTCTTTTGATTCATTTCCTACCAACATCGCTTCATCCTCTTCCATTATTTCTTTTTCTAATTGTACAAGTTTAGCTTCATGAGGAAGATTTGATTCAGGAGTTGCTGACAATGGAACAGTTTGCGGAATAAAATCAGCTTCTGCGCCAGGTTTGCTATAATCATATGGCCACCTGTAAACAGTAGGGATTTCTCCAGGCCAGTTACCATGTCCCGGTTCAATTGGAGTCGTCCACTCTAAGGTATTGGACTGCCAAGGATTGGCACTTGCTTTTCTACCTTTGTACATACTGTAAAAGAAATTGAACACAAAGATAAACTGGGCAAAGAAAGTAACGATTGCCGCCACAGACACAAATAAATTCAAGTCTGTATACATATCAGAAAATGAGAAGTTTGTCCAGCTATAGTACCTTCTAGGGAAACCGGCGATACCAATATAGTGCATTGGGAAAAACACCAAATAAACACCAACGAAAGTCAACCAAAAGTGAACATATCCTAATTTATCATCCATCATCCTACCAAACATCTTAGGGAACCAGTGATAAACACCTGCCAACATTCCAAAAAAGGAAGCTGCCCCCATTACAAGGTGAAAGTGAGCGACAACAAAATAAGTATCGTGTAATTGAATATCAATCGCAGAGTTACCAAGGAATATACCTGTTAATCCACCAGAAATAAAGAAAGATACCAATCCTATAGAGAACAACATGCCAGGAGTAAACCTTAAGTTACCCCTCCAAAGGGTGGTTAGGTAGTTGAATACTTTAACAGCAGAAGGAACGGCAATAATCAACGTAAGGAACATGAATATCGATCCTAAGAATGGGTTCATTCCGGATACGAACATGTGATGAGCCCATACCACAAATGAAAGGATGGTGATACCAAGCATGGAAATAATCATGGCTTTATAACCAAAGATAGGTTTCCTTGAATTGGTGGCAATAACTTCTGAGGTAATTCCAAGAGCAGGTAGAAGTACAATGTATACTTCTGGGTGACCTAAGAACCAGAATAAATGCTGGTAAAGAACCGCACTACCGCCGGTATTTGGCAAGGCTTCACCACCGATATAAATATCGGATAAGTAAAAACTCGTTCCAAAACTTCTATCAAAAACCAATAACAAAGCAGCAGAAAGCAATACCGGAAAGGATAGTAATCCAATAACTGCAGTAAGGAAGAATGCCCAAATGGTTAGAGGCAATCTAGAAAAAGACATTCCTTTTGTACGAAGGTTAATAACAGTAGAGATATAATTAATCCCACCCATTAATTGAGAGGCGATGAAAAAAGTCATGGCAACCAACCAAAGCGTCATACCCAATCCGGATCCAGGTATAGCCTGCTCAAGTGCAGACAATGGCGGGTAAACTACCCAACCACCACCGGCAGGACCTTTTTCTAAAAATAAAGAAGCAAACATGAACAGACCGGAAATAAAGAATAACCAGTAGGATAACATGTTCATAAAACCGGAAGCCATATCACGGGCACCAATTTGCAAAGGGATAAGGTAATTGGAGAAGGTACCACTAAGACCCGCTGTCAATACAAAGAAAACCATTATCGTACCGTGCATGGTAACCAACGCAAGGTAAAACGTAGGGTCTAATTTTCCAGTTTCACTAATCCAACCTCCCAAAATTGGTTTAAGGAAGGACATGTCCATCTCAGGAAATCCCAGTTGCAGACGGAATAATACGGAAAGAAAACCACCGATAAAAGCCCAGAATATACCAGACACAAGATATTGCTTCGCAATCATCTTATGGTCAGTGGAAAATATATACTTCGTTATGAAGTTATCGTGGTGCTCATGGTCATGCTCATCATGTGTAGATGCTGCATCATGAGCTGAAACGTTTGCTACTGCCATGGTATTTATAATTTATGCTATAAATTTATTCTTCATTGATATAAATCTCGGCCAATTCCTTCAACTCTACAGGAAGATCAGCTACAAGATCCGGATTACTTTTGATAAAAAGAGTCTGCTCTGCAAACCACTTTCTATACTCTTCAGGTTCTACAACCTTTATCACTTTTCTCATAGAAATGACCGGCTCCGCAAATTTCTGTACAAGCGATTTCAAATTCGAATTCCTCATCACCCAATTCTGCGCGCATTTCTTCAGTAGTTTTATTAGGAGTAAACCAAAACCTAGTTGGCATACCGGGCACAGCATCCATTTTTAAACGCATATGTGGAGCAAATACAGAATGCAATACATCCCTTGCCCTAATATTGAATAGAACTGGTTCTCCTTTAGGAATTACCACATTTTGAGAAGGGAAATCATCAAAGGAATTTTTATCTGTAAAATCAATACCTCTAGAGTTGGTCGCAGTGGTAAGTCTGTAATCATAGTCTCCCAGCTGTTGATCTGCTCCTGGATATCTTACATCCCAAGCAAATTGATAGCCCATAATCTCAACAACATGTGCATTGTCAGGAGCAGGACTTGTAATATCTGACCAAGCCTTCCATCCGGAAATAACCAAGACTGTCAGAACTACAGCCGGTACAAGCGTCCAAATAATCTCCAACTTGTTATTGTCTGGATAAAAAGCAGCTCTTTTATTTTCTTTGTATTGATAATGGTAACTAAACCAGAACAAAAGAATATGCGTAAGGATAAAAATAAAGCCTGTTACAGCCATTGTAATCCAAAACAATCGATCTGTTACTACACCATGCTCAGAAGCAATTGGTAATTGGTAATTGTCAAATTCAACCACCGAATAATAGACCATCCAAGCTCCACAGCCGATTAGAAACACCATGAAAAGAATGGCATTCACTTTATTACTGGTTGTAGCTATTTTTTTATCAGAACCTTTAGCGACCGAAATCAAGGTTTGAATTCTGTATACCATCCCAATCACCATGATCAGGAGTACTACACCTATTGAAATAAGAAATCCGTACATAATTATAACTGTTTCGGAATTAGATTAAATGTGATGATGATAACTTTCCTCCAACATTGGGTGGTTTTTAGCAACCAGATTGTGTTTGGAAAGATTGGTCAATGCTACAAAAGCAAAAGCTGAAGCATACACTAACAACATTCCAATTTCCATCAAACCAACGCCACCATTATGTCCTAAAGTACCCGGCTGAACCATCAAGAAGAAATCTACCCAATGACCAACAATAATCAGTGTACATACAAGTTTAAGGAAGATATTATGCCTTTTTGCATCCCTTGTCATTAGAACCAAAAATGGTAAAGCAAAGTTTAGAATAAGGTTAACAAAAATGTAAGAACCATATACATCACTTGAAAGCCTTTCTACAAAATAAACAGACTCTTCAGGGATATTGGCATAATAAATCAACAAAAACTGAGAGAACCATATATAAGTCCAGAAAATAGAAAAGGCAAAAACAAATTTACCAAGATCATGAATATGATTTTGATTGATCATTTCAAGGTACCCCTGGTCTTTCAAAAAGATAGTGACCAAAGTAAGAGCAGATAAACCTGCAACAAACCAAGAAGCAAATACATACCATCCGAATAAAGTTGAAAACCAGTGTGTATCTATAGACATTACCCAGTCCCAAGCGCTAATAGAGGAAGAAACAGCAAAGAAAACCAAGAAAATAGCGGACCATTTTCTAATGGTGTACCAGTAAGATGTTCCTCCATTGATATCTTCTTCATTGGAAAGGGTTCTAAGTTTGTTGAAAAAGAAAACCCAAAATCCAAAGAACAATACCATTCTTACGATATAAAAGATAGGGAAAGAACCCTTTTCCATAGGCCAGTAAAAGAAATTTCCTTTACCATCAATGATCCTATCATAATGATCACCGGCTTTGTCAAACACATAGCTATGTGTCCAGTGAAATAAGTCATGGTTGGCTATAAAAAAGGTCACCAACATTAATACTGCAGCAATAGGCAACCAATAGCCAAAAGACAACATGATCCTAAGCAAAGCTGTAGACCATCCTGCTTGAGCAGCATATTGTATAGCAAAGAAGAATACACCTATTATGGCAATACCTGTGAAATAGACATTATTTATCCAAAGATTGGCATAAAGTCTTTGTGTCCAGTGAAATCCATGTCCACCCTCATCGCCATGACCATGTCCACCTGTGGCAGCCATGATTATACCGAATACCAATAAAAGTGCACCGATACCTCCAAGTATGAAAATCACTTTTTTTACCGCAGCGGTAAAATCAAATTTTTGATCCAAATTGTAGTTAGTTACCTGTGCCATTATTGCTTCTGAATTTCTTGTTTAACATAGTGTACAATTTTCCACCTTCTGTCAGCAGTAATCTGCGAACCGTGAGCTCCCATTCTACCTTTACCATGTGTGATTACATGGAAAATATGGCCTTCAGGTAAATTTATATAGGCTCCACCTTTTAGGTTGGCTACCCCTCCGATAACCATACCTGGTTTACCATCTCCTTCCCCACCACTACCGTGACATGGGGAACAATATTGGGTGAATAATCGCTTTCCATCAGCCAATACCTCATCAGTAAGAGGAATTGGATTCTGTACAGCTGCAGCTCCTTCAAGATCTGCAACCCTCAACCTATAAGGTAAAATGCCTTCTTTATTTCTAGGAACAGTATTAGGAACAGGTTCTCTCATGTTCATACCATGAGGGTTGTTAATATTACTGTTAAAGAATTCTCCTTTTCCATCCTCTCTAGTGGAAATCCAATCTCCTTCTTCTTTACTAGTAATTTGGCTTAAGCCTTCATAAGGAACCGAATGGTACATCTGAGGCGCATATTCCGTTCCCGGATAATCACCCTCAGCTTTGCAGGAAGCAAATCCTAAGGATATCCCCACTACAGCTATTGAATATATTGATGATAAAATTTTCATTTGCTACAGATTACTTATTCAAAACTTTTACTGTTCACCTCCGTTGCTCCTGAATTCTTAAGAGCCCCTTTAATTATTTCCAAATCAACCGCAGCATTATTGGCGATATCTATGGCCATAACGTGCTTGTCATCAGTACTTCTCAAGTCAAAGATTCTTGGTTGTCCCCATGGTTTAAGATTACTGCTAACCATAAATACGGTGACCATACCAAAAGCTGCAACAAGAACGGTTAACTCAAAAGATACAGGAATGAAATCAGGGAAAGCGGCATGATCCTTGCCACCTATGATCATTGGCCAGTCAAATTTCATCATGTAAAACTGCATGGTCAATGCTAAAGTAGTACCTAATAATCCGAATAAAAATGCTGCAATAGGCAAGCGGCTTCTCTTATAGCCAAGTTCCTCTTCTAATCCATGAACCGGATATGGAGAAAATACCTCGTGTATTTTGATTCCTGCAGCTCTTATCTCTCTGACAGCATTCTTAAGAATGTCCTCATCATCAAAGATCCCCAGGATAAAGTTTTTGTCTCTTTCCATGATTATTTAATTATTTTTTCAGATGAAGATTTCAATACAGATTTGATTTCGGCCATGTTTATTACCGGGAAGAATTTAGCGAATAATAAGAAGGCTGTAAAGAAGAAACCAAAGGTAAACATATAAACTCCAACATCAGTTATGGTCGGGTAGAACATAACCCAAGAAGAAGGAAGGAAATCTCTGTGAAGGGAGGTAACGATAATAACAAACCTTTCAAACCACATTCCGATGTTTACAATAAGGGAAAGGATAAAAGTAGCAACAATGGAAGTCCTAATTTTCTTGAACCAGAACAACTGTGGAGAAATAACATTGCAGGTCATCATGGACCAGTAAGCCCACCAATAAGGGCCAAACATTCTATTCACAAAAGCATATTGTTCTGCAGCGACTCCTGAATACCAAGCGATAAAGAACTCTGTGATATAGGCAATCCCAACAATAGAACCTGTAATGATGATTACAATATTCATCAATTCAATATGTCCCATTGTGATATAATCTTCAAGTTTAAAGACTTTTCGGGTGACAATCATCAAGGTCAATACCATGGCAAAACCTGAGAAAATCGCACCTGCCACGAAATAAGGAGGGAAGATTGTAGTATGCCAGCCCGGAATTACTGAGGTAGCAAAGTCAAAGGATACAATCGTATGTACAGAAAGTACAAGGGGTGTAGCCAAACCTGCCAAAATCAATGAAACACTTTCATACCTCATCCAAGCTTTAGCACCGCCGTCCCATCCGAAACTCAAGGCTCCGTATATGGTGTTTCGAATACCGGTTGCCCTGTCTCTAATGGTAGCGAAATCCGGAATCAAACCGATGTACCAGAATACTAAAGAAACAGAAAAGTAAGTGGAGATCGCAAAAACATCCCATAGTAATGGGGAGTTAAAGTTTACCCACAAAGAACCGAATGTATTGGGAAGTGGTAGGGCCCAAATTGCACCAATCCAAGGTCTTCCCATGTGTATCAGAGGGAAAACTGCGGCACAAATTACAGCAAAAATTGTCATCGCTTCCGCCGCTCGGTTAATGGATGTTCTCCATTTTTGTCTGAAAAGCAATAATACTGCGGATATAAGTGTACCTGCGTGACCAATACCTACCCACCAAACGAAGTTGGTAATATCCCAGGCCCAGCCTACAGTTTTATTAAGTCCCCACATTCCTATTCCTTCCCACAGTGTAGCTACCAGAGCTAAACTGCCGAGCAAAAGTACAGTCAAGGATACTGCCAGTCCTAGGAGCCAACCTTTGGTTGGTTTACCTTCTACATGCCTGGCAATATCATTGGTGACGTCCTTGTAAGTCTTACCGCCGGTAATAAGCGGATCGCGTACGGGTGAAGTAACCTGCATATCTTATCGTTTTATTTTTTTAAGCTTCGTTTTTGTCCTTATTTCTGATCTTGGTAAAATACCAAACATTAGGGCTGACATTGATTTCCTCTAACACGTGGTATGCTCTCTCCTCATTTACTTCTTTCAAAGCACTTGTGGAATTTTCTTCGACTTTTAACATCTTAGAAACTTTAGATTGGGAATCATTCATGTCACCAAAAACAAGGGCTTCAGTAGGACAAGCTACTGCGCAGGCAACATTCACATCACCGTCTTTAATTTTCCTACCTTCGCGTTTAGCAGTTAATTTACCTGCTTGAATACGTTGTACACACATGGAGCATTTCTCCATTACCCCTCTTGCTCTTACTGTCACATCAGGGTTGAGTACCATTTTACCCAAATCGTCATTTTGAGCAGTATTTACTCCTGCAAAATCTTTATTGTCATGGTATTTAAACCAATTGAATCTTCTTACTTTATAAGGACAGTTGTTGGCACAATATCTGGTACCAATACAACGGTTGTAAGTCATTTGGTTAAGTCCTTCAGAACTGTGGGTGGTGGCTACCACCGGACAAACAGTTTCACAAGGTGCATTGTTACAATGCTGACACATCATTGGTTGGAAAGTAACTTCCGGATTGTCTGCTGCTTGCTCAAGTTCAGCATTTGAAGTAGCACCCTCAGGAGAACTATAGTACCTGTCAATTCTTATCCAGGCCATTTCTCTTCTGTTCAATACTTCTTCTTTACCAACAACAGCCACATTGTTCTCAACCTGACAAGCCACGGTACAAGCCGCACAACCTATACAGGAGTTCATGTCAATTGCCAAGCCCCAGTGGTGCTGACTGTATTTGTGTCCTGACCATAATGAGATTTTGCTTGGCTTAACAAATTCTCCGTCTTTATAAATTTCCGGGTGATACCTTCCGGCGCTGGCATCTTCTTTATATTCTCCTAAAGTAGCTTCCTGCACAACGAAATTTCTACCCATATAGGTTTGATGCGTTTGTGTTTGTGCTATTCTGTAACTCTCACTGGTAAGACTTACACTTACTCCTTCAGTTACGTGGTATTCAACAAATCCTTTGTTGGCATTAATAAGTGCATAGGCATTGACACCAATGCCGTCTGCTACTCTGCCTGCAGCAGTCCTTCCATAACCTAAAGCCAATCCAAATGTTCCATTTGCCTGTCCTGGTTGCACCAAAACAGGAACAGTAAAGGTCTGTCCATTTGCAGAAACAGTGGCCAACTTAGTGGCTCCTTCAGTCATTTTAAGCCCGTTTTCATTGGCCCACTTTTGGGATACGGTTAAGTAATTGTCCCAAGTAGCTTTTGAAATTGGATCAGGCATCTCCTGCAACCATGGATTGTTGGCAAATGCTCCAGAGCCAATACCTACTTTGGTATAAACCACCAATTCACTACCAGAACCCTGTGCCTGGTAAGCTTTGCTAATGGCAGCTGCTGCAGAGGCAACATTTCCTATTACCTCTAATGCTGTAGTTTCACCTTCTTCTGAAGAATCAGCAATGTAAACACCATCATATAAACATTTATCCCAAAAGGATTGAAAGTCTCCTTCCATTCCGCTTTCAGCAAATGTAGCCTGCCATTCTTCTTTTATGAAATCATAGTAAGAAGTAGTATTGCCGGCCCATTTTAAAAAGCTTTCAGGCGCTTGGCGAGTGCTGAACAGAGGAGAAATAACCGGCTGGGCCAAGCTATACACTCCTTTTTTAGGATTGAAGTCATTCCAAGATTCCAAATAATGATGATCCGGAGCTAGATACTGTACTAGAGAAGCTGTCTCATCTTTAACTTCAGCTGTAGAAACAGAAACCTTAGCCTTGGCTATTCCCGCAGCAATGGCTTGTCCACCTCCAAAGTCGTAAACCGGGTTACAGTTGTAAAAGATCACTCCTCCAACTTTTCCGGCATTTAATTCTTTTACAAACTGATTCATTCTACTGTCATCTCCTTTTCGGAAATAAGCAGGATTTTCGAAATCCACAGTTTTATTGTTATTCTCTAAAAGCTCATTGATTGCATGCACAACCACTTGCACATTCGGATCATTAGATCCGGAAACAACAAGTGATTTACCTTTGTTGGCCCACAATTCGTTGGCGGCTTTTGAAAGATTGTTTAATTCTAAACTGCTTCCACCGGCAGTGCTTGCACCGGCCTTTTTGGCGATAAGATTGTACAAGGCCAATACTGCAAGACCACTTTGAGAAGCGGTAATTGGTGTACGGTAATCCGCATTAGAACCGGTAAGTGAAAGGGTAGACTCAAACTGATAATGCCTGGACATGTTAGGATTTTCTTTCGAAATTTTCCTTCCTTGTGCATATTGTCTGGCAAATTCAATTGGAGAAATCCATGAACTAAAAAATCAGCCCCAAAGCTGACAATTACATTGGCCTTATCGAAATTATATGAAGGAAGCACACTGCTTCCATAATAGGTTTCACTTGCTTTGGTGATACCGTAATTGGAAATAGGGTCATACGTAATGACTTCAACATCTCCCATTTGGTCAGCAAAAACTTTTATCGCCCTGTTTGTACTGGGAGATAAAATGGTATTGCTAATTATTTTTATGGATCCTGCACTTTTTAATTTGCCGGATAATTCACCATCTAAAGCAGACCATCCAGCAGTTTTCCCTCCTATTTGAGGAGCCCTTAACCTGGCCTCATCATATAAAGATAAAACAGAGCCTTCGACAATGGCATTGGTTCCTCCTTTAGTAATTGGTGACAATTCATTGCCATCAATTTTTATCGGTCTACCTTCTCTGGTTTTAACTACCACCGAAGCGTAGTCTCCACCTTTGCTGAAAGTAGATGCATAATAATTAGGAACAGAAGGATTGATATCAACAGGTTTGTTTACATATGGAATGGCTTTCCTAACCGGAGCTTCACAAGCTGCCAAGGAGGCTGCCGCCACACTAAAACCCATCATTTTTAGAAAGTCCCTTCTTGTGGAACTTCCGTTTTCTTTTTGATTGCTTTTTGAAGTAAAGCCGGGAAATTCCTGATCAGCATTTTTTACAAACTCGGGATCGTTTGTCAGCTGTTCTAACCCTTTCCAATATGTCTTTTTATTTTCTTTCATTTTATATTAAAGAAAAGAATGTTCGTAAAGATTTAATAGTGACACTTTGCACATTCCAAACCACCAATGTCTTTGACTTTCAAAGCATCTTTGGATTCAGAATGCAATTGCACGAGTTTATCGTAATATTCATTGCCCTGAGTAGTAATTTCCGTATTTCTATGGCAGTCAATACACCAACCCATGGTCAATGCACTGTGCTGAGAAACAACTTCCATTTCCTCTATAGGACCATGACATGTTTGACATTCGATCCCTCCAACAGCAACGTGCTGAGAGTGATTGAAATAAGCCAAATCAGGAAGGTTATGCACCCTTACCCATTCAATAGGTTGATTGTTATCTACCGCATCGTATATTTTTGCAATTTCCGGAGAAACACCCTCTTTGCCTTCCACATTTTGAATGTGCATGTGACAGTTCATACAGATGTTTGCAGAAGGAATATTTGCAGATTTTCCAATTTCTACGCCTGTATGACAATATTGACAAGGGATTTCATACTGTCCGGCATGTAGTTCGTGTGAGTAAGCTATCGGCTGACTAGGTGCATAGCCTTGCTGCACACCCACCGTATATAATCCGTTTATGGCTGTCTTTACAACAAAGGCAAGTACTATGGCCGTAACGATGATGATCATACCGTCACTTTTGAAGATGCCTTTATAATCTGTCTTTTGGTTGATAAATTCCTTATCCTCCTCATCCAGATTTTCGCTTTTGTTCATGTATTTGGTCAATACTGAAACAATAAGTCCCAAAACAACCAATACCAATACTAGAACAATTACCAAGACTACCAAAATGATGGTTAGGTATTCATTTGGAATTCCTCCAGCTGAACCTGTTGCTTCTCCACCCTCGGCTGTAGCTCCGGCTGCGGCGGCGGCAGGATCTGCTTTGTCACCATACTCAATGTAAGAAAGTAAATTCGTTAGGTCATCGTCACTCAAAAATCATGAGAAGGCATAACCGTGTTATTGAATTCTTTGAAAAGCGCTACTGCATCAGCATCTCCTCCTTGAATCAATACCTGAGAGTTGGTGATAAATTGTTTTGCCCAGTCCAACTCCCTCCTATCGGTAACTCCTCTAAGCGCCGGACCGACCAATTTCTGATCCAGTCTATGGCAGGTTTTACAGTTGGCATTAAAAATGGACTGACCCGCGGATATAGCTTCTTCGCTATCCGGAATTTCAGGGTCCACCGCATATGCCTGAATTCCTGAAAATAGGAATATCAGGACCAACAGATGGCATACGCGAATTGAAACCCCTAATATTGAGCGTTTGATCGACATAGTTATGTATACTTTTTTCAGATTTTCTCAGTGCAATTCAAATTCCCCACAAATGTACTACCCAACTTCTATTTTTCAAACTTGATCTTTACAGGGCAATAATCCATATCAAAAACTAAATATACTATTTAAAATATTAGCTATCAGTTATTTACACTCCCCCACCTGAAGCAAAATTTAATTTAGAACCGTTATAAATAGACTCATTTTTCATTATTTGAAAAATAATTGTTGAACACATCTATAGACATTTCGTTACAAACGGGTTTTTAACCCAAAATTTGCGGAACAACTGTAAATATTTTTTTACTAATAGATTTGAAAAGCCAATTATAAATGCCTAAATTTGCGCTTCGCTATTGAAAATGGTCGAGTGGCCGAGTGGCTAGGCAGAGGTCTGCAAAACCTTGTACAGCGGTTCGAATCCGCTCTCGACCTCCAAAGGCATCCTTACTAAAGGATGCCTTTTTTTGTTGACTTACCATGAAAATCCGCTCTCTCTTAACTGCCGAATTCCATCCTATATTGCTACAAATTTCTTAAAAAAATGATTCTTCCCGCGGGTAGAAAGAATCATAAAATTGTACGGCTGACTTAAGCAATTCTTTACTGAATCTTTATAAAATAGCCCAACATTGAATCACCTTATACTGATGCTTCTACAACCTACCTAAGGTTCGTATTTAATTGATAACCTACAAGTTAAAACATATTTAATTTGTCCAAAGCAAACCTTTTCCTACATTAAATAAAGCTTTAATATAAGGCATCAAAAGAATCTAGATGACATTTGTCATTTCCCATAATTACACCAAAAAACCTGTTGGTATTTTTTATTTTATTCGTCAAATTCCATTCCATGCTCTGTAAAAAAACGCTCCAAAACCTTAGCCGTTTGCAAACCTTGAAGCCGTTCAAAAGTTTGAGAAAGGGGAGCATAAAATACCGTAGTGGGAAACAATAATTTCCCATTGTTGGTACCCAGCATTTTTGCCAAAGAATGGTAATCTCCGGACTTACCGGGCTTGTATTTTCTTCCGAGAAAAACCAATTCCTCTTCCGATTCGGCATTTATTTTTATACAATAGAAATTCTTGGAAAGCAAGCCTGCTACTTTAGGCTTTTGAAAGGTAATGTTTTCCTGCATCTTACAGTACTTGCACCAATCAGTATGAATAAAAACCATGATGGGCTTGGGATTTGACCGTAAGCTATCCTTTAGACTTTCAATCGCAGTCCAAGAAATTACCTGCCCATTTGCTATTCCAATACTGAAAAACAAGCAAACAATGAAGCCTATGGTTAGTATTTTATTCATTAATCCAGTGTAAATCTAAGTCCTAAAAAGCCTCGGCGTCCTTGGTTGGGTGCGTACACATAGGATGGATCAAAGGTCAAAGCATAGGGGTTTTCCGTAGTTGGAACCACTTGTCCGTCCGATCCAAAAACCACATTCCTGTCAAAAGGGTCAAAAGATCTTGCAATACTATTTGCGGCAGGAGTAAAATCAAGAATATTTTTAACCCCACCATAGACTTCCCATTTACTACCTATCTTTTTGCTAAGTTGAAAGTTTTGCAAACTGAACCAAGGGGAGTAAGCAGCCCGATTATCTAGCTCTCCCAATAAAGGTAAACGCATTGGCCCATATAAATTCCCGGTGTAATCCAATGTCAAACCTATAGAAGGAAAAGTATATCCCACACTCCATACTCCACTAAATCTTTCAGTCAATAATTGCCGATAGGTCTCTCCATTTTCCGTAACGGATACATCCATTAAGGTACCTCCAGCCACAATATTCAAGCCATTGACCAATGACATTTCCATATTAAGTGAAATCCCCTTTGAAACTGCAGAGCCATCTAAGTTACCATAGATAATCTTGTTGGGATCAGTTTCGTAATCCGGAAAAATGGCATTATCAAAATAGGTGTAAAATGCAGAGGCATCAAGTCCAATGAAAACCTGGCTTGCTGTATAAATTTTCTTCACGAAGTTCAAATTAGCATTCCAGGAAGTTTCCGGAGCAAGCTCACCTTCAAAAACCACCTCTCTGGCTCCCGTGAGTGCAGCATGATCTTCAGTAAAGACATTGGCCACACGGTAGCCATTGCCGATACTCATACGAATCACATCATTTTTATTTTTTGAGGTCCACTTATAGTTTAATCTGGGAGTAGCAATACTCCCATGCAAGCTATTGTAATCATACCTCATTCCCAATAAAATCTTATGAGATGCATTAATGGTTATTTCATCTTGAAGAAAAATTCCCGGAAGATGGGTAATGGATGGTTCATTCACCCCATTTTCTGTGGCCGTTGCAGGTGTATTATCGTCATAATAGGTGTACCTGTAGGCCAATCCCAATAAAAAATCATGTTGTTTTACGGGTTTATTCCAAGTAAATTGACCAAAACCTATGTATTGGTCTGCTAAATAAGGCATGTCTCCATACACTGAATTCTGATGATGACCATTGGCACTGAACTGAAAATTTATCAATTCTTCAATCGGCAATTCATACACACCAAACATCTCCCAACGGTTGGTATAAATGCTTTCACCGTAAATTTCATCTCCTCCACGGTATTCCGAAGACCAATCCATCTCCCCACCCCAGCGATCTTCATAAACATAACGACCGGCAACCGAGAAATTCTTACCTGACCCCCTATTGAAATTAAACTTATTAAAGATTGAAAGTCTATTTTGTAAAGTTACGTCTGTAAAACCATCTTCGTTTTTATCCAGGGGTTTTGATAATTAAAATAATTCAGCCCAAATAGACCTTGAATATTTTCTGAAAGATTGTATTTCAATCCCAAATCTGTATTAACATCTCCCCAATCGGAACTAAAAATGTCAGCTGAAAATAAAGGTGCTGAAGATGTTTTTTTAGTAATAACGTTTATCAGACCACCCACAGCCTCAGAACCATAGAGGGTAGATGCGGGGCCTTTGACCACCTCCACCCGCTCTATCAAGGCTTGGGGGATACCAGTTAATCCATACACAGTAGACAAACCACTCACAATGGGCATCCCATCAATCAATACCATGGTATACGGACCTTCAAGTCCATTGATGTGAATATCGCCTGTATTACAAACATTACAATTGATCTGAGGCCTGACCCCATTCACATTTTGAAGGGATTCAAAAACAGAAGGGGTAGGATTTGCCCGGAAAAAATTGGCAGAGTACACTTCAACTGGCACCGGACTTTCAAGTTTAGACACTTCTTTCATTGTCCCTGAAACAACCACCTCTCCTAGCGCAGCAGCAGTTTCTACTAAAGTAAAATTATATGGGCTTTCAGACTTGCCCCCTCCGACTTCAATCCTAATTTGCTGGGTTTCAAAACCTATCAAGGAAGCAGTTAACAAATGCTTGCCGGGAGGCACATCGCTAATGGTGAAGGATCCGCTTTCATCAGTCACTCCACCCAAAGAAATCTTCCTGATTCCTACATTGGCAAACTCCAATGGAATGCCGGATTCATCCATCACTTTCCCTGAAATCACTCCACCCTCTTGTCCCTTTACCGGGGAACAGAAAAGTGATACTGAAAAAATTATTAATAAGGCGGTATATTTTATTAGATTCATGTTATTTCTATTTATACACCCGTAAAATTAATAAGTTAGATTTGTCTAACAAATATTTTTACCCATTATTTACATTTATTTTATCTAACTAAAACATTGGTGCCAAAGTTTATATAGCCAAGGACCAAAGATTATCAGAATAGAAAAATATAGCGCAAGTAGGAAATAGGATAACCGAACAAAATTTACCGGTAGCGTAAAGTCATTTAAAAAACCTAAGGATCAAAATTGCGAAAGAACTAGTAGTGCAATCCATTTAATCTGACAACAAACATATTAACTACTATAAAAAGAAAACTAAGGCTACTCAAAGCAATTCTCATTACCCAATTAAAATTAACCCTGGACAATTAAACTATTGATTATCGGAAACGGACATTTATACCTGGGTACGGTAGTGGACAAATATTATCATCAATTGGTTTAAAGCTAAAAATATAAACAGGATGAAGATTAAGGGCATATACCGGCTAAGAATCCTATTGAAATAAATACAAAAAAAGCACTAACTCTTTCAAGTTAGTGCCTTAGTTGTATTAAATAAGGGTTAATTATTTTTTACCCTGATCCATTTTTTCTTTCAATGCAGACAATGCATCCAAATCACCAAGTGTAGATTTCTCTGCTCCGGCTCCACTGTCAGCGGTACCTGCAGCTTTCTTCTTAGGACTGCTAGCTTTCTTAGCACTTGCTTTAGGCATCGCTTCTTCTTTGAAAGTAGCTGTATGAGAAAGCACAATGCGCTTGTCATCTTTAGAGAACTCAATCACAGTGAAATCAAGGCTTTCACCAGCTTCAGCTTGGCTTCCATCTTCTTTTTCAAGGTTTTTGGCTGTAGCAAAACCTTCAAGACCATAAGGTAATTCTAGAACTGCACCTTTATCATTTTTAGAGATGATAGAACATTTATGTTTAGATCCGATTGGGAACACGTTTTCGAAAGTATCCCAAGGATTTTCTTCCAATTGCTTGTGTCCAAGTGCCAATCTTCTGCTATCAAGGTCTAGTTCCAAAACGATAACATCTAACTCATCACTTACTTTCACAAATTCTGATGGATGCTTGATCTTTTTAGTCCAAGACAAATCAGATACGTGAACCAAACCATCAATACCTTCTTCAAGTTCTAAGAATAAACCAAAGTTGGTAAGGTTTCTAACAATACCTTTATGTTTGGTACCGATAGCATATTTGGTAGACATTTCTTGTTTGGTCCATGGATCTTCGGTCAATTGTTTGATACCCAAAGACATCTTGCGCTCATCCTTATCTAAAGTAAGAACTACAGCTTCGATCTCATCACCAACTTTCACAAAGTCAGCAGGATTTCTTAAGTGCTGCGACCAAGACATTTCAGAAACGTGGATCAAACCTTCAACGCCAGGAGCCAATTCAAGGAATGCACCATAATCAGCAACGTTTACGATTTTACCTTTAACTTTAGATCCAACTTCAAGAGTAGCAGAAAGAGAATCCCAAGGATGCGCAGTCAATTGCTTCATACCCAAGGAAATTCTTTTCTTATCATCGTCAAAGTCAAGTACAACAACCTGAACTTTGTCGTCAAGGTTTAGTACTTCTTCAGGATGATTGATACGACCCCAAGAAATATCAGTAATGTGAAGCAATCCATCTACACCACCCAAATCGATGAATACACCGAAATTGGTCATGTTTTTGATAATACCTTCCAATACTTGACCTTTTTCAAGGTTGTTAAGGATTTCAGCTTTTTGTTTCTCAAGATCTTTCTCGATCAATACTTTATGAGAAACGACTACGTTATCATTGGCGTGGTTGATTTTAACCACTTTCACTTCCATTTTCTTACCTACATAGATATCAAAATCTCTGATAGGTTTAACATCGATTTGAGATCCTGGTAAGAAAGCCTCTACACCATAAATATCTACGATCAATCCACCTTTGGTTCTTCTTTTACCAAACCTTCGATTACATTGTCTTGCTCCAATGCTTCTTCGATGGTTTGCCAAGCTTTTACCATCTTGGCTTTCTTACGGGAAAGTACCAACTGTCCCAATGCATTCTCCTGCTCTTCGATGAATAATTCTACTTCATCACCGATTTTCAAGCCCTCAATGTCACGGAATTCATTCAGAGGAACAAGTCCGTCTGATTTAAAACCAATATTGATGATTACATCCTTATCATTGATACCAACAACAGTTCCTGTGATAACTTCTTTTTCTGTAATCTCAGTAAGAGTATTGTCATAAAGGTTTTCCATCTCAGCTCTCTCAGCTGCGGTATATCCTTCTCCAAAACCCTTGGTTTCAAATTTTTCCCAGTTAAAATCTTCTTGATTTGACATAATAATATATAACCTTGATTTTCAACAGCCTTAAGGTCATCTGGCTGAGGTTTTTATTAATGATTCCCCCACATTAGAAGGCCCATTCACCCGAATGGATTGCAAATTTACGAATTATTTTAGGATTAGAAACTGTATGCCAACAAAATATCAGATCTAGATCTCTTACTTTAGTGCTTATTTAAACCTCCTTTATGGCTAGAAAAGGTATCCATTCCGTGGCATGTCGCTCTGCATATTCAGCAAGAAAATAGGAAAGATTTGGTTTAAAAGGAAAGCTCACAAGCGGCATACCTGCTTCTTCAGGAGTTTTATTGCCCTTAATGGTATTGCAGCGGTGGCAAGCAGTAATAAGGTTTTTCCAAGAAGTTTTACCTCCCTTGCTCTTGGGTATCACATGATCCAATGTCAGGTCTTTCTCAGACCCACAATACTGACAAGTATATTTATCCCGCTTAAAAAGATTGTTTCTGTTCAGCAAAACCCCTTTGTAAGGGATGTTTTTGTAATGATTGAGCCGAATAACTGCAGGATAATCAAAAACATGGTCAATTGACCTTATTTGAAGGTAATCGTACTTTACCAGTAAAGTGGCTTTATCTAGATAAGTCAACACAAAACCTTTGTGTACATTGACTACCCCTACAGGTGAATGATCTAAGTTCAGGACAAGCACTTTCTTTTCTGATATCTCCTTCATCAATCTACTAGTTTTTTTACGGTTAGCAATTGAACACTGTTTTTCAAGCGATTATTGGTTATGCTCCATTTTTCCGGATCAAAAGCCCCGAACTTTACTTTTTCTTTGACCCAAAGCAATGTGCCCTCACCAATAAATAAACCCACCTGAAATGGCATGCCACTTTGGGTGCCAAAAATAATTACATCTCCTACATCAATTTCAGAAACATCCTGCCTTCCTTCTATATGCCCTAGTGAACCAAGTTCATTCGGGAAGACTATCCCACCTATTTTAAAAAGCAAGTTAATCCAGGAAGATCCATTTAAACCAAAAATGCTTCTGCCCCCGGATAGATAAGGGGCATGAAGAAAACTTAAGCCTATTTTTTTAATTTCCTGCCTATTGGCCTTCTTTTCAAAAGGCCTACTATTTCCCTTAAATTTTATTGAATCTTCCCACTCAAAGATTTCATTCTGTCCGGCATGTAGCTGACTACCGGGCAATAAAAACATGGTAGCGTCTTTCAACTTTATTTCCCCTATCCCTTGGGAAACTATTTGACAGGGGGGGGGATTTTGCAAAAAATTCGAATGCTTCTTTCGTAAGGGGATGATGTTGGGAAGCAAGAATCCAACCTGAGCCAATAAATTCTAAACCTTCAATTTTTAACCACTGTCCATCATCACTCACCACAACAACTTCATACAACTCACCAAAAAGTATTTGGGTACTTAACCCGGCATCACTCACAGGTTTCTCATAAACACTGAGGAGCGAAAGCCTACAGATACCAAAAGTAGGATTAGAATGCCATTCTTTGAAGGTCTCGTTTTGCATCTTTTTCTTTTAGTGAATGTCGTTTGTCATGCACTTTTTTCCCTTACCCAGCGCCACTTCTATCTTAGCCAGCCCCTTGTCATTAATAAATACCCTAATAGGCACTATGGTAAGTCCTTTTTCTGCAAATTTGTTTTGCAGTTTTTTCAATTCTTGTTTTTGTAGCAATAGCTTTCTTTCTCTAACCGGGTCATGATTAAAATGAGCGGCCAGCGTATAAGGTGCTATATGCATTTGTTTTATAAACAATTCATTGTTTCGGAAATAGCAATAGGCCTCTGTAAGCGAGACCTTTCCTTCCCGAATTGACTTAATCTCCGTCCCCTTCAGTACAAGCCCTGCTTTGTATTTATCGATGAATTCAAACTCAAAGCTTGCTTTCTTATTTTTAATATTTATTATTTTCTCGAATTTATTCTTTTTAGCCATGATTTCCAATTTTCAATTTTGCCAACGGACTGACGTTCAAATCTGTAAACAAACCTTCCTGGTACTTAAAATGCGCCGCCATGGCTACCATGGCCGCATTGTCTGTACAATATTCTAATTTGGGAAGGTAGACTTTCCAGCGGTATTTTTTTGCGGCATCCGCAATTGTTTGCCTTAGGCCTGAATTGGCTGAGACTCCTCCGGCAATCGCCACTTCTTTTATTCCCTGTTCTTTGGTGGCCTTTACAAGTTTTTGCATCAACATTTTTATTAATGTGTGTTGCACAGAAGCACATATATCCTCCAAGTTATTCTCAATGAAGTTGGGATCTTTCTTTATGTTTTCTTTAAGGAAATAAAGCACCGCAGTTTTTATGCCACTAAAGGAAAAAGAGAGTCCTTTCATTTCTGATACCGGAAAAGGATAAGCCAACGAATTTCCTTTGGCAGCTAATTTATCCAAGTATGGCCCCCGGGGTAGGGTAAACCTAAAATTTTAGAAATTTTATCAAAAGCTTCGCCTACTGCATCGTCCTTCGTTTCTCCCAAAACCTCCATGGACAAAGCACTTTTTACCAATACTAGCTGTGTATGTCCTCCACTAACGGTTAAACAGATAAAAGGAAAGGAGGGTTTTGGCGCATCAATAAAATGGGCCAAGACATGGGCTTCCATGTGGTTCACCTCAATAATTGGTTTATCCAAGGCATAGGCAAAGGACTTGGCAAAAGAAACTCCTACCAATAAAGCCCCCATCAATCCCGGGCCACGGGTAAAAGCAATGGCGTCTAACTCAGATTTAGCGATTCCCGAGGATTTAATTGCTTCAGCAACAACCGGTATAAGATGCTGCTGATGCGCTCTAGAGGCCAATTCCGGTACAACTCCACCATATTTCTCATGTACAGATTGCGTGGCGACAATATTATTAAGTATTTTGCCATCAGAAATCACTGATGCTGACGTTTCATCACAAGAGGATTCTATTGCTAATATATTACAACTCATTTCGTGCCTGTTGGAAAATAAATCGAAAGTTAAGGAAATTTTGCTGAACGCCCTTAGAAGGACGTTTAGGATCATGAGCTATCTGCTTATATTCCTACTTACCATTACTTTATTGTTACAGATTCCTGTATTGCAAACTTATCTTGCCGGTTTCTTTACCAATCATATTAGCAAAGAAACAGGCTATGAAACAGAAATCGGTCGGGTAAACATCAGATGGTGGGATGCTATCAGTTTGCAGGAAGTAACCATAATGGACCTTCAGGATAGCCTGATGATGGATCTAGAGGAAGTGTACATAGACTTTTCCATTAAAGGTTTGATGGACACAGAACAACCGGGATTTGATGAAATTAACCTTAAAAATGGGAATGTAAGAATCCTTACACACGCAGATGGACAGGGATTAAATATTTCCGTATTTCTTTCTCGGCTTCGGTCTATTTTCTTGCCCAAAAAGGAAAAAACCAATCTTAAAGCCTCCACTTTTACCATAGGTTATATATCCTTGATGGAAACTTCACTTGATATTGTGGACTATACCCTCCCGCCTTTCGACATAAAATTTGATTATAGTGACCTTCAATTCAGAAATCTGGTAGCCTCTGCCACTGACTTTTATGTGAGAAGAGACACGGTGGCATTTGACCTCAAGCACATGAAAGGAGTTGAGGCCAATTCGGGTATGGTTTTCCAACAATTACAAACTAATTTCACTTACTCCAATACGGGGATGGAGTTCAAAGACCTCTACCTAAAATCTAACCAAACGGAAATAAAAAATTACCTTAAATTCGAGTATGATTCCCCTACAGATTTACGTGACTTTAACCACATGGTGGAAATATCCGCTGAATTAGATGAGGCCATCTTAGACATAAGAGATCTAGGTTATTTTTCTGACAATATCCCCTCAATAGACGATAGGCTTTCGTTAAGTGGAGAAATAAACGGAAGGGTGGATTCCATCTATTCTGATGAGCTACTGCTAAGGTTCGGGGATAAAAGTGCATTGTTTGGAAAATTCAATATTGAAGGCTTACCGACGGTAGCCAATACCAATTTTGAACTTTCATTAATCAACTCCACCGTTAACCCTGACGACCTTTATCCCTATGCCACCCCACAAGCCAGAAGAGAATTAAATAAATTTGGTGTCATTCGCTTCAACTCCGATTTTGAAGGTCAGCTTGATAATTTCACAGCACAAGGTAACTTTCGAACTGAAATCGGAAGACTCAATGGAACGCTTAATTACCTACAGCAAAACGGAACCCCAACCTATGAGGGTCAATTAGAAGCCACAAATTTGAATTTAGGAGTTTTAATGGGATACCGGAAAACTTTCAGAAAACAAGTTTTCGAGGACAAATTAAGGGATCAGGTTTAAGTGTAGCTACGGCCATAATTGAATTGGATGCAACCTTTAGCAAATTGGGAATCAACCATTATAATTTTCAAAACATAACCACCAAAGCCACATTTGCAAAGGATCTTTTTGCCGGAAAAATGACAGTAAATGATCCAAACCTGGTGATGGGGGTAGATGGTATGCTAGACCTCAGAAATGACAAGGACTCAGCAAACTTAATTTTGGATCTGGACACGGCATTTTTAAATGAAATAAATATTTCCAATCAAGCTATCTTCCTAAGTGGTAATTTTGAGTTAGACACCAAAGGGGTAAGCCTAGATGACATTGAGGGGGTGGCCAGATTTAGAGACATTTTGGTAAGCTATGATGGCAGGGACTTATTTCTGGATTATTTTCTTTTCCAATCTCTATTCACAGACAATTCCAGGGTAATCTCTCTTAACTCAGACCTATTAGTGGCCGGAATCAGCGGGAATTTTAAGGTAAAACAACTGGGAGAAGACTTGAAACAATTATGGAAAGATTACCAAGCCATATTAACCAATAATTACTCCGGAAATAAAATAAAACCCTCGGCTACGGAAAAACCTTATCAAATTGACATTTCTCTTGATCTAAGGGATGCAAACCCAATTTTAAATCTGATTGACCCCATGCTCTTCATTTCCAACAATACGCTTGTAGAGGGGCTTTTTATCAGACAGACCAAAATACAGTATTTAACTTCTTCAGTGGTATTGACACCATCTATTATGGAAACAATTATTTTATCGACAATAATATTGATTTAAATACTGCCAAATACAAAAACAGCAAAGAGGTTTTGGCCTCTTTCTATGTATTGTCTAAAGAGATTCAACTTAATTCCGGCTTAAATTTTCAAAACTTATCAGCAGAAACCATCTGGAACCAGTCCAAACTGGACATGACATTCTATTTAGATCAGCTTCTTACTGAAAGCTATTTTGATATAGAGGCAGAAGTGAACCTTTCTCAGGACAGCACCCTCATCAAATTTTCCCCTTCAGAAATAAAATTGCTCAATGATTATTGGCAGTTTGAGGAAGGAAACAGCATTAGCCTAAAAGCAGATGAAACCCAATTTGACAAACTTAAAATATATCATGAAAATGAATACATAGCCGCCGATGGTAAAATCAATCATAAGCCTGAGGATAAAATGGAAATTGTAATCAATGAATTGAATCTTGATTTTTTAAACTCTTTTGGTCTTAGGGAATATGAAGGGATCGCCAATGGTATGGTCCACCTTGAAGAAGGCTGGAACAAAAAAGGGATGAAGGGCAATTTATCCATAAGAGACATCTACATCAATAAATTTCTGGTAGGAGAATTAGAGGCCAGTGCATTTTATGACGATGATGCCATCAACCTTACCATTCAAAATATCCGCGAAGGGCAGAAAATCATTGAACTGTCCGGAGATATGGGTAATGAAGAAAGAGAAATGGCATTGAATGCTCGTTTCTCTAATGCTCGCCTGTCGGTGATTGAACCTTTTGTAGCCGACTATCTCACAAATATTGACGGAAAGCTCAGTGGAAGCCTCACTGTGGGGGGAAGCATTACCCATCCGATTGTAGAAGGCCTTGGAGAACTCGAGGGAGCTACTTTTAGATTTAACTACCTCAACACCACCTACCAAGTAGATGGAAATATTATTTTTGAGCCAAACGACATTAGTTTCAGAGGATTGGAATTGCGTGACTTTAATAACAATGTTGCCGGCCTGAGAGGAGGAATTGTTCATGACAATTTCGATAATTTCATTCTAGATCTTACGGCTCAGATAAGCAACTTTCAGGTAATGAACACCAGCTCTTCAGACAATGACCTGTTTTTGGGACAGCTTTTGCTACTGGAGATATTAACGTATTCGGTGCAGCCAATAATTTGGAATTAACAGCTAACGCAAGGTCTAATGCCAATACTAAAATTTACATCCCTATAGGAGAATCAAATGGCCAAGCTCAAGAGGAATTTATAAACATCATTAACCTTAGGGATACCACCAACAATGTAGCGTTTGAAGAAACCGTTGAAAAACTAAGCATCAATAACCTTCGAATGAATTTGAACCTGGACATTACGCCCGATGCCTATATAGAGATTCAAATCGACCCCAAAACAGGCGAGAATATACAGGGCCGTGGCAGAGGCGTATTCAATATGGACATTGATACCCAAGGGAATTTCACCATGACAGGCAATTTTGAAATAGTAGATGCCTTATACAACTTCTCCCTGTACAATGTAATCAACAAAAAGTTTGTTATTGAACCTGGAGGAATTATCAATTGGTATGGAGACCCTTATGCCGGAGTGATGGATATATCTGCCGTGTACGAGGAGAGCGTGTCCCTTACCTCACTCCAAACAAATACAACCAGCTCCACCTTGGAAAACAGCCAGATAAAAAGGCGCTTTCCTGTAAAGGTCATCATGGATCTTGAAGGAGAGTTATTGTCTCCGGACATAGGCTTTGATTTTGATTTTTCTGAATTCCCTGAAGACAGTGAATTGCAAACCACTATCTCCGCTTTTAAAAACAGAATCGCCAATGACGAACAAGAGAAAAACAGACAAGTTTTCTCTTTGATCATGCTTCGTAGATTTTCACCTGAAGGTCAATTCAATAGTGCAGGAATAGGTTTTTCTAACCTCAGTCAACTCATTTCTTCCCAATTGAATAACCTGATTGCCCAAGTAGATGAAAACCTTGAAATCGATTTTGACTTGCTCACCTTAGATGAATCTGCCTTGGAATCTTTTCAACTTAGGGTAGCTTATACCTTTTTTGATGGCCGGTTAAGAGTAACCCGGGATGGTGGATTTACAGATTTGCAGGGTAAAGCTGACTTGAATACTATTGCAGGAGATTGGCAGGCCGAATATCTATTGACAGAAAATGGCCAATACCGTGTAAGAATTTATAACCGAAATAATTTCAATACGCTCACAGCTTTGGATATTAATAACCGTGCCCCAAATACTTACGGGGTATCCATTTCCCAAAACCTCTTGTTTAGCTCATTAAAAGAACTTTTTCAAAACTTTAAAAGAAATAAAAAGAACTTATACATTAATGATTCTGACGAATACCTGAGGGGAGAATTTGACATCAACCTTGAAGAAGTGGCTCCAGATCTATTTAAACCTGATCCCAGGGAAGCTCCTTCTGTAATCAATATTATCGACAAAGAAAATCCTTAATTCATCCAAACAATTTGGCCTGGATTTGATTAAAGTATTATGGATAAAGTTACTCTATTTTGGTTTAGAAGAGACCTTAGGCTTTCGGATAATATTGGGCTCTTTACGGCCTATGAAAACGAGAAAAATGTGTTGCCTCTTTTTATTTTTGATGAAAACATCCTTGAAAAACTTGAAAACAAAAATGATGCAAGGGTTCAATTCATCCATAATCAGGTTAAAAAACTTCATTCAGCGCTTAAGGATTATGACAGCTCGATTCTTGTAAAAATAGGCAAACCCCTTGCTATTTTTGAAGCTTTGACGAAAGCTTACGCTATCCAAAATGTTTACACCAACCGAGATTATGAGCCTTATGCCCGAGATAGGGATGAGAAGATTGAGCAATTTTTAGCTGAAAAAGACATCCCTTTTTATGATTTTAAGGATCAAGTAATCTTTGAAAAAGACGAAATCACCAATAATTCGGGCAGCTATTACAAGGTTTTTACCCCTTACAGTAAGGGCTGGCTACAAAAATTAAAGCAAACGACATTAACGCCTGTGGATCTGGATGGAAGAAAAAGTCCTTTTATAAGACCCAACCCTTTCCTCTCCCCAGCCTGAAAGATCTAGGCTTTAAGACGAGTGAAAATAGCATTCCTCCATTAGAGATTGATGAAAAATTGATTCGTGCATATGACAAAAATCGGGATTTCCCTGCTCGGCAAGGTACAAGTAGGCTCGGGATTCACCTGCGGTTTGGTACGATTAGTATACGACGTTTGGTGAGCGATGCTCACGAGCTTAATGACACTTATCTCAATGAATTAATTTGGCGGGAATTTTACATGATGATCCTCTACCATAACCCTGCGTTAGTTGACACTTCTTTTAAGGAAAAGTATGACAGGATTCGGTGGGATAATAATGAGGAATTATTCCAAAAATGGTGCGAAGGGAAAACAGGCTACCCTTTGGTGGATGCTGGCATGCGCGAACTGAATACCACCGGATACATGCACAATAGAGTAAGAATGCTTACGGCCAGTTTTTTAACCAAGCACCTTTTGATAGACTGGCGTTGGGGAGAGGCCTATTTTGCAAGTAAGTTACTGGATTATGAATTGGCTTCAAACAATGGTGGCTGGCAATGGGCCGCTGGCACAGGAACAGACGCCCAACCCTATTTTCGGATTTTTAATCCGGAATCCCAAATGAAAAAGTTTGACAAAGATAAAAAATACATAAAAAAATGGATTCCCGAATACGGATCCTCAGCCTACCCGAAGCCGATTGTTGAACATAAACAGGCAAGAGAACGGGCCTTAGAAACTTATAAAAAAGCTTTAGATGGAGAATAGGGCTATGGACTTAGGGGAAAGTAACTATTCTTTTATAAGATGCTGATTGAATCCCAGCTTTACCAATTGTTCGAAAGCCTGCCAAACTTCCTGAGGGATTTCTTGTTCTATTTGAAAACCAAGCTTTGGATAGGCTTTAATTCTTTGCAAATCCCCCACCATTGACTGAATCACAATGGCCATTGAAATTTCTTCATTGGGATAGTTTTCAAAACTAATTTTGGGACTTGTAACCGTAACGGATTTTTCCGGCCAGTTCTTTTTAAAGGTCGCATAAGACCTTCTTTCCATATAAGGTTTTTGGACGATAATAAATCGATGAAAGTCAAGCCCCTTTTCTTTAAGAATTTTTTGAGTAAACCGGATATTTTCACCGGTATTGGTTGACTTGTTTTCTACAATAATGCGGGCTTCTGACACTCCCATATTCAACGCGATTTTTGCGAATTTATCCGCCTCAGTTTCTTCCCATACGCCTAATGTAAAATTTCCTAAACCACCTGAAAGTATTAAATAGTCTGCCATGCCTTCCAGCCATAATTGTGCTCCTCGCTCCGCCACTCTGGTGTCATGACTACCTAAAACAAAAATGGCATCAGCTTTTTTAAGGTATCATTTAATTGGTGATAATCCCATAGCACCTTCGCCAAAGTTTTAATCTCTGTGGTAATTGCAGGTTGTGTTTTATTGAGCATTCCTTTTTTATGTTTAATCCTTAAAATCTATTCGGTATATTAAATTTACCACTGAAACCGCCAAATTACCTGTAAATTTTAAAAATGATATATTTTTCCGACTAAATTTAAAAAGGCGGACGATAATTGTTAAATTGATGCCCTAAAATCACACTAACAACATCATGATATCAAGAAGGAAATTAATTAAGCGCCTGGCCTCTCTTCCTGTTTTGGGAGGAATGGCAGGAAGTACTACATTATTGGCTGAATCTTTACCATCTGCTACAGAAGCCGTAGCCAAGAGAGATTTAATTAAAGAATTAGGTTTAAGAACTTTTATCAACGCTGCCGGAAATTACACATCCATGACGGCTTCTTTAATGCCACCGGAAGTAATGGAGACCATTAATATGGCTTCCAAAAAATATGTATTGCTAAACGATGTACAAGACAAAGTCGGTGAAAAAATTGCCAAACTATGCCATGCAGAGGGCGCAATGGTTACGGCCGGTTGCTGGTCTGCCTTGGTTTTAGGGATGGCCGGAGTATTGACAGGGAAAGATGCAAAAAGGCGGCAAAACTCCCGTTTTTGGAGGGTACAGGAATGAAATCAGAAGTTATCCTTCAGAAAAGTCATGCCAATGGATACCACCATGCACTGACCAACACCGGGGTAAAGCTGATATTTATTGAAACGAAAGAAGAATTAGAAGCAGCCATCAACGAAAAAACTGCCATGATGTGGTTTTTAAACAGAGAGGCTCCAGTAGGAAAAATCAAACACGAAGAATGGGTTGCAATCGCTAAAAAGCATGGCATCCCAACCATGAATGACATTGCTGCGGATGTTCCTCCGGTAGAGAATTTATGGAGATTCAATGACATGGGGTTTGACTTAGTAGCCATCTCCGGAGGTAAGGCCATGGCCGGGCCACAGAGTGCGGGAATTTTGATGGGTAAAAAACACTTGATTGAAGCAGCTAGAATTAGTGCTCCACCTAGAGGAGGGAATATTGGTCGTGGACAGAAGGTTAATAAGGAAGAAATTTTGGGCATGTATATGGCCTTGGAAACTTTCATCAACAGAGACCATGACAAAATCTGGGAAACTTGGGAAAACAGGGTCGCATTGATTGACGGGGCCATTGCCGGCATCCCGGGGATCAGCACCGAAGTGGTGATTCCGGAAGTAGCCAATCACAACCCATCCCTAAAAATTTCTTGGGAAGGGACTCAGCATGATTTTTCTGCCAAAGATCTGGGGGCTGATCTGAGGGATGGAGACCCTTCCATCGAAACTATCGATTGGGAAGAACCAAAAAGCCTGAGACTGACCGTTTTTATGTTAGAAAAAGGTCAAGATAAAATTGTAGCCAAAAAGTTAAAAGAGGCCTTAACAAAAAGAACTGCCTAATAATAGCTAAACTAGGCTTTAAGAGAGCAATAATGGATCCGGCCGCATTAGTTTTGGTGACTAATCGCGCCGGATTTATTCTTTCTGAAAATCAACTTTATAGTTTACCATTGCTATCAGACAGTAAGAAGAAAATCTTGAATAGTGCCGAGTAAAAGTGCCAATTTTTTTATTAAAATCAAGGTCTAAATTAGCTTCCTAATCAGACAAAAAATAATAAATCCGGCTCGAATCATAAGTTTAAAGAAAATTCCAAAGTGAGCAATACTTCTTCTATCTTCTAATACGAATCAAATAAAAAAGGGCCAACACACATAGTTTTTCACCGTTGCCGATGGTTTCTGATATTCTATATTTATTATTGTAAGATTTTCTATGGTGAAGTTACCCCAAATACAAAGAGGAAAAATATATATCCTCCTGGCTGTCCTTTCTTGGATGGGCTTGCTGCTGGTCAATTTGATCAGGGTATTCGGTGAAATTAACCAAATGGAAGGGGTCATTAGCAAGGAAATCACATGGGTCCTTGAAATCTTATTTTTTATTTGGCTTTACATTTATTTCAATGATTCCATTAAAAAGAATGAAAACCGAAGTTTTATAGATTTTATTTGGAGACCGGCATCTACAGGTTTAATAGCTACCGGTACTTCTTTTCTGATCAATTTTTTTTATTACCTGCTAGGGGATTCAAGGCTGTCGGAAGATCTCCTTTTGATGAATTTCTTTTACCATGTTAATTTTGCAGTGGTTTCCATTTTTCTAATATCTACTACCCTGAGTTGGAAACACCTTATACTCTACCAAAAGAGCAAGGCCATTGTTCAACAATGGCAGGCTTATGAGGTAATCTTACTGATCAGTATGTTTTTTGTATTGATTAGTCAGGCCAGTTTCAATTATGGTTTCATGTTTGGATTGATCTTTTTGATCATCTATGGCGCCATACTTTCCATCAATTTAAAGTGGATTCCTTATTTAACCTTTAGGGAAAAATGGAAATCTATTCTTTTTATGGTGATAATCATTGCCTGTACTGGATACCTTTTCTTCCGCTTGGTTTCCTACACCCAACAAAACATTCATTTTGTTAACCTTTCGGAAAACCTCTTTCTTCTGGGACTTTTTGTGTTCGTATTGCTGTATGCGGTGTTTAGCTTATTGGTGACCTTGTTTAACCTACCCACATCCTCGGTGTTTGAGCAAAAACTTACTGAGGCCATTAGTTTTCAGAAACTAAGCCAATCTATAAAGCCCGGAGAAAATGAGGAGCAAGTATTGGATATATTAATGGACAGCTGCATGAGTGCTGCTTATGTGGATGCAGGCTGGCTGGAGTTGCACCCTTCCGAACCGGAAGAAACTTCCAAAATTCAATTACAAAAATTTATTAGCAATGGAGAAAGGCAGGAAGTGCTGGAATTGTTAAGAAAAGTAGAACCATTTTCCTCTTATTTAACCCAACGGTCTGAAATAAAAAAGAATACCTATATGGGCAAATTCCCCACGAAACCTATAAATCGGTATTGGTACTTTCCGTTTCTGCCAATAAAAAAACCCTTGGCGACATTTTTTTATTAAAAGAAGTCAAAGATGGCTTTAATAAAGAAATGATAAATATTATTTCAACTTTTGTTGGCCAGACTTCCATCTCCATAGAAAATCACCGACTACTTAATGAGGCCATTAAAAATGAACGGTACCGGGAAGAACTGGAAATTGCCCAAAGGGTACAAAGAAGTCTTCTGCCTTCAGAGTTACATCATAACAACAGTTTTGAAATTGATGGTTTTTCTGCTGCAGCCGATGAAGTAGGTGGCGATTATTATGAGACCTTTCGCTTTGATAATGAAAACTTTGCATTAATTATTGGAGATGTTTCAGGAAAAGGAACTTCGGCGGCATTCAATATGTCACAAATGAAAGGGGTTTTTCACAGTTTGGTACAATTAAATCTCTCACCAATAAACTTTTTATCCAAAGCCAACAGTGCTCTAAGCCGCTGCTTAGAAAAAACAACTTTATAACTACTACGTATTACACCATCAATACATCTT
This sequence comes from Cyclobacterium sp. SOCE241, assembly GCF_056867545.1. Taxonomy (NCBI): domain Bacteria; kingdom Pseudomonadati; phylum Bacteroidota; class Cytophagia; order Cytophagales; family Cyclobacteriaceae; genus Cyclobacterium; species Cyclobacterium sp. SOCE241. The sequence goes on along the minus strand of NZ_CP149779.1, from coordinate 4,717,144 downwards.
TGAAGGAGATTTATTTTGCCCGAGCCGGCCATTGCCCTACCCTATTTTATTCCCTAGAGCAAGGTTGTTCTCGCTTTCTGAATATCAAGGGCATGGGACTTGGAATAGTAAGAAATGAAGGATATGAAAATTACCTCGAAGAGGGCTATTTAAAGTACCGGCCGGGAGATGTCATGGTTATGTATACAGATGGAATAGTGGAAGCTAAAAATCAAGAAAACCAAGAATTTGGTTACGACAAACTAAGGCTTCTATTGGATCATTATAAGACATTACCTGCAAAGGAAATAAAAAGTAAGATTGTAAATGAAGTTTATGATTTTGTGGGTAGAGAGGCCCTACCGGATGATGATTATTCTATTTTAGTCATCAAATTTAATGCATAAACTTATAATAGCTTAAAACGTATAATTGAATATGTTAACTATAAATAAGACGGCTGAAAAAAGCCATTTAACAATTGGCTTGCAAGGAGAAGTTGATGCCAGCAATTCTGTAGAATTGGATGAGGTGATACAAGAGGCATTGGATGACAACATCAAGAATATTTTGGTGGATGGCACTGAACTCCAATACATTTCCTCGGCCGGCTTGGGCGTGTTCATGTCCTATTTGGAGGATTTTAATGAGCAAAACATCTTATTTATTATTTACGGTTTAAATGATAAGGTCATGAATGTCTTTCATATCCTTGGTCTTGACCAATTGATTACGATTATAGACAGCAGGGAGGAAGCCGAAAAGTTAGTCCATGAAGCATGAATTAAAATTATATTGTGAAAAAAGTCGGCTGTCGGAATTAAGAACATTTATTACAGAAGTTCTTTCCACTACCGACTTGAATGATATAAGCCAGAATCAATTGATTTTGGCAGTGGAAGAGGTATGTGCCAACCTTATCATTCATTCACATGATTGTAACCCCCATAGTTTTATCTCACTCAAAGTGCGGTTAAACGATGACAACATCGTCTTCGAGATAAGGGACTCTGGAAAAGCTTTTAATTTAAAAAAATACAAATCCCCGGAGGTTAATTCTGTGGTTAAAGAGAAACGAAAGGGAGGACTGGGTTTACTTCTGGTAAGGAAAATAATGGATAAAATAGAATTTGAAACCAATCATTCTATCAATACCTGCCGCCTGATAAAAAAACTCAATTCCAAATAAATGTTAAATCCCTTCACTTATCCGAGGTAACAACCCAAATTGTGGGGTAAAATTTGTAACATTGCAGATTAAATTGTACCAATTGTCCTATGAATTTGAAGCATATATATTTCCTTTTGGTAGGAATTTTATTTGCAAGTGCCTCTCCGCTTCCTGATCCAATCAAGGAAACAAATCTACCGTCGGACTATCTCTTGAAAATTAATGGTGAGGCTTCTTATTCTGAGGAGTTTTTATACGTACTCAATAAAAACCGGCAACAAGAGGACGCACCGATCAGTAAAGAGGATTTTGATCAAAATTTTGACCTTTTTGTTGATTACAAGTTAAAAGTAAAGCATGCCATGGACTTGGGTATGCACCAAACCGAAGAATTTATAGAGGAATTCATTGCTTTTAAGGAGGAGTTAAAAAAACCCTACCTTTTAGAAAACTCACTTACTGAAGGGGAGTTAAGGAAAGCCTACAGCAGGATGCAAGAAATTGTAAAGGCAAGTCATATACTTTTCAAGTTTCCCCCAAATGCCGCTAAGGAAGATTCTATTGCAGTTTTTAAAATGGCAATAAAAGTTAAAGCCGAAGCCGAAGCCGGTGCTGATTTCCATAAATTGGCAGCAACCTATTCAGAGGACCCTTCCGCAAATATCAATAAAGGAGATTTGGGATACTTTACTGCTTTGCAAATGGTCTTGCCTTTTGAAGAAGCTGCCTACAATTTAAAACCCGGGGAAATATCCGATCCAGTCATATCTGATTACGGTTACCATATTATCAAACTAGAAGACCGCAGACCCAACCCGGGACAGCTTCATGTTTCACATCTTTTGATTCGTTCCGGAGAACATACGGGAGATCAAGAAGACCAAATTGCCCGAAATAAAATTAACCAAATTCATCAATCACTGCTCAATGAGCCTTCTATTTGGCCGGAATTGGTGAATACTTATTCTGAAGATGAGGCCAGTAAAGTGAACAAAGGCCTTATACCATGGTTTGGAGTAGGAGCCATTGTTCCGGAATTTGAACATGCCGCCTTTTCATTAAAAAATAAAGGAGATTTTTCGGCTCCGGTTAAAACAGACTATGGTTACCACATCATTAGACTGGAGGGCTCCAAACCTGTACCATCGTTTGAAGAAGTATTACCAAAAATCAAATCAAGTATCTTGCGAGACAGCAGATCCAAACTAATAAAAGAGCAGGTTTTGGCCATGCAAAAGGCAAAATTTAAAGCTGTTGAAAACCAGACACTCCTCTCTAAGCTAAAAAACACCTTTTCTAAAACCAAAGGAAGACCAAAAGCTGAACTTTATAAAGAATTGGAGGCGCTTGCCTTAACGAACGTGGAACCGCTTATCCAATCAGATTGGAAGGAGGCAAACTTGGGAGATTTAATTGAATTTCTGAAAATTTCTGACCCATCGGGTAAGACAGTTCTTAAGGTCAATTTTGATAAGGCTTATACGGAATTTTCGACCCAACAATTCTCCCTCTGGGAAGAAGAATACATTTATGAAAACAACTTAGAATACCGGCAATTGGTCAATGAGTACAAACAGGGTATGCTGCTATTTGAATTGATGAACAATGAAGTTTGGCAAAAAGCTTTAGAAGATAGCGCTGGTCAGATGGATTATTTTGAAAGCAATAGAGAACAATACCTCTGGGAAAAGAGAGTAAAAGCACTTGTGGTGAAAGCAAAAAATGGTCAGGACATTTCAGAAGTTACCAATTGGCTAAAGGATCAACCTCTTTCAGACAGTTTATCCGGTGAATTGAATACAAAATTTCTAGAAGAAAACCCTTTGCTGTTTACAGTAAACCAAACCATTTACGAAATAAATAAAAATGAATTGTTTAGCGACCTGGATTTAGATCAAAGGTTTCATAAGCTAAAACGAAATAATGAAACCATCCTACTCGTTTTAGGGGAAACCTTGCCTGCCAGACAAAAGCAATTTGGTGAAACTCGAGGGAAACTAATTCAGGATTACCAGCAGTTTTTAGAAAAAAATTACTTACAGAACTTAAACAAAATTATAACATCCAAGTAAATGAGGATGAAAAGGAAAAAATATATCAATCACTTGTTCAATAAAACATTGCTGGCAGCCGGCCTTATGCTTTTCATGACTTCTTGTGATTTGTTCAAGATGAAAAATGAGGAGGAAGACCCCGATAATCTTATAATAGCGACGGTAGGCAATGCGAACTTGTACCATACTGATATCGATCATTTAAGCAAAGAGATGTCTCCGGATTTGGATTCTGCGGAATTGGTCAATCGATATATTCAAAGCTGGGTAAAGAAGCAGTTAGTAATCAAGGAGGCTAGTCAAAACCTAACCATTAACGAAGCAGAGATAAACAGAAAGTTGCTTGACTACAGGTATGCACTTATCGCTTATGAATACGAAAAAAATTACGTTGAAGAGGAATTAAATAAAGAGGTAACCCAAGCGGAAATAGAAGAGTATTACCAAAACAACAATAAAAATTTCGCTTTAAAGGAGATCATTGTACGAACAAACTTTGTGAAGCTTGAGAAAGATTTGCCACAAAGACGACAATTGGAGCGATTGCTAAACAGTGATGAAGAAAGCAAAAAACAAGAACTAAAAGACTTTGCCATCCGGTATGCCAACAATTACTTTATGGAAGATTCCACTTGGATCAACTTTGAAGATATTATATTAAATACACCACTAACCCAAAATAACAACCACGTGCAATTGATCAGAAATGAAAAATTGATCCATGTGGATGATGAAACTTACGCTTATTATTTTAAAATTTTGGAATACAGGTTACAAGACCAAGTCCCACCGTTGGAATTTGTGAAAGACGAGATTTCCAAAATTATTGTTAATAAGAGGAGAGCAGAAATAGCCGAAAAATTAAAAAGAGATATTTACAATAATGCACTTAAAAACAATGAGTTTACCATATATGAATAAATGGACCAAAACCCTTAGCTTATTTTTACTGCTCGGCATTTCCATGTTTCAGGTTGTATTGGCCCAGGACAACAGTGATGGGGCAGAAACGGACGAAAAAAGCCGGAAAAAAAGCCTAGTGGTCAAGTACTAGACAAAATAATCGCCAAAGTCGACAACTATATCATATTAGAGTCGGACCTTCAAAAGGCCTATTTGGAGGCTTCTTCGCAAGCCCAACAGGGTTTTGAAGTACCGACCAAATGTCAGGTGTTTGAATCCTTATTAATCAATAAGATGATGATGGCAAAGGCAGAAATCGATTCTGTAATCGTTTCAGATGCTGAAGTGATTATCCAAACAGATCAGCGATTCAATATGGTTCTTCAGCAGTTTGGAGGAGATGAAGAAATGCTTATAGAGAACTATGGCAAAACCGGAGACCAATTAAAAAGTGAAATCCAAGATGCTGTTAAAGAACAATTGGTTGTGGGAAAAATGCAGGGAGTCATCACAGAAGGCCTTCAGGTTTCTCCCAATGACGTAAGAAAGTTCTACAATTCTATACCAAAAGATTCTCTCCCATTTTTCTCTTCAGAAGTGGTTGTGGGGCAGATTGTAAAAAAACCGGAAGTTAGCCAAGTTCAAAAAGACAAGGTATATAATCAATTGGCTGAGATAAAGGCAAAAATATTAAGCGGAGAATCTGATTTTGCTACCATGGCTAGGCAATATTCTGAAGGTCCTTCCGGCCCACAAGGAGGGGACCTTGGATTTTTTAAGAGAGGTGAATTAGCTCCTGAATACGAGGCTACAGCCTTTGAACTTAAACAAGGAGAAATCTCTGATCCTGTTGAGACGGTTTTTGGTATCCATTTAATTCAATTACTTGAACGAAGGGGAAATACTTTCAATTCCCGGCATATCCTGATCAGACCTACTCCTTCTGAAGAAGATATTTTAAAAGCAGAACGAGAACTGGACAGCCTCCGACAAGAGATCGTAAATGGCAATATCGAATTCGCAAAAGCTGCCAAAGAAAATTCAGACGATAGGGAAACTTCAGATGCAGGTGGTTTTTTCACTGACCCATCTACGGGGTCCAACCGACTGACTTCAAGAACGCTAGAAGATCCTATTCTCTTTTTCACCTTAGACAGTATGGAAATAGGTGACATCACCCCTACCATCAGGTTTGATGATGTAGATCAGAGGGGCCAATCAGAGCCGGGAGTAAGAATTTTGTATTACAAAAATCGTTACCCTGCCCACAGGGCCAATATTTCTGATGATTACGAAAAACTAAAAGAAGCAGCCAGAAGGAAAAAAGAGGAAGAAATTCTTGCCAATTGGTTTGTATTAGCCAAAGAAGAGGTCTTTATAGATATCGATCCTGCCTACGATAATTGTAATGTATTGGCAGAAAAATAAAGATTATAACACCATTAAAAGGGCTTTCTATTCCATAGAAAGCCCTTTTTTTGTCTTCCCGTATAGCCTTACATTGTTGCAAATCTAAACTTACCTTTGATTCAATTTGGCCGGATAGAGTGATGGTTTATATTCATTCATGAAATTTAAAATGTAGGACAACCATAAGCCGGGATCTGAACCTCTCCCCTTGCATGAGATAATTTAAATATTGCTTCTATTTGGCTTTACCGGATTCAGTCTTGGTAGCGTAAAGGGTGCCTAATCGGGTCCGATTTCTATGAATTTGGCCTTGACAATTCTGATAAAGGGACTGTTTATTCAATCTTCAAGGATCCTAACGTAATGCGGATAGTGACAAGCGTTGTTTTAAAAACTCTGAAAAACCTTCAATTCTTTCAGCCTTATACATTTTTAATGCAGATACACTAAATTGATATGCCAGCAGTTCATTTTGGCTGTTGTAATGTTTGATCGCTTGATTAAAATATTGAAGCCCAATCAATTTTTGAAGATCAATACTCCTGTAAATCAATGCCTGCTCTTCTGGATTAGATGCCAAAAAAGTTCTTGGACTACTATCATTGAATCCATTTCGGTATTTATCTAAAAAAGATTGAATAGCGGCTTTATCCTGAATAAATCCCTCAATGGGATCCGTAGCTTCCAGTACAACAAAGCCATTTTCAACGGCCACCTTCAAAAACACATGGTACGTTGTTTCTTTAATTTCATAATCAAACCCAAAATAATCAAGTAAGCCTGCCAAAATCAATGACCCACTCACGCAATCGTAGTTCCCCGAATTAAAGGTGTCCTGGGCCATACTGAATGGTTCATATTGTTGAAGCAGTTGTTGATGTGTTCGGTAAAATATGTTTTTCACCATTTTTTTGACTTACCTAACCTATTATAGTCTTTACTCAATTGCTCATATAAGCTGGTAAATTTCTCACTATCCACACGCCATGACATCAGTAGAGAAGTTGAGGCTGTAGGCTTGGTGAAATCAGTTAAAAGCACATAGGTTTTGGCCGAAACCGTTGTTGAAACGGTGGCAAAAAAAGTAACCCCCATATATATAGTGCTTTAGGCATTTGTCTAAATTAATTCATTGTTAACTAAAGTTAACAATTTCTTAACATAAAGACAAAAAAATATCCCTCCTGAAGGAAGGATATTCTCAATTAAAAGTTTAATCTGTTATCGCAGTACTAAAAAATGTTATTTTTTAACCTTTTCGGGCTTAGAAATAAAAGAATTAAAAAGCATATGAAAAGTTAACATTCACAAGTGTACCGGGGTTTAAACTTGAGAAAATTTGATCTTCAGCCCCATAAGACCTAAAAACTTCTTTTCTGGATTGATTAAGCAAGTTTTGAACATTAATACCGGCCTTAACTTTCTCACTGGCCCCAAAAGTTTTGTTCAAGCTTAAATTCACTGCATGGAAAGGAACAGTATAGGTATCAGTCCTATTTCCAAATCCGATATAATTCAGTGTAGAACCTTGGACATTATAAAATATACCTGCTTCAATACCGGAAACATAATTGTTATAGCTTAACCCTGTATTGATAATATAAGGGGCTTGGCCGGACATATCTCTGGTATCATCAATGGTTTCTCCCTCTCTGGCTGTAAGTGCTCTTGATCTTAATTCTGCTTCTGACATTTTAATTCTAGATTCCGTAAGGGTACCATTAAAATTAAAGAAGAAAGTTTCAAGTGAAGGGCTCAGAAAAGCCAATGACTTACGCAGTTCTAATTCAATACCGGCCACGGTTCCGTTTCCAACATTTCTTGGTTGAAAGGCACCGGGGTCAGAAAGGAACTGCACCATTTCTATGGGTTTGTCAAAGGTCTTATAAAATGCACTTATAGAGAACATCTGTCCACCTGATAGGAATTGCTCCCATCTCAAATCAAAGTTATTAATCCTTGTGGCTTCTAGATTACCATCCCATAAAACTTCAGTTCCTCCATCGGTTGTCTCTTGAAACAAACCACCGATAAAAGTTCTTCCGGTGATTGGATCAAGAATTTCTGCAAAAGACATTTCCTTAAAGGAAGGTCTGGCAATTGTACTTGAATAAGAAAAACGAAGGTTCTGATTTTCCTTTATACTCCTGATCAAGTTAATGGTAGGGAAAAGATCCAGATCTCCCATCACCTTTTCGTTATCATAAACAATGGTTTGAGTCTGGTTACTCCCTGTATAATACTGGTCAAATTTTTCAGCGCGTAGTCCTACAATCGCTTTCAAGTTTTCAAAAGGGCTAAACTCACTATGAACATATAATCCAACATTGGTCAAGTTTGAATTATAACTGTTAGGATTGTTTGGGATAAATAAAGGGCTGTACCTGATCCCATTTCTATTGTCTTCGGAGAATAAATTACTCTCTATCAGTACCTGATTAGGGTCCCCGGTAAAAGTCGAGTTACCGGTTGCAAACTGAAAGTCTTGAATTAGGAAATCCCTCTGTTTATAGGCATATGAAGATCCAAATCTTAATTTAGCAGATTCTCCAAAGAGCACATGATTCTTAGAGAGATCAAGTTTACCTACAAGGTTTTCTTCATCCAATGACCTCCAAATTCTTTGAGGTAATCCCACCTCTGATGAGATGGTTTTATTTGGTTCTCTGAATCTAAGTACCCTTACATCCGGATCCTCAATGGAAGATAAGGTTGGGGCAATTTTCCAATCCAATTCCCAAGCGCCATCTTTGCTGAAATGTACACCACTCAGCATCAAATTGGTTAATGCTCTTTGGCTGTATTCTATATTGTATTGATCCGCCTCGAATTCCGCTCCTAAGTTGGTGTTTACGAAGTCAAAATTACCAACCTTAGAAGATCCGTTTTGTAGGTGGATAAAGTTAAGTTTATATTTGGAATAATCGGTTTTATAAGCCACTCCAAATAAGCCTCCTAGCAATACATTGCTTTCGCCATAATTACCCACTGAGCTTTCCAAAGGTTCCAATTCAGTTTGATCTGATTCTCTTGGTTTGGCATAGAGATTAAATTCAGCCCCTTTAAAAAATCAGAGGTGTTTTTGTAAGTTATTGCAAAATTATAACCAAAGGTATTGTTTTTGTGTTTGAATTGATCTCCAAGAGAGAAGCCCAAAGAGTAATTCATAAAGTTTTGCTTCTTTGTCCCGCCAAAAGTAGGGTTGAAATCACGCAAAATGCTTTGGTACAATTGGCCTTGCTCACCACCTGGATTTCCTACTACATCAGCATATTGTGGTATTTCTGCAATTCCCTCGGTAGGTATGTCTCTGAACCCGTTGTCAAAACCTAAAAAATCAGTACTGCTTCCTTCTGTAGTTAAAAAATTTGAGTTAAAGTGCATGGAAGGATTATATCCGCCACTAATTGAAAGACGCATGGTTTTTTCTTCCGGGAAATCCTTGGTTTCAATGTCCACAACTCCCCCGGTAAAATCTGCCGACAGGTTGCTGGTAAAAGATTTCGAAACGATGATATTGTCAATGATATTGGTAGGGAAAATATCCATCTGAATGGTATTCCTATCCGGATCTAAACCTGGAATATCCATTCCATTTAAAACCGTCTTGGTATAACGGTCTCCCAATCCACGGATGTAAACATATTTTCCACCTTCTATAGAAACACCTGTTACTCGCTTAATGGCCGATGCTGCATCTCCATCTCCAATCTGTCGGAATGCAGCAGCAGAAATACCATCCATTAATTGAGGTGCATTTCTTTTCACGGTCATAAGGGCAGCTTCTGTGGTTCTGATTGCCTCTGCCGTAATGGTCACGGTTTCTAGGTCAGAAGTAAATTCCGACATCTTAAGATTATCTAGTAAGGTAACCTCACCTTTATTTACTTTAATCTCTTCCAATTGAAGGGTATTGAAAGATATAAAAGAGGCCTGTATTGAATAAAGCCCTTCCGGCAGTTCAATTTCAAAATCTCCATCGAAGTCGGTAACAGCTCCTAATTGTGCACCAACAACAGATACAGCAACCCCAAATAAGGGTTCTCCGGTTCCTTCATCATAGATAGTCCCACGAATTGTCCCATTCTGGGCAAATATATTGGAGGACAAAAGCAGAAAACCTATAAGGATCCAGCTATAGTGTAATTTTTTCATTTTGTGTTATTTTAATAGTACAGCGATACGATCAAAAAGTTGGAAAGGGATACGAGACATATCGTATCCCTTTCAAAAAATAGTGGTTGGTATTAATTATAGGTTATCTAAGTTTCCTGCTTCAGCAGACCAAGTCCAGTCACTGAATACAGATTTATCAGCTCCTACGGTATTTGCTCCGGCAGTTACGGCAGTAGCGTGCGCGTCAGTTCCGTTTTTGAATACATCAGTAAGTGCTACACCATCTGCTAAAACCACTTCAAGGTTTTCAAAAGCAAGGTCTCCATTTTGAAAGTTTTCTAGGGATTTGTCTCCACTGATAGAGAAGTCTCCTCTACCTTCTGTTTCTGCAGGATCAGCGAAACCTTGGAAAAGGATATTTTTAAATGTTCCTCTAGCACCATCTCTGAAATCACCTAGTTCGGCAACATCATTTCCAACGATAATACCATTTTGAAGGGTATGGCCATCATTGAAAGAGCCTTCTGGTCCATCAATTTCTAGTGAATGATCTGTAGAACTTCCGTTGATTACTATGAAATTATCTAAGGTTCCTGACCAAGCCATATCCGTATCTAAAGCATCATCACCAGCGTTCCAGATAATAGCATTTTTCACATTCATTGTGCCTCCAAACCATTCGATTCCATCATCTTGGTTAGCGATAACTTCAATGTTTTCAATGATCGTGGCAGATCCTACAGATCCTAAAGTCAAACCATTGATTTCATTTCCTTCACCAATATTGGCTCCACCATGTCTGATAGATATGTACTTAAGTTTTCCTGAATAATCTTCTGGATTATCTCCTCCGTGTAGTCCATTGGTATCGGAAGGTGGTATACCCTCTATTTGTACTTCTGAAACATCACCTGCAAAAGATCCAGGGGCTCTACCAAGAACCAATAATCCTCCCCACAATCCATCAATATCAGGATCAAGGTTAGGGCTTGCAATCATACCCGGTGTAATTTCATCGGCTATTGAGGTGAAAATAATAGGTTGATCAGCAGTACCTTCAGCTTCAATGGTAGCTCCTCTTGCGATGACCAAGGCAGTAGCATTGGCGCCAGATCCGGCTTCACCTTTTACAATCACACCCGGTTCGATGATTAATTCAACACCTTCTGTAACTGTAATTCTACTTCCAAGCACGTAAACCTTACCTGTTTCCCATACTTGATCAGCAGTAATGTTTTCGTCAACTCTTACAATTGTAGAAATTTCACCTACAGTAACAACAAACGTAGACGTTTGAGTATCTCCATTCATGTCTGTGGCAATAATCTCAAATACTATATTACTATCAGCATCTTCCTCTGTGGCTTCATAATTGAAATCATAAGTGGCGGATACTTCGCCAGTATAATTAATAGTTTCTATTGTAGTTCCATTTCTTTTACAACTAAAGTAGTTAATCCATCTGCAGCTGTAATATTAACGGCAACCGGATCAATACTTTCTTCAACTTCAACACTTGCAGTTGCCGGGACTCCTGAAATAACAACTTGGTTATTTGGGTCATCCTCCTCGTTACACGCTGCTAAAACAGTAATAGCTAGTGTAGCGATCGTCATCCAATTAAATAATTTCTTCATGGTTAGGTATTAGATTTTAATTCTGAATTAGATTCAGGCACAAAATTGAGCTAAAAAATTACCCTCCTATAAAAAAGTGAATTATGAAATTTTAAAATTAAATTCAGGGAATTAATCTTCTCTTAACATTGCAGACAAAAACACCTCTATTTCGCCTTTCACGCGTTAACAACGCTTAATAATCAGTTATTTATAAATAATAAAAATTCTGATATCCGGAAAAATCATTAATAACGTCCTCGAATTAAACCAACTAAACTACCCAATTACCTGTGATTCTACTGTAACCTTCTGTTCTCAACCCTTATATAAAAGTTTAGCCTTATTAAGCGAAGAAGCTTAATAAGGCTATTTTAATATTGGGATGGCTTAAGGTCTCGTAAACCTTAGATCACCAAGTCTTTTTGTTCAATTCTTCTTTTAAAAACTTTGCTGTATGACTACTTGGGTGATTGGCCATTTTTTCGGGAGTTCCGCTAAAAAGTATTTCTCCGCCTTTTTCTCCTCCCTCCGGACCAAGGTCTATAATATGATCCACTACCTTAATCACATCCATATTGTGCTCAATAATAAGTACCGTATTCCCTTTGTCTACCAATTGTTGGAGCACTCCTAAAAGCAAACCGATGTCTTTGAAATGTAAGCCTGTAGTGGGCTCATCCAATATATAAAAGGTTTTTCCGGTATCTTTCTTTGAAAGCTCTGTGGCTAGCTTCACGCGTTGTGCCTCTCCTCCGGAAAGAGTGGTTGCATGCTGACCTAAGGTGATATAATCCAAACCTACATCATGCAAGGTTTGTATTTTTCTTAAGATCTTGGGGATATGCTCAAAAAACTCCACAGCCTGTTCTACCGTCATGTCAAGCACATCAGCAATGGATTTTCCTTTAAACCTCACTTCTAAAGTCTCCCGATTATAGCGTTTGCCTTTACAGGTTTCACAGGGAATATGCACGTCCGGAAGAAAATCCATTTCAATCAGCTTCATTCCTCCACCTTCACAATCTTCACAACGCCCCCCTTTACATTAAAAGAAAACCTTCCTGGTTTATACCCTCTAATCTTAGATTCAGGTAAGTCTGTAAACAAGGCCCTGATATCTGTAAATACTCCGGTATAGGTCGCCGGGTTGGATCTTGGTGTTCGCCCAATAGGAGATTGATCTACCTCAATCACCTTATCCAAATGCTCCAAACCAGTTATCTCTTTAAAGGGTAATGGTTCTTTTTTGAATTGTAAAACTGCCTGTTAAGCAAAGGATACAGGGTTTCATGGATTAGGGAACTTTTTCCCGAGCCCGAAACTCCGGTAACACAAACCATCGTTCCCAGTGGTATTTCCAAGTTTACATTTTTCAGGTTATTTCCGTTGGCTCCTTTCAATTTAAGTTTCTTACCGGAACCTTTTCTTCTTTTTTCCGGGATGGGTATACTCAATACCCCATTGAGATATTGAGCAGTTAGGCTATCTGAGGCCAAAATTTCCTGTGGAGTACCACTGGCAACAATTTGCCCCCATGACGACCTGCTCCCGGTCCAATGTCTAACACATAATCAGCATCCATCATCATGTCTCTGTCGTGTTCCACCACAATGACCGAATTGCCGAGGTCTCTTAAATCCTTTAGGGCATGGGTTAATTTCACATTGTCTCGTTGGTGCAAGCCTATACTTGGTTCATCCAAAATATACAAGACTCCTACAAGCTGGGTGCCTATTTGTGTAGCCAGGCGAATCCGCTGGGCTTCCCCTCCAGACAAGGTTCTTAAAGGTCGATTGAGAGAAAGGTAATTCAAGCCAATATCTAACAAAAAACCAATTCTTTTCCTGATTTCTTTCAATACCTCAACGCCAATAATTTTCTGACGCTCAGTCATTCGCTCCTCAATATTTTCAAACCATTCTCCTAAAGTGGTAATATCCATTAGGGCCAGTTCGCCGATATGTTTTTCAGCAATTTTGAAATGAAGGGCCTCTTTCTTTAATCGGTAACCCTCACAGTCCGGACAGGTGCGGGTGGTGGTGAAATCGGAAATCCATTTTTGTATTTTATCTGAGCCTCCCTCCTTTTGTTTTTGAAGAAAATTTAAAATTCCTTCAAAGGTAGTGTTCCACTTGGTTCCGGGATATTTAACCGAATCCACCGCTACCTCCATTTTATCTCCATACAAAAGGGTTTGAATTACCTTTTCATCTAATTTTTCAATGGGCGTAGCCAAACTACCTTTATAGCGTTTCAGTATCGCATCAATTTTCTTAAATATCCAAATGTCTCTGTACTCCCCTAAAGGAGCTATTCCTCCCCTACTGATGCTTAATGAAGGGTCAGGTATTACGCTTTCTTGGGTAATTTCTTCAATTACCCCCAAACCATTGCATGTGGGGCAAGCGCCGTAAGGGCTGTTGAAAGAAAAAAAATTAGGCGCCGGCTCATCATAACTAAGCCCGGTATGAGGATCCATCAGGTATTTGGAAAAATGATGAATATTTCCTTCCTCATCGAGCAACATCATCACTCCTTTGCCATGTTGTAAGGCTGTTTTTAGTGATTGGGATATCCTGTAACGGTCACTTTCCTCTGCCAGCACCCGGTCTACTACAATTTCAATGTCATGAATCTTATATCGATCTACTTGCATTTTAGGTTCTAGGTCCACCATCTCTCCGTCTATCCTCACTTTTGAATAACCCATTTTACGGATTTGCTCAAACAATTCACGATAATGGCCTTTTCTTCCTTTTACAACCGGTGCAAGAATGGAAAGCTTTTTATTCAAAAAGTAATTAAAGATTTGATCAATTATTTGATCCTCGGTTTGACGAACCATTTTCTCACCGGAAAGGTAAGAATATGCCTCACCTGATCTGGCGTATAAAAGCCGCATAAAATCATAAATCTCTGTAACAGTCCCTACCGTAGATCTGGGATTTTTTGAGGTCGTTTTTTGTTCGATGGATATCACCGGAGAAAGCCCGTTGATTTTATCTACATCAGGCCTTTCCATTCCTCCTAAAAAGACCTGGCATAGGCAGAAAAACTTTCCATATACCTTCTTTGGCCTTCAGCGTATATGGTATCAAACGCCAGTGAACTTTTACCACTGCCACTTAAGCCGGTAATGACAACTAATTTATTTCTAGGTAAGGTAAGATCGAGGTTCTTGAGGTTATGTTCTCTCGCCCCATATATTTCAATATGTTCTTGAGAAGGTTGATTTTCTACTGACATTGGATAGGATTTCACTTTTACTGGTTTAGCCTAAATTTAAGCAATAACTATTCTAATTGTTGCTAAATACAAATTTAGCCCGAGGCAATTTTTATTTACCTCTTAAGACTGCCTCTTGTTTTCAAAAGTGGCAGCACAATTTACAACCTTTTTAAGCCATCTCTTAATTTTATTCAGGAATTAGGATCGACAAAAAAGAGCATAACTAAGATAAACCTAAAATTAGGCAAATGGTTCATTTTAAGGAAAAGGAACTAATTGGAAGCCTTGTCTCTAAGGTCCTGTTCGGTGTCCCCTGTGATGGTAGATTTTAGCCCACTCAATATTAGGTTCCACCAATAATGAAAAATAAACTTGTGTTTTTCTCTTCGAAAATACACTTCTCCCTTTTGTAAGTCACCGGATTTTTGTGGATTATCGGTCCTGACCACAATTTTATTGGCCAGAAAAGCCCCGATATCCCTAAAAATATTTCTGTTTCGTTTATAATTTTTGTCCAAAATTTCTATTTCGAGGTTGTGATATTTGGCAATGACATCCCCTGTCCCATCAAATTCATCCGCCACAATATCAAAGTATAAATTGTCTAGCCTCCCCCTTTCAGAGCCACTCGGGTAGCAGGCATTATCATATTGTTTAGACTAGTTAGGTTCATTTCCCCTATACTCCCTTTAATAAAAAATCTACCTTCTTCATCATTGACCAGGTAATCTGCTTGCATATCAATTTGCCCTTTACCCATCAACCTTCCCTTGGCTAAAATTTTCAAGGTATCATTCTGAGCAAGCTTATCTTGGAAATTGGTAAATCCCAAAATCTCACCATTTACTTGGTCAAAAAATATCTTTCCCGAAGAAGGTGCTTTTGTATCAGGCCTTTCTTGATATGTAATCTTCATGTTCTCAAAATTTATCTCCTTCAACCAAATACTTTTTGGCAGTTCATGAATAATTTCGTGAATCATTTTTGGCCTTTTGGAAGTATCTTCAACTTTTCGTTTATCCCTAAAAACCTCTAGGTTTAAATGATCCAATTGCAGCTCATCGGCCACTATTACCCCTTGCCTAAAATAAGATTGAAAATCCATTCCCAAGATCTCCAATCTGGCATCATTAAATTCCATCCAATTGGTTTCTTTTACAAAACGGTTGATGTAAGAATACTTTCTAAGCTTGTTGTTAAAGCCTATTTTTTCTATACTTAATTTTTGTTCGCTTGTATTAAAGGCCAGTTCCTTTGCCTCTACCACATTGATATAATCATTGACATGCAGTTGTACATCCTCTAGATATCCTTCAATATTGTCTACAGAAAATAAGGCTTGTTGACTCTCGAGATCCTGATCAGTAAGGCTAAAACCATCAGCAAAAATAAATAGGTCTTTGATCAATAATCGCGTAGAATCTGTTTTACTGTCCTTGTTTTGAAAGTAAGCTTGATTGACCCTGAAATGATTGAGACTAATTTTCTTGTAATTCTCTCCTTGATTGCCTTTCCCTTGCTCCATTTTACCGGTAATCTCCTCCAAATCCGGCGTGATGGTTTCCAAAATCACATTTGCTATATAGGCAGAATCAAGGTGAATGCTGTTGTAAAATAAAAAATCAACCCATTGAAAACCTGTGAGACTTGCCTCTTTAAATGAAAGATTGAACTTTATTTTATTTTCTTGTTTTAATTTCTCTCCGGGATAAATATGAACCGAATCCATTTTTAGAAAGGTGCCTTGGTAATTATAATCCAAGCTTATCTTGCCAAAATTAACCTCATGCCCGGCAAAATCATTGGTGCGGACAATCATATTGCTTACAATTGTTTCCGCATTTTTATTGAGATAACTATTAACAAGTACAGGCAGTAAATAGAAAAAACCAAGCAAAACTAGCCCAACAGCAAAGGTAATTATGACAGGTTTTTTCATAGTATCGGTTTTTATTCCATTCAAGTTAAGGATAAAAACCAATTCCTTAAGAAAAGGTTTTTACATAGGTAATTTAATAACATATTTCCCCCTTTTCTAACGTTTAGTTTTGTGTTGATCAACCAAGGATTGTAGATTTTGACTTCCTTATAATTGCTCTTGTGTGCAACCGCCCAAGAGGCAAGATTATCAATACTTTCGGTAACCTCTATTTCTCTCAAAGGTGGCAAGGAATACAGGTCTTCCTTTTGAAGCTCAAAACCATATTTGGCCTGATTTTCAAAGATCTCCTTCATGGCTAAAATTCTGAAAATATACCTGCTGGTTTCTTCATTTAGGTACAGGTTATAATAATCAGGGCTTAATTGTTGGTTTTTCTTCGAGCAATTCCTGCCATGCCCAAATTATAGCTGGCGGCCACGCTCGTCCAATTGCCGAACTTACCATAGGCTGCCCTGATGTATTTGCAAGCAGCAATGGTAGCCTTTTCAAAGTGGTACCTTTCATCTACATAGCGGTTGACCTCCAAACCAAAATCTCCTGCGGTTCCTTTCATAAACTGCCAAAAACCTTTGGCACCGGCAGGAGAGGTTACATTCAGCAATCCTGATTCAATGATGGCTACATATTTAAAATCGTCAGGAATTCCATTTTCTTCCAAAGTCTTTTCAATAAATGGGAAATATTTCCCTGACCGCTTTAGCATCAATAAGGCATTAGACTCCCAATAGGCATTGACATAAACTTCACGTTCAAACCTTTCAAAAACATCCGGCTGTTCGATAGGCACTTTCTCTCCTGCAAATACAGGCTTTTCCGGAAGATCAAATATTTTCACCCGTGGCTTGCTCCTTGCCTCTCCGGGGCGTAATGTTGCTCCTCCCCCATCATTTACAGGCACTTGAAATTTTTCCTCCTTACTTTGGTAAAACAAAAAACCTATAATCATAAATTGCAAAGCAATCAGAAAGTATAAATTATAAATATGCTTCTTTTTCAATGGATTAATAATTTGGAGAAAGTAAGTATTTGTTGTAAAACTCATCAATGGCATTGACAGCTTCATCGGCAGTATCCACTAAGACAAAAAGGTCTAGGTCTTCCTTGCTAATGTTTTCAAAAGATTCAAGCATGGTACTTTTGATCCATTCAATCAACCCTTCCCAATAAACTCTTCCTACCAATACTATAGGAAAACGTCCAATTTTCTTGGTTTGAATCAGCGTCAAGGCTTCAAACAATTCATCCATGGTGCCAAATCCTCCGGGCAATACAACAAAGCCTTGGGAATATTTGGTAAACATAACCTTGCGAACAAAAAAGTAATCAAAAGTAATCAGCTTGTCGGGGTCTATATACACATTATTGAATTGCTCAAAAGGCAAAACTATATTCAAGCCTACAGACTTCCCATTCTCAGAATGAGCCCCTTTATTTCCTGCCTCCATAATCCCAGGCCCTCCTCCGGTAATTACCCCATATCCATGCCTCACCAACTTGGCCGCAATGGCTTCAGCACTCTTATAATTTGGGTGATCTGATTTTGTTCTTGCAGAACCAAAGATAGAAACACAAGGACCTATTTTGGCTAACTTTTCAAAACCCTCCACAAATTCACTGATGACTTTAAATATTACCCAAGAATCTGCACTCTTTATCTCGGCCCAGTCTTTCTCCTTAAAGGCCCTTCTTATTTTATCCTCCTCTTTTCCTTCTTCCATTCTCATCCAATCAAAAACTAAATATCTAAAATTAAAGCATTATTTTTTTCTAATGTAAACCATCAGCAACGAGTAAACAAACGACTTTTATAATTAATATGAAAATCTTTGTCGCAAAAATTCGAATTAAAAATGCCTAAACATTAAAATTCAGAATATTTTACCTTATTTAAAGTATGGAATCAATTTATAATGCTGAATATTGGCCATTTGCCATTCTATTAACAAGTATCGCATTGGTGGTTGTATTGGTGTCTCGTTTAAAGTTTCACCCTTTTGTAGCCCTGGTATTAGCAGCAGTGTATGTGGGCTTGGTGACGCCCCACCTAATGGAAAATGAGGGAATAGTCGCTGCTTTGGATGCACCCATGATCGCCTTAGGTGTGATGGCAGGAAAAATCGCCTGGGTAATCGCACTGGCAGCCATCATAGGCACTGCCATGCTAGAAAGCGGTGCTGCAGAAAAAATAGTAACACAGCTATTAAAAAAACTGGGCGAAAAACAAGCTGCATTGGCCTTACTTATCGCTGCCTTTCTGCTTTCAATTCCTGTTTTTTTGGATACTGTTTTTTTCTACTCATCCCCTTAGGCATAAGTCTGGCCCTCAAAACCGGCAAAAATTACATCCTTTATGTAATGGCCATCGGAGGAGGTGCAGCCATTACTCACAGCATCGTCCCACCCACTCCAGGCCCGCTAATTATGGCCGAAAGTTTGGGGATTTCCTTGGGAACAGTAATTCTTTCCGGAATTGTTTTAGGAATAGCCCCTGCTATGCTTGTATTAATTCTGGGCAAGCGGATCAATAGAAAAATGGTCGTTCCCATCCGCATTACATTACCTAAAAAAACGGAGATGCCTCGGAAATCCCCATGACTTGGGCACTTGCTCCTATTGTATTACCCATATTGATGATAGGTTCTGGCACGATGGTTCAAGTCCTTACAGGAGATGTACCTGAGTGGTTGGTATTTTTGGGAAATAAAAATCTGGCCATGGCTGCAGGAGCAGGTGCAGCGCTCTATCTTTGGGCCAAATCTGAAAAGATGGGCTCAAGTGAATTGTGGGCAAAAGTAGGCAAACCCTTGGAAATTGGAGGTGTAATTATACTAATCACCAGCGCCGGCGGGGCCTATGGTGCCATGATCAATAATAGTGGTATTGGAGAGGCAATTGGAATAGCTACAGAAAGTTTCCCCTTGCACTTTATTCCTCTTGCCTGGCTTATATCTGCCGTGCTAAAAACAGCACAAGGCTCAGGTACAGTAGCCATGATTTCCAGTGTGGCCATTATGTCTGCCTTGATTGGGGATGGGCAAACTTTAGGTTTTCATCCCGTTTATTTATTAATGGCCATGGGATTTGGCTCATTATTTATTTCTTGGATGAACGACAGTGCCTTCTGGGTGGTGGCAAGAATGAGTGGGATGACCGAAAAAGAAGCCCTAAAAACATGGACCTTGTTACTCGCATCCATTTCTTTGCTGGGCATGGCACAGGTTTGGTTGCTTTCTTATATATTCCCTTTTGTCTAAACAAAAACCCAAATACATGAATGTACTTATCATAGGAGGAGGCGGATTTATTGGCAGTAGACTAGCATTAAAATGGCTGGAGCAACAACCCCTATCCAAGGGAAAAATCACTTTGCTTGATCGTTTTATTCCGGAACACATTATGAAAAACCCGGAATTCAAATGCGTTGAAGGGGATTTTAGCGACCCCTCAATTATTAACCCTCTTTTAATAACAAAACCTGAATTAATCTTCCATCTGGCGGCAGTGGTGAGTGGTGAAGCTGAAAAAAACTTTGACTTAGGTATGCGTGTAAACTTGCATGGTAGCCTACATTTACTGGAAAAGTGTAGAGAATTGGCTTATTGCCCTAAAATTGTATTTGCCAGTTCTTGTGGAATATTTGGAGGGGACGTAAACCAAGTGCTCACCGAAGAAACTGCCCCCAAACCAAAGAGTTCTTATGGAACACAAAAAGCAATCGTTGACCTATTAATGAATGATTTCAGCAGGCGAGGTTTTGTGGATGCCAGATGCCTTAGATTACCAACCATCACCGTGAGGCCCGGCAAACCAAATGCGGCGACCTCTTCTTTTTTAAGCAGTATTATTCGAGAGCCTTTGAACGGCAGGCCTACTAGTTACCCGGTTGCACCTTCATCACCTTTTTGGATACTCTCGCCCAAGCAAGTGGTGCGAAACTTTATTCATGCAGCAAAATTACCCACCAAAACCATTGGAGATGATCGTACCATAAATTTACCCGGTATTACCGTAACTGTTCAGGAAATGATTGATAGTTTGGAGCAAGTCACACATAAAAGCATAACAAAACTTATTTCTTACCAACCTGATGCCTTCCTGCAAAGCATTGTCCTAACTTGGCCACCAAATTTCGACACAAAAAAGCAGATGCCTTGGGCTTTACGGCAGACAAAAACACAATCGAAATCATCACGAATTATATTCAAGAAGAAAATATTCAGGTACCCGAAAAATAAACTCACTCATGAAAAGTACAATAAAAACGGCACTCATTACCGGAGCGGGTTCAGGCATAGGAAGGGCCGTAGCTCAAGCATTGGCAAAAGACAATTGGTCGCTAATATTAACCGGTAGGAGAGAAACAAGCCTCAAAGAAACTGCTGCACTTTGTGAAAAAAGAGACCACTCGATCTTCCCCGCAGACATTACTTCCCCGGAAAGTGTTCAAGCATTGTTCAAAAAATCCGTGATCATTATGGGCGTTTGGATCTATTATTCAACAATGCCGGTATAAATGCCCCGGCCATCCCACTGGAAGAACTGAGTTTTGAGGATTGGAAAAAAGTAATCGACACCAACCTTACCGGAGCATTTCTTTGCACACAGCAAGCTTTTAAGCTCATGAAGACACAGGACCCTAAAGGTGGGCGCATCATTAACAATGGTTCTATTTCTGCTCATACGCCCAGACCAATGTCTGTGGCCTATACAGCTAGCAAACATGCCGTCACAGGCCTAACACAATCCACTATCTTGGACGGCAGAGATCAAAACATTACATGTGGGCAGATAGACATTGGCAATGCTAAGAGCGATATGACCAAAAAAATGGAAGAAGGTACACTGCAAGCAGACGGTTCCCGCAAAGTAGAACCAACCATGGATGTCAATGAAATAGGAAAGGCAATAGTGTATATGGCCGGACTCCCCTGCTGCCAACATTCCTTTCATGACCATCATGGCCAATGGAATGCCCTATATCGGTAGAGGGTGATCAAAACCTCATTGGCCAATAGGATAATAATTAAAGCCCCTTATCCAATGCCAACTCATTTTTTTGACTCATTCTCAGGTAAACCCGAATTCTGTAATAGGTCTTCTTTTACTCAACCTGGTTTAGTTTGATACCGGAGCCAAAACGACCCCTCATTAAGCTTGAAAATTAATGGTAATTATAATATTAGCCGACCTAAAACTGTTAATGGAAGCATTTTTGCTACAATAAGTAAACTAAAGAAAGCGCCGGAAATTCAAATCCCATAATCAATAAACTACGCTGGTTTAAACTTGGAAAAGTGATGAATAGGCGACTTAAAGTAAACTGAATGCTTGGAAATAGTGAATAGCCGATTAAGCCGGCAGGAGGACTTTATGAATTTAACTGAATTAATCAATGAACATTATTTTACTATTAATCGGAGTAATAATAGTTGCTGTAACGAATATGGATGCACTGTCCACCATTCTCCGAATCAATGGCGGTAGTAAAATTTCAAATTTTGTGGCAAGAAATGTATGGCGAATAAGTGTTTTTGTTTCAAGAAAATTTTCACGTACAGCTATTTTAAGCAATGTAGGTGCCTTAATTGTCGTGACTTTATTTTCACTTTGGGCAGTGCTTCTTATGATTGGGTATGGGCTCATTTACAATTCATATGTCCACTCCATTGTAGAAACTTCTACTGAACTGCCTGCAAGCATTACCGCCAAATTTTACTATGTTGGCTACACATTGACCTCACTTGGCAATGGGGACCTGAAAACCGGGAATGATTTCTGGCGAATTATTTCAAATTTCACAGGTTTAAATGGTATGTTTTTACTGTCTATTGCCATTTCCTATTTTATTCCACTTATGAACGCAGTAGTAAAACAGCGTATGTTGGCCACATTTATTTCAAATCTCGGAGATACACCGACTGAAATAATTTCAAACGGATGGAATGGAACTGATTTTAATATTCTGCATGAACAATTCAAGGAATTGTACCCCATGATTCTTATGCAATGTGAACAACAATTGGCTTACCCGGTATTGTTGTATTTCCACTCAGAAAATCCAAAATACTCTCCCCAACTTAACCTTGCCAAGCTCGATGAAGCTTTGAGTATCCAAGAGGTTTACAATATTGATCAATCAGACAAAGCTTACATTTGGAAAAACCTACGCATGGCCATGAACAAGTATTTGAAGGTGATTAAGAATTCTTATTCATTCAATACTGAACCTGTCCCTGACTTTCCTTACAAAAACAAATTGCCATCACTTATCAGGGATATCCCGAAAGAAACAGCAGATTACCGCCTAACCAACATTAAAGAAAGAAGAGCCTTTATTGCTAGCCTAGTTAAAAATGACGGATGGAAATGGAAGGAATTCGTTGATTGAAATCATTTATAGTAAATTTGAATTCATTGCAATTTGGAAAATTCTATAAGGGAAAAACGCGAAGCAACACCAGGGTTGACTGTTGTAACTACCGGGATTTCAAGTTATTTGAAGACTGAATCATAGCATTGATGAACTATTGTTAAAAAAGGTTACAACTTCACCTTTCGGCAGTTGTAACCTTTTAGCTTCAGTCTTTATCCCTGCTTTTTAAGCCAATGCAGCTGAAATTGCTTTGCTTAATGGGGTGGTTGGTCTGCCGATCAATTTTGAAAGCTGGTGACCGTCATCGAACAAGTCTCCTTTTTCTGTGGAAACATGGCTTGAAGCCAAAAACTTGGCAAAGCCTTCTGGCAAACCACCTTTTACAAGCGCTTGAGCATAGTCATTCTCAGGTAAATTTACATAGGGAATGTCTTTCCCGGTTTGACGACTTATTTCAGTCGCATAATCTTTCATGGTAAAAGCTTCGTCACCGGCAAGTTCATACTCTTTTCCTTCCTGACCTTCTGAGGTTAAAACCGTAGCCGCTGCTGCTGCATAATCTTCTCGGGTAGCAGATGAAATTTTTCCCTCTCCAGAACTTCCATACAATGTCCCTAAACCAATTACTTGGTGAAGCGATCCTGTATAGTTCTCGGTATACCATCCATTTCGTAGAATTACATAAGGGACACCTGATTTTTTCAATACATCCTCAGTACCAACATGCTCCCCTGCAAGACCTAGTGTTGAAGTGTCAGCTTTTAATAGACTTGTATAAGCGATTATCTTAACTCCTGCATTTTTGGCTGCTTCGATCACATTGGTATGTTGTGACAATCGTTTCCCAATTTCACTCCCCGAAATCAGCAATAGTTTGTCAATTCCTATTAAGGCTTCTGATAGTAGCATTGGGTTATCATAATCAAATTTCCTCGCCTCCACTTCTAAATCTGCAATTTTTTGTGGGTCTCGAACCAAGGCCACAATATTTTCTACTGACGTTTTTTCTTTCAAATCTTCAATTACCAAACGTCCAAGTTGTCCAGATGCTCCTGTTACTGCTATTTTCATCTTTTCTAGTTTTATTTTAAATACAATTACCTTGCTCACCTAAAGTTTTCTAGTTACTTTTGGTAAGTCAAAGGTAAATAGTAAGCATTTATTAAACAATAACTTACGCACAGGTAGGAGACTTACTTTAAAGTAAGAAATGCAATAAATCAACTAGTTATGAATGAAAAAAAAATTAAAAAAATGGGAAATATAGAGAATTGCCCTGTTCGAAATGTAATAGACAGGATAGGTGATAAATGGTCCATGTTAATCATTTTGTTATTGGCAGATGAGCAAGTATTACGCTTTAACGAAATCCATAAATCCATTGGAACAATTTCCCAAAAAATGCTTACTGTAACCCTAAAATCTCTGGAATCAGATGGATTAGTGAAGCGAACCGTCTACCCTCAAATCCCACCAAAAGTAGAGTATGAATTGACCCCAAGGGGAAAATCGCTCCTTCCTCATCTTCTGGCCTTAACGGAATGGGCAAATAAAAATATGAGTAACATTAAAGCTTCCAGAGCACAATATGAAAAAGCTAATGGTTAAAAATCATTTTCAAAGTTTATAGGATTCCTCTTTGAATCCTTTCCAAGATCAATACCTGTTCTAGCAACCATACCATCTCTGACTTTGACGCATACAGGCCACAAATAAGGGATTCACAGAAAAAAATATTGGAGGTATTGAAGCTATTTTAAGAGGGAATCTAATAGGCACATTAATTGTGGAAATGGAAGGGATCTATTCACTACCTGATTAAACCGTAAGGGATTCAAAATTATTTGTCAAAGAAAATATCAAAACTTTGTTAACTCCAAAAAAACTAAAAAAACAGTATATGAATGACCAAGAATTTAAGGCTTTTGTTGTTGAAGAAAAAGATGGTGAATTTATTGGATCCATTAAAACAAGAAAAATTGCGTCCTTACCCGAGGGAGATTTATTAATCAAAGTGTCTTATTCATCACTTAATTATAAGGATGCCTTATCCGCTTCCGGGAATAAAGGCGTTACTAAAAATTTCCCCCATACCCCAGGTATTGACGCTGTAGGTGTTATTGCCGAATCTGATAATGCTGGCTTTAGTGTTGGGGATAAAGTAATTGTAACCAGCTATGATCTCGGAATGAATACGTCAGGGGGTTCAGTGAATACATTCGAGTTCCTGCGGAATGGGCAGTAAAGTTACCTGCAAACCTGAGCATGAAAGAAGCAATGATTTATGGAACAGCAGGCCTTACTGCAGGGATGTCCGTATTGCGTCTTACCGATTTGGTAAAGCCTGAAGAAGGCAAAATACTTGTTTCAGGAGCCTCCGGAGGTGTAGGTGCTTTGAGTGTGGCAATCCTCTCTAAACTGGGATATTCAGTGACCGCCATTACGGGAAAGGAACATGAAAAAGACTATTTATTGAAGCTAGGGGCCCAAGAAATAATACTCCGAACTGAGTTTGAAAATTTAGATAAACGCCCCTTGTTGAGACCTGTTTGCGCAGGAGGGATAGATACTGTTGGGGGTGTCATCCTAGAAAACATTATAAAATCTACAGTCCCAATGGGTGCAATTACCTGTTGCGGAAATGTGGCCTCACCAAACCTCAACTTAACCGTTTTTCCCTTTATTTTAAGAGGAATATCACTTATCGGGATTGACTCTCAGAATTATCCTATGAGTTATCGAGAACAGGTTTGGAATAAACTGGCGGAAGAATGGAAACCCTCTCAGCTTTCGGAAGCTTTCAATGAAATACCACTGACTTCACTTCCTGAAAAAATCACCTTGATCCTTCAAGGCAAATTAAAAGGTAGAACTGTAATAAAAATAGCCGAGTAAAAAAGGAGTTTTCAAAGAATTAAATCAAAAGGTCAGGTGCTAGCAGAGGGGGAAATTTGTTCGCTCCTGACCTTTCTTTATTCATTTTTTTGGCATCACTACTCCATCAGCTCCCTTGTTCAATTTCAACTTCACCAGCACTTCATGTAAAGTTTCCGCAGCCAAACCGTGAAGAACCAAGCGATAGGCAGCACTATAGGTGGTAACAGGAACCATGGGGTGTTTATTATTGATTAAACCAAGATGCCCCGGGGTACCAAGTATCTGGGAGGCATAAATGGCAATGGTTTCATCCAGTTGCAATGAATTGGATGCTCTGATAAAGTCATTGGAAGTAAGGAAAAGTTGGTAAAAAGGAGTGAAAAGCTCAATGGCAGACCTCAAGTCCAAAACATTTGTCCACCGGTCTGGGAACTCAATATGGTCAAATTGATCCTCAGTGATCATGCCGAGATTTAGCTGTTCCGGCGGGCTGATGGTAATGTTTTTTTCCTTTAATTGTCGATTCAGTCGGATGACAAAATTGTACAAGTTCAGATCATGCTTTAAGAACAAATCATCCTTCACATCCTCAAAATCTTTTGGCTTTAAAGGGCTTCCTACAATTTCTACATTCGGAATATTGCCGGCTATAAACTGCAAGATTTCGGTACCTATATGAAAATGCCTAAAGATTAACAAATTGGCATCCGGGCTAACAAAGCGTTTGAGTCCCCATGCCAATATTCTGTGAAGAATCTTAGATGAATTGATAAGTTTGGGAAAGAAAAACTTAAAAATATGAATAAAAAACATGGTAATCTTGGATCCCATTTCAACAAAAGGAAGCAAATACCTCACAGATTTGGAAGAATTGTCCCTCATCAAGACCAGTTTTGTCCTTTGGTTAATTGGGATGCTGTCATCCAGAAACAAGGCCAGCCAAGGATTAGGGTCTCGCTCGTCATGTTCTGATAAATCTAAAATATTGTCTTTCATATTGCGTTAATAATTCCCCAATTCCTCTAATTGCATGCGGTATAATTTCGCTGTTATTTTGGCTGTTTTTACAATCTTTTTGGCTACTTCCAAATTCATTTTGGGATGATTCAATGCCTCTTCTAAGTTGTGGAAATGATTTTCATCTGCTGTACCATGATAGGTAAAAAAGGAGACCTGGCTGTTATTCAATTGCAATTGGTCTTGCATCAATTTCCCCAATAACCTGCCAAACGTTTCCCTATCCCTTCAATAATAAACATTGAACCTAACAAATCTACAGGGTTGGCCTTGCTCGCCTGCTGAAACATAAATGAGGTCAGCGCAACTGTTCCTATATTTTTTCACCTGATCTAATGGTTTCGAGATTTTCACCCAAAGCCTCAAAATTTCTTTCTAGCATCTGGTAATCCTTGTGTTCGGTAGCTGTATGTTTTATAAAGGCAGAACGCAACTCGAATAAATCAATGTCAATATTGGAGGCAGCCCTGGAAATCCACTGTGAACCGTCAATAACCTGCTGCCGGAGGTCTGTCAACAATAGCTTATAGTCAGCCATACTTAGACTTCCAGCATGTATTTTGGCCACAATTGGGACTTTCAATAATGCCGTTTCAAAATCTATCCATACCCGAGCAAGGTTACGAATCAGCCATTCTGAAGTTTCGTTTGTATCAATAATCAGCTCAGGAGGTGCTATTTCTCTTTGAGGATAAATTTTTGATTCTTCGCTTTTTCCCACCACCGAAAGTGCATAAATGAAGTAATAAATCTCCCACTTTCCGGAACCATGCAAAGGATGCTATCTCCCTTCTTCAGCTTTCCTGAATACATCAATTCTTCTACCATAATAAAAATAGAGGCTGATCCTGTATTCCCTTTAGCGCTAAGGTTGCTAAACCATTTTTCATCAGGAATGGCCCCTCCTCCTTTTTGCATCAATTCCTTAATGCTGTCTTTAAAAACCTCGGAAGAATAATGGCAACAAAGCCAATCTACTTTAGAAACCTTTACTTTGCCCTGATCGATTAACTCAAAATAGTGGGCAACACCTGTCTTTATAAGCTTGTCTAGAAGTCGGGAATCTTGATGTAAATTGATTGCTCCTGCCTTGGAAGCTTCTTCATAGCTTGGATAATCAAGCCAGGTTTTTTCTGCTTCATCTTCGTTGTCAATTTTACCGGTATACATGCAAACGGGAAACTCATTAGCAAATGACTTGATGTCAATCCAATCAATCCTTAATGAAAGCCCTTTTAAGTTTATCTTGTTTTGCAAAACAAAAGCACCGGCCCCATCAGACAGCATCCAGCGTAAAAATTCCGCATCAAAAGGCAGGGTCTTTACCTCTTGCGCCTCAAACCTTGAGGCCTTAAACATTCTACTAGGTAGCTCACTACCTACACAAACAGCATTCTGCTTTTGCTCACTTTTGATCTGAGCAAAAGCATTCTTTAAAGCCATAACCCCACTGGCACATACACTTTGGAAACTGGCAAGCTCACAGCGCTTAAAATCTAATCCGGCGTGTACCATACTGGCAAAACCGGGTATAGGCAAATCCCCTTGGCTTGTACCCGTACACAACAATTCTACATCCGAGGCTTTTAAGTTACTTTTTTTAAGGCATTATTAACTGCATTCACTGCCAATTCAGCATTGGAATGTGTGGTTTCTTGCGCTTTATTTAATGCATAATACCTGGTTTTGATGCCATTTTGTTTTAGTATTCTTGGTTTTACCCGACTTTCCTTTCCATCAATTCGCCCCAGAAAATCTTCTATTTCATCATTTGAAACCGGCTGATTGGGCAAATAGGCCCCCATCGCGGTTATGTACACCTCGTTCATTTCTTATCTCTTTTGTCCCGCAAATATCTTATCTAAGAAGTGTAAAGCAAAACCGTAATTCTTCCTACCCTTGCCATGATGTTCATTATGGTAAGTGCCAAAATGCCTCCACCCCTTTCCTATTCCATCTCCAAATCTATAGTTGCAATGTCCGGCAAAATTCAAAAGGATGCTCACCAAAGGGAAAATGAAAACGGCTAAGATAGAGAAAGACATGAATGGCATTATTGTCAATGGCACCGTGCTTAAAAGCAGAGCTTCGAACCAATGAAAGCTATATACGGAATAAACCGTTGGGGTATAGGATTTATGATGAATATAATGCACATGCTTCATCATCAATCTCCAATGCATTAACCGGTGTACGAAATAAAAATGCACCTCATTCCAAAGGAATAATACAATAATTCCTCCCAATACTGTATACCAAGTATTGGGTAGCAATTCTACTACCCCTAAACGGATGATAAAGACAATGGGTAAAATGGAAAAGCCAAACACAATAATTGACCTAAAAGAATGCTTGATTTCAAAGGCAACTTGCAGACAGGAAACTTTTTCAGAACTTATTTTATGCAGCAAATTGCGGGATTCCAAAAGCCGGCAAACCGCCAAAAACAGGGGCGCTAAACCAAAGTACAATAGCAAAAAATAACCAAAGGAGATTGCAAACAAGCTGAAATAAGAATAATCATACAATATATGTTCTATTAAAGGTTCCATTGGGTATTTTAATTTTCCTCAGTCCGTAGTCAATCCTCTTCCTACTACTGACATTCTAGACTAAATATTAACTATCATTTTCCTTCTAAATCTTAATAAAAAGATAAAAAATTAAAGGATCTAAAAAAATATCAAAAATTTCCCGAAGGATTTAAGACTTAATTACGTCTATAGTAACATGAGAAAAGTGTTTTATTTAGTGGTATTGATAGGGATCGTTTCGTGCAAAAAAGAAAGGGTTCCGGTGACGCCCGGAAATATTTCCATTGCGGAAGTAGTTCAGGCCAATTATAAAAACAATTATACTCAGGAGGTTAGTGTACAAATTGGGAAACAAAACCTCACCATTTATAGCACAGGCTTGCCTGATCACAAAACACCTTATTGGGGCAAAGGTCATGAAATGTATGAGGAGTTTCCCGGAAGAAACCATGCCAACATGAATAAAAGCATGACTTCATTTAATTATAAAATGACCATACCTATATACCCCAATGAAAGTGCACATAAAGAAGAAACAGAATTAGGTCCGGTTGGAATGGCATTGAACGGTGTCCCCATATACAATGATTATGAAGGAGGTGGTGTGTTGCAGGAAAATGCTTGGAGCACTTTTGATGCTTCTGGAGGCCACCCCGGGCCAAGAGAGGATTACCATTATCATAGCGAAGGTGCCTATCTTACTGTAAATGATGATAACCTTATTGGCTTTTTACGGGATGGATTTCCTGTGTATGGCAGAAAAGATAGGGACGGATCCTATCCCAATGATTTGGATGAAAATGGGGGACATATTGGTATCACTTCAGATTTTTCTGAAAGCATTTATCATTACCATGTCAGTAATGAGGCATATTCAACTTCCGGTCTGTATGTCATAAAATCCGGCGCCTATCATGGAACCAAAGGCACCTTTACTCAATAATCCATGGCGATTTATTTTACTCATCCTATCAAATCAATATGGGTAATCCTCTCGTGCGTGGGGATGAACGCATGTTCCTATAATGGAGAAGAAAGCTCTTTTGATGGGACGATTAATTATGAGATCGACACCTCGGGAATCCCAAAAGATACCATAGATTTTAATGCACCGGGCCTGACTTATAAAAATGGGCGCTATTATTTATCAGGTGAGAAATATTCTGGAATTGTTCATAAAAAACAAATCGGTTTCAATATTGTGACCTATAGTTCGGTTTACAAGGGAATGTTACACGGCACTTATAGAAGCTATTATTCCAATGGAAAAGTTTTTGAAAGACGCATGTATAAAAACAACCTGTCCTTAGGCAAGCAAGTGGGTTACTGGGAAGAAACCGGAAATTTAAAATTTGAGTACAATTATTACAATGATAAAAAAGAAGGCGAACAAAAAAGTTGGTATGCCAATGGAGCCTTGGCCTATAGCTATCATTACAAAGATGACAAACAAGAAGGCCTACAACAAGCGTGGAGGCAAAATGGAAGTTTGTATAGAAATTTTGAAGTGCACAACGGTATCCGATATGGATTACAAAAAACTACCACCTGCTATGAATTAGAAGCTGAGGAAATAAAATAACTACTAGAAAAAACCAATCTGTTTTATGAAAAATTTAAATCACATCCTCCAAAACAAAAAACTGAAGGTCAACTATTACGAAAACTTTCTTGAACGCTTAAAAAAATCAATGATGAGTTGGAAGAAGTAAAAAAGTCCCTGCCAAATATCAGAGATATCAACAAGGACTCAAAAACTGAAACAAGCAAATAATAATTATTCAAAAGTGGTTGTACCATTGGGCTGAAGCACATATTGAAAAGTATATGTAGCTCCTTCATCTGTAAGAGGGTCTAGTTCTTCATCGGAGGGATTTCCTTTATAGTAGCTCAAAATTTCCAACTTAGCATAATTACCGGAGCTGGTCTGCAATAAAATCACCTTTCCGGGAATAGGCTTTATGGCATGAGTTGTTGAATTATAGCTGTACCAGCCATTACCACTTCCTGTAGGTATTGCCAGCGTTGTTTCGGTATCCAATGCAAATGAAGCTGTTTCAGGAATTTCTTTAATTTCCTGAAAAATCCCATCCACCAATGCGGCACTAACATTTTTGGACGCATTGGTTCGAATAGTTGTGCCTTTAAAAGCCAAATCCCAGCTTTCATCCACTGTCATCACCCTGTTTTCTGATAAACTAAAATATTGAAAAGGCATCTCCTCTAAAACTTGCCCCGTAGTTCTATCGATTACATCATTAGGAGCAGAGAGATCTTCTACCATTTCTGCCACTAATGGCAATTGAGGCTCATTCTCTGTCTCAGATTCGCAAGCCATAAAAACAAACATGGCTAGGCCAAAAAACATAAACATTGATAAATTTTTCATTTGATGTATGGTGTTATAGTTATAAATTTAGTAGTGGTATTTTAATGCCTACAAAGAGTAGCCTTCCCGGCATATTAGGCTGGGTAATACTGGTTTTATCTAGCAGATTATTGACACCTGCTTCCAAGAAAATTCCATTGTTGAAAGTTTTTGTGGATGTCAGGTTGAGCGTATACCATCCCGGAGCATACTCTGCCACATCATCCAAAATCAGGTTGCCATTCAAATCTGAAAATCCAAATTGGCCTCTATATATAAGCCGAAGTGCCCAATTGATTCCTGTACGGTTTTCCAAATAGTTAACCTTTAAGTTTCCACTGTGCTTACTCCTGTTAAATAATCCTCCATAGTCAGCCTTGCTAACACGGACGGTTTGGTTATTGGCATCTTTCTTATACATCTCTCCTCCCTCTATCTGATCCATAACATCCAAGTCTCGGGTATCTAAAAAGCATAACCGGTACTGATGCTTAAGTTATCATTGTATTTATAAGTAAAATCCAAATCCAGACCTTGGGTGACCACTCGGCTGATATTAAAATATGAAAAGGCATTTTGACCTGAGACCAGCTGGGCAATGGGTGCTGTCTCTATCATGTTTTGCAAAGCGTTTCTATATAAATTTCCTTTTATTAACAAGGATTCCACAGGTTTCCATCGAAAACCCGTGTTTATGGCCCAAGAATGTTCAGCTTGAAGTTCTCCTAAATTCTCCGGGAGAATTAACCTTTGTGCTACCAATCCTTTGGCTTCAAGATCTCCCAATCCATCTTTGGCTAATTTTGCACCGAATACATAATACCCTGCTGAAGCATTGTTAAAATTTAAAAGCAGTTGCCTGAAGTCAGGTGCCTTAAATCCGGAACCGATAGATAATTGCCAACTGAATTTATCAGAGAACCTGTATTGGCCGGAGAGCTTTGGGCTCAATCGACTACCATAGACACTGTGAAAATCTCCCCTGGCACCGGTAACAATATTAACCTTATCAGTTGGATCCCATTGATGTTGTAAATAAAAATATGTCGCCTTAAAATGGTTTTTTTCATCATATCGAGTAGCTTCAACTGACTCCCCTGAAAAGCCCAAACCTAGGCTTATCAATTGCTTTTTGTCTAGTTGGTAATCAGTCTGTAACTCCGTTCGCTGATAAAATTGCTGAAAATCCTGAATATCAAAAACAGTTCCTTCTTTCTGGTATTTGGATACTGAACTTGTACTAAATACAGAACTCATATTCCTTAATGTAAATAACCAATTATTGTTGGGTTTGTACCTTAGTGTTGGATTAATATTGATTTCATCGCGTTGGTCTGTTGCATCTAATAATTCTGTTCCTGAATTTTCCACAACCTCCAAAACACCTGTAGCTTTTTCAGTATATCCACGCAAGAATAAATTAAAGCTCAATCCTTCCCCCAATTTGGTCCCTAGCTTCACTTGCCCACTGTGGGATTGGTAGGGGTTTTGGGTATTTCCCGTCACTTCTGGACTTAAATCATAACCATCTGTCTTATAATAATCATAAAGAATATCTATGTTCCAATTTGATTTCCTTATGCCAAATTCCAGGTAGGGATTCCATGTATTCAAGCTCCGCTGTCTCAAGCCAAGGTCTATTTTCTTTCCATGGCCTCCTGATTTGGTGATTATATTTACTACACCGGCCATGGCTTCACTACCGTAAATGGCACTGGCCGGCCCTTTTAAAATCTCAATCTTTTCAATATTGGACACAGAAATCCGATTCAAGTCAAAAGTACCTGCAGTTCTGCCAATTAAAGGCTCCCCATCCAGCAGGACAAGAATATAGTCTGTATCAAGCCCCTGCATTTGCAAGCCCGTGCCATGGTTAGAAACAATTTGTAAGCCTGTTTGCTCGCTAAGCACTTCTGAAAGGCGAACAGCCCCGGTCTCCTGAATAGCTTTATTTCCAATCACAGTGACCGGCATGGGTAAATCTTCTACGGTGCGATCCGTACGAGTGGCTGAAACCACCACCTCATTCAGCTCTCCTTCCTTCTCCTTCAGGACTATCACCTCTGCATTCAACCATTCTTCCCAACTATAATGCTTAGACTCGTGCCCCAGGGCAAAAACAATAACAGAATTTCCAGTATTCAGCTTTGTCATTTGAACCTCCCCGGAAGGCCCGGCAACTATTGGAGGGTAGTTGTCCACTTGCACCACAGCCTGTGGCAAGGGCATCCCCTTGTCATCAACAATGATTTTGTCTCCATTCTCCCCATGTCCTAAAAAAGGGTAGAGAAGGAATAAAATCATCATATTAAGCTTAATTAGATTAATTCTAATCATTTGTTTAAATTTTTTTCATCAGTGGACTATTACCTCTGTCGTATCTTTAACTCAAACCATCTATTAGATTTTTCCAAGCCTTGTTTTGTGGGATTCCCGGTTTTCTTAATCCAAAAAATTGCCCTATCATCTCTCCATTTTGGTCAAACAATTCCAAGGCAGAAACAAGCCCATCCTCGGTATTTTTTTGAACAACAAAAGCCTTATCTATAACCTGTTCATTAAGGTGCATATTGAAATCAGGATCCATTACATTGAGCCAATCTCCCAGCTGTTTAATATGCTTTACCTTACCTTGATGAATTTGGATATTCCCCCTATTGCCGGCAAAAATCATGATGGGCAGTTCCGTTTCAGCGGCAAAATTCACCACTTTTCTAGCAGATAATTTATCTACAGGATAGGCCCACTTCTCACCAATCCATTCCACTGCGTTCAAGCGATTCAATTTGTATTTGCGCAGCATGCCAAAGAAGTCATGGGTATCTTTCATATTTTCCCAGTCAGAAGAAAAGCTTTCAAAATCCAAATTTTCCCTACAAGTATATTCAGGCACCTCATAAGCCACTGGTTCCGGTGCTGGAGACTGATCGGGATCCAAGTGTTCTGAAATCAACTGATTGGCATAAGCTTCATCTGACTCTCCCTGAATATAGACTTTCATTATTGCGTCTCCTTGACCATCAAAATACTGTAAGCTAAATAAAGGGCCTCTTGGACTTTCATTACGAACAGCAAAACCATATTTCCAAGCGCTAAAAAACACCCTTTGCTCAATAGGACCTATCACTGTAGCTATTTGATGGGATCCTGATCCATGAATTTCTATTTTTTGGAATCTTCCTTTGTGTTCCAAAACACAGCCTTCACTTCTGGTTAGTGCCATTACCTTCCCAAGCTTGGGGAATTTTTTAACTTGGTCAATAAAATCAGTTGATAACCGAACCACATTTTGTCCAAGTCCGGTGGCGATTAATTCCGCCTCTGAAGCGTTTAACTGTTTGGCTGCATCTCTTATCCTTAGTTTTGGATTTTGCGTTTTCAAAGCTTCCCAAGAAGCTTTCAAAGTATTCAAAGTGCTGGGTATGGTTTCCATTTTATTCTTTATTTAAGCGTTTTATTTAGAACCGAAAAGTCAATTCCTATTTATTGAACAAGCCGGGTTGATGGATACATTTTGGATTTATTGGAACAGTGTACTATCAATTGATCGGTACCAACGCAGTGCATTAAGCGAATGGGATGATCAAATACCTTTTCGAGCAAGCATTCATTCAGGCCGGACTTCAGTGGTCCACAATAACATACCTTCCCGGCTTTCAAAAGAAGGATTTTGTCGGCATATTGAGCGGCAAGGTTCAAGTCATGCAAAATTACAAGCACACCAATATTTCTGCTTTTTAACTGTTTCAAAACCTCAAGCATGGCATGTTGTTGAGCAATGTCTAAGCTAGAGGTGGGCTCATCCAGCAAGACATACCTTGGGAAAGGTTTTTTTCCCAAACTTGAGCCAATACTCTCGAAAGTTGAACCCTTTGCTTTTCCCCTCCCGACAACTGTTCATATTCCTGCTGCTGCAAATGATCTATCTGAGTCAATGACATGACCTCATCCAGTACCTTTTCAGGGTTCTTGGCTTGTTTAGAGATTAGCCCTAACTCCACGACTTCCCGGACGGTAAAAGGAAAATTAACCGTAGAATATTGAGGCATTACTGCCCGCATCTCTGCCATTTGATTGGCCTTTAGTCCGGCAATATTCTTTCCATTGTATTTTACAACCCCAAAAGAAGAAGTTGAATCCCCTGAAAGCAAATTAAAAAGCGTAGTTTTACCTGCCCCATTTGGACCCAATATGGCCATGATTTCACCCGGCTGAATAGCTAAATCGGTAGCGTCAAGAATTGTCCGCTTTTTGGTCCGTAATTGAATATTTGATGCAGATAGCATATTAGATTATTTTTTCAAATTATATATCAAGCCCATAAAGAAAGGTGCTCCCAGTAAGGAGGTAATCACACCAATTGGCATTTCGGCAGGAATGGCAATGGTTCTAGCTAGTAGATCTGAGAAATTCAATAAAATTGCACCCAATAAGAAAGATCCGGGTAAAACCAACTTATGGTCCGCACCGAAACAAATCCGCATAAGATGGGGAACAATCAAGCCTACAAAGCCTATCATTCCGGACAATGATACCGCAACGCCTACAATTAAAGCCGTGGCCACGAGTAATATGACCTTCGTTTGCTTTACATTTACTCCCATATAAAAGGCCTCTTTCTCTCCCAAAGCCATTGCGTTCAAATTTTTAGCTCCCCGCATTAATAAAAGTGAGGGGATACAAATGAAAATGGCGGCTATGGGAAGCTTTTGCCATGATGCGCCACTTAAATCACCCAGACCCCAAAAGGTGAAGCTTCGCAATGCAGCATCATCTGCATAAAACAAAGTGAGCCCAATCAAAGCACCTGCCATTGCATTGATCGCCACCCCTGCCAGAATTATGGTGGCAGTATTTCCTCCCCCATTTCCGGTTCCCAAATAATACACGGCCAACACATGCAATAGACCACCAACGAAAGCAAACATAGGCAATCCAAAATCAGCAAGTAGAGGAACGGTACCTACAATGCCAGGAAGCAAAACAAGAAATATGACAGCAAACAAGGCACTGCCACTACTCACCCCTATTAGACCTGGTTCCACTAGTGGGTTTCTAAACAAACCTTGCAAAGCTGCTCCGGCAATTCCTAATCCTCCACCTACCAATACTCCTAGTAATATTCGTGGCAATCTTATCTGCAATAATACACCTGCAGACCTGCTTTCAAAGCCCGACAAATCAAAGCCTATCGAATTTGAAATAATTGCAATCACCTCCGATAAATCAAGAGAATAGGCACCCTTGGTTAGGGAAATGAGTAAAACGAAGCATAGAATCACTGTCAAGGACAGTAGCACCCAATAATTCAAATGCTTTTTACTTTTCACTAACCCTGATACTATCATTTTCCCCTTACACTTTTAGCCAGTTCCAAGGCTACTTGCCCTACTCTAGGCCCCATACCTGACAAATAATGTCCCTCAAAACTCAAAACTTGTTTTTCTCTAAAAGCTTCAGTTTCTTTTACTCCATTGACAGCTGCAAGCCCTTCTAAACCTCCCAGACTTTCTAGTCCAGAATCAAATAAGACAAGGTAATCCGGAGACATGCTTACCAGCGATTCTGGTGTCAATGGGATAAACTCTTTAAAGCCCTTGGCTGCCAGCTTTATTCCTGCCAAATTGAAAATTTCTTCGGCAAAGGTATTTTCTCCTGCTATAAATAGGGTCTCAGGTCCCCTTGCCATAACAAAAGCTGCAGTGAGGCTGTCTCTTTGTTCTTTCAACAAGTAAGCCTCCAACCGCTTTAAATCTTTGTTTATGTTTTCATTGATTTGCTCCCCAGTATCAGGTACTTCAAAGAGCCTTGCCAAATCCCTTACAAGGTTTTTCGTCTCATCAGGGTTGGTTGCTTTTTGAAAAAATGAATTTTTAGGTCCATTAGCTTCAACTGACTGACTACCTCCTCAGATAGGTATCCTTCCTCAACCAAAACCATGTCGGGGGAAAGTGACAATATTCCTTCAGACTTGATTTGATTTCTATAACCTATACTAGGAAGGGCCTGCATTTCCTTAGGATAAGTTGACGTTCGGTCGGTAGCTATTATTTGATCACCAAAACCAAGGGAATATACAATTTCTGTAATGGTCCCTCCTGCAGTGATAATCTTTTGAGGGCTACCACCTTCTGATAGCTCAATTGATTTTTTTCACCTGTGGCACAGGATATTAAATTGAGCAATAAAAAAGCCGAAAGCAAAATCCTTTTCATTTATTTAGATTAATTATTATTAAAATCAATAATGCGAATGTACCTCTATTTGGATTAATTCCAAATAAAAATAATAAGAAATTTAATGAGAAAATTTTCTCATCCTACAGATTACTCCATGCCTTAATCTCTACTCCATCACTGTTTTAAGAATTAAAATAATAATGGCAATTTCCAATGGAGCTTCACAATCCCAAAAGCCGATCCTATAATTGGATTGTGCTAATTCAATAATATTTAAGATATTTAATGAAAGAAAACTTAAGTTGTTTAAGAAAGATTAGCATTCCGAATGGCCACTTTACTAATAATTGGGTAACAACAGTATAAAACTGTACTTCTCTTACCTAATGTAATTAGGGACAATGAATTTTATCCAAATGGACTATGCTACTTATTCAATAGTATTTTTTATCAATCCATGACTTTTAGTCATAAATGTGTAAACAATAGCATATCGCATGAAACATAAACCCCAACTTATTAAAATGAAGAAATTAAAGTATTCCCTTAATAAAAGCCCCTTGATTTTGCCAATGCTTGCCTTAGTTGTGGCATGCGCAGGC
Organism: Cyclobacterium sp. SOCE241; assembly: GCF_056867545.1. NCBI lineage: Bacteria > Pseudomonadati > Bacteroidota > Cytophagia > Cytophagales > Cyclobacteriaceae > Cyclobacterium > Cyclobacterium sp. SOCE241. The sequence continues at coordinate 4,678,772 of NZ_CP149779.1, read as the reverse complement.
CCCAAAACTGTTGAAAATGAAGCAATTGAATCAACTGACTTCGAAATTGTCAAATACAATAATCCCGGCACAAGTTCATTTTTAGGTGTAGGCCTGTGGGCCTGGCCATTACCTATGGATTATGATGGCGATGGGGACATGGACATGCTTGTATCCTGTCCTGACAAACCCTTTAATGGGCTTTACTTTTTGAAAACACAAGTGGTGAAGATTTTCCGGATTTTGCTCCTCCGGTCAGAATAGGCGATGCGATTTCTAAAGTACAGGTTTCTCACACTTCTCAAGGTGTAAAGGTTTTGATCCCCGGTGCAGAACTGGTGGATTTTAAATCCGACTTGGCATCCAAGGAACAAGCACTCTTTCCCATTGAAGAATTAACCAAAGACCTAGGTAAAAAACCAAGATTTAATCAATGGAAAATGGTTGACTATGATGGAGATGGTGACCTAGACGTAATTGTAGGGATGGATGACTGGTCTGCTTATGGCTGGGACGACGCCTACAATGAGGAGGGTGTTTGGACCAACGGCCCCCTTTATGGCTTTGTGTACTTATTGGAAAACAAAGATGGCCAATATGAAAACCGAGGCAGAATCCAGGCCGGAGGTAAAGAAATAAATGTATATGGCGCTCCGTCACCAAATTTTGCTGATTTTGATGGAGATGGTGACTTAGACCTTATATGTGGGGAATTTCTAGATAAATTAACCTATTTTGAAAATAAGGGAACAAGAGAAAATCCTGTCTATAAAGAAGGGCGATATCTTGAAAATGAAGAGGGAATCATTGCAATGAATCTTGAAATGATTATTCCTGTAGCCCTTGATTGGGACAAAGATGGACATGTAGATTTAGTGGTAGGTGATGAAGATGGTCGTGTAGCTTTGATAAAAAATACCGGTAAAACAGAAGATGGACTCCCCATTTTTTCATCCCCAAATTACTTCAGACAGCAAGCTGACAATTTAAAATTTGGTGCTTTGGTAACACCTGTAAGTGTGGACTGGGACAATGATGGAGACGAGGATATTATTGCAGGAAACTCTGCAGGTCATTTTGCATTTATTGAAAATTTGGATGGTGCCGTTAAACCGAAATGGGCTGAACCAAAATTGCTCGAAACGGATGGTGAGCCAATAAGAATTCAGGCAGGTGATAATGGGTCCATTCAGGGGCCTGCAGAAGCCAAGTGGGGCTATACCACCTTATCCGTAGCGGATTGGGATGGAGACGGTCAGAAAGACATCATCTTTAACTCTATTTGGGGAAGAGTGGAATGGATAAAGAATACAGGGAATGGCTTATTGGCCCCTCAGCCTGTAATAGTGGATTGGAAAGGCCAATCTCCACTTATCCTGATTGGAACTGGTGGAAACCTAAGGCCAATGAATTGGTCACACAATGGAGAACCACTCCATTTGCAATAGATTGGAACAAAGATGGGGTTATGGATTTGGTGATGCTGGATCATGAAGGTTACCTTGCCTACTTTGAAGGAAAAGAAGGGGAGGGAGCACCAATTCTTCAGCCCGGAAAACGCATCTTTTACGGAGAAAATGGCTCCACATTTACCAACAAAGACAAAGTAGAAGATACCAATCCAGGCATCCTCAGGCTCAACATTTCCGATGCAGGCAGCAGTGGAAGAAGAAAAATCAGTTTTATGGATTGGGACAATGATGGGGACCTGGACCTATTGGTCAACAGCGTTAACATTTCACTATTTGAAAATGTAAGTGAAAGCCCGGATAAAGTCATATTCAATCACAAAGGCCCTATTTCTGAGAAAATCCTAGCCGGTCACACCACCAGTCCAACATTCGTAGATTGGGATAATAATGGCACTTGGGACGTTTTGGCCGGTGCTGAAGATGGACATTTTTATTATTTCCGCAGGTAGTACTTAAATCAAAATAGTATAAAAGCCTCTGCAACAATTGCAGAGGCTTTTTTATGTTTTTCAATTTCCGTTTACTGTGTTTTTACAGCGATGATGACAAAATCTTTAGTTACCACAATAGATGGCTTTATACCGTTGCCAATCAACCTGAGTTTAAAGCTTTCGGAGGTATATAGACCACCGGCTGTTTTTACATACTTTTCCCTATTAATTATTCATAGTAATTATTTCCAACCAATCATCCGGAAGAGCAAGCAATTGATTCTGACTCAGCAAGACCTTTTCCAATTCCGAATAAGGTATATCCTGAACATCTACATTTTCACTAACCGCAATAGCCGCTGCTGCTCCAACACTCTGACCCATTATCATAAAAGTAGGAACGATTCGAATACTTCCATAACCCACATAGCTTGAGGAAAGACAGGTAGGCGTCAATACATTACTACATTCATCTTTCTTTGGCACTGTGGCTTGAAACGAGATTTTAAAAGGTTTCCAAGTTCCATCGTTTTCTACATGGGTAAACCCTTCATTATAAGCTTTGCCATCTTTTACAATTCTTCTGGCGTGGTGCACATCCGGCGGCCACCATGCTATCGCAATCGGATCTGAAACAGTATCTTTAACCTTAATATCGACATTGTGTTCAGTGATGACGTATTCAGATACCATTCGTCTTCCACTTCGAATATAGAGGCGCCGTGGCCAATTGCCATTGTCGGTGAACTCATCTTTAGGCAAACCCCACCCTTCCCAATTGGCCCTGGTAAGACTGTCCACACTTTCGTCGTTTTGTAAGAACCACAGCAAGCCTAAAGTAAAAGAACGGTGATATTGAATAATACTGTCCTGTTTTTCGTAATCCCCTTCTGGGTATTCCCAATTCTCTCCATAAAGATTTGCCGATAGATCGTGCCAACTGCCTATGTCCGTTTTCCCATTCTGCCTATTGGCCTCTGGCTTGAAGAGCTGGCCTCCTTCTTTCAGGTACCTTCTGTAAATTTCATACCTTTCAGGTACATAGTCCTCAGGTTTATTAATTGGTAGCATGTTTTGCTCATCTTTTGTCAGGCACATCCTAAAACAAAAGCCCTGAATATAATGGCTGGGATCTCCATGGTTTCCTAATTCCCCAGCTTGAATGGTAGGGATTAGTCCACTTGTAGAATCACCTTCTATAATATAAGGGTCAACTTTTACTGTAAACTGCTTAAAAGTATTTACTTCCTGAACTCCATTAAGATTCTCCCCATATTTTTCATTCCCCTCACGAATTGTTTCAGTAGTTATTCCAGCAAAATGCAGCAAATGACCTTCTATGGAAGCATCAACAAATACTTTGGCCTTTATTTCTGAGCCATTTTTAAGGATAACCTTTTCTACCCTATTCTCATTTTTTACTACCCCATTTTTTTCCCTTATTCGGGTATTTCTTATGAGGGTTATGTTGTCTTCATTTTTCAGCATCTGTTCAATTACCGCTTCAGCAACTGAAGGCTCATATTTTGAATACCATTTTGGATTTTCAAAATCGGCCTTTTGCCCGTAATAAGCCTCCACCTTCTCATAAAATTCGCGTGCTATTCCTCCTATCACTCGAGCGCTTCCAAATCGAATGTCTTTTCCAAGTCCTTCTACCACCATCCCTCCGGGATGCCCGGTAGGCACTATAAGGATCACTTTATTCCCAAGCCTAGCAGCCTGAATTGCTGCAGTAAACCCAGCCTCGCTACCTCCTAACACACAAATATCAGTCGTAATATGAGATTGCTGCACCTTATCCTCACAAGCATATAAGGTAATGCCCAATATGGATAAGAAAAGTAATTTGAAAAATTTCATAGGTCTTTGTATTTGGTTTAATGTTAATCTTCTCTAGGCAATACTAAGGGTGCTTATGTCCTTTAATGGGCTAAAGAATTCACTTACTGCTTTGACGACAATTGTTCTTTTATCTTTTTTCCAAATACCTTTCCTGAAAGATAAACAAGTCCTCTAGTAAGCCAAACGCAGTTGCAGAAGGCTTAAGCCTAGACAATAATGGGGCAATGATTATTTTTTATCTAATTAAGATAGTCTATATATTGTATTTCAATTGTACAATTATATTGACTGAGGGAAAATTGAAAAATCAAAATCAGTTGTGGAGCCCAGTTGCAATATATAAAGGTGAATCTTTATTTTGTGACATTTTAAATCTTTATTTCACTAAACTTGATAAACCCAGGGTTGATCATGCAAAACACATTATAATTTTAAAGAATATTTCCTGTAAACCCTCAGTAAAAGACAGGTATAGAAATGCTTCACTTCTCCCAAAAAAAAATATAGCCTCAAAATTCCACCTATAAAATGAACAATAAACTAAAGCTGCTATTTACGGTTCTTGTAAGCATTTTCGCATTAAATCTTGATGCGCAGCAGAGAACTGAACTTCCTCCCTATGACAAGGAAAAAATTAAAGTCAGCAAAGATTGGTTGATCGCCACTCCACAGACAAAAACTAAAACCTACTCCAAACCCAATGGCCAAATCGTGCTAAGTAATGGACTGATCAGTAGAGTATTCGACATTAGCAAAGGTGGAGCTACTGTCGGCCTGGAAAACTTAATGACGGGTGAAAACATGCTTCGCGCAATAAAACCAGAGGCAGAAGTAAGCATTGATGGTTTAAATTTTCAGGTCGGGGGCTTAGTTGGGCAGCCGGTACAAAACTACCTACTCGACAAATGGGTGGAACAAATGGAAGCCCACCCATCTGCTTTAAACCTGCTCGACTACCGCGTCGGCAATACAGAACCCCGATTTGATTGGAAGAAAAGGCCGGAATGGATGCCTAAAGACCTGGATTGGCCTGCACCCGGTAAACAACTGGTTTTCACCTACGGATTTAGCCAAAAACTGATCACCAATCTTGTAAACCAAAGCAATACCGACCAAGGCAGAAAAGTATTGTTCATGGATGATTTCAAAGATTTGAAGGAAACTTGGGAAGTCTTTGCATCAAAAGCAGATGAGAGAAATTCTTTTATCAATGAAGGCAAGGCCGGTGAAATCATGGCATTGGCCAATCAATACGTCTATGCAAGCATGCCAGTTAAGGCTACGAGTAAAGTTTGGATTGTAGAAATCGATCCGGGCACTGATAAGTCCGGCAGCTGGGGGCCGGGAATGGCTTTGCAATCAAAAAATGGAGCCTTATACAAGTTTAACCTGAGAACAGGAGATCTTAGTTTTGGTGTATATGATGGGAAGAATGAAAAAAGGATTGGGAAATTACTAGCCGGAAAGAAAGTTTTCCTAAGGGCAGAACAGCTACCGGATGGCCTAACCTTCTCCTATTCTTACACAGGCAAGGATTTCAATCATTTGGCAAAGATCCCTTCAGACAAAAGTCCTATTACCGCACTTAGAGTAGGTAAAATGGATCAAAAAGCCGGTGCCGGTGATTTTATCACTTCCGGAGAAAGAGGAAGAAGTCATATTAACCAGGTAATGATTTTAGGAGAGCTCCGAGAAAATGCCAAAGAAGATAAATTGAACCGATTTAAGTATTTGAAGGACCTCCAGGTGAAGATTTTCTACGAATTGTATGATGGTATCCCTCTTCTTTCTAAGTGGATTGAGGTAATCAATAATTCCGGCCAAAAAATAGTTGTTGACCGTTATAAAAGTGAAATTCTTGCTTTGGTGGAGGCAGAAAGTGCAGTGGATGATAAAGAAATTTGGAAAAAACCCAACCTGTCTGTAGAAACAGATTTCCGTTTTGGAGGCATGTCACCAGATAATCTATACTCTAGCAGCATTGCTTGGAATTCGGACCCCGCTTACAAAACTCAGGTGAATTACAATATGAAGACACCTACCTTGCTCGAAGCTTACCCTAAATTGGGTCCGATGAAAACCTTGGCTCCGGGGGAAAGCATGAAAAGTTTCAGAACCTGGGAGCTATTTCATGACAGCTGGGACCGGGAGCGAATCGGTCTGGCAGAAAAAGGATGTACCGTTCTCAGGCACCTTGGGCTACCGAAAACCCCATTATGATGCATGTTCGGAATGCCGACAATGCTTCTGTCAAAAAAGCCATTGATCAATGTGCTGAAGTAGGCTTTGAAATGGTAATCATGACATTTGGTAGTGGTTTTGAAATTGAAAACGACAGCCCCGAAAACTTAGGCAGAATGAAAAAACTCGCCGACTACGCCCATGAAAAGGGCATTGCTTTGGGGGGTATTCTCTTTTGGCCAGCAGGAGCATAGACAAAGAGAATGATGTCATCATGCCCGAAGGAAAAAAACCAAGATTTGGCAATTCCCCTTGCCTTGAAAGTGAATGGGGACAAGAATATTTCAAAAAGCTTTATGCTTTTTACGAAAAAACAGGGCAGGATATTTTGGAGCACGATGGCAGTTACCCCGGAGATGTATGTGCCAGCCATAATCATCCCGGACATTCCGGTTTAGACGACTCCCAATGGAACCAATATGAAACCATCAGGGAATTTTACGAATGGTGCAGAAGCAAGGGTATTTTCCTCAATGTGCCGGATCATTACTTTATGGCAGGAAGCAATAAGACTGGAATGGGATACCGTGAGACCAACTGGTCCCTTCCTCGAGCCCAACAGGAAATCATAGAAAGGCAAAATATTTATGATGGCACTTGGCAAAAAACGCCTTCCATGGGCTGGATGTTTGTTCCTTTGGTGGAGTACCATGGCGGCGGTAAAGAAGCCACAATTGAGCCATTGAAAGACCATTTGCCCCATTACGAACAAAGGTTGGCCAACCTCTTTGGTGCAGGGGTACAAGCCTGTTACCGAGGACCACAACTGTATGACAGTCCCCAAACCAAAGCAATAGTGAAGAAGTGGGTGGACTTTTATAAGGAACACAGAGAAGTATTGGACAGTGATATTGTACATATTAGAAGACCCGATGGAAAGGATTATGACGGACTGCTACATGTCAACCCGGAGGGGAAAGATAAAGGACTGATCATGCTTTACAATCCTCTGAAAGTGCCTGTTGTCAAAACTATCAAGGTCAACCTGTATTATACCGGCCTTTCCGAACAAGCGGTATTGACAAACCAAAATGGGGAAAAACTATCCATCAGCCTAAATAGAGATTATAGCATAAGTCTTCCCATCAATATTCCTGCAAAAAGCCAGCAGTGGTTTGTAATCAATTAAATCAATCCCTTCTATTACGATTCCTATTAAAATGATAAAAATAATTAGTCTTTCAGGGCTTTATTGCCTTCTCGCTTTTGTCAGCTTAGGGCAAAATCATTCCGAAAAAATTTATACACTTTCAAATAGCCATATAATTAAAACCATTGAGGTTCAGGATGGAGTTTTAAAAACCACCCAAATTGAAAATAAATTGACAGGTGAAAAGATTCCAATCCATACAAAAGTTGAGTTTCAACTGAGAGTTTCTGAAGGAACCGATCAACCAAACACATCCGAAACATTAAGTTCAGTGGATTTTGTCCTGGATAGAGTATTGGATAATTCACCACATCGCCTGACTTTTCTTTTAAAGGAAAAACAGGGAAAAATGTCTGTGGAATTGACCTACACATTGGATGAAAATGAGTTTTACACCAGAAAATTCCTAAAGATAAAAACCGAAATTAACCTGGTATTAGAACGGATTGACTTAGATGTTATTGATGGAGGCCTGGTTCAGCCTTATCAGCTGAAACGGATTACTGCTCAAGGACCTGCACAGTGGAAACCGGGGTTGGGACAACCTCTCTTTGGGCAAAACGCTCCCATTTTTATGGGCATTGAATTCCCTGCAAGTGACAATTTTGTAGATTCGGATCAAACTGCATACTGTGGCTATTTATGGGGAAAATCACTTAAGGCCGGTGATACTTATTTGACCTATTCATCAGTAACAGGGATTGGAAAGGACAGTGATGGTTTGGGAAAAACTTTTCAAGCCTATATTGATAATATCAGGATACGACCTCTAAGACTACAAGTTCAGTACAATAGCTGGTTTGATTATGGCCAAGCGGTAAGCAAAGAAAAATTTATCACCAGTGTGAATAAGGTACATCAAGAGCTTGTAATAAATCGTGGAGTTCCGCCTTTAAATGCATATGTAATTGACGATGGTTGGCAAGATGTTCATGCAGACTGGTCTGATGAAGTATGGAAGATCAATGAAAAGTTTGACATGGATTTTTCCGGAAGTTTTGAAAAAATGAGGACAGTAGATTCAAATCTTGGACTTTGGCTTAGTCCGGGATTACTTTTTGGTGCTCAGCCGGCAGCAAAACCACTAGGCCGGCAAGGTTTTGAAATTTTGGGTAATTGGATGAGCATTGCCGGTCCCAAGTATATGGGTTTGCTAGAAAAAAGAATGTTGGATTTAACCCTGCAGGGAGTCACCTATTTTAAACTGGATGGGATTTTTGGTCACCTGAACATTCGGGAATTTGAATTAGACGGAAGCGATTACGGCCTACCGAAAATGCCACAGCTGGACACCGATGGATTAAGCCCATCAGATAGCCTGCTCAATGATGCTAAATATGATGCATTGAAAACTTATTATTTGGTCGCCGGGACAGAAAAACTTATAGAAATATTCAAGCAACAACATCAAATTAATCCTGAAGTATATATCGTCATTTCAAACGGCGCTTATCTAAGCCCTTGGTGGCTCATGTATGTAGATGCTGTCTGGATGATCAATGCAGGGGATGCCGCCGGGGGCAGTTCCAGAACCGAGGAACTTGTTTACAGGGATGGAGTTTATTATGACACCTGGATCAAAGAAAAAACCCAATATCCGATGAATTCCCTTTTTAATCATGAACCTAAAAAGACAAAAACCGGTGAAAGCAAGGAAGATTTCTTTAACTACCTGATGATGAACCTTTCCAGAGGTACTGGGTTTGTAGAATTGTATTTAAAAACACAGGAGTTATCTGAGGTAGATTGGGATGTTTTAGCCGAGGGACTCAAATGGGTTCACCATGCCTTTCCTTATTTTAAATATATCCAAATGCACGGTGGCGACCCGAACAAACAAGAAGTGTATGGCTATAGTGGGTGGAATGATAAAGGAGGATATATCTCCTTCCACAACCCAAATAAATCCTCCTATAAGAAGTATAAAATAAAATTGGATGAAAATTTAATCCACCATAAAAATAAGGTTTCTTACCGATTGATACCCATTATAGGAGAACTCCTCAACAAAAATTCAATCGTTCATAGTGGAGACTTACTGGAATTAGAATTGGCGCCGGGAGAAATCCTAATTTGGGAGTTTCAAAAAGTCGAATAGATTTAAGAGAATAAGAAAACCAGAGAAACCTAAGCCTAGCATAATTAGATTGCTTATTTTATGAAAAATGAGGGTGAAATTAATGATTTTACCCTCATTCAATTTTTCAAATATTAAGAAGTAAGTTTATATATTCACTTCAAGTTTAATTATTTAGAAAGCCCTAAACCATTAAAACCCAAGTAACCTCAATTTTTCACCTGTAGCCAAAATTTTTCATCGCAAACTTTCCCTTTTTCATCGCAGACTTTTTTGCTTTCATCGCAGCTTCTAAAAAGGATGCTTTAGGCTACTTATGTTTGAGCCATAATTCAATCACAAACAGACAATTATTAATCAAACATTCAAAAAAATATTATCATGAAAAACATACTTAAAAGTTCCGCAATTGCCGCATTGATGTTAGTTTCTTTAACTTCAATGGCCGAAGAACCAAGCACAAGTTTGACCAAGGGAAGTGAAGCTACAAGCCTGGTTTTTAAAATGAATGCACCTTCCCAAGCATCTTCCGTCTCCATCAGTGATGAAAATGGACACACCTTATTTTACGAATATGTGATAGATACTGATTATTCAAAATTATTTAACCTAAAAAACCTTCACTCCGGTACTTACCATCTAAATGTGAATAACGAAGCCAGTACAATAGTATACTCTGTAGCTATAAAAGACAAAATGGTTACTAGCATCAATAAAATAGAATCCAGCACTCCTTCTGTATTTGAAGAAGAAGGCCAAAAGGTTCATCTCAACTTGGAAAACAAAGGCCTATCCAAAGTGAACATCAAAATTCAAAATGAGGCGGATGCCCAGTTCTTTGGAGAAACATTAATTAGCCAAGCTAATATTGTTAAAACTTTTAATTTTGAAAAAGCCAACAAAGGAAACTATACTATCACCGTAAAAGATGGCAAGAAAGTCTACCAAAAAACATACAGGTTGATTAATCAAAAAAGCAGCTCAGGAGCTCATTGTGGATACAATATTTCCGTAGCGAGATGCACAAGTTTTATTCCTCGATTGATAAATCACCCGGCCACATCTTTTAGGGCTAGGTGATTTTTTTAATGGCAAATCTTTAGTAAAACAAGAGGCTTGAAATAGATGCACGCTAAAGAAAGTTTCATTTTAAAGTAAAAACGAATATATTGAAGAAGGAAGCGTTGCTGATAAAATTAACAGCATACCAATAACCAAATGGGGAAATTCCAAACTATTCTTCATAAGCTATAGAATAAGAAAAGCATTTTCGTAAACCTTCAATTCATGATAAAATGTATTGCCATAGATGATGAACCTCTTGCCCTTGAACTGCTTAAAAAATATATAAACAAAATAGCATTCCTAAATTTGGTAGCTACCTGCGACAATGCTTTTGATGCCATGGAAGAAATGCAGAAGCAGCAGGTAGATCTTATCTTTATAGACATTCAAATGCCCGAATTAACAGGCCTACAGTTTATCTCTAGCCTTGAAAAAAACCTTTGGCCATTGTTATCACCGCCTACAAAGAATTTGCCCTAGAAAGTTTTGACTTAGATGTAGTAGATTACCTGCTAAAACCTGTTCCTATGGACCGTTTTTTGAAAGCATGTAACCGAGCCAAAGACCGTTTTGGAATGTTAACTGCTCAAACTAATGATCAGACCAAAGACCCCGACCATTTTTTTGTGAATGTAGATTACAGCCAAGTGAAGTTAAAGTTTATAGATATTTTATGGCTTAAAGGATATGGGGATTACCTTAAATTTTACTTGAAAAATAATACCCAGCCATTGGTAGTCCGGATGAGTTTCAAGGAAATTGTTTCCATTTTACCCCTAAGCAGTTTATCAGAATTCATAAATCTTATATGGTGGCAATAGATGAAATTACTTCCATCCGTAAAAGCAGTCTCTTTTTGGGTGAATTGGAATTTTCAGTGGGTGAATCTTACAAAGAAAGCGTAGAAAAGCTAATTGGTTGAATCTGATAAGTTTCGGATTTTTAAGAAACTTAATCTTTTTATCTTGGTTAATTCTAAGTACTAATTTTCTATCCAATCCTAATCTTTAATTTATGAAGGAAGCACACAAAGACCAAAAGGAACACCAACAGGACTTGGAGAAAAAATCCAATGAGATAGAAGAATCGGGGAAATATACTGAGATCCTTAGCCGTGTAATACATGAAGGGGAGGGGATATTTAAAATAAATAATCGGGCAATATTTTTAAGTGCTTGCATTGCCGGCTTGGAAATAGGTTTTAGTTACCTGTTGGTTGCTACCTTGTTTTTTACTTTTGAAGGAAATCTTGAGGAAAATACAATCTTTAAATTATTCGGCCTAGTTTACCCATTGGGATTTATCATGGTGATCTTAGGTAAATCCATATTGTTTACCGAACAAACCTCCGTTTTGGCTTTACCTGTTTTAAATGGTCAAAGGTCAATTCTGGAACTTTTGACCATCTGGTCTATAGTCATTATTGGAAATCTCTTGGGGGAATTTTATTTGTTTTCTTTGTAGGAGATTTGGCTTCCCAACTCAAACTTTTTGATAGAGAAACCATGGTAAAAATTTCCGTTCATATCTTAAACCAAAGTTATTGGGTATTGCTGCTGAGCTCCATTTTTGCAGGTTGGCTGATGGGGCTTTTAACTTGGCTATTAAACAGTACCACTGAAGCCTTAACCCGAATCTTATTGATTATCCTAATTACCGGCACCATAGGCTTTGTAGGTTTTCACCACAGCATCGTAGGGAATATAGAGGTTTTTGCCGGTTTCTTTTATTCAGATCATATCTCTCTTAGCGATTATTTGGGATTCCTTGTCCTAACGCTATTAGGTAATGGAATTGGTGGGGCCATTGTAGTAGCCTTATTTAAATATCGAATTTTCGAGTCCCATTATGCTTCAAAAAGCAAACATTAAAAGGTGAAAGTAGTCACAACAAACCCATGATCTGAAGGGTAAGGAAAAGTTTTGCCATTGATGGAAAAGGGTTCACCCAAGTGTGCATTGTGGGAATCTGAAGCAACGGGCTTTAAGGCATCCCCCTTATAAAATATATAGTCTATCCGGTGTTCATCTTTCACCCCTTTACTGTCCCAAGTGATCCCCGGATGGGATATCGGGTCAGGATGTAAAGTTCTGTAAGTATCAATCAAACCTAATTCTTCTAAAACCTTAGTACTGTACCAGGGAACCTGCAATCCATTGTGAATTTCCTTGGTCTCTTCTCCCCAATCCAAATGTGAAGGGCTATTCAAATCACCCCCGAAAATCACAGGAATTGAATCAGTGGAGGCACTGTATTTTTTGAGGTAGGGAAGAACCTTTTGAATCATATTGTAACGGGTTTCTGTCTTTTCCCAATCAAGCAATTCAGCGGTACTCATCCCCATTTCTTCAGGTTCATTTTCCCAAGGTAAATAATGAAACCAGTTAGAAAAAAGGCGGATAGTTCGACCATTTATTAACACTTCTCGTCCTCCAAAATAAAAAGGGAATTTAGTGTCTATACGCTCACCAAAGGGAAACTTAGAGAATATGGATAAGTTGATGTTTTTATCATCCAAGGCAGTCCCCTCCTCAGCAATTAAATGAAAATTATATCCCAGAGAATCTGCAATTCTTTTGCCTGAACCATAAGTTTCTACCATCAATATTACATCCGGATCTATTTCCTGAATGATGTGAATGACCTCCTCAGGGCCCTTTGGTATATCATTGCCCCCATGTAAGATATTCCATGCCATCACTTTAAAAGTCACTTCCTCTTTTTTTCAGTGCAGGCATTGATCATTAAAAGGAAGGTCAAGAAAAATAGTATTCGATTCATCAGGCTAATTTTTTCGGAAAAGTATTAAATCAGCGAAGCAAAAGCAACCTAATTTTACATTCAGACACCTTAAGCCCGGTCTCAAAAAGCTTTTGAACAAAGACAGATCTTTAGAGATCAATTTATTAGAAGGACTAGAGGTTAACATAAAAATTGTAGCCAAAGTGATCTTTTCCTTCTATATTTCAAGAAATCAACCTTAAGGCCTCTCTTTTGCTTAAAGGACTTAAGGACGTTTCCCTTACAAATTTCTTCACCCAATTTGCGTCCGTACGGCTGTATTCCCGTAATATCCAGCCAATGGCTTTATTGATAAAAAACTCATTGGAACCTAGGAGATGACGAATGCAATGTTCCAGAAGGTCAAGATCCATTTTATCTTTGTACTTCAACTGAAACAGCAGGGCACTCCTTTGCAACCAAATATTATTGGACTTCAACCATTTGTCTATGTGTTCCTTCCTCTCTTCCGGAAAAAGCAGGAAATAATTGCCCATCAATTTATTGGCAATCATATCTACCGTATCCCACCAAGATTGATTCGCAACCATATGCTCATAGAGCAATATGTCTTCTTTCTCGGTAGCTTTCAAATACTTAATGGATAGTTCTTGTCCAAAATAGTGAAACTCGCGTTCGTTTTTATTCCATAAAACCTTTACCAATCCATGCTGTTCAGTTTTTGGGGGCAACATGGATTTTTGTAAGAAGGGTTTTTGGAGCGCTCTTCTTTGCTGGGTTGAAATACCAAAAAACCGGAATTGATGCCGCAAATAAGCCTCTTGCTGCAATGCCAGTTGCCTATTGGCATGGCGACTAAATTCCTGTTCAAGGACTGCGATGTACTCAAGAGTATTGTTGGATAGCATAGGAAAGCCTATTTGCTTGTCTGAGGATTGGAGTGATTTTTTTAATAAAAATATAGCTTTTTCTCCTTACAATGCATTATCTTTTTCTAATATTTCAATTAGTTTTTTATTGAACTCTTCTACTCCATTTTGATTTAGGTGATGAGAATCAATAAAATGCACTGAATCTTCTAAAGTGACAATCTCATTAAAATTGTAATACGTTGAATAAGTACTCATTAAGCTGTCAAAATACGTTGTATCCGTATAGCTGTCATAATTAACTCTTGGAATCGGTGCGTAAACTAGTACTAACTCAATATTCCTTTGTTTCAACTCCTCAACTATTTCAACAAAAGGTTCAAATTGAGAATCTTTTATTGTTACCTCTTTTTCTTCCAATGGATAAGGTTTAAAATAATCCATTTTATTTTCCACATATCCGCCTGATATATACTTATTATTACCTTTATACGGAGACTCCGTGAACGATTCGTTTAGTCCTAAAAAATCTCGTATAACGCAATAAAAAAAGGTGTTATAGGTCTTAATGTTATTGATTTTTAAAACCATTTCCAACGAATAAAAATCATTTTTATCATTGGAAATTAAGTCCAGAGATGACTCTACTCCGTCAAAGTGGAAGGTAGCAGGATAAACTTCGTATATTACAACCTTGGGGTTCAAGGTCTCAAAATACCTGTCAAAAAGAACTTTTGTTTGAATATGTGATTGAGCACTAGAGCCCAAGTTAAAGCTTTTGTACCCATATTCTGAAAAATTCTTGGATCAAACCCCCGATAGGTATGAGATGATCCTAGGAATAAAATATCTACATCTTTAAAATTTTTGATCTCAGAAACCCTTGAATATAAATGTCCATTAGCACCAATCTTATAATTAAGATTGGGCTTTAATAACTGGGGTACCAATTCGCCCCATAAAATCAGGGTGACTAGATAAAACAAGCCGGCAAAAAGTAAAAATTTAAATGTTTTTAAAGCGAAATTTTTCATGGAATACTAAAATTGGAAGTAAATAAAAGGTGATTCCACGGAAGGCATAAACATTCCAATAGCAAAAATTATGAGGGCATAATATGACCACCTAATTGCACGAATTCTTTTATGTCCCAAGTTGGCAATTGCATATTGACCTTCACGTCCATTCCACTCTATTAGGACAAAAATCACAAGAAGAAGAATTACTACGATGGAATGTCCTCTACCTTCAAATTCAGGTATTGAGAAAAGAGAAGGAGATAAAATCCCAGAAATATAGCTTATTGCATGTTCAATATTATTGGCTCTGAAGAATATCCATGCAAATACAATTAAACCAAAAGTTATTAACATGGATGACAATTCTTTTAAATTAGGAAAGGTCTTTCCTTCAGCCACCGGTTTGATATTATTTCGGTTGTTCCTAGTCAATAAGAGGGGTAAGAAAAAATAGCATTTAAAGCACCCCAAGCTATAAACGTCCAATTCGCACCATGCCAAAATCCGCTGACTATAAAGATTATAAAGGTGTTTCTAATTTTCATTCCCATTCCTCCACGACTTCCCCTAAAGGAATGTAAAGATAATCTCTAAACCACGTAGAAAGGGAAATGTGCCACCTTCTCCAGAATTCAGCAATATCTCTTGAAAAATAAGGAAAATTGAAGTTTTGCATCAAATTAAAGCCAAAAAGCCTGGAAGTTCCTATGGCTATATCTGAGTACCCAGAAAAATCCCCATAAATTTGAAAGCTAAATAATACAGCCCCTACAATCAAGGTGCTTCCCGAATAGTCTGCGGAATTGTTAAAAATTACATCAGCGAACCTTGCACAGTTATCTGCAATCACAATCTTTTTAAATAAACCCCATAGGATTTGCCGCATACCGTCAACAGCTTCGGAATAATTAAATGTTCTTTTTTTAAAAAACTGAGGCAATAAATTGGTCGCTCTTTCTATGGGGCCCGCTACCAATTGTGGAAAAAACTTACAAAAGCTGAAAAGGCTATAAAATCAGTGGTGGGTTCGAGTTTACGTTTGTATACATCGATAGTATAACTCATCGTTTGAAAAGTATAAAAACTAATTCCAACAGGTAAAATTATGTTTAATGAACTGACATTGATCTGTGTGCCGAAAAATGAAAAGGCAGAAATAAAATTGTCTAAAAAGAAGTTATAATATTTAAAGAAACCAAGAAAACCGAGGTTTACTATAAGACTTAACCATAGTAAAACTTTCCTTTTGGTTTGATTTTCTTCTATTTTCAGCAGCCTCCCTACCGTATAATCTACCAAAGTGCTGAATAATATCAATGATAAAAACCTCCAATCCCACCATCCATAAAACAAATAACTTGCAAGAACAATTAGGGAATTTTGCCATTTTAAATTTTTATTGGAAATGCTCCAATAAAGTATAAAAACAATTGGTAAGAATATTGCAAAGTCAATTGAGTTAAAAAGCATTCGTCTTGTCTATTCAATTATTTATTATGCACAACCATTTCAATGTGCATGATGCACAACTTATTATTGAACCTTTATTAAAAAATTTTATCTCTCTTTTCTGTGAAAGATTGCACTAAAATTTCTTTGTAAAATTAGGCATTTAGGTTAAGTATTCAAGAAATATATTCATGTTTTATTCCATACGCCCCCTCTACTAAAGTCTCTAAAAATATGACAATAATGAGGCATTTTTTCCAGAGACTGTTAATAAACCTCTGCCTTTAGTTTCACGTTTTCCGGTCTAAGGTTAGAGAAGCACAACTTAGACCAAAATTAAAGAAAGTTTTCCACTTTTTTCGATCCAAATGGCTTCGGCAAGCTCATCCACCGTAGCCAACTCAATAGCCATGAACTTTGGCCCATTTATAATGGCAAATACACAGGTGCTGTATGAAGAAGCTTTTTTATAGGAAAATTACTTTAATTATCGCGGGAAAGGCTAAGCAAATAAAGAATGAAAAGCAGAATACCTGTTAATCAATGCCTTTCTATAAATAACTGAGGATAGTATTTGCAATACCCTATCCTCAGTTACTGTTGGTCAATGGGAGGAAACTGAAGCATGGTTCCAAACTCCATTATTGACTGATTTTTCTACATATTCTTTAAAACCAATAGGTTTCCTGCTGAGTACTTGCTCAATATCATTTGTGATTTCCGAATTGTCTGGATTGCCCAGCACATCAGTGAACAAATACTCTATCAGCCATATAAAATCTTCAGGAACATTTTTCTGCCGCATTGCTGCTACATAAGCCTTAACACTAATTCCTGTAAACTGAATTTCTCTTCCACTGGCTTTGGAAATCATATGGACGGCTTCCTCGAAAGTCAATCCTTCAGGGCCGGTTAATTGGTATATTTCACCATTGTGTTTGTCATCAATCAATGCGCTTACAGCAACTTCAGCAATATCATTGGCATCAACAAAGGGGATCTTTGCTTCCGCATATGGCAAGGCAACATGCCCATTTAAAATCCCTTCAACCAGAAAATTTTCACTGAAATTCTGATTGAACCAATTTGCTCTAACAATGGTATAATCCAACCCTGAGTGTATCACCAGCTGCTCGCATAATTGGGCCTCTCGCTCTCCTTTGCCTGATAATAATACCAGCTTTTTTACATTGCTTTTTTAGCAACTTTTACCAGTTCTTCGATGGCCTTTAAGGCCCCAGAAACTGCCAAATCCGGCTGATAACTGATATAAATGGCCTCCATTCCTTTAATGGCTGCTGACCAACCCTCTGGATGGTGCCAGTCGAAGGCAGGGTTTCCCTTTCTAGACCCAACCCTAACTTGGTGACCCAAATTATTTAATAATTTTACGATACGTTTTCCGGTTTTTCCGGTTCCTCCAATGACTAAAATGTTACGTTTCATGATGTGTAAGTGAGTAGTTTATGATGATTGAGTATTTAGTATAAGCCCAACTAAAAGCATTACAAAAGAAGCAATAGCGCTTAATGTCCTTACCAAATGCCATTGCTTCCATGGAGTCTCAAATTTTTGACGAAGGGCCTTAAGTTCTTCTGAAGTGGAAGCAGTCAAATCTGTCCTATCAAGCATTTCATTTAGTGGAACATTCTTGAATACAGTTACAAAAGCAACTCCCAGAGTAAATAGCATTGTTGCTACCACTAAAAACCAAAAGGACTTATCCGCATTTTGATATTTAAGGTAGATAAGGGCAATATTTAAGACGAAAGGGCCAAAGAACACAAGGATAAATGTGGGGTTGACAATCACCCTGTTCATCTGTTGAAATGCATATAAAAACCCAAAGTCATCCATTTGTCCTATACCCGGAGTTATGGCATTCGTCCATGTAAAACATAAACCCGCAGTTAAACCTGTTAATAAGATGGTCGTACCTAGCAAAACCGTTTCTATATTAAATTCCATTTCGACTAGTATTTTAAAGTTTGGGTTTTTGGGTAGACCATTGTGTAATAATATAGCACCGCCACACCAAGGAGCTCAAATGCAATGATCCAAAACCCTAAATCAGTAAAAGTATAATGATTCCCGCCATTGGGAATCACGAAAAGGGGTACGGTAATTAGCGCATCTAAAAATGCAGCCACCAGCAAAAATACTTGACCGACAAAATAACCATGGGTTTTACTACCCTTCTGATAGTATAAATACGAGCCCAGCCACACCAATGGCATCACTACAATAAACAAAACCATATTGGTTTGTTGATTCGGGTCTTCAAGAAATTGGTAATGAAAGGAAAGGGTGTACAAACCCACAGCCAATAACCAGATTCCTCCTGTTTTGTGCGGGTACTTTTTAGTTTAAAATTATAAGGTTGATTTTCAATATTTTAAATATCGATAATTTGCGATTTTGGGTGTCTCGGTATATTTTTAGTTCATGTTTGTCAGGCGAAAAAGAAATGCAAGTGGTAGTTTTAGTGTACAAATTATCCGAAAAGTAGGCAGAATCAATAAAGTTGTAAAGACCTTAGGTAGTTCCTCGGATGAGAGGGAGCTGGATACTTTGGAACGACAAGCCAGATTAGAGATAGATCGACTTCAAGGGCAGGCAACTATTTTTTCTAGAGAAAAAGATGAAAGCCTTACCTCAATGCTTTCCACAATAAGCAACAATGAGATAGAATTGGTCGGCCCTGATAAGATACTAGGACATGTCTATGAATCAATTGGATACGAACGGATTGGGATAGATGAATTGTTCAAGGAATTGGTAATATCAAGATTGGTGTATCCGGGATCCAAGTTGAAAACTATCGATTATCTAGCAAGATATAAGAATAAAGAAATAAGTGTTTACTCGATCTACCGGTATATGGATAAGATTCACAAAGAGTTTAAAGAAAAGGTAGAGGAAATAACCTTCGAGCACTTTAAAGATGTATTAGGAGGCCGTATAGGCGTTGTTTTTTATGATATGACCACATTGTACTTCGAGACACCGGATGAAGATGATCTTCGTAAAATAGGTTATTCGAAGGACGGCAAACATCAACATCCCCAAATCAAATTAGGTTTGCTCGTTGGCCCAGAGGGATATCCTCTAGGGTATGATATTTTTGAAGGAAACATCTACGAAGGCTATACATTGATTCCTTTTTTGGAAAGTATTGAGAAGAAGTTTTTAATAGGAAAACCTATTGTGATAGCAGATGCCGGACTATTGTCAAACTCCAATATCCAGGCACTCATAGATCACGGCTATAAGTTTGTTCTAGGAGGAAAAATCAGAAATGAAAACCGAGAGATCAAAGAAGCAATCCAGCAATTGGAGATAGCCGAAGACAAACCCAGAGAAGTCAACAAAGGAGGTAACCGGCTAATTATAAGTTTTTCAAAGAAAAGACAAAAAAAGGATGAGTACAACAGAAAAAAGGGCCTAGAAAAGCTTGAGAAAAAGGTGAAAAATGGAAAGCTAGACAAAAATAGTATCAATAACCGTGGATATAATAAATACCTCAAATTGGAATCGGAGGTTAAGGTAGCCATTGATTACAGAAAATATGAAATGGACGCTAAATGGGATGGATTAAAAGGATACCTGACCAATACTGATATGAATCCAAATGAGGTAATTGGTGCATACGGAGACCTTTGGCAGATTGAAAAGGCATTCAGAATAAGTAAAACTGATATAAGAGTAAGGCCTATTTACCACAGGATACCCAAAAGAATAAGGACACACATCTGCATTTGCTTTGTATCCTATGCTGTATTTAAAGAACTCGAAAGGTTATTGAAAATAAAGAAAGTAGCATTTTCAGCAAATAGGGCTGTGGAACTAACCAAAAACATGTATCAGATAAGAGTGTTTTTGCCGGAATCAAAAACTTACACTACCGTTCCTTTAAAACCAACTGATGAACAACAAGAACTTATCTCAGCAATCATGAAAATTTAGCTTGGGTGTCCCATCGCACAAAACAGGAAACAAAACCATATTGGTTTGTTGATTCGGGTCTTCAAGAAATTGGTAATGAAAGGAAAGGGTGTACAAACCCACAGCCAATAACCAGATTCCTCCTCCAATTAAAATTGCTTTGATCGTTTTCATGTCTTGTATTGTTTTGATTACAAGACAAAACTAGCTTAGCCTCTAGTAAACCATTTATTTAAAAAGATGTAAGATTTGTTTGAAAAGACGAGTTATTTAATCTGGCTGGGTCTGTAACCGTATTTTTTCGCAAAAGCATTAGAGAAGGAGCTTAAACTGTCATAGCCAACATGCCACGCTGCTTCCTGTACAGAAGCTTGTTTTTTACTAATAAGGCTGTGAGCTGTTTTTAGTCTTTCATGCTGAAGATACTTGAACACAGGAATGCCGAAAACCTCCTTAAATTCTTTTTTAAGCTTGGTTGTATTCAAACCCAAGGCCTTTAATAGCTCTGTTAATGAGGGTGGATTATCCAAATTATTCGACAAAATCTCTTTGGCCATTTCCAGACGTTTTCTATCTTCTGATTGGAATCTCTGGGCATGATCCATTGACAATTGACCAAAAAAATGTGACAACAAGGCGGTAATCTGACTCTAAAAAACATCATTTTGGTTTTACCCTTGTAGCTAATATTAAAAAGACTTTCAATAATCTGATGCATTTCGGGAGTCATATAAAAGCTCGGCCCTTCAACATAATGGTCCTTGGGATTAACCAAATTTTCCAAAAGTTCCGAAAAATTTTCCCTTCTTGGTTGGGGAGATTTTGTAAATTTCTAGTGGCTGTGGCGATAAGTATACATTCAAGTGGTTTATTATTGGAGACCGTATGAATACAATCCACCTGCTCATCTGCAAAAAAAGAGAGTGCTAAACCTTTGGTATAAATAAATTCACGCTTTCCGGTAGGAAAATTCATTTCTAAATTCACATTTCCGGAACCATAAAAGGCTACTGCAATCACGGGCTCATCAAATTTACAAGAATCTTTAATGATCTCCTTGGAGAAAGCAGTTTCAACTAAAACTGTAAAGTCGTTGATTTCAATAAAATCCCTAGTCATTGATGGTAGGTCAAATAATCTTTCAATTTATACAATTTTATTGACTAAAATAAGTGGGCAGTTTATTAATCCCAATACAGAGCGAGCAAGGTATACTAATCTTTTAAATTAACTTGTATTTTTTTATCCTATAACATCAATGTTAACAGGAGTTGGAAATACTTAAATCAAAACATTCTCTCCTAGAGAACAATTAGGGGGCCTATACACTAAAATCATCAAACCAAACGTCCTCAGCGGTTTCAATCACCAGGACGGTTTCCATGTTTCCGTCTTGTGAAATATACAATTTTTCTTCTAAAAGCTCATACTAAATTAACACAGGTACATGATTACATATTTTTGTAAAAAATGTAATAACAAACTCCGAAGCTACCTAAACCCTAGAATAATATAATTAGAATAAATCATCGGAGATTTGAATAAGATTAAGCCATTGCAAATGGCCATTTTAGAATATTTTCCCTTAATTTCATTAAGGTGGATAGAAAGGTGTAATTGCAAATTACACCTAGGTGGGTATTTATTTGAGATGGAAAAGTGAAGCCTATAATTTTAACCTGGTAGATTTTGTTGTTAAAAAATTGACGCCGACCTCGATGGCCTTGGCAGGCTCGGCTAAGGTTTGGGAATTAACCAAGTTTTCCTCCCGGCCACTGAGCAGAGTCGAAGCCATAGGGTAACATTATCCCATTTACTTACCTCCCCATCCACAATTAGGAACCGCTTACCTAGAAATATTCTGATTATTCAGACTCCCTTTGCCACAGTCCCAGATTGCTTTCTCTGGCTTCCCGTTCGTAGGATACAAAGTCATCTGCGTATTTTATATTGGGTGGAATCGATAATACCTTGGCAAAACCATTTTTGATTAACTCCTCATTGACAAAGGTTCCATCCGACAAATATACATAGGCAAGCACCCTTCCATATCGGTCTAAACTGTCCACACCATATTCTAACCTAACTTCTTGGTTGGCCAATAAGTCGGTCAGGTAAGCTTTGGCTTCCTGACCATAAAAGCCAATTTTCTTATTATTTCCATTTCTTGTTTCAGGCGCATCCACGCCAATCAAGCGAATCTTCACACCTTTTTTCGACCCATCTTCAGCCCAAAAAGTATCACCATCCACAATTCTGGCTACAGACATAAAGCCCGAAAGCTTCGCTTCATCCTTTCCGGAATTATAATAAGCAACAATTACCGATACAAGAAGGATAAAAAAATACTTATACGCTTTATTCATATGAAAAGCTTAATATGGTTCAAAGGTTTGATAGGGAAGGCAAAATTAAGGTTTTCATATAAAATAGTAGCTATAGAAGGTCCATTATTGTAGCACCTCTATTAGAGCAGCCTAAAGTTATCTTCTATTGTAAGTCAAAATTTGGAGACCTTCTGCATAGGATTCATTGTCTATGAGCTCCCAGTTTGCATTGCTGGTGGAAGACCCAAACAACTTGGTACCTTTTCCAAGCACTATGGGATTAAGTTTGATTTTTAATTGGTCAATCTTTCCATGATCTAACAAATAACCGGCAAATTGACCACCTCCACATAGGTAAATATCTGTTTCGGTATTTTGTTGAATTTCGTTGATTCTACCCAGCCCTCCTCGCTCTATTTTCACCATTTCTGACAACTTGTCAATTTTTAAAGTAGTGGAAAATATATGATGTTTCATATGTGGATAGGCCGGCTGTCCGGGTATCAAGCCATACTGATACCCAAATTCATAAGTTTTTCGGCCCATGATTACGGTACCGAAATTTAAGAGGTCCGCTTGGTATTTGTCAACACCTTTACCTTGCATAAGAAATTGACTGATATCTCCATTTTCACCGGCAATATACCCATCCAGTGAAGTGGCCACATAGTACACGATCTTTTTCATCCTTATCCTTTAATTAAACTGATTGGCTATTTCTTATGGTTTCGCGAGAGCCCAATAAACAAAAAAGTCACGCTCATTAGCAGTAAATATGCCTTAAACCAAGCCGAATTACCATAAATCTCAGTAAATGCTACCAACAAATATACCCCTAGAAAAAGGGCTGCAAGCATATAATATTTTCGGGGACTGCTCACCTACGATTTATCAATTAAATTTCAATAGTAGCAAAGCACAACACTAGACACCTCTGCAACAAAGACTTATAATCGCTAACAATTTACACAAAAAATCAATTGACTTAATAGGTAAGCCATTGCATTATAAATCGGTAAAAAACAATCACAATTAAATTAAAACCAAGGGGGCTACAGGGCATGGAATTTCCACTACCGGCTTCAGCAGGCTCCTTAACTGGTCTAAGTTTAGCGAAGCGTAATTTAGACTTTCGTAAATACCAGAAACTACGATGGCATAAAAAATAAATCCCCAAGCTTTGGCTTCGACAGGCTCAGCCACCGGTGAAGAATCAATCCAATATTCGCCATTAAAAAGGAGAGACTTTTGGAAAGAAAAAGCTATTTAAGTTCCGCATTTTTTTAATGAAAAGAATTCAATAGGAAGGGGCTTTATCCCATTCTTAGGGTGAAATTGCATTTTCCTGCTTTAGCCACCCAAAAGCAGGAAAGTTTTCAACTTTCATTGCTACCAAAACCACTAGATCAGGAAAATCCCTCCAAAATTATTCAACGCTGCCGGCTTCCTAAGGCTTAGCCACCGTTTGTGAATCCCCAAACCGAACTATATTATAGGACTCGAAAAGTCTGACCCGTGTTTATGGGAAGTATTGTAATCACAATAAAATCAGTTTCTGTAATAGGTAAAAACCTGTTCCGGAGTATGCTGGAAGCCTAAACCGAGATCCATAAGTATCCCTTACTCAAATTATTGTAGCATAATCGTTGTAAGCAGTTATTTAAATATTCTTTTGTCAAAAGGGAAATCTTGAACATTGAATATTTTTATCTTTTTAAAGTCTTCGTGACAAGGATTAATTAAATAATTGAAGTCCCCCTGAACTACTGCAGAAGGAACTTTTAAAACACATCTGTCTGAAGCGTCGATAAATTCATCTCCTAATTTCTGGGTACTCCTAATTGGTGGATGCGTATCCCAATCATCCGGAAGGTCTTTTAATTTAAGCTCTTTTAGTGCGATGGAGTCAGGTAAGTCTATTTCAATCATCACATAATCACTTGGTAAAGTTGCTAGCGTTAAATGTACTGCTACTTCAGCCATAGCTAATGCCCTACTTTCAGCTGAGTATATTATTTCAGTCCCTTTAGAATTCCATCTATTGCCGGATTTAGCGGCTCCTTTTCCGCTTAACCCTTTTGAAAATTTTTTCTTAGACAGTCTAAAAACCCTCACTACGCAAAAATTCCATGGTCAATTCGGTTAAGTTCTCCCATTACCAATTCTTTTCCATAAGAGTCCTTCAATAGTTCAGCCGGTTTCAAATTACCTAAAGCATAGCAAGGGGTATTAAGCCATAAATAAAACTGTTCTGATGTATCAAATACTTCTTTCCCAACTATCGTCACTTCTGCCAATTCTATTATTTTTTCTGTATGAATAGGTTTAAACAGATAGTTGGCATCGTTACGATGTCTTTGTAGTGTTTTTTTAGATAAGTTTAAATATTCGGCCCAGTCATCCTCTGAAAAAGGTGTAATCTCCTTTATTCGACGAAATAGCTTATAAGGTAAACCTTGCCTAATTGCCTGAATAATAAGCATTTTATTCTCAAAAAATCAGAATAGGTGATGTCATCTATCTTGATTTTACCGCGTGAAGATTTATCTATTTTTTTGACGTAAACCTTAAATTCCTCATTAACAGCTGTTAAATCAATGGTAGGTTCCTTTTGTTTATGGGTAGCCATACTTTTGACATTTGTCTATTAATATAAGACAATTGTCTATAAATTCAAAATATTGGAATGAGTTTTATATACACTGTAGCGCAATTCGGGATAGCCTCCTTGATACAATAGGTATTTTAGCTTACACACTGGTGCATACGTCTCCATCCCACGACCTACATGACAAGGTTAGGTTTATAATTTTGTATACATCCGTGGACATTTTGTGTTTTTTACTCAAAAATGGCACGGATCGAACCGAAATCCGGCTTGCAAAGGTACAGTTTGACGGAAAAGGGTGGCACAAATCAAACCGATATATCCCAATGGCTTTGACAAGCTCTGCCACCGATTCCGAACAACCCAAACTTTACTCCCGGCGGCTGAGCGAAGTCGAAGCCATAGGGTAACGGATACATTCTGCCTACTTCTTCGACTCCGCTCAGGAACCGGCTGGGACATTGGCGAATAATCCAAAGAATAAGTTTTCAGGTGTGCGGGCGGCCTTAAATATTAGCCGAAAAGATACTTAGCGGCGGACTTTCCCTGAAGGCTAAGGGCCTGCCCTGAGTTACTTCGTTTCAGGACAGGCCCTGAATAAGACAGGGTAAACATTGATGAAAAGAAACGAACCAAAGAAAAATCTAGCCAAAAGAAAACTCCTAAAACAAGACCCAACCCCGTCTCGTAGTTTCGGCCCGGCCACCGCTCCCTTACTTTAGCGATTGCATTAAAAATCACCAAAATTAATAAAGTCTAATTCAATGAGTCTTTACCTAGTATAAGTTTAGCGACGCGTAACTTAGACCCCACATGGGAAAGTTTTCAACTTTCGTGAAATTAGGCCCCTATTCCCAACTGCCAAAGAATACAAAGCAGTGACCAATACTAATTTATAAAACCAAAGATGTCAAGATGGTCAGCTATCTCCAGTTTTAACACACAAAGTCAGTATTGAAAGTCAGACCGATCAGACTGCAATAGAAGAAGCAAATTTTCATTCTCCCAACACTAAAAAACAAAAAGGAGAAAACCATTCCCCATAGTAACCCTAATTCCCAACATCACTTCGTTCAACACTGCATTCAGACTAGGCTGTTCCAGCCGTCAGAATGCTTAGTTATTATGTGCTGTGTTTTATTAATACATTTCTCGTCTATACCATATTGTTGTATCATATTTAATGAAGTTAGTTTTTAGTATGGTCGAAATCAATTCTTCCTTGTCTATTCTACTCCAAACTATGTTTTCAATGTCACGATTATTTTTTCGCTGAAATCTTGATTGAATCAAATCTTCTACCTTCGTTTTGTCAAATTCTTTGTAATAGAAAAAACTATTTAAAAGACTTACAGTTTGAGATAAGGCAATTTTATCTTCTTGACTTTTATCGGATAAATCATCAATAAGCTTTACTAAATAGCTATTTAGTTCTGAATTCCTAAGGATGAAAAGTGCATTCGATGAATTTATTGCAATTTGACTTATGGATTTGTCAATATCGAAATCACGTAATTGAATAAAGCATCTGCTAGAATTAATACGACCTAAACTAAAGTCATCATCTGTAATAACAATTTCTTCCCAAATTTTTTCTTTAATTAAAGACCATCTTAAATCTAGTCTACGTTGTTCAGGGATTAGTTTTATTGAATCTACTTGAAAATTGTCTCGGATAATCTTATCTACTATTTTATCCGATTGTTGATTACATAAAAGGTAGTCAACATGGTCTGTATTGGAATCCGAGTTCCCAAAAATTGTTTTTAATAACTCTAAGGCCGAGGTGTTAGAAGACTTTACTTCTTTAATTAATGAGTCTGCAGAAGAATATGAGGCACAGTCTATAGACCAGAAATGACCTAGGTCTTTTAATTCATTTATACTTATAGTTTCTCTTGTTGTGTTTTTTTCTATTAATACACATTGAATTTTTGAGAGAGCTTTCTCAAAGGAGTTTAAATCTTCTATTCTCACTTCTCGATTAGAATATCTTGAGTTTCGAGTGAATGAATTAAGTAGCCAATTTGCTTCATTTGCTGCCCAAGTAATTGAGAATCCTTCCTTTCTTAGATTTTGAAGTTCATTTGTAATATGTTCAAGGTATAATTGATAAATTGTAAATAAAAGAGCTTCTCTCTCCGGTGTTATTTCAATGTTTGACCTTGCAACATTCGTTTTTGGCGCATTTTTACCTGATGTATTAACTATAACATATAAGTTCCGGCCATTAAATCCAGGAGTGTTAAAATCAACCCTAATACCTTCGATACAAGTCCCAATTGGTTGAACATTATTTCTATCAATTTCTCTGTAATCAAGGAAATCCCACTCTTTCCAATGCTCAATGTAACGCAATGCGAAAGCCATTGTTAATCCATCTTTTTGAACTTCTTTAATCTTTAGATACTTATCATCTATGTCAAATCCTATTTCCTTTAAATGACTTTTTAATACATCTTTTGGAGTAGTGTATCCAATTGGGGTAAGTTTTTCATTAACTTCTAGTTGTAACTTACAGTTTGGTATAAGTATCCATTTTTTTAGTTCTTTCTCAATATTTGAAAGATCTACATCGGCTCGTACGTGAAGTTTAATTTCAGTTCCGTGTTTTTTAATTTCATTGCAAACTTTATCTATGGATAAATATTTCAACAAATATTTTCCATGTACTTTCTTTATTTTTAGTAAAATGGCTCTATCTGATTCACTTGACTTTGTTAATATGTCAATATCATCGGCTATTAAGAAACATGTTAGCAATCCAATTCCAAATCGACTTATAGGCGAAAAACTAGGGTATTTCTTTTTAAAAGCTTCATCCTGATATCTTGAAGAACCTACTTTAAGTAGGTGGTTTTGAATTATTTCTAATGTCATACCTGTTCCATTATCAATGAATGACAGCTCTCTATTTTTCTCTTCCCACTTGATTTTTATTTCAGGTTCGTATCCTAATCCCTTTCCTTCTGATTCTAATTCATGTTTTTTAGTTTCGATGCGTCAATTGCGTTTTGGGTTAATTCTCTTAAGACTACTGATGAGTCATTATAAAGAGTATGACCAACTAGAAGGTCAAGTATTTTAGTTTGGTCGAGAACGAATTCAAATTGTCTCTTTTCAAAATCTTTCGTTTCAATATTTGTATCATCAATATTTCTCCAAGGGTAATTATATGTGTTCCCAAAAAATTTATTAGCTGTTTCGTTGAATTTGTAATTATCCTTTAATTGTTTGTTTGCATAATTTATGTATGATACTAAACCGAAAAACCCTTTTTCTTCTTCAAATAACGCAATAATTTCCAAGGTGTCCTTAGGTATCGTATTATCTGCAATACCTTCTTTATTTTTCTTGACTTGAGGCCTAATAGTTTTAACTGCTCTTTGTTTTGCCCATTCTTCTTGGCTTATTGGGTCAGTCGGATTTATTAGGTTGAATTCTATAGAAGGGGTTCTATCTGAAGTTATATGAAGTAGATCTGCAGTACGTAGAATTAATGCGGAATAATGTAAATTAACAACTTCTTCTTTTGAAGGACCATATTGTTGTGTTGGCTTGTATTTTTCAAAATCATCTAAATCAGACAAGTGATGACTTTCACAGATTAGTGCCAAGTCCCGTCTAAACATATAGTCAATGCTAGAAATTAGCTTTTTTATTTCAGAAACAACCTGTAATTCATGTTGGAAATTAGGGTTTGATTCATCAAGTATCCAGTATTTTATTCTTTCTGCATGAGACCTTCTTACAAGTTCTTGATAAATGAACCTATCTTGCGTATCCGGATTTGAAATAGATAGAATTTTATCCCTATAATCTAAGCCAAATTGCCCTTCAAGTATTGATTGTTTATATGACGGGAAAACCGACTTTTTTCTTTCTTTAAATTCTTCTTTGGTTACTAGCATCCCTAAATCATGAAAATAAATTGAAAGAGTTAGCATAAGCCAATTTGCAGGTGTTAAAATTTCTTGAGTATCTTCTGGAATTATCCATTCAAGAGAGTCAAGCATAAAATCGATATGACTTATATCATGTTTAGTATATTCATCAAAAATCCCTTCTCTACCAATTTGACCTAGTATATGTGCTACTTGCCTTTTTACATGCAATAACTTAAGTCCACTAAAGGATTTCAAACTTTCTGCTTTTTCGGCCAATTTTTCGGCTTTACTTGTCAATTTTATTTCATTCATATCTTAGTAGTTCACTGTTTTTATATGGTACATAACGGTTGGTACATGTTGCGGAGAGGATTTCGGTGAGCGTCAGCGTCCGCCAGAACGTGACGTTCATGCGAGAATCCGCGGATGGCGCCGCACCAACCCCGCTCTGAAATATGTACTTTGTTATGCTGCGTATTTTTTTACTTTTTCTAGTAATTTGTCTAACACTATTTTATATTTATTCAACAATATTTGCCATGTTTCATTATGGTTTAGTATCGGATAATCAATATCAAACTTCTTTAAGCTTTTTATAATTCCTGATTTATCTGTGTGAATTGGAAAACCCTGTCTGATTCTATTCATTGTTTTAAATGTATCAACTATTTCTTCTCCATCATTATCAATTTGATTCAAAAATTCCTCAAGTAAAACAAATGATTTTACATCTTTTTCTTTATTACTCGTGATTTTTCGAAGTAGTTTGGGATTTAAATCGTTTACCAAATTTCCGAGAGTTGAGATTGCATAGGTGAATTGTTCTCGATTGTCAATTGTTCTAAATAGATTTAGAATATTACGTTCTTGTCCTAATTTTAGTAAGTTTTCATTATGCTTACTATAAACAATTGCATTTATATTATCCCTAACTTCAATAATCGAATCTGCAATTAAATTAGTTTGAATTCTCGTTCCAATATCTATTTGATTATCAGAGAAAATAATTTCATATCCTTCTATTTTTTTAATTTTATTAATATCAAATGGATAAGGATTTATTTTATCTTCTGTGCTAATAATTTTTCTTCAAATTCTTTTAAAGTGCCGTCTTTAACTCTTTGAGATACCCATTCAATTGCAAATGGAAAAGTCAATTTAACTAGTTTATCTTCATCTAAATTTTCTAACATTCCCCATTCAATAAGAGCAAACCTAGTCAGAGTAACTTTAAACCAAGATTCTGAGGAAATATCTTTAAGAAAACCTTTGTTCTCTTTAAAATATCTAATTTTAAAATCAACAGCAACACCATTAATTGCGGTGATTCCATATGTTCCAGAAAGGAAAGTTACTTTTTCCATTGTTGTTTATTTTAATATGCAGCATAACAATTGTATATAAACAAGCTTATATGAGGAGTTACGTATATATCAACTATCCACCCAACCCTCTTTAGCTAATAAAACAACAAATTAACGATTTGGAACTAAAACTCAAGTGTATCATTTACACTTTTACTTAAATGGCAGAAAAATATTTTGAATTGCAGGGATACACAGCTCAATACACCTAAGGTATTGAGATTTTAAAAGGCTATACCTAAGCTTATTGCAGTAAAATCAAAAAATAATATCGTAATGCAGGTGAAAAATTAAACGCTTAAAAAAACTTACTTTATCAAATCATCTGCACTAAAATCAGCCACTGCCAACTTATCTTTAGTGCTAAAACTCAGATTCTGGGACAGTTCAAAAAGATGGGCTTCGGTTTCGAAAAAATGCATCATATAGCCGGCGGTATTGACAAAAGCCACAAAATCACCTATGGCAGGTAATTGGGGTAGGGAGATTTTGCGTTTGAGCAATACATCTCTCTCCAAACAGTAGGCACCTGTGAAAAACACATCTACAGGCGCATTTGACTCTTCCTTATCGGCATACATCACATAGGGATCCAAAAGAAAATCCTCACTGGAACTCATCATCTGACTCATATTCATTTCCAATCCCACCAACCATTGTCCTCTGGCATCCTGTTTTCTATGCGCCACCCTGGCTATGGTCATTCCCGTTTGGTTAAGCAGAGAACGTCCCGGTTCTATCCGGATTTCCACCTGCATGGCCTTTAGTCTTTGGGCATTGCTTTCTTGGTTTACCGCATCCTTAAAGTCCAGCACCTCTTTTAGAAAGGCAGTACCGTTGACCTTGTTAAAATAGGGATAGGTTTTGAGTTTTCCGGTCAATTCCCCATTGATCATTTCATAGCCCAGACCATGACCATTAAAAGTTAACGGATTATTATTGGCCTTTACCCCTTTCTGCAGTGCCTGATCAAAGGCTTTCCATTGCTCCTCGCTTTCCAGGTAGTTCATTAATATCCCTCCTCCCATATCAATAAAGGCGATGGAGAAGCCTGCCGGCTTGAGTCGCTTGGCCAAGGCTAAGCAATCGGACAAGGCTTGGCCTCGCTGAAGCGTCGAATAGCCATCCAGGTGGAAGTGGAACCCCTGAAGGGAAAGCTTATTGAATGGGCCTTTTTCTCCAAAATTCTGCAGAATAAAGGCCTCCACTGTGCTGGTATCAAAACCGAAACGACTGTAAAGCTTGCTTCCTTCTACTGTAAAACCGCTTATGCGAATACCCACAATGGCCTTTTTATTCAGTTCCTCTGCTATGCTTTGGGCTTGCTTACACTCGTCCTCATTGTCCAAGACAATGGGCACCTGTGCATTGATGGCCAATGCATATTGCGCCTTTGTTTTGATGGCAGAAGTAAGCACCAGATTTTTCCCGGTTCCACCCAAAGCCAGTGATTGTTCCAGTTCCTTTTGACTGGCTGTATCCACACCAATGCCGACATCCAAAGCTTTTTTCACCAAAGCTTTTGATTTATTGGCCTTTCGGGCATAGTAAATTTGATGCTTTAAACCATGGCTTTCAAAAAGCTTTTTAAAAGAAGTAATATTTGCCGAAAAGGAGAGCAGGTGATGCAGGTTGATCGGTGAACCATGTTTTTCAATCAGCTCCTTAATGATTTGTTGGTCTTTAAAAATTTGATGCATCCATGGAGAAGTTATGGGTGTCAAACCTGCATTCGGATTGCCTTTGGTATAGTTAGGATTCATTTTCAATACAGTTTTTATCTTTTTCTATAAGCACAATGGATTGGGCAACATCTATTGCCCACTGAGAAGCCAAATTATTCCGTTTCCGCGACAAGGTATCATTATCTAGCGTTAACCCTTCTGTAGGCGTTCCATATAGGGAAAGGGCTTCATCCGCTATTCCATCAGCTGCAATCAGCCTCCCCCGACTATCCATATCCAGGCAACCGGGTGTATAAATGCCCCCTCTAGTATTCCGGAATTTTTTTCCTATGCCTTTTTGCAAGATTGCACGATAAAGAGGACTTGGCGTTTCGTTTTCATTATTTCTGGGAATACGAGCATTAATCAGGTAGTCGATGGCTTGCTCTTTTTGGCTCCCCACTTTCAGGAGACCATAAGTATCAGTAGATTCATCAACTTCGAAAGTCGCTCCTTTCACAAAATCGAAATCCAATATTCCTGCTTTGGCAAGGGCCAACATTTTCTTCATGTTCTTTACCGGAGGGCCATAAGCTATTCGATTAAAAAGACCAAAATATTTGCGGTCAAACAGTTTGTGTGAAGCAGCATCTAGACCGCCAAAGCTGTAGATTTCATTGAAAACAGAACTTATCCTACGCCAAGTAGCAAAGGCTGCATTTAAAGGGCTATTCTCTCCCCTTTTTCTGCCTCCACAAGTAGCTTTTCTATGGTGTCAGCAACTTCCATATGAGTCAATTGTGATTGGTCGGCAAAAGGATCCAATAATTTTTCCCAATTAAACCTTTCTGCTTCAGGATTGTAATTGTGAAACACTTTTATTTGCTCAAGAATACTTTCATATTCAGGAAGAATTAGCAATCGCCATCGGTAATCCTTAAAAAGCACCTTATAGTAACTTACTGTACATTCTTTAATAATCAATGGAAGGATGGATTTATCATAAGACACAGGCTCGGTGCTCTTAATTCTATCTGCTGCAAAAACAAAGCGGTTGCTTTTCTTCCAAGCTGCCTGTACGCGGCATCATGGGTATACCAGTTCTGGAATAGGGGTAAATTTTCTTTGGTTCCTTTCCTGAAATCCTGTAGGTCATTTCACCCGATTGATTGACTGTAAATTCCCCGGCCCTTCCTTCGGTAAGTGCTAATATTGCATCAATACATGTCAGTCCAAACCCTTGCATGGCCACCTTAGCACCGGGTTCGATATGCTCCAAAGCCAGATGTGTAGGGTATATAAAATCAATAAAACGGTTACTCTGAATTTCTTCCAAAAAGCCGGCCCCACATCCAAGATGTCCCGTGGTCAATAAAATTTTATTGAATTCCGGATAGTCACACGAATTATTTCCCTCGGTATAAAGTTGGTATTTATTTTCTGCTCTTTCAATACCTGTAACCGTGTAAATATGTTTGACCAACTCAATATTAGTAGGCAAACGACTACAAAGTCGGGCAAAACTTTCCATCAAATAAGTACCAACCAACGCTCTGGGAGCAAATGCTTCAGCCTTTGCCTCCCGGGTATACTCAGGTTTGCTTTGCAACCAGCTTACAAAATCCGGTGTAGGCTCCAGAATGGCCGGTGGTCCCTCGTCCGTCCAGCAATTGATATTGCTATTGGCATAATTCATCAACAAATAGGAAGGTTGATCCGGCCGGTAAACATTCCCTGCAGCAAAGAATTTATTTTGATTGAAAAGATGTATAGCTACCGGATCTTGGATTTTATGGGCTTTCAGCTGCGCCAACAGGCGTTCAAAAGCATAAAAACCCTTAGGTCCGAAGCCAACGATAGCTACATTAAATGTTCTTTGTTTCTCTTTAGTCACAGTCCTTACCATCCAATGGAAGAATTCACATTCATTTTACTTTTAGGGAAATGCTTCGCTACCCAATCCATATTATAAATGGTGTCGAGGTACCGCTCTCCCCTATCTGCCAAAAGAAACACACAATTGCTATCCTTCGGGATGTATTTGATGTACCTGTTGATGGCTGATATAACACCACCGGTAGACCCTCCACAAAGTATGCCTTCTTTTTTGAGCAAGGACCAACAGCCTTCAACACAATCCAGGTCACTCACCTTTATATGACCTTAAATTTTTTCTTGTCGATAAACTGTGACTGCACGCCTGCTCCATGTCCCGGTATCAATCTCGGTGCTGCTTTCCCTCCAAACAAGACACTACCAATTGCATCCACCGCTATAATTTTGGTGGCCGGATTATTCTCCGCAATGTAATTGGCATAACCCATCAAGGTCCCACAGGTACTCGTGGAGACAAAGAGATAATCTACGGCTCCACCCAAGTCTCTCAAAATTTCCTCAATGGTTTTATGATGTGCCATCGGGTTATTAGGATTCCCATATTGGTTGGTCCAGAAACTATTGGGTATGCTTTGCAAAAGCTCTTGAACCCTATTCAGGCGGGCAGCAAGAAATCCTCCTTTTTTTGTTGGCTCTTTTACGTATTCCAACCGAGCCCCATAGGCCTTCAGTAGTTTCTCT
Organism: Cyclobacterium sp. SOCE241; assembly: GCF_056867545.1. Lineage (NCBI taxonomy): Bacteria > Pseudomonadati > Bacteroidota > Cytophagia > Cytophagales > Cyclobacteriaceae > Cyclobacterium > Cyclobacterium sp. SOCE241. The sequence continues at coordinate 4,644,061 of NZ_CP149779.1, read as the reverse complement.
GTATGTGCATTCAAGTTAGGATCCACCACCACAATTAATTTTAAGCCATAATGAATACAAGCTTGGGCAAGACCTAAGGCCATATTGCCCGAGCTGGATTCTATAATGGTATCCCCTTTTTTTATTTCTCCTTCTTCAATTGCTCTTTTAAGCATAAAGATAGAGGTTCTGTCCTTTAGGCTACCTGAAGGGTTGGCCGCTTCTAATTTCCCAAAGAAAGATGCCCCACTGCTCGGAAAAAGTTTGTCCAAACGTACCAGGGGAGTCTCTCCTATCGTTGCCACAATATCACTGGCAACATTCATCGCATTTGCTGTCGTAATCATACCCGTTCTGTTTTAATCGATGGAATCCAAACTAATTAATAATTTATATTCATATAATCCATAAATTTTATGCCAGTTTATCTGTAGGCATTCGTCTTACCATTCCAGAAAACCTGACTTTCCCATTAATTTTTCATTCCACACTAACTAAAATCTCTACGAGGATGTTTAAAAGTCACATGTTATCCGTCGAAAAGGCGTTCAATGGAAGAAGATTATTTTTTTATTGATTTTCAGCCTTATTCAATTATTTTCCACTATTTTCAATTAAAATATTAATGGTGACTACCCACCAAACTAGTACCGGGTTAAATATTCAATAAAATGGAGAGAAGATTGATCAAGTGGAATCAAAGCCTATATAAACTTGGGGATCTCTTTAACAAATAGCGTTCACAAAAAATCTTATTGAGGCCATTTTTCACTCAATACCAAAGAAACTACTACCGAGAAAATACCGGATGGATCATGCTAGGTTCAGTTATTTAAATACGTTCCACATCAAATTTTCCGTTCCCGAAACTGCGTCTTGATTTTGGCAGTTTGTTGCCTTTTTCCACAACACTGCTGACAAAATCTTACCGAAAACAAAATTGAAAAAGTCATATCCCTACCGAAACCCCTAACCCTGAAAGGGTGACACTGTAATAGTCGAGGGTGCCAACCCTCGGAAAATAGGAATACGCACGCCCTGATTTTGGCGGTATTGTTGCTTTTTTTGGCAACAATGTTGACAGAATCGCTTTCGCCTATAGTTATCCTAATTTCTACCTGTTCATTTTTGGCTTGATCCAAAAACGAACCAAAAAATCAAGGCTGTATGTAAATCTTAACGCAAAATGAATCACTCCCTGGCTAAACAAAAAAACTCGGCCGAAAAGGCCTCAAACAGTTTTTTGTTTTTAACGCCATTGAGCAATCCATTTTACTAATTTCCATAAGGCCGAAAAAAGTAAATGAAATTGAATAAGGTTACGCAGCTAAAGCCATATTGGCTAACTATTTAACCTAGCATAGACTCATTTTCGCCTGACATTACTCCCTATGGTAATACAAACGGCAAGTCTTAACCAACCCAAAAACACCGTAGGTGTGGCATTTTGTAGCCAAGGCTGCAAAGCCTTGGTCAAAGCATGAAGCACAATCTGATTTTGGCGGTATTGTTGCTTTTTTTGGCAACAATGCTGACAAAATCACTTTCGCCTCTAGATATCCTAATTTCTACCTGTTCATTTTTGCCCCTGAGAAAAGACAAATCAGGGCAGGCCCTGAGCAGAAATCAGGGCAGGCTGAAGTCAAAACGAACCAAAAAAATCAAGGCTGTATGTAAATCTTAACGCAAAATGAATCACTCCCTGGCTAAACAAAAAAAACTCGGCCGAAAAGGCCTCAAACAGTTTTGTTTTTTAACGCCATTGAGCAATCCATTTTATAATTTCCATAAGGCCGAAATAAAGTAAATGGAATTGAATAAGGTTACACCTTCAAAGCCATATTGAGCTAACTATTTAACCTAGCATGACTCTTTTCGCCTGACATTACTCCCTATGGTAATACAAACGGCAAGTCTTAACCAACCCAAAAACACCGTAGGTGTGGCATTTTGTAGACAAAGCTGTGAAGCCTTGGTCAAAGCATGAAGCACAATCTGATTTTGGCGGTATTGTTGCTTTTTTTGCAACAATGCTGACAAAATCACCTTAGCTCGACAAACAAAAAAAGCTACATGAAATAAAATCTCATAGCTTTGGTCAATTAACAATAAACCCAAAATAACCTGCTGTAGGAGAAGGAGTCCGAACCTCCACGGAGCAGTTAGGAAAAATACGAGCTCGCTATTTTTCTTTATCCTGTGATCTCCACCCCGAGACAGGAGGGCATGTCTGCCAGTTTCATCATCCTACAGTATATATCAGTAATTAAACTTCCGTTCATTACCCAAAAAGACCTTTTGTCTTTGTTTGATATATCAAAGGTAATAAAAGATTATTAAATTAAAATTATGGCAACAAATTATATTTATTTATATTATTTTTAACTTAGTAGCATTTAAATTGCTTATTTCATTTTACAGCCACCTCTACAAACCCTTGATTGAAATATTTGCAAAAGTCTATAAAGCTTGATTTTACCACTATAGAACGCAGCAAAACCCCTCCGAAAATTAAGCGTTAATTCCGGAAACATTTTAAAATTAAAACATCAAAAAACCAATACAAAAAATACCGAATTTTTAAGCCTCCCAAACTCCGTAGAGGTGTCATTTTGTAGCCGAGGGAGTCAACCCTCGGAAAATGAGTACGCACGTCCTGATTTTGGCGGTATTGTTGTTGTTCCTTTTACAACAATCCTGTCAAGCCCCAACCGAAAACAAACTGACTCGTCCTGAAAAAAGTTTACAGTTTTAAAATTTATTGCTTGTTAGTACTACCCCAAATTTACACCCCTCCTATATTCAATATTCCCGTAGGATCTGAAAAAATCAAAGTCATGGATGTATGTCAATGGTCAGAAAAAAGTAAGATACGATTTTGGCGTGGTGTTGCTTTTTTTTGCAATAATGTTGACAGAATCGCTTTCGCCTATAGTTATCCTAATTTCTACCTGTTCATTTTTAGCTTGATCCAAAAACGAACCAAAAAATCAAGGCTGTATGTAAATCTTAACGCAAAATGAATCACTCCCTGGCTAAACAAAAAAAACTCGGCCGAAAAAGGCCTCAAACAGTTTTTTGTTTTTAACGCCATTGAGCAATCCATTTTACTAATTTCCATAAGGCCGAAAAAAGTAAATGAAATTGAATAAGGTTACGCAGCTAAAGCCATATAGGCTAACTATTTAACCTAGCATAGACTCATTTTCGCCTGACATTACTCCCTATGGTAATACAAACGGCAAGTCTTAACCAACCCAAAAACACCGTAGGTGTGGCATTTTTGTAGCCAAGGCTGCAAAGCCTTGGTCAAAACGATCTGCACGTTACGATTTTGGCGGTATTGTTGCTTTTTTTGCAATAATGCTGACAAAATCACTTTTATCAGGATCATAAAATATAATTCATAGGGGAATTTAACCTTTTGAGATGGTTTGTTGACTTTTTCTAATGGTTACCCTTTTCTTTTCCTGTTCATTTTTTCCTTGATGAAAAAACGAACCAAAAAAATCAAGGCTGTCAAATCTTATTTCAAATGATGGGAAATCATTCAAAGAACAAATGTCTTTTACGTAGCCATCATTTGATTTTTGGATCAGGATTCCAGGCTAAAAATGAGTGGATCTCCTTGTGGGAGCTAACTCATTTTCTTAACGCCCTCCATCCTGCTCCAAAAACCATAACCTTTGAAGGCCGATAAAGCCTAATACTTTGTGCTTTCAAAAAGAAAAGTAATTACCGGTATAAGAATTTCCATACAAAGACGTATAGTTTACGAATCCCAAAACCCCATAGGGGTGACAGTTTTGTAGCCAAGGCTGTGAAGCCTTGGTTAAAACGATCTGCACGATACGATTTTGGCGGTATTGTTGCTTTTTTTGGCAACAATGCTGACAAAATCACTTTCGCCTCTAGTTATCCTAATTTCTACCTGTTCATTTTTGCCCCTGCCTGAGAAAAGACAAATCAGGGCAGGCTTGATCCAAAAACGAACCAAAAAAATCAAGGCTGTATGTAAATCTTAACGCAAAATGAATCACTCCCTGGCTAAACAAAAAAAAACTCGGCCGAAAAGGCCTCAAACAGTTTTTTGTTTTTAACGCCATTGAGCAATCCATTTTACTAATTTCCATAAGGCCGAAATAAAGTAAATGGAATTGAATAAGGTTACGCAGCTAAAGCCATATAGGCTAACTATTTAACCTAGCATGACTCATTTTCGCCTGACATTACTCCCTATGGTAATACAAACGGCAAGTCTTAACCAACCCAAAAACACCGTAGGTGTGGCATTTTTGTAGCCAAGGCTGCAAAGCCTTGGTCAAAACGATCTGCACGTTACGATTTTGGCGGTATTGTTGCTTTTTTTGGCAACAATGCTGACAAAATCACTTGGGGAAGTTTTTTTACCTTTGAACACAAACCATTAAAAACGAAAATACCATGCGAAGAATCGTACCCAATATTTATTCCAACAACATGGCAGAAAGCAAACACTTTTACAGGGAATTTCTTGACATGGAATTGGCCATGGACTTGGGCTGGGTAATAACCTTTGTCTCAAAAGACAATCCCACGGCACAAATTTCCATTCTTGAAAACAAAAACTCAAGCCCCCTAGACAATTCCGCTATCTTCCTATCCATAGAAGTTGCAGATGTTAATCACTACTACAAAAAAGCCCAAGAACTAGCAATAAACATCAGCTACAAAATCAGGGATGAAGACTGGGGAGTAAGGCGATTTTTTGTGACAGACCCAAACGGAGTTACGCTTAATCTACTCAGCCATATATAATTCTCAGCAGTATTTATTGGTTTGTTGCCCCATTTGAATCTTGACACAAGTATGCTTCAAAGCATTGGAAGGTCAATTTTTTAAACTATCTTTATCTTTTAATCCAAAGAAAGTTCTCGAATTTTAGCCTAGAAAAAATCATTAGCCCAAGTTAAAACCCATAGTTGTAATTTACTTTACAAAATGACAAACAAAATAGCCCTCCTTCCACTCCTTTTTGTACTTTTTATCCCCATTTCAGCACAAGCCCAGATCGATCAAGACAAAACGGGGGCTTGGTACATGTATTTTTTCAATACCTCATTTAAAGATAGTCAATGGGGTTTTCAAGGTGATATCCAATACCGTAATTGGAACAAGGGGGAGACCTAGAGCAATTGTTGTTGCGGGGAGGATTGACCTATCAACCCAAGGAAGCAAATATCAAATTTACCTTGGGCTATGCCAATATAACCTCAGGAGTTTATGGAGATGACAAAAGCACCTCCGGGGAAAGCAGAATTTATCAAGAAGCCCTGTTTCCATCTCAGTTTGGAAAACGATTTTATGCCACCCACAGATTTCGCTATGAACAGCGCTTTGTGGAAAATCAAGATTTCAGAACACGCTTTCGGTACAATCTGTTTTTAAATATCGCCTTGAACAAAGCGGCAATGGAGAAAAACACAGTTTACTTGGCCCTTTATAATGAAATATTCATCAATGGGGAAAGAGGTATAGGAAACGGAAACTCGGTTGAAATTTTTGATCGCAACAGGTTTTATGTGGCCCTTGGCTACATGATCAATAATGACTTAAAAATCCAACTGGGAGGTATGAGACAATCAACTGACCAATGGAGTAAAAATCAATTGCAGCTCAGCCTCCACCATAATTTTTAATAGCCAATCCAATATGATGTTTTCAATCATTAAGGTGAGCTTAAATTAAACACATGTATTTTACTCCGGTAGTGTATTAAGTTTTGTTAGGAATTTAATAATCACAAGAAATTCAAGCATTGGCTGATATTGAAGTAATTTCGGCAGCTAATAGATTGCCTATTTCTTATTTCCGGTTTAAATTTACATGTATTGAAAGCCTCTCCGAATCAGGTGATTTTGTAGTTTTCTCCCTCCCAGAATAACATTAGACGTTCGGATTCATCCCAATCAGCTTTAATTATGAAAAGCAGAAGCGCATTATTTTTGGTAGTTTTTACATTGCTTTTTAATTTCAAATCTGAAGCACAGACTTCCGGTGACCATGTGGGCGCTTGGTACATGTACTTTTTCAACACCACCTTTAATGAAGGTCCTTGGGGTTTTCAAGGAGACCTTCAGTACCATAGTTGGAATAAAACAGATGATATGGAACAAGTGCTGTTTCGAGCAGGGCCGACCTATAAACCTAAGCATTCAAATGTGAAATTCACCTTGGGCTATGCCAATATCACTTTTGGTCAAAGAGGAATAGACAATTCAAAGAAAGTTGAAAATAGAATATATCAAGAGATTTTATTTCCGGCAAAAATAAGCAACCGCTTCTATACCACCCATCGTTTTCGCTATGAGCAAAGGTTTCTCGCCGAGCAAGACTTTAGAACAAGGTTTAGGTATATTTTATTTCTAAATATCCCACTAAATAAAACCGATTTAGAACAAGGTGCCCTTTATTTGGCATTCTACGATGAAATTTTTCTCAATGGTGAAAAAAATATAGGCCATGAGCAGTTAGTAGAAATATTTGACAGGAATAGAACCTATGCAGGCCTGGGTTACCTGATTAGGAATGGTTTAAAAATTCAACTTGGAGGCATGCGACAAATAGCCAATTTGTCCAAAAGAAACCAGTTTATCTTAAGTCTTCACCATTCACTGTAAAGATTAGCTTCTTTGCCGCCATACCTAATAAGCCCAAGCTGGAAACAAAAAAAGAGCCGGATAAATCCGGCTCTTTTTCAATCATTATACAACCCTTATTTTATTCGTTTAACACATCAATATGTGTATCAAATTCAACTTCATTTCCCTCCTCATCTTCAATGATAAACATCACATGGTATTCACCTGCGGTGATATTGGCAGGAACATCTATGTGTTCATGAAATTCGACCTCAGTCAACTCGTGGTAACCTTCTTCAAAAACTTCCTCCATTTCCCAGAGGACCTCTCCTGCACCAGCAGTAAGCCCATGGGCATGAATGTCAACAGTAATGGTATGAATCCCATTGGCAGCTCCAACAAAAAACTCTACATGAAAATCTTCTCCCCTTACCACTTCGGCATCCATTTCAAATCCACTGATATGAATCAATTCTCTTATTTCTAAATGTCCCTCCATTTCAGTAATGTTCCCTGCAGCATCTGTAATTACCAATTCCACATGGTATTCTCCAGCCGGTGCAGTAGCAGGAATATCTATATGCTCATGGAACTCAGGGTTTTTCACCAAATATTTAGCATCCGTGTAGACTTCTTCAAAGTCCCACTCGACTTCTCCTTCGCCTACTTCCAGATCATGAGCATGAATACTCACTGTAATAGACTCTACATTGGCATAAGCAAGAATGGTAGCTTCCATATGCAAATCCTTTCCACGATAGGCCACTGGATCTGTAGAATGTGTACTCCCTTCACCCATTTCAAATGTGGAAACAACCGGAGGATCAAAGGTAATGTCTTCATCATCTTGACAGGAAAATAAAGTCAAAACCATAAAGGATAATAGTAGCGTTTGTCTAAGTCTGTTCATAAACAATAATTTTTTACTGGTTAATTAATGCAACACAATTGCGTAAAATTAATGCAATAATATTGCATTATCAAGAGAGATTTCGATTTTAAAAAAATATTCCAATGAAAAACCAATTCTAACATGCAACATTGTTTCAATAGTATAAATTAAATATCTTTGCAATAAGATTGCAAGTAAATAGAGGCTATCGCTTCTGTTCTGATGCTACGATCACTAAACTATTTTCTAGATTATTTCATTACGACCCAACCAATTCAACATCCATGAAAAGTATTAACAAGCCAATTTTATTTGTTCTTTCATTTATGTTTATTTTAAGTTCATGTCAAGAAGATGCTGAACCTAATTTGCCCTCCCCCACCATAGACAACCTCGAGATTGGCCTTAACAACGATGAAATTGGGGTGATTGGTGAAGATTTTCATTTAAATGCAGACATTCTAGCCGGGGAATTAATAGAACAAGTACAAATACAAATTAAGCCAATTGACGAAGAAAGCTATGACGCTTACTGGGCCTTTGAATTAACTTGGGAAGAATACAAGGGTGTAAGAAATACCAATGTACACAAGCACTTTGATATCCCTGAAGATGCTGTGGAAGGAGTTTATGATTTCCTTATTATCGTTACTGATCAAAACGGAACCATTACAGAAGAAAAGCGAAGTATCACCATTTACAAGGAAGAAAACCTCCCGATAGCACCTTAACTATAAACATTGTTTTTAAAACTTCAAAAAATAAAATTGGCCAATTACCGATCTACCATAACCTTAGAGAAAGAAAGGAATTCCACCATTGGTGTTCAATAATGATTGTTTATTACTAATCAATTGTAGAATTAGCCAATTGAAATTCTTACCTTTTAATTACCTATGGGCTTATCATACCCCAAAACCGATAGCTAGTTCTTAACCTATTTATTTTTTGGCCTGAAAAATATCTTTTTCCCAAAACCGAGGGATTTATAATTTTATTACGTCTATACCATCATCGCTGAAAGTTTTAAATGATCAATTATGATGGGTTTAAGAATAGTCTTCCTTTTAATAGGAACGTGGATAGTTTTCACTTCCTGTGATTCAGAAGAACAAGATCAATTGATTTTGAATGAGGATGGTATAGTTCTAGACGTAGACATGAGTTTATTTCTTGAAGGAACCACTGTAAGCACCATTCCTTGTACATTATCGGATGGTACTGTGACGGATTGCTATCAAATCACCACCACAAGTACAGCCTCCGACCATCAAATGGGTCCTTGGTGTCCAAGCAATATTTCAGATGGTGAAGAGGCAGGAGGAATCTGGCTGGAAAGTGGACAAGTTTACGATGTTGATGGTGCATTTATCAAAAATCTCGCTACATTTTACAATGACAACACCTGGATGATGTATGACGAAAATGGAGACATTTACATTACAGACACTGAAGAAGACTGTATCAATGCTGCCAATCCTGATGTGGGGGCCGAGTATCAAAATTTCTGTGTGGAATGCTTGCCATCCTATATCACTGATCTTGCCCAAAGCTGGGTAATTCCAATTACTCCCATTAAGCAAAGTAACGCAAGTAATTTTGCCATGGGAGGTGGCCCTACAGGTGTTTCCGGACCAACTGTCAGAGGAATCGCATTTAACGGTATTGAATTTTCAGGAGCTGCTCCAACAGATGCCATACTTTCAGCCTATACATTAGCCCCTTTTGATGATGCAGGAGGACATATCAACGTACATCAGGGCTACCATTATCATGCCGCCACAGGGGTAAGTACTGAAGTCTCACAATTGGATGGACATGCCCCAATGATTGGCTATGCCATGGATGGACACAGTATTCACACCCAACTCAATGAGGACGGATCAGAGCCATCAGATCTTGACCAATGCAGAGGGCACTATGATGAAACTAGAGGGTATCATTACCATGTAGATGCTGCCGGTAACAACAATTTCATTAATTGTTTGGCGGGAGCATATGTTAACTAAATAGAAAAAAATGAAAAGATGGATTGTAAGTCTTGTATTGGTTGCTTGGGCAAGTTTAGCGCAAGCCCATCAACCCGCCATTTCAACCGTAATTTTAGCTGAAAAATCAGATCAAAGTTGGATCCTTCAAATAAGATCTCCATTAACTTCCTTTGAATATGTAATCAAACAAAATTACGGAGAAAATTCATTTGCTTCGGCAGACGAGTTTAAAGCTTTGGTTATTAATTATTTAAAAGAGAATATTTCCATTCGTTTCAATGGGAATTTTGAACTACTTCTCCAAAAAGGAACAGTAAAGTTAGGCCATGAAACCAATGTGTTTTTTCAGGTGACAGAAGTTCCCGAAAAAATAAACTCACTAGAAGTAAGCAATACTAGTTTCAAAACCATCAATCGGAACCAAAGTATGTTTATGGTTTTGGGAGAAGGGCTGGACAAAGACCAATTTATACTAAACAATGAAAATGAGCATTCTGCCATTCTAAAAGTAGAAGACAATAAACTTGTACAGCAAGAGGCCACTCTTTTTTAGGCCTGTTCCAAAAAGAAACCCTCAATTCAAGTTTTAATATTTGGGTTTTAGGAGTAATCCTTGCTTTGGCATTAATCTATTCCTTACAAAGGATGAACATCATACCGGCAAAAAAATCCAATTAAGCAAACAATCATAAGTTCCAGACATGAGTCCTTCAAAGAAAATTGTAAATAATCTGATCGTTATACCATCATTGTTTATTGGTATTTTCCTTGCCTGTTCCAATGAAATGGAGGATTTGGAAATTGAGCCAATATCAAACGATTATGACATCAGTCCCATTTTAACTAAATTTGAAGGAACGGGACTTTCATTTGAAATAAGTGGAGAGAAGGTAATTTTCACTACTCAGGATTTGCCCAACCATACAAGCCCATATTGGCCTTCAGACAATGCGCTGTATAGTGAATACAATGGCAATAATCCTGACTACAGGAAGAATCCAAATACAATTGCAAGCCAAAACATTGTCTTGACCATCCCTCTGTACCCATCAGAGGCAAGCTATCATCAGCCCACTCCTCTTGGAGCCATAGGTATTTCAAGAAATGGGGTTGTTTTCTATAATCAATATGCAGGACCTGATCAACCACTAACCACTGAAATTAATTCTTTCGATCAGTGGGCAGGCCACCCACAAATGCGTGGGGAATACCATTACCATATTGAACCGATCTATCTGACGACAACATTTGGTGAGGATGCATTTTTGGGTCTTTTGTCTGATGGCTTTCCTGTTTATGGTCCGGTAGAAAATGACCATGGCATTACCAACGAAGATTTGGATGCCTACCATGGCCATTTTTCAGTGACAGTAGATTTCCCAGAAGGCATTTATCATTACCATATCAACAATGAAGACCCCTATCTTAATGGGAATGGCTTTTTTGGAACCCCTGGAAGTATTACAAAATAATGACTAAAATTAATTTCTATCCGGCACTCGCGGTTTTCTTATTGATACTAGCCGTTTCTTGTGAATATAACAATGAAGCTCTGGAAGTGGATGCTGCTGACCCACAATTACATCTTAGTAATGGTATGCTTTATTATAAAGGAATGGTTTTTACCGGAGTATTGAGCAGCGCCTATGACAATGGCAACAAAAGATCAGCAGTTCACTACACCCAAGGGCGGAAAAATGGTGATGAAACACGATGGTACCCTGACGGCAATATAGAAGCATCAAGAGTATATTCCAAAGGAAATAAAGTAGGTACACACCAAGGTTGGTGGCCAAATGGCCAGCTTAAGTTTATCTATGAATTCAACCGGCATGGAGAATACAATGGGTCAGTAACTGAGTGGTATTTTTCAGGCCAAAAGTTTATGGACTTTCATTATTTAGATGGAAAAGAAGAAGGAAGCCAGAAGCTCTGGCAAGAAGACGGCCGAATCAAAGCCAACTATGTTGTCAAAAATGGAGAAAGATTTGGCCATATTGGGTTGAAAAAATGTGATCCGGTCCAAATACAAAACAACGATGTCAATTAGATTAAGAATACTGGTTTTACTATTACCAATGATATCTTACGGCTGCGGGAAAAAGGAAGTAGGTACTATCCCACCCCCATAGCTAAAAAACAAAGCTCCCCTATTTTAATGCTGCGGATTTTACTCCCGACTGGGACACAAAGTCACATCGAATCCCCACCTTTTCTTTCGTTAATCAAAATGGGAAACTGATTACCAATGAGACTTATAAAGGAAAAAATTATGTAGCCAATTTCTTTTTTACCATTTGTCCCGGAATATGTCCAAAACTTACGGCCAATATGGCCCTTCTTCAAGAGGCTTATAAAAGTGATCCTGATCTATTGTTATTGTCCCACTCTGTTATGCCCTGGAATGACAGTGTTCTTGTCTTGAAAGAATATGCCATTGAAAATGGGGTAGATGATTCGAAGTGGAATTTGGTCACAGGTTCCAAAGAGGCCATTTACAGTATGGCCAGAAATGGCTATTTCGCCGATGAGGATTTTACAAAGACGCAGGATCCTGAAACCTTCATCCATACCGAAAACTTTATTCTCGTAGACAAAGAAGGTTATATCAGAGGTGTTTACAACGGCACCCTTGAGTTGGATTTGGAGCGATTAAAAAGGCATATAAAAATTTTAAAAGAGGAATCAATGTAAGTCTACTTAGAGAGTTTGGACCATTAAGTTCCCACCAATAAAATTGGGATAAATGAAAAAAATCAACTACTTTAAACTAATGTTATGATAATTCTACCAATTTGCAAACCAAGTTTCAATTTGAATGGCTTTTTAGATTTTTATAATTGTGTTTAAACCAAGAAACCATTGATTACGTTTTTGATTTATACAGAAAAATATTAGATTTTGATATGATTGAAGTAAAGAAAAATAAAGACGTCGTAAAAGCGACCAAAGAAGGAAGAATTTACATAGAAAATGAAGACTTTTTCAAACAAGAAAAAGTTCAAAGTCTTATCAGCAGATTAAAAAAGTCTTCCATTTTCAAAGAAATAGAATCCAAAAAAAGGAATTGAATCCCGAAATTACCTAATTTCAAATGCCTTGGAACCTTTTAATACTGCCTCTTTTAGGAGGGTACTACTTATTATCCAGGTTTAATAAATTCAAATTCAAGCAACAAAGACTAGATCGACAAAGGCTTGTTTTTGATACAATTTTAATAGGAACTTGGTTATTATTTTTTTCATTTATTACCCGCCTAATTGTGCAATGGGCATCCCCTAGTCTAATTCCTTTTATTCACGGATATTTCCCAATAAAAACCCCTTTTATTGGAACCACGTTTTTTTCGTTTCTTATAGCTGTGTTGATAACAGAAATTGGAAACTTAACTTTTTGCAGAGATCCTAAAAGACAAATTGAGAAGGCTATCAAAGTAGTCGGAAATGAACTCGAATTATTACTTAGATCCTCATTCAAGGATGCTAAACTTCTGGAATTTACATTGGATACTGATAAGTTTTATATCGCATGGGTAAAAGAATTACCTATTCCTACTGTCAGTAACTACATCAGAGTCATTCCGGTATTTAGCGGATATCGAGATGTACAAAAGAAATTGATCTTTACAACCCATTATCTTGATGTTTATTCTGAATATGTAGAAGAAGTCAAATTCCAGTCACTTTATGAATTGGATGTTGATTTGATCATAACCTTAGACAACCTTGTTACCGTTTCTTACTTTGACATTGAAATGTATGAACGTTTTAATAGACCCAGCGCAGACCTAAAACCCTAAATACCCCCTATATTAGCTTCCAATATTTAACTATTGAGAATAAGTTAATTTAATCTTTAATAGGTTATTATAGTTGAGATGGAGAACAACCTCCAACTTAATAAAGACCGTACCGCCTCATTCCCAACCCACTTATTAAGCAAGCTCGGTTAAAGTTGAAGGATTAAGTGCTCTTTGGGCACCAATTGCTTTATTGCTAGAAAATGGCTCCCATTTCAAAGTTTATTTGTACTTAAAAATTTTATTTTTCTTTTCGGTATCCATCACCATCAAGTAAATCCATTCGTTGTCAAGCAGGGATTTCAGGTGACTGTTTCTCTCCAAAAGCTCCCCCACTTCTGAAGCATTGCACTTAACTCAACCGGCCGTTTCTATTCAGCTAAAAAATTTTCAAGATCAATTTCCAATCCCTCTTACAGAGGTGGTTGGAAGACAACTTTATGTCACTGATTTTGGAAAGGAGATCGCAAATGCTGCAGAAAAAATTCTCCATGAGGTTTATGCCATCAATTACAAAACACTGGCCTACAACGGGCAACTTTCCGGTCGGCTAAAAATCTCTATTGTTTCCACTGGAAAATATGTCATGTCCTATTTTTTATCAGGTTTTATAAAGCAAAATGAGGGGGTCGATTTGACAATGGACGTAACGAATAAATCGAGTGTGGTGGGAAGTTTAGAATTGAATGAGGTCGATTTTGCATTGGTTTCTGTACTTCCCAAAAAATTAAAGGTCAATAAAATTGCGCTGATGGAGAACAAACTCTTCTATGTCGCAAGAAATAAAGAAAAACCTGACCAAGAAAAAACTTTTGAACAAATGCCTCTCATCTTTAGAGAACAAGGCCCCGCAACACGAAATGCCATGGAATCCTTCATAACAAAAAACAACTATTCAGCCCGTAAAAAATGGAGTTGACTTCCAATGAAGCAGTCAAACAAGCGGTCATTTCAGGATTAGGGTGTTCAATCATGCCGCTTATAGGCATAGGGAATGAATTAAGCAATAAAGACTTACAAATTATCCCTGTCAAGGGTCTACCATTAAGCACAGAGTGGAATTTAATTTGGCTTAAATCTAAGAAATTATCACCTATAGCTTTGGCCTATATTGAATTTTTGAACAAAGAAAAAGCGCTTATAATAAATGAAAAATTTTCTTGGGTAAACGGTTTTTAAGCTATTACCATAGACTTCTCTGTACAATATTGACAGATTAATTTTCTTGTTTCTGTAGATTTATTATGTAAGATTTATTACTACTATTCTGTTTTAAAGGTACGCACATTGGACCAATCACTCCAATTCAGGTTTTGATCCCGATAGCGAACCCTCCAATAATAAGTAGTATTTGGATTGAGTCGCTCCGTTTTTTCATCGGTTAAGTCATCGTCCTTTTGTCGATTTTCTTTATAATACCAGTTTTCAAATTGTTGCCAGCTCTCATAAGCTAGATTTTCAAAATCCTCTGATTTTGACACCTGCCAATGGGAAGCGGCATGAAAGGTGCCTGTAAATTCGCTATTAAATTCTCCAGCTTTCAAAACAGCACCCTTTATAGAAACGCCCTCTCCAGAAGGAGAAAGAGCTTCGGGAGCAGATGGTTTGCGCTCTTTTCTCCATACGGTAATGCTATCCCTCAGTTCATTTTCCCTATGCGCTATCGTATTACCTCTACTGATACGCTTAATGGTAAACTTAGGGTCTTTTCTGTTTCCATCTACTGATACCATTACAAAGCCGTATTCATCTTGGGTAACCGTAAATTCATCGTAGTCCCTTCCTTCAAATTCGCCCCAGTTATCTATCGCTCCCCCAGCTGAAGCAACATTGATCCAAAGGTGCTTGTGGTCCCTAGACTGTCCTCTTGAATAACCGTGCGTATGCCCAAAAAAGTGGATACTAGGTTTCCCGGTCTTGGTGGAAAACTGTTCCAATTCTGTCACAATTTTCCCTGTAAAATCCTCTTCGCCGGGAATCCATAGTTCGGATTTAAAAGGATGATGCAATTGAGCAAAAACAAAATCAATATTGTCGTCTTTCTCTGTGTCTGCAAGTAGTTCTTTTAGCCAATCAAGTTGTTCCCTTAAATCCCTGTAACCATCATTTGAATCCAAACCAATTACACGTGTGTTGCCATAATCTTTGTACCACCAGTGTTCTGCATAGGCCGGAGTACCATTCTCTGGCAAACTGAAATACTTAAAGTAATACACTGAATTCCGTTCATGATTACCCGGTACAGGATATACGGGCACTTCAGAAAATAATTTCTCTGCCGGATTAAAAAGTGATCTTTCCACTGATAAAATTTAGATCCTGTTTGCACCAAATCACCCGGAATAAGTACCATGGCCAAATTGTCCGACAAAGATCCACCAAACTCTTTTTCAAGGTAACCGATAACTCCTTCGTTCACCACTTCACTAAATTTATCAGGTTGATTGTGGTCATATTGCATATCACTCATGGCCACCATCTTAAAATCTTCACCGTCATTAGAAAAAGGAGGTGTTTTAAATTGAAAGATATCAGAGACCCCATCTCCTGTTCGAACACGGTAATAATATTCAGTAAAACGATCTAGACCGGTGATTTTAACAGTATGAACCTGAACCTTATCAAAATTGATTGCCTCAGCTGTTCCGCTAGCAGTATTGCTTAGATTAGGACTTGTCCCCCATTCCACAATACTTTCCTCTCCCTCTGAAGTTTGCCACATTACTATGGCAGAATTTGGTTCTACATCTTGTAGATAGGGCTTAATCTCAATTACCTGTGCCATCGATTGAGAGCAAAAACAAGCAAACAGTAAGGCTAAAAAAACTTTGAATTGCATTTTCATTTTATTTATAGAGGTACTTGGTTTATCAATGAATTTATATTTAATCTCCTACTATTCAAGCCAATACATATGAATGGTTGTCGATATTTTTTTACTATTTTATATTCATTTCTTTGGGAACTCCCCTGTTCAATACCCCTTCTTTTCATCCATTCATTCGTTTCGAATAACAATTGGGAGGCGATCTATTCCACAACTCCAAGGTAGAAAAATATTATTTACCTCCCAAGGAATAAAACCGAATATAAAACCAAAGCCTTTACAGAAAAATAATTTTATTTATTATGTTTGGTTTTTTATATAAAAAAATAACAAAAGATCCAATATGAAACCACCTTTAGACCCAAAGAAGCCTACGAATATCTTGATAGGCCTGTGCCTGCTCCTCTCTATTGCTTGCAGTCCTTCTAAGAAGGACCTTTTATTAGCACCTAGATCAACTTATGACATTGACAAGGACGACAACCAAGACAGCATTCGTCTCAAGGCTGCCCATGTTGTACCGACAGAAAACCAATACAATGCGCTTAAAGACGAGTATATTGGTTTTGTTCATTTTGGCCCAAATACTTTTACGGCCAAAGAATGGGGGTCCGGCATGGAGGATCCTACCGTATTTGATTTAAAAGAACTTGATACGGACCAATGGTGCGAAGCAATGAAAGCTGCTGGCATGACCAAGGTGATCTTTACTGCCAAACATCATGATGGCTTTGTATTATGGCAATCAAGGTACACCACACATGGCCTGATGTCTACAGGTTTTAGAAATGGCAAAGGGGATGTACTGAAAGACCTCGCTGCCTCTTGCGAAAAATATGGGCTTGACCTTGGTGTATACCTTTCTCCTGCAGATTTGTACCAAATCGAAAACCCTTTGGGTCTGTATGGAAATCTTAGTAAAAAAACGAAAAGAACCATCCCTGCCACTGTCAAAGGAAGGCCATTTGAAAACCAAACTACTTTCGAATTTGAGGTAGATGATTATAACGAATATTTCCTTAATCAACTTTTTGAATTACTTACCGAGTATGGTCCTATAAAAGAAGTTTGGTTTGATGGCGCCCACCCAAAAAGAAAAGGAGGACAAACCTATGATTACTCCTCCTGGAAAACCTTAATCAGAAAACTAACCCCGGAAGCTGTTATTTTTGGCAGACAAGACATTAGGTGGTGTGGCAACGAATCAGGGCAAACTCGAAGGATAGAATGGAATGTTATCCCTTATCAGGAAAACCCTAATCAGATGAATCGCTTTGAAGACATTACCGGGGAAGAAGTTGCTTTTTGGAAAATTTATACACGGCTAAATATTTGCACTATCAACCTGCAGAGACAAATACTTCCATTAGAGAAGGCTGGTTTTACCGAAATGACCACGAACAAGGAGTAAGAAGTGCTGATGACGTTTTTGACATGTACGAAAGAGCTGTTGGTGGAAACTCAATCTTCCTTCTCAACATCCCCCCTAACACTCAAGGGCTTTTTCCTGATAGGGATGTAAAAGTACTTAAAGAAGTAGGCAAGAGAATAAGGAATACTTATAGTAAAGATTTATTAATTGATGCCAAAGGACCCAAAGAGGTTTTGGACAATGATGACCAAAGCTTTATTTTACTCGACCAATCAAAATCATTTGAGGTTAGCTTGAAAGCCCCCATAAAAATGAATCGATTGGTTATCCAAGAAGCAATCAAATCTCATGGTGAAAGAGTGGCGGCCTTCACATTGGAGGCTTTACTTGAAGGGGAATGGAAAGAAATAGCACATGGATTCAATATAGGCTATAAAAACATTCTTCGATTTCCTGAAGTATACACCAATAAGCTTCGGATTACGGTAGATGAAGAAAGGTATATCCCCGCCATCAATAAAGTGGCTGCTTACTATTATGAAACCCGTCCTCCACAATTAACCATTGAAAGAAACTTAAAAGGTATGATAAGCATTGCGCCAAAAAAAGTGGATTTTGGCTGGAAAACCTATGAACAAGATATTGCCGGAAGCCTGAATAAGGACCTAAGCATCAGGTACACCTTAGATGGAAGTGAGCCCAACAGCGAATCTAATTTGTATGAAGGACCTTTTCAATTGGAACATGGAGAAGTAAAGGCTGTAGCCTTCGGCAAAAATGATCGTGGAGCAACCGCCGAAGCTCACTTTGGGGCTATTAAAGCCAACTGGAAAATTGTAAATGCAAGTTCTCCTGAAAAGAATCACGAAGCTTCAAAAGCAATTGATGGCAATAAAGAAACTTACTTCAAAGCAAAAGGAAGTGAAAATGGCGGACAACAGCTTACGGTAGACTTAGGCAAGGTCCTTACCATAACAGGTTTTACCTATTTGCCACCTTCAGCGGACAAAGAAGGAATGATTGCCTTAGGAGATATTTATTATAGCTCAGATGGATCCAACTGGCAGTTACTGGAGCGTTTTGAATTTGGAAACCTTATCAATGACCCCTCTTTGAGAAGACATGACTTTAAAATCCCTATAAAAACAAGATATATAAAACTTGAAGCCAAAAGAATTGCCGGAAGCAATACATTTGCTGCAATAGCAGAACTTGGACTATTGATAAAATAGGTGGCAAATTAATTTTGACTGCTAAATTGAAAATAGCAGCGGAAACAATTTTCTGCTGCTATTTTTTTGTCCCTATTTAATTCATCTCACCCCCACTTTTAGGTCTTACTTATTATAAAAATTTCTAAAAAAAGTCCACTTACATTCTTATGTAAGTGGACTATTAAGCTCCTCCTCTTGGGCTTTCCGATTCACTTTGATCTCGGGACAGGCGAACCAAGGGCCCTTCCCGGTCCACCGGGATCAGATGCTCTAAATTATTTATTGTATCCGTTTTGAATAATATCTAAAATTACTTTTCTAGATTTCTGACTTTTTATAAATTTTTCAGCCTTCAATGCTTCTGTTCTAGAGTTGAAGAGAATCGCTTGTTTGAGTACCCAGGGTATCCCTCTTTTAGTCCAGATGTTATTCCTTTGAGAATCGTTGTGAAATAGAAGTCTTTTGTCCATGTCCCCTGTCTGTCCAACATAGAATTTATCGATTAACTCAGAATATAAGATATAGACATAATATTGATCCATAACGAAAAAAGCCAACACATTACGTGTTGGCTTTAGCTCCTCCTCTTGGGCTCGAACCAAGGACCCTCTGATTAACAGTCAGATGCTCTAACCAACTGAGCTAAGGAGGAATTTGTTTTTCTTTTTAGGCCTTTGCCTTAATTGAGATGCAAACATAACAGGTAAGTTATTTTTTTCCAAATATGAGATGATGGTTTTTTTAATTTATTTTTCAACAAAATAAATTCTCATTCAAAATCAATCACTTAGGGAAATAAAAAAATTGTTAAATAAATTTATTCTATACCTGTCTCCCCAAAATTAATCCGGTTAGTTATTTTTGATTGGAATCGCTTTTAAATATTCAAAAATAAATTAAATTTGCCATTCCTTTGAAAGCAATCAAAAGGATTATTAACAATCTCGGGGTGTGGCGCAGCTCGGTAGCGTGCTTGCATGGGGTGCAAGAGGTCGCAGGTTCAAATCCTGTCACCCCGACGAGAAGCCAGGCTGGTTCAATCCGGTCTGGCATTTTTTATGAATTACTCTGTATACATATTGTATCCCATGCTACCGCCAACAATTCACAAATGGTCTGGATATACAGCAATAAAACGATTTGGCCTGAAAAGACGATAGACCTCCTTAGCCAAACCATTACATACCCGTTAAAACTTCTACTACTGAATAAGGCGAAATCAGAATTTGTACAACTTGCAAAATTAAAGTGAAATAAAATATTTCACCCCCTTAACTTCTATCATATACCCTTCACATTCTCAGAGATTAAAGAACTTTTTTATAATTTTTTTTATTTATTTTTACCTTTTACCATTTGATATTTACCATAACATACTTAAATTGATATAATTATTACATTTACTGGTTATAAGCACTGCCTGGCTTAGGCAATCTCTCAATCAAACACCCCATAAACCAATGGAGTGAATCAATAATAATCCGTAATAAAAGTCCAACAATATGAAATTGGTTACAGCAGACCTTTTAGACATTCACCATTACCCTTTTGGTTCGACTGATCCTAATGGTGAAAAAATAGCCAGCAGACTATTCTTACCTCCCCTATTAGAGGAATCTGCACGAAAAAAAATTTGGTCTCATTTGACAAATTACTTTATTACCCACCGAATAATGCCCAATGAATTGGCCAGAAAGGACATTATTAATTACACCCTTAAGTTTCTTTTCAGCCCTCCCTACCACAATCATGGAAGAGGGAAACTTGGCCACTTTAGCAAGGAAATAAAAGATAAACTCCCTATTGACAACCTAGCTGATTGTTATTTTATTGACAATGGAAACACAGTTGAATTGCATATTTTTGACAATATAACCTTTTCATAACGTAGATAACTCATCAAAAGCCCACTATCAGATAATGTAAAAACAATACTCCTTTTAGCAGAAGGACACTATTTTTTGCCGGACTACTCCTCAAAAACTTCTTGATTTGGCTTTTATTTAAAAACCAACTGGAAAGAAGCCCCTTCATTTGGACTACTCTCCACCCTGAGTTCACCTCCCATTTTTCGCATCAGATCATTGGCTAAGGAAAGACCCAATCCGGTACCTTTCTCCCCTCTCGTTCCCATCGAACTTTTATTGAATTTACCGGCCAACAAGGTCTTTGCCTCTTCTTTGGTCATTCCTTTCCCTTGATCTTTTATACTTAAAACTTTGTCTGCATAATGAATAATAATAACCCCTTTTGGAGGCGAAAATTTGATCGCGTTAGACATAATATTTCTGATAACGGTCTGCAGTACCGGCTTGTCAGCCAAAACCCTATCCCCTTTTTTAATTTGAGTTTTAATTTCCAATTGCTTCTCCTTTATTTGACTGGCATAAATTCCGATCACTTTCTCTGCTTTCTCTAGCAGATCCACCTCTAATAGCTCAACCTTAATCGCATTCAACTGAGTCTGAGCCCATTTCAACAAGTTATCCAATAGCTCAAAAGAACTTTTGAAGAGGCTTTCGCAACCTTCAAAAAAGTATCAAGGTTTTCTTTATCACCTTGCACCCTGTACTCACTGGCCAACTCCAACAAGGTATAAAGATTACCAATTGGACTACGCAGGTCATGCGCTATAATTGAAAATAGCTTATTTTTTGTATCAATTTCGGCTTCCAATTCCTTTTGCTTATTTTTTAAATTCTGATTGAGCATGAAATAATCCTTAGCCCCATTGTATTTATTTTCTACCAAAAAATAGGCGCTTATACAAATCGCGACTGCAATCGGCCACCATCGAAGAATATCATTTGCGGAAAAAGAACTGAGCAACTCAAAAAGAACAAAATTAATCAACAAACCATAAATAAGTAAAACCATCATATGCTTGCTCTTCCAAACAAGAAATAAGGCAGGAATGATAAAAATAGGGATATTTGAAAGTATCAACGGACCTAAAGACCTTTCACTCAAAGTCATGGACGTAATCACAGCATTACATGAAATAAGCCCAATCGAATTGCCATAGGCCAGAATAAATGGGTTTTTTAGTTTGTTAGCAGTAAACCAAGAAACATGAAGAATTAATGGTGTAATTATACTTATGAAAATATATGGAGATACAATCATTTCTGTATTGTAGTACATTAAGGTCAAGGTCCCTAATAAACAATATGAAAAAAGACCTATCAAAACAGCCTTAATCGCCCCCTCTTTAAGCAAGAGCAATTGCTTTTGTTTCCATAAGCATTCAGTAGTGGCAGTATTCAGCAGATTAGTCATAAAAAGGTAATTGAATGCACACCTATATTTTTAATATCCTCAAAAAATACCAAGACTCTTAGAATGACTGAGTAACAATTCTTCGGAAAAGCAATTCATCCCAATAAAGCCGTTCCTTAAATTAATATAATTTAAGGCAATATTAATAAAAATAGACTTTAACAACTTATTTATTTAACAAATCTAAGACCTTTTATTAAATAAAAAATAGCCTAATTTTTATCCCTATCAGTAGTATATCAAGAGTTTAGCTATTCAGCACAAAAAACTCTCAGCTTATCACCTCTCACCATAAAAATAGAAACCCCTAAAATGAAAATATTAAAATTTATCATTTTTCAATTATTCATCCAATGCTTTGGCACCTACACCACCTATTCTCAGAAGCTACATTCTGGAGAATATTACCAAGAAGTTAGCAAAAGCATCACACTTCCTCCACAAGCAGGACTAGACGTCGTTAAATTGTTTAAAAACCAAGACACCATCAAAGCCATCACCTCACATGGCATATTTTATTACCAAAGCGAAAAGTGGACAGGTAAACCTTTTGTCTCAGGAATTATCAATGCCAGCACTGATCAATCACAAACCGTTTGGATGAACAACGATAAGACGATTTGGTCTGAAAAAGGAGAAAGAATCCCAAACCCTCCACGCACTCATGGAAGCCAAGCCATTACTGCCACGCTTTGGACAGACAACAACTCCCTATTGGCAGGAACTACCAACGGCTTGTACATATGGAATGGCTCATGGGAAAAAGACCTTTCTTTCCCCGAAATAAAATCAACGCCATCACACAGGACAGTGATGGCACCGTTTGGATTGCTTCAGACGAAGGACTCTGGCAGAAAAAACAGCTGAATGGCTAGACATCGACAAAATAGGTCTAGCGCTTGGACATGATAGCCAATACCTGACTATCACCACAGGAATGAACGGAAAGGACATCTTATTTAGCTCCCCTAAAGCGATTGCTGCTTTGGCTGCAAATGGAAACCACTGGCTCAAAAGAGGTGCAGATGGGCTACCATATGGCCCTGCCACAACAATACTTGAAACAGACAGTTTGCTATGGATAGGCACTCCTAAAGGCTTGATCCGCAAGGGCAAAAACTGGAGATATTACACCAGCAAAAGATGGTTGGCAGATGACCAAATCAACGACATCCTACCCATTGAACCCGGAAAAGTATGGGTAGCAACACCCAATGGCATCTCAGAGATCGGATTAAAAGCCATGACTCTGGAACAAAAGGCAAATAGAATTGAAGACATCATCGAAAAAGACATAACCGGATAGGCATCATCAACAGGTCTAAATTAGCCATCGCGGGAGACATCAACAGTAGTTTTTAGAAAACCAAGACAATGACGGCCTATGGACATCCTGTTACCTCATTGCCGAATCATTCAGATATGGCGTCACCAAAAGCGAAGATGCAAAAGCCAAAGCAAAACGAACCTTTGAAGCCCTAGAAAGATTGGAGACAGTTACCGGAATACCAGGATATCCCGCCCGATCTTATGTAAGATCAGAAGATCTATTGGCTCCGTCAAGGTCTCCTCATCCTAAAAACTGGCATCCATCGCCGGATGGAGAATGGCAATGGCTGGACGATACCAGCTCCGATGAGATTGTCGGCCATTTATTTTCAATGGCGCTCTACCATGATCTGGTAGCTGATGAGGCGGACAAAAAGAAGGTAGTAGACTTGATCGACAGAATTGTTAGCCATATTGTAGACAATGACCTACAATTAATCGATTACGATGGAAAACCTACCAGATGGGCCATTTGGACTCCCGACTCACTAAACAGATCTTCCAATTGGTATTACGAAAAAGGTTTGAATTCATTGCAGATCCTTTCATCTTTACAAACAGCCTATCATTTCACCGGAAAGGCCAAATACAAAAAGGTTTATCAACACCTCGTAGAAAAAGAAGGCTATGCCCAAAATGCATTACAGGCCAAGATGACTGATCCCTTTGATATCAGCCATTCTGATGACATATTAAATTTCTTCCCTTATTACAACTTACTCAAATACACACCTAAAGAAGACCCCAACTACCCGCTTTACTTACAGAGCCTTCAAAGATCATGGAAAGCGGTAAAAACAGACAATATGCCTGTTTGGAATGTTTTTGCCAGCGCTTTATTAAAGGAGGACAAGGATTTAAACATCGCCTTGCGAGAAATCAAGACTTTTCCTTTGGACATGATTACCTGGTCTATCGACAACAGCCATCGCTGGGACCTAAGGGTAGATGAATTTCCCGGCAGAGGAAGAAGCCCACAAGCTTACACCGCCATCCCTTCTCCTGAAGGCAATGCCTTTAGATGGAACACCAACCCAAAACAATTAAACATTAGCGGAGGTGGAAAAACTGAAGTAAGTGGCACCTATTACCTCGTGGCTTACTGGATGGGGAGGTATAATGGGTACTGGGAGTAAAAATCTAAAAACCACCTAAAAGAAAAGCCGCTTAAAATAAATTTAAGCGGCTTTTTCATGTTTGCCTAACAGAACAAACCGTGTACCAGGAGCGGGAATCGAACCCGCACGACCGTGAGGTCACAAGATTTTAAGTCTTGCGTGTCTACCAGTTCCACCATCCCGGCAACATTAGCGACAACTAATATAGAAAAAGCAAAATCAATTCCACTATAATTGCCATCTAAATAATAAAGCCCTTCTTCAAGGGCTTTATGTGAGCGAAAGACGAGATTCGAACTCGCGACCCCGACCTTGGCAAGGTCGTGCTCTACCAGCTGAGCTACTTTCGCTTGTTACTTTCACACAGAAAAACGTTTATTTCCGCGATTGTGAATGCAAATTTACGCCTTAATTTTTAAAGTCCAATAATCCGAAAGAAATTTTTATCAACTTATTGCTACTCCCCTGACAATAAAGCTGATAAATTATTCCAGCATCTTTTTAACCTCATTTAATTTAAGCAATGCCTCCACCGGGGAAATGGTATTGATGTCCAATGCCTCCAACAACTCCTGGGCTTTTTAAATTTTGGATCCAGTTCAAACATACTCAATTGGTAATTGTTCTTTGGTATATCTTTGATGTTCTCTTTGTGCTGTTGTAGCTGCTTATCCTTCTCAAGAAACTTCATTATCTCGGCAGCTCGCAAAACAACCGGGTTAGGCATTCCGGCCATCTGGGCCACGTGAATACCAAAACTATGCTCACTGCCTCCCTTTTGAAGCTTTCGCATAAATACCACTTTATTCCCCAACTCTTTTACCGCCACATTGAAATTTTTCACTTTAGGGAAATCGTTTGCCAGCTGATTCAGTTCATGGTAATGGGTAGCAAATAATGTTTTGGCTTTGCATTTGGGGTGATTGTGTAAATATTCCACAATAGACCATGCTATGGAAATACCATCATAAGTTGAAGTACCGCGCCCAATTTCATCCATAAGCACCAGACTACGGTCAGAAAGATTATTTAAAATACTGGCTGTTTCGGTCATTTCCACCATAAAAGTTGACTCTCCTTTTGAAAGATTATCGGAGGCACCGACTCTAGTAAATACCTTATCAACTATTCCCACACGAGCAAATGAAGCCGGAACAAAACTACCCATTTGTGCCATCAACACAATCAGCGCCGTTTGCCGAAGCAAAGCGGACTTACCTGCCATATTGGGCCCGGTAATGATAATTACCTGCTGACTGGAATTATCCAGGTAGATGTCATTGGGCACATAATCCTCTCCTATCGCTAGTTGTTTTTCAATCACAGGATGCCGACCATCCTTTATTTCAATGGCATCTGAGTCGGCAATTTTTGGAGCACAATATTTGTTCTCTGAAGCCACCTCCGCAAAACTCAACAGGCAATCCAAGGTAGCGAGTACCCTTGCATTTTGCTGGATTTGTTCTACATAATCCCCTGCATCCTGCACCAAAAGTTGAAAATACTTTTGCTCCAAAGCAATCAACCTTTCCTCTGCATGCAGGATCTTTTCTTCATACTCCTTTAACTCCTCTGTAATGTACCTTTCGGCATTCACTAGGGTTTGTTTTCGTATCCATTCCGGTGGCACCTTGTCTTTATGCGTATTGCTCACCTCCAAATAATAGCCAAACACTTTATTGAAAGCTACTTTCAAGGAGGTAATCCCAGTACGTTGCACTTCTCTTTGCTGAATCTGAACGAGGTAATCCTTTCCTGAATTGGCCAATTTCCTGTATTCATCCAAATCCGAATCCACACCATTTTTTATGATCCCTCCTTGATGAGTCAGCATGGGCGCATCCTCCAAAAGCTCTTTGTCAATTTTCTCCAACAAATAAGAACAAGAATTAAGTTGGTCGGACAGTTTTTTTAAAGCGCCATTTTGCTGGGTCTTCAGCAGTTCCTTGATTGGTAACGTATAATTGAGGGCTTTTTTGAGATGGTTCATTTCCCTGGGATTGATCCTGCCAACAGCCACTTTGGAAATCAATCGCTCGAGGTCACCAACATGCTTGAGGTGGGAGAAAAGCTCTTCCCTCAACTCTGAATTTTCATAGAAAAAGTTTACTGATTTTTGCCTTTCCACAATCAATGCCTTCTCCTTAAGCGGTAATACCAACCACTTTTTCATCATTCGGCTCCCCATAGGAGTCTGAGTACGATCCAAAATCTGGATAAGCGGCACCCCTCCCTCTTGTTGAGGATATACCAACTCTAAATTTCTTATGGTAAATTTATCCAACCACACGTATTTTTCTTCTGCAATCCGAGAGATGGAAACAATATGTTTGACTTGCTTGTGTTCCGTCTCTTCCAAATAATACAGAATGGCACCTGCCGCAGTAATGCCCAGCTCCATGTTTTCCACCCCAAACCCTTTAAGGTTATTGGTCTCAAAGTGATTGGTAAGTTTTTCATAGGTATAGGCAGGCTGAAAAACCCAATCCTCGCAATGAAAAGTATGAAAATCATTTTTTAACAAAGTTCCGGCAGCTCCCTTAGCAGCTTTGGAATAGATAACCTCCGAAGGATTGAAGCTCTGTAGAAGCTTTTCTATATAAGATTGATGTCCTTCGGCACACATAAATTCCCCGGTGGAGAGATCTAAAAACGCAATCCCCAGCCGGTCTTTTCCAAATTGAATACTGGCTAAAAAATTGTTTCTTCGTTTATCAAGTACATTGTCATTGTAAGCAAGACCCGGAGTCACCAGCTCTGTAACCCCTCGCTTTACAATCCCTTTTACCTCCTTGGGATCCTCCAGTTGGTCACAAATGGCTACTCTATTCCCTGCCCTGATCAACTTAGGAAGATATGTATCCAGTGAATGATGTGGAAACCCTGCCAACTCTATATGAGAAGCAGAGCCATTGGCCCTTTTAGTCAGGACGATGTCAAGGATCTTGCTTGCCTTAACTGCGTCTTCTCCAAAGGTTTCATAAAAATCCCCTACCCTAAAAAGCAAAATAGCTCCGGGGTGCTTTGCCTTGATGGCATTGTATTGTTTCATTAAAGGGGTTTCCTTGGCTTTCGTCTTGCCCATCGTCTTTTTTCTGTTTCAGGACATGAATTTAATTAAGAATGTAAGGGAAACAAAACCTAAATCTAAACCTACCTTTCCTTTGACATTGTTTTTAATGCCATTAAATAAGTAAATTTGACGCTTGGAAGGCTTTATTTTGCCTATCAACCATTGAATCAGCGTGTTAAAAATTTTAAATTTTCTGCCATGAAAAAACTAAGCATGGATGAACTCAACCGGCTCTCTGTAGAAGATTTCAAAGAGGTCGAGAAAAATCCAATCGTCTTGATTTTGGACAATGTTCGTAGCCTAAACAATGTAGGGGCTGCATTCAGGACTTCCGATGCTTTTCTGGTGAAAAAAATTTTCCTTTGTGGCATTACAGGTAAACCTCCACATAGGGAAATTCAAAAACAGCTTTAGGCGCCACCGAATCGGTAGAATGGGAACACCATGAGAGCACTTTGGAAGTAATCAAAAGATTAAAAAAAGAAGGTTATGAAATCTGTGCTTTGGAGCAGGCTTCTCACAGCACCCCTCTCAATAAATTCGCCCCAAAATCCGGAAAACCTTATGCCTTTATTTTTGGCAATGAGGTTTTTGGCGTGGAAGAAGATGTAGTTTTAGCTGCAGATCAGGTGTTGGAAATCCCTCAATTTGGAACCAAACATTCCTTAAACATTTCTGTGAGCATTGGGATAACCCTCTGGGATATGGTCAGCAAAACGAAAGCGTTTAAATAAAACTGCCATATCGTGAGATACCTATTAATTGCGGGTATTTCACATCTAAGCGCTTTCCTATTCCTCTTTTTTGAGGTATTTGTCTATAATTTCATCCGTTTCCTGATCCTCTGCCAGCTCCAAAAGCGCTCTATTCACTTCATAAACCAAAGAACTCTCTAAAGGAAAGGCAAACCCATACCCCTGCTTGTAATACTCTGCTTTGGCCATGAATAATTCCTCATCTTCCACTTTCTTGAGATGAAACAAGAGTTGAGGACGGTCATACAAAACAGCCGCCACTTCCCCATTTTTCAACTTTGAAACAGCTTCCTCTAGGGAGGTAACTCCCAATGCATTGGCATTGTGTTCTTCAATAAACACCTCAGATGGGGAATTGGCTATAGTTGCTACATTTTTATTGGCCAGTTGCTCAATATTTGAAATTGGAGAAGTTCCTAAGGAGGCCAGGGTAAGGGTGCTGGCAATACCTGCAACCATAGAGGTGGCAAAAATGATGGAAATAATCATCCAACTTCCTGCAATAATTCTTCCGGCCAAAGTAATTGGAGCTTTGTCACCATATCCTGTAGTACTCATGGTCACGATAGCCAACCACATCCCATTGCCGATGCCATCAACCGGGTCTTCAGGAAATTGATCCTTGGAATGCTTTCTTTCTGCCAACCACAATAGGGTGCCCACTATGGCAAGAATGAATAAAAAACAAAAACAGCTATTAATAATTTTATACTGAAAAACGGTTTGATTTTGTCCCAAAAACTCATTTTAGCTGACCGGGAAACTATTGCTAAACTTGAATTGTAAAAGGGCTGAGAAAACCTGTAATTCTCCACCCTATTTGAGGTAATACTTATAGGACCTACTACCAGATCAGAAATCCCCTCATTCAAAGATTGAAGGGCTGACTCTACAGAATTATATGTTTTAAATATATAATTCCAGCCTTGCTTGTTGGCCAATTCATCCCAAATTTCGACGGCAATTCCTCCACCACCTTGACCATCTTCGAAAACAAAGGGTGCGCTTCCTGCCACAGCCACTACCAAGGTGTCCTTCTGCAGGGATATTTGTTGCCCTTGAAGTACACAAGGAAAAAAAGAATACTTATAAGAAATAAAACTATTTGTACTTGAATTCTAGGTGCCATCTCAGGAGAAATAAATGAATGGTAAAACATGAATCAAAAAGGTCACAAAGCCATAAACAGAATATAATCAACAATAAAACACTATTAAACTAATTTTATAATTATTATAGTCTGTTAATCAAAATAATCACAAAGTTGATGCCATTTTAAGTAATTTTATTACACATCTACCCAATTGGCAAAAAACTAAACCTGTTTATTTAAATATTTTTATTAATTATGACATATTATTTATTGTTTATCAATAATTATATATTACTTTTCGGGAAACTAATTATTAGAATCATGAAAACCGAACAATTTTTGAAACTAATGAATGTAGCATCCTGGATGATTTTCGTTTTTCTCTGCATGGAAGCCGGCACCTCATTCTTCACAGTTTTAACCGAGTTTCTCTACCCTAATGAAAAAGAACCTCCTTTCAGTGTAGGTTTATCCGGTTTGTATACTATTCATTCCAACCATTTTTATGTCATTGTACTCTTCGTTTTACTAGTAGCAATTCTTAAGGCATTAATATTTTGGCGAGTGATCAAACTGTTTTCTTCACTTAACCTTCATCATCCATTTAGTCCGGAAATATCAAAACTGCTGGAAAGTATCTGTTTTTTAACTTTTTGTACAGGAATAATAGCAGCTATTGGAAACTTTTACACCAAATGGTTAAATAAATTCTATAGTTTAGGGCAAGTAGGACTAGGTAATGGTACTGAACTCCTATTTATGGCAGGAGTACTATTTGTATTTTACCTTCTATTCAAACGTGGTCTAGAAATTCAAAATGATCAAGAATTAACCATTTAAAGTATGCCTGTAATTGTAAATTTAGATGTTATGATGGCTAAGAAAAAGATGTCACTAAATGAACTTTCAGCCAAAGTAGGGCTAACTTTATCCAACCTGTCTATTTTAAAAACCGGCAAGGCCAAGGCCATACGCTTCAGTACTCTTGAGGCCATTTGCAAAGCCTTGGAGTGTCAACCGGGGGATATTCTAGAATATAGGGATGAGGAAATCTAATTTTTCGCCATCAAAATGTGATATGGTTTAAAAAAAGGTGAAGCGATAAAACTTATTAAAATGAGACATGTACCTTATTGGGTGATTATTTTATTGGCCATGGCCTGCAATGGCGGGAATGATGAGGAAAAGGGAAATAGTATTCTTTCTATGAAAGTAGATACGGTGATCATAGAACCGGGAGAAGAATTGCTATATCTCCAAAGTAGGTTAAGGGTAAGTGGTCTAAGTGCAAATAAAAATACCTATATAATTTCAATAGTCAGGAAAATGCCATTGAAAAGATCAATCTCAACACTTTGGCTTTTGAGAAAAAATATGGGTTCGAAAAAGAAGGGCCTGATGGAACGGGTGACAATGTTTCTGCATTGAGTATCCTTGATAAGGGAAGGCTATTTATTAGCTCCTTTCCTAGAGATCATATTTTCGATTGGCAGGGTAATAAAATCGAAAGTTTTGATATTACAGCAATCAGTAAGGACTTAAACCACCATCAAGAGGGAGACCGGCCATACAAAACTTTATATTTAGATCAAGGATCTCGACTAGTATCCTTGATACAAAATTTTGAAAAGAAATCCAGTAAGCTGGCCATAATCAACCCGAAAAAGAAAAACATGATCAAATTGTCTATCCCAGCCATAGAAAAAGCTAAAAATTTTGATCTAACCCTCAACAGTGGAGGAATGGAGATTGCCCTGGGAAATGTTCATTACTTGGTAAACGAGGGAGGACAAATCATTTTAGGGACAGGGGTCAGCAATGAACTCTACGTGATGAAAATTGAAAGTGATTCCCTGCAATACATTACTTACCAAAGCCAATTAACTCCTGATGAAAAAACTGGTAGTTATCCGGCTATTGTGGGAGATCAGGTTGAATTGGCAAAATTACATCAGCAAATTCAGGAAGACATCAATTTCATGGCTCCTGTTTGGGATGAAAAAAGCAGGTTTATTACCGGTTTTCTTTTCATTCCCTCTTTGAAGAGACAAAAAAAATGCAGGGATTCCCCAGCCCAAGGGTGCGAAGGTCTTCCTAAGTGTTTTGGACAAGGATTTCAAACTGCTGGCTGAAACCCAGGTATCTCAATTGAACCAAACCCCGGAATACTACTTTTCCAAAGACGGAAAACTCTGGGTATTCGAAAACATTGAAGATGAAATGGGTTTTGTAAGGCTGGATATTAGTTGGTAATCAAACCATTATGGTCAAAAAGGGCCAAGCCTTAAAATATTTACTAATTATTTAGGAAATCAATAATTTATCAGCTAGCTTTTTAGTCTAAACTGATAAACCTAATGAAATTCCTCGCTTATTGCTTTGCTTATTTTTTGCCTGTTGATAGTTTTTGCCTGTGGTGGACCAAAAACAGGAGAAGACGGAGCACTCCATTCTTTAGACATTAGTATGGACACTGTAGTAATTGATCCGGGTCAGGAAATTTTATACCTCAAAAGGAGAGTTAGGGTAAATGCAATAAGTGAGGATAAGAAATACCTTTACAATGTTGATCCCCTGAAACGCAGTATTGAGCAAATCAATCTCAATAAACTAGCCCTATAAAAAAAAACACCACTTGGAAAAAGAGGGACCAAATGGCACCGAAGCTATCTGGGCAATTTCTTTAATTGGTGATGACAAGCTACACATAAACAATAGTACGAATGAACATGTTTTCAACTGGCAAGCGGAAAAGCTCGAAAGTTTCAACATCAATGAAATAGGGCAAGAATCAGACCTGCTGGAGGAAGGGTATCAGGTTCATAAAACGATAAGTATAGCCTCGGACGGTAAGCAATTTGCCTCTTTAATATCCGATCAGGAAAAAAAGGACATGTCTTTTGCAATAATAAACATTGAAGACAGAACCTTTAAGAAATTTCCAGTCCCAGCCATTGATAAAGCCAGGAATTTTGAAATATCATCCAATGAGGGTGGAATGGGTAGCATTCTAAGTGCCTCTCGATATTTAATAAAGGAGGGAGGAAAGGTATTATTGGGAACCAACGTAAGTAATGAACTCTATGTGCTGGACGAAATAAATGACTCCTCAGGCACATCACCTTCAACAGCCAACTGAACCCAAATGAAAAAAGTGGCACTTACCCTTCTGAAGTTGGAGATCAGTCTCAATTTGATAGCTACTTTCAAAAAATAGCAGAAGACATTAACTTTATGGAACCTGTTTGGGATGAAAAGAAACATGTATATTATCGTATGTCTTTTCGGTCGAAATTTGATGAAAATGCTACCGCCAGAGAAGGTCAACCATTCCTTCCCACCGGATCTGAATGTTATATAAGTGTATTGGACAAGGACCTCAATCTAATCGCAGAAGACCATTTCCAAACAATTGATACCTATCCAAATATATATTTTGCAAAAGACGGCAAACTATGGCTATTTGAAAATATTGAGGATGAAATGGGTTTTGTAAGGCTGGATATCAATTGGTGATCAATTTTTAGTTTAATTAATAATTATCATCTTTAAGTATTTCCTAATTTCTTAGGAAAACTAAAAACAATCGGCTAATTTTTACTCCCTAAACTATAGGGCAATGAAATCCAGCTTTTACTGCATCACTTTATTTATTTTTTGCGTGCAACAATCAAAAATCAACAAATGACAGTGAAGTACTACCTTCCTTAGAAATATCATTAGATACGGTCGAGATAGATCCAGGTGAAGAATTACTATTCCTTAATAGCAATTTGAGCTTAAGCGCACTAAGTGAGGATAAAAAATACCTTTATAACATCAACTCCAAGCAATATACCATTGAGCAAATCAACCTAAATACCTTAGCATTTGAAAAAAGTACCGCTTAGAAAAGGAAGGCCCGAATGAAGTTGGCCAAAGTATACATGCATTTTCACTTATTAATAAAGACAAGCTTTTTATTAGCACTTTTTATAACGACGGTGTTTTTAACTGGCAGGGAGAAAAACTAGAAAGCTTTGGTATTAAAGAAATAGGAATTAGTTTAGGGCAGTTAAAAGAAGGGGACAGGCCCTATAAAACGGTTAGTATAGCTTCAGATGGCAGTAAATTTGCTTCTCTAATTCACAATTTTGAAGATAAAAAACGTTCTTTTATTTTAATAGAACCTGCCAATAATACAATAAAAGAACTCCCAATTCCAGCCATTGAGAAAGCCAATAAATTTGATGTTGCATTGGTAGAAGAGAGGACAGTTGCCATTGTTGGTCCTCAACGTTATCTAAACATTGAGCAAGGAAAAGCGATACTAGGAACCGAGGCAAGTAGTGAACTCTATGTGTTAGACAAAAACGCAGACTCGCTAAGACATATAACTTTTAATAGCCGGCTTATTCCCAATGAAAAGTCAGGCACATATCCGCCAGAAGTTTCAAGTAAGAATCAGTTTTTAACCTATGCTCTGAAAATACGGGAAGACATCAGTTACAAGGCACCTGTTTGGGATGATAAAAAACAGGTCTACTATCGGTTTTCTTATCAATATATTTTTGATGAAAACGCCCTACCAAAAGAGAATCAACTTTTCCCACGACCTATCGGAGCAACAGTTTATCTAAGCGTCTTGGATAAGGATTTTAATTTGGTGGCAGAAGGTGCTGTTCCTCAATTGGATCGAACCCCGTCCTTCCATTTTGCCAAAGACGGCAAACTTTGGCTGTTTGAAAACATTGAAGATGAAATGGGCTTTGTGAGACTGGATATCAATTGGTAATTAATTGTATGAAATTAGAGGCATAGGGAATTTAAATACTTCAGATTTTCAAGAAATTCCTTAAAAACTTAGGATAAAAACTAACTATCAACTAACTTTTACCCTTTAACTCTAAGCCAATGAAATCCAGCTATTACTGCCTATTTTTTGCCTTTATTTTCGCATGCAAAGGAACAAACGAAAAAACAGATCAAGACCTTCTAGGTTTTGAAATTACAACCGACACTGTTATTGTAGACCCGGGTCAGGAAATACTATTCCTCACTTGGAAATTGGGGTTAAGTACGCTGAGCGAGGACAAAAAGTACCTTTATAATTTCAACAACCAAGATTTTGCCATAGAACAAATAAATTTAAACAGCCTTAAATTAAAAAAATATCCTTTCGAAAAAGAAGGCCCCAATGGAGTTGGAGAGTATTTAATGGATTTTTCGCTCATTGACAATGATCAATTATTTTTTAGAACTTTTACCGGTGAGGGTGTTTTCAACTGGCAGGGCAATAAGCTCGAAAGCTTTAATTTGGCTAATTTGGGAAAAGAAAAAGGGCTTTTGGAAGAGACTGACAGAGCCTATAAAATATTGAGCTATTCACCGGAAGGGAAAAAGTTTGTTTCATTAATTACAAATTACCAATCCAAAACCAATACACTGGCGATAATAGACCGAGAAAAACAAACTTTTGTAAAGCATGCGATTCCGGCTGTTGATAAAGCAAGTAATTTTGAGGTCTTTTTAAATGATGGCAAATCTGCTTTTGGTTTAGGTTCCTATCGTTTTTTAATAAATGAAGGAAGTAATATTATTCTAGGGACCAATGTAAGCAATGAACTTTATGTCGTAAATCAAAAAAGTGATTCTTTACAACTTTTGTCCTACAAAAGCGATTTAACGCCTATTCAAAAAACAGGCTCCTACCCTGCCGAAACTTCCGATATGGATGAATTTAAAAGTTATTGGCAAAAAATTCAAGAAGATATAAATTTCAGGGAACCCTATTGGGATGAAAAGAAGCAGGTTTATTATCGGATTTCATATCATACAAAATTTGATGAAAATGCAAAAATTCCGGAGGGAGGTATGTTTCCTTCCCCAAATGGTGTTGAGGCTTATTTAACCATATTGGACAAAGACCTCAATCTTATTAAGGAAGGGAGTTTCCCCAATTGAATCGGGTGCCGGAATTCCATTTTGCCAAAGACGGCAAACTTTGGCTGTTTGAAAATATTGAAGATGAAATGGGCTTTGTAAGGTTTAATATATCTTGGTAAACTGAAACCTGACCTTTGGGGTTTCCAAAACCCCGAAGGTCTTTTCCGTAAACAAAGTCAAAAAAACCTTCGCGGTCTCAAAGACCACAAAGGTTAAGTTCCCTGACCTTTGGGGTTTCCAAAACCCCGAAGGTCTATGGATATGTTTTCTAGAAAAATTTGCATTTTTATTCAACCAACCTAATACAAGTTATGACCGATAAATTTGAAGTAGGGGGAATGTATCATATCTATACCAGAACAATTGGAAATGAAATACTATTTCGCAACGATGACAATTATGCATATTTCATAAAAAAATATTTTTATTATCTTGATGACAAATTGGATACTTTGGCCTTCTGTCTTCTTCCCAACCATTTCCATCTTTTGGTAAACATAAAAGATAATTCGACCAATGAAGTGATTGTTAAAGGATTTTCAGATTTCTTAAACTCCTATTCTAAAAGTTATAACAAAGTATTTGGTAGTAATGGCGCGTTGTTTCAACGGAAATTTAAACGCAAGAAAATTGATACGGAGGAATATTTAACCAGGATAGTTATTTACATTCATCTTAATCCGGTAAAACACGGATTAGCCAAAGGTCCGTCAGAGTGGAAATTTTCTTCATATAAAAGCTATTTATCCAAAAGCCAATCCAAATTAAATAGAGAACTAGTTATAAAGTGGTTTGGTGGGTTAGATGGGTTTAATACCACTCACAACTCAAATACTGATCTTTTTCTACCTGAAGAATTTACTTTAGAAAAATATTGACCTTGGGGTTTCCCAAACCCCGAAGGTCTTTTCCGTAAACAAAGTCAAAAAACCTTCGCGGTCTCAAAGACCACAAAGGTTAAGTTCCCCTGACCTTTGGAGTTTCCAAAACCACGAAGGTCTTTTTCCTAAACAAAGTCATAAAAATCCTTTGCGGTCTCAAAGACCACAAAGGTTAAGTTCTCCAGACCTTTGGGGTTTCCAAAACCCCGAAGGTCTTTTGCGTAACCGAAGTCATTAAAAACCTTCGCGATCTCAAAAACCACAAAGGTTAAGTTCTCCTGACCTTTGGAATTTCCAAAACCCCGAAGGTCTTTTTCCTAAACAAAGTCATTAAAATCCTTTACGGCCTCAAAGACCACAAAGGTTAAGTTCTCCTGACCTTTGGGGTTTCCAAACCCCGAAGGTCTTTTCCGTAAACAAAGTCATAAAAATCCTTTGCGGTCTCAAAGACCACAAAGGTTAAGTTCTCCTGACCTTTGGGGTTTCCAAAACCCCGAAGGTCTTTTCCGTAAACAAAGTCAAAAAACCTTCGCGGTCTCAAAGACCACAAAGGTTAAGTTCCCCTGACCTTTGGAGTTTCCCAAGCCCCGAAGGTCTTTTGCGTAAACAAAGTCATAAAAAACCTTCGCGGTCTCAAAGACCACAAAGGTTAAGTTCCCCTGACCTTTGGAGTTTCCAAAACCACGAAGGTCTTTTTCCTAAACAAAGTCATAAAAATCCTTTGCGGTCTCAAAGACCACAAAGGTTAGGTTCCCCTGGAATTGTTTTTATTCCCGGCTCGATGCTATCAATCTAATTCTTTTATTTCTTAAAGATATTCAATAACTTTAAGGTTAACTATTGACAAAAATTACCCGTTTAAATGAGTCAAAAGCAAATGACATTTGGCGAAATATTTGTCATATAAAATTATCAATTTTCAATAAATGACCCGAGTCTTACCCAAAATCATATATAGGTTATCCTTTTCCTCCCTATTACTCCTCCCCCTATTGGTGGGCTGTGGATGGGAAAAGCCGGAAGCCATCCAACAGGCCTACAAAGATCTGCCGGAAGCCATAGATTTTAATTACCATGTCAAACCCATTCTCTCAGACAAGTGCTTTGCCTGCCATGGGCCTGATGCAGCCAACCAAGAAGCTGATTTAAGACTTGACCTGGAGGAGTTTGCCTATGCAGCACTAAAAAGTAATTCAGGGCATTATGCCATTGTACCGGGTAAACCGGGCAAAAGTGAGGTAGTAAACCGTATACTGACAGAGGATAAGGAGTTGATGATGCCTCCACCTGAATCTAACCTAAGCCTGAGTACATCCGAGATAGCCACCTTAACCAAATGGATAGAACAGGGAGCCAAATACAAACCCCACTGGTCATTTATCCCTCCGAAAATGCCAAAGATTCCTGAGATTGAGGATAAAAGCTGGGCTAAAAATGAAATTGATCATTTTGTAGCGGCCAAATTAAAAACTCACAAGCAAAGTCCTTCAACAAAAGCGAGCAAAGAAACCCTTATTCGAAGGGTGAGTTTTGATCTGACTGGCCTTCCCCATCCTTGGAAGAAATAGAAGCATTTGTGGCCAATGATGCCCCGGATGCTTATGAAAGATTAGTGAGCAGGCTGCTTGCCTCCTCAGCCTATGGGGAACGCATGGCTGCAGACTGGATGGATGTAGCTCGATACGCTGATTCAGATGGTTACTTGGATGACAAGCACAGGGATTTTAGTCCTTACCGGGACTGGGTGATTCGCGCTTTTAATAAAAACATGTCCTATGAGCAATTTATCACTTGGCAATTGGCCGGTGATCTTGTTGAAAACCCCACACAAGAAAGCATTTTGGCAACAGCTTTTAACCGACTGCATAAAAAGAATTCTGAAGCCGGTATCGTTTTCGAAGAATACAGGGCAGAATATGTGGCAGACAGAACCTCCACCGTAGGCAAAGCCGTAATGGGCCTCAGCATGGAATGTGCCAGATGTCATGACCACAAATATGATCCAATCAGCCAAAAGGATTTTTACCAGCTTTCTGCTTTTTTAACAGCACCAATGAGCTGGGAACAGCCGTATATGGGCCGGGGCAAGTTCCCGGGCCAGCCCTTTTGCTAACGAATGAAGAACAAGACAAGCTACTGGAATATATTGACAGCCAAATTAAATCCAAAAAGGAACACCTGGAGGATTTGAGAAAGGCAAACCCTGAAGTGCCGGAAAGTCTAAATGCCAAATCAATTCTCACTAAGGTCCGGACAGACCTTTCAACAAAGATTAGTGCTGCTTACAATTTTGACAAAATAATACCGGGAGACAAAAAAACCAGCTTCACAAGTCCAGGAAATTCAGCGCAAGCGGGATCAGTTATGATTAAAGAACCGGTGATCAAAGAAGGCGTTAAAGGTAAAGGCATTTTTATCAATGATTTCACCACCCTGAGCTTACCGGAAAAAGTAGGTTGGTTTGACCAGACGGACCCATTTTCAGTAAGCCTGTCCGTATTTCCGGATACACTTTACAATGAAGCGGTATTGTTTACCCACTGTGAAGATATTCGCTTGGGATTAAAAGGATATTCCTTATTTCTAGAGGAAAACAAGCTCAATTTTATCATTGCATATAGCTGGCCGAACAATGCCATACAAGTAAAAACGGTTGACCCAATCCCGGTTAAAGAATGGACCAATTTAAGCATAACCTACGATGGTTTGGGTAAAGCTGATGGCATTGGCATCTACCTCAATGGAGAAAAGGTTCCTGTAACCGTATCTGCGGACAATATCTACAAATCCATTTTATTTAAACCCGACATTCATACCTACGGTTTCAGAGGCTTTGTCCTTGGGGTTCGGGACAAAATGAAGACCTTTTTGAATGGTGGGCTGGATGAATTAAAAATATACAATCAGGAATTGAGTGCATTGGAAGTACTTTTGAAGCCAATCCGCAAAAGGCCACTGCTTTACTTTCCAAAAGTGAAGATCCGGAGGCAAGGCAAATCATCGCGGATTACCTTTTCAATGCTTCCAATACGCAAGCCAAACAGCTAAAAAATTCCTTAAATAATTTAAGGAAAGAAAGGGCAAAAACCACTACCGACATCAAAGAAATAATGGTCATGGGAGACTTGGAACAACCTAGGCCAACCTTTATTTTAGATCGAGGGATGTACAATGCACCTACGGAGCAAGTGGAGCCGGGGATTCCTGAAACAGTACTTCCTTATGACGAAAAATTACCTAAGAACCGACTGGGGCTTGCCAAATGGTTTTTCGATCCTAAAAACCCTTTGACGGCAAGGGTTTTTATCAATCGAATCTGGCAAATGCATTTTGGTAAAGGGCTGGTGGTCACTTCAGATGATTTTGGAAACCAAGGAAGCTTGCCTACACATCCTGAACTGCTGGATTGGCTGGCAGTACAATTTCGTGAATCCGGTTGGGACATTAAGAAAATGCATAAACTAATCGTAATGTCTGCTACTTACCGTCAATCTTCCAAATACAGTCCGGACTTACTAGAAAAGGATCCTGACAATTTGCTTCTGGCGAGAGGGCCGAGTTTTAGGATGACAGCAGAGATGGTACGTGACAATGCACTTGCCATTAGCGGTTTGCTCGTGCATAATACAAGTAGCGAAAGCGCTTACCCTTACCAGCCGGAGGGACTTTGGGATGAAATCAGTACCAAGTCCTGGAGATACAAATACTTACAAGAGCCCGGGGAAGGGCTATATAAAAGAAGTCTATATACCATTTGGAAAAGAACTTCAGGCCCACCTTCCATGATGATTTTTGATGTTGGTGACAGGGCAGAGTGTAAAGTTAGAAGGACAGAAACAAGCACGCCATTACAAGCTTTGGTCTTGTTAAATGATCCTCAATATGTAGAGGCAGCAAGGGTGGCTGCAGAAAAATTAATCAAAAAATACAAACCTCAAGAGCAACTTGCCAAGGCCTTCATCTTAAGTACAGGCAGGCAAGCGGATACTCAAGAGCTAGAAATAATTGAGCAGTTTTATCAAGAAGAAGAAGAAAGATTTTCTCAGAATATAGGGGATGCCATGGCTTACTTAAGCACAGGTAGTAAACCTGTGGATGAATCATTGGATCCTGTGAAGGTCGCTTCTTTGGCAACAGTCATTAATGGCATCATGAACACTACAGACGGGTATACAATTAGATAATGGCCATGAGAGATAGTAATAGCAATAAATTTGGAGAAACCAGGCGTGGCTTTTTGAAAAAAACTTCACTTGGATTTGGAGCAATGGCACTCTCCAGTCTCATTGGTAACCAATATGGCTTTGCAGACAGCCCTGACAGTTCAGGTCTTTACAAACCACAAGGGCTTAACACAGGCACCCATTTCCCTGCCAAGGCAAAACGGGTCATTTACCTTTTCCAATCAGGAGGTCCTTCTCAGATTGAAACATTTGACTACAAACCCTCGCTGGAAAAATGGCATGGAAAAGAAATTCCACCCTCCGTTCAGGGCACCCAACGTAACTCCGGTATGGTGGCGGATCAGTCCACTTTCCCATTGGTGAAATCAATCTATGATTTTAAACAATATGGACAATCAGGAGCTTGGGTAAGTGAAATTTTTCCCCACACCGCCAAAGTAGTTGATGAGCTTTGCATAGTCAAGTCCATGATCACAGAAGCCATCAACCATGAACCGGCCGTCATGTTTATGCAAACAGGCTCTCAATTGAGCGGTAGGCCTTCGATAGGTTCCTGGCTGAGTTATGGTCTGGGAAGCGACAATGAGAATTTACCCAATTTTGTGGTTTTGCTGTCTAAAAGCCCCGGATCCCAACCATTGAATTCCAATGCTTGGAGCAATGGTTTTTTGCCTTCCCACCACCAAGGTATTCAATTTCGCTCAGGCAAAGACCCGGTCTTGTATCTCAATAATCCACACGGAGTGCATGATCATGACAGGCGCCGTGCCCTCGACCATATTGGGAAACTCAATGAAAAACAATTTGATTTATGGCAGGATCCGGAAATTCAATCGAAGATCAGCCAATATGAAATGGCTTATAAAATGCAAAACTCTGTACCTGAAGCTGTTGACACCAGCGAGGAGCCGGACTATATTTACGAGCTATATGGAGAAGATGCCAGAATTCCCGGCACCTATGCCTCCAATTGTCTTCAGGCAAGAAAATTAGCCGAAAGGGATGTTAAGTTTATCCAGCTTTACCATATGGGCTGGGACCAGCATGGTAGTTTACCAAGCGGCATCAAACGACAAGCTTTAAGCACGGATCAAGCCACCGCCGGATTGATTCAAGACCTCAAACAAAGAGGTCTCCTTGAAGACACCTTGGTGGTTTGGGGAGGTGAGTTTGGTAGAACAAGCTTTTCACAAGGAAGGCTTACTGCCACTAATTATGGCAGAGACCATCACCCAGGATGCTTCACCATGTGGATGGCCGGGGCAGGAGTAAAAAAAGGAATGGTCTATGGAGAAACCGATGAATTCAGTTACAATGTAGCCAAAAACCCTGTGCATGTTCATGACTTTCAGGCCACTTTGCTTCACTTATTGGGTATAGACCATGAAAAATTAACCTTTAAACATCAAGGCAGAAGATTTAGGCTAACAGATGTCCACGGACATGTAGTCAATGAGCTCCTGGCATAAATAAAATTCATGCATTCACGAAGAAAATTCATTCAAAAATCCATCACCGGTGGAGCTGTGATTACTGCCGGCCTACCCCTCTTCAATATCAATTCCAATGCAGCGCAGCTTCAAAAAGACTTGCTGGGTCATGGTGATTTCCAATACCGCGTAGAAAAAATTGGAGCAAAGCAGAGAGAAGCAAGCATCCGGTCAATAACTGCCACGAGATGGTCTTGGATAAAACCAACAGGCTGATATTGTTAACGGACCATCCGAAAAACAATGTCCTGATTTATGATACTTCAGGAAAAATATTGGACTCTTGGACCTTAGGTTTTTCAGGTGCCCATGGGTTGTCTATTTCAGCTGAAAGTGGAGAAGAATTTCTGTTCATCACAGATACCGGTTTAGGGAAGGTAGTAAAATGCACCATGGATGGTAAAATCCTGATGGAACTGGACCATCCAGGTAAAATTGGAGCTTATAATGAGCAAGCTTTTTACCGACCCACCGAAACAGCCATAGGGCCAAATGGGGATATTTATGTGGCCGATGGTTATGGTTCTCAGTTTATATTACAATATGACCAAGCAGGTCAATTTATTCGCAAATTTGGCGGAGACAGTTTTCTCCAACCCAACAAATTTAAACAGGCACATGGCGTAGCCATTGATTACCGAGACCCTGCCAATCCGACGCTACTTTGCTCTGCAAGGATCAAAAATACTTTTAAACGATTTACTTTAGATGGGGAATACTTGGAAGACATTTACTTACCCGGTGCATTTATAAGCAGACCTGTTTTGGATGAGCAAAATCTCTATTCCGGCGTTTGTTTTGGGATGGAAGATGGAAATTATAACATGCACCTAAACAAAGGTTTTGTTACCATTTTGGACGAAAACAACAAAGTTATCTCTAATCCGGGAGGAACTAGACCCACCTATAATAATGGAAAACTGGATCTAATGCTACAAGAGGAAGCAGTGTTTAAGCATTGCCACGATGTATGCCTGGATAGGGACAAAAACCTTTATGTTTGTCAATGGAATGCGGATGGTGTTTACCCCTATAAATTACACCGAGTATAGTAATGTGATTATTTTTTTATGGTCCTTTTCACAATTGTTGCAGGAAATTTGATTTATCTGCGCTACATTTGAGGTCAATAAGTTCTTTTATTATTTCTTTATCAACCGAAATAGGTTTTACTTAACGTGAATTAATAGGGAATCGTGTGAGAATCACGAACTGTCGCGCAACTGTAAGTAACCCCAAAGGTTTTTACCCATAGCAAATCCACTGTTCTAATTTTTAGAATGGGAAGGAAGGTAAAAATGTTACAAGTCAGGAGACCTGCCTATTTCGAATTGACAACGCTTTCGCGATCTAAAGTTTGGTGTCAGGTTAGATATTATCAGCTAAAACAATTGTTTTCCATGGGATAATTGTGCCAAATTTGATCAATATCTACCTCCAACTCCTCTTTCATTTCTTCAAAGCGTTTGAAATAAAGCAAAGGGCTTTTAACTCATTTTATACATTAAAAAGTTAAAAGAACATGCAAACGCACATTCTAGGCTATCCGCGAATTGGTAGCAAACGTGAACTCAAAAAAGCCTGCGAGCAGTATTGGTCAGGCAAAATTTCCGGCACAACATTAGAAGAAGCCGGAAAACAAATCCGTTTTCAAAATTGGAAAACGCAGCAAGAGCAGGGAATAGACCTTATCCCTGTCAATGATTTCTCATTTTATGATCAGGTGCTGGACATGTCCCTAACTGTAGGAGCCATTCCTGAAAGGTATGCAGCCCTAGTGGAAAAGAAGTTTTCCTCTCTGGACCTCTATTTTGCCATGGCCAGAGGTTATCAAAAAGAGGGGCTAGACATTACTGCTATGGAAATGACCAAATGGTTTGATACCAATTACCATTATTTGGTACCGGAATTCACAGCAGACCAAAGCTTCAGTTATCATTCTTCAAAAGTGGTAGAAGAATTTAAGGAGGCGATAGAACTAGGAATCAAAGCCAAGCCGGTCCTAATAGGTCCTGTGACCTACCTTTGGCTAGGAAAAGAGAAGACCGATGGCTTTGAAAAAATTGACCTTATTCACAACCTCCTACCGGTATATTTGGAAATCCTTAAAGAACTGGTAGAAAATGGTGCAGATTGGGTGCAATTTGATGAACCAATATTAGGCTTGGACCTTAGTGAAAAGGAAAAAGACGCTTTCCTTATGGTCTATAAAACCATCAGAAAAACATTCCCCAAGCTAAAGACTTTACTGGCGACCTATTTTGAAGGATTAAATGACAATACAGGTTTGGCATTGTCTCTTC
Source organism: Cyclobacterium sp. SOCE241 (assembly GCF_056867545.1). Classification (NCBI taxonomy): domain Bacteria; kingdom Pseudomonadati; phylum Bacteroidota; class Cytophagia; order Cytophagales; family Cyclobacteriaceae; genus Cyclobacterium; species Cyclobacterium sp. SOCE241. The sequence goes on along the minus strand of NZ_CP149779.1, from coordinate 4,599,937 downwards.
CCGTATGTGCCCTGCATTTGGATTTGGTCAGAAACCCCGAACAATTGGAAGAATTAGTACCCCAAATCCCGGAGAATTTAAGCCTTTCTTTAGGTTTGGTAGACGGTCGGAACATTTGGAAAAATGACTTAGAACAATCGCTGAGAATCCTAAACAACGCCATTAGTATCCTAGGTCGAGACAAAATAATGATTGCTCCCTCGTGCTCCCTATTGCATGTACCATATGATTTGGAACTGGAAAATAAAGAAGACATCTTATTTCCGGAAATTAAAAGATGGATGGCATTTGCCAAACAAAAACTAAAGGAAGTTACCTTATTGCAAGAACTATCTTTACCTAATCCCGGAAAAAATCAACTCTTGGAATTTGAGGCCAATAGGAATGCGATGGCTAACCGTAAAAACTCAGACTTAATCCATAATAAAGCCGTAAAACTAAAGGTTGAATCCATTGCTCCTGCCGATGATAAAAGGAAGAGTGAATATGCATCCAGAAGCATTCTCCAAAAGAATTTCCTTAAACTCCCCTATTACCCACCACCACCATTGGCTCTTTTCCCCAAACAGGGGAAGTTAGGAAGTGGAGGTCTCAATACAAGAATGGTTTTATAGACAAGAAAACCTATCAAGGTTTACTGAAAGAAGCCACAGAAACGGTTATAAGAAAACAGGAAGAAATAGGCTTAGATGTATTGGTGCATGGAGAATTCGAAAGGAATGACATGGTGGAATATTTTGGTGAACAACTGGCCGGTTTTACCTTCAGTCAGTATGGCTGGGTCCAAAGTTATGGCAGTCGCTGCGTAAAACCACCGATCATTTATGGAGACATTTCGAGACCTAAACCGATGACAGTTTTTTGGTCTACCTATGCTCAATCTTTAACTAAAAGACGAGTAAAAGGCATGTTAACCGGGCCGGTAACCATCCTTCAATGGTCTTTTGTACGAAATGATCAAGATCGGGCAACAACATGTAAACAGATCGCCTTGGCCATTAGGGAGGAAGTAATAGACCTTGAAAAAGCAGGAATCAACATCATACAAATTGATGAACCTGCCATAAGGGAAGGACTTCCTTTAAGGAAATCAGCATGGGAAAGCTACCTAAAATGGGCTGTTCAATCCTTTAGACTTTCCTCCTCGGGTGTGAGTGATGCCACACAAATCCACACGCATATGTGTTATTCAGAATTCAATGACATCATGCCAAGCATTGCAGCCATGGATGCGGATGTGATTACCATCGAATGTTCTCGATCTCAAATGGAATTATTGGATGCATTTGCAGATTTTAAATACCCTAATGAAATAGGACCCGGCGTCTATGACATTCATGCGCCTAGAGTTCCTAGTAAAAAGGAGATGGTACAACTGATAAAAAAAGCGCAAGATGTAGTCCCTACAGCCCAACTCTGGGTGAATCCCGATTGTGGGCTTAAAACCAGAAAGTGGGAGGAAACTGAAAAAGCGCTAAAACTTATGGTAGAAGCTGCGCAGGAATTAAGAGAAACAGAACAAATTTCAATGGATTAATAGTAAACAAATTTATTCCCGGGTTAGGTAATTCATTTCACCTAATCCGGGTTAATTTTACTGATTTTGAGGAGAACTCAATTGCTGGTGAAGCAATTCATCTTCCATCATTCTACGGTCTATTTCCTCAGCGTAGGTCCTTCCCGGCTTAAAACCATACTGAGTATAGGCTTTTGCTGCCCATTCCTTGGCCAAAAACAAATCTCCAAGAACCTCTTGTCCCAAAGCAATATTATAGCACAGCTTGCCATAGGTTTTTTCGTCAGCAGGAAACGATAAACCTTCTTCCCAACTTTGGATGGCATTTCCCCATTTATCTACCTCTGCATAGCGTGCACCTGTTTCTAAATAGGTATTTTTCTTTGATTTGGCATAGAAAGTACGGTTTATATCGAGGTACATTGGAGCAATTCTCCGGACATAGGCTGCACCTGCCATCTGCCCAACATACCTGGTAGCCTGGGCTTTTTCTATAAGCAAGGCCATTGCTTGGGTCTTAGTCTCAGCCTCGGCAGACCAAAGGTTATTTTTCACCAGATCATCCTGATCCAAAATTGATCCGCTCTCAGGATCATACAACCTGAATCCTACCCGAACAGTAGCAACTCCTTCCACCAAAACCCCGGGTACTTCGATGGTTCGAGCATCTTCACCTTTGCCTATCTCCTTCTTAATAGTAATCTTCTTATCTGTTAGGACAAAATCCGAACTGAACTTTTCCAAGGTCAATACAGCATCTGCCTGGTAACGCATACAAAGAGCCCGCACCATTTCTCGATTCAATGGATTGGGAAATGTTTGCGAAAATAAACCGCCTGTCAACCGCTCATTGGCCCTTACAATTTTATACCGTGGGGAGGTACTCAGCTCTTGTTGCACAGAAGCCAAGGTTCCATCTATAGCATTCTTCACTTCAAAAGGCAACTCCCCTGTAAGAATTCCTTCGATAATGGCTACCCCTTGGCTTTCAGGTTTGGTCCTGTCTACAATTAATAATCGTTGTATATGGTTTGGAACGTTAATTTCTGCAGGCATCAACCTGGTCAATGATACATTTTTAGTACAAGATCCCAGTACTAGGAGCGCAATAATAAATAAGCTATTAAGGGATTTTAAATTCAGTAATTTCATAATGCAAGAGCGGTTATTTTGCAATTTAAGGCGAATAAGCAAATCTAATGCCCAACCTTAAGCAGAAAAAGGACTTTTCTTTCGAAAAGTCCTTTTTCCTATAAAATTGAATTCATTATTTACCAAGGCTTGCCGGTACCTTGAATAACCCAAGGTTTTGACCAAGCACTATTGGCACCGTCTACTTCCGAGTAATTGGTCGTTTCTAGGCGACTTGAGGCTAGTTCAGCATTCTCTTTGTTAAGATTCATCTCATCGGTCATATAATAGAACCGAACCGGAATAATCGACCTTATCGTATAAGGCCCGGCCTCCAACTCCGGATAGCCTGTTCTTCGGTAATCAAACCAGGCTTCTGCAGCTGCAGTCCAAGAAGCAATCCATTTTTGCTCTATTATTTGCTTAACTGTACCATCAAACATTACATTTTCCTGTTGAAGATAGGCTGCCACTTGATCTGACAATCCCCAAGTTACAAAAGAGGACTGGATTGCTTTATTGTAATAATCTTCTGCAGTTCCACCCACAGCCCAGCCTTTCAATGCTGCTTCAGCCAAAATGAAATTAACTTCAGTGGCAGAAATCAATCTGGCTTTTAATAATGGCCCATTTGCCTCTCTGTATCTGTCATTTAACCAAGAAACATGAGGGTTAAATGCAGCCTGATTGGCATCGGGACTTAGGTTATAAACCTGTGCCCCTGCGATCCCCGGGGGAATTCCTACATAATCCTGGTTTTGACTAATGTCTTCTATGTCAACATTCCTGGCCTCCAATACGTCGGGAGAAAGGTATCTTTTTCCATCTTGTATTACATCTGTTCCTGCAGGTAAACTGGCATCCACCACCAAAGGTATTTCCACGGGATTGGCCCATACCCCAAGTCTTGGGTCATTTATTCCTCTCATGGCCTCTACCAATGTTTCGCACATTTTTAATCGCCGGTAGTTACTTGCGTCCACATCAAACTTGGTATTATTTGGCCAGCTACTTGCCGAACTCTCTGTATTAAAAGCCATGGCCGCATCATCTCCCGGGTCGGTAATGATAGGATTGGTACCGGGATCGGCTAAAATTCCTTCTATACCTTGTTTGGCAAAATCAGGCAGCTTTTCTGACAACCTCATATAAAATCTAAGCCTAAGTGAATTGGCCATTTTTTGCCATTGAGTAGGATCTCCATTAAAGTAAACGTCTGCACTTTCAATAGAGCTATTATAGGCTGATTGAGGTTTGGATAGCAATTGATTTGCCATTTCCAATTCATCAAGAATGCCTCGATAAATAGCTTCCTGTGTATCAAATTCAGGGAATGTTCCCTCAGGGGTTCCTTCAGCACCTTTGAGTGCTTGGGAATAAGGAGCATCCCCCATAGATCTGTAATCAAACCGAACATCATTCCGCGAATCACCAAAGTAACTCCCTGATGCAGTTCTTGATCCAATTCTATCGCCCTTTCGTATACAAATTGATTGTTCCTAAGAATAGCATAATAACCTGACCAACTGTTGCTTCGATTCCAGTCGTAAGAATTATGAGAACCGGACCAGCCATCCTTTTGGGTATGTTGCATCACTCCTGCGATGTCTTGGTACCCAAGATTCAGTACAGTTTTACCTGCTTCAGTCAATACCGTTGATAGTACAAGGTTGGGGTTAGCCGATTCAGGACTTGCACCATTTGGATCAATATTCATCTCTATGAGATCTTCTTTACAAGAAAACGTACATAGCAATAAAAGCGCCCAACCGAATATTAATTTATTTTTAATAATCATAGTAATTTCATTTATCAGTTGAAAACTAACAATTAAAAAGTAGCATTTATTTTAAACCCAATTGGCATCACCCAAGGCATCACATTCCATCTTTCTATCCCTTGCTTGAATTGGGTACCTGCTTGTACGCTTGATGAAGGCTGAAAAGCCATCTCCGGATCTATATTTATTTTCGCCGCTGTCCAGAGAATAATATTTCGGCTGTAAACAGAGAAACTAAGGTTCTGCATTTTCAGTGAATTGGCAAAGGTTTGAGGCACATCATACCCAAAAGAAACCTCTCTCAATTTCACAAAGGAAGCATCATACAAGAATGCCCTAGCAAAACTCCAGGCTGTACTACCTGCATAAGGCAAAGTTAAAGTTCCTCCGGGCTCCCCAATATTTTCACCCAGATTTTCTGCATAAGCCGTTGGATTCCCATTGTCATCAAACTCTGTGGCATACACCCCAGGGATGAACACACCCCCATGTGGCAAAGTAAATGGCCCAAAGGTGAATGGATAACTTCCATATTCAGGAGTAGGTCCACCTACCAATGGGAAATTGTTACCATTGATCAAAATCATAGATTCTTGATTGTCTACAAGATAATTCTTCAGTGCTTCTCCTTCCAATTCTCCCGGATTGATCAACTTGTCCAAGAATACTGAAGACCTGCCATGCTCCTCTCCAAAACGGTAAGTTTGAGACACAAAATCACCACCATTTCTCCAATCAAAGGTCAAATTCAAGTGAAAATTTTTGTAAGACAAGGAGGTTTGCATGCCCAAAACAAAATCCGGATTGAAATTTCCAATCTTATTTCTTGAACTTACAGCATCTATGCTTTGCCATTTTCCGGTTTGATCCAAAATCGGATAACCAAAATAGGGTGATTCAGGATCTTTTACAGTCACTACTTCGGCATCATAAATATCCCCAATCTCTTCACCTACATAAGTCCATGAACCGCCTCGGGCATCTTCCCATAGGGTGTAATAGGGCATATTGTCTGCCAGTTCAATAATCTTGGTCCTGTTTCGGGTAAGGTTAAGATTCACTGACCAGTTCCAATTGTTATTTCGGATGATATCTGATCCAAGTGTCAACTCCACTCCTTCACTTTGCAACAAACCGGCATTAATGCTCTTTGAGGTATATCCTGTGGATGGCGGTAATTCAATAGGTAGAATTTGATTTTCATTCTGTACCTTATAGTAAGTACCGCTAAACCTTAACCGATCATTAAAAAATGCAAGTCAAGCCCTCCCTCATAAGATGTGGCAATCTCAGGTTTTAAGGTAGGGTTCAGTAAGCCACTTCGCAAAGAAAGCCTAGGTATATCGCCCCAAGCGCCTGCATTATACAAAGTTGCTAGGAGTTGGTAAGGATTGGCATCATTCCCTACAGAAGCATAGCCACCTCTCAACTTCACCAAACTGAAAGGCTCAGGTAATTCCAGAATTTCACTAACCAATACACTTAAAGCAGCAGAGGGGTAGAAATATGGGTCTGCATCCGGCAAAGTGCTGGACCAGTCATTTCTAGCTGTAAGATCTAGATAAAGCATGTCCTTATAGGAAAAGTTTGCCAAGCCATAGATACTATGGATTCCTCTTTCAAAGCTACTATTGCCGTATTCAATATTGGCGGGAGCTATATTGCTTATTGTATACACACCTGGCGTAATCAAACCTACACCGGACTTGGTTCCTGCATATAAGTTACTACCATTTTGGTACCTAATGTTTCCACCACCCGAAAGGGTAATACCAAAATCATTTATATCCTTATTATAGGTAAGCAAGAAATCTGCGTTGGTCTCCAAGCCATGAAGCTCTGTGATACCATAGGCACCATCCGGTTCCTGACTGTAACTCCTGCCTATTTTACTTTCTCTGGTTTCATTGTACAAGTCCAGGGAATAGCGCGCAAAGAAATTAAAGGATGGAGAAATTTGCCAATCCGCTTTAACATTACCAAACACCCGGTCTCTTTTAAAACTATTGTTTACCTCATAGGCTAAGAAATAAGGATTGTCTGTAACCCGTACTTCTCCACCGGCATCCATCGTTTTTTGTTCCAAGCCTTCTTGTCCGGGAAGCCAGTAATCTTTTAAATCCAGAATATTTACATGTGGAGAAGTTTCGTATGCCCATTGCAAAGGGTTGGTTCCACGTTCTCCGGCAGGTCTGTTGTCTGAGCTATTGCGACTGACATCAACATTGGTACTGATATTAAATTTATCATTTACCTTAATGTTTGAATTAATATTCAAGGTATTTCTGAATAAGTCAGAATTGGGAATGATACCCTTATTCCGCATATTCGAATAGGATATCCTATAGTTCATCGCATCATTGCTATTGGCAATTGAAAAACTATTGGAAGAGGTAATTCCTGTTTGTACAAAGTTTTGAACATTGTTAGGGTAGGAAACCAAAGGCATCGCTATTGGATTACCATTTTCATCCAAAGGGCTGTTCCATTGCACTTGCTCGTAACCTTTGTCCAATTCTGCACCAAAGGCAGCATTTACGTTTTCTTGAACCAGGCTACCAAAAGGATTGGTCAATGGATTACCACTCACATCTACAGGTATCGCTGAATATTGTCCTGCTCCAAATTTACTGTGCCATTTAAGGTATTTATACGGCACATCAAAAACAGTATTGGTACTTACATTGATTGTTAATCGATCTACATTACCTCCTTTGGTGGTAATAAGTACCACTCCATTTCCTGCTCGGGATCCATAAAGGGCTGCAGCACTTGGTCCTTTCAGTATAGAAATGTCTGCAATATCATCAGGGTTAAGCCCCGAAATGGCATTACCATAATCAACCCTGTTTTCAGAGCCAACCGAAGAGACATTATTTAGTGTATTGGCAATCGGAACACCATCCACTACAAATAGCGGCTGGTTATCAGTACTCAATGAGGTTGCACCTCTAATAACCATACTTACGGAAGAGCCTGTACCCCCTGTCGTACTGATGGTAGCACCGGCCACTTTACCGGCCATGGCATTCAGGAAGCTTTCTTGGGCTACTCTGGTCATCTCCTCTCCTTCCACACGTTCGATGGAATAGCCTAAAGAGATTTCCTCCCTCTTAATTCCAAGAGCAGTAACTACCACTTCATTCATTTCCGAAGCGTCTTCTGAAAGCGAAACATTGATTACAGAACGGTTACCTACCACTTCATTTACAGGCTCAAATCCTATAAAGGAAAAGACCAATACCGCATTGTTGTCGGGCACAGTTATGGAATACTCTCCATTGACATCTGTGGCTGTGCCTGTTTGACCTCCCTGAAGCAATACATTTACTCCGGGGATACCTAAGCCATCTCCTGTTGAGGTGACCTTTCCTGTGACCTTTCTACTTTGGGCCATCACATCTGGAACCATGGATCCTATCAGGAAACATAGTATAATTAAATGATACCAGTTATTGAATTTTGTAAACCTCTTCACCATAAATTATTTTTATAGTTTATTCTTTTTTTTTAATTATACTACAATACTGGAAAACATACTACTTCAAACACAATATATATTGGCAAATAAACACCTAACCAAAAGGTCAGCCAACATACTCTATTTAATTAGGCATTTCTATTTTGTTATCTCAATGTTAAGTAATTATTTATTCTGAGACACCCATACTTTAAAGCAGTTTAACCAAATTTACTTTAATTTAAAAAATAACACGACTAAGATTAAGCTCACCTGCCAAAATAACCTCTTCAAATCCTTGTCAATAAATCGCTTAAGTAAAATAGAAAGCTAACAGGAGATGAGTAAGGTTGTAAACCTTATCAATTTGGAGAGCTTGAACAGTCCCTGTTTTCAGTTGCGCTGAAAAATGCACAAGAAAACAAGCGCCTAAATCTGAGAAAAACTTAACGCTAAATTAATTCAAAAAAATCAGTCAATTCGGGTTAGCCAAGTGGATACCCAATAGGAAAAAAATCTTATTTTTTAATCAGTTTATTTTTAAACCGACTTACCCAATTCAACTTTTTCGATAATCCACCCCTCGGGCTTATTCGGTAAATAACATTCAACCGGTAATTTCCGGTACCCAGATTAATCAGGTAATCATTAACCGGAACTAAATTAACTTGATTGTAAACATAGTTTACATTTACAGACCATTTATCCGAATTATATCCAGTAAAACCTCTTAAGAAATAATTAGGTCGGACGGACCAATTACTCTGGTTATGCCCATCTTCAAAATTTAAATATGTCCTGCCTAAAGCAAGACTTGTAGCAGCAGATAAAGTGATGAAAAAATGTTTTTTAAAAACCCAGGAATAAGCATAACCTAGGTTGGGACCAATTTCGAAATACTTAATTTGATCAAAATTTATTGCATTAGCTTCAGAAGGAAGTATTCCTTCGGCATTCCTTACCTGCCCTCCATACATTTCAACTCCGGCCAAAAATGAACCCGATGAAATCTTTTGCCATTCATTTTGAAGAAAAGCAGCTCTGTATGAAAACTTATCCCCATTGAATAAATATTGAACCGAGGCACCTAATTTTCTTAGTTTCATCCCCGGAAAAATTCTTAAATCATTCCTTATTTCAATGGAGCTTCCTCTTTCTAAATAATACCCATTATAGAATTGTCCGAAAAAATCAATCACCCAGTCCTTAGGATAAGCATGTGCCTGCAAATCTAAATACTTTGTCTCACCACGACTTTTATCAGGATTTAAGAAGCCAAAACCATAAGCTAAATTGAGAGTAAGTCCTTCAAATGTTGCTCCAACTCCCATATTTAAGGTAGAGTTTGGCCTATACCAATAATGGACATCCTCAATTCTTAGACCCAACCCGGTGTATTTTCTTGACATATAAGTGCGCACCACCAATTGATCCGGATAAGTCTGATAATACGCTATAGAATCTACAGTATCTTGAGCCAACACCGGCGGATGTAAGGTCAAGATCAACAAGATAAATGCTAAGCTATATTTCATAAAGACTATTCAATTACTCAGATTTAATGTAAAACAAGGCATTTAGAACCTGAAAATATGATCAATAGAGAAAGGGAGGTTAGGAAAAATTAATTCGAAATAACCTCCAATTATTTTCTAAAAAAAGAATAAGTATAAAAAGTTGCTTAATCACCCATCACAAAGATACAATAATTTAGGTCAATAAAGCAAAAATAAAATCTTAGTATACTTCGATATTTTAATGAAATAATTACAAAGTAAATATTTACACCCCAATGAAATACTTTAAAATCTTTATTATAATGGTTTTAATAAAGGATCCTGCAGAGATTTTACCAAAATATTACAATTCGAATTTTAGACATATTTATAGAAAAAATTGTTTTATTAAAACAAAAAAGAAGCCAAGCAGCTTAACAACTTGTTTATCCTTATTATCATAAATTTTTTATAGGGCTGATTATCATACACTCATCCTATCAGCTTTTTAATCTTCCAAATAATTTATTATAAAAATATTCATATTATTCACATTAGTACTTTATCATGAAAACCTTCTTTAAAGGTCGACTAACTAACCTAATCCTGTAATGTGTGAAAGGCTATGCGTTTAGATGATTCCTACTTTAAATGATTGTTCTAAAAGTATTCCCTGAGATGTAGCAATCCATCTATTCTTACCAAATGGGTAAAAATTTGATCAAATGAAAGATCAGTACTTTATCTACATTTGAAAATAGGTCTGAATAAAAGCCTTAAATCTTATCCTTTCCCAAAAACCATTTGCGGAAATAATAAAGAACTGGATTTTTGTATTTTAATTGCTTCCAGGGTCTGCTTGCATGGGGTCTATGCCAGACAGGAAGGTAGGGAAGGATAAAATTCTCAAACCCCAGCTCCACAGCTTTTTGGCTAATATGCGTATCGTACCAATCTTTACTGTTGTCCAGATCAGTGAAATCGTATTTCTCTAAAAAATTATTATTGATTAAGGTACAGCAAAAACTAAGACTGCGATTTGTTTTGGTTGGCTCCATGCTTTTTAGCTGCTTAAATTTAAGGTAGGGAAATTAACCTTTCCTGCTGCATCATGGGTAATTGCACCTACTAATCCAGCATTGGGATATTCTTGTGCAAATTGCAATAGTTGCGCTAAGGTGTCACGATTTACCTTAACATCTGACTCTACAATAATTAAAGGAACGCCCGCATTTAGGGCCTTTTTTTGAGCGACTTGAAGGACCGTCTTGTAATTTGGAGAAGGGTTTGATGTTATCTCTTCTAGGTTTACCAAGTTAAACCCTTTGGAACTGCTGGCATTTTCCAACGCCTTTTTGGTTTCGTCGGTGGAGTAATCATTAAAAACCCAATACTCATAATTCCCATTGGCTTCTGATATGGCTTGGATTGTCTCTAGTGTAGCTTCGAGCGCATCTTTTACGGGAGTGATTACTATTGCCTGCATCTTGGAAATTAAGAAAAATCCCCGGACCTGAATCCGGGGATTTATTAAAAATTATTTCAATTTTGCCAATACTTCTTTTATGCGCTTAAGCGCTTCTTTTAGTTCAGCTTCTGAAGCTGCATAAGATAACCTCACAGAGTTAGGCGCTCCAAATGCTGCTCCGGTAACCAAAGAAACGTTTGCCTCTTTCAACACATACAAGCAAAAATCGTCAGCCGTTTCAATTTTTTGATCTCCGGCAGATTTACCGAAAAAATCAGAAACATCAGGAAAGAAATAAAATGCTCCCTCAGGAACGTGCGTTTTGATTCCCGGAATGTCTCTCAACAATTCCAAAACCAAATCCCTTCTCTTGAGATAAGCTGCTGCCATTTCTTCTGTTGGTTTTTGATCACCAACAAGACCTGCTAGCGCAGCACGTTGCGCAATTCCTGTTCCTCCTGAAGTAAATTGACCTTGAATTTTTTCACAAGCCTTTGCTATAAATAGCGGTGCGCAAATATAGCCCACTCTCCACCCGGTCATCGCATATCCTTTAGAAAATCCATTGACAGTAATGGTTCGCTCGAACATGCCCGGGAAAGAAGCAATACTTGCGTGCGATCCGGTAAAGTTGATCAACTCATAGATCTCATCTGCAATAACCACTAAATTTTCTTTGCTTTTGATAACTTCAGCAATGGCTTCTAATTCTGATTTACTAAAAACAGAACCTGAAGGATTACATGGAGAAGAATAGATCACCGCCTTGGTCTTGTCCGTGATAGCTTCTTCCAACTGCTTGGCTGTAGCCTTAAAATTATTTTCAAGATTACCTTCAATAAGCACCGGAACACCTCCTGCCAATTTGATCACTTCTGAATAAGATACCCAATATGGAGAAAAAATGATTACCTCATCACCTTCATTGATTAGGCACATAAAAATGTTGGCAATCGAATGCTTCGCACCGGTAGAAACCACAACGTTTTCTGCCTTTGCTTCAGCTATATTATTTTGCTCTCTTAGCTTTTTAGCAATTGCCTCTCTAAGGTCCTGATAACCTGCTACAGGAGGATAGGAAAAATACTTGCCTTCATCAATGGCTGACTTGGCAGCTTCTTGTATGTGTTTAGGCGTTTTAAAATCAGGTTCACCCAAGCTCAGACCTATAATATCTATTCCTTGAGTCTTTAATTCCCTGGCTTTTTTGCCATAGCCAGCGTCGCTGACTCTTCCATATTGTTTATACGATCAGATAGGATGGAATTCATTTATATTTTATTTAAATTACGTTTGATAATCAGATTAATAGGAACTATAGACCAATAAATAAATACATAACGAGTGATGGCCCACCATCTCCTTTTTTAATTTTGCAAAAATAAGCATAATGACAACGATTCCTAAATCTTTGACTAGTTTTGAATGACTGAAGATTTGTTGTACCGCTTAGATCATAGTAGGATTTCACACTTTACTGTAATATCCGGCCTTTATTTTCGTTTTAAAATTGATATGAAAAAACTCATTTACTCATTTTCTGTGATGTTGTTTTTTAATGCTTCTGTAAGTATTGGGCAAGAAGAGACCTCTACTGTAGAGGTAGACTCATCGGGAGTAGAAGAAAATAGACTTCTGCCGACATCAACCCCTATCCTATTGTTTTCAGATGCAGAGGACGAGCTTAAAGAAGAAAAAAAGAAGAAGCGGAAAAAGAAGAAAAAAACTTTCATTTTGGTGAAAAAACCAGCAGAGCCCTGATCAAAAGTAGTTTCAGGGATCAAGTCACTTATCAATTTTTCAACTACACCACCAGAAACAAAACCCCTGATCCCTATATCAGAGATATTTTTTGGTATGACACCAAAAATAAAGCCATTAAAAATGGGGGATTCTTACCTTCAAAGGGGTACTTACTGCATGGTCCATACGAAAAGCGAATCGGAGAAAATGTGGTAGAAACAGGTATGTATATGTATGGTGCCAAACATGGGCGCTGGATGACTTTTGACAGCAAAAACATCCTATTGGACAAGAAACATTACTCAGAAGGCTGGCCAAAAGCATCCAGAGTAACTTACTACAATCGAGGTGCGCGGAAAATTGAAAAGTTAACTCCCATTGAATACGACTTAGAGGAAGGAAACTTTTTCCACTTTTATCCGGATGGTCAAATAGCAGTGGCAGGAGAATATAAATTTGGTGAACGGATCGGTATTTGGACGGAATATTGGCCCAGAGAAAATGATAAAACAGTAAAAAAACGAGAAATTCAATACCAGAATGAAGCCTTAAACAATAGCTTCCAGCCGTATATTAGAGCAGAGTGGGACAAGGAAGGAAACTTGATCTATAGCCACACTCAATAAAAAGCATCTTCAAAATGCTTGAAGGCAATGCCACCAGATTTGCTTTGATATACACCCACTATGTCAAATCGTATATCCTTTTTCCAATCTTCTTCGTATATGTAATTGTCTGCTGCCCTAATGATCAATTGACGTTTTCGATAATCCACAAATTCCTCAGCATATCCATAACCTGTACCACTGCGGTACTTTACCTCTACAAAAATAAGAATACCGCCTTTCTCCATAATAAGATCAATTTCTGCATGCTTATACCTGTAATTCGCAGTGATAAACTGATAGCCATTCGCCACTAACCAGTCCTTGGCCATTTGTTCGGCTTTGCTTCCTTGGTCATTGTGTTCAGCCATTGTATGATATTGACTATATTTGAAAAAAAACTATTGCAAAAGGTGAATCAATTTATAAATAAAAAAGTAATTTTCAGGGATTTAGGCACCAAAGATTACCAGGAAGCTTGGGATTATCAAGAAAAAAATTTGCCAAAACGGTAGCCACCAAAATTGAAAACAGAAAACTTGACCCTGAACAAGCACAAATCACTGACAATTACCTCTTGTTTGTGGAGCACCCTCACGTATATACATTAGGCAAAAGTGGTCGACCTGAAAACCTGCTTTTAAATGAAGCAGGATTGAAAAAGTTTCAAGCCAGTTATTATCCAATAAATCGTGGTGGTGACATTACCTACCATGGGCCCGGGCAACTGGTTGGCTACCCTATCTTGGACTTGGATAATTTCTTTACAGACATTCACAAATACCTCAGGTACCTAGAAGAAGCAGTAATAGCCACACTGGAAGATTATGGAATTGAAGCTGGTAGAATTGAAGGATTAACCGGTGTTTGGCTGGATCATATACATCAGAAAAACCCGCGAAAAATCTGCGCTCTAGGTGTAAAATCCAGCAGATGGGTGACCATGCATGGGTTTGCATTCAATGTCAATCCTGATCTTAGTTATTTTAATCATATTATTCCTTGTGGAATCAGTGACAAAGCAGTCACCTCTATGGAAATGGAACTAGGAAAAAAATATCCATTGCTGAAGTTAAAGAAAGGGTCAAGTTTCATATCGGTCGATTATTTGGCATGGAAATTTTAGAAAGTGAAGGATTAAAATGAAAAAAGACATAAAATTTCACCCTGTAACGGGTGTGAAAATGGCCATTGTGAAAGAGGAGAATAAAGAAGGGGAAAGCTGGGCAGTTTACCTGATCAACAATAACCTCATAGAACTGGAAACTTTAATGATTACTGCAAAAGGATATGGAACAGTATCCGGAGAGCCTAAGAAAACCTCTGTCCTGAGACACGTGATTGCGAAGTTAGAAGCCACAAGTTTTGTAAGAATAGAAGCAATTGATCCTGCTTTGTTTGTATTGAATAATGAATTTTGGGTAAGTTATTATATTCTGGACCAAATATTTGACAAAAAGTTTATATTTGTAGCAGGCAGTGTGCAGGGGAAACACATGACTTACATTCCGGAACTGGACATGCATGGGATATTACACACCTAAAGCTTATGGCTGATTTTTTCGAACATTTAAATGAAATCCTTTTTCTGGACATTGAAACAATCTCCGGAGCTAAAAATCTTGAGGACTTACCGGAAAGGTGGCAGGAAGAATGGAAAAAAAGGCCCTTCAATTACAAAAATCGGACGAGAGGGATGCAGGAGAACTCTACTTTGAGAAGGCAGGAATTTACGCTGAATTTGGAAAGATCATTTGCATTGGTGTAGGATATTTTACATACAAAAGGGAAGAAGATCAGCTTATTTATAGAACCAAATCCTATGCGGCATCAACAGAGCATGAAACTTTATTGGAATTTAGGACATTATTAGAGAAGAAGCCCTGGAGCATTTGTGCGCACAATGGCAAGGAATTTGATATCCCCTATATCTGTAGAAGAATGTTGGTTAATAAAATCCCCCTTCCGGAAGTGCTACAGATCTCGGGTAGGAAACCATGGGAAATCAAACATTTAGACACCCTTGAGCTGTGGAAGTTTGGAGATTATAAACATTATACCAGACTGGATTTGCTAGCAACTATTTTTGATATACCAAGTTCTAAGGAAGGGATCGATGGAAGTATGGTCAACACCGTTTATTACAAAGAGGATGATTTAGACAATATCCGTAAATATTGTCTTAGGGATGTAGAGGTAACTGCGAGAATATACCTTGCTTACCAAGGTTTGCCGGGAGACCTTTCCTTTGAAATTATTAATCTCGATTCACCTGCCGTTTAAACATTACAATAATATTACCAATAAAGGAAGGCCCATTAAATAGAATAAATATCCTTACCTTTATAAATACAAGACATTTTTATGGGAAGAAAATCAGGAAGAAAAAAATCAGGATTTAAAAAGAAGGGCAGCAAGCCCACTGACATAGAACAACTAAAATTAAAATTAACGCAATTTTTTGAAAATAATTTCGGCGAAGCCTATGCCGAAAAACAACTCATCAAAAAACTGGTGCTTCGGGATGCCCACACCAAAAAATTATTAAATCCTGCCTTGCGGGAACTTTTAGAGGAAGGCAAGATCAGTTGCAATCCCAGAAACCTTTATTCCTCCACAGCTGAGCCGGAGTTTATTATTGGAGAAGTGGATTTTGTCAATGCAAGGTTTGCATTCGTTATTCCTAACAATCAGGAAAAGAAAGAAGATGACATCATGGTCAAAGAGGCAGATTTAAAATCTGCACTTGATGGTGACAAAGTCCGCGTAATGATTTTACCCAAAAGAGGTAGAGGCAATCGAAGAGAAGGAAAAGTTTTGGAAATAATGGAACGGAGCAGGGATGAGTTTGTCGGGAGAATTGAAATCTCTCCACGTTTTGCCTTTGTCGTTCCGGACTTTAAGAAAATGCACCACGACATCTTTGTTAGGAAGTCGGACCTTGCAGGAGCTCAGCATAACCAAAAAGTAGTCGTAAAGCTGACTGATTGGAAAGAAGGAGACAAAAGCCCAAGTGGAAAAATCATTCATGTTTTGGGTAAAGCCGGAGACCATGAAGTAGAAATTCATTCCATCATGGCTGAATTCGGTTTACCCTTTGATTATCCGGAAGAGGTTGAAGCAGAAGCAGAAAGCATCTCTGAAGTAATCCCGGAAGATGAAATCAAAAAAAGAAAAGATTTTAGAGACATAGACACCTTCACCATTGACCCTGCAGATGCAAAGGATTTTGATGACGCGATATCCTTCCGCTATTTGGACAACGGAAACATGGAAATAGGTGTTCACATCGCTGATGTTACACATTACGTCAAGCCCAAGACATTGATGGAAAAAGAGGCTTATGACAGGGCCACCTCCGTCTATTTGGTGGACAGAACCATTCCCATGCTCCCCGAACGACTCAGCAATGGCCTTTGTTCCTTGCGCCCCAACGAAGACAAGCTCACCTTTTCATGTGTTTTCGAGATCACCGATCAGGCAGAAGTAAAGGATTTTTGGATTGGCCGAACAGTGATTCACTCCAATAGGAGATTTACCTATGAAGAGGCACAAGAGAACATGGATAATGAAAGCGGCGAATATGCCAAGGATTTATTAAAGATCAATTCTCTTGCAAAATTACTTAGAAGTGCACGGTTTAAAAAAGGTGCCATAAATTTTGAAACAGTAGAAGTGAAATTTCAACTTGATGAATCCGGAACCCCTACAGGGCTTATCATCAAAGAAAGAAAAGACGTTCACAAGTTGATTGAAGAATTCATGCTATTGGCCAACAAAACAGTGGCCACATATATTTATAATAAGAATAAAGGTAAAAGTACTTTTGTCTACAGGGTTCATGATTATCCTGACCTGGAAAAGCTGGCGACATTTTCTAACTTCGCGAAAAAATTTGGGCATGAAATTAAAATCCTAGATGAAAAGAAAGTTTCCAACAGCCTGAACAAATTGATGGATGATATAGTTGGTAAACCAGAGCAAAATATTCTTGAACAACTTGCCATCAGGAGTATGGCAAAGGCAAAATATACCACAGAGCCCAAACAGCATTTTGGTCTTGCCTTTGATCACTATACCCATTTTACCTCACCAATCAGGCGATACCCTGACATGATGGTACACCGACTGTTGCAACATTACCTGGATGGTGGCAAGCCACCTGAGAATCAGGCATGGGAAGAAAAGTGTGTTCACTCTTCCGAGCGTGAAAAGAGAGCTGCAGATGCCGAAAGGGCCAGCATTAAGTACAAGCAAGTAGAATACATGAAGCTTGCTGAAGAAAAAGATTACTCAGGTATAATCACAGGAGTAACAGAATGGGGCGTATACGTAGAAATCTCTGAAACCAAATGTGAAGGAATGGTTAGGGTGCAAGACCTGACAGATGACTATTACGATTTCGACGAGAAAAATATGCGACTCATTGGTGCCAAGAACAAAAGAATGATCACCCTTGGTGACAAGGTGGAGGTTAGGGTAACGCGCACCGATATAGACAGACGAACCATAGATTTGGAATTTGTAAACAATGATAAATGAAAACCAGCTTGAGGACATTAAAACTAACCTCGAGCAGCACATCCAGCAACTTGACCTTCAAGGAAATCCTCAAGAGTTATATGAGCCCATCACCTACCTTATGGGCCTGGGAGGCAAAAGGATACGTCCATTACTTACATTACTGGCTTATAACCTGTACAAGGAAGACTACAAAAAGCACTAAGCCCGGCAGCAGCGGTCGAGGTCTTTCATAATTTCACACTTATGCATGATGACATCATGGACAATGCGCCACTTAGAAGAGGGAAAGCTACGGTCCATGAGAAATGGGATGATAACACTGCCATCTTATCAGGAGATGTTATGCTTGTAAAAGCCTATGACTTACTCTTGTCAATTGCTCCGGAATACCTAAAGGAAAGCCTTCAGTTATTTAACAAGACCGCAGCAGAGGTTTGTGAGGGACAGCAGTTTGACATGAATTTTGAAAGGCGGGAACTGGTAAGTGAAGAAGAATACTTGAACATGATTCGGCTAAAAACAGCCGTATTATTGGGTTTTGCCTTACAGCTTGGGGCCATATTGGCAGGAGCTACAAAAAGCGATGCACAACGGCTGTACGATTTTGGGATGAATATTGGAATTGCCTTCCAATTAAAAGATGATTTACTGGATGTGTATGCGGACAAAGAAAAGTTTGGTAAACAGGTAGGAGGAGATATTATCGCCAATAAGAAAACCTATCTGCTGGTAAAAGCCAAAGAATCCGCAACCGGACCAACAAAGGATGAGCTTGAAAAATGGCTTCATGCAAAATCTTTTTCCTCAGAAGATAAGGTGAAAGCAGTAACTGCTATTTACGATCAACTTCTGATAAAAGAAAAAACCATGGCTGTTATGGAAGACTATTTCCAAAAAGGCTTTAAGCAGCTATCTGAATTACAGGTGAAAAATAACAAAGGGTTACAATTACTACAAAGCTTAACTCAGCATCTCGCCAATAGAGAAAAATAGAACCATGGAACTATCTGTAACATTAATTATTATCATAATCACCTGTATTACATCTTATTACGGCTGGAAGAATCCGGAGTTTATCAATAAAAATTTGTTCACTCCGTATATTATAAAAACTGATGGGGCGTATGGTAGATTCTTAACTTCAGGTTTCATCCACAAAGATGGCACTCACTTGTTGTTCAATATGTTCACCTTCTATTTTTTCGGAAATGTGGTCGAGTCCTATCTCAATTATGCTTTCGGTCCGGAATTAGGCATAGTGGCCTTTGTGCTATTCTACCTTATTGCCATTATTATTGCTGATATACCAACTTACCTTAAAGAGCAAAATAATCCAAGTTACCATGCTTTGGGAGCTTCAGGGGTACTTCTGCAACAGTATTTGCAAGCATTATCCTAATGCCATTGTCAGACATCTGCATCTTTGGAATCTTCTGTCTACCGGGTTTTATATTGGGTTTACTCTTTTTAGGTTATGCCTTTTATAAAGGGCGTGCCGGTGGAGACAATATCAATCATGATGCCCATTTCTATGGCGCCGTCTTTGGAATCCTGGTGATTGTACTTATTTCTCCTGAAAATGCATTGCATTTTTGGGAGCAAGTAAAAAACTTCAGCCTTTTCTAAACAGGTTTATCATTGTTCTAAAAACCTAATCTAAAGTGAATGCTGAAGTTTTATTTATTATTTGGCTTTCTTTAATTGCCTAACCAATTTATCAACTACATCTTTTAGCAGTGGTATCCAATGTGCCCCTTTTCTTCAGCAAATACATCAGGTCCAGGAATACCCACGCGCATGCCTACAACACTAACCGCATTGCCTCCACTTCCTTCTGTTTTAAAATATACATCTACTGCATTGATATCATGGGTGAATTTAGACAATTTATCAATGGATGTACGAATTTCCTCTTGTACGGCATTATTGATTTCAATATTAACTGATTGAACATCAATTTTAATTCCTTTGTAGTTTTCTGTATGGTTCATTGTAATTGATAGGTTAATTCCCTCCTTTAAGAGAAATGGTCACTGTAACTTTTCTTTTTCTAAAACTATAGTACAAAAAAAGGCCATTCTGTCGAATGGCCTTTTTTTGATTGATTAGAAAGCTTAAGCTTCTGCAGGAATCACCGTAACGATGGATTTACCATCATGCTTTTTAGTAAAAGCAACTTTACCGGGAACCAAGGCAAAAAGCGTATGATCTTTACCTAAGCCAACATTTACACCAGGATGGTGTTTTGTACCTCTTTGTCTAACGATGATATTACCAGCAATAACTGATTCACCACCAAATTTCTTTACACCAAGTCTTTTACTTTCAGACTCTCTACCGTTTTTGGAACTACCTACACCTTTCTTATGTGCCATAACTTGTATTATTTAAGGTTGCTTCCCGAAGGATTAAAGCGTAATGTTTTCAATTAAAATTTTCGTGAACTGCTGACGGTGACCGTTTTTCTTTTTGTAACCTTTTCTTCTCTTCTTTTTGAAGACAATTACTTTGTCACCTTTCACATGATCAAGGATTTTCCCTGATACCTTGGCACCTGACAATAAAGGTGCGCCTACCGATACAGTGCCATCGTCTTCTGCCAAAAGCACCTGATCGAATTCTACGGAAGCGTCAACTTCACCTTGCATTTTGGGTGCAAAGATGTGCTGATCTTTTGTTACTTTGAACTGCTTACCGGAAATGTTAACTATTGCGTACATAATGGTTTGATATATTACAATTATCAAAATGAGGTGCAAATATAAGAAAATTAACAGCATAGATAAAATATTTCACTAATATTAATTTGAATATTTACTGTATTTGAATGAAAACTCCATTTACAAATGTGCGCATAACACAAATTTAAAGCTGTAACATTCAATTATCTGTCTTCAAACCGAATTTACCACCTACTAAACACTGATTTACACCTACTTACAATCTACCTCAAGTAAGAGTCTAAGTAAGTTTTTTGACCCTAGGTCAATTTTTTGGGCGTTTTTGGTAGTTTTTAATTATTTCAAAAATAATTAGAAAAAGTTAACCTTGCATATTTGGACCGTTTAGATTAAACCTTTACTTTGGTTCAATCAGTATATTTAATTAATATATAGGTTTTTATAATGCTTTGACCTTCGGTCAATTTTTTAGGGTTTTTAGGATTATTGGGCTTTACTTTTTCATTTTTCTTGCCCATATTTGTTAAGGCAATATTAACAATTCACTCTAAAACGCTTTTATTTAGATGGTAAGATGAAATAATGCACTTGCCTAAAATTTAATTTTAAATCAGATTAAACCAATTCTACTAATGAAGTCCGAGCCAATATTAGAACAAGGAGATAACAGTCGTTTTGTTTTATTTCCTATCCAACACGATGACATTTGGAAGTATTATAAAAAGGCAGAAGCAAGTTTTTGGACTGCTGAAGAAATAGACTTGGGCCAAGACTTAAATGACTGGAAAAATCTAAGTGATGGTGAACGCCATTTTATATCCCATGTACTAGCATTCTTTGCTGCAAGCGATGGGATCGTAAATGAAAACCTAGCTGAACATTTTGTAGCAGAAGTTCAATATACAGAAGCAAAGTTCTTCTATGGTTTTCAGATTGCCATGGAAAATATCCATAGTGAGACCTATAGTTTATTAATTGACACCTATATCAAAAACCCTGAAGAAAGGGATCATTTATTCAATGCTATCGAGCATTTGGATTGCGTAAAGAAAAAGCGGAATGGGCCTTGCGATGGATTGATAAGGGGAATTTTATGGAAAGGTTAATCGCCTTTGCTGCTGTGGAAGGGATATTCTTCTCCGGCTCATTTTGTTCCATCTTCTGGTTGAAAAAAGAGGTTTGATGCCGGGATTAACTTTCTCTAATGAGTTAATATCAAGAGATGAAGGTTTGCATTGTGATTTTGCCTGCCACCTTTATACCAAACATTTGGTTAATAAATTGCCTCAGGAACAAGTTACGCAAATTATAAAAGATGCGGTAGAAATTGAAAAAGAATTTGTTACAGACGCATTGCCTGTAAGACTTATTGGCATGAATTCTGAATTGATGTGCCAGTATATTGAATTTGTAGCAGACAGGCTGCTACTTGAATTGGGATGTTCCAAAGTTTGGAACAGTAAAAACCCGTTTGATTTTATGGACATGATATCTTTGGAAGGTAAAACCAACTTCTTTGAAAAACGTGTCGGTGATTATCAGAAAGCCGGGGTAATGAAAGGTAAGGACGATTCTTCTTCAGGGAAATTTTCTATAGAAGAAGACTTTTAATCATTTTTTAACCATTATAATCAGTTTAGTATGTTAGTAATAAAAAGAGACGGTAGAAGAGAGTCCGTCAGATTTGATAAAATCACAACTAGGATTGAAAACCTTTGCTATGAATTGGATGCACGCTACATTCATCCAATCGAGGTGGCAAAAAAAGTAATTGATGGTCTCTATGATGGTGTGACCACCACAGAACTTGACAATCTTGCAGCAGAAGTTTGTGCCTCTCTTACTGTTAAGCATCCTGATTATGCAATTCTTGCTGCAAGGATTGCCATATCTAACCTACACAAAACCACCAGCCAGTCGTTTTCAAATACCATGAAACGACTTTATACTTATATCAATCCAAAAACTGATGAGAATGCAGCCTTAATTGCTCCGGATGTTTATGGAATAGTTAAAAAACATGCTGCAAAATTAGATCAAGTAATTGATTACAGCAGGGACTTTGACTACGATTTCTTTGGCTTTAAAACTTTGGAAAGAAGCTACCTTATCAAACTTGACGGTAAAGTAGTGGAAAGACCTCAACACATGCTCATGCGTGTGTCTATAGGTATCCACAAGGAAGACATAGATGCGGCCATTGAGACCTACCACTTATTGTCTCAAAAATGGTTCACTCATGCCACACCCACCCTCTTCAATGCAGGTACACCAAAACCTCAACTGTCCTCTTGCTTCTTATTAACTATGAAGGACGACAGTATTGATGGAATTTATGACACCTTGAAACAATGTGCGAAAATTTCACAATCTGCAGGAGGAATAGGGCTCTCCATCCACAACGTAAGGGCCAAAGGTTCTTATATCAGAGGCACCAATGGAGTTTCCAATGGAATTGTACCAATGTTGAGAAACTTTGACATGACTGCCCGTTACGTAGATCAAGGGGAGGCAAAAGAAAAGGTAGCTTTGCCATTTACCTCGAACCTTGGCATGCCGATATTAAAGACTTCCTTGACTTGAAAAAGAACCATGGGAAAGATGAACTGCGTGCTAGAGATTTATTCTATGCCGTTTGGGTATCCGATCTCTTTATGAAAAGAGTGGAAGCCAATGAAGAATGGTCTTTATTCTGTCCACATGAAGCACCTGGTTTGGCTGATTGTCATGGTGAAGAGTTCGAAAGACTCTATGAAAAATACGAAAAAGAAGGTCGTGCGCGTGAAACGATCAAAGCGCAAGAGCTATGGTTTGAGATCCTAGAATCCCAAATTGAAACAGGTACTCCTTATATTTTGTACAAGGATGCCGCCAATGGCAAATCCAACCAGAAAAATTTAGGAACCATCAAATCATCCAACCTGTGTACTGAGATCATGGAGTACACCTCTCCGGATGAGGTGGCAGTTTGTAATTTGGCTTCTCTTGCTCTTCCAAAATTTGTATCCACAGGAAAAGACGGCAAAAAGCACTTTGACCATCAAAAATTATATGAAGTCACCAAAGTGGTTACCAAAAACCTTAACAAGGTAATTGATGTCAATTATTACCCGGTTCCTGAAGCGCGTAAATCAAACTTCAGACACAGACCTGTAGGTTTAGGGATTCAAGGGTTGGCTGACACATTTATTTTATTGAGAATGCCTTTCGATTCAGAAGAAGCTAAAGGACTCAATGAAGATATCTTTGAAACCATCTATTTTGCCTCTATGGAAACCTCTATGGAGCTGGCAAAAATCAATGGTACCTATGAGACTTATGAAGGATCGCCTGTATCCAAAGGGCTTTTCCAATTTGACATGTGGGGCGTAACACCTAAATCAGGACGATGGAACTGGACAGGACTTAAAGAAAAGGTGAACAAGTATGGAGTGAGAAACTCACTTTTAGTAGCTCCTATGCCTACAGCATCAACCTCTCAAATATTAGGTAACAATGAGTGTTTTGAACCATATACCACCAATATCTATACTAGAAGGACCTTATCCGGAGAGTTTGTGGTAGTCAACAAACACTTGATGAAAGATTTAATCAGGTTAGGACTTTGGACTGATGGAATGAAAAACAGGTTGATCGCATCCAATGGATCTGTTCAAGATATGCCGGACATTCCACAAAACCTTAAAGACCTCTACAAAACTGTTTGGGAAATTTCTCAAAAGGTCATTATAGACATGGCTGCTGATAGAGGTGCCTATGTTTGTCAGTCACAAAGTATGAACTTGTTTTTACAAGAGCCGAATTTCGGTAAACTAACTTCCATGC
This sequence comes from Cyclobacterium sp. SOCE241, assembly GCF_056867545.1. Classification (NCBI taxonomy): domain Bacteria; kingdom Pseudomonadati; phylum Bacteroidota; class Cytophagia; order Cytophagales; family Cyclobacteriaceae; genus Cyclobacterium; species Cyclobacterium sp. SOCE241. The sequence continues at coordinate 4,575,708 of NZ_CP149779.1, read as the reverse complement.
ATTTCTATGCTTGGAAAAAAGGTTTGAAAACAGGAATATATTACTTACGTTCTAAGGCTGCAAGTAGTGCCATTAAGTTTACTGTCGACAAATCTCAATTGAATGATGATAAACAAACCGCAATTGATGATGCAGAGGCTAGAAAGCAACAACAAGACGCCATTGTATGCTCATTGGACAACCCTGATGAGTGTGAAGCTTGTGGCAGTTGATCCATATTAACTTCAACGATAAAAGGCAACTGTTCTCTCATGGACAGTTGCCTTTTTTTATTACTGGACTAAATAACCGCCCAACTCACGAATACCAGATAAGTTTGGCCTTGAGTAGGGAATAGACGATCTAATAGGTTTAAAATTTTCGATATTTTTTTCAACCTCACAATAGCCGGGTTACCCTACCCCCAACAACCTGACTTTCTGACCCTAGCATCCATGCTTACGAACCCTATGGTAAAATCCCGATTGAAGATTGCTTATTTGGAATACACAATTTGAACCTCCTCAGGGGCAGAAACTTCAGTCTTTAGATTGCCATCACCTTGTTTTACATGCTTGACATAAACTAAGCCATAAGGTGTAGGAAAGGTGCCTTCCACCCAATCCAAATCACCCAAATGTGGCTCAATTAACAATGTCTTGGACCCGGGCTCCAAAACCTGCACACCAAGGACATGCTTGCTCAACCACGCAGTAGGCCCCGAAGCCCATCCATGGCTCAAGTTATGCCTTAGCTTTTTATAGCTGTACCCACCGTAACTGGCATGAACATCTACTTTACCTTCAGGTACAAAATCATCTATTCTGGCAGCATTTTCTAACCAGTCAATATTAAAATCCTCCCAGAAGGTGGTCGCTCCCAAATCAATCATGGCTCCCCAGTACTCCCTAATGTTATCGATAGCTCCTTGATAATCTTCAGCTTTGGCTTTGGCCTCCAACATATAATAACCATAAAAAGTAGAAAAGTCAGCTACTCCATCTTTGGAAACTTGCCGGTTGGCTTTAATAGGGTTCATAATTCGGGTCAAAGACATAAGGGAAGCTGCTTGTTTTGATCCAGCATGGTCAGGACGATAGGTCCTTAATTTAGCAGTCATAGCAGTTGCTTCTTTAGCCATCTCAGCATTTTCCAAAACAGTAAAAATAGCTGCAGATGCATCAAAAGCCCAAATCAACATGGATTGTAATCCAGCGTGAATGGCTGCAGGGTTTTCACTTGAAGGCCAATCTAAAAAGCGGGTTCCGTCCAATTTCTCCTTGTTGCCTTCTACCCTACTTACCATATGGCGCATAAGTTTTATCAAATATTCTTCTTGCTCTTTAAGGTAAGCTTTGTTCCCATGGTGCAAATACCAATCCCTATGAATAATAATCCACCACATAGAATAAGTGCTTATCCCATTCATCCATTCAGGCATTGGGGTGATATCTCGAATTAAGTCAAGGCTTTTAGGCACCACTTCATTGTAACCAAATACCGCATTAATTGTGGATACTTCCGGATGTAGATCGCCCACCCATACCAAACGATCTCTTTTAATTCCATCCCAAAGGTATTCTTGCATATTCATATGCACAGTATAAGCACCCATATTCCATATTTTATTTAGCCGCTCATCGTTGCTTTTAAAACTCCCCAAATAAGGGATATCCCTATAGGTCAATATGGCATTGGCTTCTTTAAGTAATAATTCTTTGTTGGGGTCTACTAAGTCTATACGTGCATACCTAAAACCTGAATGACCAATTTCCAATTTACCAAGCCAAGGTAAAGCAACAATAAAGTCTCTCATTGCATGATCATTTGTGGCTCCTTGAAGGGTGTCAATGGCTGACATGGCCTCAGTCACAGACTCTCCCAACCTAATGCGAACCCTCACCGGATCTTTTGATCCAATCATACCTGTAACCAATTGAATGCCTCCGTGTAAATTCACACCAAAATCCAACAAGATACCCGGCTTTTCTGTTGCTGTACTCTTCATGACCAAAAAGTCTTGGTTAGAAGTAAGAATGGCCTGTCCTATCGGTTGACCCAGCAGATGATTTTCATTCTTTATCAGTGCCTCATTTTCGGTAGATTTCCAGAAGATTTTAACCGGAGCAATGTATTTCCTCGTTCTGTTATCATCAGCTATTTTATACTCCATGCCATTGTTAAAGGCAGGAGGAAGCTGGCCAAAAGCACTGAATTCAATTGCTAGTAAAAATATTAAAGAAAAAATAAGCTTAGGCGGTATTTGCATTACATTCATTTGATCTCGTCATTTTGGTTAAAAAGCCAATATAAAATGAAATGTCCATAGACCTATCCTGTTGCTACCTGCCTATTGAAAATTATCACATAAAACCAGATAATATTATAAATTTCTTGCCAAAGGCTTATCCACAAAAAATCATGCTATTTGACCCGCGATAGAAAAGAGACAATTAATTTCATCTTCAGGATTAAAATGTTGAAAGAAAGCCTCATTAGAAAGAAATTACTCACCCACAAGCAGGGATATGCGTCAAGTCAACTTTAAGGTTGATCTATCATAGAAAGGAAAACCTATTGTCAATTTCAAATTAAACCATCAATCTACACCCAATTCCTCTAATGCTGAATCAATTTTATCATTCCATCTTTGTTGGGCTGAGCCATTGGTCCCATTGGAAGTTTCCCGATCATATTCTTCCTGCATTTGGTTCATTTCTCTGAAGGCTTCTAAATAGTGAAAAGAGACTTTTCTTTCATAATTGTGTGGCGCTAGCGACAGGGCCTGAAGCGTATTTTTAAGCCGCTCAGTAATGATCTTGGCTATGTCAAAATGCCTTTGCTCATGATTCAATCCATAGCTATCGTTTCCGATCCGGACCCATGAAGAACTTTTTAACATGTAAGTTTTTAATACCAAATCGACGACAATCTCACCATTTTCTACCTTGCTATTGGACGCATAACCTATACTAGCAAATATTGATGCTGCATAATTGTTAAACCTGGGTCTGCCTTTGAAATCCTCCCATGTAAGCGGCCTGTTGGGAGAATAAAAACAGTATCCTTGTCATTCGACCCTTTGTAATCACTTATTTCTAACCGAACAGTCTTTGCAAGTTTTTGATTATTGGCCCCATCTTTCTCTATCCAATCATTAAAATATTTCATGGATAAATTCACGGAACGTCTTAGAAAAGCCTCCAATAGATTAACTTGTCTAAAGCCTCTTTGGTAACTAATGCCACCTTGGAAATCCAGCAAGTCAACTAGTTGCTCGTCCCGATCTATGGCAAAGGTAAAATCTAGGTGAATGTCTCCTTCAACTGCCCCGGTCTGGGAATCTTTAAGTTTTTCTATAATTTTACAGTCTTTTACCCGGATCACTACCGGCAATAAATCTCTATTTCCCGGATAGGCTTCCAAAATATACTGCTCCAATGCATGAATGGTCCCCCCTTTTAAGTTTACGGTTTCCAAGTTATTTCCTCGCATCAGATCAACAACCACAAAAGCTGTAGGATTAAGGTCTTTTCTTTCATCAATGACCCGAGCAATATAATATTCCTCCGGACTAAAAACCTGAGAAGCCACCCGCAGAGGTATGGGTTCAAGATTTACTTTTTGCGCATATCCCTCCTTAATGAATAACAGCATGACCAATAATAGGATAGCCAATTTAAGTCGGCAAAATACAATTCTTATATAGGGTCTTTTTAGCTTCATACCTTTAAACCTTTAACCCATTAGCTCATTTACAGGTTTCATAGATTGCAAGTTTAATGTTGTCTAAACTATAACAATTATTATTGCGGCTTCTGTTATATCATTTACCAAGAATATGTAATAGGATCTGTGGTGAGTGTTGCAATCGCAAGTAAATCTCTAAAAGACAACGAAGTCGTTGATTTTAAAGCGATTTCAGCACGTAATAAATTGCATATTTCGGGTTTAATTAACTGTTTTTTAGGAGATTTTATTTTGATGATTTGGCTTTATCATTGAAGTCCAGGCAGAGGTCAATCCAGTAGGCCAAGTCTCTTCTGGTTTGAATGGCTTCGGCACCTACATAACAATACCCCTTGTACACCCTCCCTTTCATAACCATGGATTGAAACCCGTTTAACTCTGCCACTTCTTCAAGTTTTTCAGGGTCAAATCTACACATAAGCCTTGAGCCGCTTACATTCACACACATCTTTTCATTGATTAAAAAGGCAAGCCCTCCAAACATTTTTTCTTCTACTTTCGTTTGACCGACTTCATAAAGGTATTCTCTTACCCTATCGGCAAGTTTTTCATCATATGCCATGGCTTCCTAATAATTATGTATTCCTCAAATTACCAAAATAGGATCAAAAGCACTACTATTTCCCAAGCTTTTCAGTGAATATTTCAGGACAATAATTCCTTACAAAATTTTTCACCAACGCTATAAACCTAATATTTTAAAGACAATCTATAGAATTACAATTCTTTTCAAGTTAATTTTATCCAATCATTCAATTCCTATAACCAAAGCCTCCCCCATTCAAATGAAGCTTTGACTATTACTCAAATTGTTCGGTTTCCGATTTCTATCTATATGACAAACAATCAACCTGAATTAATCCAAAACCTGAAGAAGCTCAAGATTCTTGTTTTCTTTATTTTTCTTCTTACAATAATGCATCCCATCACTGCACAAATAAAAACGGAAGTTGAATGGAATAATGGAAATCCATCCCTATTTATTGATGGACAAAATCACCCGCCATTTGCCTACATGTCCTATTTAGGAGAAGTGGAATATTACAAAGAAATAGCAGCTACAGGGATCCACCTGTACAATTTTCCTGCTTATTTGGGAGAAGGAGGCATCAACACCTCCTCAGGCATAGGTGCTTTTAGAAATGCTATCTGGAAAGGTGAAAGTCATTATGATTTTTCAAGCATTGAGACAGATTTTGAAAAAATACTTAGTGCTGATCCCAAAGCTAAGGTAGTCATTCGACTATATTTGGACCCTCCCCGCTGGTGGACTTTAGCTAATCCCTCAGCTGCGGCACAGCTACCGGATGGTAGCTTGTTTCGCCAGAGCTTTGCCTCCCAAGAATGGAGGGAGCATACTAAGGTAGCCTTGGAGGATTGTTTGGACTGGTTGCTGAAGTCCAAATACCGTAACCACTTGGCGGGTATACACGTGGCCAGCGGGTTTACAGAAGAATGGTTCTATCATCCCAAGCAATACCAAGACCAAAATCCGGTCAGGTTGCAAGCATTCCGAGACTGGCTAAAGGAAAAGTATACTTCGGTCAATTCCCTAAGAGCTGCTTGGAATAATCCTAATGTTACTTTTGCCAATGCCCAATTGACCAATATTGATGAAGCAGTCGACGAAGTCTCATGGAGAGACCCTGACAATGACACCAATTATATTGATACCTATCGATTTCATACAGAGGTAATGGCGGATAATATTGCCTATTTCTGTAAGGTTGTCAAAGAGAAAAGCGATGGATATTTATTAACAGGGGCATTTTATGGCTACCATTACTTTGTCACTGATCCAAGGCGAGGACATGGAGCCTTGTCAAAATTATTAAAAAGCCCATACTTGGATTACCTGTCCAGTCCAAATGTTTATAACAGGGTGGTAGGTGAAGATTGGCCGGCAATGGCCGCCATTAATTCCGTTCACAAACATGGCAAACTTTGGTTGGCAGAGAATGATACCCGGACTTCAAAAACTACTTTGCTAAAAGACCAATCCCAGGGAATTGCTCCTCCGGGACAATATGAAGGGGGCGTTTGGCTTGGCCCCAAAAGCCTCAAAACTTCAGTGGCTTTATTATGGAAAAATGCAGCTCGAATGTTGGCCTATGGCTATGGAGGCTGGTGGTTTGATATGTGGGGAGGCTGGTTCAGCGATCCGGAAATGCTTCAGGTCTTGGAAAAAACCCAGCAATTTCACCAAGATTTCCCATCTAAAAACCCGGAAAAGATGAAGCCTGGTGTATTGGTAATTGTAGATGAAGAACTATCATTTTGGGACAAAAGTTATGGTAGGCTTACTGAAAAAATATTGTCTAACCGGTATCCAATAGCCAAAACAGGTAGTTCCTATGACCTTTATTTAAGGACAGACATTCAGGAGATTACCTACAGTCAATACCAAGTAATATGGCTAATGGGCTTGCTTCAATTAACAGATAAAGAAACTGCACTAATCAAAAAGTTGCAGAAGCTGGGCAAAACCGTATTGTGGACCAACGATAAAGGAACAACGCTTAACCTCCCAGGAAAAACCGACAACTTTCTTCCGGAAAAGTTACAATGGAAGCCTTCTGAACTAAAGAAAATCTGGGCAGAAGCCGGTGTTCATCAATACATAACTTCGGAAGACATCATTTATGTTGGTAGAAATTGGCTGAGCTTGCACTCTATAGATGGTGGTGAAAAAATTATTCAGCTCCCCTATTTTGCCCGGGTTATTGACCCTTTTACTAATAAAGTGATGGCAGATTCCACCAACCAAATCACTATAAAGATGGATGTCATGTCCACCGTCCTTTATCGAGTCCACCCTTTATAAATCACCTTTTAAATTTAAAATACTGTTTATCTGAACCTTATGGAGTTTTTTTATAATTTGCAGAAATTAGACGCATACAACCATACATTTTAACCAACATGAAACTTTTATTACGAACTTATTTTCCCCTATTGTTATTGCTACTGTTTCAATTTTGCATCTCCCCGGATGATGTCAATAAAACGATTGATGACGAAGAGGAAGAAGAGGAGGAAGAAGAAGAGGTAGTACTGGAAGACCCCACTGATTTGCCTTTTACAGTCAACTGGTCTATCAATAAAGAAGGTGATGAAATTGGTGGCTCCTTTTCCCCTTTTTTACATGTGGGAGAAACCAACCTCTACCTATACAGCCCCTACAGTGGCAAGGGCATAGTATCCATGAACAAAAACAGCCAGGAGACCAATTGGACCATTAACAAAGCCAGTATAGGCGTACCCTATGTCATGAAAACAATTGGAGATCACCTTTGGGCCATGACGGCCGACATTAATAATCCAACTGTGATCAAAGTAAATCCTTCAGATGGCAATGTACTATTTGAAAAGCCTTCCGGAACATTCCCTTCCGGGCAGGTAGATGGTAACTGGTTTGGCTTAAGAAAAAGGGAAACATCCCTCTATAAGGTCAGTTTGGAAACCGGTAATGACGAAATCGCATGTGAGGAGTTATTGGTAGACAATATTAGAAATTTCCTTTTCAGAGATGACAAGCTGGTGCTGATGGTGGTACGTGGAGGTAGAAATTTGCTTTCCATAGATCCCAATACTTGTACTGAATACTGGGAGATTTTCAATTATGATGAGAACAATTATGGTCACCTTATCCACAACTCTTTTGCTGTGGACCTTGGGAGTAAAATACTAAGCATTAGCCAAGATAATTTCATATTGCGCTCCTCCACTACAGGAGAAGCGGAATGGAAATACCCCGAAGGTTTCAATAACAACAACCTTGACCTAACGCATATGCTTCACTTGGAAAGCAAGAAGTCCCTGATATACCATGACAATGAAACCGGAAAAGTAGTGGCCTTTAATTGGCCCTCTCATTCCAAAACATGGGAATCTCAGGTTCAGAATAGGGATGTCGGTCAATTATTTCTTGTCAAAGACAGGCTCTTCCTTTATACTAACAACAACTTCCTCTATGAGATTGATGTTGAAAATGGCCAAACCATTTCTGAACGTGAAATAAAGGAACTTTATCCATTTGAAACTGCCACCATTTCCTTTGCTGTCAATCGACTTGAGGATCATTATGGTGAAAAATATTTCAAAGTTTATGATGATGAAATCTATTACACCACCGAACAAAGCCTCTTGGTTTCAGCGAGGTTAGACTAACATTTATCTGATGCGTTCCCTTCCACAAGCCCAGGGGACGCGTCAGATTAATTTTCCCTCCAAAACGCTATCTAGGTCTCCTGTCGAGAATTATTCTGAGATTTCGTCAAATTCAGGCTACCTTTTAGGAGTGAATAATAAGGTGCAGATCAAAGAAGGCTAAAGGACATCAACCACAATATCTTTAGGTGAAACCCTCGGAAAAGACAAGAAAGAACCACGATTTTGGCGATATTGTTGCTTTTCCCTCCAGTAATGCTGACAAAATCTCAACGTCACTCAAATCCGAACCAAACAAAAAACCCCACAACAAATGGTGATTTGTTGTGGGGTTTCCTATTTCTGTATAATTGCATGAAATTTATTTCTTCTCCAGAAGGACTTCTGCATGGACAGCTACTTCGCTCCATGTTTTGCTTACCCCATCTTTACCGGTGTGTAAAGCTTCACAGGCCTTATTGATAGAAGATACGGCATCTAGCGCATCCCAATCTTCTAAATTCATTACCCCATCAAAGATAAACTGGGTGTCATTTACTGTAGAATACTCCAAAGGTATATTTTGAGTCGATCCATTGAGGGTCACATCAATGGAACATTTGCTACCTTCTACTTTAAAAACTCCTGAGATCAATTCTGTATTTTCCATTACACCAAAGAAGAATTCTAAGATTTTAGGATCCCTTGTTCCTGTGGCATCATTGGTAAATAGGCTGCTTACAGGAATGCTAAACTCTGTACCATTCATGGCTTCCAAGGCAGTAGCTCCCTGACCAAAATTGCTAATATTGATCTTTGTGAATTGTCCACCCACTGGCACTTTCTCAGTGGTCTTATAAGCCACAAAGCTTACCTTGGTAGAATCTTCCACCAAACTAAAGTTGTTTTCAACTACAACCTCTGATTCAGTTTCGGTGCTTTTATTGGCATTGTTACAACTAAAATTAGCAAGCAATAAAAGGCTTAAGGCAATTAGTTTTAAGTTTTTCATGGTTTTTTTAAGTTAAAAATCTTACCAAATTTAAACATATTATAGGGGCAATTAAAACCTATAGCCAAATCATTTTCAATATACTTTAAGCTTGGTTTGTTTTAATTCCTAAAAGGAAGGCCTTATCTGAATAATCCATTAGTAAACAAAAGGATTAACTAGCCAATCACCCGGTTCAAGTCCTTTAAAAACACATTCACACCCTCCTCTATTCGATTAGTAATGGTATCCGTTTCATTAAAATCCGGATTTTTTAAAACCACCCATTCCAAAATGGAATGGGGATGGGTAGATGCCCTGTAATGAGCCCCCATTTCCCTGTCAGCAATTAATCCTGAGTAATGGCTTTGAACTTTTTGTTTTGCCCTGCCAACCAAATTTCGAAACTTGCCTCTTGATGATTAAAAATGATAACCAACTTTAATTTCTTTGCTTTTAACTCCTTTGTACTCAGCGAAAAATAGGTGAAGTCCATTGCTCCTTGATAAAAACTACCCACAATGAATTCTTGGTGGTTAATTTTGAAATAAGTCCTAAGGGAAAGCATATACGCAATTAAGCTCTTGTAAACTCTCGCAATATCTCCCGCTTGAATTAGCTTTTGGTAATAAGAAAAACTTCCATCCATCGATTCCATCGTTGTGTTTAAGGTGTTGATGAATTTAATTTAGTGGGTAAAACCTTAAATCAAAAATAGAAGCAGTATTTTTCCAATTCAAAACTTCAACTGTGCCTGAAAGCGCATCAGGCTTCCGGTTTGGTGGTTGTACTGTAACTCATAATCTTCATACCTTCGATCAGAAATAGCATATTCAGCTACCAACTCAAAATGGTCAAAAGGACTCCATTCTATGCCAATTTCAGTGTCCTTTACGGTATAACTTCGTGCATCCAACTCATGTTTTTTCCCTCCATCATAATACTGAAAACGAACAAATGGGGTAAACAAGGTTTCTCCTCTATTTACCATATAAGAAAGGGTAGCATATCCCCCTCCAAGTGCTTCACTTTTATTGAATTGCTGACATGGTCATACTCCGGACCTCTACCTACATTGTACTCGGCCTGAATACCGAAAGGCTTGGGGTAAAGCAGGAAAGATAGTGCTGCCCTTTGGTCCAAATACCCGTCTGTATTGACTTTAATTTCAGGACTATGCTCAGTAATCACATACTTTCCGGAATAAGCCTGAATTCCAGGCTCTACAACTTGATTGCCTATTTCAATAGGATAGGAAAATCTGGAGACCAGATGAAATTCATTGTTTAGATCCTGATGATTAGCAGTTTGCCCATTGTAAAACCCCAAGGCAAAAACACCGAAATCTCCTGAATGCTTGTAGGATTTGAGCTCCTTCATCAGTGTACGCTTTTCTTTACTCGCCCAATACAAAAACACACCCACATCCCGTTCATCCTTTACCCCACTGTTGATGGCATCATTTCTATCCAAAGGCAGGCGAGTACTACTGGACTGCATGTTTTCAAAGCCAAATGGCACCTTACTTTGACCTATTCTAACCCTAAATTCATTGTCAGCATCTAGCCCTACGTCCAAATATGCATCTTTGATTCGGGCCACATGGATGGATTCACCTACAGATTTGGAAAGATCCGGTTGGATGTACATGAAAACCCTCGGGCTAATTTGGCCATAAAACTTAAATCTAACCCTTCGCAAAGAAAGACCACCACCCGCTCCACCCCAATATTCATCGCATTGTTCACAACCAAGATTAGGATTGGTTTCCAGCAATTTATTGTATCGCACCTGCATGTATCCTCCAAAATGGATTTTATCATACCACCTATCGCCACCATTGTTTTCTTCCTGAGCAAAAGCTTTGGTGCCTGTCAATAACAACACCAATACAATCATTTTTTTTAGCATTAGTCCGCCACTTTATTAAGTATACCTCCTTCAGCATCTATTACTACCTCCCAATCTTGCTTCCATATGGAATTAAGTTCCATTTTATAAACCACCTTTCCCTCTTCAGAAATGCGCTCCAAATCATCAATGCTGTAATTGCTAAACTCTTCTTTTATCTTTTCTTTTACCTGTATGGGTAATTCCTTGGTAGAAATATCCTCTTTGTGTTTTACCAAATCTCCGCCGGCATTGTACCAGATTTCATGGTCCACATTCCAACCGGTTTCAAATTCCACACTGTAAAATTCTCCCTCCTTTTCCCATTCTATGTCTGATGCTTTTGCATAATCAGCCTTGAATTGATTCAATATTAGGGAGGGAACCTGGTCTTGAGAGATGTCCTGAGCTTGGGTAAACCCAAATAAGCTAAATGCGCCGATTATTAATAGTTGCTTTTTCATGTTGTCTTAATTTTGATTTACGACAAAGAAAAAAGACAAATTTGGAAAGATTTGGGAATCCTAAGACAAGAGAAATTAGAGAGAAGAAAATTTAACTTCAAAGACATGCTCCCCCTTTTCAAAATGGTAAGCTATGGTAAAACCGTACAAGTCAGCAATGGCTTTAACAATAGAAAGACCTAAGCCTGTACCGCTAGATCGAGAGTCTGTTTTGTGAAAACGGCTGAAAAGTTTTTCGCTTTCCAAAGGCTGGGAAACGCCCGTATTACATAAGCGGAGACTATCTTTTGACAAGCTTATGTTCACCCTTCCATTTTTAATATTGTGGAAAAGGGCATTCTTAAGCAGGTTAGCCACAAGGATGTCGGCCAGGGTGGGGTCGATAGTTACCTTTAATACTTCTAACTCAGTGACAGTAATATTTAAGGCTTTGAATGATGCCAGCTCTTCCAGCTCAAACCGATTTTGCTGCACAACTTCATTTATAGATACCTGCTGGTTGTCAAAAAACTGTTTGTTGTCAATCTTGGAAAGCAGGAGCAAAGATTGATTTAGGCGAACAAGTCTTTCAATGATCTGAAAAATCGCGGCAATCTTTTCAGCTTCAGCCTGTTTTAAATCACTGCTTTCCAGAAGCAGTTCAAGTTTATTTGTCACCATGGCCAGTGGGGTTTGTAACTCATGGGAGGCATTGCCTATAAACTCCTTTTGTTGTTCAAATGCGGCCAAGCTGTGCTGCAAGAGGGTATTGACAGCCTGTTGTAAATCCAAAAATTCTCTAGTTTGGGTATTTGTTTCAGGAAGCTTCTGGGTACTTCCAAGGCGGTAATTTTTCAGTTCCTTTAGAAAATCATAAAAAGGCTTCCACAACTTTTTCAGTACAATATTATTGACTACCATTATGCCTGCAATAAGGAGTATGTAAAGCCAAACTACATCCCAAAAGAGCTCGTTTATCAGATCGTCTTCCTCCACCATTGAATTGGCCACTTTGAGCTCGTAGTATTGCCCATTGTATTCAAAGGCCGTCGTCAACATCCTTACCGGTTCAGGCTCGGGAGCCTGGTCATCTGCATCCTGCATGTAGATTTCCGTGTCAATATAGCTATCCCTCATGTTGAGGGCTTCTTCAGCAGCTATTTTGCGGAGGGTAAAGAAACTTTCGTCGAAATAGGTTTTGGTCAATATGGTAGCATCCACCTGAGCATTCTGTATAATTAAGCGCTTGTAGTTTTCCAGTCCTTCGTCAATACTGCTTTTGATTTCATTAAGCATATTCATATAAAATACCACTGACCAAACAGTAACAATTCCCAAGATGGAAATAGACAGGTATTTCAGAGACTGGTTGAGGAGCTTCATTTTTCCATAAGTTTATAGCCTATCCCGTATACGGATTCTATTTCTATTTCAGCCTGAGCGTCCTGCAATTTTTTACGAAGGTTTTTGATTTGGTAATACACAAAGTCCAGGTTATCGGCTTGGTCTGAATTGTCACCCCAGACATGTTCGGCCAATCCGGTTTTGGTCACCAATCGCTTTTTATTGAGTAAAAAATAATAGAGGATATCAAATTCTTTTCGGTTGAGAGAAATATTCTGGCCATTTACAAAAACCAATCGTTCGCTGATATCCAGCCGGGTGTTTTTAAAAGCAATGCCATTTTCACCCGCTAGGTTTTTCCTTCTTAGCACTGCCTTTACTCTTGCATTAAGTTCAGCCAAGTGAAAAGGTTTGGTCAGGTAATCGTCTGCCCCAAGCTCCAGACCTTTAAGCTTGTCATCCAGAGAATTTCTGGCTGAAATAATGATGATATTTTCCGTTTTCCCCGCCTGCTTCAGTTCGTCCAGAATATCCAAACCACTCCCATGGGGCAGCATAATGTCCAATAGAATACAGTCGTATTGGTAGACAAATACTTTCTCAATGGCCGAATGATAGTCAGAGGCCGTTTCCACGAGGTAATCTTCTTTTACTAAAGATTCCTTTATACTCTGTTGTAAGTCTATTTCGTCTTCAATAACTAAAATTTTCACGGCCTAAAGGTGCTTTGAGAATTGGGAAAGAAATGGGAATTATTTTTTATAAGCCTGTTAAATGTAGGGCTTTTTGAAAAACTATTTCCGAAGAGTAACCTAGTTAAAATAAAAACCTTTCACCCAACCCGTAGCTTAGCAGCGTCTTTCCATAAATAATGTGGCAAGGGTTCGCTCAATTCCCACTTCACATTCATTGGTTTTGACCCATAATGATCCATTAAATTACCTTCCCCTACAAAAACGTATCCCATGGTATTTCCATATTCATCTTTTACTTTTTCTCGTACGAATAAAAGGATTCGCCTGTTATTTTCACGGTGTTTAATGTAGGACAAACCTTTAGTAGTCTCAGGTCCTGCTGAATTTTGGGATTGCCAGTGGAATATTAATTCATTAATTGCGTAATCATCGTACATTGTGGTTGATGAGAAGTTTTCATCTGATTTAATCAGATTTATAAAAAGTAATTCGGTATTAAGTTTTGGGTTTAGAGCCACACCTTCTCTGCTTGAAGACTTTTTATCAAAAGTACTTAATCCAAACCCTGCTAAAATTTGGTCTCTAGTATACCTTGAATGAACTTTAAGAGGCTGTTTATAAGGTAAGTTAATATTTAACTCCTTAAAATCTATTTGGTCAATTAAGAATTCGAGTACTTCAATGATTTCACCCAATAGTACTTTGTTTTTCCCAATTTCACTAATGCTATCTCGAAGAGAATTAAAACCACCTTCTTTTTGCCAAATATCATAGTGCAACATCAATAACATGAGATGCTTTTCTTTTGTCATTTCTTCAGGATTTACCTGAAAATTATTTGTCGCTAAATCGAGAATAAATTTAAAATAGCTCGTGGATTTTGTGGATAACCATTTATTCCAAATAGCACTGACTATCTGCTTTTCATTTAAATCATCAAATTCTTCAACCACACCTGCTATTTGGCAAAGCCGATTCCAACCACCTCGCTTATATATAGATTGGAGAGGGATATTATAAAATTCTAAAAAGTTTTTAAGGTTTAATGGAAGTGAAGTTTGATGCCTGAAATTTTGGATTTTTAGTATTAGTTGTAACCTGTTCAAAGAAGTTGCGGCAGATATGTTCTTTAAAATTATTTCTTTAGCTTTCCTTTCTAAATTGACTGAACACCCTAAGGGCAAATGCGGAAAATTTTCTTCAATTTCTTTGATAACTGATGTCGAAGTTTTACCAATTAATGCTCGAAACTTATTCTCAAAATTGTATTCTGGCCTGGAATTTCCAACAAAATCTAAAACCGTTAAACATTCCTTATCATTTGATAGGCGTAAGCCTCTACCTAATTGTTGAAGAAATAGCGTCAAACTTTCAGTAGGTCTCAAAAACAATACTGTATCAATTTCAGGAATATCCACCCCTTCATTAAATATATCAACCACAAACAAGTAGTTAATTTCTTTGTTCAAAAGTTGGTGTCTTAGAACATCTCTATTCTGGTTATTTCTGCTTGTAAGGAAATCCGCTTTTAACCCTGCTAATGAAAATTTTTGAGCCATAAACTCCGCATGTTCTATAGACACACAAAATCCAATGGCTCTAACGTTGTTTAAATCTTTTGTATAATGTTCCAATGAATTAATTATATCCTTAACTCTTCTATCGGAGGAAGTATAAATATTAGTCAACTCACTTACTCTATATTTCCCTTTTTCCCATGCAACATTCGATAAATCAATATTATCTGTGATTCCAAAATATTGGAATGGACACAATAATTTTCTATTTAATGCCGCAGGGAGTCTTATTTCAGCGGCTATTCGGTTATGAAAATCTTCTTGAATATCCCCACCATCCATACGTTCAGGAGTGGCCGTTAAACCTAAAAGTACTTTGGGTTTAAAATAATTGATTATCCCTCTATAGGTTTTTGCTGTGAGGTGATGACATTCGTCTATTACAATATAGTCATAAAAGTCAGGAGATAAATTAATCGAATCTAAGCTATTATTGATAGTTTGACTGATGCAAAAACGTGTTCAAAACTATTAGGAACCTGACCACCAACCCATAACTCGCCAAAATTATTATCCCTAACTATCCCTCTATAGGTTGAAAGTGATTGAGTTAATATCTCAACTCTATGGGCTAAAAATAAAAGTTTACTTGACTTATTTTCTGTTTTAAATTTTCCATAATCAAATGCTGAAACCACCGTTTTTCCTGTTCCGGTAGCTGCAACTACTAAATTTCTATAACGGCCATGAACTGCCCTCTCAACTTCCAGTTTTTCTAATATCTCAGACTGAAAAGGATAAGGTTTAACATCAAAAAACGAAATATTGATGTTGGTATTTTGAGAATTTTTAGCCTGGGTTAAATTTAATATAAGTTTTTCCTTCCCTGACTCATCATCAAACAATTCAAAATCTTCACTTTGCCAATAAGAATCAAATGTCTTTTGAAACTTATCAATTATATGACTAACCTCCTTTGTTGTGACTTTAATATTCCACTCTAAACCATCAGTAAGAGCCGATCGTGAAAAATTAGAAGATCCGATGTATCCAGTATGAAAGCCCGTATTTCTGTAAAACAAGTAGGCTTTGGCATGTAACCTTTCATTTCCAGTATTATAGGAAATTTTTACTTGGGTATTTTCTAATTTTGACAATAATTGAATTGCCTTATAATCTGAGGCACCCATATATGTCGTTGTAATCACTCTCAATTGACCTCCTCTTTGGGTAAATTCTTTTAATTCTTTTTCAAGAATTATTATCCCTTTAAATTTTATGAAGGAAACCAATAGATTAATTCTATCAGATGATAAGATTTCTTTTTTCAATTCACTTTCTAGTGACAACCCAGTATTCCCTCCTGTAAAAAGTTCGCTATGAATTAATCGAGTATAGGGAGTGATTTCTTTTAATCGTAAATCCAAATCAGAAAAGTGAGTTCACTCTAGAAAATACAGCTTTTAAAATTTTGCCTTCTACTTCGATTAAATCCTTGACAAAATCCTCATTATTTAGCTCTTCTTTCAAAAGAAGAATAATTTTATTAGCTATCTTTATCTGAATTTCCAGCTTACTTTCGCCCCCTTTATCACCTTTCACAAATTCAAGTGCATTTTTAATTGTCCGAGAAATATGTTGTGCCAGTAAACTTGAAGCTTCTATTTTATCAATATTGGTTTTATTAATATAAAAATCACCCTTATCTAACTCATTTATTTTCTGAGTAACTAACTGGGTAACCAACTCTTCATAAATTCCTTGATTCATAATACCTTATACTTTTTCATAAAACAATTAATAAGGATTTAAAATAAAAACAACTATTTTTTCACATCCCCAAAGGGGAGAGAGTAAAGTAAATTTGAATTAAAAAATTCATTTGTAAGCATTATAACCAATGAAAATAACTACACCAAACTCTTTTGTCATTCAGTCATTTCATTACCCCCTACCCCAAAAACGCCCCAATATGCCATAAAATCCCAGAAGGGTCGTGTAGGAAATATTCGCTGCCCCAGTCGTTGGTGACGATTTCGGATAGGCGGATGCCGCTGTACTTTTGAGGGAGGTTGAGGGTTTTTGTTTTTTCCAGATGCTTGGCCAAGTCTTCCACTTCCATAAAGACCATGGTATTGTCTACCCAGTCTTTGACATAGGCATCCTGCAGGTAGAAGCCAAAGGTACCGGATTTGAAGTAGGACATCTTGCTGGAAAGCACGATTTCGGCAAAGCCCAGATCGGAATAAAATTGCCGGGAAAGCTTATAATCTTTGGCACCAATAAACGGCCGAATTGACTTGATTTTATGTTCCATAGTTTATACTCATTTATCCTAACTAACTGCTCAAAGAATCAGTTTAACACTACCTCTGTATCTTTTGATTTCCCCAGATTGAAACTCAATTTCGATATAATAAGCAAAATTACTGGAGGATGCCTTTTTTCCTGAACCTTACCATCCCACCACAAATTCGATGAATTGAAATCAAAATTGCTGGCATGGTAAACCAATTCCCCCATCTACTAAAAATAGAATAGCTTATGACTTTAGCATTGGTATAGTTACTTTTTATAATTTCAAAAGTGTCATTTTTACCATCGGAATTAGGTGTAAAAGCGTCGGGTATGCGAATGACAGCCGTATCCTTACAAGAGTTATTGAACAAAGGATCCGTAGGCTCAAAACAATCCCCACACTCATCAAGCACTGCAGTACCATTAACTGTCCCGGCACAATCTAAACATGACTGGTTATATGCCGGATCTGAAGGTGCTAAACATTCTCCACAATCATCAATTATTGCATCTCCATTAACAGTGCCCGCACAATCCAGACAGGATTGATTGAAGGCAGGGTCTAAAGGTTCCAAACATTCTCCACAATCATCAAGCACTGCTGTGCCATTAAGGATTCCTGCACAGTCAAGACAAGACTGATTGAAGGTAGGATCTGTTGGTTCTAGGCAAACGTCGCAATCATCAAATACAGCCGTTCCATTTACCGTTCCAGCACAATCTAAACATGACTGGTTATATGCCGGATTTGAAGGTGCTAAACATTCTCCACAATCATCAATTATTGCATCTCCATTAACAGTCCCCGCACAATCCAGACAGGATTGATTGAAGGCAGGATCTGCTGGCTCCAAACAAACACCACAGTCATCAAGCACTGCAGTACCATTAACCGTCCCGGCACAATCTAAACATGACTGGTTATATGCCGGATCTGAAGGTGCTAAACATTCTCCACAATCATCAATTATTGCATCTCCATTAACAGTCCCCGCACAATCCAGACAGGATTGATTGAAGGCAGGGTCTGTTGGCTGCAAACAAACACCACAGTCATCGATTTTAGCGGTTCCATTCAATGTCCCTTCACAATCATTACAATATTCCTCTCCAATCTCAATTTCAACAGAAGTGGTAACAACACATCCATTGATGTCTGTGACGTTTAAAAAATAAGTACCTGAATCTGTAAAGGTATTGGTTGCCGAATCAGGGTTTTCTCCTCCACTCCATTCATAGACATCCCCTCCCGAAGCCGTAATGGAAGTGCTTACACAGGCTTTGGTGTCCCCACTTAAGGTCACAGGAAATAAAGGTGGGTTTAACCCCCAGGTTATGTTGGTGTAGTATTCTGGTGTGGATGAAAAAATGGTAATGCATTCAAACTCCCCAGGAAAAAGTAATATGGTATATCCTTCATTTCCGATAATGGTGGTTTCATCCACGAAAGTCATTCCTCCACCGTCAAAAAGGGGGACAAATGGTATGGACAATTCCAGTGTCACGGGTAAATCTGGTCTACCAATAGAAGACAATAGCAATACGGGATTACTTACCACCTCAGAAAAACACATGGTCGTTTCTCCTCCTTCTCCTGCGGTCCATGTGGTCCGAGGTACAGTTTGGTTGGGAATAGGGCTTTTGAAATTCTGGAAAATGGTATAGTTAAAAAGAACATTAGTATAGCTGAAATCATAATTGGCGCTCATCTCCATGGTAATATCCTTATTCCCATGTTTAATGATCCCTGTAGCACTTTGGCCGGTAAAACTACTCCAAACTGCCCAATCGTAATTTTGATTACATTGTCCAAAAACATTAGTCACCATAGGAGACAATAGTATCAGAAATATTAGCCTCCTGAGCCAATTTTGTTTTAAACATTGCATGAAATATGGTATTTTACTCACCCTCAAAACCTTAATAATTTGATAAACCTAAAACTTTATTTTGAGAGATAATAAATTTAACTGAAAAAACGATTCAAAACCTGTAAATGCTCTTCTTTTTATCCATTAACAGCTAATCCACCAATCCATTTCCTTACAAGCAATGGCAATCTTAATTTTGATTGGGTATAATAGCGAAATTTGTTCGAAGAATCCTCCTGATTAAACTTTTCCCCCTTGGCAAGGAGGCTTTGACCTGCACTTGACTGCAGAGGGTCGCTTCTCCCAATCCATTTCTTATGTGGGCGATTTAAAGGGCGATGGTTCTATCGCCATCAATTTTGGCGGTGATGCCGGTGGAGCCGGAACGCTCTATACCCTTTTTCTCACGCCTCAATAAAGATCTATAGGTGCGTCAGCTCCCAAAGCTCTACTACTTCATCAGTACGCCAGTTCTGGTTTCGCTTTGTTTTCTTTGAGGCTGGTTTAACAGATTTTTTAAAGCATCTTGCCAATTGAAAACGACCGCCTTCAGCCAGTTCTTTTTCTATTGGATGTTCTTTGGTCAGCTCCGTGATTTGAGCCAGGTTAGAGAACAAAAGCAGCAGTTTACCATCGGGCAACAAGCGTTTCTTTGCCTCTGCAAAAAACTCAGGGAACAGCTTCTCATTGTAATAGATGCCAGTATCTAGGTTTCTCACTTCATTGGTTGAAGGTAGCCAAGGAGGATTAAAAACAATAAGTTCGCTTTGTTTTTCCCACTTTCCGAAAAGATGTCCCAGATCCAACTCTATCTTTCGTGACAATTTAGTATCTCCCATAAAGGCTTTCAACCCCACGATTGCATTGGGATTGCTGTCTGTTCCAAAACCTTTTGGAAGCCGTACTGCACCATTTGTAAAGCGAGAATACCACTTCCTACGCCAATGTCTATGGCCGTCTTTTTTGGGCCGGTATAGCGTTTTAGCCACTGGTCAAACTGCACCAAATGATCAAATCGGGTTGGGAAATAGGTGCCATAATAAGGGTGTAATTTATTCCTTAGCACTGGAATGGAAATCCCATTTTTGTACCATTCCCAGGAACTGTTTAGTCCCTGTACTTGAGGAAAAGTCAGCAAGAAATCACTTTTTTCCGGATACAACTCTTCCAACCAACCGATAAAAGGGGCCTTCTTAAGCGCCAGTTTATTCGCTGCAATTTCTATCAAAACAAGATTGGAAAGCTTGTGGTAAGCAGCACGGTACTCGCACTCGTCTTGAAAAGACTTGCGAGTAAACCTTTTTTGTAGATGGGTCTTAAGCGCTTTTAGTAACTTCAATCCATTGCTATAGAGCCCATCAATTAAAATCGGCTTACCTGCCTCTAACAATTGAATCGTAAGCAAAACATCTGACCCTTCATTAAAATTGGCATATGGTCTTTCAAAGGCAAAAGGCTCGGGTTTATTAAGGTGAATAGCTTTAGTCATACTTTATTTGTTTTTTAACACGGATTATGCAAAAGAATTTGTAATCAGGGTCGCAATTGCGAAAAAACCAAGCTGTTTGGAGATTTTAGCATAGCAACACTATGGTGAAATTGAAAACAGCAACGAAGGGACTGATTTTGAAGCGATATCAGCACGGAATAAAAGATCTATTGCATATTTCGGGTTTAAAGTAAATGTTTAATTCTTTCTAATAAAGATTAAAGTTTTAATGCTTTTAGAAATTATTTCATAGGGTTATTTTTGGGTTGAATAAATTGAATGTGGGTAGGGAAATTGGCGGTTTTGAAACCTAAGAATGTGATCTTTGACAATTAATCCTTCGTCAATATTGATGGCATTTTTAATGGTACTACTCCCATCCCAATTTTCTCTACCTTCGACCACAATAGGTAAATGAACAATTAAAGCTGCTGAAATAGATCTCGAAGCACTTTCCCAAAAATAACTTGGAGTATGATCAACAGCATAGTAATCAATCCCATCAATACTGGTCATTGGATTTTTAAAAGTGGTAGGCTTAGCAAAATAAAACCCCATTCCCTCATCACAGCTGACATCGATAAATAGTGAACCCGGCTTTAGCATTGATTTCTCCTCTTCTAGCACATAATTAATGGGATCGTCAGTATCCTGATAAGTTCCATTAATTATAATTTCTGAGGCATTAACTAAATCAATAAAAGGCTTTTCTGTCCCGTCATGTTCCACCACAATTAATCTCGCCTCCCCTTTTTCTCCTTTTCGCAAGCGGGAATAATGTACATCTAATACTTCTTCTCTGACTTCATGATCTGGCCTTTGAATACAAATGGTAATGTCGCGGAATCCATGGGCCTTTAAGGCATATATTGCTCCTCGACTGACAGCTCCAAAACTCAAAATGATTACTTTTCTCTGGTTA
Source organism: Cyclobacterium sp. SOCE241 (assembly GCF_056867545.1). Classification (NCBI taxonomy): domain Bacteria; kingdom Pseudomonadati; phylum Bacteroidota; class Cytophagia; order Cytophagales; family Cyclobacteriaceae; genus Cyclobacterium; species Cyclobacterium sp. SOCE241. Next base: position 4,554,370 of record NZ_CP149779.1, on the reverse strand, counting down.
CCATAGTGCCCATCTATGCCTTTCAATTGCAAGGCATGGATAACTGTGCAGTAACCAGCCATTTCATTATTTTTATAAAATGTATGCCTGCCTATTTGCCCGCTTGGACTCCAAACATACATATCTTCAAAAGCAATTAGGGTCAGCTTTTTATCTATAGCGATTTGAGTTACCTGTTTTTGTTGGGCACAATGGGGATACCCCCAAAGTAGACCACCTGTTTTAAGCTCCTCGAGGTCTGCAAGAACAGGTTTTGCGATAATAACAGACCCAATATCTGCTAACAATTCCCTTCTTGTAGCAATACCACCTGAAAGTGCGGATATTTCCTGATCAGACTTATTGAAAGGTAATCCATACCCTTTTTCAAATACAAGTTGTTTCCGAATTTTTTCCGGTAGTCTCTCTAAATGTTCCGGATGTATTGGTACCCTTCTTTCATCTTCTTTTTTGAAGTTCCAATTACTCCCATTGTTAATAAAGCCATATAATTTTTAAGCTTAATAGCGGACTGCAAGGCAATGACAGGTGCAAAACGCTGGATTTAAATTACTTCTCAATCGTAATTCTAGCTTCCAGGCATTAAGTTGGCTTCTAGTGTTAAATAAAAAATTAAAATCCTAAGCCTCATCATCTCCATTGATGTGTCATCCAAAGATATTCACATGCTACCAATCGGGTTAAAAACTGAAAAAAGTAAAATATCAGCGTTCCGTTATTAAATTAGAGAAGATGGGTAAATTGCTTAAAATCAATATTACTTAATCAAAGGTACTTTAATTAAATTCATTACTACGCTATTCTATAAATATTAAACCCGGATTCTGTAATGGGATTCGTGATAAGTGTTGCAAACGCAAGAAAATCTAGCTGTTTGGAGATTTTAGCATAGCACCGCTATGGTGAAATTGAAAGTAACAAAGAAGTGGCTGATTTCGAAGCGATTTCAGTACGTAACACGTAATAGATTGTCTATTGCATATTTCAGGAAAATGAAAGACCAATTTATTTAAAAGGCCCAATGGTGCAATCCATTGGGCCTAGCTATAATGAACTTTATAGAACCTACCATTTCATAAAATTCTCTGGTAGGACAAAAAAGCCCATCAAACATTACTTATTAATATAGAACAAATTGTACGCTAAATTCTACACCAACTTTTCGAAATGATTAATAATTATATGTATTAACCATTTTCCTGTATTACTCCACAGGCCACCCTTGATCCGGCGGCTCCGGAAGGTTGGGAAGTAAAGTCATCAGCCTCTGCATGAATAATTACCGCTTTGTTTAGGATATCTGAATCTTCCCCGTCACCGATAGACCATCCGTCTACCACCATTACCAAGGATCCTATGCCATCTTCTCCAACGGTCAAATTGTCTATATCTCCGGCATGAAATTCATTTTCACCCCTTTTACCGTGCTCATCATCCGCAGGGTTCCAATGCCCGCCGGCAGAAGATGCATCTTCAGCACTGCAATCTCCATTCTCATGCAAGTGAACAGCATGCTTTCCGGTTGACAAGTTGTTTACTGACAACACCAATTTAACTTTTCCTTCGGCTGTTTGCGTAAAGGTAGCCGTCCCTGAAACCTCACTTCCACTAGCTCCTGAGAGTACAGCCATGGCTGTCTGCTCGGCAGTATCGGTTTCACTTTCCATATTGTCCATCTGGTTTTCTGTAATTTCTAGTCTATCGGTAGCACTTTCCTCGGAATTATTGGCTCCCGGTCCGCAGGCAACTGCCAGGGATACAGCCCCGATAAAGAGAAAATAATTAAGTGTCTTCATAGTCATAGTAGTTTTTATAAATACAAACTACTATCAAGGAAAAACTATGCCAAAAACCGATTTATTCAAATAATTTATAACAATAAACAGATACAATTAAATGAATACTAGATTTCACTGTGAAGAAAACATCTCTTATTATTCCATAAAAGCAGACTTAGCCATCATTTGTGCCCTGAAGAAAACTAAATGGCTTTACCCACTTTGGCCAAGGTTTTTTGATCAAATCGACCCTCCAGCTCTATGACCATAAATTCTTTGTCATTGTCTGAGCGTATCATCAAAACCAATCCATCCACCATATCCTTCCCTTTGGAATAGATGGACAATCCGCTATCCTTGTCAGTGGCATCCATCATTAGCTCATAATGCTCCTTGTCCAAGCCCTTGCTTAGTTTGCGAAAATCTGCCAATGCACGCGAGCCTCCCACCGGCAACTTAAAGAATTTTACCCTTTCAATGCTTTCCGTAATGGCATCAAGATTGGCCTCCTCTATTTCAAGATTCCAGCCTTTGGCAAAATCCAGAAAATTGCCGGCAAGGTCCAAATGAAAGAAATTTTCCTGCCCCTTGTATTGCTTGTACAGTTGGTCTACACTTTTGCTTTGTGCATGCACTGCGCCAGGAAGTGCGATCAAGAGCGTCAATATTGCTACAATTGCTAATCGATTCATGTTATTGTAATTAAATGTTGATTGTTTATTTTTGTTTCTTTGCCCGGCCATATTCTTCCATTCCCGGCAAATTGGTGTTTTCAGAAAGCATGTTAAGGTCTTGGTAAGTAAAATCCCCCAGCATGCTCATCAAGGTAAATTCACTGGTAGACCCCGATACCATAAGCAATTCCTTGATTCTCCCCCTTCTTCTCGGACCATAAACTTCAGGGAGCTATCCTTGTCCCTCACATCCATTAGTTCTTCATAAAGGTTCGTTTTCAAGTCTCTCATGGCTTCATCAAACAAACTCAAGCCCCCAATTTTTTCGGCAGAGAGAATTCTAATCCCTTTGATTCTGGTAATTAATTCCATGAGATTTTCGGCATCTTTATCCTCTTGCTCCATATTGGAACTAAGAAATCCACCGGCCATTTGCATTAATTTAGGGCTTATGTATACCCTAGAGAAACGCTCATCCTGACGGTATTTCTCATAAAACTGCTCTATCACTTCTGTCTGTGCTTGTAGCCAGCAGGGCAATAAGCACAATGCCAAGAATATTGTCTTTTTCATTGCTAATTGTTTTTGTCGTTTTCATACCAATTCGCACCTGAATTGAGGTATTTTATCTTTTCCATGCTTTCCAGGTGGCTGGTTCCTTTCTTGAGGTTGATCTGGATTTTACCCATGGCCTCCACTACTTGCCGATAAGCTTGGACCTCTTGCTGCTCCTCATAGGTTCGGAAGCCCCACCAACAAGCGGCCACTGTTAGGAAAACCAACATTACTGCTGCCATTTTTTGCCAAGGGAAGCTTCGTAATGGCAAGTGAATTCCATTTGGGCGCTCTTCCTGTATGGATTGAATTCCCGAATAAAAGGCTTTTAGCGCTCCATCCTCCGGCTCTTCCTCAAGTTCCTGAAAAAGTTTTTTTTCTTCCGCCACTGAGGTTTCACCTTTCCAGTATTTTTCCCACAAATCCTTGTGCTTATTTTCCATAATTCTCAAGAAATGATTTTAATTTTTTTCTAGCACGGTGCAATTCCACCTTTACCTGTCCTTCGTTCAGTTCCAGATAAGTAGCCATTTCCTTATGCGTCAGCCCTTCTACCTCTCTGAGGAAGAAAATTTCTTTTTGTCGCTCAGGAAGTTTCTCAATAAATTTGAATACCATCTTGGTTTTCATGCTGAGATCAACTGCCTCCACTTCTTCCAACGGCAAATCCCCAATCTCCTCCAGTGCTCCCCATCTACCTGCTTCCCTGATTTGCTGAAGGGCCTCATGCTTTAAGGTCTTCACCATCCACCCGGTTGGGTTTTGGATGGTGGCAAGATAATCCTGTTGCATAAACCCTTTGTACATGGTGTCCTGCACAGCGTCCTGTGCCTTATCCCGATCCTTTAACCATAATAAGGCAAATCGAAAGAGCCGGTTTTTTAAGGGCCATAAATGAGATTCAAAAAAGGACTTCATGTAGTAAGATGATGATCGAAAAACAAAAAGGTTACACTTTTCAGAAATTATTTTTTATAATTTAAAGCATTCAGGCAAAATTTTAAGTCTTCCTCACAAACAAGAAGCTTGTAAGTGGGTTGGCTAGAGGAACGGATAAGCGCTCACCATTCCCTACAAATCCGAGGGATTATCCCTGTTAAAAATAAAAAATATAGTTTGCCTCCTAACAATTTATTAATTTGCCTACTCAAAGGAAAGATAAAAATCAAGCATGCAAAATAGCAAAAATCAACTGCAAGAAATAAAGGTCAAAAAAAGCCCCGGTAAAACCGGGGCTTGTGGTGATGAGTGGGCTCGAACCACCGACTCACGGATTTTCAGTCCGATGCTCTACCAACTGAGCTACATCACCGCTGAAAGTGATGCAAAGGTAGGTATTTGTTACTTTTGTACAAGCAATTTAATTAAAAAAATCATGGAAATTTATTAACACATTCAATATGAGTAGCTTACCACAAGTGCTTTTTTTATTGGTTTTAGGTACAGCAGGGTATATTTTGTACAAGAGAATAAATTATATCCGGAAAACCATCCAACTGGGTCAACCCATACAACGCAATGACAATCCCGGTGAACGATGGAAAACCATGTTGCTGGTTGCCTTTGGACAAAAAAGATGTTTAAGAACATAATTCCTGCCCTACTTCACCTGGTGATATACGTTTCATTTGTAATCATCAATCTTGAAGTATTGGAGTTTATCATCGATGGCATTGCAGGAACCCATAGGGTCTTTGCCCCATTTCTGGCCGGTTTTTATTCCATAGCCATGAATTTCTTTGAATTCTTGGCCCTTGGGGTATTGGTCTCTTGCCTGATCTTTCTAGTGCGAAGAAACATCACTAAGGTACCCCGGCTTAACATGGCGGAGTTAAAAGGCTGGCCAAAGTTAGATGCCAACCTAATCCTAGTTATTGAAATTGTCTTGATGTTGGCCATCCTAACCATGAATGCCACTGATCAGCTTTTGGCCTATAGAGGCATTGGTGGCTATATCCCACTGGGAGGCCTTTGGATAAGCGGAAGTATCCAAGGGATATTTGAAGGATTGGAGTCCGGTACTTTGGTATTGATTGAAAGGTTTGCTTGGTGGTTTCATATCATTGGTATTTTAGGGTTTGCGATATATGTTACTTATTCCAAACACCTACACATATTCCTTGCCTTCCCAAACACCTGGTATTCCAACTTGGAGCCAAAAGGGAAAATGGAAAACATGGAAAGTGTAACCCAAGAGGTGAAAATGATGTTAGGAATGGCCTCGGAGCCACCGGCCAATGAAGCCGCAGAGATAGGACGATTTGGTGCCAAAGACGTTAATGATTTGTCTAGGATAAACCTATTGAATGCCTTTTCGTGTACGGAATGCGGACGCTGTACTGCAGAATGTCCGGCCAACCTTACCGGAAAAAAATTGTCTCCACGAAAAATTATGATGGACACTCGAGACAGGGCTGAAGAGGTGAGTCAAAATCTACTTGCCGGAAAAAAGGGTTGGACGATGGCAAATCTCTATTGGGAGATTACATTACCCAAGAAGAAATCAATGCTTGTACCAACTGCAATGCTTGTGTAGAAGCCTGCCCTGTCAACATCGATCCATTGGCCATTATCATCGAATTGAGAAGGTATACGGCCATGGAAGAAAGTGGCAGCCCTGCACAGTGGAATGCCATGTTCCAAAATATTGAGACCAGCTTTGCTCCATGGAAATTCCCTCCTACGGACCGATTTAACTGGGCAGCAGATTTAAACAAAGAAGAAAAGTAAACGAACAATATTATGAGTGATACCTATAAAGCCCCTACAATGGCCCAGAAGATGGCTTCCGGAGAAAGTCCGGAGATTTTATTTTGGGTGGGTTGTGCCGGTTCATTTGATGACCGCTACAAGGCAGTAACCTTGGCATTTGTCAAAATATTAAACAAGGTGGGCGTTAACTTTGCCGTACTCGGAGATGAAGAGACTTGTACAGGAGATCCGGCCAGAAGGGCAGGAAATGAATTTCTCTACCAAATGCAAGCCATGAGCAATATTCAGGTTTTGGACGGTTATCAGGTAAAAAGAATCGTAACTGCCTGCCCACACTGTTTCAACACCATTAAAAATGAATACCCGGCTTTGGGAGGTAATTATGAAGTGGTTCACCATTCTCAGTATTTGCAGGAGTTGATCAATGAGGGCAAAATCGTAATGAAAGACGGTGGTGAGTTTAAAGGTAAAAAAATCACTTTTCATGACAGTTGCTTTCTAGGCAGGGCCAATGATGTATATGAGGCCCCTAGGGAAGTCATCAAAGCCTTGGATATGGAACTTGTGGAAATGAAGCGATGCCGATCCAAGGGCCTTTGCTGCGGTGCCGGCGGTGCACAGATGTTTAAGGAGCCGGAGTCCGGAAAAAGACATCAATGTGGAACGCACCGAAGAGGCCTTGCAAACAGGAGCCAAAACCATTGCCGTAGGTTGTCCTTTTTGCCTGACCATGATGACTGATGGGGTAAAAAACAAGGAAAAAGAGGCTGAGGTAAATGTGCTTGATTTGGCTGAATTGATTGCAAGAGACCAACAATTGTAGACAAAAAAGGATTTTATTCGTCTTGTACAGGATCAGTTTTTAGGTTTTATTCTTTTTTGAGGGAACTTAAAAAGATTTTGTATCATAATGAATCTATCTTCGTTTAATAAAAAAGCAGCAACTATGCCTGTTAATTTTGTAAATTTGATTCTGTTAATAAATTAAAAGAGCCTATGTACGTACCATTTGATGATATGCCAAAAGATGCGAGAATTTGGGTCTATCAGGCAGACCGGCCCTTTGAGGAGCAGGAAAAAGTTTGGATAATTTCTAAACTCGTTGCCTTCTGTAACCAATGGAACACCCATGGTGCAGAGATGCCTAGTTCTTTTGACATTAGGCTTGACCAATTTATTATTCTTTCTGTAGATGAAAGCAAGTTAGGGGCCAGCGGATGCTCCATTGACAGCTCTGTTAGGATCATTCGGGAGATAGAAGTTAAATTAAATCTGAATTTGCTAGACAGTGGCAAGGTGGCCTATATGGATGGAGAAAATGTTAGGGTGGCCTTTTTGCCTGAAATTAAAAATCACGTTTCAGCCGGTTCATTGAAGTCTACCAGCAAAATGTTTAACCCTAGTGTAAATAAAGTTTCAGACTTGGATGAACAATGGCTTATCGAAGCCAATAACAGTTGGCTAAAAAAATACTTTGCTCATTAATACTGCCAGAGAAAAAATAGTATGAGAAACATAAAGTTCACCCTTCCTGCAAGCCGCTGTTTACTTCCTGTTTTACTGCTTGTGTTACAAGCATCTTGTACCAGTTTGCAACAAAAAGCCCAGACCCAGTTCAACACCGGGGAATACCAACTGGCTATTGCCTCCTATTCTAAACTGTTAGAAAACGAGCCGGATAATAGTGAAGCCAATTTCTATATCGCAGAAAGCTACAGGCTTTCCAACAGAATAGAAAAAGCTACTGAATACTATGAGAAGGTCAATGAAGCAGATGCCACATTCGACAGTCAATACCATAAAGGAAAGAGTTCAAAAGGAAAGGGTGAATATGAGGAGGCAAAGGAAGCCTTTGAAGCAGCAAAAACGCTGACTATGGATGACGAGAAAATAGCGCTTGCCAACAAAGAGATACAAAATATTGACGCCATCGCAGACATTACTCCCATTTGGCCCAATCATGAGTTGGAAAATTATACCTTGCTGAATTCATCCGGATTGGATTATGCTCCGGTACTTAGTGAAAACCAATTGTTCTTCACCAGTTCCAGAGGAGCCGGGGGCATGTATACCGGCTCTGGTCAAGGTTATACCCGCTTATTTAAAACAAGAGCAGACGGCATTAACGTGGACGTACAAGGAGTGCAAACCCTTACTGAATTTCAAAATGAATCAGGTCTAAATCAAGGAGCCATTGCCATAAGTCCCGACGGAAACAGGATTGTTTACGCAAGAGGCAACAGTAACCGCAAAGGTGATCTACCTGAAGTTAGCCTTTTTCTTCTACATTTAATGGCAGTGGATTTACTCAGCCGGCTTATATGGGAGTAAATGGGGAACCTGAATATTGGAATTCTACTCCGGCCTTTAGTCCGGATGGAGAAACGCTCTATTTTGCATCCAACCGTCCCGGAGGTTATGGTGGAACGGATCTTTATAAGGCCACTAAGATGGCTTCAGGCAACTATGGGGCCGGTGTAAATCTGGGGCCGGAAATTAATACACCCGGCAATGAAATGTTCCCGAGACCTTTGCCTAACGGCGAATTTTATTTCTCCTCAGATGGTCATCCCGGCTTCGGTAAGTTGGATCTTTTCGTTTATAAGGAAGTAGATGGGGAAAATAAGGTTGTAAACCTTGGACCCAATTTTAATTCAGTAGCGGATGATTTTGGGATTTTCTTTACCAAATATCCTGAAGAAGGATTCATTACTTCTAACCGGGAAGGCGGAAAAGGGGATGATGACATCTACTTCTTTAAAGACATGACTCCTGCACCAAAAGTGGTCAATGTAATGCTCAATGTGGTCACCAAAACCATTGCTGAAAATGGTTCAGAGGAGATTCTTCCTCAAGTAAGGGTGATGCTATATGATGATAAAAATGAAACCCTAGATGGTGACCTTAGTAGCCAATCAGGACGCCTGAGGTTCTCTCTGGAGCCCAATGAAAACTACTCAATAATTGCTTCAAAAACCGGATATTTCGCTAAAAGTATTCCTTATACCACCGTTGGAAAAACACCGGCAGAAGAGGATCTCATACAAGATGTAACCAATATCACTTTAGATACAACCATAATTTTGGATCAGTTAATACTTGAAAGAGCTATTGTACTTGAAAACATTTATTACGATTTGGACAAGGCTGATATCCGACCTGACGCAGCCATTGAACTCGACAAGCTGGTGAAAATTCTTAAGGACAACCCGGGTATTCGCATTGAACTAAGTAGTCATACTGATGCTAGAGCTACAGACGCTTATAATGATGACCTTTCTCAAAGGCGGGCTGAATCCGCAGTTGCTTACATTGTCTCTCAAGGAATTTCAGCCGATAGGTTGGAGGCTAAGGGATATGGCGAAAGGCAATTGATCATAGAAAATGCTCAAACAGAAGAAGAACATCAAATCAACAGAAGAACGGAGTTTAAGGTTATAGAAATCACGGAGTAAAATGCTTACCTTTGCCCCTTATCTGTTTTTTCCAAATCTGAGTTTATGAACGATAGGTACATGCAGCGTGGGGTTTCAGCCTCCAAAGAAGACGTACACCAAGCTATTTCTAACCTTGACAAAGGCCTGTATCCTAAAGCCTTCTGCAAAATTGTGGCAGATGTTTTGGGCAATGATCCTGAATATTGTAACATCATGCACGCTGATGGCGCAGGAACAAAGTCCTCTCTGGCTTATCTTTATTGGAAAGCTACCGGAGACCTAAGTGTGTGGAAAGGAATTGCCCAAGATGCAATCATCATGAATATAGACGACCTGCTATGTGTGGGTGCAGTCAATAATATATTGGTTTCCTCCACTATCGGCAGAAACAAAAACCTTGTTCCCGGTGAAGTAATTGCGGCCATAATCAATGGCACCGAGGAAGTATTACAGATGCTTAGAGACCATGGGGTAAATGCCGTTCTTACCGGTGGAGAAACAGCAGATGTAGGTGATTTGGTACGTACCATTATTGTGGACAGTACGGTTACCTGCAGAATGAAGAGAAATGAAGTCATTTCCAATGACAATATAAAAGCAGGTGATGTGGTTGTGGGAATGACCTCATTTGGTCAAGCAACTTATGAATCTGAATACAATGGGGGAATGGGAAGTAATGGACTTACCTCTGCCAGACATGATGTATTTTCAAAGCAGTTAATGTCTGCCTATCCGGAGAGTTTTGATCCTTCTGTTCCTGAAGACTTGGTCTATTCCGGAAGCCATGACCTCACAAGCCCCGCTCCGGGTACACCGTTGGATATGGGAAAACTGGTCCTATCACCTACCAGAACCTATGCGCCAATTATAGCTGCTTTATTGAAAGAAAACAGAGCCGGAATTCATGGTTTGGTTCATTGCAGTGGTGGAGCCCAAACCAAAGTGCTTCATTTTATAGACAACCTTCACGTTATCAAAGACAACCTGTTTGATACTCCTCCGCTCTTTAAGATCATTCAAGAAGAAAGCGGCACCGATTGGAAAGAGATGTACAAGGTTTTCAACATGGGGCACAGAATGGAAGTTTATTTGGATGAAAAAGATGCTGAACAAGCCATTGCCATTGCTGCCAATTTTGGAGTAGAAGCAAAAGTAATAGGCCGTGTGACAGATCATCAAGGCAAAAAAGTTACCGTCAAAAGTACACATGGCACCTTTACCTATGAGGGTTAAGGCACTCAATTAACCCTGAGCAAATGAAAATCCTTATAAAAATAATTTTAGGCTGCCTCATTTTTTTATTGGCCATGGGATTACTAACGCTCACGACGGTGGACTGGACACCTTATAAAGAGACGGCTTATTACAAAGAAACCAAGCAAGAACTTGAGATTTTGACCTTTAAGGGGGCAGACAAAGGCTATCTTTTGGGTGGTTGGGCCAAGGCGAATATAACTCCTGACAAACCTGCCAACTTGGTGGCTTACAAACCTCGCGGACCTTATGAATTCGTGGCAGACAGTAGCTTTGTAAAAGCCATCATTATAGGCAATGCGCAATTTAAGGTAGCCTTCTTAAATTACGAGCTACTTATTGTTCATCCGGAACTTGCCTTAACCTTAAGAGAGGCCATAACCAAACAGCAATTACCGGTCGATCAGGTCTATTTTACAGCCACACATACCCATAGTGGAATGGGTGGAACAATACCCGGACCTGTAGGAGAAATTGCAATGGGGGATGGGATGAACCCTTGGTAAATACCATTAAAAGCGGCACATTAAAGGCCATTTCAGAAGCCTTAGGAAATATGGACACGGTAAGCCTTCGCACCAAAAATCAGAAGCTGCTGACTTTGTATCCAACAGACTTATTGCTACTGACCCTATAGACCCGTATATTAGGCAGTTGATTTTGGAAAATACTGCAGGTCAAAGCTGCTCTTTGGTAACTTACAGTGCCCACGCCACATGCCTTAGTAGCAAGTTTATGGGACTTTCCGGAGATTATCCTTATTACCTTTCTGAATTAATGGAAGAAAAGTATGACTTTGCCGTATTTGCAGCGGGTGCAGTAGGCAGTCATCGCCCAAAAGCACCCGGAAATGACATTCAGAGCATCAAGCAGTATGCTTCATCATTGGATTCAGTAGTCAATGAGAATAAATACGAAAAAGCCCTTGTAGGCAAACAGATTTTAGCCACAAGGCTCCCTTTAAAACTTCGTTCCCCGCATTATCGGATCAGTGATAATATTCGGCTTAGGCCCTGGCTTTTTGACTGGGCCATTGGGGATAACCCCGCTTATTTCGATGTGGTCAGAATTGGAGATGCCTTATTTATTTCTTCTTCCGGGGAAGTCTCGGGGGTGTTTTATAAAGAATGGGAGGAACATGCCAAAGCTCTTGGGCTATCCTTGTTCATTACTACTTTTAATGGAGGATATATTGGCTATATAACGCCTGACAAATATTATTCAGGAGATTATTATGAAGCCAGAGATATGAATTTCTATGGGCCTTATAATGGAGATTATTTTAAGGAGATTGTATCAGACTTGATATCCTTTGGTGCAGGCAAATAAACTTTTGCTTGGTAAAATCCATTTTCAAAAAACCTCACCTTCGCTTCTTTCCAGCCCCCTTTGGCAAAAAACTCTATAATCAGGTAATTCTTTTCTCGGATGTTTGGTCAAAACGCCAAAGCTGGTGATCATTACCCAAATCAAAAGACTTTTTCCCTTGAGAGGAAAGAAATCCAAAAATAACCACTTGGAATTGGGAGTTACTCTTTTGTTGACTTCCTTAAATAGTTCTTTGATTGCTTTGTCTGTCAACACGTCCAATAAAAATTGGTGACAATTACGTCAAAATTGTATTTTTCCTGAAACTTAAAATCAGCCCTACAAATAAATTCCACACGGTTTTGTAGATCTTGAGGGATGCTTTGGATGGCTTTGTCAATCATTTTTTCCGAAGCCTCCATATAAATCACCTTACCTTCTTTACCACATCTGTTCAAAATTTCAGGTAAATTGGCTCCGGTTCCCCCTCCCACCACCAAGACAGTCGCTCCAGGCTGAATAATATCTAAAAACGCCCACTTGCTTTCATGAAACTTATGACCCAATACCAAGGTAGCCAGCGTGTCATAAAAGGGAGCAATAAAATTATAAGAATTCATAATATTAGGTCTACCATAGGTTTTAACTTATAATCTTGTCCCGGATTAAAATAATAACAGCAAAATTGGCAAAGAAAAGGAGAGCTCAAGGCACTTTCTTGTTTTCATGGTATCATTAGCCGGAGACTCTAAAAAACTGATAATATGCATCAGCAACATCAATCCCCAAATTAAGGTGTAAATATGAAAATAAGAGGGCAGAATTAAGAATAGTACAACCAGGTAGGCCAACCCTATAAAGGAAAGACCCCACAGTAATTTTCGTGTATCTTTCATGCCTATAACTGTACTAATGGAAGCTTGACCTTCAGCCAGATCTTGTTCTCCATCACTATAGGAGAGAAAAACCAAATTGTACCAAGCCAATAAAAAATACGCGCCAAGGAAGAAAGCCCAATTGGCAGAGGAGAAAGCATGATCGAGATTTAAAATAGGTATCAGCACCAGGCCTGCCACATAAAAGAAAGCTGTAGAAAATTCTTTTATGGCAGCCATTTTCTTCCCTGCAATGCGCAAAAGTGTCATGGTAAGCATAATAATCAGGGCAAGAGCTAGGCCTGAGCCAAGCATTTTAATCGAAGGTAAAAACAGAAAAGCCAAAATCAAACCCGATATTATGGCCACAAATAGTGATAACATCAAAAATTTAAAGTGGTTTTGGTGAAATCTATGCCTCTGAGATAAGGCTGGCCCCGCCACTTTTTTCGCATCCAATAAATGGTCAAAGGTATAAATGCACCAAACAGCCAATGCCAGAAGTAAATATATTTTCCACGACAAATCCACTTTCATAAGGTGAGCAAAAAATACATTCCTGAACAAGCTCCCACCACCACATCCAAAGAAAGGAGGTTAAACTTTTCATAAATAAGCGAATGCTTCAATTTCATCGTCACAGAAAAATTCTTAGTAAAAGGCAATTTAAGGAAATGAAAGGATCAAAACATTTAAAAATTATGTAATTTCCACTTTCTAAGAAAATCTACTATTCATGAACAAATTATTTTATATTCTTTTGTTAATTGTCAGTCAACAAGTTTTTGCCCAAGAACCTATTAAAGTAGCTTGCGTAGGCAACAGTATTACTCAAGGTCCCGGAAGAGACAATCCTGACAGCTACCCACTTCAAATGCAGAAAAGGTTAAAGGATAAATACCAAGTGATCAATTTTGGAGTAAGTGGCCGTACTTTATTAAAGAAGGGAGATCATCCTTATTGGGAAGAGCCACAATTTGAAGCTGTAAAAGAATTTGCGCCCGATGTGCTGGTAATAAAGTTGGGAACCAATGATTCTAAACCACAGAACTGGAAATACAAGGATGAGTTTCTTAAAGATTATGTGGAAATAATAGAAACCTATAAAGCAAGCATGCCGGCCGACGGAAAAGTTTATGTATGTATACCGGTTCCTGTCTTCAAGACCAATTTTGACATCACTGAGGAAATAATTGTTAATGAAATGGTACCTTTGATCCGCCAAGCAGCTGAACAAACCGGTTCCACCCTTATCGATTTACACACCCCTATGGAGAAATACGGGAAGCTATTCGCAGATGGGGTACATCCCAATACCAAAGGCAATAAAATCATGGCAAAACTGGTTGCCAAAGCCATCAAATAATTTTGTAAACCAGTAATTTGAATATACTAAGCAAAGCCGGCCCTTTTCAACGTCGGGCCGGCATTGCTTAATAATTCTGAAAATGTCAAGTCTAACCTTCGACAGCTATTTAAACCCTAAATATGGAATAGAAAATCTTTTACGTTCAGAAATCGCCTCAAAATCAGCCACTTGGTTGCTGCTTTCCATTTTCACCATAGCGGTGCCATGCTAAAAAATCTCCAAACTGCCTGATTTTCTTGCGATTGCAAGACTTCTCGTAAATACGGGAGAGGTTATCAATAGCTACACCGGGAAAAAGATTGAAAATCAATCAATTCCCTATACGTTTTATCTGGGATTAAACCATATTGGGTAATTCCGTGTTATATTCCTTCATGCTGCATTACACCACTTATATCTTAAAACCAGAGGCACCTTGGGTAACTTTTATTCATGGGGCAGGAGGTAGTAGTGCCATATGGTTTAAGCAAATTCGTGATTTCAAGAAATCGTATAATGTACTGTTGGTGGACTTGAGGGGGCATGGAAAATCCAAGGACAAGGTTTACGAGAAACTAAAAAATACAGTTTCCCGGTTATTTCAGATGAAGTAATGGAGGTTTTAAACCATCTAAAAATCAAAAAATCTCATTTCATTGGCATCTCTTTGGGTACAATTATTATTCGGGAAATAACGGAGAGATACCCTGAAAGGGTGTCAAGCATGGTGCTGGCAGGAGCTATAATGAAACTTAATCTACGTGGCCAAGTACTAATGCGCTTGGGTATTTTATTAAAATCTGTCATCCCGTACCTACTCCTTTATAAGCTTTTTGCTTTTATTATTATGCCGAGGAAAAATCACAAGGCCTCCAGGTACCTATTCGTTAAGGAAGCAAAAAACTTTACCAAAAAGAGTTTATAAGGTGGTTTAGTCTTGCTTCCAGAGTCAATCCTTTGCTGAGTTTATTTAGAATTAAGGAAACCCCTGTCCCCACCCTTTATCTAATGGGGGAGGAGGATTATATGTTTTTGCCCACTATCACCAAGCTGGTTAAGACTCATCAATCTGCACAGCTTAAAGTAGTTCCAGCTTGCGGTCATGTAGTTAACGTAGAAAAGCCTGAGGCTTTCAACAGCATCGCTTTACAGTTTTTAAAGCTAATTAGGTAAAACAAAACTTTGCCTATTCGACAAGGAGCTTGACTTTTGCTTCCCTTAACCCTAACATAATAGAAAGCACAATTTACTAAACCACTAGAAAATGCCCATAAAAGTATCTTCTTTAACCTCTCTTATACTTACACTATTCATTCTCTATTCAAGCTCCTTAAAAGCCCAAGAAACAATTGATTTTGATATCAAATTGGCCGGTTTTACCATCGGGCAAATGAAAGCCACAAAAACCTTAGAAAACGACACCACCATATACAGGTTGGACAGTAAGGTTAGTTTCTGGCTATTCGGAACCATCAAAGTAGACTACCACACTGAGGTAAAATACCACGATGATATTTTCATAGATTCTAAAGTAAGTTCAAAAACAAATAGAGGAAACTTTATCAGTAGAATATGGCTTGAGGGTGATGAATATAAAATTGATGCAAATGGATATAAATATGAACACAAAGACATTATCAAATCACCTATTCACCATAGTGCGGTAAGACTATTTTTTGAGGAACCAAGAGGGATAACAGTGATGATAGCAGAAAATTTAGGGAAATTCTCTGAGATCAGATCTCATGGCAAAGGCATCTACACCACCCATATAGAGGGTGATGAAAATAAATATTACTACCAAAATGGGAAAATGCAAAAAGTCAGCATGCATAATCCCATAAAAAATTACGAAGTAAAACGCAGAGAATAAGCATCTAAGTAGTCATATTAGCTGTACTAAGGGTATATTGGAAGATAACCCAAAGAAACGATGCTGCTACGACACCTATTAATTACAACAATTTTTCTAGTGAGTGGTCTTTCATATGGCCAAAATTTTAACTTTTCTGGAGCTGTAATTGTTCCTTATGGAGAAAGTGAGCGCATACCTACCTATGCCAAGATACTGAAAGAAGAACTAGAAAGCCGGATAAATTCTACATTTCCTATCAAGCAAAAAGAGGAGGCCGCCTCCCCAATTATCCTATTGACTCAATACGATGCCATTCAAAGTCTTCCCAAAAAATGGAAAAAAGATTAAAAGACGTCGAAGCCATGCCCGGTGAAGGCTTTAAGGTGGTCATCGATGACACCTTTTCTCCGCCCATGGCCATTATTATAGGGAAAGATGACAGAGGCTTGCTATTTGGTATAGGCCATCTTTTGAGAAAAATGGATTGGTCAGAAAATCATTTGCTATTGAATAAAAGCATTGAAAAAACTAGTTCCCCAAAATATCCCATTAGAGGGCATCAATTGGGATACCGTCCCAAAACAAACGCCTACGATGCCTTTTCTGTAGATCGCTTTGATCAATATATTAGGGAGCTGGCATTGTTTGGAGCCAATAGTATTGAAATTATGCCTCCACGAACCGATGATGATTTCACTTCGCCTCACATGACTATTCCCGCCATTGATATGATTAGCGAACAATCACGAATAGCTGATGAATTGGATTTGGATGTGTGGATGTGGTACCCCAATATGGCTGAAGACTATGAAGATCCTAAAACAAGAACCATTGAGCTAACC
This sequence comes from Cyclobacterium sp. SOCE241, assembly GCF_056867545.1. Taxonomy (NCBI): domain Bacteria; kingdom Pseudomonadati; phylum Bacteroidota; class Cytophagia; order Cytophagales; family Cyclobacteriaceae; genus Cyclobacterium; species Cyclobacterium sp. SOCE241. The sequence goes on along the minus strand of NZ_CP149779.1, from coordinate 4,537,732 downwards.
CAGCGCAAAGATGTATTCGCCTCCATTCCAAGATTGGATCATTTATTTGTTCCCGGCGGGGACCCAGGGAACCTAGAGCCGGATGTATTGTTCCATTGGTTAGAAGAAGTGGCTACAGTGCTTCACCGATTTCACCCTGCTGCCAAAATATGGGTTTCCCCCAGGTATTTAGGCCGACGAAGGCTTGGTTTGACCAATTCTTTTTTCACGTCAACCAGAAGTATGATTGGTTTGGTGGCGTAGTTTTCGGCCCTTGGGTAAAAATACCATTACCTGAATTGCGACAGTTAACTGATTCCTCTATTCCTATCCGTAGGTATCCTGACATTACTCATAATTTGAGTTCACAGTACCCTATTCCTAAATGGGATTTGGCCATGGCTATGACTTTGGGTAGGAGTCTATTAATCCTCGACCTAAGGACCAAAAAACCATCCACAATTCACTGGCCCACTTTGCTAATGGGAGCATTAGCTATTCTGAAGGTACCAATGACGATGTAAATAAATTCATATGGACAGATCAAGAATGGAATCCGGAAACAAAGGTCTTGGAAACTTTAAGAGATTATTCCCGTTTTTTCTTTGGCCCTAAATGGGTGGATGCTGCAACAAATGGCTTTTTAGCCCAAGAGGAAAATCTGCGAGGTAGATTGCTATACAATTCCAGTGTTTCCCAAGCCTTGGCTCAATGGCAGGCAATGGAAGAAAAAGCTGACAATAAATTAATGGCTAATTTTAGATTTCAAATGGGGTTAATCCGAGCCTATTTTGATGCTTATATTCAGCAAAAACTACTGTTTGAAACTCAGCAAGAACAGAAAGCAATCAATGTATTACAAGGGTCAGAAAAAATTGGCAGCCTCAAAAGTATAGAAAAGGCTACAAGAATTCTTACAGAACCCGCCTCAGACCCTTATTTAGCACAGTTGAAGCAAAGAAGTTTAGAACTGGCTGATGCACTTTACCAAAGCATAGGAGCGCAACTTACCATTGAGTCTCATGGTGCAGCTTCAGGAAGAGGAAATTTTATTGACAATTTAGAGGTACCGCTTAATGATTCCCCTTGGCTTTTGGCCAATCTCAAGGCCATTCAAAAAGTACCGGAGGAAAAGCTAAGAGAAGATAAAATAAAGCAACTGCTCAACCGTACTAATCCGGGTCCGGGAGGTTTTTATGACAATTTCGGGATGGGAAAAAGCTGGAATAGAGTTGTTAAAACAAAAATATGGAGTCAAGACCCCGGTGGGTTATATGGCCCTAGAGAAAGCTTCGGGGTAGGCCTAAAAGGTCAAGAATGGGTGCATGAAATACAGGCTGTAGGATTTGGAGGGACTGCCACTCCTCTGGCCTGGATGAACCAAATAACCACGCTCTATGATACTCCCTTGCTCATAAAATATGAAGAACTAAACCCTGAAAAAGCATATAAAATTAAAATAGCTTATACCGGTAGGTTCAGGTCTAAAATGAAATTATCTACTGATGATGGTCATTTGATTCACGACTTCATTCAGACCGGGGCCAAACCTTTGTATGAATTTGAATTACCTCAAAGCAGTTATGCCGATGGGGACCTGGTGCTCCATTGGACGTGTGGTGAAGGAGAAAGAGGGGTTCAAGTGGCTGAGATATGGATTATTCCAAAACCGGATTAAATATTTTATCATCAACCCTAGCATCAAATAAACAAATTTATAGTTGAGGATTCACCTCTCTCTCCAATTATATTTTAAAGAATTATACTTATCCAATTTTTTGTAATTTCAAAAACCGACTCTCTTCCGGACTCGTGCCAAAAGTAGTGCCAAATAAACAAACAACTTCCCTCCCTTTCCGTTAGCAAAAAAGGCTAAAGTACGGGTTTTAATGCATCCTAGTGAGTTTCACATCACAATGGATGTCGTTATTACATTGATTTGATTCATTTTGGAATTTTCTTATTCAAGAAAATTAGTTGAAGAAGGCAATCTATTAAATGGTTTAGATTGCAATTTCCTCAAATCATCGAGCCTCATGCTTTTCTTTATTTGGATAATAAATTTTACTTAAATTAATTTTTTATGGTTCCTAACCAAAAAAAATATTCTTTCTATTTCTACATTATAACGATTTCGTTAGCGGTACCGAAGATTCTTTTCACCCTTAGACCGGAAGTAAATTTATTTACCGAAGAAGCACAATATTGGCTATGGTCACAGAACATGGCTTGGCATTATTATTCAAAACCTCCATTGGTTGCTGTATTAAATTTTTTAAGTACCTCGGTATTCGGCAATACAGAAATGGCCGTTCGAATAAATGCTATATTGAGTGGAGTTGGAATTGCATGGGTTACTTATTTATTTGGATCCTATTTGTACTCGAAAAAAATAGGATTTTGGGCGGCCTTGATCGTCCAATCTATGCCTGTTTGGTGGCTTGCATCCACCTTCCATATGACAGATTCTTCTCTCACCCTTTTTTGGACATTAAGTATTTATCTTTGCTATAGAGGGATTAGGGAAAATAGCTCCAAGTGGTGGCTTCTTGCCGGGATAACTACTGCAATGGGGCTAATGGCAAAAGTTGTCATCATGTTGGTATTCCCTGTTTTAATAATTTACTTACTTTATATAGGGAAATTTAATGTCCACAAGAAAAATTTCTTGAAATTCATTTTGATTAGTTTATTGGGATTCATCCCTGCATTTATTTGGAACTGGCAAAATAACTTTGATACCTTCAGACATTTGTTAGCCTTATCAGGTACAGAAGGTATAAATAATATCCCTACCAACTTATCCATCGCTAGCAGAAGTTTTATAGAGTTTATATTAAGCCAAATGGCGGTTGTTTCTTTGTTTTTACTTCCTGCTTGGTTAGCAGCTTTTCGGTATACCATTAAAAGCAAAAACGCTGAATCAATTTACCTTATTCTTCCCGGATTATTGGCATTCGTAACATTTGCCGCGTTAAGCATTTTTAAAGATGCCATGATAAATTGGCCGGCCTTTGCTTACACAGGTTTGGCAATTGTCTTAGCAAAATGGATCGATCGGCAATCTATACGTTGGAAAAAGATTACTTTCTCCGGGGTATTTCTTGGGATGTTTATTCCTATTCTTTTCTTATCACCTGATTATTTGGGGTTAAAATCCTCCAATATAATGATCAAAACAGAGCAGAATTTAATCAAAAGGTTGCTGGGACATCAACAGCTTGCGGAAAGAATCGATTTCTTGACAGATAGCTTGGCAATTGAAGCCCCCTTTGTGTTTTCTGATTCTTATCACACGGCATCTGAACTCTCCTTTTATTTGTCCGGAAATCCTCAAACTTATGTTATAAATATGGGCGTTCGTAAAAACCAATTTGATCTCTGGAAAGGTATGGATCAATTTTTGGGAAAGGAAAAATTCGGAGTTTTTGTAAGCTGGAACTATGATAATTTTGAAGGCAAGGCTGCTTTTCAAGAAATTATCTATGAAGAATCCTTTGTCACGTCCTTTAAAGGTATTCCAAGAAGGCCGATAAATATAAAGTTTTGTAGGAATTTAATAGAATACACACCTTCTATTCCTTCTTCTTATTAAAATTATATGGCATTTCTTTTTCGAATTTATTTAAATAGAAAAACTAAGTCTGATTCAATTATATAACTAATTATAGAAAAATTAACACAATACAATCGCAATAACCTTATTCACAGTATCTTAACTTACTTTTTCGAAAGTGAACACCAAATAAGATCGGTTTTTCACACTATCAAATACAAAAAACTGTATTTCTTACATATTTATATTTATATTAATGTATTTCATACAATTAAAAAATCTTTGTACAGTAATATAACAATATACCTTAATAATAATTGGTTTTATAAATTTATCTTTAGTACATTTATTCTATCAAAAAAATGAAAACGGAACCAGTTGAATTGAGAAGTTGGAATCCGTAGCGGAAGTTGGTTATTTTTTAATGTAGGGTTTGTCCAGGGTTTTATTTATGATAAAACCCTGGCATTTTTTATCCAATTCCTGCTTTGAACCACAAGATCAAATCACTTATTAATTTATTTTATCAAGCTATATTTCATCCTTAAAAAATAAAAGTAGCCTATCCCTTATTCCAAATAGGTTCCGGACCTCACAGCTAAAAAAGTTAATGAAGTATCAATTTTTAAACCCTGTATAATAAATGAAATGCGGTGCTTCTCTTACGTACTCAAACAATAAACTCCGTCAAAATGGCCAATACAGATGCCAAAAGAATGATCAGTAATTTATGCAATTGAAACCGATGTTGTGGGGAGCTTTCAAAAAATATAATGGTAGATATATGCAAAAAGCCACCTGCCACCAAACCAAATAAAATATCGAGGGTTTCTCTACCTATCAATGATCGATCAAAAAGAAAATCTGTTGATAACATACCCAGAGGTGAGGCCAAAGCAAATAGGGTCAACAATAAAATTGTATTTGTTTTATTAAGACGGGACAATAAAACAGCCGATAATGCAAAGGCCTCCGGCATTTTATGCATAATCATTCCCAATAGAAGGGTTTCACTTCCATGATGATGTCCGGTGAGCATGGGTTGTTTTGAAAGCAATGTTCCTTCCAGAAATGCATGCAAAAACAAACCAATCATTAAAGTCCATACTGTATTGCTAGCTCCGTGTCCTTTATGGTCATGAATATGTCCATGTTCAATTCCCGAGGACATAAAATCAAGGACTTGTTGTAGCAAAAACCCAAGCAAGATATACAAGCCCATAAAATAGGCTGATTCTTTATTGGCAAAAAGTTCAGGGAAAATATGGAGAATTGTAATGGCAAAAAGATACGCACCGGCAAATATTAATGCCAGCTTAAAGCTTTTCTCATTCCAACCTGGCACCAGGATTGCAACCAATCCTGCACCCAATGCAAAAAAAGTAAAAGTACATACAACATATATTAGCTAGGGTTATTTGGGCTCTTTAGCACCTACGGTAGTCAAAAATGGAGCGAGACCATCACTAACGTAAGATTGAATTTGGCCTTGGTCATCATTAAAGATAAGAAAGATCTCTATACCTTCCACTGATTTTTGTATTTCCTTTGCGCGGTCTAATCCCAAAACCATAAAGGCTGTAGCATAGGCATCAGCCACCATACAATCATCAGCCACCACCGTAGCACTTAGCAAACGATGTACCACAGGATAACCCGTAAATGGGCTAATTGTGTGAGAGTATTTTACACCATCTTTAACATAAAAATTACGATAATTGCCTGAAGTAGCCAAGCCTTTATTTTCCAGGGCAACAATACTATAGATTTCATTGGCCAAACCTTCTTCATCCGGATGTGAAACGCCTACTTTCCATAATTCACCTTTGTCATTTACGCCATTTCCTACAAGTTCGCCACCAATCTCCACAAGGAAATCTACTATACCCATATCCTTTAAAAAATTGGCAACAACATCTGCTCCGTATCCTTTTGCTATGGCACTAAAATCAAGATAAACATCAGTATTGGATTTTTTAACGCCTTTTTCATTAAAATCCAAATTCTCAAAGCCTACTTGCTCCAATAATTGTTTCACTCCTAAACTATCATGCAAAGAAGGTCCGTCCGGTCCAAAACCCCAGGCATTGACCAAAGGACCAATGGTAGGATCAAAAGCGCCATCTGTAATTGAAAACACCTCCTTGCTGGTCTGCAACACAGGATAAAAATAATCCGATTCAAAAACAAGGGAATCATACCTGTTTAGTCTACTAAGTTCAGAATCCGGTATATAGGTAGAAAGAGACTGGTTAAAATCAACGAGAATTGAATCAATTTCTTTTTTAAAATTACGCCCCCCGGATCTAAATAGACAATCCTATAGGTGGTGCCCATGGTCTTTCCACTCAAAACCATTTTTGGGTGGGTTGTATCTGTAGAAACTGCAGTTTCTTTATTTTGTCTGTAGAGGTAAACCATAAACACCACTAACAGTAACAAAATGCTGTAAATGATATTTTTTTTGGCTGATTTTCGCATAAAACAATGCCAGTTTTAATTTTCCGAAAGTTAATTCTATTTTTTCAATTGCTCATTACTTTTGGTCATTAACCTTAGTTAGTGTTTCAGCGGAAACCCTTTAAAACCTGAAAAGCTTCAATGATTTTTCTATATTTGTGAGACATAGAAGGTTCATATGAGAGAAGAATATCTGCGTGGTGACCAGGAAAGCTTAAGCCCTGGAGACAAGGAAATAGAAAAAGCACTAAGACCCCTGAGTTTTGATGATTTCACAGGTCAAAAAAGACGGTTGAAAACATCAAAATTTTTGTTTTGGCTGCCAAAAAAAGAGGTGAGTCTTTGGACCATGTTTTGCTCCATGGGCCTCCCGGCCTTGGAAAGACCACCTTGAGTCACATCATCGCCAATGAATTGGAATCTACACTTAAGATTACCTCCGGTCCGGTTTTGGATAAGCCTTCAGATCTCGCTGGATTGCTCACCAATCTTGAAGAAGGCGATGTTTTATTTATAGATGAAATCCATCGCTTGAATCCGATTGTGGAAGAATACCTCTATTCAGCCATGGAGGATTTTAGGATCGATATTATGCTTGATTCAGGTCCGAATGCAAGGACTGTACAAATAAACTTAAACCCATTTACCCTAGTAGGGGCCACTACTAGATCCGGCCTACTTACCTCACCCCTGAGGGCTCGGTTTGGTATCAATGCCCGGCTTGAATATTATGATGCAAAGTTACTGTCTACCATTGTAACCCGCTCTGCAGCTATCTTAGGCACCCCCTTGGATCCTGAAGCAGCCTTTGAAATTGCCAGAAGAAGCCGCGGAACTCCAAGAATTGCCAATACCCTGTTGCGACGAACCAGAGATTTTGCTGAAATAAAAGGCAATGGGAGAATTACTTTAGAAATTGCAGAAATGGCGCTTAATGCATTGGATGTGGATCAAAATGGTTTGGATGAAATGGACAATAGGATCTTGCTTACCATTATCAATAAATTTGCCGGCGGTCCGGTAGGTATCTCAACTATCGCCACAGCTTGCGGAGAAGAGGCTGAAACGATAGAAGAGGTCTATGAACCATTTCTAATAAAAGAGGGCTATCTCAAAAGAACAAGTAGAGGCCGAACTGCCACTGACCTTGCCTATACCCATCTCAAAATAAAGCCAAAGCCCGGGGGACAGTCTGGTAATTTATTTGAAAGCTAGGGTGCTAATCCAGAAATTAATAACAAAATGCCTTGAGTACAATTGAAAAGCATACGCAAATAGTCAAAAAAACAGCGTCAAAACTCGGTTTTGACTATTGTGGAATTGCTGAAGCTACTTTTTTGGAAGAGGAAGCGCCTAAGTTGGAAAATTGGTTAAACAAAAATTACCACGGAAAAATGGCCTATATGGCCAACCATTTTGACAAGAGACTAGATCCAAGAAAACTAGTAGAAGGAGCAAAATCCGTTGTAAGCCTAATGTTTAACTATTATCCTCAGCAAAATTTGGATGAAAGCAGAAATGCACTAAAAATTGCAAAATATGCTTATGGGGAAGATTATCACTTTGTGATCAAGGACAAGCTAAAAGAATTTTTAAAGTGCTTAAAAGAAGAAATAGGTGAGGTACATGGAAGGGTTTTCGTAGACAGTGCTCCCGTAATGGAAAGGCAATGGGCAGTAAAGGCGGGATTAGGCTGGAAAGGAAAAAACAGCTTACTGCTAAATAAATCCTCAGGTAGTTTTTTCTTTTTAGCGGAGCTAATCATCGATTTACCTTTGATCTATGACAATCCGTCCGATAAAGATTATTGCGGAACTTGCACCCGATGCGTAGATGCTTGCCCAACAGATGCAATTCTACAGGACAATTTAATTGATGGATCAAAATGCATTTCCTATTTGACCATAGAGCTTAAGGAAGCCATCCCGGATGATTTTAAAGGGAAAATGGAGAATTGGGTATTTGGCTGTGACATTTGTCAAGATGTATGCCCTTGGAACAGGTTTTCAAAGCCCCATAAAGAAGAAGCATTTCTTCCCCATGCTGATTTAGAAAAATCAGCATGGGAAGAAATGACAAAAGAAACTTTTAATAAGGTATTCAAGCGGTCAGCTTTAAAAAGGACCAAATGGGAAGGATTTCAAAGAAATATTCATTTTGTTAAAAATGAATCATCTTAAAATTCAACATTTGTAAAAACCCCTTCTGTAACTACTATGTTGGTATCATTGTCATCATCATAAGCCACGAAGGAAAATTCACCGGACATCAGTTCATTCTCTTTGTCCAGCTTGGTTAATTCTACTTCAATCGTACCTACCAGTAGTGTTATTCCACCAAATTCAGTTTCCCCATCCAAAGAAGCTTTTGCCACCACACCAGCTGCTCCTGTAGGGTTACCGCTAGATAGATTTTCCTCAGTAAAACCTACAAATTGACTTCCGGCTTTTAAATCAGAATAATTCAGTCCTTGAAGTGACAATGAAAGAGTGGTCAAATAGCTCTGTCCAAAATCTGTAGCCGTAAAGCTTAATTCAAATACATCTCCATTCAAATCCAAATCCCCTTCAACTTGGTCAAGTTGAATTAATGCATCATCAGATTCAACAGCACTAAAGGCTTCTCCATTGATTTTAGCCGTCACAATCTCTGCTTCGGGATCATCCATGTCATCTTCATCATCAAAAACCTCTGATAGGTCACAACTACTAAAAATCATTAATAATGATGCAAATAATAAGTAATGAATTTTTTCTGTATTCTCATATCGTATAATTAGTTGGTCACAAGGATTAAAACCCCGAGTTCATTAAATAAGTAGGACAATAAATCTAATTAATAAATAAATACCAAGACATAAATTCTAATAATTTATTTCTACTAACTTCAGATCCATTACAACCATGATAAATTCTTATTTTAAAATGGATAGAAAATTGCTAACTACTCGCAATTTTAGCATTTATTATTGAATCATTCTTTTCATCTATATTAAATTTGAATACCTTTTTAAGGTTAGGTGAGCTCCCCCTACAATTAGCAAAAAACGGAATAATATAATTATAAAATAAATTTATTACATTAACACTGAATAGTACTGCTGTTATATTTTTATTAATTAATAGTGAAGAAATACTATTTATTTCCTCTCTATTGAAACTAACAACTGCAATTACATCCTAAACAATAATGAAAAAAGAGTATTTATACTCGATTTTGCCAGAGAACTAAAGGTTTAAAAAACCATCCTGAAATTATTAAAATGTAGTTTCAATCAAGAAAAACCTTTAATTCTTAAGTTATTATTCCAAACATTTTGAGGCAAAAAAATACAAACGCATCAATTTTCCCAACCATAAAATCCTAGGTTTTTCACAGCTTGAAATTATAAAATTAATCTCTTGTATAACAAGAAATTAATTTTAATAAATGAACTAGCTTAATATTTTTCAAAAACTGCCTATTATTTATATTTTTTAATATCTTTATAATCCAAATCTTTAATAAATCTATATTATGAAAAAACTTATTGCATTCCTTGTCCCGTTCTTGATAACGGGAATCTCCTTTGGAGAAGAAATTAAACCTGATGTTTTAGACTTCAATTCGGCACTTATTGAAGCTCAATTTTCAGAACTTGATCAATTGGAAGAATATGTTCTTTCCAATGAAGGAGTAACTTTGAAAGAAGTAATTGCTCAAAACAATGGGTTAAACGTAAACCTTGATGCAGACATGTTGAACAACTTTGCTGTAAATGCAGGTGATCACCCAGTGGCTGGTATACCATCTTTCCTTTGGGGATGTGTATTGGGACCTATTGGTATAGCCATTGTTCATTTAGACGCTGAAGACAAGGAACAAACTAGAAAAGCAATTTGGGGTTGTGTAACCTTAGGTGGTGTGTACGCCCTTTTGGTAGCAGCATCTTATATATTTGCTTTCTCTGCTTATCCATTTTAATGAGTACACTTCTGAAAAAACCTATACTAATACTACTGATATTAACACTGTTGCCCGAAATTAATTTTGGGCAACAGTTTTTTAGGATAAGTGCGGACTTTTCAATCAAGGAAAAAATTGCAGATGGAACCTCAAGATTAATTGTAGGAAAGGTCTATTATGATCTTTCCGCAGAGAAAATAATCTATGACATCTCTTTTCCTGAACCGGAAACTTGGGTATTAAAAGACACCACTTTATATCGATTTCAATCCAATGAATTACTGGGTAAATCATCTTCTTTTGTAATTCCTACTTCTTCATTTTTCCATTTTACATTATCTGGACAATTGGCCAATTTCGGGTTAAGAAATAGTGGCTATACCATAATAGATGTTGCCAAAAAGAAGATCAAATTTTAACCACTTGGGAGCCAGAAGAAGAAAAAGTAAAAAGTTCGTTGGGTAAAGTTATAATGTCTAATTTAGACAAAAAATTACAAGCCATAGCATTCTACAATCCTGATAATGATTTGTTGAGCAAGCAATTTTATAAAAATTATACTAACGTATCGGGTTGTGAAGTCCCAACAGAAATCACGCAAATAAATTACCATGAGCAAGGACAAAATTACCAGGTTACTTCCTATAAAAATGTGATTATAAATGAAAAAGGAAATGAAATTATTTACGATTACAAGCTTCCTGATCTGTAGTTTAATTGGAGTAACCTTTGCTCAGTCCAATAATGAAGTGTTGGCATACAAAGATTTGCTAACTGAAAAAAGAAGGCGGTTCATTACAAAGCAGCAGAAGAAAACAAGAATGAGATAGAGACAGTTTTCTCTGGATTGTTTAAGGTTTACAAAAATTTTATTTCTTCCCAAGATGGATCTAATTGTGTGTTCTACCCCTCATGTTCAGAATATGGCTTATTGGCGGTAAAAAATATGGAGTATTGCTAGGGACAGCGAATACAATGGATAGGTTGACAAGGTGCAATGGTCTAAGCCCTGAAAAATATGCTTGGACAGAAGACCGAACCTTAATGATAGACGAATTGAAATGAAGTATTTGTTAGCAGTAATCGTGCTGCCCTTATTTTCCCTATCCGGATATAGTCAAAATTTGTACGATTTCGATAATTCTGCAGCTTTTGCAAGTTACCTAAGGCAAACAAATCAATTCAATCTTGCCATTCCTGAATATGAAAGACTTGTATTCATGAAACCTGGCGACTTAACTATTGAGAAAGACTTACTGGCAGTATATTGGGAAGCTGAGATGTGGGAAACGGGAATAAATAGAGCTTTAAACCTTTACCCAAATGAAAACACCATGCCTAGTGAACTGGCCTTTGAATACGTGGCATTGTTGTTTAAAAACAAGCAGTTTAATGATGCCAAATCCTTTTCAGAAAACAATACCCACCTTCAAGCTCATGAGCGCTACTTTTATTCCGGAACCTCTGATGCACTGAGATTCGAATGGAAATCTGCCTATGAAAGCTATAGCCTGCTCGGAGAAAGTAATTTTCAATCTGCACAAAAATACTTGGAAATTTCTAGGCAAGCCTTGGAAGAAAAAGAAAAAGTCCTGCGCTGGCAGCTGTTATGTCTACCATCGTGCCCGGTTCAGGAAAAATTTACACTGGTGATTGGAAGGATGGATTAGTAGCACTTCTTTTTGTTGGAACCACTGGCTGGCAGGCTCAAAGAGCTTTCCAAAAACAGGGTGTAGAAAGTGTAAGAGGATGGATCTTTGCCTCTATCTCCTTTGGATTCCATATTGGTAATATTTTTGGATCACATAAGTCCGCAAAATTGATAAATCTTAAAAAGGATGAATTCCATCAAAATAAAATCGAGCATCTCTTTTATTCTAATTTTTAGCTTTTGCTTTTTGCACCAATTCAAAGCTATTCCCAATCCATTGATCAAACCTTTGATTTTGGACGGCAACTTATGCAAACGAATCAACCTGATAAAGCCATCGCAGCTTTTCAGCGTGTGCTGTTTTTTGGTAATAAGGATTTTCAGCAAAAGGTCTTTCCAAACATTGCGGAGTGTTATTTTTTAATGGGTGATTATTCCGCTGCGGCTAGGTATTATGATCTCGCCTATTTTGCGGCAAAAACAGATACTGCCAAAACGAATTTCACCTTTAAAAAAATTGAAAGCTTAATTAGAGAAAAATCATTTCTCTTCGCCCAAGTAGAAATACTCAATCTACCTGATGATTTGACTCATTCCTTGACCAAGAAAAAAATCTTTACGAAGGCATAATTTACTATGGCTTGGGAGAATACGAAGACTCAAAAGGAAGTTTTTTAAACCTTGTGTCGGAAGAAAAGCAAAAGAAAGCGGTGTTGGAATCCTTTTCAAAATTAAAGAAAGTGGAAAAGATAAACCCTAAAAAAGCCCGAGTTATGAGTATGATAATACCTGGTTTGGGGCATTTTTATGCCGGAGATGTAAGAAATGGAATTAACTCATTGGTCCTAAATGGCGGCTTTGCTTACCTCACTTTACAGACCATGTTCAATTATTCTCTATGGGATGCAGCGATTTCCATATTGCCTTGGTACCAAAGGTTTCACATGGGAGGATATAATCGAGCAGAAGAAGCTGCTCATGAAAAAATACGAGACAAGACAGGGGAAATTTTTGAGGAAATTATCGTGACAGTGGCCTCAGCTCAATCTAGCACCCGAAATAAATAAGATAAAGAAAACTCCAATTGGGTGAAGTTTAGGTCAAAGATTCTTTCTTGTGCTTCGGGATTTCCAAACTCGTAAGAGTACCTTACTTCTCCTTGGATGGTATGATTTCCAAACAATTTAGACAAACCAACACCAGCGGTAAGTCCATACATTAACTTTCTAGGCCTATCACCTTCTTGACCATAAGTGGGAATTACAAGATCACCTTCTATTACCCTTACTTCATCGTTTACGTTCAGTAAATAACCTAGGTGTGGACCGATCTTAATATGAAAACGACCAGAGTTGCCCAAGTAAAAATTAGATAAAACAGGGACCTTTAAATAATCAAAACTAGTTTTATTGCCGGTGTTGATTGTATCTGTAGCGGCATATCCAGTGGTCAAAAGCTGAAATTCTATTTGTCCTCCTGCATTTTTTTCGAAAAATTGTTCAATCACCAAGGAAAAACTTGGTGCTTTAAAACCAGTAACATCTCTGGGATAAGCTCCCAGAGATGTTCTGTAAGTAGCACTTGATTGTGTATATCCTGCTTTTATACCAATGCTAGTTTGGGCCATTAATTCCCCAGAAAAAATGCTCACAAGAAATAATAGTATAAAGGAAGGTTTCATAAGGTGCTAAGTTGGTCTGCTGACTCAAGTAAAATGGGCCAATAACCTATTTTTTCTTCTCATCTATATCTTCTTCCCTATCTCTTAATTTCTTGTCATCCACATTTTTATTCAAAAACGCATTGATTTTATCAATAGAAAATGAGCTTGAAATTTCTCCAAATGAATTAATATTCATTTTAAAACCTTCCAATTCCTCATTTACTCTTGGAATATCTTTCTTCTTTGAATTTTTTGCCATGACCAAAGGGTTTAAGTATGTTTTGGGCACATTAAGATGCCTTTATATTCTTTAACGCAAAATCTATCCTTAAGATTAGCTCTTCTTTACCTAAAATTTCAAATATCTGCATAAGATCCGGTCCTGCTCCTACGCCGGTAATGGCAAGTCTTACCGCTTGCATTATTTTACCTAATTTAATTTCTTTTTCCTCCGCAGTTTCTCCCAACATAGTTCTAGCCAAATCAGCGCTAAGGTCTGTGGAAATTGCTTCAAGCTTATCTCTAAATGCAGTTAGTACGATCACTACATTGTCATTCCATTTTTTATTAACAATGCGCTCATCAAACTCCGTTGGTGCAAACACCATGAATCGACCTTCCTTCCAAAGATCAGCAGGGAAAGTAGCTCTTTCTTTCATGAGAGAAACTATCTTTTCAGCCTTTTCTTTACTTATACTTATGTCTTCTTTTGCAAGATCTGCCAATAAGTAATCAGATAATTCTGCATTACTTTTCTTTCTTAGGTACTGTTCATTGTACCATTTAGCCTTATTTATATCAAATTTAGTGCCCGACTTACCAATTCGTTCTATGGAAAAGGCTTCGATTAATTCATCCACCGTAAACATTTCTCTTTGATCTCCAGGGTTCCAACCCAAAAAGGCAAGAAAGTTTAAGAAAGCATCTGCCAAATAACCGGCTTCTTTAAACCCATCTACCAATTCTCCATTCTCAGGACTTGTCCAGTTTAAAGGGAAAATTGGAAAACCGTGTTTCTCGGCATCCCGCTTAGACAATTTGCCATTGCCATCAGGCTTCAATAATAAAGGAAGGTGGGCAAATTGTGGCATGGAATCTTCCCATCCCAAAAATTTATATAACAATACATGAAGTGGAGCCGAAGGAAGCCATTCCTCGCCCCTGATTACATGAGTAATTCCCATTAAATGGTCATCTACAATATTGGCCAGATGGTAGGTAGGCATACCATCAGATTTCATCAACACTTTGTCATCTAAAGAGTTGGAATGAACCATTACCCAGCCACGTACCAAATCATTTAATCGAACCTCTTCTTTTCTCGGTATCTTGATACGGATTACATAGGGATCTCCTGATGCCAATCGCGCTTTGACCTCATCTGCAGGTAAGGTAAGCGAATTCTTCATCTGAGTTCTGGTGATGGAATTGTATTGCGGAGATACCACCCTTGCAGCAGTAAGTCGCTTTCTCATTTCATCCAGCTCTTCCGGTGTATCAAAAGCATAATATGCATGTCCTTGATCCAATAAATATTGGGCATACTCCATGTACATTGGCTTGCGTTCAGATTGCCTGTAAGGACCCACCTCTCCCGGCTTCCATGGGCTTTCATCAGGAGCAATCCCTATCCATTCCAAAGCATTTTTAATGTATTCCTCAGCTCCAGGGACATACCTGTTTTGGTCAGTGTCTTCTATCCTTAACAAAAATTTTCCACCATTCTTTTTGGCAAAAAGATAATTGTACAATGCAGTTCTAACACCGCCTATATGTAAAGCTCCGGTAGGTGATGGAGCAAATCTAACGCGTACTTCCTTACTCATAAAACAGCAATAAATTTCAATTTAAGTGGGCAAAGATAATCAATAATTAACGAAATTGACCGAATATAGTCCAAAGTATTGCCAATGTTAGCCATATCTAAAACTATAAAACGGTCTTGGATGTTTAAATAGCATAACATGCCAAAAAGCGCATCCCATATTGATCCTTCCCAGACAGAAATGTTTCGCCTGCTTAAAATTTTTGGTATTGCATCTCTTTCCTTGGTTTTAATCCTTTCTTTCTTCAATGAGTATAGGGCCAATAATTCAGGAGAAGACCCCACATTTACAATTAAAGATGCCGGTCTTTTGTTCTTCTATAATGTCAGAAGAATCGATTATCGTACCAGCAGATTGGCAGAAGCCAAACTGGAAATATATACCCATAAATCCTTTGATAATGACAGTACCCTTAACACGATAATTTTGAACATTATTGTCAATAAACACAACCAAACAGCCTTTCTGTTCTTAAAGCCCCAAGGGAATTACATCAACCGGAAAATACTACTCAGAAATAGAGAAGGCCAAAAACAAGATAGTTTAACCATATCACCAAATACATCCAATAGGCAAACTCATTTGGAAAATGTCAAAACAATTGGGCATTGGCTCGAACAAGAATCTGGGAATATAGAAGTTTTATCAAGCAATAAATGGACCCCTATATTTGAAAGAAAAAAGAAAAACAGGCATTTTTACATAGCCTAAATGATTTCTTAAAAATCACCGGCAGGCATTGAATTTGTTATTAACTATGAAAATTTGCTCCCATTCTCATAATAAACGGTCTTTTCCCACGTATTGCGAATGGCAACATTTTTTGTTAAATTAAATAACTTTTTTGATGCAAGACCTATATATTGACCCAAAACGATGACCTATGGAATTGAAAAGAATCGACAATATCTGGCATTTCTTTGCAACGCAGAATCAATTGTTTCTTAAAAAGGAAATTGATACCCGTGTACTTTATGTTTTTAAAAAAATAAGATCAAACTTTTACACTCCTTCAACCCAAACTTTACAGCTCATTCAAATTTAAGTATTGGTCCGGAAAACTTTGAAATGGCGGTGGAAACCTATGCTGCCAGTCAAAAAAGATTTGGTCTGCCAGCTCCTGTTAATTTACAACAACGAATATTTTTTCCTAAGGAATTACTTGCCTTGTCTTCAAGGTTTTCCTTTATTGTAGAAAAGGATAGATTTAAAAACTTAAGGGTGACTTTGGAACCATTTATCCCTAAAACAATCAAAGATACCAGCTCCCCAATTAACCTTATTTGTGAAACACTCTGGTCTTTCAGGTACTTTTCAAATACCATCAAAAACTAAGGTTAGAAGCTTTATGTAATAAAATCCACAAAAATAAAATAATCCCAAAGGATCCTTTTTAACTTTGAGCATGAATACTACCAAAGAAGAAATTAGCTTTCCAATATTTACGATGGCCAACAGAGGAATTCTGCTTTTGTGTGGGATTTACACCATTGCATGGGGCGGACTTTTTAAATGGTTTGGTCCTGCCCTATTTTCATGGTTGGCCATGGAAAGGGAATTCACCATCATGATGTCAACAGAATGGTATGGGACAATAGGAATTATTGCCGGTGTACTCCTCTTTCTTTCTGCTTTTTACCCTGTAAGCTGGATATATCTCATAGCAGTTGGCCTCACCGGAAAACTTATTTCCATCCTTTCTTTTATAATGGTCTACCTGCCAAATTTGGAATGGAACAAAAGAATTGGATTTCACTTATTCTTCAATGAAATCCTTTTTTTTCTTTAGTAACAGCCATGCTGTGGAAAGCTTGGAAAGTAAAAAAGTACTTGGCCACACTCCCTGATTAAGTGATTAATTTGAGCTCTTGAATCTCACTCCCTCTATATACAATCCGATTGGGCTGGATTAATTGATACAAATAACCCAACCCTTTTGGATTAATTCCAACTATAGAATAAGGATTAACAGAAGGATAATGATTATGGCCCCGGTAGAAATGTATACTCCTCCTCCCAAATCTTTTGACTCCTTGTTAATCTCCCTTAATTCTTTCCGCACTTCTTTTCTTTCACTTTTCTCCATAGCTTTAAAATCCATGGCTTTGATTTCTAAAAAGCGATCATCCAACTCATCCAATCTTGCTTGATCTTCAGAACTTAACTCTTTCTTATTTGGTTCCGGCTCATCTTTTTCGCCTTGGCAGAAGGAACAACTGAGACAAAGAGCATCAATACGGACAAAGAATAGGCTAGCTTTTTCATTTTAACTAATTTTTAAATTTAACATTAACTTTTTATCAGGACATACATGGTAAGCCGATGAAAAATATTTTAATACCAATAATCTTACCAATTTCCATTAATGCCCCTTCCTGCGTCTGAGTTCTTGAAAACCGTCTTGTTGTGTGACCTATTCTATTTAAACTTTTCCACCATTAATATATCGCAAAGGCACTTCTAAAGAAAATCAGCTCAGCCCCAACAAGTCTATTCGGGAATCCGGCTTAAAATTCATTAACTTGGATTAAAATTGTTGGTATATTTGCTCTCCTAACGTAGCGCAAAAATCAAAAACCTACCTGAAAATGTCTAAAGACAATAAAAAATTATTCTTACTGGATGCAATGGCTCTTATTTACAGAGCACATTTTGCTTTCAGCAAAAATCCCAGAATCAATAGTAAAGGATTAAATACAGGAGTCATGTTGGGCTTTACCAACACCCTTTTGGAAATCTTAGAAAAAGAAAAACCCTCTCATATAGCAGTAGTATTCGATACTTCGGCACCTACCTTTAGACACAAGCAGTTTGAGGCCTACAAGGCCAATAGACAGGAACAGCCCGAAGATATCAGCATAGGTATCCCATGGGTGAAACAAATAGTTAAAGCCTTTAATATCCCTACCCTTGAATTGAACGGTTATGAAGCCGATGATATCATAGGCACGCTCGCAAAGCAAGCAGAAAAAGGCTGTTATACTGTTTACATGATGACCCCTGATAAAGATTACGGACAATTAGTGGATGATCATATTTTCCTATACAAACCTGCTTTCATGGGCAATGCTGTAGACGTAATGGGTCCCAAAGAGATTTGTGAAAAATGGGATATCGAAAATGTAGATCAGGTTAGGGACATCCTGGGTTTGATGGGTGATGCTGTGGACAATATTCCAGGGATTCCGGGAATTGGAGCCAAAACTGCAGTAAAGCTACTTAAGCAATTTGGAAGCATTGAGGAATTGGTTAAGAACACAGACAAGCTGAAAGGTAAACAAAAGGAAAATGTCGAAAAGTATGGAGAACAAGGGATATTGTCTAAAGAGTTGGCAACCATTATTCAAGATGTACCCATTGAATACCATGCAGATGACTTTACCGTTGAGCCACCGGATGAAGAAAATCTAAAGGCGCTATTTGCAGAACTGGAGTTCAAAACATTAACTAAAAGAGTTTTTGGGGAAGGAGTTAAAAAGTCAAAGGTAAAAGTTGACGAACAGTTGGGATTGTTTACAGGGAATGAAAGTAAGGCCGACACCTCTACTGAAATTGCTGAACAAGCTCCCCTTATTCCTAATGCAGAGGCGCTTGATACCATTTTTAGCCGCCCTCATGATTACCATAAGGTAGAAGGAGAAGCAGCCATAGGGGAGTTGGTCAACTATCTTTTGAAACAAAAGGAAGTTTGCTTTGACACGGAGACCACCGCTCTTAACCCCAACAAAGCTGAATTGGTTGGAATATCATTTGCCTATATAAGTTCAGAAGCCTATTATATCCCTTTCCCTAAAGATAGAGAAAATATTGATGTTATTTTGTCCCAACTAAAGCCGGTATTTGAAGCTGAGCATATTTTGAAGATTGGTCAAAACATCAAATATGACATTTTGGTATTGATGAACTATGGCATTGCTGTCAAAGGAAAACTTTATGATACCATGCTGGCTCATTATTTAATAGAGCCGGAGGGAAAACATTCCATGGACTGGTTAGCAGAGCAATACTTAAATTACAAGCCTGTTTCTATAGAAAGTCTAATCGGCAAAAAAGGCAAAAACCAAGGCAATATGGGGGATGTTGATCCAGATGAAGTGGCTCCCTATGCCTCTGAGGATGCAGATATTACCCTGCAGTTAAAAACCAAGTTTGACCCCATAATCAAAGAAAATAAACTGGAAAAGCTTTTATTGGAAGTGGAAAGTCCTTTGATAGGTGTCTTGGCAGCCATGGAGTTTGAGGGAGTTAAAATAGATACAGATAGCCTAAAAGAAATGTCCTTGTCCTTGGAAAAGGAAAGCAAAGAAATTGAAGCCAAGGTTTATGAAATGGCCGGGGAAACTTTTAATCTCGCATCACCTAAGCAGCTTGGAGAGGTACTTTTCAACAAGCTTAAACTAGATGACAAAGCCAAGAAAACCAAAACCGGACAGTATGCTACCGGTGAAGAGGTCCTCAGTAAATTGGCCGGAGAGCATGAAATTGCCCAGGCAATTTTGGACTTTAGGCAAATGGTAAAACTTAAGTCAACCTATGTAGACGCACTTCCAGCGCTGATCAACCCTAAAACCGATAGAATCCACACTACCTACAATCAATTTGTGGCAGCAACAGGAAGGCTGTCTTCTATAAATCCCAACCTTCAAAACATCCCAATCCGTACTGAAAGGGGTAGGGAAATACGGAAAGCTTTTGTCCCCAGAGATGAAAACCATGTCATTCTTGCAGCAGATTATAGTCAAATAGAGTTGCGAATTATGGCTGCCTTCTCCCAAGACGAATCAATGATAGAGGCATTCAAGCAAGGCCGTGACATTCACGCCACTACTGCTGCTAAAATTTTCCAAGTTCCTCTGGAGGAAGTTACTGGAGACATGCGAAGGAAAGCCAAAACAGCCAATTTCGGAATCATTTACGGTATTTCTGCATTTGGCTTGTCCCAGCGACTAAGGATCCCTAGAGGAGAAGCAAAAGAAATTATAGATGCTTACTTCAAAGAATTTCCTGCAGTAAAGGCTTATATGGACGAATGCATTGAAAAAGCCCGAAAGAATGAATACGTAGAAACTATTTTGGGCCGGAGAAGGTATTTGAGAGACATCAATAGCAGAAATGCCACTATGAGAGGGTTTGCTGAAAGGAATGCAATCAATGCCCCCATCCAAGGGTCAGCTGCTGACATGATTAAATTGGCCATGATCCACGTGCAAGATTGGATGATTAAGGAAAAACTAAAATCCAAAATGATACTCCAGGTTCATGATGAATTGGTTTTTGATGCCCATAAAGATGAAGTAGACCTTTTGAAAAAGAAATCCCTCAACTGATGGGCAATGCCATTAAAATTGAAGTGCCACTAGAAGTAGAAGTAGGGGTTGGAAAAGATTGGCTGGAAGCCCATTGATTCCAATTCGGAGGAAAACAACATTTGATAAATCTATTGTATCAGTAAAAGCTCAACAAAAAAACTGTGGCTAAAGTAAAGACTTCTTTTTCTGTCAGAATTGCGGTGTAGAAAGCCCAAAATGGACCGGTAAATGCCCTTCTTGCGGTGAATGGAACACTTTTGTGGAAGAGGTGGTACAGAAAGAAGAAGCGCAAAGAGGAAGCTGGAAAGCTAATAATAAAAACACTAAAAAGGCCAACCAACCCAAAACCTTGGGGGAAATTACCTTTGAAGAACAATCCCGCTTAATTACTGGGGATATTGAACTAGACCGAGTGCTGGGTGGTGGGATCGTCCCAGGATCTTTGGTACTTATCGGTGGAGAGCCCGGCATTGGAAAATCAACATTGATGTTGCAGATCGCTCTTATGCTTTCAAAGACCAAGGTACTATATGTTTCAGGTGAAGAAAGTGAAACGCAGATCAAAATGCGCAGTGAAAGGATGCAACACCATTCGGAGTCCTGCTATGTGCTTTCAGAAACCAAAACACAACAAATTTTTCAACAGATAGAATTACTCAAACCGGAACTTCTAGTCATAGACTCGATTCAAACCCTCCACAGCCAATATGTTGAATCTGCTGCTGGTTCTGTCAGCCAAGTAAGAGAGTGCACCGCTGAATTGATGAAATTTGCTAAAGAAACGGGAACACCAGTCTTTTTAATAGGGCATATTACAAAGGATGGCACCATTGCGGGACCTAAAATTCTAGAGCATATGGTAGATACTGTTTTACAGTTCGAAGGGGATAGGCATTTAAGTTATAGAATCTTGCGTACCTCCAAAAATAGATTTGGGTCTACCAATGAATTAGGTATCTATGAAATGCATGCCAACGGACTTAGGCCTGTTACCAACCCTTCAGAAATATTGATGACCCAAAGGGAGGAGCAATTAAACGGAGTGGCGATTGGGGCTATGCTCGAAGGAAATAGACCACTGTTGATTGAGATTCAATCACTCGTTAGCCCGGCAACTTATGGAACCCCACAGCGAAGCAGTACTGGGCATGATGCAAAAAGACTAAATATGCTGCTTGCTGTATTGGAAAAAAGAGGGGGCATGCGATTGGGTCAGCAAGATGTTTTTTTAAATATTGCCGGTGGTTTGAGAGTGGATGATCCGGGGCTGGACTTAGCTGTAGTAGCCTCCATCATTTCATCCTATGAAGACAAATCGATAGATCCAGGGATTTGCTTTGCAGGAGAGATTGGCCTTGGTGGTGAGGTAAGGGCTGTCAATAGAATTGAAAACAGAATTGCAGAAGCGGCTAAAATGGGATTTAAAAAAATCATGCTATCCAGATATGCCATTAAAGGGCTGGAATTAAATAAATACCCCATTGAAGTACTTGCTGTAAGTAAATTGGAAGAAATGTACCGACATATATTTCTATAGTCGGTACACAATATCAGGTTTACGCTACACTAAACTTTATGCCCTTAGGATATATCCATTAGAATAAAGCTTTTTATTCAGGTTTTTTAGCACCAAAAGCTGCAAAGCAGCAATTCTTGTGGAGCACCTCTATTCCGGAAAATCCAACTTTTTCCATAAGGTTAAGTTGAAAGAGTAAAGACCTTGGGCTGTCCTCTTTTTCAATATAAGCAAATACATCCTTGCGGTATTCAGGACCTTTAAGCTTTTCCAGATAACTACCGTACCAATGCCACATCATTTCCTGAATTTCAGGCACATCATGATGTACCAAATCTGATATCCAAAATGTACCTCCCGGAGCCAATAAGCTAAAAATTTTGGCAAAGGTTTTTCCCAATCTTCTTCGTCCCTAAGGTGGTGTAAAACTGCTGCAGCCACAATAATATCATATTTGCCTTCTTCCAGCTTTGCCTTTCTTAGATCACCTTGGATGGTATTCACTTGACCTGTTGTTGCCCAAGTTACCCTATCTTTGGCTTTGGTAAGCATGGGTTTACTTAAATCTAGCAAATCACTGTTAATTTGAGGGAAATTTTCCAAAATCTTAAGGCTAAGGTTGCCGGCCCCACAGCCAATATCTAATAAATTTTTGGCCTTAGGGTTTGAAACTTTCGCAGCATGTGCGATCAAATTCATACACAATGGGGCATCCATTGTCGCTTGTTGGCCTGTGTCTAAATTAGAAAAACGTTCTACATCATGATCAAATCTTTCTTTAATTTCCTTTACAGTAGACTTGTGTTGCATGGTTTATTTTTTAGGGTTTATTTAAACTAAACTTTCTTGATTTTAGCCATTTATTACTGCAATAACAACATTTTCACAAGAATCCACAAATTCTTCCGAAAAAGAAAAAACCATATCATTTTGAATATCAATGGATTAAATATTCTATTTTTTTTTATTCAACCAGTTGCCAAAATGAGAAGTTTTCTCCATTGTCCAACCTTATAACATGACCATTTACTATCGCCATCTTTTTCTCTCCTTTCTTGGACAGAAAAAACAATGGAGATTTGTCTAATGTGGTGTTAACGTCGGGTTCGTTTCCTTCTGTAAATACCACTAAGGGTAATTGATGGGCTTGCCCTTGGTTGGTTTTTTCGGTAGCGACCGCTAAATAACCTTCTCTAAGCAAATCCAGAGCTCTTTTTTCTGTCAGCTTTTCCAGAGGTATTGTCTCTGTCCATATTTTCCCTCTCTCCAACACCATACCATTTGCATCAATTTCTTGATAGCCATGGTAAACCGATAAATCTCCCCAATCCACTATATTTCCTTTCATTAAAATAAGACTATCAAGGAATTCCTCACTACTTTTGATGCCTATATCTATAAGATAAGCTTTATCACCGACAACGGTTTCCACATTTCTAATTAACAAATCCATCAATTTTGAATCATTTTCGGGTATCGCTATGTACTGCTCCTCTGTATAATTAAGGTAACGCTCTGTGGCAATACCATATAGTGCATCCAATAATATCATAAAATTTAACTGACGAATGTATTGCTTTTCCGGATCCCCGGGATAGGCGCCAGATTCGATTAAAATTGTACTTGTCCCCCATTTCTGGATATTGTCACCAAACGCCCTAGGTTCAAAACTGTCGTTATATTTACCTACTTGCCCCGGCACCACCTGCTGTAACAAGTGATTCATTCCTACGATTACTTTCATGGCCTTACTTCTCACTGCATTCACTTCTCTTGCTTCATTATAAGCCGGTGCTAAAAAACTGATGGTAGCGGGGAGGGAGCTCCCTCCACATTGTAATACCTGTTCTGATCGTGTAAGTTAAAGCCAAATTCGGGGTTAAATTCATCTCTTACATTTTTCAAAATGATTCCCTCCGGACTGCTTTGCCGAACAGCATCTCTATTTAAATCGATTTGTTGTGCATTTCTTCTTTTGAATTTTTCCGCTCCATCGGGATTCAACATAGGAATAAACCTTAGACATAAATTTTCTCGAATTGCTTGCCGAATAGATTCAAACCCATCTTCCGCTGAACCTTCAAGGAAATTGAAAAGATCGAACAATGCCATGGTTGCAGTACTTTCATTGCCATGCATTTGAGACCATAGCAAGACTCTACGCTCACCTTTTCCATAGCTAAGTAAATGTATTGGCCTACCTTCTACAGATTCACCAAGTACATTATTTTCAAATAATGCATGCCTTTTTGCAATCAGAGGAGCAATAACCTGATATCCAAAGCGCCTGTTATCAATGGACTTTTCTTTGTATTGCATGAAAGCACTTTCCAGAATTTCAGGATTGATAGCTTCTGTTTTTACCCTTTTTTCTTGGCAACTATAAAGTAAAATTGAGAGAAGAGTAAAAATCACAGGAATTCTAAAAGACGATTTCATTGTGTTACAGGATATTGGTTACCATGTAAATATGGTGAATTTTAATTAATTTCAAGTCCTGATTTAGCAAACAGCCCAGGGGAAAAACATTTAAACCGCTACCATTTTATGAAACTAGAAATTCTTCCTTTTAAATTACCTCTCAAACATACCTTTACCATTGCTCACCAAAGCAGGGATGTACAAGACACCTTGATTGTAAAGTTAAACTCCGGAGAAAACTATGGACTGGGGGAATCAACAACCAATCCTTTTTATGGAATATCTCTGGAGAATATGGAAGCATGTTTGGAAGAAACCAAAGCAAAACTCTCAGCAATAGATGCGATCCATCCTGAAGAGCTTTGGGAAATCACCAAACCGTTCTTTGAGGGCAATCCATTTGCTCAATGTGCACTGGACATGGCAGCCTGGGATTTATATGCCAAGCAGCAAGGTAAAAAACTGTTTGAATTGCTTGATCTTGACCCTCAAAATATTCCTGTCACCAACTTTACCATTGGTATTGCTCCCGTTAATAAAATGGTTGAAAAAATGCAGGAACAACAATGGCCCCTATACAAAATTAAACTGGGTACTGAACACGACATGGACATTGTTAGGGAACTACGAAAACATACTGATTCTGCTTTTAGGATTGATGCAAATTGTGCTTGGAATGCCAAACAGGCCATTTCATACTCTCAAGAACTTGCAGATTTAAATGTAGAATTTATGGAACAACCCCTTCCAAAAGATGATTTTGAAGGAATGAAAAAAGTATTTCGAGAGAGTGCTTTACCTGTAATCGCAGATGAAAGCTGTATTACTGAAGCTGATGTTGCCAAATGCTATGGCACCTTTCATGGCATCAATGTAAAACTGGTCAAGGCCGGCGGAATAACTCCAGGACTCAGAATGCTTAAAGAGGCCAAAGCTTTGGGTATGAAAACAATGGTAGGCTGTATGACCGAGTCTTCTGTAGGGATATCAGCTATAGCTCATATTGCCCCCTTACTAGACTATGTAGACATGGATGGAGCCATGCTTTTGTCGAAGGATATCGCTGATGGAGTTAAAGTTTATGAGGATCATGTTGCATTCCCTGACAGAAACGGAACAGGTGCTTTACTCTTGTAATCCAGAAATTTGTGATGAGCCACTCTTATAATACTGAGCTTCCTGATAGAAAAATTTATTGTGAAGGGAAAAGTTTCCTTCACTTTTGCGGCACTTCCTATCTGGGCATGGGAAGCCATCCAAAATTCAGGCAACTCCTAATTGATAGTATTTTGAAGTATGGGCCAAATCATGGCTCTAGCCGCAATAGTAATGTTAAGTTGCAGATATACGATACCTTTGAGGAACATTTTGCTGCTGAAGCAGAAGCTGAGGCCGCCTCCCTTCTCAGTAGTGGCTTTATGGCCGGGCAACTAGCATTCAATACTTTAACCCCTATGGTTGATCTCACCTGGACTGCGCCTGACACCCATCCGGCCATCACAAGTGGAAAACCTCTACTTTCAGGGCTATCGCATAAAGAATGGCAACAAAAATGTATTGCTAAATCCCATGAATTAATGGGACAAAGAATACTTCTCCTTTCCAATGCTGTCAATCCCCTAATTCCTGAAATTCATGATTTTGCATGGACCAAATTGCTTTCTCCCTCCAACAAATACTTTTTACTTATCGATGACAGCCATGCCTTTGGAGTTCTTGGAAAAGGTATTTATGGCACCTTCTCTTCATGGAAAAAGTTACCGGTTGAGTTAGTTGTATGCGGATCACTAGGCAAAGCCCTTGCCCTACCGGCAGGAATTATTTTGGGTAATCAATCAATCTTAGAAAAAGTTAGAGAAAGCGCAGTTTACCGGACTTCCTCCCCTCCTGCCCCGGCATTTCTAAATGCTTTTATTGAAGGCCAAGATATTTATTTCCAACAACAAGAAGTTCTACGCAAAAATCTGAGCTATATGTACTCCGCCATTGCCAAGCTTGATGATTTTAAGATGTTGCCCCAATACCCTGTTATATCTTTTGAACCTGCAGCTTGGGTAGATGAATTGCATCAAAAAGGATTTATAGTCTCCTCTTTTCCTTATCCTTTTCAGGACAGTCCTCCTATAAACAGAATCATATTATCAGCCTGGCATCTTCCAACTGATTTGCAAACCCTGGTAAAAGCGGTTGCGGGAATGGGTGGTGGTTAATTGTTAATTGTTAATGATTTGACTTCGTAAAGGAACCCATTTTGTTATTACCGATATTGGTTATTTTCATTAATAATTTATAATTGTTAATTATGTGGATATCGTAGAGGAGTCCATTTTGTTATTTTCGATATCAGGTGTTTCCAATTATAATTTATAATTAAAGAATTAATAATTATTAACGGTAAAACTAGAATGAAAGAGAACATTGTTAAATCCAAGAGTTTTACATTCGCTGTCAAAACAGTTAGGATTTATCAATTCTTGTGTGAACAAAGGAAAGAGTTTATTCTTTCAAAACAGCTTTTAAGAAGTGGCACAAGTGTGGGTGCTATGATTCGAGAAAGCGAACATGCTGAGTCCAGAAAGGATTTTATACATAAATTAGCTATTGCCCAAAAAGAAATAAATGAAACCATCTATTGAATCGACCTTCTAAAAGATACCAATTACCTAAGTGAAGAACAATATATCAGCATTAATACTGATGCAATAGCACTTATCAAATTAATTACTAGTATAATAAAATCAACAAAAAATAAAAGTTGATGGTTAATTATTAACTTCAGGGTAGCGCAAAGAATATTGTATTTTTTCTCCTGATGTCGACTGGTGTTAATTAAAAATTGTAAATGGTTAATTGTTAATTAAAAGGATAGCGTAAAGGAGACCATTTTGTTATTCTCTATATCGGGTATTTCATTAATAATTTATAATTAAAGAATTAATAATTGTAAATGGTGAATTGTTATTTAATGAGATAGCGTAAAGGTCACATTCTTGTTATTATTGATATTGATTATTTACATTAACAATTTATAATTAGATCATTAATAATTAAATAATTATGGATTTTCAACAAGATCATAATTCTCTAAATATTCCTTGGGAGTAGTATGCCATTCAGAAAGTCTGCTTACTCCAGTTTCTAAGCAATTGTAATAAAGATCGTAAAGCAATGTACTTACTTCCTTTGGAAGTTTATATTTTTCCCCCTTTCCATCATGATAGGTTTTCCAATTAGCCGCTTCTTTTTCCTTTATAATTTCTAACATGGCAAAGGTCACCGGTAGTCTGGCAGATTTTACACGTCGGAGATGTTCGGGATTTCTGCTAACCGCCTTCTCTGCTTGGTCAAAAAGATGGTTGTATTGAAGCAATAATTCCGAACTCAGAAAGCTATCTGTTTCCTCCTTTGGGCTACCGAAAATAGACATTTTTCTTCCTGTAAATCCTTGATTGTTGGCATGAAGGAGATCACTATAATTCTTAATATAAGGTGCTGCTTTGCCATAAAAAGCCTTCCAAAAGCCCTCCATTTCCTTGGCAACATCCAAATCAGGATCCCAAAGTAATTTGGCCAACAGGTAAGCCCTAATTTCAGCGGATTCACCCCGGACTGAATATTGCCCTGAGCAAAAACTGCACTCACATTATTGTTCCGAAGAAATGAAATATTGGGTTGCAAGGTCCTAAGATTTGGGAATGGAGCCAGCAAATTCGCAAATTGAATATTATAATCCCAAACTAAGATATTATCAGTAATCTTACCCCAACCTTTCAAATCATTGCTAAAATCCGGATCGCCTGATTCCATTGGCTCATTTCGAGTACTCTCTATGCTACACAACATGATGTTAACATTTTTTCTGGGAACAATATCCTTTGGAGGGACCCTTGTATACTGATATGCCAAGGTAGAAATGATCTTGTCAGGAAAGCGCTCTGCAACCTTATTGACAAAAGATAACATGGACCCCATGCCCAAGGCAGGGTATTGACCACTATGAGTTGCATACATTTTTTCCTCCGGAGGGTAGGCTGCATACTTGGCATCTAAAGCAGCACAATGTTCACATTGGCAATAATTTACGTTGTCGTTTTGACTTACAGACCAATAAAGTGCATCAGGTTTTTCATTTATGGCTTTTTGAAGGTTTTCGCAGACAATTTCTAGAACTTCCGGATTGGTAAGGCAGAGTTGAGATTCGGGTTGCACACTCTTTCCATCCCAAGACGGCACCAATCCCGGATGCCTTTTCCCATCATAAAAACTAAAATATTCAGGGTGACTTTCCCCATATTCTTCAGGGTTAAGAAAGTTATGAAAAGTATGCACCCAGTGCCCCCATTCTGCAGGATCTTCCCCTCGCTTGGTATGGGAATGCAATTTGTGCCAGGCCATGAATTCAGGGGTATAGGCATCGTGATAAAACACCTCCCTAAAAGAGAAATCAGGAACTTGAAGATCTGCTATTAGGGGAAGCTTTATGGTTTTTTGAGGAGGAACAACTTCAAATGTTGAAGTGTATTTTTTACAGTCCAGGTATTTTTCCAGAAAAGTATAAACTGCATATTCCACCCCTTTCTTTGGTCCACCGGTAAGTATCAATTGCTTGCCATTGTTTCCTATATAAATTCCATCCTTCCCCATTTTTTCGTAAGGCAAAAACGCAGTTTCTGCACGATTAACTTTTCCAATCAGGATTTCATTCATCAAGGGAAGTCCCAAGTCCCGAACTACAGGCAGTTTTGCCCCTGAAATTTCGAACAAATAATGTTGCAATACCTTGGCTCCCTTAATTTCCTCTATAGTAGGCTTCTCCGGAATGATGATGGTAAAATCAGATTTTCGATTTTTGACCAAGGTAAGCTCTTGAGCCAGACCGGTGGAAACGAAAGAAAGAGCTAATAAGAGTCCAATTAATGTTTTCATAGGGAATTTGGGACTATTGGCGGAAAGGAATAAAATGAAATATACAATAGAGAAAGGGAAAAATTTATTTTTTGTAAAAAAAATTAAGAGTTGACCTAAAAGAACAGGCATAATACTTGATACTAACTTATTTAGTTAAACCTAAAAGCAAATTAAACATGTACAAACAGATATTGACCCCACTTGTTCCCTTCCTATTATTTATTGCTATTCCGCTTAAAGCTCAAATTACGATTGATGCGGAGACCGGGCTGGTATTCCCCGGGTACAATGACGTAAGGATTCCCAATAATTCAGGAACTTTGTTTAGTTTTCAAGATGATTTTGAAGCTGAAGGACCGGTCATTCCATTCCGTGTAAGACTGGGCTATACTTTCAATGAAAAAAACCATATTTATGCATTGTATGCCCCACTAGGAATAAATTACAATGGCACCCCAAACAAAGACATCAACTTTCAATCTAGTGTATTCACACAAGGGGAAGCTTTGGATGGCTATTACAAGTTCAACAGTTACAGACTGACTTATCGTAGGGATATCATTGCTTCCGGAAATTGGCTTGTAGGAATTGGTTTTACTGGTAAAATCCGTGATGCTCAAGTCCGTTTGACCAATGAGCAAGGTCTAGAGGACAAAAAGGATGATTTAGGTTTCGTCCCATTGTTACACCTATATACCTCTTATGACTTAGGTAATGACCATTTAATTTATTTTGAAGGAGATGGACTCGCAGGAGGACCCGGAAGGGCCTTTGATTTGTTTTTAGGCACCAAACTCCCCTCACAGAACAATTGGCGATTAAAGCCGGGTACCGTTATTTGGAGGGTGGAGCAGATGTAGACGAGGTTTACAATTTCACTTTGGTACAGTTTGCTGTAGCGGGCTTGATTATTCAGCTATAATATACTTAGCGGAATAATTATTCAACTTCACCTGCTTGCTGTGTCTGTTTTTCATACAAGGCAGCATAGGTTCCTTTGGAAGCCATTAAATCTGCATGTTTACCTTGTTCTACAATCTCGCCATCATCTAACACCAAAATTTGATCCGCAAGCTTTGCTGAAGACACCCTGTGGGATATAATAATGGAGGTTCTATTCTTCATTATTTTCTCCAAGGCATTTAAAATAGCATTTTCTGTTTTGGTATCTACAGCAGAAAGACAATCATCGAGCAATAATATTTTAGGTGATTTTACTATTGCTCTGGCTATGGAAACCCTTTGTTTTTGGCCTCCCGACAAAGTGATGCCTCTCTCCCCAAGTCTTGTTTCAAAGCCTTGGGGAAACTCGATGATGTTTTCATAAACATCTGCATCTTTTGCTGCCTGTTTAATTTGTTCCATATCAAGTGATTTCCCTAAGCCAAAACCAATATTATTAGAGATAGAATCACTGAATAAAAACACATCTTGAGGCACATACCCAATTTGTTCTCTCAAACACGCAATATCATAGCGTTTTATATTCAAGCCATCCAAAAGAATTTGCCCTTCATCAGCATCATACAAGCGCATCAATAGATTGGCTACAGTGGATTTACCTGAGCCGGTGGTTCCTATTATGGCCAATGATTTTCCAGCCTTAATTTCAAAGCTAATATGATTCAAAGCCTTAATGCCTGAATCAGGGTAAACAAATGTAAGGTTTTCTACTTTTATATGTCCTTCTATATCTTTTACCAGATTTTCTGTGCTTAAAATATCGTTTTTCTCATCCAAAAATTCATTGATCCTTGCCTGTGAAGCTGCGGCTCGTTGCACTATACTTGTTACCCAGCCAAGGGAGGTCACCGGCCAAGTCAACATATTAACGTATAGAATAAATTCTGCAATAACTCCATAACCTATAGCACCTTCAATTACCTGAATCCCGCCTACATAAACTGTTATAATGGTACTTAATCCTATCAAAGCCATGATCAATGGAAAAAAAGGGATTGGACTTTAGTAAGGGAAATGGATTTTGTTTTATAATCCTCACTGGCTTTTGGAATTGATTGGCACTGTCTTTTTCTCTCACAAATGATTTGATCACCCTGATTCCAGAAAAAGCTTCCTGAACAAAAGTGCTCAATCCAGACAAGCTACGTTGGATCTTTTCAGACCGCTTATTGATCATATTGTTGACCAAATAAATGCTTATGGACAATACAGGTAGAGGCAAAAGAGAATAGAGGGTAAGGGGTACATTTACAGTGAGCATATAGCCGATCACCATTGGAAACAACACAATCAAATTAATTCCATACATCAAGGCAGGACCTAGATACATTCGTACTTTTGAAACATCCTCTGTAATTCTAGCCATCAGATCTCCTGTACTATTTTGTCTGAAAAAACTTAAGGGAAGCGATTGATAGTGTGCATAAATTTCATTTTTAATATCATATTCTATCAGCCTAGACATCGCTATAATAGTTTGACGAATAAGGAAGAGGAAAAGGCCTCTAAGAAGGGCCATCGCTAAAATGAGAATGCCGAAGATGAAAATGTACATTAAAAATTCGGACCTCGCTATTTCCCGAACAACTTCTCCCTCATCATACAACTGATAATAGCTGAAACTTTCCACAACGTAATCGATGGCAATTCCCACCAATCTCGCCGGAATGATTAAAAAAGTTTGAAATAAATGTAAAAACGATACCTAATATGAGGTATAGCTTGTATTTGAATAGATACTTATTTAATCTCCAAAGGGGCTTCACAAAATAAAAGACTTTTTAAACCACAATATCTTTTACAATATTATGTTATATTGCAAATGAAAGGCAGGTGAAGTACATAAAATTCTGTACTCACTTGTTTTTTAACTGAACTCAAATATAACATATTATAAACATCAAAGTTCAATGGAGGCTACCAAAACAGCGGAAAAACCCAAGATAAATGAAATCTATGCTCAGATAGAAGAAATGGAGCATGAGCAGTTGGTCATATGCTATGACAAGTCAACCGGGCTCAAGGCCATCATAGCCATTCACAACACAGTACTAGGTCCATCCTTGGGTGGAACCAGAATGTGGCATTATTCCAATGAAGCAGATGCGATAAAGGATGTATTGAGACTATCTCGGGGTATGACCTTTAAGGCATCCATTTCCGGATTAAATATTGGGGGAGGAAAAGCAGTAATAATAGGAGATCCCTCCCAAAAATCGGAAGCTTATTTGAGACGATTTGGCCGATTTATTGAAAGTTTAGGTGGTCGCTACACCACTGCAGAGGACATGAATACCCACACGGCAGACATGGAATACATTGCCATGGAAACCAAACATGTGACAGGCTTACCTGAAAGTAAAGGAGGTGGAGGCGACCCTTCCCCTGTCACCGCCTATGGTACTTACTTGGGAATGAAGGCTGCTGCTAAACAAGCCTATGGCAATGACTCTCTTGAAGGTAAAAAAATTTTAATCCAAGGCGCCGGTCAAGTAGGCAAACATTTGGCAGAACATTTGAGCAAAGAAAATGCAGTTTTGATGGTCGCAGATATTGATAATGAAAAAGCAGCAAAAGTAGCTGCCACCACCAAGGCGAAGGTAGTAAAGGCTACTGCTATTCAGGAAATTCCAATGGACATATTTGCGCCTTGTGCCATGGGAGGTCAACTGAATGATACCAACATCCCCAAATTCACCTGCGATATAGTGGCTGGTGCAGCCAATAATCAGTTGGAAGATGAGCAGAGGCATGGGCAAATGCTTTTGGATCACGGCATACTCTACGCTCCTGATTTTCTGATCAATGCCGGTGGATTGATGAATGTCTATCAAGAGTATCAAGGCAATTACTCAAAAGCCTTGGCCTTAGAAAAAGCAGAAAAAATCTATGAAACCTGTTTAGATGTTTTTCGTGATGCCACTTCCAGTGGAATTTCTCCACATGAAGCAGCTCTTAAAAAAGCAGTAAAAAGAATACAGGATATCGGGCAATTAAAAATGTCATGGTAAGCAACTTCTTTTTTACTTCATGTAAGATCAAATATTTGTCCTTTGCAGGTACATTTACTAATTTGCAGAAAAATTAGTTTTGGCGTGGAAAGGATGCTTCTGTCCTTTTTGTCAATAAACACTTATCACGTTCTTTAATTTCAGTTAATGTTAAATAGGAGAATCCTCAGAGTAAAAGCATTCCAAACGTTATATGCTTTTCAACAGTGCAAGCATTCCAATGCAAATCTGGCACAAGACTTCATAAGAGAAGCTTTTTTGCCTGACCTTAATTCCATGGAAGTTCAAGACAGAAGTTTGCTTAAAAAGGAAGCAAGTCGATGTATTGAAGTTTTTACAAAAAACATCGATAAGGTTCAATTATCATTGGATAAAGGTGACAATGAAAAGGTAAAAGAAACAGCAGTAAAAGCCATTAGCTTTTATAATAAGAGCAACAAAAAGGATCAGGAGTTTTTACGAACCAATATGTTGGCAGCTGTAGAGAATATTCCTGCATTGTATTTATATGCCATTAGCATGTTGGTCGGTTTTGGGGAACATGTAAGGAAAGAGAAAGTTAAAAAAGAAAATTTGAAGATCAACCTGTTGTTCAGCAAGATTCAGCTTATAATCTTGGCTCCAACAAGGCATTGGGAATAATAGAGCAAAATCATTCATTCAAGAAGGAATGTCTTAGGTTTGAAGTAGATATCGAGGAATTGGAATTGGAAATCAAAGAATGGTATAGAGAATTGGTGAAGCCACATGAGGACTACCAAAAATACCTGACCATAGAAAATCCAAGCATCGAAGATGACAAAGAGATTTTACTGACTATACTAAAAAAGATTATTTTTAAAAAAGAGGCTATATTGAGTTTCTTTCAGGACAAGGACTTGAATTGGACTGAGAACAAATCTATTGTCAGAAGTTTGTCTTCCAAAGTTTTGAAGACCATTAAAGGCACTGAGGAGGAGTCCGATGAAATTCTTCCTGAATTGGCATTGAACTGGGAAGAAGATAAAGAATTCTTTCAAGAAATTTACAATCTCACAGTAGCTTCAGAGAGGGAGTACAGTGAATTAATTGCTACTACAACCAAAAACTGGGAAGTTGAGCGAATTGCCTTAACTGATCGAGTAATACTAATAATGGCATTGTCAGAAATGGTTAATTTTCCAAGTATCCCAACGAAGGTATCTATAAATGAATACATAGATATTTCTAAAACCTACAGTACCCCCAAAAGTAAACAGTTTGTAAATGGACTTTTGGATACTTTATCAAAAGAATTAACCGAAAGCGGAAAAATACGTAAGAGTGGTAGAGGCCTTATAGATAATAAATAGAACATAAAATGGGTAAAAAAAGTAATTCAATATTTGCATTTGCTCTAGGAGCAGGACTGGGTGCTACGCTAGGGGTGCTTTTTGCCCCTGATGCAGGAAATAATACACGAGATAGATTATCCTACAGGTTAGCAAAATATCGCAATGAACTAGAAGATCTAATCAATGAGATGATAGATGAAAAACACCTTCCTGATAATCTTGCAAGATCTGAAGGAGATAAAGTCATTACAGAGGCAAAATCCAAAGCAGAGAATTTGCTAAATGATGTCAATAAGCTAATTGATCAAATCAACAACGACAACAATAAAAATTAAACAGATTATTTATGAAATATTCAAATCTTTCAGTATGGCTTTTGGGCCTCACACTGATTATGGCCGGAGCCTGTGGTGAAAAAGGGAGTGGAAATGATGAGAAAATACAAGAACTAGAGCAAAAGATTTCACAACTTGAAAAAATCAGGTAGTCACTCCTTCTTCTGCACAAAATGTTCAACCTGCAGATCCTGCAACCGTAGGGGCTTTTGATTTTGAAGAAGAAATCTTTGATTTTGGCACCATCGACGAGGGAAAAGTAGTTGAGCATGTATTTAAGTTTAAAAATGAAGGACAGGTTCCTTTAATTATTTCCAATATACAGGCCTCTTGTGGTTGTACTAGCCCTGAATGGTCAAAAGAACCTGTTAAGCCGGGTGATGAAGGTTTCATTAAGGTCGTATTTAACTCTAGAGGAAAATCAGGTGTTCAGAGTCCAACAGTTACAATTCAAGCCAACACTTCACCGAGTGTAACGAGATTAAGACTAAAAGGAACAGTAAATAGATCAACAGGAACATCCACCACACCTAGTGCAGGTCCAGTAAAAAGATAAAAATGTATAATTCAATATTACTTCAAGTAGACGGTGCCGCTGGTAGTGGCATTATGGGTCAGGTATTTCTTTTTGGCAGTATCATTCTGATCATGTATTTCTTCATGATTAGACCTCAACAAAAAAAACAAAAAGAGACTACCAAATTTATCTCCGAAATTAAAAAGGGAGAACAGGTGGTTACCGTAGGTGGAATCCATGGAAAAGTATATGCCGTGGAAGGAGACATTGTAACCATCGACCTGGACAAAGGAATGAAAATTCGCGTGGAAAAATCTGCTTTGTCTCTTGACTATACAAAAAAATTATCCAGTGATAAATAATTTTCTGTACACTTGAGTACACTAAGTAACTATTTCAGGAAATTAAGACGAAAAAACTTCCAATTTGAAGGTGGTAGTATTGTGCGTAGTCACTGCTACCACCTTTTGGTTACTCAATGCCCTAAATAAAGACAATTATACCACTATAGTTAACCAGCCTATATCCATCGATTATGATGAGGAAGAATACATGGCTGTTAAACCTTTACCGCAAGTAATTAAAATTGAGATCAACGGAAATGGTTGGGATCTCTTAAAAAAGCATTTAAATATCAGCCAAAGCCCACTGGAAATCACCCTTGACGACCCTTCACGCCAACCTTTTTTGGTAACAGATCAAATAAGCCAGCAGATGGCCGAACATATTTCAGCCACCAATTTGATACGAATTACCCAAGACACTTTATTTTTTAATATTGACAAAATTGTATCTAAGAAAATTAAAATAATTCCTGATACATTAGCCAACACACTTGCGGTAAATTATGATTATGCCTCCCCTATTGTGGTAGACCCTGAATTTGTAACTGTTAGGGGACCAATTTCAGTCATTGAACAGCTGGATGGCAAATTAATGGTGCCTTTAGCAGATGAAAACATAAAAAATCACTATTCCAAATTACTGCCTTTAGAGCTGGATAAATCCA
Organism: Cyclobacterium sp. SOCE241; assembly: GCF_056867545.1. Taxonomy (NCBI): domain Bacteria; kingdom Pseudomonadati; phylum Bacteroidota; class Cytophagia; order Cytophagales; family Cyclobacteriaceae; genus Cyclobacterium; species Cyclobacterium sp. SOCE241. The sequence continues at coordinate 4,501,350 of NZ_CP149779.1, read as the reverse complement.
AGAGAAACTTTCTAAAATTAGATGAAGAAACAGTACAAATAAGTTTTCAGGTAGTCGCTTTTATCGAGAAAACACTGGAATTAGACATTGATCAATTGTATTTTCCAAGTAATGTAAACACCAACAGTGAAGCAAGTAGTGTGAGGGTGGAACTATTGGTGGACGAAAGAAAGCAGAATGAGTTGGAATCCCTTGACCTCAAAGCAATATTAAATTACAATAATAGAAATAGGGAAGACAGCTCCATAGCCGTAACTTTGAATGTAAACCCCACCTATATCCGAGAAGTTTCTTTCACTCCAAGCAGTTTTGATTTGACCTATGAAAAATAAAAAACCTTTATTGATTGGCATTAGTGGAGGAATAGGCGCCGGAAAAACCTTGATTTCAAAAATATTTTCCCTTCTCAATATACCAATTTACAATGCAGATGAGCGGGCCAAATGGCTTATGGTTTACCAGCAAAACTTGAAAAAATATCTCAAAAGAGTTTGGGGAAGAATCCTACGACAAAAATGGAGGATTAAATCGTTCATACCTGGCAAATATTGTTTTCTCTGATGCTGAAAAGACCTCTCGAATCAATAAACTTGTCCACCCAGCAGTTGGCGAAGACTTTAAGCAATGGGCGGATAGGCAGCACACAGCATATGTATTGAAGGAGGCAGCTTTATTGTTCGAAACAGGCGGTTATAAATCGCTAGATTATACCATACATGTTACCGCCTCAGAATCCATTCGAATAGATAGGGTCAGATCAAGAGATCCCCAGCGGAGCAAAAAACAAATCCAACAAATCATTCAGAAACAATTGACTGACAAGGAAAAAATAATCTTGCAGATTATTTAGTCACCAATGATGAATCCATTCTGGTAATTCCTCAAGTAATAAAAATCCACAAGCAATTGCTTAGCAAGACCAATTAAATTTCACTCAACCTAATTTGATCCAGGTAGAACTTCATTCGCGAATGCCTGTGATTTAAAAAATCAATTTTATCAATACGGTCTTGTTTGTGGTTGTAAAAAACCTCAACATATTCATCTCCCAGTAAGTACAAGTTTACCTTATGGGTATAATACCGAATGGCTACCACAAAGATGCCTTCTGTGTAAAGCTTTTGTGTTTTCTTTTGGATACTCAGCCTGTTAAAGTCCTCTTTACTCATCGAATGCTTTGTTAAAGTGATAATAATAGGCTTTTGGGTGAAATGCTAAGCAATAAGGAGAGACTACTGTTTATTAATGAATAAAATTAAAAAATTTAATCAAAAATTACATCCTTAGAGCAAAGTAATTTGATTGAATTAAACTATCTTAACATTTTTAAACTTAAAAAGTGCCTTATGGCTCCTTACTATATTAGGACTAATTTTACCTGCTTATTTAACAAAAGAAGGGACCGCATGAAGGTAATAATTAAGCTGGAATCAAAATGGGTACAAATCCCAGAATTAAGAGATTTGGAAACAGCAAAACAAATTGGATCTAAGGTTTTAGGCTAATAGAGCTTTTTCTCTTTCCCTACAGCATAGAAGGGGTTGACTACAGGCTCTGTTCCTTCGAATAACATATTTCAATTATGACAGGAAAGCATAACAAATACGCTTATTTATTTTTCATTTTTGGTTTAGTACTCCTATTTAATAGCTCTTGTTCTTCAAGCCGAAAAATTCGGCAGAAAAATATTCAACAAGTCATTAACACGGCAAAATCTTATCAAGGCACACCATATAGGTATGGAGGCAATACCCGATCAGGTATGGATTGTTCTGCCTTGGTTTACCTTTCCTTTCAAAGTGTAGGAGTAAAACTTCCACGGGTATCCGCCGAACAAAGTAAAATTGGAAAAAAGATATCAAGAAGTAAATTGGAAAAAGGGGATGTGATCTTTTTTGCTACCGGGAGGAGGAGAAATAAAGTAACCCATGCAGGGATTGTTTTAGAAAAGAGGAGGGGCAAGACTTATTTTATCCATGCTTCCACTTCCTTGGGAGTAACAGAAGACAATTTACAATCGAAATATTGGTCAAAAAGATGGGTAAGGGGAGAAGAATTTTTAGTCAGTAGATTAAAACCTACAAAAAGGGCCGAAAAACAGCAATTAAGTTAATAGTAATATAAAAATTTGGGCCAAAGTTTATTAATTTTTAAAACATCCTTTGGTATTCAGCAATATTAACTAATTTTGCACTCGAATTAAAAAGTATTGTTCCAATTCATCTTAAAATATAACAATGGCGAATACTGGTAAGATAACTCAGGTAATTGGTCCTGTTGTGGATGTTTCCTTTGAGGGAAGTAAACTGCCTAATATCCTTGATGCACTAGAAATCACAAAAGAGAATGGCCAGAAGGTTGTTCTTGAAGTACAACAACACCTAGGTGAAGACCGGGTAAGAACCATTGCTATGGACTCTTCGGAGGGTATGGTAAGGGGTATGGAGGTAAGAGACCTCGGCACACCTATATCAGTACCTACCGGTGACAATATCAAAGGAAGGTTATTTAACGTGGTAGGAGATGCCATTGATGGATTGCCACAACCTGAATCTCAAGAAAAACTTCCTATACATAGATCTGCTCCTAAATTTGAAGATCTATCTACCTCTACAGAAGTTTTGTATACAGGTATCAAAGTAATTGATTTGATTGAGCCGTATGCAAAAGGTGGTAAAATTGGTTTGTTTGGAGGAGCCGGTGTTGGTAAAACAGTACTGATCCAAGAGCTTATCAACAATATTGCGAAAGCATATTCCGGACTCTCGGTATTTGCCGGTGTAGGAGAAAGAACAAGGGAAGGAAATGACCTTCTTAGAGAAATGATTGAATCCGGAATCGTAACTTACGGAGATGATTTCGTTGAATCATTAGAGAATGAAGGTGGTTGGGATCTATCCAAAGTGGATCTAAACAAACTTAAAGATTCAAAAGCGACCTTTGTCTTCGGACAAATGAACGAACCTCCTGGGGCTCGTGCAAGGGTAGCATTGACAGGACTTACTTTAGCTGAATATTACCGTGATGGTGAAGGAGATGGTGCAGGTAAAGATATCCTATTCTTTATTGACAATATTTTCCGTTTTACCCAAGCAGGATCTGAGGTATCTGCACTTTTGGGAAGGATGCCTTCTGCAGTGGGTTATCAGCCTACACTTGCCACCGAAATGGGAGCGATGCAGGAACGAATTACTTCAACAAAAAACGGCTCCATTACTTCCGTACAAGCGGTATATGTACCTGCTGATGATTTGACGGATCCGGCACCTGCAACAACCTTTGCTCACCTTGATGCGCAAACTGTACTTTCAAGAAAAATTGCAGAGCTAGGAATTTACCCGGCAGTGGATCCTTTGGATTCTACTTCGAGAATTCTCGAACCATCTGTAGTAGGTGATGAGCATTACAACTGTGCCACCAATATTAAAGAGCTTTTACAGCGCTACAAAGAGCTTCAAGATATCATTGCTATCTTGGGTATGGAAGAGCTTTCTGAAGAGGATAAAATGGTTGTGCACCGTGCCAGAAGGGTACAAAGGTTCCTTTCTCAGCCTTTCCATGTAGCCGAGCAATTTACAGGCCTTAAAGGTGTGTTGGTAGATATCAAAGATACCATCAAAGGATTCAATATGATCATGGATGGAGAATTGGATCACTTGCCAGAATCAGCATTTAACCTTGTAGGTAGCATTGAAGATGCCATTGCCAAAGGTGAGAAAATGTTGGCAGAAGAAAAAAATAGCCATTGATTAGGGTAGTACCGAATATACTACCCTTTAATAAAATAAATCATGCATTTAGAGATCATTACACCTGACCAAAAAGTATTTGAAGGAGAAGTGTCTGAAGCCACCTTTCCCGGAGCTGATGGTTCCTTTCAAGTATTGAAAAACCACGCTGCTATTATATCTGCCCTTGAAAAAGGTGCTGTTTCTTACACCACTACTGAAGGACAAAAGTCATTGGTGGTAGATGGTGGAGTAGTGGAGGTTAATGACAATAAAATTATTGTATTGGCTGAAAAGGTAGTGGATTGATTAACATCTTTTCTCGAAAAAACAAAAAGGGTTTTGAAATTAATTTTCAGAACCCTTTTTGTTTTTCGGGATTTGCCCTATCTTTCTTTCTTGTATTTCCCTAAAGATTCTAAAGCTGATTTAACAGAACCTTTGTCCATCAATAAGGCCTTGGCCTCCTCATAATTATCCATTGTTGCTCGCTCCATAAGCATTTTCACACTTCTATCAACAATCTTGTCATTGATCAATAAAACGTTGACCATTTTATTGTCTTCCACCCTGCCTAAGCGAATCATGCTGGTAGTGGAAATCATGTCAAAAATCATTTTCTGTGCAGTGCCACACTTCATTCGGGTACTTCCGGAAACAAACTCCGGCCCGGTGATTACCTCCACAGGGAAATCTGCATTTGACGCAATGGGTGACTCAGGATTGCTTACAATACAACCTGTTAATACACCATTTGCTCTACATGATTTTAAAGCGCCCAATACAAAGGGAGTAGTCCCACTCGCTGAAATCCCTAGAACAAAATCATTTTCTGAAACCTCATAGCCTTTCAATGCTTCCCATCCGGCATTTGGATCATCCTCTTTTTCTTCTCTCGCCTCGATCAAACGATCCACTCCGCCAGCCAAAATAACATTCACTTTCCCCTTGGGTATTCCGTAAGTGGTAGGAAGCTCTATTGCATCTAATACAGAAAGTCTGCCACCACTTCCGGCACCTAAATAAAATAGCCTGCCTCCATTTTCAAGTTTATCAACAATGTTTTTAATCAACAGGTTGATTTCCGGCAATGCTTTTTCAATGGCAAGGGCCACCTTCTTGTCTTCATTGTTAATATTGGCAGTCAACTCCTCAATGGACATTTTCTCCAAATGCCTGTACAAGGAGGGTTGTTCTGTTATTTTTGTCATTTTATATCAGTTTAAATAAGTTCACAAGAAAATTTTATATCACAGGACTATCGGAGGTTCCTTGAACTCTGTTGCCCGCATCCCCAAAGTTGGATCTCACCTGTTCCAAGTCCTTGTTTAATCGCTGTGTAAATAACGCATAATCGGAACTATGGACCACCATATTCACCCCTCCTTTATCCAAAAAACTTGTCTTTCAATGGTCTCAGAAAAATGAATGCCCACCATCAAGCCTAACTTTCTACTCGTTTGAATGATCTGCCTTACGGCCTTAATAAAATCAGGATGATCATAAGCTTCAGGAATCCCCATACTTACAGACAAATCATGAGGGCCTATAAATACGCCATCAAGACCCTGTAAAGATAATAATTCATCCAATTTCTCCAATGCAGGCACACTTTCAATATTCACTATACTCAGGTGTCCTTTGTTGTATTTGGTCAAATATTCCTCCAGCCCCGGGGGACTTTTTCTCTTCCCTCTAAATACAGATTTAATTTTTCTCCTTTTAAAGGTCTGAATTTGGTTGCACCAATTAATGCTTGAACCTCATGTACGGATTCAACATACGGAATTACAACCCCTGTAGCCCCGGCATCAATGGCCTGGCAAATCAGGTGGTGATCAGCTTTATAAACCCGTACTATGGGAACAATCTCTCTACCTTTATAAGCATCACATAAGACAGCTAGGTCTTTTCGTGAAAGGGAAATATGCTCAGTATCAATAAAAACAAAATCCAAGCCGGAGGTAGCCAGCGCTTTTGGCCACAAGGGATTGTTTGACGTAACACAAGTACCAAGCACCAATTCTCCGGACTGAATTTTATTATTGAAGCTCATTTTTATTTTATTAAAGGGTCGCTGATTACGTTTAGATATCGCCCCATCCAATAAGGCAATAGCCATATATCACCTGCACTATACTCTTGGGTTCCGGCATTACCTCCATCCAAAGTAAATCGATTTCCATTATGTCTACGTATGGCCAATTCATCGGGAGGTAGCACTTCACTTGTGCTTTGTCTTCTAAAATTCTCCTCCAAAATTTCAATGTCTTTTCTATGGCTGTTTTTTGCACTCCAGCTAATCATATCCAATGGGTATTCCTGAAGGTACCAAATTGCCTCTTCAAGATCAAAATCCTCACGATCTACCAATGCCCCGAAGATATTCCACAAACCATCCTTCTCCGGACGTTCGGCCTCCCAATGGTCTTTAATTGCTTGCTTATACTTCTCTTTCAACTCATCCGTAAAGGCATATCGATAAAGCCCCCAGTAACCAAGGAAATACATCTCGTCATCCGAATGATTCCAAGATTCAGATAGCATAGCAGCCCAATCATCACTTCCTTCTTCTGCTTTTCCAATAACTTCCATAGGTCGCATAAGGTTTTCTAAGTAACCATGCTTTTCCATTAAGTTATAAGCCTCCTTTTTGTACATTTCCTTGCCGGTAAAATGATAAGCTGTTTGTAACATGGCAATGATATTGGAGGAGTTTAGTTTCCTGTCGCCAACCATGGTAGGGAAACCATTTACATATTCAGGATTCCACCTTCCCCAGGTGGTATGTTTACCATCATAATCAATCAAGTACCAGTCATTTTCTACGATATGCGTCATCACTTGATCCAATAAGCCTATGGCTTGCCTACGCAATGCTTCGTTGTCTACCAATTCGGCAATTACTCCAAAAACAAATACATGTCCAATTACCTCATCACTGCTTGTGGTAGCTTTCCAGTCCCACTCAGGATCAGCTGCATGCTGCCACCTGTCCGGGTCAGCTAATTTCTCAATATATACTTCTAAAAGAAGGATCTTGAAGGAAGCCCTTCTACCGGATTTATGGTATAAAGCCTCTTTCCATAGCGTCCAATGACTCCTTTTATGTTCTGTAGGGCTTCAGAGATCCGGGTTGCGGCATAATGAAATGCTTCTCCTCCCAAATACATTGAAGGTCCATAAGCCGTCATTGTCTGAATCCGCCAGTCTTCCTGCATCGCTTCTTTCCATTTGGGTGAGGTGGCATTGAAGCCATGTCGAATATGGCGATGTCTTACCTGCTTCTCATAATAGGCTGCTTTTTCTGCCAAGCGTTTGGGACATAAACACCAACTTCCCAGCCCCTTATCTGTCAAGATCAACACTTCATCTGCATTTTTTTGGCTGATATGCAATACCTTGTCTCCGGGTAACCACCTGCTCACCAAAATAATAATTAAACTTGCCGTCTTCCCTTCAAATGCTCCTTGCTCTGAGCCAAACCGCCAGCAAGCCGTTGATTTCTGTAAGGCTGGTCAGTACAGCCATGGCAAAGCCTGCTGCTTTGTCCCCACTTTTTTATCGCTAAGTAAGTCCCATTCAAAATAGCCATACTTTTGGTACCTACGGCAAGTTTATTTTTCCCTTCACGTACTACAAAACTGGTAAACCCTGCTCCTCTGTAAGAATTGTTAATTTTGTATCGGCAGGTGAAAAAGACATCAACTTGTTTTCTGCCAATAGTAAAACCTTTCAGAGGAGGCATCATAGGTGATTTCTATTACCGGTGATCCACTGATCTTGCCCTTATAGGAAACACCTTCCTTATTTACCGCGGATATTTTCTCCATCTGAAACCAAAAAGGTGAAGTCTTTTCCATGAGCAAAACAGCTGCACTTGCCAACTCATGTTTTAAATAAAAGGCTCCGGCCCAAGCATTGCTAAATACCGCTTCGGTCATCCAAGTATACAAATTGATCGCATACAATAAAGTTGATTCCTACAATATTTTTGTCTTTCATGGCCAGGTAGGTCTTGTCCGGTGTCAAGGTTCCCGGATATAAAAAAGCACCTGCATGCGGTCTTAACAGTCCTGATTGGCCTAATATCTGAATGGTACCATTCCTGTCTGCATAGACCTTTTTCTAGCCTAGAAGCCCCTTCGGAATAATATTTAATGGCATACTCCTGAACAAAAGGAACATCTTGGTGAACCCTTCGGCTGTTGGATGGCAATTGTTGCCCTTGTACTTGCAAGAAGCCAAGAAACAAACCAACAATAATGAGAAGCTTTAAATTTATTTTTTTCATATTAAAATAAAATGGTTGATAAATAATAGACAGGTAAATCAATTGCAAATTAGTAGCAGAAAAATTGGAAGATCCTATTCCTGATACAGGCCATAAATAAATTTGTCCGCCCTGTTATAAAACATGAGCGGACAAACAATTCCCTAAATAAACAGAAAGTTAATTATTACAATGCCTCTTAATAAGCTAACGATCCACTCTTTAGTAATACAGCAATTGATTATAGATGTACTATTTCAATTATGTTTTGTTGATGAGGGGCTAAAATAAGGTTTGAATATTGTCTAATAACATTTCTATACCCTTTACCTCATTCTAGTATTGGTTAATTGCTAACCGGCTTGCTTATTACCTCAAGGTATCTCCCCATCCAGTACGGTAGAAGCCAAATATCACCGGCACTCATTTCTTCTTTTCCATCTCTTCCCCATCCAGCTCAAACCTATTGCCATTGTGACGGCGCATTTTTAATTCATCTGGTGGAAGCACCTCTTTGGTGCTTTGGTTCCGAAAATTTGGTTCCAATAGTTCAATGTCTTTTCTATGGCTATTTTTAACATTCCAATTAATCATATCCAATGGGTATTCCTGAAGGTACCAAATAGCCTCTTCAAGGTCAAAATCCTCTCGATCTATCAATGCTCCAAAGATATTCCATAAGCCATCCTTCTCCGGACGTTCGGCCTCCCAATGGTCTTTAATTGCTTGCTTATACTTCTCTTTCAACTCATCCGTAAAGGCATATCGATAAAGCCCCCAGTAACCAAGGAAATACATCTCGTCATCTGAGTGGTTCCATTTTTGAGACAACATTGCTGCCCAATCATCGCTTCCTTCCTTGGCTTGTCCTATTTCCCTCATCGGACGCATCAGATTTTCTAAGTAACCATGCTTATCCATTAATTTGAAAGCTTCCTTTCTATACATTTCCTTTCCGGTAAAGTGATAGGCTGTTTGTAACATGGCAATGATATTGGAGGAGTTTAGTTTTCTGTCACCAACCATGGTAGGAAAACCATTTACATATTCAGGATTCCACCGTCCCCAAGTTGTATGTTTACCATCAAAATCAATCAGGTACCAATCATTTTCTACAATATGCGTCATTACTTGATCCAGTAATCCTATGGCTTGTTTGCGCAAAGCTTCGTTGTCTACCAGCTCAGCAATCACTCCAAAAACAAATACATGACCTATTACTTCATCACTACTTGTAGTAGCTTTCCAAACCCATTCGGGATCTTCAATATCTTGCCAATGTTTAGACCCTCCAAGCTGATCTTTGAAGCACTTCTGGAAAATGACCTTGCAGGAAAACCTTCCAATATCATTGATAGTATACAGTCTTTCCATGGCATCTAATGATTCTTTCACATTTTGCAAGGCTTCTGGAGAACCGGTAGTTGCGTAACGGAAAGCTTGCCCGCCCAAATACATAGAAGTCCATAAGCCGTCATTGTCTGAATCTTTGATCCTTCCAGTATTAAAATTACCCTTCTCCATGTGGGTGAGGGTGGCATTGAAGCCATGTCGAATATGGCGATGTCTTACCTGCTTCTCATAATAGGCTGCTTTTTCTGCCAAGGTTTGTGACATAAACACCAACTTCCCCAGCCCCTTGTCTGTCAAGATCAACACTTCATCTGCATTCTTTTGGCTGATATGCAATACCTTGTCTCCGGGTAACCACCGCTCACCAAAATAATAATTAAACTTGCCATCTTCCCTTTCCATGAATGCTCCTTGCTCTGAGCCAAACCACAGCAAGCCGTTGATTTCTGTAAGGCTGGTCAGTACAGGCCAATACGGCTGTTCGCTCCCAATTTTTTTATCGCTTAGTAGGTCCCATTCAAAATAGCCATCTTTGGTACCTACGGCAAGTTTATTTTTCCCTTCACGTACTACAAAACTGGTAAACCACCGCCCTCTGTAAGAATTGTTAATTTTGTATCGGCTGGTGAAAAAGACATCAACTTGTTTTCTGCCAATAGTAAAAACCTTTCAGAGGAGGCATCATAGGTATTGATTTCTATTACCGGTGATCCACTGATCTTGCCCTTATAGGAAACACCTTCCTTATTTACCAAGTGGATATTTCCACTCCATCTGAAACCAAAAATGTAAAGTCTTTTCCATGAGCAAAAGAGGCTGCACTTGGTAATTCGTGTTGGAGGTATAGGCTCCCTGCCCAAGCATTGCTAAATACTTGCTTGGTCATCTAATTAATACAATTGATCTGCTACCGTGCTGATTCCTACAATATTTTTGTCTTTCATGGCCAGGTAGGTCTTGTCCGGTGTCAAGGTTCTGATATAAAAAAGCTGCATGCGGTCACCAACAGTCTGATGATACTATTGTAAATGGTCTCGCTCCTGTCTGCATGGTCTTTCTAGCCTAGTAGCCCCTTCGGAATAATATTTAATGGCATACTCCTGAACAAAAGAGACATCTTGGTGAACCCTTCGGCTGTTGGATGGCAATTGTTTGCCCTTGTACTTGCAAAAGCCAAGAAACAAACCAACAAAAACAAATAGTTTTAAGTGTAAGTATTTCATGGTAAATTAATGTGGTTAATAATTTAAAGTGTATGAGTCCTTGATAGTGCGACAATATCAAAATCATACCGGCTATATATTCATTATTACTAGAAAGGGTATAAATAAATTTGTCCGCCCCGTTATAAAACATGAGCGGACAAAACTTACCTAACCTAACTACTAAAGCTTAATCTATCTTACTTGAATCAAGTAAGTGATTGAGTTATATATAATACATAATACCTTTCAATATGGGCTACTTGCTTTAAAAGTTTTTTGGATCAATTTTTAAATATTTTATGGATTTACCTTTTTTATTCAAATGGTAGGAATAAGTGACATGTACCATTCCATCTGTATCCTGTATCATAGAAGGGTAAGAGAAGCCGCCAACCTCTTTCTTTTCATCTTCCAAATAAATCTTTCCTCTCCATGTTTGCCCTTCATCATCTGAGATGTATAAAGAAATCCTGTACCTGCCATCATCTATATCATTTCCTAAGAAAAGCCAGGTACCACTGTCCAATACCAGCAGTTCTACACTTGCAGTATTCGGTATGCTGGTTTTCTCTGAAGCAGACCAAGTCATTCCATCATCTTGGGAGTAGCTTTTATGGATTCTGGTAGGAGCATCTCCACTATCCCTCATTATGGCCATAATTTCGCCACTTTCTCTTTGCCCCAGTGCCGGCTGAATGGGACCTCTTCCCACCAAGGGCTTGCTCGGAAACCAGGTGGCCCCATCATCATCAGAAATGGCCATCATGGAAAAATTAAAACCATCTGAATAAAGGGGTAATAAAATCCTTCCTGAGTTAAGCACAATCGGCTTTATTCTGGTCATCCATCCAATACTGGATTTTTTACTATCCTTGCTGGCCTCAATGATCATTTGGTCATATTGTGGAGCATATTCAGACCACCCAGAGTTATTTTCAGGCAATTCTTCAAATCGTTTGGCAACTTCCTGATGAAATATTTCACCGGGTTTGAGCAGAATATTATCCTGCCAACTCCAAATGGGAGCGCCTGCATTTTCATAACTTGTACTAGTTCTAAACCGCAAAATGGACTGCTCCCATCGGTTGGCCTGAACGGCAATCCAAACCAGAAAGAGCTTCCCTTCTTGATTAAGGAAAAGCACGGGATTACAATCCGGAATATTGGGGGTATCCGCTAATAGAAACGGTTCACCCCATCGGCTATCCTTTTTCTTAGCCTGGCACCCATAATGCGCACATCATCTGCCTTTCGTTCTCCTGAGCCTTCAAACCAAGCTGTGAGTAAGTCCCCATTGGGCAAAGAGACAATACTGCTTCCATGCACATGATTTTGTTGAAGAGGAAAAATCAAGTTTTCGCTAACGACCACTTTATCTTTAGGAATGTACTGGCCAAAAGCAGAAATACTAAGCAAAAATATGCCTATAAAAACTATCTTATTCATTTCACTTTTTTCTTCTTTCCATTACTTCAGACCAGGTGGTTAAAATAATTCCCTCGTCTTCAATGAATTTCTGTAGTTCCGGAGAGGTCATGGCCAGCATATCTGCATACCTGGATTTGCCCGAGCCACTTATTCTGTCAAATGTATTTCGATCTCCGTTACTGTGAACAATCACCATGGCCAAACCGGGCTCCATAAGCCTGAGTAATTCTTTACATTTCTCTACTTTGTAGGCCCCTAACTCCTCATCACTTACTTCATGATCCGGCGTCCAGTTACCACTTGTGGTATGTAAATCATCCAAAACGGGCAAGCCTGCCTCCCACAATTGTTGGGCTACTAAGGGAGTTCTTTCCATAATAGGATTATTGGGCAATTTCATTCCTTCTTTGTATTTGCCTTGTCTTTTGAGTTGTTTGATCAAATTGCTGTTCATGGAAATCCCTAATAATTTATTGTTCCCTCCCGGAAACATTACAGGAATACCATATTCTATCCCCACTTTAATATACCTTTCAAGAAAGGGCGGATGATAAAATAGGGTTCCCATATGACTATCCATATGGGTTGGTTTCAACCCTAGGGACAAAGCACGGTCAATCTGAGCACGGATTTCTATTTCTACTTCATCCGGGCTCGCATTGGCTACAACTTCAGCTACCGAAGGCCACATTGCTCCTTCTTCATCGACCAAGCCCGGTACTGCCGCCTTACCTGCTAGTGGAGGCCATCTGTAATGTTTCCATTCAGAGGTCAATGTCAAATGGAGTCCTGCATCCATAGGATCTTCTTTTGCGTCTTTTACAAAACTCGCGGCCCAAGGGCAGGGCATCATAATGCTACAAGAAGTAGCTACACCAGCATGTATTGATTTTTTAGCTCCTTCATTGGATTCATAGGACATCCCTGCATCATCTACATGAAAGATAACCACCTTCTTCCCTTTAGGAAATCCCAATTTTTCAGCGTAAGTCATTTCTTGTTGGCTAAAAACAGCTTGACCTTGAAGCAATAGAATAAGTAAGCTACAAAATATAGTTCGCATCTAATACTAAAATTTAAATCCCTTCAAGTTTACCTTTCCAAAAAGCAACCGTTTCTCGGTTCCAGGTATAACAAGCGACCAAGTGACCGTCTTCATAAAACATAGCAGGATATGAAAGCTCATCGTCTCCCTCACCCTTTTCTATCTCAAATTTCAAAGGCCAGGTTTTTCCATTGTCTTCAGAAACAGCAATGGAAATGGGGAACCTATCTCCCCAATTCTCAGCAACAGGGTTATAGATCAAAGCAATTTTCTCCCCTTCTATATGGGCAATATCAATTCCACTGTTGTTATTGGGCAATTCAATTTCGGTAACCTCAGACCAAGTTTTACCATAGTCTTCTGAGTCAGACCTACAGATATTTCCTGAGCTACTTCTCATCAGCATGTGTACATGACCAGGTTTTGACTCCCATAGGGCTGGTTGAATTACTCCTTCTCCTGTAATTACTGAGCGATCCATATCCAATTTATCTGTGGCAGTCCAAGTTTTTCCTTCATCCTCAGATCGGTCAACAAATACTGTCCATACTTTATTTTTCTCATCAGAGGCAGGAGCCAGCCAAGTACCGTCAGATAAAACCAACATATGGTTTCTAACAGGACCACGGCCACCTTTATCTCCCGGTACCAATTCTCTTGCTTCAGACCAAGTTTCTCCTCCATCTTCAGTGTATTGCACCCAAGTTTCCCAATAGTCAATTTCCTTTCCTACTTTAAAATACAAATATACTTTGCCGTCTGGGGCATTGAATAAAACAGGATTCCAATGTGGTTCATTTCTTACTTTTACCAATAATTCAGGCTCACTCCAATCTCCGGCTTTACCTTTAGACACCCAAATTCCTACGTCATTGTGCTTTTCATGTGAGCCTGCAAACCAAGCGGTTAAATATTTCCCATTACCTAAGCCGGTAATGGTGGAAGCATGACACTGAGCAAAAGGTCTATCTTCACCAAAAATATGCTCATATTCTTCTGTGGTAAGCTTTGTCTCTTGAACAGCTGTTTCGTCTTTTTCTTCAACTGCTTTGGATGTATTTTCTCCACTGCAAGCTGCACTGATTATCAATAGCGATAAGAGAAAAGAATAACTTAGTAATTTTCGGTAATTTTTCATGGTTTTATCAATGGATTATTTGGATAACTGTCGATGATGTCTCCATCCTCATCTACTGTAATAATATTAAAACTTTTGCCCTGTAGGGTTACGAGTGTAAATGCTCTCACCGATTGTGAGGTCTCTAAATACCAAGTACTTGCCGCATTATGCACGGTTCGGGGCCTGGTACCCCAAGAACCATCACCTATATAGACGATTCCATCCTCATCTACATTATTGTTCTTTATAGGATAGGTTCGTTTGTACGCATGATCGTGATTTTCAAAGGCCAAATTCATACTTGAATTTTCAAATAAAGGAACCCAATGTTTTCGAATCATCGTTTGAGTCGTCCCTGTAAATGATCTGGCCGAAGGGTAAGCCGGCACATGGTAAATGGCCATTATATGTGCAGTGTTTTTTCTTTCTGAAGCGCCAGTTCACGGGCAAGCCAATCCTTCTGTGGCCCATCGATGGCATTGGTGTGGTCCGAATCAAGAAAGAGAAAACTTAGGTAATTGCCAAACTCCAGCACCCCATAGCCCGGTTGTCCGGGGAAAGCAAAGAGATTATAGTAAAAAGGAGCGCTTTCTTTTCTTTTCTCAATTTTCAAATGCTCGGCGATGGATTCATCATCAAAGCCACTTTTGACTTCATGGTTTCCAATTCCTACCATGATAGGAATGATCCGCCCATCGTCTTGTATCAGTGTATTCTTTACAGCTTCAAACCAGGCATACCACCTTTTAACATTTTTTCCGTCTCCATTGGCGTAAGCAAGATCACCTCCAATGATAATAAAGTCTGGATTGTAAGGCAATACTTGAAGGTTGGTTTTTTCCATTACCTTTTGATCATGCATAGTGTCTCCGCCTATCGCAAATTTGATAGGGTTTCTGGAAATATCATTTGGCATGGTTTTAAAATAATATACTTTATCATGGGCTCCGAATTTAACTTCATAGGCTTGGTTTGCCATCAGCCCTTCAAGAAAAACCCGGTGTATTTTACGATCCGAAAATGGGAAATTATTCACTTTACCACTTTTCTCCATCCAATTTTTATCTCCTTTTTTCGATAATATAATGTTTGCGTGGCATTGGATTTTAAATGCCAATCAATTGTCATTGTACTGGTAGGATCTTTTTCCCAGGTTAAATAAATTCCACTAGGTTCTTCCTGCGCATTTATGGTGCCTGCAAATAGTCCCAATAGTGATAAAAAGCATATAAAAATAAGGGCTTTTTACTTTGAAATTGCATTGTTAAAGGATTATTGTTAGTTGTATGCTCGATTAATTAAATTCGATATAATTGTAAAATATATAGACCAGATTATAAAAGACCATTTGGCTTTATTCAAGACTTTGTCATTTTGCTATTTATTATTATTTAAAAATAAAATGATGCTTTAAGATATATAGTCTTGTTAAGATTTCACAGTATTTATAGTTTCTTTAATACCACTGTGGTTGCTCAATTTTCTCAATCCAACAAATACATTACAGTTATTTTCGGTTTCGGACTATTAAAAAAACAATTGCTCTCAAATAGCCCTAACGAACCTTTTTAAGTATATCATTAGAATCTAAACAAATATATAGTTTGATTATCCACTGTTTTTCAGGTAGTTACTAAAGGTTAACTTTTCCTAAAACTTCAATTTTGGGTTGTTAAAAGGTTAAAGTTGAGATATATTTGTCGTTGATTTTTTTTAAAAATACCCGACTTAAAACAATGAACATAGGAATAGATTTAGGAGGAACGAAAATACAGGTAGGTATTGAACATGAAGGAAAAATCATTCACAAGACCAAGGCTCTTTTGAAAGAAAAAAATGACCTTCAGTCAACACTTAACCAGGTGAAACAATTTATTAAACCACTTACTGCCTACGAGGTAGAGGGAATAGGTATAGGTGTACCATCAGTAGTGGATGTGGAAAAAGGAATTGTATATAATGTAACCAATATACCTTCTTGGAAAAAAGTGGCCTTAAAAGATATTCTTGAAAAAGAGTTTAAGCTTCCGGTCTTCGTCAACAATGATGTCAACTGTTTTGCGATAGGAGAGCATAAATTTGGAAAGGGAAAAGACTATAGTAATATGGTAGGCCTATCTATTGGAACAGGATTAGGGTCGGGAATTATAATTAAAAATAAGCTTTATGCCGGGGTAAACTGTGGCGCAGGCGAAATTGGTCTACTCCCTTACCTAAACCATAATATAGAATACTATGCCAGTGGAAACTTTTTAGCGCAGAGTACCAAACCACCGCATTAGATGCCTTTACCGCAGCCAAAAATGGTGAAAAAGAGGCATTGGAGCAGTGGAAAGCCTTTGGTCAACATTTTGGAGCGGCAGTGCAAGTGGTCATGTATACTTATGATCCTCAGGCAATCGTAATCGGTGGTTCAGTAGCCAATGCCTATCCATATTTTGAGGAAGCCATGCGCGAAAGTTTCAGTGACTTTATCTATCCTGAATCATTTAAAAAGTTAAAGATCCACCTGACTAAAAACGAAGACATTGCACTATTGGGAGCTGCTGCCCTTGTAGATTTGCCTGTCAATGCCACCAAAAAAGCTGTTTAATCAGCTCCTTTTTCCCGCTTTTGCAAAAAAACCTCCAAATTTATTATAGAATATTATTGCTACGCATAACCATTTAATGACATGAAAAAAACACACTTATCGTTGCCCTCATATTATTGATTTTTTCGTCATTTCATTTCTTACCAATATTCTTGGACCTATCATTCCTGATATTATTGATAGTTTCACTTTGAGTATTGGGCTGGCAGGTTTTTTACCTTTTTCTTTTTTGTAGCCTATGCAGTGATGTCCATTCCATCCGGAATACTGGTAGAAAAATACAAAGAAAAGAAAATGTTGATCTTTGCATTTACCATGGCATTTATTGGTGCCTTACTATTTGCTTTTATTCCAAGTTTTACCATTGCTTTGACTTCTCTGTTTATCATTGGCATTGGAATGGCCGTTCTACAAGTAGTGATCAACCCACTACTTAGAACTGCAGGTGGTGAAGAGCATTTTGCTTTTAATTCCGTTATGGGCCAACTGGCTTTTGGAGCTGCTTCTTTTCTTAGTCCCATGCTTTACAGCTATTTGGTAACCAATATTCATACCTCAGACAACTCATTGATATTTTCGTTTTTAAACCCTATGGTTCCGGAAAACCTGAAATGGGTCTCATTGTATTGGGTGTTTGCTGCCATAGCCTTTCTGATGGTTATCATTATCTATTTTGCTAAGTTTCCAAAAGTGGAGCTCAAAGAGGATGAGAAAATTGATGTGGGTGTGGCCTTCAAAGAGCTATTGGCCAATAAGTATGTGCTATTGTATTTCTTAGGAATCTTTTGTTACGTGGGAACAGAACAAGGCATAGCCAACTGGATTTCGAAATTTCTCCAGTCTTATCACGGCATAGATCCATCTACTACAGGTGCAATTGTTATCTCTTACTTTTGGGGTTTATTAACTGTAGGTTGCTTATTGGGACTTGTTTTGCTTAAATTTCTTGATAGCCGAACCGTATTGATTTTCTTTACAACCGGAGCCATCTTGGCTTTGTTAGCGGGTCTTTTCGGCCCTGCCAATGTAGCACTTATCGCTTTTCCTTTGACCGGTTTTTTTGCTTCTGTAATGTGGTCCATTATCTTTTCTCTGGCACTCAACTCCGTACCTCAACACCACGGGACCTTTTCAGGGATTCTATGTACGGGAATTGCAGGAGGAGCAATTGTGCCGCTAATAATTGGTGGATTGGCAGAACTTGTAGGACTTAAATTGTCCATGTTATTTCTTTTGATTACTTTAGGATACATCTTAAGCATTGGCATATGGGCCAAACCTTTGGTCACCAATGCTACCAAAAGTTTGAAGGATATCTTTAAGTAAAAAATGTATAAAATTATTTTGCTCTTGGATTTTGCCGAAGAGTACAGTAAGAGTTTATTAAAGGGAATATCAAAATATTCTACTGAGCATGGACCTTGGTCCTATTGCCGCATGCCACTTTACTATAGGGAAACAATAGGTATTAAGGGCATACTCGAATGGGCCAAGGATTGGGGGGCTGACGGTATCATCGGGCAATTATACAATGAGATAGACCTTGACCTTCTTGTCGATTCAAAAATCCCCGTGGTTGCGCAGGATTTTAAAGAGCGATTTACAGAAATTCCAAATATTACAGGTGCTTACCATGAAGCCGGTGAAATGGGGGCTTCCTACTTTCTTAAAAAGGGCTTTAAAAACTTTGCCTTTTATGGTTTCAATGATATTGTTTGGTCCAGAGAACGGGCTGAGGGTTTTGAAAAAAATCAACGCAATGGGCTACAAAGTAAATTACTTTGAGCACAGAAAATCCCGTTCTACGGACTTGTGGTACTACAAAAGTAATTCTTTGAGTAAATGGCTTTTGTCTTTGCCAAAACCCATTGCTCTGATGACCTGTGATGACAACCAAGGGCTCCATATTACCGAAGCCTGCAAGCAAAATAAAATCCGGATTCCTGAAGAAGTTGCTGTTTTGGGCGTAGATAATGATGAAATGCTTTGCGAATTATCAGATCCTCCACTATCAAGTATTGGCTTGGATATAGAAAAAGGGGGTACGATACTGCCAAGTTAATGGAACAAATGATCCAAACCAGTGCTTCAAATTTCTATGATATTCGGGTAAAACCCACCCAAGTCATCACCCGGCAGTCTACCGATATCTATGCAACCAATGATGACCATATCGCTTCATCATTGAAATATATCCATAAAAATATTGAGAAAAACCTCCAGGTAGAAGAAGTAGTAAAGCAGGTACCCCTTTCCAGAAGAAGTCTTGAAAAGCGCTTTTTACAAATTACAGGCTATCCCATTTACAAATATATTTTTAACCTGCGGATAGAAAAATTTACGCAAAAGCTTCTGGAAACTGATCAAACAGTTTTTGAGATTGCCATGGATCTGGGCTTAAATGACAGTAAAAACATTGCCAGGCAATTCAAGCAAGTAAAAGGATGTAATCCTATAGAATACAGAAAGCGATACCTTGCTGGGAAATAAGTCTTCCGCTCTTTTCGCCATCAAAAATATCCTCTACTCAATTAACCGCCAAATAATCCCTCAGAACCGTTCATATAATGCCATTATTTTGAATGGTACTTTTTTGTACCCTTAGGTATACTATAAAAACATACCCAAAATTTCTTCAACCTTTATCCCTTTTCCGGTTATGAAACATTTAGATAAAAACACCATCCTATCCATCATCCTTGCAGGTATGGCTTTAGCCACAGCTTGGGCTATCCGCGGGCAGTTTGGTCATGAACAAGGTGCAGCTTGGGCCGGCGGTATAGGCGCTCTTAGTATACTCCTACTTGCCAAAAGAGAGGACTGGTACAACAAGGCGATCAAAGCCGCTTTTGCCGGGGCTGTGGGATGGGGTTTTGGAGGCATGATGAGCTATGGTATTCTTGTAGGTTATGGCAGGGGCACAGAGTTTTTGAATGTGTATTACGGTCTTTTTAGTCTCTTTATCGTAGGTGGGCTGTATGGATTAGTAGGCGGGGGGCTTTTTGGACTGGCCTTGGCCGATAATCCGGAGAAAAAGTAAAATGGCACCAGCTAATCGTAGAAATGGCCGTAGGTGGGCTGATTTTTATTTCCTTATGGTTGAGCAGTTGGGTTTTGAGATGACTCCTCCAAGGTCAGAGGCCTGGGGTATCTGCGCAGGCTCCGGTTTAGCATTAATTTATTTTCTTTCAAGAAATAAACAATTTAGTGCATTGAGAGTCGCTATTTATGCAGGCCTTGGTGGGGGATTCGGGTTTGCCTTCGGAAATTTTCTTCAAGTTTTAGGAAATGTGGCACAAATCCCCTTTAACATGTGGAATGTTATGGAATATTCACTCGGCTTCTTTGGTGGAGTAGGAATGGCCTATGGCACCTTTACCTCTACATGGAAAGTAGAAAATCAAAACACAAAATTCACCTCCAGTAACCTGATCATTCCTACGGTAGGCCTGGTATTGCTCATACCATTCTTTGTCTGGCATCAATCTTTTCTAATGAAGGACATTACCGAAACACTGGCCGCATTTGTAAATCAGCCGAAAACCTGGAGACTTGTGGTTCAGTTAATTGCTTTATTTATCGTATTAGGCCTTTCTGTCTATTGGATAAAAATAGGTTCAGATAAAAAGAAGCTAGAAAATGCCACCTTTAGTAAAAAAGAGATTTCTTCACTATTTATCAGTTATTTTGGTGCATATATTACTTATACCATACTACTTACAGGATCGTTCTTAAGTTTTTACCGAATTGAGCAGTTCCTCTATATTGTAAATTTTGTGATCATACTTGCGCTAATCCCAAGAAGTCAAGCGCACTTTATTTCCCATCCTGCTAAAACCAGTACTTGGACAAAAATCCTGTTACTGATGTTGGCATTTTTTATATTGCTGGCTTTTATTCTTATCAATAGTCATGGGGATATCGGGCATTCGCACAAAAGGTTTGAATGGATTTGATTGATAAAAAAGGTAAAAAGTAAAATTCTAATCTATGAAGAAAATCAGCCCTTACAGGGGCTGATTTTTTTGTTTTCCACCGGTGAAAACTCCATTTAGAATCAAAGGGTAAAATATTTTTAAGCCTATCCGGCTCTATTAATAAGACTGAATTAAAAAGCATTGGATACCTCAAGCAGGAAATCTCAAAAAACTACCTCTCTGGAGAAACTTCCTATTCCTTAAAATTTGGTTATAGGAAGCAACTCAGTCCTAGGAAGGCTATTTTGGACTTACTAAGAAAAACACATACCCTTTCACCTCTTACTAAAGAGCTTTAATTCTATTGGCATCCCCAAGGCATGTCGCTCATTGCCGGCTTAATCTACAACTCAAACAGCTTCAAAACATCGGTTTCACTACCAATCTACCCACAGCAATTTCTCATTCAAAGAACTAGGCGGTTAATGATTGATCTCTAAGATGCAAATTGATAGGGGCTATAATTTGGCTGGTTATCGATGATAATTCAGGGCTCAATGGGCCAACCAAGTACATACCTTTGCAATGCTAAAAGGAGCAAGACCTACAACAACAGCTTTAGAAATTGGAAAAAAGTTAATTTTCATATAAATATAAAAAAGGTTCTCTGCCGAAAACCGACAGAGAACCTTTAATAAATATATTAATTCAGACTTAAAAAGGAACGTTTGTTCCCTGATATAACCAAGGCTTAGACCATTGGCTATCCGCACCAAAGTTACCGGAAAATTCAGTGACTTCAAGGTTACTTAGTGCAGCATTTATATTGTGAGAGTTGTTATTGTACTCATCATTTCCATACTGGAACCTTAAGGCTACCTCAGGCTGAGGAGACAATGGACCGGCAGATAAATCAGGATAACCTGTTCTTCTGTAATCAGCAAAAGCTTCCGTACCATTGGACCAGTTGGCCACCCATTTCTGAGTAATAATTTGTTCTAAAGTACTATTAAACATTACACTTGGCTGAGCAACAAACGCTTCGTACATGTCCGCTTTACCCCACACTTGAAGAGATTGTTCAATACCCATATTGTAATGCGTTTCGGCATCTCCTACACTCCAGCCTTTAAGTGCACCTTCAGCAAAGATAAAACTTACTTCAGCCGCAGAGATAATTCTAGCTTGAAGAATATCTCCAGCAGAACCAGCGGTGCTGTAAATTGGATCTAGTTGAGAAACGTGCAGGTTTTGAGTTCCTTGACCTGGAATTGGGTTACCATTATAAGATTCCGGAGTCAAGATGGATGGAGGCAAACCTACATACAAATCTGAGTTATAATCCGCCATATTAGGATTGAAATGGCGTGTAAATTTCACATCAGCATACTCTTCTTCAAATTGATCAAAGGTATAGATAGACTCTATAGGCTCTCCATTTGCTCTAATAAAGTCTTCTGCCGCTACACTCAAAGTTTCATCTTCAACCCATTGTACCCTTACAGAGTCAAAGAATACCGGTAATCTTGGATCATCTGTCATGGTCAATTGATCAATAAAGGTCTGACAAGCCTGGTACCGCTGAAAGTCATCAGGGTTAAGCCGCACATGACGGGTAATCCAGATATCGTTTGCGCCTCCTGTATAATCAAGGGTTGCATCCTGAGAAGGGTCTTGAATATACATTCCGCTACTATAGATGGCTTCCACTCCAGCTTTGGCTACATCCGGTTTCTTTTCAGATAACCGCATGTAATACCTCAATAATAAGGAATTGGTAAACCTTCTCCAGCTATCAATATCAGCTCCGTAAATAAGATCATTTCCGGCAGTCACTCCTTCAGTAGAAGCAGAAGCAAGTAATGTGGCTGCCTCTTGAAGATCTGCTATAATCCCATCATATATAACCTCTTGGCTATCAAATTTAGGGAATTGAAACTCATCACTTCCTTGATCACCTTTTAGGGCATTAATGTATGGTGCATCTCCCCATAAATCTGCAATATTTCCAAAAGCGAAAGACTTCATGGTAAGGCCTACCCCTTGGAAGAAGGCATTGTCCATTTCTTCACCTCTGGTAATCATCAGATTGTTGGTTCTTAAGATATCATACCATCCAGTCCAACTTTTGGAAACCCACTCATAATTGTTGTGACTACTGTACCAACCATTTTTCTGCGTGTATTGCATGGCCCCTGCCAAGTCATTGAAACCTAAGTTCAAATAGCTTTGAGCTGAAGAAGTCAATACAGAGGGCATCAAAAGGTTTGGATTGGCGTTGGCCGGGTCAATACCATAAGGGTTGGTATTGATCTCACTGAGTTGGTCATCACAACCGGTGACCAGTACAAGTCCCAGGAGAAATACGGCTATCTTTCTAAATTCAAATAAATTTTTCATGATATGCAAATTAAGGACTTTTTTAAAGATTAAAATTGAGCTTGAACCCTACAGGAATACTCCACGGCATCACATTTTGACGCTCAATTCCTTGTTGGAAAGAAGAACCAGAAGCCCTGAAAGCTCTTTCAGGATCTATACCTATATCTGCTTTTGTCCATAAAATTATATTTCTAGTATATACAGAGAACGTAGCATTTCTGAAAACACTGAAATTTGGAATTTTATATCCTAAAGACAATTCTCTTAATTTAATAAAAGAAGCATCAAAAGTTACTTGCTCATTAAAGCTCCATGGGTAAGTATTGGTGATTGGGTAGATATTGGTACCGGATCCACCAAGGTGCTCGGTATAAACATCATCAGAATAATCATCCGGGGTATCCGCTCCGGCAGTTTGAATCACACCTGGTACAAAAGCTCCGTCTGATCCATTTTCATCAATTGCAAAACCACCTGTTTCTGCAGTATGTCCACCTACTCTAGGGAAATTTCCTGGTTCAGGGATGATGTATTTTTCCGGATCTGATTTTAACAGCGCCACCAATTCATCTTCAGAATACAAGCCACCCGGGATCAGGTTATCCAATTGTCTTTGTGATTTCCAGTCAGACTCTCCATACCTATATGTAAAGGACATAAACTCACCACCTTGTCTCCAGTCTAAGCTGGCATTCAATACAAAGCGTTTGTAGCTTAGTCCAGTTTGCATACCTAAAATAAAGTCAGGGTTGAAGTTACCAACTTTTCTAAGGTCTTCATCTGCAGACAATCGTTGCCATTCTCCGGCACTGCTCAATACAGGCCATTTGTAATAAGGAGAAGAAGGATCTTCTACTTGTACAAATCCTCTACTGTAAAGGTCTCCAATTTGCTCTCCTAAGAAAGTAATTGCTCCACCACCATTATCACTCCATAGGGTGATTCTGTTAAAGTTTTCTACAAGTTCCAATACACTGGTCCTGTTTCTACTCCAGTTAAAATCTACGTCCAGTTTCCAACCATTTCTGTCAAGTGGGGTACCTCCAAGACTAAGCT
Organism: Cyclobacterium sp. SOCE241; assembly: GCF_056867545.1. Lineage (NCBI taxonomy): Bacteria > Pseudomonadati > Bacteroidota > Cytophagia > Cytophagales > Cyclobacteriaceae > Cyclobacterium > Cyclobacterium sp. SOCE241. Next base: position 4,477,250 of record NZ_CP149779.1, on the reverse strand, counting down.
CAATACCTTTACTTTCGATCAAACCTGCATTGATAAGTCTGCTGCTAAACCCTGAAGAACGAGGAAGATTTACAGAGAAGATTTGGTTTCTGTTTTCGATCACATAATACGTTCCGGAAAATCTCAACTTATTGGCAAACATGTTCAAATCTATACCTGCTTCAATAGAGGTAGCTTCTTCCGGTAGGAAATCAGGGTTATTTATACCAGATCCTAAGGAAGCAACATTGATAGAATTGTAAGTACCGGTAGATAAGTTTTGCACCAATCTGTATGGGCTCGTATCGTTACCTACTTTTGCCCAACCTACTCTTGCCTTTAACATATCAATCGTTTCAGGAAGATTTAGCGTATAATTCGCCAACCAGCTTAAAGATGCTGAAGGATAAAAATAGGAATTGTTGTCCAATGGAAGCGTAGAAGACCAGTCATTTCTCGCCGTCAAATCCAAATACAATTGGTCAGCGTAACCAAAAGAGGCCAATCCATAAATACTATAGATCCTTTTGTCAGAGTATGTATTGCTAACAGACCTGTTTTCAGCAGGAATATTTTGTGCATTGTAGATACCCGGTACTACAAGCCCATTATTTCTGTCTCCACCAACACCTATATTTGCTGAGGTTCCCATTCTGCTCATGATATTACCACCGGCAGAAGCATTGAAATCCAATTTACCAAAGTCATCGTTATAGCTTAACAAGAAGTCAGCATTGGACTCTTGATTCAAGAGGTCAGAGTTATAATACCCACCTTTTGCCATTCTACTGTAGCTATAAGGAATCTTGGTTTCTCTGTTTTCATCAGAACGATCCAGTGAATACCTTACCATGAAATTCACATTTTTAGAGATTTTATAGTCTAAAGAAACATTTCCATACACCCTGTCCCTTCTGAATGCATTCTGAATACCATAAGCTATAAAATAAGGATTGTCTCCATTAGGGTCCTTACCTGCTGAATGTCTTCCTGTCCAGGCACCCAAATATCACGCATTTGCTCAAAGTCTATATATGAAGATGCATAGATAGCTTCAAGTGGGTTACCTCTTCTATCACCGGTACTAGGCCGATCATTCGACTTACTGTTTGTGTAGTTAAAATTGGTATTTAAAGTGACGTTTTCTAAAACATCATAAGACAAGGAAGCAGCAATGCTGTTTCTAAATAAATCAGAATTAGGAATCATACCCTGATGTACCATATTCCCATAAGAAACCCGGTAAGTAGCTTTGTCATCTCCACCGCTGATTGCAAGGTTGTTATTAGATGTTATCCCGGTTTGCATAAAATCTTTCATGGCATTAGGATAAGATTTTAATTCAGTAGGAGTTACATTACCGTTTTCATCTACAGGGCTATTCCATTGTTCTGCCATATTTCCGGCATCCAACTCTGGTCCACCCCAATAGGCTGATCCGTCGTTAAATACACCTTCTCTGTTACCATTGGCATACTTGTAATGAAAATCAAGCAGTCTAGATGGTCTTTCAAATACGTTGCTCGTAGAGAAAGATACACCCATACTTTTTCCTTTGCTTCCGGATTTGGTCGTAATAATTACTACTCCATTACCGGCACGAGTACCATACAATGCTGCCGCACTGGGTCCTTTAAGCACACTGATATCTGCAATATCATCAGGGTTAATATCAGAAATGGCATTTCCATAATCGACCTGGTTACCATTTCCATTTTCCCTATTATTATTCAGTGAGTTAGACATTGGCACACCATCTACCACAAATAGCGGTTGATTGTCAGAAGTCAAAGAGGAAGCTCCCCTAATTACCATACTGATTGAAGAACCTGCCCCACTGGTCTGATTGATGGTTACACCAGGCATTCTACCTGCGAGAGAGCTCAAAACGTTTTCTTGGGAGACTTGTGTAATGTCTTCCGCTGAAACAGTAGACACATCATAACCCAAAGAACGTTGGTCTCTTTTGATACCCAATGCAGTCACAACTACTTCATTCATTGCAGTAGCTGCTTCTTCCATACTCACATTGACACTTGTACGGTTCCCTACAGTAACTTCCTGACTTTCAAACCCAACATAAGAGAATACCAATACTGAATTTGGTCCGGCTACATCAATGCTATATGATCCGTCAATGTCCGTTACCGTTCCATTGTTTGTTCCTTTTTCCAAAATAGTTACTCCGGGTAAGCCTGAATCATCCCCTGTGGAAGTAACCTTTCCGTTGATAGTTATTGCAACCATCTCCTCCAATTCTGTGGCAGTCCTTAAGGAACTCCCCATTAAAGAGGCTCCATTGGCATCAGCCAGTACTGATCCGGTAGATATAATACCTACCGAGAGAAGTGGCACCATCCACTTCATCATTTTTTTAGTACGATGTTTTTTCATAAGTTAATTGTTTTGCATGTTCAGTTTTCTATTGTATTGATAAATTGGAAGTTATTATCCAAACCTTGTCCTTGATGGGACGTCTACTCCTTATATTTTATCTCTTTTCTTACTTCAATTTGCTTGTTTTCTGATTTCCAAAATTTGCATTCTTGTCTTTCTTATAATCTTTTAAGACTTTATCAAAATGTTTCCGCATACTCTCCTCCATACCGCTCCTCATTTCCGAGTCTTCCAGGCCTTCTAAAAGCGCTTCAAACTCCGGTCTCGAAATTTCATTTTGTACAAGTCTCTGCATCAGAGCCTCTGCTTTTTTCTTTTTCATATAAATGCCCTCCACCGTAAATACCATCGCTTATAAAAAAGAGACTATTTGTAAAAATTGTTTTTTATTATGAATTAATTGTTAACTAACATAACAATGGCATAAAATGGCCTGTTTTCCATTTAATGCGTAATAATATTTGACACAAAAAAATGGCTTTTAGAGACAACGGAGCCCTAAATATTATATCAATTATGAAAACCACACCACTATTATTGGCTTGTTTAGTTTTGATTTTACATGCTTGCGGACCAAAAGAAAACAGTAACAAAACTTTACCTTCGGTAAAAGAAACCATGGATGGGGTCGTAACGAGACTTTATAAGGAGTTGGATAAAGCTCAACTAGACACCATTTCTCATAAGTTTATCGAACAATACCTTACCGAGAAAGAAAAAGAATCTTTAGCGACACAATACTGGAAAATGGAGGTAAATGTACCTACCACCGTATCCCTAATGAGAAATAAAGGTCAAGAAGTAATTCCTTTTTGGTTGAAGCCTTCGGGTTTTACCCTCACTGATATGGAAGTACAAAATGAACACGATACCTATGAAGTCTGGCAAAAAGATTTTGATGCCGGTGAAATTCAATTAGGTATCAATGGTTTTGGAAAACACCGACCCGTTTATTTCATAGGTCTAGCTCCACAAAATCCGGAAGAGCAATTAGAAATCACTCCTATCTTTCCGGCAAAACAACATTTTGAGGTTTTTGATGTGGGGGCATTTACTTACCACGACTGGAGTGGCCTTACGCTTACCTCTGTACCTGAAGCCCTTAAAGGGCAGCAATTGCTGACAACCATAAGAGGTAGAGCTAGAGAAGCTCATATGGTGAAGGCCTTTAGAACAACGGATTTCCCTACCGGAGAAAAACCTGACCAATTGCTGCTTACCTGGAGTGATGCCCCTGAAACTTCCATGGATATCCAGTGGAGAACCACGGAAACGGTAGCCTCCGGTACCGCCAAGTATTGGAAAGTAGGATCCAATGATACTTTGGAAGTACCGGCAGAAAAATTTCTAATGGAGGACAGGCTCCTACAAAATGATCGGTACATGAATAGGTTTACAGCCAAAATAAGGGCTTTAGAACCTGATACTAAATATGGGTATATCGTTGGAAATGAAAAATCCGGTTGGTCATCTCCTGAAACCTTCACCACCGCTCCTGATAAAAACAAACCATTCTCCTTTGTTTGGTCCGGAGATGTACATCTGGATGAAGTATGGGGGGACAATATTCAAAAAGCAGAAAAAAGATACCCTGATATTGCTTTCTATTATATCGCAGGGGATCTTGTCAATACAGGTTTATACAGGGATGATTGGGATAAATTGTTTCAATATGCAGGAAAAACAATTGCCAGAAAACCCTTGATGGCGGTGCCCGGCAACCACGATAGCCAAGATGGCTTGGGTGCATGGATGTTTGAAGAAATGCTAAGTTACCCGTCCGATAGCCCATCACCAGAAATGGCCGGAAGATCTTATGCATTTAATTATGGCAACACCCTCTTCTTGATGATTGACTCTACCTTCCCGAATGAAGACCAAACAGCGTGGATAGAAAAAAATTGAAAGAATCAGATGCCACATGGAAAATTGCTGTATTTCATTTTCCTCCTTTCAATGAGGTAGAGCCTTATGAAGATATCCAAGGCGAATGGGGACCACTTTTTGACAAATACCATGTGGACATGGTCATGGGCGGGCATTTCCACTATTATATGCGATCCAAGCCATTGAACGGTGGGGAAATTGTAAATAGCCCTAAAGACGGAACAATATATTGGATCTCTGTGGGCACTACAGGAAAAAACAAAGACATAGGAACAGGCTCCTATGCAGAAATTCAGTTCCCTGCAGACCACTTGTATCAATACATTACAATTGACGGAAAAACCATGAAAGCTGAGACCATCAATGTGGATGGAGAAACGGTTGACAAATTTTCCATCAATAAATAATAACTCCTTTTGTCCTTTTAAAGCCTGTCTACCTTTAAACGGTGGGCAGGCTTTTTTTGCCCCGGATATTTTTCAAATTATACTGGCAGAAACCTTTATTTACCTGTATTTTTAACTCGGATTTCGCAATGGAATTTGCCGGACTTAACTTCATTCTTTCGATAACCAAAAGATTACCAGGCCAATACATGATATTTTGAATGAGTTAAAATAATCAGGTTAGCAAGACAACCCACAAAGGAAAAGTTTCACTATTGTCGCTAGCTTTGCCATGAATAAATCCCTGCTTTGGTAAATCTTTCATCCAAAGTATAGAATAGACTAATGAATTACATCAATATACATTTATGTACCTGATATTTGATACCGAAACAACCGGACTCCCAAGGAACTACAATGCGCCCATGTCTGACTTGGACAATTGGCCTCGTTTGGTTCAATTGGCTTGGCAGCTTCATGATGAAAAAGGAAAGCTTATTTCTAACAACAATTATATTGTTAAGCCTGAAGGTTTTACTATACCCTATAATTCGGAAAAAATTCATGGTATTTCAACCCAAAGGGCCTTAAAAGAAGGACATGACCTAAGCAAAGTATTGGAGATTTTTGAAGAAGATCTCAAGAAAACAACCTTCTTGGTTGGTCACAATATAGGTTTTGATATTTCGATTGTAGGGGCTGAGTTATTAAGAACCGAACGCCCTATTGTTGACTTGGAGAAACAAGCCTTGGATACCAAGGATATTTCAACCGAATTTTGCGCCATTCCGGGGGCAAAGGAGGGAAGTTCAAATGGCCTACCTTGTTTGAATTGCATCAGAAGCTTTTCGGTGAAGGTTTTGGGGATGCCCACGATGCGGCTTATGATGTCGATGCCACAGCAAAATGTTTTTTTGGTCTTATCAAGGAGGGGGTACAGCCACCCATTGAAGGAATCTCTCTGGATGCAATCATTTATGAACCACCGAACCTGGAAGCGGCAAATTTTGCTGCCGCAAAAGATGAGGTAAAAGTATCTGCACAAAAAATCCTTAAAGCCGCTGATCGTGCAGATATTTCAGACCTAAAGGATACTCCTTTTACGCATTTGCATGTCCATACCCAGTTTTCTATCCTTCAATCTACATCTGAAATTCCTGCCATCATTAGAAGGGCAAAAGAATTGGGGATGCCGGCATTGGCAATGACCGACCATGGCAATATGATGGGGGCATTTAACTTTGTAAAGGAAGCATTTAACAATGACATCAAACCCATCCTAGGTTGTGAATTTAACCTTTGTAGAGATCGCAAAAATAAATCCAATAAAGACGATGGTTACCAAACTGTTTTATTGGCTAAAAACAAAGCGGGCTACCATAACCTCGCCAAACTGGCTTCTTATGCCAACATAGAGGGCTTTTACTATGTACCTAGAATCGATAGAGAAGTTTTGGTGCAATACAAGGGAGACCTTATCGCTACTACAGGAGGCCTGTGGGGAGAGGTTCCTTATCTTATTCTTAATGTGGGAGAAACCCAAGCGGAAGAGGCCTTTGTATGGTGGCACGAGCAATTTGGAGATAATTTCTATATTGAACTTAATCGGCACGGAATACCTGAGGAAGAAAAGGTAAATGAAGTATTACTTCAGTGGGCAGCAAAATACAATGTAAAGTATTTTGCTGCCAATAATACCTATTACAATGCCCAAGAAGACGCCAAGTCCCACGATATTTTGTTGTGCGTAAAAGATGGGGAGCTGGTAGAAAAACCTAAGAAATACATAGGAAAAAGAGGACGCGAGTATCGCTATGGTTTTCCAAATGATGAGTTTTACCTTAAATCTCCCGAGGAGATGAAGAAACTCTTTGCAGATTTACCCGAGGCCATTTCTTGTACAGATGAAATCGTATCCAAAATAGAACCTTTCAAGCTGGCAAGAGAAGTACTCTTGCCTAAATATGACATTCCCGAAAAATTTGTAGATCCTAAAGATGATGAAGATGGGGGAAAAAGAGGAGAGAATGCATTTCTTCGCCACCTCACATACGAGGGCGCGAAAAAAGATACGGAGAAATCACTGATGAAATTCGCGAACGATTGGATTTTGAATTGGAGACGATCGAAAGGACAGGATATCCCGGTTATTTCTTAATTGTACAGGATTTTACCGGAGCGGCAAGAGAAATGGGAGTATCAGTTGGACCAGGGCGTGGCTCTGCAGCAGGATCTGCCGTTGCTTATTGCGTGGGTATAACGAATGTTGATCCCATTGCATACGATTTACTATTTGAGAGATTCCTTAATCCTGATAGGGTCTCTCTCCCTGATATTGATATTGATTTTGATGATGAAGGCAGGCAAAGGGTAATAGAATATGTAATCAAAAAATATGGTGCCAATCAGGTGGCACAAATCATAACCTATGGAACCATGGCTGCCAAGTCTGCCATTCGAGATACAGCAAGGGTACTTAACCTTCCCCTTTCTGAAGCAGATAGATTGGCTAAGTTGGTTACGGATATCAAACTTAAAGCTCTCTTTGAGTTGGCCAATGACAGGGCTAAACTCTCAGCAAAGCTTAAAAACAACAACGACAACTTGGAAAAGGCCTTAGAGTTAATCAGGATATCAAAGGGAAATGACGACAACTCCAAAACCATAAACCAAGCAAAAGTACTGGAAGGTTCTGTGAGGAACACAGGGATACATGCTTGTGGGGTCATAATCACACCGGATGATATTACTAATTTCGTGCCTGTTGCCTTGGCAAAGGATTCGGAGATGGTTTGTACCCAATTTGACAACTCCGTAGTGGAAAGTGCCGGGTTGCTAAAAATGGATTTCTTGGGTCTAAAAACCCTTACCCTAATTAAGGATGCTGTCCGCATCATCAAAGAAAGGCATGGTATTGAGCTCGATCCGGAAAACTTTCCTATTGACGATGTCAAAACATATGAACTCTTTCAGCGAGGTGAAACTGTAGGTATATTCCAATATGAATCTGCCGGCATGCAAAAATACATGCGGGAATTAAAACCTACGGTTTTTGCTGACCTTATCGCCATGAATGCCCTTTACAGGCCGGGTCCATTGGAGTACATCCCTAGTTTCATTAAGCGGAAACATGGTTTAGAAACCATCACCTATGATTTGGATGATATGAAGGAATACCTTGAGGAGACCTATGGTATTACGGTCTACCAAGAGCAGGTAATGCTTCTATCTCAAAAATTAGCGGATTTTACCAAAGGTGAAGCGGATGTTCTCCGTAAAGCCATGGGTAAAAAGCAAAAGAATGTGCTGGATGAGATGAAACCAAAATTCATCAACCAAGCAGCTGCAAAAGGGCATGACAGCAAAAAATTAGAAAAAATATGGAAGGACTGGGAAGCCTTCGCCTCCTATGCTTTTAATAAATCCCATTCTACTTGTTATGCCTGGATTGCTTACCAAACAGCTTATCTTAAAGCCCATTATCCGGCTGAATACATGGCTTCGGTTTTGAGCAATAACATGAATGACATTACCCAGGTAACTTTCTTTATGGAAGAATGTAAACGAATGGGAATTCAGGTACTTGGGCCGGATGTCAACGAGTCCAAGAGTGATTTTACCGTAAATATGGAAGGCCAGATTAGATTTGGTTTGGCAGCAATAAAAGGAGCCGGCAATGCAGCTGTAAATGCCATTATAGAGGAGAGGGAAGCAGGAGGCTTGTACAAAGACGTCTTTACATTCACCAAAAGAGTAAACCTTAAGGCAGTCAATAAAAAAACCATGGAAGTATTGGCAATGGCGGGAGGGTTTGACTGTTTTGTAGATTTTCATCGAAGACAATACCTAGAAGCCCCGGATAATGAAGCCACGCTATTAGAAAAAGCCATAAAATATGCCCAAAAGGTAATACAGGAAGAAGAAAGTTCCCAAGTTTCCATGTTTGGAGGTGGCGGGGGCTGGACATTCCTGTTCCTTCTATTCCTAATATGGAGCCCTTCAGCCAATTGCAGCAATTAAATATTGAGAAAGAGGTAGTGGGTCTTTATATTTCAGGGCATCCTTTGGATCAATTTAAAGTAGAAATAGAAGCTTTTACCAATACTGGACTTCCGGAGCTAGCGGATCTTTCACAGCTAAAATCAAAAGGGGAAATCAAACTTGCCGGAGCAGTGACTTCATTTGCGCACCGCACCACAAAAAATGGGAAACCATTTGGCACTCTTACGATGGAAGATTACCACGGAGGCCACACCTTTTTCTTATTTGGTGAGGATTATGTGAAATTCAAGGAGTATTTTATGCACAATTGGTTTTTATACATTTCAGGATCAGTACATCCAAACAAATACAAACCTGCTGAATTTGAATTTAAAATCAATCAAATCACCTTGCTAAACGAGATCCGAGGAAAAATGATCAAGGGTCTAAGGGTTCACATTGACTTGGATGATTTGGGGTTAGAATTGATGGAAAAATTGGAGGCCATCACTCAAAAATACAAGGGAGATGCAAAATTATACATCAATATAATAGACAATAAGGAGAATTTGACCTTAGACTTAATCTCCGCAAAATACCGAATAGACCCCTCTAATGAACTGATTCAAGCATTGGATCAAATCCCGGAAGTAGCTTATAAAATCCTTTGACAAAAAAATAATTTCATTGATTCGGAACTTATTAATGTTGAAACTGATTAAGTTATATATTTTATAAAAAACCATAATTACATTAAGATGGCAAAAGCAATTGAAATTACAGATAGCAATTTTGAGGAAGTAATCAAATCTGATCAGCCTGTTTTGGTAGACTTTTGGGCAGAATGGTGCGGACCTTGTAAAATGATCGGCCCAATAGTTGAAGAACTTGCAGGAGAATATGAAGGCAAGGCTACCATCGGTAAATTAGATGTTGATGCAAACCAAGACGTTCCTTCCAAGTTTGGAATTAGAAGTATACCTACTCTTTTGATTTTCAAAGGTGGAGAGGTAGTAGACAAAGTAGTAGGGGCAGTTCCCAAGTCTGTACTATCTGATAAATTGGAAGCGCAGGTATAAATATATTTCTCCCCATTAATACAATAGATACTATAAATCTAAGTTTAGGTTTTTATTCCAATGGAACATTCAAAACTTTAGGTAATCTATTGAAACCATTGCAGGCAATAAGGCTTATCTTATGAAAGCAGATCTAAATGAATGCAAATGATTGAAATGGGTAGAATTATTAAAAAAAGTCCTTCAAACGAAGGACTTTTTCTTTTTAAATAAGGCAACATTTAACCCGGATTATGTAATAGAATTCGTGATGAGTGTTGCAATCGCAAGAAAATCAGGCTGTTTGGAGATTTTAGCATAGCACCGCTATGGTGAAATTGAAAACAGCAACGAAGTGGTTGATTTTAAAGCGATTTCAGCACGTAATAGAATGTCTATTGCATATTTTGGGTTTAATTATTGAATGGATCTACCATTTAAGTCATAAACAACTTTACCATCTTTAATGGTTACTTCACATTCAAGTTTTTGATTGGTAGGTACCTTATCACCGGTTCTATCCCACTGAGTAAACTCACCATTTCTGATGTGTAGAATACTTATATCAGCTATAGCTCCTTCAGAAAGGTGTCCCAATTCAGTTCTTTTGATTACTCTTGCAGGTTCCCAAGTACTGGCTTCAATAACATCAGGAAGTTCCATTCCCATGGCCAAAAATGTAGTCATTACATTTAGCATGTCCTTCATGGCAGCATTCATGCTTCCGGTGTGAAGATCAGTACTAATGGTATTGGGGTATAAACCAGCAGCTAAAGCAGGTATTGCTTGTTTAAATTCAAAACTGGCTCCACCATATCCAACATCAAAGATGATCCCTCTTTTTGAGCTTCAAGTACGAAAGGTTCAAACTCACGAGTTTCTCTATTTATAACTGTTTCTCTAGCACCGTTTAGCTCAGCATAGGTATGGGTATAAATATCACCAGGCCTCAAACGATTGAAAAATAATTCTTTGATAGAAAGTGGATCAAAGGCATTGGAACCTCCAAAATCAACAATAACAGGCATATCTGCAATTCTTCCTGCTTCTACAGCCCTGTCGATTGGAATCCAATCTCGGCTACCGTAATGAGCCACCTTAAAACCTACAACATATTGTTTATTTTGCTTGGCAACTATCCCACTAAGTTTACCATCCATGTCGCTTGTGTTTTGTTCCCAAGCTCCACCACGCATTCCTTCACCAACGATATTCATAAAGCTCAATACCCTTGTTTTGCTTGGCTCGATAACGTTCTTTTTGAAGGTTTCAAAATTCTTCCATCCGGCACCTCCACAATCAACAATTGTAGTAACACCTACACGAAAGGTAAAACCATCCGGTGGCAACGCAGTCAAACCATCACTTAGGTAATGATTTGGTTTGGTTCCATGAAATACATGACCATGAATATCAATCAACCCGGGAGCAACTACAAGCCCATCAGCATCGATAACCTTAGAAGCATCGCTTCCTGCAATGGATTTAGCTACTTTGGCCACCTTGCCATCCTTAATGGCGATGTCCATCGTGGCATCAATATCATTTTTTGGATCAATCAACCTACCACCCTTGATAAGCATATCGTAGGTCTGGGCACTTACCACAGTACAGGTAAATGCCATTAACAGTAATAATAATCTATATCTCAAATTCATAAGTTAAGCTTTAGCTTTTATCAATTCTTCAGCAATTCTCTTCGCTACAATTTTTTCCTCTTTAGGTCTAAGCATAAATACAGTAAGTTTCACTGCATGCTCCCCCCACCAATCACTTCTATTGAAGGAGATCCGTCACGTAACTTTTCTCTCAATTCAGCTTGAGTAAGCTTGATTTTAGCAGGATCCCAACCTATTTCTAAATAAGGGGTATGGTTGGCTACAGGTGGAACGGACACATCTGTACTTACACTTTCAATTTCAGAAACCGCATCAGAAATGAGCGCAATTTTATCCTCCCATTCTTTCCATTCCTTGTCATGATCCTTTTTGATATAAGTATCAAGGGCTACATACATTCCAAGAATTTCTTCTTTATTTACCTTCATTCCACGGCCAATTGTACCCCCTCTTGGTGGTGCACTTAAACGAGCCGCTTCTACAAGGTCCCTACGCCCCATAAGGATTCCCGCACTCTGAGGACCTCTTATGGCTTTACCTCCGGAAACACAAACAAGGTCAAAACCCAAGTCGTTGTACTTCCATAAGTTTTCTACCGGTGGAACATCAGCCGCCATGTCTATCATGGTTGGGAGACCATGTTTTTTGGCAAGAGCAACCCACTCTTCATGTTTAATCTTTCCTGATGGACCTTGATAATTCAAGAACCACATCATGGCAGTCTTATCATTTACAGCACGGTCTACATCCGCAGCAGTCTCAACTTCCACAATCTCAACACCGGTATTGGTAAGGGCATGTACATAACCTGTATTATGAGATTTTTGTACAATCACCTGAGACTTCATCCCTGTAAGGTCAGGAAGTTGGCTAATCTTTTTCTTGTCTTTTCCTGTTAACACGCCTGCTGTACCCAATACCATTGCAGACCAGCAACCGGCTGTGACAGTTGCATATTCAGCATGGCATAAGGCTGCAATTTTCTCTCCTACTTTGTCTTGCACCTCATCCAACATGATGTAATGGTCAGAAGAAAAATTAATGGTTTGCATCACTTCGTCAGGCATTAGTGAAGCTGTCATCGCAGTATATGTACCTGCAGCATTAATGAAACTTCTAAGGCCCAATTCTTCAATCACATTTCTCTTTTGGAGCTTCTTCAATCGTTTCTCCCTTCACGACAGAAAGGGGAACACCAGCACCTAGTACTCCTCCCGCCAATGGAAGGGTACCTAATCTTTTGAGTAATTTTCTTCTACTTATCATAATAATATTTTTAGGAAGATCTTCTGCTAATAAATTTATATATAGCTACAGTCTTAATCTTCAATTTCAACAATCATTTCAATTTCCAAGGCAATATTACCAGGCAAAGAACCCATGCCCACTGCAGATCTTGCATGTCTACCTTTCTCTCCGAAAACTTCTACCATAAAGTCAGAAAAACCATTCATTACCTGAGGTTGTTCATCAAATTCAGGGCTAGCATTTACCATTCCTAGGACTTTCACAATCTTTTTTACCTTGCTTAAGTCTCCAATCTCAGCTTTTAAAGAAGTCAGCAAATCTATACCTACCAATTTAGCCGCGGCTCTACCTTCAGTCACGGTAAGTTCTGTTCCAAGCTTGCCTGTTACCATTCCTCCTTCAGGCTTAACCGGACCATGACCGGAAAGAAATACCAGGTTTCCTGTCCGTACTGCCTTTACAATACTTCCTTTGAAAGGCTCGGGATTTTTTAACGTGATCCCCATTTTTTTCAAATTCTTCTCAGGACTTTGCGCATTGCTAATGGTGGGCAAAGAAACAAGACTTATGAAAAACAAAAACACTAGTGATTTAAGCATAACTGAATTTATTTTTAGTAATATAATTAGGTCAATATAGAAATCATCAAACTTATTACTCCCAGTTTTTGGCACCAATACCATTGAGGTCCCAAACAATTCTACCCGCTCTTAAAGTCAATTCGGTTTCCAATTTCTTTGAACCTTTAAAGGCAGCCCCGGAAGAGTCAATAAAACCAAACTGGCCTTCGTGTAAGTTGAATATTGCCAAATCGGCTTCTGCTCCTTCAGATAAGTGGCCTAAATCTTCTCTTTGAATCACTTGAGCGGGTTTCCAGGTTGAAGCAGTGATGGCCTCCTGAAGACTCATTCCCAAATTCATCATTTTAGAAACCACATTCAACATGTCCTTCATACCTGCATTCATGCTTCCTGTATGTAAATCGGTACTTATTGTATTAGGATAAAAGCCTTGTTGAGTAGCAGGTACCGCCACTCTGAATAGAAAGGATCCACCTCCATGTCCGACATCAAATATCAACCCCTTTTCTTGGGCCTCAAACCAGTGTGGCCAAACTTTTCCATCAGCATTTAACGTTCCCTCTTTTGGACCGTGTCCGGAGTGATCTCCACCATACATATGGGTAAGAATATCTCCGGGTCTTAATACATCTAGAAGCAGAGTGGATAGTGGCAAAGCCGGATCTGCCCCTCCTAAATCAACCATTACTGGAATTTTTGCAATCTCTGCAGCTTGAACAGCCTTCTTGTATGGGCCCCACTCATGTCCCCTATAATGCGCTATTTTAACTCCAATAATTTCAGGGTTTTGCCTCGCTATCATAGCGGTCATCTTAGGACTCATATCCGTAGTATCTTGCTCACGCGTACTCACGCCACTCATACCTTCTCCCACTATATTAATGAAAACCAATACCCTGGTTTTGGAACGGTTGATTACATGTTCTTTGTACGTTTGAAAATTTTTCCACCCCGGACTTCCAGCATCGGCAACAGTAGTAACTCCTGCTCTAAAGGTAAACCCATCCGGTGGCAAGGATGAAAAACTATTGTTGTAATCTCTATGGGATTCTGTTCCAAAAAAATGGTGCCCATGGATGTCAATCAAACCAGGTGTTACAATCAACCCCTCAGCGTCAATTACTTTTTTTGCTGACTTTTCCTTGATGTTTTTGGATACTTTTGCAATTTTTTTATCCTTAATTGCAACGTCCATTACCCCATCAATCTCATTTTTGGGATCAATCACATGACCATTTTTGATCAGTATATCATAATCTTGTGCATTGACCTGAAGGACAATGGCCATAAAGAAAATGAATGTAAGCCTTAATAGTTTCATAAGTATAGATTTTATTCAAAGGTTAGCTTTCCAAAATATTTAGGTAAGTGAAAATCCGGGCGGTGATTGATTACCTCATTCCAAGTAAAATAATGAGGATTACTCGTACGTCCTGCAATCTTATAAAAATTAGCCTTCCAAGTAACCCCCGGTGCCGGATCTGTGATTTCTCTATGTTCTTTTAATAATGACAAAGGCACTTTGAATTCAATAAACCAGGTTACCGGTTCTGTGATCTCAGGGTCAACTTTATCAGGCATGCTATGGGCAATCTCTATTTGAGCAATCTCTTCAGGTTTCAGGACGGTAAATTCTTTCCTAGGTTTGGTAACATAGTGAAACAAAGGTACACCTGAGCAGTTGATCTCCAAATTAAAATATTCCAAGGGTGAGTTGGTATCCGGTGCAAAGAAAAACTCAACACAGGAATCACTTGAAACATTTCCATTAACCTCCTGAACCAAGCATTTTACATATTTATCTTCCACTTTAAATATCCCATAAATGTTTTCTTGGTCATACCGCAGTTTGACTTGAGTTTTAGGGATAAACTTCTCCGGTTTTGGCCCCATATGAAGTGCTATGGAAGCGGCATCCACTTCCTTCCATGCTGGTTTGTCCCAATTCCCATCAACAGAAATTGGTTCTTTTACATGTTTTACAATGTATTCCAAAGTAGATGCTTCACTTTCTTTCATAGCTTTCGGTTTAGGACTTTCTATAAGTCCAAATATTACAATTAAAAGGGAAATAATTAACTTCATATTTTTGCCAATTCAAGTGGAAAGGTTGTAACTACTTATTCAATTTCTTTACGTACATTCCCAACTTCTATGGCTGAAATACTGGAAGAATTATTCCCAAAGCTTTTCCTAATATACGTAAGAACACCCGCAATCTGTGCATCACTTAGGAAAGAATGTGCCGGCATAATACCATTGTAGGAAACTCCTTTAACATCAATTTGTCCTTCTAATCCTTCCAACAATACCTTAATTAATTCCTTTTTATTACCACGAACCCATTTGGTTTGAGACAAGGTAGGGAATCTGGTACCGTCTCCTAAACCATTGCTTTGGTGACAGGTTGCACAATATACATTATAGGTTTGTTCACCTATTTCTAACATGCCTTTCTCCAAGTTATCCTCTTCTTCTGAAGGCTTTTTAATATTTGTTCTGGTTTTCTTTCTTTCCTCCAATTCTGCCAATGCATCTGCTGTGAAGTCTTCTTTATCACCGGGATACATTATCCTCCAAATTTTACCTTTCACACTTTCAGTAACATAAAGTGACCCATCAGGACCCATAGAGATCCCCATCGGACGAGCTGCAGCATCTCCTGTATTCACAATGGTATCCAACTGTGCAAATCCATCTGCAAACACTTCCCAAGGACCGGAAGGTTTCCCATCCTCAAATGGAACAAAACCTACAAAATAACCTGCCTGAGGATAAGGACCTCGAATCGTACTGCCATGAAATGCTACAAATGCACCATCTTTATACCTTTCAGGAAATTGATCTCCAGTGTAGAAAAATAGATCATTAGGTGCATAGTGTCCCGGAAATCCCATTAAAGGCATGGCAATTGAGTCTACTCCTGTAGCCAACTCCTTATCTCCACCATATTCAGGGTTCAAAAGTTTTTTATCACGAATATGATCATAATAGTAATAGGGCCAGCCACCATTCGTACCATCTTCAACTTTGAAAAATTCTTCTGAAGGAAGTACTGCAGATTCCCATCTTGAGTAAAGGTCAGGCCAAGTCCTGTATAGATTGTCACGACCGTGCTGTACCACATAAAGACTATTTTCTTTGTCATTCCAATCCATGGCAACTACACTCCTTATACCAGTAGCATATCTATAACCATCTTTTTGGGTTTGATTTAATTTATTGGCATCAAATCTCCAAATCCCTCCATGCCACTCAAGTTGGGGACATGGAAACATCCCAGCCATACCCGGACGCCTGTTAAATTCCTGGCAAACATCCCCCGGAGAACCAAAAGGAACATACATATTTCCTTCATTGTCAAAAGCTAGGGGTTTGGCAATGTGCTCAAATCCATGTTCAGCATTTTTATAATCATCTCTTAAGATAAGTTCTGCCTCACCCTCAGGAACCAATTTCTCCGGATCAATTTTTATTCTGAAAACATCCCCGGCAGTACTGAAGTAAAAGTAACCATTGTAGATTTCCATACCGGTACCATAACTTCCATTTTCAGGATAATCCCCAAATACATTGACAATATCAGCTTTACCATCATTGTCTGTATCTCTTAAGGCAACTATCCCCTGTCCTTCTTCATTGGCAACACGGAGCTTTACATAAATGTCACCATTGTCTCTTACGGTAAGGTGCCTTGCTCTTCCGATGCTATCCGCAACAACTACAGCTTCAAATCCACCGGGAAGCGTCAACCCGCCATTATCTGCGTCTCCTTTTGGTAATTCTACTCCGGATTGGCAGGCTGCCAAAGTAAAAGCACGAACATCATTAGGTAGTAACCTAAACGATTTGATTTGTTAAAAGAAATATTTTTCATCTTATATAAACTATTAAAGATTTGTCATTTTAATATTATGTGGGTGATGCGATTACTAAATTAGGAAGGTAAGTTATATTGAAATCATAAAATTCCCTTAAAATCAACACGTAATTCTTAAAAAAATTACTTAAGTGGATAAAGTATTATGGAAATGGTTATTTCTAATATCGACCTGCCAAATTTCATTTAAAAAGAGGTATCAAACTCTATTTTAGTTTTAGATCTATTTTTCTCCTATCATCATGCTTTAGAAAGTCTAGTTATACATATTTCTTAATTATTTGGATTTATAGCAAAATGAAATAACCTTAAAGCACTGGTTGCTAAGCCTTAAAGTAGGAATTCCCCAATTAATTACCTAGTGTAGTCTATTTATATGCAATAAGGCTCCTGCCTATTTAAACCTCAGGTTCCAACTCAATTCATTGAATTTGATATGCCTTGTTCAAATAACAAACACGAAAATAATTTATATAAAGGGAGATATCTTGGGTGAAAATAATGACAAAAGTAGAAAAAAACCCTACGACCACAAGGTTAAAAGATTATTTTTTAACCACACTTTTGTATTTTTTTGTTAAACAATGAATTATTGCTTCATTTTTAAAGCAAGAACATTTTGGAGAAATGAGTTTTAACCAAACTAAGCGCGGGTGGAAGGCAAAAGAATGATAAATTCCTTAATTTCCTTTAAGTATTCCATTAATTGTACATTCGAGGGTAATTTAAGGTTTCTGCCAAGGATTTGGTATCCCGAAGCTATGATCTTTGAGTCAGGAAAGCTTTCACCTAAAGATTGCAAAAACGGTTCTACCTCTTCATTTGAAGGATTGGTAGTAATGGCGGTAACCAAAAATTCCGGTTTGTGTACCTTATAAACATTTTTCAGATCTTCATCGGGGGTATTTTGACCCAAGTAAATCACTTTGTGACCATATGATTTCAATATATAAGAGGTAAATAACAGAGAAATTTCATGCAATTCTCCTTCCGGTAGAAACAATAAAAATTTACTCCCACCTCCACTATACATCTGCCCATCAATGGCTACTATTAATTTTTGCCTTACCAAGTTAGAAATAAAATGCTCCTGCCCGGGGTGAATACTACCTGTCTGCCATAAAATCCCAATCTTTGATAAAAAAGGATAAATTATGTTTAACATGGTCTGTTCGAAACCTATTTTGAGAATATTGGTGGCTATAATTTTTTCAAACCGTTCTTCATTGAATTCCACCATGGCCAATACTAAGGAATGAATCTGATCATCATATGCAAAGGAGCGCTCAGTGAGGTGTAGAACCTCTGCTTTCATCTCCTCTACCGACATTTTAGCAATTTTACTTATTTTGATACCATTATCATTAAGTAAGGCCACGTTAAGAATTAACTTTAAATCATCATCATCATAGTACCTGATGTTGGTCTCTGTCCTTTTGGGGTTTAGCAATTTATACCGTTGTTCCCAAATTCTAACAGTGTGTGCCTTGATACCCGACAACTGCTCCAAGTCCTTTATTGAATACTTACTCATCTACCTTTAATTTTAAAGTACTTCTTAGGCACAATGAATAGACCGAATGAAACAGCTCCATCTTTCTCCTTACTATAATGATGGGCTTGATGGGCACTAAAAATACCCGCAAGATACCCCTTCTTTGGTTTTGAAAATAACTTAAGTCTTCTGTGGATCAGGATATCATGCAAGAAAAAATAACTCATGCCATAAATAGTGATACCAATTCCTAACCAAAACCTATAATCCCATCTATCAATTCCCAAAAAGATAAGCACAATGGCAATACTTGCAAATAATAGTGAGAATAGATCATTGAGTTCAAAAAACCCTTTGGTATGGGCGTGATGCGTCTTGTGAATTTTCCATAAAATGCCATGCATTATATACTTATGTATAAACCATCCGGAAAATTCCATGGCCATAAAACCAATAAACGTATAAAACAGAGCGTAAATCATTGTTGTTAAAACTCCTATTAATCAATTTTGTTTAGCACAGGTCTTTTTCTTTTTATAAAAGGATTGCCAAAATGGCAAAAAGAAGAGCAAATTGAAAAAGAGAGTTAGGTGAAGTGGATTCTCCTTTTCAAAGGAAGCCTTTCTGTAGACCATCTGAATAATAAATGCGACTAAAAACCAGGTGACGTAATTCGACAAAGGTATGCTTTCTTGGTGCCACTGCCAGAAATTCAGTTCAACGGCCACAATTTCAAGGTTTAAATCCAATATAACCATTAAAATCGAAGCCAAAACCGCCGCAATTAGGTCATTTTTTATCATATTTTGAAAAATTCCCCTGTCAAATAAACTAAAAGGAACCAATTTAAGCCAATGGTTAGGGAACTCCAAAAATTCTTATCCCCATGACCGAACTGTAGCTGTAGTCTCCAAAAGTAATCCGGTATTCACCCCTATTATTTCAGTACTCATACCAACCATAAAGGCAAATGATAAAAAACCTATGAAGCTTCTGCTAAAGTCCCGATGGAAGTAAAGGAGGATACCGGTCACCACAATTAAGTGAAAAGGTGTAATCAATTGAAACAAGGGCCGACTTTGCTCCCAGTACAGGCCCAATAAACCCACTATGTGCAAGATGGTAATAAAAATTTTGGCTATTAGTGTTTTTTCAGGCTTTAAGCTCAAGAAGCTATTTATGTTTTTGGGCATAGTAAAACAGAAAATTAAATATTGAGGTATTATTTTTGTTTTCAATATACTATAAGTGTTTCTTTACACTTTTGTTCGAAAGAATGAATACGAATTTAATATAAATTGAATCATACAAGCCATAAAGGTCAATCAAATGGTACTTTATAATATAACTGTCAATATTGATAGCGATCAGGAAGAAGAGTTTATTGCCTGGATGAAACAGGAATACCTGAGCAGGGTAATGCAAACCGGACTCTTTTACGAAAAACGTTTTTTCAGACTACTGCAGGAAGACAATGGGAATGGGGTAAATTTTTCTGCCCAATTTTTAGCAGAAAATCTTGAGGATGTAGAATTCTTTCAAGAAAGATATGCAGCAGTATTAAGCGAAATTATCAAAGAAAAGTTTGGAAGCCAGTTTGTATCTTTCCGATCTGTGTTAGAATCGGTTGATTAAATCATAATGCCTTATTAGCTTCCTAGTTTCATTAAAAGATCTCCTTTTCTTTTAATAATTAATATGCCAAAATGCTCGTTCAATAAGGATTTGCACCTGTTCTCTGCAAATAAAGCTCGAGAGGGTGTATCATACAGCAGTGTCATTCTGAGTAAATTTTTTACATAGGCTGGATCTTGGCCTAGTGTCAGTACCCACTTATGAAGCGTTTGTTTCCAGTCTTCTTGGTATTTTTCGAAGTGACTCTTACCGTCAAACCTCAACTCCAATTGGTTGGAACCAAATTTATACCTAAAAATGCCCGCTAACTGCCGATAAATAATGGATAAATGTTCCTCTGGAAAGGACTTTACCGAAATAATTTTTAAATAAGTATCATCTTGCAATTCGAGGGGATTGAACAATTGGGTAAAGGCTTTTTTCAGTTCATTCACCATCATTTGCATCATCTCCTTCTCCACGGCCTCTTGGGCTTGCCGTAGGATATAATTTTTATCTAAAGGAAATAGCTTTCTTTTCATAATTAGCCTTTGAACTTGCAAATTAAAGAAAAGTAATTTGAAAAATAAGGCAATACTGTAATTTACAGCTTAATTTTTTTGATTTTCATTGGGAAAAAAGGTTTTAACAGATAAAACTTAAACTCCAATCAAAAAAACAGCGCATCTTACCTTGTCGATGCGCTGCTAATGGTCTGACCAAAAAAGACAGCATTTAAAAACAATTTATTGGTTCCATACCAAAAGGCCCTGAAATTTGGGTTATCAACAAAGCCTATGGTTTTCCCACTACCTTTTCCCGAAACTTGTACCACTCCTTTGTTTTTAATCATTTCTAGATTTTTGGGATGCACATATCCACTCGCAAGTGGATCTGCAGTATAAACCAAAGGGTTTGCATAAGGATTTCCTGAAAGCTCAAGAAACTGATTCCCTTGCTTAAACACATGTATGTCCTCAGACGTATACCCATAGCCAATGGGATGGGTTACATCTAATTTCGCTTTGAATATAGCACCTCCTGTTACTTTTGCGCCCCTATCATTGCTTAAATCAGCATATTTCTTTTGCCTCGTACTGTCAGAATAATCTGCACTAGCAAAATTAAACACTGCAATATCATTCTTTGCCAACCAGTTCATGGCGGAGCCTCTACTTATAAGAGTGCCACCTTTTTGCACCCAGGACTTTAACTTCTCAGCTTCTCTTTCACCAAAAGCTCCGTAATTTCCGGTAGGTAAAATGATCACATTGTACCTGTTAAGGTCAGCTCCTGACATCCTATGTGTCGGCATTAAAGTAATTGGAATTTCCATTCGTTGATCAAAAAGGTGCCATATTTCTCCTGCATCAGAACTACCCACACCATCATCTACAAGTAAGGCAATGGATGGTTTTGTCAATACACTAATACTTGGTGATCCTAAATTCACACCGGCCGTAAGCCCGGTGGATAAAGCGTAAATATTAATGCCCGTTGAGGCCGCTATTGATTTAAGGTCCTCATAAAACACTTCGTCACTCCGATCTGAATTTCCTTTTCCTACCAATATGGTTCCCCTGCTGAAACTTTTCTTATCCTTGGTTTGGAACTCTTTGTGACTAACTCTCACTTGATAACCGAGATCCATTAGTTTATACAATGCTTTTGGAGCATAATATTCCTCCCATTCAAAGGCATAACTGTAAGCACCTGCTTCACCTTTTACCTCTCCTTTTTTAAAAGTTAGTCCCTTACTCACGTTTTCTACCTTGGCAAGATTTAATATCTTGCTGCTTAATGACATATAATTTAAGTTAAATGACATTGGTAGGTTCCAGGTAGACACATCATAGAATAAACTATCCTGAAAAGTAGTCCTGGTTTCAAACAAGGAATTGATTAGCCTATATTGGGGTTGATCCAATGGAACAATGAAGGACTTTCCGGATTTGAAAGGCACACCATTTAGTGTTACATCTTCTTCCAAACTATAAAGTTGTATGTCATGGCGCAGTAAAACATCAGCAAAATGAAATGTTCTTCCATAATCCTCTAAAGCTCCAAAAATTATTGCTTTGTTGTCATCGTTTGTATACTCTTCTTTTGCCTCCTTATAAAAGTCGGACATATAAGTGTTTAATTCTACCCTTAAGTCTATGGCAGCATCGAAAGAAGAAAGTGCCGTTGTGAATTGATTTCGAATGGTAAATGGAAAGGAAATCTCTCCGAACACATTTTCTTGCAGGTGTCCTCTGGAGGAAGCTTGCTCAAATAGTATTCCCACAGCCCCCTGAATATCCGGATAGGTAGAACCTTTGCCGAAATAATAATCATCGAAACTTTCCTTAGAATAATATAAGGATCCTATTTTGTCCAGGTATTTTGCATGATAACCGGCAATCTTTTCTGTAAGTTCAAAATTCTTAGCAGGTGTAAGAGGGTTATTCCGACTAGGTATACCCGGCTGAAAAAGTAAGTATTGTCAGTACCCATTTCATGAAAATCAAGAACAATATTAGGCAACCAAGCTTGTAATTGGGCAATTCTCCCTTGAGATTCAGGATGTTGCACAGGCAACCAATCCCTATTCAAGTCAAACCAGTAATGATTAGTTCTTCCTCTGGGCCATGTTTCATTAAGCTCTCTATTGTTTCGGTCCCCATTGGGATAATAACTCTTATGACTGTTGACCCAAGAAGCAAAACGGTTAATTCCATCAGGATTAATGGCCGGGTCAATTAACAAAATAATATTGTCTAGGTCTTCCTCTATTTCTTTTGCCGCAGTAAAATGATAGGCCGAAAGCAAGGAGGCATTTACCCCTGAAGATTCGTTTCCATGAACTGAATGCCCCATATACATTACAACCGGCATTCCTTGAAGATTGGATTTAAAATCAGGATACCTTAATCCCCCACGTTGCTCTTTTAACTTATCCAGCTGTTGGATATTTTTAGGAGATGAAACTGCCAACATCAATAGAGGCCTTTTTTCATAAGTACTGCCATAATTAATCAAGGTTGCCCTAGAAGATTGTTCGGCTACTGTCTTGTAATAATTTACTACTTGGGTATGATTGGCATGCCACTCCCCCACTTCAAAACCCAAGATGGATGAAGGTTTGGCAATATTCTCATCATAGGTATAGTCTTCCGGAAGGTAGTAATCAAGATTAATCTCCTGAGCACCAACCACAAAAAAAGAAATAATAATATAATGCTAAATAGTCCTCTTTTCATTTTTTAGTAAGGTTTAATACGCAAGGTTCCAGACAGGTCGTTTCAGGGAATGAAATTATGAGGTTTTTTGCAAATAATACGACCAGTCGTCAAAACTTAGGAGAAAATTTTCTTCAAAGCAAGGTTAAGGTCTCCATATTGAAATTTGAAACCTGTACCTTCTATTTTTTCATTACTCACCCGATTACCCCCTAGTATCATATTGGCCATCTCCCCCAAGCCTAGCTTAAGAGCAAATGAAGGAACTCCAATATTTACAAAAGGTTTGCCTTTATACTCTGCTGCTCTTTGGGTGAGGATTTTATTCGTTACAGGTACTGGCCCTACGGCGTTATAAATTCCGGACACTCCCTGATTTTCAAGGGCGAAGGCAAACATTGAAGACAAGTCTTCAATAAAAATCCAACTTAAATACTGTTGCCCTGAACCTAGTGGTGCTGCAACCGGGGGTTTTAGCATTTCTTTTAAGGCTCCCCCTTCTTTGGCCAGTACAATACCAATCCGAAAAATCACTGTACGAATCTCTAAATCCTGATACTTTTCTGTAGCGTTTTCCCATTGCTTTACAACATCCGCCAAAAAATCATTCCCAGCAGGATCTCCTTCAAAAACCAATTTTTCTCCCGTATCAAATCCATAAAAACCAACCGCACTGGAACAGACCACGGCCTTGGGTTTATTTTCGGCTTTTTTTAACGCTTCATATAGCAAATTACTACTGTCCAGTCTACTTTTTAAAATCACCTTTTTGCGTTGCTCTGTCCATTTTTTTCTGCCACACCGGCCCCTGCTAGGTGAATTATAGCATCTGCCCAGTCTATTGCTTTATCATCTATTTCGCCCTTTTTAGGATCCCAATAGAAGGATTTTTGCGCATATTTTTTTGGGCTCCTACTTAACCAAGCTACTGCTTTTCCTTCAGCCTCAAGTGTTTTTGTAATAGAAGAACCAACAAGTCCTGATCCTCCGGTGATTAGTATGTTTTGCATAATTATTAGCTCCCCTGTAATCTATTTTAACGAAAAATTACACGCCACAAAAATTATTCCACCATCCCAGAAAAAGTAAAAAATGCTGGTAAAAGATTTAGGGTTCCATTTAGCTTATAAATAAGCTAAATCTCATGGCTACATTTTCCGTTAAAAATGAAGATGAGTACCCACAAAAAATTCAAGAATAAATCTATAATAAAATTGGCTTTCCTAGGAGCAAATGGCCTGTAGATGCAATAAAACTTTTACCAAATGTTTACCTATATTTGTGAACAATCGGTCAGGGGATACATCAAGGAGCTTATTTGTAATAATTCAGGTAGTAAGATCACCCCATGTGCAATGGTTCCGGAAATATTTCCTGCTTGAACAAAAATTGAATTTATTCTGGGTTATCGTTTCTTAGAATCTAAATTGTTCACTACATGTCAAATAGGAACCGTAACCTCCTTTTGTTTAACAAGTATATTTTTAAAGAATTAATTCCAAATCTGGCTTACACAGCCAAGTGGCTGGTTTTGGCTTTGATTATAGGAAGCTTGGTAGGTTCTGCTTCTGCCCTATTTTTAACTTCTCTGTATTGGGTGACTCAATACCGGGAAACTCACCTTTGGATCATCTTATTTTTGCCGATTGGGGGCTTTTTCATAGGCTGGATTTACCATCGTTTTGGTACTTCTGTAGTCAAAGGGAACAACCAACTTTTAGAAGAATATTATAATCCTTTAAAGATAATTCCATTAAAAATGGCACCTTTGGTGCTCTTGGGCACCTTGCTAACGCATCTTTTTGGAGGTTCAGCAGGTAGGGAGGGCACTGCCATACAAATGGGAGGGGCGATCGCCGATCAATTCACAAAGTGGTTTAACCTAAAAAGCGATGATCGTAAGATGGTCATAACGGTAGGTGTAGCTGCAGGATTCGCTTCTGTATTTGGAACTCCACTTGCAGGTGCTGTATTTGCATTGGAATGGCTGATCATTGGCAGGCTGAGGTACGAATCCATACTTCCTGCCTTTCTTGCGGCAATTATCGCCAACTATGCCTGCGAAGGTATCTGGCTAGTTCACCATACCGAATACTTAATCCCTACAGTTCCTGTTTTTGACATCATCAATGTGTTATGGGTTATTCCTGCCGGGATTTGCTTTGGGCTGGCAGCCAGACTATTTTCAAAATCCACTCATTTCTGGTCATATTATTTTAATAAAAAATAAAATATCCCCCTTTCAGACCCGTCGTAGGGGGTGTAATCATCGCTGCCTCCGTCTTTTTAATAGGAGACACCAAATACATTGGTTTAGGAATCCCCACCATTGTAGATTCATTTTCTCAAGATCTCCCTTGGTACGATTTCCTAATGAAAATAGCAAAAACCTCCTTGACCTTAGGTTCGGGATTTAAAGGTGGAGAAGTGACACCATTGTTTTATACTGGCGCTACCCTAGGAAACGCCTTGTCAGCCATTATTCCATTGCCTGTTGCATTATTAGCAGGCATGGGGTTCGTAAGTGTTTTTTCAGGAGCTACCAACACCCCATTGGCCTGTACTTTAATGGGGATTGAACTTTTTGGGACTGAACCCGGGGTATTCATTGGTCTGGCATGTGTCCTGGCTTACCTGTTTAGTGGTCACTCCGGTATCTATAATTCACAACTAATCGGCTCGCCGAAGAACCGGAAATTTTTAAGGAGAAAAGGCAAAAAGATAGGACAACTCTAATTAAGGAAAAACCAAACTTAAAGTAAAATTCAACCCTTGATTTTAGCTGTTTAACAAATTTTAATGAAAAGATTTGTTGAAATGCACAACAAAACAGAAGCTAACTCCGTATTGTTTCTGGATTGAACTTAATGCTATGAACAATATTACTGCAATGCGAAAGGCCATTGGAATTTTCCAATCCTATGGAATCCCTCTTACAGGAAAGAAAAAAGCTGCCAACTTTTATTACGATTTGAGGATGGACAAGATTTTTGTCTCAGGTTTAATCTTCGAATTAGAATACGAATTAAAAAAGAATTGGAAGATGATAAAATTGCGCGCATTCAAACTCCATCAGAATTAATTGATACCCTTTTGAAAGCCTCTTAAGCTTCCCTTAGAAAAAGCTTTTTTGTTTTATTTAAATTCAAGATCGCTTTTTTGCTACTAATGGCATGGATCAATAATATTTTTTGATTTTTATCATCTTTACTTTAGCTCTGCTTTTATGTTCGGATAAAAGTAACTTTTGTAAGGCCACAATTTTTTCTTTCTTCTAAAATATCACCTCTAATCCAAACCCTAACAAAGGCCTGGGTATCGAATTACTATAGCTGATAACATTAATTCGAAATTAATTATCCCCCATTGCTACCAATCAAATAAAAAATTAGGCAAAACTTGAATTAAATCTCAATTTTCTTTTACTTATGTATTCATTCTGAAAGTATTATCAAACCCAAATCATGAAACAAAGAAGAGAGTTTATCAAGAAATCTATTTTTGGAGCAGGTGGATTAACAATTGGAGCCATGAGCTTTAGTGCAAAGTCCTATGGCTCTATCATTGGTGCCAACGATCGCTTTAGAATGGCTGTTTGCGGAGTCAATGGCCGAGGTAAATCCCATATTGGAAATTTCTCAAAATTGGAGAATGTTGAAATTGCCTATCTAGTAGATCCTGACAAAAATGTACTCAACGAACGTGTACAATCTCTTCGAAGTGGAGACACCAAAAGCAACAGAGTAAAGGGCGAAGCTGATGTTCGCCGAGTTCTAGAAATGAAAGACATTGATGCCATAAGTGTGGCTACTCCTAATAGCTGGCACTCCCTAATGGTGGTATGGGCGGCTCAAAATGGAAAACATTGCTATGTAGAAAAGCCTGCTAGTCATGATGTTCATGAAGGCCGAATTGCACTAGCTGCCGCTGAGAAATATGGAATTGTGGTACAACATGGAGCACAAAGGAGAAGTAGTGACGAATGGCGAGATCAGGTAAGTGACATTAAATCCGGGAAATATGGTAAAATGTTGGTTTCGCATGGCTTTGCATGTAAACCTAGGGAAGGCATAGGTTACAAACCAAATACTGCCCCACCAAGCCATTTGGATTGGAATTTATGGAAAGGACCTGCAGTAATCGATCAATACAATGAAAATCTGGTACATTACAACTGGCACTGGAACTGGCAGGTAGGCAATGGAGAGTTAAATAACCAAGGAACCCATCAACTTGACGTTGCCTATTGGGCACTAGATGACGAAGTGGCCAATACGCACCCGGTTAGAGTAATGGCTATGGGAGGCAGATTCAATTGGGATGACCAGGGGGAAACGCCAAATACAATGTTTGCTATAGCTGAATTTGCCAATGGCCAACAAGTGTTTTTCAACGTTAGGAATGCCAACCATGAAGGCTATGTTAAAGAAGTGACTAATCGATTCTATTTTGAAGATGGAGGGAAGCTAATCGATGGAGAGTATAAATCTCACAATGGAAGCCAAGCACGAAAGGTTGATGTAAAGAAAGTCCCCATGACACCTGGAGGTGCGTTCGGTAGCTTTGTCAATGCCTGTCGCGCCAATGATCCTATGATGGCCAATGGCAATATGTATGATGCGCATTACAGCTGTACTTTAGGCCACTTGATGAATATATCCTATAGACTTGGAGAAAAAGTACCTTTTAATGCAAAAGCAGGTAGATTTGGAGACAATAAATTGGCCTTTGAAGAATTTATGAAAATCCATGAAATCGCAAGAGATGGAATGGGTGTGCCTGTAGATCAAGCAGATTATATCGTCGGCCCTTGGTTGGAGTTTGATGGAGATTCTGAATTCTTTGTGGGAGACCGCTCTGTGGAAGCCAACCGATTACTCTTTGATCCTAGAAGGGCTGAATTTGATCTTCCTTCACCGGACAAAGTATAAAGGCAAAAGAGTTCTTCTTACAAGATATAAACAATAAACCTTAAGGGCTGCTTCTATTTAAGAAGTAGCCTTTTTTTACTGGTTTGTTAAAAGCAACTTAATAAATAGGGTCTTTTGGTACTGACAAGAAGCAATGAGGATGCTTTTTCATCCCAATTTTAGGGTAATAGTCGACAGCTTTGGGAGCTGAAAGCAAAATTAAATTGGCCAAAGGAAAGGCTTCCTTTGTTAATTTCACTAATTTCTTTCCGATACCCTGCTTTTGAAAATCAATATGTACAGCCAAATCTGAGAGGTAGGTACAATAAGATTCATCAGAGATTGACCTGGCAATACCGATTAATTCCCCATCCTTTCTTGCCGTTAGAATTAGGTCAGCATGCAAAAGCATCTTTTCCAGACGTTTTAAATCTCCTACCGGCCTGCGCTCGCCCAATGTAGAAGAGATTAGCAATTTTTGAAAGTCAGATGCTTTTAATTGAGGCTCGGCTTGGTAAGCAATTGAAGACAACATTTTGATTGGGTTGAAGTACCATTTGTTTCATGCCTAAAAATATTTTATTTTCAATTTCCAGATAAAAAACAATATCTTGTAATAAAGGAATTTGACTGGAATTATGCAATAAAATTTACCCCCTATGCTTCAAGAAAGGGTGAAAAACAACAGTACAAAATAATTGACCATAGCTTATATAAACTCTAAACCTAATTTTATCATGACAAGCAGAAGAAACTTTTTGCAAAAACTGACCCTCTCGGCTGTTTCCCTTCCCCTAATTCCAAACTTTACGCAAAACTCACAAGCAAGCATGAATCACAATACCAAAAAAGCAAGCACATTAAGAGTTGCCATTATGGGTTTGGGTAGTTATGCTACCCGTGTTGCCAAAGCCATGTTGGATTCCAAAAACGCCAAATTGGTAGGCCTGATTAGTGGTACACCCTCCAAAATCAAGGATTGGCAAGCCACTTATAATATACCCGACAAGAATTGCTACAATTATGAAAATTTTGACGCCATAAAGGACAATCCTGACATTGATGCTGTTTATATCATCACTCCAAATGCCCTTCATCACCCGCAGACCTTAAGGGTAGCGGCTGCCGGAAAACACGTGATTTGTGAGAAACCCATGGCCATAAACGCCAAAGAAGGCAGAGAAATGGTGGAAGCTTGTAACAAAGCAGGCGTTAAGCTATTGGTAGGTTACCGAATGCACTTCGAACCGAATACTCTTGAAATTATTCGCTTAAGGGAAGATGGAGCATTCGGCGAAATTAAATTTTTCAGGGCTTGAGTGGGTTCAGAATAGGTGACCCAACCCAATGGCGACTTAACAAGGAATTGGCAGGAGGCGGAGCCATGATGGACATCGGTATCTATTCTATTAATGGGGCTCGCTATATGGTAGGAGAGGAACCTGAATGGGTAACTGCCCAAGAAACCAAAACAGATCCGGTAAAATTTAAGGAAGGTGTAGATGAAACCATTACTTTTCAGTTTGGATTTCCGAGTGGGGTAATCTCCTCTTGCTTGTCTACCTACAGCACCAGCCATTTGGATAAGTTTTTTCTAAATGGCACCAAAGGTTTTGCTGAAATGCAGCCCTCCACAGGCTATGGCCCAATCAAAGCCTGGACCAATAAAGGACCGTTAAATTTCCCACATGTAACGCACCAAACCGTCCAAATGGATAGAATGGCAGGGATCATTTTAGATGGTGAAACTGCTAAGATTCCTGTAGATGGCAGGGAAGGGCTCAAAGATTTGATTATAATTGATGCTATTTATAAAGCTGTTGATACGGGTAAAAAAGTGAAGATTGATTTGACTTAATAAAATACCAAAAAATATTAATAGCCATTTTGCTGTAAGTCGAGTTATGTCCCAAAGGAGAAATTCTTTGGGATTTTTTTGGTTGGGGTATTTATTTAAAACGAGAAAAGTCCACCTTAAGAACAAACCTTTTGCCCAAAAGGATGGCCGTAGAGTTATAACCAGATATGTCATCCCTTCGGGATTTCAATTTTATGTTCGTCCTGTTTTCTATAATCTTAACACCCCTTTGGGGTTAAAAAAATTAGCATTTTTGAATACCTTGCTCATATCGGCATAGCCTTCATCCCAAATTAGGCCTTAAACATCCCTCTACACGTTAAAAATAAATCAGCACAAAAACCAATCCCGAAGGGATGAAACGATTATAGACAATCTGACTCATCTTTTACAAAACCCCAAAGGGGTGACAGCAATACAGATACATTCCCGCATCACAAAAGGTGTGTAAATTGAAATTATAATCTTCAAGGCCTGCTAATGTTTAGTTTCCATTTTCTTCAAGTATTGATAACTTGAATCCGAAATTATCTAATACAATAAAATAATTCCAAATGACCCTAAAGAAAAACATACTGGGAATTTGTGGCAGTGCCAGTCGAAATTCAGGCAACTTATTTCTACTAAAACATCTGGCAGAGCTGGGCCAAGTTGAATTCAATATGGAACTGATAGAAGATTTGACGGGATTGCCCCATTTCCAAACGGCCCTAACGGAAAATAATGTGCCAGAAAAAATCATTGCCCTGAGAGAGAAAATTGCCAAGGCAGATGGGATAATCATTTGTACTCCGGAATATGTTTTCAGTATACCGAGCGGTTTAAAAACCTGATCGAATGGTGTGTGTCTACCACCATTTTTTCTGAAAAGCCTGCTGGCTTGATAACGGCATCAGCAAGTGGTGTAAAAGGCCATGAAGAATTGAAGTTAATTATGGAAACCATTCAGGCCACTTTCGTAGAAGAAACCACCCTACTCATCCAAGGCATAAAGGGAAAGGTTAATATCGAAGGCAAAATAACAGATCAAAATACAAGAAATCGACTAGCCGAATTTCTTTCAGCATTCGTAAACTTGACAACAAAGAGGTAAACGAAGGAAAGATCAGGATTTACATTCACATCTTTTGAGCCAATCCCAATGTCCTTAAAAAAGAATCGGTATTTGGTATAATTAATGGCTCCAGTCCTACCCAATCGCGCAAAGCGTTTCTGGTGATTATTGCCTGTGAACAACCATCTGTCGTTCCATATTCATCCTTTACTGAATTCGCAAAGCCTCCATCATTACGTGAGAATTGCAGGACATTGTCAATGGAAATTTTTATGATTTCATTCTTCTCTTTTTCGCTAATGCCAACATAGGGTTTGATAACGGCCAGTAAGTTAAGTGGATTCCTAACCCAGGTTGAATTGATGCATTCTTCTTCCCGTATGCACTTTAGGGTGCTTTTAAGAATGCTTTTGGCATTAGGCATTTGCCTGCCATAAATGCTGTAAAGGGTACTGACTTTAAATGCCCCTGAAAGTTGAACATACAAGGAACTACCACCCCAAAAACCATTTTCGTTTTGATTAGTTGCCAGAAAATCAAACATGGCCTCCACTATTTGTTCCTGTAAAGGACTTTCAAGAGAGCCGATTACGTTGCCCTGCGCAGACAAAGTTCCCCCTGCCTTCCATGGATTTTCTTCCCAACCTAAAGTATTCAACCAATCATTAAAATTATCGACTGATTTCAAATGAATTAGGCCATCCTCTTCAGCGTCCTTGTTGCTTTTGATTGAGGGGTAAGGATATTTTGAACTGACATCTAATCGCCTAAAGGCACCTTTCACATAACTTAGCGCCCTGCCCCTTCTCATGTCTATATTGCGGTGTTCGTTCGGATCATCAAAAAAACCTGTCTCCGCATCTTGAAAGCTTTGCAGAAACCTTATCCATCGCTGCTTAAGTGAATCGGGGACAGTATTGGTCAAGCCATTGTCATCAATTCTACTTATTACCCTGCAGGTAGACTCAATCCTTGGGGCTGTTTTCTTTTGGGGGCTATCATAAAATCCTCCGGTAACCGGATCATACAAATTGGCATAAAAAACGAACAGGTTTTCATACGATTTGTCCAACTGCTTAACTTCTAATAGTAATTCATTGCCTTGCTGACTTTTGCAACTGATTGAAAGGACGGTTAATGTTAAAACCGCTAAAAGTAAATAAATTCTTTGCATGAATATGAAAGGATTTGTGGAGTTGATTTATTTGACTACCCTTTATGACAGGAAAAAGTTGAATCACTTGCGTTAAAGACCACAAATAACCGAATCCAAGGTTCTTGGTCTGGTATTTTTATTCAAGATCAAGGACTATCTTAATGTTCTCCTTTATAATTTCAGCCAATTCTACTGGTAAAACACCGACTCTTCTTATAAGCCTCTTATTATCTATTGCTCTAATTTGGTCAATCATTACATCACAATCCTGATGCAGATTTGCCATTCCTATTGGCAAATGAACCCTTAAAATTTGAGCGTCTTTTTTAACATTAGTTGTAATTGGACAAATAATCGTTGAGGGATGAGGGATTTTGTTTAGTAAATTGGATTGAACAGTCAATACAGGTCTGGTTTTGCCTGGTTCTGTTCCAATCTTCGGGTTCAGATCAGCTATCCAGATTTCAAATTGATTAATCTGCATGGTCAATCTGTTCAAAGTCATTAAGTGTTGCCATTGAATCTTTCTTTACCAAAGCAGATTCTTTTGCAAGCTTTTTTCAATTAACAGCCGTTTCTGCATTTTATTATAATGCTCTAAAGCTTCATTTATATACCGATTTCTAGGCTTCTTTATTCGAGAAAGAATCTTTTCAGTTTCGCCAAAAATAGAATCATCAATTTTCAAGGATATTGTCTTCATCGTTTTACTGATTAACCAGACTAAATGTATATACAAAAAGTATATTCTGCAAGTAAAGAATAATAATTTAAAAAGATCCAATACTACAATCCTATTTGGCATTTCCAGCCCTTAGAATGATTATTTCTCGATTGATTTGTACCCTGAGCCTGTCTAAGGGCACAAATCAATCGGTTCGGATAAACCTTAACTCGGATCCCATTCCAGCGTATTCAATATAACCTGCAGGAAATTCGGGTTTTGATAATCTGATTCCTCATGGCCTGCCTGATAATAAAACACCATCCCTTTGCCTTTTGGACGGTACCAGCCTGAAGTGGGTTGAACTCTTGATCCATCTTCCGTTCTGAAACCATAGAGAATTGTTCTTTGGTTATCGGTAAAGCGTTGGTTCAAAAACAACTCCGTATTGACGAGTTGAAAAGCACTAAATTCACCCTCGTAATTTGTCTCGTATTCAGATTTAAATGGGATGACTTTTTCATATTCAATCCCATTACTAGTAATAAAATGGCCGGGATTCAAATTCACCATGGAATAGGTCAAATTAGCCAACACCTTCCATGGGTATTCCTTATGGTCTCTTGGGTACAATTGTATACCTAAAAAGTCAAGCCATTCGGGATTTTTCATTTTTGAAGACGAAATACCATGGTGCAGGACAACCAATGAACCTCCATTCATCGTGTAATCAATTAATACCTGTGTCGTTCTGGGTGCATGGGTTACATGAACATACATGAAAACAAAGTCAAAACCGGATAAATCAGATTGAAGCTCTTCTTCATTTGCTTTGCTGACGAGGTAACCATTTGCCTTCAAGCCATCTGCAAGGACATCCATTTCAGGCCAGGTGTCAGACACTATTAAAACCTTGTTCTTTTGTGCAAAAACTGAAATTGAAATAGGTATCAGTACGATAAGTACTAACAAAAATTTAAATGATGGTGATTTTAGGTTCATGGTTTTATTTTTTTTATTTACCTTCTTTAAGGCAGATTTAATATTTCTCTTTCCA
The DNA here is from genome assembly GCF_056867545.1 of Cyclobacterium sp. SOCE241. Taxonomy (NCBI): domain Bacteria; kingdom Pseudomonadati; phylum Bacteroidota; class Cytophagia; order Cytophagales; family Cyclobacteriaceae; genus Cyclobacterium; species Cyclobacterium sp. SOCE241. The sequence goes on along the minus strand of NZ_CP149779.1, from coordinate 4,443,205 downwards.
TTTGTTCACAAATACAGTATGTTCATGTTACGTGAACAAGAAAAAACGTGAACATGTTATGTTCATTTCTCCTCTTATCAAAAAAAGCTCTAAATAAAGTATACGAAGCGCGCTTCTCTTCCTAGTCTGTACTACAACAACTAGGTGGCATTTCAAATATAACCGAAATGCAAAACTACCACCAATAATCAGGCTCCCATGTAATAATTGGCCAATGTATTTCTTATTCCTAACCCCCTACTCCTCTCTAGGCATTCTTTCATCTCTTTCTGAGATCTGATAGACTAGGGCAGCAATCACCGTGGCATTGATCATTACATCTCTTTCGGGCACGTATTCCAAGGCATCCAGATTGGTATGGTGGGTGACGGTGAAATAGTTTAGCATGTCCTGAATGATCTGGAATCCGGGGATTTTGTAATAATCGAAAACATCGTGATCGGTGTAGTTGGTATTTTGGATGCTTAGATTATCCACGTCGAGATGCTTGTAGGGAGTCAGCATTTCTTCAAAAATAGGCCGTACGCCTTCATTGCCTTGCAGGTAGATGCCTCGCATTTTACCCGCTCCATTGTCCATATTCAAATAGGCTGAAATTTTTTCAACTTCCTCTTTTCTGCCTGTTTCGCCTACTTTACCATAGTGGACCTCAGCATAGGCCAAGGAACCTAAAAAGCCCTGTTCCTCCCCTCCCCAAAGGGCAATTCTTATGGTGCGTTTTGGATTCAACCCTGTTGCTTTGAGAATGCGCATCACTTCCATCATCACTCCCGTGCCTGCACCGTTGTCTGTGGCTCCGGAGGCCGGATGCCAGGTATCAAAATGGGCGCCTATCATCACCACCTCATCCTTTAATACGGGATCTGAACCTGTAATTTCTCCGATGATGTTCACATTGTTTTTCGGCTTCAAATAAAGTTCTGAGTCCAGGTGAAATTTGATTTTTGGTTGAATGGACCTGTCTACCAAACGTTTTAATTTCCCGAAACTTTCCGGGGAAATCGCAAAATAGGGAACGGATTTGATATGACTTTCTCTAAAACTGTAGGTGCCACTTGGGTGAACAATGCCTGGCGATAAAGGGGTAGTTCCTAAAATGCTCAATGCCCCTTCTTCTTTCAGGAAGGCATAAAAAGCATCGTTCTTCCGCATTCCTTTTTCGAAAACAACATCCTTATTGGCCACCAAGTCCACATTTCCGGAAGTTGGCCCTAGGGGGCTTGGGGAAGCAGGTAGGATATCTTTTTTAGCTCCTTCTATTTCTTCTTCGGTAAATCGAGTTGAGAGCGGATCAAATAACATGTTTTGCTTGGGAACTGAACCTATCAAAACAGTCTTGCCTTCCAGTTTGCCTGCCCATTCTTTTTTCACGGCTTCTATGTCGCTATAATTTTCTATCCAAACCATGTCCCCTATTTGCACTCCATTTGAACTTTCGGTCCAGGCATAAGGATAGGCATGTATCTTCATATAGGCCGGTTCAATCATTTCCACATTAAAGGACTTTACTTCCCAACCCATGCAGTCATCGCAGTAATTCTCAAAGTACACCTTGTCCACGCCCCAGTTTTCCAGGGTTTTCTTCGCCCATTGGGCTGCAGTAAGGTATTGATCTGTTCCGGTCAACCTAGGCCCATAAACATCAGACAAATCTGCAATAAGTTGCATGACCTGCGATCGTTGAAAGCCTTCTGTGTTGATTTTGGAAAGCGCCTGGGACTTTGTCTGGCTAAATCCCGAGAATTCAACAAAAAGAAATGCTGCAATAAGAAGAGTAGAAAAGGCTTTCATAAAGTATGCTATAAATATGCGTAGTTAAAATCGAATGAAATTAAGAAAGAATTATGAAAGCACAAGGCTACAATTATTGATAATGAGAAATATAACTAAGTTGGATAATTTTAGGTATAAAAATTATATTAGTTAGAGCAAGACCCCTATGATTAGAAGAAAAAATCCCATTTCAAAGGATTGGGAATTCTTATGGAACCTCTCCAACTAATTAGAAATCTTAAAACTTGAACTCAATTTTACATTGGTTCTGAGGAGTTTCAGGGATATGCCGCCCCAACTGGGCTAGAATTAAGTTAAGGATATAGTTTGGAACCCTATAAGACTGATATCTCAAAGCGATGCATGGAGCCCATCCGTACTTGAATTAATTATTCCATAAGTCCTGGAATGGCGAAATATTTTCTTTCTCGATTTCGGGATTAACCAAATTTAACCTAGTAAGGCACACTCTTTGATAATCTGAAAAAACACAGTCTATATCTTTGTATAAGCAATTGTAAGCCCCCTTCGCATGAAAAACCTGAAAACCAATATCTACTTTAAAGTAACTACAATCACCTTCATTGGTTTGTTATTACTCATTCCAACTTTTATGATTGAAAATTTAATTAGTGAAAGGGAATGGACTCAAAATGAGGCAATTAGGGAAGTCAGTGCCAAATGGGGTGAGGAACAAACCATTTCCGGCCCTTTTATTTCCATTCCTTACCATCGCTATGTGAAGCAATTTTCACAAAAAGATTCCATTGAAAAAATAGTTCAAATAAAAGAACATCTCCATGTATTACCAACAAAGCTTAATATTTCTGGCAATATAAATCCCGAAAAACGCCATAGAGGCATCTACGAAATCGTTGTCTACAATTCTAAATTGGATATTTCTGGAACATTTAATCAATTTGACCTGAAAGCACTTGATATCCAAACTGAAGACATTTTATTTGATCAGGTGCAATTTGTAGTGGGAATAAATGATCTCAGAGGAATCGAAAAACAAGTAAGTTTGAATTGGAACAAGGAAAAAGTCTCTTTCAATTCTGGTGTACCTACCAATGATATCGTGGGTAGCGGCATCAATGCTTCTTTGGCGATCAACCCAAATGTTGATAAAATCTACAATTTTGATTTGAGTCTAGACTTAAAAGGAAGTCAAAAATTGTATTTCACCCCGGTTGGCAAAGTAACGGACATCAATTTATCCTCAGAATGGTCCAATCCAAGTTTTAATGGCGCATTTCTTCCGGACAATAGAGAAGTTAATGATAAAGGGTTCAATGCGGATTGGAACATCCTGCATTTAAATAGAAACTACCCTCAAATATGGGCCGGAAGCCGACATTCCATTGATCCCTCTTCTTTTGGAATAGACCTACTCCTGCCAGTCGACAATTATCAAAAAACCTACAGATCCATCAGATATGCAATCTTATTTATTGGCTTTACTTTTCTTGTATTTTTCTTTATTGAGGTCCTAAATAAAATTTTTATTCACCCAATCCAATACATCCTGGTTGGGGTTTCATTGATTGTTTTTTACACGCTTTTACTATCCATTTCCGAACACCTGAGATTTAATCTCGCCTTTATTGTTTCGGCTATTGCAACTTTGTCCCTAATCGCGGGATACGTAAGGGCCATCTTAAAATCCGGTAAATTAACGATGCTGATCACAGGAATTTTAGCAGTGCTTTATACCTTCATTTTTGTAATTATTCAGCTTCAGGACTATGCGCTTCTGATTGGAAGTATCGGTTTATTCATTATTCTGGGGTTGGTAATGTACTTCTCACGTAAGATTGATTGGTACAATATTAACTTGGAGGGAGAAAAATAGTAATCCTACCATTCACTGCGAAGAGTAATTGTCCAAGGTTTCACATATCCTTTCTCGGAAAATGCGGAATCTTGGTTTGAAAGACTGATACCTCCATGCGGTGGGGGGAACCCATGGGTACTAATACCTATTATTCCGCAGGCTATGACTAGAGGAAATATTTTACCTTTTAAATTTAATGAATCATCCTCCCAAAAGAAGAAATAAAGAACTACAACCCATTTTGAGGAATTAATTATTTATCGTAATATTGCAATCAAACAATAAGAAAAGATGGGTTTAGCCAAAACAGAGATATTTACCGACAAACAAAACGAAATTGCCTTGTTTGCAAAAGCATTTGGGCATCCTGCGCGCGTATCTATTTTACAATTTTTGTTTAAAATTGACTCCTGCGTTTGTAGAGATATTGTAAATGAAATTGGACTGGCCCAACCCACCATATCCCAACACCTAAAAGAATTAAAACATTTAGGCTTAATCAAAGGAAATGTGGAAGGAACAAGCGTTTGTTATTGCATAAATGAGGAAAAATGGGCGGCCATGAAATCAATTATGTCCGAATTTCTAAATCAAGATGCCTCAAACAATTCAAATTGCTGCTAAACTGAAATTAATACTATCCATGTTAGCCATAAATGCCTATTTGAAACTATCCAATACTCAATAGGCCGAATGGCACCACAAAACAATAAAGAAGCAACCAGAGTATTTTAACATTCGATTTATATCGTCCAATCACTAGAAATTTATAACCCTGAGCTACTATGTTAACCAGCCAACCACAACTTTTTCCAGAAATTATTACTACCATCCGGAATTTAAAACCGAAGAATATTACAGCTGAGCGAAAATTGATTCTGAAGCCACTCATAGATTTTATTCAGGCCAAAGTTGAAAGCCAACAAGAGATTCAGCTTAATTTTATTTGCACCCACAATTCCCGTAGAAGTCATCTTTCTCAGGTTTGGGCTCAAGTGATGGCCTATAATTTTAAAATAAATAATTTGTATTGCTATTCCGGAGGAACAGAAGCTACTGCACTTTTTCCCAAAGTAGCGGAAACCCTTCAAAAATCTGGGCTTCTTATTCAAAACCTCTCCGAGCAAGAAAATCCTGTATATGGCATCAAATACGCATCCAATCAACATCCAATTATAGGGTTTTCAAAAAGTATGACGATGCATTCAATCCCACATCCAATTTTGCAGCTATAATGACATGTTCTCAAGCTGATGCAGGCTGTCCTTTTATCCCGGGGGCTGAGAAACGGATACCTATCACTTTTGATGATCCCAAGGCATTTGACAACAGGCCGGAACAAGATGAAAAGTACATGGAGAGAAGCCTGCAGATTGCTACTGAGATGTACCATGTTTTCTCTGAAATCAAGTTGTAAATAGCAGCACTAGTTCAACAATGCCTCAGACCTACCTATTGATTGCTACCATGCTTTCTATAAATTGGGGCTTGAAACTTGTAAGGAATAAAATGAAGATCATAAATATTGGGCAGACCCAAGCGTGAAAAGGTAGTAACCCAAATTAAATCTATTTTGAGATAAAGTTTTGCTGACACACTGTCCCTTTTCCGCTATTAAATTTTCATTTTTTAAATCTTTTACTTAAATCCAATATCTGCCATATTGCTGGGCTAATTCCCGTCGATTGTCAAAGAATTGCGTTATTTTTGTGGTTGAGCAAAATTCAACGTCGTGTACAAAAAAATCATAAAGCCTCTTCTTTTCCTAAAAAACCCGGAATCTGCACATCATTTTACATTTTCCTGGATCAAGACATTGTTCAACCTTCCGTTGCTTAAACAAACCATCCGAGGGAGCTTTGCCTTCGAACATAAGACGTTGGAGAGGGAAGTGTTTGGTCTAAAGTTTAAAAACCCAATAGGTTTGGCTGCAGGTTTCGATAAAGATGCCAAGCTTATAGATGAAATGTCACTATTGGGTTTCGGTTTTATTGAAATTGGAACCTTGACTCCAAAGCCACAGGAAGGAAACCCCAAGCCTAGAATGTTTCGATTGCCACAAGACCAGGCATTAATCAACAGGATGGGCTTCAATAATGGAGGGGTTGCTGAAGCTGTAGAAAGGCTAAAAAACAGGAATTCCGATGTTTTGGTAGGAGGAAATATCGGAAAAAATAAAGTCACCGCAAATAAGGATGCCATTTTAGATTACCTTTTTTGTCTACATGCATTGCATGCCCATGTAGATTATTTTGTGGTGAATGTTAGCTCTCCCAATACCCCCAATTTGCGGGAATTGCAGGAAAAAGAGCCCCTAAAGAAACTATTGTCGGTGGTGAATGAAGCCAATTATACCTATGACAAACCTAGGCCTATTCTTCTAAAAATTGCTCCGGATCTAACAAACGGACAGTTGGACGATATTATATCAATTGTGAAAGAAACCAAGATTGCGGGTGTCATTGCTACCAATACGACCATTGACAGGGAGGTATTGAAAACTCCTACGAAAGAAGTTGAAGCCATAGGTGCAGGTGGAATTAGTGGGAAAGTATTGAACGAAAGAAGCACAGAGGTCATTAGGTACCTTACCCAAAAATCAGAAAATGCCTTTCCAGTAATAGGAGTCGGGGGAATTTTTACAGTGGAAGACGCCAAAGCAAAATTGGAGGCAGGGGCTAGTCTAATCCAGATTTATACTGGTATGATTTATGAGGGGCCCAGCTTAGTAAAGCGATTGAAAAAAGGCCTGGTAAATAATTCAGTACAATAGCAGAACTTTTATATTACCATAGCAAGCATTAAATTACATCCCTACAGTGGAGAAAGGAAGGACCATGGCTGCAAATACATATAAGAAAAATACATTCAAAAAGAAGGAGACTTCTGGAAAATCAGCCCCTAAAAGTAAAAAGAAATTCAACTGGGCATTTTTCAGTGATAAGCGATGGAGTTTATCTTTTGGAATCATCTTTATGATGTTTTCAGTATTTATGTTTTTGGCTTTTTGAGCTATTTATTTGTTGGGCAAGCAGATCAAAGCCTGGTCAATGCCTCAGGTATGCCTGTTCGCACCAAGGCCGGTGAAACCCAAAACCTATTGGGCTATACAGGTGCTGTGATGAGTTATTTTATGATATATCGCTGGTTTGGCATCGCTGCATTATTCTTCCCCCATTTTTATTTTTTGGGGATACAAATTATCATTCAAAAACTCCTTGGTTTCACTTACTAGATATGCAGGATTTTCCCTTTTCTTTTTGGTATGGTTGGGGCTATTAATGGGTTATTTGGTTCACCTTATTGATGGTTACAATTATCTGGCTTTTCTTAGCGGGGGTTTGGTTATGAACTGGCCATCCTTTCAGACGCATTTCTTGGCTGGGGAACTTTTATCCTAATATTTGGGTCTTTGTTGATCTTTGTTATCGTATTTTTCAATGTAGATCAAATCACATGGTTTAATCATTCTGAAAAGGAGAACTTACAAGACGAGGATTCGGAAAATGAACAAGCAATGCTTGATCGACAAACCTTTATTTCAGAAGAAGAAATTGAGGAAAAGGACAATTTTGAACATCTTGAAGCTGAAGACTTAGAAAATACTGAACCCTTGGAGGAAGAAGATAAAGCTGAAACAAACAGCTGGAAAGTCACCCATTCCAAAAAGCCTAATCCTCCAGCAAAAAAAGACGCAGCGGAACCGGCTTTCAAGGTCGAAGACACCACAAAAGACGGTCCTGTGGAAACAAAAGATCCATTGGCAGAAAATAATTTTGTAGTCAAAAATAAAGAGAATGAGGAAAAAACAGCGGAGATGGTTGAAAACCTGGATCCTTATGATCCTACAATCGACCTGCCCAGCTATCAGTTTCCTACCCTCTCCCTACTCAATGAATACGATCAACAGAAGGTAACTGTAACCAGACAGGAACTCGAGGAAAACAAAAATAAGATCGTTGAAACACTGGTGAATTTTAAGATCGGCATCCAAGAGATCAAAGCTACAATAGGTCCAACGGTCACATTATATGAGATCATTCCTGACCCCGGTGTAAAAATCAGTAAGATTAAAAATCTTGAGGATGACATTGCCCTTAGTTTAGCTGCTTTGGGGATCCGGATCATTGCTCCTATCCCCGGCAAAGGCACAATAGGTATAGAAGTTCCAAACAAAAACAGGGAATTGGTGGCTGCCCGTTCAGTATTGGGTACAGAGAAGTTTATGAAGAGTGATAAGGATCTTCCTGTGGCTCTGGGTAAAACCATTTCCAATGAAGTGTTTGTAGTTGATCTGGCCAAAATGCCTCACCTACTTATGGCAGGTGCAACGGGTCAAGGTAAATCAGTAGGCTTAAATATGATTCTTGCTTCCCTAATATACAAGAAGCACCCCTCCCAGCTAAAACTTATTTTGGTGGATCCTAAAAAAGTGGAATTAACACTTTTCAATAAAATAGAAAGACATTTCCTAGCCAAACTTCCCAATGCTGAAGAGGCCATTATCACAGATACCAAGAAGGTAATTTATACTTTGAATTCCCTCTGCATAGAGATGGACAACCGGTATGATCTATTAAAAGATGCGGGCTGTAGAAATTTGAAGGAATACAATGCAAAGTTTGTTTCAAGGAAGTTAAATCCTGACAAAGGGCACAGGTTTATGCCCTATATTGTTTTGGTAATTGATGAATTGGCAGACCTTATGATGACTGCTGGAAAAGAAATTGAAGGCCCTATTGCCAGGCTCGCCCAATTGGCCAGAGCCATCGGTATCCACCTTGTGCTTGCCACCCAAAGGCCATCAGTAAATGTGATTACGGGTATAATTAAAGCCAACTTCCCTGCTAGATTATCCTTTAGGGTAACCAGTAAAATTGATAGCCGGACCATCCTGGATGCAGGAGGGGCAGAACAGTTAATTGGCATGGGAGACATGCTTCTTTCAATGGGTTCTGATGTGATTCGTTTGCAGTGTGCCTTCCTCGACACGCCAGAAGTGGATGCTGTTTGTGACTGGATAGGTGACCAAAGGGGTTACTCCGATGCCTACCTCTTGCCGGAATTTGTTGGCGAGGATGGAGAAAGTGGCTTGGGAGAAGTGGACCTTTCTGAGCGGGATGCACTATTTGATGATGCAGCCAGACTTATTGTGATGCACCAACAAGGGAGCACTTCTTTAATCCAAAGAAAACTGAAGCTGGGATACAATCGTGCAGGGAGAATAATTGATCAATTGGAAGCAGCCGGAATTGTAGGGGCTTTTGAGGGTAGTAAAGCTAGGGAAGTATTGGTCCAGGATGAAAATACTTTGGAACAGTTATTGAATAACCTTTAAAATATATTGATTTGTAAAATGTTTAGTAAAAAAATAATCACCATAATTCTGCTTTTCCACTGCTTTTCCACTGCTTTATTTGCGCAAAGCGATGCCAAAGCTGTAGAAATACTTTCTAAGGTTAGCGAAAATTATAAAAGCCTTAACGGTTTCACTGGGCTTTTTGAATACAGTTATTCTACAGAAGATGAAGGACTTATTCAAACCAACACAGGAAATGTAACTGTAAAAGGAAATAAATACAGGCTTACACTTGATGACCAAGAAATATTTAATAACGGAAAAACTGTGTGGACGCTTATAAAATCTACCAAATACAAAGAGGTCACCATAAACAATGTTGAAGATGATGCAGATGAACTCACACCATCCAATGTATACAACATTTACAAGAAAGGATACACCTCTCAACTAATTGGTAGCAGTGAAATCAATGGGACTCCGGCGCATGAAATATTACTGACTTCTGATAAAACCAATGCCAGATTTAAACGAATCAAGCTTTATATCGATAAAGCTAAAAATGAAATATTGGCTTGGGAAATTAAAGATGATGTAGGAGGAACATTTAAATATACTTTTAAAGAGTTGAATCCCAATGTAAAGATTGTGGATGATTACTTTGTATTTAAAGTAAGTGAAAATCAAGATGTAGAGGTAATTGACTTGAGGTAATCTCTCGGATTTAATATTTCCCATCTCTTTTTTATAAATTTGCCCCATGACATCTCAAGAAATTTTTGCCCAAATACAAAAAAATCCTCCTTTTTATGTGTTGGCTTAGACCCGGACATACAACGAATCCCAAAACACTTACTAAAGGAAGAAGACCCTGTTTTCACCTTTAATAAGGTAATTATCGACCAGACCATAGATCAAGCTGTGGCTTACAAGCCTAATTTAGCATTCTATGAGGCAATGGGTCCTGCAGGTTTAGAAACGTTAGCCAAAACATTGGAATACCTTCCTAAAGATGTGTTTACCATAGCTGACGCAAAAAGAGGAGATATTGGAAATACCTCCCGCCTGTATGCCAAGGCATTTTTTGAACAAATGAATTTTGATGCCATCACAGTAGCTCCCTATATGGGAGAAGACAGTGTGGGACCTTTTTAGAGTTTGATGGGAAATGGGTAATCCTTCTAGCCCTGACTTCAAACCAAGGCAGCAAAGACTTTCAAGTCATAAAAAACCAATCCAACCAACCCCTATATGCTTCTGTTTTAGAAAAAAGCAAAGCTTGGGGAACCACTGAAAACATGATGTATGTGGTAGGCGCCACTAGGGGTGAGTCTATTGCTGAAGTAAGGAAGTTGGTTCCTGATCATTTTCTCCTTGTTCCGGGAGTCGGTGCCCAAGGAGGTAGTTTGGAAGAAGTAGCCAAGTTTGGAATGAACAATCAATGTGGCCTATTGGTAAATTCATCAAGAGGAATTATTTATGCCTCCTCGGGCGAAGATTTTGGTAAAGCTGCCAAAAAAGAAGCGATCCTCCTCCAAGAGGCTATGGCACAGCAACTGAACATTTACTGTAAGTAAATTATTCAGTCCGATTATTTCGATTTCTTTATATTTTTAGGTAATTTCATACAGGAGATATGAAATAAACCTATGTTTCGTTTTCAAGAGGATTTTCTTCAGCTTATTTGGAAATACCAGTATTTTGATAAAAATACATTGGAAACTGAAGGAGGTAGCCCCATTCTTATTCACAAAATTGGTTTTCATAACCAACATGAAGGTCCTGATTTCAAAGAAGCAGAAATTTCCCTAGGAGGCATCCGCCATTTTGGTCATATAGAAATACACCTTCGCACTTCCGATTGGAAAAACCATAAGCATGACGCAGACAACGCCTATAATGCAGTAATTCTACATGTAGTTTGGCAACATGATGAGGATGTGAAAAGAAAGGATGGGACCGTGATACCCACCTTGGTTCTAGAAGGAAAAGTATTGCTGGATGTAATCAGGAATTACCAAAGACTACAAAATTCCACTAAAAAACTTCTATGTACAGATAGCCTCCCTGAGCTTTCTTCAATTTTAAAATTTTCCATGTTGGAAAAAGCCCTTGTCGAACGGCTCCAAAGCAAAAGTGACCAAGTATTGGATCTATTAAAAGAAAACGGAAACGATTGGGAGGAAACGGCCTATCAATGGCTATTTTTTCTTTCGGTTTTAAAACCAACAGCATCCCCATGCTAAAATTGGCACAAAGCCTACCTTATAGGCTGATTAAAAAGAATGCAGGCAATATCAAACAAATAGAAGCGCTGATCTTCGGTCAGGCCGGCTTGTTCACTCCTTCCTTAGATTTAGACCAAACCTATGAAAAGGGCTTACAGGCAGAGTATGGTTATTTGCAAAACAAATATTCTCTTAAAAGAAATCTCTTCCCATCAGAATGGAAGTTTATGAAGGTGAGACCTAGCAATTTTCCATCCCTTAGATTGGCACAGCTTTCAGACTTGCTTAACCGAAGTCCCCATCTTTTCGACTTGGTACTTCATGAATTGGACAGCAGCCAATCCATTGCACGCATCTTTGACTTGACTGTTAGTGAATACTGGAAAAAGCATTATCACTTTGGTAAGCCAAAGACCCAAGCTACCCATGGAAAATTAACCCAAAACATCTTGGGACTTTTGGTTATCAATTATGTAGTGCCCCTTTGGTATGCCTACGGGAGATTTGCAGACCTCTCAGTCTGGCAAGAAAAATGCTTTAATCTACTCCAGGAAATTTCCGCAGAAAACAACAGCATAATTCAAATTTATCAAGCTGTGGGCTGGCCGGCCCTTAATGCCTATGACAGCCAAGGCATGCTTGGACTCTACCATCAGTATTGTTCCAAACGCATGTGTTTGCATTGTAAAATAGGCCAAAACCTACTTAGACCCAATTTAAAATGATCTTTTGCATAGGTTGGTAATTTCCATTAATTTTGTACTTCTAAAACTATATTATGGAAAAACCAATCATTATCTTCGGTGCCAAGGGAATTGCACATCCTGCATTAGAAATTTTCAATAGTCATGATGCTGTAGTCTATGGTTTTTTGGATGATGATGCGAGCCTTCACCAAAAGAAATTAACAATGTTGCCATTCTTGGAAAGCTGGAAGACGACGGCTTTCTTAAACTTATCGGAAAAAAATGTGAAGCATTTGTTGCTGTAGATGATCCTAAGTACAGAGAAAGTTTGGTAAAACTACTCAATGAAAGAAGGAAAGTGCAGCCTGTAAATGCGCTTCACAGGTTGGCTTATATTTCTACTGATGCAGGCATTGGTCATGGTAATTTTATCAATGCTAAAGTAACAATAGGTGCAGGGGCAGAAATTGGGAACCACTGTATTTTACATACCAATGCAACCATAGAGCATCAAGCCAAAATAGGTGATTTTGTACAAGTAGGTGCAGGAGCTGTGATTAACTCCGGTGTGACCATAGAAAATGGAGTATTTATAGGCTCTGGTGTGACCATTGTCTCAGGAGTTAAAATAGGTAAGAATGCCAGAATAGGTGCAGGTTCCGTAGTCATAGCGGATATTGAAGCCAAACAAACTGTGTTTGGAAACCCGGCACAAGTGATAGATAAATAAATTTATTTCTTTTATTAAACAAGTAACACCCTGTCGGAAACAGGGCTTAAGTTATGGATTACAACATTTTATTGTATTACTGCTATGCCCAAATCGAGGATTTGGAAGCATACCGTGAAGAACACCACTTATTTTGTGTTGAAAACAATATAAGGGGACGCATTATCATTTCTTCTGAAGGTCTAAATGGAACAGTTTCAGGTTTGAAGGAAGACTGTGAAAAGTACATGGCCTATGTAAAAGCCGACCCTCGATTTGCCGACACGGAATTCAAAATTGATGAGCACAACGAACATGCTTTTGCAAAAATCAATGTTCGCGCCAAGGAAGAAATAGTTCACTCAGGCCTACGACACCTTAACCCCAGAGAAAAGACAGGAAAGCACCTAGAACCTGCAGCTTTTAAGGCCTTAAAAGACCAAGAAGATGTAGTTATTTTAGATGTTCGATCAAATTACGAGCATGAGTTAGGTCATTTTAAGAATGCTGTACGACTGGACATTGACAATTTTCGGGATTTTCCCGAAAAAGTAAAAGAACTGGAACACCTCAAAAACAAAAAGTACTTACCTACTGTACCGGAGGAATCAAATGTGAGAAGGCATCAGCTTTCTTGTTAGAGCAAGGTTTTGAAGATGTATATCAGCTTCACGGGGGAATTATCAAATATGGAATGGAAGCCGGCGGAGAAGACTTCGAAGGTAAATGCTATGTATTTGACAATAGGCTGGCTGTGGATGTAAATAAGGTAAACCCCAAAACAGTTTCACAGTGTTTTGTTTGCGGCACCTTGTCTGACAGGATGGTCAACTGTGCAAACCCTGAGTGCAATGTTCATGTTCCCATTTGTGAGTCTTGTGGTTGGGAAATGGAAGGTGCTTGCTCAGAAAGCTGCAAGACTTCCCCACAGAAAAGACCTTATAATGGTACCGGTTACTACCAAAAAAACACCAATGGCTATAATCCATACAAGGGGTTGTACCAAAAGCCAAATGCAAATAAAATAAAAACCACCCTCCATGCTAAGTCCGATACCTGAGTCGGAACTTATCATCAATCCTGATGGAAGTATTTACCACCTCCGCCTCAAACCGGGGCAGGTGGCAGATACGATCATTACGGTAGGAGACCCAAACCGTGTGGCAAAGGTATCTTCTCACTTTGACCGCATCGATCTTCAAGTCAGTCACCGAGAATTTGTCACCCATACCGGCTGGTACAAAAATAAAAGAATCAGCGTAATCAGTACCGGCATGGGAACTGACAATGTGGAAATCTTTATGACGGAGTTGGATGCCTTATTTAATGTGGATTTTAATTCTCGCCTACCCAATTCTAGCCAAAAAAAGCTAAATATTGTAAGAATTGGTACATCCGGAAGCATGCAAAGCACCTTACCGGAAGGGAGTATTCTTGCCAGCTCAAAAGCCGTAGGCTTAGATACCTTAATGGCTTTTTATTCCATCCCTCAAACCGATATCGAGCAGCAAATCGCCGATGAAGTTCAATTGCGGCTGGGATTACCATTTAAGCCTTATTGCGTTAGTGGATCTGAAGCGCTTCTAAAGAAAATAGGTAAAGACCTTCCTTCAGGTATTACTGTTACTTGTCCGGGATTCTTTGGCCCTCAGGGCAGAGAAGTAAGATTAAAGCCTCGAATACCTGAAATCTTCGATTTATTAGGGAAGCATCCATTTCAAAATGAAGCCTTTACCAATTTTGAAATGGAAACTGCAGGTTATTATGCCATGGGTAAAATGCTGGGCCATGAAGTCCTTAGCATGAATGCCATTGTTGCCAATCGCATCTCCGGAAAATTCTCTGCAGATCCTAGTGGGGTCGTTGACAAGTTAATTGTTTCAGTCTTGGAAAAACTCTAGCGCCTCCCATTGAAACCGCAAGCTTACAAATTTGCCAATCAATCAGGAAATTCCGTCAAGTTCACTAAGTTCCAGCCATCTCATCTCCAAGGCTTCTATTTTTTCGTCCAAGCCTTCTATTTCAATTGACCATTCCATAAGTTCCTCGTGATTCTCAGTCCCTTGATTGATCTTTTGAATATAAGTTTCTTTTTTTGCCGTCAATTGCTCTAGCGTTGCCGAAATTTCCTCAAACTCCTTCTTTTCTTTAAAAGTAGCTTTGGTGCTTTCCTTTTCTGATGTTTTCGCTGCAACAGCTTTTTTTCTGCCCCCTGCTTAGGTGCCTCAGCTTTAGCCGCCTTTTGTTTTTCCCTTAGGTCTGTATAATTTCCCGGAAAATCACTGATCTGCCCATTCCCTTCAAAAACAAAGAGGTGGTCAACTAGCCGATCCATGAAATACCTATCATGGGAAACAATTACCAAACATCCCGGAAATACATCCAAAAACTCCTCAAGAGTATTGAGGGTTACAATATCTAAATCATTGGTTGGCTCATCCAGAATAAGGAAGTTGGGGCTCTTTACTAAAATCAATAGCAATTGAAGCCTTCTTCTCTCTCCCCCACTCAGCTTGGCAATGTGTGTATGTTGTTGCTTGGGTGGAAAACCAAATTGAGTCAAGAATTGGCTAACGGTGATAGTTGCCCCTCCGGCTACCGTAACTACTTCTGCCACTTCCTTTACAATATCAATCAACCTTAAGGTTTCATCAAAGCTATCCTCCTCTTGCTTGTAATAACCAAAGGCGGTGGTTTGCCCGATGGTTACGGAGCCCTTATCAGGATCATTTTTCCCAATGAGCATATTCAAAAAAGTGGTTTTCCCTGCTCCATTTGGGCCTACTATCCCTACCTTGTCTCCCTTTTTAAAAGTGTAACTAAAATCTTCGATCAGCTTTAGGTCACCATACGATTTATGGATTTTCTCTATCTCCACTATTTTCTTTCCAAGTCTTTGAGCAGTTACCTCCAGACTGATGTCTCTTTCCTCTTGTTTTTTGAAAGCTTTCTCCTTGGTATCATTGAAGGCTTCCACCCTATATTTGGCTTTGGTTCCTCTTGCTTTGGGTTGTCTTCTTATCCAATCAAGTTCCTTTTTATAAAGACTTTTTGCTTTTTCCTGTTCTGTGGCCTGATTGGCTTTTCTTTCTGCCTTTTTCTCTAAAAAATAACTGTAATTTCCTGCATACCGATACAATTCACCATTTTCTAGTTCTAGGATATTATTGGTCACCTTATCCAAAAAATACCTATCGTGTGTCACCATTAAAAGTGAGAGGTTAGATTTGGAAAGGTATTCTTCCAGCCATTCGATAGTTTCCAAATCCAGGTGGTTGGTGGGTTCATCGAGAAGCAATAAGTCCGGGAAGTGAAGAATAGCTCTGGCAATGGCTACTCTTTTTCGCTGCCCTCCACTGAGTGCAGACACTTGAAGCCCCGTATCATGAAGCCCAAGTTTTCCTAAGACTTCATTGATCTGGTATTCAAAATCCCAGGCTTGCAGCCGATCCATCTTTTCGAAGATTGGTTGGAGAGCTTCACTGTTATCTTCTCCTCCTTCTGCTTTAAGCATCAGGGCCTGGTACTCATGAATTACTTGAATGATTTCATTGTCAGGGTCATCAAATATGGTTTGATAAATGCTTTTCTCTCCGGCAAAAACCGGGTTTTGATGCACATAGGCCATTTTGATTTCCTGGTTGATGACCACTTGTCCTGCATCCGCAATTTCCTCCCCCATAATGATTTTCATCAAGGTGGATTTTCCTGCTCCATTTATTCCAACTAAAGCGGTTTTTTGTCCTTGGGCGATTCCGAAGGAAATTTCTGAGAACAAGACTCTTTCTCCAAAGGACTTGCTAAGTGTATCAACTGAAAGGTAATTCATGTCACAAAATTACAACGGTATTTCGGATATTCCCGAATTATAAGGTGGGTTTCGTCGTTCATTTTGAATTTAAAAATAATTAGCTCCTTCCTAGCATATAATTTTTTACAAAGGAAATGACATAGTAAATATTCTGAGAACCATAAATTAATATCAGACATCCCGAATACAGGCTTGCTTATAATGGCCTACAATCTATAAACAAATACTCTATGAAATCTTGTACAGCAGTTGGGACCTAATGCCAGATCCCTGTAACGGGAAATACTGTTTTTTACCAAAAAGCTTACTTATTAATAGCTGAATTTATAAGCTACTATCCAAATCTCAGAATCAACTAAAAAGTAATTATTAATAGTGATATTGATTGATTTTCAGTATATTCCCAAGAGATTTTATACAAATAAAACCTTTTCCCAGCCTTGTAAACATAACAAGTTAAATTAAAATGCTCTGCGCAAGAATCATGGCAAATATTTAAAATTACTATTACACAAAAACCAGAAACACCTATTTTATGCACCATTTCATGAAAATCATCCTTGGTTTTTTAATACTTAGTTTGCTTACTTTTTCCTGTAAAGAAAAAAACGAATCTCAAAATAAACAGAAAAAAATCACAAAATCCCCTATTGAAGTTAATGTTATAAATCAAAATACTGTTAAAAGAAATATTCTTAATCAAGTAAGGAGTTTTGAATTTTTAGCTTTAAAAGGCATCCCTGTAGATAAATCAATTCTTAAAGTAAATAAGGCTATAGAATATAATGGAAAGCTCCTACTGCTTGATAAAATGCGCTCTAATTTGCATTTATTTACCTTAGATGGTGATTTTATAAAAATAATTGGTGTAAAAGGTGATGGACCAGAAGAATTTAAGTCAATTAAAGATTTTTCTGTACATAAAAACAGAAATGAAATCATAATTATCGACCATGAAAGCATGCTTATCTATGATTTAAATGGAAATTTCAAAAACAAAGTTTATTTAGGAAGTAACCTATCCCCTCACTCATTATCTATATTAGACGATGATCATATCGCATTTAATGTGAGGGTGGATAGTAATGAATATTATAAGATATTAATAACTGACATACATGGGAATGTCAAAGGAAAAGCAGCGAAATTTCCTGAGGCAGGGAAATATTTGAATTTCGAATTCACTGGGGGGATGAATGGAGATGGATTGGACACCTATTATAATGCGCCAACATCGTCTTTAGTTTATAAAATAATTCCACCTACAGATCTTTTACCTCTTTACCAATTAAATTTTGGAACAAATACATGGCCTGAAAATAAAAAATATTATCACCAAGAGTTTGATAAAGAAATAATGAATCTCAATACATCCTATTTAAATCATAGTTATAAGATTACGACTGGCTGGTTTATATTTAGTTACACAGATAAAAACAGGAATTTATACGGCTACTATAACATAAATAATCAACAGGTTTATACGTCAAATAACATCAATAATTCTCAACGTTTAATTCGTTTTCTACTACCAGTTCCAATAGGGCTGGACAGCAAAAATAGATTCATAAATTCAATTGAATTTGAAACGTTTTTATCCTTTAAAAGGAATGGTAATGGAGAATTTATGAAGGATTTAAAAAATTTTAATCTTGACTTATTCCATGAATTGGATAAAATGAACTACGATAACTCAATAATTTTAACTTTTTATCAACTAAAATAAGTGTTCAGATACTGAAAAATGCTTAATTAAATTTTGCCTTCAAGATTAATCCTTGGTCACTTCATTTTTTTTAATAATTCCTAAACCGAAATAGTAGAGAAATTAATTACTAGAAAACTTTATAAATTAAAAATAAGTCAAAATTTATTCAACACAAAAAAGCAAATTCACAGCCAATCCCTCAATGAAATGGTATTAGTGTTGAGCCTATTATAAAATTCTATCCTATTTCAGCATTTCATTGATGGCATGTACCAATGACTTTACTCCTTGCTTAAAATGCGCCATAGAATCTTCCAAAAATGGTTTGGCTGTACTTGATTTACTTTGGTATTTTTCCTCAAACTTGGCCTTCTTTTCCTGAAATTCCTTTTCCAGTTTTTCTTTGTTTTTATGCAGGTCTTTGATTTTTTCTCAATTTCCTCACTAGCCTCCCCGTAGCCTTGGTTCCTTTTTCGATCAAGGTCTCTATTTTACTTCCAACTTCCTGAAGCATTTTTTCAATATCCTCAAATCCGGTGTTCTTTTTATCCATCGCTTAACAAAGTTTAACTTTTTTTAAAAGTAAGTAAAAAAATGTATAAAACACTCAATAAAAGGTCTTCTATAATGTATCTTTAAATAAGGCCCCATAAAAAAAGCCCCATTGTACAGGGGCTAATGGTTGTTGGTTAACCTGCCAATAAGATAAAATATTTATTTAATATTGGCTCATATGCTTTTGAAAAAGTGCCATAACACCACTTTCTGAATTCTTCCAGTTCACCAGGAACCAGCATATTCAGACCCTTTCTCAACTCTTTCTCGAAGAGCTTACTGTCAAAACTTACTTTTACTAAAATAGTCTTAACATATTCCATCATGGTTCAAGATATTTTAATTTTTAGGTTTAATTAAAAAGATTGATTTAAATACTATTAACGGTTTTCCTCTAGATTTGTTACGTATAAAATATACTTGTTAATTTGCAGTTATTAAATTACGAAAACACAATCGTATTATATGTATTCAACGAAAAACCATTTTCTTTTTGTATGCCTGCTGGGTCTTTTTTCACTAACTGCTCATGCTCAGGATGTCAAAATCGAATTGGGCGAAAATGAAGTTGCTCTCAACGAAACCTTCACCATAAAAGTAATTGTATCGGGGGATAAAATTAGATCTTACGACCAATTGCCTGATATTCAAGGATTCCAAAAGCAAGGTATTTCCCAAAGTTCATCGATGAATATCATCAATGGTCAAATGAGTAGTACCAACAGTGTCATACAATATTATAAACCCCTCAGGAAAGGTCAGTTTACACTTCCTGCATTCGAAATAGATGTGAATGGAATCTCCGCCTCCTCTCCAGGCACCACCATTACAGTAGTAGATGCCCGATCAAATGCTCAGAGCAATCGGGCATTGGACCCTTTTGATGATCTTTTTGGAAGAAACAATACTGAACAGCCGGAATATGTGGAAGTAGAAGACGATGCTTTTTTCTCACTCTCTGTAAGTAAAGATGAAGTATATGTAGGGGAAGGTTTCAGTGTAAGTTTTGCTTTTTATATGTCTGAGAGCAATCAAGCACCTTTTAACTTTCATGAACCCGGTAAGCAATTGGAACGGATCATTAATGAGATAAAACCGGGAAATGCATGGGAAGAGAACTTCAACATTACCAGCATACAACCTGAACGCGTGGAATTTGGAGGCAAAAAGTGGACCAAATACAAAGTTTATGAAGCCAATTTTTACCCTTTTAATGCGGGAACTGTGGATTTCCCCTCTGTAGGATGGGAAATGATAAAATACAAAGTGGCCAAGAACCCTAGTTTTTTTGGCAGCAATAGGTTGCAAGATTTTAAGACATTTTATTCCCAACCCAAATCCATCCAGGTCAAAGAACTTCCGCCACATCCACTTAAAAATGAAGTAAGTGTCGGTAATTATAGACTCAGGGAAAACATCAGCGATTTAGAGGTAAAAACCGGAGAAGGTTTTACCTACGATTTTATCATCACAGGAGAAGGGAATATAAGCTCCATTCGCCCCCCAAAAATAAAAAAAGGCCAAAAGTTGAATACTTTTGACCCCAATGAGCAAGTACAAATCAACAGGGGAAGAGGAAAAGTGACGGGAATGAAGGAATTTAGCTATTTCATGACATTAAATGAAGCAGAGGTAGTACCTTTGAAAGATCATTTTGAATGGATTTATTTTAACCCCGAATTGGCCAAATACGATACCCTTGTTCCACAAGCTGTAGTACGAGTTACCGGAGAGAGTCGAATTAACCAGGCCATTTCTTCCTCCAGGCTGGGAGGATTATATGACCTGATTGAAGTAGAAGACAATAAGCTTTTAAACCAAGGATATAAGTCTTATTTTTCCGGCCTAATTAATATTTTGCTAGTGCTGGCCTTGGGATTATTGGCCTATTTGATTGTAAAGAAAAAGTAATTCATGCGTAATACATTTGGAAATATATTCACCATTACCACCTTCGGAGAATCTCATGGTAGAGGTCTCGGCGTAATTATAGATGGCTGTCCGGCAGGCGTTAAGATAAACGAGGATTTTATCAGAATGGAATTGCAGCGGAGGAAACCCGGTCAATCTAAAATAACTACCCAAAGAAAAGAGGAGGACAATTTTGAGATCCTCTCCGGAGTATTTGAGGGCCTGAGCACGGGTACACCCATTGCTATGGTTATCTACAATACTGACCAGAAAAGTAAAGACTATTCACATATTGCCGATAAATTCAGGCCTTCTCATGCTGACTATACTTACCACGAGAAATTTGGCGTTAGGGATTATAGAGGAGGAGGAAGAAGTAGTGCCAGAGAAACAGCCGCTAGGGTGGCTGCAGGAGCTGTTGCCAAACTTTTGCTGGCAAGCTATGGCGTAGCAATCAATGCTTATGTAAGCCAAGCAGGAGCTGTTAAATTAGAAAAATCCTACCAGGAATTAGACTTTAATCTAACTGAATCAAATATAGTAAGGTGTCCTGATGCAGACACTGCTGATAAAATGATTGAGCTGATCGATCAAGTCAGAAAAGAAAGAGACACCATTGGAGGAGTTGTCAGCTGTGTCGCAAAAGGCGTACCTGTTGGATTAGGAGAACCAGTGTTTGATAGGTTACATGCGGTTTTAGGCCATGCCATGCTAAGCATCAATGCTGTAAAAGGTTTTGAGTTTGGAAGCGGTTTCGAAGGAGTTACCATGAAAGGCTCCCAGCACAATGATGCATTTTATACGGAAGGGGATAAGGTAAGAACAAGGACCAACCACTCGGGAGGCATCCAAGGAGGAATTTCCAATGGTGAAGACATCTATTTTAAAGTAGCGTTTAAACCGGTGGCCACCATTATGCAGGATCAGGAGAGTGTCAATGCGCAGGGTGAAAAAACCACCGTATCAGGCAAAGGGCGTCATGACCCTTGCGTGGTTCCACGTGCTGTACCAATAGTAGAAGCCATGTGTGCCTTGGTTTTGGCAGACCACCTTTTATTGAATAGGTCAAGTAAAATTTAATTTGCACAAATCAATGCGTATGAAAAGAAAAATACCACTGCACACCAAAATAATCATCGGGCTGATTTTGGGATTGCTGGTTGGCTTGGGCGTTGTCAAATTAGGACTCTCTCCTGAATTCATTAAGGATTACATCAAGCCAATAGGTACTATTTTCATCACAGCACTTAAAATGATTGCCGTTCCATTGGTTTTGGCCTCTTTAATTGTGGGGGTCTCTAATCTGGGTGATATTACCAAACTCAGCAGAATTGGAGGCAAAACCATCTTGACTTATATATTCACCACAGCTTTATCTGTATCGGTAGGCCTGCTTTTGGTGAACCTATTCAACCCCGGCAAAAGCCTTCCCGCAGAAACCAGAGAGAAACTGATGGAACTTTACGATGAAACTGCCGGAAGTAAATCTCAAGAAGCTGAACAAATTAAAGAACAAAGCCCCCTACAACCCCTGGTGGACATGGTGCCGGAAAATGTCTTTCAGGCGGCTGCAGCCAATGAAATGATGTTGCAGGTAGTGTTTTTTGCAATCATAATGGGAATTGCATTGATCCGGATCCCAAAGGCAAAATCTGCTCCTGTGATTGCCTTTTTTGAAGGTATCAATGATGTCATCATCGAAATTGTAGGCTTTATTATGATCTTAGCCCCTATGGAGTTTTTGCTTTAATGGCCTCATTGATAGTTGACATTACCGGAGATAATCCTGATTCGGCTGTAGAGTTGCTCTTGGCCTTATTGAAATACAGTGCAGTGGTTGTTGGAGGTCTATTACTGATGGTTGTTTTCTTTTACCCGATGATTCTTAAAATTTTTACGAAGGTAAAATACCTGGATTTCTTTAAAGCGCTTCAACCTGCCCAGTTATTGGCTTTCTCTACAAGTTCTAGTTCAGCTACGTTACCTGTTACCATGAAACAGGTGGAAGAGGAGATCGGCGTATCCGAAGAGATAAGTAGCTTTGTCCTACCTCTTGGTGCTACCATCAATATGGACGGAACCAGTTTATATCAAGGTGTCGCTGCCGTATTTATCGCTCAGGCCATGGGTTTTGACCTCAATCTAAGTCAACAATTGATGATTGTGATGACAGCCACCCTTGCCTCTATAGGAACGGCCGGCGTTCCCGGCGCCGGTATCATTATGCTAATCATTGTTCTAGAGTCCATCGGTGTGCCTTCGGCAGGAATTGCCTTGATTCTTGCTCCTGATAGAATTTTGGATATGTTTAGGACCATAGTAAATGTAACAGGTGATGCCATGGTATGCACCGTAGTAGCCTCCACAGAGGGTGAATTACCGGATGGATTGATAAGAAAATCCAATCCACTGACCAATTCATAAAGCAAAATTTGGGGAATTGTGCGGCATCCGAACCAAGATGTGCCCACTTTCGTTCTAAGACTACAAAGGAAAAAATAGAAATAATAAATAGGATATAATGTTAGAAGCACAAAAAAGACCTGTACACTTGTACATGGAGGCAAACCCAAATCCGAATTCTTTAAAATTTGTCGCCAATTTTATGTTGACAGATGATGGGGTAAGTTTTGATTTCCCGGACGAAGAAAGTGCGGCAAATTCTCCCCTTGCTTTAGAATTGTTTAATTTTGCTGCCATTGAAAGGGTATTCATTGCATCCAACTTTGTAACAGTCACCAAGAAAGGAGACATTCCTTGGGAAGACATTCAGCAACATATTCGAGATCAAATTAAAACTTTCCTTGAAAGTGGAAAGCAACCTATTTCCACTCAATTTGATTCTGATCCTCTTTTCGATGAAAATGACAGTGAGGTTGTCAAAAAAATCAAAGGCATACTTGATGAATACATTCGTCCGGCTGTAGAACAAGATGGAGGAGCAATTGTCTTCCATAGTTTTCAAGACGGAGTAGTCAAAGTACTATTACAGGGTGCATGTTCCGGCTGTCCTTCAAGTACAGTTACCCTAAAATCAGGTATTGAGAACCTTTTGACTAGAATGCTACCGGAAGTAAAAAGTGTGGAAGCTGAGGGTATTTAAGTATAGGTAAGTCCTACTATTTATACCTTTGATTAGGAGAATGAAAATTGGCAAATGGACAGGTGTATACCTAGGGATAATTGCGCTAATGCTTAGGTACTTGGCGACATCATCCCCTTACCTTACTGAAAAATGGTATACAACCGGCCTTTACCCTTTGATTAGAGGTTTGCTCGACCATACCATTGTCGTTTTACCTTTTCCTACCGTTTACCTTTTAATTCTTCTCCTAATTTATTTAGGGTATCGCTTTTTTCGGAAACTCTTTAAAATAAAAAGCCACAAGCAACGATTTTTTCTCTTTTCCAGGCATATTTTAAATTTCTTGGGTTGCTTAATTTTTTCCTTCCTGATCCTTTGGGCTTATAATTATTACCGCATACCACTTTACCAAAAACTTAATTTAAACCCAAGTCCTCTTTCTATCGACTTATTAATCGAAGAAATGGAAACCACCCAACAGTTTCTACATACTTTGAGGGAAAATGTGCATCCAGATTCAACAAATTGGCCTGATATTTCCGATTTCACCGTTCAAAGCACCATGATTAGAGATGAAATGAAGTCTATGCTTAAAGACTGGCAACATGGAGGAAAAGGTTCTCCGGTAGTCAAGCAATTTTACCCTGAGGCCACCTTGAGAAAGCTTGGGATTTTCGGCATTTATTTCCCTTTTACTGAGAAGCTTACTTGGACCCAAGTCTTCATCCATTGGAAAAAGGTTTTACTATGGCACACGAGTTGGCACATGGTTTTGGTATAACCGATGAGGGAGAGGCAAATTTTATGGCATGGTTGGTTTGCTCCCAAAGTTCCAAGGCCTTTTTCAATACGCTGCGACCATGAAGTTATTTAGGTATCAGCTCAATGATCTTTACAGAATGGATAGTGAGCGATATAAGGAATTTCTGGTACATATACCTGAGCCAATAAAAAATGATATAAGAGAAATTCAGGAAAGCAACCGAGCCATTGTTCCCTTTGCTTCGGAGCTGAGCCGAAGATCAAACGATTTGTATTTAAAGTCTCAGGGGGTAAAGGCCGGTGTAAGGAGTTATGCCCAACTCCCCATGCTTGTTTATGCTTGGAAAGGAAAACAATGATGGTGAAACTTTCTTGCAAGAGGGGGCGGGTTATTAAATCTCATTAAATTAAAAATTTATTATAATGCTTTTTAATGAGTTCCTGTAGGAATCACTAGCTTAAAGGTTGAACCTTCTCCTTCTGTACTTTCCACCTCCAATTTCCCGCTGAGCTTATGCGCACTTTGATTGCAAAAATGGAGCCCCATTCCGGTACCCTTTTCTTGTTCCGTTCCATAGGTAGATTTTATGTCTTGCTCAAAAATATTTTTTAACCTTTCTGGCGAAATGCCTATCCCATTGTCCGACACCTCAAGTATTAAGAAACCTTCTTCGCTATTTATTGAGATAACAATTAACCCATCAGCAGGCGTGAACTTAATGGCATTTTGCACCAAATTTCTGAAAATAAGCATCAACCTGTCTGTTTCTATGTTAACCAATGGGTTCTTATGGTAATTGACCTCAATGTTTATTTTTTTGTCTGGCAATTACTTTCAAAATCTCTACCGTGTCATCAATAAGGTCTTTTATTAGGATTTTTTTATTTGAGAAGTTTCATTTTTCAATTCAAAGGAGGACCATTCCAAAATATTCTCCATCATTTGAAAAGTCCGATTGGTTGTATTTAACAATTCTTCATTGAGGAGTTTGACTTCTTCTTCATCAAGCATTCCGGAATTCACCAGCTTTAAGGTTTGAATAATCGACTGCAAGGGATTTTTAAGATCATGTGAAATAATGGTAATGATTCTGTCCTTTTGAGCACTTGTCTTCTGCAAGCTACTGTTGGTCTTAGCCATAGTAACCGTTTGTTCCTTCACTTTACTTCTTTGATTTTCATAAAATTGCCTAACACTATTTATCAATAAGGTAAACCCAATTATGGTAACAATATAAGTAAAGCCATGGTCAATAAAAACGGCATCCTTGTTGGTATAACTTTGTGTAATCAATTCATCGTGGTAAAGGCCAATATAAAAAAGGCCTAAAAAAAACAATCCATTAACTATACTCCAAAAAAAATGGTACTTTAATTTCACAATGCTATGAATAATTAAATGCACAAGTAGAAGCATGTAAAATGTTGGCCCATAAATTCCTTCATGGTTTAGAAAAGTAAAGACAAAAACAAGGTAACTCATTGAAAGAGCTAGATAAAAAGATGTTTTAAAGGCATTTTTCACCCTTAATAAATAAAAACAGCCTAATAGAAACAGTGCCGCCCCCAGACTAGCCCATAGCAATACAATATTGGATAAAACCAAATTAAAAATAACGAATATAAGACAGCTGAAAATAGTAATAATCAAAAGCGCATTATAAATCTGTAATTCCATGGATGGGTCTCCCTCCAGGTAAAACAAATGTTTGCCTAATCTTCTAATTTTTGTCCAGTAACGCTCTATCAAAATATATCATTAAGTATTTACATTTATACAAAAAAATAGTTTTGAATATATATAAGACTCCTCGCCCACTAACCTAAATGCACAATTAAAGATGAGGAATAACCATCAATGCAGTAATATATAAGGTCATAAAGTGCACAAAAAATGAGTCCCCCAAGCCTGTTGCCTTTTAAGCAACTTCAATATAATCTTTAGTTATCAAAAAACCATTAGAAGGATATATTTTTTCCTTTATTCGTTTAATAGTTAGCAAAGGATTTTAACTATAGTGACAATAGTCAGGTGGCAAGTCCGGATACAATTATAAAGAACAGCCTTTCAGAGGATTAATATAATCAATAGTATCGCTTATTTCATGATTGGACAAAGAGGGAATTTAAATAAAGCCTGATATATGCTCCTTTAGCCTCTATAAAATTACCGGTGAAAAATATCACACCTAATTTTAGTAAAAAAATGCAGAGAAAATTGCTAAACTATAGAAAAGATTTCCAAGAAGAATTAGGTATTAATTCCTGTAGGAATCACTAGCTTAAAGGTTGAACCTTCTCCTTCTTTACTTTCCACCTCCAATTTCCCGCTAAGCATATGGGCACTTTGAAAGCACATATGAAGCCCCATACCAGTTCCTTTCTCCTGTTCGGTACCGTAAGTAGATTTTATATCTTGTTCGAAGATAGTCTCTAAGCGTTTGGGAGAAATTCCAACCCCATTATCCGTTATCTGCAGGGTCAATTGTTCTTCTTGACTGTAAATATCAACCATAACATGCCCGCCTGAAAGCGTAAACTTTATGGCATTCTGCACCAAATTTCTAAAAATAAGGAGCAGCCGATCTGTTTCTAAATTTAATAGAGGGTTTTGATGGTAATTGACCTCCAAATCTATGCTTTTTTGCTTGGCAATCACATTCAAAATCTCTACAGTATCTTCAATGAGGTCTTTAATGTGTATTTTCTTTTCCTTTTTGTGCGTTTTTTAATTCAAAAGAAGACCATTCCAATATATCTTCCATCATTTTATACGTGTTTTTGGTTGTTTTAAGCAATTCCTGACGAAGGTATTTGATATCTTCTTCAGTAAGGTCTCCAGAATTAATCAACTCTAGGGTTTGAATAATAGATTGAAGTGGGTTTTTTAGGTCATGTGAAATTATGGCTATGATTTTGTCTTTTTGGTTGTTGGTTTGTTTTAGGTCTTTATTTATTTTCAACAAGGCCGATGTTTTTTCTTTCACCTTGCGTTTCTGAATAGAAATAAAACGTTTCAAGGCAAACATTATCATCGTAATCCCAAGAATGGAAGCACTATAGGTAAGCAAATGGTCTGTTAAGATTTCAAACTGACTGTTATAATTTTGAGGTATCAGTTCTCCATAATAGAGTCCAAAACAGTAAAGTAAAAAATAATACAAAACATTTAGGGTACTCCAGAAGGCATAATGCTTGGTCTTCACTATGCTAAGAACCAGTAAATGAATCAAAGAAAGAATGTAAAAAGTAGGACCAATTATGCCGTCATTGTGAAAAAAGTTAAAAAGCAAAATCGGATAAGTACTAAAGCTTGCCAAATAAAATGCTGTTTTAAAAGCATGTTTAACCCGCAAAAGATAAATAAATATAGATAGGCTGACTGCAACAACAACACAAAGCTTCACCAAACTATAGTTCAACAACCATAAATTAATTATGGCCAGAAAAAGGACGAAAACAATTAAAATAACCAAGGTGGCATTGAAAACTTGTATTTCTAGGGATGGACTCTGATCCCAGAAAAACAATTTCTTACCTTGACGTTTTAACCTTGCCAAAAAACCTTTTTTCAAAACTATAATTAATTAAAATGCTTCCCCTATCCAAAAACCTTTTCAAACTTAAATAAGTCACTATCAAACAATCCCTTGTCACTTAATTTTAAATGAGGGATTACCAATAAGCCCATAAAACTCAAGGTCATAAAAGGGGATTGCAAACCACTTCCAAGCTCTTTCGCTTTTTTATCTACTTCAATGTAACTACTTGCGACCAAAAATCCATCAGAATTACTCATTAATCCTGCTACAGGTAAGTTCAAGACCTTATTTCCTGTTGGCCCTACAGCTGATAATCCCCCTTTTCTTGGATAATTAAGTTAGTAGCTTCAGCCATCAGCACATCGCTTGTGCCCACCACTATGATATTATGTGAATCATGTGCTACAGACGAGGCAATGGCCCCATTTTTTAATCCGAAATTTTTTACCAAGGCTACCGAAGGCTTAACATCCGGCAGGTACCTGTTTAGAATGGCAATTTTAAGAATATCTTTTTCGATATCCACTATCACTTTTCCATCTTTTTCGGGTACATCACTGAAAATCTTACCGGTGATCAATTGAGAGTCTTCTACCACTATCACTTTAGCCTGTCCACCATCATGATTCAATTCAAAATCATTGGCAGAAAGCGGATTGACATTGAAATTATTAATCGGCTCGGTCTTGGTGGACAATATTTTACTTTCCCCCTCTTTGGCCACCAAAATTCCAGAAATATAAGTTTCTAAAACATTAAAATTAATCAAATCTTTCACCACAATAAAGTCAGCCGGCTCATTAGGTTTTAATCTACCAACTGCTAAGTTATAATGCTGAATCGGTGTAATACAGCAAGCTTTTAGCACAGCAAACAAATCCTTCCCTTTTTCAATAGCTCTAGCCACCAATTGATTGATGTGTCCTAGCAACAAACTGTCGGGGTGTTTGTCGTCTGAACAAAACATAATTTGATCCGGGAATTCATCAATTAAATCAATTAGGGCATCAAAGTTTTTTGCAGCACTCCCTTCTCTAATGGCTATTTTCATTCCTTGCAGGGCTTTAAATCGGGCCTCTTCCAATGCAACACACTCATGATCTGTAGTAATCCCTGCATTTATATACCTAGCTGCCTCATCGCCTGTCAATGCCGGAGCATGTCCATCTACAGGTTTACCAAACTTTTTGCCAATTCAATTTTTTTAAGAACCTCCTCATCACCTGAAAGTACACCCGGCCAGTTCATCATTTCTGCCAAATAATAAATATCATCCCTTTTTAAAAGCTTGGCGATGTCAGTGCTATCGATTGTTGCACCGGCTGTTTCAAACTGCGTTGCAGGCACACAGGAAGGTGCCCCAAAGAAAAACTTAAAAGGTGATTGATTCCCATTTTCCACCATGTATTCGACTCCTTTGAGCCCACAAACATTGGCAATTTCATGGGGGTCAGAGACAGTGGCCACAGTACCATGAATACTTGCCAAGCGTGCAAATTCTGTAGGTATAAGCAGGGAAGATTCGATATGGACATGTGCGTCAATAAAGCCGGGAAGAATGTATTGGTCAGGAGAAGAATCAATCCGATCTATCCTGTTGATCTTACCCTCAGACACCTGAATTTCTACAGGATAAACTTCCCGATTTTCTATATCAACAAGTTTACCTTGAACCCTAAAAGCTTTAGACATTCTTACCTAAAAATTAAAATAAAATATTTCATTTTCTTGCAACAGATTCATTATTGGGAATAAAAATCAATTCAAATAAAGCTTACTGCCAAGAATACTTATAAATATACTATATTTGCCAATGAAAAGGAAAGCAGTAAGCAATTTCATTTTTCTTTAATGAAAAAAATTATCGTTGCCATCGATGGGTATTCAGGATGCGGAAAAAGCACTACAGCCAAAGCTGTAGCCAAGGTTCTGCAATATACTTATTTGGATTCCGGCGCCATGTATAGGGCAGTCACCCTATATTTTTTAAGAAACAATACCGATCTATCTGGTAATGAAGAGGTTAAAAAAGCCCTTAAAAACATAAAAATCACTTTCCATTTCAATGAAGCCAAAGGTATTCAGGAAATTTTTATGAATGGAGAAAATGTAGAAAGTGAAATCAGGGGAATGGCCGTATCTACTTATGTGAGTCAGGTAAGTAAATTATCAATTGTTCGTCAAGCCATGGTGGATATCCAAAGACGCATGGGCAATGAAAAAGGCATTGTAATGGATGGCCGTGACATTGGCACTGTTGTTTTCCCCGATGCCGAGCTAAAGATTTTCATGACTGCAGACACCACCATACGTGCAGAAAGAAGGCAGAAAGAGCTCTTAGAAAAAGGTGAAAAAATTAGTTTAGATATCGTTAAGCAAAATCTTGAATCAAGAGATAAGATAGATTCTGGAAGATCAGTAAGCCCATTAAAAAAGCAATAGATGCCGTAGAGATTGATACCAGTTATCTTGATTTTAAGGAGCAGGTGTCAAGAATAATTGAATTGGCCAAGGAAAGAATGAACTAACTTTATGGAAGTCACAATAGATAAAAATTCCGGATATTGTTTTGGTGTTGAATACGCAATCCAAATGGCAGAGGATGAGATGGAAAGCAGTTCTAAGCTCTATTGCCTTGGAGATATTGTGCACAATGCCATGGAAGTAAACCGCCTAAGTGACAAGGGTTTGGTGGTTATTGACAGGGAAAACTTAGAAGAATTGCATGATTGCAAAGTCCTGATTCGTGCCCATGGCGAACCACCGGAAACTTACAGAACAGCCATCAAAAATAATATTGAGCTAATCGATGCTTCTTGTCCAGTGGTATTAAAATTACAACATCGGGTAAAGAGTGCCTTTGACAAGATGGAAAGTCAGGATGGTCAAATTGTAATTTATGGTAAAAAAGGGCATGCAGAAGTGATTGGTCTTACCGGCCAAACGCTTGAAAAAGCAATTGTAGTAATGGATGATGAAGATTTGGACCAAATTGATTTTTCCAGACCTGTAACCTTGTTCAGTCAAACTACCAAAAGCACGAAGGGTTTTTACGAATTGAAAGCAAAAATTGAAGCTCGGATAAAAGAAGCAAGAGGGAGCATGGAAGAAATGGATTTCTATGCCAATGATTCTATTTGCCGTCAAGTATCTAACCGTGAACCTCAACTCCAAAAATTTTCCAAAGACAATGATGTAATAATTTTTGTAGCAGGAAAAAAGAGCTCAAATGGCAAAGCCTTGTATCAAGTCTGTAAGCACATCAACCCAAGAAGTTATTTTGTGGAAAATGAAACTGAAATTAACTCGGATTGGCTCAATCCTGCAGATAAAATAGGTATTTGTGGGGCCACATCCACTCCAATGTGGTTAATGGATCAGGTAAAAGAACACATTTTATCTTATAATAAAATCAGTATCAAGGCAAACAATTAAGAATCCGTTAAAATAATTGGGTTTTACAGATAAAAAATAGCTAAATAATCGCCGAATTATCTTCTAATAACTAATGTAATTTATTAGATTTGAGGCGTTTTTCATAGGATCAAAAAGTTTCAAAAATTAAATATGTCAAAACAAGTCAAGCTTAAAAGAGGGTTTGATATACGCCTGGTAGGTAAAGCCGAAAAAAAGTCGGTGATTATCAACCTGTCAAAACCTTTGCCATCAAGCCCACAGATTTCATCGGAATGCAAAGACCTAAGGTCCTTGTGAAAGAAGGTGATACGGTAAAGGCAGGCACTCCTATTTTATTTGATAAAAAACTGGAAAAGGTAAAGTATGTTGCACCTGTATCAGGAGAAATCATCGAAATAAAACGAGGAGAGAAAAGAAAGTTATTGGAAATAAAAATCCTTGCTGACGGCGAAATTAATTTTGAAAACTTTGAGAAATTAACCTCTTCAGGGATAAAGTCGGCGAGCAGAGAGACAATTGTTGATAAACTTACTACTTCTGGTGTTTGGCCTCAAATTATTCAAAGGCCTTACGGAATTGTAGCAAATCCTGATGACAACCCTCGCGCTATTTTTATTTCCGGATTTGATTCCCATCCTTTGGCTCCGGATTATGATTACATACTTAAAGGTCAAAGCAATTATTTTCAAGCAGGAATTGATGCCCTAAAACAACTTACCGATGGTAAAGTTTACTTAGGCTTGTCTGCTGACAATAAATCAACTGAGTTGGGAGCTATACAAGGTGTTGAAACCACTACTTTCTCAGGTCCTCACCCGGCAGGAAACGTAGGTGTACAAATTCACAATACTGCCCCAATCAATAAAGGAGAAACTTTATGGACCGTCAACCCTTATGGGGTGGTTCAAATTGGTAAATTGTTAATCAATGGAATTTATGATGCCTCCAAATTGGTAGCCATCACAGGTTCTGAGGTGAAAACTCCAACTTATGCCCAGACTTACATAGGTAGCTGTGTAGATAGCTATGTAGAAGGAAATACCAAATCCAATCATTTTAGGGTTATTTCCGGAAATGTATTGACAGGAGAAAAAATTAGCAAAGACGGATATCTAGGCTTTTATCAGCACCAATTGACAATCATCCCTGAGGGTGATTATTATGAATTTATGGGCTGGATGAAACCTACCGCAGATAAATTAAGCTTTCACAAGGCATTGGGATTATTGTCCTTTTTATTCCCGAAAAGGAATATGCATTGGACTCCAATGTAAGAGGGGAACCTAGAGCATTTGTACAGACAGGGGTTTTTGAAAAGGTGACACCAATGGATATTTACCCTGTGTATTTGCTTAAAGCCATCATGGCAGAAGATTTTGATGAAATGGAGGAGCTGGGAATTTACGAGGTTATAGAAGAAGATCTTGCATTGTGTGAATTTGTAGATGTTTCCAAACACCCGGTTCAGCAATTAATTAGAAAAGGTATAGAACTCATTCAATACAGTTAAGAAATATGAAGTTTTTACGAGATCTGTTGGATAAACAGAAACCCTTATTCCAAAAGGGAGGAAAATTGGAAAATCTTTATTACCTGTATGAGGCAGGAGAAACATTTATGTTTTCACCCAACCATACAGCTGCCACAAAAGGCGCTCAGGTAAAAGATGCCATCGACCTGAAAAGGATGATGATTACAGTGGTCATTGCCATGATCCCCTGTTTGTTATTTGGTATTTACAATACCGGCCACATGCACTATTTGGCAGTAGGAGAAGCGGCCACCTTTGGTGACAAGTTTGTATTAGGTTTGACCCTAGTATTACCTATAGTATTGGTAGCTTACACTGCAGGGGGTATCGTAGAGGCAGTATTTGCCGTAGTAAGGAAGCACCCAATCAATGAAGGTTTCTTAGTAACAGGAATGTTGATTCCTTTGGTAGTTCCCGCAACTACTCCATTATGGCAAGTTGCATTGGCAACAGTGTTTGCTGTGGTTATTGCCAAGGAAGTGTTTGGTGGAACAGGAATGAATATTTTAAATGTGGCGATGACTGCCAGGGCATTTTTATATTTTGCCTACCCTGCTCAAATATCAGGTGATCAGGTATGGACCTATTTAGGAGACAAAATGCCTGTTGATGGATTTTCAGGTGCTACTGCTTTGGCTGTAGCTTACCAATCCGGACAAGAAGGCGTAAATGCAGTAGCTAATTTGGCTAGTCATAATTCAGTTTTGATGGACAATATGTTTAGCTTTCAAAACTTATTTATGGGATTTATTCCCGGATCAATTGGAGAAACTTCCACATTAATGGTGCTTATCGGCGCTGCAATTTTAATATTTACCGGAGTAGGTAGTTGGAAAATAATTTTCAGTGGATTTGCAGGCGCTTATCTAATGGCAGTAGTCATGCAAGCCCTTGCGGTAAACGAATTTATGGCAATGCCGGCGCATTATCATTTGGTAATGGGAGGTGTAGCTTTTGGTATAGTATTTATGGCTACAGATCCTGTTTCAGCCGCTCAAACGGAATCTGGAAAATGGATTTATGGTTTACTAATAGGTGTCCTCACAATTATTATTCGGGTTACTAACCCTGCCTACCCTGAGGGCATCATGCTCGCTGTGTTATTTATGAATGTATTTGCACCGCTTATTGATTATTATGTAGTTAAAGCTAACAAGAAAAGGAGGTTACAACGTGCAACAGTCTAACGCTTATATTATTACATTTTCGGTCATTTTGACCGTCGTATTGGGTTTATTATTGTCAGGTACCTCTGAAGTTTTAAAGCCAATTCAAAAGAAAGCTGAAGAACTTGATACTAAAAAACAAATTCTAGGTGCAGTTTTGCCGGCTGAAGAAATAGCCGAAATGAAGCCGGAAGAAGTGAATGAGTTTTACGCAAGCAGAATTTCTTCAAAAGTAGTTAACATCCAAGGAGAAGAAGTTGAAGAACAAGACGGAGTTGCCGTATCTGCAGAAACTGTGGATGTTGGTAAAAATTACAAAAGAGCTCCTGAGGATCGATTGTATCCTGTATTTATCTTCTTAGATGAAGGAAATGAAGAAACTGCTCTTGCCTATATCTTACCGGTTTATGGTAGTGGGTTATGGGACAGTATCTGGGGTTATGTTGCTTTAAAAACTGACATGGACACCATTGAAGGTGTGACCCTATCGCATGCTGGTGAAACCCCCGGATTGGGTGCCAGAATCACTACAACAGAAGTGCAACAACGGTACAAAGACAAGTCTATCTACAATGAAGAAGGTGAACTTGTTTCCGTAAACATGCAGAAAGGTGAAGGAAAAGATTATTCAAACGATCCACATAAAATTGATGGCATGTCCGGAGCAACCATTACAGGTGATGGTGTTAACAATATGCTAAAAAACTACCTTCAGCATTACCAGTCCTATATGGAAAAAATAAAAGAAGGTGGTTCTAAAGTGGCTATGAATTAATTGTAAAAATTTCAATACAAAGAAATTATGAGTACAGAAACCGCTGAAAAAGCAATAAAAGTAAAGGATTCAGAAGCTTTTCTTTCTAAAAGGAGAAAAAAGCTAATTACTGACCCCTTGGTGGACGACAACCCTATCACCATTCAGGTATTGGGAATTTGTTCTGCCTTGGCAGTAACAACACAAATGCAGCCTACCTTGGTAATGGCCTTGTCGGTTATTTTTGTGGTAGTAATGTCTAACTTAACCATTTCCTTACTAAGGAATAAGATTCCAGGACGAGTTAGGATCATTGTTCAGTTGGCTGTTGTAGCAACCTTGGTAACTTTGGTAAATGAGGTGCTAAAAGCTTTCGCATACGATATGTACAAGGAATTGTCTGTTTTCGTAGGACTAATCATTACCAACTGTATCGTAATGGGACGTCTAGAAGCATTTGCCCTTGGTAACAAACCTTACGATTCAATATTGGATGGTTTTGGAAGTGCTTTAGGATATTCTTGGATCATTCTTACCGTCGCATTCTTTAGAGAACTATGGGGATCAGGAGCTGTATTTGGCGTTCCTGTTTTTGATTACGTCTCTGGATTATTTGGCGAAGATTTCCAGCTTGCCACCAATGGTCTTATGGTATCTCCTGTAGGTGCATTCATTATATTGGGATTGTTGATTTGGGTCCAAAGATCCAAAACAGGATATGTAGAACATTAATTAAACAGGAACAATGGAATTATTTAGCTTAGCAATTAGGTCAATTTTTATTGACAACATGGTTTTTGCCTACTTCCTGGGTATGTGTTCTTTTTTGGCAGTATCCAAAAAAGTAAGTACAGCCTTAGGTTTGGGTGCTGCCGTTATATTCGTATTGACAATCACAGTCCCGCTTAACTGGTTATTGAATGAATTTGTTTTGAAAGAAGGAGCGCTGTCTTTTCTTGGCGAATCTTTTGCCAATATAGACCTTACTTTCCTCCGATTCATAATGTTTATCGCCATTATCGCTGCAATGGTACAATTGGTGGAAATGGTTGTGGAGAAATTTGCTCCTGCATTGTATGGTGCCTTGGGTATTTTCCTTCCTCTAATCGCTGTAAACTGTGCGATCTTGGGTGGATCTCTATTTATGGCTCAAAGAGATTATACACTTGCTGAAGCAACAGTGTATGGGTTTGGGTCAGGAACAGGCTTTTTCCTTGCAATAGTAGCTTTAGCAGCCATCAGAGAAAAATTAAAATACTCCAACGTTCCAAATGGTCTTAAAGGACTAGGCATCACCATGCTGATAACAGGTCTCATGGGGATTGCATTCATGTCATTTATGGGAATTGATTTATAATATTAGGTTTATATTCAATTAGAATATTTCATTAAAAACCCTGTTCTCTATTGAGTGAACAGGGTTTTTTGATTTTTAGATTAAATTAACACTAAGCCTGCTCGAGATGTCAGATTTTACTTCTAAACGAATTCTAGGATATTTTCTTAGGGGACTTTTATTCGTTGTTCCCTTCTTTTTGACAGGATACATCATCATCCTGACTGTTCAGTTTCTGGACAATATTATTCCGGTAAATATCCCGGGCTTGGGGATATTGGTCATGTTGGTATTCGTAACCCTCGTAGGTTATTTGACAAGTATTTTCATTACGAAATCAATTTTCGAAGAACTTGAGAAACTGGTATTTAAAATACCCTTGGTTAACATTCTTTATACCAGCATCAAAGACCTTATGTCTGCGTTTGTAGGTGATAAGAAAAAATTCAATACGCCCATAATCGTAAAGCTTTCAGACAATATGTCTAGGCTTGGCTTTATGACACAGGATGATCTAAAAGTAATTGGCCAGGAAGAATTAGTGGCCGTTTACTTTCCTCATTCCTATAATTTCAGTGGTAACCTGTATTTGGTGCCTAGAAAAAATGTGGAGAGACTATACAATGTCAACAGCACAGAAGTGATGAAATTTATTGTTTCAGGTGGTGTTTCAGACCTGCACTATATCAAAAACCCAAAGCAAAATAAAGCTACAAATAAACCGGGAGACTCCATTTGACATGTATCGGATTCCTTTTAATAAACCGTATGCTACCGGAAATGAATGGAACTATATTCAGGATGCGAGTAAAAAAGGAAAATTGGCATCGGATGGAAAATACACCTTGAAGTGTCAATCATTTTTTGAAAAAAGATATGGCTTCAAAAAGACATTCTTAACTCATTCCTGCACACAGGCCTTAGAAATGGCTGCACTCTTGATGGACTTAAAACCCGGAGATGAAGTAATTTTACCCAGTTATACTTATGTAAGCACCGCTAATGCTTTTGCGCTTCGGGGTTGCAAGGTCGTATTTGCAGACAGCTGTAGGGATTACCCTGGAATAGATACCGGGAAATTAGCACATTTAATTACAGACAAAACCAAGGCAATCGTAGCTGTTCATTATGGAGGAATTGCCTGTGATATGGAACAATTATTGGCCATCAGCCAAAGATATAATTTATACTTGGTGGAAGATGCCGCAGCAGGCATTGATGGCTATTACGTAAGCAAAGATCAATCAAAAAGGCCTTTAGGTTCTTTTGGCCAATTCGCCACCTTTTCATTTCATGAAACCAAAAATATCAGTTGTGGAGAGGGAGGCATGCTTGTGATTAACGATTCAAAATTTATTGCCAAAGCCAATTTGGTTTGGAACAGAGGGACAAATAAAAAAGATTTTTCCTCAGGGAAAGCAAATAAATACGAGTGGCAAAGCCTGGGAAGTGCTTTTGCTCCTTCAGAGATTAATGCCGCATGGTTATGGGCCCAATTGGAGCAGATCGAATCAATTCAAAGCGTTCGTAAAATAAAATGGCATTGGCATCATACTCATTTACCGCAAATTTTGGAAAAATTTGATCTAGAATGGATGGCAGTCCCTAAACATGCCGCAAGAATTTTCATTTGTTTTATGCGCTGGCGAAAAATCTGAAGCACAGAGATCAAGTCCTGAATTTCTTTAAACGGAAAAAAATAATGGCTGTATTCCACTACCAAAGTCTGCATACCAGCCCTTATTATTTATCCCAATACCCACGTAAAATAGATTTATTTCAAGCCGAAAAATACAGCGAGTGCTTGATAAGGTTTCCTCTTTACAACACTCTAGATACTGACAAGCTCAATGGATTGCTTTCAAATTGACTTAGTGAACTTTATTCTTCTGTACTAGGGTCAAATTTCTCTTTCATTTTGGCCTCTAAACTTACCTTATCTGTTTTCTTAACGATATCTCTAATAATATCATCCAGCTCAACTGCCGAGTCCATTATCATCTGATGAAAATTTTCTTTACCGACATCTTCTTCCAAGGTGTCAACTGCCATTACCAAACTCATCAATCTGGCCAGTGGTGCCCTCACAACATGTGATTGCATCCATGCTATTTCCTGTAAGCGTTTGTTTTGATCCTCAATGGCTTTGATATACCGCATGCGCTCGGTAATGTCATTAGCCAAAACTACCTCTGCTTTGATCCCTTCATGTACAATTAGACTGCTTTTAATTTCAACTGTAATTATTTCCCCATTTTTCTTTTGATGGGAGAATATTCTTGAGCCTCCGGTAAATTTCCCCTCTCTAATACTTGCAATCATTTTCTCCAACTTAGAGATTTCAGATTCGGGTCGGATTTGCTTGAGATCCATTTTCAAAAATTCTTCCTTAGTATATCCATAATGATCTACTGCAGCCTTATTGACATCAATAAACGCTAAGGTCTGAAGGTTATAAAGGTACATGGGCTGAGGGCTAAGGTGAAACAATTCTTTGTACCTTAACTCAGAATGTTTGAGTTGGCGGGAAATCCTGTACCTACCTATGCTATATATAATACTTTTATAGAGTGAGGTGGGGGTCAATTCATCCTTCAATAAATAATCTGAAACACCTAGAGAAAGTGATTTCATACCAAATTCTATATTAGAATAGCCTGTCAATACCACAATACTGACATCTTCCGCAAGGGCCTTGATTTTCAATATCAATTCCTCTCCTTGTAAATCCGGTAAAGTCAAATCCAAAATGATTCCATCATAATGATGATCCTCATCTATCAAATTCTCTTGTGCCTCCTCAAAGGTTTTTGCAACCGTAAGTTTAAGGTTTAAAATTTTTTCATGGAGGTATTCTTCTATCAATAAAATATCCCCCAAATTATCCTCAACTAACAATAAATGATATCCCTCTTGATCCATTTCCAAATTTTCTAAAAATATAATTTAGCCTAAGCTGCCAACTCCTAAAACAAATTGAAATCAATTATGTTATTAATAACGCCAATTCTTGCAATAAATACAATCAATGCGCCTCATATCTATCAATAAATAAGTAAATGGTTAAACTTTTCCCTACAATATTACAACCTTGGTTTAAAAAATTTCTTTTGGCACAGTAAAATAAAAGGTAGATCCTTCATTTTCCTTTGATTTGAAATAAATATGTCCCCCCAAATTTTCAATAATTTTTTTGCACATCGCTAAACCTATGCCTGTTCCTGAATATTTACTTTTGGCATGAAGCCTTGAAAATAAGAT
The DNA here is from genome assembly GCF_056867545.1 of Cyclobacterium sp. SOCE241. Lineage (NCBI taxonomy): Bacteria > Pseudomonadati > Bacteroidota > Cytophagia > Cytophagales > Cyclobacteriaceae > Cyclobacterium > Cyclobacterium sp. SOCE241. Next base: position 4,403,834 of record NZ_CP149779.1, on the reverse strand, counting down.
AAAAACCTTGTCTTGAGATTTTGGAGGAATCCCTATTCCATTGTCCTTTACGGAAAATTCCCAACTATCTTTTCTTTCTTTGGCGGAGATTTTTATCCTAGGAGTAGCACCTTCGAGTTGATACTTTAATGAATTGTTTATCAAATTAAGGAAAACTTGATTTAAGGGAGACACCGGTACCTTCAATTTCGGCATAGGGCCAACAGATATATTAGCGCCTTTTTGGTCAATCAAGGTTTTCTGGAGATTCAATGCATTTGATATTATTTCTCCAATATCTGTTTCTTTTAGCTTTTCTCCCTCTCTACCTACCCTGGAATAGGTAAGTAAATCCATAATAATGTTTCTCATTCGAGTGGCCCCATCTACCACAAAGTGCATGTATTGGATTCCTTTCTCATCCAATTTTGAAGAATACTTCTTTTCCAATAAACTTACGAATCCGGTGATCATTCGCAATGGTTCTTGCAAATCATGGGAGGCAATATAAGCAAACTGTTCAAGTTCTTGATTGGACTGCTCTAGCGCTTTTGCTTTTTTGGTAAGTTCAGTATTCAGATTCTTTAAAACAGCTTCCTCCTCTTTTCTATCGGTGACATCTCTGGTCATTCCTACCAAACCTACAATTTTATTGGAAGCATTTTTAAGGGCAACCTTGCTTGTAAGAAACCACCTCAATTGACCATTTGCATTAGTATAGGATTCCTCAAGGTTTTTTACCGATTGACCCTCAATAATCACATGGCGATCAATTACAGTCATCGTTTTGGCTACCTCGTAGGGGAAGTAATCGAAAACGGTCTTTCCTAAGGTTTCTTCCTCAGTTTCTGCGCCCAAAAATCTCGGTATTGGGTTTTATTGTTAATAATATGCCTGCCCATAATGTCTTTAACATATATTTGAATCGGCAAATTATCAATGATTGATCTCAATAGAAATCGCTCTTTAAATAGAGATTCATCCGCTTTATGTTTTTCCGTAACGTCATAGCCTACCCAAATGTATTGATAAATTTTACCTGAATTATCTTTAAAGGGAGTTATCACTGTATCAATCCAAAATACACCACGTTTTTTTTTAATTCCTTTGAGCTCTCCTCTCCACATTTTCCCCTGCGAAACTGCTGCCAAACAATCTTTTAATGCCTGGTTTTCCTCATAAATAACCACAGGGGATTTTCCTGATATTTCCGCCGCTTGATATCCTGAAATGTCTAAAAATTTCCTATTAAGGTAATCTATCTTTTTATTTTCGTCTAGAATAAGCACCAAACAGGATTCGTCTAAAGCAAACCTATAATCAGAAAGTTCTTGTACACTATCCAAAAGCTGTTCTTCGGCTTCGAGCTGACTTGTAAAATCTGTTATTAGCTCCATCACACAAGATTTACCATCAATCAACAGAGGCTTGCTTTGCATTTTTGCAAAAAACTTTCTCCTGATTTTGTGAAATGCTGACATATTCTTTGTTGAACCTCCGTTCCTACTATCTCCGCCCCGGTGAAACAATTGTTTAAGTTGATGTCTTCTTTTGGAATAATATCCATGATCGACAATTCCAATAAGGCTTCCTTGGTATAGCCGTATTTCAAAATAGCTTCGCGATTGCTATCAATTATTTTTTGCGTGTCACAATCCCAAATGATGATGGGCATCGGGTTAATTTCAAATAAGTTGCCATAATAATGGGCAGAAGAAGGAGCAACCACTGATGTCTTTTCAATTGTCTCAGTGCGCTCAACTGTGCCAATAAACCGCAACCTGCCATTCTTGCTTAAGAACTTTCCTTTAAGCCTAATGCAGGTGTCATTCTTAAGTTTAAAAAATTCATCAAACCCGACCTTCTCCTTTATTAGCCTATTAAAAATCTTCTGAATAGGAGCTTTGTAAGGTTCCGCAAAGTATTCTGCAAAGTGAGAAAAGGTCTCAAATTTGGCCAATTCTATGCCGAGAATTTTTTGCCCAGAGGAGAAAATCTCAAGATTAGACTGGTAGGGTCAAGTTCCCAAGCACCGACATCACAGGATACCAATACTTCAGACCATCTTAGATTCTCTTCCTCATAAGCTGACATTTCACATATTTCCTAAATGGGAAAAAAATATTATTTCTTAAACGCTCTCCCGGGCTTTTCAACCAGAAAAGAATCAATATTACCATTGTCTTGCAATGTTACATACGCTGTTTTACCCTCCTCTCCTCCAAAAGCTATATTTGAAGGCTTGTCTCCGGACATTTTAATCTCTTTGAGAAATTCCCCTTCAGGGGATAATTTTACCACAGTACCCTTCCCATGTCTGGTAACATAAAGGTCTCCATCTATGTCTACGCGCATGCCATCCATGCCAAAATCTTCAAAGGTATGGATCAACCTTTTGTTTGATATCTCTCCGGTTTCACTTAAATCATAAGCCCAAACGGTTCGCTGGACAGATTCATTAACATACAAAGTCCTGTTATCAGGGCTAACTTCAATTCCATTTGTAGTACCCATATCCGCTTCTAAAAGAACAAATTGTCCATCAAGCCCAACTCGCCATATTTGGCCGGTACTTTCTTTCCAATTGGGATCGCTAGCAAACACGATATCATTGTCCATAATGGCAATGTCATTGGGTTGATTTAAATCATCATGATGCGCATAAACGGAAATTTCCAAGGATTGCATGTCTACCTTTAGTACATTATGACCTGTATAATCCGCAATCAACATTTCACCTTTGCTATTGAATCGAATACCATTTCCGGTACTCCCTTCAGGAAGTGTAACAAAAAGAGAAGCCTTGCCATCGGGAGTAACTTTGCCAATGGTTCCTTCTTTTCCAAAATTCACTACATAAAGATTTCCTTCTTTATCTACCGCCGGCCCCTCAATGCCACCTGTAAATTCACTTTTGCTTGTAAATGGCTGACTTACATAAAAGTTTTCTTCTGTTTCCATTTCCTTACTTTCAGTTTTGGATGATTTTGATGAGCAGGCCCCCATAGCCATCAATAAAGCCAAAAGGGACATACGATTAATAATACTTTTTATCATTTTTTTAATTATGGTTAATACTAAAATTATGGGTAATTTTTAATGATCACAAGAATTTATACAAATTTAGAATGGATCAAAAGCGAATCAATTTATTAATTTTTCCTCATTTATTGTACATATTGAACAAAATATAATAAGCCAAAAATCAAATAGAAAACCTTACTTAAGTCCGGATCAAAAATGCAGAAAAAGACAACTCAATGACTTAGCACGGTGTAAATAATAAAAATGTTTGCCCCTAACAAATAATCCACGAACAGAAAGTTAAACATTTAATTTTAAAAACATGACTATTTTCATGGCCATTTATTCTTTTTCTAACAATGTTTCACGAATTTCAGGCTTGAATTTCTAACTTAACCTTCCCCTTAAACTGGCAGTACTTATAGAATAACCGGGAAGAACTAAATATGCTATCAACAACCTAATTCTTAAGTAAATAAATTGGACTCCTTACTAAAATCAGATATGTCCATTAAAACAGTTATCAGGCTTGTTCATCCAATTAATTTTGGAGAAAAATATTATTAATTTACCTTCAATGGATAAATTGAGAATTCTAAACCTATATCTACAAAGATGAAAACAATGAAAAGAAGAAATACGATTAAAAAATTATTTGCCTCTCTAGCAGGTGTAGCCGGAATAAGCGCAGTAGCTAAAGCAAATACCGCTGAATCTACCAATATAGAAAAAGAAGCATTCAACGTTGTTGAAGATCAAAATGTACCTTTATTTTCCGGTTCAACAAAACTTGGAAATACTGTTTTTGTAGCAGGAAAAGGAGCTCACTTTGACGGAGACATCAAAGCACATACCGACCATGTCTTGAAAGAATTGGAAAAAGAATTAGTAAAGGCAGGTAGCTCTATGGAAAAAGTTCTTAAAGTAAATGTATACCTTCATGACCTTGCCGATTACAAAGGTATGAATGAAGTTTATAAAGGAAGATTTGGAAGTAAACCACCGGTTAGAACAACCGTTGCTACCTATGGTGGAGTACCAGGAGACTCTCTAGTGGAAATGGATTGTATTGCGTACATTTAATGTCGCTAACTCACTGAGAACCTGTTAACCCATGTTACCTTGAAAAAGAAATGATTTTCAAATACTTTATAGGAGCAGGCCTTTTGTGCCTGCTCTTAGCTTTAATATTTATTATCCCAGGCAATATTGAAAGTGCTGCCATTCCGCTAATATCGTTTTTTGTGCTTTTAGGCATAGGTTTTCGAGGTTTCGAAAAACTAAAAGGCTTTACTTACACTACCATGATATTTGCAGGTGTAACTGCAGCCATGTACTATCCGGAGTATTTTGTAGAATACAAAGGTTATGCTTATAGCAACTTGATCACCCCCTAATCCAAATCATTATGTTTGGTATGGGAACATCAATGGCTTTTAAGGATTTTGCAGGAGTAATAAAAATGCCAAAAGGTGTATTTATTGGCCTATTGAGCCAATTCACCATAATGCCTATCACAGGATTTATTTTGGCAAGCCTTAGTAGTTTCCCTCCGGAGATTGCAGCCGGATTAATTTTAATTGGTTGTTCTCCAAGTGGTCTAGCTTCCAATGTAATGAGCTATTTGGCCAAAGCCAATTTGGCCTTATCCATCACAATTACAGCTATATCTACACTACTGGCTCCCTTTCTTACGCCATTATTAATGAAACTATTGGCCGGACAGTTTGTAGAAATCAATGTTTTGGACATGATGTGGAGTATAATCAAAATGGTCATCATCCCTATTGGTGCTGGTCTTATATTCAATAAGTTATTTTCCGGCAAAGCAAAATGGCTTGACGATGCCATGCCTGTGGTATCTATGGCAGGCATAGGAATAATAATCGTAGTCATAACTGCAGCTGGAAGAGACAGTTTACTGGATATAGGAGGTTTACTTATCATCCTCGTATTTGTTCATAACGTCATGGGCTACAACCTTGGCTTCTGGATCAGTAAAGGTTTAGGGCTTAATGAAAGAGATGCAAGAACAGTAGCACTTGAGGTAGGCATGCAAAATGGAGGCCTGGCCTCTGGCTTGGCCAAAGAAATGGGGAAATTAGCCACCATAGGCTTGGCACCTGCAGTATTTGGTCCTTTGATGAATATTACCGGATCTGTACTGGCCTCTTACTGGCATAGAAAACCACCAAAAGAATAGAAGCCTTTGAAAAAGCAAGTCCTTTTTCGTTCAATATTGCTATTGGCAATATTGCTTCTATTAATATATCTCTACCTGATCTTTTCAGGAATTCATGAACCTTCAGGACCTTTCCTGATCGGGTTCATGGTATTATTAGGTATAGCCTTCTCAATCAACAATAAATTGAAAGGCTATACCTATACAATAATGATTTTTTGCTCGGCCACCATTGCCTTGTACTTTCCATTGCCTTTTATTTCTTATAAAGGTTATGCCCTCAGTCAACTAATCACACCACTGATTCAATTCATCATGTTTGGCATGGGAACAGCCATGTCTGTGAAAGATTTTATCCAAATCGGCAAAAACCCAAAAGGAGTGTTTATTGGTTTAGCTTGCCAGCTAAGTCTTATGCCTTTGTCAGGATGGGCCATTGCTCATTTCAGTGGCTTACCAGTGGAAATTGCCGCAGGAATAATCTTGGTAGGCTGCTCTCCTAGTGGAGTAGCATCCAATGTAATCAGCTATCTGGCCAAAGCAAACCTGGCCTTGTCAATTACCATTACAGCGTTATCAACCTTGTTGGCCCCATTTGCTACCCCATTTTTAATGAAGTGGTTGGCAGGTTCAATGATAGAAATTAATGTAGGTGTGATGATGTGGAGTATTGTAAAAATGGTCATTATTCCAATAGGAGCCGGTTTATTGATCAATCATCTCTTTAGAAATAAAATCGCTTTTCTTCAAAAAGTGATGCCAACCCTATCGATGGCAGTTGTGGCCATAGTCATCGTCCTTATTACGGCATCAGGTCGTGACAACCTCTTGGATATTGGCTTTATTCTACTTGGGTTGGTACTCCTCCATAATATAGCCGGCTATCTTTTAGGATATACTGCAAGTAAAACTTTGGGACTCGATGAAAGAGATTCCCGAACCATTGCCTTAGAAGTAGGGCTTCAAAATGGAGGAATGGCAGGAGCGCTTGCTAAGGAAATGGGCAAATTGGCCACCCTGGGTTTAGCACCTGCAGTCTTTAGCATCATAATGAATATATCAGGATCAATACTTGCCTCCTACTGGCACAAAAACGAGCCTAAATAATAACTAATAACTCCAGATCATTCCTTTTTTCAATTTCCCCATAACGGTGCTATCCTAAAATCTCCATACAGCTTTATTTTCTTACGATTGCAACATTACCTAACACTCACCACGATCCCTATTACACAATCCGGGTTAAAAAAACCGAGGAAGCATGGCTTTCCAATACTTCCCCGGCATTAAGCTGATATAACGCCCAAAGCTGGACCTCAACAATTATTATTAAAGTTTAAATATTCTAAGGGATGAATCATTAAATGCGTAAATGGCAAAGATTTCTCCTTTGATTTCCAAAGTTTGAATATCTCTAACATCTCCTTGAAAGAATAAGCCTGTCTCCTGGACAGGAACAAGATTTAAATCCAGGCTTTTCTCTTCAATATTAAAAACAAATCCGGGATTGGCATCCAATTTACCTGTACTTACACGGGTTTTGCTAACATTTCCTCCGGTCAGTAAAATTGGTTGATCACTTGTTGGTAAATTGGTATTGCTCATTGCATACAATGGAGACAATTGAAACTCAGCAGGCAATTTTTCAGAAGTAAAATTGCCTTTCCCATCATTTATCAATAGAATGGAGGACAACATATCTGCTTGCAGAGTATCTGCACCGCTTAGATCCAAAAGGCTAAAGATATCCGCCAGACTGGCTTGGGCAAATGACTTATAATCCGTGTATTTACTTTTCATTTTTGGTAATTGCCCAATAATTTCATCTCTACTGAAAGCAAAAGAACTTGTATCTGACTTATAATAACTAAAAATCGGATCGGTTCTTCCATTGTTATCAAAATCCTTAAATACAACTTGCATGGGTTGAGTTGAACTGGCCTGATAAACAATGTTTTCACCATAATTACCAGCCAATAGGTCTAAATCTCCATCACCATCAATATCTGTGGGATACAAACTCAACCACCAACCTTTGGTTGCTTCCGTTAATTCCTGTTGAGAGGCTACAAATGTCTCCCCTCCAAGGTGTAAAACTGAATCCCCATCCATTCTCCGGCAATAATCAACTCCTCTTTCCCATCACCATTAGAATCAATAAAACATGCATCACTCACCATACCGGGAGCCATTAAATTAGCATTATAACCTTCGGTAACATCTGTAAAATTTCCCTTTCCATCATTGGCTAATAGATAACTTCTAGGTGCCTCAGGGTAATTTCCGGGCAGGTAACGCCCTCCCACAAATAAATCCGGAAAGCCATCACCGGTAAAATCTGTGCTTGCCACAGTACCTCCACTTATCGGCATTAATGGAAGTGCTCCACTATTTCTACTAAAATTCCCATTACCATCGTTGATGTACAACCTATCTTGATACATCTCACTATCCTTGGGGAAATCTATGCCACCACTTACCACATAAAGGTCAAGACTACCATCTCCATTGGCATCCAACCAAATAGCATCTGTATCCGTAAATCCCTTGTCTGCTTCAAATGCCGCTTGATTACTCAAAGAAAAACGCCCTTGACCATTCTGAATATATAATTTTGCCGCCTGGTCCTTTCCACCACCAATGTATATGTCCTCCAATTGATCGCCATTTATATCTGCAATGGCCAACTTGGGTCCGAGCGCCCCCATGGAGTTGGGCATTAATCTATCTTGAGTGAAATCTAAAAATCTGGTTTCCTTATGCACAAAATCAATTCCTAGTGCCCCAGGCACTTCTTCAAAAAATTTAACCGATTGATCAACGGTAGTTTTCGCAATTTGAGCATCTTTTTGAATCAATTCGATACTTTGATTGATAGGGACATTAGTAACTACCTGAAACTCTCCTGTTGGCCAATATACCTGCAAACTATCTATGGTAATATTTTCTCCCAAACCAAACACCAATTCCTGATCTACAGAAGATTGGTAGCCCCGTGTAGGCATTAATTCTTGGTGAAATTGTTCACCATTTGAAAATAGTAATACCTTGGCACCAATACCTTTGGTATTTAAACCATCCCCCTTTAGTTTTACTTTAAGAAAAGAATTTTTGGTTAACTTCTCAGTATTATTTCTATATATAGACACAGGGTCGTTGGTATGGCAAACAATAAGGTCAAGATCTCCATCCCCATCCAAGTCGGCATAGGCCGCCGCATTGGAAACGGTCTCATCTTCTAAACCCCATTCACTGGCTTTATTTTGAAACCTTGCGTCCCCTTGATTATGGTAAAGGTAATTTTGGACATAAATAGGGGGCATTTTATCTATAAGTTGCATTAAAGCTTCTTCCTTACCTGTTTGGTTGGCCTTAATACGTTCGCTCACTACATAATTCATAAAATCCATGTCCAAGTAGTTACGAGCATAACCATTACTAATAAAAATATCCTTCCATCCATCATTGTCAAAATCTGCGGCCAATACCGCCCAGCTCCAATCGGTATGGGCTATCCCACTGTATTGTGCGGTTTCTATAAAGTTCCCATCTCCTTGGTTCAAGTGAAACATATTGCGCATACTTTGAGGATAAAATCCTTTATCCAATAGCTCACTGTATTTGTTATAATTTTCGGGGCCTAAGATGGCTTTTTGATTAAAATTAAATTCTGGCATCATATCCATGGTAAGCAAATCAGGCAAAAGGTCATTGTTCATATCTGCCGCATCTGCTCCCATAGAAAACAAGGACACGTGACCCATATGATTTCTAAGGTCTTCCTTGAAGGTTCCATCTTGCTGATTATAATAAAGGTAATCTTCCTCATTATAATCATTGCTCACATAAATATCCAGCCAACCATCATTGTTGTAATCACTCACTGTAACGGCTAAGCCAAAACCCAAAACATTATCAATAATTCCACTTTCTTGGGTAACATCCACAAATTGACCATCATCATTTCTATACAATCGGTCACCTAAAAAATCTCCTTTTCTAGTTTTAAAAGAACCATCTATTCTACTAAAACCCGCATATTCTTGGGTACTGTGGTTAAGCAAGAACATGTCCAGATCTCCATCATTGTCATAATCAAAAAAGAGGCTTGGGTGGAATATCCCGGGTCATCCAAGCCGTATGTTGAAGCATCTTCCTTAAAAGTAAGGTCACCTTGATTGATGTACAATTGATTTTTTCTATTGGTAGGGTTGTTGGCTGCTGACCTACATACATATATATCTATAAGACCGTCCCCATTTACATCAGCCATGGTAGTGCCTGTATTCCATAAACCTGAAGCTTCTACTCCGGCTTGGGCAGTAATGTCTTCAAACTCAAAATTTCCTTTGTTTAAATAGAGTTTACTAGCCATCATATTACCTGTAAAGTAAATATCCGGCATGCCATCATTGTTAATATCTCCAACAGCTACACCACCTCCTTGGTAAAAATACCCGTAAGTAAGCACATTGAAAGCATCAGATTCTTTGACCAGATTTTTAAACGAAATCCCTGATGAGGAGGAAGGAACCTTGGTAAACAAAGCATTGGAGTCTTCCTGTTGGCAGGAAAGGAAGTTTCCCAGCAAAAAAAGAATTATCAGAGGTTTGGTATTGATTTTCATGGCATTAGCATTTTGGTATAAAACTAAAAAAAGTGCCGCTATAAACGGCACTTTTTACATTATCTATATTCAATTATTTCTAATTAATCTTCTTTAGCATCCCACCAAAGTTTGGTGTTATTCTTGTTTCCGCCACGGCTAACTAATTCATCAAACTGTTCAGCAGCTTCAACAGCAGCAAGGTTATTCGAATATTCACCGGAAGCAAAGATCAATCTAGCAATTACTTCATCAGCAGCTACATCTTGGTTATCAGAATTCAAACGAGGATAAGGAATAGGGAAATTTGTTCTTCTCAACTCAGCCCATGCTTCCCATCCGTCAGGATAGATAGCAATCCACTTTTGCGTACCGATTTGTTCCAATTGTTTTTCTAAAGTACCCCCTGCCAAAAATTTAACCGGGATATCAGAATTTGCTGCAATGTTCCATTCTGGTTTATAAGAATAAGATACATCACTTGGCGTATTCTCGCTATTGATATAAGCTTCAATCATTTCAGGAGTTGCACCCACCCTAGATTCTGTTAGAGATAAGGTGATTCCTTTCTCATAAAACTCTTGAGCAGTTCCGCCCATGGCCCAACCAATAGCAGCACCTTCAGCTAACAAAAACTGAGCTTCAGCAGCACTCAATACTCTCCAAGGTTCTCCGGCTGCACTTCCTCCTCTACCTTCATTTAGGAAAATAACACCCATATCTGAATTTAGATTGTTCAAATCAGGCGTTCCCAATTCTTCTCTAGAAAGTCCATTTCTTAGACCTTGGTAAGGCTCTCCTTCGCCAGTGTTCTGATAATCAACGGTTTCGCTGAAAAACACTCCGGTTCTAGGATCGTCATAACCTACCATTACACTTTCCATCAAAGCACTCATCCTGTACTCACCCCAGTTGGTAATGATCCAATAAGGATTTCGAGAGTTAATGGTTGTAAGAATTTCAGCACTATCGTCATTGGTTTCCATTACACCATCTGAAACTGCCTTCTCTGCTTCAGTTTTGGCTAGAGCAGGCTCTACGAACCTTATTCTCATGGCTAGCCTCAACCTAAGTGTATTGGCAAATGTCAGCCATTTGTCTACAGAACCACCGAACATTTGGTCATGACCAACAAAAGCACTTTCACCGGAATTTGCCTTCAATACAGCTACTGCTTCATCAAGCGTGGTAAAGAAATCTTTGTAGATATCTTCTTGTGGATCATAAGCCACACTAGTTTCACCATTGCCAAAGTTAGAATAAATAATTGGACCCCAATAATCAGTAATTCTATGGTATCCGGCTACTTTCCAAACCTTAACCATCGCATTTTCGATTGGAAGGTCATTCTCTTCAGAGAACTCTTCAACAAATTGGATAACCGGTGCTGCTTGTCCATAGAAGTAATTCCAAGCACCATTGGACCAAGAACCTACTTGTGTATAACGATCAGAGTCAAAGTTTACCTGAGTAGTGGCAAAGTACTGAGAGTACAAGTCACCGAATAAACTTTGGGCAGTCTGAAATCCCGAAGTACCTCCTCCCGGAGCTAGGTACATGGCACGAGCTTGTGCATTTGCAAATGCATTACCCAATAAGTTTTTGTCCAAATTGTCTGCAACAAGCGCATCTGGTCGGGTATTCAACTCTTCAAAGTTTTCCGTACATGCACCAAGAGATAGTGCTGCGACGGATAAACCCATTGCAATTTTAGAAATTTTTATCATCTTCAAATTTTTTAAAATCCTAAATTAAGATTAAAACCAAAAGATCTGGCTGTCGGCGGAGCGAAGGAGTCAAATCCTACGGCCGATGCAGATGTTCCAGTGGTCACATCCGGATCAATATTTCCAGCTTCATTTAAGAAGAAGAATAAGTTTCTAGCTACGAAAGAAATACTAACAGAGCTCAAAGGCAATCCTTCTAGTTTACTAGCAGGAACAGCATAACCGATCACAGCTTCTCTCATTCTGATGTTGGTAGCAGATACAGAGAATACTTCTCCGATAGGTGCATTTCTACCTCCCATATTTACCCAAAACAGTTCAGCAGTAGTTTCTATAGTATTAGGTACGTAGCTTCCATCTGCAAGCTGCATTACAGCAGTTTCATCTGACATAAAGTTGTCACCAAAGATCAAACCACCATCTCTACCATAAAGTGTTTCTTCAGTTACACCATCAGCATAAATCACAGCATTGGTGAAAGAAGAAATGCTACCACCTTGTCTGAAGTCTATAGTAAAGTTGGCAGTGAAGTTTTTGTATTTAAAAGTATTTTGGATACCACCGGTCCAAATTGGATTATAATTTCCAACCCTTACAGTTTTACCTGCAGTAGTCAATGGAACACCATTATCTCCAACAATTACAGCTCCATCATCATTTCTCAAATAACCTCTAGAATATACTTCACCAAATGGCAAACCTTCTTCAATTCTAAATTCTCTCAAGAAATCACTTCCGACAACGATACTTGGTCTCTCATCATTGATTTCATTAACCATAGAAATATTTCTAGCGAAGTTAGTAGTGATATTCCAATCAAAATCAGCTCTTCTAACAGGAGTGATGTTAAGTACTACTTCAATTCCTTCATTCTGAATATCTCCACCGTTGGTAAAGAAGCTGGAAGCTCCGGAACCTACAGGCAAGGCAACAGTAAACAACTGATCAAATGAGTTGGTTTTGTAGTAAGTGAAATCAACACCCAATCTGTTATCCAAGAACCTTAAGTCAGCTCCTAATTCTATAGATCTTGTGGTTTCTGGAAGTAAATTCGTATTTGGTAATTGTGTACTCAAAGAAACATAACCACCTATACCACCTGCAGCAAAAGCAGCAGTTCTTTGCAATTGATAAGGATCAGTATCGTTACCCACTTCTGCAAATGAACCTCTTGCCTTAGCAAAAGTAAACCAAGAAGGAAATTCAAATAAATCAGAAATCACCGCATTAAGACCTACAGATGGGTAGAAGAATGACCAGTTCTCTTTTGGCAATGTAGACGACCAGTCATTTCTAGCAGTAATGTCTAAGAAGATGGCATTTTTCCATGCCAACTGACCAAAAGCGTAAAGTGAATTAACATCCTTAGGACTACCTACACCATAAGAAGAAACTACTTGAGAGGTGTTACTAAGAGCAAAATAGTTTGGAACGACCATGTTTTGGCCGGTATTAGAAGACAAGCTAGAGTTTCTGTTGATTCTTGAGTTACCACCTGCATTAATATTGAAATACCAATCATCACTTAATGATTTCTCATAAGAAACCAAGAAGTCCGTATTGATTTCCATACTTTCTGACTGACTCACACCATAATATCCATTCTGAGCAATGATATAAGAATCATTGTATAATATTTCTTCTCCTGTACTGAAAGTACGGTCCATAGAAACCCTACCTAATACTGTTAAACCATCCGTAACTTCGTAGTTCAATGAACTAAAAGCCACAATTCTGTCAAAAGTATTATTCTTAAGGTTTCTATTGGCTGCCCAATATGGGTTGGCTCCACCATTGGATCCAGGATTGAAATAGTTTTGACGCAAAAGTCCTGACTCATCAATGTATTCAAAATTTGAAATATCCGAAGTTGTGATATTTCTAGGTAACCTTAATATATGTCTTGTTGGATTACGATAGTTCTCACCTGTAGACAGTTGGTTGTCAATATCCTGACGGATGTAATTGATTTTAGAATCTAAAGTCAATTTATCTGTCAATTTATTTGTCAACCTCAAGTTGATACTGTGTCTTCCCAACTCATTTCCAGGTACAACACCCGCTGCATCAGTAAAAGTATAAGAGAAATATGTCTGATTTCTGTCATTACCACCACTAATAGCCAATGTAGTAGCCAAGTTATGACCGGTTTGATAGAAATCGCTTACGTTGTTAGGCTGAGCAGAATAGGAATAACTATCAGTCGCTCTGTTTGGATCCGGAGACCAATGCGCTACAGTAGAACCATCTAAGGCAGGACCCCAAGAGAATTCAGAAGTTGGAGAATAAACACCATTACTTCCTTGACCATATTCATTCTGAAAGTCTGTCATAATCAATGGTTGATCAAACATATAGGAAGTATTTAAACTTACTTTAAATCCACCTTCTGATCCTCTTTTGGTTGTAACAACGATGGCACCGTTGTTTGCACGGCTACCATAAAGTGCTGCTGCATTTGGACCTTTCAATACGTTGATACTTTCGATATCATCAGGATTAATGGTTTCAATACCTTTGGCAGGAACACCATCAACTATATAAAGCGGCTGACTGTCTCCACTAATAGATCTGTTACCCCTTAATACTACCCTAGTAGAACCACCTACACCAGTACCAGAACGGTTAATGGAAAGACCTGCTACTTTACCGGAAAGAGAGTTTACAACGTTTAGTTCTCTTGCTTGGGTAAGCTCTTCTGTATTAACTTCTTGAGTTGTGTACGTCAAAGCTTTCTTTTCTCTTTCTAAACCAAAGGCAGTTACTACTACTTCGGAAAGAGCTGATTCTTCAGCTTCAAGAGCCACGTTGATCTCACTATTGTTTCCAACTGCTCTTTCCATTTTTCCATATCCTAGATAGGAAAATACCAAAACAGCAGATGGATCAGTGACATCTACACTATAATTACCATCGATGTCAGTGATGGTACCTGTATTGGTTCCTTTTACCAATATACTGACTCCCGGTAATGGGGCATCAGCGTCTGCGTCCGTCACAGTTCCTGTGATGGTTCGATTCTGCGCCATTGCTTGTATCGTAAACAAGGCCAGAAAAAACACGAGTAATCTTTTTTTCATAAGTAAATGAACAAATTAAATTTAAATGACCATTGGAATTTTTCCAATAGTTAAATTTTTACTTGAAAATCGCTGGACCTCAGCGATACCTCTCGAATCGTTTCGAGACAAACAAAAAAAACCCAATATTAAGCAAAACACATTCAATCAGGAATTATTGGTTAAATTATGGTCCTGCTGACCTTAATTTGACCAAAAGATCAAGAAATTTATGAGGTTATTACTAATGTTGGGTGGTTTTGATGCTAATATAAGGAAAAATATATTTCCCTAACAACTCTCTTACCTTTGAAATAATTTAATTTAAAATTAATAGGCCTATAAAAGTAAAAATTTTAGCTAGGGTCTATGATAAACCTAAAAATTTTAATAATTAAATTGTGAAATTGCCAAAATTATATACACATAGACCTTATTTTCTCCTCCTATTATTCTGATTGGCCAAATTTTCATACTGTTTGTATTATTTTATGAAAATTGCAATAATTTCTATCAAGTCATATCTTTCTTGAAATTTTATAGTTTTGTCCTTAAAATTTTATTAATTAACATGAAATTATGAAGCCCGACCATGAAATCCTACAATCTACCACTCATAAAAATTTTGATTTTTTTCCACTTTTTTGTTACATACTTTATTCTTGCAACCCCCTCCAAAATTTCCACCTACATCACCGAATAATAATGGCCTTATCCTTCCTGATGGTTTTGGGGTTTTGGTGGTAGCAGACAGCATCGGAAAAGCCCGGCATCTGGCAGTAAATGACAATGGAGACATTTATGTGAAGCTGAGGTATGCCAAAGGTACAGGATCTAATGTGGCACTGCGGGATACTACCGGAGATGGTAAAGCAGACATCATTACTTACTTCGGAGATTATAATGATGAAGGCAGCCTTGCCAATGGGATGCGCATCCATGATGGCTACCTATATTATAGTGCCGCAAGAGTGGTGTACAGAAACAAACTGGTTCCCGGACAACTCATTCCTGACTCACCAATGGAAGTAGTACTGGCAGATGACCACGAACATGGAATTCATTGGCACATTACTAAGCCTGTCTCCTTTGATAATGAAGGTTACATGTATGTTCCCTTTGGGAGCCCTTCTAATGCTTGTCAAGATATGGCCAATAAACCAGGCGGGATTCCGGGTTCCACAGGCATAGACCCTTGTCCCGAATTAATCGAACACGGCGGGGTTTGGCGATTCAAAATGGACAAATTAAATATGACCCAAAAAGATGGTGAATTGTATGCCACCGGTATTAGAAGTGTAGTGGCAATGGATTTTAATCATGAAGACAAAAACCTTTACTTGGTTATGCATGGCAGAGACAACCTCCACCTGTTGTACCCTGAAAAGTATTCTCAATGGGAAAGCGCTGTTTTGCCTTCGGAAGAATTTATTCGTGTCGAAGAAGGTGGAGACTATGGCTGGCCTTATTGTTATTACGATCAGATCAAGGGAAAAAGGTACTCGCACCTGAATATGGCGGCGATGGTGAAATTATTGGTCGCTGTGCAGACATGGAGGATCCGGTAATGGGCTTTCCCGGACACTGGGCGCCCAACGACTTGCTATTTTATACCGGAGATCAATTTCCGGAACGTTATAAAAATGGAGCTTTTATCGCTTTCCATGGCTCAACTAATCGCTCACCCTACCAACAATCAGGGTATTTTGTAGCTTTTGTACCATTTAAAGATGGCCAAGTAAGTGGTGATTGGGAAGTGTTTGCAAATGGTTTTGCAGGTAAAGAACTTATTATCAATACAAATGATGCAGATTTTAGACCCATGGGTTTGGCACAAGGGCCTGATGGATCATTGTATGTTTCAGATTCAAGAGTCGGAAAAATCTGGAGGATTCTATATAAAGGTGACAAAACTACATTTGGAGAAGCTGAGTTGGCCAAAATGGAAGGACAAAAATTAGTCGCCAATATAAGAAACCCTCATCCCGAGGAAGACAACTTGGACAAAGGGCAGCTGCCTGAAGGTAAAAAGTGTACAATACCTATTGTTCCCCCTGTCATCAAAGAGATGGTAATGGGGCGAAAGGAAGAATTCCCGAATTAAGGAATACCGATTGGGTCACCGGAGATAAATCAAGACTTATTAATATTGTACTTAATGGCCTTGAAGGAGAAATTGAGGTCAATGGAGAACTATACGACAATATCATGCCGGCCCATCAATTTCTTACAGATAAACAAATTTCACAGGTGCTAACTTTTATTAGGAAAAACTTTGAAAATAATGCTTCCTCAGTCTCTAAAGAAGATGTAGCAAAAATTAGGGCTAAAATTTTAAAATAATCTGTCCACTTAAAACCGATATTGGGTGACTATGAGTTGCTTTTGAGTATAGAAAGTCAAAGAAATTTACTGGCTGAGGCCAAAATACCTACTCAGGTAACCATTTGCTTTTCCCTCCCCACTTACTGTTAATTAGGCAAAGCAGAAAAGGAATGTATTCTATCAAACCACTTATTAAATGAGGACTTCATAGAGGGCATGGGCAAACAATTATAGGAGAACTACTACAATAAGTAGTTACTAGAAATCTCAATAAGTGGTAGCATTGAAAAATTCGGATTTATTTGACACCGAAGGAAATCATGTGGCCCTTTATAAATATAGAATTGGGCTTTGAGTGATTTGTTGTCAAACCACCCAAAACCCAGAGACTAGCAATTAATTTTTTCCTCTTATAGCACAGGCTACAACAACTCTAACAATGCCAGCCCTCCGGTATAAGAAATGATACAGGCAAATACAAATGCCGCTATTAAACCAATATTCAACAATAATCCGGCTTTATGTTCTCCCATCAGAGATTTTTGATTGACGAGGTACATGATACAGGCAATGACTAATGGCAAAACAAACACTGCAGCCACCTGCGTTAGAATCTGAGCAAAGATTGGGTTGGCTCCAAGGATAGGGACCGTTAACCCTACTATACAAGCCACACCGGTCAACACCTTGAAGCGAACTGAATTGGTATCCAACTCCCCTTCTTTATAATCTGCTACTAAAAGTGGGGCAACCATTAGTATGGGGAAGACTGAAGACAATCCCGCGCTTAAAGCTCCGGTCATAAATAAAGCAACGGCAAACTTCCCTGCCACCGGCTCCAATAAATAAACCATATCCATCACCTTGTCAATGGTCTTTCCTTCGGCATGCAAGGCTCCAGTAGCAGCAGCCATAATAGACAAATTAATAATTAACATAAGCACCGCCCCTGTTAAGGCATCTTTTGATTGATCCTTAGTATTGGCAGGGCCCCACCCTTTACCTTTCATCAAGAGCGGTCTGACCACAAAGGTCGGTGCTGCCATGGTGGTCCCTACAAAAGCAGCTACAAGCAACTTACCTCCCGCTACCTGCGGGATACTCGGCAACAAACCCTTGGCCATTTCTGTAGGATCCGGTAAAACCACAAACATGGAAATAATAAAAGATACACCCATGATGGTTACAAATATCACCAACACCTTTTCAAAAAGGTATATTGACCTACCCAAAGTAAGGCATACATAATTAGGATCAATGCGATGGCAATCCCTAATATGATCCAGTAAGCATTTCCTCCGCCCATTCCAGGGAAAAAAAGCGTAACCATTTCATAAATGGCATTGGCACTTAGCCCCAATATACCTGACAAGGAATTCCATTGGGCAAGAATGATACCTCCCACAACCAAAAAGGAGATCAACTTCCCCCTTTTAATTTGGTTTTGAAACTGTAAATGGATGTCTGACCGGTGACTACCGCATACCTTCCATAAGCCTCCATCAGCACCCAAGCGAATACACAGCTCAACATTAGCACCCATAGCAATTGCATACCAAACTCACTCCCAGCCTTAGCCATGGAAGTAACACTGCCGGTACCTATGGTATATCCTATACAAAAAATACCGGGACCAATTCCCAGCATCCACAACCAAATCTTTTGAAAAAAATTGCTGTTGCCTGTTTTACTTTCTTGTTCCATCCTTACTGCTTTTGGGTAAATTTAAATGACCTGTTAATTTGGATATTTTTATTTTGAATAAAAAGAGATTACATTAGATAGATTAAATTTTAATAAAATATGGCTTTGTTTACACAATTTTTTTTGCAATATTTCCGATCCTCTTTTAAGGATAAACCCATTTTCCTTCGTGCAACAAGTGCTATATTTTCAATCACTCCCATGTCCTTGACAAAAAAATTTACTAAAAACTTCACCTTTTTCCTCATTTTTGGCCTATTTCTATGTTTCAAGGCACAATCCCAGGAAATCGACTTATTACTTAAAGGGGGCCATGTCATCGATCCTAAAAATGGAATCAATGAGCCCTATGATATTGGCATCAGTGGAAAGCATATTGTTAAGGTTGCCAAAAACATCTCAGAAAATACCGCTAAAAAAACCATTGACCTCGAAGGTTACTATGTGACCCCAGGCTTAATCGACATGCATGTCCATGTTTTTAATGGAGCAGATACAGAATCTTATATTGCCAATGCATTGACCAGTTTACCCCCTGATGGTTTTACTTTCAGATCAGGAGTGACCACCGTCGTCGATGCCGGTTCTTCTGGCTGGAGAAATTTCCGCCAGTTTAAAAAACAAACCATAGACCAATCGAAAACGAGGGTTTTGGCACTATTGAATATAGTGGGAACGGGCATGTATGGGCGCCTGGAAGAACAAGATGTAACAGACATGAACCCCACCATGACGGCCAATATGATAAAGAAGATGTTTCCGGATATCTTGGTTGGGATAAAATCAGCTCATTATTGGGGAGACTTCACGCAGGTAGACTTGGCAGTTACTGCCGGAAAATTGGCGGATGTTCCTGTCATGGTAGATTTTGGAGAACATCAGCCGCCAAACTCCATAGAGTCACTGTTTATGGAGCACTTAAGGCCCGGTGATATTTTCACCCACACCTTTTCTTATGGCCCGAATAACAGGGAAACCATTGTGGATGAAGCGCTCAAAGTCAAACCATTTGTCTTTGAGGCACAAAAAAGAGGAATAAATTTCGATGTAGGACATGGAGGTGGAGCTTTTTCCTTCCGTCAAGCCATACCTGCCATACAGCAAGGCTTTTTACCCAATGTAATAAGTTCGGATTTGCACAGTCAAAGTATGAACAGTGGCTTTAAGGATATGGCAAATTTGCTGTCTAAGTTTATGAACATGGGATTAACCATGGAAGAAGTAGTGCTTAGGGCCACATGGAATCCTGCCCAGGTAATCAACCGAAAGGATCTTGGCCATTTGGACGAGGGAGCTGAAGCTGACATTGCGGTATTCACCCTTAGAAAAGGAGATTTCGGTTTTTAGATATAAGAAGAACCAAGATAGACGGAGACAGAAGGTTAGAAACAGAAATGACCATTCGTTCAGGAAAGGTTGTTTGGGATTTAAATGGACTAAGTGTTCCTTATTGGGAGTCTGAGTTTAAATAGTATTAAGACAAAATGAGGTTTTTATTTACAATATGTCTTTGCATCGCTTACAGCTTTCAGGGAATCGGACAAGAATATGATTACCTTATAAAAGGTGCCTACTTAGTTGACGCAAAAAATAAGATTCATGACACCATGGATATCGCTGTTCTGGATGGAAAAATTGCCGCTGTAGCTAAAAATCTTTCCCAATCCAATTCAAAAAAGGTAATAGATGCTTCGGGGTTAATCCTCAGCCCAGGCTTAATCGATCCCCACACACATGTATTTGTAGGAAGTAAAAGCCGTACTTTCGCTGATGGATTCAACAGTGTTTCACCTGATGACTTCAGTTTTCGTTCTGGGGTCACCACAGTAGTGGATGCAGGCACTTCAGGTTGGAGAAATTTTGAAACTTTCAAAGCAAATGTTATTGATGCTTCCAATACCAGGGTTTTGGCATTTCTAAATATCGTAGGTGTAGGAATGAGTGGAACTGAAAGCCAGGAAAACCTGTCCGACATGGAGGTTGACAAGGCCTTTCAAACCCTACAAAAATATCCAGATGTTTTGGTGGGCGTAAAAATAGGCCACTATACCGGCAAAGATTGGCTTCCTTTTGAAAATGCATTAAAAGCTTCAGAAAAGGCTGGCAAACCTATGCTTGTAGAATGCCACTTGCCGGAATATTCACTGGCAGATCAATTGAACAAAATGAGGCCTGGAGACATTATTACTCATAGTTTTGAAGAAATTGATGAAAGACTGCCTATCATTGATTCGGTAGGAAATTTACACCCCTTTGTCAAAGCAGCTTATGCAAATGGGATAAATTTTGATGTGGGGCATGGGGGTGCCGGATTTTGGTTTAGCCAGGCCATTCCTGCTTACCAGCAAGGCTTGGTTCCAACATCTTTCGGTACAGACTTACATCGTTTTAGTATGAACAGCGGCATGAAGAATATGCTGAATATAATGTCAAAATTTATCAATATAGGAATGTCTGTGGAAGATGTCATTGGAACTGCAACTTGGAAAACTGCCCAAGCCATACAAAGAGAAGACCTAGGACACCTATCGATAGGGGCAATAGCAGATCTAACATTGTCAAGACTGCACAAAGGGGAATTTGGATTTATTGATGCAGGAAAAAATAAAATTGAAGGTAATATTAAATTAGAAACAGAGTTGACCATGAAGGACGGTAAAATAGTTTACGACCTTAACGGATTGGCAGCAAATCAATACCACTAAAAATTATGGATAGAAGAGAAATGTTAAAAAACCTGGCCATCCTACCTGTTGGAGGGGGCCTGATGAGTATGTCGCCACTTATGGCTTCGCCGGATAAAAATGTTGCTAAAGGGCCGCTTGCCCTTGATAAAGATATTTACAAGTCCATTGGAGTAGTTCCAATTATCAATTGCCGAGGTACATTCACCATTATCGGTGGATCCATCGAACGGCCGGAAGTACATGCTGCCATGGCTGCAGCCTCTAAAAACTTCGTTCAATATGACGAGTTGGCCTTTGCCATTGGTGAAAGGCTTTCAGAAATCACAAAAGCAGAATTTGGAATTGTCACAGCCGGTTGTGCTGCTGCGATGAAGCACGGTACTGCTGCTTGTGTTACAGGAGGTAATCCGGAAAAATTACTTAGAATTCCTGATTTATCAGGACTTGACAAAACTGAAGTAATCATCCCTAGACATTCCAGAAATGTCTATGACCATGCAGTAAGAAATATTGGAATTACTGTGGTAGAAGTTGACAGTATGGAAGCTTTGGAAAAAGCCATCAATCCAAAAACTGCCATGATTTATTTGCTAGCGAATAGGAGTTCTGCTACCGGCCAGCCAATGTCAGTTGAAGCCATTGCTAAAGTAGCAAAAAACAAAACATCCCTATTATGGTGGATGCTGCTGCAGAAAACCTAAGTATCCCCGTAGTTCATTTTGAACGTGGAGCAGATATGGTAGCCTATAGTGGTGGAAAAGCCATGTGTGGGCCTCAGTGTGCCGGCCTGTTATTAGGTAGAAAAGACCTTATGCTTTCTGCTTGGCAAGCTAGCTCTCCACACCACGGACCGGGAAGAGACAATAAAGTAGGTAAAGAGGAAATGCTTGGTATGCTGGCAGCAGTAGAAGCATGGACTACTAGAGACCATGAAAAAGAATGGGATCGTTGGATGGATTGGTTGAATTTAATAGCAGATAAAGCAACCAAAATTAAAGGTGTAAGTTATAAGATAAACCTACCTGAAGGCCTCAACAACCGGGCCCCAAATCTAGTTATCAGTTGGGATCCTGCCCAATTTAACATTACAGGTGCAGAAGTTGCCGAGTTATTTGGACGTTCTGAGCCTAGAATTGCTATCGGAAGCGGTGGTAAAGATGGTGTAACTTCAATTAATGTTACGCCAAGTCAAATGCAAGATGGAGAAGCAAAAGTAGTAGCCAATAGATTATACGATACGCTTTCTGAAAAGAGGCCGGCTCCTGATACCAGTTTGGCAGCACCTTCCGGAAATATTGCAGGCAGGTGGGACATCAACATGTCTTTCTTTAGCAGTGAAAGCACCCACCATATGATATTGGAACAAGACGGTAACTGGCTAAATGGAACTCATAAAAGCGATTTTGCCGAGCAAGATGTATATGGCACCATAGAAGGTGACACCATAAAAATTAGAAGCCATTTTAGAAAACCCGGAGATTCTGTAGTGTATATGTTTACCGGCAAATTAAAAAATGGAGAATGGTCCGGAGAAGTTTTTATGGGTGAATATTTAACGGCTAACTTCACAGCCAAAAAATGGGAATCCAAAAAACGCAAGCAACAAATTACCGTTCCGGGTGGACCTCCATTGGCCACTTGATCAATGGGTACCAAAAGGAAAATTTAACAAAAAATTAACTATACGATGAGAAAATTTGCGCTTATACTGTTGATTCTTTTCTCACTCTTGCCGGATGTGGTGGGCCTCCACCTAATGGAAAGATGGAGCAAAGTAAAGAAGCAACAGAACAAAATACAGATGGTGTAGATGCCGAACAAAGGATAAAAGATCTGGGAATTGAGCTGATTACGCCAAAGCCACCAACAGCCAACTACCTAAAAGCAAAGACTATGGGTAATGTGGTTTACTTGGCCGGTACAGGTCCTGACAGACCTGATGGCACACAAGTGACCGGCAAATTGGGAAGCGAATTAAGTTTGGAAGAAGGAATAGAAGCCGCACGATTTGCCGGAATCTCCCTACTTTCTTCTCTAAAAGCAGAAATTGGAGACCTCAACAGGGTGAAAAATATTGTCCGAGCCAAAGGCATGGTCAATGCTGATCCTTCTTTTACTCAACATTCTCAAGTCATTAATGGTTTTTCGGATTTGATGGTAGAAGTATTTGGTGAAAAGGGTAAACATGCCCGTGCTGCTATCGGAATGGGCTCATTGCCTTCCAATATTTCCGTGGAAATTGAAATGATTGTTGAGCTTTATGAATAATAATCAATTCATGAATTAAAAATTAGCGCGATAATTGCTTAAACTTGGGGATGGTGAAAACCATCCCCATTTTTATTTGTTAATAACATTAACCCAACTAAAAGAAAATTCATGAAAGGGAAGTTAAAGGAAGCCGTACGCAATCCCACCGTACTTTTGGATAGATTTATAAACTGTCGATTTCTAACAGAAGAGATTTGCACCCCACTTGAAGTAGAAGACTATGTCCCCCAACCCATACCGGAAGTTTCTCCTCCAAAGTGGCACCTAGCCCACAGCACTTGGTTTTTTGAACAATTTTTACTTGTCCCCTTCTGTCCTTCTTATAAAGTTTACGATAAGGATTTCGCCTATTTATTCAATAGCTATTACAACAATGCCGGAGATAGAATATTGCGCCCAAACAGAGGGTTAATGAGCAGGCCTCCTGTATCTGAAGTAATGGCCTACAGGGCATATGTGACCGAGGCGGTTACAGAACTACTCAAGGAAGGCACACCTAACAGCCAAATGCTCACAATCATCGAGCTTGGAATCAATCACGAACAACAACATCAAGAATTGTTGGTCTATGACATCAAATATATCCTAGGGAATCAGCCAACCTTTCCAGAGTATGGAAATCGTTTTATTAATGAAGCTGAAAACAAATCCTTAGACTGGATAGAAATTGAAGAAGGTGTCAAATCCATAGGTTTTTCCGGGGAAGGGTTTTCTTATGACAATGAATTGGGTAAGCATAAAGTTTACCTGGCCCCCTACAAGATTTCAAACAAACTGGTAACCAATGGAGAATTCATAGAGTTCATTGAATCAGGGGCTTATGAAAATTTTAACCTTTGGCATTCTGATGGCTGGGACTTTATTAACAATGGCGCAATCAAAGCTCCACTTTATTGGCACAAAGTAAAAGACAGGTGGCAAATTTATACTTTAGGGGGTTTAAAAGACATCAATCCTCATTTACCGGTGCAACATGTGAGTTATTATGAGGCTTTTGCTTTTGCTGAATGGAAAGGCATGAGACTTCCTACGGAGTTTGAATGGGAGACTGCAGCAGACCAGTTTTCTTGGGGGCAATTGTGGGAATGGACTTCAAGCGCCTACTTGCCCTACCCCGGCTTCCAAAAAGCTCCTGGAGCCATAGGGGAATACAATGGGAAATTTATGGTGAACCAACAAGTACTCAGGGGGGCTTCTGTGGCAACTGCCGAAAATCACAGCCGTAAAACCTACCGAAATTTCTTTGCTCCTCCATCCCAATGGATTTTTTCAGGAATTAGACTTGCACAATCCCTATGATAAACAACAGTTTCGAAAAAGACATCCTTAATGGTCTGAATTCACAACCCAAGCGACTTTTCTCAAAGTATTTTTATGATGAAAAGGGATCCTCTATATTTCAGGAAATCATGCAGATGGACAGTTACTACCTGCCCAAATGTGAAACGGAAATTTTGCGTGACAGAAGTCATGAAATTATTGCCTTACTCCCAAATAGTACATACGATGTAGTAGAATTGGGTGCAGGCGATGGTACCAAAACAACCTTATTCCTTGAAGCATTGCTAAATTCCGGAAAGACTATTAATTACCTGCCTCTTGATATTTCTCCTGATATCTTAGAGTACAATAAGCAGGTCATTGGCAACAAGTTTCCTGAATTGACCATTTTGCCCATTGCCGGGGATTATTTTGAAACACTTGATAAAATTAAACCTCGAAAAAATCCAAAAATTGTGCTTTTTATGGGAAGCAATATCGGCAATTTTGAAGGGGCTAAGGCCATTGAGTTTTTGAAGTTTGTAAGGAAATTTCTGAGTGAAGGAGATTTTTTCTTACTTGGAGCAGATTTAAAAAAGCACCCCCAAACCATTCTGAGAGCGTATGATGATCCTGATGGTATAACGAAAAGATTCAACCTTAATCTTTTACATCGGATCAATAAAGAATTAAAAGGAAACTTTAACCCTGAGAATTTTGATCATTTTGCAAGTTATGATCCCTTAAGTGGAACCACCAAAAGCTTCTTAATAAGTAAAGCCAATCAAACGGTTCAAGTGGCCGGACAAAGAATAACCTTTGAAAACAACGAACCTATCCACATGGAAATTTCGCAAAAATATGGCCTCAGAGATTTGATTGAATTACGGGAGAAAGCGGGTTTCAGTTCCGACTTTCATTTTCAGGACAGCAAAGCCTATTTTAGTCTTAGCCTATTTAAATATTAGAAACGAAAAAAGGATTTTATAAAACCATCGATTAATTGATCGGGTGACGCATTCCTTCAAAAACTATTTTATAAGGCTTTTTTAATTCTTGGTAAACGGGAATCAATTTTAGAAACAATTATATTTGATTGAATAATCAACCTCAACAAATATTAAATATGATTCCAGATAATCCTTACCTGCTGCTTACGCCCGGCCCATTAAGTACAAGTAAAACAGTTAGGGAAGCCATGAACCGCGACTGGTGCACATGGGACGAAGATTATAAAAGCATTGTACAAGATATTCGCAGCTCCCTACTTGCTTTAAGCAATGGTGGAGATGAATACAGCACGGTATTGATGCAGGGAAGCGGTACCTTTTCCGTAGAAGCTGTCCTGTGGACTTGTTTGAAACCGGAGGATAAAATTCTGGTGCTTTCCAATGGTGCCTATGGCAAACGAATGGCTAAAATCGTTTCCCTGATGGGAATCAAGCTGGAATTACTGGATTTAGAAGAACATGAACAGGCAAGCCCGGAAAAAGTTGAGGAGCTATTAAAGCAAAATCCCGACATTACCCATATCGGCATGGTCCATAGCGAGACCACCACAGGCATGTTAAACGATTATGCACCCATTGCAGAGCTGGCAGACAAATACAATAAATGCTTTATTCTGGATGCCATGAGTAGTTTTGGCGGTGTCCCACTAGATATACGCTCTCCAAAAATTGATTTTCTGATAAGTAGTGCCAATAAATGCATACAGGGTGTCCCGGGATTTGGATTTATCATTGCTCGAAGAGAGGTACTTCAAGCATGCAAAGGCAATTCAAAAAGCCATTCCCTAGATCTTTATGACCAATGGAAGGCCATGGAAAATGATCCCGGTAAATGGAGATTTACCTCTCCTACCCATACTGTTAGGGCATTTTTGCAGGCTCTTGAAGAATTAAAAGAAGAAGAAGGGGGCATTACCGCTAGGTACAAAAGGTATGTCAATAACCACCAGACATTGGTAAAGGGAATGAAGAACGTGGGAATAGAAGCTTTTCTTTCTGAGGAAGACCAGTCGCCCATAATTACAGCTTTTCATGAGCCTTCAAGCCCTGACTTTTCTTTTGACAAACTTTACCATTTGCTCAAGGCTGAGGGTTTTGTGATTTATCCCGGAAAGGTATCCAAAGCAGCAACTTTCCGGATTGGTCACATCGGTCATGTATTTCCTGAAGACATCAAAAGACTGATAATAGCCATAGAAAAAATTAAGTTTTGGTAATGTTTAATACATAAAAAACCTCCGGATATTTGCCCTACTATTCAGCTATCTATCCGGAGGTAAATTATTTTTTATTGGACAAGCTTACCTTTTTCCATAAGTGATTCCTTCCCAATCATCGGTTCTGAATGGATTGGCAGGAAGCCCTTCTTTATTGTATACATTTACGTCATCAGGATTATCTGCCCAGCCATACCTTACAGCAACAGGGTTTTTAATTCCTTCTGTCTCCAAGACAATTTGATTACCGTCCTGCTTTCCGGTAACCCAATGAAATTTCTGGTCTTCCCCTGCAACAGCAAATCCTTTAACATAGCCATATTTATCATTGACCACTAAACCTGAACCAATATTGTCAAAGCTTATTCGAATCTGGTCGCCTTGAATTTCCATAGATTTATAGGTAGGACCGCTATAAACTACATCCATTCCGTAAGCGATTTTCTTAGCTCCTTTGGCAAGGCGCTCCGCCACTGTCCATTTGTCCCTCGGGTGAATGTCATCCGCTTCACCTTTGTCTATGATTACCGCTTGCGCAGTATTGGGAAGAGACAAGGTCATGGTTTGTGCTTCTCTTAGTTCTGCCCAGTCACTATCCACAGGCTCGGCTTTAGGTTGTCTAAAATTGGCCAATTGCACCCATAGAAAAGGAAAATCTCCCTGTCCCCATTGGGCTCTCCAATCTTCAATCATCAATGGAAAAATTTCCCTGTACTGATATGCCCTTGATGCATTGGATTCACCCTGATACCAAAGAGCTCCTTTGATCGCAAAAGGAATTACAGGTTCTAACATTCCGTAAAATAAACTGGTTGGCCAGCTATTGGGTTTTTTCAAATCAGGATCTGAGAAATCCTTTGGTCCCTCCATTTGGTTTTTTGCTACCCTCTCCTTGAAATCCGGATGGGTCAATAAAGCATCTGCACTGGTCCAAGCTTCAGAAAGTGTACCCCCCAGTTGATATCCAGTAGACCTACAGCCACATCCATATCTGTTTCAATTCTTCTGGCAAAATAATAGCCGATGGCAGAGAAATTGGCCACTGTTTCCGGAGAACAAATGGACCATTTGGCTTCCGGCACTTCCTCAATTTCTTCCAAACTAAGGTTTCTGCCTACTTCAAAAAGCCTGATATTAGGATGGTTGGCAGTCTTGATACTGTCTTCACCATTGTTTGTCCTTTTCAATGCCCACTCCATATTGGATTGACCACCTAGAAGCCAAACATCTCCCATCATTACGTTCTCCAATACCTTAGACTCTTTTTTTGTATTGATAGAAAGGATATAAGGACCACCTTTGGGAAAGGCATCCATCTTCAGCATCCACTTGCCTTCCTTGTCAGCTTTAGCTCGGTATTTTTTCCCTGAAAGGTTACGTTGACCCATTGTCTGGGATCAGCTTCTCCCCATACAGGTATTTCCTGACCACGCTGAAGCACCATATGGTCAGCAAAAACCTTAGGCAATTTTAATTCTGCTTTTACCTGAAAAAGGATCAGGAACAACGCAGCAAATAATACAATTCTTCTCATTAGATTTGGATTTGGTTATTTTAAAAAAAGATTCGATAATATACGATTTTTGGGCTAAAAATCATTCATTATTTGTTACAAGGCCAAAGAGGTTTTTATTAAAGCACCAATCAAGGTGATAAAGTAAGTGTTGTTGGTAAAGAAAGGTTTCTCTACAAGGGCGAAAGGTTAATATTAGAATTACAATGAATAGTTTTGAACTAAGATTCATTTTAAATACTTTTTAACTTAGTTCTATGTAACTATTCCTTTACTAATTTAGGTTTTTCTCTATAAAAGAAGCTCAAATTAAACCATTGGTTATGAAAAGAATAGCATCAGCAGTAGCCTTTTTTATAGTTACCGCAATAACTGTAGTTGCCCAACACAATGATAAAAGTTATTCCATAAAAGGGAGAAAATCAATTGGCCTTGGGACTGCCCTAAATAACACAAAGTATTTACAAGCGGACAATAGCCTTTATAGGGAAATGTATTTTGATTATGGTCTTGGTAAATATATAAGTACCGGGCTATTTGTTGGGTATCAAAAGAGGCAATATTCTTTTTTATCTGTGGTGGACGGAAATAGTAGGCATTTATATTATGACCAAAACTTCATTCCCTTAGGGTTAAGGGCTACGGTACATCTTACCTCATTCTTGAGTGATCAATTACAACTTAATCTTAAGCCGGAGAAATGGGACGTTTATGTGAGGTATTATGCTGGTGTAACATTAAATACCGTAATAGATAAATTTGACAGGTACAGTGGTCATTTGCCTGAAAACCAGATTAACTATATGCTTTATCAAACAAATGAAGACCTCAATTATTCTGCAGGATTATTGAGCGGTGTAGGTTTTTACCCTCTCCCTAATTTAGGCTTCTTTTTGAAGGAGGTTATGGGCCTATGGGCAATTTTAATATTGGCATTGCTTCCAAATTTTAACAAGCCAAATCAAATTGTTATTTGCTAGCCCCTATCCATCAAGAAATCAACTTATAAGAAACAGGTGCTTAAAATATTGGCTCCAACCGATAAATTAGACCTTGTTAATGGTACCAGAAATGGAACAAGCCATCTTTACTGTGTTGTATATGGTACCGAACTTTTCAATGTTCTTTTTCAGTAAGTCAGGGTTAAGGTTTTGGTCCTCACTGTAGACGGTCAAATGGTAATTTATATTATCCATTCTTGGGGGATTTTCAAGGCGCGTCGCACTGACTTCAATGGTAGCTTTGGTATAGTCAAACTTCAAAATACCAGAAAAGCGCTCTACATTTTTTAAAGCGCAAGAAGCAAAAGAACCCAGGAATAATTCGGCAGGATTAGGTAAGGTTTCAGCGGAATTAGGGGTAGTGCCAAATTCTATATTCGATGTCTTGATGTGAATAACTGCATCTTGTTTTGATTGTGAAGAAGCTTTGATTCGATATTCCATGTTTGCTTTATTTTTTAACCTTAATCCTTATAAAATTAGAAATAATAAGTAAAACTATCAGCACATTTATAGCTCTCAGCCATACCTGAAATAAAAAATTTTATAAGGAATGCGATAGGTACAAATTGTTCGAGTATCATTTTCTTGGTTAAACTAATCACTTATAGGTGGCATATCCTTTTTTAGTTTAAGCAAAATGAAACGTTGATTCTTTACGTTTGAAGGTTTTTGTGAGAACAACAAAACCTCATTTTCATTGAGTTTCGAGCTAAGCTTGGGTCTTATTCTAAAACCCTGGGTTTGCAAAAAATTTGTCACCACCTTTTGACTTACATTACCTTCTTTGCTAATTGTCGCAACAACAACCGATTCATCTTCTTCATTGATAAAGGCATTATTCCTTACTAAATGATCCTTTTGTAGATTTTTTCTATTTCCATTGTATATCAGATGAAAATCTGTTGAATCCTTTAGCACCAAATAACTCGAATAAATCCAAGTGTTATTTTTAGAGTTATCTTTTTTGATCATTCTTGTCCATTTCCGATTTCCTTCTTTGTCAAAATGAATTGCAAGTAGGTTTTGGCTATAATAAGTTGTGATGTATTGAGATAAGTTAAATGTTTCCTCTGCAACCATAAGTATAGCGCCATCATCGTAATTCATAATACTTTTGGGAATGTAATAAGCCAATTCGCTATGCTTCCTAATTCTATTCTTGGATAAATTTTCAAGGTTAGAAATTTCTGAATGTTGATCCAGAAGTTCTTGATCGAAGGGTTCTAGTTGATGAATGGTTTCCCCTGGATTTGATTGATCAATCTGATGAAAAAATGTTCCATGAGCATCATATCTACCCACATTTGAATATAGACCTACCAGCTTAATTTTTGATCCATCAATACGTAGTCCAAGGCTATTTAACCATTTATTATCATTTGGGACTTCCCCAATAGTTTTTGAATTCCCTTGATTCAATTGAACAATTTTATAACCATAGTCAGGTATCTTTTTACTATTGGGGCTTAAAGGTACCTGACTTAAATCAGCGGTCAATAATATCATTTCTTTCTTGTTGAGAAGGGTTCCGCCCATAATTACAAATTCATTTTTGCTAAAAGGGAACTGATAAGTAAACGCATCAATCTTATTAAAGTCATTGTCAAAAACAATTAAGCCATACTTTCTAAATTCTTTCGGCTTAGTGGGAATGGTGTAGAACAGGCCGACAGCGCTGCTATCTGTTGCAAGAACAAATGACACATAGGTTTTTTCATGTTGACCCCTTCAATCGAAAGGTTTAGGATTTCCTTTTCCGAAGTGATTTGGAAGCCCTTAAGATCAATGGTCTTAGCAAAATATTTGCGATAAGTCTTTGTCGATTTAGATGTAATATTCAAAAGCTTGTCACCTCGTTCAATGATTCCTAATGACACTTCACTCACCCCTTCTTTTTCATCAAAATGGGTCAATTGGATAGCTTCTGTTGTTGGTTGAAAATCATTATTGAACTTGACTAATGAAGACAAACCATTTCCAAATTTCCCTTCGGAGTACAAGAAATAATGCCCCTTCTCATTGCTCCCTACATACTGCTCAGGAATTTCTCTTTCTCCTGTTTTAAACGCATCATAAAGACTGATAGAATAGTTATCGCCTTCTTGAGCCATAGAAGGAAAGGCTAATAACAAAAAAATAAAAAGTAGTAAGTTATTTTTCATAAAAGATTATATCATGTAATGTGGCCGCAAATGGCCTACTTAAATAGTAGCCTAAAGGTAATAATATGAACTAAATTACCAGCGATAGGTAGCCAATGAAATTAAATTTGACTTCAAAGGCCATGTACAACCCCTAACAGGGTTGTTGAAATGACAGATGTCGACTTGCCCACAAATTTCACCCGTGTTTATTGTTATTGAAACCCTTAAGGCTTGAAAAAACTCAATTTCTAAAAATTAAATTCTCAATAAGAATGGGTTTTAGGCCATATATAAAGGTGAATATTTTAGCATCCGGCTTTAGCCAAAGGGAAAGGTGCAAAACCCATTTAATCTAGGGGGTCAACATGTTCCATTTTACAACAGCTTGAGGCGAACTGTAATAAAAGCAGGGGAAAAACCAGGCTCACTGATCCAAAATTGACCTACTTGCATGCATTTAGTGACGTGGGCAGGTTGAAAAATATCATTCTTTACCTATTTAATAACTATTTTGGGCTTACACTTGTACATTTGAGCATACCTTGCTACAGCGAACCCATCAAAATTGACGCTTCTAAATAAACGGCAAATAATTTCAAACGGTGGTCCCTTTGTTAGTGGCATAAGATTTATTTCACTATATTATTTTTTCTACTACATAAGTCTTCGACAGCTTATCATATAAGTTTTGATTTTTATCATCCCAAAGAACCCAAATAATGGGAATTAAAAAAAGCTAAACACACCTTTTAAAAGTTCACGAATTGCCCCCTCTGTTGCTTTTTGGTAATCATCTCCCGTCTCTGACGAAATAACCTTTAAACCAATGATACGGTGTCCTAAATTCCCTGAAAACATTGGGTAAAATATGGCCCCAATAATTAGCCCAAAAATTGCTACAAAGCCAAATCCAATGGGGTGTTCTCCATTTACAAACCCATTTAATGATGATGTTTTATAAAATGTATAGGGGAGATAAATGGTAATAGAATAAATAATAGTTTCCAATAAACTACCTAAAAATCGCTTTCCCTTTGATGCCAACTTATATCCGTGAACCAGGTTATTGTTAAAATCACCTTCAATTTGTTTGTTGCTATTTATTAAATCTTCTACATCAATATCCAAGACCTCGCATATTAATTTTAATGTTTTTCCACGTGGTTCACTTTCATTGTTTTCAATGCGTTGTATGGTCCTTAAATTTACTTTTGATAACTCGGCTAACTCTTCTTGAGTTATTCCTTTTGACTTTCTAGTTTCACTAATTTCCTTTCCTATTATACTCATTATAAATGCTGTTTAAATTTCTCCTAAGTTAATTATGAAACTATATTTATATTACGGCTTGAAAGCGGTTTATTAACGACATTTTTACGGCATCTGATTAAATATTTATATTGTCATTATTCTATCAAAACTGAATTTAAGTTTGGTTTTGGTGTTTTCAAAGCTATCAATGGTAACTTATGTATAAATCAAATCCTATTCCGTATCGATTTATTCTTTCATATAATTTGGACCAGCTAAAGATTTGAGGAGTTTTCACCTTTTAAAGGGTAGCCACGCTTAGCCATTCTTATTGAAACCCTTAAAGCTCCTTAGATAGAAATTAAGCGGCACTCCCTCACATTACCCACTTAATAAGAGAATGGGATTTAGCCCATTGTAAAAATAAGTTTACCGTGTCGGCCTTTAGCCAAAATCAAAGTAGCAAAAGGGCAAAAATTGAATTACAATTTACCTAAGAGAAAAAAGCAGTAAACCTTAAAAAAGGGGGCACTATGCGCCATTAATGAGGATAAAATGTATGCCAAGGGCAATGACTTGGTACCTGAGGGTGTCGAAGGATTCCGAACGTCAGGTTTAGTTCTTCCTATAAAAATTCCCGAAAAAAAGAAGGACATTAAAAAATGTCCTTCCTATCTCTAAAGGATTTACACGCCCAACTTAGGACAAAGCATACGCTTCATCTTTACAAATACCTGAATTGCCTACTAGGGACAACCCATAAAAAATCGCATTAAAGCCAAATTAATCAGTAGCCAAATACAAAGAACTGGCTCCACTAAGAGCTACATTCCATGTAGGAGATACATTTCCACCATCTCCATAATTAGAAAAGGCCAGCACACGACCTCCACCATTTCCAATTTCTGCAATATAAACCGTGCCGGATTCGCTGTCATAAGCCACATCTATGGGGTTACCCATCATGGTGGCAGCACCTGCCACTCTAGTTTGAGCAGACATCCCGATAGTTTCACCATCGGAGGTATTATTGAAGGTGCTATTGAAATTTTCAATTAGATGAAATCCTCCATCATCTTCTGTATTCTCAGCGTCACCGATATCTGTCATCACCATCATGTCCTTCACCGCATCATACGCCAGTCCATGCGTACGTACAATTCCTTCAATGGTAACCCTTTTTGTGGCTTGTAGCATTCCATCCGAAGTGTTTGACGAAAAATTAGTAAATACTGCGAGGTCAGCTGTTTTATCCACTACTGCAAATAGGTCGTCACCAATAAATTCAATTCCCCAGACAGCAAAATCAATATCAAAAGTATTCTTTAACATCAAGTTGCTGCCGGATTTTGTATAGACGAAAAACTGATTTTGCTGATTGTCAGCAATTACCACAGTATTTCCGTTTACCGCCATGGCCCTTGGATTCATTAGATCTGCAGCACTGGAACCTCCCAAGTTTAAAGCTAATGAGGGATTCATCAACACACTGGAAACATCAGCATATACATTTACTTGAAGTGCACTCCTAGAAGCCACAATAAGGTCATCATTACCCTCATCGTAATGAATGCCCTCATTTCCTGCAGAAAGCGTAGTAAGCATATTCATTTCCACTCCTCCATCTTCTTCAAACTCATAGGTATTGATATCGCCACTGGAATTGCTGGTTACAAACAAGGTAGCCCCCTGCTTATCAATATCCATCATTTCATCATCTTCACATGAAACAAAAGCGAGCAAAGAAAAGCTAAGTAAAGCTTTAAATAGGTTAGAATTTTTCATCTTAATTTTTTTAGTTAAAGAATAGTGCGTATTTATCACCTTTGAAAACCTACCTACGTAAAAAAGAAGACGATTGGATTCAGCTGATTTTATTTTTTATGGATCCAAGATTAAAATCCAAAATCAAGCGATCAAAAAGATAGAATTTGAACTGTACCAAAGAGAAACGAGGAATAAACCTTTTTTCTAGGGGGTCAATATGCTCAGTTGCTTAAGATAAAACCCATACGCAAAGCCTATAACCTGTTCCTTAAACTCAAATCTTTGCCTGTCAAAAGGTTGCCACCCGTGGCTATTATCATCGAAGCCCTTCAGGCTTCACGACTTGAAACTAAGCCAGATTCCAAAAAATAGCAATTAGTAGGAATTGGCTTTAGCCTATTTTTAAAAAGGGTAATACAGCATCAGGCTTTTGCCAAAATCTAACCAACAAAAGGATTAATTGGAAATTGAACTTTGCCATAGAGAAGATGGCTGCAAATTATTTTAGGGTTTCAATATGGTCCGTTTTATTTATTACTCCCCTCCTTTCAAAATAATCCTAATTTTCACTTAATAAACTGGTCCCTGAGCACGGTCCCTGAGCCTGCCGAAGGGTGTCGAAGGGATCCAGCCGTCAGAATGTTTAGTTATTGACGGGTCGTATTTTTTCTATTCTTTTAATTTTATCGCTCTGTCAGCAATCTTTTGAAAGTGTTGTGCGTCCTTGTCCACGTGGTATGAACTCTTTCCAATGATTCCTCTTCTGTTCATTGACGAGTCAAGTCCTGTCAGATCAATAATCATCTTTTGTCTGTCCTTATTCTTCAAATCTTCGAGTCGGTTAATTAAGTCAGACCGAAAATCTATTTTCCTTAGTTGTTCATTGTTTACAAGTGTCCGACATGCTGCAAAAACTTCACCTTCATTAACTGTCTGCAATACAATGTCAATGAGTTTACTCGTGTCTGGTAGAGGCAGTCGTCCCATAACTGGATTTCCACCACCATGATATTCGGTATCAACTCTGTAGTAAAGCCACTTATCACCTGTTTCATTGTCAACGTAGGTTGTAGTCCAATTAGCTTCATCATTCGCCACTTGGTCAAACCGGCTCTCTAACTCTTCAATTAGTTTTTTTTCAGTAATGAAATATCTTTTATTTAGTTCTATTGTTATCATTTTTGCATGCCTGCACAGCGTATTCCCTGATCCCCTACTTTATTAATACCTATAAAGATAATAATAAGCGGAGAATCAGCAACTAACAGGTAAGGAATAAAATGCTAATTCTAAATCAAGAATAAAGGAACTTTCTATCATAAAGACTATTCAAGCTCCAAGGCTCCTGTTCAACCCCTTCTAGGGGCAGGTTTGATGAATACTTTCCTGTCCACGGGTGCCTCCCGTGGCTAATATTATTGAAGCCCCTCAGGCTTCTTGAATATCAAATAAGCCATATTTATAAATATAACTACTCAATAGGAAGGGGCTTTAGCCCATTTTTAAAAAGGGTAAAACAGCAACCGGCTTTAGCCACAATTTAGGTAATAAAAGGGTTAATATAGAAAGAGCTTTACCATAGGGAAGATGGCTGCAAACTATTTTATGTTAGGGGGTCAATATGCTCCGTTTTACAAAATGAAAACCATCCCCAATAGCAAACCTAAACCACTATACAATGATCTGCTTGAAGGGCGGAGTCGAAGGGTCAGTTGTCAGAATGCTTATTTTTTATTCCACGCATTTATTCTTTTTTTGTTCCTAATAAGTATAATACGATACTTGGTCCAGACTTCACTTTATCGATTTCCCAATTATAGTTTTCTTTTCCGTCCAAGTTTTTAACAAGTTCGTTCATCTCTTTCACAGAATATGTTCGTAGAGAAGAAACTAATCCATCCCAAAGAACAAATATTGGAACTATGGGAATAAAATAGGTAAAAATAATTCTTCCTATTTTAATAGGTCGAATAAAAGGTGTGGTCAAAAGTAGGCTCAAAGGCGAAAAAATCATTGCAATAATACTTGGTATACTTCTTTCTTGTGCCTCGAAAATGGCAATAGCACTATTAGTATCGATTGCGTTTTGTAAAATTTGCTTGGCATTATCTGGGTTAAAGTGATGAAATGATAAGAATTGCGTTCTCAATCCTTTTAATTCAGTGGGTACATTTTTCGCATCTATTGGTTTTTCTTCAAAGGCTATGTTGTCCGCTTTCTGTTTTGTTAATTTAAATGCTGGAATATTAGGGTAAAAATCAGTTAGAATAATCTTAAGGTTGGGAATGTCCTTTTTTAATTCAGAATTTAACCAAATTAGCCCGCCACCTCCACCTGAACCAAGATCAACGATTTGGTTTGTACCACTTTTGGCTAAACCTTTTTTTATTATGGGGATTATTGGTTTATACATTTTTGTTTTATTGGACAAAAATTGTAGAAAATCTGTCCCGTAATTTCTCAAAAAGGTAGGAAACCATTTTTGGTCTTCAAATTCGAATAGATGTATTCTTCCCATTTTATAATGTTTTAGTCTTATTGGATGGTAGCGCCTCCCTGCCTATAATAGCACCTATAAAGATAACAACAAGAAGCAGAGAATCAGAAAACTAACAAGTAAGGAATAATACTTATATTCAAAATCGAGATAAAAAGTAGCTTTCCAATGGATAAAAGCCTTTGTTCAACTCTTCTCAGGGTTGCAGGTTAGATAAATATTTTCCTATCCACGGGTTGGCCTCCCGTTTCTATTGTTGTTGAAGCCCCCTCAGGCTTCTTGTATATCAAATGAGCCATATTCCTAAAAATAGCTACTCACTAGGAAAGGGCTTTAGCCCATTTTAAAGACGGTAACGCAGCATCCGGATTTAGCCAAAATTTTGCTAACAAAAGGGTTAATATAGAAAAGAGCTTAGCCAAGAAGAAGATGGCTGCAAACTATTTTTTCTAAGGGGGCAATATGGTCCGATTTATTTATAAAACCCATCCAAAACATTTACCCCGGATTTATCAAAAATCTTAACTAAAAGCACTGAGACATCTATGCCTCCGGCTATCTGAGACCTCAAAAATTATGAAGCAAAGTATACAAGCGCTACCAGAAGCTGCGTCCCAACTCTGACTGCTCAGAACTAATGAACCAAAACCTTAACCCCATCATTGTAGCCTAATTGCTGGCAACTGGCTTTAGGTGTTTCTTTTTATTTTTATTGGGTTTTGTCTAGTATCGAAAACATCATTTATTTCAATCCTGTTTTCTTCTTCATTAATCCAATAAATGACTTTATAATTCTTGTAAACTAAATATCTAAATTCTTGTTTTCTGTTTTTTAAAAATTCCTCTTCTTGCCCAATTTTAGGTTGAATTTTTAATTTTAGAACTTCATTGAAAATTCCGTTAACGAGATTTTTAGCAACTCGGACTCCTGCTTTTTCTCGATAGTATTCATAGATTTTCTCGAGCTCTTTTTGAGAAAAATCAGTCCAAAATAAATTTAATTCCACTTATCAATTTTTGCTTTCAATTCACTCGCTTCGATTAACCGGCCATTTTTTGAATCTTCCATAGATTGGTCTATTCGAGAATTAAACTTCTCAATTGTCATTGGTTTAAAATCATCGTTTTCTGCTATTTTATTTTCCTTACGCAAGATTTTTTCTAGCCTTGAAATAACCTCTTCACTTTCAATTTTTAAAAATTCTTGTATAAGTTCCAATTTTCTCGTTTGCAAATCCATCTTTAGCTTTTTATTAAAGATACAAAAATATCAATTTAGTCATTGCGTTTTCTTAAGATAACTGATTTCACAGCTTGTTGCGTGGCGTAGCCTCTGATCCGTTACTTTAATACCTACAAAGATAACAATAAGAAGCAGAGAATCAGCAACTAACAGGTAAGTAATACTATCCTAATTCAAAATCAAGACAAAAAATAGCTTTCTATCATAAAGGCTATTCCAGCTCCAAGGCTCCTGTTCAACCCCATCCAGGGTTGCAGGTTAGATAAATATTTTCCTATCCACGGGTTGTCCACCCGTGGCTATTGTTGTTGAAGCCCCTCAGGCTTCTTGAATATCAAATGAGCCATATTTATAAAAATAGCTACTTACTAGGAAAGGGCTTTAGCCCATTTTTAAAGACGATAACACAGCATTCGGCTTTAGCCGAAATTTAGTTAACAAAAGGGTTAATTGGAAATTGAACTTTGCCAAAAGGGAAGGTGGCTGAAAATTATTTAATTTAGGGGGTCAATATGGTCCATTTTACTAAAAAAGAAAACCATTCTCGATTCTAACCCTAAACCTCAAGGCAACAAACTAGCCCCTGAGCCTATGGTCCCTGAGCGGAGTCGAAGGGCCGAAGGGATCAAGCCGTCAGCATTCTTAGTTATTGGCAAATTTTTTTATTTGTTACTTAATGGAGGCACCAACTAAATTATAAAATTTATGAGCACTATCAATATACTTAACTATTTAATGTTCATAGTTGAACTTATCATGCCAAACCAAAGTAAAAACTCAAAATACCTAGCGTGTTAAAAAAGCCATGAATCATTATCATAAACCATAAATCGTATTTGCGCAGGTAAAATATTAAAGATAATAGTGCTCCGATAATTACTACAACAAGTTGCCCTGAAATACCCTGCTGCATATGCATGTATCCGAAAAAACTACAAATTATTAGGATATTAATAGCAAGGCTGATCTTACCGTCTCCAAAAAATTTGATGAATTGCCGCATAAGGTATCCGCGAAATATAATTTCTTCTCCAAATCCCGCAGTAGCCCACACTATCAATAACCAAACGATGGAGAGCCCAAAGTTTCCTTCCAATTGGTTCATGTTTGAATAATCAATTGGAATTCCTGTTACAATCTCGATACCAGGGACGACTACAAAGACATAGAAAACAAAGAGTCCAAGTGCAACTAGTGGAGCGTTTACAAGGAGGTTTTTACATTGAATTTTTCACGTTTAAACCCAAGCGCTGAAAATGGCTTTCTCTTGTATTCAATATAATTAGCTATTATAATGATAATCGCGATGATTATATTCTCAAAAGCTGTTCTGGTGATTGGCCCAAAGTACATGAAACAAATAATGAAAAGAGTAACTATTGGAATTATTATTTGTCGTAAGGTCATTTTTTTCATCTTTTTTGATTTTAAATTTTACGACAAAGTAATGAGCTAGCCCCCCAAATCCCTTAAAAACAATAATGTTATTACTGAATGGTAGTAAATTAATAACTGGATGGTCGATAGCTTTTAATGTATGCTATTGAAACCAAGCCATAAATGATTTTCGTTTGTAACGACTGATGTGAATTTCAGCAATCGCATCATTTCCAATAGAAGTTTTTAACCTAATCCGCAACCTGCCATTTGCAATCTTTTCAATTTGGTCCACTGAATCTTTATGAATGATAATTTGACGATTGACTCTAAAAACAATTGGTCGTTTACTTTTTCTTCGAGATCATTCAATGTGAAATTTGTGGCGATTGCTAGGCCATCATTTTTAACAGCATAAACAATTTTGTGTTCACTATAGAAATATGCAATATTTTCGTAAGTAAGCTTGGATATTTTTCCTCCATTTTCAATTGTAATAGCAATACCCTTTAGAGATAATTTATGTAAATTATAGATGTCTAGGAGTAGGCTAGGCCTATAAGAATAAAACTTACCAACAAGGTGATCAGCAAGCCAATTAAAAGATAATAGAATTCAATTTCTCCACCAGCCATTTTATTCAAGACAATAGCTAGCGGAATATACATGACGGTAATATATCCCAAAGTAGAAGCCATAAACCAAGAGATAGAGGCGATTTCTACTTATTTAGAGAAATTCTTTTTCTTGTAAAATAGGAAATTAAGCTCTGCTATGATTCCGATAAGAACACACAAAATAATAGTAGAAAGAAAACCTTCTATAGGGAATCTATATGATTTTCCACCTGGAAAACTCTCGGGAGATGATAAATGACTGAGGATTAAAGAGAAAACTATAAAGACAATCAATTTCTGAAACCATCTCAGTAGAGAGCTACGGTTAAATCTAAGCGATACAGTAGTTATTGCATTCTTGATCGCTTGTGAAATACTCATTTATTTAAAGTTCTTTGGGGTTATAATATTGTAGGGTCATTAATCACCCTACTGAATAAGGTCATTAATCATGCTTGATTCAACGAATATTCCATATCATAAAATTAACAAAAGTGAACAATTTGACGTTGGTTTTATCGATTTGATTCCCATTTACAGATACACTTCTCGAACCACTATGTATTCACGCTTATGTATTTTAGCTTGCACATTTGAGCATACCGAGCTTCAGCGATATCCTCACGGGTGAAACTCTTCTAAATGAACAGCAAATTATTTAGGTAGGATTTACTCCTACTGGATTAGAACAGCTTCGTGGCACACTAACGTGTTTGGCATAAACGTATTAGGTGTGAGGAATCGAACCAATTGTCATTTTATGCAATGCTACCTGTCGGATTTCTTATGTATTTTTTTTATCACTCGGATAAAATTGATGCTCTTTATCCAAAAAACTATTTGAAAAATATAATTCTCTTCTAAAAAACCTATTATCCTAACTTTAGCTTGAATTCTCAAGGATGTCCAACAAATATCTTCGGGTATATGCTTTGGTTTTTCAAATTTTGACCCGTCAGGGATTTCAGTTCCATATTCCTTAATAATTTGTTGACGTTTAGCCTCCTCGGCGGTCATCGAGCATAAGCCCTGAATTCTTGATAAGGCTTTAGAAAGTAATTTATATTCTTCCCAATCTTCGTAATCTTGACCTTGGGAATTCTCTAATAGTGCAAGACTAAATACGATTTTTCTTGGTTTTTTTAAACCCTCTTTTCTTACCTCTAATTGTCCACTTTCTCTTTGGAGGTTTATAGAGTTTAATCTCTTTCGTCTATTATTCTTGCCCATACACTTCTGTCATTAAGTTGTTAAAGCTGTTTATGTATGGGACTGCTCCATAACTACCTTTCAAGTAGTTTTTGCTGAATTTTTCATCATTTCGAACTTTTTTATAATCAAGAAGGGAATATAATTTAGAGACTCCAAGTTGATCTTTTTCAATCAAGTAAATTTGATCTCTTCTAAAACAATCATTTTCCATTGAAGAGGGATCATGCAATGCAAAAACAAATTGAGCATTATTCTTATTGCCATTATGGAAAATTTTTAATAAATTTTTGGTAAGAATACTGTGTAACCTAGAATCTAATTCATCAATAAGTAATATTTTACCATTTTTTAAGGAATCATAAATAGGACCCAATAAATAAATTAACTTTTGAGTGCCTTTAGATTCCATGTGGAAATCGAAGGCTACAGTGTCTACTAAAATATTATTATCATCAAATACCTTATGCCATGATTTTAGAGTGCTTTTAGTCTTTTGTTTCTTTTGAAGATTGTGTATTGCAATTAAAACGTCTTTTAATTCTTTTTTTCATCCTGGATATCAAGTTCATCAATATTAATATTGGCAATGTTTTCCTCTTCAACAGAAAGTCGAGTAATTTCTAAAAACTCAATGAACTTGTTAACCCACTTTCTAAATCGTTCATCGTTTTTAATTTTGGTTGTTGTATATCCCCCAAAACTTCTATCTTCTACACCTGATATGATATTGATATTTTTAAACCAATCAATTATTGAATTAGAAATTTCACCATTAAACTGAGCACATACTGATAAAAACAAAACATTTTCTCTTGTCTTAGATTCTAATTTATTTCCTTCTTTAAACTTAGTAGCATTAATCTCAATATTATTTCCTTCTCTGTTAAATAGAAGTGTCTCAATTTTATTTGGAATGTAAAATAACCATTCGGATTCAATCTCTCCTTTATTGATCTCAAAACCATATCTATATTGAATATTATTTTGGACGAAAACAACTTCAAAAAAGAACTCTCGTCTTTTGTTTTTGGATTTAGCTGAAATGCTCTACTTTTTTCTTAGTAATTGGAGAATCCTCAGAAATAGCGTCTTTAAATGATCTAATACAATTCGTTTCATATAGCCCATCCCAGAGAATAAATTGCTTTTTCCACTAGCATTTGCCCCGTAAACAACAGCAGATTTAAGAACCTTTAAATTATTCCATTTAGTAATATTTTCGGGTTCATGTTCTTTGGTGGATGTATTCCCTATAAAGCTTAATACTGCTTCATTTTTGAAAGATAGATAATTCTCAAGGCTAAACTGAAGTAACATAATTTGTGATTTAATCTCAAAAATATGCTATTTTGACCAAGTCTGCAACATTTTGTGACAAATTCTCTATTTTACCTGTTCTGTCAGAGTAGAGTAGCCCCTGATAGCCTACTTTGTCAGTACCTCTAAAGATACTAATAACAAGTAAAGAATCAGCGCCCCTTCATCAAACCGTACCCTGTTAAATACAGGGTACTTTTCCTTCATACGACTTACCGATAGCGTTCTTTATTTGCTTTTCTAATGACTCTACCCAGCAAATGTAAATCCATTTATATCCACACCACACCTATCAATCCGGTAGTTTATTACAGGTATTCACCGGCTGAAATAATTTGGTATCTTCGATACCAGATGCCCATTCTGAGCACACACACTGCATTCAGACTAGGCTGTTCCAGCCGTCAGAATGCTTAGTTATTTTAGGCAATGTTTTTTATTTTCATTTAAACAAGTCTTTTAGTTTGTCCCAAAAGCTTTTTTAATCGGTTTCCACAATCTTTGTCGGTTTTGGTTCTGTCGAACTTGGTATTGTGTTTTTCTTTTGTTTTTCAATTTCGCTCATGAATTGGGGAGTGTCAGCAACAAGCATTTCTCTTGAGTATTTCATTTCGTCATCCAAATAATAAATAAGTGCTTGTCCTTTGTCAATAAGTGCAATCGAAATAAGTCCAATGCAATCACCTGCTGCGAAATCCACTCCCCAAACGAACGATATAGCTGAGTCCTGATTTGTTAAGTCGGGCTTTATCCAATTCCAGTCATTTGTTATTTCTGTTGGCTGGTCAAAATAGGTCTCAAAGAATATTTCGTGTCCGTTTATTGAACAAGATAGTCCGTGAAGTTCTGTGATATTTTCAGAGTCGCCCAAGATTTTAAAGTCATAACCAAGTCCTTGAATTGTCTCTTCAATTTG
Organism: Cyclobacterium sp. SOCE241; assembly: GCF_056867545.1. Lineage (NCBI taxonomy): Bacteria > Pseudomonadati > Bacteroidota > Cytophagia > Cytophagales > Cyclobacteriaceae > Cyclobacterium > Cyclobacterium sp. SOCE241. Next base: position 4,359,925 of record NZ_CP149779.1, on the reverse strand, counting down.
TGTTTTTATTGGTATGTGGGCCTTTCTAAGAAAAGCTACTTGAGTCATTGACATTTCGCTCTTGTTTTAAATATTGCCTAACGAGATTCAGCTTGGAGACGGCGGGCTTTCTGAGACGTTCACTTCATGCCTACTCCTAATTTTTTAATGATACTGGACTTTCCATTTACCCTGAACCCCTGCTGTATTCCAAGGTGATGTTATAGTGCCTATTCTTTTTACAATTCAATGGAAATTTTGACTTTTCCTCCCAATCCTTTTTCTACTATGTCGAAGAGCGTTTTAAGTGTCAGATTGCTTCCGTTATTTTCGACCCTTGAAATGTAGGTCCTTTTCTTATCTACTAATTCTGCCAATTGCTCTTGTGTCAAATTCTTGTCCTCCCTGGCTTTCTTCAATAATACACCGATCTTAAACGATTCAAAATCTCTTTCAAGTTCGTCTCTTCGTGATGTGCCTTTCCTTCCATACACATCATCTTTTATGTTTTTCCAGCTTTTCGTATTCATTTCTTTGTTCTTTTCTTTTTTCTGGGTCTTTTTCGGCAAAGTATTGGTCCATCAACTTACTCGCCTTTTCTATTTCCTTGGGTGGTGTCTTTTGTGATTTCTTTTGAAAGCCATTTAATAAAATAACTAGCTTACCTTTGTCAAAAAAACAAAACACCCTCCAGATGTTTGATCCCAACTGGATACGGGCTTCAAACAACCCCTTCTTTGTTTTGATAGGCTTCAGGTAAGTTTCAGGAACTCTTTCAAGGGTCTCAATAGCCTCAATAACTTTATAAATTTTGTTTTGAACTTTGTCGGTCTGCTTTCTCAGAAAGTTCTCAAAATGGTTTTGATAAGCTATGACTTCCCTTACTTTATCCATAGACGTAAATGTAACTTAAAGGTTACTATTTTCAAAATTCTAAAATTTTCTTCCGTGAATAAGGCTTCTCAATATCCGCTATTAGTGTAGCCCCTGATAGCCTACTTTATTATTATAAAGACAATAATAAGCAGTAAACTTTCAACGCCCCGACTGGGTGTAGAATCCTCTACACCCTTTTATTCCTAACTTACTTTGAAGTCGAAATCTTTTATATGCCATTTGCAATGGCTTCTGAAGCCCCCTTTATGTAAACAAATGGACAAAATTTTGGACACTCTACTGAAATTTGAGATCCCAACCCAATCAACAATACACTCGGGCAGCATTCATTGGCAATTCATTCAAGGATAGACTATTTTAAGTTATGGGAGAGGCTTATCAAATAAGAGATCAGGAAATCGAGCCTGCCCGAGGCAGACAGGCATGACAAAATCATCAGGCCAAAAGATTTTTGTAGCAAGAGTCCACCCCGATAAACCGGGGCAAGTTCTGACCATTAAAAAACAAATATAAACTGATGAAATTATGCTGGATTAGAAGGTTTGATAACCGCGGATCATTGGTAATTTCGTCCATTGCAAATTGGAAAGGATAGAAGGGTGTTTTGCAAACCTACACCCAGCTCAAGAAGGCATTAACTACAACTAAGGGGGGATTCTACCCAGCATATTTATAATCCAAGGGGTAATGAATCACACCTGATTCCTCTTCATACTTGAACAAATATATAGCGATATTAAAAATCAGCTTCTAATAAATTCAGCCGATCGTTACTCTCCCCATCTACGATACACTTCTCGAAGCTACTATGGGTTCACACTTTGGTATATTTCTTGCGCATTTCCGCATACCGAACTTCAGCAAAACCCTCACGAGTTTGACTGTTGGGAGATCTTATAAATTAACAGTAAATTAATTAGTTAGGAGTTTCACCTATTGGAATACTACGGCTTCGTGGCTCACTAGACCCTATGTATGGTGAGTTCGCTCAAATTTTTCAATATCATTAAGGTTTCGAATTCCAGAGGTATTTGTAACTTTCTCGAAAGCCCATTCATTATAGATTTTTTAAGGAATTTTTCAAATTTAATTATTTCGATACACGAAAATATAAGTTGGAAAGCCACCAATTACCTGAACTCCATCCGTTTCACTTCTTATTCTCATACCAATTGAGATTTCATAATCAGGAAGACTTTCTAAGATATTACCAGAAAATATGTACTCAAAAGGAGCGGTGTTAAGAACTGATGATTCCAATTCTGTATTAGCAATTGATACACCATCTGTGATGTTGTATAATTCTCCAAAACATTTAGTGTTTGCATTAGTCGTTGCAATTCTCATACCAACTACAATTGAATCAATACCTAAATAGTTAGTTTTTTTGAATTTGAGAAGGTGTTCATTTTGATTGTCATTAATTACCCATGAAGTCCCTTTAGTAAAAAGAAAGTTTTCTCCAAAACTTAATCTGATTTCTTCAGCAAACCCACTATTAACTCCATTACAAATAAATCTTGTAACTTGAATCTCATCATTGTCCAAAATTCCATCACCATCGACATCAATTCCTGATTCAATTTTGATGCCCTCATTAATACAAGTAGTTCCTGCAGGTTCGTCGACAATATTAACTAAACTATTTTTCCCAGCAGTACTACAGACATAATCAATTTTTAATACCTCGCCAGCATCAAGAGACCCATTTGAGTTATTATCTATTCCAGATTCTATTTTAAGTCCCCCGAAGTCACAATTAGACCCTACAGGTTCGTTGATTGTTTGAATGAGGCTATTAAAGCCACTTGGACCGACTGCCCCCTCTTCTCCTGTGCAACCAATAAAAAAGGTAACTCCAAGGAGAATGTAAAAAAAGTTATTGCTCTTTAAATGATACATGTTCTATTAAACATTAATTATTCCTAACATTTGGCTAAAGTGCAATGCCCACTTTAATTTGGCTTTTATTTATAACTCAATCTAACTAAGATTTTATATTTAAAAAAGAATTTGGCAAATAGGGCTGTGAAATACTCTTTTTTAATAGGATTGACCTTATATCGCTGATCAATTTGATGGAATGGAAACGGATAAGAACCCCACCGTACAAAGATTTGATGCTACATCCTTAAGTCTACCTATGTTCTTTATTCACCTTTGAGAATACTAAGTTCATTCCGCGCAGAAAAAAATTGCAACCAATTTCTTTAAACCTCAAAAACCCCCGTACCATCCGCAACGTTCACTTCATAGCTTTCCATTTGCCTATTGAACTTGTCGGCATAGGCGGCTGAAATGGCGGCGATAAATTCATTTTTATCGGTTTTCTTGATCAGGTTTAGGGTACATCCTCCAAATCCACCACCCATCATTCTGGCGCCCAATACAAGGGGCAATTCCCGGGTATAATCCACCAAAAAATCTAGTTCGGGACAACTCACTTCATAATCTATGGAAAGTCCATCATGCGAGCCATAGAGAAATTGTCCTACCGCCTCCAGGTCCTGCTTGGCCAATGCCTCACAGGTTTTTATCAGGCGTACATTCTCCTGAATCACATAGGCACAACGTTTGTAAACCACAGCAGACATTTCCCCCTTTGCCTTGTCCAGCATTTGTAAGCTGATGTCTCTAAGGCTATTTACCTCTGGAAAATGTTTCTTGACCTGACTTACGCCTTCCTGACATTCCTCCCGCCTTTGGTTATAGGCAGATTCAGCCAGGGAATGGGCCACTTTGGTATTGCATAGGATCAATTGGTAGTCCCCCAATTCCAAAGGGAAATAAGAATGACCCAAAGAACGGCAATCCAGACGAATGACCTGGTCTTTTTTGCCCATCATGGAAGCAAACATGTCCATGATCCCACATTTTACGCCTACAAATTCATGTTCAGCCTGTTGGGAAAATTTCAGTAATTCCAGCCTTTCCAATTGTAAATCAAACAGCTGATTCAGCCCAAAGCCTACACCATTTTCCAAAGCGGCAGATGAAGAAAGTCCAGCCCCTATAGGAATGTCCCCACCAAATACACAGTCAAAGCCTTCCAGCTTTTTACCGGACTTCTGAATGGCATTGGCCACGCCCATCACAAAGTTCACCCAGCCGTTAGCCGGTTTCAAATTGTCAAGCGAAAAAGATTGTTCTTCCTCAAAATCTAGCGAATAAACCCTACAGGTACGCCGGTTGTTTTTGGCAAAGCCCAGGTAAATGGATTTGTCAATGGCTGCAGGCAAGACAAATCCCTCGTTGTAATCTGTATGCTCCCCGATAAGGTTGATCCTCCCGGGAGAGCGAACAATGATGGGTTTTGACTGAAACTTTTCTTCAAATGTTTGGGCAATTAGGTCTGGTAAACGCATTAAAAATGTGGTTATCTAAATTTTACTGTTCCTGAAAGAGGGTAAACAATACCGTATTCCCCACCACAGAAAGTGTCTTTTTATCAATGATCTCCATATTGTCCTGATGGGTATGGTGGTATAGACCAAAACCATAATCAGGGCTATATTCGATAATGTTGATCATGGGAATATTGGCATTCTGATTGACAAAGAGGTGGTCATCTGTAATGGCCTCGGCATTGCGCATGGGAAAGAAATCTCCATAACCCAAATGGTGGGCATAGCCCCACACCTTGTCCACAATATTCTTGGCAAATTGCACAGAATAGCCTTCTTTATAAAACCTGGCATTCTTCCCTGCCACCATATCTACCAATATACCGTAATAGGCGGAATAACCCTGAATATGCGGTGTTTCTGACCAATATTGGGAACCCAGACACCACCAAATTTGGCTCGTATCACGAAAATCCCTGTGTTCCGGCTCCCCATCATCTTCCCCATCAAAGAATATAAAATCTATCCCAACATCGGGCTGAAGGCTGTCTGTATGCAAGATCCGAGCGACTTCTAACAAAAGCCCCACTCCACTGGCTCCATCATTGGCACCATCAATTGGTTCCTCCAGGTCTTGAGTATCCTTATCTGCAATTCTCCGAGTATCCCAGTGTGCGCCCAGCAAAATTCTTTTGGTGGCCTTAGGCTTATAGCTCCCTATAATATTTCTCAGCTGAAGCACTTTCCCATCATAAGCCTTGTCCTGAAAAGTCTGCTCAGTCACTTCTAAGCCAAAACTTTCGAGCTTCTGAACGATCCAGTCTCCGGTGGCTTTATGAGCTTCGGTATTGGGTACCCTAGGGCCAAAGTCCACCTGCCGCTGTATATAGGCATAGGCAGAATCGGCGTTAAACGCAGGGCTTTCCCGGTAATTGATTACTTCTTCGGATCTTTTTTCATTTCCGGTTTTGTCACCACAGGCAGCCATCAAAAATAGCAAGCCTACGATGATCAACCCAATTTTATTATTCTTCATAAGCCCAATCTACGCTATGCTTCATGTCTTTAATTATTACACCCATATCTTTCAATGCCGCCCTGATTTCATCCACTTTTTGATAATCTCTGGCAGTCTTGGCCTTGCTATAAAGGTCGATGATCACTTTTAACAAAGCTTCCTGATTGTCACCTTTTTCCTCTAGCAAACCTAAAATCTCAGTAATAAATACGTTAAAAGTTTGAATCAGTTTATCAAACACATCTTTACCCAACTGGGCAGGTTTCAACTGTCCGGTGTAAAGGCTATTGATTTTTTCAACAAGTTGAAAAGATGACCGATGGCCTGAGCCGTGTTAAAGTCATCATTCATGGCCGCAAAGGCAGCCGCAATGCTTTTCTCAATTTGTGAAACAAGCTTATCGTCCACCAGCACTTCCGGATCGGCCTCATATTTCAGTTGGCCGGCAATTCTCAGCCCATTGATTAACTTTTTATAGCCTTTTTGCGCAGCCTGTAAAGCGCCATTAGAGAAATCCAATGTGGAGCGGTAATGGGCTGTTAAGATAAAATACCTTACCGTCATGGGGCTATAGGCCTGCTCCAGTTTGTCATGATCTCCATTGAACAATTGCTGAAGGGTAATGAAATTCCCTAATGATTTTCCCATCTTCTGTCCATTGATGGTGATCATATTGTTGTGCATCCAATACTTTGCAGGGTCGGTATGATGGCTTGCATTGCTTTGGGCAATTTCACATTCATGGTGTGGAAACATCAGGTCCATTCCTCCACCGTGGATATCAAACTGATCTCCCAGGTATTTGGAACTCATGGCCGTACACTCTAGGTGCCAACCCGGGAAGCCCACACTCCATTTGGACTCCCAACGCATCAGGTGTTCTGGAGAAGCTTTTTTCCATAGGGCAAAGTCCACAGGATTTCTTTTTTCCGATTGCCCATCGAGTTCTCTGCTCCCACTCATCAGTTCTTCTACCACACGACCGGACAAGACCCCGTATTGTTTTTCTTGCGCATTGTATTTGAGCACATCAAAATACACACTTCCATTGACCTCATAGGCCAGGCCATTTTCAATGATTTCTTCGATGAGCTTGATCTGCTCCGGAATATGTCCTGTGGCACGGGGCTCAATGCTGGGCTTGAAAGTATTGAGCAACTCCATGTCTCTATGATAAGAGGAGGCATATTGCTGGGCCACTTCCATGGGCTCTAGCTGTTCCAGTTTTGCTTTTTTGCAATTTTATCTTCACCCTCATCTGCATCAGCTTCCAAGTGGCCCACATCGGTAATATTCCGTACATAGCGGACTTTATAATTGAGAAAAGTGAGGTACCTGAAAACGATATCGAAGGAAACGGCAGCCCTGGCATGGCCCAGATGTGCATCTCCATACACGGTGGGGCCACAGACATACATTCCAACATTTGGAGGATTAATGGGTTCAAAAATTTCCTTCTCCCTGGTGAGGGTATTGTATATTTTTAACTTTTTTGATTGCATGGGGCAAATTTATCAAACTTTCAATACTTTTTTAGGAAAATAATTTTATTACATTTGTACCTGAGTTAATTCATGACAACAGAGGGGACACAGAGTCCCCTCTTTCATTTATTGATCATTTTTGGGACAAAAACCAAAAGCAAGTAAGTAAAAAGATATGGATTTGAGGCAAACGATAGAAGAAATAGTGGAAAAGCACCTTCCCGACAGCAGTCATTTTGTCGTAGATGTTCAAATAGTGAAGAAGGGAAATAAAAAATCTTTACAAATATTAATTGACGCTGATCACGGCATTAATATTGATTCTTGTGCATTGGTAAGTAGAGCCGTAGGTGAAGAAATAGAAGCCAAAGAACTGATGGACACTGCTTATATAATGGAGGTTTCCTCTCCCGGAGTAGATTTTCCTTTAAGTTCAAGGAGGCAATATCAAAAAATATTGGCCGAAACTTAAGGGTTAGCCTTGAAGAAGGGAAAGACACGGAAGGAAAACTTACAGAAGTGGAGCAGACAGGAATTCAGTTGTTGGTAAAGAAAAAGAAAAGGGGAAGAAGGCTGTTGAAGAAACGCTCAGCATACCTTTCAACCAAATTAAAAAATCAATTGTATTAGTCTCTTTCAAATAAAAACAATGGATGCTAAAATTCTGATTGAATCATTTGCAGAGTTTGCAAGATCAAAAAATGTGGACAGACCGACAATGATCCGCATTCTCGAGGATGTATTTAGGGCGATGATTCGTAAAAAGTATGAAACTGATGAAAACTTTGATGTGATCATCAACGCGGACAAAGGTGATTTGGAGATCGTAAGGATTAGAGAGATCGTGGACGACAATTCTGAAGACATCTGGGATCATGACAAAATTAGTTTGGCAGAAGCCAAAAAAATTGAGCCTGATTTTGAAATCGGTGAAGAGACCTATGAAAAAATAGAATTGGAGGATTTTGGTCGACGGGCGGTAATGATGGCCAGGCAGACCCTAATTCAAAGAATTAAAGATTTAGAAAAGGATTTACTTTTCCAGCAATATGAAGAACTTGTAAGTGAGATTATCACTGCAGAAGTTTATCAGATATTGGGTAGAGAAATTCTACTTATGGATGGTGAGGGCAATGAATTGATCATGCCCAAGTCAGAGCAAATACCTAAGGACAGGTTTAGAAAGGGAGATACTGTCCGGGCGATTGTTCACAAGGTGGAAATGATCAACGGTAATCCAAAAATTATACTTTCGAGAACATCTCCAATATTCTTGGAAAGGTTATTTGAGAATGAAGTACCGGAAGTATACGATGGTTTGATAACCATCAAAAAGATAGTGAGAGAACCCGGAGACAGGGCCAAGGTGGCCGTAGAATCATACGATGATCGGATAGATCCGGTTGGAGCATGTGTGGGTATGAAAGGTAGCAGGATTCATGCTGTGGTAAGAGAACTACAGAATGAAAACATTGATGTTATCAATTACACAGACAATCTTGATTTATATGTTTCCAGAGCATTAAGTCCTGCCAAGGTAACTTCACTCCAAGTGAATGAAGAAGCTAAAAGGATTTCGGTATATTTGAAACCTGATCAGGTATCTCTAGCCATAGGAAAAGGAGGCTTCAATATCAGGCTTGCCAGTCGTTTGGTAGGTTATGAAATAGATGTCTTTAGAGAACTTTCTGATTATGAAGATGAAGAAGATGTTGATCTATCTGAATTTTCTGACGAAATTGAAAGTTGGGTATTAGAGGAGTTGAAGAAAACAGGTTTGGATACTGCGAAAAGTGTATTGGCATTGACCAAAGAAGACCTTTTAAGGAGGACAGAATTGGAAGAAGAAACGATTGCCGATATATTTAAAATATTAAAACAAGAATTTGAATAGCAAATAACGACAGATAATTCGTTATCCCCTTTATATTTGCATTATTATAAATACAGGAATAGGTATTAGTATGTCAGAAGAAAAAATGATGCGATTAGGCCAAGTAGCCAGAAAACTCAATGTGGGGGTTTCCACCATTGTTGAGTCTATGGCCAAGAAGGGCTTTGAGGTAGAAAGCAATCCGAACTCGAAGATAAGTTCGGAACATTACAATATGCTTGCCAAAGAGTTCAAGTCTTCTGCTCAAGAAAAGGAAGAGGCCTCCCATCTATCTATAGGCAAAAGGCACAATGAAAACTTCACCATCAAGGCGGAGTCTGAATCTGAGCCTGAAAAAGAAATCAAAAAGCCGGAGCCGAAAAAACCGGTAAGCACTAGCAAACCGGCCAGTGCACCTCCTCCTGCCGAGGAGAAAAAAGCTGAGGAAAAAGCTACTGATAAAATATCAAATGAAGCCCCTAAACTTCAAGGAATAAAGTGCTGGGCAAAATTGATTTGGATGGCAATAAATCCAAACCAAAGCCTGCGGAAGTGAAGGAAGAGCCTAAGCCTTCTACACCTAAGCCGGTGGCAGAAGAGCCTAAAAAGCCGGAACCAAAACCTGAAGCCAAAAAGGAACCTGAAGTAAAAGCTGAACCTAAAAAGGAAAAAGAACAGCCTCAGAAAGCAGCGCCAAAAGCGGAAACGACAACGCCTAAACCTACTCCTACTCCAGAAAAAACCGAAAAGCCGGTAGCTAAAACTCCTCCTGCTCCTAAAGCAGAAGAGAAAGCCACACCTCCTAAAAAAGCGCCAGAAGCTAAACCTGAAGCGCCTAAGGAGCCTACTGCCCAATCGAAGCCTAATACAGAAGAGAAAGCAACTACTAAAGAACCGGAGAAACCTATCGAAAAGACTGAAGACAAGGTGATATCTGCAAAGGCAGATTCCCTTAAAGGTTTGACCGTTTTGGGAAAAATCGAACTCCCCAAAGACAAACCAAAGAAAAAATCCAAACCGGTTGCCTCTTCTGATGAGCGCAACAAGGAGAAGAAGAAACGTCCAAGAAAAAGGATTGATAACCGTCCTGCCAAAAGTGGTGACGGAGCGAGGAATACACCTGCCGGAAGAGGACAAGGTGGACAAGGTGGCGGTGGTGCCAGAAAAGGAAACAACCGAGGAGGCGTAGGACGTCCGGGAGGAAGAGGTCAAAACCCACGATTCCAAAAAGAGGAACCTACCCAAAAAGAAATTCAGGATCAAATCAAACAAACACTTGCTCGTCTGCAAGGAGGTGGTAAATCCGGAGGTAGAGGTAAAAACAGAAGAGACAAAAGATCTGAAAGAACCAAGGAGGTTAGTGAAACTCCGGAGGAAAGCAAAATATTACGGGTAACGGAATTTATTTCCGCAAATGACCTGGCATCTTTAATGGATGTTTCTGTAAATGAAGTGATCTCTGTCTGTATGGGATTGGGAATGTTTGTTTCCATCAACCAAAGGTTGGATGCAGAAGCCATTACCATCATCGCAGATGAATTTCATTATGATGTAGAATTTACCAAAACTGACGAGGAAGAAACTGAAGTCATAGAAGAGGAAAACGAAGATACACTTATAGAAAGAGCGCCGATTGTGACCATAATGGGTCACGTAGATCATGGTAAAACTTCCCTACTGGATTATATCCGAAGGGCAAAAGTAACCCATGGCGAAGCAGGTGGAATTACCCAGCATATCGGGGCCTATGATGTGGAAACTTCCGATGGACACAAAATTGCATTTTTGGATACTCCGGGTCACGAAGCTTTTACAGCCATGCGTGCCAGAGGTGCAAAAATCACTGATGTTGCCATTATCGTAATTGCAGCGGATGACAACGTCATGCCACAAACCAAAGAAGCCATCAACCATGCTCAGGTAGCAGGTGTTCCTATGATCTTTGCCATCAATAAAATTGATAGGCCAAACTCCAATCCGGAAAAAATCAAGGAAGAATTGGCAAATATGAACCTATTGGTGGAAGATTGGGGTGGTAAATACCAATCTCAAGATATCTCTGCCAAAACAGGTGTGGGTATTGACGAGCTATTAGAAAAAGTATTGCTGGAATCTGAAATACTGGAACTAAAAGCCAACCCAAATAAAAATGCAGTAGGTACTGTAGTCGAAGCTTCCCTTGACAAAGGTAGAGGTTATGTATCCACCATTATGGTTCAAGCAGGAACGCTCCATGTAGGAGACACCATCTTGGCAGGTCAACACTACGGTAGAGTGAAAGCCATGTTTGACCACTTGGGTAAAAAAGTGGAAGAAGCAGGCCCTTCCACACCGGTACAAGTACTTGGTTTAGGAGGAGCCCCTCAAGCAGGCGATGTGTTCAAAGTATATGATTCTGAAAGAGAAGCAAGGGAAATTGCCAACTCAAGGGAGCAAATACAAAGAGAGCAAAGCTTACGTACCAAGAAACACATTACCTTGGATGAAATTGGTAGAAGATTGGCCATTGGTAGCTTTAAAGAACTCAACATCATTATCAAAGGTGACGTGGATGGTTCTGTGGAAGCCCTTTCCGATTCCTTGCTGAAACTTTCCAAAGACGAGGTAAATGTAAACATCATTCACAATGGAGTAGGTCAAATCTCCGAATCGGATGTATTGCTTGCCTCTGCTTCGGATGCGATTATTCTCGGTTTCCAGGTAAGGCCATCTGTGAATGCCAAACGCCTAGCTGAACAAGAAGAAATCGAGATCAGGCATTACTCCATTATCTATGACGCCATCAACCAGATCAAGGATGCCATCGAAGGTATGCTAGAGCCTGAATTTGAGGAAGTGATCACAGGTAATATCGAGGTTAGAGAAGTTTTCAAAATCTCTAAAGTAGGTACTGTTGCCGGTTGTTACGTAACAGACGGATATATCAACCGTAAAAACAAAATCAGAATTATCAGAGATGGTATAGTGATTCACGAAGGTGAAATCAGTGCCTTGAAACGATTCAAGGATGATGTAAGTGAAGTGAAATATGGTTACGAATGTGGTGTATCCATCAAAGGCTTTAATGATATCCAGCAAGGAGATACCTTCGAAGGGTACAAAATGGAAGAAGTTAAACGTAAAAAATAAATTATTGCAATTGTAAATATAATTAAAGGGACAGCGTAAAGTTGTCCCTTTTTGCATTCAAGACATGGAAACTCTTATTGCAGCCATAAACATCTTGTTTTTCACAGCCCTTTTAGGGACCATCCTAGGGCTAATAAGACCGGTTATTGTCCTTTGGTTTATGCACCGTTTTAACCGGATGACGGTGTTAAAATGCTATGGCCTACCTGCAGCCATATTATATTCCCTTAAGCTCGCCTTGACCCAATGGGCCTAAAATAATCGTCATTCGGAGAATTAACATTTTAAAAATGCATAAATCGAGATCTCAATATTCAATTTAGCACTCTAGAAAAGTGCAATCTTTTAAGCTTAAGTTAAACCGACGCAGGAGGTGGTTTAGGGGCATTGATGAGTAAGTTTTTTCCGGTATTAGCCATCCAAAAGCTCAATAGTGAAACCGGCTTTTAATGGGGCTGAACCATTGTCGAAGTCCGGAAACAAATTTACTCAGATTCAAATTAACTATCTTCTTGAGAAAGCCTACACCTTAACACAGCAGTCTTCCCATCCAATAAAGTACAGCCAATTAAATAGTCATCCCCTCCATCCTTAAGCTTGTATCTCTTTTTGATCTGGTCCGGCTTGATGGGATAATTGCGGGTCAATACATTCACTTTTCCATTAGGAAAGCGCGTTTTAAGGGTTTTCTTATCCAATTTTAGTTCCTCTAATACTTCAAAAACCCTCCCATGTACCGGACCGGTTAATTCATCGGCAGTGTAAAGATGGGTGTGTGGATGAAGTTTGTTTAAGCCAAATTGCTGAGCAAAGCTTTTAAAAGCCCCGGCTTTTAAAATACAAGCGTAAGGCAAAACCAGAAATTTTTGTGGCAAAGAATAGTTAACCGTAGCATTTGTTTCTTCCTCCACCTTAAAAGAAAACTGTTGCACAGATTTACTGCCTAATTCAGTGGCTACCACTTTCAAAGGCTCATGCTTTCCAGAGTAAAGAAACAGCAATTCTTTTACCTCATTTTTTACGGCTACCACATGCACTTCATTGATTTCCGGCAATTCCTTAAGCGCTGCCCGGATATCAAGCATAGGTGATGCTTTGATCAAAATTACCTTGGCTTTAGCCTTTAAAATATCCCAATTTTGGCTAACATCAGGTTCAAGGTCTTTGAGTTGATACATCTTTTGATTCCCACTACCTCTCCTGGCCGGGTCCACAAAAAGCACATCGTAATTGGCTTGAGATTCTTCGATAAACTGAATCGACTCTCCATGCACCAAACTCAATTTGATCTCTTGGTCCATTAATAATCTGGAAAGATTGTACCGGGCAAGTTCCACCAGTTCTTGCTGCCTTTCCAGGTAGCTCACAGATTTAAAATTTTTGCCTATATAAAAAGTATCTACAGCAAAACCTCCTGTAAGGTCAATAAAGGTTTGGCCCGAAACCAACTTGGCCTTGTATGCTGCCGTAAGCTCAGAAGAGCACTGCTCCATAGATAGGCTGGGAGGAAAAATTAAGGAAGGGTGACTCGCCCAAAAAGGAAGCTTCTTAGCAGCCTTTTGTCGCATGGCAATTTGCTGGGCGGCTATTTTTAAATCTATTCCCGGGACATTTTTATGCCTTAAAAGCAATTGTGCAGGATCTTCCTTTAGATGATCCTGCACAAACTGCATCAATTCTTGATGATATATATTTTCAAGGTTCACTTAAACCATGCTGTGTTCCAGTAAATACTCGGCTATCTGAACTGCATTTGTTGCTGCCCCTTTTCTTAGGTTATCGGCTACAATCCACATATTTAGGGTATTGGCTTGTGTTTCATCTCTCCTTAATCTTCCCACAAACACCTCATCCTTTTTGTGCGCATTCAATGGCATGGGATAAATATTATTTGCCGGATCATCTTCTACAATAATTCCCGGAGTCTTGGCCAACAATTCTTTGACTTCTGCCAAGTCAAAATCATTGTGGAATTCCACATTAACAGCTTCTGAATGACCACCCATTACAGGAATTCTCACAGCAGTAGCCGTTACCTGAATGGAGTCATCCCCAAAGATTTTTTTGGTTTCATTAATCATCTTCATTTCCTCTTTGGTGTATCCATTTTCTTGGAATACATCGATATGAGGCAATACATTCAAATCAATTTTATAGGGATAAACCATATCGGCTTTTTCTCCATTTCTTTCTGCCATCATCTGATCTACTGCATCTTTACCCGTTCCGGTAACGGACTGATAGGTAGAAACCACAATTCTTTTGATGCCATATTTTTCTCTCAATGGAGCCAAAGCTAATACCATTTGAATGGTAGAGCAATTAGGATTAGCGATGATACGGTCATCAATTCTAAGACTCTTGCCATTGATTTCCGGTACTACCAATTTTTTTGTTGGGTCCATTCTCCATGCTGAAGAATTGTCAATCACGATTGTACCTACCTCAGCAAACTGGGGTGCCCATTCTTGAGAAGTTCCTCCACCGGCTGAAAAAATAGCCACGTCTGGCTTTTCTGCCACTGCCTGTTTGAGACCAATTACCGTATACTCCTTACCCTTATAAGCAATCTTTTTCCCTGCAGAACGCTCAGAGGCAACCAACAATAATTCATCGAAAGGAAATTGTGCTCTTCGAGCACTTCTAGGATTTCTGAACCTACCAATCCGGTGGCTCCAACTACGGCTAACTTCATTTTGATTATAATTTTGACCGATTAAACTTTCCCGGTTCTGTCCCGAGAAAAATATTCTTCAATAATAAATACTTATTTAGTATACTTTTAGTTATATTAATGACATGAAAACCAGTGTTTTAATTTGGAATTTCATAGCATTTACCTTATTTGGTTTTTCAAATTTTTGTCTTGGCCAAACAAATTCCAAACAGGATTTTGAGACTGAATTCAACATCGCTAACTACCCTGATGAATTTTTGTCAGGATGGTCAGCCAATCAGATCCGGTCCGGAAAATCCAGAGTATTTCAAGCTTCAGCAGAAGGAATCGCTGATTCCCAGGCCTTGGCCATTCAGACTACCAGTACTTTCAACGCGCAAATTTACATAAAAACATTGACTGTAGGGTTAAAAAAGCCCACAATTTCATTTTGGGCCAAAACAGGTGAAAATGGCTCCGGAAACAGACCAGTACTTGTATACCTTTCTTATTCTACAGACCAAGGGAAGAATTTTTCAGCTCGGAACCAAATAGGATCAGATACAACTTTTCTTAATAAAGACACTCCTTATCGGGAATACAAGCAACCAATACCTGAAATTTATTGGCATACAGAAGATTTGACTTTAAAATTGGAGGTGGACTATGGAGAGGGTTCCGGCACAGCTGCCAGGTTGTTTCTAGATGATTTCAATATAGGCACAGCGGAAGAAAAGAGTGCAGCTCTAAATGCTAAGATTATACCAACAGCAAATGACAGTAGCTTACTTTTAGATTTTGACCAAGAAGTGAGTTTAATTTCGGAGATTGCCACTCTTAGCGCCAATTATGGTCAGCCCTTTAGCATTACTCAGCCCCAAAGCAATCAATTGCTCCTTCATTTTGATGACTATATTTACAATAATGACTACCGCTTACTTTTCAAAGAGATCAAATCACTACAGTCAGATCTAGTGTTTACCGACTGGTCCATTAGTTTTGACCACCAAAAAGCAACGCCTGAGGGTACTCTTGTAATCAACGAAATCATGCCGGACCCCAACCCCAAAGGTTTGATCCCGGAGAACCCTATCCTTCCCAATGCTGAGTTTATAGAAATTTTTAACCAAACCGAAAAGGCCATTAAACTTAGCAATTTCACTTATAACGATGCGACAATTCCTCAAATCCTTATTCAGCCTCAGGAACACTTGATCCTTTGTGCCGCCCCCCATCAGGAATTGTTTCAGCATTTTGGAAAGGTGGCCGGCATGGAGGCGTTCCCGACCCTTGTCAACAGCGCTGGAGAAATTCTATTAAATGATGGCTTTGGAAACCTGATAGATAGTTTAAGTTATGATCAATCCCTCTATGCCGATAAGGAAAAAGAAAAAGGTGGTTGGTCCATTGAGCGTATCAACCCATTTCTTGACTGTAATGACCCTTTCAATTGGAAAGCTTCTGCTGCAGCAGAAGGCGGTACACCAGGGAAAACTAACAATCGGTTTAGTGAAGTTGCCGATCAAAGAATTTTTGAAATACTTGAAATTAAAACTTTGTCCTCCCTACAAATTCAACTTTCCTTTTCCAAAATACTTCCATCTGTCTTGGCAACAGCCACCAAGATTTCTCTTAATGATCAAGCAACGCGTATTCTGGAGCATCGTCAAAATTTCATACTTCTTCAGCTCAGCAACCCCATGCTATCAGGAGAATCCTATACCCTATCGGTCCAAAGTTTGCTGGATTGCTATTCCCTCCCTTTGAGTGAAAATGCAATTACTTTTGTCTATGACGGTCAACCACCAAAGGCTAAAAAGGTTGGTGGAATAGATGAATCAACCATAGTTGTGGAATTTAACGAAGCTGTTGACCCTATTTCTGCAAGCAAACCATCGAACTATCAATTAATCTCACAGGTTGAGATAGCTTACATTCCTGCTATTTCAGAAAAAGCAGCCAATGTAGTTCAAATCGGTCTTTCAAAGCCACTGCTATTGGGTGAAACCTATAGCTTAAGCCTTAGCAATATTGCCGACCAGTCAGGAAATCAGATGCATATTGATACCATTTTCTTTGTCTGGGAAGATGTTTTGGATACAGTTATGATGCTTTCACCCAATAGTTTGAAGGTAATTTACTCTGCAAAAATCAGTGGGGAATCTGCAACAAATCAGGAAAATTATCTTGCAGGAGAAAGTCAAGTGCATCCTATAAAGGTTTTGAAGGATCCTGAGGAAACAAATGCTTATATTTTGTTTTTTGATGCAGAATTTCCCGAAAACAAAGCGCAACAATTGCTTGTGCAAAATATGGTAGACAGCGATGGAAAGGACAGGATTACTTTGCAAAAAACCTATGTTCGAGACACAAGACCAATTGAACTGGAAAATCTGGAAATTCCAGACAATAACAGTCTTTTATTAACCTTCAACAAAGCATTGGATCCCGAACGGGCTCTATTGTCTCAGGTATATAGCATAGTGGAAATGAATGAAGCTCCTTATGCATTGGAAATGACAAATGAGAATCAGGTTCTTCTTTCGTTTACTTTCGAATGGATCACCGGTGCAGCCTACCATGTAAACATTGATGGCCTTGAAGACCTGTATGGGAAAAAGTTGGAAGAGCCGATAAAACGCCAATTTATTTGGGATACCCTCCCACCAATAATTGATACAGCATATCTTACGAATCCCTATTCTTTGGTAATCAGTTTAAGTAAAAGTATCGCTTCACCGGATTCATTACTAATTAATAACCAATTATTTTCTATGTTTGAACTTAGTGATGGTGGGGAAAAAATAACCGTATTCAATGAAGAGGCTTGGGTAGTGGGATTACTCTCCATAAACCTTCCCACTGTAAGTAGCAAAAATGGGGAGCTTAGGAAAGCGCTTCATTTTTCCGTGGATAACCGGCTACTTTATGTAACAGAAGCTACGATTTGGGATGCGGAATCCGTACTGATATTTTTCTCAAGGTTTTACGAACCAAGTACTGTTCTCTTTAGCGCGCAATATTTGGTTCAAGGCCAACCCCTCTGGATGTGATTCAGGTTAATCCTTATCAGGTCAAATTAAAATTGAATACAGCCTTGAAGCACGGAGAAAATATAACTGTCCAAGTAGAACCGGAACAAGTTGTGGCTGATAATTCGGATTATTTATTTCAAACCGTACTGGACTATAATGACGGCATTCTCGAAATATGGCTAGAGAACAATCAGCAAATCATAATAAACCATGAATTGGCCTTGGAAGAGCTACCTTGGCTTGAACCATTTTCATTCCTAGAAGAAAACTTTAAACCGGAACCCTTTTTAAATCAGTCCTATCAAAAACAAATCCAAATATTGATTTCTCCTCCGCTGCCACAAGGCCATCAATTAACCTTAAAAATTCCTCCCAGAAAACAGAAAAATCAGCAAATTCTACCGGGTAGCCAGAGGACAATTTCTTGGAATCCTTCAGCACCTCAACTTTTGGAAGTAGTCGTTCTTCCTGAAAATCAATTAGCTTTGTATTTTGATAAAGCTTTGGATCCGGTGTTGGCCATTGTGCCACAGTTTTACAGTATTTCCGAACAAAACCCTCACACAGTAACCCTAGAGGAGAACGGGAAGCTGGTAATACTATCCTTTGAATCCACTTGGACAAACAACCTAGCCCTCACTTTGCACGTCCAACAGCTTGAGGATTTAGACGGCAATGAGATTGCCCCAATTGAATTTGATTTCTTTTACAAGGAAATAACAGTAGCGGGGTATAAAGATATCCTGATCAATGAGGTCATGCCTGCTCCAAAGGAGGGGAATAGCTTACCTAATGCTGAATATATAGAAATATTTAATCCTACGGACAGTACCTTTAATTTGGGTGGCATGCAATTGGCCAATTCAAGGACAAAAAGTGTTTTGGCCCGAACAGAAATGAAACCCGGAGAATATATTATCCTTTGTCCGGCGTCTTCTGAAGCAACCTTTAGCAAATATGGAAAGGTAATCGGCCTAAGCCATTGGCCCACCCTGCTTAATGGAGGGGACGAAATTTCCCTATTGAATCAAAAGAAAGAACTTGTAGACAAGATGAGCTATCATCCGGAGTTGCCACTTGCGAGTGAAGTGCTTACTAATGGTTATAGCTGGGAGTTGATAAACCCTTGGTCTACCTGCGAGGGACCTAGCAATTATGCACCGGCTAGTATTGAAGCCAAAGGAACTCCCGGCTTCATTAATTCAGTCTTTGACGATAGTCCTGACCGCAGTTCTCCTCAACTACTTGGTTCGCTGGTCAGCGCCGGCAACCAAATCCTTTTACAATTTTCAAAACCCTCTGCTCATGAAACCGAAAATAGGGCCAATTTTAAGATTGTTCCTACCGTTAAAATCAGTAATGTTTATCAGGATCCAAATGATCCTTTACAATGGATTCTCCATCTTGAAGAACATTTGGAGGAAAACCAAGCTTATGAAATTACGGTTGACAACTGGAGAGATTGTTCAGGAAATCTCTTAGATAATAACAAGGCTTTGGTAAAAATACCCGGCAATCCTGAGGAAGGAGACGTTGTTTTGAATGAAGTACTTTTCAATCCCCCAACGGGGGCTCCCAAGTTTGTAGAAATTTACAACAATTCTAGTAAGTTAATCAACCTCAAAAACTGGAAATTGGCCAACTTTTCTAACGGAGAAATTGACAACAGAAAAATACTAGCTTCGGATGATTTTATTATTGACCCATTTACTTATTTAGTACTTACCACCGACAGTCAAAGCCTCCGTACTTATTTTCCAAAGGCAGTAAACAGCAATTTTCTAGAAATGAGTTTACCAAGTTACCCTATTCGTTCAGGCTCGGTCATTTTACTTGACCCTGAAGAAAATTGGCCACAAAGATTCGATTATGATGAAGATTATCACCACGGCTTTTTGAGGGATGTCAAAGGTGTGTCTTTGGAAAGATATGCTAGTGGAGAGGAGGTAAATGATCCTAAAAACTGGCATTCTGCGGCTGTGGCTGAAAACCATGCCACACCGGGCTATAAAAACTCCCAGGTTTATGATGGAAATACCGGAGGGGTAGGATTGACGATATCCCCAAAAATATTTATTCCAGATGCTACAGGGGAACAGCCGTTTACCACCATTTCCTATAAAATGGACCAGCCCAATTATCAGGCTACTTTAAGGATATTTGCTGCTTCCGGTCTCGAGGTAAAGTTATTGTGTCAAAATGAACTCTGGGCAGCCAATGGTTTTTATACTTGGGACGGCACCAATGAACAAGGAGAAAAGGTAGGGGTTGGCTATTATATAGTTTCTGCAGAACTTATTCATCCAGGAGGCCATGTGCAGCACATCAAAAAAACAGTAGTCGTAGGCACTAAATTTTAAAATTTAAATGCCTTGCCCCATATTTTTTGTACTTTGGTTTGATTTTCTAATTGAAACTAAAAAATTTAGTTTTATATATGCTGACAATAAACCCAAGGCGATTAACGCTTTTATTTTTACTTCTCATTCAACTGTGGAGTTGCTCAACCTCCTCAGAAAATAAACCTGAATATGTCTTACGCTTACGGACATTTGGCCAACAACCACCACGGTTGGCACTTGGCCAGCTTAAAATTTGCTGAAGAGGTAAAAAAGCGTTCCAATGGTAGAATTGAAGTAAAAGTTTATCCCAATGAGCAATTAGGGAAGGAGATGGATGTATTGACCGGATTATTGGTAGGCAGTGCAGACATTATGATTACCGGAGAATCCCTGCAAAGTTGGAGCTTACCCAAAGCCATTCTTTGCGCCACCCCTTTCGCTATCCGAGATTCTGAGCATCTAAAAAAGTAGCCGGTGGACCTTTGGGAAAAGAGATTGAACAACACATTTTGGATGGAGCCGGTTTTAGACCTATAGCATGGTTTGAGCGGGGGCAAGAAACCTTACTGCCAATCGGATTATCCGTCATCCCGACGAACTACAAGGGATGATTTTAAGAGTACCTCCGGTATCATTGTATGTGGATACTTGGAGTGCTTTAGGGGCTAAACCAACACCCATGGCCTTTTCGGAAGTTTTTACAGCCTTGCAACAGTCAACGATCCACGGACAAGAAAACCCCTTTGCATTGATCAAAGATGCTGGACTTTATGAGGTTCAAAAATATTGCATGCTCACCTCACATGTGAAAAGTTGGGCTTATGTGGTCATGAGTGGCAAAAGTACGACAGCCTCCCCAAAGACCTGCAAAAGGTAATTGATGAGTCGGCTAAGATAATGCAAGAGTATGAACATGAGTTGTTTTTAGTCCAAGAAAAGAAAGACTACGATTTCTTAGTTGAAAAAGGAATGGAATTTATCGAAGTAGACAATGAAGCTTTCAAAGCCGCTGCCAAAGAGGCCGTTTTGCAATCCTTTGATGAAGAACAAACAGATCTTTTAAACAGAATCCAACAGGTAAAATGACAAAATCTCCCTTTCCCACTTTAGATAAAGTATTGGGTTTCCTTATAAACCTAAGTTTTATATTGATGATTGCCGTTGTATTGCTTCAAGTTATTGCCAGGTACCTTTTGCCATGGGCTCCCAATTGGACCGAAGAGCTCGCCCGCTTTTGTTTTATCTATTTGGTGAGCATGGGGGCAGCCCTAGCCGTAAAAGACAATGGATATGTAAGTGTAAATTATTTATTAGACAGATTATCGCCCAAATACAAATCCCTATTAGAGAATATAATTATGGTTTGCATTATCGGCCTAATGTTCACTCAGTTTGTGGTTAGCCTTCCTTTAATGGAGATTGTAAGCATACAAAAATCTCCTTCCATGAACCTTAATATGGCCTTTATGTATGGTGCCATGGCCATTATGGGTTTATCGGTTGCCTTTTACAGTACCTTGAAATTAATTCAGAAAAACAGATGACGGCACTTTTATTTATTGTCTTTTTGGTTCTTTTGACCATCGGATTTCCAATCGCCTTTGCCTTAGGCATTTCTGCCTTTACCTATTTGCTGTTCAGTGATATCCCTTTAATGGTGATTCCTCAAAAAATGTATGCAGGCATTGATGTATTTGTGTTGCTATCTATTCCCGGCTTTATATTGGCAGGAAACTTAATGAATGCCAGTGGCATAACAGGCCGTATTATTAATTTTTGCAATGCGCTATTGGGCCATATCAGAGGTGGCTTGGGATTGGCCAATGTGGGTGCTTCAATGCTATTTGGTGGTATCTCCGGAACGGCCATTGCCGATACTGCCAGCATTGGTTCGGTAATGATTCCCGCCATGAAAAAGAAGGTTATGATGTCCCTTTTTCATGTGCTGTGACGGCTTCCTCATCCACCATAGGACCTGTTATCCCTCCCAGCTTACCCATGATCATTGCCGCCACGCTTACTGGGCTTTCCGTTGGAAAGCTATTTGTCGCTGGAATTGTTCCCGGTTTGCTATTAGGGGTAGGATTTATGTTGATTACCTACCTTATTTCTGTGAAAAGAAAATATCCCAAAAGACCTCGGAAAACATTCGGCTTCGTTTTCAAAAGCTTTTTCAGGCATTTTGGGCTTTAATGATGACTGTAATAATTCTTTTCGGCATCATAGGGGGCGTTTTTACACCTACTGAAGCATCTATTGTAGCAGTAATTTATGCGATAGCCATTGGCCTTTGGGTTTACAAAGAATTAAAAATAAAAATGATTCCGGCCATATTGCTTCAGTCAGCCAAAACTACTGCTGCATTGATGGTGCTGGTAGGCTTCGCCAATCTCTTTGCCTGGATCATGACGGTGGAAGAGTTACCACAGTTGATAGCCAATAGCTTACTGGAGCTGACAAGCAATAAATTTATGCTGCTCTTATTAATCAACCTCTTGTTAATTTTTGTTGGGGCCTTTATGGAGACCATTGCGGCCTTGTTGATTCTATTCCCGGTTTTGCTTGGTGTAGCGGTAAATGTAGGTGTAGATCCGGTTCAGTTTGCCATTATCATGGTTTTTAATCTGGTGATTGGGCTGACCACGCCACCAGTAGGTGTTTGTTTATTTGTAGCATCCAGTATTGGAGGTATTTCTCTTGAAAAATAGCCGTGGCCGGCTTGCCTTATTTGATGGTAAGTATCCTTGTCCTCTTAATGATCACCTATATCCCCGAAGTAAGCCTCTGGTTACCGGGATTGTTTTATGAATAAATCTCGAACTACTAATCGAGACGGCCTTTGATAAATTGCTGAATTGGTGACAATGAAATAGGCTGACTTAATTTTAACTTCCTTACTCAATTGTCAATCTTGAAACTATCAAAGTCCCCCTTTTTTTCTAAGGGGGACTAAGGGGGATTTCTATCGTTAACAGCAAAAAAACAAACTTTTTATCCCTGAAGATAACCATCCAATATAGGCCAAGTTATCCAATCAAATACCCCTATGCTTCATTCTTGATCTTCATCAATAAATAAAAACATCCAATTATTTGTAATATTAACAATTCCTTTGGTTAAATTAAACCACAGGAAAAATAAGAAGATGGAAATTCGCAAGCAGGCTACCAAAGCCTTTGTAATTGTGCCAATCTTCAAAATGCAATTTATACGAAAACCACACAGCCAAAGCCATGAAAAAAATTACCATAGCAAGTAAATTATTTACTTTTTCCTTAAGCCTGATGGCACTTTTCACTTACTGTGGATCTCCACAAAATCAAAAAAAAATGGCTGAGCAAACGCCAGACACTTACTATTCCATGGAAGATTTTTCCTCCATAAAAAAGTTTGATACCCATGTTCACCTTCGCAGTCAATTGGATACCCTTTTTATCAACCAAGCTGTTAAGGATAACTTCAAATTTTTAACCGTCAGCGTATATACTTCTCCAGAAAGAACCCCTGAAGAACAAGAGAATTTCTCTTTAAAAATGGTTCGCGACTATCCTGAAATTGTTTCCTATGCCACCACATTTTCTCTGGATGGATTCAATGATGACGATTGGGTAAGCAAGACCCTGGACTACATAGAAAAATCCATTGCCCATGGAGCCATTGCGGTAAAGGTTTGGAAAAACGTGGGCATGGAATTGCAAAATGAAAAAGGGGATTTGGTGACCATCAATGACAAGAAATTTGAGCCTATCTTAAAATTTTTAGCGGAAAAGGACATCACCTTATTGGGGCATCTTGGAGAACCCAAAAATACCTGGTTGCCGCTGGAAGAAATGACCGTCCAGGGAGACAAGGATTATTTTAGTGAAAACCCCAAGTACCATATGTACAATTTTCCCGACTTTCCTTCTTATGAGGATCAGATTGGTGCCCGAGATAAGATGTTGGCCAATAACCCTGACTTAAGATTCGTTGGAGCGCATTTGGGAAGTTTAGAATATGATGTCAATGAATTGGCAAAAAGACTTGACCAATTTCCCAATATGGCAGTGGACATGGCTGAGAGAATTTCTCACCTACAATATCAGGCCATTAACAATTGGCAAGGTGTGCATGATTTCTTTATCAAATACCAAGACAGGCTAATTTATGGAACCGATTTAAGGGCCGGAGCATCTGATATACAGGCCAAGGGATTGACCGATCCCGATGAAATTGCTGCACATGCCCACGAGGTTTGGTTAAGGCATTGGCAATTTTTTACCGGAGATGAAGAAATGAATGTGCCAAAAGTAGATGGCACATTCAAAGGCTTAAAGCTCCCCAAATCCGTAGTAGATAAGATTTATAGGTACAATGCTGAGAACTGGTATCCCGGACTCCTCCGTTAGTTTTTAAATTTTATAATATTAAAAACACTATGAATTACCTAGACCGTAGAAATTTTCTAAAACTATCTGGCTTGGCCCTTGGTGGAATGTCTGCTGTTATGAAATCTAATTCTTCGCTAATTATCCACCCCAAACTAATGGCCTCTATTATTTAAAATAAACTATTTTATACATTTTTTTAGTTTTGAAAAACATTTTTTTGTATTTCTAACAAACATGCTGTACCTTTGATAAACTTAGTTGAAGGTAGATCTCAAGCCTCAGATGATGCACTGATAAGCATTTAATGTTGCCTAAGACTTTTATCGGATAACAGCTTATTATTTTAACTTTTATTAAAAACATGATCACTTCAATTTGCAGAAATTTTACATTTCTATTACTATTCTTATCTTTTATCAATTGTAGTCAAGAAGTTCAGGAAACACTTCCGACCAGCGGTACTGTATCACTAAATCTTAACCAACTTGTCGGAACTCCTGCGAGTAGAGTAGAAGAAGGAGACACCTTGGCAATTTCTCATGTAGTACTAACGATTTTAAAAGCAAATGGTGATTCTACAGCATATAACCAGAAAAAATTAAAAGTTACAGTTGTCGGAGACCCTACTTGTGTGAAAATATAATTTTGCCCATCGGCTCCTACCAGATCACTACACTTTATATGGTTGATGTTGATGAAAATGTCTTATTAGCTACACCTTTGAAGGCCCTCTTTGAGGGAATCTCAGATTTGTTGCCAATCCCATTTGAAATAACAAGCCTACAGCCTGTTAACGACATCAATGTAGAAGTGATTTCCATCGAGGGCTTTACCCCTGAAGATTTTGGCCTTGAGAATTTGAATGTCAAATTTAAACAGTTGTTCTACTTCTTTTTAGGTTTGTTGGATGAAGAAGAAAATCTTGAATTCCTATCCGGTAGGTTGAAATTGACTGGAGAGGATCTTGAAACTGAACTGCAATTGAACAACGTTATCAACAAGGTTACTCCTTCCATTGAGCTCGATCAATATACTATAGCTATAAATAAAGAAGGTTATGAGCCATTTGAATCCAACTTTACTTATGACAGCCTAATGTTGCATAAGGAAACTCCATTATTAATTCCTTTAAAAAAGGAGTTGGAGGAAGAACCTGTTGGAGGCACCTTCATTGGTGATGTGTTTCTTACTACACAGTCAGATGTTAACGAATTTAGGAAATTGGCCTACGAAAGAATTGAAGGGCGGGTAAGGATTGGAGAATATTTCCCAGGGGAAGAAGATCCGATACTTGATTTATCTCCCTTAGCGTCTATTATAGAAATAACCAGTAGCCTTGAAATTCTAACAAATAAAAAACTGACTTCCCTGACTGGGTTACACAATCTCGAAAGCGTGTTGGGCTACCTAACTATTAGTAACAACACCCTTCTTCAATCGCTTGAGGGTTTGTCGAGTCTTAGAGTAGTGGCATCAGAGCTGAGAATTTCCAAAAATGCCACTTTGGTTAACCTAAAAGGATTGGAAAACCTAACCAAATTGGTTTCTAACACCATAATTGAACACAACTACAGTCTCATTGACTTAACAGGATTGGATAACATTAAGAGTGTGGGATACCTGCATTTTGCCCACAATAGTGCTTTTGAATCCTTTGCCGGTTTACACAATTTAGAAACTATTGGGGGAATGACTATAGCCGCAAATAACTCCCTAAGTTCTCTCGAAGGATTTGGGGAAACCTTAACCAAAATAAATCATTTATACATTACTGATAATGCAAAATTGAATGATTTAAATGGTCTGTTGGCTACAGATGGTGTATTGGATGGCTCAATGAGAATTATTAATAACCAATCTCTTGAAAGCCTTGAAGGATTAAAATTTAAATCTGAAATAACTTTTGCCGTAGAGGTAAAAGGCAATCCTTTATTAACAGATATTTCGGCAATGAACGCTATTAACGAAGTGGGAAGAGACCTAACTATCTCAGAGAATGAAACACTTGAAAACTTAGATGGTTTATCAAACTTATTCTCCGTAGGAAATCTTTACAATTCTGATAATGGATATGTACTGGCTATCACCAACAACAAATCATTGGTTGATTTTTGCGGATTAACCTATTTGTTCAAAGAAGGGATTTATTACAAATTAAACTTGGCTTTAAACGGATATAACCCAACAGCATCTCAAATAAAAGAAGGGGAATGTTCTTTAGAGGCTGAAGATTAATAAAATGACAACTATATTCATTAAAAATGGCTGATAATTTTTGATCAGCCTTTAGTAAAAAGTTGACTATCGAGGTATTGCTGCAGAAGAAAGGTAGCGATACCACCAGGATATCGGCATTTCAGAGGTATTTCTTCCAATTTAGAGTTAATTGTCCCACTCCCATTTGATTTCTCGTCCTAATTCTTTAATTTGATACCTAATAATATAGTATAAGAGGGTAGATTGGATATATGAATTTTTAAAAGTCCAAATAAAGTTTGGTTATAACAGAAGTTGAGCACCATTAAAACCATTCCTAACCTAGGCTAAATTTAAACCGTCTAATTTTAATAGAGAATCAAAATGAAGACAACATTACTTATTGTAATATCCTTTCTTGTATTTTCATGTAATCCTTATGACAAAGACCTTTCGTTGGAGGGTGAATATGCTATTGTTGATTTTACAATGACCCCTCAGTTTGCAAAAGATTCAATCGCCCGAAGAAATATAATCCCTATTATTACTAGTTCCAATAACACATTTATTTTTTCAACTGACAATTCAATTGTAAAAATAGATCCCAAGCTCGGTATGAAATTCTTTGGAGATTCCATTTTTCAATATGAACTTAAGGATAAATTCATTGCCTTATCAAATAATGATAAAACCATAAATATCCCATATAAAAACGATAATGGAATTATAAGGCTTTTAGTAGACAAAAAAGGAATAGAAAGATTTTCAATTATTCCATCCAAAAATTAGAATTCAGTTGACGGCTTGATAAAACCAATAATTTTCGTCCCTCACAAAAGTTTTTAAAATGATGGAGGAAAAATGAAAATCCTTTTGTTAAGGTATATATCCCGATGCTCCTTTCTTCCACATTGAATTACCTTTTTTATGAATTATCCGTCGAATAATTATATCAGGCTTTAGGTGTACGTGCTATGCCATAAAGTCAGTCGAACTCATACAATCCAGCCATAATGGCATTTTGTTTTTAAATAAACATGACGTATTGTCCTGTTTTACAGGTCTTTATATTCTTTTTTGGATTGGCATTTATTTTGTAAAATGTTGAGTAAATAAAGAAGTTAAAACTAAAAATACAATAGCCATGACACTTATAAAATCAAACGGAAGAAAAACACAGGCACCTGATTTTAACAATTGGTTGGATCAATTATTTGATGTCCCTTCATCTTTTGTGTTGGGTAGCCCCGAGAATCGTTTCAACGGAAATAGGCCGGCAGTCAATATCAAAGAGAATGACAAAGAGTATTTGTTAGAAGTAGCTGCGCCTGGTATGAAAAAGGAAGATTTTAACATTTCCTTTGAAAAAGATTACCTGACAATCTCCGCAAGTAAAAAAACAGAAACGGAAGAAAAAGATGAAAGTCATAAAGTAAAGCGTACTGAATTTCATTATGAAAGCTTTGAGCGGTCTTTCTTTATTGAAGAAGACAAAGTAGATGTGGATCAGATCAACGCCCAATACCAAGACGGTATTTTAAAATTGCTCATCCCTAAAAAAGAAGAGTTAAAAAGAGTGAAGCAAATCACTGTTTCTTAATCGGAAAAATTCCTGTATTAAATTATAAAAAGTTCCTTGGTTAGCCAAGGAACTTTTTTGGTTTTATTACCAATAAACTAGATAGGTTTGGATGCCATCGGGAAATACATAATCTCCCGAAATTCGTCTTATTTCATGCGGTCCTCTTTAATTACAATTTTCAGCTCTTCACTTCTTTTTTGTTGAACCAGTTGGTATTGTTTCTAATATAGTTAATTGTTGTACTTTCGATAACCAGAGAAATTGAGAGGCCTTAACAAATAATGATTAATTCCATAGGATTACTTAGCTCCAGCCGAAAAGTTGTGCCGCATTACCACCGAGTATTGCTGCCTGTTCCAGTGAGGAGAGGTGCGAGAGGTGTCCTACCAAGTCCTGACGGTAGCGGCGATAGGAGTCTGGTGGTGTCGCATCTGTATTGAAGCCCCCGCCATAGATCATCCGTTCGGCACCCCAGGCACTTGTCAATTGGCGGATGATCGGCCTGATGTCCTGGTGAGGATACTGCTCCGCTTTTGGGATCGATGCTAGCTTCATTACTGTGTTAGGAAAGTCAGCCCAGCGTAATACTCTGGCATATTCCTCCGGGGATCCTTGAAACGGACGCCCAAGATGATCGATGATCACAGTGGTATCTGAGAATTCCCGAATGTAACCTTCGAAACCTGAAGCATAGCGGGGTTCAAAATGCAACTGCACGGCAACGCCGGCATCAGCGACACTACGCCACCATTTGCGGAGTTCCGGTTTCCCAAACGGAGGCAATCGATCGGGAGCGTAAGCATGAACCCGTGACGCGATAATACTTCCTTCACGGTCTTTTAAAAGGATGGCATCGCAGCGAGCGAATCAGGTTGGTCAGCGAAAAACAGACAGGTACCCTTAAGTCGGCCCCCACCAACTTCCAAACAATGATCAAGGTAGCGATGGTCGTCCTGATACGGTTCAGGATGTACAACAATTGCGTACTTAATCCCTGCCCCGTCCATACAACTCAGCAGGTCTTCTACGGTTGCAGCTGAATCAGGTCGATAGGGTCCATTGGGATGATAAGGAAATTTATTGTTGTCGGGGCCAGCAAAACAGTGCAAATGAGTATCGACGACCGGCAGATCGCTGTTAGTCTTCTCCGGTTGCGAGCTCGAAGTAAGAGCAAGGCTTGCAAGCGATCCACCTAAGATCCCTAGGCAGTCACGCCGATTGATACAATTCACCTCGTGATCTTTTTTCAAGTGCCTGTGTTGCCTGCCAAAATAAATGGCTGTTGAATGTTCATTTGTAGCAAAGGATTTCAGTATCAAGGCTATATGGGTTTGGTTAAACTACCTTTAAAAGTTACTACAGTCTTCCTAAAAACCCAAATGAATAGCTGAATGGACTGGTAAATTATTACTTTTAAAAGAATTGTCTTGATTATACCGGAATTATGTAGTAGAAAATCTATTACTTATTAAAACTGCATCAAATAGATTGATTTTCTGACAGTTACTACACTTTTCCTAAACACGGGACAGGCCATTAGGAATCCTTACTTAATCAGGATTTAACTCTGGTCAAAATACTTTATTTTGATGTCTTTAGCGCATAAAATTCTTCTGATTTGCATTTTTTGAACCAATTGATTATACCTTCACCGTCTGCTCATGGGTTAATTCTACTTTTTTCTTCTTTTATTTATACCACAGCGATAAGCTTATTGAGCTACTATCAGTCGACTTTATAAAATAATATTTATGTAAAATAATTACTATTTGATATACACACTTGGTTATTTTGCCGGGAATGGGAATAATGCAATCAATAAATTTCTGGTATTCCTACTGTTTAAAGTTATTATTTTATGGGACATTATCACTGGTAGGTTGTAAGCAAAAACACTAAGTTGGCTCAATAGATCATTTGCCCAGAAATAACCATTAAGTTTGATACCCGCCAAAGCATGGCCATTTACCTGCTAAATCTTTACTTCTCCCCTGGAAGGTATTTTGTAAACTTTTTCGGATTATGCTAATTCATATTGTAAATAATTACGCATCGCTATACTTAGATCTATGTTGAAGAAAGTTTTCAAGTTCGGTTGATACAGGAACCTTTTAAGGGGTGACTTCGATTCCTCTCAGTCACCTTTACCAAAACGGAAGAAAACCGATGCTATAAAATCAATAAAATTCGCATGATAAAGCCAAAGGTTATGAAGAATACAACCTACAAAGACCAGTAAGGATATAAGGTAAACAAAATTATTTGCCAGTTATTAAATAAATTGGTTCATCTTCTATTATATGGATCATTTTACTGAGAATAAATATTTATTTTAACCTAGTGAATAGAATAATGTAAGTTTAAGACAATTCCTGTAATAGAAATAGAATAAAAAATCCGAAAAAACATGACACTAACTAGGAATATCATGGCTATTGGGCTCAGTGTACTAACCACTTTTGCAGTCAATTTAGCATTTGCCCAAACAGAAGACAAAGGCATGGAAAATTTCATAGAACTTTCAGATTCCAAATGGGAAGAGGTCTTCTACGATTCATGTACCGAAGACTGGAAGAATAATTGGTCTCTTGACGGTAAGGAAGCTAAAATAACCAACCAAAAAATGGCATGAACTTTAGCGCAGGTCCGGAAGCCTTCAACGATGCGCATCATGCGGTACTATGGACTAAGCAAGACTTCCAAGGGGATCTCAAAATCGAATATGAATACACCAGAACGGACAAAGAACTCCGGATGGTGACAATTCTCTATATTCAGGCAACAGGAAGCGGAAAACCAGGCTTTGACGAAGATATCAGTTTATGGGCAGATAAACGAACTGTTCCTTCCATGAAAAGCTATTTCAATAACATGAATACTTACCATATTAGTTATGCGGCTTTTGGGACGGATAACACTATCCCAGGAAAGGATTACATTAGAGGTCGCCGCTATATGGCCAGCGGATTGGGAGGGACAGCACTTGATAACGAATATAAAAATACTGGATTTTTTCTCCCGGTGTTCCTCACCAAATAACAATTATAAAAAGGGACAGGGAAATTTACATGCATATAAAGAACGAGCAGAAAGAAATGCTTTGCCATTTTGTAAATTCAAAATTTCCACCGATTACAGAAGGAAAGATAGGTCTTCGACATATGTACACCCGTGGGGCACGTTATAAGAATTTCAAAGTTAGCCAACTCAGTAAAAAATAAGCCAAACCCAGCTTCCTGCTATTAAAATTTAAAACCAAAAACGGGGCTGAGCTAACAAAGCGTATCCACAATGCCAATCCAGAAGAAAGATGGGCTTGCCATCCAGAAGCTTAGAAGACTGGAAAATTAAGGTCAATACCACCAGAACAAAGGAAGCCCCTATCACAATAAAGAGCCAAGGGGCGAGACAATACGGTTTTTACCGGAAAAAGTGAAATCAAAATCAAAGTTTACCAATCATTCTCCTAAGAGGATTACAGCTAAGCAAATTGGGACACTACTAATTAAAATTTTCTATTAATTAATATAACAGGCCAAAGAGCAAAAAAGACCCTTAGATTGCTCTAAGGGTCTAAAAGAAGGCGGCGATCCCGATGAGTCGGGACAGGCACTACTCTCCCAGGTGTAGCCCCAGTACCATCGGCGCTGCAGGGCTTATCCGCCGCGGCGGATCGGGATGGGAAGAGGCTAATTGAATAATGATTTATTTTAACGGAAAGGATCAAAACCAATCTCATTCCATGAATGCTATCTGTGCGAATCTGAGTAATCTGTGGTGAATACTTTTATCTTTTCGGTGTAATTGGAGATAAAAAAAGACCCTTAGATTGCTCTAAGGGTCTAAAAGAAGGCGGCGATCCCGGATGAGTCGGGACAGGCACTACTCTCCCATAACCCCAGTACCATCGGCGATGTAGGCCATTCGCCGCGCGATCGCATGGGAAGAGGCTAATTCGAATAAATGATTTATTTTAACGGAAAGGATCAAAACCAATCTCATTCCATGAATGCTATCATTCCAGTGAATCTGAGTAATCTGTGGTGAATACTTCTATCTTTTCGGTGACTAAGAGGAAAAAAAGACCCTTAGATTGCTCTAAGGGTCTAAAGAAGCGCGGCACCTACTCTCCCAGGTGTAACCCCAGTACCATCGGTTGCAGGGCTTAACTTCTCTGTTCGGGATGGGAAGAGGTGGGTCCCCTGCGCCGGGCCGCCTAAATCTTTGTGTTGCTTTTAACTGCTTACACTTCAATTTCTTTACTTTTTATAAATGTTGTTAAGTTATTTTGACATTGTCTTGTGGAAAATGCAACGTAGCAAAGACGTTCAAGTTTTCGGGCGATTAGTACTGCTCGGCTATGTCATTTCTGACTTTACACCTACAGCCTATCAACGTCATCGTCTCTGACGGCCCCGTTTAGAAGTCTCATCTTGGGGCGAGTTTCGCACTTGGGGATGCTTTCAGCGCTTATCTCTTCCCCGACTTAGCTACCCATATGCAGTTGGCACTACAACCGGTACACCAGCGGTCGGTCCATCCTATCCTCGTACCAAGGGACAGCCCCCCGCAGACTTCTCACGCCCGCAACAGATAGGGACCGAACTGTCTCACGACGTTCTGAACCCAGCTCGCGTGCCACTTTAATGGGCGAACAGCCCAACCCTTGGGACCTTCTCCAGCCCCAGGATGTGACGAGCCGACATCGAGGTGCCAAACCTCCCCGTCGATATGAGCTCTTGGGGGGAGATCAGCCTGTTATCCCCAGAGTACCTTTTATCCTTTGAGCGACGGCCCTTCCATTCGGTACCGCCGGATCACTATACCCGTGTTTCCACCCTGCTCGGCATGTACGCCTTGCAGTCAAGCTCCCTTATGCTATTGCACTCCACGCACGGTTACCAAGCGTGCTGAGGGAACCTTTGGAAGCCTCCGTTACTCTTGGAGGCGACCACCCCAGTCAAACCACCCACCAAACAATGTCTCCCACTTACGGGGATTAGACACCAGGCACAGAGGGCCGTATTTCAACGGTGGCTCCCTCAACGCCTAGCGACGCCAATTCACAGCCTCCGGCCTATCCTACACACCGTGTACCCGATGCCAATGTTGTTGCAGTAACTACGGGGTCTTTCCGTCCTGCTGCGGGTACGCGGCATCTTCACCGCGACTACAATTTCACCGAGCTCATGGCTGAGACAGTGCCCAGATCGTTACACCATTCGTGCAGGTCGGAACTTACCCGGACAAGGAATTTCGCTACCTTAGGACCGTTATAGTTACGGCCGCCGTTTACCGGGGCTTCAGTTCAACGCTTCTTCATGATAACGTCCCCCCCTTAACCTTCCGGCACTGGCAGGTGTCAGGCCTTGTTTCATCTTACGATTTCGCAAAGCCATGTGTTTTTGATAAACAGTCGCTCAGCCTTTTTCACTGCGGCCTGCCTGACCAGTCAAAGGAGGCGCCCTCTCCCGAAGTTACAGGGCCATTTTGCCGAGTTCCTTAGCCATGATTCACTCGAGCACCTTGGGATACCCCAACCACCTGTGTCGGTTTGGCGGTACGGGCGAACATACGCTAGCGCTAGAGGTTTTTCTTGGAAGCTCTTAGGACCACTATCCAATTGTCCGAAGACGCTTGGTACTATCAGGTTCGGCTAAGAATTGCGCATTTTACTACAGTCCAAATACCTACACCCTTTAACCCGGTATTCCGTCACCGGGCGGGTCTTTCAACACTCCGTCACCCCGTCACCTGTATGTTCGGTATGGGAATATTAACCCATTTGCCATCGGAATCCCCCTTCGGGTTATCCTTAGGTCCTGACTGACCCTGATCCGATTAGCGTTGATCAGGAATCCTTGGTCTTTCGGTGTGGATGTTGTTCCCATCCATTATCGTTACTTATGCCTACATTTGCTTTTCCAGAAACTCCACCGGACATTACCATCCGGATTCACTGTCGCGCGGAATGCTCCCCTACCATCCCGATAAATCGAGATCCTTCGCTTCGGTACTGCACTTGATGCCCGATTATTATCGACGCCCTGCCGCTCGACCAGTGAGCTGTTACGCACTCTTTAAAGGAATAGCTGCTTCCAAGCTAACCTCCTGGCTGTCTCTGCAGCTGGACCGCCTTTGTTCAACTTAGCGCGGATTTTGGGACCTTAGCGGTAGGTCTGGGTTCTTTCCCTCTCGGACTTGGACCTTAAGCACCCAAGCCCTCACTGCCGGTTCTATGATGGCATCGAGTTCGTCAGGATTTGGTAGGATGTGACTCCCTAGTCCTATCGGTAGCTCTACTCCATCATACGGCCCCGACGCTGTTCCTAAAAACATTTCGGGGAGTACGAGCCGTTTCTCAGTTTGATTGGCCTTTCACCCCTACCCACAGCTCATCCGGAAGCTTTTCAACGCTTATCGGTTCGGTCCTCCACTCTGTTTTACCAGAGCTTCAACCCGGCCATGGGTAGATCACTAAGTTTCGCGTCTACCCCCACCGACTATAACGCCCTGTTCGATCCTCGCTTTCGCTGCGGCTCCTCCCAGTTTACAGGATTAACCTTGCCGGTGAGGAGTAACTCGTAGGCTCATTATGCAAAGGCATCGCCGTCATCCTGACAAAGTCAGGACCTGACCGCTTGTAGGCGCACGGTTTCAGGTTCTTTTCACCCCGTTATTCACGGTACTTTTCACCTTTCCCTCACGGTACTCGTTCACTATCGGTCTCTCAGGGAGTATTTAGCCTTACTCGGATGGTGCCGGCAGATTCAACCGGGATTTCTCCTGTCCCGGCCTACTCAGGATACCCGCTCTCTAAATTAAAAATTCACCTTCACAGGACTCTCACCCTCTGCGGTTTGACTTCCCAGCCAATTCGAGTCTCCTAATTCTAAAATTATACAGGTCTCACAACCCCCATATATGCCGTAACATAAATGGTTTAAGACCGTCCGCTCGCCGCTACTGACGGAATCACTATTGTTTTCTCTTCCTGCGGGTACTTAGATGTTTCAGTTCCCCGCGTTTGCCTTCCTTTCGGAATATCCCCCGATAACCGGGATGGGTTCCCCATTCGGACATCTGTGGGATCAATCTGATTCGTGCCGATCCCCACAGCCTTTTCGCAGCTTGGCACGTCCTTCTTCGCCTCCTAGAGCCTAGGCATCCCCCGTACGCCCTTGTTCACTTGAACTCATCTGATGCCCTTTTGCTAGCATCAAATGTTCTTTATTCTAAATATATCAATCGCTTCCTGCTTTCAATACACTTTACATTGCATTTTCCACTCAACATGTCAAAGAACTTGTTAATACATGGCCTAACAGTAAATGTTATTCATTAAAGAATAAATTTTCAAACCCTATATGTCTGAAAGTTGCAGATAACGGATTCGAACCGTTGACCCCCTGCGTGCAAGGCAGGTGCTCTGTAGCCAGCTGAGCTAATCCCGCATTTTCTATTCGTGAATTCGTTCCGCTGACCCTCCCGACACTAGTCGAGATGCTCTAGCCAGCTGAGCTAATCCCCCAAATGGTTTTCTGCGTGGGAACTTCGATCTTGTTGACCCTCCCGACAATAGTCGGAATGTTCTAGCCAACTGAGCTAATCCCCAAGACTTCTTATGGGGTGACAGTGTATTCGCTGAAAACCCCGTTACTCTAGGCTGTTTATTGATTCACCAGATTACATCTTATCCATACCATATCACCTTAGCAATATATTGTAAAGAAAGTATCTAATCTCTATAAGAATTTGAATAAATGTGGGCCTGCGTGGACTCGAACCACGGACCTCTACATTATCAGTGTAGCGCTCTAACCACCCGAGCTACAGGCCCCCAATTGAATATTTAATTGAAGCAGAAGGTAAGATAGTAAAAAAAAAGCCTGAATCCAGAAAGGAGGTGTTCCAGCCGCACCTTCCGGTACGGCTACCTTGTTACGACTTAGCCCCAGTTACCGGTTCTACCCTAAACGGCTCCTTACGGTTACCGTCTTCAGGTCTACCCGACTTCCATGGCTTGACGGGCGGTGTGTACAAGGTCCGGGAACGTATTCACCGCGCCATGGCTGATGCGCGATTACTAGCGATTCCAGCTTCACGGGGCCGGCTGTGACCCCGATCCGAACTGAGACGCACTTTTAGAGGAGGTTGGCTTCACGTTGCCGTGTCGCTACCCGCTGTATGCGCCATTGTAGCACGTGCGGCGCCCCGGGCGTGCAAGGGCCATGATGACTGACGTCGTCCCCTCCTTCCTCCCCGCTTGCGCGGGCAGTCTTGTCAGAGTCCCAACATTACTTGATGGCAACTGACAATCAGGGTTGCGCTCGTTGCGGACTTAACCCAACACCTCACGGCACGAGCTGACGACAGCCATGCAGCACCTTGTTTCAGGTCATTGCTGACTGACACATTCTGTATCATTCCTTCACATTCTAGCCCGGGTAAGGTTCCTCGCGTATCATCGAATTAAACCACATGCTCCACCGCTTGTGCGGACCCCCGTCAATTCCTTTGAGTTTCACCGTTGCCGGCGTACTCCCCAGGTGGATCACTTAACGCTTTCGCTTGGCCTCACCACAATACGTAATGTAAAGCGAGTGATCATCGTTTACGGCGTGGACTACCAGGTGTCTAATCCTGTTCGCTACCCACGCTTTCGTGCCTCAGCGCCAGTTTATGGCCAGTACAATGCCTTCGCTATCGGTGTTCCTTATGGTATCTATGCATTTCACCGCCATACCATAAATTCCATGTACCCCTCCATAACTCAAGCTAACCAGTATCAACGGCAGTCTCTCGGTTGAGCTGAGAACTTTCACCGCTGACTTAATCAGCCGCCTACGCACCCTTTAACCCAATAAATCCGACAAAACGCTTGCACCCTCCGTATTACCGCGGCCAGCTGGCACGGAGTTAGCCGGTGCTTATTCTTCTGGTACCGGCAATTTCCCCGCAAGGGCTTTTTCTTCCCAGATAAAAGCAGTTTACAACGCAGAACGCCGTCTTCCTGCACGCGGCATGGCTGGTTCAGGCTCTCGCCCATTGACCAATATTCCCTACTGCTGCCTCCCAGGAGTCTGGCCCGTATCTCTAGTGCCAGTGTGGGGGACCTTCCTCTCAGAACCCCTAAGGATCGTCGCCTTGGTGAGCCGTTACTCTCGCCAACTAGCTAATCCTACGCATGCCCATCTGTTACCACCCGAAGGTTTTAATATAATCACCATGCAACGATTATATACTATGGAATATTAATCCGAGTTTCCCGGGCTATCTCCCTGTAACAGGTGGTGGTTGCATACGCGTTACGCACCCGTGCGCCACTTTCATTCATCCCGAAAGATGAAATCCCGTACGACTTGCATGTATTAGGCCTGCCGCTAGCGTTCATCCTGAGCCAGGATCAAACTCTCCATTGTAAAGCTTGTTGTGACTATCTAATCCCGGAAAGATTGATATGTTGTATTATTCTATATCCGAATTAAATCGAACCGTCAGGTTTTTAATTTTAACTATCTTACACTACTTCAAAGAACTTTTCTTGGACAACTTTTTGCCCATTTGC
The DNA here is from genome assembly GCF_056867545.1 of Cyclobacterium sp. SOCE241. NCBI lineage: Bacteria > Pseudomonadati > Bacteroidota > Cytophagia > Cytophagales > Cyclobacteriaceae > Cyclobacterium > Cyclobacterium sp. SOCE241. The sequence continues at coordinate 4,322,452 of NZ_CP149779.1, read as the reverse complement.
TGTGTCTCATTGTCGCTTTTTTAAAGCTTGTTTTCGAAACAGGTTTGCAAATGTAAAACAAAATTTTGATGTTTTAAAACATTTGAGAGAAAATTTTAAATAAAATTTTATTCTCTTTTTTCAAATTTCAACAAAAGTTTGTTTGCCTTTTTGCCTTTTCCCGTGAGCGTCTCTCATTTGGGAATGCAAACATAGGGCTCTTTTATGAATATGCCAAACACTTATCTAAAATTATTGATGAATATCTTTTAACACACTCAAAAACAGTCAGATATTTATTCAATTTATTTTGCCCTCGGTCTTTTATATACCGGAACAGTACTGCAAGGCTCCCCAAACATCACACTTTTTGCAACATCCATCACCTTCTTTACAATCTCACCATAGGCATAGTCAGGTATTGACAACTTTCCGCAACCCTTAATAACTACCGGCCTGTCTTTAAATTTCTTTTCATCAAGCTTGTTGATGGCACTGTTTAAAAGATGCCTCTCTAAATCCTCAATACTACCTATTATTACTTCCTTAGCAAAAGCCTGCAAATTTACGATGGCTAACATATAAGCCCATTTGGGAATTATGGCATCAGTAGAACAAGTAATCGCCACCAATTTATCTTTATATATAGTCCAGTCAAGATTTTTAAAACTTTGGCGAAATTCTTTTTCTTTAACTACCAAACCTTGATATAAAAAAGGTTCCAAATCAAAAACTACACGCTCTCCATCCAAATAGTATGTTTCCAAATCAATGGTTACTATAGGACTATTGGCTACTCTGTTGATAATTTCACTCATGTCAATAAAGGATTCTTCTTTGATTTTAAAACCATAAACTCTTTCAAGTAGTTCGGCTCAAAGTAAGCAATGTCCACAAAATCCTTCTCCACGTATTTTTGGTAAGCCAATTTACCCAAACCTGCAGCAGAGTTTAATTTGTCAATGTACCTACCGTTGGCATGGTTCAGGAAAGCTTCTGTTTTCTTATTGGCATTGCCCAAAAAATATACCAAACCTGAATTCAGTAATTCATCAAACACACCTTCTTCTAAAATTACAGGTTTTAACGGAACAAGCGTTTCTCCATTTGCATCCAGCACTTTGGCATACACCTCCATCCGCCGAGCGTCAATCATCGGCACAATGAATGAACCATTCTCAACTTGGCCAACCAACCGTGCACCAAGTCCATCCAAACTATCCAAGCCAATTAAAGGTAAATCATGGGCAAATGCCAAGCCTTTGGCCGTAGAGACACCTATGCGCAGGCCGGTATAAGAACCGGGGCCCTGAGCCACTGCTATGGCATCCAAACTCTTGGGGCTATAACCGCCTTCAGCCAACAAACTTTTAATCAGTGGTACCAATTTACTCCCATGGACATTGTCCTGATGTAATTCTGCGAGGGCAAGTAGCTCACCATTCTCATGAATCGCAACAGAACAAACAGCAATGGAGGTTTCTATTGAAAGAATTTTGCTCATATAAATATCGTATAATGCCAGCCTCATCGTCGGTAATATCAATGGATACTACCGGCTCCCTGCAATTACTTCGAGGGAAAAACAAAAGACTACTAGTGGAAAGAACAGCTGCTGCTTGCCAACAATAAGTTTGAGCACCTACTGTCTTATACGCAATAACCGTTATCAAAATTTCCGATTAATTGAAGATAGCCCTGATTTCAAGTTGAACTATTTTGAGGGGCTCAAATAGGCCGCATATTTTTCAACATCGGCGAAAACCTCCAAAGCACTTTCAATTTCCGGATCCTGATCCAAAGAGGCTTCTATTACCCCCTTCTGATAATAATACCTTGAAACAATTTCATCCTTTAAGGCCTCTTTGATTTCATCTTTAAAAGTTATCAAGTCTTGCTCCTTACTATGACTCACACTCTTTTTAAGTTTCTCAAGATCTTCTTTGATGTCATCAAAATACTTTTCTTTTTCAGCGTATTTCTCCAAGTCCTCAATGGTTTTTTCAACCCTGGTGATATAATCATATTCTTTATCTTGGAGCCAATCTACAAATGAAGCATACAACTCATCACTGACTTCAAATGCTCTAGGCGAATCTATTCCTTCATTTTCCAAAGCAAACTCACTAACAAAACTAAAAACTAAGCTTCTGGTCACTAAACTATAAGTAATCGGAGCAAAACTTCTAGTCTCTAAGGCTATATCAGGCTCTATTCCTGCACCGTCATACACGGTCCGTCCATTTTTGGTCTGAAATTCTTGCCTTAGTGAATCAGGAACATAACTTCCATTTCCTTCTTCGTCTTTTACACTGTAATCTATTGCTTGAATGCACCTGCCACTTGGAATATAGTATTTGGCTGTAGTAAGCTTAACCTGAGAATTATAGGACAAGGGAATGGTACTTTGAACCAACCCTTTACCAAAGGAAGTCCTGCCCACCAATACGGCCCTGTCATAATCCTGTAATGCCCCAGCTACAATTTCTGAGGCAGAAGCACTCCGCTCATTGATCATTACTACTAGTGGGATCTCTTTATCTATAGGTGAGGACTTGGTTTTATACTCAGACAATACTTTATCCAATTTTCCGATGGTTTTAACCACTTCTTTATTCTTAGGAATAAAAATATTGACCACGTTTACCGCTTCCATTAAAATCCCACCGGGGTTATCTCTTACATCAAGGATTAATTTTTTAGCCCCTTGGGCTTTCAAATCTTGTAAAGCCAAAGCCACATCCTGAGCAGCATTGGTTGTAAAATCACTTAGTTTAATATAGCCGGTCTCTTCCTCCACCATACCATAATAGGGTACATTACTTATCACGATCATCTTTCTAGTGAGCTTTACGGATAAAGTATCGGCTCCTCTTTTGACCACTACGTTCACTTCAGTATTGGCCGGACCTTTAAGTAATTTAGAAATTTCACTTGTATTTTTATCGATCACATCGACGGTATCTACTTTCAAAAGTTCATCCGCGACTTTCAGCCCTGAAACCTGAGCAGGGAAACCTTTGTAAGGCATCATAATCATGTTCTTCCCTAGGCGATTCCCTATCAATGCACCCACTCCTCCATATTCACCGGTGGTCAAAACCCTAAAATCATCCGACTCCTCTTCAGGGATATATTCTGTATAGGGATCAAGTTCAGCTAGCATGGCATTGATCCCAACGGTAACCAATTCAGTCGGATCAATTTCATCTACATAATAAGTATCAAGCTCCCTCACCAACGAAGCAAAAATATCCAAGTTCTTGGCCAGTTCAAAAAGCTTATCGTTTTTAGGGTAAAAGGAAAGCAATAAACCAGCTATTCCTACAACAGCAAGGCTAGTGAAAAGCCATTTATGGGAAAAATAATTTTTCATTCTTGAGATGGTTTTGCTACAGGTAATTTTTAGGGATCTTAATGACTTTTGGTTGTATGTCATGAAACCCCATCAAGTCCTTTGAAACGTAAATTAAGGCGATAAGTTTTTTGACTCCTGTGTGGCAGGTAGAAGATGCTTGTTGAGACGATAAGCTTCTTTAACTCTTCTTTTAATATAGTTTCTGTCCGTAGCATTTTTCAGCTTTCTTTTGGAAACAGATACCAGTAATTGGTTGTTAATTACCCGCGAATCATCAAGATACAATACCTTGAATGGATATAAAAAAAGAGGAACCTTTATCAAAAAGTTCCTTTATTAACTTTTTGGAATGTAATCTTTCTGCTTTTGAAAATTTACAATCCATAAAATAATGCTGAATAAATTATTCCATACAAATGCAATAGGGCATTATTTCTTAAGTGTCTTCTCAGAAGATACTGATAACTTATGTCTACCTTTAGCTCTTCTGGCTTTAAGTACTCTCCTGCCATTGGAAGTGGACATTCTCTCTCTGAAACCGTGCTTGTTTCTTCTTTTCCTGCGGGAAGGTTGAAATGTTCTTTTCATTATTGCTATATTTTAATCGCTTAATTCTCGTTTTTTAAAGGATTGCAAAGATAGAGAGGTTTTTTTTATTTACAAACCAGTGGCTTACTTTTGTTTAAGACCTTTTCAATACAATTCATGAAATATACCATAAGTACCCCCATACCCGCATCACAAATTCTAGAAATTCAGTTAGAATTATCATGTCAAAAGGAAGAATTAATTCAGCTTCAATTGCCTTCCTGGCGCCCCGGAAGATACGAAATAGCCAATTACGCCCAGTTTATTAGAAAATTGGAAGTGTCCGGACCCGATGGAAAAGTAAATGCTGAAAAACAAACAAAAGATGCTTGGACATTTTTTTCTGCAAAAATGGGAAATTATAAAATTTCTTATTCTTTTCATGCTGCACAACTGGATGCAGGCGGCTCTTGGATTGATCCTGAGAAGGTTTATATCAATTTTATCAATATTTGTTTTGCCATTTCCGGTAGGACAGATGAAAAAATTAAAGTGAACCTTGACCTTCCACCAAATTATAAGATTGCCTGTGCTTTGCCTCTAGAAGGTAAAAACACCTTAGTGGCAATCAATTATCAGGAGCTCGAAGATAGTCCGGTTTTAGCTGCAGAAAGTTTGCACCACAAAACTTATCAAGTAAAAACAACCAATTTCCATGTTTGGGTGCATGGAGAAGTCTATTTCGATTGGGACTCGGTTTTAAAGGAATTCAACCATTTTACCGAAAAACAAATCGAAGACTTTGGGGATTTTCCCACAAAAGACTATCACTTTATTATTCACATGCTCCCCTTCGCCCATTACCATGGTGTGGAACACCAATTTTCCACAGTAATCACCCTCGGGCCTGACCGGCTATTTGCCAATAAAGAAGGCTTGGACAGATTGATGGGGATTTCCTCCCATGAACTTTACCATTTTTGGAATGTGTGTAGAATTCGACCAAAATCTATACAGCCATATGATTTCTCAAGGGAAGCCTACTTAAAGGAAGGACTAATTGCTGAAGGGGTCACAACATTTATGGGAGATTTCTATTTATTAAAATCAGGTTATTATACTACAGAAAAGTATTTTGAGGTCTTAGAAAAATTGATGGAGAGAAGCTTCGAAACCCTTGGCTGGCAGAATCAATCCATTGTGGATTCAAGCTGGGATCTTTGGCTGGATGGTTACAAACCCGGCATTCCGGACAAAAAAGTCAGCATTTATACCCATGGAGCACTTCTTGTGTTAGCAATGGATATTTTGCTAATGAAAAACGGGAAACGAATGTACCAAGTCATGCGCAAGATGTGGGAATGTTATGGCAAAACAGCTATAGGTTATGAATTAAAGGATTTCGAACAGACTGTACTTGATTTTACAGCCGATCGTGAAGAAATGACAAGGTTTTTCGAACAGTATGTTTATAATACAGGAAATTTGTTTGATTTGCTGCAGAATCTTCTACCCCGAATTGGCTTAAGCCTAATTAAAAGTGCTAACGAGGCTCCTTTGCAAAGCGACTATGGAATAATAACTGACTCCAATGGTCAACTGCTAAAAATTCACCCCAAGGCTCCGGCCTTCAGTAAGCTTATGATCAAAGATAAAATATTGTCCTATGAATTAAGTAAGGAAGGACTGAAGCTAAAAGTGCGAAGATGGGGAAAAAACCTCAAAATCAATTTACCGGCCGAAAATAACCTATACTATGGCAACTATAAAGTGGATTACATTGATGATTCATCTGCCTTCGACATGTTTATCCACCTGTAAATGAAACATTTTGAGAAACCTCAAGTTGAAACTTAAATAAAAAGAAGGGCTATAACCCCTTCTTTTTACTCAAACAAAGAGTTATCAAGTGGCTCATTTACTTGAATAGAAACTACCCGAGTTTCCATAGGAACAGGGAGCATAGGGTTAGAAATGGTTACTTTCATAGGGAACATGATGCCTTCCACCTCTTCGTAATCATCAAAAATTATATCTCCGGCTACCTCAGCTACCATTTTTAATTTAAGACCGCTGGCAATGCTAAAGTATTCTTTACTTTCAAGACCTGCAGAATTGGTTACCAAAAGTGTGTAAGCTTCTTCCCCATTGATGGTAGTATTTTCTCCTCTGGTTACAGAAAATCCCATGTCCCCATAGTGCATTTCGGGAAAAGCATAAATATTGGTTTTAAGGGTTGCCAATTCGTCCTCGGATAAGGTTTTCACTTGACCCATCATGCTCATATAGCCCTCATTATCCTTAACCACTGTTTTTTGCATTACATTTCCATCTACTACCATTTGCTGCATTAACCGCAAGCCCTCCATGTCTCTATTGGTATCAATTTCAATTTTCATACCTTGGATTTCAGCTTCCATTACCAATATTATGGTCTTTACAGCCGCAATTTTCTGCTTTCCCCCAATTGCATCAATATAATCGTTAATGATTTCCTGTGGGGTTTTCTCCGGCAAAGGTTCTGTTCTAAAAGTAGTATGTGCTTGCGTACCTTGCGACACAGAAAATAGAACAAATAACAAAATAAAAATAGGCTTTCTCATTGATCGCATGGATATAATTAATTAAAGTCCTGGTCTGATACGGACAAATTCAATTCAACATTATTTACTTGAGTCTCTAGAGGTACCGGCAACATAGGGCTTTTGATAGACATTTTCACCGGCACCTGCACCCCCTCAAATTCTTGATATTCCTGATAAGATACGTCACCGGAAAGCTGATTTTCACTTTTCAGCTTCAAGCCGGAATCAATACTGTAAAAATTCACTACTTGCCCTCCGGTAGGATTTGAAACAATCACTTTGTAAGCAGATTCTCCATCCAGGTCCACAGCACCGTCCAAACTTAGGCTATAACCCATTGTTTCATAATACAATTCAGGAACAAGCCATAAAGAGGCCATCTTGACATCCTCATATTGCTCATCCGTAAGCGATTGAGACTTGCCCATTGAGCTCACTGTGGCTTTGCCATCTTTCACCAATGTCTTGGAAGCAACATTCCCCATGACCACTACTTGTTGTACCAAGCGCTGGTTTTCCATGTCGTGAATGGCCATCATTTCCAATTTTGTCCCTTGAACTTCAGCAGTCATTTCAAGTTTTGCCGTTTTGATCGCCTCCACAGCAGCTACGCCACCAATTGCTTCTAGATAATCAGAAATAACATCGGAGGCAGTTTTACTGGCATCAGACAATTGAATTTCTTGAACCTCATCCCCCTTATAATTGTACATAGAAATTTCTCCAAATTGAGCCAAGCCTTCTTTTATTGCAGCACCATTACCTACCACAGTTATGTACATATTTTCAGGCTTGAGGTATTTTGCTGCGACTTGATTTATATCTTCAACGGTTAGCGCATCCAACCTTTGCAGGTAGTTGCTGTAAAAATCTTCAGGCAAATTATACCGGTCAATGTTAATGGCAAAAGTTGCAATGGTATTGGGATTTTCCAGAGACCTTCCAAACCTACCACTAAGATTGGCTTTGGCCATTGTTAATTCCTCTTCTGTAATGCCATTTTCTTTTAGATTTCTAATTTCATAAATCATTTCATAGACCGAAGAGTCAGTAACCTCATTCCTTACAGAGGTTCCGGCAGAAAACTTGGCAATTAACTTATCTGATCCAAAGCTTGATCTGGCTCCATAAGTATAGCCCTTTGTTTCACGTAAATTCCCATTCAACCTGGAATTAAAGCCCTCACCCAAAATAAAATTCATAACTCTTGTAGCCATATAATCAGGATTGGTAAGGTGCATTTCAACAGGAAAGGCAATATTAATTACTGACTGAACAGCAGAGGATCGGTCCAAAAGGGCCACCTTATTCTCTGCCGGAAGCTCAGGTTTTTGGTAATCAAATGTGGGTACTTTTCCTTTTTCCCAAGAGGAAAAGTAATCGTTGACCAAATTTTTGGCTTCCTTGTCTGTAATATCTCCAACAATGGCCAGGTAAGCAATATTAGGTTTAAAGTAGGTCCGGTAATATTCTTTTATATCTTCAAGGTTTACATTTTCAACCGTTTCTTCGGTCATGGTTTCCCCGTAGGGATGTTCTTTACCATACACCAAAGCATTGGAAATCACCCCAGCCAGATAATCCGGATCATCTTTTGAAGAAGCCAAAGATGTGAGGGTTTGTTTTTTTAGCTTCTCAAGCTCTTCTTGAGGAAAGATGGGATTGTATAAAACATCTGTCATCAATTCTAGTACCTTTCCTTGGTGTTTTTTCAATGAAGACGCAGAAAGTGAGGTAGACCCTGCGCCCAATGAAGCACCAATAAAATCAATTTCTTCATCAAGTTCTTCTTTGGTTCTAGAGCTGGTTCCGGCCATCATCATGTCACCTACGAAACCTGTTAGTCCCGCATTGTCGCCTTCAAATAATGGATCTCTATTCAATATTAAATAAAATGCTACCCTAGGTAATTTATTGTTTGGCACAACAAATACTTTTAGGCCATTGTCCAAGGTAAAAGTGGCAGGATCTGTAAATTCAATTTTTGGAGCAGGACCGGGAGGAGGTAAAACACTCCTATCTACTTGTGCTTGTGTTCCGAAGGTAATAAATGCAGCAAAAAGAATTATATATAAAGTCTTCATTTTTCTAGCGTTAGGGTTATTATTCGTTTTGAGCCGTTTCCTGTGGTTTAGGAAGGTAATACAAAACCACTCTTCCATCTAGGGTCAAATACTTATTGGCCACACGTTGTATGTCATCCCTGCTTACTTTTCGGTATACTTCCAATTCTCTATTGATGTAATCAGTATCGCCATAAAATAAGTTTGCCTCTGCAAGGTTTTGGGCAATTCCTTCAATGGAGGAATTCTTACTGACCAGGTCATTCTCTATAATGTTCTGCAATTTCTGAAAATCCTTTTCAGAAATCCCTTCGTCCTGAACCTGTTTGATCAACACGTCGATTTCATTCTCAAGGGCCTCAGGTTCTATTCCCATATTGGCAATTCCATACATGATAAAAATGCCTCCATCTTCAAGATCAAGCGGAATAGCTGCCACTACCAAAGCTTTTTGTTGCTTGTCCACAAGCTCTTTGGTCATCAGGGAAGATTTTCCCCCTGTGAGATATGTCGAAAGCATTTCCATGGCATAAGCATCCGGATGATTTTTTGGAGGTAAATTATAGGCTTGAATAATGGCCGGTATTTGGATATTGTCATAAATAATATCCCTAATCTCCTTGTCTTTTTTCGGCTCTACAATCTCCGGTCTATAAATCGCATTTTTTCCTTTGGGAATTTCAGAGAAATATTTTCTAACCCATTCTTCAGTTTGCTCATAGTCAATGTCTCCGGCAATGGTCAAAATAGCATTGTTAGGCACATAAAAATCTTTATAAAACTGCATAAACTCATCCAAGCTTGCAGCATTCAGATGGTCCAAAGATCCAATCGGTGCCCATTGATACGGATGCTCACTGTAAGCACGAACCAATGTTTCAGGCAAAATGGTCCCATAAGGCTGATTGTCATAACGTTGGCGCTTTTCCTCTTTTACTACCTCTCTTTGTGTCTCAAGGCCTACTTCATCAATTTTTGCATGTAGCATTCGCTCGCTTTCAAGGTAAAGGGAAAGCTCCAGATAATTCGAAGGCATCAATTCATAGTAGTAGGTAATATCATTGCTGGTAAAAGCATTCAATGCACCTCCATTGCCCTCCACCAAGTCTGTATATTGGCCCCTATCAATATTTTCTGACCCTTCAAATAGTAGGTGCTCAAAGAAATGAGCAAAACCTGTACGTTCAGGATCCTCATTTTTGGAACCTACATGATACATTACAGAGGTAACCACAATAGGTGTTTTATTGTCTTTGTGCATGATTACCTCAAGCCCATTGTCTAAGGTGAATTCCCTAAAATCAATCTTTGTCTGGCTATAAACTGCAGTCTGTACCACAAACACACAGACCAGCCAAATTAAATGCTTTTTCATAGGTTTATTTTTAAAGTAAAATTGCTATAATCACTATCAATTGCTTGTATAAATTATTGCCAGTATGAATCATTTCATTTTTTTTGCAAAAAAATCACATATAATTCAAAAGATAATTTAGTCAACGCACATTTAAAAGAAATTTAACCTTTAAGTAAAATTCTCAAGATTTGACCTGTTCTACTAACGCTTTAATGGCGTCAAGGGTTTTTTCGTTATGAGCTTCCAAGGAAGTATAAAAAGTTTCAGAAACAAGTTCAGGATTTCTTAGCAATACCCCAAATTCATCCACACGCTTTTTCTCTTCTTCAAGACAATATTTGGCTATCTCCTTTTTATTGTCGTGATCCAGAGAGGTTTTAAAATTGTTCCAAGACCTTGAAAACAAACTCATTAGACTCCCTCCTCAACTGGAATACCTTCTAACAAGTAAATTTCCTCTTTAATTGCATCTCTCAAAACCAGCTTTTCTTTGGCTCTCTCAATAAAAAACTCTTTGATTGACCCTTCTTCCACATTTCTGGCAGCATCCTTATAACTTTTTATGCCGTCGTAGGTATTTTTTAGTAATAGATTTAGGTATTTAATTAATTTAGTTTGATTGGCCATATAAATTTTAAAATGCTCGTTTGAAAGGTTAAATATATCAAAATGCTTTTATCCCTCCTATAAGACTGTAGATTAGCTTTGGCCCCTATTTGATTTTAGACTTGCTATGAATATATTGCTCTAGCTTAATTTCAAATCCTCTAACCACGAAACCAATGAAATCCTTTTCAATACCGTTATTCCTAATCTGTGTTAGTTTCTTATTTATTTTTTCCTGTACACAAAAAACAAGCCAAGAAGCATCCGAGAAAAACTGGTACAAAGGCAATCTACATACTCACTCCTATTGGAGTGATGGAGATGAATTTCCTGAAGTAATCATGAAATGGTACAAAGACAAAGGCTATCAATTTGTGGCTTTGTCTGATCACAATGTTTTCCAGGAAGGTGAAAAATGGAAATCCATAAAAGCTGACAGTCTCTACCGAAATGCTTTCCAGGCCTACCTTTCGGAATACGGTGAGGAATGGGTGGAATATATGCAGGAAGAAGAAGAACTAAAAGTAAAATTGAAGACATATAAGGAATATGCTCCGCTCTACAATGAAAAAGAAAAGTTCCTCATGATTCCTGCCCAGGAAATCACAGCAGGCTTTGAAGGAAAACCATTACACCTCAACCTTACCAATCTGGAAAGACTTATTGTTCCCATGGAGGGAGGCAGTGTAGTTGAAGTGCTACAGAACAATATCAATGCGGTTTTGGAGCAAAGAAAGGCCTCTGGCAAACCAATGATGGTGCATATCAATCATCCCAATTTCATTTGGGCCATTACGCTTGAAGACATGATTCGGTTAAAAGGAGAGCGTTTTTTTGAGGTGTATAACGGCCATCCTGCAGTTCATAATTTAGGTGATTCCACCAGAATGGGTTATGAAGCCATGTGGGATTTTATCAATATCGCCTACTTGGAAAAAGGCCAACCTTTGATTTTTGGCCTGGCAACTGATGACAGCCACAATTACCACAAACAAGGGGCAAAATTTAGTAATTCCGGTAGAGGTTGGGTAGTTATTCAGGCGGATTCATTGGAAGCCGGCACTTTGGTAGAAGCTTTGGAAAGAGGTGATTTTTATGCATCTACAGGCGTGGAATTGGAAAAGCTTAGCTATGAAAACAATGTTTTGGAGGTTGCGGCCCTTCCCAAAGACGGGGTAAATTACACTTTGGAGTTTATCGGCTGTAAAGAAGGTGAAAAAGACACCCAGGTATTAAAGACCGTTGAAGGCAATGCAGGGTCTTTTGAGCTAAGTCCTGACCTGCTATTTGTACGGTGCAAAATCACTTCTTCTGAACCACAGCACAATCCTGTAGAAAACATGAAAAATCAATTGGCCTGGACCCAGCCGGTAAGGCCTGAGTAGAATTGAAAGTACATTAAACTTGGCCTTTGGAAAATTTATAATGCAGACTTAAAAGGAATGGCTGGTTCCGTTTGATAGAAAGGAGTAGATGCAATCTACTCCTGGTTTTGCCTTTTAGGAAAGTTGGAAACTTTCGTCATTTTGGGTGACCAGCCTAGAGTAGGCTCTCGCCAAGTAGCCAAGACCCTAAGATCTTTAAAATACTCCTTTGCGAATCCGCGACACTGCGTGCAACTTTCAACGTTTACTTTGTTCATGATCCTCGCAAAGACGCTAAGACGCTAAGGTTTTGAAAATACTCTTTTGCGACTCCGCGACGCTGCGTGCAGCTTTCAACTTTTACTTTATTCACAATCCTCGTAAAGGCGCTAAGAAACTAAGATTTTTAAAATACTTCTTTGCGACTCCGCGACGCTGCGTGCAGCTTTCAACTTTACTTTGTGCATGATCCTCGCAAAGGCGTTAAGGCGCTAAGATCTTTAAAACACTTCTTTGCGACTCCGCGACTCTGCGTGAAGCTTTCAACGTTTACTTTGTTCATGATCCTCGAAAAGGCGTTAAGGCGCTAAGATCTTTAAAATACTCCTTTGCAACTCCGCGACGCTGCGTGCAGCTTTCAACTTTTACTTTGTGCATGATCCTCGAAAAGGCGTTAAGGCGCTAAGATCTTTAAAACACTTCTTTGCGACTCCACGACGCTGCGTGAAGCTTTCAACGTTTACTTTATTCATCATCCTCGCAAAGACGCTAAGACGCTAAGGTTTTGAAAATACTCCTTTGCGCGACTCCCACGACGCTGCGTGCAGCTTTCAACTTTTACTTTGTGCATGATCCTCGCAAAGGCGCTAGGATTTTGAAGGCTAAAATAATTCTTCTATATTAGGATTAAAGAATTACTGAGATTTTCTGTAATGGTATTTCCTATTGAATAAAAGGCAATTATTTTAATTAATGAGCTTATGAAAATCACACTTGATATAGAAGACAACAGATTTGATGCTTTCCTGAGCTACATTAAAACCTTAGATTATGTCAAGATCAATAAAGATGAAGTAATTCCCCAATGGCAACAGGATGAAGTCAACAGACGATTGCAAATGATTGATGATGGAGAGATGAAAACCCGAAGTTGGAAAGAGGCTAAAGAAGAAATCTTCAAAAAGTAATATGCCCTACTCCATTTCGATTGCCGAGGTGGCCGAAAATGATATCAGAAAAGCATTCCTCTGGTATGAAGAGCAATAAACAAATTTAGGCAGTTTGTTTGGTCAGCATGTCTCCAAAGCTGTTGAAAGCATTCAAGCCAATCCACTTAAAACCCAAATCAGGTACGCCAACACCCGTATTTTCTTTCTGAAAAAATTCCCATTCGGAATTCACTTCCGTGTCAATGAAACCAAAAACCAAGTCCTAATTGTTGCTGTATTCCACACTTCAAAAGATGCTGAAAGTTGGACTCTCAGAGGATAGGAAACACATTCGACTTAAATTCCATAGGGTTAGTTATAAAAGTTGAAAACTTTAAGCATTTTAGGTCTATGTTACGCTTTGCTAAACTTAGACCAGCCTAGAGTAGGCTCTCGAGAAGGCACTAAGATTTTTAAAATATTTCTGTGCGACTCCGCGACGCTGCGTGCAACTTTCAACTTTTACTTTGTGCATGATCCTCGCAAAGACGCTAAGACGCTAAGGTTTTGAAAATACTTCTTTGCGAATCCGCGACGCTGCGTGAAGCTTTCAACTTTTACTTTATTCATCATTCTCGAAAAGGCGCCAAGACACTAAGATTTTTAAAATACTCCTTTGCAACTCCACGACGGTGCGTGCAGCTTTCAACGTTTACTTTATTCATCATCCTCGCTAAGTTGCTAAGACGCTAAGGTTTTGAAAATACTTCTTTGCGACTCTGCGACTCTGCGTGCAACTTTCAACGTATACTTTATTCATCATCTTCGCAAAGGCGCCAAGACACGAAGGTTTTGAAAATACCTCTTTGCGACTCCACGACGCTGCGTGCAACTTTCAACGTATACTTTATTCATCATCTTCGCAAAGACGCTAAGGTTTGAAACTCCTTTCTGTGGCTTCGCTAAATTTAGACCAGACGGTGCTTGAAAATTACTATTTTATTTGGACCTATAATTGGGATTGTAATTGGGGTTTTCGGTGTGTAGGATAGGATTAAAATCCATCAACCATTCTTTAAAGGATGCTTTCATCTCCTCCACTTTCTGAACATCCACTCCACTCAAATCATTGGTTTCGCCTATGTCTTTAGCAAGATCAAACAACTCTACGGATGGAGGGTCATAGTATTCTACCAATTTATAATCTCCCATGCGTATGGCATACCCGGGCATCTTGGCTTGTGGACTGTAATGCGGATAATACCAACATAGTAGGTCACGACCCCATCCACCTTCACCTGTCAATAATGGAAGCAAAGAAACACCATCTATGTCCTGATTTTCATTGCTTAATCCTGCCATTTCAACAATCGTCGGAAGCATATCATCCGTAATCACAGGTACATCGGATGAACTATTTGGCTTGACTTTTCCCGGCCATTTGATCACTAAAGGTACCCTGATCCCACCTTCATAAATATACCCTTTACCTTCTCTAAGTGGGACATTATTGGTCACCCTACCTTCACCTCCATTGTCACTTCCCAAAATAACAATGGTATTACCTTCAAGGCCAAGTGAATCCAGGGACTTCAATAACCTTCCGACATTCCAGTCCATATTCTCTATCATGGCTGCATAAATCGCATTCTTTTGCTCCATTTGCCCTTCTAACTTCAGTTCATATTTTTTAATCAAGGAATCAGGTGCCTCTAAAGGAGTATGAACCGCATAATGGGACAGGTACAAAAAGAACGGCCCCTCTTTATTCTCATCTATAAAATTGATGGCTTCATCGGTTAGTCTGTTGGTTAAATATTGCCCTTCTTCTCTATTGTCCAGGTTTTTTATCACAGGGTTCCAGCTTTTTCCGATTCAAATGGTCCCCAATAGGTCGGTGGACTACCATGTTCATATCCCGCGATGTTAATAGCAAATCCCTGATGTGTAGGAAAGAACTTTTCTTCTTCCCCAACATGCCATTTACCTATGCTTGCCGAAGTATAACCTGATTGAAGCAAAATTTCAGGAATCATATTTTCTTCAAGGGAAACGTGCATATAATCATCAGGAGGGATAATCCTTCCTTCCTCCGGATACCGGTGCTTACCAATGGCGGTTATATGACCCGTAAAACCAATATTCGCAGGATTTTTCCCCGTCAATATACTTGCCCGGGAAGGAGAACAAACCGGACTTGCCGAATAGGCAGCTGTAAACTTCATCCCTTGGTCCCTTAACTTGTCAATATTTGGTGTTTCATAGAATTCACTCCCATAGCAACCCAGGTCTTTCCAACCCAGATCATCTATCAGAATATATACAATATTTGGGGGCCTCTCCTGTGCAGACAGGTTAGAATGAAAACTTAGCAGCAATAAATAAAATATACTAAGTAAGGTTTTTGGGTTATTCATTGTTAAACGTTTAAATAGAAATACAATTGATTCAGAATTAATAGATACTTGCTAAAATCCCTTCCGGTTGAAGTTTGAGCTTTAGTGGCTAACCACCTATCATGTGGCAAGTTTTCAAATTGATTGAGTTCCGTATTATCCGTATCACATTGCTAATTCTTTAAAAATCGAGATCTTTTTCCTATTCTCAAAACCGATTAGAAAATTCGGATGAATCGTTAACAAGAAAAAACAGCCGAAAACAATTAAATAGTGCCCTAAAATATGTTGTCGAAATGCAACCTTCCTGTTTGTCTTGCATTTGGGACAGGAAAGTTGAAAACTTTCGGTATAAGTAATCCTCGACTAATCTCAGACTTATATTCTGTTTTTTAGCAGAATTAGCTATTAACCCACTTATTTTTCTTTAATTTCCTCTCTCAACCCCTAATACCCTATGAAACAATTCTTTTACGCTTTTATTTTTCTTCTATTGGTGGCTTGTGGGCCGGGCAATTCTACCGATGAAAAAGCGATAGATACGGATTTGAATTTTACCCTTGATACCCTACTAATCGATCCGGTAGATGAATTTCTTTACCTAAATGCCGGTCTACGGGTAGCTGCACTTGATGAGAAAAACCAATACTTGTATAATTTTAACCCAAATGATTATACCCTCGAAAAGATTGACCTGGACAAGGGGATACTGGCAGAAAAACTTCCCTTTGAAAAAGAAGGACCCGATGGAGTAGGAGAAATGGTTTTTGGAATGAATCTTATTTCCTCCAATTCCATTGCTTTTATGGGCTATATCAAAGTTAGGCTATTCGGTTTAGAAGGTGATAAAAGGAGTGAATTTACTTTTAATGATAGAGCATTTGGGGGAGACAAGTTGGAAGAAAGTGAAAACTTTCAATTTTTAAACAATCAGATGGTAGATTTTCACACCATGATAGGCTTGATTCGAGATGGCAGGAAGAAAACCTATGCCCTGGGAATTTTGAAAACAGACACCCAAACCCTCACTAAAATACCTTTACCTTTTAAAGCATTAGAAAATTTTCGATTTAAATTAAGCAGTTCTTCCAGAATCCAAATGTCCTTTCCAACTGTAACGATAAGTAAGCACCAAAAAAGTTACATTATCAGCAATGATATTTCCAACAAGATTTTGCTTTATGACAATGACAGTCTGTTCCAGATCGAGTACCAGAGTAAATTGACTGCTGATAAAAAAACAGGGAAATACAATCAAGAATTTGAACACGAAGAGGCGTTTAAGCAAACATCCTTAGACATGCGTAGGGAGATTAATTTTATGGCTCCCCTTTGGGATGAAGAAAAGCAGCTGGTTTACCGATTTTCACATAAAATAATCAAAATAGGAAAGGATGTAGAAAATTATCAGGATATGGAATCAGCCGTGTACCTCACTGTTTTTGACCCTGATTTTAATGTGCTTGCGGAGTCCCTTGTTGAAGGGCTAAATACACCACCCGGCTACCATTTTGTCAAGGACGGTAAGATTTGGATGTATATCAATACGCAAGACGAAATGGGCTTTGTGCGGTTAACTGTGGATGTTGAATAATTTATTAAATCACTTAATACATTTAACCAATAAAAATAGGTTTAAAATTCAATATCCTATTCTCAATACCCAATGGTATTTCTGTTGGATATTTGAGTGTAGATGCAATCTACACTCAGGCAAAGGTTATGAAAGTTGAGTTTCCTAGTACTCAATAATTCTCGCAAAACCTTTTTGGGCACGATTAGTCCATACGATTTCTAAAGCCATTTCTTATACTTCGCCATTACTTCCTTGTGGGAGGTAACCTCACCTTTATCTGCTTGAGAAAGACCTATTTGAATCTCTTCCCGCTCTTCAGCACTAATCCGATCCCACCAATCCATTTCTTTTTTTCTTCAAAGCAAAAACTCATTGAGTATTTTGGCATCATTTAGTCCCGCGAGCCATTCTATCAACTGTAATTTCTCTGCCTGAATATCCATAAAACTGCCTCTTATCAAATATACTATTTTTTCATATATTTTTCCTTCTGCTCTAATTTACGCGCTGCTAAACTTTGACCAGAGGTAATGCTACATTTAGTCGAAATTATCTTTTTCTTTTCCACACTCTAGGATTTCTGCTAGTATGGGTAATTGCAATAACAATAATGGATTTTTCAGATTCTTTAATCCTAAAATGAATCTGATAAGGAAACTTATCGACCAATATATTTCTAATATCTCTATATGCAACCTGACAGTGAAACGGATAATTACTGATGTAATTTAGCCTTGATTTCAAAGATTTATAAAAGCGTCTACCTAAACCCTGCTTTTCTTCATTGTACCATTCAATGATTTCTTTGATATCCAAACTGGCCTCGCTGAGCAGCTTTACCTTATAGCTCATTGGCTGCTTTCTATCTCCTTCATCACATCGCTCCAATCCACCACTTTGCTAGGATCCTTTTCATAGGAAGCTATCCGATCATCCAGCAATGCTTTATGAGCCTTACTTAACCCTTCACCTTGCCTATATTTATAAGCCTGGATCTGTTCAAGTACTTTTCGATCTTCTAGCTTTGTGATCCAATCGATTAAGTCGACTTTTATTGATTGAATATCCATCCTTATCCGGTTTATTTATTCCACTAAGTTAATAAATACTTGGTAAAGTTTCACTATGGTCTAAGTTTAAGCGATAGTGGCAAATCGACCTATCATGACGAAAGTTTTCAACTTGAGTTCGCCCTTAATTTCTTTACTAATGACCTTTGGTTTAAAATTCGAGATCTTGCTCCAAATTTGAACACCCAATCACATTTAGGTTGGATATTTGAGTGTAGATGCAATCTACACTCGGGCAAAGGTTATGGAAGTTGAAAACTTTCTGCATTTTGGGTCTAAGTTAGGCGCTGCTAAAGTTTGAGCAGACTGGACAGACATGGCATTCATTTATCACAAATCTTAAGCCATATTTTGTTAAAGACCAAGCCATATGAATACTTGAAATTTGGAGCAAGAGTTTGAATTTGTAAAAATTAGTTCTAAATTATCTTTAGTAACCTTCAAATTCTAAAACCATGATAAAACGCCCCCTAACTTGTCTTATACAGCTAATTTTTGGGGTGCTGTTAGTTTCTTGTGGTTCTAGAGAAAATCAATCTGAAGAAAAGTATCCGGGGTTGACTCTTCAGGTAGATACAGTCCGTATTGATCCGAAAGATGAGTTACTGTTTCTAAAACAAAACCTTAGTATCTCAGGCCTTAGTAAAGATCAAAGGTATTTGTATAATTTTGATACAGAACAGCACCAACTCGAAAAAATTGATCTCGATAATCTAATGCTGGATCAAAAAATTTCCTTCGAGAAAGAGGGGCCAAATGGACTGAATAGCATTCATTCCCTTCGAAGCTGGGATAAAGAGCGAATCTTTTTAGCACTTGGAAGGGCCCCAAGCTATTTAAACAAAATGGCCAACTTGATCGCGCTTGGGAGGTGAATTTATCAGATCTTTCAGGAGATGTTCTTAGGGATAAAGAATCCTTAATAGGTATGCAAATAAACCCAAATAACCATGAGGAGATCTATGGCCTAGTTAAAGCATTTGGCAACGAAGTCGTGGAATTTGCTCGTGTGGATCTGGATCATAAACAGCTCTTTCGGTATCCCCTCCCCGCAATGGATAAGTTAAAGCATTACACAGCTTCTTTAAATGATGGTGAAAATTATGCTTATTATGAAGCAGAAACTTACTTGAAAATAGTAGATGGTGGCGTTTTACTTGGGGCCGAAACTGATAATGAATGGTATTTTTACAATTCAGACTACGATTCTATAAGTGCTGTTACTTCCAACAGCCAATGGCTGGACAATGAAAATCAATCAAGAGGAAATGAATTTGCTACAGCTGGCGAATTTTCCCGATTTTTTAAGCAATATCTAGAAGGGCCACATTACTATTTACCTGTTTATGATGAGCAAAATCAGCTATACTTGCGGCTTTATTATGAAAATTATTTCGACAGCGAAGAGGTTGAAGGACTTTTTCCACAACCCTCCGGGGCGAATGTTTACCTGGCCATATACGACAAAGATCTAAAACTGATCCAAGAAACACAGTTACCTTTTTTGACTCAAAAGCCTAGCAGGTATTTTACTAAAGGTGGCATGCTGTGGATCTTTATTAACCTGGAAGACGACATGGGTTTCGTGAGGCTAAAGTTAATTTAAAGTGATTGTTGCATCCAAATTTATTTTCGTTAAACCCCTATAAACTCGTCTAATATGTACAGATTATCTTATCTCCCATTGATTATTATTTTAATTGCATGTGGTCAACATAATAATGAAGGTTTAAAATCCGATTCAATTTCCATTTCTATTGATTCTGTAAGGGTAGATGCTAAAGATCAATTTCTTTATTTAAATTCTTACCTACGTCACTCTGACCTTTCTGAAGATAAAAAATTCCTGTTTAATTTCAACCTGGACAAACACCATATCGAACAAATTGATTTGGATAAATTGGAATTGGTAAATACTTACCCAATGGAAAAAGAAGGTCCAGATGGGATTGGAACAAATATTCATAATATTCGCTACCTACAAAACGATACTTTTTATATTAGTTCTTATGAAAGAAGTGGCATTGTGAATTTGGAAGGTGAAAAAATATTGGATATCTCCTTCGATATTCATGATTTAAAGGGTAGTCAAATTAGCCCAAGCGCTAGTCTACAGGAGATTCAAGTTCATCCTAATAATACAAACCTGATTTATGCTATTTTTAATGATTGGAGAGAAATGGAATATATTTTTGCCAAAATTGATCTTAAGACCAAAATTGTAGAAATCATAGATTTACCCGAATTTAATGATGTTGCAAAACAATATATACGGTTAACCGACCAGAAAGGCAAAACATTAACAATGAATGGCCCTACACCATACCTGGATTTATTTGAGGATCAAATTTATATCTCGAATATAACTGACAGTGCGGTTTATATTCTTGACCTTAAGAATGACACTCTTCAGTTCAAACAGCCAAACCATAAAATCTTCAATTTATCTAGAAAGGGGCCATCTGTACCCAAAACAGAAAGTTTTGAGACTTTTAAAAAAGAAATTTTAGCCGTTCGGGAGGATATTAACTTTTCAAGGGTATTATATGACCCTGATAGAAAGTTGCACTATAGGTTTAGCTTTAATGAAGTGTATGATAACGGAAAAATAGAAGAAGGGCCTATAAGAGCCATTAACTATTTAAGTATATTTGATTCAGAATTTGATTTAATATCAGAACAAAGCATTGAATCCCTGACTAATACACCATTGAAAATTTTTGTAAAGGATAAAAAAATCTGGGTCTACAATAATTTTGAGGATGAAATGGGCTTTTTACGATTGTCAATTCATGATGTAAAAGGTTGAGTAAATAAGAATACCCTACAACCAAATATTGAATCCGTCAAGAACCCGTTAATTGAAAGAGTCTTCCTACTGCTCAACAAGTCGGCATCGAACCCAATCACATATCGGTTGAATATTTGAGTGCAGATGCAATCTACACTCAGGCAAAGGTTATGGAAGTTGAAAACTTTCATTTTGGGTCTAAAGTTACGCTTCGCTAAACTTAGACCAGACCCGAGATCAGAGCTGACCAGACCCTAGGTACAACAAGCTTTACCAAATCAATCCGGCACCACTGCTACCATGTCGACATTTAAGTAAATGCCTTCACGACCAGTCCCTTGAATCCTTATCAAGGAGGCAACAGGAGGCCTTTCAGGATTGTAAAATTCAGTTCTTACTTTCATCAAGCTTTCACGCCCTTTTTCATGGGAAGGATAGTAACTTGCTTTTACCAAGTGGTCATAGCCGGATCCGGCTTTTTCTAGAATTCGCGACAAAGTCCCAAAAAGGTTTCTGGCTTTTTCCTCCTCATCTTTTCCATCTTCCGCATACAAGCCGGAAGTAAACAATAGCCCTCCTTTTTTAATGTCTACTATCCTACTGTATGTGGTAGCCTGAATCATCCATGGTGGAGCGTAATAACTGACAGCTTCTTTGTCATTGTAATGCTCAGGAGCAGAAGCGACCAATTCTATTTCAGCCTTATTTTCATCTACCAACCATTCTACCATGACAATGGGAGGTACTTGCTGCCCTCTGAAAAAGCAGCGATCACTTCTTCTACTGCTATCGCATCCTCAATGGGATTGATAAAAGCTTTAACCTGGACCACATCACTGGCACTGGCCCCTATATATGCCAAGGTAGCAAATAGATTTTGCATGGTTTTGTCACTGGCCTCCAAAAGATCTTTACCAGGTTCAGCCTGACCTGCAATAAATACCTTCCTACCTGCCGGTAAAATAGCAACAGCTGCACGATTGGTTTTTTCGTTAAGCCCTTTGCTAAACGGAAGATTCACACCCCTGGAACTTACTGAAGTCATCGGTGCAACCGCAATTCCATCCATGCTCAATAACACCTGCGCTTGAGCTTGATTGGCCACTATCAGGGTAATGGCCGGAAAAGTTCCTTCTGGTAATAAATCCTTGATTAATTCTCGAACAGGTTTGGAATGTTCTTCTTTCTGAAGGTAAACATTTAGTCTCAGCAACTTACTTAAATCAGTACCTGCTGCTTCCAAGGCTCCTTCCAAATTTTTAATCACCTGAGTAAGCTGTACTTTGAGATCACTTGATCCTACCAAGCTCCCGTTAGCGTCAAAAGGGAAAATTTGATCCGTAAAAGCCAATGGAACATCTCCCACTACCGTTCCCAACGAAGTCCCGGTTTCCTCATTTGGTTCGATATACCTTATGTCTGAGGTTTTGCCTTGGAATTGTCCCTTGCTTTCCAATACCAAGCCTAAAAACACCAACAAAAAAACCAATGGATAATGTAGCATCACCCGCTTCATTTTATTAAAATTGACGCCGGAAGGGCAACCTTCCCCTTCATAATTTGACCTATTTAAAATTATCATAATCGAAATGTATCTTTTTCTCAAACTTAAGTGCTATTCATTTATTTTGCCACTTCCTGCACCAACCATTTAATCATCTCTTGTTGTTGGGCTTCCGTAAAATGGTTAAAAGCATGGGGACTTTGCCATTCCAGTGCATCGCCTACTCCCAATTTTTGGTACAACTGCTTTAAACCTTCCATGGTAGTAATGACATTTTCATGGTCAGCATGCCTGTCTAACTCCGGAGAAATGACCATTACTGGTCTTGGGGCGATATTGGCGAGCATTTCAGGAAAGTCCACAGGAATCCTGTATTCCTCACCATCAAAAAGCCCTAACCTTGGAATTAGCCCATACAAATGGGAGTAAGCTTTTAATCCCTCCACATTTCCAGAGGCATTTCTCAAAGGGGTAAAAGCACTGGACAAAGCAAGCCCTGCTATTCTAGACTCCAGTGCAGCAGTGATCAAGCCTACTGTCCCTCCCAAAGCATAGCCTCCAATAAAAATCTTATCCTTATCGATAAAGTCCAAACTTTCCAATGCGTCCACCGCCGCTCTGGCATCGGTGACCATTTTACCCATCTTGGACCAATGGGGATATCTCTGGTAAAACAAAGTACCTTCTTCTATCCTGGCCCCATAGCCGATCATATCATATGTCAAAACGGCTATCCCTTTGGCCAACAGCCCATCAATCAATGCATTTAACTCCGAATCATAGCCCGTATTGGTGTATTTGTGCAAAAATATAAGCACAGGCATGGCCCCCGTTATTCTTTCTCCAGCTTCATCCGTAGGGAAATATAGGGATCCATACAAATAATCGCCCATGGCATTGTAGGGCGTAATATTAAGTTTTTTACCATCTTTCACCCTTGGTCGAGGCATAAAACTGCTGACATAATCCTCCTTTTGGCTTAGGGTCTCAATGTCACTGGCAGGTAAGCCTGCAGGTTCATCACCCAACAGCCAGGTGAGGTCTTGTTTTATTTTTCTTGGGCCTTTTCCAAATAGGATCCATTGACAGGAATATTTTGGGTTGGTTGAATAGGAAACTTGCTAAGATCAATGGATTCTCCACTTTCTTTCTTCCATTTTTCAAAGCTATAATTGTAACTCAGGTGATTCTCCCATGGGAAATTCTTTCTACCAAACTGTATGTCCAGCCAGTCCATAAAGGCCTCTAAATCCCTTTCTGAAACCGCATGCTCCCCATCTCTCAGCCGTATGCCCAGCTTTTCCGGAGCATCCAAAAAGTCATAAACTTTGGTAAGTGAAGTATAAATCTGCTCAATGGCCCAAGGATCTCCTCCACCTCCTTCTCGGATGGAAGAGCTAAACATTAGAGAATTAGGAGCAATCAGGGCCATTAAGGAATTTTGATCGATGGGCATTTTATGCTCTCTTCCTGAATAAAACCGTATGCGCGGATGCAACCAATGGGTTCTTCTGGATACCAGGTAATCAATGGATTCATTGGAATGCCTTTCATCGGTATATCGGTAAGGGAATTCCCCTCCTGTTCCTCCACTACTTGTAATGGTAGCCGTAATACGCTCATCAAAAGCGGCGGCAAACAAGGATTGTTTTCCATTTCTGGAATGACCGGTTATGGCTATTTTGGATTTATCCACCTCATCCAAGGTATACAAATAATCCACCGCTCTATGAGCTCCCCAAGCTCTGGCCATTAAAGTAGACCAATCGTACTCAGGGTAAAGTTCCAGGTATTCTCGGGTATCGTCTTTCGCGTCTGCTCCGGCATAAATCAGCCCCATATAACCTCTCCTTACCGCTATCTGTGCCCATCCTCTGTGGTTCCACTGGGTCATAAACACCGGAAAAGGCCCTTCTCCTGGCGGGGTAAAAACTTCCAAGGTCAATTTGGCTTTGTGGTTTTCTCCAAACCTGAGTTCAATCATCTGAATCTTAACCCCATTTTCTGTCCTTTCAGACAAAATCTCAGCTTTCAAATTGGTGGGAGGGTCAGGAAAAGTCCCGGAAAGAATGTGTTTCACCTGTTCTTTAAAATACTCCCGCTGAGTCTCCCATTGAGCCATGGTTGTAATCTTCTCATTTTCTTTTCCCTCACCAATGATCAGTGGATCAGGCAGAAAAGGAATGGAGGGAATTATTCCATAATTAGGGGGTAATTCTCCGGTTCTTTTTATCCAATCTTCCCAGGTAAGGTCATGAAAACTAACAAAGCTATCATGGCTGGAAGGTTTCTCCTGCAATAGGATCAACTCCTTCAGGTATTCCTGGCGGTCCGCTTTATCTTCCTGAGCCTTTGCCATAAACGGACAAAGGCATAGCATAATGAAAATAAAGGCGATTGAATATTTTTCCTTACCCATGGTTTACTTATTAGTGGAAATTGAGGCGAATAACCTGTGGTGAACCCATTCCTTTTCTACAATTTCCAGCGATATACTGAATTGATTCATTCAAAATAGTTAAGAAAAGGGAAAAGATGCTAGTGTCTAGACATTTAATTTAGGGTAAAATTTTATATAGCTCTATTAATTTAAAATTAGTCTTTACCATTTAATTCAATCCATTTTGAATTCACTTTCATTACATTTTTCCGCTTTAAGATTTTTGGCCTGATTTGTGACTTTTATTGTTTCTGCCTCGTATAGGAAAAATAAGCAGTCGAAAATCAATTTGTTTTCTTCTGCAAATTATGGCAACTAAGCATTTTTTGAAGTTCACTTATCCTGTTTCTATAAAAACAATTCAATCCAATATTTATGAAAGCTTTGTCCATCCTTTTGTTCTTCCTAGTTTATAATCAATCCTTCGCTCAGGAAATACCTGAAAAAGAAGTCAATTCCAAAGTGGTAGAAGCCACCGTCTTTCTAAAAGGTGCACAGGTGCTACGAAAGGAAACAGTCCAATTGGCTAAAGGGGAATCCATTGTCAAATTTACCAACCTCTCCCCTTTTATAGCTCCCAAAAGCATACAGTTAAAAGCCGGAGGTGAATTGACTGTGCTGGGTATTAATCACCAGCAAAACTTTCTGGATAAATCGGTAAAGTCCGAGGAACTCCTTATGCTGGACAAAGACCTGGAAGAGGTTAATGAAAAGATCGAATTGGAAAATACTTATTTGGCCATCGCCCAAGAGGAGATCACTTTTCTCCAAACTAACCGACTGATAGGAGGAAAAAATGAAACCTTAAATGTGGCTACCCTGAAACAGGCTGCTGAATATTATGGCAATCAACTCACTGCCTTAAAACTGCAAACTATCGAAAGGAACAATACGATTAAGAAATTACTTGAAGAGAAAAACAATCTTCAGGATCAAATCAATTCTCTGGCGGGGAAAAAGAGTTTGCTACAGGGGAGGTACTAGTAAGAGTAGATGCAAAAGTGCCCGGTAGTTTTTCTTTTGAGTTGTCCTACCTTGTTGACAATGCCGGCTGGTTTCCTTCATACGACATCCGTGCCAAGGACATCAATAGCCCGGTTAGCTTGCACTATAAGGCGAATGTCCGACAGGACACCAAGGTAGATTGGGATAATATAAAACTTACTTTTTCATCAGCAGAGCCAAGCGTTTCAGGTGTTGCACCGGAATTACGACCTTATCTTCTTAATTACAATACAGCCCCACCCATTTATAGCCAAAGGACGGGAAGTGTGACGGGAAAAGTAATGGACGCCGAAGGAGTAGGCATACCCGGTGTAACCATCGTAGTTGCAGGAACCACTATTGGCACCACTTCAGATTTTGACGGTAGTTACACCATCACCTTACCGAACCGTGCCAGCCAGTTGACTTATTCCTTTATTGGGTATGTTTCGCAAACCCTGCCAATTACCGCAGAGGTAATGAATGTTTTAATGAAAGAAGATCAGGTTGCATTAGATGAGATAGTGGTAACCGGTTATGGAATTAGTAAACGTTTGAAAGGTAAATCTGAAAGAATTGAGGTCAATTTTGACGTTGATGATGCACAGGAATTGCAAAGTCAACCTTTACCGATGGCTCAGGTGGAAAACCAAACGACCATTAATTTTGAAATCAATACCCCTTATTCTATTCAATCTGACAGTAAAAATTATACTGTGGATATGGTAACCTATGAATTGCCTGCTTTATACCAGTATTTTGCTGTACCCAAGGTCAGTAACACGGCTTACCTAATTGCTGGGATTACTAACTGGGAGCAATACCAACTTTTGGAAGGAGAGGCCAATGTGTTTTTTGAACAAACCTTCGTAGGTAAAAGTCTATTGGATGTGCGCTATGCTACTGACACCTTGGAAATCTCACTGGGTAGAGATAAAATGGTCACAATAGAAAGGGAGAAAGAAAGTGATTTCACAGAAAAATCATTTTTAGGCAATAAAAAGACGGCAAGCAGATTGTGGAAAACCACTATTAAAAACAATAAAAGCCAGCCCATTTCCATGGTAGTTTTGGACCAGGTGCCTGTTTCTACTTTGGAAGAAATAGAGGTAGAAATACAAAGCCTTTCCGGAGGAAAACATGACGCCAAAACCGGTGAAATAAAATGGGAGTTTAAGTTGGAACCTTCATCTACCAAACAACTGGAATTAAAATATGAGGTCAAGTATCCAAGAAATAAAAATCTTGTCATCGAATAGCGAGAAAGCATCAAAATGCATAAAGCTTATATTCTTAGCTCAATAAGAGAGGCATGAAAGAGTTAGGATTTGGAAGAACAGGAACCGTGGATTTTATCCATGGTTCCTATTAATCGAGTTCATTGATCAAAAATTGACAGTTGATTACTTTCTCTAGCAAATCCTGTGGTACATAATAATATTGGTTGGAAGCTTCAAAACCAATCCTAGAATCCTTTCTTGAAACTTCAAGCAAAGCTATTGCCGTTTGTTTTTCTTGCTCCAAAATTTCTCTTACCTGATCCTTTAGAACCTTATCAGTTTTTTGGCTTTCAAGCCACATATCCCTTGCCATAATAAAGCGGCCCTGTTGGCCAACTGATTGAAAATGTAAGTAGGCAGCTTTGGCCAAGTTAAGGTCTTCTTCCAGTAGCTTTTTATGTGATACGTTTTCTGTAGCCTCGATGGCTCCCCCATAAATTTCAACCCTTTTTCCCAGTTATTCGCCATTTTTTCGAATTGTGATATTAAAGTTTCAGGAGGATATGGGCCAGACCAACCCTTAAGGTCATCATAAGGAAAACCTACCATCGTTGCTCGATAACCAGTGGGTTTCAGAAATAATAAGTTGGAAGGGCCATATTGCTGGGGAGCAGCGTAAACCACCCGTATATCATAGGGATACTCTTCAAAGGCCGAACTGAATGTAGTCCAAGCATTCCGTACATAAGGAACGGCAGCTCTTCCATACCTTTCCAATGCCAAGGAATTCAACACTTCTTCTATGCTAGCATCAGGGTCATCAGAGAATTTTTTAGCTATTTCAAGATTTGGCGAAGGGTAAGATCCGAGCGTCCAACTTAGCATAACCCCATCGATGTCCATCTGAGCCAAATTTGCTGCATGCCGGGCTACCAAATCCATCACCGGTAGCCAAGGAACTACGGACAATTCCCAGGTATTGTTAAACTGTACCTTAGCCACTGTTTTTAGCAAATTCTTTTTGCTCCACTCCAATGGGATTTGGCTCTGGGGCCAGGGCCTACTGCAGATATAGAATATTCCCCTACGGTATTGGATACGCCACCCCTTTCAATTGGCTTGGCCCATTCACTAACAGACATCAGCCATACATCTTCGGGCAATTTATCGATCACTTCTCTGGCCATGCCATGGCCATTCCATCCCCAGTCCCAAGCGATAACTTTTGCCTCCGGTTTGGCAGCATGCACTCCATTGGCAATGGTTCGGTTAACTTCTGCAATTATGTCTTCATAGGGTCGCTTACTGCATCGAGGACACTGGTCCTTTCCTCCATGAGAAGCGCAATTGGTTAGGTTTTCTGAAGCCGTGATGGTAAATACTCCTCCCAATTCAGGAACTTCAGTAAAAACATGGGTAAGGGATTCTTCCATCCAATTTCTTACCTGTTCATCACTCGTGCACATGGTAGTAAAACCATCTCTGTTAACTCCTGCCATTTGCGGACGTTGCTCAAAAAACTCCTGTGGTTGCGCCCTAGGTTCGTTCATATAGAGATAGATATCTATACCAAACTTTTTGGCTCGCCGGGCTATTTTCTGTAAATTCATTAGACGAATTTCACTACCTTCTCCAAATTCCGGAAACACCTCTCCCTGAGGTGCAAGCTGACCGAGTACAACGTGCATCCACACTCCATTTACTCCTTTTTGGGCTAGTTTTTGCAATAAACCATTGGGAAAAGGATCATTATCTTCGTCCATTAAAGGGTCCCCAAAAATCCCAAAATAAGAGTATATAAAACGCAGCTGATCCTCTGCCAAAGAGTCTTTTTCGACAAAAGCTATTTTTTCATCAAAGGTTTTGAGGTCGTCTATAAATTCAAAAAGGTCCTCAGCTGCTTCAGTATTATTTTTTTCAAGGATAGGCCGGATAAGTTCTTTGATGGCAACGGCCATTTTAATCTCCTCATCTGTGGGCTTTGTATAGTGAAGTTCGGGGCAGGCGGGTTTGAGATTTCCAAATTTATGGAATAGGAAATCATCCTCTTTTAGCGCAAATTCAAGTCTTTCCCTATCCATGTCCAGTAGGGTTAGCAATTGTTCATAAGGCAATAAATGCCAGTTTCTTCGCAAAAGGCTTATATAAATTTGATCTTGGAATTTGTTCGGAAGTAAGTTTTGATTTTCCAAACCCATGAGCTGGGCAATGTTGAGTATATCTGCAGGCTTGCACTTTATGGTCTCCGCCATTTTCTCAGGACTTACCAGATTCCAGTTTCTCCACACAAAGGCAAAACTTCGATTAGGGAAATGGTCAAAGGTTAACGCTGGTGGGTGAGTACCTACCGGCAAGGATTTTTGGGCAAAAACCGTATATTGAAATAGTACGCAAACAGAGAAGGTTACTGCGATTAAAAGTTTCATAAGTCGGTTGGGAAGGTAATTTATTGTTTTTAAAGAACCACTTGTAATTAATAAAAATTTAACCTTTAATAAAAGCTAAACTTTTAACTTGACAGACTTTATTGTAAATTTATATTTAGCATGCTTTAAATGAATGAGGAATAGAGGGGTTTGGATAAATTAATCAGGTAAAAACCCCTAAACCTAAACCACCTATCTATGACCCTACCCATTATTATTGTGCTTTGTGCTTTAATGCTCTTTGCCTATTTTTTTGACATCACCTCAGCTAGAACAAAAATCCCGCCAGTGATTTTGTTATTCGCTATGGGATGGGCAGCAAATCAAGCTGCAAGCTTTCTGGATTTGGATATTCCGGATCTAACCACTGTATTGCCTTTTCTGGGCACCATCGGTTTGGTACTGATTGTATTGGAAGGTGCCCTTGAACTGGATTTCGATACTTCAAAGTTGTCTTTTGTAGGAAAAACAGTTTTGATTGCTATTATTCCTGTTATTGTAATTAGCCTAAGCCTCGCTTACGCCATTCAGTTTTTCGCTGATGTGGCATTTAAGTCTGCTTTACTCAATGCCATTCCTTTCGCTATTATAAGTAGCGCCATTGCCATACCTTCCGTACAAAACTTAAGAGCAGTAAACCGTGAATTTGTAACGTACGAAAGCAGTGTTTCTGATATTTTTGGCGTTCTACTTTTTAACTTTTTACTTGAAAAGAAAATCATGAATGCTAAAACCTTAGGGCTATTCTTTGGTGAAATTGTCATGATTTTAATTGTTACTTTTTTGCTACAATTATGTTGGCCTTTTTATTAAGCCGCATCAAACATCCTGTAAAATTCGCTCCGATTATTTTAATGATTGTGTTGATCTTTGCGGTTTCTGAACTTTATCATTTACCGGCTTTGATATTCATCCTTCTTTTTGGCTTGTTTATAGGTAACCTAAACCAGCTCAAACAAAGTGTTTTCGTGAAAAAACTACATACGAAAAGCTTAAAAAGAAATAAAAAGTTTAAAGAGCTCACCATGGAGCTTACTTTCTTGATCCGAACCTTATTCTTTCTTGTATTTGGATTCTTGATTGAAACCAATGAACTTATTAATACAGAAACCTTAATATGGTCTGTCTCTATCACGGCGGGTATTTTTCTATTAAGGGCATTAATTTTAAAAATATTTAAAATTAACCTTTTGCCTCTAATGTTTATTTCACCAAGGGGTTTAGTAACTATACTCTTGTATTTGAGTGTTCCCCTGACGATGTCCATTCCTATTATTAACGACTCGCTGATCATTCAGGTGATTATATTTACCTCTCTTGCGATGATGCTTGGTATGTTGACCTCTAAACCTAAAAAAGACAAAGAAGAAAGTAAATCCAATGAAGCAGGACCTCAAAATCAAAGCCTGAGCAATGGTTAATCAATAGCCATTTGGGCCAAAGGGGACTATCATAGCTTGTTGGGTTGTTGGGTATGGCTTGTATTTTAATAAAAAGATAAATACAAGCCATACCAAGGTTAAGCGGACATTTATACCTAAACAAAAAAATGGAAGAGTATTCTGTTCCATGATAAGGCATATCCTATCCATTCAAATTACCGAGATTGTCCCCTTCCTAAAATAGGCAAAATCTCGGCTACTTTTCCATTGCGAATACCGTAGATGCGGTCGTATAAATTCACAACTGGATCACAATGAGGAACAATTACTTCCAGAATATCACCCGTTTTGTAAGTTTTATTGGAGCTTTCAAAAGTTACTGTTCCGTATTCATCTGAACCGGCATTATAGTTAAAACCTGTTTCGCCAATCACCTGGCCACTCGGCTTATTAATCGTTAAAGCTTTCGCACCCGAGTCCGTTATCAGTCGATTAGGATGATTGGTATTGATCACAGTTGCCAAGACTGTAAGTGCCGGATCAAAATCATCATACAAACTTTCATTGGTTTTACTGCCAATGGCCATGTATTGCGTATCCATAAACAAATAACTACCAACCTGAACGTCGGTAAACCCGGGTACATCATCCATCATATTGTATGTACCGGTACCTGCACCACTAAAAATCTCCATATTCAAACCGGATTTTTTCATCATTGCATAGGTCTCAGATACAGGACCAAAGGTTTGGATGGTTCTTTCCTTTCTCTTTTGAAAACCTTTAATATGTTGTGCCCCACCATCATAGGCCAAAATCCCTTTAAAACTCAAATTTGGAAGTTGATCTACCAATTGTGCCAACTCAAGTGCCGGCAAACCGGTAGGAACTCCTGATCGCCTAATTACATCCAAATCAACCACTACATCAGCGACAACCCCCGCCTCCTTGGCAGCATCCTGTAAGTCTTGGGCGTTTTGTTTGTTATCTACGGCCTGGATAAATCCTTTATGGGCTTTACGCAATTGCATGGCCTTCCGGATTTTTCCTTTACCAATGTTCACTCCTGTCATAAGCACCTCTGAAATTCCATTTTCCAGCATCACTTGAGATTCAGCAAGTTTGGCCGTACACACACCTACCGCTCCGGCTTCCATTTGAAGTTTTGCTAGGGCAGGGCATTTGTGGGTTTTGGTATGTGGCCTTACACCAATCCCTGTTCCTTGAAGGTTTATATGAACCTTTTTAAGGTTCTCTTCCATAATGTCCAAATCCAGGCACAAAGAAGGCGTCTCCAATTCCCACTTTGAAAGGCCTATTTCATACTCTTTTTCAGGCCTGTAAGGGTTAGCAAAAGCTTTTCCGGTCAATAAAGCAGCAGATCCTGCGATTCCGGAGTATTGTAAAAATTTTCTACGGTTTAAAATATTTTTCATCTGTTAGTGGTTTTTGTAAAGGTTAAAAATATTCAATTATGTTTATTTAACAACAGTTTTTCACTTTTGTCCAATAGAAAAAATTGCAGGCAATCCTCCTACCTCCTTAAAAGTCAATAACTATTTCTACCACTTACAATACTCTGGAATTCAAGAAAACATTGTATATTGATGTAACAAGTTCTCTAAGTTAAAATGAAACAGGCAACAATAGTTGAATATGGACCTGCTAACAAGGCTTTCAAAATTCAAGAAGCCTCTTCTCTTGTACCTAAGGAAAATGAGGTACAAATTGAGGTGGAAGGTTTTGGATTAAATTATGCTGATGTGATGGCAAGAAATGGACTGTATAAAGAAGCCCCTAAATTGCCTTTTGTTCCCGGATATGAAGTCGTAGGGAAAGTAAAAAAAGCTGGTGCCAAAGTACCGGTTGCTCTGGAAGGAAAGCGAGTGGTGGCTTTTACTCGATTTGGGGGATATGCAACTGAAGCTTTGGCTGATTACAAGGCTTTAGGCGTAATTTCGGATGAAATTTCAGGTGGAGAAGCCTGTGCATTAGCCACCCAATATTGCACAGCATACTATATGAGCCATTATTTTCAACAGGTCAGGAAGGGGAAATTGCCCTGATTCATGCCTGCGCGGGAGGAGTAGGTACAGCACTTACCCAGTTGTGTCAATTAAAAGGTGTGACTGTAGTCGGCCTATGTAGTACCACTGAAAAAATGGATTACTTAAGAGATTTAAAAGTAGATTATCCCATCAATTATAAAGAGACAGACTATAAAGATTGGATCATAAAAAACTTAGGTAAACGATCTATAGATCATGTTTTTAATGCTGTAGCAGGAAATAGTTTCAAAAGAGATTTAAAGCTACTGAATTATGGTGGCAAGCTATTTTGTTTTGGTGGTGCCGCCAGAAGTGGGCAAAAAGACAACCTGGTCAATGACCTTTCTTTTTTATTAAAAACCGGTTTTATTAGTCCACTTTTCATGATGATGAAAGCACAGGCAGTAATCGGGGTGAATATGTTGCGCTTTGCAGACCATAAGGTGGAAGTAATCGGCACTTGCTTGAATGAACTTATCATGCTATATGAAAACAAAAAAATAGCTCCTAAAGTGGGAGGAAATTATTCTATTGAAAATTTAGCTGAGGCCCATGCTTCGCTGGAATCAGGAAAAAGTACAGGCAAAATTTATGTATATTGGTAAGAAGGCTTTGCTTTTTGAGAATTACCAAATGCCAGTAAAATTGCATTCATTACATTGTGAACAAAAAAATTGAAAATGATTTGAATGTAGCTTTAAGTAATTTTAGAATTAAACCCAATATATGCAATAGACAATCAATTACTTGCTGAAATCGCTTCAAAATTAACTACTTCGTTGCTGTTATCAATTTCACCATAGCGGTGCTATGCTAAAATCTCCAGACAGCATGAACTTCTTGCGATTGCAACACTTCCCATAAGCATGGGACAGGCTTCACTCCTGGCTATTGGACGGAGAATCCTATTACAAAGTCCGGGTTAAAGTAAATAGAATTTAAGTATACCTAAAGATCTTTGAACCTAATCAATAATTTTACAAATGTTTATTATACAATTAAACTGCTAAACAACATCTTATGAACTCAAAAGTAAATCCCGTAAATTGGTTTGAAATTTATGTCGAGGACATGGAGCGGGCCAAGAAATTTTATAGCCAAGTATTAGACCAAACCTTAGAGGAAATGAAAGTACCGGAAGGAGCAGGAGACCTAAGAATGGTTTGTTTCCCATATGTCGATGGTGGGATTAATGCATCAGGGGCATTGGTAAAATCAAGCGAAATGAAGCCCGGAACCGGAGGTACACTGATCTATTTTTCTTGTAAAGACTGTGCCGTCGAACAAAGTAGAATAGCAGCAGCAGGAGGTCAAGTGGTTCAGCCTAAATTTCAAATTGGAGAGCATGGCTACTGTGCAATAGGTATGGATACCGAAGGAAATACCTTTGGATTGTATTCGATGTAAAAAATTAAGTAATGAAAAAGTATCTCATTGAAATTAAGTGGGGTTTAATCTTTGCCTTTATGGGCTTAATTTGGATGTTTATCGAACGCTCCGTAGGCTTGCATGACAGGTTCATTGCTCATCATGCTACTTATACTAATTTTATTGCAATTCCTGCCATTCTCATTTATGTATTGGGTTTATTGGAAAAAGAAAGGTCTACTACGGGGGCAAAATGACCTACTTGCAGGAGTCAAAACCGGTTTGCTGATTACACTGGTAGTCACCATTCTTACCCCACTTACCCAGTGGATTACACTCTCCATCATCACGCCTGACTATTTTGAAAACGTCATTTCTTATGCAGTAAACTCCGGTAAAATGACCCAGCAAGAGGCCAATGATTATTTTAATTTCAAAAGTTACCTGATTCAAAGTATTCTAGGGGCACCAATCATGGGCATTGTTACTTCAGGAATGGTGGCTGCTTTTACTGTGAAGCGATAGGCAGGCTTGGGGAAGGTTATCAATTTTTATCAAAAATGGAAAAAAGATATTTGACAACCTATTCTAACAATTTTACACCTGGTAAGGATAACTAAATCCACATAAAATAGGAAATTTAATGCTGAATGTAATCCTCTCAAAATATCGTTTTGGTAGGATATTAAGCGTTATTAGGTAACTTAGATTTAGTCACTGACATGTTTTAATTATGAAGAAATTGCTTTTCTGGTGGTCTAAACTTAAGTCTACATTTTGGTTTGTACCTGTATGGATTATTATTTTAGGCATTGCCCTTCCCTTTTGGCTTGTATATTTAGACAGTATGCAGGCGCTTGATCCTAAGGGCGCGTGGAAGTATTTATTTCCCGGCAGTCCGGATGCGGCCACAAATATTCTCAGCACAATTGCCGGCGCCATGATTGGGGTAGCAGGAACTGTATTTTCGATTACTTTGGTGGCCCTTACATTGGCAAGTAATCAATTTGGTCCTAGGTTGATCAAAAACTTTATGTATGACCGGATTAACCAAACAGTTTTAGGGACATACGTTTCTTTATTTATTTACTGTTTGATTGTTTTAAACACGGTAAAGGATACAGATGAATTTGAGTTTACACCAGTTATTTCAGTCTTTTTTGCCTTGGTTATGACCTTGGCAAATATTGTTTTACTTATTGTTTTTATCCACCATGTGGCCAATAGCATACAAGCCGACAATATCATAGGTAAAATTTCAAAAATCTTTCCCAAAACTTAAAAACGCTATTTCCGGAAGAAATAGGGGAAGCTGCAGACTCAAATTTCGATTTGGAGAAAATTAGATCCAACTACTCCTATAATCTATCCTTAAAAAGTGATAAAGAAGGCTATTTGCAATATGTCGATGGAGACCGGCTGATGGAGGAGGTTTTAGAGAAGGACCTCTACTTAGAACTTTATTTTCGCCCGGGTGATTACGTTTTTCCCGGTAAGGAAATGGGAAAGCTTTATTCCTATAGCAAGCTAAAAGAAGAAGAGTTAAAAACTATTCAAAAAGCTTTTAACGGGAAAAACCCGAACATCGGAACAGGATGCGGAACATGCCATTCATCAAATGGTGGAAATAGCAGCCAGGGCGCTGTCCCCGGGCGTAAATGATCCTTATACCGCCATTGCATGCATTGATAATTTAAGCAACACCATTGCCTACCTTACCACCGTAAAATTTCCTCTCCATATCGACTGGGAAAGGACAATCGGTTGAGGATTTATGCCAACCCCCTGACCTTTGAAGGAATGATGGGAGCTGCCTTCAATGCCATCCGCCAATACGCCAAAGGGAACCCACCTGTGATTATCCATTTGATGGCGGCCATGGCCACTCTTTCTGATTTTACTGAAGACAAACAACAGAAGCAAATAATAAATAAACACGCCAAAATGATCCTGAATTTGGCCAAAACCTCCATCGATGAGGAGTCAGACCTTCAAGATCTACAAAAAGATATGACGCCATCAATGGCTTGAAAAAATAATCTAATCTATTATTACAATAACCTAATTTATAGTAGATTAGACATTTAAGGCTCATATAATAAACTAATAACCAGCTAGTTGTTGCTTAATTTCCTAATTTTGCAACGCTATAAAGAAATTTGTAATTGTTATTTTTCTCAATTTGGTAGTATCTGTCACTTTTGCGCAGCAATATGATATGGCTATTTATGCCGGTGTATTTTCACCAACAAGTTTTGGGAACTACACCAAAGGAACACTTGGACCCTCTTACGGGATAAAGTTTGACTATCATTTCAATGAAAAATTTGCCTTGTCTTCCAACTATATGCTTGGACACTTCAATCATACTTCTGATAGAAATGGTTTAAAAATCCGGGAGAACACAAACCTTTTTTACCTTACTTTTCAAAAAAAGTTTCCGTTAAAAAAAGGATGGTCGCTGGCTGTGGGCACAGGTATTGGGTACTATCTGGAGTACAGCAGTGATGAAATCGATCAGGCTACGCAAATCACTGAATTCTACAGAGATTTTATAATGCCTTTGGAATTAAATTTCAGTAAAAATATCGGAGAAAATCTTTTTGCCGGAGTAAAAACAGGCTTATTTATTACTCCCTTCTACAGCATTGGCGCATTTCATTTAGGTCCGGAAATACGGTACCGTTTTTAATAGTAATTTATGAGAAAGCTTTTAACAATAGCCGGCCTTTTGTTTTGTACTATAGGTGAGCTACTAGCCCAAAATTTAGACCTGCATTTTAACCTCGGCTATTTTACAATTGGCGATCAAAGGGCCATAGAGTTAACAAGTGTCGGCATTAATGCAAACCTAGGGTTTTTCTATCAATTAAATAATCAATGGTCCATGGGTGTTTCCCTTAATCGTTCTTGGAACAATTATTGTCGAGAATCGATGGCCGGAACACCGATAATGGTAATGCCACTTCCACTTGAAGGGACACTTACTTCGGATCATTTTTCATTTATGGTCAATAGAAAAATAGCACTACCATTTTCTATTTTGCTAGAGGGAGGAGTTGGAATAGGCATGTTCGTGGATCGGAATAATTACTATGCACCGGTATATTTCAATGAGGACAAACAAGAATACCGCGGTTTTTTCCTAATAGACGAATATTCACAAGGCATAACTTTTCCTGCTCAATTTAGTTTGCGGAAGGAATTTTACAACAAATGGAGTATAGGAATTCAGGGGGCCGACTATTATGATCAGTTTTTTAAAAGGAGAGGAAAGTACTTTGGCCCTAGGTTAGGGTTTTATCTTTAAGCTAAAAAGGTATCTGTGTTCTTTATTTACTTAAAATAAAATCAACATTATCGTCAATAGCTCAGGTAAAAAGCCCATTGACCACATTCCCTGCCACATCAGTAAGCCGGTACCTTCTTCCTTGATGCTTGAAAATCAATTTTTCATGATCTACACCAAAAAGGTGCATCAAGCTGGCATGAAAATCATGCACATGTACCGGATCTTTGGTGACATTGTATCCAAAATCATCTGTTTCACCATAGGTAAAGCCCGGCTTCACTCCTGCCCCTGCCATCCACATGGTAAAGCACCGGGGGTGGTGATCCCTGCCATAATTATCAGCCGTTAATGTTCCCTGACTGTATACCGTTCTTCCAAACTCTCCTCCCCAAACTACCAATGTATCTTCAAGCAATCCTCTTTGCTTAAGATCCTTAATCAATGCCGCACTTGCCTGATCCGTTTTGGCACATTGATTTTTTATACCATTGGGTAAGTTGCCATGCTGGTCCCATCCCTGATGGTAAAGCTGTACAAACTTCACATCCTTTTCTATTAGCTTCCTGGCCAAAAGACAATTGGCTGCATAGGTCCCGGGATCCCTACTTGACTCACCGTACAAATCAAAAACCCAATCAGGTTCATCAGACATATCCGATACTTCAGGCACTGAGGTTTGCATGCGGAAAGCCATTTCGTATTGGGCAATTCTTGCATTTATCTCAGGATCCCCATAGGTATCATACTGGATGCCATTCAAGTCCTTAAGGTAATCCAACATTTCCTTTCGATCATGTCCGTCATAGTTCTCCGGGTTGCTCAAGAAGAGCACAGGGTCTTTTCCTGACCTGAATTGAACCCCTTGATGCTGGGAAGGCAAAAACCCATTGCCCCAAAGTCTTGCATACAAGGGCTGATCCCTCACTGCATCTTTGGACACAAGGACGACAAAACCCGGCAAGTTTTGATTTTCAGATCCTAGACCATAGGATAGCCAAGCTCCCATCGAAGGCCTTCCCGGCAATTGGTGTCCGGTTTGCATAAATGTAATGGCCGGATCATGATTAATCTGTTCTGTAATCATGGATTTAATAAAACAAAGCTCATCGACCACTTCGGCCATATGTGGCATCAGTTCACTCACCCATGTCCAACTCTTCCCATACTGCTGAAACTTAAAACTGGATTGGGCTACAGGAAAAATGCTTTGATTGGCACTCATACCGGTTAGGCGCTGACCTCCACGGATGGACTCCGGAAGGTCTTGTCCATGCCTATCACTTAGGCCTGGCTTATAATCAAAAAGATCCAACTGTGAAGGTCCTCCACTTTGAAAAAGATAAATAATTCGCTTGGCTTTAGGCGCATGATGTGGAAGTCCCGGCAATCCTGATCCCAGCATGGTCTCCATTCCTTTGGCCATAAGCCCTTCATTAGAAAACATAGAAGCCAATGCGAGTCCACCCATACCCATGGCTGTTTTGGTAAGAAAATGCCTTCGGTCTATCTTTTTCTCCAGCTCATGAAGGTCCGGATAAGCACGAAACCGATGTTTTTTATGGTGATTGCACATAATCAATTATCTTTTGGTGATGGTAGCGTCAGCGTTGAGTATGGCACTAGCTACTACTGTATTGGCCGCCCACTCATACTGGTCAGGGTTTTCTTTAACCAGATAAGCTCCGGTGTTAAGCCAACCGGCCATTTTTTCAGGAGATTTTTTAAATTTTTCTAGTTCCGCTTCCTTTAAACGTAATAAAACAGCCAGTTCTGCATCTTTGGGAAACCTTCCTGTAAGCTTTCGAAAAGCATTTTGAATGGCCTTGCCGGTGTCCTGTTCAGAAGCTATCTGCATGCCCATCACTTTTGCAATTTCCACATAAATTGGATCGTTCATTAGCACCAAAGCTTGAAGGGGGTGTTCGTTTCCTGTCTTTTAATGGTCGCTTCTGATCTTTCCGGCGCATCAAATATATGCAAGGTGGGATTAGGTACAGAACGCTTCCATAAGGTATATAAACTTCTCCTGAACAGATTTTCACCGGTATCTTCTACATATTGTCCACCATTTACAGACCATAATCCTTCGGGTTGGTATGGTTTGACACTAGGCCCTCCTATTGTTTTCCCCAGCATACTGCTTGCAAAAAGCGCATTGTCTCTGATCATTTCCCCTGCCATCCTTCCTGAAGGGCCTCTGGCCAACCAAGTATTGTCTGGATCCTTTTCCTGTAAATCTTTTCCGGCCAGAGAGGACTGTCTATAAGTGGCAGACATCAATATCATTTTCTGCAACTTTTTTACATCCCAACCGGAGGTCCTGAAGGTTACTGCCAACCAATCTAATAATTCCGGATGACTGGGCATTTCTCCCTGATTCCCAAAATCTGAAGAGGTCGCGACCAAGCCTTTGCCAAAGAATTGCTGCCAAAGGCGGTTTACTGCCACTCTTGCAGTCAGTGGATGTTTTGGATCTGCCAACCACTGGGCCAGGCCCCGGTTTTTTGGATAATCTTCCGGCATGGGCAGAATGGACTCAGGTGTGCCGGCATCCACTTTCTCACCATGGGCAGCATATTCTCCTCGCTCCAAAATATAAGTGGGTCTCGGCGGATCCATGTCCTCCATTACCATTACTTCTTGCACTGGCTCTACCTCAGCAGTATGTTCGCTTCTGGCTTTTTCTACTACCTTCAATTGATATTGATACTTTTTTGATACATTGTGCCAATAGAAAGCTTCAAATGCTTTTTTGTCTGCTGCACTTAATTCGGTGGGATTTTTACTGATCAGCTGAGCAAATTCTTCAGGTTGTAACCAATCTAGAATTTCTAAAGGAGTTAATTCCTTATTGAATATTTGAAGCTCATCCACAGCAGCACCTTTTAGCCCTCTTCCTCTCCATACTGCTCCCACTTGAATTCCTGGCTGGTTATTTCCATTAAACAGAATGTCTTTGTACAAGTTGTCCCTGGACATTTCAGCAGGCATCAATTTTCCATTGGCATAGGTCTTTATTCCAGCTGCCTTAGAGGAGCCATCATAGGTCATCAGCAAATGAACCCACTGATCTCTTGGGATCCCTTCAATCGTCAAATTACTTATCACATTGTATGGGGCCGTGTGCGCAAGAATCATTTCCAATTTGTTGTCCTTCAAATACAGGTGATAACCACGTCTATTGAACAATACCGCTCCATTTCCGGTATGGAAAATCACTCCATTTTCTAAGTCCGAGGGGATATTCACCCATATACCAACGCTGAAGGGTTGGTCTTTTGAAAAACTACCCACTCCCCCCATCTTCAACCATGAATCGCCGTTTAAAGAAGCTGCTTTACCTTTAAACCCTTCTACCAATTCGGGCTGTTTGCTTTTTTCTCCGTTGCTTTCCATAATTCCCTGAACCTTGGAGTTCATGTTATCTTGCAAAGGAGTTTTGTCAAAATCAAAATGAGAAAGTAAGGATTGAGATGGATTGAAAAAGCGAGTATTTCTATAGGATTCATTATTGATCCAAGCTTCAAATTTGGCCAGCTCTTCAATTTTTATAGCGGACAAGGCCTTTTCTGCCTGGCTAATATCAGCCTTTAACATCTTTAGCAAGTTGCCTTTTTGTTCATCTGTCCAAAGCATGGTGGGTACAGGCATTGCATTGTCCCAGGAAATCTGTCCTGCTTCATCCACTTGATTGAAAAAACTGCTAAGCTGGAAGTATTCCTTTTGGCTTATGGGGTCAAACTTGTGGTCATGACACCTTGCACATTCCAGACTTAGGGCCATAAAAGCTTTGCCTAGGGTATTTGTTCTGTCTGCGACGTATTCTACCCTGAACTCCTCCTGAACAATCCCGCCCTCCATATTTTGAGGATGAATGCGATTAAAAGCAGTGGCCAACTTTTGATTTTTTGTAGGATTTGGCAATTGATCACCTGCCAACTGCTCAGTGATAAACTGATCATAAGGCATGTTTTGATTGTAAGCATCTATCACCCAATCGCGCCAGGGGGACATGTCTCGAAATCTATCTACGGTATAGCCATGGGTATCGGCAAACCTGGCAAGATCCATCCAGTACAAGGCCATCTGCTCTCCATAATGGGCTGACTTTAACAAACGGTCTACTTGTTTTTCATAGGCATTTTCCGAACTGTCTGCCAGAAAGGCATCTAATTCTTCCAGAGATGGAGGCAACCCGGTTATATCTAAACTTAACCTTCTCAAAAGTAATTCTTTGGAAGCAGGGGGACTGGGTTCAAATCCATGTTCAAAAAGTTGCTGCCCCACGAAGAGGTCAATGGGTTTCATGGACCAATTTTGGATCTTTGGGGCCGGAATTTTCGGTAGTTCCGGCGTAATGAATGCCCAATGGGGGCGATATGCAGCCCCTGATTGGATCCATTTTATAAGGATGGCTTTTTGTCTATTGGTTAAAGTTAAGTGAGACTCAGGGGTAGGCATTTGGAAATTGGGATCTTCTGAGATGATCCGGTGAAAAACTTCACTTTGCTTCAATTTCCCGGGACTAATAGGAATTTTACCACTTTCCTTTGTAGCTGTATAAGCAGCCTTAGGAAGGTCTAGTCTCATTCCTGCTTCCCTTGCTGCCTCATCGGGACCATGGCATGAAAAGCAATTGTCAGATAAAATG
The DNA here is from genome assembly GCF_056867545.1 of Cyclobacterium sp. SOCE241. NCBI lineage: Bacteria > Pseudomonadati > Bacteroidota > Cytophagia > Cytophagales > Cyclobacteriaceae > Cyclobacterium > Cyclobacterium sp. SOCE241. The sequence continues at coordinate 4,280,316 of NZ_CP149779.1, read as the reverse complement.
GGCTTCACATGGATATTAAAATCCACCTGCTCCGGAAGTTTTTCCATTTCCTGAGCTATAGGCTCCGGCAAACTGGGCTGACAGGAGAAAGCCAATATTATCAAAAATAAATGTATCCATCTAATCGACATTGTACGCTTCGGGTCAATTATTAAGTGTCAAAATAAATTTAACCGAAATTTAATCCAATTCCCATATTTTTTGAAGATATCATAGAATATATCCATTTAAAATTAGGTCATATTCACTAAATGGAACAGCTGTTCTACTGAACTGATTTAATAGCTCCTTTTTACTCTATCAGCTAAATGACAGGTGATGAATCAAAGAAATTACCAGTTAAACGAAGGTCACTCTCCCTAAACATTTCAATCAAATAATACCTGCAATCCACTTTTTTAAGTAGCAAAAATCAAACTAAAAAACGATTAAAATGGACGGTAAATAGAAAACCCTTTTCAATCTCGGAGAGATAAAATCCCATTTGAAATAAAATGTTACTTATATAAAAATATATATAATATTATCAATGTGTATATAATAAAAGTATTCCATTAAAATATGTTATTTTTTCAAAATTAAAATTATATTGGGAACAATTGGTTTGCCAAATAACCAAGGGGCACCTGTTGCCTTCTGCTTACCTATCAATTTAGACAGACAGGAAGATGGTATTTGGAGAGGCTCCTCTCCAATCGGTGGGGTTAAGAATTTTCTAGACCCTTTCTATCACAAACAAGATTTAATAAATGATAAACCCAAAAAACCCAAAGTATGAAAAAGCATTTTTCCGATCCCTTTTTAGGATCATCAATTTTTCCTTTATAGCTATTTTAGGACTACTATTGATGGTTGCCAGTTCGTTTGCAAATGGAGAACCCATAAATGTCTCCGGTACAGTCACCTCATCCAGCGGAGAGCAAATTCCGGGTGTCAGTATATTAGTAAAAGGCACAGTCATAGGCACAGTTACTGACCTAGATGGCACCTATTCACTTAATGTGCCTTCCGAAGATGATATTCTGGTTTTCTCCTCCATTGGATACCTTACACAGGAGGTGCCCTTGAATGGCAGGGCTGTGATTGACATTATTTTGAATGAAGATATCCAAGGCCTCGATGAGGTAGTAGTAGTAGGATATGGAACTCAGAAAAAGTCAATGTAATCGGATCTGTAACAACAATAGGTAATGAAGAGTTAAGTGCCGCTCCAGTCTCCACAATTTCTAATGCCCTTGCCGGGCGTCTACCGGGAGCTATTGTACAGCAAAGCAGCGGTGAACCGGGCAATGACCAAGCATCTATTTTGGTTAGAGGAAGTTCCACTTTGGGCAATAACAATCCTTTAATCGTGATTGACGGGATACCGGGAAGGGACTTGAATTCGGTTCCAGCTAACAATATTGAAAGCATAACCGTACTTAAAGACGCATCAGCTGCTATTTATGGGTCTAGGGCCGCCAATGGAGTTATCCTTGTTACTACCAAAGGCGGGTTAAAGAATACTCCTGCCACTTTCAGTTATGAGTTTTACGAAGGCTTTCTTTCACCAACCATGGTTCCTGAAATGGCCGATGCCCCTACCTATGCACAGATGATCCGAGAAATGCAATCATACAGGGGAGTGGACGAAGCCAACATGTCTTTTTCCTTAGAAGATATTGAAAAATACAAAGAAGGAAATTTACCTTGGACCCATCCCAATACCGACTGGTTTGCTGCAGGACTGGCTGATTACAGCAGAAACCGCAGCCATAATTTCTCAGTTAGTGGAGGAGGTGAATCTGTTAATTATTATGGAGCTTTAGGCACGCAATATGATGGCGGGATTTACTCCAACTCTGCTAGTTCGTTTAACCGGTATAATCTAACGGCAAATGTAGACGTAAAAGTTAATGAATATTTAGATGTAGGTATTAATATCATTGCTTCCCAAGAGAAAAAGGATGTTTCCTACTCGGGGAGCAGGAACAGTATTTGCGCATTTGATCAGGGGTTATCCTACAGAAACAGCAATTTGGCCCAATGGCTTACCGGGTCCTGATGTGGAACGAGGAGACCAACCCCTTGTGATCTCATCCTTTGAACCAGGGTACGATGATGACAGACGGTACCGAAGCAACAATACTCTTTCTGCTAATTTAAAAATCCCAGGAGTGGAAGGTTTGACACTTTCCAGTTATTATGCATATGATGTTTACTTCAAGCAAAGGAAACTGTTCGAGAGACCTTTTCCTCTATATCACTTGGACGTAGGCGGGTATTTGGCAGCAGGGAATACGGGTAGTGAGGATGGGTCAGCATTTCTTACTGGAATCCCCAGTGGTCAGGCACCCGAACCGAGACTTAGAGATTTCTTTGATAATACCATTACCAATACTTTTAACTTCAAGTTGAACTATGACAAAACCTTGAATGACGTTCATAATATTAGCACTTTTATTTCTTATGAAAATTCTGAATATACCGGTCAGGGTATTGAAGCATTCAGACGATATTTTGTTTCAGATGAGTTGCCCTACTTGTTCGCCGGAGGAAATGCTGAAAAAGATAACGGAGGATGGATTGATATAGATGCTCGGGTAAATTACTTTGGAAGGTTTAGTTATAATTTTAAGGAAACTTATTTATTTCAGTTTAGTTTCCGGAGAGATGGCTCCCTTAGGTTTTCAGAAGAAAGCGGCCGTTGGGGAAACTTCCCGGGGGTGCTTGCCGGTTGGAATGCTTCCAACGAAGACTTTTGGAAAGATAATATCGGCTTTATTGATTTTTTCAAAGTGAAAGCATCTTGGGGCAAGATGGGGAACGACCTAGTTAATCCATTTCAATACCTCACAAGTTATGAGTTTGACCAAGGCGCCGTATTCGGGTCTAGCAGGAATTATAACACAGGTCTAAACCTAACCGGAACACCAAATCCTTTTATCACTTGGGAAGTAGCCAATGTTTATAATGCGGGATTTGAATCAAATTTTTAGACGGAAGGTTAAGTTTAGATACAGAATTTTTTATGAAAGAAGAAACAATATTCTTGTTCAAAGAAGCGCTTCAGTCCCTAACTATACCGGCATCTCCTTACCCGATGAAAATTTTGGCATTGTAGACAATAAGGGGTTTGAAGTTATTCTGGGATACAACGACCAGAAGCCAAAGTATTCTTATGGAATAAATGGGAACCTTGCTTTTGCCCGTAATAGTGTAATAGAATTTGACGAACCGGAGCGAAATGTTCCTTGGCAGGTTCAGACAGGTCACCCTCAGGGATCTGCCTTACTTTACCGATCAATAGGTATTTTCCGGGATGAAGAGCATGTGAATTCCTTACCCCATGTGCCTGGTGCACGCCCTGGTGATATTATCATTGAAGACTATGATGGCAATGGCGTCATTAATAATGACGACAGAACCTTGTATGACAGGACAACCAATCCACAAATCACCTATGGTCTTTCTTTTAATTTTAAATATGAAAATTGGGAACTAAGAGGGCTGGTGCAAGGTGCCGGAAGATCGATGAGATTAATGTACACTTCATTGCAAGGAAGTTCAGGTAATTATTTTCAATATGACGCAGAAGGCAGGTGGACTCCCGATAATATTAATGCTGATAAGCCTAGGGCATTTGAAAGAGAAGAGGAATATTGGCGATTAAATTTTAGGACAGACTATTCTTACCACAATACGTCTTATGCTCGATTAAAGAACCTGCAGCTTTCCTACACTATTCCTACCCATCTCTTAGAGGCAATTAAAGTTTCCAAAGCGAGACTGTTCGTTACAGGACAAAACTTATTCCTGATTCATTCGGGAACTGAAATCATGGATCCTGAACTGGGAAATCTAAATAACTATCCAATCATGAAAGTCTTTTCTTTTGGTACAAGTGTTTCTTTCTAATTAGATATAAAAACATCGTCATGAAAAAATATATAAATATTAAAATTTTATCAGTTTTTCTACTTTTGATGTCTTCCTGTGTAGAAGAAATTTTGGATAAAGCCCCTTTAGACAGATATGCTGAGGAGCTGGTTTGGTCAGACATCAATCTTGCCAATAGCTATCTTAATACTGCCTACCGTAATATATCCAGCGGGTTTAACTCAAATTTAAACCTCGCCGGAGTGTCGGATCATACCTTTTTCATCCATATATACGGTACAGATGTTTATGTGCAGGGGAATATAACTCCTTCCAATATGGGGCCATTCAACCATACCCGGTTTAGATTTCTCAATTGGCAGTTATTTGATAATATTCAAATCATCAATACCTTCCTTGAAAACATAGATACGGTAGTTGAAAACACACAAGAAACTGAACGAGAGGCAGTAAAAATAAAAGCTGAAATATTGAAAGGAGAAGCCTTATTCCTAAGAGCTTTTGCCTATGCCCAGATGGTTCGTACCTTTGGCGGCCTTCCTATCTTAACAGCACCTTTCGGAATAGGAGATGATTATTTAGGAACACCAAGGGGATCTTTTGAAGAAACGATCGATTTCATAGTGCAAGATTGTGACAATGCGGCCAACCTTCTTTTGTCAAAGAATGAAATGGAAATGGGTAGGGCAACCAAAGGGGCGGCATTGGCACTTAAGTCACGAGTCTTGTTGTTTGCAGCCAGCGACCTTACCGCTGATGGTACAGCTGAAAATAAATATGTGGGGTACGAAAACCCCGATAGAACGGCACTTTGGACTGCAGCAAAAAATGCGGCAAAGGCGGTTATGGAACTGAACACCTATTCCCTTGCTGATTTTGGTGCCCCAGATAAAGAGGCAGTGGCTAACAATTATTATGATTTTTTCCGACAAAGGGATCTTTCTAACAATGAGATTATTTGGGGTAAAATGTTTGTAGCTGATGTTGGGGAACGGCATAGAAATAACTTATGGCAGGGACCCAACGGATTATCTAACTATGGGAGCAATAACCCTACTCAGGACCTAGTAGATACCTATCAAATGGATGATGGTTCTAGCTTTTCAGATCATTTTACTCTAGATGAGAATGGTTATTATCAGAATATTTCAGATAAGTATCAAAATGAAAACCCATATTATCATCGTGAACCGAGGTTTTATGGTTCCATATTATATGATAGTGCGCATTGGCAACCAAGATTTTCTGATCTGCAAGAAAGAGATCCCTTGGGCATATATGACAGGCGTACCCGGATTACTATACAGGGGGCAATGAGGTAAGCAGCCTAGTAGGCATAGATACCCGCCAGGGACCAGTACATTCATGGAATGCCGGATACACAGGTTATTTAATGAAAAAAATGATGGATCATGAAGTTATCGGCAAAGATCAATACAATGAGAACGTATGGATATGGCTTAGATACGCTGAGATAATTTTAAACTATGCGGAAGCTAGTTTAGAGCTTGGAGACACCCAAGAAGCGGCAACCTACATCAATATGATCAGAAACCGAGCCGGCATGCCTGATTTTACTGGAGATATTGAGGAGGCGCTTCGGTATGAAAGAGAAATTGAATTTACTTTTGAAAATATTCGATGGTTTGATATCAGGAGATGGAAGATTCTTGAAGAAAAACTTGACGATGCCAAGGGAATTGAGATTGTCGAAACCCGTAATTTGGATGAAGGAACGGTAAATACCATCTGGAGACGATTAACGGTCCAAGATCGGACGGTCCATAAAAATGTATTGGATCCCCATTCCAAATGATGAAATGAACAAAGCACCTCATTTGGTACAGAATCCGGGCTATTAATGGTTGTAGAAAAATGAAAGTCCTAAATAGCAAATATCACTAGCGGCACTTAGATAAATTTTGGTGATCTTTTATCGTCTGGGTTTAAATTGTGCTGAGGGATAGTCCCTTCTGTTATGACTGTAGACTTTCTATTCTTTAGAGGACTGCATTGTCAATAGTATTTCGCAATTCAGGATTCTAAGGAATCACTATGCCATAAGGTGAATTGAAAGAGAAAAAGACCTTGCGACAAAGCCTAGCAATCACCTATAAAGCCCTTGAAAACAAAAAAACCTGTTCGATTGAACAGGTTTTTTTGTTTTGATGTGATCCCGCTGGGGTTCGAACCCAGGACCCTAACATTAAAAGTGTTATGCTCTACCAGCTGAGCTACAGAATCATTAATCCAATTATTTGACTCCTTTTTTCAAGGTTTAATATCAAAAGATTCCTTGGTTTTTCGCCTTAGTTTCCCGTAATTGGACTGCAAATTTAAAGGACTATATTGAAAATGCCAAATCTTAGATGGATCTTTCTTGTTTTTTTATCAGCTTTCTCACTGGTTTACCCGCATCAGGCTGATAGTCAGGTCGAGGGAAAAACAAATCTTTCGACAGCCGATAGCTTATTTGCAGAAAAGAAATACAAAGAGGCTTTGAAAGTCTATGAAAACATTCTTTACCAAGAAAATGCCTACTCTCCGGCCATGCTGATAAAGATGGGCTTTATCTCTGAAGGCTTGGGAGATTATGGGAAAGCCTCCCTATACCTATCCAAGTATTATGATTACAACCCTAACCCAGAAGTGATCGATAAAATCAAATCCTTGACAGGTCAGGCTTCTCTAGAGGGTTACCAAATTTCTGACCAAGACAGGTTTCTTCGCCTACTATTGGACTATAAAACCATCATTACTGGAGGAGCTGCATTATTAATGCTGGTATTTTTAATCCTAGTATTTGTCTTCCCTGCCAAAAGGACGGTTTTCTATTACCCGGCAATTTTATTTTTAATCATCACATTTGTTTCTAATAATTTTTTGAACAAACCTGATACAGGCATTATTACGGGTGGACCGGTGCTCATCATGGACAGCCCTTCCTCTGCAGGAAACCTGATCCGAAGAGTGGAAGCAGGACACCGCGTGACCATTTCGTCCAGCAAAGACATGTGGTATGAAATCGAATGGGGAAATAAAACTGCTTATGTACGCAAGACAGACATTTCAAAAATTTAACCAATCCTTCTACCAAGTAACCTGAGGTCGGCTTAAAATGTTGAGAAAATCATCATTCCGAGATTTAACATTTTCGAATAGCAGCAATCCAGAGATGTCCATATTCAATGCGGCACTCCGACGGAATGCAATCTTTATAGCCCGAGTAACCCGACGCAGAGCTGCCAGCCCCAGAGGGTGTATGAGTTGGCCTTTTATGGCATAGCATTCAGGAAGCTCAATAGTGAAACCGGCTTTTCATTAATGCCGGTGGCTCTTTACCCCTAATTTTTATATCTATCATTGGTAGGTAAAAAAAGGTTTTACTCGTTAAAAAATCTTATAACCTCTTCCAACCAATTAAATTGAAGGGCTAATTTATCTCTAGGCTTCAATTATTGGCGGAAGGTCAATTGCTGCTTGAACATAAAAAGGTAGCATCCTCTCGCTGTTCATTTGGTAAAAACCTAGATTACAGGGATTCAATAGATTGATCGTTTTCCTCAATTTCTTCATCCATATCAGGATCAACCATACTCAATATTTCTCCCGGAGAAAGGTAAAGTGCCTCAATTTTTTGTTTATAAGCCAGGGGAATTTGATCATGATTCAAGACGAAATTTTTGGTGGCTATAATTTTCTCACCTAAACCATGTGCTACAGCATAACTATCTGCGGCAATTTCTGCTTTCGTGATAAATGCATCAGAAAGGTAATATTTCATACCAAAGCCTAGAAGGTTTAATGAACTCCTATTCAAATAATCCTGAATATGCCCCAATTCATGCCCAATCCAACCTAGAAAAACATCTTTTGGAAGATCTTCAATGGGTATTGGGTTATCTTCTAAAAAGAGGTACCTCGAAATTTTAATTTTATAGGAACGATTGTCTTTGGCATGTACAAATAATGAACCCACTTTAGGCTGGGCCTGCATGACCGAACCACTGATATTTTTCTTGAATTGAAAATCAATTTTGGTATTGATTAAATCAGGAAAATAAGACAATGCCTCTAAAGTCATGGCCCGTATTTCACTGGGAATGATCTTATTAGTAGCAAATTTTTCAAATTTCCCGTTTGAATCTTGTGAAACCTCATTTACTGTAAGCATCTCTTTTTTGTCATATCTATCACTAGAATTGTAGATGGACATGAGGTTTAAAGAAATTATAATATTCAATATTAAATATATCATGTTTTACACCTTGTTTATCTTTGTATAATACACAATATCATGTAGCATTCCAAAATTTTAAGCATAAAAAAATCCCGCCTTGGTAGGCGGGATTTCCATAATTTCGCTTAAAGGCAATTAAATGGCCCAAGCCCTGTCTCCTTTTTTATAGTCAATACAAGGCTCATACCTGCCGGGTGTCTCCACAAACCTTAGGGCTTGAGTAGCCCCAATTTCAGAGGTAAAATAACCCAATAAGGTCAGGTCTTTAATCATAAGAATATACTTGTCCTCTTTATTATCTTCAGCATCGGGGTTCATGGCTTTTTTATGCACCTGATTCAAAAGTCAGTTCTTTCTTCTACAGAGGCATCCATAAAGTCCTTTTCAGTACTCGTTTTAAAATCGTGCTTCAACTTATTAAGGCCGTTGATAAACGATTTCTGTTGCTCTTCGGTATAAGTAGATTTCACCATCATGGCCATAAATGAACCAATACCTGCGGCTTTGGCACCCGGGGTATCTGTGGTAGGAATAATGGCCTCACCAATTTCGTCCATATAAGCCAATTCTTCATCGGAAAAATCAAGTCCTTCAATTTGTTTATCGGGAGCACAGCCTGTCAATATCACATTGGCTCCAACCATGGTACCACCCATCATCAGTACCACGCTTTTAAGTGCTTCTCTTCTATTCATAAAATTCATAACGCTTCAATTTGGGTTTACAGGTTACCTTTTTCAATTCTTCTACAGCAAAACTAGCAGCTCTTGCGGTCAAGGCCATGTATGTCAGTGAAGGATTTTGCGCAGCTGCAGAAACCATGGCTGCACCATCTGTTACAAAAACATTTTTAGCATCCCACACCTGGTTATTGCCATTTAAAACAGAAGTTTTAGGATCTCTTCCCATCCTTGCTGTACCCATCTCGTGTATACCTTGTCCAAAAGTATAACCGGTATCATAAGTAGTAACATTTTTAACGCCTGCAGCTTCTAGCATTTCTGCAGCATCGTTTTTCATGTCTACCCTCATTTTTTCTCATTTTCATGGATTTCAGCATCCATTTCCAAAACAGGGATGCCCCACTTATCTGTAACCGTCTTGCTAAGCTTAATGCTGTTGTTATGGTAAGGAAGGATTTCGCCAAATGCAGTCATGCCGATGGTCCAATCTCCTGGCTCAGTAAGCTCCGCTTTTAAAGGTGCACCAAAATCCAATTCAGCAACTGTTCTGCTCCATCCTTGTCTGCTTGCGCCACCTTGGTATCCAAAGCCTCTTACATAATCCCTGCTTTCGTTTCCTAAGTTTCTGTACCTGGGAACATAAAATCCTCCCGGCCTTCTACCAAAATAATACTTGTCGTCGAAACCTTCAACCACACCTCTAGCTCCTAATCTGAAATGGTGATCCATTACATTGTGTCCAAGCTCTCCTGAACTACTTCCTAATCCTTCTGGCCATATATCAGTAGCTGAACGCATTAAGATAGCTGAGGAATTGAAAGCTGAAGCACATAAAAATACAATTTTGGAATTGAATTCGTAGGTTTCATTGGTTTCTCCATCAAGAACTTCTACTCCTGTGGCGCGCTTTTTGTCTTTGTCGTACAGCACTTTGGTAACAATGGACCAAGGTCTCAAGGTAAGGTTTCCTGTAGCCACTGCTGCAGGAAGGGTAGAAGATTGGGTACTAAAATAGCCACCATAAGGGCACCCTAGAGAACATTTGTTTCTGTATTGACAGCCCGGTCTTCCCGGAAGCGGCTGACTAATATTGGCTGTTCTTGCATTGGTCATTACCCTGGCTCCCTTAAAATGATCTTTAATCCTGTCTGCCACAGCCTGTTCTACACAGTTCAACGGCATGGCGGGCATAAATTCACCATCAGGAAGAATATCCAAACCATCTTTATTACCGGAAATACCGGCAAATTTCTCTACATAACTGTACCAAGGTTCTAGGTCTTTGTACCTGATGGGCCAGTCTACAGCAATTCCTTGCTTGGCATTCGCCTCAAAATCAATATCGGCCCATCGATAACTTTGTCTACCCCACAGCAAGGAGCGACCTCCCACTTGGTAACCTCTAAACCATGTAAATGGCTTCTTTTCTACATATGGAGAATCATCCTCATGCGCCCACCAGTCAAGGTTTAACTCATTCAGGACATAATCCCTCCTAAGGTTTGGGTGGTTCTCCAACATCTCAATTGTCCGCCTACCTCTGTGAGGCACCTCCCAAGGTGCCTTGGTAGCGTTTTTATAATCTTTTACGTGCACTACGTTCGGACCTCTTTCCAGTAGAAGTACTTTTAATCCCTTCTCTGTTAGTTCCTTTGCCGCCCATCCGCCGCTGATCCCTGATCCAACGACAATAGCGTCATAACTTTGATTAGCCATATGCTTCAATTGTTTATTTTAGGTATTGCAATACTATTGATATTTATAAAGAAATGGTATGATTTTTCCATTTACCTGAATCCAACAGTTACTATTTATAAATGCTCTAAATTAGTTCCTATTTTTTGACCGGTGCCAAGTCACTTTTCTACCACATTGCTGTGCTTCAAGCTATTCCTTTCCGCATTGGCTTTGATGAAATCATTATCCTTAAAAAAGACAACAAAGATTACAGTAACCAACAAAGCTATCCCTGAAGGAATCAGCCAAATATTTTTCCAAACATGATCACCATTCTCTAGCAAATAGAAGTCTGAAACTATTCCTGCTATCCAAAACCCTATTAACATACCTATACCGTAAGTAGCCAATGTAATCAAGCCTTGGGCAGAACTTTTATATTTTGGCCCGGCCTTTGAATCGGTATAAATCTGACCGGAAACAAAGAAGAAATCGTAACAAATCCCATGTAATGCTATACCAATAAGCAACAAATAGGTACCTTCTCCCGCATCTCCAAAAGCAAACATCACATACCTGACTACCCAAGCAAGCATGCCCACAATTAAAGTAGTCTTCAAACCAAATTTCTTAAAAAGAATGGCATCAGCAAAAGAAACAGCACTTCCGAAACCTGCCCTATGGTCATTTTACCGGTAGGGTTTGTTAAACCTACTTCGGATAAGAATGGATTGGCATTCTGGTAGTAAAATGCCAGGGGGATACATATTAAAATGGATGAAAGAAAGAAAACAGAAAAATCTTTGTCTTTCAGCAACTTAAGCGCATCTAAACCCAGTATTTCAGAAATCGATTGTTTTTCATCTTTATTGGAGGCAACCGGAGGAGTCTTGGGAAGGGTAAAGGCAAATAGGCCCAAAACAACAGAAGATATAGCAGACATTAGAAAGGTATTACTCAGCATTCCTTCTCCTATAGAAGCTGCACTATCCCAGGTAAAGAAAAAGCTTATCATTAACCCGGAAGCTATCCAGCCCACTGTTCCCCAAACACGAATTGTGCTGAACTCTTTGGCGGGATCCTTCATTTGATTGAATGAAACCGAATTGACCAAAGCCAAGGTGGGCATATAAATGATCATGTAAATAAGAACATAAGGATAAAAGGTGACAAAGCTCTCGGAAACGTACATCATATACATTAATCCTGCCCCGATAAGGTGGGATATTCCTAGAATCTTTTCAGCGTTAAAAAATCTATCTGCTATTAATCCTATAATAAATGGGGCAACAATAGCTCCTATTGATTGTGTAGAAAATGCTGCAGCCAATTGACCACCATTGGCCTGAAGGTTATTACCTAAAAAAGTACCTAAAGTTACGTACCAGGATCCCCATACGAAAAACTCTAGAAACATCATGAGGGAAAGCTTAAACCTGTTATTTAATGTCATATTTTTTGGTGTGTTAGTGGTAAGTTTGATAGGTTTTCCTCAGGGACAGATATCAAACATTCTATAGAATTATTTAAAATTTAAGCCAATTTAACGTAAATTTATCACTTCAGAAAGCAAGCATACTATTTCTCATTTTCCTAAAAATATTTTAATCAATTTACAATATTTGTAAATTCATGGTATTGCATTATAAAATATATGGATAAAGGGGGAATATTAATCAACAAAAAAACCAAAGACCACAAGAATGAGTAACAGAAAACTTAAAATGGGGATGATTGGCGGTGGACCTGGATCCTTTATAGGTGCAGTCCATAGGATTTCAGCAGCAATGGACGGAATTATTGAATTGGCCGCTGGGGCTTTTAGTAGTAGTCCGGAAAAATCTGCAGAAACCGGCAAAGAACTTTTCCTCCCATCTGAAAGGGTATATGGCTCATACGATGAGATGTTTGAAAAGGAATTGCTACTCCCTGAATCTGAAAGAATTGATTTTGTAGCCATCGTTACGCCAAACCATGTCCATTTTGACCCTACCAAGAAGGCCTTAGAAAACGGTTTTCATGTTGTTTTGGATAAACCCATGACTTTTAGCTACGAAGAAGCAAAAGAGCTAAACAAAATCATAGAACAAACCGGCTTATTGTTTTGCCTTACCCATACCTATACCGGCTACCCTATGGTGAAGGAGGCAAAACATTTGATTGCTACAGGTGTTATTGGTAAGGTGAGAAAGGTATATGTAGAATATCCTCAAGGCTGGCTTTGGAATAAACTTGAAAATACAGATTACAAACAAGCCATTTGGAGAACAGACCCAAGCAAGAGTGGCATTGCCAATTGTATGGGAGATATAGGCACCCATGCATTTAATCTTGCAGAATATGTCAGTGGATTAAAACTGACCAAGCTATGTGCTGACCTTAATTGCGTGGTTGAAGGAAGGACTCTCGACGATGATGGCGCTGTTCTACTAAAGTTTGAAGGTGGAGCCTCTGGTGTTTTGATGGCTACTCAAATTGCCCCTGGAGCAGAAAATAACATAAAGATCAGGGTTTATGGTGAAAAAGCAGGGTTGGAATGGGAACAGGACAATGCCAATTCTTTAATAGTAAGACATCCGGAAGCTCCGGATCAGATTTATCGTGCTGGAGGCAATATTCCTTACCTTTCTTCTTTTGCCTTGGAAAACGTAAGGACTCCGGGAGGCCATCCTGAAGGATACCTTGAGGCTTTTGCAAATTTATACCGAAATTTTGCCAGGTGTCTTTACGCCAGAAAAAATGGCGAAACACCTAAGAAGGAATGGGAAGACTACCCTGGCGCTGAAGATGGATTGCGAGGTATGGCATTTGTTGAGCATGTCGTAAAAAGTAGCAATTCTAATGAAAAATGGACTAAATTTGAACTTTAAATAACCAAATACTTTATGAAAACCATTAAAGGACCAGCCTTATTTTTGGCTCAGTTTGTAGATGATAAAGCCCCTTTCAATAATTTAAAAGATATTTGTACTTGGGCTGCAAGTATAGGATACAAAGCTGTACAAATTCCTACATGGGATGCAAGACTCATTGACCTTCAAAAAGCCGCTGAGGACTTGGACTATGTAGAACAAATAAAAAATACTGTGAAAGAGGCCGGAGTAGAGATCTCTGACTTTTCCACCCATTTGCAAGGACAATTGGTGGCAGTAAGTCCTGCATACAATGAACTTTTTGATGCTTTTGCTCCTGCTGAGCTAGCCGGTGACCTTAAAGGCAAACAAGAATGGGCAACCAACCAATTGATGATGGCTGCCAAAGCCAGCAAAAACTTCGGCTTAACTACCCACGGTACTTTTAGCGGTGCCTTAATGTGGCATACAGTTTACCCTTGGCCACAGCGTCCTGCTGGTCTGGTAGACACCGGTTTTGAAGAATTGGCGAAAAGATGGCTACCCATTTTGGACGAGTTTGACAAATATGGCGTGGATGTTTGTTATGAACTCCACCCCGGCGAAGACTTACATGATGGGGTTACTTTTGATTTATTTCTTGAAAAAGTAAACCATCACAAAAGGGCAAATATCCTATATGACCCAAGCCATTTTGTTTTACAATGTTTGAATTATGTAGACTTTATCGACATCTATAAGGATAGAATAAAAATGTTTCATGTCAAGGATGCAGAATTTAATCCTACAGGGAGACAAGGAGTGTATGGTGGTTATTCCAGTTGGATAGAAAGAGCTGGAAGGTTCCGTTCACTAGGCGATGGCCAGGTAGATTTTAACGCGATTTTTAGTAAACTATCTCAATATGACTTTGAAGGATGGGCTGTGCTAGAGTGGGAATGTGCCATCAAGCATCCGGAAAATGGTGCCATAGAAGGAGCTAAATTTATAAGTGAAAAAATAATAAGAGTAACCGAAAAGACCTTTGACGATTTCGCATCCACCGGAATGGACGAAGGTTTAAATAAAAAATTATTGGGAATTAATTAATCTAACTATTACAAACCATGAAGTTTAATTTAAATTTAAGTATGGCATTCATTGCCAGTGCAATGGTAGCCGTTTCTGCATGTGGGGGCTCCGGAAGTTCTGATTCAGCATCTAGCGAGAGTACAACAGCGCCTCCTCCGGCGCCAGTAGAGGAAATCAGCCTTGAGGAAAAGTACAAAGATGATCCTATATTCATCAAGGGTTCTGAATTGATGGGCCAAAATGACTGTCCTTCTTGCCATATGCTTGAAAGAAAAATTGTAGGTCCTTCTTATGCTGATGTTGCTGCAAAATATGAGTCTACAGACGAAAACGTAGAACTTTTGGCAGGAAGAGTTATCGCAGGTAGTGTAGGTACTTGGGGAGAAATTCCTATGCCGGCCCACCCTACCCTTTCAGAAGAAGATGCAAAAGATCTTGCAAAATTCGTATTATTGTTAAAGAAATAATTTGAAATGATAAAAACAACTTTGTCTATAGCAGCTCTTTCCCTTGCAGTAGTAGCCTGTGGCCCTGCACAAAGTGAGAAAGAGACAACAGAAGAGAACATTGAAGAAATCATCGTGACTGAAGAAGAGTGGATAAGTTTATTTGATGGCAACAGCCTTACCGGTTGGACCGGTTTTGGTAAAGATCAGCCGGGAGAGGCTTGGGAGGCTGCCGATGGTGTACTTTACTTTAATTCTGGAAAAAAGACGAAGGTGCTTCTGCAGGTGATCTTGTTACCAAGGAAACCTTCGGTAATTTTCACTTGCAAATTGAGTGGAAGATCTCAGAAAATGGAAATAGTGGCATCATGTTTCATGTCCAAGACAATGGTGAATATGACAGACCTTACCATACCGGCCCGGAATACCAGGTGCTTGACAATGACGGACACAAAGATGGCCAAATCATTACCCACAGAGCAGGTGATCTTTACGACATGATTGAGTCCTCCGAAGAAGCTGCCAAGCCGGTAGGTGAATGGAATAAGACTGAAATAATCATCAATGACAATACCTTGCAATTTTTCCTTAACGGGGTGAAAACTGTGGAAACTACACTTTGGGATGAGCAGTGGAAAGCCATGGTTGCAGAAAGCAAATTCTCTCAATGGGAAGGTTTTGCCAAATACAAAGAAGGTAAAATTGTACTCCAAGATCATGGAGATGATGTTTGGTTCAGAAATATCAAAATTAAAAGACTATAATTTGAATTGAAAAAGTCTTGTCATTAAAACTCTTGGTTTTTATGACGGTCTGATAAAACAACAAAAAAGCCGGAAGAAATTATCTTCCGGCTTTTTAATTTATAAGCTTCTTTGTAAAACCACCTGCACCTAGGCTACGATTGTTTTTAATATTTCATTTAAAGTTTTGCTTGGACGCATGGCCGTAGAGGTTTTCTCCTCATCAGGTTTATAATACCCTCCAATATCCACCGGACTACCTTGCGCACCGTTTAATTCATCAACCACTTTCTGCTCATTTTCACTCATGCTTTTGGCTACCGGAGTAAAAATAGTTTTGAGTGCTGCATCTTCATCTTGGTTTGCTAATGCCTCTGCCCAGTAAGTTGCCAAGTAAAAATGGCTTCCTCTGTTGTCAAGCTCATTCACTCTTCTGGAAGGTGATTTTCCATTCTCCAAAAATTTAGCTGTTGCTTCATCCAAGGTTTTACCCAGTACCTTAGCTCGCTCATTATTAAAGGTTTCCCCCAAATGATCAAGGGATACAGCCAAGGCTAAAAATTCTCCAAGAGAATCCCATCTAAGGTGACCTTCTTCTACAAACTGCTGAACGTGTTTTGGAGCAGATCCTCCGGCACCGGTTTCAAATAAACCTCCACCATTCATCAAAGGTACCACTGAAAGCATTTTCGCACTAGTTCCCAATTCCAAGATTGGGAATAAATCTGTCAGGTAATCCCTCAATACATTCCCGGTAACAGAAATGGTATCTTTACCATCTTTTATTCTTTCCAAAGAATAACGGGTGGCTTCTTCCGGAGATTTGATATAGATTTCCAAGCCGCTGGTGTCGTGGTCTTTTAGGTAAGTTTCAACCTTAGCAATAAGGGCAGCATCATGCGACCTGTTTTCGTCCAACCAGAAAACAGCAGGAACACCTGTCGCTTTGGCCCTATTTACAGCAAGTTTAACCCAATCCTGAATAGGTGCATCTTTAACCTGACACATTCTCCAGATATCTCCCTTTGCTACCACATTTTCCAAAATTACATTTCCGGAAGCATCGGTTACTTTTACAGTTCCTGCTGATGGAATTTCGAATGTTTTATCATGAGAACCATACTCTTCAGCTTTTTGAGCCATAAGCCCTACATTGGGCACAGAGCCCATAGTAGTAGGGTCAAATGCGCCGTGTTTCTTACAAAAGTCAATGGTTTCTTGATAAACTCCCGCGTAAGACCTGTCCGGGATTACTGCTTTAGTATCTTGCAATTGATTGTTTTTGTTCCACATTTGTCCACTGCTTCTGATCATGGCAGGCATGGAAGCGTCAATGATTACATCACTGGGAACGTGCAAATTGGTGATTCCTTTGTCAGAATTTACCATGGCCAAGTCAGGACTCTCTGCATAACAAGCATCGATATCAGCTTCAATCGATTTGCGGGTAGCTTCAGGCAACTTGTCTAAAGCTGCAATAAGATCTCCAAAACCATTTTTTGGATCTACTCCTGCTTCTTTAAGTACCTCAGCATGTTTTTCAAATACCGGAGCAAAGAAAACAGTCACTGCATGACCAAAAATTATTGGGTCAGATACCTTCATCATGGTTGCTTTCATATGCAATGAAAACAACACTCCTTGTTCTTTTGCTTCGGCGATCTGCTCTTTAAGAAATTTCCTTAAAGCAGCAACACTTAAAACGGCAGCATCAATGATCTCACCTTTTTGCAAAGCCAAGCCTTCTTTTAAGGTTGTCTCTGTGCCATCTTCTCCGTACAATACGATGTTGATACTGGTTGCTGAAGGAATGGTTACCGATTTCTCACTACCATAAAAATCTCCTTCAGGCATACTTGAAACATGGGACTTAGAGTCTTTGCTCCATTTTCCCATGCTGTGGGGATTCTTTCTGGCAAATTGCTTAACAGCCTGTGGCGCCCTTCTGTCAGAGTTACCTTCCCTCAAGACAGGGTTCACCGCAGATCCTTTAATTTTATCGTATTTGGCTTTGATGTTTTCTTCTTGTTCATTTTTAGGATCATCAGGATAATCCGGCAAGGCAAAACCCTTTTCCTGCAACTCTTTGATTGCAGTTTTCAACTGCGGAATAGAGGCACTAATATTAGGTAATTTTACGATGTTAGCTTCCGGGGTTTTGGCGATCTCTCCCAATTCGGAAAGTGCATCCTTCACTCTTTGCTCATCTTTCAAAAACTCAGGAAAATTAGCAAGAATCCTACCTGAAAGAGAAATGTCTCTTGTTTCCACAGACACCCCGGCCGAATCGGTAAATGCCTTGATGATTGGCAATAAGGAATAGGTGGCTAATGCCGGTGCCTCATCGGTAAGGGTATAAAGAATTTTGGGGGTTTTGTCACTCATGTTTATATCTGTTTTCTAATGGTATTAAAAATGAATTACATTTAAAATTGTGGGCTAAATTACGAAAAATATCTTTATCCTAAGACGGGAGGCCGAGATAAGGGAAAATAATAACCCTAAGGAGGATAGCATACATAAGATGAGAAAATCAGGTACCAATGGTAAATAGGATGGCTTAAAAACCACAGGCCTTCCTTAGAGCTTATTTCCGAACACTTAAAGGCTTAATAACTTTCTTCCTGATTGGGAAAATCTTCTGATTTAACGTCCTTAATATAATCTCCTACTGCCTTTAGCATGGTGTTTCTGATGTCTGCATATTGCCTCAAAAACCTAGGTTGAAATTCTTGGGTTATCCCCAACATGTCATGAAGCACCAATACTTGTCCATCCACATCCGGACCTGCACCTATGCCGATTACTGGTATACTTACTGCTGAAGCCACTTCTTTGGCCAAGGAAGCCGGTATCTTCTCCAATACAAGGGCGAAACAGCCACATTCTTCCAAAACCTTCGCATCGGCTAAGAGTTTTTTGGCTTCATCTTTTGCTTTGGCCCTGACGGTGTAGGTTCCAAACTTGTAAATGGATTGGGGTGTTAAGCCTAAATGCCCCATCACAGGAACACCGGCACTCAAAATACGGATTACAGACTCCTTGATTTCTTCTCCACCCTCAACTTTGACGGCATGCGCTCCCGATTCCTTCATAATTCGAATGGCTGACCTTAGTGCCTCTGAACTATTGCCCTGATAAGAGCCAAAAGGAATATCTACAACCACCAATGCTCGTTCTACAGCCCTTACCACAGAGGTGGCATGATAGATCATCTGGTCTAGCGTGATAGGCAGGGTGGTTTCATGTCCTGCCATTACATTGGAAGCAGAATCCCCCACTAAAATCATGTCAATCCCCGCCGCATCCACTATGCCTGCCATGGAAAAATCATAAGCAGTAAGCATGGAAATTTTCTCTTTACGCTTCTTCATTTCCTGAAGAATATGCGTAGTAATTCGTTTTAAATGAGTTGATTGATGTACTGACATATTAGTGTAAATGAACGGTGGAATCTTCTGGGTCTAAGTTGACGGTAATGTGCTCACTCAATGTGGTGGCCAATTCATAACCCGTATAATCCGGAGCAACCGGAAAAAGCTTGTGGCTTCTATTAACTAAAACCAAAACTTCCATTTTTTTACTTCTTGTTCTAGAAAAGGAATCATGGCAAAGGCTAGGGTTTTACCTGTATTCAGTACATCGTCTACAAGGATAATAGACTTCCCTTTTATTGGCCCATGCGCTGAAAGGATTACCTCATCAGTTTTAGGATTTGCCTTGTCAAGCTCTACTTTAATTAACTGAAGATCAAAGGGTGCAATTTCTTTAAGTTTCGCCACCATTAATTCTGCGAAAACATACCCCATCCCCGTAAGTCCTGCAATGGTCAATTGCTTTTCACCTGCATTCCTTTCATATATTTCAAACGCTATACGTGTGATCTTCTGTTGGATTTGATGGTGGTTCAACACCAATATTTTAGCTTTTTGCGTCATTTTCTTTTGTCAAAATTTTAATGAAAGTAACCGAATTGCCCCTGCTTTCAAAGCATTGAATAAACTTTTGGTTTGCTTGAATCCAGAGAAATACTGTTGATATACCTTATCTATGGCTATCCTCTTCACTCAATATTTTGAGATAATTCTCATATCGATAGGGGTGAATATAACCTTGCTCTAAAACTTCAAGTACTTTACACCCCGGTTCATTTATATGTTTGCAATTGTTGTATTTACATTGTCCTAAATATTTTCTTAGTTCCACAAAGTAATGGGACAACTCATAATCTTCAATGTCCAAAATCCCAAATTCTTTGATCCCGGGGGTATCAATAAAATAACCATCTTCCCCAAAAGGAAACATTTCTGCAAATGTGGTGGTATGGACCCCCTTGGAAGAAAACTTTGATACCTCTTGAGTGGCCTGTGTTGCATTGGGAATAAGCCTATTGAGCAAGGTGGACTTTCCAACACCGGAATGACCCGCCAATAAAGTAGTTTTTCCCGCTAACCCGGGTTTAAATTTAGCCAACAGATCCTGATCATGTAAGGCAGACAATTCCACCACAGGATAACCTAATGGGGCATAAATATCGTGCAACTCTTCTTTAAATTCCAGGTCTTTTTGTTTAGTCAAGGTTTCTACTTTATTGATAAGAATGGTACTTGGAATCCGAAAACTTTCAGTACTAACTAAAAATCGGTCAATAAATCCTAGTGAAGTCCGTGGCGACCTTACTGTTACCATTAGGTAGGCCTGATCAATATTGGACGCCAAAATATGAGAAAAATGTTGCTTCCGCGTAGATTTACGAATGATGTAATTGTCCCTGGGAAGAATTTCTGAAATCACCGCAGTTGGCTGATTTTTCTCATTTGCCAACTTCACATAATCCCCCACCGCTATGGGGTTGGTCAATTTCAGGTTGTCCTGCTTGAATTTACCCCTCAGCCGGGCTTTGATCAGTTTTTCACCCACCTTAACCTCATACCAAGACCCTGTTGTTTTGATCACCCTTCCTTTCATCTTTCCTTCTTAATGATTGCCATTGTATTATCAGCACTTCCCAAATTATCGCCTACCAGTTTTTTGGCGGCCTTGCACGCCTTTTCATAATCTTTCTCCTCACTAAGTGTGGCTATTACGGATTTGATTTCTGACTCATCTTTCACAGGAAAGCCACAACCATATTCCTCACTAATACCTGCCTCGGGAAATTTAGATACTTTTTTCAAAGGCCCATACAATACGGGAATTCCAAAGGCCAAAGGTTCCAGTATATTGTGCAACCCTTTTCCTATTGCTCCACCTATATATGCCCAATGGGCAAATTGATACAATGATGATAACATTCCAATATTGTCAATTACCAGTACCTTCCAAGCTTGAGGCTGCTCTTGATTTTTGAATTCAGAGTACTTTACCGAAGGCAAGGTAATGGCCTTTTGCCAATTTTCAATGATTTCGTTATCTATATCATGAGGAGCGATTATAAACTGTATGTCCTTGGATTGATTGATAAAAGGAATCAAATTATTCATGTCTTCTTGCCATACGCTGCCCAAGACCATTACCTTCTGAACAAGCTGCTGGTGAATTTCCGGAAATAATTTAGGTGATAGGCTGGTCTTGTAAACATTGTCGAAACGAGGATCCCCCGTGATGCTTACTTTTCTTACGCCCAGTTCATCAAGTAGTTTTTTCGAAACTTGATTTTGAACAAATATATGATCAAAGCAGAGTAAAATATCCTTAAAGAACTTACCATACCAAGAAAAATATACTTGTTCCTTTCTAAAAGATGCTGCTACCAAATAGAGAGGTATTTTTCTTATTTTTATTGCAAGAATAGTATTGGCCCACAAGTCATATTTTACAAAAAACACCATATCGGGTGAAAGAAGGTCTACAAATCTGTTGGCATTTGTAGGAGTATCTATGGGCAAGTAGCACATAAAATCAACCCAATCTTGCTTCTTTTTAATGGCTTGCTCATAGCCCGAAGGGCTGAAAAAAGATACTGCAACGCCCCAAAGCGGATATTCTTTTTTAAATGCGGCGATTACCGGTTTGGCCTGTAGGTATTCTCCAAGAGAGGCAACATGAAACCAAACCAATGGACTTGGGCTTGCCTTCTTAAATGATTTTACTGCTTCAAAGGTGTTTTTTCTACCATTGATGGCTAATTTAAGCTTCGCTGATCGTTTGCTGCCAATCTTCATCAGCCTATCGAGCAAAATCATTCCCAGGTTGTACAAAATCCTCATGGGGGCAAAATTACATCAAAAATATTTCTTTGAGCAATCCCTGATCTATTTCATGGCCTCCACTATATCTAAGTTCTTTAAAGCTGGCAAACCCGGCATCAGAAAGTCGATTTTCCACTTGGGAGTAAATTTTTGATTCCAAGAAAGGATCATTGTCACCCAACGCTAAAAGGACCTGGCTACTGTTAAATTTCTCAACCATAAAGGCAGTGTCCAAATCATAGGCCGGAGCGCCTGCCCAAAAACCACTTTTGAGGGTTGAATACTTGATTGGCAGATCCATCGGCTCATGGTGGCGGCACCTTGAGAAAATCCCAAAACATTTATTTGAGGTGTGTTTACATAATTGCTGAGCAATTCTTCCATCATTGCATTGAGGTAAGCATTGCTATTGGTAATGTCAATTTCACGTTCATGTTTGGTCATCCAATTGGCCCCAACCCTTCCGGAAAAGCCTTCAAGATAAAAATGGTTGAGTCCCTCAGGAGCGACTATCAAAGTGCTTTCCTCAAAAAAAGGTTAAACTTCCTTATAAAAAATTTGGGCAACTGCCCATATCCATGAAAAACAATCCAAATAGTGTTTTCTTGCCCTGTAGGTGTTTGGCTAACCGAAAAAGTATGTTTGGCTTGAAATTGAAGCTCTTTTTGAACCATTATCCGTTTAAATTTTCAAGTTTGTTGGGAAGCAATTGGTCAATCCCCTGTGCTTTCAATACACTCCCATCCGCCCGAAGCATCAATACTTCGATTTGGCTACCAAACTTCATTTCATATTCACTGATGGTCTGTCTGCATAAACCACAAGGGGTAACCGTAGCCAAGCCTGTATTGTCGGCTTTTTTGGCTGCTATTGCTATTACCAACGGTTTTTGGTGAGGAAGTTGGCATGGGTATAGGTTAATAAAACCCTTTCCGCACAAATCCCTGCAGGGTAGCATATATTTTCCTGATTATTTGCCCAAAAGGTCTGCCCATCTGCTAAAATCACAGCTGCACCTACCCGAAAATTAGAATAAGGTGCATGCGCATTCTCTGTAGCCCTAAGGGCCAGTTCAATTAATTTCGCTTGCCTTTCGTCCAAATTTTCAGCGATAATTAATTCCAGGGTATTGATATGGCTGACTTTTTTATTCTCCTTCATATTCAAATATATCAATTTTTAAAGGGAGTAAATAAGTATTGGGTTTTATAGAGGCAATATTATTCGCTAATAATTGCGATCACCTAAATGGCTGAAAACTTATGATAATATTAAATACCGGGTTCTTTTTTCAAGCCAAGTTGTTGTTTTTCTTTACCAATGCTAACAAAAAGCACATAGAAACTGTCTTATAATAACTTATTCGGGGTTCAATCAAGCACCACCTTGATATTTTTAAGTAAAAATAATAAACATAAGAGCAATGATGTTGTTTGAAGATTGGGTAAAACTCAACCATTTTACCAATAACAAATACCTCTATTAAAATTATGGTTAACTCCATTCGTAACCAATAGCCTTTTTATGATTTGAAGCTTAATTTTTCAGTATTTTTTTGGATTTTGCGAAGGTTTTAAATTATTATAACTAACTTAATTGGTAATTCAAGATTTCAAATAACCCCAATTGTATAATCCATGGGTATAAATTTCCTTTTCGGATAGAAAATCAGTCCATCTCTAAAAATTTACTAACCAAATTAACCAATAAGGATAAATTTTTGGGAATATTTGAATTGTATAATTTTTGTCAATTTAATCTATTAATTCTATGAAGAAAAATTCTACCTACTATCTATTTATGGTGCTTTTTCTGATGTTAAATGGGACAATAATGGCCCAACAAATTAACGTTCAAGGAAAGGTAACTGCGGCGGAAGATCCGGAAGGGCTTCCCGGTGTCAGCATAGTTGCTGAGGGAACAGGAACAGGTACAGTTTCTGATATTAATGGAAACTTTAGCATAAATGTGCCGAATGAAAATACTGTTTTGGTGTTTTCTTATATAGGTTATGCCTCTCAGTCTATTACAATAGGAAATCAACAGACCTTAAATGTGGTCATGCAACCAGAAGCAAAAGGTTTAGATGAATTTATTGTAACGGCCTTCGGTATTTCTCAGGAGAAAAAATCCCTAGGATATTCCGCTCAAAACATTGATGCGGAATCCATTACCAAGGTAAAACAGCCCAATCTGGTAAATTCGCTTCAAGGGCAGGCTGCAGGTGTACAAATTACCAATTCAGGTGGTGCTCCCGGACAGTCCGCCCGAATCATCATCAGAGGAATCAATTCATTGGATCCCGGCGCCAATAACCAACCGCTTTTTGTAGTGGATGGAGTTCCGGTCGATAACTCTACTATAGAATCGACAGGTACGCCAAGAGGGTTGTCCAACAGAATGGCCGACCTCAATCCCAATGATGTGGCTTCAATTTCTGTATTGAAAGGTGCAGCGGCCACTGCCTTGTATGGGGTGAGAGCAGCCAATGGCGCTGTAATTGTCACCACAAAGAAAGGCAAAGAAGGTGAAGTAAGGGTCAATTACAACGGTTCTGTTGGTTTTGAAACCTTAAATCAGCTACCAAAATTACAGGATGAATATGGGCAAGGATTTAGCGGAGAATACCAACCCAGTAGTTTTTGGCCTGCTTGGGGTGCACCGATTGCAGAGGTGCAGCAAACGGTTGCTGACCACAAATACCAAGACAATTGGCGCAGGGCTTTTAATACAGGAGTACAGATAGATAATAATATTAGTATCTCTGGTGGCAATGAAAAGGCAACTTTCTATGGCTCTTTTGGGAATTTAAAGCAAGATGGAATCATTCCATTTTCCACTTGGGAGAGAACCACAGCCAAATTATCGGGAAGTGTAAAGGTTTCGGAAAAGTTTAACTTTTCAGGGTCTGTTAATTATAGCAACTCCGGTGGTAACAGGGTTCCTCATGATCGCTTTATGGAACGGATGATGTATTGGTCAGAAACTACGGATGTTCGAGACTATATCAATGAAGATGGAACCATGAGAACCTATTCCAATACCAACCCAATCTATGATGCCAGATTTGCAACTTATGAAGATGATGTCAACCGTGTGATTGGAAATATCAATTTAAACTATATGCCTACAGACTGGCTCTCTTTTTCTTACCGCTTAGGAAATGATTTCTATAGTGACCAGAGAACAGAGATTACTCCCGGTCCAAAAGGTATAGATGGCGAAGTTCCTCTTAGTTCCACAGGCTATCTTGAAGAAACAAGAATCAATAGCCGAGACTTAACCTCAAACTTCTACATAACTCTCAAAAAGCAATTTAGCACAGACTTAAATACCAGCCTGAGGTTAGGAAATGACATTTTTGAGCGAAAATATGATCGGGTAACCGCTAGGGGAGAAAACTTTGTGATTCCAGAATTTTACAATTTAAGCGTCGCTTCTCAAATATTCACAAGTCAGGGAAAAAGTATCCGAAGATTGGTAGGTTTTTATGGAGACCTGATGGTAGATTATAAGAACTATCTGTTTCTTAACATTACCGGAAGAAACGATATTTCCTCTACCTTACCTAAGGACAATAATTCTTTTTTCTATTCTTCTTTTAACCTAGGGTATGTTTTTAGCGAACATATGGATGTTCCATCTTGGCTGACTTTTGGAAAACTTAGGGCTTCTTGGGCTCAAGTGGGTAAAGATACAGATCCTCATATTCTTGGATCAACCTATGTATCCCCTTCAATTTTCCCCTTGAATGGACAGGTAGGCTTTACAAGAAATTCTGTATATGGAGATTTGGCATTAAAACCTGAACAAACCACTTCAATCGAATTTGGGTTACAAACTGCATTTTTGAACAATCGTGCAAACTTTGATGTGACCTTTTATAAATCGAACGCTAAGGATCAAATTATCCCTGTACCGGTATCAGATGCCACAGGCTTTTCATCGTATATCACCAATGCAGGAGAAATTCAAAACAGTGGGTTTGAGTTTATTTTAGGGGGAAGTCCCATAACAACCAATGACTTTACCTGGAACATCAGCGCGAATTTGTCCATAAATAATAATGAAATAAAGAGCATCCGAGAAGGTATTGATGAGATTGTTGTGGGAAGTCAATTTGGTTATTCAGGATCAACAGTTACGATGAAATTGCTTGAAGGAGAGGCCTATGGAAATATCTTTGGAAGCTCTTACGAAAGATTAGGGGCTGACCCTGACAATATATTCCTAGACCGCAGTCTACCGATAATAATTGGTACAAACGGCTTTCCGGTTAGAACAGGAACGCAGTTGGTTTTAGGTAACGCCGTACCTAAATGGATAGGAGGCATTAGAAATGATTTCACCTATAGAGATTTTGAATTTTCCTTCCTTATCGATTTCAGGACTGGACTGGAACAGTACAACCAATATGCAAACTTCCTTTCTGCTTTTGGAAAGAATGAATTTACAGAAGCGCGAGAAGATTTTAGGGTTTTTGAAGGAGTATTGGCTGATGGATCTACCAATACCAAAGAAGTTTGGCTAGGTCAGGGAGAAGGTCCTGACGGAGTCGATTATGGAGCCGGCTATTGGAGAAACTATTACAGAACTACAAGTGAGAACTTTGTAAATGATGCCAGTTATATCAAATTACGAAACATCACACTGGGATATAACTTAAACCCGGACTTACTGGAGCAAACTCCCTTTAGAACTGCACGGGTATCTATTGCCGCCAATAATATCATTCTTTACACCCCATGGGATGGGTTTGATCCGGAATCCTTTTCGGCGGGTGCCGGTGGCAATGCTGTTGGTTTCACGGGACTGGGTTATCCCGGTGTACAGAGCTTTTTCTTTAACCTGAACCTTGGACTATAAAAACTGCAACTATGAAAGCGATATATACTATATTCGGCCTGATGCTTTTTTTAGCGTTAAGCTCATGCGAGAACTTTCTCGATGTCAATGATAATCCTAACAATCCACAAGATGCACCTATATCAGGGCTTATGACCAATGCCACCTATGAGACTTCTCTCAATGTGTATGCCATTGGCAGCATTACTTCCAATTATGTGCAATACCTTGCCTCACCTAATCCGGCAGGCGCTTCAGATGTAATGGAAGCAAGTAACTACAGTGGTCTTTGGTTTGATTTATATAATGTGATGACTGATTTGACCGACTTGATGCAAAAGGCCGAAGAAGAAGATGCAGGACACTATCTTGGAGCTGGACAAATTCTGATGGCTTTAAACCTTGGGATGACTGTTGATGTATTTGGAGATGTTCCTTATTCTGAAGGTTTTGATTTTAGTTCTGTTACACCTACTTATGATGACGATGAAGCTTTGTATTCTGAAGTATTCAGCTTACTCGATCAAGGGATCCAAAATCTTTCTGGTACTACCTCTATTTCATTGGGTGATGATGACTTTATCTTTAATGGAGAGGTTTCTTCTTGGTTAAAATTAGGCAATATGCTAAAAGCCAGGTTTATGTTGCATACTAAAGGGACAACTTCCTATGATGCTCAAGCTGTTTTGACCGCCTTAGCAAGTGGCATGACAAGTAACGACGATGATGCCACTGTGATCTTCTTTGAACAGCGATTCAATCCTTGGGCACAAGTAGCCATAAACAATGAAAGTTTACTTTTAGGAGGATGGATATCTACTCAATTTATTGAAGCCATGGATGGCACTTCCTATGCCACCACCGATCCAAGAATGCCTTTGATGATTGGGGCCACCGATGATGGAGATTACATAGGGGTAATCAATGGTGCAGGTAGAGGAAATGCACCGGAACAAGGTGCCAGGTCAACCTTGATCCCTGGGCAGTTTTATACCTCCGAACAGTCTCCGCTTCTGATTGCTACTTATGCCGAACAAAAATTTATTGAGGCTGAAGTAGCTTTGGAATCAGATCCTGAAGCCGCCTACAGCGCATACCTTGAAGGAATAGAAGCCCATATGGACATGCTGGACGTAAATGATGAGGATAAAATGGCTTATCTCAATAGCCCGGAAGTAAGCATGGGGGCATCAGCTCTTAGCCTAGCAGATATCATGAAGGAAAAATGGGTGGCCCTTTTCCTCCACCCAGAAACCTGGAATGATGCCAGAAGGTTTGATTATGGATACAAGGACATGACCTTGCCCGAAAACCTCAACGGCAATCTAAATGGACAGTTCATCAGAAGACTGGCTTATCCGGACAATGAAGTAAGCAGGAATGGAAACAATGTGCCTGATGTGACTTTGCTGGACAGAATTTGGTGGGACGAGTAATAATTGCAGCCCCTCTATTTCGAAATAGAGGGGCTTTTTACATTCAAATTTCCAGGACAGGGCAACATAATTAAAATCACAGGCTTCACCCATGCTAAATTGTATAACCTACTCAGCGTTTTGGCGATAAGGTTGCCTTTTTTCTGCAACAATGCTGACAAAATAAATTTACCTAAGCTTTGTTGTGAAACTGATTGGTTACAATTAAATGGGAGTATAGCCAGTAATTGCTAAAATCACTTCCCCAATTGGACGGAAAATGTTACTTTTCCTATGGCTTAAAGTCTATAATAAAATGTATTTCTCAGATCCTCACCCTATGAAACATTGTAAATGGTTGTGCATATTGCTATTCTTTTCCTGCACCGTTCAAAAAATCAACAAGGCTGTACGTACTTCAGATGTGTTTGAAAAGGGGCACATGGGCTTTATGCTTTATGATCCTGTAAAGGACAAAACACTGGTAAAATTAAACGAAGCCAAATACTTTATCCCAGCCTCCAATACCAAAATATTTACCTTTTATTCCAGTTACAAAGCCCTAGGTGATGGATACATCAACGGTTTGAATTATACCTACCAGGGCGATTCGCTAATTTTTTGGGGAACAGGAGACCCTTCACTTTTACACCCGGACTTTAAGGACAGTACTGTAGTGGAATTTCTCAAAGCAAATCCTAAAAACTTATTCATGGTTGATAATTTTGAGCAACTTTCCAGTTATGGACCCGGATGGTCTTGGAACTGGTTTCCTTACTATTTTGCTGCCGAAAGATCCGCCATGCCTATTTTTGGAAATGTATTGCGCTTTTCTAAAAGAGCTGAGTTAGCGGAAGCATCTCCTATCCAAAATCTGTCCTTTTACCTCTAATGCCATCAAATCGAACGCCTCCGGAAAATTATTTTATCCAAAGAGACTTTAAGAAAAACACCTATGAATATGCCATAAACAAAGAAAAAGACAGCTTGACTTTTGCAACCGATAAACCTTTTATTACCTCTGCCACATTAACCAAAAACCTCTTGCAGGAAGCAGTAGGAAAACAAATAACACTCCTGGAAAACAAAGGCATTACCCAAGGACCACATGAGAAATTGCAAACGGTTAAGGCAGATTCCCTATATGCGCAGATGATGAAAATCAGTGACAATTTCTTGGCAGAACAGTTGATGGTTTTGGTCTCGGATGCAGTCTTAGATTCAATCAATATCCGAGCTGGTATCTCCTATGCAAAGGAACACTATTTGGCAGATCTGCCTGATGAGCCGCAGTGGGTGGATGGATCTGGGCTTTCTCCACAGAATATGTTTACCCCTCGCTCGGTTATCAAACTGCTTCAAAAAATCCATTCAGAAATCCCTATGGAAAAAATTAAGGCTTACTTCCCGGCAGGGGGAGAATCCGGTACTATCCGCAACTGGTATCCTGCAGACCCCGGTGAACCTGCTTATGTCTACGCCAAAACAGGCACCCTTGCTATGAGCACTGCCCTAAGTGGGTTCCTTATTACCAAAAGTGGCAAAACCTTGCTTTTCAGCACCTTCTTTAACAACTACACCGGAAGCTCCAGTGTGCAAAAGAAAGAGTTGCAAAAGCTGTTGTATTTTATTCATGATAAATATTAATGGTTAATTATTAATTGTTAATTATTAATGCTTTAGAATCTTAGGGTGAAATTTAGGATTTAGGCGAATAATATTAATTTAAAAATATAAAAAACAGTGACTTACAAGGAAATCATGGGCCGGCTTTATGCGCTTCAAAATCCAGAGAAAGTCATTTTTAAGGAAAAGAAATATGGGGTAGTCTCTAATAATTCTTTGGGGATATATCATTCAGAACTAAAGAAGATCGCTAAAGAGATTGGCAAGGACAATGAACTTGCCCTGCAACTTTTTGATGGCGGTATTTACGAAGCCCGCATTTTATGTAGCAAAATTTTCAAGCCCAAGGATGTTACCGTTGACTTGATGGAAAAATGGGTCAAAACTTTTGAGAATTGGGAGATATGTGATAGTTTTTCTATGGGGCTGTTTGCTAAAAGTGATTTCGCCCTTGAAAAGATCTTGGAATGGACAAAAAGGAAACCTGAATTTGAAAAAAGAGCAGGCTTTACAATTATGGCTTCCTACTGTATGGCAGATAAATTGTCAGACAACGTGCTATTTGAAGCGTTTTTTCCCATCATTAAGCGAGAAGCAAATGATGAAAGAGTCTATGTCAAAAAAGCGGTGAATTGGGCATTGCGCAATATTGGGAAAAGAAACATTGACCTCAAAAAAAGCCATCCTTGTGGCCCAAGAAATACTGGAAATTGAAAGCCCTGCGGCAAAATGGATTGCCAAAAATGCATTGAATGAATTAGAGAAAGACAATATCAGAATGTCAGATTATCCAAGAGCTATCTATAGGGGGTAGATGGAAGGTTATGAATAATTACCTCTTTAAAAATCAGGTCCTAATTTAGGATTCCGAAGCATAAATAGTAATCCTAAATTCATATTTTATCCATTTAATGCCAATTGTTTACATCGGATTTGCGTATAATAAACTGTTAAACTTTGAATAATGAGGATGCCAGAGATTAGCAGATTTTAAGGAATAATTATTAAAATGTACTTCAATGAACATAATCCTCCTCATTTTCACGTAGAATATCAGGATTATGAGGGGATTGTAAACATTGAAACAGGAGAATTAACAGGTAAAATGTCAAGAAGAGCACTAGGCCTTGTGTATGATTGGCTTGATCAATATAAAGAAGCGCTACTTGAAAACTGGAACCGTATTGAAGAACGGAAACCTCTTAAAAGAATTAAACCTTTAGACTAATGACAGCAAATACACTTCTAATAAAAGTCGAGCAAGCGGAATACGTCTCAGATTACCAAATAAGGTTAACTTTTTCGGACGGATTAACCGGTACTGTAGATTTAAAAGATGAAATATGGGGAGAAGTCTTCGAACCATTGAAGGATATAAATTATTTTAAAAACTTCACCCAAGACCGCTGGACTATTGGGTGGGATTGTGGGGCCGACTTTGCCCCTGAATTTCTCCATGCACTCACCATAAAGCAATCCAAAAAAGCAAATACCATTGAATAAAATGAATGGCTTTTGTTAATTATTAATTTATTGGGCAGGGCTAAATAATCCGGAATTCTTCCTCATTCTAAAGGATACAACAATATACAGCGACTAATCCACTGAACTGGAAGGGGGATAAATTTTC
This sequence comes from Cyclobacterium sp. SOCE241, assembly GCF_056867545.1. Taxonomy (NCBI): domain Bacteria; kingdom Pseudomonadati; phylum Bacteroidota; class Cytophagia; order Cytophagales; family Cyclobacteriaceae; genus Cyclobacterium; species Cyclobacterium sp. SOCE241. The sequence goes on along the minus strand of NZ_CP149779.1, from coordinate 4,249,018 downwards.
TGTTTAGCAAGCATAATATTTTACCTATTGGATCCTTAGGCGTAAATTACATGACATTATTAATTGTAATTGGTAAGGCCCAAAATCAATATGGAGTCAATAAGTATTTTTGAAATTATTAAGGTAGGCATAGGACCGTACAGCTCACATACCATGGGCCCCTGGAGGGCAGCCTTATTCTTTTTAGACCTATTGAGGAAAAATAGCCAGCTCAACAAGGTTGCGGAAATAAGTACTACCTTATTTGGCTCACTGGCCAAGACAGGAAAAGGCCATGGAACAGATATTGCCGTCATTCTTGGCCTCTCAAATGAGGATTTTAAGACCATTGACACTGATAAAATTGGTGAAAAGATCGAAGAAATTAAAAGTAAAGGGAGCATCTCCATTTCAGCTGACCATTCCATTTCTTTTAATTATGACAAACACATCCTTTTTGAATACAGCAAAAGCCTAGATTATCATCCAAACGGAATGCGATTTGAAGCCAAATTAATTGATGGTTCTGTTTCAGGAAATATATTTCTCTGTGGGGGGAGGGTTTGTGGTGAAACAAAATACAGGACATGTGGCAACAAATCCCATTACCAGCAAGTACCCATGCCACTCCCAAAAAAACCTTTTAGACAATTGCAATCGCTTAAACCTCAGCATTTCTGAACTGGTAATGCTCAATGAAACAGCTTGGCAAACTGAAGCTGAAACTAGAAAACAAGCCCTTTATATTTGGGAGGAAATAAAAAATTGTATTTTTAGAGGTATTAATAAATCCGGAATGCTACCGGGAGGACTGAAAGTAAGGAGAAGAGCTTACGACTTAAATGAGAAATTTTTGAAAGGCCAAAAGTTTGCTAATGTAGCAGACTGGATCAAAGCCATTAAAAATGGACCAAAAGATTTTGATACCGTAAATAAATGGATAAGTGTTTTTGCCTTAGCGGTAAATGAAGAAAATGCCTCTTTTGGTAGAATCATTACTGCACCTACCAATGGCGCTTCAGGCGTGATCCCTGCAGTACTGATGTATGCTCACTGTTTTACGCCAAATTTTGATGAGGATGAAATCGTGAAATTCATACTCACTGCAGGAGAGATAGGTACCCTCTATAAAAAAGGGGCAACTATTTCTGCAGCCATGGGAGGATGTCAGGCTGAAATAGGTGTCTCAAGTTCTATGGCAGCAGGCGCCCTTACAGAAGCACTAGGCGGGAGAAAAGAACAGGTATGCCAAGCCGCAGAAATAGCAATGGAGCACCACTTGGGCATGACTTGTGATCCAATTGGAGGTCTGGTACAAATTCCATGTATTGAAAGGAATAGCATGGGGGCCATTAAGGCCATCACTGCCTCCAACATGGCCCTGGAAAGCGATTCTTCTGCAGCCCGGCTGAGTTTAGACAATGTTATCCAGGTAATGTGGGAAACGGCCTTGGACATGAAATCAAAATACAAAGAAACATCTGAAGGAGGCCTGGCAAAAATCTCGGTCAATATTGCTGAATGTTAAATGAAAGCCCATTAAAGTAATCCACAATAAAAATGAATAAACAACGAATCTTTTTTACCGGAGGATCCGGAAAAGCAGGTAAACATGTGGTCCCTTACCTCCTAGCTCAAGGACATCGCGTAATGAATGTAGACCTGAAACCTTTGAATCATCCAGGGGTTGACAATTTGATAGCTGATATAACAGACTCCGGGCAAATGTTCAATGCCATGAGTTCCTACGCCGCTTTAGATGAATTAGAGCCTGGCAATGGGATACCAAAATTTGATGCAGTAGTGCATTTTGCTGCCGTTCCTAGAATTCTGATCAACCCTGACAATGAAACTTTCCGTGTCAATACCATGGGTACCTACAATGTGATTGAAGCCGCTGTAAAACTTGGCATTAAGAAAATCATCATTGCTTCTTCGGAAACCACCTATGGTGTCTGTTTTTCTGATGGCCCAACAGATCCTAATTCTTTGCCTTTGGAGGAAGACTATGATGTTGACCCCATGGACAGTTATGGCTTATCAAAAGTAGTCAATGAAAAAACTGCCCGCAGTTTTCAGCGTAGATCAGGCTTTGATATATATGCCTTGCGCATAGGAAATGTGATTGAGCCCCATGAATATGAGCAGCTGTTCCCCCATTACTTTAAAAACCCTGAAGTGCGCCGAAGAAATGCCTTCTGTTATATAGATGCCCGAGACCTTGGACAGATTGTAGACTTATGTTTGCAAAAAGACGGACTTGGTTACCAGGTATTCAACGCCGGAAATGATCACAATGGTGCTATTATTCCTAGCAAAGAATTGGCAGAACAATTTTTCCCCGGTGTGCCGATTACCCGTGAATTGGAAGAACATGAAGCTTTGTTTTCAAATAAAAAAATACGTGAAGTACTTGGCTTTAAAGAACAACACAATTGGCGGAAATATGTAAAATGGGAATGATTGCTCGAAAACTGAAATGTTGCCATCGAAATTTTATTCTTTATTGCCTGACAGAAAATATTCCTATCAATAAACCTTACCTTTAAATGAAAAATATTTTTAGATCTCTTGGGATTTTTGTTTTAGCGCTTGTATTTCAATCCTGCACGAGCGCCAATGATGTTCATGTAAGCAGCCCTAATGGAAAATTTAGGTTTGAATTGCTGACTGAAGATTCTCAGCTATATTATCGCGCATTTTTTGATGATAAAGAGATCGTAGGAAAGTCTATACTTGGATTTGAGCTTTCTGACACAAGCAATATCACCCAAAGCCTTAAAATAAAAGAGGTTAAAGAAAGTAAAGTAGCAACAGATTGGAAGCCTGTTTATGGTGAAAGAAACCTTTATCCAGAGCAATACCATCAAGCCATTGTTACCTTTAGTCAAAAGGACCAAAAAACGCCTCTCTTCCAACTCAACATAAGGGCATACAATGAAGGGCTTGCCTTTCAGTATGCATTTGAAAATCCCGGAAAGGTTACCATTGATGCTGAACTAACCGAATTTTCTCTTCCTGCCCATGCAGAGGCATGGATTTCTGAAAGGGCTCAAGGAGAAATTATCAAACAAAAAGTTAGCGAAATAGGCGAAAAAATTGTGGAACGTCCCTTATTAGTGGAGCTTCAGGATTCCTTATTTGTAGCCTTGGGTGAAGCTGCTTTGGTTGATTTTGCCAGAATGAAGTTTGAATTGTCTAAGGAAAAGCCTACAGCTTTGGTCGCCAGTCTTGATGGAAAAGTTCAATTTGATCGGCAATTTACAAGCCCTTGGAGAACAATTATGGCAGGAAATTCAGCAGGTGAATTACTGGAAAACAATTACCTACTATTGAACCTCAATGCTCCAAATGCCATAAAAAACTCAGATTGGATAAAACCCGGAAAGGTTATTCGTGAAGTTACGCTCACCACAGATGGGGGATTGCCTGTGTAGACTTTGCTGTGAAACACAATTTACAATACATTGAATTTGATGCCGGATGGTATGGAAATGAATACGATGACGCTTCGGATGCGACCACCATTACAGTAGATCCAAACCGCTCCAAAGGCCCTCTGGACCTCAAGCAGGTAATCAAATATGCAGAAAGCAAGGGAATAGGGGTGATTTTGTATGTCAACCGAAGAGCTTTAGAAAAACAACTGGATGAAGTATTGCCATTATTAAAATCATGGGGAGTAAAAGGTATCAAATATGGCTTTGTTAATGTAGGTCCACAGGAATGGACCAGTTGGTTACATGAGGCGGTACGAAAGGCCGCAGACCATGGTCTTATGATAGACATACACGATGAATACCGGCCAACGGGCTATTCCCGCACCTATCCAAACCTGATGACGCAAGAAGGTATTCGTGGGGATGAGGAATCTCCTGACAATACCATGGTTTTAAAAACCTTGTTTACCCGTATGCTGGCAGGTGCCGGTGACCATACCAATTGCTATTTTGCAGAAAGAGTAGACAGTAAAATGGGCTCACATGCTTCGCAACTGGCAAAGGCAGTTATGATCTACAGCCCCTGGCAATTCCTTTATTGGTATGACCGACCTGAAAATTCTCCCGGAGCACATAAAGGAGCCGGAAACAGTACCAATTTTATCCTAGAAGTGCCCGAATTGACATTTTTCGACCAAATGCCTACCGTTTGGGATGACACTAAAGTGCTTTCCGGCTACCCGGGAGAATATGCAGTTGTCGCCAGAAGAAGTGAAGACACCTGGTTTATCGGCGCGCTTAATGGGTTACAGGAAAGAGACAGTGAAGTCTCATTTGATTTTTTAGACCCAAATCAAGCATACACCGCTACAATTTTCACGGATGATGAAGAAATGAAAACCCACAGCAGGGTAGCTTTAGAGAAAAGAAACCTAACGTCAGAGGATGTGATGAATTTCAAATTGGGAAAACACAAGGGAATGGCGATGGTTATAAAACCTGCTAAATAGAAAAATGGGATGGCCAATAGCGAGAAACAGAAATAGCTATTGGCCCATTTAAGTTAAAAATGCAGCATATAATCTTTCAATAAACCAATGTATTCGGGAGTATAGGCATTGTTTGCATCTTTTATAACCAATACAGATTTTTTGGGTTGTTCTGGCTTTATTCTAACAAAGGAAGCGATAACACGGTGAACTTTACTTGTTTCTCGGTCCTGAAGAAGGGTTTGGGTATTTGCGTAAAAGCCCTTCTCTGTTCCAAGGCTTTTAAAAGCCTCCATCTCTTTGGGAGGTAATATTAGCCATAGCATCCCTTCTGTTTTCAGCAAACGATCAATTCCCGTCCACAAATCGGTGAAGTTGAGGCCCTGTTCATGCCTGGCCAAATTGATGTTTTGTTTGCTGCTTTGCAGTTGACCACTGTAATAAGGAGGATTGGTGATAATCAGATCGTATTGCTCTATATTACCTGGTTCAAATTCCTGAAAGGCTTGTTGGTGAACCTTGATATTAATCCCTAGCTTATTAAAGGAAACGTTTTGCCTAGCCTGTTCAAAGGCTTCCTTGTCAATTTCCACCGCATCAATGCTGGCAACCGGGTACTTTTGTGCCATCATCAGGGCCAGCACACCTGTACCGGTACCAATATCCAAAATTTTACCTGGAATTGACTTTGCCACTGCAATTGACCCAAGCACTACTGCGTCTGTACTCACCTTCATCGCGCATCGCTCCTGTTCTATTCTAAATTGTTTGAATTGGAAATAAGTATTTGGCCGGCGTCCCATTAGCCTTTTTGTTCTGCTTCATAACCCTGATCGGCAGGCAAATTATTTCCCATGGCTGCTGATACCGCCAATTCATCACACCTTTCATTGAGTGGATTTCCGGCATGACCTTTTACCCACTGAAAGGTAGGTTTGTATTTTAAATGTAAGGGAATGTACCTTTTCCAAAGGTCCATGTTTTTTACCCTTGAACCCCTTTTTTTGCCAACTCCATATCCAACCTTTTTGAACGGAATCTACCACATATTTGCTATCTGAAAAGATGGTTATTGGCAACCCTTCTACTTTCAATGCCTCTAGACCCCTGATAACCGCGAGCAACTCCATTCTGTTATTGGTAGTCAAGCGAAAACCTTCGGAAAGCTCCTTTCTTAAATTTTTATAAAGTAATATCACCCCATATCCACCGTTTCCGGGATTGCCCCTACTCGCTCCATCGGTATAAATTTTTATCATTTGTAGCTCTAATTTGCTTCAAAAATAGTGTAAATATTACAAACAGCCCATAAAGTTGGTCTAGACTTAAATTTTTGTCCAAGCCTCCATTTTCTCAAAACCATTTCTTAGAAGATAGGTTGAATTGAGATTTTTTATAACTGCTTTAGCTCCATGGTTTTGTTAACAGACAATCAAGGAAAATAATGGGGATTATTAGCGATGAATTATTTGGAAAAATGGCGAAATATTTCGTTTTTAAGCATTAATTAAAGTCAAAAAATAGGGATTATAGGCCAAACCATAGGCAATTCGAATAATTAGCAATGATTAATACATGAAAAAATACATTTTAAACAAAGCTGAAGAAATTATTGCGGATACCGAGGAGCCTGCTTACGAATCCATCTCCCTTCGGGATTTTCTAATAGAGTTTGATTACGCCACCAAGTATTTACCGAGGTTCTTAAAAGTTCGCTCCTTTGCTCTTTACATGTTGTTTTTTAAAAGGGCTTATTATTCCATAGGTAATCGGAAAATTAAGGTGAAAATTGCTGCTTTGGGACAAAATATGCTATCAAATTTTGACAACCCTATGTCTAAAGACGTTGTCAAACGAGGGATTAATGATCTGGTAAAATTTGGGATCTTAAAGAAGGTTCACCGGCCCGGAAAAATCAACGAATACATCGTGAAATTACCTTCAGAGATAAAGGCCATTAAAAAGTTGATTAAAAACGAAGATGCCATAGAAGAAAGCATGTATGGCGACTCAGAGGACAATATTCTTTCCGATGATAAAAAAAGAACCGAGATTCTAAAAAGAGACAATAACAAATGTTTCTATTGTCTTTGTGAACTTAAAGCACCTGACTTTTACTTGAATCATATTCATGCCAAAGCAGATGGTGGCTACGATTGGAAATCTAATTTAGTCTCCTCTTGCAGAACCTGCAATACAGTAAAAAATGCAGACAATGTCGATACCATATTACAACGGAACTTTCAAAAGGGCTTGATTTTAAAAGCCGAATATTTGGCCCAAAAAACAAACTTAATAAGCTAAAGGCTGAATACCAGGAAATAAAAGAAAACATTGGCAATATACCCTAAACCCAATTTCTAGAGAGAATGGGTTTAGGAATTATTTGCCGCATCTACAAAATCCGAATTGAATCTATTCGTCGAATACACATTCTGAATCTTCTGACTTCCAAATGGTTTGCTTGGAATCAAGATCATCTAGCGTATGGTCCTCCTCAATTTTGTTTCCCGAGCAGTCATAAGTAATAAGCTGCCAATTACAATTAGGACAACAACTGGCCAAATAAAACACCGTTTGACCCTCATAAATGGCCTGACCTATATAGTTGTATTCCGACATTTCATCAGAAGCGTAGTTTTCTTGCAAAGTTTTTAGCCAAGATAAATTAGTTAGCGGGTCGGTTACCCCACAAATAGTCTCCGGATCCTGATCTTCATTGCAAGAAAAACTAAGGATAAAACAGAACAAAAGAGGAAAAGTAAATTTTTTCATAAATGGGTTATTTAATAATAAATTGGTTTTATATCCATACGGCCCTTACCATGTTTTTGCTACATGGTGTCTGTGGTAAAATAGAATTAAGATAAAAAAGATTACACTATTTCTATTGCTCCCCTCCACATATACTTCCACAACAGAAGCGTTTGGCGAAAATGCCAAAGTTTGTAGCTTGAAAATTGAAATTTTAGTCATAAATTAAGGATTGAACACCTAACCATTCCCACCAATGAAAAATAGCTTTGGCCGCATCGCTCTTACTCCTCTGCTCATTGTTTTATTCAACTACTCTCTAATGGCACAGGAAATGGATTTCGAAACTTACAATCCTAAGTCCACTTTGGTGGTACCTGAACACCCGGTCAAAAGAGCGAAGTTTCCATTTGTTGACATTCACAGTCACCAGAGAAATGTTAATGAAACCCTTATTTTAAAACTAATCGGAGAAATGGATGAGATAAATATGGCCACTATGGTAAATCTAAGTGGTAAACGGTTTTCCCGAATTGGAGGCGATAACAATGGACAGGAATACCTAAATTCCATGATCAACGCGTTTAATACATTTGCCCCAGGAAGGTTTATTGTTTTTACTAACCTTTCCTTTGCCGGGTTTGGAGAGAAAGACTGGAAAGAGAAAGCAGTAAAAATCCTTGAAGAAGATGTGAAAAATGGTGCAAATGGCCTCAAAATCTTCAAGAGCTTGGGTTTGAGTGTGACAGATATACATGGCAAAAGGGTTCCTATCAATCATCCGGATCTGGACGTCATATGGGCCAAATGCGGCGAATTGGGGATCCCTGTTCTTATTCATGCTGCCGACCCTGCGCCCTTTTGGGAGCCCATGGATAGTAACAATGAGCGTTGGTTGGAGTTAAAATTGCGACCCAATAGGAAGAGAGGTGCGAATAACCCTGCCCCTTTCGAACAAATTATAGCAGAGCAGCATGGTATTTTTGAGAAACACAAAAACACAACTTTTATCAATGCCCACATGGGCTGGATGGCCAATGATCTGGAAAAGGCTGCCAAACACTTGGACAAATACCCTAATGTTAATTTTGGAATCGCAGCCGTCATTGCTGAATTTGGCCGGCAACCAAGGGCGGCCAAAAAGTTTTTCATTGAATACCAGGACAGGATTCTCTTTGGAAAAGACGCCTATAATAAAGAGGAGTTTTACACCTATTTCAGGGTACTGGAAACAGAGGATGAATATTTCCCTTATTACAAGAAATACCACGCTTATTGGCGCATGTATGGCTTGGGTCTGCCTGATGAAGTACTCAAGAAAGTCTACTATAAAAATGCGCTGAGAATTGTTCCCAATTTAGATAGAAGCCTTTTCCCTGAATGATGGAATCATAAGAAAAAAACTTGCTTAGCCACAGTCTTAAAGATAGGGCTAAGCAAGTCCAATAGGAATTAAATTTTAAACATTAGACCGATTGCTTAAACGCTGCTATGATCTAAAGGATAATCTCTCCTTTAAGTTTATTGTTACTCTTTTTTCTATCCTTAGTATTAATTATCAATCGGTATTTTAATTTTTTTCCGGGTTGGTTGGCAGGAAATTTTTCACCCGAAGAGTATACAAGCGATTTTCCTGATGCTATAGCGGAAGTTTTGGTGTCAAAGCTAATCATCTTGCCATTTACCTTCAAAAACACACGATAAGTGCCTGCAGGAGCTGTTTCCGGCCCGTTGTTTCTTATGGCATATTTAAATGTCCGATAGCCATTTACCTCAGCATCTAGCATTACTTCCACCGCTTCTAAATCATAAGCAACTTCCTCCTGAGCAAAAAGGGGTGAATACGCTAAAAAACAAACAATTAAAAATCTCCATTTCATAAGCTATAAATTTAGTAGAAGTCCAAAAATAAAAAAGCCCGGTCACTTAAAAGCAACCGGGTATAAAATAATTTTATTAAGTTTTAATTAATTGGCAGCGGGTTCCTCCGTAGCTTCAATACCTAATTTAGCCAAAACAAGATCAGTAAATGGATCATTGTCTTTGGTATACAAAAGCACTGGTGCTTGTCCTGCAGACTCAGATAAAATATGAGTATAGTTATGCTCTGCTGCTACAGAATTGATCGCGTTGTAAACTTTGGTTTGAACCGGTTGTAATAACTCCTGAAGCTTTCTTTGATAACCTGCTTGCGCATCCTGCTCAAACTTCTGAATTTCTTGTTGCAATTTCTGAAGTTCTTGTTGCTTCGTGTTCCTTGCGTCCTCTGTCATGTTAGGAGCAGCTTGCTGAAAAGCCTGTGCTTGCCTTTGAAAATCTGTACTTTTGGTTTGGATTTGCTGACCCAATTGGTTGCTATAGTCTTTGATATCAGCGTCTATTTGCTCCATCTCCGGCATCAAGCTCATGATATACTCCACATTGGTATATCCAATTTTGACTTCTTGTGCATTTGCTACAAATCCAAAGCAAAAGAGGGCAATTGCTGATAGGAAAATTCTTGCTTTCATAATTGTTAAACTTTGTTAATTTTAATTGTTTTCTTCTAATCCTAATTCTTCAATGATAAAATCCGAGTAATCATGTCTTGGGTCCGTATAGATTATGGACGTAGGACTTGATGCTTTGTCAAATAAAATGGCAATGCCATTTCGTTTAGAGACCCTGTCAATGGCATCATAGATGGTCGATTGTAAGGGCTGTAGCAATTCTGCTTGTTTTTGGTACAACTGTCCATTTTCGCCAAATATTCTGTTATTGAAGGCACGAGCCTCTTTTTGTTTTTCTCTTATAAGTTCCAGTCTTTCCTGGTACATTTCTTCGGTAAGTAAAACCTGTTCACCTTGAAGGTCACTATACATCTGTTGTATCTCTTCCTCCAAATTTTGTGCCTCTTTTTGCCACTCCGAACTTAAGGCTTCCATTTCTCCCTGAATCTTTTTGTAATCCGGATGCTTGTTGAGAATATATTCTGTGTCAACATAGCCTAATTTCTGTCCCATTAACACAATGGGCAAAAAGGTTAGCAAAAATAACAATTTCAGGGACTTTTCCATAATTATCTGAATTGTTGACCAATGGTAAAGTGAAACATTCCACCACTTGGTCCCGGGTTAGGATCACTAGTTGTTGAAACCCCATCAAATCCATACCCCCAATCAATACCTAATAGACCGAATGCCGGCATAAATATCCTCGCACCAAAACCGGCAGATTTTTTCAAATCATAGGGGTTATAATCTTGATAATTTCCCCAGTTATTTCCAGCCTCTGCAAAACCAAGTAAGAAGATGGTTGCAGAAGGATTAGGAGAAACAAGGAAACGAAGCTCCATTACATGTTTGTTATAAACTACTCCACCATAGGCTACTGGTGCATTCGGTTGGTTTCTAAATTCTTTACCCGGGGTAATGGATTGGTTTTCGTAACCTCTCAGACCAATGATCTCTTGGCCGAGAGCAAAGTTCATCATGTTCATCCCATCACCACCCAAAACAAAGCGCTCTAAAGGAATAATGCCTGTTTTGTCACCATAAGAACCTAAGAAGCCCAGGTGAGTTCGTGCGCTCAATACTAGCTTATTAGACCCCATTACAGGAGTGTAAAATGACCCATCAAACATCCACTTGTGGTATTCCAGCCATTGGTATTTCTCCTGATCGGTAGATTCACTGTTCAGGCCATTGTTCAAAGCCGCATAAGGAGGGGTGAGTGAAGCACTCAAGGTAATATTAGAACCAAATCTAGGATAAATGGCTTGGTCTAGGTTATTTCTGGAAATCGTGGTATTCAAGGCCACACTTTTGGCATTACCTGTATTAAAGCTTAAGCCAAAGTAGTTTCCGTATTCATCAAAACTATAATTTTGAAACTGGAGGCTATTACTGATCTGGAAGTAATCATCCGGCCAAGTTACCCTTTTCGCCAATCCAACGGAAGCACCGGTAATCTTGAAAGAGCCTAACTCTTCACCAAAATTGGTGGTACTATAATAATTCAACTGTCTTTGAACAGAATGATTAAAGCTAAAACTTAAAGCAGTAGGTTTTTTACCACCAAACCAAGGTTCTGTAAAGGATATACTATAGTTCTGAAAGCTTTTACCATTGGCTTGAACTCTCAAAGATAGTTTCTGTCCATCCCCTACAGGAAGCGGTCTCCACTTAGAAAAATCCTTAATGTTTTTGATTGAGAAGTTATTGAAGGTAAGTCCTACAGTACCCACAAAACCAAAGAGACCACCCCAACCACCGGAAAGTTCGATTTGATCATTTGGTCTTTCTTCAAGCTGGAAAGTAATATCTACAGTAGCATCTTCAAAATTAGGCCTCATGTCCGGCTCAATGTTTTCAGGGTTAAAGTAACCTATTTGAGACAATTCTCGAATGGTTCTTACCAATGCTTTCCTATTAAACAATTGTCCTGGAAGAATACGTATTTCTCGCATGACCACATGATCACTGGTACGCTCATTTCCTTCGATTGAAACACTATTTACAGTCACTTGGGGACCTTCAAATATCCTTAATTCTATATCTATAGAATCCGCAGCAATATTTACCTCCACAGGGTCTATTGTAAAAAACAAATAGCCATTGTCTTGGTACAGCGAACTGACATCATCTCCTCTTTGGGGATCATAATTAAGCCTTTTGTCTAGTTTTTCCTTGTTGTAGATGTCTCCACTGAATATTCCAAGTTTGGCTTGAAGCTCCTCATCTGTATGAATATAATTTCCTGAAAACTCAATATTTCGATAATAGTATTGCTTGCCTTCTTCTATGTCAAGATCAATATTGATCCGGCTATCATCAAAGCGGAAAACACTATCAGATAAAATCTCGGCATCACGATACCCACGGCTATTGTAAAAATCTATGATGGCCTTTTTATCATCTCGGTAATCACTCTTCACAAATTTAGACCCGTTAAAGAAATTAAGCTTAAAATTTCTATTGATATAAGCCTTCACTTCTTCGTCAGTTACAGGGTTTCTCTTAGCCACTGCATTGCTGATATTTTTAGGATTGGCTTTTATAAGCCTTGAAACTAGGTCCTTGAATATATAAACACGAGCATGCTCGTGGGTTCCTTTCATTTTTTCTTCAGGCGATTGTCAGAAATATTTTCATTGCCATCAAAGGCTATTTCATTGATACGTACCTTACTTTTCTTGTCTACATCAAACCTGAGTTTGACACTATTAGGAAGGGTCGTGTCTCTCTCTTGGATCACTTTTACCTCGGTATTCAGAAAGCCTTTACCCACGAAATAATCTCTAATATTGCGCTGAGCGGTATTGAGCACATCGTCTCTAACTACTCTACCAGTAATATTTACCTTGTCTTTAAGTTCTCCCTCTTGGGTTTTATTTACACCGGTAAAATCAAACCGACTAAATCGAGGCCTCTCGGTAAGGTCCAATAAAAGGTGAATATCATCCCCTTCTATTTTTGTCACCAATATTTTGACATCTCCAATAATACCTTGCCCCCATAGCTTTTTTAATGCCCCTGAAATAGCATCACCCGGAACAGTTATTTGATCATCCACGCGAAGACCCGCCAGAGAAATTATGGCTGTTTCGTCCAATGTACTTAAACCTACTGCCTCAATGGAAGCGATTCGATACTTCTTGGGACTGGTATAACTTAGGTCTATAATATTTACCGGCTCCTTACTGGTGTACCGGCTTTGCCCCAACCTTATTTGGGCCTCTGCCACTCCGGTCAATAGCAGCAAGTAAATAATTAATAAATTCTTTTTCATTTCAAACGATCAAATTTAACCCCAGTAATATATGAGCTGGGGCAGCAATAATTCTGAAATTCTCAATTCATTTCAGAACAAGTAGTGTCAATTGGAGCCTTTTGTTTGTGCTCCGGTTTTACCAAACCTTCTTTCCCTTTTTTGAAAAGCAAGTATGGCTTCATGCAAATGTTTTTTCCGGAAATCCGGCCAAAGCACTTCGGTGAAATATAATTCTGTATAGGCCAATTGCCATAACATAAAATTACTTATCCTGATTTCACCACTGGTTCTGATTAACAGTTCCGGATCAGGTATATTGGCAGTATTCAGGTGCTCTCCAATCACTTTTTGATTGATAGCTTCCGCTGATAACTCACCTTTAACTACTTTTTTGACAATTGCCTGAACAGCCTTTTCCAATTCCCAACGACCACTATAGCTCAATGCCAATACCACGGTCATACCGGTATTGTCTTTGGTTTTTTCTTTTCCCATCTTAAGGTGCTTTATGCACGAATCCGGCAGGCTATCAATATCACCGATGGTTTCCAATCTGATATTGTTTTTCATCATGGTCGGCACCTCATCTGTGATAGCTTGAACCAGAATTTCCATCAGGGCATCCACCTCATCTTTGGGTCTTGACCAATTTTCAGTAGAGAAGGCATACAAGGTAATAAAATCTACCCCTAATTCTGCCGAACCTTCGATGGCATCCCTTACAGCTGCCAAAGCATTTCTATGGCCAAATATTCGCATGGCACCTTTCTTCTGAGCCCAACGCCCATTGCCATCCATTATCACTGCAATATGTCGGGGTATATTGCCCTTGTCAATCACTTCATTCATTCCAAATTTCTCTGTTGGTTTAATTGATTTACAAAAATGACAACCTTCTTTTTAAAAATTCTATCCTGAAGTCAATTATTGTACTAGTAGCACTTGATCTGATGAAAAGAATAGCTTATAGTAAAGCCCAAAAAGTAATACCAATCACGGTCAGATGGATTGCCAAAGTTAATGCTTGTTGGTTCTAATACTTGATTTCCCGTGCCGGGATCGGTTCTGTAACGAGGTAAATAAATGGATTCATCCCCTATTTTATCCAAATTGTCAGTAAAGGTAGCCTTCGCTCCTCCTTCAAAAGAGAGTAAAATACGGTCCTTAAGTTTGTATTTTATACCTGCCCCAAAGGGAAGAATTACCGTGCCCAAGCTGTAACTGCCGGGTTGTATGTCTCCTTCATAAGATTGGCCTTGTCCAAAGAACATACCATATCCCAAACCAAAAAAGCCAAATGGGGAAAACCTACTGGTTGATTTGTGACTCATATAGTCTATGAAATGAAACTCCATCCTTGCGGAAACCTCGGCCATTGTGCCATTAAAAAAGGCATTTCTGGTCGCAGCTACCTGATCTATGGGGCGGATACTGTCCGCTCCATTTAATCTAGCAATGGAAAACCCGGCCCTTAAGCTCCAGGCATTGTCAAAATTTCGTCTGCCAAATAACGTTCCTTGAATACCAAGCTGACTTGGATCAATAACCCGAAGGATATCTCCGGTATATGTCCCCGCACCTAAACCTAAACCTATCTCATGCTGTTGGGCTTTTACAGTCTGGGAAACGCCCAAACTTATAAAGACCAAAATTACTGATAGTGCTAATGTGTAAAACCTGGATTTATTCAAGTCGTTGCAATTTATAAACTACCCAACGAATAAAAAACCCAACCAAGTATACTGTGGGTTAAATATTGTTAAAACTAGTTTCTCATGTCATATCCCCAGTTCAATTTTTGCCTGAGGGTGTCAAAGAAGCTGTAATTGTGAAACTTAACCAGCTTCGCTACAAATAATTCTTTTTTAACTTTCAGTTCCACGGACGCATCAATTGGCGCAGATCTGGAGTCTAAAGATACAAGGAATTTTTCACTCCTGCCTTCTATTTTAAAGGAGATTTCACTATCATCAGAAACCACAATCGGCCTGACATTCAGGTTGTGTGGGCTAACAGGTGTAATTACAAAGTTTTTGGCCAAGGGTGAAATCAGCGGGCCTCCACAACTTAAAGAATAGCCCGTGGAGCCTGTGGGTGTGGATACAATGATCCCATCTGCCCAATAACTGTTTAGGTAATCTCCGTCAATATAAGTATGTACCGTAATCATCGAAGAGGTATCTCTCTTGTGAATGGTAAACTCGTTCAACCCGAAGTTTAACCCTTTGAAAAGCGGCACACTAGATTCCAATCTTACCAAGCTCCTGTCTTCCAATGCATAATGACCTTCCAGCAAATCTTTGACAGCAGCCTTTATGTCTTCTTTGGCTATAGTTGCTAGAAATCCCATCCTCCCGGTGTTGATGCCCAATACCGGAATTTCATATGCGCCAATCAAGGAAATGGTATCCAGTAAGGTGCCGTCTCCTCCAATGGAAATAACCACATCGATCCCTGCCAAATCATTCTTTGAATTCAAAGGTGTTACGATTGAGCTTAAGCCCCCTTTTTCGGAAGGAGTTGAACAAGTTTTTGGTAAGCTTTACATTCGATCCTTTTTCTTCAAAAGCTTGAATCAATTGGAGAATACAAGTTTGAAACTGAGCGGATATATTGATGCCGTGAAGTAAAATATTCATGAAAGATCAGATATCTAAAAACCGCATCAAGTTACCGAGGCGATCCTGATCGCTATTGATTCCCTCCTCTTCTTGGTAATGGTCAATAACCTTGTACCCAAATCGCTCCAACGTGGCTTTAATGTGTCGGAGTTCTACCTGATCTATTTTTAGGGTTACTTTAATTTTACTGTCATCCAAGGGATCATCTGATATAAAACTGCTAAGCACCTTTGCATTTTCTGACTCCACCACCCTGGCAATATCATACAGGCTGTAATCGGTCATAAACATGGACAAAATCAGTACACCCCCTTGAGATTGGATAGAGATGCTATCTGTAAATGCAGATATTGCACCTTCTTGGGTAACGACCCCCAAGTACTTCAATTCTTTATTCAATACGGCCACCATACTTACTTCATTTTCTGAAGAGACTCTCAGTACATCATAAATATGCCGGTCTTCCTGAACAATACTGGCACTGCCCACCAACTCTACAATTTCAAGGGTCATTTCAGGATCATTGAGTTCATAAATGATTTCATCTGTGATAAAACCTTTAAATAAACCTTTGTCTACAACAGGAATTATATCCGTCCTGATTTCTTCCATCCAGGAAAGCCCTAACTTTACTTTGTCAGTAAATTTTAGAGGAGGAATGAGGTTGTTTATAAATTCTATCGCACGCATGTAGATAAAGGTATTAAAAGGATTCGAAAAATAAAACGTGAATTGGCCTCCCTTTGTTCAATTGGCCTAATTTCTTCACCCTTTTACCCGTTCAATCCCCTGCCAAAACAACTAATGATCGCAAAACGAGCATTAATAATGAATTTGAGGGGCTTTCAATTCATTTATTAAATTTACCCAATTTATTATCAACTGATCACCATATTCAGTAAGGTGAGCTTCCGGATGAAATTGAACCCCTAAAATTGGCAAGTACTTATGGGAAAAAGCCATTACTGCCCCGTTATCCTCTTCAAGAATAACCTCCAAACTATCAGGAATCTCTTCCAATTGCAAAGAATGATACCGGGTTACTTTAAAACGCATTGGAATATTTTTTAATACATCATGCTGTTTTTTCTGAAAAACAGCAGAAATTTTACCATGCATAGGCCAAGGACTTTTAACCAATTTGGCTCCAAAAAAAGTCCCTAGAGCTTGATGCCCTAAACAAATTCCCAAAATCGGTACTTTATCATAATAGTGAGCCAGGATTTCCATTAAATTGCCTGCTTTATCCGGAGTTTCCGGTCCAGGTGAAATCACTAAAGCAGAAAATGAAAAGCCGTGAACCTCTTCCAAACTTACATTATTCCGCAAAACGGTTACTTCCTCACCCGTTCTTCTGAAATAATCTGCAAGAATGTGAGCAAAAGAATCGAAGTTATCAATTAATAAAATCACCGGAAGAGCTATTTACGAGTACTTTGATAGTAGCAATGGCAGTATCAATGATAGGTGTATAATCGTCCAATACAGCTACCATGGTAGGCGCCACAGGTACTATTATTGGGTAGATTACCGCATCTTTTTTCATCTCTGCAGGCACTTGAAATTCAAAGGAATTGGCTACCCAAATTAAAAGGCTAATCATAATACTCCACTTGAAAATTCCCAATATGGCTCCTGCAAAACTGTCAAATGTCCCAAGAATAGTAAGGTCTAATGCTTTTTGACAAGATAAGCCAATATTCTAATGGTAACAGTTACAGCCAAAAAAATCAAAACAAAGGCCACAAAGGGGAGCATAAAGGTCAAGCTCTCCACCTTATCTGTTAATAGCTCCGCACCCCAATTCATAAAGCGAAAAGCTAAAATTATTCCCACAAAAAAAGCCAAGATAGACAAAATCCCTATAAAAAGCCCCTGACGGTAGCCACTAAAGGCTCCCACAGCCAGCATGCCCAATATGATAATGTCTATCGTGCTCAATTTTGTCTTAAGGGTTTAAAAGAGATTTCACTTTTTGAGAAATTGCTTTTCCATCCGCCTTTCCGGCCAATTTTTTTGTAGCCATTCCCATCACCTTTCCCATGTCCTTAGGCCCTGATGCCCCTGATTCTCTTATTATTGCTTCCAGTTCAGCTGTCAATTCTTCATCACTTAACTGCTTGGGAAGAAATTCACTGATTACTTCAAGTTCAGTAAGTTCCAAACTGGCAAGATCCTTCCTGCCCTGCTTCTCAAATATTTCTATGGAATCTCTTCTTTGTTTGGCCGCCTTGGTTAAGATCTGTAACTCTTCAGCATCCGAAAGCCCTGTTTCACTTCCTGCTTTTGTTTCTTCGAGCATGATCATGGATTTAATAGCCCTTAATCCACGTAGCCTGTCTTTCTGCTTAGCCAGCATTGCTTGTTTGATCTCTTTTTCTATGTTGGTTTTTAAGCTCATGACTTATCTTTATTTTACTTGTATTGTTTAAAACTGATCTTTTCCTTGATTGGATGTAAAAATTAAAAACGTCTTATTCCCATCGGTATTTTCGATGTTAACGCAATATATTTAATTTAGCACAAAATTAGCTGATATTTAGAACATGACGAAATTAAGTGTAAACATAAATAAAATTGCTACCTTAAGAAATGCACGAGGACACAATAATCCCGATTTGGTCCAAGTAGCATTGGATGCAGAACGTTTTGGTGCGCAAGGAATAACTGTACACCCTAGGCCTGACGAAAGACATATCAGGTATAACGATGTATTCGCACTAAAAGATCAAGTCACTACAGAATTTAATATAGAAGGCTATCCTGATAAAAGGTACATGGAAATCATTCGATTGGCCAAACCGGCTCAGGCAACTCTTGTACCGGACCCGCCGGAAGCCATAACTTCCAATACAGGTTGGGACACCATCCAACATAAGGACCTGCTTAAAGATCTTATTGCAGAACTTCACAGTTATGGGGTAAGGACTTCTATTTTTATTAACCCGGAAAGTAAATACTTTGAACCTGCCAAGGAAACAGGAACAGACAGGGTGGAATTGTATACGGAACCTTATGCAAGTACCTTCCATATAGACAAAGAAAAGGCCATTGCCCCTTATTTGGAAGTAGCCTCCCTCTCCAAAGATCTAGGTCTGGGCTTGAATGCCGGCCATGACTTGGATTTACATAATTTGAAATTCCTCAAAGAGCAAATTCCCTATTTGGACGAGGTGTCCATAGGCCATGCCTTGATCTGCGATGCCTTATATTATGGGCTTGAAAATACCATACAGATGTACCGCAGACAATTGGAAGTATAAAACCCAACCAACGATGAAATTAAACTTTAGAAAAACAGGCACAGGAAAGCCTTTGGTGATTTTACATGGGCTTTTTGGTTCTGCAGATAATTGGATGAGCATTGCGAAAGGGCTGGAAAAGAATTATTCGCTTTACCTGCTGGATCAGCGCAATCATGGAGATTCCCCCACAGCGATACCTGGAACTATTCGGCAATGGCTGCAGACTTAAAGGAATTTATGGAAGCAGAAGGTTTACAAAAAGCCAATTTCTTAGGGCATTCCATGGGTGGAAAAACGGTGATGAAATTTGCATTAACATATCCTGAAATGGTAGACAAATTAGTAGTAGCAGACATTGCCCCAAGACCTTACCCGGTACATCACCAAACGATTTTGGAAGCACTCAATGCAATCGACATTCAAAACCTTCAATCCAGAAAAGAAGCAGAGGACAAATTAGCCGAATATATTGAGGAGCGTGGTATTCGCCAATTTTTACTGAAAAACCTGACCCGTAAAGAAGGTGCTTTTGCATGGAAAATTAATTTGCCTGTCATATCAAAGAAAATCGAAAATGTCGGTGAGGAAATAACTTCTGACAAGCCTTTTTCCGGTCCTGCACTCTTTATGGGAGGAGCCAATTCGGACTATATTCAAAGCAGTGACAAGGAAGATATTGACAAATTGTTTCCCGATAATCACATCATCCATATTAAAAATACCGGTCATTGGCTCCATGCAGAGCAGCCAGAAGCAGTGATTTCCACTTTGAAAACTTTTCTAGGAAATTAATATTTAAAGGCAAATATTAGTTTTTACTTTATTGTCCAGCTCAACTTGCCTGTTCAACCCACTCCGGGGTTGAGAAAAAAGCATGGCCTCTTTTTCCACGGGCTTCCCCCGTGGCTATTGTTGGTGAAGCCCTTCAGGCTTCTTACGATTAATCCTTAATTCAAAAGTACGGTCATCAATAACAGTAGTCGAAGAAATAATATGATCTAGTTACATGCCTGAAGGGCCTGAACAATAATAATCGTGGGTGGGAAACCCACGGAATATAGATTTCCGACTCATACCCAACCCTGAATGGGGTTGAACATTAGCGAACTAGCCTAGTAGAAAACGCTCATCATACTCAATACCGTTTTCTTTAAGCAAACGTTTATATTCATCCAGAAAAGACTCTTTTTGGTGATGACCTTTTTGGTTTTTGATATACGATATTAAATGTTCCTTTACATTATAGGAGCAAGTAAACGACCCATAGCCTTTCCCCATGATTCCCACAAGTGGAAGTTTTTCTGTTGTTTCATCCACATGCTGCTGGCAACTTTAATATTCTTGATAAAGTCTGACAGGGATATTGTGGGGTTTAAATCGGTTAATAAATGTATGTGGTTGCCAATTCCATTTATCTGATAAAGCGTACTATCGGTGTTCTTTACAATTCCCCAAATATATCTATAGAGTGTTTGACAGTGAGGTTCTGGAATTGTTAATTTTCTATCTTTTGTGTTAATCACAGAATGGTAAAGAATTTGTCTATAACTGCTCATAAAATATGGTTTTGGATATCATTAAAGTTACGATTTTTTTCATAACTAACGGATATTCAACCCACTCCGGGGTTGAGAAAAAACATGGCCTCTTTTTCCACGGATTTCACCCGTGGCTATTGTTGGTGAAGCCCTTCAGGCTTCTTTGTATTCGTAAAGAGCTCCTATATTTTCACAATAAAATAAAATTTTCATTTCAATAAACAATTGGTTTATCTTAATCCTTGTTATTTATAAAAAGAAAATTTAATGACTGAGAAAGAAAATTTGCCTGCCGATTACCTTTAAGTCAAATCAAGAAAAGTAGGCTATAAACCTAAAGTCTATCAGGCCTGAAGGGCCTGAACAATAATAACCGTGGGTGGAAACCCACGGACTAAAGACCTCCAACTCATATCCAACCCTGAATGGGGTTGAACATTTGACAATCAATGATCGGCCTGCTATGCTAAATTAATTATAGTATATCTTTCAAGGCCAACCAAAATATAACCCTTGTCAATTAATAATATAAACCGAGTTAGCCGCCGAATTTCCTCCACAAATACAGCAAAAGGGTCAACAACAAACTGAGCAGTATACTGGTACCTAGGGGAAAATAAAAGGTAAAGTTTTCTTTTTAAACACCATATCTCCGGGCAACCCCTAAATCCAGGAAATTTAGGCAGGAACCAAAGCAGCAATCCTGCGATCAATAACAGCAGTCCGATAAAAATAAGTACTTTTGCCATAGAAGGCATTCCATTTTCCATAATCCAAAAATAATGAAAGCTAAGGGAATATTATACCTCATACCTAATGTATTGGTACTTGAAACAGGACAGGACATCATGGCTCCTATAGTCAAAAACGTAATCGCAGCAACCTCACATTACTTGGTGGAAGATTTCAGAACAGCACGTAGGTATATTAGTAGCCTTAAGTTAGGTGTTAATTTAGAAGAGGTACACCTAGAAAAACTGGATAAAAAAACACCCGAAAAACACTTAAAGAAATTACTTGAACCTTTATTTAATGGGCATGATGTAGGCATTATCTCCGAAGCAGGATGCCCTGGTATTGCTGACCCCGGTGCTAACGCCGTGGCCTTGGCCCATAAATTAGGCATCAAAGTGGTTCCTTTACCGGGACCTTCATCGATGTTTATGGCATTAATGGGCTCAGGCTTTAATGGACAGTCCTTCACCTTTAATGGCTATTTGCCCATAGACAGAAAAGACAGAGTTCAGGCAATCAAATCATTGGAAACCAAGTCTATTAAGGAAAATACCACCCAAATGTTTATGGAAACCCCTTTCAGAAACAACCGGATGCTCGAAGATCTATTGGCCAACCTGAGTAGCAATACCTTGCTCTGCATTGCAAGCAATATTACAGGTGCCGATGAAATGATCCAGACCAAAAAGGTCGCTGATTGGCGCAAAAAACATCCGGATCTTCATAAAATCCCTGCTGTTTTTCTGATTTATCATTCTTAAAAGCCTTCAATTAATACCAACAATGGGAAGTGGTTGTCATATAGAATTGACGGAATAACCAATAAATATTCCGTTACCCTATGGTTTCTATTGCACGGAAACTGTAATTTTTCTATAAGGGCAAAAATAGAGAATTTACAGGTACATTAATCGATTTACAACCATTGTGACATATTCATAACTTACGCATCTTTTAGCCTGTATTTTACTAAAATTAGGTTTCCTGCATTCAGAAATTCGGTATTTACTCCGGTGGCTTCTTTAATAATATCATCTTTATTTTGTTCTGATAGCCTATTCCATTCTTCGTAGTTCAGGTAACCATAAAACCAATCCTCCATTCAAAAAGTGGACCCTGCAAGTTCATTTCACCCAACCAATTTCCTGACAATGGAAAATGCGTTATTGCTGCCGTGCTTTTCTTAAAATAGGAAATATAAGTTTGGTCTTCAGAATTGACATAGCCGGCTTTACTTCTGGTCCATTGAAAACTCAGGTAATCCTCATTTTCAACAAGATTTGCTACATTGAAAACATATGGGTTTTCCATTATGAACTTCCGCATCTCCATTAAAGGAAGTTTCTTTATTTCTTTGGTCAAGCGGTCTGATCCAAAATTCAAAATGTATTCAGCCTCTATTCCTTTTTCCGAGATTTTGTAAATGGTATCTGTCCAGGCGTGGAGAAACTTAATATTGCCGGCATGTCCAGAAAATTCTATGGGAACTTGGTAAGCATCTGTACTTCCTATATCCGACACCCCCTGAATGGAAATGGTTGTGTCTCTAATATCAAAAACCCTGATAAAGTCTGTTTCTGCAGATCCAAATGACCTGCCATCCATATGGTAAGCTGTAAGGTGTTCATTGATTGGGAAAAAATTAACCACCTGTTCCTCAAACGGGATTGATTTTTCCTGCTTAAAGTTGCCTTCCAAATCGAAAACAAGGATTTTCTTTTGGATTATATCCAAAATCTGTAGCGATTCATTGAACAAGTTTAAGTCAAATGGTTTGAAGAATTTACCTTCCCCTTCTCCAATACTATTAATCTGAAATAGGAACTTACCTTCAATGGAGAAGCATAAAACACTTTTTGTAATCTCTTGGTCAAGTAGGTATATTTTATCCTTTTCCACAATCAGCTTGTCAATAGCTCCTACCAATGACCTGTCATTTAATTCCAAGGGATAAGTTCAAATTTATCTATTCCATAAGCCGTTTGGATTTCCTCCATTTCAATTTTCAGCTCCACCGGACCTGTCTCAATTTCTTTTTTGACCGATTCCTTACACGAGGCTACAATAAGTAATAAGCCTATAGCAATACACAAGGTCTTTTTCATAGTTGTTCGTTTAACCTTACGTGCAATATCACGGGGTAATCTAAACCTTTCTTCGGTAAGCCATCTGTAGAGAATGTTTCGGGAAACTCATGGGCATGTTTTTCTAGAATAGATCTGTAGGTAAGGAAAAGTACTTGTTCTTTTTTATTAATACCGATAGGGTAAAAGAATACCATATCGTCGTCCCTTTCTGCTTTTAGCTTGTAGATATCTTTGTCCCTTTTGAACAAAATGTGTTTGGACATAGACATTCCTTTTTGGACTACGATGTCTATAACCATCAAATTTCCTTGTTGGAAAACACCCTTGAAAGTGGCAAAACCATTTTCATTGATCTCCCCAAAGCTATCCATAAGATCCACATCCCAAAAATTGGCCGGTAAATCATAAGTACCGAAATCAGCATGGAGTACTTTGGTAAGACTATCAGCCTTATGCAAGTATATATTTGGGTTGAATATTTCAAGCATAAAAACCCCTTTATCGGATGGAAAAAAATTACGTTCCATCATGGGTAGCATTACGTTCTCATAATCGTTTTCTAAATAGCGATGTTGAATTTTCCCTTCAGCATCTGTTCGAACCACCCTATGCGTTACAAATGGGAGATTATACCCTCCTTGAAATAAAAACCTCCCCCTCTAATCTAATAAAAGAATCCGCGCTATAAGCCAATTCAAATGCTTCACTGAAATTTCCATCCTTTGAAAATTTGAATATTTTGGCTTTGTCTTCAATAGGAGAAAGCACCAATACCTCCTCTGTTTTTCCAAACTCAAAGTCCCTCAGAGACCGGATGGTTCCAGGCCCTTCACCAACCTCGGCAATAGCATTAAGGTAACTTCCTCTCCGGTCAAATAAGTGAAGCTTATTCGCTTTGTTTTCATCCATTACCGCCATGAGATTTTCAGAAAATTTTACGCGCAGGTCCATGCCCATAAGGTTTTCTTCAGTTGTTTCCAGCCGAATCATTTCCTCTACCGTAAAATCCTGATAAGATAGGGTTGGGTAATCATCCGGTGCAATAGAAATATTTACTATTTTTTCATCAGTTTCAGGGTTTGTACAGGCAACCATTGAAAAAATGAGTAATAATTCAATCGATAATAAAATAGGTTTGGGTTTATTCATATTAGTGGTTTTAATTAGGACAAAGAAATTATTATTTTGACTTTCACACTTGCAATGACCCTCCTACTACTTAAAATTATTGCCTGTTTTCGAACAAATCTTAGCAATTGAACACTTAAAACTCACTGTTAATGAGAAAGTCAGGACCCAATTTATATAATTAATGTTGTAGTTTCAATAATTATCGAATTTTTTAGTTCGTGATGAATTAGACATTTTCAGCACAGTGCAGGATGGAGGTAGAGAGAATCCTTGCTAAGTTTATTGTTTAATGTAAGTTTGGGGGAGGTACCCTATCACCAATAAAAGGTCCTTTGTGAAACAGTGTTTCGCTAAGGACAAAAATAATTAATCAGGAGCCTTTACCATATTTTAAGTTTTACCAGTGGGACTAAAACTTTTGATGCTTATATTTATAAAATAGAGTCAACAAAGACCTCTTGTAATTTATTAATTATCCAAGAATAACCGCACTGATGAAAGTTGGATTATTTATACCATGTTATGTAGATCAATTTTACCCTCAGGTAGCCATCGCTAGTCTTGAGCTCTTAGAAAGCGCAGGAGTGGATGTGGACTATCCCTTAAAACAAACCTGTTGTGGTCAGCCTATGGCCAACTCAGGATATCAGGATTATGGAGAGGGAGCAGCCGATTTATTTCGAAAGAACTTTAGTGGGTTTGATTATGTGGTTTGTCCATCCGGTAGCTGTACCCTACATACTAAGGATCATATCTACTCGGGTAAAGACAACGAACCAAAAGTCTATGAGCTTTGCGAGTTTCTTACCGATGTATTAAAAATAAAAAATCTAAAAGCAAATTTTCCTTATAAGGTAGGCATTCATGCAAGTTGCCATGGGCTCAGAGGTCTTAATCTTGCCAAGCCTTCAGAATTAATGGGGGTTGAATTTAATAAACCCAAACAATTACTAGAAATGGTAAATGGCATCGAATTGGTAAACCTTACAAGGAAAGACGAATGTTGCGGTTTTGGAGGAACATTTGCTGTTTTTGAGGAGGCGGTCTCTGTAAGTATGGGAAAAGACCGCATCAAAGACCATGAGGAACAGGGCGTTCAAGTTATTACAGGAGCTGATATGTCTTGTTTGATGCACTTGGAAGGAATTCTTCGGCGAGAAAATAGCCCTGTAAAGGTCATGCACATAGCCGAAATCCTAAATGGTCAAGTACCAAGAACCCAAAACCAGAAGTAAAATGAAGACAACACCAACCCATGCAGCTGCAGCAGAAGAGTTTCTAAAGGACGGGGAGCGCAGTCATTGGCACGATGATACACTTTGGCATGTTCGTAGCAAACGTGATGTAGCCGCACAAAAGATCCCTGAATGGGAGCAATTAAGGAACAATGCTTCTCAAATTAAGGATCATGTGCTATCAAACTTAGATAATTTATTGTTGCAGTTTGAGAAAAACGCAAGAGAAAATGGCATTGAAGTATTGTGGGCCAAAGACGCTGACGAGCACAATCAGCACGTATTGCGTATCCTGGAGGAAAATCAGGTGAAAAATCTGGTGAAAAGTAAATCTATACTTACAGAAGAATGTGGTCTCAACCATTTCCTCGAAGATAAAGGTTATGATGTAGTAGATACGGATCTTGGAGAAAGGATCATACAATTTAACAAACAGGTTCCGAGTCATATTGTAATGCCCGCCATTCACCTTAAGAAAAAAGAGATTGGAGATATTTTTCACGAACACTTGGGAACGGACGCCGGTGCGGATGATCCGGCTTACCTCACCGAAGCGGCTCGCCAACATTTAAGACAAAAATTTATCCAAGCCAAGGCAGCCATTACAGGAGTAAATTTTGGAATCGCTGAAACTGGTGGTTTTGTGGTTTGTACCAATGAGGGCAATGCCGATATGGGTACTCACCTGGCAGATTTGCACATCGCTTGTATGGGTATAGAAAAAATTATTCCCAGGGCAGCAGATCTAGGTGTTTTTCTTCGCCTGCTTGCCAGAAGCGCCACCGGCCAAAGTATTACCAATTATACCTCGCACTTTCACCGTCCCAGAAAAGGAAAAAAATGTATTTAATCCTAGTGGACAATGGTAGAACCAACCAATTGGGACGTGAGGATTTCAGAAATTCGCTTAAATGTATTCGCTGTGGTGCATGTATGAATACCTGTCCTATTTATCGTAGAAGTAGTGGCTTTAGTTATGGCTCCACGGTACCAGGGCCAATCGGTTCCATCCTCTCTCCGGGAATGGACTTGAAAAAGCACAGTACTTTACCTTTTGCCTCCACCCTATGTGGCTCTTGTACGAATGTTTGTCCGGTGAAAATTAATATTCATGAGCAACTGTACAAATGGCGACAAGTAATTACCAAAGAAGGACCATCTCAGCCTTCTAAAAAATGGGCCATGCGATTTGGGGGAAATGTAATGTCCAAGCCAAAACTTTTTGACATGATGGGAAATCTAGCCAGAAAATCCTTGTCAATAAGTCCTAGAGGGTTTGTTTACAATAGTTTTAACGCTTGGGGAAAACACAGGGAGTTGCCCGAAGTGCCAAAAGAGAGTTTTAAGGACTGGTACCGTAAAAACAGGAAGCAATGAACAGTAGCAAAGAAGCCATAATAGCGGCTATAAAAAAGAACAAACCAGATATACTTCCCTTACCGGAGCACCCTAAGTTCCCTTATGAAAATAACCTGATCGAACAGTTTCAGGCCAGTATAAAATTGAATGGTGGTTTGGCCAAAGCAGGCGAAGGAAAAGAGCAAATTCAGCAATACCTGAATGAAAAGTTTTCAGCTGAACAACAGGTTTTGTCTTTGGTAGATGGAATAGCGGGAAATTTTGATATAGAAAAAGTTAAAGACCCCCATGAATTAGAGCACATTGAGGTGGCTGTATTGGAAGGAGATTGGGGTGTGGTAGAAAATGCTGCCATATGGCTTCCCGAGGAAAAAATCATTCACAGGGCATTGCCATTTATTGCCCAACATTTGATCGTTTTGGTTAAAGTGGAAAACCTCTTGGGAAATATGCATGAAGTTTATCAAAAGGTCAATGTAGCAGGTCCGGGATATGGCGTGTTTGTCGCCGGCCCTTCTAAAACGGCAGATATAGAACAGTCATTGGTCATTGGGGCTCATGGCCCTAGAAGCATGATTGTTTATTTAATGGATTAATTTAATATAATCTCCGAGTATAAATTGGGGACAAAATTAACCCAAAATCAATCAGCCTGATTGCCATTTATTGCAATCAGGCTGAATTCCTTTTAGCTTTTTAAGTTTAAGGAAGCCCATTAGGATTTCCGACAGGGGTGGATTCATAATGCATGGCCAATTCTTTGACTTTTTCAGGCATGGTATCCGCTAAATTCACAAGCTCAGAAGGGTCTTTGGTCATATCGTAGAGCTCCCATGGTCCCCCATTCATCCGAACAATTTTATATTCACCACTTCTAAACATTCTGAATTTATTCATTCCGGAAACAAAGTATTCCGGCTCTTCCCGCTGCTCACCCATAAATACCGGCAACAAGGAACTCCCATGCAAGGGAATGGTTGGATAACCTTGAATTGAGTCCGGGTAAGCGATTTTTAACAAGTCCAAAAAGTTGGCGCCATGTCCACCACATGCCCCACTTGGTCGGTAATCGTATTGGGAGCTATTTTTTCCGGCCAATGGACGATAAAAGGAGTATGGCTTCCTCCCTCTAGGCCTGACTGCTTGTGTTGCCTAAAAGGTGTATTGCCCAACATGGCCCAATTGGTGCGCAAACTCCAGTAGGAATTTGCAGGACCGGGTGCTACATCTATTACCTTATTGGTGTAAAATGGACACGAACCATTGTCATTCAAATACATGATGATGGTGTTTTCCAATTTACCATTCTCCTCTAGCTTCTTCAGAACCCTTCCTATATTTTGATCCATCCGGTCAATTATTGCTGCAAAAACCGCCATTTCTAAGTCAAGAGAATCCTTTTTTCAGCAGACAAACTATCCCAAGCATAATAATCAGTATAATCTGCCAGCAAAGGCCCCCTTGACTTGTTCAAGTTATTTTCGGGTGGGCTGAGTTGAGTACCTTTAGGCAGCACTCCCAAGTTCTTCATTCGCTCAAAGCGTTCTTGACGAAGAACATCCCAGCCTTTAAGGTATTTGCCGCGGTATTTTTCTATGTCTTCAGGTCGGGCCTGAAGTGGATAATGGGCTGCATGATAAGGCAAATAGAGAAAGAAAGGATCTTCTTTTTCAAAGGTCTCGTCTAACCATTTTAAAGCATAATCGGTAATGAAGTCTGTTTTGTACATGGGGCTTTGCTCATGTTCAATCTCCTCAGCTTTTATTTCTTTGCCTTCCAGAAAAAAAGGCCTTTCAAATTCCCCCGAAGGAGGTAGAAAGTATTCTGTAGTGGCCCAGAAATAAAAAGAATGATCAAATACATTCTCAGCTTTACAATATTCCGGCACCCAAGGGTCGAAATGCTCTTTTCCACTCATAATATTTTGATAGCCTGCTGCTTTGGTCAGGTTGGCAATATGCACGGCCCCTGCCCCACCGGTATACAAACCTGTTAGCATGGTTGATCTGGTGGGGTTGCATTTGGCCATGTTATAGAAAGTGGTAAACCTCAAGCCTCCTTCTGCAAGGCGGTTAATATTTGGGGTTTCTATTTCTCCACCATAAGCACCAATATCTGAATAGCCAATGTCATCTCCCATTATCAAGACAATGTTTGGCAATGCAGTCTCTTTTTCAGCACAAGAATAAATGGTTATTGTGAAGAGAAAATAAGTTAAAATCTTATCAATCATTTTTTGAAGTTTATCTGTATTAAATACAAAACATTGATGAAGGTAAACTCAGCAATTAGCCAATACTGAATATGCTAATATAATAAAATACCAAAATATTCATTTCAAATATTTCTTTTTGGGAATACTTTAAGCCATTGCTGTATCAAAATATTAAAATTTAATCTTTTTTTAAAAAAATGTCCTTATGGATAGATTAAAGAAGCTAAGGCAAAAAAATCCCCTGATTCCATAAATCAGGGGGATACCTTCCTATTAACGATATGTTGGAATACAAGAAAATCAGCCAATAAACATTTTCGAAGATAAAATAAAAATATAAACCAATTGATTGATTTTACCCTGTGAAAGGTGATCGCTTGTATTTTGGATTAAACAGAAAAAGAACTTCTAAGCGCTTTCTCTGCTGCTTCAAGCTCTTCTCGAACTTCGACAATGCTCTCCCAAATACGTCCCTGCTCTCCATGTTCAATGCCACAATACCCATGATACCCTGCCTTTAAAACAATTGAAAGCATTTTTTCATAATCCAGCTGGGATTGATTGCCTTTTCCGTCCCATACCGTAGGCTTTACACTTACTCCTTTGGCATAAGGCATCAACTGTTTCACACCTTTATATGAATCGTAGCTAAGGGTTTTTTCTCCTTCTTCTCTATACATCAGGAAGTTACCAAAATCCGGAAGTGTACCTGCTCTTGGGTGGTCGGCAGCCTTTATTACACCTGAGAGCCACTTGGCATCGCTTGAGAAACCACCATGGTTTTCGATCATCACATTGATACCCATGGTGTCTGCAAATTCGCAAAGACTTTGCAAGCCATCAGCAACTAGTTTCTGAGATTCTGCAAAGTCCTTTTTATCTGCACTGAATCTAGTAAAAGAATACCCATTTACTCGAATCGAGTGACAGCCTAAGAACTTTGCTGCTTCTACCCATTTTTTATGGTTTTCCACAGTTTGCATACGTTCCGCCTCATCTCTGGCGCCTAATTTTCCTTCATTATCGCACATGATCAGTACCGAAGTAACGCCCTCTCCCTCTGCTCGGGTTTTCATTTCTTTCAAATAAGCCATGTCCTTGGCTTTGTCCATAAAAAACTGGTTCACATATTCTACTGCTGAAATCCCGTGTTTTTTGGCTAGTACGGCAAAATCCAAATTGTCCATCTTTTTATTGAATAGCAATCTGTTGACAGACCATTGGGCCAATGAAATTTTGAATAGTTCCTTTCGAGGTGCCATGGAAATCGCCTGCCCTCCAAGGCCTAAACCCAAAATGGCAGTAGCCAATCCGGTCTTTTTGATAAAGTCTCTTCTGTTATGCATGGAAAATATTAATTTAAATTTTTTTGCTGGCTTTAAACCATTGAAGATAGCACTTTTATTCTTTTTGCCCAACGAACAATTGAATTGAAAATTAGCCTAAGGTACCAACCAGCCTGATTGCCATTTTGCGTGTGCTCTCTTAAAAACAATCCTTAAGTGACCCTTACTATCAAGTTGAAGACATTCTACTTCCATCGGAAAAATTTGAATTACTGAAAAGTAATCATTTTTGTATTTGCTTTCGAGCATTATTCCCTTTTCAGGGGTGTCTACATGAGTTTTAGGTGGCCATTTGGACTGGTAGGCTTTTTGGGCTTCAGAAGGAATCTTATTCCAAAAATTCTCATTGGCTTCCTTTTGCGGTAGAATAGTTGCCACCCCGTTAATTTTTACCTGACAGCGTTCAGAGGGATGGTAAAACAACAATGAAATAGATGGATTTGTCCTTACCTGAGCGATTTTTTCACTTCGGCTGTCTGAAAAAAACAACAATTTCAAATCCTCTGTTGTTTCACGAAGCACAACATACCTACTATCTGGCTGACCACCATTCAGGGTGCAAAAATTAACGAAACGAAAAGGGTGATGAGGATCCTTAGAAGCCAAGTGAAGCTCCTTGGTGACAATTTCCCATATTTTTTTCGGCTTGTTGTAGCAGTAAATAGCATGCTTTAATTATTTAAATAAATAGTTAATCCTAATGGCATTTAACACAGCCAAAAGAGCAACGCCAACATCGGCAAAAACCGCTTCCCACATACCTGCCAACCCTGCAGCCCCTAAACTTAACACGAGAAACTTTACAAAAAATGCAAGCGCAATATTTTGCCAAACAATCCTTTTGGTAGCTTTCCCAATTTCAAAAGCAAGGGCCACCTTGGAGGGATGATCAGTTTGAATTACAACGTCGGCTGTTTCAATGGCCAAGTCACTACCGATACCTCCCATGCCTATTCCTACATCTGCAGCAGCAATCGAAGGGGCATCATTGATCCCATCACCAACAAATGCTACAATTTTATCCGGGTCTTTTTTTATGGCCTCAATTTTAGCATATTTTTCTTCAGGAAGCATTCCACCAAAAGCTTCATCAGCATTAAGTTCTTTTCCCAATGCTTCTACCACTTCCTTTTTATCTCCTGATAATACCATTAGTTGTTGAATACCAAGTTTTCTAAGCGAGGTAAAGGCAGCTTTGGCATCATGTTTTATTTCATCGGCTAATACAAAATATCCACAAAGAACTCCGTCTATTGCACAATAAATGATTGTTTTATTCGGATCCGATTCGGCAGGTACCTGAAGCGAGTGTTGATTTTCCAAAAGCAACCTATTGCCAACAAGTATACTTCTATTATTTACCTGCCCTTCCAATCCTTTACCCGGGAATTCTTTAAGTGAATCCACAGGTAACAATTTTGAATTTATATGCCGAACAATGGCTTGTCCAATGGGGTGGTTCGTATTGGCTTCTACTGAGGCTGCTAGGACTGTCCAATCGGTTAAGGCATTAGGCAAGGTTTCCACTTTTTCAACGGAAAATACCCCTTTGGTCAATGTTCCTGTTTTGTCGAACAATACAGTATTGACCCTAGTAATACCATCCAAAAAGTTTGAACCTTTAAACAAAATCCCTTTTCTGGAAGCAGCTCCTATACCTCCGAAATAACCTAAAGGAATAGAAATCACCAGTGCGCAAGGGCAAGAAATAACTAGAAATACCAAAGCTCGATAGAGCCAATCATTGAATGCATAGTCTTCCAGCACGAAATAGGGAATAATCACCAAGGCCAAGGCCATATAGAAAACGATAGGGGTATAGATTTTAGCAAATTTTCGAATAAATTGTTCCGTCTTTGCTTTTTTTGATGTGGCCTCCTTAACTGTTAAAATGATCTTCTGGAGAGAACTCTCATCAAAAGGTCTCAGCACCCGCAAGCTTATTAAATCCTCTAAGTTGACCATCCCTGCCAAAACTTCTTCACCTTCTTTAATTTCAGCCGGCAAACTTTCTCCTGTTAAGGCCGCGGTATTGAAGGTTCCCCCTTTACTTAATAATTGTGCATCCAAAGGCACCTTTTCCCCTGCCCTTACTTCTATAATTTCCCCTTCTTCCACATTTTCCGGTTTTACTAAGTAGGGATTTCCGGCTTTTATTACGCGAGCCTGATTTGGTCTGATGTCCAAAAGTGCCTGTATATTGTTCTTTGCTTTGCTTACTGCTCCGTGTTGAAGTAATTCACCTATGGTATAAAAAAGCATCACAGCAACCCCTTCAGGATATTCTCCGATGGCAAATGCTCCGATGGTTGCAATGCCCATCAAAAAAATTCCGTGAAAACCTCTCCTTTTTGAATGAGTTTCCAAGCAGTATTTAAGACAGGAAATCCGACAAAGGAATAGGCAAGGAGGTAAACAAACAGCCAGCCGTTGATACCAAATACATTGAATGGCACTTTATCTTCAGCTAAAATGGCAACGAATAATAGGATAAAGGAAAAGATACTGGGGATCCATGGGGATTGCCATACATTCTGCTTTGTGTTTTTCGGTTTAGTTCCTACCTCGCAACAACTTTCACTTTCGCAACAAGAGCGCTCTTCAGATTTATCTGCCATTGATTCAAGATTCGATTTATTCAAAGGTACGATTAATCAAGATGCATTTTATTTGCAAAGTTACATTTACAAAAATGTTGGGCTGATTTTGTGTTAGTACTCAATTAATAAATCCTAAAAATCAAATTATTTAGATAACTGTTACAAAAAATTAAATATTTGTGCTAAAAAAATAAATTATATCAATTAATAAATATTCAATTAGTAAAATAAATAGGTTAACCGTTAAATAAGAAAAATTAAAAGTCATTGATGACAGATTCAGTAGAACAATATATTCAGGGACAAAAAATATTCTTTGGAGTTAGGAGAAAAGAATAATTATAAATAGTGATTTAATAGTATTAAAAAATGATATTAAAATTTATAAAAATAAATACCAATATTAATATTACAAATAATTGTAAACTACATTTTGTTTTAATACATTAGTTTATTGAGTGATAACTTACTTATTATCAATATTTCATGTAGCTTATAACATGAAAATATTATAGTAAAAAATGAATATAATAATATAAAAAAATGGATCATACCGTTTCTACTAAAATGTTTGTCTTTGATTTAAATTGGTGAACATTTAAAATAAGAATACAGTAATTTAATATCCCTGATACATAAATTAAATCACTCAATATACCCCTATTAACCTATAAAAATTTTGCCCTTATGGTAAATGAAGAAGACAGATTAAAAGAACTTGATTCTTATCAAGTTGTAGATACAGCTCCTGAAAAAGAGTTGGATGAATTGGCCAATATTGCAAAATTAATCTGTGATGTTCCATTTTCCTTTATAACCATTATAGATAAAAATGAGCAATGGTTAAAAGTAAATTCCGGGCTGAAATTCAATAAAACCAGTAGGAAAGATTCTTTCTGTCAATACGCCCTCAATAACCCTAACGAAGTGATGGTCGTGAATGATCTGACCAAAGATCTTAGGTTTAAGGACAACCCATTTGTTAAGGGCAATCCTAAAATACGTTTTTACGCCGGCGCTCCACTGGCCACACCAAGAGGGAATGTTTTGGGTACACTTTGTATTTTTGACCAAAAACCCAGAGAAATTTCAATCAATCATAGGAAAGCACTATTCGCCTTGGCAAAAAAGCAATGGACCATCTCAATCACCGGAAATTAATTCTGGAACAAAAGAATAAGATTGAATCCAATGCAGACGAATTAAAAAAGTTAACAGATAATGTACCAATTGGGATTTTTTTACTAAAAAAGGATACAAATGGTAAGTTAAGTTTTGAGTTTTTAAACAGGGGTTTAAAAAATCTACAATTAGATATTAGTTATGAAAAATGGCAAAGTTCACCTGAGTTAGGTTTTGCGTTGGTACACCCTGAAGACAAGGAAAATTTTAGTAAAAATTTATTTGATTCTTTCAATAATTTGAAACCACTGTACACAGAATACCGATTCAAGTCGAAAAATGGATATAGGTGGCATTTTGTAACTGCCCAAGCACAGAAATCCAAGGATGGTAGTGTACGATTGTATGGTTGCTTTCAAGATATAAACAACCGTGTAGAGTTGGAAAAAGCAATTGAGCAAATATCATTTGATATCTCTCATGTATTGAGAAAACCGGTTACCAGTTTATTGGGATTAACGCAATTGATCCATACCGAAAAAGTGATAAAAAAGGCCGAGTTGCGAGAGTATGTGGAACATATAAAATCAGTGTCCTTAGAATTGGACAGCTTCACAAGAGAACTGTACGCCATATACAATGATAAAAGAAAAAAATTCAATACCATAAAGAAATAAAAAAACCTGCCAATTGGCAGGTTTTTAAATATTAGACAAAAGGTTTGTTTAGTTTTTTGACAAATAAGAAGCCACACCTTCTCTGGTCGCGCTCATTGCCTCTTTACCTTCTTCCCAGTTTGCAGGGCATACTTCTCCATATTTTTCAACGTGTCTTAGAGCATCAATTAGACGCAACATCTCATCGATATTTCTTCCCAAAGGAAGGTCATTTACTGTTTCATGTCTAACTGTTCCTTCTTTGTCAATAAGGAAAGTAGCTCTGTAAGCAACAGGAAGGCCTTGGTACGTAAGTTCACCTTCTTCGTTGTAATTCCAATCTCCTGCAAGTACACCAAAGTTATGAGCTACAGTTTTTACCGGATCAGCAATGATAGGATAAGTAACCCCTTGGATTCCACCTTCCGCTTTTGGTGTATTTAACCAAGCAAGGTGAGACTCTTCTGTATCACAAGATGCGCCAATAACCGCTACTCCTCTTTTTTCAAATTCTTCTAATTTCTCTTGGAATGCAAGAATTTCAGTAGGACATACAAATGTAAAGTCCTTTGGGTAGAAAAAGAAAATAACATCTTTTTTACCGATAAATTGCTCTAAAGAGAAATCTTCAACTATTTCTTCTCCATCAATTACAGCAGGTACGCTAAATAAAGGTGCTTTTTTTCCAACTAATGACATAAAATAAAATTTAATTGTTATAGATAATTTAATGATTTTAAAAGAAAATTATTTTGTTTTTCCCTTAATTACCAACGATACTTCTTCAACTTCAAAACCATCAATTTGGTTCTCTTTGAAAAAAGTATGTAGCAATTCCTCCAAATCAGGATTTTTGTAATCTCGAATGTCGCTGCTTTCATTACAATACAGATGACTGTGCGTCTCCATCACAGGATCGAAACGCATCAAACCCTGGTCATCTCTGAACTTTTGCAGAATACCGGCGTTAACAAAGCTTTCTAAAGTTTTGTAAACAGTACCCATCGAGATACTCGGATTCTCTTCAGTAATCTGATTATAAACCATCTCCGCAGTAGGATGATCTTGAGAATTACACAAAGACCGATAAATCACCAACCGCTGGTGGGTAAATTTCATGCCCTTTGATGTAATCTTCTCTTTTAGTCTATCAACATTCATTTTTAGATAGGAATAATTCCTGTTTAGGATTCATTGTGCAAATGTAGGTAATATTTTATGAAATTCATATGGATAGTGCATTGATTTCCGTAATTTAACCTTTTAATAATCTAACCAATTCCTATTAAACCCTGCGGAACGCAGACAAATTACAGAAACTGATTGTTTTATGATAAAAGTATTGTTTATATGCTTAGGTAATATTTGCCGCTCACCATTGGCCGAAGCGCTTTTCAATCATAAAATTAAACAAAAAGGGTATGAAGATTATCTATGCTGCGATAGTTGCGGAACTTCAGATTATCACATAGGTGAATTACCCGATGAGAGAACCATGGCCTCTGCTGCAAAAAACGGCATCAAAATAAGTCACCGTGGAAGGCAACTTAACAGGACAGATTTCAGGGATTTTGATTACCTAATTGCCATGGATGATTCCAATATTCTGAACATTAAACAAGCAGCAGACCTACATAAGACAACAGTTAATAATCTGTTTTTGATGCGATCATTCCAAAAAAATGCTGCCTTTAGTGAAGTACCGGACCCCTACTACGGAGGTGTTGACGGGTTTCAGAAGGTTTATGAAATCCTTGACAGTTCTTTGGACGGCTTTATAGAATCCCTAGAAAAAATCATCCCGAAATAGGCCAAAAGTAAATTAACTTACATTTCTATTGGTTGGCCAAATTTTTTAATGGGAGTTAAACTTTAAACAGCCATTGCACCAAATCAAGACTTCTTTGTTCTAGAATTAAATCGGCTTCCATTCTTCTGTAATGGTCCAATTCTACCGTAGTGGGGTTTTTAACCGTTATCAGCTTCAGCCCTCTATTCACCTTCACATGAAAAATATCCCTAAAGGCTTTGACGATTTGCTCATCTGTCAATGATACTGTGTTGATTACTATATTCAGATGGGCAGCAGCAGCTTGGGTCAATTGAATTTCTGCATGGATATCACCTGCCACATCATAAATATAATCAAAATGAAAACCTCCCAACATGGATAGATCTCTTATTCTAAGTTCAATAAGGATCAAATTGTTTTTTATTATGGTAATTGGTATTCTTGGGGCTTGCCCAAATGAACCAATTACTGTCCCAGGTTTGTCAGGGTCCAAAAATGATTGCACATAAAGAGATATTCCGTGCTTGCTTAATGGTTTTATCGTTTTTGGATGAATCACACTAGCCCCATAATAAGTCATCTCGGCAGCTTCTTCAAAATCAAGGTATTCGAATTTGACCGCATCAGGAAAGAGATCCGGATCGCCATTCAGGATACCTGCTACATCTTTCCAGATGGTAACTGACGAAGCTCCAAGGCTTACACCTAATATTGCAGCAGTAAAGTCTGACCCCTCTCTTCCAAGGGTTGTGGTGTTTCCTTGAAGATCCTTTCCTATAAAACCCTGGGTCACTACAGGAAATGTTTCAAGTTTTGGAATAAGTGCTTTTCTACAATGCTGCATGGTTAACGCCCAATCTACTTTAGCCATTTTGGTATGAGAATCCGTACTAATCAACTCTCGTGCATCTTGCCACAAACAGGAACAGCCAATCAGGCATAGGTATTCTTGAATTATTCTGGTGGAAATCAATTCACCATAGCCTATTATCTGGTCATAAAAAAACCCTTGATTATCTTTTATCGCAGTATTTTCCAGTGCACGATGCAGTTGAGCAAAATGATTTTCAACCCTTGCATAGATCGAATGATCTTCTTCAAACAAGCCTTTGCATAGGTCCAAATGGTATTCCATCAATTCCAATAATGGCCTACTAAATTCCTTATTTTCAAAGGATAAGCTAATAAGTTCTTCTAGTCTATCCGTTGTTTTTCCGGCTGCAGAAACAACTATTACCAAGTTATTTACCCATCGACTTTTGAGTAACTGTGCAATTCTTTGAATTGCTTTGGCGTCTTTTATAGACGCTCCACCAAATTTATAAACCAAAGGTTGTATCATGAAAATAGAAAGGAAAAAGTAATTTTTTAACGATAATCTATTAACTTCAAAGGTATGAAGACACAGCCTTACAAACAAGATACGCAAAACCTGGCATATAATGTTGGGGTTACTTTGGATAGATTTATCAAAAGTAAACAAGAAGATTTCCCATTTGCTTCGGGAGAATTATCCCAACTATTGAGAGACATTGCTTTGGCGGCAAAAATTGTTTCCCGAGAAATTAGCAGGGCCGGTTTGTCAGATGTAACAGGAGCTTTTGGACAAATTAACGTTCAAGGGGAAGAACAACAAAAATTAGATGTAATTGCGGATGTTCGTTTTACCAGAGCCCTCACCAAAGGAGGAGAAGTTTGTGCCATCGTTTCTGAAGAAGAGGATTTGGTCATCGATCTACAAAATAGCAAAGGCAAATATGTGGTTGCCATTGACCCCTTAGACGGCTCTTCAAACATAGACGTAAACGTTTCTATAGGCACAGTTTTTTCTATATACAGGAGAGTAACTCCTTCAGGTTCACCGATACAGGAAGAGGATGTTTTGCAAAAAGGCCGTGAACAAGTTGCAGCTGGCTATGTGCTATACGGTTCCTCCACCATGCTGGTATATTCTACAGGAAATGGAGCCAATGGCTTTACTTATGAAAGGTCACTCGGTGAGTTTTTCTCTCCCACCCAGACCTGAAAATGCCCGAAGATGGAAATATTTTCACCATGAATGAAGGGCTTACACCAATGATCAACCCAAATATTCTCTCCTATTTAGAAAGTTGTAAACGTCAGGGTGCTTCAGCAAGGTACATCGGAAGTTTGGTAGCAGATTTCCATAGAAATTTACTCAAAGGAGGAATTTACCTCTACCCTGCCACCAACCAAGCTAAAAACGGAAAAATAAGGTTAATCTATGAAGCCAATGCCCTGGCATTCATAGCAGAACAAGTAGGTGGTATGGCCTCTGATGGAAAAAATCGAATTTTAGACATTCAACCAGAAAGTTTACACCAACGTACACCTTTTTTTATAGGGTCTACCAACATGGTGAAAAAGTTAGAAGAAGTTTTGAAAAGCTGATTCAGGGACCTATATAGCAATTTGCTTAAAACAATTAATAGTCGCTGTATTTCTTGCGAAGGATAACCTTTAACATTTGGCGATCAATTATTGCAAGTGACATTTGAAATGAAACTTCCTCAGGAGGACAGGTATTTAATATTGTTTTCACTTTTCCTTCCCCAAGGTCAAAACGATAACATAGCTGGAGAAATCTTTCAAATTCATGACTGAGCAAGTGAGCAATAACCGGCTCAATGGCTCTTGCCAAGCCCTCTCTGTCAATTTCTTCCGGTAGATCAGGCAATTGCAGTAAATTATTTAAATCTACTGCAACTGTCTTGATAAGGCATGAATTATCAAGGGATGAATTCATGCCTATTATTTTTCTTCTTCCTCAGTTTTGTTGTCTTCCTTTCCAGTCTCTTCTTCCAAGACCTCAGGACATTGAGTACGAATAATATGGTACCAGTTGATCAGTTTTTTAACATCAGAAGCATAAACCCGATCTTCATCAAATTCAGGCAGGATATGTTTCATAAATGCTTGGTATTCTTCTTTGTCAGCTCCTTCCAAACCTGTATCACCTTGGAATTCCTTTTCAATTTTCACCATAATATCCTGTAAAGGAGAAGCTCCTTCTTCCGTAAGGGTATAAATTGATATTTCACTCAGTAAAGAAAACCCCCTGTGGGCGGCGCCTACTACTAGTTTACCCTTTTTTTCATCCAAAGATTCAAGGATAACCCCACTTCTACTGGGCTTCAACACTTTATATAAACCTGGTTTTCCAGCAACAGTGGCAATGTCTTTAAATTCCATGATA
The DNA here is from genome assembly GCF_056867545.1 of Cyclobacterium sp. SOCE241. Classification (NCBI taxonomy): domain Bacteria; kingdom Pseudomonadati; phylum Bacteroidota; class Cytophagia; order Cytophagales; family Cyclobacteriaceae; genus Cyclobacterium; species Cyclobacterium sp. SOCE241. Next base: position 4,209,206 of record NZ_CP149779.1, on the reverse strand, counting down.
GTTATTTTTTTATTGGCTGCAAATATATGATTATCTCAAGAAAGATCGGGGTGTTTACCCCTCCTCATAATATTCAGATACGTTTTCTTCTATAAATTGGCTTAATTCTTCTCTACCTACACTTGTCATGGCAGAGGTTACGAAAAACTCCGGTGCTTCAACAAACATTTTTTCCATCTCATCGAGAAATCGATGCACATTATCTGAAGTTTTTGATTGGGATTGCTTGTCTGCCTTGGTAAAAATCAATGTAACCGGCAATTCCAACTGACCACACCAAGTAATAAATTCGATATCTATCGCTTGTGGGTTAAGTCGACTATCAATCAAAACAAATACTGAAACCAAATTTTCCCTTTCGGTTAGGTAATTTCGAATCATCTTATTCCATTCGGCTTTCAGTTTTTTATTCGCTTTGGCAAATCCATAACCCGGAAGATCGACCATATACCAGCGTGAATCAATTTCAAAATGATTGATTAACTGCGTTTTACCAGGCTTACCAGAGGTTTTAGCCAAGTGTTTGTGATTGGTTAGCATGTTAATAAGCGAGCTTTTTCCAACATTGGATCTACCAATAAAAGCAAACTCCGGCTTCGTTGGTGCCGGGCACTTAGTATGGTCTGAATTACTCATTAAAAAGCGTGCATTCTTCAACATGGCTCTTTTTTCTTGCAAAGGTAAGTAAATTCCTGAAAGGTCTCCAAACCATTAATTCATTAACAATTTTCCATTGCTCAAGTTTACTTAGTAATATTGTATTGAAATAAGAAGCCATGTCAGTAGTTCCGTACAAAAATCAAAAAGAAGGCAAAAAGCAACAAGTTGCCAATATGTTTAATAACATTAGCAAAAATTACGATTTGCTAAATCACGTTCTTAGCCTAGGCATAGACATTATCTGGCGAAAGAAAGCCATAAAAATGTTGCAGGAAGATAAACCAAAGCTAATTTTAGATATTGCCACCGGTACAGGTGACTTCGCAATAGAGGCCTTGGCTTTGAAACCTGAAAAGATTATCGGTGTAGATATCTCTGAAGGTATGCTCAATGAGGGGCGAAAGAAAATGAAGCAGAAAAAACTGGATCACCTAATTGAATTACAGATGGGAGATTCAGAAAAGTTACTCTTTGAAGAAAATAAGTTTGACGCTGTCATCGTTTCATTTGGGGTTAGGAACTTCGAAAACCTTGAAAAAGGATTGGCAGATATGTACAGGGTATTAAAACCCGGGGGTAAAACAGTGATTTTGGAATTTTCAACACCAAAAAAATTCCCGATGAAACAAGCTTATTCCTTTTATTTTAAATATATTTTACCTCAAATTGGTAAAATCGTCTCAAAGGATAATTCAGCCTATACCTATTTGCCCGAATCGGTAAAGGCTTTTCCTGATGGAAATGATTTTATTAATATTCTTGAAAGGGTAGGTTTCAAAAAAACGCAATGCAAAACGCTCACATTTGGCATAAGCTCAATATACGTTGGTATAAAGTAATTCTATTTTCTTTAGTGCTCCTCTTTTTCCAAAACAATTTGGTAAAAGCACAGCAGAAAAGTTTTATTTTTAATCCATCGGGAAGTGATAATGAACCGCTTTCCTATGGCTTTTTCCTTGCGGCACATAACAGTTCGCTACGAATAAAGTACGCAGATAATTTTCTCAACCCCGATTATCCTAACCTTGATAAGGTTAGGGCTATAATGCCGAGTTTTTCTCCCGGCTTTGCCTTGGGTTTTTTGGTAACGGCCAGATTACACGATCAATTTAACCTAATGTTTACACCCAAAGTTGGGTTTTATGAATACCGTACTGAACTACAGCTGTTTACCGACGATCCAGATGCTATCAATGGGGTGGGAATAAACGCTGTTCCACTTCTTACAGAAGAAACACTTGTAGAAATTCCTTTATTGCTTAAATACAAATCTCAACGTTTTAACAATACCCGAATGTTTTTCATTGGTGGGCTCAATGGGCAGTTTAGGACAAAAAATCAAGAAGAAGCCAATGAAGATCCGGTCGCACTAAAAGGTTCCGATGTGGCTTTAGAAATGGGTATGGGCTTTGACTTATATTTTAAATTTTTTAAGTTTTCTCCGGAAATCCGCTTTTCTCATGGCTTAATGAACTTGTACCAAGAGGGATATTCAGATGAACGAATGACAGGAGCCATTTCATCCATCAAAAGAAAATCTATCACCATTTACTTAAATTTTCAGTAGGGTATTAGCATTGCCGGCCCATAGATTTTTAATCTTAGGGGAAAAATTTTAACTTCCCTAATGGAAAAGAAAATTGCATTCATAACCGGTGCGAGCTCCGGCATAGGAAAAGCTTGCGCTAAATATTTAGCTGAGGAAGGCTTTGCCATTATTGCCTGTGGGCGAAGGGAAGAAAGATTAGTAGAACTAAAAAACCAACTTCCAAAGGATACTGACTACCATTATTTGGTTTTTGATGTAAAGGAAAAAAAGCCGTTTATGAGGCCATTGATTCTTTGCCGGATAAATGGAAAAATATAGAAGTATTAATCAATAATGCCGGTAATGCCCACGGACTTGACTTTATTCAAGATGGAAGCGAAGAGGACTGGGATGCCATGATGGACATTAATGTAAAAGGATTGCTCTATGTTTCTAAAAAGATCATCCCTGGAATGGTGGAAAGAAAACGAGGACAAATTATCAATATTGGTTCCACTGCAGGAAAAGAAGTTTATCCCAAAGGCAATGTATACTGTGGATCAAAACATGCAGTGGATGCCATAACAAAAGGCATGCGACTGGACCTTAACCCTTATGGAATTAAGGTAATGGCAATTAATCCCGGACTTGTAGACACTGAATTTTCTATGGTTAGGTTTAAAGGAGACAAAGACAAAGCTGAAAATGTGTACAAAGGCTTTTCTCCTCTTAAAGCAGAAGATATAGCAGATGTGGTTAGGTTTGCCGTCACCAGACCTCCTCATGTGGTTTTAGCAGATGTTATTGTATTGCCCACCGCTCAGGCAAGCACCACTTTATTGCACAAGGAGGAATGATAAAAACAATAACGTTCCTAGTGATGGTATTGAGCCTAACGGCTTGCAGGGAAGGAAGGAATGAAACAAGTAACCAAATCACAGCAGGAAAACTTCAGGAAATTGAATCAAAGGAAAGCATTTCGGCTAACCTTGATCAAAAAGACAGCATTCCAATAACAGGAGAATTGGAAAAACGGCTTATGAATGCCGGCCTATTAAATGTACAAAAAGAAATCCCCGGAGTATTCGTAGATCTGAGGTATTCAACCACTAACAACTTTTTTGGAAAAGATGTGTATGGTGAGCTCACCAATTGCTATCTACAACCTGAAGTTATTGAAATGCTAAAAATAGTGCACAATTCCTTACAAAAAACACACCCATCACTTACATTACTAATTTACGATGGAGTAAGACCTCATTCTGTCCAACAGATTTTATGGGATGAATTGGATAAGCCTGATAGCATCAAGCCTTTGTATGTGGCCAACCCACAAAAAGGAGTTTACACAATTTCGGTGTAGCGGTGGATCTTACCCTGGCCATAAGCAATACCGGAGAAACACTCGATATGGGTACAGATTTTGATTTTTTTGGATACCCTGCTTATCCGGATAGGGAAGAGCAGATGCTAAAGGAAGGAAAAATAACAGCTTTACAAGTTGAAAACAGACAATTGCTTAGGAAAATAATGACAGAAGCAGGTTTCAAAGGTATTGGCTCAGAGTGGTGGCATTTTAATGCCTACAGTAGAAAGATAGCTAAAGAGAAATTCGATATTGTTAAATAAAAATGCTATAATCGTTCCTTATTTTAAACGCAATAACCTATGAAAAGCCTAATCAATAAATTCAAAATACTTTCATTACTGATTACCAGTCTCTTGGTCCTTTCCTTTTCTACCATAGGCCAAGCCCAACAATTTAGAGCATTGGTTATCAGTAAAACATCCGGTTTTAGGCACCAATCGATTCCTGAAGGAGTAGCTGCCATAAAAAAATTGGCAAAAAAACATCGTTTTGCCGTTTATGCGACTGAGGATGCCGGGTTGGTTAATGATAAAAACCTTGAAAAATACGATGTCATCATTATGATGAGCACCACAGGTACCATATTTAACGCAGAAGAAAAAGCCGCTTTCGAACGTTTTGTTAAAAGTGGTAAAGGCGTAGTTGGGGTGCATAGTGCGACTGACACAGAATACGATTGGCCTTGGTATACAAAACTAATTGGTGGTCAATTTAACCACCATCCACACCAGCAAACCGCTAGAATAAAGGTTATGAATGGAGACCATCCTTCCACTTACCACCTCAATGACAAATGGCTCTGGACAGATGAATGGTATGAATATAAAAATTTTAACAACAAAGTAAATATACTTCTTCAACTTGATGAAAGCTCCTACGATGTAGGTAATAGAAATGGTAAAAAGATGGGTATGGGTGCTGTTCATCCCATAGCTTGGTATCATGAATACGATGGAGGCAGGGTTTTTTATACCGGACTAGGTCATGTAGAAGAAGCTTTTGAAGATCCTGATTTCTTAAATCATCTTTATGGAGGAATTTGGTATGCTGCATTAGGCAAACCCTTATAGGTCCTAAGAAAGAATGTTTTCTTCGATAATTAACAATTTTCTCAAAAGCCCTTCCTTACAAATAAGTAGGAAGGGCTTTTGGTTTTGATAAACCTTACCCAAGCAAGATTTAGCAGCTATGTCCCATTTTTTCATATGTGTGGGATCTAACAACAGCATTGAGAAAGCTCGGGAAAATAACCGGTTTTGCGTATATTTAATCATGATAAATGAGAAGCTTAATCTATGGAAAACATAACTTTGGCTCGAGTAATTCATGTTTAAGCCGTAATCCTTTGGATTGGTGGTGTGGCAATGGTGACCACAGTAATTATTCCGGGGATTAGAAGGTTTAGCCATAAAAAGATCAAATAAAAACCATAGGAAAACAAGATATTACCTGGGAATGCAGTTAAATAATGTAGACTGATAAAAAATCCAAATGTTCGCAAAAGAAATAAACAGAGAACTTTTGTATAAATGGAATACCCGTAGCAGCACATTAACGATGTTAATTTATGTGCTTTATGGGGTATTCTATCGGCTTAACCTTTCGGTATGGTATGATTACCTAATAATAAGCATTAGCATTTATAATCTTATCTTGATAGCTGTGATTTTATACTTAAGCATGGTAAAAAGACACCTAGTGGACCACCTTAAAAAAGCCATTTTACTGGGAATATTTCGGATGCTCATCAACTTGGTGCTGCTTGGCTTAATAGTAAGCAACAGCCACTAGAAGTAACTTCCTATTCACTTCATAGGCCATTGCTCATTTATTAAAAAAAGTAATTTACTTTTGCAATTCTTCCATAACTGCCATAAACTTTTTTACGGACAACCTATCTGAGTTCTTCTTTCCTATATACCTGTACACTTCTTTTCCATCAGGACCTATTAAAATTAAAGCCGGGTAGTGAACCAATTGGTTGTGGAAGGAATAACCACCCGGAATTCCCAATTCATCTGCCAATTGTGCATCAACATCTCTATAAATTGTAAAACTGTCTTCTTCCAAGTTTTCTGCCCACTCCAAAATTTCTTCATCTGTGTCTGGTTTGATAAAAACTTGAATTACATCATCCAAGCCGGCGGTTTTCTCTACATAATCGTTGGTATGTCTGATACAATAAGGACATTCTGTTTTAAGGAGAAAATGCAAGGCAACGTATTTTCCTTTGGCCTCACTTAAAACAAATGGTTTTTCATCTCCGACAGCTGGGAGTGAAAAGTCTTTTACTTTTTCTTGGGCCAATAAACTGTGAGACATAAAGAATAAGAAGAGTACTGCTAGTGTTTGTGTTTTCATGGTTTCAAATGAATCGGTTATAAATTAATGACCCGGAATATGGGATAAAATTAGATTTGGTTGTGATTTAGGTGCTCAAACTTAGAAAAAAGTATAAATGCCTATTTATACCCTCCTGTTTTTGCAAACGCAGACAATTTAATCAAGGTTTAATAAAACATTCGAGCCATTTCCTTTATGGTTGAGAAAAACTATTTTCTAAGACCTTTGGCCCACCTACCACTGGCAACTTAAGAACAGTACTACCAAGGTCTACAGCTATTTTCGTTCCCGGTTCTGGCCAAACAGTAAATTCTTTGTCGCTGGAAAAGATCATCAAAGCTATTTTCTGACCCTTGGGAATAATCTGATCATCGGGCTGAAGGGGAAAGGTCATGGAATAGAATTTTCCTGGTTTCAAGGGTTTTCCTTTTCGCTCAGAGGCATGGTTTTGAGGATCTGCCCATCCTCTGGTTATAATGTTGTCAGTAATTTTAGCCTTGTTGGAGGTATTCCAAGGTAAAGAGACCAGCCATACAGATAAATTGGCAGCAGGTTTACTTGAAGAAAGCTTAATGGTAATCTCAGCGGTGCCGGATAAGTGGATATCCTCCTTTAATTCGGGTGTAAGGTAGATTAATCGGTGATCGGTATGCTCCGCTTGTGCCAGGGCTGCGCCATCAAATGAATAATTATCTTCAAGGGTCTCAATTCTTTCAATATTATTATTTACCAATACCAAACTACCTCTACCAGGGGCTTTTCCATTTAGATAAAGATTAACTTCAGATGCGTCAGGATTAGGAAAAGCTTCATAGGGAGTAGGTTTTTCATGAGGATCATTTTCACGTACAATCCAAACCTTTGGATCATTTTCAACTCCATTTTCTATACCATGTAAATATCTTGTAAACCAACGATTCATCATAGAAAAAGGGGAGGCCCTCCGTGTCCATCTTGGTGATAGTAAAGCTGGGATGGGATCCCCATTTTTACAGCCTTTTGATATATTCTATTGCTATGTTCCGGCATTACATTCCAATCATTGAAACCGTGAGACATAAGCAGTGCTGCCTTCATAGGTTCCATCTGATATAGGTAGTCTTTGCCCAACCAAAAATCATTGAAATCCCCTGTTTCACGATCCATCCCTTTTCTCATTTCTTTATCTCTTATCCGTGCATTATTGCGCGCCCTCATGGCCGTGTCCCCACTATGAATAAAATCATATAGTACATCGATATCCTCTCCCAAATAACCTCCGGGAGAGCGAACAAGGCCATTTGATCGGTAATAATGGTAATAAGAAGTATTGGGGGCAATAGGGATAATGGCCTCTAAACCTTCCACTCCGGTGGTGGCAGCGGCTAAGGGTATTGTTCCGTTGTAGGAGGTTCCAGTCATCCCTACTTTTCCTGTAGACCAAAACGCTTCAACTTTTTCATTGCCATCAATGCTGGTATATCCAGCTCTTCGACCGCATAACCATTCAATCACAGCTTTTGGGGCTAGAGACTCATTTTTCCCACCTACTGTGGGAGCTCCTTGAGACAAGCCTGTTCCGGGAGAAGATGAATGAACCACAATATATCCTCTGGGAACCCATTCCCGGATATGGGAATCAGAAATGTGAGGTCTTTTATAGATTGTTTTTACTTCCGGATGCGCACGCTCTTTGGGGGCTTACCCAATTCATGTTTAACATCCCAAAATAAACCCGGAACATTAGGGGCCACACCAGTAAAATAGGGGCTTGAAATGTAGATTACAGGGAGCTTTAATCCTTCATAATCAGTTTGATAAGGTCGCGTCACAGCTACATGCATGCGATCCATCTTTCCATCTGCATCACTATCAAAGTCTGTTTCCACCCAAAGGTCATGACGGATCCATTTCCCGGGATCCTTAAAAGCCTTCACTTCCTGGGCCTCCCCATTTTCGAATTCGGGGTATGCAAGCTCTTGGGGGTAGACCTTGCTCGAAAATAGGGTTAGGAATATATAACATGCAATTCCAAAGAATTTGATGCTGAATGGATGTAGCTTATGGTAGATCATAGGGTCTTTTTTGATAAATTCAAAGCTATTGAAGACGCATATTTTGCTAATTAGATATGTAAAAGGTAACCTTTAATTAAAGAGTATCCCATATATATAAAGGTGAAGGATCCGATCTCATTTACCCTGGAACTTCATCACTAGCTTCCACTTTTTTAGAGAAACGGCATTCATACAAAACCTTAAGCCACTTGGAGCCGGTCCATCAGGAAAAACATGTCCAAGATGAGCGTCACAAGTGTTACAAGTAGTTTCTACGCGCACCATTCCAAAGCTAGTGTCCTTGTGATGGGCTACAGCGTTGTCTTTTATCGGTTGGGTAAATGATGGCCAGCCGGTACCGCTCTCAAATTTCTCACTTGCATCAAAAAGTAAGGTTCCGCAACATACACAGGCATAGATTCCGGGCTCAAAAGAACTGCAAACATCAGAACTAAAGGCCCTTTCGGTACCTTTTTGCCTTGTTACTCTGTATTCCTCCTCGGTTAATAGTTTTTTCCACTCGGCATCGGTTTTTTCTATTCTACGATCAGGTTTTAAATTGCCATTGTTGGCATAGCGTATAACGTCGTTCCAATTCATAACTTTTATTTTTAGGCTTTATTTTCGAAGTCAAATAATGAAACTGATTTAGGCTTATCCATAATATTGCACTAATAAATTCACCTATTTTTCAGTTGTTTCATTCAGCATTGCACTTTGAAAACGATCTTTTAATGCTTTTAGTTTTGGTTCTATGTACTTGGTGCAAAAGGGAAGTTCCGGGTTTTTGTAATAATAATCCAAAAATTCTTCCTTATTTTCTTTAAAGGAAACAAAGTTAAGCACTTTGGTTAGAATTGGATGATCAAATTCCTTTTGCATTATTTTAATAGTTGACAAACTTTCCGCTTTTTGTCCACCATTGAATACATATATAGCTGACCTGTATTTTTTCTAAATACGTGATTGCTAGTACAACTATGACTGTGTAAATGAATGGCAATTAACAAGGGCAATTTAATCAGATCCATGTCATAATGGATCAGTACGGCTTCTGAGCCCTCTTGATTTGGGCTTTCCGATGAAATCCAGCCTTGTTTGACGGCGACTACTCCTTTAACGGATTTGAATACACCTTCTGTGCACCAGTGGCATCCCCCTCCGAGTCCTATTGTCAACTTGTTCATGGCACAAATAATTTTATTCTCAGCTAAAGAAAAGCTTTTTGAGCATAATTATTTATGAAGTTTCCAATTTTAATATTTCATCCTCCTACCCAAATATTAATTACCTCTAAAACACCCACCTCCCAACCTATTTTTACAAACTCCTTTGGCCTTTTTTAGCGATTATTCATCAAACCAGACTAGCCATCCTACAATTATAAATAATAGTCTTCGATCTTCAGATTATATTTGAATAGCATCGGTATTTTCTTTTAAGCAAATAAAGAAAAATTATTACAACTTAATTTTTTTGGAATAGGGTATATTTTGATAAATGCTTAATAAAATTGTAGGATTGTTTTTATGTGAAAAAATTTGGGCTCTTGGTTTAATTCATCAACTTTTAAAATAACTATCCCTATGCAATATTCTTAACCCTTCAATGTATCCAAATATATTACATAAGCCGATTTACTTAAAAAACTGCCTAATAAGGTACTTTAAAGACATTAAGTCTATTTGTTGAAAAGTACCTGAAAAATAATATTAAATAATAACTCCAACAACGGAAGCCAAGGAACTCGTGTAAACATCCTGGAAAAAGTCCTTTAATTCCATAGAATTCGCTGTTGCTACGGGTATTTTTATTTTTGAAACCGTTTCAAAGGAATTTAATAATAGTGAAACCATTATCACCAGCAGCCATTTTGTTGTTTGCCTTTCCATTGTCTTAAAATTTTAGATTAATACTTATGAACATGCCTTACTAAGCCTATTATTGTTTGTTCCGACTTACAAGCTTGATGCTTTACTAATGACAAATTTTAAGCTTTCTGACTTTATATTCGTTCCGAAATGTTTTTCCGAACTTCTTTGAATACTAAACTTTCTCTCCCCTTAATGCTTAGCTATTATTCTTTGAATCCTAATTCTATGATAGCGTTGCAAGATTACCGGGTAAAAATTTCCAATTAAATTGATAAGGAGAGTAAACAAAACCAACAAAAAATACCCGGGGATTAAGAATATAAAGCTTACAATTAATAATATCATTAAAGCCCCCATATGCCCAAATTCCGATTGTCTGGATTGATAAGTTAATTGTTTCAACCCAGTTTTTGTCCCATCAAAATATCTTTTTTGTTTCCCCTTTTGCCCCAAAAACAAGATCAACAGTTTTCGAAAGTACTTCACTCCTAATACATTGTACCAGTAAATTAAAGTTTCCGGACTTTTAATTTCATAGTATTTTTCCGGCAATAGTTTGTTGGTGGGAAAAACAAATCCTGGAAATGCAAATATACCTGTGACGCATAAATTGATCATAAAACCCAGAAAAAATGATGACTTAAAGCCTAATTGTTCAGGGCCAAAAGCTAAGATTTGCATTAGGGTTGTGAAAGAAAAGTACAACAAAAACAGGGACAGCAGGGTAAACAGGATTCGTTTAAGAATTTTCATGGATACAAAAGGTTATCTATTGACTAAAGCGTGGGTTAATTGCTAGGGATATTTCCTTGTAATATAGAAAATTAATAAATCATGAATTCGGTTGGACAATGAATCTCCTGTAAAAGAATAATAATCCGCCAATTATTCATTTCCTTAAGCCGGATTATGTAGTAGGATTTCTCCGTCCTGGCAATATCAGGGGTAAAGCCTGGCCCGTATTTAGGAGAAGTGTTGCAAACGCAAAAAAATCAGACACATAGCGGTGATTAGCTGAAATTAAAAGAGCTGCTTTGAACCGATTTCCCCACGAAATAGCATGTCTATTGCCTATTTCTAAGCACACTCGCTGTTACCAGTAATTGTCCGAAATGTCGTTGTGAATGTTCTGCAATATGAAAGTATAATCCCATAACGGTAGATGGCAGCTTTTTCTTCCTACGGTTCGTTTTTGTTTCAACTCATTTTCGCTGGTCCGGCTGAAAATATGAAGTAAGTCCTGTATTTTTTCACTAAAACGCTCTACAAGGCGTTCAGTGGAGAGATTAGATTGAGCTGTTTTCTCATTCTTCAAAAAATCAAATTGTTCCTCAGACAATGCTGAACCTTGTGCATAGGTTATCAATCGGTCTGCCACCCCGTAAAGGTGTTGTAAATGAAAGCCAACACTAGCCCTACCGGCCACAGTTTGCCAAAGAAGATCGTCAGGAAAGTCAACCAAACATTCCTTTAACTCCTTATCCAACTGCAACAATGCATGTGCAGCAGGTTGGAGCATAAAGGGAATGTTTGGAATAGGGCCACTTAGCCAAGCTTCTGGTGAATTCATAGGGAAAATTTACGCATGGAAAAAGAAATATTTTCCTTTAGAAATTAATGCAGATGCAATTTCACGACGCAGGAATTTCGTATTGACATTGTCGTATTTAGTAAAGCGTTTCAGACCCATTAAAAGCATTTTTTGCTCATCCCCTTTAGTAAAAGACATAATGGCCTCTTTTCCTGCAGATTGAATTTTCTCTACTGCTTCATACAGATAAATTTTAGTAACAGCTAATTGGAATTTAACAGCCTCCTCACCCTCTTTAAACAGCAAGTTTTCTGTTCTCAAAAGGGCAGATTCCGCAGCATAAATTTCAATCATAATGTCTGCCAAATTCATCATAATTTCCTGTTCCGCTTCCATTTTGCTTCCTAGATCCTGAGCTGCTTTCCCTCCTATCATTAGGAAAACTTTTTTAACTTTTTTAGGGTTTCTTTCTCAATACTCAATGGTTGGGAGGAATCGGTACTTCCAAAACTAGGCACTGAAGTCAACTCTTTTGAAACTTCCATAGCCGGACCCAAAATATCTATTTCTCCTTTCATGGCGCGTTTTAGTAACATACCTACCATTAAAATTCGATTGATTTCATTGGTTCCTTCATATATGCGAGAAATTCGTGCATCTCTAAAAGCTCGCTCCATTGGTGCATCGGCAGAATAACCCATGCCCCCATAAATTTGTACGCCTTGATCAGTTACATAATCGAGTACTTCCGAACCATGAACTTTGGCAATGGCACATTCAATGGCAAATTGTTCCACACCTTTCAATTTGGCCTTGTTGGGTTCCATACCTTCTTTAATCAGCGCATCTATTCTGTCTTCAATATCTTGACCGGCTCGGTAACAAAGGGATTCACAAGCATAGGTCTTTACAGCCATTTCTGCCAATTTGGCCTGAATGGCACCAAAAGAATTGATAGCCTGCCCAAACTGTTTTCTTTCAGCACTGTATTGAATGGAGTATCCCAAAATGGTACGGCATCCCCCAATACACCTGCACCTAACTTTATCCTACCAATATTCAGAATATTTACGGCGATTTTAAATCCATTTCCTCTTTCAGAAAGCAAGTTCTCTACAGGGACAGGACAATCATTAAAAAATACCTGACGCGTGGAACTTCCTTTGATCCCCATTTTTTCTCTTCCTCATTCATGGTAATGCCACCGAAAGTCTTTTCAACCAAGAATGCTGAAAGGTTTTTGTCATCATCTATCTTTGCAAAAACTATAAAAAAGTCAGCAAAACCAGCATTTGATATCCACATTTTTTGACCATTGATCAGGTAGTGGGTACCTTCTTCATTTAGGCTGGCTTTAGTTTTTCCACTATTGGCATCTGAACCTGCATCCGGTTCTGTTAGACAATAACAAGCCGCCCAATCGGCATTGGCTAATTTGGGAAGGTATTTTTTTTTGCTCTTCTGTCCCATAGTAAAGAACAGGCAGGGTACCAATTCCCGAATGGGCTCCATATGTAGTAGAAAATGATCCTGCAGCTCCAATGATATCAGCGATCAACATCGAAGTATTGAAACTCATGCCTAATCCACCATATTCTTCAGGAATAGAGATGCCTAGCAAACCCAAATCTCCTGCTTTCTTTAAGATAGATGGGACAAGTTCCGGATTTTTCATACTATCAATCTCTTCCATTTTTGGAGTGATTTCCATGTCTAAAAATCCTGACAGGCCTGTGCCATCATTTTCTGTTCTTCACTAAATTCTTCCGGTATAAATACAGCGCTTGCCTGAGTTTCTTTAATTAGGAACTCTCCGCCGTTTAGTGCATTTTTTCATTAATTTTTTCCATGGCTATTTAAAGGCTTTAAATATTTTAATAAGGGGTTAATATTATATTGAGACCAATATTATAAGGCCACTATTAAAGCAATTCAATTATGCCTGCTACGCCTTGTCCCCCTCCTACACAGGCTGTCACAAGACCATATTTCCCCTGCCTTTTTTCAATTCATTAATCATTTGTACAGAAAGTTTTGCGCCTGTACAGCCCAAAGGATGTCCAAGTGCCACTGCGCCACCATTTACATTTACTATGTCCGGATTAAAGTCTAATGAACGAATTACTCCTAAGGCTTGGGTAGCAAAGGCTTCGTTTAACTCAATCAGATCTATATCATTCAAACTCAACCCGGCCTGTTTTAGGGCTTTGGGCACAGCTATTTTTGGTCCCATTCCCATGATTCTTGGCTCCACTCCACCTACACTGTAAGAGGCCAGTCTAGCCATAGGCTCTAAGCCCAAATCCTTCATCATTCGCTCTGACATTACTACTACGAAAGATGCTCCATCTGAAGTTTGAGAGGAGTTTCCTGCAGTGACCTGACCACCATTTTTAAAAACGGGTTTTAAATTGGCCAAAACTTCCATCGTTGTTCCCGGCCTTGGTCCTTCATCTGTATCTACAACGTATTTCCTTGTTTTCCTTTTAAGTGAATCATCCAGATAGGTTTCTTCTACTTCTACCGGAACAATCTCATCCTTAAACCTTCCTTCTTTTATTGCCCTAATTGCTTTTTCATGCGATTTAACAGCAAATTCATCCGAGTCTTCTCTGGTAATGTTAAAGTCTTTGGCCAGCTCTTCTGCTGTTAGGCCCATACTTAAATAATAACTTGGAAATTCGGTGGCTATTTTATGATTTAAAACGGTTTTGTAACCCATCATTGGTACCAAAGACATCGATTCAGTGCCACCTGCAATGATGCAATCTGCCATTCCTGATTTTATTTTGGCCGTAGCCAAAGCTATTGCTTCTAAACCTGATCCACAATACCTGTTAATGGTAAAGCCGGGAGTGTCTTCCGATAATGCCAAAAGCGAAATCATTCTTCCTATTTGCATGCCCTGTTCTGCTTCCGGTACTGCATTGCCTACAATTAGGTCATCCACCATTTTGGGTTCCAACCCGGGAACATTGTCAATTAGGTGTTTGATTATATCTGCTGCAAGGTCATCTGATCTATAAAACCGAAAGCCTCCTTTTTTTGCCTTTCCTACTGCAGATCTATAGCCATTGATAATATATGCTTCCATTTGATGTTTATTTTAATGCTTGAATTTGGTTAAATTGGTACGAAGCTTATTTTGGAATCTTAAGCCTTAGTAATTTTTTGGCCTGTCTTAATTCCTTAAAGGTTTCCCTTTAAAAAGAATACTATGAATTCTTTCCAAAGTTTTCTTTTCACCTGTTAGACTAAGAAATGCTTCTCGTTCCAAATCCAACAAATACCTTTCACTTACTTCTGTGGGAGAAGATAAATCTCCCCCACTCATTATCCAAGCTAGTTTTTGTGCAATTTTAGCATCATGTTCCGAAATATAAGCGCCATAGCGCATGCCTGAAATTCCGGTTTCAAATAGGGCCAAGGAAGATTTTCCTAAGACTTTTATATCCTTCCTTTCTATGGGCTGGGTATAACCTGCATCATAAAGGGCAATCACCTTTTCTTTGGCTTCAGCCAATTGACGCTTTCTATTGATCGTTATGGCATCTTTTTGTTCAAGGTAACCCATGTTATAGGCTTCAGCAGCTGAAGTGGAAACCTTGGCCGTTGCAATGTTCATGAATGTTTCCTGAAGTCGATTTAGTTCCACATCCCCAGGTTCAATGTTCTTCGAAAATCTCATGGTCATTTCTTTTGTACCCCCACCTGCAGGAATCAATCCTACACCTACTTCTACTAATCCCATATAAAGTTCTGCGTGAGCTTGAACTGCATCTGCATGCAATGACAATTCACATCCACCACCCAAGGCCATATTATGAGGGGCAACCACCACTGGCACTGAAGAAAACCTTGCCCTAAGCATAGTATCTTGGAATTGCGCTATCATCAGATTTATTTCATCAAAATCCTGATCTCCTGCATACATGTACAACATGGCAAGATTTGCCCCTGCTGAGAAATTGCCACCTTCATTTCCTATGACCAAACCTTTATATGACTTTTCAGCCATGGTAATGGCTGTATTTATACCTTCAACTACCTCCTGGCCTAAGGAATTCATTTTTGTATGAAACTCCAAACCTATAACCTCATCACCTAGGTCATATAAGGTGGCTCCTTCATTTCCCCATATTTTCTTGTTTGCGGCTTTTAGTGTGTCAAGTAATAAAAATGATTCTAAGCCTGGTATGGGTTTGTATGATTTTGAAGGGATGTCATAATAATGCTTTTTACCATTTTCTACCTTATAAAAGCTAGTATGTCCGGCCGCTAACATTTCATAAACCCAATCAGCAGGCTTTTCACCGGCTTCTTCCATCGCTTTAACCGTAGCCTTTGCTCCTAAAATATCCCAATTTTCAAATGGACCATATTCCCAACCAAATCCTGCACTTACCGCTTGGTCAATTCTATACAATTCATCAGCAATTTCAGGAATTCTAAACGAACAATAACGGAATAAATCATAAAAGATTGCCCGATAAAATTTTCCTGCTTTGTCATCAAAATTGACCAAAAATTTGATTCTTTCTTTCAAATCATCAATACCTTTTGATGCTTCTAATGCTTTAAATTTGGGCTTTTCTACGGGTTTGTATTCGTAGCTCTGAAAATCTATTTCCTTCAGTTCTTTTCGACCATCCTCATGCCTGATCATCTGAAAAAATCCTTTGCCACTCTTGTCTCCATACCATTTGTTTTCATTTAGTACTTCAACACTTTTAGGCAATTTAAAACGATCTCTGGATTCATCGTGTTCTAGCACCTTATAAAGGTTATTGGCCACATGAACGGTAGTATCTAAGCCAACCACGTCTAAGGTTCTAAAAGTAGCTGATTTGGCCCTTCCTATGATGGTTCCGGTGAGCTTATCAACCTCCGATACACCTAAACCTTGTTTTTCTATGGTATGGATTGCAGAGATAATGGCATAAACTCCTACCCTATTGGCAATAAAGGCAGGTGTATCTTTACACAAGACTGTTTCTTTGCCTAAAAATCTATCTCCATAATCCATCAAGAAGTCAATTACTTCAGGTTTGGTTTTTGGACCCGGAATAATTTCAAACAATCGCAGGTATCTGGGTGGATTAAAAAAATGCGTTCCGGCAAAATTCTCCTGGAAATCTTGAGACCTGTTGTCACTCATTAGGTGAATAGGTATACCTGAGGTATTGGAAGTAACAAGGGTGCCAGGAGTTCTATATTTCTCTACTTTTTCGTAGAGGCCTTGCTTGATCTCTAGGTTTTCAATAATGACTTCAATGACCCAATCATATTGCTTAATTTTAGGCAAATCATCTTCAAAATTACCAGTGGTAATTCGATTGACGAAATCTTTGTCATAAATTGGAGATGGTTTAGCGCGCAATGTACTATTTAGGGCATCATTCACTATCCTATTGCGTACTTCTTTACTTTCAATGCTTAATCCTCTCTTCGTTTCTTTTTCATTGGGTGCTTTGGGTACGATATCCAAAAGCAAAACTTCAACCCCTATATTGGCGAAATGACAAGCAATCCTCGACCCCATTATTCCGGAACCTAAAACGGCAACTCTCTTTTATGCTTTTTTTCATTGGTTATATATTAGCTTATTGTTATTGTAAATTTCTATGCGTCTATGATTTATGGAGTTCATCAATGACTGTATTGATCTTTTTAAATGTAACAAAAAAGGAACCAATCTCATCCTCACTTAGACTTTCACGAACCTTGTGGTTAAACTCCTTAATTGTACTTACTGCAGCTGCCTTTTTTTGTTTGCCTTTTTCTGTTAAAAATACTTTAACAGATCGTTTGTCTTCTTGATCCTGGACTTTCAATATTAGACCTTTTTCCTCCATAGTTTTCAATAACCTTGTCAGACTTCTTGACTCTAAGCCCATTTGAGGTGCTATCTTAGTCGCGGCAGTTCCTTCCTTGGAATCTATATTGATCAAAACAAACCCCATGGAAGTAGTAATTCCTTCCATATTTGCTTTTTGATTGTACATTCTTGAGATGGAATGCCAACAAGACTTGATTTGATAATCTATGGTTTCTTCCTTTTTCATTTTCCTATCGAACTCAATTTACTAAAAATAATTATGCATGCATAATAAATTGAAATTATTTAAGCAGTTTAAGACAAGGGGTTTACCCTTTTAATTTCCATAAAAATGTTGTGTTGTAGCGTCTTTATACTTTAAAGCAAAAAGGAAGCCTAATCCGGTTAGATTTCACCTTCACCCTATACTAGTTAACAGATTGGAAAGGGTTTTAATTTTTTTAACTATAATATTAAAAGTAAGGAGGCTTATTTTTTTATTTTAAATACACTTAATACAATACTTTTAGTTTCCTAAGAGGAGCTTAGTCCTATCATAAACCCTTTTTCTGAAGTGTAGTCCAGGATCAGCATTTTTCACTTTATTTAAAATTGAAGAATGAATAAAAAAATGAAAACGATTGTCATGCTGTTCCGAAGTTTATACACACCTTATTTATTTTAAGATTTTTATAAATTAAAGAAACTGTTGTTATTATTATAGGGTGGATATGTTGGTAAATGCTACTTACTTTTTTTATTCACTTTCATTTACCAATCTTTTTATACTTATGCACCAGTTATTCACACTTTTTGATCCACCTAATTCATTGAATATGTGATCTCTAATTGACTTTGGTCTATTGCTGTGAATAAATGGTCATTTGGTATTCGGGATAACTTTAACGTTGGTATCTATGTGGATAATTGTTTACAAGTTAAGGCTTATCCCCAGAGATTCTGAAAGTGGAATAAAATTGTGATTAATTTCAATTTTTATTGTTGATATAAACAGCTTTCTTCACACTTATCCACTTTCATTATTTGTTTATCCACAAAATTTCAAAGGATTAATTTTTTATTTAAATATTTGATTATCAATTACTTATTAAATCTTCTTCCCGAATTTCTAAAATACTAAGGGGAATTTCATCAATTTCATCAATTTCGATACTATTATTGTTAATAAGTAAACCTGTTTCTCTTCTTTTGGGAATAATTTGGTCTTGTAAGGTCCATCCCCTCTTAAAATTAGCTCTTTACTCCTGCTTTCTTCATCATAATAAAAATAGACCGGTTCAGGTTGTATGTTAAAGTTGATATTGCCAGGGTCCCAAGCTTTATTCTTGTTGCGGTCAATGATGGCTCTTAATTTATAATTGGTTGCTTCTAGTTTTGTAAAGGAAAATTGGTTGGTTTCCGTAAGGTATTTTTCTTGCACTACATTGTTGTTCTTGTCAAGCAATTGAATAATGATAGGCCCTTCATCTGTTTGTACTTTACCACTTATTTCATCACCCAAGTTATCCTTTTTTAGCCTGTTGAAAGTAGTTTCAAATGCTTCCTCATTCCATAGCAATTCCACATCTTGAAAGGTAGAATCAAGTGCAATTAGTTTATATTTTTCATATGGGATTGAATCGTTTATTGGTATTGTTAGGTTTAGAATTGTCCTACTTCCTGTGCTATCTGCAAATGATACCATATCTGGATGGATGGTAATCTTACTAGCAGTATCATAGGCTACATATAAGAAGTCATAATTAATATTTAGAATTGGTTTATTAAAGGATAGTTTTGCTTGAATAGTATCTATGAATTTTGCTTCTCCAATAGATGTAACTTCGAGCTTTTCTTTACTTCTATCACTTTCTTCAAATTTTGCATAGAAGGTACTATCAACCTTTACCCCTACTGAATCCATTAATTGTAGACGTACCTGTGTGCTGTCGTTGATTAGCTCTGTATGATAGAATCTGATGTTATTGTCTTTTTTACGGAAAAACAGCTTGGTGTTTTTGTCTTGGTGAAATACTTTATAATTGGCTAATTCTTTGCTTAGGATGACATCAAATTTTCCACTAGTGCTTGATGTTCTATTGATCTTTAGAGCACTTAAATCCGCACGATTTAAATTAATTTGTAGATTTTGGATATTATTATTTACTTCTAATGGTTCAGATAAAAAGCCATATGGTTCGCTTCGATGTTCTGCCTTCAAAGAATTGTTTTCATCATACCAAGCATAAGCCCGAAAAATGCCTGCTTTTATATTTGTTATTTCGTATTTTCCAGCTGTATCAACCTGTGCTATATAATATGGGGCTGAAGTAAATAGATCTGTGGTGTCTTCATTGATATATAAACCGACCAAAATATCCTTGTAATCAGGTTTATCTTCTGAAAACCAATAATCAACTTTTCCTGAAACTGATAAACTGTCTATGGTTTCTCCTGTAGAGAAGACAAGCTTTAATTGTTCGGCGGGATTACCTTCTGTAATATCCTGTATACTTTTTTGAAAATTAAATACATAAGTTGTACTATCTTCCAATTCTTGATTTAAGTCTATAATTATATGGTCCTTTAGAGCTGTGTATTCTACCTTGTCTTTATCTATTTTTGGTGTGATAATAATGGATTGTGTTGGATTTTCGAGTTCCACATACTCATTAAATTCTAAGTCTAATTTTTCGGGTTTTATATTTATACTTTCATTTTTTGGATCAGATGACAATAATATTGGTGGATCTTCATCTTTAGGCCCTCCCATAGGCGAACTTTGCTTGGCGCAAGCTCCTAAAAGAGTTGCGATAATAACCAAATAGAATATATTGAAATTATTTTTCATTTCTTTTTAATCACGAATAGCAAACTTGAATAGTTGTTGTCGTTGGTTTTAGCATGTTTGTTTGATTGATATCCTGATTTGATAGCTTTTAAGTATTTGTTTTTATGTCCTTTGGCTTGGTGACTTAATAAAGAAACATAGTAACTATCAAATGGTAAAGGGATTGTATCCACTACCCTGCATTGGTGTTGATCAACAAAAAGTTCATTGATTGCTTATTGAAATGGTATAAATGTCTGGGCACATCGAGGGCTGCCCAATCTTCTTTAAAAGTACCGGAGTCTAAAGAATCTCTATTGGGAACAGCTAGGAAGAGTAATCCCCTTTTTTTAATCTTCCTAAAAGAACATCTATTGTTTCATGTAGCTTGTGTATGTGTTCCAATACATGGAATAAGGTAATGGCATCAAATTTCTTTAATTTCTGTAAATCATTGAAATCTTGAACCATATTGACATTGTTTTCAACCTTTGCTATGGTGGCAGCTTTTTGATTGGGTTCCATACCATATGCTTCCCAACCATTTTTTGGCAAGTTTTTGGAAATAAACCTACTCCACAGCCAAAATCTAACATTCTGCCTTTTTTAGGTATGCGAGTGTTTAGCCAGTTTAATTTTTGTTCAAGTGTATATTTTCTAATGACATTATACACTATATCTGTTAGATTTCTACTTTTATTTTGATGTGAGATATAGTTAGGCTTATCATAATATTTGAGGATGTTCTCTTCATCCGGTCTAGGATTGGTAAACCACAGTTGACAGTTGGTACATTCACAAATGATAAAAGACTTCTTACTTATAGCATGGTCTTTTACTACTAGGTGATTGATGAACTGTTCACTTTTGCATACAGGACATTTCGTTAACCTTTCATACATTTTATCTTCCTAAATAAATGGTGAGTATGGACATATCTGCCGGTGAAACCCCACTTATCCTTGAAGCTTGACCTAGTGTTTGTGGCTTAATTTTACCAAGTTTTTGTCTTCCTTCGGCAGATAAAGCTTTGATTTCTTCATAGGCAATAGTAGCAGGAATCTTAAGATCTTCTAAATTATTTATCTTTTCTACCATTTGCCTTTCTTTGTCAATATATGATTTGTATTTAATTAGTATTTCTGTTTGTTCTTTTACGGGTGAAGTATATTCTTTTAATTCTTCTTTTAAGTCTTCACTAATGTTAATGATATCATTAAGTCCAATATTTGGTCTTTTGATAAGTTTTTCAACCGTTATTTTTTCTTTAATTACTGCGGTATTTAGCTGCTGTAAACCTTCGTTAATTTGATTTGGCGATAACCTTATTTTTTCAAGTCTTTTTGTAAGTTCCTCTGTTTTCTCTGCTTTCAATTGGGTTTGCTTGTATTCCTTTTCATTTGCAAGTCCCAAATTGTAGCCATAGGGAGTTAGCCTTAAATCTGCATTATCCTGTCTTAACAGTAGTCTAAATTCAGCCCTGGATGTAAACATCCTATAAGGTTCTTCTGTACCTTTATTAATAAGATCATCAATTAGTACTGCGATATAGGCTTCTGATCTCTTGAGTACAAAGGCTTCTTTTTCTTGTATTTTATTGTGAGCATTTATACCGGCCATTAATCCTTGTGCAGCTGCTTCCTCGTAACCGGTAGTACCATTGATTTGCCCGGCAAAGTATAGATTTTCTACAAGCTTTGTTTCAAGGGTTAAATTCAATTGTGTTGGGGGGAAGAAATCATATTCAATGGCATATCCCGGTCGAAACATTTTAGCATTCTCAAAACCTTTTATCTTCCTTAATGCTTTATATTGTACATCTTCAGGCAAGGAAGTTGAGAATCCATTGACATAAATCTCTACAGTGTTCCACCCTTCCGGTTCAACAAAAATTTGATGCCTTTCTCTTTCTGCAAAACGATTGATTTTATCTTCAATAGAAGGGCAATACCTAGGTCCTAGCCCTTGGATTCTTCCGTTAAACATCGGTGATCTATCGAATCCGGTTTCCAAAGTTTCATGTACTTCTTTGTTGGTATATGTAATCCAACAGTTTCTTTGTTTTTGGACAGGGCTTGTTTTGGATGAATAAGAAAATTTCTCAGGATTGGTATCCCCTTCCTGTACCTCCATTAAAGAATAGTCTAAACTTCTTCCATCTACTCTTGGTGGTGTCCCTGTTTTCATCCTACCTGATTCAAAACCTAAATTTATTAGATCTTCGGTAATTCCTTTGGAAGAACTTTCACCGGTCCTACCACCTCCCATTTTCTTTTCTCCAATATGGATAATACCATTTAAAAATGTTCCATTGGTCAAGACGATTGATTTGCACTTAATTTCTAAACCAAGACTTGTTTTAACACCTTGAACTTTTCCATTCTTAACCACTATACCGGTCACCATCTCTTGCCAAAAATCGAGGTTTGGTGTTGATTCTAAGGCTAATCTCCACTCTTCTGCGAAACGCATTCGGTCGTTTTGACTCCTAGGCGACCACATGGCCGGACCTTTGGAACGATTTAGCATTCTAAATTGTATAGTAGATTTATCAGAAATTATCCCGGACATTCCCCCTAGGGCATCAATCTCTCTTATTATTTGTCCCTTAGCTACACCACCCATTGCAGGATTACAGGACATTTGAGCAATGGTATTCATGTTCATTGTACACAATAAAACGGATGAACCCATTTTTGCTGCTGCATGTGCCGCTTCACATCCTGCGTGACCTGCACCTACTACTATTACATCGTATATTGGAAACATGTTTGTATATTCTAGTGTTCCACGTGAAACACTTGTTTTAATTTTATAATTACTTAATCTACTGTTCCACGTGGAACAGTAATGTTTAGAAATAAGTGAAGTGCTTTCTCTTCTTCTATTCTCATTTCATTCTTTTCTTCTTCTGTTTTATCTTTTAGGCCACATAGGTGTAAAAGACCATGAGCCAGAACCCTTAACAATTCCTCGTTGTAATTTGTTTGTAGGGTTTTGGAGTTTTCTCTAACCCTGTCTATGCTAATGTAGATATCACCTTCTATTTCGTTTTCGTATTCTGATTGATCAAATGTGACAATGTCTGTGTATGTATCATGGTTAAGGTATTGAATATTTATATTCAATAGGTATTCATCTGAGCAAAAGATGTAATTGAGATCCTGCACCTTATACCCCTTTTCCTCTGCAATTAATTTTAACCATTGCTTGGTCATCCTTTTTTTAGTCAAGGAAGATTTGATTTCTTCTTCAAAGAAATTTATTGCCATTTTAATTCATATAAAAAGTAAGTGTTATTTTACTACCATCGTTGTCAAACGCTACTTCATCACTCAAATGTCTCATTATGAAAACCCCTCTACCTCCTGCTTTCTCTAAATTTTCCATTGCTGTTGGGTCGTTAAGGTGTTGGTAATCAAAACCATTGCCCTCATCTTCTACGATAAACTTAATCTGATTGTCAAAGAATAATAATTCTAATTTAACCATGCTGTTTTTATTGGACTTGTTTCCATGGATGATTGCATTATTGACGCATTCAGTTACTGAAATCATGATATTACCGTAGATATCGTCGTTGATCTGAAACTTTTCTTTGGCATTATCAATAAAACTTTCAACGATAGTTATATTTTCAATCAAAGATGGAATGGAAATTTTTATTGATTTCATCGTGTTTTTAGTCTTTTATAACGACTTTGTTTTATTATTCTCTAAATCTCAACTACTATAGGGCAATGGTCAGAATGAATGATTTCATGTAAAATACGTACATCTTTTACCTTTGCGCTAATAGATGGTGTTGTCATGTGATAATCTATTCTCCAACCTTTATTGTTTGCTCTAGCATTGGCTCTGTAGCTCCACCAACTGTATTGATGGGCTTCTTTATTTAAAAGCCGGAAACTATCGTCAAATCCTGCGGATGTAAATTTATCCATCCAAGCTCTTTCTTCAGGAAGAAATCCTGAGGTGTTTTTATTTGAAATTGGATTATGGATGTCTATGGCTTTGTGGCATATGTTATAATCACCACTTATCATTAGGTTTGGCTTTTCCTTTATTAAATCCTGTGCGTATCCGTAGATATCATCTAAGAAGGCATATTTAAAGTCTTGTCTTATGCCTCCGGTTGTTCCTGAAGGAAAATAGGTGCAAAGAAACGAGAAATCTTCGTAATCAGCACGAATGGCTCTTCCTTCATCATCATAGGCTTGTATTCCTATACCCCTTTCAATATGGATAGGCTTTTGCTTACTTAATATTGCCACTCCACTGTACCCTTTTTTACTGCCGGATTCCAATAAACATGGTAACCAAGATCTTCGAATATAGAAATGTCGATCTGGTTTTCCATTGATTTCACCTCCTGTAGCCCTATTATATCAGGGTTTTCCATTTCTAGCCATTCAGCAAAGCCTTTTTTAGCGCTGCCCGTATTCCATTTACATTATAGGATATTATTTTCATTTAATATCAATTTCAAATTCATCTTCAAAATAATCCAACACATGGATTTTTAGCATTTTTCTTGGTCTGCACTATTTAAATGAGGTAATTTTTTCACCAATTTCCAATGGGGCCAACCATCTTGATCAATGAAGTCTAAGGTATAAAAACCTGAAAAACTTAATACTTTACATGTTGCAATATGCATTAAATCTTGCTTTTCTTCCTTTGAAAATGGTTTTGGACCCTTACCAAGTTCCTGAACACCTATTATAAACAATACGGCATTGAGATCGGATGGTTTTTTACCGAAAATTTCTTGCAAACCGGAAAGAAGTTTTGACCACCTTCTTTCCAAATCCAAGTCTTTTTTAACAGTGCCATGTTAATTATTTAAATTCTGTTTTCGCTTCTTATTACTTATTTTATTTTATGAATTTTTTCCATAAATTGATATAAGCCATTTTATTACAAATATAGCAGGTAAAATGGCTCAACAATTATAAACAAGGCAATTTAGGTATGCGTTTCAATTATTGGACAGATTTTTTATCTCTGGTATTTCCCGAAACTTGCTGTTTGTGTAACAGAAGCCTATTTCCATTTGAGAAAGAACTTTGCAAAATTTGTATTGCTGCATTGCCTGTAACAAATTACCATCTTATATCGGAGGATAACGATTTGAAGACTAAATTGCTTGGCTTGGCACCTGTTGTAAAAGTGATGGCCTATTTACGCTTTTCGAAAAAAGGATTAAGTCAAAACTTGCTACACCAGATAAAGTATAAAAATAAACCTGCCTTGGCCAGGCTTGTGGGTCTTCAGTATGGATATTTATTGAAAGAGGCAGGTTTTGATGACAATTGGACGGAGATAGTACCTGTTCCCTTGCATCGTAGGAAAAGAGAGATAAGAGGCTATAATCAAAGCGAACAATTTGGTCACGGAATCGCAGAAGCTTTAGGAATAAAATGCAAGCGCTTATTGTTGAGAAATCAAGCGACAGAAACCCAAACCAACAAATCAAGAATTGACCGATGGAAAAATGTTTCTGAGGTATTTGAAGCCTTGAATGGAGATGATATTAGAGGAAAAAGGATACTTTTAGTGGATGATGTGTTAACAACAGGAGCAACTTTGGCCTCCTGTGCACATGCCTTATTTAAATATCAACCTGAACAAATAGATTTAGCCGTCTTGGCTGCAGGGGATTGATTTCAGCTGAATATATCGTTTAAAATACCTGCCAATCGTATACCACCTGCCAATAAACGCTCCTCAATATGCGGATAGGTTTTGAATCCATAAGAATAAAACAATCGATTATTTTCAGGTAGGTCATATATTATAGGTCTCAACTCTACGGCTTCTATCAGCCATTTGTCAATTCCTTCAGATTGGTATTGTGAAACCAATTTTTTGGTGGCTCTCCGATTAAGATGTTGAGATAATTCAGTAAAACTAAGATTTTTACCATCTATTATCTTAGTATCCCAAACTGTATGAAGATTGGTGTTTTGGTTGAAATAGGTTACTTTTACATCATTACCACCTCGGTCATTTCCTGTTCCGACATGTAAGGGTTGATGCAGATCTCCTACCAAGTGTACAAGCATTTTAAGGTATGCCTTTTTATCTTCCTGGCTGAGGGCATCATTTTTTAAGGCAGCAATTATCATTTTGGTTTTGCCATAAGCGTCACCTGACTTTTCCTGAATGGATGGATCATAGCCTTTTCCTGCTTTTACCGTCAAATAATGCCACGAATTAAGGTGGTTGTAGGATGGGTCTGATTTTATCTCATCCATCCAATTGGCTACCATAGCCAAGGATTCAGGACCAAGAATATCCTGAATGCTTTTGGCGGCCTTTTTACTTAGATGGTAGGATGCAATTTCACCTACCACCCTATGACCTGTTAGTCCCCATCCAAATGAGTTGAACACAATGCTGCCCATTGCGATGGAAGTTAAAATGAATTTCCTCATGGCTTCCTATGGATTATTATCACTGCTTTAATTCTTGTAATGCAATATAAGCCATTAATCCGGTGCTGATGCCTAGAGCATCCTCATCAATATCAAAGGTCGGTGTATGGACGCTTGATATGATTCCTTTTGCTTCATTTCTTGTTCCTAACCTGTAAAAGCAACCGTCTATCTCTTGGGTGTAATAAGAAAAGTCTTCTGCAGCCATCCAAATGTCTATGTCCAAAACATTTTCTTTACCAAGGTATTCTTCAGCAGCTGTAATGGCTCTTTGAGTAAGTTCCGGCTCATTTTTTAGAAAAGGATAACCCTTTCTAATTTCAAATTCTACCTCTCCACCCATGCCTTCTGCAATCCCATTGGCTATTTTTAGCATCTGGGAATGAGCCTCTTTTCGCCAAACTTCATTCAAGGTTCTAAAAGTACCTTCAATATTTACTTCATTGGGGATTACATTCGTTGCACCTTCGGCAATGACCTTACCGAAAGAAAGAACTGAAGGCGTTTTTGGGTCTGCTTTTCTACTCACTACCTGCTGTAAAGCCACCAATATATGTGCACTAATTAAAACCGGATCCACAAGTGTTTCAGGCATTGCTCCATGACCCCCTTTTCCTTTTACTTTAAGATAAAGTTCATCAGCACTTGCCATGTACATTCCCTTGCGAAAACCGACTTTCCCAACGGGAATAAAAGGCATAACGTGTTGTCCTATTACAGCTGAAGGCTTTGGATTTTCAAGAGCGCCATCTCTGATCATCATAGAAGCACCTCCAGGAATTTTTTCTTCTCCGGGTTGGAAAAATAATTTTATTGTACCTTCAAATTCATCCTTTAACTCGTTTAATATTCGAGCCGTGCCAAGTAGAGAGGAGGTATGTACATCATGTCCACAGGCATGCATTACTCCCGGATTGGTAGACTTGTATGGAACATCATTGGCTTCTACGATCGGAAGGGCATCCATGTCTCCCCTCAAAGCAATTACTTTCTTTTCGGGATTTTTGCCTTCAATAATAACAACTAAGCCTGTTTCAGCTTTTGGTTCTATATGAGTAATGCCAAAGGAACGTAATTTCTCTTCAACAAATGCTACTGTATTGGTTTCCTCAAAGGATAACTCAGGATTAGCATGTAAATGTCTCCTAAGCTCAATAATTTCCGATTTATATTTATCGGAAAGTTGGTGAATTTTATCTTTCAACATCTTCTAAATTTTCTTCTTTTTTTCATCGCCGAATTTCGGAAACTTGTCCTTAATTATTCTAGAACTTGAAAAAACGGTGTTCATTTTTTCGTAAGTGGCCAAAGCCTCTATTTTGTTTACAAAGCGTCCTACTTTAACCAAGTATCTCGGCTGAAGGTATTCCATATAACTTTGTGTTTGAGGGAATTCGGAGTAAGCCTCGTTTCTTATTTCAAAAGCTTTTTCCCTGTCTACTCCGCTGTAAATTAAAATTGTAAAGCCATTCACAAATTGTTCTTTACTGTTCTCTTCGGCAATTTGGGAGATTCTTCTGTTGAGTTCGGTATCAATGGCAGTGGCACTGCTACTTTCTTCCACTACACTTTCAGAAGTAGGCAACTCAGCAAACTGAATTCTACTTGACTCCAAGTCTTCAGTATAATTATTGTACCGATCAATATTTCCTCCGCTCTTCCGAATATTTATAATGCCACAACTGCTAAAAATCAGTAGAGACAAGAGATATATATTTATTTTTTGAACATGTCAATGACATTTAATCTTCGATTATTACACACTTGGCATCAGCAATATCCTGCGCAACACTTTTATATTTAACATCTGACTTTAAATTACCATTGGCGTACTTTACAGTCACACGGTCGTTTCTACCATAAACTTTATCTGATTTTCTAGGTTTAACCGGCTCTCTATTTACCGCAGGTCTACTATTGGCTACTGCGGCTTTTTGTCCGCCTTGATTGCCGAGTGTATTCCCTACTTCTTCTTTGGAGGCGGTGACCTTAGGCTCTGCACCAGCTTGATTTTGTGCGGCTTTTACCTGTTCAGGATCTTGCTTTGGCAGGTCAGATTTGGAAATAAATGATACGATATCATCATTTAGTTTACCAATAAAGCGTTTGAACATTTCAAACGCTTCAAATTTGTAAATCAAAAGCGGGTCTTTTTGCTCATAAACTGCATTTTGAACAGATTGCTTCAAATCATCCATGTCTCTCAAATGCTCTTTCCAGTTTTGATCGATAATCGCCAGTGTAACTGTCTTTTCAATGGCCCTGATCAGGTCTCGACCTTCATTATTAAGAGTGGATTCCAAATTGATGACCACACCAATCTGTTTGATACCGTCAGAAATTGGAACCATGATTTCCTTAACAGTTGCCCCTCTGTTTTTGTGAACATCTTTGAGAATAGGCATGGCTTTGTTAAGAATACCTTCATTCTTTCTGGTATAGCTTTTATAGGCTTTGTCAAAAAGAATTTTAGTCAAAGTGGTGGTATCCTTCTCCTTGAGTTCGGCTTCTGTAAATTGCTGGTCTATGCCCAATGAACTAAAGATATTCATTCTTAAGTTCTCCAGGTCACCGGTGCTTTTACCCATAACAATTAGGTCTTCACATACATCATACATGATGTTAAGAATATCTAATTCCAACCGATCCCCGATTAATGCATTTTTTCTTCTTCGGTAAACAACCTCCCGCTGGCTGTTCATTACATCATCATATTCCAAGAGCCTTTTCCTTACCCCAAAGTTATTTTCCTCAACTTTTCGCTGAGCTCTCTCTATGGATTTAGTAATCATGGAATGTTGAATCACTTCACCTTCTTCAAGGCCCATTCGATCCATCAATTTGGCAATTCTTTCTGAACCGAATAATCGCATCAAGTTGTCTTCCAAAGAAACAAAAAACTGTGTCGATCCCGGATCTCCTTGTCTACCAGATCTACCACGCAGCTGGCGGTCTACTCTTCTTGATTCATGTCTTTCTGTACCTACAATGGCTAGTCCACCTGCTTCTTTTGATTCCGGAGTAAGTTTAATATCTGTACCCCTACCAGCCATATTGGTGGCGATGGTCACGGTCTTGGCTTTACCTGCTTCCGCTACAACATCAGCTTCTCGTGCATGTTGCTTGGCATTAAGTACTTGATGTTTAATTTTTCTTATGGTAAGCATCCTGCTCAGTAGTTCTGAAATTTCTACTGAGGTGGTACCCACTAGTACGGGCCTATTGGCATCCGTTAATTCATTGATTTCATCTGCCACAGCATTGAATTTCTCACGGACGGTTTTGTAAACCTTGTCTTGGTGATCTTTTCGCTGGATAGGTTTATTGGTTGGGATTACAATGACATCTAACTTATAGATTTCCCAAAACTCCCCTGCTTCTGTTTCTGCAGTACCGGTCATACCTGAGAGTTTATGATACATCCTAAAATAGTTCTGCAAAGTAATGGTGGCATAAGTTTGGGTGGCATCTTCTACCTTCACATTTTCCTTCGCTTCAATGGCTTGGTGGAGTCCGTCAGAATATCTTCTGCCTTCCATAACCCTACCGGTTTGCTCATCTACAATCTTTACTTTGCCGTCCACCAAAATATATTCAGTGTCTCTCTCAAACATACAATAGGACTTTAACAGTTGGTTTA
This sequence comes from Cyclobacterium sp. SOCE241, assembly GCF_056867545.1. Classification (NCBI taxonomy): domain Bacteria; kingdom Pseudomonadati; phylum Bacteroidota; class Cytophagia; order Cytophagales; family Cyclobacteriaceae; genus Cyclobacterium; species Cyclobacterium sp. SOCE241. Next base: position 4,179,137 of record NZ_CP149779.1, on the reverse strand, counting down.
CTGTATGAATCCTTTGAGCTTTTACGCCATAGTCTTTGATGATCTCTTCTTTTCTAACCAGTTTTTCGTGGTCTTCGATTTGTCATTTTTTTCCAGCTCGGCAATTTCCATACCTATATCCGGTAAAATGAAGAAGTTATTGTCTTCATTTTTCTTGGTAATGACTTCAATACCGTTGTCAGTAAGGTCTACACTGTTGGACTTTTCATCAATGGTAAACAATAAAGGTTCATCAGCTTCAGGCATGTTTCTCTTATTGTCCTGAAGGTAATAATTCTCTGTTTTTTGGAGAATTACCCTAATACCGGGCTCAGAGAGGTATTTGATCAAAGGCTTGTATTTAGGAAGCCCGCGGAAGGCACGGAACAATGCAAGTCCTCCCTCTTTATCATTTCCTTCTTTGATCAACTTTTTGGCTTCGGATAGGTAGTTTTGAACCAGCTTTCTTTGCTCATCTACTAAAGTAGAAACCCTAGGTTTCATTTCGTAGAACTCATGCTCTCCCCTTGGGTACAGGGCCGGAAATTATAAGTGGTGTTCTTGCATCATCGATGAGTACGGAATCGACCTCATCAATCATGGCAAAATGATGTTTTCCTTGCACAAGATCCTTAGAATCTCTTGCCATATTGTCTCTCAGGTAATCAAACCCAAATTCATTATTGGTACCATACACAATATCCGCTTGGTAGGCAGTTCTTCTGGCCTCTGAATTAGGTGGGTATTTGTCAATACAGTCCACTTTTAATCCATGGAATTCAAAAATAGGCGCATTCCATTCGGAATCTCGCTTGGCTAGGTAGTCATTCACAGTTACGATATGAACACCTCTACCGGCTAGTGCATTAAGATAGGCAGGCAAAGTAGAAACCAAGGTTTTACCTTCTCCGGTCGCCATCTCTGCAATATTTCCTCGGTGCAATGCCACACCACCCAAGAGCTGAACGTCATAATGTACCATTTCCCAGGTTACTTCTACACCGGCAGCTGTCCATGTGTTTTTCCAGGTAGCTTGATCACCATCGATTTCTACATAGGATTTTGAGGCAGCCATGGTTTGATCTTGCAAATTGGCAGTAACGGTCAACTTACCATTTTCTTTAAGCCTTCTAGCAGTTTCTTTTACCACAGCAAAAGCCCTAGGTAATACTTTTTCCAAGCTTACTTCCAAGGCTTCATCTCTTTCTTTCTCTACTGCATCAATTTGGTTGAAAAGTGCATCCTTGGCTTGAACTTCCTCCGGATTTAATTGATCAATCTCTTTCCTTAATTCAGAAATTCGATCATCAAATGATTTGAGGTCTTCGTTAATAATCTCCTTAATCCTGATAGTTTCATTTCTTAATTCATCATCAGAAATATTGGCCAATTTGGCAAAGGCCGTATTTACTAAGGCCACGACAGGGCTTAAGGTTTTTATGTCACGGTCCGATTTGGTACCAAAGACTTTTGCTAACCCTTTTGCTATTGATTCTAACATATTGTTTAAATACTTTTTCTCTTAGGCTATTTAATTGTATTCATTAATGGCATCTGAAGGAATATCTACATTGATGGTACCACTGAAAACCTGATCAGCAGGCCCGGTTAATACTATCTTTTCGAAATTTCCATTTATGCCTTTCTCAAAACTAACCTGAAGATTACCTCCGGGAGTTTGAATATTTATTTTATTCATTTGTTTTTGCTCTCCATATAATAATGCACAAGCTGTCACACCTGTTCCACAGGAAAGCGTCTCATCCTCAACCCCTCTTTCATAGGTTCTAACCTGAATGGTATCAGGCGAAAGAATAGAGATAAAATTTACATTGGTGCCTTCAGGATATCTTTGCTTATCTCTCCTGATTGCTCTTCCTGTGCCAACAACATCAAATTCATTCACCTTATCAACAAAGCGCATGTGGTGTGGAGATCCTGTATTGGCAAAGAAATCTTGATCTATACTTTGTACTTCTTTCACATCCCCCATCCTTAATGCAACACTATTGCCTGAGATTGTTGCGGTATGTACCCCATCAATGGCTAGGAAAGTGGTATTTTGGTCAATAATACCCAAAAATTTGGAAAAGGCTACTGCACACCTAGCCCCATTACCACACATACTTTGAGATCCATCAGCATTGTAATAACACATTTCGAAATCATAATCTGCATGGGACTGAATGAGAATAAGCCCATCAGCTCCGATGCCAAACTTTCTATGACAAAGTTGCTGAATATAAGGTATAGGATCAGGGCCAAAAGAAAATGTCCTTCCATCGATCATGATGAAATCATTGCCTGTACCCTGATATTTGTAGAAGTTAATATCCATTTGATTTATAGTAAGTTACCTTCAGGATGGATTGAAAATCGAAGACCAAAAAGATAAATGAATCCTTTCGAATGCCCACAAAAATCTAACCAATGCAAGAATGAATTACAAAAATAAACAACTTGGCCGAATTTACGGGCTTATATTCAATTAACTACAGGATTTCCTGTCAAGACTGACAAAACGACTTATAAAAGGTTGTCATTTGCTTTTCCATAGGTACTGATGCTGCTTTTGGTCGGAGTGCTAGAAATGGTGGGATAAAACATGATTTTTATTCAGTTCTCTGGTTGAGCAGCAATAAAACGTTAACTTTAAATACAACGTTTTATTGCTTACTCTTTATATTTCTAGATGCAAATTATAGTTTTGATTATCAGCATTTAAGTATTGATGGAAATTTGAATAAAATTTTGGCAGGAGTTTAATAATTCCGAAAAAACTTTCAAAGTTGTTCAATGATTAGACTGGTTTGCTTGTGAAAAGTTGTAAAATTTAAATTTTATGAAACAGTTATTTTTAATAATAGCAATTTTATCGCTTCATGGATGTAATAGGCCAGAAGGAGAAATGATAATGGAGGTGGCCGACGAAGAGACCTTTAAGGATTTATTGTCTATACCTATAAGCGAACAACCACCCCCGCCGTCATCAATAACTTCAGGAACAGAGCAGATAAGTAAAAAAACTATTAAAACTGGAGGAATTAATTTTCAATCGCAGGACATAGTGGAAGATTATCAAACAATTCGAGAACTCCTCCCTCGTTATGATGCCTATATTGAGCATGAAAATCAATCAAGAACCAAAGAAAGAATAAGTTACCAGTTGACTATTAGGGTTCCATCTACTGTGTATGATAGCTTATTTGTTACTTTTTCCACCATTGGGCATCGCCTTGAAAACAAGTATTCATCAATAAAAGATGTAACGGAAAATTATTATGACTTAAGTACTAGAATAAAAAACGACAAACTACTAGAAAAACGCTACCTGAAAATTCTAGAAAGTGCCACTGAGATAAAGGATATTCTAGAAATCGAAAATAAACTTAACCAGACTCGGACTGATATAGAAAATCTTCAGGGACAATTTAATTATTTAAGTAAACAGGTATCCCTTAGCACAATAAGTTTATCATTCTATGAAGAACTTCCATATGTATATGATGCATCTCAAAGAGGAGGGTTCTTGGCAAAAATCTTTAGTGCTATAAACAATGGCTGGCAAGGTTTCCTAAATTTTGTTATTGGTTTGATAGCATTTTGGCCTTTTCTGATATTGCTTATTGTCCTTGGTTATTTTATTAAAAAATTTAGAAGTCAGAAAAACTAAAACATTTTACAAGGTTGATATTTTTATTTTTTACTTTAATAAGAATATATTGAATTAACGATTGACCGCTAGGCTAGAATGGTTTCTAAATTGTTTAGCATAGGTGAGTTTATTCATTATTTATTCTTAGGTATTTAAAACTTTAAATTATTCCAATGAAAATTGCCGTATTTAGTACCAAACCTTACGATCAAGAGTATTTTGAAAAATACAGCAGCAATAATGATTACTCTTTCTCCTTTTTTGAAACGGCTTTGAATAAAACCACGGCCAATTTATCTGAAGGCTTTGATGTTATCTGTGCTTTTGTAAATGATAAAGTGGACAAGGATACCATTGAAGTGCTTGCCAATAACGGCATCCGATTAATAGCTATGAGATGTGCCGGGTTCAATAATGTGGACATTCAATCTGCTAAGGATCATCAAATAAAGGTGGTAAGGGTTCCGGCTTACTCTCCTGAAGCGGTGGCCGAACATTCGGTTGCACTGATTATGACTTTGAATAGAAAAACCCACAAAGCATACAATAGGGTCCGAGAGGGTAATTTTTCTCTAAAGAATTTAATAGGTTTTAATCTTCATGGTAAGGTGGTAGGTGTCATTGGTACCGGTCAAATTGGAATTGCTTTTTGTAAAATTATGAAAGGTTTCGGTTGCAGGCTATTGGCTTACGATATTGCTGAAGCGGAAGCCCTGATAGAAATGGGCGTTGAATATTTACCATTGGAAGAGGTTTTACAGCAGGCAGATATTATTTCTCTGCATTGTCCACTGAACCAGTCAACCAAACATATGATAAATAAGGCTTCACTGAAGCAAATGAAAGCGGGAGTAATGATTATCAATACTAGTCGTGGAGCTTTAATTAATACTTCTGATGCCATTGAGGGCTTGACTCGAAAAAAATTGGGTACTTGGGGATAGATGTGTATGAACAAGAAGAGAATCTGTTTTTCGAGGATCTGTCAGAAAGTATTATTCAAGATGATGATATCCTAAGATTAAATAGTTTTCCTAATGTTCTTATCACCTCGCACCAAGCCTATTTTACCAAAGAAGCGATGGATCAAATTACTGTGATAACTTTGAATAATATTCGTGCATTTGAAAAGGAGGAACCCTTAGAAAACGAAGTCGTTTGATCGTAAAATATTGCCGATACCTAACAGACTTGGAAAAGACCTAAGCGCAGTGTTATCCACAAGTTAAACATCTTTCCAATTTATGAGTTGACTTGATTAACAAGTTTTATTCAAGGGTCTTCCCGATAATAACTTAAGTAAAAAATCAATAATTGATGAAAGTAGGTTACGACTATATCATTGCAGGCTCCGGCTTGGCCGGGCTAAGCTTATTGTATCGGTTGTTATTGGATAAAAGTCTTCAAAACAAAACCATTTTGGTGATTGATAAGGTTATAAAATCTGACAATGACAGAACTTGGTGTTATTGGGAAAAAGAAGAGAGTATTTTTGAGGACATTGTTCGCCACAAATGGGAAACTTTACAGTTTTTTTCTCCGGAAGTAGCCAAAATATTTTCAAAAAATACAAGTACAAAATGATACAAGCCGGTGATTTTTATCGGCTTGTTATGGAATATGCCGCTACATTTGACAATGTTACTTTTAAGACTGAGGCAATTTTAGATATGTCTGAAGATAATGGTCAGGCAAGATTGATTACTGAAAATACGGAATATAGCGGAAGTTATATTTTCAATTCTACTGCCTTATTTCTTCCTGACATGAACACCAAAAATACCCTATTGCAACATTTTATGGGTTGGTTTATCGAGACGGAATCTCCTGTTTTTAATGAAAAAATTGGAACTTTAATGGATTTCAGGTTGGAACAACAGCATGGGGCTACTTTTATGTACGTATTACCAACGAGTTCCACTGAAGCCTTGATTGAATTTACTCTTTTTAGTGAAAGTACCTTGGATAGGGAAACTTACAATTTTGCCCTTAAGGATTATATTTCTATGGAATTAGGGATTAAAGAATATAGAATTAAGCACAAAGAGTTTGGAGTTATTCCGATGTCACTGGCTCAATTCCCAAAAACAATCAAAAACAGTGAAAGAATTGTCAATATTGGAACTGCCGGAGGATTTACCAAAGCCAGTACCGGGTATACCTTTCAGTTTGTCCAAAAGCATGTCTCACAGATAGTGGATCGGTTAAAACTTCAATTGCCTCCTATTGTGAATGATAGCTGGAAAAGTAAAAAATATGCTTGGTATGACAGAACTTTGCTGGATGTTTTGCTTTCCAAGAAAGTGACCGGCAAGGCTATATTTGAAAGTTTATTTCGGAAAAATTCTCCTGAGAAAATCCTATCTTTCCTCGACAATGACAGTAATTTTTGGGAGGAATTTAAAATAAGGAACAGTGTCCCTTTACTGCCATTTATGTTTTCCGGAATTCGGCAATTGTTTTTGAAAAAGAAAACGAAAGATTAAGACAAAAAAAGGCCTGTAAAAATTTAATTTACAGGCCTTTTTGAGAAGCTAAGATTTATTTGCTGACCATTTCCATTGATAGAATAGCCATATTTACTGTTTCGTTTTCATTCAACGCTTCTGTAACAATGTATAGATCTTGAAAATCTTCTTTTACATTATCATTGAATTTTAAAACTACTTTTTGGGTATTGGCACCTTCTTCTCCACTTTTTCTAACCACCATTTGTCCGATGACTTCTCCATCTGATCCTCCGGACCTGGCTTCAATCTGGTATCCATAATCAAAAGGTCGTTGAGAACTTACCATAAAGTTTATGCCTTCCAACCCTGTCAGGTCAATATTTTGAAGCATAAAATAGCCTTTGCCTAATGGAGAGGTGATGATCCGTTGACCATTTATTTCCATAGAATTATAAGCATATGTGGCATCAAGCTCACCTAAGTTGATGTTATTGTTGCGAAGAAAAACAGTTTTAGATGTACTAAGCGGTTTGATATTGTTTCCACCTTTATCGGTAAAACTTGCATTCAGTAGCATTACTCCATTATTGGCAAGTTTTTTACCCTGAAGTGGATCCAGTTCACCTTTTGCAGGGAGGCTTGGTTCCTGATCATCCTTGCCATCCAAAGAAAGAACGAAAGCGACAATTTTCCTTGCATCTCCTTCTTTCAAAGTAGGATTGGCCGGCATCATCGTTTCTCCCCAGACACCAGAACCTCCTTTGATAATTTTATTGATCAATTTGTCTACCGCTTCCGGTGAATCGGCATATTTTTTTGCCACATCAGTATATCCCGGGCCTACGGATTTCCCGTCAATCTGGTGACAACTTTTACATGTCAAAGACTCCATCAAACTTTTACCGGCCATGGCTTCAGACATGACTTGGTGACCTAAGGCTGCTTCTGCTTTATCAAAACCTTCGATATAATCGGCAGAGAGGTAAAGTGATGAAAGGTCTTCCCCTACTGATGGATCGTCAGGATCAGTTACTGTGACCTCATAATTTACTTTTTGGTTGGGAAAGTAAAAGCTTCCATTTCCTTCAAAAGTAACATTAATGCTAGGGGCAATATTTCCTGCATAAACATTGACAACATTGCTTTTTGCGGTCTTGTTTTCACTGTCTTTCACCGTTACTGAAATATCATAATCACCTTGTTTATCATAGGTGTAAGAGATTTCCGGCACTGAAGTCTCTTTGGTCTCGCCATTACCTAAATCCCAAATATAGCTTAAGGCATCATTCTCAGGATCACTCGCAGCAACCTTTACGGTTAATGCTAAAGGTAAACTACCTGAAGTTTTGTCTGCAGAAATTGAGGCGATAACCGGTGACCTGTTTCCCGGATTGTATTCAATTACTGAGAGGGCTGCATCTGCATTTGCACTAAACCAGCCTTTACCGTATTCTAGAAGGTAAAGTTTACCATTTGGACCCAATTCCATGTCAATTAAGGCATTGTGTCTGACTTCTTCCATAAAAGGTTCCATTTTTAGGTAATCACCATTTTCATCCATGGTTACTACCTTAATCCAACCCCTAATCCAGTCGTAGATAAATAGTTTGCCATCATAATATTCCGGTAAACCACCTCCATTAGGAAAGAGGTCAGAATAATATACAGGACCTGCCATGGCATTTCTTCCGCCTGTTCCTACTTCAGGAAATGCTTCTGACTCTACATATGGATAATAAATGAATGCCGGCTGAGCAGGAGGCAGATTTTTAATCCCGGTATTGTTCCTAGAGTTATTGACAGGATTTTTTGGGTCAAATTCCTTACCAACTTCTCCTGTATCAAAATTAAAGGCATTGTAAGGATAATTGTTTCCTACAAAGAAAGGCCAGCCAAAATAACCAGCCTCTTTTGCTTGGTTAACCTCATCATATCCTCTTGATCCTCTTTCTCCAAACTTGTCTTCTCGCGCATCAGGACCTACTTCACCCCAATACAAAAAGCCGGTTTTCTTATCAACCGAAATTCGGTAAGGGTTTCGATTTCCTTGCACATAAATTTCAGGTCTGGTTTTTTCAGTTCCTTCAGGATAAAGGTTCCCTTCGGGAATGCTGTAAGAACCATCTTCATTTACTTTTATTCTTAGGATTTTTCCTCTCAAATCATTGGAGTTTCCTGAAGATCTTGCCGCATCATATTGCTCAAAACCTGGTCTATCATCCAAAGGACCATAACCTTGTAAGGTGTATTTTTGATCAGGTTGATTAAATGGCGTGGAATTATCTCCTGCCGAAACGTAAAGCAAACCATTACCATCAAAAGCAATTGATCCTCCTGTATGGCAACAAATGCCTCTTTGAGAATAAAACTGAAGGATTACTTGTTCAGACTCCATGTCCCACGTATCATTCTCAAATTTAAACCTTGAAAGTCTGTTGACAGACTCATCCGTTGGACTATAAAAGACATATATCCAATGATTATTTTCGAAATCAGGATCTACTTGGATACCCATTAATCCTTCCTCTGCATTGACCTTAGGTACATCTGTTTTCCAATATACATCCAGGTGGGCAACTTTATTTACTTCATTGCTACCATTTTTGTAAAGCAAAACCTCTCCTCTTCTTTGGGCAACCAGAATATCTAAATTTGGTAAAATAGCCATTTCGGTAGGTTCTTTGAACTCTCCCATTACCAAGTTTACTTTTTCAAAACGGTCTGCGTCAGGAACAGATTTACTTGTGGCATTGGCATAATTTAACTTTTCATTCTCCCCAATGGCATACTTAATTCCCTCTAAAAGATGTTTCAAAAAGAGTTCCTCTTTATAAGCTGCTCTGGTGTGGCCTCCTCCTGTATAAAATGCCCGACCCCCATCGTATTCATGGTACCAGGCGATAGGGTGTTCGCCCATATCTGCTCCGCCTTGATAACTGTCTTCATCTAATGAGATCAAAACGTTCACATCAGGGTTGAAATTTTTGTAGCTGTACCACTCATCCGTTCTTGACCATGTTTCAGGAAGAAAAGAAGTGGCGCTGTTGCTATTATCAATGATTTTGAGCGATCCCTCCTGCACATTGGGATGAGGATCGTTGATGCCGGGATGATCTGTAAAATAGCCGCCTACCATCTTACCATACCAATCCCAACTGTATTCGGTATCTGCAGCTGAATGGATGCCAACAAAACCACCGCCAGCTTGAATGTATCGTTCAAACTCCGCCTGTTGAGCATTATTCAAAACATCACCAGTGGTATTTAGGAAAATTACAGTACTGTATTCCTTTAAAATGTCTTCAGTAAACATCTTCGCATTGGTAGTAGTGTCTACCTCTATGCCATTTTGTTTTCCTAAATTAATAATTGCTTGATTTCCATCCGGTATGGATTCGTGGTAAAAGCCATTGGTTTTTGAAAAAACGAGTACTTTTGGTTCTCCGGGTCTACTGGTACAAGCTCCCAGTAGGAACATTGCAAATATAAGGGCACAGAATCCCTTCATGACACTATTTTTGGACATAGGTTGATTTTTATTTTGCAGCAATATAATGAATATCTTTTTTTGACTAGACCATTAATAGAAATAATAAGGCTTATTGTAACATTGACAAGAAGTTTTATCCTTTTAAGGAGCAAAGTGTATTGCTTATTGGGCAAAAAAATAATAAATAAAGAAAAAGTTTAAGCAGGTGGATGAGACCTGATTCATCCCCATTGCCATTGTATGATTGGTATATAGATTTTGGTCTTTCTGAACTAGACTAAACCAATATAAGAAATACACCACCAATGGAAAGGTAGCACCAAGAAACCAAGGAATCGCCCAAGCTTTATCAATGTTGATAAAATACCAAATAAAAGCAGCACCTGCTACCAAAAACCATAAAGAGGCAAAATAAAACGTTCCAATTTTTCCTAACCTCAAACTTAAGGTGATGTCTCCCCTCTTGAGGTCTTCCTCATGTTGGTATACTTGAGTAAGAGGATAGGAGCCCAATAATAATAAAGTAGTAAATAGCGCAGGAAATAATAACTCAGTTTGCAAGAGTAAATCTATTCCGGCGGCTTGAAAGCCAATAACACACATTAAAAAAGTAAAAGCACCTTGAAAAATACCTGCAGTAAGCCAACTTAAATAAGGATATTTTTTTAACCTTACAGAAGGGTGGCTGTAGGCCATAGAAACCAATCCATAGAGAAGGACCATCAGGAAAAAGGCTACGTTGATAAATAGCGCACCTATCAATGATAAACCAAAGAAAACAAGGGAAAGGTAATATAGACCTTTAGTTACCTTTTTAGGGTTTTTTAGTCCGCCGATACTTTTTTCATCTTTGTCATAATAACTATTGTAGCCATTGCTTGAGGGGTAAAGGAATAAATGCAGAATAATCCCTACGGCAAGGATATTATAAACAGATGCTTGCGTTGTATAAGAAAGACCAAACCAAAAAACCGGCATGAGGTAATATGAAAATGGAATTCGAAGGTGTTCCCAACTTGACTTTTTAAACATAATGGTATTGCGCAGTAACAATTCGCTTTGTCATTGGTTTTTACTTAACTTGAAATGTACAATAAACTAAAGCTAAACTAAAATCAATGAAGAGCCAAATTAAGAGCATTGGGCTTGCAAGCCCCAGCAAACCCATCCCACAAGAGTTGATTTGTAGTTTTATGCAAAAAGCACATGACCTGGATGCGCAAGAAAGCAGAAAATTGGCATATGTATACCGAAAATCAGGTATAGCTCAGCGCTACAGTGTCTTAGAGGACTTTAAGTTTAGCAATGTGGAGGATTTTCGTTTTTTTCCCAAAAATAAACGATTGGAGCCTTTTCCAACTACGGATTGTCGAATGGAGGTATTTAGGCAGGTAGCCCCTCAATTAGCAAGCGAAGCCATTGAAAAATGCTTGGAGAAAAGCAAGCTTGAACCAAATCAAATCACACATTTAATCTTGATCTCTTGTACGGGAATGTATGCTCCCGGTGTAGAAATGGATATTATTGAAAGGATGGGTTTTGCTAGTAATGTAGAACGATATGCCATTCATTTTATGGGCTGTTATGCGGCTTTCAATGGGATAAAAATGGCAGACAGAATCTGTAAAAGTGAACCTTTGGCCAAGGTGTTGGTCTTGAGTGTAGAGTTGTGTACCCTCCATTTTCAAAAAGAATACAATGAGGACAATATACTGGCCAATGCACTTTTTGGAGATGGGGCTGCAGCCGTATTAATAGCGCAAGGTGAACAAGGCTTACAAATTGAAGATTACGAATCCAATATTATTCCTGATGGTGCGGATGATATGGCATGGGCCATCGGCAACTTTGGGTTTCAAATGAAGCTGAGTAAATACATTCCCGGATTATTAGAAAAAGGGATCAAGCAGTTTTCGGAAGGAATGGAAAAAAATTTGGTTTGTCATGCATCAAGCATTTTGCCATCCATCCGGGAGGAAAGCAAATATTGAATAAAGTCGAGGCTGCCTTCGGTATAGAAGAGCGTCGAAACAAACACGCCCACCAAGTTTTAAAGGACTTTGGGAATATGTCCTCTGTAACGATATTGTTTGTCTTGGAAGCGATTTTACGGGATGCCACTATTCATGGCAAGATACTGGCAATGGGATTTGGACCCGGCTTGACCTTGGAAAGCTTATTAATAAGTAAATCATGAATAAATTCTTGCAAAGAAGTGAAGAGAAAGAATTGATGGATGACCTTGACTGCAGTGGTTGGATGGTAGCCCAAACCCTGAAGGAACTAAGGACAATTAATAAACTTCTTGGGGGCAATAAGGTAACGACTTCAGGGCTTAAAGAATTAATGAATTCATCCAAAAATGATTCATTTACACTTGCCGACCTGGGTTGTGGGGGTGGGGACATGGCCATCCACATTAAAAAATGGGCTATTAAAAATAGAATTAAGTTAGAAATTCTTGGAGTTGATGCCAATCCTAATATTATTGAATTTGCTAGAGAAAGGGCAAAGGAAGAAAACCTGGCCATAGATTTTGTAGAAGCAAACGTTTTTGATCCGGAATTTTTAAAGAATCCGGTAGACATTCAAACCTGTACTTTATTTACCCACCACTTTACTTCTGAAGAGTTGGTGGAAATCCTTAAAAACTTAAAAAGGCAAACCAAGTTGGGGTTTGTGATCAATGATTTACACCGACATTTTATCGCTTATTATTCCATTAAATGGCTTACTCAGATTTTTTCAAAGTCAAGGATGGTAAAAAACGATGCCCCAGTTTCGGTGCTTCGGTCTTTCACAAAAGAGGATTGGGAGGATATTTTAAAAGCCTCCGGGATAGTTCATTATAAAATTTCATGGCACTGGGCCTTTAGATGGCAGGTTATTTGCTGGATTTGAGTTTATTGTTTTGAAATTTTAATTAAATCTTTAAAAATTATTTTACATTATGGAATTTGATACCAATTCTATGGATGGGATCATCCAAAGCGTGACACCTCTCGTTTTACTTGCATTGAAGAATATTTTAATTGCCGTAGTAGTTTACTTTATTGGTAAATGGGTAATTGGTTTGGCAATGAAGGCCTTGGCCAAAATTTTTGATAAATCGGATTTAGATAAATCTCTATCCAGCTTCTTAACCAGCTTTGTACGTGGCTTATTATATGTGTTGCTGATTTTAGCAGTCCTAGCAACCTTGGGAGTAGAGGTCACTGCATTTGTGGCAATTCTTGGTGCGGCAGGTTTGGCTGTTGGTTTGGCACTTCAAGGTTCCCTGGCTAATTTTGCCGGAGGGGTTTTAATTTTAGTGTTCAAACCTTTTAAAATCGGTGATACTGTAGAAGCACAAGGAACACTTGGTTCAGTAGAAAAAATTGATATTCTCTATACCACTATCAGGCAATTTGATAATAAGGTAGTTACAGTTCCTAATGGGAATTTAGCGAATAATAACATAACTAATTTCTCTGAAAAGCCTACACGAAGAGTGGAGATGGCTGTTGGAGTTGCTTATGGGACAGATTTGAAGTTAACGAGAAAAATTATTCTTGATACCTTAAAGAAGGATGAAAGAATTCATGCTGATCCTGCTCCTGCGGTGTACTTTACTAATTTTGGAGACAATTCCTTGGACTTATCCGTGAGATGCTGGTCAGATGCCGGTGACCTATGGCCGGTTTTTGGGACAATATGGAAAACATTAAAGAGTCCTTAGAAGAAAATAATATTGAAGTACCGTTTCCTCAACGAGATGTGCATCATTTCTTTCCCGAAGGAAATATTGAATTAAAAAATGTAGAAAAAAATAAGGAAAAAATGCCGGAGTCTCAGTTACTACCAAGTTTTTGAGACTCCGGGCAAACCCTACATTAAAAAATAACCAACTATCTACAATCAATCTTCCTCACAACAAAATAAAATACTAAAAGTAAGAAAAGGACTATACTATTATGAGCTACATCCACTGGATTCAAAGCTCAGTATGGTGCTTTTATCAGCCTTACTGCTGATTTGTAAACTTCCCTCTATAGGATTAAATGATCCTGACTCAATGCATTCTTGCATGTATTTCAAAGGTTGAACTATTTCAAAAGTGGTGGTGCTGTAATTTTCAGCAGCTAGTGAGCCACTGCCTTTTAGATAGATCCTAAACCCATCCGTTTCAGTTGATAACTCCAGTTCCCTGAAATAGTTTTGATTCACAGTAAATACCTGTGCCTCTTCATTTATTATTTTAAAATCTTTCATCGAAGAGGAGAATTTTAATTTCCTCTCCACCGCATCATAGCCTAAGTTTTCTAAGGTCTTAGTCCCCTGCAATTTTCTTCCGTTTACAGAAAAGTCCTCAAAACTAATTTCAAGTAGACTTCCTTTACTTAAAAAGTTATCGGTGTATTTGACCGTCAATGATCCTTGCTTCTCTAAACCTCCTGCACTAATACAACCCGAACCAAAATTCACACTGATTTGTCCATTTTTATCGTCCCTTGTAATCACCGTGCCCGGACAAGTCATCTCATCAAGCAAAGGCAAGAGCCGTTGTTGACTAAGGTCTTGTTGCATCATGGACATTATCATCAAGTCCACTTCTTCCATTAAACCCATTATTCCGGAAATTTCATCTGAAGAAATCCCTTTATCAACAGCTGTCATGTCTTCCTCCAGATCAGACGTTACGCAAGAGGCTGCTGAAAATAGCAAGGCTATTGCGAAGGCGTTGATCAAATTTTTTCTCGGATTATTCATGACAAAATGGATACTAAACCGTATACTTTATTGCTTTGTTTTCGAAATGTACTTCCGTAAAATTTTAATTACTAATAAAAAACCAACTTTTTGACTTTAATAATTAACAAAGCATATATTTAGTTTTGAAAAGCAAAAATTACTATACAACCGAAGTTATTGCTTGTTAAATGTTTTTAAGTTGTTGAAAAATGCATTTGAAAATATTCAAGACTAGATTTTTTGCGTGAAAAGGACATAAAACCTTGATTTAAATGACTTTGTCCTTTTTGTGTAGCGGAATTTTGTTTTACAAGTATTAGTAATTAGAAAACCCTTATTTTGTTTAATTTTTCCTTAAAACTAACTGTAAACAAGTTTATTAGAATTAGTCAAATACTTGATTGCCTTGCTAAACCGATTAATAAAAGTATTAGCAAATTTTTTAGCTTGGATTTACTTCTACTTATCAATAATTTGCTGAGGCTTTATTTAGATTAATTCCATATAACCTTGTTTAGAATCATTACAGTTAGTAGGTTTGTGAAAATATTTAACTCATGAAACACAATATTATACTAACGATAGGATTATTACTATTTATGTCCAATATAGCCTTTGGTCAAAAGGCAAGCATTTATGGAGTAGTGACCACTTCAGACGGTCAAGCGCTTGAATATGTTAACGTTGGAATTGTAGGTTTGGCTAAAGGAACCATCACAGAAAGGAATGGAGGGTTTGAGATCAGTAATATCAATCCTGGTAAATACACCGTATTTGCATCATTTATTGGAGCAGAGAGACAAGAGCAAACCATCCAGCTCTCGGCGGGGGAAAGATTGGCCTTGAAATTTAGCCTCCAAGAGTCGGCATCTGATCTGGCAGAAGTTATTGTTACGGATATTGGTACCAATCGTTTGTATGCTGACAGTGTATTTACTGTTGCAAAATTACCATTGACAGACTTGGAAAACCCACAGGTTTACAATTCCATTTCTTCACGTTTGTTGAAAGAACAAGTGGTTACCAATATGAATGACGCCCTTAAAAATGCTACCGGAGTGTCAAGACTTTGGCAATCTACAGGTCGCGGTGGGGATGGGGCTGAATATTATTCCATGCGAGGATTTTCTGTGCAACCTACCATGGTCAATGGCATGCCAAGCCTCAACAATGGAGGCCTTGACCCGGCCAATATTGAACGAGTAGACGTTATCAAAGGGCCTTCGGGTACCTTGTTTGGCAGCTCTGTAATTTCTTATGGTGGACTAATTAATATTACAACCAAGCGTCCCATGGATAGTTTTAAGGGAGAATTAGGATGGGTTACCGGTAGTTATGGCTTAAATAGACTTACAGCTGATATCAATTCTCCACTCAATGAGCTGTCTGCTGTGCGTGTTAATATGGCTTATCAAAATAGCAACACTTTTCAGGATGCCGGTAGCAATGAATCTTTTTTTATTGCTCCTTCTTTTAAGTTTAAAGCTTCTGAAAAACTTTCTTTTTTAATCAACACTGAATTTTTAAAGACCAATTCAGTAAATGCACCAATGTTGTTTTTAAACAGGTCCAACCCAATAACCTTTTCCGAAATTGATCTTTTTGAAAATAACTATGAGAGATCCTTTACAGGTAATGAGTTAGGAATGAACAATACATCCTATGGCTTGCAGGCCCAGGCGCTTTATACCATAACCAATGACTGGACCTCTCAAACTGTCGTTTCTCGAAGTTCAACAAAGACGGACGGATATTACCATTATTTATTTGACAATAGTGATGGAGATAGTTTTACTCGTTATATATCAGACCGTAATGGTCAAACCTTGACTACTGACATTCAACAAAATTTTATTGGTAATATTGATATAGGATCCATTCAAAATAACCTGGTTATAGGTTTAGATTATTATCATTCTTCATTGATTAATGGAAGTACCGGTTGGGTTGGAAATGGTGTTGTTACACTTTCTGATGGGGATGATACCGGGGTATTGACCCAAGCAGGTGTGGATGATTTGTTGAAAAATTCCTTTGAAGGAAATAGCACAGGAAATACCCGTATCATGAGTGCCTACATTTCAGACGTAGCTGATCTTCACCCCAATCTTTCAGTAATGGCGAGTATTCGCGTGGACAATTTCAAAAGTGAAACAGGGAACTGGTCAGCGGAAGGGGCCGAATCCCAAACTGCTCTTTCTCCTAAATTTGGAATCGTTTACAAACCTCTACAAGACAAAGTCTCTGTCTTTGCTAACTATATGAATGGCTTTGTCAATGTAGCACCAAGGTCAGTGGCAGATGCAGATGGTAGCAATCAAAGGCTAAAAACCTTTTCTCCTGAAAATGCCAACCAAGTCGAATTTGGTGTAAAAACCAAGCTTTATCAAGATAAGGTGGCTGCAACAGCCAGTTATTATCATATCGATGTAAAAACCGATTGATGACTGATCCTAATAATGTCAATAACTCTATTCAAGGTGGCCAAGTAAAGAGTCAAGGTGTTGAATTAAGTGTAATTGCAAGTCCTGTGGAAGGTCTTGATCTTGTTGCAGGTTTTAGCAAAAACCATGCAGAGGTAACGCAAGATTATGAGGAAAGTGGTTATCTAGGGCTAAGGCCGGAAGAAGCAGGTCCGGATCAACTGATTAACTTTTGGGCGAGTTATTCTTTTCAGTCCGGCGATTTAAAAGGCTTTGGTCTTGGCTTTGGAGGAAATGCTGCCAGTGAATACTTGACCATTAACAGGGCAAATATTGGTTCATTTGCTTTGCCGGCTTATCAAGTTTTTAATGCATCCATAAACTATTCCGGCTCCCAATATTTCGTAGCCTTAAAAGTAAATAACCTTACTGATCAAAAATATTATACAGGATGGTCTACGGTCACTCCTCAAAACCCAAGAAATGTTTCCTTGAGTTTAAACTATAGGTTTTAATGAAGCTTAAAAATATTGTAGGAAAAATACACCTCTGGCTCGGACTTAGTTCCGGGCTTGTGGTGTTTATAGTGGCCGTCACAGGTTGTATCTACGCATTTCAGGAAGAGATTCAAGACATGACTCAACCCTACCGGTTTGTGCAGCCGCAAAAACTCCGGTCCTCCCCCCACCACAATCTGGGAAAAAGCAGATCAGGCCTTTCCGGGAAAACACCTACATGCGGTGCTATATCCTAGCCCTGACCGGGCAGCTCAGGCCATATACTATAGTTATGAAGAAAATTATTACTATTTCGTATATGTTAATCCTTATTCAGGCGAAGTCTTGAAAATAAAAGATGTTTATGCCGATTTTTTAGAATTGTATTGGATGGCCATTTTTACCTTTGGTTGCCACCTGAAATTGGTCAACCACTTGTAGCCTCTTTTACCTTGGTGTTTCTAGTTATGGTTATTTCGGGGCTAATCTTATGGTGGCCAAAGAAAAAGAAAAATTTAAGAAATAGCCTTAAAATAAAATGGAAAGCTAGATGGAGGAGGAAAAACTATGATTTGCATCAAGTATTGGGATTTTACGTGATGGCTTTTGCATGTATATTTGCCATTACCGGTCTGGTCTGGGGCTTTGTTTGGTTCCGTGACGCGGTATTCTTTGTAAGTTCAGGTGGCGAAGATTATGTAGAGTACTATACCCCACTTTCAGATTCTACGGCCATATATCAGGAAAATGTGCCCCCATTGGATGCTGTGTGGATGAAAATGCGACAAATGTACCCCAATGCAGAATGGATAGAAGTCCATCCTCCTGAGTTTGATCATGCTGCCATAGCTGCCAATGCAAATCCCGATGCTTCCACCTATTGGAAAATGGATTACCGTTATTTTGATCAAAATACGCTCCAAGAATTACCTGTAGATCATATCTACAACAGGTTTGATGAGGCTTCCTTTGGTGATAAGGTAATGCGTATAAATTATGACCTTCATGTAGGGGCAATTGCCGGTCTTCCCGGCAAAATTTTAGCCTTTTTCTTAAGTGCAATTATTGCTTCATTACCTATTACCGGTTTCATGATTTGGTGGGGTAGGAAAAATAAAAATAAGAAGATGGAAAGAAGTGGTGATAAGAACCAAAGTCCAGCAGGCAAATTAATCTCCAATGTTTGAGTGTTTCTAAGGTCTAAGTACACTTGGGCACTTTTAAGTCATTAACAAGTTGAAAATCAGCAGCTAAAACTGATCTAAATCTTGTAATTACCTATTTAATCAGATGATAATCAAAGCAATGACCCGTGTCATAGTATTCACTTTTAGAAACCATAGTTCTGAGCTTTTCAAATTTTAATTTTTGTTAAAAAAAATTGAAAATTAATCTTCAAATCATTTGGCTTCTTAACTGTCTAGTCTTAGATTTGTCTTAATTTAAAATTAATCTAAATAACAATAGTGATTAAAAAGAAACCTTGCAGCGGCAACTGCAAGGTTTCAGGTAAACTACTTCCTAATTCTCCAATTAAAAAGCAATGCAATATAATAAAATATTGTCACTAATATTTTTGTGTCTTCTTTTAACTCAGTTCGCTTATCCTCAAGAAGCAGGACAAATAAAAGGCACTGTTACCGACCAAGAAGGTCAGCCAATTCCGGGTGTTTTGGTTCAGGTTTTGGAATTAAAGAAAGGCTTGGTTACAGAAGCTGACGGAACGTTCCAGTTACAATTACCTTCCGGCGAAGACTATACCTTGACTTTTTCTTTCTTGGGTTATGAATCCAAGCAACAAGTAATTTCAAAGGATCAAAGCAACAAGAACCTTACGATTCAATTAACTGAAGCTGCCACAGATCTTCAGGAGTTTACCATCCTAGGCAAGTCAGAGCTTAGCGAAATCAGGGAAAAGGCTTTTAATGTAGAGGTGGTGGATGCAAGGAAGCTTCACCATACCAACTTGGATCTGGGCCATGCATTGGACAGGGTTTCAGGTGTTAGGGTTAGAGAAAGCGGAGGAGTAGGCTCCAGGATGAATTTTTCCTTAAATGGTTTTTCAGGGAAACAAGTAAAGTTTTTTATTGATGGGATTCCCATGGATGATTTCGGTTCTTCCTTTCAGCTGAATAATATTCCAATCAATCTAGCAGAACGCATAGAAGTCTATAAGGGCGTCGTTCCCATAGGTTTAGGAGCAGATGCTTTGGGGGGTGCTGTAAATATTGTTACTAAAAAAGTAAGGAAAAACTATGTAGATGCCTCCTATTCTTTCGGCTCATTCAATACCCATCGTACGGTTATCAATACTGCTTATGTAGACAAATCAGGTTTTACTGTACAGTTCAATGCCTTTCAAAATTACTCCGACAACAATTATTGGGTCAATGTGGATGTAGCGGATATTGAAACCGGGAAATACTATCCTAACCAACGGGTGAGGAGGTTTCATGACAATTACCACAATGAAACCGTGATTACCCAAGTGGGTGTTCAAGGCAAACCCTATGCAGACAAGTTAATGTTGGGATTAACAGCGGGGAAAAATTATGCTGAAATTCAAACCGGGGCAAGGTTAGTATCAGTTTTTGGTGATTGGCATAGAAAAGGAACCATCCTAATGCCTACCCTCAAATACAATAAGCAAGATTTATTTACCCAAGGTTTGGATTTAAATATAAATGCCAATTATAATTTTGGAACAGAACAAAACATAGATACCGTCAATAGGCGCTACAATTGGTTTCAGCAATATAAAGAATACGAAACAGAGGGAGGAGAGCGCTCCTATTCCATGTACAAGTTTAAAAACAATAATGCTGTTTTTACTGCTAACACGCATTACCAATTTAAAGACATTCATACCATTGCTATAAGCCATGTATTTAACAGTTTTAACCGGACCGGCAGTGATGAATTGTACCCAGAAAGAGAAATCTATGAGCAACCCAGAAAGACATCTAAAAACATCACAGGAATAAGCTATCAGCTTAATTGGGAAGAAAAGGGAAGTATATCTGCTTTCTCTAAAATATACAATCAAAGCAATTATTTTGCTATGGCTTATAATCCTTCGGGAAATTATGGGGATGTAGCCTACCGGAACAACAAGGAAACTTTTACCTATCCGGGTTATGGTGTAACCGGGTCTTATTTCCTAACAGGTAATTTTCAACTGAAGGCCTCCTTTGAAAAAAGCTACCGCTTGCCGGAACCTGAGGAATTGTTTGGGGACATGGTAAATCTTCAGGGAAATTTAGACTTAAAACCTGAAAACAGCTACAATTATAATTTAGGATTGAGCATATGGAAGCAGTTGCACGCAAATCATAGACTGGATTTTTCTGCCAATGGATTTTATAGAGATGCCAAAGATTTTATTCGCCCAAGGCTAAACAATAACCAAAGCATGCAGGTAATGGATAACCTCTATAATGTGACGAATCTGGGGGTAGAGGGTGAAATAAGGTACAGCTATAGGAACATGATCAATGCAGGTACCAATATTACCTATCAAAATCTAAGGAACAATACAAAATATGAAGAGGGACAAACAGTGCCAAGCTTGGTGTACAGAGACCGTGTCCCCAATATGCCCTACCTCTTTGGAAATGCGGATATAAATGTTCTCCTATCCAATGCATTTGGCAAAGGAAATGATTTGGCTTTAGGATATAATTTGCTTTATGTACATGCTTTTTACTTGTATTGGCCAAGCTTAGGCGCTGAGAAGTTTGATGTTCCCATGCAGCTCTCTCATGATTTAAGCGCCACCTATACCACGGGAGCCAAAGGCAAGTTACAGCTGGTAGCTGAATGCAGAAACCTATTCGATAGAGTCCTTTACGATAATTTTAGTTTACAAAAACCCGGGAGAAGTTTCTCCGGAAAAATCAGATATTTTATATACTAATTCTTACTAAACAAATGAAAACCAACCGTAATTATTTATTAGCATGTATGGTCGCAATGGTCATAAGCTTAATCAGTTGTGAAACAACACCTAACGAAGAAGAACCCCTGTTGCTACAGGAGAAAATCGATATATTATCGCCTCTACCCCAATGGCTTCAGATGGAGTTGCAGATTACTTATTGACTGCTGAAAGTCTAACCGAAGGAACAGTTAGTACCCTCGGGAATGGTGTAGAACAAGATGGAACTTACCGTTATTATGTCACCCATAATAACAAATTCTTTAGTATGCTGTATGGACAAGGAAACCCGGGAGCTGTGACCACCTATGAGCTTGATGTGAATGGGAGCCTTGTGAAAAAATCGGATTTTCAATCCGAAACGGTGCAGGCCTTTGGCCCAATGAATGACGATATTGTCATGGTAAAAATTTCAAGAGGTGACGAACCTATGGCCTCTTGGTATAGGCTAGATACCGAGCAACTTCAGATTGTTGATGATGGTCAGTGGAACCAAGAAGAAATAGCCAATAATGGAGAAAGGGCGTTCTTTTCCTGGGTTACACAAGTGGGAGACAAATTATTTGCTCCCTATTTTAGCATCAAAGCATGCTGCAACGATACTTTCGGCACCTCTTACCCCGACAGTGCTTATATCGCAGTTTTCGATTATCCTAGCATGGAATTAAACACTGTAATTAAAGACAACAGAACCAGTTTTATCGGACGCTATTTTCTTTCCGGATTGGAGGTTGATGAACTAGGAGATGCTTATGCTTTTTCCAGCTCCATAGCTACTTCCAATGGGGAAATGACCAGCACTTTGCCCTCTGCAATTACTAGGATTAAAAAAGGGGAATTGGCCTTCGATGAATCTTACTATTTCAATGTGGAAGAATTGGCAGATGACTATTACATCACGGCAAAAACCTATGCAGGAAATGGAAAATATATAGTGATCATGAGGGAGGAAAAAGGAGCATATTCTACCGGAAATCGCTTTGGAATCGCAGATGTTTACAACAAGACGTTTACTTGGGTTTCGGGTGCTCCGACAGAAGATGAGATCGTCAGTGTAACCACCAATAATTACTCCACTCAGAATGGAATGGCCTACATTGGGATTACTACTGAAACGGGTAGCTGGGTGTATGAATTTGATGCAATTGCTGCTACGGCTACTCAAGGATTGAAGGTTGAAGGAGGGAGAATCACCGCCATTAGCCATTTAGAGCCTGCGGAATAAAGGTATTAAGTCCTGGGTGGATTGTCCTATTGTCTCGGCCGGCAGATGTGGCAAATAAACCCAGGCCCAATTTAAGTAAGGGAAACCTAACCGAATCAATTGACCCTAAATTAAAGGAAAAGAAGTGGAATTAATATTCAGAGTTTACTGAAAATCCAGCAAAGCTTTAACCTTTCTACTGCCATATTATTGGTTGGGTATGCTATGAAAACTATTACAGGTAAAGAAATAGAACAATTTTCAATCGCTAAACAACTTTGGAATGTCAACATGTAAAACTGAAGTAATCTATCAAAACCAAGATTTTATATTCACCAAATGCGTGGACTGTTGTAGAATGGGATTAATGTATCATCAAGTAATGATTGGCTTTGATGAGGTAAATTTTGCGGCCTTTATTAGGTATTTGAAACAGATAGATTTTGACTATTACAAATTTCCTTGCATGGACGGTATTGACCGAGTAATCATAGAAACTTATCATCAAGACATTCAATTTTCATTTTCAGAAGAAGAATTCTATCATTTGAAAGCTTCAGCCATAGAGGCCAATGAGCAACTTCAATTGATAGAAATGATTCGAAAGCTTTAATAAAAAAACATGAAACATAAATCGATAAAATCACTTGTTTTGAGCCTGCTTCTTGGCCTGATGGCTAGCAGCGTTTATGCCCATGCATTGTGGATTCATACCTCTTCCACTGCCGAGCTGGGACAAACACATTCCTTTAAAGTTTACTATGCAGATTACCATGAAGATGCCATTGAAGATGTAGCCGATTGGTATTCTGACGTGGAGGAATTTGAACTTTGGCTTATTAGTCCTTCTGGCAAGAGGTCCAAGTTAAATAAAATAGCCCGAAAGGATCATTTTGAGGGAAGTTTTACTGCGGATGAAAAAGGAGAATATCAATTGCAAATCAGTCATACTGCAAAAGTGCTTAAAGGAACCACCGCCTATCAATTTAATGCATCTGCGCAAGTATGGGCAGGAAAAGGGAAAGCAGACCTTATGGAACAAACGGACCTAATGCTTACCAGAGATCCAAAGTCCACCAAGTTTAATGTGTCCTATAAAGGCCAACCTCTTCCTGAAGCAACCATTAATATTTTAAGTCCGGACAAAAATAGTCAAGACCTTATCACAGGTAAAAAAGGAAAAGCCAAGGCAGAAATGAAAGGATCCGGTAAATACTTTGCTGAAGTAACTAAAACCGAAAAACTTGAAAAAGATGATCCTTCAGGGTTAAAAGCAATTTGGAGATGCGCAACTCAAGTGGTTGATAAATAGGTGTTTCCAATAAAGAAAGTGGGTATTTTTTTATGTGACTTTTGAGCTAAGATCCTATATTTTTAAAACTAATTTTTCGCACCGGTACCACCATTATTGCTTCGTGGTGGTTCTGGTGTTCCTTTTTTCCTAGTCACAGGTGCCAAGTGGTCACTTGTTTTAGTCTTGTTAACCATAGAAACAAAGAACAATATAAGAATGATTACATTAAGTACAATCTTTACCCTCATGGGATTTGAGTTTTTTTATCAAACTTCTCAACGAGCAGTAATTTTACGCCCTGCCAATTGGGAGGAATGGTTTAAGTCCAATGCGCATATAGCCAAAAGCATTGGTGGCTTACTGATGCTGATAGGAATGCTATTTTCCATCTATGCACTAGGTTTGGGTGCAGGAATATTTGCATTTGCCTGTTCCTTAATGTTGATCGGTAGTTTGGTAGTATTATTATCCCCTTTGATGTGGATCAAAACCAGTTGGTTATTTATCGGTTTTGGTCTTTTGTTTATCCTAGAATTGTTTTAATCATGCCGGCCAATAAAAAACACCTCAATCCCAACTTTCTACATCGCTTTTCAAGGATTTCTGCAGGTCTAGTAGGTGGATATTTAGTAACAGTTTCTTTCTTTCTCGCTCTTTCCTTTGTTCTAGATAAGGTTGCTGTTTTATTCACCCTAGTATTTGGAGGCTTTTTATTATGGGTAGGGCTTTTTATCGTGGCTTTTATAGCCAAAAAAGGTTGGAAATTATGGGCTATTTATCTATTGCTCACACTTGTCTTTTCTTCTGTAGTCTATTTCTGTCAATCCCCATCCATTTAATTCAATAATCATGAGTAATAGGATATACAATATTCTCTTTCACACCCATACAATTTCCGGTATTTTCATCAGTTTGGCATTGTATGTCATTTTCTTTGCGGGCTCCTTTTCATTTTTCCGGGATGAAATCAACAGTTGGGAAAGAAATGAACCATTGGCAGCAGGCTGGAAGTTGGAGGAGATGGATTTTGATAAGGTGCTGGATAGTCTTGAAACCAAAGACAGCTTAATGAATAGAGACATCAGCTTCAATCAATATTATGATGAACAACGCTTGTCCTTGAACATTTCCCCACCAAAAAACAGCAAGCCGAAAGAATCTGGTAGGCGGAGAAGAGGCACTTTCAAATATTTAAATACCCAAGATTTAAATACATATGATTACAAGAGCTCTTATTCTATTGGAGAGTTTCTGTATCGTTTACATTTTTTGCCCAACTTAACTTTTTTGGGAGATCGGGATATTTGCTGGCAGGAATTGTTGCATTCTTCTTCTTATTTGCTGTTGTTACAGGTGTTTTGGTGCACTGGAAAAAGATCATCAGTAATTTTTTTATGTTCAGACCCAAAGCAAGTGTCAAAAACCTTTGGACTGATGCGCATACTGCTTTGGGAATATTAGGCTTGCCTTACCAATTTATTTTTGCGCTCACTGGAGTATATCTTATTGTAGGGTTAACAATCATGTCTCCGGCCATCGTAAAATTCATCTATGAGGACAGTACGGAAAAGGCCTATGATGATTTCGGGTTTAACTCTCCTGAATATGAGTTTAGCGGAAAAGCCTTGTCTAGTGATTTTTCTGTCAACAGCTTTCTTGATGAAACTAAAAAGAAATGGCCTGAATTTGAAATCCGATCTACAGAGATATCGAACTATGGGGATCAAAACATGCATATTGAATTCAAAGGAAAGGCCAATTTTGACACCAAATTTGCTAGTGCTGGAAGCATAACTTATAAAGTGGCTACAGGAGAAGTGGTAAGAGAAAAAAACCCATTTAAAAATGTTCCATACTTGGATGGTGCGCGTGCAGTAATACAGCGATTACATTTTGGAGATTTTGGTGGCATTGCTGTTAAACTGATTTACTTCATTTTAGGAATTGTCACTTGTTTTGTGATAATCTCAGGAGTGATGATTTGGTTGGTAGCCAGAGACAAAAAGAGTGTTTCTCCGGGCAAGCGTAAATTTAATGCCTGGTTGGTGTGGTTTTATTTAGCAGGATGTTTAAGCATGTACCCTGTGACAGCCTTTACTTTTTTAATGGTAAAATTAGGCCTTCAGGATCCTGGCTTAGACAGGGTGTCATTTATTTTCCAAACTTATTTTTGGTCATGGTTATTATTAACCTTGGTCTTCACTTTCCTTAAAAACAATGCGTTGACTAATAAGTGGACAATGATTCTGGGAGGCCTATTGGGACTAATGGTTCCTTTGACCAATGGGTTAGTTACTGGAAATTGGCTCTGGATAAGCTGGATCAATGGGTATAAGGATATTTTATTGATTGATGCATTTTGGTTGCTTAGTTCCATTGGTACTTTGATTATAGGTTTAAAAATAAGGTTACAAAAACCTGTGCCAGCTAAAGCCGGAAAGATGATTCATGCCTAAATCCAAGTATATCGAAGCTCTTAATGGGTATCAACAGGAAATTGTCCTGATGGTACCCATTTTCTTTTAATCTATTCATAGATAGAGGTACCGGGATTTACGTCAGATTCCAATTGTTTTCTTATACAGCACAAATGAATTTGCTCCCTTAGTTTTAATTTTTATACTACATTTATATTCTATTTACCTGATCGATTCTTGAACAGTGTTGTCCATCTCCTATAAGTTGTTGGAACCAAAGTGAATTTGTATCAAAAGCAGCACAAAGTAAAGGGGCTTTATCAATAGCGAAAATTGACCCTTTCTTGCATACTTTAGATGTTTAGACTTGGGTCAAAGCATGCTAAAAAGCATTGGTACTGCCGGTAGAATAATACTCATTGTCAATAGGGATTTCCCTTCCAAATGACCAAATATCTTAATACATGAACACTGAATATGACCTTTCTGATCCGGACAAAAAACTAAAAGCCATCCGGGAAAAAGTACTTTTATTGTCTTTTGGACGCCTAGGTTTATTTTTAATAATGTTGGCCCTCTTAATCGTAGGAATAACTGAAATTCACTGGCTGCTCTTTCTTTTCTTCCCTGTAAGCTTTGTCTTCGTAAGCCTGATTTTAAAATTCAACAAAGAAAAGGACCGGGAAAGTTTTTACAATGCAGTCAAGGAGATGCAAGAAGAAAAGGTTAATCGAAAGAATAGGAAGTTAAAAGGATTTGACACAGGGGCTGAGTTTATTGACCCCTTACATCCTTTTGCAAGTGACTTGGATTTATTTGGGGAACATTCCTTGTTTCAAATGATTAATCATACGGTTTCCGTGGGTGGAAAGTCTCGTCTGGCTTCTTGGATGAAGAATCCTCTAGGACCAAAAGCTGCTGCAGAGAAACAAGAAGCTCTTTTGGAACTTTGTTCAAAAAAAGACTTCTTATTTGTATTTGAAGCTTTTGGAAAAGCTTTTATGAAAAATGACAACACCGCAGATGGAAAGGTCAGATTTTATAAATGGTTGAAGGAAAGTCTGCCTTGGAAGCTTTTATATTTCATACCCATGGTATTTGGACCGCTTGTAGGCCTTGTCGTACTTTTTGGGGTGCTTTACAATTTTTTTTCCACTGTTTACTTAAGTGTTTTTATTCTTGTGGGGATGGGACTTTTAGGTTTAATATTTAAACCCTTGATGGAGGCAATGAAATCATTGCCAAGTGATAGCGATCTTAAGACCTTACAAGCTTGGGCAAAGCTCCTTGAAAAGGAGCAATTTGAAAATCCATTGTTGGTAAAGCTATTAAAGCCTGTCAAACAAAATGAATTTTCGGCTTCAAAAGCTTTGAAACAGTTGGAAAACCTCACTTTTATGGTTGAGAACAGGACCAACTTATTGTACTTAATTTTCAATATTCTTTTCTGGATTGATTTTTTCGTTTTATATAGACTGAAGAAATGGAATGAGTTGGCCGGTAAAAACATGAGAGAATGGGAGGAAACCTTTGAAACATGGGAGGCATTGGTTTCTATGGCGGCATTTATGGCAGAGGAAGACCTATCTACAAGAGTTATTTGGGAAGCGGATGCGGTATTTTCTGCGGAAGAAATCAGGCATCCACTGATAATACCTGAAAACTGTGTAGCCAATAACTTTGACATAGAAGAGAATGAAAAGGTTGTATTGCTGACCGGATCCAATATGTCCGGAAAAACTACTTTTATGCGTACCCTTGGGATCAATATTGTTTTGGCGGGTATGGGTATACCACCTTTTGCAAAGACATTTAAAACAGGACCTTTTTTATTGTATACAAGCATGAGAAATACAGACAGTCTCGGAGAGAGTGTAAGTTCTTTTACGCAGAATTGGCTAGGATAAAGGGAGTTTTAGAAAAAGCAGCTGCAGGGGAACCTGTCTTTTACCTATTGGATGAAATCTTAAAAGGAACCAATACTGCAGACAGGGTACTTGGAAGTGAGGCATTGATTAGGCAATTGGCAGAGACTCCTGCAAAGGGAATCATATCAACCCATGATATTGAATTAAGCGCATTGGAAAACCAATTGTCTTTTTTGGTGAATTACAGTTTTCACCATGATATTCAAAAGAATGAAATCGTATTTGATTATACGATTAAAAGAGGCTCCTGTCCTAATTTTAATGCACAAAAGCTTATGGAACTGATGGGTATAGAGATCAACAAAGCTTTATAATAAAAAGGCCCATTGTACTTTGGCATAAATATTGGTCTTGTTGTATCAAATAAAACAACCATATTAAACCGAAACAACCATGAGTTCTTTATTGTATTTGATTGCGATTATTCTTGTAATAGGATGGATTCTAGGAGCCTTCGTATATAGTGTAGGAGGCTTAATCCATATTTTATTGGTTTTGGCTGTAATTGCCATCTTGTTCCGTCTTATTGGTGGAAGGTCAGTTTAGCCTTCTGAAATTAGATATAAAATAGGGCTACCGAATGCGGTAGCCCTATTTTTTGCCTTTACTTAATTTTTTATCAATCATTTAGGCTTAAGTTCAAAAGTATAAATTTTCGATTAAGATAAATTTTACTTGCTATGGCTTATTCCTGCAACATAATGGTAGAGATTCCTTAATTTTGTAATGATTCATAAAAAAATACCACACTGTGCAGAAAAACTATCAGCAAAAGACCCTAGGAATTTTGGGTGGAGGACAATTGGGAAGGATGCTTATCCAATCTGCTATCAATTATAACCTTGAGGTGCATATTTTGGATCCTGATCCCAATGCACCCTGTAAATTCCTCAGCAATAAATTTGTTAATGGAGACTTGAAAGACTATGATGCAGTTTATTCATTTGGGAAAGATTGTGATGTCATTTCAATTGAAATAGAGCATGTCAACACTGAAGCTCTTTTCCGTCTTGAAAAAGAAGGAGTAAAAGTTTTTCCTCAACCACATATCATTGCCCTCATCCAAGACAAAAGGAGCCAAAAGCAATTTTACTTGGACCAAGGAATCCCTACTGCACCATTTATTCTTACAGAAAATAAAGAAGAGGTGCTGAAACAGGCAGCGTTTTTGCCGGCGGTAAATAAGTTGGGAAAGGAGGGCTATGATGGTCGTGGGGTGCAATTAATGCGAAATGCTGGCGACCTGGAAAAGGCATTTGATGCCCCTGGATTACTGGAGAAGTTAATAGATTTTGACAAGGAGCTAGCAGTAATTGTGTCCAGAAATGAAACCGGAGAGGTTAAAAGTTTTCCATCCGTGGAGTGTGCCTTCCACCCTGAGCATAACTTGGTAGAGTTTTTATTTTCACCTGCCAATATTAGTGATACAGTAGACGCAAATGCAAGAGCACTAGCAGAAGAGGTCATTCAGAAGCTTGACATGGTTGGTCTTTTAGCGGTGGAGTTATTTTTGACCAAATCAGGTGAATTGCTAGTGAATGAAATTGCTCCTCGCCCACATAATAGTGGGCACCATACTATTGAAGCCAATTTTACCTCACAGTTTGAGCAACACCTTAGGGCTGTGATGGGCATGCCACTTGGAGAGACAGGATTGAGATGTCCAGCTGCAATGGTAAATTTATTGGGAGAAGATGGATTTACAGGGGATGCCATTGTTGAAGGAATGGACGAAGCCATTAAAGAACAGGAGTCTACCTCCATTTATATGGTAAAAAAATTACCAAGCCATTCAGAAAAATGGGACACGTAACCCTTCTAGCTGAAGATGCCGGCTTATTGAAAGAAAAAGCAGATAGAATAAAGGAACTTATAAAGATTAAAGCATGACTGAAATAAAAGTTGGTATCATCATGGGCAGCCAATCCGACCTGCCAATAATGTCTGAAGCTGCTAAGTTTTTAGAAGAAATGGAAGTAGGCTATGAATTGACCATTGTATCTGCCCATAGAACTCCGGTTCGAATGATAAACTATGCTCAGGAGGCTAAAAAGAGAGGTTTAAAGGTAATCATTGCCGGTGCGGGTGGTGCAGCACATCTGCCCGGAATGGTGGCATCTCTAACAAGCTTACCTGTTATTGGGGTGCCAGTGAAATCCTCCAATTCCATAGATGGTTGGGACAGCATCCTATCGATTCTTCAAATGCCTTCAGGAATACCCGTGGCAACGGTGGCATTAGATGGAGGAAAAATGCCGGTATTTTAGCCACCTCTATCATTGGTGCTTACGATGATAAAGTATCAAAAAATTTAGAGGAATTTAAACAATCTCTTTCGGAGAAGGTATTGGCATCTGCGGAAAGAGTAGAAGAAATAGGCTGGAAAGCTACTTTGAAAACGAAGTAATAGCCGTTGATTAAATAAAAAAGTCGGATTCAATTGGTAGAATCCGACTTTTCTTACCTCGGTTACTGTTGATAAGATATCATCAAGGAGGTATTGTGTTGAATGTTAATGTAGGTTGGCTTCTTTTTAGAAAGGCAATACGTCTCCTTCACTATCATCATTGAAAGTGGTAACATCAGGCATTTCATTTTTTGGTGCCGGAGCTGCATTGGGTGTACTTGCATTATTTACTCTCCATATTTTTACGTCGGTATACCAACGTCCATTAAATTCCCTGCTTTCTACTTCAATGCTTGCTGTCAATTCTTGCCCTTGCTGAATGTTAAACTGATCTATTTTATCTCCCCAAACAGTTAAACAAACTTTCTTTGGATACTGACCCCCGGTTTCCAAAATATAGTCCCTTTTTCTCCAGGTTCCATTTCTACCATTTCCGGATTGTTCTTCTAGGGCTTGTATGATTTTTCCTGATATCTCCATGTTGATTTTTTTTATTGAAAAAACGAAGGTAATTAAATCCTCTTGGATTTTAAAGCGAGAAGCCGGAAGGGTAAGAAATACAAAGTGTAATTAGAAATAGCTTTGGTCCTTAAGCCTAGGGTGAGGTAAAAATTATACCTTTTTCAGGTTTCAGAATAAAGAAACTTCCTTACCTTCTATAATTCTATCTGATGAAAAAAACTAAACCCGGATAGTTTTTAATCGTAACTTTAAAAATAATCTATACAATTCTAACCGTAAAACGTTATTTGATTAAACTAAAATTAATTTTCACCCCGGTTTTTTACTGACCCTCGAAAGGAAATCTTTTCTTTTTAAAATAATCAATGATTTACGGCTCAATAGCTAGCAGTTTAAATGAAAATACTTAAAAAATTAATATACAGTATGATGACCATACTAATCGTAGTAATTGTCCTACTTGTAACAATAGGAACTTTGTTTATGTATTTAAGCCCGGAGTTTGGAGGGAAGCCCACTGAAGCGGCATACAAGCAATATGCCAAATCCAAACATTTTAAAGAGGGAAAATTTGTAAACAATGGTGATGTTGAAATGGAAATGAGTGCTGGTGATATGTTTAAAGCCATTACCGGAATGCTGAAGACCATCCCAAATTCAGTTCCCGGAAAGAACATTGAAACAGAAAAAATTGATTCCTTGGATATCGTTGGGTTCGGGGCTGATACCCGGCTGGTTTGGTTTGGTCACTCTACTTTTTTATTACAAATAGACAGCAAGACAATTCTTATTGATCCGATGTTTGGAGAGGTTCCTGCTCCCCATCCACTTTTAGGAAACAAACGATTTAGTAATGAACTTCCCATTGACATTGAAAAGTTGCCCTCAATTGATGCTGTGTTTATTACCCACGATCATTACGATCATTTAGATTATGGCTCTATCCAAAAGTTAAAAGAAAAGGTCAAAATATTTTATACACCCTTAGGTGTTGGCGCTCATTTACAAGCCTGGGGAATTGATCAGCAAGATATTGTAGAGATGGACTGGTGGCAAGAAGAAACTTTTGAGGGATTGACTATCCGTTGTACCCCGGCCCAGCATTTTTCAGGAAGAGGGATTTCGGATAGGGCTCATACCTTATGGTCTTCTTGGATCATCCAATCACCTAAGGCCAATTTGTTCTTTAGTGGAGACAGTGGATATGCGGACCATTTCAAAGAAATCGGTGAAAAATATGGACCTTTTGACCTGGCATTGATGGAATGTGGGCAATACAATGAGTTGTGGCCAACTGTTCATATGTTTCCAGAGCAAACAGCAATGGCAGGCCAAGATGTAAATGCCAAAACCATCATGCCGATTCATTGGGGTGCTTTCAAATTGTCTCATCACAGCTGGACAGACCCGGTGGAAAGGGTTTCTCAAAAAGCTAAGGAATTGAATATGAATATCATTACACCAAGAATTGGCGAGCCAATAGTATTGGATAATATGGTAGTCGCTCAACCTGATTGGTGGCGATTGCTGGTAAAGAATAACCTTCAATAAATTGTTGTTCTTTAATCCATTTCTAGGGCTGCTCTTTTCACTATAGGAATTAGGAAGGTTCCTTCAATTATAATTTATTAGTATCTTTGAAACTAAGGCCTAAAGCGGTTATTTTTATTTACCCAACACAATTCACCCAAATGTGTTAGTGTTTTTTACTTTGAATGGAGACGAAAAGGTAAGCAATTAGTTTTATGACAGATTATTCCACATTTAGACATCCTATAACGCATACAGAAGATATAAGAACAGCTGCTGAAGTTGAGTCCAATGCACCTGTTTATAACCAATACTTTATACTTCCGGAAGATTGTGAAAACGGAGACCATGTGGGTAAGGTAAATTTTTTGTGGAGCCACCAGAAATTTTTTAATAGAAGATGGGCAACTCAGGTTGACGATAATTCTTACAGTTTTGAAATAAAATCCGGAAATTCTGATCAAGCATTTTCGATTTCGAAGAGAGGGGAATTATCCATTGAAAAAGCTTTGCTCTTTAAGAAGACAAGATATCTAACGGTGCGGATCAAATTATTTGATACGTATTTTCAAGATACCATCTGTAAGGTTTTTAGAATACCTATTGGGAATTGTGTTTATTTTGATAATGAGGTTAAGGACAAGGGGCAAGGCACACGTAAACACCCTTACCGAAGGTGGAAAGATAATTTTTATGGCAGTAATCCTGCCATTAGCACTGGTAAAGCAGGGATGTTTTATTTGTGGAAAAGAGGGCAGCGGATAGAGGACTGGACAAAGGTTCAAAATCCGCTGATAAAAGGAAAACTTCCTCCTTATATTACCTTAGGTGCATGGGGTAAAGGTCCAAGGCCCATTATTGATGGCAGTAATAATAAAACCTCAGAACGGTTTTGTGATGTAGGTGATGCCAGATTAAATGGAACCTCAGTTACCTCTACCACTAACCCTGAAGGGGTGGCACACAATATTTGTATAATGGATATAGAAACCGACTTTGACGGTGAAGGAAAATGGTACCCATATCAGGTAGGGATGTATGGTCGAGGAAATAGGTTTATCCGGCTCAAATGTAGTACTTGTCTGGAATGGGAGGATGGGTTTTTCTGGGTAAAGAACCATCCGGGCGCAGAGGGTTCCGGCTTTATAGAGGCCTTGTTTCAAGATATTGAAACCTATGATAGTAAATACAGGGCGATAAAATTTGAAAGTGGAGGGATAAAAGGTCGGAATTTTCGCTGTTATACCTCGGTTATGGATTCAGAAACTCCCTTATCTGCTGCCAATGCACCATTCGTAGACTTAAAGTATGCCGACCTGCAATGCAAGGACAATAGGAGAAGTTTAGGTATTCAAATTAGAGCTGAGGCGCATTGCTATGAGTGGTTTTACCTAAAGGGATATCAAGATGCGATGAACCCCTTTAGGCATGTGGCTCACAATGGCCTAGATGCCAGCTTTGGAATAAAAAATTCCGGGTACAAGCACATTTTAATAGATGGATGTACCAGATTTATTTGCCAATCAGTAAACAATGGCCCAACTGATAAAAAACCGGTTGGAATTTATTTTAGATACATTGATGTGATGAATTCCTCAAGAGCCAAAGGGGACTAACCATAGCCCAAGAGGCCACTGATACACTTATTGAAATGTGTAATTTGGGGGATTCGCCCGGCATAGTGGTTTTTCCGGACACTTCAGGTACTGTAATTAGAAATTGTACTGTCCCGGGTAGAATTGATAGGCGGGCTGAAGCCACCATAATAAATACGGTATTTGGAAGGTTATTAGGAATGGGAGGAGGTGAAATTATTTCTTCTGCAAGTCCTTTAAAGCCTGCTTATTTTGTAAACATGGCCGAAGGCAATTATAGACCTGCGCATGGATCACCTTTGGTTGGAGCTGCTTCTCCAACAATTAATTTAGCTTATGATTTGGAAGGAAATGAAATGCGAAGTTTTCCAACCATAGGCTGTTATGAACTTGCTCCTGATCCGGCACCTGAAGAATGAAATTGGTAATCTGAAATTAAATTTTCTCTTAAGATTCCTGATAGGAAATGGGGGTGCAAATCTCAATAATAATTCCATTGTGGTCTTTCAGATAACCAACCTTTTGCCCCCATGGTTTTTCCTCAATACCCTTGAATTCTAAAGCACCTGCTTCTATGGCTTTATCAAAATCCTCGGTGATATTTTCGGTGACAAAGGCAATCTCCATCGTGTAGGCCTTTTCCCTTTTAGAGGCCAGTTGAAAATCCCTGCCAAAATTTGCTTTTCCCAATTCATGAGAAGCAAAGGACAAGGTTGTTTCTCCGGAAATAAGTTCACCATAATCGTTTTCAGGAGTTATGAATTTTATTTTGAAGCCAAATGCTTTTTCATAAAAAGCTACCGTTTTTTGGACATCTTCTACGTAGAATATTGTGTAGCCGTATTTCATTAATTTTTCAAGGATTTTTTAATTATTTTGAAAGCCCAGTCATAATGACTGGAGGTATTGGAGATTAAATAAGCTCCCAAGGAAGTAGTTCCTGTCCATTTGTATCTTCTTTTTCAAATAGCTCTTCATGGGTATGTTTCTCTATGATTTTATGGATTTTTTTATGAGAGTCATTTACCAATTGAATAGCTTCTTCTAAAGGAAGGTTTCTATTTTCTTCTTGAATTTTACGATTGAGTTCCGGAAGTGTTTTCCAAGTATGGCCCTTGGCGGGCATATAGGGCTTCTCCCCATTCATTCCTATTTTGTACCATTCCAGCATCAATAGGTGCCATTGGTGAAGATGCGCCAAAACATCTCTGATATTCCTGTTTAATGTGCCAGAGGGAAACGCTTGATGTCTTTTTTCTCCGGATAAGCATTGACTTCACCCATAAGCTTGTCAAAGTTATTTTGACTAGAATTAATGAGCTCGTATTTTGATTGAGGTCTAGGCATTAAATTTTCATTTTGGAGAAACTTGCTTCAAGAAATCTTGAGAACAGTTCTGCTAATTGGCGGATGAAAAGTTAAACTTTATTCCCTTTATTACCAAAAGAGAAATGGACGCGGAAAATTTAAACCGCCTTATTAGTTTTAAAACCCAGTTCGTCAAGAAGTTGATTACTGTATCTTGGCTGTTAAAATGTAGGTTTGAATTACACCGACTTTAACTATATTTAGGGCTAATTTAGACAACAATGAGGAAATTATCTCAAATCATACTATTGCTATTTTTGCATAGTTTATTAGTGGTTAATGCCAGAGGCCAAGATTTGAATATTGATACTTTGTCACAAAACAAAGATTCAATTGACAATGCTGCCATGGAAGAATTTAATAGGAAGTTGGCGGCAGTGGAATTAGAAAGAAAGGTAGACCTCTCAAAAAGGCTACCCTTGAAGCACAGCTTTTGGAACTTAAAACCACCGATAACCTTCAGAAAATGGATTTGATCCAACAACTTGAAGCGATCAAAGAGAATGAAAGAAAGCGACTTTCGGATAAAATAGCTCAAATAGACTCCTTAAGAGCTACTGCCAAAGGATACCCGGTTTTAGGGTTTAAAAAGGATACACTTTATTTAATTTATTCAAAGATGGGGGCTGTTTCTCCACAGGAGAGGGCAATTAATGTTTCAAATAAAATCAAGCAGCTTTATGAGGATGATTTTTTAATTGATGACTCCATCCGAATATCCAAAGTTGAAGATACTTATGACCTTATCTACAAAGATTTGATTATTGCCAGTATTTCGGAAAACGATGCCCTTTGGTCTGGGAAACCAATAGAGGAATTGGCTGAAAATTCCTTGCAAATTATAAAAGGGTCTATTGAGGAAGGAAGAGAGGAAAACAGTTGGTTAAAGTTATTGTCAAGGATTGGATTGGTAATTCTTGTGGTATTGATTGCGTGGTTTGCGATAGGCTTAATTTCAAAAGGATATGATAAGCTTCTATTAAAATTTGATAATAACAAGCAAAAATTGCTAAAGGATTTGTCTTATAAGGACTACACTTTTCTAAGTGTGGATCAAGAAACCCAAATCTTGTATTTTTTTATTAAGTTTTTGAAATGGTTTGTGTATTTTCTTTTGCTATACATTACACTACCCATCATTTTCAGCATTTTTCCTTTTTCACGAGATTGGGCCAACACTCTCTTTTATTTAGTTTGGGCGCCGTTTAAAAGTTTATTGTTATCCATATGGAATTATCTGCCTAATCTCTTCACCATTTTGGTGACCTATTATGTAATGAAGTATGTAATCAAGTTTGTAAAATATATATTTCAGGAAATAGAAGCTGAGAAACTCGTTTTATCCGGCTTTCATTCGGATTGGGCCATGCCTACATTTAGCATTGTCCAATTTCTGCTGTATGCCTTTATGTTTATCCTGATTTTCCCTCATTTACCCGGCTCAGATTCTGATATTTTTAAGGGGGTATCTGTTTTTGTAGGCGTTTTATTTTCTCTAGGTTCTTCTTCGGCTATTGCCAATATGGTTGCAGGCTTGGTGATTACTTATATGCGACCTTTTAAAATTGGAGACCGGATAAAAATTGACAATGTTACCGGGGATATCATTGAAAAAACGCTTCTGGTCACCCGGGTGCGGACAATCAAGAATGAGGTGATCACTATACCCAATTCATCTGTACTTACAGAAAATACGACAAATTATAGCATTGAGGCAAAGGATAAGGGATTGGTGGTTCATACCACTGTCACCATCGGCTATGATGTCCCTTGGCCCAAGGTTCACCAGGTATTAATAGAAGCAGCATCTAGGACGGATATGATTATGGATGAGCCTAAGCCCTATGTTTTGCAGACCAGCCTAGAAGATTTTTATGTAGCTTATCAAATTAACGCTTATACCCGGGAGGCAAGTAAACAAGCACTAATTTACTCTAGCTTACACCAAAATATTCAAGATGCATGCAATGAAAGTGATATTGAAATACTTTCTCCACATTATAGGGCTGCTAGAGATGGGAACATGAGTACTATTCCTGCTAAATACCTTCCCAAGGATTATCAAGTTCCTCATTTTAATGTAAAGTTTGATAAGGGAAACGATAAATAATTGGTCATTATGTTTATTACCTCCTATTATATTAAGTTCTTTTTTATTTCTATCATAAACAATATATTAGCAATAGGTTAATTAAATGATACTATATAATTTGAATTTCAGGAATTGACTCCTATAGTCACTTTGATTCAGTAAAGAAATTTTATGGGATTATATAAATGAATCTACATGATGCTTTATACGTAAAGTCACTTCAATTTTATTTGAAACTTTCATCTGTAATGGGTGCTAATGCCTGATGGGATTGGCCATAAAGGTTAATTTCAAGTGTGATATTTAGTTTTGATATAAAACAGCCGATCTCTTTAAGGATTCCAACAATGTGCCCTCTTATGGATAAATATATTCTCAACAGTTCGAATGATGCTATTCTTGGATTAAGTTTATCGTGGGAGATTAATTATTGTAACAGGGCAGCATGTGAGTTGTTTGGGTACATGGAGGGAGAGTTAATTGGAAAAAATACACCAAACTTTTTGATAACCTTCATCCATCTGAATTTGATAATTTATTAGAAGCTTTGCTTTTCAATGAATCGGTAAGCCCTTTACGTACGGATTGTTGTAATAAAGATGGTCTAAGTCGGGCGGTTTCCGTACAATATTCACCGATTAATAATGAGGAAGGAAAGATCGTAGGTATTTCAAGCATTATTCGGGTGATAAGTCAATATGAAAAAGCTACCAGTAAGGCACAGGCTTTAATTGAAACTGCGCCTGATGCAATGGTGGTTGTCAATATGTCGGGGCAAATAGTGTTAATAAATGCCCAAACTGAAAGGCTTTTTGGATACAAAAAGGAGGAACTATTAGGTAAGGAAGTGGAACTACTAATCCCTGATGAATTTGTTAAACACCACAGTGAGCATCGGCGAAAATATACATCCATGCCAAAAGTCAGGAATATGGGAAAAGGGATGGAACTGTATGGTAAAGACAAATCCGGGAAGAATTTTCCGATAGAAATTTCATTAAGCCCATTAAATACAGGAACAGATGTCTTTATTTCTGCTGCCATTAGAGACATTACTGATCGAAAAAAGCTGAAAACAAATTCAAGGGTTTATTGGAAAGTGCCCCCGATGCCATGGTTATTGTTGGTAAAGAGGGTGAAATTCATTTGATTAATGAGCAAACAGAAAATATTTTCGGATACAAGCGTAAAGAGTTAGTGGGAAAAAAGTAGAAGTATTGCTTCCCCAAAGATTCCATAAAGCACACCCGGGACATAGGAACAGTTTTTTTTCACAGCCAAAGATGCGCCCGATGGGTGCCGGTTTAGAGTTATTAGGATTGAGAAAGAATGGTGAAGAATTTCCCTTGGAAATATCCTTAAGCCCTTTGGAAACAGAAGAAGGTGTGCTAGTTAGCGCCGCCATACGAGACATTACAGCAAGGAAAAAAGTGGAGAGATCTCTGGAGATCTTTAATCAGCAATTGCAAAATAAAAATAAGGAGTTGGAACAATTCGCATATATTGCTTCCCATGACCTGCAGGAGCCATTGCGTACGGTGATGAATTTCACTGGTTTGCTGGAAAGAAACCATAGCCAAGAGCTTGGGGAGTCCGGGAAAAAGTGCATGTCCTTTATTATGGATGCCACTAGTAGGATGAGTCAGCTAATAAAAGGATTGTTGGAGTATTCCCGGATTGGAGCCAATATGGAACGAAAAACAATTGATTGTAACGCAGTATTGGATGAGATACAAAGAGATTTAAGCTCTTTGATTGAAGAAACAGGTACCTGTATCCAAATAGAACCCTTGCCCATTATTCAAGGCTATGCGATTGAATTTAGGCTTTTATTTCAAAACCTTCTTTCTAATGCAATCAAATTTCGCCTACCTGATGTAACTCCTGAAATTAAAGTATTTGCAGAGGAACAAAAAGACTATTGGATGTTTTGTGTATCAGATAACGGTATAGGTATTTCTGAAGAATACCAAGAGAAAATTTTCATAATATTTCAGCGGCTAAACCCCATGAATGATTATAAGGGGACAGGAATTGGGCTTGCCCATTGCATGAAAATTGTGGAATTACATGGTGGAAAAATATGGGTAAAATCTGAAATTGAGAAAGGGAGTGATTTTTATTTCACCATACCCAAATCAACTGAACAAGATTAGGATAAATAAGTAAATGTACCACCTAATTCGGCTTTGTTTTGAGGCAATGTTCTATCATTGATTAATTTTTCAGATTGGCATTATTGGTCCTAATCTTTGCATTCTTTAAATATGATCATCTGTGCCCACCTTTATATAAAAAAACATGCCATTTGGCATGTTTCTCTTAAACCCGGATTGTGTAATAGGATTTCTCCGCCCAGATAATAATCAGGGGTGAAGTCTGTCTTTGCTTTTCGGATTGTCTATTGCATATTCGGGTTAAATGATTATTTCAGGTAGCTTTCATCAAACCTTTCAAAATGACAAGTATAGCCATTGGGATACCTCACCAAGTAATCTTGGTGCTCGGGCTCTGCAGGCCAGAATTTTTCAAATGATTCTAGGCGTGTCACAACCTTGGAGTCCCATTTGTTAGAAGCGTTGACAATGTTAATCATTTCTTCCGCTTCTTTTTTCTCGATCTCGTTTTGAAAAAAATGGCTGATCGATAACTTGACCCCATATCATTTCCTTGCCGGTCTAGGGTTGTAGGATTGTGGATCCTAAAGAAATAATCCAACAATGCTGTGAAAGAAGTTTCTTCAGGATCATAAGTGATCTCTAAACCTTCGGCATGTCCTGGGTGATTCCTATAGGTAGGGTTTTCATTTTCCCCACCAAGATAGCCAACTTCTGTATCCTTAATGCCTTTTTGGGTGCGGAAAAGGTCTTCCATGCCCCAAAAACAACCTCCGGCCAAATAGGCCTTTTTTAGTTTTCCCATTTTGCTCCTTTTTTTATTTTTATTGTGATATTTTTCTTAATTGAACCAAAGGGTTAATACCCTTATTGCCCTATAAATGGTGAACGTAATTTGGGCAATTTTTGTGCGATATTTTTAATATTACTATTTTAAATGGTTATTTACGGACTCTCCACTTATTTCGGTTTTTATGGTAGAAGATTGTTGTAAAGTTTTGTGTACAGGACACTTTGCAGCAATAATTCTTAACCTTTCTTTTTGTTTTGGATCCAAAGAACCAACTAACTCGATGGATTTTGCAAAGACATCTTTACTTTCCCCATCGATCATTTCTTTACTATGATTTACATAAGTGTAGACCTCCCGGAGGTCCCATTTTTTACGCTCTGCATATAATTTTAGGGTCATTCCTGTGCAAGCAGCCAAGGCTGCTGATACCAATTCAAAAGGAGACATACCAAAATCATATCCCCCAACACTTTTGGGCTCATCTGCAATTATGCCATGATTTTTAGTGTTAATATAGGTAGTAAAATTGTCCTCTTTTAAATTTAAATGAGCCACCAATTGATGTTTATTTGGGTTAGGGGTTTCAAATGGCTTTAGATCTATGTACCTAGAAGCCCAAGAACCAATCAGCTCACCCGCATAAGCACTGTCTTCATTTTTTGTAAGGAGATGGTTGGCATTGTCTAGGGAAACAAAACTTTTCGGATGTTTCGCTTTTTGATAAATTTCATGCGCATTGCTGATCGATACAATTTCATCTACAGGTGAATGCATGATTAGTATCGGTTTTCTTAGATTTTCGATGGTAGCAGGTAAGTCATGTTGATTGAACCCCTTAATGAATTCTCCACTAATGGTAAATTTGCGTCCACCAATGACAACCCTAGCTTCTTCATCGGTAGCCAGCTTTTTTGTTTGTCCAGCAAAGTGTTTTGTGACATGCTGTATGTCAGCAGGTGTTCCAATGGTCACCACAGCTTTTATGTTTTCCAGTTTAGACGCTGCCACTATTGCTGCTGCCCCTCCTAGGGAATGGCCAATTAAGAGAGCAGGGGCTTGATAATGCATAGTGATATAGTCGTTTACAACCACTAAGTCATCCACATTGGCCTCAAAATGACTATTGGCAAAGTTCCCCCGCTTTTTCCTAGGCCTGTAAAATCAAATCTAACTACAGCAATACCTTTATTATTCAACGCCTGCCCTATATTCCTCACTGCATTTAGCTGACTTGTACAGGTAAAGCAATGGGCAAACAGGACAAACTGTTTGGGTTTTTGGTGGTTAGGAAAATCGATAGATGTTGACAATTCAAATCCTTCTTTGTTTATTATTTTAATTCTATCTGTATTCATTTTATGGTTAGGTTATAATCTTCTAAATAGAAATTTGTGATGAATGAGATATGCCATATTGGGTCATAGCCATTGAAGCAAGCTAGTCATTCAACTATACAAACCTACTGCTAGTAATAGTGAATATAATAGGTTAAAATTCCTTTTCACTAGGCAGAATTTCCTTTGGAGAAAAAGCGGATGTATAAAATTGAATTCAAACAATTTTTTTAGGGGCTTGGTATTAAATTTATCAACTAAAAACAGTTTAAATAGTTTTATTTATTATATTAGCATATAAAGGGTAGCATATACTAACAACCTGTAATCTATTTTTCACTAAAACTTATCTATAGCCATGTCTTTAATGTTTCCAATTCTTTATTTTGCATTTTACCTACTGATTCTTGGTTTGGTTTGCTTTATGATCTATAGCTGGGTCAATAAGTTTATAGTTCTTAAGACTGAGCAAAATGAGCTACTAAGAGAAATCGTAAAAAGAATGGATAAGAGAGCGTTGTAAATTTTCTTGCCTTAGGCTTAAAAATTAACCTGTTGTTATAAGTTAAATACTGGAAGCTAGCAATATATGGACGGCGGTGTATGGTCCATCTGTATATTTAACCCTAGTTTAGTTATTGCAAATCTCAGATTTAACCAAAAAGTAAATGATAAATAAAAAAAGGCAATCCAATTTGGATTGCCTTTGGTATTTTAAATGTGACTGAACAAGCATTAGCTCTGTGTCACTTCTTCTTCATACGAATAGAATGATTGATCTCTTCTTGCGAGTGTTGATTCTCCTTGTAAGAACTTATCAACTTCTACCGCACATTCGCGGCCTTCAGCGATAGCCCATACAACCAAAGATTGACCTCTTCTCATATCTCCTGCTAGAAATACTTTAGGTACAGAGCTTTGGTAATTTTTAGACTTAGGCAGTCCATTTTCCAGAAAATCTATACCAAAAGCTTCCAAGAGTCCTGCTTTTGGTCCCAAGTAACCGATTGCTAAAAACGCCAAGTCACAAGGAAGTGTTCTTTCTGTTCCTTCGATTTCGAAAAATTGCATTCTGCCATTTTCCTCTTTCCACTCAATGTCTACTACAGTAAGGCCTGTAACATTTCCATTGTCGTCTTTCGTAAACTCTTTGGTAAGCACGGACCATACCCTTTCGGCACCTTCTTCATGAGAACTGGATGTTCTCAATGTCATAGGCCACTCGGGCCAAGGATTGAGGGTGTTTCTACTTTGAGGAGGTTTAGGCAATAACTCGAGTTGGGTTATAGAAGCAGCTCCATGACGATTGGAAGTACCAATACAGTCACTTCCGGTATCTCCACCTCCAATTACAATGACATGCTTGCCTTTAGCGTGGATTGGGTTGCTTTCCAATTCCCCTGAAATCACTTGGTTTTGTCTACCAAGAAACTCCATAGCAAAGTGAACCCCTTTGGCATCACGATTATTGATTTTCAAGTCTCTTGGGTGTTGAGCACCCGTAGAGAGGACTACTGCGTCAAAATTTTGAAGAATATCTTCAGCTTTGATATTAAAGCCTACTTCAGTGTCTTTGCTGAAAATTACTCCTTCTTCATTCATCACATCCACCCTTCGGTCGATCACCCATTTCTCCAATTTGAAATCAGGAATACCATACCTTAAAAGGCCTCCTACTTCTTTGTCTTTTTCGAAGACGGTCACCTCATGACCTGCTTGGTTTATTTGATCTGCAGCAGCAAGACCTGATGGACCGGAGCCTATTACGGCTACTTTTTTACCGGTTCTTTCTGCAGGTATATTGGGCTTTACGAGGTTTAGCTCATAAGCTTTTTCTGCAATGCTCTTTTCGATCAATTCAATTGCAACAGGGTCTTTATTGATACCCAATACACAACTTGCCTCACAAGGTGCAGGGCAAATCCTTCCGGTAAATTCCGGGAAGTTATTTGTTCCACGGAGTATTTGATAGGCCAGTTCCCACTCTTTATGGTAAACGGCATCATTAAAGTCCGGGATGACATTTCCTAGGGGACAACCATTGTGACAAAAAGGAACGCCACAATCCATACACCTTGCGGCCTGCTCGTTAAGCACTTTGGACTCCAAAGGCTTGTATAT
The DNA here is from genome assembly GCF_056867545.1 of Cyclobacterium sp. SOCE241. NCBI lineage: Bacteria > Pseudomonadati > Bacteroidota > Cytophagia > Cytophagales > Cyclobacteriaceae > Cyclobacterium > Cyclobacterium sp. SOCE241. Next base: position 4,135,313 of record NZ_CP149779.1, on the reverse strand, counting down.
TTCCTTGTAATCCTTTTTCCTTTCTTCAGGTGATCTGGATCCAGGTAGTTGTCTTTTATATTTTAAGAAACCTTCTTTATCCGCCATCTTATACTAATGTTTTAGAATTTTCTAATGCTCTTTTTCTCAATACTTCTTTGTAATCCTTAGGAATTACTTTTATAAACCGTTCTTTTCCGGCTTCCCAATCTTCAAGTAACCTATTGGCCGTATTACTGGATGTGAAATCTATATGACTTTGTAAAGAAGTTTTGATGGTGGCAAAATCATCCTCATTTAGGGGATCTATGTCTACCATTTCTTTATTGATATTGCCAAGGTTTTCTTTGAAAATATAGGCTATTCCACCACTCATACCTGCGGCAAAGTTTCTTCCTATTTCTCCTAAAATAATCACCAAGCCTCCTGTCATGTATTCACATCCATGGTCTCCAATTCCTTCAACAACAGCTTCCACTCCGGAGTTTCTTACGCAGAAACGCTCCCCGGCTTTACCTTTAATGAAAGATTGACCGGATGTGGCGCCATAAAAGGCAACATTACCAATAATGATATTGTCTTCAGCTACGAAATCTGCATTCCTATTCGGATACACCACCAGTTTACCACCGGAAAGCCCCTTACCAAAGTAATCATTGGCCTCACCTTCCAACTCGAAAGTAATCCCTTTGGTTAAAAATGCCCCAAAAGTTTGTCCTGCAGAGCCTTTGAATTTAAAGTGAATGGTATTGTCTGGCAATCCTGGGCTTCCAAAGAACTTAGATACTTCGTTAGAAAGCATTGCACCAACAGATCGATCCACATTGATAATATCAAAGGTACCTTTTACTTTATTGGCTTGCTCCAAGGCCGGAGTAGCTGCTTCTATAAGTTTTCTGTCAAGTACTTTTTCAGTCTGAAATCCTGATCTATTTGCTTGTGAATTCCTACATGGTCAGGAACTTCAACTTTATGGAAGATAGGGCTTAGGTCAAGTTTATCCCATTTCCAATGGTTCATTTGTCCATTGGCTTCTTTCAAGATATTGCTCTGACCCACCATTTCATTTACTGTCCTGAATCCTAAAGAGGCCATAATCTCTCTGAGGTCTTGGGCCAAGAAGGTAAAGAAGTTAACCACATGATCAGGGTCGCCTGTAAACAGCTTCCTTAGCTCAGCATTTTGAGTGGCTATACCAACCGGGCAGGTGTTCAGGTGACATTTTCTCATCATGATACATCCTTCCACTACCAAAGCTCCTGTAGAAATACCCCATTCTTCCGCTCCTAATAAAGTAGCAATGGCCAAATCTCTTCCTGTTCTCAACTGGCCATCCGTCTGCAAGGTTACCCTGCTTCGAAGGTTATTGATCACCAAGGTTTGGTGAGCTTCTGATAAGCCTAGCTCCCATGGCAATCCTGCGTGGCGTATGGAGCTGAGTGGAGAAGCTCCAGTTCCACCATCTGCTCCTGAGATAAGGATCACATCAGATTGTGCTTTGGCTACCCCTGCAGCTACAGTACCTACACCTGCCTGAGATACTAGTTTTACGTTTATTCTTGCTTTTCTATTGGCATTTTTAAGATCATAGATCAACTGGGCCAAATCCTCAATCGAATAAATATCGTGATGAGGTGGAGGTGAAATTAACCCTACTCCGGGAGTAGAATGTCTTACTCTTCCAATCCAATCATCCACTTTATGTCCAGGAAGCTGTCCACCTTCTCCAGGCTTGGCCCCCTGAGCCATTTTAATTTGTATTTCACCTGCGTTGGTAAGGTAATTACTTGTTACTCCAAATCTACCGGAAGCTACTTGCTTGATAGCAGATCTTTCCCAATCGCCATTTTCTTTTTCTCAAATCTAACTTCATCTTCACCACCTTCACCACTATTGCTTTTAGCACCAATACGGTTCATGGCGATAGCTAGAGTGCTGTGGGCTTCGTGTGAAATAGACCCGAAGGACATTGCACCCGTTGCAAATCGTTTCATGATAGACTCTACAGGTTCCACTTCGTCTAGTGGAACAGAGATCCTCTTTTTGAATTCCAACAAGCCCCTGAGGGTCATTGCATCCTTGGTCTGGTCGTTAATTTTTTGTGCAAATTTCTTGTACAAATTATAATCTCCCAGCTTTGTAGATTTCTGCAAAAGGTGGATGGTCTCCGGATTGAAAAGGTGCTTTTCTCCCCTTCTCTTCCACTGGTAAATTCCTCCTGCTTCCAAAAGTGGGCTTTTGGTTTTATAAGCAGTATGATGTCTTACCAATACTTCATCAGCCAATTCATCAAAAGAAACACCACTAATTCTACTAACAGTACCTTTGAAGCACCTGTCGATTACCTCTGCACCAAGTCCTACAGCTTCAAAAATTTGAGCACTTTGGTAAGACTGAAGGGTACTGATACCCATTTTAGAAAGTACCTTAAGCAGGCCTTTTCCTATGGCAGCTTTGTAGTTTTCAAATAATTTCTTTTGTGGAATCTTCTTGCTCAACATACCATTTTCATTGAGCGAAAGAAGGGTTTCTAAAGCCAGGTAAGGGTTGATAGCACTTGCACCATAGCCTATTGCTGTGGCAAAGTGATGCGTTTCCCTAATATCCCCTGCTTCTATTACCAAACCTGCTTTGGTTCTCAATTTCTGGTTCACCAGGTGATGGTGAACAGCTCCTACTGCCAATAAAGAAGGAATTGGAGCAGTATCTTTTTGAGAATCTCTATCGGAAATGATCAGGATATTTTTACCCTCACCAATAGCTTTTTCAGCAGCTTGGCACAATTTATTTAATGCTTCTAGCAAACGTCCGGGTTTGCCATCCGCTTCGAAATGAGCTTTTAAAGTAGCTGCATGATAGCCTTTATCCTCAAGATTTTTTAATTTCTCTAAGTCTTCATTGAGCAAGACCGGTTGAGAAATGTGTATCTGACGTGTATGTTTAGGACTTTCGTCCAAGATATTGTAACTCTCACCAATTCTGGTAAACAAAGACATAACCAAACGTTCCCTTATCGGATCAATTGGTGGGTTACTTACTTGGGCAAACAGTTGCTTAAAGTAATTAGAGATATGTTGACTTTGTTTAGATAGAACGGCCAAAGGAGTATCTGCACCCATGGAACCGATTGGTTCGTAAGCAGTATCTCCCATAGGGGATAAGATTACCTTTAAGTCTTCTTGACTGTAACCAAAAATGGTTTGTTTTTTCTTGATATTTTCTGTGCTGTATGGAAATGAAATTTCCGTAGGCGCAGGGATCATTCGTAATTTTAATCTCTCTTTTTTGATCCAAGCATCATATGGTTTTCTATTGACTACTTCGTTTTTAACTTCTTCGTCAAAAGAAACTTTTCCTTTTTCCAGATCCGCTAAGAGCATTCTACCAGGGCTGATACGTCCTTTTTCGATGATAGTGGACTCTCTTATAGGCAAAGCGCCTGCTTCCGAAGAAAGGATTAAACGATCATCAGAAGTAACAAAGTACCTTAATGGACGAAGGCCATTTCTGTCCAATGTTGCACCCAATGATTTGCCATCAGTAAACAATAGGGCAGCAGGACCATCCCATGGCTCTACCAAAGAAGCGTGGAATTTATAAAAAGCCTTCTTCTTTTTGTCCATTGTTTTATTGTCCTGCCAAGCCTCAGGTACAAGCATCATCATCACGTGAGGAAGGCTACGGCCGCTCAATGCCAACAATTCCACCATAGAATCCAGGTTCGCAGAATCTGAATTCTTAGCATTGGTAATCGGCATAAGCATTTCAAGTTCTTCATCAGTGAAATGTATAGATTTCATCAATGTTTCCTTGGAGCGCATTTTGTTCAGATTACCACGGATGGTGTTGATTTCACCATTGTGAGACAAAAACCTGAAAGGTTGTGCTAATCTCCAATTAGGAAATGTGTTGGTGGAAAACCTAGAGTGTACCAGCGCTATAGCTGACTTAAGTTTGTTGTTTTGTAGGTCTTTGTAAAAGGTCAATACTTGATCTGTACGAAGCTGTCCTTTGTAAATAACTGTTTGACTACTAAAACTTGCAAAATAAAAGGCACTATTTACTCCCGGAATGGTGGAGTTGATGATTCGTGTTGAATAATTTCTTAGGATGTATAGTTTCCGCTCCAAATCAATACCTGAAAGATTGTCTTTGTGTGCTACAAAAACTTGCTCAATATTGGGCATCACTTCTAGCGCTCCGGATCCCGGTACTGTATCATCTGTAGGAACAGACCTGTACCCGATGAGCTTAAAGCCCAATTCAGTGATTATCTTATTTAAGTTTGATTTGCATTTTTTGTAGAGTTGTTTGTTGTTTGGGAAAAACACCATCCCTACGCCATAACATCCTTCCTCGGGCAACCCAAAACCTAACCGTTGCGTAACCTCCTTAAGGAAAGTATGGGGCAACTGAATTAAGACTCCGGCGCCATCCCCAGTTTTGGGATCACTACCTCGGCCTCCTCTGTGCTCCATATTGCTTAGCATAAGCAAAGCATCACTTATAGTTTCGTGGCTTTTATGGCCTTTCACATTAACAACTGCCCCAATTCCGCAGGCATCATGCTCAAACTGTGAACGATATAAACCTTGATTCATTCTGTTATGTTTAATTGTATTAGGTATTGAATTTACTTTGAAAAATCCACAATAAATTTTTCAATTATTAAATTCTAGACAATAAAGGTAAAACAAAAATGAAAGAATAGCTGAATATGGAACAAAAAATTATAATTAAGCCAATGTAGGAACGCCTTAAAATTTCAACTGAAAAAATACAAAGTTTCGCAAAAGTGTATTGTTTCAGTCTAAAATTCAAGCTCATTTGGGAAACACAGCCTCTTGAATTACGCAAACATGTCTAAAATTGCCAATTTTAAAACTACGAAAAAAAAAGAAAAAAATACACACCGCTGCCATAAAAAATAAGTTAAAACTTAGAATTAGCTCGGATATGCAATTTTGAAATCAATCTATTTGGTCAGGCACATTTTTGTCAATCGGGCCATCTAAAACTACTTTTACTTTCTTTATTTTTCTTGTATCAACAGCCATAATGGTAAACTCAAAATTGTCGAATTTAATCTTGGTACCATTGTTGGGCAAATTGGAATTTAATTCTAGAAGGAGCCCTCCCAAAGATTCACTTTCCCCCTTAACGTCATCAAATAATTGTATATCGAGATCCAATTTTTTGCAGAAATCATTTAAGGAAATTTTCCCTTCAAAAATAAAGGTTCTGTCATCCAGTTTTTTGAATAAATACTCTTCCACCTCATCAAATTCGTCATTGATATCACCAATAATTTCTTCTATTAGGTCTTCAAGAGTCACCAAGCCGGAAGTGCCTCCATACTCATCCACCACAATGGCCATATGTACCCGCTTGTTTTTAAAGTTTTTGAGTAGGTCAGCTAGTTTTTTGTTTTCAGGAATAAAATAACCCTTGCGAATAAGGGCTTTCCAATTAAAATGTTCATCCTTTTCTATATGGTCTAAAAGATCTTTGATATACAAGATCCCCTTGATTTGGTCGATGGTACCTTCATATACGGGTATTCTGGAATAGCCGCTTTTATTGATTTTATCCATTAACTCATGAAAGTCCATTTCTATATCTACAGCTGTAAGGTCCATCCGGGAGCGCATTACCTGTTTCACAGAAAGGGTTCCAAAATTAACAATCCCTTTTAGTATATCTCGCTCGTTATTACTGGTGTCAACCGAAGTTATTTCTAACGCATGATGCAATTCATTTACTGACAACGAATAGCCCTTTTTTTCTATGCGCTTTTCGATCACATCACTGATAGCCATTAATAATGAAGAAAGGGGGCCAAAGACCACATAGAAAAAGTAGAGAAATTCAGCCGTAAGTTTTGCAAAGCCAACACTTGCTGAGTTGGCATAAACCTTTGGCACAATCTCTCCAATAAATACTATGGAAAAGGTCACCCCTATGGTTTGGAAAAGGATGATTACAATTCCTGTAGCATCCGTTCCAAATACACTCCATGTAAAAAAAGTGGTAAGGGTAACTATACTTATGTTGATTAGGTTGTTGAGAATCAATATGGTACTCAACAACTTTTGAGGGTTTTCAATCAGGGTAATAATTTTTTCAGACTTTGGGTCTGAAGCATCTTTTATACCTTCAATGTCCTCATGATTAAGAGAAAAAAAGCCACTTCCGATCCGGAAACCAAAGCTGAGATTATCAATAATGCAATAAACAATACCGCATTACCCACCAAATAAACCGGTGATACAGCTATGACTTCAGTCAGGAGCAGCAAACTCGGATAGGGGTCGTCCATTAATTTAATAATATAATTTTATGCAAAACTAATGATTTTACCGAATTCCAGTACTATCAAAATGGTAAATCATCGGCGTCATTGTCTCCGGAATCGTAAGCAGGTGAAGTATTGCTACTCATTCCTGTGTTCGGATTGCTGTTTTGTGCAGGCATTGATTGGCCGCCGCCTTGAGCATTGTCGGCCCCACTGTTTCTTGATCCAAGCATGGTAAAACTTTGAACCCTAATCTTGGTTCTTTTACGGTTATTGCCTTGATCGTCCTGCCAAGTATCAGATTTTATTTTGCCTTCTACGTAAATTTGACTGCCTTTTTTAAGTATTGTTCGGCTACTCTTGCCTGACCGTCCCACAATTCCAAGTCATGCCATTCCGTGTTTTCTACACGGTTGCCGCTACGGTCCTTATAAGATTCAGTAGTGGCAAGTCTAAGGTTGGCTACTACCTTATCTCCTTCTAGGTGCTTGACTTCAGGATCTGCACCAAGATTACCCAATAAAATTACTTTATTAACTCCTGCCATTGGTAGATATTTTCGGTTTTGTAAATAGCTGATTAAATATAAACAATTAATATTTTTGATTCAAATACCGGACAATCAATTTTGGTTTACCAAGTGATTCCAGCGTGGGTTCAGTTACTAGTGAATAATTTTTAGATTGAGCCCACTTTTCCAAAGCTGCTTTATGGATCGCTCCGAATTTAAGATTTACAAAGGAAGCAAAAATTCTTTGATGTGTGAGCAGGTGTTTGAAGGGTTTTTCAGAACTTATTGTATAATTTGGTCTTAGGAGTTGGAGTTCTTCCGGTAGGTCAAGGGTATCCGGATCAATATTTTCGATGCTCTCCATTGAAGAATATTCCGTTAAAGGGAAGTCTACTAAGCCTTGCCATATGTCTTTTTCATTTCGTGTTCTAACGACAGTATGGCCATCAATTTGAATATGAAAATACAAAAAGTATCTGGATTTTACTTTTATTTTTTTCGTTGACCGGAAGTGTTTCTACCAGTCCGTTTTGTAAGGCATGGCATCTTGTGTGCAAGGGACATTGCTGACAGTTGGGGTTTTTGGGAACACATTGAAGTGCGCCAAATTCCATAATGGCTTGGTTGTACTCATCAGGAGTATTTTCAGGGATGATTTCATTGGCCAGTTTGCCAAAGGCTTTTTCCCTTGGTGGGATGAGATGTCCACATCAAGACCAAAAAATCTAGACAACACCCGGTAGACATTTCCATCGACGACAGCAATTTGTTCTTTATAGGCGAAGGAGGCAATGGCGGCGGCAGTATAAGGTCCCACTCCTTTCAGCTCCAACAAATCCTTATAATTGTCAGGAAATTTTCCATTTTTTTCATGGATGATGCTTTGTGCGCAAGCATGTAGGTTTCTAGCCCTGCTATAATAACCTAGGCCTTGCCAAGTTCTTAGGATTTCTTCCTCAGGAGCCTTGGCCAGTGCTTGTACAGAGGGGAATTTATTAATGAAAGCATGAAAATAAGGTAATCCTTGGGCTACACGGGTTTGTTGGAGGATAATTTCGGATAACCAAATGATATATGGATTCCTTGTCTCCCGCCAAGGCAGATCACGGCGATTGAGGGGATACCAACGGAGTAGATTTTCAGTGAAATAGTTGAAATTCAAAATTTTAAAATTTTATTATTTGCTAATAATTGAACAAATGAAGCTAATTTTATCGATTTAATTTTTTAATTGGAATGGATATTGTAAATTTGCACTCCCAAAATTAGTTGGTTAATAGGAGGTTAAGCCTCAATTGAATTACACAAAAAAAATAATACAGTGACTAAAGCAGAGGTAATCACAAAGATTTCGGAGAAGACAGGAATCCAAAAGGATGATGTTACACAGACCGTTGAGGCGTTTTTCAAGGTTGTAAAAGATTCAATGGCAGAAGGAGAAAATATCTATGTTAGAGGTTTTGGCAGTTTTATTAACAAAAAAAGAGCTAAAAAAATCGCAAGGAATATCTCTAAAAACACAGCCATTGTGATTGACGAACATTATGTTCCAGCTTTCAAGCCGTCTAAATCATTTATTGAAAAAATTAAAAACAGCCAAAACGTAAGAGAATTGGCTCCTCAGGACTAATAATCCTGGAAAATTTGACTATGAAGAGATCCCAAATTATTTTCGTTATTGCAGGTATTGCCGTTTCTTTTTTATTGTACAGTTTACCCAAAGTGGTAGTGGACAATGAGGACAAGGGGCTTACTGAGGATGGAACTAGTTTGGGATCTGATTCAAGTAGTGAAGAGATTAACCATGGAAACTCTCTAAGTAGCAGTGACCTGGAGGTCATCGAGAACTTGATGGCAGAAATACAAGGAGAGGCTAGTACCGAAAAATTTGTTATATTCGCTGATTCAATTGCTAAAGTTTACCAAAATGGAGGCAAGTTGGATAGCGCGGCATATTATTTCGGTCTAATTGCCGAGAAGGCTCCCGATCCAAAAAACTGGGAAAAAGCAGGGAATGCTTATTATGAAGCTTTTGGTTTTTCTATGGAAGAAATCAAGACGAAAAGATTGGGCGATAAAACACGCTTATATTTAGGCAAAGTTTTGGAGGTTGATCCGGAGAGGCTTGATTTGAAAACAAAGATAGCAATGACTTATGTTTCTTCAGCCAACCCTATGCAGGGAATAACCATGTTGAGGGCTGTATTGGAAGAAGATCCTGAAAATGAAGAGGCATTGTTTAATATGGGCATATTGTCCATGCAAAGTGGCCAATATAAAAGGGCCGTTGAGCGATTTGAAAAACTTGTTGAGCATCACCCTGAAAATATTCAGGGTCAATTTTATTTGGGAGTTAGCTTGTTTGAGTCGAACCAGAAGAAACTGGCCAAAACTCAATTGGAAGAATTACGTAAGCAAACTACAGATCCTCAGATTCTTTCGGGAATTGAGAATTACTTAGATAGATTATAATCAAAATATTGTTAAACTAAAACTATAAAATTATGCCTTGCGGAAAAAAAGGAAGAGACATAAAATCGCTACACACAAGCGTAAAAAGAGATTGAGAAAAAACAGACACAAGAACAAGAAATAATTTGATTTCTGTTCAATTAACACGTTCTTTTATTTCATAACAGAGACACAATTTGAGTTCAGAATTATTAATTGATTCCTCTCAAAATGGTAGTCGAATAGCCCTGCTTAAGAATAAGAGCTTGATTGAGCTTCACGTAGAAGAGGAAGACAACAAGTTCAAAGTTGGCGACATCTATCTTGGTGCTGTAAAGAAAATTGTAAACGGCTTAAATGCTGCTTTCATAGACGTAGGCTATGAAAAAGACGCTTTTTACACTACCAAGACCTAGGACCACAGGTTAACAGCTTAAGTAAGCTGGTAAAGTTAACCCGTAATAAAAACCATAAAGGTTTCGACCTTAAAGGTTTTGAAAACGAACCTGAGATAGACAAACTTGGAAAAATAAGCCAAGTATTGTCTAAAAACAATCAGGTGTTGGTGCAGGTTGTCAAAGAGCCAATTTCTACTAAAGGGCCTCGATTATCGTGTGAGCTCTCCCTTGCTGGTCGATACTTGGTATTGGTACCTTTTTCAAACACAGTTAACGTATCCAAAAAATACGTAGTGCTGATGAGCGAAAAAGGTTATCCCGGCTCATCACTTCTATCAAACCGGTCAATTTCGGTGTCATTATTCGTACAGTAGCAGAAGGTCAATCTGTCACTGAACTGGATAAAGACCTTAGAAATTTATTAGAGACTTGGGAAGATGGGATGAGGAAGCTTCAAAAAGCCAAAGTTAAAGACAAAATCATCGGAGAAATGAGTTTGGCCTCTTCTATTATAAGAGACCTTCTCAATGAATCTTTCGACGCAATCACGGTAGAAGATGAAGTAATTTACGATCAAATGCGATCTTATATAAGATCCATTGCTCCAGAAAAAGAAAAAATTGTTAAGCTTTACAACGGAAAAGCGAAGCTCTTTGAAAGTTTTGGTATAGAAAAACAGATCAAAAGCCTGTTTGGAACTACCGTTAGTCTCCCCCAAGGCGGTTATCTCATTATTGAGCATACAGAAGCTTTGCATGTAGTGGATGTTAACAGTGGTAACAAGTCCAATCAGGAAAGTGATCAAGAAAATACGGGCCTAAAAACCAATATGGTGGCCGTAAAAGAAATTGCAAGGCAACTAAGGCTTCGCGATATGGGAGGAATTATTGTGATTGACTTTATCGATATGAAAAAGGCCGAAAATAAAAAGGCTATTTTTGAAGCGATGAAAGAAGCAATGAGAGAAGACCGATCCAAAAATACGGTACTTCCCCTTACCAAGTTTGGTTTGATGCAGATCACCAGGCAGCGCGTTAGACCTGAAATGAACATAGTAACCAAAGAAATTTGCCCTTCTTGTAATGGTACAGGCAAAATACAAGCCTCCATTCTAGTGGCAGATAAAATGGAAAAAGATTTAGAGCATATTGCAGTACACCAAAACGAATCAAAGATTAAAATTGCATTGCACCCCTATTTACATGCCTATTTTACACATGGCATTTTCTCTAAAAGGCTGCAGTGGTTTTTTAAATATTATAAATGGGTCAATTTGATCAAGGATTCTTCACTACCGGTGACGGAGTATAAATTCCTGGATAATTCAGGAGAACCTTTAGAAATAATCATAAAAAGCGAGTCTGAATAAGACTCGCTTTTTTTATGCCATTATTACCAGAGTTTGATTGTTCTTAAACCCGGATGATGTAATAGGTTTGAACCGCACTGACTTAAGTCAGGGGTGAAGCCTTTCCCTTGTTTAGGGGAAGTGTTGCAATCTCTTTATAAGTAGCAACGAAGTGGCTGATTTTGACACGAATTCAGTGCGTAATGGATTGATTATTAAATGTTTCGGATTAAAATATTATTCCGACTACTATTTTAACTTTACCCAATAAAGCCATTTAAATATTATAAATAATCGGATTAATTACTTAATTAAAACCTTCTCACAAACGTTTTAAACATGAGTCTCGAAGAAAAAATCAACGAATCAGAAACCAAAATCTATAAAGCTGTTTTTCCAAATACCACCAACCATTACGACACCCTGTTTGGAGGAAAGGCCATGCAATTAATGGATGAGGTTGCCTTTATAACGGCTACCCGCTTTAGCCGACAACGTATGGTGACCATCAGTAGCGATAAAATTGATTTTACCAAGCCAATACCGGCAGGTACAATCATTGAATTGTGTGGACGTGTGACCCACGTGGGCAATACAAGCTTAAAGGTGAGTGTAGAGATTTTTATTGAGCAGATGTATGAGAAAGGCAGAGAAAAAGCCATTTCCGGGACCTTTACTTTCGTAGCCATTGACAATGATAAAAACCCTGTTAAAATTACGGTGTAATTAACCTTCAATAAATGATACTTGATCGGAATTCGTTATGTTTTATCAAGTAATTCAAGAGCATTATGCTTCTGATCATTTGCTGGTAGTAGCAATATTGAGGTGTTTTAATGAACCTGCCAAACGAAATTGTCAGCGTTGAATGAAGGTTTTGAATTTCTGCGTTAATTATTTTTTGGATAACTTTAAAAAATTATGGAAGATTGCGTGCTTATCATTTTTCTTTCAAAATAATTCACTCTATTTACAAAGAGTGTGCTATGACTTAATAAAAGAGTAAGTAAAATCAAACCTAAAAATAATTATGAAAGACACTATTACAGTATTATCCTCGGTAGCCATTTTATTGCTTACTACCGCTTTTTCCTTCGCCGGAAAAGGAGATTTTTACCAGATAAAAATTTATCACTTCTCCACAAGTGATCAGGAAAGTGTTATTGATGAATACCTTGAGAAAGCATACCTACCGGCCATGCATAGGGCCGGAATTGAGCATATTGGGGTATTCAAACCCGTTGCTTCAACTGAGAGTAATAAGCCCAGTGAAAAGTTAATTTATGTGCTGATACCCTTTAGTTCTCAAAAGGAGTTTTCTAAAATAGATTCCAAAATTGCCAAGGACCAACAATTCCAATCAGCAGGTGCCAAATACCTAAATGCACCCTATACCAATCCTCCTTACGATAGAATTGAATCAATTTTATTGAATGCCTTCGAGAAGCATCCAAAGTATGGTGTTCCTGATTTGAGTGGGCCAAATAAAGACAGGATTTATGAATTGCGTAGTTATGAAGGCCATACTGAGAAGATATCAGAAAACAAAATCAAGATGTTCAATGATGGCGACGAAGTTGGTCTATTTAAAAGATTGGGATTCAATGCTGTTTTTTATGGTGAGGTTATTTCGGGGCCAACAATGCCAAACCTGATGTACATGACGACTTTTGAAAATAAAGCTGACCGTGATGCTCACTGGGATGCGTTTCGTTCTGATCCTTATTGGAAAGAGTTGTCTTCACTTCCACAATACCAGAACAATGTCTCAAAAAATGTAACTACATTCTTATACCCTACCGATTATTCGGATATTTAGGCAAATTGATATAAGGCTGTTGAACTTCTCAACAGCCTTTTTATTTATATTCTTTGCCCCATTATTTATTGTTTATAAATATGGATGTTAATTAGCCGCAGCAGCCTCGCTTATATTTTGTAAAGCATTTGAAATCTGTTGTATTTCCTCATCGCTCTCGTTTATACCATGCCTTAACTTCAAAAATTCAGGGTCATTGTAAGAAAGGTGGACTTTACCATCAGCATCTTCCCACACAAGGATTTTTTGGGGCAAGTCCAGACCTATTGATTGAGATTCCTGCATTAATGGCGTACCTAAATTGGGGTTACCGAAAATTATTATTTTTGTAGACCTCAATTCAAGTCCTCTGCTTTGGGCATTGGCCTGATGGTCTAACTCGGCCAAGATGGCGAGGTTTTCATTTCCGGAAATGATGGTTTTTAAACTTTGGTAGGTAGCTTCAAATTCTTTTGAACTTGTTATGTTAATTATGCCTTCGGAGGCTGTTACAGATTGGGATATACTACTTTCTAACTCACCTTTAATGGCCTCTCCTACTAAGTTTTCAAGTGCCCCTGAAATTTGATTAAGATTTTCTGTTCCTGCTAGGGCGTGACGGGAAGCTAGGTATTCGGTACCGTTATAGATAGCAAAAACCTGACCCTTATCTTCGTAAAACAATACTTTTTGAGGGAGGTCTAAGCCAGCAAGCTGATTTTCTTGCATTAAAGGAGTGCCTAAATTGGGGTTGCCAAAGAAGATGATTTTTGTAGGTCCGAGTTCTTTGCTTATGGATCCTGCATTTTGGGCATGATCCACCTCGGCTACAATGCCAATTTGAGCATTATTTTCTAATGCAGTTTTTAGAGCGCCGTAGGCTTCCTCCAGCGAAATTGTACTTGATCCATAAATCGTTCCGGGAACGTTTGGGTTTTCTTCATTTTCAGGAGCATCATCGGAATTAATATTACATCCAAAAAATAAAAGAGTAAAGCTGAGAAATAAGGCTATATTATACATAACAACTTGTTTTTAAAAGGCTCAAAATTTAATTTTTTAAGTTGTTAACTATAGTTCAATAATTGTTCCAGTATTTATTTATATTTTATCCATACTTATTCTCCTGCAAATTGATACGATATTGTGGGTAAAAAATCTTTAATTATTCAATAATGGATTTTGACGGTATTGAAAGATATTCTACCTACCGCCAAAATCCTTATAACTCATGGGGTGGGGTTCAACCCCTCTATTTCCCTATTTCATTGACTTTAAAAAGGCAAGCAAATCCTCCGGATTGGCTCTATTCCTATAATCGCTATCAAGGAAAGCATATTTTATAATGCCATCTTGACCAATGATATAGGTAGCTGCCAGAGGAAGTTCATTGTCTTCGTTTCCATTGTAAGCGTGCAAGTCAAATTTATCTTGGTAAACGTTGGCAACCTCCTCGGTAAGTTTAAATACTATGCCATACTGCTTCGCAACTTGATTGTCAATATCACTTAAAACTTCGAAAGTTAAATTGTGCTTTTCAGAAGTGCTGATTGAATTGTCGGGAAGTTCCGGAGTTAAGGCCAGCAAGTGGGCGCCTTGTTTTTGGAAGTCCGGCAAAAATTGCTGTAGGTGATGCAAGGTGAGATTACAATAGGGACACCAACCTCCTCGATACCAGGTCAAAATCACCGGGCCATTTTTTATTTTTTCAGACAATTTCACTTGTTGACCAGTGGCATTAGGGAGTGAAAAATCAGGTGCCTTCGCTCCTGTTTGCTTTGCCTGCTTGACTATGTCATTGTTTTTGACATCATCTATCCCGGCCTTATAAATGGTTTTTATTTCCTCCGGGGCTGTTTCATTAAAATTATCTTTTTTGGCTTGTAAGTCTTGTTGTAGCGTAGTTTTAGTTTGTTCAGTCATGGTATCTTCGTTTTTATTCAGCTTTTATAGATGTTATCGGCCAAAAACAATGCCAATACATTTTAATTGATTAGGTTAAGGTTAGGTAGTTACCGAAACGTTTATTTACTCTTACTTAAGAGTATATGACCCTAAAGGACCAAAGAAATAGTAGATAGAAAATGCTCTAAAGTGGTTTTAGGTTAACCTTTTAAAAACGCTCTCAATCCATAACTGGCCAAAACACCTTCACCTGTAGCAGCAGCCACCTGAGCTATGGCTCCTTCACGATTGTCTCCGGCTGCAAAAATCCCTTCCACTGAGGTTTTGGCTAGCCCGGACGTTGTGATAAAGCCTTGTTCATTCATGTCCACTAGCCCTTTAAAACTTCCGTTATTTGGCTTTAGGCCTACAAAAACGAAGACTCCGTCGGCAGTGATTACTTCTTCTTTGCCGGTTAAGGTATCCTTAACGAGTAACCCTGCAAATTTCCCCTCTTTGTCTGTATTCAAGGCAATAGACTCTTTATTGTAAAAGGCAGTTATATTGTCGAGTTCTGGTAGTTTGTCAATATAAGTTTGGGATGCTTTGAAGGATGCTTTTCGGTTGACTATTTTTACTTTTTTGTAAAACCGGAAAGAAATATTCCTTCTTCTAAGGCAGAGTTTCCACCGCCTACGACGATTACTTCTTTGTCTCTATAGAAAGCGCCGTCACAAGTTGCACAAAAATGTACGCTAGACCCTAATAATTCACTTTCACCCGGAATATTGAGTTTTTCATAAGTTGACCCGGTGGAAAGTACAATTGATCGGCCCAGATACAGGTTTGTTTTGGTTCGAACATTGAAAAGGTTATCGGCCTTTTCTATGCTTACAACTTCTTCACCCGTTTTGATAATAGCTCCATAGACACGGGCTTGTTCTTCCATTTTAGCCATAAGGTTTGGGCCTGAGATGGAGGTAAAACCCGGGTAATTTTCAATCTTATCAGTTAAAAAGGCATTTCCTCCAACCGTTTTTTTCTCTAAGATTAAGGTACTGAAACGATCCCTTTGGGCATATATTGAAGTGGTCAAGCCTGCTGCACCTGCACCTATAATGATGCTATCGAATACCTTTGTGATTTTTTCTTCATCTAATTTGAGCGCAATCCTCAATGCTTCGTTTTCCGGTTCTACCAAGATATCGTCATTGATTAGTATAGTAGGGATTTTTCTCTTCCCATTGTTTATTTTCTCAATGATGGGAATGGCCCATTCGTTTTCGTCAATATTGATGTATTGAAAGTTAACTTTGTTTTCCACCAGATAAGTTTTGGATTTGATACAATCCGGACACCAATCTGCACCGAAAAGGATAACCCTAGCCTGTTCATTGATTCCCAAAACACTGGAAAGGGTAGCATTGTCAGGATTGGTATAACTTTTTCCATTGATTATCAAAGTTGGGATGATGCGTTTGCCTTTGTTAATGGCTTCAACTTTTCTAGTAGCCGCTTCATCAAGATCTACATCTACAAAATTGAAGGCAATGTTGTTTTCCTTTAAAAAAGCTTTGGCTCTAAGGCAATCGGGACACCAATCTGCCCCATATAATGTGATTTCGTTCATTGCTTTGGTATTTTAATTTCGTTTAAATAATTCGCCCCCGCTATACTTTAAATGGCTAGGTAGGATAAGTCTTTGGCTAAAAGAATCCCCTGACCGGAAAGTCATCAATCTATTCCACACGATCAGGGTGATGAATAGATTACTTAAGGTCGTAATAAAAATTACAGTGGAGCCTATTCCTACTACTTTTCCTTGTTTTATTCATTTACAGAAAGTCAAATGTTTTTCACCGATGCAGCATCCAAATTTATTAATAGTATTAAAAGGGCCACATAGGAATAGAATGTTTACAGTCCTCTCATTGCGAAAAAATTTTCCGTTGATGCTTTAGTTGCCAAGTTTCTTTAGAAGTGAAATTAAACAATCCTTTCCAAATTGGAATTACAGCTGTTCTTATTACCTCCTAATCTTGAATTTTGACCTGCAAGGTTTTAAAGAATAGGTTTTGCAACAATATTCGAAAGGAATACCTATTGCAAAACCCTTGTTAAAACTTATAATTCGGGAGCCAATGGAAAATCTATTTCAAAACCTGCAAGGTTGTGAAGGTAATTGCTCATGATTTTGTCTCCGATAAGAATGACCACATCAATCAAATTAGCTTCAGTATATCCTGCTGCAAAAAAGCTTCTTTAATTTCTTCTTGCACCTTGCCGTGGTTGCTTACCGTTGCGGCAGTGAATTTTACCAATGCATCAAGTTTATCATCAAAACCGGCCGATCCGCCTCTGATTTCAAGAATCTGCTCATTGGTAAATCCATTCATCTTACCAAGGGCAGTATGGGCAGATTGGCAATACCTACAGCCATTGATTTGACTAGTAACCAAGTTTACCACTTCTTTCTCTTTGGCTTTGAGTGTGGTTTTTCTGCCCTGCAATGCCAAGTAGTCCGGTAAGGCCGTTTCATTTTTGGCATAGTAAGCATAAAGGTTAGGTACAAAGCCAATTTGTTTTCCAAGCTGTTCAAAGATTGCTTGGTTGCTTTCAGATACTTCAGATTTTGTCGGTACGTTGAATGCTGTTGCTGTAGTTGTCATAATTAATTGTCTTTAAATTGTTTGTTGAATAATTACAATACAAAGATTCAGCATTTACGTCGGTATAGGTTAGGTCAAATTGCCTTGCTGCTTGGCAATTTTTCCCTTTTGAAATAAAAAGTTGACAAAGCTTTTCAATTGAAGTCCGCTGTTTTGGTTTTAAAAATTCTGCTATAAAAAAAGCCAATCCATATATTGGATTGGCTTCAATATTCTATGCACTTAATCATGCACAGTTTATTATATTACAGGATCTCCACCCCTTCTGGTATTGAAGGACCTGTCACCCCTACGGTCTTTCTCTAGGAATCCGTTTCCTGAGCGTTTTTCTTTGATTCTGTCTTCTCGAACATCTAAACGATCTTGATGATCGAAAATGGTTCGGTTTTCTAGGTCATATCGTCCGTATAGACTTCGATCTTCGGCACTGTAATAACTTCGCATGGTATGTAAGAATTCACCTTGCGGGCCTGTTGGCCAATTGTCATTTTCAAATCCCGGCGCATTTTCTAATGTTTCTTTGGTCTCTCTAACGAGTACTGCATCTCCATGTGGAGGGTTAAAATTGAACGATTCAAAAGGCATTGCCAATAATTTTGAACCAAGGTTTAAGAACCCCTCGTCCACCTTCAATACAACATAGTCTACTTGGGATGTTGAAGTGTTTAGAACAATGTCCTTGATAGAACCTACGGATTCATCCCTTGCCGTCTTCACATTGCGTGAAATTAGTTCTGAACTTCTTAACTGGAAATTATTTGGATTATTCATTTCAATAGTTGGTTTAATGAGAAAATCATTTGACCTAAATGGTTCAAGAGTTGTGCCAAAAATTGAATATTCGATAAATCCTATAAAATATTTTTATATTCTCTAAAAATATATAGTGGTTGGTTTAAAGATTATTATATGATATAAATGTTATTTAAATGGAGGTGTTTTAATTTGATTATGTGTGTTTTTTAGGAGGCATTTTTTGAGGTTTAGCCGAGATCTCAATGTATTTGGAGGGTTTTTGGGGATAAAAACGGGTTGAAAAAATTTAGTTTAATGGTACAATTTGCCGGAAAAAACAAAAGCCAGTTCGCAATGAACTGGCTTTGTCGGGGTGGCAAGATTCGAACTTGCGACCTCCTCGTCCCAAACGAGGCGCGATGACCGGGCTACGCTACACCCCGTTTATTCCCTATTGGGAGGACAAAAGTAAATAAAATTTGAGTAAATCAAAAAGGAATGAAGATTATTTTAAAATTTTTTTCAATTTTTTTTATGGCCTAAAATGGACATCCTTATGATCCCGGAAATAGGTTGGTCTTGAAAATTTTTATCGCAATAGAAAGCAGGATAATTCCAAAAATCCTCCTCAAGATATCTAGGCCTGTTTTTCCAAGTTTTCGTTCCAAGAAATGTGTACTTTTCAATACAGCATAGATGATGATAAGGTTTAAAATGATGCCAATGGCAATATTGGCTTGTCCAAATTCTGACTTTAAGGTAAGTATGGTGGTTAAAGTACCTGCACCAGCAATCAAAGGAAAGGCTATAGGCACTATTGAGGTACTGGTTGAGCTTGCTTCAGGATCGTTTTTAAATAGTTCTATGCCTAAAATCATCTCTGCTCCTATCGCAAAGATGATTAAGGCACCGGCAATTGCAAAATCTTCTACATCTATGCCAAATAGGCTTAAAATTGATTTCCCAACCAAAAGGAAGGCCACCATCAAAACCCCTGCAGCAATAGTGGCCTTACCACTTTGAATATGGCCCACTTTCTTCCTTAGATTGATTACTATTGGTATAGATCCCAAAATATCGATCACAGAAAAAAGAATTAATGTAACAGATAATATTTCCTTCAAATCAAACAACACAGATTAATTTTAATAGGCTTTAAGAAAGGCAATTAGTTGTTCAAACTCATCGTCATTCAATGCAGGGAAATTGGCGATCCTAAAGCTGGTTGGCTTCAATGGGCCATAACCACTCCCCATTTGCATTCCCTTCTCTTCAGCTTCAGCTTTTATTTGTTTAATAAATTTTTCTTCACCACCAACACCCAATACTGTTCGACTTCTTGTAGCCTCGTTGCTTACCAAGAAATCCAAAGCTGGAGATTGCTCCACAATCTCTTCCAGAATGCGCATCCGCTCTTCAGTTTTTGCATTTACTTTAGCTATATTAGGTAGGTCTGCTAAAACCCTGTTTAATAAATAAATGTTTAATACATTAGGCGTATAGTGAGTTTGATAGTTGGCCGCATTTTCCAGCATAAAATTTAGGCTATTGTACCTTCCCTTTTCACCCTTCGCTTTGGCTCTTTCGATGGCTTTTGGAGAAACTATCAAAATTCCCAGACCTGCGGGCAATCCAAAGCATTTTTGTACGGAAGCATACCAGATATCTGCCAGGCTAAAGTCTAAAAATATTCCGGCCATGGATGAGGTGGTATCTATGGCCAACATTTTATCCGGATACTTGTTGCCAATAGCAGCTATGGTATCATTGGTAACTTGAGTGGCATTGGATGTTTCGTTTTGTGTGATCGCAATAAGATCAAAATCATTTCCAATTTCTAAGCTATTTACTTTTAAGCTTTCGTTTTTGTCTAAGACCAAAGCCGCTGTTTCAGGAATAATATTTTGAGCAAAACCGAACCATTTTTTTCCAAATGAACCGGAGTAAATATGAAAAGAGGCTTTTAGAACCAAGGATTGGGTGATGATTTCCCAGTTTTCAGTGGCTGAGGAGGTAAACAATAATTTATAATCTTCTGGTACAGCCAGCTTTTCTTTGAATAACCTTTCTGTATCCTTGTAAAGATCCATAAAAACTCCACTGCGATGATTGGCACTTAAGATGCCTTGTTGGTAAGCCTCTTGAAAATAGTCCGGTAATTTATCGTATACCTTTGATGGACCCGGTGCAAAAGTGAGTATAGCCATTATGCGTTTTCTTTCTGATTATCTATAAAGTAATTCAATCCAAGCTCATAGCCTTTCAATCCCAAGCCGGCGATCATGCCTACACATTCTTTGGATATTATGCTTTTGTGGCGGAAAGTTTCTCTCTTGTAAATATTGGAAATGTGAATTTCCAAAACGGGGGTGTTGATGCCTGCAATGGCGTCGGATATGGCCACTGAAGTGTGGGTATAGGCACCGGCATTGATTAAGATTGCATCGTGCTCAAAACCCACCTCATGAAGTTTATTAACCAGTTCGCCTTCCACATTGCTCTGGTAATAGGTCAATTCTAGGTCCGGATATTTTTCTACCAGAGTCTCAAAATAATCTTCAAATGAGCGACTTCCATAGATTTCAGGCTCTCGCTTTCCTAATAAATTTAAATTAGGTCCGTTTATGATCGTGATTTTCAATGTTTGGAGGATTTAATTGACTATTAAACAGGGGCAAAGTTAAGCAATCGCAAAACAACTTAATTGGATATTGATATGTTTTTAATAAAACTATTATTTAAATACCATCAATAAGTTAATTTTACTTTATGTCTTGGGAAAAGGAAATAAAAGCTTTTGGTTATTACTTAAAAATTGAGCGCTCTCTAAGCGAGAATTCGATTTTAGCCTATAGGCAAGACATACAGAAGTTAGCCAACTTTATGGAGAAGAATTTTCCTGAAGTTTTACCGGAAAGGGTGCAATTGTATCACTTGAGACAATTTGTAAACCTCCTCGGAGAGTTTTCTATTTCGGAATTTTCTCAGGCACGGATAATTTCAGGTATCAAAGCTTTTTTTAAGTTTATGCTTTATGAAGATAAAATCGAAGAAAACCCTTCAGACTTATTAGAGGCCCCCAAGTTGACGCGCACTTTGCCGGATACATTAAGCTATGCGGAAATTGAGGAAATTTTTGAAGCGATTCCTTTGGGTGAACCGGAAGGTCATAGGAATAGGGCAATGCTTGAAATGCTTTACAGTAGTGGTTTAAGGGTTTCTGAGCTGATCAACCTGAAATTAAGTCAGTATTTTGATGACATAGGCTTTTTAAGAATATTAGGAAAAGGGAACAAGGAACGTCTGGTACCCATAGGCAAATCTGCTACCAAATACCTAAGCATATATCTCAAGGAAATAAGGGCTCATCAGGTGATTGCAAAAGGCCATGAAGATTACGTTTTTCTCAATAGAAGAGGAAAGAAGCTTAGTAGGGTAATGGTATTTTTAATAATTAAGAAGACGGTGGAAAAAGCAGGTCTTCATAAAAAAGTGAGCCCTCATACTTTTAGGCACAGCTTTGCTACCCATCTTGTGGAAGGGGGGCAGATTTGAGAGCTGTACAAGAAATGTTAGGACATGAGAGTATCACAACAACGGAGATTTATACACACTTGGACAGGGATTATTTGCGACAAGTTTTAGATGATTTTCTGCCTGGAAAGTAGCCGTTCAACCCTACTAATGCGGTACGGATAACTTATGTGATTTGGAGGTTTTCTCTACTTGTCTCGCCAAGCTTTACAAAAAACTTGGGACATTGACATTTTGCTCTAGAGTTAAAATACTTTAGGCATGTTTTTTGAATGTTGGGGTTGTTGAAAAAATATTGAAATTAATTTTCTGACTTAAGATGAAAACGGCATACTTTTTAGGATTTATTATTTGGCTAATTACTTTGCCAATGGAGGCTAGTGGACAAGAACGGCTCAAAAAATTAATTACTGAAAGGGAGCAATTGCATCAGCAATGGCAAGCCTCTGAATCACAAAAATCTGGGCTATTCGGTAACCGGACAAAAAAGGACATGACTGCCACCAATGAATGGTTGATTCGAATTCTAAATAAGGATAATCAAATTATCAAAGAGCTGGAGATGTTGAAGGACATAGAAACCACGGAGATAGGCTACGAAAAAGAAGATTATAAGTTTATTGCGCAAAAAGCTGAAGAGGACATTGTCAAGCTAAAAAGGGCCTTGAATCTCAAGGATGAAAAAATCCAATCCGGATTGAAGGAGAAGCGAACCTATGAATGGACCACCCTTATATTTTTTGTTAGCAGCATGGTTTTGGGCTTTTTATATTACAAAAAGAGAACCCGTCAGGTGGGTTAAGAATTATAAGTAATTTAGTTTTCTTTAATTTTTTGTTTTATTATCCGCTTGGTTTTAATAATTTCATTTTTTAAAACCTAAAAATATATGAGTAAACTGATTATTAATAGCTTTGAAGATTTTCAAGATTATATAGGGAAAGAGTTGGGTGTGTCTGAATACCACCAAGTAACACAAGACCAAATCAATCTCTTTGCAGATGCCACCATAGACCACCAATGGATACATACCGATCCTGAAAAAGCCAAAGCTGAGGGTGCTTTTGGAGGAACGATTGCCCATGGTTACCTTACCTTGTCATTGGTGCCTTTTCTTTGGAACCAGATCGTACAGGTGAATAATCTTAAAATGATGGTCAACTATGGCATTGAAAATTTAAGGTTTGCCAACCCTGTTAAGGTAAATGATGAGATCCGAATGCACGCGACCTTAGCCAACATCAGTGACCTCAGAGGAACCATAAAAACAGAAATGAAGGTGAAAATCGAAATCAAAGGTGAGAAAAAGCCTGCATTGGCTG
Organism: Cyclobacterium sp. SOCE241; assembly: GCF_056867545.1. NCBI lineage: Bacteria > Pseudomonadati > Bacteroidota > Cytophagia > Cytophagales > Cyclobacteriaceae > Cyclobacterium > Cyclobacterium sp. SOCE241. The sequence continues at coordinate 4,112,389 of NZ_CP149779.1, read as the reverse complement.
CCCAGTTAATTTTCCTTTATCATTTTCAGTAGGTATTTACCGATATTCATTTAAAGTTGATTTCGGTAATGACCGATTGATTTAAAAATTGGAAGACCAATGAGTGATTTGGTGGGGATTTCTGTTGCTGGTGTTGAATATTAAGATTAGTTTATTTAGTGTAGGTATAAACAAAAACAACATCCAGAGGATGTTGCTTTTACCATTATAAAAAACCTAATCATTACTATTACAATCTATTTCTTTCTTCGGTACTGCCACTTCGTTGGGATACATTGAACATTTCTCCTTTATTAAACTTCCATCGCACTGTAAAACGTACACTTTGCATGCTATTGTATTGTCTGACATCGGTATTGATTTTGTGAAAATTAATGTCTCCTGTAAACTTCATCGTTCGGAAGATATCTGAACCGTTAATTGTGAGACTTAATTTTTCGTCTTTAAAGGTTTTTGTTAGTCCGGCATCTAACCAACTCATGCCATCAATTTTAAGCTGTCCATCCTGAAAAGGACTTCTATAAATACCTACCAATTCCAGTTTAAAACCTTTGGGTAAGGTAATATTATGTTGACTCCTTGCCATAAATGAAAATTGTTTCACATCTAGCAGGTCTTCTCCTATTTGAGATTGAAAGGTGTTTCCATTGAATTGTAGCATATTACTGGTGCTGTACCATTGAGCAAATTCTACAGGTATGGTGGCCCGAAGCCCTAAGTTTTGGGTACGGTCAAGGTTTTGCATTTGTATAAGGGTTGTACGCTCTTCGTCATCCTGAATCAATATTTGGCCGAAAGCATTTTCTGTTTGAGAAAAAGTCAATGCTAGCTGGTAGGAACCTTTGTAAATATGGTTCATTTCAAAATTATTGGCATACTGTGGTTTTAGATTAGGGTTGCCCTCCTCTGTTGTTAACGGATCTATATAGAATACAAAAGGATTGAGCTGTCGGTAATGGGGTCTTGTGATCCTTCGATTTACATTGTAAACGATTTGGTAATTGTTATTTAGTTTATGTTGGAGGTATACACTTGGAAAAAAGTTGAGGTATTCCTGAGTATTTACTTGGTTTGAGGTTACTGAATTGCCCTCAATATTGGCATATTCAGCTCGGAGTCCTGCTTGATATTCCAGTTTTTTTCCCAAAGGAGCTTTGTACGAAGCATATGCGGCCAATACATTTTCTTTGTAAATAAAATGATTGCTGTTGCCATCCGGAAGATAGGGGCCTTCCTCCTCTCTTTTCGTTATGTCTAAAAGATTGTCTGACTTTACCCAGCTACCTTTGAGCCCTAGTTCCAAGCTTTTGTTTTCACCCATTGGTTTGGTAAAGTCCGTTTTGGCTGTATAAATGGAATAGACCATGTCATTGCCTGTCTTGACACTATTGAGGGCTTCATTGGCTTTATCATCATTTATCCAGTAGCTATTGTTCAGAAGTATAAGACTACTGGCATCCATATTTGAATAATCGAAATCAGCGGTAAGCTTGGTTCCCAAAGTGTCAAACTTTCCGATATAATGAAAATTTCCAAATATTCGGGTATTCTCAAACTCAGAATCGTTTAAGGCATTGATATAGTTAATTGCTGTACTTTGAGGGTTCGTAATTGTGGTGAAAGAGTTTCCACCATCATCTCCATTTTGCGTGGAGGCTTGTAGATTTATTCCCAGACTATGTTTTTCATTGATTTGATAATCTGTTCCCCCCGAAAAGAATAAATTTTTGGTGATTAGACTCATTCTGGCCTTCTGATCAAAAATAGAGAGACCATCTTCCACTTGAAATCTTCTCAGAAGGTCCAGTTCCATTTTTCTTCCCCATTGATTATAATTTAAACTTACATTAGAAGTCCATTTATTTTTTTTGAAATTGATAGTTCCTCCTACGGAAGGGGTATGGATGCCATTGTATTGGTGTCCTATGTGTAAGTTGCCATTGACTCCATTGTAGGTGTTTTTTTTCAGTACCAAATTGATTAGTCCTGCAGCTCCTTCGGCATCATATTTGGCTGGTGGGTTGTTGATAACCTCGATGCTTTGGATATTGTCTGCGGGCATGGCTCTTAAGAAATCTGCCAAATCTTTTGCTGACATATAAGTTTGCCGGTCGTCCAAAAGTACCATAACACCGGATTTTCCATTAAGGTTGATATTGCCGTCTGCATCCACATATACCCCGGGAGAGCGTCCTACTACATCTAAAGCATTGTTTCCTTCTGCCATAGCTGTCCCTTCGATATTCACCACAGTTTTGTCTGCCTGTATCAATACATTTGGACGAGCAGCTCTAACCTCTACCTCATCCAAGGATGCCATATCGGGTTTTAATTTTATCTTTCCGAAATTTTTTATTTCTCCCTCAATTTGGAATTCCTCACTGACAAAATCCTTATGCCCCAGAGTGGAAATTTTAAGTTGGAGTTTATCACCTCGGTCAGACTGAATCACAAATTCCCCTGCATCATTGGTGATGGTGCCGGTAATTAGCTCTTGACTATTTATATCAAGTAAAACTACATTGACAAAGGGTATCGGTTGTTCTTCACTATCCAAAACCGACCCAATGACTTTATAAACGGTAGTTTGTTGGGCGGCCAGATGACTTAGGCCAAGTAAGAAGAAAAAAGAGAAAGTAAAAATTAATTTGGTAAAGTACATGGTTTCCAATCTTGAATTGTTTCGATCAATCCAAAGGGAAAAGGGTGCCAAAACCAAAAAATAGGGTTTAAAGATGTTTTAAGGCTGTTTTACACCTTTTTAGGTGAGAGGGACTGTTTCAAAATCGAACACTTTTGATGTTCGCTTTGGATACAAAAAAGCCTCCAATGCAATACAAAGGAGGCTTAATCAAATCTTTAAAAACTAATATTATTTGGCTGCAGCATATCTTTTGGCTACCTCATCCCAATTAACAACATTCCAAAATGCTGAAATATAATCAGGTCTTCTGTTTTGGTAGTTTAGGTAATACGCGTGTTCCCAAACATCTAATCCAAGAATTGGAGTTCCTTTGGTTTCCGCAATATCCATAACCGGATTGTCTTGGTTAGGAGTAGAACTAACGACCAATTCACCGTTACTCACACTTAACCAAGCCCAACCTGATCCAAATCTGGTAGCGGCAGCGTTAGCAAATTCTTCTTTAAATTTATCAAAAGAACCAAATTTTGCATCAATTGCAGCGGCCAAGTCACCAGAAGGTGCACCACCTCCATTAGGAGAAAGGATGGTCCAGAAAAGAGAGTGGTTATAGTGTCCACCGCCATTGTTTCTTACTCCTGCAGGAGCAGAAGAAACATTTTCCATCAGCTCTTCTATGCTTTTAGATTCAAGGTCAGTGCCTTTGATCGCATCATTTAATTTGGTTACATAAGCGTTATGATGTTTGCCATGGTGAATTTCCATGGTTTTGGCATCAATATTCGGTTCTAATGCATTTGTTTCGTAAGGTAAGCTGGGAAGTTCAAAAGCCATTTTTTTCTTTTTTAGGTTATACAATGTTTTCGTTGATGGTTGTAGGTTCGTCTTATTAAAAAACCTAATCTATAAACCATCAATCTCCAAAAATGGTTCTATTATTCCTTTGAATCTTTAATTTCTTAGATTTTTAAAAAAAGTTTGGATCAATTTTGTGGATTCTTCTTGAAATGGTCCTTGGAAAACCTTGGTTTTTGGATGAACAATGCCAGGATCTGTATTAGAATAACCTCGTTTAGGGTCTGAGGCCGCAAAATGCAGCTCTCCCAATTGGGCCCAGAAGCAAGCCCCTGCACACATGATACAGGGTTCCAAAGTAACGTACATTTTACATTCGGGCAGGTATTTGGCTCCTAAGGCATTTGATGCTGCAGTGATGGCCAATATTTCTGCATGGGCAGTTACATCCGTAAGCTTTTCAGATTGATTGTAAGCTCTGGCAATGGCACGATTATTTACAACGATTACTGCTCCTACGGGTATTTCACCCTCTTCAGCGGCCATTCTTGCCTGTTTTAGGGCTTCGTTCATCCAGTATTCGTCGGTGAATATTTCCAATGCTACCGGATTAAAAAATATAGCCAAATACTTCTTTCCTTATGCCTTCATTGATAATTAAGGCCAAAAGAAGTGAGACAATTAAACCTATGCCTGCCTTTAAAAGGTCATTGGAGGCCATTCGGTATGCCCGTACCAATCTTGCTTTGCGCTTTTTAAGTTTTTTTGATTTCGCTAAGGCAATGGACAATTCCCTACCACCAAGTAAACCTATAAATACCCAAGTGGTACTCATTGGCATTTGACTGTAAGCTTTGAAGTAAAAAGAATAATTGCATAAACGAAATCCACTATGGTAGCAGCCCTTACGTCTGTAACCCTGGTTTTCTCATTGACAATTCCTTGAATTTTATCTCCTTTCATATAAAAGAGAACACCAAGTCCTAAAAATACAAACCCAGTATAGGCGGAAAATTCCCAGGCATTTAACTCTCGAGGAAGGAATACGGCAATATTTGCAGCATCTTGCATGATCCATACCGCCCAGAGACTACCCGAAGTAATCCATTGTAATGGATACCAAAATTTGCTGGGTTTTCCTTTTAGATAATTGGTAACAAATTTCTCCAATACATACCAAACTATAATGGCCAAGAAAAAGGCTACAAAATAACCCACAAAGCTTTTTTGCATCACTCCTATAATGGTGCCGGCTTTATAGGTAAATACATTGAGCAAAAGGAAAGTTGTGGAAACAGGCATTCTTAGACGCGTCATCACCAATAAAACAATGGGAGCAGCAATCTGAAGGAATACAAAACTTTCCGGCGCTTTGTCAAGACCATCTACTCTTAAGCGTTGATAACTTACATCCCCGTTGTAATAAAACCAGCTAAAGGTGACAGTTCCAACAAATATTAAACCCATAAACAACCACAAGAAATACCATTTCTGTTTCTGGTTGGAGGCTATAAATGTCCCAATGGTTTGGATACTGTCATTGGCAATGGCAGAATAAGCAGCCAAAGCAAAGCCAAACCACATGGCTGCGTAAGTGTAAGGAGTAATGATTCCTGCAATGGATACCAAAATGCAGATGATCAAAAGGAAAGATTTTTCCTTTTTTGTGAAATCAAAAGGGAATAGGCCGCCTTTGATAGTGCGTCCTGGTTGATGTTTTGATCTTTAAGTTTGGCCATAAGCAGTTGTCGGCTTTGAAATACGGGTGCAAATTAAACAAGAAATATTAAGGATAATGTTACCGAATTGTTAAGTCCCGAATTAATTTATGGTAAAGTTGAACCCTGTATAGGAAATTGAAGAAAAGTATTTTTTCAAAAATATAAATATTTTATTTCCTATTGAGCTACAAGGGGTATTTTTAATGTATTATTTCGCTCTAAGTTGTTGTTTTCCAATATTAACAGAAGTTTTACTTAAAAAGCGTGTAATTCTCTTTACTCTATCCGTATTTTGTAATTATATTCTTTGCAAAATCTACAGCCACTACTGAATGACAAAAGCGTTTGAAGCCAACCCTTTTATGAAAAACCTGATTACAGTAGCCACTATAATTGTGGGCTTGTTGATTTTCATGTTTTCCATTGATTTTTTAACCTTTTCATTAACTGAATTAAATAATGAAGCTGCCAATGCTTTATTCACTGCCACAAGTAACCCTTTTGTAGGACTTTTTATTGGCTTGCTTACCACTGCCTTGATCCAGTCCAGCTCCACCATTTCTGCCATGGTGGTGGTATTGGTGGCTTCGGGAAATCTTAGTCTCGCACAGGCAGTCCCTGTAATCATGGGAGCCAATATCGGCACCACCTTAACCAGTACCTTGGTTGCTTTTGGATATGTGTTGAAAAGAAAAACTTTTCGCAAAGCTCTTTCCGCCGGAGTATTGCATGATATCTTTAATATCATTACTGTTATAATTTTGCTTCCCTTGGAAGTATATTTTGGAGTTCTTAGTCAACTGGCTGCCTGGCTGACCCATTGGTTTGTATGGGAAGAAAGAACTAGTATGGAAGGTATTGGGTTGAATGGTTTTTTCCTTAGACCCTTGAGTTATGAACTTTATACATTTTTAGTATGGCCATTGTTGGCATTGGTTGCCGGCATTTTGTTGATGATTGGGTCCATTAAAATCCTTTCATCTCTAGCTTACAAGTCATTGATCACTCCCAACTTTAAGAAAATCAAAAAACATATATTTAATTATCCCTACAGGTCTTTTGCCTATGGAGTCTTTTTTACAGCGGCAGTTCAATCGAGTACCGTGACCACTTCGCTGATGGTTACAGCAGTTGCCACAGGGAAAGTCGCGCTAAGGAAAGTATTTCCATTTATTATGGGAGCAAATCTAGGTACCACGATTACTGCTGTAATTGCTGCTTTGTATAAAACGGAGGCGGCCATTAGTGTAGCCATCGTGCATGTACTTTTTAATTTGGTTGGCAACCTGATTTTTCTTCCTTTTCCTAGGTTGAGAGAAATTCCTGTTAAATTGGCTAAGAAGTTTGGCAAACAAACTTCCTTAAATAAAACCATAGGTTTTGCTTATATTTTACTTACCTTTTTTATTATCCCATTTTTCCTTATTTATTTTAATCAAGTAGAAGGTAAACCAACAGCAAATAAAGAAATAAGTGAAAAAAGAGAGCAGGTAAAGATGATTACGGATTTTTATCCAGCCAAGCCTCCATTATAAGGTGGCCGCTACTGCTGCCAATTCTATCTGCGCCGGCAGCTACCATTGCCTCTGCCTGTTCGAGGGACTTGATGCCTCCGCTTGCTTTGATTCCTACTTGACTAGGAAGAATATTTCTTAGGCGTTTAATAGTTTTAATTTGAGCCCCTTTCTCAGCAAATCCCGTAGAAGTTTTAACAAAATCTACTCCGGCATCTACACAAATATGGCAGGCTTCTGATAATTCCTCTTCCTTAAGTAAAACTGTTTCAATAATTACTTTAAGTAATTTTTCTTCATCATGACAAACTTTAGCCAGTTGAGCAAGTTCAATCTTTGGCCAGTTCATGCGGGATTTAAATCCGGTAATTGACCAAACCACATCCAATTCATCCACTCCATCCTTAATGGCCTGCCTCGTTTCAAAGACTTTGGTTTGTGTCATAGAATAGCCCAATGGAAAGCCCACTACGGTTACCAATTGTATGTCTAAATCCGATAGCTCCCTTTTGGCTTTTTTACCCAAAAAGGAGGTAAGCAAACGCCCCTGAAATTATATTTTTTCGCTTGGTCTAAAACAGTTTGAATGCCTTGCTCGTCAACTGCAGCATGCAAAGCCGTATGTTCAATATATCGATTTAAATTTTTCATTAGTCAATCAAAATATGGATATTCGAAACTTTATGGAATATATTACTTTAGCTCTAGGATGGATCGTGTTTTATGTAATCCATAGCCTATTGGCAAATCTCAATATAAAAAGAAAATTCAAGCTTTGGATGGGTGCTTATTATATATGGTACCGACTAATTTATAGTACATTGGCCACATTCTTATTTTTGGGGCTTTTTGTTTATGCAGGAAGTATTGTCCCGGACTGGGTTTATAGGCCTTCAGATTCCAGTACCTATTTCGGCTATATGTTGGCGACCCTTGGCACCATTATAGCCGTCAAAAGTATGAAAGGAATTTCCTTGGGAAGATTTATAGGCTGGCATGCCCATGATGACTTAAACGAAAAAGAGCAATTGATTCTGAGTGGCTGGTATAGCCATGTGCGACATCCATTGTATTTAGCTTTGATTTTAATTTTCTTAGGTTATTTCCTTTATGTTCCTAATTTCGCTTCAATGATTCATTTAATGGCTTTGTTGCTTTACCTCCCACTCGGAGTTTATTATGAAGAAAAAAATTAATTGCAATTTATGGTGATGCTTATATTGATTACCAAAGAAATGTTCCACCAATCCTTCCCCGATTTAAAAAATGAATGAGCTGATATTTTATAGTCTATTGTTGATTGTGGTGTTGGGCCATTTGATTATGGCCAGTTTTTTTACAGACAGATTAGCAAAACTGATAAGCTTTCTTTCCATGAGAAAAATCAGTGGAGGCTGAAGGCCCTAATTTTTCCGATTGGTTATTGGTATTTGTTTAAAAGACGAGTAAATGGTATAAAAAAATAGGAGGGATTTTATTTTTTAATCGTTAAAGGTTGAATGGACGGGTTTTCTAGTGGCATATCCAATGGATTGATGGATGAATTTTGCTTCAATTTTTTATAAAAATAAAATCCGTTGACTAGCATGACCAAGGCACATAAAGTCATTACCAGTATTAGTCCTTCTGAATAAAAGGTAAACCAACTCATTGCCTCCCAGTTTCCAAACTGTTTGAAAATAAGGATACTACAAGAGCCCAAGTAGCCAAAACTGTCCACCAAATACATAAGGAATCCAACGTTTCCAACATATTTGAAGGCCGCCAATAAGCGGTCGAATAAAAGACAATTGAAGGGAATATATGCCATATATATTCCTGTACCTGTACCTACCGTCCAATAAAAAGGACTCATCATACCTTGTTGAAGCAGAAAAGTTGAAATTACTGCCAACATCAAACCAGAGATTATGATCAGGTGGTAAAGAAATAGCGCTTTGAAATTATTTTTTACTAAAACGAGTAAACCCATCATAAGCAATAGGAGAAGGGTGATGGGAATTTCTGTTTGGGTAAGAAGTTCCGGAGCCAGTCCTACTTTTAACTCTTTCCATATTTCCACCACGAAATTATCTCTTATGTCTCTAAAGGCAGTCAGAGCCATATAAACCAAGACAAGTAGTACTATACCAAAGCTAAATTTCTTAAAAAATGCTTGTCGTTCAGATTTATTCATGGACTTTCGTTCAGTCTTCAAAGACACATCCTTCTCATTGGGTGAAGGAGTATGGTCCAAGAAAAATACTGCCAAGATAAGGAATGGAACAAACAAAGCCCCTGTGATAAAAGGCATCCAATATGGGTCTATGGCCCAATCAACCAATAAATACCTGCCAATGGACTTTACAAAACCTGATGAAAAAACGAAACTGATAGCCAATATGCTACCCATCATTTCGGTAAACCTTCGGCCCTCCAAGTAATGAAAAACCAAGCCCCAAATCAGTCCAAGTGGAAACCCATTTAGCAGAAAACAAAAGATATTAAAGGGAGCAGGTAGAAGTGCAAAACCTAACAAGGACAACCAGGCAATACCTACCAAGGAAACGATCAAAAGTCCTCTTTTTTTCCGTCTAATTCCGAGATAAGTTTGATGCCATAAAACTTACTGGCCATGTACCCAAATGTTTGCATAAGAATTAGCCATACCTTAATATCTATTCCCCACCATTCTTCTTGGGAAAAAGTGGCAGCGGCAAAAGGTTTTCTAAAAGCATACATGCTACTATAGGTCATAAAAGCCATTAATGCCACAAAGGTGCTCATCAGTATGGGGTGAGCTGCATTTAACCTTTTAGAAAGCGAAGGGAAATGAATCATTTATTTTCTTCAGGAATTTTTGTGAATACCGAGGTTACAAGCGGTATAATTTCATAGAGCGCACTGACGATATGTGTAGGATTTGCACGCATGAGTTTATCATAATTGTATCTTGGGCTGGTGATACCAATACTCATCATACATCCAGATTGCTGTCCTTCCAATATATCCACCATGGTATCACCTATTTTTATGATTTCTGTAGGACTACCAATTCCTAATGATGCCATCATACGTAGGATCATGTCCGGATAGGGACGACCTTTGGCAACTTCATCGCTACAGACAGTAATGTCGATAAGTGGATGGTTTTCCCAGCCAACACCCTTTAAAAGTAGATTTGCCGTGGCCCTGTCCAGGTTGGTATTCAGGCCAATTTTTATTCCCAATTGCTGGAGGGCCTCAAAAACCTCCATGGCATCTTCAATTTGCGAAATGTCAGGTTTGGCCTTGTAATGGTGTTCTATTTCTTGCTTGAAGGTTTCATAAATCTTTTCAGCCATTGCTTCAGATAAGGCTTTATAGTAGGTAGGGTGAGCTGAGAGTATTTGGCGAATTGCTTCAGGAATCGCAAATCCCGTTTTTTCGTCTACGAGGTCTAAATTGAGTTGATCAAAGCCATTGGATAAAAATGCCTTTAATAATAGCTGAGGAACCACTGCATTGTTGTTGATTGTGGTTCCTGCCATATCAAAAACAGCCAATTTGATAGGGGTTTTCATGATTTAAGCATTTTTTAGTCTCCTATTAAACTTCAATGTCTTAAAATAATGAAAATTATCGGTAACCTAATAACAGGGGAAGTTACATGGGTTAATTTTTTTAGTTCAATATTGCCGAAATAAAAGAAAGTTTTTAATTTCAGCATAAACCAATCAGACCATGACAGACCCTACCACTGAAAGCAAGATCAATGAAATATTTTCCTTATATGAATCCTTTGGAAATGCAGATTATATTGGTGAACCTGTTTCTCAAATTGAACACATGAGCCAGGCAGCCCAAATGGCAGAGAAAGAGGGTTACGGCAAAGAGGTGATTTTAGCTGCATTCTTTCATGATTTGGGACATCTATTCTCCCAAAGAGAAGAATTGGAACAAATGGATGGGTATGGGGTTATGGATCATGAAAAACTAGGTGCAGATTACCTGCGAAAACTAGGTTTTCCTGAAAAAGTGGCCAGATTGGTGGAAAGTCATGTGGAGGCCAAAAGGTACCTTACTTTTAAAAATCCCGTATACTTTCAGAAATTGTCTGAAGCCAGTAAGCAAACCTTAAATTTTCAAGGAGGAGTTATGAGCGCTAAGGAGGCTCGGGAATTTGAAGCAGATCCGGAGCATAAACTCATTTTGAAAATGAGGGAATGGGATGAAAAGGCAAAAGAAACAGGGATTCCTGTACCAAAGCTTGATGCCTATAAAAAAATGGCCTTGGAGATATTGTCTTAATCATTCCAAGGCCACAACTGTATTATTTTTCTGTGGTGACAAGGTCTTTTACACATTCAACCCAAGTTTCTTCTGAGTTTAAGCTTGGTACCAAGTCCCATTTTTCGCCACCTAGCTCAATAAAGAGCTCTTTGTATTCTTCTCCTACCTCTACAGTGGTTTCCAGACAGTCGGCCACAAAGGCGGGGAGAAAACCATTACCTTTTTTACACCGTCCGCTGCCATTTCTTTTATCAGTTCATCTGTATAAGGTTTGATCCATGGATCCTTTCCAAGCCTGGATTGAAAAGAAGTAAGCACTTTTTCTTTTGGCAGTTGAAGTTTTTCCGAAATCAAACGAGTGGTATGAAAGCTTTGTGCCCGGTAACAATACCTATTTTTCTTATGGTAGCTTGCACAGCATTTTCCATTTAGTTGGCAATATCCATCGACCGCACCTTTTAAAATTTGCCTTTCAGGCAGCCCGTGATAAGAAAACAAGTAACGGTCATAATCCCCTCAGCCATTTGCTTTTTGCCTAACTCCGCCCAAGCTTCAAGAAATAATGGGTGTTCGACGAAATTACTAATGAAGCGTATGCTTGGAATTATTTGCCATTCTCTAGCAAGCTCCATTACTTTATCTATGACAGACCCATTGCTTGCAGAGGCATATTGAGGGAAAAGAGGTAAAACCACAATTTCTTGTACGTTGGCTTTATTTAGGGCTTTCAAACCATCTTCAATGCTTGGGCTTTGGTACCTCATGGCAATTTCAACCTGGTATTTTTCCTGATCAAGCAAGGGAACCAACTTGTCCCTTAAGTCTTCGGTATGAAATAATAAAGGTGAACCTCTTTCTGTCCATAGCTTTTGGTATTCCTTGGCAGATTTTGGAGACCTAAACGGCGCAATAATAAAATTGACCAGCATCCACCTTGATAGATAAGGGATATCCAAAACCCTTCCATCCATCAAAAATTCTCTTAGGTATTTCCTTACATCTCCCGTTTCAGGGCTGTCAGGGGTTCCCAAATTGACCAACAAAATGCCTGTTTTGGATTTGCTCTTATTCATGTTTTATTTAATTGTCCGTTTTGCTAACCAAAAATACGGGCTATTGTTAGAAAATACCAATAGAATTCAACTTTGCCCATATAAAGAAAGTAAAAGTTAAGGAATAGTAGGTCAATCAATGAATTTTAAAGCCTGCCTACTTTTTGAGGTTGCTTTATCCTTATTCTCCCTCTGTAATACTTTTAGTAATATTTTGTATTAATGGTAGAGGCTTAACAGGAATTCTTTATTTTCCACTTGAATAGCTTTTCATAGTAACTTAGTTTTCTAATGTTTACATCCCGATAGGGATATATTCTATTTTTTGAGATGTTATTAAAAAGCAGAGCGACGAGAAGCAAAACCATTAGGCCACTGAAAATAGGGTTGAGAACATATAAAAAGCCCTTTTCTTTAATTTCATCAGAACCAATATTGGCGATCAGGGCAATGGCTCCTCCGGGCGGGTGCAAGGTCTTGGTATATTGCATGACCAAGATCGCCAAAGCAACAGACAATGCAGGGGACAGCCAAATAAATTCCTCCAAATGAAATAACTTATAGGTCAAAACGCCCACGAATGCAGAAAGGGTGCCACCAAACAATGTGTTCCTTGGCTGGGCCAACGGGCTATTGGAGGCACTGAATAGCAATACGGAAGAAGCGCCAAATGCACCAATTAAAAACAACTGATCTTCACTTTCAATGTGGTAAAAAAATTGTTGGAGCATACCAATTGCACCTATGCCTATAAAGGCACCACAAAATGACCAAAGGTTGTCTATGGGTTGATGGCTGGTTTCTTTATAGGCGATCATTTTGACCTTTTGAATACCCTTCTTAAACTTCCTCATTGCTAACTAAAATGACTTTCGGCCGGCAAAGTTGGCCAATAGTTAGATTTCGAACAATGTTTGTTGAAAATTAATGGCCTATAGTTTACCCCAAAATATGGAAAAGACGGACTATTACATGCTGAAATCGCTTCAAAATCAGGGTTAACCTATAATTTTATATGGCTCCCTCGGTTTCCATCGGTGCTTTCCAATAAAAAAGCCATCCAGACAATGGATGGCTTAAGAGTAGCTCATGTTAAGGTGATGAAATTATTAATTTTGATCTTTTCTATGCTTAAACTCCTTACTTGCCTTATCCAAAAAGTCTATGAATTTTTGGATGTCCGTTTCGTAAGCAATTGGATTAATTAGCAACTCCTCTTCATGATCCAAAATCACATAATAAGGTTGTGCGTTATTATTAAAGCGTGTAATTTGAAAATCCGCATTCTGTTTTCCAATGGTTTTTTTGACTTTATTGTCATAGGTAGAGGTGTACCATTGTTCTTCCGGCAAGGTATATCTTTCGTCAATATAGAGGGCTACCATTACAAAATCCTCCTTCAGACGTTTGAGCACCCTGGAATCTGACCATACCCTTGCTTCCATTTCCCGGCAATTGACACAGCCGTGCCCGGTAAAATCTATAAACAAGGGTTTGTTTTGTCTTTTGCTGCCCGCAAGGCTTGGTCATAATCAAAGTAACCCTGAATACCGTGTGGGAAGTGAAGGAAATCAGCGTATTTAGGAATTTCATCAAGTTCGTTCTCAGAACTTTGGCGACTGATTTTGCTCAGGTCAAAATCATGAGACGACAGTGGAGGTAAATATCCACTAAGGGCTTTCAAAGGTGCACCCCACATCCCCGGGATCATGTAGACCACCAATACAAAAGTGGCGATGGCCAACATTAATCTGGGCACACTAATAAAATCCAAGGGGCTGTCATGCGGAAGTCGTATTTTACCAAGCAAATACAAGCCTAATAAAGTGAAAATCACTATCCAGATGGCCAAATAGATGTCCCTATCCAAAATTCCCCAATGATAAACCTGATCGGCAACACTAAGAAACTTAAAGGCCAAAGCAAGTTCCAGAAAGCCCAGGACCACTTTTACTGAATTTAACCAGCCTCCTGATTTAGGAAGAGAATTTAACCAACCCGGGAATATAGCAAATAAGGTAAAGGGCAATGCAAAAGCCAAAGAAAAGGCTAACATACCTAATATGGGTTTCACCAAGGCACCTCCAGCAGAACTTATCAAAATTGAACCTACAATTGGGCCGGTACAAGAAAAAGAAACCAAGACCAGAGTAAATGCCATAAAGAAAATACCGAGCATGCCTCCTTTATCTGCCTGGGCATCCATTTTGTTTACAAATCCTGCTGGAAGTGTGATCTCAAACAAGCCTAAAAAGGCCAATGCAAAGAAGATAAATACCCCGAAAAAGAATACGTTTGGAAGCCAATGGGTTGATAGCCAGTTGGCAAATTCAGGCCCCTGGATGGCTGCAAGTAATGTGCCGGCAATGGTATATATCGCAATGATTGAAAAGCCATAAATAAAGGCATTCCTATAACCCTCCATTTTGTTTTTACCTCTTCCGGTAAAGAAGGTTACTGTCATAGGGATCATAGGAAAAACACAAGGGGTCAATAGCGCTGCCAGGCCTGCCAGAAAGGCAATAAACATAAATCCTATCAAGGATTCTTCCGGTTGTTCTAAAGTTATTTCTTCCGAATCAGCTTGGAATGTGGTTTCACTTGAGGTAGGTTCCCCTAACGAGATATTGATATCCTCTTGATAATTTATGCACTGATTGGTAATGTCAGAACACATCTGGTATTCCAATGTGCCTTTTATAACTGCATTTTCCTCATTTAGAATAAGCTTCTGATGAAACAGTCCTTCTTTATCAAAATAGGTGATGTCCCCTTCCCAAATCTCATCGTATTTTTGTTTGGAACCTATGGCCTCCAAGCCGCCTATTAGGCTAATGCCTTTGGACTCTTCCAGCTTTACTTCTGTGAGTAAAGGGCCAAGGTTTGGGTCAAACTCATTGGAATAAATATACCAATTGGTGGGGATGGCAGCCTTAAAAATAAGGGTAAGCTCATCACCCACTTGTGGATTTTTTGGTCCAGTTGAATGTCCCATTTTGGAGGGGAAATTACCTGGGCACTTAATGAAAGACTTAAGAAAAAGAAACTTAAGGTTATAAAAATTAACTTATTGAAATTCATTACCGTGTTTTACCCTATTTGGTGATACATCCAATAGTAATTAAAAAGGTCAATGATTAGTTCCTTAAGTCCTTTTACTTTTCTCCCTATTTATTCATCTTTATTTGAAAGGCGGTGATAATGTTTAAAAAACAAAGCAATGGTTTCTATGCCTTTAAAGTAATTGTCCACCCCATAGTGCTCATTAGGAGAGTGGATGCCATCTGTATCCAGTCCAAAACCTAGCAATATTGGGTCAAGTCCTAATACCTGTTGAAACAAAGCAGTGATAGGTATAGAACCACCCTCTCTAGTGGGAATGGCTTTTTTCCGAAGGCTTCATCTATGGCTGCTTCTGCTGCTTTGTAACCAATAGAATCTGTTGGAATTACTGCCGCTTGTCCGCCATGATGAGGGACAACCTTAACTTTTACCGCCGGAGGAGCGATGCTTTTAAAGTGCTCTTCAAAAAGCTTGGCGATGGACTTATGGTCTTGGTTAGGTACTAGGCGCATGGAAATCTTTGCATTGGCTTTTGAAGGAAGCACTGTCTTGGCTCCTTCTCCAATATACCCACCCCAAATGCCATTGACATCTAAAGTTGGTCGGATACCTACCCTTTCAATGGTTGTATAGCCTTTTTCACCATAAGTTTCCTTAATGTCTAATTTCTTCCTATAATCCCCTTCATCAAAAGGAGCTTTGTTCAGCTGGTTGCGATAAGCTTCACTGTAATCTTCCACATTATCATAAAAGCCGGGTATAGTAATGCGATTGTCTTCATCATGGAGGGAGCTGATCATTTTGCAGAGGATATTAATAGGGTTAGCTACTGCTCCACCAAAGGTTCCACTGTGCAAGTCCTTGTTGGGACCTGTGACTTCTACTTCCATATAGGCCAGACCTTTTAGCCCAACGGTTACAGAAGGATGTTCCAAGGAAATCATAGAAGTGTCGGAAATTAATACCACATCGGCTTTCAGTTTTTCCTGATTGTTTCGCACAAAAACATCCAAGTTTTCAGAGCCAACTTCCTCTTCTCCCTCAATCATAAATTTGACGTTGCAATTGAGTTGGCCATTGGAGAGCATGGCTTCAAACGCCTTCACATGCATGTAAAACTGACCTTTGTCATCAGCCGATCCCCTGGCAAAGATGGCTCCATTGGGATGGTTAGCGGTTTTCTTGATTACAGGTTCAAATGGTGGGGAGTCCCACAAATTAAGCGGATCTGCAGGCTGAACATCATAATGTCCATAAACCAATACTGTAGGGGCAGCCGGATCAATTATCTTTTCACCATAAACGATTGGATAACCATCCGTTTGGCAGATTTCTGCATGATCAACCCCGGCAGCTTCAAGGCTGTTTTTGACATATTCAGCTGCAGTGAAAACCTCTTCTTTATATGCAGGATCTGCGCTTACTGAAGGGATGCGAAGTAAGTCCAACAACTCATCTAAAAATCTTTTGGAATTGGATTCAATGTATTTTTTTAGTTCCATGATGCTATATTTTGTTTTATACCCATAGTGGATAACTAGGGTGCAGAATATTTATTCGTTTTGCGATACTTGTATTTTAGTTTGCTTAAAGCGGTATGAAAACGCTTAAAATGACCGCCACATGGCTTGAATTAAACCATAAAATTAAAACAATTTGAATGGTTTTGCCCTATAATTTGAAATTAACCAGTCGCCCATCTTTGTTGGATTGCATGTGTGCAGGCATGGAAGCCTTAATTTCTTCAAAAGCAAATTAACCAATCTTTGCTTTAAAAAGTTACGGGTCCTTATTAAACTGATCTCCCTTACCGGGGGATTTCCTGAAAATGGTCTCAACCTGGTTTTTTCTTCCTTGGACAGATTATCTGTAGCAAGTTCGGGAAGTAACGTAATTCCCATATAGCGATCAACCATGTTTTTAAGCCCCTCAATGGAACCACTTTCATAGTGGAAATTTTTTCGTTGAAATACATTTTTGTCACAAAGGTTGAGTACTTGATCGCGGAAACAGTGCCCTTGTTGTAAAACCCACAAATCCTCTGCCGGAAGGTCGGCAACTGGAATTTCTTTTTGATTTAATAGGGGATGGTCTTTGGACAGGTACACAAAAAATTTTTCATAGAAAATAGGTTTTTCCACCATTCCACCTTCATGTAGCGGACTCACCACGATGCCCAAATCAAGTTCATCATTTTTTAACCTACTTAAAATTTCTTCTGTTACCATCTCCTGTACCTCTAACAGGACATTTGGATATTTTTCTATAAAATTTCCAATAAAGAGTGGCAATAGATTAGGGGCTAAAGTAGGTATAATACCAACTTTTATGGTTCCCCCAATTTCCCCTTTCATTTCAGCTACTAACTCCAAGAGACCCTTACTTTCCATGACCACTCGTTTGGCTTGGGCAATGACTTTTTCTCCAATCTCTGTAGGTATCACCGGCATTTTTGACCTGTCGAACAAGAGGATGTCCAATTCCCTTTCCAATTTGCTGATTTGAGCACTTAAGGTTGGCTGGGTAACAAAGCAGGCATCAGCCGCCTGGCCAAAATGCCTGAATTTCTCTACGGCCAATATGTATTCCAGTTGCTGTATCGTCATAATGTTGTTTTAGGGTAATGAATTAACGAAATTCTACAGCTTTGGGCCAAATAATTAAAGTATTTATCCTTTTTTGGCTATAAATTTTTTTGATCCAATTCCTGTTACTGCTTCTCAGCCTTATCAGAAGAATTTGGCTTAACTTTACATTTTGGTTGTCAACGCTGTCTTAAGGAAAGAAATATACCAATTTGGCAAAAGTCTTGCTGCCAAACACACAGGTTTCATCCAAAATTACTGTTTAAAGGTTTTATAAAGATCATAAGTTTTCAATGCATATTCTAAAGCTGGAAGGAATACACAAAATAAAAGCGCCAAACAAGGTTAATATCCTTTCCAATGTTTCTTTTGAGGTGAAAGAGGGAGAGATTTTGGTCTTGTCAGGTGATCAAGACGCTGGTGTGTCCACCCTTATTCGAGGCATACTTGGTCTGGAAAATTTTGGCAGTGGGAAATTGTTATTTTCAGGCCCAAAACTTGGTGACTTGACGGTTAATAGACCTACAACCGGTGTGATTTTTCAAGATTATGCCCTGTTTCCTAACCTCAGTATTTTAGAGAATGTAAAATTAGCCTTAAAAGGGAGAAAACAAGAAATTGAGCAGCAGGCCTTGGCGAGTTTGAAATTGCTAGGTTTGGATGGTTTTTCTGAAAAATATCCCGAAGCGCTAGGTATAGAGGATAGGTTCCGAGTCGCTCTAGCCAGGGCAATAGCTCCAGAGCCTCGGCTGTTGGTTTTGTCAGAACCCTTCAGACAGCTGAGAGGCATGTACAAGCACGACCTTATAGTCGAAACTAAGAGATGCTTGAAACAAGCCGGTATAGCTGCTTTGGTGGAAACAAGTGATAAAGCAGTAGCGCTCTCTATTTCCGACCGCTTGGCAGTATTTCATAAAGGATATTTACAACAGATTGATTCGCCGCAAAATATATATCAACGTCCATCAAATTCTTATGTGGCCAATTTCTTTGGTAAAAGGAATGAATTACTTGCCACTGCTACGAGCGATGGGTTCTATACTTCCTTTGGGTTTATAGATGATGAACGTTCCAAAGTTTTTAACAATAAAGTAAAAATTCTATTTAGACCCGAAGAGGTCAAAGTAAAAAAAGGCTTGAGACAAGCCCTGATAGGAACAGTGAGGCAATGTTCTTTTTATGGTGATCACCAACAGATAACCTTAGAAGATGACATGGGTAAATCAATATTAGTGAAATCATCCCCAAATAAGGTTTTTGCTTTAGGTAGCAACGTTTTCTTCACCCTTAGGTCTTTTAAGGTCGAAGATGCTTTTTAAAATATTGGCCATATAATTTTATAGGTATAAAAAGCTGTTTGTTGCATGGGCCTATTTGCCGAAAAATTAAACTCCTAAGAGGTTAGTAATGTAAAAAAATATGGTTACTTTAGGCCTTGAATGTTATCACTTTGAGTGATTTAATAAGCCCTTTTAACCATGAATAAGACCAACAGTTGGATAAAATTATTAATTACCATTACATTTTGTTGTTCCGCGTTATATTCCTCTTTCTCTCAAACACTTCAAAAGGTAAACGAGAAAAGTAAAAATCCTAATATGGTTTCTACTTACCATGTGCTTAAAGGCTCACAAATAAAAGAAGGCGCTGCCGAAATGAAATACAAGGGGAAGCTGGGATTTCGTGTGAAGGGCCAATTTAGTCAGGGCAATAGGTCCGGTATCTGGGAATTTTTTGATTCGGATAACACTATAATCCAGAAGTACAATTACACAACAGAAAAATTTGAATACCTGCAAAACTTTAACTCTCTTCAGGCTGTATTTATTTTAAAAGACCAGGATTTGGTGAAATTAGAAACCGGGGCTATTCCGGTATTGCTCGGTGGTGATGCTAA
This sequence comes from Cyclobacterium sp. SOCE241, assembly GCF_056867545.1. Classification (NCBI taxonomy): domain Bacteria; kingdom Pseudomonadati; phylum Bacteroidota; class Cytophagia; order Cytophagales; family Cyclobacteriaceae; genus Cyclobacterium; species Cyclobacterium sp. SOCE241. The sequence continues at coordinate 4,092,867 of NZ_CP149779.1, read as the reverse complement.
GTTTTTGTATTTTTTAGCCAATAATATACATTATCCACATGCTGCAAGGGCAAAAGGAGCTACTGGCACAGTAGGTGTGATGGTGACCATTACCAAAGAAGGGGAAATGGTCCGTCCTTTTATTCCCAAGCCAGGAGACAAGGCCTTAGATGCGGAGGCATTAAGGGTGGTATCTATGATGCCGAATGATTGGATTCCGCTATACTTAAATGGTGAACCAACAGACTGTTTAGTGCTTTTGTATGTGAATTTTCAATTGGGGTAAGTCCATTTAAACTGGAATATTTTTAGAGTTAATTTGTATTTTACTTTGGGATATGTAATCAATCTTAATTTTAAGCCGAACATGCAATAGACAACTTATTGCCGGTAGAAATCACTTCAAAATCTGCCAATTCATTGCTGTTTGGAGATTACAGTACAAATTACGAATCCATTTGAATAATTCGGATTTAAGAAAGCTCCTCCCATAGAAATTCCCTTTTATTCGGAAGCTGTATTGATGGATGTGAAAAGTCTTTCAGTAAAAAATTGGAAGGCTGAACAAGGATTTTTGCCATTATTTAATCTAGATGAGTAGCTATTTTAAGCATTCTTACCATCATTTCATAGGCTCCTAATGATCTCGTTATTAATCAGTTCCAATATTGATTTTTTTTTTAATTCTTTATTTACAATTGAGAGGATTTTTTATATTTGTCGCTTATTTAAATCTTTCTTAGATTAAATCTAAATAATGTTTAAATTTGCAATCCCATTAGTTCCAACAAAATTAAATGAAAGGAATTGGGTTAGTGGTTCAAACATTGTTTAAGTAAATAATAGGTAGTCTAATATCAAAACCTGTCTGAAGAATGAACATAGCAAGGTAAGCTTTAGCTATGGCAGGAACAAAGCGGGTTTAAAAACAATAATATTTGATGGTGGAAATAGCTCGAAAGGGTTACTTCCTTTGTTGTTTAAAAATCAATACAACCAAAAAAATGACGAAGCAGAAAAACAAAACTTTGTGGGAGAAAACCAGAAAATTTCTCAATGACATACACCTGTGGGCGGGTTTAATTAGTGGAATTGTACTTTTAGTAGTATGCCTTACAGGTACAATATATGTTTACAATACTGAAATTAGAGAGTGGAATGCTTCCCATCTTTACAAAGTGAGCAATGATGGTTTGCCTAGGCTTTCCCCAAATGAATTGCTTGATAAGAACAAAGAGCTGATTGAAGGAAACATTACAGGTGTAAGGATATCTTCAGATGCTGAAAGAAGCTTTCAGATCTCTGCCAGAGCAAAAGGAGACAAAAGCAGGTCAGGCACTACTTATTTCGTTAACCCATATACCGGTGAAATGCTGGGCAATAGCAAAGAAGAAAATGCTGCAGTTACTTTTATGGGATACATGTTTAGCCTGCACCGTTGGTTATTATTAGACAAAATCGAAGAACCGATTTTTGAAGGATTAGAAAACAGGAAGTTGGGAAGCTATATCACAGGTGCCTCAACAATTCTATTTACAATTGGCGTTTTGACTGGTATAGTGATATGGGTTCCTCGTAAGGCTAAGTATTGGCGACAAGGACTAAAAGTTAAATTGAGTGGAAATTGGAAGAGAATTAATCATGATCTGCATAATTCCTTGGCTTTTTATTCTGCCATCATTTTGTTTCTAATGGGTGTGACAGGTCCCTTCTTTTCTTTTCCGTGGTACAGAGAGGCCTTGCAAAAATCATTGGGAACGTATAAAGAGAGAAGTGTAGGAGGACATGGTCCTTCAGCGGCAGCCCAAGGTAAAGGAGAAGGAGAGAAAAAGAGACAAGAAAAGGTTGAAGTTTTGCCACTTGAGGATTATTTATACAGTGCAGATCAAGTGTTGGATTATGAGGGAGAATATACTCTGAGCTTGCCAAAAAATGGTGGTAAAACCATTAGTGTCAGTAAAACAAAAGCAGGATTCTTCGCACCGGCGGCGTCAGATAAACTGGTACTTGATGTAGCAAGTGCTGAAGTTGTGGAAGCTGATATTTTTAAGGAAAAGCCATTGAATGAACGGATATCCGGATCCATAAAAGCCCTTCATTTGGGCAATGTTTATGGGTCTTTTTCTAAGCTCCTCTATTTTATTTCCTGCCTAATAGCAACAAGTCTTCCGGTTACCGGTACTTTGATTTGGATCAATAAAATGAAAAAACCGAAAAATAAGAATAAAAAGAAAGCACAATTGGCTTAGTCTCTGCTGCCGTATTTTAAGTAGGTGGTATCTTGAACCAGTTATTGGGCATGCTGTTAATCAATCAAAAAAAGATAAATCACTATGCCAATAAATAGCAGAAAGAAAATTCTTCCCAACCAATAATTGTATTTGGTTTGGCGAATGAATTTATGAATTTGCTGTTTTAATGCTTCTGAATCAGTTTGTTCGATAAGTTGGGCAAGCTCTTTGGCAGTATATTGTAGGTTGATGCTTTGTTTTTTTATGGTGAGCTCATGTTTTTTTATTATGCTATTTACCTGGAAATAGATTTTGAACCCCACCACTACATTTAGGGCAAATAGTGCGTATACGAGGTACAAATAGGTCATGTTTTTTAATATTTTTGAAAGCCATTGAAGCGCTTTTATTTTTCTGCTTCGCCAAATAATTGGTGTAATTAAAGAATTTAAGACATTTAGGAAAGATTAAACGTCTTGATCTATAAGACCTAACTAATCTATTTTATTATGCTTTGTTTAAACCTGTTGAAAAAGCCAAAATTAATGAGACTATTTGGTAATTTTATTCTAATTATTGGCCTTTTATTAATATACAGTTGTGCAGAGCAAGATGAATTTGAACGTCAAAAACTTATCGGAACTTGGGAAAATTCGTTTTATTCTGAGTCACTAAATCTTGATCATGTCAAAGTTTATTATTTTGGCAATAACGGAAATTATATTAATTATACTGGTTTTAAAGTTCCTGGAGGCTCAAATTTCTTAGGATACACCATGTATTTGGAAGGAACTTACACCTTGTCAGGCAACACAATTCTATTGAAAGAAGAAAAGCGTCTTGCTAATTTAGGGCATGATACCTATACTGAAAAAGAAAATCTCACGGAGATTGAGAAAATCGGAGAAATACCGGGCAGCTTGGCTTTTAAGGAAAAAGGAAGCGTTTTAGAAATCACCATTCCTTGTAGTGATTTGCTTTCAAGTATTTGTATACCTTCAACTAACTATAATAGATTGAATACCATTTCTCACTTTTAATTTAGTTTTGGAGCAGATGCCTTTCCATTATTTGTTTAGAATCGGGATCCATATCTCTTCTTCAGAATCCGAGGAGGTATTGCTGTACTTTTCTCCCATCACCTGAAAATGGGGACGGTTATCTATTGTATACTTTGATTTTGGGAGCCATTGCCTGTAAATATAATCATAAATGCTATGGTCAGTACTTGGGCCTTTATAATTAAACTTGGCATACAAGCCGGCAGGAATCAGAACAGGTGCCATTTCTTCCGGAATAAGTTCTAAATTATCAACTTCCACACAAGCCCACTGTTGAAATGCTTTTGTGGGATCAAAAGTGCTAAAATAGTCCGGTCCATAAATCTGCATGGCAATAAATTCGCTCGATTCAATGGTATTTTGTTTCATGAACCGTTTCCACAAGGCCTGGGTTTTATTCCTCATGATACTCATTGGGCTATTAAAGCCTACCAATTGCTTGGCATTCAGCATTATTATTTGGGCTTGCATATATAATTTTACCTATTTAGAATCAATTTTTGAAACGAGAGCTTTTAGATGATCACATAAATCTGAATACTCATCGATATCATTGAGGCATTCCAATAGGTGCACTTTGAGCTGCTTTTCAGTGGCAATGGCTATGGTATTGGCAAATACAGCATCACTACTCCATGCGATGTTTTTAAACAATTGTCCATCATTTTTATTTAGTCCGATAAGGTAGTAGCCCCCATCTTCTGCAGGACCTAATACCAAATCATTATTTTTAAGCACTGCAAATGCTTCTTCAATATGTCTAATCCGGAGTTCTAGGCAATCTGTGCCAATGATGATAACATGATCATAACCTTGTTCAAAGGCTTGATCAAAAGCCCTGCTCATTTTTTCCCTAGGTTTTTTCCCGTTTGCGGGAAAAAAGAGTAATTGTCTTTAGGGTATTGTTCTGTCTCAATGGGGCCTTCATGAAAAATCAATACATCAGCCGTGATTGAGGAGATTAACTTGTGGGTATAGTTTAAAAGATAGGAATAAATATAAACTGCTTTCTCATTGCCGATAGTCGCGGCTAGCCGGGTTTTTACTTTCCCAGGAGTAGGGAATTTTTGGAAAACAATGATGGCTTTTTTCATGGACTGGGTAATATTACAGTAAGTTGACTATACGCATAAAAAAGCCAATGGTTTTATACGGATTAAACTCCTACGTTTAGGCCGTATCCAAACCTTGGCTTAAATATGCAATGGTAAACTTAATCTACAGATGCAATAATAAAGTCTGATGATTTGTCCATTTCAAATGGACCTTTAGGATTAAAGATTAGGCAACTAACTCTTTGTGTTTAGTGATGTTTTCAACCCTTATTTTTATTATTTGGCAATAAGGGTTGAAACACCAATTTTACCTTTTAAACCTTGAGGCAGAATTATTCATCAATACCACGACGCCTTTTCCTTCTTTCCCGCATTTTATCGCCCGCTTCTTTTTTCTGCTTCCCATTTTTCCAACTGTTCCGGGCTTAAGATGGCCTCAAGTTTTTCTTTGTGGTCTTCTTTAGCAGCTTTCATTTCCTCTTTTCTGGCTTCTTCAATTTCTTTCCGCTTATTAGCTTCTTCGATAAAGAGATTTTTGAGTTGCTCTTCTTGTTCAGTTGTCAAGTCAAGCTTTTCTCCCATCCTTTGGCTCATTCTTTCAGCCATTTTTTCTGGGTCTCTTTCTCTATTGTCTTGCCTCTGGGCCTGAGCCTGTGCAAAAGTAGCTCCTACCAGTGCACAAATCATTATTAACTTTTTCATAATTTTTTACTTTTTGTGTGTTCGTATAGCTGTTAGACCGGCAGGGAATACACAAGTTTAATGACCCAATGTTAAGGAATGTTAAAAAGTATAATTTTTAGTTTTTGTCTTCAATTAATTCTTCCCTGTCTTTTGGTTTTACATAGGTAGGCCTGATAAGTAATCTCAGGGAAGGATCAAAAGCCAAGTAATTCCAAGACCAATCAAGGAAAATAAAAATTCTGTTTTTGACGCCCAGGATGGCCATCAGGTGAACAAATAGCCAAGTTAGCCAAGCTAGGACGCCCTGAAACTTAATAAAAGGAAGGTCTACTACAGCTAATTTTCTACCGACAGTGGCCATGCTTCCCAGATCTTTGTAACGGAAAGCTTTGGGTGCTCTGCCTTTTAATTGGCCGAGAAAATTATTCGCTAAGTTATCTGCTTGCTGAATGGCAACTTGTGCAACTTGAGGATGACCTTTAGGATAATCAGGCAATTGTTGTAGACAGAGATCTCCCAGTGCATATATATTTTTGCTGTTGTGGACCAGATTGTATTCATTCACGAGTAATCGGCCATTTTTGAATTTTTGGGTGTCTACGATTCCTTCTATGCCGTTGGGAGCAATTCCTGCTGCCCATAATAAAGTATTTGTTTTAAGCTTTTCTTCACCGTTGATAATTACATTTAGGCCATCGTAATTTTCAACCGCAGTATTGAGCAGAACATCTACCTTAAGACTTTCCAAGTATTCTTTTGCCTTTTGACCTGAAGAAGCGGACATGCCTGCCAATAAGGACGGCCCCATTTCAATCAACACCACCTTCATGTTGTCAAAGTTAAGTTGGGGATAGTCCTTTGGAAAAACCTTGTTCCGAAGTTCGGCCATGGCTCCAGCCAATTCTACGCCAGTAGGTCCTCCCCCCACTATGACAACATTCATTAATGATTTTCGTTTTTCCAGATCAGCAATATTGATGGCCCTTTCATAATTGGAAATTATTTTATTTCTAATAAATAAGGCCTCGGAAACAGATTTCATGGGAATGCTGTTTTCCATAATGTTTTTCATCCCAAAGTAATTGGTGTCCGCTCCCATGGCTAAGATTAAGTAGTCATAATCTATATAGCCAATATCGGTAAACACACGATTCTTTTCTTGGTCGATTCTTTGGGCTTCCGCCATACGGAAGGTTACATTTGGCGTATTATGAAATACTTTTCGCAAGGGGAATGAGATGGCACTTGGCTCCAAACCTGCTGTGGCTACTTGATAAAACAGGGGTTGGAACTGGTGATAATTGTTTTTGTCCAATAGGATCACCTGATAGTTTTTTTTTTTTAGTTTTCTGGCAAGTTTGAGACCTGCGAATCCTGCGCCTATCACAACTATTCTTGGAAGTGATAAATTAGGGAGGTTTGGAAGGGGTTGATCCATAACTAAAAATTTTAAATGAGGGTTGTATTACCTAAAAATAAAACGTATATCGTGTGTCAGAGTTCATTAAATCCACAAAACCTTGTCATAAGTTTAGTCGTGGTAAGTTTTGTAATGATAATAGTCCTATCAAAAAATTTAATTATTTTTACAATTGGAAATATAAAAAATTATGGGAAGAGCATTTGAATTTAGAAAAGAAAGAAAATTCAAAAGATGGAGTCAAATGTCTAAAGTGTTTACACGCTTAGGCAAAGAAATAGTAATGGCTGTCAAGGCAGGTGGTCCCGACCCGGCTAATAATGCCAAATTGAGGACCATTATTCAGAACGCCAAGGGTGCCTCCATGCCCAAAGACAGGATTGAAGCGGCTATTTCAAGAGCCAGTAATAAAGATGAAAAAGATTACGAAGAAGTAGTATATGAAGGTTATGGCCCCCATGGCATTGCCGTTATCGTTGAGACTTCTACAGACAATATCAATAGAACCGTAGCCAACGTAAGGCACTATTTCACCAAAGCCGGTGGCTCCTTAGGTACAAGTGGTTCAGTAAGCTTTACTTTTGATAGAAAAGCAGTATTTCGTTTTGCCAAAGCTGACTATGATCTGGAAGAACTTGAATTGGAATTGATCGATTTTGGTTTAGAGGATATAGATGAGAATGAGGGAGAAATTTTTGTATACACTGCATTTGAAGACTTTGGCAACATGCAAAAAGCACTTGAAGACAAAGGTATAGAAGTGATCAGTGCTGAAATGCAACGTTTTCCCATGTCTACTACCGAATTGACAAGTGAGCAGGAGGAAGACATAAACAAAATGATTGAGCGGATGGAAGAGGATGATGATGTAAACCATGTTTACCATAATATGGCTTAAACCAAATATTTAGCAATTTTAATTCACATAATGGCATTCCCTAAAAGAAGAAATTTACAGGAGCAGAAAAGGCAGCAATTAGTAATCGTCGGAAGTAGAAATCCTGTAAAAGTTAAATGCACCGAAAATGCATTTTCAAGTATATTTGAAGATAGTTTCATTGTTCAGGGATTGAATGTGGATTCTAAAGTTAGCGATCAGCCTAAGGGTGATGTAGAAACCTATACAGGTGCTTACAATAGAGCCTACGCCTCCAAAAATGCTTTCCCGGAAGCAGATTTCTGGGTGGGAATAGAAGGTGGAGTAGATCATGTAGGCGAACAGATGGTTTCCTTTGCTTGGATGGTTATCATGGATGGTGAAGGCAAAATAGGTAAAGCTAAAACCGCAACATTTTTTCTTCCCGAGGCCTTAAATAAAATGGTTAGTGATGGAATGGAGCTGGGTGAAGCTGATGACAAACTATTCAATAAAAGCAATTCCAAAGAATCAGGTGGAGCCGTTGGTATTTTAACCAAAGGCGTGATTAGTAGATCCAATTATTACCAACAAGCCTTATCTCTAGCCTTAATTCCATTTTTACAAAAAGAGCTCTATTAAAAATCTGACATGACTCATAGATATTATCAATTGGATTTTAATATTAATAGTAATTATCTTTGATCTTCAATTAAACCAAAAAATTATGCTACAAGAATTAGAATCAGATAATTTAGGACAAGTAATTAAAGACAATGATAAAGTAGTTGTTCAATTCGGAGCTACTTGGTGTGGTAACTGTAGGATTATGAAGCCGAAAATGAAAAGGCTAAGTAAGGCTTATGAAGGGGTCACATTTCTGTATGTTGACGCGGAGAAATTACCTGAATCCAGAAAGCTTGCTGAAGTAAATAACTTACCTACTTTTGCGGTTTTTGAAGGTGGATCCCTAAAAAATCAAATTCAAACAAATAAAGAAGAAGCTTTAAAAACATTGATCGATGAGGTTGCCAATAATTAAACATGTACTAGGTTTCATTGAAGAAAACGATGAAGACTGGGTAGTGGAGACCATAGAACTCCTGGAGTCAATGACTGAAATTAGCACGCTGAAAGACGAAGAGTTGGACGTGATGGGCGAGTTACTTTCCAATCTATACGGCACGCTCGAAGTTCAGAAAATGATCAAGGAAGAAGGAATGGATAAGAAGGAAGCCATGAACGCTTTTCTTAAGCGAGTAATGGGTTCGATCGATAAATAAATCATTTCCACTTTGGGAAGTAGAAAAGTTGTTTATCACCCTAAATAAAAAATCTGCTATTTCGAAGTGTGGAGGTAGGTCCTTAGGATCTACCTCTTTTTTTGGTCAGTGAGAAAGGCTACCTTCTATAAATTTATTGGACATTCTCAAGCTGTCTTGAATATCTACCATAAAAAAACTATAAGAAACAAAAAAGAGACAATTGTATCATTTAATTTTCAGGTGTTATTTGATCCAAAAGTTCCTTAGTGCCACTTTCCAGTCCGGAGAGGCATCCCATTTTTCACCAATATACAATTCATTTCTTACCAAAAATCGAATGTAATACTTGACCACAATTTTGTCAGGATTTTTACCTTGGTCCAAAGGAACCCCCATGCTTCGCATAAGATCAGCCTCTCGACCTTCCTGCCTCATCAAGATAAATTGAACCTTATCATTGATGAGTTCTTGACTGGACTTAGCAGTAGTCAGGAATTCGGTTTCAAAAGGGTACTCGGCATTAAAAATTTGTTCAAGCCCCTCTTTTTGCGCTAGTTGTTCTGCTTCCACTTGATTGGGGTCCTTTCCGTAAATATCTTGCCGGAATGTATTGAGAAAATCTTCATTGCCGGCAGCTCCTGTAAGTAGGATGCCCAATTTGAAGACATCTAAGTTTAATGGTGGTGCTTGGATATAATTGTTTCCCAAGGAATTATTTTCTAATCCGGGGATGGAAGGATATTCCGGAACTTCGATTACCAGAAAATTTTCACTCCTTTTGTTCAGGCCAATGGATTGAATTTGTTCTTTAAGATCTTCCAAATTAGCAGCCTTGATTGACCAATTGTTTCCGGGGAAATTATATTCCTATTGCCTGAAAAAGGGTAAATATGACAAAATAACCTGCCATCCGCTTTTCTGATCAGTAATATTATATTTCTGATTTGTCGGGTAATAAAATGACTCGCATAGGTGTTTTTAATGCCCTCAGACAAAATGACTTCTTCAAGATCAAAATAGGCTACAGGATCTCCGCCAGCCTCCACAAAGGAAGGATGAACTTCTTCCACCAAATCCTTCCAGGTAATAGGTGCTGTTTCGGCAAGGGCAGCAGAAACTAGTACTACCGATTTTCCATCTAAAAATTGCTCAACAGGTGTCGGTTGTGCTAGGCTAACCAATGAAAAAAAACTTATCAGCACCGTCAAAGAAATATATTTCATAAACAAAATGAATTCCACATCTGAAAGTTTAGTATTTTCACGAATATACACAAGCCATTGTAAAATCTTTCGTTATGAAAACGATTACCTCCTTTATTTTATTATTTTTTTGTTGCTTACCCTTTCATTCTCGGTCTCAAAAAATCGATACTCGAGTTTTAATAGAAGATATACAATTTCTTTCTTCTGATCAACTGGAAGGAAGATCAGTTACAACAGAAGGCAATCAAAAGGCTGCAAGCTATATTAAAGAGAGGTTTAAAGATCTGGACCTGAGTAGTCAGTTTCCGGATTATACTCAATCATTTTCTTTAAATGAAGATTTGGAGCAAGAAGGCCATGGAGAAAATATCATTGGTTTTGTACCCGGATTTGCTTCTTCCAAAATTATCTTAATTATGGCTCATTTTGACCATTTGGGTACCAAGGGGAAGGACATTTACAATGGAGCAGATGACAATGCATCTGGCACCGCAGCATTGTTGAATATGGCCGCTTATTTCAAAGAAAACAGACCCCTGCATTCTATCCTTTTTGCAGCTACGGATGCAGAAGAGGAAGGGCTATTAGGTGCTAAGGCTTTGCTAAAAGACTTTCCATTTCCTTTAAATCAGATCCAGTTGGTGGTGAATATGGATATGATTAGCAGAAGTGAGGACAATACCCTTTATGCAGTTGGTACTCGATTTTATCCTCAGTTCAAACCTTACCTTGAAAAAAGCGGGAAGAAATCTGCCATTCAACTGGTTTTCGGAAATGATGGAGGAAAGGGGGAGCTGGATTGGACCAATGCATCAGACCATGGGCCTTTTCATAAAAAAGGGATACCTTTTATTTATTTCGGTGTGCCAGATCACAAGGATTATCACAAACCCACTGATACTTTTAAAAATATCGATCAGACATTTTATACGCAAGCTTGTGAGCTTATCTTAAATAGTATTTTAGAAATTGATGCTGTTTTGGAATAATCAAACAAAATACGATCAATCGATTATGTACGAAAAACTTAAATTTCCAACAAAATTATCCTTATCTAAGCCTGGAATAAAGTAATCGTCTGGATCATTTTCCAAGTACCACTTATAATTCAATGAGCGGATATATTTAAAATTGGCTGAAACAAGTAATTTGTCAAATCTCCATTCGCCTATTAAAGCAGGTGCTAGATCTACATATTTTCTGCGAAGGTCTTTTATTTCCTCAAAACGTTTGTAATAGAAATCGTTATTATAATTGATGTATTCAAATTCAATACCGATTCTGTTAAAGTTTTTTACCCATGCCAAATCAATGGAAAAAACATTACTTCCCGGGCCATAGCCAAATCCCAACACTTGGCCTTTGTGGGTGTAACCATGCCTAACATACGGATGGGTGTACCAACTATTTCTGCTTAGAATTTCCTCTCTCACAGATTGTCCTGTTTGGGTCATTTCCATTCCTAGCTGAAAGAATTCATCTTTTTTCTTTAGGCTGGTTAAATTGGTAAAGCCAAACGTAAAAGCCCTGTTTTTATCCGGATTTATTAAAAAATCGTGGAGAGTTCGGCTATTGCCATTGCTTCCATATTCTCCGTAAAACTCAAAATGCCCATTGGGGTTTATCCAGCGGAATTGACCGGAACTGAGTTGGTTTCTTTGGTCTACATTGGGCTTGGTAATGCTTTCGGGACCCTTTTCACCATTGAATACAGGAAGGTAATCGGCAAATTGATCCATGTCTGTGTGGTACATTTGTGAGACACTGCTAAAACCCAAAAATAAGCCGGGAAGCCACTTAGGTTGATAGCTTATTGTCAAACCGGATAAATAACGCCAGTCATCATCTGACCTTTTAGGAACATATAGTGGAGTATTGGTGTAGGTGTAATAGGAGTTGACCGGATCTACTCCGGAAGACCTCAGCTGCCCCGCAATAAGCTGCCCTTCAAAACTACCTATAAGGGTCTGCACCGGTTTTCGGGTATTGAAAGTAAAGTGTAAAAAGCCCGGGGCATTGTTGCTCATCAATAGTGATGCCCTTCTGCCGGGCCCCCACCACAGGTTTTCGTTAGAGATGCCAATAGAATATTCATTGAAATTGAAACGCAAGCTGGACTGGCCCAATGAAAGGCGAGTGATAGGGCCTCCATCAAATCTCTCAGGTATATCTGAGGTATTCACCCATTCAAAATATTGGAGCCAGGTGCTTCCCCAATGTTCCAAAGGAAATGCTGTGAAATCTAAATTTGCGGCATGCAAAATCTCCGGCTGCAATTGTAAGGTCAAGGGACCGTATTCAAAATAAATACCTAAACTGGCATTCAGTTGTAACCCTTTGTTTGGAATCATTTCCCCATCGTTGATACCAAAGGGAAGATTACTATTGTATCTGGATTTGATCATGACAGGGAGTGTCATGAATTTGATTTCATCAAAATTCGCTAGGCCTTTCAGGTTTTGGTTCTTAACCGTGCTGTCTTGCTCAAAATTAAAAGCACCATTTGTATTGAAAACTTGTCTTGGCAATAAGGGACGTACCATAAAGCTACTTTCTGCAGACAAATTGCCAAGAAGTTGTTGCCTGCGCATATAATCGTCATAGACCGGGTAATGTAGCCCTATACTTTGGGCCCACCCATTCGAAACCGGTGCCAAACAAATTAAAGCTGCCCAAAGAAATACATGTACAAATAAAGAAGATCTTTTACTCATTCCGGCTCAATTTATTGTCAAGGTGCTCACTTGAATACTAGCTACAGACCAACTTTCGTCACATACAGGTTCTGGAGTGTTTTCCTGCTTTAGTTCATCTCCTATAGCAATTGATAATTGACCATCTGTATGGTTAATTAATTTGGTGATACGATAAAGACTTGTCCAGCCTTCAACGTTAATATACTGACATCTTCCCGGCAAATCCGTGCGTAGTGCTCCTGTTTTTGGGTCATTGAATCTTGGGTAATTGTCAGGATATGACTGGTATATACAAAAGGTTGACTCACAAGGGAGTTTGAAAAAGTAGTCCTAACAATGGATTGATCATCCAATTTTAAATACCAAAAATCCGGGCCTCCGACATTGTCCGGATTACCATCCCAACTGTCGTGAAGCAAAATTTCCAAGGTGATTTTAATGGTATTGTGTTCCGGTAAATTATCTAAGCTTAAACGAACTTCTTCATCATGATAGTATCCTAAAACTGTATCACCTTCATAGATGAATAATTTTCCATTTTCAAAATTGGCAAGATCAGCTTTTGAAAAATCATTATTGTATACCATTATTTCTTCCCGGAGGATGTCTTCACAAGAAAAACAGCATGCCGCTAAAATAATAATTAATCCTAAGCCATGTTTTCGAAAAAACGAAAAGTTAAATGTCAATGATTTATCCTTCATTAAGTAATGGGTACAAAAAGCTCCAAAATTAAAGACAAAGAAACAAAATATTATCCAATTTCAGGCCAAAATATGCTGAATTTGGATAAGGTCTTAGTCTAGTACATACTGTCGCTTTACCCTAGGGCCAATCCCTGTAAGAAGCTCATAAGGTATGGTTCCTATTTTATCGGCAAGGTCAATGATAGAAGGTTGCTCACCGAAGAGTATGGCTTCATCTCCCACACAGACATTTAAACCGGTAACATCTGCCATACACATGTCCATGCAAACATTGCCAAGAATAGGCACCAATTTTCCTTTAATTAAAACCTTTGCATTTCCGTTGCTAAATCTTCTATCATAGCCATCAGCATAGCCTATTGCCAATGTGGCCACTTCGCCTTCTGTTTTCATTTTTCCGACTCTTCCGTAGCCAACCGTTGCTCCTTTGGCAAGCGTTTTTACCTGAGACACCACTGTTTTCAGGACCATGGCCGGTTCTAGTTTATTTTGTTCCATTTTGTTGACTTCTATGCCATATAAGCCAATTCCTAATCTTACCATATCATGGGCATATTCGGGATATCGAATGATTCCTGCTGAATTGAGGCAATGCCTCAAAGGCCGGCAGCCGGTATTATCCATTAACTTTTTACTCCATATTTCAAATGAAGCAAGCTGCGATAAGGTGTAATCTTTATGGATGGCTTCATCCGCTCCGGCCAAATGGGTAAAAATCCCGGCGACTTTGATTTTTTTATTGTGTAGTAGGATTTCAATGACTTCATCAAGGTCTTCTTCTGTCATTCCTAATCTTCGCATACCGGTATCAAACTCCAAATGAACAGGTAATTCACCTGAATAATCATCAATGCTGGCAGACAAAGTCCGAAGTTGCTGTAGGTTATAAACTACCGGCTCCAAAGCATGGGTCTGCAGTAAATCCAAATGAAAACTTCCCGGGTTCATTACCATGATTGGCAGGCTGATACCATTGTTTCTTAGGAAAATTCCTTCATCCGTATAGGCTACAGATAGGTAATCAGCGCCAATTTCTTGTAAATAGTTTCCGATTTCAGCAGCTCCACCTCCATAAGCAAAAGCCTTTACCATCACCATAATCTTGGTTCCCACTTTTAGTTTTTGCCGGTAATGCATAAAATTGTGGCGGAGTGCATTTAAGTTAATTTCTAAAATGGTTTCATGAGCAAGGGCTTCTAGTTTTTGTACGATTCGCTCAAATTTATAAACCCTAGCCCCTTTGATAAGTATCAGATCATTGGAAAGGGACAAGGTTTCCATGCCTTTTAAGAGTGAGTCAGTGTCCTCAAAGCACCTGCTTTCACAAGGGAACAAGGCCTTGGATTCTTCAAATCCTTTACCAACACCTATAAAAAGGTCTATGTCGTACTGTCCTAGTAGCCAAGCTATTTTTTTAAAAGTAGCGGTAATATCTCCATCTTGTTGAATTTCTGATAGAATAAGAATCTTTCTACCACTTGTGGTTACTTGTTGGTGCATAAACTCCAGAGCCAATTCAAGTCCTGCAAGGTCATTGTTATAACTGTCATCGATCAGTTTGCAGCCGTTCAGGCCGGATTTTAGGGTAAGCCTCATGTCTACTGCATGTAGCAGTTCCAGTCCTTGCTGAATCATGAGAGGTTCCATCCCAAGACTAAGTGCAGCAGTGATCACATGCCTCAGGTTTTCTAGAGAAGCCTTGTCTCGGAATGAAGTATAAAAAGTAAAAGTTCGCAGGTCTTTGCCCATCATATAAATCTTAGTGCCATTCCTATGGGGCTTAACCGAGAGAACATAATCAGCACCGGGCTTATCAGACCAGCTAATGCGTACAGAAGGGTCAAAAGATGAGGCTAAATAGTTACTTACCAACTCTTGATCCTTATTGTAGACAAGGAATTTAACGTCTTTAAAAAGGAGGCATTTTTCAATGATCTTTGAGGTGGTATCCTTAAAATTCTCGTCATGAGCACTTCCAATATTGGTGAAAATGCCTAGTTGAGGTTGGATGATCTCTTGCAGTGCCTTCATTTCATCAGGGGCTGAGATACCTGCCTCTAGTATGGCAAGTTGATGTTGAGGATTGATTCCCAAAGCTGAAAGTGCTACGCCAATTTGACTATTGTAACTCTTGGGACTTTTCCATAAATTGAATTGGGCTGACAATACCTGAGCTAACCATTCCTTAACAATGGTCTTTCCATTGCTTCCGGTAATTCCTATAACGGCTCCTCTGAAGGCTTCTCTGTTGATTTGTGCCAGTTGTTGTAATTCCTTTAGGGGAGAAATAGAAAGAAGGATGTTGGCATTTGCCAGCTTTTTTAGGAGGGAGCTGGGACATAGTTTGGGCAAGATGAAGTTTCGCACACCTTTGGCATAGGCATCTGTTGCAAACTCCCACCCGGCATGTCTCGATCCTTGTAGTGCGATAAAAAGAGTTTCTTTTCCGGAGTGAATTTTTCTGGAGTCAATTACCGCAAAAAGAATGCTGTCATCAGGCGTGCCAGGGATAAACAGGCTACTCTGATTTGAAGCGAATTGAGAGAAATTGATCTGTTGCATGGTCTTTTCGGCTGGTTTAGCAATTGGAAATTCAACAAATTTAGAACTTAAAAATTTAGCTAAGATTATTTTTAAGAATTATTAAACTTCTTTATCCGTCCCTTTCAAGGCAAGCTTAAGTCCTTGTTTCTCATTTGTATAAGAATAAAAAAATGTTTATTATTGATTTATAAACAATGAATTGAAGTCTTACTTCGCCCTTTTACGAACAAAATCATGATTTGTCAAAATAATATTCGGATTCTTTTCTATAAGCCTTTTATTCTTGGGGTCTTATTTTTCTGCTTTATATCCGGAGAAACTTTTTCACAAAAAGAAGACGGTAACGTTTACAATTATGTTCAGCAAAAAGCGGTTTGGAAGAAGACGGAAATGATTCAGGGAGAAAAATCGGAAAATAATAAAAACCGCCTCATTGGTTACGACAATGAAATGATTCAAAAATCCTCCCAATCAAAAGAAATTTTACTTCAAGAAAAGAAGTCCGATGGAGTTAAAGGTAGCACTGCAAATGAGGAATCATCTACGCTTTCTCTGAATATATTTCTTTACGTCCTAGATACTTTTAAAGAGGATTGATTTAAGGCGAGCTCTTAATCCATTGCTTAAATTTTTAATTTTTTTGTATGTCTGCGGGGATTTCGTTATTTTAGTTTATAATGATAAACCCAATGAAAAACCTATCCTTATTTTTGATTATTGGCATATTTGCCTCCTGTCCATTGATCATGACAGTTAAAGCTCAAGAGATTGGGCTACAACTTTATAGTTTAAGGAATCAGATGAAAATGGATGTTGAAAAGAATCATGAATTGATTCAGCAATGGGGCATCCGTTATATTGAGGGGGAAGTACTTACGGAATGAGTGATAAAAAATACAAGGCCCTTCTGGCCAAGTATAACCTTCAGATGATAAGTGTGGGTGGAGCCTATGATGAGCTAACCAATGATCCTGAGGCGGTGATTAAAAGGGCCAAAGCATTTGGTTCAAAATACATTGTAACTTTTTGGATTCCACATGATGGAAAATTTGATTTAGAGAAGGCGAAAGAAGCCACTACCGTTTTTAATGCATTTGGCAAAAAGGCAAAAGAAGAAGGGCTAACATTTTGCTACCACCCACATGGCTATGAATTTAAGACGTATGGCGAGGGAACAGTTTTCGATTATATGTTAGACAATGCCACAGATTTTAAGTTTGAAATGGATGTGTTTTGGGTGAAAATGGGTGGAGGTGATCCTTTGGCTATTTTAAAAGCGCATCCTAATAAATTTCCATTGTTACATTTAAAAGATAGAAAGAAGGGTACCCCGGGAAGTAGCGATGGAACAGGGGATGTTGAATCCAATGTGGTGCTAGGAAAAGGTGATATTGACATTAAAAATATTATTTTGCAAGCGAAAAAAGGAGGCACACAATTTTTTATAATTGAGGACGAGTCATCCAAGTCAGTGGCTCAAATTCCTCAGTCCGTTTATTACATCAATCAGACCCTAAACAATTGATTTAAAAAGAGTAGAAATTTATGTTTATTAATATTAAAGTATTGTTAATCATCATAGGTCTTGGCTTTAGTAATCCGGAGCCCATGCTTACGTTGGACTACGATGATTTTAAAAATAAAATTGAGGCAAAGTCAGACGAGTTAAGGATCTATAATTTTTGGGCTACATGGTGTGCTCCATGTATTAAAGAAATGCCTTATTTTGAAGCTACTGTAAATAATATGGAAAGCACCAAACTGGTATTTGTATCTTTAGACGACGACAGAAAGCCGGAGCGGGTCGAGGCCTTTATTAAAAAACTGGAGATAATGTCACCGGTATGGTTGCTCAGTGAAAAAGAACAAAAAAACTGGAAAAGGCAGTTGGAGAAAGATTGGTCTGGAGCCATTCCGGCCACTTTGTTCGTAGCGGCTGATGGCACCAAGCATTTTCATACAGGTCTTTTAAGTGAAAAGAAATTCAAGGAGCTCATTGCAGCCTATCGATAAATACCAAAATGATAGGGTAAGTCTGTAATGTTGCATTATAGCTGTAGTGTAAAAGCCTTCCCCCTTTCAGGAAGGCTTTTACTTTTTAGTGCCTATTTTTTGTGTCTCAATCGAAATACAAGAATTTCTTTTTTCCTTCATTTTCTACTTTTAAATATACCTGGTGAAGTTTTAAAAACTTAAGTTTATAATTTTTCGAAAAGCCACCTTCTTCTTGAATTTTGTCTTTCAAAAGCACCTTGTGATCTGTTCTATAAATGGTGACTTCGGTGCCCGGATCTGTTAAGCCAAGTACCTTAAGATTGAAGCTATTATCATCGATTGGTTTGGCATAAGCCAACAGTTTCTTTTCTACTTTTTTAAAGCTGTTTATTTCAAAACTTTGTGCTTCTTCTTTGGTTTCAAGCTTTACTCTGTATTGACCTTCAGGAACACTACTTAAATTGAAGGGAATGTTTTGAGGGCCATCTACTGTGAAAAAATTCCTGCTTATTATGAAATTATTCTTATCATAAATGCTGATTCGGACTTTTCCAATGGAGTCAGCTAATTTAATGATAAACCTTTGTTCTTGTGTTTCTACAGAGGAAACTTCCTTTAGGCTTTTATCCCATGCAAAACTTGAATAGGACATTCCGATTACGAGAAATAATGTTGCTAATGCTTTCATGATATTGTGAAGTTTAGAGGTTTTGTTGTTTTGACGATTATTGCCAAGCACGTACCAAATCGAAGAAAACAGTCATAACAGAAACTCAACTGGAATTATTATATAAGCATATGCAACCTAAAAAATTCAGGTAGAATAAGGGATGTTGTATCAAAAGCGGACAATCGTACGGTTCTTTGTTAAAGCACCGTTCATTAATTTACCATAAAATCCTACTTTATGCTTCAAAAAAAGTGTAAAAAAATAATCAAAAAATATAAGTGTTTGGTAATGTGTTAGATGGATCAGTTTGACTGATCGATTCCGAACAGTAGCTGTTTTAAAAACGATCAATAGTGTTTGGCCTAAGTAGGATTGAATGTATGAGATCAGCTTTCTGAATGGAATGGGAATTAGCTATTCAGTATACTTCTTTGGCACATGCTACAGCAACACTCATAATTTTTAATAAAAGTAGAAAGAAGGAGAAATATTAAAAACGGGCAGTCTTTTTTTCTTCCTTTTAAAAGCACCCTTTCTCCGTTTACTGTTGCTATAAAAATTATAGAGAAAATTAAGGGTTATCAAGGTTACGGAAATGGGGATAAAAAAAGAAGGCATCATTGTTTTTATTCCGAAAAGGATAAATAATGCTGCAATGATTCCAATTTTAAATGAGGTATGGCTTTCCGGATAAGTACTACTAATCAAGGCCAAACTGGTTATTTCTACCACGATTAAAACCATGATCATATAGGTAAACGCAGTTGCTGCAGTTATTCCGGTACCTACAAAATACCAAGCAAGGAGCGCTAAAATAAGGATTAGGCTTATGCTGTGGAGGGTAAAATTGATTTTTTCTTTCATGGGTTTGGGTTCAAAGTCACCTTAATTTAATATTATTTCCATTGATTCCAAAAATAACAGTAAGATTTAATGGGCTTTTTAATATCATGTACTTTTCGCGGTGATTTGATACCATTATTGCAAATAATATTTTATGAATGTCGATTTTTTGCACATGCTGCTATTCGAATGGGCAATAGTTGTCCTTCGCTGTTGATTGGAGGTTCAGCATAGTTTCTCTATGCTTAAATTTCCAAACAACCTGATTATCCTCTCATTGCAAAAATTCCGGGAAACACAGGAAATCCTATTATATAATCCGGATTCATATGGGAATGCTGTTAATAAACGTAGTCGTTATCTTATGGTCTAATATTTAAGACGTCCTAAAGTTTCCCGAGCCATTTTAAAAGGGTATTGTAAGGTTTTGACCAGGTGCGCTGAAACCTAAGCGGGCCATTTAATTCTTGTTCAAAGAAAGGCATATGATGGGCATTTAGGTACGCAATCCTTTCTCTTTTCTTTTGATTGGTGCCTGTTTTCTTCCGTTTGCTAGTGGGTGTTAAGCGATAATAAAAACCTATAAAAGGTAATTGGATGACGTCTCCTCCATTTTTTAGCATTTTGATCCAGAATTCCCAATCTTCCCGCCCCATGCTCATGTCCTCAGAAAAACCGCCTATATCAAGAAAGTCTGACTTCCGAAATAATGCAGCGACAAAGATCATATTGTCCCTAGCTAGTTGATTACGACTAAAGGGTTTTAAATTCCAGGGTTTTTGGCCGCTTTCATTGAATTTGACAGCTTGGCAATAAACAACCTTAACATTGGAATTGCAACGCAATGTTTCTACCCCTTTTTCCAAGTATTCTGGTGAAATAAGATCATCTCCATCTAAGGGGAGGATATAAGTTCCTTTAGCAGCCCTTATTCCTGTATTCCTGGCCTTGGCAACTCCCCCATTTTCCAGATCCATCACCTTTATTTCGCTGTGTTTCTCTGCCAGTCGCTGGGCAATGGTCAAGGAATCGTCTTTAGAACCATCGTTCACAATAATAATTTCTAAAGGCTTATAGGTGGAAGCTAAAACAGATTGAACCGTTTCTTCGAGATATTTGCCCTGATTATAACAGGGAATCACAATGGATACCAGTGCTTTTTCCATCAATGAAAGAATTTTTGGAACATATTGTCTATGGGTTCTTTAAGTGCCAATGTATTGGGGCCAAACTTTCTGATGCTATAATGGTTTTCTCTTAATATTCTCAAACATGCGTTGTAATCGCTGTTATTAAGACCAACGTTTTCAAAAATGATGGCTTCAGGTTGCGTTTTCGGAATGTCAAAAATACGAATAACCTCTAAATCATAACCCTCCGCATCAATTTGCAATAGGTCTATCTTTGAAATGGAAAAATTATCTAGGAGTGTTTTTGGGGAGATTACCTTAACATCTTCATGGCTTACCCATTGGTTTTTGTCTTTTGGTATTTCTATACCGAATTTTTCACAGTTTGAGGCAACTATCCCATCCTCAAATGCTTTGAGAATTTTTTCTTTTGAAAAAGAGGTAAGGCCTGTTGCCCATCTCATGTCTGAGAAACCAATTTTATAGATGGGTTGGCAACCGTCTTTTTCCCCTATGGCGGCACATAGGGTATTGATTCCCTTATTTTTTACATAAATCTTTTTGAGGTATTGATGGTATACTCCCGGTTGAGGTTCTAGCAATACACCCTTCCAGTCATCTCTTTTTATAAATTTATGAATGGGATCATGTGTAATGCCATCATTGGCACCAATCTGAATAACCGTAAAATTATTTTTTTGGACTGGGAGTATAGGTTCAGAAAATCACTTAGGCTTCCCTCTTTCGGTTTATAAAAGTATTTGTAAAACCCAATAAAGACAAAGTTATTAGAAGCACTTAAGTTGAACCGTAAAGACTTGTATTGCTGCTGTAGTTTTCGCTTTAAGGATATTAGTGAATGATTTTTGTGCATCAATCAAAGTTATTAAAATTTGGGTGCTTTACAAATCTATAAAATTTTATGATGTTAAATATTCACTAATATCCTATTTGTCCTTTGTTTAAGGATTTACGATATGTTATAATAATCCTCTAAATTGATTTAAAAACCTAATGTCATTTTCGGTGAATAGCCTAAGGTCATTGATTTGATACTTCAACATGGCAATTCGCTCTATGCCCATACCAAAGGCAAATCCGGTATATTTTTCAGGGTCAATTCCACAGTTTTTAAGCACATTGGGGTCCACCATACCGGAACCACCAATTTCTACCCAACCACTGCCTTTGCAAATATTGCAACCTTTGCCGCCACATAGTTGACAGGAAATATCAATTTCTGCACTAGGTTCCGTAAAAGGGAAATAGGAAGGTCTGAACCTTACCTGGGTTTGTTTCCCAAACATCTCTTTTGCGAAATGATATAAGGTCTGCTTCAAATCCGAGAAACTGACATTTTCATCCACATACAAACCTTCCACCTGATGAAATATACAGTGCGCTCTAGCGGAAATTGCCTCATTTCTGAATACACGGCCTGGTGACAGGGTACGAATAGGAGGGTTTTCATTTTCCATTACCCTTACCTGTACAGATGAGGTATGGGTTCTTAATGCGATATCAGGGTTTTTTCAATAAAAAACGTATCCTGCATTTCACGTGCCGGATGATTTTCCGGGAAGTTTAATGCGGTGAAATTGTGCCAGTCGTCCTCAATTTCAGGTCCTTCAGATAGGTTGAAGCCTATCCTTTCAAAAATGGTTACAATTCTTTGCCTTACGGCTGTTAATGGATGAATTCCTCCAACAGGCCAAGCCGTGGGTGGCAAGGTAAGGTCCTGATCAAGTACTCTTTTCTGTTGGCTACCACTTTCAGATTGGGCGATCAATTCCTTAAATTTTTCTTCAGCCAAGTTTTTTACTTCATTGACTTCCTGGCCAAATGCTTTTTTCTGATCATTCGGTATATTCTCATTTCAGCAAAAAGGGCACCTATAATGCTCTTTTTGCTTATAAACCTCATTCTGAAAGCTTCTAGTTTTTCTGCAGAATCGGCTTTGGCTGCTGCTAATTCAGCTTTAATCTGGTTTATTTTTTCACTATGCATGTGGAAATTCATCTTTGTAAGACCACAAATCTAAAATAATTTTTTGAGGCCACCTATCTTTTAAAAGAGTAAAGATTATTAGATTTTGCTTGGGCTGGACAATGTCGATTTGTTGCTATCTTTTCAAAACATTTATTTGTATTTTATTATATAATTAAATTTTTTGATAGAATATATTATTGGGACGGGAACTTGTACAATCTAAATTATTATTTAATAATTTAAACTATAATTTTAATGTTAATATTATTTTTAATATGTTTGCAATCATTATTCGGACTGGTGTAAAAATATTGATTAAATAGTGGTTTTATATAAGTCTTTTTTTAACAAAATTTTCAACTGTATTACTCTTTAAAATATTTTAAATAAATATATTATTTTTAATTATTACTAATCTAAATCAAATGAAAACAGGATTAACACTATTATCTTATATGAACTATAAGGGGGGCAACTAAATTCTTAAAAGGATTGACATTATTTTTATTGCCGATTTTAATTGCATCTTTAACAATGTATTCTTGCACAGACGCTGATTTAGGTAATTTGGATACCAAAGATGTTCAATTAATTGTGCCTTCAAATGAATATGAAGGAAAACTTAAAGAACTTTCGGTGTTTTTTGGAGAAGTTTTGAAAGATAAGGACGCATTAGAAGAACTTTATTCTTTAGCGAGTGAAGGAGGACAACCGGATGACATCGATTATAATCTAAAAACCTTTTGAAGAAGGAATAAATCCATCTTCCAGAAAAGCATCTGCCATAGTTTCTGCATTTAAAAATAGTGCAAAAAATTTGCGGACTACCTCTGAAAATGGTATTAATGGAGAAGAATTGATTCAGTTTATTATAGATAATGAAATATCAATTCTGGCTCCTTATTTAGTTGAGGATTTTAAACTGGATGAAGTCGAGGAAATCACAGTCTCTTGGTGGACAGAGGAATTTGAGGCTCAAAATATTGCGTTGGATGAAGACTGGAAAGGTGCAACAAAAGCAGTTAAAGTTTCGATGGGAAATTCATCAAATAACAATCAAATATTGGAAGAAGTATTAGCAGGTGAATATTTTTTAGCGGACGATGAGTGGGCGCAAAATAATCCTACCATTGTTTTTGGTGCTTTTCAAAATGATAACGAGGGTAACTTACTTGAAATCGAAAAAAACGGGGGAGATTTAGATGCAAATGCAAGAGTTACAAGCAGTCCTGTTTTATTGTGCAATGTAGATGATAAAACCATCCAAAATCTTACCGTAAGAATGCCTGCATTTAGATTAGAGGAAAATATAGCGGCTTGGCCTAAACCAAATTATATATTTTTATGGGTGGCTCATGGAAATTTTACTGTGGGATCTAATGGGTTTCCAGCACTAAGTCCTAATGTAAACGCCCCATTTCAGGCCTATAAAGTTTCAAGGAAAGATGCTAGAATAGAACGATGGCAAGTAACACCTGCATCATTTATCATTTCATCTTGGCAGGCTGATTCAGACAATATGCAAATTGTTTGGGGTGTTACTAGGGCAAGTGCTTCTATAAACCATACTGCAGGATTAAAAGCTTCTATAGATGATTTAGAAGTTACTGAAAACGTTCAAATCGCGTTAAAAAACGACGTCCAATTAGAATCAGCTCAAGGTTTTGATAAATGTTTTACAATAAAAAATAATATAAATTCAATAGATCAAGGCATTGGCTATTATGGAAACACAAATTATCCTGTTTATCGATTTAACAGAATAAGAGCCTATTTTACACTAGAAGAAAATTAATTATCCTATGAGACGCATAATTTTATTAATGGCATTGACTGTCTTTTGGTTTGCGCGTACCAGCCAAGCTCAGACAAATACCAAAAACACCATTTATTTAGGTTATTCTTTTATTGAAGCAGATAAGTTTACAGGTGGAAACTTGTCTGCAAAGGGCTATGAAATTGGCTATTCCCGGTACATCAATGATCGATTTTATGGAGATATATCCTTTGGAAAATTTAATTTCGAAGGAAAAGGTAATGTCTTTTTTTGGACCCCGAAGAAATGGATTACTTTAATATGTCTACCTTTTCTTTGGGCTTGGGCTATGACTTCCATCAGTCTGAGAGAGTTATCCTATCAGGTGAATTGGCCTATTTGCGACATACGACCCACGAACTTTTAGGTGAATTAACCAGCCAGGGTGTGACTATTAGAGAAACTTATAACAAAGTAACGCATGCACCAAGGCTGCAGCTTAAAGCCAGGGTTTTCTTGACTGATAATTTCCAGTTTGTTCCGGCGGTTGCCTATGGAATTAGGTTCAGAAGTCAATATACAAGCTATTGGTTACGGGCAGGACTGGCCTATTCTTTTTGATAAAAGAATTAGTATACAATGATTACAAAGGAGCCTAGGTCAATATCGGGGCTCTTTTGGTTTGTTATAAGGGCTATAATTGGGCAGGTGATTACCAAATCAATCAATTAAGTGCCGTCTGGGCTTATAGCCTAAAATTATGAGAAATCCTCATTTCAATGCTTAGGGAGAAATTTTAGTAGAAAAAGCCGTAGGAGCCTTCGACAGGCTCAGGGATCCAAAAACCTGTGAAACTGATTCCACCTTTCTTGTCTCAGCTAACTTTGAAAAGTGTTCGAAGTGACGATATAGCCGTTTGTTTATAAAGACAATTTATATCGAGCTGAGGTAAAGGGTTTTTGTTATCAGACCTGCAGGAATATTTTTATTTCCTATTCATCTTCTTCCTCTTCTTTCTTGGGAATTTTGGGTTGCATTAAGCCTGAACTGCCCATTAATCCTGAAAAAGTAGCCTTCCACATATAATTGAAAACAAATTTATAAGGGATTCTTTCCACATAAATTGGAGAACTTACCAGCCGGTTAAAAATTGGCCTAGGATTGTTTTTTCTTAGAGCCAAAGCATTGATGACAAATGTTAAAATACCTTTTCTTCCTCCGGCATCCTTCAATGTTCGCTCATCCAAAAGTTGCACTTTGAGCTTGTTGTATTTTAAGGTCATCTCACCAATGGCTTCATTTTTATCCACCACAAAATGCCATTTTCCCTCCCTTACCATGCCTCTTTTTACCGTAATAAAAGCATTGGTAGCCAATATGGAGTTGATGGAAGGAAGGTCAAATGCACCTACCTCTGCCTCCACAGCAATAGGGTAAGGGTCTTCAAATTGCATTTGAACTGTGGCCTTTACCGGAGCCACTTTGTTGATTCTAAAATTGGCTTCCACCTCGGGCTTTTTCCTGTCTTCTCCAAATTTCCCTAATCTAAAAGGGTACATTTTAGCATTAAACTGATCAAAAGTAATTTCGCCGGGTACCATTCCTTTGACTGGGAATTCCCTATAAGTAAGCATGCCCTCTTTTACAATTAAGGTGTCCAACTCGATGATCTGCTTGGATAGCTCCATCAACTGCTGGGGCATCAACTTCACCACGGTGGTGTCTTCTTCAATTCTCTTGTCTCTAAAAACTTCCAACTGTGGCATTTCCAAGGTCATGCTAAGGGCTTCAACCTTCTCTTCAGCAATAAATCTCTTTAGATTTAAGCCTTCTATAATGATTTTTGGCACATACAATTCCATTACATCTGTTTGCTTTCCTACTTCTCGAGCATAGGCAAACAGACCTACTCTTGGTAAAAACCGAACTTCATTAAGGATCAATTTGTCCTTAGAAACCATTAATTTACCAATGCTTACTTTATTTAAGCTGTCCGGTAAATTCAGTTCATAGTCCTTGAACTCAAAGCGGAAATCCTCATTGAAAAAGAAGTCAGAATTGAATTGCTGTTTTTGTGTAAAGTCAAA
The DNA here is from genome assembly GCF_056867545.1 of Cyclobacterium sp. SOCE241. Lineage (NCBI taxonomy): Bacteria > Pseudomonadati > Bacteroidota > Cytophagia > Cytophagales > Cyclobacteriaceae > Cyclobacterium > Cyclobacterium sp. SOCE241. Next base: position 4,066,694 of record NZ_CP149779.1, on the reverse strand, counting down.
ATTCAGGTCACTGAGAATAAGCCTTAGGTTTTTAAAGGCCCTTTGGGGAATAGTGTCTGATTTGTCTATTAGGGCAAAACTTCCACCATTTAGTTTGAAATTTCTGATCAGGATACTCTCCAATATTTTACGGCTTATTTCCTTTCCCTGCCCATTAGGTAATTCAATAGGGGGTTCATTTTTGCTTAGGTAGAGGTTGACCTCAGGATCTGTTAATCGCAAAAGGGATACATCCAGCTCTCCGGTTTTTGAAAACTTGTTAGGGAGCGTGTATTGATACTGATCTGAGGGATATGTGCTTTAATTACCGGACCTTGCAGTTTTTCAGGGGCTTCTTTAGGTACCACATTCACATTTTCTATCAATATTTCTTCCTTCCGTGAGTCAAGTTGGATTTTTGAAAAAGTGACTGTATGAACACTGTCCTTAAGTGCCAAAGAAAAATTGTCCACATCCAAGGCCATTGTCGAAAAGAAGCTGGCAATGTCTCCATTCGATAACCTGGTAGAATCAAGCAGAAAGTCGGCTATGGCTATATTGATTCCGGTATTGATCAATTGTAGGTCATTTCCTTCCTGGTAATTCGCCACATTAAAAGAACCATTGGTGGCCAATATGGAATCTATTTTTATTACATCAATTGTTTTTGGAAGGTTTCTACTTTTCTTTTTTCCTCATTTGGTTTTTCTTCTTCTTTATTAAAAGCCCTGTTGATGGACAAATTCACTTCAGCATCTGAAAACCGAAGTTTGGTTAAAGCCAAAGTGTTGTCAAACAAAAAGGCTTCCAGATCTACGCCGCTAAAGCTTAAATCGGGAAAGCTTGCCTCAATACTGACTTTGGATTTCAGGTCTTTATTGGGCATTAGCTTAACATCGAAGGTATTGATTTCTTCTCGCGCAATTGAAGCCTATACTGCCGGCAACAATGCTGTATTTTCCATTGGCTAAGTTGAATAGGTAATTGTTAAGGTTGACGTCTACTTCATCTGAAAACAAGGTTCGGTTGGCCGCAGGATTTATGTTTTCGTCCAGGTAAAAATTCCTGATCTTTACTGAGATATCATTTTCGGCGAAGGATCTAAACTGTTCGTTGGCAAAGTTTTCATAATTGAAGGTGCCTTTTTCGGTGCTCAAAGAGTCTATACTGATCACTTTGAAATAGCTGGTTATCAAATCCAATACATCACCGCGTTTTAGTTTTTCCTGTTTCTCATTTTCTTTGGGAATGTATTTTGTCCAATGGATGATGGGGCTGGGGATGTCAATATGATTGATAAATAACTTGTTTTGAAAATAAGCTTGATTGATATCTACTCCGGTTGCAGAAAATTCCGGAATCTCAATGTCCAAAACGGTTGTTCTCCCATATTTATCCAGCAAAGGAAGTACAGCTTCTGGGGAGAAAGGTTTTAGTTTAAACCCATCTACATGTAGAAGGTTCTTTTGGGTGTCAATTAATATTTTGTCAGCAACAAAAAGATGCAGGTTGTCTGACAATTTAAGGGCGTAGTCTTCAATCTCAAGCCTTAGGTTGTCGGCCAGAAATATCCTCAAAGAAGTGTCTGACATGTATTTGTCGTCCAGCTGAAAATTCTCTAGCAGAAAGTTTATTTTCCCGAATGCCAAGCTGTCTTGCCTTACTCGGAGGTGATTGTCTAATACAAGGCTACCATTCTCTACTTCTAATTTCTGGACGTATACAGCTTTAAAAAACCTTTAGTTAATTGCTGGAGGTCTGTCATTTGGGAAGGATTATTATCGGCAGTAGCAGTGCCAAGGATGTCTTTGATCACTACATCCGGTGCGTTGATAAGTAATTCTCCTATGTCAATGATGTTTTCATTGTAGACTTTTCTAAGGTTTGCATTGGCAAATTCCAACAGGGGCACTTTTATTTCAAAAAGTGAAGCCTCAGCAATACTGTCCACATTCACTTCCGGTTTAAGTGCTATTTCATTGATCCTTACCTTGTCATCAATAGTAGACAGGTAGATATTGTGTCCTGAAATCCAATGAACCCCATCAGCCAAAGCTATTCGCGCCCGATCAATTTCTAATGTTGCATTCCTAGCATATAAAAAATTATCTTTTTTAAGCTCCTCATCTTGTCCCAGGTATACTTCTTCCAAAGAAAATTGAATTTCATCTGCTTCAATTCTGTTTTTATTTGGGTTATGAACACCTCTTTGTAAGAATTGTCCATCATCAATGGTCAAAGTTTTTATGGTGATTGACTCTAGTAAGTCTTCCACCAAATCGTACATATCAGTAGTTCTTGCTTCCTCATCCATCGCATTCCTATCGGTATACAAAACGATATGCGGTGCGTTAAGATTGAGGTCTCCAATGGCTACTTTTGACGTTTGGAACATCTCCATGATGTCCGCATCTGTCAAGGCCAGCTTTTCCAGAAATATTTCATAGTAGACATCAGCCGTTTTTTCCAGATTAGGCGTAACCCTTACCTTACTTGCCAATATTTGCTTTTCCAATGAAGAGACGGCCACTTTTTCTGCCATAACTTTATGAATGCTATCTGCCAATGAAATCTCAAAGTCATCAAAATTCAATTGAAAGCCCTCAATGCCAAAAGGAGCGTTTTCTTCCTCTCCTCCTGTGAGGTGAATATTTTTAAGGTATAAATTGGTGTTTTGTGCGGCAATGGATTTTTGACTTAGGAAATTTTCTACTAAAAAGTTGGCCTGATCAATGTAAAAGTCATTGATAAAGATTTCTTTTAGGGGGCCGTTAAGCGATTTCTTTATTTCATATTCAAGTTGCTTGAGAGGGCTGAATTCCTTGTTCTCAGTAAGTTCCAATTGTTGTTTGGACTGGATCATGGGAGCTGTTAAGCGAAGTTCATCGGCGGTTAGTTTGCCGTCTTCCCCTATGAAGTTTAGCCCCAATATATCCAATTGATCTACTGAAATTTTATAATAGGGAATTTCTAAGGCGTCAAAAATTGTAGGGTCTGTTGGTACTAGTTCAAACTTTTCTACAAAAAGACCACGCTGAAACAAGGAAAGGTACACCCTATCAAAGTCTACGGAGTATTTGCCTTTTGAAACATGCTCTACCTGTTGTTGGATATACTCTCTAAACAACCAGTCAGCTGCGAAAAAAAGAATAAAGTGGATAGAGACCGCAAGAAAGGCAAGAACTGAAATGATTTTCAGAAATCGCTTTCTTTTTCTTCCAGATTTTTTGATATCTAATTGCTCTCCACTCATTTTTCAGATCAAGAATACAAAATAAAGAGGAAAATGTTTAAGAAAGACTGCTAAAAGAAAAAATGAACCACTAAAAAATTAAAAAGCCGATGGATATACGTATCAATATATTCACCGGCTTGAGTATAAATGCTGTAGGAGAAGGATTCGAACCTCCACGAGGTTGTTAGGCAACACATTGAGCTCGATGTGTGCTTTGTCCAATACGCCGGATAAACCGGTTTCCTCACCCCCGAGACAGGAGGGCATGTCTGCCAATTTCAACACCCTACAGTGTCTGAGAACTTCATCAAAAATGACTTCGCTTTTCCAAGGCGGAAACCGAATTATATTTTGATATAACAAATGTAATAAATCACAGAGATTTAGAAAATATTATCATTAGAAATATTAAAAAATTATAATATCGATAAAAATAAAGGCAAAATTAAGCTGTGTTGAAAATTATAGGTCTTAATTTATTGCTGGTTTTAGAGATTCGATAATTGGCTATTTTTCAAATTTTACGTAATTTTCCCACTTTTCGATGACCGTTAACATGTCCTCCGGTATTTCCCCTTCAAAATACAATTCTTCACCACTTATCGGGTGAATAAAACCCAATGATTTGGCATGTAATGCCTGTCGGGGGAGTATCTGAAAACAGTTTTGTATGTAAGATTTGTATTTTGAATATTGGGTTCCTTTTCGAATTTGATCCCCTCCATACATGGCATCATTAAATAGTGGGTGGCCGATGTATTTCATATGTGCCCGAATCTGGTGTGTCCTTCCGGTTTCTAGCTCGCAGCTTAAAAGCGTAACATATCGCAGTCTTTTGATTACCTTCCAGTGAGTGATGGCTGACTTTCCGGCATCACCTTCCGGGTATGCTTGCATTACTTTTCGATCTTTGACTCCCGGCCTATGGGAACATTGATCGTTCCTTCCTCATCTGATGGTTCCCCCCAGACCAAAGCCACATAGCTTCTTGAAATAGAATGATCAAAAAATTGCTTGGCAAGATGGGTCATTGCCCTTTCAGATTTGGCAATAACTAAGAGCCCACTAGTGTCTTTGTCTATTCTGTGTACCAGACCTGGACGTCCTGAATTTCCGGGTAATTCCGGTAGGTTTTTAAAATAATATGCCAATGCATTGACTAAGGTGCCGGTCCAATTGCCATGGGCAGGATGGACCACCATGCCGGCAGGTTTATAAACCACCATTAGGTGATCATCTTCATACCTGATGTCTAAAGGGAGTTCTTCTGCCACCACCTCAGTTTCCTTGCGACTCTTTTCCATAGCAAAGGTAATCAGGTCACCTGCTTTGATCTTATAATTGGCTTTTACTACTTCTCCATTTACTTGAACGATTCCTGAAGTAATGCTTTGCTGCACCTTATTTCTAGTAGCGTAGGCCAATTTATCGGTAATAAATTTATCTATTCTAATCGAACTTTGTCCGGGATCTACAGTCAATTCATGGTGATCGAAAAACTTTCTTCTTCCGGTAATTCTTCATTGGTGATCTCTGTCATGGTGCAAAATTAGGATTTGATCAAAAACAATTAGAGTTTTGACTTAAAATCATTGAATAAATTTATTTTGACTGCGATAAAACCTGCCATATACCAGCATATCCACCTCCCTTTAATCAATGAAAAGGGATTGGAAGTTATTGTTAAAAGATTGGATTTACTTCATCCTGAAGTTCAAGGTAACAAATTTTATAAACTACATTATAACCTAGAAGCGGCCAAGAAATCCGGGCTTTCAAAGGTCTTGACTTTTGGAGGTGCTTATTCGAACCATATCCATGCCACTGCCTTGGCGGCATCTGCCAATGGGTTGAAGGCCATTGGCATCATTAGAGGTGAAATGGTCAATCCACTTAATCCCACCTTGGAAGATGCCCGGAATCAAGGGATGGAATTGTACCCAATGTCTAGGGAAGAATACAGGCAAAAAGACAGTTCATTCCAACTTAAAAGGTTGAAAGAGAGATTTGGAGATTTTTATTTGATCCCTGAGGGAGGAACTAATGCAATGGCCATAAAAGGGACCAAAGAAATATTGGAGGGTAAGGATTTGACAATGGACTTTGTTACTTGTCCAATCGGGACCGGAGGGACTTTTGCAGGCCTCTTGGCAAGGGCGGAGTCCGACCAACAACTTATTGGTTTTTCATCCTTGAAAGGAAATTTTATTGTTTCTGAAGTAGATCAGTTACTTCGCAAATATGGGATTCAGCCAAAATGTTCGTATGAAATCCAAACGGCCTATCACTTTGGTGGATACGCTAAACAAAAGCCCAACTTGATTTCATTTATACAGGAAATAAAAACAAAGGCCAATCTACCACTAGAACCTGTCTATACAGGTAAGATGGTATTTGGCCTTTTTGACTTGATTGAGAAAGATTACTTCCCAAGGGGAAGTAAAATATTGGTTTTGCACACCGGAGGATTGCAAGGTATCAGAGGGTTTGAGCAAAGGCTTGGTATTAAGCTTTGACCTATACCTCTCCGGAAGTTTCCACTTTTTCTACGATGGCCGCATAATCTAAATCATTCCAGTTTTTTGGGACATCCGGATCCTTCATTACCTCATCCATCACCTTTTCCTGAAGTTTACCAATGGCATAAGCTTCTGAATAGCGCATATTAGAAAAAGTTATCATGCTGTATAGCGGTTGCCATTCTTTGGGATACAATTCATGCAGTTTGGCCTCAATCTTTTTGCGGATCAAAAATTTAGGATCGGCTATATTGTCACTCATTTCTTTGAAATTATCCATGGCTAGCTGGCAGATGGCATCGGTATCCCGTTTTCTTTTCTTCTGAAATTTTTCAAAGACCAGATCCCAAGATGAAGTGCCATATTTCTCGATAAGTTTATCCAAAATAAAACAATCTTCAAACCCACAGTTCATGCCTTGTCCATAAAAAGGAACCATGGCATGGGCTGCATCTCCTATAAGCAATGCATTGTTTTCAGTCCATGGGTAGCATTCTGTATTGATAAGGGCAGAAGTTGGATTGTTTTTAAAATCTGCCAACAAGTTGGGCATCAAATCAAAAGCATCATTGAAGTAAGTTTTAAAGATTTGACTGACATCTCGGTCATCATAAATATTTTCAAAACTTACCTTATAACCCTCAAATGGCAAAAAGAGAGTGCAGGTAAAAGATTTGTCCAAGTTAGGCAAGGCAATGAGCATGAACTTTCCTCTTGGCCAAATGTGAAGGGCATTGGGGTCCAATGCAAAATCTCCGGAAGCAGTGGGTGGAATATGTAGTTCCTTATAACCGTGAGAGATAAATTTTTGGTAAAAATTAAACCTTACTTGGCTTTGGAAAGCATTTCTTAGCGCAGAATAGGAACCGTCAGAACCAATTAGCACATCTGAAGTCATTCGTTTTTCTGAACCGTCTTTAAGGCAAAATTCCACTTCTCGCTTAGCCACATTTACATTTTCCACCTTGTGGTTGAAATAGATCTTAGCTCCCAGCGCTTCTGCTTCATCCATTAGCAGTTCATTGAAAACATTTCTGCTGATGGAATAAATTGCTTGGTTTTCTTTTCCGTATGGCTGGAAATAAGTGTTCCCATGTTCGTCATGAATTCTCCTACCGGACATGGGTAGGGTATAGGGCAATACTTTTTCCTTTAAGCCGGCTTTTTCGAGGGCATTCCAGCCCCGATCACTCAAAGCCATATTGATTGATCGGCCTTCACTGGATTTATTTGAATTGCGCCAATCCTGACGTTTTTCATAAATAGTTACGTCTAGTCCTCTTTTCTTGAGGTATATGGCGAGCAGGGATCCAATGAGTCCCGCGCCCAATAGGTCTATTTTCTCTTTCATCTTTTAACAGGTTTAATTCTTGGGGTTATGCTTCCAAGGAGTTTTTAAGAATTCTACTGAATTCGAAAACATCCTGAAAGGTATTGTACATAGGGGTGGGTGCAAGCCTGATGACATTCGGATTTCTCCAATCAGCCACTACCCCATTATCAATCCAATAATCAAATACTTCTTTGCCTTTTTTGTGGATCAATAAAGAGAGTTGACACCCCCTTTCGGTTGGTTTTAAGGGAGTTATAATTTCTAACAATTCAGAGTCTTTAATTGTTTCGTGAATTGCAAATTCGAGATAATTGGTTAATTGAATGCTCTTTTTCTTAATTTATCTAAGCCGGCTTCGGCAAATAATTCTAGGGAGGCTTGGTGGGCAGCCAGACCCAGTACATTGTCGTTGCTTAATAACCAGCCATCAGCTCCGGGCATATGTTTGAAGCCTTTTTTCATTTTAAATCGTTCTTTCTCATCATGTCCCCACCAGCCGGCAAATCTGGGTAGCAGGGCATTGTCACTGTGCTTTTCATGCACGAAGATTCCTGATACATTTCCGGGTCCTGAGTTGAGGTATTTGTAGCTACACCATGTGGCAAAGTCTACTCCCCAGTCATGCAGTCGGAGAGGGACATTGCCTATGGCATGGGCAAGGTCAAATCCCATGGTGATACCCTGTTTATTGGCGGCGCTACTGATGGCTTCCAAATCAAAAAGCTGTCCGGTATAATACTGAAGACCGGAAAGCATGATTAAGGCCAATTCATCCTTATGGTCTTCTATTTTTGAAGAATGTCTTCCGTGCGAAGCAGGTGTTCATTGGGTCTTGGAGCCATTTCCAAAATGGCTTCATCAGGTAATAATCCATGGAATTTTACCTGAGCTCTAAAATATATTGATCAGAAGGAAAGGCTCCAGCTTCTGTAAGGATCTTGAATTTTTTCCCTTTGGGTTGGTAAAAAGACACCATCAGAAGGTGAAGATTTACACTGAGGCTATTCATGGCCACTACTTCCTGCTCATTGGCCCCTACCAAAGGTGCAATAAGCCTTTTAGAAGGTTTCCTGGCATCTACCCAGGGTACTTTTCCTTCGAAGTGACCGTCCACTCCTTTGTCGGCCCATTTTTCTAATTCTTGTTTCAAATAAGCATTGACGGATCGGGGCTGTAAACCTAGAGAGTTGCCACAAAAATAGATTAGTGGTTGTCCATTTTTTTCCGGAATATAAAATTTTTCCCGGTAAGTGGAGAGGGGATCAGCAAGATCCATTTTGCGCGCAAATTCCGGTGTTAATTCAAATGCAATCTGATCCATATTTGGATGAAAATGGGGTGTACTTATTTAATATTAAAGATCAGGAAATCATGCCTGACTTATTTTTGCATTACTGTACCGCACTTTTTACAGCAAGTGTTTTCAGGGTTTGCCCAAAAACGATCCATAATGGGAGGAAGTTGGTTTACTATGTCCGTAATTGTGGCATATTCTTCATAAAGTTTGTTATCACACTTTTCACAAAACCAAAGGAAGCCATCTTCTTCACCAGGTATTCTATACCTCTCGATTACCAAACCCACTGTATTTGCCGGTCTTCTGGGGCTATGAGGCACTCTAGGAGGCAGAAGAAATACTTCTCCTTCTTTGATAGGTATGTCTTTCATCACTCCCTCGTCTACTATTTTAAGAACAATGTCACCTTCTACCTGATAGAAAAATTCCTCTCCCTCATTGTAATGGTAATCCTTTCTGGCATTTGGACCTCCTACCACCATCACGATAAAGTCATCATTTTCTAGGTACATTTGTTGATTGCCCACCGGAGGTTTTAATAAGTGGCGGTGATCATCTATCCATTTGGTGAAATTGATTGGTTGGGAAACGGCCATAATTTGAATAGTTTTAATGATTATGCCTAGGATTGCCTGATCATATTGAAGATGATTTTGGGCCTAAGGCGAACGGCCAAAATTATAAAAAATATCCTATTAATGAACTATATAAACCTTAGCATTAACAAATTGGTGAAAATGATTGTTTTCAAAGCTTTTAGGCCGTGTTTTGAATAATTGGCGAGCTACCAATATTTTATCATTGCTATTCAGTAACTTGCCCGAGAAAGTAATTGATTCGCCTGCCTAACCCGTTAAAATAATTCAATTCAGCCTTTTTTAAGACCTTATGTCCTCTCACCATTTTGTAAAAGACCAACAAGAACCGGCTTTGCTTCTGTTGCTTGAAACCATTGAAGATACGGAAATACTTTCTTCCCTACTCGAATGGGTACCTACTGTGCTGGTTACCCAAAACAATGTACGAAAAATCATGTCCTTGGGTATTAAAATTGATGGGATCTTGGCCACAAAAGAATTTCAGAATGCCAATCTTTCCTTGCTTGAGGAGCAGCATCCGGTTATATTTATTACCTCCGATGAAGAGGCTTTCTTAGAAGTCGGCCTCGACTACCTTAGGGAAAAAACATCATGCGGTAAATATCTTGAATTTTGACCCCTTGCGTATTGATGAGTTGGTTCCTCAGCTATTAAATTTGGATATCGTATTTTTTCAATATGGGATAAGGTATTTTCCGGCTAAAAAAGGAAAAATAAAAAAATGGTTTCCCGAAGCTCCCATACAGGTGCATGGCGCTGAAGGGCAAGTTATAGAACATCAATCGGCTTCCGGCTCAAACGTTTTTCGCATCCAATATACTACCTTCTTGGAGCTTGAAGAGGGTTTCCATAATTTTAGCAGCAATGATTCGTTTTGGATTGGCACCTTGGTATAGTTCGATCAATTTTTCAATCCAAACGAACAATAACTTCGTTTTCATTGGTCCGTAAAACATGAATTTTATTAAATATTATGATTCTGTTTGTTGGACTTGTCCATAGACGATTCGATCCTTTCCGTTGATGTCCTGAACGAGCCGCACTTCTCCAAAGCCTTCACTGTTCATCATGGAAACGACCTCCGAGCCAAAGGCTTCATTGATCTCAAAATACAAGAAACCATTAGGATGGAGGGATTCTTTGGCGTGGAGGCAGATGGCTTTATAGAAGCGCAAGGGGGCCTCGTCGGGTACAAACAAGGCCAATTCCGGCTCATGTTTCAGAACATTGGCTTGCATTAGGGTACGTTCTTTTTCCAAAACATAGGGAGGATTACTGACCATTAAGTCAAATTTTTCCAGGTTTAGATCCTTTTGCAAAACATCTGCTTTGATAAAATTGAGTTTTGCTGCATATTTTGCTGCATTTTCAATGGCTACTGCCAAAGCCTGCTCACTGATGTCTAGTCCGGATACCTCCGCTTCTGCCCACTCAAGTGCTAATGTTATGGCAATGCAACCTGAACCTGTCCCAAGGTCAAGGACTTTCATTTTCCCTTTATGGTTTTGCAGGATCAGTTGGACCAGTTCTTCGGTTTCATTTCTTGGAATCAGTACACCGGGGCCGACTCTGAATTCTCTTCCATAAAATGGTGCTTTTTCCAATATGTATTGTATAGGTTCTCCAGCCATTAGTTTATTCATGGCGTTCTGTAAGGCTTCAGGAATTTGTAGAATGGGTTGGTTATTCAACACATCTTTACGATCCACAGACAAATAGGCTTCAAAGAGCCACATTACCAAACTGCGCGCTTCAGTATCCGGATAAAGGGAGGTTAATTGGCTTACATATGCCTTGTATACTTCTCTTAAATTCATTTTATAATTCGATTACCGATCCCTTTTTTATTGATGAAAAACCAAAAATAAATTGCCCCAATAGAATAGCAGACCAAATCCATAGGGTCTCGAACATACACCAAAGACCAAGCAGGTAGTAACCCTTCGAATAAAAGACCAAAATATATCAGGCCAATGATGATTTGCTTTTTTGTGAAGATCATTTGTTGATGGTCTTGGTGCATCCATCTAAACGCTTGCAAGGTTATGCCAAGGACTACCGGTATGGCCAGAAGGTCATCCAGATAACTGTGCAAAAATGGTAAAAACAAGCCTTTAATTTTTTCAAGGTATTGATTGGCCCAAAATAGTATACATGGAATCCAGAAGAAGGGATTTTTGAGCACAGACATTATCCGGGCAAGGCTGCTATCAGCCAAGCAATTATTGTGATGATGGTGATATAAAGGCTATAAAAGAAATTGCCTATTATTTTTGATTTCTTTACAAAGGCACTGTCACTTTCCTTGATAAAGAAAATCCACTGTTCTTCATTGACTTTTTTTGAGCAGCTCTTTTTTCTTCGAAAGCTAATTCTTCCTTTCCGAGAATTTCGCCGCAATGCTCACAGGTATCTGTCAGTTTTTGATTCCATTCGGTCCATTTACCACAATTTGGGCATTTTTTTCTCCCATAGTGGCAAAAATACCAAAATATCCATCTTCTGCCAACTCCTCTTATGCTTCTTGACCAGATTCCCCGTACATATTTTCTATATTTGTGGCTAAATTAAAAATGCCTATATGAAGCTCTTTCCAAATACAGTTAACGCAGTGGTCAAAGCGTTGGAAGAAATATTTGACAATAACCATTACGCTGACAAAGTAATAGAAAAAGTTTTGCGATCGAATCCTAAATGGGGGGCCAGAGACAGGGCATTTATTGCAGAAAGTGTATATGAGATCGTTCGATGGAAAAGGCTAATTGAGAAATTGAGTCCTTCAAATGATTATTACCATTGGTTCGGCACCTATTGGGTGTTGCATGACAGGGTCCTGCCCGATTGGAGAGAGTTTAAAGGGATCAATGGAGAGAGAATTAGACAGCACAGGTCTAAAATAGAAGACCGTGCCGTATTGCAGTCTATACCCGATTGGTTGGATGAAATGGGAGCTGCGCAATTGGGTGATAGTTGGGAGCCCGAATTGGCCAGTCTAAATGAGCAAGCGCAGGTAGTATTGCGAGCCAATACGCTTAAGACGCCTAGGACCGAGCTTAAAATTAAATTGGAGGAGCTGGAAATAAAGGCATATATTCCTAAAGAATACCCCGATGCATTGGTTTTATTGAAGCGAAAAAATGTGTTTCGCACACCGCTATTTAAAGAGGGGTTATTTGAGGTGCAGGATGCTTCTTCCCAAATGGTTGCGGCAGCTTTGGAAGTGGAGCCGGGAATGAGGGTGATTGATGCTTGTTCGGGAGCAGGGGGCAAAGCCTTACATCTAGCGGCCTTAATGGAGAATAAAGGCCGAATATTGGCTATGGATACAGAAGCTTGGAAATTGAAAAATGCCAAATTGAGAGCCAGAAGAGCCGGAATTTCAATAATGGAAACGAAAGCTATTGAGAGTAGCAAAACCATTAAAAGGCTTCATGAAAGTGCTGACCGCTTGTTATTAGACGTTCCTTGTTCAGGCTTGGGAGTTTTGAAGCGAAATCCGGATACCAAGTGGAAGCTTAATCCTGAATCCATAGCCAAGGTGGAGTCCTTACAGAAAGAAATCCTGTTTCAGTATCCTTCCATGCTCAAACCGGGTGGAATCATGATCTATGCAACTTGTAGTATCCTTCCCTCAGAAAACCACAAGCAAGTAGAGGTTTTTCTAAACAGTGAAAATGGTCAGCAATTTGAACTCATGGAAGAAACCCAGGTGCTTTCCCATGAAAGTGGCTTTGATGGTTTTTATATTGCCAAATTGAGAAAGAAAAAATAATGAGGTCATTATTACTAGGGCTAATTTTAGTAATAGTATCATGTGAGACAAGTGAAAAACCTCTTCCCTCACAAAGAATATTGGTGATAGGCAATAGTATCACCATCCACCCACCTGATTCTTCCATAGGTTGGAATGCCAATTGGGGCATGGCTGCCAGCGGTCCCGACCAGGATTATTTTTCACTATTAAAAGCAGATTTACAAAAACACACTGCTGAATTGGACATGATCCGGGAGAATGTATATCCCTTTGAAAGAGGTTTTGAAACTATAGACTACGATCAATATGAACACTTGAAAGTCTTTCAAGCTGATATAATTATCATAAGGTTAGGTGAAAATATTCAAGATGAGGAAATTGCAAACTGGAATTTGGCCGAGGCCCTTGAAGAATTTGCCTTTTATCTTGGAAGGGAGGATACAAAATATATTGTGACGACTACTTTTTGGCCAAGACCACTTGTCAATGAGCAATTGATTCATGTGGCCAATAAAAATTTATGGAAGGTAGTTGATATTAGTGACTTAGGATCAGATCCTGATAATATGGCTATTGGGAAATTCGAAAATCAAGCCGTGGCCTCTCATCCAAATGATCAAGGAATGAAAGGCATAAGTGCAGCTTTGGCAAGGGCGGTAAGAGATTTGGAATAATATAGCCTCCAAAGATTATTCCTTTTAGCAGAGACAAATTTAATTTTTTTAACATTTTTTTTAGAAAATAATTGATTCGCATATTAAATTCATTGTATCTTTGACGGGCAAATAGGGTATTTAACCATTTGCCATGAATCCAAACACAGATAAATTTCTCTTCGAAGCACTCACCTATGACGATGTGCTTTTAGTACCTGGATATTCCGAGGTACTTCCCGCGACACCTCTACTTTTACGCGCCTTACCAAAAACATTCAATTGGAAATTCCTTTGGTTTCTGCAGCCATGGACACTGTTACTGAAGCTGAATTGGCCATTGCCATTGCCTTAGAAGGCGGGCTGGGTTTTATTCACAAAAACATGACTATCGAAAAGCAGGCAGCCCAGGTTAGAAAGGTTAAAAGATCTCAGAGTGGAATGATTCTGGATCCCATTACCTTGGACATCGATGCAAAGGTAAAAGACGCTGAAGCCATTATGAGTGAATATAATATTGGAGGGATTCCAGTTGTAGACGATAACAGGTTTCTCAAAGGAATCATCACCAATAGGGATTTACGATTTATCAAGGACCTAAGTCGACCGGTTAAGGAGATCATGACCATGGAAAACCTAATCACTGCAAAAGCAGGGATTACGTTAGAAGAAGCGGAAGAAGTTCTCCAAGAATACAAAATCGAAAAGCTGCCTATAGTAGATGAAGACTATAAGTTGACCGGCTTAATTACGTATAAGGATATCCTAAAACGTAGAGATAAACCTCATGCGTGTAAAGATAGTTTTGGCCGTTTACGTGTAGGTGCTGCAGTAGGTGTTACTGCTGATATTGAGCAAAGAGTAGAGGCCTTGGTCAATGCAGGTGTAGATGTTATAAGTATTGATACCGCACATGGGCATTCTAAGGGAGTTATTGAAACTTGCAAAAAGATCAAAACCATTTTCCCTGACCTCGATGTGATTGTAGGGAACATCGCCACTGCAGAAGCAGCCATCGCTTTGGCAGATGCAGGTGCTGATGGTGTGAAAGTTGGCGTTGGGCCGGGTAGTATTTGTACCACTAGGGTGATTGCCGGTGTGGGTATGCCTCAACTGTCCGCTGTCATGGAATGTTCAAATGCTTTGAAAGGAAGAGATGTGCCTGTGATAGCAGATGGAGGAATTCGATATTCAGGAGATATCGTTAAAGCCTTGGCTGCCGGCGCTGCTTCAGTAATGATTGGTTCTATCCTCGCGGGAACGGAGGAAGCACCCGGGGAGATCATTATCTTTGACGGTAGGAAATTTAAATCTTACCGAGGAATGGGATCATTGGAAGCCATGGAATCAGGGTCCAAAGATCGTTATTTCCAAGATGCTGAAGAGAATATTAAGAAACTGGTGCCAGAAGGTATCGTGGGACGAATAGCTTTCAAAGGCCTGGTTTCAGAGGTACTTTACCAAATGGTGGGTGGTTTACAAGCAGGTATGGGGTATTGCGGAACTGCAACCATTGATGACCTCAGAGAGAAAGGAAAATTTGTCAAAATTACTTCTGCCGGTGTAAAGGAGTCACATCCCCATGACATCAACATAACAAGAGAAGCACCGAATTATAGTGCAAAATCTTAAAAGCAGGACAATTCAATAATGATAAAAAGGCCGGTGGAAAACTTCCACCGGCCTTTTACCATATATAAGGGGGTACCCCGGATTCGTAATAGATTTTTTATTGCATCTTTCGGGTTTAATCCATTCCTAGGAAATCAACATCAAATACCAATACTGAGTTGGCCGGAACCCTTGCGACGTTCTCATTGTCTTGATAGGCATAGGGAGATGGGATGATAATGGTGGCTTTTGCACCACTTCTAATTCTCTGAAACCCTAAAGTAAAACCTTGAATGGCTCCACCATTAGAAGTACTTTGCCCAAGGAAGAAAGAAAATATATCATAATTTCTGTCTTCATCATAAATATCATTTTCTATGGCCACGTCTTCAAGGTTGGAGTCAAAAACAGTCCCATCCAACAAATAACCGGTATAATTGGTATAAACCACATTCCCTGAAACAGGCCTAGATCCGGTTCCTTCTTCTGTCACTATGACTACCACTCCCGAAGGATCGTGAATCCTATAAAGACTGTCATATTGAGCAGTTTCTAAATAGGTGTCAATTTTTTCCCTGTCAATGGCTAAATTCCCTTCCGAGTCATAGCTTGGGTAGCCATAGCCACTCAAATTATTATCACAAGAAAAACTAATTATGGCCACGCAGAAAATAATTATAAATTGCTTCATACTCATCCTTTAGCTATTTGTTTAAGGTTGATAAGGTCTGTTTTCGGTCAGGTCTAACTCAAAAACCAACACAGAGTTTGGTGGGATAGAACCTGCAGCCTGACTTCCATAACCATAATAGGAAGGGATAAGTGCCGTAGCTTTTTCTCCTTCCTTCATTCGAGAAAGTGCAGCGGTCCAACCTTGGATAACACGTGAAACTCCCAGCACTAATTCATAAGGTTCATAGGTTCTGGATTCGCTATAGAGTCCATTGTCCCTTGCCGTTTGCTCAATGGAAGTGTCAAATACGGTGCCGTCTAGTAACATACCGGTATAATCCACAGCCAAAGTATCTGCGTAAGCTGCTAATTCACCTTCTTCTACCACTTCCGTAAATAAAAGTACAATACCTGTTCCTTCTATTTCTTCCTTTTTCATGTATTCGTCCGGGAAATTCTGAATATAAGTTTCGATTTTATCGAGATCTTCTTCAAAAATTACGTCCAAATTTTCCTCTTCTGAAACACAGGAAAGTAAAACAGCAAAAAGAGGCATGAGTGCCAAATACTTAATATTTCTAATCATGGTAGGTATGTATATAATAATAGTTACAAAAGCAGTTATTCAATAAGTTACTGCTTTTTTACGTCAGTAACTTCCACGTCAAATATTAAAATAGAGTTAGGTACTATTACTGCTCCTCTTTGGCTAGGCCCATAGGCTAGTGGAGAAGGAATCAATAATTTTGCTTTTGAACCCTTTTTTAACAATTGAAGACCTTCATCCCAACCCGGAATTACCATACCTTGGCCTACACTGAAAGTAAACGGTTCATAAGGTCTTCCTTCTGTATAGGTTCCTGCATCTTTGGCTTTGCTTTCAATACTGGTATCGAATACCGTACCGTCTAGCACATAACCAGTATAGTTTACAGAGATTTCGTCTCCTTGTTCTATTTGGGCGCCTGAGCCTTCTTTCTCTATGACGTAATAAACACCTGATTCTGTCTTGTCAGCGTCCAAATTATTTTCAGAAATATAGCTTTCAATGGATTGGATATCATCTTCCAACTGAACTTTAGCTTCTTCAGCCTGTTTTCTTTGTCCTTCAGCTGCCAAGTCATTGAAGTAATCTTGGAATACTTCTTCTTCCAATACATTTACTACACCTATCTGTATGGTTACTGTTTCGTCATTTTCCAAGAAAGGAGGTACACCTTCAGGGGTGAAGATTTTTTCGGCAGTCGAAGTAATTACGATACTGTCACCATTGTTGAGGTTTAAAAAATCTCATCAACACCTGTTCTGGCTGTTGCAGTATCTATGTGCTGCAAATAAGGAGGCATTGGTTGATCGTAACTAGAGATAAACAAGGAGTCACTTCCCGTTTTGGCAGTAAAATGATAAACGACAAATTCACCATCTTTGGTTGCTTTGTCACCTTTTGATACATAACGGTATTCAATTCCGTCTGAGGTTGTTTCTGTCTTCTCACAAGAGTACAACAGGGAACTAGATGCCAACACCAAGGCACCAAAAACTAAATTATTGATTTTTTCATCGACTAATTCTAATTGATTAAATAAGATTTGTTTGTTTTCTTTTATTAATTCTTTAAACCGATCTACGGTTTGCTCTAAATTTACATCTGAAATACCACCGGAAGCATTTTTATGCCCTCCTCCATTAAAGTATTTTGCTGCAAATTTATTTACAGATACGTCTTCAGCAGAGCGAAAAGAGATTTTAACTCCATCTTTCCTTTCTGTAAATAAGGCTGCAATTTTAATTCCGTCCAAAGAAAGGGCATAATTTACCAGACCTTCCGTATCTCCGGTTTGGGATTGGTATTTCCTCAGGTCCTTTTACTAATAGCAAAAAAGCAGTGTTAAATTCCGGTAAAATAGTCAACCTTCTGGTAAGGGCAAATCCTAAAAATTTTAGTCGATTTACTGAGTAAGTATCATATATTAGCCGAGCAATCTTTGAGTTGTCAGCTCCCAGATCAATTAATTCCGCTGTTACTAAATGTACATTTTTGGTGGTATTGGGATGTCTGAACCCTCCGGTGTCGGTCATAATTCCCGAATAGAGGCATTCGGCGATGTCCTTATCAATCAGATCTCTATCCCCTACTTTTACCATTAAGTCATACAATAACTCACAGGTGGCTGCTGCTTCAGTGCTGCAAAAGCTGAAATCCGCAAAGTCCTCAGGTTCCTGATGGTGGTCTATATTGACAATATAAGCCTTGGATTGACGCACGGAGTCTTCCATTTTTTGAAGTCGACTAAGACAACAGAAGTCCAAGCAGAATATAATATCTGCCTCAGCAATCAATTTTTCAGCTTTCTCTACCTTTTCAGGGTCTTCATAATTTATCACTTCATCATTCCCTTTCATCCAATGAAGGAAAACAGGATAGTCTGACGGCGTAATTACATCCACTTGGTGATTTTTCTTATTTAAATAGCCGGCTAAAGCTAATGAAGATCCAAGCGCATCTGCGTCAGGTTTATGATGGGTTGTGATAATAATCTTTTTGGACGAAGCTGAAGAAATCTGTTCTTTAAATAGATTTATATTCTGCATGTGTAATAATTGAGTACCGTATTTAAAAAACACAGGTGACAAAGTTCCATATAATTTTCTGAAATTCCCAATTCCTATTTTATCGAAAGATAGACTTTATTTATTATCTGTTTTAAACTTTCGCACTTTAACTTAAAAGGATTAATTTTACAACCTTAACTAATAATCCAAATAAAATTTTATGGCTACCAATAGAACGTTTACCATGATCAAGCCTGATGCCTTCGGTGCTGGAAATTCAGGAGCAATTTTAAAAATGATCGAAGAGGCAGGATTTAAAATCATTGCATTGAAGAAAACCCAGCTGAATGAAGAATTGGCGGGAGAATTTTACAAAGTTCATGAAGAAAGGCCCTTTTACAGCGCATTGTGTAAGTATATGTCTTCAGGACCCATTATTGCCGCAATTTTAGAGAAAGACAATGCCATTGCTGATTTTAGAAAATTAATAGGTGCTACCAATCCTGATGATGCAGAGGAAGGCACCATTAGAAAATTATACGCTACCTCCATTGAGGCAAATGCCGTTCATGGATCTGACTCTGATGAAAATGCTGAAATTGAAGGAAGCTTCTTTTTTAATGCATTTGAAAAATAAAGTTAATCTGTTTTCTATCCCTCTCAGAGTTTGAGAGGGATAGAAAAATTTAAGATTTTTTAACAATTGTTGATGATTCATTAGGTTCAAAATCACAGCCTTAACGGATTTTTTTAATTTGGCGACAGATAAACCTGATACGCCATGCGAATAGTATTCTCTACACTATATTTTGTATTCATCCTTGTTAGCTCAAGTTTTTCTCAAAATTCTTTGCCTAGGATTAAAGTCTCTGACAATCAAAGGTTTCTTGTAAAAGAAGATGGAAAGCCCCTTTTTTTGGATGGCAGATACAGCCTGGGAGTTGTTTCACAGATGTGATGATGAAGAGGTAGAATATTACCTTAATAAAAGAGCAGAACAGGGATTCAATGTAATTCAGGCGGTAGCATTGGCAGAAATTGATGGGTTAAATAGTCCAAACGCCTTTGGAGAGGTCCCTTTATTTAAAAATGACCCAAAGCAGCCAAATCCTCGATATTTTGATAATATTGCAAAAGTATTAAAAAAAGCAGAAGCAAAAGGCTTATACATTGCCTTGCTACCTACTTGGGGTGACAAAGTCTTCAAGAAAGGTTGGGGTGTAGGGCCTGAGGTTTTTAATGTGGATAATGCGGAAGTTTTTGGTAGATGGATGGGGCAGAGATTCAAGGATTTTACCAATTTGATATGGGTTATAGGTGGTGATAGAAATCCAAGAGAGAACAGCACAGATGTTGAACTCTGGCGGGCCATGGCCAAAGGAATTGCTAGTGGCACCGGGGGCATTGAAAATACCCTGATGACTTTCCACCCCCAGCCTTCAGCTCCGGGAGGATCAAGCAATTGGTTTCATAATGACGAGTGGTTGGACTTTAATATGCACCAAACGGGTCATTGTCCGACCCAAGCTACCTATAAAAAAATCAACCACGATTATAATCTAGCACCCATAAAGCCCAGTATTGATGGGGAGCCACTTTATGAAGATCATCCCAATTGCTTTAAGCCGGAAGAATTAGGGCACAGCATCCCGGAAGATATTCGCAGAATCATGTATTGGAATGTTTTTGCTGGTGCTTTTGGTCAGTCCTATGGCTGTCATGCAGTCTGGCAGATGTTTACGGCGGAGAGGGAAGGAATCAATCTGCCCTTGCGCCCTTGGAAAGTTGCCTTGGATCTCCCTATGGCCACACAAGTTCAACACCTTAAAAACCTGATGTTGAGTAGGCCTTATTTGACCAGAGTTCCGGATCAGCTTATGGTGGTTGATACCCAAGTAGATGATGAGAGTTATGTGATAGCTACCAGAGATCAGGAGGGCAGTTATGCGATGATTTATATTCCTACAGGAAAAGAAGTCACCTTAAACACCTCCATTTTGAAATCCAAAACCTTGAAATGCTCATGGTATGATCCGCGGACAGGTGCTTGGTTTGATGCCGGAATTGTCAGCAGTTCCCCATCATTTACTTACACAGCACCAAGTACGGGTGGCAAAGGACACGATTGGGTGATGGTATTGGACGCCATGTAGAAAGCTTTTCTTGCTTACTTTATTCCATTTTTTCTTAAAAAACACCTGCCTAACCCACCTTGGTAAAAAGATGGCTCCTAATAATAGGTAGGGATAATAAGAAAACATCCGCCAAAGTATACTGGTCACAAACGTATAACCGGTAAGGAATTCGTTGAAGAACTGTGTAAAGAAAAACTCTGCAGTTCCACTGCTTCCGGGGGTTGGGCTGATCATCATCACGATCCACATAATGATTTGCCTTGCAAAAACTACCACATGTTGGAAGACAGAAAGTGTTTCAAAGGCCGAAATAAGGGCATTGAGCATTAAGTATCTTGAAGACCAAATGAAGATGGTCGTTAGGATAATAATCAGCCAATATTTGAAATTTTTTCCTTTAAGTTCCTTGCTAGCTTCAATGATTTGATCGCCATAATTATTGGCTTGGTACTTCCATTTTCGAAGCCATTTGATAGAAAACAACCTAAGCATTATCCACTTAAAAACCCTAGGTCGATAAAATAAGGCCAAAGCCATCAATACGGAATATATGGTATACAAGGTATAACTTCCCCAAAACAGGTATTCCAAACTTGATCCCAACCTCATTTCCAACACTCTGCTTTCAGGAAAAATATAGCCTTGGGCCAAGAACAAAATGATGGGAGCCCCTAAGACAAAAAATAAATTGTCCATAATGGCGGTAAGCATGGTGAAGGCCAAAGCTTTCCCCAGTGGGATGCCTTCTTTATTTAGGATAAATACAGCTACTGCCGTTCCTCCAACAATAGACGGTGTCACGGCAGAGGCAAATTCCCACAAGATGATGACATATATGGCCCTGGTCCAAGTCAAGTGTTTATTGGTTACTTCTCTGATTCGGAAAACATAACCGGCATCTCGTAAGACGATAAAAACCACTGCCAATAATATGGACCAAATTGAAGCATCAAAAACTCCCCTTAAAGTTTGGGCATTTACAGTCGGATCCATGTAAAACATGGCAAAGACTATGGCGATCCCAATAAACACAGGAACCCAAACCTTATTTGGATTTAAGGTTTTAAATACTTCCCTATTGTCTAATTTCATAAGTTTTCTACAGGTATAGCTTCTAATCGTTCTACCCAGAAATTGTTAAACCCCTCTCCTATTTTTATTGTCACCAGCGTAAGCTGAAGGAGCTCTAAAATGGCTAAAAAAGTATAGATAATAAAAATTTTATCAGGATTCAGAACAATAAAGTCTGAAAAAGGGATTCTGGGATTTTCTTCCAATCGATCTAAAACCAATGATTTTTGTTGTTCTATGGAATAGGGATATTGAATCACGGTATGCTTTGTGGTATCTTGGCTATGCGCATATTTCGTCAATACCCTTTGGTACACTTTTAATAAGCGATACAGGTCAAGGTCCTGAAGTTCGGCATCCACCTGGTCTATTTGATTGATCTGCTTGAGCTCTTGCACCACGTTGCCTCTGGCAAATTTGGACATTCTATCCTCTTCCATTCTGGCAAGTTCGCCCACCACAGACTTGTACTTTTTATATTCCAACAAATGCTTTATTAGATCTTCCCGAGGATCTATTTCTTCTCCATCCTCATTAAGTTCAGGCCTAGGGAGCAACATTTTCGATTTTACTTTCATAAGCGTGGCTGCAAATAATATAAATTCGCTTGCCACTTCGATCTCCATTTTTTCTAAATGATGAATATAATCTAGAAAATCATTGGTGATTTTAGATATAGGAATATCATATATATCCAGTTCATCACGCTCAATGAAGAACAGCATAAGGTCAAATGGCCCTTCGAATAAAGGTAATTTGATTTCGAAACTCACTGGATAAGATTATTTTTTGTTATTTTTGTATTTCTTATTGTGTTCAAAGATATCACATATCTTGTTAAATCAATAGGCATGTCAATAATTTCCATAAAGGTATGGAGGCCTGAATAATTATTGGTAATATTAAACATTATATCCTATGATTAGGTTATAGTTTTCTGTAAATGAAGATAAGTATATGCAAATAGAACCTGGAAAGTTACTTAGAGGAATCCATTACCCGGAAGACCTTAAAAACCTCAGTAAAGACCAATTGGTTCAAATCTGTGATGAATTGAGACAGTTTATCATTGACCATGTTTCTGTATATGGAGGTCACTTTGGTGCTGGCTTAGGTGTCGTGGAACTTACTGTAGCATTGCATTATGTGCTCAATACTCCTGATGATCAATTGATTTGGGATGTGGGGCATCAGGCTTATGGGCACAAGATCCTTACCGGCCGTAGGAATGACTTTCATACCAATAGATTATACAAAGGCCTATCCGGATTTCCCAAAAGGAAAGAAAGTCCTTTTGATTCTTTTGGCGTTGGGCATTCCAGTACTTCCATCTCTGCTGCCTTGGGAATGGCCATGGCTTCAAAATATAAGGGCGATACCAAAAGACAACATGTTGCCGTAATAGGGGATGGTGCGATGACAGGGGGAATGGCCTTTGAAGCAATGAATCATGCCGGTGTTTCAGACAGTAATATGGTGATCATCCTCAATGACAATTGCATGTCTATTGACCCCAATGTTGGTGCATTAAAGGATTACCTTACAGATATCACCACCTCCCATACTTATAATAAGGTGAAGGACGAAGTATGGCACCTGCTGGGTAAAATAAGTAAATTTGGTTTCAGTGCTCAAGATGTAGTCTCAAAAGTAGAGGGGGCCATAAAATCTGCCTTGTTGAAACAAAGCAATTTGTTTGAGTCCTTAAATCTGCGCTATTTCGGTCCGGTAGATGGACATGATGTAAATCATCTGGTGGAAGTACTCAATGACCTTAAAGATATTCCGGGACCAAAAATCCTTCATTGTATTACTGTAAAAGGTAAAGGATACGCACCCGCAGAAAAAGATCAAACCAAATGGCATGCGCCGGGGAAATTTGATAAAATTACCGGTGAAATAGCCAAAAAAATACCTACTACTCCTCAAGCACCAAAATATCAGGATGTTTTTGGACACACTTTGGTCGAGTTGGCAGAAAAGAATGATAAAATCGTGGGGGTTACGCCTGCAATGCCCTCCGGCTCTTCCATGAATATCATGATGAAGGCTTTTCCTGATCGATCCTTTGATGTGGGAATAGCAGAACAGCATGCAGTTACTTTTTCTGCAGGATTGGCTACACAGGGTTTGGTACCCTTTTGTAACATCTACAGCACCTTTATGCAGCGGGCCTATGATCAGGTGATTCATGACGTTTGTCTTCAAGATTTGCCCGTTGTGTTTTGTCTGGATCGGGCAGGATTTGCCGGTGCAGATGGACCTACCCACCATGGTGCATATGATTTAGCGTATCTGCGTTGCGTACCTAATCTTGTGGTTAGTGCCCCCATGAATGAAGAGGAGCTACGAAACCTAATGTTATCAGGAGCAGAGCATCAGGCCCCTTATGCCATCAGGTATCCAAGAGGGCAGGGAGTTATGCCAGATTGGAGAAAGCCCCTAAGAAAAATACCTACAGGTCAAGGCAGAATAATTACAGAAGGTAAAGATCTTGCCATTCTAAGTATTGGTCATATTGGTAATTATGTGCTCGACAATGCCGAGAAGTTTGAATCGCTAGGGCTTAGTATTGCTCATTATGACATGCGATTTGTCAAACCCCTTGACGAGTCATTGTTGCATGAGGTTTTTGGTAAATTTGACAAAGTGATTACTGTGGAGGACGGTTGCCTGATGGGAGGGTTTGGTAGCGCTGTCTTGGAATGGATGATGGACCATGATTATCAAGCCAAAATTAAACGTTTAGGTATTCCGGATAAAGTAATTGAACACGGAGAGCAAATTGAATTGCATCATGAATGCGGTTTTGATCCTTCGGGCATCTTGCAAACGGTGAAAGATATGATGAACCTAAATGTGGAAGATAAAATAAAGATTTAAAAGAAGCGTCTTATTATTGATGAGGAAATCCCACCGGTTTCCTCATTTTTTTTTAAATTGGACCAATGTACAAGTAATTTAATCCGCTTCTTTTATGTCCAAAATAATAAACCCAAGAAGGGAATTTTTGAAGAAGGCTTCGGCTGCGTCCGTTGCGCTGACTTTTAGCCGGCCCTCATTTACAAAACCCTTAGACACAAAGAAAAATAAACTTCCTCAATGGCGGGGCTTTAATTTGCTGGATTTTTTAATCCTGTTCCGGAAAACGGACGGAAAACAAAAACTGCTTATTATCAATACATGGCCGATTGGGGGTTTGATTTTGCCAGAATCCCTATTTCCTATCCAAGTTATTTGTCTTTTGATCGAAGTAAGCCCATACGTCCAGATGAGGTGTTGCAGTTCAATAGTAAAATATTGGATGAGGTGGATGAAATTGTTCACAACTGTCATCAACAAGGTTTGCACGTTAGTTTAAACTTACATAGGGCCCCGGGATTTTGTATCAATGCTGGTTTTGAAGAGCCCTATAATCTTTGGGAGGACGAAGAAGCTTTGGAAGCCTTTTGTGCCCACTGGGAAATGTGGGCCAAACGGTACCAAAATATATCTTCCAAGAAGTTAAGTTTTGATTTGGTCAATGAGCCCTACAAAAGACTTAACCCGAATGATCAGCATTCTCCGGGGGGACCAGTTCCGGTAAATGAATATAGGAAAGTGGCAGAAGCTGCGCTGAAAACAATAAAAGGGATCAATAAAAACCGATTGGTCATTGCAGATGGAAATGGGGGTGGAGGTATGGCAATACCTGAATTTGCTGATTTAGATTTGCACCAAAGTTGCCGTGGCTACTTCCCCATGCATATTTCTCATCACAAAGCCCCTTGGGTTTTTAAGGACCCTGAAAGCCTGTCGGAGCCCAATTGGCCGGGCACCCACAATGAACGCTATTATAGCAAAGCAGACTTGGAAAAACATTACGAGCCTTGGGTTGCTTTGCTAAAGCAAGGAGTGGGGGTACACTGTGGAGAGTTAGGATGCTACAATAAAACTCCACATAAAGTCTTTTTATCCTGGTTTGGGGATATTTTAGACATTTTGGATGACAATGGAATAGGCTTCGGACTATGGGAGTTTTCCGGTTCCTTCGGATTGCTAAACTCCGGAAGGACAGATATTGAATATGTAGATTGGTATGGAGAGAAATTAGATAAGGAATTGCTAAAATTATTAATGAAATATGCCTAAGATATCCTATTGGAAAAAAGGAAAGGCCAAGCACTTGTTTTGCTTCCCGGTTTTTGCGAAACAAAGGAAATGTGGGAAGATTTTGTAGGACCACTATTGACAAGCTGTGAAGTTTGGTGTCCTGATTTACCGGGATTCGGAAGCAGTGATGCTTATAAAAGTGATTTTACCATTTCAGATATAGGAAAAAATTGCCTTATGGATGCTAACCAATAATATAGGAAATGCAAGCCTCATAGGTCACTCCCTTGGTGGGTATTTGGCCTTGGAGATGGCCAAACTCCCTAATCTTAACTTAAGAGGTTTGGGATTGTTTCATTCTACGGCTTACCCCGATAGTGAAGAAAAAAGGTCAACAGGGAAAAAACAGTGGAATTTGTAAACAAGCATGGAGTAAGCAAATTTATCAGCTCTTCATTGCCCTTATTGTTTAAAAGGGAAAACAGAGATCGCTGCAAGGAAGATATTGACCAACTGATAGCCCACGCTAGCCAACTTCCAAAGGACAGCATAGTAAAATATTTGAAAGCCATGCGAGACAGAAATGACAATAGAGAAACATTTGCAGCCTTTCCCAAGCCAAAATTGATGATCTGCGGGGTTGAGGACACTGCCGTCACCCTAGATGACAGCCTGACCCACAAGAAATTTGTCGATCAGTTCTGTCAACTTTCGGATTGCGGACATATGGGAATGTTTGAACAAAAGGAAAAAGCCCAAGCTGCCATTTGTGATTTTATGGAAAGCTTGAAAACCTAACCTAGTAGGTAGCCCTTCCTCCAGATAAATCAAACACAAATCCGGTATTAAAACTGGCTTCCTCAGAAAGTATCCAACTAGCAATAGAAGCTGCTTCATCAACAGTACCAAGGCGCTGCATAGGAATTTTTGAAGCCATATATTCCAATTGTGCAGGATCAGTATCTTTGTTCATAGCGGTTAGAATAACCGCAGGGGCCAATCCATTGACTGTTATTCCGGAGGTTGCATACTCTTTCCCCAAGGCCTTTACCAAACCTATTACGCCTGCTTTGGTGGCAGAATACCCCACCATGTTCGGGTTTCCTTCTTTACCTGCAATAGAAGCAATAAGGAGAATTCTACCATATTGGGCCTTTTCCATATATTTTAAGGCATATTTGGCAGTTAAAAAAGAGCCCTTCAAATTGACATTATATATTTTGTCGAATTCTTCAGTTGCATAATCGGTAATTTTTGTTTGGGTAGGGCCGACTATTCCTGCGGAATTTACCAGGATGTCAAGTTTACCAAAGTGAGTGACAGTAGCTTGATACGCATCTTGTACAGCTGCTTCTTTTGAAATATCAACAACAAATGCTTTTACCGGCATGCCGGCCTCTTGCCATTCCTTTTCTAAGGCAAGTAGTTTGTCTTGATTGAAGTCCCAAAGCGCAATGCTTGCACCTTCTTCAGCCAGCCTCTCGGCAATGGCTTTGCCTATGCCATCTGCAGCACCGGTTATTACTGCAACCCTGTCTTTATACCTAGATTTAGTCATTGAAATATTTTTTGGATTTTCTACCTTTAAAATTAAGAAAGTGGGAATGAATTTTACTTACAACTACCTTAGATTTAAGAAAAATCTTTTTAGCCAAAGATTCATTTTTTGATTTCTGCCACAATGTTTACAACAAATATTTTAAATTACTAAAAGAATTATATAGACATGAAGCTTCATGATCTCAATTTTTATAAAATTCTTGGCCTTATGATTGCTAGGATCTAGTAAAAATGGTGGGTAATAAGCCATATACAGACAAGAACGTTTGACCTTCGTTTAGAAAATTCTGCTGAATTTAAACCTAACCGCACAATCTTGAGTTACATTAATTAAATATACACTAATAAAATATACCTGAATATCAATTGACAAGTGGTTGAAAATTAATCTGTTTATGACTTGGCAATTATTGGGGTAACTTAAACACAAACCGTTATGAAAAAGTCCAGACACCTAATTGTTCTAATCTTACTCTTATCTTTTACCTCATGTAGCTCACTCAACTCAATGAATCCACTTAGTTTACTTACCGGAAACAAATGGAAGCTTGCCGGAATGATGGGGAATGCCCTTGATGTAGGAAAATTTGCTGATGCTTTGCCAATGCTAAGTTTTATGGACGGTGGCAAGTTGAGCGGTTTTACCGGGTGTAATAATTTTTCGGGAAATTTTAACCTGGATGGAAAAAACCTTTCCCTAGATCCTGGTGCGATGACCAAGAAAGCATGTCAGGGTACAGGGGAAAATGAATTTTTGAATGCGTTATCTAAGGTAAGTGATTTTAAAGTCAGCAAAGATAATTTGACATTGATGGATGGAGCCAAGGAACTACTGCGATTTGTTCCCGAAAATTAAATCCGTTGTAAATATATTATTTCATTTGATGGATTTTAAATACACATGAGCTTTAAACCCATTAACCGGTTTTACTTGCCATATTCTCAAATTCCATATCAAATAGTTTACCTGTACAATTATTATCAATCACCTTAATTATCAATTGGAATGAAAAAGAGGGAAAGTTCCACGGTGGCTTTTTGAATAGAAGCTTTAACATTTCCTGTGGCGATGTCTCCAAAACCGTTTAACTAATTATCGGACTATAATTGGCACCATGGAAGAAAAAGCAGATTACCCATCCAAAAAGAAGACCATCAGTGAATGGGTTCACATGTATGGTGATTATCTATTTAGTTGGGCTTACCATAAAACAAGTTGTAATGAAACGGCAGAAGACCTAGTTCAGGAAGTATATTTTGCTGCATTCAAAAACTATGAAAAGTTTGAAGGGAGAAGTAGTCCTAAGACTTGGTTGTTGAAAATCTTGAATAACAAGATAATTGATCATTACAGAAAATTATCCATTAAAGAAGCCAAACAAGAGGATTCTTCCAGTCAGTTTACCGATTCATTTTTTAATTCCATAGGCAATTGGAAAGCAAATGGACTTGAGGAGGCTTGGGCAGAGGAAGAGCACTTGTTGGATAATGTGGCCTTTAATGAAGTGATGGAGATTTGTATAAATGACTTGCCGGCCAAATGGAGGCTGGCAATTTTATCCAAGTTCCTGCTCGAAAAAGAAGCGGTAGCAATTTGTCAGGATTTGGACATCACTGCGTCTAATTATTGGCAGGTGATCCACAGGGCCAAATTACTTTTAAAGAAGTGTTTGGAAGTCAACTGGTTTGCCAAACAATAACACCAAAGCATGATTATGGAAAAACTGATGAGTCGTATGCTGCTTTCATGTAAGGAAGCGACCTATTTGGTAGAAAAACAAATGGAGTCTCCTCTGACTATTATGGAAAAGTTCAGGTTAAATATTCATTTGAGACTTTGTAAAGTTTGCAATGCTTACCAGCATCAGAGTGAAACCATTAACATCGCCTTGAAAAAATGGACCGAGGAGAGTGTCATGTCTAAAGAACTTCCTTCCGAAGTTAAATCAGAAATTTTAAAAGAAATTAATCGCTAAAATAATTTAAAGTTTTTGTCAGGAAGCTAACATGTTCGCGTCTATTCGGTTATAAAAGTGAAATGCTAATGAGAAACAAGGATTGTAGGTTCCTTTTTCTCAGCACATTTTATGACCTGCAAAATAGACCTAATATGGAATTAAGTACTTTTCAAAAAGAGCTGAATGACAATAACCCATTTGATTTTTCAGCATTAAAAGCTGTTTTTCTAAACTGCACCCTAAAAAAGTCACCTGAAAACTCTCATACTGCAGGATTAATCAGTATGAGTGAGGGTATCATGCGTGCGAATGGGGTTGCAACTGAAGTCATTCGACCAGTGGACCACCAAATTGCTTTTGGTGTTTATCCTGACATGACGGAACATGGTTGGGACAGGGACGATTGGCCTGCAATTCAAGATAAGGTAATGGAAGCAGATATTTTAATATTGGGGAGCCCTATTTGGTTAGGTGAAAAATCCTCCATTGCCTCTCTGGTAATAGAACGATTGTATGGCTATTCCGGAAAAATGAATAATAAAGGTCAATATGCCTATTATGGGAAGGCTGGTGGTTGTTTGATTACAGGTAATGAAGATGGTATCAAACATTGTGCGATGAATATTTTATACAGTCTTCAGCATTTAGGATATGTCATTCCACCGCAAGCGGATGCAGGATGGATAGGCGAAGCCGGCCCCGGGCCTTCTTATTTGGATAAAAATTCAGGTGGGCCTGAAAATGACTTTACCAATAGAAATACCACTTTTATGACTTGGAATCTGATGCATCTGGCCCAAATGCTTAAACAGAGTGGTATCCCTGCATATGGTAATCAAAGAGATGCTTGGGACAACAGATCTAACAAAGACCATCCAAATCCGGAGTACCGGTAAGTTCAATTCGCCTTAGTGTCACTGTTATTAATATAATTATTCACCCCAAACTTCTGTAACCATGGGAAATTTACGTTTACTAAAATTTTATCTGTTTATTGCTACATTTTTTTAGCAATCACATGTGCCAAAGCGCAGCAAACAAGTATTCCTGAAAAAGATCAATATTTTGATTTCGCTTTTGGAGTTGGAGAAAATAGCCTTACAAGTTATTCCTTGTCTTGGAACAAAAATTATGGGCTCTTCGCTTCTAAAAAACTAAGGTTAGGTTATGGTGTTCGATTCTCGGGACTAAACGGTAAAGAAATAAACTATATCACTGCTCCTGCAAATCTAACAGGAGATGATGCCACCATTGATACTTTGTATATGGGGAAAGCCAATACCATGGCTTTGAATGCAATGATAAATATTCAATATCAATTTCACCCGAAAATTAAACTCGGATTTAATATCGATGCCTTAGGTCTCGGTTTTGGCGGGGAGCAAAGTGCCAATTTTATCAGCTCAGAAAACACAGGTCAGTTTCCGGAAAACCTAAATGCAAAACCTACTTCCTTTAACTTGCTTTTGGTAGGAGATAATGATATCGGTCAATTGAAATCTGAATTTTACCTGGGATATGCTGTTGCTGAGAAAGCATGGCTTAGGGCAGGTTTTGACATGACATTTTCAGAATATACAAGCAATCAGGTGCTGACCAATGAAAACGATAGGTTCAGAAATAAAGCCACCTTGTTTTTCCTGGCTGTTTCCTATAATCCTTTTTAATGATTTAGAATAAACACAAACATATCATGAAATCTTCAATCTTAATCTTCCTGTTTTATTATTTATTTGCGCCTAATGTAGTCGCTCCTGTATACGTCCCTCCAAATAATTTTGAAGAATCTTACATCAAATTCAATATTCGAAACCTTGGGCTTAATGTAGAAGGCGCTTTTAAATCGTTTAAAACCACGGTGAATTACAATAAATCTCAACCAGAGAAAAGTAGCTTTTCGGCAGAAATACAAACAAATTCTATAGACACGGGCATCAATAAGCGAGACAATCACCTAAAAAAAGCAGAGTACTTTGATGTAGCCAAATACCCCATCATAAGCTTTCAATCCACAAAGGTTTCTGCAGCAGGAGAAGATGGACTCTTGGTTTTAGGAGACTTGACCATAAAAGGGAAAACACTCCCAATTACCCTAAACGTCACCATTGCTGACAAAGGATCTTCAAAGGAATTTAATATCAAAGGGGAACTCGACCGAAGAGATTATAAAGTGGGAGGAAGTAGTTGGGTAATGTCCGATGATGTCTACTTAGACTTACTTATTGTAAATTAATGTTCAGTTTAGTTGCTTGCCTCAGATTCTATTGCTTTCACCCACTTCTCCTTGTTAAATACCTGTAAGTATCACCCATAGCTTATCCCTCGAAAAGCCAAAAGCTTAATAAATAGAATGTCTTTAATTTCGAAGTGCTATATCGCCACCATGCTATTGTTGGCTTTGATTTCCAAGGCTGAGTCGAGGCAATCGAAGCAAGACAGTACAATATTTAAGGCTTTGCCTTTGGCATATTTCACACCTGAAACAAGGATTGCGGCAGAGGGCTTTGCTTTCTATAGCTTTTATGCCAATAAAAGCCAAAGAAAGTCCAATTTGCGGATGTTTGTCACCTACACCCAAAACAAACAGTATTTGCTAATACTACCTTGGCAGGTTTATACTTCCGGGGATCAGTATTTCCTGAAAGGAAGCATTGATTACAGGAAATTTCCTGAATATTATTATGGATTGGGAAACAATACCAAGGAGGCCTCTAGGGCACTTTATGAATTCAAAGCCCTAACATTTACGAGCAGAAGTTATAAAAGGCTAAAAAAGACACCTATATTGGCCTGGCGCTTCAAGGCCAATGGCTGGAACCAAAATTTCCGGAGATGGAGCCTCTTTTTGCGGATGTTATGGAGGGGAATGGAAGAGAGGGCTATAGTTATGTGGGCTTTGGACCCTCCATGATGTGGGACAAAAGGGATCATATTTTATCCCCTTCTTCCGGGAGTTTTATCGAATTTACACCTTTAATTGGTTTAGGGAAAAGCAATCATTCTGCGCTTAATTTTGGTTTACTCAGTATGGATATTAGGCATTATCTGGCACTTTCTGATCATATTACCTGGGCCAATCAATTATTGACTCAATTGTCTTTTGGTGATGTGCCCTTTCGAACTTTACCAACTTTGGGAGGACCATTTCTTCATAGAGGATACTACCAAGGAAGGTTTAGAGACAATCATTCAGCCATTGTTCAATCTGAATATAGGCAACATGTAATCGGGCGGTTTGGCTTTGTAGTATTCGGTTCCGCAGGAAGAGTTTATCAATCTTTAAAGGAGAAATTATATAAAAACATACACCTTGCTGCCGGTGGAGGCCTTAGGGTTCGCATAAGTAAAAAGGACAGGACCAATGTAAGGTTGGATTATAGCTTTACTTCTGATTCACGTGGTTTCTATATCTATTTTGCAGAGGCTTTTTAATCAAATGAAATTTAAAAGTAACTTCATAACAAAACTGATGCACTGGGAATATTGGCCAACATGGCTGGTTTATTCGCCTGTGGTATTTTATTACCTGATACTTTCAGTTAGGGCCAGGTCTTTCTTTTTCTTCACCCAGGCAAATCCGGACATGGAAATGGGTGGGCTTTATAATTGCAGCAAATACCGTCAGCTTCGTAAACTCCCGCCTGAGCTAATACCAAAAACAGTTTTTCTCCAATCGGGAACATCTTTTAAAATGGCCCAAAAAGCCCTTGCCAAAATGGCAATTAATTTTCCCTTGATCGCTAAACCCGATAGGGGAGAAAGAGGCACAGGAGTGAAAGTTGTTGAAAATGAAGAGGAGCTTGCTACATACTTAAAGCGGAATAGCACAGATATACTATTGCAGGAATTTATTCAAACGTCTTTTGAGGCAGGCGTATTTTATTACAGGCTACCTAGTAAAAAATTTGGGATAATACCTTCCATCGTTTTAAAGGAGTTTCTGACAGTTGTGGGTGATGGTAAAACCAGTCTTAAAGACTTGGTGGATGAATCGCCCCGAGGAAGATTAGTGAGCAGGAAATTGTTTGATGGCGGTGGCTTGGACTCTGAAGAGGTCTTGCCTTTAGGAAAAGAAAAGTTGCTTGAACCCATTGGTAATCACAATCGTGGCACCAAATTTCTTGATGGATCAAGACATACAAGCCCTTCCCTCGAACGGTTTTTTGATAAGTTGAGTCGTCGGTTAGGTACTTTTTATTATGGAAGGGTGGATTTAAAAGCAAACTCTTTGGAAGATTTTGTTCAAGGAAAAGGAATTAAGGTATTGGAGATTAATGGGGTGAATGCAGAGCCGGCTCATATTTATGATCCTGACACAAAATTGCGGGAAGGGATCAAGACGCTTTTAAAACATTGGACTGTGATCTATAAAATTAGTAGGGAAAATAATATGTTGCAGCATTCAACTACCTCATTAAAAGATGCTTGGGAGCATTATATGCAAAGAAAAAAATAAAATAATGACTGTGTTATGTCAGGTTTTATGGGCAAATACGTCTATTTTAAAGAACGGTTTTTTACTGTAATCAAAATTAGGATTCCGAATATTGAATTATGAAAGCTGAATGTAAACAAAACCTAGAGCAAATTTCCGGTCTTTTGGAAAAGCTAACCATCAAGCAATACAATTATAAATCTAAATTTTTATCTGGAGCTACCATAGGCCAACACATTCGGCATATTCTTGAATTCTATATTTGTATCAGAGAGGCAATGGATTCAAAATTGACAGCGATCAATTACGACAAAAGAAAACGAGATAATTCTATAGAACAGGATCCCAAAACAGCCTTAGCTGCAGTCGGTCATGTT
This sequence comes from Cyclobacterium sp. SOCE241, assembly GCF_056867545.1. NCBI lineage: Bacteria > Pseudomonadati > Bacteroidota > Cytophagia > Cytophagales > Cyclobacteriaceae > Cyclobacterium > Cyclobacterium sp. SOCE241. The sequence continues at coordinate 4,032,861 of NZ_CP149779.1, read as the reverse complement.
GTAAGGTTTTTAGAAGGGGAAAAGTTTTCAGGAGAGGCATCTCTCGTCACCAATTTTTCCCTTTTGGAAAACTGTGAATGTGTCATTCCATCTTCTTTTCTAAGGGAGTTGGTTTATTGCCTTGAACATAGTATTCACCATCAGGCTTTGATCAAAATATCTCTTTTAGATCAAGGGCTAGTTCATTTGGTGGATAGTGATTTTGGAGTTGCACCTTCCACTACCAAATCACGGCTTGCCAAGGCAGATAAATAGTAATACCCAAACCAATTTTTATTCGTTCAAAGACCAGTTGTAGTCTTTGAAGGAAATTTTTGCTTCATTATTTAGTTTGTTCTCAGCATATTGATTGATAAAATCCATTAGGCTACCCTTTCTGGTAAAGTCTTCTTCAAACCATGAAAAAAGTGGAGACAGTTCCGCTTGTTCCTTTGTCAACGAATTGTGCATTGGGTTATTGATGAACGTATATGCTGCCTGTTGCAACTGAGCATCTAAATTTTTGGCTGAATAGGCATGATTCATTAATTTCGGACAAGAGATAGATGCACAGTTAATGGCAAAATGAATTCTTGGTTCATCGAATTCTTTTCTTAATATTTTATGTTCTATTTCATCCAGACTTGCCGGTTTTCCACCAATTTCAAAAACTCCAAATGCCATACCGTGTTGACAATCGGGATGGTCAATTTTGGGCCAATGTCTTTAATACTTTTTACAGGGTAGTGGTCAAGGATCAATTTAATGGTGAAAGCATTGTAAGCATTGATCCAATACGCCAACTGTTCTGCTTCCGACCAGGCTGCTCTATCTGGAGCATTGGAGCTCAATGAGGCTAAGTATGCATCTAATTTATCCACATCAGCCATAAATCCTTTATAGTTTACCGTTCCCTGCTCGCTAACGTGAGCTTGAAGCAACTGGTCAAAAGTTGCATGACTAGGCGGGGTTGTGCCTGATTGACCCAGTCCGGAACTTCCGCAGGATAAGTTGATCAAAAGGACACTGTAGTAAATGAACAGTTTTATCATTGTATATTGGGCTGTCAGTGAATAAGTAGGTTAGAGAGCTGAATCAAGTTTTCTGCTTCAAAATCATTTTTTGGTGACAGTGGATAATTTGATTTTCCTTCTCTTTTGATAAATGCAGTCTGTAGTCCTGCTCTGGAAGCACCCACCAAATCCCAAGGGTGTGCAGCAATCATCAACACTTTATCTGAAGAAATTTCCATCTTATCAAGGACATAGGCATATGTAGAAGGGTGTGGTTTAAATTTGCCTATACTCTGAATACTGAAAATTCTATCAAATAATTGGTTAATCCCTGCATACTTTAACTGATCATTGATAGTTTCAAGTGTGCCATTGCTAAGGGCTACGATTATAAAACCGGCATTTTTTAAACGTTGAAGACCTTCGAAAACCTCCGAATGCGGAGAGAGTTTTTTGAATTCGCTTAAAATTATTTCTCTTTTTTCAGCGGAAAGATCTTTGCCATAATTTTTGGCAGTCATTTCCAAGCAAGCATCAGCAATTTGAGAGAAATCAGCAAAATCACCGGTGACAGTTTCCACCAATGAATAATGCAATAAAGATTGAAACCATTTGCCTGCTGCCTCAGAATTCCCTAATTCTTTATTAATTGCAGCAGTCACTGCTTTTGTATCCAGCAAGGTTTCATTCACATCAAATATTAACAATTGGGGTGAAGAAGACATAATTTTTTAATTTAGCGGGTGACAATAAATCGTCTGTGGGATTAATTTACTTTTTCGCCCTTGTTAAGCCATATTCCCCACATTTTATTGTAGGTATGTACTTTGTTGGTAGGCAAGGTGTCTGCTTGAAACACAGGATTGTTTTCATTTACCCAATGAAATATTCCTCCATAAAGGTTATATACTTTACTGAAACCATTTTGTTTTAATATTTTTCCAATTTCTTGACTTCGGGCACCAATTGAACAATAAACAACTATGGGACTATCCTTAGGAATGTCCTCAACCGATGAAAGGTTAAAAGTTTCATAACCTATCCATTGGGCCCCTTTCAAATGGCTCACCTCGAATTCGTATGCTTCCCTGGTGTCCAATATTATGGCATTTTTGATAAACTCCTTTTGTTCGGGATATACCAAATCAAAATTTTGATCATAAGTGCGCTTAAGCAATGTCTTATATGCCAAGCTTTGTCCGAAGCTATTTTCCCCTGAAAGAAATGCTATCATTAGACAAAAGGAAAAAGCGTATAAAACTTTCATGAAACTAGAACAAAACTTTAGTCCCAATAATTTCTAAATATTGAAAATTTATACTTGTTAACCTGAGTTCGACTTTGAATCATGAAAAAATCGTCATCGCGAGAATTAATATTTTTAAAACGCAGCAATACAGATGACAGAGTCTAATGTAAGACTCTAGCGTACAATTTTGGTAACTCCGTGTAAGCCGACGCAGAAGGTGCCACCCGAGGGGTAAATCAGTTGGCTTTATAGAGTATTAACCTACAGTTTGCTTAATAATGAAACCGACTTTTCGTGAAATCCAGTAGCTCTTTAACCCTGTATTTTAATCTTACCAGCCTACATAGGAGGGGGCGGTTATGCCCTTTAATCGCAGGTATACTAAACACTGTGCTCGGTGATGCACTTGGTGCCCACGCAATAAATAAAAAATATTTTCTTTGGTCATGTTTTCATTGCCAAAGACGATCTTTTCATCCAATTGGATTTTTCTGCATTTTTGATCAATTCCAATACATAATCATTTGCCTGTGAAAGTAGCTCAATGAGCTGCTTTTTATCGATGGAGGCTTTATTTTCTTTGTTATAAAAAGTTATTTTTTGGCCATTGATTTTGGCAGTAAGGTAGCTGATATTGTCCACGATATGTAAAAGCTGATCTTTAAAAGACATGGACTCGGGGGTTGGCTGGTAATCGTATAGTTCTGCGGGCATTGCCTCTGCCACAAGCTGTGAATAATTCATATTGCGTTTCCAAACCTCAGGGTATTGGTCGGAAAAATACATTTGTGCTTTTAAATCTGAAATGCCCATAATTAAAATCAATAATACAAATTGAACGACTAACTTTCCTTTCATAACAAAGGACAATAAAAACATCTTTGATTTAAAATCCAATGCTTGGGATAAATCGAATCGTATTAAGCAATGCTTTACGCTTCAAAATAAAACCGAGGTGATCTGATTTTCGTTTCTTAAGTAAATTGCATTATATGAATTTCAAAACCCTCAGGTTTTCTCCGCTATTAATTTTTTCTTAATATTCATGCCAGGATGTTTCTCATTTAGGGATAATGACAAAAGTCTCTACCGGTTGATGGAGAAGCAGGCAAGTACTTTTGAAATAAATTATTTGGAAGCATATCCTCTTCGATGGTTATGGTATGAAAACCCTGATAAGGACGCACCTATTTTGTTGTTTATTCATGGTGCTCCCGGTTCTTCTTCCGCTTTTCTTTCATATATTCAGGATGACACTTTAAGAGCGCAATTTTCAATTCTGGTTATTGATCGGCTAGGCTATGGTTATTCGGGCTATGGCAATTATCAAGCCATTCCCCAGCAATTTGAGGCCATAGACACCCTAATAAAAAAGTAAACGCCAACCAGCAAAATGTTTATTCTGTAGGGCATTCCTATGGCGGAACGATCGCCGGTTATATTGCCATTCAGGATCCGGAATGGCTCAAAGGCACAGTAATGATCGCCCCGGCCATAGACCCTGAGCAGGAAAAATACTTTTGGTTTGGAAAATTGGCCTTGTATAATAGTACCCGATGGATGGTTTCTAAGTCTTTAAGAGTAGCTGCGGATGAGAAGTATTCCCATGAAGAAGAACTTAGAACATTTGTCAATCAATGGGATAAAATAAATTCCCCAATCTTACACATACATGGAGACAAGGATGGCTTGGTGCCTTATGGGAATGTAAATTTTTCATTGCAAAATATTCCAAAAAGTGGTTGGAGGTTAAAACCATTTCTGGAGAAGGTCATTTGATTCCTTTTACTGAGAAAGAAAAAATGGTCAATGAAATACTTAAATTTATTGGCAATAATGAATGAGCGGATTTAAGTAACTGTTGTTGCTATAGAATTATGTCTTAGGTGATTTAAATCACTTATATTCTAAAGGATAACCTTTATTTTTATTGTATTAGACGCATGATTCGCCAATAGGATCTGCTGTTTTTCAAATTTTTTCTTCAATTAAAATAAACGTATCATGACAAAAAATATGGGATCAACCGATAGAATAATAAGGACAATTATTGCAATAGTTGCCTTGTATCTTTATTTCTCAGGGATTGTAGCTGGAGTATTGGGCATCGTGTTAATTATCGTTTCGGCCATTTTTCTACTAACGAGCTTGATTAGTTTTTGTCCCCTATACTCCTTGTTTGGCATTAAATCATGCAAGACGCATTAAAAAGAAGAGATTCAATCATTTGGTTTTTAAGTAGGCCTGTGAAAAACTAAATAGGTTAAATAGGGTGGAAAAACCATAATCAAAATTGGACATAAAAAAGGAACAAACTCCTTTGGGAGTTGTTCCTTTTGTCCTGATAATTCACACATATAGCAATTTGCTGAAGTCAATATTTATCCATCAAAATCATCTTCAACTTCATCTTCTCCGGGTGCTCCCAGGTCAAACATGCTGCTGAACAAATCATTGAATTGCATGCCTGTGTCCAATAGCTTTTGCTCAGCTGGCTGTGTTCCGCCAGCCCATGAAGGGCAAATTCCATGTAAAATTCTTTTTCCTTTTCGGGAAGCTCTTTTACAAATTGAGTGGTGATTTTTTCTAGGCCGGGGACTTCTTGTAATAACTTTTTGTATTCTTTATCGCTTTGTGAAGCCAAAATATCTAAGCTATTGCCTTCGCCAAACCAGGATAGCGGTAAAACATAGGGATTACCTTCTTTGGCTTTCTTTTTTGCTCAGGGGAAGGGAAATGCTGAGAAAATAGGGTACGAATGGCTTTGCCAATGAGGTTGTAAGCTACCAATCCTGCACCCTCCTGCTCACCTTCATAGACCAGTTCTACTTTGCCTGTGATGGCCGGAATAACCCCTATTAGGTCAACAATTCTGACGATGGTTTCATTTTCGCCATTCATATACAATCTGCGCTCCGCAGCAGAAATAAGGTTTTCATAGGCCGAAATAGTCAATCTTGCAGAAACACCACTTTTTTCATCTACATACTCACTTTCTCGTGCTTCTACTGCAATTTGTTCGATCAAGTTTTTCATCAATTCAGGAACATGGATCCTTTCCATCGGCCTGTTGTTGACGTTAGCTTCCTGTTCAGTTATCTTTCTACCAATTTCGATGCTTTTCGGATAATGAGTAATGATTTGACTTTCAATCCTATCTTTAAGCGGCGTAACGATGGTTCCTCTGTTGGTATAATCTTCTGGGTTTGCTGTGAAAACAAATTGGATATCCAAAGGAAGCCTCAATTTAAATCCCCTGATTTGTATATCCCCTTCTTGTAAAATATTAAATAGGGCGACCTGAATCCTGGCCTGTAAATCCGGTAATTCATTAATGACAAATAGGGACCGATTTGACCTTGGAACAAGACCAAAATGGATGACTTTTTCGTCATTGTATGACAGCTTCATAGTAGCCGCTTTAATGGGGTCCACATCACCTATTAGATCTGCAACCGACACATCCGGAGTGGCCAATTTTTCTGTGTAGCGCTCTTCTTTTGCCCACCAGAAAATAGGGGTGTCATCTCCTTTTTCATCGATCAATGTTTTGGCAAATGTGGAGATGGGCATGAGTGGATCATCATTAAGTTCTGCCCCTTTTACTACCGGTACATAATCATCCAATAGCATGGTCATCATTCTTGCAATCCTTGTTTTGGCTTGTCCTCTCAGCCCTAGGAAGTTGATATTGTGTTTGGAAAGAATGGCTCTTTCAATATCAGGAATCACCGTATCTTCGTATCCCCATACTCCTTCAAAAACATTTTCTTTGTTCTTGATTTTGCGAATGAGATTGTCTCTAAGTTCTTCTTTGATGGATTTGGGACTGTAACCAACCGCTTTTAACTGTCCCAGGGTTTTTATTTTTAATAAATCTTTTGCTTTCATTTTGGTGTATTCCATTATTTAAAAACGTTTGGTTCTATTTCTTCGGTAATCTTCAAAAATTAAATGTCCCAATCCTTGTAAGTTGCTATAATAAGCATTGCCATTATTGACCTTAGTAAATTCCTTAACAAATTCCTTTAGATAAGGGTCAGAAGCAATCATAAATGTGGTGACAGGAATTTTCAGCCTTCTGCATTGAGCGGCAAGTTTTAGCGTTTCCTTGAGGATTTTGCTGTCTATACCAAAGCTGTTTTTGTAATACTTGATGCCCACCTTAAGGCAAGTAGGTTTGCCATCAGTGATCATGAAAATCTGTTTGTTTGGGTTTTTCTCCTCCTTAAGAGGTTCATGGCCAATTCAAGTCCGGCTACTGTATTGGTGTGGTAAGGGCCAACCTGAAGGTAGGGTAAGTCTTTGATTTCAATTTGCCAAGCATCATTCCCAAATACAATTACATCCAGCGTATCTTTAGGGTATCTGGTTTTTACCAATTCGGCCAAGGCCATGGCTACTTTTTTTGCCGGGGTGATGCGGTCTTCACCGTATAAGATCATGCTGTGTGAGATGTCAATCATCAAAACAGTAGAGGTTTGTGTTCGCATTTCACTCTCTACAACTTCAAGATCATCTTCGGTCAATAGGAAGTCACCGGAGAAACCATGGTTGATCTGTGCATTTCTTAGAGAATCTGTCAATGCAATCTGATCTAAATTGTCTCCAAAAGCAAAAGGTCTTCGATCTGTGCCTCTTTCCTCTCCGGGTCCCGTGTGGTTGGTCTTGTGCTGTCCTCCTTTTCCCCGCTTAAGTTTTCCGAAAATTTCTTCCAAAGCATTTTTTCGGATGGATTGCTCTGCTTTTCCTGTTATCTTTATTTCTCCATTGCCCTTTTTCTCATCTAAATAACCTTTGCTCTTGAGGTCATCAATAAAGTCTCCAATACCATAGCCAGGCTTGGTCATATTGTATCTCTTGTCCAAATCTGTGAGCCAACTCAGAGCTTCAGCAGCATCTCCCCCTGTCATGGTGACCAACTGCAGGAAAATATCCAAGAGCTGTTCAAATGTATTTTTATCTTCGTCCTTTTGTGGGACAAATTTGCTGAATCTAAAACCTTTCATAGTAGGGTAACAAGAATTAAGGCCGAGAGGTTTAAACTTAGGCAAATACCTCAAAATAAATTTAAACTTTAAATGATTGGAGTTTTAGAAGGACCCGCAGAATCATTTAATTGAATGGAAATGATATTCTTTAAGGAATTCATTAGAATGAGTACACCAATGGTGAGCCATAAGCAATCATTTAGCTAACATTTCCTTAATTTTTTCAGCTTGGAGATTACAATTGATCCATTCAGATTCCATTCGAGCACTGTATTTCTTATAAAATCTGATTGCAGGTTCATTCCAATCAAGGACCTGCCACATCATTCCTGTGCAACCCTCCTCGAGTGATTTGGCCATTACTCTTTCAAAAAGCAGTTTGCCGGCACCTTTTCCACGCTCTTTTTCGGTGACAATATAATCTTCTAAGTAAAGTCGCTTGCCTTTCCATGTGCTGTAACGGTAATAATATATGGCGGTTCCAATAATGCGCTGGGTATCCTCCTTTTCCAAAACATAAAAGCCAAAAACCGGTTGAGGACCAAAGCCATCCTTTTCCATCATTTCAAGGGTATTGGTCACTTCTTCAGGTGCTTTTTCATACAATGCCAATTCTTTGATTAATTCAAGAATAGCCGGTAAATCCTCTTTTTTCCTTCTCTAACAGTATACATGATTTGAAATTAATAAAATTGGTCAACTTTACCTTTGTAAGCAGAAGCTTTATCTAAAATTTTTATTGGAGTATTTTTGCTTATGGGATCACTTACAATTTTTATCTTTATGACTTAACCCTTTAAAACATGTTTCTATCAATTGATGCAGGAAATTCTAATATTGTATTTGGTTTTTACCAAGATGAAACTAACGCTTGGGAAGAAGTACTTCGGGTCCCAACAAAAAAAGATCTTAGGGTTTTTAATCTTGAGAGAAAAGTAGCCATGTATTTTTTAGAGAAAGGATGGGGGACCGATTCTATTGATCAAATAGGAATGAGTACAGTTGTACCCGATTTAGAGCCTGTGTTGATTCAGTTCTGTGAGCGGTTTTTTGGTAAAAAACCTTACGTTATCAATGAAAATAGCTATAATAAACTGCCAGTCACCGCAATGAACCCCAGAGAAATAGGTACGGACCTAATGGCAAACATTACAGCGGCTTACTTGAGGTTTAGGACTGCTTGTATTATTGTGGATTTTGGAACAGCCTTGACATTTAGTGTGGTGGCTAAAGAAGGGGAAGTAATTGGAGTAAATATTGTTCCCGGAATCAAAACAGCCATCAATTCCCTGTTTAACAATACAGCGAAACTTCCAAGAGTTGAACTGAAGTTGCCGGAATCAGCCTTGGGGAAAAATACGGTCCACGCTATCCAGGCCGGCATCTTTTATGGGTATTCAGGCTTAGTGAAAGGAATGGTGGAGGCCATAGAAAAAGAAACCAATTGTAAATATCAGTTGATTGTCACCGGAGGTATGTCATCTTTGATGGGTCACTTAGGGGATAGATTCAATACTGTTGATGTGAATTTAACACTGAAAGGGATTTTTCAAATCACAAGGCTTAATATAGGTAATTGATGGTAGCTTTGTTAAATTAAGTTTCGAGTAAAGAATTTAATCTTCTATCATCTCCATTAACCTTGAACCTAGATTTGAAATGTTTACCACATTTTCTGAAAAACCAGAGACATTGGATAAAATGATGACAGCATTTTTCCTATCCAAATCCAAGGTAAAAGAAGAAGAATAGCCACCGGTTCCACCACCATGCCATAACCATTTACCATCTTTTTTATTTTCAATCATCCAGCCTAATCCTATGGCCTTTTCATAGGCGGTGACGGAAAAAGTTTTCTTTTGTGTAAGCGCCAATGTCTGATTGGCAGGATTGAATTGGGCCAGTGCAAACTTGGTCAGATCTTGGGTACTGGATAGAATGGCTCCAGCACCTTGCAATACGTTTAAATCCCAATTGGGCGTTTCTTTACCTTCCACATCCAAACCTTTGACAAGCTGAGGCATTACCTTTTCTCTATTGACGGTCGTGGATTCCATTTGAAATGGAATGGCAATCCTATTTTGTATCATTTCTTCATAGCTTGAGGAATCTATTCTTGTGAGCATGTAGCCCAGTAGCCCCACCCCAAGATTTGAATAGTCAAATTTTAGTCCCGGATCCTGTTGTAGTTCTAGCTGTTCGGTGAGATAAAAGCCTAATTTTTCTTCACCATAATCTTTGTAGGGATTGCTCATATCCACTTCTGAAAGGATCAGATTATCAGGGAGCCTAGGCAAACCTGAGCTGTGGTTGGAAAGTTGTTGCAAAGTGAATTCAGGGGTGTTTTTCAGTTTCCATGGCAAATATTTACCCGCAGGGTCATTGAGGTTTAACTTGCCATCGAGACTCAAGTCTGCCAGTAATGTGGCGGTAAAAACTTTTGAGATAGACCCAATTTCGAAGACACTATCTTGGTTCTCCACTGAAAACATGGTGTCATTTTCTATTTTCACTCCATAAAATTCCGGCTTTCCATTCTTGATTATAGCTATGGATAACTGGGTTTGGTTGAAAAAACCTTTTGCTTCCGTATGGATTAATTTTGATTGGCCTTCAGAAATTTTTCCATGATAACCCTGCTGAAAGTTAACAGCTACTGGTTTTTCCTCGCAGCCACAACCAATAAGTACTATTATAAAAAGTATTTTTAATTTCAACATGAGGGATTATCGGTTGTTGGGATTTTAAGATAATGAAAATATTTCTGATTGTCTGAGAATTAGAAAAGTTAAAAGCGTTAAAAAACTATTAATCAATTAATTGCCTAAGGTTGGTTTTAAAAGAGGGCCAATGTTTTGGTTAGGTGACTACTCAGTTTCTTTTCAGATAATAATTGGGATCACTTTACAATTTCACTGCAAACCCCGATTGGCATGTTGGCGGTTTTTAAAGTAATTACCGTTTAATTACCTTTGGGTGTCATATAGGTCGGAGTGTCTTTTGCGCACTTGGCTAAAAGGAGAAAAATATGAAACGATACTATAAAATACAGGCCTTTTTGGTCTATGTCTTACTCTTTACAACTAGTGGATTGGCACAGGATAATAAAAAATTAACTCTTGAAGCGGTCATTAAGGACCAGGTGTTTGCCCCTAAAACAGTTCAAGGCATTAATTGGATGAAGGATGGGAAATACTACAGCAGTTTAAAAATGGTAGCAGGATTTCCACAGGTAGTAAGGATTAATGTGGCGACAGGGGAGGAGAGTGAAGTACTGATAGATGGTAGGGAATTGGGACTCAATTTTAGCAATTACGCCTTCAATCCGGAGGAAAGCATGGCCTTACTTACATCTGAAGTAGAACCGATCTATAGGCGATCCACCAAAGCAATCTATCATTTGCTTGACTTGAAAACAGGCAGCTTAAAAGAATTGGAAAACGGGGATAAAATCTCCTATGCCACCCTGTCTCCTGACAATCAGAAAGTCGCCTACGTAAAGGAGAATAACCTCTACTACTTGGATCTAAAAACCAATAATAAGGTTCAAGTGACCAGGGATGGTGCCAAGAATGCAATTATCAATGGGGCTGCGGATTGGGTTTATGAAGAGGAATTCTCTATGTCCAAGGCCTTTTTCTGGTCCAATGATGGCAATAAACTGGCCTATATACGCTTTGACGAAAGAGAAGTGCCTGTCTTTAACATGCAAAAATGGGGAGCTTTGTATCCGGAAGATGAGCATTTTAAATATCCCAAAGCCGGAGAGAAAAATGCAATCGTTAGTATTCAAATTTATAACCTTGAAAAGGAGCAGACCCAAACTGTAGATACCGGTGCTGATTCAGACATTTATCTGCCCAGAATGTATTGGGCAGAAGACAACAATACCCTTGCTGTTATTCGATTAAACAGGTTGCAAAATCAGATGGACATCTTGTTTGCAGACAGCCAGACAGGAGAATCAAAAAACATTCTATCCGAAACATCGGACACCTATGTGGACATGGATTACAATGACAATTTCCTCTTCCTTCCTGATGGAGAGGGGTTCATTGGCACCTCTGAAAAAGATGGGTTCAAGCATGTCTATCAATATGACCTGGAAGGAAAGCTAATCCGCCAAATTACCAAAGGAGATTGGGAAGTAACCGAGTTGGTGGCTGTGGACAGCAAAGCAGGAAAAGTTTACTATGTTTCTACCGAACAGTCTCCATTGGAGAGACACTTTTATTCCATTAATCTTAATGGAAAAAAGAAAAAACTACTTACACCTCAGGAAGGAACCCATTCCATTAATATGAGTCCCGATCAGCAGTATTATATTGACGCTTACAGCACCGTTACGCAGCCATTGCAGGTTGTTTTGAGTGATAAAGAAGGGAAAGAAATTAAGGTGTTGGAAGACAATAATGCACTTCAAAAGAAAATGAAGGAATATGCCTATCTCCCAAAGGAGTTTTTGACTTTAAAACCATAGATGGTACCAGCTTGAATGGCTATATGATAAAGCCTGCAACTTTCGATCCATCAAAAACCTATCCTGTGCTCATGTACGTGTATGGTGGACCGGGTTCTCAGAATGTTATGAACAACTGGGGAAGTACCCGTGATTGGTGGCACCAGCACTTGGCAGCCGAAGGGTATATCGTGGTAGGCATTGACAATAGAGGCACCGGAGGAAGAGGTAGGGACTTCAAGCACAGCACTTACAATCAGTTGGGAAAACTGGAAACAGAAGACCAAATCGCAGGAGCGAAATACCTCGCGGAACTGCCTTATGTGGATGCAAGCCGTATTGGTATATGGGGTTGGTCTTATGGAGGCTATATGTCTTCGCTGGCACTGATGATCGGTAATGAAACTTTCAAAACAGCCATGGCAGTAGCACCGGTAACCAGCTGGAGGTACTATGATACCATATATACCGAGCGCTTTTTACAGACCCCTCAGCTAAACCCCGCCGGATACGATGACTTCAGCCCCATCAATCATGTAAACAAGCTATATGGTAACTTCCTGTTGGTACATGGAACGGGCGATGACAATGTGCACTTTCAAAACAGTGTTGCTTTGGTGGATGCTCTTATCGCTGCAGACAAGCAGTTTGATAGTTTTTACTATCCCAATAGAAATCACGGGATTCACGGTGGAAATACCACCTGGCACCTGTATAAAATGCTGACCAATTACGTGAAAGACAAATTGTAATGGCTTCTGGTCTAAGTTTAGCAAAGCGTAACTTAGACCTAAAATGACGAAAGTTTTCAACTTTCATAAATTAGCCTCAGGTGGTGAATTATTAGGTTTATTTCAATTTTTTCATTTGGAGTGATAAGTATGTTTTAGACCCACTCAAGTTGAAAACTTTCGTTATGAAGGGACGAAGTTGCTGCTATCGCTTAAATTATGACCAGTGTGAAATCCTGATTCGTTTCAAATTTGCTGTGTATTCTTAATCTACTGTGATAACAGCAATAAAGTAAATTTAAAAATCGTTAACTTTAAATAATAAAAAATAATCCAATGGATATTGCGGTAAAATACAAGATCATATCGGAAATCATCAATAGTAATGATGAGCATGTTTTGAATGCGGTCAAATCGCTTTTAAAAATTGATGATGAAGTGGATTTTTGGGAAGAGTTAAGTACGGATGACCGTGCAGCCATCGATGAAGGATTGGCGCAACTGGATAAAGGCCAGTTTTTGTCTCAAGAAGCTGTTCGTGATGAAATCAAAAAACGGTTTAATTTTTAGATTTGAAATTATCAATCCGCTATTCTCTCCGTGCCAGGCAAGAAGAAATGGAATTGCTTGATTATGTTCTTCAAAACTTCGGACAGAAAAAGGCAAAGGAAATATATTTACTCCTTGAAAAAAGACTGGATCAGTTATCAGAATCTCCTGAGATGTACCGTGAATCTAATAAAAGGAAAGGTTTAAGAAAATGTGTTTTTAGTAAACAGACGAGCATATATTACCGGGTCAAAGAAGATCATATTGAGATCGTAAGCTTTAGACCTAACCGTAAAAATCCCAATAAATTTATGGTTTAATCTGTGCTCTACTGGTCTAATTTTTAGCAAATCGTAACTTCGACCAGTAAAGGATAATGTAGGGTTATTTACCAAAGATGATATATACAGGCAAGCAAAACGAATATTTTGAAATTCAATCCATTGACTCTTCTAATTGTAGACACCTGTTAGAAAGTCAGCCGGAGGTTTTGAAATTGATCTGGTTTACCTCAGACAATAACAAATTACTGATAGATGGGATTCCTTATACTTTCAATAAAAATGAACTGCTAAGCTTGTCCCAGCTCAATAAGCTAGAATATGAAAAAATCAATTCAATCAACCTACTAAGGTTCAATCGGCAGTTTTATTGTATTTTGGATCATGACAGTGAGGTCAGTTGCAAGGGGGTGTTGTATTATGGAGCGGCCACTCCTCCCATTATAAAGGCAGCCGACAAGGAACTGGAAATATTGGAAACTGCCTGGAAAATGGCAGTTCTAGAATTTGAAATGAAGGATGATCTTCAGCTTGAGATGCTTCAAATGATGCTCAAAAGGATACTTATTCTATGTACCCGTATTTTCAAGAGGCAAAAATTTCATGAAAGCCCTACGCCCAAACAAAATGATTTGTTTAGGGAGTTTAACTTTTTGGTAGAAACGCATTTCAGAGAAAAACATACTGTGGCCGAATATTCAGAATTGCTATTTAAAGCCCCTAAAACCATCTCTAATACCTTCAAAAAGTTATGTGAGAAAACACCATTGCAGGTCATTCAGGAAAGAATTGTGCTGGAAGCACGAAGGATGTTGTTTTACACGGATAAGGATGTTTCTGAGATTGGCTATGAATTGGGCTTTCAGGACATACAATCCTTTAGTAGGTTCTTTAAAAATCAAGAGGGACTGTCTCCTACAGATTTTAGGGAGAAAAAATAATACAGGATTTACCTTTTCTGGTATAAGTTTAGAAGAGCGTAAATAAACCCACTGAAGTTGAAAACTATCAACAGATAGGTCGAAGTTACCGCTATCGCTCAAACTTCGACCAGTCATGAAAAAAATAGCAAGTACAAAATCCCGACAACAGTATGGAAACTATTGCCGGTTCAATGGTAGGGATATGGTTAAGAATTTTTAGAATAGTGCTTAAATCAGCAGGGGAATAGTTAATTGATTTAAGGGTTTTATTGTCTTCCTTGCGGTAGACGAGAAATACATCGTCAGATTTAACGTAATAACAATCTGTGCCCTTAGCTTGATAATGTGCAACAGTGTCCATTGCCTCTTTTTCATTTTTACAGGCCTTGCTCATATTAGAACGTTGCACCTCGTCAAATAGCGTTTTGAATTGATCTGCCAAGCCAAATTCCAATACGGCACCTGATAGTACATACTGAATGTCACAAAGTGCATCAGCGACTTCCACCAAGTCATCATTGGCAATTGCTTCTTCTAGTTCCTTTAGTTCTTCTGCGATTAAAGATACCCGTAGTTTGCAGCGGGATTCATCAGGTATCTCCGGTGAAGGCAAAATTGGGTGTTTAAAAGTTTGGTGAAAATTGGCTACAGCTGTTAAAGTCTTGGGATCTTTCATAGTGAATTATTCTTCTGATTTCAAAGAAAAAAATGTAGGCTTATGAAACCAATATATCACAAATAAATTATCAAAAACAAGCATTTTGGTTTCCTTGGCTTCTAAAGTCGTAATCCTGCAATAGTTTTTTTAACGTTTTCCGGGCTATAATTGGAGAGCCGAAAGGTGACGAATGGCCTTATTTCTTGTTGAGGCCATTATAATTTATTTTTAAAGAAAATAAACAAGGGCCTAACCGGCAGTTTATTAGCGTCTTATGAATTTGAATGGCATTGAGTATTAAATGTGAGTTAATTTTAGCTTCTCTTTTTTAAGCATTGTGAATTAAAATAATTATTATTAAGAGACTTTTACTTTCAGATAGGCTTTATGGCAAAAAAGGCAACAAGTAGTACCTCGAAAATTTTTGTTCTCGATACATCGGTGATTTTATATGATCACCATTCCATTATGAACTTTGAAGAACATGATATAGTCATCCCAATAACTGTATTGGAGGAACTGGATCAGTTTAAAAAAGGAAATGATACCAAGAATTTTGAATCCCGAGAATTTATCCGGCTTTTAGACAAACTTTCTAAGGATCAGATGATTCAAAATTGGACACCTTTGAACGGTAAGAACAAGGGCTCCTTTAAAATCATGATGAACCCGGAAAATAAGCTCAACGCCAATGAAATTTTTGGAGAAGAAAAGAATGACCATAAGATTCTAAATGCAGCATTAAGTCTTAAACAAACCGAAACCAATAGAAAGGTTATCTTGGTAAGTAAGGACATCAACTTAAGGTTGAAAGCCAAATCTTTGGATATTGCAGCAGAGGATTATGAAACGGGCAAAATCAAAAATATAAGTGAAATTGAAAATACCGGTAAAGGGATTATTGACAATTTAGACAATGAGATAATCGACGATTTGTATGAAAAAGGCAACCTTACAGGAGCAAGGGTTTTTGGGAAAAGGAAAAAAACTTACCGGAAAACAATACCTTTTATATTTTAAAAGGCCTAGAAAGCAATGCTTCAATTCTTGCTTTTTATCATGCTGAGCAAAATGATTTTTCGAAAATTTCTAAGACTAAAGCTTACAATATAAGTCCTAAAAATGCAGAACAGGCATTTGCATTGAATGCTATATTGGATCCCAATATTAAGTTGATGACCATTCAGGGTGTAGCCGGAACAGGCAAAACCTTGCTTGCCCTTGCCGGAGCTTTGGAGCAGCGGAAAGATTATAAGCAAATATTTTTAGCAAGACCAATTGTACCGTTAAGCAATAAAGATATTGGGTATTTGCCTGGGGATATTAAGTCTAAGCTAAATCCATATATGGAACCCCTTTGGGACAATTTAAAGTTTATCCAAAACCAATATCAAGAAACGGATAAAGAATACCAAAGAATAAACGACATGATCAATCAAGAAAAATTGGTCATTCAACCGCTTGCTTATATTCGTGGACGCAGTTTGTCCAATATTTTCTTTATTGTGGATGAAGCCCAGAATTTAACTCCTCATGAAGTGAAGACCATTATAACCAGAGCTGGAGAGAATACAAAAATAATTTTTACCGGTGATGTTTTTCAGATTGACACGCCCTATCTTGATAGTCAAAGCAATGGACTTTCTTACCTTATCGATAGGGTGAGAAAACACCCTTTATATGCACACATTAAACTTGAAAAAGGAGAAAGGTCTGAATTGGCCAATTTAGCCAATGACTTACTCTAATAAGGAATATGCAATAGCATGACTATTGCATATTCCTTTTTTTGATGTTTTTAATTAACTTTCAGTAATGGTGTTGAGTTTTGCCAAGAAGCTGTTGTAATACTGTCTTCCCACCTGAACAACATCACCTGTTTTTAGGTTAATTTCTTTGGTGTTGAAGCTTTCTATCTGTGCCAGTTGGACTATATATGACTTTTGAACCCTCAAGAATAAATTTGAAGGCAGTTTTTCTTCCATGTCCTTCATTGATTTCCTAATGGTAAAATTTCTGTTTTTAGAGAATATAGTCACCATGTTACCATTTGCTTCCACATAGTAGATGTCGCTGTAATCTACCCTTTCAAAGCTATTGTCAGCTTTGATATAAACTGCATCTACTACCAAATAAGGGCTTTCTGCTATTTTTGAAGAAGCACTCTCAGATAAAGCCGGCCTTGTCCTTTGGTTATATAAAACAATTTCAACCATGGCATGGATGTCATTGCTATTGAAAGGTTTCACAATAAACCCGGCGGGGTGTGTTCTTTTTGCTCTTTCTATGATGGCAGGATCACTATAAGAGGTTACATATACAATAGGAGCATCCACCATCTGCTGGATTATTTCCCCCAACTCAATGCCATCCTTATCTCCTTTCAACTTGATATCCATAAATACCATGTCCGGGCGGATTTTTTTACTACTTTGATGGCTTGGTTTGCAGAATTGGCAATATCAATATTTACATAACCTAAAAGTTGTAATATTTCTTCAATATTTTCGGAAATATTTACATCGTCCTCAACGATCAGTATCCGTTCTTCTTTCATTTCTATACTGTTTTAATTGAAAAATCTAAAAATTAACACTTCAACGAAATTTACAAATAAAATACAAATAAATGCACAGAACAACCAATTAACTGACCATTTGATTTCATTATTTTTTCTTAAAATGGTTATAAACTCATCAGGTCTTTAAATCTAGCGGCCTGCCTTCTACTTACTTCAATCCGTTCTCCTCCCTTTAATGTCACTACCAGCCCACCATTAAACCAAGGTTCGATACTTTCTACCCAACTTAAGTTTATGATATGTTTTCTGCTAGCTCTAAAGAAAGACTTTTCATCCAATCGCTCATCCAATGCATTCAATGACTTGTGAATCATTGGTTTATTTTTCTCAAAATATACTTTGATATAATTACCATCAGATTCAAACAACCTTACATTTGCCAATTTTACAAACCAACATTTGTCGCCATCTTTAACAAAAACCTGATCGTTTAAGGAAAGTTTGTCCTTAGGCAAATCAACCTCCAAAGCCTCTTCTTTTTTTAATTCCTCAAGCTTTTTCTCGAGTTTTTTAAGCGTTTCTGTTAATCTATCCGGCTCAATTGGCTTCAGTAAATAATCCAAGGCATTAACTTGAAAAGCCTGTAAGGCAAATTCATCATAAGCGGTAATAAATACCACCAAAGGGACATAGTCCAACTCCTCAAGTAGGTCAAAACCTGTTTTTTCAGGCATTTGAATATCCAAGAACACAACATCAGGTTGTAGGGATTCTATTTTTTCTTTGGCCTCGTCCACATTTGGTGCCTCCCCTAGAATCTCAATATTGTCATTTTGACTAAGTAAGCTGATAAGCTCTTTTCTAGCCAATCTTTCATCATCTACTACTAATACGCGCATACTATTTATATTTTAACCTAAATTTAACCTTTTTGTTTTGGTATTTTTATTTCTGTAACCACAAATTCATTTCCATAATTGAAAATCTTGAAAGAGGCCTTGTTTCCAAAAATAAGTTTTAACCGTTGAATGGTGTTGGCAATACCGTGCCCCTCTCCCTTTTTCTTGGGTGTTCCGGAAGGTTTTAATTGCCCACTGTTTCTTACCCAAATGTATAAATCATCTAACAGCCCTACTGTACATTTGACTTCTATAATTCCCCCTTTCATCAAATTTGAAATGCCATGTTTGATGGCATTCTCAACAATTGTCTGAAGCATCATAGGTGGAATACGGTATTGATTGGTCTTGGGTTCTACATCGTAAATTACTTTTAACCGCTCCTCAAAACGAATGGATTCAAGGTTCAAGTAGTCTTTCACCGTCTTCATTTCTTCAGATAAGGGAATGGTTTTGTGCTTGTCCACCACTAAGGAATACCTTAAAATATTGGACAGTTGGGTAATGGCAGATTTGGCTTTAATTGGGTCTTCATCTACCAATGCACGGACACTATTCAGTGCATTAAATATAAAATGAGGATTTAGTTGATTGCGTAAGTGTATCAATTTAATTTCATTGATTCTGGCTTGGTATTGAAGACTGGAGTTGTAGTTGTCTAGAAAATAGAATAGAAAATATAACAAGGACCACAGGGAATAATAAAGAAAGCTGGTAAACAGATTGACCATCAATACCAAAGGTCTAAAATCTTGAGGGTAATGTAAGGTGCCAAAAATCCAATTGATTAGGATTTGTGAAAGGGTATTCACCAAGCTCAAAATCAATACAGCTGTCAATACGTGGCTAATTAGCTTGGTGGTAGGGAATTCAAGCCAACTATTGTGTTTAATTTGATACCTAAAAAAATGTGTGGAGACGAAATAGACAATGGCCAAAGAAAAATAGGCACCAATCTGAATGGGGGTAATACCGCGAGCCATGGATACAAAAAACAGGTTGACCAAAGCAAAGCTCAGCCAACCAAAAATTTGTAACAACCAATATAGCTTGTTTTTATTCATTCAAATCCCTACTTCCTCCGGCAAAATTATGTTACTGTAATGTAGCCGATTTGTTCAAAGGTATTTTATCTAGAATTTTATTGATCAGATCTCGGGTGCTTACATTGTCCGCTTCAGCTTCATAATTGAGAATAATCCTGTGATTAAGTACATCTTCAGCCACCTCTTTAATGTCTTCCGGCAATACATAATCCCTACCCTGCATAAAAGCATTGGCCTTGGCCGCAAGGTTTAGGTTAATCGATGCCCTGGGCGAGGCGCCAAATTGAATGTATTTGGCCTCCTCATGCATGCCGTATTTTTCAGGAAACCTAGTGGAAAAGACAATCTCAATGATGTAATTCTCTAAGGCCTCTGCAATTTGAACTTCATTGATAGCGGATCTTATATCGAAAATTTCCTCTTTGTTTAAAATTGGACGTACCTCAGAAGTAAATTTGGAATTGGTCATTCTCCGCATCACTTCCAATTCATCAGCCTTGGAAGGGTATTCTATATTCACCTTCATCATAAATCTATCTACCTGGGCTTCAGGAAGTGGATAAGTCCCCTCCTGGTCTACAGGATTTTGTGTTGCCAAAACCAAAAATGGCTTGTCGAGAGAGAAGGTGTTTTCTCCGATGGTAACTTGTTTTTCCTGCATTGCTTCGAGCAATGCTGATTGTACTTTCGCAGGAGATCTATTGATCTCATCTGCTAAAATTATATTGGAAAATATCGGTCCCTTTTTTACTTCAAAATTTGCATTCAACTGATTGTAGATCATGGTACCTATCAAGTCGGCAGGTAACAAATCAGGGGTAAATTGAATTCGTTTAAAATCCAGATGAAGCACTTTGGAAAGTGTGTTAACGGTAAGGGTTTTGGCTAGCCCAGGTACCCCTTCTAATAAAATATGTCCATTGGTAAACAAGCCAATTAAGAGTCTGTTGACCATCTTTTCCTGACCAACTACAATCTTTTTTACTTCATTTATAACTTCCTGAATCTTCTCCTGATGCATAATGGGTATTTGAAATTTCTATTGATATTTTGCCTATAAGAAGCCTAAATTAGAATAAAACATTCTTTATCACAATTTAGAACCTTTTCTTCTTTTTTGTTTTTTTAATTTTGGTGCTTTTAAAGGGATTTTCGGGTTGTGTCTTTAATGAAATCCCTAAAGAAGAATAAATGGTATCTTGGTCGAATGACCTAACTTCTCCTATCTCAAAACCTTCGATTGTTAAATTTTCTACTGACCACCTAACGAGTCGCAGTGTAGGAAAGCCCACAGCAGCGGTCATTTTTCTTACCTGTCTATTTTTACCTTCTTTAAGACTAATTGCTACCCAAGTGTCAGGTACACTTTTTCTGAAGCGTATGGGTGGGTCTCTTTCGGGCAAAAGTGATTCAATACCTTGAAGGATTTTCGCCTTGGCTTTTAAGGTTTTGTGGGGCTTTTTATTAACACTTATCATTACCCCTTGCTCCAGACTTAGTATGGCTTGTGCTGTGATTTCCCCTTCTACTTGTACCCAATAAGTTCTTTCATGTAAATAGGTGGGGTCAAGTAATAAATGATTGAGCCTTTTGTCATTGGTCAAGATTAATAAGCCTTCGCTGTCTTTGTCTAACCTACCTACAGGATAAACATCCGAAGGGAAGTCTCCAAGTGAACCAAGGGTTTTTCCTTCACCACTAAATTGACTCAAGACACCAAAAGGTTTATAAATGATATAATAACTAAATGACATATTATTTTGACTTACCTCAGCAATTGGAACAATTCATTTAATTGGGGGTAAGAATGATTTCTGTCCTCCGGTTTTTTGCCCTTCCTTCAGGGGTTTCATTAGATGCTTTGGGGTAATAAAAACTCCTTCCGGCAGCTGTTACACGTTCCGGCTGCACATCATAGGCATTGGTCAAGACGCGAACAATTGCTGTTGCCCTGGCTGTGCTCAATGCCCAATTGTCTTCGAACCGGCCCCTAATTGGGACATTATCAGTGTGTCCTTCCACCAATATTTGAATGTCCGGACTATTGTTTATCACGGCGGCCAATTTGCTCAAAGCTTCTTTTCCATCTTTATTTACTGTGGCACTACCTGAAGGAAACAATAATTTATCTTGCAAGGACACATAAAGTTTTCCATCCTGCTCAAATACCTGGAGTTCATCAGATCGGTATTGAACCAAGGCTTTATCAATCGTTGTTTTAAGGCCTTCCATAACTGCTCTTTGTTCATCCAGCAAGTTTTGCAAAAGATCTAGCCTTTCCTGTTGTTCCATCATCCTTTGCTCCTTTGCAGTAAGCTCTTGTTGCACAGAAGATGAAGTTGCAATGGCCCTTTCAAGTTTAGTCTCCAATGCTTCATTTTTTCTATTGGACGCCTCTAAATCTTCTTCCAGCTTATCAGCTTTTTTAATAAATGTTTCAAGGCTATTATTGGTGCTGTCTAGCTTGTTTTCAGTCGTTCTTAAAGAACGCATCATTTCTGCATTCCTTATGTTTACTTCATTGTATTTCTTTTGCGGTACACATGCATACCACAGAGGTATTATCAATACAATGCTTCGAAAAATTATCTTGTTCCACATAATTGTCTTGTTTTAAGTAATCTGTAACGAAAAACATACCAATTTAATGGCTTCTCTTCGAAATTTGGCTTTTTTATACAAATAGTTCAGGAGATCCTACTCCAATTCATTTCATTCTTTCTAAGTCTGGAGAGTTGATCGGCGATAGGTTTGTTTTCCATTTCAATTAGGTGTGGGTCTTTCTCCAGAATTGCTTGTGCTGAAGCCCTTGCTTGTACCAAAATATCGCTGTCTTTGCCAATGTCTGCAATCTTTAAGTCTGTAATTCCCGACTGCTGGGTGCCTGCCAAATCCCCCGGGCCACGTAGTCTAAGGTCCACATCAGCAATCTCAAATCCATCGTTGGTTCTCACCATGGTATCTAGCCTTACCCTACTGTCCTTGCTAAGCTCATATTTACTCATTAATATGCAATAAGATTGGTCTGACCCTCTTCCTACCCTGCCTCGCAATTGGTGGAGTTGAGACAAACCAAACCTTTCGGCATTTTCGATCACCATTACTGATGCGTTTGGTACGTTTACCCCTACTTCGATAACCGTGGTAGCTACCATTATTTTTGTTTCATCTTTGACAAATCGATTCATCTCAAACTCCTTATCAGCGGGCTTCATATTGCCATGTAATATGCCAACGGGCAGTTCAGGGAATGCCCGGCAAATGCTTTCGTACCCATCCATCAGGCTTTTGAGATCGCTTTTTTCTGAATCTTCAATCAAAGGATATACGATATACACCTGTCGACCTTTTGCTATTTCTTTTTCAAAAATCCAAAAACCTTGAGCCGGTCTTTGTCATATCGGTGAACCGTCTGTATGGCCTTTCTTCCTGCCGGCAGTTCATCAATTACAGAAATATCCAGATCTCCATACACCGTCATGGCAAGGGTTCTGGGGATAGGAGTAGCAGTCATTACCAGCACATGTGGGTAAAAATCACTGTTTTTACCCCATAATTTCGCCCTTTGGGCCACCCCAAATCGATGTTGTTCATCAATAATGGCCAAACCTAACTGCTTAAATACCACCACATCTTCCAATAGCGCATGGGTACCTACCAAGAGGTTCAACTCTCCCGATTTTAAAGCTTCATGAATGATTGCCCTATTTTTCTTATTGGTAGACCCGGTTAGTAACGCAATTTTCAAGCCCATTTGTTCCGAAAATCCTTTCAAGCCCTCATAGTGCTGGGTAGCTAGGATCTCTGTAGGGGCCATTAGGCAGGTTTGATACCCTGAATCGACAGCCACCAAAAGGCAAATAAAAGCAACAATGGTTTTTCCAGAGCCTACATCCCCCTGGACCAGTCGGTTCATTTGAAGGCCGGATTTCAGGTTGCTATAAATTTCCTTAATAACTCTTTTTTGCGCATTTGTAAGGTCGAATGGAAGAAATTCTTTGTAAAACTTAGTCAGCAAGCCCGTTTTGTCCAAAACCTTCCCCCTAAATTTCTCAGTTCTGGCAAGGTTCATTTTTAATAAACGAAGTTGTAAGAAAAAGAACTCTTCAAATTTCAAACGGAAAAGAGCTTTTTTTAATGCTTGGTGGCCGGAGGGAAAGTGAATTTCCTTTAGTGCAACCTGTTTTCGTTCCAAGCGCAATGACTGACACAGAGAAAGAGGCAAAGTTTCCGGAACTTTAGGTAAGACCAACGGCAACAGGGTTTCCATTATTTTGGAAATGCCCTTACTGTCTAGGTATCGACTTCTTAATTTCTCTGTGGTGGGATAAACAGGTTGGAAACTTGTCTCTTTCTCCTGTTTATTGGTGAGTGGTTCTATTTCAGGATGTGCTATGCTGATTTTTCTGCCAAATTGCTGGGGTTTACCAAAGACTACCATAGGCACCCCTTTGACCAATCTTTTACTTACCCACTGTATGCCTTTAAACCATGTCAATTCAATGGCTCCGGATTCATCCCTAAATTGAGCAACGAGCCTTTTTTTCTTCCATCACCGATGATTTCTAAAGAGGAAATGGCACCTACAAGCTGTACCTGCTGAAGATCGGCTCGAATTTCATTTATTTTATAATATTTGGTCCGGTCTTCATACCTAAAAGGATAATGTTGTAACATTTCACCAAAAGTGAAAATATCCAACTCTTTATTGATTAGCGCTGCCTTTTGTGGACCAACGCCTTTCAGGTATTCGATTTTAGTATCAAAGAATCCGGACAAATCTAATTAATTAATGTTTCACAGAAACTTTTTTCAGTCGAGATTCAAGCGCTTGGATTTCAGGTCTTTTCCCCATAAATGCCGTGAGCAATTCTGCTTGGTTTTTAGACCGGTGAAGGTTTTGTTCTTTATAATCTACCTGATAATATACATTGCCCATCAAATGGTCCGTTAAAAAGCGCAGGCCCATGATAAGGGTCATCATTTCTGCTCCAAACGGAATCGATTCCATTTCCTTTTCAGTAATCTGCCCGGCCAATACGGTATAAAAGCCCTCAAGCAACCCTTCATATTTAACCATGTCCACATGAATGTTGCCCCAATCCAATGAAGACTCATCTCTGGTACAAGCAACGGTACGGGCAAGGTCCCCGAAATCATAAAATACAAAGCCTGCCATGATGGTGTCCAGATCGATTACTGCATTGACCTTCTTAAGGTCTTCACTGAAGATGAGGTTGTTGATTTTAGTGTCATTATGAGTAGCCCTAAGTGGCAACTGATCACGATAAATTCTAAACTGCTTCAATAACTCCTTTCTGGCCTCATAATAAACGATCATCTCCTCCGTTTCCTTGTCAATTTTAATGGCAGGGTTTTTTAAGGCTTTGTCAAATTGCTCATAGCGCCATTCTAAATTATGAAAATCTTGAATGGTATCTTGGAGCTTGCCGGGGTCTGTTTTAGAAAATACTTTGACAAAGTAAGCAAAAGCTTCCGCAGCGATTTCTGCTTGTTCTTTTTGTTCTATATCATCTCTGGTGAGCCCTGTTACGAAAGGGAAAAGCCGGTATTGCCCACCGTCTAATGTAGTAAATAATTTACCTTTCCGGTTGGGAATAGGTAAAGGCAACACAAAAGGAAGTTTAGCTGGGTCAAAATTTTCCAAAAGATAGCCGAGGTTATTTGAAATTCGCTCGGGGTATTTAAAAACAGTGTCGTTAAATTCTTGTAAAATATAGGATTTGTTGGGGCCATCCACTTTATAAGTCTTATGAATGTGACCCGAACCGAATCTATTGGCTACCATTTGGCCTTCGTCTAACGCGTAAGCAGATTTTAAGGCATCTAATATTGTTTCTTTCATAATTATAATTCAAAAACCCTATAAGGTTAATTATTTTGACACTTTTGGCATTTTCAAATAGTAAATTTACGATACTTTTAAATATATGTTATTGAAAGAGTTTATATTTACTTTTGAAGACATTGCAAACACTTTAAAATGAGTGCTCAGGCTTGGTTCCACAAATATTTAAAGGAATTAATTAAAATAATTGAAAAAGTTTTATTTATTTAGAAAAATTTTCTTCTTACTTGGGAGATAAAAATTATTACATCATCATCATTTGTAGAAAAAATATACCATAAATAAGTCACCATGAATATTTCAATCCTTGATTGGGCCATCATTATTTCATTTTTTGTTATCTCTATGTTAATAGGAGTTTTTGCCTCTAAAACAGCAGGTAAGAACGCTAAAGAATTCTTCCTTTCCGGAAGGAATATGCCATGGTGGCTTTTAGGTGTCAGTATGGTTGCCACCACTTTTTCTGCAGATACGCCAAACTTAGTAACAGATATTGTAAGAAAAAATGGCGTTTCCGGCAACTGGGTGTGGTGGGCTTTCTTGTTGACAGGAATGTTGACAGTTTTTGTCTATGCGAAACTGTGGAGACGTTCTGAGGTGACCACCGACCTGGAATTTTATGAATTGAGGTATGGTGGAAAAGGTGCTGCTTTTTTAAGAGCGTTTAGGGCCTTGTATTTGGGAGTCTTTTTCAATGTTGTAATCATGGCGACAGTTTCTTTGGCTGCGATTAAGATCTTCGGGGTAATGCTTGGTCTTAGTTCTTGGGAGACGCTTTTAATTGTTTCTGTTGTAACTGTATTTTATAGTTCATTGGGCGGTTTGAAAGGAGTTTTACTTACAGACTTTTTCCAATTTTTCATTGCCATGGCCGGTGCATTTGGCGCCGCTATTTATATAGTAAGCCTTCCTGAAATTGGAAGCCTTGATGCCTTGCTTACCCACCCAAATGTTTCTGATAAGTTAAATATCATCCCCGATTTTAGCGATTGGAATTTACTTATTCCTCTATTTATTATGCCTTTGGCAATTCAGTGGTGGGCCACATGGTACCCAGGAGCTGAGCCGGGAGGTGGAGGATACATCGCGCAAAGGATGTTGTCTGCCAAGGATGAAAAGAATGCCATTGGTGCCACACTGTTATTCAATGTGACCCATTATGCCATTCGTCCATGGCCTTGGATTATCATAGCATTGGCTTCGCTAATAATATTCCCACAGTTGAGTGACATGCAAGCAGCCTTCCCAAATATTGAAGAAAGTAAATTAGGGGATGATTTGGCTTATTCTGCAATGTTAACTTTCCTTCCAAAAGGACTGATTGGGATTGTACTTGCTTCGTTGATTGCTGCTGTTATGTCCACACTATCTACCCACCTTAATTGGGGTTCTTCCTATGTTGTTAATGACTTTTATTCAAGGTTTGTTAAACCGGATGCTTCGGACAAAGAACTAGTAGCAGTAGGTAGAATTTCGACCGTAGGTTTAATGGTGCTTGCCGCATTGTTGGCGACGGTTCTTTCCAATGCATTGGAAGCCTTTAATATTTTGTTACAAATTGGAGCCGGTACCGGATTAATATTTATTCTTAGATGGTTTTGGTGGAGAATTAATGCCTATACTGAGATTTCGGCAATGATTGTATCCTTTATTGTAGCCATATATTTTGAATCTATTCACAATAAATTAGGCTTCTATCCGATCCCTGATGATATGGCTTACCTTAAATTACTATTGGGTGTTTCCATTACCACCATTACTTGGGTTGCAGTTACTTTATTGACCAAACCTGAGGATGATGAAGTCTTGCTTGCCTTTTATAAAAAAGTTAGGCCTGCATCACATGGTTGGAAAAACTGTTGGCCAAATATCCTGATGTCAAGGAGGAGTTTGGTCAATTGCCAATGGAGATTGGCTTGATGCTAATCGCTTCAATTATGGTTTATGCCGCCTTATTTGGTGTAGGATTCTGGATTTATGGGGAAACACTACCTGCGATCATTGCCTCTGTGATAGCGGTAGCCGGGGGTGTTCTTGTATTTAGAGGATGGAAAAAAATGAGATAAGAATTTTCGTAGTAATAGTTTGGGATCATGGGAAAAAGGGAAGAAAGTACTTTCTTCCCATGATTTAGTTGGAAAATCCTAATAACAGTTGGATATTAGCGTCTACCAAAATAAATCTTATGGCTAATAAAACGGCTGAAATATTAAAAGACAATAAACTACGGGTAACGAGCTGTAGAAGAGAGGTGCTCAATACATTTCTAGTTAGAAAGATTGCATTGTCTCACGCTGATCTTGAAGATGCGCTGAAGGATAATTTTGATAGGGTTACCATATATAGAACGCTTAAAACCTTTCTAGAAAATGACCTTGTGCATAAGGTATTGGATGATACCGGCGCAGCAAAATATGCATTGTGCAATCATGGTACAGATGAAGCGCATCATGACCATGAGCATGTCCATTTTAAATGTGAAAAGTGTGGGAATACCAGTTGCTTGGAAGATATCTCCTTGCCTAAAATTTCCTTGCCAAAAGGATATAATCCCAAAGAGATGAGCCTCCTAATCCAAGGGACGTGCAATAAATGTAAATAAATTAAAAATGAATGGGCGTTTTTTCCTTTTCATCAGAAGGCCACACTATGCCCGGTGGTAAATCAATAACCGGAGGAGTATTGGTTTCTACACCTCCATCGCCATCATCATCGTTGTTTTTCCTGTTTCGCTGAATTTTTGACTTAGTAAGCGTGGCCACGAAGTATATCAATACTACATAGGCTATGCCACATAAAATCAAATCTATCACCAGGCTATTCATCATATTGAACGTTTGATGTTTAAGTTACAATAATAATTTGAATATATCAACATGTAATCCGGGAGATTGAACCAAGATCAGTTGTGCAAACTCAAGCAAAAGTTGGTCCAAATTGTGGGAATTTCTCTCCAACATTCCAATTGGAAGGAAGCTGAGTGAATCTTTAGCTATTTATGTTTTATTGATTGAAATAGAGCAGGATAAATTCTATTTGGGTCTTGCGGTGGGTTTGACTTTCTAAGTGCTACAATTTGAATGAAATTTAATAAAAAAGGCTTCTGTCTAACTTTACCATTCTCATTGAGCCGAAAAAGTGTAAAAAAGTGTAAAGGGATGCCAAATAAACTTGCTATCTAATGGATAAGGTAAGATATTTGCCCAGCAAAATGAATATTTAAAAATGATCGTAAAGACAAAGAAATATAAACTGGAAACAGGCACCTATATCAAACAAGGGTTGATGAATATTTTAAAGGAGCAATGGTGGGTAGTTTTGATCGCAATTGCCATCGCTTGTGGCTATTTTTGGATCCCTTCTTGGTGGTGGATAAGTATGGCTATTTTGGCCTATGTTTTATATTGGCTTTTTTGGGTAATACAATTTGCAGGGGTGACCCAAATGGAGCAAAATAAAGTCATGTTTGAAAAGCTTTCCTATGAAATTGATAGTAGGCAGATCCTTATGAAAATCAATAGCAAGCAAGGAATGCCAATCAAATGGGAAATGGTAAAAGATGCCCAGATTAAAGACGATGCTTATATTCTTGTGTTGTCCAAGGCACAATTTATTCATCTTCCTTTCAAGATTTTCAATTCCCAGAATGAAGTTAAATTTGTAGAGACTATATTGAAAAGAAAAGGTTATTTAGCCTAATTGCTATTTCTGTTTCATAAAAAAAGGGCAGGTATTGATTATACCTGCCCTTTTTGTCTTTTATTAATGGCCTATAAAAAGCTATCTGCTTTTCTGTAGGCTTTGTGACTTACAGCTTCCCCTCTTTTCCGGAGCCAAAATTGCCGTGTTCCATGCCACAAACTCCTTTGTATCCTTTTTCATAAATGTATTTAAAGACATTTTGAAAGTTGATTTCTCCAGTTCCGGGTTCTTTTCTACCAGGATTATCTCCTATTTGTATGTAGGCAATTTCATCCCAACACATTTCCATTAATGTAATAAGATGCCCCTCGTTTTTTTGCTGATGGTAAATATCATAGAGAATTTTACAGCTAGGACTATTCACTCCTTTACATACAAGGTAGGTTTGTGGGGAATACCTGAGGTATAAATCAGGGTTATCACTTAGTGGTTCAAGCACCATTGTTAAGCCATGTGGTTCTAGGATTTCAGCTCCTTTTCTTAGGGCTTCAATGACATTGGCATTTTGTATGTCCAAGGGTAAATTCCTTTGGAAATTTCCAGGTACCACTGTTGTCCATTTTGCATTGACCCTTTTGGCAACTTCTACAGCTTTTTTGCAACCGTCAAGAAATACATCTACATGTTCCTGCTTACCAGCAGCCAGTGTATTGGCACCATTTCCTCCTTTATCTAGAACAAAGACACCCATGGTCATCCCCAGTTTGGCCAGATGATTGCCAATTTTCTCCTGCATGGCAGGCGTTCTTTTCATCATGCCATTGTCTTCTAGACTTCTAAAGCCTCGCTCATGCATGTAGGTAATTTGATCAAGCAGGTCATCTCCTGCAAGATTTTTGAACATACCAAAATGAGGGGCATAGTCCAGGTTGAATGTAGCATCTGCTTTTGTGGAGGCCGCCTGAACGGTCGGATTAGTCCCTACACCCACCATTCCTGCTGCGGCTGTACCTAAGGATACGTTTCGAATGAATTTTCTTCTTTCCATGGGCTTAAATTACTTTGGTTTGTCCTGGTACAGCATAAGGATAAAATCCATCTTCGTTTGGAAGCACTTTAGGCATTGCATCCCAAGCCAGCTTTTCAGGTTTTAGGTTTATGTTAGAGTTGATGCCTTCTTCCCAGGTAACAGGTTTGCCGGAGTAGGTGGCATATCTTCCCAAGATGGAGGTCATTGTGCTTTTTGCCGCATTTTCAGCATCAGCGTATTTGTATTCGCCTTTCACTACTGCATCAAATAATTTATCATGCTCCACTTGGTATGGGTTGGCATTGCCCGCGCCATCATGGTCATAAAGGCTATTTCCCTTCAAGTCTGTTAGTTTACCCACATGTCCGGCATTCATATAGGCCTTGCCTTTTGTTCCTTGGAAGCTTTCGTCCACTCGGTTGTGAGCACCTGGGAAATGACGACATTCACTGTGGATGACAGTGCCATCTTCGTAAGTAAAAAGAACCACGTGATGGTCAAAAATCTCCCCATTATCCTTGCCTCTCCTAACTGTTCTTCCTCCTGTTCCCTCGGCTTTAATTGGATAACTATTTTTAACCCAGTTGGCCACATCTAAGTTGTGTACATGCTGTTCAGTGATGTGATCACCACAAAGCCAATTAAAATAATACCAATTTCTCATCTGGTATTCCATTTCTGTTTGTCCGGGCTGGCGCTCCCTTACCCATACACCTCCATCATTCCAGAATACCTGGCCACCAATGATATCACCTATTTGACCATTGTGAATTCTGTCAATGGTTTGGATGTAATTGTCTTGATAATGTCTTTGAAGCCCAACCACCACATTCAATTTTTTTGCTTTGGCAGTTTTGGCGGCAGCTAAGATTCGGCGGATACCTACAGCATCTGTAGCTACAGGTTTTTCCATGAAAATTTGTTTTTCGAGACGGACAGCCTCCTCAAAATGATCAGGCCTAAAGCCTGGAGGTGTAGCAATAATTACAACATCCGCATCTTTCATTGCATGTTTGTAACCATCAAATCCTACAAATTTCTTTTCTTCAGGAACGACTACTTTATCCTTTCCATATTTTTTAGGATACGCTCATGGCTTTGATCCAAACGATCCTTAAAGGCATCTGCCATGGCGACAAGTTTGATGTTTTGTCCGGTTTCAAATGCCTGAAACACTGCTCCTGTTCCTCTACCACCACATCCAATTACTGCGATTTTTATTGCATCATCTCCTGCAGCATAGGCGCCGGGTAAAGTGAAAGGGCTTAGCATTGCTCCTCCGGTAATTAAAGCAGAAGTTTTAATAAAACTTCTTCTTTCGTTACTATTATTGTCTTTCATTATTTATTGAGTTTATTTTAATAATCTTCCATTGGCTCAGTGCCATAGTATTTTTCTATATATTCTTTGCTAGGCGGTGTAAGGGGTCTGATTATCCTCATTCCTAAGAATGGAGCTTCAGGAAACCACCATTGGCTTTTTGGAATTTGTGGGTCTATTCTTTTCCACTCCGGTGTACTTGCTGCCCGCTTACTACTGGTCATTTCTGCAGGGCTGTCGTCATAGCTTCCTCCTCTTATCACTTTAGGGTATAGTTCTTCTGACAAATTGATTGGATTTTCTGCCTTGGCTCCTCGATTAGAATAGGCATTGGCTTCATAATGATCCATAGTCCATTCGTTGACATTACCTAAGATGTCATACAATCCCCATGGATTTGGTTTCTTTTGCCCAATTTTATGAGTGGTGCCTTCACTATTGTCTTTGTACCAGGCATACTCGCCCAATTTAGAAGGGTCGTCTCCAAAAAAGTATTTGGTCTTGGTGCCGGCACGGGCGGCATATTCCCATTCGGCCTCTGTAGGTAGACGGAAAAACACACCGGTTTTGAGGTACAACCACCTACAGAATTGAATGGCACCATATTGGGTCATGGCTATTGCCGGTTTGTGCTCTTTACCCATTCCGAAGGTCATGTCTAAATAGGGAATAGAAGGTCTTGTCAATCCATCGATTTCTGGTGTCAAAGGACCTTCACTTGAGGAAGCCTCAAAGCTCTTGTCTAAAAATAATTCGTAAAGATCCCAAGTGGTCTCATGAGAAGCCATCCAAAATGGATCTATTTTTACTTCGTGAACAGGGGCTTCATCTGATGCACCATCACTGCTTCCCATTTTGAAGCTCCCTTCAGGGATAGGTACCATATCAAATGAGATTCCTGTTCCTGGAATTTCTTGTGAATAGGGTTCAAAGTTTTCAATGGATTGATAAGCGCTTGCAAGAAACAAGACCGATGAAATAGAACCCAAAAATAAAGTTCTTTTTAATAATTTTAACATGGATTAGGCTTAGGTATTCTTTAAGTTAACTGCTTGTAATGTACTTCAATTTTTAATAAAAATTAATTGAATGCTTAAATTACCTTAATTTTTTAAATATTGAAAATTTCACGCATTTAGACAGCATTATCCTTTTAAAAAAAGGATAGGCGGTATATAAACTCGTAAAAAGATGTTGAGACTTGAGGGTTTAATTGGGGAAGGAGGTATGCTTTTTAATTTTTTTTGGATTTATTTAAGCAGCATATAAATAGGTTTTAAATCAATGAATTATCGCTTGTTCAAGTAAATATCATTGAATCTAGATTTTCCTGCCTTTTCATTATTCTATTTAGTCTAATAATTTCTTTTTATACAGCGTGGAGTGATGTGGTGAATAACTTCGAATTTCTTCCTCAATTAGCTTGGCCACCTGTGCATTAAAATGTACCGGGTCTCTAAAATTGTTTTCATCTAATGTTAAATTAGAGGAATAATTAAAATCAAAAACATCTCCTAAGCTGAACAAATCATGTTTAAATTTGGCTTCGAATTCTTCCAATTCATATTTTGTCAATACTTCATGGTAATCTTTATGAAGGGGGATCCAGAAAATCAACTTAATACCCTCCTTTTTACAGTGGTCTGCAATTTCTGTCAATTGCTTGTGGTATTCTTCCGGATAAGTAATGTTTTTATAAAACTTGTCAGTACCGTTCAATTTTTTCTTCCAAAACTGTTCTTTTGCTCCCGGTAATTCTACTTCAGACTCGCTCTCTTCTTCACCTTCATTGGTGTTAGCCATTATTGCAAAAGTTGCATTGAAGGTATATTTGTTAAAGGCATAAGTGAAAAAATTACTTTTTCTGTTGATGGTCTCCTCTACCCAAAAACGGCGATTGTATTTATTGTATAAATTTAGATTGATTCCTATCAAAACGGTGTCAGGTTTTTCTATTTCTCTGGCCCACCAAAATGATTGAATGACTTCTTTTAAACTTGCACCCCCATAAGCCAAATTGGACCAGGTAGAACTGTCCATGGCATTGTATAGTCCATTGCTTCTTGAGTCACCCAATACCCAATTTTTATTGGGATTGTTTTTAAAGTCAATCATTTTATAAAGGTGTGGCTCAATGTCCAAAGCGATGGCTTTTTCTTCTCATCACTGGTAATTCCAAAACCATTTAGAAAATTGAATGGATCAATTAAAGCAATTAAACAGCTATATAGCACAAAAGGAATTACAAAATACAGACTATTTTTTATAAATCTTTTCATGGTACTTAAAATTGAAAATAAATGAATTCTTGTTGTACCCCATTCATAATGAAGCAAAAAATAATAACCACGTAGTAAAATGCCCACCTCACCGGTTTGGGTAATTTTTGGGAATTGAGTTCAAGCCCGTGATTCTTTTCTCTTTGGAACCATTCTACAAGAATGAAGCCTATTAGCAAAAAGAAAAGATATATTAAATGATTACCGGTATTCATGCTCCAAAAATCTTGAATGGGCAAGACAAAGAATTTTGGCGAAAAAATGATGGATATGTAGTCAAATGCCATGAAAAGGCTATCTGCCCTAAAAAATATCCAAGCAATGACAATTAGAAAAAAGGTGATTCCCATTTGAAGAGTTTCTCTAATACTTGGGAGGTATTTGCCTGCGGCTACGGTGTCAGATGTATGCACTCTGTTCTTATTGGATAACAATAATGGGAGATAAAAGGTAGCATTTAATAAACCCCAAAAAAGAAATGTCCAATTGGCTCCATGCCAAAAACCACTGACAATAAATATAATAAAGATATTTCTAATAGCATGACCGTCCCTGCTTCCTCCAAGAGGTATGTATAGATAATCCCTAAACCAAGTAGAAAGGGAGATGTGCCACCTTCGCCAGAATTCAGCAATGTCGCGGGAGAAATAAGGGAAAGCAAAATTCTTTTTAAATCAAACCCGAAAAGGCGAGATGTACCGATTGCTATATCTGAGTAACCGGAAAAATCTCCGTAAATCTGAAAGGCGAATAATACCCCACCCAATAATAAGGTGAAACCTGAAAAAGATTGGTAATCATTGAAAATGTCATTTACATAAATCGCACAATTATCTGCAATAACAATCTTTTTGAATAAGCCCCAGAGTATTTGTCGCAAACCGTCGCAGGCTTTTGTGTAGTTAAAATCTCTATTTTTAAAGAATTGTGGCAGAAGGTTCGTTGCTCTTTCAATCGGGCCTGCTACGAGCCTGGGGAAAAAGCTTACGTAAGCAAAAAATGCAATTGGTTCTGAAACGGGAGCCATCTTTTTCCGGTATACATCAATGGTGTAACTCATTGTTTGGAAGGTGTAAAAACTAATACCTACCGGTAAAATAATGTTTAGCCGAGAAGGATCCATGGTATTGCCTAATAAAGTAAAAGCATCAGCAAAACTTTCTGCGAAAAAATTATAGTATTTAAAAAAGCCCAAAAACCCGAGGTTAACTGCCAAACTTATAAACAGTAGAAACTTTCTTTGGTTAATTTTTTGACGTTTGTTTAGCTGTATCCCTATCAAAAAATCTACTAACGAACTGAAAAAAATCAGCGATAAAAAACGGTAATCCCACCAGCCATAGAAGACATAACTGGCTATCAAAATCCATAGGTTTTGAAGCTTTAAATTCTTAGGGAATAGAAACCAATAAATGAAAAATACTAGTGGTAAAAAAATTAGGAATTCAATTGAATTGAATAACATGGCAATATAAATAATTAGGTAGAAACAAAATATTTGATTTAGGCTCCTTCTAGACTGTATTCAAAAGAAGGCTAAATTTTATATATAGCACAAAACTATATATAAAATTCATTTAAATCACTTTTTGTGTAGAAAAATAATTTTATTCCTATGTATATTTATATTATTATGCCTTATTGAGCTCTACGAGGTATTTTCCGGTATAATTATTTTCTTCCTTCATTAAATCTTCCGGTACCCCTTCGAAAATAACATTGCCACCTTTTTCCCCTCCTTCAGGCCCTAAATCGATCACCCAATCTGCAGCCATAATAACCTCTGTGTTGTGTTCAATGATTAGTACCGTATGACCTTGGTCAATCAGGGAATTAATTGAAAATAGCAATTTTTTGATGTCATGAAAGTGAAGTCCTGTTGTAGGTTCATCAAAAATAAATAGTATTTTCTCTTTATTTTTGGTGTCATTTTTTCCTAAGAAGGATGCGAGTTTAACCCGCTCGTTGTGCTTCTCCGCCACTCAATGTATTGCTGGATTGGCCAAGACCAATATAGCCCAAGCCTACCTCTTGTAGCGGCCTTAATTTTTGAATGATGCCCTGTTTCTCTTCAAAAATTCCATGGCTTCATCAATTGTTAAATCTAGGACTTCGGAAATATCTTTTCCTTTGTATTTGGCATCCAGGATTTCATTTTTAAAGCGCTTTCCTTTACAAGATTCGCAGGTGAGGTAAATGTCGGCCATAAATTGCATCTCGATCTTCTGAGTTCCTCCCCCTGACAGGCTTCACACCTGCCACCATCAACATTAAAACTAAAGAATGCAGGTTTATAACCTCTTTGCTTTGATATGGGGAGGTCTGCATACAATGCTCTAATTCCATCATAGGCCTTGACGTAGGTTACAGGATTTGACCTGGAAGACTTACCAATAGGATTTTGGTCTACAAATTCAATTCGATTCACGTTTCTATAATCCCCGTCAATTTTATCAAATTTACCCGACTCTTCATTTACACTACCCAGTATTTTTCCTAAGGCAGGATACAATACTTTTTTACAAGGGTAGATTTGCCTGAGCCACTTACACCTGTCACTACTGTTAATACTTCTAAAGGTATTTTTACAGTGATATTTTTAAGGTTATTTTCCTTAGCTCCTTGAATTAAAATGTATTCCTTCCATTTTCTGTTTTGCAACTTTACATTAATGGACTCTTCTCCACTAAGGTACCGCGCAGTATGCGTATTGCCGGCCTCCATCAACTCTTTTAGGTTTCCTTGAAAAACCAATTCACCTCCGTGAACACCTGCATCCGGGCCTATGTCAATGACTTGGTCAGCCGTAAGGATAATTTTCTCTTCATGCTCCACCACAATCACCGTATTGCCTAAATCTCTTAGGGCTTTTAAAACTGTGATCAAACGCTCCGTATCTCTGGGGTGTAACCCAATACTCGGTTCGTCTAGAATATACATGGATCCCACTAAAGCACTGCCCAAAGAAGTTGCCAATTTGATCCGTTGAAACTCACCTCCTGAAAGAGAAGAAGTTAGACGATTAAGGGTCAAGTAACCTAGTCCAACTTGGTCTAGGTATTCGAGTTCATTGACGATTTCTTTGAGCAATCTTTGAGATACATTTCTTTCTGTTTCTGTAAGTTCTAAAGTTTCAAAGAAAGGTAGGGCTTTATCGATTGGAAGTAAAACCATATCGGTGATGGATTTTCCTGCAATCTTTACAAAAGAAGCATCTTTTCTTATTCGTGTCCCTTTACAGTCCGGACAAACTGTTCTTCCCCTAAATCTAGAAAGCATTACTCGGTATTGGATTTTATGAAGTTTGCTTTCCAGAAAAGCGAAA
Organism: Cyclobacterium sp. SOCE241; assembly: GCF_056867545.1. NCBI lineage: Bacteria > Pseudomonadati > Bacteroidota > Cytophagia > Cytophagales > Cyclobacteriaceae > Cyclobacterium > Cyclobacterium sp. SOCE241. The sequence continues at coordinate 3,996,097 of NZ_CP149779.1, read as the reverse complement.
AAATCATTTAAGCCTTTGAAATATTTATTTCCAGTCCATAATACAGCCTTGTCCTTTTCGTCAAGATCTTCATATGGTCTGTGGATGGGAAAATCAAACTTTATCCCATCCTTCAATAAAGGCTGTAACCATTTTTTTGTAGTCTCCCCACGCCAAGGGGCTATGGCCCCTTCAAAAATTGAAATGGACTTGTCTGGAATGACTAAATCTGGATCAATCCCCAAAACTGATCCAAATCCTTCACAAGTTCTGCAGGCACCATATGGGTTATTGAAACTGAAAAAATTAACGGATGGTAATTCAAATTGAATACCATCCAGCTCAAATTTATCACTAAAGGACCTAGAGGCAGTATCAGGAATAACAACCTTACATTCTCCCAATCCCTCAAAAAAGGCTGTTTGTACACTGTCTGCAATTCTAAATTGGTTACCTTCATCTTCCTTCATCACTGATACCCTGTCGACAAGAATCTCAAAGTTTCCTTCAGGTAATTTATCCAATTCAAGTAAGTCTTCTACAAATGATACTTGACCATCAATAAGAACCCTTGTAAAACCTTTTTGTAACAAAATCTCCAGCTCTTTCTCTTTAGCTCTTTCCGGACTAAAATGTAGCGGACAGCTGATCATTACCTTGGCCCCTTCATCAAAACCATGGATATAGGAGACTACATCAGTTACGGTATGATGTTTTACTTCTTCACCACTTATGGGAGAAATGGTTCGCCCTATTCTACTAAATAATAGCTTGAGGTAATCGTAGATTTCGGTGGTTGTACCTACTGTAGATCTTGGGTTTTTTGTATTTACACCTTGTTGGATGGCGATGGCAGGGGATACTCCTTTGATGTATTCCACTTCGGGTTTTTCCATTCTGCCCAAAAACTGTCTGGCATAAGAGCTCAGGCTCTCCACATACATTCTTTGTCCTTCAGCAAAAAGCGTATCAAATGCTAAAGAAGACTTTCCAGAGCCTGATAAACCGGTTATAATAATCAGTTTATTTCTGGGAATGGCTATGCTTAGGTTTTTGAGGTTATTGACCCGGGCATTCTTTATAATAATAAAGGATTTAGGATCCAGGTTCTCGAGTGAAGTATTTGTATTGACAGTAGTTGTACCCATAATGTGCAAAGATACCAACCCAACCCTACAAATGATAAAATGTTATTAAAAATTAAAAGCCGACATCCTTTGAAAGAATGTCGGCTAAAAAGAAATGGTGCTTTGGTACTGGTAAGCTTTTAAAATTGTAATTTATATTTAAACTTATCGTTTCATGATTTTGTAAGTTTTTCTTGACTTCTCTGTATGGATGGTTACCAAATAATGGTTGCTTGGGAATTGTCGCATATCAATTTGGTACCTGTTGTCACTAATTTTTTCAAGGAGTGGTTGCGCTCTTACTCTCTGATCTTGGCTGGTTAGCTCCACACTTAATATACCCTCTTGAGAATCTACGAATAGTAGATCAGTAGTAGGGTTAGGGAAAGGCATAAGCTTATTTCTATTTGAATTATTTTCTACCCTGATCACGTCTGAATAACTGAAAGTATCATCTAAATCCACCTGCTTGATTCTATAAAAAGTAACATCGTTTGCAACTGAATGATCAGCATAATCATAAAAGACCTCTTGGTTACTATTGCCTTGCGCTTCAAGAGTTTCTCCAAATACTTCCCAAGAAAAACCATTATGGGATTTTTCCATAATGAAATGACTTGTGTTTTTTTCTTGTAGGGTGCTCCAGTTTAGGCAATTATTCTCACCACAGGATTGTCCAAGAAAATCTCCCCACTCAAGTGGCAGAACTAATAAGGTTTCTACATAGTCGAAGGTAATGGATTGATCACCACCTATTTCATAGTAATCAAGGATCAATTCGATAACCCCTACTTCTAAAACTTCCAATTGATAGGTGTCGGCTGTACCTTTTTTACCTCCTACTTTAGCCCATTCGTCAATCACGGTTGTGCCATCTATTATTAGCCTGTAACCATCATCACCATTGACAGAAAAGTCGTAGGTACCGGGAGCGACATCCAAACGCATTCTGTATTGAACAGTAAAGTTGGAAGTTTGATTGGTACAACCTACTCCGCTAGGAAAGCTTTGATTGAATACAGCATCTTCAAAAACCCTTCCGGAATAGTTTGAAGTGGCGAAATTTCTAGGAGCGTCATAAGTATGACCGATCCACTCATTATCACCAAATTCCGTACGGTCTAAATCTGGAATTGGATTCATGATTACTTCCAGCACATTGGAAAATACATCTACATCTGTACTTACCCCTTCATCATCCACAATGGTATTGGTAGCCCCTCTTCTGTAATACCTTGCCCCGGTCCAGCTGTCATCTTCGTAAGCCGGGATATCATAATCTTTTCCGGTAGCACCGGGGATAGTGGTCCAAACAGTTGATTCATCATTGGTAGTGGCATACTGCCAAAAATATTCTGATACTTCCCCATCTTCAAATACCGCAGGACCTAATGAGCTGATAATGGTTGGGTCCGGGTTTATTCCACAAAAAGTAACAGAACCTGAGGCATCAGCACCCATTTTTATTTCACCCGGGCCAAAATACAATTCAATATTAAAGGAAAATCTATTGGCACCTTCTTCTTCATAATAATTTAATTGCATAAACCATTCCTGAGCGTCTTCCATCTCAATATAATAGTTTCTGATATTGTCTTCATAAATGAAGTTATCAACCCCGTCAAATTTCAAAGTATCCGCCTCATCTTTTGCCCAGTTGTCATGAATCAAATCATTGCCATTAACATCTTGGGCTATACTTGCATCAGGGTTTCCCTTATCAGAAAAAATTTTTAAATAGGAACCATCATCACTCCCTATGCTAATGCGGTAGATGCCATTGGCATCAGGTATATACCTCCCACGCATATGCACACCAAATAGGTGTAATTGAGTGTCACATCCACCGGGAGTGGAAGGGTCAATTCCTGTTTGGAAAAACAATGCATCTGAGGAATAGCCATTACCGGGGTTGGGATCACTGAAATAAGTATCGAAATTCATTCCCGAGCTAGGAAGAAAGTTGTTGTCATCCCTTAATAACATACCCTTATACTGTCCACCTACACCCGAATAAGTTTTTTGAATTCTTTTGGTTCGTTATGACCCGCATCTTGTCCATTTGGGTTGTAGTCTGTGACCAATTGGTAAACATAAGCATTCCATACATTGGTTGGATAACCATTTTGCCAGCCATTTTGCCAAGGCTTCGTAAGTGTCTCAGGTTCAGTATTTGTACATGCCAATTGACCATAACTTTGACCTGAAATGACTAAAAACAATATAATGGATAAAACTACGCTGTTAAAATAGTTTTTGTCCTGATTGGCTCCTCTCAAAATCCCCTCCATTCCTAAAAATATTTAATGTTGATAAGAATTTAAATGCTGTTAAAATACAAATTTATGCATTTGAAATTAAAAGGCAAGAAAAATAGAGAAAATAATTTGACAAAAAGCTAAAAAAGTTATTTAAAATTCATTTATCTGTGTTTATTTTTATGGTCTAACCAGGGCTTTAGCTGTAAGAATTGATTGAATTTTGCATAGCTAGTAACATCATGAATGCTTTGAACTTCATCAAAAATGGCCTTAGCTTTGTTAAAATCCCCTTTTCGATAGGCATCTAAAGCATATGGCAGTGAGGCAAAAGCTCTTTGAACCCTTAGGTCCTCTTCAATTTGTTCTTCTTCCTGACGTTGGAGGCTGAAATTCAAGCTATCTGAACTTACCAAGACACTTTGCATCCCGATAGGCTTTTTGAGAATCAAGCCCTCCAAATCTGTACAGCGGCTAAGCGCAACGTATACCTGACCCGCTTCAAACGAGCGATCAATATCTACTATGCATTTTTCAAAGGTAAGCCCTTGGCTTTTATGCACTGTTATAGCCCAAGCAAGTTTTAACGGAAACTGAGTAAACCTTCCAATAACTTTGGCATCAACTTTCCGTTCCACTTCATTGTATTGGTAATCTACATTTTCCCAAACTTCTCTTTCCACTTCATAGAAGGTACCATTGTTGGCTTCAACAAGTATCTTGTTATCATGCATTTCCACTACTTTACCAATCATCCCGTTGTAATAATTTTTTCTGCATTGTTGCGCATAAAAATTACCTGAGCACCCACTTTTAGCCTGATGTCTAATGGTTCAAATGGGGCCAGAGGGAAGTCATCCTCAATACTGGCTTTGTAAACGCGGTCTTCGCTTTCTATAAGCTCAAGTTTCCTTTTGTTGATCTGAAGGATATTATGGTTATGGGTTCCCAATATTATATAGCCTTGATCCAAAAGGTCAAAATGATAATCATTGGCCCGCTGATTTAGGAAATTGAGGTCTTCAAAGGTGTGTCGGCTTTCTCTTATTCTGTTTAATAGGTTTTTAAAAGTGGTATCTTTTTGCCGGTATATTTTTTGAAGCTCAATGTGAAAAGGCATCAGTTCTCTAAAACCAAAGGAACTAAAGAAAAATCGGTTTTCATATTTGCCGGACAAAAGGGACCAATCTTTGTCTTTTACCACAGGAGGCAACTGAAAGGGGTCACCTATTAAAATAAGCTGCACACCTCCAAAAGGCAAATGCTGTTTTTTCTAAAGACGCGTAGAATTTGATCTAAGATGTCCAGTATCTCCACACGAACCATTGAGATTTCATCAATAACGAGGATATCCAAGCTGCGAATTACAGACAAACGACTCTTGGTATATTTGAATGTGTCGAAAATATTTTGCTTGGAACCTTTGGGAGATAGCCTATGATCACCCGGGAGAAATATCTGTCGAGGGTCAATTTTAAAAAAGCTATGGATGGTTTTCCCTTTTGCATTGATGGCAGCGACTCCTGTAGGGGCCACTACCACCATACTTTTGGTCGTGTTGAACTTCCGTAGGGTATGTAGAAAGGTGGTTTTACCGGTGCCTGCTTTTCCTGTCAAAAAGAGGGATTTGTTGGTGTATAAGGCTATTTCAAGTGCCTGAATAAAAGGTTCATTGGTCATGTCCAAGCCTTTGGCTTCAAATTCTCGGCGAAAAAACGATTTTAAGAAAGACATGAGGTGAAATTGTTTGTTAAATAGATGCTTAAAATTATTAATAATTTTCCCGCTTTCGTATATATTGTAGATATTTCCTAAAACTAAAATACTGCTTGGGTATAGCAACTAACCTCCTTTCTAAATGGATCTGGTTTTAAATATTTTAAAAATTATATTAAGTATCATCTGTATTTTTGCTGTCATTGCTTCAAAGCTTAAGCTAAGCAATTGGTGGATACGTGTTTTTGACTTTCCCAGAATACAATTATTGATAATGGCTACTTTGGCCATCACACTGTATGTACTTCCTTTTCTATCCTTTAAGGCATTAAATATTACAGGATTCTTGTTAGTGTTATTTTCGTGGTTTTATCAGGCAAGGAAAATTTTTCCTTATACTCTGTTGGCCAAAAAAGAAGTAAAAAAGGATAAAAAGGCTTCTCCAGAAAATGAAATTGGAATCTTGGTAAGCAATGTGTTGACCCCCAATAGGCATGTAGAAAAGTTGATCAACCTGGTGAAAAAAGAAACCCAACCTGGTATTGACTCTTGAGTCGGATAAATGGTGGGAAGATCAATTGACAGTTTTAGAAAAGGATTATAAATATCAAGTTAAGATCCCTTTGGATAATCTGTATGGCATGCATCTATACTCTAATCTTGAACTGGAAAACACCAAGGTGCACTATCTCGTAGAAGATGACATCCCCTCCATTCACTCTAGTGTAATTTTACCATCAGGCAAGGCCATACAAATCCATTGCATTCACCCGGAGCCGCCAAGTCCTACAGAAAGTGATACTTCCCTATCACGTGATGCAGAACTTCTAATTGTAGGGGAAAATGTAAAGGATCCGGGATTGCCAACATTGGTATTTGGTGACCTCAATGATGTGGCGTGGTCGAGGACCACTCGCTTGTTTCAGAAAATCAGTGGACTTTTGGATCCTAGAAAAGGAAGAGGCTTTTTCAATACCTATAATGCCAAATACTTTCCTTTCAGGTGGCCTTTGGATCATATTTTTCATACTGAGGATTTTCTGTTGAGAGAGATTAAACGGTTACCTTCCATATCCTCTGATCATTTTCCTATTTATATCAAACTTAAATTAAAGCCTGAAAACGATCAGGATGATAAAAAAGAGGCTTTGGAAGAGGATGAAAAAGAATGGAAAGATGAGACCATCGAAAAAGCCAATCCAAAGATTTTGACGATCTAAGCCGACTACCAGATTATAGGGAAAGTAAAATTCTGTTAGGTTCATTGATTTTACCAAGGGCCCTCCAGGCTGGACCCATAAAAATCATAGTGAACATCTAAAAATAATGAATGGTAAGTTATATATGGAAGCCCTCGCAGCCTTTTAAAAACTGCGAGGGCTTCGAGAGCTATGCTTCTCTAAATGGAATGTACTGTCTTAGGTAATTTCTAGCAGTTAATATGGCCATATTTACATCGGCTTCTGATTTTTCGTAGGCTTTGTCTTCCACTTCTATGCAACAAGGGCCTCTGTACCCAACATCAGTAAGGGCTGCAAAAAACCGCCCCCAGGGCACATCTCCCAGCCCGGGTATCTTGGGTGAATGATATTCCAATGGATTGGCAAGGATGCCCACTCTGTTTAACTTTTCTTGGTAGACCTTAACATCTTTAAGGTGGATGTGATGGAGCCTGTCTTTGTAATCATAAATGGGCTGTACCGGGTCCATTTGCATCCAAACCAAATGAGAAGGGTCATAATTTAATCCAAAATTGGCGTCAGGAATTATATGAAACATTTTGTCCCAGATGGCAGGAGAAATGGCTAAGTTTTTCCCTCCGGGCCATTCATCATCCGTGAAAAACATAGGGCAATTCTCAATACCTATTTTTATTCCTTTTGTTGATGCATGTTTGATTATTTTAGGGAATCGCTCTTCAAAAAGACTTAAATTATCTGCAATATTTAATGCAGGATTTCTTCCTATAAAGGTATTGACTACAGGTATTCCCAATTTCTCGGCCCCGTCAATCACCGACATGATATGCGAAAGTGCATTATCTGCAACTTTTTCATCCGGATCCATTGGATTGGGATAAAAGCCAAGGCCTGATACATAAACCTTTTTTTATTTTGGTAGTCTTTAATATGTGCTACTGTTTTATCATCAAGGTTGGCCACATCAATATGTGTAACGCCGGCATAGCGCCTTTCCGCCTTGCCTTTTGGCCAACACATGATTTCTACACATGAAAATTTTTCATTGGCAGCAAAGTCAATGACTTCTTCAAAACTTTTTTCAGCCAAGATGGCACTTACAAATCCTAATTCAAGCATTCCTTGGTAACAATTTATAATTTACATAACAATTCAGCAGCTTTGTCCAGGATGTCATCATCCTTTGCAAAACAAAACCGTAATAATTTATCATCTTTTTTATCCTTATAAAAAACGGATACAGGAACTGATGCGACCTTGATCTCCTTCGTAAGCCTTATTGCTAAATCATAATCGTATTCGTCCGTGATTTTTTCGTAGGAGACGATTTGAAAGAAACTACCTTTTGAAGGTTTAAAGGTAAACCTAGAGGCTTTTAGGGCTTCATTGAAACGATCTCTTTTGCGCTGATAGAAATCAGATAAGGCTTCATAATGTTCAGGCAATTTCAAGAAATCCGCAAGGGCAAACTGCATGGGAGACACGGTGCAGAAAGTAATGTATTGGTGAATACGTCTAAACTCCTTGGTCAGTGCGGCAGGTGCCAAGCAATAGCCAATTTTCCAGCCGGTAACATGGTAGGTTTTACCTACGGAATTGCAAATAAAAGACCTTTCCTTTAATTCCGGATGCGTCATCATGGAATGATGAACTTCACCATCAAAGACAATATGTTCATATACTTCATCGCTAATGATGTAAATGTCTTTTCCACGGATAATTTCCGCCAGGCAATCAAGGTCTTCTTTGCTGAAAACCGTTCCCACAGGGTTGTGTGGAGTGTTGATAAGAATGGCTTTGGTTTTAGGACTGATTTTGGCTTTTACTTTTTCCCAATCAATTTTAAAATCGGGCGCATCTAAAGTGACAAAAACCGGAACGCCACCATTGAGGTCTATGGCCGGTACATAACTGTCATAGGCCGGTTCCAATACGATCACTTCATCTCCTGGATATACTACCGCAGTAACGGCACAGAAAATGGCTTCTGTGGCGCCCGAGGTAACTGTTACTTCTGTTTCAGGATCGTAGGATATTCCATAGACGTCGGCGGTTTTTTCAGCAATGCTCTCTCTGAAAACCGGCGCACCGGACATGGGGGCATATTGGTTGTATCCATTTTTTAGATAGTGACAAACCAATTCACTTAGTTTTGGAGAACAATCAAAGCTTGGAAAGCCTTGGGATAAATTATAGGCGCCTTCATCTGTCGCAAGTTTAGACATGACCGTAAAAATGGTTGTGCCTACATAGGGAAGTTTTGAAGGTAGATTTTTTGCTTTTGTCATCATTAGTATAGGTCCGTAGGAAATATTCCCAATCCGGAAAAGAGAATATTATTTAAAAGCAGCAACTCCGGCTCCGGCAATGATTCCATCTTCAGGTGGGGCAGCTCCACTTACGCCAATGGCTCCAATAACCTGATCTCCGGCAATAATAGGAAGCCCTCCTTCCATGGCCAGTACTCCCGGTAGACTAAGAATATTCAATCGACCCTCCATGACCATGTCTTCAAATTCTTTCGTGGATCGTCTAAATTTTACCGCGGTCTCACTTTTTTCTAGGGCCACATTAATACTCCCACTTTGGGTACCATCCATTCTTCTCAGAACTACCAAGTGCCCACCGGCATCTACAATAGCAATGACCACATTCCAATCGTTTGCTTTGGCTTTGGCTTCTGCAGCGTCTGCAATGGCTTGGGCATCTTTAAGGGTAAGGATTTCTGTCATCTGTTGGGCGTTCGCAGAAAAACTCACTACGGTGAATAACAATATCAAAATTGAAAAGCTTAGCTTCTGCATTTTTTTAAATTTAAGTTTTAAAAGGATTAATCTTAAATATAATTAATAAACTGCAATTCTTAAATTTTTTATATTTGAGTAGGAAACTAATCAGTAGAAAAATTAATGAAAACTTTTCAAAAAGAAATTCAATTGCCCGCATACAAAAGAGGTTTTCACCTCATTACCAGACATATTGTGGATAACTTTGCTGAATTAAAAAAATTGATCGAGGCCTACTTCAAGTTTGGATAAAACATACTTCTGCAGGTTTAACGGTCAATGAAAATGCTGATCCTTCTGTAAGAGTAGATTTCGAAACTTTTACCAATTACTTGATTCCGGAGGATTATCCCCATTTTATTCATACCATGGAAGGCCCTGATGACATGCCTGCACACCTTAAATCAAGTATTTTTGGTTGTTCGGTGCAGATTCCGGTGACCCATGGCAGATTGAACCTTGGGACTTGGCAAGGCATTTACTTAGGTGAGTATCGCAATTATGGAGGAAAGAGAAACCTGGTGCTTACAGTAATGGGAGAATGAGTAATTTTAAATAATATTGAAGGCAAAACAGCATTTTTTTGCTTTATCCACAATTTTATCCACAAAAATTTAGCAACTATTTAAGAGTCAGGCTTTTGGAATTTCCACTGTTCTTGATAGCTACCTGATACGATCAATAATAACCAATCTTGTAACCTATTCGGTGTCTGAAAAGTGTTTGAAAGCCGCCCTTTGAGTGCTTCAACTTTTCCATCTTGAGGGTTGATCCAATAGGCTTCAGCCTTATTCAAAATGGTCTTATTTATTCGTGTTTTTATTTTACTTCCTCTAGGTTGGTAAATTAGAATGCAGCCTTGATCGACTGTTGTTAAGGCTAATTTCTGAGGATGTAAAGGCCACTTTAAGCCTGCAAAGACTTTTGTTGAAACTAGCATTTCTTGCCAGGGTAGTTTTACAAAAAGCTTTGGTAAAAATCCTACTTGGGTGGCTCCGGGTAAGTCTAATGCTTTGTCCCAAGACATTTGTGCGCCAAAAAGCGGGTTGGATTTTTCTGTGTGCATTTGCCAAACTTCATTGCACCCATAGGTATAACCGGCAGCACCTGACAGCATGCTCCAATAGGCAGATAGCCTGACATCAACGGCATTCAGTCGCTGAAAATGCCACTTGTTTAATAAGTTGGGGATGTTTTCATAGCCTGGTTCTCCATTGATTACAGGACGAATAGGCTTCCTGCTTCTGGCCTTGTTTACAAATCTATATTCTCGAAATTGTTTTTGATGCCTAGATTGGAACATATCGATTTGCAACCATGAAGCATTGGGGAAAAGATCACTTGCGATGGTCCCACCTCCCGGATGGTAGGTGATTAGGCTGGTTTTATCAAAGGCGCTTATCCCTAAGGCCATTTGCTCAATGATTTGCTCGTCTTCCTTGTCTTCCGGTGCCCTGTCTCCTCCCATTACCCAAACCAAGTGTGGGTATTTTGCAAAACGTTTGGCCAAAAATTCACCATAAGTTCTGGCGTTCTCGGGGGTAAATACTTCAGGACCGGTTCCCCATTTTTTATTGTATTTGTCTCCCCAAGTAGGTAGTAAGGCAAGGTATAGCCCCATCTCAGCTGCCATGGCTACTACCTCATCCACATGCTTGAAATAAGCCTCATTGGGTTGGCAGGGATCTAAATCATTTAAAGGTAAATGGCCCGCTGCATTGGGCGTGGTAAGGCCATCCAATTCCGCCAAAATAACTGCTTGAATAATGGTAAATCCTTTATTTATACGGTTTTGGAAATAAAATCTGGTTTCTTTAAGTGATAACCTGTGAAACAATTCCCAAGCAGTATCTCCCAGCCAGAAAAAGGACTCCATCTTGGCAGGTTAAAAACCTGCCATTTGGACTTATTTTCAGTGGCTGTAAGTTAGTTTTCATTCTAAATGCTGCAACCAGTTAATGCAACTTTTAGGCCAGTCCTTTTGGGTGCCTTCTTTGTTAATGGACAGGGCATATCCATGTTTACCTAAAGGATACAAATGCATTTCTGCAGGGATATTTTTTCTACCAACCCTTGATAAAACATGAGGCTATGCTTAACCGGAACTCCGGTATCATCTTGGGAATGGAAGATAAAGGTTGGTGGTGTGTCGGCCCTTATTTGTTCTTCATTGCTGAAATAATTGACCCATTTGGCTTCGGGGTTTTCACCGATTAAATTGTTCCGAGAACCTATGTGGGTAAAGGTTTTATTAAATGAAATAACAGGATATCCAAGAATCATAAAATCTGGACGACTTGATTGATGCTGTATTGGATCATCGGCCCCGGGATTTCCTGAATCAAAGTGAGTGCCTAAAGTGGAGGCCAAGTGGCCACCGGCAGAAAAACCCATAATACCTATTTTCTCGGGATCAATATTCCATTCTTCAGCATGATGCCTAACCAATCTGATGGCTTGTTGCCCATCAGACATAGGTACCAAGTGAGGGCTTGTCTGAGTAACAGCTGAAGGCAAGCGATATTTTAGTACAATACCGGCAATACCATGGCTGTTCAGCCATTTGGCAATGTCAGTTCCTTCCCAATCATAGGCCAAAATACCATATCCTCCACCCGGACAAATGATCACTGCTTGTCCGGTAGCTGAACTTTTGGCAGGCAAAAACACTTGGATTTGAGGAGTTTGCACATTGCTAATACGAGTGATACCATCGACTTCACTCACCTCTTTAACTTGAGAGATTTTCTGAAATGGAATTTCTCCCTGATAAATGTCCATTATAATGGATTGATTTTGGGCTGATAAGGCTCCCATAATAAAAATGAAACTTAGAACTAATACAAACTGCTTCATTGAGCGTATATTTTTAATTATTTAAAAGCGTTTAGCATTAATGCTGCCCCATAAGCTGAGCCTAAAGGGAAGTCTGAAAATTCGAGTTCATAACCTTCTAAAAGCGCATTTAAAAAACGGATAAATACTTTGTTATGAACAAAACCACCATCAATATACACTTTTTTTATAGCTGTAGCACCTTTGGCGAGCATCAATGAGGCTACTTGCATTCTTACCAATCCAAAAATCAAATGGTGAAAGGCTTCTTCATAATTTGAAAATGAGGAGATGTCCCAATTATTTTCAGGGAAAATTTCAACTACCAGGGGTGTTCTCGCAATGGCATCAGGATAAAAGGTTCCTGAGATCTCCCCATTTAAAAGTTGGTTAACTAATTTTTCATCAGGTACAATATTCTTATAATACTTTGGTTCTTTACTAAAAGTTTTGTTCATTTTCTTGAGCTGGTGATCCAGTTCATATCCAAGGAAAAAACGACTGGCTTTAACTGTCTTTCCATGGATGGATAAGAAATTTAAACAGTCATTCTGCAATTCAGAAAAAGTCAGATCTCTTTTGGGAAATGGGTTTAGTGAAATGCTCCAAGTGCCTGTAGAAATCAGTAGAAATGGCTCTTTGATTTTAATCAAATAAGAGGCCAGAGCAGAAGAAGAGTCATGGATCCCAACACCAATTTTAACCTTTTGTCCGCAAATTTCTTTTTCAAAGCTGTGTGTGGTAGGTACCTGAGGGGGAGTTTATCCGCTATTCCTTCATCATAAACCCATTGATGATAATCTCCCTGAGGGAAATCCCATAATTTTGTATGGCAGCCTATAGAGGTGGGTTCGCTTACAACCTCCCTGGTAAAAAGATAAGAGATGTACTGAGGAAGGTGTAAAGAATATTTAATTTTATTAAATACTTCAGGCTTCTTTCTTTTGAGCCAGTATAGTTGCAAACCTGAATTAAGCATGCCTAAAGTAGGGGAGGCAGTGGTCTGATTGATGCTTTCCTCAGGGTATTTGCTGTAAAACTCCCTGTGAACATCTTCAGGGAAGTCTTTGAGGTAATTGTATATCGGGGTTACTGGCTTGCCATCCTCTCCAATCGATACAAAAGTAGCTCCATAAGTAGAGAAATTCAATGCCTTGATCTCATATTGAGGGTCTTGGCACAATTTCTCTACATTTTCTTTGGCCCACTGTGTAATTTTCTCTAAATCATCACATTCAAAACCGTCGTCATCCTTAATCGTGGGAAACTGAACATATTCTTCCTTGATTTCATTAAGATTTTCATCAAACAGGAAAAATTTCTTGTTAGTTTTTCCTATATCAAAAATGGCAGTTACCGGAATGGGCATTGTATTATCGGATTATTTTGAATGGATTGATTTAAATTAAAGGCCGGTGGCAAGTGTTTTGGCGCCCCTTTCTTTGACCAATTGCTTTCTTACAGACAATTCCCTGTAGACTTCTACGGGTGAAAGGGCTGCATTTGCTTGAAGTCGGGCTTCTGCTATCAAAGGCCTTAAATCTGTGCGAAAAGCATTTTGCAAAATTTCTTGTGCCAATACAGCATCATTGGATTCGCGGGCATTTTCCAGGGCATTTCGGTCCACAGTTAAGGCTTGGGCATAGGCCAGTTGAATGGCTTCAACTGACTGGAGCAAGTCCTCCATTGGGTCTTTTAGGTTGTGGCTTGCATCGATCATCCATGCCGGAGCAGGATTCTTTGAAGCATTGTCTTCCATGCCTTCTACCAATTCGTTAAATATCAAAAACAATTGGTAAGGTTTCATGGCTCCAACGGTAAGGTCATCATCTCCGAATTTGGAGTCATTGAAATGAAATCCTCCCAGTTTGCCCTGCATCATAAGGGTGGCCACAATTTGTTCAATATTTGTGTTGGGCAGGTGATGACCCAAATCAACCAAAGTAAAGGCCCTGTCGCCCAATTGGGAAGCCAATAAATGAGATGTTCCCCAATCCTGTATAACGGTATGGTAAAAATAGGGTTCGTAAGGTTTGTACTCTACAAACATTTTCCAGTCCGCAGGCATCCCTTGGTAAATTTCTTTCAAAGAATCCAGGGTGCGCTGTAAAGCTTTTCTGAAATTCATTTGCCCGGGAAATGATGATCCATCGGCCAACCAGACAGTTAATGCTTTCGATCCCAGTTGATCTCCGTATTTGATTACCTCTAGATTGTGATCTATGGCTTGCTGTCTTACCTTACTATCTGTGTGACACAATGAGCCAAACTTGTAAGAGTGTTCTTGCTCTTCTTGGTCTTGGAAGGTATTTGAATTGACTGCGTCGAATAGTAAATTATGAGAAGCCGCATGTGCTTTCACTGCTCCAATATCTTCGGGTATATCCCAAGGAATGTGTAGGGAAATAGCTCCTGATCCGGCATTTAATGCATGAAGAAGTCCTACATCATCGATTTTTTCCTCTAAAGACCGAGGTTCACCTCCACCCGGAAATCGGCCAAACCTTGTACCTCCAGTGCCGAGTGCCCAGCTTGGAATGGCAATTTGAAAATCCTGAATCTTCTGAATGAGTTGCTCAGGTTCCAGCCCTTTGGTGGTTAATTTATTGCTTAGATACTCAAAACTCTCCCGGTGATCCGGGAGAGCTCTGTTATTGATAGTATTGATTTGATTTTTATCAATTCTCATGATAATAAATTATCTGACAAAGGCAGCAGCAACCCCTCCGTCAACGTTTAAAATATTTCCGGTACTCTTGCTTAAATGACCTCCTACAAAGGCAAAAACTCCATTGGCAATATCGTCTACGGAGATAATTTCATTCATGATGGTACGCTTGGCATAGAATGCAGGAAGTTCTTCAACAGTGATTCCATAAGCCTTGGCTCTGCCTTTGGCCCATTCGCCTTCCCAAATTTTACTTCCTTCAATCACCGCATCTGGATTGACTACGTTCACTCGGATCTTGTCAGGTCCCAGTTCAGCAGCTAACAATCTACTCATGTGTACTTGAGCAGCTTTGGCAGTACCATAACCAACATTGTTAGGTCCGGAAACCAAAGCATTTTTACTTGCAATATTTACAATGTCACCACCTTTATCCTGTGCCCGTAAAATGGAAACAGCAGCTTTAGAAACAGCAAATTGACCTTTTACCAGAACAGATTGAAGAATATCCCAATCTTTTTCAGTGGTTTGTGCAATTGGTTTAGAGATGGCCAAGCCAGCACAGTTGACGATAATGTCCACACCACCAAATTTCAGACAAGCAGCTTTAAGGGCTTTTTCTATATCCTCCATTTTGGTCACATCCATTAATGCTCCGGACCCTGTGTCTTTGCCATAAGTTGCCAAGGCAGTGTCCAGATTGTCTTTGTTAATATCAGTAATGAATACACAAGCACCTTCTTGAGCCAGTTTATCGGCAATTGCTTTTCCGATACCTCCGGCTCCTCCGGTTACAAAAGCTACTTTTCTTGAAAGCGGCTGTTCCTTAGGCATTCTTTGCAGTTTGGCTTCTTCCAATAACCAATATTCGATGTCAAATGCTTCTTGTAAAGGCAATGAAACATAAGAAGAAACAGCTTCGGCACCTTTCATTACATTGATAGCATTGGTATAAAACTCACTTGCTACCCTTGCAGTCTGCTTATTTTTAGCGTAAGAGAACATCCCTACACCCGGCCATAAAATTACTACAGGGTTTGAATCCCTAATACCTGGACTATTGTCACGTTTGTGGTCTTCATAATATTTGGTGTAGTATTGTCTGTAGTCTTCAAATTCTTTTTCAAGATAGGCTTTAACCTCAGTCATGTCAGACAAATCAGTATCAGGAGCGATTTCCAATACCAACGGTCTGATTTTAGTTCGCAAGAAATGATCCGGACAACTTGTTCCAAGAGGAGCTAATTTTTCCAGGTCATTGCTGTTAATAAATTCCAAAACGCGTTCATCGTCGGAAAAATGACCAACCATTCTATTGTAACTAGAAGCTAGCCCTCTTAGGTGTGGTGCAATGATAGAGGCTTGTTCTCTTCTTTCATCTTCTGGAAGGGGAGCAACTTTTTGTCCACCGAAAACAGGTCGATCTTTGCCATAGTTATCTTCCAAATATTGTGAAGCTTTGTCAATTACCTCAAGACTGTTGATGTAGCATTCATAGGC
This sequence comes from Cyclobacterium sp. SOCE241, assembly GCF_056867545.1. Classification (NCBI taxonomy): domain Bacteria; kingdom Pseudomonadati; phylum Bacteroidota; class Cytophagia; order Cytophagales; family Cyclobacteriaceae; genus Cyclobacterium; species Cyclobacterium sp. SOCE241. The sequence goes on along the minus strand of NZ_CP149779.1, from coordinate 3,980,029 downwards.
AGTATCTCCCCATGTGAAAAGTCCATGTCCACCAAGCATAATACCCCTGATTCCTGGATTGGCTTTTAGCGCTTTGTCTAACTGAAGGGCAAGGTCAAAACCCGGTCTTTGCCAAGGAACCCAAGCAATTTGACCTTCAAATAATTCGCTGGTGATCTTTTCTCCATCTTTTGCTGCTGCAATGGCTATTGCTGCATCAGGGTGAAGGTGATCGATGTGCTTGAATGGTAAAACAGCGTGTAAAGGTGTATCGATAGATGGTGCTTTAGAGTCTAGGTCATAGATACAATGGTTAAAAAGCGCAACCATTTCGTCTTCAAACTCCAATCCACGGTAGACATTTTTAAGCGCTAGCAACTTGTCCATATACAAACCTGCAAGGCCGCTTCTTTTTAAGGTTCCAATGTCTCCACCTGATCCCTTGATCCACATTATTTCAGTGTCTTCTTTGGTAAGGGGATCTTTTTCTATGGTCTTGCAGCTAGTATTCCCTCCTCCATAATTGGTGATCCTAAGGTCTGCACCTAAAATGTTTGAGCGGTAAAGCAAAAGGGCTACTTGATCGTCCCCTAAAGCCTTTGCTTTTTCATCATCCCATAGATAATCTACGTGCTTAAAAGTGTCTTTTGTAATTGCCATATTTTAAATAAATTTTGAAATCCTTTTTAATATTTTAGCGAATATACCTTATTCAATAATTTTAACTGTCCTGTTCTATGCTGTTTGAATGGTTAATTGCCTCTTCCAAAAGCATTAATCCGCCAAAAAACTATACTTTTCCTTTTATATAAGCTATTTTTTCGAACTATCTGCCTTAAAAACCAGACAATGATAAGAAATTATTGTTTTTCAATTATTAAAATTTAACAAGGTTTTAGAAAAACAGTTGCCCGAGGGAGGTAATGGAAAACCTCAATTTTATTGTTCGCTCTAATTACAAAGAAGGCAAGAATATTTCTAAAATCACAAAAATTTAATATACTGCTATAGGTAGAAAATTAGGTTTATTGGGTTGAATTAGATTTGCCTCATCAAAAGGGCAATTGATTGTATGGATTGTGTCAAGGACTTATACCACTATTACTCATCCAGTCAAAGAGTGGTTGCATCCATTCTTCGGTTGGTAAACTCAAAACAAATCCATGGTTGCCTTTAGGATACAAATGCATTTCTGAAGGGACCTCATTTTTGATCAGTGCTTGGTAAAAGCGGATGCTGTTTTCCACGGGTACCACATTGTCATCCCCGGTATGGGTTATCCAAGTGGGTGGAGTGTTTGGGCTGACCTGAAATTCATTAGAAAACATCTCCTTTTGCATTGCTGTAGCAGACTTACCAAGTAAATTTTGTCTTGAGCCTAAGTGCCCAATTTCGTCTGTCATACTGATGACAGGATAGATAAGGATCATGAAATCCGGTCTTAAACTAATTTGACGCTCATTTGGAATATAGGACTTGTCAAAATGTGTGCCTGCGGTTGAAGCCAGATGCCCACCTGCTGAAAACCCCATGATGCCAATTTTGCTTGGGTCGATATTCCATGCTGTGGCATTTTGTCTTACCGTTTTTATTGCTTGTTGAGCATCTTGAAGAGGGCCTATTGTTTTGTCAATCATAATCGAATCGCTAGGCAAGCGGTACTTTAAAATAAATGCTGCAATGCCCTTTTTTACAAAGGTTTCAGCAATCAAGGTGCCTTCGCGGAGGTAACTTTCACCTGAATACCCACCTCCCGGACAGATAATTACCGCTGCTCCTGTAGCCATCTCCTCATTTGGATGATAGCATGTAAGGGTAGGTTTGGAAACATTTTTTAACCAAGAGATGCGGCCGTTGTCCTCAATGACTTCTTCTTGCATAGCATAAGGTTTGCTGTTTGGGATACGCTCAGAATATATATCCATTAATTGTTGAGCCTCCAAGTTGGAAGAAACTATTAGAAACAGGATTAGCGCAAATTGCTTCATGGTTTTGGGTTGATTGATTTTAATAAATACTGCAGAAATTCATTTTTGATGCTCAATGTAAAAATAATACCGATTAAAGCTCAAATTGACGCGAATTTAAATTCAAAATTTTCTAATTTTTCCTTTAGCAAATTGAACCTGAAAAAGTGGGGTATAGGTGGGAAAGGTTAACCTTCAAAAAAACTACTCGCCAATAAGTTTTATATTTCAATTTGATTGACCCTATATGAAAAATATTTATCAATTATTATTATGGCCAAGCTGAAAGGAGTTAATTGAAAGGCCAGATTTCTTAATGAGATAAGCAATGGATTTTCGAGCTGGCCCACTTTGCCTAATTTTAAACTATCTTTAATGATTTTTTTAGATCGTGGATATTGTAAGGCTTCATACCTTTTGCGTAAGGCCATATTTTTGAATTGAGTTGGCTAAAATATAAGCTCCTTCTATGGCCATGCATCCTCCCTGGCCCAAATTAGGAGTGGTGGGATGGGCTGCATCTCCGAGTAGGGTGACCCTTCCTTTGGTCCAACCTTTGTGCGGTTCTCTGTCAATCAAACTATTTTTGAGAATATGTTCTGTATTTTTAGTAGGTTAGGAATAGGGAAATGCCAATCCGAATAAACGACTCAATTTATCTTTCGTGGTTTCAGGGCTGTCACCTTCCATAAAACCCTCATTGCTTGTGGCCTACCATCCATAAAACCCGTCTTTAATTGGAACAATGCCTACCCTTTTCCCTTTACCATAAGTTTCACTAGCGTAGCCTAGGTCAAAATTGGTTTTCATCACTCCCCTCCATATATAATAACCTCTAAAAATTGGTTCCCCGTATTACTTTTGGTGAATCGATATCTATCCCACAAAAGGGTGGAGGGTTTACCCATTACTTTAGAGAATTCGCTTCTGGTATAAATTGTAGGTAGATAAGGGCAAGTTCTTTACTCCTACTTTCCTAAATCCTAGATTTTCGTAATACTTGCAAAGCTTAAGGTTTTTTGAATCTGAATCTAATCGCAAGTATTGGCAATCTTTATTTTTGGCTTTCTGTCCAATTTCTTCTAAGACCCTTTGTCCAATTCCTTTTCCGTTATAGGCTTCCTTAACGATTAATGAATGCACATAGAAAGCTTTATCTTTTTGCTTACCCCAATAGAGAATGTCTTCTCTAAGCATCCTTACCATGCCAATATTGTTGTTAGCAAGGTCATCAACGAAATAGAATTCACCATTTTTAATACCCTCTTCAATCCATCGCACTTTTTCTTGTGGAGGGTTTCTCCAATATTGCCAATGGTCAATCTGCATCCTATTAATTTTTTCGGCTGCTTCCTTCAATAAATTTAAAACCAGTGGCAGGTCTTTTACTCTTATTTGTCTAAATGCAATATCCGTCATTATACGTGTCTAATGGCTACTCTCCGGGATAGGCTACGGTTTTTCCACTTTCTTTGTGTATGGGCATCTGTGCCTCTACCTCTTTAAGGTGGGCTGATAAGATAACAGCCAACTCTTTTACTTTTTCCGGTTTTGTTGCTGCCAGATTGCTTTCCTCTCCAATATCTTCTCGGATATTAAACAATTCAAAACTTTCATCGATATGATAATAAATCAATTTAAAATCTCCTTTACGAATAGCACTGAAAGCGCCTATTCCCGGTCCTTTTGGTCCCCATTCATTGGGGTAATGCCAGAACAAAGGCCGGTTATTTGACTTTTGGGAATTATTGCTTTCCAACATGCCAACGAAACTCTTTCCATCTACTGTCTGGACAGTTGGTTGGTCTTCTACTCCTGCCATTTCCAAAATGCTGGGATAAAAATCTTCAATGATCAGATAGTTGTCATTAGTTGATCCGGGAATCGTTACGCCGGGCCACTTTACGATCATTGGTACCCTGATACCACCTTCGTGGATGGACCCTTTGCCGCTGGATAGGGGTTTGTTATGTGTATGTGGTTCTCCGCCTCTGCTATGTACACTCAATCCCCCGTTGTCTGACATGAAAAGGATGATGGTGTTTTCCATCAAATTTTTTTCTTTGAGATGTTGCATGATGTCTCCCAAGCTTTTGTCCATGCCCTCTATAAGGGCAGCATAGCTGGCTTCTTTTTCATCAAGTCCTTTATCCAGGTATTTTTGATAATAGCGCTGGTCTTTCTCTATGGGGGCATGTACCGCATAATGCGACATATACATAAAAAATGGCTTGTCTTCATTCTGAGCCTTATCCATAGCGATTATTGCCTCTCTTGTCAGTGCTTCAGTTAGGAATATTTCCTGACCATGGTATTTTTCAAGGCCGGGTATATCCCATACAGCACTGCCTCCTCGCCAATTTGCACTAAAATTGTTTGCTCCCAAATAGCTACCGGGACCTCCGGCAGCATGTCCGGCTATATTGACATCAAAACCGATGGCTTCCGGATTTTCTGCCGGGGTATCGATGGCTCCAAAATGTGCTTTTCCGGCATGAATGGTGTAGTAGCCGGCTTTTGGAGCAGAGAAGGAAGGGCGTCTGCATGTACGGCAAGATCCAAAGGATCCGGACTCATCCCATTTACATTCCAAGCAGGAAAAGACAACGCTTTATGGTTGGTTTCCATAGGTTGTAGGGCATCCTTGTGTAGTGTCCAATTGGTTACACGATGACGGGCAGCATTCATGCCGGTCATTAGACTTATACGAGTGGGAGAACATACAGGTGTGGCATAAGCTTGGGTAAACATCATGCCCTCCGAAGCTAGCTTTTCCATATTTGGTGTATGGTAGCGCTCATTGAGAGGAGTTTTTTGTGCCAGAAAGGAACTGATGTGTCCTGCCAACCCATGTCATCAACAAAAAATAAAACAATGTTTGGTTGATTTGAAGCTTCTAGACTTGCTTGATTTTTGCAGCTTCCAAATACCATACATAGGATGGTTAGGAAAAAAGAATTTTCATAGGTTAGTTTTTCTTGAATTCGACCTCGGTTTTAAATAACCATCAGGCCTTGTTGGGATCACCGTTTTTAATATAAACGGTGAAGATAAATCTAAATGCTGAACCGTCAAAAGGGACTTGCCGCATAATTGACCATACTTTGATAAAGCTCCAAATAATTTGGTTGGCTAGTGCCAATTTATTTGATCTATTTCCTAATGTGTTTGTTGAAGAACTCAAGTTCATCTCCTACATCAGAAAAGAGATCCTAATTTTCATTTTACCTGAGCTTATTCCACTTTTAATAAAACCTTTAATTTAAAATACAGGGGAATAGTACTTTTATAAGCTGTCTGTCGACCTTTTTATTGCGAAAATGCGACCAGCCGAGGAGCTTTAGCAACCAAGGAGTATTGGCTTCATTATTATATCAAAGGGATCAAGGGTAAAATGAGCCTTCGATTAATGGCCAATTTTCATAGTTCCGGTCTAGTTTTGACTGGTTTACTTTAGTAATAACCCATTTGTCTTTTGGAGCGATAGGATCATATTCAATCAATAAACCATCGGGAAACCGGAATTGTGTGTGCAAGCTTTCCATGTCTGGGTTTTTGTTTTCCAATTTTTTTAATAAAGTTTGGGGATCTTGATTTTCAAAAACAAGCAGGATACCTAGATTGGCGGAGGAAAATACAGCGACCAGTACCTTATCATTGGCTTCAAAAATAGACCATATATTCCCTTTGTACTGGGCTTGGTATCCTTGAGGTATGGCTACGGGACCTGCTGCACAAGCAAAATTTTTGTACACACCGGTATTATTCCATTCCATAAAATTTGTTCCAGGCCCTGCCAAGTGAAAGGTTTCTTCTAATTCTTTCGCTTCGTCATTTAAAAATAGTGTAATGGGTCGGGCAACGATTTGCGAGGTTTTCCCAAGATTAGCGCCACCTGCAGAGAGCAGGTAATTTTCGCCTGCGGTGTATATTTCCGGACAAGAACCTTTGCCATGTCCCATTTTTATAAAATAGCCATTGCCTTTTTCACTTAGCATAAGACGGATTTTATCCGCTGGTCTATAAGGCATGCAAGCCCCGATAATGGCATGTGCTTCCCCTTCTCCGATATCAAAATTAGTGGCTGCACCGGGGAAAAAGCTCATCCAGGCCTTCATAAAAACAGAATGGTAGCCTGTGGTCAATTTATGCCAACTGGCGCGTTCGTACCTCCTTCTCATGGGAGGGAAATATTTATAATGATAACTTCCTAAGGCATAACTGATATTCATATAGTCCAATACATCTCGGGCTTCTTTTCTTACTTTTTGAGAAGCAAAAGCTTCTAGGTTGAGTAGTGCTGTTATGGTATAGCCAATATAGGGCATGGAATTGAACTCATGGAGCCCATTGGTTTTCATGTCATGCAAAAAATCTATTATTTGGGCTTCCATTCCGTTACCGGTATTATCATATTTCGGATCATCATTGCCATGGATGGCCAGCCACCTGTTTTTAAGGTATCGGGAGCCCTCAGTCATAAGGATATGGTTTTCAGTTTCCGGGAACAATCCAAAGGTCTTGGGAGCTGTTCGCCGAAATTTATTGCCTTCTTCTGTTAGCAAGACTTCTAATAGATGATTGACCGTCTCCTTATATAATATTTCCGGATTCTCACCAAACTGCCATAGGATGGTAGTGAGCACAGTAAATGTAAAATCATAATCCCCAAGTTTATTAAAAAACCAAGAGGAACCTGATACACCCCAGGGCTTCATGCCCATAATTATTTGATTGGTCTCCTGGATATTGGTTTTAGAATGAAGCCGAGCCAACAAAACTCTTGGGTTGCTTACCTTTCCTTTTTTTGGGCCATATTCCACTTTTTTCTTCACCCAGATGCCAATAATAGAATCTTTAAATTCAGAATCATTATTCCATTGTATGCTCCGTTTTTGCGGAACCTCAATATTTCCTGGCTTGAGAGTAAGTTTTGGTTCTTTTTTGAAATAACCAAAAATCAGACCTATCAATAGGGCAATAAGAACAAGTAGGATCAGTTTATTTTTTCCGGGTTTCATTCATTTTACAATAACAGGATTATTCCTTGAAAAAGGAATATTCGCCCCTGCTATTTAACAGATTAACAGCAACCTCTTCTGTCCATTTTTTTCTTGTGGGGCACGATGAATACAAGGGGGGACTTTACTATTAGGGTGATCTGTGGCCAACCTGCATAAATGACCTAGGCCTAAGCTTATTGGTTGTGCATTGGCTTTGGCTAGGTAGTGGAGGTCAAAGAACTGTTCACTCAAAAAGGATTCAAAATAACCCGCTCCGCCATCATATAATTTTTTAAGTTCCTCCCTTATTTCTGGAACAAGCACTTTTTGTTCGGCTTGTGAATTGGGCAATATTTCACTTGGCTCCCCATAGTAGGTGCATAAAAAAGTGTCGACAGGTATAGGGGCGCGATCTACATGAAAGGAATAAACATCGGTGGGAAAAAACAGGTAGCTATCATCCCTTTCATAGGACTGAATCACATTAAGTGTGGGAGAGGCACCATGCGCTTTCAAGACCTTCAAATCATGTAGAAGAATTTCACGCGCACGCTGCCCTTGTTCAGTCAACTGAAGTTCAAGAAGTTCATCAGGATGAAGTTCAGCCATATTTTCATCTAATGTTACCAAATTAACAATCTCAGAAAAATCCCCTATTAATTCCCTCGTCCAACAAAGTGCATTGGTATTTCCATGAAAAGGTATGGAAACCAGGTCTTGAAAATTCTTGACATATTGAATTTGGCGCCTTTAGGAGGTATATTGATCATAACAGGTAGTAAAAAGACTAAATCTTGATTCTTTGAAAAAAGTAGTATCACCTCCCAAATTTCGGGAATTTATTTTTCAAATCATCTGCGTACATTTTCAGTAATTTCTAAATTCGCTCCTTATGACTTTATTGAATGATAACAGTCATAAAAAAGGTAAACTTTCCCCAAGATCCATAACACCTTTGTAGGAATTAAATGAAGTGTAGGCAGATCCTGTCGAAGGGTCGAACTAAGTTGTTTCTGATGTTAGAAGGCTTAATTATTATGGAGGGTTTTTAATTTATTTTTTCAGTTCGTTCGTTATAGGATCAACATAAAAAGTCATCTGAATTGAGTAAGGTAATTTCAAACTTTGTCCATCCGATTTACCCCAAATTTCTCCATTTTCCTTAATTTCTATATTTTCTTTCTTTTCTACGTACCAATAAATACAGTCTCGATATTCATCCAGGTATTTAGGCTGAATTCGAGCTAGAAATTCTGAATAAATGTCATCAAAATTATGCCCGAATTTACTCTGAAGCCATCTTTTAACCAAGGTTGTGTCCAAATAAGTCTTGTGACAGTTTTATTCCTAATCGATTCTTTTTGAGGAAGATTCTCAAAACCTACCGCCTTTTTAGAATTTCGGTCATCCGAATAGTCTCCGTCCAATTTAAATTTTGAACGTGAACCTGAAATTTTTCTTAATAACCATTTTTCCATCTCGTTTTTTTAATGCTCTACAATATTTTATATCAATAATTTACCCTCGAAGATGATTATATACAGTTTAGGGGCTCAATTCCTTCAACGTATTTCCTTTAGTCAAATTAAGAATTTAGGACAAGTTATCTAATGGCAATACCAAATTTTTATTGTTAAGGTTCAAAATGAACCTGTATTCTTAATTTCCAGCACCTTTTCAAAGATTCATTGATTTAGCCCCTGAGCATGGCCCCTGAGACTGTCGAGGGGTGTCGAAGGGATAGCTATCATAGTGTTTAGTTATTGTGTGCAATTTTTTATTTCAGTAGGTTTTTAATATCCATTCCTTGATGAAGAATTATGACAATTTCCACAATGTTATTTTCATCCTTTCTGTAAAAGGTAAGATTTGATTGACATTAATCGAAATTTGCTTTTACCCCTAGTTTTTTTATTCATTAAAAGCCAAATGAATGTTTCTGCGAACTTGTTAGGACAACCAAATTTTCAATTTATGTTTGACCCGCTTATTGGGGGGAGCTATAGTAGTAGTTTGTTTAGTTTATTCTTTAAGCTATTTATTGCTTGAGATGAAAAATCAACATATTTAAAAAATCTTTTTCGGAAAGCTTCTCTCGTGATTTCCCACTATTATGAAACATACAATCAAGCTGAAATAGAATGTTCAAATGTCCTAATTCCCCATTTTGACTACTCCACACAATATTGTCATAGTTCGCTTCTTGAAATAAACTTGGTATTAAGGATAACTTATGTATTGACAGTTCCTTAGGGTAGCCATTGTCTTTATAATAAGATTTTATTTCTTGAAGGATGTTTAAGCGTAACCTTTCAATGCCTATTGGATTTGAGTATCCGCTTATCAAACTTTGTATTTCTTTTTCAAAATCCATTTTAATCGTCTGGAACGCTCAGGGTGTGTAGTATAAGAGATGTTGTGGTGTGGTATTTCTTCTTTTTTAACTGGATGGTTTTATGTTTATTTGTCCACCGACCGCTTTTAAAACTTTCATGATGGTCTCGAATTGAGGTTTGGCCCCGTCAGCTAAAGCCTTGTACAGACTTGGCCTGCTCATTCCCGTTTTCTCAGCGATTTTTGTCATTCCGATAGCTTTCGCGATATTTCCGATAGCTACAATAAGGTCAGAGCTGTCCCCGTCTTCGAGAACAGTGTTAAGATACTCTGCAATCATTTCTTCGTTGTCGAGATAGTCTGCAATGTCAAATTTTGTTATTGCCATGTTACTCATTCTTTAGTTTATTCCAGATTTCTTGTGCCTTCTTAATGTCCTTCTGTTGACTTGATTTCTCACCGCCGATTAATAGTATGATGATCTTGTCTTCCTTCTCTTTAAAATAGAGTCTATAACCTTTCGCATAATTTATCCGCATTTCGCTAATGCCATCGCCTACAGGTCAAAATGTTCATCAGTCTCCAACTTCTGAATCCTGAATAGAATTTTTGCTTTAGCTCGAATATCCTTGAGCTTTCTAATCCATTTATCGAATTCAGCTGTTTTTTCTGTTCTGATCATAAATTATTGTATCCTAATGGATACAAAATTAGACTATCCTTTTGAGATTTCAAAGTGTCTGGTATCGGTCAACCGTGAGAAAAAGCCCGATTGGAAGTATAAAAACCTGATCAGATTGGGAGTGGACCAAGACCATGCTTGCGCATGGAAGGACTGAACGTAAAGAAATGACCTCTTTAGGTCATTATAGTGAGGGGGAATTGCGTATATATCAACTATGTACCAAGCTCCTTTGCTTTGTTATTACCTTTCAAAATTAGGATTTTGGACAAGAGATCTAGTGCAGGAACTACATTTTTAAAGGTTAGGGTTAAAAAACTGTATCCTGATACCGGTTATTCTATTAATTCATTAAAGTGGACCCTTAGCACGGTTTCTGAGCCTGTCAAAGGGGTTTGATTGGCCGACACCGCATTCTTCAGGTTCCCTCCAGGCTTTATTTAACAGATTAACAGCAACCTCTTCTGTCCATTTTTTTCTTGTGGGGCACGATGAATACAAGGGGGACTTTACTATTAGGGTGATCTGTGGCCAACCTGCATAAATGCCCCAGGCCTAAGCTTATTGGTTGTGCATTGGCTTTGGCTAGGTAGTGGAGGTCAAAGAACTGTTCACTCAAAAAGGATTCAAAATAACCCGCTCCGCCATCATATAATTTTTTAAGTTCCTCCCTTATTTCGGGAACAAGCACTTTTTGTTCAGCTTGTGAATTGGGCAATATTTCACTTGGCTCCCCATAGTAGGTGCATAAAAAAGTGTCGACAGGTATAGGGGCGCGATCTACATGAAAGGAATAAACATCGGTGGGAAAAAACGGGTAGCTATCATCCCTTTCATAGGACTGAATCACATTAAGTGTGGGAGAGGCACCATGCGCTTTCAAGACCTTCAAATCATGTAGAAGAATTTCACGCGCACGCTGCCCTTGTTCAGTCAACTGAAGTTCAAGAAGCTCATCAGGATGAAGTTCAGCCATATTTTCATCTAATGTTACCAAATTAACAATCTCAGAAAAATCACCTATTAATTCCCTCGTCCAACAAAGTGCATTGGTATTTCCATGAAAAGGTATGGAAACCAGGTCTTGAAAATTCTTGACATATTGAATTTGGCGCCCTTGAGGAGGTATATTGATCATCATAAGTAGTAGACTAAGTTTTAATCCCTTTAAAGGAAAGCCTTTGTTGTTTCCAAAATTGGGAAATAAATTTTTCAAATCAACTGCTTCCTCTTCTCAGAGTGCTCAAAAAAAGGTTAATTCTATAAATCCTTTCACTAATTTCTTATAGTGCTGGCACAAGTCTCCAACCTATTTAATTTTCTTTCCTTTTATTTCTTGCCCTCCTTGAAAAAGCGTTAGACTTTCAACAGTATCATTTTTTAGTTGAAATGTAATTTTTGCTTTAACAACTGTTAAATAAAAAGTAGTATCATTTTCAGGATAAATTTTAAACCTATCCTGCCCTGTGGCTTGCCCAAATAACTGATTGCCTTCTTTTGTAATTGTTATTGTGAATTTGGGTTGTAGTTCATACAAACCTACATATCGTTCCAGCGTTGATTCAGGTATTTCAACGGCATCCTTTTTAGAGGGGAAAGCAATTAATTCAGTTCCGGGATCTAGTAAATGAAAGCCAATATCATCGATATCTGCTGTTGAATTTGAAAGGAGAACCACCCCTTTTCCTGTTTCCTTGACAAATCCCGAAAAAGCCCTATAGCCACCTGTTCCCCCGTTATGCCAGATGACATCACCAAGTTCACCATTCTTGATATGCCAACCCAATGCTACTGACATTTCACCGGCTTTATGGTGTCTCACTTTATGGGATAGCTCCATTGCTTCGGCTATTGGACTTTTTACATATCCTAAGTTGGCTGCAATAAATTTAGACATATCAGAAGTTGAACTTCTAATTGCGCCGGCACCGGCAAGTGTTGGGATGTCCCAATTTTCAACTTGCTTACCACCTGCATGACCTAAAGCCAAATTTTCCAGCATTTTTTTAGTGAATGTGATTTTGGTATCCATCATTCCTAATGGGGCCGCAATCGTTTGGATCACTAAATCTTCATAATTACTGTTTTTGTTTAAGGCGAGCAAATGGCCCAATAAGCCCTGCGCAAGGTTTGAATATTCATAAGTAGCTCCTACCGCTCGTATGGGTTTATAATTGGAAATAAAATCATACATCTGCTCAACGGTATAGTCTGCATATGGATTGTAAGGATTGGCAGGCTTAAAGTTGTCGGGCATTCTGGGAAGGCCTGAGGTATGGTCTGAAAGGTTGCCAAAGGTAATTTCTTTTAGGCCTTTTGTTGGGATTTTAATGTTGTGGGGTAGGAAGTCGTTTATTTTATCTTCCAGTTGGAGTTCTTCATCTAAAACCTGTTGCGCAAGTAGTATACCGGTAAAGGCCTTTGATATTGAGCCTATTTCGTAAATAGTGTTTTCATTTACTTTCTTGCCTTTTGTGGCAGTTAGTCCAAAATTAAAATATTGAATGCCTGTAGAATCAATAATGGCCAAGGCAATACTAGGGGTAAGGCCTTCTTCGATTCGGTTTTCTATGCTTTTAACAACTTCTGAGGGGAGCTCATTATTATCCGAATTTTCTTGGAATGGAAAGGCGACAAAAGAGCTCAAAAGCATAACCAGAAGGATAATGTACTGTTTCATTTGGGCTTGGTTTATCAATTAAAAACTTCTTTGCTTAACAATGTTTTACTTGTTGGAAAGACCTAGGTCATCAATTATATCTTGAACAAAAGCTTTAACTCGAAATATGCAATAAACCTTCTATTACATGCTGAAACCACTTCAAAATCAGTTGCTTTAGTAACCTTTCGGCTATTCATTTTTCCTTTAATCGCTAGCTTTTTAATTTTTGGATAGCCTTATTTCTCACTTTTTTATTTGTTCCCTTTTCTTTAAACATCAAAATTATTTCTCTCGGTAATTCTTGAAGATCTAATAGGTGATTTTGAATTGCCGGGTTTCTTTTTTAATATTTCTTGAACCAGGGTTGTTGAAATTCCCTTTTCTAATAATTCCAACCGGTAAGCTTCTGATAGTTCATCCACGAGGCCTCTTTTTACCGTTATCCTAGGATCTTCGTAAACAGGCAGAATACGCATTAATTCCTCTAATTTATTAACTAGATTTATCCTGGACTTTGTTGAGAAGGCTAGGAAAGGATTTTCCCAGTTGGGTACGAGGTCAAATTCGTTTGTTTGGGTGTTGAAATTTTCTAAGAAGTTCAAAACCTCCACTTGATATTCTCCGCCTAGGTCTTTTTCAGGCCGCCACTGTACGTCAATAAGTTTTAGCCTGGAGTTGTTATGAAGGATAAGCAAACTCGAACCTTCAAAATAATGCTCGTAACCCGGAGCTGGGTCAACTTCATAAAATTGGTTATAATTTACTAGCCAACCAGCTTCTATTCTTAATGGCTGAAGTTTCATTCTAATTTATCTTAAGATTAGTAACCCCTCCAAGGCATTTGGTGTCTAATATACCAAAAAATTTTTGTCTAAGGATAGCCTTTGTCTCAATAGATAGATGGACACTTCTGCAGGGGAGTTTAGGAGGAGGTGGAGAAAATGGCTTTATCCTGTGCTTGTCAAAAAGTTAAATGGCTCCTTAAACCTATCAGTGGACAATAAATATTTGGTTAGTTTTTATTGCCTATTATAATTTGATTTTCTGCTTGTTCCATCCGGATTTACAAATTCAAATGTGTAATTTCCATTAGTATCCCAACCGTAATTTATTTTATGGATGTGTGAGTTTACTTTATAGCTTAAACTATAATGTTGAGGTGCAAGGTTTTCAAAACCAATAATTTCTGCTCTACGCAATGGCCTCAAATCTGGTCTTACACCTCTGGTTTTCGCTTGTGGCATAATTTCATTTTCCGGGGCACGTGTTCGAGGATTTATCTCAACCTTTCCTTTCATGGCTGCTATCAAATAAGGATATTCTTTAACAGCGTGGTATTGGTAGCTGCTATCTGAAGTAAATCGTCCTAAATTCTCATCCAATTCTTCAGTAGTTTCTCCATATACAGGAAAACCATCCAAGGCAAAGGCAATGGGCTTGTCTTTACCAACTTTAGCTTGTAAGTGGGTTGGAGGTAAATGGTAATGATAATCATCCGCACGTCCACAATGACCGCCCCATTGATCAAGCTCTCCGATGGTATTGGCATCCTCCCCTCGGTTATTGAGGGGATTAAAGATAGGAATGCCGTTAGCGGCAATGGCAATGGCTCCTTTCATAAAATTGCTTTTTGTAGACATTGGTTTTTCCGCCAATTCAGGATGTATGGGGATGGCCCAGGCATTCTTGCCCGAATAGTCATGGTTAATTGGGACTTGTTGTTGCCAATTGGTAATGCCTACCATCATTTTGTGTGTGGGGATGCCATCTGATTCAACATAAAAATACTTGTCATCGTGCCGGGTATTCACTTTCTCAAAAGCACCAAATACAGCTTCTAAAAATGGGATCTCATTGGCAGCCATTTTTTTAAAACTGTAGTAGATTGTGTGTTTGCGCAGCCCATAATTAAAAATAAGAGACCTATACACCCAGTAGCTAAATATGGTTTTTTTGTTTTCTGTGTCAAGTTAAAAAATGATAGCGCCACCATTGCTACTCCTATTAAAAGCAACCAATTGGAATAGTCAAATGGCTTGTTAATTCCACTTTCTTCCGTTACATTCAATTGACTGATAAGATGCACTCTTTTTGTAATATAGTTTTGCTCGGAAGCTTCAAAATCAGCATAGTCGAAAGTTAAAACTTGATGATTTTCAGTGCTTAAATACACGGTTTCACCTGCTTTCATAATGAAATCGGCTTTAATGGTTTCATTACTATTTACAAATTGCCAATTTTTTAAAGGAGTGCCGTGGCCACCTTCATGTGCAAAAATATCAAAGGTAAAAACCAAGGCAAATGTGATTAGCAAAAGATATTTCATGACAATTTATTTTATGGTATATCGGACCAAGACTTCATTGTCTAAAACAACATTGGTAGACCAAATAAATTTGGCGTCCTTTTCCGAAGCGTCAAAAACTGAAGTGAAATTAGTGTAAGCAGGTTTATTATTAACACCAATCTCTCGATTGCTAAATGTTGTAGCATTTGGCCAATTGGAATCGTCAAAATTAGTTTTCATCCAATCGGTAGGAAGCTCCCAATGTAAAGCATAATAAGAGGATCCATCTTGCCCTCCTTCTGTACTGCAATTTTTAGAATACCTATAGCCGCCCTCCTCTGATACACAGCTTAAATCTAAAATTGGAGCCGTGTAAAAAGTTTGTGCTTTCCAGTTTTCATCAGTTGTAGCAATAATATAGTTCTCCGAATCTTTAATGACTGCCACCATTCCAGCATCTCCGGCGTGAAAAGGCTTGCCCCTGTTGGCTTCACAACCTACTCCAAGGTGTTCTTCCCAATCTACCAGTTTCATGGCTATAGTAAATGGTTTTTTAGCTTTAAACTTGACAATACTCGAATTGAATTGAGTGAATGGTACTTTGTCTTTTCCAACCGGAATACCATTTACATACATTTCAAAATAATTGTCAGCAAAAATGTAAGCTGTAAAAACTTCGCCATCCGGGTCAACCGCTATGATACTGGAATTGTCATAATAGGATAAAGCTTCTTCGGCGTTTTTATAGTTCATTCCTTCACAAGAATTAAATAAATCTGAGGCAAAAGGAAATTCACTGTTCAAATAGTTGGTTTCGGCAGGTACAACCCATTCTTTTTGATCAGTAGAGGTGATTTTTCCTATATTTGTTTTCCTACCACGATCACAAGAATAAATAGCTTCGGCTTGGGTGCTGGCAATTCCTTGCGTAATGCTCGCCGTTCCTTGATAAGCTGATATGTCTGAAGTTTTTACGCTATTATTTGTTGAGGTTTGTGCTTTTTTGTCGGCACATCCCATTGTCAGTGCCAACAAGGTGAATAATAGAAAATGGTGAATCATTCTTTAAAGATTTAAAAGTTGCAAAAAGAAATTCAGAGTGCTTTTATCCGACTTTTAGCGGAAATCCAATGGTTTTTGTAAAGTTAGGGTCTAATTTTGAACCTTGTTCTAACTACTTAACAGTAAAATCAGCTGAAGATTGTGCATTGTCATCTCTTAATCTAATGAACTATGCGATCCTTAGCTAAATAAAAACATGTGCTGTAAAGCTTTATGTTCTTATTTATTAGTTTTTGCTTATTTAAAATCTCTGTATGATAAGGTTAGCTTATTTAACCTCCGATGTTTTCAAACTGATTTTGTATTTTAACAAGTGAGGCCATTTTTCTTTGTTCCCATAATCCATGGAGATGCCCCATTCAATGCCTTTTTCCTGCATAGAGGCATCCCTAAAATTACCATGTCTA
Source organism: Cyclobacterium sp. SOCE241 (assembly GCF_056867545.1). NCBI lineage: Bacteria > Pseudomonadati > Bacteroidota > Cytophagia > Cytophagales > Cyclobacteriaceae > Cyclobacterium > Cyclobacterium sp. SOCE241. The sequence goes on along the minus strand of NZ_CP149779.1, from coordinate 3,963,646 downwards.
AAGGATCCCGGTGCTTTGGGATAATTGGCATCCAAAGAAGCAAGTCTGCTAAACCTCAACCCATCCGAAGCAAATTGAAGGGTTTTGCCTTCTGGACCATGCTCAGAAATTAAAGCCATAACTCCGTTATTATAAGGCCAAACCATTACCTCATGTCCGCTAGTGATGATCGGATTGTTTTTGTATTTAACATAAGGTCCCTCTGGATTTTTAGCGATAGCCACACCCATTTTGGTATTTCTTGGCCCTTTTTTCCATCTTTGATACTTCTTCCTTTATAATACATCCTGTATTGCTTGTCTTTGTAAATGATACAAGCATCATCAATCCTGTAGCTGTCAAAATCATCAGGTAGGTCACTTATTTCTAATATAGGTTTTGGAGAAACCCGTACAAACGGACCATCAGGAGAATCAGCAACAGCCAGTCCAATGGCGGTAATGTCTGTTTCAGCATTGTTTTCAAATTTCCTATCCGGATTTCCGGGAGTAGGCTTCACACCGGTATAAAAAAGATAATATTTGCCTGAAGCTCTGAGAATATTTGGCGTAAATACACTGTATTCATCCCAACTATCTTTTTCACCTCTGCCAATTGCTTCTCCTTTTTCTTCCCAAATTTCGCCATCTTTAGAAACCGCGTACCAGATAGAGGCATCATACCCGCTATACTGCTTGTCTGTTTTTGTATACCATAAGTAATAAACTCCATCAACCAAAATAACATCGGATGGGTCTCTTCGGCATGTCCCATTTTCAGGTTCTAAACCTTCAAGAATAGAATAACTAAAAGACACCTCATCAATTTTAGTATTATTTTTTGAAGCACAACCAATTAAAAGGAATAAAACTATCAGTGGTAAGATGCTGTTTTTCATAGGGTTTTGTTTATTGCTGAGCAAGGCTTGGCGATGGAAAGTTGTTTGAACCCGAAATATGCAATAGACAATCTATTACGTGCTGAAATCGCTTTGTAAAGTCTATCCAAAGTGCTCCCCTACGTTCGTATTTTTTATTGTAAGCTTTTGTATAGGCATTTAATAGATTGCTCAATTCCTGCATGACCAACTTATGAAAGTCATCCTTAAATTTTGGATGTTTTAGAGGAGCTTCTTCATCGATCGTTCTAATTAAAAAATGAATGTGATTGGGCATTAGACAGTAACACAGACATCTGAAAAGGTTTTCGCTACCTACCGCATGGTTTATCACATGATAGTAGCTGCTCGGTTCAATTTTCACTAACCCTTTCATTGTTGTTACTTTTTTATAGAAGACCTATAAGGTTTTTAAAACCTTATAGGTCTTCTGTTAATTTATTATCCCCTAACGATAAGGCGAAGGACTCGTAGAAGTCCAGCCGCCATCGATAACCAGACTTTGTCCCGTAATATGCCTTGCTGCCGGGGAGACTAAAAAAGCCACAGCCTCTGCAATATCTTTGGGATAGGCAGGTCTTCCAAAGGGGTTATTTCAGACCAAGTTTTTTCATAGCCTTCCTCCGACGCTGTACGCTCAGTCATGGTGGCGCCAGGAGCCACGGCATTTACATTGATTTTATAAGGAGAAAGTTCTACCACCAAAGTTTTGGCAAGCATTTCTAAAGCGGCTTTGCTCATGCCATAGGCTGCCAGATTTTTATGGGCCTGGTGGCCGGTGACTGAAGACATAAATAACAGGCTTCCTCCTCTCTGCTGCTTAATCATTTGCAGGGATACCTGTTGGGCGAGGAAAAACTGCCGGCCAGGTTAAGTTGCATGACTTTGTGGAAATCCGCCTCTTGGTAAGTCAGGAAATCGCCAAAAACGGTGATGCCTGCATTCGCCACGGCCACGTCTATGCCACCATAAATTTCCACAGTCTGTTGCACCATTCTTTCTATAAAACGGGTATCAGAAACATCTCCGGAAATGCCTTGGCAGGATTGGGGAAAACTGTTGTTGATCTTCTCACAAGCTTTTAAAGTGGCGGTTTCATCCAGGTCATTTAACATGACTTTATACCCTTTGGAGGCCAGCAAAAAGCAATTTCAAAACCTATGCCTACACCGGCACCTGTAATCAAAGCTACCGGAGCAGTTTCCGATTTGGTTTTATTCATTTCTTTAATAGAATTTTAAAGTTACCGGAAAACAACCTTGCTTTCCGGTAAGAATGGACATCTCTTAATGGGAGTCTTTGGTCACCTCACTACCTGAATTGCCTTTTAGAAAATCCAAATCTGCTCCAAGATTGGCTTGTTCCACAGTTTTTACATACAGGCTCACATAACCTCTTTCTGTAGGGCTGACCGGTTTTTTCCAAGCGGTTTTCCTTTTGGCGAGTTCTTCATCTGATACCAATAAGTTAAGCTTACGGGCTTCTACATCAAGCTCTATTTCATCACCTGTTTGCACAACTGCAAAGTTCCCTCCTTCTGCTGCTTCAGGAGTGGCGTGAAGGATTACTGTTCCAAAACCGGTGCCACTCATTCTTCCATCAGAAATTCTGACCATGTCCTTGATGCCTTTGGCTAGTACTTTTGGAGGAAGGCCCATATTGCCTACTTCAGGCATTCCCGGATAGCCTTTTGGCCCAACATTTTTAAGCACCATGATCGAATTTTCGTCAATATCCAAGTCGGGGTCATCGATTTTGTTTTTGTAATCATCGATGTCCTCAAAAACCACAGCCTTGCCTGTATGCTTCATTAATTCCGGGCTGGCAGCCGAAGGCTTGATAATTGAACCTGTTTCGCAAAGGTTGCCTTTGAGTACCACTATTCCTGACAAAGGATTGAAAGGTTCATCAATGGCCGCAATAACCTCTTTATTATAATTTTCAAATTTTTCATTGTTCTTGCCAATGCCTTGACCTGTCACAGTCATGGCCTCATTGTGCAGGCGGTCTTTTAGTTGGCGAATAACGGGTGGCAAACCTCCCGCATAATAAAAATCCTCCATAAAATATTTTCCTGAAGGCTGAAGATTAGCCAAAAGGGGGATATCGGCGGAGTATTTGTCAAAATCTTCTAAATCCAGATTGATTCCCATCCTACCTGCAATGGCCAATAAGTGGATGACAAAGTTGGTGGAACCACCAATGGCGGCATTGACCATGATGGCATTTTCAAAGGCCTCTCTGGTCAGGATATCAGACATCTTCAGGTCATTTTCGACCATTTTCACGATTTCCATTCCAGACATATGTGCCATTACTTTTCTGCCTGTATCCGGAGCAGGAATAGCCGCGTTTCCGGGAAGTGACAAGCCTAGGGATTCTACCATACAAGCCATAGTGGATGCAGTACCCATTACACCGCAATGCCCATCACTTCGGCATAAACCTGATTCAGCGATATAAAGCTCCGCTTGATTGATTTCTCCTGAACGGGCACTTTCGCTAAATCTCCAGATATCACTGGTACTGATTTCTTTGCCTCTATACCTTCCTGTAAGCATTGGCCCTCCGGAAACCACAATCGTGGGCAAGTTTACACTTGCCGCTCCCATCACTAGAGATGGGGTGGTTTTGTCACAGCCGCAAAGCAAGACAACCCCATCCAGTGGATTGGCACGAATAGACTCTTCTGTATCCATGCTGGCCAGGTTTCTGTACAGCATGGCGGTGGGTTTCATTACGGTTTCCCCAAGGACATCACCGGAAACTCTACAGGGTAACCTCCCGCTTCCAAAATGCCTTTTTTAACAAATTCTGCCAATTCCCTAAAATGAGAATTACAGGGAGTTAATTCAGACCAAGTATTACAAATGCCAATGATTGGTTTGCCTCCCAATTCGTGGGTTGGGATGCCTTGTTTCTTAAACCATGATCTGTAAATCAAACCATCCTTGCCAGTTTTCCCAAACCAGCCTTGGCTTCTTCTTTCCTTTTTATTCATTTTTGGGTTATATTAATTTTTTGCTAAAAAGTGTACAACCCGGCAAGGGTAGTACTTTTCGATCCATTCAAAGTATAAGGATAGTAAATGTTTGGGCAAAATAAAATTTTAAACATCTAAAAACCATTACGGCAGCCGACAATCAATGAATCTTAAAGTAAGCAGATTCTTTTGCAAAATTTTTATTAAAAATATTCGTCGGTAATGGCAAGAGAATTAACTTAATATTCATGAATAAGATATGTTTATTAGGTTAATGACAAATAATATTTGGTAATACCGGTGTTTTATTGAGAAATCAGCCTTTAGTTGATTTTGAAAATGGTGAATAATTAGCTTTAAACTCCTATTTTGGGAGGTCAATTAAAAATAAACTCAAAATAATCATCAATGAGCTTTGAAATAAAATCATCCATGGACACCTATGATGTGATCATTGTAGGTTCCGGCGCCGGAGGCGGAATGGCAAGTAAAATTCTCTCAGAATCCGGACTAAGCGTTGCAGTGGTAGAGGCAGGAAGTGATTTTGATCCTGCAATGGAAGAATACAGAACGCAATTAAGATTTCCTTGGGAATCACCAAGACGAGGTGCCAATACTGTGCGGGCTTTTGGAGATTTTGATGCAGCCTATGGTGGTTGGGAAATTGATGGCGAGCCATATACCAGAAAAGATGGTACTGAGTTTGATTGGTTTCGTTCCAGAATGGTAGGAGGAAGAACCAATCACTGGGGTAGAATTTCTCTACGCTTTGGACCGGATGATTTTAAGAGAAGAAGTATTGATGGCTTAGGGGATGATTGGCCCATAGGCTATGAAGATGTAAAGCCATTCTATGACAGGGTTGATAAAATTGTTGGCGTCTTTGGCTCTAAAGAAGGTATGCGAAATGAGCCTGATGGCAATTTCTTACCACCGCCAAAACCCAGATTGCATGAAGCTGCTTTTACCAAGGCAGGTAAAAAAATAAATCTTCCCGTAATTCCTTCTCGGGTATCAGTTTTGACCCGACCGGTAAATAATGAAAGAGGCGCCTGTTTCTTCTGTGCGCAGTGTAACAGGGGCTGCCAGGTATATGGTGATTTTTCTGCGGGTACGGTATTGGTTAAACCTGCCATCAAAAAAGGAAATGTAGACTTGTATACTTATGCCATGGTGCGTAAGGTAACCACCAATGACAAAGGAGATGCTACTGGCGTATCCTATGTTAGTAAGGTGGATATGAAAGAATACAAACTTAAAGCAAGGGTGGTTGTATTGGGTGCTTCAGCAGGAGAAACAGCCAGAATTATGATGAATTCTGCTTCTACCCAGCATCCAAATGGGCTATCCAATAGCAGTGGTACCCTTGGCAGGTACTTGCATGATTCCACAGGTGCCAGTAGGTCTGCTTTGATGACAGATTTTATCGCTAGAGATAAGTACAATGAAGATGGCGTAGGTTCCCTTCATGTGTATACTCCATGGTGGCTTGACAATAAGAAATTAGACTTCCCAAGAGGCTACCACCTTGAATTTGGAGGAGGAATGCGTCAACCTAACTATGGTTTTGGATTTGGTATGGAATCCATGCGTAAATACATGCAGGATGAGTTTGGCAAACCTAGGCCCAATGGAGGCTATGGTGCAGGGTTGAAAAAGACATTAGAAATATATATGGTGCTACTGTGGGGATTGCAGGCAGAGGAGAATCTGTTCCTCAATATGATAATTATTGCGAAATAGATCCAACTGTGGTGGATAAGTATGGTATACCTGTACTGCGATTCAATTACAACTGGACGGATTATGAAGTGAAACAGGCCAAGCATATGCAGGAAACCTTTGAGGAAATGTTTGATTCTATGGGGGCTACAGTAATGGGCAAAAAACCCGGTGCCGACACCAAGTACGGTTTAGAGGCTCCCGGAAGAATTATTCATGAGGTAGGAACTACCAGAATGGGCAATGATCCCAAAACTTCTGTTTTGAACAAATATTCTCAGGCACATGAATGTGACAATTTGTTTGTGGTGGATGCTGGGCCATTTGTCTCTCAAGCAGATAAGAACCCAACCTGGACGATTTTGGCACTCTCTATCAGAACATCTGAGTACATCGTAGATCAGCTTAAAAAGAAAAATATAGGCTAACAAGGCTGTAGTAGGGATAAGTAAATCAGCACCGGAGTTTTGCATAAACTTTGGTGCTGATTTTTTGTTAAAAATATATCGCAATTTCGGGCCGTGGATTGGCAATATATAAAAGAAGGTTTTGAAAATGGTATAGCAGCTATGACTTGGCTGGAAGGCATTGCCGTTGTGTTTGGGCTAAGTTCAGTATTTTATTCGATGAAGGAAAATTTATTGGTTTTCCCTACAGGAATTATCGGTACCTTGATCTATGTTTGGATTTGTTGGCAAGTAAAACTTTATGCTGACATGGGCATCAATGCCTATTATTTTTCCATGTCCATTTATGGCTGGTATGTTTGGTCCAATCCAAAACCCGGAAAAGCAATTGTTCCCATCACCTGGCTGAGCAAAACGGGAGTATTACAGTCCTTGGCCTTATGGGCATTGTCGTATCTTAGCTTGTTTTTTGTGTTGACCAATTTTACAGACAGTGATGTGCCAATTTGGGATTCATTTACTACTTCCACAGCATTTGTAGGTATGTGGTTGATGGCAAAGAAGAAGGTAGAAAACTGGATTGCTTGGATCGTTACTGACTTGGTTTCGGTTCCTTTATATTTCTACAAGGGCTTGGTGCTTACTTCTTTTCAGTTTTTTGTTTTTACTGTTTTAGCTGTGATAGGTTTGATAACTTGGATAAATGCTGCCAAAAAATATGCTAAAGGCTAATGCATAAAATTGTAATCATAGGCCCAGAGTCTACAGGGAAAAGCACTTTAAGCCAGCAATTGGCACACCATTACAATGAACCTTGGGTAAGGGAATACGCCAGAGAGTATATTGACCACTTGGACAGACCTTATACATATGCTGATTTACTGGCCATAGCCAAGGGGCAGGTAAAACTAGAAGAAGATCAGGCTGAGAAAGCGGGAAGTAAATTGTTTTGTGATACAGACCTTCGAGTGATCAAGGTGTGGAGCGAGCATAAGTTTAATCAAACCCACGATTGGATAAAAGAGCAAATTGAACGAAGAGAATATGCGCTTTACCTGCTCACTGCAATAGACATTCCTTGGAAGGAAGACCCCCAACGTGAACATGCTGATCCGGCCATGCGGGCGTATTTTATGCAGGTTTATGAAAATGAGGTTCGTACCTCAGGTTTGCCGTGGAAAACGATTCGTGGAGGAGAAGAAGCCCGCTTGAAGGCAGCCATTGATTTTATTGAAAAGTCTTTAGATCAATAGAAATTTTCATAAATTCATGCTTATTTTATTCTACCATTTTAACCAATCATCTATTGCAGATACCGAAACTGTCTTTTTTTTGATAGATTAACGGATTCTTGCTGATAGTTACGGAATTTTTAAATAATTTCAGGATTGTTTTTACCAAATAAACTCAAACATACTTACCCATGGATAACCATAAGCAACAAATGCAAAAGTACTGGAAGCGCAATATTAGAACCTTATTGATTCTTCTTGCGGTTTGGTTTATTGTCTCTTTTGGCTTTGGAATTTTGCTTGTTGAACCGCTCAATGCTATCAAGATTGGTGGCTATAAATTGGGCTTTTGGTTTGCACAGCAGGGCTCTATATTTTCTTTCGTTATATTGATTTTCGTTTACGTATATCGGATGAATAAGCTAGATGAGGAATTTGATGTCAATGAAAAGTAACCCTTATAAATAATCACCTACCTATGGATATTTTAACTTGGACCTACATTTTGGTAGGTCTGTCTTTTGCGCTGTATATCGGCATTGCCATCTATACCAGAGCAGGATCAACCAAAGAATTTTATACAGCAGGAGGAGGGGTTTCTCCCTTGGCAAATGGTATGGCTACTGCGGCCGATTGGATGTCAGCTGCTTCCTTTATATCAATGGCCGGAATTATCGCATTCTCCGGCTATGATGGTTCCGTTTATTTAATGGGCTGGACCGGAGGGTACGTGCTATTGGCATTGTTGCTAGCCCCGTATCTTCGAAAATTTGGAAAATTTACCGTCCCTGATTTCGTTGGAGACAGGTATTATAGTAACAAGGCTCGTGTGGTGGCCGTATTTTGCGCACTCTTTATCTCTTTTACCTATGTGGCCGGACAGATGCGAGGGGTGGGCATAGTTTTCTCCAGGTACCTAGAGGTTGATATAGAAACCGGCGTATACATAGGAATGACCATTGTGTTTTTCTATGCAGTAATGGGAGGAATGAAGGGTATTACCTATACTCAGGTAGCCCAATATTGTGTTTTGATTTTTGCCTTTATGGTCCCAGCCATATTTATTTCTATTCAGTTGACCGGCAATCCTATCCCGCAATTGGGCTTGGGAGGAACAGTTCAGGACGGGAGTTATTTGTTAGACAAACTGGATGGCATTTTAGTAGACCTAGGTTTTCAGGAGTATACCGCGGGAAGAAAATCAATGACTGATATTTTTGCCATTACCTTGGCACTGATGGTTGGTACAGCCGGATTACCCCATGTGATAGTACGGTTCTTTACCGTTCCCCGGGTAAAAGACGCAAGGTTATCTGCAGGGTATGCTTTGGTGTTTATTGCCATTCTGTACACCACTGCTCCAGCCATTGCTGCATTTGGAATATACAATGCCATCGATACCGTAGCAGATAAACCTGTGAATGAACTGCCTGAATGGGTAGAGAATTGGAAAAAACCAATCTAATCACTGTTGATGATGTAAACAATGACGGTATAGTACAGTATACCCCTAATCCTGAAACCAATGAACTTAATATTGACAAGGACATCATGGTTTTGGCAGCCCCGGAGATTGCCGTTTTGCCCAATTGGGTAGTAGGGCTCGTTGCTGCCGGAGGGATGGCTGCCGCATTGTCCACTGCGGCAGGTCTGCTGCTGGTTATTTCCACCTCTGTTTCCAGGGATTTATTTAGAACCTTTGTTCCGGAGATGACTGAAAAAACTGAATTAATCATAGCCAGGGTTTCTGCAGCATTTGCTGTAATAATTGCCGGGTACTTTGGTATCAATCCTCCGGGGTTTGTTGCCGAGGTTGTAGCCTTTGCTTTTGGATTAGCTGCTGCATCCTTTTTTCCTGTTATAATTATGGGTATATTTTCTACCCGAATGAATAAAGAGGGTGCAATTGCGGGCATGGTAACCGGACTTGTGTTTACCCTAGCCTATATTATTTATTTTAAATTTATTCAGCCTGAATCCAATACCATGGACAATTGGTGGTTCGGCATTTCGCCCGAAGGAATTGGAACCTTAGGAATGGCAATAAATTTTGTTGTTTGCTATGTTGTTTCCAAACTTACCCCACCACCACCGGAGGATGTGCAGGAAATGATTCAAGAAATTAGGATCCCTAGAGGAGCCGGAGAAGCCCATAACCATTAACCTAAATCTATGCAGGGGATTTGAAGTCAAGTCCTATGCATTTTTTAATTCACCTAAAGTTTAATAAAACCTAAAATATCGAGATATGAGCGATAGAATTCATAGCCTGAGTGGTTATTTCCATGAATACCAAAAAAGTGTAGCAGATCCGGAAAATTTCTGGGCCAGAATTGCCGATTCTTTTCATTGGAAAAAACGATGGGATAAGGTCCTGGATTGGAACTTTGATGGTCCGGATGTAAAGTGGTTTGTAAATGGGAAACTTAACATTACCGAAAACATCCTAGAAAGGCATCTTTTTATCATGGGCGATAAGCCTGCGATTATTTGGGAGCCTAATGAGCCTGGAGATCCAAACAGAATCCTTACCTACAAGGAATTGTATGAGGAAGTTTGTCGTTTTTCTAATGTACTCGTAGAAAAAGGTGTGGGAAAAGGTGACAAGGTTATCATCTATATGCCCATGGTGCCTGAGGCAGCAATCGCCATGCTTGCCTGTGCTCGTATTGGAGCAGTTCACTCTGTGGTATTTGCAGGTTTTTCAAGCTCTGCCTTGGCAGATAGAATAGAAGATTGTAAAGCCAAAGTGGTACTTACCTCAGATGGAAATTATAGAGGAAAGAAAAAAATCGCAGTAAAATCCGTTGTAGATGAGGCACTGGAAACTACCGATCTGGTAGAAACCATGATTGTTTACCAAAGAACCGGACAAGAAGTCAATATGAAAGCCGGCAGAGATTTTTGGTGGCATGAAGCTATTGAAGGTCAAAGCACCAGTCATGTGGCAGAAGAAATGGATAGTGAGGATGAATTATTTATCCTTTATACTTCCGGATCCACTGGAAAGCCCAAAGGGGTGGTGCACACTTGTGGAGGATACATGATTTATTCCAAGTTTACATTTGAGAATGTATTCCAATATACTCCGGGAGATGTGTACTGGTGTACCGCCGATGTAGGCTGGATTACCGGGCATTCATACATTGTGTATGGACCACTCTTAACCGGGGCTACCACCATCATGTTTGAAGGTGTGCCGACCTATCCTAACCCCGGAAGGTTTTGGGAAATTGTGGACAAATACAAAGTCAATCAATTTTATACCGCACCCACTGCCATTAGGGCCTTGCAGGTGCACGGAACTGAGCCAATTGCTCCTTATAAGCTTGACTCTCTTAAGGTGTTGGGATCAGTAGGAGAGCCTATTAATGAAGAGGCTTGGCATTGGTACCATACTCATATAGGAAAAACAAAATGTCCAATTGTTGATACTTGGTGGCAGACGGAAACAGGGGGAATTATGGTTTCTCCACTGGCAGGGATTACTCCAACCAAACCGGCTTTTGCTACGCTACCTTTACCGGGGGTGCAACTGGCAATTATGGATCCTGACGGGAAAGAGCTTAAAGGTAATTCTGTAGAAGGAAACCTTTGTATTAAATTTCCTTGGCCAGGAATGATCCGGACCACCTATGGTGACCACGAACGTTGCAAGCAAACCTATTTTTCTGCCTATAAGGGCATGTACTTCACAGGTGATGGTGTAAAACGTGATCATGACGGTTATTACCGAATCCTGGGACGTGTGGATGATGTGATCAATGTGTCAGGCCATAGAATGGGTACTGCAGAGGTAGAAAATGCCATCAATGAGCATCCTTTGGTAGTGGAATCTGCGGTGGTAGGCTATCCGCACAAAGTTAAAGGCCAAGGCATTTATGCTTATGTGATCTGTGACATGTCCAATAGGACAGAAGCAAATCTGACCAATGAAATCAAAGCTTCAGTTACCAACATCATTGGACCAATAGCTAAACCTGATAAAATTCAAATTGTTCCGGGGCTTCCTAAAACACGTTCGGGTAAAATCATGCGTAGGATCCTGAGAAAAGTTGCAGAAGGTAGCATGGATAATTTAGGAGATACTTCCACTTTGCTTGATCCGGATATAGTCGATAAGATTATTGCGGGAAGAAAGGAGTAGTTCCTTAATTTCAAGTTATTATTCAAGCGATGTAAAGTAGGACTACCCTGCTTTACATCGCTATTCCTTTGACCCAATTCCCATATGAGCAATGTCATCGTTAATAGGGTTGTTGATTTCCTGAAAAAATTCCCCCCTTTCAGCTTTTTGTCGCCAGAACTGCTAACTCAAGTAGCAAAGCAGGTTGACCTTATTTATTTTGAAAAGGATGAGTTTTTGTTTCAAAAAGGAGAGCCTGCAAAAAATTACTTTTTCGTGGTCAGAGAAGGAGCCATCAAACTGACAGACTTTATTGATGGTAAGGAACAAACCATGGAATTTTGTGATGAAGGGGATGTCTTTGGAGTTCTGGCCCTCTTAGGCAAGCGGCCCTATATCTTAAATGCCAAAGCCAATGAAAACAGTTTAATAATTGCAGTTCCTGTTGCAGTATTTGATAAAATTCTCAAAGAAAACAGTCAGGTAAGTCTTTACTTTGCTTCCGGATTTGCTTCCGGTCAAGTAGTGATCCGCTCAGACCTATCAGAAACACAGAAAGTGCGTTCCCTCTTGGGAAAAAGTGCCCAACAGAATGGGCTATTGTTATTTCCCGGACAGGCTTCTATTAATTACTCACAGCCTGTTGTTCAATGTCAGTTGGGTGATACCATTTCTCGTGCTGTGGCCAAAATGAGTGAAGCCAAGGTAGGTTCTATCGTTATCGTGAATAAAGACAATTGCCCACAAGGTATCATTACAGACAAAGATCTCAGAAACCGACTGATTGCTAAAGGCTTTCCTTACACAACCTTAGTAGAAGAAATCATGAGCCAGCCGGTGGTGACGGCCAAAAAAGACCTTGAATTTTCACAGATTTACCTTAATATGGTAAAAAATAGGTTGCATCATTTGGTTTTTACTGAAGACGGTACTGATCAATCAGGTATGGTAGGGATTATTTCAGACCATGATGTGCTCCTTTCACAGGGTAATAGTCCGGCTGTTTTGATCAAAGCTTTGCAAGACAGTGAAGATGTGCATGAAATTGCTAAATTACGGAATCAGGCAGAAGGAATGTTGATCTATTTTTAGAAAATGAACTGGCCATTGATTTTATTGCCGGAATCATTACCGAAATCAATGATACCATCATTCAGCGGGCCATTCATATTGCTAAAAGCAGGCATTCGGCACAATTTCCGGAAGTTTGTGATACTCCATTTTGTTTCCTTGGTTTGGGCTCAGAAGGCAGAGGGGAACAATTGCTTCGTACAGATTTAGACAATGCCATTGTTTATGAAGATGTTCCTGATTATTTACAGGAAAAGGCGAGGGGGTTTATGCACCTATTGGCAAGGGATGTAATGGATATACTTTTTGCCTGTGGTTTTCACTCTTGTCCTGCAGAGATGATGGCCAACAACCCCAAATGGTGCCAACCCATTTCCCAATGGAAGGATTATTTTAGTCAATGGATTAGGAAATCAGACCAGCCATCTTTGCTAATGGCCTCTATATTCTTTGATTTTCGGGCTGTGGCCGGGAAAGTAGCCTTGGCGGAAGAGCTGACAATACATGTGTATGAAGAAATTAGCAAGGGAAAGATTTTTCTAAATTTCTTTGCCAAAAATGCCTTATTAAACCCTCCTCCTTTGGGCTTTTTTAGGAACTTTATTATCGAAAAATCCGGAGAGCATGCAGAGAAGTTTGACATAAAGTTAAGGGCCATGATGCCACTGGCAGATGCAGCAAGGGTATTGATCCTAAACCATCAGGTCGTGGGAATAAACAATACTTTCAAACGGTATGAAAAACTAGCAGAACTTGAACCCAACCAAGCTGCATTATTTAAAGATGCTGGGAAAGCTTATGAAATATTTATGCGGTTCAGGGCTTTAGAAGGATTGTCCTCCTCCTCTTCCGGCCGGTTTATCCAGCCGGACTCTTTAGGTAAGTTACAACGTCAATTGCTTAAAAATGCTTTTTTCCCCATTGATGAAATTCAGAAAATTTTAAGGGTAAGGTTTCAACTGGATTATTTTGGCAAATGACATGGAATGGAAATCAATTTTCGGTATTCGTCCCCTACCAAAGCCTGCCTATATCAAGGCATATGAACAGTCCTTACTGAAAAAAATTCCCAAAGGCAAGCCCATTAGAGAGCTGGAATTTCTTGTTTTTGATACAGAAACTACCGGGCTAGAGGTGAAAAAAGATTATGTCCTTTCCTATGGGGCGGTGACGGTGACCAACAATAGCATACGCATCTCTGAGTCCAAAGAATTTTATTTGCGGCCAAAGAAGCGCAGCAAAGAAGCTGTAAAAGTACATGGCTTGGTTCAGGAAAGACCTTATATCAGCCGAGAAAAGTTGATAAAGAGCTTTTTGTCAGATGCTACCAACCGGATTGTTGTAGGGCATCATTTGGGATTTGACCTGGCCATGTTGGAGAAGGTAGGCCGCAAACTGGGTTTAAAAAAATCCGCCAGCCTGGTTTAGATACCTATGACTTGGCTGTGAGGATGGAGGTAGGTAAGTTTTATAACCCTCATACCATAGCCTCTCAGGATTATTCCTTGGATAAACTTTGTGAGCGGTATGGAATTTCGCTCGATGACAGGCATACGGCGGCAGGCGATGCCTTACTAACCGCCCAGCTCTTAATAAAGCTTTTGAAAGTGGCGGATAAAAAGGGGATAAAAACCTTTGGTGACCTGATGGCTTGATACGGAAATTACGGATTCCAACGGGTATTAATTTCGGCAGCAGCTTTGACATAAATATCCAAACCCGTTTCAGATGGGTAGATGCCTTCAATAACTATTTCCGGAGATTGGAGTGACAGTGCAAACAAGCTTAAGTCCAATTGACTCTCTTGAAGTAAAATTGTTTTTGCTTTTGCCAATTGCTCATCCACCGGAAAAACAGCTTTTTTTCGAATAGCTTTCAGAATTTTTCTTCGCTTTAGCCAGTTGGTGGTATTGGCCAAGAAGTTTTTGGTAGAAAGCTTAAAATCTATGTCTTCAAGTACCACAGTTTGTGATTGAGGTTCAAAAACCGGTTTTCCGGCCAAATAAAACGTGCCTTCCAAATCTTTTTCCCACTTCTTTTTCCGGTAAATTCCATGGTGATCAGTGTTCTTTCACCAAAGTGACGGAGACTAAATTTCTTTGGCAATAGTTTGGTCTGTTTGTCAACTGTTATGAGCTTTCCTTTGAGTTGTTTTTCAAGGTAAGCAGCCATTTCTTCAAAACTTATAAAGATAGGTAAAGTCAAGTTAAAGTCGTTTCCATTCACATTTTCTTGGCTCACCGGAGGAAGGGCTGCCAATTGGGTGGGCAGTGGTTTTCCTTTTGCCTTATAACCTCTCCTTCCAGTCCAATGTTCAACAAGAGCTTTTGATCGTTTGTAAATTGATTTTCCACGGCAATTTTATCGGGCCGTGTGTATAAATAACTTGCAGAGAGACCATTGTCCAAATACCTGGGCTGTCCAAAAGTAGCCCAGAAATCATTGGCTATTTGTTTGATGTCTAAAGATTTTAAAGATCCCGAGGCCAGTTGGTCTTCCATTACCCCTATCATTTTCTTCTTAACCAGTGGTTCAAAATCGATGTTAAAACCCAGAAAATCATATTGTAAAGCTTTGCCCCAAGATAAAATGTCCAATTCTTCTATGCCAAAGCTATAGTCACTATTGATTTGTGGAATAAAACTAACTTGCGGAGAAAGGTTTTCTTGAAAGGGAATGGCGGAAGAGATCTTTTGTCCGAAAATTTTCTTTTCCAATCTCACCTTGCCATCTAAAAAGACCGGAAGGCCTACCAAGACTTTGCCCTCCTCCGTAGCTGACAAACTAAATTGTCCATTTTTCTTTAAGTCCACATCTGCGAACAGGCCATTGCCTAGTTCCAGCCCTTCCTCTTTGAATAATTTCTGGTCCAGGCTTTCATTGATTTTTCCCTGAACATAGGATAGGGGTATTTCAAGGCCTAGGTTTATGGATAAGGCTGCTTTGGGTAAGGCAGGAGGAGGAGCTTGGGCCTCGGGGCCATTCAATTTTAAACTACTACAACTAGAAAAGGCAGCAACGAGTAAGGAAACTATAAGCAATGAGTATCTTGGCATATTGACTTTAACGTCTAAATGGAAAGATTAGGGGTGAAGAAATGAGATTTAAATGCAGAGGTAAGAGAAAAATAGCACAATTCAAAAAAAATGAGCCTCCTTTGAACTTTAAGCGCTTTAATTATGGTTATTGGTTTTCAATATTAGTCGAAATAAATTATGAGTTGGATAAAATTAGAGGATGCCTCTCAATTGAACGCTATCAAAGAAGAGAGCAATGAAAAACCGGTAGTAATTTTTAAACATTCCACGAGTTGTTCGATTAGTGGTATGGCTTGGAATAGACTGCAAAGAAATTGGAAAGATGGGGATAGTGAAAAGTTTACCCCTTATTACCTAGATCTCTTGTCTTACAGGGCTTTGTCTAATGCCATTGCAGAGGAATTTAATGTAACCCATGCCTCTCCGCAAATAATTGTGGTAAAGGGTGGAAAAGCAGTTTATAACAACAGTCATATGGGAATCAATTACAATGAAATAGTTTCATTGGAGGTATAGAAATATTAACTTTTGTAGCCCTCCAAGGGTTTTAAGCCTTTGGAGGGCTCGTGCTATTTGGTTGGCTATTAATCCCTTAAATTTGCCGTTTGTTGGTTAAATACTCCTTTTAAATTTTTTCAGCATTTCCATTAAACTTTTGGTAATTGGAAATGTCTAATCCTCATGTTTAAAAAGATACGTATATGAGGATTTTTACTTTTCTTACCTTCTTTGCCCTAACATTGGCCTCAACCCCACTATTAGCCCAAAGAGATCGACAAGGCCCTCCATTGATTCGAGGAATTGTTGTAGACCAAAATAACCAAGACCCTATGATTGGGGCCAATATATTGCTAAAAACAGAGGGTGATTCTCTGATTAGTAATACCACTACAGGTGCAGATGGTAGTTTTTCTATCGCTCATCCTCGCCTACCAGTTTTTAAATTGGAGGTGTCTTATGTAGGTTTCGAAAAGGTAACCATGGAGTTACGCCGTGGAATGACTTTGGATCTCGGAAAAATAAGTATAGGTGAAGACAGCCAACTCCTTGGAGAGGTGACCATCGAAGGTGAGAATGTGGTTGGAGAAATGAGGGGAGATACTGCAGTCTTTAATGCCAGTGCTTTTAAAACTAGAGAAAATGGCATGGCGGAGGACTTGATAGGTAAACTTCCGGGCGTGACCATAGAGAATGGAAAAGTACAGGCCCAAGGAGAGGATGTGCAAAAAATATTGGTTGATGGGCGCGAATTTTTTGGTAGTGATCCTTCTATTGCCTTAAAGAACTTACCTGCAGATGCCATTTCAAGTGTGGAGGTACTTGACCAAAAATCTGATCAGGCTAGACTTACAGGCCTTGATGATGGAAATTATGCCAAAACCATCAATATCATTACCAAAGGTAACATGCGAAACAGCTATTTTGGTAGGGTTTATGGTGGCTATGGAACGGATGATAGGTATTCTGTAGGCGGTAATAAAATTTTTTCAACGGAGCGAGAAGGATTTCCATTATAGGAATGTCCAATAATGTCAACCAACAAAATTTTTCTTCAGACGATTTGCTGGGAGTAAGCACTGGTGGTGGAGGCCGAAGAAGAGGTAACCAAGGTGGAGGGACTTTTGGCGTATCCCAAAACAATGGAATCGTCAACACCAATTCCCTTGGATTGAACTATAGTGACAAATGGGGTGAAAAGATCAATTTTACTGGAAGTTATTTTTACAATGCTACAGAGAACTCCATTTTGGAAAACACCAATAGGCAAACAGTGGTTTCAGAAGATGTAAGTCAGATTTATCAGGAAAATCAAATCAGCAACATTACTAATAACAACCATCGGGCAAATGCCAGAATGGAATACGATATTGATGAAAAGAATGCATTGATCATCCGACCAAGTATTAATTTTCAAGACAATAGCAGTTTTACGAATCTGGGAGGTTTAAACCTGGATCAAAATCTGGATAGCTTGAGTGATACCAGAAATGAAACAGGGATTAATACCAGCGGTTTTACCATATCCAATAACTTGACCTACAGGTATAAGTTTGATAAGAAAGGAAGAACCCTTTCTACCGATGTGAGTACGGCCTGGAATGAAAGGGATCAACTTACAGATTTGATTTCTGCCAACAAAGATTATGTTAGAAATTCCTACGATACCCTTGTGCAGCAGTCAAGTGCTTTGTCAGACGGGTTTAATTACACTGCCAACATTACTTATACGGAACCTTTAGGTGAAAAATCTGTAGCCACAGCTTCTTACCAGATAGGAAACAACAAAAGTGCGGCAGACCAAAAAACCTTTCAGTTGGCCAATGAGCAAGGCATCATGGTCTTGGATACAGCTTTAAGTAATGAATTTGATAACAAATTTCTTACGCAAAAAACAGGATTGGGTTACCGCTACAATAACAATGGGTTGAACCTCAATATGGAGGTAGATTATCAGTATGCAAAGTTAAATAACGTTAGTGTGTTTCCAACCGAAGGGGTCTTCAATCGAGATTTTAAGAATATCCTTCCAACGGTGACCATGAATTATAGAAACGAAAATGGAACCCGCTTCCGTTTCAGGTACAGGACCAGCACGAATGAGCCTAGTGTAAACCAGCTGCAAAATGTCATTGACAATACCAATCCTTTGAATTTATCCGTAGGTAATCCTTCTCTTGGTCAAAGTTACAACAATAGTATTTTTGCCAATATTTCTAAGTTTGACATGGAAACCAATAGAACATTCTTTATGTTTTTACTGGGTTCATTTACTAGCGATTATATTGGAACAAGTACTTTTGTGGCGCCTCAGGATACCCTAATTAATAATGATGTATTATTAAGTAGAGGTGGGCAAATCACTACTCCGGTGAACCTAAGCGGGCAAATGAGCACCCGACTTTTTATCAACTATGGAACCAGCATTCCTAAATTAAAAACCAAGGTGAACTTCAACCCGGGTATCAGTTATAGCAGAACGCCGGGTATCATCAATGGACAAACCAATATCAATGAAAACATAGACATCAGTCAAGGAATTACTTTTGCAAGTAATATTTCCAAGGATGTAGATTTTAACCTTTCTACGAGGGGGAGTTATTCTATAGTCAATAGTAGTCTTCAGAGCACTCTAGAAAACAACTATTACACCCAAACCAGTAATCTGAAGTTTTATTATTCTCCCAATGATGGAAAGACTTTTATCTCCAATAATGTGAGTCATGTACTCTACAGTGGGCTTGCAGAGGGGTTTGACCAATCGATTTGGTTGTGGAACATAGAGGCAGGCTACCGCTTCCTAAAAAACAACAAGGGAGAGCTTAAGGTATATGTCTTTGACTTGTTGAAGCAAAACAACAGTGTGTCAAGGACCATCTCTGATGTATCCGTTTCCGACGTGTATTCCAATGTAATGACCCGTTATGCCATGGTTTCTTTTACTTATATTATTGGTAAGTTCAAGAAATCAGACCTTCCGGCTGATGACCGTGGAGGAAGGCCAGGAGGATATCCAGGCAGAAGGCCGGGTGGTGCCAGAAGCTGGTAAGAAAAGCCAATGCTTGCCCCATTTAGGGCTTGATTGACAGAAAATGCTAAAAACCGAACAATTCAATACTGTTCGGTTTTTTTCATATGTTAACCAGAGCCTGAGCCTGTCGAAGTCGTAGGAATCCACTCCCGGAGGCTGAGCTTGTCGAAGCTGTAGGAGTCGAAGAACGTTAAAAAGCTATTGACTATTTCTACCCGAATTGAATTCAGGGTTTATTTAACCCGGATTATGTGATAGGATTCGTGATGAGTGTTGCAATCGCAAGAAAATCAGGCTGTTTGGAGATTTTAGTTTAGCACCGCTATGGTGAAATTGAAAACAGCTACGAAGTGGCTGATTTTGAATCGATTTCAGCACGTAATAGATTGCCTATTACATATTTCGGGTTTTAGAAAGTTGAAAACTTTCCGCATTGTAGGTCCAAGTTACACTTCGTTAAACTTGAACCAGTGGTACCGGAGGCTGAGCCTGTCGAAGCCAGGGTACTTCCAAACTGTGGCAGCGTACTTCCAACCTACCCACCGGGGTTTAAAACCTCAATTACTCCCCTTAAAACAGGGCTGGGGTACTTAAAACTGACAAGCTTGAATATTTTTTATGGAATTTTCCGGTTCAGAACTCATATCTTTCACCTAAAAACTGAAAAATTCGACCAAAAACTGACAGAAAACAAGCTGAAATTCGGGAAATCGGACAAAATTTCAGGAAAAGTCTTTGGATAAGGTCAAATTTTCCAGGTTCAGAAGTGGGGAGGGGGACTTCAGAGCTAGATGATTTCAGCTTTTTTATTCAAGCTTCCACCTTTTAGGTGGAAATTATTAGGTTTTAACTGATAATTATTAGGTTTTTGCAGGAAATTTCCGGCTTTTTGGCAGTATTTTTTAGGTTTTAACCAAAGCATTTGACCAAAAACTGACAAGAGAGAAGGTTTAGAGTAAAGCATTTTGGTAAAATGATGGGTTATATAGGGTTTTTGTCGGATTTTTTTATCAGTAACTGATGATGGATTACCTGAGGCTTTGCATGGAAAACAAAAATGGCTTATAATCAGCAGATTGTAGATTTCAATTGATAGTTACCAAATGGCTGTAAATCGTGCCTTCAATATCCCATACCTTTTTTGATATTATCCGTTTACAAACGCTTAGAGTAAAACAGGTATAACACCTATCAATTGTTTAAAATAGCCTTGTTAAAGGCTCTATAAGGTTTTTTATTTAATATTTATTCCTTAGTTTTAGTGGTAGTTGGAAGGCGAATAGAGTGCACTGTGCAATTATTGGTACGTTGTAAGCAATCCTCCATATATGAAACACATTTACTTTCAAAGCTAACGGGGTGTTGCTTGTTAATTGATCAATATGGTTAATAATCAGTATACTTTAAAACCTTACTTTGAATCATTTTGCTATGGATTGGTAAGTAGAATATAATATCAATCCTTCGGAATTTAAAGGAGATAATCTAAAAATAAAAGGTAATAAAATTACACCATTTCAACCAAATACGGATATATTGTGCAATAAAACTGCGCATATAAACAAGTTGGCGGTAATTTAAAAACCAAAAGAGAATAGAGAAATCAAATGATTGAACTTCTAAAAAAGATCCCAATTCAAGTCAAATTTTATTCAAATGAAATTGAGATTAAGCGTTTAGACACAAACAACGTTTTAAAAAGACAGGCACAGTTTAAATTCTCAACTGACAGATTAATCATTTCAGACTTTAACAATGCCGAGATACTACTCTCTCAATTGACAAAAGAAATTACTGGAAATAGGTCGCTATCGTTCAATAAAATTGTGATGATAATACAACAAATGATTGAATTTCCAGACGGTATTTCAGAAATAGAAAAGCGAGCATACCGAGACTTGGCCGAACATGCCGGAGCAATTCAAGCTATTGTTCTGAATGACACGAACGAAATAACAAAAACTAGATTGAAAGAAATTTTAAAAGACAATTAAAAACTACCGCCAACAAAAGCTATAGCCAATTGCGGGTTTTGCAGGGTTTTGGGCGTTTCGGTTCCCGCAGGCATTCTTGTCTCGGGGGACAAGAACGCGCGCCGCAAACCGCAACTTGCCATAGCCAGCCCGTTAGGCACAAGCTAAAACAACACGAACAAAATGACACCGAAACAACAATTAGAATCAATTCTTTCCAGCCAGTACGAATCGGAAGACGGAGATTTATACAAAGTTGAATTGTTGGACGGTATGACTGATAGCGAAATAGAAAACCTTAAAAGTCAACTCCCAAATAACAACATACCCACCGAAATCGAAGAACTATTAAGATTCAGCAAAGGATTTGAATTCTATGGACTTGAAGAAGTCCGATTTGATGCATTCGGTCATTTTGGATTTGAAGAAATGTTCCCAAACTCAATCCAAATCGCAGGAGATGGATTTGGGAATTTTTGGATTTTGGATATTGACTCAAAAGGAAAATGGAATTCAGTTTACTATGTCTGTCACGATCCTGCTGTATTAGTGAAACACTCTGAAAATATATCGGAATTCATAAAACACGTTGACGAATTCGGACAAAAAGGAAATCTATCCAACTTAGACATTATTCACGAAAAGACCGTAATGGACATTTGGAGCGAAAAAGTCGGAATAATGGAAAAAAATGAAAAGGACTATGACTTTGAAAACGGACAAATTGAATTGCCTGAAATGTTTTTAGTAGCAGACTTGACTGATAAACCAATAAAGACAGGATTTCCATGGGGAAAATCAGGTCCGAATACAAAAATCATAAGACCGGATGACGAACCGATTTGGATTGTTGAGAAACGAGTGAAGCAAGGTTTTCTATCAAGACTTTTCGGTGGAAAGAAATAAAAAGCCAGTGCCTAACAAAAACTATAAGCAAGCGGGGCGACAGTGAAAAACGAAACGAAAATAATATAAACTAACTTTCGGCTCGGCAGACAGGAAAATCCCTCTAAAGCCCGCCTGCTCATAGTCAAACCGTTATAGCTCACTTCGGTAAAATGAAACACCAAATATTAATACTTCCATTTGTAATAATTGTAGCATGTTCTACTAAAACAGATAATGGCACTGAACAGACTTTAGATCAAAAAATCAAATAAAAGATGATATCCAACAAATTGAAGAGGAAGAAGACACCTACGAAATACTTAATGGCGAAAGAATTGATGGGCCAGCTAATGTGAGAAATAAAGAAAATGGAAAGATTATCCTTTCTCTTGATGATAATGCTTTGATAGAAACTAGCCCAATAAAGGGTGATTGGTTACAAATTGGATTTTTCATTCAAATTGGCTCAGATGAAGGTTCAATGATTAAATTATATCCAGAAGAACAGCTGAAAACAACTGATGGATCCCACATTGGAAAAGTAAAAGATACGGTTGAAGTATGGAGAATTTACGATAATGTCGGTCTGATTGAAGGTTTTACTCATATTGGCAACATTAAGGAGAATTCGATTCCAGAAACTGCTTTAGAAATAGCACTTAAAAGAGGTGTTTTCACTAAATCATTCTTGGATAAATACATAAAATCCTTTGAATTTAGTGAGTATGAATTAAATCAAGAGTTAAATTATAGGCAATTATTTATTTATGAAAGCTATATCGTTGACCCTTCACCAAGAGATAGAATTACATTATTGTTTGATAATTACGATAAGCTAATAGGGATTTTTCACACTAGGAAGCTACATTTACCAGATTATGAAACATTCGAACTTACCCGAGGACATTCATTTACATGTATTGAAGATCTGGATAAATCCGAAAAGCAAAGAATAATTCATGAACGCATCAAATTTTACAACTCAGTTGATTAAAATGCAAGAAAAAGCGAGCTATAACATCACCTTGGATACAGCGGGCAGATCCGATTAACTATAAAAATTAGTGTCATTAGAAAGATAAGTGAGGTGATGAAGGGAACGACTCTGAATGCCCGCCGTCTCCAAGCTGAATCCCGTTGTATGCCATGCGAAAAAAGCCACCGCACAAATAGCACATTTGGTTTTTGCCTACACAAAGGCAAACGCTAAAAAACCAAAAGAGCTATTTTATTGCCAAACACACATTAATTGATTATATAAATGAGCGAAGAAATAGTATCAGCAAGTGGAGAAAGAGCAGCAATGGGGGCTATTTACCTCAATTTGATGAGTTCGCTTGGTTTGTCTATTTGAAACTAATAAACAAAGAGCTTGAATGGATACGAATAGCAGACCCCAAGGCTGAAAAACTAGATGATATACAGTATTCTACTCATTCGGAGATTCATGCATACCAAGTAAAATGGACTATTGCTGATGCGAAAATATCATTCGCAAATTTTACAGAGTTGCTACCTCTTATAACCTCAAGTTGGAAGAGGTTAAAAACAGCAAATCCTGGCAAAAAAATAATTCCTCATTTAATCACTAACAAGCCTATTTCCTCCCATGATAGCTTGAAGGAAGGCGATACTAAAATTGGTTCATTTCAAGACTTCTTTTCAGAAGTTTGGACAAAGCTAAAATCAAATCAAGCAATTGATGTTAAGTGGAATTCAGTTCTTGCAGAGTTCGAAAAGAGTTCGAAACTTAATGATTCTGAATTTGAAGAGTTTGTAGCCAGTTTTGATTTTCAACCTGATTATAAACAAAAACAGTTTAGTGTTGGAAATATTAAATACTCTAAGGAAGACGAAGACCTTCAGCAGATCAGCAGACTTATTGTTGAAAAGGTCGCCAGTCCAGAAAGAGTCGTTGAATTTTCTCGACAAGAAATTATTAAAGAATTAGGCTGGTCTGACAGATTTAAAACAATTTTCAACCATGAGTTAATAGTCGATAGACAAAGATACCAACCGATTCAATCAACAATTGACTTATTAAATTCAAAGTTAAAAGAGCATAAAAATGGATACCTGTTTTTGCTGGGAGGTCCAGGTTCCGGCAAATCTACTTTATTGAATCAATGGTCGAAAGGTCTAAAGACACGAATAATAAGGTACTATGCCTTTGATTTTGTCAATCCATCCTCACATCTAAACTTTTATGAAAGAGGAAATGCCACTCATCTTTTTTCGATTTAGTTTTTCAGTTAAAGGAAGCTGGGGTATATAAAAGAGATATACTTCCATATAAAGACCTACTTTTTCTAAAGGATGTATTCAATGAGCAATTAAGAACAATCGGAGAGGACTTTGTGACAAATGGTCGACCGACTATAATATTGATTGATGGTCTAGATCATGTTCCTAGGGAATACAAATCAACAACAAATAGCTTCCTACGAGAACTTCCTTTACCATCTACTTTACCTGATGGGGTCTTCATTATTTTAGGCAGCCAATCCTATGAACTTGAAGACATTCAACAGGAAATTAAAACTGAATTTCAGAATGGAGATAGAACTATTCAAATTGATTCACTTAAAAAGGAGGAAGTATACAAATACATTGATAATCTCGATTCTCCCTTTCAACTTACCAGTTCCCAAAAGTTACAAGTATTTGATAAATCACAAGGACACCCATTATATCTGTCTTACTTAATTGAAAAAATCAATAAGGCCGATTCAATTGATGATACAATCGAGTCTTTTGAAGTTATTGATGGTAGTATTGACAATTATTACAGAAAAATATGGGAGCCTATTCAGAAAGAAGATAGCCAAATTCAATTCTTAGGTTTAATTGCAAGAATTAATGGTTCAATCAATCTTCAATTCATTCAGGAATGGGGTTTCCAACCAAGTGTACTAAAGTCTTTTCGTGAAAAGGCTAGGTTTTTGTTTAATGAAACTGAAAGAACTTTGTCCTTCTTTCATAATTCGTTCAAGCAATTCCTTCTTCATCATACCTCCTTGAATTATTTAACAGGAGAGTATGACCCAACAGGTAATATCAAATATCATAATCAGCTGGCTGATTATTATGTAAAGTCAGAGATTGAGAAATCTTGGAAACAGAATCATCATCTATTTCAAGCAAAGCAATTTGATAGGTTTGTTTCAGTTGTTACACCAGATAGCTTTACTGAACAACTACTTAACTTCAGACCAGCAGAAGAAATTAAGCAAGATGCAAAATTAGGTGTTGAAATAGCTAGACAAAATAGGGACATCAATACTCTAGTAAGATATCTGTTCTCACTTGCAGAAATCGAAAGAAGGTTATTCAATATTGATCCTGCATCATTTACAGAAGAGCTCTTATTCTTAAATAAATTTGATTTAGCTAGAGATTATCTAAGAACTGGTAACACCTTACATTGTAGCGAATCGTATGCATTCAAAGCATGTCGCTCGTTTATAGAATTTGGACACAAATCTGAAGGAGCCACTTTATACAATTTAGCCTATCCAGAAATCATTACAGATACAGGGATACTCATTGATGATTCTCATATATACGAAGAAATAAGGGACTCTTTAGAAGAATGGATTTATACAGCTCCTTTTTTTGAATCGACTGAAAATATTTTCTTAATAGTTGATAAAATCCAATTCTCAGATAGCATCCGAGAAAACAGGTTTGAAGAAAAAGAATCTGATTTACAGCTAAGGTTGCTCTCGAATCTTGGTTATAGTTTAGTTGATCAAAATAAGTGGGATGATTTCAATAAAGTCACAGAAAAAATAGATCCCACCTCTTCGAGAGGAAGGAATGCTCTTTTCCAACTTATAAAATATGCTATCGAGCAATGCCTTGACTTAAAAGATAATAGTCGAGCGAATGAATATTTGTCATTATTAACCTCTCATTTCACTAAAGAGAAGACAAAACCTATTGGCAAAATATTCATTGCCGATTTAGTTTATAAAGTTACCCATGACTTAAATGAAACATATAGCTGGATTAAGGAAGTTGAACAACCTTCTAATGTGGGTAAAGATCGGTTGGGATATGATGATTCGTTAGACGCCTTCCTTCCATTAATCAAACTTAACAAATTACTTAACCTATCTGGGAACGGGGTTTCTATTACGTCTGCAATTCTATCTGTTGCGAAAGGTACTGATGAAGAAGTCATAGTAGAGTTTGAACGAATGTTATGTATTACTACTCAAATTCTAGCGGAAGGAATTCTTCAAACACCAATGTCAAGTGATCCTATTAAAAGAGTATTTCCAATAGTTCGGTTTTACTACAAAGAAATATCTCACAGAAATAGTTATTGGTATAAGCTGACACAGGCAAAAGGGCAATATTTTGATTTTTTGATATCGGCCGTATCTGAATTGGGCTCTGAAAAACTAGAATTATTAGGAGATTATTTATTTGGCGAGTTTGAAAATTCTCCAAAATATTGGAGTACAAGTATCCAACGTAAAATCATTAAATCCCTCTTGAATAATGGGTTTGATGCTGAAAAAGCAGTAATACAGTTGAGATCCTTAGAGAATTCAATGTTGGATGATCATGATATAGATGGTCGAATAACCGAATGTTTGGCTCACTCAAGAGTGTGGTTCATTTTAGACGAGTTGGAGGAAGCTGAAAAATGGCTCAAACAGGCAATTCAAGAATCTATTGGAGTAGGTTATAGAAAAGATTATCAATTTAGTACCTGGATTGAATGGTTAAGAAAAATAAATCATAAAGACCCATCAAGAGCTTCTGAAAGAATAAAGTGGTTCTTATCTCATTTAAACCATATTAAAGAAACCACGGAAGGAAGGGCTTATTGGAATGCTTCTGAAGAATTATTAGCAGTCACATTTGAACATGATCTGAATGATGGTCTTGAACAGGCCATTTGGCAACTAGAAAATGATCTGGTTGATTTTAAAGATACCATTACCCTTTTTATCAAACATTTCGTCCTACGAACAAAAAGTGAGGAAGAGTTCAAAAGTATTGTTCAACTATATATTAATCAATATCTGCTTCTTGCTGAATCTGCCGATTCTTCTCTGCTCAAATCTATCCTAGAAAAAGGGCATGAAATTTTAAAAGAAGGATTTTTAATAAAGTACGCACAAGCCATAATTTCGGCAATAGAAATTAAAGCTTACGAAGAAACCAGACATTACCTACTCTCTGAAATTGATGACTTCTATAAATCAAAAGGACTAAAAGCAGAAGACTATTATTCATCGTTTAATATACCTGCAAAGAATGAAAGAGATAGGTCGTCAAGCTCATCTAATACATTGGCTTTAAAGACAGATCATGAAAGGATTGATGAAAGTGAAGTGCTAGAACGTGTTACAAATTTTAATGATTTCAAGAAAATTATTCAAGAAGAAGATCAGGAAAATTCATTTTTTAATTGGTCAAAAGTTATTGAGAAAATAACTCCTTTATTGTCTTCAAGTCAAATTGAAGAAGTTAGCAAACTAGCTAGAATTGGAAGGAAGGAATCCGATTTCTATGCCAAACTAAGTGAAGCCGCCTTAACGTTAGGAAACACTGAACTGGCAACTAGTTTAGCCAATAAAAGTATTGAGCTATCGAGCGAATCGGGCTGGGTAAAATACTATGATGGAGGAACAAGAATCAATGCGTTTAGTGCACTAAAGCGAATCAATCCAGAAATCTCATCGAATAAGGCATTTGAAGTATTCGCTCATGATATAGTAAGTAGTAATTATCCAAGTTCATATATCGAACATCTTGAAGACATCATTCCACTTCTAACAGAAAATTATATTGAAGAAGAGCTTTGGCCTGAAATATATGGTTATCTACAAAGACTGATGTCGAATAGTAAACCAGTTGAGAATTTACCTATTCTTCCTTCATTAAATCGACCAATCATGGAAACGTTAGTCGATTACTTGGTCTATTTATCTGATAGCCCTGTCTCGTTAGTAAAGGAACAATCCTTATTGTTAATGGCAAAATATATAAACCAAGATGATGACTATGCTTTTACTCAATTGTTAAATGGACATTTAGATGATTACGCATGTGTTGATGTGATAATGAAATTATCTGCATTCGATTCTCCAAAAGTTCATTCACTTAAATCAAAGATCAACAGCTTAGCTCTATCAAATGATTATCAATTAAGAAAAATGCAATAAACATACTTTCCTCAATAAAAGAAGAAATTCCAACTGTAAAAAGCATTCAATTACCTAAAGTTTACTCTTTACATATTCCAGAAAACGGAAAACCAGATTTTAAAAAAGAGATTGACCCTTATTTTCCGGAAGTTGATATTAATGACCCCCGAGACCTTATAAGACCTTTTGAATTTTTGATCAAAATTTTATCAGAGGAGTCTGGAATTGATGAATCTAATCTTATTTATAGAGCCTATTCAATCATGAAAGAAATTGGTCGAGAAGAGGAATGGACGGTTGAGTATGAAAAGAAGCTAAGAAATCATTTAGAAGAAATTTACTTAAAATATTCTTACCCTAGACCAAGGGTAATTGCCGCTCGAAGAGCCATAATGCATGTCGCCAATGAATTAATAGATTCAGGAACAATTGATGATAAGAGAATTCAGAACGTTTTAATATCACATGATTATGCAGTTCAGTTTTTTAATGAAAAGGAAAAACCCGAATTTATTCAGACAATTAAAGAAAGAGATTTTGGAGGAGTTGGTAATGATTGGATACATCGAATAAAAGAATCAGAAAGATTATTCGAATCACTATTAGATTATAATGAAAACTTTAAGATCATAGCAGAATACAATCAAGTGATAAATTTAGATTGGGGTTCTCCTACCGAAGAATACATGTATCAGATTGCTGTTAATGACGAGTTGAATGAAGATGACAATTACATTTTTGGCTCTGTTTTTCACCAATTGAGTAGGAACTACCATGATATGAGAGGTGGTGGACATTTTATAGTTGTAATTAGGGATCATAGATTCGATCAATTTGATTTAAAATCTAAATGGATTGCTATTAACCCTGTTTTGGCAAGACATCTTGGGTGGGAGCCTGAACCCACCAAACTATTTGCTTGGAAAAACTCTGAAGGGGAATTAATGGCAGAATCAATTTATTGGTCAAACGGAAATATAAAGATGACACCCCGTAAAGATGGAGAAGTCGGAGAAGGGTGGTTTGTTATAGTTTCAAATAATGGATTAGAGCAAATTAAGTCGATAGAGAAGAATTTGTTTCTTCAAAAGAAATTAACTAGATCAAAATACGAAGATTCAGTTCTAATGAATAATCAAGAAATTAATGTGACAAGAATTTGAAGATGAATCCAAACGCTTGCATCCATACACATTGCCAAGTCGCACAAGGCAGCAGCACGTACTAAAACTTGTCAAAGAGTATGGATGCCCCAACGCTGGACGAAAGAAAAAGCACGGGCATACAACATTGTATAAGAGCAATAGCGGGTGAAGTGGCAAATTCAAGGTCTGTGTATTTATTAAACTTTGATGGTGTCGGACAGGTAATCGCCTTGAAATCCGCTACTGCTCTTATACTTGACCGTTGGGCTTCATTGTCGGAGAGTCCGTGCAAATTGACACAGAATGATTTTTAAAAGAAATATTTACATTTTATTTACTCTGATTCTTATTTCATGTACAAATCATCAGGATAAACCTTTAGATATGATTAAACTTTACAAATCGATTGATAATGAGCTTCATTATTGGGAAACTTGGGATAATGAAAATAATTCAGCGACAATTCATTGGGGGAAAGTTGGATTAAAGGGGGATTCAAAATCAGTTAAGTCTGGATTGTTTTCCAATTATAGAAAATCTGTACAAAAGGTGATTGATAGTAAGATAAATGAAGGTTACATCCAATTCGAAAATATGGATTTGACATTCGTGGAGGTTATCTATCCAATTGATGGGATGGGAACTGAGGAGGATTTAAACAAACGACATGCATTAGAGGGGAGATTAAATGAAATACTCGGCTGGACAGGATTAGGGCATGTAGATGGCGGTAGTATTGGAAGTGGAACAATGGAAGTTGGTTGTGAAGTTGTTGACTTTGATATTGCTAATAAAGTGATTCAGGAGGGTTTAAAAGATTCGGAATTTAAGGATTATAAAGAGATTAAGGCTTTAGAAATTGAGTCGGAATCAGAAATGACATTAGATGATTTGATGGAGACAGTTCCTTTTGAAGTAATCAATATCAATGTCGTAGAACAAGAAAATATTGACGAGCGAATTTCTGCTGTAGGAACAATTTACGCTAATACGATTGGTGTAAATGAAGCGTCAATAGAATTTATACCAAATGATACACCACCTTCTCAGAGTGAGGTTCTTTCATGGATTTGGACTTTTAGACCTGATTTGGGAAAGGAAATTTTAAATTATGAGATTGAACCTGAATTTAAAAAATTGATTGAAAGTTACAAATCTGACAAGATGGATGAATTTTGGAAATATATAGCGGAAGAATAAACAACGAAAGCCCAACAATGTGTATAATTCATAAGGGTTACAGAGGTTTTCGAGTGTTATTACCCGTATCAAATTTGGGTGGTAACTTGATAGGTTTAAAACCCGCAATCCCTTACGAAATCATACACTCAACGTTGTGATGCATTCAAACAAACTCACTTAACTTTAATAAATAAGGATGAGACCATTTCTAAAAGCTTTTCTATTTTTAATAATCTTATGGATAATTGATTTTCTATTTCGAAAGGGGTTTATCGCAAACTTTTTTCCCTTCCAGTTGCCTCATAATCTTACAATATTTTTCTTGTTTTCACTATTTGCATTTTTCAGTTTGTTAATTACCAAATGGTTTTGCAAAAAGGATAAAATGACGCTGAAAGATTTAGGAATTTCATTGGATTCAAAAAACCGATTCGAATTTCTTTACGGATTTTTAATTGGATTTGTTCTATGGGCAATTGTTTCAATTGTACAATCCTACACGGCAGAGTTTTCATGGGAATTAAGACCTAACATCTCACTTTTTAATGTCCTTTATGGACTCATATTCATTTTTATCGTTTGAATCTCAAGGCGAATTACTCATGTATAGTATTTTAATTCCTGCGTTACACACTATTTTTTTCAGCATCATCTATTTAAAAACTAAAAGATTGGGTGCAGCTTTAGGAGTTCATACAGGCGCTAATTTTGTAACAATAAGTGTTTTTGACTTAAGAATGGAACAACCAATGCAAGCAATTCCATCAGGGATTTTTCAATCAAATATTGATTTGGAAACTTTATCACTCGCTGCTTTGCAACTTCCATGGGTTTTCATGGCTTTAATATTTAGTGTTGCTACTTATTTTTGGTGGATAAAATATAAACGCAACACAACACTGTATAAGCGGCATTAAAACGTCCGCTTATACTAACCGTTGGCGGTAATTTAAAAACCAAAAGAGAATAGAGAAATCAAATGATTGAACTTCTAAAAAAGATCCCAATTCAAGTCAAATTTTATTCAAATGAAATTGAGATTAAGCGTTTAGACACAAACAACGTTTTAAAAAGACAGGCACAGTTTAAATTCTCAACTGACAGATTAATCATTTCAGACTTTAACAATGCCGAGATACTACTCTCTCAATTGACAAAAGAAATTACTGGAAATAGGTCGCTATCGTTCAATAAAATTGTGATGATAATACAACAAATGATTGAATTTCCAGACGGTATTTCAGAAATAGAAAAGCGAGCATACCGAGACTTGGCCGAACATGCCGGAGCAATTCAAGCTATTGTTCTGAATGACACGAACGAAATAACAAAAACTAGATTGAAAGAAATTTTAAAAGACAATTAAAAACTACCGCCAACAAAAGCTATAGCCAATTGCGGGTTTTGCAGGGTTTTGGGCGTTTCGGTTCCCGCAGGCATTCTTGTCTCGGGGGACAAGAACGCGCGCCGCAAACCGCAACTTGCCATAGCCAGCCCGTTGTGCTTAATTTGAGAAATGTCATTCTGGAAAACTGAAAATAAAATTGAACCGAAAAAATCTTTTACTTGAAAATCAAAGAGTATTATGTTGGACTTTCTAATAATCATATCCCAGCGGAATTACTCAATGAAATAATTTTAAAAGTAACAGACCATATTTATGATGATTACAAACGATTTTGGAAACAATATCCAAAATCAAGGAAAAGATATTCGACTCTAAAAATGGATGATATTGAACATCCTTTTATTCATTTTATAATTACAGATTATCTAAATGAAAAGGAAATTTTGAAATCAAAGGAATATTCAAAAATCCTGTTCAAAATGAATGACGATGAAATTGACAAGCACTTGGAGCATAAGAATTGGTACGAAACGAAATAAAGTAAATTAATTGGAAAATTGGTGGACATTAATTGGAACACTCTTAGGAGCAATCATTGCTGGAGCAGCAGTAATTCTTAATTCTCATTATTCGGCAAAATCTACTCTTAAAAGAGAGAATAAAAATCGATTGATTGATGAAAAAGAAAGAGATGTACAAGAATTGGAAAAGCTTTATCAAGACATCTTACATTCCTTGGACAAATTAATTCGGGATTTGGGTTCAATGCCAAAAAATGAACTTGAAAAATATTATAAAATGGAAATTAGATTAGAATTGATTTCTACCAAAGAGATTACCGAAAAACTAGCTGATGTTTCTAATTCAATTTCTAATATGGCTTCTAAACTACCAAAAATGCCTGAAGAGTTTATTCCGAAATTTGAAGATGATAGCGACCGAAAATGGAGATTAGATGAACGGAAAAAAGCAAAAGAAAAGCGTAAAAAGGAATCAAAAAATATGTTTCTGACATTAGAAAAGAATACAATAAACTTAGTGAATTGATGAAAATTGATTTACAAAAAAGAAGAATTTTAGATATTGACCAATATGTTAAATATCGAGAAAAAAACTAAGCACAACAATGTATAACCGCAATTACGGCGGATTCGACTAAGGCCGAATCCACTCGGAATTGCTAAAGTCTGTGCTAAACCGAAAATTAACGCATATTAACCCGTAACTGACGGTTATACGAGACCGTTGTGCGGCAGCTAAAAAAACAGACACCTAAGAATTAACAATGGGATTCGGATTTAACTTGTTCTTCATTCTTATTCTTGTCCCGTTGACAGGAATCCTATTGATAGTTTGGCTCATTTCGAGAAAACTAATTGTAGGTAAAATTCTTGGACTGATTTGGCTCGGTATATTTGGTCTTGTGACACTTGTAACCATTTTAAATTGGTTGACTTCAAAAACGGAATTGGACAAAGACGACTACTACGGAGATTATGTAATCAATCGGGACTATTTCAAGGGAGAACAGACTGATTGGCAATACAACCATTTTCGATTTGAAATAACGGACAACGACTCAATTTACTTTTATGTGACAGACAAAGAGAAAATATTGAAAACATATCGGGGAACTATTAGAACGACCGACCCAAGAAATTACAACTCGGCAAGACTGATAATTGAAATGGAAGAACCGACACATCACATTTTGACAAGTAATCCGACAACGTACAGAAGTGCTTGGGATTTCTATTTGGTGTTTAAGTCTCCAAAATTTTACAAGGTATTTTTCGAGAAAGGAAAGTGGAAACCAATAGAATGAAAAAATAAAAGCCGACCGCACAACAACGGCTATACCTAATGCGGGGTTTAGTGCTAAATTGAAAGTAAATGAATATTAACAAAAATATCGGTAGGCGGACAGTGAAGTGCATTTTAATCCCGCACTACGCATAGCCAAACCGTTAGCGGTTATTGGAAAAATGAAATGGCATCACATATAAAATGAATATCTTTGAGAAAAAGATTTTTGAATGAGCAAAATAGAGCAATATAATAAATCTGACTTCTACAAAAAAGTAGTAGATTTACTTAAGGAAGCACGAAAGAGTGTAGTTCAGACTATCAATAAAACGATGGTTTACACCTATTTTGAAATAGGACGAATGATTGTTGAAGAAGAACAAAACGGAAAAGAGCGAGCAGAATATGGAAAGCAAATTCTCAAAGATTTATCAAAACAATTGAGTGCAGAATTTGGCAAAGGATTTTCTGTAACTAATCTTCAACAAATGAAGAACTTTTATAATGTTTATGGAAAACAACAGACAGTGTCTGCTGAATCTGAAGATGTAATTATTCCAAATAACAACCTCCAATTAAGTTGGTCGCATTATTTGTTTTTAATGCGTATCGACAATATTAACGAAAGAAAATTCTATGAAATCGAAGCTACGAATAATAACTGGAGCTTAAGGGAATTACGTAGACAATTTGACACCTCTCTTTATGAGCGTTTAGCACTAAGTCGAGATAAAAATGCAATAAAAGAGCTTTCTGAAAAAGGACAAATAATTGACAAAGCAAAAGATAGCTTGAAAGACCCTTATATTCTTGAATTTATTGGACTTCCTGAAAATAAGAAGTATTCCGAAAGTGAATTAGAACAAAAAATCATTGATAAATTAGAGCACTTTCTACTTGAACTGGGCAAGGGATTTACATTTGTTGGACGACAGGTAAGGTTTACATTTGACGAGGAACATTTTAGAGTTGACCTCGTTTTTTACAATCGACTATTACAATGTTTTGTTGTTATTGATTTAAAAATAGGCAAATTAACACATCAAGACTTAGGACAAATGCAAATGTATGTCAACTATTACGACAGATTTGTAAAACTTGATACTGAGAACAAAACAATTGGAATGATCCTATGTAAAGACAAAAAAGACACACTTGTAGAAATTACATTGCCTGAAAATAATGAGCAAATTTTTGCAAGTAAATATCAAACTGTATTGCCAAGCAAAAAAGAGTTAAAACAATTGATTGAAAACAAAGAGAATGAATAACCAACAAACCGCTAACAATGTGCAAAAATAATAGCCGAACCTGTGGTAAATCCAAGGTTTGCAACCCGCACCAACTTTGGGTTTAACTTGATAAGAAAATCTCACGCAGTCGGCTACTATTCTTGCGTGTGCCGAGAGTAACGAACGGCTGAAAATCGTTATGCAACTGTTTATAAGATGGTGGAACCGACCCACCGGTGTTGTCCTACAGGGGAGAGCATCAAACCACCATAAGGTGCTTTGGTAAAGAGTCAAGGTATTGAGCGTTATGGAAAAGGCCACGTCAAGAGCGTGGTCAGGTAAGGATAAAGGAGATGAATGCAAATGAACCTCTGATGAAGTGTCCCTGTGAAAAACAGGGCAGGCTGAGAAAGTGCTACATTCTGTCAAAAGTGTTTGAAGTATGACAAACATTACGAGTTCAGTGGTAACTGTTTATTGACTGGACGGCCCCGATGCATCGGGATCATTTAGGAGGCATGACCTTTATTCGGGCTTATTTACGGAACTCGGGAACCTGGATCAAGATGCCAAGTGAAACGCACAATAAGATCAACTTAGAGGCAGAATAGCGATGTTTGGTTCAGGGACGGACCAATCCGTAGTAGTGTTGAAATTTCTGTAATAGAAACGGAGCGAAGGGATTGGCTTATACAGTTTTCAACAGTTTTACAACTCGCAAGAGGATGATTTAATTAGAGAAGACAAAATCAGTACCTATTACCAAAGAAATGGTATGGGAAGCTTACCTACAGGTAAAGCGGAAAGGGAAGAGTGCAGGAGTGGATGAACTAAGTATGTCAGTGTATGATATGCAAAGACATCGGCACTTGTATAAAGTCTGGAATTGCTTGGCTTCGGGTAGTTATTTTCCACCAGCAGTCTTACAAGTTGAGATTCCCAAGAAAAATGGATCTATGCGTCAATTGGGGATTCCAACGATCAGCGATAGGGTAGCTCAAACGGTCATTAAGAATCAGATAGAGGTAAGATTGGAAAAGATCTTTCATCAGGATTCCTACGGTTATCGTCCAAAACGGAGTGCCCATCAGGCGCTAGAACAGGTTCGGAATAACAGGCGTTTAGCTCAATGGCGGGTGAAGTGATTAATTGAACATTCTACCTTGCATCAACTTTTGTGGTGTATTGACAGTATAGTGCTCCCAAATCCGCCACTGCGCCAAGCGCCAAAACATTAGGCTTCATTAGAGCAAATGATAAATTTTAAATTAAAACATATAGATGAAACTCAACCTGCGGGAGCAGAGTCTGACTTGAGAATGAGTTGGTTTTGGTTAACTGACGGGGATTTATGGCTTAATTTGGCTGATTCAACTTTGTACGAATATTCAAAAGATGCTTTAAAATACTTTGGCGATAAAAAAACTCCATATAATGATTATCCGATAGTCAGATTCATTGAAGATTTCACCAAACTGTTTAATGCTATCAAAGAATCAATACCTCATGATATTTATCAAAAAACAGAAAACCTTTCTCAATTCTTGGATGATGCTCACAAATGGTTGGATATGAACGATACTGATGAAGAAGAACATAGCGACTTCTATTTTGAAGAATATGACAGATTAATTTCTTGGACATATAAAAGAAGTTTAAATTCAGGTCATTTAATTGGCGGACCTCAGTTTTCATGCTTCAGAAATAAGGACAAAATTAGAATCGTTTGGGAGACAGAATATGAACTTGAAAACGGAATTAAACTTTGGACAGCTAAAAATGGAAGGATTGAAATTCCATATGTAGATTCATATTAAGTATAGAAGAGTTTGGAAACCAGTTTTTCGAAAGTATGAAAGAGCAAGTAGATTTGGCAGTTCAGAAAGATTGGAAAGAAATACAAATTGATAAAGAAAGATTGATAGAAGAACATAAGGAAAGAGAATCTGACTTTTGGGAACAATTTGCTCAATTAAAAAATAACTCGACAGGTAAAACGAATTGGGAGCGAATTAGAAAACTTGAAGACAGAATGAATAAAGAAATAAAAACCAAAGCCTAACAATGGCTAAAAAATCATAGCTGCCCTACGGGACAGCAACGCTTTTAGCCGGAACGATTGGAGTCAGGCCCGGGTGAAGGACACGAAAAAGGCCCGACGCCAATCTGACTTAACGTTAGCCACCATTTAAAGAAACACAATTTGTGAATAAAGAAGACCTTCAGAATATTATTGACAAGCTTGAAAAAGAAGACCGAAAGGAAAAAGCCTATTTCGGCATATTCGAATACGGTGGCGGGCCTGACGAAAGCTTTATAAAAGCAAATAAACAAGGACTTGAGCTCTTTGCAATAGAACTTCTAAAAGCTGCAAGAGACACAGAAGGACTATTAAAAAATGAAACAGAAAAGTCAGTTTTTCCTTTAGGGTTTGACGAAGATTGGGTTGATGATGATTGCTCTACTTACATTCAGTACGTTGAGCCTACAAACGAAATTCGAACTAATGTCAAACAAGAGCCCTATGTGGAAACTTGGACGGACAAGACAATGAAATTTGGCTGTATAAGTGCAATATTGATAGCAATTATTTCAGCAATTGTAGGAATTGTGACAATCATCAAATGGATAATTTAAAAAATAAAAATGGTGGCTAACACCAGGTATCTATCAATTTGAATAAGCGTAACTAGCCTTATATTGTCTTCTTCAAACAGTAGATACCCTATTGTCCAGTAATATGGGAATGACAATACAAACAATAAAAATATCACCAATACTCAAAAAGGTCACTTCAAAGCGAAGCGTAGAAGAGTATTATACATTGTGCTGGATTCAAAACGGCATTAAGCATATCGAAATAAACAAAATAAAATACAAAAACGTATCAAATTCGGTTTTCTTCCTAACCCCGGACTTTGATTGGAAAATTCATAAAAATGGAACTTCAGCATCCTCAGGATACCTGCTTTACTTGCCTAAAAGTGTTTTGGAGTATCCTGCTTTCAAAAATCTTCACATTACCCAGGTGCGTTTTTTCAAGTCTATCGATGAAATTCCCAAGATAAATCTTTCCCCCGGCATTGAAAAGAGAGTACAGTCTATTCTTGAAATGCTAGATGAACTCCTTAGTACTAACTTACCCCACAGAGAAGAAGCTATATTGTCGCTTCTAAATACCTTTTTTGTTTATTGTGACGGGAAATGCAATATCAAAACGTTTATTTCCGACAACAACCAAAAAGCCGCCTTAGTCTATAAATTCAAAAAAGATTGATAAACATTTTTCAGAGTATCACGAGGTTTCCGCTTATGCACAACTACTGTACGTTTCAGACAAATACCTGAACGAATGCGTGAAAGAAGTTTTGGGAACTAACGCCAAAAGCCTCATTGACGAAAAACTTATAATGACTGCCCGTCACGAACTAAAATTCACAGATAAGCCCATCAAAGAAATAGCCTATCAACTTGGCTTTTCTTCTCCTGATTATTTCAGTTATTATCTAAAAAACACACCAATTTATCGCCTAGGCAGATTAGAAAAAGCTGATTTATCTGAAATTCTAAGGTCTTACCGATTTTATCGCAACTTTCAAAGCTATCTTCTCCTTTACCTTTGTTCGCAAAAGGTAAGTTATGAAGAATATAATCGTTATAGGAGCTACGGGTACCATTGGTAGTGCCATAAGCCAAGTACTACAAAACAAAGGGTATGAAGTGATAGAAGCCTCCCGCCACACAGAGAACAGTATTGACATAGAAGATACTGAATCTATCAAAACATTTTTTACAAAGACAGGGCATATTGATTCTATCATTTGTGCAGCTGGTGATGCCAGTTTTGGTTCATTTTCCGAACTGTCAGATGAACAAATCAATATTGGGCTGAAAAGCAAGTTAATGGGGCAGGTTAATTTG
Organism: Cyclobacterium sp. SOCE241; assembly: GCF_056867545.1. NCBI lineage: Bacteria > Pseudomonadati > Bacteroidota > Cytophagia > Cytophagales > Cyclobacteriaceae > Cyclobacterium > Cyclobacterium sp. SOCE241. The sequence continues at coordinate 3,924,999 of NZ_CP149779.1, read as the reverse complement.
TGCCGTGTTGGATTACAAACTTTGAACCCTAATGGCGTAATCATCCTGACCGGTGGAATATTTGCTTATCAACCTTGGCCGGAATCGACCAATATTGCAATGGTAAATGCAGCTTTGGAAGGATTTGTTAAAGCACTTGCTTTGGAACTAGTCGAAGGCAAGAGAATTTTGGTTGTGCATCCACCATTTGTCAAAGAAACTGCCGAAGCAATGCAGATGGACGGAAGTAGATGTCCGGCGGCTTCAGAAGTGGCCCTCACTTATCTGCAAGGACTTGAAAATGAAGAAAATGGCAAAGCCTTGTTTGTCAATGAAAATCACATCATTAATCAATAAAATAGAATTATTATGGATAGAAAGAATTTTATCAAAACAGCTGGTCTTGGAATTGGGGTTGCCTTGATTCCAGAGGCTGCTATCAGCGAAGGTTTATTAAATAAAGAAACATCAACTGCTAATCTGAAATCTAAAATTATTCGAGACGGAGAGGGTAACGTGGTAAATGTACTTGGGGACATCCAAACCCACATATTAGTAGGTAGTGATACTGACAATCAAATTGTTGAATGGGTCGATGATGTAGAGCCTGGTGTTGGTATTCCACCACATATTCACACCAAAGAAGACGAGATTTTTAGGGTAATTGAAGGACAAATCGAAATAATGGTAGATGGAAAAACAACTGTATTAAAAGCTGGGGATACCGCTTTTGCACCTAAAAACATTCCACACAGCTGGACAGTTGTCGGAACGGAAAAGGCAAAAATGATTACAAGTGCTTTTCCTGCTGGAATAGAGATGATGTTTAAGGAATTGGCTGATTTACCTCCCGGGCCACCTGATTTTGAAAAAGTTGCCAAAATTTGCGGAAACCACGGAATCTCATTCTTGAAATAAATACTACTGCCAGTCGTGTAGTCCGACCTGAGTCAAATAGCTCAGCTTGAGGTTCTAAAGCCACCATGCCCTGTGAAAAACAGGGCAGACTGTGCGGGTCTCGTACCTGCCCTGCATTGCGGCTCTTCACTAAAATGATCCAAAAAGATCATTTTTTACGCTCAGTCCCAGTTCACCGGATTATGGGTTGCGTTTGGAGGTAATAGGAAAGCATGGATTCATATCCATTTCTTCTTAGGCGTGACAAAGTGATCGTAGTAATCAGAATCGGACTCTGGGCTACTGCCCATCCTCCTTTTCTGGTCCTACTCCATGCTTCGGGTAACGACTCCCCCGCTTAAGGAATACCGACAAAACTCGCACAGGCTTTTCACCCGTTGGAACGGTCAACTTTTTGATCTATATTCACCATTCAAGGCACACACAACACCTGATACGTAATGCGGGTTTCTCTCACAATTGAAAATCTGTTCACTCAATGAAGTCCCCCAAGACTTTAATATGGTATTTTGGGTGAATAAAATAAATACAATTTATAAAACCTCGGCTAAGTCCAAGATTGAAAGTTTCGGCTTTCCTAATTCGCATTACGCATAGCTAGGCGTAGTAGAGTATTGAAAAATAAGAACCTCACACATTCATTTTTTCCTTAGAAACAATATTTATTAAATATAAGGTCCTTTAAGGTATTCTATTTTGGATATTTGCTGTCAAATAAGAGCAAAATGATACGAGAAATTTCAAAAGACCAGGTACTAGAACGTATTCGATTTGAAAATCCGTGGTAGATAGAAGGGAAAATTGAAGCTGACTATAATGAGATGCCTCGAAGATTATACTTTGAACTCTTTAAACCATTATTTAAAGAAAGAGATATTAGAAGAGCAGTTGTTTTAATGGGTCCAACGAAGAGTTTGAAAAACAGTTATGCTCTATCATATGGTTCAGGAATTAATAGAAAGTCGGGCAAATCCCAAAAAATAATATTTATAACCATAGAAAACCCTATATACAACAATATCTCTCTTGAACAGCTATTTAACTATTCAAAAGAAGCCACTGGTCTGACTGACAAATCAGATTGGCATATAATATTTGATGAAATACAATATTGCAGAGATTGGGAAGTTCACCTCAAGTCATTAGTGGATAGTTATAGAAAAGATAAGTTTATTGTTTCTGGTTCTGCAGCTGCAGCTTTAAAGTTTGCAAGTAATGAAAGTGGTGCTGGTAGATTTACCGATTTCCTGCTTCCTCCCCTTACCTTCAATGAGTACATATCTTTAAAAGGGTTGGATAGTCTTATAAAGCCTATACAGCTAAATTGGAATGACAAACAGACTGAATTTTATTCCACAAGTCATTTAGATGAACTAAATAGGCATTTTATAGAATACATTAACTTTGGAGGTTATCCGGAAGTTATACTCTCTGAGAAAATTCAAGCTAACCCGGGGCGTTATATTAGACAAGATATTGTATACAAAGTCATCCTTAGAGATTTACCTAGTCTTTATGGTATAAGCGACACGAGAGAACTGTATTCTTTGTCCACGACAATTGCCTACAATAGTGGTGGTGAATTTTCGCTGGAGGCATTGAGTAAACAATCACAAGTACCTAAAAAAACCTAAAAAAGTATATAGCGGTAAGCCGTATGAGGGAAAACTTCATAGCCTGCCCTGTAATTAACAGGGTACGGTTTGAGGAAGGATTACTGATTTTTTACTTCTTATTATTATCTTTATAGGTATTAATAAAGTGGACTATCAGGCTCTACTCTACTGTATAAGTGAAACAAAAATCGAACTAAAATTAAAAATAGAGATATGAAAGCAAAAATGAAAATTAGTAAACCAATTTCAATAATAGTAATGGCACTACTTTTTTTGACTGGAACAGCTGAATTAATTGCTCAAAATAAAACGGCTGAATTAAAAAATTTTAAGCTAATCATTGAGAAAACTGACAATGGAATAAAAATGAGAAGTGAAAAAGGAAGTGCTTGGATAGATTTGTCCTTTAGCCTAAATAATTATCGTCCTCAAGCTGTTGATGAATACGGAATGACTGACTTGAAAAAGTTTCGGAAAATAAGGACGAAAACCTTGCAGACTTTTTATTTACGATAACTAAAACAGAAAACGGAATTGAACTCAAAGGAATTGAAGGAACAGCGTGGACCGAATTAAAATTCTCTCTTGCCGATAACAAACAACAAGCAATTGACCAATTCGGAATGACAAGTTTGAATTAAAAACACCTACACACAATAACTAAGCATTCTGACGGCTGGAACAGCCTAGTCTGAATGCAGTGTGTGTGCCCAGCATGGGCATCTGGTATCGAAGATACCAAATTATTCCAGTATCTATCTTAAAACAAAGCGATCAGCTTTACAGGTCATGCAATCCATGAACAGGTTTGTAGTAGGCAATCTAAAGCTTAAGGTTAATAAAGAGAAAAGTGCCGTTCGTTACGTTGGACACATGGAGCTGTTGGGTTATGGTATTTACAGGACACGTAGCCAAAGATTTGGCTTAAAATTCATGGAAAGCAACTGGCAAAAGTTTGTCAGAAGGTGCAAAGCCATTACCAAGAAAAGCTATCCCCTCTCGTAGCCAAGCTTAAGCAATACTGTTCCGGTTGGATTGGTTTTTCCGTTATGCCAACATCAAAACAAGGCTTGTCGATTTAGATCGTCTCCTAGGGAGCCGGCTTCGGTATTGCATTTGAAAGAGTTGGAAACGAATAAGAACCAGAATACGGAACCTTATTAAATTTGGACTACCAGAGTGGCTTGCGGTTAAGTGGGGTTTTACAAGAAGTGGTGGCTGGCATGTTGTGCAGAGCCCAATTCTTCGTACCACGTTAACAAACGGGCACTTAGCTAAGAAAGGCTTCGTTCCAACAGCTAACATTTACAAAAGATATTGCCATGTTTAATGAACCGCCGTATACCGGCCGGTACGTACGGTGGTGTGAGAGGGTGGAGATACGAATTATTTCATATCTTACTCTGCTCGATTAGGCAACATTTGCACAAAACAAACTTTTTACTTACTTTTGACGTTAGTAACGTAAAACAAAGGTATGATTATTTTATTTGGCTCGAAAGAAACCGAAATGATTTGGAACGGCATACGAGTCAAAAAAATGCCGATTGAAATTCAGAACGTTGGACGTCGGAAATTGAGAATGTTGAACAACTCGCAGGACATTATGGACTTGAGAGTCCCACCTTCAAACCGACTTGAAAAGCTGACTGGAAATCTAAAGGACTTTTACAGCATTCGGATTAACAAACAATGGAGAATCATTTTTAAATGGAACAGCGGAAACGCAAGCGAAGTGGAAATAATTGATTATCATTAAAAAAAGGAAAAATGGAAAAGTTGGCAAATGTACATCCTGGCGAAGTCTTGAATTTTGAATTTCTTGAACCACTCGAAATTTCGGCCTATCGACTTTCAAAAGACTTGAAAATACCGCAGACAAGAATTTCGGAAATCATCAAAGGACGACGTAGAATAACAGCGGACACGGCTCTGCGATTGAGCAAATATTTTGGAAACTCGGCCAAATTCTGGCTTGGACTACAAGATGATTACGACATTGAAGAAGAACGAGATGAAAAACAAGAGGAATTGAACGAAATAAAAAAATATGAAAACAAAAACGTTGCCTAATAACTAAGCATTCTGACGGCTGGAACAGCCTAGTCTGAATGCAATGTTGAACCCTGAGAAATGTTCAGGTTACCCTTCGACACCCTTCGACACCCTTCGACAGGCTCAGGGACCGTGCTCAGGGACCGTGCTCAGGGACCAGTTTGTTTAGATCACGGTGTTGGAAACTTGGTTTACTATGGGGAATGGTTTTCCCTGTTTTATTTTTTAATGGTTGAAGGATGAAAAAAATAGGTAATTATAGGTCTTCCTTTACATTGATTTGTTTTTTTTGGAGCTAAAGCCACTTTTATGATGTTTCAAGTGTGATTGTTAGGTGGTTTTTACCGTTTGGGCATACCGGTCCCATTAAGCTAACCTGTGCTTTTTATTATGTTTCCTGATTTTGTTAAACCATATTGCTGGTGGCCCCGCTAGGAATGAGGCTATATTGACTTGGGGTAATAAGTTTATTTCCGGAAGTAGGCAATTCTAGCATTTATAAGCTTATTTTGAATGGTTTTTTTACAATCTATAAGAAAACCAGTATTTTAGATTTTTTATTATTCTTGGAGAAAAAGGAATCCGGCAAGTCCAATGGGCTGGCATTCTAAAATTTAATTGTCCCAATTGAATGGAAAGACTGATTGAAAATATTCAGCTTTACAACTCGCTGGATAAGGATGAAATTGACCAGCTTCGAGAGGCTGTAGATAAGAAATCCTTCCGGAAGAATGAAATGATTTTTACCGAAGGGAAAATTGCCAATGATATATTCTTTGTGACCAAAGGATGCGTGAGGCTTTTTACAATGTAGATGGGACCGACAAAACCGCTTTTTTCTACACCGAGGGGCAATTTATCTGTGCCGGTGAGAGCTATACTTTCAATATCCCTGCCATAGAAAATTATCAAGCCATAGAGAATACCGAAATATTTGTGTTTGGGAAATCAAAAATCAATCGCCTGTTAGAGCAAGCGCCCAAGTTTGAGGTAATTGCCAGAATTGCCACAGAGAATGAGCTAATTACTTGCCAAAGAGTAATTGCTTCCTTTGTGACCAAATCAGCAGAAGAACGGTATGTAGACTTGTTGAATACTCAAGGAGAATTATTTCAGCGCGTTCCGCAGCAATACATTGCCTCTTTTCTAGGCGTTTCACCGGAAACTCTTAGCAGAATTAAAACCCGTGTGTTCAATAAGGGCATTTCTTGACGATCGTCAAGAGCCAAGAGGCAAAAGGAGACTTACTTTGTAAATAAAAAAAGATGAATGCAAAGAAAGTTTTAGTGGCTGGAGCCACCGGGTATTTGGGCCAATTCCTAGTAAAGGAGCTAAAGAAGAGAGGTTATTGGGTAAGGGTACTGATCAGAAAAGAGGCACAAAAAGGTATGTTTAAAGAAGTGGATGACATTTTTGTAGGTCAGGTTACCGATCCCGATTCAATTCAAGGGATAACAAAAGGTATCGATTGGGTTTTTTCAAGCATTGGCATTACCAGGCAAAAAGAGGGGATGCTGTATATGGATGTTGACTACCAAGGCAATTCAAATCTTTTGAAAGAAGCGGTAAAGGAGAAGGTGGAGGCCTTTCAGTACATTTCAGCGATCAATGGAGACAAGTTAAGGCAGCTCAAAATTTTTGAAGCCAAAGAGCGTTTTGTAGATGAATTGAAAAATTCCGGTTTGCAATACTGCATCATTCGGCCCAATGGTTTTTCTCCGATATGAAAGATTTTTTAAGCATGGCCAAAGCCGGGCGGGTTTATTTATTCGGTGAGGGGCACAAGAAATTAAACCCGATACATGGTGAAGATTTGGCCAAAGTCTGTTTAGATCAAATGATGCTAGGGACTAAGGAGATAACCGTAGGTGGACCGGATATTTTAAGTCAAAATGACTTGGCTGTATTGGCGTTGAAAGCCTGGCAAAAGCCCATAAAAATTACCCATCTACCTGATTGGACCAGGCGGTTTATGATTTGGCTTTTAAGAACATTCACTTCCTCTAAAACCTACGGGCCTGTCGAATTTTTTATGACGGCAATGGCTTTCGATAATATTGCCAATTGCTATGGAAGTCATAAGCTTGAAGACTTTTATAAATTAGAAGTGGAGAAAATGAAAAAGAATAAACAATAAATCACCAAATATAAAAATAGAAGCTGTTTGAATCAGTTTATTTAATTTCCCACGGACTATATATCGAATATGATGCCCTTTCAACCCCATTTGCTTGGAATGTTTATAAACCGAAGGAGTACTTTGGTTCAGGTAATCTGTGTTATTCGATCAATTGCTCGCCGGTAGGCAAAAAAATCAATTCAAACAGCTTCTTGGTATTTTTTAAAAGGCCCTATAGCTGCCATCTAAATATTGATTGGCCTCGTCTTCTTCAAAACGCGCCGAGGCACTGTCCCAATGCAAGGTTTTATTTGGGAACCTACCTGCAATTACGCCCAATAATATGGTTTCTGTTAATCTGGAAGCGTAAGAGAAAGGGGCAGAACATTCGTCTTTTCCTAGACATGCATCCACAAATTGGTGGTAGTGACGTTTGCCTTCCACTTCATAATCTCTAAACACTTCACCAATTTTTCCGGACTTTTTGAGTTCAGAAAGATCAAGTTCCTGGTATTTTCCTTTTACAATGTGTTTGGGTAATTGCATAAAGTGGGGTAATAATAGGTTACCTTTTTCACCGATAAACATCGCCCCTTGATCCGGCAACTCTTCATTGTTAGGTAACTTCAGTTCTTTGCTTTTCTTAGGTGCGTTTACACCATCATACCAGACCCATTTAAATTTATCTGTGGTGTATTCTGTACCCGGGAATTCATAGGTTACCGTGTTTTCTTCCGGGAATCCAAATCCGGTAGGTTTTCTACACTCGTTTTTGATGGTCTTTGGTACATCCAGCGCCAAGGCATTGTAAGGCGTATCAAAAATATGAACCCCCATGTCACCTAAGGTTCCACAACCAAAGTCTAGTACTTTACGCCAGTTTCGGGGTGATACAATCCTTCTTTATATGGTCTATCAGCTGCGGTTCCTAGCCAAAGATTCCAGTCTAGGTTTTCCGGAACCGGATCAGATCCCTGTGGTTGGGGAGCATCAGTTCCCCAGTTTTTGGGTGACCAGGCCCTTACTTCCTTCACCTTGCCAATAATGCCGGATTGTATAAGTAGTGTAGCAAGTTTGTAATCATAGAAAGAGTGAACTTGAATACCCATTTGAGTCACCAAGTTTTTTTCGGCCGCCTTTTTATTCATGGCTCTGGCTTCAGAGACATGGTGAGTTAGGGGTTTTTGGCAGTATACGGGTTTGTCATAATCCATGGCCAACATGGAGGCAGGAGCATGGGTATGATCCGGAGTGGAGACTACTACCGCATCGATACCGTCTGCCATCTCTTTCATCATTACTCTATAATCCGAATAAAGTTTTGCTTTAGGGAAGTCTTTTTTTAGCGGTTCAAGCATCTTGGAATCGACGTCACAAAGAGCCACCACATCTACTTTTTCGTGAGATGAAATTGCTTTCAAGTCGGCTTTTCCCATGCCACCCAAGCCAACGTGAGCGGTTCTTAAGCGACCGTTATTATTTGTGGAAGCCCATGTCCATGATGGAAGCATAGAAGCAACAGCCACAGTGGCGCCACTTTTGAGTAAATCTCTTCTATTGATTAACTTTTGACTCATAACTTTTTGATTTTTATGTTTTTAAACCATATCGGACTGGAATGATCTTGAAGGCCGATATATCCTTTTTTCGCTTTTGCGTAATCCGGTGCATTGCTCCATTTACCGGAATTTTTCCTTGTTTCCCAATCTTCAGACCCGGGGACAAATGAGACCACAACTTTGCCATTAAGCCAATATTCTACTTTTTCGGGGGTGTATACTATTTTGGAACTGTTCCATTCACCAACAGGATTTAAATCTACTTGCGATTGATCGGCAGGGTACATTGCATAATCAGAGGCAGTTTTCTGCCAATCTTGCAATTGGTCCAAGTTTTCCGTTTCCCCATTTTTTTATTGTAGGAAGTTAGATCATGCATGGACGCATAATTTTCGTCATCTATAAGTTGGTATTCAGGAGCCAAAACGGAAGGGCTCATACCGGGGACTTCCGGCAAATGGTAAAATATGCCACTGTTACCACCCTTCGGTAGCTTCCACTCTAGGTACAATTCAAAGTTTTCAAATTCTTCTGCACCGTAAATGATGTCTTTCCCACCCGTATAGTCTTGTTCTAAACCCAACTCAGTGTCAAAGGTCAATTCTCCGTTTTTTATGATCCAACCGGGAGGAAGTTCATCGCCATTATAGGCTCTCCAGCCTTCAGTTGTCGTTCCATCAAAAAGAATGATCCAGTCTTCTTTTTCTTGGACTTCAGTACTATTTTCTGTCTTTGTATTGCTGTTGCAAGCATTGAGTGCTACTAAAGCAAGTAAGGAATAAATGATTTGTTTCATATTATAGATTTAAATTTTCAGCTATAAATATAATTCGAAATGTCTGCTTCAGCAAAATTTGATTTTTCGGGGTAGTGGATTCTTTCCTAATCCTTCCTCCTATGCAGCATTCACCTACTCACAGGTATCTCGTTATTTTTGTTACAATTAATAGAATATATAGGGTGAAATTCGGTGTTATTGCTTTGAATCAGGTGTGATATCCTTTTAAATCCATATGCAATTTGGTATAAATTGTTTGGTTTGGTATTTTATTTTGATAAAAAACCTTAAATTATGCTAAGTTTTCTTAAGAGCTGATGGAAAGTACAGGCTATACCATAGTTGTCAGTATAATGATTGGGTTGGCGCTCACCTATTTCATTATTGAAATTATGCTTATTCTCAATGATGTTGACAATGACACCTCCAATGTGCTCTTATTGGAATGGGCAAAGGGCAAGTCTTTTTTTATTCCTTTTGCACTAGGGGCTATTGCCGGACATCTTTTTTTGGGCACCTCTAATGCTGCTTTTAAAATGGCTAACGGCCTATTTCCCGTACTGATACTGTTTGGTTTGACAATCATCATGGTTATTATCGGTTTCAAAGTACCTTTTGAAAAAACGAAATCCTTTCTTACTGCTATTTTATTAGCAGGCCTTTTATATGGTCACTTTTTTTGGTCTATGAATTATATAATAAGACCATGAACAAGCTAAAAAGGTTTTTAAAGAGACATTTGTCAGAAATCCGTACCATTAAAATTGTGATTGCGGTACTGCTTGGTTTAATGGTAATCATTGATATTGTTCTGGTGACGCTTGAAGGAAAAGAATTTCCCACTTTTAGCCTAGTGGTCAAAGAGCTCAGGCATCGCTTGATATGGTTTACTTTTCTTTATGGAGGCTTAGTAGCTAAGATTTTTTACAATAGAAAGGTTGGTGAAAAGGAGAAAGAAGTTACCGGGTTAATGGCTTTCTTTTCAATAGTTTTTTTACTATTTGTTATTGGAAGACAATTGGAAACAGCTCCAAGTTTGTTTCTCCAAATGGTATTATTGCTTAGTGGAGGAATACTTGCCTACAGGGCCTGGCCACAATACCAATAATCTTTTTTTATTTTCCGAACAATGATTTTTAAAATTAATCATAAGATCATTTTTCAATCCAGATGGAAAGTCCCTGGAAAAGTTGTTATTCATTGACTAATTTACAACAATTAATTATGCCCAGTCATGGCCTGATGTTAGATTACAGGGTATTTTTTCTAGCACAGATGTGGGTCTATGCTTCATTTTAAATTGATTAGCACCAAATGAGAGTAATTATTATAGGAGGTACAGGGCATATTGGGACCTATTTGATCCCCCGACTCGTAGAGGCAGGACATAGTGTAGTTTGTGTAAGTAGGCAACATAGCATTCCTTATCACAAGCACCCTGCATGGAAATCAGTGGAACATGTAACGATTGATAGGGTTAAGGCTGAAGAAACCGGCAACTTTAGCTCGCAAATCGTGGCCTTAAATGGAGATATTGTAATAGATTTAATTTGCTTTACAACTGAAAGTGCACGTAAATTATCTGAAGCACTGAATGGAAAAATTAAACATTTCCTTCATTGTGGTAGCATGTGGGTACATGGACACAGTGAACAAGTGCCAACTACCGAAAATCAAAAACGGAAGCCCTTTGGTGAATACGGTATAGATAAAGCCAATATTGAAGCTTATCTCCATTCTTTTCATCAAGAAAGCGGTTTCCCTATTACGATTTTACATCCCGGCCATATTGTAGGCCCGGGTTGGCTACCTGTAAATCCTGCTGGCAATTTTAATCCAGAAGTATTTGTTCGTCTAGCTAAAGGAGAAGTGGTGCAAATACCCAATTTAGGCATGGAAACGGTTCATCATGTGCATGCGGATGATGTGGCACAAGCCTTTGCTAAGTCCATCGAAAATAGAGATTATGCCATCGGAGAAAGTTTTCATGTTGTCTCCGAACAAGCCCTTACCTTGAGAGGTTTTGCAGAGGCCATGGCGGAGAAGTTTGGACAGGTAGCCAATTTACAGTTCTTGCCATGGGAAACTTGGGAAAAGACGGTGAGCAGTACTGATAAGGAATTTACTTGGGATCATATTGCCCACAGTCCCTGTGGAAGCATATCGAAAGCAAAAGATTTATTGGGATACCAACCTCAATACAGTTCCCTTGAAGCTGTTCAAGAGGCTGTTGCTTTCTATTTTGATCAAGAAGGCATTGTTATTTAATTTTAAAGGCCATTGCCATAATTTAGAATTTGTTCTATAATTACCCGATTAGCTTGCTGTTGGGTAAAGGAAATTTGGAATGCCTGTCGGAAGTTCTGGCAGGCATTCTTATTTGCTATCTTTTTTATCTATTTCTAAAAATGCGATTGCTCAGGAGCTAAAGGGGAAATTGTATTGAAACCTAGAATTGAGAATGCATGGTATAATTGCTTCTGATTATTTGAATAATATTTGTAGCTTAGAGTTTGTAAGTAGAAGCTACGGGGATGAGCTTTCAATCTTACCTTTATAGAGGCCGTTTTTTCGGATTTGTCAATTGGGGTATTATTTTGAGTTAAAGTCCTATGGCTATATGTTTCGTTGATGTTTTTTACAGACATTGCATTTTAATGGCAATAGGTTGTTCATATAATATGCCCTTTAGTTTGGCTAAATTAGGCTATGGTTGGTACAGGTAGACTTTTCATTTTTACGTTATTCATTTTGATAGGGCTTGGTTTTTATTCTTGCAAACCAAAAGCTGACAATACCCCTAGATTGAAGGATACCGTGACTGTTCCTGTAAAATCTTCTCTATTTTTATCGGAAGGATTAGCTGAACCTGTTTCCATGGTGACCAGAACACTATCTGACGGTACCAAAGCAGAGTGCTATAAAATTGTAGTTAAGAGTATTCCTTCTGATCACAATATGGGGCCTTGGTGTCCTGAAAATATCACAGACGATTCGAGTGCCGGTGGAATTTGGATGGAAGGTGGGAATGTTTATGATGTGGATGGAGCATTTATAAAGAACCTAGCTTCGTTCTATAATGACAACACTTGGATGATGTATGATGCCAACACAGGAGCAATTATAAAAACCGGTACCAAGGAGGAATGTGCAGATGCTGCCAACCCCAATGTTGGTGAAGAATATAAAAATTTTTGTGTGGAGTGCATGCCATCTTATGTGGGTGATATCACGCATACTTATTATATCCCTGTTCGCCCAAAAGTGGCCGTTAGGCCTTATAAATATTCCAGAGGGCCGGGTGGTGGACTTGGGCGCAGAATGCCTTCCGTAAGAGGACTGGCTTTTAATGGAGTGGTATTTGATGCGCCGGCGCCGGTGGACAGAATACTGGAAGCTTATACCTTGGCTCCATTTGATGATGCCGGAGGACATATTAATTTGGCAGCAGGCTATCACTACCATGCAGCAACAGGCTTGTCTACTAAAATCTATCAATCGGATACACATGCAGCCATGATTGGCTATGCGATGGATGGCTACGGTATATATGAGAATAAGGATGCGGAGGGCAATTCCTACCATGATTTGGATGCATCAAGAGGGCATTATGACAGCAGTAGAGGGTATCATTACCATGTAGATAAGGCAGGTAGCAATAATTTCATTGATGGGCTTCGTGGGGAGTTTGCAGAATAAGGATACTCATTTTGTCAAAAAGAGCTGTGGATGTAATTTTAAATCAAGTTAAAGACTGTCAATTTTTTGATAATCTGACAACCTACTGATGAAAATTGCACCTAGTCTGTTTAACAATAAAAACATGTACATTACCGTTGAAACATCAATCAAAGCAGCAATAGGTATGGTCTGGGAATGCTGGACCGCTCCTGCCCATATTGTTAATTGAAATTTTGCATCCAACGAATGGGCATGTCCATCAGCCACAAATGATCTTCGATCAAATGGGGCTTTTAATTGGCGGATGGAAGCAAAAAATGGTACCATGGGATTTGACTTTTCCGGAGTCTATAAAAAAGTAATAGAAAGGATTGCCTACCAATTGTCTGATGACTGAAATGTGACCGGTGAATTTCACGTCGTAGACAATGAAGTTCAGATAGTGGAGCGTTTGGAAGCAGAGGGTATAAACACCGTTCAACAGCAAGAGGCCGGATGGCAGTCAATTCTGCATAATTTTAAATGTTACGTAGAGTCCATAAAATAACGCATAAAAATTTATAACAGTGACAAATAAAACGCCCTAGAAAAAGTTTCTGCCCCATTATTACAATTGAAACCCAATTTAAACGAAGAACAATGACCGATTCCTCTTCCCAGTTTGATGATCTTGACGAAGAACAATTACCCGTAGCTAAGCATAAGCTTCATGATTGGACTCACTTTGCAGGGCTGTATGCAGCAGAGCATGTAGCTGCTACAGAGTTTGTGATAGGAGCCACCTTCGTTGCATTAGGCGCCAAGACGATGGATATCCTTTTAGGCTTGTTAATTGGGAATATATTGGCAGTATTGAGCTGGAGGTTTATCACTGCCCCAATAGCCGTTGAAACTAGACTTAGCTTATACACCTATCTCAACAAAATAGCCGGAGATTCAATGACCAAGCTCTACAATTGGGCCAATGTGGTTATTTTTTCGGTAATCTCTGCCGCAATGATCACTGTTTCAGCTACTGCTGTTCGCTTTGCTTTTGGTATTCCGGCACAGCTCAATTGGTACCCAAATAACATGTGGTTTGTGTTGATTGTTTTTGGAGTGGGCATCGTGGTGGTTACCATCGCCTTGTATGGTTTTAATGCAGTTTCTGAATTTTCCGGCATTTGTGCTCCTTGGTTATTTGTCATGTTTACAAGTGGAGCAATGGTATTGTTGCCGGCATTAAGTCTTGATGTATTGGCCAAAACATTACCTTCCGATTGGAATGATTTTATAAACTTAGGAAATCAATCCATATGGACAGGAGTGGATAGTTTTGGTGAACCCGGAATAGGTCTGATTGAAGTTATAGGCTTTGCTTGGGCTGCCAATACCATTACCCATTTTGGATTGATAGATATGGCTTTGTTGCGTTTTGCAAAAAGAAATCTTATGGGTTTGCTACAAGTACGGGAATGATGTTCGGTCATTATGTGGCATGGATAGCGGCAGGCATAATGGGAGCAGGAGCTGCAGTAATTTTAGGGAAATCTATTGTGGCTCTCGATCCGGGAGATGTTGCCTATTATGCTTTGGGCTGGTCAGGTTTTGTTATTGTGATTGTGGCAGGATGGACTACTGCCATCACCAACTTATATAGGGCCGGCTTGGCTGCTCAAGCTATTTTTTCTAACCATTCAAGGATGAAAACCACTATTGTTGTTGGTGTAATTACCATAATTATCGCCTGTTTTCCCTTTGTGTTTTCTCAAATCCTCCCGCTCTTAACTTATGCGGGCCTATTGGTAGTGCCGGTTGGAGGGATTGTTTTTGCAGAACATCAAATCTTTCCCAGAATCGGCTACACATCTTATTGGTCTCATTATAAATCTTTGACCTTTAGTACTCCTGCAATAGCCTCTTGGGGCCTTGGCTTGGTTTTCGGTTTTGGATTAAATGCCCTTGATGTAATGTCCTTCTTTTATCTTTTTATTCCTACCTGGATATTTACCATTTTGATTTATACTTTCCTAGCAGGAAGGTATGGGGCAAAAGAAGTTTATCCTGAAGCGGCTCAAAGGGAAAAAGAGCGAAATGAAAACATTCGAAATTACCAGGAGCAAAAGGCCAAAGAGGAAAAACCGAATTTGATGGACAATTCATTGGCTACCCGGGTTCTTAAAATCCTCGGCTATTTGGCTTTAATTGTAACTTTGGTGCTTGCGTGGATAGTGCTTTTTGGAAGTGAAGATGAGCTAAGTTACCTTGAAAATAGAGAAACATTTTACAGCATTGCCTTTATTTGCACACTGGTTTATTTTGCAACTGCCTATTGGGCTTTGTTGCGCGGAAAACAAAAAAATCAAAATTGAAATGGAAAATCCCTTAACCCTTACACAAGAAAACCTATCTATAATTAGTGACAGGATTCCATGCCCTAAATATGACCGAGCTAAACTTACCATGGGTTTGGTACACATTGGCGTTGGAGGGTTTCATAGAGCCCATCAAGCCTATTACACCCACCAATTGATAGAAAAATTCAACGGTTCTGATTGGGGGATTTGTGGTGTTGGACTTCGAAAGGCAGATCAGAAAATTCATGATGTACTTCAGAAACAAGACGGATTGTATACTTTAATTGTCAAACACCCTGATGGTACAATAGCACCGCAAGTGATGGGATCAATTATCGATTTTCAATTGGCAGTAAATAGTCCTTCGTCTGTAATCTTAAGACTTGCTTCTGAAGAAACTAAAATTGTTTCCCTGACCATAACAGAAGGAGGCTACAATTTTAAACCTTCTTCCGGGGAATTTGACTTTGCCAATCCGGATATTCAACATGAGCTTGAACATCCGGATGATCCAAAGACTGTTTATGGGTTTTTAACTGCCTCTTTAAAGAAAAGGCGCGATGCGGGCCTGCGGGCATTTACAGTATTATCCTGCGACAATATACAGCACAATGGGGATATGGCCCGAGAAATGTTGCTAGCATTTGCTCAAGCACAAGACAGGGAACTGGCCAAGTGGATTGAAGAGGAGGTTTGTTTTCCAAACAGTATGGTGGATAGAATTACCCCGTGACAACTCAGGCTGATATTGATTATTTGGAAAATACCTACCAAATAAAAGACGAATGGCCTGTTACCTGTGAGCCATTTATACAATGGGTAGTTGAGGACAAATTCTCCAACGGTAGGCCCGAATTTGAAAAAGTGGGGGTTCAATTCGTACCTGACGTAAAGCCCTATGAGAAAATGAAGCTTAGGCTTTTGAATGCAGGACATTCCGTACTGGGAATCTTGGGAGCTATTCACGGATATCCTACCATTAATGCATGTATAGAAGACCATACTTTTCGAACTTTTTTAAGGGCATTTATGGACAGGGAGGCCACCCCTACTTTAGATGAGCTTCAAGGAATTGATTTAGCAGCTTACAAAGACAGTTTGCAAGAACGGTTTGCAAATCCCAATATTAAGGACAGTGTTTCCAGAATATGTTCCGAAAGTTCCGCGAAATTGCCCAAATTTTTGATCGAGACATTAAATGAAAATTTATCTTCCAATGGAAGTATTCAGTTTGCCGCCTTAGTTATCGCCGCGTGGTGTTATTACAGTGACAAAGGAGTGGATAGGAATGGAGATGCCCTTGAAATAATCGATGTGATGGAAGGGGAATTGCATCAAGCAGCTGTGCAAACAAAGGAGGATCCACTTTCCTTCATTAAGTTAAAATCCATTTTCGGAGACTTATCAGGTAATCAACGGTTTGCCCAAGTGTACACTTTCTTGATTCAAACTATATACAGGGAGGGAGGCGTAATCAACCTGATGCAAAACATGTTAAACTCCGGATTTGAAAATAGAGACAAAAATTAAGCTGTTTATAAGAGATTTCCTCATGTTACTTGGTTCAAATAGTGTGTTTTTCAGATTAGTAATTGATTGAGTAAAAAAGATTTAAAGAAAACCTTGCTTTAATCAAAACGATCGGTTAGTTTTGTATTGTAATTCAGACAATGGCGAGAAAAAAGAATATAGGGAAGAAGAGGTTATCGACAAAGCCATGCGTTTATTTTGGCGCAATGGCTATGAAAGGACTTCTATGCAAATGCTAGAAAAAGTTATGGGCATCAATAAATTCTCTATTTATTCTAGCTTTGGTAGTAAGCGAGGTGTGTTTCTCCAAAGCCTCAACTGCTACCAATCTACCGTAGGGGCCATGTTTGAAAAATTCAAGAAAGCCAGCAATGGGGTAGAAGACATTAAACAGTTCTTTTATGATTCTGTAGCCATATGCGCTGAGGAAGGAAATGTAAAAGGCTGTTTATTAACAAATACCTACAATGAATTTTCTGAAAGTGATGATCCTGAGATTAAAACCCAGGTGATGGCTTTTATGGACAATTTGAAATTGCTTTTCTTGGAAAAACTTAGAATAGGCTCAAATAAAGAAGAGAGCCTTTTATTGAAACAAGCCAATTTTCTGGTCATTGCTAAACATGGTTTGGCGGCTGCTAGTAGAGTCAATAGTCGGGAGGAAATCGAAGACTATATTGAAATGACATTTACTAAAATTTGACCTTTTTTTACACTAAATCTAAACGATTGTTTAGAAATAATTTAAAATAAATATTATGACAACTTTGAAAATTCACAACATTGAAACTGCACCGGAAGGAAGCAAAGAACTATTGGAGCAATCAAATAAAGCAAATGGAATGATTCCAGGATTGCATGGCGTATTGGCGGGTGCTCCGGAGCTTCTTGAAGCTTACCAGACCCTTCATAAATTATTTACCTCTTCATCATTTGATAAAGAAGAATTGACAGTAGTATGGCAAACAATTAATGTGGAACATGCCTGTCATTATTGTGTGCCTGCCCATACCGGCATTGCTAAAATGATGAAGGTAGATGATGACATTACAAATGCATTGCGCAATGAGACTCCTTTAGAAAATCCTAAATTGGAAGCCTTGCGAAACATGACTTTAACCATTGTTCGTAATAGAGGACATGTAAGTTCTGAAGACTTAAAAACATTTTACGCCGCAGGATATGGTGAAAGACAAGTACTTGAGATCATTTTAGGTTTGTCTCAAAAAGTAATCAGTAACTATACCAATCATATAGCCAATACACCGGTAGATGCT
Source organism: Cyclobacterium sp. SOCE241 (assembly GCF_056867545.1). Taxonomy (NCBI): domain Bacteria; kingdom Pseudomonadati; phylum Bacteroidota; class Cytophagia; order Cytophagales; family Cyclobacteriaceae; genus Cyclobacterium; species Cyclobacterium sp. SOCE241. The sequence goes on along the minus strand of NZ_CP149779.1, from coordinate 3,907,151 downwards.
CCTTTCCAAAAGTTTGCCTGGGAGAAAGAAAAAGCTGCAAGCGTTTAAAGTCTGCAATATTTTAAACTTAAGCCATCAATAAGTGGAACCTACCTTTCACTTTCGAAAGGTAGGTCATTCCATTATTTTCGATGAGTTACGGTCTTTATTAACCTGAAATGGCGATAAATTGAAAACATAATTGCAAATTTTGGGTGTAAGTTTAGACCAATTGAATGATTTGATAAATCCCATAAAATGTGGAGTTGTGTTTTTAAATAAAACAATGTTTCGGTTTTTAGGGTTACAATAGCATGTAAAAAATTAGTAAAGAAGGAGTTTGGGATGAATGAGAAATTAAAAATAGATATAGTTTCAGATGTGGTATGTCCATGGTGTACCATTGGTTACAAACGTTTAGAGAAAGCCATAGCTGAACTTGGTATTGAAGACAAAGTGGACATTTCTTGGCAACCTTTTGAACTGAATCCGAATATGCCTGCCGAAGGGCAGGATCTTCATGAGCATATTGCTGAAAAATATGGTAGCACTCTAGAAGAACAAAAGGAGTCTCAGGAAATCATGACTGAATCTGGAGAAGAATTGGGATTTAAGTTTGATTACTTTGAAGGAATGCGCATGTCAAATACCTTTGATGCCCATGTTTTATTGGAGTATGCCGGGGAGTTTGGCAAACAAACGGAATTAAAGATGCAACTGACTACTGCTTTTTCAGTGAGCGGAAAGATGTATCTGATAGAAAAGTACTAAATGAAGCACTTTTAAAGGTAGGTTTGAATGCAACAGAGGCTTTGGCCAGGTTAGAAGATACAGAAGCGCGAAAAGAAGTAAAGAGCAAGGAAGCTTATTGGCAGAATGTAGGTGTCAGATCAGTGCCAACTATAGTTTTTAATAAGCAAAGTGCCTTAACCGGCGCCCAGCCTGTGGATGTATTCAAGAAGGTGTTGACAGATATAATGGCTAGTTAACAAAAAAGACAGCCAATTAGCAGGAAATTTGCCTCCAAATCGATTAGGTGCACTAGCCCAATTGGTTTGGAGTTTTTTTATAAATGATTGGAGGTCAATTTTATTTGGCATCAAATTTGAATTTTTTATGATAAACAAACCCACCCATGGAAAAATCAGATTTGAATCCGAGTAAGCAGAAAAAGAAAAAGATTGCCCGTCTCGGAATAGGGACAAAAGGAGTTGTATATCTTTTAATCGGAGGGCTAACAGCATGGGAAGCTTTTGGTAAAGGAGGTAAAAAGACCGGAAGCAATGGTGCCTTAGCTTTTGTAATTGATCAACCCTTTGGCCAAATTTTACTTTGGCTCGTGGTGCTGGGTTTGGCAGGTTATGTTTTTTGGCGAATGTATCAAACCTTCAAAGACACTGAGGAGAAGGGGAACGATTTCAAAGGAATAATTTACAGGTTAGGTTATTTCTCTAGCGGTATATTTTACCTTTTCATCATTTATAATGCCTTACAGTTATTGTTAGGTGGCGGTGGTGACAATGGTGGCGGAAAGGAGTCCATGATTCAGCAGCTATTGGCACAAGAATATGGACGATGGATAGTTGCTTCTATTGCCTTAATATTTTTGATAAGGGCCCTGATCCAGATTTTTATTGCTTTCTCAGGAAAATTTAAAGAAAAGGTTAAAGAATCGGGTATGAATGATAAAGCCCAGCAAATAATGATTAGTTCGGGTCGAGTGGGTTATACTTCTCGGGGTATAGTTGTTGGCGTTATTGCTTACCTTACCGTAAGAGCTGCCATTACCTATGATGCTTCCAAGTCAGGGGGTACAAAAGAGGCTTTTAATTTCATTCAAAATGAATTTGGTGCGGTGGTTTTAGGAGTAATTGCTTTAGGAATGTTAGCCTTTGGGCTATTTCTAATCTTTAAAGCAAGTGAACATAAAATGGATTTTTGATTAGTTATTTTTTGAAACCATTCCTTATTATACCTTTTAAACCACATTTGTAGAAGAATTAATAAGGCAGTGACAATAGGCTTTGGCCATATATCTTCGTGGCTTTTTAAACGAGAAGTAGTTTTTTATTTCCCATAATCCTATTAGTTTAGTACTGGTCTACAGTGGCAATAGGCAAGGCATGTTTCTTTTCTATTATTAAAGTGCGATCCTATGAATATTCCCAAGCTTTATAAAAAATTTCATGTAGATAAGGAGCATACTTCCATCGGTCTTTTTGTAGCTTTAAATGCCAAATATTCCATTAATAAGGTGTTCTACCCAGGCTCACATGTTCACATTACCCCATCTTTGGTTTTTCGAGAGGTGATTTACGCAGATTCTTTTAAAAATACTTTCAAGTTCTTTGAAGACCCGGAAACCATAGCCTTTTTAGTAGCCAATAAAAGGTATGAGGAGGAAGCAATTTTCCGTTTTTACCAGCAAGACTATGAGCGAAGTTTTGAGGGGCTGGGCAATGATTTTGATTTGGTCATTTCTCAATATGCCGGCTTTGTAGGTCAAGCAGTCAAGTCTTATCTCAAAATCGGTGGTTTATTGGTCTGTAACAATTTCCATGGGGATGCAAGTCTTGCTTCATTAGACCCATCCTATCAACTGATTGCTGTTTATAAAAGATTAGCAGATGATAAATTTACCATTTCAGCAGAAAATTTGGAAGATTACATGATCCCAAAGAACGGAGTATTACCAATACGGGAGGATATAATTACCAAAAGACGAGGCATAGCCTATACCAGAAGCCCTTCGGGATATATCTTTAAAAAAGTTAAAGATTAAAAATGAATAATTGCTGCCGGGTTATATAAAACTAAAATCTCCATACATTTGTCTAAAATCACAAACAACATTTTACATCTATGAAAAAAGAAGTTGTTGGTGGCTTACTGATATTGATGATAGGCACGGTTAGTTTCTTTTCTTGTAACCGGAAAGCACATAATTCCCTGCAAACGTCCACCATTGTCAATTCAAAAGCCTCTCAGAAAAAACCATATTTGTTATTGATATCATTGGATGGATTTCGGTGGGATTATTTGGAAAAATACCAGCCTCCTAACCTAAGCCATTTTGTCAAAGAAGGTGTGCGTTCTGAAGCTTTAATTCCTGCTTATCCGACCAAAACCTTTCCAAACCATTATTCCATAGTTACCGGAATGTATCCTGACAAACATGGGATCTTGGCAAACTCGTTTTATAGTCATGAACAAGAAAAACTGTATGATTATAAAAATATAAAAACTGCCACTGATGGCAAGTTTTATAAAGGATCTCCAATTTGGCTGGAAGCCAATAAAGCCAATATGGTCACGGCCAGCTATTTCTTTGTAGGTTCTGAAGCAGACATACAAGGAATGCACCCAACCTACTATCATACCTATGATTCTAAAATAAACAAGGAGGTAAGGGTCACACAGGTCATAAACTGGCTTAAAATGCCGGAAAATGAAAGGCCACATTTAATTACCATGTATTTTGCAGACATGGACAAAGCAGGACATGATTATGGTCCGGGGAATGAACAGAAAATAAAAGAGGCTCTTTTTGAATTAGACCGCCATTTAGGGCAATTGTTTAAAGGGGTAGCCGACACAGGCCTTCCTGTAAATATAGTAATTGTTTCTGACCATGGCATGGTAGACCTTCCTGCTTCCAATATAATCCCTATTGAATCCATTTTGAATGACAGTTTGTACCATACTGTAAACAATGGAGCAATTGTAAACATCTATCCACATCAAGGAGTCAATACCGAAGCATTGGTTCTTTCTCTCAAGCAAAAAAGGGATCATTTTGAAGTGCATACTATAGAAGATATTCCCGGTTTTGTAAATAGACCAAAAAGTATTGACTGGGGAGCAATTCAATTAATTCCGGACTATACCTACTATTTTTTACAAGGAAAAAAGAAAGAATTATTGGTTAAAAATAATATTAAAGCAATTGGAGTGCATGGTTTTGACCCAAAGCACAAGGAAATGCATGGCATTTTTTATGCCAAGGGACCTGCTTTTAAGACAGCCTTCACCCTACCTCCTATGGGCATTGTTCATGTTTTTCCCTTGATGTGTGAGGTTTTAGGCTTACCAATTCCACAGAATATAGATGGAGATTTGAAGGTAGTTAAAAGTGTTTTGAAGTAATTGTTATCTACCAATAAAGCAGTCCTGCATTAAAAAGTTAATGACTAAACAGTCATTGGTAACGAAGGATTTGAGGATTTTTTTCGTCTAATTAATCAGCTCTATTTGGTTTCATTTATTTCGTGTTGATTAAATCCTTCGATGATGAAAAGTTTTCACAAATTTGTCTTAGTCATAGTCTCAATATCTTTCTTCCAAACAGGGTGTAATACCGGCATGGATGAAGATATACCCTCTATTTCAGATTACAGCGGTACAGCTTCCATATCTCAAGGCTTTGCTACTGCTACTATAAATAACCTTTTTGAATGTTCCAATGGGAGAGAGGCACCTTTAGGTATTTCTACTGCATTGGATGGAAGCACTTGGACAGTGCCGGCCCAGGTTAATTTTAATGAAAGTAATTTTCCATTCGCCTCAGACTTGTACAACCCATGTTCAGGTCTATCTTTTAATACTGATACAGAGGCAGTGTTGGCATTAAAGGATGAACATATTATCGAGGTGGACCCAAATGGAGAATTGATTACAGCATTTGTTTTTGCAGACAATTATTTTGAAATGTACATCAACGGAGTTCCTGTTGGGAAAGACATGGTTCCATTTACCCCATTTAATTCCAGTATTCTCCGATTTAGGGTCAGTTATCCTTTTACCATAGCCATGAAGTTGGTTGATTGGGAAGAAAACAGTGGTTTAGGTTCCGAGAGTAACCAAGGAGCATCCTTTTATCCGGGCGATGGTGGCATGGTAGCCGTTTTTAAAAATCAGGCGAATGAAATTGTAGCCACCACAGGCGCTGACTGGAAAGCCCAGACCTTTTATACTTCACCGATAAAGGATCTTTCCTGTACCACAGAAAACGGGACTCAACGGTTAAGTTATAATTGTAATACCGATGGAGCTAATGATGGTACTTCCTTTTATGCATTGCATTGGGACATTCCTGCCAATTGGCAGGAGGAGAACTTCGATGACAGTAGTTGGCCAAATGCAACTCCCTATACGAACACAGAAATTGGTGTAAATAACAAACCTGCTTATACCAATTTCACTTCCATTTTTGATGACCCTATTGATGATGCTGAATTTATTTGGTCCACCAATGTAATATTAGATAACGAAGTTATCGTTAGATTTACTGTAGAATAATTTGGGCAGAATTTTCAAGTAAACTGGATGAATAAAACCTTAAGGCTGATAAATCAAGATGTATATGATCAGTGCGGGATTGATATTAGTGAATTTAAATGGGAACGGGAGTTCAAGGCCTACCATGCCTGTCAATTTAAATTGAATGGAAAAGCAGTGATTTGCAGACAGGCTAAAATTACTCCGAAAAAATGCGGGCAGTTTGTGACCATTTGGAAAAGAGAAAATGCCGGACCAATAGCCCCATTCACAGTTTCAGACCCATTTGAAGTTTTAATAATTAATGTTTTTTCAGGGGACCGTTCAGGTCAATTTGTTTTCCCCAAAGAAGTATTGGCTAAATTTGGCCTGCTAAGTACCCATGAAAAAGAAGGGAAAAGGGCATTTCGTGTTTACCCGAATTGGGAGACCTCTTTAAATTCCCAAGCAACGAAAAGTCAAAAATGGCAATTAAAATACTTTTTGAAATAGGTGCAGAAATGAACCTTAAAAAGGTTAAAAAGATGTATGAATTTGTAGGCAGATAAGCCATTGCCGCTATAAAACTTGTGAAACTCAGATGAAAAAGCAATATATTTTATTACTTGGTTTGGTGTCGGTTTTAATTTTTTCTTGTGAGGAAAAGGACATGCTACCTGAGGTAGAAAATGAATTGTATTTTCCACCTAGTCATACTGACGAATGGCAATCCACAGCACCGAATACTTTGGGGTGGAGCCAAGAGGCATTAGAGAATTTGTATACTTATTTGGAAGAGAACCAAACCAGAGCATTTATTATTTTAAAAGATGGTAAAATAGTTGTCGAGAAATATTGGGGAAACAATTTTTAAACACGGGAGTCTTTGAGGCAAGTAGTATGTGGTATTGGGCATCTGCCGGGAAGACCTTGACTGCTACCCTGATTGGTGCAGCAGAAAAAGAAGGATTCCTGTCAATTGGAGATAGAACCTCGGATTACCTTGGGACCGGCTGGACCTCCTTTAGTCCGGAAAAGGAAGATTTAATTACCATTAAGCATCAGTTGACCATGAGTACCGGTTTGAATTATCAGGTCTCAGATTTGGATTGTACAGCGACATCTTGTTTGGAATATGGGAAAGATGCCGGCACTCAATGGTACTACCACAATGCTGCCTATACTTTATTGGAAAAAGTGGTAAACAAGGCTTCGGGTATTGACTACAATACTTTTACTGATCAGAAAATAGAAGCGATCACCGGGATGGATGGAAGATGGGTGCCCTTAGGGTATAACAATGTTTATTGGAGTACAGCTAGGGACATGGCACGATTTGGCTTGCTAACATTGAATAAAGGCATTTGGGAAGCTAATCAAGCAGTTTATACTGAGGGTTATTATGAACAAATGGTCAATAGCTCCCAAGAACTAAATCCTTCATATGGGTATTTATGGTGGTTAAATGGCAAGAGTAAGATTATTTTTCCGGGTTTGCCAACATCTTTTAATAGGGATTTATCTGTTTATGCTCCGGATGATTTAATTGCCGGAATGGGTAAAAATGGTCAGTTCGTAGAGATTGTGCCTGAGCAAAACCTTGTTGTGGTTAGAATGGGAGAGGCTCCTAATGATGCTTTGGTGCCCATATCATTTCATGATGAGATGTGGGAAAAGCTTCACCTCGTGATTTCCTTCTAGGTTGCCTTTGTGTTTAAATTCTTACCTTTGATCATTCCATTTAATGGAATGCGGAAATATTAGGAAAAGATAGGCTTGGATTGGAAAATAAGGGCAATCAATCTATCTTTAAATGAATAAAAACTAAGCCCAACCCTACCTTTAACGGAGTTGCTAAATCAGTACAATGAAAAGTATCTACCCTTACTTTGCAATAACCACACTGCTATTTTTTATAGGATTTCATTCTCTAAATGCGCAAGAACCTATCCGTGTAGCAGCTGCATCAGACTTAAAATTTGCTTTGGACGATATTATTGAAGCCTATACTCAAGGCACTGGAAAAAGGGTGGTGCCGATATATGGCTCATCCGGCAAACTATATGAACAGCTCTCTAACAAGGCTCCCTTTCATTTGTATATGTCTGCAGATGTGGAATATCCCAAAATGTTAATTGAAAAGGAAATGTCAGGCTCTGAACTTCATATTTATGGAGAAGGAAGATTGGTGCTGTGGAGCAGAAAGTTTGATTGTGATGCAGCCACATTGGAAGGACTTAGTCAATTGGACCTAAAAAAAATAGCAATTGCTAATCCCAACCATGCTCCTTATGGGATGCGGGCGAAGGAGAGTTTGGAGTATTATAAATTATATGATACCATCCGTTCAAAAATTGTATTGGGCGAAAATATATCTCAAACAGCTCAATTTTTGTCTACAGGTGCAGCAGATGTTGGAATAATTGCACTTTCTCTAGCCCTTTCTCCTACCATGAAAAAATATGGTAAGGGCTATTATCTTTTGCCTGCAAAAAGCCATAATCCATTACTTCAAGGAGCCATTATTACGGATTTTGGCAAAGGAAATACTGATGCTACTTTGTTTTTCGATTTTCTAAAAACTCCTGTTGCAGAAAAAATTTTCAAAACTTATGGCTTTATTCAAGAAATAGAATAATGGATTTTGAACCTTTTATATTGACCTTAAAGTTAGCCACTTTAACTACCGGCCTGTTATTTCTGTTGGGGATTCCTTTGGCATATTGGTTGGCTTACAGTAAATACAAGATTAAATATGTTGTTGAAGCCTTGGTAAGTATGCCATTGGTTTTGCCACCTACGGTTTTAGGCTTTTATCTCTTATTGGCTTTTAGCCCAGAGAATAAATTGGGGCAATTTCTAGAAAATTATTTCGATCTGCGTTTGGTTTTTACCTTTCACGGTTTGGTTTTGGCTTCGGTTATTTACAGTCTTCCATTTATGGTTCAACCGCTTCGGTCTGGATTTTCAGGTATTCCCAATGCTTGGCTTGATGCAGCCAAAACGATGGGTAAAAGTTCATGGCAAACCTTGTTTCATATACTTTTGCCCAATATGAAGAATGCTTTAATCACAGCAGGGGTCCTCACATTTGCCCATACGATTGGTGAGTTTGGGGTGGTGTTGATGGTGGGAGGAAATATCCCTGAAGAAACAAGGGTCATTTCTGTGGCCATTTACAATGAAGTGGAGGGAATGAACTATGAAATGGCCAATCAATACAGTGTACTATTAATTGCCTTTTCATTTTCGGTGCTTTTGATGACTTATTTAATCAATCACCGAAAAAACAGAATGCTCTCTTATGATTGAGCTATCCTTAAAGAAATCCCTGATCGGAGCGGAAGGTAAAATTGGCCTAGATCTTTCTTGCCACATTCAAAAGGGTGAGTTAGTAGGTTTATATGGACCATCAGGAGTAGGTAAATCCAGTGTTTTGCGTATGATTGCGGGTTTGATGCGACCAGACGAGGGGCTGTTGACCGTAGAACAAGAAACATGGGTCAACACCAGAGAAAAGATATTTTTGAAAGCGGAAAAGCGAAATATTGGGATGATTTTTCAAGAGTATTCCATATTCCCTAACATGACAGTATTTGAAAATCTTGTCTTTGCATTGGGAAAAGGGCAGGACAAAGGTTTTGTTATGGACTTATTGAAAAGTATAGGAATGGAACAATTTGCTGATCAAAGTACAGTGAAATTGTCAGGAGGGCAGAAACAGAGGATTGCTTTAGCTAGGGCCATGGTGAGGAAACCAAAGGTCTTGCTTTTAGATGAACCGTTATCTGCACTTGACATGAAAATGCGGAAAAATTTGCAGGAATACATTGTCAAATTTCACCAAGAATACGGATTGACCACACTTCTGGTAAGTCATGATGCTTCAGAGATTTCCCGCATGGCCCAAAGGGTATTGGTATTAGAAAATGGGGGCTTTAGTTATGATGGTCGTCCCGAAGCCTTTTTTAAAGAATAGCTGTTGTCTATTTGTAACCCTTTCGGTCTTGTTAAAAAATTAGAACCCAATCCACTTTCCGATCCGGACCGTAGATTGGATTTTGTTTTAGGGCCTACCTTGATCTTTTTCTGTTGGCAAAGAAGGCTTGCTTTTTACGTTGTTTTTCCTTGTTAAATTCTTTCTTTTCCAAGGCTGTCATTGGTTTATCCGTCTGTGGAAAGGGGTTTTTGTCCACCACAGAGATTTTTTGACTGATCAACTTTTCAATTAATTTGACATATGCATTTTCCTCAGGTTCACAGAGTGAGATAGCTGTACCTGATTCCCCGGCCCGTCCTGACCTACCTATCCTGTGTACGTAGGTTTCGGGGTCCTCGGGAACATCATAGTTGATTACATATTGTAATTTGTCAATGTCTATCCCTCGAGCGGCTATGTCTGTGGCCACCAAAACACGAATTGCACCTTCTTTAAACTGTGTCAAGACTTTTTGTCGGTGATTTTGAGCTTTATTGCCATGGATTGCTGCGGCCTGAATGTTTTTGCTTTTCAGGTTACGGGTAATCTTGTCGGCACCATGTTTAGTTCTGGAGAAAAGTAAAACTTGGTCGATCTCCTTGTTTTCCAATATATGGAACAACAAGTCTTTTTTAGAACTTTTATTGGTGTAATAAACCTTTTGTTTGACCGTTTCAGCGGCAGAAGAAACCGGGTTAACTTCGATTTTTACCGGATCAGTGAGGATTTTTCCTGCCAGAGAAACAATATTATCCGGCATGGTGGCTGAGAAAAATAGAGATTGACGCTTACTTGGCAATAACTTCAATAGCTTTTTGATGTCATTAATGAATCCCATGTCTAGCATTCGATCCGCTTCATCAAGAACAAAAATTTTGATTTGATCCAATTTAATAAAGCCTTGATTGATGAGGTCTAACAGTCTTCCTGGAGTTGCCACCAAAATATCTACACCCCTTCGAAGTTCATTTACTTGTGCGCCTTGCTTTACACCGCCAAATATTACAGCATGTTTTAACTTGGTGTATTTCCCATAGTAGGCAAGGTTTTCATCTATTTGAATAGCCAGCTCTCTAGTTGGAGTTACTATCAAGGATTTGATTGCCAATTTCCCTTTGTGGTTATTTTTTTCAGTATGGAGTAGTTGTATAATAGGAAGGGAGAAGGCTGCAGTTTTTCCTGTACCTGTTTGGGCACTGCCTAGAATGTCTCTTTTCGCCAGTATTTTAGGAATAGCCTGTGCCTGTATGGCGGTTGGTTCTTTGTAATTTCTTTCCTGAAGTGCTTTCAGGATTGGAGTTATAAGATCTAATTGTTCGAATGTCATGCTTCTTTATTTATGCGGCATAGTATGCCTGTGCTTTGCACTACACTTTATATCTATTTGAGTGCAAAATAATTTTTGGCCCATATGGCCTATATCAACCTATACAAGTAGGATTGGGTTATCAATCGCTAAAATTAAAATTGAGGGAGTTATAACCCGAAATAGCTTATGAAGGTTATCTATATGACTTGTTCATTTTAAATTCAATTAGCTTTCCTCAATGGGCTTTCGCTAAAATGATTCAACGTGGAAATTCAATAGACAATCTAAAAAAACAAGAAAACCAGGCTATCAATTCACCTGAATTACTTGAATTCAAAACAAGAGGGTTTAACCCAATTGTAAATAGGAGTTGATAAAGTCTGTAAAGGTAGGCAGATTTATTGAATTGGGAGTACCTTACATCAATTTTTAATCAATCGCAAATTTTGGTGTCAAAATTATAGGGTAAAAAAAATGGCTTAAGGGGATTTCTTGAACCTAATCATAAAATGAATAAAGTCTGAAATTTTGTTGGAATACGGGCGGTTTATCAGCTAATCATTAATCTTCTCAAGCTTTGATTTGTTAGGTGAAAATAGAAGAACTTTTAGTAGGAGAGAAAGGTTTAAAAGAAATAAATTTATAAATAATGCAAAAGGAGAGACTTCTACTTTGGACTTTAGCGGCCATCAATTTTACACATATAGTGGACTTTATGATCTTGATGCCTTTGGGTCCACAGTTGATGCGAATTTTTACTATTTCTCCACAAGAATTTGGTTTACTGGTATCTTCATACACCTTTAGTGCTGGAATAAGTAGTTTTTTTGGTGCATTTATACTAGACAAGTATGATCGAAGAAGTATTCTGATCTGGGTCTTTTTAGGCTTTTTGCTGGGGACTTTGGCTTGTGCTTTGTCCCCAAATTATCCTTTTTATTATTCTCAAGAATTCTTTCAGGACTATTTGGAGGGCTTACTTCAGCATTAATTTTCGCAATTATAGGAGATGCCATACCTGATCAAAGAAGAGGTAGGGCTATGGGACTGGTAATGGCGGCTTTCTCCGTTGCATCCGTCGTAGGTGTTCCTTTTGGCCTTTTTATCGCCAGCATGTCCAATTGGCACGCTCCATTTTTCTTTTTGGCGATTCTTGCCATGGTAATCCTTGTACTTATTTATAAGTTTGTTCCCGCTGTTTCTGTTCCCACAAGTAAGGGAAATAGCAAGCCAAGTCCGATGGAAGTGATTCGGAGAGTAACCAATAATGGTAACCAGATGCGGGCCATTTCCTTAACGGTGATGATGATGTTAGGGCAGTTTATGGTAATTCCTTTTTTGAGTCCATTTATGGTTGCCAATGTTGGTTTTTCGGAAATCCAATTGACTTATATTTACATGGCTGGTGGCTTTTTTACAGTTTTTACTTCTCCATGGGTAGGTAGGCTAACGGACAAATATGGTAAAGTTCCAATATTTACCCTATTCATGAGTTTAAATGTTATACCAATTGCTATAATTACACATCTAGGCACCACACCTATTCTAATAGCTTTGATGGTTTCGACTTTGTTTTTTGTAACTTCAAACGGAAGGATGGTTCCTGCTGCAGCACTGATCACAGGTACCGCCAAGGCTGAAAACCGAGGAAGCTTTCTAAGTTTCAATTCAGCTGTTCAACAATTAAGTTCCGGCCTGGCTTCTTTTTTGGGAGGGCTTATTTTGGTAGAAGGCACCGATGGAAAACTACTAAATTTTGAGTACATAGGGTTTATTGCTATAGTAATTAGCTTATTATGTATTCCGCTTATCAGAAGGATTAAAGTTGTGGATGTGTTTTCGGTTAATTAAAAAAATGTTAGTTAATAGTTTGAATTAATAAAAAATTCCTTATTTATTTTTAGTTTTGTTAAGAAATTAGAAATTATATTCTACTTTTGTCAAGAGGGTAACAGCATTTCTTTTTATACAACCCGAATAACAGATCACCTATAATTCTAAATTTTACAATGAAAAGTGGATTTTTCTACAGGTTTTTAGGACTCTTCCTAAATGCCCTGAATAGTATTGCACCTTCGCAAGGAGGAAAGATGGGATTCAAATACTTTTGTTCTCCTGTTCGTACCAAGATAAGTAAAAAGCAATTTGACTTTCTTCGAACAGCCACTGAGTCAGATATTGTATTTAAAGGGAATAAGATACGTCAATATAAATGGGGAAATGGGCCAAAGAAAATTTTGTTTATACATGGTTGGCAAAGCTTTTCTTATAGATGGAAAGAGTATATTGATATGCTGTTAGAGAACGATGAATATACCATATTGGCTTTTGATGCACCTGCACATGGCCAGAGTCAAGGTAAACGGTTTACCGTTCCGGAAAATGCGGCTTTAATTGATCAATTATTGCGAGATATAGGTGAGTTGGATGCGGTGGTATCCCATTCTATTGGGAGCTTTTCTTTTTTATGCCTTTGCAAAGTTTAAGCTTCCACCAGTAAAGAAACTGATTGTTTTGTCAACTCCTGGAAGTGCCATTGAGTTTATAGGTTATTATAGGCAGGTTTTAAAACTTAAGCCACATTCAGTAAATAATATTACCACCGAATTTGAAGCTTTTATACAAGAAGATTTAAACACCGTTAACTTGCCTAATTTGGTTAAAGACTTAACCATTCCAGGGCTTATTATTCATGACCAAAAAGATGGATTGACAGATTTTAGTAACGCTCGGCTGCTTCACCAGCATTGGCCACAGTCGGAGTTAATGACGACAACCGGTCTAGGACATCGATTACGTTCGCCTGAAGTTATTAATGCAGTAGTAGATTTTGTTAAAGAATAGCATTGGAAGCATTTAAACCCAAAATCCCGGCCGCGGGTAATTTTTACTCGTGACCGGGAAGTTTAACAATTAATCTAATAATTGTTTATTAAGTTTAAACCTTATTGGTATTTGCATTTTGACATTCACATCCCTTCCACCTTGTTTACCGGCAGTCCATTTAGGAGAATTTTTTATTACCCTAAGTGCTTCTGCATCCAGATCCGGATCCACACCTCTAATAACGGATGGATTTATTAATTCCCCTTCTTTGTTTATTATGAATTGCAAGTAAACCGTTCCTTCTATGTTTTGATCTTTGGAAGATTGTGGATATTTAAGGTTTTGGCTTAAATATTCATTCCAGCCTTGCATACCATCAAAAGGGACAGGCATGTCTTCAGCAGTTTCAAAAATCTCATTTGAAATTGATCGTTCAGTTTTTGTTTCTGCTTGTGGCTTTTCTACATCCACGATTTCATCCTTTTGATCGCATGAAATTAAGCCAAAAAGACCGATAAATATAGGTAAGGCTAAAGCATAAAGCCATTTGGCGATTCTTTTTGATTTGGGCTTTGTCATCATGGTTATTCTTTTTTTGATTTGAAATTTATTAAAATTATGCGCCAGCTGATTCATCATTTTGGGTTTTCCTAAATGAATTAGCAATAAGGCATACTCTTTAAGTGGATAGATATCTTTCATTCTTTCGTCCACTTGATACTCAGGGACCACTTCTAAGTCTTTCTCGTATAAATGGCAAATGGGATAAAACCAAAATATAATTTTCACCAATTGTAACAGTAATTTGTCTAGGCTGTGATTGTAATTTGCATGCATTGCTTCATGGGAAATTATGCAATCGACTTTGTCGTTTAACTTAAATGAACCTTCAGGCAAAAAGATCAAGTGAAAAAAGGAAGAAGGCTCAAAAGAGGCATGCTCTAACAAGGTGTACTCTCCTTTATAGGAAATTTTGGCTTTTTTTATAGAGCTGATTAAGGAGAAAATTCTAATTAAAAATTTGATTATTGAAAAAAGCATACCAATTAAATAGGCTCCCGCTAAGAAACTGGTTATGGGTATTGGTGTTAGGGAGTTTAAAGGCTGATTTGTACCATCATATTCAAATGTGGGCAATATAGACTGGTAAGTTTCACGATTAAAATTGAAGATGTACAAGCCTTCTAAATTCAAAGCAGGGAAAAGCAGTGCCAAAATAAGTGCAGATAATAGAAAAGTCCTATTCCAAGCAAAAAAGGTAGTTTTTTCAAATAAAGCTTTGTATAAAAGCCAAGGTATGGTCAAACAAATAATCCCTTCCCATAAATAATTGATGAGGCTGCTCATTATTTTTTATTTTTAAAATTCTCAACAATTTTTTCCAGTTCTTGAATGTCCTTTTCAGTCAGCTTTTCTTCTTTCACCATAAAAGACAAAACCTTTTTTGCAGAGCCATCAAAATAGTTCTTTACTAATTGATTAAAACTCCTGTGTTGATAGGCTTTCTTGCTTATAACAGGAAAATACTCATGTGTATTTCCATAAGTTTTGTGGTCCAAATAGCCTTTGTTTTCTAATTGCCGGATGATTGAGGCTAATGTTGTATAAGGAGGTCTGGGCTCGGGAAATTCATTCAATACAGCCCTTACCAGGGCTTTATCTAGTTTCCATATGATGCGCATCACCTGCTCTTCGTTGTTTGTCAAAGCTTCCATAAGGTGAATATAATAAATAAAAATTAGTTTAACTACGGAAAAATAATATTTCTACGAAATTAGCGTAGATTAAATATGGTAAATCTTCATTTGTATTTAAGCCAATCTCAAATAGAATTAATTGTAGAGATATTAGTTTAAATATAAAAAATCAATTTTTCTTAATTTAAAAATGAAATGATTGAACTTTTTATTAATACTATTTATTTTTACTTTGGTAAATAATTAATTTAAAATAATAATAAGCGGAAAAATGAATTTTAATTCTATTAATCTGCTGTTTAAAGTAAATATTTTGAAAATAAATAATATTTTTCTACTATTATGCCTTCAATAAGCAGAAAGCTTACTTTTTATCAATGAACAACAGCAAAACCAACAACCCTAGTTTCAAGCTTGAGGGCAAGCGATTTTTAATCGTGGACGATGACCCTATCATTCGAATGGTAATGAAGTCAATGTTTAAAAATTGGGATCATATTTCCATAGAAATGGTTATGGACGGTGAGCAAGCACTAGAAAAATTAAAGCATTCATTTTATGATTTAGTGATCATGGACCTTCAGATGCCGGTATTGAATGGTTATCAAACGGCCAAAGCAATCAGGGAGGAGAATGCGGAGAATTACGTAAAAATATTCCTATTTTGGCAGTAACTGCAGATCTTTCCGATATGGCAAGGACGAAATCCTCTCAAATGGATTACGTATTGATCAAGCCTTTTGATCTTGAAAAACTAGAGACAGCCATTCTCCACTGTTTAATGCCGGGTGAGCAACTGAACAAGCAAGCCAATTAACCCATCCCATTGGTAATGCTTTGGTTGTGTTTGCAAATGGATTTAATATTGAATTTATTGCCTTGAATTAACAGTCCTTGGTTATCTTTGATGATTCATCGTCTACTAGATCCAAACCCTTGAATTTATGAGGATAGCCCTGTATTTTTTTGCCTTAAATTTGATCTTTTTGGCACAAGCATGTAATCCGAGTGATCAGAAAACCAATAAGGAGGATAGTACCCAACCAAAGCCAGAATTAAAAAAAGAAACTTTACAAGATCCTCTGGAAAAGCCAGCAGAAATGCTTGCGAAAACTTATTGTACCGGATGTCACTTATATCCTGAGCCGGATCAATTGGATAAAACTACTTGGCAAACAATTCTTCCACGGATGGGCCATTTTTTTGGTATCTATGAATCAGACAGTAGCAGAGAAGACCTCCTAGAAGGAGGAAGGGCCGGGGAAATTGTTGAAAGGAGCAATGTGTTTCCAAAATCTCCTACCATTGATCCTTTAATCTTTGATAAAATCAAATCCTATTATTTGGATACAGCTCCTGAAAAACTACCTGAACCTCAAGGGAAAGAAATTAAGACCGGTTTAAAAGATTTCAAGCTTCATAGCCCGGCTTATAAAACAAAGAATCCCATGCACTTAATGGTGAAAATAATAGGCCCTGATCGCTGGTACATTAGTGATGCCGGTAGGTCTTCCTTTTCCCTCATGAACAATGAGTTTAAAGTACAGAAAACAGCTTCTAGTCCGGAAGGAACAGTTTGGGTGCATGAGGGAAAAGCTTATTCATATGCTTTGGTAATAGGTACCTTTAACCCTACAGACATGGACTTAGGTTTTGTCATGCGCTTACCAAATGCATCCGGAGAGGTGACAAAAATTGTTGCCAAAGATTTACAAAGACCCGTTCACATGGACATGGGAGATCTTGACGGGGATGGATTGGAAGATATGGTCATTGCTGAATACGGAAAAAATACAGGAAGCCTGGGTTGGTGGAAGCAAGGTCCTTCCGGTAATTTCCAAAAAATCATGGTAAGGAATAAACCGGGAGCTACCAAAGCCTATATTCGGGATCTTAACAACAATGGATTAAAAGACATCATCGCACTATTTGGTCAGGGAGACGAGGGGATTTATATTTTCCATAACCAAGGGAATGGCAAATTTGCTGAAGAACCGGTATTAAGGTTTCCACCAACTTATGGTTCCAGTTTTTTTGATTTATATGATTTTAACGGAGATGGGTTTGAGGACATTATCTATACCGCAGGTGATAACGCAGATTATGATCCCATAGCCAAACCCTATCATGGGATTAGGGTTTATATCAATGATGGAACAAACCATTTTAAAGAATCCTTTTTCTATCCCCTTAATGGTGCATACAAAGCCATACCTTCAGATTTTGACAATGATGGGGATATTGATATCGCGGCAATAAGTTTTTTTCCGGATTACGAAAATAGTCCGGAAGAGAGTTTTGTTTACCTTGAAAATAAAGGAGACATGAATTTTGATGCCTCTACCTTTTCAGGTAGTGCGGATGGTAGATGGATGGCAATGGATGCCGGAGATATGGATGGTGATGGAGACTTAGACCTACTTCTTGGTTCAATGATATTTGGAACAGATTATACACGATTTTTTGAAAAGTGGTCAGATGGGACCTTGCCTTTTGCTTGGCTTGAAAATACAAGTGGAAATTGATACCGTGAGTAGTAAGCTTTAATGTTCAACTATTAAAGATGGTTTAAAGTTATCAAAGGAATCAACCCTATCACAAAACCTTAACTATTATTTCAAGCCTTAATTGCCTTTCTTTTTATAGGCCTCTTCATAAGGAGACCAAATTTCATAAATAGGGTCACCCTTTGAACTCAAGCCACTGTGGTGCCATTTGCCATCAATTACTTCGTAATCGAACTCCAACTGCGCCCCTACTCGACTATCATCTTTAGAGAAAAAGGTGATTTTTTCAATGTATTTCCCATCCTTTGCTTCATATTCTCCTCCTCCGGTGCCACTAAATGCTTTTGTCTCAGAGTTAAAAGCAATCCACTGAAATCTACCTCCACTCAAAATCTTAACCGTTCTTCTTGCCCCCGGAGTCATTTCAGATATTTTATCTCCACGCTTTCTTCCGGTAATTACCCAATTCCTTGTGAGGTCGTCTTCCTCCTGAGAAAGTCTTTCCCATATCTCTATAAGGTCTTCGCCTTTAATTTTGGTGGAAATAACCAGTCGATCATTGGCAAAATCTAATGTATATTTATTAGTAGTTCCTATTTGTTCAGGGTCTAGTGTCAAAAAATCAAGGTGCTCCTCATAGACATTTCCTTCTAAATTATATTCACCTCCTCCGGCATAAAGAAATTTATTCCTTTTACCTCTTTTGCTCCAAAAGCAAAATAGCCATCTTGGTATATTTTAATATACTCTTGGTCGGTAATGGCAACACCATTTTGATGGGTTAAAATCCAAGAACCCTCCAGTTCCTGTGAAAAAACCGTAGTACAAATGGCAAAACAAATAATTAAAAGAATTGATTTCATAACTCAGGCTCCATTGTTAAACTTAAATTTAATTATTTATTGATACATTATCACAAGACAAGGCTGAAAATCCTACTTATTCGAAAGGTTTTTGATTAAAAACTTAGGAGATTTAATGTTTTATGGTTGGAAAGCCTTGAATCTATAAGAAAAGAAAATTCATGGTAAAATAGTAGGCTTAAAAATTCGTGTGTTTTGGTTTCCATAACTTATTCCCTTAAATGAACAGGGGCGGGAAAATTTCTTGATTATTTTAGAATTATGGCGGGCTTTTTGGTATATATTCCTGATATTTAATTTATAGCGATGCTAAAATACACTTTAACAGCGGTACTTACCTTATTATTGTTGGGATGCTATGGCTTGACTTACGGGCAGAGTTACGGAACCAGTGCAGGCTTAAGGTTAGGAAACAATGATCAAGGAAGGATGCGGGTTTTACCCTTCAGCAGCGGCTCAAGAAAGGAGTGACCTTGGAGGGAATTGTCCAGTCAGATTTTAGTTACAATACCACCATTCATGCTTTACTGGAAAGGCACCGCCCTCTGCTGTCCAAGCGGCTAAACTATTATTACGGGGCTGGAGCCTCCGTAGGAAGAGAAGAAAGCCGGGAAAAAGTAAGCGAAAACATGCAAATTATACGAACCTATGGCAATAATACCTTGGGTGTGGATTTTATTGCTGGTGTAGAGCTAACTTTGTTAGGGGTAAATTTCTCTGTAGATTATAAACCAAATGTCAATATAGTTGGAAGGCAGCCATGGTATAGTGGGCAAGTAGGGATTTCTGTGAGATCTGTCTTGGTGAAGGGGAATAAACAAAATAAGAAAAGGAGACAGAAGGCCAGGATGAAAAGAAAACGCAATTCGGATGGTTTTTTCCACAATTTGATTGACTCATTTAAAAATAAATAGCCATGAAAACATCTATCCTTACATTTTTTGCCGCACTAATGGTGGTACCTTTTCAACTTCTATTTGCTCAGTCAGCTGTGAAAATTGCTGTGGTGGGCCTTACCCATTCCCATGTACACTGGATCCTTGGTAGGGAAGATGTTGGGGATGTAGAGATCGTAGGAATTGTGGAACCTAACGACGATTTGGCCCATCGCCTTATGGCGCAATATGGCATAGACAAGCAGTTGCTTTATCCGGATATGGAGTCTCTATTTGCTGCGGTTAAGCCTGAAGCTGTCACCGCATTTGGTTCTATATATGAGCATTTAGCGGTAGTACAGGCGTGTGCACCCCGAGGAATACACGTCATGGTAGAGAAGCCATTGGCAGTAAGTATGGAACATGCCAATGAGATGGCGGAATTGGCTAAAAAGCATCAGATTCATTTATTGACCAATTATGAAACTACCTGGTATGCAAGTAATCATGAACTGAAAAAGCGACTGAAAGCAGAGGAGATAGGTGCAGTTAGAAGGGTGATTGTCAATGATGGCCATGAGGGGCCTATGGAAATTGGGGTCAATCAAGAATTCTTAGATTGGCTTACGGATCCGGTATTAAATGGTGGAGGAGCAGTCATTGATTTTGGTTGCTATGGAGCCAATTTGATGACTTGGCTAATGGATGGGGTGAAGCCCATATCGGTTACAGCTGAGTTAAAACAGATCAAGCCTAATATTTATCCTAAGGTGGATGATGAAGCAACCATTTTATTGGAATATCCCAACGCACAAGGAGTAATTCAGGCTTCTTGGAACTGGCCCTTTAGCAGGAAGGACATGGAGGTATATGGAAAGACTGGATATATGGTGGCAAAAAACAGTACTAGATTGTTGAGTAGAACTGAAGGACAGAATCAAGAAAAAGTAGAGACCTTGGCCAAAAGAACCAATCCTTTTAATGACCCTTTTGCTTATTTAGCAGCTGTGGTGCGAGGGGAAATCCAAGTATCTGCTAAAGATTTATCCTCGATGGAAAACAATTTAGTGGTGGTGGAAATATTAGATGCGGCCAAAGAAAGTGCAAAAAAAGGGAAACGCATATATCTTAAACAATAAAACAAAGCCCGAAATAGCTAATAATATTCTCATCGAACCAAATACATAAAATCGATTACAAATTATTTGGATATAGGAAGATTACCGGAGACTGTTTTCAATTCTTGAAGGTGCCTTAAGCGGTAAGCTAGGATGGCATTTTTCCCCAGCATTTGACTCAGCTTAAAATTCGCGATTGCACCTATGCCTGCACCAATTACCGGTATCATTTGAGCCAGCTTTGCAAGATCCATAAAGTCTCTATACTCCAACTGAAATTGTCTCCAATCAAAGTCATCTAAATTGTCCGGTAAGGTTGGTGAGAAACTGGACCAATTTTCAAGGATACTTATGGTTTCGTTTCGTGTTTTCTGAGTAGAAAAGCTAAGCTTAAAGATATATAGTACAAACAATCTCTCTCTGAGATCCTTGGTGTCATGACCAAAAGCTGCTGCTATATTGAATAGCATTTTCATTTTAATTGCTAA
The DNA here is from genome assembly GCF_056867545.1 of Cyclobacterium sp. SOCE241. Classification (NCBI taxonomy): domain Bacteria; kingdom Pseudomonadati; phylum Bacteroidota; class Cytophagia; order Cytophagales; family Cyclobacteriaceae; genus Cyclobacterium; species Cyclobacterium sp. SOCE241. The sequence continues at coordinate 3,886,254 of NZ_CP149779.1, read as the reverse complement.
AAAGGCAGGAAGATCGGCAAACCCCATCAATATACCTCCGGCTCCTGTAATTGCTCCTTCTACAGAGGCAGTTCTTGTATAAGTTTTAATGCTTTTTCTGGCCTTATATTCCTTCATTCTTAGCGGACCCTGCTGTAATGGTTTAGGTGCAATAAACTGATTGCCAATTAATACTCCTTTTACCATTTTTTCAATGGCGTATGTGACTGCTTGATGAATTTTATCAGGTATAATTTTATTGATAGATCTTTGGGTCCCACTGGTCATCCGGTTTAAAATGGAAGGGCTTTGATGTTGTTTTTCCAACCAGGCTTGAAGCTCTTTTTCAGCAATGGCTTCATATTGTTGGTCTATGTACTCCTTATTGATTGACATGTTTACATCTTGGTTTATTGTAAGTAATCATTGGTAAACTTCCCATCGTTTTTTGGTTGATCAAACTTTTCCTTATTGAATGAACGAGAAGCTCCTTTGGGAATGCTGAGGCTTTTCCATGTACCTTGATGAAGCATTTTGGCAAGGTAGATTAGTTGGCCGATATGGGTGGCATAATGGGTAAGTTGCCTATTGATGGCTTCTATTAAATGATGGGATTGATTTCTGATGTATACTTTCTTCTCAAAATCATTTTCATCACATTTTTCCATGGCTTGAAAAAGGCTGTCCCAGCCAAGTTTCCAAGCTTCCATTATTTCTTCTCGAGAGTGCAAGTCATTTTCAAATTCGGCGTCTCGGTTGCGCCAAGATTTCTCACCATCTGAACTCAAAAAATCAGTCCATCTGGATACCATATTGCCGGACAAATGTTTCACAATGGTTGCGGCACTATTACTGTCTTCGTTGAATTGCCAATGAAGCTTGTCGTCCGGTATTTGTAGAAGTGCCTTCTCCCCTAAGTTTTTGTAATAAGTAAAGAGGTGGAGACTACTCTCTAGAAATATTTGGGAATTGTTTTTCATAGCTTTGGTATTAAATTAAACAGGCCAGTCCACCGGGTTCAAGGATTTATTCTTCGTTAACTTAGTGGTTTTGAAGGTATAAAGCTTGCCCGAGGAATAGTATTATCGATAGCACTAAGCTTTTTTGAGCTATTGCTTGAAAAGAATTAACCATTTTAACCGCATTTAATATCTACGCAATTAATGCATTTAAGTTAATTACACTATAATTAATGCCTTGCCGGAATGATTTAATAGCAATTGTGTTGTGCATTGTCTATTAAACTTAGGAGGTCAATAAATCAACGTAAGGCTCTATCTACCCTTGGTTGTATTAAAGCAATTATCCCGCCAACCCATTCAAATTGAAATCGGCAATAGGTTTTCTATTGTTATGATATTTATGCTGAATCGGTCCCTCTGTTACTTTTCGGTCCCTTCGTTACTTTTTAACACTTCTTAGGTATGCCTTGACAGCGCATTCAAAAAGCATGACTTTCTTGAGATGAAAAGATTAAACCAATCACAAAAAAATCCTCTTAGATGCACGGTAATAATTTTGAAGATATACACCAATAAGGGAGGATTTATGCATAAAGGGGCAAAAAAGCAGCTGTGAGGCTGCCTTTTTAAATCCTATTGAAACAATGGTTTACAGACCAAATTCTTTTTTAATTTGGTCAATATAATCTAGTTTTTCCCAAGTAAATAGTTCCACATCTAAAGTTATAGAAGCTTTATCAGGAGCTATAAACGTCTTGGTTATCACTTCATTTTCTCTTCCCATATGTCCGTAAGCTGCTGTTTCTTCATAGATAGGGTTTCTCAATTTCAGCCTGTTCTCGATGGCATAAGGCCTCATATCGAATAATTTCTCTATTTTTTTGGCAATTTCCCCATCGGTTAAATCTACATTGGCTGTTCCATAGGTGTTGACATAGAGTCCCATAGGCTTGGCTACGCCAATGGCATAAGAAACTTGTACCAATACTTCATCGGAAATGCCTGCGGCCACCAAATTTTTGCAATATGTCGAGTGGCATAGGCTGCAGATCTGTCAACTTTTGAAGGATCTTTGCCGGAAAAAGCACCTCCTCCATGGGCTCCTTTTCCTCCGTAAGTATCTACAATGATTTTTCTTCCTGTTAGTCCAGTATCTCCATGAGGGCCTCCAATTACAAATTTACCTGTAGGATTGATATGGTAAAGGATGTCATCATTAAAGAGATTTTGGATGTTTTCCGGAAGTTGAGCTTTTACCCTCGGGATCAATATTTCTACAATGTCTTTTTTGATTTTCTCGAGCATGGCCTGCTCCTCATCAAATTCGTCATGTTGTGTGGATACTACAATGGCAACAATTTTTTCCGGGGTATTGTCATCGCTGTATTGGATGGTCACTTGAGCTTTAGAATCGGGACGCAGATAAGTGATTTGGTCATTTTCTCTTCTCAATGCTGCCAGTTCCTTCAATAACCTATGAGATAAATCAAGTCCCAGGGGGATAAAATTGCTGGTTTCCTTGGTCGCATAGCCAAACATCATCCCTTGGTCTCCTGCACCTTGTTCCTCAGGTTCACTCCTGTCTACACCTTGGTTAATATCAGGAGATTGCTCATGAATGGCGGAAAGAACACCACAGGAGCTGCCATCAAACATGTACTCACTTTTAGTGTATCCCACCCTGTTGATGACATCTCTGGCAATTTTTTGCACATCTAGATAAGTAGATGAATTGACCTCTCCTGCAAGAATTACCTGACCTGTGGTAACAAGGGTTTCACAGGCTACTTTAGCATTTGGATCGAAAGCCAGAAAATTATCAATAATTGCATCTGATATTTGATCAGATATTTTATCTGGATGACCTTCGGAGACAGATTCCGAAGTGAATAGATAGGACATACAATGCGTTTTTTGATTAAAGTTTAAATTTACATTTAAAGGTTATAAATTAAAAACTATATTTTCAAAAGCCGCCATTTATTAGGTATAGTATCTATTGAAAACCCTGGGTGCGAAAAAGGAAAGCCCTAATGATAAGTACATTAAACCCGCCAAGAATTGAACCCATATAAAAACATGCCCCATGCTATAATCACCTATAGAAGGGTAATAATAGGTCAAAATAAAGAATATGTATCTTTCACCGTAGGAAAATAAAATCAGGGAGGCCATCCAAAAATAAGGCAATGACAACAGATTGATGTCTCTAAACTTGCTTTGCTTCAATATGTCTTTAAAAAATATCACACTGTAGGCAAGCACCAATGCATGCCCCAGTAAGTAGCTATATGATTGTATGGCTCCGTTTAAGGGTTGGAGAAAGGTGCTGATTACCCCCTATTAGCAAGAAGCCCAGGATGGTGGGGAATACTGTTTTTTGAAGTTGACAACTGAAGGGTAGCTGGCTAAACAGCACCAACATGGCTGTAGGCCTTACATATACATATAACAGATTGTATAACAAGAGGTTTTCATTACCGCCTTTATTGGAATTGGACCATATGATTACGGAAAGTAATTCTGTAAATAGAATAAATAATACCAGAAAGTTTATCTTTCTATATTCTTTAGGATGGAAGCCCAAAAACAAATAAAGTGTGGCAAATAGAATCCCAAGGATTAATGCGATGGAATAGAATGACATTTGCATAAGACAACATGATATGTATGCAAGGTATCAATAACTAAAACTTCAATCAATACCGTGTTCAGGGTATTTAATCTGCATTTATAAAGAAAAAGAGCCATTCTACTTAAAGAATGGCTCTTTTGTGTAAAAAAGTGGGGTATTCGGCTTATTTCACCGGAACTTCACTTTCACTTTCAATCTCTTTTTTCATTAAATCCACAACCACCGGAGTGGCGATATAAATGGAAGAGTAGGTACCTACCAATACACCTATCAACAAGGCGAAAGAGAATCCTCTTAACACTTCTCCACCAAATATCAACAAGACAAGTACAACAATTAATGTAGTTGCTGATGTTATAAGAGTTCTGGCCATGGTTTGGTTAATTGCATCATTGAACATCTTGACAATTTTATTTGTACCTCGATTAGCAATATTCTCCCTTATCCTATCAAACACAATTACAGTATCATTTATCGAATAACCAATTACTGTCAACACGGCGGCAATGAATACTTGGTCGATTTCGAAAGTTGCCCCAAAAGCACTTGCAATTGCGAATGCGGCAATAACGAAAAAGGTATCATGAATCAAAGCGATAATCGAAGCAAGTGAGAATTGCCATTTTCTAAACCTCAATAAGATATAAAGGAAAATGGCTATAGGGAAAAGAACATCGCCTCTAAAGAGGAGTTTTTGATATCATCTGCCACTGTTGCACCTACCTTATTTGACCCGGTGATTGAGAAATCATTGCCGGAAAGTTTGGTGGCATCTTCCAGGTAACTAAATCCGGTTACTGCAGCTATTCCGTTCCTAACCTTGTCTTCAACTTCTCTGTTGGCTTCATCATTGTCTTCGTTTACCAAATAGGAAGTGGTTACTTTTAGTACATTGTTTGCACCGTAGGTTTTGACTTCTACAGCACCATCAAATTCACTATCTAGTCCTACTTTTAATTCAGAAGCAGGAACTGATTCGCTAAATTCAACGACATAATATCTACCACCTGTGAAATCAACACCAAATTTGATACCTGAGGTTAAGGCCAGAATCATCCCAATTACAATAATACCTGTAGAGATCAAATAAGCTACCTTACGCTTTCCTAAAAAGTCTATGTTAAGGTCACTGAATAAGTTTTTAGCAAATGGCGTGGCGAAAGAAATATTGCTCTTCTCGCCTTTTTTACTCATCCAATAAACAATCACTCTGGTGATAAACACAGCAGAGAAGAATGATGAGGCGATACCTATCATCAATACAATCGCAAACCCTTTAACCGGACCTTGACCCAATGCATAAAGTATGGCACCTGTAAGGAAGGTGGTTACGTTTGAATCCAGAATGGCACTGAATGCTTTGTCATAACCACTGCTAATTGCTTGCAAAATGCCGGCCCCATTTTTCAGCTCTTCTTTAATTCTTTCGAAAATAAGCACGTTGGCATCAATGGACATACCAATGGTAAGAACAATACCGGCAATACCCGGTAGGGTTAAGGCTGCTCCTAACTGAGCAAGGATACCAAGAATAAAGAATATATTGAACAATAAAGCTGCGATGGCAACAAAACCGCCTTTAGAATAATATGCGATCATAAATAAAACTACCAATACAAGACCTGCAACCATTGAGTTGATGCCTTGATTTCTAGCTTCAACACCCAAAGTAGGTCCTACAATGGCTTCTTCCACAATATTTGTAGGAGCAGGCAACGTACCGGATTTCAATATATTGGCCAAATCCTTGGCTTCTTCCATAGTAAAATTCCCGGTAATTTCAGATTGTCCTGAAGGAATTTCTCCCTGTACTGTAGGTGCAGTGTAAACATAATTATCTAACACAACTGCAATTCTTTTACCTATATTTTCAGCCGTCAATTTTCTCCATCTCCTTGCTCCTTCAGCATTCATTTGCATACTTACAGCAGGTCTTGAAGTTTGATCCAATGATTGTCTGGCATCTGTAATAACGTCTCCTTCTAAAGGAGCTTGATCTGTTCCACGAGGGGCTTTGATGGCATGCAATTCCAGCAAGTCCATTCCGTCTTGCACCTGAGGCTTAACAGACCACATAAACTTCACGTCTCTTGGTAACAAGGCTTTTACATCTTCTCTATTTAAAACCCTGTTGATGGCAATGGTATCTCTTAATTCATAAACAAGTCCATAATTTGCTTTCAACAATGCAAAAATTGGAGAGGCTTCAGTCCCTAATGAATCGGCATCTGTGGCGCCTTCAGCCAGTTGCTTGGCAAGGTCGCTTTCCAAATCAGTAGTATCTGAAGAAGTCGTTGTTTCCGCAGCGGGGCTTGATGCCTTTTGGTTTTTGGCTTCCTCCACAAGGAATGCATTTACTTGTTGTAGGGCATCACCAAACTCATCGATTTCGGCGACTTGCCAGAATTGTAATTTGGCCACACCTTGAAGAAGGTTTCTTACTCTTTCTGCATTGTCCACACCAGGAAGTTCTATTTGAATTCTACCTGTGTTCTGAATTCTTTGGATGTTTGGCTGAGAAGTTCCAAAGCGATCAATTCTAGTTCTTAGGATATTGAAAGATCGGTCGATGGCATTTTCTACTTCAGTATCAATGATGCTTAAAATTTCGGCATCGGAAGTTTCTAAGGAAATTCTACCTCTATTGGCTGCAGTAGCAAAAATTGTATTCAGGGCTTTGTCGCCTGCTTTTTCTTGCCATGCTTGATAAAAAATGTTTACAAATTTATCATTAACCGTCTTAGAACGCTCTTTTGCTTCTTCCACGGCTTCGTTGAAGACCTGATCCTTGCTGCCTCCTGCTAGTCCTTTTACAATTTCCACCGGAGATACCTCCAATGTAACATGCATACCACCCTGAAGGTCCAATCCTAAGCCCAGTTCAGTGTTTTTTACTTCTTGGTAGGTAAATGGGATGCCTAGAAAATTATATACAGGCTCTCTCCAAACAGAGTCAAGATAGGTTTGTCTCTTGTCAAAATCTACGTTGCCTGAGGCATCAGTTGCATAAGTAGTGGCTTTCTCATGTACATTGTTTGATACCAATGTAAATGATAAATAATACAGACATAGGGCTGTAATGACCACCGTAAAAAAAACGATTATCCCTTTGTTTTTCATGATTGTTGATTAACTATTAAATGTTGTATTTGATTTCAGTTGTAGAATTTTTCATTTGAACCCATGATTCAATTTTGGTAACAAATGAAAGTAGTGAGCAGGGGCTTACTCAGGGGGCATTGACAGAAATAATCTGTTCAAAAAGTATTTTGAATAATTGATTGTATTCGAGGTCAGTACCTAATATGAAATTGGTTTGGGGCAGCGCTGCGACAATGATTTCATAAATAAAATGGTAAATGAAATCAAATGCATACAGTACGAAAGGCACAACTGCATCAATATTCGAATGGATAAAGGTTTGGTTGTCCTCTGCCGGGCTTTCATCGTTTGTGGAGGAAAGATCCAATTTGACTTCGAGTGACTTGTCTTGGCTGTCAAGGCTGACAACAATCTCCGAACTGGAAACAAATACGCAGAAAAGCATTACAATCAGTAATGTTAGCCTTTCGCGCATCAATCCTTTATTTTTCCTCTTCAGTTTCATGGGTTGCAAATATAAAAAAGTTTTTCAATTCCTGTTAAGCTGTCCTTTTTAATTTTTTCTTCGAAAGGCGCTGTAATACAGTTGATTATGTTTGGTTAAAAGGAGGTTGTAGAAATGCAGGTCTACTTTGACACTTAAAATTCGAGATTGAAGCAAAGAATCAGGACTTGTAGTCTCCTATTTTGGACCGTAAAAAGGTTTTGATTACATCTAAAGCCTTATCAAAATCACTGTTATTGGGAACAATTAGATCTGCATCTTGTTTGAAGGGGGCAATGTACTTTTCGTAAGTAGGCATGACATGTCGCTCATAGCGATACAGTACATCGTCGAGGTCATACCCTCGTTCTACTTTATCTCTTACAATTCTTCTTTTTAGTTTGATATGATCTTTGGCGTCTATATAGACCTTTAGATCCAATAAATTTGCCAACTCAGGGTAATATAGCACAAAAATCCCTTCAACTACCACCACAGGTGCCGGAGAAAAGGTTAGCATTTTTGGCTTCTTATTGGGATTGTTAAAGGTGTATTCCTGCCGGTTTATGGTATGACCCTCCTGAATTTTTCGAATATCATCTGCATATTGCTCGAAATCAATGGAATTGGGGGTGTCGAAATTATGAATACCCCGATCATCCATCGGCTGTTGATGCCTGGGTTTATAATAGTTGTCTTGAGAGATCAAGCAAACTTGACCCGGCTCAAAAGAATGCAAAAGCTTGTCTAAAAAGTGGGTTTTTCCTGAAGCACTTCCTCCGGTGATTCCTATGATGAATGGTTTGGTCATAAATCGGTAATTAGGTGGGTCTAACAATGTCAAGCAGCTCCTAAGCTTTCTCTTTTAGAAAAGAGGCCAGCAGCTTTACTGCCTTTCCTCTGTGGCTGATGGTGTTTTTTCCTCCATGCTTAATTCCGCAAAGGTTTTTTTATAACCCAGGGGCCTAAAGATAGGGTCATACCCAAAACCACCTTCTCCGGATCGTTTGTCAAGCAATTCTCCTTCTGCCTTCCCTTCAAATGCCCACTCATTTTCGCCGATTATCAAAGCAATAATGGTACTAAAAGCTGCATTTCGCTCTTCCTTGCCTCGCATATTTTCTAATAAAAGATCGACATTTCGCTCATCGCTTCTTGGTTCTCCTGCATATCTGCCGGAAAAAACACCCGGGGCACCATCTAGAGCCTCTACTTCCAGACCGGTATCATCTGCGAAGCAGTCTACCCCATAATGGGTTTTGACGTAACGGGCTTTTTGAAAAGCATTGTCTTCTAGCTTGTCACCGGTTTCAGGTAATTCCTCATTACACCCGATTTCCTTGAGAGAGACAATCTCGAATTCTTCCCCCAAAGCAGCCCTTACTTCCTTTAATTTTTTCGAATTATTTGTCGCAAAGCAGATTTTCATGATGTAAAATTACTTTAGCTTTTCCATAAATCTTCCCATAAACCTACTTTTTTGATTGAAAAGAATTTTTTAGGACCTTTTTTTATCCAAAATGAGCCAATTATTAAGTTAATAAGAGGTTAATTTAATTTAAACCCAAAATCAATTTCTTTCCGGCATTTCCGTTATAAGGGCTATCAAAAACAATTTTTAGAGAATAGGAGGTTATATTTGGAGGAGACAAAGCATCGGGTTGAAGCTGAAAATTTAATCAAGCGTATAAAGAAAAAAATAAGGGAAATAGGTAGTAGAAATTCTAGCCTTACCCTCAATTCCAAAATCAGTTAATAAATATGTTTCCATTAAAAAACATCACAGTCTATTGTGGATCAAACAAGGGAATTCTACAAGAATATTCAGACCAAGCCAAAGCCCTGGCCAAAGAGATGATAAAAAGGGAAATTGGGCTAGTTTACGGTGCAGGAAAGGTTGGGCTTATGGGGATTATTGCCGATGAGATGCTTGCCTCTAAAAGTCCTGTGTATGGTATAATTCCTCAAAAACTTGTTGACATTGAAGTGGCCCATCAAGGTTGTACAGATTTAATTGTAGTGGAAACAATGAGGGATAGAAAATGGCTTATGGCCGAAAAAGGGGATGGCTTTATTGCGATGCCGGGGGCATAGGCACATTGGAGGAATTGTTTGAAGTCATGACGCTCAACCAGCTAATGTACATCCAAAAACCACTTGCCTTATACAATGTGTCCGGCTATTACGACAAATTACTGGATTTTTGGCCCATGTTGGTGAACAAGGCTTTTTAAAACCGGACCAGTTGAAAAATGTAATTGTGGCAGATGATCCGGTGAATTTGCTGGATAAAATGGAAGCTTTTGAGCCTACAGGTATTCCTGATTGGCTTCGAAAGAAAAAACAATAGGAAGGTATTGAAAGGTTTAAACATCTGTTTAAGGCCAAAGCCAGCCACCAATTGTGCTTTTCAAAATTCTGCAAATCCTTGGTATAAGTCCTACTCTGTATTCATTACAAATGGTCTGCGCATAGCCTCAGGTTGCTGAATAGGTTTTTCTAGCAGGATGAGAAAAGAGGAGTCATTGGTAATAGACAGACTTTGTCCAAGTTACACTTTTATGAGTTGGAGGGCTTATATTTCTTTGCCGTCTACCTCATACTGTTCCAAACCTCCCTGTTTCTCCAAGAGAATCACTATAATTTTTGCCAATGGTTATTGTTTCACATCCTCTATGTGGGTGGAAAGGGAAACCAAGTAAACCGTGGTGTTGTGGTCACCTGTCCGCTGTAGCACCTGTTTATTTTTACAATAACTATTTTCATCTAAAGTTTAAGCTCACTTTATAGGTAAACAGCGGCTTGGCTATATTTCTTTGGTATATTATTTACTGAAAATAAGACTTCTAAACTTTTTATGTCGAAAGAGTGGATAAAAGCTTCTTTTAGCTATCTATGTTAGAGTTATACTTTGGAGTGATTTTATTTTAATCTGCTAGCATAGCTAATACTAAATCCATTTCCATCATAGCCTGGATTTGAATCACCAATCCACCCATTATTCGATTGATGAAAATTACCATAACCGGCGCGTATTTTGCTGTTATTTTTTAATGTATATTCGATACCCAGTTGGGTAGAATGGTTGAAGGTAAATTTGGTGCCATTGTAAGGGAATTTTTCAAAACCCGAGAAAATTCCGGTCCCATATTCGATATAAGGACTAATACGATTTTTGCCAAATAAATACCAACGGTAATATGTCATTAGCCCTAGCCCTAAACCAAATCTATCTTTGCTATGAATAAAGGGGTTTGGTCATTCCATTGTTGGATATTAAATTCTGCAGATAATGAAAACCAACTAGCTACCCTATGTTCAATCCCAATATTTTGGTGCCATACATTTTTTAACCCCCAGGCATACTCGTTATTCATTCCCGCTCGTCCTAGATAATAATTTATATTTTCATGGTTTTCAAAAACAAATTCTTCAAGGCTATAAGAAATGATTGCTAACCCCATCACACCTATAAATGTTTCTTGACTAGTTAAAGTTGATGGTAGTGGAGGAGTAAATCCGGGAATAGTGGGCCAGTCATTTTTGCTCTGAGCATTAAGGTTATGGACACTAATTATCAATAAAAAGATAGCGAATATTTTTTTCATGCTTTAGTTATAGTTGAAATGAGAAATAATAGGGTAATGGTCAGATATAAATGGGACGCCATAATCTTTTACGATGGTTTTGTAGGATTCTGCGGTTGTGTTTTTATAGAATAGAAAATCTATATTTCTATTTAAATACCATCTCCCAAATGCATTAAATGATTTATTATAATCACTTCTTTTCGCAAACCTTTGTGCACTAAAATAACTTTCTTTTATTGGAGAAATTCTTGAATTACCGATAAGCATATTGAAATCTCCTGTAATAAATATTGGAGCATCACTTTCTGCTATTTCGCTTATTTTTTCAACGAGAAGTTTACTTGACTCACTTTGAGATACTTTTCCTAAATGGTCAAAATGTGTATTGAAAAGATATAAGATCTTATCTTTATTAATGTCCTTGAATTTTGCCCATGAACAAATTCTTATATTATTTGCATCCCATCCTAAAGAGGGGATATCGGTGGTTTCACTTAACCAGAAATTACCATTATCAATGAGTTCAATATCATCCGAATTGTAAAATATGGCCGCATATTCACCGGATGAATGCCCATCATCACGACCAACTCCTACGTATTCATAGTTTAATAAACTATTATTTAGGTAGTTTACCTGGTTGTGTAAACCTTCTTGAATTCCGAAGATGGATGGCTGAATTTCTTCTAGCATGGAGACACAGGCCTCTTTTCTATTGTCCCATTGATTCTCTCCATCTTCAGGTTCATCGTATCGTAAATTAAATGACATAACACTTATATCGGCTTGACCTTCATAGTCATCAATTTCTAAAGATTCGCAGCTAATGATTATTAGGAATACAATAGTTTTCAAAAATGATTTCATCATATCAATTCAAATTTTTAAATATTCGGTATAGTTAACCTGTATAAGGTTTCTTCAAGTAGAATACAGCAATAGATTACATTCTTCGAAGTAGAGTCCATCCCATTGACGATTTAAAGAAGGGATATGTCCTAGGTATTTGAAAAAATTGTGCGCTTCATTGAACGCAGCATCATTGTTTTATATCAATTTCGATGTTAAGTCTTTATGCATTTGTTGATTACGCGAAAGGTAAATTTACAAAGCTAATTTCCTTTGACTTGGAATTTTTTTGAAATGCTTTCATTGCGGATTGAACCTTGAAAAAATAGAAGCTTTGAGCAAGTTCTTCACGTTTAGCTCAAGCTTGATTTTTTGGGAAATTATTTTCTTTCTTTACATAAACTATATTTATTCGCTATTCATAATTCACCGAATATTTTACTTGGATAAAATCATTTGGGAAAGTAATTGCACTGGCTTTTTCAAGTTTTATGTCCTTGAATGTTTTTCCAAATAAAGGAATCCCTTCTCCCAATAAAACAGGAATTTTGGTTATGATTATTTCATTGATCAACTGAAGGTTTATAAACGACTGAATGGTTTTCCCTCCGTCTACATAGGCATGTTTGTAACCTTCTTTTTCCAATTTATCGACCAAAGAATGTATATCTCCGGCATACATTTCTACTTTTCCTCTGAGGTTTTCCGGTGGTTCTGTCAATGTGCTACTTAATACCACTATACGCGTGTCTCCATAAAACCATTGCTCAGGAGTCAAGTTCATTTCGGAAATCACCTCCATGCACTTCCGTCCCATGATCATACAATCCACAGCATTCATATAGGCTTTAAACCCCATATCTTCTGTCCCCATGTCAGCTTCCAAATTACCAGCTGTATGTAACCAATCCACATTTCCATCCGGTTTAGCAATAAACCCATCAACACTTGTAGCTATAAATACAGAAAATTTCATTTTTTAACTTATTATTTTATGGTCTAAATCAGGCTAGATGATAGTAATATAGCAGTTGACTTAGAATTGAGGATAATTTTTTTACGCTATAAACTCTTTTGGGTATTGAACTAGACCATTTACATCTTTTAATCCATTCATTATTAATTCAACGGCCATACAATTTTCTATTGGTACTTCGAAAGGTAAACTTATTCCAAAATGGTCTGCTTGTTTGTATCCAAATCTTGGATAATATTTTTCATGCCCTATTAAGATAACCGATTTGAAACCTAATTCTTTAGCCTTTTTATGTGCCTCTCTTACCAGTTGTCCACCAATTCCATTTCTTTGATATTCGGGAATTACCGAAAGGGGGCAAGAGCTAAAGAGTCAAATCTATTTCTCCCATTTTTTATTTTCAATTTGCTCAGTAAAATATGGCCAACAATTTTCTTCTCAATTTCAGCTACCATTGAAAGTTCTGGAACAAAAGCTTTTGATTTTCTCAATCGTTCTACCAAAAACTGCTCTCTGTGGTCGCTTATTTTCACCTGTTTGAATGCTTTTTCAATAAGATTAAAGACTGTTTCAAAGTCTTCTGGATTTTCTTTTCTTATAATCAATTCCATTGGTTGCCGAACTTTTCTATGCTGCTATCGATCATTTGAAATATCAAACTAAATAACCCAATCATTAAATTCCATCCTTCTTTGATTTTTTCCTTTTCAACTGATAAAAGTACATAAACCGCAAATTGAATAACCCATGTGGAATTAAATTTTCTTGGGCGTTAGGTTACACCACCTTCTAAACATCCATGTACAACTTAATTAGATTTTTTTCAATTGCCATGTATAGTTAGATTTGCAGTAAGATGGTTGTCTGTTTTTAGTCCATATAAGTATTTATGTTTAAGGATTAATTCCCTAGCTTTCCTAAGTAACGGATTCTAAATATTCCGCCACTGGAAGGTCAGATATATTATAACGGGCTCTTGAGCATTGATATTCAACCAATGAAAACTATTAGTAATCTTTTCCTATCTAATTTATTATTTTGGAGTGATTATTATTCGCCGATAACTTGTAAGTGATGGCATTCCCTTATCGGTTACTTCGCAAATAATATGAATGGTTTTACCCGCAGAATCAGATGGTAAGTCAATTAAAATTTTATCTAAATTCTTATTTTCAATGGCGACCTTGCCCGAATAAGTGCTTGCAGCTGACATTACCCACCATTTGAATGCCAGTGGGTCATTTTCCGGATCTAAAGATTTTGAAGCATCAAGAACAATAGTTTCTTCAACTTTCTTTTCTATATGAACTAAATCAATCCCCACATTTCCATTTAGAGCGATTATTGGGTTTCGATTTCCTTTACCTTCGGAGGCCCAATCCATTCGAGCGGCAAAATTATTAAAAGTGGCAGAATAAAAATAAGACGCATAGTTATTGCAAATTTGCTTCGCTTTTCCTTTATGGTTATTATAGGCAAAGGTAGAATCATCAGGTGAAATCCCCCATTCAAAATAACCTCCCCAACTGACTTGATTGGGAACAAGAGGGTCGTTTAAGCCATTAGGCATTAGGTATAAGAAGGATGGGGTATCGCCTTCAACACCGTATTTATACTTCGGATACAATTTTCCGAGATTTCCATGGTTTTGTACGTGCTGAGCATATTCATCCCAATTTCTTTTTCCGTTACCGTTTTGGTATTTCCATGCGCACTCATCCCAAAGAAATTTTAAGTCTTTTTCAAATTCTTTTCTCATCCATTGATGCGAACTTATTTGGAAAGGAGTCCCCCCTTGTAGGACCTGTCTTGGTCAGTTATAGCGTAAGTTGGTATTTTGTGCAAAAAAGCTTTTAATTCATCTTCGCTGCTGTTTTGCTGAACCTGCCAAATGGATTGTGCCAAGGTATTTCCGCCTCCCCAAAGCAAGATCCAAAGAGGGCGTTTATCTTTTTCATTTGCAAGGTTAATAATTAAGTTACTGCCATCAGATATATTGTTTATGCCAATTTTATCAATTCCCCTTTGTTTGCTACCAAAAACTGTATGTTGCCTTAAATAATCAGGACTTGGCCAATACCCAATTATTTGTCGGGTTTCATCTTTATTAAATGCAACCTGATTAGAACGTTTTTTGAGATTTGGCAAATCCTTTTCATAGGCATCAATGGCATCATGGATCAAGTTAATAAAATCATCGCGCAGAACCTCATGACTCCATCCTGTAGTATAAATTATCCCTTCAATCTCAAATAAATCAGCATGAACAAGAAGCCTAATCAAGGATTCGCTATCATCGGTTTCCCATGTGGAAACATCGGTTAGCACAACAATGCGAGGTTTTAAAATTTCTTTGTACCTATTTTCTTGACCAAATACCGGAATTACTATAAAAATTAAAACGCCTAATTTCAAATTTCTTAAAATCATATTTTTACATTTCACAGCCAATATTTCTTTTATTAGTGCACCGATACCATGGAAGCTACACTTTTGGATGCTGGAGCTTCAAATTGTTTTAGGCTCTTGATTCTTTATAAGGGAGTTGAAGTTGATTTTTTCCGTTTCCCCTGCCCTCCTTTAATAATTGTTTGCGCCCGGGATAGGTATTCTGCTATTGAATATACCAAATTATAACTATTAAGTGAAAGTTAGCTATGCGAGAGCATTCCGGATTGATTTAGGAAAAAGCTTTCATCGAGAATCTTTTTAATCACAATGGCTGCTGGGGGCATCAGGAAATAGGTTACTAAAAATGTTCTTCTCATTTAACGGATAAGTTTTCCCTATTCAAAATTTTACCTTTTAGTACTATGTTTTCAATAGTGTTATAGGCCTCGATTTCTTTTAAAAATTTTTGTCCTTATAGGCAGCTTTCCGAGTGTTATAGTCACTAAACTTGTGATCACTGCTTAATGAAAAATTCCTCAGCCATGGAATAGTCGATAAATCAGGCGGTATTTAAAAAATTAATCCATAATTAAGAGGTATGCATAGCCAATTTGTTTTTGGTTTCTTTTCTCATGATAAAGACTAGAACTCCGGATATTAGTGCAATTAAAGAAGAAATCAAATGAATCAATCCAATGGTGTTTCCTACTAAGTTTTCCATTTAATTAATGATTAGTTTTTGATGCTCAAATTCTAAAACCCACTTATTCTCTTCGATGTCTATAAGGATTAGGGTACGACTGACTTTTCAAATTATCACAGTATCAAACTTTTATAGCTTTTGCTTATTCCATTCTCCAAAGGATGATACTTCTATAAAAATAATCAAATTAAATCATTTTGTTTTTCACTTCCTGTTTAAGTTTTCTTAAGGCAGTCAATAAATTTTCTTCTTTTCTTGCAGAACTGTCCCCAATTGTTTGAGTTTCGGTTGGGGTTTGGGTTACCCTAATATTTTTATAATTAGCATCACTTACAAATAATTCATCCGAATTATCACTTATTGATTGTACCAAATGCTTGATAAGGTTGTTATCTCCGAAAAATTTGGTTAGACTATATTTTTCATGTTGTATTATTTTAAATGCAAAACTGTTTCTGTTTTATTATAATCAATTGGTAAAACCTTTGCAGCATAATATCAACCTACAGGCAGTTCTTTTTATTATATGTTATGATTTACTTAATACTTGTGTGAACAAATAAATTTAATCACTTTTTATTTACTTTTAGACAGCTATCATCATGTCGACCTACATCCTTGTAGTTACTGAAATAGGCTTCTTACACACGCTTATGAGCAAGAAGTCTCGACTTGGATTAATTACAGGAGTTAGCACCTAACCAGATATGCACACGCCAATCTGTAAATTCGAGGAGATTACCTGACAAGACCAAAACAAGTTATTGCTCATAGCCTATATAGAAAAATAGTTTTTTTAATTATCCATTTTTATAATTAAATAGGGGATACCACTAGATGAGAACTCTCCATCAATCTCTGAACTTAATCTTATTCCCAAAACAATTTTATGGTCTGGAAGATAGTCAATAATATTATCCGTCGATAGACTCTCTTTAAATCATAAATATTATTTGTCCTAATGAGTGTATTGGATATTGGAACACCATCTGTAATGTTGTACAATTCTAGTAATGCGTAATTATTGTTTTTAGCAACATGTGGGTCGGATTCAAAAAATATAGCCCCTACATTTTTAAAATTACTTTTGGTAAATGTTATTCCCGAAACTATAACAGGTGTGGAGCTTGTAGTGTTGGCACTTGAACCTATGCCATCCGCGACTTTTAACCTAATTTCTTCATTTATTACTCCATCTGTTTTACTACAGACATATTTTGTTGTATGTATTTCGTTATCATCTAATAAATTGTTTTTATTTGAGTCAATTCCTACTTCAATTTTAATCCCCCATTCTCACACATTATACCTTCTTTTTCATCAGTAATGTTAATTAGGCTTAAGTTGCCATCTAGACCATTACATGTATAGGTGGTGTATTGAACCTCACTATCATTTAATTCCCCATTACTGTTTTTATCCAGTCCATATTCTATTTTTAACCCTCCATTTTCACAGTTCAAACCTGAGTTTTCATTGGTGATTTTGGTTAAACTAGTATTACCATCAATTCCATTACATACAAATGTAGATGACATAATCTCGCTATCATCTAAGATGGCATTGTTATTAGTATCTATCCCGGAATTAATTTTTATACCACCATTTTCACAGTTTTCTCCCCTTGGTTCAGTTATTACAGAGGTGAGACTATTGCTTCCATTAATCCCATTGCAGACATATTTTGTATTTTGAATTTCGTTATTTTCAAGTATTCCATTTGAGTTGTCGTCTAAACCGGCTTCAATTCTGAGACCACCATTTACACAATTACTCCCACTCATTTCATCCGAAATATTTATTAAACTGTTGATTCCTTGTATACCTTGAGGACCGTCTTCTCCTACACAAGCAATAAATAGCATAATTGCAGATAGGTGAAAAAGTTTTGTTTTTTTCATGAATTGATATTCCTTAATGGATTGTTTAAAAAATTGTATGGTTAAAGGTATCTTATTGTTACCAGAGAAAAAAGGGTTAAGGCAACGAAATACTTATTTGCAGTGTTTCAGGTACAAAAATCTTTTTGAATTTGGTATTAATTTCTCAAGTAATCCTATAAAGTATTGACCCTCCTTTTTTTTCGAAAAGCAAGTAGCCTTTCTTTCACAATTGGGGTTCTGATGGTAAACCCTACAATCACGATTACTGCATAAATTAACCAAGTCTTTTCTAAAATCGCAACATGCATCAAACTCAATATAATGGCTATATAAGCCAGACTTTGTAACTTTTTCCATTTTGATTTTAGCCACTTCATGGACTTTCGATTAGAAGTGAAAAACAATGGAATTAACATCAATACTGCAATAAATCCAGCGATATAATTGAATTGTGAAAAGGTCTCGAGAAAACCCTCTGCCCAGATAAAAAAGATGAAATGCAAGAAACTCCAAATGGCAGTTGCAATCCCCATGGCTTGTCGCACATAGAGATTGCTAACCCCAAATAAAATATAGAAAGGCGTCAAAGTCAAAACAGCGGTCATCCAGCGAATGGCAAATTCGCCAGTAACATGATATAGCATCTCTAAAGTTGTCCTACTTCCTTCTCCTGTACCTTCCACTAAAGTGATGGAAAAGCCATTGGTAAAATCAAGATTTATCATTCTCAAAATGACAAACATGGGTAGTATTGCCAATATGGCTACAATTATCCAACCGTAATTTTTACTTATAAATTTCATTTTGTATTTTTTTTAATTGAAATCGAAATTACTTTTCCAAAGCCTCTGACTAGCGTCATGTTAACCGGCTGTAGGGAATTTTATAATGACCATTGCCCTATTTTTGATCCTGATTTATTATCAATACTCCCAAAATAGCCGGGTTTTTGAGAGAAAGATCAGGTTATATTTTATGAAATTCGTTTGTAATTCAATGATTTCAATATTGATGGGTAAATCTATATTATTCCCAAAGAATACCCCAATTTGTGATTCAAGTAATATAAGGTTATCTGTATCATTATTGCTAAAAACCATACCCCTGATGAATCATTTAAGCCATCTTTCAATAGGCTTCCTGTGGCTGTGGTTGGGTCGCTTAATTCCACTTTATATACTTTCCAAAGTTACCGGCCAGGCCAGTAGCATTATTTTCTGCATAATAAAATGTGTTGTTTCCGGCCAAAGTGATACCGTCAGCATCGATTAAACTTTTTCCTGAAATAGACACTTCTTCCAAAGTTCCGGGGGTACCATTGGATACTGGTAGGTACCAAAATTTCCCGCCCTAAGCAATTTAGAATCCTCCGCCGTTGTTATGAATAACTCCTCCAAGTCCTCCGGCAGAAGGCACCCAATCAGTAGTATTCGTGTACCAGTTGGCATCTATATTATCGGTCGATGGGTCTATTTGTATTATTCTTGCGGTTGGGTTCCAGTCGCATACGTAATACTTACCATCCACTATTTGTACCGAATTGCCAATTGTATTTTCTGGAAGTGCCCACTCATTTGTTTTGGAACCTGTGGCCAAAATGTATTCAACCAATATACTAGGCCCATTTATTGTGATGTCTTGAAAATTGGGATTGTTTAGAAGGTTTAACAATACTGCCCCATCTTAAGCCAAGCCCCAACGTGAATAGTAACCACTTTCTGCGCTAACAAATTCTTGAGCAATTGCCGTTTCTTGGCTTAAATCTATTGATTTAATGGTTCCATCTCCAAAACCACTGACAAAAATGGTATTGTTAGCAAAAACCACATCTTCCGGGAAGAAATCATTGTCTTCAATACTTATGTTGGTGGGGATATAAAGCTCCGCAACAGGGGTCGCCAATTTATCATCTTCCTCACATGAAAGAAAAATTGTGGAGGTGAAAATCGCTAAGAATAAGAATTTTATATTTGAATACTTCATCATTTTATTTTTTTAATGCTTTGATAATGTTAATTAATCAATTGATGGTGCAAAGATGAAGTGGCTTTGCAATATTGTTATTATCAAAGTGTAATCAATAATGGTAAAAGTGAAACCAATCTTAATTTTTCCGTCAAAATTTAGGTCAAATGGCCTAAGATTTTTACTTAAAGCTAAAATCCCTAATGGCTGTTATGCGTTAAAGAACTTAATGATAATGGTTCGTTCTTCCGGTTCAGTTTTGAAAAGGGGATGTAAATTATCTAACATGACTTCCTTGTTTTTGGATATTTATTTTCAAGCTTTCAGATATTCCGGCGCATATTGACCTCTTTCTTGAAACTCTTTTTCTGAATTCAGATTGAACCCGAAATATGCAATAGTCAGGGCAAAGAAATCCTATTACATAATCCGGGTTGAATGAAATCGAATAGATTAAGGTGTTTTATCGGATCAACTTGATTAGTCAGGTACCAAAAGGGGCATTATTAGCGTTTATTTCATTTTAAACGTATACAATTCAGGTTTGGCAAACTCACCATCCATTTGTTGGGGAAGACGGTAAACATTGCCCTCTTTATCACAGAAATATAATCTTGATTCTTAAGGTTCGCGTCCGTGTCCATCTGCCCAAAAAGCGTAGAAATCAGGATTCACATTTACAGGACGCCTAGCATAACTATGATTGTACTTGCTATTCCAGGTTAACATTTTCAGTTTTGTCCAGGTTTTACCCTGGTCTTTGCTGTTCCACATTTCCATTTCCCCACCAGTATTGTAATCTTGTGGTCCCATTGCTGTGGGGGCGATTACTCTCCAGCTTCCATCCTCATCTACATAGATAGAACCTCCATCATAGTTATTTCCTGCTGGTGTGAAATATTGGATTTCCCACTGGCTCCCATTCCACCAGGCGGTATGCCACATCCTGGGCCCATGAACGGGTCCCGGTAAAGGGCCATTACTTGTTTTGTATAAGATAATGGGTCTTCCTTCCCTATCGAAATTTAAATCGTCAATGTAAACATTGCGATCTTCGGCATCATAATCGTGTATCAAAGCTTTATTGGATACATCTGTTAGTGGCAAATCTATAGCGGAACCGTCGATAGTCTTCCAGTTTTCTCCAAAATCATCCGACTGAAGATAATACAGGTTGGTTCGGAAGTCCAATCCACCTCTTACTTTTCTGTCGGGGTGGTACATGAAAGTAGTACCGATTCGCTTTCCCTGATTGGCACTTGTTTGGTAGTGCCCACTCCCCAATAGGGACAAGTCTTTCCATTCAGACCAATTTACTCCGTCCTTACTTCTCATCCAGGAAATTACACGACCACCAATTTGTTCATAATGTGTGAAAAGTCCAATAAAACCATCTGAGTCAGAGTAGTAAATTTGCATGTAAGAAAAATTATTCAGCGGTACTTTTTTGCCATCCACAGTTTTAGTAGCCGGTATCAACTCAAATTCGGAAATGTCGTAAGGTTTTACACTCCTATGAATAAAAGCAGGTCTTTCGACCCCGTGGGCAGTCGAAAAAATCCATATGTAACCCTCTTTGTCCACTTGTATCACAGGGTTGTCGTGGGCATCCTCGGTGGCTTTGTCTAGAACGATGGTGGGAGGCGGTACTTGGCCTGTCTTGTGATCAAAATAGGAGACCATGTGTAGCAAGGTTTTTCCGTTTTGGTCGGTTCCACCGTAGCAGAAAAAGGTTTTGCCCACTTCTTCTACATATACTGAGAAAGGGTATTGTGTAGCACCATAAGTCCCTAGTCCCCCGCTATATTTATACTTGTATTGGTTGGTGACCTTTCCGGCCTGCCCGGCAGTATTGATATAGTACCAAATTCCTCTATATCCTTCAGCTGGCTCATTAATTAATTTGGCTTCCCCGTAAATTTCGCTCTGCGACTTCACCGAATTGAGCCCTAAAACTATCCAGAATGATAATAGGATTGTCATTTTAATTACTTTCATAATTTTTTATAGTCTATTTTGGTTTATTTGTTAAATATTTTTCTTTGAACGAATCCTGCTATGGTAGCTGGCATTTATAAATATAAAAGAGTAAAAACCATTCTACAAAGGCCTCCTAGATGAAGGGGCTGGTGTTGAATTCTAAGCCTACCTTCTGAGCTTCAATTATGAATGGTTTGTGGTCTTCATAGGCCTCTTCTAGTTTTGAGGGTAACAGACACCTATCATTTTCCCTATTACTATATCTTCCGTACTGTTCAGATGTCGAATTTAGATTTCTTTCAATTATTTCACTTTTCGCCTCACGTATTGTTTTACCTTTATTTGCTGAAATAACTTATCTATTTTTTTCAATTCTACAATCGCAAAAACAAAGCAATAGTAAAATTCTGGTTAATTTAAAAAAAAATGATTTTTATAGTGTTATCTAATATTGGACTCAATTGTATATATAAGTTTAGTCAAGAAGATATGTATAAATTGACTACCCAATCTTTTGAAATTAGCAAAAGGCCTTTTAATACGTGCTAAAATCGCTTTTAAATCAGCCATTTTATTGGTGATTTAAGATTGCAATACTTATCATATACCCTATTGCATAATCTGGGTTTATTTTTGTCCGTTAAACTAAGGATTTCCTTTTCTTAATGAATCTGATAGTTGTTAACAACACTTCAAGGACATTTCAATCAATATTTTTAGAATTTGTTTTCTTTTTTTAACAGCTGCGAGCGGTTACGTTATAAAGCGGTGCCATACTGCAGGATGACTATGATTTTAGCCATGGTGTGCCTTATATTGTGATTATGGTCAAAAAATTGATCGTTCCAATGGATGAAAAAAACTGTGTCGAATTCTTTTGGTAGGTTAGGCACTGTTTCTTCATTATTCCTAAAGCGAAGGAGTTCCCACTTTAATCGGAGTAAGACTTGTTCCGTTTATCAAGATCACACTGAAAACCATGAATTCCGTAAAGGGAAAGGAATCAAAATGGCAGGGATATCAGAGAATAATGCCAGGGTTAAGGGCCAATTTATGGGAGGATTTTCTCCTTATGGAGGTAAATCTTGGAAAAAATCAGCTTTCAACGAACCTAAGTGTAAGAAGAGCATTGAAATAGCTTTACTTTTTATCCCATATCAATCAATGTTTAAACTATTAGGATGAAAAACTTGTAATTGTATGCATATATGGTTGTCAAATTATTTTTTCGAAAAGCAAAAAATAATTGATTTTTCAGTTTTAAAACTCTTCTATATTATCTTAAATTCCTGCTGAAACACTCATCATTTTTTTAGGATACTGAGCATATATAGAAATTGAAGTCTTTCCAAGATGACACAACTAAATAAAAACGCCTAGTCTCTTTTTTTATGTTCTGCTTTACGGTACACCCAATAAAATACCTGTGGTAATACGGTTAAGGAAAGTATCATACAAATAAGCAATCCGCCTACGATCATAATGGCTAAGGGTTTTTGAATTTCAGAACCCATCCCTGTAGAAAGTGCAGCAGGCAATAGCCCTGTTGACCCCATCAGGGCGATCATAACTATTGGACGAATGCGACTATAAACACCATCTGAAATGGCTTTTTGTAAGCTCATTTTTTCATATTCTCTTTCATGATTGCAATTAGGATGATGCTGTTTATGGTATTTACGCCAAAAAGGATTATAAAACCAATACCTGCAGAAATTCCAAATATGGTTTGTGTAGCCCAAAGTGAAACAAAACCACCAATGAAAGCATAAGGGATAGTGCTTGCGGCAATGAGGGTGTCTTTAATCGTTCCAAAGTTGAAATAGAGTAAGAATAAAATCAACAATAAAACCGCAGGAACAATAACAGCCAATTGTTTACTTGCTCTTTCTTTACTTTCAAACTCTCCTGCCCAAACCATTTTATTGGCTTTTGGTAATTTTACGTTTTCGGCTACTCTCTTTTTGGCTTCTTCTATAGTGCTTCCTAAATCCCTTCCCTCAATACTAAATCCGACTGCGATGTAGCGACTGCTCCCTTCCCTGTAAATAAAAGTAGGTCCCGTAATGAAATTAATAGTTGCAATTTCACGCAAGGGAATCTTTTAGCATTTAAAGTAGGAATCAGTATTTCTCCAATCTTTTGTTGATTGTCTCGGTATTCCTTTTGAAATCGAATACGCACGTCAAACATCCGCTCATTTTCATAAAAAGTTGTTGCAGCCCTTCCACCGATAGCCATTTCAACCACTGACTGCGCATCTTCCATCGAAACACCGTATTTCCCCATTTTGCTTTCGTCTAATTTGATTCTCAACTCAGGTAAACCAATATTTCTATACACGTTCAAATCTGTAATTCCTTCTACATGCCTGATGTTATCTGCAACTTGGTCAGCATATTTTTCCAATTCAAAAAGGTCATCACCAAAAATTTTTACAACCAATGAGCTTTTTACCCCTGCCACATATTCTTCCACATTATCCTGAATAGGTTGGCTAAACCCGAATACAATACCGGGATAGACTTGTAAATGCTTGCGCATTTCTTCAATCAATTCTTCTTTGTTGATATTGCGTTTCCATTCTTTTTCAGGAAATAACTGAATATGAAATTCATTGTTGAAAAATCCTGTAGGATCTGTTCCGTCATTTGGTCGTCCTGTTTGTGTCAATACAAATTTCACTTCTTCAAAGGCCCTTATTTTACTTTTCATTTCTTTGGACAACTTTACAGATTCTTCTAAATTCACACTGTTGGGCAGTGTGGCGCGAACGTATAATGCTCCTTCATTAAGTTTTGGAATAAACTCTGTTCCATAAAATAAAAACCCTATTGTACATACAGTTAAAATCGAAGCAAAACCAAGTAGTGTAGCTTTTCTTTTCCTATTACTCCATAAAAAGAGTTTGTAAAGGTTGTTGCGGAAAAAGCGAGAAATAATATTTTCTTTTTCAACAATGTTTTTGGTCAGTAATACCTTACATAATGCAGGAACGTAAGTGATACTTAAAATAAGTGAACCGAGTAAGGCATATCCCAATGTAAAGGCCAATGGCGAAAACATCTTTCCTTCCACTTTTTGAAAGGAGAAGATCGGCAATAAAGCAACAATCAAAATAATTTGGGCAAATACAATATAAGTGGCCACACTTCCGGCACTCTTTTTTATGATTCCCATTTTGCCTATGCGATTGAATTTTGCCATTCCCAATTGGTGAGCCTTCTTTTCCATGGACACATATACAGTTTCTACAATCACCAATGTTCCTTCCAACAATAGGCCGAAATCAATTGCCCCCATTGAAATCAAATTTGCAGGCAAGCCTTGAATACGTAGCATCATTAATGCAAACAAGAAAGAAAGCGGAATTACCGAAGCTACAATTATCGTGGTTCTCCAATTGAACAGAAATATGAACACAATGATGGAAACCAATATTATACCTTCGATCAGGTTTTTACTTACAGTACCTACAGTAGCATCTACTAATTCTGTTCGGTCTATGAAAGGTTCAATCTTCACATCCTTTGGTAGTACCTGCTCATTTAAATCGGTTATTTTTTCCTTTAATTTTGAGATTACATCACCGGGATTTTCTCCCCGAAGCATCAGGACAATTCCTTGTACCAAATCATCATCATCCTGTAAGCCTACCTGCCCCAGCCTAGGCTTAGCCGATATTTTTACTTCGGCTACATGTTTCACGAGAATAGGGGTTGATCCCCTCACCTCAATTAATATATTTTCAATATCTTCAGCACTTTCTAATAACCCAACTCCACGCACAACATAGGCCTGTGAACCTCTTTCTATAACATCACCTCCAACATTGATATTGGTTTTAGATACTGCTTCAAACACTTCTAAAGGAGACAAGTCATAATTGGCCAATTCCGTAGGATTGATTTTGATTTCGTAAATTTTTTCTTCACCGCCAAAACTTACTACATTGGCAACACCCGGAACAGAAACTAATTCTCTTTCAATTACCCAATCCTGAATAGCTGTTATTTCCTTTATTGGTCTGTCGCTTTTTATCACATAGCGGAATATCTCGCCTGTAGCCCCAAAGGGTGGTTCAATTTCTGCTTCAGCCCCTTCAGGTAAATCAATTCCTTGTAATCTATTGGCAGCGTATTGCTGTGCATAAAAATCATCGATTCCATCTTCAAATATGACGGTGACAACAGATAGACCAAAAAGTGATATGGAACGAACTTCTGCTTTTTTAGGGATGGTATTCATCTCCTTCATTATGCGAAGTGTAACAAATTTCTCAACTTCTTCCGCACTTCTACCCGGCCATTGGGTGATGATTCTTGCTCTTGTATTGGTTACATCAGGGAATGCTTCGATGGGTGTATTGATGTAACTGATAACCCCTGCAATAATCAACAAAGCTGTAAGAAAGAAAACAATGATTGAATTCTTTAATGAAAAAGCGACTATACCCTGAACAAATTTTTGCATCTTTATTAGTCTTGAAAGTTTTTAATTTGTTCATAGATAAGTAGATGGTTTTTGGAGATGATTTCTTCATTCACATTCAAACCGTCCGAAAGAAAAGTAACCCCTTTGCTTTCTGTGAGAATTTCTACCTTTCTTATTGAAATTTCACAGTCATTTTTGTAAACAACCACATAATTTTGATTGTTGTCGAAAACCATTGTGGAAGTTGGAATACTCAAGGCTTCAGCTTTATGTTCCTTTAGAGCCGTTACATCTACTATCATTCCGGGTTTTAATTTTAAATCGGTATTGGGCAATACAACTCTTGCTTTCAATACTTTTGCTTCTACATCTAAAACTTGGGAAATAATGCCTATTTCACCCTCAAAAATTTCATCCGGATATGAAAGAGTTTGTAGGTTTACTCGCATTCCTGATTCAATATTCTCCACATCTGTAGCATATATATTTACCAATACCCAAACTTCACTCAGGTCAGAAATGGTAAACAATGGCTCTCCTTCGGCTGAAATTTGCATTCCTGCTGTTATGGATTTATCGGTTATAATACCTGTGGTAGGGGATTTAATTTGAAAAACACCTTTTTTGGGACTTGCACTAAACAAACTTAGGTTAGTATTTATCCTTTCCTTTTCAGCTTTTAATACCTCCAGTTCACTTTGTGCTTCCATTAAATCTTTTTGCGAAGCAATGTTGTCATCAAACATAGATTGTAGCGATTGTAACTTTTTCTCTGCTACCTTGATTTGTGATATTATGGTTTTGGATTGGGATTGGAGCTCAGATAATTCTGTGCTTCTCAATTCTGCCAATACTTGGCCTTTGGTAACTTTATCTCCCAATGAAAAAGAGGTATTGGAAATGATCCCGCTTACCAAACTAACAAAATGAATTACTTTGTCCGGATTGGGTTCAATAATTCCCGTAAGTAAAATTTCTTCGGTTACAAATTGCGTTTTTGGCCGGTCCAATTCAATCTTGGTCTTAAGACTTTCCTCTATACAATAATTATCGTTTTCAGCAACGTTGCTTTGCTCCTCAGAATTGGAACAACTGCTTAGAAAAATGGCTGCCATCAGACAGCAAATTATTACCGGATTTATATTTTTTGTGTTCATTTTAATTCAATGGTTTATTTAATCAAATCCATACCAACGGTGTAGTTAAGTTCCTCCGCCATTTCATTGACATCCTTCCCTGCTTCAAGGATAACTTTTTTGTTTTCCAGATAGGCTTCCCAAAAAATCAAGGTATTCAAGCATGCTGATGTTTCTTTCGATAAAATTTTGTGTATAACTTGTAAGCAGGCCGTCAAGGGTGCTTTCATAATCAGACGCTATTTCATCTAGAAAAAACACTGCGTTGGATAGGTTTTGGTAGGAGAGTACAATTTCATTTTCAATCTTAAGAGTTTTTTCCTTTCTAAGAATTTTAGATTTTTTTATTCCAATTTGTGCGTGCCTAATATTACCCTGATTCCTGTTAAAAAATGGCAAATCCATGGATACCCCAAAGCCTACAAAATCGAGCATTGCGTTACCCCTCTGTCATATGCGCTACTAAGTGTAAGATTTGGGATTCTTTGGGCTTTTTCGAAAGCATGCAAATTATTGTAGTATGTTTCTTCCAATTGTGTTATTCTATAATCCGGACGGTGTATTTTAGCTTGCTCAATAATATCATTCAGAGCAAGTTGACTGAATTGCTCAGTGTCTTTCAAAAATCCTTCATCAGTAATTTGTAAATGTGTGGTCGCAGGTAAATGCATGAAAACCTTCAGTTCTTTTTGGGCTTCATTAACTTCTCGATTAAATTCATTAATGGTTTTAGCTATCTCCAGTTCCATGGCTTTTAATCGTATGAATTCTCCTTGCGAAACATTTCCTTCCATTACCTGGTTTTTATAGGCTATTGTAAGTAAGCGGATAGAATTAAGCTGATTTTGATAAATGCTTTTACTGAACTGGAGGTATTGCAACCTGGTGAGTTGATTGCGAAATTCTATTTTTAAGTTCCTTAGTAAATCTTCGAAATACTGTTTGGACTTTTCTACAGAGACCTCTTCTAAGGCAACTAATTTTTTTCGTTTTCTGGCTGTAAGAATAATTTGTTCTATCCCAAAGCCGAATTGTTGGTTGGTGGGCAAGCCTCCGAGTGAGGGGATTACTTCTTTCCCACCGGTTTGGGCATTCGTGGCCCAAAAGTTTACTTGGTCCAATGTAAAACTAGGATTAGGCCATAGGTTGGCTTGCATTGCCTTTGCTTCGGCCTGAGAAATGTTGAGCTTTTCAGCAATGAGCCGTAAGTTGTCTTTCAGGAATAGCGCTTCGGCTTGTTCACGACTTAGTTGTAAGGTGTCTTGTGCCTTTGTCGCAAGAGAAAATAATAAAAGAATGAGAATGAGTTTTCCTGATCTTATATTGTTCATCATATAATGCACCTACTTTAATGAGGTGCAAAAATCAATACAAGGACCTTAAAAAAACCTTAAGGAAGATAAAATTTAGCTTAAAGGGAATTTAAGCTCAAAAACATTGGTATTTGGGATAGGGTTTGAATACGTGATAGTAGCAGAATTAAGTTCCACAATTTTTTTTGTTAATACAAGTCCGAGACCAAAACCAATTTTTCCTTCACTGTTTTGTCCCCTGAAAAAGTGATTGAACAAAAACATTTCTTCTCTTTTAGAAATCGGTTTTCCGGAATTGAGGATTTGTATTTTTAGTTCATTCAGTTGTGTACAGTCAAATTTTATTTCAGCTTTTGAATTGTTGCTGTATGAAACACAATTGATCAATAAGTTTTGAATGGCTTGCCGGATAAGGATTGGATTCAGATTGATTACAAGTCTCTTTTCATTAAATTCATCAGGAAGGTAATTTACTTCAAAATGAAAATCAAAATAGATGCCATTAAGCTCTTCCATCACATCATAAAACAGTTCGTCGATGCGTAAAAATTGCTTTTTTGTTTGCTGACCTGCTTCAATTTTTGAAATCTCAAGCAAAACATTGATAATACTCCCTAAAGATTTTGTTTTGTTAATTTGATTTTCAATATCTGATTTGATGATTTTAGTATTGGATAAATTTTTTATTCTTTCAAGTTCTGATACCAAGACTGAAATAGGCGTTTTCAATTGGTGGGAAATATGATGAATTGTATGTTTTTGAAAAACAAATGCTTCATTCGTCCTTTTGATTAACTCATTAAAACTTAGTGTCAATTGCTTCAGTTCGTAAGAGGTTGTTTCAATTGGCAGTTCTTCAACTTTCTCTTTACTAAGGTCATATTGTTTAAGCTTATCGGCAAGTGCTGTGATTGGTTTTGAAATTTTATTGGAAAGAAACCTTGAAATGAGGATTACCACAAAGGTGATAAATAGGAAGATTCCAATTAAAACATTCCGTAAAAAATACATTTTCGTATATCCGAAAGCATCATAAGCCTTACTTACCGCATAATAAGTTTGATTATTTGCTTCTGCATAAATACCGATAAGATCATAATTTTCTTCTTTGGTTTCTATCCATCTTTGAGTTTGCGATAGTTTGTTGAGAATGCTCTCTGCTTTAACAATATCCAAGCTATCCAAACTGGCGAAAATCAAGTTTTTACCGGAGTCATATACAAGCAGTTTTTCATCGTAAAAATCATTGATGTCTTGCTGGTCTATCAGATAAGAAATGGTAGCGCTCTCTTGTTTGATTTTTTCGATAAGCTTAATGGTTGTATGGATTTTTTCGTTTTGCTGTTGTTGAAACTCTTCTTCCCTATATTCTGAAAATAAAATGTAAATAATCATTAATGAAATTGCCGTGAGGGCAATCACTGTAGTAGAAAAATAAATAAGTATTTTATTCCTTATTTTCATTTTAAATCAAGGTAATATCCGAAACCCACTTTGGTTTTAATCGTGTTCTTGCCAAACGGTTTGTCTAATTTGTTTCTTAAAAAATTCACATAAACCTCTATGGTGTTGGTGTTTGCATCAAATGTGCTTCCCCATATTTCTTTTATTAAATCCGGTTTGGAAACAATCTCTCCTTTTTTTCCATTAGTTTCATTAGTATTTGATACTCTCTCGGTGTCAAGCTAATTTCTTTGCCTTGTCTGTGCACTTTTTTTGAGCATCGTTAATTGTTAAATCGTCTGCAACTAAAATGGATGTATTTGTTGAATGGATTTGTTTGTTGCGTTTAATAAGAGAATGAACCCTTAAAGTCAGTTCTCTCATAAAAAAGGGTTTGGTTAAATAATCATCTGCACCGCAATCAAAGCCCTGTATTTTATCTTCTAACTCACTAAATGCTGTCAGCATGATCACTGGTGTAAAAGCATTGTGTAATCTGAATTCTTTACATAGATCAAAACCGTTTTTTCCCGGAAGGTTGATGTCCATTATGATGCAATCATAATTATTTTTTCTCAACATTCGGTCTGCCAATAATCCGTCAAAAACGTATTCCGTATTGAGGTTTTCAACTTTCAATGCTTCATTTATATTTTTATTCAGTGTTGGATCGTCTTCTATTATTAAAACTTTCATAAATGCAAAACTACTGATTATTGTTCAATGTGTCATAGTAGAAAATGGTGCTTTGGGTATTGAGAAAGGGTTGCTTAAGTTTCGGAGAAAGCCCGGTTTTCCGCTTGTAAGTTGGTAATATAATTGAATAAAAAATGTTCGGAGTGTAAAAGAAAACTTCAAAGGACTGGCTATCTGCTGCATTTTTGTGACCTGATTTTCAAGAATTAAATTTTTTTCTTACATAAATCTATTTAAAAATGATGATATTTTGGCAGATCTAGGGTAACAGACTTTCTTACCATTTTTGATGCTTTTTTCAACGGCTTTTACAACATCTTCAGGAGAAGAGGTCAGGTATCTATTGAAAAAGGAGTTATTGAAAATATCAGGCTGATCTGTTGCTTCAGCTTGTTTCAAAAGTGGCATATCCACCGCTGGTGGGCAAACAAGTAATATTCGTACTTTAGATTTTTTGTTTTCCTCAATCAAAACTTTGGTGTAAAAATTATTAGCACATTTTGTAGCTCCATAAGCTCCAAATTTTGCAGTAACAATCATGCCTGCCGTAGAACCGTAAATAATCACATCACCATAATTTCTTTGCAACATATCAGGAACCACAGTTTGGCATACATTAACCATTCCAGTAAACTCTTTTCACAGAATAGATATCAAAGGAGAATCTTTAAGAAAAGAAATCTTGAAAAATGAATAAAAATTCACCTACTTTAAATGATCTTTCGTAGTGGCACGGTTTGACCGAAATACCCATTGGTCAAGTTGTAAGGGTATTATTCAAAATGGTCTGGAAGTTATAAGAGACAATTATTAATTTACTGTTTGCTTACTTTTGATTCTGCTCTTTCCGGTGGAATAAGTTTAAGCTCTTTTGTAAACCATATTGGTCTTTATTTGACTCAAATTCTGTTAAATAAGCTTTGTCATTGAATCCCCTGTTTTTGCAGGATTTTTGAACCTTTTTTTAGATTGTAAAAATAGAACTGCTGTGCTTAGCAAATGAAAAGTCAAGGTGAATCTCACATTCCATAGCAAACTAATGCATACGCAGTATCCATTTTGGAATGATTAAATAGTCAATTCGTTTTGCAAAAACCTTTAAGTCTAAACCTATTTTTATTGCTTCCTATTTCATTAAACAAGTTGCTGATTATAAAACTCATCCAAGCCAGTATGCTTGTAACTATACATTAAATCAATGTCAATTTTGTCCACGAGTTTTTAAATATCCCGCTTCACATTTTTAATGTATGTTTACGGGAATTGTTTGCGTAATAGCCCTGGGTTGCATCTGCGGCAGGGCTATTACGTATGATAGAATTTTTCCACTGAGCTTTAATCTTTTAAAACATTAAAAATAGATTTCTTTAGCTCAATCTTTCCATCAATTCTCAAGCAATCTATTATTCTACATGAGTCTAGTATTGTGGGAGTGGACGCATAGCCACAGAGGTATCATTCCCAAACAACTGGCAAAAGTTCTTTTGTTACGTAAACATCTCTTTTATACTTAAAATTTTCCAAGTTAGTATCTTTTTTATTTAACCATTCTATTAATTGTTTTGGATAATTTACACCTGCACAGTGAGCAACCGGATAGTGTCCCGAAATCCTACAGTTCATTTCCAATAAATTCAAGGTGCCGGTCTCATCAGCAAGTATGTCTACAGACATAATACCCTTATGCTTTGTTGCTTGGGATATTTTTTTAGCTAAATCAATAAATCTTGCATTATCAACTGTCAAACCTAAATCTGTTTCTCCAGATCGCATCTCTACCTTCTCTTTTGGGATTACTGTTACATATTTCCCATTCAAGTCGTTAATTATATCTAACCCATATTCTTTCGATTTTTTAAACTCTTGTATCAATACACTTTCTTCTTTAAAATCGGTACTCTCATACTTCAAATAAGAATTAAACACCTCATTTTTACATTTGTTATACAGAACATGCAGCTCTTCTCTGTTATTGACAGTATATAATCCAATAGAGCCCATACCAAATCTGGGTTTTATAATTAAAGGATAATAAACACGCTTTGATTCTATTTCCTTTAATGCATCTTCCATGGAAATATATGTTTTAGGAGTTGCAATATTTATTTCCTGTGAAAATTTGTATGTTAACCATTTATCGTTACATATTTTAAGGGTTTTCAGGGGAGCATGAATTAGATTTACACCAATTTCTTCAAATCGCTTTTCCGACGACCCCAATACAACCAAGTCTATGTCAAATAATGACATTATTGCATCTATCTTATGAATTTTGCAATAGTCTACTAAACAATCAATATAATCATTTTCATATATCTTAGGTGCAATAAAGCTAAAATCGGCTTTCCTGAAAGCAACGGTAAAGACGCTATTACATACATGAATTTTAGCATCTTCTGATGCTTGCTTAAAATAATCGACAATATAGCCTCTTCTACCTACTGAGGTTAATAATATATTCATTTTTTTAACTTTTCTAGTTTATTTAGGGTTTGAATTATATCCCCATCTCTAAACGATTCTATCTCATTTATAATTACCGAATCATCTAGATCCCACCAATTTAATTTTATTATTCTATCAATTATATCATCGGAAAATCTAAATTTTATTATCCTTCCCGGGTTTCCTGCTACTACTGCGTATGGTGGTATATCTTTTGTTATTACAGAGTTTGCTCCTACCACTGCTCCATGACCTATCATCACACCTCTTAATATAGCGCTACCTGCTCCAATCCAAACATCATTACCTATTTCAACTTTCTTCTCATATCTGTTATGCCAATCCTCGGTTTTAAAAATATTAAAATTAGAGTTAGGATTGTATAAAAAATCATGAGTTGTAATCCTATCAATTTTATGTTCCCCTCCCCCGATAGTAACATGCCAAGAAATAGAACAGAATTTACCTAACGTTGCGTTATAAATTCTTGTGTCACAACCTGTGTACGTATGTTTGCCTATACTTGTGTTTTGAAAGTAGTTTCTTCTATCTACCCTAACATGTTCTCCTAAATTACAATTTACAATTCTTGAATTATCGCCAATACTTACATGTTTTCCTAATTTCGTATTTTCTACATTTACATCTTTATATATTTTAATGGTTTTATCCATGTGGTTATTTGTTTTCATCAATCAAAATACGATTATATATAGTTATTGAATTTTTTAAGTGTTTATAACTTAGTTTTCCTGTCCTTACTGGTAACGGTATAAGCTATGTCTAGTTGCGTGGGTTAACACACAACTTTGCAAGTACGCACCAAACTGAAAATCTGAAAGGATTTTCAAAAGTACATGAAAACAAACAATTATTTATGGCCATTGTGTAAGCCCAAAATGTGCATTTGGTATCGAAGATACCAAATTATTTCAGAGGGTGAAAAAGAAACTTGTACACTATTGGCTCCGGAATTTTTAAGAAGGTTCACGCTACATAACCTGTCCCGAGAGTTGAGCGTTTTAAAGGGCTTGGGTCGCCTCAGGCATGTTTGTGTTTTGCCAGTGATTTTAAGGCTACACAATAAGTTAATGTCAACAGCCAAATTGGTTAAGTGGTATTAGAAGTGGTGGAATAATCAGACTTTCCTGCTTATAATTTTTCTTATAGCAAAATCGGGAAACTACATACGCTGGCAAGTTTTGACAAATGTGGGACACCAGCCAACTGGTTTGACAAAACGTGGAACCTAGATAATGAGCGATAGCGAAATTGGGACAGGTTAACTCTACAGGAAATAACACTACAAATTGACTCCAAAACCGCTTTTTTAACAACAAAAGGCTGTATTAAATTATCTAGGGTTTGTTTTTTTGTGTTCTTATGTAGTAGATAGGTCTGCATGTTCAATAAAACTTGAACATCTTTCGAACCATGAGTTGTTTATCTGTTTTGCAGTGCGGTTTACTTTACAGCTAAGAGTGCTTAGACTTGGTCAAAATTAAAGCGCTAAACAGATCATTGTAATATCAAATACCAAGTTTGGCTTTCACCATTGCTGTAACATCAATACTTTCTTCTGCAAATAGTAGACTCTGTTGGTCAAAAATGGCATTATAACCCTGTTCTTGGGCTACTAATTTAATCGCTTCATTTATTCGGTCATAAATAGGTTTTATGAGCTCATTGCGTTTATCCTGTAGGGTAGAAACCATTTCCAACTCGAATTTTCCAATATTCTCTTGTTCTTTTTGGAGGAGTTCGGTTTGGTTTTGCTTTTCAACCGGAGTTATTTCACCTTTTCCAATTTTATCTTCCAAGTCGGCAACCTTAGCTTGAAAAGTTTCCACCATAACTTGACCTTTTTCTTGGAGCTGTTTCTGAAACGCCTCCAAATTTCTTTCTGCTTGTTCCAAAGCCGGCGTTTCGGCCAAAATTTCTGAAGAATTTACATAGGCAAAAGATTGGGCATGGATAGTTGTTGCTGTTAAGAGCCAAAATCCAATGACTGCAAAGGATAGTTTAAATTGAAGCATAGGTCTTTTAAGTTTTTGAGTTTGGTTAAATATACAATTTTATTGGATTCAGATGTCACTTGTGGTTCTAAATTAGCTTGTCCTGCCAGAGGTATTGATTCCCAGGTATATATCAGATAGCAAGTTCCTGACATGATGCTTATTTCACCATATCATTTTTCAACTTCTAGAATCTTTTAAGTCTTAAACTTCCCTTTAAAACGCTACTTCTCTATATGGTGGTGGTATGGACATTAAGTATGGACCCTGAGCCAGTTGTAGGGCCTGTCGCCAGGATGCTCAATTATTAGCGGTAGAATGCTTTTTGGATAAGTAAACTATGTGACATCAGTACCACCGGGACAATGCATGTAGGTAAAAAGCAATACGGGAATTCTAATACTGCAATATTCGGCTGTTCGAATGCAAATTGTTGAATTGGCAAAGGTGAAGACAAAATAGCTAATGAAACTATAATCAGTAAAAATACAATTCCAATCCTATTCCAAATAATGAAAAAATTATAATTGATTTTTCTTTTTAATATTAAATGATAAACCAAAATAATAAATGCAGAAATTCCCATTACCATGTCAAAATTCCAGCCATGAAAAGTCATTAGTTTCGGGATTTTTTCTTGAAGATAAAGTTGATACAAAATCAGTTCAACCGGAATTCTTAAAATGTGTATTCCTAACAGGTAGTTTGATTTTAGTTTTGTGGCATCAATTCCTTTTAGTCCGAAAATAATCAATAAAACTGTACCGAATAGGGCTAATGGAAAAAGACTCGGTTTATCTTTAAATACTTGGTAAAATGCCAGAAAACCAATCGATGATTGCCAAACTGTAAAAAGCAAAATTAATCTTTTCTTTGGTATCCATCCGACAAACTACATCTTTTGTAAAAGCTAATCTGTTGCTAAACTTGTGTCATGAAAAGACGAATGAAAGCAATATGCGTAAACTTTATCAAGAATGGTTATCCTCAGGGGTTAGCAGATCCTTTTCCGATATGCATGGGATCGTTCGAACAACTTTTTATTATTGGATTAAAAAATTCAGCACACAGGAAGAAGAAGCAAATAATGGAAGCTTTCCAATTGCTGGACACTATTCCATCTGTTGGTCGAGAAGGCCGAGTAATAGCGCATATTCATTATCCTTCAGGAATCAGCCTAGGAAATCTATGATGGGGT
The DNA here is from genome assembly GCF_056867545.1 of Cyclobacterium sp. SOCE241. Classification (NCBI taxonomy): domain Bacteria; kingdom Pseudomonadati; phylum Bacteroidota; class Cytophagia; order Cytophagales; family Cyclobacteriaceae; genus Cyclobacterium; species Cyclobacterium sp. SOCE241. Next base: position 3,850,075 of record NZ_CP149779.1, on the reverse strand, counting down.
CTCACCCGAGTTTATTAAAACGCTTCTTGTCTAACGAATGCTTGCGCTATCTCTTCATGTCGTTACTTTTTATATGATAAGTCCACTGATATGCGTTTTGGTATCAATGCCCTTTCTGGACTGGTACGTAACAAGCTTGACGGCCCATGAATGGAGATGTGTTCATTTTTATTGGCAAGCGAGGCAACCAAATCCGACTTTTGCAATGGGACAAGTATGGTTTTGCCTTATATATCAAAAAGTTGGAACGAGGCACTTTTGAACGTCCTATTCTCATCGGAACAGCCATTACGAGTACTCAACTCAGCTTCCTCACAGAGATAAGGCTGGAATCGGTACGCTACAGAACCCGATACACACCCTTAAAAAGGGCGTGAAAATAAACACGTGAATTAAGTAAGTGCCTTAAAACTGCTTCAAACCTATTTTTTATGCTTATTTTTATGTCATGGAAAATGAGACAATCGACTACAAAAAGCTATATGAGCAAGAGCTCCAAGCCCATCAAAGTCATTGTTGACCATCTCCGAGAGGAAAGTGCAATAGCAGACCTAAAGCATGAACTTGAAAAGTTCAGGGAGTATATTTTTGGCACCAAAGAGTGAAAAGAGAACCCTTTAATGTGGGACTAAATCAGATGGGGCTTTTCGAGCTAGGCACTACCCAAAGCTGTACAAGAGGAGCTTTCCAAGGTCAGTACCTACCACAGAGCAAAAAACCACTCCAAAGAAAGAGCCAAGGGCACCTCTCGTATGAGCCTTCCCGAAGAGCTCCAGAAGGGAAGAAGTGGTGATAGAGCCAAAGAATCCACTGAAGGTTGTGTGCAGATAGGTCAGGAAGTAACCGAAGTATTGGAAGTAGTTCCGGCATCTTTTTATGTGAAACGCTACGTACGTCCAAAATACGCGAGACCGAACGGTGAAGGCATCCTCATTGGTACATTACCAGACAGAGTAATAGAAAAAGGGAATACCTTCAGAATCAGTAGTGCTCAACTCATCGTAGACAAATATGTCTACGGAATGCCGCTTCACAGGCAGCTGGATAAATACAGCAAGATGGGCGTCAGAATCCCTGCTTCGAGTGCCTCTGACTGGGTAATCAAGGGCACGGGAACAGCTCAAGCCACTCCGATCTACTCAGTATGGTAGTCCTAAGTCAAAAATACCTTCAGGTAGACGAAACGCCTATAAAAGTGTTAGATAGAGATCACAAAAAAGGTATTCATCAGGGGTTCATGTGGCTTTATCATGCGCCAGTAGATAGTCTAGTACTCTTTGATTACAGAAAAGGGAGGAGGGATCGATCGGGTCCTAAAGAAATGCTTTGCTGACTTTAAGGGTATCATCCAAACAGATGGCTACAAGGTGTATGATTCCCTTTATGGGAAACATGACACTATTCATTTAACGTTTTGTATGGCACATGCCAGACGCAAGTTTGTAAAGCGCTCAATGACAATGAGGAACAGGCAAGCCTTCATGTCCTTGATGAAATGCAACTACTCTATAAGCTGGAAACCTGAATGAGAGAAAAGGGGTATGACTATCTACAGAAAACGAAGGAGAGAAAAGAGCATGCCACTCCTGTGCTGGACAGATTGGGGCAATGGCTGGAAAAGCACCAATACAGCCACAGACCAACAAGTCCAATGGGTAAGGCTATAGAATATACCAGGTCAAGATGGGCAGGACTGAGTGTTTATGCACTTCATGGACAAATGGAAATAGACAATAACCTGGTTGAAAATGCCGTTCGTCCACTAGCTATAGGTCGTAAAGCGTATCTATTTGCAGGATCGCACAAGGCTGCGGAGATGACAGCAGCCATGTATTCTTTCATGGCCAGCTGCAAAAAGAACAAAATTAATGAGTTTGAATGGCTCAAGGACGTATTCGAAAGAATCCAGAGCCACAAGCAAAAAGATCTCTATCAACTACTACCTTCCAATTGGGAGAAATATAAAATCAAGTAGCTCTCAAAGCATAAAATCCAACAACTCCAAATTAATCTATATGGGTTCCTCGGATGCTTCTTTTCTTTCTCCCTGTTCCGTAATAGAGCAGTAGTAAAGACAAAATTGCAATTAGTATAAACATGGCTTTTTGCATAGCAAAAATTATTTACCAAATTGTCTCAAATGATGGTCTGTATGTTTGAAAATATATTTGCCGATTTCTTCCTTTGTCATTTTACCAAAGAAGGGATGTACAAAGTTTGTATTTGAAAATCCGTTGTAACCATTGAGCAAGTCAATCCATTTTGCCTTTTCTGTTTCAAAATTTCCATTTCCCTTTATTTTAAATTCCGGATGTGTAGGCTGGTTCTTCTTCATTGGTTTATCGTCTTTCAAGATTCCGTTCAAAGCCATTCGGCCGAATAATTTGCCCATAAATAGGCGTTTGTATTGTCTTTTTCCTTGAAACATTTCTTCGTTCAAGGTACAATGTTTCAGCATTTGGTAAGCATTCATTTTCCCCCATTGAGCATTGTTGGTTGTTTTCAATTGATTGATTCGATCTGTCAGACCATCGACTGTTTTTTGATTGAAAATTGTTTCCATAACTTTTTATTTTATTAATTACGAAAACAAAAGTATCGGTTGGTTTTGGTAAAAAAGTTGCCCTATGGCAAAAATGGAATTTATTGTGAAATTTCTTTGCGAATACGACTTAACGAATATTTAGTGATGCCCAAATAGGTAGCGATGTGTTGCTGTGAAACATTTTGAACAATGTGCGGTTTTTCCCTTAACAATCGCAAATAGCGTTCTTTTGCTTCGTCTGCAATTAATGATACACTTTGGTTTTTCAGTGCGAAATAGGAACTAACCAATCGTCTACGACCTTGTTCTCTAAAAGCTTTTATACTATGGAATAGTTGTTGGAATGCCTCAAAATCCAATTGCCAGCAAATGCAGTCTGTCAATGCCTGAATATTTTCACGGGTCGGGTTTCGCAAAAAAAACGAGGACCAATCAATAACGATGTCACTTTGACCATAAAAATTCGTTGTAATGTCATTTCCGAAGGTGTCATTGACAAAAGAACGAACGAAACCCCTTTCTAAAAACCAATAATGGTTTTCGGTTTTTCCCTTTCAGCAGGTACTCACTTTTAGAAAAATTTACTTGTTTAAATTGGCATAAAATCAATTTGAGCTCACTTTCATTGAAGTCCTTCGAGGAAAATATATCGTTTAAAAAATGTACTTCTTTCATTCTGTTTTGAGGGTTTAGTTTGCATTACCGCTAACACCACTGTATAAATTCGTAGCTGATTAAAAGTATGAAAATTTCAGTTAACTACCGCAGCAATCTACGAAGAGCTAAAAGAATAATAGCCTAAGGATAGCCATGATAATATAGAATGTTATCAGCTTTTTATTAACCGACACTTGGTGTGAAAGTATAATTGCCGTGTATTAGTGGCGTAAAATTACGCCAATGAGTTTAGAAGACGACAAATTAAATCAATCTTTAACAGAAATCTATGATTACCTCGCATCTAAGAGAACTACAACATTGGTTGAGCTCTTGTAGGAGCAATGTAAAAAACACGGAGTTTCCCAGAGTCTAGGCTTCCCCATAAATAGGATGGATCTTAATTCGAATTTATTAACTTTAAATTCAAACTGACCTCTAAGGCCCAATGTATGAATCTATAGCTTTGGATTGGGCGATTGCTTTGCACGGCCATAATTTCATACCTATGATTAAATATTATTTCTTTTTAAGAATTACTCAAATGGGTACAAAAGTGACCATAATTGCCCATCCTATGAAAAATATAAGGAAAGGTATTAATAAATAACCCATAACATCTCTAGCTTGTATCTTAATCCCTATACCCATAACTGGAAGTATTATCAATAAATAAAAAGGTTGCAATAAATTAGTTAAAGTTTCCCCGTAGGCCACTGATAAAGCTGCTCTTGCAATCATATTGTTCAATTCGGTTTCGGGCAAACCAGCACCAATTTCTTTTACGGCATTTATAATGCTAGGACCGATTACTGCAAATTCGCCACCGGCCGAGGGAATGGCAAAATTCACAAATCCACCACTAAGAAAAGCCATAAGGGGATAAGTGTCAATCGTAGCATTGGCAGACATCCATTGTGCAAGTTCTTTACCTAGTCCGGTGTGAATCATTATTCCCATTATTCCAGAAAAGGGAATTGGAAGAGTATTCCTGATATGTTAGCACTTGAATGTCGCATTGCTATTCCGTATCGTATTGGTGTCTTGTGTAAAAACATACCTAAAATGACAAAAATAAAAATCATTATGTTCAAATTGAGGTCTAGCCCATTGGAACTGAAATGAAAAATAATATATGTAAGGCCCATCAGCCCAATTGTATAGGGGAATATTGAGCTATTATTCAATCTGTCGGATACCGCCCTATATGGGAGTTTCATATTTTTAGCTTCATCCTTAATTGTTGGCTCCTTAAATTGATCCTCCGTCAATAACATCTTTTCCAGATCCAGTTCATTATGAGGTATCAGTAATCTAAATAGAATAGGGGCAAGTGCTAGAGAAAAAGTGAGAATAGATAAATTTAAGATTGATCCAAGGGTATAGGAAGTTGAAATAGTGTCAGACAAAATACCAGCTTCAATCAAGTAGTTATTTTCGGTGTTGAGTAACAGCGGAATGGAACTAGACAATCCACTTACCCAGATTCCTCCGGAGAAATAGACACAAGCAATGAGGTAGGGGTAATTGATTCCTTTTATTCGTAGGGCAAGTTCCCTAGCCAAAGCTGCTGTTATTACCATCCAGCCCCAACTTATCAAACTCAACATCAACCCAATAAACATCACGAATGGATATACCTGTTTAGGAGATTGAATAAAGTTTGTCAGCTTGTATATAATCTTCTTGATGAACGGGGAGAGTGCAATACAATATCCGCTAACCAAGATGAGAACCATTTGCATTCCAAACTCAAGAAGCATCCAAAAACCGGCGTACCATGCTTGAATAGTCTCTAAGGCAGAAGACTTTGCCCATATCATTGCTACAATGCTAGTAATAATTGTCAATGCAAGTGCAAATACAAAAGCATCAGGCATATATTTCCTGAACTGCCTTGTTAACCTTTCTCCTAATTCAGTTACCATATTTTGAAGGTCACTTACTGCTATCTAAGCTATGAAATTACACCTAATGGTTAGTGTAATAAATGTACCGTATATTGTTAAAAAGAATTTATTTTAATTCAAAGTATAACTAAATATAATTATTTTTATTTTATAAAAAAGCATAAATACCAAATTTTATATTTTATATATTTGTTAAAATTCAGTTATCAAAATAAAGCGCTCTATTTTTTTTATACGTTAAGTGTGCCCAGCATGTGCAGCTGTTTTCGATGATACCAAATTATTCCGGAGGGTGAAAACCTGTAGCGAAGTGGGGGGATAGCCAGGAACATATAAAATGCACAGTATAGGCTTCGGAATTGCTAAGAAACAATGCTTTATGTCAAACCGGTTAAGTGGTAATAGAAGTGAAAGGAAAGTCTGCTTTCTTGCTTAAAAGGTGCCCTTCTTGCAAAACAAGAGAAAGCATACGCTTGCATGTTTTGACCAACGGTGGCACCAGCCAATTGGTTTAATAAAATCAGGAAGCAAAATAAAAAGCGCCAGTTAGCTTAATGGGGCAGGTATGATCTAATGGCAAAAACAGTCTAAAATTCACTCCAAAACCGATTACCTATTGAATAATAGCGACTAAAGCAAAGAACCCTAGGTCAAAGAACAATTTAAAATCAGTAAATTTTCAATCTCCCACCGCAAAAAAACAAAAGAAGAAAATCATTCCTCATAGTAAACCAAGTTTCCAAAATCGAAAAATGCGCCCTGAGAATGGTCCCTGAGTCTGTCGAAGGGAGTTATTAGCGATTGTTTATTATTTGATCAAAAAGGCTTTTCACTTGTAAGTCACCAAACCCGTAAATGCTCTCCCTATTACTAAATTCTTTAAATACTGGTTTAAATTCTTCCGTTTCAAGTTCTTTCATTATTGAGAGCAAAGATTGAATTGGTCTACCAGGAGTTCCACCGTTTGGTTTGCGCTCAATATGTGCTTTAACCGCATTAAGGATAAACGGGTAAACGGGTTCTAATTCCATCGCTGTGTTCATCAATTTTTCCATGTTATCATTCTGATAGGATTCCCAGAGACTTGTAATTTTTTCAAGTTCAATCAAAATGCTCTTGTTCTTATAAATGAAATTCAATTCAGAATAGCTCAATCCTCCAAAACCAAATTGATTATGTGATTTGGGTCTAATAAGATAAACGTTGGTGGTACTAATATTATTAGTTATAAGATGTGAAACAAACCAAAAGTTTACTTGACAAAATAAATCATCTTCAAACCAAAGATTAATATCTGAATCGTAATTTATATTTTTTTTTTTTTGGAACTCAGAAACCACTTTTTCATAATAGCCTTGCTCGGTTCCGCCATAACTCTGACTAAGAAATTTGGCTCTGGACGCAAACAATTCCTCTAGGTTGTTTCCTTTCACATTCCCTTCTACAAAACATTCTCGAGCTACAATGATTTCTCCATCAATGTTTTCAGGAAACTTTTGTCTAAGTGAATCTCCGTTTAATATGTGGTATTGTTTTCTCATTCTTTAATAATCGCTAACGTTTATGTATATAAGCTGTGGCGTGTGTTGGCACGAACCTCTCCAAATAAAAACTGATTTTGGAAAATCCGCACGATTTTCCAAGTAGGACTGACCAAGCCATAGCTTATATATGGTGTTGAACGAATCCTCCTAAGGCAGGAAGCCGGCTTTATTGCTTTTCTTCCTACAATAGACTTATCGTTAATATTCAACACTTTAAGCTATTAAATAAAAGCAATTTAACAGTGAAAAAGCCTGTGAAAATGTGTCAGGCTATGATTTACAGCTCAAAAGGCTCCAAAGTTACTCAAACATTGCCGTCTTCATAATATTTATCCACCGACCAATTATTGGTGTTTCCTTAACATATTATCAGTTGATTAATCAGACAATGTTCCATTCAGAAATATATGTGAAAAAATCAATTCGTTTTTATCATATTTCTCAGGATTGGTGTCAAAGTCTGCTTTTCTACTGTCATTATTCAATGAATTTCTTCTTTTTCTTCAAGAGTTAAAGGTTGACCGGATGGATAAATTTTCACAATATGCTTCTTCGTTTCACTCAATTTCACAAACCTTGACTGCTTTCTATAATAAGAACAATAACCATCCCAGTTAGCAAACTCTTTTTTTACTCCATCGACCTCAATAATATACCTTCCTCCTGTTGGGCCGACTAATATATCTAAACCCATTTCATTTCCTATAAAGGAAAATTGGTAAGTAGAGCTAGTGTCTTGAGAAACAAAATAGGGATTTTCTATTGGGTTAAATTTGTCGAGATAGCTTAACTGTCCGGTTGAATCAACATAATCGTAATTTTTTGATTGCATTACTTTACCTTTAATCATCGTAGTATTTTCATAATTGTCGGTATTCAATACAGGCTTTAAAAGATGTTCTTTTACACCTCTCAACATATCTATCTTCAATAAACATTTTGCTAAAATATCCTTATAAACTTCGTGTCCGAAATCTGTTGGATGAACTTTGTCTGCTGTAAAAACGTACTGCCCAGAACTGTTTAAGAAGGTCGTTTTGTCATAATCGCTGTCATACCAAACAACAGAATCTGATTCAATCCTATTATAAGTTTGAGGAGTCAATAAAACAGATGGTATGTCATAATATGACGCTATTGAATCATGTTTAGTCGCAGACATATTCATTTTACCGTTTTCACAGTCAGATAATGAAGCTGCATTAACTGTATAAACGAAGCAAATATCTGTATATGGATTTTTTGACCATATTTTACGCACCATTCCTTCCATGCTTTTTCTACATCAGAGGAACTTGCACCGCCATCATTCACTGCAAATTCGATGAATATCAGGTCAAAATCAGACTTACTCAGTAAATGTTCATCAATTCTAAACACTCCATACTTAGAGTTAGTACCTCCAATGGCGGCACTATAGCTGAACAAGTCATTTATGGAGTATTGCTCTTCCAGCCAAGATACTATTTTAGGTCGCCAACCATTTGCTGCAGTGATACTTCCTCCTATAAATCCAATTTTAACGTCTTGTTTTGAATTTATCTTATCAAAGAAATTAGGTAGACCTTGTCTTGGTGAAAATTCAGTTGTGTCTTTTAACTCCCACTGAGCAAAACATTGTAAAGAGATTATCCATATAATACTAGATAGTATAAGTTTGCTTTTCATATTCTTGATTATTTAAATAATTTACTTTGCCTAATGTCAGTACTGTTGTCCTTGCCCAGTAGCGTAGCGCATGATAGCCTATTTTATTAATACCTATAAAGATAATAATAAGAAGCAAAGAATCAGTAACCCTTCATCTAACCAAACCCTGTTTATTACAGGGCGGGCTAATAAGTTTTTCTTCGTCCTACTTACCTTGTATTTTCTACAAAGGTGCTATAGGGTACCCAAGGGTTTTACCCGGATCAGACATTATGGAATCCTAGCCAGTGCCTTCAAGGCCACACATAAGGTCAATATCGACAGTCAGATCGGTCAGGTCGTAATAGAAGTAGGAGAAAAACCGGCTTCCCTGTTCAGAAAGTGTTCCTATTGCAAAACCGGAGAAAGCATACTCTGGCATGCTTTGATCAAGGAACCACCAGCCAACTGGTTTAACAAAATCAGAAAGCAAAATAAAAAGCACCGGTTAGCTTAATGGGACAGGTATGTCCAAAAGGGAAAAACCACCTAACAATCACACTTGAATCATCATAAAAGTGGCTTTAGCACCCCAAAAAAAACACCATAAAGGAAGACCTGTAATTACCTATTTTTTTCATCCTCCAACCATTAAAAAATAAAACAGGGAAAACCATTCCCCATAGTAAACCAAGTTTCCAATACCCTGAACTAATCCCTGAGCTTGTGGTCCCTGAGCACGGTCCCTGAGCCTGTCGAAGGGTGTCGAAGGGTCGAAGGGGTCAAAGGGCCAGCCGTCAGAATGCTTAGTTATTGTGTAGCGTTTTAATTTCTTGTTTTAGTTCAGAAGGGACTTTTATCTACCATGTTTCTGTTTCGTCCCAGAGTTCGATAATCTCTTTGGCTAATTTTTATAAACATCAATGCTACGTTTGGCTAAACTGCCTTTTAATGCAGTTTAGGTTTTATTGGGCTTTCGTTTATTTATTGCTTTTTTCAAAAATGGACTGAAAGCTCTCTTCAATTGCTGAAAGTTCTTCATCGGTGATTTCGTCAAACTCGTTCTGTCTTTTATTCTTTGATAACCTACCTTTATTCTGATTTAGCAACTTGATTAATAAATCCACTTTGGTGTCTGGCAAAGACAAATAATTGTTTATATATTTAGTCATCCGATCATATTTTTCTAAATAATCCAGTTCTGCTGGTATTATTTTCTCGATGGTTTCTTCTACGCATTCGTATAAAAATTCTACCTGTTTGGTTAGGTCGAAATAACGATATATATCAATTGTGTCATTAAGAATTCTAACATTGTGATCTGCTGTTGGTTCCCATTCTACTAATTCTATTCTTTGAGATGAGTATGACGCTAGAATTGACTGGTATTCGTCAATCCGGTTTAGAATGGCTGCTGATACGGGAAAAATCATCCCCCTTTTAGTATACCCCATTCGAGTCAATATATGATGAATCAGGTATCTGTGTATGCGGCCATTGCCATCAGAGAAAGGGTGAATAAATACAAATCCAAATGCTATTGTTGCCGCTGCTAAAACCGGATCGTAACTTGAGTCTTGCAGCAATATATTTGTGTCTAATAGCCCTTTCATCAAAGATGGTAAATCTTTAGACTTTGCTGATATATGGTCAGGTAGTGGGGAAAAAGTATCACGATCATGCTCTCCGATAAAGCCTTCTTGCGTTCTTAGTCCCATGTTCTTCAGTTTTTTAGTTCCAATTACTACGTCTTGTAGCCTTTCTAATTCTTCTATTGTTAGCTGTTTTTTCCTGATTGTCCAATTGCTTTGCCCCAGTTTCTTGCTCTAAGATTTGGGGGTATTCTCCTTCGATGGCAAAGGAGGCTTTTGAGTCTTTTAATAACAGAAATGCAGCAGTTCTTTTAATGAGATCTTTATCCCTACCATCTAAGCCTTTTTCGATTGAACCAGATAAATTTTTAGCTATAAAGCTTTCGATTTTATCAGTTTTATTAATCATGGGACAAAACGCTGGTGTACCTGGTAAATTATTTTTTATTCGGTGTCGGGTCGAATTAATTGAAGAACTCGTGAACTGTAGTTTGGGATTGACTATTTCGACATAAGTTCCTGTCTTTAAATCTGGTATATCAAGTACTTCATCCATTAGCCATTCATAGAGGAACCATACTCTCCTGCTATACTGACTGGTGGGCTCTTTCTTTATCATGTGGAGAACGGGCTCCTTACCTGTGTGCGCAAAAAACTTTTTTAGAATGTATAAATCTATTCCTTCGTACTTTATTGCAAAAGTTAAGTGACTGGTTAAATCACTATCAGGTTTGTGTCTGATTGTAAATACCTGCCATTGTTCGGTATTGTACCGTTGATGTTTTTCAGTAACAATAGCAAGTCTGTCAGGTAAAGGAACATTTACCCCATTTTCTTCTATAATAGTTGCTAATAATGCGTACCCAGCAAGAAATCCAGGTTCTGGAGTAGGTTTTCCATGAAATGCAGTTACTTGTTGTGAAAAATAATTACTCATTATACTTTTCTATGAAATACGATTATAAATATAGCATGAAAAATAATTACTTTTCATGAATTATAATTATTAATTCGTTTATTTCATGAAATACGATTACAATTGTATGAGTGAAAATTGGATTGAAGCCCAACGCCTATGTATGAATCTGTAGCTTTGGTTTTGTGTGCTTGGCTTGCGCGGCTATGATTTCATACATAATGTTATGGCAAGTTAATTATTAAAATAGGTCGATTTACATTGTTCAGTGACTTCACTCTTCATTTTACCATCGTTGTTATCACGTTCTTTGTTAACCAGTCCCATTTCCTGAAGTTTGCTAGTTCTTCTTCCTACCATTTGATGTGTTGTGTCGATAAGTGAAGAAATTTCACCTGCCCTCATTTTTTTATCTTCGTAATTGAGTGTCGCAATTATTTCAAGTTCAACTGGTTCCAGCATTATTTCTCGATCCAGTTTTTCAACCTCTTCTTGGAAATCATCAGATAGGTTGACAATACGGCAAGTTCCTTCCATGCATTCGGGACATTTCCACTTGAATAATTCTATGCTTTGCTTCATCTCCATAGGATGACAATGACCGCATGAGTTACATTTAATAGTCTGTTTACTAGACAGAAATTGGTGTATAGCTCTTGAAAATTCAAAACAGCGTTGAACAAAATAATTTCGATATTCTCTACCTTCTGGATATCCCCAATTCATTCTTTCACTCTCGCATAAACCTAAGAATAGAGCGTAAACGATTACGTCGCTTCCTGATTTATCTCTTGTATATTTATATCTGGACAAGAAAAAGTTACTTTCAAGTGAAGCGAAAACATCTTCTAGCTCTGGGCTTACAATAAAATGACTTGTTTGCGGATTACCACCTAAATTAGAGAAGTAATTTCCTCCAATTTCTTTTTCAATAATTCTTCTTCTTACCGTTCGACATTCTTCTACTATACATTTTAGGAGTTGACTTTGGTTGTATCTGTCCAGTTTATTTTCAAATGGCTCCAATGCGAAGCGGTTCAATCTGTCAAAATATTTGGAAATTGTATTTTCATAATACTTTTTGAAGCAAGCCGGATGGATGTCAGGTTAATTTTTTGGTCTTTTGATATTCTATCAAGGAAGAGGATATGCAATAAATGTCCCATAATTCGAGGAACATTGAAAGACGCCCTGAACATCATCTTAATAATGTCATCAAGGTTGTTGGTGTTTAATTCCAAATAATCTTCAATATTCTCCCCAAAAGCGGTAAATCGATGGCTCAAAAGACGCTTTGTATAATCTAGAGCAGATCTTTCCATTTCTTGGACCTCATTAGATTCATATAAATCCGAGAAGTCAAGACCGATAGTATCTACCTTGCTTGGGTCTATTTTTCCATAATATACCCTTCCTGGATAGGCTGCAATTTTGAGCTTAACGTTTTCATTGCTGGAATTATTTAATGGGGATAAGATAACATCTACAAATAGTCTTTGGTCGGTAAAATTAAGTTCAGAGAAATCGTCAAAAAACGCAACCAAACGTAACATTCCTGATTCGGACAGTAATGTTTGAATTTCATCTAATATTTCATTGAATGGAAAAGATCGAAGCACTACATCAGAGTACTCTTGATAAGTGTCCTTATCGTCCAATGTTCTATCAAAGTCTGACAATGAATTTTCAAAATTACCACCAACAGAAGCCTTCTCTAAGCTAACGCTCGCATTTAATCCTATCGCTTGAGAGTTTGTATGTGATTTTTCCGATTGAGCTCGATTTTTTAATTGATTTGTGATTTTTGAAGAATTGGAATTTCATGGGATTCAAGTTTAGCATTTTTTACCCGATCGCCTAAGTCAGCCAATGAAGACTTAAGATCTTCATATTGTTTCTTTTTACCACTCCATCGATCGAGTAGTGTAAGTTTATCACAACTCTTGGACGTTTCTTCTAATAAATCAGATATAACCTTTCCAAGCATTATCTTGCGAAGCATATGCGATCGGTATGTTACAACTGATATATCTAGCTTTTCAAGCTCAATGTCAGGAATCCCAACTTCATTTAGAACATCATAAATTGACTTTACATCAATGTATGCTGAGATTACTTTTTTCTGTTCTCTTAATACACTCTGGGCCTTTGCAAATACAGTACTCTTTCCGGTGCCTTTTCGTCCAAGTATAAATGTGGTATTACTTGAAAGTACTGATTTCAGAACAGCTTCTCCAGGTAAAGGGTCAACATACAACGCCTCAACGGGTTTGGATCCAATTTCACTTTCAAAATCTTTCAATTCAGCTCTTCGATATGCTCTGAGAGATTCTGCTATTTTGGAAAATTTATCTAAGTTCATTAGCGATGATTATTTGCCATAACAATTGTATATAAACAAGTTTAGGGGAGGAGTTACGTATATATCGACTATGTACCCAGCTACTTTGCTCTGTTTCTCCCTGTCAAATTAAGGATTTCGGACAAGGAATCTAAGAGAGAAACTACATTTTTATTATAAACAGCTAAAATAAGACATGTAAATCCCATTTAAAATGGAAATACTGATCCTAAAACCATCTTAAAAAATTCAATAAAAGAGTCACCTTCTATAAGTATCCCACCATCTCCTCCAAGAACTTCTGATCCACTGCATCAAAAGCGTCTAGCTGATCGGAATCAATATCCAGCACAGCGATAATCTCCTTTCCTTTGGATACGGGCACTACTATTTCTGATTGAGAGGAGGCGCTGCAGGCAATATGTCCCGGAAAAGCATTGACATCCGGTACAAGCTGCGTTTCACCGGTTTCCCAGGCTTTGCCACATACGCCTTTTCCTTTTTGGATCCGGGTACAGGCTACCGGTCCCTGGAAAGGGCCCAAAACCAATTCACCCTTTTTGATTATATAAAAACCCACCCAAAAAAAGCCAAAAGCCTCCTTTAGCACCGCAGCCATATTGGCCATATTGGCGACCAAATCTTCCTCTCCGGAAAGCAAGGCTTTAACTTGTGGCAGAAGGGCTTGGTATATTTCCTCCTTGTTGGCATTTTTCGGCAGGCTAATTTCCTCAGACATGGTGCTTATAAACGGTTAATAAATCCTCTTTAATCGGGTAATGGGCCTCAGGTATGCAGCTTAGTATAGGAGCAGGAATCCCCAATCCAAATTTGGCATTCCCGGTAAATACCCTGGCCTCATCCCATAAATCATTTGCGATAAAATCTCCCAAAACAGCTGCTCCCCCTTCCACAATCAAACTCTGAATGTTTCTGGCATAAAGGTCTGCTACAATTGCTTTGGCATCAATGGAGACATCCATTTTTGCCCATTCGGTCTTTCCGACTGTTTTATTGAGTTGGTGATTGTAGATGATGGTGTCTTGCTTCCCATCAAACAAATGCAAACTTTCTTCTAATTTCAACTCTTTGTCTACCACTAGCCTCAATGGATCTTTGCCATGCCAATCTCTGGCATTCAGCCGGGGGTTGTCATAGCGGGCGGTATTGGTGCCTACCAAAATGGCATCTTCTTCTGTTCGCCAACGGTGTACTTGCTGCCTGCTTAGCGAATTGCTGATCCACTTGCTGTCAAAGTTGGTTCGCGCCACAAAGCCGTCTTTTGTCTGGGCCCACTTTAGAATTATATAGGGACGCTTTTTTCCATCTGGGTGAAAAAACGCACATTTTGATTTCTAACCTCCTGTTCAAGAATTCCGGTAGTTACCCCTATTCCTGCTTGCTCCAACTTCTGAATTCCTTTTTTCTACCAATGGATTGCTGTCCACGGCGGCAATGATGACCTCCTTCAATTGATACTTGACAATTAAGTCTGCACATGGAGGAGTTTTTCCGAAATGTACACAGGGTTCCAAGCTTACATAGAGTGTGGCCTCTTTTAATAGAGATTTGTCCTTTACAGAAGCAATGGCATTAACCTCTGCATGGGCTTCCCCATATTTTTGATGATACCCTTCGCCAATAATCAAGCCATTGTGTACAATCACACAGCCCACCATTGGGTTTGGACTCACGCTTCCCCTTCCCAATTCTGCCAATTCTATTGCTCTTAGCATGTATTTGATATGCACACTCTCTGTATTCACTTTGGCCATTTTATTCGGATGAGGTGATTTCTTGTAAGGTGATCGATTCCAGAGATAAGGTACTGTCAGGGTAAGTCATAAGATTAAAAGTAGTGTCCACATATCCACTGGGAGCCTCTATTTTGAAAAGGTATTCATCTTCAGGTAAACCGCTGAGAAAGAAACCGCCATCATCAGAGGTAAGTGTACTAAAGGTGTCTGTTGCTGATATAGCAAAAACATGAGGAGCAATATCGACAGGTAGGATCGTGCCTGCGATTTCCGATAAGCCGTTGCTAACAAAAGCCCTGAAATGGGGTACAAAAACATAATCACCATTTTGGTCAGCTACTACAGATTGTATCAGGTCAAGATCCAATATGATGTCATAAGAGTAGCCACTTTCAATAGTAATGTCCAGGTCCAGTTCCAGAAGTTCTTCTATATCAGGAGTCATGCTCATGTCTATTCGCTCCTCATCTTTGATCAAGTAGACCTCTTCGCCTAGGAGAAATCTGATTTTAGAAATATTACCGGATTGTAATTCTGTTCGGCCCACGAGCAGCTGGGTTTCGTCGATCAAGGCACTGACAAGCACCATATTGCTGGCCGCTTGATAGGGGATACTGACCCAGTTGGCATTGTCCTCACTTCCCCGACTTCCTGCAGGCAGGATTTCCACGCCTTCCACTTCCACCCATACTTCATCAAAGTCTCCGGGTGCATCAATCAGCAAGATATTTACCAAGGATCGGGTCTCGGAAGGTTCAGTGCAGCCTGTGAATAGCGCACCAAAAAGGACAAGCAGGAACAAATAAATTGTGTTTTTTATCATAAGATGAGATTTGCCATGGTTTGAATGAATACCTCCTTGTGCGGGTTTGACATTTATTTTTTCCAAATCTTACTGTCTTCAGTGATATGCCAGTATTCACCATTGGAAACAGACGGACTGGAAATTTTAAACCAAGATTGGGTGGCTTCAATTTCCACCTTGGTTAGGCTAGTATCAACGTTTAATTCAGATAAATTGTTGGTATACCGTCCATTTCCTGCAAAAAACTTCTTTTCTGCATCATAGATTTTCCTCAGCTCATTTTTGATTTTTTCATTGGGATCAACTTGAAAAGCCTGCTTTCCCTCCCCAACAATGATCTTCGAAAACTGTAAATATCCCCAACGTTCCGGAAGGTGCATATTGATTGGACCCATGGGTGACCAAACCCAATTGTCTTCAGGAAATGATTTACCGGTTTTGGGATTAATAATTTTTTATACCCATTGGAATTGGGTGCAATTTGCCATTGAACCCTCGAAAAATTAATGCGCCATTGTTCACCATCAGCCGGGGCTTTATAGGATGGGCCGGATTGGGAAAGGCTTTTCCAAGGGATGGCCATTTCTATGGACCAATAGTCGTCTAAATCTGTAGGATCATTGATGGTTCCACTCAGGTGGATGGCATATTCTAGATCGTTGATATTCCATCCATTGATTGGTTTACCACCGTTTTTGTAAGGCTTGGTCAAAAGTAAGTCCCAGAGTGTCCCCAAGGCATTGACCTCAATTTCATAATAGTTGTGGGTGTCTCCATCAGGATCTATAAACACTTCTATGTCATTCTCATGAAAGATGACGGATTCTCTTTCAGTATAAGTGGCCCAGATGTTTTTTTCATATAATTTGACCCCTATGTATAAATATTCTTGATCCCAAAGCATTTTCATTTGGGTCAGTTGATTGGGAGTGGGCAAGTCAGGGCCTTGAATATCCAAAAAGGGCTCGGACCAATCTGCGGCTTGCCATGCGGATTCATTTAGTTGGCCATCTACTATGGGCTTTTCCGAAACTTGATAGGCTACGTAACTTCTAGGTTGGGGGATTTCCTGAGAGATTGCGTGAAATTGTAAGCTTAAAAGGGCTAGTAATGTTAGTGGTCGTTTGAACATATTTTTGACATTAAATTGCTGCAAATATACAATAAGTAATAGAATGAACAGGCTTAGATGAGGCGTTAATCAATGAATGAGGATGCAGGCTTACTTATCCATGATATTGCCCGTTGAAAACCTGTAAAAGTTACTTTGGCAAAATCTATCTGGTTTTCATCAAAATTATTGTATTATTTGTTGTTGCTTTAAAGTGTAAATTGTACATCTGCTTTAAAGATTGAATAAAAGTAAAACTAGTGTTGGCAACGAATATGAGCAAAATAAAATTAAATAAAATCGGAATTTTCGTCTTTTTTATTCCGGTGATTTTCATTTTTTCATGTAATAGTGAAAATAATGCCGGTAAGAAGGTACAAGAAATCAAGGAGTTTCCGGTAATAGAAGTGGTGGCATCAGACACCATATTACACAGAGATTATGTGGCAGATATCAAAGCGATACAAAACGTGGAGTTAAGGGCTCGGGTACAGGGATTTCTGGAAAAAGTTAATGTGGATGAAGGCCAGGAGGTTAAGAAAGGTCAAATTCTCTTCAAAACCAACGAGCAAGAGTATAAAGCGGAACTAGCCAAAGCCAAGGCAAATCTTGAAAGTGCCAAAGCTGAAGCCAAGGTGATCGAATTTGAGGTGGAGCGATTGAAAATCATGGTGGACAATAATGTAATCTCAGCGTCAGAATTGAACCTCACCAAGGCAAAATACGATGCTGTATTGGCCAAAATTGAGGAAGCAAAATCTGCCATGGACAATGCTGCAGTGCAGCTTTCGTATACCAATATCAGAGCTCCTTTTGATGGGATCATTGATAGAATACCTTTAAAAACCGGTAGTTTGGTAGACCAAGGAAGCTTGTTTACCACTGTTTCTAACATTAGTTCCGTCCATGTCTATTTCAATGTATCAGAAAAGGAATATTTGGAATATATCAAATCAAAGGATGAAACTACAGAAAACAATGTGGTCCAATTGGTGCTTGCCGATGGCGCTCCATATCCTTATGAGGGAATTATTGAAACCATGCAAGGAGAATTCAATGCCAATACCGGTTCCATAGCCTTTAGGGCCTTGTTTCCCAACCCCAGTAAAATCTTGAAACATGGGGCTACGGGCAAGATTATTCTAACCAATAAAATCAGAAATGCCATCATTATCCCTCAGAAGGCAGTATTTGAAATTCAAGACAGAAGCTTTGTTTATATAGTGAAGGCAGACAATCAGGTGGAAATGCGTAGCATTATTCCGAGAGCAAGGTTTTCCCATTATTATATTATAGAGTCAGGTTTGGAAGAGGGTGAGCGTCTTGTTTTTGAAGGTATCCAAAATGTCAAGGATGGCATGACCATTCAGCCGAAAATGATCGCAGGAGAAACCGAAATCCCTGTGTCTAAAAATGACGATACCATTGCAGAAGTAATGCCTACCAGTACAGAAAAATAAGCTATGTTTGATTTATTTATAAAAAGGCCGGTTTTATCGCTGGTGATATCCCTTTTCTTTGTGTTACTGGGATTGTTATCTTTTTTACTTTGCCGGTAGAACTTTTCCCGGATATTGCCCCTCCATCTGTATCCATTCGTGCCAAATACAGGGGAGCGAATGCAGAAGTGGCAGCCAAGACAGTGGCTACTCCTCTTGAAAAAGTAATCAATGGTGTGCCGGGAATGACTTACATGACCTCCGTAAGTAGTAATAGGGGTACAGTAGTCATCAAAGTGTATTTTCAAGCCGGCGTTGATCCGGATCTGGCAGCGGTAGAGATTCAGAATAGGGTTTCTACGGTGGTCAATGACCTGCCGGAAATTGTTACCAAAGCCGGGGTAACGGTGGAAAAGCAAGTGGAAGGCTTGCTCATGTACATCAATGTGGCCAGTGAGGACCCTTCATTAGACGAAGCCTTTATCTATAATTTCACAGATCTCAATGTGCTTCAAGAACTGCAGCGGGTGGATGGTGTAGGCCTTGCCGAAATCATGAGTACCAAGGATTACTCCATGAGGATTTGGCTCAAGCCTGACCGCATGACGGCTTATAAAGTGGCCACAGATGATGTTATCGCAGCCATCAATAATCAGAATGTGGAGGCAGCTCCCGGTCAGTTAGGGATCAGCTCCGGTAAAGACATGCAAATGTTACAGTATGTCCTTAAATACACCGGGAAATTTTATGAACCCAAACAATATGAAAACTTGGTCATCAGGGCCAATCCTGATGGATCTATTTTAAGGTTAAAAGACATTGCGGATGTAGAATTTGGAAACCTTAATTACGGTAGGATTGCCAAAATGGACGGTAAGCCTGCCGCCTCTGTGATGGTTATTCAGCGTCCCGGATCCAATGCCAGTGAGGTCATTGCCAATGTCAAAGAGAAAATTGAACAAATTAAGCAGGACAACTTCCCTTCAGGGATGGATTATAAAATATCCTATGATGTGTCCAGGTTTTTGGATGCTTCCATTCATGAGGTATTGGTGACTTTGGTAGAAGCATTTATTCTTGTTTTTATTGTGGTGTTTATTTTCCTTCAGGATTTTCGCTCCACCCTTATCCCTACACTTGCAGTGCCGGTAGCCCTGATCGGGACCTTGTTTTTTATGCAGTGGTTGGGCTTTTCTATCAACCTGCTCACTTTATTTGCACTGGTATTGGCCATAGGGATAGTGGTGGATAATGCCATTGTGGTGGTGGAAGCTGTCCATGCCAAAATGGAGAAGGAAGGGCTGGCGCCGCGGGCGGCAACATTCGCCGCCATGAAAGAGATCAGTGGGGCCATTATTGCCATTACCATGGTGATGTCTGCAGTATTTGTACCGGTGGCATTTATGTCAGGGCCTGTCGGGGTCTTTTATAGACAGTTTTCCTTGACCTTGGCCATAGCCATCTTTATTTCCGGAGTCAATGCACTGACATTAACCCCTGCACTTTGTGCGATCTTGCTTCAAAATCACTATGGAGAAGAAAAGAAACAAACTTTGTTGCAGCGTTTCTTCAATGGTTTCAACCATTATTACAATTTCTTTGAAAATAAATACCTACAATATGTCACCTTCTTGGTGCCTCGAAAAGGAGTTACAACACTTATATTGCTCTTTTTCTTTGTGGCCACTTGGGGTGTAAGTAAAATCCTGCCAACAGGCTTTATTCCTACAGAGGATCAAAGCATGGTGTATGTCAATGTAACCACTCCTGTTGGTGCAACAGTAGAAAGAACTGAAAAGGTTTTGGATGAATTGATTCATAAACTGGAAGGAAATGAGGCGGTAGCTTCTGTTTCCAGTTTGGCAGGTTACTCACTTGGAAATGGTCTTTCCGGCGCCTCTTATGGGATGGCAATGGTCAACTTGAAATCATGGGATGAGAGGAAGGACCTGCCCATTCAGCAGACCTTGGATGAATTTGAAAAACTAGGTGAGGAAATTTCTGATGCGAAAATTAGTTTCTTCTTACCTCCCACAGTTTCCGGTTTTGGTAACTCCAGTGGATTTCAGATGAAAGTTCTTGACCAAACAGGGACAGGTAATCTGGAGCGTTTGTCCACAGTTACCAATGATTTGGTCGAAGAGCTGATGGCCAGCCCTGAGATAGGATTTGCGTATACCGACTTTGACCCTACTTTTCCTCAATTTCTTATCAGGATTGATCAGGATCAGGCAGCGAAAAATGGGGTGACCATAGCCAAAGCCCTAGGCACCATGCAGGTATTATTAGGTGGGCAATTCGTTTCTGATTTTGTCCGCTTTGAGCAGATGTATGATGTGATGTTACAAGCCGGGCCGGAATACCGAGCCAAGCCCGAAGATGTAATGGCCCTTCAAGTGAAAAATAATGTGGGAGAAATGGTGCCCATCTCCTCGTTCCTGACCATGGAAAAAGCCTACGGACCGGAGCAGTTAACCAGATTCAATATGTACAATTCAGCTACAGTAAAAGGTTCCGCTGCTCCTGGGTACAGTAGTGGAGATGTGATTGCAGCCATTGAAAGAGTAACAGCCGAAAAACTGCCACAAGGATATAATCATGATTGGTATGGCATGTCCAGAGAAGAGGTGACCTCAGGAAATCAGGCCATCGTTATTTTCTTGATCTGTTTGTTGTTTGTCTATTTAATTCTTTCCGCTCAATATGAAAGTTTCCTTTTACCACTTCCGGTAATTTTATCCCTTCCGGTGGGAGTATTTGGAGCCTTCATTTCTCTATACTTATTGGGCTTGCAAAACAATATCTATGCACAAGTAGCATTGATCATGCTCATTGGTCTATTAGGTAAAAATGCCATATTGATTGTGGAATTTGCCATACAGAAAAGAGAAGCAGGGCATTCTGTGATACAAGCCGCTGTGGAAGGATCTGTGACCAGACTACGGCCTATACTAATGACTTCCTTTGCCTTTATAGCAGGATTGTTGCCTTTGGCAATGGCCACAGGTGCCGGAGCATTGGGTAACCGATCCATTGGTACGGCTGCTGCTGGGGGAATGTTAATCGGGACCATATTCGGATTGATCATCATTCCTGGACTGTATGTGATTTTCGCTCATTTTACTTTCCAAAAAGTGGAAGAAAATGAAAAGCCAACTTCAGAAAAGAAAGATAACACTCAAGTATCTTTTTCAAATAATTGAACAAATACTCCATGTTTTTAAAAAATAAATTGATCCTTCGTCTTTCCATAGGCATCCTAGCGATGGTATCGGTGTTTGCCTGTAAAAGTATTGAGGCTCCGGTGATGCCTGAAATGGAGCCACTTCCCGAAACCTTTTTAGATATAGAGGATTCTGCCAGTATTGGTGACATTTCTTGGGAGGAGTTCTTCAATGATCCAAATTTGGTAAGCCTAATCGAAACAGGGCTTGAGAATAACTTGGATATCCTTACAGCTTTAGAGAGAATAGAGATTGCTAGGTCTCAGTATAGAATTACTAAAGGGCAAATGTATCCTACCTTAAATGGGATGGTCCGTTACCGATCCGGTGATATTCGCCCCAACTTGTTTAGTGGCACCATCAATGGTGACAGAAATGTTGTCAACAGAACTGAGAATAATTTCATAGGCTTTCAGAGTACTTGGGAAATTGATATTTGGGGAAAAGTAAAAAATAGAAAGGAAGCAGATTACGAAAAATTTCTAGCTACAGGTATGGGGAGACACCTGGTGGTCACCGATATGGTGGCTGAGATTTCAAGAATTTATTATCAATTGTTGGGCTTAGACATTCAGCTCGAAACCATCAATAGAAATATTGAGTACCAAGAGATGGCCTTGGAGCTGATTAAAATTCAGAAAATGGCCGGTAGGGCTACAGAGTTGGCTGTGCAGCAATTTTCTGCCCAGTTGCTCTCTACAAAAAGTCTTTCATATGAGAAGCAACAGGAGATCATTGAAACGGAAAATAGGCTTAACTTTATAATTGGCCGGTTTCCTCAACCTATTGAAAGGGCCTCTTCATTGTTGGAAATCAAACTTCCCTATGGGATGGAAGCCGGTTTGCCATCAGACATGTTGCTTCGAAGACCTGATATCCGTCAAGCGGAACATGAGCTGAGGGCAAGTAATTTTAATGTAGAGGCAGCTAGAAAAGAGTTTTTACCTTCCTTAAGTCTAACCCCTATGTAGGATTGAATGATGAGAGTCTTCCGGCTGCGTTGGAAATGCCCGGTGGCTTGACCATTGGAATATTGGGTGGTTTGACAGCCCCAATATTTGCTCAAAACCGTATCAGAGCGGGTTACGATCAATCCATAGCCTCCAATAAAATTGCCTTATACAATTATCAAAAGCGCATATTGGATGGTTACCAAGAAGTGTCAAGTAAACTTCAGCGTGTGGGAAATCTAAGAAATATTTACAGCCTCAGAGATGAAGAAACAGCAGTCTTGCTCAATGCAGTTTCTACGGCCAACGAATTATTCCGTGGTGGATATGCTACTTATTTGGAGGTGATTACGGCTCAATCAAGAGTTCTGGAGGCAGAGCTGGACAAGACCAATACAAGGATTGAAATGTTCCTCACTGTAGTGGATCTTTACCGTGCATTGGGAGGTGGTTGGAAATAGTCCGGCCATTTCTTTTTACCTAAGGCTACACTTCGTATTTTTGAAGTGCTATGATGAATTGGGAAAAACTACTATTGCCCGAAGGGTTAAAGCCTTCGGATACGGATCTTCAGAGAAGTCAATTTGAGCGGGATTTTGATCGAATAATTTTTTCCGCTCCTTTTCGAAATCTTCAGGATAAAACCCAGGTTTTTCCCCTTCCTGAAAATGATTTTGTGCACACCAGGCTTACCCATAGTCTGGAAGTTTCCAGTGTGGGCCGCTCATTGGGCAAGTCTACCGGAAAGTTTTTGTTAGACAAGTACCCTGCCTTGGCATCGAAGAAATTGCAGCCTTTTGACATAGGAGGGATTGTGGCAACAGCGGCTTTGGCCCATGATATTGGCAATCCGCCTTTTGGACATGCCGGAGAGGAGGCAATTTCAGATTTCTTTAAGTTTCATACCACCGGCAAACTTTGGCAACAAAAGTGTTCGGAAAATGAATGGGAAGATCTCACCAACTTTGAGGGAAATGCCCAAGGGTTTCGCATGTTGGTGGACAAAGGAAATGGGATGAATATCTCTCCCGCTACGCTGGCGGCATTTACCAAATATCCCAGACCGGCTTGGAGCAAGGCTACTGGTGAGAAGAGAAGAAGCCAGAAGAAGTTTGGGTTTTATACTAGTAACATTACAGATTATGAGCATCTTGCAAAGGGGATGGGCATTCCCAAATTGGCGGAAAATTGCTGGATGAGGCATCCTTTGGCTTTTTGGTGGAGGCTGCAGATGATATCTGCTACAGTATCATAGATCTGGAAGATGGTTGTACCCTCGGCTTGGTTTCTTTGGAAGAAACGATCTCTCTAATGGCTGGGATAATAGGAGATCGATACGATCCGGAGAAACTTCAAAAATACAGCAGCCCAAAACAAAAACTAGCCATTATGCGCGCCATGGCCATCAGCCGGTTAATTCAGGAAACCTCTGCTGTTTTTGAGGAAAAAGAAGTCGATATCTTAAGTGGGAAGTTTGACCAAGCACTAACTGAAATTATCCCTTCCGCCGAAAATCTGGAGGCCATCACTTCACTCTCGGTTAAAAAAATATATAGGTCCCAGCCTGTGCTGGAAAAGGAGGCTGCCGGATACCAAGTACTGGAAGGCTTGTTGGCTACATTTTCGGAAGCCTTGTTTCATTTTCATTTTTCTAAAGAAAAGTTTTCAGGGCACAATAAGAGCATTTTACGCTTGCTTCCAGAAGAGCTGGAACTTCAAAAATCTAGGGATGCCTATGCCCTAATGAGAGGCCTGTTGGATTTTATTTCCGGAATGACAGACAAACATGCCCTCTCACTTTACCGGCGAGTAAAAGGGATCACCATTCCCGGTACCTGAGTTTTGTGTAAGAGAAATTGGAAATCAGGAATGAACTCGTAAGTCCTAAAAAACCAAACTCCCCCTTTTCTTCAAAGGGGAACTAAGGGGATTCCTTCGTAAACACTCAAATATAAGATGCTGAAAAATAGGGGCCTACTAAAATAATTCCCCTAGCCCCCTTCAAAGATGGATCAAAAGGGATTTGTTGAAGAACTGGAATCCCTAAATAAATCGAATTCGTAGGTTAGATTTTGGCGACATTGTTGCAGAAAAGGCGCAACAATGTCGCCAAAATCAAGATCGAGTAGGTATCCCTGACCACGGGCTTCACCCGTGGCTATTATATTTTCAGCCCTTCAGGCTTCTCCATTTCTTTCAGGTAGGCTATAATCGAAATCCGATATTAATTATAGTGTAATTGATAGATACGTCTTCAGAAAAAAAGGGATAACAATCTAAGAATATTCACTATTCCAAAATTTGCTTAAAACCCTATTTTCCGTGACTCCTGTATTAAGAGGGAGTTGCAAGAAATGGTATTTTAGTGTTGAATGGTTAGAATTTATGTGGGCCATAGAAATGATAAATCAGGTACGTACGCGTAAATGCCCGAAAAACCAAACTCCCCCTTTATTTCAATGGGGGACAAAGGTTGATTTTTTCGTAAACATTCTAAAATAATAGCTTAAGAATAATACTTTTCGACACTGTCGGCACAAACACTTCTTCCATTATCGGCGGTTGAGCGGAGTCGAAGCCATAGGAATAGATGTCTGTTTTACATACTCTGAATTTGCTTAACATCTCTAAGAAACAAGGACACAATTCAATAATTAATAAGGCTATTTACCCAGCTCAAAAGCAATAACTTGAACAAAGGCCCTATTTAAAACTGCCAAATAAGTGTTTATCTTAGCCTCAGTAGGCCAAGTGCATAGATTTTCTTCAATTGCCATACATATACCCCTGTTTTCTATTAACTTTACGGCTTCGTTTTGGACAGATTACAAATGTCCTAAAAATTAAGACGCATCAACACACAGATAATATTTTCTAATTACAGTGAAGAAATATCAGGAGTTTAAACAGGTAGATTATCCCAAAATAGGGAGGACGTATTGGCTTTTTGGAAAAACAATGCCGTTTTTGAAAAATCCATTAGCAATAGGGAGGGAGCACCTGCCTATACCTTTTATGAAGGTCCACCTTCAGCCAATGGAACCCCGGGGATTCACCATGTAATGGCAAGGGCAATTAAAGATGTCTTTTGCCGTTATAAAACACTTAAAGGATTTCAAGTAAAAAGAAAGGGAGGTTGGGATACCCACGGTTTGCCTGTAGAGTTACAGGTAGAAAAGGAGCTGGGAATCACCAAGGAAGATATTGGAAAAAAATCTCTGTAGAAGAATACAATCAAAAATGTAGGGAAACCGTCATGCGTTACAAACATGAATGGGACAACCTTACGGAGCAAATCGGCTATTGGGTAGACCTGGATGATCCTTACATCACTTTTGATGTGAAGTATGTAGAAGTCTATGGCATTTGCTTAAAAAGCTTTACGAAAAAGACTTGATTTACAAGGGCTATACCATACAGCCCTATTCACCGGCTGCAGGTACAGGGCTAAGTTCACATGAACTTAATCAGCCGGGAAGTTACCGAGATGTAAAAGACACATCTATCACTGCACAGTTTAAGGTAAAAGGTGAGGATGACCTTTATATTTTGGCATGGACTACCACGCCTTGGACCCTGCCTTCCAATTCAGCCCTTGCCATCGGGGAGAAGTTGGATTATGTAAAGGTCAAAACATTTAACCCTTACACCTACGAACCCCAGACCGTACTATTGGCCAAGGCCAGGATGTCGGCCTATTTTAATCCTAAAGGAGCTAAGGTAGATTTGGATGCTTATCAACCCGGAGACAAGGTTATTCCTTATCAAATTGTGGGAGAAATTAAGGGGAAGGATTTGATAGGAATGAAATATGAACAATTGTTTCCTATCGAAGAATTGGCACTTCCTGAACCTGCATTTACCGTGATTTCGGCAGATTATGTGACCACTGAAGATGGTACCGGAATTGTTCATTTGGCCAAGGCCTTTGGTGCAGATGATTTCAGAACGCTTGCACAGCAAAATGTTCCGGGGATATTTTTGAAAGATGAAAAAGGTATGGAAATACCTATTGTGGATAAAAAAGGAAAGTTCCTTCCTGTGGTGGGTGAGTATTTGCTTTCCAAAATTGAAGAGCATGAAATCCCCGTACACAAGACCTTTGGTGTAGATGACTTTTATGTTAAAAATTATAGTCACGATGATGAAAGTGACAAGGCTTACAAGAGCACAGATGTCATTATTTCCATCATTCTGAAAAATGAAAACAAGGCCTTTAAAGTAGAGAAGTACGAGCACAGCTACCCACATTGCTGGCGTACGGACATGCCTATATTGTATTATCCACTGGAAAGCTGGTTTATCAAAACTACTGCCTATAAAGACAAGCTGGTAGCTTTTAATAAGACCATCAATTGGAAGCCTGAATCTACCGGAACCGGAAGGTTTGGTAATTGGCTGGAGAATCTTGTGGACTGGAACCTTAGTCGCTCAAGGTTTTGGGGAACACCTTTACCTATCTGGAGAAATAAGGAGGGCACCCAAACAAGGTGTATCGGTTCGGTGGCAGAATTGGAAGCAGCCATAGAAGAATCAGTAGCCAAAGGATACATGAAAGAATCTCCATACAAAGGCAAAGAGGTGGATCTTCACCGACCTTTTGTTGATGATATCGTATTGGTAGCAGAAAATGGGGATAAGATGTTCCGTGAGCCGGATCTGATCGATGTTTGGTTTGATTCCGGAGCCATGCCTTATGCCCAGTGGCATTATCCTTTTGAAAATGACGAAATCTTTAAGGCCAATTATCCTGCCGATTTTATCGCAGAAGGCGTAGACCAAACAAGAGGATGGTTTTTTACCCTTCATACCTTAGCCGTAATGTTGTTTGATAGCGTGGCTTTCAAAAACGTTATTGCCAATGGCTTGGTGCTGGACAAAAATGGCAACAAGATGTCCAAACGTCTGGGCAACGCAGTGGATCCATTCAAAACACTTAAGGAATTTGGACCTGATGCCTTGCGTTGGTACATGCTGAGCAATGCCAACCCTTGGGACAACCTGAAGTTTAACAAAGAAGGCGTAGTGGAGGTGCAACGAAGATTTTTCGGAACCCTTCAAAACACCTACAATTTCTTTGCCTTATATGCCAATTTGGATGCCTTCGCATATGATGCATCAAACAAAATACCCGTTAACGAGCGGCCCGAACTGGATCGATGGATACTTTCCAAGCTGCAATCGCTAATCAAGGAAACAGAGACCGCCTACGAAAATTATGACATCACGCCGGCTTCCAGGGCCATTATGAATTTTACCGTGGATCAATTGTCCAATTGGTATGTTCGGTTGGCAAGGAAACGTTTCTGGCGTGGAGACATGAATGCAGACAAGCAGGCTGCCTATGAGACCTTGTATGAATGCTTGGAAGTCATTGCCCGCTTGATGTCTCCTGTAGCACCATTTTATGCAGATTGGTTGTTTCAGAATCTTACTGCAAGCTTGGATACCAAAGCGTTGTCTGTGCATTTGACAGATTGGAAACCATCCGATGAAGGATTGATTAACCTGTCTTTGGAAAACAGCATGCAGCTGGCACAGGACATCTCATCTTTGGTACATTCCTTAAGAAAAAGAAAGATTAAAGGTGAGGCAGCCACTTCAGAAAGTGCTTATACCGGTATTGAATGAAGAAACCAAAGCCTTGATTGCCCATGTAGAGGACCTCATTAAATCAGAGGTTAATATAAAATCAATTGAATACATAGATGATACTTCTGACATTTTGGTAAAGAGTGTCAAGCCGAATTTTGCTCTTTTGGGTAAGCGTTTTGGTCCTAAAATGAAGGCTGTCAACCAACTCATTCAGCAATGGGGCAAAGAAGAAATCGCTCAAATTGAGAAGGAAGGTCAAGTGGAAATCAGTATTGATGGAGAAGCTGCCACCTTGAAATTGGAAGAAGTATTGATCCAATCTCAGGATATTCCGGGTTGGTCCGTTGCAACGGACAATGGCATCACTGTGGCCTTGGATGTTACTTTAAGCACCGAGTTGAAGGAAGAAGGTATTGCCAGGGATTTTGTCAACAGAATCCAGAACCTGCGTAAGGACATGGGGCTTGAAGTACAGGATAAGATCCAAATTCAGATCGCTCCTTTGAATGAAACTGTGGACAATGCTTTGTTGAATTTCTCCGACTATATTAAAACTGAGACACAAGCATTAGCGTTAACCCTAGATGGGGCAAGTAATAATTCCACCGTATTGGACATGGATGAGTTTGAACTCGCCGTTAAAGTAGAGAAAGTATAAATATGAAATATTGGAAGTATTTTGGCATCACCTTACTGGTGATCGTTATTGATCAGGCAGTGAAGATGATGGTCCATTACGGAATGGATTTTGGGACGGCGGGACAGATCAAAGTTTTTGGTGATTGGTTCAAGTTACATTATACCACCAATCCGGGAATGGCATTTGGCATGCAATTAGGTTCCGAATATGGGAAACTTTTGCTGACCAGTTTTCGCTTGGTAGCCATGTTTGGTATAGGTTATTATTTGTATTCCCTCATCACTAAAAAAGCACATCCCGGATACATTGTATGTATTGCCATGATTCTCGGTGGAGCAATAGGCAATCTTATAGACAGTGTGTTTTATGGTGTGTGGCTTGGAAATGCCCCTTTTGATTCGGCTACGCCTTGGTTTCATGGACAGGTAGTCGACATGTTTTACATTGACATTTGGGAAGGCTTTGTACCGGAGTGGATTCCAATCTTTGGTGGAGGCTACACAGCCCTATGGCCAATATTCAATATAGCCGATGCTTCCATTTTTGTAGGTGTAGGCATCATCCTTATTTTCCAGAAACGTTTCTTTGATGAAGAAAATGAGGAGCATGAAGAAAAAGAAGAAGAGGACCAAGTTCAAAAACAGTTTATTGACGAGAAGTAAATTACCATAATCGATCGATCCATAGATCAAAAAAAGCGGTAATTATCCATAGGGATATTTACCGCTTTTTTTATGTTTGGGCTTTAATATAGTAAGCATGGGTGAAAACCAAAACCCCATAGACGTTGAATATTCCTCCATTACCTCAACCTTGGAAGGCGTTGAACAGGATTCAGTTTCTCAGTGGGAGCCTCGACTTTGAATTATCTATGTTTATAGCACATTTCTGAAGAGTTCAAGCATGCCTTGTGCCTTGTCAAAAGTGAGTAATTGGTTTGAACTGGGTGGAGAAAAACAGTTAAAATACTTTTTAGCGGAAATTTACAGTTTGTTGTTGTTTTTAGGTTGTTTCAGCCTCAGCAAAGTAGTAGTTTCAATTTATCCTTTTGCCTTAATGGCGCGTTCCAGCACTTCTTTTATGCCTTCTAGGTTATCACTGAAATTGACCATTTGTAGCACTAACTGCGCCATTTCATCTTGATTTCCTAAGCCTCTTAACTTGTTGTTTTTAAAAAAAGTGTTTTTTATTTCATCCCATCTAGCTTGTTCTGATGGTGTAATTGTGCCAGTTAGTTCTTTGTATTTTAATAAGTTGGCTTCGGCGGAACTTGTAAGCGTTTGTGCCTCACTTTCGTAATGCGACAACAAAAGATTTTGTAACTCCTTATTGTTCATAATAGGAACCACTTTGGATACCAGTTTATTCATGTCTCGATAAGAACCTTGTAGTTTAAATGGGGGTTCAGTCCTGTAGGCATCATCCTTAGCAGCGCTTTCTATATAAGCCTGGTTTACTTTGAGTACAGTGTCTCTTATTTTTAATACCTTTTGGATTACGCTTATGTAATCCTGAATTTCTTGATTGGTGTGATTTCCATGAAGTACACCGTCTTGTGTCTCGTTTTCAACCCGATTTAACAAGGTATATACATCTTCAAGAAATTTGTTCCTCAGTTGATTCAATACAGGATTGCTCGTTAAAGAATTTTCTATTAAGCTGAGGTTAAACTGATGGTCTGAATCGCCTATAATGTCCCCAAGGTTATAAATATCGGCTCGGTTGGATAGCATGTCCGGAACCTGGAATTTTGCCCCACTCTCTGTATAGGGGTTTCCGGCCATTATTACACAGAACTTTTTGCCTCGAAGGTCATAGGTGCGTGGTTTCCGGTTATATATTCCTTCGATTTTTCTAGTACCATCAGAAAGGGATATGAATTTTTGTAAAAACTCTGGATGGCAATGTTGAATATCGTCTAAATACAACATTACGTTATTCCCCATTTCAAAGGCTAAATTCAGCTTTTTTAACTCCTCTTTTGCTGCACTATTTGAGGCTGCTTCAGGGTCTACGGAAGTAACTTCGTGGCCTATGGCTGGCCCGTTAATTTTCATAAAGACTAAGCCCAATCGGTTGGCAATGTATTCCATCAAAGTGGTTTTACCGTAGCCAGGAGGCGATATCAAAAGCAAAAGCCCCATTCTATCTGTTCGACTATTGTCCCCCACTGTACCAAGCTGTTTGGACAGGTTCTCTCCAAATAATGGCAAATAAACCTGGTCGATTAGTTTGTTACGCACAAAGGAAGTCAGAACCTGAGGTTTATACTCTTCCAATTTTAACTGCTCTTTTAACTGAAGGGTAATATCGGTTTTTGCCTTTTTAAAGGCTTGATAAGCGGGTACCTCCTCATTTGTGAAATGAGTTAAAGTAGCCACAAAATCATGATAATTAAAATGAAATTCTCCATCTATAATGGTAGGGTGGTTCCCCGCTAAATTATGAATGACAGCATTTGGTGAAATCATTTTCTTTTTTGCAATGGGTTGATCAAACAAGCAATTACAAACGATCTCATCAATATAACGGGCATTCTTTGGATGCTCCTGATTGATGAATGCAGCAACCCATTGCCTTGCGAGTTTTATTTTCTCATGAAATGTACTGGTATTGTCAATGGCTTCTTTAAAACGTAAATCAGCATTTTTAGCTTTCATGACATTATTAAAGACTTGCCTTAATTCCTCTGCTTCTGAACTTACTTCAAAGGCATCATTACCCTGTAATTCTTCAAATAAATAATTTGATATATCATTAATTTCAGCACTTGAAAATAGCTGAGTTTCAGAAATAAGCCTATGGATTTTTTGCTGCAATTCATCTATCAGGTAATTAAACTCTTTAGAGTAAGGGAATACTTCCAAAACAGATCCAGCCGCTTTTATCATCCGATTAAAATGCCAGCGTTCCTTTTCAGTAAATGAAAACCAACTGTATTGTGCATGGGCCCTTATGGCAGGTGAGTAACGCAGTAAACCCAAGTCTTTATGCGTATTAACTAGGGTTAGTAATATTTTTGCCGCATCCTCATCGTGTACCCCTTTTGTATACCCTTCATTGTAGTTGGCACTACTTGCCTTTTTTACCAATTGTACCAAGTCTTCTTGGGAGGCATCGCCCAATTGGTCCCAGGGTGTTTCCTTAAACAGTTTAAATGCTAAGTAACTCCCCCTATACACTGTGATGTTTTCAGAAGGGTATTCTTGATCCCAATATTTCTGGCTGTTTACCAGTACTTTGTTGGTCAGTCTTTGATAGAAATCTGTCCCTGTTAGATGATAATTGAGGTGATTGTCTTTGAAAACTATGGTTAAATCTAGGGGCTGTTTATTTACACCAAATTTGTACTTGCCCAGTTTAATAACGTTTTCGCCATCTTCATACAGCTCCTGCTTGTCTTTTAATTTACGTAAGGCATCTTCCTTGGCAACCTTTAAAGAAGTGGCTACTTCTTCTGCTTTCCCGCTTTCATCCAAATCGTTTAGCTGATCGATGATGTCACGGACCTTGTTGATCATTAAGTCGGATGCGAAATAACCATTTATTTCTGCAGTGGATTTTAAGGTTTCCACTTTTTTGGCAACTCCTTTTAAAATGCGCGCTGTTGCAGTTTTTAAAGCAATTGATTTTTTATTGCGACGCTCAATTAGGCCCGTTTTTTTATTGTCAAAAGCGGCATGAACCTCCTCCCTTTTTTCAATTATTTTGGGAATAAACGCGTCATAATCTGCAAATTTACCTTCCAGTTCTTCCAGTTGAATAGAGACTTTGGTTTGGTATTCATCACATTTTTCGGGGGTATCGGCAATATCCAAATAGTTGATAATGCTTTGGTCCACCAATTTTATTTGCGCAGAAAAATCAGCAATGGCTTCTTTGCTGCCCAAAGATTTGCGTTTGTTTTTTATTGCGGCTTTGAGCTGATTTAACGTGGCAAAAATCAAGGAAATATGATCGATTATTTTAGTTGATTGGGATGTGTCTTCAATTTCTAAATTGGTTACAATCTCAATCAATAACTCTAAATCCTTTGCAATTTGATTTACCTCTTCCTCAAGTTGCTTGGCTTCGATTACTTTAGTGACTTTTTCCAAAGCTGTTTTCTTTTCCTCAACTTGCAACTTATAAGGCGCCAATGCATCATCATTAAGTAAAAATGCTACACATTGCTGAGCAATATTGTCGGAATACTCGGCAATCGTATTTTCAAGTTCCTTGGTGTAGTCGGTATTTACATAGCGAACATCGTTTAATTCAATGGTTTCGCCCCTTAAGCCACGAAGCTGGGTTAACATTGATACAAAATCATTGATACTATTAAATGAGGTGCTTTTTATTATAACAAAAAGTTCATCTGCTTTTTTGCAAAGCCATTGATTGGCTTGCAGCCGATTTTTTAATTGAACAACCTTTGTAAATTCATCTATAGCAGCATTGGCTGCATCACTAATTTCATTTAGAGGTGCAGAAAGATCCTGTGTATCCGGTTCCTTAATCCAATAATACGAGTCCAATATGTCTTTTGCGGCCTTGGAAACATCCTCATATAGGCCCTCATAATTATCATCTTTGTTGAGTAAATTGATCAAGGCATTGCTTTCAGCCATGGCTTTGACAATGTCTTTATTTCCAATTTTATACAACAGCGAGTTAGTGTGTTTACTTGGGATGAAATCACCTTTTAAATAGGGAGTTTGCCATATTTGTACCACATGATGCTTGGTTTGCTCTCCCTCACCTTTAAAGTAACTAAGTTCTCCATTTTGTAAAATGGTGTAGCCATTACAAATAATAGGAGTAACGATCTTTTGAGTGATTACATTATAACTCATTAGAATATACAAACCTTCCGAGGGTGAATAGAATACGAACATATAATCTTCACCATTGGGAGAAGCAATTCGCGAAACAAACTTTACATTGGGGATGCTGTTATCGAAAACATGGTATTCTCCGGTTTGCAAATAATAACCTGTCGGAAAAATAATTCCTTGGTCATCAGGTAAAAGTACCGCAGCTTCTCGTAAACTGTCAATTTTTTGCACTTCCTGTACCTTGTGATTGTATACAAAAAATCTGGAATCTTCTTGAAATGGTTTTATATCAATAAGAATAAGATTTCCTAAATCTGCATATTTGTACTGTGCATCGTCTAGCGTTTGATCTGGATAATCTACAGGTTCGTCATAGACCCCTTTACCATCTTCTGTATTGTCCTCTATTTTTATGGTAAGGTCTCCTCCTATTGCCTCTACAAATACCTTATCCAATATTGAAACATGTGAATGCACCCCATACCTGTGTATATCACGAGTAACTTCTAGCCATTTAAACTCATATTGGGCAGGGAACTTGTATTCATGATCGCTTCTGTTGTCTACATATACCAGTTTTCCATCTTTGATAAGCCATTTAAATGCCTTAATATCAGTGACACTTTCACTCAATTGAAAAATCATGTATAGAAAATTGCCTATTTTGGCAAATCTTGCAAAGATGGTATTTCGGTAGTATTTGTATAGATTATCAAAATCTGCTTGAAACTGTACGTCTTCTATGAAATCTAGTCCTATGGCTTCAAACCTGTTATTGCTAAAACTGTATACGCTAAATACATCGTTAAGCTTTATATCTGTACGTAAGCCAAAATGCACATTATAGCCAAACACACAAGTATTCCCAAAAGAAACGATATCACGAGCGATACAATTATTTTCCGTGGAAATTCTATCATTAGCTATCAGTTTTGTTTCTAAAGCACCAAAAACAGCCTTACGATCCTCATTAAGTTGGTTTAACCGGTTTTGAAGGCCTTGTTTATGTTTTTGTAACCTGTTTCTAATGATTTCATATGTGCCACCATCTAAAATTTGCTTTTGTTCCGTTTTATTAGGTTCAGTCATTGGAGTTGTGCTATATAGGTGTGCGTAACTTACGTGAATAATTTACACATGAGCTGCTCAATGCTAACACTTGCGTGTCGTATTAAGAATAACTTTTGCAATAGAAAAATGCGTTCAATGCACTCATTAAGCTTTCTCCGAAAGACATTGAACGCGATAAGTTTTACAATTTATTTCCTGAAATCCCTAGGCCTTTAGCTAAACTCAGAAGGTTGCCAATCACGTTTTGTTCATTTATATCTGTAGCCTGATTTTGCATGGTCATCAATAAATTGGCAATTGTGACGTTTTTGATGTCCTCACTTGAGATATTATATCTTTCAGCAAAATCTTTTATCCTTGATAATAATTCTCCCTCATTACCATTGTCGTCACCTAGTAAGGCCTGCTTAATTTCCTGTATGTTTGTGCTGTTATTTACCATTCTATCAAAGCCTTTTGCTTTAGTGATTTGACCAATAATTTGCTCAAAAAACATTGTTTCTCCTCCTACAATGTCAATTTTGGAAGTTTTTAAGGCATCTCCAATCACTTGTGCCTGCGCATCTGCAATTGCTTTTTGAATATTGATTTCCGCCAAATCAACCTGTAATTCTTTATCCAACTTAAGCTTAAACTCTTCGTGCTCTTTGCCCACACCATCTAATTTCTTCATGGCGTTGGCCTTCTCTTCAATTCCGGCTGCATCGGCTAGGGCTTTTTCTTTAATAACGTCTGCTTCTGCCAATCCGTCTTTGCGTTTTGCTTCTGCATTAGCTTCAATTCCTTTGGCCTCAGCCATGGCTTTTTCTCAATTATTAAAGCCTCTACAATTCCTTGGCGCTCATTTGCTTCCGCTTTAGCATGCATAACCTGGGCCTCTGACAATCCAATGGTCGCTTCTTCCTTCGCGGTTGCTTCTGCCAGGATTTTTCTACCTTCTGCCTCCTTGGCACTTGCTTCTTTTTTCGCCTGTGCCTCAATGTTAATTTCCTCGGCATGTTGCTTCATGGCTTCCTTTTTGGATTCCGCTTGCTTAATTACTTTAATAAGCTCTTCCTCTGCTTCCCCTTCTGCAATTGTGATTTTTACTTTTTATCCCGATCTGCTGTTTTAAAGGCCTCAATATCCTTCATGTTCTCCTGTTCCTGAACCACACCCTTTTCAAGCGCCACTCGGTCACGGATAACATCTTGGATATTTTTCTTTTCAACTTCAACAACTTTTTCCTTTTCAATTTGAGCAAGAGTTACTATTCGTTCTCTTTCGGTAGCCTCAAGCATTCTGTCTTTTTCAACTCGCTCGGTTTCTACCACGTCAGTACGTTCCTTGTTCTTTTCTGCAACAATGATCTGACGTTGCATATTTTCTTCAGCCACCTTTACTTTTTCCTCTGTGGCTATTCTAGCAGTTTCGGATTTTAACCGCTCTTCTTCGGCCACCTTTAGGATGTCGGCTTGCTCTCTGGCTTTAATGTTGGCAATCTCCCTACGTTGGGATTCCTCCTTTTCTGCCAATTGTCGGTCTAATTCCAGGATGGCTTCTCGTGCCTCCACATCTTGCTTTCGTATAACTTTTTCCTCATCACGTTTAATGAAGTTAGCTTTTTTGTTTTGCTCTGCTGTCAGTTCAGTAATTTTCTTTATTCCTTCTGCATCTAGAATATTGTCAGCCCTTAAATAATTTACCGGAGTCTGTTCTAAAAAATCGATGGCACAATCTTCAAGGGTATATCCATTTAGATCTGTCCCTATTATATCTACGATCTCATCCCTAAACTCACGTCTAGCTTCATACAGTTCAATGAAATCAAACTTTTTCCCTACGGTTTTTAAGGCTTCGGAAAATTTGGCCTCGAACAGGTCTTCAAGGGTTTCGATTTTTGAAGCCCGCTCTGCACCTATTGTCTGTGCTACTCTTTTGATAAATTCTATGTCGTTGTTGACACGAACAAAAAATGCTACTTTAATGTCCGCTCGCATATTGTCTTTACATACCAAGCCTTCCGATCCTAGTCTTTCGATCTGGATTTTCTTTACAGAAATATCCATGATTTCTAACTTGTGAAATAAAGGAACCACATACATGCCCTTATCGGTGGCGATTTGGATTCCGCCAAAACCGGTACGGATTAAAGCCTCGCCTTGGCGAACCTTTTTATAAAACAATGCAATAATTGCAAAGAAAATTATAATGAGGAATGCGATTAAGGCTATTCCTATTGCCAATAATGATGGAATCTCTGTCATAGTTGTTAATTAGTCATTATATACTTGTGCGTAATAAAAACTTTTGTCTTCTGACTCTTTGATAATGAGAACTATTTCTCTAAAACTGATTTTTTCGCCATTTAAAGATTTGATGTAAACAGACATAGGGTTGCCATCAATGATGAATTCTGCATTACCTAATTTATCCTTTTCTATACTGGATAAACTTGTGCCTTTTCTTCCGATAAAATCTATGGCCTTATCTCCGTTTTTATTAAAACCCTTGAAAAAACCTTTGAATGGACCTGTGAAAACTTTCGTGAAAATTAGTGCTGGTATAAAACTGGCCAGCATAAAAATAAAGCCTAGACTGTTTGAATAACTTTGTGTAATAGTGGTTACGGTCAAAGTGATGAACCACCAAGCAAAAACAAAACTTGTGAAAGTAAACATAAAGGGTAAGCCTACAAAATTGAAATAAATCAAAAATACCTGCCACCATTTTAATTGTTTTCTCCTATTTCCCGCTACATCTTTCTCGTTGAATTCCGCGTTCGATACTTCTTTAAAATCAATATTGCTACTTTCTAAACCGGTATTAGCATCCAAACCAGCATCTACATCAACATCAACATCAATATCTAAGTCAAAGTCAATCCCACTAATCATGGTTAATAACCAATAGAGGATCAATATAATGGTAAAAATACTTAATGGTAGATTTACGCTCGAAAATATAATGTCAATAATGTTTTCCACTTTTAGGTGTTTTTGTCATTTAGGCCAAGATTTTTCTTTAATTTATCAAGCTCATTATCGGCATT
This sequence comes from Cyclobacterium sp. SOCE241, assembly GCF_056867545.1. Lineage (NCBI taxonomy): Bacteria > Pseudomonadati > Bacteroidota > Cytophagia > Cytophagales > Cyclobacteriaceae > Cyclobacterium > Cyclobacterium sp. SOCE241. The sequence goes on along the minus strand of NZ_CP149779.1, from coordinate 3,812,501 downwards.
TGCTTCACTGACATTCGCGGCCTTATCTAGCTCACTGTCTATGCTTTGATTCTTATTGGCTATTTCGCCATACGCCTCAGCGAGTGCCTCTTCCTGGTTTACTTTTTCTTTCATTCGCTCCAGCATAGATACGGTTCCTGTACTGTCCAACTGGGCCATTTGTTTGTTCAAGCTACTTTTTGCATTGCTCACCTTCACCCTGGCCTTAAGTGTTTTTAGCTCATTTTCCCAGTTATTAATGGTGCTTTTTAGCTCTTGAATGTTTCCGTCAAGTTGATTTACTGATTCTTGCAACCTGCTTGCTTCGTTTGCATATTGGATAGCTTTTTTGGAAGCTTCTTCTTTTTTAGCAATGCCTGTTTTGCCAAACGATCGGCTTCCTCAGTAGCTAATTCCCCCGATTTGGCTTTTTTATTATAATAACGGCTTTATTGTAGTATTCTTCAGCCGAACTATCCATCTCTTTTTTATCATTTCTTGCACGGATAGCCAATGCTTTAACCTGTGCAATTGAATCTAAATTTTTATTTAAATCCAATTTTAAATCTCGAATGCCTTGTTCGGTCAATTTTATTGGATCTTCCATATTATCTATAGCAGCGTTCGCTTCCGCCTGTCCTATTTTAAATATTCGTTTCAAGAAGTTCATTGTTTTTGAATTTTAGTATTTAGAAAACTTAATGATTTGTTCCGAGTATTCACTCAGTAAGAGACTTAGAGAATTTAAGGAAGCTTCTATCTCATTTAGATCTAGGTTTTCTATTTGAAGTGTGTCCCTAAAAATTACTTTATCGCCATCGTCATCCAGTACAAATGCTCCATGAATAATGTCTCTGTTTTTTTGCAATAAACTTTTGTAGATCGAGTTGTTATTGTTTTTAATTTTAAAGATATACTGCTCTAAAATTAAAACCGGGGGTGCAATCCCTACAATAAGGTTCTTGATACCGTTGTCCTCTTTCTGGATTACCAAGATTCCTTCGTCAGGATTTTCTCTTGTAATATCAACATCCAGTTTCAATAAAAATTCTATGATACGATTGTAATAGTTATCCATAATTTATTGTTTGCTTAAGTAACAATTTCGCTTATGACAATCTAAAAAAAGAAAATATAGCCGTAGTAATTTTAATTTTTTTGCTGAATAATACAAGTAAAATTCCCTGTAATTAGCAAATTAGGTCACGGCTAAACCCTGAATGAATGGCTAAAATAATTTGCATTATCACCGCTTTTAACTAATATTGCTAGAGCAAATATAGCAATAAAATAGTTTTATGCAAATTTAATTAGCAAAACATGTCTTTTTTGGAAGGAATATTAAAAAAATAAGAAGTTTGAAGTTGCTATCTCAACAAGCATTTGCAGAGGTTTTTGACCTTAAAAGAGCTACTTTAGGCGCTTATGAGGAAGAACGTAGTGAGCCTAAAATAGATACTATCATCAAAATTGCAAATTATTTTAGCATCCCTATTGATGATTTGCTAACAAAGGAATTGACTGTAAATCAATTATTGAAATTTAATACCAATTTAACTACCGATGTAGATCAGATGAAGGTTGCGACATTGGCAAAGGTGCCTATAATATTACCCGAGTGTGTCGCAGACTATCTTAATCACCATTCAAAGAAAAACTTTATTGCTGACTTGCCTGTGATGAGCTTGCCTATCAGCAATGAGAAAATATTTAGGGCTTACACCGTTACTGATTTGGAAATGGCGAATCAGGATGTGGGATTCTATCCTAACGATGTTGTCGTGGGTGAATTAGTGCCAAAATCAGCCTATAAGAAACTCAATAATCGAACCCCTGTAATAGTTGTCACTGATACCGATATTTTAGTAAGGCGATTTTTTATCACAGATAAAGGTTATGTGCTAAGGGCGGATCATAAAGGCGTTGATAATCAAGTTTTTAACGCCAAACAAATCAACGAACTGTGGCGTATTCGCTATGTGTTCTATAAACGAATTCCTGAAACCTCTGGTGAAATATCGGATCAGATTAACCTTTTAAGGATGGAAATTGAGAAATTAAAAAGTAAAACCTCCTGATGTTGTATTGCCTTTTATAATTAATCTTACTTAATGGAAAACTCATAGCCCGAGTTTACTACTTCTTCAAGTAATTGAAAATAAAAAAGGCGGTAAATGTCCCAAAAGGACTTTACCGCTTTTCCGTTTTACTTTGTCATGAGTACTGAACTATCAGTGCTTTCTAGTTCCCAAAAGGGATTTATCTTTTGTTGATTTTTGGCTTTCCTTAATCTTATTTACCATCAGGTAAACAAATGCTCCTCCTAGCGCTGCTGTAATAACTAAAATAACAATCCAAACGATGTTCATGGCATTAGGGTTTAATTTGTTATAAGTTATTGAATAGCTGATACATTGTCAATATTATAGGTGAGAAATAAGTTTTTTAGCGAGGGTTTTTATAAGAATAGGTTCCTGTATTAACCCAATCTAGGTGTTGATTTAATCTACACCTTCCTATCACAGGGAATTTGTAATTCCCATTCTACCTTAGTTTTCGTAGTGAAAGTTTCTCAGCTCAACAATCTGGCTATAGCCAAAAGAAAAATATTTTTGATGTGGATTTTGAGAATTTTCTGTTCAACTATTATGAAACCCATCTTATGGTAATTCTCATAGAACAGTAAAATCACTAAAGGCCTGAAAGGCCAAAATATCAAAGCAATGGGTGCAGCCCATGGTAAGGAGATATATACATCATGATTTTGGCGGTATTGTTGCCTGTTTTTAGCAACAATTTTGACAAAATCTCGTGCATTGTACATCAAGCGTTATCGCTCATGGGCAATCAGTAACTACTCAGAGGCCAATTTTACCAAATTAGGTAGACATATTTGGTGGGGATTGTACAGGTATCAAAACAACAACACATACCCTTTGCTACGCCAACCCCTCCCCAAAAAAGGGTTCGAAGTGACGATTTGTTGTGGGAAGACTAGATTTTTCAACCCAAAAAAAGGCCGGAAAATATTCCCGGCCTATCTGATTGACCCTTTTGGGTCTACCTATTTTATTGTTGATTTAACTTTTACCCCTTGTCTTCACTGCATGATCAACGGCCCTAGCCGTAATTGCCATATAAGTAAGGGAAGGGTTTTGGGTACTGGTGGAGGTCATGCAGGCACCATCCGTGACATATACATTAGGGCAAGCATGTACCTGATTCCATTTATTGAGTACGGATGTTTTCGGGTCTTTGCCCATTCTGGCGCCTCCCATTTCGTGGATGTCCAGGCCTGGTGCACGTTTGTCATCCCTAGTACGGATATTGGTGAAACCTGCTGCTTCAAACATTTCCGACATTTGCTCCAAATAATCCTTGATCATGGCCTCATCATTGTCGTCATAATCCATGGAGATTTTGAGCTGTGGTATACCCCATTCATCCTTAAGTTCGGAGTCTAGGTTTACCTGACTTTCTTCTTTAGGAATGGTTTCCCCCATCATGTGGGAGCCCATGCGCCAAGGGCCATACTCGGGAGCTTTTGCCATGGATTTCTCCAGGTCATCGCCAATGCCCGAATAGTCATTGTAACTGCTTCTTCCTGAGCTAAATCCTGCTGCATAGCCTCTAAGGAAGTTCGTTTCCTGCTTGTGTAGGTTTCTGAACCTTGGGAAATAACCTGAAGTAGGTCTTCTGCCTTCTGTGGTGTATTCCTTCAATCCATCGTATTCTGCAGAGATGCCTGCACGATAATTATGAAAGGCTACATATTTGCCTAGCACACCACTGTCATTGCCAAGACCATTGGGAAAGCGACTGGAAGTAGAATTCAGCAAAATTAAATTGGTATTCAAAGCACTGGCATTGACAAAAATGACTTCTGCGTAGAACTCCTTCATCTCTTTGGTTTGGGCATCGATTACCCTTACTCCCGTGGCCTTACCTTTGGCATCGTCATAAATGATAGAGTGCACCACTGCATGATGGTGCATGGTAAGGTTGCCTGTTTTGGCAGCCCAAGGTAGCGTGGAAGAATTGCTACTGAAATATCCACCAAAGGGACAACCTCGCTGGCAAAGGGTTCTGTTTTGACACAGGGTTCTTCCTTGTTTGGCATAGAATTCCTGGTTTCCGGTGATATGTGCACAGCGTGCAACAACGATTTCCCTTTCCGGGTAATTGTTTCTCAAAAATTCCTTAAAATATTTTTCTCCGGCTGTCAATTCAAATGGAGGCAAAAATTCTCCATCCGGCAAATTTGGTTTACCGTCTTTGTTACCCGAAACGCCGATGAATTTTTCTACATGGCTGTACCAAGGCGCCAGGTCTTTGTAGCGGATGGGCCAGTCCACAGCAAATCCATCTCTGGCAGGACCTTCAAAATCGAAATCACTCCAACGCTGCACCTGTCTGGCCCAAAGTAGGGATTTTCCTCCGGTTTGGTAGCCACGAATCCAGTCAAATGGTTTTTCTTGAACATAGGGATGTTCGGTATCTTTTACGAAGAAGTGTTTGGTATCTTCTTTATATGCATAACATCTGCTTACCACCGGATTTTCTTCTTTTACACTTTGGAGGATGCCTCCCCTGTGCTCAAGTTCCCAAGGCATGCTGTTGGTAGTGGGGTAATCTTTGACATGCTTTACTTCCCGTCCTCTTTCAAGCACCAGGGTATTCAATCCTTTCTCACAAAATTCTTTGGCAGCCCAGCCCCCACTTATTCCGGAGCCGATGACGATGGCATCATAGCTGTTTTCTTTTTGCTTTTTATATTCAAATTGGCCATTGGGTCCTATCTAATTTATGCGTTTTCAATTAATTTACTGCCATAAAAACGTGCAGGAACCAGTTCGTATGGCTTTATTTCTGTCATGAAATATTCAGAATTGAGGTATCCCTGCAGGGCAAAACGTTTGGTGGTATTTAAGAATTGGCGGGTATGGCCGGCTTCACTATCATTCTCTCCTTCCAATGCCATTCCTTTTATTATGGCTTCTTCTGCCTCTTTTTGGTCCATTTTAGAAAATGCTTTGCCAAAGGTTTTCTTTGAAAAATCTTCCCAGCCTTTAAGCCCTTTTACGAAACCGTTTTGTTGATCGGCATTTAAACAGTCGTTACTCATAAGCAGAACAAAGTCCGGGATCATCAATTCTTCGGCTTTTTTGAGTGTGGTGCCGGGAAAAATTGTATTGGTCACTTGGCTCAGCAAAGCATGATCACTTTGGGTAATTTGTAGGTTTTGATAGGCTTGCAAAATGGATTCCTCACTGAAGTTGCAGGCAGGCATTAATACCGCCCCTCCGGTTAGAATCGCTAATTGCTTCATAGCGGATCTTCTATCCATAATATTTTTGGGTAAAATGAAAATACTCGAACAAGTTATTAAATTTTTGATTAACAGTCCAAGGTTTTTTTCATTGGTGCTAATTTCCCTTAAAAATGGGTTAATTTTACGATTGAAACTTAACCACCACTATTATAATATAAAAAAATGAAATTAAGATTACAACTATTATTAATATTGCTTCTTCCGATGGGACTTTTTGCCCAGACGAATATTAAAGTTTTGGATGCTGATTCTCAAGAACCTGTGTCTTTTGTAACCGTAAAGGTAGACACCCGAAAAGCGGTAACCGCTAATGAGCATGGCGAATTGACAGTGGATTTGACTGAGCCTTCTAATTTGCTTTTCTCACATATTGCCTTTGTTGATCAAATGGTTTTAATCCCCGCTTCCGGGGAGGTAACGGTATATTTGGAAAGGGGAGAAAATGCATTAACTGAAGTATTGGTAAGTTCCTTTGAATCCGAAAGACCATTGTTGGAACAGGCTGCCGGTATAGCAAGGGTGGCTGAAGCAGAGCTGTATCGATTTAATGAAACTTCATTGGTTCAGGCTTTTAATACAAAGCCCGGTATTCGAATTGAAGAAAGAGCACCTGCAAGCTATAGGGTTTCCATTCGAGGAAGTTCTTTGCGTGCTCCTTTTGGGGTGAGAAATGTAAAAGTTTATTGGAATGGTATGCCATTTACTGCAGCTGATGGTACCACAGCATTGAACATGCTTGACTTATCCAATATTCAAAATACTGAAATAATTAAAGGCCCTGCGGGAAGTATCTATGGCGCAGGAAATGGTGGAGTTATCAGCTTTACCAGCAAGGAGTCCATAGATGAAAACAAAATAAGTGCAGCTCTTTCTGTGGGGGATTTTGGCTTGGTTCGATACCGTTTAGGAATTGATCAGAAATTGGAAAATGGTGGAATTTCTGTAGGCTATACCAGTCAAAAATCTGATGGATACAGAGACCATACAGCCATGGATAGAGAAGTTGTTCAAGTCACAGGTTATTATCAGCCTTCCAAGAAACAAAAGCTTACTACACAAATACTTTACTCTGACCTTTTCTATGAGTTGCCCGGAGCATTGACAGCAGATCAGCTGGCAGAGAATCCACAGCAGGCAAGGCCAGGGTCAGCTGCAATGAACGCTTCAATCAGTCAGAAATCCATGTTTGGTACCTTGTCTCATGATTACAGGTTTAACCATAATTTGGACAATAAGACTTCCCTTTATATCAATACTACTGATTTTGAAAATCCTTTCAACACAGACTACAAAAAGGAAACGCAGTTTAGCTACGGAGGTAGAACAAGCTTTACTTATGATGACATTTGGGCGAACATACCTGTAAGGCTTATTGGAGGTGGTGAATACCAGCTTTCAAAGACTTCAGCACTTAATTTCGGAAACAATGGAGGGCAAATTGATACCATCCGTTTTGGGGATGAGTTGCTGACCACCACTTCATTTCTTTTTCAACAACTTGAAGCTGAGCTTACCGACAATCTGCTTATGACTGTAGGTCTAAGTGAAAACTTTTCCAGTTTTGATATTGCCAGAAATATAGATGCGATCAACGGAGTGCCATCCAATGCCACGCGTAATTTTGATCTTGTAGTTGTCCCTAGAGTTGCCTTATCTGCAAAATTAAATGCCAATTCGGCCTTACATGCAAGCATTAGTTCAGGCTTTTCTCCCCCGACCATTGATGAAGTAAGAACCAATGAAGGGTCTATTAATTTGGATCTGGAAGCAGAAAAAGGGGTGAATTACGAACTGGGTTACCGTTCCAGTTTCAACAAAGGAAAGGTAAATGTAGACGGGTCTGTATTTTATTTTAAATTGGATGAAACCATCACCACCTTCGTTAATGAAGATGGGGTTGTCCTTTTCAGAAATGCAGGAGCCACCAATCAAAAAGGTGTTGAGTTAATGGTTGATTATGCTTTGATTAGAAAACAATTAGGTTTTGTTCAGGAAGTTAAAGTTACCCATTCTTTTACCGGACATTATTTCAAATTTGATGAATTTATGAAGGGCGATGATGATTATAGTGGAAATGACCTTACCGGCGTAGCTCCCAATACTTTGGTCAATCAGCTAGATATCAAAACTAAGCCCGGTTTTTATTTGAATTTCACTCATCAATTTGTAGATGATATTCCTTTGAATGATGCCAATACGGTATTTCAGGAGGCTTACCATTTGATGAATTCAAGAGTAGGTTGGAGAGGTGATGTAGGAAATGCCCTTGATCTCGAGTTTTATTTTGGGGTACAGAATTTGAGCAATGCGAGTTATAGCCTTGGCAATGATCTGAATCCATATGGCGGAAGGTATTTCCAACCGGCAGCTCCAAGAAACTTTTATGGGGGATTAAGGTTGGACTAAGATATTAACAATCTCAAAAAAACAATTATATATGAACAGCAGGCCTGTATTCAATATAGAAGAAGTCAATAAAGTTATACGCAACAGGAGGTCTCAGTTTGTGGCCCAGTTTAAGGAAAATGATCCTGTTGAAGATGGGATCATCAAGGAGCTTTTGGAGAATGCCAATTGGGCACCTACCCATAAGCTTACAGAGCCTTGGCGCTTTGTTGTTTTCTCTGGCGATGGCTTAAAAAAACTAGCCGATTATCAGTCCAATTTATACAAGGAGCGTAGTAAAAAGACTGGGGTTTTCAAAGAATCGGTATACAATAAGCTGAAAGAAAACCCATTGAAAGCTTCTCATGTAATTGCAATTGGCATGAAGAGAGACTTGCGGGCAAACCTTCCCGAAATGGAGGAAATTTCATCTGTAGCTATGGCTGTTCAGAACATGTACTTAACTGCAAGCGCCAGAGGGTTAGCAGCTTATTGGAGTACAGGGGCTCCTACTTTTTGGCCGGAAGCAAAGGGCTTTTTTGGCTTGGGTGACGAAGACATGCTGATGGGCTTCTTTTTTGTAGCCAAGCCGGTATCGGATGGTTGGCCGGAAGGGAAGAGGAGTCCGCTATCTGATAAAGTGACCTGGGTAAAAGAATAATGTTTTTTTAAAAAAACTATATCAAAATCCCGCTTTGGCCATTTGTTGGTTAGCCTTAGTAGTGATGGGGGCATGTAGCGAAGACTACCTTCCCAAACCTACAGGCTATAACCGCATTGATTTACCGGAGCGGGATTTTGTTTCTCTAAATAAAAATTTGCCTTATGATTTTGAACATTCTGCCTATGCACAGATTGAACGAGACTCCTTTAACCTTGATGAAGAGACTTGGACCAATGTTCATTACCCAGGGCTTGAGGCCCGAGTGCACCTGACATACAAGGAAATCAATGGAGATGAAGAGCTGTTCAAAACTTATTTGAATGATGCAATGAGTTTGACCTTCAAACACCAGGTTAAAGCTTATGGAATCGATGAAGCTGTTTTAATGACACCCAAAGGCTATAGCGGCTTTGTCTCTGAACTAAGCGGGGAGGTGCCAACTCAATTTCAATTTTTTGTTACTGATTCCACACAACATTTTTTACGGGGAGCGTTATACTTCCAGACAGCAGTGAAAAATGATTCACTGGCACCCATAATTGAATACATCAAAGTTGATATGATGCATTTGATGAATACGCTTTCATTTGAAAATGTCAGATTAAAGTAGTATATTTAGAAGTATATTTGTACCCTTCCACCGGCTACTTTTTATATTTACTAGCGCCTAGTAAGCTTTCCAATTTTATTAAACATTTATTTACCTTTATGGCTACGCCAAAATTTTCCAGACCTAAAATAACCTTCCACCAAGACTTAAAACTAAGAGTTGGAGAATATTTTAAATCTCAAAACATTGCCCGATCAGGGAATATTGACCTTTTTATAAAGGCAGGCATCATGGTTGTGTCTTTTCTTTTGCTTTATGTTCATTTGGTGTTTTTCACACCACATTGGATTTTAGGCTTAATTGAATGCCTGATATTAGGTGCCTTGACAGCTTTTATTGGATTTAATGTGATGCACGATGGAGCTCATGGGAGCTTTAGTGACAAGCCATGGGTCAATTCTTTAGCGGGTATGTCCATTAATTTTCTTGGTGCCAATGTGTTCATGTGGAAGACCAAACACAATGTGGTCCATCATTCCTATACCAATGTAGATGGGGTTGATGACGACTTGAACGCAAGGCCTTTCTTACGTCTTTCTCCTAGTCAAAAGAAATTCAAAATTCATCAATTTCAACATTACTATTTCATTTTAACTTATTCCCTATTGTACCTTTATTGGGTGTTTTTCACAGATTATAAAAAATATGTAACGAGAAGGGTGGGGATAGTACCTATACAAAAAATGAAACTATCTGATCATATCAGTTTTTGGGGCTTTAAAGCCTTGCATTTGATGCTTTTTATTGCCATTCCGGTATACATGATGGGTTGGGTGCCATGGTTAATTGGCTTTTTGGTATACAGCCTTTTTGCCGGTTTATTGTTGACTTTGGTATTTCAACTGGCTCATAGCCTTGAAGAAACAGCTTTTCCCGTTCCTGAGCCGGTGTCCAATTGTCTGGAAGACGAATGGATGATCCATCAAATTAGAACCACGGCTAATTTTGCCACAGGTTATAAATTATTAACATGGTTTTTGGGAGGCTTGAATTACCAAATTGAGCATCATTTGTTTCCAAAGGTATCCCATATCCATTATCCTGCACTAAGTAAAATCATTAAGGAAACATGCAAGGATTATAACATTCCATACCTTGAGCATCAAAAATTAAGATGGGCGTTTAGGTCTCATTTTCGTCATTTGAAAATCTTGGGAACTGCATAAACTAAAATTGGAAGTTTGATATTTTAAATAATACCTGCTACATTTGTGGCAAGATCATTAGGGGTGCCTTAATATAACGGGCTGAGATCATACCCATATCACCTGAAACGGATAATGCCGGCGCAGGGAAATGAAAAATAGCTAATCGTACGTAATGCTATTGGGTAAACAAGAAAAGGAGATTTGTCCCCTCATTTCTTCTATGTTTAACCAGAATAAAATATCAACATGATTCGTATTTGTATTTCAGCAATACTCTTATTGCTGAGCCAATGGGCTATTGCCCAAAATAATATTCAGGGTTTAATTACTGACGCTGAGAATAATACACCTTTAGAAGGTGCGACTATCTACCTGGAAGGTACCTCCAAAGGGACAGTTACTGATGAAAATGGTGCCTTTCAGTTAATGAATCTGAAGCAAAAGTCCGCAAGTCTTCGTGTTTCATTTATAGGCTTTTCCTCCCAAACAATAAAGGTCAGCCTCCCTCAACAGGGACAGCTTGTAGTGGCTCTTGAACCTATAGCCATTACTGCTGAGGAGTTTATTGTGTCCGGAACACGGGCTTCAGAAACAACTCCTACAACCTTTCAGGTGATTGACAAGGAAACAATTGGGAAGGATAATTTGGGCCAGGATTTACCTTTATTGCTAAATTACACCCCTTCTATTGTGACGCATTCTGATGCCGGTACGGGAGTAGGGTACACCGGTTTGCGAATTAGGGGGACGGATCAGACAAGGATCAATGTCACTGTAAATGGTATTCCACTAAATGATGCCGAATCGCATGGGGTGTTTTGGGTTAATATGCCTGATTTTGCTTCCTCAGTAGACAATATTCAAATACAAAGAGGTGTAGGAACATCTACCAACGGAGCGGCCACCTTTGGAGCCAGCTTAAATATTCAGACCGATACAAAGAAAGAAGAAGCCTATGCCGAAACAGACAATTCCTACGGTTCTTTCAATACCCGCAAGCATACCATAAAAGCAGGTACAGGATTGATCAATGACAGATGGGCTGTGGATGCTCGCCTTTCGCAGGTAACATCTGATGGATATATAGACAGGGCTTTTTCTAACCTTAAATCCTATTTTGTTTCCGGAGGATATTATGGAGACAAGCATGTGGTAAAGGTGAATATCTTTGCCGGTGCAGAAAAAACCTACCAAGCTTGGTATGGGGTTCCTGAAAATTTGTTGGCCACCAACCGAACTTACAATTCGTATACTTACGATAACGAAACAGACAATTACAAGCAAAATCATTATCAGTTTATATATGCGGGAACACTTTCAGACAACTTAAAAGCGAATTTTGCTTTACATTATACTGCCGGTCAGGGTTATTATGAGCAATTTAGAGAAGATGATGACTTGGCAGATTATGGTATTAACCCAATACAAATAGGCGATCAACAAATTAATAGTACGGATATTATCCGAAGGAGATGGTTAGACAATGACTTTTATGGCGCTGTTTTCTCCTTAAATTATGTGTCATCAGATGGAAGGTTGGATGCCATTCTAGGTGGAGGAGCCAATCGCTATGATGGAGATCACTTTGGTGAAATTATTTGGATGGACATTTCTGGGAATACCAATATTCGGGACAAATACTATAACAATGTGGCGGTAAAAGATGATCGAAACGTTTATATGAAAGCCACTTATGAAGTGAGGGAAAGACTTTACCTATTTGGAGACCTTCAAGTGAGAGGGATTGATTATTCTTTTAATGGAAAAAATAATGACCAAAGAGATGTAAGTGGACAGCAATCTTATACTTTTTTTAATCCTAAATTTGGACTTTCATATGAAAGTGGCAATGGAAAAACCTTATATGCCTCCTATGCCGTAGCCAATAGAGAACCTGTAAGAAGTGATTTTACTGATTCTCCAATATCTGATATTCCAAGGCCTGAAAAGCTAAATAATGTGGAAGCCGGAATAAGGGTTAAGCAATCTAACTTTCAGTACAATGCCAATTTTTACTATATGGGCTATAAAGACCAGTTGGTACTGACAGGTCAACTAAACGATGTAGGAGCTTATATCAGAGAAAATGTTGCCAGTAGCTATAGAGCAGGAATAGAACTTGATGCAGCAGTGGTGCTTTCTCCACAATGGACTTTGGGTGGTAATGTTGCATTTAGTCGGAATAAAATTGATAGTTATACGGAATACAGCGATGTGTATGATGGAAACTGGGCTTTTACCGGTCAGGAAAGCATCACCTATAACAATACTGACATCGCCTTTTCTCCTGATGTAGTCGGAAGTGCTATTATTGATTTCAAGCCTATAAAAAATCTTGAATTGAGCCTGCTTAATAAATATGTAGGTCAGCAATTTCTGGACAATGCCCAGCAAGAGGATAGAAGCCTTGATGCTTATTGGACGACTGACTTCAGGTTTGTTTATACCTGGAATCCCGGATTTTTAAAGGAGGTGGTGTTTTCCGGGAAGGTGAATAATGTATTCGATAAACTTTACGAACCCAATGGCTACACCTTTGGCTATTTTGTCCCCAACAGTGAAGGACAGGGGATGCAAAGAGTAGCTGAGAATTATTATTACCCCATGGCAGGCACCAACTTTATGGCAGGAATATCCATCCGCTTTTAATAATAAGGAAAAGTAATTTTATTTTAAAGGAATCTCTCCTTGGTTTTGACCGGGGAGAGATTTTATTTTATGGGAGTTCCGTGGGTTTGGAGGATAAGTTTTTTTGCCAGAAAAGGAGAATTTTTGAGTACATTGACGGCTAATTTGGAGACGAAAGGAGCCCCAAATAGCCGCTGTACCGCCCTGCCGGTACGCAAGCGCCTGGAGAAATAATAATTCCAAGCCTTCGTATAATCTTCCTGAATAGCCTTGAGTTTCTTGTGTCTTAAGATAGCTTCTGCTGCTAATTTTCCGGTGTGAATGGCTATGGCCATACCATTGCCACACAAAGGTGTGATCATCCCGGCAGCATCGCCAATCATGATCACCTGATTTTCTACAGGAGATTTAGTTGCAAAACTGATCTCATTGATGACTTCGGGTTTATCCCAAAGAAATTCAGCACTTTCGTAAATCGCTTTAATATGAGGGTTTTTAAACAAATGTTGTTCTTCCATGGCAGGGATATTTCCCGCTGCTTTTAACTGAGCTCTGCTTCCCAGATAGCATAGGTTGAAATGTCCATGCTCTACTTGATTGATACCCAGGTAGCCTCCCTCATAATTGTGAAGGGCAACAATATTTTCAGCCTCGGCTATTTTTATGTGGTGTTTAATTCCTATATAAGGACTTCTCTGTTTTAAATAGGGGCGATGGAGGTATTTGTCAATTTTTGATCTTTTGCCATATGCCGCCAATACAATGGGAGAAACCAACTTTTCGCCATGATTTGTACTTAGGTCGAAAGCCATTTTTTGGGGTTGTAATCTATTGTTGCAATTTGTGTTTTTAAAAGAAACTTCACCCCTATCATCTCACATTTTTGGTAAAGATAGTGGTCTAAGTTGTATCTGCTGATACCAAAACCTCCCAAATCCAAAGGGATTTCAGCCAGGGCACCATTGACAGCAGTTAACCTAAAGGTGTTGATTTCGGCAGGTTCAAAAGAGGATGGAAATAAATTTTCTTTGATAAGAAAACCCCTTACTTCATTGGAGATGTATTCTCCACAAACCCTGTGAAAAGGATAACTCTTTTTTTCAATGAGCAGAACCTCTTTACCATTCTTTGCCAAGAGATAGGCAGCGATCAACCCTGAAAGCCCTCCTCCGATGATTGTAATTTGGTCTTGGTTCATGTATTTAATTAACTACTTGGATGCCTAATGGTTTGCAACTATTACTGAACCATTTGCCGGATTACAAATTAAAATTTTAATTTTACTTTCTATTATTCCTAACTTAATTAAAAAAACCAATATGTTAAAGTCAAAGGTAAGCCTTCTGATTTTGCTGCTAGTCGGTTTTGGACTGAATCTTGTTTCACCGGATTTAGCAGAGGCGCAGCGACGAAAGAGAAAAAAGGACAAACAAGAAGAAAAAGATACGGAAAAGAAGCCTTCAAAATCCAAGGATGGATTTAAACTTTATGGTGAAATAATTAAAGACAGCGCCCAGAGTAAAGCAGGGCTTTTTACTGTTCATAAGGTAGATGAAAAATACTATTATGAAATTCCTGAAGAAATGCTCGGCAGGGAAATGCTTATGGTTACCACTATCGCAAAGACAGCAAATGGAATAGGTTATGGTGGTGAGCGCACCAATACCCAAATGCTCAAATGGGAAAAGAAAGACAAAAATATTCTATTGAAAGTGGTCTCTTATGCCAATACTGCAGCGGACTCTCTTCCAATTTATCAAGCGGTAAAAAATTCCAACTTGGAACCTATTTTATACCGTTTTGATATTGAAGCCAAAGGAAAAGATGAAAAGGGCTGGTTGATTGAGGTGTCAGACCTATTCTCTAAAGATATACATGCGCTTGGTTTACAACAAAGGCGCAGGAAAAGCTATAAAGTGACGCGGCTTGATACGGACAGGTCATATATAGAAAGAATCAGCCCATATCCTACCAATATTGAAGCCAGGTATGTATTGACTTATGCGGCTTCTGCTCCCCTTCTAATGCTTCAACCGGGCTTATTACGGTGGAAATGAACAGCAGTATGGTTTTGCTCCCAGAAGAACCCATGAAGCAAAGACTCGCTGACCGTAGGGTTGGCTGGTTTAATACTAGGGTAACAGATTATGGCCTAGATGCACATAAAGCAAGTCAACGAATTTATCTGGATCGATGGAGGCTCGAAGTAAAAGAGGAGGACATAGAAAAATTTAAGGCTGGAGAACTTGTGGAGCCCAAGAAGCAAATTGTCTATTATATTGACCCGGCTACACCTTCCCAATGGGTACCCTACTTGATTGCAGGTGTGGAAGATTGGAATGCCGCTTTCGAAGAAGCCGGATTTAAGAATGCCATTACCGCCAAAGAAGCCCCTAGCCCGGAAGAGGATCCCGATTGGAATCCGGAAGATGCCAGGTATTCTGTGATTAGGTATTTTGCTTCTAATATTCAGAATGCCTATGGTCCGCATGTGTCAGATCCCCGGTCAGGGGAAATTATTGAATCTGATATTGGCTGGTATCACAATGTAATGAACCTGTTGCGCAATTGGTTTTTGTGCAAACTGCAGCAATAAACCCTGACTCTCGGGCGATACAATTTGACGATGAAGTGATGGGAAGGTTAATTAGATTTGTTTCTTCTCATGAAGTAGGGCATACCCTTGGTTTGCCGCATAACTTTGCCTCATCCTATGCTTACCCTGTAGATTCCTTGCGCTCAGCTACATTTACCGCGAAATATGGTACAGCACCTTCTCTTATGGATTATGCCCGTTTCAACTATATAGCCCAGCCTGAAGACAAAGGGGTGCATTTGTTTCCTGAGGTAGGGCCTTATGATAAGTTTGCGATTGCATGGGGGTATAAGCCTATACCTGATGCTGTTACTCCTGAAGATGAGCAGGAAATCCTAGACCAATGGATTTTAGACAAAAAGGGGATCCTATTTATCGCTATGGAAGGCAAGGGAATCCCTATGACCCAAGTGCACAAAGTGAAGACTTGGGCAATGATGCAATGAAAGCATCGGATTATGGAATCCAAAACCTTAAACGAATCCTTCCTAACCTGATTGAATGGACGGGAGAATTGGATAAACCCTATAAAGATTATGATGACCTAAAAGAACTATATGGGCAAGTACTTACTCAGTACAACCGCTATATGGGACATGTAAGAACAAATATTGGTGGGGTTTATGAAATATATAAAGCCATAGGTCAGGATGAGCCTGTTTATATTCATGTGGATAAAGCCAAGCAAAAGGAAGCCATGGCATTCATTCAAAAGGAGCTGTTTTTGACTCAGGATTGGTTAATTGATGATAATATTACTGCTAGGATTGAGGATTTTGGGGTTCTAGATAGGATAAGGAAATTGCAAGTGGGTACCCTCAATGGGATTTTAGATTGGGGTCGTCTTGGAAGAATTATAGAGAATGAAGCCCTAAATGGAGCTGAAGCTTATGATTTGTTGGAAATGATGACTGATTTGAGAAAAGGAATTTGGGAGGAATTGCCTTCTGGAAAATCCATTGATGTCAATCGAAGAAGTCTGCAAAAGGCACATTTGGAAAAACTTGAAGAGTTGATGACCAAGGATGCAAGTGGTCGATCAGCTTCCTCTTTAAATGCCTCGCAATCGGATATTCCCTCAGTGGCACGTGCTTCGCTGAATGTAATCCAGACGGAGATCAAAAGAGCTATTCCTAAAACTTCAGACCCTATGAGCAAAATTCATTTGAAAGATTGTCTTGAGAGAGTTAATAAAATATTAGACCCTTCTTAAGGGCTTATACCAACCCTTTTAATTAAAAAGGCCATGAAATACTCTCATGGCCTTTTTGTTGATTTTTATTTATTCCATATATCCCAAGCAGCTTCTGCTTGGAGATGGAGCATTTCTATTCCATTTTTTGTTTTCGCTCCCATTTTAGCTGCAGCCTTCATCATGGCCGTTTCAGTGGGGTTATACACCAAGTCATAATACCAATTATTGGCTGTTAAGTGCTCCACCGGCAAATCCGGCATGGCTGAGGTATTCGGGAAAGTGCCCAGAGGGGTGCTGTTAATGATCAGTGGGTATTCTTGAAGTAAGCTCGGTGAAGCAAGGATTTTTCGTAGCTAGTAACCTTTTTGGTGGAAGCATCAGGCTTTCTAGAGACTTTTAAATAGGAGATTTCCAGATCTTTCAAGGCCTGGCAAACAGCCTTAGATGCACCACCTGTTCCCAATACCAAGGCTTGGGGTTTTTCCTTTCCAATCCAGTTGGTCAGGGAGGTTTTGAATCCATAGTAATCAGTATTGTATCCTATTAAACCTTTTTTCGTTAGTTTGATGCAATTAACTGCACCGATGGCTTTACAGGCAGGGTCTAAATTGTCCAAAAAGGGAATGACTTGCTCTTTATAAGGTATGGTCACATTAAGTCCGATTAACCCGTCCTGTGAGGAAATGATTTCCGGTAGATCTTGGATCGTTGGGATTTCATATAAATCATACCGGCAATCTTTTTTTCCTTCTCTATTGAATTTATCAGAGAAATACTTTTTGAAAACGAATGGGTAAGCGGATAACCTATTAAACCGTATTTTTTCATTCTTTTCTAAAATTATAAGCCAGCCTTTCAAGCCCAACGACCAGCACAACACCAATTAAAAATGCCAAAATAGCGATTAGAAAGACAGGTTCCTGTCCGGTTTCAGCAAGGTACACATGGGGCAAAATATTTTCTGTTAAAAATGGCTTTTGAGCACCCGAACTAGATACCCTATAGCTTAGGATTTTTTTCCAAGGCCAAATTTTATTGATAGATCCTATCATAAAGCCTGACAAGAAGGACAAGGTAAGGGCGTGATAGTTTTTCAAAAACCAAGAAATCACCCTACTAAACAATAATAAACCGGTGATACATCCCAAAGCAAAGACCATCAGGACCAAAACATCCTTTTCATTGACAGCGTTGAGGATAAACTCATATTTTCCCAAGATAAGCAATAAGAAACTACCGGAAATTCCCGGAAGTATCATGGCACAAATGGCAATGGCTCCTGCTGCGAAAGTAAACCAAATGTTATTTGGTGAAGAAATCATCGGAAGCTCAGTGATAAAATAAGCAATGAGCGCTCCTATAGGAAACATCAGAATAGCGACAATGGTCCATCGTTTGATATCCCGAAGAATAATGATGGCACTAATAAGTATCAATCCACAGAAAAAAGACCACAATGGTATGGGGTATTTATCAATCAAAAAAGTTATAACTTTTGAGAAAGCAAAAATACTGGTAAGGATTCCTGAAAACAAGGTCAGTAGGAAACCTGCATTTACATGTTTCCAGAAAGCCACAACCTCAAATTTTGCCAATAGCTTTATGGCGGTAAGGTCAAAGGAATTGATGCTGGCCAGAAGCTCCTCATAAATCTTTGTTACCAGTGCTATTGAACCACCGGAAACTCCGGGGACAATATCGGCACTTCCCATACCCATGCCTTTTAAGAAAAGCAATGCCTTCTCTCGAAACTTATTCATTGAATGGACTTTTAAATAATGAGATTGAAAATTATTTGTTTAAAAAGAAATCGAAAGTATCTCCTCTTAGTCCAAGTCTTAGCGTTTCCAATGGAATGATTTCATTGGGGGCAATATTTCCTAAATTCACATTGGTACCCAGCAGTTTGATAAACCAAACTTGTTGCTCCTTCTGTGGTGCTTCCCAAATAATCCTCTCTTCCGGAACCTGGGTTAAAATTTCTTCAACCAGCCCCTGTCTTACTTCTCCTGAATCTCTGAATAGTCCTACAGTACCTCCCTCTCTAGCTTCGCCGATTACCTTCCATGCACCGGCACTAAGTTCCTTTTGCATTTGATCAATCCATTTATACGGAGGAATGATTTTGGCAGCATCTTTTGAACCTACTTCTGAAAGTACAGTTACATCCTTTGCTAGGGTTTGAATGTATTCACATTTTGTGTCATGGTCCAAGGTGATGGAACCATCTGAAACTTCTACAAAAGAAAGTTGGTACTTGTCTAAAAGTCGCCTATAATCTTCAAATTGATCCCTTATGATAAAAGCTTCAAATAAGGTGCCTCCAAAATAAACAGGGATGCCTGCGGCCCTATAAATATCAATTTTTTCTTTTAGTTTGGTAGTGACATAAGAAGTGGCCCAGCCTAATTTGACAATATCTACGTAATCTCCATTAGCTTCTATGAAGTCTTCCACTTCTCTTAGACTTAAACCCTTGTCCATAGCCATGGTAAATCCCGAATTTCTTGGCTTTTGTGTTCTGGATGGGATGCTGTTCAGGATGTAATTCATTCAATATGATTTTGATATAAAAGATAAATAGGAGTCTTATTCTTTAAAACCCTCTCTATACTGATTGATTATTTTATAGATTGCTTTTTGTTGTTCCAGTTCAGGCATCAACTCATAAAGCAAAGTGTGTTTTTCAAAGTCCAAAGTTAATGCATTTTCCAAAATTGAAAAGGCTTCTTTGTATTTACCTGTTTTAATCATGTATACTACCAGTCGGTAATACAGGCTCGCTTCCTCAGGGAGCTCTTCCAAGCCTTCCATTATTACATCTTCCGCCTCCTCAAATCGATTTTGATCAAAGTAGATCAATGAAAGGTTGACATAGGTTTCTAAAATACCGGGTTCCAGGTTAATGGCCTCTTCGTAGGCTTCAGAACTTGACTGTAGGTTGCCCAGTTCATATTCTGCATCAGCCAGCCCCACCCAATAGTTGGCATTTTCTGCAGTTAATTTGATGGCCTTTTTGAAATAATGTATGGCTTCAAAATATTTTTTCTTTTTGATCATACACATACCTAACCCAAACCACGCATCATCATATTCTGAATCCAGCTTAGCGGATTTTTTAAAATACTTGAATGCCATGTCTATTTGATCCAGCTTTTCATAAGAAGCCGCGAGATAACAGCAATTTTCGGCATTGCTTCCTTCACAATTGATTGTATTTAGATAGGCTTCTAGTGCTTTTTCATACTGGTTGGTATTCATCAAGGCATTGCCGAGATTGAAGTACGCAGAGGAGAAAGTGTCATCAATCAATAATGCATAGTCATAGGCAGCGATGGCATCCTCAAACTTACCCAAGCGATTATAAACCACTCCAAGGTTATACCAGGCGTTGGCATTGTAAGGGTCTTGGTCGATAAATTCTTGATAGAAATTCAGGATTTCATCGAATGAACCTTCTTCGTCAGTAAGCATGGCCAGCTGAAACAAGGCGTCTTCATGATTGATTTTAAGCTTTACGGCCTCTTTAAGGCATTCAATGGCCTCCCTGTTTTTATTTTCAATCCTGTAAAAATTACCCAAAAGGTAAAATACCTCGGCCTTATCTTCAGCCAAGGGGATGAAGTTTTGTAGCAATTGAATGGCATCTGAATTCTGGTCCAATATGGACATGGCATTGGCCAAAGTCAGCACTATGTCTTCGTTATTGGGGGAAATATTGTTTAGATTTTCAAGAATCTCTAAACCTTCTTCAACCTCATCGAGAAATATATGCGATTGAGCCATCAACAATTTTATTTCAATTGAAAATGGAAACTTAGACAAAGCCCATTCGCTGGTTTTTAATGCTTTTCTATATTTAAAATGATCATGGTAATATCTAATGATATCTTCTAGCTCTTCTTCTCCGAAGAACAAATTTAAGTTAGCGCTAAGTGAGTCCTCAAACCTCTTAACCAACTCTTTCTCTTGATCTGAATGATTATCAAAATCTTCTGTCATAGGTTTGATGTAATTTTTAAACTTAATGTACCAATTTTATTCTTGAGATGGCCTAAACCATTCAAGTTTTTATGATTAATTAACGACTTTAGAAGGAGGTTAATTAATTGATATTGCCCATTTAAAGGTGTCCGTTAAAGGGGTATAGGTATATTTTGTAATTGTATTAATTTTTTGGTTATCATACCTGATTTTGCTTTGAGCAGATTTAATCGTCTGTCGTGTAACAGGTATTTTATTTTTTGCAAAATAATTATAAAGCATGGACCAGTTGATTACCATTCTGGCCATCAAATTATTCAAAGGTTTTTTGGGTGGGGTTAATTTAAATTCTTTGGCCATTTCTTTAAAGAAGGTTTCATAAGGTATGGCTTCTTTATTGATGATGTACCGTTGCCCCCAGGTTCCGGATTCGATCAAGGTATTGATCAGGGAAACAGCATCCCTAATGTCTATATAATTAATGTCTCCAATTGGAAAATACCGGTTTCCTTCCAGTACATACCTGTAGATTTGGCTGGAACTCCTTTCATCGCCAATTTTGGCCAATAAAATTGAAGGATTGAAAACCATTACCTCAAGTCCTTCTTGTGCCCCACGCCAAACTTCAAGTTCTGCAAGATGCTTTGAAATGGCATAGGGAGTATTGAGAGGTGAATTGACCCATTTCTGATCTTCATTGATTAGCGGACTGGCATCCTTCCCGAGTGCAGCAATAGAGCTTATAAAGACCAATTTGTTGCAATTTGAAGATAGCATGGCATTGACCAAACAGGCCGTACCTTGGGTGTTTGTTTCCAGTAAGGCTTCTTTTTAGACTCATCAAATGAGACCATACCGGCTGCATGGATCACTAAATCCTGATTTTCACAGGCTTCAATAAGCAATTCCACATCATTGATCTCACCCTCATACCAATTGATTTGGGAAGCGAGATTTCCCAGAAGCCGGGTGCTACTGTTTTTTCTTTTGAGCCCGGAGATTTGAGCTTTTCCGGCATAGCTTTTTGCCAGATAGCTTCCCAATAATCCGGTAATGCCGGTAATTAATATTTTTTTCACACGCAATAAAGCTTACAGGTTGTTATAATTCTTTATTCCACAAATCCATTTCCTGTAATTTATCATAGTATTTGCTATGGGGTAACCTTTCCATGGCATTGAGGTACTTTTCATTGTGGCAGTCTGTTCCTGCCAATTTTACCAAGTTTCTGTCTATTAATTTCTCGGCAAATTTTTTTACTCCTTTTGAGTAATAACCCGTCAGTGAAAGTAAGTTAAGCTGAAACGGAATGTTTCTGTCTATCAATGCATCGAGAGTTTCCACCTCTTGATGTAAATAAATGTATCTTTCCGGATGTGCAAATACCGGCTGGTAGCCCAACATTTCCATCTTAAAGAAAGTATCCAAAAGAATGTGAGGCTTACTCATAAATCCGGTTTCTACAAGTACCATTTTATTGCTCCCAAAAGAGAGAATGGGTTCTTTGTTTTCAATTTTTTCGTAGAAAACTTCATCCAAGTAATATTCCGCTGCAGCGTCCAGTTCAATGTCAATTCCGGCTTCCTTTACTGCCATTCTAAGTTTTTCTAATCCTGCCCCAATGATTTCAGGGGTGTTTTTGAAAAACTCACTCATGATATGTGGGGTGATAATTAATTTTTTCAACCCATAACCTGAAAGCCTGCTAATTAGCTCTATGGACTCTTCCATACTTTGTGAGCCGTCATCTATGCCAGGTATCAGGTGACTGTGCATGTCTGCCCTAAGCCAGCTGAGGTCTAGGGGTTTGTTTTTTGGTGATTGATTAAATTTTTTAAATAGTTTAATGATAGACATTAAAGTCCTCCTTTGCTTATTTCTGTGAATTTTTCAACATCAGGCCATAACTGGTCTTTTTCTGACAGTAGTGGTTCATCCACTCCCCAATCAATGCTTAACTGTTTATCATTCCAAATAATTCCACCTTCACTTTCTTTGTTGTAAAGGTTAGAACATTTATAAGTAAATACAGCATCTTCCCAGACGGCAAAGCCATGAGCAAAACCTTTAGGAACATATAACATATTTTGTAATTTTTCATCAAGGACCACAGAATGGAATTTCCCATAGGTGGCTGAGCCTTTTCTTAGGTCTACACAAACATCCAAGACTTTGCCACTAATGACCCTTACTAGCTTTGCTTGCGCATGTTCGCCCTTTTGAAAGTGGAGACCACGAACAATTCCGGCTTCAGAATAGGATTGATTGTCTTGGACCCATGTGGTGTTTAATCCCTTCTTTTCAAAACTATCTTGTCGGTAACTTTCTAAAAAATAACCCCTTGCATCTTTAAATACTTTTGGGTAGATTTCATATACATCTTTAATAGGTGTTTCCCTGATTTCCATACCTTTGGATTTATATCTCTAAAAACGTTGCAATTTGACAATTATGTTATGAAGATATATAAATTTGAAACGAAATTGTACAGTTGTGGTTTAAAGATTGGTTCTTAAATGTTTTTGTACCGGAATTTATATCCAAATACCCGGATTTAATTTAACTGATAATGAATCTATTATTAACACAATATGTTATAATTTCCTGAGTTAAAAAAGATTGATTTAAACTTTCTGAATGAGTAAACATAGTAGAAAATTAGCAAAATTAGTAGATACTTCTCCCAAAGAAGAAACGGCCATATTGGTAGCACTTATCCATCAAAATGAAACGGAAAAATTGGTGCAAGATCATTTGGACGAACTGGCGTTTTTAACGGAGACTTTAGGGGCGAAAGCCATTCACCGGTTTACCCAAAGGATGGACAAACCGGATACTAGGTCTTTTGTTGGAACCGGTAAACTTGAAGAAATAAAGGCCTATGTCGAATACTTTGATGTAGACATGGTCATCTTTGATGAAGACCTAAGCCCTTCTCAAGTTAAAATTCTGGAAAATGAGTTGAAGATTAAGGTTTATGACCGATCCATGTTAATCTTGGATATCTTTCTAAACAGGGCCCAAACTGCCCAAGCCAAAACCCAAGTTGAATTGGCTAGGTTTCAATACCTATTGCCAAGGCTTACTCGAATGTGGACTCACCTAGAGCGACAAAGAGGTGGTACTGCCACTCGTGGAGGAGCAGGTGAAAAGGAAATAGAAACAGATAAAAGGGATATCAGGAGAAAAATTGATATTCTTAAGGATAAGCTCAAGAAAATTGAGAAACAAGGCCAAACTCAACGAAAAGGCAGACAAGGGATTGTGAGAGTTGCCCTAGTGGGATACACCAATGTGGGTAAAAGTACCTTAATGAATCTTTTGACTAAGGAAAATATTTTAGCAGAAAACAAACTTTTTGCAACAGTAGACTCCACGGTTAGAAAGGTTGTTTTGGAAAATATACCTTTTCTAATCTCAGATACAGTTGGTTTTATTAGAAAGCTTCCGACTCACCTTATTGAGTCTTTTAAATCTACTTTGTCTGAAATTGAAGAAGCAGACCTTTTGGTGCATGTGGTGGACATTGCCCACCCAGGATTTGAAGATCAAATAGCTGTGGTAAACCAAACGCTAAGAGAATTGGGCGCAGGTGATAAGCCAATGATCATGGTTTTCAATAAAATTGACATCGCTCCCAAAATGCCTTCTGAAGAAGAATTGATGGAAATGTCAGAATTTGAAGTGGAAGAGGCAAATTTCATCGATTTTGAAAAACTGAAAGTAAGTTATGCGAAAAAATCAGCCATTAATCCGGTTTTTATGGCAGCAGGTGATGGTACCAATATTGATGAATTAAGAAAAACTATCATAGAGGAAGTGAAGAAAATTCATAAGAAAATGTATCCACATTACCTTGAAGATGAAGTTGTAGATTTTTCTCAATATTCCGATGAGGAATAAACAATTTTAGCCTAGCGGAGCTTAAGTCCGGCCAAGCTTTTTCTTGAGTGAGTTGGTTTAACTGATTTGGGAAAAAGGTTGGCCGTATTAACGAATTAAATTAAGCCAATGGCATTCATTCACCACGTTTTTTTAGGATAAAGCTTTCCATTATAGGCTGATGTACTATTTTTTCCTGTAGGTATTTGGTGTACAATGCCTGTTATCGAATAAATATTCAATTTATATTTTAATTATAAATACATTGAAAAGGTTAGTAGCTTGGCTTGGAAGGGTTTTATTAGTCTTTTGGGGTATATCGGTGCTAATGGTCTTGGCACTTAAGGTATTGCCGGTTTATTTCACACCCTTGATTGGTATTCGGACCATACATCAGGTATTCTCTGAAGAAAAGGTGGTGCTTAATAAAAAATGGGTTCCTATAGAAGAAATATCTTCTCACTTGTATATGGCGGTGATTGCCTCAGAGGACCAAAAATTTTTAAACCATAATGGCTTTGATTGGGAGGCCTTGGAAGGTGCCATGGCAGATTATAGATCAGGTAAGCGGTTGAGAGGAGGAAGTACTATTTCCAATCAAACAGCTAAAAATGTTTTTCTCTGGCCCGGAAGGAATTTTGTCAGAAAAGCTCTGGAAGCCTATTTTACTGTGTTAATCGAATTGACTTGGAGCAAACAAAGAATACTTGAAGTCTACCTGAATGTAATAGAAATGGGGGATGGCCTGTATGGTGCTGAGGCGGCTGCTCAAAAGTACTTTAACAAACCGGCCTCCAAACTTTCCCGACAAGAAGCGGCGTTGATTGCAGCGATACTTCCCAATCCTATCCAATGGCGAGCTGACCGCCCCACAGGCTATATTAAAAAGAGACAAGCGTGGATACTGAAAAACATGAATAACCTAGGGGAGCTAAAATTTGAAAATTAAGAGCTCATTATTTTCTAATGATACTTCTAAGTCGAGTTGTAAACCTTGGTTTGTCTTCCATGACATTCAAGTCATCTTCTGAAATACGCTTTACGCTTTCAATGGTATAGAAAGCTTTTTCATCGCTTTCTTTTAGTTTATTTATCAAACCCGGAAGCATTTCCCTCTTGATCACAGTAAACATCAAAATTACTTTCCCATACCTACCCTCTGCACCTACAGAGGTGAATCTAAAGCCTCTTTCTTTCATGTATTCAACCAATTGAGGAAGTGGCTCAGGGGTAATGATTCGAACCAGCACTCTTCCCAAAGCCAATCGTTCCTCAATGACCATTCCCACATAAGTACCTGTAGCGAAACCGCCTGCATAAGCAATATAAGACATTGGGTTGCTAATATTTTGAAAAATTTGACCTATGGCTAAGAGCCAAATAAAGGCCTCGAAAAAGCCAAGTATGGGCGCTATTGTTTTTTTGCCATTGAGTACAAACATTATTCTCAGGGTATTGATAGAAACATCCACCACCCTGGCAAAGAAGATCAATAACGGCATTACCAAGTAGTCAAAAAACGTTTCGGAAATACCAAAAGACGCTATAAATTCCTGCATGAGATTTATGAATTTTTGAAAACGCAAAAGTAAGCAAAGTAAATCAGATTAAATAGCTTTCTTCATGTCTAAACTATTGGTAATCAAAAATATTTGTCCGGAATTTATGAATGTAGATCAAGCCAATTTACCAATTAAATTTGCTTCAAATTGAAAACCTAAATTGTTCTGTTTTTACCTGCATGATATCCAAAATAAGTGAATAAAGTGGAGGCAATAATCATCAGGTAAATCAATAAGTCCCAATCCTGCCAAATATCAAAAGCGACACCAAATAACATGGGGCCGAACGCAGCGAGGAAATACCCGGCAGACTGGGCCATACCTGATAAAGCAGAAGTGTAGTTATCCCCATCTGTTCGAAGGGCAATAAGGGTATAGGCCAAACTGATGCTTGCTCCCATGCCAAGGCCTATAAGTCCTATGCTAATAATGTTAAGCCATAGTATGGAGATAAACAAACTACTAAAGCCGATAACATATATTAGTCCTATGATGGTGTTAAAGATCGATTGTTGCTGGTATCTGACTGCAATAAACGGTGCCACAAAGGTGCCTGAAAGTCCGACGACTTGCATCAGGGAAGCGGTTAAGCCTGCTTCAACAGGAGACAAGCCCCTGTCGATCATCATGTCAGGAAGCCAAGTAACAAGGGTAAAGAAAAGAAAGGATTGTAAACCCATAAATAAGGTGACCTGCCAGGCCAATCTTGAACGCCATACAGACTTTCCGGGTTTTTCCGGTTTGATTTTTGGTTTGGGGCTGAGTTTTAATTGAGGCCACCAGACGATCAAGGCGAGGAAAAGCAGAGAACTCCAGAATAACAGAGAACCTCTCCATCCCCAATTTAAGTCAATAGCGAGTGGAACACTCAATGCAGTGGCAATCGCGGCCATTAATGACATGCCTGTGCTGTACATTCCGGTAACAGCTCCGGTTTTCATAGGCATTCGAGCTTTCACCAAAGGGATCAGCAAAACATTACAAATTACAATTCCTATACCGGTGAGGGCAGTGCCAAAAAAAATATTAAGGACCTGCTGACACTCTAATAATTGAGCCTATTCCGAGCA
This sequence comes from Cyclobacterium sp. SOCE241, assembly GCF_056867545.1. NCBI lineage: Bacteria > Pseudomonadati > Bacteroidota > Cytophagia > Cytophagales > Cyclobacteriaceae > Cyclobacterium > Cyclobacterium sp. SOCE241. The sequence continues at coordinate 3,785,466 of NZ_CP149779.1, read as the reverse complement.
CAACTAATCCAAGAAAAATAGCTTTGGCTTTCCCAAAATAGTCTCCTATTGCCGCTGAGAAAAGAGAGAAGATTGCAAAGCTTAGTAAAGGTAAAGTAGTAAGAAAACCAGCCAACCCATTAGAGATTGACATTTCTTCTCTGATATAGGGGATTAATGGACCTACAGCCGTAATGGAGGGTCGTAAATTAAATGATACAAGTAGGATCCCCAAAACCAACCATTGGTTGCTACTCTTGTTTTTTAATCGGCTGATGTTATGGCTAAAAGTCATGAAAGGTCAACCTTAGTAAGGTTGTATAAGGTTCCTTGAAATGTAAAATATGCACTTGTTTTTGTTTAATTGACTTACTAGTTGAGTAAGGTGGTTTTCGGGCCGGTTCCAGAGCGGATCCGAAGGAGTAGGCATAATGACTCGTCTTTGCTCCCCTCAAATACATATGTCTGATTTATTTATTTCTGCAAACCCTACATACAACAATTATTCATTCTCAAGTAAAACCTCAATGTAATTGACCATATCTTTTAATTCGGGACGGTAAGTCTTACGAATAAAGTTGTCATTTTCTTTTTTGTATTTTTCAAACATACCGGAGCCCTGTTTTTTTGAATACATAATATTGGCGATCCGGTCACAATATTTGATAAAAACAGCATTGGGCATTTCTTGCATTTCCTGGTAATATTTATCATTGGCCCTTTCATCTCGGTTTTTCCCTTTTTCATTGGTTAGTGCAAAAGCCAATTCTGCCACTGTTTCATTGGTGTTTTTCTTGACGTCATTATAGGTTTCTCTTGCATCCTCTATAATGTCATGCACCCAGCAAGCACATAAAACATTTTCGCGCTCTTCCTCTGCTACCAAGTAAATGAATTTTTCAGCCACTTCATGTACCATTTGAAGGTGATATTCGTATCCATTTTCTCCATATTTATGGTTAACGGCTTGGTGGGTTTTAATGGCGTAGGTAGTTGTTTTTTCTAACATATAGGAAATACTGTTGTTTGGGTTTTCTTTTCGAATTTGATAGGGCTATGCCTTGAATTTCTTTCGCTTTTTGCGGAAATCCGGTTGCTAAATGAACAAGTTTTTTTATAGGGGAGATTATTAAATAGGCATTTCAATTAACTTTAATCCGTTTGTGCAAACCGAAATATTCACTAGGTCTTCTACGTCCTCAAAGTCAAAAGTAAAAGTGAAAAATATCTTGAAAAAAACCAAACTAATTGTTGATAAGACCATTAATTTTCAGCTTGTTCCAGTAGGGGATTAACTTTTTCAACCAATCTAGATCGGCATTTTCAAGGATGCACAGGATTTGCCAGTTGTAAAATAATTTTCTTTTGTAACTTGGTAAAACGTTTACTCTCCATTGTTTTATTTTATTTTCTTGTCTACCTTATTCCTTCACTTATGAAACAATCAATTTTACTGGTTTTTTGTGCGATGGTTTCCATTACACAGTTATACGCTCAGTTTAAGTCCAATTATCCTGATATTCCGAGGGTTGATGTACATACCCATGTTGCCGGAGATATTTCCGGTATTTCAAATTACCTTAGCCTCGGTGACTTCTTAAGAGAGAAGAAAAACATAGAAATGGCATTATGGATTAACTTGGGAAATCGAAATACTCCCCTATTAAATATTGAAGAAATAGAGCAGGCCGGGAAGGGAAGGATGTTGTGTGGTATTGCGGATTTTAAGGCACATGATGGATTAAGTTATGCTCCTGAATCCCTGAAGAATTTCCAGGAACAAGGGTTTGTTGGTTATAAGATTTGGTCCGGACCTTGGTATAGGACACTGGCGAAGAAAGAAGATGGCTATCCATATATTGATGATCCTGCCCATGAAGCTACCTTTGCAGAAATGGAGCGGATAGGGTTTATGGGTGCCTCTATCCATGTTGCTGACCCCAATGGGCCTTTTGGTAATAGGACAGCTTGGCTGGAAGACCCCATAGAATATTGGACACAGATAAATGCCTGGAGAAATGTGCTTGAGAAACATCCGGATCTGCGCGTGGTTATGGCTCATGCCAATTGGCTGATTTGTCAGGATGCTCAAATAGACTATTTGCGCAATATGCTGGCCACCTTTCCCAACCTAAACATCGATTTGGCTGCAACTTTTCAATACTTTCATTTGGTAGATCGAGAAAATCTACGATCTTTTATGATTGAATGGGCGGATAGAATTGTTTTTGGAACAGATATAGGCAATGTTAAAAACGAAGAAATAAGCGAAAGGGCGGAGCAGTATTCACGGGCTTTTCAGATTTTAGAAACCGGAGATAAGGTAAATGGGGGCTTTTTTGGTGGACCGGAAACGATGGGTTTGGAGTTGCCCAAAGAAGTACTGGAGAAGATCTACTATAAAAATGCCATGCGACTTTATCCTCGAGTCAAGGACAACTTGCTAAAGCTTGGGTATAGCCTTGATTAAGTCCAACTTCTGACCTTGAATTAAACGTAAAAAAACTGTTTAGAATTAACTGTTTTAGAACCAAGGAAAGTTTGAAAACTTTCTGATTAAGTCAGCACTTCATTGATTACTTTTCCATGGACATCGGTCAATCTGAAATCCCTTCCTTGAAACTCATAGGTAAGTTTTTCATGATCAAAGCCCAATCTTTCCAAGATAGTAGCTTGTAAATCATGAACATGGGTTCGGCCTTCTATACCATAGTAGCCTATTTCATCGGTAGCTCCATGAATATAGCCTTTTTTTACGCCCGCTCCAGCCATCCACATGGTGAATGCCTCTAAGTGATGGTCTCTACCATCAAAACCTTCTCCAGTTCTGGATTCCATCATTGGGGTTCTCCCAAATTCCCCTCCCCATACCACGAGGGTGTCATCCAATAGGCCTCTTTGCTTGAGATCCCTTAGCAAGGCAGCAATGGGTTGGTCTATGGTTTTGCATGATCTGCGCATTCCTTCACCCACTCCATTCCCGGCTCCAACCCCGTGGGTGTCCCAGCGGTTGTCAAAGAGTTGAACAAAGCGTACCCCTTTTTCAACCAACCTTCTTGCCAGTAAGCAATTGTTGGCAAAAGAAGCTTTTCCCGGATTGGTGCCATACATTTGATGGATGTAATCCGGCTCATCGTTGATGTTCATGGTTTCTGGGACGGAAGTCTGCATGCGAAATGCCAGCTCGTATTGGGAAATTCGTGTTAGAATTTCAGGATCATTTGATTCCTTAAATTCCATTTCATTGATTTGGTTGATGGCATCAATGGATTTTTTCTCAGGTGACTGTCGATAGATTTTGGGTTAGACAAAAACAAAACAGGATCTCCTTCCGAACGACATTGGACTCCTTGATAAATGGTGGGTAAAAAACCACTTCCCCAAGCACTTTTGCCAGCACTTATGGCTCCCCCGCCAGAAGTGAGTACTACATAGCCAGGTAGGTCTTCATTCTCTGATCCAAGTCCATAAACAGACCATGCTCCTATACTCGGTTTGCCCAGTCGTGGACTTCCGGTGTGCATGAATAATTGTGCGGGAGCATGGTTAAATTCATTCGTATGCATGGCCTTTAAGAAGCTAACTTCATCAACCATTTTCGAAAATTCAGGCATATAATCTGATACATAAGCACCGGATTGTCCATGCTGACCAAAATTTGCCTGAGGTCCGAGAAGTTTCGGGGTGCCTTTTAAGAAAGCAAATTCTTTACCCTCCATCAGGGACTGGGGAGTATCCTGACCATTTAATTCTTGAAGTGTGGGCTTGAAATCAAAAAGCTCCAGATGTGAAGGTCCCCCTGCCATGTGAAGGAATATCACACTTTTTGCCTTGGGAGCAAAATGAGAGGCTTTCTTGTCTATTATTGAGGCGGCTGTTTGCTTAGCCCCGTATTATTTCCACAGCCCATCAGTGAACCCATGGCCAGTGCACCTAGGCCCGACGTACATTTCTTTAAGAAATGCCTCCTGCTGTTGTACTGAGCTTTACGGATAAATGCTTCTTCCCAAATATTCATTTTATCTTCTTGTTACAAATTCATCTAAATTTAACATGGCATTGCTAACCATACGCATGGCTGCTAGTTCTGCATTTTTATCCAGTTCTTTGCCTTCCTTTTGATAGTAAGAAAGGGACTCCAAATAAAGCTGATGAAGAACTTCTACTTTTTCCGGCTCAGGCACTTTGGCAGTAACCAGTCTTAGATTTTTTTCAATGCCATTTTTTATATTGTTACCGCTCTCTTTCAATATCCGCTTTGCCCAGGCATCTGCCGCTTCTATGTATACAGGGTCATTTAATAAAACGAGTGATTGGAGGGGGTGTTCGTTCTTATCCTTCTGGAAGTACATACTTCCCTGGATGGACTATCAAAAGTGACAAATGAAGGATAAGGGTGGGTTCTTTTCCAGTAAGTGTACACTGCTCTTCGGTATTTTTCTTCTCCCTCACTTGGAAACCAAAACTTTCCTCCAAAGCTGATGATGTTCTCAGGCTGGTAAGGCATTACACTTGGTCCCAGTTGTTTTTCATTCAATAACCCACTGATGGCCAAGGCTTGGTCTCTTATGGTTTCTGCAGGTAATCTTGTCCTTGAGCCTCTGGATAAGAACTTGTTATATGGGTCCTTTTTTATTTTGTGCTCGTCTGTAGCCGAATTTTGTCTGTAACTCTGAGACATCACAATTTTCTTGATCAATTTTTTCATTGACCAATTCATGTCATCCTGAAAGTTTACCGCCAACCAATCCAATAGTTCGGGATGACTTGCAGGAATGCCTTGGCTACCAAAATCCTCCATGCTTTCGACGATACCAAAACCAAATATTTGTTCCCAAATGCGATTGACAATTACGCGAGAGGTTAGGGAGTTTTCACCATCCACCAACCATTTGGCAAAATCCAGCCTAGTGGGATTGTCCTTGTTGATTGTTCCCATGATTTCAGGGGTGTTTGCTCTAACCTCTTCCCCCTTTGATCGCCAGTCGCCCCGTTCAAATACATGAGTTTTTCTTGAACGCGATTTTGGTAAATCCTTTAAAATTGGAGTTTCTATTGCTTTTGTATTGGATAATTCTTCCAACTTTGCCTGTAAACTTGGCGGATACTTATCCTTCAAAGGAGCCTTTTCATGATAGAAAACCCAGTCTACTCGGATAAGGTCCTGTGCAAAAGTTTGGTCTTTTTTAAAATAATAAAAGATATCTCGTGTGCCTGAAACCGGTTTAATCGATACTTTTAGTGTTTCCCAGTCTGTGGGGCGGTTGCCGGGAAAATTTTTGTCTGTAATCCTAAAAGTTCCTTCTCCGATTTTTTCCCCAAGTACTGAGTCTAGTCTTATTTCCACCTTAGCACCATAGAGAGAGGCATAACCCAAAGAAATGGCACTAACATCTGTCAGGTCTACATTTTCAAACATGATCCATGAGCTGTCTTGTACCTGCCAAATTGATTCCTGATCATGCGCTACCAATTCGATGAATCGGCTCTTGTCTTGAAACTCTTCGGCTTCAACCTTTCTGAAGCCTAAAGAATATAAAAGTTCTTGCTTTTGCTTATGTAAAAAGCGATCTGTTATTTTTGGGAGCTTTTCTGAAGGCCTCAAGTTTTCGTTTACCCAAGAAAGCAGTTCTTTGACCTTTTGTTCATCCTCTTTTTCATAAGTAAATACTTTGGGTTGTTCATTGTAAAGGTCTTTGTCTTGGGTATTGTTAAAAAACGCCTGACTTTTATAAAACTCTTCGTGTCTGATAGGATCATAAGGATGGCTATGACATTGAACGCATGCCATGGTTGTACCTTGCCATACCTCAAAGGTAGTACCTACCCTTTCCATCACTGCTGCCACCCTAAACTCCTCATCATTCGTTCCTCCTTCATCGTTTGCCATGGTGTTTCTGTGAAAAGCTGTGGCCAATAAATCAGATTCGGTAGGATCAGGCAATAAATCTCCGGCCAGTTGCGCAATGGTAAATTGGTCGAAAGGCATGTCTTGATTAAATGCTTCAATCAGCCAATCTCTGTACTTCCAAATTTCTCTATGCAAATCTTTTTCATAGCCTTTGGAATCAGAATAACGAGCCAGATCCATCCAAAAGGCTGCCCATTTCTCTCCAAAATGAGGAGAAGCCAAAAGTTGATCAACTTTGTTTTCATAAGCATTAGGAGAAGTATTGGCAATAAAATCATCATAGGCCTGGATGTCGGGTGGCAAGCCGGTAATGTCCAATGTCAGCCTTCGGAGTAGCAGTTCCTTTGGGGCCTCTTCATTAGGACTTAGCTCCATCTTGGCCAATTGCCTAAAAATAAAATGGTCAATTTCATTTTGGGCCGGTATTTCCATATCCACAGTAGGTACTTCTATATCCTTTGCTGGGGGAATATAGGCCCAGTGCTTTTCCCAGTTTGCACCTTGATTGATCCATTCTTTGATCAGGTTTATTTCTTCATTGGACAAAGGATCTTTGCCCAAAGGCATTCTTAGTTCGGGATCGTGGTGTGTAAGGCGTGTGACCATTTCTGAGGCTTCAGCATCTCCGGGGATTATTGCCGGTTTCCCTGATTCAGTGTCCATTTTTGCTTCCTCTTCAAATAGCAAGGAAAACCCTCCGGATTGTTTGACACCACCATGACATGAAATGCACTTGTTATTGATAATGGGGCGGATTTGGCGATTATAGCTTATCATTTCTTGCCGCGGCCATAACCAAAAAGTTAGGAGGAGTAATACAGGCAGTATGAAGAGGAGGAATCGGCTTTTCATTTTGGGTAGTTATGCTAATAGTAGCATTAAATGTAAGTAATAAATACTTTACTTTCAAAGCTCAATCCTGTACATTCCACCTCCTCTTGTATAATAAATCTTGCAAATTTGTAAATCAAGAAGTAACTTTTATAAACCAAACAGGATAGTACAGGGTGGTTGTATCACAAAATTTTAATAGTATTGTGTTATACAGCAATAGTAATTAATTAAGGGTAAACGCGGTTTTGCAGTGAGACAGGGAACTGAACCTTGTGATGAGGGGTAGGTATTCTTTGTTGGTGTTGCTATTTGGTTTAGTCAATTTCAAAACTTACACGCATAAAGCTTTAGACCCGGAAAAAAGTAATCGAATGAAAAGGATAAGTAAAGGTAACCTGTTAATCCTCCCGGCTGTGTTTTTTTTCATGGCATTAGGTATTACTACAGAGGTGAGTGCACTTGAAGCAGTCATGGTATTTCAGTTAGCTGAGGCTGAAACTACCTTTTGGTTGTGGAAGTTTTTAGGGCGTTTGCATCCTTTAGCTGTTCACTTTCCTGTAAGCTTTCTTTTATTGGCCGCCTTGTTGGAGTTGTTTACGCTTAAGGAATTTAACCATAAACTGAGACCGGGTATTAATGCCTTGGTATGGACAGGGGCCATAGGTGCACTTGTGGCTGTTGTTTTGGGATTGCTACTGGCAAATATTGAAGAATATGGAGGGGAGTTATTGGATATTCACCAGTGGACAGGAATCATAACAGCTGTTTTAGGGGTGTTATTACTTTTTTATTGGGAAAAATTAAAAATGGAACTCCCAAGCAAGCCATAAAAACTTTTAGAATAGTTTTATTTATTACTGCTCTGGGCGTTTCAATTGCCGGGCATTTTGGTGCCTCATTGACACATGGGGAGGAATACTTAACAGAGACTTTACCTTGGAATGAATCTTCCTATAAACCTGAAGACCTAAACATTGATTTGGTGGCCTTTGAGGAAGAAGGTGCATTAAGTGAACAAAAGCAAATAGAATTGGTAGGTAAGGTAAGGGCTGTTTTAGCCCACAATTGCTATAAATGTCACAGTGATGCCAAGATTAAAGGAGAATTAAGGCTTGACTCCAAAGCGTTTACTTTTGCCGGAGGTGAGTCAGGTCCTGTTATTATTCCGGGGAATGCTGATAAAAGTGAATTGGTGCGAAGGATAAAGCTTCCAAAGGATCACAAAGAGGCAATGCCTTCTAAGGGGAAGGTGCTTTCCGATGATGAGATAGCCTTGATTACTTTTTGGGTGAACAAAGGAGCTCCTTGGCCGGATGCTGCTGAAGAGGTGAGTGTGTTCAGGGTAGCCGAACTTGCTCCAAGACGACCTAACTTACCGGCCCAAAGAAAAGGATTGACCCAAGCCATCGACATTTGGGTAGATGAATATTTCGAAAAACAAAAAATAGCCTGGAAAGAACCTGTGGATGACAAGGTTTATCTAAGAAGGATATATTTAGATATAGTAGGTTTACAGCCTTCGCCGGAAGAATATTCGGCTTTTATAAAAGACAGCAGGCCTGACAAGAGGGCCATATGGGTAAGTAAACTGCTGGATAGAGATGACGATTATGCGACCCATTGGTTAACTTTCTGGAATGATGCCCTGAGAAATGACTATACCGGCACAGGTTATATTACCAAGGGGCGGTATGCCATTACCGATTGGCTGTACAATTCATTGCGTGACAATAAACCCTATGACCAATTTGTGAAACAGTTATTGAATCCTGATGAAAAGTCAAAGGGTTTTATTGAAGGGATACGCTGGAGAGGGGATGTCAACGCCAGTCAGGTTACTGAAATGCAAGCTGCACAAAATGTTGGCCAAGTGATTTTAGGCCTTAACCTGAAATGTGCTTCCTGTCATGACAGCTTTATCAGTGATTGGAAACTTAAAGAAGCCTATGCCTTTGCCAATATTTTTTCAGATTCATCCTTGGTTGTAAGCCGATGTGATATTCCTACAGGAGAGAAGGCAGGGACTAAGATTTTATGGGAAGAACTGGGTGAAATTGACAGTACTGCCAGCAGGTCCAAAAAGTTGGAACAGCTGGCCGAATACTTGGTGCAACCCGCCAATGGTAGGCTTTACCGCACCATAGTAAATAGAATATGGAAACAAATGATGGGTAGGGGATTGGTGGAACCTGCTGATGAAATGGATAATGTACCTTGGAGTCAGGATTTATTGGATTGGCTAGCCACAGATTTTGAAGAAGATGGTTACGACTTGAAGCAACTGATATATAAAATTGCTATATCCAAAGCTTATCAACAGCCGGCTGTAGGAGTAGAGAGCCCATTGTTTCTTGCTGAAGACGATTTTGTTTTTGAAGGGGCTGTTATTCGAAGGATGACAGCAGAACAATTTACTGATGGGGTAAGTCAAAAAATTCATCCCCTATTTACGGAGGAGGAAATGAAGTATGATCCAAATCAGCTGGCCGTTTCCGAGCAATCCGACATTGGCTTCGTTCGTGCTGCATTGGTGGCAAATAATGGTTTATTGAAAGCTTTGGGACGCACAAATCGGGAAGTGGTAATGACAAGCAGAGACAGTCAAGCCAGTTTATTACAAGCATTAGAATTAACCAATGGTGAAAAGCTTAACAATACCCTAAAAGAAGGAGCGGTTAAATGGAAAGAAAAGTATGAGGCAGGGGAAATTATTGTTGAGGAAGTCTACCAGCAACTTTTGGGAAGAGCGCCTCAGGAAAAGGAATTCAATATTGCCATGGCAGCTTTGGGAGATCAACCGGAGCCCGAAGCCATACAAGATTTGTTTTGGGCGGTTTTATTACTTCCTGAATTTCAATTAATTTACTAATAAAAAGCTTAAGCAATGAATTATAATTGGAGAAGAAGAGATTTCTTAAAAAAGACAAGTGCTGCTTCTATTGCAGCCATGGCTGCAGGAGCTCCAATTTCAGCCTTATTAAACGCATGCTCCCCTAAGGAGAAGATTGAAAGCACTGCGGATACCGTGATTTTGCTTTATATGGCAGGTGGAATGGCTCATACTGAGACTTTTGACCCAAAAAATATACCCCTTTTAGAAAGGGAATGGAGTCCAAGGAGGTGTTGAGTACCTTTAAAGCAGTCCCAACTGTTTTAGACGGGGTTAATTTTTCTGAAGGCCTTGAAAAAATAGGTGGGGTGATGGATAAAGGCAGTTTGATTCGCTCCTATGTAGCAGCAGATTTAGGGCATATATTGCATACCCGGCATCAATTTCATTGGCATACTTGCTATGAGCCTCCTCAGTCTGTAGCTGTACCGCATATGGGTTCGTGGATGGCCAAAGAGTTAGGACCTGTTAATCCGGTTATTCCGCCTTTTATTAACATTGGACAGCGGTTTACTGTAGGAGAAGGGGAGGAATTGAAGGCGTTTCACAGTGCGGGGTTTTTAGGAAGTGAGTATGGTCCTTTTTTGATTCCTGATCCTAGTTCCGGTTTAGATAGTGTGCGCCCTCCGGTTGGCATGTCAAACAAGCGATTTGAAGCCAGGAATCAGCTTTATGAGAATTTGATAAAAGAAAGTGCCATGGGAGAATTTGGGAGTGATTACCAAAAAGAATCGCTAAAGCGATCCATGGAGCAAGCCTATATGTTGTTGAATAGTCCCGAAGCAAAGGCTTTTGATTTAAGTCAGGAGCCCAAGGAGAAATATGATATTTACAATACGGGTAAATTTGGCTTGGGCTGCTTAATGGCCAAACGACTGGTGGATCAGGGGGCCAGATTTATAAGTGTTACATCAGAGTATGAACCCTTCGTAGGTTGGGATACCCATGAAAACGGACATACCAGGCTTAAAGGTATGAAAAAATTGATCGATGCGCCTATTGCTCAGTTAATTAAAGATTTGGATGAAAGTGGAAGGCTTGACAGGACTTTGGTGGTGTTGGCCAGCGAATTTAGCAGAGATATGTTGACAGAAGGAAGACCCGGTGCCAAAGTAAAAGACCAAGTGGAGGTTCCGGATATTATTGAAGACATGAAAAATTATGGAATGCACAGGCATTTTACAGACGGTTGTTCGGTGTTGATGTTTGGAGGAGGAATCAAAAAAGGCTATGTTTATGGTAAAACTGCCGATGAGAGGCCATGTAAAAGTATAGAAAAGCCGATTAAAATTGCGGCATTACACCAGACCATTTACCATGCCCTAGGGATGGATCCTGAAACGAATTACGAAATAGAAAAACGACCATTTTATACCACTCCAGATGGGCATGGAGAAGCTGAAATGGATTTATTCGCTTAAATTACACCCATGAAAGAAAACCCAAATCCAAGAAGAGAATTCTTAAAGAAATCGGGACTGACGCTGTTTGCAGGAGCAGTGGTTCCCAATATTATTGTAAATAAAAGCTACGGCATGAAAAAAGAAACCATACTGGGGCATGGCTCTCATCAATATAAGGTCATAGAAGGATGGGGCAATTTAGATCCCGCCAAAAACCCTGTCAATGACTGCCATGAAATGGTAGAAGATGCAAAAGGAAGGTTAATCCTTTTGACCAATGAGACCAAAAACAATGTGATTATTTATGACAAGTCCGGAAAGTTGCTGGAAACATGGGGAAGTACTTATCCCGGTGCGCATGGACTTACTATCAGTGATGAAGGAGGAGAAGAGTTTCTTTATATTGCCGACAATACCCGAAGTCAGGTGATCAAAACTGACCTAAAAGGCAGAGAAATTATGGTGATGGATTACCCCAGAGAAACAGGTAATTATGAGTATCCCAAACAATTTGTTCCTACAGAAACAGCCATCAATCCTGCCAATGGAGACATCTATATTGTGGATGGCTATGGCAAAAATTACGTTACTCAGTACAATGCCAAGGGTGAATTGATCCTACAGTTTGGAGGAAAGGGAGAGACCAACGAAACCTTCAACTGTTGCCATGGTATATTGGTAGATACCAGAGATAAAAACAACCCTACCTTGCTTATTACTGACAGGGGGAATATGCAGTACAAGCGTTTTACTTTGGATGGTAAATACATTAAAACGATTCCTACTCCAGGCTCATTTGTTTGTAGACCTGTTTTGAGAGGAGATAACGTTTATGCTGCGGTGTATAGAAGTACCACACAGGCTTATCCCAACTCCGGTTATATCACCGTCTTGGATAATAATGACCGGGTAGTTTCCACTCCTGGAGGAACGGCACCTGAATATGTAAACGGAGAACTTCAGGAACAGCGAAAAGACATGAGTTTCCAAGGTTTTATGCACCCCCATGATGTATGTGTAGACAGGGATGAAAACATTTATGTTCCTCAATGGGCCTCCCAAAAACCTATCCGGTAAAGCTGGAAAGGATTTAACAGAAGATATTTCATAAGTAAATAGAAAGGCCATCCATGTTAAAAGATGGCCTTTTCGTATTTAACTAAATTAAATAACTTTGGTCTTCGGACAGATGAGGACCAATTATATTACTCCTTCACCCTTAGCCTTTTATTATAGACTACCTTGTCATTTACAAAAACACGGAAAAAATACCTGCTTTTTGGATACCTGCTTAGATCAAAGGTGAGCCTGCCTTCTTTGAAATCTCTGTAAAGATGCTCTTCCACCACCTCCTCCGGGATCTCTTATCAGCTTGATAAGGACCTCTTCAGGATTGTTTGATAAAAAATCGAAGTAAGTAAAATCTTTTGTTCGGGTAGGGAATACACCTAGGGAAATTTCATTTTCCATAATAGGGTCAGGTGTATCCCCCACTGTAAAGTTATAAGTGATGCTGCTTCCGAAATCAGAATTAAAGCTTTTGACAATTTCGCCCTGCGCATTAAGTAAGATGGACTTGCCTCTTCCCGCCTTTGTTTTATACCAAAATTCCAGGCCGTCTCCACTCACGTCCTTGAGCAACAATTGATAAGCCCCTTTGCTCAATTGTAAGGTGTCTTTGTAAATGGTGTCAGCAACCAAAGTGCCCACCTCTCTTTGGTAAAGGATATTTCCTTCAGCATCTATGAGTTCATAGGCATTGTCTTCGGGTTTCTTGTTGGTTTCCAAATGAAAAATTAAAGTAGAGTCATAGACGGGAGTTTGACTATAGGAAGCATAAATAAAATTGTCCTGTCTTGAAGCATCTTTTCTCCCATTCGGTTTTTTGAGTTCAAATTGATAGGTCAGTGTGCCTTTTTGAGGGATAAGTCCCGGCATTTTGACTGTGTCCATTTCTCCCGGCATGAGCATGCCTTTCCAGAAATACTTATTATTTTCTTGTCCTTTTTGCCCGTGATTAATGCTTAGCTGAGTTAAAGGTTCTGCCCCGTTATTTTTGATTACTATGGTAGGACCAAAGGCTGCAGGGTTTAACCTGCTATAAATGGCTTTGTTTGAAGGGATAATAACGTCCTCAATGGTAACATCATTTTTCTTTCTGTAAGCTTTGTATTGTATGAGGTAGGCAGCAATTAGTTCATTGGCACTGGGTTTAGGAGAGCTGTAATCCTCCATTTTTAACTGAACGGTATGTTGGGGTTTTGCAATGGGGAAATCATATAAATCAGGTTGGATAAGGTCTCCGGGACACCAGTTAGCACGGTCGAAAATCCATGTTCCTGCTTGAGGGTAGAGAGGGTTATTACCGCATTGTTTCCAGATTTGGCGACTGGCGACAAGTTTTTCATCCAAAATGAAATCCCTGTATTTATTGCAAAACTCTCCACATCCATCAGGTCTATCCATTCCATGGCCGGTTTGAAGGATTCGTAACCTTCCCATAGCGGCTTCTTTTTCTGAAGTAAATTGCACGGGTATCAAAGCTTTTTCAATCGGTTTTTCCTTGTCTCCATAAGCAAATGAGCCATCGTATATTTTGGTAATGGAAATAGGTTCCATGGAAGGTTGACCTCTGATAAGATCAAAGGCTACTGTGACTTTCCATCCCCGGTCATTATTGGGCTCATAGCCGGTGTGCTTGTATTCCAGTTCAACGCTATCTCTTAATAATAGGGAAAAATCTGTAACATCCACTTGCCAATCAAATTCCCAATCTTCCCCGAATGCACCGCCATAGGGTGTTAGCATTCTTCCTATTTCAAAATCCTGTAACTCTCCTGCTATTCCCCCTGTTCTTTTAATGGTAATATGGTCCAGGTAATCCCAGTCTGCACAACGCATATCGTCAGGACATGCAAATTTGATTTTCATAACGATTTTTCGAATAGGCACCTCCTTGTCGGGAAATAGGGCCCACTCTGTATAGGTATTGGCTCCTTTTGATGGGTTCGTCACTACAGTGATGGCATCATGACTAATAATTTCTAAGGTGTCTCCTTGAACTGCCCAAACAAATGAAGTGAATAAAAAGGAAAAAAGCCTATCAGTAGGAATTGCTTCATGGGTTTAAAATAAGGTAGGTTTAAAATTTTAGCTAAAAAATAGCTGAAAGGTTCAAAGTTACCATCTATATTATATTACTTAAACATTATTGATAAGTTTTTCAAGATGGCATGATGGGGTGATCGTGTGATTTAGTGATGTTGTGATGGGGTGATTTAGTGATCGTGTGATCGAGGGATGAGGTGATGAGGTGACTTAGTGATTGTGTGATCGAGGGATGAGCACCTTTCCTATGTCATGTCGATTTTTTTTTCATACTACCTCAGCTAGCATTATACTACTCAATAACCGTGATTATGGCTTTTACTGTATGGACTTCTTTCTCTGTTTTAGTTACATATTGGATCGTTACGGAATAGCCTCCTCCCGGGACTTTTTGGTTGTTGTAGTATCCATTCCATAGGCAGGTGGAGGCCTGATTCCCTTGAAGGTTTTTGTCTTCACAATAATAAATCAACGCTCCCCATCGGTTGTGTATGAAAACCTCAATTTCGGAGATAAGGTTATTCGCAAAAACAGTAAAAGCCTTCTCAGGGTCACCGGGAAGCATGGCATTGGGAAAATGAACTTTGGCTTCACATACTTCCTCTACTTCAAAATCTACCGAAAAGGAACAACCTTGTTCATCAATGGCCAAAAGGTTATAAAACCCGGCAATATTTGGAGAAAACACATCCCCTGTGCCAACAAATTTTCCGTTTAAGTACCATTGACTGGCTGAAAATCCTTGGCCAATATCGATTAATACCTCTCTTTTGTTTTCCGGGCAAATTGAATACAGTTTCTCCAACTGGGGCATCTCCGAAAATGACTTGCTGACTTCCATTTGTCCACGGCCTACCATGCAACCTTCTTTATTGGTTAAGGTAACGGTGTATAAGCCCGCTTCCTGAATGGTCAGGGTTGTGTTGTTGTCATATGTTTGCAAGTGAATTGACTCCTCCGAAAGGAGCCTGTACCATTTTACTTCCAGCCCGGTTATGTCCTTTCGCAAAATAAGGGTTGTGAAAACATCTTCCTTACAAAAAGGAGCCAGTTCCATTTTTACATCCAAAGGCATGGTGATATTGGCATCAAAACGCTTCACTATAGGGCAAAGTTGACCACTAGGATCAGTACCTGTAATTTCGTAAGTACCTGATGCGGAAAGAGGAAAGCCTCCTGATTGTTTTGGTTAACAGGTTTTCCATCTGGATCTTCTAGAAAGTAATCTAGTTGGAATGCGCTTTCAGGAATTAGTTCGTATGGGAAACAGGCATTGATTTCTGCCGGTACATTGAAGGCTACAAAGGCTTTTTTTCTACTGTAAAACTTCCTTTTACCTCTAGTAAATTTTCGTTAACATCCCATATTTTGACAGTATACTGCCCATGTGGAACTGCCACCTTTATGTGAATTAGGTTTTGAAAATTACCTGTATACTCCTGATTATTTTCTTTCTTTACCAATAAATAGCGGCCTGTTTGGGGGATATATCCCGGGAACCGTATATGAAGGGTGCCCATTGCCTCATCAGGAGGTGGGCAAGGTTCTGGTGTAGTGGTGATTTCATTGAAAAGAAAGCCGTCCGCATAAATCAAGGCTTCTATTTTTTCAATTTCAGTATCATGCACAAACCCTCCAATTATTGGATTGGCCGTAACGCTGGAGATACTGTTAATATATCCTCTATCAATATCCTGCTGCGTGGTAACGTAACTTACGGTAAAAGTTTGGCTTTCCATAATGTCGAGGTAGGGAATGGTCCAAACCTCGTTGGTAAGGTCATCATGAACTTTTACATCTACCAGAGGTACTTTACGTGGGTTGCTGACTACCAAAGAAATAGTAATGGTGTCGTTTACTTGACTGTAATGCTCCTTGTCAACAGATTTATCTAGGTTTATGTCTGGTTGGTAGCTGCAATCTTCCACTGTGATACTTACCGGCACGCGTGGGCTATCACATACCCCCTCCTTTGAATGACTTACCCAAACAGTGTAAACTCCTATCTTATCAGGATCAATAACAGGAACTTCAGTTAATGGATTACTTGAGGGATCATTGTCAGGATAATAGTGGAGCTCATGTTCATTAATATTAAATATCTCAAATGTATTGGTAGTTGAAAATTGGCAAATTGTCTGGTTCCGAACGCCTGGAGGACTTGCTTTTTTACTACATTTATGGTTAAGAGGCTGCGTATTCCGGTGCAGTTTTTTGAAGGGCCTTCGGCAACCCAAATTTGCTCTGAACCAACATGAGCGGTATTGACCTGATAGGAAGGAATGGCTTCTCCACCTTCTTCTTCCATAAAATAATAAATAGAATAACCCTTTTGACTGGGAGAGACAAATGAATTTAAATCTACCGGAGCATCACCTTGGCAGAAATCAGGAAGTTCAATTGGACCTAAACTTGGAAAATCAACTTGAGAATTACAATGTGTTGCAGCAAATTCCGCTTTGCCTGTTATTGGGATTTCCAAAGGCCCATAAATGGCTTCTCCTGAGCAATTGTCCTTCATAAATCCTTGAATAAAAGGTAAATTGGAAAAATTGTGATTGGAGATCGCTCCCATGCCCGACATGCTCCCATCTATGGAGATTTTAATTTCACAATTGTTATTGGCCCAAAAAAACAGTCTTCTGAAAGTTTTAAGGTGTATTCCAGCGTTGCAATTGTTTCACTTGGGTTTTCTAGCAATGGAAGCTCATCGATTTCCCAAATGATGGCTCCTGCTAATCCCATTTCTGGGTCAAAGGTGACGGTGCCAACATCTTGAGGTACCTGACCAGCATTTACGAAGGTGGCAGTGGGAGGCAATGGGATGATAACCTTATTGTCAAGCGAATTTTCTGTGCCATAGTTATTGATATTCAAGGTATAGGTTATCTCTTGACCAGGTTCTATCGTAGGTTCTTCCTCAGGAGGATTCCCGTCGATGGATTTTATGTGATTGTATGCTTGAATTTCCGGTACGTAAGAGGGTACTGAGAAACAAATGCATAAATGGCATATACATCCTGATTGGTGCCATAGCGAAAGCGAAAGGAATTCTGTTTATTGGTAATAATGGAATTGTTGGGATTGGGAACCTCCCATTGAAGTATATCGGCACCGGTATTGTGCTCCAAATTTGGGTTTCTAGGACTCTCTACTAAATTGCCCTCTTGGTCTGGAACCGGGCTGTAAATGGAGGAATTGAAGAAATTTGAACTGACAGATTTGGGGTGGTACAATGGAGCCCATTTGTTTTCCTGATTTCTAATTTGTAGAAAATCTCCTTTAATTGATTTGTCACCCTCTGCAGCCATTATGCCTAATTTTAACCGAACCGGCCCTTGATTAATGGTTTCAAAGCCTGTAATTTCAACTTCTCCGATATGTTCTTCTCCATCCAAAGACTGGACAAAAGAATACCCGTCAAAAACACTGATGTCCCGCCAGTCCATTTTTGAGTTTTGGTAGATTACCACCATTCCCCAGTTGCCGGTATAGCCTGTTTGGTTTCCCACCCCTTCCACCAATGCCAAATCAGCCAAGGTATAGTTCCCCGCGCCATGCTTTTTAACAAGATCAGTTACATCAGCATAGCCAACATAGATGTCTTCCAATTCATTATGTGGATAGAGGATGCTGTTTCCCTGAGCGGTTATTTCAGTGTACTCGCTCGCACCCGGCCCTTTGAATTTTACTTTACGTTTGTCAAAATTTACTGTATGGGGATAAATAGGGTAATAACTTCCAAAAGATTTTAAGCCAACATTAAAATCTTTTGGACCAATGTCATCCATGTCTGAAGTCATTGAGCGATGTAAAGTATGGATAGAGAAAGTTACCCCATTCTCTTCAAATTCAATGGGGTCAAAGGTAGCTTTAGATAAGCCGGCTGAGTCAGTTGTGGATATATTTTCCACTTCATTCCATTCTTCATTGCCAAAACGATAAAGTATTTTGCCTAAAGAATCATTGAGGTAGGCAAAGGTAAGCGGTTGAGATTCCGGGGAGCCAAAGTAATAGTAAGGAAATAGCATTCCTTTTTCATCAAAGTCCATGTAATAAGACATGGTATAGGAGCTGTGTTCAATGGTTTCCTCCGGTAAAATAAGTTGCTCCTGATCCACTTCAGTAAGTTCAGTTGAGGTAATATTTTCTGTAAGGTCGAAGCTAAGTCCTTGCCCGATGTTGGATTTTCCGGCCCAGTAAAGGCCTGCATATACAATTTCAGTACAATTGGGATCGGCCCCATTTTCACCGGAGAACAACAGGGTTGCTTCTGAAGAATTAAAGGTGTGAGGATCTCCATCAATGTCTACAAATCTCATGTCATTCAGAGAGTTTTCCGAAGAAGTGGAGTAGTTAGCCATTGTGATATTGGTGTTTCCTATCAAGGTAAAATCACCTCTGATGTGGAAAATATTGTCGTCGGGGGCGGAGTTGCCTACTCTATGTTTAAAGGGGATTCTGTTGTCGTTTTGTGCATTTCCTAAAAAGGGGACTGCCAGCCAAAAAACAAGCCCATCAAAATAAAGGAGATGAATTTCCCAGTAAAAATTTGATTGAAAGCGTTCATTCAATTAAATCAGCTAAAAAATTAAAAATGATTCAAAAATTTAAGAAAAATAAAAGCTTTAAGCTTTGAAACAATGCACGAAATATAATTAAAAAATTATTACATGAACCTAATTTTAGCA
Source organism: Cyclobacterium sp. SOCE241 (assembly GCF_056867545.1). NCBI lineage: Bacteria > Pseudomonadati > Bacteroidota > Cytophagia > Cytophagales > Cyclobacteriaceae > Cyclobacterium > Cyclobacterium sp. SOCE241. The sequence goes on along the minus strand of NZ_CP149779.1, from coordinate 3,766,650 downwards.
ACTTTTTCCATTTTTAGTGCTGGTCTTCAGCTGAAATAGGAAAAAGATTGCAGGACTTGATTCAGTCGAATCATTGAAGTGAAACAATTCCGTGTTGAATTGTTCATCAAATAAAATATTTATCATTTTCTTTACATAATAATCTTGTAATTCGCATAAATTATAATCTTTTAAAATGAATAAAAAGCAAATTGCATTAGTGATGGGTGGCTATACAGGGGAGTCTGTGGTGTCAGAAAAAGTGCTGCTGTTGTTGCTCAACACCTTGATAAGGATCGTTTTGAGGTGCATAAAATCCATATTTATCCCAATAATTGGTACTTGGAGGAAGAGGATGGTACAAAATTACCCTTAGACTTGAATGGATTCTTTGTCGTAAAGAACGGAAAAAACTCACTTTTGACGGAGTGTTTAATATAATTCATGGTTCTCCGGGAGAGGATGGTAAATTGGTAGGGTATTTTGATATGCTCGGCATACCTTATACAACTTGTGATGCATTGACATCTTCCATTACCATGAACAAGGCCTATACAAAAAAGATTGTCTCTGAAATTCCTGATTTACATGTGGCAAAGTCGGTTCAGTTATTTGCCAATAAATCCGGGCTAGCCAACGAACTGCTTGAAGAGTTAAGGTTGCCCATATTTGTTAAGCCAAACAATGGAGGCAGTAGTATCGGTATGAGCAAAGTGAAAAGTGCTGAGGAATTATCTCATGCCTTGGACTTGGCTTTTAAAGAAGATACTCAGGTGATGGTAGAGGAATTTGTAAGTGGCAGAGAATTTTCTATTGGAATATATAAAACCAATGGCAAGATCATGGTTCTTCCTTCCACTGAAATTATCAGTTCAAAAGAATTTTTTGACTTTGAAGCCAAGTACCAGCCTGGAGTTTCAGAAGAAATTACCCCGGGCAGAATGGATGAAAGAGATGCAGTTCAGGTGAAGAAAATAGCAGAAAAGGTTTACCAAACATTGAATTGTAAAGGTGCAGTGAGAATGGATTATTTCTTGGAGACCAAGACGGATAAATTCTATTTTATTGAAATTAATACGGTGCCTGGACAAACCGAAACAAGTCTGATTTCCCAGCAGGTGAAGGCAGTAGGGATGAGCCTTAAAACGTTCTATACGGAGTTGATAGAAGAAATGTGGCGTTAATATAAACCGAAGGATAGTGAAAAATGAAGTCAGGATTAACAAGTACTTAAGTGAAATTGGTTATTGCTCTAGAAGAGAAGCGGATCGGATGATTGCTGCAGATAGGGTGACTATCAATGGTAAAGTGCCTGAAATGGGCACCAAAATCAGTCTGGGTGATGAGGTGCATGTGGATGGAGAGCTGGTAAGCGCTCCCAAAGAACAGCCTGTATATATTGCTTTCAACAAGCCGGTTGGGATCGTTTGTACGACTGACACCAGTCAAAAAGATAATATAGTAGATTATATTAATCATCCTCAAAGAATTTTTCATATTGGTAGATTAGATAAACCTAGTGAAGGGCTGATTTTACTCACGAGTGATGGTGATATTGTCAATAAGATTTTGAGGGCTGGGAATTCGCATGAAAAAGAATACATCGTAAAAGTTAACAAACCCATTGAGGGAGATTTCTTAGAAAAAATGGGTAATGGCGTTCCTATTTTAGGAGTTGTAACGCAAAAGTGTCAAGTAAGGCAAATGAAAAAGGATACATTTAGGATTATCCTTACTCAAGGTTTAAACCGACAGATCCGAAGGATGTGCGATTATTTGGGATATAAAGTTGTTGCCCTTAAGCGGGTTCGAATCATGAATATTAAGCTGGACCTGCCAAGAGGAAAATGGCGTGATTTAACCCCAAATGAACTTGAGGAATTGAAGTACTTGGTCAAGGATTCCTCAAAAACCCACCCAGATGAATAAGCGTGTTTTTGTATAAAATCAATATATAGGTGTAAATTTAAACCATAAAATCAGTATTTTACGTTAAAAAATGATTAATAGGGTATTTTGGGATGCTATTTTTCTAAAATGACAATTTTTTTTGCCATTTCCCTAAAAATGAATGGTGTAGCCTGTCTTGTTTTAACAATAATGTATTTAATACGTAATTATATTAAAAATAATGTAATAATTAAATGTTTTTATTAATGAAAATTTAATTTAGTAATCTTTTTATTACCTTTGATATATCAAACAAAGACAAAAGGTCTTTGGGTAATGCACGGAAGTTTAATTACTGATATATACTGTAGGATGATGAAACTGGCAGACATGCCCTCCGGTCTCGGGGGTGGGGATTACAGGACAAAGAAAATATAGAGCTCGTATTATTTCTAACTGCCCCGTGGAGGTTCGACTCCTTCTCCTACAGCAGGTTATTTTGGGTTTATTGTTAATTGACTAAAGCTATGAAATTTTATTTCATAGCTTTTTTTGTTTGTCGGTTCTCAAGGTGATTTTGTCAGCATTGTTGCAAAAAAAGCAACAATACCGCCAAAATCAAGGTATGCTTTTTCATTGTATTCCGAGGGCTGACACCCTCGGCTATCATATTGTCACCCTTTCAGGGTTTAGGATTTATTTGTGAATAATAGTATTGTTTTTGAAGTTTGTTTTCGGTTGGGGCTTGATAGGATTGTTGTAAAAAGAACAACTATACCGCCAAAATCAAGGGATGCATATTCCTATTTTCCGAGAGTTGGCGCCCTCAGCAACAAAAAAATGATACACCTACGGAGGTTGAGAGGCTTGAAGTTCGGCATTTTTTGTATTGGTTTTTGATGTTTAATTGAAGAAATGTTTCCGGAATTTACCCTTTGATTTCGGAGGGGTTTTGCTGGGTGCTGTAGTGGTAACTGCTTTCTTTATAGTCCTTTGCAAATATTTTAATCCAAGGGTTTGTAGAAGTGGCTGAAAAATGAAATAGTTAATTTAAGTACTGATATAATAAAAATAATGTAAATATATATAATTTTTGTTGTCATAATTTTAATTTTATAATCTTTTTGTTACCTTTGAAATATCAAACAAAGACAAAAGGTCTTTGGGTAATGAACGGAAGTTTAATTGCTGATATATACTGTAGGATGATGAAACTGGCAGACATGCCCTCCTGTCTCGGGGGTGGGGATCACAGGATAAAGAAAATAGCGAGCTCGTATTTTTCCTAACTGCTCCGTGGAGGTTCGACTCCTTCTCCTACAGCAGGTTATTTTGGGTTTATTGTTAATTGACTAAAGCTATGGGATTTTATTTCATAGCTTTTTTTTGTGAAAATTTTTTTTAAAAAGGTAACGCCAATTATGTAGCGCTACCTTAAGTAATTGATTTGTCTGTTTTATAATTGATTATTGAAGTACCAGTTCTCCATGAATGATTTTTTCCATGACTAGAGGGTCGTTTAGTTCTTGGATGCTGGAGATAACGTGGTCAGGTCCATAAGCGTAAGACTCAAGGTCTTCTATGCTTGTGGATCCGGTTAAGGTTAAGACGGTTTTAAATCCCATTTGTACACCTCCTAGGATGTCTGTTTCCATGGTGTCTCCAACCATTATGGTGTTTGCTGTGCGTGTTCCTAGTTCTGCCTTGGCGATTCTCATCATTACGGGGCTGGGTTTTCCTGCGCTAAAAGCTTTTTTCCGGTGGCTATTTCTATCATTGATACAAATGCTCCACAGCCTGAACGGATAGAGTTGTTAGAGCTAGGGCAGTAAGCGTCTAGGTTTGTGGCGATAAGTTTTGCGCCATTCATTACCATGTTTATGGCTTTGTCAACTGATTCAAGCATAATGGTTCTCCCTTCACCAATGATTACATAGTCCGGAGCCTCGTCTACGATAGAGTATCCGTTGCTGTGGAGGGCAGTAAGTAATCCTCCTTCTCCAATTACATAGGCTGTGCCGTTTGGTTTTTGTGAAGCAAGGTATCTCGCCGTGGCTATTGCGCAGGTAAAAATATGTTTTTCCTGCACATTGATTCCCATTCGGCTTAATTTGGCGACCACGTCTCTACAGTTTCTTTGGCTGTTATTAGTGAGGAATCTAAAGGGAAAGTCTTCCTCAAGTAGTTTCTGGATAAATTCCTTAGCGCCTGGTATTAGTTCTCCGCCACGGTAGATTACCCCGTCCATGTCGATTAAAAATCCTGTCTCTCTCATTTTAGTAGTTGTTGTGGTTTAATTAAATACGTAATCAATAACAAAGGTTTAATAAAAATATTAAAAATTCAAACAAAGACAGTTAAAAATAATAAAATGATAAATATTATTTATAAAAGTTGAAGAAAGTAAAAAGTAGTAATTTTTTGAGGTGTTTGGTTTTGACTTTTGTATCAATGGTAATGATGGCTTGATTTACGATTTTTCAATGAAGGGTTTTTAAAGTATTGAAAAATTCTCTATTAAACATTAAAGACGTTAAAATATATAAAATACGTAAAAAAATATTAAATATGTTGCCATAATTTTAATTTATTAATCTTTTTGTTACCTTTGACATATCAAACAAAGACAAAAGGTCTTTGGGTAATGAACGGAAGTTTAATTACTGATATATACTGTAGGATGATGAAACTGGCAGACATGCCCTCCTGTCTCGGGGGTGGGGATCACAGGATAAAGAAAATAGCGAGCTCGTATTTTTCCTAACTGCTCCGTGGAGGTTCGACTCCTTCTCCTACAGCAGGTTATTTTGGGTTTATTGTTAATTGACTAAAGCTATGGGATTTTATTTCATAGCTTTTTTTATGTCAATGAACCAAATAAATAGGTTTTGGAGATAAAGATTGAAAATCAAGCAAAAAATTTTGAACTCACCTAATAAATTGGGACTTTGAGAGGTTGGATAGATGGATTAAAGCATTTTTTTGTTATTGAAAATATAAGTATTTTAGATAAACGATTAGGGTGCCATTTAATCTTGAAATAAAATGAGCTATTTTCGAAATCATTTGAAAATGTGTTTTTTAGCCTTTCTCCTTTATTCTCTTTCATGATAGTAGGTGTTTTATTCCAATTTAGATTTGGAAGTCAAAGCCTTAACAAGGAGCTATTTAATGTTTCCTCCGGGAATGATTTGTTAATAGAAAGCGACCATGAAAATAGTTCTAAGATAGATTCCTTGACATTTTTTGTGAGCGGACTCGCCAATGAAGCTCTTTTGATTAAATTTTTTCAAGGAGATTTTATTGACATTCCGTTCGATAGAGATTCACAGTATTTTTCTTCTCTTTACAGTGCATATCTCAATAGTTACGCAAGGAAATGTGGAGGCTATTTACCCACAAATAAAGTTGAAATGACCCGTGAAGAATGTGTTACAGAACAAGTTACCCGGAATGGATATGGGGTTGAACTCAGTCGGTATTGCGTGGAATGGGTTACCGTAGGTACAGGCCTATATGCGAAACCGGACATGTACAATGGGAAATTGGCCTTGGAAAAAATCCAATCTGCGGATGTGTTCAGAAATGTTTTTGGTCTAATTAGTCAAGATAAAGGTTTGGAAGGAATGATGGACTTGGTGGTAGACGTCCAAAATATAATTAGTGACATGAATGAGCTATTGGTTTTGAATGAATGCAATAGCCCCGGCTTGATTCGCTTTGAGGAGAACTTAAACCTTTTTGCCCTGAACAAGCAACCAGTTAAACTTAATGTAACTAACGAGGCTCAACAGGCAACTATTTCTTCGGGAACTATTGCAGTGTTTAAGGACCAAAATTACCGTCATTTAATAGATGATTTAATAAGTGACCATTCCAAAGGTTGGGTGATGAATAGGTATCAAAGTGGAAGTGTGAGCAATGTTGCAGTCATGTCCAGAGATGAAAGTGGCAGACCTGCACAGGTCAAAGCCAACTATGTATTTTCCGATTCTCAGGTAAAAGTAAAGGGGCAGTTACCCTAACTTTTACCAATGGATTGCCTGATTGCATGTATTTCTTCGACTTTCCCAATACTTGTAGGACACCCAATAGAAGAATTGTGGCTGCTTACGATAATTATGCTTATGATCAATGATAATTTACTTAGTTGTCAAAGCCCCATTAAGTTGATTCGATTTACTATAAGGGGTGATAATAGAACCCTGCGGTAAGGCCTAATTCTCATCAACTTTTTTGGGCGCAACTTATTCATTATCCCAGAGTATTTGATGAAACAATTTTGTAATAATTGGTTACTTTGTTTTAGGTGAAAGGCGGGTTCCACATCTCCTGCAAAAGATTGCGTCCAAACTATGGTTTTTAGGTTACAGGCATTGCAAGTTTTTAAGTCAGGAAAGTTTTTTATCTCATCTGCATTTCTAGCAGAAACCAATTCAGAAGTAACAATACCGGTGGGCACTGCAATGATAGCATAGCCGATAAGCATGATCAATGAGGCCATAAATTGACCAAAATCTGTCGCAGGAGCAATGTCTCCGTACCCAACAGTTGTTAAAGTAACTATCGCCCAATACATGGATCTGGGAATGGAGGTGAATCCACTTTCAGGGCCTTCAATAATGTACATGACAGAGCCCATCACCAAGACAATGGTCAAGACAGATCCAACGAAAATCTGAATTTTGGCCTTGCTGTGTTTTAATGCGTCCGTTAGCCGAGAAGCTTCTTTTAGGTATTCGGGAAGTTTGAGAATTCTCAAGATTCTCAAAAACCTTAGGGCTCTAATAACCGTAAGGTACTGGGTTTGAAGTAAAAATAAGCTTAGATAGGTTGGCAATATGGCCAGTAAATCTACAATGCCATAAAAACTGAATACATAGCCTGATTTATTGTTGCTTAACCATATCCGCAATATGTACTCAACGGAAAAGATTAGGGTAAAGAACCATTCGAGCCAATACAATAGTGGGCCAAAGTTTTCATGAATTTGTTGAACGGAATCCAATATTACAATTACTACGCTTAGTAGTATCATAACCAATAACACCAGATCAAATGCTTTAGAGGCACGGTCATCAGATTCGTATACAATATGCGCCAGTCGTTTTTTTGAAGGTAAGGAAATCATATCTGGTAAACTTGTTCCCGGTCCATGGACCAATTCGAAATTGGATTGTTTTAAACACTCCCCCTATTTGGCAGAAATAAGCATATGCCCTATTGCCAGTTAAAGCGCTCAATTTACAAATAACCTAATTAAGTAAACAAGATAAAAATTTTCTTGCCGGGGATTCTGTGGAAGCGATTTAAAAGGGAGTGCCTACCTCTTTGTTAAGTTGTCGCAAGAAATAACCAAGAAGAAATTTGTTTAATCAATAATTATGCACCCAAAGATAGTAGGTTGTGAAAAGCTGATTAATGTCATGTATAGGCTGAAAAAGGTAAATTTTTGATCTATTAAGCTTTTTTAAGAATAAGAATGGTTATTTTTGATAAAGATATTTTTACTTTAAACAGATAGCAGTATGGACCTAAAATTATTTAAGCGACTAAGAGAAAATTATGAGAAGTTTATTGCAGGAGCAGAGAAAGCAGTAAATGGGGACAATGCGAAAGACCAAACCAGGTCTGTCTTTTTTGACCGAAAGACTCTTGAAGAGTTATTGGCCAAAACAGATGAAAAGGAGGGTGGAATTAAAATCTACCTAGGGATGTATGACAAAGAAACGGTAAAGGTGAGGGGTGAAAAAGAAGATAGTGAGGATTATATTGGTAAATTGACCCTTATTTTGGAGGCATCTAATGATAACTCCAGTACTACGAATGAATCTTGGATTATGAATGGTGGTAAAATTTGTCCTCCAAACTGTAATTAATAAAAAGACTTTAAAAACAATGATTGCATTGCCATGACCTTTTATGCTTACCTTTCTTGTATAATCGTTGGCCTTTTGTTGTCATTGTTTTTTTCTTTTTAAAAGGAAATATCAATTGAACGAAAAGTCCCATGATTTCATTTTTTTATCATCTCCTATGTTTTAAGTTTTGAATTGTATGCTTTCTTTTTGGTGGAGCATGGAGAGAAGAATGTTTTGGTTTACAATATCTTCTTTGTTTTTGGTGAGACCATATTGATTTTAATTTACCTTGGAACCTTAATTGAAGCCAAAAGGATAAAAAGAAATGTCATTTATTTTCTTGCTTTATTTGTGGTATGGGCTATAATTAATACCTTTTTTATCCAACCTCCAACGCAAATGTTTCAGCAATACACACATTTACTTGGGAGTTTGGGGGTTGTGCTTTTTAGTTGCTATTTGATGTATTCTTTATTTATGGCTGATAAAGCAGGAAATGCTTCTTTGCTTAGTATGCCTCATTTTTGGAACATAGCGGCCATCTTATTTTTCTACTCCGGAAGTTTTATATACTTTGGATCCTTGAATGTCACTTGGGGTTTGGATGAGTATTATCTGACAATATTGGCCTCTGTAAATCGGTTTTTTGCAGCGACTTTATATCTTATTTTTGGGTTTTCTTATTATTCACCATTGATTTTTTCTACGAAAAGTGATTGAAGATAGCTCTCAACAAACCTTTTTTGCCATACTCACGGGTGTGATTCTTATGGTAATTATGGCAGCCTTTATCATTGCCATTGTTATTGTTCATCGCCAAAGGCAAATTAAGAACAGGCATAAAATTCAAATCATTAAGGCTGATTTCAAAAACACCATATTAAATGCAGAAAAAGAGATCAGAGAAAATACCTTACATTATGTAAGCCAGGAATTGCACGACAATATCGGACAGCTTTTGTCATTGACAAAAATAGTATTGAATAATCCTGATCCAGCGGCAGTATTTGAAGGGAAAAAACTTATCAATAAAATAATTAAGGAAGTTAGGAGCTTGTCCCGATCTATAAATAAAGATTACATCAACGATGTGAAATTTGAGGAATTTCTGGAAGAAGAATTAAGCAAGATTCAAAAACAGGTTTTTGTGAAGTCCTATTTGAAAAAGAAGGAGAACCTGTTGATTTTATTGAAGGAGACAAAAAATTAGTGCTTATACGGTTGGTGCAGGAATGTTTAAACAATGCAATGAAGCATGCTTCACCGGCAATGATCGCTATTAAGATAAAGAATCAGGGAGGGAAAATGATATTGCGCATTGAAGATGACGGTGAAGGATTTGATAGGGAACGTGTTTCCCAGGGTTTAGGCCTTAGAAATATAAATTCTAGAGTACAGGCGATTAACGGTAAGGTGCAGATAGATTCGGGGCTAGGGGAAGGCACCCGAATAGAAATAGAATTGGAAAATGATAAATAATACCAGAATTTTATTAGCAGATGATCATAAGTTATTTGCTGCAGGGATAGAAAGATTGCTTTCTAATGAACCGGATTTTATCGTGGAGAAGGTGGTTCACAATGGCAAAGAGGCGATTGCTGCCATTAAAGAAAAAAGGTAGATCTGATCATTACGGACATGAACATGCCCGGGTTGAATGGGTTGGATATTCTTCAATACATAAAAAAGAAAAGATGGAAAGTGAAAACCATTGTACTTTCAATGTATGATGATGAAGAAATTTTTAAAAAATGCATCAAGCAAGGTGTAAACGCTTATGTTTTAAAAAATGCCGACCCTGAAGAGCTGGTTTATACCATTAGAGAAGTGATGGAAGATAGGTATTTGGCCAATTTTGAACATGTTTTGAATCAGGCCGAGGAAGGGGATGAGTTTGAGCAATATGACCATTTTAAAGCCACCTTTAAACTCTCTAAAAGGGAGTTAGAAATTTTAAAGTGGATAGTTAAAGGGAAGACCAATAAAGAGATTGCTGAGGAATTGTACTTAAGTATTCATACAGTGGAAACTCACCGTAAGCATTTGCATCAGAAATTAAATGTTTCTTCAGTTACTGAGCTTGTAAAGAAAGCATTGGATATGGGCTTGTGATCAAAGCCTTGGTAAGCAGTATAAGTAAGGGATGTACGAAAACATCCCTTTTTTTATGATTTGAATTTAGCAATGGGAGTGATTCCTCCTTTGGTTTTTTGGTTGATGTCTACCAGTATTTCAGCGTCCAAGGGAACGAAAACGTCCACTCTGGAGCCAAACTTAATAAAGCCAAACTCAGCCCCTTGGGTCACGGGGTCGCCTTCTTTCACATACCATTTAATTCGTCTTGCCATTGCCCCTGCGATCTGGCGCATCATCAATTGAACCCCACTTGGGTGTTCAATTACCAAAGAAGTACGTTCATTTTCCAAACTGGATTTTGGGTGCCAGGCTACTAAATATTTTCCCGGATGGTATTTGAAGTATTTTAAAATGCCACTAACCGGAGACCTGTTGACATGTACATTTATTGGGGACATAAAAATGGAGATCTGAATTCTTTCCTCTTTGAGATACTCCTCTTCCACGGTATTTTCAATGACCACCACCTTGCCATCTGCAGGAGCATAAACCAACTCATGATTATTTGGGACAGGGATGGCCGGGTTTCTGAAAAACTGCAATACGATCAAGTAGAGTACAATGCTTCCTATTAGAATCAGGTTAATAACCAATTTTTCTACAGGTGCTAAATAATTGATGGCAAAGTTAATCACAGCCAAAACAACTAACATCCAAAATAATAATGATCTACCTTCTTTATGAATGGTCATAATGATTTAGCATTTAATTTTTTACAATTCTAGCTTTCTAAAAAGTTGCCAAGAATAATTGTGCCTCAGCTAATTTTTGAGATTACAATATTAGGACTTTTTAGAGCAAATATTAAAATATTTTTAAAAAGGCTACAATAAAAGGGGTGGAAAGCAATAGTCCGTCAAAGCGATCCATAAAGCCTCCATGACCCGGTAAGCCTCTTCCGGAATCTTTAATCGCGATGCTCCTTTTGAAAAGAGACTCAATCAGATCTCCATAAGTGCCGGCTATAATAATGATGGTCATGATACAGAACCATTGCCACTCCGGCAAAACGGTGAAGTTTTTTGATATGAAATAAGTTACGATAATGGCAGCAAATGCTCCGCCAAGACTTCCTTCCCATGATTTTTTTGGAGACACACGTTCAAATAACTTTGTTTTACCAAATTTGGTTCCGGCAAAATAAGCTCCGGAATCACTTGCCCATAGCATTAATAACGAGCCTATTATGATTTCAAAATGGAATGTATTGTCCACAGAAAATGCAGCTACCGTAAGTAATGAGAAAGGAAGAGCCACATAAATTATTCCTAATATGGTATAGGCAATGCCTGTAAATGGCTTTTTATCTGTTTTTTTATAGAGTTTGATAAAAAATATCATGGACACTAAAGGGAAAACCAGAAAGTAATAGGCCATTGGAATTATTTCCATTTCCTCCAAGAAGGTAAATGTGAATACCAAAAGTCCAATAAATGTGCCAAAGCTTTTTAGCGGTAACATACCATCTAGTCCACAGAGCTTATAAAACTCCATTTGGGTAAATGCTAAGATGATAGCAAAAACTAAAAAGTAAGACCACTCACTAAATACAGTACTGCTAATAATAATAATTGTTCCCAAAATGGCTGTGATTACCCTTTGGCCCAGATTACTGTAATTACTTATACTAAAACGAGATTTCATTTTCAACAATTTTTAATGCCCTTTGGGCTTCTTCCACCAGCACCATCACTTCAATGTTACCGTGGATTTTATAAACCGGGTCTTTCTTATTAACTATGACCGCAGTGATACCATTTTCTTCTAGCACTCCTTTTACTATTTCCGCCCTTATTGGGGTACTCGACTCGAAAATCCTCTGCCATTTACTCATAAATCTGTTTTTTATTTGATTGAATAAACCAATTCCAACACAAGAGAAAGACTACAATGCCTACTATTACATACTCCCAATACAACTGATTCGAATCCTCTATATCAAACTCCATTAGTCCGAGTTTGTTGAAGTAAACCATAGTAACGGTTAAAGTGTTGTTGAGGATATGTGCAATGATGGGATACAATAAAGAGCCCGAATACAAATACAAATACCCAAACAAGGCCCCTAACATTAACCTGGGTAGAAAACCATAAAATTGAAAATGTATGGCTGAGAAAATAAATGCTGTGATCCAAACTCCCCAATGTGCGTTTCCGGTGTATTGATGCATTTTAGGTTGTACAATTCCCCGGAATAAATACTCTTCACCAATACCTGCCAGCACCCCGATGACCAATACGCCTAATAAGAATTCACCGAGACTTTCGAAGTCAGTAAGGTATTTTGTTAACTCCATCAATTGGTCCTCTTTGGCTCTGAATGAGGCTTCAAGTCCACTTAAGGCTTCCGGGAATTCAACATTCATATTGAGGTAAACCAATAGCGAATTGAAGAGAATAAAACCTATAAGCATAGGAATCACAATCCACAACTGTTCCATTTTTTCCGGTTTCAATTGTTTATCAAAGCGCAGGGTTTTTTTGTCTACAAAGCGGATAAATATCCAGCCTCCAACAAAAATCCTAGCCCCCTCCTAAGCCTTGAATAAAAAGAAAAGCCATTCTGGCATTTGGATGATCTAGAGAGGCACCGAGCAAATAAGGCACTTGCTCAAAGGAAATTCCAAATAGAAAAGGTAACAAGCCCAAAGCTGCCGTTTGTAAGATAGCAAGAGCTCCAAATACGATTAGCACCAAAACAGTAAACGAGAGCAACCATGGTTGGCTGTTAGAATGTCCTGGTTGATTTTCATATATTTCCATATTAGGAGTAAATTTACAGTAATTAGTGTGCACCACAAGATACTTTTGTTTTTTGGAAATAAATTAATTTGGATAAAATGAAAGACAATTGTGCCAATGTTGCTGATATTCAGCTAAAAACACTTATTTCTGCAAAAAATTTCAGCTTGTGATTAATATAGGAGATTTAAATTTTGAAAAGGTTCTATTGCCTTTGGCTCCTCTGTTTCTCCCCTTGATGTGTTTTTCTTAAATTACCGATGAACCTTATTTTTATTTGTTTTTATCAACCCATACCAAGAAAAGATAAATACGAATAGCCCAACAATTATATATTGCCATTTCAATGTGTCCACTTCCCCCATACTGAATTCCAATAATCTTAGTTTGTTTAAATATACCAAAGTAACCATCATGACATTGTTCGAGATATGTGCTAACATAGGGTAAAGCAATGATCCGGTATACAGGTATAAATAACCGAATAAAACACCAAGAAACAGTCTTGGGAGGAAACCATAAAATTGAAAATGAATGAGGGAAAAAATAAATGCAGTAATCCATACACCCCAGTGTGCATTCCTCGTGTATTGGTGCATTTTGGGCTGCACTATTCCTCTAAACAAATACTCTTCACCCACCCCTGCCAGCAGCCCTATTACCAAAATGCCTACTAAAAACTCCCCAAAACTATCGAAATCAAGGGTGTAACTTGTCAAATCCATTAATTGATCCTCTTTTGCCTTTAAGGATGCTTCCAATTCACTTAGGAAATCGGGAAAATCAAAATTCATGTTTAGATAGATCAAAATAGCGTTTAATAGTATATATCCTATAAGTATGGGGAAGACAATCCATAGATTGTCCAATAGCTGTGGGGTTAAATGTTTTTCAAATTGTAACGTTTTTTTGTCTACAAAGCGGATGAAAATCCAGCCCCCTACAAAAAAAGCAAAACCTCCTCCAAGGCCTTTAATAAAAAAATAAGCCAACCTGGCATTTGGGTGGTCAAGAGTAGCTCCAAGAAGAAGAGAGACTTGATCTATGGAAATCCCAAAGAGCATTGGTAAAAGAGCCACTGCTACAGATTGCAGAACCGAAAGGGTTCCAAATACGATTAATACCAAAACAGTAAATGAGAGCAACCAAGGTTGGTGGTTTGATTGCCCCGGACGATCTTCATATATCTCCATATTAATAGTAAATTTACAGCTATTAGTATGAGGCACAAGAAGCTTTTGTTTGTTGGGAATAAAAATAATTTGTATAAAAAGAAAGACAATGTTGGCAATGTTATTGATATTCAACTTAAAACACTCATTTTTGCAAAAAATTTCAGCTTGTGATTAAAATAGGAGATTTAAATTTAGGGGACTTTCCATTGCTGTTGGCTCCTATGGAAGATGTAAGTGATCCACCTTTTAGGGCGGTATGTAAAACCAATGGGGCAGATTTAATGTACACCGAATTCATCAGCTCTGAAGGCTTGATTCGTGATGCAGCCAAATCTGTCCAGAAATTGGATGTGTATGATTATGAGCGGCCTATAGGTATTCAGATATTTGGGAATGAAATTTCATCTATGCGTGAGGCAGCAGCCATTGCAGAGGAGGCAGGACCGGATATATTAGACATTAATTATGGGTGCCCGGTAAATAAAGTAGCTTGCAAAGGTGCCGGGGCCGGTATCTTACTGGATATAGACAAAATGGTTGCCATGACGGCCGAAATTGTAAAAGCCGTTAAGATTCCGGTAACAGTCAAAACTCGATTGGGTTGGGATGAAAGTACCATCAAGATCAATGAAGTAACAGAAAGATTACAGGACGTGGGCATTCAAGCCATCAGTATTCATGCGCGCACCAGAAAGCAAATGTATAAGGGAGAAGCGGATTGGTCTTACCTTGGTGAGATTATGAAAAACAACAGGATAAAAATCCCTGTTTTTGGTAATGGAGATATAGATAGTCCTGAAAAGGCCAAAGCCTATAAGGAAAAGTATGGGGTAGATGGTTTGATGATAGGAAGGGCTGCCATAGGTTATCCTTGGATTTTTAATGAGATCAAACATTATATGCAAACCGGAAGCCTGTTGGCTGTTCCAGATATGGAAGAAAGGGTGAAAGTTGCTAAAAAGCACCTTGACTTTTCGGTGGAATGGAAAGGAGAAAAACTTGGGGTATTGGAAATGAGAAGGCACTATACCAACTATTTCAGAGGAATCCCTCATTTCAAACCTTATCGTACCTCTTTGGTAACAACTGATGAATACGCGAAAGTAAATGATATTTTAGAAGAGGTATCTACAGTTTTTGCTGATGAAGTTTTTTAATAAAGCTTTTTAAAATGGCCGTTATTAGGGGGTAAAAATATACTTAAGTGCCGGTAGCTATAGAGATCCAAAACCAAAAAGCCAAGCACTGGGCCATGTTACTATTGCTGGCCTTGATTTGGGGAAGTTCCTTTATTTTGATAAAGAAATCCTTGGAGGTGTATTCTCCGGGAGAGGTAGGTGCTTTTAGAATCCTGTCTGCTGCACTTGTCTTGTTGCCACTGGGAATTTCCAAAGTAAAACATCTTACCCAAAGCCAACTGGGCTACTTGTTTTGCATTGGCTTTTTGGGGAGTTTTATTCCTGCCTTTTTGTTTGCCACTGCACAAACCCAACTCTCCAGTTCTTTGGCCGGAGTGATCAATGCACTTACCCCATTAATGGTGGGGGTGATAGGTGCATTGTTATTTAAAACAAAGATCTCCAAGCAAAATGCCATAGGCTTGATTATTGCTCTTTTTGGTGTTTGTATTTTGGTTTTGGCAGGGAATTCCGGAAGTCCGGATATTTTCAGACAATTTAATCTATACGGTTTGTTAGTGGTATTGGCTGCTGTTTGCTATGGCTTTAATGTTAATATAATTAAGTATAAAATTAAGGAGTTAAAACCAACCTTAATTACCGCTATCTCCTTGATAATGGTCTTGCCTATTGCGGCCATTTATTTATTTGGTTTTACCCAATTTTCTTTTAAGTTGATACATGCTGATGGGGCATGGCAGGCGGCGGGGTATATCGCATTTCTCGGTGCAGTGGGCACTGCAGCTGCCCTCGTTCTCTTTAATTCAATAGTAAAACTGGTTACACCTGTTTTTGCTAGTTCTGTTACTTATATTATTCCATTGGTAGCAATCTTTTGGGGTGTTTTGGATGGAGAATCTTTGTTTCCCCTTCATTATTTGGGCATATTTGCTGTAGTGGTGGGGGTATGGATTGGAAATCGGAAAACAAAACTGTAGCCTAACCAAAAGGAAAGTGTATATTTATTTATAAAGTTAAATTTCTTATTATTTCCATGGTGAAGTAACTATGTTCGATAATTTCTTAAATCTAGACATTGAACCGGCATTAAGAAACAGGATCCTACAGACCATCCTGATAGGGTTCGTGGTGTGGCTGATCAACAAAATTTCCCTGAAATTGATTTACAGAGGAGATGCATTGGAATTGAGAAGGCAATATCATTATCGAAAATTCATTGAATATACCTCTTTCATTATCGGCATATTGATAATCGGAAACCTTTGGATAGGCAATTTTCATTCTGTGACTACCTTTTTGGGATTATTGTCCGCAGGTATTGCGATTGCCTTAAAAGATATCTTTGTCAATATAGCCGGCTGGGCATTTATTTACCTTCGAAAACCTTTTGATGTAGGGGATAGGATTCAGATTGGAGAGGTACAAGGTGATGTGATAGATCTTCGTTTGTTTCAGTTTTCTTTGCTGGAAATTGGCAACTGGGTAGATGCTGACCAAAGCACCGGAAGGGTTATTCATGTACCCAATGGGAAAGTGTTTATGGATGCTCAGGCCAATTACTCCACCGGTTTTAATTATATATGGAATGAACAGAATATCTATATCACCCTTAGGAGCGATTTTAAGAAAACCAAAGAAATACTTCTGGATATTCTTAATACCCACCTTCAGGAGGATTTGAAAAAAGCAGAGAAGGTGTTTCGAAAAGCCAAGCAAGATCATTTGATTGTTTACAAACAATTCACACCAATGATTTTCACCAAAATCACTGAACGAGGTGTGCAGCTCTCTATGCGTTACCTTTGCGATCCAAAGAAACGTAGGATGTTTGAACATGCCATTACAGAAAGCATTCTCGAACGTTTGGGGCCTGAAAATAATATTCGCTTGGCTTATCCCACTTCTACAGTATTGCTGCATCAGGATAAAGTTCATCCTGAAACCAATCCCAACCGTTAACTTTTAATTATATACTGAAATGCTTATAATGGAATTGTCTTGGGCTTTTTAGAGATTAATATTTTAGCCAATTCGTAAGCGATTCCCCCACCAAGAAAATAAAGGCTTCTTCAAAAAAGGGACCTTTAAAGCTAATCCATAAAAATAATGCTATGGTATGAACCATCCAGAAACTTCTGTTTTTTTCTGAAACCCTTTCTGTTATAGCCAATAAAAAAATTGCTCCGGCTCCATACAATAAGGCTATTCCATAAATTGATTGCAGCTCATTTCTAGAAAGCTCTATTGTAATTAAAATAAGCAGATTGAGGATTGTTAACAATTTCCAAAAAGGCTTATCTACCTTACCACCCAAAATATTTCCCAAAATCAATATTCCTAAATGAATACGGATATAAAGGGTATCAAAAATACCATAGTACAGGCTTATTGTTAGAAAAATAAGGGAAATAAGTAATAAGCACAGAAGTGTTTTTCTACCTGTAAAGGGATGATCATCTAAAAATAATCTATTATGGCGATTAATGAAAAGTGGATCATCTGCCATAAAATTAATTTTAAAGGGATTATTTCATTAACATCTCTATAATAGAGAGCCAGTACCAATAACGTCTGGAAAAAAAAATAACCTTTCTTTTGGAAAGATCTGAGGTAAAAAATAACCTATTCATTATATAAATTTTGTCAATTTCAGAATAAAGGAAAAAAATGCTTTATTCAACTAAAAATAATTTTCAAGTAAGTTAGAAATCCTGAATTTATTAAATTGGTTACAGAAAAAAACGTTTGAGTGTAAAAATAGGCCTAAAAGGTCTTTAGTTTAAAAATTGAGCATGAAAAATAATATAGGGTATGTCATTTATTTTAAGATCATTTAATTAAAAGTACTTTTAAATTATCGAGCGATTGGATCGAAAATATAAGTAGCTATTAAGAAAGAAACTACTGAAAGGACAAAACCGAACATAAAGATATTGTAGCATTTCCTAAGTAAAATGTACTTTTTGGAAAGCACGATTCCTAAGTTGTAAATGTCTGTAATCATGCTATCATAAAGGTACGTTCCATCCTTCATCATCTCATGCATTCCTCCCATATAGTCAGGAAAAGACATTTCATGAAAATTGCCAAAATACAGGAGATTGCCTTTTTTATTCCGGATATCTTCTTTGGTGACTATGCCATGGGTAACATTGGGTCGAGTAGCCAAAATGGCAAATACCATGGCAATTAAACAAGTGATGATCAGCATAAGTGTGGGCACCAGGTAATAGGGGAATTCTTCGATTATTTGAATAAAAAGTGCCACAATTATGGAGATAATAATCGAATTGACAGAAATCATGATATTGGCCTTGTTGTCGGCCAAGGCCGAAAGAGCCAAGTGATTTTTTGAGGTAATTCGAAACATGGTCTCTATACCTCTATCTGCTTTATTTTTGGTTTTGTCTTTTTTTTTGCCCTTTGAGTCGGGTTTTGGAGATGCATCTGCTTCTTTAATCTTCATTTCAATGGACGCAAGATTGGCCTCTTTACCGGGCTGAAAATAGATTTGGGCGTATTCAGTATGGTAATGGTGTGCTTGCATGAAAAGCTTACTTTCTCTCAGCCAGTCGATCAAAGAAGTTTTTCCAAACCCAAGGTTGGCTTTTTCTTTTTTAATAGGACTGTATGATCAAAATATTTCTCAGAACTTAAGTGATACAAATCTGCATCGCAAATAATCTCTTCCAGTAAATTCTTAGGCTTTTGAGGCATTCTTGTTGCCAAGATCAGTGATTTGATGCGATCGATTCTTTCCTGCTCAAAGCCCAATTCGGTCAAGTATTCCTGTGCCATTTTGGCCCCTTTTTCTTCATGCCCTTCACCTTTGACTTCCCAATAACCTATGTCATGCATCCAAGCTGCAATGTGCAAATCGTTTTTTTCCTCTTGGCTTAATTTATAGTAATCCCCAATCTCTGCAACTACCTTAACAAGCTGCATTGAATGATCCATATTATGGTAACAAACCTCCGATTTTTGGTGGTTTTTAAACATATCCCTGATCCAGGATTCAAATTTTTCTAGTTGCTTATCCAAGGCTATTTACTAATTTTGAAAAAACTAATTTCAAGGTAATTATTTACAATTGAATAATGATGTATTTTTCACAGATTTTAACCTTTATTACCTTATCTATTTGGCAATGCACGCCCAATGCCCAAAAATCAAATGATGAGCCATTTCCTGCAGCCTATTCTCTTAACGATTTTCAAATGATTGTATTGCAAGATGAAATGGAAGAAATCTCAGGGTTGGAGTGGGTAGGTAAAGGAGGTTTATTGGCTATTGAGGATGAATCCCCTATTGTTTATAGCCTAGATCCTCAGACTGGAAAAATTTTGCAGAAAGAAAAATTTGGCAAGAAAAACAGTGACATTGAAGATATCTCTTGGATAAATGACGTGGCATGGGTACTTCAAAGTGATGGAACTCTTTATGAGGTGACTTCTGTTTTCAATGAGAAATCAGAAAGTACCAAGTATGAATTCCCCATTGATAAAAAAAGAGACATGGAAGCTATGGTAATATCCGAGGATGGTGCCTCCCTTTATGTCTTTTGTAAATCATGCAAGTGGGACGATAGTGTCAATGAAGCCTCTGTTTTTCGTTTCGACCTTTCTTCAAAGAGCTATAAAACGCCTGTTTTTACTACTATAAAAAGAAGTGACATGGAAGCGCTTCTAAAGGCTGATGAATTAAAGGATTTGGAAATTGAGCCGGCTGCGGCAGCATTTCACCCTATTGAAAAGGAATTGTATGTATTGTCTTCAAGTGGAAAATGGCTTATGATCGCCGATGCCAAATTTCAACCAAAGGAAGTTTACAGACTGAATCGTAAAATTTTTAAACAGCCGGAAGGAATTACATTTGACCCTAAAGGAAACATGTACATATCAAATGAAGCCCGAGGAGGGAAGCCTAACATTTTGGTTTTTAGCTACAATCCTTAACACCTTTAAACAATGAACAAGATTATTTGCTTGTTGATTTTATTTCTGCTATCCCCTCACCTGAAAGCGCAGGAAGCTCCTTCTACTTTCAAACTGTATTTGGTTGGAGATGCCGGAGAAGTGGAAAAAGGTACGCATCCTGTTGTGGAAGACATTCGCAATAAATTGAAAGCGGACCCCAATACTCCTGCACACATAATCTATTTGGGAGACAATATTTATCCACGGGGAATGCCTCCAATCGATGATGAAGGAAGGGACGAAAGTGAATATATTCTTAAAACACAACTGGACCTTTATAAATACCTTAATGGCCATATATGGATGATTCCTGGGAACCATGATTGGAAGAGAGGAAAGGCAGATGGGTGGAATAGTATTCTTAGGGCAGAGAAATATGTCTTGAACAATTACCCGGAAGATAAGGTAAGTTGGCTACCAAGCAGTGGCTGCCCCGGTCCGGAAGTCGTGTCCTTAAATGAAGAAACTGTACTCCTTTTGCTTGATAGTCAATGGTGGCTCCATCTGAACGACAAGCCGGGAATGACCTCCGATTGCGATTACAAGTCTGAGGAAGAGATTTTGGAGGCCATTCGCTATGTCCTTGAAGAAAACAAGGACAAAGTAATAGTGGTGGCAATGCATCATCCGCTTAGGTCATATGGTCCACACAATGGGGCCTACACTTGGAAGGACCACCTCTTTCCCCTTACTGCTGTTTCTCCTAATTTATACCTTCCATTGCCTGGGATAGGCTCCATTTACCCGCTTTACAGAACCTGGTTTGGCAATATTCAAGACCTTGTTCACCCTAAGTATGAGGCCATGATTGAGGCCCTAGATGAGCTTTTCAAGAGCCATTCAAACCTGATACAGGTTGCGGGACATGAGCATGGGCTGGCATTGACAAAAGAAGATAAGGTAAATTATATTATCAGTGGCGCAGGTGCCAAGCATACAACCATTAAGAAAAACAACACAGCAGATTTTACCTATCCCAGCCAAGGTTATGCTATAATGGATTTTAAAGAAAACCATGAAGTACACCTGTCCTTCTATGATCCATTAAAAGAAGCATCTATTTATGACACTCAACTGGTTGCCCCTTATGCTACCAATGATTCAGCTTTATCTTTTTTTGAACGAGATTTCCCTAAGCAAGTCACGAGACCGATTTCCACCCAATACCTTCACGGTTCCGGGTACTATAGATTTCTTGGGGAGAACTACAGAAAAACTTGGGCGATCCCTGCTACTTTTGAAACCATAGACTTGGCTACTGAAAAAGGGGGCTTGAGCATTGTGAAAAAAGGAGGAGGGATGCAAACCCGTTCGCTGAGGTTAGAAAGCAAAAGTGGACGAGAGTATGTGCTTAGGTCTGTCAATAAATACCCCGAAAATGCATTGTCGGCACCTTTGCGTGAAACCATAGCCAAGGATGTCATTCAGGATCAAATTTCTTCCTCACATCCCTACGGGGCTTTGGCCGTTGCCAGACTAGCAGATCAGGTAGGAGTAGTGCATACCAATCCAAAAATTGTTTATTTACCTGATGACCCAATATTAGGCATCTATAGGGAGGCCTATGGGGATAACCTTTACCTGTTTGAAGAGCGTGAAATTGCTTGGAAAACTGCACCGGATGATATTAAGTTTTATAGTACCGATAAGATGCTTAGAAAAATTCATGGCGACAATGATGATCAGGTAAAGCAAAAAAAGTATTGAAAGCCAGAATATTTGATTTATGGATAGGCGACTGGGATAGGCACGATGATCAATGGAGATGGATTGGTGAAAAAAGGAAAAAGGTCGGGACTATAGTCCCATGCCTAGAGATAGAGACCAAGCATTTTTTGTTAATGAGGGCCTAATCCCAAAGATAGGCAGTAGAAAATGGTTGATCCCAAAATTCCAAGGCTTCGATTACAATGCGCCTCGAACAGTTGAAGGATTCATGTTTAATGGGAGGTATTTTGACCGCAGCTTCATGAATGAGTTGAATAAAGAAGACTGGGAAAAGACTTTGGATGAGATGATTGCTAAAATGACAGATGAAGCCATCAATGCATCCCTTCAAGACTGGCCTGATTCAGTTGTGGCTATCGATGGTGAGGACATCCTAGGGAAATTACGCAAAAGAAAAACCTGGTTAAAACAGGAGATGATTAAATATTACCACTTCCTAGCAAAAGAAGTTGACGTAGCCGGCACAGATAAAAACGAATTTTTTAAGGTGGACTATTTGTCTGACGGTCGCGTACAGCTTAGCCTAAGGAAAATAGATAAATCAGGAAATCTTGAACAGGAGCTCTACCGGCGAGTTTTTCTTCCAGGTGATACCAAGGAAATCCGTTTATACGGCATGGAGGGAGATGATATTTTTGAATTTACCGGAGAAGGAACGGGGGAAATAAAAATACGAGTAATTCCCGGTGATGGAGAAAAAATAGTACAAGACAAGGGTAAGACCAAAAAGAAAAACACCCTTATTTACCATGATTTTAGTGATAATGATGCCTTTAAATTGGGTGAAAGTACGAGGAAAAAGCCAAATCAGCTGAAATAAGCTACAATAGGACGGAATTTAAATATGACAAACTCATGCCTTTGGCAACTTTTGCCTACAATAGGGATGATGGAATTTACTTAGGTGCAGGGGTGATGTGGGAAAAGCAAGGGTTTAAAAAGATCCTTTTGCCATTCGTCAATCTCTGATGGCAAAATACGCTTTAAAGACCAATGCTTTCAATATTGAATACGAGGGGCATGCGGTGGATGCATTGGGAAATTTGGATTTGGTTTGGGAAGCAGATGTCCGTGCACCACAATATTCATTTAACTATTTTGGTGTAGGGAATGAGTCTGAATACAATCATGAATCTCGTGATATAGCTTATTATAGGGCGAGGTTTAATTGGTATGAACTTAATGCCGGATTGCAGTCCAAGCTTGGAGAAAGTGGAAGTTTGACATTCGGTCCTCAATTCCAAGCTTTTAAATTTAATCAGGATGATAATTCAAATAAATTCATCACTTCTCAGGAAAGTGGTCTGGACCAAAATGATTTGGATCAAACCAAACTTTATACTGGGGTTTCTGCCAAGATAGTTTTTGACACGCGGGATCAGAAGCACATGCCTACTAGAGGCGTGTACTTTGAAGGACAGTCTGAAAGAATGTGGGGAGGTAATGAATATTCCAATAATTTCAGCAAAGTGAATGCAGAACTTGCCATGTATTGGTCTTTCCGATACCCCTCAAGGTTGGTCTGGGCCACAAAATTTGGGGCAGGGAAAAACTGGGGGGATTATGAATTTTTTCAAGCGCAAACCCTCGGAGGAATAAATAACCTCAGGGGATTTAGGAGGTTTAGATTCAATGGTGATGCTGTCGCTTACAACAATACCGAGGTTAGGGTGAGATTGTTTAACCTTAAAACTTATGTTTTTCCTGCTACAGTGGGGCTCTTGGCTTTCAATGATATTGGTAGGGTTTGGGAAAGGAATGAAGATTCTAACAAATGGCACAATGCCACAGGTGCCGGGATTTGGCTGGCACCACTCAATCAATTGGTGGCTACCTTTTCGGTGGGTTTCAATGATGAAGAAACGTTGCCTTTCTTTTCTTTTGGTTATCAATTTTAACCTAGCTAATCAAAGATAGCTTATGGGAGCAGATTTCATGCTTTAATGAAGCAGCTAGTAAAGTTTAATCTTGGTTTATTTGCGCTACACGGTAAAGTCTTACGTACTTCTTTTTCCCTTCAGATGAATTGATCCCACATCGTCAATCTGATAGGCTTCCTTTTTCTCGATAAGGCGATACAGGGGTTCAGAGATTAACAATTGTGCGCTCAGATCATTGCATTTTTCTTGGATACGAGCAGCTGTATTCAAGGTGTCGCCATGGTAAGTAATTTCCTTTTTAATGTCCCCCACTTCAGTAATAATTACCGGTCCAACGTTGGCTCCTGCTTTAAAAAAGGATCTATGCCATATTTTTTTGGTAATAATTAGATTTTTTATTTAAAAGATCCGTGAAAGCGAAAAAGGCTTTGAGAAAATTGTCATTTTTTAAACCTTTTTTTAATGTCCAGCTGACAACAACTTCATCTCCTACGTATTGATAAATGTCTGCCCGATAACGATCCACAATGGAGAAATCCTGAAAACAGTCTTGCAATAACCTACTGTATTCAAGGTGGCCAATCTTTTCAGCAATAGGTGTTGAGTTTTTTAAATCTACAAACATAAAGATTCGTTCCTCTTCACGGGGTTTAAAGAACCTGCCACTCAGCATCTTCCATAAGTTTCCCGGTCCAAGTTTTCGATCTATAGCAATCAGTAATTTGGATAAACTAACTGCCATGATGAGGTGAATGACCCCAAAGACAATTTCTGCCACGTCAAGAGGGATTGCAGGTTCCCCAAAAACGTAAAGTATCGCATGCTCATATAAAAAGTTAATGAATTGTACAATTAAAACAATCATTATTGCCTGGGTAGGAATACCAATTATCAGGGCAATTTTTAAGGAATTGTTGGTCAATAACCTTTTGATAATTAAAATATCAAAAATGCTCGATAAGAGGGCAAGGCCAAAAGAACCAAGAAAAATAATCAACAATGCAAACCTCATCTTCACATGAAAGCTGACAGATGGATGCCCTAGAACTTCTATTCCATACATCTCTGAAAGAATGAGCCTACTGTAAGCAGAGAATGTTGTAAAAATAAAACCTACGATAAAGTAGATTTTGAAATTTCTTACGATTTCTCTAGACAGCATATTGAGCATTGTTTTCGCTTACTAAATCATACATTTTCTCCTGAGCGCTTAAAGTTCCACTACCGCTTACCATTTGACTTTTCCCTGTACCTGTGATTAATCTTCCTTTTACATTGTCATGAAGCTGGGCATTGAGTGATGCCAAAATAAATGATTTGGTTTTTTTGTGGTGAATAGGGAAGGCTACCTCAATGCGTCCTGATAAATTTCTCGTCATCCAATCTGCAGAAGCTAAATAAATCAATGGCTCATTGTTATTGTGGAAATGATACACACGTGTGTGTTCTAAAAACCTATCCACAATACTCACGATTTTGATATTTTTTCTTGTAAGGCAGATAAGGGGTGGTAACAACAAATACCCCTAACAATTAATTCAATTTTAACCCCGTAATCTGCGGCCCTTCGGATTTTATTTATCATCTCCGGATCTTCCAAGCTGTTGAGCTTGATGGTCATCTTGCCTATTTTTCCTTCCTTACTGTAGCCTATTTCATTTTCAATCAATTGTTCAACTGAACTTCTTAAATTAAATGGGGCAACCAATAAACTGTCAAATTTTGGGGTGTGGGTCTTGTCTTTAAGGAAGGCAAATACTTCGTCCACATCCTTTGTGTAAGCAGATTCGCTAGTGATTAAGGCATGGTCTCCATAAATTTCAGCGGTTTTTTCATTGAAATTCCCCGTGCCCATGTATGCATAGGTTTGAATGCTTTCTCCTTCCCTTCTTTTGATTGAGAAAATCTTGGCATGAACTTTTAAATGATCTATGCCATACTTTACATGCGCCCCGGCTTTTATCAGTCGCTCACCCCAGTAGATGTTTGACTTTTCATCAAACCTCGCCTGTGCTTCGTCCAATACAAATACTCTTTTTCCGGATTTAGCGGCTTTTTCCAGCGCCATACAAATTTCCGAACTTTCAGCTACCCTATAAAGGGTGATGTTGATTTCCTCAACTTCCTTGTCCATGGCAGCTTTGTTTAAAAACCCTGTGACATACCTATAATTTTGGTAAGGAAAACTTAAAAAGAGATTTTCTTTTTTGACTTCGGCAAACCAATTGCTCGCTTGATCGAGCCTGGCACATGGAACCTTTTCTCTTTTTTTGTAGAACAGGCTTTCCTCTGACACCGGAAAGCCAAAAAAGTCATAGAAATTATGGTAACGACCTCCGGGGATGAGTCCGGACATGTCCACATCTATTTTTTTCTTAAGAAATCAATGTATTTAAAGGGGATGTTTTCATCAAAAAGTAGTCTTGAAGGAAGGCCGGTTTCTCTATTTTTTATGCTTTTCTTAATCTTTACAACAATGTTTTCTTCCAAATCCTCATCCATATACAATTCCGCATCTCTTGAGATTTTTATAGCAAAGAGTGCTGATTTCTCACCCAAAAACTTTGTTGCATTGCTTCTGAAAATATCATCCAGTTGAACGAATCTTTTTGCCTTGTCGGAAGAGGAGAGATTAATAAACCTTCCAAAGGTTTTATAATCCAACTCAATGAGGTAAAAACGACTCTCGCTAATGGCATAGAGGTAAACCGTTTGGTTTTTAAGCTTAAAGTTGCTATCCTCAGTAATGTCCTTTAGGGTGAAATTGTTTTTAAGTTTTTCATCATAAAACCGGCCCATTAAGTTTCTGTCTGCCTCAGAGAAATCTTGGGTTAACAGGTGAATCCCTTTTTGAGATAAACCCGGTAGGATTTCCGAGTAGAAAACCTTTCCTAGACGTTCCTGCTGTAAACTGACAATCTTATTAATTTGCTGAAGCACAAAGGAGGGTCGGTAACCATATTTATTCTTCTTATCCCCCTTGTATTTTTGGGCAAAACGATGATTCGCTACCCTGACCCGATAAAATTCCTCAAGATTGGAGGAATAAATGGCAAGGAATTTCAACCTTTCCATCAGCGGCGTCTGTGCATTTTCCGCCTCTTGGAGAATTCGCTCGTTAAATGACAACCAATTTATATCCCTGTCAGTGTAGTTCATGGTTTAATAAATTTGCTTACAATATAATGACTTTACAAACACTATTTGATTTAGCTTCCCATTTCTTATTGGACAAGGAATGGGATAGTCATTTTTACTTTGAGAGGGATTCAAGCTAGTTAATACTATGGGAGCTAAATTCTCAAACCTTTCGAAAAGCAAGCGAGGTGAAGTTGATAATGATTGACTAGTTTGATGAATAAACGCTGAAACTAAAATAAAAAGACGTGGAAATGGGGCAATGCAAAAATCCCTGTTCCTGCCTAGACTACAGCAGCAACAGGGATTTTTTATTAGGATAATTTAAATGGCCTAGAAATTTCTACAGCCTTTTTAGTTCTTTTAGTCTTTGGCTAGTATTGCCTTTTTATTAACAATATCCTTTACAATGGCTTTGGCATGGGAGATGGTGTTTTCTATAAAAAACTCTCTTGTATTCAATCCCCCACAAACTACTCCTGCCAAATAAAGCCCGGGAACATTCGACTCCTGGCTAATATCGTCAAAACAGGGCTGTCTTTTTTCATCCAAGCTTAATTGGACGCCCAATTGATCAAGCAATTCAAAATTGGGTTTGTAACCCGTCATGGCTAGAACAAAGTCATTTTCAATAGTGACTTCCCCTTCCGGCGTATTGAGAACTACTTCTTTTTCTCTAATTTCTTTGATACTTGAATTGTAGTAACCTTTAATCGATCCTTCTTTGATTCTATTTTCAATATCAGGCAAAACCCAGTACTTTACCGTTTGGTCAATTTCAGGTTTCATCACCACCATGCTTACTTCAGCCCCTTTTCTCCAAGTTTCCAAGGCCACATCCACTGCAGAGTTTCCTCCGCCTACCACGATAATTTTTTGTCCGATATAAGGCCAGGGTTCTTTGTAATAATGCGAAACTTTTGACAAATCCTCACCAGGAACATTCATGGTATTAGGCAGGTCATAAAATCCGGTGGCGAGAACCAATTTCTCGGTTTCGTAATCTCCCTTAGAGGTATGCACCACAAAGCCACCTTTTTTTCTCTAAGGTGTTTACTTTTTCGTATAAATTGATGTTGAGTTGGTAATGTTTGACTATTCTGCGGTAATATTCCAGTGCCTCCGGTCTAGTCGGTTTATTGGAAATCGACATAAAAGGAATATCTGCCATTTCCAATTTCTCAGAAGTAGAGAAAAAGGTCATGTTTACTGGATAATTAAAAATAGAATTTGTCAGCACCCCTTTTTCTATAATCAGATAGTCAAGGCCTTTCTTTTTGCTTCTATACCACATGCCAAACCTATAGGCCCGGCACCTATTATCAATAATTCCAACTTTTTCATAAATAATTAAACACGATTGGTGGATTTGAGTTCCTTGAAACCCCAAATATGCAAGTGAAATTACCCAACCTATTTGCAAAATGGCTAAAATCACAAGGGATTGAGTCTAATGGGTAGTTAGGTAAAATGTTTTTTGGCTACATCGTGAGGTTTGGTCCGTATGTTTTTGGATGGTAGTGGTCTATTCATTTGGATTACCTTATTTATTTTCAATGCTGTAATCATTGTTTAAATTGTTGATGTGATGTATAAAACGGGTTATATTATCAAGCCCCCATTGGTTACTTGTTGCAATAATTGAATCTGATAATTTGATAAGTTCATCTGATTTTAAATAATGTCTTTTGTGCCCTGTTCGGTCATAAATTTCCTGAGCTTTTTCTTTGGTGTCAAATACCCCATTGCTTCCTTGTAAACTTTGTGGGAATACTTTTTCTAATTCTGCAAATGAGATTGTTGGGTTTTCTTCTACATAAGTTCTGACTACTTTATTTACCAGTCTTGCTTTGTTGTAAATCTCTTCCTTGAATTCAAATTTTGAAAAATCCCTACTTGTATAATTGTACTTAAAAAATGTGTCCGTAATTACAAATATTTCGTTATTGGCGCTTCTGAATCTTCTTAAAATCATTCCTGCAATTGGGATTCCCTCTTTAGTGGTATAGCCATCCTGTAATTTTCGTTGCAATTCAGGAGATATAGATGATCCTACTAAAACCCCAACCCAATTTGGAGAATTTTCAACTTCACTCCAAAACTCCGGATATTTTGTCAAGATCTGATGGCGTTCATCTAAATAATCTTCCAATTGATTCAATGAAAATTCATTGATCTCATTTATTTTCAATTCAATTAAAGCAAGATAGTCTAGTCCGTATTTTGCTAGAATGTCAATTCTTCCGTCTCTATTTGATGTTTTCCGTCCCCCTCTTAAAGCAATTTCTGCGTCTAATACTGTAACCTCAGCAAAGTTTTCTGTATCCAATTTTAGAATATCTTCATTTTCCATTAGGTAAGCTTCCATCGCAAGTTCTTTAAGGAATGGATAATCTTTTAACGCAATATTATTTGCTGTTATCTGTCGAAATATTTCCATTAATCTAGTAGTTGTTTTTATCGAATGTCTATCATCATCTATTACAGTCGGTACGGCCCTTCAAATCGCTCAAATTGACCTCTTTTCATTGGCTTTTGAAAAGATCTTATAGCTGATTAAGCTTAATGACTGTTTGGCTACAAAAATTTTAAATCAGTTTTCCGGTGGGGCTAATTCTGCAAGAAGCTGGGCAAATAAGCCCATTCCCCAATTGCATATTGAACCTTTTGTTTTTCTTTGAAATTCTATACCACCTTTATTTTCTTCCGCTACACCATCAAGGTATCCGTCGGGGGTAAGTCTTTCCTCAACCCCTTGTAAAGCCAACAATGCTGCTTCTTTGGCATTATTTTCTAACCAACCTCTACGGACTCCAATTGCCATTGCTGTAGCTATACCGCATGTCCCGGATGTTTCAGGTGCAGTAAGAGAATCTCCGGCAAAGACTGTCCACAAACCATCTACTCCTTGAATTGAAATTAAATAATCAGTTGCTCGTCGTAACTCTTCAATTAAATCTTTTGGAGGGTTAGGTAAGACATCCAATGTTTTGGCAAGCCCCAATACATACCAAGTTAAGCCTCTCGACCACAAGCGGAAGGTCCTTTTCTGTGTGTGAATGTTGTATCTCAACCAAATTGCACCTTCTTCGTCAATTAGGTTATCGCGGCGAAAGCGTAACTGCCTGATAGCTTCATCTGCCAATTCAGGTTTGTTTAATTGCTGAGCAATTACTGCTAAAGGCCAAGCGACCGTGTAATTCCCTTCGGCAACAATTGTATTACCATTTTTTATGATTCCAGCAGAATCTGTTTTACTTTTCCAATAATTGACAACATGCCCTACTTCAGGATGATTAGGCTTCCATAGAGCCAGCTGTGCCAGACAGGAGGTAAATTCAATCCCTATTTTTTCGTAGTTGTGATTAATACTATCCTTTAAAGGAAAAATGAGTGACATGTGCTCTTCCAGACCATTTTTATACCTTGACCCATCCGTTGCATTTTCCGACAGTTTAGCGATTCCATCTATTACACATCCCTCTTGCCAACCGTACTCCGTTAAACTGGCAAGAGAGGCCATTCTATTAAGAAATTCTTCTCGAGGCGATGCTTTGCCCGGAATTAGTATATGCGGTAAAAAGTTATCTAATCCCAGTGCTGTATGGGTAAAAACGCCAACAGGTCCTCCATTTCCTTTCAATTGAACTTTCAATCCGTTTTCCAAAACATCAGCAAGATATTTTTCTTGAATTTTACATTGTACGAGTTGAAAGGGTTTGCCAAGGGATAAATCCAATGAATCAATTAATTCATTTCCTTCAGTAAACAATAAAAATTTTTGGTAACTATTTAAATCAGAATCAAGAGTAAGCCTGAAATAAGCCCCGTCAGTAAATATTTCATTGGATAACCCATCCCATTTTAAAATTAATTCACTTTGCGAAGAGTCGGGATACAATATTGCAGATTCAAATTCCAGTTTTACGCCGCCTGTTTCTTCACGCTTTAAACGCGTAAAATTTCCCATGATTTTAGGAACGGAATAAGTGGCTTCCTCACTTTCCTTATTTATTTGTGTTTTAGTATTCTGCTTGCAGCCCCATCCAACAACCATCAAAATGATCATTACTATTACCTTTTGAAATCTCACTCTATTTGATTTTTCCATATTTATTTTTGGCTCTTTTACTTCATTGAAAATATTTAATCATCACTAATGGTAAATTGTATGAATAGTGGCAGTTTACTGTCAAACTGAAAGGATGTATGAGAGAGATACAAACCTTAATAATAATTGGCACCTTGCCTGTAATTGCTTAAACAAAATGTTGGAATTCGTTTTTAATGATCAATTTCAACTAATTTTTCAATTTTTTGCCCTTAGCTTTAATCCTATCAATTCGGCCAAGAAAAATATTGTCAACCTCAATCGTAAATGAATTTGGATGAATACACAATATTGATATGAAAATCTCTTGTTGTTGTTAGAAAGAATCAAGGTAAGCGACATTTTTAATAATGCTATATTCACTGGGTTCAATTTATAGCCGAGAAGTAGTTTGATTTTTTTATAGCAAGCAGAGAATGGTATAAAAGTAAATAAGAGCAAGCAACTCTTTAAAGTAGAGGAATTAATTGTCATTTTTGAATTATTTAACTGGTTAATCCGGCATGTCTTGCTTGTAATAACTAAAACTATTAGAACTTTTGCAACAATAAAAATAGTTTTCAATTAAGATTTTGTATTTACATGGGATAAAATAGATTTCCATTGGTCTCCATCGAAGGTTTGTGTTTTTATTGCAATAAAATTTTAGTCTAAGGAAATTTATTGTTCTTAGGATGAAATAGGATCCCCGCCAAATTATCTGAATTTTATGAATTTCACTCCTAAACTTTTAACCCTTCTTATGTGATCTCTTAAATAATTGGTCAAATTATCAAGGGTATTAAAAATACAAGAGATGAAATTATTATACTAGGCATTGGAGAGAAGGCAAGATTTTGTAAAAAAATTAGCATTCCCATACGGTTTTCATTCAATTTAATAGTCACAAGAAAGCCCATAGTCAGATGAAAATCTTTCTAGGGTATCGTCTGGTGGATTTCTGTTTTCTATACTCTAAACTGTTCTAGGACTTAGTCCTGAAATTTAAACAAGACTTCCATGGGAGTATCCTTTTCCCTTTTCAAGTGTTTTACTTTTGCTGCCACGAAGTGCTTTCATTGTGATTAAAATGCCTCCTGAGAATGCTCAGAAAATCAAAATGCTTAATCAGGATTCAAATTTCCATTTTTGCCTACTTATTTAGAAAACAGGTAAACTGGTTATGGAGGAATAGTTTGAATTTTGCACTATGAATAAAATATCAAACTTCGGGGTTTTCACTCTACTATTTATTAGCAGCTTAACAATAATGGTGGGAACAGTAATTGCGCCATCACTTTCAGGAATTGTAAAACAGTTAGATTTTGGCTTTTCGCCTAGTTGGTTAATTACGCTTCCTTCATTGGGTGTTGTGGTGTTCGCTCCAATAATAGGCCGTTTAATAAATAAGTTAGGATCACTTAAATTATTAATTTTAGGCTTAATCCCTTATGCCATATTAGGTGTTATAGGGGCATTTATTTCCAATGATTATTTGTTAATCTTAGATAGGTTTTTGCTGGGTGCAGCCACAGTTGCCATTCAAGTATCTGTGACCCTATATATTGCAGCATTTTTTACAGGTGAAGAAAGAATGAAAATGATTGCTTGGCAAGGAATGGCTATTGAATTGGGTGGCGTTATTTTTCTTGCAATTGGCGGTATTTTAGGTCAAATGCATTGGCAATTTCCTTTTTACATTTACCTTTTAGCCTTGGTTTGTTTAATGTTCGTTTTAAAAGCATTACCAAAACCTGATGCTAAAAGAAAAGAAAAAGGAGTTTTTTCGAAAAACAAAAACGAAAGTAAATTCAAGGTTCAACTGATTTTTTATGCTTCCTTATTTGCTATGATGTTGTTCTTTGTAGGTTTTGTTAGTTTGCCCTTATATCTGCCAGAAACCTTTGGTTTTAGCGAATCTCAAACAGGTTATTTAATGGCTTTTATTTCTGTTATAGCTATTATAACCGCAAGTCAAATGCCTAAGGTAGTTAAATATACAGGCGATGTTAAAACGGTGGTTTTTGGTTTTCTGTTTTTTATGTTAGGCTATATGGTTTTAGCAATTGCCGGGAATGTACCAGTTTTAGTGTTAGCAGTAATCTGTATAGGAGTAGGCTTTGGATTTACTATTCCATTGTTAAACCATATGATGATTGAAGCCAGCTCATTACAAAACCAAGGAAAAAATTTGGGACTGTATTCTATGGGGGTTTTTGGAGGACAGTTTTTATCTACTTTTATTGAATACATTTCCAATAATTACATGGTTGTGTATAGTGTTTCTGCTGTTATGGCATTTGTGATTGGTAGCGTCATTTTGTGGTTGTTTCAAAGGTTAGTTAAAAATTAAATTTGAACAATTTCTTTTTACATTTGAAAAACACTTTGAATGTAAATGAGCAAACACGTTTGGAATACTAAAATTCAAATTATCCAACAGTTTGATAATAGCACTGAAATGCTTTCAGATAACTCTATGGGGATCTACTTTGAGTTTAATTCAGAAGCCTTACTAATTGTTCATTTCAAACCCTTGAATGAAGTTTTTGAGTGTAAAATATTCAATGATAATAAAGGTGTATTAATAAATTTTGAACGCGACCTTATTGATGAAGATGATATTGAATATGCCCTGGATGTGATGTCTATTTTCAATAAATACCCTCAGTTTCATATTAGGGAAATCCATCAAATTAATCAATTACAGCAGCTAATTGGTTTGCTTAAAGAAGAGTTTTTCAATGAAAAGGCTTCTTATGTTATGCTTAAAACCTTACTTAAGCTTTTGTTGCTCCATTTAATTCGTTATCAAAACGATGAATTATTAGAACAAGATTTAAATCAAAAGAGGGTTTTTCAATTTTTAGAATTAATGGAAACTAATTTTATAAAAGAAACTAATACCGATTATTATGCCAACCAAATAGGGATAAGTAGTAAGCGCTTGAACCAAATCTTAAAAGAAAAACTAAACCTCACTGCAAAACAAATTATTCAGCAGCGTCAAATTACAGAATCAAAACGTGAGCTTGTAAAAGGGGAAATTACCACAAAAGAATTGGCATTCCATTTGGGATTTGATTCTTTAAGTAGTTTTTCCAGGTTTTTCAAAAAAAGTAGGTATAAGTCCATCTGATTTTAAGACACAAAACTAGTTTTTGAAGGATTATTGACTGTTGACGGTATTTGTCAATTTACTTTTCATGGTGTTGCAAACGTTTATTGTGGGATTTTAAGGCCATTCAAATTCCAATTAATGTTTTTTTATTTTGTGTATTGATTTTGAATTCAGCACTTCAGCCTTCAGGTTCCTTAGATTTTTGGCAACGGGTTTATTTAGCCAAAAATTCTTTGATGTCTTTCTCGATTTGGTCAGAAAATCCAAAATATTCTTTTTGTACTATTCCTTTTTTATCTACCAAAAAATATCTTGGCCAACTATTGACCCCAAATTCCTCTTCCAATTCATTATTTCCAACCAGATTTTGAAAGGTCGTCCCTTTCTTTCTTACCATTTTGAGGGCACTTTCAGGGTCTTCTGAAACTATTCCAATTACATTTAATTTATTTGGATATTTGATTTTTAGATGCTCCACTTTAGGAAATGATGCGATGCATGGTCCGCACCAAACTTCCCAAAAGTCAATTAGAATTAATTGGCCGGGAGTAACTTTTACCATTTTATCCTTGCTGGATAAGTCAGGTAATTCCAAAGTTGGAAGTTTTTAGTAAGCAGCTTATTTAACTTTCTTTTTTTAGGTGGTATAATAGTGTAATTCTGAATACCCTGTTTTATGTCATTTATTGAATTTTTAACATTTTCGTTGATTTTAACATCGGTAAATTTTGCGATAGAAACGGATTTATTCCCAAGTCGATTTGAAGTCTGCTTTATTTTAATTGGGAAAAAGTCTGTTTTATTAAGTTCGTAGACTTTTTTCTTATCGGACACATTGTAAACAGAATCGTTTTCAAATTCAAAAGAAAGTAGATATGAATTTTCCGTTGCTGATACCGACACTTTTTTATAAACTGAGTCTAGTCTGAAAATATTTTGATGAACCATTTGTCCTCCCGGTTTACCCATAAATCCAAGATGTCCTGGTTCTACTTGGTAGGAACTATCTTTTTTAGAGATTTCGAATCCCTTTCCTTCGTCATAAATATATTCTTTATCAACATCATCTCTTTTGCCATAGAAAGAAAATCCAAAAATTTCATCACTATCGTCTTTTTCAATAAGTGCAATTCCTGAATTGTCCCATACAGTACCACCTTGAGCAAAAGTGTCAATTCTCTGCATCCGGTATTCCAATGAATTAATATTTTCGGCATGCTCCTGAAACTTGGCAATGACATAATTGGTATCGATTTTAGTTTCTTCCTTGCAACCGCAAAAAATTACTATCGCTAAAAGAACGATTAGGCTTTTTTTCATTCGTTTTCGGTATTTTTTTGGTCAAATGGCTTATCTGTAATTTAATTTTTGCAAGGTAACCGAATTAGCGACTATTTTTCGGTCAAGTATGTATCGAATTTTAAAATTTAAGATAACATGTTGAGTTTATCCGTTTGTAGGATATTGTATCTCCCCATATTTCCCTTGAGTATATTCCTCATATGCCAAAGCAATTTCCTCTTCACTATTCATCACAAAAGGTCCTTGGGCTACTATGGGCTCTGTGTACTTTTCTCCACCAAAAAGCAGTATATCCAACACTGTATCAGAGCGATTTTCCATTTCAATTTCTCCAACATCTTCATCAAAGACGATGATTTTACCGCCACTGAAATTTTCAGCATTGATTACTGCCGAAGCGGTTGGCAAAACGGCAGCAACTTCGGTTTTTGCTAAAAAGTCTATTTTAAATTTTTGTCCAGGGTTGAGCGCCAAATGGTATAAAAACTGCTGGCTGTAGGTAGGTATTTTGGAGGTCATATTTTGATAACTGCCTACAAGTACACGAATGAGTCCTGCCCCTTCAGGCATATTTTTTACCGGAACCTGCGCGGCTTGCATTGGTATATATTCCGGTTTCATCGTTTTTATTTTGGAAGGTAGGTTTATCCAAAATTGAAAGGCATACTTTTCCTTCTCCGTCAAATCTCCATCCGGTTTGGATCTCTCATCATGCACAATACCATTGCCTGCATTCATCCACTGCACACCGCCCGAGCTTACCAAGGCACGATTTCCCAAGCTGTCTAAATGTTCTATTTCACCACTAACGGCATAGGTTAACGTAGCTATACCTCTATGTGGATGAGGACCTATACCTCTTGTTTCAGTATTCGCAATTTTAAATGGCCCCGCTTGATCGAGCAAGATAAACGGCCCAACCGCCTCCGTAAGACTACTAGGTAAATAACGACGAATGGGTGCACCTGCAATGGTGCTACTGAAAGCCGTATTTGAAAATTTAATTTTCTTTTGCATGACGAGTCTTTTTTAATTCTACAAAGGTATAATTCCCAGGACATTAATGGAGATTAAGAAAGGAGTGAGGAACAGGTTTACTTTTCTTCGGATGATCCATCGGGATACTTAGCAAATCGACCCTTAGCGCGATCAAAAACCTGCTCCGTTTGAGGCCAAGGCCACCCTCCAAATTGCGTTTTTCGGTATTCTGCAAACCCAAGATTTAACTCTTCATCAGTGTTCATTACAAAGGGTCCTCTTAGCGCTACCGGTTCATTGATAGGCTTTCCTTGCAGAATTAGAAATTCTGCTACTTTGTCTCCATTGGTTATTTGTACACTCTTTCCGGGAAGCACCTTCACAAGATGGTTGACATCAATTTTTGTGTCTCCCAAATGTATGGTATTCCCATTATAGAAATACAGTGTATTGTGCACCTGATCGTTAAGTGAGGCAGGGAGAATCCACTCGGCATTCTCCTCCATTTTTACACTAAATATGGCCACTCCATTTTCAGGATTGGCAGCCCAAGAATCTGGCGTTGGTTTGGGTGCTTCGTTCGCTTTATAGCTTCCGGCATAAATCTCAAGGGTTGTTTTCTTACCATTTGTATCTACTTCTTCAATCTCTGGTATGCTCTCGTTCCATAGCATTTTATAATGAGGCTCTGCCAATTTGCTTTGGCTAGGGAGGTTCAACCAAATTTGAAAAATCTCTAAGGTATTTGGCTTATCCGTATGTAGAAGAGGAAACATTTCTGAATGCTGAATTCCTTTGCCCGCTGTCATCCATTGAGCATCTCCTGCACCAAATCTACCTGCGCCTCCAAGAGAATCACTATGGTCTACAAAACCTTGTTTGCCGATGGTAATGGTCTCAAACCCTAAATGTGGATGATACGGAAAACCCGGAACGACCTTACCATGGTACATACTATACCCATTCTTATTGCTAAAATCCTGACCTAAAAATCTGCCTGCTGCCTGAGAGGGGTCTAGGCCCATTTTTTCATTTCCCTTGGGGTAGTGATCTAAATGATGCACCGTAAACAAAAAGGGATCTTCTGTGCGCCAAGGCATTTGCAGCGCCTCTATGGCTAATATTTTATCTTTCATGATTTTCTGATTGTAAGTTCAAATTCTAAGACGTATCTATACAATTGGTGCTAAGTATAGCCTTCCAATCACTACAAATACGGCAAGCAACATCAAAACGATGTTTGTTATTACCTTGCTTTTTCTTTTCGTTCATAGTGAACTTTCATAGCACCAACCATAGTCATGGCCAGCCCAATTGCAGCTAATGGGGTTAGTATTGGAAGGACACCAATAGCCATTGGCAGGATGAGGCCTACTGCTCCTAGCAGCTCCGCAAGACCAATCAGCTTTATACTGATATCGGTGTATTGGTCTACCCAGTCCCCCAATTTTTCTCGGAGCTCTTTTTTTGATTTACTGAGCTTCATAGCTCCGGCCATTAAAAACATGAGGGTCAGTAGACCTTGGACTATCCACAGTAGTACATTCATTTCTTCTGATTTTTATCGTTAATAGTTTAATTTCAATACAAAGGTCAGAGGGAAAAAATGCCTATCCATTAATGTAGATTAAGAAATTCGGATTATTCTATTTAAGATACTTAAGGTGTTGTCTTTTGGCAGCACTCAATGCTTCTGGAGTAATCCCTAAATAGGATGCAATCATGTATTGAGGCACCCTTTGAGCGATGGTGGGGTAGGTTGAAATAAAGTGTTCGTAGCGATCAATTGCAGATGCGCTCATAAGCATAATAATCCTTTTTTGCAGCACCCTAATCCGCTTTATGATTTTTTTATGGTCAATTTCTAATTCGGTGTTTTTTTCAATTTGTATAACCACGGAATCTTCTAAGGCATCAATATACAAATCGCAGGGTTCATCTGGGGCAGCATAGTCAGTAACTATCCAATCCTCGGGACCGAACATAAAAATATGTTCTTTGCCATTTTCATCGATGGTATAACTTCTGAGCAAACCAGATTCAACAATATACGCCTTACTATGCAGACTTCCTTTGCTTTGTAAGATTTGTTTCTTTTTTACATTGATTTTATTCATCTGATATTTGACTCAAAGTCTGGCTTTCTGTAATAATGGCACACAAGGTGTTTGTATAAGTTTAGTTGCGTGGTTTAGGTACTAAATTTATCAAATACATCACAGATAGAAAGTCCGCGAGGACTTTCGTAAATAAGCTATAACAAACAATTAATTTTATACGGTTTGTGTGCCCAACATGGCATCTGGTATCCAAGATACCAAATTATTCCAGAGGGTGAAAACCTGTGCCGAAGTATGTCGGTAGCCTGGTTCCAACGAACAGAGCCTGTCCCGATTATCGGGAAACTGGAACGGAGAGAAAACGTAAAAACCTTATTCAACTTGGGGTTGGCCAAGACTATGCTTATGCATGGAAGGACTGAGCGTAAAGATGACCTATTTAGGTCATTTTAATGAGGGGCCAGATGGCGGGAGGGTAGAAAAGGGGGATGGGCGGTAGTTCAAAGTCCGATTCTGATTACTACGATCACTTTGTCACGTCTAAGAAGAAAAGGATATGAATCCATGCTTTCCTATTACCTCAAAACGCAACCCATAATCCGGTGAACTGGGGCTGAGCGTAAAAAAAGATCTCTTTGGATCATTTTAGTGAAGAGCCGCAATGCAGGGCAGGTACGAGACTCCCGGTCGACGGGGATGGTGTGAGAAGCGCACTCCCGAAAGGGCGAGACAGGCTACGAGCTTAAGGCTCACGGGGGTTTACTTGACTTGGCTTAGTACTTTTTGCTAAAAAACATTTTTAAAATTGATGTCAAAAATTATATTCGAACAATAAAATCCTGATTTTTCAATTACTTTTCTGGACGCAATATTATCCAATGTTGTTGAACAAATTGGTTTTCTTCCGCTTTGGAGAATTCTGTTTACTTGCATTTTCATGATTTGCGTTGCAAGTCCTCTACCCTGAAATTTACGATTCACGATAATTCCTAGGTCTGCAATTTCTGGTTGAGAATCGCTCATTCGGCATTCACTTGTTGCTACGATTGCTTCAGACTCTTTAAGCATAAATATTTCTTTTCTTGCTACAAGATTCTCTGTATAGCCAAAAGTGTCATCCATACCAACTTGTTCTTTTAGAAATAGCTTTACTGCTGGAATATTGTCTGTATTGACCAATTCAATTTTTAGGTTTGAATCAACTTTCACTTCATTGTTCTCATGCTGAAAACAAAAGGTATTTGTCTTCTTCGATTTTGAATGAAACAAACATGCGTTAAATGCCACAGGTTCGTTTGAACTCAAACTTGCAGAATTTATTAATCCGGTTGCAATTAATTTTTGAATTACCTTCTCCATCAGTGCTAAATGGTTTTTAGCAAGAAATATTTGAGTTAAACTTCCTGCTTCATTAATGCAGCAATAACCTAGTGTTTCATTTTCTTCAATTAGATAATGTTGTGATGAACCTATGTAAAGCTGTTCCCACATTGCATCAATGGGAGCTTTTAATGATTTATATAACTGTGACCTTAAATTATCAATTGTTTCTGTAATATCTGTTTTTATAAAATTCATTGTAATGCGTATTTTTTAATTATTTCTTTTTTTATTTGTTGTAAAGGGAAGTCTTCATATATCCCTAAATAATTAAGAGCTATCCCGTCCAATTCAGCAATGAACATATGGCTCATGACCAACGAATTCTCAATATCAATTTTATTAAAAATCTCCTTAGTTTTTTCAATATGAAAGATGACCTCTCTTTAATTAAATCATCTAAAACCTTTCTAGTGTTAGGTTGAACCATGACATTCAGATTAAATTGGAAGAATAGTTTATCTGACGCCAGTTTTGAAAATAACGAATCTAATAGTTCAATGAGTTGTTCGCTAGGAGTTTGATTTTCCTTATCCACTCTGTTTATCTCAACAATCAACTGTGTTGTTTTTAGAAAAATTTCTCTTAATAATCCATCTTTCGACTTAAAATGATGGGAAATTAGTCCTTTGGAAACATTTGCCTTTTCGCATACCAACGACAGTGGTGTATTCTCGTATCCTCTCTCGGAGAATAATTTAGTAGCTATTTCTATTATTTGTTCTCGCTTATCCATAAAAAATCGATTAAAACCAATTGACTGCACGTACGGTCAGTGCAAATGTAAAAACATTTTTTTTATCGGCAAGAGAATTGTTTAAAAAGAAAGTTTATATGTTTAGAGAGTTTTCTGTATTAAGCACAACTGTTTGCATTACTATGTTGAAAAATGGTTGGAGAAATACCATCCATCCACGGGTTATCATGATTCGGTATTATTATCCATTTCAGTAGTTATCAGGAAGCTGCAGGAAGCCTTGGGAACCTCATGGCTATAAACCTTGATATTTACCACATCTCCTGCCATTACTTATACAAAATGTTGTAGCCAGTTTTTCTATATTTATTCTCTTAAATAATCAAATAGGTTTTCTCCAAGTTCTATTCCATATTCAGAATTCGTAAAAACAACGAAGCCCCAATCTTTTTCTGTATTTATTAAATACCAACAAGTAAATCCATCATTACTTCCGCTATGATAATAGGTGTTTTCGGGTTTTGTGCTATCAGAAGCGAATCCCAATGAATAAAAATATGTTATTCCGTTTTCAGCAGTAATTGTTGAATGTGGTTTAAAAAGTTCATCGTAACTACTTTTACTTAACTGTTCTTTATTCATCACAGCTATCATCCATTTTGAAAAATCAACTGGCTCTGTATGAATTGATGAAGCTGAAACAAAATTTCCTTTATCTTTTTTGTACCAATAATTCTTTTTCAAATCAATCCAATTATTATTCTTATCATATGGTTCTGCTTTTTTTGTTCCAAATTTTCATTAGGAATAAATGAAGAATGTTCCATCTTTAAGGGTTTAGCAACCTTATGCTGAAATTCATTTTCTAAGTCAGTCCAATTTCCTCCATCAATTTCTTTCAAGACCAGAGCTAAATACTGATAACCTTCTCCAGAATATTCAAAATTAGTTCCTGGTTCAAACCTAATTTTTAATTTATTGTCTGGTTCGTTTTCTCTCCAATTTGGAAATCCAGAACGATGACTTAAAACCATTCGTGCAGTTATTTTTTTATACCTTTCATCATAAGCAATATCAGGATATTCTAAATATTTAAATAAAGGTTTGTCTAAATCTAATTTGCCTTCTTCAACATATTTCATTACAAAAAAAGAGAATACAGATTTTGATATAGAGGCACCTTCAAATATTGTATTTTCGGTAACTTTTAATTTTTTTTCAAAGTTGGCATATCCATAAGTTTGATGATGAACTAACTTTCCTTTATTGATAATAGCTAATGATGCTCCAGGAATTTTCAACTCCTCCATTTTTGTCTTGACATACGCATCTATTGAATCGTTAGAAATAATTATGCCTTGAAAATTTTCTATTTCTACTTTCTGTACAGACGAACAATTGGTTAGATGAATTAGAGTAAATACAATAAATAGTAAACGAATTTTTCTGTATTCTAACATAAAAAGGGTTTTCATTTTTAAACTCAATCTTTTTGGAAACGGCGGGCTTTCTGAGACGTTCACTTCATGCCTACTCCTAACTTCCTAAAGATAATGAATTTCATATTTAATCGTAACCGCCCGCTGTATTCCAAGGTGATGTTATAGCCAGTGCTTTCTATTCGGTATCTTCAAGTAAATCGTTGACTTCAATTTCCAATTTCGGTAAGTCACGGATTGCTATTGACCAGATAATTTCTTCAGATACGCTGTCGTATCCGTGAATAATCCTGTTCCTAGTGTCAACAATCTTCCTAGAGTTTTTGATCTGTATATTGGGATCCACCTTCAGAATTCTGCATACGGCCTCTCCGATTATTTCCACATTCCGTTCAATGGCTCTTCTGGTTTTTAAATCATTCCGGAATTCAAAAAAATCTCTTTTTTCAGGCATGAAAAGATTGATTTCATCAATTGCCTGTTTTATATCAGACAGCCAAGTCCTGATTTGATTTTCCATACACTTGGACTTTTGTTTTTTCAATCTGCTGCTTTAGGTAAGGATTCTTTATAGCTTTTTGTTCCAAGAGGTCAATCTCTCTTTTTAGTAATTGCTCTAGCGCAAACTTTAAATTAAAATAATTATCGGAATAGGTTAAAGGATCATTTTCTTCAATATCGACTATCAAATCAATATCACTTTCAGAACTGAAACCTTCAGTTGTTACCGAACCGAAAGCAAAAAGACTTATCACATTGTTGGTGTCACAGAGTGCCTTTATCTGGTCAATATGTCTTTTCAGCTCTTCCATCTTTATAAAGATACAAATTTTCCCATTAGTATGTTTTTCAGCATTGGCTATAACGGGATTCAGCTTGGAGACGGCGGGTATTTGGAAACGTTCCCTTCCAACCTACTCCTAACTTCTTAAAGAAACTGAATCTTTATATTTACTCGAAACAGCCCGCTGGATCTAAGGTGATGTTATGGGCTTTTCTTCTTTCTATGTTCTGCTTATGAGGTTTACAACGACATTTATCATCATCTCTTTTTCTTCTGGTTTACTTTCAGCTATCAAGAGGGTCAGAGCAACCAAAGCATTTTCATTGATTCTTTTTGTACCATCCTTAAGTAACAAGCTCCTATTTTTCTCTAAATACCATATGAATAGCCAAGCTGCGATTCTTTTGTTTCCATCTGAAAATGAATGGTTTTTAGTTACAAAATACAGTAGGTGAGCGGCCTTTTCTTCCAAACTTCTATACAACTCTTCTCCATCAAATGTTTGGTCAATAGTAGCTATTGAACTTTTAAAAGAGTGGTCTTTTTCATTTCCAAAGAGGATGGATCCACCAAATCTTTTCTTAAGTTCATCCACAGCTAGTATTGCTTCATCATAC
Organism: Cyclobacterium sp. SOCE241; assembly: GCF_056867545.1. Lineage (NCBI taxonomy): Bacteria > Pseudomonadati > Bacteroidota > Cytophagia > Cytophagales > Cyclobacteriaceae > Cyclobacterium > Cyclobacterium sp. SOCE241. The sequence continues at coordinate 3,723,538 of NZ_CP149779.1, read as the reverse complement.
GTTATATTGAAAATCGCTTGCGCTGAAGATTCTGGTAATCTTAATCTTTGGTGGTCATAATCATCCAAAATGTCTAAGGCCGTGGAATATTCAGATAGAACTTCAAATAATCCTTTTGTTTGATCGTCTGATTCTAATTTCTGGATTGTCCGGTTTACCAGTTTGATGGTTTTTTGAAGTTCCAATAACCTCTTCTCGTTTAAACTGTAGCCTTTTACAATATGGTCTTTGATAACCTTGTTTGCCCAAATCCTAAAAGCAGTTCCTTGTTTTGAGTTAACCCTATAACCAACAGAAATAATTAGATCAAGATTATAAATTTTGATTTTTCTATTTACGGCTCTTTCGCCTTCCTGTTGAACTTGTGTAATTTTTGCACAAGTTGATTTTTCATCCAATTCGGAAGACTTGTAAATGTTCCTAATATGCCTGACAATTGAGGTCCTATCTGTTTGAAATAATTCAGAGATCTGATATTGGTCCAGCCAAAGGGTATCATTTTCAAGAAGCACTTGAAGACTAGGAGAACCCTGCTTAGACTGATAAATAATTATTTCACCGGATTGCTTCATTGGCTCACCTTAAATTGTTTCTCTTCAAGGTACTTAATTTTGGCTTTTTTGAGTTCTTGAATCGCCTCATATTCCAAATTTAAACCTAAGTAGGTGGTCGAGAGATCTATTCGGTCATTAATGAAAAGTAACCGCATGATTCTTTTTAATTCGACTTTGTGAGAAGGAGTCTCTAACTGGAAGAATATTTTTATGCGTTGATCTCCGGTTTTAAATTGGATAAAATTATCCACACCTTGGGAATAGGCTGGACCTCCATAGTATTTCGCTATTGAATACGTTTCAGACCATAATTTTTCATCAAGCACAGAAAATAATCCAAGTTTGAATTCTACTAGTTGACTCCAAGAGTAACGAGTGTCATTTACACTTATATAGTCTAAACTTAAAAGAAGATCAACCTTCAATTCCCCGTGTTTCTTTTCTTTTTCACGAGTGCCCCAAAAGCTTGCAAAGATAATTATCCCGAGAATTGAAAAAGAAAGAATTCGAGTTAGGAAATCAGCATAGTCTGTTAAATCTAAGTTGCTAGCTATTAATAAAATAATCACTAAAACAAGATACCCGCCATACATTAATCTAGAAGAGGTAATTCTCCAATCAAACCCCACTGAAGGAACAAAAATTTTTGACTTAAATTCTGTGTGGTTCATTAGCTTCTCAGAATTGCCCATAACGGTCTCGGGTATGAAACGTAGGGCATTTAAAAGCACTTAGCTGTCCACCCGAAACGAACTTTATTAAGAGCCGAAAACTTGCGGAAACCACTGACCGCCCTATGTTTAATACCCATTGTTACCACCAGTATTTCTATTTTCTTTCAATTTTTACCAGTCCTTGTCTTGTTGCCAAATACAAATTTCCTTCCTTGTCGAATGTCATTGTTGATATGTAAGATGTAGGAATATCAGAGTTCTCGTTGTGATAGTTTTCCCAGCTGTCATTCAAGTCAAACCTTACTAAACCTGCTCTGTCTGTGGAAATCCAAAGGACTTTTTCTTTCTTGTCATATAGAACACAATTGGCATGATTAAAAGGCATTCCTGAATTCTCTGTTGTAAACTGCTTGAAAGTTCCATCAGAATATCTGATTGCTATTCCTTCGTCATTATTTACCTTTTGTTTGTCTTTACGGTCAAACTCGTAAAGTGTAAAATAAATGTTACCATTTTCATCTTCGTCCATTGAAGTAATACACTTTCCTTTTAAAACTGATTCAGAATTCTCAAAACTTGTCACATGATTTTTTTCGTCAATCATTAGGCTACCGCTGTATGTTCCAATCCATATCCTGTTTTTCGAATCTCGTTTGGCAAAAGAAACTCTATTTGAAGGCAATTCAGGAGTATTATCTTGATTAATTAAGCTCCATTTTCCATTTTTTAAAATTGTAAAACCTTTATCTGAGGTGAAAAACACTTCGTTAGTGTTTGGATTGTTTATGATTTTGTAACCGCTTTTTATCCCAATTTCGCTTTCTTCATATTTTGTCCACGTATCATAAAAGCTATAAATGTTTCCTGTTGCGAAAAACCATTTTGTGTTACTATTGTCAGTGGCAATTCCATAATATCTAAAATACTTTCCTTTGTCGGTTATTTCCTGTTCAGCATTCTGAAATTCTGTCCCATTAAATGTAACAAGTCCTTGGTCAGTTGTAAGCCAAATCAATCCATTTTTGTCAACTGAAATGTGGTCGTTCATATTGTTGGGCAAGTTTGAGTTCTTAGAATTCCAAACTGTGATTTTGTAATTATCCAGGTTTTCATTTTTATAAACATAGTCTTTATTGAAAATTTCTGGACTGTTTGGTCTGTCAAAAGATTTTTTAAAAGCATTCATGTCAACTCGTTCTATTTGACCTGATATGTTGTTGTCTTTGATTGTGAATACTAATGTGATTGAAGATTTTTCCTGTTTAACATCATCTTTTATCGCTGGTGTCCACCTATTAAACTTATTTAGTTCTTCAATGATTTTAAATGAAATAGGGCTCTTTGATTGGTCGGTATGGCTTAGTACACAGCCTTTTCCCTTTGAGTCAACAAGTACTTGGAGTTTTATAGATCCACTAATCCCACTAAGATTTAAAGATTTGTTTAGCCTATCTTCTAATTTCTTGAAGTCTTTTTCAACGTAGCCTGCTTTTATGTCTCCACAGTCTAGGCAGAATTTTGAAGTTATACAATTGTCCAGCTTAACTGGGAAAAGGTTTTGAGCATTCAGGTTTAAAGAGAATACTGTCAAGAGTATAAAAATTGGATTTTTTACTTTCATCCTTGTTTGTTGTCGTTTTTTAATATTGGTGGTAACGTGATTCAGCTTGGAGACGGCGGGCATTTGAAAACGTTCTCTTCCATGCCACTCCTAACTTCTTAAAGATACTGATTTTTATAGTTACTCGGTACCGCCCGCTGGATCCAAGGTGATGTTATGGACTGTTTTCAATTAACTGCCTTTCAAAAAAGTAAAAATACCTTACGATGTTTTCATATTTCCCTTCAAACAATCCATCAATTATTGAAATTTTTATTTCATTTGGATATTCCACAACCATATTAAATCTTGGAGAATCAGGTGGGTTTGAAAATTTATCATCAGGATAATCTATTATTTTAACCACTTCTAATAGGTTATTTAATTCATTTATTATTTCTATATTCAAATTATACTCCTCTGGACCTTCTATTTCAGTGTACTCTATTCCATTAAAATTAACTGTGCCATCTGGGAAAATTTCTACTTGAAAAACTGGACAAAACCCATGACAAGGTTCAATTTCAAAGTATAGCCTATGAAAATTCATGCTTGGTGTAGATTCAAATTTTTTGAATGTGTAACCTACATCATCAATTACTAAGGTTAATTCATTTTCTTTTTCAAGTTTTACAAAGCAGGTATCATAGATGTTTTCAAAGTATTCCTGAGTATTCTTGACGATTAGCATTCCATCATTAATGGTGAACTCAAACAAGCCTGGAGCTTCATAAATAGGATGCATCATTACTGAATCCCTGAATAAAAGAATTTTATCATCGTTAAACCAAAATCCATTTAGTTTTTGAGAAATATTTTCTTCTTCTCTTTTATTGCATGAAAGGAGAGTCAGAAAAAAAATATGTAGAAGGTTATCTTCATCGTTCTTGAAATAGTCCATAATGGTTTAGCTATGAGCAGTAGCGTCCCAAAGGGCGCTATTGCTTATAGGTTTTGTTGTGTGTAGTTTTTTTATTTCATTTTCAAATTCAAGAACTTTTAAATTCCACAAAGTCAAAGTCTGTATCGCAGTAATTCTATTATTAATGCTTTTTACGACCAATTTATCTTTGAAGGACTTGATAAATTTACTCCATAATTGTCCTTTTGAATCCATAAGTAAAAAGTAAAAACCACTATCTCCAATTTTTTGCCCCGAAGAATCTAAAATGAGTTCTCCATTTTTGCCAACACTAGGCGTTAATATCACCGTTGCGTTTCCATTTGGTAAAGGAAAAATAGCCTTGATGCATATCTGTTTGTCTGGTAAATAGCATGTCTCATAAACTCCTGAGTAAACAACTTGACCTGTCGATTTAAAAGTCCTTAACCAAATTGTCCTTTTAACCTCTTTTGTCTTTGGATCGACTAGTTTTATTATTTCGTTTGTTAGTATTGATGCATCTTTTAAGTTTTCTATGGGAACATTCAGTTGTTCAATTCTATTGCTGAAAATCATTCTGACTAACGAGCCAAAAACTTTGAATATTGGATTCCATTTTGTCTTTAGGAGCAGGTCATAATTTGAAGTGTTTTCATAGAAGTCAATTAGGTCTGGAGATAGTCTCGTTAGTTCTATTTCTGATAGTCCTAGATTCAGAATTGAATCTAGTAATCCTTTATTTTCTCTTTGGCTATCAATCGCTAAACTCTCTTCTTTAGCTAACTGCTCAATGAATTTTAGCCCGATTCCTTTAGTTCCACCAAATGGTCCTAAGAGCCATTGGAATTTTTCATTGTCAATTCTTTGTCCAAACAGTATGACCCATTGCTGAGTAATCCAATCTTGAATGCTTTGATTTTTCCTAGCGATTCCCATCTTCACAAATAATGTTTAATTACCGGGAATAAAATTCGATTGACCTTTCCATTTTCCAAACTCAGCTAAAGGCTTAAATCGAAGAGTTGTAAATTCAAAATGAAAGTCTTTTCTTTCTCGTTCTTCCATTGCGTTTGAATGCCTTTTCGGTTTTTCCACTTTACTATGACCATGAACCATATCGGTCATTTCTTTTTCCGTTTTCCAAATTGAAAAAGTTGAGACTGTATTCGGAAACTTTACTGATGCCAATGAAAGAGTGGTTCCTGGATGGTCTCTTACTAGTTTTTCAACCGGTCTGCCCCAATGTATAAATCTGGGTACTGCATAAGGATTCATTCTTGCCATTGTTACAGCGACTACAGGAGAATTTTGGCTTTCTAATTTGTCTTTATAGTCTGGTATTTTGAATCCACTAAACTTTCCCCATTCTCTAATAAAAGACAAACGCACATGCCAACCTTTTGCTAGAATTCTTCCAAAACCGTCTTGTTCCAAATAGTTTTCAAGTGCAGATTCATTTTCCCATTGCATAAAAACTGCTACTTGTCCTATTAAAACCCTAGAAAGAGAAAAGATTGGAGAACCTAGAGTCATTGCCGTCATGTATTCGGAGTGTATCAGTCCCTTCGTGTTTTTAGAAATTGGATTCGAAATTATTCTTTTTGCCGCAACAAAAAAGGGAAGTTCGACTAAATGATAAGAGAATGTACTCACTTTGACTGAATTATTAGATCTGTGGGGTTCTTAAAATTACACACAACGCTCAGTATAAGATGCCGTAGCTGACGATAGGAAGCTATGCATTCTTATATCTTGTTGGCGGTAGTTTTTATTTATTCGTTTTGATTTGCGTCATGAATTTCTTTGTTGTCATAGTAAATATGTTCAGGAGTTCTGTTTTCTATTGGTTTTATAAAACCGTATTTGAATCGAGATTCGAACTCTTCCACCGAAATGGATTTGAAATCCTCAATATCATCTTTATCTACTCCACCGAAAAGGCTGCCTGTAATATATCCATGCTCAATTTTATCTAGATTGACTCTGGTTGTTTTCGAATCAATGACAGTAATGGTCGCCACGGCTGTCACATCAATTCTACCCTTAGATATGTCAAAGTGCAAGTAAAAAAGGCTGTCCGATAGATTTTTCTCTAAAGTATCACTGTACGCATGTCCTGGCCGAATTAAATTGAAAAGGTCTGCCTTGCTTATTTGCAGCTCGTATTCCTCATTCACAGTTAAGTTCAAATCGACTTTTTCTCTCGGTAATGTTGTTGCCCAAATTGCAAACAGAGTAAGAATTCCTATCGGTATTTTCAAATACCTGCTAATTTTTGCTCTGTTGAAATCTGCCTTTGAAAGTAACCAAATGACAGTGGAAGAATGAATAAAGCGAATAAGTCAGTGTAGTCAACTACTCGGTTAAATCCAATTCCAATCTTCTGAGCCAAATTGATTACTTCTTGTGAAAATGGTGATTTCCAAAACACGAATAGAGCAGCTGTTCCGATATAGATTGTTTTAGTCCATTTAATTCGAAGACTTGATAAGAAATATGGAAAAAGGAAAAGCCCTGCTATGTCAGAGAGTTTACCTGTCAAAAAGTTCGAGAACTCATATTTCAGATAAAAGTCATTTAAAAGCAACAACCCCAAAGCCAAAATGAACAGTGGTCTTGATAATATGTCTGGTCTTGAGAGTCTCATTTTAATTACCGCCAACGTTTTGGCTATGCGCAGTGCGGGATTAAAAAGCCGAAACTTTCAATCTGGCACAAACGGTAGCCAAAGCTGCGTTTTGTGTTTTTAATTTTATTCAACAAAAACGTCAAAGCGGAGCTTTGGCGGGCAAAAAGCACCGACCTTTCGTTTATCTCGTCCATCCGCATTGCGTATAGGTTTTGTTGGCCACCGTTTTTTATTTTTTTCATGACACCCACATTTCACGTTGTCCGACAATTTTCCATTCTTTTCCTTCTTTTTCAATGAATACGAGGCTGCCCCATCCGCATAAACTCCCACAAATAAAATCGTAATAGAACACTCCTCTTTTATTGTCCTCACTAAAAGCTACACGCGACATTGTCATTGCGCCAATCCTTCTCTTGTTGTCCGTTGTGTCATTAAACTCTGGCCTTGTCACCAAATTATATTTTCCTGTCTGCGTGATTTGACTTAGGTCAATTCTTTTTGGGGATTCAATTCGATCTAGTTTTCTTATCAACTTAATCCAAGTTGTGTCAACAGGAAAATTGGCTTCAAAATTTTTCGGACTTAACATACCGTCTAAAAAGTCGCTGCTTTCATAAGTTGTCAGAGAGTCATACAAGTAAATTTTAAGCACGGAAGTGTCAAGTTTTCTATTGTTTAAAAGATTTTCAAATTCAGCGCTTTCTTTTTCATATTGTAAACTGTCTTCTCGAGTAGATTCTTCCCAAAGTGGCATTGGCGGAACTGGGAGAGGTTCATAATAACTCTCTGTACCAACCAATTCAATGAACTTTTGATTTAGAATATTCAATTCTTCAATGTCCTTTTCGGTTGTTTTCGGAATACAACTCGTTAGAAGTCCAAGAATTATAATTATTAACGATACTCTCATTTTTTTAATGGTGGCCAACGGTATGTGTATGGTGCGTATCCCGCAGGGTATGCACTATACACCTTGTTACCTACAGTGTTTTTATTTTAATATATATTCTCAAAAGTTTAATAAAATCTGATCCAAAATTGTGTATTACCATAGTTGAAAAATGTGAAGTATTATTTGTGTTTTTTATAAAAAGCGTAAATAGCAATTCAATTGCGTTATTATTCTTCTTGTCATAATTTAAGAGAAGCTCATAAATTACATTTAATATCTTTTGACAATTTTCAAAGACTCTTAATCTGCTTTCAATTAAATGTTGTCTGCTACTTCTAATCGCACCATTATTGTTATTTAAATCAAATAATTTAATTGTCTCACTTCCCCTGTCAATAGATGAAGGGTTGGTGTTTGAAGAAAACAACAAATGACCAACATAATATAATTCATTTTCTATTTTATCTATTTGTGTTTCCTTCCATTTATTTGAATTAAGATAATAGTTTGGAGATAGGATATTCGTATGAAGTTTTCTGCCTTTTAATGAATTGCATCTTTGGCAGGAGTAATGCAAGTTCTCTATACTTTTTGAATACTTCTTATAATTAGATTTGTTTTTTGGATAGAAATGTTCGATTTGAAAAAAAGAACCGTCTTCTGGAGAACATTCGCAAAAAGCGCAACAACCTGAATACAGCAAACGAATTATTTCCCTGACTCTGTCACTTTGGTTATAATGTTTTGCTAACTTTAGAAGACCCTTAGCTTCAACCACTAATGAGTTTGATGATGCATTCTTGTCTACAAATCTCATTATTTTGAATTTATAGAATTATAGAGTTTCTCAATTTTTTCTCTTAACTCAAACGTTTTTTCGACTGACAAAATTGGATCTGAATTTTGTTGTGCTTTTTCATTTAGAATTTTGTTTACTTTCAATTCTAACTCTTGATCTCGATAAGAAATTTTAAATTCATCAAGAAGGACTTCTTCAATGCTGAAAGAATTAATATTTTCAACTTGGGCACTTTGAAATTGTTCATCTTCATCCTTGAAAAATCTTATCACATTAGAATTAATTAATGCCTTAGATTTCATTATTGCCAGTGGAGAGTGGGTAGAAAAAAGAAATGAGAACTCTCTATTTCGTATATATCTTCCACAATTGTTTTGAAATATAATGGGAATTCTTGTTGCCATTTTGGGTGTAAAGTATTTTCAGGCTCGTCAAATAATACAAGCAGATTTTTATTTTTACTATCTTTTGGGATATCTGAAAAAAGCTAAATAATCGTATTATACTTTGTTCACCAGAACTCATATAGTCTACTTGCACATCATTACAATAGACATTCAAACTAATAAGCTGAAGGTTTTCTAGTAGGAGTAATGTATTTAAATCAAATTCAGATAGTTCCTTTATTTCGGAAAAGAGGAATTCCCAAATATCTTTTTCTTTTCTTGGTATTCTTACATTTAAATGAGATTCTAAATTTGGATCGTTTGATTTTTCATTTAAAAAAGATTCTATTTTCATTATAACATTACTGTTTCTAATCTCTTTAAAAAGTTGTTTAAATGATAATCCAGAATCAAAATAGAATTTAAAGAAGACACTTGAATTATAAATAGCTTCGAAGACATTAACTTCAGAAGGCTCAAGTTTATCTTCATTAAGTTTTTCATTTTCAGATATTTCAATTTTATTAATAGTTCTAATGAAATTGATAATATTTACATTGTTTTCGTTCTTCAATAAAAAAATACTGTCATCTTCGACACCTCCAATTCCATTGACAGATAAATAACCTTTTAATCCCCATTTAATACTTTTTCTTTCAAGTAGGCGAGAAAGTATTTGAAGCTTATTATCCTGGTTTTTAAACTTTATAAGAGATTTTAGAAAAAGAGTTTGTGTTGTATTAATATCAGATAAGTAGTTGAAATTTCTGTACCTTGGATTTCGGTGAACAATGCTTCTTTCAAATGAGGATGATATAAAAACTAAATATGAATCATGATGTTTTAGGAAATCCTTAATCATTAGATTCTTAGTGTTAGAAAAGGAATTATAGATATCTAAATTTTGTAATTCATATGTGCCAGAGTAATCAGTGTTGTACTTAACATATTTATAAGGTTTGCTATATAAATCTATTAAAGCATTTAGTTTGGGTTCTTGGTAAGGACCATTTGCATTAATGAAATTTACAATTGTTCTGAACAAAATAGTTTTTCCTACGCCATTTTTCCCAATTATGAAAGAATAATAATTTTCCTTTGTCTTATTGTCAATTTCTAGGATAATATCAGTGTGGTGTTCCCTTATTATATCTGTTTTTAAAGTCGTACTTTCTCCAAAGAAATCAATCTTTTTTGTTCCAATTACTTTATGATGGTTTACAGTTATTGATTTTAATAGCATCTTTAATTTTTTGAGATATAATTTATTGTCATTGTAGGTAACGGTTAGTATATGAAAAGTAGGCGATTTCGAAGCACTCCACTTTCGGTTAAGCACAAAGTTTGATAAGAGACAAAAGCCTTTATTTTAGCACTAATCCGCCTATTTTTTATATACATTGTTACCTGCAGTTTTTTATTTCATTCTTGTCATTCTACAAGGGTCATAAATTATAGGAATTACGATTTCGCCCTTCTTATTTATGAATCCTGATTTTCCATCGAGTTCAACATATGCGAACCCATTATTAAACTGACTTGCATAGTCAAATTTGGGTTTAATTACTATTTCACCTTTCTTATTCACAAACCCCCATTTTTTATTGAGGCTAAAATTCGCAACACCTTCATAGAAGTGCCATAAATCGTCAAACTGTGGCTCAATTATGAGTTTGCCATTTGAATTGTAAGCTCCCCATTTTTCATTCTTTGCACGAACTATGTGCATACTATTCGATAGATTTCCTGTAGCCATATAATTGGGTGGAATAATCGTGTCACCTTTGGCATTTAATCTTCCACGTCCATTTTCCGTGTTAAATGCTCCTGGATAGGTGTTTAATGACCACAACTTTTTGTCTTTGTGTTTTTCTTCAACGTACTCAAATGTTTCACCTCCTTTGTTAATCAGTTTTTGTTCCCCTTCAAAAGTCCAAACAACAGCTAAGTCAGAAAGAAAAGGGTAACAGGTCTCATAATTGAAAGGAATTATGACTTTGCCATTTTTGTCTATGTATCCACAACTATCATTAAGTGTAACATCAGCTAATCCTTTTGAGAAACTTCCGAATGATTCATCATAAATAAAGTCAATTATTGTGTCGCCCTTGGTGTTTATAAATCCAAATTTCCCTTCTTTATTTCCAACGCAAGCATAGCCTTCGTCAAAAAGTCTGCATCCCAATATTTAGTTTCAATAATCACTTTGCCTTTTTTGTCTATATAGCCCCAAAGACTATCAAGCTCCACAGGATATATGCCTTCACTTTCACCTAAAATATAGTCCCATTTAGGTTCAACAACGACTCTACCTTTCGAATCTATGAGTCCGTATTTATCGTTTTGCTTTATCACTGCCATTCTCGTTTGGCAGGATAAGAAAGTCAGTGTTAATATTATCAATGAAATGTACTTCATTTTTCTAATTGCAGGTAACGGCGGTTTGCATATGGCTTGTGGCGGTTTCGAAGCGCTTTTCTGTCCAACGAAACCAAAACTGGCTACGAAGCGAAAGCCTTGCTGGTAGCCGTTTACCCGCCATAAGCTATATGCGTTGTTGTGGCTAGTTTTTTATTTTTTTAATGTCAAAATAGCATTCTCTTACAGGGTTTAAATCTGTCAATCCTTTGTCACAAGGGGTTTGTTCTTTTTTCCTTTGTTCAATTCCCCTGTCGAAGTCTCTCTTAATTTCTGAAATGTTTGTAGCAGGACTTTGAGAACCAACTCCAACTTTCTCTTTATTGACTGAAATCGTTTCCAATACTTCAAAGTCAATTAGTGCGTCTCTTTGAATATATGTCAAGTCAAGCAGATCAAGGCATTTCGTATTAATCAGTCCGCTTGGAATTTGTCTTCCGAAAAGTCGATTTTGGTCAATGAAGCTTACTCCAAACCATTGTCCGCCTTCGTCTGTACTAAAGTCCAAGACAATAGCAGTGATTTCCGTACTGTCACTATTAAATTTTAATATCTGTCCGAATTTCACAGGAAAGCTTTCAATGTCTAGTCCTGTCCAATTTAGTTGCATCATTTCTGGAATTGATTCTGAGGAAGGCGTTGTCATGTTATTACAACTTGAAATTAGAAGTCCAATGGTCAGTATGAATGCTATTCTTGTCATTTTTTCAAATTAGCCACAACGGTCTCGGCTATGAAAAGTAGGGCATTTCGGAGCTACGTACTTGTCCACCGAGACAAAGCTTGCTAAGAACCCGAAACTTGCGGAAACCACTGTCCGCCCTATTTTTTATAGCCATTGTTGCCGCATCGTTTTTTATTTTTTCAATTGTTTTCTTTTTGCTTTTTCAATGTAATCAGGGTCGAGATAGTTAAACCTTCGAATACTGTCGAACCGTCCTACTGTCAATGCTTTGTAGTTATAATACTCCTGTTTGTCAGAGGCTAAAAATCGTCCTGTAGTTTTTGGATTGAATACAGCTAAACTGTCTCTCGGTGGTTCAGTCGGTCTTGGATTAATAGTGTTTGGTCCATTAAAATGGCTGGAATACAGTACTCCAAGTTTTTCCCGACTCTCGTTGGTGTCGACAAAGTAGAAGTCTTGAGACAAGTAAGCTCCATCATTCTCGCTGAATTGGGTAAATAGAACTCCACTTTCGGGTATTCTATAAACTCTCCGAAATCCTTCAAACTCTTTATCCATTCCATTTTCTTGGTCGAACACAACGTAGACAACTCCACGAAATTCGTCTGGAATTAAAAATCGTTCTGGTGTTGCTGTCGCTTTCAATAAAGTAATAACTACAAAGCCGGTTGGAAGTCCTATTAGAACCAATTGATAGTACCATCTCTTCTTTGATAGCAGACTTAGAATTGTCCCAATTATCATCAGTCCAAAACCTATATACATCAACCAAAATGTCAAAAAGCAGAAAAGTCCAAGTGCGAACAATGCAATTGAAATTCCGAAGAGTGTATTTGATTGAGATTTCGTCATTTTTTAAATGTGCGGCAACGGTTTGCAGCTATACGCAGGCAGGGAATTTACCCACTGAACTGGCTACGAATAACTTAACTTCAAATTTGCTACTTTCCTGTCCTACGAAGCACTAAAACCCCTGCTTGCGTATAGGTGATGTTGGCAGTAGTTTTTTCCTAGTCATCTTCGGTATCATTCTTTTTGATTGGCGCTGGATATTGATAATCCGGTCTTATTTCCGTGTGTTGTATTTCACCACCTGTTGTTCCGGTCTCTTTGCCGAAATAGATAACTACAAGGGCAAAAATCAAAATTCCAATATTTAAGAAGTTTGAAAATGATTTTTGTTTAATGCTTGCCCAAAGTCCGAGTAATGAAAGTCCACCTAAAATGTAAGTTAGAATTGAGAAAAGTTCTGCCGACTTTTCGTGTCTTTCAATGAAGTTTTCTGTCACACCGCTAATGTTCTCAACAATTTCTTCTGCTCCTTCTCCGCTTGTCATAGCTGCAATTGAAGTCAAAGAACCAATTATAAAAATCAGAAATGCCGTTCGCTTTACTGCATCTGATTTGTATATCAAACCTGTAATCATAATGATTACTGCTACAATTGGGAAAATGATGGGTAAATGATTTACCACTAAATGAAAATGTGCTTCGTTCATATTTTTTATTTTTTTAAGATTATACATTAACGCCAAAAATGTATCCAACTAAAGCGGATAAACCCATTGCAATTGTTCCCCAAATTACAATTCTTATCACTGCTTTGCCTATGCTTGAACCACCTGTCTTTGCCGAAACTGCACCAAGTATAATTAGAGATAAAATTGTAAACCCGTAAAGAAAATACTCCATTGTTTCGACAGGGGCAAAGAGTGTAACCAATAGGGGCAGAAGTCCACCAATCGTAAAAGCTGCACCCGAAGCAAAAGCGGCTTGAATTGGGTTTGCTTGACTAATTTCGTTAATTCCTAATTCATCCCGAATGTGTGTCCCCAAAGCATCTGATTCTGTTAACTCTTTTGCTACTTGTAAAGCAGTTTCCTTTTTCAGTCCACGTTTTTCATAAATCTCTCCAAGTATTTTCAATTCCGCTTCGGGCATTTTTTTCAGTTCGTCTTTTTCTCTTTCAATATCTGCTTTTTCAATGTCTGTTTGAGAGCTAACAGAAACATATTCGCCTGCTGCCATAGAAAGTGCTCCTGCCACAAGTCCTGCAACAGTCGCTAAAAGAATAGGGTCTCTTGTCGTGCTTGCAGTTGCAACTCCGATTGCAAGACTTGATATTGATATAATTCCGTCATTTGCTCCAAGCACTGCTGCTCTTAACCAATTACTACGGTGTATATAATGACTGTCTAAATAATTGTCAATTGTTATCATTTTGTTGTTGTTAGTCTGTCTTTTGAAATTACTGCCAACGTTTTGCGTGTATGAGAAGTAGCGGATTAAAAAGCACTTCACTTTCAGTTTGGCACTGACTTTTATTAAAAGCACAGACCTTTGATTTAGCACTAAAACCGCTATTTCTTATACACGCTGTTACCTGCTGGCTATTTTTATTTCAGTTTATATTCTCTTCTCTATTTTAGAAAACATTTTTACTTTTCTGTCGGATTATCTTTTGGAAAAAATTATAAACACCTTTTCCTTCTGCAATTAGTTCATCATTTTGGAAGGCTTTCATTTTCGTTACAAGTATTCTATTTCCAAATCTAACAATTTTGCCTTCTACAATTATTGACGATGCTTCTGCGCCTTTTAAATAATCTATTCTTATATCAATTGTTACTAATTTATCCTCAAAAGATTTAAAGTGAGTTCCGCCCGCAATTCCTCCAACAGAATCCATTATTGTTGCAATAATTCCTCCGTGCCATCTGTTTCTTCTAAAATCACCGACCACTTCGTCTCTAAAGGGAACGCTAACTCTTACAAATCCATTTTCGAGGACTAATAATTTCAGTCCTAAAAATTTATGAATTGGAATATTTTGTTCAATTACTTGTTTAAAAAATTCATTGTTTTGTACTGTCATTTCATTCTAGTTTATATTTTTTCACATCGCTCCAAATTTCTACCTTCATATTAGTATTTACATAAGTAGGTGTTTCTATTTTAATTCAGGATTCAATAATAAAACTACGTTCACTAAAAGCTGGAATAGTTGGTTCACCTTCGAAAAATGCTTGATTTCATCTGTCTTATCTATAAGTCCCAAACTGTAAAGTACAGGAACGTAGTGGTCGGGAGTAGGAGCGGCTAATTTCCCTAATTTATGACTGTTTTGGTAATTAATGAGATTGGCAAAGTTTCGGGAATCAATTTGTTGTTTAATCCAAGCATCGTATTCTGCCTCCCAGCCATAAGGAGTTGTATTGTTTGTGCGCATTTTTTGCATTGCCAATGGCAAATTATGGATAAGTGCACCGCTACCAATTATTAAAACCCCTTTGTTTCGCAATGATTTTAGTTGTTTGCCCAACTCATAATGATATTCGGGCTTGGCGTAATAGTCAATACTTAGCTGAAAAACAGGAATATTGGCATCTGGAAATAAGTGCATCAGCATTGGCCACGCACCGTGGTCTAAACCCCATTCCGTTGTTTGGGAAACGGAAGGAACAATTTTCTTTACTTCGTGAGCAATTTCGGGCGAACCTTTGGCATTGTAATACACTTTGTAGTATTCTTCTGGAAAACCATAGTAGTCGTAAATCTGTTTTTGATCAGGAGAAACATTTACGAATGTACCTTTAGTACACCAATGTGCTGATACGACCAATGCAGCTTTTACTTCATAATTTTTTTGAAGATTAATCCCTAAGTCATAAAGTTTTTGCCAAAATTCCCTTTCACTTCTTGAAACCGGGATGTCCATCGGGTTTCCGTGTGAGGTAAACAGCACCGGCATTTTTTTACTCTGTGAAGGAAGTGTGTCAGTAAAATTTTTAAGGCTGCTTAATGTTCCCATTGCGGTTAAGGCTAAAATTGATTGAAGAAATTTTTTGCGTTCCATAGTAATTTATAGTTTGGGTTGAATAGGTACTTTTTTATACCTGCCCCATGCAATGAAAAGTGCTATTGCTCCTAAAATCAAATTAAAGCCTAATACTTGATATTCGCCTTTGGTTATATGATATATAAAAGCGAACACCATAACCATAAAGACCCAACGCTGCCAAAGGCGTAAAAAATGGTTTAATGCGCAATAAGGCAGGCAGTAAAAGTCCGATACCGCCAAGCAATTCAGAAATACCAATGAACCTGACAAAAACCACAGAAAAGTCATTTACCCAAGGCATTGATTTTCCAAGTTCTTCAATGGGTTGAGTTGACTTCATAGCACCTGCCATTAAAAACATGGCTGCTAGTAATGCTTGTGCTACCCACAAGGCTATGTTTAGTGTTTTATTGTTTTTAATTGTCATATTTTATTGGTTGTCTGACAATTTTTGTGGTTTGAGGATGGATTGATTATAGGAGTTTGTAAATCATTGATAATAAACCCCAAAGGAGTGAACTGTTTTCCTACTTGACAATCCTCTACAAAAATTGTCAGACAACCTTTTTATTTTTTAAATTTAGCTAAGAGAAATTCTTGAACTGAAGTTGGTTTACGACCGAGTAGTTGAGTTAATTCAGTTGTAGGAACATTCATAGTATCCGCTGCAAAAGCAACTGCAAATGCTGCAAACATGCGTGCATACATCTCAGGAACACCATATTGCATTAAGGTTTGCTGATATTCTTCTTGTTCGGGAGAAACATAGTTTATCGCAACTCCGGTAATATCAGAAATGTACTTCGCAACTTCTCCAAACGACACTGGTTGCTCAATTCCAATGTTGTATGTTTTATTTTCGTGACCGCCCGTAGTTAACACATTAGCAAGTGCTTCTGCAATTTCGTTACGAAGTACAAAATTTATTTTTCCATCACCTGCCGGAACAAAAATGGTTTTGGTTTCTAATACCTGTTCACCTACAAAATCCATTAGCATATCCAAATAAAAAGCGTTTGCAAAAAGAGTATAAGTAATGCCTGATTCTTTAAGGTATTTTTCGGTTTTCACATGATCCTCGGTAATAAACCAAAGCGGAGATTTAGGGTCGTCATGGGTTCTCATAAAGCCCGTATAGATGATATGCTTCACACCACTTTCTTTTGCAGCTTTGATCGCATTGATGTGCTGCACCGCTCTGCTTTTTGTCATTTCGCTTGAAGAAATTAGTAGCAAAGTTTCTACGCCTTGCATAGCAGAGCGAAGGGAATCAAAATCATCATAGTTGCCTATTTTTACATCTACACCCTTAGATTTTAATTCTGCTGCCTTTGCTTCATCTCTTGCCAAAGCTGAAATTTGATTTGCTGCAACACCTTTTTCAAGCAGAAAGTTAATTGTTGACTTCCCTAGCTGTCCTGTTGCTCCCGTAATTAATACTTTATTCATAATGATTTTATTTTTTTTAGTGACACATTTTTTTAACTGTGCAAATATAGTTACTTTTGCTATACTTTAGTAACTATTATACCATAGTATATTACTATACTTTAGTATAGCATAAGCATAAACAGGATAAAATGAGCAGAATATCACAATTAGAAAGTGTAAAGAAGTGTTCGGGAGAGTTTGTTTTAGCCGTAAACGACACGATGAACGTGTTGAACGGCAAATGGAAATTGCCGATAATAGGTTCTTTGCTCTATGGCAAAAAACGCTTCAAGGAATTGGAAAGGGAAATTCCTAAAATCACGCCCCGTATGCTTTCCAAAGAGCTGAAAGACCTGGAAGTCAACGGCATTGTAACCCGCACTGTTTATAATACCATACCTGTTACAGTAGAGTATGAACTGACAGAATCGGGAAACACCCTCAATACGGTTTTGGATGCTATGATAGCATGGGGCTTGCAACACCGCAAAATGGTTATCGGAAAAAAGGAGAAGGTTGCGGAAACTGTCAGTGTTTAACAAAGTGGTGGTTTTTAGAGGTGCCCTTAAATAGTTCCCGCTTTAATCTTTTCTTTAACAAGCGGAATTACTTTTGTCGCATAAACGCTTATTGCTTCTTTAACTATATCGTGAGGCATAGTTGCCAAAGGCATTTGAATTATAAACCTGTCAATGTTCAAATGGTTTATAAGCAACATAATTTTGTCAGCTACTTCTTCGGGTCCACCTACAAATAATCCTTGTCCTGAGGAACGTGCGTAATCAAAATCGCTTCTGGTGTAAGGCGGAAAACCACGTTCTCCCAATAAGTGATTTCTGTAATACTGTATGTATGGAAAAAATGTGTCGGCAGTTTCTTTGCTGTTGTTAAGCACAAAACCGTGTGCGTGAACGCTGAATTTTAATTTATCCGAATCGTGCCCACTTTCTTGTGCTACCGCGCGATACAATTTTGCGTAATTACAGAAATCAACAATATTGCCACCCAACATAGCTAAAACCACGGGAAGTCCAAGTTTTGCCGCTTTAATGACTGTACTCCGCGAACCACCCAAGGCCATAGATATGTTCAATGGTTTTTCGGTACGTGGATAAACGCCTAAGTTGTCAATCGGACTTCTTGTTTTTCCCCTCCACGTAACAAATTCGTTATCTCTTGCTTTAAGTAACAATTCAAGTCGTTCATCAAACAATAAGTCGTATTGATTGAGGTCGAAACCAAACAAAGGAAATGATTCGGTAAATGCACCACGACCAACCAATAATTCTGCTCGTCCATTACTGATGGCATCAATTGTAGCAAAGTCCTGATACACACGAATGGGATCGCTGGTCGATAAAACGGTGACGGTACTACCCAATGTAATGTGTTTGGTATTTCCCGCAGCCGCAGCCAACACTATCGCTGGCGATGAAGCCGCAAATTCTCGTCTATGATGCTCGCCTACGCCATAAAAGTCAACTCCCAACTTGTCAGCCAATACAATGTCATCAACCACTTGTCGAATGCGTTCTGCTTGTGATATAGTTCTGCCCGTATGTGGGTCAGGCATAACATCGGCAAAGGTGGAAATGCCATATTCAATTTTCTTTTTCATACTTTATTATAATGCTAGCGGTGCTTCACTATTGTGGTTGATATTATTTACATTACTTATCTAGCGTGCATATTTTTCCTTCTTTCACTTCCAAAGCAGTTTCTGGATGCGTTTTTTACACAATAAAAAATTCAATGTTTAGTTCCATAATTCCTTTGAGTTTTATTTTTTTAGCTTGCAGGTAACTTGTTTATATGCGCAGTTTTATTGCACAATATATCCTTATTTGGTTGAAATTGTGTAGTTTTATTTCACTTTATATTTTTATGTCCATATCCTCTATTGGACTTCTGATCTCTCTCATTTCTCGATTACTTACATGTGTATAAATCTCTGTGGTTTTACTGCTCTGGTGGCCCAGTAGCTCTTGGATATACCGTATATCCGTACCCCCTTCATGCAGATGTGTGGCATAAGAATGTCTCAACCAATGCGGTGTGACCGGCTTTTTAATGCCTGCCTTTTCCACCGCAGCTTTTAATACTTCTGCCAGGCTCCTGGCACTGTATTGCCCTCCTCCTCTTCCCTCGATCAGGTATTTCTTTGGCTGATAGGCTTTTAAATACTCCCCATACAAATCATGTAATATCTCAGGAAACCGGACTACCCTATCTTTTTTGCCTTTACTATTTTTAACCAAAATCATACCCCTATCGTATTGAATGTGCTCAATCTGTAGGTTTAATATTTCGCTCCTTCTTAGTCCACATGAATAAAGCAGCACCAACATAAAACGGTGCTTAAGATTGGATAAGGCCTGTAAAATATCCTTCACTTCTTGCTTACTTAATACATTAGGCAGACTCTTTGCTTTCTTTGGACGTTTAATAATTTCTGGGTCTAACACCCGCTCTTCCAATATATTGAAAAATAATTTTACGCCATTGATTACTTGAGATTGGTAGGAAACGGAATACTTTCTTCTGATGATGTAATCCCTGTTAAAGATCTCCAAATCCTCATTGGTAATAGAACCGGGTGGCTTGTTATTCAAAAACCTGAAAAAAAACGCCACTGCCTCAGAATAGGATTTGATCGTTGCTTCGGAATACCGCCTATTGCGAAGCCAATCCTTAAATCGCCGAATCTCTGAATGTAAAGGTGCATCCAATTGAGGTAGTTCAGGATGTTTGTCCGGTAAATCTACTTTCTGTATCCGGCTGTAATCCAACCAAATCTTTTTCTCTTTAAAATACTGTAATAATTCAGACACTTGAGTCGGTGTATAAGGAACTGCCCAAACCCGCTCTTTGAGGTACCATTTGCATTCCGGAAATCCTTTAACAATCTCTTTTAATTCGAAATCATAAGGGAATTCCAAGCGTATGATAGGCAGCTTTTGAAACCTATCGTTTTTCAAAATTATGGTTTTCCACATTGGGTTGAAAAAATATTTACTCCAAGATACAAAATTCAGAATTTTCCTACTACCAAAACCGTTTGAAATTGATTCTAAAAATTCTTTTCCTGCCCACTATAGGGGCTTGTTTCTTCGTTTAACCCGAAATTGGTGCTTTTATTACGCGCTGGAATCTTCCTAAAAGTTGTAACCCCATTGTGGTTTTGAGACTTCCTTTCCATTGAAAGCAATATAGGGGGCAGCCCAATCCGGATTAAAGACCAGCTCAATTAATTTGAAAGGCATTATTTCTGTTTAGAATAAAATGGAGGTATTCGGTCAAATTTGAACCGATACAATTTTTTATATATTAATTTTATTGCAGGGTTTTGCCGTTTACCAACTCACAAAAGTACTTTCATTGACTTCTTTTTCCGGTATGGTCCTTACTTCTTTGATGGAAACGGTGCCATCATGGCCCCAGCACAGGGCTGTAGTATTGACGGTGCCATAGTAATCTTCTACCCGAATAAATTGTGAAGAAATGGTTTGTTCCAAGTCCATAGGAATACCGGTATCCGGAAGTAATTCGATAGGGGCTTTCTCCTTTGATTGTAATAAGGTCAACAAATCATCCAGCTTTGGGGATTTATGCTCCAGTAACTTTTTAAGATCTGCTTTGGCAGCTTCTACTTTTGGCCAGGGGTGTTTAGAAAAGCATTGGAAAGCCCATGGATACCCGGAGGTACCTGTTGGACGCCCCCTCCATAGTTGGAAAATACCAACAGTTCTTTCTTTTCGGCCACCAAGAGATTGAAACCATTGTAGTCTTTCTTTTTTCTTCTATTTGCTTCAAATAGTCCTTGGGAGATTGGCTTCCATTTAAAAAGTTGGTTACCAATTCACCCCTAGTTTTGCTTAATGGCTTGTCATTTTGGGGATCTCTATAATTGGTTAAGGCCGCAAATTTACCATTGGTATGGAAACCCAACCATGTGCCTCCTCCCTTTAAATCCTTTCCGGCATAAATCCCATTGTCCCATTGGTGGAGGCCTTTGGTCGGACGATTAAAGTATTCATCCCTGTTGGCAACCAAAATAAGTTTGTATTCGGGATGCTGATTCCAGCTAAATGTCAGTAAGCACATGGTGTAAAATTAATCAGCTCCCCCGGAAAGGGAAAACCATTCAAAATTATTTTTAACAATATTTAATTACGATTAAAATCGTATATAATTTGCAATTACGAATTTTGTCGTATATATTTGATACGAAATAAATCGTATAACAATACTATGGACAAGCCTACAGCAGCAGAATTAGAGATATTGGCCATTCTTTGGGAAAAGGAGCAAGCAAGTGTACGGCAGGTGCATGAAGAATTGTCTTTGACCAAGGAAACCGGCTATACGACTACATTAAAAACCATGCAAAACATGCATGCCAAGGGATTGTTGGCAAGAGACGAGGAGAAAAGAAGTCATATTTACAGTGCTTTGATCTCCCAGGAAGATACCCAGCAATCTTTGGTTAGAAATTTTATAGGGAAAGCATTTGGTGGATCAGCAAAGAAGTTGGTCATGCAAGCCTTGGGTCAGAGCGAGCCTTCCAAGGAGGAAATCAAAGAGATTCGTGCGTTTTTGGATAAAATAGAAAATGATACACAATGAATACCGAATGGATTGTATCGCGTTTACCTGAAGCTTTGGGTTGGGCTTTGGCCCATTCACTTTGGCAGTTGCTCTTCGTAGCAGCAGTGATGTGGTTGCTCTTTAGGTTTAAATTCTTAAATAGTCCACAGAAAAAATACATGCTTGGATTGGGTGGTTTGGGAGTGATGTGCTGCATGTTTGTAGGAACCTTCATAATGGAATTTCACTCCTTTCAAGATGAAGGCCAGGAAGCCTTGGTATTCAGCAGTCAAATCCAGGCAAGTGCTCAGCCTGTTGCAGGTGAAATGCATTGGCCGGCCTATTTATCAGGGAGAATAGCCTATGTATTACCTTACCTGGTTTATTTTTGGGTAATTGGTGTTGTATTTTATTTTGTAAGGCACCTGGGGAATTTTGTTGCCTTGAAGCAATTAAAGGCCAGGTCTCACCAAAGTGTGCCGCAAAATATCCTTCAGGCCATCGAAACCATAAAAGCCCGATTGGCTCTAAGTTTACCGGTGGATTTCAGGATAAGTTCAGAAATTTCTGTACCCATCACCTATGGTTTTTTCAAGCCGATTGTCTTGCTTCCATTGGGTTTGATCATGCAATTGTCTCCGGTGCAATTGGAGGCCATAATTGCGCATGAGTTGGCCCATATCCGCAGGCATGATTTTGCAGTCAACCTGATGCAGTCTGTGTTAGAGATCTTGTTTTTTTACCATCCTGCATTTTGGTGGGTCAATGGACTGGTGAAAGAAGCGAGAGAGCATATTGCAGATGATATCGCAATTCAGGCGGGGGTCAAAGCAATTGATTTAGCCAATGCCTTGGCAATTGTTGCCAATGATGCCGTGGAGGAATCCCCTGAATTGGCCATGGCGGCACATTCCTCCAATTTTCCTTTACTCAATAGAATCAAAAGGATGCTGGGCAATGAACCTGCCCGGTTTTCCAATTCACCGTTAATCACTAAGACAATGATACTTACCCTAATATTTAGTGCCATATTATTTATCGGCAATGCCAATGAGGTTAAAAATACTCAGGATCGCTGGGTTTCCACAGCCTTGGAATCAAAATTTGATGGCGACACTTACTTTTTGATGGATACTTTGCCAAAGTCCATTGAAGTAGAGGACACTGTGATCGTCATCAATAAAGATGTGGCTATAGATCTTGATCAAGAAGTTTCAGAAGATGTAGAAGTAGTTATTCATTCGAATAATCATGTAACAACGAGTATTCGTTCAGTGGTTTCGGATAGTTTACCCTTACCCCAACAACCGCCTGTGTTGAACCTAAGTCCTGCTCCTGTTGCTAATTTTAGTCCTCCGGTGTTTAATGATAGCTTGATTCATTATACCCAAAACATTATGGGTGGTTTTGGAGACAGTATTCAAGTATATGCAAGAAATATAGTGATGCTGCAGGGGGATACCTCCGTTTTGTCACAAGAACAAAAGAAAAAGCTTGAGCGGAAAATAGAGTTGCTTCAAAAGAAAATGGAGAAATCCCAAAAGGTATTCGAGGGAAAAATGAAAGCCTGGGAAAAAGAATTTCAGCCTAAAATGAAGGAGTTTGAGCAAAAAATGGAAGCCTGGCAGAAAGAGAACGAGCCTAAAATAAAAGAATTTGAAAAGAAAATGGAAGTTTGGGCCGCCGAAAATGCAGAAAAGATGGAATCCTGGGCCAAGGCCTATGTAGAAAAAATCGAAGCATGGGAGAAGGAGAAGGAATTGCAAGCAAAAGAATATTGGGAAAAGGAACAATAGATTTGCCCTTTGAAAGATAATGTAATCCCCAGTCCTGAGATACTTTCTAATGACTGGGGATTATTTTTTCAATACATTTGCCAAAATAAAAGCAGGATAGCTGCAGCAGTTTTCTGCGGTCATTCTCGGGTGGATTGGTATTTTTCTGACAATTTCAAGAAGCTTTTCCGGGGAATGGAGGCCTGAAATTTCCAAGGCAAAAGTATAATAATTTGTAGCTTCAATTTTGATTTCGGTATATTCGACTTGAATTTCCTGCGGAGGGTTTGAGAAATTGGATCTGACATTAAATGCTTGGTCAAGGCATGTTAGCCAGCGTTTCTTTGATATTGATAATCCGGTTAATTTATTCTCAGCCTCGGGTATTTTTTCCAAAGACCATTTGTCCCAAGCTTCAAACTTCCCGGGCAATGGCTGAGATTCCGGTAAGGAGAGTGTCCATTCCCGTCTTTGTTTTACCTCGTAAATATTATCTCTAACCTTAAGCCCCAAGTCCGGTCTGTCTGCCATTGGGAAATAAGTATCTGTACGGCTTTCAGGTTCATTTTTATTCAATGAAAACTCTTTTACGAAATTCAATAGTTCCTCAATTGGAGAACTGAAGAACCACCGGATTTCAATAGTAGAATATAACGGATGTTGGGGAACAAGTTTGGGTATATCCATGAGGTTATTTGATTGCGATTAGTGGTTTTGGATTTTCTT
Organism: Cyclobacterium sp. SOCE241; assembly: GCF_056867545.1. Lineage (NCBI taxonomy): Bacteria > Pseudomonadati > Bacteroidota > Cytophagia > Cytophagales > Cyclobacteriaceae > Cyclobacterium > Cyclobacterium sp. SOCE241. Next base: position 3,699,655 of record NZ_CP149779.1, on the reverse strand, counting down.
GCACGTATTTTTAGTGTCTAATAAAGAAATTCAGCCCTTTTCACTTGCGAGACCCTTCATTTTGTTTTTCTGATTTTGATCGAGAAAGCCTTTGAAGGATTTGTGCTTAACAGAAGCTGAATGTCCTCCTCCGTAAAGTCCTGCGCTTTCAAAGCAGGAATAAGTTGGCTGAAAATATTGGTATAGCCCTTTATGCTTTGCTGGTCTTTTTGAGGATCGTACCATCCTGCATCATGGGAAATCAAAATACGGTCCAAAAATCATTTTTTTTGGCAAAAACTATTTTTTCTAAATGCCTTTCAAGGTCCCACCCCAAACCGTCAAGGCTAATCCAGCATCCCTTATCTGCTGCTTTAAGGTAGGCTTCCGTATTGGTTTCTGATTGTGCGTGTACCCAGATAAAGGCTTCGGGAGAAATCTGAAGTTCATTCAGTATCGCCAATTGTGGCCACAAACCTTTGGCTGCTCCGGTATGGGAAGCAATGGTCAAGCCTGTTTCCAGGTGAGTTAGGGCAGCAGCTTTTACCAGCTTGCTGTGCATAGGGCTTAATGGATCCGAATTGTCAACTCCAATTTTAATAAAACCGGGGTGTATGGAGCTTCCAGCTATGCCATCAGTAAACTCCTTTATCCACATGTCTGACAATTCTTTGGCTGTCATTCCTTTTGCAAAATCCGGAATAAATTGATTATTCCTTGCTCCGTACAAGCCGGTATTGGTAAGGATTTTTAATCCGGTTTTTTTGGCTATTTTTTCCAATAAAAAGACGTCTCTCCCAAGGTAGTTAGGGGTTGCATCCACAAAATAGCTGACATTGTAAGGCTTCAATTCCTCTAAATAGGGTGTCATTTCATCAATAACATGTTTATGATTCCATTCACTATAATCAATGCTATCTGCCCCGATAAAATCCACCAAAATATGTTCGTGTGAGAGCCAAATTTCATTTTTTAAGGGATGGTGTTTTCCTGACAGACTTTGAATCACAATATTATTGCTCTGAAAAGAGCATCCGCTAATGACCCAAAAAGAAAAAATTGTGATTTTTAGAGTGCTGTTCATGGTTTGTCCTTTTTTGGCGAGATAAGGCGATTCATTTTGATTAACCAATATTCTAAGGTATCGATTTATGATGGTAAGTGGTTGATTGTGGAGGTGTTTTATCTTTATTTTGGTTGTATACAGATTGGAGAATTTTCCATGCACCTGATTTTCATTCTTGAGATAAATGTGTTTCGTAAGTAAAAATTACCGTTTCGTTGATCGAATCGAGGTTGCTCAATTTATTTTTTGCAAATCTTCCAATAAGAGTGGAGTTAAGATGTTTTGAATTAGTGAAAGTGAAATTAAATAAGTATAATGTTAATTATAATGTAAATTAATGTGATTTTTGTTGCCATAATTTTAATTAATTAATCTTTTTATTACCTTTGACATATCAAACAAGGACAAAAGGTTTTTGGGTAATGAGCGGAAGTTTAATTACTGATATATACTGTAGGATGATGAAACTGGCAGACATGCCCTCCTGTCTCGGGGGTGGAGATCACAGGATAAAGAAAATAGCGAGCTCGTATTTTTCCTAACTGCTCCGTGGAGGTTCGACTCCTTCTCCTACAGCAGGTTATTTTGGGTTTATTGTTAATTGACTAAAGCTATGGGATTTTATTTCATAGCTTTTTTTGTTTGTCGGTTCTCAAGGTGATTTTGTCAGCATTGTTGCAAAAAAAGCAACAATACCGCCAAAATCAGGACGTGCGTATTCCTATTTTCCGAGGGTTGGTACCCTCGGCTATTATAGTATCACCCTTTCAGGGTTAGGGGTTTCGGTAGGGATATGACTTTTTCAATTTTGTTTTCGGTAAGATTTTGTCAGCATTGTTGCAAAAAAAGCCAACAGCCACCGCCAAAATCAGGGCGTGCGTATTCCTATTTTCGAGGGGTTGGTATCCTCGGTTACAAAAATGACACTCCTACGGAGTTTGGGAGGTTGAGTTCGGTATTTTTTTGTATTGGTTTTTGTTGTTTTAATTTAAAAGATGTTTCCGGAATTAACGCTTTGCTTTCGGTAAGGATTTGTTGGTTATGGTAAGGATTCCTGCTTTGCTTATAGTCCTTTGCAAATATTTCAATCCAAGGGTTTGTAGAAGTGGCTGTAAAATGAAATAGTTAATTTAAATACTTATATATTAAAAATAATGTAAATAAATATAATTTTTGTTGCCATAATTTTAATTTAATAATCTTTTTATTACCTTTGACATATCAAACAAAGACAAAAGGTCTTTGGGTAATGGACGGAAGTTTAATTACTAATATATACTGTAGGATGATGAAACTGGCAGACATGCCCTCCTGTCTCGGGGGTGGGGGATCACAGGATAAAGAAAAATAGCGAGCTCGTATTTTCTAACTGCTCCGTGGAGGTTCGACTCCTTCTCCTACAGCAGGTTATTTTGGGTTTATTGTTAATTGACTAAAGCTATGGGATTTTATTTCATAGCTTTTTTGTTAATCGGCTCTCAGGGTGATTTTGTCGGCATTGTTGCAAAAAAAGCAGCAATACACGCCAAAATCTTATCGTTACGATTGTTTTGACCAAGGCTTCACAGCCTTGTCTACAAAAATATCACCCCTATGGGGTTTTGGGAATTGTTAGGCTTTGCCGTCAATATTAATATAGGGAGTAATGTTAAGCGAAAATGGGTCTATACTGGGTTAAATAGTTAGCCTATATGGCTTTAGCTGCGTAACCTTATTCAATTCCATTTACTTATTTCGGCCTTATGGAAATTAGTAAAATGGATTGCTCAATGGCGTTAAAAACAAAAAACTGTTTGAGGCCTTTTCGGCAGATTTTTTTGTTTAGCCAGGGAGTGATTCATTTTGCGTTAAGATTTATACAGCCTTGATTTTTTGGTTCGTTTTGGATCAAGCCAAAAATGAACAGGTAGAAATTAGGATAACTACGGGCGAAAGTGATTTTGTCAGTATTGTTGCAAAAAAAGCAACAATACCGCCAAAATCAGGGCGTGCGTATTCCTATTTTCCGAGGGTTGGCACCCTCGGCTATTATAGTGTCACCCTTTCAGGGTTAGGGGTTTCGGGTAGGGGTATGACTTTTTCAATTTTGTTTTCGGTAAGATTTTGTCAGCATTGTTGCAAAAAAAGCAACAATATTGCCAAAATCAGATTTTGCTTCATGCTTTGACCAAGGCTTCACAGCCTTGTCTACAAAAATGCCACACCTACGGTGTTTTTGGGTTGGTTAAGACTTGCCGGTTGTATTACCATAGGGAGTAATGTCAGGCGAAAATGAGTCTATGCTAGGTTAAATAGTTAGCCTATATGGCTTTGGCTGCGTAACCTTATTCAATTCTATTTACTTTTTCGGCCTTATGGAAATTAGTAAAATGGATTGCTCAATGGCGTTAAAAACAAAAAACTGTTTGAGGCCTTTTCGGCCGAGTTTTTTTGTTTAGCCAGGGAGTGATTCATTTTGCGTTAAGATTTACATACAGCCTTGATTTTTTTGGTTCGTTTTTGGATCAAGCCAAAAATGAACAGGTAGAATTAGGATAACTACGGGCGATAATGATTTTTTGTCAGTATTGTTGCAAAAAAAAGCAACAATACTGACAAAATCAAGACGTGGGTATTCCTATTTTCCGAGGGCGGACACCCACAGCTACAATAATGTCACTCCTCCTGAGTTTGGATTCTTTAGGTAAATACAAGGATGTATTTTTTTGACTTATTTGACCACCCATAAGGGGACTCCATAATTGGTATTGAAAAGCTCCTCGGTAACACTACCGATGGCAAAAGGGGAGAAGGTATTGCCGCCTTTGTCTGCAACCACTAATAGGTCAGCATTTGATTTTTTAATATTAGCAATGATTTTTTGAGCCGTACCGGATTCCCTACCATGGAAAATTAGCGGTTCCATAGGTTCAGGATAAGCCATTTTTCTTATGTACTTTTCTATTTTTTCTTTGATGTGTTTTTCTACCTTTGGAGCCATAAATTCCGCAGAGACATAAGGGGAGAACTGCAAGGGTACGCTGTAAACATGTACTAGTTTGAGGGATGTTTTGCTTTTTTGAAACAATGCCTCTATCACCTGAAAGGTTTTGCGTGATTCGGGAGAGAAATCTGTTCCGGCCCAAATGGTTTCAATTTGAGGTTTTGCAAGGCGAGGAACTGCAAGAACATCACATCTTAGTAGTTTCAGCAGTTTACCGCTCACTAATCCGGTACCTTTTTCATGTTTTTTGTTGCCAACAATGACAAGTTGAATTCCAAATTTATCTACAATATATTTGATTAAAGATTCGCTGTAAGGATCCTCTGAAATTAATACTTCGGAAGGAATGTCTGCTTTAAAGTGTTCTTGAACTTTTTCATTCAGTTCATCTCCGATTACCTCATCAAGATTTACTTCCTTCAATTGTTCTTCAAAAAGTTCTGAAATGGCATATTTTTTAATATTATGGACAAAATACACTTTTTCAGCCTTTAATTTTTCAGCAAGAAAAGAGCTGTATTGGATCAATACCTCATCTAAGTCTGAGAGGTCTAGAGCTACGAGAATATTCTTATAATCCTTTTTCATAACCTATTCTTTATTGGTTGGGTTTGGTTTTTTCCGAACTGCGCTTTTTAATGATGTCTGCCAATCTTTCTTCGTAGCTTTCCCATTCCTTTTGGGCTTTCCGTTCTTCAGTCTGTTGGTTTTCATCTTTTAGGGCTGTATAGAGTGAGTAACACATAAATAGGAGAATAAAAGCAAATGGGAGGCCTGTTGCTATAGATGCTGTTTGTAAGGCTTGTAAGCCACCCCCGATCAGAAGAACAGCAGCTACAGCCCCTTCAGTAACTGCCCAGAAGATTCTTTGCCCCACAGGCGCATCAATTTTTCCTCCGGAAGTAAGGCTATCTACCACCAAAGATCCTGAATCTGAGGAAGTGATAAAAAACCGGCAATAAGTACAACTCCAATCACATTGAGGATTACCGCGAAGGGGTAATTTTCCAAAAATACAAACAAAGCAGTGGCTACATTATCTTCCGCTGCATTCAGAATGGTGGGATCTCCTGATAGTGCTTGTTGGATGGATGTGCTTCCAAATGCAGTGATCCAGAAAAAGGTAATGAGGGAGGGCACAAAGAGTACTCCCAAGATAAATTCTTTGACGGTGCGCCCCTTACTAATTCTGGCTATAAACATCCCTACAAATGGGGACCAGGCAATCCACCAGCCCCAGTAGAAGACGGTCCAGGCATTTTGCCAATCATTTCCGGTATAGCTTTCTGTCCAGGTGGCAATTTGTAGAAAGCTGTAAAGGTAATTTCCGGTGTTTTGAACAAATGACTGAAAAATGAATATGGTAGGGCCTAAAATGACCACCAGTACCAAGAGGATTACTGCTATCCTCATGTTCCACTCGCTCAAAAACTTCACTCCCTTGTCTACTCCTAATACCACAGAAACTGTGGCGATAAGCGTGATACCGGCAATGAGAGAAATCTGGGTCACAAGTCCACTACTGATTCCAAAAACATGCGCCAATCCAGCGGCAATTTGTTGTACACCTAAACCCAACGAGGTGGCAAGCCCAAAGAGGGTGGCAAGAACTGCAAAGATGTCTATAAGGTCTCCCCATTTTCCGTAGATTTTGTTTCCCATTATAGGATAAAATACTGATCGGATTGTAAGGGGGAGCCCGTGAGAATAGGTGAAATAGGCAAGTGATAGTCCCACTAAAGCATATACTCCCCAGGCATGAAACCCCCAATGTAAAAATGTGAAATTCATGGATTCTTGGGCGGCATAAGGAGTTCCTCCTTCGGTGAGAGGAGGAGACATGAAATGAGTGACCGGCTCTGCAATACTCCAAAACAACAAGCCTATGCCCATTCCGGCACTGAAAAGCATGGCAAACCAAGAGAGGGTCTTGAATTCGGGTCTTGCCTCTTTGCCACCTATCCTTATTTCCCCATATTTACTAAAGGCAAGATATATTACGAAAATCAAAAATATATTAACACATAGGATAAAGAACCAGCCTACTGTGTTTGAAATAAAGCTTTGGATTTCATTAAAATAATATTCCGCTTGCTCCTTAAAAACAAGCGTAAGTGTAATGCTGATAATAATGAAAATAGTAGAGGTAAAAATACCGGTCCATTTACATCCAATCCCATGATGGATTTTCTTTCATCGCTTCTTAATATCTTCTTAGCCATACAGTATTTGTTTATTACTAGTAATGTATTCTGATTCTAAAAATAGTATCCAATATTGACGTTGAACCTGGCCTCCCAATCTGCTCCCGGCGTTCCGCTACTAAAATCGTCCATATAATTTCCTCCCAGCCAAGAATGATTCAAGCCGGCAGCATAATCAATATAGGCATAAATATTGCCCGCTGTAATTAATACTCCGGTCACATTCATTATTGAGTCATCAAAATCCTCCTTTTTCTTCTGCATGTATCCGAAATCGTTGTATATTTTTAATGCGGATATTGGTTCCCATTCAACGGGTACTTTACGGGCAATAGTAAAGGTATAAATATTAAAGTCTGCTGCCACCTTGTAAGCTGCTCCATAGGCAGCCATTGAGATTTCCTCCCGTGAAATACCCGGTCCATTTGCAGGGTTATTGGAAATGTTCATGGCTTCTGCTTTGATGTTCCAGTCGTTATAAGTGAGTTCATAGTGAATTGCCAGTCCATAATGATTGCCGGTTTCTTTGGTGTCTAAATTAAAAAGGCCTCCGTATTGACCTGAGGCACCAAGTCTATGTTTTAGCTGGCTGCCAATTTTGTAAATGAATTTACCATTCAGTTGATTAAACTCTTTGTTTCTCCCTGCCACATCATAAGCATACCTGCTGTGAGTGATTTCAGTGTCGTTTCCAAAGCGGGTTTCTTCGGCATTTTTGAAAAAGGCCAATTGGTATTCAATCTTATCTCCCAGGTGAAGGTATTTTATTCCCATATCATGGTCATCTTCCAGGCCTACATAATATGACAAGTTAAAAAACCAATTGTTAGAGTTGTATTGCTGGATTCCAAAAGGCACCTGGGTTAATCCCAGCTGTATTTCATTGGTTTTGTTGAATTTGTACCCAAACCAGCCTTGCTTAAGCATTCCACCTCCAAAATCCTTGCTATACAAACGGTACTCTGCATTCAGGTGAATGCCTTTATAGGCTGCTTTTGTGTTAATTCTAAATAAATCATATCCAAAATCCCCGCCTCTACTTTTTGGGCAGGTTTCCAGGATGACAGGTTGTAATTAAATCGCAATGCACCGCCTATGGCTAATTCAGGAACTTCCTGTGCTTGGAGGGTATTTAAAGTTGCTTTTCCCATAAGAACAAAGGATAAAAGTATAAGGTATTTACATGCTTTTGGCATAGTGTTATTTATTACCCTTGGGTTTTAAATACTGGAAAGTTGGTTTCCTTTGAATGAATAAAAATTTTCACTTACATTATAAGTGTATGCTCATGTTGAGGTAAACTAATGAAACCTACGTTCCGCCTAATGGCGGATAGGCATACGGTTAATGGTATAGAATTTTGAAGCTGTTTAAATTTTAAAGACCCTTATCCGGTGCAATTATAGCGGGTCCTGAATCATTCTAATATTCCATCATTGCATAGCCCACAATTACTTTGCCATTCAGGGGATTGCTTTTTTAAAATAATTTATTCTTCAGACGCTATTACTTTAATTGGTGGCTTAGATTAAGTTCCTATAGGGATGCACTTTTGGTAGTTGGCCGCTGATGGTTTTTATTGAATTTGTAGACCTAATCTTTAAGTGAAAGGATTATAATTGGTTATCTTTAATTTTCAGTTGAATTAAATGCTATGAAAAGGAAAATTTTAACTTTAATCTTTTTTGCAATACTTGGGTGTAGCGAAGAACAAATGCCAGACAAGCCCAATGATTTACCAACCAATGACATCCAAATTGGAGATCAGATATGGATGGAAAAAAATCTTGATGTAGATACATATAGGAACGGGGATGAAATTTTTCATGCAAAAACCAAAACGATTGGATTACTGCCTACAATGCCAAAATCCCTGCATGGTCATATTATGAGGATTTAGAGGAAAATGGAAAAATTTACGGTAAAATGTATAACTATTATGCTATAACTGACCCTAGAGTTTTAGCTCCAAAGGATTGGCGAATACCTAAGATTGAAGATTGGAATAAACTATTTGAATATAATGGAGGGATTGATAATGCTGGGATAAAACTTAAAAGTGATTCCTTTTGGCTAAAAATACCAGGGACAAACGAAAGTGGTTTTAGCGCACTTCCAGGAGGTGAAAGATATTTAGGTGGTTACTCCGATGGTTTAGGTCAAATTGTTGCCTTTTGGACATCTAGCTTTGATTTTAGCGGACATATTATTTCAGTAGGGATAGTTGATGAAAATTCAAGAGTTTTTATTACATCCACCGACCCCAATATTATACAACCCGGCTCATATATGCCAGGAATATATATTCGGTGCATCAAAGAATAATTAATTTACTAAGTTGCTTGGTTAGATCCCTATGCACCTCACTGACTAACTAAGTAAACTGAGGTTTTTTAAGCTAATAATAGATGAAGTGGCAAGGGATACCCCCCCTTTCTTCTTGTTGACTGTCCCCTAGACTGTCCCCCAAAAAACAAAAACCCCAAATACTAATAGTAGATGGGGTTTTTTTGTAGCCTCGGCAAGAATCGAACTTGCATCTAAAGTTTAGGAAACTTCTATTCTATCCATTGAACTACGAGGCTAAAGATTGATTAAGAAAGGGAGACCAATTGATTTGCAGGAATTTAACCCGCTTAGGGCTGGTCTTTGGGATCTTTTTCCCTTAAAAACATCGCAATTTAAACCATTATTTTTCTATTACGCAAATAAAAATTAGTCTTATTATTCTTTTTGATATTATTACCTTATCTTTGCAGTCCAAAAATTAACGATGGACGGGTTCCATCAATTAACTAAAAGTCAATATAATATGGCAGTAAAAATCAGATTAGCACGTAGAGGTCGTAAGAAAATGGCCATCTATGATGTAGTAATTGCTGATGCTAGGGCTCCACGTGATGGACGCTTTATCGAGAAAATCGGGTCTTACAACCCAAATACTGACCCTGCATCCATTAACATCAACAACGACCGAGCGTTGAAATGGTTGATGAATGGTGCGCAACCAACCGATACTGTGAAAGCAATGCTTTCTTATCGTGGAGTCATGTTAAAGAAACACCTTCAAGTTGGAGTTGTAAAAGGTGCAATTACGCAAGAGCAAGCGGATGAGAAATTCCAATCTTGGTTAGAAGGCAAAGAGAAAGCCATTTCTAGCAAAGTAGAGAAAATTCAAACAGCAAAAGAGAGCGTTAAAAAAGCAGCATTGGAAGCAGAAACTGCTAAAAATCAAGCTCGTCTTGACGCGATCAAAGAAAGAGAAGATGCAGCCAAAGCTGCTGCTGAGGCTGAAGCCAAAGCCGCTGAAGCTGCTGCTGCTCCTGCAGAAGAAGCGCCAGCTGAAGGAGAAGCTCCTGCAGCCGGAGAAGAAGCATCAGAGGACAAAGCATAAACTGATCGACAGCCATGAACAAAGACAATTGTTACCAATTGGGCCATATTGCCAAAGTTCATGGGCTACATGGAGAGGTTTTACTGGTGCTAGATGTTGATTATCCCGATGACTATGAAGGTTTAGGACATGTATTTGTGGAAAATGGTAACAGGTTGGTTCCTTATATTTTGGAGCACATGGTGCCACAGCCCAACAATAGGTTTTTAGCCAAGTTTGAGGAATTTGATCATGTAGACAAAGTTAAGCCCATGGTTGGTTCGGCTTTATACTTGCCGGTTACCGCGCTCCCGGAACTTGATGATGACCAGTATTATTTTCACGAATTGGTGGATTTTCTGGTTGTAGATGAAGAACTCGGGGAGTTAGGGAAAGTTAAGGTGATCTATGATATGGAAACCCAAGACTTGATTGGCATGGAATACAAAGACAGAGAAGTACTTATCCCTTTAAAGGATGAGATCATACAAAAAGTAGATAAGGCAGAGAAAAAGTTTTCTGTCGTTTGCCTGAGGGCTTGGTTGACATTTATCTGGAAGATTGATAGCTGATGCATATTGATATCATAACCGTTTTACCCGGCCTTCTTGAAGGGCCCTTTTCTCATTCAATTTTGAAGAGGGCTGAAGAAAAAGGTTTGGCAAAAGTGGAAGTTCATGATCTAAGAACCTATGGTATTGGTAAGCAAAAGACTGTAGATGGTTATGCCTTTGGTGGTGGTGCCGGAATGGTCATGATGATTGAGCCCATAGCCAATTGTATCAATTCCTTAAAAAAATTAAGGGATTATGATGAAATTATCTACATGACGCCTGATGGAGAAACGTTTAACCAAGGAATGGCCAACTCCTTGTCATTGAAAAAAACCTTATCATTCTTTGCGGCCATTATAAGGGCGTAGATGAAAGGGTAAGGGAACATTTCATTACCAAGGAAATCAGTATAGGTGATTTTGTGCTTTCGGGGGAGAACTTCCTGCAGCCTTAATTGCTGATGCGATTATTAGGTTACTTCCAGGTGTTTTGAATGATGAAACTTCTGCTTTGACAGATTCTTTCCAGGATGGCCTTTTGGCACCTCCGGTTTTTACCAGACCTGCAGATTATGCAGGATGGAAAGTACCCGAGGTATTGCTTTCGGGACATGCTGCTAAGATAGAGTCATGGAGGTTTGAACAATCGGTACGTCGCACTCGCGAAAGGAGGCCTGATTTAATGCAGGGAGAATACTCCGAAGAGAATGACGATAATAATATAGAACGAAAAGATAATTAAGGATGCTTATAAAGTATCCAGGAAAGCGATAAGCAAAATAGTAAAGCAATGAGCGAACTACTTATTAAATTCGTAGAACAGGAGTACAAGGACGTAAGGTCCAAATTTCCGTCTTTTAAGGCAGGAGATACTATCAATGTTCACGTAAAAATTACTGAGGGTACTAAAGAAAGGGTACAGCAGTTTCAAGGAACCGTGATTCAAAGGAAAAATGTTAATACCAATGGTGAAACTTTTACCGTAAGGAAAATTTCTAATGGTATTGGTGTAGAAAGAATATTCCCAATCATCTCTCCAAGCATAGAAAAAATTGAGGTCTTGAGAGAAGGTAAAGTAAGAAGAGCTAGATTATTCTACTTGCGAGGAAGACATGGTAAGTCCGCAAGGATTAAAGAAAAAATCAGGGTAAAAAAATAATTACTTTGACTATTAAATTTTAAAAAGGGAACCGAAAGGTTCCCTTTTTTTATGATACTATAACATTTCAATTTTTTAATCTCACTCCATAGTAAATAAGCTTTTGTGTTGATCCTTCCATGTAAAATTTTATACAAACAGGATAGAGCAGGATAGTCATTTGGTTTATTTTAAGTTTATTTCATTACGATAAGTATTGTTAAAATTTTCAATAAAACCCAAATAATTATGAGCAAACGATATGATTGGATGCAATCCTATCTTCGAATCCTTATGGCTTTTCTGATGTTAATGTTTGTCACGACAGGTTATTCCCGTCAGGCAAGCCAGGTCTCAGGAAAAGTGGTAAGTGTAGATGATAATGAACCATTACCGGGCGTGTCTATTCTGGTGAAGGGGACGAGTCGGGGAACTGTCACAAATATGGAGGGAGAATTTTCTGTTCAGGCAGCCCCCGGTGATATGCTTACGGTAAGTTTTATAGGTTTCGAAACCCAAGAGGTGGCAATCTCCGGTGGTCGAACCAACTATGAAATCTCTATGGAATCTTCCATGGGAGACCTTGGAGAAGTAGTGGTGGTGGGGTATGGATCCCAAAGAAAAGCCGACATTACATCAGCAGTCTCTGTAATCAATATGGACAATATTGGAGAAGTGCCCACCACCAATGTCTCAAGGTTGTTGCAGGGCCAGGCAGCAGGGGTACAGGTAAGGCAAAATTCAGGAAGACCCGGGGAAGAAATGGAAGTGACCATTAGGGGATAGGCTCATTAGGAGCCGGAAGTCAACCGCTATACGTGGTGGATGGATTTCCTGTAGGCACTTCATTGGGTCAAAGCCTCAATCCGTCAGATATAGAGAGTATGACAGTATTAAAAGATGCGGCATCCACTGCTATCTATGGCGCAAGAGGCTCCAATGGTGTAATATTGATCACCACAAAATCTGCCAAGGAAGGAACTGTAAATCTTGATTTTGTAGTCAATCAAGGCGTACAGAATATCCCTGATGGAAGAAGAACCAAAATGATGAATGGGGTTGAGTTTGCTCAATTTAAACATGATAGTTTCGTAGACAGAATCAGGTATTTCGAAAATAGAGAACCTGCCATCGAAGAAGTTCCTTTGGAATTTCGCTATCCGGAACAAACAACGGTATCCACAGATTGGTTTGATGAAATACTCAACCAAAATGCAAGGTTTCAGAATTACAATGTGACACTTTCCTCCGGTAAAGGGGGGATCCGTTCTCTGGTGTCCGTAGGCTATATCAATCAGGAAGGCGCAGTAATTGAAACCGGATTTGAACGATTCAATGTAAGAGCAAATATAGGAGGTAAAATCAACGATTTTATAACTATGGGCTGGAATATCGCTGCCTCTCGTTCCAATGAAGACTATGCCTCTACCAATGGTAGAAGTGCCTTGATCGGGCGAGCATTGTGGGCAGATCCCAGGTATCCTGTTTACAATGAAGACGGTAGCTTCAATAATTATATTGGCGGTACCAATGGCGTGTTTGGTACCGCCAATGTAGTACAGGAATTGCATGAAATGGAACGCACCCTTTCAGAAAACAACCTTTTAACCAATGGTTTCTTAGAATTTTCTTTTTTAAAAAATTTTAAATTTAGGACTTCGGTAAACGCCATCCTTGACAACACCGAACAAAAAGAATTCAGGCCTTCTACCTTGGCAGGAACAGGATTTAATCAGGCGCCACCCAGAGAGGCTACTTTGTACCAAAGAAGAAATGAAACACTGAATATAGCGGCAGATCAATTGCTGTCTTACAGTAAAATTCTTGGAAACCATAGAGTGGATGGTTTGCTAGGTTTTTCAGTACAGGAAGAGACTTACAAGTACTTACAGGGGAATGGTAATGAATTTCCCAATGATCAGGTTACCTATTTAAGCGCAGCAATTAGGCAAACTTCCACCTCAGGAGAAGCGGATTGGAGTCTAATGGCTTATTTTGCTAGGGCCAATTATAGCTTTAATGATAAATACCTGCTCTCTGCTTCTTTTAGAAGGGAAGGAAGCTCTAGGTTTGGTGCCAATAATAAATGGGGGAATTTTCCTGCTTTTTCTGCAGGTTGGCGGATTTCTGAAGAATCATTTATGCCTGAGACCCGCTGGATAACCGACATGAAATTAAGGGCCAGCTTTGGAGTTACGGGTAACAATGCGATTGGTAACTATTCAAGTTTGTCCAATATGGCCATTTCAAATTATGTATTGGGGGCAGCATTGCCAATGGCCAGATCCTTTCCAATTTTGCCAATGCCAATTTGGGTTGGGAACAATCCCAACAAACAGATATAGGTTTGGATTGGGCGATGTTTGACAATAGGCTTATTCTAACTGCAGAATATTACAATCGACTAACCAACAACATGCTTCTTTCCGTGGAAATGCCTGTGATTTCCGGATTTACCCAATCTTTAGACAATGTGGGGAAAGTTCAAAACAGAGGACTTGAGTTGGCTTTGGACTACAGAACCATGATCAATCAAGTAAACATTAGATCAAACGTGAATTTGACCATCAATAGAAATAAGGTTTTGGAAATTAGAGGTGAAAATGATGAAATCTGGGCAGGTGGGTTCTATAGTACATATAATGTAGCGCAAGTTGGAAGACCATTGGCCATGTTTCATGGCTTCAAAATGGTAGGCATTTTTAATACGGACGCTGAAATTGAAGCTTGGCCGGATCAAGATGGCGCTGTCCCCGGCACTTATAAGTATTTTGATGCCAATGGGGACGGGGTAATCTCCTATGACCAACAGGACATGATAGAGATAGGTAATCCACATCCGGATTATATTATAGGCTATACATTGGGAGGAGATTATAAGAATTTTGATTTTAACCTCATGTTTACCGGGGCATTCAATTACGATGTTTTTAGAAACATTGAGGCTACAACCATGAATATGGATGGGGTGTTCAACATCCTTCAATCCGGTGTTAATCGCTGGAGGTCTGCTGAAAATCCGGGAGATGGAAGAGGAGCGACTACCAATACTTGGAAATGGCAGCGTGAATCAAACTCCAGGTATGTGTATGATGCTAGCCATGTATGGTTGCGAAATATAACCTTGGGATATACCATACCTAAGAACCCTGTAGTTCCTCATGCTCGGGTGTTTTTCAGTGCTGAGAATCCATTTTTATTTACTTCGTTTCCCGGTACCAATCCGGAAGTCAACACCAGGGGAGGTATCAATATAGGGGTAGATGATGAAGCTTATCCAATGCCTAGAACTTTCACTTTAGGTGCAACAGTAAGATTCTAAATCATTAAATGACTTAAGACATGAAAAGATACATTAATACATTATTCATTGGCCTGGGTGTTTTATTAGCTAGCACATCCTGTGATGATGAATTTCTAAATAAAACCGATCCTACCGTATTGGTGTCGGATAATTTTTATCAGACAGAAACACAACTTATACAAGCTGTAAATGGTGTGTACGGTCAATTGCGGCCGTGGCATTTGAATCAATGGCAGTATACGGAGTTTATTTCCGACAATACCACCCTTCATTTTAATCCGGGAAATAGGGGGAATGGCCCAAGTCTGGAAGCCTTGGAGTTTTGGCAATACAATCCCGCAACTTCAAATATTACCAACTTATACAACAGTACCTACGGTATTATGGTCAATGTGAATACTAGCTTGAGCAAGCTGCCTGAATCCAATGCTTCGGATGCGATAAAAAATAGGTCTGAAGGGGAATTAAAAATGATTCGGGCATACCTTTATTTTCATTTGGTACAGCATTTTGGAGATGTGATCGTCATTACAGAGCCTGTGAGCTCCCCTGCCGAAGCCTTTGAATACAATAGGACTCCTGTGGAAGCTGTTTACCAGCAAATCCTTTCAGATTTGAATGATGCAGTAGCTTTGTTACCTCCAAGTTACGGTTCGGATGATATTGGCCGTGTAACCAAAGGAGCAGCTTTGAGTTTGCTGGGTAAGGTACCCTGAAAAGCAGAAGCCATAATGCCTTGACTCAGGTTCTCTTTAGGTTATGCCTTGCTTCAGGACTATGAGGCAATTTTCGATCGCAAAACAAAAATCACCAAGAATCTATTTGGGATATTCAGTATCAAGGAGACAATCAATTTGGGGTAGGTAGCAATTTCATTTACACCTTTGCACCAAGGGAGTCAGTGGGTGCAGTCATCGATTTTCCCGGTCAAGATGGCGGAGGATGGAACACGCCTACCAATGAAATAATTGCCTTGTATGAGGAAGGAGATTTAAGAAAAGAGGTGTCTTTGAAAGAAGGCTATACCAGCCTTGATGGGAGTTATATAGGTTGTGCCTTATATCAATAAGTTTCATCATCCACATTCCATCAGAGGGGTTACCAATGACAATTGGCCTGTAATCAGGTATGCTGATGTTTTGTTAATGCTTGCAGAAGCTATTAATGAAGTGGAAGGCCCCACAGGAACAGCCTTAGGGTATTTGAATGAGATTCGAGACAGGGCCGGTTTGGAGCCTGTAAATAGTTTGGGTAAGGATGCGTTCAGAGAAGTGCTCCTCAATGAGCGAAGAATAGAGCTGGCCTTTGAGAACCATCGCTGGTTTGATTTAAAAAGAACAAAGACAGAAAGTGAGTTGGTAAATCTGCTCAATGCCTATGGCCTAAGAGAAAGAGCAAATCCTACCACCTCCAGAGAGGGAATTCCCTTTTCAAACAATGACTTTATTTTTGAGGCTCATGAGATTTTATTTCCAATTCCTCAGGATCAAATGAGAATAAATTCTTCATTGGTACAAAACCCCGGTTATTAATTTTCATCTTTTTTATGGGCTTCGGACGACTATTGGTTGCCGAAGCCCCAATTTTTTAAAAAGCCTGTTCAGAATATTTATTTATTCGCTTGGACTGATTGTTTGTCTTTAACTGTAAAATTTTTCTTTTTAAAGATAATCAAAATTAAATTTTTTTATTCACTTTCTTTTAGCCAAACTATGATATACCTATCTGAATTATAGGGGAAAAGGTTGGTTTGTTTTTTCAGCACAGTACAGGACAGTTTTGGAGAAAATAAGGGTTTTATTGTAATTAAATTCATCATTAAACTGATGAATGAGTCAATTATCCCACTCAATTTAACCTATTAATTATGAAAAAAATTGTTACCAATTTTTGGATAGCAAGCAGTTATTTTCCCTTTTAGCTGCTATGTTATTGAGTTTCGCTTCATATGCGCAAAGCACCATTTCTGGTGTGGTACGCTCAGAAGGCGATAACGAAACAATACCGGGAGTGTCGGTATTGGTAAAGGGAACAACCCGAGGAACTGTGACAGACCTAGATGGAAAGTTTCAGGTAGAAGCTGCTGCAGGCGAAGTCCTTTCAGTAAGCTATATCGGGTACGCGACCAAGGAAATCACTATTCAGGGTGGTCAAACGCAATATGACATTACACTAGCCTCATCCATGAGTGACTTGACAGAAGTTGTAGTGGTTGGATATGGTAGTCAGTTGAAAAAGGAGATTACCGGTTCAGTGCAAACCATAGACGGAGATGACTTGATGGATATTCCGGCTACTCAGATAGCTCAGAAGCTTCAAGGTCAACTTGCCGGTGTACAGATCAACCAGACCACCGGTAGACCGGGTCAGGGCATGAATGTCCGTATCAGAGGGCAACTGTCCGTTTCCGCAGGAAGTGATCCATTGTACGTAGTAGATGGGTTTCCTATAACAGGTGATATTTCTACGTTAAATCCGGATGAAATTCAGGATATTACCATATTGAAAGATGCTGCATCTACTTCTCTTTATGGTTCAAGGGCTGCAAATGGGGTGGTCTTGATCACTACCAAAAGAGGAAAAGAGGGGCAATCTTCCGTTTCTCTAAATGTGTACAGGGGGTTACAAAATGTTCCTCATTACAACCGCTTGGAGATGATGGATGCTGTTGAGTTTGCTCAGTTCAAGAAAGAGTATTACGAAGATGCAGGAAGACCTGTTCCTGAAATGTTTCAAAATCCCTCTGAATATGAAGGGAAAACCCAAGACTGGTACGATGCTTTGTTGCAGACCGCGCCCATTTCAAATTACAATTTAACCATCAATTCCAATACAGAAAAAATGAGAACATCTGTAGTGGCAGGTTATTTTGATCAGGAAGGTGTTGTGTTGAATACAGATTATGAACGATTTTCATTAAGGATCAATTCTGACTATAAAGCTTCTGAGAAAATTTCTATGGGGTTCAATATTGCTCCGCAGTATGTACGGGACAATACCCCTAGAACAGATGGTTCAAGAGGTACAGGTATATTGTTCAATGCTTTACATGCTTGGCCAAATATGCCTATATATGATGATAATGGTGAATTGACGTATTATAATAGATTCCCAAGTGAGACGGGTAATATCTTTGCCTATCCAAATTATGTGCGTTCAGCCTTGGAAATTACCAATGAGACCAAGCAGACCAATTTACTTTCTAATGCCTATGTTCAATACGAACCAATTGAAGGCTTAGTAGTCAAATCTACTATAAATGCCGAAATTAGAAACAGTAAATTTTTCAATTTCACCCCTTCCACTGCCTCTGCAGGTATAAACATTGCACTTCCTGCAGTAGCATCATCCATTAGGGATCATTATGAAAATTTCAGCTGGTTGAATGAAAATACTGTAACCTATTCAAAATCGATCAACGATCACAATTTCCAGCTCTTGGGTGGGTTTACCAATCAGAAATTTAGAAGAGAGCGAACGAGAGTTGCTGCAGATACTTATGCAGATGACAGACTTCCTACCATTCAAGGTGCGATCAATATCAATAGAGGAGGTACCCTATCTGATGTTCAAGAATGGTCATTGACCTCTTTTCTTTCTAGGTTGACTTACAACTTTAAGGGCAAATACCTGATGACAGCAGCCATTCGAGCAGATGGTTCTTCCAGATTTGGTGCAGAAAATCGCTGGGGTGTATTCCCTTCAGTATCGGCCGGTTGGGTGTTGTCTGATGAAGGTTTCTTGAATACAAGTGATAAAGTCTCTTTTGCAAAGATTAGAGGTAGTTTTGGGGTAACAGGTAACAACAATATTGGTAACTATACCCAATACGCCTTGGTTAACAACACCGTAAATGCTGTATTTGACAATACAGTAGTGCCGGGAGCAGCAATTACATCATTGTCTAATCCATATTTAGGTTGGGAAACAACCAGGCAATTTGATATAGGGCTTGATTTGGGCTTGTTTGATGATCGGATTACTTTCATTTATGATTTTTACTCTAAAAACACGACCAACCTTTTATACAATGTGCAGATTCCTCAGGAAGCCGGTTTTGGAAGCTTCACAGATAATATTGGGGAGATCAAGTTCTGGGGACATGAATTTTCTATCTCTTCTAGGAATACAGAAGGAAGACTTGTTTGGACAACCAATGCCAACATCTCTTTCAATAGAAATAGAGTAGAAGCTTTGGCTGAAGGGATTGATAGGGTTTATGGATCATACCATATCACTCAGGTAGGACAGCCTTTCGGTCAGTTTTATGGTTTGAACAAGTTAGGAAATTATATGGACCAAGAAGATCTGGATAATTCACCACAAGTTCCGGGTAGATCCACTGTGGGATCCATTAAGCTTGAAGATGTTAACGGTGATGGTATCATCAGCATTGGTGGTGACAATGATGACAGGACAATCATAGGAAATCCATTCCCTGACTTCACTTATGGCATTACCAATAACTTTACTTATGGTAAGTGGGATTTAAGTATCATTGCTTCAGGGTCCTATGGAAATCAATTGTACATGAGACACCTGTATAGTACTGCCAATTTAGATGGGGTATTTAATATGGTGGCAAAGGCTACCGATCGCTTCCGTTCTCCGGAGGATCCTGGTGAAGGAATTTTCGGAACCACAGTGGGTGGTGGTAATGTGACAGGTATTGAAAGAGATTGGGCCAACAGTAATTTTGTTTGGGATGCTTCTTTCTTCTCTATCAAAAACATTACCCTTGGATATGATATTGGCAAAATTGCCAACGTTGTGAAAGCTGCCAGATTATATGCCTCCGTACAAAATGTCTATATTTTTACGCCATACTGGGGTGGTGGTAATCCTGAAGTTAGTCAAGATAATGGTAGTGGAGATGGTGGAAACCTTAGCCCTGGTGTAGATCTTACCGGTTACCCTGTTCCACGTACCTTCACCATTGGTGCAAACATCACATTCTAATCAGGCTTTTTATCTTAATTTGATTAAAAATGAAAAAAATAAATATATACATTGTGCTCTTGGGTATCATGTTGTCAAGTTGTGAAGAATTCTTGACCCTCGCTCCCGAAACTGCACTCAGTTCAGCTACCTTTTATAAGACAGAGGCGGATTTTGAACAAGCCGTTAATGCAACCTACGCGCCTCTTCGCAGTATTGCTGATGACCGTTCTTGGTTATTGTCCGAAATGCGTTCGGACAATACGATATATGCAAGGAATATTAATTTTGGTGCCACAGAGCAGCAAGAGGATATTTCTGACCACGCCTTGCCGGAAGCCCAAGGAATTACTTCTAATGGACATGTTCTCAATCAGTACCGACAGGACTATTTGATCATCGCAAGAGCCAATCAAATTCTTTCGGTTATTGATGAGGTAAAATTTGACCAGACAAGTAAGGATAACCTAAAAGGACAGGCCCTTTTCCTAAGAGGCTATGCCTATTATGAGTTGGCGAGGTATTTTGGTGGAGTGCCACTTCACCTGGACCCGGTCACTGCTCGTGAAGAAGCTGCATTGCCTGTTACGCCTGAAGCTGAAATATACAATCAGCTTATCAGTGATATTCAGGCATCTATTGCATTGCTTCCAACTCGCTCCAACCAAGGCGTGGGTAGAGCTTCAAAGGGAGCTGCACAGATGTTGTTAGCAGATGTGTACATTACCCAAAAGAAATGGGCGGAAGCAGAAACCCTTTTGAATGCCATAGTTAGCAGTGGTGAGTATGAACTTATTGGAAATTATGAAGATGTGTTTTCCGAAAGTGTGGGCAATAAAAATAACATCGAGTCTCTGTTTGAAGTACAGTACCTTGAAGGTCCTGAAGGCTTGAATGGAAACTTTTTGTACAGCTTTATGCCAAGACCAATTTCACCGCAGGAGTTACAGCCTATTACCGGAACTTCAAATACCCAAGGGCTGGATGGAGAAGGAAACAATATTCCTACACCCGATATTATTGCTGCCTACGAAGATGGTGATTTAAGAAAAGATGCATCCATTGCTTACGTGGAGATTGCAGGAAGTGACAGAGATGATAAGGTCTACCCTTACATTAAAAAATATGCTAAAGCCCATGATTTACATGGAAACCATGGCATGAGTTGGCCTATTTATCGCTATGCTGAAGTTTTACTTTTCTTGGCAGAAGCCTTGAATGAGCAGGGTAAAACTGCTGAAGCAGCGGCTTACCTTAATCAAATCAGAGATAGAGCTGGTTTGGCAGCTACTACCGCTTCAAGTCAGAGCGATATGAGAGAGGCGATCTTTAAGGAGAGAAGAGTAGAATTTGCATTTGAAAACAAGAGATGGTTTGATATCACCAGAGCCGACAGGGTTCAGGAGATCATAGGTGCTTTTGGTCAAAGAGCTGTAGCCAACCCATTGGATTATTATTATCCTGAAGGGCATACGTTTAGAGATCATGCATTTTCAAACATCACCAAATATTACGCATTGCCTGCAGCTGAAGCGGAGATAACCCCTCACTTCTAAGTAGGTTTGTACTTCAATTTAAACCTCAAAAAGGGTTTAAGGTACAACGGAAAGCGACAGAGCTTTCCGTTGTTTTTTGGGTTTTTATGACCAAAGGTTTTATTTCGACATTATTGGTTATCATAAGCTGCGAATTTGGGTTAATTTTAAAATTGGTTTCAAGCCTGTGGTAAACAATTGATTGTAGGAAGCTGAATTAACAACAAACTTATGTATAAAATTAAAATGATGAAGAGCTGGCTAATGGCCGGAATGATCCTATTAATCATGGGGTCATGCGGACAAAGCGATGGCGATCAAAAGGAGGTACATCCTAAAGTAGCCAAATTAAAATTGCCGACAGGTTTTGAAGCAGAACATCTATACAGTCCCGGAGAAAATGATCAGGGCTCTTGGGTAGGGATGACTTTCGATGACAAAAATAGACTTTTAACTGTGGATCAATATGGAGCAATTTATCGCTTGGAAGTTCCGCCAATCGGTTCAGATTCTTTGACACCGACAGTGAATAAATTGATCATAGGGGATAAAGGAGACGACAAAATTGGAATGGGATATGCCCAGGCCTTGCTGTATGCTTTCAATAGCCTGTATGTGATGGTTAATCACCGTGCCAATGATGATTTTGACAAAAGCACAGGTCTCTATAGACTTCAAGATACCAATGGTGACGATCAATTTGATAAAATAACCACCTTAAAAGAATTTACCGGAAGTCCCGGAGAACACGGCCCACACAGTATGGTAGTTTCTCCTGATGGTCAGTCCATTTATATTGTTGTTGGTAACCATATTGACGTTCCGGAAATGGATCATTACAGGATTCCTCGTGTATGGGAAAATGACAACCTGATCCCTGAAATAAAAGATCCCAGAGGCCATGCCAATAGTAGAGGTGCTCCGGGTGGATGGGTAGCCAAAATTGACCCAGAAGGTAAAGAATGGGAGTTGGTAAGTGTGGGGTATAGAAATCCTTTCGATGTAGCGTTCAATGAAGTAGGTGATTTGTTTACTTATGATTCTGATATGGAGTGGGACTTTGGCATGCCTTGGTACCGCCCTACGCGTATCAACCATGTAACGAGTGGAAGTGAATATGGATGGAGAACAGGAAATATGAAATGGTCTCCGGACTATACCGACAACCTTCCAGCAGTATTGAATATTGGACAGGGATCGCCAACCAATGTTTTTTATGGCAGCAAAGCTAAATTTCCTGAAGAATACCGCAATGCATTGTATGCATTCGATTGGAGTTTTGGGATCATGTATAAAATTAACCTTACTCCTAGTGGAGGTTCCTATGCGGCTACAGGTGAGGAATTTATTTCCGGCTCCCCACTTCCATTGACGGATGGTGTCATTGGACCTGATGGAGCTTTGTATTTTATGACCGGTGGTAGACGCCTTGAGTCCGACTTATACAGGGTTCATTACACAGGAGACTTGAGTGGTGACAGTAAAGGTGGCCTTACAGAAGCAGATCTTCCTGAAGAGCACAAAATCCGTAGAAGCCTAGAAGCCTATCATTCCGGTCCCAAATCCGGTGCGATTGATTTTGCCTGGCCTTACTTAAGTCATAGTGATCGCTATGTGCAATATGCAGCAAGGATTGCGGTAGAACATCAGCCGCTGTCTGAATGGGAAGCCAAAGCTCTCAACGAAACCGATACCAGAGCCTTGACCCAGGCCATTATCGCCTTGGCAAGACATGGTAAATCTTCTCAGAGAGACCAGATGGTTCAAGCTTTGATGAAGGCGGATTATGCATCTCTTGATGAAGGAGACAAAATGAATTTGGCCAGAGCTTTTGAAGTGGTAATTGCCCGGCATGGCAACCCTTCCGGAGCGGTTAGAAATCAATTGATAGCCTATTTAGATGACCATTTTCCTGCCGAGACCAATGAAGTTAACAGGGTTATGGGAAAAGTTTTGGTCAAATTGGAAGCCCCATCTGCTGTGCCAAAGTTATTGGGCATGTTGGATGAAGCCAAGGATGATCCTAACTTTCAAAAGACCCTTACAGCTTCTTCTGATTTAATCATGAGAAATCCGCAATATGGATTGGATATTGCCAATATGCTTGCCAATGTTCCACCGGCACAACAGACTTATCTGGCTACCGTACTTGGGGGCGCAAAAGCAGGTTGGGACGAATCTTCTTACGAAAAATATTTTAATTGGACCAATAACGCATTTCAATACAAAGGTGGAAGAAGTTATGTGGGCTTTATAGACAGGGCCAGAAAGATGGCGCTAAGTACAGTTCCAAAATCGAAATTTGATCACTATGATGAAATGTCCGGTGGGAAAAGGCTTTCGGGTTCAGGGAATGAAATTGTAGAATCGACTATTCAGCCTGAAGGTCCTGGAAAAAGGTGGACAGTAGAACAAGCGGCACCTTTGGTAGAAGATCTTAAAGGCAGAGACCTTGAAAGAGGCAAGGCAATGTTCAATGCCACCCTTTGTAGTTCATGCCATGCCATGGGAGGAGAAGGTGGAGCCGTAGGCCCGGACCTTACCCAATTGGGTACAAGGTTTAGCCCTAAGGATATTCTTGAGGCCACGATCAATCCAAATGATGTCATTTCAGACCAATATGCTGCAATGGTTTTCGTTATGGGAGATAAGTCTTCTGTGGTGGGTAGACTCATTAGAGAAGATGAGACCACTTATTATGTTTCACAAAATCCTTTTTCTCCTGAAATGATAATGGAGATACCAAAGGAAAAAGTGACGAGCACCAAAGAGTCTGAGGTTTCAGTGATGTTGCCAGGCTTGGTTAATAGACTTAACGAAGAGGAACTAAAAGATTTGATGGCTTACCTTGTGTCAGGAGGAAACCCTAATCACGAAGTATACCAATAAAACTTAATTTTCAATGATTTTCAGGCCAAGCAAGTATTGTTTGGCCTGAAAACTTTCAACCTAAATCATCACCTAATGAAGAACATACTTAAAATAACCTCAATGCTTGCAATTTCAGCATTGACTTTTGCCTGTAGCTCAGGCCAACAAAAAGAGGAAGCTGCAACTGTTCAGGAGGAAAGCCCTGCCAAGGCAGAATCGAATGATGGCTTTATCAAGATTTTTGATGGAGAAAGCCTAAATGGTTGGGACGGTGATGCTACTTACTGGAGGGTAGAGAACGGCGCCATCGTTGGGGAGATTACAGAAGAAACCAAATTGGAAAGAAATCATTTTATAATTTATCAAGGAGGACAGCCTGCAGACTTTGAGTTCAAAGCGGAATTTAAAATTACAGAAGCAGGAAACTCAGGGGTAAATTACCGAAGTGAACCTGTAGAAGGTTTAGCCCATGCCCTAAAAGGTTATCAGGCAGACATTGACGGAAAAAATAACTATACCGGGCAGAATTACGAAGAAAGAAAAAGAACAACACTTGCATACATTGGTCAACAAACCAAAATCAACCCTCAAGAAAAAGAAGGCGACCTCAGAGCCAATGTGGAGAAAAATGCTTGGCTTGGCCTAGAGGTGGTAAAAGAGTTAGGAGATAGAGCGGAGATGAGAAATGTAGTAAAGTCCAATGATTGGAATGAGATACGTATTGTTGCCAAAGGAAATCGTCTGAAACATTATATCAATGGCACCCTTATGAGCGATGTTACCGATGAGGATCCTGCCAATAGTACTTCCGAAGGCTATTTAGGCATGCAGGTGCATGTGGGGCCTCCAATGCAGGTGGCTTATCGCAATATTTATTTAAAAAATCTATAATTTTAGCTGTTTAAATAAATAGACAATGCCTTCACCGGGATAAACCCTACAGAACAGGATAGTTTGCCGGAAATGGATTGTTATTTTAGTGGAATTAAGCTTGTACAAAAATATGAATCCAAAAAATCAGTGTTGGAAAGGGAAGGTAGGAAATGTAAAACAATTAGGGGGTATTGAAACTGCCATACTGGACAATGGCACCGGTAAAGGAGTCAGAATAGCCAATATTGATACGGGGGCAGGATTTCGGTACCAACTTGTTTTGGACAGGGCCATGGACATATCCACAGCTCAGTTTGGTGAGCACGGATTGGCTTGGATAAGCCAGGTCGGCATTACTCCTCCTGCACCATTTACTGCCGACGGCATAGATTGGTTAAGTACATTTGGTGGAGGCTTACTTACCACTTGTGGCCTATCCCATGTGGGAGGTCCTGAAAATGATGAATACGGAAAGAGAGGCCTACATGGAAGGATTTCCAATAACCCTGCTGAGATCGTTGCTATAAAACAACCGGACATCTATTCCGGAGATTTAGAGATGCATATTACCGGCTTGATTAGGGAGTGCAGTGTGTTTGGTCCCAATCTTTTATTGAAAAGAACCATTTCAGGTATTTTGGGTCAGCCTTACCTCAAAATATCCGATGAGATTACCAATATCTCTAATGTTGATGCCCCTCATATGTTGCTTTACCATGTTAATTTTGGTTGGCCTTTGGTAGATGAGGGTACACAAATAATTTGGAATGGATCCTGGGAAGCCAGAGATGGCGGTCCAAATAATCGAATTTTTAATAAAGACAACGATTTTAAAACCTGTCCTGCGCCTATGGATGCGCACAGTGGATTTGGCGAAGATGTAGCTTTTATCCAACCGAATTCTGAACCTGATGACCGCTGCAGAGCGGGTTTGTACAATTCTTCCTTGGGTTTTGCTTTTAGGATGACTTTTGATAAAAGCCAGCTTCCCTGGTTAATCAACTGGCAACATTGGGGAGAAAATGAATATGTGACGGCCTTAGAGCCGGGCACCAACCCTCCTTATGGGCAAACTCAGGCAAGAGAAGAAGGGGCCTTGATCCTATTAAAGCCAGGAGAAAATAGAAAGTATGAATTGGTGTTTGATATTTTAACAAACAAGAAAAAAATTCAATCATTTATAGAAAACAAAGCGTAATATATTAACAATAAATCAAAATAGAACCTATGAGTTTGGCAAAAAAAGCATTAGAAGAAGGACAGGGTATTTTGCGTTTGGCACCTACCTGGGTACCCAGATCTTTTTGTGTACCCGGAAGAAGGATTAAGCTTCACCCGGATGATTACTATATATTGGGAGGCGAAAGAGGCGGAATTGATGAGCGATGGTTTTCCTCTACCTGTCCTGCCGAAAACGGTCCCCTTACCGGTGAGCATGAAGGCTTAAGTAAAGTGGTCTTAGGAGAAGACGGTAAAGAGGAACAAATTTTATTGAAGGATGTCATTGATGAACTGAAAGGTGAGATCATAGGTGACAGGCTCTGGGATGAATATGAAAGTTGGCCAATGTATTCAAAGTTTTTTGACAATATGGGGCCATTGCCACACCATATTCACCACAATGATGAACATGCCGCTAAAATCGGAATGAAAGGCAAGCCGGAAGCGTATTATTTTCCACCTCAACTGAACAATCACGGTGGCGATTTCCCTTATACTTTTTTTGGAATAGCCCCGGGAACAACTAAGGAACAAATCAAAGAATGTCTTAAAAACTTTAATAAAGGTGACAATAAAATCACCAGCTTTTCTCAAGCGTTCAAACTTGATCCGGGCACAGGATGGGATGTTCCTCCGGGGATGCTTCATGCGCCGGGAAGTATGTGTACTTATGAACCACAAAAAGCTTCTGATGTATTTGCCATGTACCAATCATTGGTAAATGAAGCGATCATCCCAGAAGAACTATTATGGAAAGGAACCCCTAAAGACAGAATTGGTGATTATGACCAATTAATGGAAGTGATTGACTGGGATTTAAATGTAGATCCTAATATTCTAGAAACTCGTTTTATGGCTCCAATACCTGTCAAAGATAGTGCAGAGATGGAAGCAGAAGGTTATGTAGAAAACTGGATTTGCTATAGGTCGGATGCCTTCAGTGCCAAGGAATTGACCGTTCTTCCCGGCCAAACTGTAGTTATTAAAGACAGTGCTGCCTATGGGATGATTATGATGCAAGGCCATGGAACCATGGGAGTGTGGGATATAGAAACACCTTCCTTGATTCGTTATGGTCAGCTAACGCATGATGAGTATTTTGTAACTGAAAAAGCAGCTCAAGAAGGAGTGAAAATCACCAACCTTTCTAAAACTGATCCAATCGTTATGCTGAAACATTTTGGCCCTGAAAACCCTGATTTGAGCATATAGAAGCTTAATTGATAACTATTGGAAGCCTTATTTCAATGGTATTCCGATAGTTATTTATTAAATTGATAAAAAATAATAAACTGCTAGTTTTAAGGTGAATACCCTTTTTAGAATGGCAGTTTATTATTTTGATTTAAATTAATTATTCATTGCTAACCATATTAAATTATGTCCCAAAATAATTTTCCTAAATTACATAATGCGACATGGCCTGGAATAGTTGGAAAAGGTCCTGATTCCGAGCCTATCATATCATTTGATGAGATGTTACAAAATACCGCCAATGCTGAAGTTGATGGCGTTAAATTTGACGGTGTGGACATCGGACTTTTTGATCCCCATATTGACTTAGAAATGGATGATGATGGGGTAAAAAAATTAGCAGATAAAGTTTCCGCTCTTGATCTAAATATTGGAAGTGTGGTAGCACCCATCTGGGGCGGCCCTATTCTAGGTTCAAAGGAAGACAGAGCTACCTATTTGGATTTATTAGAAAAATCCTGCAAACTGGCTAAAAAATTAAGAGACATAGGAGTTAGACCCTATGGAATTGTTAGAATAGATACTGCTAGTAGTCCTGAAATGTGGGCAAAAGACCCTAAAGGAAGCCAAAAAATAATTGTAGAAACACTTAAAGAAGCTGCTAAAATCGCTGAAAATTACGGAGAAAAATTAGCTGCAGAAGGAGAGATTTGCTGGGGAGGAATGCACAGTTGGAAAATTATGCTGGAAACCCTTGAATCTGTGAATAGTCCTTATTTAGGCTTTCAGGCAGACATGGCCCATACATTATTGTACACCTTGGGTTACAATTATCCTGAGCATAGATTGCTTCCTGAAGGCTATGACTGGAAAGACAAATCTGTCTGGAAGGCTGCCTTAAAAGAAATGACAGACGCCTTAAGGCCTTGGACCATTGATTTTCATGTAGCTCAAAACGATGCCACTGTCTTTGGATCAGGTTCTCATGACAAAACAGGTAGACATTGCTTGGCAAATGATCCCAACGGAAAACTGGATATTGCCGAAGATGCAGGTTACTGGCTTCGAAATGAAAATGGAGAATTGACCAAGGCTTTTCAGCACATATGTTGGGATGGCTGCATGTTCCCGAATGAGGTGATGAGTAAGCAGGACACTTGGAACAATATCTTGGCAGCTTTGATCTCAGTAAGAGATAAACACGGCTGGAAGGCATAGTGGACAACTAACTTTCACCAACAATTGATTAGCAACCAAAATAATAGAAAATGTCAGAGAAAAAGAAAATAAGAATAGGATTGATAGGTACGGGCCTTATGGGAAGGATTCATACCAACGGATATAAACGATTGGGAGACTTTTTTCCTGAATATGAATACCGTCCGGTATTGCAAGCGGCGTGTTCCAGAAGGGAAGATAAAATCAGAGAGTTTGCAGAACAGTGGGGGTATGCCTCCTATGAAACAGATTGGAGAAAAATTATTGAAAGAGACGATATCGATGCCGTTGATATCTGTACACCTAACAATACCCATGCAGAAATCGCAATTGCAGCTGCAAAGGCCGGTAAAATGATTCTTTGTGAAAAACCACTTTCCAGGACTTTAGAAGAAGCTGAGGAAATGGTGAAGGTTGTGGAAGTAGCAGGGGTGAAAAATACCGTTTGGTACAATTACAGAAGAGTTCCTGCAGTGACCTTGGCCAAGCAGTTAGTTGACTCAGGTAAGCTGGGGAAAATCTTCCATTACCGCGCCAACTTCCTACAAGATTGGACGATAAATCCTGAGTTGCCACAAGGAGGTGATGCCTTATGGAGACTGGATGCCGCAGCAGCCGGATCAGGTGTGACAGGTGATCTTTTGGCGCATTGTATTGATACAGCCATGTGGTTAAATGGTGGCATCAAAGATGTTTCTGCCATGACGGAAACTTTTATCAAAGAAAGGGTACACCAAGGAAGTGGAGAAAAACAAAAAGTAGAAATAGATGATGCTTGTGCATTCCATTGCCATTTTGACAATGGTTCCTTAGGTTTATTTGAGGCGACTCGCTATGCCAGAGGACACAAGGCGCTTTATACCTTTGAGATCAATGGAGAACATGCTTCCATAAGATGGGATCTACATGACCTAAACAGGTTGGAATACTTTGATCATAATGATGAGCCGGAAGTAAGAGGTTGGCGTTCTGTCCATGTTACTGAAGGAGATCAACCTTATATGGATCGTTGGTGGATCCCCGGGACAAGCATTGGATATGAGCATTCATTTATACATCAAGTCGCTGATTTCTTCAAGAGCCTAGAAGGAAATGAGCCGTGTCACCCAACCTTCAGAGATGCTTATGAAACGCAGAAGGTTTGTGAAGCTGTGCTAGACTCAGCTAAGTCCAGAAGTTGGAAAGATACAGGTGTTGATTGGCAAGAATAATTCCAATAAATTCATTTAATACCTAAATACAAGCCAAGCATTTCAATCTTGAAATGGCTTGGCTTTTTTCTTGGGAGCTAATTTATATCATAAGGTTGAACTTGCTCAATGGAGGGGCGGATAATTTCTTTTAGGTCTTAATTTTGTTGATTGTTAATTTCATTTACAAGAAGTCTTGTTCAAACACCAACCTTTCCTTATTTTTTATTTAGCGAGGAGAAAAACAGTCTGTAGATTTATGATTGTTCTCATGTTCAAAAAACAGCAATGGAATAAATGTTATATTTGTAATTAACAAAAAGTTAAAAAAGTATGAAAAGTATTTCATCCACCATAGAATTTTTAAAGCATTGTCTAGCAGCTACTGCTAGTGCTGAAAGCATGGATTGGTTGGAACTTCAGGTAGCTAAGATTAAAGCGGACAATGGGTCCATGAAATTGTTTTTGTCCTTTAGCCAAGCTTCCCGTCATTTTTCCAAGCATCCCATGGATTTAGCCATTGATACTTTACAAAGGGCAGAAGCAATCAGAAGTGGTTTCTCCATGAAAAACTGGACCGGTTTGCAAACGGCTAGGGTGATATTGGTTTTGGAGGCCTTTTCAGAGAACACTGAAAAGTGGTTTGGAGACATGGAGAAACTTTTTGAATCTGCAGATATTCATGAACAAGAGGCACTTTATGCGGCCTTGCCAATTTACCCTTTTCAAGAAAGGTTTACCAAGCGCGCAGCTGAAGGATTGAGAAGCAATATGACTTCCGTTTTTGACGCCATAGCCTTAGATAATCCTTATCCGTCAGACTATTTAAGTGAGCAAGCATGGAACCAGATGGTTTTAAAAGCCATTTTTATGCAGCGTCCCCTTTATAGGATTGTAGGAGTAGATCAACGGCAGAACATCAATTTGGCAACTACTTTGGTTGATTATATTCATGAACGTTGGTCTGCAGGCAGAAATGTAATTCCTGAATTGTGGCGTTTCCTAAGCCCATTTATTGATAAAGAAATCATTGGCCTTTTAGAAAAGGTAGGAGAAAAGGGAGACAGACTGGAGAAGTTTGCAGCAGCCCTAGCCTGCCATGAAAGTGACAATCTAGCTGCCAAAGGGCTATTGGACAAGCATCCGGAAATTAAAGAAAAGATTGAGAATGGAGAAATCAGTTGGGAGAAAATTGGTGAAGATTTTGAGGCTCTAAACTAAATTACCGGTAAAGTTTGCCGTTTTCACTTGATATTTTCCGTTCATTTGTAATCGTTATGATTTGCATTTAATTTAACATAGGTTAGCATATAAATTTGAGCGTTATGATGTACATAGATCCACACATACATGTCACTTCCAGAACTACGGATGATTACGAAGCCATGCAAAAAGCCGGCATCGTAGCCATAATTGAACCGGCATTCTGGCTGGGACAAGCAAGAACCAAAGTTGGAAGTTTTCAAGATTACTTTAGCAGCTTGGTTGGTTGGGAACGTTTCAGGGCCAAACAATTTGGGATTGTGCATTATTGCACCATCGGACTCAATTCCCGTGAAGCCAATAATGTAGCCTTGGCCGAAGAGGTTATGGAATTGCTACCACTTTATGTAAGTAAAGAAGGTGTAGTGGCAATTGGTGAGATTGGGTATGATGACCAAACTGAGGCAGAGGATAGATTTTATCGGCTGCAACTTGAATTGGCAAAGGAAGTAGACTTGCCAGTTATGATCCACACACCACATAGAGATAAAAAGAAGGGAACCATAAGAAGCATGGACGTGAGTGAAGAGCATGGGCTTGCTCCCAATATGGTGATTGTAGATCATAACAATGAAGAAACTGTAAAAGATGTTCTTGATAGAGGTTATTGGGCGGCATTCACCATTTACCCTCATACGAAAATGGGAAGTGAGCGAATGGTGGAAATAGTCCGTCAGTATGGTCCTGAGCGAATTATTGTTGACAGTGCGGCTGATTGGGGAATCAGTGACCCCTTGGCTGTGCCAAAAACAGCTGCTTTGATGCGTGAAAAAGGTATTCCGGAAGAGCATATCAAAATGACTTGCTACGGTAATGCTTTGAAAGCTTATGGACAAAGTGGGCAAATGGATGAGAAAGATTGGTTAGAAAAAGAGCCAATAGACCAAACAAAAAAAATGGGCGGCAATACTGTGCTAAGAGGGGGACAAAACCCTCGTGTAGACAGTGATTCCTCAAATATTATAGAGAATTAAAATTACAGATGTCATCTATCATAGCACACATTAAGCTTACCCGACCGGCCAATATTGTTACTGCAATAGCGGATATATTGGCGGGTGCAGCCATTTCCGGTGCGGTTTACCTCTTGCTACAGGACGCAGATCAAGATATAATCAAATCTATTGCTTGGTTGGTCTTGTCCACCATAGGTCTATACGGTGGGGGTGTAGCTTTTAATGATGTCTTTGATGCAGAATTGGACAGCGTAGAAAGACCTGAACGCCCCATTCCAAGTGGTCAAGCCTCAGTCAAAAGTGCAGGGATGATGGCCTTTCTTTTACTTTTGGTTGGCGTATTCGCAGCTTGGCAAGTTAGTGCTTTTTCTGCCGGTATTGCTTTAAGTGTGGCTTTACTCGCTGTGCTTTATGATGCCTGGGGAAAACATCAGAATGTATTTGGGCCCATAAATATGGGTCTTTGTAGGGCTGGGAATTTGCTCTTGGGTATGAGTTTGATGGATGGGGCTGTGCAAAACTATTGGTACATTGGTCTCATTCCTCTACTTTACGTGGCAGCCATTACAATGGTAAGTCGCGGAGAAGTTCATGGTCAGAATATCTTGGCCTTAAAATCAGGATTGGTGATTTATGCAGTCATTGTTGGTTTTATATTTCTATTGGCCTATAGCAATATTGAAAATTGGTGGGAAAGCTTGCCTTTCTTGGCTTTGCTAAGTTACTTTATATTTCCCCCACTCGTTAAAGCTTTGAAGTACAAAGAGCCCTCATTGATCGGCAAATCTGTTAAGGCCGCCGTATTGGCTTTGATTATTGTGAATGCTGCCATAGCCGTTGCCTTTGCCGGCTGGATTGTCGGTTTGGTGATTTTACTTTTATTACCTTTATCTTTGCAATTGGCAAAAGGGTTTGCAGTAACCTAGTGAACCAAATGGGACTTAATTTACTTATTTATAAAGAGCAAGAAGTTCTTAGGGACAATCATATTAAAAATGAAAAAAGTGGCACATCAATCTATAGAACAAGTTTTTAGTGTTCCTTACAATTACCAAGTGTTTTTTACCAAAGCATTGTTTTCAATTGATAACAATCTTTTTGCTGACTTGGTAAGTGGAGAGAAAATCCCTAAGGTTTATTTTGTCCTGGATGAAGGTGTAGTACTTACCAACCCTAATCTTATTGACTCCATTCATCAATATTCAGAGAAAAACAGTGATGTTTATACGCTTTGTGCTGCTCCACTAGTGATTCCCGGTGGAGAACTGGTAAAGAATGACCAAAACTATTTTCAGAAGGTGCTTAAGGCCACGGACGAATACGGAATAGACAGACATTCTTATATCGTTGGTTTAGGTGGAGGAGCCCTATTGGATATGGTGGGCTTTGCAGCCACTATTGCTCACCGAGGGATAAGACATATTCGTATTCCAACCACTGTTCTTTCTCAAAACGATTCCGGAGTAGGAGTTAAAAATGGCATAAACGCTTTTGGAAAAAGAATTATTTGGGTGCATTTTGCCCTCCCTATGCGGTGATCAACGACAGTGATTTTTTGCAAACCCTGGAGCAAAGAGACTGGAGATCCGGAATATCTGAAGCCTTAAAGGTTGCCTTGATCAAAGACGCTTCCTTTTTCCTTTGGATTGAGGAAAAGGTTGAGGAACTTCTGGATAGAGGCAGTCCTGCCATGCAAGAATTAATCTACCGTTGTGCACAAATGCATTTGGACCACATTGCCTCTGGAGATCCATTTGAAACCGGGTCCTCAAGACCGTTGGATTTTGGGCATTGGGCTGCGCATAAGTTAGAGCACCTGACAGATTATAAAGTAAGGCATGGAGAGGCTGTAGCGATAGGTATTGCCTTAGATACCACCTACTCCTATCTAGCCGGGAAGCTCTCTGAAAATGAATTAAACAGGGTCTTGAATGTTATTGCCCATCTTGGATTTGACCTTTATCAACCGGAACTTTCTGGAGAGGTTTTGTTGAAAGGCCTTGAAGAGTTTAGAGAACATCTGGGGGGAGAACTTACCATTATGCTTCTTGATAAGATTGGCCATGGTGTAGAAGTACACGAAATGGATAATGATTTGATAATTAATGCCATCGGTAAACTTAAAGCCTTACAACTTGAATCTCCAAAAGCCTAAACTAAATCTTTGAATAAATTAATATAGCCTAACCTATCCTATGCAAGTATCCGATTTCCATTTGACCTATTGCACCAATATACATCCCGGGGAAAGTTGGGAGGCTACCTTTAAAAACCTAAAAGAATACATTCCCAAAATTAAAGGGGAATTGTCAGTAGAAAAGGCCTTTGCCATAGGTTTAAGGCTCTCTGATGAGGCAAGTAGGGACTTGATAAAGCCGGAAAAGTTGGCCGAATTCAAATCTTGGCTTAGTGCCAATGATTGTTATGTGTTCACTTTCAATGGTTTTCCTTTTGGAGGATTTCATAGACAAGTGGTGAAAGATGAGGTGCACCTTCCGGACTGGAGTACTGAAGCAAGGAAGGCTTATACCTTAAGGCTCTTCACCATTTTGGCAGAAATAATGCCCACAGCTATGGATGCCGGTATTTCTACTTCTCCTTTGAGTTATAAATATTGGCACAAATCCTCAGAGGCTTTGGACAAGCTTATGGTGCAATCTTGTGTCCATATCATGGAGGTAGTGGAATACCTTTATCAATTGAAATTGGATAAAAACTTAGACCTTCACTTGGATATAGAGCCTGAACCGGACGGAGTGATTGAAGAGTTCAAAGGCTTGATTCAATTTTTTAAGGACTGGCTTGTACCAAAAGGAGTTCCCATCCTTTCGAAGAAATTTGGACTTTCAGCCGAGGAGGCTGAAGCAGCCATTAAAAATCATGTGCAGGTGTGCTATGATGTATGTCACTTTGCAGTAGGCTACGAAGATCATGAAGAAGTCTTGAATGCTTTTGAAAAAGAGGGAATTAAGATTGGTAAATTCCAGTTAAGCGCTGCTTTAAAAGCCAATATTCCTACTGAAATTAACCAAAGACGGGCCGTTGAGAAGGCCCTATTGCCATTTGTAGAATCCACCTACCTACATCAGGTGATAGGTAGAATGGAAGACAGTACTTTACATGCTTACCCCGACCTACCGGATGCCCTTATGGATTTGGCCAGCACCAAAGAACTAGAGTGGCGAATTCATTTTCATGTGCCTTTATTTCTAGCTACTTATGGAGACGTGCATTCTACACAAGAGGATATAGTAAGCGTCTTGAAATTGAATGGTGAAAGGAAACTTACCAGTCACCTGGAGGTGGAAACCTATACGTGGGAAGTTTTGCCTGAAGATATCCATTTGTCATTGGATCAGTCCATTGCTAGGGAATTAAATTGGGTAAAAAATAATATCAAATGAAAAAAACGGTTGTTCTGAATGTAGTTGCACTTTCACAAAGGGTAATAGGAGAACATACTCCATTTTTAAAACAATGGAGTGATAAACGAAAAAAAGCAGCAATAAGCCCCGTGTTGCCGGCAGTTACCTGCTCTTCGCAGTCCGCATACCTAACCGGTAAGTGGCCAAAGGACAATGGAATAGTGGGCAATGGCTGGTATTTTAAGGATGAGTGCGAAATAAAATTTTGGCGACAATCCAATCATTTGGTACAATCCCCCAAAGTATGGGATGATTTAAAGGCCAAAAACCCGGACTTTACCTGCGCCAACATGTTTTGGTGGTACAATATGTATTCCTCTGTAGACTTTGCTGTTACACCAAGGCCTTTGTACCCTTCAGATGGAAGAAAATTACCGGACATTCATAGTCAACCAATGGAGCTAAGGGACCGACTGCAAAAAGAATTGGGACAATTTCCTTTGTTTTCATTTTGGGGACCCAATGCCAATATCGCTTCTAGCCAATGGATAGCAGATGCTTCCCTGAAAGTAGATGAATGGTATGACCCAACCTTGACATTGATTTACTTACCTCACTTGGATTACGCCCTACAGAAATTTGGAATTGATTTTGAAAAGATTAGTACCAGTTTGAATGAAATTGATGCGCTTTGTGAACAGGTCATCACCTATTATGAGAGAAAAGGGGCTGAAGTACTTCTATTGTCTGAATATGGCATTACTTCTGTAAACCAACCTGTGCATATCAATAGGGCTTTGAGAAAAGCCGGTTATATTCAAGTGAAAGACGAGTTGGGCCTTGAGACATTGGATGCTGGAACTAGTGGTGCTTTTGCTGTGGCAGATCACCAGTTAGCGCATGTTTATGTGAATAAGCCGGAGGAATTAGCTAAAGTAAAAAAACTACTGTCTGCCCTTCCTGGGGTAGAAAAAGTTCTTGATAAGCAAGAACAGGAGGCTTACCGACTGAACCATGATCGATCAGGTGATTTGGTAGCAGTAGCCGATAAAGATTCTTGGTTTACTTATTATTATTGGCTGGATGATAAAGTTGCTCCTGATTATGCAAGAACTGTGGACATCCACCGCAAGCCGGGTTACGATCCGGTAGAAATGTTTGCCAATCCTGACATTAAATTTCTTAAAGGGAAATTGGGTTGGACCCTTTTAAAAAAGAAGTTGGGCTTCAGGTACTTGATGGATGTAATTCCTTTAAAAGCGGAATTAGTCAAAGGATCCCATGGGAGAATACCTGAAGATAAAGCAGACTGGCCTGTTTTGATTGGTGGGAAACAAGCCGTGGAGAATGAGGATGTAGCTCCTACAGATGTCTATTCTGTGATCTATGGGATTGTAAACAGAAAGTGATTTTCTTCTTCTTATAAATCTTAATTGAGTGCTGTTATGAGTAAATTCTGGAAGTATTTCTTTGGGACCTTTTCTATACTTTTTTTGCTATTCGGGTATTGGCAGATTAATGATCCTGACCCTCAGTGGTGGGTTCCTATTTACCTTATTGCTTCTGCTACAGCAGGATTTGCTTTTTTGGAAAGTTCAATATAAACTTATTGGTAATCCTTACCTTTAGTTACCTGATTGGAGCAATCTTTTTTGGCCGGACAATATTTTTGGCTGGATAGGGCAAGAGTTAGAACAAAAAGACCTTTCAATGAAAACGCAGGCCATGGAAATTAATAGGGAGTTTTTTGGCTTGCTAATCTGTGCAATATTCTTTGCCTTGGAAGCAATCAAAGGGAGAAGCATAAAGCTTCGGGAATAGGGAAACTATTCCAGTAAAAATTTAAAAGATCTATTTCAGATCAAAACAATAGTTTAAATCAATATGATGAAAAAGTATGATGTTACCGGCATAGGAAATGCCTTGGTAGATATTGAGTTTGAAGTTAGTGATACCTTTCTTGATAAATACGGGATTGAAAAGGGATTAATGACCTTGGTAGATGAAGATCGGCAAGGAGAATTGATGGCAGCCATCAATACCAAGACTTCAAAATTACAGTGTGGAGGTTCGGCAGCCAATTCAATCATTGCCGTTAGTCAATTTGGAGGTAAATCCTATTATTGCTGTAAAGTAGCCAATGATGAATTGGGGAAATTTTTTACCGATGACTTAAGAGAAGCCGGTGTCAATCATAACTTAGATCCATTTAAGCTGGAAGAGGGGATTACCGGAAAGTGTTTGGTTATGGTTACTGCGGATGCTGAACGTACCATGAACACTTTTCTCGGTATTACAGAGAAATTCTCTACCTCCCAATTAAATGAGGAGGCAATTAAAGCTTCAAAGTACCTGTACATCGAGGGATACCTTATCACTTCCCCCAATGCCAAGGAGGCCATGATGGCAGCCAAGAAGATTGCTGAAGAAAATGAGGTGAAAGTAGCCATTACCTTTTCTGATCCGGCCATGGTTAAATATTTTGGGGAAGGCTTTAAAGAAGTAATAGGTTCAGGTGTGGACATGTTATTTGCCAATGAGGAAGAAGCAATGCTCTATACAGGAAAGGACAACGTGGCGGATGCAGCTGAAGCCTTGAAAAAAATCGCAAAGCATTTTGTGATTACTCAAGGTAAGAATGGGGCATTGATTTTTGACGGAGATACTTATATAGATATTGCTCCCTACCCGACGGTGGCAGTAGACAGTAACGGGGCCGGAGATATGTTTGCAGGGGCTTTTATGTATGGTATCACCAACGGACATTCCTATGCATCTAGTGGGAAGTTGGCCAGCATGGCTTCATCTAAAGTAGTCAGTCAATTTGGGCCTAGGCTTACTTGGGAAGAAGCCAAGGCTGTTCTGAATAGACTTCAGCCTTAAATATATAATAGTATCGGAAGCATCTAAAACCCCTAAGATTTAAAGGTTTTAGATGCTTTCTTTTATGTGCTCAATCATCCAATCGGTAATTTTTTCATAATCATAACTGGGATTGGCTTTACCCCATTGTTCACACGAATAGATGCCTTTGAAACCTTGGTCCTCAAAAATTCGGATGCACTTTTGGAAATCGTATGCATTGTGTTCCATTTGATCCGAAAAATCTTTAGCCTTTGCAGAAACTAACATGGTGAATGGAGCGATGTGACGCAATGAGTCAAACCTATCCATATTAGAGGAGTAGTTTCCGAAATCAGCAAGCAGTCCAATATTGTCCATAGAGATGTCTTTTATTGTGCTGATATGTGTCTGATAATCCGAAAACATGTCGTTGTGATTCTCAATCAATATCCTAACCCCCTTTGACTTGGCATATTTTGTAATCTCTTTGAGAGACAGTACTGCCTGAGGATAGGACTTTTTCATTGATCTTACACGTAACGACTCGCACCCAAGGACTTGGGCAATATCAACCCAGTTTTTAACTTCTATTACTGCTTGTAATCTATTTTCTTCCAAAGGATCTGAAGGGTCGAATTTCCCTTCAGATTGCAAATTGATTAAGGAGCAATGGTGTTTATGCAGGCTCTTTTTAATTTCCTTTAAATAATTTTTGCTGGTAGATTCAAAATGATTGGTCCACATTTCAACGTTATGTACATTAAATCGATCTACGAAATATTCAGGAGCGGATAATAAAGTGAGTTCATTTTCCAACACCACATTCTTCGGTTTAGTTGAAGCAAATCGATTTCGAAATACCACAGTGGTTAATCCAATTCGGTTCATTTTACTTTTACCGGGCCCTGTAAAACCGGCAAATGGCAGACCGGTGAAGGCAAGGGTGGATAGTGTCGCCTGTAGGATGAAATTTCTTCTTTTCATGATATTAAATTTTTTATTATTTAATAAGCAGATTTCTGAATAGCCAGGGTTTGGCATCTGTTGCGTATTTGTCTTCCCCAACAATGTCTAAATCACCATCTCCATCCATATCTGCTATTGCGCCTGAATAAATACCTTTTCCTTTTGCTACTAAGATTGATCCTTGAAATTCACCGCCTTCATTGATATAAATCCTTATTTCTCGGTCATCCCAAGCTACTGCTGAAATGATGTCTAAATCTCCATCATTGTCCATATCAGCGAGTTTGGCGCAATGGGCCTTATTGTAATCTGATTTGACTACATGTTTTTTCCATGCTGTTACTTCTTCCGGATTGGGTGGGCACTCGTACCAAGCCAGATCATAATTTTCGCCTCCATATTTTTTAAAATGTTCGGCAGGAGATAGTAAAACATCCGGACGGCCATCATTATTTATGTCTCCAACTTCCTCTTTGGTAGCCTTATTCACATCCTTAAAACCCACTTCAATATCAAATCTGATAAATTGATCGTTTTTTGGGTCTTTGGGTGCCTTAAACCAATGTCCTGTCATGGTAATATCAGGCATACCATCCCTATTAATATCTCCAACTGCCAGCCCTTCTCCCGCTTGCCCTTCATAGATAGTCTTGGTTTGCCAATCTTCATTTCTATTCTGAAAGATGATCTTTAACGATTCCGGATTTTTATGACGTATTATAACATCTTTTTTCCCATTCTGATCCATGTCTGCCAATCGCATGTCATTGGCATGGAAGCCATTGATGGTTGAAATCAGTGCATGTTCCCATTGGTTGTAAACCTTCTTTTACCCGGGTTGATTAATAAATAGACATTGATAGGACCTGAACCGTGGCCATCGTTGCTGAAAACCAAATCCATGTCTCCATCATTGTCCATGTCGTCGCATCGTGCAGAACCAATGAAATCGTCAAATTTAACTGGGATGTTAAAATCATGTTTTATCCATTTGCCCTTTTTTGTTTGCTCAAACCATGCTAAGGTAAAACGACCTTCAGCGTGGACACCTCCTTCAAGTACAATCACATCCATTAAGGCATCACCATTCAAATCAGCAACATCTAAAGCACTGACTCCGGATACAACACCCTGACTTACATCAATAGGTTTGTCAAATGTAATGGATTGGCCATGTACATTTACGATTATAAGTAGGTACAAAATTGCACTTGTCAGTATGGATGTGAAATATTTCATGATCTTCACCGGGTTTATTTGTCATTTATTGAATTATGATTCCAAAAGACAATTGGGTTTTCTGAACTTCTCTAATGGTCTTAGGAAAGAATTTGTAACTCTAATATAGGGTTTTAGTGAATGAATAAGAGCTGATCTACAGAAATAAAGGTCATTGTTAGGTGTTGAAATCACTACAAAATCAGCCCCTTCTTTCTGCTTTTAATTTTACCCTAGTAATGCTGCACAAAATTCTTAAATAGTTCGATTGCTCTCGATTACAACCCTCTCTGATAAAGTTAGGAAAGCCAATTACTAATTGAATCACTAGAAGTAAAAAGGTAGGTTAATTATACTGATTTTGAATTATTATACGCATAATTCTTCCTTAAAATATTTGATCCATTGGCTCAGATCAAGGTTTATTTTTAATCAAAAATTATGTGCTTGAAATGATATACGGAACTGACCAAACTGTCTTTTTCCGAAGGGAGATATTTGAACTTAAGATCAACTGCGCTTAAATCCAGTGCATTGTAAATGACTACCTGAAGAATGCCATTCGCTAGTGGGGTGAGTACATAATCCGGACAGTCAGGAATCGTTGTTTCGATAGTACCGCTAAATGGAATTGGGTAGCTTATTTTTAGGTAGTACTTGTCCTCGAATAGGAAAGAATCAGTTATGCGTGGAAAAATGAAGTTATAGATCCTTTTGTCCTTCAGTATAAGGCTTTCATAAAGAATTTTGTCATTGAGATGTATACGGTGGATAGTACTGTCTCCCTTAAAAAGTTTAAGAAAACCTTCTTTATTTTGAGAAGGGGCAAGAATGACTTCAGTGCTTGGTTCAATTGCGTTTTCATTATCCTTCTCTGTGGATGACTTTTCACTCCCAGACTTGCAAGCAAAAGTGGTTGCAGCAAGCACATAATAGGCCAATAGAATTGTAAAACCTTTTAAAGTTAGCTTTTTTCCACCCTCTTGTCATTTCTTTTTTTCCCGGAGGGCCGGGCACTTCGTCTAGGCTCAAGCCAAGGGATTGCAAGTTTTTTTGAGATGGCCTGCAGCACAGTACGTTACAAAAGCAGCAGAAGGATTCATACTGTCTTCGATTTTTTCAACATTTCCAAAGTCCAAAGTTCCGGTTGTTTTTTGGGAGAAAAAGCGTCGAAAAACACCAAATCTGCGGGGTAAAGTTGTACCTCTTGTAGGGTAGTCTTCTCTTTTTTAATGTTGAAATAATCAGTCATAGGCATGCCCTTGTCCCAGCTCATTTGGTGAAGACGTTTGAAATAGCCGTTGAAATGGGTTAGGGTTTCATCCAATTGCGTGAAATTAAGCGCTTCGTAAATCTCTTTCTCTAAGGGGTATGGCTCTATGGTATGGTAAAGTACGGGAACTTGGTTTTGTTCGGCCCAGATCAAAGTTAGCCAGGCATTAAGGCCTGTACCGAAGCCTACCTCAAAAATTCGAATAGGAAACTTTCCTCTATTTCTGGCATACCAAGCATCTAATCCATATAGGAAAAAAACATGGATGGATTCTTTATAAGCCCCATGTGAAGAGTGGTAGCTTTCATTGATGGCAGGGAGGTATACGGAGTGGGAGCCATCTTCTGTTGTTATGATTTTTGGTTCCTGGTTTTCCATGTTTCGGTTATTTATGGGTGGATCAATGCAACGCAGTAGGCAGAGACACCTTCTTCTCGACCTACAAATCCCAAACGCTCTGTAGTTGTAGCCTTCAAGGATAATTTATTGGCTTGGATATTCATTACCTCAGCTAGGCAGGCCTTCATGGCAGGAATATGAGGGTTGATTTTTGGTTGTTGCAAACAGATGGTTACATCAAGGTTTCCTATTTGATAACCTTCCTTATTCAATAGTGCCATGACCTCTTTGAGCAAAATCTTACTGTCAATTCCTTTGTATTGAGGATCTTGATCAGAGAAATGATATCCAATATCCCTTAAGTTAGCTGCACCCAACAGAGCATCGCAGATTACATGAATAAGCACGTCAGCATCTGAATGGCCAACTGCTCCTTTGCTATGAGGAATCACTATTCCTCCTAACCAAAATTCTTCACCTTCTTTTAATTGGTGAACATCGTATCCAAATCCAATGCGAAAAGCACTCATATTTTATTGTTTTAAAGGTTTTCTGTCGAGCCATTGTTAGGCGCACACTTATAATAGACTACAGAGGCAAGTTCGTCTCTTAAGTACTTCCTTGTAGCCAATTGGATTTCCTCTACTGTAATCGCCATTTTTCGATCAAACTCAGCATTCATTAGCAATGGATCTCCCAAATAAGCATAATAGGCCAATTTCATGGCCCTTCCAAGGAGGGAAACGGATTCATAGGTCTGCATGGCCTCTGCTTGGTTTTTAATTTTTTGAAGATTTGTTGGGTCTATTGGTTCATTTTTAAAGCTTTCAAGCGTTTTGTCCAATTCTTTTTCAGCGTCTTCGGCAGCAACACCTTTCTCCATTTTTCCCGTGATCACTAATAATCCCGGGTCGATATTGCCAAGAACATAGGCTTGACAATTGGCAAAGAGAGAGGAGTTTTTTATCAATCTCTTTTCCAATAAAGATGATCTTCCAAATCCCAATATGTCAGAAATAAGATCACATGTTAGGTAATTTTTTTCTAGTCTTCCTGGGATCTTATACACTTTGTACAAAGCCTCTGTGGGGACATTGGCAAAAACTTGCTTTCTCCTTATACAGTCTTGTATGGGCTCTGTGGGGATCGTTTTTGGTGCTGCCTTCCCTCTTGGTATTTCATCAAACCAATGCTTTACCTTTCCCTTTACCGTCTCAAAATCGACCTTTCCCGCAATGCAAAGGACGGCATTGTCCGGGGCGTAGTTTTGCTCATAAAAGTCCTGCAACTCTTTCTTTTGCACTCCTTCTATGTCTGCTATTTTTTCGCCGATGGTAGGCCAGCGGTAAGGGTGATTTTTAAAAGCCAGCTGTCTCACATGATGCATAGCATCCCCATAAGGTTGATTGAGGTACCGTTGCTTGAACTCCTCAATCACCACTTGTTTTTGGGTGTTGATTGGCTTTTCTTTCAGGTTAAGAAAACGCATCCGGTCTGATTCCAGCCAAAGGGCTGTATCCAGATTAATTGCAGGAAGGGTAATGTAAAAGTTGGTGATATCAGTGTTGGTAAATGCATTGCATTCACCTCCAACTTTTTCTAAGGCAGTGTCGAATTCAGGTATATTTTTGGAACCCGAAAACATAAGGTGCTCAAAGTAATGAGCTAAACCGGATTTACCCGATTCCTCATTCCTGGATCCTACCTTATACAAAAGGTTGACCACAGCCATTTCTGAAGAATGGTCTTCATGGACCAGTACCTGAAGTCCATTGTCCAGAGTAAAAGATTTATAGTTGATCATAGAATAGAGGCAAAAGTAATAAATTTTCTACCCATCCTGTATCCTTTCAATCAAATTGATTCACCTTTATAGCCCGATCGATCAAGTGCTGCTTTTATTTCTTCCGGCTTTATTTCTCCTTGCACAGTTAATATTCTATCTGGAGAGGTTAAATCAACTTCCCAATGTTTTGCTTTTAAATTGTCCATTGCCGGGGTAATGGCCGCAACACATGCGCCACATTTTACATTCGTTTTAAATTTTATTTGCTTGTCCATATTGATTAATCTTTGATTTTATTATTATGACAATTTTCATTTAATAGGCCAGCTTAGCTGTTCAGTTTATTAGTTATAATTGATCATCCATTAACTGTACTTCAACCGCAAACTATTACCTACCACCGATAGGGAACTAAGTGCCATTGCTGAGCCGGCGATCATAGGATTGAGCAGAAAACCGGATATTGGATACAACAATCCGGCAGCAATGGGTATGCCAATGATATTGTAAATAAAGGCCCAAAACAGATTTTGCCGGATGGTGGCAACTGTGTTCTTACTTAGTTTTAATAAATCAGGTATGGCCATAAGGTCGGCATGTATCAGTGTAACCTGAGCAGTTTCCATGGCAATGTCAGTCCCTCCTCCCATGGCTATACCTAAATCAGCCAAAACCAATGCCTCACTGTCATTGATACCATCCCCCGTCATGCCTACCTTGTGTCCGGCTTTCTGCAATTTTTTATGTATTGCCCTTTGTCTTGAGGGAGTAAACCGCTTCGGAAATGGGTAATTCCTACTTTTTAGCGATGTTTGAAGCTGTTTTTCTTGATCTCCGGTCAGCATGTGAACAGCAATACCCATTTTATTAAGTTGAGCAATGGCTGCTTTAGATGTTGCCCTTAGCTTATCAGCGATGGAAACGATTCCTACAACTTCTTCTCCTTTGGACATGTAGACTACAATATTGCCCTGCTCAAGCAATTCATCA
This sequence comes from Cyclobacterium sp. SOCE241, assembly GCF_056867545.1. Classification (NCBI taxonomy): domain Bacteria; kingdom Pseudomonadati; phylum Bacteroidota; class Cytophagia; order Cytophagales; family Cyclobacteriaceae; genus Cyclobacterium; species Cyclobacterium sp. SOCE241. The sequence continues at coordinate 3,655,015 of NZ_CP149779.1, read as the reverse complement.
GCTGATTGTGACAAGAGTTGTTCGATAGTAATACCCAATGTCTTTAACCATTTTATATTTCCGATAGCATATTGCTCTCCCTTGTATTCTGCCATCACACCTTTTCCGGTAAAGGTTTTGAATCCTGTTAGCTCACCTATTGCTTTCTCTTTAGAGAAATGTTCTGTAATGGCTGCAGCCAATGGATGCTCGCTTTTTTCTTCCAGCGCTCTAAAGACTGTGCCCATGGGCTTTTCGTCTACACCTGACTTCCAAATTACCTTTTGGACACTAGGCTTACCTTCCGTTATAGTGCCGGTTTTGTCTAGAATTAAGCAGTCAATTTTCTTACCGTTTTCTAGGCTTTCAGCATCTCTAACCAAAATACCTAAGGAAGCAGCTTTTCCGATTCCCACCATTATGGCTGTAGGTGTTGCAAGTCCAAGGGCGCAAGGGCAAGCAATTACAAGGACGGTAATGGCTGAAAGCATTCCCCTCAAAACGGCATCCTCTGCCCCACTTAATGACCAAACAATAAAAGTAACCAGAGAGATCGCCAAAACGGTGGGGACAAATATTTTTGTGACCTTATCCACAGTTTTCTGAATGGGTGCTTTAGAACCTTGAGCTTGCTTAACCCTGGCGATTATGCTGGAAAGTAAGGTTTCTGATTTGCTTTTGTTAGACTTAAATTCAAAGCTCCCACTCTGGTTAATGGTTCCGGCATACACGGTATCACCATTGTTTTTTTCTACGGCCAAAGGTTCTCCGGTGAGCATGCTTTCATCCACAAAGGATTGCCCCTGTGTTAGTATGCCATCTAAAGGGATTTTTTGCCCCGGTTTGACTAAGATAGTTTCCCCGGGCAAAACTTCTGAGACATTCATTTGGATCGCTTTCCCTTCTCTAATGACTGTTAAATCTGTGGGTTGAAGTCCGATAAGATTTTTTAAGGCCTCAGAAGTGCCAGCTTTTGCTCTCGTTTCCATCAATCTTCCCAGCAAAATAAAAAAGATGATAACGGCAGCTGCTTCAAAGTAAACATGTGGGGTCATTCCTCGGGATTCCAGCCAATCCGGAAAAAAGGTATTAAAAGAACTGTAGAGGTAGGCTACTCCTGTACTTAACGAGACCAAGGTGTCCATATTGGTATTTCCCTTCTTGATTTGCTTGTAAGCATTGGTAAAAAAAGCATTTCCAAATAACACCAATATTGGAGTGGTCAAGGCCCACATGATTACATTGGCATAAGGGATCTCGGGCCAAAACATCCCAATTAGGAAGACAGGAAATGCCAATATTCCTGAATAAAGGGTTTTCTTTTTCAGCTCCTTTAATTCAGCCTCCTTAATTGCTTCCAAGTCTTCCGGCTTATTAATGTCTATTAATAAATCATAGCCAATGGATTGAATATTTTTCTTGGCCTCAGAAAGGTCCATCCCTTCTTTTTCTAAAGAAATAATAGCAGACTGGTTGGCATAATTCACACTTGCAGATTGTATGCCCTTGGTTTCTTTTAGCATAGATTCCACGCTGACAGCACAGGCAGCGCAACTCATTCCGGAAATAGGTACTTCAATTGTCTTGCTCATGATAGAATGCTAGTTTAATTCGAAATAGGCAATAGAAAATCAATTAGGTGCTGAAATCGCTTCAAAATCAGCTACTTCGTTGCTGTTTGGATATTTCACCGTAGCTGTGCTATGCTAAAATATCCAAATCGCCTTATTGTTCTTGCGATTGCAACACTTTCCGTAAACACCGGACAGACCCTCATAAATCCTATTACATAATCTGAGTTTAAAGCTCAAAATTACAAAGCGTCTGCAGGTTTATTGTTACAGAATTTTTGAAAAAATGTATAACTTGCCTACCCGTTTGGCGGTGATTTAGGTGAACTTTACTAACCCTTTGCCCGTTTTAATGGTTTCGATACCTGCCTTGTATAAAAATTGAAATTGCATTCTTTATGTTAAAGTCCAGCTTAGATCCGGCCTGTACCGGCCTGTTTTCATCCCTTTTTTTAGATTATATTCATAAAAAGGAGTCAGTAAAACAGTTTTATAAGGATTTTCCGGATTTAGAGCAATTTAAAAAGTCATTGCCTCAGAAGCATTTTGAACAGGAAAAAAGAAGTAGGCTAGTTAGGGTTCTGGAAAAGCAATATGAAGGATTTGAAGGGGCTAAGGTTAAGGCAAATATTCAGCAACTAAATCAAGTCAATACTTTTACTGTAACGACCGGACATCAATTAAACTTGATGACCGGCCCTTCCTATTTTATCTATAAGATAATTTCTACCATTGCCCTGGCAGATAAGCTTAACAAGGAAAATCCGGATTACCATTTTGTTCCGGTATATTGGATGGCCACAGAAGATCATGATTTTGCCGAGATCAACCATTTTTATTTTGACGGAAAGAATTATGAATGGCAAACCGACCAAACAGGTGCTGTTGGGGAATTTGTTTTAGATGAATCTTTAAAAAAATTAATAGGAGAATTACACTTTCTTCCTGAGTTTTTTAAAACTGCTTATACCCAAAGTAAGTTTTTGAAGGAGGCTGTCAGGAAATATGTGCATCATTTATTTGCAGACAGGGGACTGGTTATCATTGATGCCAATGAAAAAGAGTTGAAGCAATTGTTTGTGCCTGTCATCAAGGATGACATACTGAACGCTACGGCCAATAATCTAGTGAATGATTGTAATAGCGCCTTGGAGAAAGCCGGCTATTCCACTCAAATTTTTCCTAGAGAAATTAATTTCTTTTATATGGAAAAGGGCCGTAGGGAAAGGTTGATTTTAAATAATGGGTTTTTGAAACCCATGATGGTAAAAACAAGTGGGATGAAGCAGAAATGACAGCATTAATAGAGCAAAAACCGGAGAATTTTAGCCCCAATGTAGTCATGCGCCCGCTTTACCAAGAGGTGATTTTACCCAACATAGCCTATTTAGGTGGGCCTGCGGAAGTGGCTTATTGGTTTCAACTAAAAAATGTTTTTGCGCATTATTCGGTAGATTACCCATTTTTACTACCGAGAAACTTTGCAATGATTTTGACATCCCCCTTGCAGCGTAAAATGAATAAGCTTAGGCTGGAAGAAAAGGAATTGTTCCTTCCTTTTGATGATTTGCGGATTAAATATGTAAAAGAGAATTCCGATCAAGACCTTGAATTGATAGAGGAAAGAGATAAATTAAAAGATATCTATAAAGCTTTAGCAGAAAAGTCTCAAGACATGGATGCTACTTTGACTTATGCAGTTAAGGCAGCTCATAAGCGCAATGAAAGAATTTTAGACCAGGTGGCCACGAAATTTCGCAAAGCGGAGGAAAGAAAGAAAGCTACAGCCATTCAGCAAATAGCTGAGATTAAAAAGGAGCTATTCCCACAAGGAACTTTGCAAGAAAGGAAAATCAACTTTCTAGAGTTCTATTTAGGTAACCCGGAATTTATAAAGGAGCTTTTTGATACCTTTGACCCTTTAAACTTTGATTTTATTCTTCTGAAGGAAAATGGTGACAAAAGAAGTATTAAGAAAGCAACTCAGAACTAGCCGCCAAGCATTGGGGATGGAAGAGCGGGAAGCCTACTCCCAACAGATAACTTCAAATTGCTTATTATTCTTAAAGCAATTTCCCAAGATCAGGCATATTCATTTGTTTTTACCTATAAAAAAACTTCTGGAGGTAAATACGGTATCATTATTGCAATCTTTATTTGACCTAAATTACCATGTGTACAGTTCCATTACTGTTCACCATGCACAAAAAATGGCTACTGTGAAATTGACTCCGAAAACAGTTTATGAAAATGATAAGCTGGGCATCCCTGTACCAAAAGATCCGGTTTTGATGGATGATCCAAAGATTGTGGAATTGGTATTTGTACCTTTATTAGGTATAGATTCAAGAGGAAATAGAATTGGTTATGGATTGGGGTTTTATGATAGGTTTTTTAAAGAATTAAGTGAGGATGTGATGAAAATCGGACTGTCTTTCAATGCACCCATGTCAGAAGAATTACCTCATGAACCACACGATATTCCCTTGGATGGCTGTATACATCCCGGTGGGATCACCCTTTTTGAGAACTATTAATTAAACAACTATAATTATGATGAAAAATGTAATGATTGCCGTGATGGCATTGGTACTCATGTTTTCCTTATCTAATGAAAGTAAAGCACAGGCATATGATACTGGGGTTGGTTTGCGCTTAGGGGCAAGTAGCGGATTAAGTGTAAAGCATTTTATAAGCCAGGATGCAGCCCTTGAGGGAATTTTGCATACCCGTTGGAGAGGTCTTTTGATTACCGGTCTTTATGAAGTTCACAGGGATATTGAAGACGTAGATGGCTTGAATTGGTTTTATGGGGGAGGAGCCCATATAGGTAGTTGGAACAACAGTTCTAAATATGATTACGATGGATCTACCGTAATTGGTATTGATGGGATTATCGGTTTGGAGTATGTTTTAGAAGAGCTTCCTCTTAATTTTTCCTTGGATTTTAAACCTGCGATCAATATAATTAATAATGGAGGCTTCTGGGGCGACGATTTTGCTTTATCTGTTAGGTATATTTTTTAGCGAAAGCAAAAGTACAATCCCTTTTTTAGACGGTTTTTCGATGATATAATGTCATAAAATGGCTAGTAGTAATAATTGATTGGCCTGTTAAGCCCTCAAAGATTAAGTTCTTCTCTCGGTTTTAATCAAAACTAAGAGAAGAACTTAAACCAACTTTTTCGTTTGCTTTGGTAATTAAAATGAGCTATTGAGTTTCTCAACTGGTGATGAAATTCACCTCCTTCGGGATGCAGTGTTTGCCATACAGTTTCCCACCCAAGAAACCCTCCTAGGTTTCGGTCATCAATAAAAAGATCAGCCTCTAGTTTTCTTGGAGATTGACATTCATCAGTCTCCCCCGGATAATTTTCATTAACAGCATAGAATTCAACACCATTATCGTTACAAAGGTCTACTGCCTCTTTGAGTAAAGGGCCTTCCCGATAGGTCTCAATTTTATAGAATAGCTTTTTTGATGTGTTAATGGTTTTGAACGTTAAATGGTTACCTATTATAGATGTCTTACAAACTAGAGAAAATTCCTTATTTCCTTGGCTTTTATAATTTATAATTGTCAAAATAGTGTAGGTTTGGTTTAATGCGTAAAAAAGATGGGTTGAAAATCGAATTCGTTGCTATGAAATATTTCGTAGTATAAAATTTGGACTTTGAATAATGAAAAGAAGTTTGTGCTGTTTCATACCTGTTTTTTGTTGGTTTATGTTTTTAAAAATTTTATTTGTTTTCTACATTTATTCCTGAAAACCAACCACTCGTAAGTACTCCGCCTACTAAAAACCAGAATTGACCGACCTTTTTCAGCAGTTGGTCGATAATTTTCCTAAGGGACCTTAAAAAGGTAGATTTTTGGTGCATAATTGAGTTGATCGAAAGGTCACTTAACTTTTTTTGGATACAGTAAACAGCAAAACAATGAAAAATAGCAAAACAACAGGATTGTCATTCTTGGTATTGATAATCCCCGTCATCACATTATTTTCTTCCTGTGTAAAAGATCAAATTGATGAGAGTACCCAGCAACTTACTCCTTCCGGAGAAACAATTGACGATTTAGTCGTTTCAGCATTTTTTGATTGGGAAACTACAGAAGAGCTTACCGTAAGCATTGAAGGTTTACCGGTGGATGTTGGGGTTAGCAAAAAGCTGACCTTATTGACAGGTGAAGGGACAGAGATTTATGGAGGCACTCATGCCATGCATGAAGATTTTGAGATGACCTTCGATTTGGTCTCAGGGGTTGATGAAATTGTTATGAAATATGGTGAGGCAGTAAAAACGGCCGAAGTTAATAACCATACCGCCTCCTTTAATTTTGAGGTGGAAAGAGAAGTTGACCCTTTGAATTTTGATTTTCCTGAATTAGGTGCTGAATAAATCCCTACCAATTTTTAAACTATTAAGACAATGAAAAAATTACTATTTAGTTTTTTATTAGGATTGGTTGGTTTCCAGTCAATTGCTCAGAATGAAGTTGAGAATGATGCTGAGTTGAGCTCATTAAAAGATTATTTTTATACATGTTGGAGTTTGGATGGATTCTCTTTATCTGATGATTCCGATCATGTGATTGAAGGAAAGCAAAGCTTTATTGTTAAGGCCTCTGAAAATCAAGGGCGTGGAGATATGAAATCTCCTTGGATTAAACTAGAAGATGGGAAGGTGGAATTGGAAGTTAAACCTACCTCAGAAATAGAAAAAACCACCGTATATGCCCTTTTACTGCCTTATGATTCGGAGAATAAGGAAAATGGAGAAAGTAAAGATTACATTTATTTAGGCTATTCTACTGTCGAACATAAAGGTAATTCTGCCACGAAGGCTGTAAAAGTTAAGTTCAATTACTCCAATAAGCTTATTGGAGAATTATTCAAAGTATACTTAGTAATTATTGTAGAGGGCGATGAGGGAGCAACAGCAGTTGACAATCTAGTCATTCAGGGACAGTATTATTCAGATCCTTCAGCAGGCTGTCTTCCTAAAGGTGAGCTAAAAGATGCTGACGGAGACGGAGTTGCAGATGACGAAGATGATTATCCTGATGATAAATACAAGGCCTATAACAACTACTTAACACCTGAAGGAGCAGCAACTTTAATGTTTGAAGACCTTTGGCCTGCTACCGGAGATTATGATTTCAATGATTTGGTATTGGATTATAGTATCAATAGGGTAACAGATGCTTCGGGGAGATAGTGGAAGTAGTGATAGATCTTTTGCCAAGAGCAGCAGGAGCGGGCTATTCCAATGGATTCGGGATAGAGTTTACTGGGATTTCACCAGACCAAGTTTATAAAGTTGTAGGATCCAAAATTAAGTCCAATAGCATTCATGAATTTATGGACAATGGACTTGAGGCGGGGAATGAACATGCCACCATTATAGCCTTTGATGATGTTGACAATGTGCTAACGCATCCGGGCGGAGGAGCAGTAGGTATCAATACCGATCCCAATTTCCCAATGCAGCCTGTTGAGAAAATGCAAATAACCATGTACATTAAAGATGGTGACAATGCAAAAGGACACATCAAACTGGATGAACTGAAAATGGATAATTTCAATCCATTCTTGATTGTCAACCAAAAGAGGGGGTAGAAATCCATCTTCCCGGAAAGACGCCCACCGCACACGTGGACAAATCACTTTTCGGTACAAAAGAAGACAACTCTAACGGAGATAAAGAAGCATATTATAGAGGAAAAGACAATGGCCTACCATGGGCTCTGAATGTATCGGGAAGCATACCTTACATGATGAATAAGGAGAGCATTACCACCGGTTATCAGATGTTTTATAAGTGGGCAGCAACAGGAGGAGAGGCTTATCCTGATTGGTATGAGGATAAAGAAGGGTATCGTATAGATAAAGTTTTATTAAATGCAAAATAAATTAAGTACCTGCAATAGGTAATTTAGATTGGAATATATCCCATCATGTTAATTGGTTGTTTTTAGTTGTAGATACCAGGTAGCTTCTTTTGAAGTTGCCTGGTTTTTTCTAATAAAAAATTGTGATTGATAATTTATAAATATATTTATTTGGGGGATTATCTGCCTTGTCAGTTATGAATAAATAACCTATTTTTGGGCACTATTTAATTCTTTTGTTTTGTAGAGGTGTGTTGTGACTAGTTTTTAAGTTTAATTTTATATGAAAAGTTTAATTCTATTGGTACAGCTTAGGTTTTATTATTTTTTTAAAAAATCCTTAAAGTTTATCTCATTTATTTTCTTACTAGGAATGGTTTTTATAGGGCAGGTGTCAGCCCAGACCGTTACTGTTACAGGTACTGAGAACAATATCCCTATAACAGAGGTGAGGTATACCATTGAGGGAAATGAATTGATTCAGACTTCCCCAGATGGGAATGAAAATCCAAGTCCGGCAGATGTTCCTGTGGTGATCAGTTCTATAACGATCGATACGGATAAAGTGATATATGCCACAACTAGAAATCCTACAGTAGAGAACCCAAATCCGATTATAGGATCAGCTACGATAAGGTCTGATGCTATCCAAATTGTTCACTCGGACAATACCATCACCAGTCATTTGGATGATGATTTTATTAGTGGGCTTGAAACGGTCGTTTCCACCCCTGATATACGGTCCTATTGGGATATCAATGGTCAGCCTTCAATACCTCAAGGGGAAGCTTTTGTAGACTTGGAATACAAGGATCAAGTAGTGACCTCAGGTTACTTGCTCTATACAGAGAGGAATGGGAATTCAGCCACTGATTTTATTGCCTTAGATAGAAATGGCAATCCGATTGAAGGGGCTAAAAGAATTCAGGTAAGAGGTTTTCAATGGAATACTGGAATTAACCATGTAACAAATGTGCCTACGCAAACCCAGTACATGGTGCTATTTTCACCTTCAATTTTTGAATCCACCGAACCAATTTTTGGGATTAGAATTATTGCGGAAAATGAACCGGATGGTAAACTGGTTTTCTTTGTCAACGCCATTTCCGCTACACCGGATTTGAAAGAAAGAGTAAACAGTGAACTGGGAGGCGATGCTGTACTAAATGTTTATGACAATGATGAGTTGAATGGGTTTCCCTTGAACCCGATAGATGTGACATTGGAAATTGTAAACCCTTTCCCTATCTCAGATGTAACTTTAAATTTGGATGGGACTGTAGATGTAGCTCCCAATACTCCTCCGGGAGAATACAAGCTAGTATATAAAATTACTACGGGAGGAGGCGATTCTGATGAAGCCGAGGTGACCATTGAAGTGATTGAGTACATTCCAATTGCAATGGATGATGCTTTTGAACAAGATGATAGTTTTGGTAAAGAGAACATACTTAATGTGTTGGACAATGACTTGTTGAATGGGTTGCCTGCTTTGATAGAAAACGTTAATTTAAGTACCCTTAGTAACGATTCTGATGGAAAGATAATATTGAACGCAGATGGATCTATTGATATTGTAGAAGGGATACCCTCAGGAAATTACGAACTTGTATACCAAATTTGTGACAAAGAGGACCCAGCCAAGTGTGATCAAGCTACCGTATCTGTTACCATTAACCCTACTGTTTTAGAAGCTGTAGAGGATAATTATGGTTCGGTTAATGCCAACAGGGCAGGAGAAATAGGTAATGTATTATCCAACGATCAAATCAATGGTGAGGCGGTTAGCTCAGATCGGGTGCACGCGGTACTAACAGACAATGATGGACTGACAGGAGTAAGTTTAGCAGAGGATGGCACACTTACGCTTCCTACAGGTCTTCCTGAAGGTAATTATGTATTGCTATATGACCTAGTAGAGACCATTAATCCGTCGAATAAGGATGAGGGAGAGATTAAGTTTAGTTTACAGGACGTGCAGTTGGAAGCCAAGGATGACGAGGTAGTAACCAATCAAAATGAAGCCGTCACAATAGCTGTTTTAGATAATGATTTTACCAATTCCGGGGCAATTTTAGATGAAACTTTGTTGATAACTGAGTATCCTGTTTCCGGGGTAATTTCCATTGCAGACGATGGTTTGATTACTTACACCCCAGAGACCAATTTTTCAGGAACTGATTCCTTTGTTTATGAAATTTGCGAGAATGCCGACAGGATGTTCTGCGATCAAGCGAAAGTTACCATCCTTGTAAGGCCTATATTACTTGAATTGAATAAAACGACAAGTGCCACAGAAATTCCTATCGATGGAGTAGTAACTTATACCATTACCATTACAAATAATTCAGCATTTGATTTGTCAGATATCCAAGTAGAAGATCCTCTACCTTCAGGTTTATTGAGCATGGGAACAGTACCTGCCCAAGGTACGGATGGAAGCTGGATCCTTACCTCGCTAAGTGCCGGAGAATCTGCCAGCTTTCAAATTGAAGCAATGGGAGTAGAGAAAGGTGAGAAAGTGAATACTGCAACCATCAGTGTTGGGGAGTTTACAGATCAGGTTACTGCCCCTACTGTCACAGTAGTTGCTAAGCAAGTGGACATTAGCATCTCCAAGACATCATTTGGTAAGGCCATTTATGAAGGCAATGAATTTGAATATGAAATCAAACTAACCAATAATGGTCTGAGTTCAGCTGAAGATGTTGTGGTAAGTGATCAATTGCCATCCAATGTTGAGTTTCTAGGATTTACGGGTTTAGATCCGGGAGCAACAGTTTCAGGCAATACTATAAGTTGGACGGTAGCTTCCATTGCTGCCGGTGAAGAGCTGGTTTATGTCATCAGGGTACAAGCCACGGGCTTAGGGACGGTGACCAATACCGTGACTGTAGAAGTGCCGGATAATCAGGATAATATTTCATCAAGCAAAGAAGACAGTGATACCAATCAAATCATTAGGTTCTTTGTGCCCAATGTAATCACCCCGGGGAATGTAGATGGTAAAAATGATACTTTTGAAATAAAAGGAATTCAAAATTTCGCCAAAAACTCCTTGACAATTCTTAACCGAAATGGTGACCATGTTTTTGAAATGGAGAATTATCATAATGATTGGGCCGCAGAAGGGTTGAATTCAGGAGCTTACTTTTATGTCCTGATTATAACGGACAATAGTGGTGAAGAACAGACCTATAAAGGTTGGGTTCAGGTCATAAAATAATGATTTTGTGTATAGTAGCAGCATTAAAATAATAAGTTCGATGAAGAATATTTTTAGAGTTTTTGGATTTTTGGTGATTTTACTTCCTGCAGGCCTTAATTCGTCTATGGCCCAGCAGCTGCCTCAGTTTAGCCAATACATGTTTAATGGCTTACATGTAAATCCGGCCTATGCGGGATACAAGGGGGAACATTATGTTCAATCTACCTATAGAAGTCAATGGGGAAGTTTACCGGGAGCGCCTACCACTTTTACTGTCACCGCAGACTTAAGTGCCAACGAAGGGCTTATGGGGTTCGGTGCATCCATTATGGCAGATGAAGTAGGTCCTACAAAAACCAATACGGCCCTGTTAACTTATGCCTATAGAATTCAAACAGGAAATGAATCATTTCTTGGTATAGGAGTAAGTGGAGGTGTATCAGAATATGCCATAGATGGAAGCATGTTTGATCCCAATGATTTTGGAGATGGAGAATTACCTGAAGGGAGAATCAATGTTTTTACACCAAACTTAAACACCGGGATCTTTTTTCACAGCCCAAAGTTTTATGCAGGCTTTAGTGCCTATAATCTAATTGGAAAAAAGAAACTTGAAGAAGAAGCAGTGGCATTGGCCTATCATAATGTCCATTATTACCTGACAGCGGGAGCTTTGTTCCCAATTTCTGACCAAGTTCAATTCAAACCTTCGTTCCTGATGCGAAATGGCGGGAGTGGTCCTACTAACCTTGACCTTAACGGTATGTTTTTATTCATGGACAGGGTATGGGCAGGAGCCTCCTACAGAACCAACTTAAAAGTTGGAGCTACGGATTTACCCCCCGGTCTTTCTTCTAAGAATGCTGTAGCCTTTATTTTAGAATTGTTTGCTACAGAGAAACTTAGGCTGGGCTATGCCTATGATGTGCAAACCAATGCATTCAATGGTTTGCGAAACAATAGTCATGAGATGTCTTTAGGATACTATATCTCTCCAAGAAAAGTAAATATGAAAAACCCAAGATGGTTCTAAATATGAAAAAGATTTTTATTTATTTCTTGCCTGTAATTTTATTCAGCGCTATTGTCTGCCAAGTTCAGGCACAAAGCGGACTGTTAAGGTATGCCGAGCGTAAAGCTTTGGAATCAAATTATTTTGAAGCTGCCAATGGCTATTCAAAAGCCTATAATAAGAAAGCTACTTATGCCGCAGCAAAAGGAGCAGCAGAAAGCTATACCTATTTGAGAGATTATCAAAAAAGTTATGATTGGTGGGTAAAAGCTGTAAACTTTCCGGAGGCAACAAACAATGATTGGTTGGCTTATATAGCTGCAGCAAACCAAGCCGATCGCAATGAAGCTGTTTTCCTTGCCCTCGATTCACTGACGGGAACGACATTAGGACCTAATCTTAACCTTGATTCTTTGAAATATTGGTATGGTAATAAACCTAATTCTGCTGTAGTTGGTGTGGATGGCCTGAATACTAATAGCGCTGAGTTTGGCTTTTCAAAGGACAGCCATGGTACAGTTTATTTCTCCTCGGATAGGGGTGGGGAATTGGACCGAAAAAGAAAGGGCTAAGAATTGACAAGAGTTATAAATACTATAACAAGAAATCAGATTGGACAGGCAGGGATTACCTAAGTATTTATAAAATGGATGAATCGGGAGAGGTAACAAAAGTTTCTGTACCGGTTCCTGATGTTTTTCATTCAACTGATCCTTTTGTTTTACAAAAATCACCAGTGCTTTTTTATACAGTCAGTAGAGAAATTAGGGATTCAGGAAGCTATGAAGTTTATCCGGAAATTTATTACAGTAGTATCAATGAAGAAGGTCAGTTGACTGATTTTAAAGGGCTTTCTATTAATGCGCCATTAGAATACAGCTTGAAAACTCCCTATGTAGACGAAGAAGAAAATCGTCTGTATTTCTCGTCAGATATGCCGGGAGGTTTTGGAGGCTTTGACTTGTATTACATGAATTATTCCGATGATTTCGTGTTTGAAGCTCCTGTCAACCTAGGCAGTGAAATCAATACCACAGGTAATGAAAGCAATCCTTACCTCAGAGAAGGAAAATTATTCTTTGCTTCTGATGGACATATAGGGCTAGGGGGCCTTGATTTATTTGAGTCGAAAGTTTTGGGAGATGGTTTTTCAGGAGTAAAAAATCTAGGTATTCCTTATAATTCTCCCCAAGATGATTTCGCTTTTTTATTACTTCCGACAACAAAACCATCTTATCTTCAGATAGGCCGGAAAGTAGAGGTTGGGATGATATCTTTGAATTAGAAACACGCTATAAAGATTTTCAAGCTTTAATTCTTGGTTGCGATGGTGAGCAGTTGACTGGTAACTTGGAGGTAAGTTTAATGGAAGGCTCTGACCGGATCAACGTAGAAATAGTACAAGATGGAAAGGGCAAATTGGAAGCCTCGGTTGCACCTGAGGAGGATTTTGAAATTGTTATTAAAAAAGATGGTTATTTTTCTATTCATGACAAGTCTCTCAGTACAAAAGGTTTGAAAGAAACCTCATTGGAAAAGACTTATCAAATGGTAAGGGTGCCTTATAATACCACAGCATATGTGGATTTGGTTTTTTATAATCTCGACGAATCAGCCATTAGAGAAGATGCTAAACCATCACTCGATAAAGTTGCTGAATTATTAAAATCCTATTCGTTTTTAAATATAGCTGTTAGATCGCATACTGACTCTAGAGCAAGTGAAGAATACAATGAGGCACTAAGTGAAAGAAGAGCCGATGCAGTAAGGGATTATTTAGGGCAATTTGGTATAGCAAGATCAAGGATTGAAGCTTCTTGGTTTGGAGAAAAAGAACCAACCAACAATTGTGGTGATGGTGTGCCTTGTCCTGAAGATCAACATCAGGTTAATAGAAGAACAGAGTTATTGTTGCTCGCATTTCCTGAGGAAGGAAAAGCCTATCAACTGCCTCCTGAAATGCAAGGCCTGGATCTGTGTGATGTAAGTAATATTCAGTTGCCGGCAGATTTGCCTACCATTTATTTTGGTTTCGATCAAGCAAGCCTATCGGTCAATGATATGATGGCCTTAGAAAGGGTGGCCTTAATGCTCAGAGAAATGCTTTATCACCGATTGGAAATTAAGGGGCATACAGATAATAGAGGAAGTGATGCTTACAATGAAAAACTCTCTGAAAAACGGGCATTGGTAGTGAAGAAATATCTAGAAGATAAGGGTATTGCTCCTAGTAGATTAAATTATGAGTTTTTTGGAAAGAAAAACCCAATCAATGATTGTGGTGACCAACCTTGTACACCTAATATGCATAAAGAGAATAGGAGAACTGAGTTAAGTTTACCCAAATTAAAGAAAGACTGGACCAATAAAGAAGAATAATACCTTTTCGATTTAGTTACATTCTAAAAAGATAAAATGCATAAAAGCCCTCCTCGAAACAATTGAGAAGGGCTTTTATAATTTATTAACTACTGCCGATTTTGAAGTGATTTCAACGCCTAATAGATTGTCAATTCCAATTCGGAAGCATGAAATCATCTTGATAATAGTAGGGATCTCAATTTTGGGTTACACTGGAATCATATTTTTCTAGGTAAGCGTCTATACCTCCAGTGAGGTTAAATAAATTATCAAAACCAAATTTGGCTTCTAGCTCTCGAATAGCCTTGGCACTTCTCCCTCCCATTTTGCAATGAACTACTACTTTCCTGTCTTTTTTAATCTTGTCCACATTTTCAGTAATATTCTGAAGAGGAATATGGAAACCGTTTATATTGACCAAATCAAACTCGTGTTGCTCCCGAACATCAATTAATTGGTAAGCTTCTTCGCCTTCTTTAAGCGCATGAAATTCATCAGCAGCAATTTCTTTAATAGCCTTTTCTTCGCTCTTTACATTACAGAATTGCTCATAGTCGATGAGTGTAGTTTGGGTTGGCTGGGTTCCATTCAGCGGGTTGCTCTCCTTTCGCTTAATCTTGAAGGTTTTTGACTGAAAAGAAAAGGCATCGAATGTATACAGTTTTCCACTTAGATTATCACCTATCCCGGTGACTACTTTTATAACCTCAAGTGCCTGTAAACTTCCTATAATACCCGGCAATACCCCTAGGACGCCGCCTTCAGCACAACTCGGTACCAAACCGGCAGGAGGAGGTGTTTCATACAGGTCTCTGTAATTTGGGCCTCTCTCACCATCTTTGAGGTAATTAAAGACAGAAACCTGACCCTCAAACTGGAATATGCTAGCATAAACATTGGTTTTACCTGTCAGTACACAAGCATCATTAACCAGGTACCTTGTAGGGAAATTGTCGGTTCCGTCAGCAATAACGTCGTATTTAGAGATTAATTCCAATGCATTTTCACTTGTAAGTTTTTGATTGTAGGTTTCAATAGTAATATATGGATTGATGGCTTCTAATCTATTTTTCGCAGCTACAACTTTTGCTGTTCCAATTTCATTTACACCAAACAATACCTGCCTTTGCAAATTACTGTCTTCCACAAGGTCAAAATCAATCAAGCCAATGGTTCCTACTCCAGCTGCTGCCAGATACAATAGCAAAGGGCTACCAAGTCCTCCGGAACCCACTACCAATACTTTTGCCTTTTTGAGTTTAACTTGGGCTTCCCTTCCAAATTCAGGAATGATTATATGCCTGTTGTATCGAGCCAATTCCTCCTTAGAAAAAATGTCATCAATACCACCGGCAATAGCAGGTACGATACTAATTAAACTGGTTGAGGAGATTGATGTTTTTTCCATCTCCAAGTCTCTAATGTCCTCATCATCTACAAAAATATTGATGAAGGAAGGTGTTTTCCCTTCAGGAGTATAAAGGTATTTTTTTAATTCAGGGTGTTTTATTGAAAGGCTGTCTAATAATTCGCCTATTGATTGAGCCTCTAGCTCAATTTTGGAAATGTTACCGGTAAATTTCCGCAATGGCGTAGGGATAAATACAGTTGCCATGTTATTTTATGATTTGGTGATGACTAACTTTTCTTCCTTGAAAGTTTTAGCTTGAGTTAATTTCCAGGATCTGATTTCTGAGAAAACTTGTTCTTGAAGAGAAATGATTATATAAGATAAATTGGGAAATGCCATTATCTGGTCAGTTTCAGAAGGGCTTGCGGGCCAATTTAAATGACTATGGTAGACTCCCAATAGTGACCATTCATTTTCAATTGCTATTTTTTCTGCTTCAATAAAATCTTTAGGGTTAATTGAGTATCTTTTCTTTCTATTTTCCTTACTATCGTTTTTTACAGGTAAAATTTTTATAACCCTTTTAGCTCTATTACTATTTTTCCCCAATAAGAAACCACAGGATTCTTCAGGTATTTTTTCTATGTATTGAAGGATTTCTTTTAAAATATTTTCTTCCAAATATACCATAAAAGAATGGTTTATAGTGAATGGTAAAACTCAAAGAGTCCATGGGGTTTACGATGGAATGTTAGCAATAGAGGCAAACATGGAAGGTGTCATTTCTTGAAAGTCAGCTTCCGACAATCCTTCTAAATCGAGGTACTTAGGATCTAAACCCCACTTTAAAATATCTTGCGTTTGAGAAACTTCAACATAATTTAAAGAGTCATTGAAAATAGCCTTTAACCCTTCAACCAATACTTTCTTAGTGTTTTCCTCTCCTTCGGTCATGACTATGTCCTGGATGAGGTTATCGAGCAACGTACTGGAAAATGGAACAATGGAGGAAATTATAATGTCGTCCTCTGGATTAACTGTTCGGTTTCTATTTTCATAAACATTAATCAATAGGTTTAAATCAGTAGGGTTTTTCCAGTCCAATTGCCCTCGAAAGAACTTTTCGCTGTAACCTTTTGGGTTTCCTGAAAATACAATTGGGATTCTTCTTTTGTATGTTTTTATGTAATAAAGTGCTAATTCTAAACTTTCCACTGGCCATTCCAGATTTTTTACTAAAAGGAATTTACATTTCCCTAATTCTGAATAAATCAGCGCATTTTGCATCAAGCAGGCAGCCTCCTCCACATTTTGAGCGGTTACAAACTTTCCGGGAGCGTGAATCGTAATATAATCTGCAGTTTGCGCCAATTTTTTTAATTGATGGTCCATTAAACTGTTGTTAACAATATGGGTAAACCGGACCATACTGTATTTTTTATTTCCTTTTCTAGCAAAGACATCTAACAGCATTTCGCAAACTTTTTTGGTAGCAGCATATATTTCAGTGGTAAAATACCTACTTGCTTTTCCTGTAGAGGAAAATACGCACTGGTGCACAGATTTGGTTTTTTCGCAGGCATTTAAAATATTGAGG
Source organism: Cyclobacterium sp. SOCE241 (assembly GCF_056867545.1). NCBI lineage: Bacteria > Pseudomonadati > Bacteroidota > Cytophagia > Cytophagales > Cyclobacteriaceae > Cyclobacterium > Cyclobacterium sp. SOCE241. The sequence goes on along the minus strand of NZ_CP149779.1, from coordinate 3,638,043 downwards.
GTACCTATAATATTTGTTCTGACAGTATCGAATATGGCTTTTTCAGCCAAGCCGGGATCCCTTTGAGCAGCAGCATGAAAAACAAATTCCGGTAAATGCTTACTGAAAAGTGCTGTTACTTGTGCTTCATTTGTAACGTCTTCCTGAATACTAATAATTTTTTCGGAGGCCGGATGTTTATAGGGAGAATCTTCTATACTTATTTTATCTAAAATTATTATTTTTGAAGGAGCGCATCTCATCAGGTGCTCAACCAATTTGCTTCCAACACAACCAAGCCCACCGGTTACCAAGCATACCTTTCCTTTTATCATTTTTGTAATGGTTTTGTTAGGTAGTGAAAGGGTTCTGGTAAGGGCGGGAGCCAAAGGATTATCTGATAATCTTCCTTGGGACTCATAAAGTTGGATCAGTTGACTCGTTAATTCAGTTAACGAATCAGAATGGAGTTCTCTTTTATCTTTAAAAGAGAGGTTCCAAATATCTTTAAATAGATTTGATTCCATAGGTTAAGGGTTTAACGGTAATATATATTAAGAGGGTATATAAATAAAAAAAATTATTCTAAAAATTTAAAAATAATTACATTCAAAAATATATTATTTTCGTTTGAAATAATGTTTTTAATTTTTCACAAACAGTTATTTTATGATTTTTACAGAAACTAAGTTAAAAGGTGCCTATATCATTGATGTGAATAAAATTGAGGATGAGCGGGGGTATTTTGGGAGGGTGTTTTGCAAAAAAGAGTTTGATGAAATTGGAATTGAATCAAATATTGCCCAGACCAATATGTCTTTTAACCCTAAAAAAGGTACATTGAGGGGGATGCATTATCAGGTATCTCCTTATGAAGAAACCAAGCTTGTAAAATGTACATCAGGGGCAATTTATGATTGTATTGTTGATCTAAGAAAAGATTCTCCAACCTACATGGAATGGATTGGGGTGGAGCTAACCCAGGAAAATAATAGGATGTTATTTGTACCCAGAGATTTTGCCCATGGCTTTATCACATTAGAGGACAATACAGCAATTCAATATTTTGTTTCTCAGTTTTATGCCCCGGGAGCAGAAAAAGGAATCAAATGGGATGACCCCAAGATAAATATCAAATGGCCGGTAGATGTGGATGTAATTTCCGAAAAAGACAATAACCACCCTTATTTAAATGACCAATTACTATGATTATTATTGATACTGCGCTCCGGAAAAGAGCGGAAGAAGGAAAACCAGTTAGGGTAGGAATGATCGGCGCCGGCTTTATGGCACAAGGGATTACACTCCAGATCGAAAAATACACTGAAGGTATGGAGCTAGTTGCCATTGCCAATAGAACATTATCCAAAGCCAAGGATGTTTATTCAAAAGCAGGACAGGAAAATCCTCAGGAGGTGGACAACTTGGAAGAATTGAATCAAGTGATTAAAGAAGGGGAAGAGCTGTAACAAACGATCCCTTTTTGATTTGCAAAGCGGAAGGGATTGATGCTGTCATAGAAGTTACCGGAGCTGTAGATTTAGGTGCAAGAATTGCACAGGAATGTATAGACAATGGTAAGCATATCATCATGATGAATGCTGAAACTGACGGTACGGTTGGTCCAATTTTGAAAGTGCATGCGGACAACAAGGGGGTGGTCTTTACCAATGCTGATGGAGACCAGCCGGGGGTGACGCTTAATTTATTTCGTTTTGTCAAACAGCTTGGCCTTAAACCGGTACTTTGTGGAAATATCAAGGGGCTTCATGATCCGTACAGAAACCCTACTACTCAGGAAGGATTTGCCAAGAAATGGAAGCAAAAACCTGCCATGGTGACTTCGTTTGCAGACGGTAGCAAAATATCTTTTGAACAGGCAATTATTGCCAATGCAACAGGGATGGGCGTAGCCAAAAGAGGAATGCACGGTCCCACAGTGGCTTCAGGCAAACCTATCACCGAATGCGTGGACGAATATCCTTTGGAAGATATTTTAGCAGGAGATGGAATTGTTGATTATATAGTTGGGGCTAGTCCGGGGCCGGGTGTTTTCGTATTAGGAACCATTGATGATCCTATACAAAAGCACTATTTGAACCTATATAAAGTCGGTGAAGGTCCTTTATATTGTTTTTATAATCCTTATCATTTATGCCATTTTGAGGTACCTATCACAGTGGCAAGAGCGGTGTTGTTCCAAGATGCTTCCATAGCCCCCGAAAAACCAATGGTGGATGTGGTGACCACTGCCAAAAGAGATCTTAAAAAAGGGGAGAAAATAGATGGGATAGGCCATTACATGACCTACGGTTTATGTGAAAACATGTCTACTTCCCTAGAGGAGGGTTTACTGCCATTAGGTTTGGCTGTTGACTGTGTACTCCGTCGAGATATACCGAAGGATCAGGTTATAACCTATGAGGATGTGATTTTACCGGAAAATAGGTTTAGTGACCAGTTAAGGGCAGAACAAAATAAGCATTTCTTTGACCTATAGGCAAGTAAGGCTAGATGCGAAATCAAAGGCTAAGTGAATATTTACACTTAGCCTTTGGTTTTTTATAGAAAAGATTTATCTGTCCAATTTAGGTTTTCATTTAACAGTCCTTGGTCTTGGAAACTGTTTAGAACTTTTAGCCGAATCAGATTTGAATCCCTAAAATTAGCATCATTAAACCCTATGCTTTTCATTCCTAATTCCAAGTCAATAATTGCTTTTTCAAGATCAAATTGAGGTTGGAAGTCAGGAGCCAGTTCCATGAATTTATCAAAATTCACTTTGTAAGAACGTTTGTCCGCTGGGGCATCCTGATTTATTGTGACATTAATGCCAGGCAATTGTTGCTGAACAGCCAGGGCCATGGTTTTTACTTGGTGGTTCCACTTATTAGTACCGATATTAACGGCTAGAAATGATCCACCATTTGATGTTTCTCGAATAGAAGCCCATTCAATGGCTCTTGACATGTCTTTTACATGTACCATCGCCCTCCATGGTGTTCCATCACTTAATATAGAAATTTCTCCTGAGGATATGGCCCCTGCTACAAAATCATTGAGTACCAGATCTAAACGTAGCCTTGGGCTAAAGCCACATGCTGTAGCAAAACGTAAACAGGTAATGATGAAATTTTCACTTGCCAAGTTGTTCAAGTCGTTTTCCGACATTACTTTTGATCTCGCGTAAGCAGTAAGTGGATTTAAGGTATCTTCTTCAGTTTTAGGATAATCATCAGCAGCTCCATACATGCTGCAACTAGAAGCAAAAACAAAATGTTTTACCCCGGCCTTTTTGGCCATTTTTGCCAAATTAATGCAAGAACGGTAGTTGACATCGAGGGTGAATTCTTCGAATTTTTTACCCATAGGGTCGTTGGATATGGCAGCAAGGTTTACTACGGTATCCACTCCTTCTAAGAGTTTTTCCGGAAAATTTCTTACATCTCCAAAGACTTGCTGGTCAACATTGACTTCAGGAAAAGGTCCATTGCTGGTAACACATTGGGCAAAGTACCCCATATCAAATCCAATAATTGTACATTTTGGATAGGCTTTTTTAAATGATTGACTAAAACAGGGCCTATATAGCCCATGTTTCCTGTGATAAGTATTTTCATTTTAAATCTTTTAAAAGGTCAATATCACCAAACTTTCCAAGGTGCATTTTGTTGATTCCACAAGTCCTCCAGATAATTTCTATCCCTAAGGGAGTCCATTGCTTGCCAAAATCCATTGTGGACATAGGCAGCCAGATCATGGTTTTTGGCTAATTTTTCTAATGGTTCTCTTTCCCATACGGTCTGATCGTTATCTATCAAATCCAAAACCCTTGGTTCCAAGACAAAGAAGCCTCCATTAATCATTGCTCCTTCATTTCCATCTCCTTGTGGTTTCTCTCTGAAATTTTCTATTCTGGAGGCTTTTGAGGACAAGACAAAAGCACCAAATCTGCCGGGTTGCTTAACGGCAGTTAAGGTAGCAGAGGCTCCCTCTTTTTTATGAAAAGCAATGGCTTCATTGATGTTTACATCCGATACACCATCCCCATAGGTCATGCAGAATGTCTCATCACCAATGTATTCTTTCACTTTTTTTAGCCTTCCTCCCGTCATCGTATCAAGACCTGTATCAACTAGAGTCACCTTCCAAGGCTCAGAGGTTGCATGGTGAATGTCAATTTTATTGGTACTTAAATCTATAGTGAAATCGGACTTCAAGAGGTGGTAGTTAGAAAAATACGCTTTGATTACTTCTCCTTTGTATCCACAGCAAATAATAAACTCATTTATACCGTAATAAGAATAAATCTTCATTATATGCCAAAGAATTGGTTTCTGTCCTATGCTTACCATAGGTTTAGGGCGAATTGAGCTTTCTTCACTAATCCTAGTGCCAAATCCTCCCGCTAAAATTACTGCCTTCATATAATATTATAAAAAAACTAGAAATATTACTTAATGCCATGGAACATAACTGCTATGGTCTATTATTATCCTTATTGTATACAGAGAGGAGGACGCTTTCAAGATGAGTTGCGAAAACTTCGGAATTAAATTTGTTTTTAAAAGTTGATTGGGATTTGTCACTCATCTCAAGCCAAATGTCCCTATTTTCCTTTAGTATCCTTAATTTTTCCCTCCAGCTATTTACATCATACATGTCCACCCAATATCCAATTCCTTCCTCTTCAATATCCAAATTTAGACAAGGATTACGGGTCATTATTACCGGTTTGCTAAAGGTCACCACATCTTGAAGGCTTGTCATTCCTTGACATCCCTCTTTAGATTTTGGATATTTAAGTGGAATCAAAATAGCAATTGATTTTTGGTAATAAGGGACGAGGTCATAGGATAATGTTACCTCCCAATCTACTTCTACATTTGGAGGGATATCAACTGTCTTTGGAATAGTTTTAGGTGTGCAGAATATTTTTAGTTTATAATCCAAACCTCTAAATGCCTCTATAAGGGTCTCGAAGTCCCTGTCGGTATGGCCCGCACTAATAAAGAAATCGCAATCTTCAAAGGTATTGCGTTTAATAGAATACCGCTCGAAATAAGTCATGTCAGGCCCCCATTGGGCCAGACTGAACTTATCTTTGTAGGCTTTTTTGGGGATTTCTAAAAGATCTACCGTCTTTTCCAGTAGTGGTTTACTTAAAAAGATGGAGGCCGTGTAGTTTAAAATATATTGTCTAGCGTATAATCTGAAAAACCAATTTTCATTCCTGCCCATCCAAAAAGGTTGATGGATGGTTACCACAATAGGTTTTCTAAATAACCCAATTGCTTTTAAAAAGAGCAGTAATTTTGTATTTGATTTGGAATAAGGCGAATATAAAATATCGAATTTATTGACATTTAACAATATCCTTATTTGTTGATCAAGGTGACCAATGCCAAAGAGTCTACCAATTTTATTGAGAATTTTATATTTCTCATGGGGGAATACTGTCATTTCCACTTTACCTCTTTGGTCCAGTTCAACCTTGCCCCAGACATGGTGGCTTCCACTTATCCCTTTTTCCCAAAGTGAATAGGCCCTTTCCATAGAGTAATTATTAATCAAAAATACCTTAGGCTTCATTTAAATTAAAAATTATTTGGGGAAACATCAGGGGAAATAATATTTTTAAATATGAATAAACAACTTTGTTTTTAATTAATTCTTTTTAATAAAAAAGGTTTGAGATTTACTTTTCTGTATTTATTTACTTGTAAGTAAAGGCACTTTATTGGTGTACTGGATGGCCATTAATTTATTGATTTTTTCTTGTTTTACCTGTTCAAAAGCAAGCTTGTTTTCTTCAGCTATTGGTTCTGCCGGTGGAATTTCTTCTTTTAGCCAATCTACTTGTTTACCGTGTTTCCAGAATCTGAAACAAAGATGTGGCCCGGTAGCTAATCCAGTGCTGCCTACATAACCGATGACCTGCCCTTGTTTCACCCGAGTTCCTTTTTTAATTCCTTTTCCAATTTTGGACATGTGCAGATATTGAGTGGTGTAGGTTCCATTGTGTTTGATCTTTACAAAGTTGCCATTGCCTCCTCTATAGGTGGCCTCTAGCACTGTTCCATCACCCACTGCCCTAATCTCAGTTCCCCTTGGTGCCGCATAATCAGTGCCTAAATGCGCTTTGTATCTTTTTTGCACCGGGTGAAATCTACTAAGACTATATCTTGAACTGATTCGGGAGAATTTCAATGGGTCTCTTAAAAATGCTTTTTTAGACTGTTTCCCTTTTCATCAAAATAAGAAATGATACCATTTTGCTCAAAAGGAATGGCGTGGTATCCTTGGCCCATATGTTCAAAATAGGCCGCCTCAATGTCCTCAATTCCTACAATTTGGTCTTCAACTACTTGTTCTTTATAAATTACTTTAAACTTATCTCCCTTCTGAAGCCTTTGGAAATCTACCACCCAGCCATAAAGGTCGGCGAATTGATCTACAAGGTCAGGACCTAAGCCCAACTCTGTCATGTTTACATAGAGAGAGGAGCTGATAGTACCCCCGATTTCTCTATTGTTGATCTCCATCGGTTTGTTTTCTTTATAAATTTCCGGTTGGCTCAAATTAAAAACTACAAATTCAGTTCTATTGGGTTCGTAAACAAAGAATTTAGACTTTGTGGAATCTCTAGGGCTAAGCACCGTGTATTTTTTGTTGAATGCTATTTTTTTTACATCAAATATATCCTTTGATTTTTTGGCGATTTCATCTATAATTTGATAGGGTACATCAAATGGGGCCAATATTGTAGATAAAGTTTGGTTTCTTTTCACCACACCTTCCACAATGTCAACATCATCAACATTGATTCCATATAATAAATTTTCTTCTTCCGGTTCAGGAACGTTTGCTTCTAATTCTTGCGGTTCATTTTCCTGAACTTGAGGAACATTTCCATCGTAAATCCAAAATGCAATGCAGGTAATGATAAATAATCCTCCGAAAGTCCAATATTTTTTCATAAATTCTAGGGTAATTAATATTTACTGGGGGTTGTGATGTCGAATAAGGTAGTAAATTACAATTAAAATTGTGTATCCTATGCGAATATACATTTTTTCCTGCAAGAACTAAACTATATTTATTGTCAATAAACGAGATTTACCTTCATTGTATTGCTTTATCTTGAGGATAAAAATAGCAATCTCTAGTCTGAATCATTATCTTTGGCGATTATTTGCAAATAAAAATCTAATTCAATGCTTAGAACACATACTTGTGGAGAACTCCGTCTGGAGGATTTGGATAAAAAAGTTATACTTTCCGGATGGGTGCAGAGGGTAAGGAATAAGGGAGGATTAGCATGGGTAGACTTAAGAGACCGATACGGTGTTACCCAACTGATTTTTGAAGAAGGAGCAGTTGCTCCTGAGCTTTTGAAAACCGCAACAACCTTGGGACGAGAGTATGTCGTTCAGGCTGAAGGAGTGGTGATTGAACGTGCTTCAAAAAATGACAAAATCCCTACCGGATCAATTGAAATTCGCGTGAGTGAATTAAAAATATTAAATAAGGCAAAGGTGCCACCTTTCATCATTGAAGATGAGACAGACGGAGGGGAAGAGTTGAGAATGAAATACCGGTATCTGGACTTGAGGAGAAATGTAGTCAGAGAAAAGCTGCAACTCAGGCATCGCATGATGCAGGAAACCAGGAAGTACATGGATGGGCAAGATTTCATGGAAGTGGAAACCCCCGTTTTGATCAAATCTACTCCTGAAGGTGCCCGAGATTTTGTTGTTCCCAGCAGGGTCCATGGTGGTGAATTTTATGCATTACCTCAATCTCCCCAGACCTTTAAGCAACTATTAATGGTCAGTGGATTTGATCGGTATTTCCAAATAGTAAAGTGTTTTAGGGATGAGGATCTCCGTGCAGATAGGCAACCTGAATTTACCCAAATAGACTGTGAAATGTCCTTTGTAGATCAAGAGGATATTTTGGAGATTTTTGAAGGTTTGGTTCGTCACCTTTTTACGAAAGTGAAGGGGATGGAATTGGGCGAGATTGAACGCATGACCTACGAAGATGCCATGCGCTTGTATGGAAATGATAAGCCTGATATTCGCTTTGGGATGCCTTTTGTTGAACTTAATGATTTGGCACAAGGCAAAGGATTTAGCATTTTTGATAGTGCTGAGTTAATCCTTGGAATCAATGCAGAAGGTGCTGCTAATTACACAAGAAAGCAATTGGATGCCCTTACCAATTGGGTCAAACGACCCCAGATAGGTGCCAAAGGATTGGTTTATGTCAAATGCAATGAAGATGGTTCTTTTAAATCATCTGTTGATAAATTTTACAGCCAAGAAGACCTTAAAGCATGGGCAGAAAAAGCAGGTGCTAAAAAAGGAGACTTGATATTAGTACTTTCCGGGAGTGAAAAAGACACCCGAAAGCAAATGTCTGAATTAAGGCTGAAAATGGGAGACGAACTAGGCTTGAGAGATAAGTCTGTTTACAGACCTCTTTGGGTGCTGGATTTTCCATTGCTTGAATGGGATGAAGAAACCGCTAGGTACCATGCCATGCACCATCCTTTCACCTCACCTAAAAAAGAGGATATGGAACTTCTCGACAAAGATCCGGGAAAGGTACGTGCCAATGCGTATGATTTGGTTATCAATGGGGTAGAAATTGGAGGGGTTCAATAAGAATTCATGACAAGGAAACCCAGCAAATGATGTTCAGGCATCTAGGCTTTACAGAAGAAGAAGCCCAATCACAATTTGGGTTCCTTATGGAAGCTTTTGAGTTTGGTGCGCCTCCTCATGGAGGAATAGCATTTGGTTTTGATCGCTTGTGCGCCATCTTTGGAGGTACTGATTCCATCCGAGATTATATCGCTTTCCCTAAAAATAATGCAGGTAGAGACGTGATGATTAATTCACCTAGCAGCATTTCCGACGAACAATTGGTTGAATTGTCATTGGATATAAAATTGAAGGAATAAGCAGTCTTAATTTGAAGCTTTATTCACCTGCAAAAGGTGGCTTCTTATTCCCATAATGATCAGTAGTTGACCTAGGATATAAGTTCCCATGATGTAAAGATCTCCATCGATAATGGGATAAAAAAAACGATCCAAGGCCAGCAAACTATCTGATATAAAAAACAAGAAAGCACCAATAAACAACTGCCAAAAACTGGCACTATTGGTTCTTCCATACCTTTCTCTGGCCATTGTCACCATCATGACAATGGCCATTGTGTAGATAATTACCGGTATTTTTAATTCGTTCAACTGCGCATGAATCAAGAAATAGATAAATGCTGTTAGGATGTAAAGAGGGATGTTGTAAACAAACATTTTTATGAAATTCACCTTAAACAGGTTTAAGGTCTGATTTTGGGTCAGTTTAAAGGCGATGATGTAACAAACATGCGTCATGAAAAAAGCACCGAGGCCATATAAAAACAAATCTTTGTTTAAAAGTAAAGTGTCTCCCAGAAATGAGAAAAATAGGCCTGCAGATACAGTGATGCGCAATAAACTCCCCTTTATTAATTTTGTGCTCTGCAAAAAGTAAAGCATTAGGGAAATCATGATCAAAGGTTTGGTGAGATACCTGTAATTAATTTCCGGATGAATAATCATTGAAATATCTGCCAAGGATGCAAAGAGGAAGATATATAACCATAAGATTTCTTTTTTGCGCATTTTGTTAAATTTCTTTAATTTTATTTATCATAAAGCCGAACCAATCAGCTACTTAGGTAGTTATTAAATGTAAAATAAACATTTACTTCTCTTTGAAGTTAAGGAGTAAAGTAGGCTTGGGAGAAAGTTCAATATTATTTACAATTTGAAGGGTTTTATACAAAGCCGGGTAGAGAGGAAAACAGCTGCTAGCCCGTTTGCATTTTAAAATTGAATATAATATGTTTCTATGAAAAAATGCTTTAAAAGTGGAGCAGTTTTAGGAAGAAATTGCATTCGATTGAGAAAATTCACTAAGATAAAATTTTGAATTTATGCCTTTCTTGAATTTGAGAAGTGTTTGTGGAATAATTATGAGGTGATTTATAAATTCACGATTGATTATTTTTTTTCAATTGGGTAAATAAAGGCTTTAAAATATTTCCTTTTAAATTCTAATGTTAGGGATTTGTTAATTATTTTTGCCACTTCAATTGAAAACTTAATATTTAGCTATTCTGTTAGCCCCAATTTAAGATTATATTTGTACCCAAATAAAGCCGACCCTATTTTTGATTTTATAATTTACTTATACCTATTAAATATTTGAAAATGAGGCAACTGTTACAAAAAAGAATGCTTATTGTGCTATTACTGTTTCTCGCTATTGGGAGCAGTTATGGGCAAGTAACTACCAGTTCCGTTCAAGGAGCTGTGTTTGACACCGAAGGAGAGGCACTGATAGGTGCTACTGTAAAGGCAACTCACGAGCCTTCCGGTTCCGTGTATGGTGCTGTTACCAATGTGGATGGAAGGTTTAACCTACCCAACCTTAGAGTAGGAGGCCCCTACTCTATAGAAATTAATTACCTTGGATTTGAATCACAACTATTTTCAGGAATAGTGTTGAGGCTTGGAGAGGTTTACAATTTAAATGCAGTACTTACTGATGGAGACACTGAATTGACAGAATTTGTTGTGGAAGGAGACAGAGGGTCAGATTTCACCTCAAACCGTACAGGTACAGCAACCAATATCTCGAATGAACAATTAAAAAACCTTCCACAGATCAACAGGAGTGTACTTGAATTTACCAGGTTGACCCCACAAGCTAGTGGGAATTCCTTTGCGGGAAGGGATGCAAGGTACAATAACCTTCAAATTGATGGAGCTAACTTTAACAATGGATTTGGTTTAAGTGGTGAACCTCTACCAGGTGGAGATTCCCAACCAATTTCTTTGGATGCCATAGAAGAAATTACTGTAAATATTGCACCATATGATGTGTTGCAAAGTGGCTTTACAGGTGCAGGTATCAATGCTGTAACCAGAAGTGGTACCAATACCCTAGAAGGTTCTGCCTATTACTTCCTTAAAAACCAATCCCTTCAGGGAAGGAAAATTGGCGACAATGAATTGGAAGCTGTAGATGCTGCCACCAAGAATTTTGGCTTTAGATTGGGTGGTCCTATTATCAAAAACAAATTGTTCTTCTTTGTGAATGCAGAAAGAGAGATCCTTACTGGAGCCAATGCTTCCGGGGTAAACCTTTGGAGACCATCAGAAGATGGAATTGCTGATCCTGAAAACAATATTGCCAGACCTACTAGAACAGATTTGGAAGCTGTGCAAAATCACCTGATCAACCAATGGGGTTATGATCCGGGCAGATACGAAGGCTATGCCAATGAGGCGGAGCAATCAAGTACGAAGCTATTGGCTAGGATTGATTGGAACATCAATGAGAAAAACAAATTAGCTGTAAGGTACAATCAAGTAGTTGGTACTTCCAACCAATTGGCCAATGCAACTTCAGGGCCTCGTCCTAGAGCTCCATGGCCAAATGGCGCCAGAGTTAGCCAGAATGCCATTACTTTTGAAAATGGGAATTATGGATTTGAGAATTCGGTAAGATCCATTACTGCAGAATTAAATAGTTACATTAGCAATAGTTGGTCAAACCAATTATTGGCTACTTATTCTAGAATTCAGGACAAAAGAACTTCTCCATCTGACCAGCTCTTCCCTTTTGTTGACATCTGGGACGGTGGAGGATTAATTGATGACGGTGAAGGTAATATGGTGCAGAACAAAGGTTCCATGAACTATATTTCTTTCGGTACAGAGTTATTTACTTATAACAATGATGTGATAAATAATAACTACTCAATCATCAATAACTTGAATTATGTAGAAGGCAAGCACAACATTACCATGGGGGCTGCTTTTGAACTTCAGAATTTTGGCAATAGCTACACCAGAATGGGTACCTCTTATTACCGTTATGCTTCTGTAGATGATTTTCTTTCTACGGGAACTGCCAATGAAGTTGCACCTACGATGTTCGGCCTGACTTATCCTTATGCCGGGCAAGACACTTATTCAAGAGTTAATTTTGGATTGGCTTCTCTTTATGCACAAGACAAATATGCGGTAAATCAGGATCTAAGCATTACCTTCGGTCTTCGTGCAGAGCTTCCAATTTATCTGAATGAATTAACCGCCAATGAATCCATAAATGAGATTACATTGACCAATCAATTTGGCATGCCTACCAATTACAATTCAGGAGAGTGGCCAAGTTCTAAATTAATGGTCTCTCCAAGATTTGGGTTTAACTATGATGTATTTGGAGACCGTTCGCTTACTTTAAGAGGTGGTACCGGTGTATTCTCAGGTAGGGTACCCTTTGTATGGTTGACCAATATGCCTACCAATGCAGGAGTAATACAGAATAATGTTGAACCGGGAAGTTACGAACAAGTTGAAGGATGGATAGACAATATTACTTTCCAACCTGAGCGTTATTATTATGTGGAAAATGTTCCTCAAGGAGCTGAAGATGTTTTTATCTCTTCTCCATCAGAAGGTGCTCCGGGTTCATTCGCATTGGTAGATCCTGACTTCAAAATGCCTATGGTATGGCGATCTAGCTTTGGTTTGGATTACCAAATCCCTAATACACCATTGCTATTGACGACAGATTTATTGTACACCAGAGATATCAATGCTGTATTCCAGTACGGGGCTAACCGAGTAAGGTCTACCAATACCATGGATTATGGTTCAAGTGGAGCTCCGGGTGATTATGGTGACACAAGAGAAGTTTTTCTTCCCGGACAAAGCACCGCATACAATAGCGTGATGGGAGGAAATAATGCAACTGTTCTTTCCAATACTAGTATCAAAGGTAGAAGCTTTAGTGGAACAGTAGGTTTATCAGTGCCTTATCACAGGGGTTTTAGTGCTTCTTTGTATTACACTTATTCCTCTGCGAAAGAAGTTACTGCTAACGATGGATCCAATGCAAGTTCTGCATGGGGTGCAAGCCCAACAATTAATAGTCCTAACGACCAAATGCTGCATATCTCTAACTTCGCGATTCCACATAGGATAGTTGGAAGTGTAAGTTATAGAATTGAATACGCCAATGCATTGGCCACAACAATTGGACTTTACTATAATGGAGCACATCAGGGAAGATTCTCTTATGTTTATGGCAATGATTTTAATGGAGATGGAATTACAGGGGACTTAATATATCTTCCTGAGAGTTCTTCAACAATGAATTTTGTTGATATTACTGATGATGACGGCGTAGTTTACACTGCTGCAGAGCAAAGAGCTGCCTTTGATGCCTATGTAGAAGAAAATGGATTGAGCAAATACAGAGGGGATTACCTACCGAGAAATGCCTTCCTTAACCCATGGTTAAACAGGTTTGATATCCGAATCTTACAAGATGTTTCTCAGACATTTGGGAAAATGAAAAATACTGTTCAGTTAAGTGTGGACATTGTGAACCTTGGTAATTTATTGAACAGCGATTGGGGAATTCAGGACGACTTAAATGGAGCTGAAAATTTACTTTCAAGAGCCGGGTCAGTAAGTGCAACTCCTGATTTTAATCTAACTACCATCTCAGGAAACCTTCCTACAAATCCTTTCAGAAATGTAAGTGGATTTGGAACAACATGGAGCATGCAGGTAGGTTTACGATATTTGTTTTAACTGATAATTAGATTGCTTTTAATAGAAAAGGTCACCTTTATAGGTGGCCTTTTTTTATTAATAAGCAACTGATCGGATTGGAGAATACAAGCTTAAACCCGAATAGTGTAATAGATTGTCTATTGAAAATTGGGGGTAAATATAATTTCTCACAATGGATGTCTACAAGATCAAGGATATGGGGATATAGTTAGGATATGACAATATTCACCTGGTATTTTTTAATTATATAATTTCTGCCCTTAATTATTCAATTCTCTTGCCATTAATGGCTTAGTTTTGCCTCTTAAATTTTATTGTTTTTTTGCTATTGCAAATAAGGTTACTTTAACTTTATATCTTAAAATAAACTTGTTGGTTAAACGATACATTAGTTTTCAGAATGAAAAACCAAACCAAAATCATTTTGTCTGTAATTATCCTATTAGTGATAGGGTTTATATTTTTCTATCCTAGAATGGAGCTTTTCACTGAAGGAGAGACAGCAGGTACAGAAAGTGTGGCTACAGGAGTTCAGTCAAACCTTCCTGTAAATGTGATTAAACTGAAGGAAGAACCTCTGGAAAGCAACTTAAATATCACAGGTTCTCTTATACCAAATGAAATCGTGAACTTAAGGCCGGAAGTAAATGGGTTGGTAGAGAAAATAACGTTTAAGGAAGGGCAGTTTGTAAAAAAGGGTACCCCCTTGCTGTATTTAAATGATGACGAGCTAAAAGCCCAATTTGACAGGCTAGCGTATACAAAAAAATTGTATGAAAGTCAGGAGAAAAGGCAAAAGCAATTATTGACTAAAGAGGCCATTAGCCAAGAAGAATACGACATAGTCCTGAACCAATACAATACCAATCTTGCAGATTTACGTTTAATCGAAGCTCAATTAAGTAAAATGGTTATTAGAGCGCCATTTGATGGAGAATTGGGATTTAGGCAGATATCAGAGGGAAGTGTGATCGGTACATCGGATCTTATCGCCACCATTGTCAATGTGGATCCTATCAAGATAGAATTCTCTATTCCTGAGCGGTATTCTAATGAAATAAAGGTAGGAACAATCATTTATTTTAACTCAAATGTATCCGATGATGAAGCTGAAGGAAAGGTTTATGCCATTGAACCGAATATTGATGCAGCAACCAGAACTTTAAAAATTAGGGCACAAAGCCCAAATAGAGAAAAGAAATTTCTTCCCGGAATGTTTGTGAGGGTCCGTTTGGTTTTAGATGAAGTGTCAGATGCCATTCTTGTCCCGTCTGAATCTGTGATTCCGGAATTGGAAGGGTACAAGGTTTTTGTGGCCAAAGATGGTGTCATCGAATCCAGAAGAGTGGAGATCGGTCAAAGATCAGATACTAGGGTACAGTTGTTGGAAGGGGTAAAACCCGGAGAACTGGTATTAACTACAGGTGTACTGCAAGCAAAGGATGGAATGTCCGTTGATGTTAACTTAACGAACTGATAGAATATTATGTCAAGTTTATCTACGATCAGTATTCGAAGACCCGTATTGTCCATAGTGATGTCGCTCACTATTTTAATTTTTGGAATCATTGGCATTTCCTTTTAGGAATCCGAGAATTTCCTAGTGTGGATCCACCTGTGGTAAATGTGAGGACCACTTATGTGGGGGCCAATGCGGATGTGATTGAGGCACAGATTACAGAACCTCTTGAGGAAGCCATTAATGGCATTTCCGGAATAAAATCCTTGTCTTCCATCAGTAACGATGGGAACAGTAGCATTACAGTGGAATTTGAAATTGGAGCAGACATGGAGGCTGCAGCCAACGATGTAAGAGATAAAGTGTCTAGGGCCCAAAGAAACCTTCCTCCCGATACTGATCCACCTATCGTTTCCAAGCAAGATGCAGATACACAGCCTATCGTATTTTTAAATGTACAAAGTGATCAACGTAGTTTATTGGAATTGTCCGATATCGCTACAAATATTTTCAAAGAAAGGCTTCAAACAATCAATGGTGTCAGTGAAATAAGAATTTGGGGGAAAAGGAGTATGCCATGCGTCTGCGAATGGACCCCTTGAGAATGGCTTCCTATGGCATTACACCCACAGATGTATTGAACAAAGTACAAAGTGAAAATGTGGAACTTCCTACCGGTAAAATTGAAGGGGAATCCATAGAGCTTTCAGTTCGAACACGAAGTAGAATGAGTACTTCAGAAGAATTTAACCGGCTCATCATCAAAGAGGAATCTAATAATGTCGTGCGCTTTCAAGACATAGGAAATGCTGAGGTAGCTCCTTTGAATGAAAGGACAGTACTCAAAAGAGATGGGGTGCCTATGGTGGGAGTGGCCTTGGTTCCTTTGCCCGGTTCCAACAGTATTGAAATTATAGATGAGTTTTACCGAAGACTGGAATTCATTAAGAAAGATCTGCCAGAGGATATTCAGCTGGGTATAGGTTTTGATACTACTAAATTCATTCGGAATTCCATTAGTGAAGTGCAACAGACGATATTTGTAGCCTTCTTACTAGTGGTACTTATCATCTTTCTTTTCCTAAGAGATTGGCGTACGACCTTTATTCCCGTACTCACCATCCCCATTAGTTTAATTGGTGTATTTTTTATCATGTATATGGCAGGGTTTTCTATCAATGTATTAACCCTGTTGGGCATCGTTTTATCGATAGGCCTGGTGGTAGATGATGCCATCGTGGTGTTAGAAAATATTTATACTAAAATAGAAAACGGAGAAAATCCGGAAAATGCAGCAGAGCAGGGAGCGGAGGAAATATTCTTTGCGGTGATAGCCACCACTGTGGCCTTGGCAGCAGTTTTTTTACCGGTGATATTTCTTACAGGAACCACCGGTAGGTTGTTTAGAGAGTTTGGTGTGGTAGTGGCCGGTGCGGTGATCATTTCTTCTTTTGTGGCCCTCACCATGACACCAATGCTCAGTTCCAAACTACTGAAGAGGAGGAAGAAACAAAATTGGTTGTATAACAAAACAGAGCCTTTCTTTCTTTGGTTAAATAAGGTTTATGTGCAAGCCCTATCCTCATTTATGAAGATAAAGTGGATGTCCTTTGTATTGGTAGGGGTTATGGGGCTTGGAACCTATTATCTATTTAACAATATCCCTTCCGAGCTTGCCCCTTTAGAGGACAGGGGACAAATAAGAATAAATATGGCCGGACCTGAGGGGGCTACTTTTAGCTATATGGACCGAATTATTGATGAAATGACCGTGGAATTGTCTGAGATGATTCCTGAAGAAGAAAGGGCAGGATTAATTTCGGTTACTTCTCCCGGTTTTAGTTCAGCCAGTACTAATTCAGGATTTATAAGGCTGGTGTTAAATGATGCAGCAACAAGGGAAAGAAGTCAGCAAGAAATTTTTGATGAGGTTGCCGTTTATTTAAAGAATAAAACAGCCGTTAGGGCTTTTGGGGCGCAGGAGCCTTCCATTGGAGACAGGAGGGCGGGATTACCCATTCAATATGTTATTCAAGCCCAGACATTGGAGAAGTTGAAAGAAATTATCCCGGTTTTTATGGATAAAGTAAGCCAAAGCCCTGTTTTTACTTTTCCTGACGTGAATTTGAAATTTACCAAGCCTGAAATAGAAGTAGAGATCGATAGGGAAAAAGCCAGAAATATAGGAGTTTCGGTGCAAGAAATTGCGCGGACACTCCAGTTGAGTTATTCCGGTCAACGATTTGATTACTTTATCATGAATGGTAAGCAATATCAGGTAGTTGGAGAAATGCAGTTGGAGGATAGGAACGAACCTATAAACCTCAGGATGCTCTATGTCAGAAGTGATGATGGAGAATTGATTCAAATGGATAATTTGGTCAAGATCAATGAAAGAAGTACTCCCCACAACTTTACCGTTACAATAGGTTTGTAAGTGCCACGGTGCAGGCAGGCCTTGCTCCGGGAGAAACGGTAGGTTCTGGGCTTGAGGAAATGGACAAGATTGCTGCTGAAGTACTTGATGAAACCTATACCACCGATGTGGCCGGTCTATCCAAGGAATATAGAGACAGTTCTAGTAGTTTGGTGTTTGCCTTTGTGTTTGCTTTAATATTGATCTACCTCGTTTTATCTGCACAATTTGAAAGTTTTATGGATCCATTGACAATTATGTTTACTGTTCCACTGGCAATCTTTGGTGCTTTATTTTCATTGTGGTTATTCGATTTTACCCTTAATGTTTTTAGTCAAATTGGAATAATCATGCTCATAGGCCTTGTGACCAAGAATGGGATTTTGATTGTGGAGTTCGCCAATCAACGTAAAGCTCAAGGGATCCCTATATCAGAGGCCATTGAAGGAGCAGCGGCTGCAAGGTTCCGCCCCATTTTAATGACTAGTCTCTCCACAATATTAGGTATACTTCCAATTGCATTGGCTTTGGGAGCGGGTTCAGAAGGAAGGGTACCTATGGGAGTGGCAGTAGTAGGTGGGATGTTACTGGCTACACTGCTTACTTTATTTATTATTCCGGGTATATATACTTATTTGACATCTAAAAAAGGAAGATTAGCAAGAGTTTAATATGAAGAAAATAATATTGCTAGGAATGATGGTGGCCTTTTCCTGTACATTGTATGGGCAGGAAGGTGAACCTTTAACTTTTGAAAAGGCAGTTGAGATTGGATTAGAAAATAACTTTGATGTTAAGATTGCTACCAATCAGGTTTTGTTGGCAGAAAATGAGAAAAAGCAAGCCGGAAGTCTGCTGATGCCTGTACTCGACTTAAACAATACGCGAATATATAGGAAGGAAGATACGGAGCAAGCCTTCGTTAGTGATCCGGAAAACCCAAGAATCATCCCCAATGCGCAAACCAGAAACAATAATTATAGTTTAGTAGCCATTTATGGTTTTAGGGCTGATGCAGTGGTTGCCTTGCAGCGATTAGGAAAACTGAAAGAAGTTTCTGAGCTCGAAGCCAAGGTAGTTATAGAAAATACGGTAGCCGCTATTGCCACGGCTTATTATAGGTTGGTGCTTGAGCTGCAACGGTACGAGGTGCTTAGCCACACTTTAAAATTGTCTGATGAAAGACTGGAGATTGCCAAAGCTCAATATGAATTGGGAAGGGCATCTAAAAGAGATTTTTTAGCGGCTCAGGTAGATTACAATGCGGACCTTACAGCTCTAGTAGCCCAAGAACAAGTGATCCAAAACTCAAGGGTTAATTTGAATGAATTACTAGCAATAGGGCCGGATAAAGACTTCGTGGTAAATGATACCATTACTATAGAAGATTCCTTTTCGCTTGAAGAATTGAAAGAAAGCGCTTTTGATCAAAATAAGGGTTTCTTGGCTACTCAAAGAATGGAGAATGTCGCCTATCTCCAATTAAAAGAGCTGAGGGCACAAAGGCTGCCGACCATAACTTTGAACGGGTCTTATATAGACAATACTTTAAATTCAGATGCTGGATTTTTGCTAAGTAATCAGCAACAAGGAATTAATTTGGGAGCAACCATAAGCTTAAACTTATTCAGCGGATTGGCCCTAAACAAGCGCATTCAGGCAGCTAAAATTCAAATCAACAATCAGAAGCACTTGATCGAGCAATATGAAAATCAAATGCTGTCTGATTTACAAAGAACCTTCAATACCTATCAAAACAGCAAGCGGCTTTTGGAGATAGAAAAATTGAATTACGAGGTGGCTGTGGAAAGTTCTGACATTACATTAGATAGGTTTCGCTTGGGAATCACAAATTATCTTGAGTTTAGGGATGCCCAAGTGAGTAGACTGCAAGCTGAGAGCAGATTGATAGAGTCGCTATACACCATTAAAGAAAATGAAATAGAACTTATGCGGCTTTCCGGAAATATTTATTTCGCCAATTTGGGAGAGAATTCACAATAATAGTGCTTCGCCTTTTATATTTTGCGGGGCTAATTTTGGTATATTAAGGATAAAAGCCTATAATTGAAAACACCAAAGCACGATTAGAGTGCCCACTCTATGTCAAAAATCAGCATTTCTAGCGTTTTCTTGCTTATTATAGCCTTCGAATTGACTTCTTGCAAGCCAAATGTAGAAGAAAAAAAGTGCCGGAATATTGGGAAAACCCTGCTGTGTTAGATTTTGATGCCATTAAAAAAAGAGGTTTTATTAGGGCAGTTGTAGATAACTCTTCTACCAGCTATTATATCTATAGGGGTCGGACTATGGGCTATGAATTTGAGTTGCTGCGGAATTTGGCCAATCAATTGGGAGTGAGTCTAAGGTTAATTGTTAAGCATGACCTAGAAGATGGATTTCGCCTCCTGAATAAGGGGAAAGCAGATATTGTTGCCATAAACTTTGAAGTGAACGAAGAGCGAAAAAGTTAGCCAATTTTACGGCACCTCTTAATAGCATGAAAACGGTGGTGGTCCAGCGTAAGGATCAATCCCATGTGGATAGCCTAACCCAACTTTCTAATAAAAAGGTTTATATAAAAAAAGGAACGATTTATAAAGAAAGGCTTTCTGTACTTAGCGATTCTCTCTCACTTTCCTTGGCTATCGAAGAAAAGAATACAAGTTTGGAAGACTTGATCAACCAGGTAATTGAAGAAAAGATTGACTATACGGTAGTGGACAATGATATCGCTTTGGTTAACGCAACCTACAATGACCTGTTAGATGTAAGCCTTACGGTGAGTCAACCTAACCCTGTAGCTTGGGCCATCAGAAAAAATGCCCCCAGTTGGAAGCCAAGATCAATGAGTGGATAGAGAGAATAGATCGAACAGGCTACAAAGCCATATTGTATCACAAGTATTTTCTTAATAAGAAAAACAGTTATCACAGGTCCTCTTCAGCTTTTTCTTCAGTTTCAGGTGATAGGATTTCTGCTTACGATGAAATTATAAAAAAAGGTGCCGATAACCTGGGCTGGGACTGGAGGTTATTGGCTGCCTTAGTGTATAAAGAAAGTCGCTTTAACCATTCCGCTGTCTCCTATGCAGGAGCAGTAGGTTTGCTACAGTTGATGCCTGTTACCTTGCAGCGCTTTGGGGTAAATGACCCAAACAATCCCAATGAAAGTTTAAGAGGAGGGGTGAATTATCTCAAATACTTGGACGGATTTTGGCTTGACCGAGTGCCTGATAACAATGAAAGAATAAAATTTATTTTGGCTTCCTACAATGTGGGGCATGGTCATGATCAAGACGCTTGGCGCTTGGCCTATAAATATGGGAAAGACAACAAAAGGTGGAAGAATGTGGCCTATTACCTTGAGAGAAAGTCCAAACCTGAAGTGTATCGAGATCCGTGGGTAAAAAGTGGGTATGCCAAAGGCCATGTGACGGTTCGCTATGTGCGAGAGGTCTATGGACTATATGAGTCCTATAAGGTTTTGGTAGCTTCTTAAGGTTTCGGAATCATGTCTGCTACGATTTTTGCAGACAATAAACACAATGGGATGCCACCTCCGGGATGCACACTCCCCCCACAAAAATACAAATTCTTAATTTTTGAGTATAATTAGGGTGTCTTAAAAATGCAGCATAACGGTTGTTTGAACTGTTTCCGTACAAGGCACCATTCGCTGATGAAGTTTTAGTAGCTATACCAATAGGGTCTAAGATTTGTTCCACTTCAATCAATGGCTCAATATCCGTATGTAAGGTGGTATTTATTTTTCTAATGATAGCTTTTCGAGCTTTGGCTTTTAAGTATTCCCAATCCTGACCTTGGTCGTTAGGTACATTGATCATCGTGAACCAGTTCATGGCACCTTCAGGCGCATCATTTGCTTTTTGCACTGAGGTGATATTAATATACACTGTAGGATCATCATCGATGTCCTTATCTTTAAAAATAGCTTTAAATTCCTTTGCATAATCCTTACTGAAAAGAATGTTGTGTAAATCGAGTTCAGGAAAAACCTTTTAACACCCCAGTAAAAAATCAAAGCAGAGCTGGATTTGGGTTGTTTTAATAAGCGTGTGGGTTGTTTTTCCTCTTTAAGTAGGGTTTTATAGGCCGTAACCATATCCATGTTGTTAAGGATATAATCGCCATCATAAGATTTGCCTCCTGCTTGCATTCCAATGGCTACTTTATCTTTGACTAAGATTTTATCCACGGCCTTATTAAAGTGAAAGTTTACGCCCAATTGTTTGGCAAGTGTGTAAAGGCTGGAAGTTATCGAATGCATGCCTTCGGTGGGAAAATAAGCCCCTTTATTAAATTCCAGGTGGGGAATAATATTTAGAGTAGCTGGAGTTTGGTAAGGGTTCGACCCGTTGTAGGTGGCATACCTATTAAATAGTTGAGCCAGTTTTGGATGTTTAAACTGTCGTTGATTGGCTTGATTCATGGTGTGAAAAAGACCAAATTTACCTATCCTAAAATAGGAAGCCATGGCTTTTTTATTTAGCCAAGTACTCCACTTGTGTAAAGACCTATGCATAAACAAAGGGGCGAGGTACTTGTAAATATAGGCTGATTTATCAAGTGCTTTTTTGATGTTTTCCGGTTGCTCCCCGAATTGATACGCTACCTCTTTAGTGAATTTATCCAAATCAGAGTAAGCACTTAACCTTGCACCGTCTTCCCAAAAATAATTGCAATTAACCTCGAGCCTCTTATATCGAAAGAAGTCTTCGGTTTTTAAGCCTGCTAATGCAAATAATTCATCTATTTGCTCAGGTAAAGTAAATAGAGAAGGGCCAGCATCAAATCGATAACCGTCCATAATAATTTCGGTCAATTTTCCACCGGGATAGGAGTTTGCTTCAAATACATCTACTTGAAACCCTTTAATCGATAATCGAATCGAAGCTGCCAAGCCTGCTATACCGGCCCCTATTATTATTACTTTTTTCCCATTCATTTAAATGATTGCCACTGTATTGATGTGGATCTTTTGGTTTCTAAATATCAATTTATTCATTGGTAACTATTATAAGCAGGCTTTGTTAACAAAAAGGCTACTTGATGGCGAGCAACCAGTAGCAGGTAATACGCAATGCTCAGGGTTTATCAATTATCCTCTGTTTGGAATTCTGCTTCCTGCCATTCATTAAAGGATTGATTGATTGCTTCAGCAAAAACCTTGGTGTCTTGAGCGCCACTAATTCCGTATTTACGGTTGAATACAAAAAATGGCACCCCTTGGATACCAAGTTGCTTAGATTCTAGAATGTCCCTTTTTACTTCGTTCGAAAAGTTGTCATTCTGAAGAGTATCTTCTACATATAAAAGACCTATTTCATGTGATAAGTCTGTTAGAATGTCAATATCATCTATGTTCTTGCCTTCTATAAAGTAGGCTTTAAGCAAGCGTTCTTTCATTGCTTGTTGCCTTCCTTGCGATAAGGCTAGTTGTAAAATTCTGTGGCTCCTGAAGGTATTTGCAACCACAGCATTTTCCATATGGAAACCAAGTCCTTCTGAAGCTGCCTGTTCGGTGACGTATTGCGTCATCTCAGTGGCTTTATTTAGAGTAACGCCTTTACTTTCTGAAAGATATTGTTCCACCGATTTATTGGTGTCAGTTTGTATGTCCGGGTTTAACTGAAAACTACGGTAAATTACCTCAATTTGATCTTTTTGGTGGAAGTCATTCAAAGCTTTTTCAAATCTACGCTTACCGATATAGCAAAATGGACAAACCACATCACTCCAGATTTCAACTTTCATTTTCTTATGCATGGTAGTGTTTTTTTCGATATCCCAAATTTTTGATTTTTGAGAATGCTGTAATTTCACTACAACACTTCAAGATTGGCTTCGGTTCTGGAGTTTGTCAATTTTTGTTTCAAGGGATTTGATTTTCTTTGTGGTTGCCAAACAATCCTAGGTTTGTTCGGCTTTCTTAAAGAAGCGGAATTTTCTGCAAGGTTTTTGCTATAAAATATAGTAACTTGACTATCGCATTTAATAAATTGTTAATTCAACCCCTATGTTTGTATGAATGAGATCATTACAACGATAAAAAAATTAATAGAAGTAAGGGTAAACATCATTAAAGCTGAAATAACCGACCAGATTAGTTCTATTGTGGCTAGAGTGGCGGCCATAGTTTTAATGATTATATCTGCTTCTTTTATTTTACTTTTTGGAAGTATTGCACTGGCTTTTTATTTCAGTGAGTTATATGGTAGCAGTTCCATTGGCTTTTTAATGTTAACGGGGATTTATACTTTTATATTTTTGTTATTGTATCTTTTGAGAAATGCAGGGGGCTTTCAGAGAATACTCAAAAATTCTCTCTACAGGTATGTTTTCTTATTTAAAGGTAGAAAAGGAGAATGATGAAAGAGGAATTGTTAAAACAGTCGGAAGAATTAGAGCAGACTTTAGAGAAGCAACTTCAGCTTTTCAAACAAGATTCACAAGATTATTTAAAAGTAGGTGGCTTGGCAATTTTAGGTGGCGTATTGGCGGTTTATGCCGTAAACCGACTTGGCGGTAAGGGTAAAAAAAGGTGGCCAAAAAGAAAAAGCAGGGAAAAAAGCCTTATAGTTTTTTCGGTAACTTGAGAAGTAGGTTGTTTTGGATCTTAGTAGGAATAGGGAAAGCAAAGTTAATGGAGGTAGTTATGGCCAAGGTAGGAGATGAAGGAGAATCGAATTAATGCACTGCGAGAACTCCTTAAAGAAAAGAAGAAAAAAGGAGAGAAGAGCTTAGCACTGCTTATAGATCCGGAAAAGCTTGACAAACAACCGTCTTTGGATTTATTGAAACAACTTTCCCACGGTCTTAGGATCGACTATTTTTTTGTTGGAGGAAGTTTAGTTGCAGCCAAGCGACTGGATCAGTGCTTACGCAGACTTAAGGAAGTGACCCAAGGAAATGTTCCCATTGTATTGTTTCCGGGAAGCGTCATGCAGATTTCCGGAGAAGCAGATGCCATTTTGTTTCTTTCTTTGATTTCGGGTAGAAACCCAGATTTATTGATTGGACAGCATGTCTTGGCTGCCCCTACCTTAGCGAAAAGTAACCTGGAGGTGTTGCCCGTTGGATACATGTTGGTAAATGGAGGCGTGGGGACCAGTGTGGAATATATAAGTCAAACGATTCCAATCCCACACAATAAGCCGGATATAGCAGTCGCCACAGCTTTGGCAGGCAAGTACTTAGGTTTGCCTATGTTTTATCTTGATGCGGGTTCCGGTGCCAAAACACCTGTTTCAAAAAAGATGATAAAGGCAGTAAGTGAACAAGTAAAATGTCCCTTGTTGGTAGGAGGAGGTATTCGATCTCTTAAAGAAGCCAAAGCAGCTTGGGCTGCGGGGGCAGATATATTGGTTATTGGGAATGGGGCAGAAAAAAACCCCAGCTTGATCACTGAGGTTTTGCATTATGCCAAAATTTATAATTCGTCACTGAACGTTAATTAATGACTCTCTACGTCTCATTTTTCCGGCGGGAAGACCATACATCATTTTAAATCTTCTACAGAAGTATGCGGTATCTTTGTAGCCTACTTCTTTTCCGATGTCTCGAATGCTCTTCTTGGTTGTGCGCAATAATTCTACCGCTGCTTCCATTCTTTGGTACTCGATATAATCCTGAGGATTAATTCCTGTTAGCATTTTAAAATATTGACCAACATAATCTTCGGATACATTGGCCACCTTAGCCAATACTTTGTTGGAAAGGTCACCACCTATATTCTTTTTGATATAATTGAACATATCGATCAATCGTGGATCTTTAAAATAGGTACTGTTAGTAGATAACTCTTCCACAAATAACCTGTTTTTAAGAATATGGCGAACCAATTCTACCACAAGTAGTTCAGTATATAGCTTTATTACTCTTTCTTTGCCGGGTGTATTTTGTTCAGATTCCTTTACTACATCTTCAATTATTGAAGCAATTCGGTCATTGAACCTTATTACAAATGCGGGAATTCCCAGAGAGTTAAAGAAATTTACAACATCGAAGACTTTAGCTTCAAAAGTGACTGTGGTGATGCAGTCATCATCTAGGTTTTTTATGTTTTTGAAGCTTATGGTCTGAAGGTATTTCTTCTTGTTTTCCAAAAAGTTTTCATTGTTGGTTTCGTTACGCTTGGTAACGGTGCCAAAAGATACCCTTGTAGGCCTGCTTGCTGGAATAAAAAGAATTTCCCCTTCGTTTACAGATTCTTGGTCTTCACCATAATTCAGCGAGCCCCTGTGAAGAAGGATGGCCGTGTTTTCAGAATCCGTATAATCGGTGATGGTTACAGGTCGTTCAATTTTGAAGTTATTGCCCTTCACGTACCTTACTCCGACCGACTCGATCACCTTATTGTAATATTCCATGATTAGTGCATTTAGAGTTATTTTTTGTAAAAGTATATTTTTTTTCTGATTTATTATGACAATTTCCAATAAAAAATTAGAATAAACTAAATTCCGATTTGAAAATTACTATATATTTTTAATTCTCTACTACTATTACAATTAGCTTAAAAGCTTTCTGGATATGATTATTTTCTGAATTTCGGAAGTGCCTTCATAGATTTGAGTTATTTTTGCGTCCCTCATCATTCGTTCAACATGGTATTCACGTACATAACCATAGCCTCCATGAATTTGGACGGCTTCAATACTGGTTTCCATAGCCACCTTCGAAGAGTACAATTTGGCAATTGCACTTGCCCTTACATAATCTTCATTATTGTCTTTTTTAAGGCTGCCTTGTAACAAAGCAAACGAGCGGCTTCAATTTCAGTGTCCATATCTGCCAATTTGAACTGTATGGCTTGATGCTCACTGATCGTTTTGCCAAAGGTTTTTCTTTCCAAAGCATATTTTACAGATAATTCTAAAGCGCCGGCTGCTATGCCAAGTGCCTGTGCAGCAATACCAATTCTACCACCATTTAATGTCTCCATGGCAAATTTAAATCCAAAGCCCTCCTCACCAATGCGATTTTCCTTGGGTACCTTTACGTCAGTAAACATTAATGAACAGGTGTCTGAAGCCCTTATTCCTAATTTGTCTTCTTTTTTACCTACTTCAAAACCTTCCCAATTCCTCTCAACAATAAATACAGAAATTCCATGGTGTCTTTTTTCCTTGTTGGTCTGTGCAATGACCAAATAATAATCAGCGGAATAGCCATTGGTGATCCAGTTTTTTGTTCCATTCAACAAATAATGATCACCTTTGTCGACAGCTGTGGTTTTCTGTGAGGTAGCATCTGATCCTGCTTCCGGCTCTGACAAAGCAAAAGCTCCTAAGGATTTTCCGGAAGCTAAGGGTGTTAAATATTTCTTTTTTGCACTTCTGTTCCGTACCTTTCCAAACCCCAACAAACAAGGGAATTATTGACAGACATGATTACAGCTGCAGAAGCATCTATTTTGGCAATTTCTTCTAAAGCTATAACATAGGATAGGGTGTCCATTCCACCACCTCCATAAGCAGTGGGAACCATCATGCCCATAAATCCCATTTCTGCCATCTTTTTTATCAGATCCTTTGGAAATTCACATTTGATATCTCTTTCAATGACTTCCGGTAAAAGTTCTGTTTTAGCAAAAGCTGAAGCAGCTTCTTTGATGGCCTCCTGTTCTTCGTTTAGTTTGAAATCCATAATCCTGAATTTTTGTAGTTACAAACCCATTCATTAAAAGAAAAATCTCGTAGGTTAATTTAATGCCTTTTTCCTGACTTCCAATAATTTGAGATCTGTTTTCAGAAGAACGTTGGTAAGTGTTTTGATAATGACATCCCAAAAGGAATAGTTAACCTTTGGAGTAGTAATTCTACTTTTTTACGGATAAATATTCACAAACCGGTTTCCCCTAATTAGTTATACTCAAAAATAAAAAAGGGGCAACGCTGCCCCTTAAAAAAATTAAATATATTTTAGTTCGTTAATCTCTATTTCCAAAAAAGATAAACATATAGTAGGCTAAAGTAGCCATAGAAGCTAAAGCAGCAACTACATAAGTCATTGCAGCCCATTTCAATGCATCTTTAGACATTCCATACTCTTCAGGTGTCACAATATTACGTTGCTTTACCCAAGCCAGCGCTCGGTTACTTGCGTCAAATTCAACAGGTAAAGTGATCACACTAAATAATGTAAGCATACTGTATGCGCCCACTACAACAACACCCACTGCCTCATAAGGTAAGCCAAACAGAGCTATTCCACCAAAAAGCGAGGCGATCAAAACTACGTTTAATATTTTACCGCTGATATTTTGGATGGGCACTAAGGCTGACCTGAGCTTTAGCCATGCATAAGAATTGGCATGCTGAACAGCGTGACCACATTCGTGTGCAGCTACGGCTGTTGCGGCAGCATTTCTTCCATAATAAACATCCGTGCTTAAGTTCACGGTTTTGTTCATTGGGTTATAATGGTCGGAAAGTTGACCTTCCACACAATTTACAGTGACGTTGTGGATATTGTGATCTGCCAACATCAATTCTGCAATTTCTTTACCGGAAAGATTTGCCTTCAAAGAAACCTGTGAGTATTTCTTGAACTTATTCTTCAGTTTGTTACTGACCACATAACCAAGAATTGCAAAAACAACTACTATTAATATGATTCCCATTTTTTTATATTGCTTATTTTCCTTCTAATACGATTTTACTTTTATAATGTTTCTTGCTTTTTTCTAAAAAGGTAAAGAAAACTAATTCCCCCGAAAATTAAAACGATAATCATCTGAGAGGTATGAGCCAGCATTGCAAATACCTTGCCCTGAGCTTCAGGGATGCCATAAAATAACAAGATGAAAGCTACCAATGCATGAAAGGTTCCTATTCCTCCTTGAACCGGAGCAATCATACCTATGCTTCCCATAACCAATACCATCAATACAGAAGTTGCTGATAAAGAGCTTGTTGAAGGTATGGATAAAGCCATCCAATACATCATCAAAAAGTAAATGATCCAAATTAGGAAGGTAGCCAACCAAAACGCGGCTTTGTTTTCCATTTGAAATAAGGTTTGGAGGCCACTGACAAATTGTCTGACAAATTGAAGGAGTTTACCTATAAAGGCAGTTTTTTTAAACTGTAAATAAATGAAAATGACAAAAACCATTGCGCCAATTAGCAGAAGGATGGCCAAAATGATATAGTCTGAAATAAAGTTTTTGATGGAAGCAATAGAAACTAAGTTATTCAGAATTTCTAAAAATATTCTGCCTTCAAAGATAAATGCCAGAGCCATCATCAATAGCATAAAGAGCATGTCTATTGTTCTTTCCAAGACAACTGTGCCGAAAATTTTGCCAAACTCTATGGGGTAGGTTTTTCTTACAGCGCCACATCTGGCGACTTCTCCCGCTCTTGGGAAGATTAAGTTGACCACATTGCCAAACATCAATGACCAAAAAATTGGGCTAGTTTTCAAGGTAATAGTCTCGTTGGTGGCAATTAATCTTTTCCACCTCCATGCCCTCAGCCAGAAGCCAATTAACCCGATAGACATTGCAGTGGCAAACAAAAAAGTGTTGGTACCCTTGAGGGCTTCCAAAAAACTTCGCTTTCTATATCCTTATAAAGATAATAGAAAATCAAAAGGGCAACCACCAAAGAAACGGTTACACGTAAACCGTTTTTTAACTTATTGCTCAAATCAATTTGTTTTGGTCATCCGGGAAAACAATGGTTGGTTTATATTTTTTCGCTTCTTCAAAATCCATGCTAGCATAGGAGATAATGATGATAACATCCCCTACCTGGGCTTTCCTTGCGGCAGGCCCGTTTAGACAAATTTGTCCCGAATCTCGCTCACCCTTGATAACATAGGTCTCCAAACGTTCGCCATTGTTGATATTTACAATTTGAACTTTTTCGTTTTCGATAATATTAGCTGCTTCCATCAATGCTTCATCAATGGTAATAGATCCAACATAATGAAGCTCTGCTTGGGTGATTTTTACCCTGTGGATTTTAGATTTTAATAACTGAATTTGCATGTCATTAGTTATATATGGTCAGTACGGATAATAATGTTGTCTATTAATCGTACCTCTTCAATGTGTGCCGCTATACAAATAGCGTATGGCTTTTCGGGTGTTAGATTATTGACAGAAGTAAAACTACCTAATTCTACGAGTTCCAAATACTCTGGTTTTATTTTAAGTGGTTCAAGCATTTCCGGAATGACCTTATTTTTTATGTTAAACCATTCCTCACCCCTTAAAAGTTCATCTTTACATTTGGATAAAGTCTTATAGAGTATGGGAGCAAGAATCCTTCCGTCTTTACTTAGTCGTTGGTTTCTAGAAGACATGGCCAGGCCATCAGCCTCTCTCATGGTAGGGACTACTTCGATTTTTATGGGGTAAGAAAGGTCGTTTACCATTCTTTGAATAACAGCGACTTGCTGAATGTCTTTTTGCCCGAAAAAGAAATGTCCGGCTCCAAAATATGGAACAATTTAGAAACTACTATAGCCACTCCATTGAAATGTCCCGGGCGAAAGCGGCCTTCTAACACTTGTTCCATAGAACCAAAATCAAATTCCATCATTACCGCTTCAGGATACATTTCGCTTTCAGAAGGAGTGAATACCATATCAACACCTTCTTTGGCTAATATCTCTAAATCGGAAGCTAAAGTCCTTGGGTATTTTTGAAGGTCTTCCGGATTGTTAAACTGTATGGGATTGACAAAAATGGACACAAATGTAATGTCCGTTTGTTTTTTCGACTGCCGGATCAATTCTAAATGTCCTTGGTGCAATGCCCCCATAGTTGGCACCAATCCTATGGACTTGTTTTGAGGTTTTAAGGTCCTTAAATGCTGTTTTACAGAAGATATCGTTTTTAGTATTTCCAAAGCTCGTTTTGAAGTGGAATAGGAAAATAGGTGCAAAAGTATATTATTCTGAATAAAAACAATGGGAATTGGCGATTTTTTTGTAAATTTGTAGTCCCGTTATATCCCTTAATAAAACACACACGATATGTCTAAACTTCGTATCCTTTACGTAGCAAGCGAAATTAATCCATTTCTTCAAACTTCCGAGGTCGCTAATTTTGTAAGAGCATTGCCCCAAGCAATGCAAGAAAAAGGAATGGAAATCCGAATTTTGGTCCCAAGATTTGGATTGATTAATGAGAGAAAGAATAGGTTGCATGAGGTTGTGAGACTTTCAGGTATTAATATATCAGTAGGCGAGGAAGAGAAACCCTTGATAATTAAAGTTGCTTCAATTCCCAATGCCAAATTGCAGGTTTATTTTATTGACAATGAAGACTATTTTCAGAGAAAAAGCGTTTTCTTTGACAAACAGGATAAATTTTATGAAGACAATGACGAAAGAGCCATTTTCTTCTGCAAAGGAGTGCTAGAGACCGTTAAAAAATTAGGTTGGGCGCCGGATGTAGTTCACTGTAATGATTGGATGACAAGCCTTATTCCTTTGTACCTGAAGACTACCTATAAGAATGAGCCGCTATTCAAAGAAACAAAATCCGTATATGCTATTTATAATAACGGATTTAGTCATAAATTTGGGGACGATTTATTCGAAAAGATAAAAATGGTGGACATTGACGACCAGCTTCTGGCTCCATTGAAGTCCAAAGACTATGAAGGGTTTTTGAAATTGGGAATGGAATATGCTGATGTAGTCGTGAAAGGAGAGGATATTTCCGAGAGCCTGACCGCCATGATTCAAGAATCTTCTAAAGACAAACAGTTTGAAATTAATAGTGATGAACAAGACGAGCTTTTTGAAAGCTATTACAATATCTATACAGACCTTGCAGGGTAAATTCCTCGGGGCCCTGTGCTCAATTGTTATTTTCGCAGGAGCTTGTTCAGACCCGTCCGAAATTGGATTGGTACTGGATCCCGGCTCCAACCAGATAGGGGTTTTCTATGAAGAAATACCCCTATCTTCTTTTTTGGTGTTGGAAGATTCTTTCAATACAACGAATCAGAGTAGGTTGGTGGTAGGAGGAGATCATAGTGATCTTTTTGGTACCACTGAATCCATTGGATACAGTAGGTTATCTTTTAATCCCAATGGAGTTTTGCCTGAAGACAATGCCATATTTGATTCTGCCATTTTTGCCTTCAATATTGTTGATCTTATAGGTGAAGATTTTGATGAAGCAAAAGAGTTTAAAGTTCATAGACTTTTGGAGGCAATCGAAGATACTACCTATTACAGTTTTAGTTCTCTCGATTTTAATATGGAAGAAACTTTGGCAGAAGGTTCTTTCCTTTTAACCCCGGACACGGTCAACCAGGTAAGCATGGATCTCAATGAGGACTTTGCTGCGGAGCTATTTGGAAAGCTTACTTCTCAAGACCCTGTATTCGATAATATATTTGCTTTTAGGGAATACTTTCCCGGAATAGTTATCAAAGGTAATCCTGATCAAAATACATCCGTTTCAATGGCGATTGGCAGTGGAACAGGTATTACTATGTATTACCATTATGAAGATGATACGGTTTCTACAGCTTATCCTATCAATACCATCCAGTCCAGACATTTTAATCAAGTGATAAGCGACCGCCAAGGCACGCCTACAGAGGTGATCACAGAAACCAATGTAGTCTATGATGTGGCCGGGGATAAAGTTGGTGTGAAAGCAGGTCTTGGTATGATGACCCAGCTTGATATGAGTCCTTTGCATGAGTTTTTGGACACCCTTGAAAATGTAACTTTCAACCAAATACTACTTGAGGTGGGGCCTGTGGATGAATACCCTGAAGGGAAGAATCCTTACGGTGCTCTTGTTATGTATTTTGCTGATGGGGGAGAGTATTATAGAAGGTTTGATGGGGTCAAAGTGGCTGTTCAAGGAGAAAATAATAGTCAAACAGGTTTAGATCAAGATGGAAATATTGTGCCTATCACTTCCAATCAGAATGGCTTGGCATTCAATACTGAAACTAGGGTGTATTCCAATCAGATAACTTCATATGTGGATGCCATGTATCGATCAGGACTGGTTAAAACAGATTTATTTTTGTACCCCAATACACCAAGTACTGAGAGTGGCGTGGTGACTTTTGATGCCTTCAAGCGATCGTTAAAAGAATTCGTCGTAGATAAGGATCAAATAAAAATGAAGATTTATTACTCTAAAATTAGATAATAACGTATTATTTTCTGATCCCCTTGCAAATACTTCCCGATAGGAAATAAATGCAAGGGGATCAGTGTTTTTAGCTTAAATTGGCAGCCCTATTAGAGTTGTGATCAATTCATATTAGGGCAGTTTAAAGCTAATTTTTTACCATCTGAGTTTCTAAAATGTTAAATTTGGTCAAGTGAAAAAGTTAGTGGGAATTTTTGCTGCCTTAGCTTTTCGGTCATTCTTTTCTGAAAAGCAGTGAAGTCCATTTGTTGCGGACCTTCTTCCCTTGAAGGGTTAACCCGTATTTTTCTGCTTTTTTGCTGATATCGGCAATGTCTGATTCATAAAAACCACTTAAAAGCAATTGTCCTCCGTTCAATAGCTTCTTGGCATAGGTTTCCATTTCATCCAAGAGAACATTTTTATTAATATTGGCAAGAATTAGGTCATAGGCTTCTTCCGTCATCACAGAGCTGATGTTTCCTGTTTGCATTTCAAGGGTATGGAAACCATTGATCTCAAAGTTTTCTTTTCCATTCTCCACACTCCATTCATCAATGTCAAAGGCTGTTACACGGTCTGCCCCCAGCTTCATTGCCATGATTGCTAAAATCCCTGTACCTGAGCCGGCATCCATCACCACTTTGCCGGTATGGTAGATTTCATTTTGCCATTCGAGCATCAGATAAGTGGTGGAATGATGGCCCGTGCCAAAGGACATTTTAGGGTTAATTACAATTTCATTTTTGTAATCTTTAGATTGAGAAGGATGGAAAGTAGCCCTGACATAAACTTTATCTGCTACGGAAATAGGGTCATAATTCTTTTCCCAAGCCTCATTCCAATTGATTTTGGCAAGAATACCTGCATCAATTTTAATCGCTGCTTCGTCTTGGTACCTTGAAATGACTTCATTCCAAAGTTTTTCATCTTGATCTTCCTGTGGTATATAGGCGTCGAAGCCAGTATCCGTTTCCAAAAAGGAATCAAACCCTATATTTGCCAATTCTGCCATCAGGATTTCCCGATAGGCTTCTCTGCAACTTATTTTAAACTCCAGGTATTCCATTGCTAGGGTTATTTAATTTGAAATATATAAAAATGCCCCGGCAAGTCAATGCCTGGGCAATTCTCTTTATTATAAAGATCGGTACTTAAAAGGATTTTGCAATATCAACAAAATCTCGAGATTTTAATGAAGCACCGCCTATTAAGCCTCCGTCTACATCTGCTTTAGAGAATATCTCCTTTGCATTGCTAGGTTTGCAGCTTCCTCCGTATAAAATAGAAATTTCTTCAGCTACAGCTTCTCCATATTTGGATGAAAGGTGCTTGCGAATAGCAGCATGCATGTCTTGCGCCTGCTCCGAAGAAGCGGTTTTACCAGTTCCAATGGCCCAAATAGGTTCGTATGCAATTACTAATTTTTTTATTTCTTCTTCGCTAAACCCAAATAAACTTTCGGTAAGCTGTGCTTTTACATAGTCTTCATGAGTATCTGCTTCTCTGATTTCCAAGGGTTCACCACAGCAGAAAATTGGGGTCAAGCCATTTGAAAGCGCTTGCTTGATTTTTTCTGTCAACAATTCATTGCTTTCATTAAACATAGACCTTCTTTCACTGTGGCCAATGATGACATATTCAGCGCCAAATGAAGCCAACATAGCTGCTGATGTCTCTCCGGTATAGGCACCTGCCTCTTTGTCTGAGCAATTTTGGGCACCTAGGGCAATATTGTCAACTCCTGCGATAAGCTTTTTAACGCCATGTAGGTGTACAAAAGGAGGATTTAATATTACTTTAACGTCCTTAATTGGCTCGTCTTTTATCATGTTTACTATTTCAGAAGTAAGTTTTTGACCTTCTTCAAGTAAGCAGTTCATTTTCCAGTTTCCTGCAACAATTTTTTTCGCATGATATTTCTATTTAGATTTATATATTTGGTCAGGATTATCCCGTTAATATACCAAAAGCTAAAATTACGTAAAATGTCAGTTCCAGAAAAAGGAAATTCGGTTTCAGGTTCAAAAAAGAACAATAGCTATTCAAAAGCTTTAAAAAAATAGCTGCTTATTGCGCCTATCAGGAGCGAGCTATTTCTGAGGTTGTGACCAAGCTGGATGAAATCGATTTAGAGGAAGGTGAGAAAGAAAAAATCTTACAAAATTTAATTGCGCAGGATTTCATCAATGAGAAGCGCTTTGTGAGTAGTTTCGTTAAAGGAAGGTTTAACTTGAAACGTTGGGGAAGAGTAAGGATTCGGCAAGAACTTAAAATGAGAGGGATCTCAGATCAATTGGTTCAGGAAGGGTTAGATTTATTGCAGCCCGAGGAATACCATGATACTTTGTTACACTTGGCAGATAGGAAGTGGAAACTGACCAATGAAAGTGATTTGTATAAAAAGAAATCCAAAGTAGGGCGATTCCTGATATTTAGGGGCTTTGAATCAGACCTAGTCTGGGAAGTGGTGGAGCAGTTGGAGACTAAAGATGGGCTTTAGTTTTAAACCTGTCCCCTGATTCTTGTGGTATGACCTCCAAAACATTGGCGATAACTAGTTTTACCAGTGTTTTGGAGGCTATGTAAACAGGAATTCGAGCCATGTTCATAAACTCCTTTAACGTAATGTATGGTTGATTGGCCAAAGCTTTCATCAACAGCTCTTCCTTTTTCCCGTATTTGAAGATTACATTGTTCGAATTATTTTTCCTTTTCATTATTTCCCACATTTCACGGCTGGCTTGGATGCTTCTGTCGGCTACTCTGACATAGGATTTTTTCTTTTTCCTTCACGCAAATAATGAGGGGCAGAAGTGTTTTTTCTATTTTGTAAATGGCTACTCCCTTTTTTGGTTGAGTGCCTTTACTGTGCAGTTTAGTTTTATCGGAGGATGTATCAATTCTTTGATCGCTTTGTCCATTGCATAAACCTCTTCCTCAATATGGCGTTGACCACTTACAGTTCCATCATCATCAACACCAAGTAATAGATGACCTCCATCTGTATTTGCCATCGCTATAATTTCTTTAACGATTTTTTCAGGATGAGCCGCTTTCTTTTTAAATTCAACATGCAGGCCTTCTCCTCTTTGAGCTAGTCTCGTGATGTCCTGAATGGTGGTCATTTTTCATTTAATTTATCAAAATTGCAAGTCCAACCCGTAAGCCTATCGCTTTTCGTTGAACATAATAATCCGTCATGCCTTCCAAACGCATTCTATAGCTTAAATTATAAGTGTAGCCGGCTCCTAAGCCGAAATCTGCACCATTCCCTAAAAGAGCACGAGCACGCAGAAATACAGGTTCTAATGGGTAATACCTTAAGCCGGCTGTTACCTGATTTGGATGGTTGATATTGTATTCATAACCTCCGGAAAAAGACAATTGATGCAAATAGAAATAATTGACCTCAGCACCAAACTGAGCCCTTTCTAATATTTTGTTCAAATCAGTCCTAATTAGATCAACTCCTGTACTAACCAAAAACTACCTCCTGCTTGTTGAGCTTTAATTTGTTCTGTGGTTAGAATGGTGATGCCCACGATTAGGACAATGCAATTTATTATTTTCATTTATTTACCAACGTTAATAATCTCCAGTCTTTTCTTAAGTCCCGTCCATTCATCTCGTAACCTGGCAGCTTCCATAAAGTTCAATTCCTTGGCAGCAGCTTCCATTCTTTTTGGGTTTGGGTGATTAATTTTTCAAGTTTTTCTCTACTTAAATATTGAATCACTGGATCTGCTGCCACATCCATCTCTTCAGGATTATTTTCGACATAAACTTTGGCATTTCGTTTACTGTCTGCTACTTTGGTTTGGCCCATAATTCTGTCATGTGACTTGATAACAGTTTTAGGGGTTATGCCATTTTCTTCATTATAAGCATGTTGTTTTGCTCTCCTTCTATTGGTTTCTTCAATGGATAATCGCATGCTTTCAGTAGTTTTATCCGCATACATAATTACTTTTCCTTCAGCATTTCTTGCTGCCCGGCCAATGGTCTGAACCAAACTCCTTTCATTTCTTAAAAGCCTTCTTTGTCAGCATCTAAAATAGCTACTAAAGCCACTTCAGGTAGATCTAAACCTTCTCTCAATAAGTTTACCCCTACCAAAACATCGAATACACCCAGCCTAAGCTCTCTTAATATTTCCACCCGGTCCAATGGTTTTACCTCGGAATGAATATAACGGGATTTTACACCCACCTTGGCCAAATACTTGTCCAGTTCTTCTGCCATTCTCTTGGTAAGGGTGGTCACCAATACCCTGAATCCATTTTTAATTGTTTGGTCGATCTCATCTAATAAATCATCAATCTGATCAGCACTTGGTCTAACTTCGATCACGGGATCAAGAAGCCCTGTAGGACGAATGATTTGTTCAATAACTACCCCTTCAGATTTATTAAGCTCATAGTCTCCCGGGGTGGCACTTACATAAATTACTTGATTGGTAAGGGATTCAAATTCATCAAATTTCAATGGGCGATTATCCAACGCCGAAGGAAGTCGGAAACCATAATCTACCAAGTTGGTCTTCCGAGATCTGTCCCCACCCCACATGGCCCTAACTTGTGGTAAAGTGACATGGCTTTCATCAATTACCATCAAGAAATCATCGGGAAAATAATCCAAAAGGCAGAAAGGGCGAGTCCCTGGTAGTCTCCGGTCAAAATACCTTGAGTAATTTTCCACTCCTGAACAATATCCCAGCTCCCTAATCATTTCCAAATCAAATTCCGTTCTCTCTTTGAGCCTTTTGGCTTCCATTAATTTCATGTCCCGCTCAAATGCAGAAACTTGAGCAACCAAATCGTCTTGAATTTCATGTATGGCGGTGTCTATCACATCCCTTCCGGTGACAAATAAATTGGCAGGGAAGATGCTGATAATTTTTTCGTCAGATAATTTTTTGCCGCTCACTGGGTCCACTCTCTGTATGGCTTCTATTTCATCTCCCCAGAAGAATATCCGGTAGGCAAAATCTCCGTAAGCTACAAATATATCAACTGTATCACCTTTCACTCTAAAAGTGCCTCTGGTAAAATCACCTGAGGTTCTGCTGTATAGGACTTCCACCAATTTAAATAAGAATTGGTTTCTAGGTATTCTATCTCCTTCTTGAACTTTTATGACGTTCTTACCAAATTCATCAGGATTTCCTATACCGTAAATGCAGGAAACTGATGCCACGACGATTACATCTCTTCTGCCGGAAAGAAGGGCAGAAGTTGCAGATAGTCTTAATTTTTCAATTTCTTCATTTATAGAAAGATCTTTTTCTATATAGGTACTACTGGTAGGAATAAATGCTTCAGGCTGGTAATAGTCGTAATAACTAATAAAATATTCTACAGAATTGTTGGGGAAAAACTGTTTGAATTCACCATACAATTGAGCTGCCAGCGTTTTATTATGGCTAAGTACCAAAGTGGGTTTTTGTACCTCCTGAATCACATTGGCTACGGTAAAGGTTTTTCCTGAACCGGTTACTCCTAACAGTACTTGGGAAGGTTCGGCAGAATTAATGCCTTCTACCAGGCTTTTGATGGCTTTAGGCTGGTCACCCGTTGGGACATAATCTGAAATAATATTGAAGCTCATCTGGATTTTTTAATTATATACCTACAACGCTTAATGGGTAATGAATAGTTTGATGATTCAGTTTCTTTTCCTTAAATAACTGAACCGATCAATGTTATAATATAGGAAATTTGTCCTTAGAATAATGATTAGCAATAATGGCAAAATACTGGGATGAAATGATTGAAAGCCCAATAACCAAACCACCAAAGCCAAATCAGCCAGTATCATTGCGGCTACCAGTAATTTTTTCAATATTACTTTATTGGGTTTTTTGATCAATAAATAACTGATATACAAATGACCCGGAAATGCCCAAAAGAGGTTCCAATTGTTTTTGGTTTGAGAATGGGCTGTGAAAAACCAAAGGAATACAAGCAATACTCCTAATAAACCCAAAATGGTAAAGAGACTGATGTCAAAACCTTTGAACAAACGTTTTTTCTTGAAACCTATAAAGGTCACAATCCCAACAAGTATCGCAAATACCCAGAAAATCACATAAGGATTTACCAAATTAAATTCATTATTCGCAGTTTTTGGAAAGTCGTAAATGGTATTGGTCCGGCTTACCAAAGGCCTTTCAGGTCCATCACCTATAATCGTGGCACTACTGAATGAAGCCTCTAAATAATCCGGCAGAAAGGCTTTTTCTGCCGCTGTGGCTTCCCTGTCAATCACTGCACCCAACGCAAGATCTATGCCTAAATCTGACCAAGGGAGAGGATAAACGTATTCATCAATTAAATTTCTAAAAGTCTTTTCATCTGCTTCAGTTGGGTAGTTCCATCTCAAAGATTGCCCCAATACACTTTCTAACATTCCTGTAATTCTGGTAGCACAATTGTCAAAGAAAAATCATACCGGTATTTTCTGTTTTCAGGCCGGTAGTTGTTTTGCAGAAAAGCCACAACTGCCTGGCTTTGCTCAGGTGATAGGTTCAATTCCTGCTCCCTTACGTTTCGTTTGAAATAATTGTATTCCCGTAAAAAATTCGCTGTGGTAGTCAAAGACAATTGGTAATCCAAGGTGCGACGAATGAACTTAATATAGAAAAAGGGTGTGTTAAAATCGAAAGTTCCGTAATTGAATACCAGATCTTGTCCACTCTCCAATTCTACTACACGGATGGCGCTATGGCCAAAGGTGGAATACAACTCATCTCCGGGGTCGCATGTAAGCAGGCTTATTTTGTACGTGGCCGCAGATGCGGGCAAGGTGATAAAAAAGCCAAAAACAAAAAGGTACTCAAAAAGAGCCTTTTTCGAAAGTTGTGCTTGAGAATTTCTAATGGCATAATATTAAATGCAGTATGAGGAAAATATCAGATTACCTCACAAATTTAAAGTAATATTTGAGTTATCCTGATATCCGTTTTCTTTTAATAAAAGGCTTACTGATTCGTTTGTTGTTTTGATTCTATGCGATATAAAAGAAGTTTATATAAGTTTATTTGAATTATATATTTTGAAAATAAATGTAAAATCACTATTTTAATTAATTATTCATTTTTGTTATGGATATTTTTTATAAAATAGCGATTTTTAATTATTCTAAACGGTTTGTATCAACCATTATCTTTGCTACGCTATTTTTATTCTTAAGTTTTCCTTCAATAAGTGCCATCCCTCTTGACAATACCTGTTATAGAAGCAATTTGCCTGAAGATGGGGTGGGAGATTGGGACGATCCCAATACATGGGAACAATACAATGGGGCAGAGTGGATACCTGCGACCGACTATCCAAAACGGATCAGCAAGGTGTTTATTGGATGGAAGCAAGAAGTGAGGTTGACCCAATCGGAGGAGGTAGGGAGTTTATATCTTTTTGCTGAAACCATTTCATCCATTGATCCCGGTAAAAAGCTTAATTTACAAACCCACGAATTATGGGTTTTTGGGCAGTTGCATAGCATAACAGAGGAAGCCGGCAATTTTGAGTATTTCAATGCTACATCTGGAATTACAGATTGGATTTATCCGGAAACAGGCACCCTCGTTTTTAAAGGCAAGAGCCGAACCATTGTTGATCGAAATTCTTGGAGTGCAAGCAATTTGAACAGTCGGTTTGGGGTGATTTTTGCGCCTGATGGGGAGGATACCTTGGTGGTTAATGCGGCCTTTAAAGCCAATAGCTTTGTGGTGGAGAGTGGTGCGGTAAAGCAAACCGTCAATGAGGAACAGACTCCTTTCTATACCTCAACCTTTTCATTCAATATCCAAGATAAGTTTGGAACTGAGGATTATGGAGATTTTAGAATATTATCCGGTGCCACATTAATTTCTGAAGGGACCAAAGCCTTTAATCAAATAATACGCAGGTCCGATAGTAGGCCAGCAAGTTCTTTTGTACTTGAGGAAGGGGCTAATCTGATGCTTTCCGGAGAACGACCCATAATTGATGCAGTAAGTGTGCAGTTGGATGGAAATGTTATCTACGCGGGAGAAGGAGGTTCCCAAGAGTTGTTAGAAAGTACCATGACAACATCAGAGGATGATTTTATTTACAACAATTTGTATTTTTCAGGTGCTGCAGAGAAGGTCTTGCCGCTACTATTAAAGGTAAAAGGAGACTTGATATATTGGGATGGAGGAACGGTGAATGGGACTTCTACCCGTTTGATTGTTGATGGGACAAGTGGTCAGCTGATTTCTATCCCATCTTTTCAGCTTTTTGAATTGGATATGAATAAGGAAGCTGGAATGCTGATCCTTGATCATGACTTAATCATTCTCCAAAACTTTGAGCAACTAGCCGGAGATATTGATTTTTCAAACAATTCGCTCTTTTTAGATTTTGGGCCTTCAGGAACCTATCATTACAGTGGCGGGAATTGGCATAATTTGGAGGAGATGGTTTATCAAAACCTTCCTGAAATCCCTGATCAAGGGAATGCTTTGTTTCCATTTTTTGACAATGAACTAGGATTTCCGCGGCATTTATTATTGGACGGAAACCTTTCCGAACAGGGGAATAGTATTGCTATTCGGTATTTTAATAATCCCGGCGTAACCTATGACCCCGGCTTTAATGATGTAGATGGGACAAAAATTGTTTTTGAGTTGAACAGCTATTTTGAAATAACAGCTTCTGCCGGCTCTTCTTCATTAATTAACCTGTGGGTTTTAGCCGATGATTTAGGTATTCAAGACGTGGATCATGTAAGGTTAACAGGAAATGGAGAAGCAGCAGCAGGCTTACATTTGCCTGCAAGTGAACTATCGGGAAAGTTATGGGCAGGAAGGACTGTAGTATTAAATGAATTGTTAAACAATGCTTTTGCTATTTCAAGTATCAATGAATTAAGTGTTTTGCCTTTGGAATGGATGGAGTTTGAAGCTTTTTTTAATGGAAATAGTGTGGAAATATCTTGGGTGAATGACACTAAATTGCCTGCAGACTATACCATTTTAAGAGCTGATGGTCAAAGCATGGAGTTTAATCCAATTGAAGTTTTGTCAAGTCAAAATTATGGGGTCAAAGTGATGTTTCATGATGATTATTTAACTTTTAATAATCCCTATTGGTATTATCAGGTAAAAGCTGAAGATGAAGAGGGTGAGTTAAGTTTTAGTCCGGTTTTGAGGGTGGATAATCCAAGATTTCTCAACCAAGAGCCACGAATTCATCCTATGCCATACACAGGGGGCGAGGTTCATTTAGATCTGTTTGATCTACAAGATCGTCCGGAGTTCACTTACATGGTGTGGAGTTCAGGAGGCGTGTTGTACTTAGGGGGAGCATTTTAGATGAGATAGGAAAGATTAAATTAGAAGAGGACCTGAAAAGCCTCCCTTCGGGCAGTTATTTTATTCAATTTAAAGTTGGTACCAAGTGGTACAAATTGAGGTGGATAAAGGTTATATGATTTTCCCACTTCAAATTTATCTTGAACGGTGCCATATTCCCATTTTTTTTATTAGACAGTTAGGATATTTTTTGTCTCATTAAACCATTTCCTCTGGCCATTGTCAAATGAATATGTTTAACCCCGAAAAACGCAATGGCTTTTTAATACCTATTGAATTACTGCTTTAGAGAATTTTCAACCCAGGTTAGAAATTAAGGTTTCTTGAGCCTTCTCAGACAGTGTTGGAACTGAAAGAAAACCTGGCTGATTGGAGATTTTAACTTTGTATTGTTGTTTAAAGTTAGATACAGCAATGAAATGGATAGTTTTGAAGTAGTTTCAGTAAGCAATAGCATGTCTAAAATTAATTAAAGGTTTAAGGCCTGTTGATAAAAATCATTTGAGTATACCGGGTAAAAAGTATAGAATTATGAAAAATATAATTAAAATTTCCAGCCTTTTAGTATTCCTTTTTATTGTTTCCGTTCCTGAAATGGCCACAGCCCAAAAAACGGGTGGATCAAAGAAAGTTGTTGTTATAAATAAAGAAAATAGACGGGTTTCAAGTAAGCAAGTGGTATATAAAAAACCTAATAAAAAGGTGGTGGCTGTCAGGACTCTGCCCAATAGAACAGTCGTTAAGTACAAAGATGTCAATTACTACTTTGCAAATAATAAGTTCTATACCTATTCAGGTGGAAGGTATATAGCTATTGCTCCCAAAAAAGGGTTTCGTATTCAAACACTTCCGGTCGGTTATGTCAAGGTAAAACATCCGCGTAGAGATTATTTTTGGTTCAATGGGGCTTTTTCATCCAGGTAAACAATGCCTATGAAGTAGTAGAGCCTGAAGTTGGAACGATAATTTATGAATTACCCAAAGACTATGAAAGGGTAACCATTGAAGGTTATACCTATTATGAATTTTCCAATGTCCTTTATGAAAAAATTCAAATTGATGGTACGAGGGCTTATGAAGTGGTAGGTTTTATCGATCAGTAATCGGCTTTGTGCTATTACATAGGTCAAATCTGAAATCGATATTTCGGAAGCAGCCTTTACTTTAACGGTTAGTTTAGGACTGATAAGATGGTTTATTGATGGATTCAGTTGTCAAATCGAAATGGTCCTAGGAAATGGTTTTGGATTAGAATGTCATAAAAAGGAAATTCTGTCACTGAATGTTAGGAAAAAGAAGGAAATGTTTTTTTCTATTCCTAACTTCGCTAGGGCAATGGAGATTTATTTATAGGCCGGAGTTTTTGTTTTTATATTCAAGGACAATTTCTATTTCGACTGATAATGAATTCCATTTTAGCAGATCTTAAATCTCAAATGTAACACACTTTTATAAAATGAAAAACCCCTACTTCTTTCTGTTAATGAGTGCGTGGCTATTGTCATGTGGAGGTGAAAAAGAGAGCTTGTCAATGCGGCCAAATATTGTGTTAATAATGGCAGATGATTTAGGTTATGGAGATCTCTCTTGTTATGGAAATGAGTATATAAATACGCCAAATTTGGATTTATTGGCTTCGGAAGGGGTTTTGTTTACCGATTATCATTCCAATGGCTCGGTATGTAGTCCCACTCGAGCAGCTTTAATGACCGGGAAATACCAGCAACGAACGGGTGTGGAAGGGGTTGTTACTGCCAAAAGCCATAGAGATGTAGGTTTAGCCTTAGCTGAAGTTACTTTGGCAGAGGAGTTAAAACAACTCGGTTACAATACAGGGATGTTTGGCAAATGGCACCTTGGGTACGACAAAGCTTTCAACCCTACCCTTCAGGGTTTTGATGAGTTTGTTGGGTTTGTAAGTGGGAATGTTGATTATCACGGCCACATAGATCAAGAAGGATATCTCGACTGGTGGGATGGGGTGAAAATTAAAAATGAAAAAGGCTATACTACTGACCTTATTTCTGAATATGGTGTAAAGTTTATTCAAGAACACAACCCCGAAGTGAAGGGGGCTCCCTTTTTCTTTACCTGCCACATGAAGCACCTCACTCTCCTTATCAAAGACGGATCGATAAAGTATTGAGAGAAATTGGTACTGCGGGTACCCAAGAAGTGATCCAAGATAGCATATCTTCTATTTACAAAGAAATGGTGGAGGTGATGGATGAAGGTGTAGGTCGAATTATGCAATCCCTGAAAGAAACAGGTCAGTACGAGAATACAATAGTTATTTTTATTTCTGACAATGGAGCGAACCATTATGGGGAT
Organism: Cyclobacterium sp. SOCE241; assembly: GCF_056867545.1. Taxonomy (NCBI): domain Bacteria; kingdom Pseudomonadati; phylum Bacteroidota; class Cytophagia; order Cytophagales; family Cyclobacteriaceae; genus Cyclobacterium; species Cyclobacterium sp. SOCE241. The sequence goes on along the minus strand of NZ_CP149779.1, from coordinate 3,593,720 downwards.
AATGGAGGGTTAAGAGGATTTAAAGCAGGGCCTTATGAAGGAGGAAGTAGGGTTCCTGCGATTTTTAGTTTTCCTAAAGAAATTAAAGGTGGAAGTGTCAATAATCAAACGGTTCTTTCTATGGATTTACTGCCAACTTTGTTGGATTTTATCGGCCGAAAACCAAGCTCGGCAGTTGATGGCATTAGCATTAAAGAAAATTTATTGGGACAGGAGAAACTGCCCGAAAGAGATGTTTTCTTTGCCTACGGTATAAAAAGTTTTATCAGGAGCGGAGACTGGAAATTGGTGGTGGTCGAAAAAAAGAGGAGAAAAAATTGAACTTTTTAACTTATCAGAGGATTTAGAAGAGCGGAATGACTTAAAATTAAAAGAGCCTGACATTAGTGCAAGGCTATTAAAAAAACTTGAAACCTGGACTTTAGAAGTTAGAGAGGGAGTGGATCTGGTGTCTAGGTAAGATGTTTTCCATAACCCATCTAAGGGTTCATTGAAAAAATGACATTTGAAACACTCTAAAATTATTCTCCCCGTAATTGTTTTCTCCCAATTTTGCTGTACCTCCCTCTGGTTTGCAGGAAACGGTGTTATCAATGATCTTGTTTTAAATTTTGATTTGAAACCAAGTGCTTTAGGACATTTGACTTCAGCAGTGCAGTTTGGTTTCATTATAGGTACATTGATTTTTGCCCTTTTAACGATTGCAGATCGGTTTTCGCCTTCAAAAGTGTTTTTTTCAGTGCCCTTATTGGGGCTTTGTTCAATTTAGGTGTGACTTGGGATGGTAATGGATTGCTGAGCTTGATTTTTTTACGATTTTTTACCGGTTTTTTCTCGCAGGAATTTATCCTGTAGGGATGAAAATAGCGGCGGATTATTATGAAAAAGGCTTGGGTAAATCCCTTGGCTTTCTAGTAGGTGCACTTGTGATTGGGACAGCCTTTCCTCATTTACTAAAAGAAATGGGAGGCGCCTACCCATGGAAAGCAGTTTTGGTGGCTACCTCCGGTTTAGGACTTTTAGGAGGCATATTGATGTTGGTTTTGGTGCCAAGTGGCCCTTTTAGGAAAGCAGGTCAACCTGCAAAAGTAACCGCTATTTTTAAGGTTTTTGAAAACAAAAAGTTTCGCTCTGTAGCCTTTGGGTATTTCGGGCATATGTGGGAGCTTTATTCATTTTGGGCTTTTGTTCCTGTGATATTATTAAAATACAGTAATGAACATTCGGCTGTAACATTTAATGTACCTTTATTATCCTTTCTGATCATTGGGGTGGGAGGTGTCGCTTGTGTGTTTAGTGGTTTTTTGGCTTCAAGGATTGGGGTAAACCGTTTGGCTTTTTCTTTTTGTTTTTATCAGGTCTTTGTTGTTTCATTTCTCCGCTATTATTATCTAGCCAAAATGAACTGCTGTTTGTTGGTTTTCTTTTTTCTGGGGAATAGTAATTATTGCAGATTCTCCATTATTGTCTACACTTGTGGCGCAACATGCATCGGCGGAAATCAAAGGAACAGCGCTTACAATAGTAAACAGTATAGGCTATACTATATCTATCATTAGCATTCAACTGGTCTCTGCCATGATGGTATTTAGTGATTCCAATGCTATATTTATAGTTTTGGCCATTGGCCCATGCTTAGGTTTAATTGGTCTGCTCAATGGAAAAAATAGTGACGACTTTCATTCTAGACAAAAGTCAAATTAATTATAGAAGTTTTTTATAGCGAAATAGGCATTTAGCAGAATATGCTGTAATTTTTGGCTTAGTTTAAAAACCACTATGACTTTTGTAATTGTCGCCTCAAGTATTTTGTTCTTGGTTGCACTGATCGTTTGGATCAAGGTTGAGCCATTTATAGCATTCTTAATTACCTCAATCCTCGCAGGTCTATTTCTAGGAATACCACTAGAAGAGATTTCAGGCGCTGTTCAAAAAGGGGTAGGGAATCTGATGGGGGCTTTGGTGATTGTAATTGTTCTTGGCGCGATGCTTGGTAAAATCGTAGCTGATAGTGGTGCTGCCCAACGGATTGCTCAATTTCTTATGAATAGCTTTGGTCAAAAACATGTTCATTGGGCCATAGGGCTAACAGCATTTATTGTGGGCATTCCGTTGTTTTTTAATGTGGGCTTTGTGCTTTTGGTGCCATTGGTCTTTGCAGTAGCCTACCAATATAAAGTTCCGGTAATGATTTTAGGTATGCCCATGCTTGCTGCCTTGTCTATTACCCATGGACTTCTCCCGCCACATCCGGCTCCGGTAGCGTTAGTCGCTCAATTTGGAGCCAATATTGGGACTACCCTGATCTATGGTTTTATTATTGGGATTCCGGTAATAGTTTTGGGTGGGCCTTTGTTGGGGCGACTTCCCTATTTGCGGAAAATGCAGATCACTCCTTTGGATGTTTTTAATGTAAAACCAAAAAAGGAAAGTGAATTGCCGGGGCTGGCCAACAGTCTTTTTACAGCTTTATTGCCGGTATTCCTACTGATAGTGTTGTCCCTAGTAGGTTTGAAAATGGATGCAAATAGTCCTGCTTATGGATTGATGATGTTTATCGGAGATGCAAATATTGTCATGTTAATTTCTTTGACATGGGCGACGATTAGTCTTGGTATACTGAAGAAGATCAAAGTGGCTGATATTATGAAAGGCTATGCTTCAGCTGTAAAAGACATTGCGTTGATACTTTTAATTATTGCTGGTGCAGGAGCGTATAAGGAAGTGTTGGTAGATAGTGGGGTGAGTGGCGAGATTGGGGCTTCGTTACAGCAATTGTCCATCAATCCTCTCCTACTGGGCTGGTTAATAGCTGCAGTAATTAGAATTTCCGTTGGTTCAGCCACAGTGGCTGCTCTCACGGCAGCCGGTATAATTGCTCCTTTGGTTGCTTCAGGTGTAGGGGATCCCAACCTTATGGTATTGGCCATAGGAAGTGGAAGTTTGATATTTTCTCACGTCAATGATGGAGGATTTTGGTTGGTAAAAGAATATTTTAACTTAAGTATAAAGCAAACCTTTCTCTCGTGGACCATGCTGGAAACAGTAATGTCTATATTGGGGCTTTTAGGTGTGCTAATTTTAGATTTATTTATATAACATTAACAAAAAAAATAATATGTCTGCAGAAGCAAAAGTAAAAGAGTTGGGTTTAGTATTGCCTCCTGCACCTCCTCCAGGTGGTGTTTATCGTCCTATTGTAATCACCGGTAATCTATTGTTCCTTTCAGGTCATGGGCCTGTATTGCCCAACGGTGACATGATAAGGGGAAAAATTGGAATAGACTTAGACAAAGAGCAAGGGAAAGAGGCAGCGAGGCAAGTAGGATTGACCATGTTGTCAACGCTTCAAACCCAGTTGGGAAGTCTGAATAAGATCAAAAGAGTGGTTAAAGTTTTGGGGATGGTAAACTGTGCACTTGACTTTGAAGAGCATCCTTTTGTTATCAATGGATGCAGCGAATTATTTGCCGATGTTTGGGGAGAAGAAAATGGTCTTGGATCTAGAAGTGCTATAGGATTTGGCTCTCTACCGGGCAATATATCGGTGGAAATTGAGGCCACATTTGAATTAAATGAATAGGAATTATATGCATGACAATTGGTTTGAATTAAACCATCCTGAAAAAATTGATAGTCCGGCATTGCTGGTATATTTGGATAGGGCTAGAAAAAATATTGATAAGGTAATTCAGGAGGTTGGTGCTGCTCATCGGCTTAGGCCTCATGTAAAGACCAATAAATCAGCAGAGGCATGCCAGCTCATGATTGATGCAGGGATCACTGCCTTTAAAGGGGCCACAATAGCTGAAATTGAACTGCTAGCTTCTGTGGGGGCTAAGGATGTATTACTGGCTTATCAGCCGGTGGGGCCTAAGATTGATCGGTTTTTGGCTTTAGTTGCCAACTATCCGGAGGTTAAGTTTAAGTGTCTGATAGATCATGTAGATGCAGCCAAACCCTTAAATGAAAAGCTGTTGGAGGCTGGTTTAGGGATTGGTGTTTACATTGATCTGAACGCGGGAACAAATAGAACAGGTATTGCTCCCGGTGCTGCTGCGGAAGAATTATTTGAAGAGCTGGTAGCGATGGAAGGTTTAAACGCTGTAGGGTTTCATTTGTATGATGGCCATTTGCGAGATCCGGACCTTCAAAAAAGGGAAGAAGCTTGTGATGCGGGCTTCGCTCCAATTGCTCAAATGCGAGAAAAACTGGAGAAAAAACACCAAGTAACTTTAGATGTAATTGCCGGAGGGTCAACCACTTTCCCTTTTCATTCCAAAAGGGAAAGGATTACTTGCGCGCCTGGGACATTTATTTACTGGGATGAAGGGTATGCAAGTGGACTTCCGGAACAATCTTACGAATACGCGGCATTGGTATTGTGTCGGGTAGTGTCTTTACCTACTTCCAATTATGTATGTGTGGACTTAGGTTACAAAGCGATTGCCTCTGAAAATCCATTGAATAACCGGGTGAAATTTCTAAATGCCCCGGATTTGGAACCGGTAAGTCACAGTGAAGAGCACCTTGTTTTAGAAGCCAAGGAGGGACATTCTTATAAAATAGGAGATGTTTTATATGGGGTTCCAATTCATATTTGTCCTACGGTTGCCTCTTACCAGGAAGCGCTTGTTATCCAGGAAGGTGAGCAAATTGCTAGTTGGAGAACCATTGCCAGGGACAGGAGAATTACTTTTTAAGTATACTCATTTAACACATTAAATCAATAACAAAGATGTTTACTATAGATGCTCATTTAGATTTAAGTATGAATGCCCTTGAATGGAACAGGGATCTTACTCAGCCTGTGGAAGCAATTAATGCCCGAGAAAAAGGGATGACTGACAAAACAGATCGTGGGAACGCAACTGTTTCTTTACCTACCTTGAGAAAAGGAGAAATTGGTCTGGTAGTAGCAACACAAATTGCTCGCTATGTAGCCCCGGACAATCCACTTCCCGGATGGAACAGTCCGGAGCAAGCTTGGGCTCAAACCCAAGGGCAACTGGCCTGGTATCAAGCCATGGAAGCTAAAGGGGAAATGGTTCAAATCAGGAATAAAAAGCAATTGAATGAGCATGTCAAACTATGGAAGAATGGAGAGCCGAATGATAAAAAACCGGTTGGTTACATTCTATCTTTAGAAGGTGCAGATTCCATTGTAGAATTAAGTTACCTCGAAATAGCATATGAGAATGGGTTGAGAGCGCTTGGACCAGCACATTATGGACCTGGGAGATATGCTCAAGGAACAGATGCTTCCGGACCTCTTGGAGAAAGTGGCAGGGCTTTGCTTAAAGAAATGGAGCGTTTAAATATCATTTTAGATGCGACCCATTTATGTGATGTTTGTTTTTGGGAAGCATTGGATCATTTTAATGGTCACGTTTGGGCTAGCCACAATAATTGCAGAGCTCTTGTTGATCACAATAGGCAGTTTAGCGATGAAATGATCAAAGCACTTGTGGATAGAGGGGCAGTAATTGGTGGTGCTTTAGATGCTTGGATGATGGTGCCGGGTTGGATTAGAGGGAAGTCATTGCCCAAAGAGATGGATTGTGATTTGGAGAAAGTTGTAGACCATATGGACCATATCTGTCAAATTGCCGGCAATGCTAACCATATTGGAATAGGTACGGATTTAGATGGCGCTTATGGTAGAGAACAAAGTCCTTATGACCTTGAGACAATTGCTGATATCGCAAGAATACCTGGGATGTTGCTGAAAAGAGGCTATACAGAAGAAGATGTTGAGAAGGTAATGCATAAAAATTGGTTGCGATTTTTAAACGAAGCTTGGTCTTAGGTAGCTTTTTGTTTAAATAAATTAAATAATATTAAACAAAAATTATGTGATATTAGCTTATTGGAAGCCTTTAAAAACCCTTTCTAATTGATTAGAAAGGGTTTTTTTGTTTATTATTTCCTATTATTAAAAATTTTGTTTAATAAAAATATAAAAAAATTAGACAAAATATTTGACATACTGTTTAACATTATGTAAGTTTGATTAAACAAAAATAAGGATCCATGACAACTTTAGAATTTAGTTATTCGCTTACAAAGCTCAGTCCTTCCTTGAAGCCATTTGCTTTAAAATTGACACGGGATATGGATGATGCAAATGATTTATTACAGGACACCATGGTAAAAGCCTTTACCAATAAGGACAAGTTTACAGATGGTACCAATTTGAAAGCTTGGTTGTATACCATTATGAAAAACACCTTTATCACCAATTACCAAAGGATGGTGAGGAGAGGAACCTTTGTGGATACTACTGAAAATCTTCATTTTATCAATTCCGGTTCAACGATTATTGAAAATGGAGTGTATGGGGATTTTGCAATGAATGACATAACCAAAGCGATTAATCGATTGGATGAGGTTTATAAATCTCCCTTTTTAATGCATTACAGAGGCTTTAAATATCATGAAATCGCCATTAAATTAAATATCCCAATTGGGACAGTAAAAAACAGGATACATATTGCAAGGAAGCTATTAAAAGACGATCTTAAGGTTTATACTACCATTAACTAATTAAATGAGACCAAAAAAGATTGTTGTGATCGGCTCCGGTTTTTCCGGATTATCTACAGCCACTCATCTGGCGGCCGCAGGGCATAGTGTACTTGTACTGGAGAAAAATGAGGTCTTAGGTGGAAGGGCTAGAAAATTTAATGCCAATGGTTTTACATTTGATATGGGGCCAAGTTGGTATTGGATGCCGGATGTATTTGAAAATTATTTCAGCAATTTTGGTAAAAAGGCAGCTGATTATTATGATTTGGTCAGATTAGACCCTTCATATGCAGTTTTTTTTGGTAAAGGGGATGATATAAAAATCCCAGCAAACTTGGATGAGTTTAAAGCGGAACTTGAAAAATTAGAGCCGGGAGTTTCAGAAAAGTTAGATGCTTTCTTAAAACAAGCAGCTTTCAAATATGAAAGAGGCATAAATGATTTGGTCCATAGACCAAGCCTTTCTCTCATGGAGTTTTTGGATTTCAGACTATTTAGAGATGTTTTGAAAATGGATATTTTTCAATCCATGTCTAAACACCTACGTAAGTTTTTCACCCATGAGAAAATTATCAGACTGATGGAGTTTCCTGTGTTGTTTCTTGGAGAAACAGCACAGAAAATTCCTGCATTGTACAGTTTGATGAATTATGCTGACATTGTTTTGGGTACTTGGTATCCATTGGGAGGAATGCATAAAATTATTGAAGGAATGGTTGCTCTGGCGAAAGAAAAAGGCGTGGTCCTTAGAAATAACGCAGAGGTGGTAGCGATATCTGCAGAGAATAGCGCAGCAAAAACAGTGAAGTTGGCTAACGGTGAAGAGATTACATTTGATTTTTTAGTGGCAAGTGCTGATTATCATCATGTGGATAAAAATTTATTAGCTCCTGAGTACAGTAATTACAGTCAAAAATATTGGGACCGTAGGGTAATGGCTCCTTCTTCCCTTTTGTTTTATATTGGGGTAAATAAACGTTTGAAGAATTTACAACATCACAATTTGTTTTTTGATGAGCCTTTGGAACCACATGCTGACGCCATTTATACCAACCCTAGATGGCCGGAGAAACCTTTGTTTTATGTTTCTGCCCCTTCTGTAACTGATCCTGCGGTAGCACCTGAAGGAAAAGAAAATCTCTTTGTGTTGATTCCCTTGGCTCCCGATTTAAAAGACACTGAAGAGTTGAGAAATGAATATTTTCACAAAGTAATGGATAGGCTAGAAAAGATTACAGGTCAGGAAATTAGACCGCATATTGAGTACAATCGTTCCTATGCACACAGTGATTTTAAGAAAGATTATTTTGCATTCAAAGGAAATGCTTACGGTTTGGCCAATACTTTAAAACAAACGGCGATTTTAAAGCCAACTCTTAGGAATAAAAAATTATCTAACCTATATTATACAGGACAGTTGACCGTTCCAGGGCCTGGAGTTCCCCCATCTTTGATCTCCGGAGAAGTAGTAGCAAAAGAGATTTTAAAGCGTATTTAAAAATAAAATTTTCAACCAGTGAAAATGTTATGATGGATTCAAAGCAACTTTTTGACGAAACGGCCTTGGACTGTAGTAAACTAATTACACAGCGCTACAGTACTTCTTTTACATTAGGTATCAAGACTTTGTGTAAAGGTCTTCACAAACCCATTTATGGGATTTATGGATTTGTAAGGTATGCAGATGAAATCGTTGATACGTTTCATGATAAAGATAAAAAGAGATTGCTTGAAAAATTTAGACAGGACACCTATACGGCAATTGAGGAAGGTATAAGTATGAATCCGGTTTTACATGGCTTTCAATTAATTGTTAACAAATACCATATTGAAGCGGAACTCATTGAGGCTTTTCTTAAAAGCATGGCCATGGATTTGGATTTTGCTACTTACAATGATTCCAAGTACAAAGAATACATTTATGGCTCAGCTGAAGTAGTTGGGTTGATGTGTTTACGTGTGTTTTGTGAAGGAGATAGAGAAAAGTATGAAGAATTAAAATATGCTGCCTGTAAACTCGGTTCTGCCTTTCAAAAAGTTAATTTCTTACGTGACTTAAAGAGCGACTATGAAGAAAGGGGTAGGGTATATTTTCCTGGAGTGGATTTCAAAACTTTTAACAATACTGTTAAATCGAAAATTGAGTCTGATATTGAGCGCGATTTTGAAGAAGCACTGATTGGGATTAACCAATTACCACGAGGAGCTAAATTAGGGGTCAAAATTGCCTATCTCTATTATTTGAAGTTGTTTTATAAAATTAAATCTTTGTCTCCTGAAACAATTACCCAAAGGAGAATAAGGATTCCCAATGCTAGAAAATTTACCCTACTGATAAGTACTTATTTTGGATATAAGGTGGGTTGGAATTAAGCAAGTAAAAAGAGTTTTTCAGTGTTGTTATAGCAACTATTTAATTAATATTCAAGGAACTGTTTTTACTGCTTAAAGCGTTAATGGATTGGGGTTTACTTTCCCTGAATTTTAATAATTAAATAAGTCATAGTAGCAAACATTTAGATAAGAAGTCGGTTTATTATATATGTTAAAACTGAATGTACATATTGATCAATTTTCAGGCTTTTGCTTTGGTGTGGTTTACGCTATAGAGATGGCAGAAGACATTCTAAATGAGGAAGGACATCTTTATTGTTTGGGAGACATAGTGCATAATGATGAAGAGGTAAAAAGGTTAACAAAAAAAGGATTAATCATCATTAATCATGAAGAGCTAAAGAATTTAACTAACGAAAAGGTTTTGATTAGGGCTCATGGTGAGCCTCCAGCTACCTATGAGTTGGCCATTAAAAATAATCTTACTTTGGTGGATGCCAGTTGCCCAGTGGTTTTAAAGCTTCAGAATAGAATTAAAAATTCTTTTGACAAGGATGAAAACATATACATCTATGGAAAACATGGGCATGCTGAGGTAATAGGCCTCCTTGGGCAAACAAGAAATAAAGCGGTGGTATTTCAAGATATTAATGAACTAGACCTTGAGAACATCCCTAAAAACATAACCCTATACAGTCAGACAACTAAGAGTACAGATAAGTTTTACGAAATCAATAATATTTTGAAAGACAATGGTATTACAATCAATACAAATGATACCATTTGTCGGCAAGTATCCAATCGTGACAAAGAGCTAAGGGGCTTTGCGGCACAGTTTGATCACATTGTTTTCGTGAGTGGTACTAAATCCTCCAACGGGAAGGTGCTATTTAATGTCTGCAAAGAAAAAATCCTCAGACTTACTTTGTTTCATGTCCTGAAGAGGTAGATCCAAATTGGTTTAAAACGGGACAGAGTGTAGGGATTTGTGGGGCTACTTCAACGCCAATGTGGTTGATGGAAAAAGTGGAGGAAACCATCAAGAAGTTTTAATTTTTTGACATAAACCTTTGTCATATCCATGAATACTTCAATCAAAAAGCAATTGCATACTTCCATTGATCCTAAAGGCATCATTATCGCTTTTTTGGTCATTTTGCTTTGGACAGTTTCGTTGGTATTTTTACTTCAATATCCTGTAAATTACACAAGTCCAATTTTGTATATAGGTGTTCTGGTGCAGACCCACCTTTACACCGGGTTGTTTATTACTGCCCATGACGCCATGCATGGGGTGGTTTCGAGAAATATTAGGTTAAATCATTTTATAGGTTGGTTAGCTGCCATTTTGTTTGCTTTTAATTTTTATTGGAAGTTATTCCCCAACCACCACAAACATCACCGGCATGTAGCAACTGATAACGATCCTGATTTCCATACTTCAGATAATTTTATTTCTTGGTACTTTAGCTTTATTTTGAACTACCTTACCATTTGGCAGTTTCTCTTAATGGCCATAACATTTAATCTATTGCAATTAATTTTTCCTGTACCAAACCTGATATTGTTCTGGATGTTGCCAGCTATTTTATCAACCTTTCAATTGTTTTATTTTGGAACATTCCTACCTCATAGAGGAAAACATTCCAATAAACATCATTCTGGAACTTTGAAAAAAACCATGTATGGGCTTTTGTATCCTGTTATTTTTTTGGTTATCATTTTGAACATCATGAATTTCCCAATACTCCTTGGTGGAGGCTTTGGAAAACCAAAAAACTGTCTAATTAAAATTTGAGTCACAATTTTTACCTAAAACCGAACCTTACTGGTGATGCAATTCCCTGCTATGAAAGAGTATTTAATGTCAACCATTTTGTTTTTTTCTCCCTGACGCTTTTTGCACAAGAAGGCGTAATACAAGGGAAGGTACTTAACCCAATCAATAATAATCCAATACCCTTTGCAAATATTATTGTGCAAGGAATAGATGTTGGAGCTGTTTCGGATTTGGAAGGAAATTATGTTATCAGTGGATTAGCACCTGGCTTGTATAATGTGAAAGCATCATTTGTGGGGTTCAAATCAAAAACGGTGTTTGAAGTTCAGGTTACCAAAGCCAATGCTGTACAATTGGACTTTGAATTGGAAGAAGATGCTTCCAATTTGCAAGAAGTTGTGGTGGATGCAACCTTTAGCAGAACAGAAGAAACCCCTGTGTCTGTCCGACAACTTAATGCCAATGAGATCGAACGTTACCCTGGAGGGAACAGAGACATTAGTAGAGTGATACAGTCCCTGCCCGGAGTGGCAAGTTCTGCAAGTTTCAGAAATGATATTATTATTCGGGGAGGAGCACCCAATGAGAATAAATTTTTTATCGATGAAATAGAAGTGCCTGTAATCAATCATTTCGCAACGCAAGGATCTTCAGGTGGACCTGTGGGCATTTTAAATGTTAACCTGATTCAGAATGTTGAAGTTCTAAGCGGTGGCTTTCCTGCCAATAGAATGAATGCCTTGAGTTCCTTTTTTGAGTTCCAATTGAAAGATGGGAGACGAGATAAAATGCTCACTCAGATTACTTTGGGTGCAAGTGAAGTGACACTCTCTAATGAGGGACCTATAGGTGAGAAAACAACCTATATATTTTCCGCCAGAAGATCCTATCTTCAAGGGCTTTTTAGGTTGATTGGGCTACCCTTTTTGCCAACATTTAACGACTTCACCTTCAAAACCAAAACAAAAATCAATGACAAAACGGAATTGACCGTGTTGGGAGTAGGAGCCATAGATCAATTTGCACTAAATTTTGATGTTCCGGATGAGGAGACAGAAGAAGAAAGGGACGACAGGTTGTATTTGTTGGATAATTTACCAATATCCACTCAGTGGAACTATGCCATGGGGGCTAAATTAAAGAAATTTAGAGACAATGGGTTTTGGACTTTTATCGTAAGCCGGAATATGCTTAACAATCGTTCCTATAAATATGCAGGAAACGATGAATCCAGTGAGGATAATTTGCAATTTAACTATCTTTCCCAGGAAAGTGAAAATAAATTTAGAGCAGAAAATAGTATTTTCTCAAAAGGATATACCCTACAATACGGAATGAATTATGAATTCAGTCGGTATTTGATAGAAAACTATGATACCAAATTTACAGATCAAAATGGCCTCCCTAGAGATGTTCTTCTATCTCTCTTTTTAATAGTTATGGAGCCTTTGTAATGGGCAGTAAAAAGTATTTTAATGATCGATTAATTGTGAATTTGGGTCTTCGTATGGATGGGAGTGATTTTGGTGAAACAGCTAAGAACCCCTTAAACCAACTTAGCCCTAGGTTTTCTACCAGTTATCAATTAAAAGACAATCTATTCTGGAATGCAAGTGCAGGCATTTACTATCAAAAGCCTCCCTATACTGTTTTAGGCTTCCAAAATAATGAGGGGTTTTTGAGAATCAGGTGAATGATGTGAAATTTATGCGAAGTACACATTATATCACAGGTTTCGAATGGCAATTTCCGGCAAAAAACAGAAAGCTCTCTGCTGAGGTTTTTTATAAAAGCTATGCGAATTACCCCAGTTCTATTAGAAATGGTATCGCTTTGGCAAACCTTGGAGCTGATTTTGGAGTGATAGGAAATGAGCCGGTTACCTCTGATGCCAAAGGCAGGGCTTATGGTTTAGAGCTTCTTGCCCAGCAGCGTTTATTCAGCGGGTTTTATGGTATTGCAGCGCTCACGTTGGTGAGGAGTGAATTCACCAACCCCAACACAGGGTATTTACCCTCCTCTTGGGACAACCGATTTATTGTAAGCCTTACAGCAGGGAAACGCTTTAGTAAAGATTGGGAACTGGGGGCTCGTTGGAGATTTTTGGGAGGAACACCTTACACTCCATATGACTTGGAATCTTCATCTTTACGTGCCAATTGGGATTTATACAACAGTGGACGGTTTGATTTTACAAGGATAAATGGAGAGCGATTAAAAAGTTTTCATCAGTTAGACCTGAGGGTAGATAAAAAATATTACTACAATAAATGGAATCTCAATTGGTATTTTGATATTCAAAATGCTTATAACTTCCAAGCTGAACAACAAGTAAACTTGGTTCCTAATCGAGATGATCAGGATAAACTGATTGTGGATCCGGAAGATCCAAGTCGCTATTTAATAAGGGAAGTGGCAAACCCTGCCGGAACGGTTTTGCCAACTATTGGGGTGATAGTGGAGTTCTAATAGTGCTGCTTTATGCTTGCCATATAAATAGGACTGACCCCTTTTCCTATTCGGGTAATATTGTTGATGGAGTGTTGGGTGTTGTAGCAAAATAATTGATATGTCCCTACAGGGAATCGATTTGTCTTTAGGAGTGGGCTTTTTGTGAATAATAGTTAAATAGGCTCTAATTTGGAGGCAATGAACAGCGGAAGAGTAAGGTTCCTGAGTTCATTTTTCTTAAATGAGTGTCTTTTGGCTTATTGACAGGCAAAATAATGAAGCAGTAAATCGAGAGAAAGGCTTACTTTTCGATAACCACTCGGGCTTATATATTGGTTTAATTGAGTCATTTAAATTGTTTTTTTATTAAAGATTTTTGTTAGACATTTCGCGCTTAGAAAAGGATATCTAGGTATAATTTAGACTTCAGTCCTACAAAAAGGTTAAAGTAAATGAAAAGATTTTTAAGCCTTAACTGAACTCAATGGGAGATTTTTTAAATTTCAATTCTATTTCTTTGGAATAAATGAATGAGCTTTTGTCAAGGAAAAGAACGACCTTTGTTTTTTATGGGTTGATGTTTTTAGTTTCAATTTGAGATTAATAAAGTTTTTGGCAGGGGGAATTTGCTGCATTTAAGGTGTTAAATATGGAGATTAGTGAACTTAATAAGTTGTTAGGAAATATAGACCTATATCTTTTAGATCAACTGCTAAAAGGGAGGTTTACCAAAGAAATGATGATTCTTGATGCTGGCTGTGGGGAAGGTAGAAATACACATTATTTTATTCAGAAAGGGTATCGGATAGTTGGAGTGGATGGCAATTCCTCGGCAATTAGCATGGCTAGGATTTCAGGTAGAACTTTGGATCCGAATTTCGATCCATTGAGATTTCAAGTTGCCGAGCTAGTAGATATTCCTTTCCATTCTGAAGCTTTTGATGCGGTGTTAAGTAGTGCCGTGTTGCATTTTGCTAAAAATAAGATTCATTTTCTTGAACTTTTTCAAGAGCATATGCGTGTGTTAAAGCCTGGTGGGCTCTTTTGGTTAAGGATGTGTACAGATGCCGGAGGAGCATTTGTTTTAAAAGATCAGCCTTCTGATTTGATGCAAAACCTTCCTGATGGAACCGTACGATTTGTTTTGACTGAACCCTTACTTAAGGAAATTATGAATAATCATAACCTTAGCTTACTTGAACCGGCAAAATCGGTATTGGTACATCACAAAAGGGCCATGGGTGTATTTGTTTTTCAAAAAAAGGCCGGAAAAAAATAATGGGTATAATGGATTTGCAATATGCTTTAGAGTTGGTAGGTACCTACTTTTTGCGATTTCAGGTGCTTTGGCAATTCAAAATAAAGACCAAGATTTATTTGGGGTTGGATTTATGGGCTTCATCACGGCCATCGGAGGGGGTAGTTTGAGGGATATACTTATCGACTCCTACCCATTGGTTTGGATTGAAAATGTTAATTTTCTATACGCTATTTTTGCAGGCTTGATCACAACTTTTTTATTTTTCAATCACATGACCAAACTAAGGAAAACCTTGTTTCTGTTTGACACCTTAGGAATTGCATTTTTTACAATTTTGGGGGTGGAAAAATGTTTGAATCTAGGCTTCAGGCCGGAGGTAGCTGCCATTATGGGGATGTTTAGTGCTGTTATGGGAGGTGTTATCAGGGATACACTAACCAATGAAATACCAATTCTATTCAGAAAAGAAGTGTATGCATCAGCTTGTTTAGCCGGGGCAGTTTTGTATCTCTCTTTGGATTATTTTGGTGTAGTTAGAAATACAAATCTGTTGGTTTCTATTGCGCTGATTATTATTATCCGTTTAGTGGCAGTTAGGTTCAAGCTAAATTTACCTATCCTTAATTAATGAATGATTTAGATTAAATTCTCTATCTGACTGATGGCCATTTGCCTTTTATTTGAGTATCTCATTAACCGTTTATATTTAATTACTATTGAATTATGCAAATACAAATTTTTCAAGACAAGGAAAGTTTACACCGTGCTGTTGCACAAATGTTCATTGATGCAGTAAAGGCCAAGCCAAACATTGTATTAGGTTTGGCCACCGGAAGCTCTCCCTTGGAAACCTATGAAAATATGATAAAAGACCATCAAGAAAAGGGCACCGATTATTCAGGGGTGGTTACTTTTAATTTGGATGAATACATTGGTCTAGAAGGAACCCATTCACAGAGTTACAGGTATTTTATGAATACTTCATTATTTAATGGACTCAATATTCCTTTGGACCAAACAAATGTTCCTAGCGGAATAGGAGATGTCAATGAAATTTGTAAGGCCTATGAAGAGAAAATTACGAGTGTCGGAGGAATAGATTTTCAATTATTGGGGATTGGTACAAATGGGCATATTGGATTTAATGAACCGGGTACCTCATTTGATACAAGAACCCATTTAACCGCATTGACACAAGAAACCATTGAAGGTAATGCACGCTTTTTGAAAGTGAAGATAGTGTTCCCAAAAAGGCTGTCACCATGGGGATTCAGACCATTATGGATGCAAAAAATAGCGTTGATTGCATATGGTAGCAAAAAAGCTGCGGCCATTAGAGATATGGTGAATGGTCCAATAACGGAAATGATGCCTGCCTCTATTCTTCAAAACCATTCTGATACGACCTTGTTTTTAGATGAGGAAGCGGCAGCCTTACTAAAGGCCCGTTAAAATTGTAACATTTGCGGAAAAAGGAGCCGTAGTATAGGGTTAAGATTGATTAATGATTAAATTTCTCAGATATACTCTAAATATGGTTCCTTTTCCAACTTCACTTTCTACCTCGATTTTGCCATCATGAGCTCTAATTTGCTCTCTAACTAAGTAGAGACCTAGGCCTTTTCCTTCCACGTGGGTATGGAACCTTTGGTAGAGTCCAAAAATACGGTCACCATACCTGGATAAATCCATTCCTATCCCATTGTCTTCAAATCTAATGACGCAATACTTTCCCTCTCTATAGGTATTAATGTTGACAATGGGGCTACGATCCGGATGTTTGTATTTGACCGCATTGGTCATGAAATTCATAAAAAAGTTTTCAAGGTGTGCATAGATATAGTTAATATCATTTAAAGCTGTAAAGTCTTTGTGGATGACAATACCAGATTCTTTGAGTTGGTTATATAAGCTTTTTTCAATATTGTTGAGCAGCAGTTTGAAATCTATTTGCTCAACCTTTGGTATTTTTTGTTTCTTAATAGAAACTACTTCTATCAGATCCTGAAGAGTGGAGTCCAGTAAATTGGTTGAAATTTTAAGGTTTTCCCAAATTTCTTGATTTTCAGGATCTGCAGGGTTTTCCTCATTATAGAGGTCTAATAATAGTGAAATATTGACGATTGGTGCTCTCAGGTTATGAGATACAATATAGGCAAACCTCAATAGCTCTTCATTATGAGATTTTAAGTCTTTAATTAAGTTGACACGGTCTGATTCAAGTTTTTTTGCCTCTGTAATATTTTGTTTTACTAATAAAATACGCTCTACCTCATCTGAATCATTCATTAATGGCACTGCACTTTGCAGGTATTTTTTGCTTTTGGTCTCAGTTTCAAAACTAACTCTTTGGCCTTTCAGTACTTTGCTAAGGTTGCTCTTGACAATTTTTAGGTTTTTACCTGTCAATTGTTTTAAGAGGTTGGTGCCTAACAAGGATTTAGGGTCTGTAGCAGACATTTTATATTCTTCACCATCGGTGAATAAATAATGATAACTATTGTCTAAAACATCCACGGTTCCCTGTGGAAAGTTTTCTGCAATACTTCTGTACAACTGCTCAGTTTTAATTAGTTTCTTCTCTGAGAGGGTTCTTTCAGTGATGTCATCCACAAAAATAACATAGGATTTCTTGTTCTCTTTTCCATATAAGATTCTTGTAAATGAAATTTTCAGCTCTTTATAATTGTTATCTTCACAAGGAAGATGGAAGTAGGCTACTTTCCGATCGGTTTTTAGAAAGTTGATGATTACTTGATGGAGCGTTTTTTTTATGTTATCCTTTATTAGGATGGTTTTTAATAAGTCCTTTTTATTCTTGATATTAAATATTGGGAGAGTTTTATTGTTTATCAGTATGGGCTCAAATTGGTGGTTGACAGCAAATATGGCATAAGCAGTACCATTCAATATGGCGTCGTGCATGTAATTGGTTTCCTGTAACATGCTTTCAAATCGGAATCGGTAAAGCTCTTTGCTTATCCAATCTCTCAGTATACTAAACAGCTCACTATAGTGGTTTTTGTTTTTAATGGGTTGGTCATGAAGTAAACACATGGTGCCTATTTCATTTCTCTCAGTATCGTAAAGCTTTAGTCGGATTAATGAACTGATTTGTTGGTCAGCCAAACTGGAAATATTAGCCAGTTGTTCATTATTTTCTGAACTGATCATCAAAAAATTGTTCGTGCTGTCCATTAAAAGCAATTCTTCATTAAGAATTTTGGCCCATTTCTTATCCCTGTCCAATAGCTTTTTCCCGGCACCACAAAGCGCCAAGACCTCCATCTCCTTTTTTCCGTTACTTAAATTTCCAATAAGGCAATATTTAAACCCTAACTTTCTATAAAATAGGTAATTAATTTCTTCGAATAAATTTTTCCCTTAAATAAGCTTGAGATGGCTGACACTTCTGTCAACATGCCCTGGATAAATTTTTTCTCGAATAGTTTTTTTATTAGGCCTTCTTTGCTTTTTGGTTTAATAGGACTGTTTTGAGGGGTAGAGATATTGATGATGTTGCCAGTAAGCCCCTCCTCTAAAGTATATGGGCTTTGAAAAAAGCGAACGCTATTTTTTATTTCTTGATAATGTCCTTTTTTATGCTTTACCCTATAGGAAATAGAGTAGTTATTTTTTCCATAGTGCCCTAAAGATAAAAATCTTCAATCTTTTGCTTATCCTCCGGATGAATCAAATTCAGCCAATCCCATATGTAAAAACTTCTAAAGTTACCATCCTCATAGCCTAATAAATTGTGCAATGGTCCCGCCCATAAAACTTCCTTAGTTTTGCTTAGGTATTTGAAGTAGACCTTTTCATGGTATTCAAGATCATTAATCTTACGCTGCTTTTTTATTTTTTTTATAGAAGATTTTTGAACTTGAGCTTCCTTTAAGGTTACCAATTGAAAGTCCGAGCAAATGTTTTGAATTCTGATTTTTAGACCTTTATCGTTTAATACACCGTTTTTCAGTTTTGGGAAGGGCATTAGATCAAAAATCTCTACTTTAAGTAGTGGGTATTTTAACAATAAGTATTCATGAAGATCATCAAACTTGGAAAGTTGATGTTTGATTGGGTTTCCTAGCTCATTTATTATTTTTTGTTCTTCGGAATCGATTAACCATGAACTCCCTTCACCACTAGGAGTTTGATTGATCATGGCATTCACCAAAAATCCATTGTCTCCATGAGGAACAATACAGCCTTCAATTTTCAGCCAAAGAAAGGATTGACTGTTTAATAAAAGAGGAGTTTTAAAGTGATCACTTTTCCCTAATTGTTTGAATATACAATCTAATAAAGATACATGCTCAATGGAAAAAAAGTCATCCAGTATTTTTAAATTTAATGAATTGAGCTCAGGGCTTGCCCAAAAAATGGCCTCATTGGATTGGTGAAGAATCTCAAATCGACCATCATTTAATCTTTTAAAAGTCAGTAATTGTGATTTGAAATTATTATCAAACATCAGTTTGGTGGGGTGAAAGACTAAAAACTAGGTAAAAACTTCATTAAATTTATAAAAAAAATACGGGCTTAATACAAAAAAAATATCAAATTCATAATACTCTATATTAAATTCATTATTATACTTACATTTTAAATCGCTTACAATTGCTTCTCGAGTAAAAAGGTAACTTTATGAATTTTGTCTCTGAAATTGTCCTCAGGGTCCGCTCTTAACAGCTCCAAAGAAATTACTTTACCTTCTTCAGACCTTAGTAATTCGGTAATGTCTGAAAGTTCCCAAAACATAGCCGGTATTTTATTAATGGTAAGAATCTCATCCATTTCTCTGGCACCCTGGCGGTATGCCGGTGAATCTTCACGAACCTCGTGGATATAGTATCTTTTCTCCTCTAATGAACTTACCCGCACAATTAAGCCACTCATGTCATACTTGAAAGGGGTTTTGTACTTTCCGCTTTTTTATACAAAATTCGGTTTCTTGGATAATCAAAAATTATCTTCATATGGTTGAGTAGTTCTGACCCCAAACTTCCCATTCTTCCCGTATTTATCAGCACTTCAGAAAACTCATTTTTTTCAGGGTAGGAGGTAATGACACCTTTGAAGTTCAAACCATTGATGTTTAACTTTTTTACCCTCCCAACAAAACCTTCCAAATCGCCACCAAGAGATCTCCCTAAGCTACTCTCAAGATTGGGTTCAGGAAGAACGATGTCCTCACTGGTTTCTTGGTTGAGTAGCAAGCCATGGTTCGCTCCCGTGTCAATGAGAAGTTTGGCTTGCAAATCCGGTCCATTTGCCTGTTTTATATTTGTGGTAATATAAGGTTTGTTACCAATTAGTTCTATGGGAATTTCTCTATACCAAAATGGTTTCCATTTGAAGGCTTGACGTTTAAAAAGGTGATTAACCCATTGTCATAATCAACTTTAATGGGGTTGTTCTTAAAAAACTCATGCCCAATAACGCCATATATTGGTACACCAAGCACTTTCTCCAATTCCAGAAAATCCTCATCCAATACCAAAATTGCCTGAAAAATCCCCTCTATAGGTCCCATGTCAAAATGATTGTTTGGAGAAACGGAAGCACTTAAAACGGTTTGTCCATCTGCCCCCACCAAATTGAGCTTTCTGGTATAATGCATTTGCAATTCATCTGCTATCGATTTGCTAAAAAAGATATTTGATTTTACCCCGGTATCAAAAATGAAATTCACCGGTGGACCTCCATTAATGGATACAGGAAGGATTATGAGGCTGTTTGAATCTATAAAGGGTAACGTGATTTTCTTTTCCGCTCTTTTCATGTAAAAACCAGGGACTTGACTCTCTACAGGCAAGACCGGTAAAGACCAAATTATCAAAATGGTTAGCCACTGGATCCTATAATACATGATGGTTTATCGTTCCTTTAATATATAAAAATATTTTGATTTAAAATGATATTTTAACCTCTTAGTTATGTTTTTTGACTTTCTTGATAGTTCTTGGGAATTGAACAATAATTAAAGGGAAAGGTTTTTCTGACACTTTATTTATAAAGTTTTTTTCGGAAAAAATCTTCGCACATAAGATTAAAAAAGAAAAAGGGCTAATTCATCGAAATAGTCAGGTTCAAAAATGTAATGGAACTTAAACCTTTTTCAGTACTAATTTAGAACCATTGAAAATAACTGCTCTTTTATGGATTCAAAAGTTTTATGGTTTGAAAAATCTAAAAAATAGCTGATCTTTATCCTTTACAACAATAAATCATGGCCGAAAAGTCTATCATTGAGAAAGCGAAGAAAATTTTTGAAAATTACCTTGTTAGGCAAGGTAGCCGTAAAACCCCTGAGCGGTTTTCGGTAATCGATGAGTTATATGCTTTGCCACAGGATGAGCATATTGATGTTGAAGGTTTGTTTTTAAGAATGCGAAACAATGGTTATTCCATAAGCAGGGCAACCATTTACAATACGCTTGATTTGTTAGTGGAGTGTGGGTTGGCGGTAAAGCATCAGTTTAAAGACAAAGTGGCCTTGTATGAGCAAGCTCTTACCTACAAACATCACGACCACTATGTCTGCAATCAGTGCAGGAAAATATTGGAATTTTCTGACGAAAGGATCAACCTGATTAAAGAAGAAATGGGAAATGCTTTTTCCTCTCATATTACCAGCCATTCACTTGTACTGTATGGCGATTGTCAGATTCGAAATTGTGAAAACTTGCCGGTTCATTAACCATGCCCTGCAGAAGGTGGCTTTTTTCTAATCTTTTTGAGGAGCTTAATCTTTGGAAAAAACCTTTTTATAAATGGGTTTTCTCAATGAAAACTGAAAATACAAGACCGGATACATGAGAAAATCCAAAAGTCGGTTTGGAGTAGAAAACGTTATTTCATCAATAATTGTACTTTGGTCAACACCATTGGCAACTATCCGGTGTTTATGCCGCCATTTTTTGAGAAAGAAAGGAAGCTTTATCCCTTCATCAATGAAAAAATATTCTTTTTCATCCAAATGATCAGCTGTAATTTTACTGGTCCACACCTGCTTGAAAAAATAAAATTTAGCGCTAAGCTCACCAAGTCCCCCGGTGAAGATCCGTCAAACCGAAGCAACTTTACGGGGGAAAAGGAGGGTTTAATGCCTTAAACAAATCGGAATTAAACCCATCTTTTACTTTCAAGTAGTGCTGGCCTACCTTGGTGCTAAGGCAAATTTTCATCAATAGATATAGAGGTGATTAATTCATTTGTTTTAGGTATTTGAACAAGTCACTATCAGAAGAAATTACCAAGTTTGTTTCTTCATCTAGGGAGTTTTCAAGGGCTTCCATAGATCGAAGAAATTTGTACAGGTCGATTGATTGCCTGTTTTGATTATAGGCAGAAGCATAAATTTCAGTGGCTTCCGCGTCTGCACGACCTCTTATTTCCTCTGCTTGTCTTTGAGCTTCTGATTGAATTTGAGCCAAATCTCTTTCTTTGTCACCGAGAATTTTTCTGGCTTCTCCTTGTCCTTCTGACCTGAATTGGTCAGCAATTCTGTTTCTTTCACTTATCATTCTATCGTAAACCCTATCTCTTACTTCGTCTACGTAGTTCATTCTTTTAAAGCGGAAATCCAATATCCTTACCCCTAGATCAGAAGTTCTTTCATTGGCTTTCTGTAAGATAATGTCTTCTATTTTGTCTCTACCTACTTCTATTTCTTCAAGTATTTCAAGCTCCTCCATAAATTCCTCGGTTACTTCAGGTTCTCTGTTGGTAGACCGGACAATGTCAAGTAGGTTATGGTTGGCGATTGCATTTCTTGTTTCTCCGTCAAGAATATCATCAAGCCTTGACTGAGCCGACCTCTCATCCCTCAATCGGATGAAAAATTGAAGAGGATTGGTTATTTCCCAGCGGGCATAAGTGTCCACAAAAATATACTTTTTGTCTTTTGTGGGTACTTGATTTTTGTCGCCATCCCACTCAAGGTATCGTTTGTCAAAAAATTGTACTTTCTGAATAAACGGAACCACAATATTTACTCCCGGGCTGGTTCTTGGTTCACCTACAGGTTTGCCAAACTGAGTGACTATGGCTTGTTGGGTTTCGTCTAGTATAAAAACGCTTTGAGCGGATAAAATCACGGCGACTACAACCAATATTATATAGAATAAATTACTTTTTTTCATGCTTTGATGAGGTTAATTGTGAAAGGGGTACTTTACTTATGGTGTAGTTGCTGCAGCTTTATTAAGGTTCAGTAATGGCAGTACGTTACTTCCTTTTTCATCAGTGATGATTTTGTTGCCAATTTTTGGTAGTACTTTTTCAAGCGTCTCCAAATAAATCCTTTGTTTGGTCACTTCAGGAGATTTGATATAAGCATTGAAAATTGAGTTAAATCTCTCTGCTTCCCCTCGGGCTCCATTTACTCTTGTCAATGCATAGGCTTCAGCCAATTGTATGGTTTCTTCAGCTTCTCCTCTAGCTCTCGGAATAATCCGATTATAATCTGCTTCAGCTTGATTAATTAAGGTTTCCCTTTCCTGTTGGGCTTCATTTACTGCATTAAAGCTTGGTTTGACGGGTTCTGGAGGGTTAACATCTTGTAAAACGACTTGGTCTACCCTTATTCCATTTTCATATTCATCGCACATTTCTTGTAACAATACTTCTACGCTTGTGGCAATTTCTTGACGACCAACCGTTAGCACTTCGTTGACTGTTCGGTCTCCCACAATTTTTCTCATAGCAGACTCTGACATATCGTTCAAAGTCTTTTCTGCATTCCTTACCTTGAATAAATACTTGTAAGAATCTACTATTCGATATTGAACCACCCATTCCACATCTGTTAAATTCAGGTCTCCGGTTAGCATCATACTTTCGTCTATATAGCCGGATTTGACATATTGTGACTGTCCATTTGAACTTGAGGTCGATCGAAATCCAAATTCAAGCTTTAACTGCCTTTGAACAGGTATTTTATACATGGTTTCTACGAAGGGAATGATAAAATTTAATCCAGGTGAAACCGTACGATTGTACTCACCAAGTTGAATCACTACACCTTCTTCTTCCGGGCCTACTGTTTTAATAGCTGAAAACACCATGATAACTACTACCAATCCGAGAATGATTTTGGATAAGTATTTTTTTACCCAGTCCGGATCGATATTTATTTCAAATTGTTTTTCTGACATAAGATTACTTTTTTTGCAATTTACGATTAATTGACAGAAATACCTTCGGGAATATTTTTCATTTCTTCAATTAAATTATTTAAACGAATTTGTTGGGGAGATGTTGGAGCTCCTAAGCGATATAAAAGGAAAGAAGCCTGATTTCTGTATTTTAGGAGTTGTGTAACTATCTAGATGATAGGTGGTTAGTTTTGTGGTTAAAATTTACTATTGGATACTTCTGCTAAAATACCCAGAGGAAAAGCCCAAACAGTATTAACCATACAATGTCCATGAATTTCCAATAGATGCTAAACAATTCAAGTCTCATTTTTTCATATGGGTTTGTTAAAATTACCAGAGATTTCACTTGGTCTTTTTCGCTATTGTGCAATAATAGCAGTAAGATTAATCCGTAAATGATAGCCCCAGCAAGATGAAAAAGGTGGATGCCGCTAAGTAAATAGAGAAAACTACCCGAAGGAAGGCCGGTGAAATCTATGCCTGATGCCGCCAACTCTTGCCACCCCTTGAATTGAAAAAAGTAAAAAATATACCCAACAGTAGCGTATAACCAAGGTTGCGTTTGGTTTTTATTAGATTATTGGCCAAAAAGGAAGGAACTATATCCGCCGAAACAAAGGCACTTCCTATGATCATAAAACTACTGATAATAAATGATTTTGGAATTTGGTATTGCCCAAGAGAATTGGCTGCCGATTGAGAAAGTACAAATGCTGTTGCTAAGAATAAAAAGACTAACCCGCTGCTAATCATTGCCAAATAAATTAGCATACGGTAGGGGTGCAATTGCTCTATTTTTTTAAACCAATGGGTTTGTTCCCTTTCTTTGGATAGACCTCATGATAGGATAAACAAATGAAAAGGGGATAACGTTGGCACAAATAATTAAAAATTTAAACTTTTTTCAATGTTTATCATTTGTTAATCTATATATCCATTAAGCCCTAATGGGGTTTCAATGATATTTAATAAATTGCATCCACTTAATTTACAAATCTAAAATAGGTTAGTAGATGAAGTTAATTAATGAATGATTTAATGATAAGCTAGTTAATATAGGCATTGAGAAAAGCAGGAACGGAGATGAATATTTGCATTTTAATTGGCGTATCATTGGTTGTTTGAAGTGTGTTAATAATAATTGCCTTATGTTGAGGCATCATAAAATAGAATAGTTGGACAAGCAATCGTTTTTATCGCTTTACGAAGAGGATCCATTTGTAAGGAACCTTGCAATAGGTATTGAATCCGGAGGACAAAAGAAAATAAATGTGAAGGGGCTTTCTGGTAGCATGGACATGTTAATTGTCCATGCCATCAGTAAGCTCAATGGAGGATTTCACCTCGTCTTGGCCAATGACCGTGAAGAAGCAGCTTATTTGGCGAGTGATTGGCAGACCTTTAGCGGTGAACCAGGCTTTCATTATCCTGCCAGTTATAAAAGGCCCTATCATTATGAAGAAGTGGAGAATGCGAATGTATTGATGCGTTCAGAGATTCTCAACCGCCTTTCAGATGAAAGCTTATCCGGTAAAGTGCTAATTACTTCGCCGGAAGCGGTATATGAGAAGGTAATCAATAAAAAAAGCCTCAAGGAAAATACTTTTGCAGTAAAGGTTGGAGAAAAGGTGGACTTGGAGTTTATAGAAGAACTCTTGAGCACCTATGGTTTTGAGAAAGCTGATTTTGTTTATGAAGCCGGTCAATTTGCCGTTAGGGGTGGGATCATCGATATTTTTTCCTATGCCAGCGATATGCCATACCGCTTGGAGCTTTTCGGTAAAGAAATAGACAGCATCAGGACTTTTGACCCGGAGAGCCAATTGTCAACAGGAGCTGTGGATCAAATCAGTATATTGCCCAATATCCAGACCAAAATGGAGAAAGAAATTAGGCAATCTATCATGGATTTCTTCCCTGAAGGTACCTGTTTTTGGATCAAAGACTTCAAACATGTTACCAACACAATTAAACAACTATATGACAAAGCTTGTCAACATTACGGTGACTTAGGGGAAAATAGTTCTTTACTGATGGCGCCGGAAAAATTGTTTCTTGACGAAAGTACTTTTGAAGCACAATTAGAACCATTCACCTTGCTTTCCTTTGGTCATGTATTTGATTGGAAAGGTGTGCCGGAATATCAATTTAAGGGACAACCTCAGCCCTCGTTCAATAAGCAATTTGAACTTCTTGTACAAAACCTCAATGAAAATTCAGCCAAAGGTATTGCCAATATCATCTGTTCAGAAAGCGAGAAACAGGTAAGTCGTTTGACCAATATTTTCCATGAGTTGGACCCCGCTTTGTCGGTTCAAACATTGCCTATTAACCTGAAGGAAGGATTTGTTGATAATTCTTTGAAAATTGCCTGCTATACAGACCATCAAATCTTTGAAAGGTTTTACAGGTATAAAACCACCAAAAAAACTTCCAAGTCGAAGGCACTTACATTAAAAGAAATCAAAAGTTTGCACCCGGGAGATTTTATCGTCCATGTAGATTATGGAATTGGTCGCTTTGCCGGTTTAGAAAAGGTGGAGGTAAATGGTAAGTTGCAGGAGGCCATTCGATTGGTGTTTAGAGATGATGACTTGCTGTATGTAAATATCCATTCTTTGCACAAAATTTCTAAGTACAGCAGTCAGGAAGGCACCATGCCAATCATGTCTAAATTGGGTACACAAGAATGGGAAAATAAAAAGAAGCGAGTAAAGAGCAAAGTAAAGGATATTGCCAAAGATTTAATCAAGTTATACTCTAAAAGAAAGGCTGCTTCAGGTCATAAGTTTTCAACAGATAGTGTGCTTCAGGTGGAGTTGGAAAGCTCCTTTATTTACGAAGACACTCCCGACCAGGCTTCAGCTACTGCTGACGTAAAGCAAGACATGGAGAAGCCTTATCCTATGGATAGGCTTGTGTGTGGGGATGTAGGCTTTGGTAAAACGGAAGTAGCGGTAAGAGCAGTATTTAAAGCTGTGAATGATAGAAAGCAGGTAGCAGTATTGGTTCCCACTACTATTTTGGCCATGCAACATTACCAGACCTTTAAAGAAAGGCTGGAAAATTTCCCTGTCAACATTGATTATATCAATCGGTTCAGAACTGCCAAAGAAGTCAGAGAAATTATAGAAAAAGTGGGGAATGGTGAGATCGATATTCTAATCGGTACTCACAAAATTGTCAATAAGGCAATGAATTTTAAGGACCTTGGCTTGTTGGTCATTGATGAGGAACAAAAGTTTGGAGTCAAAGTCAAAGATCAGTTAAAACAGCTTCGAGTCAATGTGGATGTACTTACACTCACGGCTACTCCCATACCTCGGACCCTTCATTTTTCATTAATGGGTGCCAGAGATCTTTCCGTTATTGCCACACCTCCCCGAATAGGCAGCCGGTAACAACCGAAATCCATATATTTAGAGAGGATGTTATACGAGATGCGGTGGCCAATGAATTAGCCCGTGGAGGTCAAGTGTTTTTTGTACACAATAGGGTCATGGAGATTGACTCAATTGCGAATTTGATCTTGAGATTGGTGCCTGATGCAAGGGTTATAGGCGCCCATGGGCAGATGGATGGGAAAAAGCTTGAGAAGATCATGGTAGACTTTATAGAAGGAGCTTACGATGTATTGGTATCTACCAATATTATTGAGTCTGGGCTTGATATACCGAATGCAAATACCATCATTATCAATCGGGCGCATATGTTTGGGATGAGTGATTTGCATCAGATGAGAGGTAGAGTAGGAAGGAGTAATAAAAAAGCCTATTGTCTATTATTAACCCCTCCAACTTCCACCCTGACCCCAGAGACCAGAAAAAGGTTACAAGCCATGGAGGAATTTTCTGATCTTGGTGATGGATTTAAGGTAGCCATGAGGGATTTGGAT
The DNA here is from genome assembly GCF_056867545.1 of Cyclobacterium sp. SOCE241. NCBI lineage: Bacteria > Pseudomonadati > Bacteroidota > Cytophagia > Cytophagales > Cyclobacteriaceae > Cyclobacterium > Cyclobacterium sp. SOCE241. The sequence goes on along the minus strand of NZ_CP149779.1, from coordinate 3,566,307 downwards.
ATTCGTGGAGCCGGTAATTTATTAGGAGCAGAACAAAGTGGATTTATATCTGATTTGGGTTTTGAAATGTACCACAAAATACTTGATGATGCTGTTCAGGAACTCAAGCAAACGGAATTTGCATCAATTTTTGACCAAGACTTGAAAAAGGTGGTGGCACCATTGGTTCAAGATTGCGTTATAGAGACAGATATGGAGCTTCTGATTCCCGAAAGCTACGTAAGCAATATTTCAGAAAGATTGAGTTTGTACGCTAAATTGGATAATATCAAAGAGGAGGACTCCTTGAGAAGTTTAGAAAGGAGATCAAGGATAGGTTTGGTGCCATTCCTGATAGGGTTCAGGCATTGTTAGAAACAGTTGAACTCAGATGGATGGCTGTTAACCTTGGATTTGAAAAACTTTCATTGAAAAATGAACAAATGAAATGCTACTTCGTTTCTTCCAAAGAAGCCCCCTATTTTAGCTCTCCTGTATTCATGAATATTATTAAGTTTATTCAATCAAAAAGCAGGTTTTGCAAAATAAAGGAAACCAAAGATCGTTTAATCCTCATAGTAAAGGGAGTGGATACCATTGAGAAAGCCCAAAATTGGCTCTCTGAAATGACCGTAGATAAATAAATGCTAGCCATGGAGGGTGGATATATTTAATAAACAGTCAATTAGAATGGGTAATTATTAAATTTATCCTTCTTTTTTTAAATTTAGGAGGATATTTCGTGTGGAGAATAGTTGAGATTGTACAATTATTTTTGCTGTTTTTCACAGGAATTTGATATAATTGGTTTTTATCTTGTGTTTGGAGAGAAAAAGAATATTGTTATAATATATTATTGGTCATATATTAGCGTTTTATTAAGACAAAACTTAAAACTTGTCGCATGAAATTTGAGAATAAAAATTTTCATTTTAGTTTTTTTGTTGCAGTAGCTTTACTGGGGATATTGGTTTCTTCTTGTGGTCAACAAAGTTCAAGAAGAACCGCTAGTAACCCCGGAGGTGTAAGTGCATCAACAGGAGCTAAATATAGTTTTGATGAAGAAGATTCAGCATTTCAGGTATTTAGGCTTCCACGAGAGGTAATCGGACCAAGACTGGTTTTCATCCAAGGAGGAAGAGCTGTTTTGGGATCGCAGGAACAAGACATAATGGGTTTCCGTGATAATGTTGAAAGAACGGTAACAATTGCTTCCTTTTATATGGATGAAACGGAGGTTACCAATGTAGACTATAAAGAGTTTCTTTTTAATATAGCAGATAGCGTAAGTGCTGATTCTCTTAAGAAGTTAGAGCCAAACGAAAATGTATGGGCCAATGCAATGTCTTACAATGATGTTTACTCAACTTATTATTTCCGGTATCCCGGCTTTAATTTCTACCCTGTCGCAGGTGTAAGTTGGACGCAAGCCAATGCATACAGTGCTTGGAGAACCCAATATGTAAATGAGTTAGAACGAGAAAGGAATTTTGGAGGAAAGAATAAAAAGGGTGATGAAGAAGAAACTGCCGAGCTTTCTTTTGATCAATTAATAGAACGAGGCGTGGTTTTTCCAAATTATCGACTTCCTAATGAGGCAGAATGGGAATTTGCGGCTAAAGGGATGATCGGGACACAATACATGGATGAAAACCAAGAGAATGGTAGAATTTATCCTTGGGATGGAAGGGGACCAAGAAACCCATACAATATCAAAAGAAAATCAAGACAAGGTGATTTCTTGGCCAACTTTAAAAGGGGCCGAGGGGATTATGCCGGTCTGTCGGGAAGTGTCTCCAACGATGGAGAGATCATACCTACCAATGTTTATGATTTCCCTCCAAATGATTTTGGCTTGTACAATATGGCCGGTAATATGAATGAGTGGGTCCAGGATGTTTATAGGCCACTTTCATTTCAGGATTTTGATGACCTCAATCCTATAAGGAAAGATGGTACAAATGATGAAGAAGATACTTACAATACCACTTTGATTGACGATAATTTCAGGGTTTTTAAAGGTGGATCGTGGAGAGATGTCGCTTATTGGTTGGCCCCGGGTACCAGAAGATTTATGCATCAGGATTCTTCTTCCAATCATATTGGTTTTAGATGTGCCATGATTGCTGTAGGGGTAAAGACAGATAACATTTAAACTTATTTAAGTTTTAAGAAAAGGGCTTTATTGCCCTTTTTTTTATATCCCTATTTTTTGATTTTGTAATAGGAAAAAGGTCTTTCAGATAGAGGTAACATATTAAATTTCTTTTTTCTGTTATATGCTGAATTATATATTATTTTTGTAAGTATAATTTATTTAGACTTAGGCATTTATATGAAGCGGGGTTTACTTTTATGTTTTTTTACTTTTTACTTTTTCAAGTTGGATTTGGTCAAAGTTGGAGAAGAGTAGGAAGTTGGGGGAATGACTACAAATCTATTCAATGGGTTAACACCAATGTTGGTTATATAGGAGGAGAAAACATATTGTTGAAGTCTATAGATGGGGGGCTAAGCTGGATAGAGATGGAGCTCCTTGTGCGTATGGAAGTTATTGATGTCTCATTTTTTGATGATTTAAATGGGATTTTGCTTGGAGATGAAGGACTTATTTTCAGAACCACAGATGGTGGTCTTAGTTGGGCTAAACCCGATTATCCGGAAGGAGAGATGTTAAATAATGTTGTCCAGATTGATGAAAACATAATGCTCATTAGTGGTAATAACGGCACTATTTTACGCTCAACCAATGGTGGTGCTACCTGGGTTGCTGTTAATATTCCAACAGAAGCATCCGTCAATAAAATATCTTTTGTGGGCGATCTCCTCGGTTATGCGGTAACTGCTGATTCGGAAATTCTTAAAACAAATAACGCAGGCCTGACTTGGGAACTGTTTGATTCCGGGTTTGATGTGGCCTTAAACGCTGTGCATTTTACGGATGACACTACCGGATATGCTGTCGGTGATGAAGGTGCCATTATCAAAACAGAAGATGGCGCCCAAAATTGGCAATTTATTAACAGCGGTATTGATACAGACCTAAAGGATGTAATTTTTAATCCCTCTTATCCCCTGATAGGGGTAATTAGTGGCGATGGAGGAACAGTTTTGCGCACAGCCAATGGAGGGCTAACATTTATCGGTGCTATTTCAAGAACTGTAGAAAATATCGAGCGCTTATCTATTAGACCGGAAACCAATAATGTTTTGGCAGTAGCACCAAGTGGTGTTTTGATCTCTTCAAACAATACCGGCTCGAGTTGGAGTTTGAGGCTTTCCGGAACTCCTAGTGACTATAAAGGAGTAGAGTTTGTGACAGATCAAAAAGGGTATATAGTCGGAGAAAACGGTCTAATTATTACAACGACAAATGGAGGTGCTCGGTTGACAGATCGTTCCAGATCGATTTCTTTGCCGTTCAATGCGGTATACTTTGTTACCAGTACTGCCGGGTTTGTTTCTGGTAATAATGGGAATATTATTTCTACACGAAACTCCGGAGTAAACTGGACTACGCTCAATCCTGGTACAATAAAGAATGTAAATGGACTTTATTTTTTCGATTTTGATATTGGCTTTGTGGTTGGAGACAGAGGATTAATTTCAAGGACTGAAAACCAAGGGTTAAACTGGGAGGAGGTTTCTTCTGGTAATGATGATGTTAATCTTAAAGACATAGCTTTCTTTAACGAAAATGATGGATTGATCATTGGAGAAGGAGGGATGGTCTTAATTAGCTCTGATGGAGGATTCAATTGGCAAAAAGTAAGTATTGGAACCAATGTAGACTTAAACGCACTGTCAGTTTTGGATGAAAATTCTGCCATAGCCGTAAGTCAAAGTAGTGCTGTATTTAAAACTGTTGACAAAGGGTTGAATTGGGAGCAAATCCAAACAGGTTTCGATATGCCTTTGACTGATATCGAATTTCTCGATGAATCTGTAGGCTTTATTACCGGTGAAAACGGTTTGATCATACGGACCTTTGATGCGGGGGAAAATTGGGAACGATTAGAAACAGCTACTTTTCAAAATTTTACAGGTATTAGTTTTGGGGATTTGAACGTAGGGTATGCAGTTGGGGAAAATGGTTTGCTCTTCCAATATACTTGTCAGGTGCCAGACGTTATCCCTACCATTTTTGGCGAGGATAATATTTGTATAAGTCAACAAATCTATTCGGTTCAGGATTTCGGTTTAGAAGGTGTGGAATACGACTGGAGGGTTGATGGTGGAACTGTAATTCAAGGTCAAGGTACCACCAGAGTGGTGATAAGATGGGATACACCGGGTAGAAATGCCGTAATGGTTAGGGGAGCCAATAATTGTGGAAATGGAGAAACTACTGCATTGGAAGTAGTGGTTTCAGAAGAGCCTAAGGAAACCACTGTTATTCAAGGTGAGGGTGTGGTCTGTGTCAATACTTTGGAAGAATATAATGTAGATGATGTTCCGGGTACTGAATATTTTTGGGAAGCCACAGGAGGAGTAGTAAGGGAAGGACAAGGAACTTCAGTAGTTACCATTGAATGGACCAATTTAGACGAGCATATTGTTAAAGTTTCAAGCAGGAACCCTTGCGGCGAAGGGCCTACTACGGAAAAGATTGTACGCGTCATAACCGTTCCGAATCAGCCGTCTGAAATTCAAGGTGCTGTTAAGGTTGGTTTTCAAGAAGCAGATTATGAGGTGGTTGGAGAGCAGGATATTAACTATCAATGGTCAATCTCCGGAGGTGGTGAAATAATAAGTGGGCAAGGCACCTCTACCCTACGTGTCAATTGGACAAGCCCTGGGGACCATGTGGTCCAAGTGACGCCGGTAAATGCTTGCGAACAAGGGCCAAGTAGAGAACTTTCTGTTAATGTAAACCTTATCACGGCAATTGAAGAGGAATCAACCGATGTAAGGATTGAAGTGTTTCCAAGCCCTTCTTTCTCCGGCGATGTACATGTATCTTTAGAAGGTATTGCCGGATTAGATCATATTGCTGTTTACAATTCTATGGGGCTGAAAATAAAAGAGGTAGCCATCACTACCGGGCAATTTGTCTACTTTATCCCTGACCTGCCGAAGGGCTTGCATGTGTTACTTATTCGGACCAGAACCAAAGAGTATAAAAGAAAAATACTTGTACTTTAGGGATTTGATTTAGTGCAAAATAAAACCTTGACAGAAATACCTGTCAAGGTTTTGTGTTTAGAGTGCTTGAACTCAATTAAATTTTTCAATGAAGTTAAGAAAATCTCAATTTCTGGCCTAAGATCCTAATCTTCCATTCCTCCACCTTTCATTTTTTCAGCATTTTCAGCAAATCTTAAAGCACTTATAAAGTCTTCTATACTGCCTTCCATTACTTCCGGAAGGTTATAAACGGTTTTATTGATGCGGTGATCTGTCACCCTACTTTGTGGGTAATTATAGGTTCGGATTTTGTCAGACCTGTCGCCACTTCCAACCATAGACCTTCTTTGGGCTCCAACTTCCTCATTATGTTTAGCAAGTTCTATTTCATAAATCCTTGACCGCAAAACCTTAAGTGCTTTTTCAAAGTTTTTAATTTGTGATTTTTGGTCTTGACAGGTAACCACAATCCCTGAAGGTTCGTGGGTAAGCCGTACAGCTGAATAGGTGGTGTTTACAGATTGTCCGCCCGGTCCGGAGGAGCAGTAGGTGTCTTTCCTTACTTCATTCATGTCTATTTCCACATCCACTTCTTCCATTTCAGGCAAAACAGCCACTGTGGCCGCAGAAGTATGAACCCGTCCTTGGGTTTCCGTGGCAGGCACCCGCTGTACCCGATGAACACCGGATTCATATTTAAGCATTCCGTAAACATCTGCACCGGAAACCGAGCTTATGATCTCTTTATAACCTCCGGAAGTTCCGAAGGTCAAATCCAAAATGGTAAGGTTCCAGTTTTGCTTTTCGCTAAACCTTTGATACATTCTAAAAAGATCTCCTGCAAAAATGGCAGCTTCGTCTCCTCCTGTACCACTTCTAATCTCAAGAATGCAGTCTTTAGAATCATTGGGGTCTTTTGGGATTAACATTTTTCTGAGATCTTCCTCCATCTCATCTTTTTTGTTTTTCAATTCCTCCCATTCTATTTTGGCCATCTCACGGAATTCCGGATCTTTTTCCTTTTCCAAGATTGCCTTCGTGCTTTCTATATTTTCTAAGGTGAGTCTGTAACTGTCATATGCAGCAACAACTTTTTCCAAGTCTTTGTATTCCTTAGACAGCTTGGTGTAATTTCCCATGTCACTCATTACATCCGGTTGGATGATGAGTTGTGAAACTTCTTCAAATCTATCTTTTATTGCTTCAAGTTTGTCCAGCATGCTTGTTGTATTTGGAAGGCAAAATTAAGCAATAATGTTGATGATTACCCGACACAGATTTATTTTATATGTTTGTGGAACCAAAAAAGTCTCTTTATTAATTTAGATCAAGATTGAACATTGGTTTTAATGTGTATCCCACCTACTTTCAGCACTTCGGCAAAGGAGACTTGGGAGGTTGTCTTTTTTTGATTAGTCCGTATATTTAATAATAAAAAGCAATAGATAAATGATGGGCTTGAAATACAATTGGCAGATAATAGGACTTTCCCTGATAATTGGAATTAGCAGTTGCAATAATGGAAAAAAATTGACAGGTCACTCGTGGATGAGGTAAATAAAGCAAATGAGGTAAAAAAGCTAAGTGAAGCTGAAATTACAACGCATGCCATGGAGTGGGGGGAGGAGATCAGTATGGAAGCCCAAAAATCCCTAATGGGTACATTGCAGAAAGCTATACAGGAAAAAGGTCCTGAAGGAGCAGTAAGCTTTTGTAATGTAGAAGCCCTTGCCATTACCAAAGAAGTGGCAGATAAATTTAAAGTCACCATTAGAAGAGTTTCGGAAAAAAATCGAAACCCAAAGAATATTCCTAATGCAACAGAGAAAGAATTACTGGATGCTTATGCCTATAACAGTGAAAATAAAATAGAGAATCAAGCCAATATCCAAAAAATTGAGGATGGACAGGTTTTGTTATTTACCAAAGCGATCACGATACCAAATGGTCTATGCCTCAATTGTCACGGGCAACCGGGGAAAGATATCCAAGAAGGGACGGCTGAAAAGATAAAAAATCTATACCCTGATGACAAGGCGATAAATTATCAAGTAGGTGATTTAAGAGGAATGTGGAGTATTGCCTTGCCTAAGAAAGAAGTCGTAAAAGGCATTTAAATAAGTTGAAATATTTGTCAATGCTTATTTTAGTATATAATGCAATGGCTGAATATCCGGAGGTTCTAGTTTTTGATTTTTATTGATACAAATTCTTAATTGTGCGATTTCATTGGCTTGGATGCTGTGATGATCTTGGAATTGACTATATTTCTTAGAAATCCTGTAACAATATGAGCGATTACATGCACAATCAAACCCAAAAATTTCGTTGCCCTTGGTGTCTCGGGTTTGAAGATTATATCAGGTATCATGATGAAGAATGGGGAGTGCCGGTGTATAGTGATAGAACCCACTTTGAGTTTTTGGTGCTGGAAAGTGCTCAGGCCGGTTTAAGTTGGGCAACCATCTTAAAGAAAAGGAAAGGATATGCGAAAGCTTTCAAGGATTTTGATTACCAAAAGGTTGCACATTTTTCTGCGGAAGATATAAATAATTTAATTGCAGATCCAAGTATTGTTCGCAATCGGATGAAAATTGAAGCAGCAGTAACCAATGCCCGTCGCTTCATAGAAGTTCAAGAAAAATACGGAACCTTTACCGGGTTTATGTTGGATTTTGTTGATGGTAAACCCATACAAAATGCTTGGAAAAATATGCAAGAAGTTCCAGCTACAACCGATTTGTCCAATAAAGTAGCTAAAGAGCTGAAGAATTATGGCTTTAAGTTTTTAGGAAGTACTACCGTGTACGCTCATTTACAAGCCACAGGCATAGTGAATGATCACCTGGTTCAATGTTTCCGACATCAGGAAGTGAAAAGAATGGCAAAATAGTTTTATCCACTCTTTGTGTTCTCTTCCTAATGAACTTTTGCTTAAAATAAACTGAAAAGCACCATTGGTCAACATGTTAGAGATTGACCAATGGTGCTTTTGTTTTTATTCAGCACCCATAAGCTTAGACTTGCTTTGGTCTTTAGATTGTTTGATGCGATAATTTAATGTAAGGTTGATTTGTCTTTTCCGAGGGAAAATATCCCCTACTGTTTTGAAACCCGGACCTTCAAATATGTAACGATTTCTTCTTGAATTAAATACATCCAACACATTAAGAATCAATGTCCCCCTTCCTTTCATAATGTCTTTACTTGCCGATATATCCATAAAAGCCATCGCTTTTTGTACGCCTTGAGCCACTTTTCTTCTGCCTTCATAATTTCCACGTACCTGAAGATCCAAGCCGTTAGCGAAGGTGAATCTAGAGGTGAGTCTTGTAAACCAAGAGTAAGTGTCTGCCGTATAAGTGTCCAATACGTTACTGCCGTCTACTTTGGCGTAGAAAAAATTAAAGTTTGCATCTAATTTCCACCAGTCAATAGGGACGTAATCTGTAGTAAATTCAAAACCCATGGATTGCTCACCTAATAAATTTTCCGGAATAGTAGTAGAATTTCCTTCAGCATCCACACTTCTTATTCTTTCAATTTTATCCTTGGTGTCTCTATAGTAAATAGTGGAAAAAATTGAACCTTTGTCCATGTATTTGATATGGCCTAATTCGAAAGCATCAGTATATTCAGGGTTAAGATCCGGATTGCCACTGAAAAAGTTTCTCGCATCAGAAAAAGTCATAAACGGACTCAAGTCGTTATAAACAGGTCTCCTGATTCTTCTACTATAACTCATCTGAAAAGCATCGTCCTGACTGAGATTGTAGGTAAAATGAGCAGAAGGGAAGAGGTTGGCATAATCCCTTGGGTTAATTTCATTTGAGGTTACCAAGGTGGTGGTAACATCAGTGTATTCCGCACGTAGTCCCCCTTGATAAGAAAATTTCTCATGTTTATTACCCAATATGGCATAAGCTGCATGAATGTTTTCATCATAAAGGAAGATGTCATCCAAGCCGGGAAGGGCTTCAAAATCACCAGATTCCAATCTTTGACTCACGATAAAATCATTCTCCATGTTTCTGAAACTGCTTCTGAATCCGGTTTCAAAATTTCCCTCCTTACCAATAGGCTTTGAATAATCCAATTGAAAAAGCCACTGCCTGTCAAACTCATCGTTGACAGATGTTTGGTAAATAGATGCACCGGCAATTGGACTGCCGGATGGTGTAAAACCGTCTTGGGTATAAACTTGATCTGAATTTTCCCAATAATCCAAATAAGTGATGGCACCGGTTAATTCATGCCCACTTTGTTCGAAACTACGTTTATACGTTAGGTTAAATTCGGAATTAGGCTCCTTTTCATCCTCATCTTGAGTACGTAGGGTATAACTTTGTAGAGGCCCTCCTTCCATTTCATAATCGTTGTACCTAATATTGGTTAATCTTCTTGAATCACTTCGCCTCCATAGATATGAACCTGTAAGAATACTGTTTTCATTGAAGAAATAATCTAAACCGGCGCGAATATTATTATTGATTCCATTGACGGTGCCTGTGGTGGTTTGATGGGAATAAAAGGTGGTGTCATCGTTGCTTACTTCCTGATCGATGGTGCCCTCCCGAGGAGTTTTTCTGTAAGCTACTCCATAGTTGATAAACCAATTGATCTTTTTGTGCCGGTAATTAAGGTTGGCTGCGAGACCAAAGTTTTCGGGATTTCCTACAGTGCCTTCAAAAGATGCGTTAAAACCTTGTGTATTTTCCTTTTTCAATATGATGTTGATTACCCCTGCCATACCTTCAGCTTCATAACGAGCAGAAGGATTGGTGATGACTTCCACTGTTTCTATCATACTGGCAGGCAACTGTTGCAATCCACTACTTCCTTTAAAACTGACCAATCCTGAAGGTTTTCCGTCAATTAAAATTCTAACATTACTAGAACCTCTTAAGCTAACACCACCTTCAGGGTCTACCGATATTGAAGGTAGATTCATTAAAATATCGTTCGCCGTTCTACCGGCATTGGACAAGTCCTTTCCAACATTGAAAATCCTTTTATCCAAAGATAATTCCATCAGGGTTTTTTCTCCTTGTACAACCACTTCATCCAAACTTTCCGTGTCTGCGGATAAACTAATCTCACCAAGGACAAGTTTTCTGTTCTCTCTATTAATATTGATGCTATTGATCTCTGTGGCTTTATACCCCATAAATTCAACCAAAACATTGAATTCTCCTTGTGGAAGTCCAATGGAAAAGCTTCCATCTTCAGTGGTGATCCCCCATTGATTAGTTTTTTACCCTCGGTTTCTAGAGTGAAAACACTAATGGTGGCAAATCCTAATGGGTTGCCTCCATCCTCGTCAATAACTCTTCCTTGAATTTCTCCAAAATTGGAAGATTGGGAAAAAGTAGGCTGGATAGCTAAAAATGTTAGCAATAGGCATAATAGGCTAATGTTTTTCATGGGGGATATCTTGGTATTTTTAAATAGCGACAAATATAAAAAATCGAGAGGAAGGATGTTTGTTTTTTTACATGAATGTCCCATCTAATTGATAGACATTGCTTTCGAGTTGCAATGCAAGTCACATTATTCAGATATGGAGAGTCAATTCAGTAGTTTTATTGAATTTGTGGAAAAGGTAGGATTAAAATTATAACAATATTTCTTTTTCAGTTGTCCTGATATTTTTCTTGAATATTTTGAATTTAAAATAGATTATCTAGCTTTAAAATCTTTTATTTGGCACTTAAGCATATTGTCAATGTTTCATATAATTAAATTAAATGGCTTCCCTATATTTAATAGAAAAGAATTTTAGAGCCTTTATAATTTTTTATCAAAGGGATTCAGGAAAATTTAACATGATTTTTAATTAACATTAAGTTAATTGCCAATTTCAATCAAGAATATTCTTTTGACTAGTTTTGCAAATCTTAATTATCAGTAAAAATTAACCCTATGAAAAAACTTTATTATTTGTTAATCATGATATGGTGCAGTGCCATATTTACTGCACAGGCACAAACCGTAATTAAAGGTACGGTGTATGGGGCAGCAGATGAGCTTCCTGTGCCCGGCGCTGCGGTGGTGCCAAGTGGAAATACAAATCAAGGTACCATTACAGATATGGATGGAAACTTTTCACTTGAAGTGAGTGATCGTTCAGGAACCGTCACCATATCTTTTATTGGGATGCAGTCTCAAACCCTCGATTATGAAGGAAATGCAACCTTGAAGGTTTATTTGGAAGAATCTCTTTTAGATATGGATGAGGTTGTAATGATTGGTTATGGTACTTCCAGAAGAGAAAACCTAACCTCTTCAGTTTCCTCAGTATCCGGGCTTGATAAAATTAATAGTAGGCCGGTAACTAATCTAAATGACTTTTTGCAAGGTAGTGTGCCTGGTGTTACAGTTCTTCAGCAAGGTGGAGACCCATCCCAAGAAGGCTTGATAGTAATCCGTGGAATTGGATCTCTTTCCGATGAAAGACCGTTAACGGTTGTAGACGGCATGCCTTATTATGGTCCTCCAATCAATCCGAATGACATTGAATCAGTATCTATTTTGAAAGATGCTTCAGCAGCGGCTATCTATGGTGCGCAAGCTGCATCAGGAGTTATCGTTATCAAGACCAAAGAAGGAGCCTATGGCAAACCTGTCGTTACCTTTGATGTTTATTCTGGCATCCAGCAAGCAAGTAATCTTCCCACGCCATTAAATGCTCAGCAACAAGCAGATGTGTACAATTTGGCAGCAGACAATGCAGGAGCAGCACGTCAGGCAGCACATGATGCCAGCCAAAACCCTTGGGGACAGGTTACGCGCACCAACTGGATGGAAGAGATTTTTAGATCAGCATCTGTTCATAGTGCCAATGTAAATATTAGCGGTGCCAGTGAAACTGCTAATTATATGGGGTCTTTTGGATACCTTAATAAAGAAGGACTTCTTCAAGGTACAGAATTTGAAAGGTATGCATTTAGGTTGAAAACAGATTTTCACCTTTCTGATAAAGTTACCATCGGAGAAAATATCTATTTTACCCGATCCAACTCAGTGGGGACAAACTCAAGCAGTTCTTATTCAGGCAGTATAATTAGTGCTCTGTATATGCCATCTGCAGCTCCGGTTTATGATGAAAATGGTGTTTTTCATGGAGTAGTACCTTACGAATTATCTCAATTTGCCGGAACTTATGGAGATGTATACAACCCTATGGGGCTGCTATTGAGACCTACCACTAATAATCCGGTTTCAAATTTGAACTCAAATACCTATTTAAATTATGAAATTATTCCGGGTTTATCCTTCAGGAGTACTTTTAGCTATAATTTAAATATGTCCAATAGTAAACAATTTAATCCTAGAATTCCTGAATTAGGTAGGACCAATCTTCAAAATTATCTTTATCAAGGAAATTCGAATACCCAAAGGTGGATTTGGGACAACCAAGTGTCTTTTCAGAGAAGATTTGGTCTTCATGATTTGAATGTGACCGCTGTTTATTCTTCTCAATTTACTAAAAGTGAGTCTTATTTTCAGGAAGGCAGAGGCTTTAGCAGTGAGGAGCCTTTTAACCAATACATGAGCAATGCCGAAGAGTTCATGACTCCGACTACCGGTGTTTATGAAGATGCTTTGACCTCAGCAATTGGTAGGGTAATGTACAATTACGATGATAAATACTTTATTTCAGGTAGTGTAAGGAGAGACGAAACTTCACGATTGGCTATTCAAAATCAGTCAAGTGTATTCCCTGCGGTTTCAGGAGCTTGGAAAATTTCAGGTGAAGATTTTTTCAATATGCCATCTGTAAATATTTTGAAATTGAGGGCTTCATGGGGTCAAATAGGAAATATTAACTCTGTAGGCTATTACTCTTTTGATGTTCCTCTAGGTACACAAACCGTTATATTGGGACAAGATGCTTCCCTTGATTACAGGGCAGTATACGCTAACAGACAATCCAATCCTGACCTGAAATGGGAGATTTCAGAATCAACCAATATTGGATTAGATGCAGGTTTGTTTGACAATAAAATTGACCTGACCTTGGATTACTTTGTGAAAACTACGAAGGGGATGATTCTTCCCGGATTAGAAGATTTGCATCAGGGAACCACTGCAGCTGATGTGAATGGTGGAGAGGTAAGAAATTCAGGTCTGGAATTTTCAGCCGGATATTTTACTCAGGTTGGAGAATTGAATATCGCTGCAAGAGGTAATTTCAGTGTGATCAATAATGAGCTAATAAATCTTGATGGTTACAATAATAGTAATATAAATTTTATCGCCCACAGTGATGAAGTAAGAAGCACTCTTTATCCTTACAGATCAGAAGTGGGGCAGTCATTGTATTCTACATTCTTGGTTCCTTACGAAGGAATCTTCCAAAACCAAGCGGAAATTGATGCCCATGTAAAAGATGGTACATTGATTCAGCCAAATGCCCAGCCGGGAGATTTTAAGTTTACGGATGTGAATGATGATGGTAAAATTACTGACGAAGACAAGGTGTTTATGGAGAGCTACCTACCGGACTTTACCTATGGTTTCAATTTAAGCCTAGATTATAAAAGGTTTGATTTGAGTATGATCTTGCAGGGAGTTGCAGGAGTGAAAGTTTTCAATGGCTACAAATATACCGCATTAAATGCTTCTCAATCAGGATATAACCTAGACAATAGGGTGCTAGATGCTTGGACTCCTGAAAATACCGATACAGACATACCTAGGTTGTCAACCAAAGATGATAATAGAAATTTCGGTACTGCCTCAAGCTGGTATTTGGAAGAAGCTTCTTATTTAAGAATGAAAAACCTTACCATAGGTTATACACTGCCTCAACAATTGCTGCAGAAAGTTGGAAAAGACAGTAGTCTTAGGGTTTATTTCTCTACAGAGAATTTATTTACAATCACTAAATATTCGGGCATGGATCCGGAAGTTGGTGGTAAAGGGATGGACGTGGGGCGTTATCCACTGCCTAAAACATTTACAGCAGGTCTTTCTCTTACCCTTTAATACCTAACAGTGAAAAAAATGAAAAATACTTTATATAAGATATCGACATTAATCGCCCTAAGCTTAGGGGTGATGACTAGCTGCTCAGATGAGTTCACTAATCTGGAGCCACTGGGAAGTACTTCTTACGAAAACTTCTTCCAAAATGAACAGGATGCTATAACAGCAGCCAATAGTCTTTATTTTTACATGAAAGATGAGGACATGTTTTCCAGAGGTTTTTCTGGTATATCAATGCTTCGGACGATATGGTTACCGGTAGAATTAATTCTACTGCAGATAATATCAAGAACTTTAACATGACAGGAGATGAAGGATATGCTTACTGGATGTACCCGCAGAGTTACAAAATTATCCGTCGAGCCAATGACATTATTCTAAATGTTCCGGACATGGATCTGGCAACAGACCTGAAAAACAGAATTCTTGGAGAAGCATATTTTATGCGGGCTTTTCATTATTTCTGGATAGCCCATACTTATGGTGATGATGTGAGTGGCGGTGTGCCGATTGTTACAGAGGAAAATATGTTTGATGAGGCGGGAAGCTATTCTCGTCCTGTCAGCGTGGTGGAAAACTATGCGCAAATTGTAGAAGATCTAGAAAAAGCTGCTGATTTATTGCCTCTTTTTACTACTTATAGTGCTGAAGATATGGGACGGGCTCACAAAGATGCAGCTCTGGCTTATATTGCAAAAACCAACTTGTATTGGGCAGAATATGATCCTTCTCGTTATGCAGAGGTGGTTACTTACGTGGATGCAGTTACCAATTCAGGCTCAGGAAGAGCCATTTATACCACCAATACCCCTGAGGAAGATTTCAGAATGTTGCACAGTCACTTGAACAACTGGGGACCGGAATACATTTGGACAGTAGTTTCAGGTGTAAATGGTGGCTCCAAGCTTCCGGGTGTTTCTTTAGAAAACAAAGGCTGGGGTAAATACAATGGCTGGGGATATTATATGCCTACCAATGACCTGTATGAAGAATTTGAAGAAGGAGACTTCAGAAGGGAAGTTACCATTTTGAAATTTGGTGATGATTTTAAATTCTTTGGTGAAGAAAGAAAATACCAATCAGAAAATTCACTTTCCGGCTTACAATTCAACAAATACCTGTATGAATACCAGTTTGAAAATCCCATAGGTACTTATATCAATTCCAATGGGAATGATCCAACAACCATTCTGAATGTTCCTTTGTTAAGGTACAGTGAACTTTTGCTTATGAAAGCTGAAGCTTTGATCATGCAAGGTCAAAATGGTGATGCACCATTGAATATGGTAAGGGCGAGAGCCGGACTTGATTCAAAAACAGATGCCACCATGGAAGACCTCAAACATGAGCGAAGAGTAGAGTTGGCCGGGGAGTTTGCCAATAGACACTTCGACTTGGTCAGGTGGGGTGATGCTGAAGAAGCTTACAGCAAGCCGCTTTATGGAAGATTGCATACCGACAGGGCTGATCCGAATTCTGACTATGTCATAGGTGAAATTTGGCCTGCAAGGAATTTTGATGCCGACGTAATGGGTGTTTGGCCAATTCCAACAAGAGTAGTTAGCTCTTCAGGAATTGAACAAAATAAAGGTTGGTAATTATTACCCAAAAAATAGAAAGGGTGCTGTTGCAAAACAGCACCCTTTTTTATGCTATTTTATTTATAATTGAAAAAAATAGGGGCTGATTAATGTTGTTTTTTAGCCATTGATAAATAAGGTTTTTTATTTAGTAGGAATAAAGTAGATTGGCTCCATTATTATAATTGTGTAAATTGTATTTTGACAGTACCATTACTCTATGAACCCAAAAATTAACCGTTATTTTCTCCTGTTTGTACTTGTTGTATGTTGGTCATGTAAATCCGGAGATAAGCCGTTGGAGGAATTAATACCAAAGGATCAAACAAGTTTAAAGACAGGAGAAGACCTATTTCAAACCAACTGTAGCAGTTGTCATTCCTTCAAAAAAATGGTATTGGGCCTCATTTGGGTGGGATAACCAAGGAGCAGCCCTTACAGTGGTTGCGTGCTTTTATCCAAAACCCTGCCGAAATGATTGACAAGGGGGATGAAAGGGCCCGTAAAGCTTTTGAGCGGTACAAAACCTATATGCCTTCTTTTAAACATTTGGAGGAAGGTCAAATCGACAATATCATTGCCTTTATGCATCAGCATGAGGCTCCTCAAGAAAATTCAGAAGTTGTATTGGACTCGATAGGGAATCCCATCCCTGATAAAATTCCATTGTCCGATTTGATTGTGGAATTAGAGCTTATCAGTACGGTCCCTGCTTCCTCAGAAAAGAAACCTCTTACCCGAATCGCTAAAATGGATTACCATCCTGTAAGTAAAGAGATGTATATGATGGATCTTAGGGGTAAAATGTACCTTATGGAAGGGGATCAATACAAGTTATACCTAGACATGGCCAAGGAAATGCCCGAATTTATTAATGAACCGGGTTTGGCTACCGGTTTTGGTAGTTTTGCCTATCACCCTGAGTTTGGTGAAAATGGCCTATTCTATACCAATCATACCGAAAAACCACATACAAAACCTGCAGATTTTGCCTTTGGAGATAGTATTAGAAGCGATCTTCAATGGGTAGTAACCGAATGGAAAACAGAAAACCCCATGGCTGTACCTTTCCAAGCCAAAAGCAAGAGAGAGCTTTTAGAATTGATATGGCCTCTGGAATTCATGGGATGCAAGAGATTACTTTTAACCCATATGCCAAAAAAGGAGATAAAGATTATGGACTGCTGTATATAGGTATTGGAGATGGTGGTTCGGAAGGACGAGGGCATGCTTGGATATCCCATGGTGCCACTCAGGCTTGGGGATCAGTTTTTCGTATCGACCCCCAAGGAAACAACAGCGAAAACGGAAAATATGGCATACCATCAGATAATCCGTTTGTAGGCAATGATAAAGGGTGGTTGCCGGAAATTTATGCGCATGGATTTAGAAACCCGCACAGGATTTCATGGACTCAATCTGGAGAAATACTGGTTTCAAATATTGGACAAGGCCAAATAGAATCCCTCTATATGCTTCGTCCGGGAGCTGATTATGGTTGGCCTGTTAGAGAAGGAACCTTTAAATTAAAACCTGAAGAAGATTCCAATATGGTTTTCCCTTTACCTGAAAATGAAAAATCTTTTGGCTTTTCTTACCCTGTAGCCATGTATGACCATGATGAAGGCAATGCCATTTCAGGAGGTTACGAATATACCGGTACAGCAATACCGGGTCTTGAGGGGAAATACCTGTTTGGGGATATAACAAGAGGAAGACTGTTTTATGTCAATATTGCGGACCTTGAAATTGGTAAACAAGCCCAGATTTATGAATGGACTGTCGAGTACGAAGGGGTTTCTATTCCTCTTTCCAAGTTGTCAGGTAGCAGAAGGGTGGATCTTCGATTGGGCAAAGATGCCAATGGAGAAATGTATTTGTTTACCAAAGCTGACGGCAAGGTTTATAAAATGGCCGGTATAAAAAACTAGGATGAAAAAGTTCAGCAGACGCAAAACACTTTTCACAATTGGTAGCATGGCTGCATTAGGCCCTGTTTGGGCAGTGAATGAGCGCTTTGTCAAACCAAAAGTCCGGATTGGCGCTTGCGATTGGTCCATTGGGAAAGCTTCTGATCCTAGTGCATTGGCGTTTGCTAGTGAAATAGGTCTGGACGGCGTACAGGTAAGTTTAGGGAATGTAGCCAATGACATGCACCTTAGACAGAAAAGCATGCAGGAAACTTACCTGAAGGCAGCTAAAAAAAACAAAGTGAAAATTGCCGGCTTGGCCATAGGAGAACTCAACCGAGTGCCCTATAAATCAGCCCCTGAAACGGAGGCTTGGGTTTCAGATAGCATAGATGTAGCCAAAGCATTGGGCTGCAAAAATATCCTTTTGGCATTTTTTCAGCTGGAGACCTGAGAAATGATCCTGCAGGAAAGAAAGAAGTGATTCGTAGATTAAAGAAAGTAGCTCCCAAGGCAGAAACAGCCGATGTGGTGCTGGGAATTGAATCTTGGCTTTCTGCCGAAGAGCACTTGGAAATCCTTTCTGCTGTAGGCTCTTCTCATGTAAAGGTTTATTACGATTTGGCCAATGCTACCAAAATGGGTTATGATATTTTTAAAGAAATTGCCCTGCTTGGTGCGGAAAATATCTGTGAAATTCACTTTAAAGAAAATGGGCAATTACTTGGGCAAGGGAAGGTGGACTTTGAACGGGTAAAAGTGAGCTTGGACAATATAGGCTATAAAGGATGGTACATTATGGAAGGGGCCATTCCAAAAGGTATGGAAGTGTTGCCTGCCTATAGACAAAATCTAAATTTTGTTTCACAACTGATGAAATCCTAAAAAATGGTAAAGTGGTCGATCTGTTGCAGCGTTTTATTCCTGGGATTGTCTTCTTGCAATACCGGGAATCAACAGGAAGGCTCACCATTGTTATTTGTTCCGGAAGGATTGGAGGTAAGTGTATGGGCTGAAAGTCCCCTATTTTATAATCCTACCAATATGGATGTGGATGCCAAAGGTAGGGTATGGGTCACTGAAGGGGTAAACTACAGAGATTTTCGGAATGCTGATGGTCATAAGGTGCAGGATAAAGGCGATCGAGTAATGATCCTTGAGGATACTAATGGCGATGGCAAAGCAGATGCTTCGAAGGTTTTTGTTCAGGATACCTTGCTGAGAAGCCCTTTGGGGATTGCAGTGCTGGGCAATCAGGTAGTGGTTTCCTGTTCACCAAATATAATCATCTATACTGACGAAGATGGCGATGATATTCCTGATAGTAAAGAGGTTTTTTAACAGGATTTGGAGGAAAAGACCATGATCATGGGCTACATGCAGGACAGCTTGGCCCGGATGGAAAGTGGTATTTTATTACCGGAAATGCAGGGCCACATAAGGTGGAAGGAAAAGATGGCTGGACCCTTCGCTCAGGCAGCGTTTACAATGAATATACCCCTTACAGTACAGAAAATCTCCCCTCCCAGATCAGTGATGACGGTGAAATATACAATGGGGGACTGATTATCAAAATCAATCCTGATGGAACTGGAATGGAGGTAGTGTCGCATAATTTCAGAAATGCTTTTGAAGTGGCCGTAGATTCTTATGGCAATTTGTGGCAAAGTGACAATGATGATCAAACTGCCTCTTGCAGGACCACCTGGTTAATGGAGGGCAGTGATGCCGGTTATTTTAGTGCAAAAGGAGATCGAACATGGCAGGCAGACAGAAGGCCCGGGCAAACAATAGCCGAAGCCCATTGGCACCAACATGATCCCGGCGTATTGCCTGTAGGGGATGTTTATGGGGCAGGGTCACCCACAGGGATGGTGAGAATTGAAGGTGATGAACTAGGAGAGCAATATAGAGGGCTATTATTAAGTGCCGATGCAGGGAGAAATATTGTGTTTGGCTATAATCCTGAAGTAATAGGTGCCGGTTATCCCCTTCAAAATAGACAAGCCTTTGTTTCCTCAGTTGACCAGGACAATACCGGATATATCTGGCACCAGGTGGAGGAAGATACCCGAAAATGGTTCAGACCAAGCGATGTTACAGTAGGTACTGACGGTTCGTTGTTCATTGCAGACTGGTATGATCCCATTGTGGGAGGTCACCAAATGAGAGATAAGATTGGAGAAGGAAAGATTTATCGCATTGTTCCAAAAGGCAAAAAATTAACACTTCCAAAGATAGATTATACGACTACAGAAGGTCAATTGGCGGCGCTAAAGAATCCGGCGGTCCATGTACGTGCTTTTGCTATGCAAAAGTTAACAGAACAAGGGGCTGGGGTTTTGCCTGAGCTAGAAAGTATGGTTAAAAATGAGGACAATCCCTTTTTTAGAGCCAGAGCGATCTGGGTATTGGCAGCTATGGGAGCGCAAGGAATCCATTCAATTTTACCTTTAATGGAAGATGCCAACGAGGAAATAGTTTTGACCACACTCCGGGCTTTGGCTACCTATGCGCCTGATCAATTGCTTGATGAAGCGTTGAGGATGGCAAAGGAAGGTTCGCCATTGATTAGAAGAGAACTGGCCTTATTGCTAAGGGAGGAAAATTGGGGGAAAACTTCAGAAATCTATAATGAGTTAATCAAAGCATACAATGGGACAGATCCCTGGTACAGAAATGCATTGGGCATAGGAATGAAAGACAATGCAGAAGCCTATTACCAGGCCAATATCGCTGCAGTAGATCCGGTAAAATGGACTCCTCAAATCGCATCGCTGGTATGGGAGTGGCATCCTAAAGCTGCAATTCCTGCCTTGAAAGCCAGGTTGGAGAATGAGGGTTTAGGAATAGAGGAAAGAGACCTAGCTTTGGAAACCCTGGCTTTTATCTTTGAAAAAGAGGCAGTGGAGGCTGTAAAGAAAGCCGCTGAAAAGAAAGGGCCACTTCAGGAAAAAGCCCAATGGTGGCTTCAATTCAGAAAATACAATGAGTGGAGCGCTTTTCTGCAAGATTGGGAGGCTCCAATTGTTTTACCAGATGCCCAACCCAATTTGTTGGCATTAAAAGCACAATTGACAGACAGTTTAACCAACCAAGAACAAAAGCAGCTTGCCTTAGCTCAATTGGCGGAAAACCCTTCGGGTAGACTCCATCTGGCTTTAATGGCTGCAGAAGGTACATTTAAAGATTCCAATTTAGATTTTTCAGCTGTTAGTAAGTATGAAAAAAGACCATCGGCGCTTAAGGTGTTGAGGCATTATTTTAAAGAAGACAAGGCAATTGATGAGGGAGAAGTCTTATCTCTTGACAAAGACCCTATAGCAGGCAAGCTAAAAGCCATACAAAATTGTGCTGCCTGTCATAAAATCGAGTCCTCGGGTAATGAAATAGGTCCAGACCTGAGTCAAATAGGACATAAAATGGATTATCCAACCTTAGTCAACGCCATTGTTCAACCTGATGCAGCCATTGGCTTTGGTTCGGAGGCTTATTTGATTGCGCTAAAGAATGGAGCTGTACTTCTAGGTCTATTGCAATCTTCAGGGCCCGTGGTCACCGTTCTTGATTTCCAAGGGCAGCGGCATGTTTTGCCAGCAGGACTGGTGCTCACCAGAAAACAACTACCCATAAGTTTGATGCCCGGCCCTTTTGAAATGCAACTTAAGGCCCAAGATGTCGCAGATATTGCTGCTTTCCTGATGCAAAACAATACCAGTAACTGAAAAACCTTGTAGAGTATAGGTTTTTGCTTAATTTTGCGCCTATGGCAAAATCAGAACAAAAGCAGGAAAGCGGCTTGCTAAAAGATATCATTGCCCATGCCAAAGAGTATGGGTTTGTTTACCCTTCATCTGAAATTTATGATGGGCTTCAGGCCGTATATGATTACGGACCATATGGGGTAGAGTTAAAGAATAACCTAAAAAGATTATGGTGGGAATCCATGACCCGTTTAAACGGTAATATCGTTGGATTGGATGCGGCTATTTTTATGCATCCTACTACCTGGAAAGCTTCCGGCCATGTGGATAGTTTCAATGATCCAATGGTAGACAATAAAGACAGTAAAAAGCGCTATAGAGCGGATGTACTGATCGAAGAAAAAGCTGCCGGTTATGAAAACGAAGGCAACCAGGAGAAAGCCAATAGTCTTTTGGCTACCATGGGGCGTTTGTTGGAGGAAGAAGATTTTTCAGCTCTTCGCGAATTATTAATTGAAGAAGATATCAAATGCCCGGTGAGTGGAACCACAAACTGGACCGAAATAAGGCAGTTTAACCTTATGTTTTCTACTCAAGTAGGTTCTGTATCAGAGGATTCTAGTACCATTTACCTTAGACCAGAAACGGCTCAAGGGATTTTTGTAAATTTCTTGAATGTGCAGAAAACAGCCAGAATGAAAATTCCTTTTGGTATAGCACAAATAGGTAAGGCCTTCAGAAATGAAATTGTTGCCAGACAGTTTATTTTCAGAATGAGGGAATTTGAGCAAATGGAGATGCAATTCTTTGTCAGGCCTGGTACTGAACTGGAATGGTACAAGCATTGGGCAGATACACGAATGAGCTGGCACAAGGCTTTGGGTATACCTGAAGAAAAACTAAGAAGACATGACCATGAGAAGCTGGCACATTATGCCAATGCTGCTTTGGATATAGAGTACCAATTTCCTTTTGGTTTCAAAGAAGTGGAAGGGATTCACTCCCGAACAGACTTTGACTTAAAAGCGCATCAGGAGTTCAGCAAGAAAAAACAACAATATTTTGATCCAGAGGTGAATAAAAATTACATTCCTTATGTAGTAGAAACATCTATTGGCGCAGATAGGTTGTTTTTGATGACGCTTTGTAATGCTTTTAAAACGGAAGAAGTGGAAGGCAAAACCAGGTCTTACTTGGCATTGCACCCTGCTTTAGCTCCGGTAAAAGCTGCCATTTTACCATTAACTAAGAAAGATGGCCTGCCTGATAAAGGCAAAGCGATTTTTGATCAATTGAAATATGATTTCAATATCATCTACGAAGAAGCTGGCTCAATAGGTAAACGTTATACAAGACAAGATTTAATTGGGACGCCATTTTGTATAGCTGTAGATCACCAGACCTTGGAAGATGATACAGTAACCATACGTCACAGAGATACCACCGAACAGGAGCGTGTACCAATTACTGAATTAAACAGCAGGATTGCTGCGGCTTGTAGTTTCAAAAATGTATTCGAGAAAATATAAATTTCAATTTTCATAAGCATAAAAAGACCGGCCCATGAGCCGGTTTTTTTGTTGACTCCCAAACTCCCAAGAATAAAAATAAACGTTGAAAGTTGCACGCAGAGTCGCGGAGTCGCAAAGAAATAATTTATAGCCCTTTGCGTCTTAGCGAGATAAGCAGTTTAGCAATTCAACTTGAAAACAATTTTCACCAAACTATTGCAGTCATATAAGTTATATGATTCCAATTTCTGGTTTTATTTAAGTATCATTGTAGGAAGTAGCGGTGTGGGCATGCCAGAGAACGAGGCAGCGTTTGACCCTGTGGGGAGAAGTTTTCTGCTGGCTTGATTTTTCTGCGGATAAATTGCAATTTTGCCACACCCTTACCTCGCTCAACCTATTCCAAAAGGGTCCTCAATGAAGAACTTACAGAAATGGGTTCTCACTAATTTCATTCTTTTTAACAAAAAAACAGACCTGAAGGGTCTGAATAATATTAGCCGTGGGTGACAACCCACGGAATGGAAATACCTACCCTATTCCCAACACTGAAGGTGTTGAACATACTATAATGAGGGCTTGTTCAACCCACTCCGGGGTTGGAATATTGATAATACATTTGCTGTCCACGGGTTTCACCCGTGGTTATTGTGAACACGTTACCCTATGGCTTCGACTCCGCTCAGCTGCCGGCAGTTTAGTAATTCAGCAATAAAATGCCTTTTGCCGCAACTCCACATTGACAAGGGGGCAAAGTGCCTGTCTCGGCAGTGCAGGGAGAGATTACAACGGAAATGTTATTGTTTTTCAATCTGGAATTTTAAAATATTTACGTCAAAAATCCCCTGAGTCCCCTTTTTAAGGGGGAGTTCGTAATCATTAAGATTTTCGTGTGCATTTCTGAATTTAAATTGAGTCAGCGCATTTCAATTTAATACCAGCCATATAACCGCCGGCAAAAAATAAACGGAAAAAATTGAACGCATTTTAAATAGAAATTGTAATACCAATACAATAATAAAAGATAAAAACATCCCTTATTAATAAGATGAGTTTGAGTATCTTTAAAAGGTAATAATATATAAGTTAAATTTGAATTTAAAGTACATAAAAAATGGAAGTTACCTCGTTTTATGAAGCTTTACAATATGGAGATAAGATCAGTACCAAAGTTATTTTGGAATCACCATTCTCCAAAGAAATACGTATCCTCTTGAAAGAAGGCCAGGTAATGAAAGAGCATCAAACCAAGTTCCCGATAGTGGTTCAGGTCTTGGAGGGAGAGATTGACTTTGGGGCTGAAGGAGAGGTACACAATTTTAAAAGTGGAGGTATTGTGGCACTTGGAGGTAATATTCCACATGACCTGACCGCTATAAAAGACAGTGTGGTTCGCTTAAGTCTTTCAAAATCCGATCAGGCAGAACGTGTAGAGAATGTTGTCAAGGAATCAAATAAATAAAGCCTGATGAAACCAATTGAAAACCGCAAAGACATCAATGTTCTGGTGAATGCATTTTATGCGAAAATCAGAAAAGACGAAGTTTTGGGTCCCATTTTCAATGGACATATTGAGGAAGAAAGGTGGCCGGAACACCTGGAAAAGCTAACTGATTTCTGGGAAACGAATCTTTTTGGAGTGATTAAGTTCAAGGGCAACCCTACGCTTAAACATATCAATGTAGACAAGAATTTAAACCATACCGTAGAGCAAAAGCATTTTGGTATTTGGTTACAACTTTGGTTTGAAACAATAAATGAGCTATATGAAGGCGAATTGGCAGATAAAGCCAAAGAGTCCGCCAGAAGGATGGCGCATTTCCAGTTTATGGCCATGTGGAACAAAAGGCCGGTAGATGCCAAATAGGGGTGAATGAGAGATAGCAGACCTATTATTACATGCTGATTTTTAGAAAATTTACTTTAAAAATCCCCCTGTTTCCCCCTTTTAAGGGGGATTTTGTTTTTTCAGGAGGCACGAGTGCGTACCTGATTTTCCATTTCCTCAGTCCGTTTAAATGCTTCCAATTCAGCAATGAAATACCTTTTGCTGCAACTCCCCCTTGACAAGGGGGATAAAGGGGGATTTCTACAGGAATGCAGTTCTAAGCCAAAACTAGTATTGCTTTTATTTTTTAAAATTCAGAAAAAAAATAAACTATTTAATCATTTTCATTTTTAATTGTTTAGTTTTAAAGCGGTGTTTAATATTAAACATCCCATTTAGGTTAAGAACCAAAGGTTTAAATCTATGGTGTTTAACTGATTTATATACTTCCTAATAGTCGGAAATAAAATCTGGAGATGAAAAATATACTGATTTGTGTCCTCCTGCTGTGTCTTTCGGCTTCCTGCCAAGAAGTCAAAGAACTCGATCCAACACCTCGGAGATTTAACCCAAAAATGACTTTGGTTCCTACCGATACTTTAACAATTCCTATTGGGTACCGATCAGATGTATACAGTAGGTATGTCAAGGCCTGTAACATAGGTGATAGCCCATATCTAGGGGTAGTAAATGTAAATACCAATGATTTGGAATTTTATGCACTTTCTGATAAGGGGAGGATTTTAAAGTGCGCTTCCATTTGGATGGGCCTAATGCTGTAGGGCAACTTAAGGCTTTTGAGGTAATTTCTGACAGTACCCTATTTATAGCCAGTTCCTATAGAATACGGCTTTACGTAACTGACTTTGAAGGGAATCTTAAAAAGACAATAGAAACTGATGATACATCAAGGAAGGGCAAGCCTTTCGTGCAGATGTATTCTACACAAAGGCCTTTGTTGTATCATAAAAGCAGTGATGATTTTTATGTATTAACTAAAGTAGATACTGATTACAATGGCCCAGGGCAATGGTCAGGCACCATGTTTATGAAAATTGCTAACAGCGTAAACGAACCGATTCAACATGTTTTTGAGCTACCCAAGTTTTTCAACGATTTTGTTCATGGTGCTTATTTTAGCCATAGTTCGCATGTGTTGGCGGATGATCGTTACTTAGTTTTAGGTATCCCATTTTACAACAATATATTAATCTATGATTTGGAAAAAGAAGCGCTAATTGAAAGAGAGGCTGGAAGCAAGCACTTTGGAGATGCACTCCCTTGGGACAGTCCAAATATGGATGGACACGAAGAATTTTATGTCACTTCCAACTCCTACCGGGAGCTGGCGTATGATGAGGAAAATAAATTACTTTACAGGATCGCTTATCAGGGCGTGGACTATACCGGTCCGGATGGACAGCGACGAAATTGGGACAATAAACTTCCTTCAGTAATCATAATCAACAGTGACTTTGAAAAAGTAGGGGAAGTGGACCTGCCTAAAAACACTATATATACCCGAATGTATTTTATTCATAATGGTAAGCTTTACCTTTCCCTAAATCATCCCGACAATAACCCCTCTGAAGACAAGATGGTCTTTGTAGGGTTTAAGCCAGAGAAGTTATGAAATGGTATACATAGTGAGACATTGCATATTTAATTGAAACAATTATGATCAGAAGTCTTCTAATATATGTTTGGTTGCTGATATTTATAATCTCCTGCGAGGAAGCCCATGAGCTTGATCCAAAGCCTAGAGATTTTAGCGAATCATTAACCTTAGTACCGAAAGATACGCTGGTATTCTCTATTGGTGACAAATCCAATGTTTACAGCAGATACATTAAAAAGGTTGAGATAAATGGTAATGATTACCTGGGGATAGTTAATGAAAACACAAATGAATTGGAGTTTTATGCCCTTTCCAATGGGGTAGATAATTTTAAGATTCACTTTAAAACCGAAGGCCCCAATGGTATTGGAAAGTTAAAGGCTTTTGAAGTGATTTCTGACTCAACCCTTTTAGTAGGAAGTACCTATAAAATTCGATTATATGTCACGGACCTGATGGGAAACCTTGAAAAAACTTTAAAAACCAATTTTATTGAGCGAAAAGGCTTCCCCTTTGTACAGAGCTATTATACAAATACACCATTGGTGAACAATAAGAAATATGGCAATCTGTATGTATATACTGGGGTTGATACAGATTACAATGCTCCTGGAAAATGGTCAGGAACCATGTTTTTAAAAATTCCAAATATGGACGATGAATCGGCCGCGCATGTATTTGAGTTACCCTCCCACTTCTACAATTATGTCCATGGTGCCTTTTTTAGTCACAGCTCTCATCTTCTAATAGAGGATCGTTATTTGGTTTTGGCCATTCCATTTTACAACAATATTTTAATCTATGATTTGGAAAAAGAGGGGTTGATTGAAAAGGAAGCAGGAAGCAGGCACTTTGGAGATGCCCTGCCTTGGGAAAATGCCGAGAGTGGAAAGAGCGAGAGCTTTTACGTTCCTTCAAACTCCTACCGGGAACTGGCCTATGATAAAGAAAGTCGATTGCTTTACAGGATCGCTTATCAGGGCGTGGACTATACCGGTCCGGATGGACGGCGACGAAATTGGGACAATAAACTTCCTTCCGTCATCATGATCAACAGCGATTTTGAAAAAGTAGGAGAATTGGACCTGCCTAAAAACACTATATATACCCGAATGTATTTTACCCATAATGGAAAGCTTTATCTTTCCCTAAATCATCCTGACAACAACCCCTCCGAAGATAAGATGGTTTTTGTGGGGTTTAAGCCGGAGAAGTTATAAGGTGATATAAAGTAATCTAAAGCCTTTATACAGATTTAATTGAAATAATTATGATCAGAAGTCTTCTTCTTAATGTTTGGTTGCTGGTATTTATAATCTCCTGCCAAGAAGCCAATGAGCTTGATCCAATGCCTAGAGAATTTGAGCAAAAAATGACTTTAACTCCTACCGACACCATAGCCATTCCTATCGGTTACCGGTCAAATGTATACAGTAATTATATTAGGAGTTTTCGAATCAATAAGGCCCCTTATTTAGGTGTGGTAAATGAAAATACCAATGAATTAGAGTGTTATGCACTTTCTGACTTGGGGGAAAACTTTAAGGTTAGTTTTCAAGTGGAGGGGCCAAATGGAGTTGGACAAATTAAGGCTTTCGAAGTAATTTCAGATTCTACCTTACTTATTGCGGGTAATTATAGGATTCGCTTGTATGTAACTGACTTTGAAGGAAGCATTAAAAGCATCATTAAAACAGATGAAGTAGAGAGAAAGGGTAAACCTTTCGTTCAAATTTATTATACAAATCAACCCATAGTTTTCGACAGAAATAAACAGGATGCCTTCTTATTCACAAGAGTGGATTCCGATTTCAATATCCCCGGTATATGGTCAGGAACCATGTTTTTAAAAGCATCAACCATTAACGAGGGTTCAATCAACCATGTGTTTAAGTTACCTTCCCATTTTGACAAATATATTCACGGTTCCCATTTTTGCCATGGTTCCCATCTATTGATGGAGGACCGTTACCTGATTCTCAGTAGTTCTTTTTATAATAACCTATTAATCTACGACCTGAGAAAGGGTGAAATGATAGAAAGAGAAGGCGGAAGTAAGTATTTTGGTGACGTGCTTCCAATGGAAGGATCAAAATCAACTTCGGATCTACATGAAGAATTCTACACTACTTCAAATTCATATAGAGAACTTGCCTATGATGAAGAAAATAAATTGCTCTACCGTCTGGCTTATCGTGGGGTAGACTATATCGGTCCAGATGGGGAGCAGCGAAACTGGGACAATAAGTTGCCTTCAGTAATCATCATCAACAGCAACTTTGAGAAAGAAGGGGAGATTGACCTGCCGGTTAATCAAATATATAACTGGATGTATTTTACTCATGATGGTAAATTGTACCTCTCCCTTAACCATCCCGACAACAATCCTTCTGAGGATCAGATGGTCTTTGTGGGGTTTAAGCCGGAGAGGTTATGAAATGGGGTGTAATTAATTGATTTTAAGCTGTTTAAAAGGAATACTTAAAAGATTAATTAATTAAATGTCCGATTGTGTCTAATAATTACTTATAATGGGTTGTTTTGGCCTATTTATTAGGTAAAAGAACATATAAATTTAATATGTATAAATAATGTACCATTTTAAATATTAATTATTATAAAAAATGTATTAAAAACAAGCAAATGGCTGCGATGGACTGCAGCTGTAGCGTTTGGGCTGATGCTTACGCTAAATGTAATGGTTGGATTGGAGTTTGACAAGGGAGATGTTTTTCCCTCACTTACTTTAGCAAATTTGAGCAATACTGCACAGGCTCAAAGTGAAACGGGTACCCCTTGGAATTTCGACAATGGTGTACATTGTTGTGATGGATCAGGGAATTGTTTGGTTACTGATCCTAAAATCTGTTAAACACAACAATTAATTCATTTATCAAAACCCCGTAAACGTGTGAAAGCAGGTTTACGGGTTTAAAACATGATTATGACAAAGAGTATCTCTTTTTATTTATTGGTAATTTTATTTCTGATTTCCTGCCAAGAAGCCAATGACTTGGATCCATTGCCCAGAAATTTTAATGAATCATTGTCCTTGGTCGCGACTGATACACTGACATTTCAAATGGGGTATCGCTCAAACGTTTATAGTAAATACGTCAAAAAGGTTGAGATAAATGAAGGCGAATACTTGGGGGTAGTCAATGAAATGACAAACGAATTGGAGTTTTATGCCCTTTCCGATTCTTTTGAAGATTTTAAGGTTCACTTTAAAACCGATGGTCCTAACGGGGTAGGTAAGATAAAAGGTTTTGAACTGATGGCGGACTCCACATTTCTTATTGGGAGTTCTTATAGGATTCGTCTTTATGTGACAGACTTGAAAGGAAACCTTCTTAAAATTTTAAAGACAGATTTAGTAGAGCGTAAGGGAAACCCCGCTATACAGCTTTACTATACCCAACAACCCTTGCTATTTGACAGGATTCGAAATCAGACATTTGTATATGCCAGAGGGGAATCAGATTATAACCTACCTGGGAAATTGTCAGGAACCATGTTCTTAAAAATTCCAAATATGAATGATGAATCGGCCATACATATGTTCGAATTACCTTCCCAATTTAATAAATATGTTCATGGTGCTTATTTCAGTCATAGTTCGCATGTGTTGGCAGATGATCGATACTTGGTTTTTGGAATTCCTTTTTACAACAATATATTCATCTATGATTTGAAAAAGAGGAGCTTATAGAAAGGGAAGCCGGAAGCAAGCACTTTGGAGATGCACTCCCTTGGGACAGCCCAAATATGGATGGACACGAAGAATTTTATGTCACGTCCAACTCCTACCGGGAGCTGGCCTATGACGAAGAGAATAAATTACTTTACCGCCTGGCTTACCGCAAGGTAGACTATATAGGACCTGATGGACAAAGGCGTAACTGGGACAATAAACCTCCTTCAGTGATCATGCTCAATAGTGACTTTGAAAAAGTAGGGGAAGTGGACCTGCCTAAAAACACTATATATACCCGAATGTATTTTACCCATAATGGAAAGCTTTACCTTTCCCTTAACCACCCAGACAACAACCCTTCTGAGGATCAGATGGTATTTGTGGGATTTAAGCCGGAGAAGTTATGAGATATTGCTTTCAATTGATACGCTATAAATCAGTAAGGAAGGAATGCGTTTTCCCTCCTGAGGGGTATACTATTGGGGATATCGGGTATATTCAAGGTTTGCAATGATAAGGAAGGGGTTTGTTAAAACTTCAAACCCGGAAAGGAATGGAGGAATGCTGGCTTCCGATTTGTCTTGTTCCACTTAAAAATAAATGAAATTATGGAGGAAAGTGAGGAGATAGGTTCGAAGAGAAAAAACTGGGCAGGGAATTGTACTTTCAAGGCAGAGAACATTTATGAGCCTGGCACTGTAGCCGAAATTCAGGCGTTGGTTAAGCAACTGGGTCAACAAAAAGCTATGGGTTCAAAACATTGCTTCAATGATATTGCAGACAGTTCTAAAAATCAGATTTCCACAAGGCATTTAAACAAAGTCCTTGGATTGGATAAGGACAAAAAGACTTTGACGGTAGAAGCAGACGTGCGCTACGGTGATTTTAGTCAAAAATTACACGCACAAGGTTTCGCTTTGCATAACCTGGCTTCCTTGCCTCATATTACTGTGGCGGGAGCTTGTGCCACAGCTACCCACGGATCGGGTGTTGAAAATGGGAACCTGGCCACGGCGGTAACAGCCATTGAGTTGGTCATGCCCAATGGTGAGCTTAAGCAATTGGACAAATCGCATCCTGATTTTTATGCCGTGGTTGTAGGTCTTGGTGCCTTTGGCGTCATTACTAAATTAACCCTTGAGGTACAGGAAACCTTTTCCGTTCAGCAAAATGTCTTTTTAAACCTTCCACTTGAAAGTTTGGAATTGCATTTTGATGCCATAATGTCCAGTGGATACAGTGTTAGCCTGTTTACAGACTGGAGAGACAAGAAAGTAAGTGAAGTGTGGGTCAAACAAAAAGTGGATGGTGCTCCTCTCCAAATGGAGGCTGATTTTTATGGCGCAAGAGCAGCTACTAAAAACATCCACCCTTTCCTGGCTCATTCTGCTGAAAGCTGTTCAGAACAGATGGGCGTGCCCGGTCCCTGGTACGATCGATTGCCTCATTTTAAAATGGAATTTAATCCGAGTGCAGGAGACGAACTGCAATCCGAATTTTTATTCCCCAAAAAAATGCCGTGGAGGCTATCCTTGCCCTTGAAAAACTTAACGAGCAGATTGCGCCACATTTATTTATTTCTGAGATTAGGAGCATTGCTGCGGATGATTTTTGGATGAGCCCTTGTTATCACCAAGACAGTGTAGCCATCCATTTTACGTGGAAGCCACATACCAAGGAGGTAATGGAATTGCTCCCCAAAATTGAGGGAATCCTGGCTGCCTTCAATGGAAAACCCCATTGGGGAAAACTTTTCACCATGCATCCCATGGCTATACAACAGCAGTATGAAAAATACCCTGATTTTCTGGAATTAACCAAAAAGTACGACCCTGAAAGAAAATTCAAAAACCATTACCTCTCCAAAAATATTTATTGAACTAAAGAATGTTTTTTAAGAGGTAAATCCCTCATGACTCTGTCGGGACAAGCTCTACTCCCCATTGTCAAGGGGAGTTTCGGCAAAATGACTTTATTGCTGAATTATTGAAATTGTAACGGGCTGAGGAAATGTAAGATCAGGTACGCGCTCGTAAGTCCTGAAAGCACAAAATCCCCCTTTTCTTCAAAGGGGGACAAAGGGGATTCTTTCGTAAACATCCTGACTCGTCCTAAAATTTAAGTACATATTATTATTTATATACTGGTATAGGTTTACAGTATAAAATTGACCCGTCCTGAAAAAGTTTACCGTTTTAAATTTTATTCATAGGTAGTACTAACACAAATTTACAAAACCGAATCCCAAAGGGATGACAGGATTATAGATTTAAAAATCGCATCAAATTCAAAACCCCATAGGGGTGACAGTCATTACAGCCATTATAGGGTAAAATTATATCTGCAACTTATTTTATAGAATTTTTTGCTGGATTGGCTAATTTTATAATACCATCCCCACGGGATTTATGTATTTTTCAGGTACCATTTTGCTATAATCTTGGCACCCCTTTGGGGTTTCTGAAAATCTTCTTTCCCTAGCCCCCTTGAAGAGGGATTTACTATCGTAACCGCCATCAAAACAATTAGTTGTAAATGGAGATTTACTCAATTTGCATCATTAAATTATTCAAACTTTCTGCCAATGTAGGATGCGCAATAGGCAGATTTTGTATTTGATCATAAGTAACCTTACCCACCATGGCCATTTGAAGTACCGCCATCACCTCTCCTCCATCTAAACTTAAAATGGTAGCACCTAAAATCTGCTTACTCTCCGGATCGACAATAACCTTAAAAAAACCATTCGTTTCATCCGTTTCCAGCGCCCTGCCGGCATGCTTCATAAAAAATTTACCTACCTTATAGGAGATGCCTTTCTCAATTGCCTCTTTTTCATTGAGTCCTGTTCTTGCCAGCTGTGGATCGATAAAAACACAGTAAGGAAGCAGCCTGTACTTTGATGATATTTCTTTATCCCCTTCATAAATGCTCCTAAAGGCAATGTGTGCATCATTATAAGCCATATGGGTAAAAGGTGGTGATCCGGCCACATCTCCTAAGGCATAGATATTTGGAACGCTTGTTTCAAAAGTCTCATTCACCACTATATGACCCTTTTCCGTAAGTTTAACACCGATACCTTCTAGTCCTAAGCCTTTGCTGTTGGGTTTCCTTCCTGTAGCTACCAGTAAGTGGCTGCCCTCAACCATTTTTGGCCCTGTATTGTCTTCCAGATAAACTTTAAATTGCTTGTTTTCATAGTTTACCTTTGTAACAGCAGCTTCTAATATTGTTTCAATGCCCTCTTCAGTAAATATTTTTGAAACTTCCTCACAAACATCTTTGTCCTCTTTGGGTACTAGTCTTGGCGCTTTGTCTATTATGGTAACTTTACTCCCAAACCTGTTGAACATCTGCCCAAATTCAAGGCCTATATATCCTGCACCTAAGATAATCAGATGTTCAGGCGTTTCTTCGAGCTCCATAATGCTACTGCTCGTCAAGTAAGGTGTTTCTTTCAAGCCATCAATCTCCGGGACAAAAGGAGAAGACCCCGTGTTGAGGAAGATTTTTTCTCCTGAAATTTCAATAACCTCCGCCCCTTCGCGGTCAATGCTTACTTTGTTGGAGGAAAGAACGGTAGCTTTTCCTAAGATGATGTCTACGTTTTCTGCTTTTTTAAGGCCTTTTTCAGCTCCTCCCCTAAAGGTAGTGACGATGTGATCCTTTCGGGCTTTGATGACCTTTTGATCAATAGAGAAACTTTTTACATTTACACCAAAGTCTTCAGCCCTGCCCACCAGATGGGCCACTTTTGCGGAGGCCACCATAGTTTTGGTAGGTGAACAGCCATCGTTGATGCAAGTTCCTCCTATTACTCTTTTCTCAATCAGGGCTACTGTTAGCCCTTTTGCACTTATTTTTTTGCCAAAGGCATTCCTGCCTGTCCGGCACCTATGATTACAGCATCGTAATTTTTCATGGCAACCTATTCTTTGATTTCTATTCCTTTCCAGAAAGCCACGTAATCTTTGATTTCTTTGGCTGCTTCTTTAGGCTCAGGATAATGCCAAGCTGCATCGCGGTTGATGTCTTCTCCTATTCGGATGTGGTAATAGTTTGCCCTTCCTTTCCAAGGGCAATCTGAGGTAGTTTGAGAAATTTCAAAAAATTGTCTGTTGAGGGATTCATGGGGGAAATAATGATTGTTTTCCAACGATACTGTCTCATCAGATTCAGCGAGTACTTTTCCTTTCCAGATGGCTTTCATGTTTATTATCAGGTTTATATTTAATAAACCACTGCCAAAACCATGCTAGAAAAAAGCGACTATTTAGGTCGCTTTTTGTTTTTTCTTTTGTTCATAAACTTTAGGTTAATGACCTCCTTCTCTTCAAGAAAGCGGTATTTTCCTCGTGGGATGTCTTTTTTGCTTAAGCCTGCAAACGTCACCCTATCCAGAGCGATTACCTCATAGCCAAAGTGAGCAAAAATCCTTCGAACAATCCTGTTTTTTCCTGAATGAATTTCTATACCTAAAATTGTACGGTCTTTTGACAAAACCTGAAGATCATCCACCTCGGTAATTCCATCCTCAAGGGTCACTCCTTCCAATATGGCATCCACATCATTTTTTGCTATGGCCTTGTCCAGGGTTACCTGATATATTTTTTGATTTCATAGGATGGATGGGTCAATTTAGCAGATAGCTCCCCATCATTGGTGAAAAGCAAGAGTCCTGTTGTGTTTCGATCCAACCTTCCTACGGGGAAGAGCCTTTCTTCACAGGCATTATCTACGAGATGCATGACAGTTTTTCTTTCAAAAGGGTCGTCTGTGGTGGTGATAAAATCCTTTGGCTTATTCAGTAGAATATAGACCGGTTTTTCTGGGCGGATTGATTTGCCTTTATATACCACACGGTCTTTTCTAAGGACTTTGTATCCCATTTCATTTACTACTTTTCCATTGACGGAAATCTCTCCATTCTCAATAAGCTTGTCTGCATCTCTTCGAGAACAAATGCCTGCATTGGCTATGAATTTGTTGAGCCTAATTTCGTCCGCATCCGTTTGAGTAGTTTTTTGAATGGTTTTTAGGTTATAAACAGGTTGTTGCTCGTCTGTCTTATTTTTACCACCCTTAAGAGGGGAGAAAGGTTTTTTAAAAGGTTTTTTCTTCCTCTCTTTGTCTTCGACTTTGCCAAAAATAGGCTTTTGATTGCGTCCCCTTCCTTTGTATTCAGTTTTTTCTTCAGGTATTTTGTCTGTACTGTCCTTCTTTTTAGCGTAAGAGGAGCGTTTTCCTGATTCTTTTTTATCTCCCCTGGGTTTTTTGGGAGCATCTCCGGACCTGTTATTGAATTTTTTCATAAACTTGCAGCATCTCTGCTGTATTAAAATAATCTGGTGTAATGTGTTGAGCTTAAGGTAACTTCACCTTAAGTTTCAAAGCGGATGCAAATTTAATGCTATTTATTTATAAATACCTCATTCAAGAGAAATCAATCGGATTGATTTCCAATTTCATTTTCTTCCGCTTTGAAATCCTTAGGTTGTGGAAGCTCACTTAAATCATTAATTCCAAAATATTCCATAAATTTTGGGCTGGTGCCATAGAGAATGGGTCTTCCCAGTCCATCTGACTTTCCTTTTATGGCTACAAGAGACTTTTCAAGGAGTTTTTGCACAGAATAGTCACAATTAACACCTCTAATTTGCTCCATTTCTGATTTGGTGATAGGTTGTTTATAGGCAATGATTGAGAGGGTTTCCAATTGCGCATTGGAAAGTCTCTTTTGAGATTGGTGTTTTTGCAGGATGGCCACACTACTGAGGTAGGCCGGTTTGGTCAAAAACTGGTAGCCTCCTGCCAAATTTTCCAAGCTGAAAGAAAAATCATCAGAAAGGTATTTGTTGGTCAATTCTTTTAGGGCTTCTTCTAAGTGCTCCATCGGAATTTCTGTCTCAAACATTTCTGCAAGACATTTTTGAATTTCCTTGATGCCAAGAGGCTCGGGGGAACAGAATATTAATGCTTCTATATGTCTGGGTAAAAAGTCCACGTTTATTTTTTGCCTAATTTTGCTTCAATACTATGCATGGTATGTGGGACTGCCTTTAACCTTTCCTTATTGATGAGTTTTCCAGTGTCTACACAGACTCCATAAGTCCCATTTTTTATCCTCCTCAGGGCATTTTCGAGATTTATAATAAATTTTTGCTGCCTCGCAGCCAATTGACTTAGGCTTTCTCTTTCAAGCGTGTCAGCACCGTCTTCAAGTAACTTTGATGTGGAGGCTGTATTTTCCGTTCCACTGTCATTTTGTTTACTCAAAGAACGTTTCAATTGATTCAATTCTTCTTTTGCAATCGACAGTTTTTCATTAATAAGTGATTCAAATTCCTGAAGCTCTTCTCTGGAATAACTGGTTTTTTCTACCTGGCTCATAAAACATTACTTTAAAATTTCCCTAAAATACAGTGAGTATTCTGAAATCAAAAATTTTATTTTCAGGATAAAATTACATGAATTCTTTTTAAGTGAATTTAATTTTAAAAAGAAGGGATGAAAGGGATATAATTGACTTTTATATTTCATTATTTCTCATTCTGCAATCAAATTATTTTGAATAATAGGTTTGAAAATATTTTGAAAAGCGATTCACTTACTATACTTGAAATATCCCTAAGAAAGTATTAATTTGAACGCCCAAACAATACTAATCCAAATAATTTCTAATGAAAAAAATAATCGTAGTAATCATATGTGCATTTATCTCCTTAAATGTATCGGCTCAAAAAGCAGATAAAGGCTGGAAGAGCCTATTTAACGGAAAATCATTCAAAGGTTGGTCTTTTAGCGAAAACCCGGATTCATTCAGCATAGAGGATGGGGTAGTTAAGGTGGAGGGACCCAGGTCTCACATGTTCTATACCGGCAAATACAAAAAGCATGATTTTAAAAATTTTGAATTGAAAATGCAGGTAAAGACCATGCCCGGCGCTAATTCGGGAATTTTTGTTCATACTGAGTTTGAAGAAGACGGATGGCCAAGTAAAGGCTATGAAATTCAAGTCAATCAAACACAAGGTGATTGGAGGAAAACAGGTAGTGTCTACAGTTTTAAGGACGTAAAAGAAACTTTTGTTAAAGACAACGAATGGTATACCCAGCACATCATTGTCCAAGGTGATGATATCACCGTCAAAATCAATGGGGAAGTGATCAATGAGTTCAATGAAAAAACAGATAGAGGAGAAATTGGTGACAGTGGCAAGAGGTTAAGTCATGGAACAGTGGCACTTCAGGCCCACGATCCCAAAAGCGTGGTTTATTATAAAGACATCATGATCAAACCTTTGCCTTAATGCATTTAGTTTTTATATATCAGTCATAAATATTTAAAATCCGGTTGACCATTTGGTTGACCGGATTTTTTTATCGATTTTTTCAATGCTTAGTGATTCACATGAATTTTTTAAAAGGGACTAATTCATTAAAAAAATAGGGCAGGTGTTCTAATAACATATGAAGCAATGACTAATAAATATACTCTTATAAATCACCTAGCGCTAAGGGAGTTTACCGGGAAGGTTTTTATGTCACTTGACGTGCCCCCTGAAGAGGCCGTCCTTGCGGCAGATGTGCTTGCATACAGCGATGAACATGGGATTGATTCTCACGGTATAGCCCGATTAAAAACCTATTTTGATTTACTAAAAGCAGGTAGAATCAACCCTAAACCAAAGCTCAAGGTCATTCGAGAAAAACATGCAGTTGCCTCCATTGATGGAGACAATGGCCTGGGCTTGGTGGTAGGTCCTCATTCTATGGAAATGGCGATTGAAAAAACTGGTCAGCATGGGTCCGGCTCCATAGCAGTTTGCAATAGCAATCATTATGGAGCAGCCGGTTATTATCCATTGATGGCCACACGAAAGGATTATATAGGAATGTCCATGACCAATACCACCAAAGGTGTAGCCCCATTCTCTGGGAAGGAAAAATGCTTGGAACCAATCCTTTGGCAGTTGCATTCCCCTCCCTCAATGAACCGGAGGTAGTGATTGATTTTGCCAGTAGCACTGTGGCTTATGGAAAGGTGGAAATTGCACATAGGGAAGGGAGATCAATTCCTGAAAATTGGTGTCTGGATGAAAAAGGGAGGCCACCACGACTCCTAAAAAATGATCAATGGCGGTGCTTTATTGCCCCTTGGCAGTACCAAAGAGGGCTCAGGGCATAAGGGATATTGTTTGGCGGCAGCCATAGATATCCTTTCTGCAGTTTTAAGTGGAGCCAATTGGGGGCCCTTTGCCACTCCCTTTGCCATACATTCTGCTATTCCTGTAATGGAGGTGGGAAAAGGAATAGGACATTTTTTTATGGCTTGGGATATTGAAGGCTTTAGGGATATTATGGCTTTCAAAGAGAGTATGGATCATTGGATTGTTACTATGAGAAATACTGTGCCGCAAGATGGAGCAGAAAAGGTGCAGATTCCCGGAGATCCTGAGCGAAATGCCTATGCTAAGAGGGTGAAACATGGTATTCCCGTGCATCATTTGATCCTTGAAGAGTTAATGACCATGGCAAAACTTTGTAAAATTCCTTTGCCTTAATTTGCTTTTTCCTTGTTGGTCTGATGTTTTACCTTTTCAGTTTTTATAGGTGGGTAACTGAGAATCAGAACAGAGTACTTGATGTTTTCTTTTGGTAGGATGATTGCTTAATTTGTGAGATAGATTGATTGGATTAGGCTAAGTTTATAAAAGATGATACAAAAACTTATTCTTTTTTCGGGGTTTTCCGGGATTACTGTTTTTATTGGTGGACTTTTAGCCAATTATTTTAGCCACCATATCAAAGAGAAGCCCATTAAATATGAGATAATACATGCCCTGATGTCCTTTGGTGCAGGAATAATATTGTCTGCTTTGGCTTTGGTGCTTATTCCAAAAGGTATGGAAGAGCTGGAATTGCTTCCAATGGCGGCATCCTTCCTAACCGGAGCAATTTTGTTTATGGCCATTGACTGGTATTTGGCTAAAAAAGGCGGTCAAATGGCTACTTTATTGGCCATGGTGATGGACTTCGTTCCCGAATCGATTGCCTTAGGGGCTACCTTTGCCATTAATCCAAAAATGGCTACCCTTTTGGCTGTTTTTATAGGATTGCAAAATCTTCCTGAAGCCTTTAATTCCTTTAGGGATTTGGTATTGAGCGGATTTTCAGTCACCAAAACATTGGTAATATTTTCATTCTTGAGCTTTTCAGGAATAATCGGAGCTTTGATAGGTCATTTTTATTTAAGCGATTACCCTGATTTAACGGCACAATTGATGGCTTTTGCAAGTGGGGGTATCTTATATTTGTTAATTCAAGACATTATTCCTGAAAGTAAATTGAAAAATAATTACCTTTCTTCTTTGGGTGCTATATTGGGGTTTTTGGTAGGGATTATAGGGGAAAAAGTAATGTAGTTGGCCAAGCTTAATAATGGAATTAATACCACCCAATAATTCATAGATCATACATATTTAATTACTATTCCTACTAGTTATGCCTATTCTCGCTTTGAAAATCATGAAACCATTGCTCCTTCTTTTATCATTTTTATGGTTCTTTTCCTGCACAGGGAATAAGAACACAAACACTGGTCATGGCTTTTCACAGTTGATCACCTGTGGAGATGAGAAAGTGGCATTATTTGAAAAGGCAGCGGCTGATTCACTTGGGTTTGCCAAGGTTTGGGAATGGACAGCATCCATGTCAGAAGGGCTGCCTGAAAACTTTCATGATTATTTTAAAACCACAGATGATTGCAAACCAATAGGGGAAAACCAAATTTTAATTACTTCTTCTAGTGGTGGAGTGGCTTTGGTGAACAGAGCTGATAAGAAGACCGTCTTTTATGCGCATGCTCCCAATGCTCATTCAGCAGAATACCTGCCCGGCAATAAGTTGGTGGTGGCCTTGTCCACAGCAGAGAATGGAAATTCGATTAGACTTTACGACTTGGATCATTCTGATCGCATTTTGTTTACTGACAGTTTATTCTCAGGCCACGGTGTTGTATGGGATAAGGAGAATAACAGTTTGTTTGCCTTGGGGTTCGATCAGTTGCGTGAGTATAAGCTTGAAGATTGGGATAGTTCGCAGCCTCAATTAAAACAAGTTAATGAGTGGAAAATACCTGATGAAAGCGGCCATGACTTGTTTCTTACGAATGATAGAAGATTACTATTGTCCACGACCAATAGTGTGTGGCAGTTTGATATCAAAAGTTCAACATTTTCACCTTTTACACCACTTGAAGGAGTTCATCATGTGAAATCAGTGAACTTGAATACGCAAACAGGTGAGCTAATATATACCAAAGGAGAAATAAGTTGGTGGACGCATCATATTTATATGCACCTACCAAAGAAAGATACTTTGGCGCTAACAAATAGGAAAATTTACAAAGTTAGGGTCATGTAAGGGCTTACGAAGGTGTATAAGATTAAATAATCACGACTCCCAAAAAGAGAGATGTCTTATTAGAATTTTTTAATGCATGAAGATTATAAGAACGGATAAAGAGCTTGAACTCCCACTCGTTGATAGAGAACTAGTGGCAAAAGGTCATGAACTTGTACTTTTACCTGAAGGAATAAGTGAAGATCTGCTTTTGGAAGAGGTGAGGGACTGTGACCTGTTGTTGATGTGTTACACTCCGGTAAGTAAAAATCATAGAAGCTTCGACCAAGCTAAAGGCCATTATAAAATATGGGGTGGGAATAGATGCCATAGATATAACTGCAGCTAATAATAAGGGTGTTGTGGTGGTGAATGTTCCTGAATACGCAGAAGAAACTGTAGCAGAAGGTGCATTTGCCATGTTATTGGCTTTGACAAAAAAGATTCCTTCTATTCATCACCAAATGAGTGACTCTTCCTGGGTATGGCCCACACAAAGATGGCTAGGAAAGGATGTTTCAGGCAAAACCCTGGGGATAGTAGGTTGTGGCAAGATAGGTACAAGTATGGCTAGGATGGCCGGAATGGGGTTCAATGCTCAAGTAATTGGTTATGATCCTTATAAATCCAGAGATGAATTGGCAATAAAAGGAATTACTAAAGTAAATTCACTCAATACTTTATTGGAAGGAAGTGATTTTATTTCTTTGCACGCTGTGTTGACCAATGAGACGCATCATATACTTGGTAAGAAAGAATTGGCTAAGGTTAAAAAGACTGCTTTTATCATTAATACAGCCAGGGGTGCCCTGATAGATGAAGAGGAATTGTTGCAGGCATTGGAAAAGGGGCAAGTTGCAGGTGCTGCATTGGATGTGTTTAGCAGGGAGCCATTAAATCAAGAGTTTCACCCATTAAAAAGCTTTATACCATGGAAAATGTTTTGCTATTTCCTCACCTTAGTTTTTATACAGAAGAGGCCATGCTGCGCTTGGAAATGGAAACTTTGGATAGATGTCAAGAAGTCTTTGAAAATAGACCTATATTGATAAAGACCAAAGATCCGAGACTTCAACAACAAAGTCATCTAAATACTGTTTATAAAAGTGATCAGCTACTATAATGCGCTTATATTTGCTATCATAGATTTACCAAGGTATAATGATTTGTGCAGAAAATAAAGAATGACTAAGGATAGGCCCCTGTATGAAGAAGATCAGATGCTATTGGAAATGGCTGGAGGGAATGAAAAACCTCTTGATTATTTCTACAATAAGTATTCGTCTAAAGTTTATTCTACAGCCATAAGTTACACCAAAAACGAGCAGGATGCAGAAGAGGTTTTGCAAGATGTTTTTATTACACTTTTTGAAGCTGCCGGAAAATTTAAAAATGACGCCTCTGTCAGTACCTGGATTTACAGAATCACAGTGAATAAATCTTTGGATTTTCTGCGGAAGAAAAATAGCTTAAAAAGAAAAGGTGTTTTTTCGTCCATTTTCAGCAGAGATACGGGAGAAACCATTATTGAACCGGTAGATTTCGTTCATCCGGGCGTAAAACTTGAAAATGCAGAAGATGGTAAATTGCTATTTAAGGTTTTGGATGAGTTGACTGAAAATCAAAAAACAGT
This sequence comes from Cyclobacterium sp. SOCE241, assembly GCF_056867545.1. Taxonomy (NCBI): domain Bacteria; kingdom Pseudomonadati; phylum Bacteroidota; class Cytophagia; order Cytophagales; family Cyclobacteriaceae; genus Cyclobacterium; species Cyclobacterium sp. SOCE241. The sequence goes on along the minus strand of NZ_CP149779.1, from coordinate 3,524,322 downwards.
ATTTATCCTAACCCAGATAGATGGCTTATCCCAACAGAAGGTGGCAGATATAATGGAGGTAAGTAGAAAATCTGTAGAATCACTATTGCAAAGAGCCAAAGCATCAATGCGCGAAAAGCTAGAAAAATTTTATCCTGAGCGAGGGAATTTTAAAAAAATACGTCAAAGTAAATATGGAAGCTTGGAAAAATAAAGTATTAAATAGCCTCGATGGAGTGAAAGAAGTTCGACCTCCTGAAGGAAATTTGTTGAAAATAAAAGAGAAAATTAAGGAGAGGAAAAGCAAGGAAATACACAAGCAACAAAGCCAATGGATGCCGGTGGCTGCGGTAATTGTGATGCTTTTGTGTGCCAATGTTTTCGTAGTCAGTAATTATTTCAGTTATCAAAATGACACGGAACAGGTATCCGACCTCTATAGTGATATGATCTCTGACTTTAATATTTATGAATAATGAGTAATAAGGTATACAAGATTGGATTTATCAGTCTACTGGTGCTAAACATTCTACTTACTCTTGTTATATGGAGGGGGCTAAACCTCCTTTTGAGGGAGGAGGAAATGCGAATTTTAAAAATAGGATCAGTAAAAATTTGGGGCTTACAGATGAGCAAGAAAAAATATATTTTGCTTCTGCAATGGTTCACCAACAAGAGATGTCTGCACTGCAGCAAGACCAAAGAAAATTGGTGAAAGAGTACTTCGATTTTTGAAACTACCTGAGGTGAGTGAGCAAGAAAAACAAGAGAAACTCGATGCGATAGCCAAAACCGAGTCAAGAAAAGCTGAAATTACTTTTAAGCATTTTGAGGAATTGAAGGAGCTTTGTAATGAAGAACAGCATGAGGCTTTTGGAAGTATTATTAAAAATTTGCAGCAAATTCTACTTAGAGGAGGTGGGAATAATCCTCCCCCTCCGAAGGATAGATAGTTGTCCTACGTCAATAGGAGGTAAATAATATATTGACATGGAAAGAACTGACCGAAATATAGTTTTGATATTATTGGTTTCTTTTGTTGCTTGGTCTTGCAATGCAGAAAAAGCAAGTTCTTCGGAAAAGATTACTGAACTTCCTGCTGCTTTTGAGGCTTTTGACAAGGAAAATATCACAATAATGCTTGATGGAGACGAAATCATTATTGAATCCAATGGTCTTCCAAATCATAGGTCTCCCTATTGGTCCAATACCACTAAGCGAGTAGCTACAGACCCAAGAGGAAGGGTATTGGTCACCGAAGGGGCAGAGGTAAACCATCCATTATTTGTAAATCCCACCTATACTTCATTTGGTCAAATGGCTCCGGGAAATATTGATGACTTCAATGGCGGCTATACTTTAATTGTACCTGCCGTTCCGAAAAAAGCCGCTGCACCAACCTCTACCGGGTTAGGTCCCATAGGCATTGCAGTGAGTGGATCCTTGATTTATAATGATAATGAAGGACCTAACATACCTTTAGACGATGCCGCACCATCTTTAGACTTCAATGGTGCCCATACAGGTCCTCAGAGTTACCATTATCATCTTGAACCTTTGGCCTTTTCTGATGATGATGACAATTTGATTGGGATCATATCTGATGGTTTTTTCTTATTTGGGAGAAAATGTACGGCCACAGGGACTTATCCAAACGATTTGGATGAATCCGGTGGTCACGTGTCTGCCACCAAATACAATATGAAAGCTGTGTATCATTACCATATTCAGAATGAGTTGTATTTGAATAGGTATTATATTCTATTTCCGGGAAATTATCAAGGAAGCCCAAATGCGATTCATTAAACACTATTTCTGGCTTTCTTGGCTTTTACTAGGGTTATTTGTGGCATTTTTTGGCAATAATGAAGAAGATAAACCTAAGGCCCTAAAGGGTAGGCGAGTAGCCAAAGAAATGCTGGAACTTAATCCTAATGAAGGAATTGTATATTACAAAAGAAAGCCTTTTAGTGGGGTAGGCGTAGGGGCTTATTCTAATGGGCAAACGGCAGTGGAAATCACTTACAAAAATGGAAAGAGAAATGGTTTGTTCAAGAGGTGGTTTGAAAATGGAGAGTTGAGTTTTGTGGCTTTCTATGAAGATAATAGGTTGGATGGAGTGGTTAGGTCTTGGTGGATCAATGGACATTTGCGTTCGGAGTTCAATTACAAAAAAGGCGTGGTTCATGGATCGCAAAAACAATGGTATTCCGGTGGGCAACCCTTTAAAATGATAAATATTGTAAATGGTAAAGAGGAAGGTTTACAAAGGGCTTGGAGAGCAAACGGAGAATTGTTTGTCAATTATGAAGCAAAAAACGGAAGGACTTTTGGTCTTAATCGAGCCATTTTATGTTATGAATTGGAGGGAGAAAATATTGTAACCGATGAATAAATTATTAATTATACTTATAGTAGGCTTTGCAATCGCTTGTAATACTAATAAACAGCAAAGTGAAGTAGAGGCGAGTTCGAGGTTGAAATTGCCCTATTACGAAGAATCAACATTTACACCTCGGTGGTTCACCGGAGAAGAAGAAGTGCCGGAAAACTTTCATGAAATCCCCCAATTTCAAGTTTATAACCAACTGGGGGATACGGTTACTGCTGATGTGTTTGATGATAAAATTACCATTGTAAATTTTTTCTTTACCACATGTCCGGGCATATGTCCTAAAATGATGGCCAATATGGAACTGGTTCAGGAGGAGTTGTCTGAAGATAAAGGCGTACAACTGCTTTCTTATTCCGTAACACCTGATATGGATGGTGTGCCTGAACTTCAAGCCTATGCGAAAAAAAATGGCATTAGTAGTGAAAACTGGTATTTGTTAACAGGTGAAAGGCAGGATATTTATGAATTGGGTAGAAATCAGTTTTTTGTGGAAGAAGATATGGGGATTCAAAAGAGTCCTGACGATTTTTTACATACCGAAAATATATTGCTGATAGACAATGAGCGACACATCAGGGGGATTTATAATGGGCTAAATAAAACAGCTATCAAGCAATTAATGGCCGATGCCAAGTTGCTTAGGGATGAATTGATTGTTCTTTAAAATGCTCCCTCTATCAAATCTCTGAGTTATTTTTTGGAAATATTTCAAAAGAAGAAACTTTTCAATAATATATGTCGTTTACGATATAAACTTGCAAGATATAAAAAGAAGAATCATGAATAAGCAAACCTCAACCCTACAAAATATATTTAGGCTAATCTTAGCAGCATTTATGCTGTATGCGGGGATCAGCCATTTGACCTTCAATAGGGTTGACTTTCAGGCACAGGTGCCGGACTGGGTGCCATTGAGTAAAGATTTGGTAGTGGTATTATCCGGTTATGTAGAAATAGCTTTAGCGCTTGGTTTGGCTTTCTGGAAAAGTCAGCGAGTTAATTTTGGATGGGCGTTAGCCGCTTTTTTTCTACTGATTTTCCCCGGGAATATAGCACAATACCTCGATGGTAAAGATGCATTTGGGGCCCTGAATTCTGATAGGGCAAGATTAATCCGCTTGTTTTTTCAACCGGTACTAATTGTTTGGGCATTGTGGTCTGCAGGATCTTGGGCAGATTACCGATCTAAAAAAGATAAGGACAAATGACACATTCACAGCTAGAATTAAAAAATCAAATTTGCTTTCCTTTTTATTCAGTTTCAAGACTGATAACCAAGGCATACAAACCCTTTTTGAGCAAAATAGGCCTGACCTATCCTCAATATTTGGTCATGATGGTTTTATGGGAGTCGGATGGTATGCGCATCAATGAAATAAAAGAGAAATTATTTTTGGATACCAATACCGTATCTCCTTTGCTAAAAAGAATGGAAGTCATGGGTTTAATTAACAGGACTCGGTCCAATAAAGATGAAAGGAGTGTGATTGTAACTTTAACCAACAAAGGGCTGAAATTAAAAGAATTGGCTTCTCCCATACCTGAGCAAATGCTTGAAGGTTTAGCCCATGAAGGCATTACGGTAGAAGAGATATCAAATTTGAGAAACACCTTGAATAATTGGATCAAGGTACTTTCTGAAAACAATAATGAGAATAAGATAAAATAGTAAAAGCAAAATGGAATTAATTGACAAATTGAATTGGAGATATGCTGCGAAAGCCATGAATGGTGAAAAAATTGAGCAGGAGAAGGTGGATAATATTATTGAGGCCATATCATTGGCACCTACCTCAAGTGGTTTGCAACCTTTTGAGGTTTTAGTAATAACAAACCAAGAAATTAAGGAAAAGATTAAACCCATCGCTTGGAATCAATCTGTTGTTACTGATTGCTCTCATTTGCTGGTCTTTGCGGCGTGGGATACCTATACCGAAGAACGGATCAATAAAATGTTTGACCTTACCAATGAGAAAAGGGGCTTTACCAATGAAGGTTGGGAAAACTACAGGAAACAATTGCTCGCCACCTACCCGAACAGATCGGCTGAAGAGAATTTCAACCATGCTGCCAAGCAAGCCTATATCGCTTTTTCACAAGCCATTGCCGCTGCTGCATTCGAAGGGGTAGATAGCACACCGATGGAAGGTTTTGATCCCAATGCTTTGGATGAAATTTTAGGATTGAGAGAAAAAGGACTGAGAAGTTGCGTGATTCTTCCTTTAGGATATAGAGACAGCGAAAAAGACTGGTTGGTTAATCTAAAGAAGGTAAGAAAAAGCAAAGAGGATTTAGTGACTGTACTGGATTAAATATTTTAGCCAAGTAAAAGCGTTGCATTTTATTAGTTTTGAAAAAGCCATTAAGCGTGACAAACGCTTAATGGCTTTTTTCTGAATGAAGACATGATTTTTCTGTATCATCCAAACTTTGTAATAGCAGTTTGGGTAAATTGTATTATAATTAAGCATTCCATGAATATAGTAGATTTTAGCTATTTTAGGAACCAGCAATTAAATCGTTTTACCCATGAAACAAGAGTGGAGAAAATCTGAAAAAGCCTTTTATTTACCGAAAGTCAAGCCGGAAAAAGTAACTGTTCCGGCCCTAAAGTTCATTACCATAAAAGGTGAAGGAAATCCCAATGATAGTAAGTTTGCTGAGTACATTGCTGTACTTTACTCCCTGTCCTATGCCATCAAAATGACCTTAAAAAAACCAATAAGCCTCCGGAAGGCTATCAGGATTATACCGTTTACCCACTTGAAGGAATTTGGGATATTAATGAAAAAGCCAAGGAGAATTACAATGGCCACATCAACAAAGATGATCTGGTATTTACCCTTATGATTCGCCAGCCCGATTTCCTGACAGAGTCATTCTATCAGGAAATGCTTGAGTTAACCCGTCGGAAAAAACCTCATGCATTATTAGATAAAGTAAATTTTGAATCAATCGAAGAAGGCTTATGTGTACAAATGCTTCATGTTGGAAGTTATGATCATGAAGGTGAAACTTTCTCAATAATGGAATCTTATGCTCAGGAAAATGATTTAATCAGGCTTACCAAAACACACCGTGAAATTTACCTGTCGGATTTCAGGAAGGTTCCTGAAGAAAAATTAAAAACCGTATTACGATTTCAAGTTAAGCAAAAATCTTGATATTTGCAGTAAACCTAATGATAACCGATTGCCCTATGCTTGTCCGCAAACTAGCTTGTATCTTTGCCGTTTTGTTATTTACTTTTCAATCTGCCCTACAGTCTCAGGTACTTCCTGAGCAAATAAATTTTACTCGACAAGCTTCAAAAAGGTTAATTTTTGATGAAGATCAAACCATTCCTTTGGCCGGTATTTGGCCGGAGAAAAGTGTCGGTTTTTCTGTCATGCATCCGGTAATCCACCAACTTGAGGACAGCGCAAAAGTAGCAATAACAACCGGTCAGTTAAATCTCCAGTCCACGACAAACTCGGCAACAAATATATGGTTTGGAGGCTTTAATCCGGTAGCAACCTATTCCCTTGATTTAGCTTCCTGCAAAGGAAATGGGGCGCTTGGCTTTTCATTTTTTGGTAAAGGATCAAAAGAAAAATTAACCATCAAAGTAATTTTCAATGATGAAAAACCGGAAGGTGTAAGCTTAGGGTATACGGATAAAAATGGTTTGTCAAAAGAGTCCTCCATTGCAGTTAATCTTCCCAATGATGCCACATTAAATGGTACTTTATACCTACAAATGTTAGGAAATGGTTTGGTATTTTATTTGAAAAATAAAGATTTGCCTCAGGTAATTGCACAATCTGATTTCAATCAATTAATTGATTTACGAAAAAAAGAGTATTTGCACGGCTTCCAATCTCACCTTTATACGGAACTTGATTCCGGAGAGGTGAAGTTAGATAAAGTGGTAATGGGTCTTACCACAGGGGTTGGCTTGGCAGATATTCGTGCCATTACCTATGAAGATGGATCACCTTTGCTGGATAAGGGGCGTCTTTGGTATACCATGTCCATCAGGGGTCGTGCTTTGCCTCATCATATTCAGGGGGTATTTAGTATGAATCCCTCCGTTTTTGACATTAAGTTAGAGGGGGTTATCCTTTTTGATAGGGGAGATGGTTTATTGAGAAATGAAGTGGCCTCTCATTTGATTTTTGATAGAAATGATAATTTATGGAAAGGGCTGACTACGGGTTTTAGTGCTTATGCCAACCCTGAATTGGAGAAAAAACAACTATTGGCCATTCAGAGTAATAGGGATCCGAGGTTTGGTTTTTCCATTATGGAAGCCAAAACTTTTGGAGTAGTAGGAGACATAGAGGACCCACACATTATCTATGATGAGGAAGCAAAAAGTGGAGGATGCTAACCTGTGTAAACGAGGGAGGTTACAAAGCCATCATAATGGAGGCAGAAGAATGGGACAGGGGTTATGTGAAAATCGCCGGGCCTGTGGCTCATAATTCTACAGGTACTTCTATACAAAAAATTGGAAATGAGCGCTATTGTTTTTCCGGTAGTTCAGAAAGGGAAATTTTTATTTATACCTATCCAGACTTAAAAGAAGCGGGTACATTAAAAATGGATTTGCCTCCCTGGGATCAAGCTTCCGGAACCCGCGTATGGCCTAATGTCGTTCAATTGCCGGATGGCTATCCTTTCTCCTATGTAGCTTTAATGATGGATAGGATCAATTATCCCGGGATGGTTGGGCCAAACTGGACTTATGGTGCCTTGTATCTCTATCATGGGTTTGAATAAGGTTTTGGACCTTTTCTTTAATCGATTGATTGAAATTAATTTATTTTATAAAATTATTTTTTTCTCATAAATAGCCCTTAAAACCGCCTGTTGATGGGTTTTAAGGGTTACTCATTGGTGCTTTCATTGGTTTTTTTACTGATTTTCAAAAGAAAATTCATTCCTGCTCGATCCAAGTTTTAAAGTTGCTGCGTAACTCTAGTCATATAAGTCATAGGAATCAATCCAATTTTCGGTTGACCTAAAATGATGAAAACGAAACTGAGTTATTAACCTAAACTTTAAAAAAATGAAAAAGGATTTGATTAAACCGCATGGGTTGGTGAAAAATGCCAACCGACGCAAGTTCCTTCAAAAGGGTTCATTGTCCATTGCGGCAGCAGGATTGTTTATGGTAGGATGTAATGATGATGATGACATCATGCCTCCTATGGAAAAAGAAGGGGTGATGCTAGGGTCAGGAGATGTTGGAATATTGAATTATGCCTATGCACTTGAACAACTGGAAGCAGCATTTTACGCAACTGTGATGCAAGGTGGGTATTATAATAATGCCAGTGCAGAAGAAAAGGAAATTATGGCTGATCTTGAGAAACATGAAAGGGCACATAAAGAATTTTTAAAGCCGCTTTGGGAAGTGCAGCGATTGAAGATTTGGAAGTGGACTTTAGTGCCATAAATTTTGATGATCGGATGTCTGTATTGAATGCAGCCAAAACTTTTGAAGATTTAGGTGTAGCGGCCTATAATGGTGCCGGACAGCATATTCAAGATGCCGGTTATTTACTTATAGCCGGAAAAATAGTGTCTGTAGAGGCTAGGCATGCAGCCGCCATAAGGGATTTGTTGAATCCGGGATCTGCAGATTTTGCAGGAGATGATATCATTGATGGGAATGGTTTGGAGCGTACACTTAGTTTTTCGGAGGTACTGACGGCAGCTAGCAATTATGTAACCACACCAATTGATTTCAGTCAATTGCCAAGCTAATTTAAAACCTTAACAGAAATAGACATGAACTTATTGAATTTATTAGATAAAATGTGTCCGGATACTAAAAATTCGGATGAAAAAGAAATGTTTTTCTCTAGAAGAGAAGCTTTCCACCGGTTTGGTGACATGAGTAAAAAAGTAGCTATGGCAGCCGTTCCATTGGGTATTTTGTCAGCTTTGCCAAAAGTTGCCAAAGCTGATACTGCGAGCTTGATCGAGGTATTGAATTATGCTTTGACGTTGGAACATCTGGAATACCGGTATTACCAAATGGGGATTGATGCAGGAGTCATCGATGGAGCAGATACTGCCATCTTCGAGAAAATCCGTGATCATGAGCTGGCCCACGTTAATTTTCTTACAGAAGTAGTAGGGAATGTGTTGGGTGGAGAGCCTGTAATGGAACCTGAATTTGATTTTACTGCTAGTGGAAATTTTTCTCCTTTTACTGATTATCCTACTTTTTTGGCCTTGTCACAAGCGTTTGAAGATACTGGTGTAAGGGCTTATAAAGGGCAAGCCGGAAATGTTATGGAAAATGATGTGGTGCTTACTGCCGCTTTGTCCATTCATTCTGTAGAAGCAAGACATGCCTCAATGGTGAGAAGGCTGCGTACCAAAAAGGGGCACGATACGGTCAAAGGTTGGATCACAGGGGATTCTATCGGTACATTGCCAGCGGCCACTCAGGCAATTTATGCTGGTGAGGATAATGTAATGCACGGAGGGGCAGATGTTGTTCAATTGACCGGTATTGATTCAGATGCAGTAACAGAAGGATGGGACGAGCCTCTAAATAAGGATCAGGTATTGGGCATAGCGTCCTTATTCTTGGCTTAAACAGTAAAATATTTTAGTTGGGGTTGAGTGCTTGGTGTCATCTTTGTTGGAAGATGGCACCATTTTTTTATCTAATTTTTTTAGTATTTGAAAAAAGATGGGAAATGGAGGAGAAAATTTCCTTATCGTTTAAAATATACTGAAATAGTATTCCCATGTGAGGGAAAAATTGCATACTTTGGTTTTAATTCTAATGATGTTAGAACAAAAATTTTAAATAGATAAAATTAAAAACATGAGCATTAGCCGAAGAAAAGTGTTGCAATTAATCCCTGTAGTAACAGGAGGTGTAGCAATGGGGGACTTGAAGTTTCTTGCCTTGGACAATCAAAAGAATATACTTGAAGGTGTGCGTTCATTTTTTAAGCAAACAGCTAATGAAGACGGATCTTTTAGTCCCGGCTTACCTAGGGATTATGAGGGAAATTCGGATACGAAATTTTCAGGTATCGCAGCACCTACCTATGCAGTAGTTATCCATAAAACCTTTGGCTGGGAGTTGCCTTTTGAAAAGGAAACAGTTGACTTTTTCCTTTCTTGTCAAAAAGAAGATGGGGCATTTTATGCCCCCAGTGGTGAAGGTGATATGGAAACACCCCTTGCTAAACTTTACAATACCGTTCAAAGTGTGGCTGCGCTGAAAATATTGGGAGTGAAGCCTAGATACAATCCCATGCCGGTTATTGAATATTTTTTTAAGGGTGATGATTTTCAAGAACTCCCGCTTTATACAACTAGTTTTTTTGCGCTCTTTTTTAGTGCTTGGAATGAAAATATGCCTGCTCATATTGATCGTAAAATGAGGAGTTATTTGAAAGACAATCAAACGGAAGATGGATATATAGGAAATCACGTGGCTTCGACTTTTCACGCTGCACATTATTTTCGATTAATAGGAGAAGATACTCCAATGGCAGAAGAAATGGTGGATAGGGTATTGGCGGATCAAAAAGAAGATGGCTCTTGGTCGTTAAATCCGCCTGATTGGGATGTTCACGCCGTCTTTGATGCGCTTTTTATTCTAAGGCAGGTCGGAAGTAAAGAGCGTAAAAAGGAGCTTAAAAAAGCTTATCAGAAAGCCCAAAACTGGATATTAGAGTGCCAAAATAAAGATGGAGGTTTTAGTCATTTTCCTAATAGTGGTCCTTCTGACATTGATGCGGTATATTTTCATATTGCGGGTTTGGTAGAATGTGGTTATTTAAAGCCAAAAAATGGAATAGAAAACGAAGAAATATACGGTTGGGGACATTTGATGGATCCTGATAAAACTTACAATTGCCTTCTTTAAACAAAAACAGTCCAGTATGGGGAGATGTTTTCTTTTTTGAGAGAAATAGCTTAGAACTTTTAATGAAAAGTTAGAGCGCTTTCATATGCTCAGATAATATTTTTTTCCCTTTATAGCTGGTTAATTTTTGAAAAGGAATAATTGTGAAAACCCTATTTTCATGCCATCAAGTGGTAAATGAAACCTAACTGGGATATTCTTTTTTTAACTCAGTAGTTGTTTGAAAAATAACAATTTTTTAAGGTATTGTATTTTGTTATTTGGAACTTAAAATTTTTATACACATTTTTAAGTGTTTTAAACCCTATAATCCAAATAAAATGAAATACGAACAACTGAGTTCTTATGAATTGTGGGGTTTGATTCAGTCAGCCGATCAGGAAGCTTTTGCTTATATTTTCACCACAAATTCTGATGACATATTTAAATATGGTCAAAAGTTCACAACCGACTGTGAGCTTATTGAAGATGTGATTCAAGACATTTTTGTACGGCTATGGGAACTTAAAAACACCCTTGTTATCCATTCCTCCATAAGGTTTTATTTGTTTTCTACTTTTAGAAGAGAGCTTGTAAGGAGGTTGAAAATAAACCAAAAACATCAATTGCTGGAAGATTATCACTCAAGTGTAACATGGGAAGACTCTTTTCAGGAAATTTTGATTGAAAATCAAATTACTCAAGAATCCAGTATGAGAATTTCCTCTGCATTGGACAATTTATCTACCCGTCAGAAAGAAGCGATATATTTAAAATACATGCAGGACATGTCTTATGAAGAGATTTCATCTTTGATGGGAATAAAAGTGCCGTCTCTCTATAACCTAGTTTTAAAAGGGCTTAAGTCCATGAAGCAATTTCTTACCTCTTCTGATTATACTGCCAAAGTGATATTATTGTTTGGCATATTTGTGTAGCCTCACTAGGTATTTTTTGTGTCATCATTATTTTTATAATTATTTAATAAAAAAATCATCTTTACATGATGAGATTTACCAACAGGTTTCCTCTTTAATATATAGATCGTTGGTAAATGAAGTTCTACGAAAAAATTGAAGACTTTTTAGAAGATACATCTTTTAAGCAGTGGGTGCTTAAAGAGGATGTTGCGCAGGATAAATTCTGGCAGGAATGGATTGCTTCAAATCCTTCTAAGGTTGAGTTGTTAAGACAAGCAAAAACCATATTGCTTGAATTAGAGGGCTCAACTTCAGCATGGACAAAGAAAGGGAAAGAAGACACCTTTCTTGCCATAAAAGATCGGATTAATGCTTCGGATCAGAAAAAATTCGGAACAACACCTATACTTACACGCCGGATACTGTTGGGGTTCAAAATCGGATAAGGCTTATTTTAGGCTTGACTCTAATCATCTCATTCTCATTTGCACTTTTTTATGTTTTTGTTACTGAAGAGGATAGAGAGGCCATTAGTGTTGCACCACAAGCAAGTGAATGGACAATCAAGTCCAACCCTAAAGGTCAGAAGTCTACCCTGCAGCTTGCGGATGGGAGCAATGTCGTGTTGAATGCTGAAAGTGAATTGCGTTTCAAGAGTGGCTTTGGTCAGCATCATCGTGAATTATTTCTGTCAGGTGAAGCTTTTTTTGAAGTTGCTTCTGACAGCCTTCCTTTCCGGGTTCACAGTGGTGATCTAATTACCACGGCCTTGGGAACATCTTTTAATATTAATTCTTACCAAAAAGATTGGGTTCAGGTACAATTGGCTACAGGTAAGGTGAAGGTGATAAATGTGGCCAAGGATAATGAGTCCGTAGAATTGATTCCTGGTGAAGAAGCTGTGATTGGAGAAAACAGTCAGTTGAAAAAAGAAAATTTGATTTAGAAAAAGCATTTTTTTGGAAAGATGGGGTTCTGGTATTTAATAATATGCCTTTTCAAGAGGTTGTTCGAACACTAGAACGTTGGTATGCCGCTGAAATAGAAATCAATAATTCAGCGCCAAAAAACTTAAAAATTTCTGCTGAATTTAAAAAAACACCTATCTCAAAGATGTATTAGAGAGTTTAGGTTATGCGTATAATTTCGATTTCTCAATTAAAAATAAAGCAGTTAAAATTCAATTTAAAAAAGTGAATAGCCTATGAAAAAAAGGCCAATGAATAGCAGTTCATTGGCCAATTCCAGAAAGAAGGAAAGCTCTCAGGTTACCTTCTGACTATCGTTTTAATGCCATTGATAACAGTAAAACTTTCAAATTTATGAAAAAATCATTACATGTACTTAGTATGGTGGGGAAATATTACCTATACGGCTTTTTCTTACAGCTGTTGTTTTTAAACCTAATGTACGCATCCCCTACCAAGGGGCAAAGTTCGTTGAATATCAGCGAAGTTTACTTGAGCTTAGATCTTAAAGGTGCGTCTTTAGCAGAGTCCTTTAGTAAGATCAAGAGTCAAACCGAATTTTCGTTTATTTACGATCAGGATTTGGTGAAAAATTCCAAACCGGTGGATCTTCAAGTTGAACACCAAAGTTTAGAAGAGGTTTTATTATCCCTTGCAGCAAGTCATACCCTTTCCTTTAAGCAAGTAGACAATAGAATTAGTGTTAAAATTGCCAAAAAGCATGTCAAAGTAAAAGAAATTGCCGTTGAGGTAACCGTAACTGGTAAGGTAACCGATGTCAATGGCGATCCTATCCCGGGGGCAACAGTTTACGTTCAAGGTACTTCAAAAGGAACTGCTACGGATATTGATGGGAATTATTCAATTGTCGCACCCGAAAATGCAGTTTTAGTTTTTTCATTTATAGGATTTGATAGTCAGGAGATTACAATTGGTTCGAGGAGTGTGATCGATGTGATATTAAGTGAAGGAGTGGCATCTCTACAAGAAATGGTTGTTGTTGGCTATGGAACGCAAAAGAAGGTTAATTTAACTGGCTCCGTAGATGTAATATCCAATGAAATGCTTGAAGACCGCCATGCGGCCAATGTTTCCCAATTGTTAATTGGTACCTCTCCGGGTTTAAATTTTGGATTTGATGCCAATGGTTATCAGCCGGGTGCCAAAGCTTCAATTGATATTCGAGGCATAGGATCTTTGAACGGCGGGGCTCCTTACATCTTGATCGATGGCTTTCCGGGGGATATGAACTCCTTGAACCCGGAGGATATTGCCTCTATATCTGTTTTAAAAGATGCTGCAGCATCTGCTATTTATGGGGCAAGAGCTCCATACGGAGTAGTGATGATTACAACTAAATCAGGCAAGAAGGATTCAAAATTGACAGTTAATTATTCAGGAAGTGTGAGCTTGGTTACCCCGGCGAAATTGCCTGGCACACTTGATTCTTATACATATTCTCGAGTGTTAAACGAGGCTGCCTTGAACAAAGGCACCACCCTTAAGTTTAGTGAGGAAACGATTGACAGGGTTATTGCTTACCAAAATGGGGATTACGATTTTATTAGATCTCAATTTCCGGATGGTTTCCCTGCAGAGGACGTAACCAACTGGTCTGCATTTCCTGCAGCCGGTGGCGGATGGCATGGTGGAAATGGAGATGGACATGCCAATAATGATTTTTGGGACCTTGCCACAGGATCCAATGTAGGACAATCTCATAATCTTTCTGTTCAGGGAGGTTCAGCTAAAACTTCTTATTATATGTCTGCGGGGTTTACCAATCAAGTAAGTTCTTTTACTTGGGCGGATGATTATAACAAGCGCTATAACCTTACAGCTAAAATTAAAACTTCCTTGACAGATTGGTGGGATTTGAGATTTGAAACCCGTTTAATGAAGAACAATAGGAGTTTTCCCTCTGGGGCAAGACCTGAGTCTGGTGATTCTTACAATGCGCTCCTACATATTATTTACAACACTGCACCAAAACAATCCATATATGATAGTTTTGGAAATCAAGGCCAAAGTAGTGTGAAAAGCTTTTTTGAAGCAGGAGCAAGTGATGATGAAACTACAGAGAACTGGCAAATTATAGGAACTGAGTTGAGACCCTTGAAAGGTTGGAAAATTAATGCGGATTTTGCCTATCAGTCCACGGATTTCTATGGACTGCATGATGGTCGTGAATTTGGGGAGCAAAATTGGTTAACAGGAGAACAAACAAGTTCATGGGTGGCCAGTCAAGTTAATGAATACCACCGCAGTGATTACTATTGGAGCTCTAATATTTTCTCTTCTTATGAATGGAGTTTTAATGAATCGCATAATTTTATGGCCATGGTAGGTGCGCAATATGAAACAGGGAAATATCGCTCCTTGGATGCACAGGCAAGAAACTTAATAGTTCCGGATATTATTTCAATCAATACAGCTACAGGTGATCCATCCCTTGGTGAAGGTCTTAGCCAGTGGGCAACTGAAGGGTATTTCGGAAGGCTTACTTACAATTACAAGGAAAAGTATCTTTTAGAATCAAATGTAAGGTATGATGGCACTTCTCGTTTCTTGGAAGGCAAGCGCTGGGGTTTCTTCCCTTCGTTTTCTGCTGGTTGGGTAGTGAGTAATGAGGACTTTTGGATCCAAACATCAGATTTCTTTAGCAGTTTGAAAGTTCGTGGTTCATGGGGGCAATTAGGCAACCAAAATGTTGCTGCTTATCAAGACCTTGCCTTAATTCAACTTTCTAAAAACCTTTTGAACTGGCTTCCTGGGTACAACCAAACAGGTCAGGTAGGTTACACTTTAACACCTTCCTTGGTCAGTCCGTCATTGACTTGGGAGAAGGCAGCCACTACAAATATTGGTTTAGATATGGCCTTTTTGGGGAATAGGCTGGGAGTGAATTTTGATTGGTTTGAGCGGAATACCACCGATATGATTGGCCCATCAGAAGCCTTGCCTGGAGTACTTGGAGCATCGGTTCCCCGATCAAATAATTCATCATTAAGAACAAGAGGATGGGAATTATCTGCCAAATGGAAAGAATATGTTAATTCTGATTTTAGCTACTTCCTAGGGTTTAACTTATATGATGCAAAGGCTGTTGTTACCAGTTATAATAACCCCACCGGATATTTGGGTTCTTGGTTAGTAGGACAGGAAGTGGGGGATATTTGGGGTTGGTCTTCAAGTGGGCTGTTCCAATCTCAACAGGAAATCGACAACCATGCGGACCAATCTTTTATATACAATATATGGAATACAGGAGATGTGAAATATGATGATCTCAATGGCGATGGAGTGATAAATAATGGGCAGAATACCATTGATGACCATGGAGACCTAATGCTATTGGGTAACTCAAGTGCGCATTATCAGTTTGGGATCAACCTTGGAGCCAATTATAAAGGGTTTGACTTTTCCATGTTGTGGAAGGGAACTGCCAAGCGAGACAAAGGCATGAACTATGACGATTATGCTTATTATGGTTTTAGGAGAGCAAATTGGTCACAGCCAAAATGGGATCATCTGGATTATTACCGTGATACACCGGGTACCAAATATGTTGGCTTATATGAAGGTGAAGCTAATATAAATACAGACGCATTTTACCCTCGTCCTTATGAAGACAATGCATCAAACGTGAAAAACCAAACTTATAATTCTCGCTATCTGGGAAATTTTGCTTATATCCGTTTGCAAGATGTTCAGTTTGGATATAGTTTAAGTGACAATGTGATAGGTAGATTTGGTTTAAGTAAAGTGAGGGTTTATCTCTCAGGTTCCAACCTTTTGACTTTTGATCATCTGCCGGTAGGGATGGATCCAACCTTGCCTTCCGGGGGATATCGTACTAGTACAGGGAAGGATTATCGAGCAGATAGAATATATTCTATGGGCTTGAACGTCACCTTTTAATCTCATCTTTACAAAACTTATTTACTATGAAAAACACTATAAAAATATTCTTTATATTGACACTTTTTTCAGGTTGGTCTTGTACAGATTTTCTAGACAGGCCCCCTTTGGACCAAATTGGTATAGACGATTATTGGAAATCATCCGTTGACCTAAGAAATTATACGGCAAGATTTTATGAAAGCTTACCTTATCACGAAAATAACCTCTCTACAGCAGGACGTGAAGCGGCAGCTACCAACGTTACATACAGGACGGCAAATCCCATTTTAAATGGAGAAACAACCTTATCTACAGGGTCTTGGCAGAGTGGTTTTGCTCCAGTGAGGAGTGTCAACATCTTTTTGGACAATTATGATAAGTGCGAAGATCCATACAGTTCTTGGAAACAATACTTAGGGGAAGCACAATTCTTTAAAGCCTGGATTTATTTTGATTTGGTTCAAACTTATGGTGATGTGCCTTGGTATACACATGCGCTAACTCCAGAAGATGAAGCAGAATTAACTAAACCAAAGACCTCTCGAATTGTAGTTGTAGATTCTATTTTGTCGCTATTAGATAAAGCAATTATTAATCTTGAAAAAAGAGATGAAGCTCCTTGGGGAAATAATTCAATCAATAAGGAGGCTGCATTGGCATTTAAAAGTCGAGTTGCACTGTTTGAAGGAACTTGGCAGAAATACCATAGCGAAGATGAGTTTGGTACTGCTGGTGCTGATCCTGATAAGTACTTTCAGGCTTGTGTGGATGCAGGAAATGAATTGATCAATGGGGACTATAATGTAGGTATCTACTCTACAGGAAATCCTGATCAAGATTATTATGACCTGTTTAAAACGGGAGATATGGGAGATGTTAGTGAAGTGTTGTTATACCGAGCATATAATGTAGGTGAATTTATTGGGCACAATCAAAATTATTACAATACCACAACCCCTTCAGAACTTGGTGCCACTTGGGAGTATGTAAGTTCACATTTAGGAAATGATGGACAGCTTATTGATTACCTATCAATTGCTCAAGATGTCAAAGGGAATGATTTCCTAGAAATGCTAGCCAGTGATGTTGATTTGAGGTTGCGGCAGAGTATTTGGATTCCCGGAGATGTTCAGCATTATCCATCGGATGTAGTATTTGATTTCCCTCCGATATTTGCAGGAAGTAGGGAGAATAATCCTACAGGATTTCAAGTGAAAAAATACACCAACCCTTACCAGGAATTGGGTTATGCCAATGCAAATGATGCCGGAAGGATTATTTTCAGGTATGGCGAAGTATTGCTGAATTACGCTGAAGCATTGGAAGAATTGAATGGTACAGTTGCCTATGATCAGCTGAACCAACTCCGGGCAAGAGTGGATATGCCTGAGTTTGAAGTGTTGTCTCAGGATGCTGACCCCAACAAAGTGGATTATGGATACGAAATCTCAGATGCTCTTTATGAAATAAGAAGAGAGAGAAAGGTGGAGTTGGCCTTTGAAGTATTGAGAGAGCAGGATTGGAAACGATGGGCAGCCCATGAGTTGTTTATCAATAAACGTCCTAAAGGCTATCCTTTCAGCAGTATGGAGTTTCCGGATGAATCTCCTGTAGTTGATGAAAATGGTTTGTTAGATCCTTTGCAAATTGAATTGACAAACGGTTATAATTTTTTACCGGGACGCAACTATCTAGAGAGTGTTCCACAGACAGAGCTGACCTTAAATCCGAATTTATCTCAGAATCCGGGTTGGTAAAGGTTTCTCTATAATTTTAAGCATATTTAAATCAGTTTATTTCAGAAACACGAGTTATGCAAATAAAGAAAAAAATGAGTATCCGGGAATTTATTCCCGGGTTACTCATTTAAAGTTTCGTTTTCATTTTATACACTTTTGCATCTTACTTCTGGTTTTCATGGCCGGTTGTGCTCAAAGAGAGGTCCAAGTTTTTTGTATTGGAGACTCTACTATGAGCCATTATGACTTAAAGGAAATGGAGGAGAGATATGGTGGTGCCGATTTTCCAAGAAGAGGTTGGGGCATGTTGCTGTCTTCATTTTTGAATGATAAGGCTACAGTAAAAAATCTTGCCGTAAGCGGTAGAAGTTCTAAAAGTTTTAGGGCTGAAGGCTATTGGGATAAGGTGACAGAACAAATACGGGAAGGTGATTTTGTGATTATCCAATTTGGACATAATGATGAAAAATCTGAAGATCCCAAAAGGTATACAGAGCCTTTTGGAACATTTAAGGAAAACCTAATTGAGTATGCAAAAGAAGCCGAAGCGCTTGGGGCACATGCCTTAATCGCAACACCTATCGCTCGGCGGAGGTTTGATGAAGGAAGTAAACTGGTAGATACACATGGAGATTATGTGAAAGCTTCGAGAGAGGCTGCACATGAAGCAGGTGTTCCTTTGATTGATTTAAACAAATTAACAATGGATTACTTGAGCAATCTAGGAGTTGAAAACTCTAAAGCCCTTTTCTTACATATCGAACCCGGCGAATTTGAAAAATTACCAGAAGGGATGGAAGACAATACACATTTGAGTAAAAAGGGGGCGTGTGCTGTATCTGAGATGTTTTCCGAAGGACTTGACCAATCAAAAAGCCCTTTAAAACACTACCTTTTAGACCAAAGACCTGATTGCAAGATTTTACTTTAAAGCAGATTAACTATGGAAGAAATAAAAAAAATTGTGGGTGGATTGCTTCTAGTAAGCATGGTGCTTTTTGCCCAAAATAATGAGTCTTTGGGCCAACAATTAAAAGCTGGAGCTTCAATTACTGATATTACCCCTCACCTGGGACATCCTATTGTGGGCAATTACAACTCTCCTCCTGCAACATACATTCATGATCCGCTAAGTGTAAGGACCCTTGTGCTTGATGATGGCGCAAAGGAATTGGTATTTGTGATTGTAGATAATGTTCATATTAATCGGGAGGTTTTTGATGCTGCCAAAGCAATACTAGACCGAGATTTAAATATTCCGGCAAAAGATGTAATGATGGCTTCTACACATACCCATTCAGGGATAAGCCTTAATGGGGGAGGGTTAAAAACAATCTCTCCTGAGGTAGGAGTAGCTCTTGATGAATACCAGACTTTTGCGGTCAAAAGAATGGTAGATGGAGTAAAAATTGCAAGAGAAAATAAAACGTTAGCTAAAATTGCATTTGGAAGTGTAGATGCTCCGGAGCATGTATTTAACAGAAGGTGGATCATGAAGGATTCAGTAATGAACCCTTTGGGACAGTTGGAGATTGCTAAAATGAATCCCGGACACAGCAATGACTTACTTAGGCCGGCCGGTCCGGTAGATCCTGAGGTCGCGTTCATTGCAGTAGAATCTCAGGAGGGTACCCCCATAGCTTTGTTGGCCAACTACTCATTACATTATGTAGGTGGCGTTCCTAAAGGGCATATTTCAGCTGATTATTTTGCTGCTTTTGGCAACATCATGGGTGAACTATTGGGGGCTGACGCCAATACCCCGGCTTTTGTGGGGATCATGACCAACGGTACTTCTGGAGATGTTAACAACAATGATTATTCAAGGCCAAGGCCTACTGAAGCAGTTCCTCCCTATGAAAAAATCCAGTATGTGGCCAACGATGTAGCCAATAAAGTCCATCATAAATACAAGGAGTTGGATTTTCAGTCAGAGGTTAAATTAGGGTCTGCACTTTCAGAAATGACACTAACTGTGAGAAGGGCTTCTCCCGAAATACTTAAAAATGTAGCCCTGGTTAGGGACTATAATGGTTCAGAACCTTTGTTTCATAAATTGGAAAAGACTTATGCAAAACGCGTCTTTAATATGGAATCATCCTACCCTGATTCTGTCCAGATAGTTTTGCAATCTTTTGCCATCAATGATATAGGAATTGCTTCCATCCCCTTTGAAGTTTTTGCCCAAATAGGATTGGATATCAAGGAGCAAAGTCCTTTTAAAAATACTTTCACCATAGAATTAGCCAATGGATCCTATGGTTATCTGCCAACTCCTGCTCAGCATCAACTAGGAGGCTATGAGTCATGGTTGACAACAAACAGGGTGCAAAAGGATGCCTCAGATAAAATTACAAGCGAATTAATCAAACACTTGAACCAATTAAAGTAAACCGGTTTTTGGGTTAATCCAAACGAATAATCTATGAAGCTACTGAAAGTATTAGTAATTGGCGTGCTCTTGATCCAAGTCAATCTCGGATGGTCTCAAAGTCAGGGGATAGTGCTAAATTCCGGAGTAGAAGTTATCGATAGTTATCACTATAGCAAAGCATTTTCTAGCAATAGAAACTATCGCATATTTTTACCTCCAAATTACCGCGAAAACACAGAAAAAAATATCCTGTGATCTATTTTTTATGGATGGGCTCAGCGGTATTTTGGTTCAATGGGCAAAGGCTATTCAAATTATGATTTTGGAGATGAGAACGATGGAGACAATATTGAAAAATTTGTTTCTGAAAATGATGTCATTGTTCTAAAGGTGGATGGGTTGAACCAGTTCAAGGAAGAACCTCTCAATTTAAGCCCCTACAATGTAAGTCTTGTCTCTACCTTTCGTCAATTTCCTGAATACTTCAAGGAGCTTATTGGTTACATTGACAGTCATTACCGAACAGTTCCTGACCGTACCCATAGGGCAGTATCAGGGCTCTCGATGGGAGGATTTATGACTTTTTGGCTGGCAGCAAAATTACCGGATTGGGTAAGTGCTGCAGGGAATTTTTGTGGGTCAACAGAATTCTCTGCAGGCCTTCTGGATTTTCCGGTGAGGTATGCGCATGCTGATATGTACGATAATTTTAAAACAATCAGTTTACGAATGCACAATGGGGATAGTGATCGTTTGAGGTTTTACCATGAAGACATGAACCGTTACCTATTGAATGCAGTGCCACATTATCAATTCAAGCAGTATGAAGCTTCTCATGTAACTTGTGGCATGGGGGACATGTTTATTTTTCTAAAAGATGCATTTGAATCCCCTCTTCCATTGCCTGAAAAGTGGGATTATATTGACATTTATCCCTATTTCGAGGTATGGGAATACAAAGTGGAGACTAGTAGAAACCGTTCAGGTTATACCATTTTGGAAAATGTTAATAAGGAAGGCTTCAACATAGCTGTTCGAAACTTTCTACCGGATGGTGAATTGATGCCAAGTGTAAAGGTTCAACTTACCACCGCTCCAGTTTATAAACCCCTAACAAGCTATAAAGTGACCGATACAGATGTCTTGACAGAGCAAAGTCGGGAATACTCCTTAATTAGTGATGCTAGGGGAAGCCTTCAGTTTGTACTCAATGGAAGTGAACATCAAGTTGGAATTGAAGTGGCCCCAAATGTAGCAAACCTCTCATTGACAGCAGTGGAAATTGAGGACTCAGGCTGGGCTGTAAGTGGGGAAGAAGTATCACTTTCGATGAAAGTATTGAACAAAGGATTCGGGGAGGCAAAGGGTATTAAAGCTAAAATTACTGCAATTAGTGAGGGGCTAGAAGTGCTTCAAGGAGAAGGAGATTTGGATAAACTAGCACCGTTGGAGGAGAAATTGGTAAAGGGTGTTTTTAAGGTGAAGAACAATCGAATGGGTTATGATATTGCCAAATTTAAATTAAACTTTTCTGATGAGTCCGGGCAATCATGGCAGGAGGAATTTGAGGTTTTATTCAAAGACCCTGTGGAGGAAATTACAAATTTTGTAATCGCAGATGGAAAGGAATTTACCATAGTAAAAGAAGCTGTGGATTCTGCGAGTATGATTGTTGGTGCCGGTAATGGGGATGGAATCGCTAATCCCGGTGAAACCATAGTACTCTTGGTGGAAAAAGGGGGTAAATATTTGCGTACACATGCTTATACTAACAATGATTATATCAACCAAGAAAATGTAAGTATTCGAATTGCCGATCCCTGGCAGGAATATGACCATATAGGAGGCACCGTAAAATATACCATGCCGATATTGAGCGGTCAAATTCCTGAAGGTGAGAAAATTCCTTTTTATGTCGAATATTGGACGCCGGGATCAATAAGTGGGCAACATATTATTCACAAAGGTAAAATTAATGTAACTGTGCAAGGTGAAGACAAGACAACTCCAGAGGTGCAATGGGTGCAAGTTTTGAACGATGAGCTGATAGAGGCTAGAATTTATGATGGTACTTCAGTGGATAAAGTCATGCTTACATTAACTCCTAATGAAGAAAAATCAACCTTGAAACATGTAAGCTGGGATTTGGTACCGGCTACTTTTTCCATTGAATTAAAGGATGATGGATTGGCAGGAGATGCTATAAAAGGAGATGGTGTCTATAGTGTTAGGATTTCCGGTAAGCCAACCTATTTCTATGATTTATCCTTTGAAATAAGTGACTCCTTAGGAAATCAAGGGAGGTCTGTTCGTAAAGAGCCTGTTTTCTTAAAAGAAACGCGTTGGAAGTAGATATTGAAAAAAAGAAATTATTTAGGGTGATAATTTTTTGATAAAAGGGGCCGTTGATAAAGCGGTCCCTATTTTTTTTAGTCAGTACGATAGATGTTTTTTTATAATCTTTGAGTTTTAGCTTTCTGGATAGGATAGTCGATTTATACCCTTAGTTAGAACCGGGATTCAGGATAATTGCCAATTTAAAAGCAAAAAGCGCATCAAGCCCTGTGTTTATGCAGGTTTCAAGTGATTTTGTTAACAAATTTGTTCAATTGAATTGTTATTGAGCTCCTTTGTGTTGACAAATCGATGTTATGGTTTCAGGTCTCGAATTTTTATAGTTGGTAATTTGAATCCTTGGTAATATTTTAGCACCTTTTCCGATTAAATTTCAAAATTATTTCTAAGGATAGCTTAATATTAAGTATTATCGCATATGAAAAAAAGTATTGTATTGTTAGCGCTATGTATGCTCAACACTGTTTTACTGGCGCAAAGTGAAAAACCCAATATCCTGATTATCATAACGGATCAGCAAAATGCCAAAATGATGAGTGCCGCTGGCAATAAATGGCTAGATACTCCAAATATGGATAAATTGGCCAGTAAAGGCTTAAGATTTGAAAAAGCCTATGTTACCAATCCGGTTTGTTCTCCTTCTCGATTTAGTCTATTTACCGGAGAATATCCTTCTGCAATAGATATGCGACACAATGCAAGCAAACTAGATATGGCGGCACTTCAGAAAATAATTCCCAATGCCATGGGCCATACCTTTACCAAAGCGGGGTATGAGACTTTTTATGGTGGAAAATCCCATCTTCCCGGGGGCAAAAAGGAGGTTATAACTTATGGTTTTGAAACGTTTATTTCAAAAGACGAAAGAGATGAGTTGGCTGCTGAAAGTGTTGCATTGTTATCGAACAGGGATTCAGATAAACCTTTTTTGCTTGCCTTAAATTTTATCAATCCACATGACATCTGTTATGAGGCCATTCGACAGTTTCCACCGAATAACAGACCTCCGGCAGAGGTGCCTGTTCCTTTATTGGAAGCAATTGCCATTCCTGATTCGATTAGTGAAAATGATTTTATGGCAAAATATGTACCTCCTCTTCCTGCCAATTTTGAACCTACATCTGACGAACCAAGTGCGATTTATGATTTGAAGGAATTGCATTCCTTTACAATAGATGCAAGGGAACACTGGACCGACAAGGACTGGCGGATGCACAGGTATGCCTATCATAGGCTGACAGAGAGGGTGGATGTTCAAATAGGAATGGTCCTGGATGCTTTGGAAGCTTCGCCTTTTGCAGACAATACCATCGTAATATTTACTTCAGATCATGGGGAAATGAGTGGTTCTCACAGGCTGGAGCACAAAACAGTCTTTTATGAGGAGTCGGCAAATGTTCCGTTGGTGGTATGGTACAATGGTATGGAGAATGAGCAGTCTGTAGATAGCCATAATATTATTTCTACAGGTTTAGATCTTTATCCCACTTTATGCGATTTAGCTGGTGTTTCTATGCCTGATTACCTACCGGGAATATCATTTGCACCACTTTTAAAAAATCAAAAAACAAATTATAATCCTCGCAAATATTTGTTTATGGAGAACGAATTGGGTTTTATGATAAGAGGAGATCATTTTAAGTATACACTTTATGACAATGGTGATGAAATGTTGATTGATCTTAAACAAGATCCCGGTGAAATGGTTAATTTAAGCCAAAATACTGCCTATAGGGAAAGGAAAGCGGAATTAAAAGCCCTACTTCAAGTGCATATTGAACAGGCAAATCGCTAGGAGCGTGAATTGAGTATGACTAAGCACATATATTTCTATGTACAATAAGTGTTTGATTAAGCGCCTTAGAGAGGAAGAGAAAAAATTGGTAAGCAAGGCATTAGTTTCCATCTAAGGAAAGACGGTAAGGCTAATGTTAGTTAAAATAATAAGGGCTATGTAGCGCTTTGCTCCAAATAGCCCTTACTAAAGCTTTTATGAGATACTATTTCTCAAAAATTGATCTACTTAAGCCATTATTAAATTGGATGTTGGACCAATTTACCTTAATCCATGGGGCATTTGTGACCTCTGCTTCCCAATTTGATCCTTTGTAAATTCTTTGAGTTGGAATTAATAATCCTTCTATTTCTTCATATTCCAGTTTCATGAGCAGTGGTTGGTCTACTACCCCTACTTCTGCGACAGTAAAAAGAAACTGGTCTACCAATTTCGTATCCTTATTGATGTAAATCTGATAAATATCCGTTGGCTTTTCATTGTAAGAATCAAATGAAATTTTCACTACTTCGTAGTTCTTGTCTTCAATGTTTTTTCACCCAAATATTCATAGGTTAATCCTGGATCAAGTAATTTTTGGAACATGGTAAACCAATAAAAATTGGTTGGCCTGTTAAAAGTCACCCGTTGTAGGGAAGCAGCGTCTTGGATGTAATTTCCTTTATGCCTTAGCCAATAGGCTTTGCCATCATATCCTTGTTCTATAAGCCCTTCATACTGAGGAAGTGTTCTTTCATGTTGTTCATATGCCCCATAGGAGAGTTCACCATCAAAAATATATTTTTCTGTAGATAAATCTGTTTTACCATCCGGTGTTTGGTATTTATAGGTATAGACAACATCTTTTTTCAGCCAATTTTGAATAATTCCCAACTTTTTGAACCATCTCATAAACTAACTCATGGCCTTTGTTTTCAAAGGAAGTTTTTTCTCTGAGTGTTCCTGTTCTTTACATGAGAAGAAAAGTAAACTCAATATCAATAGCGATTGTAATTTTAATTTCATTTTTTCGTTTGTTAGGGTTAAACCATTGCACCATTTGCTCCAATGACTTGACCTGAAATCCATTTAGAGTCCTCACTTGCTAAAAACAAAACAACTTTAGCGATATCATTTGGTGTGGCCAATCGATTGAAGGCATTCATGGAGCTTAATTTTTCTATAAATTCAGTAGTTTTTCCTTTTAAAAAAAGTTCTGTTTCTGTCGGCCCGGGAGCTAGAGCGTTTACTGAAATTCCACGGCCGATTTCTTTGGAAAAAACCCTTGTCATCTGTTCGACCGCAGCTTTAGTTCCTGAATACAAAGCATAGGTAGGGAACATCATTTTTACTGTGCTTGAGGATAGGTTGATGATGTTTCCATTGTCTGAAAGTTTACTTTCCGCTTCTTGCAAAGTATTGAAAACTCCTCTTACGTTGATATCAAACTGCTTGCTAAAGTCCTCCTGTGTATTGTCTTTTATTGTTTTGGAAATCATAACACCGGCATTGTTTACTAAAACATCCACTTTTCCAAAAGCGGTAATTGTTTGATCAAAAAGCTGTGTCACTTCTTCCCTTTTACTTACATCTGCTTTGATGGCCATGGCCTGGCCTCCCTTTTTAATAATTGTCTCTACAACTGAATTTGCTTCAGGCATACTGCTAGAAGAATTAACTATTACTTTGGCACCATTTTCTGCTAAAAGAAGCGCAATTTCTTTTCCTATTCCTTTCGAAGAGCCGGTTACAATAATTACTTTGTTTTCGAGTTTCATTTTTTCGGTTTTTTAAAGTTATCAGGCTTTTTGGGCGGGATTTGAACAATTTCTAATAATGAATTTAGCTAAGCTAATTAGTTCCTAAATGGTCTAAATAGAAGGAGAGTCCCAATAGATACTCCGTCAGGACACTGTCATTGTCATATAGTTTTCTAATGCCACGAACTCCTTCAAAGGCGCTTATTAAATAGATGGCAACTGCATGACTTGAAACACTTTTTTTTATAGTTTTTTCCTTTTTCCCTCTCTCAATTATACGGATGATGGCTTGTTTCCATTCATCCAATACCTTTTAACGCCAGCCGATAAGCCAGCTCTTGATTTCCAATTTCATTAATTAAATTATTGAAAGGGCAGCCATGTTTTTTATCATATAGAGAGAATAATTTTATTCGATGGAAAAAGGTGTCCCTCAATAAATCCAAAGCTTCACCGGGATTGCTTAGTGGAACAATCATCCCTTGGTGAATCCTTTCCTGAATTTTCAATTCAATAACCTTTAGACCTAATTCTTTTTTACTTTTAAAATGATGGTAAAATGCTCCTTTGGTAAGATGGGATGCCTTTACTATCCTATCGATACTGCTAGATTTAAACCCTTCTTCATAAAACAGTTCATAGGCTTTATCCAAAATCAGTTTTTTGGTTCGTTCGGATTTTAATTCCTGTAGCATGCCGTAAGTTAACGAAAAAAATACCGATTGGTTTGTTTTTTTTTAGTTGTATAAATTTCTTTTTTTATTAACCCCGAAATATGCAATAGACAATCAATTACGTGTTAAAATCGCTTCAAAATCAGCTACTTCTGCCACTTTCAATTTCACCTTTGCCATGGAATGCTAAAATCTCCAAACAACCTGAATTTCTTGCGCGTGCAACACTTCTCGTAGGTATTGGAAATACCAATACATATTCCGGATTAAATGGTTTCTACCTTTGAAATACCTATGGAATATAAACCCTCTTTGGCAAGGTTTTTCAGTCAGTAAAAGTTATTAGCCACTAGGTAGTTCAGGATCTGCCAGTGTTTGTTGAGTCAAAATTAAGCAGCCAGGCGCTTAATTTTTCTTTGCTGGTATTTTCTTTTAGTCATAATCAGTCTATACTTAAAATCATCATAAAAGAGGCCGACTAATAAAATTAAAGCTCCAATTATTAAGGTATTTAATTTAAGATCAATTTTGGAATACAGAAAACCTCCTAGTAGCCCCCCTGCGAAAAAGAACAAGATAATGGCCACCCTTAGGAGGATTGTCCTCTTTATTTTTTTTCTATTGGGGTATGATTTTTGGAAAAAAAGTTGAGACAACTCTATGCCCAGATCTGTGAATAAACCTGTGAGATGTGTAGTTCTAACTACAGTATTAGAAATTTTGGTGACAAAAGAATTCTGTAACCCCATTGCAAAAAGTAACAAACATGCAATTATATCCGGTTGGCTTATTTCTATAAAGTTACTTATTAAGGCAATGGATAATAGGATAATGCACTCAATTATTGTCGGCAAAACAAAGACATTCAATTTTTTGTTTTCTCGAAAGTTCTCAATTAAAAAACTTGAGGTAAAAGAGCCCAATAGAAAAGCGAAAATGTAAAGGAAATAGACCGTCCCCTTCCAAAATTCAAAATTTGAAAGGTCATTAATGAATAATGCAAAATGCCCCGTGACATTGGTAGTCAATTGCTTAATTGATAAAAAACCGGTTACATTGACAATGCCGGCTACAAATGATAAAAAAGTAGCAATTTGTAAATTGTGTTTGAAGGTTCTGCTCTTGCCTTGGTGCCTAAACATTGAAAAGACATTTAGATATCGATAAAGGCAATTTTAATATTACCTCTAGCGAAACAATTAAGAGATAATCAGAAGAAAATCCCGAAGTTTGATTCAGGGCATTCTTCTGATACCTAAGAAATATTAACTTAGCCTTTTCAATAAAAGTTCAGTAGCGATTTATATTTAAAAGATTGTGTCCTGTTTAATTGAAAAACACATAAAACAATAGCCGCTAGTCTAGGTGACATTGAGATTCTTTTGTAGTTGAATTTTTCATAGTAACCTAGAATTTATTGGTGGGAGCTACGTTCAATTTTAAATTTTCACCACCATTTTCCCTTTGTTCTTCCCTTCAAATAAATCTAGAAAGGCTTGCGGAATATTGTCAAATCCCTCTACGATGGTTTCTTTATATTTCAGCTTTCCCTCTTGAAGCCATGTGGCCAGTTGCTGAACACCTTCAGGATGTTTGTCTGCAAAGTCAGCCACGATAAATCCTTGCATGAGCGCACTCTTTTTAACAAGGAAAGGCTGTACACTAAGACTTTTTGGGGTTTCTGTATTATTGTAAACAGAAATAGCTCCACAAATTATGATCCTAGCAAATTTGTTGATGTTGAAGAGTACCGCATCTGAAATTTCCCCTCCGACATTGTCAAAATAAATGTCAACACCATCGGGGCAAGTGTTCTGTATGGCCTGGATCATATTTTCAGTGGTATTGTAGTTGATCCCTTCATCAAATCCGAATTCAGATTTGAGCATGTCAACTTTCTCATCTGTACCTGCTATACCAACCACTCGAAGGCCGAGGATTTTTCCAATTTGGCCAACTACGGAACCCACCGCACCTGCAGCTCCGGATACAAGAAGGGTTTCCCCATTTTTAGGTTTTCCTATTTCCTTTAATCCAAGTAAAGCAGTAAGTCCGGTCATACCAATTATTCCTAAATAGGTTGAAAGGGGAGCTTTATCAGGATCTACTTTTCTCAGATTTTCTGCTTTGGCTACCTGTGTTTCTTTCCACTGTAAGGCGCCAATTACCTTATCCCCTATGGTTAAATTCTCGCTTTTTGATTCCAAGACTTCAGCAATAATTCCCGAAGAAATTGGCTCATTTAGCTTAAAGGGTGGGACATAGGAAGGAGCATCACTCATCCTACCTCTTAAATATGGGTCCACAGAAACATATAAGGTACTTAACAATACCTCTCCTTCTTTCAATTCCGAGATTTCAACTGTTGTGAAGTCAAAATCTGTAATTGTAGGACTGCCTTTAGGCCTATTTTTTAAATTAATCGTTTTTGTAGTAGTCATGTTAATTAGATTTTAATACTGTTCCAAGCCATTTCGTAGGCTTCATTAATGTTTTCCGGTTTAATATCAAACCGTTCGTGTTGCTGTAGTAAAAAAGAAATGGGATAAATACTGAATGCATAAAGCAAATAAGGAGATACCTGTTTGATAAGACCTTCTTTCTGCCCACGTTTCCAAAGCTCCAAGAGAGGGCTTAAGTGCTTCAAGCCTTCTTTTCTACTTGGTTCATCAATCATGGGTGTATTGTCGCATTGAGATAAAAACAAAGCTTCCTCGAC
This sequence comes from Cyclobacterium sp. SOCE241, assembly GCF_056867545.1. NCBI lineage: Bacteria > Pseudomonadati > Bacteroidota > Cytophagia > Cytophagales > Cyclobacteriaceae > Cyclobacterium > Cyclobacterium sp. SOCE241. The sequence continues at coordinate 3,494,895 of NZ_CP149779.1, read as the reverse complement.
TTCTTTAAGTTTAAATTCGGCTATGTTCTTCCATATTTTCTCAAAGTCTCCTTCGACAGATGTGCTTTCCTTATAGTCCTTGAAAGCAAATCGGGTAAATGAACGCTTTACCTCAATGTAAACTTGATTGACCAGGTCCTGTTTGTTCTCAAAATACAAATAGATGGTGCCAGGAGATACTCCTGCCATTTTCGCAATCTTTGACATAGGCGTTGCGTGAAATCCATTGTTGTTGACAAGCTGAATTGTAGCCTTAACCAAAGACTCTCTTTTACTATTGGATTTAAGATTGCTCTTCATTTTTGCCGAATTGTATAGTAACGCAACGATAAAAAATGAATGAACGTTCATTTTTTATTGAATTTGTTTGAACCAATTATTTCATTGTTCCTTTTACTAACTAATTAGATGTTGAAAGCCTCATATTCAATGCTAATTATTCCCATGGAGATTTATTGACCTATATTGGAGAGGTTATAGATGAAAGCATCAAAAGATATACCCAATTAAGTGTATTGACTGCTTTCTAAAATGGGTAATAATCGTGAATCCTCCAAGGCGGCAGTTCTATGGCCCGCATGTGCTAAAAATTCTTTGTTTTGAGAAAATGAAATAAATTCAGAAGTTGATTGGTGTTCGACCAATAACATAGCATCCCATTTTTCTGAACTAGGACCAATAAGAAACTCCTTACATTTTCCGTAAAACACTATGCGACTTCCTGCTTTTTTAAAAGGGGAGGGTATTGTCCATATATAGTTGATAAGCTTCCTCTCCGGTTATCGGCTTAGAAGGGCTTATAAATTCCAGATTGTTGTAATCGGCCCATTCTTTAAACTTTAAAAGGTTCATCATTACGACCTTACCTTTTCCATTATAGTTTTTAAAAAACGAATACCTGCTTCCGGTGCAGCATCTAAATATTTATCCATTGCTCTCTATTGCTTAAAGTAAGTGGAATTTGAAGATATTAGTCTTCCATTCACCTTTTGTAATTTTTTATTTCCGGAAAATCTACTAGAAATCTATCAGCCATTGCTTCTGCACCTTTTTCGGTAGGATGTACTCCATCCTTGGCTAACATTCCTTCTTTCCAATTGCCCGCTCCATCAGAAACAGCTTTATCAAAATCAATGTACCTATATCCGGAAGCCCTGATATAATCATTTTTGCCTCTATTATTTCTTTTCTCAACAGAAGGGACCGTAGAAAAAATTAATGTTACATTGTTTTTAGCACAGAGGTCCTTAACCTTTTCCACATAGTTTTTCCAATTTTCATTGGCGATACTGTCCTCATCACTTTTGTCGTTCATGCCCAAACACCAAATGGCGTATTTGGGTTGTTGAATTGAAAAGGCAGCATTTATAAAATCAAAGCCGTCTTTAGATCCACCTCCCGGCAATCCATCACACAAAAATTGATTGCCTGCAGCATGGGTATAATAAGGCCACCTAGCAGGACTGGAACTATTTACATAGCTGTCTCCAAAAACAAATACATCCGAATAGTAATCTTCACATATGAATTCAAATGTGTCAACTGCTATCTGTGTGCCTGAAGAATGGATAAATGGTTGATTCATCCCAATAAAATCCGAGGAAAAGGATAAAGTATCGCTTTCGTTTATGATGGTGACTGTACTAGAACTTAAACCCCTATCAATTTTTATACTCAGGTCGTTTTTTAATTGTAGTTCATGTTTAAATGCTTTTCTGCTTGTTACATTGGTAACTCTAGTGGAAATGATGCTGTCTGGTGTGATGGTCAAATTACTTGTAAGGTACCTTCCACTACCTTTTCCAATGCTAAGGGTGTCAAACTTCTCAATTGTTCCTTTAAAGCTGATGGTGTAAAATTGTTTAATGGATGAATTTACCAATTGGTAAGTTTCACCTTCTTTTAAAGTGAAATTGCTTAGTTTTTGAGGGTGTATCTCAACTTCTGTAGGAGGAGAGATGTTCAGATGATGTTGCCTGGTTTCATTGATAATGAAACCAGAAGTGCTAATGGCTAATATTAGTATGGTTAAAAATCGGATTGGTTTATTTTTGAATTCAAGTTTCATTTTAGGATTTGTTGGTTATTCTATACAAACTCAAGATAAGTTAATATAATAATTCGTAAGTTGTTTAAAGTCAAGCTCTTTTGAGAATTTTGGGTGATATTTTCTTGAAAGTTGATCTAAGAGACTTAGCAATAAAAATGTTTATACCATCGTCTAATAAAATGAAATTTAGCACTTTATACATGAGAGTTTGATTGGGTATTCCGGTGTTTAGCCAGGTTATAAAATCGAAATATTTTTGATTAAAACCGAAATGGAAATTATTTAGGGGGTGCATTTTCTTTTTTATGTAAACACCATTGTGAATTTTTCCTGAATAAAATTTTAAGGTTTCGTCTGAATAAAAGGCAACACTATTGGGGAGCTGCATTTTATTCCAACGTTCTATATCTTCTTTATTTCGACAATTGTAGTAATCAAAATCGATCTTGTAATAAAGGTTTTCCTTATTAATATTTTTAAACCTCATTCGAAATAATCTTTGAGCGACCGTGAAATTATTGTAACGAAAAAAATGAAGTTTTGCGTATGGGGTCCTTCCAATTGGATAAGTTCTTCCGGCAATGGCTTCGCAATGACTTTCATCCAATTCGGTGACTTCATCTGCAGATTCGCTATTTAAATTTTCTATAAAATCTAAATAATCTCTTTCAATACCCATGCCTGCAGTTGGAGTATTGCAAGGTAAGCCTAAGAATTTATATACTCCCCGGCCCCAGCAATTGTCTGAGATTATGGTAAAATCATGATTCTTTATTCGTTTTAAAGAATAATACCGACCCAATGTTCTACGGCTGTAAAAAATATGTTTTAATATTTCACGAAATTTTTTAGAGTACATTGACATCCAATAACCAATAGAAAAGTGATAGATTACAAGCCTCTTTGTAATCATGCCATAAGATCAATAAGATTTACCAATTACAGTGAAATTTTATTTAAACTATAATGTAAATCCGCACCTTAAGTTAATGTTTTGTATAAGTATTACAAAAACATAATGGTAAATTTTAATAAAAAAAGGAAACATTCAAGACCAAGTATTTATGCTTCGAGGTTTCATAGTTTAAACAATATTTATTATTGTGTTTAATATGTATCTTCAATATGTTCATCTCCCCTTGTACCATGCCAAAAGAGATTATTTATACTCCCGTTGAAACTCTTGTGAATCCTCAATGGTTTGTAAAAAAATCGAAATGTTATGAAGAATTTCAATAGGGTAATGATATGAAACATAAATATTAACCTCCTAGTTAATTTGGATGCTATAGATCCTTTAGCTTGGGTTGTTGTTTCAGTTTTATATGTTGGTAGTCAAGTGTTTAACTTTCGAATTGTTACTTAAAACATTGATGATTTTATTATGCCTTCCTCAATAAAATTCTCTAAAGGAATGGAGCTATCTGAACATATTGTCTTGCCCTTGCCTTCTCAAATATTCCATTTTGATAATTTTCTTTTATAAATTATTAATGGTGCTTCTTTGGAAGAGATGTGAATAAGATTTATGGCAATTAGCTAATTGCTAACTTCAATATTGAGTTGTCTGCCCTCTTCCTTAGCTTTCTTATCCATACCCGTACCTACTGCAAGTCCAATGACCATACCTATTGGTAAGCCAATTCCCAATAATCCGATATTGTCTAGTATTGTGCCAAAAGCTATTCCAAGTGGTAGACCAAATACTACCATCCCCAAAGCCATCCATGTATTGCGATAATGGTTAATGGGTACTATTTTTAGTTGCTTTTCAATAAGCTTGACAATTTTTACCTGTTCCTTTTTGGTTTTTTCAATAAATTATCCTTGGAAGCCGAATTCAGCTGTTCAATGGATGCATTGATGGTCTCTTTAATATTATCAGGCAAGCCAATGCCATTCAATACGGTGATAAGGTTTTCAAATTGGGAGTAAATCTTTGAAAGTTTAGCATTTTCACTGATTTCAGGTCTTGATTTTGGTTGAATAATTTTCATTAGCTTTTATATATTTTGTTAAAAAGGGAAGAAAAGCAACGCATTATTTAGACCGAAATTAGTTCTAGTTTCCTTCATTTTGTAATAAATATATAGTAAAACAATTAAGTTTCCATGAATAGAAGCTTTCCTATCAATCGATTTTCCAGTTTGGTTTTATTTTCTCCCTGAGGGTCGAACAATTATTTTATTTTTCCATTTAAAATTTAAACTCGGAAATAGGCAAAAACGCTTCATGTGGTTCCGGTTTTCTCAAGTTGCTTGCATTTATTATTTTAAGCTTTTTGGATCGTATTTCTACTTAAGTTAAGGGTAGGTTATCCACCTGTTATTTATAGATGCTCATTAGGATTTATATTCCAGTTAGCAAGGGTATTTTAAACTATCAGCATTACCTGTTCATTGGTCTCCATCACAAGGGCTAGTCCTAAGTTCTTGGTGAGCTTGACTGTTAATTGTCAATATATTTTGGTTTTGGCCAACTTTTACACAGCTTAAATTTTGGTTTTTGCTGATATCAAGTAGGTTTAACCCGATGAGATTACTGACATCCAATCGGTTAAGAGAATTGCTTGAAATCCATAGTTTTTCTAAGGTATTATTGCTTGTAAGATCGATCTCTTTTAATTGATTGGCCGATAAGGTCACATATTTCAAATTTGTATTGGTGCGGAGATCTATGGTTTCTAGTTCGTTTAATTTGGCTATCAAGGTCTCTAAGGAAGTACACCCCTGCACATTCAGTAACTTTAATTTATTGTTTTCTACATTCAGGCCTTCTAAAGCCGGAAGATTGACAGAAAGACTTTCGAGCAAATTCCATGAGAGGTTTAAGGTCTTCAACTGCTTGGTATGATTTAACCCATTAATTTCAGTGAGGTTATTTAAGATGAGGTTAATGTCCTCCAATCCCTTGTTTTGGCTAATGTCCAATGTTTGAAGATAATTGGCTTCAAGGTGCAATGAAGTTAATTTTTGGTTTGCAGCTAAATTAATTTCAGTCAGTAAATTGTTGCCAGCAGATAAGTAAACCAGATCTTCAAAAGCTTCAATACCTGATAGATTCGCTATTTTCTCTTTTTCAGGCGTTCCAAGATCACTAGTTAAAACCAAAGTTTTGACATTTTTGGCATCCTCAGTTATTAGCATTTGGTTTATTAATCCGTCACTATCGATTCCCAGCTCAATTAATTTTTCTTCAAAATTCTGATCCGGGATTTCAGTAATATGCTTTTGGCTTGGTGGCATTGGAGAAATTAACCCCTCCTCTGAACATGCGGAGATAATGCCAAAGAGCCCGAATAACAATTGAGAATAGGTTGAAATTGTTTGCTTTTTCATTCTAAAGCATTTCTTGTGATGAAGGGAAAGATTAAGAAAGGGCAAAAGGCTTTAATACCACATTTCCTTTTTTTCTGCCTTTATCTACATAGGTATGGGCTTCCACCACTTGTTCTAACTTATAGGTCCGGTCAACTGGCGCTATAAAATGCCCTGCCTTAATGATGTCAATCAAAATGTTTAACAATCGCATGATTTCTTTCTTAGGTAATGAACCGGTGGCAGAGAATTTTGCTTTCTTATTACCAAATAGAGAGGTAACCATCATCTGACCAATTAAAGGCATTGCCAAAACTGGAGAGGCATAACAGCCATTTTCTTTCAGCGAAGGTTTACACTCTTCAAAAGACCTTGTACCTACAGTGTCATAGACCAAATCATAATAATTTTTATTGTGGGTAAAGTCAGTTTTGGTATAGTCAATGACTTCATCCGCCCCCAATGATCTTACCAATTCCATGTTTGCGGTACTGCAAACGGCAGTTACATGTGCCCTGTAATATTTTGCAATTTGTATGGCCGCTGTACCTAAACTTCCAGACCCTCCATTGATTAACACTTTTTGTCCGGAATGGATATTGCCAATGTTCTGCAAAAAATTTAAGGAGGTAATGCCACCATCACATATTCCTGCAGCTTCTTCAAAGCTTAATGATTTGGGCAATTTGGCGATCACACCGTCTTCGGCTATGGCTATAAATTGGGCATAAGTGCCAAAGGAATTGATGTTTTCTCCAAATACATTGTCTCCCTTTTTGAAGTTTTTCACCGCTGATCCAACAGCTTCAATCACTCCTGCAAAACCACTTCCCCATATGGGATGTTTGGGTTTGCTGAGACCTAAAAAGAGGCGCCCGATATAGGGTTTTCCAGTTCGCATCATGGAATCAGCCTTGGTGACTGAGGAGGCATGAATGCGTACAAGGACTTCATTTGCTTTTGGGTCTGGTTTAGCCACTTGATCTAATTTGAATACCTCTGGGGATCCATAACCTGTTGTGATAACTGCTTTCATCTTTTTGTTTGTTTATGTTGATTAACAAAACAAATTTCTGACAAATGAAGCAGTTTTGAGTTCCGGATTCCATTCACTTGTTCGGGTTTACAAATCCGAACAAAGTTGCCAACGAAACGGAAATACACTTATTGATTTTTAACAAACTGTTTGGGAGTGAGGCCGGTTTCTTTCTTAAAATAGGTGTTAAAAACGGTTTTAGAATTGAAACCACTTTCATAAGCAAGGCCAATAACTGTGATATGAGCTTTGGATGGGTCTTTGGCCAGACGCTTGAATTCCTTGACACGGTAGTGATTGATATAGGCATTAAAATTTTTGCCTATGCTTTCGTTGAGGAGCCAAGAAAGTTGGTTGGGGTGAATATCCAGTTCTTTAGCCAAGGAACGAAGAGATAAATCCGGGTTTAAATACAATTCTTTTTCTTCAATAAAGTAGGTTAGTTTTTCTTTAAAAGCTTTTACAGTTACATCATTTAATAAAGCTTTTTTCGGATTCTCCTGACTTCTTTCAAAGAGTGTAGGAGGGAATAATTGATGTTTTAATTCATGATACCTCGGGTCTTCTTTTAATGCATTCATCAGGGGATCTGCAAAACGGAGGATTAATAAAGGGTATTTATTTTTTTTGGCGTTAAACATCCAATCAAATGCTTGTTCAAATCGACCGGTAAATACATAGTAGAGTAAGATATAGACCTCTGCAGCAAAACCGCCTTCTTGTTTTGATATTTCATGCAATAGCTGGAAGCTAGATTTGGCCTGAGTTTCATCGCCCTTTAGCACATAGGCCAGAGCTAGATTACCAACTTTCTCTGCGGGGACTATAATTTCTGAAGGCATCTTGTTAAAATAGCCAATAACTTGATCCGCATCTCCCAGCATTACCAAGCTATTGACAATGATAGCATGTGCGGGGATATTTCTAGGGTTAGCTTCCAAGCATTTATGAAGTTTGAACATGGCATCCTGAAAACTCTCTAGCATATAATCCAGATAAGCACTGTAAAATTGGGTTTCCTGGGATAGAGGGTCAATTTTTAAGGCAATGTCAAGGTGTCTTTTTGAATCCTCCTTTTGCCCGGCCAATAAGTATAGAAAAGATAAAAACTGCTGAGATTCAACATGGTTTGGGTTGATCTCCAGGCCTTTTTTAATGGTAATGAAGGAATTTTTGAAATCGGCTTCCGTGAAAAATGAAAGATTGGCCAGCTGATAATAGGCTTCCGGCAACTGGTTGTTTATGGCCAGGGCTTTGTGAGTTAATTCTGCACATTTTCCCCATCCTTCCTCAAAAGAGATGAAACCTGTTGTGGCCAAGAAGCTATAGCTATCTGCCAATCCGGTCAAGGAATTGGGATGGTTGGGGTCTAAGCCTAAGGCTTGATTAAAGCAATCAATGGCGGTTTTGCAATCTTCAGGATTCCATTTATTTAGGTAATAGCGCCCTTTGAGATAAAGAGTATAGGCATCCAAACTTTCGGTTTGTTGGTTTACCAAACGCTCTTGTATTTCAAAGTGTCCGAAATGTTCCCGTAATTTTTCAGCAATTAAAAGGCTAACTTCATCTTGCACCGCAAATATATTGTCACTTTTTCTGTCCCAAGTTTCTGACCAGAAGTGAAAATCCTCATCCGCTTGAATTAGCTGAGCTGTAATTCGAAGGAAATTTCCTGAGAGGCGCACACTGCCTTCCAGTAGCGTTTCTACGCCTAATTCCTTGCTGATATTTCTAATTGGAATGTTTTTTCCTTTGAAATAAAATGAAGAAGTCCTTGAGGTAACCCTTAAACCATCAATTTTGGCCAAAGCATTGATAATCTCTTCCGTAATTCCATCACAAAAATATTCGTTCTCCTTATTGGAACTCATGTTAACAAATGGGAGAACGGCAATGGACTTTTGAAGGGGGGCTTTTGCTTTACTGTGTGTTGGCATGAAGGCAGAATGATTGAAGAAATATTATCGAATACTCACCTCTCTACGGTTATTAAGTTTGAAATTAATTGTTTTTAATGGATAAAACAATGTTTTTATTTGGTGAGAGGTCTAAATTTAAATAAGAGGTTTTGGTGGCTGTCAAATGTTTAATAATTTTAGCTGGCTCATTTTTCCTACCTTATGATTTTTATTTTAAGCTGGTAAATTCATAGCTTAGAATTGGAATGAAGCATTTTACTTATCAGGATGGTTTAACAAAAATGAAATTTATGTCAAAATTTGATTTTCTACCCATAAAAAAAACACCGTGGCTATTTATTGTATTGATTTTGTTTTTTATAGTAGCTTGTGATGCGACTGAAAAAAGAATAAAACCCAATATTATATTGATTTTCATTGACGATATGGGCTATGGGGATTTGTCAAGTTTTGGCAACCTTGCTGCCAAAACTCCCAATGTAGACAAGTTAGCTGCAGAAGGTATTCGTTTCGATCAGTTTTATGTAAATTCTCCCATCTGTTCCCCCTCTCGGGTGGCCATATCCACCGGTACCTATCCACAAAGGTGGAACATTACATCTTATTTGGCCTATAGAAAGGTAAATGCTGAAAGAGGCCTTGCAAATTGGCTGGATCCTGCTGCACCAATGCTTGCAAGAGATCTCAAAAAAGCCGGGTATGTTACGGGTCACTTTGGGAAATGGCACATGGGTGGGCAAAGAGATGTTGCGGAAGCCCCTGCGATTACAGACTATGGCTTTGACGAATCCTTAACCAATTTCGAAGGTATGGGAGCCAAGTTGCTGCCTTTAACGATGGATGAAACAGGGAAGGTAGGAAGGATCTGGGAAGATGCAGAAATCCTTGGAGGACCTGTTACTTGGATGCAACGATCTGAAATTACCTCCGGCTTTATTAATGCAGCCATAGATTTTATTGGAAAAGCACAAGATAAAAATAAACCGTTTTATATTAATATCTGGCCGGATGATGTTCACAGCCCGTATTGGCCCTCTTTTAAGGAATATGAATTGACCAAGGAGTCAAGCAAAAAGGATTTGTATCATGCTGTTTTGGAAGAAATGGATTTACAATTCGGTAAGCTTTTCGACTTTATAAACAACAATGAATCCTTGCGTGAAAATACTTTAATAATATTTTGCTCAGACAATGGGCCTGAACTTGGAGCAGGAACTGCCGGAGATCTAAAGGGGTATAAAACACATTTATACGAAGGAGGGATAAGGTCATCTTTAATTGTCTGGGGACCTGCTTTTATAGATGAGAATGTCAAAGGGAAGCGAAACAATACATCTGTTTTTTCTGCAATGGATTTGAAACCATCTTTACTTTCATTTGTAGGTGCAAAAGCCGCTGATAAAGCAATTTCGGATGGAGAAGACGTTTTAGAAACCGTACTGGGAAAGTCCGATTTATCTAGGCAGTCCCCTATTTATTACAGCCGGCCTCCTGATAGAAAAAATTACTATGGTTTTAAAAACCTACCTGACTTAGCTATGCGAGAAGGACCATGGAAGCTTTTATGTGATTACAATGGAGGCAGACCTGAATTGTACAATATTGTAGAAGATGAGAGTGAACATAAAAACCTTGCTGAATTTCAGCCGGAAAGAGTAAAATCAATGACTGGAAAAGTAGTCAATTGGTACCACTCGATGCCCATCTTAAAGCCCGATTCACTTTCAACTTTAAATAATAAGGAATAGTTATAGGTTTAATGTTATTTACCTTGCCGAAGGGCTAAAGAATAGGCATTGTCAAAGGCACTTTCTTCTATTGCTCGTGCTGAGGTATCTATATCATATGCCCGTCTGCGAAAACTGACTTGTAATGAATCCGGTTTCCGGAGGTTTAAAGATTGATTGAATTCAATAAGCGCATAACAAAGCCGGGTGTCTCCATCTTTAGGTTTTCCTACAGAACCTATATTGACTATGTGCTTAAATCGATCGCCTGATTTTATTATCCTATGGAATGGCTTGTGGGTATGTCCACATAGCAGTAGGTCTGCATGGTTTTGATCCATCAATTTTAAAACCTCAGATTCAGGGTAGTCTTCCACCATATAATCTGTAGTGGATCTTGGACTTCCATGCACCATTAGCCAATTACAATCCCCCCAAATATTGTGAAAGCTAAGGGACAAATGTCTGGGTAAATTAATCAAATAATCCAAATTCTCCTCAGTTAGCAATGACCTTGTTAATCCCTTGTTAGTAAATTGTTTTTCTTTTGCAGGGGGGTAAGGAAGGCTTCTTCATGATTTCCCATTATTGTAGGGATATTCCTTTCTCGGAGCTTTCTAACCACTTCGTTGGGCCATACATTATACCCTACCAAATCTCCTAGACAGTAAATAGCATCTGGATTAACTTGGTCTATATCCTTGAAAAAGGCTTCAAGCGCAGGTAGGTTGGCATGTATATCGGAGAATATAGCAATTTTCATGTGTCAGAAGGAATGGATTGGCCATAATATTTCTTTTTTAGCCAAAGGGATATTCTTACCAATAATATCAAGGCAGGAACTTCTACCAAGGGCCCAATCACTCCGGTAAAAGCCTGGCCTGAATTCAGGCCAAAAACAGCAATGGCAACTGCAATAGCAAGTTCAAAATTATTTCCCGCTGCAGTGAAGGCAATTGATGCATTCTTGTCGTAATCAGCACCGGTCGCTTTGCTAATAAAGAAGCCGATTAAAAACATTAGGGTAAAATAAATCATTAATGGGATAGCGATACGCACCACGTCCATTGGGATTTTTACAATCATCTCCCCTTTAAGTGAAAACATCACAACAATGGTAAACAATAGGGCGATCAAAGTTAAAGGAGAAATGGTTGGTATAAATTTGGTGGTGTACCAAGTTTTTCACCTTTGTACTTTATTAAAAAGTACCTACTCAACATGCCTGCCAAGAAAGGAATGCCCAGATAGATTGCCACACTTTCTGCTATAGTGGCTATGGAAATGTCTACAATGGCACCTTCAAAACCAAAGTAAGGGGTAAAACTGTAATGAAAATCCATGCATAAAAGCTGTAACCGAAAACTTGAAAAATACTGTTAAGGGCTACAAGCCCTGCACCATATTCACTACTACCTTCTGCCAAGTCATTCCATACCAAAACCATCGCAATGCACCGGGCCAGACCAATCAAGATTAAGCCTACCATGTATTCTGGATAATCCTGCAAGAATACCAAGGCTAAAACAAACATCAGTACCGGTCCTATGATCCAATTAAGTAATAGGGATACGGAGAGGATTTTTACATTTTTAAATACTTTCGGTAATAGGCTGTAATTAACCTTGGCTAAGGGAGGGTACATCATTAAAATTAAGCCAATGGCAATGGGTATATTGGTACTACCTTTACTAAAAGATTCAATAAAGGAAGCACTAGATGGGATTAGGTAACCAATACCAACGCCCAAGCCCATGGCTATAAAAATCCAGAGGGTAAGGTATTGGTCTAGAAAACTTAGTTTTTTATTGCTCATTTTGTTATTAATTTTTGACAGATTCACTATCAATTGTCTCAGTTAAGCCTGAAAATTGTTGGTATTTCAGGCTTAACTGAGATGATTTTATTTCACCCTTAGTGAGGTGGCTAGTATTTGAAGTTTTATAACTTTTTTAGCTTCAATTGAGAAACAATTGCATTTCTTCCGTCTTGGTATAATCATTTGTTTTGTAAATAACATTCCCTGTGCCATCAGTAATGAGGAAAAAAGGAAGACCTACCTTCAGCTCCGGAAATCGAGGATCATTTCGGTATTTTTCAAATTCGGGAGAAGTATCATAGACTTTATACAAAATGGCGTTTTGTAAAGCACTGTTTAAGGCTTTGTCTTCTTGTGTGTTTTTTTGAAAAGCTTTACAATTGGTGCACCAATCACCATGAAAATCTACAAAAACCAATTTTCCTGTTTCAGCAGCTTTTTGATATGCAGCTTCCTTGTTTAAGTACCAGGTGAGTTCTCCCTTTTGTTCGATATTCTCAGAAGAACTTTCTATTGCCATTTGATTTGGCGCTGTGGCTGTAGTTCCTGCCGGAAGAGTATTGGCACCAATAATAAAGAAGCCCACAACTCCGGCAAGTGTAAATAGAGAGACTTTTGTCTTTAGCTGATTGCTTTTCCCAGTTTCCTGTAGATTGAAGGCAGCCAAAAATACCAATACTGACCCAATAAATAAGTAAAACCCTACTGTATCACTTAAACCCAATCCATTGAACCCTTTAATTAGGTAACCATAGGCAAAATAGCCAATCAATAAAGCGAAAACCCATTGAACATAAAGCATCCATTTCCCGCTTTTAGGTAGGGCCAAGCCAAATACACCTAAGAGCAGTACCGGGACGCCCACCCCTAAACCGAAAAGCATCATTTTAAAAGCTGCTGTTGCAGCTAGGCCTATGGTTACTCCATCGACATTAGAAGCGATAGCTACTAAGATACTTACAACGATTGGTCCGACGCAGGCTGATGAAAGCAATCCTGCACCGGCTCCCATTAGTAAGGTACCACCAAGCCCTTCTTGTTTACTGTCCAATTGCCCACCAAAAAATGGTAAATGCAAATAATCAACGGTTGCTAAAGCCAAAATAATTAATAATAACCCGATAGAAAGATTAGCCAATGGAAGGCGTAAGATTTCATTGAAAGCTCCTCCTGTTACTGAAGCAATTAGTCCGAAAATAAAATAAATTAAGGCCAATCCAAAATAATAGGTTAGGGGGTGAGCAAATTTGCCCAGCTTGCTTTTTTTATTCCTTAAGAAACTTACAGTCAGCGGGTATACAGGGTAAACGCAAGGTAATAAACTTGCCAAAACCCCACCGAGTAATAAAAAAAGATAGGCGCCAATGCCTGTGCTTTCAGCCAATTGAGAACCAACCCAATTATTCATTTGGTCAAAGACCGACTGGGCTTGTACCCGGCTTACTACAAGGGTAAATATTAAAAGTATAGAGAATTTTTTCATCATTTATCTTATACTTTTACTTGAGACATAAGGTAAAACATTTCAGTAGCAATTTGCAGGCACCTTTCATCATACTTTGAAGCTTCCTGATCGGTATTGTCTGCAATTTTTGGATCCTCGTATGGGATGGGAACTCTCAAAGTGGCACCTGGGATAAAGGGACAATTTTTGTCCGCTTCAGAACAGGTCATGACGGCTACAAAATTTTCATTAATATTGGTAGGGTCATCATATTTTTTGAGAAGCACTCCAATTCAGCTCCCTCTGTTGCAAAAGTTACTTTATAGTGAGGATTATCTCCACCCGGGTTTTCCACAGCAAAACCCGCTCGCTGCATAGCGGCTACCGCCCTAGGGTTAAAAGCGGTGGCTTCAGTACCTCCAGAGAAAGTATTGATTCCGTCTGCTATATTGTAATAGTTGGCTGCCGTAGATGCCCATATTTGACTCATATGACTCCTTCGGCTGTTATGGGTGCAAATGAAAGTTAAATTTGCGTCCTCATTGGATTGTTTCTTGGTCTTAACAAATAAGGCAATTTTCTTCAGTTGATTTTTACGATCTTGGGGTATAGCCTCCATACCTGCTTTCACGGTTTCGATGTATTTACTTAGTTCCGGATACATGGTAATGCCTTCTCCTTTTGGTTTGCTAGTATTTTCTGTTTTGACCTCTGCAACAACATTCACTTCATTGATAGGGTCATTTGCAGCTTGATCTTTGTTTCCTTGAGAGCAACTCGATAACAATGCCATTGTTATGGAGATAGATAAGATGGTTTTTTCATTTTGATCGTTTTATTTTGGTTACACTATTGCTTATTTGCTAAAAGAATTACTCCTTAGTTTGTTTTATAAAATCCGATATTGTCTTATTGCATTATTACGATAGGGTTGGTAAAATTTTTTTAGCAACAATCTCCTTGAATCGGGTTTTTAAATTTTTCGAATGTTTGGTTAAATAAGACTTTAATTTCATTCCACTTTGTAGGGTTGATACAATAACTTACCCTAGGACCTTCTATAGTTCCCTGAATAATTCCTATGTCTTTAAGTTCTCTTAAGTGCTGACTAACTGTAGGCTGGGCTAAGCCAAGCTCTTGTACTAAGTCTCCATTGACACATGCATTGGTTTTTATTAAAAAGTGAATGATGGCTACTGCGGGTGAGCAAAAGCTTTGGCCACAAGCGCCAGGTCATTTTGCTCTTTGGTAAATAGATTTGATTTTGTTAAACCCATATTTTATAGTATTTCATTGCAATATTACGATGAGATTTTTATCCCACAAAATTTTAAGTTAAAATTTATGGTGATTTTCAGACTGTTAATCATTTTGTTTTAACATTGGAATATACCTTTAATACTTACGATTGCTTTTTACCATTCCATTAAAGTTGGTTTTAGAAAGGAGGATTTTTAAATACCCTTAAAGTGATATTTTAGATTAGCGTCAAGGGGATTGTCCATGAAATGTAAAAACAAGTAATTAGTAGCTCAAATAGACAGTTGATTAAGGCTGATAAGAGCTAGAGCCTACCAAAAAGTATACAAGAATTGAAAATCTGTGTAAAGTTAATTTTGTCCTCTGCGGTATCTTTGTATCATTAATTAAAACAGACTTCGCGAAACAAAATTGCCCGCTTATTAAAATAAAAAAGGTAAAGGAAATAAGCCTTTTAGTATAAGGAAAACTAATGGAACAACTTGTCAAATAATCAAAAGAAATCTACGAGAATAAGTTGTAGGAATTGTTAGAAAAGACAAAAAGTATAAAATGGAATTTATAAATTAGAGAAACTCTAGAACTCAATATCATGGATATTTTAAAATCAGCTATAGATTGGGCAAAAGCCGAACTTTTTCAACACCATTTTTCATCTTTTTCGGGGTGGTATTTATGGTGGCTAGTTTGAGTTTTTGGCAATTGGGGAAAACAGAAATAGCCAAAGCCTATATCATCCCCACCTTGGTGGCCGGGGCTTTATTATTAATTATTGGTCTTGGATTATTTTTTACAAATAAAGCAAGAATCACACAATTTGAATCAGCCTATAATACAGATGCCAAGGCTTTTGTTTCGGCTGAACTTGAGCGAACAGAAAATACTTTAAAAGAATATGAAAATGTAGTTTTCACTGCTGTCCCATTAATTATTGCGGCCTGTGCATTTATACTTCTTTTTGTTAGTTCACCTATTTGGCGTGCAAGCATGATTACTTCCATTGCCATGTTAGTGGTGATTTTGTTGATCGACGGCACTGCACATGCTCGGATAGACGATTACAACAAGCAGTTACAGCAAGCAGAAATAGAATTGGATAAATAAGATGCAACATTTTAAAACATTATCGGCTTATTTGGAATACTTGGAGCTTCCTCGTCCGGAGCATCCCATGCTAAGCGTTTTTTCTGCCACAGGAGAAGGGTTTTTACCGTGTCCCAAAGAGAGTTCGCCTCCTATTACCAACGATTGCTACACCATTAGTTTCAAAAAAATTGTAAAGGGTGATTTGAATTATGGGCGTACCAAATATGACTTCACCAATGGAGCTTTGTTTTTCATCGCCCCAAGGCAGGTTTTACAGTGGGATAATAGGGTTGTGTTTGAGCAAAAGGGTTTTTCGATCAACTTTCACGAAGATTTTATTAAGGGAACAGAGCTAGCTCATCAGATTAAGAAATGTGGTTTTTTTTCCTATTCGGTCAATGAGGCACTTCACCTTTCCCCTAGGGAAGAAAAGCAGATTGAAGCAATCGTGGAAAATATTGATCTGGAATATCAGAACAATCAAGATGAATTTAGCAAGGAAATCATCATTTCTCAATTGAGTACCTTATTGAAGTATGCCAATCGTTTTTACGAAAGGCAGTTTATCAATCGGAAGGCTCTTTCAAATGACCTGCTTGAGCAGTTTAATCTTGAGTTGGAAAAATATTTTGATTCGGGACAATTGCAAGAAAAGGGAATTCCCAGTATTGAACACATTGCAGAAAATCTGTCGGTTTCACAGCGGTACCTAAGTGATACGCTCAAAAAAGAAACAGGGAAGACATCAACAGAACATTTGCAATTGTACCTGATAGATGAGGCCAAGAATATCTTATTGAATCCAAACAAGACCGTTGCAGAAGTTGCCTATGATTTGGGGTTTGAATACCCTCCTTATTTTTCGAGACTTTTTAAGAAGAGAGAAGGTATAAGCCCTACCGAATTCAGGGAAAAATACAAGATGAATTAATTATCAATAAAATTTATTCCCAAAATCAGTAACTCCCAACTTTAATGGGGAATTGAGGAAGGGTTGATTTTTGTTAACCGCCTTTACAGCCTGATGAGATTAAATAGTCCACCGTACTTAATGATTGGCAAGAAAAAATAAACCCGGCATATCTTCTATAAAAAAACATGCCGGGTGTAAATGATTTTAAATTTTAATTATTCCCAACCGGGGTTTTGATTCAAACTAGGATTAATTTCAATTTCTTGTGCTGGAATAGGCCAAATAATGTGTCTATCCTGATAGCCACGAGTAAAAAGATTAGATCCGGTTACACCTTGCTCAATCACACCATCTGTAAACTGAGCCAATAAACCCCAGCGCTTAAGGTCGAAATACCGATGCCCTTCGCCGGCCAATTCAACAGCTCTTTCATGAATGATTCGCTCCCTCACTTCATCAGCTCCTGACACATTTAAAGATGGGTGCCCTGAATTCAGGCCAGGCATTCCGGAACGTTGCCGAATTTTGTTAATTTCTGTTATTGCTTTACTCGATGCATTGGTTTCATTATAAGCTTCTGCAAGCATTAATATAACATCAGCCAATCGAATCATTGGGAAATTTATAGGTGTATGTGCACGGTTAGTAAGGTCACCGTTCATATTCCCCTCAGGAACAAACTTTCGCCAAATATAGGTTTGCCATCCTCTATTGTTTCTTATTTGACCAAAATTCTCATTGACACCGGTGGCGATAACAAGTTGCATATTTCTAGGCTGGTTTGCATTCCATCCAAGCTGCCAAGAATAGGGTACCACGAGGCTTTGCATCAACCTTGGATCCCTGTTTCTATAAATTTCACCCAATTTTGCCGTGTCGGGCAAAGAAGTGAAAACTCCGGCATTATGGGAGGCTAGAAATACTGATTCCTTAACTGAATTATCGGATTCAAAACCCGGGAAATGATCTTCCCAACTAAATGGAGTACCATCTAAATTCTCATACATGTCAGCTAGCCTTGTACTTGGCATACCATTGTTCCAACATGATCCAAATGTGGACCTTGTGCCTAGATAAAATGCCAATGGCATGCCGTAGGCAAAGCCTACACCACCTTTATTTTGGATAGAAAAAATCATTTCATCACTAGAATGAGCTACAGGAGTAAACAATTCAGGGTAACTGTTATGAAGATGATACCCATAATTGTTTTTGGTGTTATACACAACGTCTTCAAGGTCTTCAATTGCCTTTTCCCATTCTTTGTTAAACAAATAGACCTTGCCTCTAAGTGCAGTAGCTGCTCCTTTTGTGGCACGTCCATAATGTTCTTGCGGATAGGATGTAGGCAGACGGTTGATTGCATCTTCAAGATCGGCAATAATAAATGCCCTAACTTCTTCCTCTGTACTTCTAGAAGCTTTAAGCTGATTAAAATCCTGATTCAAATCGACACTTTCGTCGTATAATGGTACTCCTCCAAAGAGGTTTAATAAATGAAAATAGAAGTAGGCCCTTAGAAATTTAGCCTCCCCGATCACTGTGGATTGGACATCTTCTGCAATTTCCATTTCACTAACATTTCTAATGACTGTGTTCGCTCGTTGGATACCGTCATACCCACGCCTCCATCTATTTACTACGATACTCGTTCTGTCAGTAAAATTCCCATTTATTATATTACCAAGTCCTTGTCCATCATAGCCTATTGCAATTTCGGAGACATTGTCAAACATGTTATATAAACCAAAAAGGTAAGGATCTTTCATGTCCGCATAAACACCCATTATACCTTGTAGCGCATGCTCTTCAGTTTTCCAAAAACTTCCGGCACTTACCTTATCAAATGGCTGGGTATCCATTTCGTAACACCCGCCCAAGATCAATAGCGAAAATAAAATCAATATATTTTTCATCTTCTCCTGAATTTTTAAAATGATATGTTAAGTCCTAACAATGCCTGCTTTAGCGTAGGGTACTGCGTCCCGCTAACCTCAGGGTCAAATCCCTTGTACTGCGTAAATGTTAGGTAATTCTCAAGGCTTCCATAAACCCTTAAAGTTTCAACTTTAAATTTTTGGGTTATTTCTCTAGGTATTGTATAGCCCAATTGAACATTTTTCAACCTCATATAAGCCTTGTTTTGCAACCAGAAATCGCTAGCACGTAGGTTTCTGGAATCTACATAGTTGAGTAATCTTGGATAGGTGGCATCTGTTCTTCCTTCATACCATCTACCTTCTGCGATTTCCTGATTGATTTGGTAGCCCCACCTTACACCGGTGGTGTTATAGATGTCTCTCCATACAGTATGAAGTCCTGATGTGCCTTGAAGTAAGGCAGAAAAGTCAAATCCCTTCCAATTGAAGCCAAGGTTAATACCATAAGAAACACGAGGAGCTGTTCCATGCCCCACAGTCACCCGGTCATCGTCATTGATTACACCATCTTCGTTGGTGTCTTTATACAAAAAGTCACCCAAAGTCGGGGTTCCATAGGCTGCAAATGGATTTCTCTGATTCCCAGTAGATGGATCAATAGGGGCATCTGCAATCATCTGGGTAACCATATCCAAGTCTTCCTGAGTTTGAATCAATCGATCAGTAAGCAAGATGTATTGTGTGTTGATCGCATAGCCTTCCTGAATAAGGTTGCTGCCATTGATTGTTCTTTCCTCACCTTTGTACCGGGTTACGCGGTTGTCCACGAAAGTAAAATTCCCCCCTATATTATAAGAGAATTCTCCGACTTGGTCGCGGTAATTCAAGTTGAGTTCAATACCTCGATTTTGTACCTCAGCAGCATTTTGTTTAGGAATACTGGCATTCCCTACTACTAGAGGCGCTGGTAAATCGATCAGGATGTTTTTGGTTACCTTATCGAAGGCCTCTATAGAGCCCCCAAATTTGAAATCAAACAAGTCAAAATCTAAACCAATATTTGAAATATAAGTGCTTTCCCAAGTCAAGGCTGCATTTGATAATGCAGTTTGGGCAAAGCCAACAAACAGGTTATTATTCAGAACATAATTGGCTGCATTGTAGACCGCTTGATATTCATAATTGCCCACTGCATTGTTTCCTAGTGAACCATATGATGCCCTAACTTTTAGATTAGGAAGCCAAGATGCATTAAAGAAATCTTCCTCAGAAATTCTCCATCCTGCAGAAAAAGAAGGGAAAACTCCCCATCTCCTGCTTCCTTTAGCGAATCTGGATGTTCCATCTCGCCTAATATTGGCTTCAAATAAATATTTATCGTCCCAGGATAGGTTCATTCTTCCGAAGAAGGATTGCATTGCGTATTCAGCAGCATTGCCGTTGGCAGCGGCATCTAAGGTGGCAGCATCCAATACACTCAATGCCGGATCAATTAGATCGTACTTGCTAGCTTGAAACCATGAATAGGTGTAATGTTCTTGACTAGCTCCGGCCATAAGGTTGTAAGTAAGCTTGCTCGCTACTTCACCCTCATATCGAACTACCCCATCCATGAAATAATTATTATATTTTGTGTTCCTATTTCTTACAGAAGTTCTACCTACAGCATTTCGAGAGATGGTATTGGTATAAAAATCCCATCTATTATTGAAAACAGGTTGAGAATATTCTAAATAATCGTCGAAGGTGTAATTAAAGGAACCCTCTATACTCAAACCTTTGATAGGTCTTAGTTTTCCATAAAACCTGGAATTTAGCTTATTGTGTTTAATGTCACCCCTTTGGCTGTTCAGGTTATGCAACACATTATTGGCTTGTGGGTCATCTTCTGGATTGTTTGGACCACCATAGCGGCCATCAGGAGCACGGAGAACCATGCCTGGAGTGCTTGCTCCGGCATATTGAAAAACCGAACCAATTTGATTGGTACCAATATCCGTATTCGCCACTACTCCATTTAGTTGAGTGCCTAAGGTCAGCCAAGGTTTGACCTCTGCTTCTAAATTTATTCTGGCAGTATACCTTTCATATCCGGAGCGCTCAATGATCCCCGGGTTGTCTAAATAACCAAATGATCCAAAAAATTTAACTGTTTCACTTCCGCCGGAAAACGATAAGTTGTGATTTTGTACAATGTTTTTCTGAAAAACTTCGTCTACCCATTGAGTGTTGGGGTATTTCAATGGATCACCACCTTCATTTTCACGCCATTCATTTATTTTTTCCTGAGAAAATATTGGATTTGCATTGGGGTCAGAATTCTTAAATCCTTCATTTATTAACTCCATATAGTCTGCATAATTGGAAACTGTCTCCACCACATTTGATGGCTGGGCAGAAGAGAAGAAGGTGTTGTAATTCACTTTAAACTCTCCAGCTGCTCCTTGCTTAGTAGTGATTAAAATCACCCCATTTGCCGCTCTTGACCCATAGATTGCAGCAGAAGCTGCATCCTTTAAAACGGAAATGCTTTCAACATCTTGAGGGTTAAGGTGATTCATGTTGCCAACAGCCCCATCTATAATAATTAGTGGGTTTGCATTGTTTAGTGTTCCTTGTCCCCGGACCCTTAGTGTGGCTCCGTCATTTCCAGGGCGACCACTTCCTTGATTGACATACAAACCGGCGGCTAAACCTGAAAGACCGGAAGAAAGAGAGGTAATGGGGCGGGTCTCTGTTTCTTTTCCAACATCAATTGAAGATACCGCACCTGTTAAATTTACTTTTTTCTGTGTACCGTAGCCTATTACTACGACTTCATCTAGAGAGGTGGCGTCTTCTAATAATACCACATTTATCGTCTGTTGGTTTCCAACTTCGATCCTTTGGCTATTATAACCGATAAAGGAAAAAACCAGGACTGCTCCCTCAGCTACATCAATTTGGTATTGCCCATCAATATCTGTGGCAGTTCCATTATTTGTCCCTTCCACCAATATGGTTGCTCCCGGAATAGGATCTCCTCTTTCATCGGTCACTTTACCACTGATGATTGCCATCTCATCTGAAGACTGGCCTTCACTACTGTTGAGTTTTGCAACATATATGGTGTTGTCCACTTGCTTGAATCGCAAGCGAGCTGTTAATCCTACATCCACCAAGATATCGCTTACTGACTGTAGTTGATCTTTTACAGTAATTTGAGATTTAAACTCAACTATTTCTTCCGGATAAACAAACCTGTAATCCGACCTAGCTTCAATGTCACCAAATATTTCTAGAAGCTTGCCTTCCGTCCGTTCCATCTGGATATAGGTTTTGTCTATTGGTCTAATTTGGGCGCTGATATCATGTGCCATTAATGTAGACATGAGTAGGCACTGGATCACCAGACCATACAAAATGTTTTTCGATACCATTTTTATAAGGTAAAGTAATTTTCTTTTCATAATTTTAGTTGTTTTAGGTGTATTACTTAAATCATTCAGGGTAAATAGGTTCATTTGGCGATGGAGTGTTTACCCTGTTTTTGTTTTTTCATAGGCGTTTGGTTAGTATTACTTGTTTTTCGTTTATCTCAAAGGTAAAAGCTGTAGAAAAGCTTAACCCTGTGAGCACATTTATTAGATTTTTGTTTTCAAAGGCACCTGAAATCCGCTGTTTTAAATCTAAATCAGGATCGATTTCAAATGAGACGCCATATCGGTGACCCAAGTCTTTCAATATTTTTCCAAGTGCTGTATTTTTTAAGTTAAGCTTCCCTTCCTTCCATGCAGTGATTTCTTCTATATTAAATTGTTTAACCCTAATTTCAGCAGTGTTTTTGGCATGCTTCCATACAGCCATTTGACCGGGGTTTAATTGTGTAGAATTTTGGCCTATGGCAACTTTTACTTTGCCTTCTACCAGGGCTACTTGAAAACGATCATCTTTCGTAGAAACATTAAATGCCGTACCTAATGCCTGAGTAATGCCTTCCCCG
The DNA here is from genome assembly GCF_056867545.1 of Cyclobacterium sp. SOCE241. Classification (NCBI taxonomy): domain Bacteria; kingdom Pseudomonadati; phylum Bacteroidota; class Cytophagia; order Cytophagales; family Cyclobacteriaceae; genus Cyclobacterium; species Cyclobacterium sp. SOCE241. Next base: position 3,472,462 of record NZ_CP149779.1, on the reverse strand, counting down.
GCATTCACAAAAAAAGGTTTTAAGGAATCAGGAGCAACTTCAAAATATGCCTCACCCTTCAATGTTATACGCCGTTCCTCATGACCGTATGCTGAACTGAATTGTATGGTAGATTCTGAATTGACAATTACTCTCGTCCCATCCGGCATTGTAAGGGTTAGCTTTTCTCCTATCCCTGTGGTTCGTTCATAAATTTTTAATGCATCGGCTGTCCATTTTGCTTTATCTTGATTTTTCAACCAAGGCTGAGATAAAAAGTAGCCTGAAAAAAGAATCATAAAAAGAGTTGCAGCTATCTTCAAGCTTTTTACGGTTAATAATTTCACCGTAGGCTTTTTATTAGAATTTGGCAGCTTTACCCTTTGGTGGATTTTCACCAACAAGCCTGTGTAATCAGTAAGGTCATTTGCAAGGGGAGGTATTTTCAATTTCTTCCTCCATCAATTTACTGAACAGTCTCCTTTCATCCGGATTTTCCAGCGATTGGTACAGTTCCTGTTCTTCGGTAGGCGGACACTTTCCCCGTAAAAACTTTATTACTAATTCCTTCTTCAAAATAATATTTCTTTGTTATTAAAAACATCAAAAGGATGATTTACGTAATGGGGTCAAGTTAATTTTTGTAATTAAGTTTTAAGTTGTTTATAGACAAGTGTTTACAAGATGAATTTTTTTGAATAATTTCGCGAACACTGAAATTTTATAGAGCGGGATTGGGCTATGCTAATTATAGATTATCGGTTTTATTAGCCAAAAATTAACCGTTGCAGGTCTGGATAATAGACAAATTTTGCTGATGTTTTGAGACTGGGGCCTATAGAAAAAATGGTTTGAATGACCACGGGTTTTCCAGTCAAAACCCTAGGGGATTAGACTTCTTGAGTTTTTTGAATAATTGTTCTGTAATTGAAATCAACAATTGACCGGTAGGGGGATCCTATTACGGAATAGAGAAGTAATGAATAATAAGGCTGTATTGATGCGATACCAATAGGAGAGGTAAATAATTTGTAAGGGAAAGAGGAGAAGTGATTAAACCCTCTTTCCCCTTTAATAGTTTATATTTTGGAGGATGGATGCTATTTGTGTAATATTTTAATACTTAAGCCTTTGTGCGTTGACCAGCCCTCTTTATCCGTTAAGCTAATGTAAAAATGGTAGTCTCCTTCTTGAAATAACTCGGATGCATCACTCGAAGGGATAGTCATGGTAAGGTTTGCCTCATAAGAAGACGAGTTTTCAGGGATTTCGTAATCATTTATAAATACATATGGATTTGTAGCTGTCTTTTTGTCATCAAGGGTACAGTCATCATCTTCAGTACTGTGTGAGTGATGGTCAAAATTATTGTGAATGTCAATGCTATAGGAGCCTAAAGCAAAATTGTCGGAAAAATAGGCTTTAAAATTGAATGGTTCATCAAAGTAAATGGTAGCACAACTGGTGGGGAAAGCATCAGTCATAGAAAGGTCTATTACAGGTTTTTCGGTGTCTGTTTCGTCTGCCGAATCACAAGATATTGAGACAATTAAGACCATGGCAAACAAGCCATATTTTATCAACGGTTTCAAACTAAAGGATGTTAAATTAGGGGTAAATGAGATATATTTTTTCATGGTTTGTAGTGCTTGTTTATAGTGTTTTGGTTGAATGAAAAGGGATGTTCATATTGACTATAAAGTTTCTTCCCGGTTCCGGGACATTTATTAGTCGGTAATAACTGGTATGGTTAAAGTACTTTTTATTCAAGAGGTTCTGTACCTGAAAAGAAAGGTTGACCTTTTGTTTATAAAGATTAACTTCTCCTCCCATGCCAAGATTGAAGACTTGGTATCCATTTGTGATTACTTCGGGAGGAACGATGTTGGTTTGGGCTGAAGTGATTTTATAATCCACCGATAAGTAAGGTTTTTCTATTCGGCCCAATGTTTTTCCGTGGTATTTAAGATTTATAATGGCAGATGCAGGTGGGGAAAAGGGGAGTGTATAGCCTTCTTTTTCTCCGGACAATTGTCTGGAATAGATGTATTCGCCTATTAGGCCTAGCTGGAGCCAGTCCTGTAATTCATAGTGGGAATGAAATTCTCCTCCATATCTCAATACCTGACTTTCTGTATAGCGAAAAATTTGGTTGCCATTCCCATACAAGCGGTCATGCGCAGAGGTTGGGTTTAAGTAAATATAGTTGGAAAAATAATTGACAAACGGTGATACACCGGCTGCAAATTTTTCCGACCCAAATTCAATGCCTAAGTCCAATTGGTAAGCCATTTCAGGGGATAAATCAGGGTTACCAACTTCATAACTAAAACGATGATAATTTACACCATTGGCTGCAAGTTCTTTAGGGATAGGCATCCGGAAACTCTTGCCTATATTAACTTTATAATTCCATTTTCCGGGGTTATAATTATAGCCCAAAGACCATGTGAAATTAGAGAATGATCGATTGATTGTGGCAGCTCTTTGAAGAAAATTGTTTTCCGGATCGACCGCATCATCTATTGGAGAGGGGAACCAATCAAAATAAAAGAAGGTCTTTATTCTTCCATAATCATACCTCATTCCAGCCTGCAATTGCTTGGTTGGTGAAAGTTCATGCCGGCCAAAAACAAAACCACCAATATTTAATTGACGGTAAGCGGGGATGATAAACCCCCGTCCATTTATTTGGTTTTCTTTGTATTCACCATTGATTCCTGCGTTTAGCTGCGTTTTATCTGTCGGTTCGAAGAAAAACTTAGCATTTGCAGAATAGATGTCTTTAATGAATTTTCGTTCCAAATCCATATCAAAGTCCAGTGTATCCGGAAAAATTGCCGGCATATAGCCATGTTGTACATACTGGCTCCATTCTTCTCTATGATTTTGTTGGTATCCCAGGTCAAACTCCAATCTTGACTTTTCTTGCCATATCGTTGTGTTATTGATTATTTTAAGGTGGTTTACTTTTTGAAAAGGATATTGAACATCCCTGCTTGAGCGGTCATGAACATCGGTGTCTACATTTCTAGGTTCTAATCCATGAGCATTGGCAAAAAATCCACTTTTACTGTTCACATTGCTTAAATAAAATCGGCTTTGGATTTTGTCTTTCACTAAGCCGAAAGAAAGGTGGAAATTTTGCTCATTCCCGGCCGTGTTTCTCATATAATTGTCGTGCAATGCAGCACGGTAATTGTAAATATCAACGCTATCAGTAGGCACTCTAAAGTCCCCATAGTCGAGTAAGGTTGCAGTGAGGGAAGCAAAAAACAATCTTTTCTTCCTTCTAAAGAAACTGAAGTGCCTATAAAATCATTATTTGTCTTCCCGGAAATATCTACTGCGCCACTGATAGTATTTTTCTCCGGAAGCTTATTGTTCTTCATGTCAATAACACCACCGATGGCATCAGAACCATACATTAGAGAAGCAGGTCCCTTAATAATTTCAACATAATCTACAGCGTACTGGTCAATTTCAAGTCCATGATCTGCTCCCCATTGTTGGGCTTCATGTTTGATATTGTTTTCAACCACCACTACGCGGTTAAAACTCAACCCTCTAATTACAGGCTTTGATTGGCCTGAACCAATATCAATGGTAGAAATTCCGGGCAGTCTTTCAAGGGATTTCATTAGGCTACCACCAAGGTTTTGCTTAAGGTAATCCTCATTTACTATTTCAATGGCTAAAGATTCTTCTTTTTTACGATTTAGTGCATGGTTATCAGTGACGATGACCTCTTGAAGGCTAATTGGGGTTTTACTTAGACTGAACCGAGGAAGATTGTTTGTCGGAAGGGTAACTGTTTTAGTAAGATTTTCATACCCCAGAAATCTAATGTTAATTTCATAGGTACCTTTTTGTAAACCTGAAATTATAAACTCCCCATTATCGTTTGTAATGGTACCTTTATTTGGCTCATTTAATTTAACAAAGGCTCCTTTTAACGGTTTATTTTCTTTATCAGTAACAATGCCTTTTAATTCCTGATTAGATTGACTGAAGGCATAGCCAAATATCAAGAATAAGGTTAGCATTAGCATTAAATTTTTCTTCATTTTATTGGTTGCATTTGGCGCAAGATCCTTTGATAATGACCTCAGTGTCTGAATAGGTGTACCCGTCAGGTAAGGGGTAGGTGGGTATGGGTGTATTGTTAAGGCATTCTACTGAGTTGCAATCCTTACAATAGAAATGGGCATGCTTTTTCCTGGGTTTTAAGGTATTTCCTAAGGCATATTTGACAGGTAGATTGTCAATTACCACTTTGTGGATAATCCTCTTGGCTTCAAGCGTTTTAAATGACCTATAAAAGGTGGTTCGATCGAAATGCCCATTAAGCTGCTCTCTAATTTCATTTTCAGACAAAGCTTGCTTTGAAACCAACATCACTTCAAGAATTCCTTCTCGACAGCTTGTTCTTTTTAAATCATGAAAGCTTAAAATTTCAGCTACACCCATATATGCAATAAGGTTTCATATGCAACGTTGATGCAAAAGTAGATATAATTCCTTATAATAAAAAATAAAAAGTATCAATCCTCCTACCGGAGGCTGAGCTTGACAAAGCCATGAGTGTCTCTATTCCTAGTTTAGAATTAAGATGATTAATAAAAAGCCCTTTTCAGCCCAATTATGGCTAAAGCCGGGGGGTGGTAAAGTACTTTACAATGAATTAAAGTCTATTTCTATGGATAGGTTTTGAAAAAAATTGGACGAAAATAATGCTGCGTTATTTAATGAACACATGAAATCTTTTCTCATTTTTAGGTATAAGTTAATTATTGCTAAACTTCGGCGGTTGTGGAGCAATAGGTATATAAGTACTTATTTTTGCTTTAGTCAAATTTAATTTTTAGTGCTATGCTAAAATTCCAAATAGACTGATTTTCTTGCGATTGCAACACTTTCCGTAATCACAGGATGGGCTTCACCCCTGTACTGTCAGGGCGGAAAAACCTTATTTCATAATCAGGTTGAATATGAACCGATATTTCCAATTTTTTATCTGGATAAAGATTTAGGGGTACGGCATGACTACCAAACTTATAAAATCTAACATAGGGTGGATTCAAGAGTTAAATTGTTTATATATTTATCACTTATAAATCATTCATTATCCATGCAAAAAAAGGTCAAGACATTCCTATTTATATTTATTGGGTTTTACCTATTTTCTTTACAAATATTAATGGCTCAGGAGCATAGGCTGATATTAAAAGTTTTGAGCTATAATATCCACTATGGTATTGGAATGGATTCGCAAAAAGATATTGCAAGGATTGCTGAAGTTATTAATAGATTAAATCCAGATATCGTAGGCTTACAAGAGGTTTCAGATTCTTCTATGGTAGGGACCTTGGCAGCTTTAACAGGTATGCATGGGGTTTTTGGAGCTTCTACTGAAGTTGAACCCCCAAATTTATACCATTTATTAGGTGTAGAAGTTCCTGAAAGTCAGCTTCATTATGGGGATGGCATACTTTCAAGGAGGCCTTTTAAGTACCTTGGGAATACTTCAATCCCTAGTGCCAGTAGTAGTCGTTATGAAGCTATGGCGGTCGATATCAGTTTAGCGGAAGAAACAGGAAAGGAAACAGAAATTAGGTTTATCACCACCCACTTTGACTATTTAGAGACAGTTGGATCCATTGCAGCTCGAAAAGCTTCGGTGGGAGTAATAGAAGAAACATATGTGGATGGGGAAAAACAAATTCCTACAATATTAACTGGGGACTTAAATGCGACCCCTAAATCAGATGTTTTAGATTTATTGAAACAACGGGGGTGGGTAAATACGGATTTTGGAAAGGCTTTATATACGGTACCTTCCATTTCTCCTGTTAAGCAAATTGATTATGTTTTAGTTCGGCCGGAAAACAGGTGGAAAATCATTGATGTCAACGTTATTGAAGAAGATTTGGCCTCCGACCATCTTCCCCTATTAATGACTTTAGAACTCCTTCCTGCGGATTTTTGAATAACAAAACCATTAGATTCGCATTGAAAAAAATCAATGTAGAATTTAATTGTTACTGTTCTTCTGAGAATTTTTTAGTGTTACCATTGCTTTCTGAGCATCCTTTATTTCCACAAAGAGGTGGTCATGGTAATAGCCGGTCACCACATTGCAACTAATATTATTAGCTGTAAGTGCTTTGGAAAAAGCAGCGGTAAGACCGATAGCTTTCAAAGAAGAGTGAACGGTAAGCGTGATCCAAGAAGCCACAAAAGAATAGTTGAGGTATAATTCATCAGCTACTTTTTTATTCAAGACCAAGGTAAACCCCTCCTGCTCTTTGAACACAAATAATATTTGATCCATATCAACCTGAGGTATTTTTTGCACTGTGCAATACACATATTCCCCTTCATTGAGTCGAGGGTTCATAGTTTTTAATAGTATTTTTAAATTTTTCTCTTCCGCCATATTGAGCTGTGATTGATTATCCTATGAATCTTAATGTGAAACAGCTTTTAGCCCTATAATGGAGCCGACCAAGCTTGTAAGAAACAGGATTCTTCAAAATGTGGCAGGCTCTTTGAAAACCAAAATCCCCACCAATACTGTCCCAACTGCTCCAATTCCCGTCCAAACGGCATAGGCAGTTCCTATGGGTAAAGACTGGGTTGCCTTGATCAAAAAACTCATGCTGATAAAAAGGGCAAGGATAAATCCGGCATACCAAAGGTACATTTCATTTCCGGCACTTCCTTTGGCCTTTCCTAGACAAAAAGCAAAGGCTACTTCAAATAATCCGGCAAAAATCAATACGATCCAATTCATTTCTTTTTTTAGACAAATTTCGGAAATGATGAGTGAATTTTACTTTATTAAACTTAAAAAATCGAGATTTACCAAATCTACAAAATCCACGTTTAGTTTTGATTTAAAATTTTATGGTAAAGGTAGTTCCAAGCCCTACTTCACTTTTGGCTGTGATAATGCCGCCCATTGCTTCTACGTGTTTTTTTGTTAAAAATAACCCTATTCCCTTGGCTTCTTTGTTTTCATGGAAAGTTTTATGAAGGCCAAATAAATTTCTTCCGTGTTTTTTAGGTCAATGCCTAAACCATTGTCTTTTACCGAAAGTAGGATTCGACCAGACTTTTTTTGGATTGCAATTGAATGATAGGTTTCCTATCTGGAGATCGGTATTTTATGGCATTTCCTACAAGGTTCAGGAAAATGCTTTCCAAGAAAATACGGTTAAAGGTTATTTTTGGTGCTTGGGAAAAATCTGCAATTATTTGTGCATCTGATTCCATTATATGGCCAACCAGCATCTCTTTGGTCTTTTCCAATACTTCATTAAAGGTCAGTATTTCAATTTTTTTGGAACCCTCATGTTGAATTTTTAGTAAATCAACTAAATTATCCAAAGTGCTAATTAAATGTTTGCTGACAGTTTCAAAGTTTTCGATAATGGTGCTTTTTATTTCCTGCCCTTCGCTAGTATGATAGAATTGGAGTAGGGAATTCAAATTATTTGCAGGTGCTCTCAGATTATGAGAGGTGATGTGAGCGAAATTGGCAAGTTGAAGGTTTTGAGAAGTGAGTTTTTCAGTCAATACTTCTAGATTTTCATTTGCCTTTTTTAGTTTATTTTGATTTTCCACTAATTCGGTAATGTCAGTAGCGATACCTAAAAAGCCAAAAACTTCTCCTTGGTTATTTTTTAATGAAGTGAGCGCTAGAAGCACTGAAATATGTTTGCCGTCCTTTCTAACATAGGTCCATTCTTGAGCACCATGTTCATACTGGTTTGCAATTTCTGTAAAAATACTTAAGCCGGAAACTTTTCTACCAACCTTTCTAGAAATTTCCACGCTAGCTTTTTCCATTTCCTCTATGGTATGAAATACTTGAGGCGTTTTTTTACCTATCATCTCAGACCTAGAATATTGAAGCATTTTTTCAGCTCCCCGGTTGAAGTGATTGATTGTACCTTGATTGTCTGTGCCGATCACTGAAACCAATTCAGAGTTTAACATTGCATTTAACTCCTCATTGACACGATTTAGCTTTATTTCAGCTTTTTTTACCGAAGTGATGTCTTGAAAAATACCAAATATTCGTTTACACTGTCCTCCAATAAACTCTGCTTGTCCAATTGCTCTCACCCATACTTCATTTCCTTTTGCAGTGACCAATTCAATCTCCAAATCATAAGAATCTCCTTTTTCTATAGCATGTTTAACCGCTTGACTTATCAATTCACGACTTCTCCCTTCTTTATAAAAATTGATGGCTGTATTGACATCCGGTACAAAGTCTTCTGGGACTTCATGAATTTCACGAACCACCTTACTCCAGATTAACTTTTCTTCTTCTAAATTAAATTCCCAGGTTCCTATTCTTGAAATTTCGTTGGTCTTTTCCAAGATGGCTTCAATCCTTTTTTCTCATTCTCTTCATTTTTTATAGTTGTGATATCTTCAGTATGAATGAGTAACCCACCTACTTTATTTTCTGAAGCATACCAAGGGCGTACATCAGATTTAATCCATTTGTTGCTCCCGTCATCTCCTATTATTAGCTCTTCTTTTTTAAAAATTCTTTTTTCTGTCAAGCATCTATGATAAATCTGCTTCCGATCTTCCTCAATGTTAGGGAAAATTTTGAAATGAGATTTCCCTATTATTTCTTCACCCTTCAAGACATAATCTTTAATCCATTTTTTAGAAACGGCCATATACCGCATTTCTTGGTCTAACATGGCTATTGCATAAGGTGATTGCTGAATGAAGATGGCATTACGCTTGTTGCTTTCTTCCAGCTCTGTCTCAATTCTTGTTTGTTGTGAAACATCTCTTATGGAAGCCATTACTAAAGAATCTCCATTGGATAGGACGGGTATAAGGCTTATTTCAACATTGAAATTTTCTCCATTCTTTCTCTGTCCAAATAATTCCAACCCTTTCCCCATGGGCCTGAAATTGGATGAGCGAAAAAAAGATTTGATGTGAGATTTGTGTTTTTCCCTCAATTTTTCCGGGAGTAAAAACTCTATTTCCTGGCCAATTGCTTCATGATTAGCATACCCGAAAATATTTTCAAATTGTTGATTAACATATAGTATGGTCCCTGAACTGTTGATTATAACAATGGCATCCGGAGCAAACTCAAGAATATTTTCATGGAGATTTATTGAAGTAGGTTTCACCTCAGTAATTTTATTGATTTCAGTTTTCTGAGAGTAGTAAGCTGTGAATCCTATTAATTTATCATTTTCAACATCGGGAGTATAGCTGACGAAAAGATAATGCGATTCCTCACTTTCATTATTTATCTTAAAGGTGAATTTTTGCGGATTACCTGCTAATACCCCCATTAAATGGCGGATTTGCTCCTGATAACTTTGGCCTAATGCTTCTCTAAGGGTTAGTTTACCAATTACCTTTTCGGAGGATTTACCAAGCCATTTTAAAAATGCAGTGTTAGCAAATTGACAAACTTCATTAGTATCCCAATAGACCAATGATTCAGGTATTTGATTTGCAGCTTTAATACCTATTGCGTCTTTGGAAAATGACATAATTAAGAATCGTTTTAAATAATAATGCGATTTGTATTTGAATATACAAATAGGTTGTCACAATTGCGCAGTACAAACGGATAAAATTAAGGAAGAGTGGTTTATTAGTGGTTTCAATGTCGGGATGTAGACTGTAATTAAGATAAAAAAATAATAGTCATCATATTATTAATAAGATTGAATTCTCTAATTTCCGGTGGATTCATTCTTTTGAAATTAAAAAGCCGAAGTACCGATCGAAAGCGGATACTTCGGCTTATAAGCTAATTAAGGCTTTTTACATCGGAGAGATAGTGACCCTTACCATCTCAGTTATGGATGGAATATTATCAGAAGGATTAGCTTCCATACTAATAATACCTTCTTCATCAATACCTGTATTTGGTTCGGATTGTCTCAAAGGTTGATTATTACCTGCACCGGCGTATTCATCCTCTTCGGTTCCGGCATCATATAAATAGACATCGCCGGTAATCTCACCTGAAATGGCCATACCATTTGAAAATAACTCCAACTTATCTGTCCCTATAACCCAATCATTTGATTCTACCAACATACTTGCAAAAGATAGTTTGTCTCCTTTTTCTGCAGTGAAGGTAAAAGAATAAGCGCTTCCCGGAAGCAAGGGGCCAGGTGAAGTCATTCCAATCGGTGTATTGAAGACATTGTCAAAGCCTGAGGCATCTCCATCCTCAGCTAAACTTTCCAATGCTGCCCCTGCGGATTGTCCGTTCATAAAAATTGTGTTGTCAGTACCTATACTAAAAGCACCGGGTGCTAGAGGGGAAAAGAACCCTGTATTGTTCATTACTTCAGTATTTAAAATAGAATTATCTCCATCCTCAGCCAAGGGTTCCAAACCAATTCCTGCTATTTCATTGATTGAGAAAATTGGCATTTGATCAAGGTTATGAATGACCCAGACACCCGGGGCAAAAGGAGAAGGCAATTCGGTGTTTTCTGAAGTATTGGTAATGGAAATGGTAAACATCGTACCTCCATCATGGGCAATTTCTACTTTGATACTTTCTTGGGTTGAAGGATAATTAAAGGCATCATTAACTATGTTTACCGGGTTGTTTTCAGAAGGGCCAGAGTTCATCTCACTTTGTCTCATTGGTTGATTGGGGCCTGTTCCTGGAGCTTCATTTATTTCGGTACCCGCATCCCATAATGAAATCATGGTGCTAACATCTCCTGTGACAGGATTCCCATCTTCATCATATAATGGGATTCCATTTTCATCAGGGGAGTAAAATAAATCGTTGGATTCAACAAGCATTGTCGCAAAACTTAAACTGTGCCCAATGCCAGCATTGAAACTGAAAGTTTCACTATTTCCCGGAGTAATTAACCCGGTTGTTCCGGTATTAAAGAAATCTTTGGCTTCAAAAATATTCTCGATAGTAACAGTGAACTCACTGCTCATTGTTTCCGGCATTTCATCTTCCTTTGTGTCGCATCCATTGAGCATCACTAATGAAGCGATAATGGCTGAAAAGCTAAATAATCTTACATTTTTCATGGTAATATGTTTTTGGTTAAGAATTGATTTATTGGGCAAACCATTGGGTACCCACCTTTAGCTATATAGAAAAGGATAAGAAACCCCTTGTCTTTGGGGTTAGTTTAATGGGGCTAACCAATGGCCAAAGACCAGCCTTTAATCAGAAATATCCAATAGACCTTTTATTAAATGATTGGATCAATACCAACAGGTTGAATTTCTAGTGGAAAGCTCAATTCCTGAGAAAGCTCAGGAAATCCCTTTGCATAATCCGGCTTTAAACATTCCAGTTGGTTGTCACTTGAATAAGTGAGATGGAATATTTTAGAATAAAGGGCTTTCTCATTGTGGTAAAGGTTCTTATTTTGTTTGATCAAAATAAGTAATAGGATATCACGAAAGGATCACAAAAAAATCAATTTTTAAGAATAGACGGGGAGTTTGAAGGAAAACGAAGTACCTACATTCATCTCGCTTTCCACTTTGATGTCTAACTTATGCAATTCTAGAATCTTTTTAACAATAGCAAGACCCAATCCGGTACCTTTGTGCGTTCCATAAGCTCCTTTTTTATACCGATCAAAAATATAGGGCAACTCCTCGGAGGAAATACCAACACCGGTATCTTTTATTGTAATTTCAATGGAGGATCTGTGTTTTTTCTCTATGGAAATAAGTACTGTTCCACCTGATTGGGTGTGATTCAGGGCATTTTCTAAAAGGTTTTGAAAAACTCTTTCCATCAAAGCTATGTCTGCAAAAACCATGGTGTTGTCTTCAGCCATGTTAATCTTAAAGTTGATGGATTTGCTTTTTGCCATTAAATCAAATTTCATAACCATGTCAGAAAGCAATTCATTAATGGAAAAGGTTTCTTTTTTAGTTTCCACTTGGTGGGCTTCTAGTTTTGAAATCTCAAAAGATTTTCTACCATTTTTTACCCTTTGTGTACTGGAAAGGATGGTGTTTAAATATTTGATCTTCGTTTTTTTATCCAACTTTTCTTCGAGTAAAACCAAGGTTTCAGCGTACCCTTGAATAGAGGTAAGTGGTGTTCTGAGGTCATGGGAGATGTTGGAAATTAATTCTTTCCTAAGCTTTTCAACCGAACGAATTTCATTGATATTGTTGACGATGGTGTCTGCCATTGCGTCTATGTTATTTGCCAAAACAGATAACTCACCTTTTGATTGTAAACGAATGCGGGCTTTGAGGTCACCTTGTTTGAATCGATTTACTGCAACACTTATTTTATTCACATTTTTGGTAAGGAACCATATCACGATCAAACCGATGATTATTGCAGTTAAGAATGTGATGATTACTGCCTTGGTTGCCAATTTGATCTGATAATTATGGGCAAGCATATCTGTTACACTAGTGTACTCTTCACTTGCTAAAATGATATAAATATATCCAACAATTTGTTCATTGTTTTCAATACTAGCAGCTGAAAATATTTTTTGAATTCCGGGATTCCTTGGGTCTTCCCCTTTAATAAATGCCTCTTTATCATTAATAAATCGATGAATAGGGCTAAGGTCAATCCGGTCAAGTTTTACTTGACCAAAAGGGGCATAATAGCTAAGTATTTCCCCTGCCTTATCAAGCAAATAAACTTCAACAGAAGGATTTAAAACCATCACATTGTGGAACAAGTCTTCTACCTCCTTTTCATTGATTGATCCATTGATAAATGGTTGGGTGAACTTGGCTACCCTTTCAGCAAGCGGTCTGTTTAGTTTTTGTGAAGTTTCTTGGGAATAAATCAATGATGAATTATGGGTCGTGTAAATATATACTCCAGAAATAATGAGTAGGATAATTAGAAAAAATAGGGACAAGCGCCAAAATAGGCTGTTGGAAATTTTTTCATAGAACTTATAATTCATCATTGAACTTATAACCTACACCCCAAGAGGTTAAAATGAATTTGGGTTTATTTGGAGTTTGCTCGATTTTCGCACGCAAGCGGTTAATATGGGAATTTACAGTATGGTCATAGCCACTGTACTCATAACCCCAAATGATGTTTAGCAGCTTTTCCCTCGAATAGGTAACGCCTTTGTTTTTGGCTAAAAAATAAAGCAATTCAAATTCTTTTTTTGTTAATTCTATAGGGTTGTCATGAATAGTTACCTTGCGCTTAAAGATGTTAATTACCAATTCATCAAACTGAAAAATATCCTCCTCATTTTCAATAATGGATATAGCACTACGGCGAATTATTGCTTTTATTCTAGCAATAAACTCTCTGATGCTAAATGGTTTGCTAATGTAATCGTCTGCGCCTGATTCCAGGCCCAAGACCTTATCGATTTCTTCAGTCTTGGCAGTGAGCATTACTATTGGTGTTTGTATTTTCTCTCTTCTTAATTTGTGGCAAATATCTAATCCGTCTCCATCAGGGAGCATCAAGTCCAATAAAATGAGCAGGTAGTGGTTTTCAAGAGAACGTTTCATTCCTTCAGTAAAGTTATTGACACACTCCACCTCATACCCTAAGTTGCTAAGATGCAAGGCTACCAATTCAGCAATGTCCTTATCGTCCTCAATTAGCAGTATCTTTTTTCGCACATACTACAATATTGAAAAAAATTATCACAAAACTTTCACAAAATAGATTTATTGAAAGGTAACTGTGTTAAAATCAGGCTTAAAAAGCAACCTGGTGTTTAGATTTGGAACGATTTTCTCTATTAAAAGAAGGAAATTAAGGGTTTCAATAATAAGTAAAAGTAGTGTTTCAGTTAATTTTTTAATTGGTATAATTGAAGATGATTTTGGAGAGTATTACTTGCCCTTCTTCCTCAGGATGAATACCATCTTTAGCTAAAGAGGCCCACTGAGGTGCCAATGGTGTATGAATATCTATAAAAGTGCAGTCATTTTTCTCTGCCACCATTTTGAATTGAGGGATAAGCCACTTGACCCTTTCAGAAGAACCATGGTATTTTTCTTTCATTATATCGTCTTCTCCGCAAGGAGGGGGAGAAACAACATAAATCTGAGGTTTGTATTGATGGTATACAGTATGTGACTTTATGGCTTTTAACAAGCGATCCATGTTTTCGGGAATTTCATGTTTCCTAGGTTCAAAAACTGCCTTGCAATCGTTTGTACCTAGCATAATGACCACCTTGTCCAGTCCACGTAAAGCTTTTTCTGCCCCTTCCATATACCTGTCTAAATTGGTTAGGGTGTTTAACTTTTCTTGACCATTGTTATCAAAACCGATGGTGTTTCCGGAGATGCTGGCATTGAAGATAAAATCCTCAAATTGTGCTTTTCTCAATTGATCTACCCAGCCATTTTCTTTAGCCCCATTTGAATCTCCGATGGCCAATATTTTGCCTGTTTCTATGTGGTCCAAAGCCACGCTTGTAAGGCATTCATGGGAGCCTTCAAATATGGTTATTTTCAATAAATCTTTGTAAGTCTTCCGGTAATGAATTAACCGGTCCGCAATGCTATCTTTATTGGTTGCCACAAAGTTTCTGGATGCCAGCAGTTCTTTAATGTCTGCTTGAGGAATCAAGGCATCCTTTTCTAAAGTGTCATAGTCTGCAACTACCTTGTTGTAAAAATCCAATGATTGTGAAATGGGCACAGAACCCGTGTACCCATCATGGATTCCTGCATAGATATAAAGTTTGCTGTTTTTACGTTTCTCTATAGGCGTTGGCATATGGATTGGAGACCTCTTAATGGCTTCATCTTCATCGAGATGGTAATTATCTTTATCAAATGCAGCATCTTTTACAGTGGATAAGGCAATATCCCTTGAATATTTATTTCCCCTTCCTTCCGATTCATAATACCATTTTTCTATATCTGAAATTGGAACCCAGGCTGAAAATGTTTTTACGGGAAAATCCGTATTCATATAGGTTAATAGTGTAGCATGGCCACCACCACTCGTGCCAATTACATGAATATCATTCATGGATGCATTACCTTTTTCGATCGCAAAAGCTATCGCATCCTCAATGTCCTGAATAACAAACTCACTTCCGCAAGCCTCATAAGTTTTGTTTGGCCCCCTGAAATCAGGGTGTATATAATTGAAATCCCTCTTAATAATCTCTTGTATTAGTAAATCCTCTTGCTCATAATTGCCACTCCAAGTGTGGAGGCTGACAATCAATGGGCGATTGGGTTCTTTTGCAGCATAAAAAATGGCTGGCTGTTTTTTCCCATCCATACTGGAGGTGATCGTTGTTTTGGTGCATTCTTCCGGCCAATTCTCAATTTGGGTATTGTCCCAGACAGGATCATTTTGAGCAAATCCGTTAGAAATAAAAAGGACAAGAATTGATAGAATTGCTAATTTCATAGGGCTTTTAATTTTTTTAGATTCATAAGTGGTTTGTACAAACTTATTTCGCGTTGCATGATTATAGTTAATTGTATAATATTTCTTCTAATCAATAGTTTTATAGCCGGCAATTAATTTATAGCATTAAAATTTTAAACTAAAAATTCTTCCTGTTTTGTGCACTTTTGTTTTGATTAATTATGGAGGTGATTTTCTTAAGTTAAATCAACGCCAAATAGTAAAAACTTATTCTTAGAGAAAGGGGTTGACCAAATATGTTCTCCGAGAACATTTATTTAAATACTATTTTTCCGAATACTGAAGGTTTATGAAAACTTTTGCCAGTAGGAGACCAGGCATAAGCGGCAAATTCCTTGCCTTTGTTTTTATCCAATCGATAGAAATTAAGTTTAATTTCTGTATCAGGGCCTACTTTGGCAGTTTTTGAATTGGCTAGATCTTCAAAAGGGATGGCCATTTCTACGGTCCAACTGCTGTCTTCATCATCACGCTTGTTAAGTGTTCCCTGTACAGTTACACCTGTTCGAATACCTGGCAAGTTGAATTTAGCTGTGGCCGGAACATCAATATTTTCAGGATCCACAATATAACTGTCGAATAAGGTATTGGCAGGAGAGACTTCTATTTCAACATAGGTTTTAGGCTCATCATCTACATCAATGAAAACCTCAACGACTTCTTCTTTCCATAAGTATTCGTCTCGCTGGGTAAATTCTGCCCAAATATCCGGGTCTTTACATTCAAACAAGAAATACAAGCTTTTGTCATCGTAGGATGCCTTGACATGTGTCTGTAGTGCTGATTCTTGAACTTCCTTTCCCGTACGATTATTTTTCAGGCGTATTGGTTTGGCTTGTTGCCAAATTGGCTCATTGACTTTGCCGTCAATTATTGGAGCTGTAGAGGCATAGCTTGCCTCAAGTGTAAATTCAGATGCAGATTTTTCAGCACAGTGTGTGAATAGGCCAAATGTGGCAAGTATTAGTAAATATTTTAGTTGCATTTGTTGATTAATGATGTTTGACAATTTTTACTATTTTTTTATAAGTAACCCTGATGGAGGAGCAACGCTAATATCCAAGTAATCAGAAACGTTCTATCAAGGACCCCCTGAAAATTTGGTGATCTTAAACATGAGCCATAAGTTTATTCTTAAATCTACATACTGGATTGGAGATTTGTCTTATTTAATAAATGGTATTTTTGGGGAAAAATTGATCTTTCTCTTTTCATCAAGGAACCAGGTATTTCTAATAATTACATATACATTAAATATATACAATATAGCCCACACAAAATAATGGCTGTCACCGCTATTCCTAAAGTAAAGAAGGGGGTTGTCACTTATAATGGTATAGATCACCGTCAAAATCACGTTTAACAGATAATAAATGATGGGGATTATAAAAAATGGAGTAAGGGAAAAAACAATAACCCAGGTTATTTGGAAATTAATCAGTGATTTTATTGAGTTCTCAAATTCTCTCAATTTATCTTTTTCCCAAACCCAAATAATTGATGGGACAATAGCACCTAATAAAGGGAAAATCAAAAACGATAATGCAGACAAAAACAATATTTTTATTTGTTGTTTATTGTCTTCCAAATCTTTTTCAACTAACCCGGTAATGTCTTGTTTAAGGGCCAAAGACAATTTTGAAATACTATCGGCTGTTGGGGAACCTTCATTTTTCTCAATTCTTTGTAAGGTTCTCAAGCTTATTCCTGAGAGTTCGGATAGCTTTTCTTGGGTTAGGTTCTTCTGAGTTCTTAATTCTTTGATTTTTGAGAAAGCATAGGAATGATCATTCATGTTTATTTTTGCTCGTAATCTAACTGAATTTCGCCAATTTAATTGCGTCAGCTCTGTGCCTACTTTAGGTCAACTTTAGCCAAGGCTTAAAAAATAATAGTATTTAGCATAAACCCATTAATTTCCTATTTCAGTTCTGCCCGTATTAAATTATTGGCAATTATTAAACTTAATTGAATTGATGTTTTTAATCGAGAGATAATTAGGTTTACCTTGTCTTTCTGTCAATGGTTACCATTATTTAATCCCCTATGCTTTTTGGAAAGTTTTTTAAGGTGATAGGTAATACTTACTGTTATTAAGATGGCGAATGGAACTGAAATAATAAAGGAATACCAAATCAATTGGGATTTGCTAAGTCCAAAGGCAAATTCCCTGACAAAGTATTCGGTAGCTCCTGCCGCCCATAATCCCAATGCCGCTCCATTCATTCCAATAATATGACTGCGGAGGCGATTTTTGCTTTTGAGTTTAACAAGCATAGGGTACATTCCATACATTAAAAAAGCAGAGAAACCGGGATTAAGTAATGAAAGACACTGAAGAATCCATCATTAAAATCATAGATAAATAAGGCAGAAATATTGACCAATAGCAAAGCTATTGCGAATACATAGCCAACCCTCTTGTGTAGTAAAGAGCCTTTTTTGTAAGTAATATGTAAGCGCCTGTTAACAAGCCTATAATGGAGGTTAAAAAATGAATGCCTCCAATAGGAGAATGTACCCAATTGCCTATTTCTATCACCTCATTAAATGTAATTTACACTATTCAATTTAAATATTATTTTTAACATTTTTACTGTGTTGGTGAATTTTAATGGCTTACAATCAATAGGATAGGAGGGTTAAGAAAGGTGAATAGTAAAAATAGCACACCTTCATTTTGTTTCAAATTTTGAGATGAATGCCTGTTGCCTAAGGGTTACATGAGTACCCCATTTTTTGATTGAATGGCTGGAGGAAGCTCAGTCTCTCCCAGCATTTCTCTTAAATCTATTTCTATCGTTCGGCATAGGGACAACATTGGGATATCATTGGACATGCCTTGAAAAGGGTTTTCTGAATAATCCCCGGTGATCTCCATCATTACGTATACCCAGCCAATCAAAGCACTGATCGGAATGGAAAGCCAAACACCCCAATTGCTTAAATTAAGTAGCTCCGGTATCATACTAAAAGGGAGTAGCATAATAAAAATCCCAACAAAATACCTACTTATATTGGCGTATTGTCTTGGTAAAGGAAATTTTTTGATGCGCTCATTTTTGCCCTGTAAGGTGTAAAAACTTCTCAGGATACCTTCCAATTGCATGTGCTGAAAATCATTAATAATTCCTTTCTCTCTTAGGGAAGTTAATTCTCGGGATTGTTCATTGATTATTTGGGTGGCTGTATTTGCTTTGTTTATTAATCGTTCGTATTCCTCGGAGGGTAAAAATTGTTTCAGTTCTGTACGGGTTATTTCATCGTCTACCAAACCTATTCCGAATTGTTTCCTCAAATAAATGGCTTGTCTTCCTACAGAGCCCGATTGGCTGATATGCTCCCATTCAGTAGGGATCAGCAATTGACTTCTATGGGCATACATCCAGGCAATATGGCGGTAAATGAGTCTCTTTTTGATTGTCTTAATGTCTTCCTCAAAAGGTTGTTTTGAAATGAAATTGGTAATTAGTCCATCTACCATCATTCCCCATGATCTACTTTCATTGACAATCCCTCCCCAGATTTTACGGGCTTCCCACATCCGGTCATAGGCTTGGTTGTTTTTAAACCCTACATAAAATGCAACTGCAGTGCCTATAACAGAAACCGGAAGCCAAGGAATATAAATTTTAATGAGATCAAAATGATAAAGAGATGCCACCAGGCCCATCAACATTGATAACCACAATATATGATGCCAAGATAATTTTAACATTCTACTAAAACTTATGCTCTTTGTTACCAACATATTGGGTTTCTATTAAAAGGAAGAGGTAATTGTTTTTGCTAAATTATTCACCATTATGTTTCAATTCCAAAAATAAATTGAACAATTATTAATTCAGTAACTGCCATATCTGTTGTTTAAATACTTTACTATATACAGTGAAAGTAAATATTTAAATTCAAATTATAATTTCGCGAAGTTGGAAGATGCACTGCTATTTAAAATTAATTTCCTTAAAATAGGTAATTAATGTCGGTGAATCATTCAATATACAGAGACTTGTTGAAGTGTGCAAATCGGTTTTTCAGATAGGGTTTACTGACATTCGTTTATTGAGTATGTTAAAAAAGTGAAGCTGGTTAAATGGCATCCTTAACTTAGGTCTCTCTTGAGGCAATGTCTCCCAATTGAAGAGGAGATTGACAAAAACACCGAGGGGAAATATGAAAAATTTTCTGATCCTGAAAATGAAAAAGTCCCAATCAAACCAATTATTGATGAAAAAGCGAGTAAGATAAAAAAACAAAAAAGGTAAGGGCCTAACCACAGCCTTTACCTTTTTTGGTAGAAGGGATTAAATTTCAATCTTAGTACCCATTATTTTTAAAAATTCCCTGATAAAACTTGGGTGACCCGGCCATGCTGGTGAGGTGACTAAATTGCCATCAACATAAGCTTGGTCGGCAGGAATATCCTGGAATTCTCCGCCTGCTAAAGTCACCTCAGGTCCTACAGCAGGATATGCCGTTAATTTTTTACCTTTTATTACACCTGCTGTAGTCAAAATTTGAATACCGTGACAGATGGCAGCTACAGGCTTATCTGATTCAAAAAATGTTTGACCATTTCGATCAATTTACCATTCAGTCTCAAATATTCCGGTGCCCTTCCACCTGCAATTACCAAACCATCGTAGTCACTTACATTTACCTCATCGAAGCTGTAATTTAGGACAAAATTATGCCCCGGCTTTTCCGTGTAAGTCTGATCTCCTTCAAAATCATGAATGGCCGTTTTAACAATATCTCCCTTTTTCTTGTCAGGGCACACCGTATGGACAGTGTAACCTACCATCTCAAGCATTTGGAAAGGGACCATGGTTTCATAATCCTCTGTAAAGTCTCCGGTTAAAAATAATACCTTCTTCATTTTTTTTAGCGTTTTGATTTGAAATTTTACCTATACTAATTGCTGCGAATAATTTTATTTTCTATTTAAAAACCAATTTAATCAATATTGACTGAATAGAAAATGGGAATGTTTTTCACTACAAGTTTAACAATTTTAAGTCATCAATTTGTCTATTTTAAGGTTTTGTTTATTGCTTTCTGAAACCCATAAAATCATGGGCATACGCTTCTTATTTAAGTGAAATTCTAAGTTGAATTTTGCCAATCCTCGAGAAGCAAAGCTTTGCCATGATATGCATAAAAGGCGATAATTTATGAGTCTTATAAATTGTTGAGGTGTGCTATGGCACTGCTCATATCGATAGCTTTACCTAGAACTGGTTTAAAACTGTCTTTTCTATCTTCCATTAACTTTGGAACGGTTTTGATGGTGAAATCGGTGATCTTTAATCCGGGTTTGAGTTCGGACCACAGCAGTGGCATGGATACCGGGGCATGCAACCTGGGCCTCAAACTGTAAGGAGCAACGATGGTTTGTCCTTTGCGGTTTTGTAAATAATCCAGGTAAATTTTGGGTCCCCTCTTTTTAAGTGAGCGTTCCAGAGTAGTTAGCTTAGGAAGTTTTTCTTGTATGAAATAGCAGAGTAGCTTGGTGAAGTTTCTTGCTTCCTCATAGGTGTATTTTCCTCCCATTGGAAGATAAATGTGCAAACCGGATGAACCTGATGTTTTACAATATCCTTTGATATTTGCTTGTTTAAGTACTTCTTTAGTTGCCAAAGCAGTTTCCATGACCTCTTCAAAGGTATTTTCTTCGGAAGGATCCAAGTCAAGGATAGCATAGTCAGGATAGTCTAATTGATAGATAGTAGAATGCCAGGGATGTAACTCAATGCATCCCAAATTATTTAAATATAATAAAGTGGCTTTTTGCTGACATAATAAATAATTGATTTCTTTATCTGAAGATGATGAATGGATGCCGTGAGTATCAATCCATTCAGGTAAATGTTCATGGTCTTTTTGATAAAAAGATTCACCGTGAATGCCACTGGGATGCCTGTGTAAACTTTCCGGACGATCCTTCAGGTAAGGTAAAATCAAGTCGGACATTTGAATGTAATAATCCAACAAGTCGTATTTGGTATAACCCGATTCCGGCCAATAGCTCTTTTCCGGATGAGTGATAGATACCATGATATCATCCACTTCTAATGAAAAGGCATCCTCGCCTGTCTTTTTAGAAGCTGTTTTTTTTAAGGGAATTTGATTTGGTTCAAAATTCAAATTTTTATCCTCCCTTAACCTTAAAAAAACAGGATGTCGCATTACTTTAGAAGAAGTCCACTCTGAAAATTTTACTTCACAAATCAGTTTAGGGATCAACCACACTGCTTCACGTCCTTTAAGGTGCTTGCGTATATTGAATACCGGATTTTTAGTTTTAAGGACTTCAAATTTAAAATACATTTCTGTCAGCTGCTCTTCTGAAAAACCCGTACCACAAGTTCCAACATAAGTCAGTTGACCCTCTTCAACCATTCCTAGAATTAATGAGCCAAACTTTCGTGATTTTTTATTCGAAAGCGTGTAGCCACATATAATCGTTTCTGTGTTTTCAATCTTTTTAAACTTTAACCAGTTGGCAGAGCGGGAGTTTAGGTCATATGTAGAATTGGCTTTTTTGGCGATTACACCTTCCATACCCATATCAATGGCTCGGTCGTAAACCGTAATTCCCATGGTTTCGACATGATCGCAATAGCGTAAATGAGTGTTTTCCGGAATCAAATCTTTTAACAATTGCTTACGGTCGATGAGGGAAGTCCCAAGGTATCGTGATCGTTTAAATGGAGTAGATCGAATACATAATAAACCAATCTTCCTTTGGTTGATTGTTTGTCATAATTTTGAAGGGAATTAAACTGAGGAAGACCATTTTTGTCCAGCACCACTATTTCACCATCTAGGATTGCGGTATGCTCAATTTTTTTAAGCTCCTTATAAATAGGTTGAAATTTTTCATTGAGAGAAATTCCATTGCGGGAATAGAGCTCCACCTTGTCGTTCCGGATATTAGCTATTGCACGATAACCATCATATTTTAATTCGTATATCCAGTCTTTGTCATTAAAAATTTTAGTGCCTGGCGAGGCTAACATGGGTTTTATTAGCGATTTTAAATCCAGCTTTTTCGAATTCTCACCTGGCCCCGAAGAAAAGGCTTCCTCATTAAAATCTTCTGCGTCGTAATCCAGGTCGGTAGCAAAGGCATCGTCATGTTTAATGAGCAACCATTGGTCTTTTTTATTCATTGAGGAAGACCGAACCAAAGTAAAAATCCCTTTTAGTTTACTGCCGTGAAAAATGATTTTCAGTTTTCCTTTTTTATGGTCTTTACAGAGATCGTTTGGTTGCTGTAGGCTTTGGAAATTTCCTTCATCCCATATGGTCATTTTTCCCGCACCATAGTTGCCCTTTGGAATAAGACCTTCAAAACTCAAATATGCAACCGGATGATCTTCCGTTTGTACAGCCAGTCGTTTGTCTCGGGGATTCATGGAAGGCCCTTTAGGTACTGCCCAGCTCTTGAGGACTCCATCGATTTCCAGTCTCAGGTCATAATGCAACTTTCGGGCACGGTGCCTTTGCACAACAAACCTGAATTGATGGGTGTTTTCAACCACACCTTTAGGTTCAGATGTGTCATTAAAGCTTCGCTTATCACGGTATGCTTTGAGTCCCATTTAGGAGGCCATTTTTTTCTTTTCTCAAGACTTGCTTTAAGTTTTGCCATTAAATCTTTGGCAGCAGTTGGTTCACTTTCCACTTTTTCAACCTTGACTTTTTTTCCTGAAGACTTGGATTCAATGGTTTTCAATAGTTGCTCATTATAAACATCTTTGTATTTCTCGAATTCAAATTTTGCTGTATAGTTTTCAATAAGGGATTCTGCCATGGAAATTTCCTTTTCGGAGGTTTTAGATTTTGGTATTTTAATTTCCTTGGTGTCTCGGATTTCCTCAGCAAAACGAATGACGTGCAAAACAATGACATTCTTGTAAACACCTATAAGAGAAAGATTCTCTTTTTGTCGCATAACGAAGGTTGCCACGCCTAGTTTTCCGGTTTTCTTTAGTGCATCTCTTAATAAATTATAAGCTTTACCTCCCTCTTTTTGCGGTTCGAGGTAATATGGGTTCTTAAAAAGCATATCCGCCACCTCAGTTTCCTCTACAAATTCCTCTATGTCGATGGTTTTGCTTTTTTAGGTTGGCATTTTCAAAGTCTTCTTTTTCTAAAATCACATAGGCATCGTCTTTTTTATAGCCTTTTACTATGTCTTTATAGGCTACTTCCTTTCCTGTATTTTCATTAACCCGCTTGTACCTTATACGTGCATGATCATGTTTGTCAAGCATATCTAAATCAAGAGTACGCCCTTCTGATGCGGAATACATTTTTATTGGGATTGAGACAAGACCAAAGCTAACAGTGCCATTCCATATAGATTTCATAATTTGCTGGGTTTAAAAACCGAAATAGGTCACTTCGTTTCTTAAATCTGCTGTTTGGATGAAAACCTTTCAATGGTTGTGATTACTGCGAATGCAGCCTTTTCTAAATTGATAAGGTAGGCTTATATCATTCCTAGCTTAATTCAAAAAGCTTGTTTCTAGCTATAGAAGGCTATATATTCCTATTATCTAAATCCATTGTTCATCCCCAAAGCCGGGAATATTATTTAAGACTCGACGTTGACGTAATTATTACAATTACGCAACAATACTGCCAAAATTATTAGTCGCTCTGGCATCCTTGAATTATTTAGCAATGGCTTAGATTAATAATAAAATTTGTGAAAGGTGTTTGGAAATAACACTAAGGGCAGTATTGGTGCAAGCAAGTGAAAACTGCCCTTAGTGTTTATAGTAACGTTTCCTTAAAAAGCATGGCAAAGATTACTTAATAAAATTTGCTTAAAACGATTCAAAGTCATCTTTTTTTACATTACCTTCCTCATCTATGGAATAACCTTCAGGTGCTCCTTCTTTCCAGGTCAATTCCGGGAGCATTTCCAGCAAGACTTTTCTGTGATCGGCAATGATGTTTTTGTTTCCACTTTTGTAGGCGATATTGTCCCATTCATTAGGATCGGTTTCATGGTCATAGAGTTCTTCCAAATTAATTTCAGGGTAATAAATATACCTGTACCTCATGCTCCTTACTGCATGACCTTCAATAGACTTGAATTTATAGCTTGAAATAACAGGATCGGAAGTTATACTTGGGTCTTTCAGTTGTGGTACCAAACTATTTCCATCCAGATGAGCAGGTTTTTCAAAACCGGCTAGGTCTACAAGGGTAGGGTACAAGTCCATTAAACTTACAGGGTGGTCATACCTTTCGCCTGCAAGAGACATTCCGGGTACCGCTATTAAAAATGGTACTCTGGTTGACCTTTCAAACAAGGTGAATTTTTCAATATTGTCTTTCTCTCCCATATGCATGCCATGGTCAGACCACAAAACAACGATGGTATTGTCCGCATATTCAGAGTTTTCAAAGGCATCGAGTAGCCTTCCAACCATAGCATCAGAAAAAGTGATGGAAGCGGCATAAGACTGAATGATTTTCTCCCACTGTTTATTTTCCAATACCCATTTCATGATCCATCTTCTTCCATGATCGAAGGAATCTTCTAAATCATCTTTTTTTCGTTCCGGTAATACAATGTCCTCTAGTGGATACATGTCGAAATACTTTTGAGGTACCTCCCATGGATCATGGGGTTTCCACATTCCTACGGCCAGGAAGAAAGGCTTGGCATGTTTTAAACTTAGTTGATAACTTCCCCAATCTGCTACATGGTAATCTGCCATTTTTTCATCTGAGGCAGGAATAGCTCCCCAGGTCCACCAACTATTAGCTCCTCCTCCCGGGCGGTTTTCATTGTCTACACCCTCAGGGTAGATAACATCTTCAGGTGCTCTCATTTGGTAAGGGTGAGAAATGTATGGGCTGGGGTAATAATAATCCCAGTTTTCGGGTTCTACCTGGCTTGTTGGCGACCAGGGGGAGCCTGACTGTGATATATTTTACCTGCCCCTAGGGTTTTATAGCCATTGTTTTTAAAGAATTTTTCTAAGGTTGTCACTTCCTTAAGGGCTTCAAATTTTCGCCATAATGGACCGTCTCCCCAGTACACGTTCTGAGCTCCAGATCGTGCATGGTGAACTCCTGTCAGGATTGCTGCTCGCGTTGGTGCACAAGCCGGTGCAGGAGTATGTGCATTGGTGAAGATCATGGAGGAAGCTGCAAGACGGTCAATATTTGGGGTATGGATTTTCATACCGGTATGGCCGGACAAAAAGCCTGCCCAGTCATTCATATCATCTACCGCAATAAAAAGGATGTTGGGTTTCTCTTCAGGTTGTTGCAGTGGTGGGCTACAATTACTGAGAAGCAACAAGCCAATTGAAAAAAGAGTTAAATGAATTTTTCGATTTAAACTTTTCATAGGTGCATTAGTGGTTTTCTTTTGTTTGTATTAATCTATAAATGATGAAAACTTTCATTAATTCTGTAGGTGAATTTGATATGAAATGATTTCTCCGGGTCTGAATTTTAATAGTGTAAGGAACTTTTAATGCCCGGTTGGAGTATTTTGGGGAAATCGTAAAGAGGGAGATTTCGATTCAACCATTAATTTAAATGCAGATTTTTAATAATGCGTCAACCTTTCGATTATTTTTTTACAATGTGGAAATAATAAGCTAAGTTCTACACTGCTTTTTAGCTCAAAATCATTAAAACTAAATCCGGGTGAAACAGTGCAGCCTACTAAGCTATAAGTATCTTTCTCGATAACTTCCGCGCCAAACCAATGACCCCCGGGAACAATGAGTTGGGGCCGTTCACCATTTTTGATATTTCTACCAATAATATGAGTTTCATGAAGGCCGGATGCAGAGATTGAATGTAATCTTAGAGGAGATCCATCGTAAAAATGCCAAATCTCATCTTGTTTAATCCTGTGGAATGCGGAAAAATCGTCTGAAGTCAGTAAAAAATAGATACAGGTTGAATAATTTCTATTGCCTTTGTAATCATCCGGTAAACAGTCTTGTAGGATTTCATCGGTACTTCTATAAGTTTCTTTATAATATCCTCCCTCAGGGTGAGGGGCCAAACCTAATACCTCAATTATTTTATGGATTGAATTTTCATGCATTCATAAATATACTGAAATTTTTAATTGCTTATTTAGCCGTGTTTTCTTAGAAAGATTCGTTGATTATAAATTTTATATGCGTTACAACTTTTTGAATTTAAAGGGTTTCCGGTCAGCGTTTTCAACCCATGAATAAATTATTTACGCTCAATTGGTGATTTGGAGCTGGTGTAAAACATAAAAGGTGGCTAAAGTATCAGAAGTTAAACGCTCAATACTTTAGCCACCTATTCAAAAGTTTCACCTATTTGGTGGATCAATAAGCCACCGGTTCAGCAACGGTATATTCGCTGGTCTCAGTAAAAGTCCGGCCAAACATATCTGTGGCTCTAACGGTGATGGTATGTTTGCCTACCGGCAGTTTAGTGTCTATGCTTCCTTTCCAAAGGTGGGTAACATTCACAGGGTTGGAAGGTCTTCTTCCGGGCTCTAATTTATCCATCAGGTCCCATTCCATTACGGAGGCTACATAGGAAGGATCAGGTGCCTCTACCCAATTCATTTTTTTCCAAGGGCCATTGTCTATTCGATACTCTACCTTATCATTTTTGTCTCCCATATAGAAGTTGGCAAAAATGCCTGAGCCGGAACCACGGTTATTGGCGACAACTTTGGGGTTGAAAATCTTTATTTGGTGTTCTTTTGGTGCTCCAATTACCTGATAATCTATTTTATATTGATTTCCTTCAATATGAAGTAGGGCGTATCCTTTGGGAGTACCATCTCTCATGGTTGAAATGGGAACGCCATCATCGTTTATTTTCCCGGAGTACCAATCACCTGAAGTGGTGCCTGCATTGTATTCGTGAAAAGGAGTACTGCCTTCCCAGCCATCTTCTTCCGTATAAAAATTATGGCGTTGCAAATGGGTATGTGCTGATAGGGCCAATACATTTTGGTAATCCTTCAGTAGATCAAAAATCTTTTGTCGGTCACTGTTCCTGAATCCATTTTCATTGATATGGAGGAAGGGAATGTGAAAAGACAGTACAATTAATTTGTCTTTGTCTACGTGCTTCAGGTTGTTTTCTATAAAGTCCAACTGGGTTTGTGTAAATCCACCCCAATAACCTTTATCATCCCTAGGGTCTGGATATAAAATATCATCTAAAATAATGAAGTGCGCATTTCCTTGGTTAAAAGAATAAGTGGCAGGGCCAAAGACCCTTTCAAAGGATTCGTCAGAATGCTCATCTATCTTAGCGTCATAATTCATGTCATGGTTACCCATTACATTGTACCAGTGCCATCTAGTTTGTTTTAAAATTTCCACATAAGGAGGGTGTAAATCCAAGTCATCTCCTGCCAAATCACCAAGGCTAATACCAAAACTAATATTGCTTTCTTCCTTGGCTTTGTCTACTACACCTTTAGCAAATTGATCCAATTCCGTTTTATTATATGGCTGTGGATCACCAAAGATCATTGCAGTAAAATTATCCGGCTCTTCGGTTTTATGCAGTGCAAAGTTCACTGATTTTGGCAGCTTTCCGGTTGGCTCAGAACCCTTGTATTGAAGTTCGGGAGAGCCTTCTGGTTTGTGGATATAATAAAATTCAGGTAATTGATTTTCACCAACAGGCACTTTATAGCCACTTGGTTTGATAACAAAAATGATATTATCGATTCCTATAGGTAAAGTATACTTTCCTTTTTTATCAGTCAGTACTACCTCTTTTCCGTTGCTGACAGCCACTTCAGGAATGCCCTTTTCTCTGCGTTCCTTTTTACCATTTTGATTGCTGTCTTCATAGATGTAGCCCGTGACGGTGTTTTGTGCCAGAAGGCTAAAACTGAGACTTAGTGCCCAACAAAAGCAGATTAGTTTTTTCATGAATGAGGATTAGTTTTATATGCCAAGGAGAAAAATAATCTAGTCATTGTCTCTCCGAAATGAAAACCAAAGATAAAGAAAGCTTCAAGCAAGGATCAGTGCTGCTTATTATTTATAAGTTAATTTAGAATCCGAAGTATTAACAGCTTGGTTAAATTGAATGTATGTATTTAGCGACTTCCTTTATTGTGGAACACCACCAAGCCATCTTTTCCAGCTACAACAATGTCCATCATTCCATTGCCATTTAAGTCCGCGACAGAAAAATAAAGGCCGGCTCCTTTGCCTTCTCCAAAAGGGCCATAGCTTATCACGTTTTTAGTAAAAGATTCCCCGTTCCACTTAAAATAATACAACCCCATAAAATCATTTCCTCCGGGATCATTGCCATTGTGTGCGCGGTAGCGTTTACCAGTTACCAGTTCCATTTCTCCATCATTGTCTATGTCTATCCATTCCATCGTATGGTATTGAGACTGAAAAGGGTCAATGGGGTGTTTAATAAAGGAAATTGTATCTCCTTCTTTAACCTGTTCATACCAATGCAATCCATAGTCGTGTCCTTGCCCCACAATTAGGTCGTTTAAGCCATTGCTGTTTACGTCAGTTACTATGATGGGGACGCTGGCAGTGCCCAATTGAAAAGTCTCGTGTAACGTCCACCTGCCATTTTCTAAGTCTTGAGGAGCCTCTAGCCAACCTTCTGGTATTATAAAGTCTCCTCTACCATCTCCATTGATATCTCCAAAACCTAGGCCATGACCGTGTTTTTCAGTTACCGAATGTTTTTCAAATTCACCGGTACCTTTCCCATTTGCATCCCGATTTAAAGTATAATAAGCAAGCGGTTGATTGGGAGTATTCGGAACAATGTCCAAGTGGCCATCGTTGTCTACATCCCAGGCTCTTGTGGTCTCTACGTTACCGGGATTGGTGATTTCGTGCACGGCCCATTCTTTATTGCTTCCGGGGTTTTCTACCCAGTACAGCGTCTTTCCGAACCATCCGCCTGTAACGTAGTCAGTCTTTCCATCACCATTTACATCCATGGGAATGGTAGAAAAATCATCAAAGTATTCACTGACGCGCTTTACTTGTCCGATCAACTGTCGCTTGGAAAACTCAGGACCTTTGTACCAATAGCTGCCGGAGACAATATCCGGATGACCATCTGCATCTACATCAAAGACACCTGCTGACTCAGCAGTTTCCATAGCAATGATTTGCTTTTCAAAGGTTATAGGCTTGGGATCATTGGTCAATCCTGCCACTATTAATGCGATATTAAGGCTTAGATTCATGTTTTAAAGATAGTAGTTTATCTGTCAGAACTATCCTGTACTGTCCAGTATTATTTGATTATTGTAGTTCTCAATTTATCCGACAAGCTAATGGGGTTATTTTCATTGATAGGGTAGTGACCACGGATTTTTAAACGGTTAGCACTATAGATATTTTTTGCATTTTTATACCGATGTACCAATTCAGGACATTGATAAAAATGGCCAAGCCAAGCATTTCTAGGGTCTCTTCTATTGTATATATCAATCGGTAACCAAAGCTTAATCCATAGGTGTCGAAAACATTTTTTCCGATACTTTCAAAAACAATGGCACCTAATAAGAATATGCCCATTGACAAAAGCATTCCCGTAAGTAATCGTTTGTTGAGATGATTGAAAAAAGGAATGTAAATCAAGGCCATACCTACCAATACCAGTCCGAATACAAGTAGGCTGATATAATAAAATAACGTTGAATTGTGGTACTTTTCTTGAAGATATGTAAATAAAAACTCATGAATGGATGCCGCCTCATCCAACATTAATAAAAAACAACAGTGAAATACCTAACCATCCCCAGTGTTTTTTGCCGTTTGATTTTTTAAAAAGTGCAATGATCAACAAAAGTAGTGAAGCTACCAAAAATTGTAGGGTAGAGAACAATGAAGGAATGTTTGCTTCCTGATTAAAATCAAATAGCAGAATAAGGAACGAACCCAAGGAGTTATTCTGGTCATGGTTAATAGCTAGAAAGATGCTAAGGATATTTAAAATTAGCAACAATAAGATTGCCACTAAAAAAGCTTTTGAAGCTTTTTCGTAGGAATGAAGAATTTCATTGGGTGAGGGTTTGGTTATTAGTATGGGTTCTGTAGGGGTGATGTTAAGATAATGAAAGATTCATTACTTTCAAAAATACCTTGCATAAGCCATACCAAAAAAACCTTGACCATTTGAAAATATTGGTCAAGGTTTTTAAATCCGAAGTACGCAATAGACAATCTATTACGTGCTGAAATTGGTTCAAAATCAGCCAATTCGTTGCCGTTTTCAATTTCAATATAAGGGTACTATATTAAAATCGCAATACATCTGATTTTCTTGCGATTGCAACACTTTCCGTAAGACACGGGACAGACCATTATAAATCCTATTACATAACCTTTGTTAAATCAATGTGTCAATAGCCATTGTTTTACCCTAGGGTTAAAATCTTCGATATTTTCCCAGTGGAAAGCATGTCCACTTTCAGGGTAGGTGTGTAATTCTGAGTTTGGCAGTAATTCAGCGACCTCTTTGGTCATCCAAAGTGGAGTGAATTTGTCTGCTTCTCCTCCTATGACAAGTGCGGGTTGCTTTATTTCATTTAATTGTTTCAGCGTATGATGTTCTATGCAAGCAGCAGCTTGTCCTTCAAGTCCAATTAATGGTTGAGGGTTGGTGTCCTTATTGGCATTTTCCCTGTCTTCAAGCATTCCTTGGTAGGACACTTCATTGTCAAAGGAAGCCTTTGAGAAGATTAATAATTGGATGTAGCGACTAAATTCATCTGGTTTTAATCTGGCTTTAATGTCCACCATATGACGAAAAATATCTTTCGCCGTATTGTCACATCTCGCCCAAGGACACATGAGAACCATTGATTTTACTAGGTTTGGGTGGCGATAAGCAAGTTGCTGGGCAATGATGCTCCCCATGGAAACGCCTGCAACTCTTACCTTTTCCAATCCGAGCTGTTGTAGTAAACCTGCACAATCATCCGCCATCATTGATGAAGTGTAGGGGCCTGAAGGTTTATCAGACCTGCCAACTCCTCGATTGTCTACAATGATGCATCGGAAATATTGTTTCCAATACTCAAGATGTTTTTCCCACACCGACCCTGGGGCAGTAATACCCATAATCAATAGTAAAGGATCTCCTTTTCCTTGCTTCTCATAATAAAGGTTAATCCCATTGGATTTTATGAACGGCATAGGTTATTTTAATTTTGGTATTAAAGATTCCTGTACCCATTTTCCATCGTGGAGGGTTACAAAATCAGGATCCTCCAAAGCTTCTTTGCCCTCGTCTTCGCAAATGATCCATCCATCAAAGTTCTCATCTTTAAGCCATTGAGTAATCTCTGTTAGTGCTACTTTTCCATTTCCCATAAGGGTGAATTCCGGATTCCCGTCCCAATCTTTATAATGTACATGGTTGATAAGAGAACGGTATTCCTTCATTTTGGTCAAAGGATCCATGTCCCCGTTAATAATGTGCCCTACATCGGGGCACCAACCTGTTACTTTTGGGTCCAAAGATTCTAGGATGACTTTGTAGTCCTCTTCAGTCCTAGTAATGGATGTGTGAGGCGAGTTAGGATGAAAACTGCTGACAACTCCTTTGTCCGCAGCCCTAGCCGATACGGTGTTGACGATATCTACAAGATTTTTTCTTCGCCGTGTAAGTTCATGCCTTCCGGTGGGAATTTGTACCGTGCAAAGTACTGAATCTGGGAATCGTGACAACAATTTTATGGCTTCATCTGCAATCTTTTTCTCTTCATCCGTTTCTTTATTCCCGTTCCAATCTAAAGCCAAAGCCACTGCGGCTAGTGAAATGTTTTGTTCTTTCAATTTGGCTTCAAGTGCATCAGCATCGGCCAAAGGTCCCATCCAAGTGAATATTGGTTGGATCCCTGTAAAACCTGCTTTAGAGATAACTTCTATCATATGACCCAGCTGACCTTTATAAGTCTCTCCATTGTTACTCATAAACCAGGTGTATACTTCTGCGCCGAAACGAAAGGGTAGTTTAGACATTTGATTTGGGTATTTTAGTTATTGTTATATTAGGTTAATAATGATGATTGATACAGTGTTTAAAGCCCATGTTTTTCTCCCATGGCCTTAATGAATTTATAGCCGTTTTCAGCCATTTCCCAAGGTTCAGAAAAATCTCTCCATACGCCAATAGAATTGGCAAAGTCAGGGTCATTTCTGGTAAATCCTTCTATAGTAAGCCATCCTTTATAATTTATTTCAGCTAATGTAGCAAAGGTGTCATCCCAAGGAACATGACCAGAGCCGGGTGTCCCTCTGTCATTCTCACTTATATGTACATGACCTAATACCGGAGCGATTTTTCTTATGGCATCTCCCAAGGTTTTTTCTTCGATATTCGCATGATGGGTGTCAAACATTGCGCGAACATTTGGGTGATTTATTTTCGTGATCAAATGCAACAATTGATCCATAGTATTGCATAGGTAACATTCGAAGCGATTTAGTGCTTCGGGGGTGAGAACGATTCCTGCTTGCTTGGCGTGTTCTCCAGCTTGATACAAAACTTCAGCGCTTCTATTGTATTCATCCTCGTTGGGGGATCTTTGAGCAAATGTGGAGAAAGCCGAGTGAAAAGGTCCACAGATAATTTTTGCTCCCAAATCATGAGAACGGTCTATGGTCCATTTCATTTTGTCCAGGGCTTTTGCCCTTATTTTAGCATCAGGATCTATTGGGTTTTCATCAGGCCCCATTACAAATACTGTACTGCTTTCTAGGCCTAGTCCCTTGGTAAAGCTGCCAATTTCTTTATAGGCTTTTTCATCCGGTGCTCCTACAAAAAACTCTACCCCATCATAGCCTATGGTTTTTAGTCTTTCGATAATAGGCTTTAATTCATCAGAAACTGCTGCTGACCAGGCCAAGACATTAAATCCAATCTTATTCATTATCTATTATTATTTTAGGCTTTAAAAATTATTCGAAATCAGTAACTTTCATTCCGCGACGGAAATTGTCAAAACCAAACATCGTAGGCGAATAATCTCCAACAATATTCACATTGGCTTTTTCAGGTATTTTTGCCTCCATACCTAGTCCCCAATAGCTGGCATTCACAATTAATCGACGCAAGTCTTCACTTAACAAGTCTATGGATGCTCCAAGTGTGCTGGCAAATACTTTACCTTTTTTACCACCTTCTATTTGGTAAGATTTGGTCCACACCACAGGCATTAATGATTTTTTCCAGTTGATTGGCGCTTCAGCATTCATGCCGGAGGTAGAAGCACCATGGATCAAAACTTCTGCATCTTCACCTATACCATTTACTGTGTACACATCAGAAGCAGCCCAAATGTCGGTAACACCATTCAATATTGGGTTTTTGGCTGAAACTTGGATTCCATCTAAAAGTGCTCGGGTACCTTCTACGGCATGGTGGCCGTGATGTGCTACCCATGTTTCACCCAATATCTTTTTACCAAAACCTTTCTCCCAACCGGGAACATTGCTTTGCCAATGGTATTTCGCATAAGGGCTTTTGCTGTCTTTTCCATAATTAAAAGCATGGGTAGAAGTACGCAATGCAATCAAAGGCTTTCCTGACTTCAGGTAATCATCAAAATGCTTCATTTGTTCATCGGGAAGTTCTCTGAATCGCAATAAGATGATAACAAGGTCGGCCTCCTGAAGATGCTCCATGCCCGGTATGTTTGTCTTGTAGTTGGGCACTACATTGTTGTTTTCAGGATCGATGGCAAATAAAACAGTGGTGTTAAAACCATGGTGCTTGGAAAGAATTTTTGCCAACATAGGCAAGCCCTCTTCAGACCTGTATTCGTCATCACCACTGATGAGTACTACATTTTTTCCTTTTCCGGCACCGTTTTCTCCTTTGAATTGTAATAGCAACTTGTCCTCTTGAGCCAAGGCCAAACCTGCTGTGATCAAGAAAGTGAAAATAAAGAGGCTGGCTACTTTGAGACTACTGTTTTTAAACTGATGCATTGTGTTCATTGATAATATTTGTTATTTCAAGTTTTATTTCTGTTGATGAGAGGACCTCTATAATTCACAGAGAAACCTCAAGAAAGTCAGTTCATTTGTAGAGAAGGGTACTGTAAAATGAGTTCCGTTCAAAAATTGTATTGTATTGACTGAGTTTTTATAGTTCCTACGCAAAATAAATGCCTATGGTATAATTCGGGTTTAAAGTAATAAAATTGTTTGTAACAATCCTCCATTTATTCAAATAGATCTGAGCAAAAAAGGATAAAAGGGGTAAAAGAAGGATTGAAATCCTTTTTACCCCTTTTCCTTCATTGGCTGTTAGACCAGATTGAATACATCAATAACCTTGGTTTTGGCTTAGTTTATCATTGTTTCTTATTTCAGCCGTAGGAATTGGGAAAAGCAATTCCCTTTCAGTTATTGTCGGACCATAAGTAAATTGGTGCCCTACATAATTCTCAAATTCTCCGGAAACCACATTCCATGCTTTACGCAACCTTACCATGTCAAACCATGTCTTGTTTTCAAAACACATTTCTACCCATTTTTCTCTCCATACAGCTTCCCTAAATTCTTCTTGACTTAGGTTTTCTAGTAGGGGCAATTCCGCCCTCTCTCGGATTTTGTTAATGGCTTCGTAAGTTGCGTCCGTTGGTCCACTGACTTCATTCATTGCTTCAGCATAAATGAGTAATACCTCAGCAAAACGGAAAACAGGCCAATTCAAGCCACTACTTGTAGTGTTAAGTTGGGCCTCTTCATCAAAATGCTTCCAGATATAATAGTCTCCCAGCTCTTTGGTGGAGCTTCTGTCGGACTCTAAGCTGTATTCTGTATAGAAGAATGTTTTTTCTTCGGCTCTTTTGTCTCCATTTTCAAAAGCATTGACAAACTCTTGGTTTGAAAAGATTCCACCTGTCTCTGCGCTATAAGCAGAAATACCTCGATTGTAAGGGATTATGGAAACCTGCCAAGATGAAGGGATAGTGAATGCGGCATATTGTATCATAAAAATATGCTCTCCCTGGTTTTTATCTTCAACAGAATGAAGTTTATCATAATCGGTAAATAAATCGTAAGTGCCGGATTGGATAATGTCATTGGCTTTTTCTGCTGCAAGTTGGAAGTACTGGTCGCCTGCTTGCAGTGGATAGCCGGCCATGGTGAGATACACACTTGCCATTAAAGTTTTAACAGCACCCAGAGAAACTCTTCCGCTTGTATCTCTCCAAGGTAATCCGGCATTTTCGGCAACTTCAAGATCTGCTACAATTTGGTCATAAATTGCGGCTGTTGAAGCAGCTTCTGGATACAATTCAGGGCTGGTTAAGTCTATTGGCGACGTTATCAGTGGGATGTCGCCAAAAATCCTTACCAAATTAAAATAATAAAATGCGCGTAGAAAACGAGCCTCTCCTAATAGTTTATTTTGGGTTTCACTGTCCATCTCTATCTCAGGAATTTTTTCTATAGCAAGGTTCGCATTGGCAATACCCCTGTAGTAACTAGTCCAGTAAGTTTGTCCATAACCATTGTCCGAATTGTTGATCAAATTTCTAACAAAAAGGCTGTTTTGTGCCTGTCCTAGTTCTGTATTGGCAAGTCCTGTGGAGAATTCAAGCATCATCCAAGGACCACCGCCAAAACCTGATTGCATCACAGGCCTGAGGCTTTCATATATGGAATTGACCACACTGGTAGCATGTTCCGGTAGAGTAAAATAATTTTCTAAAGTGAAATTGGATTTGTCTGTCTCATCGAGAAATTCATTACATCCCCAAGTTGTGATCATTAGCATGCTGATAAGTATCACACGACTAATTTTATTTATATACTTTTTCATATCATTCAAATATTCAAGTGAAACTTTTTAAAGGGCGA
Source organism: Cyclobacterium sp. SOCE241 (assembly GCF_056867545.1). Classification (NCBI taxonomy): domain Bacteria; kingdom Pseudomonadati; phylum Bacteroidota; class Cytophagia; order Cytophagales; family Cyclobacteriaceae; genus Cyclobacterium; species Cyclobacterium sp. SOCE241. Next base: position 3,436,201 of record NZ_CP149779.1, on the reverse strand, counting down.
TATTTAATCCTAGCATAAAAACCCTTGGCTTTGGGTAGGCATAAAGATCCACTCCCTGATCAAAGGGAGATCCGGAAGTGGAAACTTCAGGATCATAGCCTTGAAATTTGGTACTTAAGAAGAAATTTTGCACGGAGACATAAGCCCTTAACCTACTTAATTTTAGCCTTTGAATTAAGGTAGGCTCAAAAGTGTAGGCTAGAAGTAAATTCCTGCCTCGAAGAAAAGAACCATCCTGGGTTCTGTCTGAATCATTGAAGGTATTGTATCCGGCAGTCAATGGTCTCAGTTGGGCAATATTTGTATCTTGATTTTCCGGTGTCCAGGCATTCAAGACGGTCCTAAAACTATTGGCAATTCCCTGACGGTCTTCGGCAGAATGCTTGCTTCGCCACAGTACCTTATTGCCGTAATTAAACTGCAGATCAACCATTAATTCTAGGTTTTTGTATTGGAAAGTATTCATAAAAGTCCCAAAACCTTTAGGAATTCCCTGGCCAATAATTACCCTGTCATTGTCATTAATGGCCCCATCACCATTTACGTCTTCATACTTTATATCACCCGGTAGCTTGAGGTACTGTGCGGCAAGGTCAGTCTCATCTGTGTTCCATGTTCCCAAATGAACAAAGCCAAAGAAAGAGCTTACCGGCTCCCCTTCCCTTATGATAGTAGAACCGGAAAATATGTCTGCTCCACCCGTTAGTTCCAACACTTTGTTTTTGTTGATAGAGATGTTAAAATGAGTGTCCCACTTAAAATCATTGTTAACAATGTTCACAGAATTGAGGGCAAATTCTACTCCTTTGTTTTCCATGCTTCCAATGTTTCTAGTTACCAAGCTGTATCCACTGCTGGATGAACGGGGGATTGAGCAGCGTGCATTGTTCAGATTTCTATACAGATCCAGTTCAAATGTCAGTCGGTTATTGAGTAGTCCAAGCTCGAGTCCTACATCAGTTTGAAAAGTTTTTTCCCATTTTAGGTCAGGGTTTGAAAGCCGGTTGACACCAAGCCCTATGCTCCTTGAGTCATTGAAAATTACCGTGTAATTGCCCATTCCTGCCAAGGCTTGATAAGCCGCTATTTCGGAGTTGCCGGTAACTCCATAACTGGCCCTTAATTTTAAGTTGGAGATGGTTTTATGGTCCTTCAAAAGTCTTCTTCAGAAATTCTCCATGCCAAAGCAGCTGATGGGAACACCGCATATCTGTTGGCTTCCCCAAATTTTGAAGATCCATCAATTCTTCCGGTAAAAGTTACCAAATATTTTTCTTTCAGATTATAGTTAAACCGGCCGAAATAGGAATTCAAGCCATAGGCAGAGGTCCCGGAAAGGGTTTGAAAAACATTGGCCCCTGCCCCTAGATTATTAAATTTGAAATAGTCATCCTGAAAATCTTGAGATCTTGCAGTGCTATTGAACCGGTCAACATGTTGCCAGGAAATACCCAATAAAGCATTGATAGATTGGTTTTCGTCGATGTCTTTATTGTAGGTAAGGTAATTCTCAAATTGCCAGGAGTTTAAGCGGTCATTCATCACGGAAGCATCTCCTCTTTGATTTCTTGCAATATAGTTTAAGGTTCTTCCTCCATAATAGTCAACCCTCTGATTGATAATGTTACTGGCTAAAACAGAGCGAAGTTCAAGTCCTTCAGCAAGGCTGAAATTTGCATAAATATTACCTAACATGGTTTGGGTATTTACTATGTAAACCCGGTCATTCACTACATGAAGAGGGTTGTTTCCACCTTCCATGCCGGGATAGTCTTCATTACCGGCCCAACTACCATCACTGTATCGAACGGGGATAATGGGAAGGGCTTCCAATACCTGGCGCATGGCAATTATTCCTCCGGCCCCTAACGGGTCCACCTGGCTTTCTTTTTGGTCTGTATAGCTTAGGCTTCCTCCTACTTTTAACCAGGGCTTTATCTGGCTGTCAAACACAAATCTGCCCGCATATCGTTTCAGGTAGGATTCTCGCATCAATCCTTCCTCATTTCTGTGGTTGATATAAATCCCATAACTGTCTTTTTCATTTCCACCTGTAAGTCCCAGTTGATGGTTTTGAGTAATGGCTTTACGAAAAGATTCATCCTGCCAGTCTGTGTCATGAAGCGGATTTCCATTGGCATCAAACAATAAAGGGTTGGTTCTTTTTAATTTTGGATCGGTATAAATGCCATTAGCCCATCCTGTGGGATCGTATTTCTGCGCATTTTGATAGGCGATATCTTCCACCATAAGAAATTCTTCGGCATTGAGTAAAGGGATTTTCTTGGGTAATACACCCACACTTACATCGGTGTCAAAGGTGATCATTCCTCCTTTATTACTACCTCTTTTTGTTGTTACCAAGATCACTCCATTTGCTCCTCTTGCCCCATATATGGCGGTAGCAGAGGCGTCTTTAAGTACTTCTACTGAAGCGATATCGTTGGGGTTGATATAATCAATTGGGGTACTGCCATTGGCCAGTCCGGCGGCATGTATAATCACACCATCAATTACATACAAAGGGTCATTGGCTATACTTACAGAAGTATTTCCTCTGATTCTGATATTGGCCCTTCCTCCGGGTCTTCCTGAATTGACAGATACATTTACACCCTGAATTCTCCCTGATAGGGCTTGGGTCAAAGAGGCCGATGGCCGTTCCTGAAGAGCTTCGCTACTTACCGAGCCTACGGCACCTGTTAAGTCCGACTTCTTTTGGGTACCATATCCCACTACGACCACCTCTGATAGGTCTGCAAAAGAGTAATTGAGTAAAATCTCAATATTATTCATCCCTGCTTCAATGGTTACTTCCTTGTTTTCATAACCAATAAAACTTGCCACAAGGGTTTCGCCATTACTAACCTCTAGGCTAAACTTACCATCAATGTCAGTGACGGTGCCCCTGTTTGTTCCTTGAACCAAGATGGATACTCCAGGAATCAATTCCTGATCTTCTTGGGATTTTACCAGACCACTAATCGTCCTACTCTCTTGAGCCAATATTGGTCCGGATAATAAGAAAAGAGAGAGCACAAAAGCCAGCACCTGGAATTTGTTTGATTTAATAAAAATTCTTTTCATAATTTTTGGGTTTAATTGATAATGATAATAAACCAATAAATAATATTTGTTTATCCATAAAAATATCTATAAAAATAAAAAAATCTATCCTGTTCTGTCCTGTTATGTTATTTAATTAAAAATTATGATTAAATATTTAAAAAATATTGAAAAAATAGTAATTTAGTTTTGTGGAAAGCTGAGATGTAATATTCTATTTGGGTTTTCGTTTTTAGCAAAACTAAATTCTAAATTAGTTTAGGGTCAATTTTTGTTTAGGATTGTCGTTTGGTAATCAGTAGATTGCGTGAAAGTGAAGTTTCTGAATTATTAAAAGCGGCTTAATTGTATTATGGGTTAATAAAAGAATAGCTAGTGAAAAATTGTTTATTGGTTGCTTGGGATTCAATAAATCCAAGCAATCGGATAGGTTAATAAATTTTTTATCCGGTAAAGAAGTTATTATCTTAGATTAAATTTTATTCTACAGTTATGCTTAATAGAATTCTTCCAATTTGGCTGTTGATGCCACTTTTCTTTTTATTTTATTCTTGTCAATCAGTTGCTCAAATAACAAAAAAGGATGAGGTGTTTCTTTTTCTTATTTCACTGGAAACGGTGAAGACGGGTTGCATCTGTCCTATTCCACCGATGGTTTTACTTATTTTGCATTAAATGAAGGAAAATCTTTACTTACCCCTTCGGCCGGTGGAGATAAACTTATGCGTGATCCATGTATTATAAAAGGAGGGGATGGCTTGTTTCATATGGTTTGGACGGTTAGTTGGAAGGAGAAAGGTATAGGTTATGCCTATTCTAAAGACTTAATCAACTGGTCAGAGCAACAGTTTATACCTGTAATGGCCCATGAGCCGGATGCTCGCAATACCTGGGCGCCAGAGGTGTTTTATGATGATGTCGAAGAATTATACATTATCTATTGGTCCACCACAATAACTGGTCGTTATCCTGAGACACAATCTCAGCTAGACAATGCTCATAATCACAGACAATACTATGTAACCACAAAAGATTTCAAGACCTTTTCAGAAACAAAATTGTTTTATGAACCGGGTTTTAATGTGATTGATGGCACTATTAAAAAACATAAAGGTAAATATTATCTTTTTGTGAAGGATGAAACCCGTGAGCCAGCGAAGAAGAATATTCGAATAGCGGTAAGTGATTCTCTTACCGGGGGCTATAGTGAAGCAGGCCCACCAATCACAGGTGAATATTGGGCTGAAGGTCCTACGGTTACGCAAGTAGATGGTCAATGGATTGTTTATTTCGATAAATATACGGAACACAGTATGGGAGCAGTTGTGTCTTCGGATTTAGAGAACTGGACAGATGTTTCGGATCAAGTTAGTTTTCCGGAAGGTACCAGACATGGCACTGTGTTTACAGTAGATCGGGCTTTTTTCGATGACTTGTTGTTGAAGATGAAGTAATATTATGAATTTTAGATTAGTAAATTTTTAGAAATAAACTTAAAATAAAGCTTTACTTCAAAGATTTTATTGTGAGGTTCAATTGCATATGAATTAGTAATTACTGATGAGCAAAGAGGAATAGATGATACCATTTCTAACAAAATGTTTTCAAGATCCTGTTGCTTGACTCCCTTATCTTCAATGAGGACTTTAGAATGATTTGTTCTGCTTTTTGTTCTCCATCGTTTTCGATATGTTGGATTTCTTGTATTAACTTTAGTGTTGATTTTTCACCAATTTCAAATCCAGGTTGGTAGACTGAACTTAATTGAGGTCTTGTAATTTCACACATTTCAGAATCACTAAAACCAATAATGCAAACTTTTTCAGGGACTTTAATCCCATTATCTTGGCAGGCACCCAGTGCACCGATAGATAAAATGTCACTAACACCAAAGATTGCGTCAAAAAGCTGGCCTTCTTTAATCACTTTTTCTACTAGATGGTAGGCTTCAGGTCTTGTTATGTGAGGACAGCTCTTAATATTAGAAGAGTCTAGAGGAATGTTGTATTTTTCTAAGGCATCTTTATAACCATTAAAGCGCTCTATTGTATTAAGAGGATCCTTCGGTCCTTTGAGAAAAAGGATGTTTGAGCAGCCCTGATGAATCAGATGTTCGGTGGCTTGAAAAGCACCTTCCCTATCGTTAATAATGACATGGCTTATCGTATCTGTGTCGAGTACTTTGTCAAACAATACTAATGGTATATTGAACTCTTCAAAGATTTTAAAATGATCAAAAGATTTGGTTTCATCCGAAAGGCAAACCAATAACCCATCAACATGGGATGAAAATAGCAATTTTGCGTGTTTTTTTCGAGTTTTAGTTGTTCTTGGGATTGAGTGAGTAGTACTGAATATCCATGGTTTTCGGCAGTTTGCATTATTCCCTTAATAACACTGGAGAAGAAAAAGTGCACAACTTCAGGAATGATTACTCCTATAATATTTGATTTGTTTTTGCGCAGGTTGAGTGCCAGGTTGTTGGGGATATAATGAAGTTCATCTACAAGCTTTAGTACTGCCGTTTTTGTCTCCTTACTGATATCAGGATAATCTTTTAATGCTCGGGAAACAGTAGGTACAGAAACGCCTAATTTGGAGGCTATTGTCTTTAAAGTTACACGTATTTTAGGCATAATTTTGGAGTTATTTGTTGAAAGGATTTATGTCAGATTAGGTGTTTTTAATTTAGAATTATTATAAATTAAAAATAATTTTTAAACGAAATCGGTTACGTAATCGATTACGTAATATTACATATTTTATTGCTATTGACTATTAACCGAATGTTTTTCATGTTTGAGGCATAAATAATATTTGGCCAGAGTATTATTCACTTATCAGTTTGATAATTAATTCAAGTCAATTACTTAAATAATGACCCAATCATGACAATTATTCAAAATAATATTAAAAGAACATTTATCATCGCCATAGGAGCATTAATTTTTTTATAAATGATTTTAATGCCTTTGCTCAGATATCAACCAAGCTATCTGGAACCATTACAGATCAGCAAACCGGGGAAGCTATTATTGGCGCCCTTGTAAGTTTGGAAGGCACTTCTCTTGGAGCAATTTCAGACTTTGATGGGAAATATAATTTGGAAACAAATTTAGAAGGGGAGCATATCTTGAAGGTTTCTTTTTTAGGGTTTTCAACTATTGAGGAACCTGTAGTTTTAGGACAAGGTGATATTTCCAGAGATTTCCAGATGAGTGCGGACCTTGTTGGTTTGGATGTAGTCATAGTAACAGGAAATACAGATCCTAAAACCGCCATTGAATCAAGTATTTCTGTGAGTTCTATAAGGACAGACCAATTTAATCAGGCAGCACCAAGATCCACTGCAGAAATTTTCAGAAATCTACCTGGAGTGAAAACAGAGGCAACAGGTGGAGAAGGCAATGCAAATATTACTGTCCGAGGAATACCTATCGCCACAGGAGGTGCTAAATTCTTACAATTACATGAAGATGGACTTCCAGTGATGCAGTTTGGTGATATTTCATTTGGTAACGCCGATATATTCTTAAGAGCCGATAATACGATTGACAGAATAGAGGCGCTAAGGGGAGGATCGGCATCAGTACTTGCAAGTAATTCTCCTGCGGGTGTTATCAATTTTATAAGCAAATCAGGTAAAGTTGAAGGTGGTTCAGTTGCAACCACAGCTGGGCTGGATTACAATACATTCAGGACTGACTTCGAATATGGTGCTCCTATTGGAGAAGATATGAACTTTCACATAGGCGGGTTTTGGAGACAAGGAGAAGGCCCTAGGGATGCAGGCTACAATGCAAATTCTGGTGGGCAAATCAAAGCTAATTTTACTAAGAAATTTGATAAAGGTTTTGTTAGACTGTATTTTAAGCATCTCAACGACAGGTCTATTGGTTACCTTCCTATGCCAGTGCAAGTGACAGGGTCAAATAGTTCTCCTGTATTAGGGAATGTTAATAATTTCAACGCGCTTACCGGAACTCCTCATTCACCTTATTTAATGACTAATTTGAGTATGGGAGCAGATGGGGACTTGAGAAGGAGTAGTCTTCAGGAAGGGATGAATCCTATATCTACTGCAATTGGAGGTGAGTTTAACTTTTTCCTAGGCAATGATTGGTCTATCGTCAATAAATTCAGACAGCAATTTAATACAGGACGTTTTGTGTCCCCTTTTCCTTCAGAAGTGACTGATGCCCAGTCGATGGCTAACTCAATTGGAGGTGATAATTCGGTCTTAAGTTATGCTAATGGTCCAAATGCAGGAAATATAATAAGTAATCCATCCGCATTAAATGGCAATGGACTGGCTATGAGAATACACCTTTTTGATGTGGACTTCAATAATTTCAATAACTTTTCCAATGACTTACAACTGTCAAAGGAAATGGACAATGTCAATTTTACTTTTGGTTTTTATAAAGGTATCCAACATATCAATATGTCTTGGTTGTGGAATTCTTACCTGATGGAAGTTAACTCCACCAATGCAGCTTTACTAAACGTTTCGAGTGCAGATGGTAATACTACTTATACTGAAAATGGACTTACCGCTTATGGGGTTCCTTTCTGGGATAATTGCTGTACTAGAAATTATGATGCAGTTTATGACGTGAATGCACCTTACATAAATACCAGTTTTGAATTCGGGGAGCTATCTCTTGATGCGGGTTTGAGGTATGATTATGGTAGCGCTTTTGGTACTTATGCAGGCGCTGTACAATCTGCTATAGATATGAATCGAGATGGGATGATTTCAGTGCCTGAGCAAAGTGTATCCTCCGTGGATAATGCAAATGCAAACCCAATTAATTACGATTGGAGTTACCTTTCTTACTCTTTGGGTTTGAATTACAAAATCTCAGATAGTCAGGCAACTTTTGCAAGATATAGCCGTGGTGGTAGGGCTAATGCTGATAGGTTATTATTTGGCCCGGGAATAGCTGCTGACGGATCTGCTGTAGGTGGATTAAATTCTGATATGGTTACGCAAATGGAAGCTGGTTTTAAATATAAATCACCTAAAATAGGTGTTTTCGGAACAGCCTTTTATTCAAATCTCGAGGAACAAAATTTTGAAGCAACTACTCAACAGTTCTTTGACAGAGAGTATACAGCCTTAGGACTAGAACTTGAAACAGCAGCAAGATTTGGGAAATTTGATGTGAGAGGAAGTGTTACTTGGACAAAGGCTGAAATCTCAAAAGATAAATTAAATCCTGAAATAGAGGGGAATACTCCAAGGAGGCAGGCAGATTTTATTTATTACCTAACGCCATCTTACAATTTTAAAAAGGGTACTGTAGGGTTTAACCTAATAGGTACTACCGATATGTTTGCTCAGGATAATAACGATTTGGTAATGCCGGGATATACTCAAGTGAATGCTTTTGCTTACTATGATATAGTAGAGGGGCTTTCGATTGGTGTTAACTCCAATAACTTGTTTAATGCATTTGGATTGACAGAGTCAGAGGAAGGTTCCATTACAAACGGAGCTACAAATGTGATAAGGGCTAGATCTATCAATGGTCGTACAACCTCTATTACACTTAAGTTTAAATTTTAGGCATATGATTGGGGGGTGGTCAGAAATGACTGCCCTTTTCAATTTAATGAATTAGATCGTGAAAAACCAGATACAACTAATAACCTATGCCAATAGGCTTGGAGACAATGGATTAAAAGGAATCCATAAATTAATTAAGAACGAATTTAAAGATGCATTTGGAGGGATTCATTTATTGCCTTTTTATTTTCCTATTGACGGTGTAGATGCCGGGTATGACCCAATTGATCATACAAGGGTAGACGAGAGGATTGGTTCATGGACGGATGTTTCCAAAATGAGTACAGATTTTGGTATATTGGCAGACATTATAGTAAACCACGTTTCTGCTCAATCAAAGGAGTTTAAGGATGTGGAAGAAAAAGGTGTTGATTCCCCATTTTTTGATTTATTCCTGACCAAAGAAAAAGTATTCTCTGAGGGGCTTCGGTAGAGGATATTGAGGCTATTTACAGGCCCAGACCCAGTATACCATTTACGAAAAAAACAATTGCAAATGGGGAATCAATAAATTTATGGACTACTTTTACAAGTAACCAGTTGGATATAGATGTTTTGCATCCATTGGGTGAGGCCTACCTGAATTCCATACTTGAAAAATTTAGTCAGGCAGGCATTAAGATGATTAGATTGGATGCAGCTGGATATGCAATTAAGAAGGCAGGTACTTCTTGTTTCATGCTTCCAGAAACCTATAAGTTTCTCGATAAATTTGCAGGGAAGGCAAAGCGTTTAGGAATGGAAGTATTGGTTGAAATTCATTCTTATTATCGAGAACAGATTAAGATTGCACAGAAAGTTGACTTTGTCTATGATTTTGCCTTGCCCCTTTGGTGCTTCATAGTATAAGAAGTAGAAGATTTACGGAGTTAAAGAACTGGCTGGAAATAAGTCCGAGGAATTGTGTGACAGTATTGGATACACATGATGGTATAGGAGTGATAGATGTTACAGGGAGTAATGGTAACCCAGGTTTACTAACTGATGAAGATGTGGACCTTTTAGTTCAGAGTATTCATAAAAATGCCAATGGGCAGAGCCTTGAAGCAACTGGAGAAGCAGCATCTAACCTTGATCTTTATCAGGTCAATTGTTCCTTTTATGATGCCCTTGGAAAAAATGATCAGGATTATCTGATAGCTAGGGCTATTCAATTTTTCTGCCCAGGTATCCCTCAGGTGTATTATGTGGGATTTCTTGCCGGAGAAAATGACATGGAGCTGCTCAGAAAAACTAAGGTAGGGCGTGATATTAATAGGCACTATTATGAAAATGAGGAAATAAGGATGGCTTTGGAAAGGGATGTAGTTAAATCCCTGATAAAGCTAATGAAGTTCAGGAACAATCATCCTTCATTTGAAGGCGATTTTATTATTGAAAAAGTGATTCCGATGCACTTATTCTAACATGGGTCAAGGATGAGTTTAAATCAACACTTAATGTTGATTTTGAGGAGAATATTTTAAGAATAAGTTATTCAGATAGTACGGGAAATTCCATGCTTCAACTATTCTAGAAAAACCAATGACCAATAAATTCAAACTATCGTTTTGGCAGATTTGGAACATGAATCTGGGTTTTTTCGGAATCCAGTTTAGCTTCGGACTTCAACAAACTGCAGTTAACCCTATTTTTTCATTTTTAGGAGCAGACCATGCTCAACTTCCATTATTGAATTTGGCAGGTCCTGTAACGGGACTGATCATCCAACCTATAATAGGGGCCATTTCTGACAAAACCTGGGTGCCAGGTTGGGGGAGAAGAAAGCCTTTTTTATGATAGGTGCGATTATAGCAAGCCTTAGTTTGTTTGCTTTCCCCTACAGTTCAGAACTTTGGTTTGCCGTAGGCTTACTTTGGATACTTGATGTGGGAAACAATACTGCTATGGAACCTTACAGGGCGCTAGTGGCGGATAAGTTACCTGAGGAGCAACTGACTTATGGTTTTCAGATGCAAAGCCTTTTCGTAGGGGCGGGAATTACTATCGCCAACTTTTCCATATTTCTGTTTCAGGACTGGTTTTCTCACCATGATATAGCTTCAGAAATTTGTGACCCTACCTCCGCTATGGTTTCAGGAATTCCAACTTGGGTTTATTATTCTTTCTTTCTAGGGGCAGTTGCTTCAATGGGTACCATTATTTGGTCAGTAATCAAGACCCCTGAAATCCCGCCCTCTGAAAAAGAGCTGAATATATTGAAACGCAACAATGACATACCTTTTATAAAAAAGCAACTGCTCCTATTTTAGAGATTATTGGGGCAATAGCCGATATGCCCAAATTGTTAAAAACCTTATCTGTAGTCTATTTATTTCAATGGTATGCCTTATTTATTTACTGGCAATTCATTACACCGATGTTGAGAACCTCTATATATGGAATTAGCAATAATGATATGTTAAAATTTGAGACGATCAAAGCGCTGTGCATGAGTGGCTCGGTGGTAAGTCCGGCTGATTTAGAATTTGCTGAAGGCATACAACGTTTGTCTGAACAGGCATTATCCCAAACAGGCTTAATGAACGGGACTTATAATTTGGTTACCATGATTGTTGCATTGGCTCTAGTACCACTTGCTGCCAAGTTCGGTAATAAGTTGGTATATGTGTCTAGTCTTTTTTTAACAGGTATTGCAATGTTAGTACTTCCTTTTATTCAGGATGAAATTCTATTGCTTCTTCCCATGATTTTATTGGGGATCGGATGGGCAACCATAATGGGCGTCCCTTATTCCATTGTCTCCAAAGTTATTCCAAATGAAAGGCGAGGAGTATACATGGGGATTGTTAACATGATGATAGTGGTGCCTATGTTTATTCAAACCATAACCTTTGGTCCTATTATTCATAATTTGCTAAATGACAACCCTGTTAATGCGATCCTTTTTGCTGGAGGTTCATTTATGGTGGCAGGTGTATTGGCTATACGTTTAAATACTTCAGAAAGTAATATATGAAAAATCTTTTTTAATTATAGTAATTGTAATTAGCCTTGGATGCAAGCATCAGGCGGGGAATAAAATAATCATTTACGGAAGTGAAAAATGCAATCATTGTATTCAACTCAAGAATGACTTAGACAGTGCTGGAATGCAATATACTTTCTATGATCTAGATGTAAACCGGGAAAAAGAATTGGAGATGATTAATAAATTAAAAAACATAAAATTCGAGGCAATGTTTCCATCCCTGTCCTTGACCTAAATGGTAAACAATTAATTATAGGGGCAGATTTTAAGAAGTTGCAAGGGTTTTAAAATCAATAAAATAAGCCTGTCTCATGTTTACGGGAAGTGTGGTAATCGGAAGAAAATCAGAAATAAAAAGTAGAAATCCACTCAAAGATTAGAATAACCTATTCTTTATTAATAGGTTGGTGATAAGACTGAGTTGGGAGAAAATCTTCTGGCGTCTATTTTTAACTTCTAAATCATTAACATATGAGTGCAGTTTCATCTCGTCAACGGAGGCAATTTAGTATGCCGAAAAGTTATTTGAGGCGTAGAAGGTTTTTTGCATCAATGGTTGTTAGTTTGCCAGGTATGGTAAGGCCAAGGCTTAAAGGCTTGTTTTATTTATTGAAGTATGGGTTGATTTCTAAGCGGGATAAGGCAATTTAAATCCTCTCTAAAAAACTTCTATATTCTTCTTGTAAACTTATTCAAAAAATAGGCTTTATTTTGAGGTGTTGCTGGCAGCTATACCTTTGAAGGTTTTGCTGCAGTATCCCCCTTAATTTGGAGAAATGGTTTGGATGCGTATTTCTGCCTAGGCATTCTGACTTTAAAGGTTAAATCTGAATCTGTTGCCTAATTATTTTTTAGCCCATTTGTGTTTTAGGTATTGAAAGATAGATGGGCCTTTATCAACTTGCGGAAAATCATCCCCTAATAAGTAACCATAGGGTTGAAGGGAAGGAATACTATCAAAAGTTATTTTTAACACTCCCACCATAGGGATAAATAAAACCATTCCTGAGATACCCCAAACAGCCCCACCAATGAGAACGGCTAACAAAACAGCCAAAACGTTTACTTTCACTTTAGCCCCTACTACAAGTGGGGTAATTAAGTTGTTTTCAATAAGTTGTATGCCCCAAAGCACTGCCAATGTTAAGACAGGTGCAAATATGGTGTCAGAAGTCAGGAAAACATAGAAAATCACTAAAATGGAGCTGATGGCTACCCCAATATAAGGGATTAGGTTAAGTATGGCTATAAATAGAGCGAAGAGTAGGTAGTATTTTATTCCAAAAAATAAAAGTAAATGCCGGAAAGTAAGGCAACAAAAAAGGTTACTTTAACCATTCCGATTAAATAGGCATGAATCACTTTTCCTGCATCGGCAACCCATTTGAGAATGGCTTCATTTCTTTTGGAGGATACCTTTAACAGAAAGGCTACGAAAAAATCTCTATAGTACAATAAAAGAAATATGTATAAGGGAATGATGCCAATTAGGGTGATGGATTTGCCTGTATTAAAGAGGGTTTCATTCAAATTACCATCAGCAAACCATTCTATAGATTGTAATTTTTCTCTAATAAGGTTGTTGTCAATTCCGAAGGTAGTTTGCAACTCTGCCCAATAAATATCCATCTTCTCCTGCAATAAGGTATTCATTTCAGGTATGTCTGATAATAATAGAACCATTTGATTAACAAGGATGTAAACAATGGCGGCTCCGAAGGCTGTCACGCAAACAATGCTTATAGCGATTGCTATGGATCTTGGGAAAAGTTGCGATTCAAGCCATTTGCTAACAGGGTATAAGGCAAAAGCAAAAAACACACCCCAGACCAAAGGGACCAATATAAATGCACCAATATTCATTAAATATAAAAAGAGCGCGATAGAAATTAGAGCGTAAGCAAAAATTGTAAAGGATGAAGTTTACTTTCTGACATAGCCATGGAAATGGTTGGAACAATAAAAATAGGAATTAGTAAAACAGAATGCCAGTAAAATTTTTCTTAATGCAGAGGTGCTTGGTTTTCACTAATTTAATAACAATTACATAAAAATTTGCGTATTACTGGTGATTGATGTAATATTGTAGGATCGAAAAGCAGAAGATTGCCACCCTGGCAGTTTCAGAAATGTCTGTATTCCTTTTTATACTTATCAAGATACATACCATTTTATCATTTACACAGTCTTAGAATTACATTCACGCGTTTTTTATGTATAACATAGAAGAATTAAGAATCAGGCTACTGTCTGAATTAAAGGAGATCGCCGAGGAGTTGGGGGTAAAAAACTTTAAATCTTTGAAAAAGAAGATTTGATTTATGCCATTTTAGATCAACAAGCTATCACTCCGGAAAAATCCCTACCAAGAAAAAGCCTTCCAAAGTAGAAGTGGAAGTAAAAAATGATCCTACTGAAGCAGAAACCAATACAAAGGCTAGCGTACCGGTAAGTGAGGAGAAGCCTAAATTTAAAAGGCAAAATGTAACCAAGATTCAGAAAGAAAACACTGAAGATTCGGAAAAAAGCGCCAAACCTACCAAAGCTCCAAAACCTAAGGAAAGGCCAGCAAAATCGGAAGAGAGGTCTCCTAAAGTTGAAGAACGGGCTGCTAGGCCTGAAGCAAAAAAACAGGATAACAACGAAAAACCGGCAAAGGATAAATCCAATAACAAAAAATCCAACGAGCCGGTTAAGGGAGAAGACAATAAAGGAAGAAGTTTTAGGCCTAGGAGACGGGCTGTGGTGGATATAGAAGAAACCAAAACCAGTCAAGAGACTTCAACTCCTGCTTCCAACGATCAAGAGTTTACTAAAAGGAAGCCATCTAAAGAGGTTTCTGAAGACCAATCGCCGACAGAAAAACCTTACAACCCTAAGAGAAAGCCTTCTGTAACCATTAAAGATTTTGATGGAATTATAGAAAATTCAGGAGTACTTGAAATCATGTCTGATGGATATGGCTTTTTACGATCTTTGGATTACAATTACCTCGCCTCTCCGGATGATATTTATGTATCTCCTTCTCAAATAAAACTTTTTGGTCTTAAAACAGGGGATAATATTCAAGGTCAAATCAGACCTCCAAAAGAAGGAGAGAAATACTTTGCTTTATTGAAGGTTGGAACTGTCAATGGAAAAACTACTGATGAAATACGAGATAGGATTCCATTTGAATACCTCACTCCATTATTTCCAGAAGAACGTTTGAGTCTAACCACTACACACGATAATTTATCTACTAGGATCGTCGATCTTTTTGCACCAATTGGAAAAGGTCAAAGGGGAATGATTGTGGCTCAGCCTAAAACCGGTAAAACAGTACTCTTGCAAAGAATTGCTAATGCCATTGCTGAAAACCATCCGGAAGTTCACTTGATGATCCTTTTGATTGACGAAAGACCTGAAGAGGTGACCGATATGGCACGTTCTGTTAAAGCAGAAGTGATTTCCTCTACTTTCGATGAACAAGCAGAAAGGCATGTGAAAGTGGCCGCTCTTGTCTTAGAGAAAGCCAAAAGAATGGTAGAGTGTGGGCATGATGTGGTCATACTCCTGGATTCTATCACTAGGCTCGCTAGGGCACACAATACTGTTGTGCCTTCCTCCGGGAAGATTTTGTCCGGTGGGGTGGATGCCAATGCCTTGCATAAACCAAAACGTTTCTTTGGCGCTGCAAGAAATGTGGAAAATGGTGGATCCCTTACCATTATCGCTACAGCACTCGTTGAGACAGGGTCTAAAATGGACGAGGTGATTTTCGAGGAATTTAAAGGAACCGGTAATATGGAGTTATCTTTGGATAGAAAACTTTCCAACAGAAGAATTTATCCTGCCATTGATGTGCCTGGTTCAGGTACCAGAAGAGAAGATTTATTGATGGATAAAGAGGAAATGCAGCGCGTATGGATTTTACGTAAAATCATGTCTGATATGACTTCTCAGGAGGCCATGGAATTCTTACTTCAAAGAATGAAAGGTACCAGAGATAACGCTGAATTTTTAATTAGCATGAATAGTTAAGTAAGGCATTAAACCTATTATTCAATAAAAAAGAGGCTTATCAGTCTTAAATAAAAAACCCGTTTTATACGGGTTTTTGCTTTTCATGATCAATTATTTGTCTTTCAAACACACTATTTTAAATTTTCTATTTTTTTATCTTTGATTTAGCTTGATTTAACCCCTAAAATATAGCGTTTATCGACTAAGTCACTAAATGGTCATAGTCATAGGTACTTTTATACTGTTATAAAAACAAACAGCTATGAAAGTTCTTTTAATTCTACGCAGCTTTTTAGAATAGTTTCTTTATTAATCCTTATCACCGTCTTTGCTTTGGTGACAGGAAACACCTATTCACAGGATTTTGTTAGTGTGAAAGATGGGGCATGGAAAACAGACGGAACCTGGGAAAGTTCATCAAGCTGCTCAAATTGGAATAATATAAGTAATGGGCAACCACCTGTATCCAAGAACTGGGGTTGTGAAGTAACGGTTGTAATCAACCATGAAGTAACATATAGCGGAAATGCTTCAGGTTTTGGGAGTGGTGTTTTTACCAGCCTCGAAATTGGTCCAAACGGAAAATTAATTTTTGAAGATAATATTACCATCAATGGTGGTGGATCTGTTCCTACAATTACTTTGGCTGAAGGTGCAGAATTAGTCGTTAATGGAAAATTTGATATTGATAGAGGTGTTGAAATTGTGGTTCCTAAGAATGCAAAATTGACCATTAATAATTTTGAGATTGGAGACAATAAACCGGTAGTCACAATTGAAGAAGGCGCCATATTGGTAGTCAATGAAGAAACCCATGTAAGGAGTCAGAGCACTTTAAATGTATTTGGGCAACTTCTGACGGTTGAACTTAACTATTCATCAGGTGGAGAAATCAATATTGGGTCGAATGATTTTTCAGGAGAAGTTTCTGTTTCAGGAAATATGTTGATTGGAAATGGAGCTTTAAAAATGCTCAATAATAGTACCCTATTTGTGGGAGGTACCTCCTCAACAGGAAATAGTGGATCGATTTATTTGGAAGACAATGCTAATTTGAGGTTAGTTGGAGATGTGGAAATGAGTAAAGGGGGATCTATGACTTTGATGGATAATGCATCATTTTCTTTTGAGTCGGATTATTCGACAAGTGGAGGAGCTAAGATTGTATTGAATACCAATGCAAGAGGAATAGTTCATGGTAAAGTGGTTATGACCAATGGTACCATTACCTTAAAAAATGATAGTGAAATAATGGTAGGGAGTTCCCTCACAGCCACCAAAGGAGCTAAGATTACTGGGGAAGATAATGGTGCAATGTTTATTTGTGATTACCCTAACTCCACTAAGGAGAACACAAGTCATGTAAGCTTGAGCGGGAATTCTTTTTACGGAAATGGATGTTTTGCCCTACCTGTGGTTTGGAAGTCTTTTGATATTGTGGTAACCCATAACAATATTTCCAAATTGGTTTGGGAAACTGCTTCAGAAGATGGGAATAGCCATTTTGAGGTAGAGCGTTCAATCAATGGTATCGGGGGTTTTGAGAAAATAGCTGTTTTGAATGGGTCCGGATGGACGAACGCTATTAGCAAATATACTTTTGAAGACCCTGAATTGAATGAGCTAGTTGGTTTGGTTTACTATAGGATCAGGCAAGTTGATTTTGATGGAAATCAAATGGTTAGCGATGTTGTTTCAATCAAAGCCTCAGGAATAGAATCCGGAGATGAACCAATTTTATTAACCGCTTACCCTAATCCTACAGATGGATCGTCCCTGAATTTAAAATTGGCTTCCGGTAATATAACAGGGCCTGTAAATGTAAGGTTTTTACAAACCTCGTCAGTAGCTAGTTTTGAGGGTGAAGTAGGTATGGAGCTTGATCAATGGTTATTGACTGTAGTAAACAATGCCAGTAAAGGAATGG
The DNA here is from genome assembly GCF_056867545.1 of Cyclobacterium sp. SOCE241. NCBI lineage: Bacteria > Pseudomonadati > Bacteroidota > Cytophagia > Cytophagales > Cyclobacteriaceae > Cyclobacterium > Cyclobacterium sp. SOCE241. Next base: position 3,418,660 of record NZ_CP149779.1, on the reverse strand, counting down.
CTGTATTAGAAGTAATTTATGAAGGAGAAGCTTATCGAATGAAGATAATGAAGATATAGTTTGTCACCCGATTTTTACAAGGTTGTATTTATATTTTTTATCAGTCGAGAGGAACTTTCTAGGTCAGGAGGCTCCTCTCTATTTTTATGGACCTTTTTGTATTTGGAAATGAATTAAAAACCGGTAAAATGTTTGAGGTAATGAATGTTCATTAATACTTAGTTAATGAGGTCTATATGCCTGAGCCTTCAGCCATTATTTTTTCTACTTTGGATAATGCCCCTAGGCAGTTCATTTAATGCTTAAGCCGGAAGTTGAAAAGGATGCCTAATTGTATTAAATTTATCTTTCTCAATACAATTCGCGCAAATATCTCCATCATGCAACCAATAGACGTACTAAAAAATTTTATGGATATGATTCTTTCAGGGGCAGCAGGAGTCTGTTATTCGCCAAGTCATAGAAAAAAAGATTGTATTGCATTGATGCCTACCGGAGCGGGAAAATCGGTTTGCTATCAAGTTCCTGCCATGGTTTTGCCCGGGCTCACTTTGGTAATTTCCCCACTTATTGCCTTGATGAAAGACCAAGTAGATGCGCTGAATGAAATAGGTATTCCGGCTGCTTTTTTAAATTCTACTATGGATATCAGTGAGCAGAGGTATGTTTCTGACCAAGCCATGAAGGGAGGTATAAAATTACTTTATGTAGCTCCGGAACGGTTGTTTTCCGGTACCCACCCCTTGGTGAATGCACTAAAAGAGATGAACCTTTCTTTGGTAGCTGTAGATGAAGCTCACTGTGTATCCCAATGGGGACATGATTTTAGGCCTGAATATTTAAAATTAGGTGCCTTGAGAAAAGCATTTCCCGATACTCCTTTTTTGGCGCTGACAGCTACGGCAGATAAACAAACACGTAAAGATATTTCGGCTAGGTTACACCTTAACAAACCGGAGTGGTTTATCTCTTCTTTTGATAGACCCAATATAACATATAGGGTTACTTTAAGATCTGATGGTTTTGGTAAATTGGTAGATTTTCTTCAGCATAGGCCCAATGATGCGGGTATCGTCTATTGTCTGTCGAGAAAATCTGTAGAGAACACCGCTGCCAAGCTTAATGCCAACGGGTTTTCTGCATTGCCCTACCATGCCGGTCTTAGCAAAGAAAATAGACAAGAAAATCAAGAGAAATTTATTAAGGATGAGGTGAAAATTATTGTTGCTACAATCGCCTTTGGAATGGGGATCGACAAGTCCAATGTCCGTTTTGTGGTGCACACCAACATGCCTCAAAATATTGAAAGCTATTATCAAGAAACCGGGCGAGCGGGTAGAGATGGGTTACCTGGCGAGGCTTTGCTTTTTTATAGTTTGGGGGATAGTATCACCCTGAAGAGAATGATAGAAAGTGCCGATAATGAGGAGTATGTCCGGCACATGAAAGCAAAAATGGACACCATGGTTGCGTTTTGCCAAACGAAATCCTGCAGGAGAAAGTATTTGCTTGGATATTTTGGTGAAAAATATTCTCAGGATTGTGGCAATTGTGATGTTTGTTTTCAAAAAATAATAAGTCAGATATGACTATTTTTTCTCAGATGCTACTTTCTGCAGTGGTCCGTTTGGGGCAACAGTTTGGGTTGGGTCATGTTATTTTGGTATTAAGAGGGTCTCAATCTGCTAAAGTCACCAACGCTCAAAAAGAATTATCCGTTTATGGAATCGGTAAAGATAGAAGCGATGATTTCTGGAAAAGATTAGGTTTTCAGCTAATTGCAGAGGGATACCTTTTGCAAGAAGATCCCCAAAGGCCTATTTTAAAGCTCAGTGACTTGGCTTGGGAAAAATTGAAGCGCAAGGAAAAATTTCTCTTGGCCATGGAAGAGGAAGTATTTAACCTCCGAGAGCCAAGCAATAAAAAAGATGAAGCTTTGTTTGAAAGACTAAAAAACGTACGCAAAGTTTTGGCAGATCAACAGAATGTGCCTCCCTACATTGTTTTTTCTGACGCAACTCTAGTTGAGATGTCTCAGCGTTACCCAAGAAGTGAAAAAGAATTAATTAGAATTGGAGGAATAGGACAGTTAAAATTAGAGAAATATGGGAAGACCTTTCTCAAAGAGATCAATGCCCACATTGATGAGCATGATATAAAACCCGGCCAAAGTGTCGGGGCACCCAAGCGAAAGTTAAAAAGAGCCCCATCAGGATCTGTGCAAGAGACATTCGAGTTGTACCAGCAAGGAAAGACAATTTTTCAAATTGCACAATTTAGATCCCTTGCCAAAACCACCATTGAAGGCCATATCGTTCAGTTAATTGAAGAAGATAAAATTAAAAAAGCCACTTTTTTGGATGAAAAAAGTTGTGAAGATATACGGGGAGCTGCCAAAAAACTAGACGGTCAAGGCTTAAAAAAGCTGAAGGATCATTTTGGGGAAAAGTATTCCTATTTTGAATTGAAAGTAGCCTTGGCAGGGAATGATCAAGAAGCGAATTGATGTAGGGGAATTGTCTAACAGGAAAGTTTAAACGCTTAAGGGAATAATGTTGATTCCTTCTTTTTTATAGAATTTTGAAAACCGAGTTAATTTGAGTAGATTTTTAACATTATAACTTATAGTGTACCAGTTATGCTTTATACTAGGGAATCGATAACTCAAAAACAGGTAAAGTTTTGGCCACAACCTCATTTTTTAATTCGTTAAATAGGTCTTTAGGCTTTTCCGGAAGCCCCATTAGCCTGTTTATTAATAAGCATATAGGATTAATTTTATTCGTTTTTTTCTCTCACTCCACTGTGCTGTTTATTCTCAGGAGGAACAGCCTCCTAAAGTACCTAATCCTGAAAAAATATATTTACAGCTTTCGTCAAAAGTATTTGCTTCCGGCCAACCCATTTGGTTCAAAGCCATCGTTTTAGATGCTAAAAGCAATGTTCCATCAGGCCTTAGTGGTTTGCTGTATGTTGATTTAATAGGGATGAATGGAGAAATACTTTTGCATAAGTTGGTGAAATTGAAACAGGGTATTGGCGAAGGTGCCCTAGAGCTGGGAGACAGTTACCCTGCTGGTCGTTATTTGATTCGTGCTTATACGAAATGGAATGCAAATTTTTCTGAAAATTTCATGTTTAGTTCCTACGTTAACATGGTTTCGGTGAATGGGAATCCTAATAAGCATCCTGAAGATAATCTCACAATTGCGGAAGACAATGGGTTTTTAAAATTAAAGGGACTATTAAAGTTTAAAGAGACTGAAGAAAACCCTGACAGGAGGATCAAGGTTTATCTGGATTGGGGCAAAGGTCAAGATACCATTTCTGTGAAGAAGAACAAAGACGGGGATTATCCTTTAAACTATGATCTTACAAAAAAACAATCTCGGGTTTCTGTCTCAATGGATATTGGCGAAAATCTACAGTACAGCACTAAGGTTTACTTAAATGATCAGTTGCCAGACCTGCAGTTCTTTCCTGAAAGTGGGCAATTGGTTCATGGGCTCAGTAGTAGGGTGGCCGTGAAGGCAATTGGGCCGGACGGGAAAGGAATTAAAGTAGAAGGAGTAGTAGTGGATAGGCAAGGTAAAAAAGTCACTAGCTTTAAAAGCAATGCACTCGGAATGGGTGTTTTTTTCTTCAAGCGGATAGTCTCAGCATGTACCAAGCTAAGGTGTTTCTACCTAATGCTAAAGAACCATTTGCGGTATATTCTTTACCAAGGGTGATGGCTCAGGGTGCAGTTTTGAACGTCTTTAAAAATAATAAAAAAATTCGTTTAGCACTTACCTCCAATTCCTTAACAGATAGTGTGTACATAAAGGCTAGTTGTAGGGGGTAGATTACTTCTTGATTGCCGGGAAATTGAAAAATAAACAGCTTGTAGTAAGCTTACCCGATCATCAGTTGCCGGAGGGTATTATTGCTTTTAAGGTAGAAAACCACGATCGGCAACCAATAGTTGAACGCTTGTTTTATAATGTCAACCATGAACAGAAACTCATTGTCAGTTCGAATTTTGATCAAGAAAGTTACAAACAGCGGGAACCAACCAATGTAAATATTAAAATATCGGGAAATAAATCCGCTGCTGAGGCTAGCAATATTTCCATTATGGTTTTTAATGGTGAGGCTGGGAAGTTAAAGTCGGAGAATATTCTGTCCTATTTTTTGCTGAGTTCGGAATTAAAAGGGGAAATTGAAAACCCAGGTTATTATTTTAATGAAGAAAATTCAGATAGGCTTGAGGACCTTGATGCGCTTATGTTGACCCAGGGATGGCGCAGTTATAAATACCCTGTTCAACGGAAAAAAAATGTGGCCCTTATTCCGGAGCAAGGGCTAAGTCTAAAGGGAGTAGTAATGCCACCGCTATTAGGTAAAAAACGGAGCTTCCAATGTGGACTTGACATTGGCCACTTTTGGAAATGAAACAACCATATATTCCCAAACCACGGATAGTCTTGGAAATTTCTTTTTTCAAATGGATGATGCTTATGGGAAGCGAATTAGAATATTGCTTAAAGCCATGGGGAAGCATGGTAGGAATAGAAATTTCTCCTTCTCTTTAGATTCAGCTAAAACGCCAAAAATTTTTTTAAAGAATTATTCTTTATCTAAAGAAGAGGGACATACGATTAATCAGGCTGTTCGGTTAGGGAAAAAGAGGGTTCAAGCTGAGCAAAGATTTGATATGCTTAATGGTTTCAACGATTTAGAGGAGGTAGTTGTGGAAGATTATCTCTTGTCTCCGGAAATGGAAGCAGCTCATAAAAGTTTTGGGCTTCCGGATGTAATTATTCCCGGAGCCATCCTTCGAGAAAAAGAAGAAAAATGGTCTTATGGTCTATATAGTATTTTAATGTTCAATTATTCAGATCAAGTATGGGTTGAACAGTTTCCTGACGGGTTTATGTTGGCACATATAATCGGAGGAAAAGACGAACCCACCTTATTGGCAATAGATGGGGAATTGCTTGAAAAAGATCAATATGAATTGGTACCATATATGCCTCCGGGGATTGTTGAGCAGGTTGAATTAATAAAGCACGCTAAATTTTTTAAAAAGCAATACTTAAGGGTTTTCCCTGAAACCAATCCTTTAGATGCGCCTTATATGGGGCATATTATCTCCGTATATACCAAGGATGGAGTTGGGATATTGGGATCAGAAAAACCGGCGCCGGGAACACTTGATACTTCAATGCAGGTGATTTCTCCAGTAAAAGAATTTTACTCCCCAAAATACAGCAGTACTGATTCCTTAACGAACCGAAGGCCTGATTTCCGGTCGCTCGTGCATTGGGACGCTAACCTTACTGTTGATGATGAGGGTAGTACATCAGTCGAATTTTTTAATGGAGATGTGATTGGAGAACATGTACTGGTTATTGAGGCTATTGCTAATGATGGCCGTATTGGCTATGAAGAAAAAACCTACAGAGTAATTCCATAAAGCCCTATTCAGTGAGGCCCATTAAGTTTAATTATTGTTTAGCATTAATTTATAAGGTAATTGAAAATGGTTTTTTAGGTGAAAATGCAAAAAAATACCCCATTTGGGGTATTTTTTGACATTTGCCTATTGAGTATCTTTGTCATGGGTGATTAAGCAACTTTTTAAACTTCCGTTTTACTTAATTCTTTAAAAGGGCATTTTTTAAATATTTTTTTAGCCCTTTTATTTACTTATCCACGCCAGACTGATTTCGTCAGGTGTTTTCATCCGATCTGCCAGTCTCATGTACCTGGAAGATAATCCGGATAAATATTCTTGCGCTTTGGCCGCCACATCATTAAGTCCGGTTGCTGTTTCAATATTCCATAGTTTTACCAAATGGTCAATTATTCGAGCATAATCCCAGCCAGTATATATCCCTACTTTCTGAGTTATTGCAGAAAATTGATCAAACAAAGAAGGATTGTTACCTCCTTTTGCCATTAGTACTGCAGGCATAACGATTTGTTTCCGCATCATTTTTTCAAAAGCAAGAATGGCTCCATTGGGATCAATTTTCATTATCTCGGACATGAAGCTTTTATAAGCTTTCTCATGTCGAGCTTCGTCACCTGCGATCTGTTTGCAAATTTTACCTAAGACATGATCTCCAGCTTTGTCAGCAAGTTTACCTGTATTAACATGGGAGATCTTGGTAGCCCTTTCTTGGAAGGATGTGTAGACAATTGCTTGGTAAGGATCTTTTTCAGACCTCGGGTCAAAGCCATTGTATATCAACCGGTGAATGGTTTGTTCTACCTGCCTCATGTCAGCTCTACCTGATAAGTATAAGTATTTATTCAACAGGTCTCCATGCCTGTTTTCTTCAGCTGTCCAAGCTTTGGTCCATTGTACCCAACCTTTGTCACTGGTAAGGGATCCTTCTTCATTCACCCCTTCTAACATATTGAAATACGTTTGGTAACTCGGAAGGGCTTCTTCTGTAATCATATTGCCAATCAAAGAAGTGATGATCGTGTCAGGAATAACAGCTGCTCGCTCCCTTAGTATTTTTACCTGATCTAAGGCGTCAGGTTGCGTCATATCCGGAAGAAAATCAGTTGGTTGCCAACAATCATCTGGGTCCATAAGAGTGGTCCCAACAGTCTCCGTCACAAAGTCATTCAGCTGGCTGATGACTTCTGCATTTTTTTCTAGTTCGTAATTAATATTATCTGACTTCTTCATAAATTAGGCTTTCGCATTATGATGCCAATTTATTGGTATTTTCCCAAATATTAACACCTATCTATAATTTAACTAACAATACCGGCAAACCATAACCTTTTTATGGGTTTAAATCTGAAATATCATTCTATCTATAATATAACGAATGCACCGGGATATTCATTCACTTTCATCAAAAACAATTGTTCAATCATCAGTAAGAAAGCTTATAAGCAACAACTTTGTCCTTGAAAAAGGTTGGGACAATGACTAAATTGTCTTCAGGAATATAGCCAATATCGGCTGTATTTGATTCCTCTGCAGTGGTATCCAGAAGTTTTACCGCCTCACCATCTTGGATTAGGTAAATCTCACCCCCATTTACTTGCAATAAATGTGTTTTCATCCAAAATAATTAAACCATCACCACCGGTAACTGTACTGTTGAGGATTTCAAAACTTCCATCGCTATTGTACTTTTTTAACCCGTCAGCATCAAGGCCATATAGCGTGTTGCCATTCCCTATACGTAACCCATTAATATTAGGCTGGTTTTCTGCAAATGTTTTTATCTCACCATCTTCCAAATACAAGATCTTGTTGGCTTTCATATCGGTAAAATAAACTTTCTCCCCATCAGTGTCCGCGTCGTTTAAGAATACTGCGTTGTCTACCTCGTAGGACTTATTGATTTTACCTGTAGCCAACTCTATTTCTAATAGCCTGTCTACATCAGTAACATAAAGGAAATTACCCATAACAGTCATTCCTTTTGGTGCATTTAAGCCACTGACCCAATTTCTTTCAACAATTTCTCCTTTGGTGTTCAACTTAGATATTGAACCTACACCATCTTTTTCAGCAGGCCCTCCTTCTATATTGGCTACGTATATCATACCATCACTTTCTTCATAGTGAGCAGATTCATTGGTGGTAAGATCCGCAGAGGTTTCCCACACCTTTTCCAAAGAGGCTGCAACTTCTGGTTCCTTCACTTCTTCCTGACTTGTCTCAGTACCTTCCGTGCTTGTGTTTTTAGAGCCACAGCTCGAGAAGATGAGTATACTTAAAACTAAACTATAGATTAAAGATTTGTTAACTGATTCCATTGTCGTGGTTTTTGGTTGAACTTCAAATTTCGATAATTTTTTGGTGAAAACTTAATGTTCATTAAAAAATGAACGTTTTTGTATTTAGTAAAAACATCTTTGATCCTTACCTTTAGCTAATCTTGAACAAAAATTGTGCTATTAACTTTTATTCATCATTCTATGAAAACTTCGATCACTTGTTTGTTTTACATGTTGTTGGTGTTGTTTGTTTCTTGTACATCATCCAACTCCTCGTCTATAGATTTCCAACAACTTTCTGATAAGGAAAGGGAGCAAATGGCTAAAGAGATAGCCCGAAATACAATCATTGTTGATGGACATGTAGATTTGCCTTATCGAATGCATCATCAAGGGTTTAATATTGAGAAAGGCATCTTGAATGTATCCCAAAGTACCAAAACCGGGGATTTTGATTACCCTAGAGCCAAAGCAGGTGGACTAGATGCCCCATTTATGTCGATTTATATATCCACCAAATATCAAGGCAGTGGGGGAGCAAAACTTTTGGCCGATTCGCTTATTTTGATGACAAAAAAATAGCGGAAAATTGGCCGGATAAATTTGCAATGGCCTATAGTCCAGCAGACATTATCAGTAATTTTGAGGCCGGAAAAATATCCCTTCCTTTAGGAATGGAAAATGGTGCTCCCTTGGAAGGAAATCTTCAAAATCTCGATCACTTTTATGAACAAGGGATTCGGTACATTACCTTGACCCATGGGAAGGATAATTTGATAGGAGACTCTTCTTATGATACCACATATACTCATGGTGGCTTAAGCACTTTTGGTGTGGAGGTGGTCAAGAAAATGAATCAATTAGGGATAATGGTTGATATTTCTCATGTTTCGGATGATACATTCTTAGATGTGATTGAAATTTCAGAGGTACCTGTAATTGCTTCCCATTCATCAGCACGTCATTTTACACCGGGGTTTGAAAGGAATATGGATGATCAAATGATTGCCAAATTGGGTCAAAATGGCGGAGTGATAATGATAAATTTTGGGGGAGACTTTATCGATGGCGATTTCGGTGAAAGCAATAGAAAAGTAGAAGAGTATTTAGCGAAATGGTTGGAAGAAAATAATTATGAAAAGGATGAACCTGAGGCAATGGCTTATATTGAGGCTTATAAAAGTGAAAATGATCCCTTTCCGTCCGTTAGCCAAGTAGCAGATCACATTGATCATGTTCTAAGTATTGCGGGGATTGATCATATAGGCCTGGGCTCAGATTTTGATGGGGTAGGAGATACCCTACCTACAGGGCTTAAGGATGTTTCTATGTATCCCAATTTAATTGCAGAGCTTTTAAAAAGAGGTTACTCCAAAGAAGATATCGAAAAGATTTGCTTCAAAAATATCTTCAGAGTTTGGGGTGAAGTAATCGATTATTCAAAGAAAAATTGAAACATTTTAAAATTACGTGGTTATTTCACCAGTTTAGCCTAGTATTTGAATAAGTTGTTTGGATAACGAATAACTGTTAACTTCACTAACTGTAAGATTTTATAGCCCCTTTTCAATGGGCTTTGAGGGAAAAAAATAATAAATTGAATATGATTAATATAGCCAATAGTTTTCAAGAGGCTCAACAAGTTTTTTACTATTAAAACAAAAAAGTAGTCAAGAGAGAGTTGCTTTTTTAGAGGAAGTAGCCAAGCAAATTGAGCTTTTAAAAGAGACGCTTATTCCTATTGCGGCCAAAGAATCCAATCTTACTGAAGGGCGAATAACAGGAGAGCTTGGAAGGACATTAGGACAAATTAGGTTGTTTTCCGGCCTGGTTGGAGAAGGGAGTTGGGTTGAGGCGGTGATTGATCATGAAGATGCTGAACGCAAACCGGTTCCAAAACCTGATATTCGTAGAATGCTAAGACCATTGGGCCCTGTAGTGGTATTTGGAGCGAGCAATTTTCCTTTGGCTTTTTCTACAGCCGGAGGGGATACCATCTCAGCCCTAGCTTCAGGATGTCCGGTGTTGTACAAAGCACATCCTGCTCACCCGGAAACTTCAAGAATAGTCGCCAAAGCCCTTCAAACTGCTGTTGAAATTTGCCAAATGCCAAAAGGTACTTTTCAGCATATTGAAGGAGGTATTGATACAGGGCAAGAATTAGCGGCTCATCCCTTGGCCAAAGCTATAGCTTTTACCGGGTCATTCAAAGGGGGAAAAGCACTTTTCGATACCTGTAACAAAAGAGATATTCCCATTCCGGTGTATGCTGAAATGGGAAGTGTGAATCCTATATTTACATTTGAAGCCTTTTTGGATGAAAACCTTGAGTCAGCAGCGACTGCGTACGCCAACTCCTTGGTATTAAGAGTCGGTCAATTTTGCACCAACCCCGGATTGGTATTTGTTCCGAAATCACATGAAGAAGCCTTTTCAAATCAAGTAATAAATCAGTTGAAGACTGTGTCCGGAGCTCCTATGTTACATGAGGGGATCTGTAAAACTTATCACGAGGCTTTAAAAAACCTTGCTATTGAAGAAAAACTTGAATGGCTATTAACCACAGAAGCCAATCAATTGCTTATAGGAAATCCTTCCCTTGCTAAAGTTAAAGCGAGTGATTGGCTAAATGAAGATGCCTTTCAGGAAGAAGTTTTTGGTCCATTTGCAATTATGGTGGTTTACGATTCAATAGAGGAATTAGAGGATGTGGCAATTAAATTAAAAGGCCAACTTACATGTACTGTATGGGCATCATCTAAGGAATTGGCAGAGAATGCACCTTTCCTTAATTTATTGGAAGAACGTTGCGGTCGCTTGCTATTCAAAGGTGTGCCCACCGGAGTAGAGGTAGGTCATGCCATGCAACATGGTGGACCATTTCCTTCAACAACCGATAGTAGGAGTACTTCAGTTGGAAGCTTTGCTATCAAACGTTTTGCAAGACCGATTGCTTATCAGGACATGCCGGAAGGATTGTTGCCGGAGGAACTAAAAGAGGATAATCCCCTGCAAATTCTAAGAATGGTGGATGGTGAATTCATTAGATAATTTTGAGCGATTCAGTCTTGGGGATTGGATAAGCCCAGAACGCTACTAAATTTATGCTTAGCTGATTTACAATTTTTGAATGAATTGTAAATCAGCTTTTTGATTTTAATTTGAAAATTAAATCTAGATTTTGTTATTGAAGGCTCATTGCCTATAATATGACTAAGTCATTGATGACACCTTTACCATATTTGTCCTCAATTAAGGTCAGAACTTTTGATTTATTCATCATTATTTCTTTTTCAAAGGCCCGGAAACAATTTTCACATAGAGGATTTTCTGCCGTACTGATAAGCTCTCTGTTCGAGATGCCACAGTTTTCCCCATCAATTGGTCCCATTCTTTAATCACTGTTTTTTCTGAAAATTTATCCTTAAGGCGGTAAGTATCCAACAGTTCCTCAAACACTTCTTTCAATGGAGTAGTGTTTCTTCTTCTGGTTGAATCAGGTGAATATCTTTTCATAAAATAAAGATAGTGGGAATAGCTTAAATAAATAATTTTGAAGCAATGTAATCTGCTAGAAGTTTTCCTTTATCTGAAAGGGTAATGTTTTTACCATTTATTTGAAGCATTTTCTGTTCTTGAAATAATTTGATTTCTTCAGCCTTTTCGGTCAATAGCTCATAATTAAAGTGATTTTTTAAATAAAGGGAATTGATTCCCCACATGGTACGCAGAGAAGTAAGGAGGTATTCATTGATTCTGTTTTCAGGGGATAGATAGTCTGCTTTAAAAGGTAGTTTGCCATTTTCGATAAGCTTGATGTATTTTCCATTATGATTTATGTTATGGCCCCTATGCTCACCATCGAAAGAATGGGCTCCCGGACCAACTCCCAGATAAGGGATTCCCTTCCAGTAATTGCTATTGTGTAGAGAAAAAGCATTCTCTTTGGCAAAATTTGAGATTTCATATTGAATGTAACCCGCCTGATTCAGGGTTTTTTGTAAAATTTCAAATTGCTCCGCCTGAAAGTCTTCGGAAGCCTCTTTAAACCTTCCTTTCTTTTCCCAAACTCCTAGGGCGGTTTTAGGTTCCACGGTGAGACAGTAACTACTGATGTGGTCAGGCCCTTGTTCTAAAGTAGCTGCCAAATCTTTCTCCCATAAACTATGATCCTGGTAAGGAAAACCGTAAATGAGATCCATAGAAAGGGTTTTGAAACCGGCCTTTCTGGCTTTTCTTATTATTTCTAGGGATTCTTTGGCATTATGGGACCTGTTATAAAATTGTAAGACCGAATCATGAAAGCTTTGTATGCCTAAACTTAACCTATCAATTCCCAGCGCCAGCATTTCAGCTAAAGTGTGCTCATCCAAATCGTCCGGATTTGCTTCGAGGGTAGCTTCCTGAATTTCACAATCAAAATTGTTTGTGATCGTGTCCCATATTTTTTTCAATTGAGGGATAGACAAAATGGATGGGGTGCCACCTCCAAAGTAAATGGTTTCTACAGGCCCTTTGTTATTCAGATAGTTTTTTCTTAGGGTCAACTCCGAGCAAATCATGTCTACCATTTCATTTTGATTCGACCGATTGGTGCTAAAATGAAAATCACAATAGGTGCATGCTTGTAAACAAAAGGGGATATGAATGTATATACCCGACATAAAACTGGGTTAGGTTAATAAGTAATAGTTGACTTGGTGGGCCAATAGGCATTGTGGTGCAATGATCGGTCTTGAGTTTCGGGTTCAACAATTTGCTTTAAAGCAGGAGGAAGTCCGTTATAATAATTTATGTTTTGTGATACGGATTCAAAAACGTATCGTTTTGACGCTATTTTATCTAGAACTCTTTTGCAAAGGTAAAGATAATTGGGCTCAGGTTTTAGTTTTTGGTGATAATTGCCTTAATTTTGTAACTCTCAGAAAAAAGAACCCTAACCGTTACCTTGAATGAATATGAATCGAGTATTTCCGTTGATTTGTTTAATAACTTTTATTTTGTCCAGCCAGGTTTTAGCACAAATGGATGTTAAAAAAGTCTGGTAGGGAAAAATGTTGAACTGGTTAAAGTGGCTGATGGATTTGGGTTTACTGAAGGGCCGGCTGTTGATCGGGAAGGTAATGTGTTTTTTACCGACCAACCCAACAATAAGATATACCAATGGAAATTTGGTACCGGAGAAATTCTTGAATTTACTGATGAATCCGGGAGAGCCAATGGTTTGTATTTCAATAGACAAGGAGATTTGTTGGCATGCGCTGATATGGATAACCAACTATGGTCTTTTGACAAGGAAGGAAACACTAAAGTGTTGATAGAAAATTTTAAAGGGAAGAGATTGAATGGTCCAAACGATTTGTGGATAAACCCCAACCCTAAAGGTGGAATTTATATTACAGATCCACTGTACGAAAGGAAGTACTGGGACAGAGATCCGGCTACCCAGCAAGGAGGCAATCACCTCTATTACCTAGGGAAAGATGGCCTTCAGTTTTTTAGGGTTGACGAAAACCTTGTCAAACCAAATGGAATTGTAGGTACCTATGACGGTAAAAAGTTATATGTTGCAGACATAGGGGCAAAAAAGACCTATGTGTATGACATAGAGGAAGACGGTTATTTGACCAATAGACAGGTCTTTGTTGAAATGGGTTCAGATGGTATGACCATTGACAATAGAGGTAATGTATACCTTACTGGAGATGGGGTCACTATTTTTAATAGCAAGGGAGTTCAAATTGGGCATATACCGGTTGATGAAAAATGGACAGCAAATGTTTGTTTTGGGGCGGGTGATAGGAAAACCCTATTTATCACTGCTTCTGAGTCGGTCTATACCCTTCAGATGAAGGTGAGGGGTGTTTGGTAAGAAAAACAATTTATATTTTTTTAGCTGTATGGTCATTTACCACATCTCAGGGAATGGCTCAGGATACAGCTTACATGCTTACTATTAATCTCCTTTGTGAGGGTGAGGAGGTCAAGCAAATGAGTCGATCTTTTACTGATAGTTTGCAAATGCTTCGCTTTAAAGAGGGGATTGTGGATTCTTTGCAGCAGGAAGGATACTTCTATCCTGAATTTGAAATTGATTTGGAAGAAAGAGGAGAGATTCAGTTGTCCTTAGAGCTGGGAGATCAGACCAGATGGTTGGCATTGGGGAAAGGTAATTTGGAACCTTGGCTCTTAACCAAACTCAATTTTCCATTTCATTTGGCTGAAGGCAGGCCTTTTCGCTTCAAGGAGTGGCAAAAGCTAATGCTTGATGTGCTAGAGATAGGCCAAAATAATGGATACCCTTTTATTGCTGTCAAGCTCGACAGTATAGAGCAAGGTGAAAATGGAATTTCGGCAATAATTGATATGGACAAAGGCCCATTTATTAGCTTTGATACCCTAAAGATTACCGGGAACTCTAAAACTAAGCCGATTTATTTAGCTAAGAAATTGGGAATAATACCCGGGGAGCCTTTTTCCCAGAAAAAAGTAGAGGATGTAACCAAAGCACTTAATAACATTCCCTATATCAGTGTGGTCGGAAATTCAGAGTTGTCTTTCCAAAATGAGCAAGCCACCGTATACTTACCGGTTAATGATAGGAAGGTCAATACCCTAGATGGTATAATTGGTTTGTTGCCCAATGAAATTGAAGCCAATAAATGGTTGGTAACCGGGCAATTTGATTTGCAGTTGTATAATGTAGGAGGAAGGGGAAGGGATTATTTACTCAATTGGCAACGATTAAGCCAATATTCGCAGAATTTAAAGGTGGAGGCAAAAGAACCTTTTGTATTGGGTACAAATTTGGATTTAAGCGCTTCGTTTAATTTGCTTAAAGAAGATACCACTTTCTTAAATCGGGATTTCACCTTAAATATTGGTTATCAAATAAGTACCACTGCTTATTTAAGTTTTTTCGGGAAAAGACAGGCGGGGGATTTGTTGGCCGTGAGTGCCTATGAAAATGCATCTAAACTACCTGAAATTGCTGATTTTAGGTACAACAGTTATGGGGCTACATTTGCTATCCATCGGGTAGATGATATAATTATGCCCAAGCAAGGCTGGCAGGCCACCAGCACTTTTGGGATAGGAAATAAGCGAATATTGGAGAATACCGGTATACCTCCTGAATTGTACCAAGAGATTGAGAAAACTTCTCTTCAATATTATTTTCAAACCAATGCAGCTTTCTATTATAGGTGGAGGCAAAATTTAGGCTTGAAGCTTGGGGTAAATGCTGGAGATATGGATAATTCAAATTTGCTTTTAAATGACCTCTTTCGACTTGGAGGCTTACAGAGCATTAGAGGCTTTAATGAGAATTATTTTTATACCAACCGATACATTTATATCAATTTAGAACCTAGGTTTTATTTTGGTACGTATTCATACTTTTTGTTGTTCACAGACTTGGGAAGTGTTGAAAACAAAGTAGGAACAGCTTTACAGGATTGGCCCATCTCTTTTGGTGGAGGATTAAACTTGGAAACTAGCGGTGGTATCTTTAAATTCGTGTACGCAATGGGCCAGGCCGGTAGTCAGCCTTTAGGTTTCAATTATTCAAGAATTCATTTTGGTTTTACAGGTCGTTTTTAATGAGGTGGTTTGGTCATTTATTCGTGTTTCAAGGATTGGTTTTAGTGGTATTAATTGGCTTTCCTATAAGTTCGTTTGCTCAGGTTTTGGTGAATTATGATTCAGCCCTCCATGAAAATTTATCAGAGGGCTGGTTAAAGCGCAATGAATCAATTTCAGTTCAAGTGAATGCCAATCAATTCCAAGATGCCTCTTGGCAAATTCAATTACCGGAAGGCAGCAGCCTGTTTTTCAATGAAGCTTTATGGGATCATTATTTACAAGACACACTACTGGTAATCAATAATAAATCTGTACTTCCCTACTTAGATGATGAGGGTCATCTGGAGATTATTGCCTTTAAGCCTGGTATTTCTTCAGAAGATTTTTCATTGCAAAAAGGGTATTTCAATAGTTCAGGGGAAAGGGTTGAAACAGCAAAAGTTTTAGAAAAGCGGAAGAAAGATGAAATTAGAGATTTTTTCTTCATTGCGTTAATTGCTGTGTTATTTTTAATTGCCATTTTCAGGGCTTTTTTCCCTTCCATTTTTGGGATTTTCTGGAACCCAAAAAGTGTATTTTCTATTGAAGACATTTGGGACTCGGGGAGTTTTTCAAAAATTTATTCTGCCGAGTTGTTATTTTACTTGGTTTTGATCAATATGAGTACAGGCCTATTGGTTATTTTGGTAGTACACGGTTTAGGGATCGATTTCTTTGGGTTGGGTCTGGAAAGTGGGATTGAAAAGTTAGTGTTTGCTTGGCTTATCTTTTCCCTGTTATTGACCATAATCACATTTTTTAAATTTATCTGGCTGGGAACTGGTGCATTCTTATTTAGCCTTAATAAAATCGCTTTTCCACATTTTTTCTACCTTTTAAAAGTTAGGGGTTTGCACTTTTCATTATCATAGGTATGCTCGTGCTTGTGTATGCGAACAATTGGGTTTCTTTGTATGAGCATTTCTCTTATATGTATTATACTTTTTTCCTAATATATTCTTTGGGATTAATAGGCTTGGCAATATGGTTGTATAAAAAAAATGGATTTAATAATTATCATTTATTTTCTTACCTTTGCACCTCGGAATTGATCCCATTTTTGGTTATTTGTAAATTACTCCTAGGGTAAAGGAAAAAAAAAAAAATGACGCAAGCAACAAAAAACAGACTAAATCGAGTTAGGAGCATCTTGGTTTCACAACCTAAACCTTCCGATAAGCGGTCCCCTTATTTTCAGTTAACTGAAAAATATAAGATCAAAATTGACTTTAGGCCTTTTATAGAGGTACAGCCGGTGTCTATAAAAGATTTCAGAAAGCAAAAGATTGAAATTTTAAAACATACTGCAGTAATTTTCACGAGTAGGAATGCCATAGATCATTTTTTTGGCATATGTCAGGAGCTAAAAATAGAGATGCCTGCGGATATGAAATACTTCTGTATTTCAGAGCAGACAGCTCATTATCTTCAGAAGTACATTGTGATCCGGAAAAGAAAATTGTTTGTAGGTACCAGAACCGCTGCCGATTTATTTGATTTCTTTAAGAAACATAAATCAGAGAAATATTTATTTCCATGTTCAGACATTAGGAAAGATGATATTCCTGAGTTTTTGAGCAAAAACAACATTGATTTCACAGAGGCAATCATCTACCATACAGTGGCAGCAGATTTATCAGACCTAAAGGATATTAAATATGATATTTTAGCGTTTTATAGTCCTTCAGGAATTAAATCATTGTTTCAGAATTTTCCGGATTTCGAACAAGGGAAAACCAGAATTGCGGCATTTGGGCCTACTACGGCACAGGCGGTAAAAGATATGAACCTTATCATGGACATAGAAGCCCCTTTACCAAATGCCCCAAGCATGACCGGTGCTTTGGAGCTTTATATAAAAAAGCGAATAAAATCTGATTTCTTTTAATCTTTTTACTGGTAAATTCAGTTTAATTGTGTAGAATAGATTTCGGAAAGCAAAACATCTTTTACGCATGAATAAAAGAATTTACCTGTTAACTTGTGTGATGATCGTCATGGCTTTTATTCTGGATCTCCAGAAAGCCAATGCGCAGCAGGATGCGCAGTTTACGCACTATATGAATAACGGTATGTTTTACAATGCCGCTTTCGCAGGTAGAGAAGAAGGAAATATTATAACAGCACTCCATAGAAGTCAATGGTTAAATTATAGTACGAGCTCAGGAGCAGGAGGGGCTCCCACCACCCAGTTGATATCTTTTTCCGGGAGATTAAAAAGTTTGCCGGTAGGATTTGGATTGGTTGCAGTAAATGATCAAATAGGCCCATTTAGCAACCAGGAGGTGAATCTTTCTTTAGCGTATAACTTAAGGTTAGGCCGAGGAAATTTAAGAGTTGGTGCATCAGGTGGTTTTTTTTCTAGCACGATAAGATTTGATGAATTTTCGCCGGTTAATCCTGATCCGAGTATCCCTTCTGCAGGGGATGAAAACCAAATGAAGTCTCAAGCTTCTATTGGATTATTATACGAGCGAGGAAATTTTTATTTGGGATTAAGTAGCAGGCATTTAAATGAGCCTGATTTTGATTTTGGTAGTGGAAGTTTAGCTAATCAACTTGAAAATCATAATTATTTGATGGCTGGTTACAAAATAAACACTTTTGCCCAATTGAGTGTTGAACCTAGTATGTTGGTTAAATCCGTTGGTTTGAATAATTTTTCATATGACTTTAGCGTTATAGGCACATATAATAAAAAAGTAAGTCTTGGAATGGCTTATAGGTTAGAAGAATCGGCATCAGTTTTGGTAGGGTATAGTTTGTTGAAAGACAACTCCCTTAGATTGGGGTATGCATTTGACTTGGTAGTGGGTGGCGTTCAGGCAAAAAAGCCATCTTCTCATGAGTTTATGCTTACTTATAATATACCCCAAGTAGCGAAACAATTTGACAGAATTATTCAAAGAACTCCGAGATATAGGTTTTAACTTTAAGAATTTTATTGAAGAAATCTTTGCTATTTTCTAATAAAATCTGTTAAATTTCGAATTAGTTGATTGTTTAAATGGTTGAAAATGAATGTAGTTACTTTATTGTCATTTATGTTAAAAAAAATGAATCATAGCTTTTTGACCCTGATATCAGGGTTATTAATAATGACACTACTTCAAAGTTGTGGCCTTTTTGGAAATAAGGGTACAGCTAGTGAAAAGCTCAATAGAAGAGGTGAGGTAACGGGTGTGCCTAAAAGATCCGGCTGGCAGCAATCCCTGCCATTTGAGATGGTTCCTATCAAGGCGGGGACATTCTGGATGGGTCAAGCAGATGAAGATATAGGTGTAAGCAGGTCATCAACCAATAAACAAGTGACTATCTCTGAGTTTTTTATGGATAAATATGAAGTGTCTAATAATAAATACAGACAGTTTTTAGATGCAGTGAGAATGGGGGAATTGGCATTAGGTACTCCTACTACCCAAGCAAATCCTCCAGAGTTTGTTTTGGAAGAACTGTTGCCTGATACCACAATTTGGTCCCAAAGTTTCACACATCACTATGGAGATCCCCTGATGGAATACTATTTCGATCATCCGGCTTTTGATGACTATCCGGTTGTAGGTGTTAGTTGGGACCAGGCCAAGAAATTTTGTGAGTGGAAATCATACCATATGAATGCCAATGACGATTCAGAGTTTGATATGCCTAAATTTCGTTTACCATTAGAGGCAGAGTGGGAATACGCTTCAAAAGGAGGTAAAGATATTGCAAAATATCCTTGGGGAGGTCCTTACCTTAAAAATAGGAGAGGCTGTTTGATGGCTAATTTTAAACCTGGAAGGGGTAATTATATAGATGATGGATTTGCTTATACAGCTCCTGTGGATGCTTTTGCACCCAATGGATACGGGCTATATAATATGGCAGGAAATGTAGCAGAGTGGGTAGAAGATGCGTACAATCCTGCTGCAAATGCTTTGATATGGGATATGAATCCTACGTATATTGATTCTACTGAAAGTAGAAAAGTAGTGAGAGGCGGATCGTGGAAAGATGTAGGGTATTTTTAGAAACTAGTTCAAGGAATTTTGAATACCAATTTGTTCAGACGGCTCATATTGGATTTAGAACGACGATGACTTATATTGGAAGGTCAGGTTCCATGAATGTTAATTCAAACAAAAGGAGCCGTCGATAATTATTAATAATCACTTAAAATCAAATACTAGCAAACCGTTTTAAATTTTTATTTTTACTAAATATGTCTACAAAAAATAACACTTTCGCTTATAAATTCTACGGATCAATAATGCCTAAAATTTATGGTATTGGTGCCGCAATTGTAATTCTTGGTGCGATGTTCAAAATTTTGGACTGGCGTTTTTCTTCCATAATGATCGGTGTTGGTTTGTCAACAGAAGCATTGATATTTTTTCTATCTGCTTTTGAACCTAAAAATGAAGAATTAGACTGGACAAAGGTGTATCCTGAGCTGGAAGGTGAAAATGCAGGAGCTACTCCGGTAAGAAGAGGAGGGGCTGTGCAAAATACTGATCAAACTTCCCAAAAATTGGATGAAATGTTGGCTAAAGCAAAAATAGGCCCTGAATTGATCGAAAGTCTGGGGAAAGGCATGCAAAACCTAGCTAGTTCAACAGAGAAATTAGGTAAGCTTTCGGATGCAGCGGTTGCTACCAATGATTATGCTGAAAATGTAAAAAAGCATCCAAATCAATGCTTGAAATCAATGAGTCTTATACCAAAACTGCAAGTGCTTTGGCTGAAATGTCTTCGGCATCTGAGGGAGCAAAGGCTTATAGAGACCAATTAGTGAATGTAACCAAGAGCCTGGCTTCATTAAATAATGTGTATGAGGAAGAATTGAAAGATTCCAATATGCATGCCAAAACCATTAGTAAATTCTATTCCAATGTTAGTGTAGCAATGGAAGGGATTCAGGAAGCAGGAAAAGAAACAGAGACATTCAAAAATGAGTTGGCTAAACTCAATAAAAATGTTAAATCGCTTAACAATATTTATGGTGGCATGCTAACAGCCATGAAAGGTTAATAAAACATAATTCCAATCAAATTTTTATTTATATATATTCATAAAGTAAAATAGCTTATGGCGGGTGGTAAAGAAACACCAAGACAGCGGATGATCGGGATGATGTACTTAGTATTGACCGCGCTGCTGGCTTTACAAGTAAGTAACCAAATCCTACAAAAATTTGTATTGATCAACGATGGGTTGGAAAGAACTTCAAAGAATTATGTTCAGAAAAACCTATTTTCTGTAAATATTATATCTAGTACGGTAGAACAACAAGGTAATAACAAGGTTGATATCCCTAAAGTGGAAGCAGCCAAGGAAATTCGCCAAAAAAGTGCGGAATTGGTAAGTTATTTGGAAGAAGCAAAAACGAAGTTGATTGAAGAATCAAATGCCATTGATGATCAAGGCAACTTTAAATCTTCTGCACTTAAAAATGTTGATATTCCGGGTAATTTATTCAATAATAATCGCCTTGGCTATGACATGCAGGAAAAGTTGAATGAATTTCCTGAAGAGCTAGAACAAATATTGGCTGGATTGAATATTGACATGTCCTTCGAAAGAATAGCTAAGAATGCTGACGAAATCGACCTTTTCAAAAATGATGTCGATGTAAATTTCAAGGATTATGTAAACTTAAACTATGTCAAATCTCCAATTGGTGCTGTTTTAGCAATTATTAGTCAGCATCAAAATGAGGTGTTGAATATTGAAAGTGAAGCCCTGACAGCAATTACCAATTCTTTAGGTTCATTTATCTTTGAAGCTGATAAGTTGAAAGCAAGAATTGCCGCCAATTCAAATGTTGTGGCAGCAGGGACTACTTTCGAAGCTGAAATGTTTTTGGCATCTTCCTCCTCATCCACCGAGTTGAAAATGACTGCTGATGGTAGAGAAATTCCTGTTGAGGAAGGTTTTGGTCAAATTAAATTTCCGGTAGCTCCGGCTTCTAATTATGATGACAGAGGATTAGCGGCTAGATCTCTCAAAGGTGAGATTACAGTTCCTATTGGTGGAGAGGATAGTGTTTTCACCATAGATTATGACTACTTCGTAGCCCAACCGGTGATCAAAGTAAGCTCTGAAGTGGTGAACCAGTTGTATGCTGAATGTGCCAACGATTTGGTTATTGAGGTTCCTGCTTTAGGAAATACCTATGCGCCTAACTTCTCTGTGTCAGGGGGCCAAGCCGTCAAAGGTTCAAGACCTTCTGATGTAACCATTATTCCGGCCGCTTCAGGAAAAGTTGTTATTGGGGTGTCTAGTGGTGGAAATAAAATTGGCTCCGTTGATTATGATATCAAGCCTGTTCCGGATCCTTCCATAATTCCTTATAATGGGGATAGAAAAATTGATTTACAGAATTCAACTCCTGTCAACGGATTGTTAAACCTCCAAATCAGGGCAGTTCCTGAGCCAACATTTGGTAGAACCATGCCAAGAGATGCTAACTTTGAAGTTACTGCAGGTGAAGTAAGGCTAGTTCGAAATGATGTGCCTAGAGAAAGTGTAGCTATTTCTGGACAAAATATAGCAGTAAGAAATTTACTTGCACAAGCACAGTCCGGAGATCGTTTGGTGGTCATCGTAAAGGAAGTGACACGAACCAATTTTAGGGGTAGCAAAATTAAAAGCGCTGTGAACGAAGTTTTCCCAATTCCGATTAAATAATATTCGGTTAGTTGAATCGTTCTATATTTAAATGTAAGAAATCATGAAAGAATTAAGGAAAGTAATTGGGCTACTGGCAATTGGCATTGTTGCGTGTTGTTTCTCTGCATTGCCGGGGTTTTCCCAAAATATCCCTAATTCCGGTAATCCTGGAATGAATGTAGGTGATGGTGGTTATGATATGGATACTGTATATTCTGTCCTTCCAATTAGAGATTCTGACAAAATGTACCAAATTGGTGTGTGGAGAAGAATTGATCTTAGGGAGAAATACAATTTGCCATTTTATGGCACAGGTGGCCTGAAGAGGGATGGAATCATGATGAATATTTACAATGCGGTTGTTGAAAATTCCATTGAAGTATTCGCTGATGAAGAATTTAGAGAGCCACTTCCCATCACGGATTTTCAAACTAGATTTTGGACAGCAGAAAATGGCGATTCAATATTTGTAAAGGACTTATATTACTTGGACTTTAGAGAAGACTTTGTTTTTGACAAGCATCGCTCTGAGGTAAGGTTTGATATTAAATACCTTGAATTAGTGATGCCAAATGAAACCAATTATGGTGTTGGTCAAAAGACAATTGGCTTTATAAGATTTAGAGATTTTTACAATTATTTTGACACCAAGGAACATGGAGAATGGACAAATTTTCAAAATATTTCCAAAAATTTACCTTACAATCAAGCGTTTGATATGAGGCTGTTCCGATCAGTAGTAAGGAAATATACGAATCCGGAGAATGAATTAATTGTGGATATGATTGATTCAAATAACCCTAATCAAGAACTTCAAGCTTATTTAAAATCAGTTGAATTTGAATACGAACTCTTGGAGTGGGAAAACAACCTCTGGGAATGGTAAAATAACTTTGTATAACATCAATAATAAAGCAGGTACAGCAATGTGCCTGCTTTTATTTTTTGTGCATGGCCTCCCATACTTTCTGGCCCTTATCTTTGCCTATCACGGATATTATTTCCTCCTTTGATGCAGCTTCAATTTTTTTATAGGACTTGAATTGTTTTAATAGCTTGTGTGCAGTTAAGTCCCCAATTCCCTCAATGGCCAATAACTTGCTATTTAAGGCGCCTTTGCTTCGAAGGTCGCGATGAAAAGTGATGGCAAAACGATGGGCTTCATCTCTAATTCTTTGAATTAAACGCAATGACTCAGACTTTTTATCAATATATATAGGGTATTGATCTCCCGGAAAGTATATTTCTTCTAAACGCTTCGCAATCCCTATAATGGGTACTTTTCCGTACAGATCTAGGTCCCTTAAAGCTGAAACAGCAGAGGATAACTGACCCTTTCCACCATCAATTACGATCAATTTCGGCAAAGGCTTTTCTTCAGTAACAAGTCTTTTATACCTTCTAAAAACTACTTCTTCCATACTGGCAAAATCATCCGGGCCCACCACCGTTTTGATATGGTAGTGACGGTATTCTTTCTTGGCCGGTTTCCCATTTAGAAAACACACCATGCTTGCCACAGGATTGGTGCCTTGAATATTTGAATTGTCAAAGCACTCAATGTGTGTAGGTAATTCATTTAAAGAAAGGTCTTTTTTCAATTGTAGAATAACCCTGTTTTTCTTGTCTTTCCCTTCATCTGCAAAGGATAGTTTTTCTTTTTTATAATAGAGCGCATTCTTTAAGCTCAGCTCTATTAATTTTCTCTTGTCACCTATCTTTGGCTGTACCAAAGTTAAGCCTTCCGGACTCTCTTTAAATTCCTGATTTACCAAAACCTCTTTTGCATCACTTTGAAACTGATCCCTTAACCTGACAATAGCGGTTAACAGTAACTCTTCATCCGGCTCGTCCAATTTCTTTTTAATTCTACCGTTTTGCTTAAGGTAATGGCTCCATTTTTTATCCTTAGGTAGTTAACAAAAGCAAATTTTTCTTCACTTACGATGGTAAAGACATCTAAACTGTCAGTGTTAGGATTGATTACAAGAGACTTAGCTTGGTAATTAATTAATGAATCTAATTTTTCCTTAAATCCTTGAGCCGCTTCATAATTCATTTCAGCAGCACTTTCTGTCATTTTCTCCTTGAAATAGGTTTTTGCAATTCCCAGATTGCCTTTTAAAATGTTTTTTGCTTGTTCGATGTCGGCCAGATATTCATTTTCATTTTGTAATCCTTCACATGGTCCTTTGCAATTTCCTAGATGGTATTCCAAGCAAACCTTATATTTTGAGTTTGTTATTTTTTCCGGTGAAAGATCTAACCGGCAAGTTCTCAAAGTAAATAAAGAGTGAATAAGCTCCAACACATTGTTCATTGCTTTTACACTTGCAAAAGGTCCAAAATAGGTCCCCATAGATGGGATCACTCTTCTGGTGGCATATATTCTTGGGAAATGTTCGTTGGTAAGGAGAAGGTATGGGTAAGTCTTATCATCCTTTAATAGGATATTGTATTTGGGTTGGGTTTTTTGATCAAATTGTTTTCCAACAACAAGGCATCAAACTCAGAATTAACGATGGTGATTTCAATCTTTCTGATCTCCCTCACCATCTTCCTGGTTTTTGGTTGATGCCTACACTTTTACTAAAGTAACTACCAACTCTTTTTTTGAGGTTTTTTGCTTTTCCTACGTAGATGAGCTTACCCTCTATATTGTAATACCTATATACCCCAGGTAATTCAGGTAGCTGATTGTGGTTTTCCGGTAAATATGAAGGGGAAAGCATGTCCATGGAGACAGTGGTATTATTATTTGATCTCTGAATATGTGTTGTAATTAATCAAATACTCAATGTAAGGTCTATTTGATTTACCTTGTATGTAAGGAGCATCAGGCAATAAAATATTGATTTTTTTATTACCTGATGCTTCTATCCTATAATTAATTTTAAATAACTTTTTTGAAAGGAATAGTTAATCCTCAAGAATATTAACAGAAGAAGAACCTAGAAATCTGTTGATGTTGCATCGTAGTCAAATTCTTGATATTCCTCCGTTTCAAGATCGTATTTTGAGCAATCAATTTCTATACTGATAGGTCTCTCAGGTTTAGGGAATGGTCCTTTGGTGATGCCCAATGAAGTATCTTCATAAACCTTGCTCATGTACTTTGACCATATAGGCCGAGCAGTTCTGGAACCTTGACCATTGATCCAGCTTCTGAAATGTATGGCTCTGTCATCTCCACCTACCCATACTCCACTGACCAAGTCTTTTGTTATTCCCATATACCATCCATCTGATGCATTCTGGGTAGTACCTGTTTTGCCACCTATTTCGTTGCCTTCATCTCTTATACTCCAAGGTAAACCTTGACTAGTTCCTCCTTCTTCCTCTGTTCCACCTCTCAACATATAAACCATGATATAGGCATGCTCTTCGCTCATTGCCGGTCTTTTTCTAGGAATAAATTGGTGCAATACATTGCCATTTTTATCCTCTATTCTATCAATATAAATCGGAGTGATGTGCTCCCCCTTGTTGACAAAAGTACTGAAGGCACCTACCATTTCCATAATGGATACATCTACAGTCCCCAGTGCCAAGGCTGGTACTGCTTCAAGTTCACTAGTGATGCCTATCCTTTTGGCAGTTTCTACTACCACTTCCGGGCTGAGTTTTTTCATCATATAGGCAGTAATTGAATTGACTGACTGCGACATGGCCGACCTGATAGTCATTCTTTCATAGGTGAATTTACCATCAGCATTATTGGGCCTCCATGTTGGTTGATTGGGTACATTAATTTCTACCGGCTGATCGATCACAGTATAACAAGGGCCATAGCCATTTTCTATAGCAGCAGCATATACGAATGGTTTGAAAGTAGAGCCCGGTTGTCTTTTTCCTTGTTTAACGTGGTCATACTTGAAATGAGAATGGTTGGTGCCCCCTACCCAGGCTTTGATATGGCCAGAATGAGGGTCCATAGATACAAAACCGGTTTGAAGAAATTTCTTATAGTACCTCATGGAATCCATGGTACTCATCAATGTGTCTATATTTCCCTCATAAGAAAAAACCTTCATTTTTTTCTTTTCATTGAGTTTGTATTCAATACTGTCTGTATTGTCCCCATACCTGGCTTTTAGATTTCTATAAGCTTGGGTTCTTTTGACAGCATTTTCTATAAAGTTGGGAATTACTCTTCGGCGATTATCGATCCAAGGATCACGATCCCCCATCTCTTCTTCAAATTTCTTTTGAAGCTCTGACATGTGTTCCTGAACAGATTCTTCTGCATATTTCTGTAATCGACTGTCAATCGTGGTGTAAATCTTTAGGCCATCCCCAAAAAGGTCATAGTTGCTTCCATCAGGTTGTAGATTTTCTTTTGTCCATTGAAGTAAATCGGCTTTAACGACCTCTCTAAAATAGGTGGCCAAACCTTCATTATGACTCTCTACTTGGTATTCTAACGCCATTGGCGTTGCGCTCAAGGAATCAAATTGAGATTGCGAGATTAAATCTACTTTCTTCATTTGAGCCATCACCGTATTCCGTCTTCGTGTAGAATTTTCGGCGTTATACACAGGGCTGTAATAGGAAGGGGCTTTTAGCAAACCTACCAGAGTAGCGGATTCCAATATATTTAAATCTCTTGTATCCTTATTAAAAAATGTCTTAGCAGCAGTTTTAATACCGAATGCATTGCTTCCAAAGTCTGAAGTGTTCAGGTACATGGTCAAAATCTCATCTTTGGTATAGGCGCTTTCTAACTTTGTGGCCACAATCCACTCTTTGGTTTTGATGATGACCATATTCAATATAGGTACTTTACTTAAAAGTCCCTGAGAATCCCCGGAACGCGTTTTAAATAGGTTTTTTGCCGTTTGCTGGCTAAGGGTACTTCCTCCTCCGGCATTTTTTTGCATCAAAAGGATGGATTTGACAAAGACCCTACCCAATGCTCTGGGATCTATTCCTGAATGGTCTTCAAACCTTACATCCTCAGTGGCGATCAAGGCATTGATAATATTGGGAGAAAGTTCATTGTAAGTTACGGGAGTTCTATTTTCCCTAAAGTATTTGCCCAACAAGACCCCATCTGCAGAGTATAGTTCAGAAGCCAATTCACTATCGGGATTTTCTAATGATTCAAATTCGGGCATTTCTCCGAATAAGCCTAAGAAATTTGCATTTACGGATACTACAAACAAGACAAATCCTGCCAATCCTAAAATGAAAGCAAGCCACATATACCTTATTATTTTAACATAAAGTGGCTTGGAATTTTTATTTTTTACTTTACTCATACTGGATGTCAATAAGCTTTCTCATAGAAAGACCTGTATTCCTCAATGTCTTTCCTTTTGTTGAGTTGTTGGAAATTACCAATTGAAATTACAAAACTACTATTTTTTATTTCCTCAGTTAAGGAATCATTATTAAAACTATTTAAAAAGGCTTCTTTATAGGCTAGAGATTTTTCTGCACTGGAAAAAGGGCTTATGATCAAAATACTTGTGTCCTTTCCTAGTGATATGGTGCCTGTTCTTAGTCTTTGATTGGCAAAATTGGCATTGTGGAAACTCTCTAGGGAAGCTGTCAAATCATTGGCAGTCTCAGCTAATGATGCATTCATTGGTAAAATGAAAATATGGGTTTGATTTAGGCCTTCTTTATAAGGAGAAACTTCTGCAGGAGGTTCGGGTTTCACTATTGAAATGTCTGAAGGCAGCTCATTTTCATCCGGCTCCTCAGCGTTTTCTTCTGCTACCTCTTCGCTTTCATCACTCACTGCATTTAATAATTTTTCAGCAAAGGCCAAGAGTTCTTCTTCTTTGGTTTGCTGTAAATACGTTTGAAGTCTATTTTTATAAATTTCCAATGATTCTAATTGACCGGTGATCATGATATCCAATAACAATAATCGATCCGTATTTTTTGTCAATGGATATTCATCGAGGGTTTTTCTAATAATATTTTTTGCCTCTTCATAGGCCCTGTCTTTATAAAGGCCGTAGGCAACTTTATAATTTTCCCCTGAAGCTAGGTTTGCCTGGGATCCTGAGACTTTGTCGGGGTTATTTATGGACTTGGTAAATTGAGAATTAGGAAATTCCTGATTCAATAGTTGTGCGTATCTATCCGCGTTAATGTTCAAATCTTGATTGGCTAAGAATAAGGTATAATAGGCTTCAGGCTTTTTTAAGGTTTCCGGATACTTTTCTATTAAAGCCTCCAAGTATTCAATCGATTTCTCCGATTGCTTGAGGTCAAAGTAAAGCAATTTACCCAAATTGAAATAAGCCTCTTCCATTTGGGTTACCATCTTTTCTCGTTCCTCCGGCGTATTAGGGATTTGGCTCAAGAGGGTGTTTTTATCAGGAAGCTTTGCTGTGATGGTAGCCGAACTGTTTTCTTCTGCCTCCTCCATCGGCTCATCAACAGCGATATTATTCTCCACTGAATTGGCGGCCTCCTGAAACCCCTATCGCTACTTCGCCAATTGTCGGACAAAGGTCTATTGCCCCAAATTTGAGTGAACTCCAATGCTCCTCTTTGAATGGCTACAGGATTGTCCCAATAAAATGAGGCTCCTGAACCACCACCACCTCCTCCAAAAGCCAGCAAATTTTCAAAGATCCCTTGAGATTTCTTTTCTTCAGCCATTTTCGCCTCATTGATGAGTCTTTCCTCCTCCAACGCTAGGAAATCATCAACATATTTCTCTTGTTCTTCAGCACTGAGCTGACTTAGTTGAATCAGGCTGTCATTATAGGTGAGCAATTCATAATTGGTTGCATATTGATCAAAGATGACTTTGCGGGCAGCAAGGACACCATGATTTTTATCTGTCTCCTTAAACTTAGATATGGCACTGTCCAAGTAATATTTTGTTTTAAGAAAATCCTCTTTTTCATTTAGATAAACATTCGAGAGTTCTTCGTAAATATATCCTTTCTGGCGTTCGTTTTCCCCTTCCTCTTTAGCTGCCAAGGTGTAAAGTCTAATAGCTTCCTCCAAATTGCCTTGTTTTTTTTCAAACCGGCCTTTTTCAAATAGAATAACATCTCTGAAATCTACATTTTTATTGTCTTTGTAAAGATCATCATAGTATTCCCTAACTCGTTTCAAATCTTTGCTTCGTTCCAATTCTGCCACTTGTTGGGAATAGAGCTGGGCAAAAAATGTTCGTTCATAATTTGGGCTACCTGATAGTGCTTTTTGATAGTATTCATAAGCAAATGCATCTAAACCTGATTTTTGATACAGTTGGGCCAAAATAAAGTTTATTCTGGACGCCTCTGATCTGCTAGATGTATATTCGAGAGATTTAAATAAGGATGGAGCCATCAAATCCATTTCTCCGCGAGCCTCATAATAATAAGCCAAAGTTTTATATAGGTATTGCTTATTTTCGTCAGAGATGTTTTCCTCTTTTGAAAGAAAATCTATAACAAAGCTTGCATCTTCATATTGGCGATGGTCGATAAATGACCTTAGCAACTGTATCAACGCGACGTGCCTTACCTCATCCTGAGAGCTATTGACATTGAGGAATTTAAAAGTGTTTTGAGCTTCTTCATGTTTGCCTTTGTAATAGTCCACCTTACCAATAAGGAAATAGGAAGGGTCTACCCATTTGCTTATTTTATGCCAATCTACGGCTTTTGAAGCCATTTCCCGGGCTTCCTTCAATAGGTCCTCTTTGGCTGAAACAGTGCTACTATCAATAGGATAAAATACGGGCAATACTTGAGAGAAATCTTCTTGGTATTCATTTTCTATTTCTTTTTCTAATTCTAAGATTTTCTCCTTGGCATAATAATAGGCATTGAATCTTGCCGTTGTGTTATGGTACAATCGGTTTGTGAAGGTGTCTTTTTGCGAAGAGCAAGAAGATAGCAAATTCACGCTTATGATTAAAAAGAAAAATAAAATGACCCTTTGCAATGTTTTTGAGTTTGAATTCTTGTCCAAATTAGTTCTTTTGGAATAAATATTTAAACGAAAGGAATTAAATTCTATTTTTGTAAAAAATAAATATCTTAAACAAGTGTCCATTGAGCCTTAAACAGAAAATAAACGACTGGATAGAAACAAAGTTCCTGATAGTAATTAGAAAGGAGGAAGACTTTTCGGTTATTACCTCCTTTAATATTACGAAGGTCAGGGTAGGATTATTGTTCGTATTAGTTTTCATGACCTGCTTTGTGATATCTTTGTTTTTATCAAAAACCTTGTTGGCGAGGTGGTTTGATCCCGTTTATATAGAAACAGAAAATATGGTTAAAATTCATGCCTTGTCTGAATCAATTGATTCATTGATCATGGAGGTTGAAGCCAAGGATCAATATGTTAAAAATATTCAGAATGTTATTTCCGGTGAATTTGAAAACAATACACCGGAAACTTCGGATACCGCAAGCCAACCAGTAGTGAATAGAGGGGAGATTGACCTGTATAAAAGTAGTGACGCCACCAAGAAAATTATCGGAGAATTTGAATCGCTTCCTCTTGAGGAATCGAGTTTTGGAAGGATAAGTAGTGGGGCATTTACTGACAACTATTTTTTTCCACCGGTTAAAGGAGTGGTTTCAAGTGGTTTTTCATCCGGTCAAAATCATTTCGGTGTAGATGTTGTTGCCGCTGAAAATGAACCAGTGAAAGCCATTGCTGATGGTACTGTGATTTTCTCTAGCTGGACACTAGAGACCGGTCATGTAGTAGCAGTACAGCATTCGAATGAATTGATTTCTATTTACAAACATAATTCTGTAATATTGAAATCGATTGGAGACCCCGTTCGTGGTGGTGAAATAATATCCATAATAGGAAACACCGGTGAACAGACCACCGGACAGCACTTGCATCTTGAGTTGTGGTACAGAGGAAATCCGCTTGACCCTCAAGAATTTATTACATTTGATTAGATATGGCAAAAAATACTGATGATAAGAAAAATACCACAGAGTTGGTTACTTCAAGTAATCTTGTGGCATTAGGAACAGTAATAGTAGGCAATATAGGTTCTCAGGGAAATATCCGAGTAGAGGGAACGGTGGATGGATCACTAGATTCTCAGCAGAAAATTGTCATTGGCGAGTCAGCCAAGGTCAATGGAGATGTTAGGGCTCAAGATGTGGAAATTTCCGGAGAGATCAAAGGAGATATTTACTGTTCAGATTCACTTTATCTAAAAAAGACAGCATTGATCTATGGTGATATTTATACCAAAAAATTAATCATAGAAAATGGTGCTGAGTTCAATGGTAAATGCAATATGGGCAACAGTAACCAATTAAAAGTGGAAAGAAAAGATGGGGACACCAAAAAACAAGCCTCCTCAAACTGAGCCTCCGGTGTATGTTAAATACTTCGGTTTGGCCTTTCAAATGTGTGCCATTATTGGTCTTGGTAGCTATTTAGGGTACAGGCTACATTTGAAGAGCAATATGGAATTTCCTCTTTATTTATTAATAGGATGTTTTCTTTCTACAGCCATTGCTTTTTACCAACTCTTCAAGTCCATTTCTCCTAAGAAAAATAAAGAAGAGTAAATCTTTCTTAAAATCTCTTCCAAAATATTTCAATCAGATGAAGGCTTTATTTAAAAACCCATTGTTGGGGTTGGTGTTTTTTTCATTGTTGCTTTTTGCAATTATTTGGTTTATTGAACTGGTATATCCCGGACCATGGGTGCATACCTTAATATATACCATACTTTTATTTTTTGCAGTTCTCACAGGAGTTACAGGGTTTTTGGCAGAAAAATTGATGAAATTAGAAGCATTTACCAGTGTTTCTGTGATTTTGGGAATGACCATAATTAGATTATTTTGCTGTATTATCTTTGTTTTTTATTTTATGGCTAGGTCACGAAAATTTACTTTGGTTTGTGGTTGATTTCTTTGTGATTTATTTGTTGTACTTATTGTTTGATATGTACGGCTTAATAACTAATTTGCGCCTTCATTCGAAATAGGCAATAAAAATTGTTTTGATGGTCCGCAAATTTACCAGGTTAAGTATCTTATTGTCAGTAATTTTACTGACATTTTCTGCAGCAGCAATGGCTGCCTCTGATGGTGATGAAGATAAAACAAGCTTCATCATGCATCACGTTAAGGATTCCCATGAATGGCATTTTGCCACCATAGGGCATACGCATGTCACACTATCTCTTCCTGTAATTATCTACTCTTCTGACAGGGGGATTGAGTTTTATTCTTCTTCCTCATTTGTAGATCCCGAAACGCATCATTTCGGTGTAGAGCACAATGGGTACTATATAGATGATCATGATAAGCTTAAAGCAGTTGATGAAAGCAGGTTTTTTATTGATCTGAGCATTACAAAAAATGTGGCCATGTTGTTTTTGATATTGGCCGTGACCTTATTCTTTACACTGTCAGCTTCCGGTTACTACAAAAAGCATCCGAATAAAGCCCCAAGAGGAATTGCTTCCTTTATTGAGCCCATAGTTCTTTTTGTCCGTGATGAAATTGCAAAGCCTAATATTGGCCCAAAATACAAAAAGTTCACTCCCTATTTATTGACCTTGTTTTTCTTTATATGGGTTGGAAACCTTTTGGGTTTGGTGCCTGGTGCAGCGAACCTAACAGGGAATATTGCTGTAACGTTTTCCTTAGCGATAATAACATTTTTCATTACCAATATTAATGGTAACAAAGACTATTGGAAACATGTGGTGGCTACCCCGGGGTACCGCTTCCACTATTATTGGTGATTGTACCCGTAGAGATAATTGGTTTGTTCACCAAACCTATCGCCCTTACTGTTCGACTATTTGTAGCGATTACAGCCGGGCACATTGTTATTCTAAGCTTTATAGGGCTGATCTTTATTTTTGAGTCTTATGCTGTAGGAGTGGCTTCGACCTTTATGGTAGTATTTATCAATGTGATAGAATTACTGGTAGCTACTATTCAAGCTTATGTATTTACTTTATTCTCTGCCATGTATATCGGTTCTGCTGTAGCCGAGCATGGGCATGAGCATTAATTATGAAATCTTTGTTCAATTAAATTAAATAAAAACGAGTATGTTAACTTCATTATTATTGACTGCCGGTTTTGCACTTATGGGTGCGGGTATCGGTGCCGGAATTGTTGCGATAGGCGCAGGTCTGGGTATTGGTAAAATCGGTGCGCAAGCCATGGAAGGCATTGCACGTCAACCTGAAGCAGCTGGTAAAATCCAAACTGCAATGTTGATCATCGCTGCTCTTATTGAAGTAGTTTCCTTGTTTGCAGTAGTAGTTTGTCTACTTATCGCACTTAATGGTAATATTACTTTCTAGAAAAATTGGACCGGCGTTAGGCCGGTCCTTTCTTAATTATTGAACAAAACTGATCTTTAGCTTAAAAAATACACAAAATGGATTTGATTAGTCCTGAATTAGGTTTGATTATTTGGCAACTAATAGCCTTTGCCATCTTATTTTTCATTTTAGCCAAATTTGCATGGAAGCCAATCCTCTCAGCACTTGATGAGAGAGACAGTACCATTGAGGCGTCCCTTAATGAGGCCGAAAAAGCAAGGTTGGAAATGCAAAATCTAGTAGCCGACAATGAGCGTTTGCTACAAGAAGCACGAGTTGAAAGAGATGAAATATTGCGTTCCGCGAATGAGTTTGCAACCCAAACCATGGAAATATCCAAGGAAGAGGCAGCCAAAGCTGGAGCGAAAATGATCGAAGAGGCCAAAGCTGTGATTGAAACTGAGAAACAGGCCGCATTGACAGATGTTAAAATTCAAGTTGCTGAACTTTCTCTAAAGATTGCTGAGAAATTGATGAGACAAAATCTTGCCACTGAAGCTTCTCAAAAAGAGTTGGTAGAAGAATTTGTGAAAGATATTAAATTAAACTAATCTACTCGGAATGTCAGCATACAAAGTAGCATCTCGTTACGCAAAATCACTGCTGGAACTTGCAGTAGAGAAAAAAGAATTGGATCAGGTAAAGTTGGATATGACAACCGTTTTATCATTAAATGCTGGTGATTCATCTTTTTCAGACATGGTTAAAAGCCCTGTCATAAGTTCTGATAAAAAATTAGCTGTCTTAAAGTCTTTGATTGGCAAAAATGCCTCCGCATTGACTTTAAAGTTTTTCGATTTGGTGGTAGAGAAAGGCCGTACTGGATTTCTCCCCGATATGGCCACTGCATTTCTAAGGTTATACAATGATCACCTGGGAATTCAAACCGCGGAGGTGGTAAGCACCATACAATTGGATGAGGATTTGCGAACCTCGTTTAAGGAGATTGTTAAAGAAGTCTCCGGAAAAAATAAAGTGAATCTCATAGAAAAGATTGATCCAAATTTAATAGGTGGTTTTGTTCTTAAAATTGGGGACAAACAACTTGATGAATCGATCAAAAGTAAATTACAACAGTTGCATCTGGACCTAACCCAGAACCTGTATGAGAAGAAATATTAATAAGAAATTAAGCTGTAATCAATAATACTATACAATAATGGCAGATGTAAGACCAGATGAAGTTTCGGCAATATTGAAAGAGCAACTCTCGGAAGCCAAGACTCAAGCAGAATTGGAAGAAGTGGGTACTGTACTCCAAGTCGGTGACGGTGTAGCCCGTATTTACGGACTCTCTAAAGCGCAAGCTGGTGAGTTGATCGAATTTGACAATGGTTTAAGAGCCATGGTTCTCAATTTGGAAGAGGACAATGTTGGTGCTGTACTCTTTGGAGACGCTAAATCGGTTAAAGAAGGAGATACCGTCAAGAGAACGAAAAGGATTGCCTCCATTAATGTAGGTAATGGTATGTTGGGAAGGGTTGTAAATACTTTAGGTGTTCCTATCGATGGTAAAGGAGCTTTGGAAGGAGACCTATATGAAATGCCTCTTGAAAGAAAAGCTCCGGGTGTTATCTATCGTCAGCCGGTAACAGAACCTTTACAAACGGGTATCAAATCTATTGATGCCATGATTCCAATTGGAAGGGGACAACGTGAATTAATCATTGGTGATAGACAAACAGGTAAAACTGCTGTTGCGATTGATACCATCCTTAACCAAAAAGAATTTTACGACAAAGGTGAGCCTGTATTTTGTATTTATGTGGCCATTGGTCAGAAAGCTTCTACAGTTGCTAACGTGGTGGCTGCACTTGAAAAAGGCGGAGCCCTACCTTATACCGTAATTGTAAGTGCTTCTGCTGCAGATCCTGCTCCGATGCAATTCTTTGCTCCTTTTACAGGTGCCACTATTGGAGAGTTTTTTAGAGATACAGGAAAGCCTGCTTTGGTGGTTTATGATGACCTTTCCAAACAAGCAGTAGCTTATCGTGAGGTTTCTTTGTTGCTTAGAAGACCTCCGGGACGTGAAGCATATCCTGGTGATGTATTTTACCTTCACTCCAGATTATTGGAAAGAGCAGCTAAGATCAACTCTTCTGACGAAATTGCAAAGCAGATGAATGACTTGCCACCTTCCTTGGCACCTTTGGTGAAAGGAGGAGGATCATTAACTGCCCTGCCTATCATTGAAACTCAAGCAGGTGACGTTTCTGCGTATATTCCTACGAATGTTATTTCCATTACTGATGGACAAATATTCTTGGAAACTAACCTTTTCAACTCAGGTATCCGTCCTGCTATTAACGTTGGTATTTCTGTATCAAGGGTAGGTGGTAATGCACAAATCAAATCCATGAAAAAAGTAGCGGGTACATTGAAGCTTGATCAAGCTGCATTCCGTGAATTAGAGGCTTTCTCTAAATTTGGATCTGATCTTGACCCTACCACCAAAAGAACTATTGAAAGAGGTAGAAGAAATCAGGAAATTCTTAAACAAGGACAATATTCACCTGTTCGTGTGGATCTTCAAGTTGCAATTATCTATGCATCTTCCAGAGGCTTGTTAGACAATGTCCCTGTTGGAAAAGTTAGGGATTTTGAAAAAGACTTTTATAATCTTATTACTGCTCAATACCCTGAAGCCCTTACAGCGATCAATAAAGGAGACCTAAATACTGCAGGCGATTTGCTTAAAAAAGCTGTTGAGGAGTTGACTCCAAAATACACAGCTTAATTAGCACTGGTCTTAAACAGTATATAAGAAGGATATAGAATAATTATGGCAAATTTAAAGGAAGTAAAAGAAAGGATCAATTCGGTAAGCTCTACCCAGCAGATTACCAAAGCTATGAAAATGGTGGCGGCTGCTAAATTGAGAAGGGCACAGGAGAAAATTGTGCAGATGAGACCCTATTCTCAAAAACTAACTTCCATCCTCAATAATATTTCTTCAGGAGCTGAAGGAGTGTCTGATATTGTATATGCTCAGGAACGTAGTGTAGCCAACTTATTAATTGTCCCTATCACTTCCGATAAAGGATTGTGTGGTGCTTTTAATTCGAATATTATTAAAGCTGCGAATGTTGTTATCCAAGAGCATCAAGGTCAAAATATTACGGTGATGCCCGTAGGAAAAAAGGCCCTTGATTTCTTTAAAAAACAAGATTATTCTTTGGTGACGGCTCATTCCGGGTTGTTTGAAAACATTACCTTTGAGCCGGTTAAAAAAGCTGCTGAATATGTAATGGAAGCTTTCGTTGAGGGTGAGTTTGATCAAGTTATTTTGGTCTATAACCAATTCAAAAACGTGGCCACTCAGGTTGTTGTTAAAGAACAATTCTTACCCATTGCTAAAATGGAAGAGGAAGAGAATGATATATCCCAACAGGACTATATCTTTGAGCCCTCCAAAGATTATATTATTGAAGAATTGGTGCCGAATTCCTTGAAAATTCAATTTTATAAGGCCATTCTTGATAGCAACGCTTCAGAGCATGGGGCTAGGATGACTGCCATGAGCAAAGCAACAGATAATGCTGCAGATCTATTGAAAGATTTGAAACTGGTTTATAATAGAACCCGACAGGCTGCCATTACCAACGAAATCCTTGAAATCGTTGCCGGAGCAAATGCACTTGAGGGAAAATAGAAAACAAGATCTTAAAATATGGAAAAGCTGGTTGTATATGCAATCGGCTTTTTTGTTTTCAGTCTAAGGTATCTAAATTGTTGATTTTAAACCCCGAAATATGCAATAGACTATCTATTACGGGCTGAAATCGCTTAAAAAGCAGCCACTTCCTTGCTGCTTTCAATTTTACCAACGCGGTACTATTCAAAATATTTTAACTGCCTGATTTACCTCTGATTACAACACTTCAAGTAAACACGGTACAGGCTTTACCCCTGACTATTTTCAGGTCGGAGGATTACTATTACATTATCCGAGTTGAAACGATTTTCAACATTTAATAGAATGTGTAGGCATAGCGTTTAATAACCTTGAGTAGGGAAAAGAAGCACAATACCAAATGGTGTGAATTGGTTAAGACGAGTTTGCTTACTGTTCTTTGTTAAGCTCGTTTATTCTTTGAAGAATTGCTTTTCTTTCGATTGCGGCCTCTTTCCAAGGAAGCCCTTTTTTCATGCCCGGTCGCTTGTGACCTATATGGTTGAGTAAGGCGTCTTTAGTGATGGATTGTCTTTCTTTTACAAGGGATAATATTTCTAAGCCATTATTGAAGTTTTTATAAACCTCAGAAGGTTGGTTTTCTTTAAGGTAATCTATCTCGCCTATTCCCAACAGTAGGTTTCTTGCCATTATCCAATGCCCCAGATCAGCCGGGTGTACCCCATCCTTTGCCAGTTCAAATGTAGGGTCAGACAGTCTTTGGTCTTCTTGGAACTTTCGCATAGGCCAATGGATATCAATAACTTGCCATCCTTCTGTATACTGCTGACTTAATAGCCACGAAGCATAGATATCTAAAACATTGGCATAAGCTGCTCCTTTCTTTGGGTCGTATACTGGGGGTGTACTATGGATGATGTCTGCCCCTATGGCTTTAGCCTTATCATGAAGTTTTTTTAGTCCCAATTGATAGGCTTTAAATCGCTCCTCATCAAAAGGAAGATAGATTCCATCATTCATCCCATAATTAGCAAAAATCAAATCCGGCTTCAGTTCATTAAGGACTCTATCTAATCTTTCATGTAAGTCAGGCCTAGGGAACTTTCCATCTGCATGACCTTCTTCTGATAAGCCCGAAACAGTTTCACTTGGAAGCCCTATATTGATGAAATCCCATTCCCTGTCAGGATAGGAAAGCCTTAAATAAGTTTCTACATAATCCACATACTGACCTGAATAGGTTATGCTATTTCCCAAGAAAACAATTTTTTTTACCGAAGGTGAAATCTTCAAACTTTCCTGTGCTTGAAGGTTTGAAACCAGCATCCCACAAAGAAGAAAACCGAGGATAGTTTTAAGTGACATTTGAAATTTTTAAGGATTTGAAAAAGAGCTTCAATATACCTAAAATTAGTTTAATTGGGATATCGACAAATAAAGTTATTCTGAACTCCTTTCTAAAACCATTATGGATTGGTTTGCTTTTTATCCAGGAGCCATTTGCACAATTTGGCGAGGTCTTCTTCAATTATTTCTCTCTCTTTTTGATTTTCATTTAACTTCTTCATTAACTTTTTCAATTGAAAGTCCGGTTTCACAGCCATAATTCTGGAAAAAACTTGCGAAAATAAACCCTTCACGTGCTTTCATCAGTAATGCCCTCAGCTTATAACCTCTTGAAAGTTGAGTAATCTTGGCCACCTTTACCAGCCTTAAAGACCTTACAAAGGATACAAATGGAAGTAAAATAATAAGGAGGTCAATCCAGTTTTTTTTGATGTAGGAAAATTTGTTGTCAGTAATTGCGATCAATAGCAAAAATTCGAAAGCAAAAGCAAACCAGATAAAGCCTTGAATCAATCCAAGAAGTAACGATAGGTCCATATTTAAAAAACTTTCGACTTCTTCATAAAATTGCCACTCGATTAACAATACCGGAATGATTAGTAAGGCTATAATAATCATAGGAATTGAAAATTGTTTTTTTAAATGGTTGTATAATCCTTCATTACACTTTGACCAATTATAAAATGGTAACCATATTTTCTGTGGCTCCACTAAGTTGCGTTGTCCAATAGCTATCGGTGGAAAGATCAAACAGATTAAAGTTCTAACCAGGGAACTCTGAGCTATTTTCACTTTTCCCATATAGGCCAAAACCATAATTAAAAGGGCATCGATAAAAAAGAAGAACCATAAGCAGCCATAAATTATTGCCATTCCGGAAATAAAATTGGAATACTGTAAGGTTCCTTCCTCATAAGAAAAATTATTGATGATGGCAGCAGAGATGATAAGCATGATGAAGGAGATTATGAATTTTGGCCAAACGATCCTATTTTGGTATTGGGTCAAATTGTTCATAGACCAAACTTTAAGGTTTGTTTGCAAAGAGGTGTCTCTAGTGGATTTTACTTGGAGCAAAAGGGGAAAATCTAAGGAAATTTCTCCAATGGGGTCGAGTAAACGCTCCCTTTCCAATAGATTTTCGATTTGCGCAATGACAAATGGGTTTTGACAACGTTGGAGCGCGGCCATTAATACTTCTTTTTTATCACTTGTAATTTGGTCCATAATTAGTTGGTTGAAGCACAAAGGTAATTGCTTGACATTGGAAGCAAAAAACCAAGATTAACCTTAGAAAATGGTATTGGTTCTGTAGATTTCTTATATAGTTTTTAGTCCGCAAAAAAATCAACCATTTAGTCTTCATGGTTTTTCGGCCTATATTAATCTTGGCAACGGAGATTATTCCATAGGATTTAGATTTTTTCCTGTGTAGCAAATATTAATATATACATAATGATGAATTTGAATGATTTTGATAGCAATGAATTAAGATTACAAAAAAATTGGTAAACCAGAAGATTCATTAGTCATAATAGTATTCAAACCTTCTTTAAAAATTTTGTAAGAGGTTGATTTTGACCGTTAAAAGATTAATGGTAGGTAATTATTTTGATTTTAATTAAACTGCTTATTCATAAT
Source organism: Cyclobacterium sp. SOCE241 (assembly GCF_056867545.1). NCBI lineage: Bacteria > Pseudomonadati > Bacteroidota > Cytophagia > Cytophagales > Cyclobacteriaceae > Cyclobacterium > Cyclobacterium sp. SOCE241. The sequence continues at coordinate 3,378,731 of NZ_CP149779.1, read as the reverse complement.
AAGGGAGGGACCCTTTTTAAAAAATAAGGTATGATTTAGGATTTTAGCGTATAGTTAAGTAATAACCATTTGAAAATTTTATATGAATCCATTTAACAAAGACACACGAAGAAAATTTATTAAAACCTCTGGAATGGCCACGCTTGGCTTTATGGGGTTGTATCAGTTTATCAATCCCAACCAAGTTTTAGGGAAAACAGCAACTCCAGCTACATTAGGCTATGGTCCATTACAGAAAGACCCTGAAGGTATTTTAAATTTACCTGAAGGATTCACTTATAAAATCCTTACAACCAAAGGAGATAAAATGGACGATGGCTTTTATTTACCAGGGGCCTCAGATGGGATGGGTGCTTTTCAAGGAAAGAATGGAAGGACAATAGTGGTTCGAAATCATGAGCTTAGTCCTGATTCATTAGAAAATTCGGGCTTTGGAAAAAACAATGAGTTGGTGGATAAAATTAGTCCCAAAGATTTTTATGATTTTGGAAAAGGTTTATTACCCGGTTTAGGAGGTACTTCAACTTTTGTTTACAATGAGAATACCGGGGAACTGGAAAAACAATACATGAGCTTGGCAGGAACCGTTAGAAACTGTGCAGGTGGTATTACTCCATGGGGGACTTGGCTTACTTGTGAAGAAAGTACATTAAAAAAGGGTGGTTACGAAGGACGTTTAGAAAAAGATCATGGGTATGTTTTTGAGGTTCCGGCATCTGAGGAAATAAAAAGAGCAAAGCCACTACCGATTAAGGCAATGGGTAGGTTCAATCATGAGGCGGTAGCGGTAGATCCTGCCTCGGGTGTTGTTTACCTTACAGAGGACAGAGGAGACAGTATTTTTTATAGATACATTCCTAATAATCCGGGTAAACTTCATAAAGGAGGTAAATTACAAGCACTTGTCATTTTGGGTGAGAAAAGTAGGGATACCAGAAACTGGGAAGACAGTGAAGGCCCTGAGTTTCCACTAATGAAAAAGCATAAAGTGACATGGGTTGACATTGAAAATGTGGAAAGTCCTGAAGATGACCTGCGTTTCCAAGGCTTTGACAAAGGGGCAGCTGTTTTTGCTAGAGGAGAGGGAATATGGTATGGAGACAAGGAGGTTTACTTTGCCTGTACCAATGGAGGTAAAATAGGTGCAGGACAGGTATTTCGTTACACACCAAGTAAAGACGAAGGAAAACCTGAAGAAAAAACAACCCCGGAGAGTTGACCCTATTCGTAGAATCTGAAGACAGGGAGATATTAAAGAATTGTGATAATTTAGCTGTGGCTCCTTGGGGGGATGTTATTTTATGTGAGGATCACAAACATCCTTTCCTAGTAGGGGTAACCCCAAAAGGTGAATTGTATCACCTCGCAGAAAATGTAGGTTTTGAGTCTGAGTTAGCAGGAGGAGTGTTTTCACCATCCGGAAAAACCTATTTTGTAAATATTCAAGGCCCTGGCATTACCTTGGCCATTACCGGACCTTGGAAGTCCTAGTTTGTTAGATTAATGGAAATGCTCCACTTTCAATGATTTTTGAAGGTGGAGCGTTTTTATTTATAGGCAAATTGGAAGCATGGGTAAACAGCCTTATGTAGCATTCGCTTTAGAAGGGCAAAAAACATGATAACTAAAGCTAATGAAGTGATAGAGTGGTGAAAAGATGGGGAAATATAGCAGAGTTTAACCATACTTATTCATTTTTTACTGCTCAGGCCACAATAGTTTTGTTATTCATTAAAACATAATCTATATTTGCCACTCAAAATTAAAAATGATGGCCACTCAAAAGACAAAAAAGGGAAACCGACTACAGATACATCCAATGAGCTTCTTGAGAATCCGGAAGCAATTGCTGACCGCCTTGGAAGAGGGGAGACCTTCTTAAAGGACAACGCCAAATTTGTTGGCGGAGCCATTGGTGCGGTGATTTTAATTATTGCAGGAATAATTGGGTTTCAGATACATAAAGCCAATCAAAACGAGAAGGCTCAAGGAGAAATGTTCCAAGCAGTTTACTATTTCGAGCAGGATAGTTTAGACTTTGCTTTGAATGGAGATGGTGTAGAACCTGGATTTCTTACCATTATAGATGAATATAGTGGAACTGATGCTTCTAATCTAGCTCACTACTATGTAGGTTCTATTTATCTATCCACAGGTGAATTTCAATCTGCAGCTGATCATTTGAAAAAGTTTTCTTCTTCCGACTTTTTGGTGCAGGCTCATGCCTATTCATTAATTGGTGATGCCTATATGGAACTTGGCGAGTTAGATGATGCCATCGACTATTATAAAGACGCTGCCAATTATAAAGTCAATGAGTTTTTCACTCCAAAGTATTTAGCAAAATTGGCCATCGCTTATGAAGAGGCAGGTGAATTGGATCAAGCCATTGCTACCTATGAAGAAATAGAAACGAAGTATTCAAATGCTTATGAATACAGTGAAGCTCGAAAGCATAAAGCCCGACTCGAAGGTCTGGCTTCTAATTGATATGAATTAAATCATTGATATAAAAGAGTAAGACCTGATTGGTTTTACTCTTTTTTTGTGAATTAATAGCAAACTTATGGCTACCTCATTAAAAAATTTAAGTCAGCATACCCAAGAAAATATTCAGGATATAAGTGATAAGACCTTTGCCTTGGTGGTAGCTGAATGGAATGACGAAATTACATCCTCGCTTTATAGTGGGGCAATTGAAACGCTTTTGCGCTATGGTGCAAAAAAAGAGAATATATATAGAAAGAACGTTCCCGGATCCTTCGAGCAGCTCCCCTTAGGTGCACAATGGTTGGCAAAACTTGAGGAAATAGATGCCGTGATATGTTTGGGTTGTGTAATACAAGGTGAAACGCGGCATTTTGATTTTATCTGTGATGCCGTAGCCAATGGAATTACACAAGTAGGATTAAAGTATGACAAGCCAGTGATCTTCGGTGTGCTTACTCCGGAAAATCAGCAGCAAGCTTTAGATAGAGCAGGAGGTAAACATGGTAACAAAGGAGATGAAGCGGCCATCACAGCGATAAAAATGCTAGGCTTTTAAGGCCGGCTAATAACAACATATATCATAAATCTGGTATTCTAATGAAAATCATGAAATTTGGCGGTACTTCTGTAGGAAGACCGGAGAGAATGCATCAGGTAAAAGATCTGATCACATTAGATAATGAAAAGAAAATTGTGGTGCTTTCAGCTTTGTCTGGCACTACCAACGCTTTAGTAGCGATAGGGGAATCTTTGTCTTCTGGAAAAAGGAAGAGGCCAAGGAAAAAATACAAAGTCTCCATGAACATTACATTCAATTTCATCAGGCCTTATTGAGTACTGAAGCAGGCAAAGCCAAAGCATTGCAAATCATTAATGAGCATTTTGAGTTTTTGAATATCATCCTTAAAATATCCTTTAATGAAGCCATTAATAAGGATATTTTGGCCCAAGGCGAATTATTATCAACCAAGCTGTTTTACACTTTGCTTCAGGAAAATGAAGTTCCTGCAGTTTTTCTGCCGGCACTTGAGTTTATGTGTATTGATGAAAATGATGAACCAAACCTCGGCAGAATTGGTGAAAAGTTAAAAGCCATATTGGCCAGTTATCCCAATGAGACTGTTTTTATCACTCAAGGTTATATTTGTAAAAATCACCTGAATGAGGTTGATAACCTCAAAAGGGGAGGAAGTGATTATACTGCTTCCTTAATAGGTTCAGTTTTGTCAGCTTCTGTTGTTGAAATATGGACGGATATTGATGGGATGCATAACAATGATCCCCGGGTGGTAGATCAAACCAGACCCATTGCTCAATTGTCTTTTGATGAAGCCGCTGAATTGGCCTATTTTGGCGCGAAAATCCTACATCCTGCTTCTATCTGGCCAGCCCAATCTCACAATGTACCCGTGAAACTTCTCAATACCATGGAGCCAAGTGCACAAGGGACTACCATAACAGGTGAAGGAGAAGGTTCTGTTGGTGTTAAAGCTATTGCGGCAAAAGATGGCATTACCGCCATAAAGATAAAATCCAGTCGCATGCTTTTGGCACATGGGTTTTTGAGGAAAGTTTTTGAGATATTTGAAAAATACAAGACATCAATTGATATGATAACCACTTCGGAAGTGGCCATATCTTTAACCCTTGATGATATTACCCATTTAAAGGAAATAACTGCTGAATTGCAGAAATTGGGGAAAGTAGAAGTTGATCATTACCTCTCCATTATCTGCATTGTTGGTAATTCTATTATGGAAGAAAAACAGGTCCTTAATAAGATTATTGATAGTGTTGAAGAATTTCCGTTAAGAATGGTCTCTTACGGTGGAAGCAAGCACAATGTGTCCTTGCTCGTGGATGGTAAACATAAAAATCAAGCCTTGCAATGCCTGAATAATGGCCTGTTTGACTTCAAGTAAAAATAAGTAGATGGGTGAGCCACAAGCAAACAAATCCAATTTTCTAAAAAAGCTTCAAGCCAAATGGCAGCTAAAAAGTCTTTGGCAGGTGGTGCTGGTTTTGGTAGTGTTTGCTTGTACAGGTTTTACAATTTTATTGATTAAGCAACCCATTTTTGATTTTTTAGGCTTCGATACCAGTGAAAGGAGTTTCTTGAAAACGGTCATTTACCTTTTGTTGGTATTGCCATTATATCAGTTATTCCTTTTGATATATGGTTTTATTTTTGGACAATTTGCTTTTTCTGGGAAAAAGAAAAGCAATTTTTCCGCCGTTTAAGACGGTTATTAACCCAAAATAAAAAGTAAAACTAAAGTTATTAACAGGTAAAAAATAGTATTATCAATGGCTAAGCAAAGAGGTTTACCTATAGAAGAAAGTGACAAAAGAAAATTAAATAAAAAGAACTTCGAAAAGCTATTTGGGATTTTCAAGTTTGCCATGCCTTATAAAGTGCCTTTTATTATTGGGATGGTTTTTTTGTTTTTTTCCAGCCTAATGTTGTTGACTTTTCCTTATGTGGCAGGCAAATTAATTGATGCCGCTTCAGGGAAAGATTGGATTATTAATGATATCAATGGGATCGCCTTTGTATTGATCGGGATATTATTTATTCAAAGTATATTTTCCTTTTTTAGGGTTTGGCTATTTGCTAAGGTTAGTGAAAACTCCATGAGGGACATTAGGGTGGCCCTGTATGAACGATTGGTGAGATTGCCTATGACATTCTTTGACCAACGAAGAACAGGGGAGTTGATCAGTAGGATTACTTCTGATGTCACAATGCTCCAGGATACCTTCTCCATAACCTTGGCAGAATTGTTAAGACAAATCATTACGCTTGTAGCAGGAATAATATTTTTGTTTTATACCACTCCGCGGTTAACACTTTTTATGTTGATTACAATTCCCGTACTTGTGGTGATAGCTATGATATTTGGGAAATTTATCAGGAAACTTTCCAAGAAAACCCAAGATGCACTTGCCTCTGCAAATGTGGTGGTGGAAGAAACCTTACAATCTATCGCGACAGTAAAATCTTTTACAGGGGAAAATTATGAAATTAACCGGTATAGAAATAAACTCAATAGTGTAGTAGAGGTTGCATTGAAAGCAGCCGGATTTAGAGGGGCTTTTATTTCCTTTATAATCTTCGCTCTTTTTGGAGGTATCGTTGCTGTAATATGGTATGGGGCGACATTGGTAAGTGCCGGAGAGATGAGTGTGGGAGACCTCGTTTCCTTTGTCTTGTATACCACATTTATCGGTGGATCCATAGCCGGATTGGGTGATATTTATGGGCAAATTCAAAAGGCCATTGGTTCTTCTGAAAGGGTATTGGAAATCTTAAATGAAATAACTGAAGAGCAAAAAAGCCTCACTTCAGAAAGCTCCATAAGTGGATCTATTCGGTTCGATAAGGTGAAGTTTCATTATCCCACCAGGCCTGAATATCGTGTGTTGGATGGAATTTCTCTATATGCAGAGCCGGGTGAAAAAATTGCTCTTGCTGGACATAGTGGTGCCGGGAAATCTACAATTATTCAATTATTGCTTAAGTTTTATTCCATAGGTAGTGGGTCTATTTTACTGGATGAAAAATCCATAGAAGAGTGGGACCCACAGGGTTTAAGGAAAAATATTGGAATGGTGCCTCAAGAGGTGCTGTTGTTTGGTGGATCGATCCGGGAAAATATCAGGTATGCCAAGCCAAATGCCAGTGAGGAGGAAATAGTAAATGCTGCCAAACAAGCAAATGCTTTAGAGTTTATAGATAAATTCCCTGATGGTTTTGATACCTTGGTAGGCGAGAGAGGGATCAAGTTATCCGGTGGTCAAAGGCAAAGGATAGCCATTGCTAGGGCAATATTAAAGGATCCGGCCATTTTAATTTTGGATGAAGCTACTTCGTCTTTAGATGCCGAAACGGAATCTTTGGTTCAAGAAGCCCTGGATAAATTAATGACGGGAAGAACCACTGTTATTATTGCCCATAGACTGTCTACCATTAGGAAGGTTGATAGAATTTATGTGATCAAAGATGGGAAGGTTATCGAAGAAGGAAATCACGAGGCATTAAGCGCTAAAGAAGGTGGACATTATGCCCACTTAGTTAATCTGCAGTTTGCGGATGATACTTTACGGCCTTTAAGCTAATGTCCAGACTTTGCACCTGATGGGTAAGGGCTCCCACTGATATGAAATCCACTCCGGACTCGGCTACATCTACGATAGTGTTTTCATTAATCCCTCCCGATGCTTCTGTAATGTATTGTTTGTCAATTAAGGCCACAGCTTCTTTCATTTCTTTGGGTGACATATTGTCAAGCATGATAATATCTACCCCTCCTTTGTCAAGTACTGCTTTAACTTCCTTTAAATTTCTTGTTTCAATCTCTACTTTTAAATCTAGCCTATTTTTTCAAATAGGCATTGGTGGCATTGATTGCTTCTGCAATACCTCCTGCAAAATCAATATGATTGTCCTTAAGCATAATCATGTCGTATAGCGCATAGCGATGATTTTGCCCTCCGCCAATAGCCACTGCCCATTTTTCAAGCATTCTAAAATTTGGGGTGGTTTTGCGAGTGTCCAATAAACGTGCGTCTGTATGTTGGATTAATTGATTGAAATGATGTGTTTTGGTGGCGATGCCACTCATTCTTTGCATACAATTCAATACGAGCCTTTCTGTAGTAAGTATAGATTGGGCACTTCCCGAAACGGTAAGCCCAATGTCTCCATAGTTTACAGCATCCCCATCTTTCATCAGCAAGTTGACTGTCAGGTTAGGGTCAAAGTGGCTGAATATCCGCTCGGCCAATGTCAATCCGGCAATGATTCCTTTCTCCTTAATTAAAAGGTTTGCTTTTCCTTGTTGGTCGGCAGGAACTGATGCCAAAGTGGAGTGGTCTCCTACGCCCACATCTTCTTTCAGTGCGGCATCTATAAATTGATTTAACCCTTCTGCTGTAATATAGTCTTTCATATTAGGCCAAAAATAAGAAATTATTTCCTACCAAAAGGATAATTTATTTCTTAACGAAATCCAGACTATTAACCAGCCATCTCCCATCATCCAGTTCTTTTCCTTTGATCAATACACTAAACTGATTGTTAATGGAGGTGTAAGTGCCTATTAGAAAGCTGTTTTTAGCGTCAATTTTATTTTCTTTTTGCAGCTTAAAACTCTTGACCGGATTGCTCTTGAAAAAATTGGCCAGAACGATTTCTGCTTGGCTTTTTGAAAAATCTTTCTTGCTATTGTCAAAGCGAATTTCAACCATTTTGCCTAAAAAGGATGACAGGGCTTTGCTTGAACCCTTTTGAAAAGCTGAGATGATGGATGAGTTTTTTTCTTGTGCTAAGCCTACGAATAGATGGGCAAACAGGAAAATACCTAGTAGTAGAAATTTTGAATTAAAGCGGAACATTTTAATTCTCTATCAAATTCCAGACCAAAATATCAGTAATGTGAAATTTTGCTTAATGAAATTTTACAGGTTTTATTTTTGACATTCCTTAACGGATAATATTCCTCAATTTGCTGACCTCTATCTTTTATTCTCTTATATTTGCGTGGTAATGGAAGGAATGCTGGGATGTGTATCCTAGTAAATTTTAGGAGCAAAAACAGTATTTCTTTCAGAATTTTTATTTGATAGAAACCAATAGAAAAAGACATGGATAAAAAAGTTTTATTGATGATACTAGACGGATGGGGTATTGCCCCAAATCCTGAAGTTTCTGCTATTGATAAAGCCAAAACGCCTTTTATCGACAGTTTATTTGAAAAATACCCTCATTCTAAATTGGAAGCTTCAGGTTTGGCCGTTGGGCTCCCTGAAGGCCAAATGGGCAATTCAGAGGTTGGTCACATGAACATCGGAGCCGGTAGGGTGGTTTATCAGGACTTGGTTAAAATAAATAATGCAGTAAAGGACGGGGATTTAAAAGATCATCCGGTATTAAAGGAAGCATTTTCTAAAGCCAAGGCTAATGGTAAAAAAGTGCACTTTCTAGGGCTGGTATCAGACGGCGGTGTGCATGCGCACATTTACCATTTAAAAGGCCTATGTGATGCAGCAAAGGCCAATGGATTGGATGAAAATGTGTTCATTCATGCCTTTACAGATGGTAGAGATACCGATCCGAAATCCGGTTTGCGGTTTTAGAAGACCTTAAGAATCATTGTGAAAATTCTGCAGGTAAAGTGGCCTCCATTGTTGGTAGGTATTATGCCATGGATAGGGATAACAGATGGGAGAGAGTCAAATTGGCATATGATGCCATGGTAAATGGTGAAGGTGAAAAATCTAAAGACATGTTGTCGGCCATCAGGAAATCTTATGCCAATGGTGTGACGGATGAATTCATAAGACCAATTATTCAAGTGGATGAGGAAGGCAAACCTTTGGCTTCCATAGAAGAAGGAGACACTGTTATATGTTTTAACTTTAGAACAGATAGAGGTCGAGAGATTACTGAGGTGCTTACACAAAGAGATTTTCCTGATTATAGCATGAAAAAACTTGATCTCGATTATGTCACTTTCAGTAGATATGATGAAAAATACAAAGACATAGGGGTAGTTTTTGAAAAAGATAATCTAAAGAATACCTTAGGGGAAGTTCTGGAGAGAAATCATAAAAAGCAAATCAGAATTGCTGAAACAGAAAAATATCCACACGTAACCTTTTTCTTCTCTGGAGGTAGAGAGAAAGAATTTGAAGGTGAAAACCGGATCTTATGCAATAGTCCTAAAGTGGCTACTTATGACTTACAGCCGGAAATGTCTGCTTTTGAAATAGCAAAAAAATCAACCAAGAGCTTCCTAAAAAAGAGGCTGATTTCATATGTTTGAATTTTGCCAATGCAGACATGGTAGGCCATACTGGTGTTTTTGATGCTGCAGTTAAGGCTTGTGAAGCAGTGGATGAATGTGCTTCCTCTGTGATCGAAACTGCACTGGCTAACGATTATACCATTATTGTTATTGCAGATCATGGCAATAGTGATGTTATGGTAAATGAAGATGGCACACCTAATACCGCCCATACCACCAACTTGGTACCATGTATTATGGTGGATAAACAGGATAGGTTGGAAGTGAATGATGGTAAATTAGGAGACTTGGCGCCAACAATCCTTCAACTCATAGGTGTGGACAAACCAAGCGAAATGACAGGAAATGTACTCCTGAAAGGTTAATTACCATGTGCAATTGCCAGAAAGTATTGTTTCTATTAATAGCACTTGGCAGCTTGGTTTCATGTAATGAAGAAGAGAAGGTAGTGTTTGCTAATCCAACTCAGATTGAAACCTATTTCCCTATTTCAGATTTCTTGGCGGAAAATATTGGAAAGTTAACATCTGCTGAGGTCCGAAAAGAAATTCGCTTTAATGATGAAACTGAATCGGTGAATTTTGTTATGGATAGTTTGACTTGGAGACAAGAAATGGATTTCTTCTTTCAAGCAGATATTAACAAAGCTGCATTGGCTGCATCTTATGAAACCGAGGAAACAACAGATCTTTTAATTCATCAGCTTAAGCCTGGGGAAAAGGGAGATATCAAAAGGATTGAAGTTAAAAAGCAATCGGGAAAGGTAGTGGAAATCGTTATCCTCTCAATAATCAATAATCTTTTTTATAAGTCAACAGTAGAAGGGAAGATAATTATTGAGGATGAACAAATTGATGCCTATTATTTATCTGGTGATCAGAAAGTTTGGTTTCTGCCGGGCACCAAATTACAAGTGGAAGCAGAAGTGATTTAACTATAGTAAATTTTATATCAATCAAAAAAGGCCATTTAGGATTTCCTAAATGGCCTTTTTTGCTATATACTAACCAAAATGAAAAAGAATCCAAGTGGGCCTCAACTATAACCTGACTTATTGTTCTGCTCTTTGTTTTTACCCTCTTGATTTCCTGTCATTTTTAGGGAATGAGCGCCGAAATGCGTTACGGAAAGTGGGCTTCCCAATAGTAAATAAATTACAGATAGAAGGTTTATTCTTTGCTTTTGTATTTAAACAAAAGCAAAGAATACGAGCCAAGTGATGAAAAGAATTGGAAGCAAAATAGGGATTGAAAATCTCAAAATGTATCCAAAAAAGGAAGGCATCTTTATACCACTTTGTTCTGCAATTGATTTCACCATAAAATTAGGGCCATTACCTATATAGGTCATGGCACCAAAGAAGACTGAGGCTATAGAAATTGCCATCAATTCAAAAGCTGAATTCACATAATTGTTCATGGCAAAATCCTTAACCTCGGGGATGATATTTATATCAGCTCCTTGGGAGGCCATGGCCGCAGCTAGGAAATTCAAGTAGGTTGGGGCATTGTCTAAGAAACCTGAAAGGATTCCTGTGCCCCAATACAAGGTGTTGTGTGTGATTAAAGCAGAACCCTCATCAGATTGAGCAAAGGTGCCTACCAACTCAAGTGCCGGCATCATGGTACCAAATATACCAATGAATATAAAAGCCACTTCTCTTATAGGTTCAAAATTGAATTCGTTTCCTGACAAAGCTTCCTGATCCGCAAACTTATAGGAAAAATAGGCTACTGATAGCATAATTGCTTCACGAAGGAAACTGAATTTCTGTCCATCATAATGTATGGCAGGCACCCATTCTAGAACATTGGGGTCCAGGAATACTGAAATAATTATTACTAAAAGCCAAAGGAAGTTTTTCGTTCCTTTAAGGGATATTTTATTACTGTATTGAGTTTGTTCTTCGAGAACTACTCCATCTCCTTTGCTTCCGTATTTTCGGTCCACGATATAAAACAGTACAGCTAATATGATTAAAGCCAATATCCAAGCCGGCCAGTTGTGGGCTAAAGTCCAAAAGAAAGGAACTCCTTTCAAAAACCCGAGGAATAAAGGCGGGTCTCCAATGGGTGTAAGGGAGCCACCTATATTACTTACCATAAAGATAAAGAATATAATATGGTAAGCTTGAATGTTGTTTTTATTCAATCGAATGAAAGGTCTGATTAATAACATGGATGCTCCCGTAGTTCCAATTAGATTGGATATCAAGGCACCTGTCAATAGCAAGAGAACATTGGCAAGGGGAGTTGATTTTTTATCCACATTTATCAAAATTCCTCCTGAGGCTATAAACAAAGAAGCCAGCAAGGAAATAAATTGGATATACTCTGCCAAAGCATGTACCGGATTGTGGACATTTCCTAGGACAAATAAATAATAGAGCACGACCATTATGGCCAAGCCAACAGCAATTTTGGGGTAATTATGGTGCCAAAAACTTTCGTAAAATAATGGCCCTGTAGCAATCATTAGTAGTAATGCTACAAATGGAATAACCAGCCAAGTCGGTGCATGGTGATGCTCAACCACATGGTCTGCTGTTGCATCGGAATGCAAATTTTGATCTTCAGACGCTGCGTTTGGTTCGTGCTGTTCTGCTTGAGCGATGTACTGGATATTGGTGTTGTCCTGGGCTTGTAAATGTGCAGGGATGCATACGCTTATTAGCCCAAAGAATAGGAGCCATGAAGCTATATATTTCTTCATTCACTTATATTTTTTATGTAAAGATTGATAAGTTAGGAATTTTGATTATTGTTGGAATATTTAGTAGTCTTTATTTAATTCCCTAAGCTAGCTAATTTGTGGATTAGTAACCAAATAAATTCTTGGCAGTGGTTAAAAAACCTGATTTTAATAACTATTAAAGGATTGCTGTATTTTTTCACCGTAATTTTTGTAGGGCTATTTCCAAGGCCATTTGAGCGATTTTGGTGTTTTCTGGGTTAAAAGTGTGGCATTTTTTAAGTGCTTTGTAAATTGTTTTGCTCACATCCTGAAACATGGCTTCATCCGTGACCTGAGCTTTGTCTGACATTAAATAGGCTGCTATTCTAGCTAAACCTGCATTTGATATAAAATCAGGGATTAATGCAATTTTTTCGTCTGCCATTTTTGTGACTGGCCCAAGGAAAATATCGTTTTCAACAAAGGGGAAATTTGCACCACAAACAATCAGCTCTAATTTTCCATTGATTAATTTTTTCAGGTGATCTTTTTGAACCAGTCTTGATTTTGCCGCCGGAATGAAAATTTCTGCAGGTAAGCCCCAGAGTTGGTCTTTTGCATCCTCATAGGGGAGCAGTCGATCACTGATCAATTTATTGTTTTCTTTATTTAAAAAGAGGGAAGTGATGGTTTCAGGTGTCATTCCTTCCTTATCGATTATCACGCCTTCCAATGATGAGATCCCAATGATTTGAACTCCTTTTTGGGCTAAAAATAAGCAGCAGCTGCGCCTACATTTCCCCAGCCTTGGATGATGGCTTTCTTTCCGGAAGGACTGCCTCCCCAAATCTTATAGAAGTGTAGTACTGACTCAGCTAATCCATATCCGGTAATTACATCCCGTACTTGAAACTTTCTGGAAGAAGTAGGAAGGTATTGTGGGTTTTCAACAATTTTGGATAGCCCTAACCTCAATTGACCGATTTTTCTGATTTTTTCAGCTTCACCCTTTTTGTTTAATGCGTTGACGATGCCTTCCTGTGGGTGCCACAGACCAAACTCTTCCGATAAAGGTAATAATTCACTGTTCTCATCAATGTTTATTCCGGCACTTGTGCCATAGTAACTTTTTAAAATCGGAGAAACTGCCTTGAACCAACGCTCGAGAACACCTGCTTTTCTCGGGTCTGCTGGGTCAAAATTTATTCCCGACTTTGCGCCACCTATCGCAGGACCAGAAATAGTGTTTTTAATAGCAGTATTTTTTGCCAATTGGATGACTTCGTTTTTGTCAAGCCCAGCCTTCATTCTGGTATCTCCCCAAGCTGCTCCACCTCTAAGGCTATTGATGACTAACCAACCTTCGGCTTCCGTTTCACTATCATTCCACTCAAATACAATTTCCGGATGGAGGTTCTCAAACTTTTTTAGTTGTTCTCTCATGTGTTGATTTCTATTGTTCCTTTTAATTTGAAGTGTCCAAAGACAGTGCCACCACAGTTGTCTCTGGAAGCTCCAGTGACCGAAGCCAAACAGTTATTTTCGTTTCGAAGCCTCAATAGGCCTAAAAATGCAAATACCAATGCCTCCTTAAAATCTATAATTTGCTTTTCGGGAATTATCAAATTTACTGTTGACTTAATTTTACTTTCAAGCCTCTGAACAAAAAAGGCATTATAGGCTCCTCCTCCTGTCACCAATAATTTTTGATGAATTGATTTTGGCTTGGTATGGCTTAATACCTCCCTTGCTATACAATTCGCAAAATGCTCACATAAGGTTGCCAATAAGTCTTGCGGAGAATGATCAATATGATCCAAAACGGGTAAATAATCTTCTGTTATGTTTTCTCTCCCAAGAGATTTGGCTCCACTTTGTTGATAAAAGGGCAGTTCTTCTAAGGTTTTTAGAATTTCGGGGATAACAACTCCGGATTTTGCAAACTCCCCGTCTTCATCAAAAGGTTTACCTAATTTCAAAGAGAAGTGATTTAAAAGTAAATTGAAAGGGCAGGTGTCAAAAGCGAGTCTTACTCCATTGCTATCCATTGAAATATTGGCAATTCCTCCCAGATTTAGAGCAAAATCAAACTCTTGGAACAATTGGGCATCGCCAATTGGAACCAAGGGAGCCCCTTGACCTCCTAAAAACACATCTAATTTTCTGAAATCATTGATTACGGGAAAACCCGAGCTTTCGCTTAGTGAAAAACCATTTCCAATTTGCTTGGTCAATTTTATTTCCGGTCTATGGAAAACAGTATGACCATGTGATGCAATGGCCATGGGATTTAACTTGTACTTATCACAAAAATCCGAGCATGTTTGCCCCATCCATTGTCCAAACTCCATGTCCAGACATTCTAATTCCGCTGCATTTAATAAATGAGCAGTTTTAAGGGATTGTTCTAGATTTGGGGGAAAGGTATGGTTTCAGCCTTAATAATTTTAAAATCCCAAGTCTCATTTTTAAAAAAATCACAGCAAGCTATGTCCAGTCCATCCCCTGATGTGCCGGACATTAGGCCTATAATTGTATAAGTACTTTGCGGTTCCATGGGTTAAAGTTTGTTAAATAAAGAAAAACTTGACCTAAAAATAACAGATCACTCACCAGCCTCCAAAGTAAAATGACTAATTTTGAAGTAGATTACTAAAAGGTTATGAAACAAAGGCATTGGGTTGTTGATATTGGCAACACGCGCATAAAAACCGGACTTTTTGAAAATGGGACGCTATTGGAGTCAAAGTCGTTTTCGGAGCTATCCAAATGCAATGATTACTTGATGCCTCAAAATGGAGACAGGGTATTGATTACTTCGGTAAAATTGTCTTTAGATGAATTGAAAGAGACTTTCTCCTTTCCATTCTTGTATTTCGATCATGAAACACCTCTTGAAATCACTAATTCCTATAAGACTCCACATACTCTAGGTCTTGATAGGTTAGCCGGTGTTATTGGTGCCAAATCATTTAAAAATGAAGGCAATATTTTAGTTATTGACATGGGGACTTGCATTACCTATGATTTCTTGAGTAAAAAAAATATTTATTTGGGAGGAGCCATTTCTCCGGGGCTGAAAATGAGAGCCAGAGCAATGCATGAATTTACTGCCAGATTACCGTTAATTAATGTTCAAAACCAAGAAATCCCTTATCTGGGCACCGATACTACCTCTTGTATGGCCTCAGGAATTTACCACGGAATAGCAGAAGAAATAAAAGGATTTATTCAGCGGTATAGGGAGGATTTTGGTCATATAGAGGTCTTTATTTGTGGTGGAGATGCAGAAATCTTTGAAAGCTTAATAAAAGACCACATATTTGTAATCCCCAATTTGGTCCTGTACGGATTGGACAGAATCTTAATATACAATGTTGAAAAATAAAATACATGTAGCAACCCTGATTTTATTCATGGGATGTTTTGCTATCCACCATATCAGTTACGGTCAGTTTTCATCTTCTACCTATAGCTCATTAGGTATTGGTGTGTTCAATAATTCAGGACTCACCCAGAACCAAGGCATGGGAGGAATGGGAGTGAGCTTCGGTAATAGCTACAGCATAAACCATGTCAATCCGGCGGTTTCTGTAAAAAATGGAGCTTTTGGTTTCCAAGCAGCTTTCAATTATAATAAATTGACTGCCGCAACGGAGTTGTCCTCCGAAGATTTGGATGGAGGAGGGTTAAGCTATGTGGCCATGTCTTTTCCTTTAATACCAAGAAAATTTACCATGGGAATTGGTTTAAATCAATTGACTGGGGTAGATTATAATATTACGGTCAACTCACCTGTAGTAAATACAGACTTGGTATCAAACAACACCATCGTTGGAACAGGAGGTTTAAGTCAGGTTTATTTACAGAGTGGTTTTCAAATTTACAAAAATTTAAGCTTAGGGGTTGAGGGAGCATATACTTTTGGTTCTACCATTCGAACCAATCAATTAAACCTTTTGGATGCAGATTTAAATGCCGTAGGGATTTCTTCAGAGTATTACGAAAGACTAACTTATAGTGACGTGGTTTTTAAAGGTGGGATTTATTATGCCCAACCATTAGGTAATCAACAGTACCTGAATGTTGGTGCCATTTATCAGGTATTTGGGGATGTTAATGGAAGGGAATTTGCGAAAATGGCAGAATCTGGCCAAGCTAGCATTCCCAATAGTGTGGGAGATGTGATCGCAGATAATATTTCCGGAAGTGTTTTCATACCTGCAAAGCTAGGGTATGGTGTAACTTATGAAAAAATTAATAAATTTGCGGTTGGTGTTGAAGCCCAGTTTCAGGATTTTTCCTCCTATCAGGCTTTTAATGCTTCCTCACCAAGCGAAAATATGGGAAAAGCCTATAAAATTTCACTTGGAGGGCAATATATACCCAATGCCTTTTCTCTTGAAAGTTTGCTGAGCCGGTCTACGATTAGGGCAGGGATCGAATATGAACGACTACCATTTCAGGTGAATCAAAATAATGTTGATGATATTGGCATTAATTTTGGTACTTCAATCCCGATATACAGTCTATCCCTATTGAATTTGGCTTTGAAGGCAGGGACAAGAGGAACAATAAATGATGGATTAGTTAGAGAAAATTATATAAAAGTTTCTTTAGGATTATCAATAAATGACAACAGTTGGTTTTACAAAAAGTATTTGAATGATGTTGACAAACATGAAAATTAAAATTGCAATTATCGGATGTTTGTCCTTCCTCATGGTTGGACTAGCTCAAGCCCAGGACGGATGGAATTTTCCGGATGATCCAGAAATGGAGAAAAAAGCAAGAGAGCTAAACGCTGCGTATAATGATTACATGAATTCGGAAGATTTCTTAAAGGCTAAAGCTCCCTTAAATTGGTTGCTTGTCAATGTCCCCAATTTAAACGAGGCCCTTTATATTAATGGTGTAACAGTTTATGATGGTGCAGCCAAGCAGGCCACAGACGAAGCGGAGATTAGTGTTTACCAAGATTCTGTTTTGACCATTTATGATTTGAGAAAAGAGCTTTATGACAACGAGCCTCAATGGATCGTAAATAAGGCATACTATGCGTATCAATATTATAAAAGTAACAAAGATAAGATTGGAATAGTACCTGATTTGTTTGAGAAAGCAATAGAAATTCATGGTAAACTAGAGCCTTCCCAATTGAATGCAGCATATTTTGATGCAATTTATAGGAATTTTGCCTACAATAAGGCTTACACTCCTGAAGAAGTCATTGAGAAATATGAATTTATTATGAGTAAGCTTGATGAAGATGAAGCTGCAGGCGCTAATGTTGCCAGTTCAAGAGGTACCCTTGATCAGTTGTTAAATGCAATGGATATTATCAATTGTGATTTCATCGAGAAAAACATGGGACCTAAATTGGCAGAAGATCCTACCAACTTAAAGTTGGCAAAACAAATATTTCAGTATGCAATTAAACAAAAGTGTACAAGTAGTGATGTTTTCCTAATGGCGCTTGAAACCATAGACAACGACAATCCTACTTTTACCACTTCTCAGGTAAGGGGTATGCGATACATGCAGAACCAAGAATATGAGAAAGCTGGTGAGCTTTTCGAAAAAGCCTTAACATTAGCTACTACTGATGAAGAAAAAGCTGAAATTCACTGGGATATGGCTAAAGTTCATGCAAACTTAGGTCGTAGGGGACAAGCCAGATCTTCTGCCCTACAGGCAGCTGAACTAAATGAAGAATTAAAGAGTGATGCCTACTCATTCGTAGGAGGTTTGATCATGTCATCAGCAACTATCTGTAAAGGTGGTCAAAGCAGAGTGAAAGATTATTCAATCTTTATTGCAGCGTATAATGCTTACGCAGTGGCTGGAGACAGCAAAGGCATGGCCAATGCCAAAGCAAGGTTCCCTTCTAAAGAAGAGTTGTTTACTGAAGGATATCAAGTAGGTCAAACCATCAACACCGGTTGCTGGGTAGGTCAAACGGTTACTTTAGCTTCTAGAGATTAAGTAAAACGAAATTAATATATCATTGAATAAAAAAAGGCGGTATTTTTACCGCCTTTTTTTATTTTGTTAATTTGGACTCTCGGTGAAGGAGGTAGAGTCATATGCGTATCTTTGTTTTACTTTTTGCAGAATGCTTTTCATCCAGGTCACCATTATTATGCAAGACTTATGAAGTCATATGCATAATCCACCTGGAAAAAATAAAATTCCTCCCAAAATGTCCTTACCTTTGTAGGGAAATTATGTTTAGTAATAGTTTGAGCATTCGATATTTGCACTACCAAATCTTTGGAAAGTTGACTACCACCAATCCATCAAGAACAGGTTTTAAATGCCTGTTGTTTGCTGTGGTTGTAATAGGTAGTTTTTCCTGTAGAGAGGATGTGGATAAAACCCAATTGGCTACCTATGAAGGCCCATACCGCACAAGTTATGAGGTTGAACTTCTTCATAGTGATTCAGCGATTGTCAGAACCAAGTTATTGGCAGACACCCAACTGGAATTTAAAAATGGGGATGCGGAATTTCCAGATGGGATTGTTATTCATTTCTACGATAAAGAAGGTGAATTGAGCACTACTATCCGTGCCGATAGAGGCTATATGGAAAGAAAAACCAATATTTACAGAGGGGAAGGGGATGTGCAGGTACACAATATTGAAAAAGAACAGAAATTAAATTCTGAGGAGTTGTTTTGGGACAAGAATAAAAAAGATATATACTGACAAATTTGTAACAGTGGAAGAGCCTGACAGGATTATTAAAGGTACAGGTATGGAGGCAGATGAAGGCTTTAATGAATATAAGTTTACAAAAGTGACAGGTGTTATAAATAATGTTCTCTAAAATATTAATATGAAAATAAGTAGTGCTGTATTGTTATCTCTAGCAGCTGCCTTGGTGGTGATAGGGGCTCATTTAACCATAAAGGCAGGAATTGTGGCTTCTTATCCATTTTTCATGTTTGCATTAGTGCTTTTGTTTTGGCACATGTACCAAAGGAATAAAATGGAAGAGACTGAGCCGAAAGAAAAAAACCGAGTAAGCATAAAAGTAAACGCAAGAAAAATTAATGGACAGTAATTATTTACTTTTAGTACTCATCAGTCTGTTTTTTCTGCTTTGTTTTCAGGGATGGAAATTGCCTTTGTGTCTGCGAACCGTTTGCAGATAGAACTTCAGGGAAAACAAGGGAAAATTTCCGGAAAAATTTTAGCAGGATTTATCCAAAACCCCGGGCAGTTCATTGGTACTTCCCTAATGGGAAATACGATAAGTTTGGTTCTCTATGGTATTTTCATGGCTTATTTGTTAGAGCCACCTTTGAGTTTGTTTTTACCTGAAGCCATCAATACCCAAGCAGGGATTATGATTGTACAAACCATGTTGTCTACACTGATAGTATTGGTTACTGCAGAATTTATCCCAAAGAGCATCTTTATCCTGAACCCTAACAGGCTGCTTGCTTTTTTCTCCTTGCCCTTTGCTGTGATCTACTATTTAATGTATCCGGTGGTATGGGTTGTAGTTGGCTTGTCTAAATTTGTGATCGTTAAGGTACTTAATTTGGACTACAATGATGATAAACCTGCATATACCATCACAGATTTAAATAGTTTTATCCAAAACTATATGGATACCAAAGGGGAGGATATTGACATAGATGCTAAAATCTTTGACAATGCTGTAGACTTTAAAAAGGTAAAGGTAAGAGAATGCATGGTTCCGCGTACAGATATCGTCGCGATGGAAGTAGAAGATCCTATTTCTGATTTAAGAGAATTGTTTGTAGAGAGCGGACATTCAAAAATAATAATTTATAAAGAAACCATTGATGATGTAATAGGTTATTGTCATCATCTCGAGCTATTTAAAAAGCCCAAAGAGATAGAAGATATCTTGACGCCCATCATTATTGTTCCTGAGTCTGCATTGGCCAATGAATTATTGGTACAGTTTATTAAAGAAAGAAAGAGTCTTGCATTGGTAGTGGATGAATTTGGTGGTACAAGCGGAATAGTAAGTATGGAAGACATCATAGAGGAGATTTTTGGGGAGATAGAAGATGAATATGATAACGATGATTTAATTGATCAAAAAGTAGCTGATGGAGAGTATCTGCTCAGCGCTAGACATGAAATTGATTACCTGAATGAAAAATATGAATGGAATTTGCCTGAAGGAGAGTTTGAAACACTGGCGGGATTTATACTCTCCCTAACAGAAAGTATTCCTCAAAAAGGAGAGTTTGTGAGCTATGGACCTTTTACTTTTACCATCGTTTCCAAGCAAGATCATCGAATAGATACTGTAAAAATTAAGATAGAATAACCAACGTTGTAGAAATACTTTATTTATAGATGCGGTAATATTTTGAATTTACCACTATATGTAATTATTTTGCGACACTTCAAAAAATAGGAGAATGGCATTAATTAAAGAAATAAGACAAAGAACAGGTCTTGCGATCGGTGTAATCGCTGTAGGACTTATATTCTTTTTAGTAGGAGGCGACCTTTTAGGACCCAACTCTATGTTATTGGGATCCAGCAGAACGACTGTTGGCGAAATTGCAGGAGAGGACATATCCTACGAAGAATATGTTCAGAAAATTGAACAAACCAAACTCAGTTTTCAGCAGAACACAGGAAGAAACCCTTCTGAGAATGAGCTTTCCAGTATCAGAGATCAAGCATGGCAGGCGCTTATTGTGGAGAAAATTTTTGCCCAACAATATGAAGAGTTAGGCTTAAAGGTTTCTGATGAAGAGCTTGTTGACATGGTTCAAGGTAAAAATATCATCGGAGAACTGAGAAGACAATTAACGAACCCGGAAACTGGGGAGTTTGACAGGTCTCAGTTGATCACATTTCTTCAATCGCTAGAAACTGCCGATCCACAACAACAAATGTTTTGGGCGCAACAAGAACAGTTGTTTGCAGACTCCAGATTAAGAATCAAATACGACAATATGTTGGCTACTTCTGAGTACGCAACTACCGTGGAAGCCAAAATGCAACACAAGATGGCCAATACCATTGCGGACGTAAGCCATATTCAGATCCCTTACTATGCTGTATCTGATTCTGTTGTTTCTCTTTCAGAGGGTGAAATAAAATCTTACATCAATGAAAACCAAGATAAATATAAAGTGGAAGAAAGCAGAAGCATAAAGTATGTGCGCTTTCCATTACAGCCGAGTGCTGAAGATTCTGCTACTACCTTGGAAACTATTCAAAGCTTAACAGTTGAGCTCAAAGAGACTCCATCAGATTCTGCTTTTGTAATTAGAAACTCTGAAGCAGCTAATCCATTTATTACTGTTTATCCCGGGGATCCATTGCCGGTGAATTTTACAAATAACGTGGATAACCCTGAAGTAGGTGTTGTTTATGGCCCATTCTTAAGTAATAATTCAAGTTATGTGAGTTATAAAATAACTGATAGCTACGAAGGTGCGGCCAGAATGAGGGCTAGTCATATCCTTTTGAGTACCGAAGGGATGGATGAAGATGGCAAAGCACAGGTCAAAGCAAGGGCTCAAGAAGTATTGGATGAGGTGAATGAGACCGGAAACTTTGAGGTTGCAGCTGCACAGTATGGCCAAGACGGAACAGCTCAGCGTGGCGGAGATCTTGGATGGTTTTTAAAGACAACTTTGTAACAGAATTTGCTGATGCGGTTTTTGCTACCAAATCTCTTGGGGTAATCAATAAGTTGGTGGAAACCGAATATGGATACCATATCATTAAGGTTACTGAATTGCCGGAAACAAAGCATCAGAAAATTGCAGTACTTGAGCTTGAACTTATTGCTAGTGATATAACTAGAAATGATATTTTCAGAAATGCAGATTTCTTTGCAGCCAATTCTGATGATGCAGCTTCTTTTGAGGAAAATGCCAGTACCGAAAATTACCAAGTATTGGCGGCCAATAATGTGGGAGCCAATGCAAGGACGCTAAACAATATGACTTCTGCACGAGAAATTGTGAGATGGGCTTTTAATGATGCTTCTATTGGGAAAGTTTCCACAGTTTTTGAACTGGATGATGCATATGTTGTTGCTTTATTGACCGGCAAGACTGAGGAAGGAGAAGGAACCATTGAAAATCCTGAAATTAGGGCACAAGCAACCATAGCCTTAAGAAATGAAAAGAAAGCAGAAATAATAAAGGAGAAAATCAAAGGGTTGGAAACTTTAGAAGCTATCAAAGAGGTCTATCCTGATGCTTCTATTGGAACAACTCCGGATTTGAAGATGAATGCCAGTGTATTACCGGGTATAGGATTTGCTCCAAAAGCAATAGGTGCAGTATTTGGTCTCCAAAACTCTGGAGATATTACCCAACCGATATCCGAAGATATAGGAGTGATCGTAGCCAAACTTAATAGCCTTATACCGGCAACTGAGATTGCAGATTACACCCGTTACCAAAATGAAATTACAGCAAGTGCTTCTCAAAGAACTGCATATATGATAATGATGGCAATGGAAGAGCTTGCCGGAGTGAAAGATTATAGGTACAAGTTCTTTTAAGCTACTTAAAAGATTAAAAAAAATCCCATTCTGATATCAGAATGGGATTTTTTGCTTTCTAGGGATTTAATTTTAAAAAAAATTGGTTGATTAATTGATGGAAAAAATAGCGAATAATTCAACCTTTAAAGAGAAACTGGAAAAAGAAACCAGTTTCCCTACTTTGTACATGTTTAAATTTATTGTACCCAATGGCAAAGAAAATGAGATTGGAGAATTGTTGCCCAACAATGAGATGGTTTTAAAGCCATCTTCTAAGGGGAAATACGTTAGCGTGACGATCAAATCAATGATGCCTAATAGCCAATCAATTATTGACGTTTACGAAAAAGCAGCAAAAATTAAAGGAGTAATTGCACTGTAAATATTCGATTTATGTGGAAAGAAGCCAATAATAAATTAATTAAAACTTTTGAGTTTAAAGATTTTAGCGAAGCTTTTGCCTTTATGACCCGAGTAGCTCTCTTGGCAGAATCTCAGCAACACCATCCCAATTGGAGCAATACGTACAATAAAGTGCACATTGAACTTACGACACACGACAAAGGAAATACAGTGACGGAGAAGGATCGTGATTTAGCCCAAGCAATAGACCGTTTAATATAATATGTCCATGGATTCAGGCGTTGGCCTATATTTAGTACCTACACCCATCGGGAACCTTCGGGACATTACCTTAAGGGCCTTGGATACCCTTAAGGAAGCAGATGTGATTTTGGCAGAGGACACAAGAACCTCCGGAAAGCTTCTCAAACATTATGAAATCAAGCGTCCTTTAGAGAGTTATCATATTCACAATGAACACAAGAGCATTGTCAGACTGATTGAAAGAATGAAGCAAGGCACTGTTTTTGCGTTGATAACCGATGCCGGTACTCCCGGAATATCTGATCCGGGTTTTCTTCTGGTGAGAGAAGCAATTGCTGCTGATATTGAGATTATAAGTTTGCCTGGTTCCACTGCCATAATTCCTGCCCTAGTTAATTCGGGACTTCCCAATGACAGATTTGTCTTTGAAGGTTTTTTACCCCATAAGAAAGGTCGAAAGACTCGAATTGAAAGTCTGGCTGAAGAACGTAGAACCATGGTGTTTTATGAATCGCCCTACAGGCTTATTAAGACGCTAAATCAATTTTCTGAAGTTTTCGGTCCTGATAGAGAGGCATGTGTAAGCAGGGAATTGACTAAAATTCATGAAGAGAATGTAAGGGGAAGCCTTACAGAACTTATAGATTATTTTACAACCCACACCCTCAAAGGTGAAATAGTATTAACAGTTGCAGGAAAAATTTAATATGAATCTTCAAGAAATTACTAAAAAAGTAGAAGGTGTTGCCCGAAAAGCGGGTGCATTTATCAGAGAAGAAAGCAAAAATTTCAACCTTAATAAAGTAGAACAAAAAGGATTTAATGACCTGGTTTCCTATGTGGATAAAGGTGCGGAAGAGATTGTTGTCAAAGAGTTGGCTGAAATTGTTCCTGAAGCGGGTTTTATCACAGAAGAAGGAACAAGGTCTGATAATAATAAGCCTCTTACTTGGATTGTAGATCCTTTAGATGGTACCACCAACTTTGTTCATGGAATACCAATGTATGCCGTGTCCATTGCACTTGCAAGGGGTATGGAGATCATTGTGGGTGTGGTGTATGAAATCAATCTTGATGAATGTTACGCAGCTTATGAAGGAGCAGGATCTACATGCAATGGAAAACCTATCAAAGTTAGCGAAGCCGGTGAACTGGAGAATAGTTTAGTGGCAGCAGGTTTTCCTTATGATGATGGAGGTAAGCTGGACGCTTATTTACAATTACTGAAATACTTTATTAAAAATAGTCATGGCCTTCGTCGCTTGGGGTCTGCCGCAGTAGATTTATGTTATGTAGCATGTGGACGCGTGGAAGGCTACTTGGAATATAATTTACAATCTTATGATGTCGCTGCGGGTGCATTAATAGTAAAGCAGGCAGGTGGAAAAGTTACCGATTTCTCCGGTGGAGAGGATTTTATCTTTGGAGGACAGATATTGGCCTCCAATTCCAAACTTCATGGGGCTTTAGAAAAAGCACTTTCCGAAAAATTCCTGCAAAAATAAGAGGAATTGCTTCTTATTGCCTGTGATTAACTGCAAAAAACATAATTCAAAGAAATTAATTTCATATGTAAAAAAATAATTTGTAATTTAGCTACAATTGATTAGTTTTCAATTATTTAATAAAAACAACCTGTTTTTCGGACTTATCACCCCTCGTTCAACTTTAGCTGAGCATCGCGTATTTTACCGAAATAGGCTGTTCACTATTTAACAATTCGAATAACATGAATATAGGAATTTTAGGCGGTACTAATTTGGCGACCAACCTAGGCAATAAGTTTATTTCTAGAGGAATGAATGTGGCTTTTGGTGTAAGGGAGGGATTCAGTACACGTAAAGTAGAGTGGAGAATTCTCAAAATGCATAACCACAATGTTTTAAACTATGCAGAAGTGATTTCAAACTCGGATGTGGTGATCATATGTTGTGAAAATGAGTTTTTACCGGTGGTATGTAAGTATATCAAAGAATACAGTTCACCAGAAATGTTGATTGTCGACAGTACAAATGGAGTAAATGATGAAAGTGTTGTCTGTAATACTACACTTATTAGGCAAGAAACAGGACATCAGCACGTTTTTAAAGCCTTCAATAACCTTGGACTAGATTATCCCAAATCTGATCCATTAGAATTAATTAAAGAAACTTATTTCTGCGGAGACAACACCAAAGATAAACTGGTTGTAAAGAAATTAATTGAATTGATAGGGTTTAAAGCAATTGATGCCGGGGCAATAAAAAATGCGCCCTTGCTTGAGGCTGTTTATCATCTGAGTAAGGAAATATCTTCAGCCAAAGCCGGTGATTGTCATTTTAGGTTAATGTCAGTTTAGTAATTGCAATTTAAATTTTTAATTATTTTTTAAGATGCTTATTTTTATCGGTATCGTTTTTGTTGTTCATAGTTGAGCATAGAACATTCATTGTAACATGTCCTGTTGAATTGAAATTTTTTTTACCTTGAACTAATAAATAGGTCAGATAATATTGCTTAACCTACCTAAATTATTTCAAGTTAAAAGAGGATTTTGTCATAAAAAAATGACTACGCCCAAGTAACTTTATTGCCTATTTTCGTTTAAAGTATCAATCCGGTATGGGAGCCTTTTAAAGGAACTTGGATCATAATAACTTAAAAGTTTAAATTTTTCTATTAATACAAACGCCATGAAAAAAATAGCTTATTTTATTTTTGCATTATTTGCACTCATTCTTTTGGTCTTGGTAGCAGTTCCGTTTTTTTCAAAGATAAAATCTTTGATAAGCTCGACGAAGAGCTGGACAAGAGTGTAAATGCGACGGTATACTATGATAGAGATAAAGTTAGTCTAAGTGTTTTTAGCAACTTCCCAAGCCTTTCTGCAAGTCTAGGGGATTTTGGTATCAAAGGCAATCCACCATTCCAAAATGACACCTTGGTAAATGTTGGGGAAATGCAGGTTGATTTGGATATCTGGTCGGTTATTTTTAGTGACAACCCAAGTTTAGAAGGTATTCGCTTGAAGGATGGCCAATTTTATGTTAAGGTTTTAGAAGATGGGCAGGCCAATTATGACATTATGTATTCAAGTGAAGAAGAAGAGGTAGTAGACACTACATCGTCAAACTTTCAATTGGGAATTGATTTAATCGAAATTGAAAACCTTGACTTCATATATGATGACCGGTCTCTGGATTTCTTAATGGTTATGTCTGAAATGAATTTTGAAGGCAGTGGAGATCTTGCCCTTGATGTTTATGATCTTATGGTAGTCGGGGAGGGCAATATTGTGAATGTTGCGTATGAAGGCGTGGAGTATTTGACTAATAAAGTGCTTGCCATAGACTCTGAAATCAATGTAGATCTTGAAAACATGAAGTTCGGGGTCAATGAGGCAACTTTTAAACTAAACGATTTTGGTTTTGGAGTGGATGGCTATCTAGCCATGCCCGGAGAAAATATTGAGATGGATGCCAAGTTTTATGGGCAAGACAATGATTTTAAAAGTGCCCTTTCTTTGGTTCCGGGCGTTTATTCGTCTTCTTTTGATGCATTGAAAACATCCGGTGAGATGGACTTTTCAGGAGCATTAAAAGGAACCTATAATGAGAATTCATTTCCTTCTTTTCAATTTGGCCTTGTTATAAAAGAGGGGATGTTTCAGTATCCTGATCTTCCAAGGCCTGTCCAACATGTAAATATGGATTTAAGAATTGCCAATGAATCCGGCAATTTAGATTATACGAGCATTGATCTTTCTACTTTTTCGCTTCAATTTGGTGAACAACCTGTTTCAGGACGTCTAAAAATAAAAGATTTGGTCAGTTATGAAATGGATGGCCAACTCAAAGGTGAATTGGACTTGTTGGAAATGACTTCAATATTCCCAATCGAAGACATGGAGTTAAAAGGGCAGCTGGCCATTGATGCTACTGCCAAAGGGAGGTATGATAGTGTGGCCCAAATTATTCCTGTTATCAATGCGAATATTGATTTGTCAAATGGATATGTGAAAAGTGTTGCCTATCCGGCCCCTATTGATAATATCAATGTTCGGGCCATAGCGAATAATAATACAGGTAAGATGAATGATTTTGCCATAAATATTCCTTCATTTGGCTTCGAATTGGAAGGGGAGAAAATTGATGGGGCTTTAAAGTTTAGTGACCTAGAGGAGATGAATTACGATTTTGCAGTTCATGGGGCTATCGACTTAGGTAAGATTGCTACAATTATCCCTATGGAAGATGTCTTGCTGGAGGGCAAAATTCAGGCAGACCTGGATGCAAAAGGAAGTTATGCAGCCATTGAGGCTAACCGCTTCGGTGCTCTCGATACCAAGGGTGAAATGGTGGTCAATGACTTTTATTACGCAGATAAAGATTATCCACAAGGAGTTAGGATAAATGAAGCTTCTGCCAACTTTAGTCCTAAAGCCATTAACCTTACCAAAATGGATGCCCGGCTTGGAGAGAGTCCTGTGGAAGCTTCAGGTACTTTATCCAACTATATGGCATTTCTTTTAAGTGATGAAGGGAATGAGCTTAAAGGCAATTTGTCGGTTTATTCAAGTAATTTTAATGTGAATGAATGGATGACTGAATCCGAAAGTGTTAGTGAAGACACTACCTCTATGGAGGTCATTGCATTGCCAGACAATATCGATTTTGTAATGGATGTGAAGGCAGACAAAATCCTTTATGACAACCTTACGCTTAATAATGCTCAAGGGAAAATGAAGGTAAAGGATGCCGTACTTTCTCTGGAAGGTTTTAAGACAGATATGTTGGGAGGCTCAATCGCATTTGATGGTAGTTACAATTCCAAAGACATTACCAAGCCATCATTTGACATGACTTTAGATATTAGCAAGTTGGGTGTGCAAGATGCCTTCAAATCATTTGTGACGGTTCAAACATTTGCACCTATAGCGCAACATGTAACAGGGGATTTTTCTACTAAATTTTCTTTTTCCGGTTTACTTGGCCAAGACATGATGCCGATTTTATCAAGCCTTGATGGTTCCGGCTTAATAAAATTGGCTGAAACAGCCATCAAGGACAGTCCACTTATTCAAGGCATTACTAGCTTGACCAAACTGGATGATACAGCCACCATTAGTTTAAAGCCAATGAATATTTCAGCTAAAATTGAAGATGGAATGTTGAACATACCTCCGTTTGAATTGCAGTTATGGGATTATCCTGCGAAGATTCAAGGTAGTACCGGCTTTGATGGTAGGATCAATTATCTGGTTGCCATAGACGTGCCTGCAAGTAAGTTTGGATCAAAGATCAATGGGCTGGTTACCAATTTAGTTGGAACTGACTTGTCAGATACCAAGGTACCATTGGCCTTTAATATTGGCGGTAGTTATGCACGTCCTAATGTTGGATTGGCATCTTCTGAGACGCTGGATAGTTATATTTCTAATGCCTTGAAAAGTAGAGTTGGTGGGGCAAAAGAAGATGTACAAGAAAAAATTGCTGCTGATTTCAAAGCAAAAGAAGATAGTTTAAAACAAGAATTTAAGGAGAAGTCTGAAGTGGCCAAAGACAGTTTGGTTCAAGAAGCATCTAAATTGGTGGACCAGACCAAAGAAAAAGCAGTAAATGAAGTAAAAAACCTTCTTAAGGGATTTACCAATAGGAATAAACCGGCAACTACAGAAGAGAAGGAAACCCCTAATCCTGAATAATAGAAACTAGCGAAAATATTCTAAGAGGTAAAACCAAAAGGTTAAGGTGATTACAGAGAGTGGTATCCCAACTCCCACAAGAAGTGAAGCGAGCTTTGGGCGAAGGTTGTAATTGGTGGCAATAATTGATGATGTGATCATGGAGGCCATGGCCGCTTCCATGACACTTACTTTAAAAATTAAATTTTGGTCCGGGTTATCCGCCGGGATCCAATGATAAATGGCATATATTAAGGTAGGGATTAAGATCAGTTTATGGGCAAGTCCATACCAAAGGTAATTGTCTTTGATGTCTGATACTTTAATTTTTATTTGTAATCCAACGGCGATTAAAGCAATGGGGGTAAGGGTAGCAGAGAAACTCTCTAGTACTTTTTCAACTACACCTTTGATTTCAATTTGAAATATATTTAGTAAGAGCGCCAAAATAAAAAATAAAAAGGGAGGAAAGAGTAGCATTTGTTTAGAGATATCTCTTTTCCTCATTTTTTCTGAACCATAAAGAGAGGCTACAATGATGGCCAAACTACTGACTACCAAAAAAGAGCCGGTTTGATCAATAAGGACAGCTATTTTCAGCCCTTCAGCCCCATATATGGCTTCGATCACAGGGTAGCCTATAAACCCGGTATTGGAAAGACCACCGCAAATAATGAGACATCCAATTGTTTTTTTATCCCATCCAAAACGTTTACCTAAGTAGCCGAATAATATCCAAGTAATGGTGAAAATTATCCATCCCACCGATACGGGTAGGAGTAATTCCAGACCAAGATTTAATTTTGAAATGTGAAGTAATGAGACTGCAGGTAAAACCACATAAATCAAATAGGCATTCAATGCCTTAGGTGCTTCGACCGGGAAATTTCTGACTTTCTGAAGAATTAAACCAATTAGAATTGAGGTGATAACGATAAGTATGTTTGCCATAGTACTGGAGTCTTTGGGCCAAAGTGAAATCAGATCCGTAAACTAATTTTAAATAAAAAGGCCTGCAAAATTTTTCAAACGAATCCAAAATGGTTTCTCTTTTGATTAAAGTAATGCTTTAACTGTGGGTAAAGCGTGCTTTCCGCAACGGGAATGCCCAAGAGGGTATCGTTAATTGCTCCCATTTCCCCTTTCTTATTCACCTCCATTGATTCTATCAGTAGGATCAATTCCTGTAATGGCAAGGGATCTCTGCATTCACTGGGCTTTATAGAATAGTTATTTCCATAAAAATCGACTATTTCAAAATAAATAACCCCATCTACTGTAGTGGCAAAAATACAAATTTCTTCTCCCCATTGACTTTCGGGGTAAGTAAGCTTTGCTATTAGTGCATTGGCAGCAGTTTCATTGAAATACGTCTTTGGTTGAAAGTCAAAATTCATATTCAGGCAAATATATGTCATTTAACCGCTAAATCGAAATAAAACCATAGCGCTTATCAATAGATTTGAGGTTAAGAAAAATTTTCTTTTTAGTGCCTTGCAGTCGTAGGGCTTTGAATGGTATCCTTGAAGTCTATGCATAAATTCAAACTTGTTTTCACCTATAAGAAGCTTGATGCCACGATAGACGATCAGCTATTTCATACTAAATAGTCCTAGGCTTTTACAAAAAATAGCAATTATTTTCTTGGGCTTAGTGGATTGATAGGATTCTTGGTTACAAAAGCTTGAAATATATTGATTTTACCAACAATCAAATTGAAAAGACAATTGGATTATACATTGTTTAAGAGTAATTTTGGCATTCGAATTAGAATCAAGTCTGATTTACATTCTTTCTACGTAAGTAAGGAAGGGTGTAAACTCAGTGAATAGAACAGATCATTACATGAAAAGAGATCAATTAATATTTGACCTGATAGCAAAGGAGGAGGACAGACAAAAAAGAGGAATAGAGCTGATCGCCTCTGAAAATTTCACTAGTAAGCAAGTTATGGAAGCTGCAGGAAGCGTGCTTACCAATAAATATGCTGAAGGTCTTCCCAAGAAACGGTATTATGGCGGCTGTGAAATAGTGGATGATATTGAGCAGATTGCAATAGATAGAGCCAAAGCTCTTTTGGAGCAACCTGGGCTAATGTTCAACCTCACTCAGGAGCACAAGCCAATGCAGCTGTGTTTTTAGCTTGTTTAAAAGCTGGAGATGCCATTTTAGGTTTTGATCTTTCGCATGGTGGCCACCTTACTCACGGCTCACCGGTGAATTTTTCCGGAAAGCTTTACGATCCTCATTTTTATGGTGTGGAGGAAGAAACAGGCGTGATCGACTATGCTAAAGTTGAAGCGCAAGCCAAAGTAGTTAATCCTAAATTATTGATTTGTGGCGCGTCTGCCTACAGTCGTGATTGGGATTACGAAAGGTTAAGGGCCATAGCGGATGAGGTAGGAGCAATTTTACTTGCAGATATTTCACATCCTTCAGGACTTATAGCCAAAGGCTTGCTGAATGATCCACTGGAATTTTGCCATGTGGTAACCACTACTACTCATAAAACCCTTAGAGGGCCTAGAGGTGGTTTGATTCTAATGA
This sequence comes from Cyclobacterium sp. SOCE241, assembly GCF_056867545.1. Lineage (NCBI taxonomy): Bacteria > Pseudomonadati > Bacteroidota > Cytophagia > Cytophagales > Cyclobacteriaceae > Cyclobacterium > Cyclobacterium sp. SOCE241. The sequence goes on along the minus strand of NZ_CP149779.1, from coordinate 3,347,438 downwards.
GAGAAGATTTTGATAATCCATTTGGTCTTAAAAATCCAAAAGGAGAATTAAGGAAGATGTCAGCATTATTGGATTCAGGGGTATTCCCGGGCACACAGGGAGGTCCATTGGAACACATTATTGCTGCCAAAGCCATTGCTTTTGAAGAGGCACTTTCTGATGAATATTTGGAATATATCATTCAAGTAAAGAAAAATGCTGCAGTGATGGCTGACGCATTTGTTGAAAAAGGTTACCAATTGATATCAGGAGGTACAGACAACCACCTTATGTTGATTGATCTTCGAAACAAAGACCTAACAGGCAAAATTGCAGAAAATACACTTGGTAAAGTGGATATAACCATTAATAAAAACATGGTTCCATTTGATACTAAGTCTCCATTTGTAACCTCCGGTATGCGTATTGGTACTGCAGCCATTACTACACGTGGGCTAGTAGAAGCAGATATGTTGAAAATTGTGGATTTGATCGATCAGTCACTTATGAATCATGAAGATGAGGCAAAGCTAGCAGAGATTAAAGCGACTGTTAACGACTGGATGGTTCAATTTCCTTTATATTAAATTAAAAATAAGTGGCACTCGATCAATATAACGAAGAAGAGGAAGACGAGAATGGCATGTCCTTCTTGGATCATTTAGAACAGTTGAGATGGCATTTACTGCGATCGATATCAGCGATTCTAATTTTCATGGTCCTGGCATTTCTTTCCAAAGGGTTTGTGTTTGGTCAGGTAATTCTTGGTCCTTCAAAAGTAGATTTTGTGACTTACAGGATGCTTTGTAAGTTATCTGAACTATTTTATCTTCCTGCCCTTTGTATTGAGAAGCTTCCCTTTATCATTCAAAGCAGACAAATGACGGGGCAGTTTTCCATGCACATTACTTCCAGTTTGGTGGTAGGCTTGATTGCTGCTTTTCCTTATGTGTTTTGGGAAATATGGAGATTTATTAGTCCTGGGCTGTATGCCAAGGAGCGAAATGCTGCAAGAGGAGCAGTTTTCTTTGTAAGTTTACTGTTTTTCATGGGCGCGAGCTTTGGGTATTTTATTTTATCTCCACTATCAATTAACTTTCTTTCCAACTACCAGCTTGACCCTTCTATTGCGAATGAGTTTGATATTACATCTTATGTATCAACCTTGTCCATGTTGGTGTTGGCCTCTGCGGTAATGTTTCAACTTCCTGTTGTTATCTATTTCTTAACCCAGGCCGGACTTGTATCTTCGGCAATGCTTAAGGCATACAGAAGGCATTCCATAGTGGTAATTTTGGTATTGTCTGCAGTAATCACTCCACCGGACGTGATCAGTCAAATATTGATAGCCATGCCTATCTTGGTGCTTTACGAAGCAGGTATTATTATCGCCAAACGTTTGGAAAGAAAGCGCAGAGAAGAAGAACTGGAAGACGAGTTATAAATCAATAGTTATGTCAGAAATAATCGCTATAGGAGGTGACCATGCAGGATTCACCTATAAACAAAAGTTGATAGAAGTCCTCCAGAAAAAGGCTATGAAGTAAAGGACTTTGGTCCTTTTTCTGAGGGGTCAGTGGATTATCCTGATTTTATCCATCCCTTGTGTAATGCAATTACTTCAGGAGAAATGAAACGTGGGATAATCATCTGTGGCAGTGGCAATGGAGTGGCCATTACTGCCAATAAACACCAAGGAATTAGAGCGGCCATTTGCTGGAATGAGGAATTGGCAGCCCTTTCAAGGCAACACAATGATGCAAACCTTATTTCTATTCCTGCAAGATTTGTAAGCTTTGAACTTGCAGAGAAAATGGTAGAGACATTCCTTACTACAGCGTTTGAAGGAGGAAGACATGCCCGAAGAGTGGACAAAATTCCCTGCTAATAATAAAATAAAGATTTCAGGTTTATTCCTGATTACCCCTATATATCAGACCATTATTAGATCTGGTGTATAGGGGTTTTATTTTTGGAAGATCCTTGACCCAATCATCGAATACACCGGCCTCATCAATAATGATTGTCGGTTGCTCTTTTTTAAGGTCTCGGTAAAACCTTGTCTTTCTTTGCATTTGCCCCATCTTTTCAAAATAGATTTCCGTAAGCCTAAAATTAAGGTATGGGCTGGCCATGTTTGTGTGCTGATAGGGAGCTAGGTCATTACCCAAAACCATTACTTTCTCATTGTCAGGAATACCGTAAGACCCTACGTTTTCCAGTTTATAACTGCTAAAAGAGTTGTCGTTAAGCAAATAGAAGGTCCAACTGTATCCCATTAAAGGGAGTATTAGGAATAAACTATATCCCAATACGTTTTGCACAAGTTTGGTTTTTGCAATGGAGAAAAAATGTGTGATAAAATAAGTCAAAACCGGAATGATGCTAATAAATTGGAAGGGACTAACCCTATCCATTAAAAAAAACATTCCTATATTAAAAATAAGGAAAAGCAAAAACAATTGATTTTGTTTTTGTTGATTGACTGTCAACCTTCTTAGGATATTGTTTTTCAAATATCCCATGATTGCGATGAGTAAAGGCAACATAAATATATAGCCGAGATCTTTGTAGGTGACATGGTAGATTTTTTCCAGCTTTAAGGCTAGCGTAAAATACATTTCTATAAAGTTTGATAAGGCGTCATGCCAAAAGAAAAACAAGGCACAGAAGGCTGTAGGTAATAAAAATGCTGTCAGAATAAGTGCGAGTTGTTGAAAGGAAAATCCATTTATAAGTAATCCTGAAAAAATTAATAGGGGTAAAAATAATAGGTAAGGAAAATGAAAACAAAAGGCAATTCCCGCATATATCCCCATAAGTAGGACAGAAGGTACGGTGTTTGTATTGACTGAGGTTTGACTTAATAATTTTGAAAGGGCCAACAGAACAAATGTGCTCCCCATTAAAGCAGGGGAGAGGGTCATGAAGTCAAAAGAAAGCTGGTACAACAACAGCATAAAAAATGCCGGGAGATAATTGGATTCATCATAAGCATTGTTTTCAATGAACATATGATTGGTATAAAATACTTGGAAAAAAATGATGGCTGATGCAATCATACGGAAGGAGAGCCATGAGTTAGAAAATAGGATATCATTGAACCAATAAACCATAGCTGATAATGGACCGGTATTGTCAATGATAGCCACATAGGGTATATCTCCTGAATTGATTTGTTGCCCTAAAAGTTTCCAGATAAATTCCGGTTGCAATGTAGGAATCTCCATTAAATAGTAGGGTGTTTGTAATAGAATGAAAAGGATTAGAATTCCTATCATTCGAAACGGGTCATTAATTTTGAAAAATTCCAGCAAGGTCTATATTTATTTTAAACTCAATTTACGAAATTAAAGGTTACCCGTATATTTCACTAAATTTGTAACGATTAAATATTTAAAAATGGAAAGTAAAAGACAACAAAAATATTCTAAGTTGATCCAAAAGGAGTTGGGCGAAATTTTTCAGAAAGAGGGAAGGCCTATTGTGGATAAGGCGATGGTCACAGTGACCCGTGTTTTAATGAGTCCTGACTTGGGATTGGCAAAAATTAATTTGAGTTTCTTGTTGGCTGATCCTGCAGAATTGATTGATAAAGTGGATGATAACAAGAGCCAAATCCGAAAATTTTTAGGGAGAAGAATTGGTAAATCAGTAAGGGTTATTCCCGAATTGGCCTTCTTCTTGGATGAGTCTGCTGCGTACGCTCAACATATGGATGCTGTGATCTCTAAACTTGACATCCCCGAAGCCCCGGAAGAAGATGAAGATGACGATGAAAACATTTAGTTGTAAGTATGGGTTAATATTTTCATTTTTAAGAATGTTATTGAAAAATCAACAAGGCTAATTAAATCAAGCATTGAATCTCTCCTATTTTATAGCATCAAGGTATTTTAAAAGTAAAGCCAAGAAAAATTTTATCACCGTTTTGTCGAGAATATCGATGGTAGGCGTTGCTGTGGGGACCATGGCCTTGGTGGTAGTGTTGTCAGTCTTTAATGGCTTAGAGGATTTGATCAAAGGCTTGTATGCCTCCTTTGATGCTGATCTAAAGGTGATGCCGTTGGAAGGCAAGTCTTTTGAAGTAGATGATGTCTTTATTGAGCAAATTGAAGCCATAGAAGGCGTGGAGATTCTAACTGAAGTAATCGAAGACAATGCATTGGTACGATACGGAGATCATCAGGTGGTGGCCACATTAAAAGGAGTTTCAGATAATTTTATAGCACAAGATAGGTTTAAAGCAGGCTATCTTAGTGGGGAAATGAGCTTGGGAGAGGAAAAGAAACCAAGGGCTTTGATTGGGCGAGGGCTGTCATATTTTTTATTACTTAACCTGGATAATGAATTTGAGCTGATCCAGGTGTTTTATCCCAAGGATCCGAAGTCAGGAAGCTTGACCCCTCAAGTATGTACAATAGGGAAGTGATCCAGCCTGCAGGTATTTTTAGTGTTGAAAAGCAAATCGATGATGAATATTTGATCGTTCCTTTGAGCTTTGCTTCCAAATTATTGGAGTACGGGAATCGAAGAACAGGTTTGGAAATAATGGTTTCTCCGGATTACAATGTTCAAAAAGTGAAGACCGAACTTAGACAATTACTAGGAGAAGCGTTTGTAGTACAAGATAGTGATGAGCAACACGCAAGTCTATTGATGACCATTAGGTTGGAAAAACTATTTGTGTTCCTTACCCTTACTTTTATTTTGGCCGTGGCATCCTTCAATATATTTTTCTCATTGAGTATGCTTGCTATAGAGAAGAAAAAAGACATAGCCGTTATTTTGGCCATGGGAGGGACAAAGAAATTGATACGTTCCATCTATTTAAAAGAAGGTGCAATCATTGCTTTTTCAGGAGCTTTGGTTGGCCTGGTTTTAGGATTTTTGATTTGTTGGGTCCAAGACAATTATGGATTGGTATCGCTGGGTGTGACTTCGTCGGTGGTAGACGCTTATCCTGTGAAAATGCAATGGACAGATTTTTTATATACAAGTGTTAGTGTAGTAATAATCACCATCATAGCCTCGTATAGACCGGCTTTGATTGCATCTAAAGTGAAGACTACCCTTCATCTGTAAGGTTTAAATGCAGTATTTATTTATTTCTTTTAAATAATTCTGTAATTTGCAAACTGCCAATTTTTAAAAAAGCACCATTTAGTTTAAATCTTGTTTTAATGAAAGTAGCTTCAGATAAGCCATTTGAAATCGTTTATTCCCTATTTAACCACGAGTTATTGGGGATTCTTTTGAATCTTTTGCTATCCAATTGGATGAGAAAGGAAGATTGTCATTTGCTTACCAGAATATTTCTTATCAAAATGCAAGAGAGTTTGGGGAAGGGCTAGATGATACAGACTTGGAATTAATTAAGCTGATGGATAGCATGCAGCAGGAAGCCATTGTCAAAAAGTACAATGTAAAAAATACCAAGCCTAAAGAGTTTTTAAGGAAGGTATTTGATAAAGATCATGTGACCCAGTCTAACAAGGAAGTTCAGAAACTAATAGAAGGTAAACTTGAAATTACAAGGGCCAAGATTTTGGATAAAATCCAAAACAAGCGGCTTTTTGAAATGGGAAATGATGGAAATCCTGTATGGAAAGAAATAGCCATTATGCCTGAAAAAGCTTCCGTATTATTTCATTTTAGAAGAAATGAAGAAAATACCCACTACTTTCCTACAATAAAATACCAAGGCGAAAAGTTGGAGTGGCAGTATAAAGGCAGTTATTTAATTTGCCACCAACCTGCTTGGTTGGTAGTTGATTCCATGTTAGTGAGCTTTGAAAAAGCTGTAGATGGGAAAAAATTGAGGCCTTTTTTAAACAAAAGGTTTATTGTCATTCCCCGAAAAGTCGAAGATTCTTATTACCGGAAGTTTGTCACTCAACTTGTTGCTTCATTCGATGTGTATGCCAAAGGGTTTGAAATAAAAGTAGCACGAGACAATCCTGAACCTGTATTGTATCTGGGCGAGTTGCCAAGGAATCCTACAGTGGATATGTTTGGAAAAAGATCGCTGATGAAGATGAAGAAAAAATGGTATTTGATCTAAGGTATCATTATGGAGATTATTCTTTTAGAGCAGACCAGGTCAAACCTACCAATGTTGAGATTGAGAAAATTGGTGATGAATATGTCTTTTATAAAGTTGTCAGAAATTTAAAAAAGGAAAGCTTCTACGGAGATTTTTGAAAAACAATGGACTGGCAGTTCGTGTAGGGAGACAGTCAATGCCCAAACGGGAAGCCTATGATTGGATAATTAATAATAGACCCCAGCTGGAAGATTTGGGAATAAAAATTAAACAAACAACCAGCGACAGCGGAAAGAAATATTTTATGGGTACCGCCAAGATTTCTGTTAATATAAAAGAGAAAATTGACTGGTTTGATGTAGAGGCAGTCATATCTTTTGGTGACTATGAAATATCCTTTCAAAAGTTCAAGAAGTTATTGCTTAAGGGGAAGTCAGAAATAGAATTGCCAAATAAAGAAGTTGGGATCATTCCAAAATCATGGTTTGTGAATTATGGGGAGATTTTTTCATTTATTGAAGACGAACAGAATGAGGATGGGAAATACAAATTAAAAAAACACCATATAGCCTTGGCACAAGAGCTGGAAAAGGGAAATCTGCTTAAACTCGGTCTAAGTGAGAGATTAAACAAGTTAAAGGACTTTTCTACAATTGACGATTATGAATTGTCTAGCTATTTTAAGGGAACCTTAAGACCCTATCAAAAAGCAGGGTACAACTGGATGCGATTCCTCAATGAATACAACTTTGGTGGTTGTCTGGCAGATGATATGGGACTGGGTAAGACCGTTCAGACATTGGCCTTATTGGCCATGGAGAAGGAGCGCTCGGAAGGTACTACCTCATTGCTGGTTATGCCAACTTCCTTGATTTACAACTGGGAGCTTGAAGCAAGAAAATTTACGCCCAAATTAAAAATATTAATATATACAGGAACCCAGCGAATTAAGGATTGTAGGCTTTTTGAACGCTATGATTTAGTGCTTACTTCCTATGGAATTACAAGATTAGATATAAACATTCTCAATGAATTTTATTTCAATTACATTATTCTCGATGAAAGTCAGGCTATAAAAAATCCAGACAGTATAATTTCCAAGGCTGTGATTCAATTGAAAAGTAACCATAAACTAATACTAACGGGTACACCCGTGGAAAATGGGACAATGGATTTGTGGTCACAGATGAATTTTATTAATAGAGGTCTTTTGGCAGGGCAAACAGCTTTTAAAAAGCAGTTTTTATTGCCCATTGAAAAAAAGAACGACAAAGATAAGATTTTGAAACTCAATGCCATGATCAAGCCTTTTATTTTGAGAAGGTTGAAATCTCAAGTTGCTACAGATCTGCCAGAAAAAGTAGTAAACGTGAAATATTCTTCAATGACTCCTGATCAAGAGCAGGCTTATGAAGATGTAAAAAACTATTTTAGAGAGAAGATTATTGATGAAGCCAGTATGTTGGGTAAATCCCAAAAATCCCTTACTTTATTGCGTGGACTAACTCAATTGAGGCAAATGGCCAATCATCCTAAAATGGCCGATGATAATTATGCTGGAGATTCGGGGAAATTGGAAGACATTTCTCATATGGTGAAATCTACTGTCAGTGAAGGTCATAAAGTGTTAATATTTAGTCAATTTGTAAAGCATCTTGGCATCGTTAAGGAATTTCTTAAGGATGAAAAAATACCTTTCGCCTATCTTGATGGAGCGACAGTAGATCGGCAAAAGGAAGTGGCTTCCTTTCAAGAGAACCCAAATATCAAAGTTTTTCTGATTTCATTGAAAGCAGGAGGAGTAGGGCTTAATTTAACAAAAGCAGAATATGTATTTTTGCTGGATCCTTGGTGGAATCCTGCCGTAGAGGCCCAAGCCATTGATAGAGCACACCGAATAGGACAAAAAAATAAAGTGATTATTTATAAGTTTATCACCCGTAATTCTGTTGAAGAAAAAATAATGGAACTTCAAGAGCGGAAAATGGCCCTTGCAGGAGAGCTGATTAGTACCGAAGAGAGTTTTATTAAAAGCTTGAATCAGGAGGATATCGTTGCTTTACTTGACTGATAATCCTTAGTTAATAAATAAAAATTCAATCACAATAGCACTATAACAAAATGCATACAGCCATTTTAATTGTACAATGTAAGGATAATAAAGGTATAGTTGCCGCCGTTTCCCAATTTCTATATGAGAACAATGGGAATATATTAGCTGTAGATCAGTACATTGACGAGGAATTAGGTGATTTTTTTATGCGTGCTGAGTGGGAACTGGAAACTTTTGCCATAGAAAAAGACTCCATTTTAGAAGAATTTAAGAAAAATGTAGGGTTCAAATATGAAATGCAATATTCCCTGTCATTCAATTTCCCGAAACCTAAAATGGCACTTTTTGTTTCTAAATTGTCTCATTGTCTTTTTGATATATTGAGTCGGTATTATTCCGGACAATTCAATGTGGAGATTCCTTTGGTTATTTCCAATCACCCGGATTTAGAGCCTGTAGTGAAAGCTTTTGGAATACCTTATTATCATTTGCCTGTTACCAAGGAGAACAAGTTTACCCAAGAGAAAAGACAGCTTGAGCTTATGAAAGAGCATCAAGTTGATTTTGTTGTTTTGGCCAGATACATGCAGATTTTATCCGGCGACTTTATTAAAAACTTCCCCAACAACATTATCAATATTCACCATTCATTTTTACCTGCTTTCGTAGGGGCAAAACCCTACCATGCAGCCTATAAGCGAGGGGTTAAAATTATTGGCGCTACTGCCCACTACGTTACCGAAGAACTAGATGCAGGACCTATTATTGAACAGGATGTAGCTAGGGTTCGTCATCACAATACGATTGACGAATTGGTGCAAATAGGTCAGGATGTGGAAAAGGTCGTGCTTTCCAAAGCTATCAAATACCATTTGGCAAGAAAAATTCAAGTGGTGGGCAATCGCACAATTATTTTTAACTAATCTAGGCAATAAAGGATTTTTAATCCGGTGCCAAAATTTATAGCCCTTTGGGAGTGCCCTGTCTGAAATGCCATAGGGCATTTTTATAATTGCTCCAGTTCTACAAGTATATTCCCACTTTCATCTTGTAAAATGAGTTTACCTGCGTAATAGGAGTATTGCTTACTGGATTCTAGATTGGATAAAAACCTTTGTTCCAATTGCTCAAGTTTACAGGACCTATTGTCTGTGTATAAAGTCGAAAACTGAATCTGTTCCTGATTGTAGGTCGCTCCTCCCCTAAAATTGTTGCAGCCTGCAAATCCACCGATTTCTTTTCCATCTTTAAACTCTAAAGAGAGTTTTGCCAATTCACTTTTGCTTGCAGGAGATCCGGAGAGATCTGTAACCTTCCAGTCATGATCAGCTAATTCTACAGGTTCTGAATGGCATGAAAATAAGAAAACAGCTATTAATAGAACAAGACTCGATTTAAAATATAAATTCATTGTAAAATGGGTTTGGTTATACATATGGGATTAAAATCCACTTTTAGTATACTACCACAAACACCATTCTAAAAATGAATTATGTAACAATTTTTCTTGGAATATCATGAGGAAGTCTGGTCAATAATTCATAATTGACTTGTTGGGTGGACTCCCCAAAAGAGGCAACAGTAATTTCATTTCTTTTTTGGCGGCCGATAATCACAACTTCGTCTCCCTTATTTACTTTTTTAAGGTCTGTGACATCTACAGAGATGGTATTCATGGTAACATTACCAACCACAGAAAGCACCTTTCCATGTATTAAAACCTTCCCCAGATTACTTAAACTTCTACCAAACCCGTGGCAATACCCTACCGGTACCTGAGCAATAAGCATGTCCCTAGACGCCATATAGCTGTTACCATACCCTATAAAATCACCTATTTTAATTTTTTCAGACTCATAACTCGGCTTTTCCAGCTAATGAGCCTCCTGAGCGGATTCTTTTTGTTTGGTGCCAGTTGCTTAAATTTAAACATATAGGTCTCCTGACTTGGCCAAAAACCATACTGTGCAATTCCAATTCTCACCATATCCATGATGGTTTCGGGGTAACTTAGTGAGGCTGCTGAACAAGCAGTGTGGTAGCGATCAAAGTGAACCCCCTTGCTATTGAACCAATCTTTGAACTTATGGTATTGCTTGATCTGATTCTGTATCCTAACATAATTGGCGACACTTTCTGCTCCGGCATAGTGGGTGCATAGACCGCATAGTTGTAAGTGATCGCTATTTTCTTCCAAACTAGCCAATAGTTCTTCCTTCTCGTCCCATTCAAAACCGGTTCGATGAAAACCTGTTTCCACCTCAATATGAATTTTTGCTTTTATTCCCAGTTCTTTACTTTTCTTAATGGCTGCTTCCAGTCTATCCATTTCAAAGCAATAAAAGCTTATTCCATTTTCAATTAAATAGGGGAGGTTTTCATTTTCTACCATCCCCATTACCATAATCTGGCTGTTCTTTTTCGAGGAATTTTTAGCCCTGATGGCCTCATCTGTACTAAAAGCACTAAAATGTCTTATGCCTACATTTTCAGCGATTTTTACGATGTTTTCTATTCCGTGACCGTAAGCATTACCCTTAATTACTGAAGAGATCGTTACATTATCACCTATTTGACTTTTTATAAACCGTATATTATTACTATATGCACTTTTGCTAATCGCTAGGAATGAGGTGTGCTCCATTTTTTAATGATTTAATCTTTGAATAATTGCGCAAAATATATCGACACCTATAGGTAATAATTCATCAGGGAAGTCATAGCTGTTTTCATGTAGCTGGGGATGATTTTTTCCCGAGCCTAGACCAAAAAGATAGCTTTGGGTAGTAGCTGATAAAACTCCAAAATCTTCAGACCACCTAAACGGTTCATTAGCATGTCTTTTTGCTAATTTCAAATGCTCTACTGCTTCATTTACCAATTCTCCGGCATCTGTATCGTTTTCCACCACTTGAAACTCTTCAGTGAAACTGATGGAACATTTTAAACCTTGGTCTGCAGCTATTTTTCTTGATATTGAACAAGCCCTTTCCGTCAAACTTGTCATGATATCATTGTCAAAAGTCCGAAGGGTAGCCATCACTTTGGCTTCTCCGGGTGTGGTGCCAAAAGCTACTTCACCCAGTTGGGCATGAATAATAGTCACAAGAGAAAAGCCAGGCATCTGTTTTGGGAGCTCTTGTAATCCAGAAATCAACTGACAAATAGCATTTGCGGGACTTATGGCATCCTCCGGGTGAGCGGCATGACTTGTTTTGCCCTTTAAAGCAATGATCATGCCTTTGGAAGCAGCCGTAAATGCTCCTTCTTTTAATACCACTTCTCCCAAAGGATATCCGGGAAGGTTATGCAATGCAAAGGCATAATCCGGCTTTATTTTTTGATAGTGTGGGGACTCGATAACTTCTTTTGCCCCCATACCTGTTTCTTCTGCAGGTTGGAACAATAAGATTACCCTTCCTTTTTTTGGTCTTTGCTTACTTATTGTCAAGCCAATCCCACAAAGTATGGCCATGTGACCATCATGTCCGCAAGAGTGTGCTACTCCCGGAATATTGCTTTTATAATTAAAGTCGTTATTCTCAGTAATAGGTAAAGCATCAAGCTCAGCCCTGAACAGGGTGCTTGGTCCTTTATCTTTGCCATTGAACACTATGGCCAAACCATGTGTGCCCAAGTCTTCTACAATTTCATCCGGTGATAAAGCTTCGAAATAGGACTTGATTTTACGGGAAGTGTATTTTTCCTTTCCTGAAATTTCCGGTGCCTGATGCAGCTGTTTTCGAAGTTTGCTTATTTCTTTAATTATAGAATTCATTATGTGTTTTTCTATTGACATTCTCAGCTTGAAATCCAAGCCATGCTGTTGGGTCCGGGCAGTTTTTTTGTACCAATCTTTTTGTGAGCTTGAGCATACTCCCGGATAGTCTCCTGATTCTCCTTTTAAATTTTTTATCAATTGAAAGTGCAGGTGAGGAGGCCAGTTCCCATTTTCAAAGGACGATCCTAAATGTCCAATTTTTTCGCCTTTTTCAAAGATCTGCCCCACTTTTAAATGTTGCAGGTCTATATGACTTAAATGTCCATAAAGACTGTAAATTAATTCCCCATGAAATGAATGCATGAGTATTATTGTAGGACCATAATTGCCATAACCTTTATTGTCTCGGAAACTGTGAAGGGTACCATTTATCGGGCAATGGACTGCTTTTCCGGAAGTAGACCAAATGTCTATTCCTAGGTGGATGTTTCGAAATTTACTTGCTGAACTGTCCTCAAAAACCCTGCTTCTTTGGTAAATGTTACGCATTTCTAAATACCCGCCGATGCCATACACTTTTTTGTTTTGGACCAATTGGTTGTTGATATAATGCTCAAAAGCATGGGTGTCTAAAAGATCAATTTCCTTTAACTCCAAATTGGTTGTACTCATGTCTAGCGAAATGGTGTTGTTTCCATTCAACTCTTCTCCCATGATAGGGTAAAATTCCAGGTGATTTATTGACATATTGCTTAAATAAAATGCAAACCTAAGTCAAAAATTTTTTTCAATATAGGGAATATAGTTTGTTGCAAAATGGCAGTGGCCATTTTTCTTCCTTTTTGATATTCCTTGTAGAATAATTGTCTGTTTTTTAGATTATATGCAATTTTGGAAGATGAAGAAACAGCCAAATATAACAGCCAAAAGTATTCGAGAAGCAAGAGAAAGAATTGATCATATGGTTCATTATACGCCTGTTTTGCATTCTGAAGCTATCAGCAAAGTGGCAGGGTGTGATTTGGTTTTTAAATGTGAAAACTTTCAAAAAGTCGGTGCTTTTAAAGCAAGAGGAGCAGCCAATGCCGTGCTTAAAATGTCTCCCGAGGAAAGGAGGAAGGGAGTTGCCACCCATTCTTCCGGTAACCATGCTGCAGCCTTGGCTCGAGCTGCACAGGTTGCAAATATTCCATCCTATATCGTGATGCCTTCAAGTGCCCCACAGGTAAAAAGAAATGCAGTGGAGGGTTACGGTGGAATAGTAATTGAGTGTGAACCTAACTTAAAGGCAAGGGAAGAAGGTTTAAAAGCTGTGGTAAACCAACATGGAGCCACTTTTATACCTCCCTATGACCATCCCGATGTGGTGGAAGGTCAGGCTACTTGCGCCTTGGAGCTTTTGGAGACTTATCGTTCTCTAGATTTTTTAATCGCCCCCGTCGGTGGAGGTGGTTTATTGGCGGGTACGGCATTGGCTACAAAATTTTACTCACCAAATACCAAAATCATTGGGGCAGAACCAGAGGGTGCTAACGATGCAAAGATGTCATTTGAAGCCGGTTATAGAATTCCTGTTCAAACACCTAACACCATTGCTGATGGTTTGCTTACTTCATTAGGAAAGTTGAATTTTGAAATTATCTTCAAAAATGTTGACTATATACTTACAGTATCAGACCAAGAAATCATATCAGCCATGCGCCTGATATATGAGCGTATGAAAATTGTGATTGAACCAAGTAGTGCTGTGCCTTTGGCTGTTGTTCTGAAAAATAAAAATCTATTTGCTAATCAAAATGTGGGCATTATCCTTTCAGGAGGTAATGTAGATTTAGCCGGCTTGCCTTTTAAATCTTCTTGATTTAAGGAAGGTACAGATCAGCCAAAGTTTTCACTACACGGTCAACTTCAGCTTTTGTGTTAAAGCGACTAAATGAAAACCTAACGTTTTCTCTTTGTGGATTTGTTCCGAGCGCATTCAGTACATGTGAGCCTAATTGAGCCCCACTAGAACATGCAGATCCGCCCGAAACTGATATCCCATTTAGATCCAGATGAAACAAAAGCATGCCTTCGTTGCTCTCAGATGGAGGGAAGCTTACATTTAACACGGTATACAAGCTCTCATCTAGATTACCCGATAGCCCATTGAAAGTTACTTCCGGGATGGCTTTTATTATTTGATTTTTAAAGTATGTTTTTATCCCTAGGATCTCCTCAGCGTGGGCCGTTTGGTTTTCATAAGCCAGTTCAAGGGCTTTTGCTAAGGCAATGATCCCCGCAACATTTTCAGTTCCTCCTCTAAAGCTTCTCTCTTGTCCGCCACCAAAAATAAAAGGGTCAATTTTTTTATTCTTGTTGATGTAAATAAATCCTACTCCTTTTGGTCCATGAAATTTGTGTGCCGAACCCGAGAGAGAGTGAATTGGTAATGTTTTTAAATCAATCGGGTAATGCCCCATTGTTTGAACCGTGTCCGAATGAAAATAGCTGCTGTGCTGTTCACACAGTGCAGCTATTTTCTTTATGTCATTTAGATTTCCGATTTCATTGTTTCCATGCATTAAACTCACCAAGCTATTGGGTTCATTTTCCAATAGCATTGCCAATTGTTCCATATTTAGTCTGCCTTGGTTATCACATTCCAGCAAGCTTAACTTTAAGTTTTGCTTCTTAGCAAGTTGTTCTGCTACATGCAAGACAGCATGATGTTCAATGGGTGAAGTGATGATATGTTTTATATTATAGGTGGCTATTGCTCCACAAATAGCCATATTGTCAGCTTCTGTGCCACCTGAAGTAAATATGATTTCCCTGGGCTGACATTCAGTAAACCTGAAATTTTTTTTCTGGCTTTTTCCAATGCAGCTCTAGCATCTCTCCCATGACTATGTACAGATGAAGGATTGCCGAAATTATGCTTAAGGTAAGGTAACATTTCCTCAAGCACACGTTCATCTATAGAAGTTGTTGCTGCATTGTCAAAATATAGACTAGCCAATTCATTCATGTTTAGTGTATGGATAGTTTCAGATTATTTTTCTGAAATTATCTCTTTAATATCTAGGATAATTTTATTTGCCAAGTGCTCAGCGGTTGCTGAGGTGCCGGACTCAGAATAGATTCGTATTATAGGTTCTGTATTAGATTTTCTTAAGTGCACCCATTCTTTATCAAATTCTATTTTCACCCCATCAATGGTATTGATTGGATATTTTTGGTATTTACGCTGAATTTTCTCCAAAATGCTGTCTACATTGATTGATGGAGTAAGTTCAATTTTATTTTTCGAAATAAAATATCCCGGATAACTTGCTCTTAATCTGCTTGCAGATTTACCAAATTTTGCCAAATGAGTTAGGAATAAACCTATACCCACCAAGGCGTCTCTTCCATAGTGAGATTCAGGATAGATTACTCCACCATTACCTTCACCTCCAATGATTGCATTGGTGGCTTTCATTTGGTTGACCACATTTACTTCTCCAACTGCTGCTGCATTGTATTCTCCTCCCCTAAGTTCAGTTACATCTCTTAAAGCTCTTGTGGAACTAAGGTTTGAGACAGTATTTCCTTTTTGTTGCGACAGAACATAATCTGCCACTGCAACTAGTGTGTATTCTTCTCCGAAAAAGCTACCATCCTCATTTAAAAAGGCCAGCCTATCTACGTCCGGATCTACTACAATTCCAAGATCAAAATTTCCATTCTCCAATTTTAAGGAAATATCTCTAAGGTGTTCTGGTAATGGTTCAGGGTTATGAGGGAAGTCACCATTTGGTTCACAGTACATTTTTTCTATGACCTCTACTCCTAAGGCTGTTAATAACTTAGGTATGACCAGCCCCCGGAAGAATTGACACAATCAATGACTATCTTAAATTTTCTCGCAGCGATGGCAGCAGGGTCAACGAGTTTTAAGTCCAATACATGTTGGATATGGATGTCCAAGTAATCTTCTCTCTGAGAATAATTACCTAATTTTCTTACCTCTGCAAAAGTGAAGTCTGCATTTTCAGCCTTTTCTAATACTTCTTTGCCTTCACTATCTGAAATAAATTCACCTTGCGAATTGAGAAGTTTTAGTGCATTCCATTGAATGGGATTGTGGCTAGCAGTAATGATTATTCCACCTCCAGCGTTTTCTCTAGGTACAGCAAGCTCCACAGTTGGAGTCGTACTCAAGCCCAAGTCAATGACATCAATCCCTAATCCTTGTAGGGTGCTTGCCACTAATTGAGAGACCATCTTTCCGGAGATTCTGGCATCTCTACCCAATACAATTTTTTTGTTTGATGAATTTTCTAAAACCCAGGCACCATAGGCAGCTGAGAATTTCACAATGTCTATAGGGGATAGTCCATCTCCGGGTTTTCCGCCTATAGTTCCTCTAATACCGGAAATCGATTTAATTAATGCCATTGAAAGAATTTAATGGAAGGTTATAAAAATGAGTATTGGATGATTGTTCTTATTTAAATTTAGCCATGACCTTGTCTACCTCATTGTCAGGGTTGCCACAAGAGCTACCGTCGTCTACTTTTTTACCGCAGTAGCCGCAAGTTTCCCCCTCCTTATTCAAATAGGGGTTTTGAGAGGCACAAGTGCCTTTAAATTGTCCGTTTTTTAAGAATATTAACCTTACAGACATTAAAATGAAAAATAATGCCAGGAATGCCAATGTTAAATATACAGTTGTCATATCAATTTTATTTCTGCAAATTTACGTAATACTTTCAAAACGTATATACCGAAATATAAGTTTCCTCCCTTTTATATGAATAATCCGAAAAAAGGAAAGAGCAGTTAGCTGCTTTTGACAAGCTATTGACCATCATGGACGAACTTCGTGAAAAATGTCCTTGGGATAGAAAACAAACCATTGAGAGTTTAAGGCATTTAACCATTGAAGAGACATTTGAGCTTTCAGATGCCATCTTGAACAATGATTTGGAAGAAATTAGCAAAGAACTAGGTGATATATTGTTGCACATCGTCTTTTATGCGCGACTAGGTGACGAGAAAAAGCCTTTGATATTGGGAAAGTGATTGGTCAGTTAAATGAAAAATTGATCCGAAGACATCCTCATATTTACGGAGATATTTCAGCCGATGACGAAGAGGCTGTAAAACAAAATTGGGAAAAAATAAAACTGAAGGAAAAAGGAAATACCAGCGTATTAGGGGGAGTTCCTCGGTCTTTACCGGCCTTGATCAAAGCCATGCGTATCCAAGAAAAAGCCCGGGGGTTGGTTTTGATTGGGAAGAAAAACAGCAGGTGTGGGCTAAGGTTGAAGAAGAGATGGGGGAGTTTAGAGAGAACTTTGATGCCACAGATGAAGTCCCTGTCAATCAAGAAGAGGCCACCAAAGAATTTGGGGATCTCTTATTTTCTTTAATTAACTATTCTCGGTTTATAGGTGTAAATCCTGAGGAAGCTTTAGAGAAGACCAACAGAAAGTTTATCTATAGATTTCAATACTTAGAAAATGCTGCTAAGGCTTCAGGAAAAACCTTGGGCGACATGAGCCTGGAGGAAATGGATACCTATTGGGAAGCAGCCAAAAATGAGGAGAAAAATAAGTGATTTAAAAGAAAATTCTGATCAGGGAGTTATCCACTTTTTATGCTTAGATTAAAATAAATAAAATATACTTATTTTAAGTTTTCCACAAATCCTTGATTTTATTAATATCTATAACTTACTCATTGTCAAAAGTATAAGGCCTTCTTATTGAAGTGTGTGGATAAGTCTAACGAAATGTGGATAAATTTTTCTTGCTTTTTGATTCTTCAAATGCGTTGAAATCAAGCTGTTTTTGTCTTGTTTTATTCAATGGGTTTCAGACGAGTACCATTCGTTTTTCACTGTTGATTTCCCCATGATTTAAAATCTTCTTTGGTTTATGAGCTTTAGTGCAAAATGAGTAAACTTAGACAAGGGGAGGCTTGATAAATTAGTTGTTTAAAAGGTACCTTTGATTCGTAATGCTTGGATTGAAAGCTTTATAATGTTATAGATTGCCATGCAATAGACAATCAATTGTCTGCAGGAATCACTTGGAAATCTGCCCCTTTAAGCTGTTTTTAATTTCAAGGTAGCGGAGATGCTATGCGATTGTTCCAAGGCAGACCTGTTTTCTTGTGATTTGAAGACTCCTTGAGAAAGCTTGGTACAAGCATTACGAATTCTATTATATCTTAAAGGTCAAACAAATTTTAATATCTCCTCAATATATTCCCTATTGTTAGAAAGTCTAGGGACTTTGTTTTGACCACCCAGGCGCCCTTTGGATTTGAGCCATCTTGTAAACAAACCTTCAGATGCAAAATGGATAATAGGTAGTTTTAATACCATATCCTTATACCTTTTAGCGTCATAGTCCGAGTTGACATTACGTAATTCCTGATCTAGCCTTTGAAGAAACTCATCCTTGTTATTGGGTAACTTGACAAATTCAATAATCCATTCGTGGGTGCCTTGTTCGTGATTGCTGTCAAAATATACCGGGGCAGCTGTGAAATTACTGATGGTCGCTCCGGTGGCATTGCAGGTGATTTCCATGGCTTTTTCGGCATTCTCCACAATTAGCTCTTCCCCAAAGGCATTGATGAAATGTTTGGTTCTACCGGAAATCTTTATTCTATAAGGATTAATTGAGGTGAATTTTACCGTATCTCCAATTTTGTATCTCCACAATCCCGCATTGGTTGAGATTAGCAATGCATAGTTTTTATCCTTTTTCACTTGATCTAAAGGGATAATTTCCGGGTGCTCGTTTTCTATGTCTTCCATGGGGATAAATTCATAAAAAATCCCATAATCAAGCATAAGTAGTAATTCATCAGAATCTTTTTGGTCTTTGATGCCGAAAAAACCTTCAGAGGCATTATAGGTTTCCATATAATGCATGTTAGGGCTGGGGATGAGGCTTTCAAAAATGTTTTTATAGGGGCCAAAGGCCACGGCTCCATGAAAGAATACTTCCAGGTTTGGCCATACCTCCAAGATGTTTTTACTATTGGTTTTTTCAAGTACTTTTTTAAGTAGGACTAAGGTCCAGGTGGGGACTCCTGTAAGGCTGGTGACATTTTCCTTCAGGGTCTCTTCAATCATTTTTTCAATTTTCGCTTCCCACTCACTCATCAAGGCCACCTCTAAACTAGGTGTTCTGGCCATTTGAGCCCATACCGGTAGGTTTCTTGTGATTACGGCTGAAATGTCTCCCGAAAAGCTATTTTCATTGAAGTCAAGGTTGTTTGTTTGCAAACTTCCCCCAATGGTAAGGCTCTTCCCGGTAAATAATTTGGTTTCAGGGTAATTGTTGATATAGAGGGAAAGCATATCTTTCCCACCTTTAAAATGGCAATCTTCCAGACTTTCCGGGGAGACCGGGATAAATTTGCTTCGAGAAGATGTGGTGCCGGATGATTTTGAAAACCAATGGATAGGTGTAGGCCACAATACATTTTGTTGGCCTTTCATGGTTTGCTCGATATAGGGTTTTATGGCCTCGTAATCATGAACAGGCACCCATGCATTATAATCTTCATAAGCAGAAATTTTCCCGAAATTATATTTCTTTCCAAACTCAGTATGTTTTGCCGTATGTATTAACTTGAATAAGATCTCTCTTTGCGTTTCAAGTGGGTTGTTTTTAAATTTTTCGATCTGGCCTATACGGTTCTTTAGGATCCAGGTCATAAAAGTATTGATCAATTCCATGGTGGAGGTGTATTCCGTTTTTATATTTTTCTTTTCAGCTCGAAATTTTTTCCCAGATAAACTTTCCTAACTTGCTCATCGGCTGCTAATTCTTCAGCGGTTCCTGCTTTCAGAAGTTTCCCTTCAAACATTAAGTAAGCACGGTCTGTAATGGATAAGGTTTCATTCACATTATGGTCAGTAATGAGGATGCCAATGTTCTTGTTTTTTAATTTGGCAACAATGCTTTGGATTTCTTCAACAGCAATTGGATCCACGCCGGCAAATGGCTCATCGAGCAATACAAACTTAGGGTCTACAGAAAGTGCTCTGGCAATTTCTGTACGTCTTCTTTCACCTCCGGAAAGCACCATGCCCAAATTCTTTCTTACATGGGTTAGGCTAAACTCTTCCAATAGCTCTTCAACCTTTTCCTTTTGAGCTTTTTTAGGAATATTACTCATTTCCAAAACAGCCATGATGTTTTCCTCTACTGTAAGCTTCCTGAAAACAGAGGCCTCCTGGGCAAGGTATCCTATACCTAGTTTGGCTCTTTTGTACATGGGCAAGGGGTAATGTCTTGGTTGTCCAGGTAAACTGTTCCCCCATTGGGTTGTACCAATCCCACTATCATATAAAATGAGGTGGTTTTCCCTGCTCCATTGGGGCCTAAGAGTCCCACTATTTCTCCTTGCCCTACTTCTACGGAAATGTCGTTAACTACCTTCTTTTTCTTGTAGATCTTAACAAGGTGCTCTGCCTTTAATATCATGTTTAATCAAATTTGATATCCTTAACGTAAAGTTGCAAACTACTGGTATTTCTAAATGTGTTTTCTCGTATTTCAAACGCTATATTGAATCGCATTTTGCTATTTAATAAGTCGAAATAATCGGCAAAGCCAAATCCGATGCAAACAGGTTTAGTGCTCTGTCCATCTTGAATAATGTCAAAACGTAAATGTTTGTCCTTAAGCACACGTACATTTTCAGCAAAGACCTGATTGGCACAAAAAACGGGTTCCGGATTCCCCGGTCCAAAGGAGTCATTTGTTTGAGGATATTATAAAACCTATAGTTGATTTGATCTAAAATTAATTCATCATCTATCTCCAAAATCGGTTTCATGTGGATTTCAGATACCCTATTGCTTACCACCGATTCAAATTTCGCTTGAAATGCAGGGACATTTGCAACAGATAAAGTGAGACCGGCAGCATATTTATGCCCTCCAAATTGTTCCAACAAGTCACTACACTCTTCTATGGCTTCGTAAATATTAAAATCATATACAGATCGAGCACTGCCTGTTGCCTTATTGTTGGATTCAGTAAGAATGATGGTTGGGCGATAGTATTTTTCAATACAGCGTGAAGCTACTATGCCGATTACTCCTTTGTGCCAGTCTTCTTTAAATAAAACTGTACTTTTAAATTCTCCTTCCAACTCCCTTGTTTCAATCATTTCTAATGCCTCACGAGTGATATTCTCATCAAAATTTTTTCGTGCGGCATTAACGTCTTCAACAAGTTCTGCCCGTCGAACAGCCTCGTCGAGATCTTTAGAAATGAGGAGTTCTACTGATGCTTTGGCATGTTCCAGCCTTCCTGAGGCATTGATCCTTGGGCCAATTTTAAAAACAATGTCTGTAATGTTTATGTCTTTTTCTAATTTTCCTTTTAAAATAAGCGCTTTTATTCCCGGTCTGGGGTTATTGTTTAATCTTTCAAGCCCAAAGTAAGCCAGGATTCTGTTTTCTCCGGAAATGGGAACAATATCAGAAGCAATACTGATAACCAGCAAGTCTAGGAAAGCGTAAAGGTTATTTTGATTTCTTCCTGTAAATTGAGAGAAGGCTTGAATGAGTTTAAAGCCAACTCCGCAGCCACTTAATTCTTTAAAAGGATAGGAGCAGTCTTTTTTTTTAGGGTCTAAAACAGCAATAGCTCGTGGGAGGGTTTCTCCGGGAGTGTGGTGATCACAAATAATGAAATCCACACCCAGTTCATTGGCCAAATCAATTTTATCTAAAGCTTTGATCCCACAGTCAAGCGAGACCACCAAGCTGAAATTATTTTCGGCAGCAAAGCGAACTCCTTTTTCAGAAATACCATAACCCTCCTTGTATCTGTCCGGAATATAAAAAGCTACATTAGAATAAAACGATTGAATAAATCCATAAAAAAGAGCCACAGAAGTGGTTCCATCTACATCGTAATCCCCATAAACCAGTATTTTTTCATTTTTCTCAATTGCTTGATGTAACCTTTGAACGGCCACATCCATGTCTTTCATGAGGTAGGGGTCATGTAATTTATCCAAGTCAGGTCTGAAAAAATCCTTGGCTTGTTGAAAATCAGCAATGCCACGGTTTACCAGCACATTGGCAAGTGTTGGGTTTACATTTATTTCATTGCTTAGGTGTTCTACTAATTCGGAATTTGCCTTGTCTTTATGTTTCCATCTATAGTCCATGGCGCGTAAATTACAAAACAAACAGGCGATTCAACTAAAAAACACCTTAATAATTTTAATATAAATTGCTCATTTTACTTAAGGTCCATACATTGAGTGCATTACCAATTATTCAATGACTTCTGAAAGTACTTCCTTAAGAGCGACTCTCTTCCCGTCTTTGTAGGGTACAATCCAAGCCTCCTTTACCCCGATTTTCCGGAGTTTCTTCTTGAACAGATCCGCCATGTCGTAATCTCTAAATTGGCCCAATATATATTTAATATAGCCGTCCTCATCGATTATTTTCATGTCGCTGCCATTCTCAGTAAGGTCCCTTAAATCAAGCTCGTCAAATGCAGCCAGTTGAACTTTAAAAACAAGTCCTTTATTCCACTCATCGTTGAGCGTATTTATATTTTCGCTAGACTCTTGGTTTTGTTCAGTACTTAAGCTGATAACTTGGCGGGCGAGCCTGTCAATTTCATTTTCTTTTATGTTGATTTGTTGCTCGATATAGGATATTTTTTCCAAAAGGTTGAAATTTTCTTGGGATAGTTTTTTTTTCCTCAACCAAAGCTTTAAATGCCTCAGGGCTCATCTCTTTCTTTTGTTGTTCCCAAGATTTGTGCTCTTCTTTTGTTAGCCCACCTACTGTCTTAGAAGAACAGTTGAAAAAAACTGTAGCGGTAATTACTATTAGTAATGTTTTGGTAAAAGTCATTTTAATGCACATTTAAAATCCCGTAATAATGCTAAGGTATAGACAGGCATAAGGTACAAAAAATTAGCCATTATCCTTTCCTTCCTTAAAAAAATCATAGCACCCCGTTATTCAATCTTACTATTGACTGGGGTGCTATAATCAAGTATTGGGTTAAACTGTTGTATTACAGTTACCTATTTTAATTATTTTCATGTGAATAAGAAACCTTTGCAATAACAGGGTTGCTCATGCATTTTCAAATTAAACATTCACATGGCGCTCTGCATGGTAAGAGGACCTTACCAAGGGGCCTGATTCTACATATTTCAAGCCTCTTTTTAGGCCTTCTTCCCGATAAGCATCAAATTGGTCCGGATGAATAAACTCTGCCACCTCTATATGCATTTTGGTAGGCTGTAAATATTGGCCTAGAGTTAGGATGTCGCAACCATTTTCAGCTAGATCGTCCATGGCCTTATGCACCTCGTCTTGCTTTTCACCTAAGCCTAACATTATACCTGTTTTTGTCCTTTTGCCAAACTCCTTGGTAAGTTTGATTTGCTCAAGTGATCGGTGATATTTGGCCTGAGGCCTTACCCTTCTATAGAGTCTTTCCACGGTCTCTACGTTGTGTGAGACCACTTCTTGACCGGCACTTATCATCCGGTATAATGCATCCCAATTGCTCTTTACATCAGGAATTAGAGTTTCTATGGTGGTTTCAGGTGAGCGTTTTTTTGTTTCGGCTACTGTTCGGTACCAAATATCCGCCCCTTTGTCCTTAAGTTCATCCCTATTTACTGAAGTGATTACAGCATGTTTTACTTGCATCAATGTAATCGCTTCAGCAACTCTCCTCGGTTCATCTTCATCATATTCCGGGGGTCTACCGGTGGCAACTGCACAAAAAGAGCATGACCTGGTGCAAACATTGCCTAGAATCATAAAGGTTGCAGTTCCGGCACCCCAGCATTCGCCCATATTTGGACAATTTCCACTTTCACAAATAGTGTGCAGCTTATGTTCATCCACTAATTTGCGAACATGAGCATATTCTTTACCCACAGGTAATTTAACCCTTAACCAATTGGGCTTTTTTCTTTTGGTTTGTTCTTCAGAAATTACAGGTAATTCTATCATATCGGGTTGTTAAATCCGTTCAAAATTAGTCATTAAATTTGAGTTAACCCAAATGAATACCGAACTCTCTATCTTCTAAACCCATAGTAGAGGGTGACAAATGCCGATTGGAAGATTTGCCTGTTTTCGGTAGTAGGCATCAAGGGAATCTCTTTGGTAAAACCTTCTAATTGATAACCAAGTTCCAACCCTGTCACATTTGACTTTAAAAACCAAATTCAAAATTGATGGCTGCTTTGGCATTTCCACCAAAGGCAATTTCAGATTCTCCAATTCCTTCAAAAAGTCTACCCGGCCCAAGGATATCAAATTTACTTTGATGGATTTCCGGGTCATATTGCTCTCGCACAGTTTCTGTCCGATTAATGTAATATTCTATATAATATGGAGCAAGTAATCCTATGGTTGGTCCAATGGCAGCTAAAAAGGATATTTGGACTCCTTGGTGAGGGGCTTTTTTAAATGCAATAATCTCTCGACCATATTGAGGGCGGATGGCATAGAGGTAATTTGATTTGCCAAAAATATAAGTGTTTCCTAAAGCGGTAGGATACCTCACTTCCTTAGGGTTTTTGACATTGGCGAGTTCTAAATTAAAAAATTGGAACAGGTTGTCATTAATCCTGGAACCAATTTTAAAACTTATTCCCCAATCAAACCACCATTGGTGTTTTTATTGATGCCAAAGAGAACTTCTTTGTCATAGTCATAGTTGCCGGATTCTTCTTCTTGGGCCATTAAATGAAAACAAGAAGCGAAAAGGAAAGTAAACAATAGGAAATATTTCATTTCTTTAGTTATAAGCGATTAACAATTTAAACGCTAAATTTACATTTATTGTTATTTAACAGGTACTAAAAATAGTCAGATTAAGTTTATCATGCAAAGGCAACAAATTAAGTTAAGTTAATGAACAGTCTTGATTGAAAAAATGAACCAAAAACACCCTTTTTTCAATAGCTTGTCATTGACCATGAGAGTTTATAAAAATGAATTGCCCTTCTTAAATATTTTAAAAATGAATTGTTTTTTTAGTATGCCGTAAAGCGCTGTGATATAGGTTTATAACTGTGTTGCTTAGTTTTTTTAGAGGAGTGATCCTTTTGAAAATAGGAATAATTGCAGGAAAATAGATCAGGTACTGTAGCGTTTTTTAAGTAACGTCCGTATAGGTTAAAAATATACCCAATAAAAAATAGGCTTTTGGAGAAGGATCTCATACAAGAAGCACAAAAGCGAGATAAAAAGTCGCTAGAAAGGCTTTATAGGCACTTTTATGGCTATGCTATGAGTATTGCTCTAAGGTATTCCGGAAATCGGGAAGAGGCCTGCGAGATTGTAAACGATAGTTACATGAAAGCTTTTGATAAATTGGATCAGTTCAGCTTAGACAATTCTTTCAAGTCTTGGTTTCGGCGGATAATAATAAATACTTCCGTGGATTACTATCGCAAGAATTTAAAGCATCAAGGGATCATGGATATCGACAAAGCTCATGCCGAAACTTACAATCCGGATATCTTAGATGAGTTATCAAAGGAGGATATCTTAAAATGTCTTGGGGAATTGCCGGATATATTGCGGGTGATATTTAATATGTACGAGATAGAAGGGTACAGGCATGCAGAAATTAGTGAAAAGTTAGGTATTCCCTCAAGTACCTGCCGTACTTATTTGGCAAGGGCAAAGGAGAGGTTAAGAGACAAAATTATTGCACTTAATTATATAAAAAATGAAGGAGCAGTTCGATAAGAAACTAGCGGAGAAAATAGAAGCCTCCTTCAGCAATCATGAGGAGCCATTTGATCCTAAACAGTGGGAAAAGTTTTCAGATGCTTATTTTAAGCCTAAGAAAAAGGCATGGTTGATCTATTGGCCATTTATTACTGCTGGGGTTGCAGCTAGTTTATTGTTCTTTTTCTTTTATTTTCCAAAACAAGAAGAAATTGGGCAAAAAGTGAAATCCATAACCGATGCAGTGGTAAAAGAAAAATTACCTTCTTTTAGAAAGGAAAAACAAAATGTGGATCCGGAGAACAATATTGCCACAAGGGCAAAAGTGGAGGAAAATAAAGAGCAATCTGAAGCCCCTACATCAACTACTTCCAAGTTAATTGGACAGAAAAATAAAAATGTAGATAGAAATCAAATTCCTGTAGTTACAAAACAGGAGGAAAGTTTAATTCCTTCAATGATAGAAGATATTTCTTCTACTTGGGATGAATTTCAGGCTGCCATAGAGGCGAGTTTTGATACCCTTCAAAACCAAACCAATTCAGGCTTAGGGAGCACCAAGGCAATGTCTGTTGCTGAAGCCCAATCATTGGTGGACCAATGGAAATCCTCAAGTTCAGGAGATGAGCCGAAAGAAGTGGTCTCTTCTGCCAAGACTTTTAAGCTTGGACTAATGGTAAGTCCCCAAGCCAATTCCAATCCTGTGTCAGGGATGAATTTGGGCGCAGGTATCATGTCTGAGATCTCATTGAGTAAAAAGTTGAAATTAGATGTGGGTTTGGCCTATGCGAATCAACGCATGGATGCGCAGGCCAACCAAGGCATGAGAGAAATGCTTGCTTTACCAGATGGAGATTACCAAAAACTCAATAGTAATATAATAGAAACTGATTATAGGCTTAATTTTGCCTCTTTGGATATCCCTATCAACCTGAAGTATAAATTTTACGATAAGGAACAAACAGGCATGTATTTCATTACCGGGTTATCCAGTATGATATATTTAGATCAGAACACAGTTGAATCTTACCAAGCGCAATCTTTGTTCAATGCAAATAGCATTAATGGAGCGCTGGAATATGCGCCTTCTGTGCAAAGCTTTAGTAATGTATATACACCTGAAAGTGGCCAAAGCAATGCTGATGTTGCAGGTCTCTTAAACCTTTCATTTGGATATGAGTATAAGTTAAACAAAGGGTTTTACGTCTCGTTTGAACCCTTTTATAAATTGCCGCTTGGGAGTCTTACTTTCGCCAATCAGCAGTTCTCAATTGGAGGAGTTAACCTGAGAATGAATTTCAATTTTAAAAATAAATAACAAACCAAAAATTAATTGATTACCATGATTTTAAAGAACAAATTTACTTGGCTTTTAGGTCTAGTTATTTTAATGACGTCTTGTCTTGATGACCCCCACAGAGATTGAATTGGATATGGAAAGAGATGACCTTGCCTTGGAGTATTACATTAATTCAAATAATATCGATGCAACGAAAACACAATCTGGATATTATTATACTAAAACGGTTGAGAAACCTGACGCAGATCTATTTGTAAGCGATGATTATATAGGGGTATATTATGAAATCAAAAGTCTTGATGGTCAATTGATAGACTCTCACTTAGATGAAAGTTTGGAACCTAAAATTTTTAAATATAGTCAAGATGGATTATGGCCTATAGCCATTACTTATGCTTCAGGTTTGGCTAAAGTTGGTGAAGAAATGACCGTTTACTCCCCATCCTACCTTGCCTTTGGAAATTATAGCTATGAAACTTTAATATTACCATCTTCTAACTTAATCATTAAATTAAAGTATGCTGCCAAATATACTGAAGAGGAGCTTAAAGAGAGAGAGGAAGCAATGCTAGCAGAATATATTGCTTCTGAACAATTGGAAGGTTTTGAGGAAGTTGCAGAAGGTGTTTATGTGAGAACCATCACAGAAGGAGATGATTCCAAAACCGAATCTCAGCTGGGAAGTACGGTTTCGGTTGACTTTGAATTGTTTGAATTAGGAGCTGATGAACCTGTTTACGAATCATATGAAAGTAATCAGCCTACTTCAGTATCTGTAGGTAATTCCGGCCTGGAATTTTTAAATGAGGGATTAATAGATGTTTATCCGGATCAAAAATTGGAGATACTTTCCACTTCATTCAATGCGTATGACCAGTCTATTCAAATATTCCCTTCAGTAATCAGAGAGGATCTCGTAAACTTGGGCGAGCAAATAGATTTAGTGAAACCTTTTACTCCGATTTTATTTAAAGCAGAGGTGCTTTCTGTAAATTAATAATCGTTGAATTAAATATTTAAAGAAAGGGATTGGTTTTCAATCCCTTTTTTATGCCCAAAGGTCTCTTAATAATGGGATTTTCAACAATTCCTCGATGCTTAAGCCAAAAACAAATGCCCAAAAAGAGCACTTATAAACATCGAAAATAAAATTTTCTTTTTCGCTACGCCAAATGATGTCAGTACTACTGTTCCCCCAATAGGCGTTAAGATAAGTGGTGTTAAGAATGCGATACCCCAAACACCAAATTTCTTCCACACTTTGATGGTGTTTCTAGTGCGTTTAGAGAATTTCTTTGATTTTTTTTTGATGATAATGGTCCAGTTTTTTTAAACCATTCTCCCAAAAAGGTAAATAGAAATACTGATGTCATCATGCCCAATACGGTAACCAGAATAATTTCTATTAAACTATATCCTGCTGCAGCTCCTAAAAGTGGACCAGCTATAAATTTAAACAAGCAAAGAAAATAGATTCCCGCAAATTTTATCAAGTACTCACTCATGAAATAAGGATATAAATATAGAAGAGGTATCCAGTCAATAAAACAACTCCTTTTAGTCTTGTGATAATATAATTGATTCGCATAATGGGAAGGAGAATAATTGTAAAACCTAACATCCATACAAAATCTGTAAAAATAAACGCTGTGGCTACATCTATAGGTTTGATGAGTGCTGTAATACCTATAATAGAGAATACATTCATTATATTACTCCCTAAAATATTTCCTAGTGCCATTTCAGTTTCTTTCTTCAATGCGGCCAATACTGAGGTGACTAGTTCAGGCAAACTAGTGCCAATTGCAATAATTGTCACCCCAATTATTCTCTCACTCACCCCGAAGTTTCTTGCAATTAAAGAAGCATTCCCTACCACTAATTCGGAGCCGAAATAAAGGCCTGCGGCTCCCCCTACTAATTGTAATACAGCCAGCCAGGGAGATTGTTTTTTCATCAAAAGAGCTTCTTCTTCAGTGAATTCCACCCTTTCAATCGTTTTAAAAAATACCAATTGAGGCCAATGAAACAAGAAAATAAAATGATTCCTTCAAACAAGGATATTACCCCATTGAAAGCCATGATATAAAATAATATGGAGCTAATTAGCGTAAAAGGATAATCTAATTTCAGTGTGGATTTTTGTATATATATGGGGAATATTATAGCGCTAATACCCAATACAAGGCTAATATTTGAAATATTGCTACCTATCACATTGCCTATGGTAATGTCACTTGCTCCCTTAAGTGAGGCCGTCACACTTACCAATAATTCAGGTGCAGAAGTTCCAAAAGCAACAATTGTTAGGCCTATTAAGCCGGGGCTTAGTCCCAATCTTGCAGCAATAGCTGATGCGCCATCAACAAGAAATTTCCCTCCCATTAATAGAATTAGGAAGCCTAGGGCCAGTATTAAGTAGCTCATTTAAATAATATTTTAAATTTTAGGACCAAATGCCAGGTCACCAGCATCCCCTAATCCGGGGACGATGTAAGATTGTTGGTTTAATTTTTCATCCAAAGCCCCTATCCAAAATCGATAGGGAAGTTCTAGATTTTCTTGAATGTGTTCAAGGCCCTCAGGGGCAGCAAAAGCACAAACGATTTCAATTTGTTTAGGCTTACCATATCCTTTTAAGGCCTCAATACTTTTTAAAAATGATTTTCCTGTAGCAAGCATGGGGTCAACCATGATCACAGTCTTTCCTGTAAGGTCAGGCGAAGCCAAGTAATTTAAAGAGATTTCTATATGCTCTTCACCTTCCTTCCGATAAGCGCCTATAAAACCACTGTCAGCATGATCGAAAAAGTTTAAAATACCTTGATAAAATGGTATAGCTGCTCTCAAGACGGCAATAATCACAGGCTGTTCTTTAAGTAAAGGTGTTTCTACCTGTGCCAAAGGGCTGGTTATTGTGTGTAAGGAGTAGGGGAGTTCTTTAGAAACTTCATAAGCTAATATTTCACCTACTCTTTCCAAGTTTTTTTGAACCGTAATCGATCCTTTTGAATGTGGATGCTACGAAGTTCAGCCAAAAACTGGTTGGCAATAGAATTATTTTGGTTTAGAATAAACATGATAGGACAAAGTAAAACAAAAAAACCCGATCTTTTAAGATCGGGTTTTAAATATTATTTATGAATCCTATTATTGGATCTCAAAACTTACTCTTCTAGCCATTTGTCTGGCATCTGTAGAAGATTTGTCTACACTTGTATCTTCTCCATAACCTTTGTAAGAAAGTCTAGATGCATCTACACCTGTAGCTACTAGCAAATCATAAACAGACTTAGCTCTTTTTTCAGAAAGTTTCATGTTGTAGTTCTCAGGGCCTAACTCATCAGCATAACCTTTGATTTCAACCTGAACACCTGGATTTCTCTTCATGAAGTTTGCTACATAATTAGCAGAAGAAGCAGAATATCCTAGAGGTTTAGAGCTATCGAATGCAAAATAAACGTTTACATACTGGTCGTTAATTGCTTTTGCAAGGTAATCAACTTCTTCTGTGTCTTCTGGAGCACATCCTTCAAGAGAAGCTGGACCTGGAACGAAAGGACATTTGTCTAAGTGATCAGGAAGACCGTCACCATCAGAATCCATAGTAGTACCTGCGGAATTCACCCTTGCTCCTGCTGGAGTATTAGGCTCTTTATCCAAATAATCAGGAACACCATCGCCATCAGAATCTTTTAGCATATCCTTGATCTCACCGATCTGAGTAGCTAATTCATCCTTTGTAGCATACTTGTTTTCTCTGATGTACCAATCAGCGTGAGTATCATTACTTCCTAAGTAGAAAGTAAGACCTAAAGTACCGGTCCACCATACAGAATTCATTCCGTAGTATCCATCATCAGCAGCAGTGATATCAGAAGCTCCGTCGAAAGCTACTGATTGACGTCCTGCAACGAAATTTGTGATGTCACCGTTTAAAGCAACTCTATCACTTAATTTAACTTGCAAAGTCATACCAGTACTAACATTGTACTGTTGGTCTTTTATGTCTGCAAATTGATTTTCTTGAGGTGAAAGTTGGCTGATTCCGCCGCCAAAGTGACCCAAAAGATTGAAAGTTTGTGAAAAGGTTTCCCAGTTCAAGATTCTTCCAAGATTTGCAACTCCTTGTAGGTTTAGACGGTAGTAGTTTGTTGAGAAATCAGGAGTGTCGCTAGCATTTTTAAAACTACCGATACCAAAATCTAATTTGGTTCCGAATTTTTCGTTAAACATATACCTGACCCCAAGGTCGGCATGTCCTAGATTAAGGGTAGGTGAGAAATAACCTGGCGTCATAGGAGCCATTGGTTTGTTGAACCCTCCATTAACCTCTACAGACCATTTGTTGAAGTCGTCTTGAGCATTAGCACCTACAGCTAAAGCACCAACCATTAGTGTTGATAGTATTATTTTTTTCATGATAAAAAATTTTTTACAACATTCAGTGTTTTAATTGATTTTGATTGCTATTAGATTTTTACTCGGTTTATGATACAAATGTATATTAATTTACGGGAACTTTAAACATCTATGTCAATTGTTTCAATAAAAACTAATTTGATCCCGAAATTTATAAAAATATTTAACATAAACTATGCCATTCACAAATTTATTAAAAGAAATTCTTCAAATAGAAAGTGTGTCAGGTGATGAAGCAAATATATCTGCTTTTATCTTAAACCATATTTTTGAACGTAAAGACAAATGGAAAGTTACACCAAATATTTATTTTGGTGAAGAATTTCAAGACAATATTGTTCTTGTTTTTGGAAAGCCCAGAACTGCAGTGTTCGCACATATGGATACAGTTGGATTTACGGCTAGGTATGAGAACCAACTTGTACCCATTGGTGGGCCAGAACTAATGGATGGTGTATGGCTTGTTGGACAAGATGAGGCAGGTCCCATTAGGTGTATGGCCAAGGAAATCGATGGAAATGTTTACCATGATTTTCCAAGGAAGATTCAAACCGGAACTTTACTTTCTTTCGAACAGCATGTAAAAGTAGAGAACGGATTTCTGGAAGGTGCCTTTTTAGACAATAGGTTAGGGGTATTTACCTTGTTGCAATTGTGTGAGACAATAGAAAATGGAGTACTAGTATTTAGTACTTATGAAGAGCATGGAGGAGGGTCTGTTCCTTTTCTGGTTAAATTTATCTATGATCATTGGAAGATTAAGCAAGCCCTTATTGCGGATGTGACATGGGTTACCGAAGGTGTTCACTTTAATGAAGGAGTAGTCATTTCTATTCGGGACAGTTTTATCCCTCGGAAGAAATTTGTCGATAAAATTATTGAAATGGCTCGTGAATCGAATATTCCTTTTCAGCTTGAGGTGGAAGCCTATGGGGGAAGTGATGGGAGGGAGATCCAAATGAGCCCTTATCCAATAGATTGGTGTTTTATAGGACTTCCGGAAGAAAATCCCCACAGCCCGGTAGAAAAGGTGGCTTTATCCGATTTGGAAAGCATGCTCAAATTCTACCAATATTTATTGCAATATTTGTAATGGTTTTGATTATGTTCTTAATTTACAACCTCAGCACTTATTTAAATATTTAGCGATCCTCAAAACATATCCGTATAGAATGATTCAATTAAAGCACCTGGTTTTTGAGCAATATTTAAAAGAAGAGACCATATTAAAAAGGGTGAAAGAACTTGCCGAAGCTATAAATCAAGATTATCAAGGAAAAAATCCCATCTTTTTAGCTGTTTTAAACGGTAGTTTTATGTTTATGTCTGATATTTGCAAAGAAGTTTCTGTAGATATTACCGTAAGCTTTATTAAAATTGCTTCTTATACCGGTATCAATTCTGATGGGAAAGTCAGGGATTTGATAGGCTTAGAAGAGTCGCTTCAAGGAAGAGATGTCATTATTGTTGAAGATATTGTGGATACGGGTACAAGTATGTCGCATTTGCTTGAAACAATTAATGCCAAAAATCCTAAGAGTGTAGAAGTGGTCAGCCTATTGACAAAACCGGAAGCCCTTAAAAAACCTATTAACATTAAGTATGTAGGTTTTGAAATTCCCGACCTATTTGTGGTAGGTTATGGCTTGGATTTTGAAGGTCTGGGGAGAAATTTAAAAGATTTATACCAAATTGTTGATAAAAATTAATACTCTATTCATATTAAAATTACACTTATGTTAAATATCGTTTTGTTTGGCCCTCCCGGAGCAGGTAAAGGGACCCAAAGTGAAAAGTTGATAGAAAAATACAATATTGAACACATATCCACTGGAGATTTATTCAGAAAGCATTTGGGCGAGGGTACCGAGCTAGGAAATTGGCCCGAAAATACATGGACGAAGGAAATCTTGTGCCGGATGAAGTTGTAATTGGTATGGTAGAAGACAAGATCAACCATTCATTGGATGCCAATGGAGTAATATTTGATGGTTTTCCCAGGACTGTTGCTCAGGCCGAAGCGCTTGACGCACTGTTGACTAAAAAAGGGACAGCCATTTCAGGGATGATAGCTTTGGAAGTTCCTGAAGAAGAGTTGAAAAACAGATTGATGGAAAGAGGTAAGACCTCCGGAAGGGTGGACGATCAAGACGAGGAAAAGATTAACAATAGGATTAAGGTTTACAATCAAGAGACTTTGCCGGTGGCCAATTTTTACGAAAAGCAAGGGAAATTGTCCAAGATTCATGGTGTGGGTGCCATTGATGAAATCTTTCAAAAGATATGTGCTGTTGTAGATAAGTATTAATCACTATCTTTGCATGATGAAATTATGGCTGAGCTTTTAAGCTTGGCCATTTTCTTTTCATCCAAACCTTGGTTGTAGAAGAATAAAAAGAAGGACTAATTAAACGAGAGAAGTAGTGGCAGGATCCAATTTTATTGATTACGTGAAATTTTGTTCCCGTTCGGGTGCAGGGGGAAATGGGTCAGTTCATTTCAGACGAGAAAAGCACGTGCCCAAAGGAGGACCTGATGGTGGTGATGGTGGCAGAGGAGGGCATATTATTCTAAGAGGGAATGCACAACTATGGACTCTCCTGCATCTGAAATACAAGAAACATGTGATTGCAGACCGGGGGAATAACGGTGAAGGAGGAAGAAGAAAGGGTGCGGATGGAAAGGATGTTATTTTAGAAGTACCCATAGGTACTGTGGCCAGAGAGGCAGAGACCGGTGAGATCAGATGTGAAATTACCGAAGATGGTCAAGAGTTTGTTTTAACCCCCGGAGGGAGAGGTGGACAAGGAAATGACCACTTTAAGACTTCGACCAATCAGGCCCCGCATTATGCTCAGCCGGGTGGGGAAGGGATAGAAGAATGGATTATTCTGGAGCTTAAGCTTTTGGCTGACGTGGGTTTAGTGGGGTTTCCTAATGCAGGTAAGTCCACTTTATTGGCCAGTGTGTCTGCTGCAAAGCCGGAAATTGCTGACTATGCTTTTACCACACTTATTCCAAATTTGGGCGTTGTGGACTATAGAGATGGGAAGTCCTTTGTGATGGCAGATATCCCGGGGATTATCGAAGGAGCTGCCGAAGGTAAGGGCTTAGGCTTAAGATTCCTACGACATATTGAGCGGAATTCAATACTCTTGTTTTTAGTGCCTGCAGATGCCGACCATATAGGTGAGCAATACGCTATTTTATTGGATGAAATCAAGAGATACAATCCTGAACTACTGGATAAAAAACGAATTTTGGCCATTTCCAAAGCAGACCTGCTGGATGAGGAACTGATGGAAGCACTTAAACCTGAAATACCTCAAGATGTTCCCCATTTGTATTTTTCATCAGTGACAGGTTTTCAGTTGCCGGCACTTAAGGATTTGATTTGGAGAGCATTGCAGTAAGTGTGTCAGAATGTCATATTAAATAAAAATGGCAAGTTAATTGTTTAAAGGAGTTTGATTGAAGATAAAAGAATTGAATAATGACAGATAATGTGAATGAAGAAAAGGAGCAAGGCTTAGATCAGGCAGATATAAGCGAAAACCTTAAAAATGAAGAAGATCTGAAACAGAATTCCGCACAGGAGGATGTGGAAGAGGAAATTAAAGGTGAAGCGGAGTCGGACAGTTTGGCAAAGGAAAACCAAGAACTGAAAGACAAATATGTCAGGTTGTATTCTGAATTTGAAAATTATCGAAGAAGAACAGCAAAAGAAAAGCTGGAGATGATTAGTTCAGCTTCAATAAGCCTGATTCAAGAAATTCTTCCAGTAATGGATGACTTTGAAAGGTCTTTTAAAGTAGAAGGCAATGACCAGGAAGGAAGCAAGCTAATTTACAATAAATTAGGGAAAATTCTTGAATCTAAAGGTTTGGTACCAATGGATGATTTAATAGGAAAGGAGTTTGACGCAGAATACCATGAAGCAATTACTCAAATTCCCGCTCCTTCAGAGGAATTGAAGGGGAAAATTGTTGACGTTGTTGAGAAAGGATACATGCTTTCAGATAAGGTGGTCCGATTTGCAAAAGTGGTAATAGGAAACTAAAAACTTATGGCTAAAAGAGATTATTACGAAGTTCTGGGAGTAGCTAAAAATGCAAGTCCTGAAGAAATAAAAAAGGCTTATAGAAAATTGGCCATCAAATTTCACCCGGACAAAAATCCTGGTGATCCTACTGCCGAAGATAAATTCAAGGAAGGAGCAGAGGCTTATGAGATCCTAAGCAATCCTGAAAAAAGAAGACGTTACGATCAATATGGTCACCAAGGTGTAGGAGGAAATGCCGGCTATGGTGGCGGCGGCATGAATATGGATGACATCTTTTCCCAATTTGGAGACATCTTTGGTGGAGGTGGAGGATTTGATTCCTTTTTTGGGGGCGGTGGACGTAGTTCCAGACGTACTAAAAAAGGAACAAATCTTAGGGTCAAGTTGAAACTTAACCTTAGGGAACTTGCCAATGGGGTAGAAAAAAGATCAAAGTAAAACGTCACATGATTGCTGACGGAGTAACTTTCAAAACCTGTTCTACTTGCCAAGGTCAAGGACAAAAAAAAAAGTAGTCAATACCATGCTGGGCCAAATGGTCTCTGCAAGTACTTGCCCTACCTGTGAAGGTAGTGGTCAAATCGTAGATAAAAGACCACCAAATGCAAATGCCAACGGATTGGTGGTGAAGGAGGAAATTATACCTATTAATATTCCTGCCGGTGTTTCTGAAGGCATGCAGTTAAGTTTATCCAGTAAAGGTAATGAAGTACCTGGTGGTATACCGGGTGATTTATTAATCCTTATTGAAGAAATTGAGGATGATGAATTGGTCAGAGATGGAAACAATGTTGTTTATGACCTTTACCTTAGCTTTATAGATGTAGCCCTAGGAGCATCATTAGAAGTGCCAACCATTGATGGAAAGGTTAAAATTAAAATTGAACCGGGAACTCAGTCAGGAAAAATCCTTAGATTAAAAGGAAAGGGTATAAAAGAACTTAATGGATATGGTAAAGGTGACCAGTTGATTCATATCAATGTTTGGACACCAAAAGAAGTAAGTAAAGAGGAAAGGGAAAAGCTTGAATCGTTGCGAAATTCTGAAAATTTTAAACCGAATCCCGGACATTCTGAGAAAAGTATATTTGATAAAGTTAAAGAATTTTTCTAAAAAGAAACGGTATTCGCCCTTTTCTTTTTAGAAACCTTTTCCATCTTCTATCGTATTAATTCCCTATGTTTAAGGAATTAAATATATCGATATGTTTGGTCATTTTTATGACCATTTCAACTGAGGCACAAATTCTGCGTCATTTTGAAGTGGCTGAGCGAAATGACATAGATCTGGTGAGCCTCAATTTCTCTAGTTATAAAGGTGTGTCTCATATCAACAGGTCCTATCATGGAGTGCCTTTATATGTAGATGCAGAACTTGGGAAGGTAAATATTTTGCCATCTTTTACCCACGATTTGGTAGATGGGGTACTTCATGCCCGGTTGGTACATAAAAACGTAGAGTCAGAAAGTTTAAGTAAAAACCTCTCATATAGGCTTTTTTCAAGCAGTGATGATGACTATGACCATAAATGGGAGGTTGGGCTAGATCCCAATTATCTCTATGATCTTCATTTTCAGTTTGGAATTGGTAAAGCAAGACTTGATTTTTCAAACTTGCCTGTTTCAAATTGTATTGTGAAAACGGCATCTGCGGATGTGTTTTTAGACTATGCCAATCAAGTCTCCAATTCTGTAAATATGGATACCTTGTCAGTAGCCATTAATATGGGATCAGTGTATGCCAACGACATGCAGTTTTCCAATGCCCGTCTTATGATGTTTGATGTAAACTATGGTTCTGTCAATTTAACTTTTAATGATACCATGGCCGGAGCTTCCCAGATTCACACCATGGTAGGAGCCGGTTCAGTAAAAATTAAATTACCTCCAAAGAACCTCCCGTATTTGGTCAAGATTAAGTCAACAGCTATGTGCAGGACCAAATTGCCATTCAACTTGAAAAAATTGATGATAAAACTTATGTGAGTAAGGGCTATTCAAAAGATGCTGAAAATCTAATGACCTTTTTAATTGATGTTTCAGTGGGTTCCGTATCTTTGGAATAGTTAGATTTTTGAATGGTGATTTCTGTTCATTATAAAGTTTCAAAACAGTTGATAAACTTTTGTTCATTTGGAAATATTAAGCATTCGATCATTAAATAAATCTTACGGATCACATGTAGCCCTCAAAGATTTTGATCTTTCTGTAAGTCAGGGTAAAATTTTTGGCTTATTGGGGCCCAATGGTGCAGGTAAAACAACGCTCATTCGAATTGTTAATCAAATAATAGACAAAGATTCAGGTGAGATATACATCAATGGTCAAGCCTTGAAAATGGATCATGTTCGGAATATAGGCTATCTGCCCGAGGAAAGAGGACTCTATAAGGGAATGAAAGTTAAGGAGCAATTGTTGTATTTTGCTCAAATTAAAGGTTTAGGAAAACAAGAAGCCAAGCATAAAATCACCAATTGGTTAGATAAACTGAACCTTAGCCAATGGAAGGATAAAAAGATCCAAGACCTGTCTAAAGGTATGGCTCAGAAAGTACAGTTTATAGCCACCGTTATACATAGACCTGATTTACTGATTTTAGATGAGCCGTTTTCCGGTTTTGATCCGGTAAATGCAGAGATTATCAAAAATGAAATTTTTGAATTGCGGAACCAAGGGGTTACGATTGTATTGTCAACCCATAGGATGGAATCTGTTGAATTGCTCTGTGATGAAATTGCAATGATCAATAGGTCGCGAAAAATCCTAGATGGCACCATTCAGACCATTAAGCAGGAAGCCCGAACGAATGTGTTTAAAGTTAAGATGATTCCTGATAGCATGGAGTTTGTACCCATGGGTGAGGAATTGCGTAGACAGGATGGTATGCTGGAGTTTAAATTGGACATAAAAGATCAAAAACCCAATGAACTATTAAGTTTGCTCATGACTAAGGGGGAAATTCTTGGATTCGAAGAAATTGTACCAAGTATAGAAGAAATATTCATTCAGAAAATTAATGAAAGCCATGGGGAATAAAATCTTCTTAGTCATCCAAAGAGAGTACCTCGCAAGGGTTAAAAAACGTTCTTTTCTCTTGGCAACACTTATTACACCGCTCATCTTTCCTACAATTCTAGGCTTGTTTTTATGGGTAGGTATGTCTGATACCGTTGGAGAAAACAGAAAAGTGATAGAGGTGGTAGATGAGAATAATTCTTTTTTTAGAGAGCAATGAATTGTATTCTTTTTCTTACGGGGAGCTAAGGGCAGAAGATGCCAAGTTATTGGTGCAAGAAGGGTTGAGATTTGGTTTTCTTTACATTCCAAAGCTAGACATCCATAATCCAGAAGGGATTGTTTTTTATAGTGAAGAAACCCCGCCAATATCCATGATTACCAATTTAGAGTCCTCCTTAAAAAGTAAAATGGAGTCTCTCAGGCTACAGGCCTCAGGCATTGATCCACTGCTATTATCCGCCTTTAAAACCAATGTAGACATACAATCAATCATTGTTAGTGAAGCCGGAGGCGAGCGCATTTCAAATTCTGTTGTGAATTATGCCATAGGCTTTCTTGCAGGGATATTGATCTATACTTTTATTTTTGTTTATGGAAACCAGGTCATGCAGGGGGTGATTGAGGAGAAGTCCAGCAGAATTATCGAGATCTTGGTCTCTTCACTGAAGCCTTTTCAATTAATGATGGGCAAGATTATAGGTATTGGTGCTGTGGGATTGACACAATTTTTAATCTGGATACTTTTGATAAGTTTGGTGTCATCTCTGGTGATGGGGTATTTTGGCATGAAGATGCCTCAACAACAAATGCTGGAAATGTCAGCACAGCAAGGCCTTTTTCCTGCTGAAGGGAACCCTGAAATTGTTGAGATTTTGCAGATGATTCAAGGCCTTGACTTTGTACAGATTACGCTGACATTTTTAATTTATTTTGTAGGTGGGTACTTGCTATATGGCGCCTTTTTTGCAGCCATTGGAGCGGCAGTTGACAGCCCCTCAGATGCGCAGCAGTTTATGTTTCCTGTGACCATACCTTTATTGGTAGCCTATATGGGGCTATTTATATTTGTATTGGATGACCCCAATAGTAATGTATCATTTTGGCTTTCAATAATTCCATTTACTTCCCCTGTAGCCATGATGGGCAGGGTTAGTTTTGGGGTGCCTTGGCATCATTTGGCACTTTCAATTTCACTTCTTGTGGCCGGTTTTTTTCAACCGCTTGGCTGGCCGGAAAAATTTATCGGATAGGGATTTTGGTTCATGGTTCCAAAGTAAATTATAAGGTACTTTGGAAATGGTTAAAACAAAATTAAGATCAAAGCAATTCTTTGTTTGCTAAAATGCCGGCTGAAATATGGAATTTTCTGCCTTTCTAGGCAATAATGCACGCTTTATATTGTTTCTCATTATGAACTTACTTAAGTTCGGGAACATCAAATTGCAATGAAGAAAAAATTCCAAGACCTTGCCTCTTTAGACCTCTATCAGAATAGGAAAAAGTAAAATGGGCCATATTTGTTTTTTCCGTTGTTATAGGCCTAGGATCAATATGGTATACCAATACCTTGGTTGAAGAGCTTAAAATTCGTGAAAAACGCCAAGTAGATTTGTACGCAGAGGCATTGGAATATGCTTCTGTAAATTCTGATAACCTCACCTTTGTATTTCAGGTGATTATCCAAGAGAATAAATCCATTCCGGTAATTACAGTGAATGCCTCCGGGGAGCCAATGGAATATAAAAACATCAAATTCCCTTCTAATAGCACGGAAGAAGAGATTAGAAACTATTTATTGGATGAGTTAGAATCCATGAAAGCCCTGTATGAACCGATCAGTCTCTCAGATGATGTTTTTATTTATTATAGGAATTCAGATTTACTCACAAGATTACAATACTATCCCTATGTGCAACTCTCTGTAATTTTGGTTTTTGGCCTACTTGCATATGCATTTCTGAATCAGAGCAAAGTTGCGGAACAAAATAGGTTGTGGGCAGGCTTGACCAAGGAAACAGCCCATCAATTAGGTACCCCATTGGCTTCGCTTATGGCTTGGATAGACTACCTACGGAATTCTCCAGTATTTGATGAAAATAAAGAAGTGATTCTTGAAATTGAGAAAGATGTTAATAAATTAACCGTAGTAACGGAACGCTTTAGTAATATAGGGAGTACTCCTGTCATTAAACCAGAAAATGTTTACCAAGTTGTAGGAGATGCCATCAATTATTTAAGGCCTAGAATTTCCAATAAAGTAAGCATTGAGCTTAATTCCCATGCGGAAAATATTCACGCCCAAATGAATAGGTCATTGTTTGAATGGGTGATAGAAAATATTTGTAAAAATGCAGTAGATGCCATGAAAGGGCAAGGTGCTATTCGCATAAATATTGTTAAAGAGAGTGAGCAATTTGTGTTCATTGATATTTCTGATACCGGAAAAGGCATAGAGAAAAAGATGTTTACCAAAGTCTTTAATCCCGGCTTTACTACAAGGAAAAGAGGTTGGGGCTTGGGTTTGACTTTGGCCAAACGTATTATTGAAGGCTATCATAATGGCCGTATATTTGTCAATGCTTCTGAATTAGGAAAAGGTACTTCTTTTAGAATTGTTTTGCATGGAGTTAAAGATAAGGATGAAATAGAATAAAAAATTAAATCATTATGGTA
The DNA here is from genome assembly GCF_056867545.1 of Cyclobacterium sp. SOCE241. Lineage (NCBI taxonomy): Bacteria > Pseudomonadati > Bacteroidota > Cytophagia > Cytophagales > Cyclobacteriaceae > Cyclobacterium > Cyclobacterium sp. SOCE241. The sequence goes on along the minus strand of NZ_CP149779.1, from coordinate 3,306,425 downwards.
CTGAACAATCAAGTATTCGTATTATTTCTGATTTCACTGATAGGTTTCTCTTGCACTTCCCAAGTAGAAAAAACCGGAGACATGGCCTATGAAGCTGGTACCTATAAGGAAAAGTATAGACCTCAGTTTCACTTTAGCCCTCCTGCCAATTGGATGAATGACCCAAATGGCATGGTCTATCACAAAGGAGAATACCACCTTTTTTATCAATATTATCCGGATAGCAATGTCTGGGGTCCCATGCATTGGGGGCATGCCGTTTCTAAAAACCTGGTAGAATGGGAAAACCTTCCCGTTGCCATAACTCCGGATAGTCTTGGATGGATTTTTTCCGGTTCTGCTGTGTTTGATAGCGAAAATAGTAGTGGTTTAGGTACAGCTGAGAAACCGCCTTTGGTTGCCATCTACACTTATCATGATAATGTGAAAGGGGATGCCGGAAGGATTGATTTTCAGACCCAAGGCATTGCCTACAGTTTGGACGATGGTGTTACTTGGGATAAATTCAATGGTAATCCTGTTCTCGCCAATCCGGGAATTAAGGATTTTAGAGATCCCAAAGTGACTAAAGTAGAGGTGGAGGGCAAGACGCAGTGGATAATGTCATTGGCGGTAAAGGATAAAATAAGTTTTTATTCTTCACCAAATCTTTTGGAATGGACGCATGAAAGTGATTTTAATCCCGATTGGGCTGCTTATGGTGGCGTTTGGGAATGTCCGGATCTATTTCCTTTACCGTCCCCGGGGGAGAGCAAAAATGGATTTTATTAGTAAGTATTAATCCTGGTGGACCAAACGGAGGGTCGGCGACCCAGTATTTTGTTGGGGATTTTGATGGGGAAACTTTCACTACCGGCCAGAAAGAAGTCAAATGGCTGGACCATGGTACCGACAATTATGCAGGAGTAACTTGGTCCAATGTTCCTACTTCGGATGGGCGTAAGCTATTTATCGGTTGGATGAGTAATTGGAACTATGCACAAGTGGTACCAACCGAAGTTTGGCGTTCGGCAATGACTTTGCCAAGAACTTTATCCTTGTATAAGGAAGGGGAAGAATTATGGCTCGCCTCGAATCCGGTGAAAGAGTTGGAGCAATTAAGGGAGCAGTCCTTAACGATAGAAGGTAAAAAAATAGCACTTGAAAATGAACTTCTGGAATTTTCTCTACAACCAAAAGCAGATGATTTCTTGGCCACTTTTGAAAATGAATTTGGGGAAATACTATTAATTGGTAAAAATGGAGATGAGTTATTTATTGATCGAACCAATTCAGGTATTATCGACTTTAAGGATGGTTTTGCTTCAGTAATGACTGCCCCGCTCAATGAACTTAAAATAAATGAGCTGAAGATTTTATTGGACAGGTCTTCAGTAGAAGTATTTGTCAATGATGGAGCTCTAGCAATGACAGCCTTGGTGTTTCCTGAACATGGCTATTCTGATCTTTTGTTAGATGGCTTTGAAGCAGAGAACAAGCTTTATTCACTTAAAAGTATATGGTAAAAGAAAAAGGCATTACTGTTTTACAAGTAATGCCTTTTTCTTTGTGTATCATTTTTCTGATTCTAGGAATGGGTACCTATAATCTGTGGCGCTTACAAAAGTTTCTTTGATTGTTCTGGGAGAAACCCAACGAAGCAAATTAATCATAGAACCTGCCTTGTCATTGGTACCCGAAGCCCTGGATCCACCAAATGGTTGTTGCCCAACTACTGCACCTGTCGGTTTGTCATTGATGTAAAAATTGCCTGCAGCATGTCGGAGTTTGGTTGTAGCCAATTCAATGGCATACCTGTCTTTGGAAAAGATGGCACCTGTAAGGGCATATGGAGAACTTTGATCTACCAGTTCCAGTGCTTCTTCAAAATGGTCTTCCTGATAGACATATAGGGTCAATACAGGTCCGAAAATTTCTTCCACCATGGTTTTATACATAGGGTCTTGCACTACAATCACCGTAGGTTCAATAAAGAACCCCTTGGTTTTGTCACAATTACCTCCGGCAAGTATTTCTACATTTGTTGCTGTTTTGGCATCTTCTATATAAGCACTGATTTTATCAAACGCTTTTTCATCGATTACTGCATTGATAAAATTGCCAAAATCTTCTGTTCCTCCCATTTTCATGGAAGCTAGGTCAGCCAATAGGTGCTCCTTGACAGACCCCCAAAGGTTAGAAGGGATATAGGCCCTTGATGCAGCGCTGCATTTCTGTCCCTGAAACTCAAAAGCTCCACGACTCAATGCTGTTGCCACTGCTTTTGGGTCAGCAGATTTATGGGCAATTACAAAGTCTTTACCTCCGGTTTCTCCAACTATTCTCGGATAGGTTTTGTACTTGGAAATATTGTTTCCAATTATTTTCCACAGGGATTGAAACACTCCGGTAGACCCGGTGAAATGGAGTCCGGCAAAATCAGGGTGCGAAAAAACAACATCTCCCGCATCAGGACCATTCACATAGATCAAATTGATTACCCCATCGGGAAGTCCTGCCTCCTTAAAGACTTCCATTAATACGCTGGCAGAATAAATCTGAGTTTCGGCAGGTTTCCAAACCACGGTATTTCCCATCATGGCCGGAGCTGTGGGTAAATTTCCTGCAATGGCTGTAAAATTAAAAGGAGTAATGGCAAATATAAAGCCTTCCAAAGGTCTTTGTTCCAGCCTATTCCAAACACCATCACCGCTAATTGGAGGTTGTTGGGCATAGATTTCTGTCATGAATTTGACATTGAACCTAAGAAAGTCTATCAATTCACAGGCTGCATCTATTTCGGCCTGAAAGGCATTTTTGATTGGCCAAGCATGGTGGCTGCATTGATTTTGTCTCGGTAGGGACCTGCCAGTAGGTCAGCAATTTTTAGGAAAATGGCTGACCTTTGTTCCCATTGCATGTTTTCCCAAGCCTGCTTGGCACCTAAAGCTGCATTAATGGCTTGAGTAACATGCTCTTTGTCTCCCGAATGAAATTGACCGATTTTATGCGCTCTGTCATGTGGAGGGTGTATGGTGGTGGTGTTTCCGGTTTTCACTTCTTCACTTCCGATATACATCGGAATGTCCACCTCTTGGTCTCTTGCTGTTTTTAGGGCATTTTGTAAAGATGCCCTCTCTTCAGATCCGGGTGCATAATTTTTTACGGGTTCATTTTTTGGTTCCGGAACATTAAAAAGCCTTTAAGCATAGTTGTATGGTATTTTTACTCCGGTTATGAGAGAACAATCTATTGATTCTTTGTCATTCGACTATTTTCCCACACACAGAAGTTGATTAATAATGTGGTTATAAATCAAATATACAAATTATCACTCGCTTTAAAGAATGGATGGGCTTATAGAATATTTCCAAGCTCCGATAGGTGCTTTATTGTGAATGTAGGCTGGATTGTGATTTTTGTATTTAGTGGATTGTAATAAACCTGATCGATTTCGGCATTTTGTGCACCTTGAATATCCGATAATGGATTGTCCCCAATCATCAGACATTGCCGGGCATTGGCTTTTAATTTAACCAAAGTATGTTCAAAAATCCTTTTGTCAGGCTTTCGGAACCCTGAATTTTCAGAAGTTACAATCAAGTCAAAATAAGCATCCAATTTGGAAGATTTGAGTTTATTGTATTGACTTTGATTAAACCCGTTAGTAATGATATGTAATTGGTATTTGGTTTTCAGGTAGTCCAGGGTTTCAAAAGCCTGGTCCATTACTTTAGGTTTGGATGATGTTCGTAAAATAAACTCCTCTTCCAGATCCCTTGGGATTTTAGATACAGGCAGATTTGCCCTGGTGAAAACCTGCAAAAAACGCATGGCTCTAAGTTGATCTTTGTCAACCAAACCTCGGTTAAATTGCTCCCAAAGACTATGGTTGGTCAATTGAAAAGCCTCAAAAAACAATTCGAAATCAGGATTTCCCAGTTTTCCCAATTCATAATTGGCAAATAGTTCTAATAGAGAATCCCTGACATTGCTGTCATAATCCCATAAGGTATGGTCAAGGTCAAATAGTAGATGGCTGTATTTTTCCACGGATTGTTATTTTCTGTAAGGATTGTTTTCAATTTTATTGATGGCCAATTCCCTATTGGAATGCAATATCTCATAAACTTCCTGGTCACGTAGAAGGTTTTGATCTTTTTTAATGAATTTTAAAATTTGGTTGAGAATTTCGTGTGCTTCATCCAAAACATAATAAAAAGTCCATTGGTCTTTTTTTCTACTGCCAATTAAACCTGCATTTTTTAAATAAGTGACATGGCGGCTTGTTTTGGTTTGGGTGAATTCTAAAATATGCTCGAGATCTGAAATACATAATTCTTCATTTTGCATAAGCAAGTGGAGTATTCTCACCCGAGCTTCTTCGGAAAGGGCTTTAAAGACCCGCATTCCATAGTTTAAACTTATGTTTTTTAACCGCATTTAATTAACTTTAACAAATAAATCGCTTTGAAGTTAATGAATTCAAAGGTAATTCACTTAATATCGTAAATTCATTGGGCTAATTATAAAAAGCCGGAAATTTCTTGTTAATATATCGGGGGGTATACCTCGAGTAAAATTATAAAAGTGAGACAAAGACTTATCCTTTCATTTGTTGTTTTATTGGGGATTTTGGGAAATTCAAGAGATGTCTTTTCTCAGGAAACCAATGACAAAAAAATAATTCAGTTTTCAGGTATCATCCTGAATGCAGACAGTACGACTGCCATTCCAGGTGTAAATATCTATGTCCCAAAAAAGGTAGAGGTACAAGCAGTAATCGATTCGGCTATTTTTCAATGCCTGTGCTTGCCGGAGATAGCATTGTCTTTTCTTATATTGGCTTAAAGCGACAGACTGTAACCATACCCGAAGACATTGAAAAGGACGAGGTGAGTTATATCCTTACCATGGTGCAGGATGAAATTGCCTTGGAGGAAGTTCAGGTGATGCCTTACCCTACAGAGGAAGAATTTAAAAATGCTATTCTTGCCGTCAATGTAGATGCGGAGCCACCACTTAATAGGGGAATCTTAGCCCTCAATTGCTCTTGCGTTGGGCAGCTGAAATGCCTGCTTCAGGCAATGAGAATTTCAGACAATTTACCAATCAGCAAACCCAACAAACATTGGACCGTTACGGGCCGAGACCTATGCCATTGCTTAACCCATTTGCTTGGGCACAGTTTATCAAATCCATTAAAAATGGAGATTTGAAGAACAAAGACTAATTGTTAAGGTTTAAAACTTTTATTTTCCGTTTATCCCAATTTTGCGCATTTGTAAGGCACATCCCCCACTTTGGGTTTGCAAAAAGTTATATTTACAGGCAAAATTTTAAAATATAGCCATATGAAAAAATTGATAATACTGGGATGTTTACTGTTCTCCCAATTCAGTTTTGCTCAGGAGTACTCTGCGAGGGAAATTGAGCGACCAAAATTAGTTGTAGGAATTGTCGTGGATCAAATGCGACAGGAATATTTTTATAGGTTCCACGACCGATATGTTGAGGGAGGATTAAAGCGATTGATGCATGATGGTTTCATGATGCAGAACGGTCATTACAATTATATTCCTACCTATACCGGGCCGGGGCATGCTTCGGTATATACAGGCACTACTCCTGCTACTCATGGTATCATTGGCAATAACTGGTACATCCGTGCGATGGATGATGATATTTATTGTGCTGAAGATAGTACTGTTTCAGCTGTTGGAGGAAGTGAAAGCAAAGGGAAAATATCTCCGAGAAACCTGCTTACTACTACCATTACGGATGAGTTGAGGTTTGCAACAGGAAAACGATCCAAGGTGGTAGGTGTGGCCATCAAGGATAGAGGAGCCGCTTTGCCGGCAGGACATTTAGGGGATGCCTATTGGTTTGACGGCGGTACCGGAAATTTTATGACCTCAGATTATTACTATGAGGAATTGCCTTCTTGGGTGAAAAGTTTTAATGAGCGGAAGTTGGCTGCAAAATACCTTGACCAGACCTGGGAAACGCTTTTTCCAATAGAAACCTATATCCAGGGGGCCTCAGATGACAATGAATTTGAATCACCTTTTAAGGGAAAAGCCAGACCTACATTTCCCTATGATTTGAAAAAATTGCAGAAAGACAATGGTGGCTTGGGTATGATCAGTTCCACACCTTATGGCAATACTTTTACTGTTGAAATGGCCATGGCTGCCATTCAAGGTGAAAAATTAGGGCAAAGAGGAGAAACCGACTTTTTGGCTGTGAGTTTTTCTACTCCGGATTATATCGGTCATAGATTTGGTCCTCAAGCCATAGAGGTGGAGGACAATTACCTGCGCCTAGACAGAGACCTGGCCAAATTTTTTGATTATCTGGACAAAGAAATTGGCAAAGGCCAATACTTGGTTTTCCTTACCGCTGATCACGGGGTTGCGGATGTAGTCAACTATATGAAAAGTGAGCGCGTAACAGCCGGAAGCTTGGATACCAAAGCTTTAACTACTGGTTTAGATGATTTTATCAAAGGAAAATATGGAGAAGGAGATTGGATATCCAATTTCTCCAATCAGCAAATATTCCTCAATAGGGAGTTGATTGCAGAAAAAGGGCTTTCCCTGGGTGAGGTTCAGACTGAGATTGCAGATTACTTGCTGACCTTTGATGGTATTAAGGAGACTTATACCGGCGAAACGATGCGCAACCATGAATTTACCACAGGTCTGAAACATTTATTGCAAATGGGTTACAATCACAAGGCCTCCGGGGATGTGATGGTGGTTATGGAACCGGCTTGGCTTGCCAATGCAGGAAAGGGTACTACACATGGCACAGGTTTTACCTATGATACCAATGTGCCAATTGTATTTTATGGTTGGGGTGTAAAACCGGGTAGCAGTAGCAGGTATGCGACCATTACAGATATAGCGCCTACTTTATCCATGATGTTAAAAACCAGGCTTCCAAATGGAGCGACCGGTCAACCTATCGTTGAAATTGTTGATGCAAAATAACTCCTATAATTAGTTTATTGTATTGGAAATGCCTGGCTTAAAGTCAGGCATTTTTTTGATATTGTGAATGATTTTTTTAATTCGGATTTGATAATATTGGAAAATGTAACCTAATACCCCTGGCTTGGAAGGTTTTGTCAGCATGTTGCAGAAAAGAGCAAGAATACCGATAACATCAGGTGTGTTCTTTTTCATTTATCACGGGCTGTAACTGTGGTTACAAAAAATTCGCCCTTCAGGGCTCACTGCTAGGAGTAAATTGCATCTACTCCTTCTTATTTATAGGGAATTTAAAAGTGAAATGCATACAAAATTCAATTAATTAAAACCGACAATAAAACTAAAACATGCTATTGTTATTGGCTGCATTGGTAGGCACCTGTTGGATGGAATCCCAGTGTTCGCAGATTTTGCCGGCCTCATCAAACCTGAAAAAGTCCATGGTTACATATTGGTCATTTCCTGGCCAGATTTGCCGAGTATGAAGGGCTACCAAGTCACCCTCAGCAATACAACGTAAGAATTCGATGGTTTTTTCGGGGTATTCTCGCTGCATTTTATCAAAATAATCAATAAAACCCTGTGTACCATTGGCTACTGCAGGGTTGTGTTGAATGTATTCCTTACCCACATATTTTTCTACCGCCTCTTTTGGCTTTCCAAGGTAGGCCGTTTTGTAAAAGTCGATGGCGTTTTTCTTATTTGTGACGGTGTTCATGGTTTTAGGTTTTTTGCAATGGGGATTGTATGGGTTAAATTAATCTGAAAATTCTAATAACAAACGTTTAGCTATCTCAGTGGTTATGATTTTGTCAGCATTGTTGCAGAAAAAGAGCAACAATGCCGCCAAAATCAATTAGTGTTTTATTCACTAATCCGGTGGCTGAGGCCACCGGCAATAATCATGTCAACCCTGTCGGGGTTTTTGTTTTGCGTATTGATTAGGATTTGGTTTTTATTTAGGAAAGTGAAGTTATGATTTTGTCAGTATTGTTGCAGAAAAAGAGCAACAATGCCGCCAAAATCAAGGTGTGTCTACCGTTTTTCACTAAGGGCTAACACCCTTGGTTGATATATTTCGCCCCATCAGGGCTTGGTGTGGTCAAATGAAATAATGTGCAATCAGGTTAGGAAATTGACGTTATGATTCTGGTGGTATATTCCGATTACGGTGGGTTGATACCACAGGGTTATTGTAGTTGAGGCCCTATAGGCTTCTATATGTATTCTACAATTACGTCACATCGGCTATAATCCTTTCCTCCTATTGGTGATTTAGGGTTTGCAAAAAGCGTTACATTTAACGGAACATGGAAGGATATCCCTATGTGGATTATATTGACTCGTAAAAAAAATCTTGAATGAGCACATGATATTTTAGGCAATTGTTGGCCTTCAAAGGTTATGTTTTTTGGAGATGGATAGCGGGGTTAAAAAAATGAGTTAGCTCCAACAAGGAGATCCACTCATTTTTAGCCCGAAATTCAGCTCCAAAAATCAAATGATGGTAATGCAAATGACCTATTACCCCTAAGCCTTATCCATCATTTGAAATAAGATTTGACAGCCTTGATTTTTTGGTTCGTTTTTCATCAAGGAAAAATGAACAGTGAAGATAGGGGGTGTTTTAATCAGTTGATATTAAGGGTTTAAGGTGGTTTTGTTTTAAGAAAAACCATCATAAGAGGAGATTTTGTCAGCATTGTTGCAGAAAAAAGCAACAATACCGCCAAAATCAATTGGTGGTATATTCCGTTTACCGTGGGTTGACACCGCACGGTTATTATTGTTGAAGCCCTTCAGGCTTCTTGATGTGTTTAAAAATGACGTATCACCAGCTGGCACCCGTGACTGAAGTATTTCACCTTGTTGGGGCTTGGTGAGGTCAAGTGAAATAATGCGCGATCAGAGTAGGAAATTGACGTTATGATTTTGTCAGCATTGTTGCAGAAAAAGAACAACAATGCCGCCAAAATCAATTAGTGTTTTATTCACTAATCCGGTGGCTGAGGCCACCGGCTATAATCATGTCACCCCTGTCGGGGTTTTTGTTTTGCGTATTGATTAGGATTTGGTTTTTATTTAGGAAAGTGAAGTTATGATTTTGTCAGTATTGTTGCAGAAAAAGAGCAACAATGCCGATAAATTCAATTGGTGGTATATACCGGTTTCCGTGGGTTGACACCACACGGCTATTGTTGTTGAAGCCCTATAGGATTCTTTATGCATTAAAAACATCTCACAGGCTGTTGCCTGTGGAGCTGAAGCTATCACCCTCCAGGTCTAACCATTTTATTAAAATTTATAAAAGGACCTGTGAAGCTCCTTTTTCCAGGTCTATTTCATATTCCCTACCTTGACACAAAACCTTTGTTTTACCACCTGTTATTGATAGTATTTCCGCTTTTTTAAGTTTACCATCTTCCCACTCCATGCTTATTTCGAAGTTGCCCCTGGCCTTGAGTCCTTTTACTTCACCGGTGTTCCATGCTTGAGGTAGGGCTGGTAGCAATCGGATAATTCCTTCTTCATGTGACTGTACTAGCATTTCGGCTATGCCTGCTGTCGCGCCAAAATTGCCTTCGATCTGGAAAATTTTACCCAGCAAGTCAAACATATTGGGAGACAATTGAGTGGCCATCATTTCATGGATATGCTCAAGTCCTTCTTCTCCCTTTTGCAAGCGGGCAAAGAAATTGATGATCCATGCCCTGCTCCATCCGGTCTGTCCTGCACCACCATATGTCAATCGCCTGTTAATGGTTTTCTCGGCTGCTTTAAATAATTCAGGAGTAGCCTTTGTGATTTGGTTGGAAGGATACAAGGCATACAGGTGAGACATGTGCCTGTGGCCGGGTTCCACTTCTTCATGGTCTTCATACCATTCCTGAAGGGTGCCGTTTTTCCCGATTTTGATCGGTGGTAATTTGCTGGATGCTTTTTTTATGGCTGCAGTCAATTGCTTGTCTCCAATGATTTCCTCTGCTTTCAAGCAGGCATTGAAGATGTCATTAATGATTTGGATGTCCATGCTTGCAGCAGTTGTGTTTCTTGTGGCTTTACCTGTTTTTGGGTCTATATAGGCGTTTTCCGGTGAGTAAGAAGGGAAGTGACCAATTCACCTTTTTCATTCTCCTTTAGGAAGTCCAAAATAAATTGTGCGGCACCAGCCAAGACAGAATATGCTGTCTCCTTTAAATACTCCTGGTCTTGGGTGAACTCATAATGTCTCCATAAGGACAAGGACATCCATGCTCCGGCAAGCGGGTTGGAATAGCCATTGGTCATTTGAGAGTCCTTGGTGGATCCAGATGGAGTAGTTCTTCCAAAAGGATTGCTGACATGGTGTGCCATCCAGCCGGAAGATCCGATAAATTTTTCTGCAGTTGTCTCCCCATTTTTTGCCAATTTCTCCATGAAATTGGATAATGGAACAAAGGACTCGGACAAGTTGGTCTGATCAGCAGGCCAGTAGTTCATTTGCAAGTTGATGTTCAGGTGGAAATCTGACTCCCAGGGAGCCCACATCTCTTTGTTCCAGATGCCTTGTAAATTGGCAGGAAGAATGGCCCTGTTGACAGAACTGCCCATCAAAAGATACCTGCCGTATTGAAAAAACAATTCCGTAATGTGATTGTCATTGGTGCCTTCTCTTACCTGATCTAGTCGTTTGTCAGTAGGAATGGTGTCCTGAAGTGGGCTTCCTAGAGATAGGGCTACTCGGTTAAACATTTTACTATGTGCTGCAGTATGCGCGTCTTTAGCAGTGTTATAAGCTGTTTCCAGGGCGCCTTTTAATGATTTTAAGGCCTTGTCTTTTGCATCAATGTTTCTGTCAAAGTTCAGCTTGGCTAAATTATAATCCGTCGCTGCGCTAACAATAACGGTATATCCGGTGCTGTTTTCAATGTTGAGGGTATTCTCATTTCCACTCATGCTTCCTTCATCCAAAGTAGCAGTTATTTGAGAGGCGAATTTCATATGCCTGCCTGTTTCTCCTGAACCTCCGGGATTGTCCTCATAGCCATCAGGGTCGTCAAATACCTGACCATCTACAATAAGTATCTCACCTTCACCTATGCTTTGAACAATGTCTTTTTCTCGATCAAAGCGAATAGTACTGTTTACCGGCTCTCCATCCAAACTCTGAAAACGATAAAAGATCACGTCGTATTTGTCGGAAGAAAATGCTTCCCGTAGGTATCTTTTCCCATCAATAGTGTAGGTGGAAATTACGACTCCGGTTTCCAGGTCTAGGGTCCTGCGGTAATTTTCAGGAGATTTTTGATGGTCAAAAGTAATATGCAATTCCCCAAGTGGTTCATAAGATCGAATGGAAGTCGGCGATACGGCCAAATGTTCCATGCCGTATTTTAAAGCTTCTTCGTATTTACCTTCCATGTTTAATTGTTGAAAGGCCGCATAATGCTTTTGTACATCTTCGGGGTAAGGGTCTTCCGGCATTCCTGCCCAAAGGCTTTCCTCATTAAGCTGAATTTGTTCCTCTTTCACCCCGCCAAAAATCATGGCCCCTAATCTCCCATTGCCTATTGGTAAAGCTTCCAGCCATTCATTGGCGGGAGAGGTGTACCAAAGCTGCATTTTTTGAATTGTTGGTTTTCCTAGCTTCACTTTGACAGCTTCCTAGAAACAATGTCAGGTTTAAAAGTAATAAGACAATAATGAAACGCATGCTCAATTGGGTTTGATGGAAAGGCATAATACTAAAATATTTTCATTCCTTTTCTTAAATTACTGTAAACGGAGTTCATAATTTAGACAAGGGAATAATTTAAACGCTAAGCCTTGATTTTTCATCTGCCTCTAAGGGGTACTGACAATTTGACATTAAAATGAGTTTGGAACAAGTCTTGATTTAAGCGAATCGAAATAATTGACATTGTTTAAATAAAAATAAAAATACCATGCAGGAAAAAGGTACAATTTCGATTCATACCGAAAATATTTTCCCCATTATCAAGAAGTTCTTGTATTCTGATAATGAAATCTTTTAAGAGAGTTGGTGTCCAATTCAGTGGATGCCACACAGAAAATTAAAAGGTTGGCTACGTTGGGGCAGTACAAAGGTGAGCTAGGAGACTTAACCATAGATGTAAATTTTGATAAGGATAAAAAGTGGATCAAAATTACTGACCGTGGTTTGGGTATGACGGCCGAGGAAATCAAAAAATACATCAATCAGATTGCCTTTTCGGGTGCTTCCGAATTTGTGGAAAAATTCAAGGATGCCAAAGATGCCAATGAGATCATAGGTAAGTTTGGTTTGGGTTTTTATTCTGCATTTATGGTGGCAGATACCGTTGAGATAGATTCATTGTCCTATCAAGAAGGTGCAGAACCTGCCAAATGGACCTGCGATGGAAGTACTGAGTTTGAAATTTCCGAAGGAACTAGAACAGAAAGAGGTACAGAGATTACCTTAAATATTAATAGCGAGTCAGAAGAATTCCTGGATAAATTCAAGCTTCAAGGAATTTTAGACAAGTACGCTAAATTTTTACCTGTACCGATTCGATTTGGCACCAAAACGGAAAGTGTAGAGGATGGTGTGGATGATAAAGGAGAGAAGAAATGGAAATCGGTGGAGGTTGACAATATCATCAATACAACCAACCCTATTTGGGCCCAATCACCAAGTGAGCTTACTGATGAAGATTATTTGAAGTTTTACAAGGAGCTATATCCAATGAGTGAAGATCCGCTTTTTGGATTCACTTGAATGTAGATTATCCTTTTAACCTTACCGGAGTATTGTATTTCCCTAAGGTAAAGAATGATTTTGAGCTTCAAAGAAACAAGATTAAGCTCTTTAGTCGTCAGGTGTTTATAACGGATGAAGTTAAGGACATTGTACCTGAATTTTTAATGTTACTTCATGGGGTAATTGACTCCCCGGATATACCGCTAAATGTATCTAGAAGTTTCTTACAGGCAGATAGTAATGTTAAGAAAATCAACAATTACATTACCAAAAAAGTAGCTGATAAACTTGGAGAACTTTATAAAAAAGACAGGAAAGTTTATGAAGAAAAATGGAAAGATATTGGGCTTTTCGTGAAATACGGCATGATCTCAGAAGATAAATTCTATGAGAAAGCCAAAAACTTTGTCTTACTGAATAACACCAATGGGGAATATTTTACCTTGGATGAATACCAAGAAAAAGTGAAGCCGCTGCAGACAGGGAAAGATGACAAATTAGTTTACCTGTACGCAACAGATGCGGATAAACAAGATACTTTCATTCAGTCTGCGAATAAAAAAGATTATGATGTGTTATTGATGGATTCACCAATAGACAGCCATTTTATCCAAAACATTGAAAGCAAGCTGGAAAATACCAGTCTGAAGAGGGTGGACGCTGATGTGGTGGATAAGCTTATTGAAAAAGAAGGTGGCTATGAAAACCTATTGAGCGAAGATCAGTCCAAGAAGGTGAAAGAGATTTTTGAAAAGTCCATTGCCAACCAATCTTATTCGGTGGAAGTTGAAGGCGCAAGTCCGGAGGAAATGCCTGTGACTATTACCATGGATGAATTTATGCGGAGGATGAAAGATATGGCGCAAAACGGTGGTGGAATGGGTTTTTACGGTGCCATGCCGGACAATTATAAAGTGGGAATTAACGGAAACCATCCCGTTATTGATAAAATTTTGAAAACTGAAGATGAGGAGGCACAATTGAAACTTGCCAAGCAAGCATTTGATCTGGCTTTGGTTTCTCAGGGATTGTTGACAGGCAAAGCCTTGACAGCCTTTGTGAAACGAAGTGTGGATTTGATTTAATATACTGATTTTCTTACTTATATAATAAAATAAGCGTTTGGTTAATACCAGCGCTTATTTTTTATTTATATCCGTTAATTTTTCAATTTGTTATAATCAAACTTAAGAAATTAAATTTTTATTGGAAAGTCCTTATCTTTAAATTGAATTAGTCAAGGAGACCTTCGGTGAAATAAGGAAGAGAGTGAATCTTTGCTGCTTTTGCCGGTTTAACGTTAAGCAAACCTTTACAAAACCCATGCTATCAAAAAAACAAAATATGCTTTTCATGCTTTGACCTATTTGGGTAAACATAAGGATCAGGGAGCTGTTCCCATTCAAGAAATCTCTACCCACCACAATATATCCCATAAGTTTTTAGAAAACATTCTTTTAGAATTGAAGAAAGCAGGTTTGCTGGGCAGCAAGAAAGGCAAAGGAGGAGGGTATTACCTGATAAAACTTCCCAATGAAATCCCTTTGTCAAAGGTAATACGACTGCTTGATGGTCCCATTGCTTTGTTGCCTTGTGTTAGCTTGAACTACTATGAACCCTGTGAAGAATGCGCCAGTCAGGAGAAATGTGGGCTAAATATGGTAATGGCAGAGGTGAGAGATGAAACCCTTAAAATATTAGAAATGAAAACCTTACAAGATATTTTGGAGCGGGAATAATTTTTTTCCATTTACTCTATAATATTTGTAGGTTTTGTGTACTTTTGTGTTTCCGGAAGACTGTGTAAGTCATGGCCGGATAAAAGGTGATTTTCTAACCCACAATTACCTTCAGCAAAACGATTTAATATGATTGAAGCAAGTGAAATTAAAGAACTTATTCAAAGGATAGAAAAATTATCTATTGAAGAGGCTATGGGACTATTGACAGACCTATTCCCAAATGAGGTTATATTCTCCACATCCTTTGGTCAGGAAGATCAGGTGATAACTCAGAAAATAGCCAATAATAAGCTTCCAATTGAAATTTTTACTTTGGATACCGGACGGTTGTTTTATGAGACCTATGACTTGTGGTCCAAAACGATTGTCAAATACGGAGTATCGATCAAGCCATTCTACCCCAATACAGCTGCTGTTGAGGATTTGGTTAGTAGTAATGGAATCAATGGTTTCTACCAGTCGGTAGAAAACAGGAAGTCATGTTGCTACGTAAGAAAGGTTGAGCCTTTGAAGCGTGCCTTACAAGGGAATAAGGTCTGGATTACCGGTCTAAGGGCAGAACAAAGCCCTAATCGCCAAACCATGCAGTTATTGGAATGGGATGAAGGAAATCAGATATTGAAGTACAATCCTTTGTTGCATTGGACCATGGAGGATATGTTGAAATATATCAAGGAAGAAAGCATTCCATACAATACCCTTCATGACAAAGGGTTTGTGAGTATTGGTTGTGCCCCATGTACCCGCGCGATAATGCCGGGAGAGGATGCCCGTGCCGGAAGATGGTGGTGGGAAGCTTCTCAGAAAGAATGTGGTCTGCATGAGCAGGGAGCCATTGCCAATAATTCCTAGTTAAATTAGTTACAGCTAAAACTGAAAAATATTTAAGATGCAAAGTTTCAGAACTGAAATAGAAAATCCGGTAGTAGAAAAAGATATTCTTGAACTGGAGAAAAAAATAGCCCTTTTTAAAAACGGGAAAATTGATGATGAAAAATTTAGAAGTCTTCGATTAGCTCGTGGAATATATGGGCAACGCCAGGAAGGCGTTCAAATGATACGTATTAAATTGCCTTATGGTAGAGTGACGTCTAGCAAGCTTAATAGGATCTGTGATGTGTCTGAAAAGTACTCCACAGGAAGGTTGCATATCACTACTAGACAGGATATCCAAATCCACTATGTCAGCATAGACAGTACGCCTGAACTTTGGGCAGAATTGGATAAGGATGATGTTACCATTAGAGAAGCATGTGGTAATACTGTAAGAAATGTGACAGCTTCCGAAACTGCAGGAATAGATCCCAATGAACCATTTGATGTAACGCCATATGCCGACGCTACATTCAGGTACATGCTTAGGAATCCCATTAGTCAGGAGATGGGGAGGAAATTCAAAATAAGTTTTTCTTCTTCTGATGAGGATACCGCACTTTCTTATTTACATGATCTTGGTTTTATTGCCAAAGTTAAGCAGGAAAATGGGGAAGAGATCAGAGGATTTAAAGTGCTATTGGGTGGAGGATTAGGTTCTCAGCCCAGACACGGTGATGTGGTATATGAGTTCTTGCCTACCGATCAAATCATACCGTTTATTGAAGGAGTAGTTAGGATTTTTGATAGGCATGGAGAAAGAGCGAAGAGGATGAAAGCTAGGATGAAATTCCTTATCACCAATCTTGGTGTAGAGGAGTTTTTGAAATTGGTGGAAGAGGAAAAACTTGCCCTTCCTTTTCAAAATTATCCAATTGATGTCACAGAATATGAAGCTGAAAGGGTTTTACCTAACCCGGAGATGCCTGAATTTACTGTGCCGACGGATGAGAATTATAAACGTTGGAAACTGACCAATGTATTGCCTCAGAAGCAAGAAGGTTATTTTTCTATCGGCGTGAAGGTGCATCTTGGTGATTTTTATTTGAAAGAAGCCCGACAATTGGCAGCTTTGGTTAAGAAATATGCCAGTGATGAAATTAGGTTTACTCTTCGTCAGAATCTATTGATAAGAGACGTGAAAGAGGAGTTAATTCCTTTCTTTTACCAAGAATTGGAAAAGTTAGGAATGGTAGATTATGGATACAATTCTGTAGGAGATATTACTGCTTGTCCGGGTACAGATACCTGTAATTTAGGTATTGCCAGCAGTACCGGTGCTGCTGCAGTAATGGAGAAAGTGATCTTAGATGAATATCCGGAGTTTTTATTAAATAAAGACCTGACTATTAAAATCTCCGGATGTATGAATGCCTGTGGGCAACACAATATGGCCTCAATAGGCTTCCAAGGAATGTCTATGAAAGTAGGGAAAGCAGTCTTGCCGGCATTACAGGTGTTGTTGGGTGGTGCCACCTTTGGAGATGGAAAAGGTAAGTTTTCAGATAAAGTAATCAAGGTGCCAAGTAAAAGAGGTCCTGAAGCTTTGCGCGTCTTGTTAAATGACTTCAAGTCAGGGGCGGAGAATAACGAGAGCTATGCTGCTTATTATGAGAGAAAAGGACAAATGTATTTCTATGAAATGTTGAAGCCTTTGGCCAGTACAGATAATATCATTGACAGTGACTTTATTGACTGGGGTAATGATGAAGCTTATGTCAAAGCTATCGGTGTAGGGGAATGTGCTGGTGTTGTGATTGATTTGGTATCCACCCTATTGTTGGAAGCGAGAGAGAAATTAGCAGGTGCTGAAGATAGTTTGAAAGAGGAAAAATGGTCAGACGGTATCTATCAGACGTATACCAGTATGATGAATGCAGCCAAAGCCATTCTTACTGCAGAGGGAGCCAAAACCAATAGCTATGCGCATATTGTAAACGAATTTGATAAGCATTTTACAGAAAGTGGTAAGATTAATCTACCGGAATCATTTTCTGACTTGGTTTACAAAATTAAAGAAAATCAACCATCCCAAACCTTTGCTTTGGCTTACTATAAAATTGCAGAACAGGTATTTGATGCAATAAACGATTTCAGAGCTAAAGAAGTACATGCATGATGAATGAGATTAGACCAAGGGTTACCCTGGTAGGTGCCGGTCCCGGTGACCCGGAATTGATTACATTGAAAGGTATTTTGGCACTTAACAAGGCAGACGTGGTGTTGTACGATGCCTTGATAGATACTTCTTTGCTCAATCATGCACCAGATAAGGCCCTAAGGATCTATGTAGGCAAGCGAAATGGTAGCAAGAAAAACCCACAGGAAGAAACCAACCGGATGTGTGTTTACTATGCCAAAAAATTTGGGCATGTGGTAAGGCTTAAAGGCGGAGACCCTTTTGTCTTTGGAAGAGGCGCGGAAGAAATGGACTATATCCAAGAATTTGGGATTAAGGTAGATGTTGTTCCCGGTATATCGTCCACTGTTGCCGTTCCTGCAGCTGCTGGAATACCTGTAACTAAAAGGGGTGTTTCAGAGAGCTACTGGGTGATTACAGGTACCACATCGAATGGTGAATTGTCAAGAGATTTATTGCTGGCCAGTAAATCCAAGGCTACAGTTGTCCTTTTAATGGGGACAAGGAAGCTGAGAGAGATTGTGCGTATTTATGAAGAGCAGGGCTTTACAGATAAGGCCATAGCTATCATAGAGCGTGGGACTACTCGTGAGGAAAAGATCGTGGCTGGGACCATCGCCAATATTGAAAAGAAAGCGCATGAAGATCAAGTAGGAGCACCTGCTATCATTATTATTGGTGATGTGGTTCGAGAAAGTCCGAAATTAAAAGCAATTTATGAGGCTGTTGTCTTTGAAAATAAACTGAATTAGTTAATAATGAATGAATTGTATCCGGTTTTCTTAAAGATGCACCAATTAGAAACCTTATTGGTTGGCGGTGGAAATGTCGGATTAGAGAAATTAACTTTTCTGTTGAAATCAAGTCCGAATGCTAAGGTGACTGTTGTTTCCAAAGCCTTTTTGGAGGAAATTGTTGAAATTGCTACAAATAACGCCAACATATTATTGGTGAAAGGGGCTTACAGTGAAGAGTATCTCAATGAAAAGCATCTGGTTATTGCAGCAACTGATGACAAAGAGGTCAATAAGCAGGTTTATAGAGATGCTAAAAAGCGCTATTTGCTTGTTAATGTAGCAGATACTCCTGAGTTCTGTGACTTTTACCTTGGGGGGATCGTAACCAAAGGCAATATTAAAATTGGCATCAGTACCAACGGGAAAAGCCCTACTACTGCCAAAAGGTTACGACAACTATTTGAAGAAATTATCCCAGATGATATCAATGAGATGGTTGAAAACATCAATAAGTATAGAGCGACCTTAAAAGGTGATTTTGAGGAAAAGGTTGATGCTTTAAATAAACTAACTGTAGGCTTGATGAAGAAGAATAATAAAGACGAATAAATAAAAAAGGGGCTGTTTAGCCCCTTTTTATTTGTTCATTTTTCAAATCATTGATGTAGGATTTCAATAATTTTAATTTTTGTTCTTCATTCAGTTTTAAATCGGACTGTAAGAAGCGATCAATGTGTCTATACATGGTTATTTTGGTTATTTGTAGAATTAAATATAACATTTAATTTGGATAAAGGCCAGTTTGTTGGGCTTTTCCCTAAAAAATAACCATGTGTTTTCTACCTATTGTCAAGACGAATTGGCAAAAACTAATTTGTAGACAAGTAACCAATTTACGGCTCAACTTGTCAATCAATCCGTTTTATTGGATCAAATGAACAATAGGCAAACCAATAAAATTAAAACGTACTGACTTAACCTTCGCTAAACCAAAAGCTGAATTGTACAGAAATAGATGCTATGGATTTAACCTCACCGATAGTTCATTCTTATAATGTGATCTTGCTGTTTACAGATCTAAGCTACAAAAAGAAGCCTTATTAAATAGATAAATAATTTTGCTGTATTTGCATGAAAAAAAGAAGTTTAAAAATTTCTTTCAGGTTGAAAATTAATTACAATCAACCCTCAACCTTCAATTACAAATCGATCGCCTGATCAGTATCAAGTAATTCGATATAGTCACTGAAATATTTGTTAAAAGTTGCAATCAAATGGCTTAAATCACCATTCTGCATTTCTTGATGGATTTTGACAGTATCCATTCCCAATGCTTCACTTAAGGTTTCCGCATATTCAAGAAGGTCTTCTCCAATTCCTCCATTGTTTCTTTGATCCAAATGGACCTGCATAATTGCCTTTGTTTTGGACGCCATCATCGTATAATAGTTAAATAGTAAAAATTTTTTTTCTGTTAATATTTCACTCGGTAAATAAGTAAAATATTGTTTCAGATAATGTAATTTGCTTTACGGAAGTCATTTTTTGTAATTCAATTTTTGAAATATTATTTTATGTTATTGAAATACAGTTTAATGAAATCCTTAATTGCTGTTATATTTCTATAAATAATAGAATTAAATTGGAATATACAAATCACAATTAAAAATAATTTCTTAGATGAAATTGGGGAATTAACGGAGTTTTATTTGGTGGATTGAAAAATGAATTTTCCATCAGGAATTTTGGAAAAAGTAACAAAAAGGCTAAAATTAAAAAGGGGCAATTTTTTTGCCCCTTTTTATTAAAAATCGATTGAAATTTGATTTTTTAGTATATCCTCCATGCTTTCTCGCTTTCGAATCAAATAATCTTTCTCATTTAGGATCAATACTTCAGCAGGTCTAAACCTTGAATTGTAATTTGAAGACATGCTATATCCATATGCTCCTGCATTTTTAATTGCGATAATGTCTCCTTCTTTAACTTCTTTAATTTTTCTATCTGCAGCTATAGTGTCTGTTTCACAGATATAACCCACTATGGTGTAGACTCTTTCAGGGCCATCAAGTTTGGATATGTTCACCACACTGTGGTAAGCATCGTACATCATTGGCCTCAGTAAATGATTGAGTCCGGAGTTCACACCTACAAAGGTGGTGGCCGGAGTAGGTTTAACGACATTGGCTTTGGTAAGTAAATAGCCGCATTCGCTTACCAAAAACTTACCCGGTTCAAACCATATTTCCAATTCCCTACCATATTCTTTACAGAATTTTTTAAATGCGGCAGAAACTTTCTTTCCTACATCCTGAATGTCTGTGGTGATGTCGCCATTTTTATAGGCAACTTTAAACCCACCTCCAAAGTCCAGAAAAGCCAAATCTTTAAATTCTCTGGCAGCATCAAATAGGATTTCTGCGCCTTGCAAGAACACTTCAGCATCAAGAATATCTGATCCGGTATGGACATGAAGACCTACTACGTTCAAATCATAGGCTTGAACTACCTTAATGACATGTTTTAATTGTAAGATGGAGATACCAAATTTACTATCAATATGGCCCACAGAGATTTTTGCATTTCCACCGGCTAAAATATGAGGATTTAAACGGATACAAATGGGAACATCGTTACCATATTCCGTTCCAAAATGCTCAAGCATAGGAATGCTATCAATGTTTACCATAACTCCATAAGCTACAGCCTCCTTGATTTCCTCAAAATCAACACAATTGGGTGTATACATGATCTCTTCCGGGGAAAAGCCTACGTGCAAGCAAAGCTTTACCTCTTCTATGGAGACGGCATCTACCCCGGTTCCTGCTTTCTTCATCAGCTTTAAAATGTTGATATTAGAAAGCGCCTTGGTAGCATATTTAATTTTCATCTTAACATCAGCAAAAGCTTTTTTTAAAGATTCTACCTGATGAAGGATTTTCTCCCCGTCATAAACATATACAGGGCTACCGTATTTTTCGGCAATATTTAGTAAGGGAATTCCCCCTATGCAATATTGTTGGTTTTTGATTTCCATTGCTTGTGATTTAGCCTGCAAAGATAGATAAAGGATGTTAAAGTTAAAATGTAAAAGAGATAAGTCCTGCTAAAACGGAATCTTGATTGATTAATTTGGGTTATTAAATAATACCAAATTGGATTTTGCTAAGGTTTTACCTGTTAAAAAAGTTAAGGAAGTGATTTAGAGGAGGTAATCATTTAGATTTGTAATATGTCAAAAACGAGTATCAAAATCATTGTTTTCTTGATGTCCCTAGCAAGTTTAGGATTGATAGGGTTTCAGTTCTATTGGGTGGGGAATGTGCTTAAAATCAATGAAGAACGTTTTGAACAAAATGTTTATCAAGCACTCTCTTCAACTTCCGACCGTATAGAAAAAGGGGAAGCAAGTGATATATTGTTGAGTTCTCTCGCCAGAGATACAATTTTTCAAAAGGCTTTACTGCAACCCATTGAGCCAATACAGTTGCAAGTAAGAAGGCGAAAAGTGGCCGTAAACAGGCCTTCTGTACTGGATTCACTTTTTGATCAACCTATACCTCAAATATCCCCTACCTTTAGAAAATTAATTGCCTCAAAAGAGGGGGAGCCCAAAACTTTTAGCCAAATAGAAAAATATTTTTACATGTCCCCTTCGGTGGCATCCAGTCTTTTTACTCCTGATGAATTAGCAATTTTGCTTGCTGAAAAAGAACGCTATCTGCAATTTCTAAGCGAGAGAGACCGGAAAATGAGCAAAAGGCAATATGCCAATAGCAGGCAAAATTTTATCATTGAAGAGTTAAATGTTTCACGAAATGTGGCCGAAAGCATTGTACAGGCCAATATGAAAATAGAATTAGTAGAAGTCGTAATTCATCAATTATTGGCTCAAGGAAATCAACATGTGCTCGATAGACTAGATACCACAATGGTAAGAAAAGAAGTCAGGGATCAATTAATCAATAGGAATATTGATCAACCATTTGAGTTAGGTATCGTTGGTAATAGAAATGAAATCGTTGGTATTGGCCATGTAAGCGATTTGGAATTTTTGAAAAATCAGGGAATTAAAGCGGAATTATTTCCGAGTGACCTATTGGGCGTAGAGAATTATTTGGTCATTCATTTTCCTGAAAAACAAAATTACCTGATGCAACAAGTGTTTTTGCCATTGGGCAGTTCTTTGGTATTTATGTGTATCATCATTATTTGTTTTGTGTATGCCATAAAGGTAATTATCCGACAGAAAAAGGTCTCTGAAATAAAGAATGACTTTATTAATAATATGACACATGAGTTTAAAACACCAATATCCACAGTAAGTTTGGCTGTAGAAGCCCTGCAGGATCCGGATTTATTTGGAGAGCAAGCTTTGCGCAAAAGGTATTTGAACATCATAAAGGATGAAAATATAAGGCTGGGAAAGCAAGTTGAACAAGTATTGCAAGCTGCTGCCTTAGAAAAAAATGATTTTAATCTTAAAATTGAAAAAGTTGATTTAAAAGAATTTATTGAAGCCACCAAAAAGCATTTTGAATTGCTTGTGGAAAATAGAGGAGGAACACTTACAACTGAATATTCCCTCTTGACAGGGCAATTGGAAGTGGATGTTTTTCACCTGAACAATATCTTAAACAATTTGCTTGACAATGCCAATAAATATTCGAAAGATGCTCCCAAAATTAAAATTACTGTTGTTGAGACTGAAACAAACTTTACCTTGTCGATAAGTGACAAAGGAATTGGCATCAGTAAGGAAGCGCAGAAAAAAATATTTGACAAATTTTATCGTGTGCCAACAGGTAATTTGCATGATGTCAAAGGTTTTGGATTAGGGCTTTCTTATGTTAAAACCATGGTAGAAGCACATAAAGGAACGATACGGTTAGATAGCGATCCCGGGATGGGAAGCGTGTTTACTATAAACTTACCCAAAAATAAATGAGCAAGATCAAAATTTTATTGGTAGAAGATGACCCCAACTTGGGAGATATATTGAAGGAATATTTAGGCGTGAAAGGCTTTGAAGTAATTTTATGCAGAGATGGAGAAGAGGGGTGGAATAAATACAAGAAAGATTACTATCAGTTGTGTCTGCTAGATGTAATGATGCCGGTCAAGGACGGTTTCACCTTGGGTAAAGAAATAAGAAAGGTAGAAGAAAATATTCCCATAATATACCTGACAGCAAAAAACATGAAAGAGGATGTTATTAAGGGTTTTAGGATTGGGGCAGACGACTACATCACCAAGCCGTTTAGCATGGAAGAACTCCTGATGAGAATCAATGCCATTTTGAGAAGAACCAATAGTCAGGGCGAAAAGGCAGCCTTGAAATCCTATGTATTTGGCAACTTTACCCTTCATTATGACAAACAACAGCTGGAAGGACCCGAAGGAACAAATAAGCTGACTTCCAAAGAAAATGAGCTGCTTCGTTTATTGGCTTCTTCATTGAATGAAAATGTGAGCCGATCTTTTGCATTAAAGCAAATTTGGGGGGATGACAGTTATTTTAATGCCAGAAGCATGGATGTATACCTTAGTAAGATCAGGAAATTGCTCAAAAATGATGGCTCCGTTCAAATCATTACCCTCCATGGAGAAGGGTTTAAGTTGGTAGTCAATTAGTGGCTTTTTTTAAGTTAATTGATTATTTAAGCGATTAAAGTTTAATTTGTATTCCAATCATTAACTTAAGAAATTATGTCCAAAGAAATTATCAATTCTCCGGATGCTCCTGCTCCGATAGGTCCTTATAGTCAAGCTGTAAAAGCCAATGGTATGCTGTTTGTTTCTGGACAAATTGCCCTTGATGCAGATTCCGGTGAATTGCTTAATGCCAATATTACTGAAGAGACCCATGCAGTTATGAAAAATCTGGATGCCATTCTCAGCGCCTCTGGACTAACCTTCTCCAATGTGGTGAAATGTAGTATTTTTGTCAAAAATATGGCTGATTTTTCCACCATTAATGAAGCCTATGGACAATATTTTAAAACCAATCCACCCGCAAGGGAAACTGTAGAGGTAAGCCGCTTACCAAAAGATGTTCAGGTGGAGATTTCTTGTATAGCGGTTTTGTAAAACTTTTTGGGATTAAGCATTTTAGGGTATGGTGAGACTGGTTCCTACCTATAGTGAGACTTTTGTAAGCACCTTGAGAAGTAAGGAAGTGATGGCGAGGATAGCTTTGATAACCAGACCTGTAGACTTTCTTGATGAAACAAAATACCTACCTCCCGGTAAAACCATATTTTTTAATGGCAATATTGGGGAAAACAGTTTTAGGATTTCAAAAATAATTGATAGAGCAGATAGTTTTTTGCCTTTGATAAAAGGAGAAATTGCTCCACTCCCAAAAGGCTGCTTGGTCTCCTTGAATTATTGCTTTTTTCCGGGAGCTTCTTCTTTTTCTTGGGATTTTGGGCCATTGTTTCCTTTGGTCTAACAGTATTGTTTTTATCCGTAGTTCAGGATTGGAAATTGGCATTGATTTGTTTTTTAGTGGGGCTGGGAAATTACGGCTTTACATGGGTATATTTCAAGAAAAAGTAAAAGAAAGCCAATCCTTATTTCATGAACTAATGAAGCTTTAAATCCTGACCATTTAAATAAGCACCGGCAATCAAGATTTTGTCTCTCCTTTATGGATTGTGGCCGCCCTGTCGTATTTTAGCGGATCAATCAGTCAATTTATAAACTTTCAATAAATATTATAATGGAATACAGGATAGAGAAAGATACCATGGGGCCGGTTGAGGTTCCTGCAGATAAATTTTGGGGCGCACAAACCCAAAGGTCTGTGAATAACTTTAAAATTGGTGGCCCAAAACACCAGATGCCCTTGGAGATTGTGCATGCTTTTGCTATTTTAAAAAAATCTGCCGCACAGGCCAATGCTGAACTTGGTGTGTTGGATCAGGCAAAAGCCGATATTATTAGCCAAACCTGTGATGAAATTCTTGAAGGTAAACTGGACGACCAATTTCCTTTAGTGGTTTGGCAAACCGGATCCGGTACCCAGTCCAATATGAACGTCAATGAGGTGGTTGCCTATCGATCTCACGTACTTTTGGGTGGAAATTTGCAAGATGAGAAAAAGAAAATTCACCCAAATGATGATGTGAATAAATCTCAGTCATCCAATGATACCTTTCCTACTGCGATGCACATTGCGGCTTACAAAATGGTGGTAGGCACAACACTTCCGGGTGTGGAAAAACTTAGAGATACCCTTAAGGCCAAGTCTGAGGCGTTTATGGAGGTGGTCAAAATTGGGAGAACTCACTTTATGGATGCCACTCCACTTACACTCGGACAAGAATTTTCAGGCTATGTTGCTCAGCTAGACCATGCCATAAAAGCTATCAAAAATACCCTGCCACATCTTTCTGAATTGGCTTTGGGAGGTACTGCTGTAGGTACTGGATTGAATACACCTAATGGTTATGCTGAATTGGTGGCAGAGAAAATTGCCCATTATTCAGGCAATCCTTTCGTGACCGCTCCTAATAAATTTGAATCCTTGGCAGCACATGATGCCATTGTAGAGACCCATGGTGCTCTGAAACAATTAGCTGTCAGCCTAATGAAAATCGCCAATGATGTTAGGATGTTGTCTTCCGGTCCTCGATCCGGCATAGGTGAAATCTTGATTCCTGAAAATGAACCCGGCTCTTCTATCATGCCCGGAAAAGTAAACCCTACACAAGTTGAAGCTATGACAATGGTTTGTGCCCAAGTTATTGGCAATGATACAGCGGTGTCTGTGGGCGGAATGAGCGGTCAGTTTGAGCTGAATGTGTTCAAACCAATGATGGTAAATAATTTACTTAACTCAGCAAGACTATTGGGAGATGCTTGTGTTTCATTTACAGATAATTGTGTGGTAGGTGTTGAGCCAAACGTTCCTTTTATCAAAAGACACCTTGAAAATAGCTTGATGTTGGTTACAGCACTTAACCCACATATTGGCTATGAAAATGCAGCAAAAATTGCAAAAAAAGCCCATAAAGAGGGTACAAGCTTGCGGGAAGCCGCCCTTGATCTTGGTTTATTGACCAATGAGCAGTTTGACGAATGGGTACGTCCTGAAGACATGACAGGAAGTTTAAAATAATCCCCTTTGTTTTAAATAGTAAGCCCCAACTTCAATAGTAAGTTGGGGCTTTTTAATTATGCTTGTTTGAACCGAAATATGAAACGGGTAACCGAAAACCTGCTAAATTATTTCAAAAAGAGCTTGGCTTTCTTTTAAGTTACAATATTCAATACGAATCCTATTACATAATCCGGATTTATTGTTTTATTCGTTTTCAAAATCAGAAGTAGGAATACAGCTACACATTAGGTTCCGGTCTCCATAGGCAGCATCTATTCTGCCCACCGCCGGCCAAAATTTATTCTCCTTAACAAAAGGGAGCGGATAAGCAGCTTTTTCCCTGCTGTATGGCATGTCCCAGCTGTCTGAAATAATACTTGAGGCTGTGTGAGGTGCATTTTTCAATACATTTACCAGCTTATCAGCTTTTCCTTCTTCTATTTCTCTGATCTCTTGACGAATAGCAATCATGGCTTCGCAGAATCGATCCAATTCATCCTTGGATTCTGACTCAGTAGGCTCTACCATAAGCGTACCGGGTACCGGGAATGAAACGGTAGGTGCATGAAAACCATAATCCATAAGTCGTTTTGCAATGTCTTCCACTTCCACGCCGTAGGCCTTGAATTCCCTGCAATCCAAAATCATTTCATGAGCGGCACGACCATTGGCTCCGGTATAAAGAATTGGGAAATCTGCACCTAAACGTGTTTTGATATAATTGGCATTTAAAATTGCAATTTTCGTAGCTTTCGATAAGCCTTCCTCCCCCATCATGGCGATGTATGCATAAGGAATAGGTAATATACTTGAGCTACCAAAAGGTGCTGCAGATATTGGCGTAATGGCAGCGGTACCTCCGGTTTTAACATAAGGATTTCCCGGAAGAAAAGGTACCAAATGTTTGGCTACACAAATTGGGCCCATTCCCGGTCCACCTCCTCCATGAGGTATGCAGAAAGTCTTGTGAAGGTTTAGGTGGCAAACATCTGCTCCGATCAAGCCCGGACTGGTCAGTCCCACCTGTGCATTCATATTGGCTCCATCCATATATACTTGTCCACCGTATTCATGTACAAGGTCACAGATTTCTTTAATCGCTTCTTCAAAAACCCCGTGGGTTGAAGGATAAGTGACCATAAGGGCAGACAATTGGTCTTTATAGGTAGCTGCTTTTTCTTTGAAAGCATCCACATCAATATTCCCTTTTTCATCACAAGGCACAATCACCACTTTCATTCCCGCCATAACTGCAGAGGCCGGGTTGGTTCCATGAGCTGAAGAAGGGATAAGTACAACATTTCTAAAGTCTTCATTTCTGCTTTGATGGTATGCGCGGATCACCATTAAACCTGCATACTCACCTTGTGCACCTGAATTGGGTTGCAAGGAGGTGTCAGAAAAGCCGGTGATTTCACTTAGCCAATTCCGAAGATCTTGAAACATTTCATAATAACCTGCCGCTTGATCTTGGGGTGCAAATGGGTGCAACTGACCAATTTCCGGCCAAGTGATGGGAATCATTTCAGTGGTGGCATTGAGTTTCATGGTGCAGGAACCCAATGAAATCATGGAATGAACCAAAGATAAATCCTTGTTTTCAAGTTTTTTCAAGTAGCGTAACATTTCATGTTCAGAGTGGTATTTTTGAAATACCTCATGCTCGAGAAATTTGGATTTTCGCTCTAATTCAGATGGAATGGTCGCATCAATCTGACTTGGAATTTCAGGGACCTCAGGTTGCAGCTTATTGGTGGATTTGGCAAATACTTCAAAGATTTCCACTACATCTTGTCTGGTTTTGGCTTGATCGAAACTTAAAAGAATATGCCCTTCATCGTACCTGAAATTTAACTTTTTAGACACCGCAAATGCACGGATTTTTTCTTTCTGTACTTGATCCACCTTGATCCGGATGGTGTCAAAATAAGCTTTATTAACCTGTTCAAAACCTATTTCACTAAGCCATTTAGCAGTCATGACGGCCAATCCATGCGTCCGTGAAGCAATGGCTTTCAGACCCTTTGGGCCATGATAAACAGCATACATTCCGGCCATGACGGCTAGCAAGACCTGTGCCGTGCATATATTGGAGGTGGCCCTTTCTCTCTTGATATGTTGCTCCCTGGTTTGCAGTGCCATTCGGTAAGCATTTTTTCCTGATTTGTCCACAGACACCCCAATGATTCTTCCGGGGATCTGTCTTTTAAAGGATTCTTTTGTTGCAAAAAACGCGGCGTGAGGGCCTCCAAATCCCATAGGGACACCAAATCGTTGTGTACTGCCTATAACTACATCCGCTCCCATTTCCCCTGGGGGCTTTAGCAAAGTAAGGCTCAATAAATCGGTACTAAAAGCGGTGCTGACATGACCTTCCTTTGCAGCATTAACCAAGGATTCATAATTGATAATTTCTCCATCCGAATTGGGGTATTGTATTAGTATCCCAAATAATTCCGGATCGCTCAG
The DNA here is from genome assembly GCF_056867545.1 of Cyclobacterium sp. SOCE241. Taxonomy (NCBI): domain Bacteria; kingdom Pseudomonadati; phylum Bacteroidota; class Cytophagia; order Cytophagales; family Cyclobacteriaceae; genus Cyclobacterium; species Cyclobacterium sp. SOCE241. The sequence goes on along the minus strand of NZ_CP149779.1, from coordinate 3,277,661 downwards.
GTCAAGGTCAGATAAAGGGCCGATTTTTAAAGTGATACCAATAGGTGTAGCTCTTGTTTTTAAAATCTCTTTGGTTTGCTCAAAAACCTTTTCGTCTACATAAAATGTGGTGGCTTTTTTCTTGCTTCTTGCTTTGGCTGCATATAGCATGGTCATGGCCTCCGCTGCGGCTGTCCCTTCATCCAATAAAGATGCATTGGCTAACTCCATTCCTGTAAGCTCGCTAACCATGGTTTGAAAATTAATTAAGGCTTCCAATCTTCCTTGCGCTATTTCGGCCTGATAGGGAGTATATGCGGTGTACCAGCCCGGGTTTTCAAGAATATTTCTTTGAATAACTCCGGGGACTAAGGTGTCATAATAACCTAAGCCAATATAAGATTTAAAAATTTGGTTTTTGCCAATGGTAGCTTTGAAAGATTTAAGAAATAGATTTTCAGAAAGTGGTTTCGGCAGTTGTAATGGCTGCTTTAGTCGGATAGTGCTAGGGATGGTTTCGTCAATTAGGGTATCCAAGGAATCTACTCCTATGGTATTTAGCATTTCCTGAAGCTCATTTTCAGAGGGTGAAATATGTCTATTTCTAAATTTTTCGGATGAGGCGAGATTGATTTTCATAAAAAGATAAAATATGATTAATTTTGGCGCGGCCAATAGATCTTAAATCGATCCGTAAAGTTAAAAATATTAGCTGATTTAGGTCTTTTATTTATGCTTAAATTACTTCATATAAACCAGTTAAAATGGGAGATATTGGCAAAATCTACCTTAGCTATAAACTTAATTAACCAATATGAAAAATAAATCAACTTTAGTTGCAATATTTATTTTTGTAGTTTTTTCAAATCCAATTTTTGGACAGGAGGATCTTTCATTAAAATATGCATCAACCATTCAGGCAAGTGATTTAAAAAAGCACTTGACTTATTTAGCTTCGGACGAGCTTAGAGGCCGGGATACGGGGTCTGAAGGACAAAAAATGGCAGCAGATTACCTAATAGATTTTTACAAAACAAATAACCTTAAAGGGCCTGTGAATGGGAGCTATCTACAGCCTTTTCAATTGTCAAGCGTAAGCTGGAAAGAAGTTTCTTTAAAAATAGGTAAAAGCAAGTTGGTGTTAAATGAGGATTTTGTATTTGTAGGAGATGCAGATATGAAGAGAAATAAAAAGACTGATTTGGTGTTTTTAGGTTTAGCCTCAGATGAAAACCTTTCAAAAGTAGAGGTTGAAGGAAAACTGGTTGGATTATGGGCCATCGGAAATAGTGTTGGGCAAGCCGTTGAAAAAGTGATGGATGCAGGTGCCGCAGGTGCCTTGATTGTAACCATGGAAGGGCAAGCCAATTTTGATAGGATGGCCAATCGATACAAAAGCTTGTCTGGTAAAGGCAGGATGGGCTTTGATAAACCAACAGAACAAAAACCGGTATTTATGGTAAGCTCTATCAAAATGGCAGAGCTTTTTGAATCTCCTGTGGATTTGCTCAAAGAAGCGGCCAAGAATGATCCATCAGTAATCTCTTCTCAGAAGGCCGTGTTTAAGGTGGTGAAACAGAAAGATTTTATTGACACAGAAAATGTAATGGCCTTTCTAGAAGGAACAGATAAAAAGGAAGAGGTGTTGGTGATTTCATCTCATTACGATCATATCGGGGTCAGTAGCACAGGTGAAATTAATAATGGTGCAGATGATGATGGATCAGGAACTGTTTCTGTAATGGAAATTGCAGAGGCATTTGCTCAGGCTGCAAGAGATGGATATAATCCAAGACGTAGTATACTTTTCTTAAATGTGACAGGGGAAGAAAAAGGTTTGCTTGGCTCTGAGTATTATTCCGAAAATCCTATTTTCCCTCTTGAGAATACGGTAAACAATATCAATATCGACATGGTGGGAAGGATTGATTATGAATACCAGGATGCAGAGAATCAAGACTATGTTTATGTGATAGGTTCCGAAATGCTGTCTTCCCAATTGAAGGTCATCAATGAATACAATAATATCACCTATACCAATCTAATATTAGATTATAGGTATGATGCAGAGGATGATCCAAATAGGTTTTACTACAGGTCCGATCATTACAATTTTGCCAAGCACAATATACCAGTTATCTTCTTTTTTAACGGAGTTCATGATGATTACCATAAACCTACTGATACGGTGGATAAAATTGAATTTGATTTGATGGAGAAAAGAGCGAAATTGATTTTCCATACAGCTTGGGATTTGGCCAACCGTGAAAATAGAACTCCTGTGGACGGTACAAACAATCGGACCGATAGGTAATTTTACTGTCAAAAGTTAAATATTAAAGGGCTAAGGTAAAACTACTTTAGCCCTTTTTAGCTTATTATAATGTAGCTTCTTTTTAGATTTCTCCGCAATCGCTTATGGGACTCAAAAACTTTGATTATATTCATAAACTCTAAGTGATATCAATCCTAACAATGATCATGAAAAAAATAGTCTTCAGTCTCTTCGTTTTATTTTTCGCAAGTCAGGTAAAAGCTCAAACAATTCCGGATAAAGCCGCGCAGATTAAGGCTGCTGTTCTGGCTGCACCTCAAGATTTCAGGAAAGGAGCAAAGGTTTATGGTTATGATGCGAACGGCGAGTGGACGGTGCTTAGAGAAGGAAGTAATGAAATGATTTGTATTGCGGATAATCCCAATGCTGAAGGGTTTAGTGCTTCTTGTTATCATAAGGACTTGGAGCCATTTATGGAAAGAGGGAGAGCATTGAAAAAGGAAGGTAAAAACTTCAAACAAATATTTGATACTCGCGAGAAGGAGGCCAAAAGTGGCAGTCTAAAAATGCCTAGTGAGCCTGCTTCCCTCTATGTATTGTCCGCAGATAAAGCTGATTTTGATCCCATGAAAGGTAAAGTGGACAATAGCTATCTCCGCTATGTGGTATATATCCCATGGGCCACCATGGAAAGTACGGGTTTGTCCACCAAACCTGATTTTCCCGGTATGCCATGGATAATGGATCCGGGTACACATAGAGCTCATATCATGATTAGTCCTCCCAAAGATTAGTTGACCATTGTCAGTTGATTGGGCCTACCGGGAGGAGTCCTGAGCTAATTCCTTATTCGATAAGTTATGTCAAAATCAGTCTTGTTTTGGGAAGAATAAGCCTTTTGATTGACCGAAAAAAATATTTGATTCTTTGAATGAAAGCTACCTTTAAAACTTGGAAAACAAGTAGAAACCTTTTCCTTACATTGCTTGAAAGTTATAAGCTCGAACAGTTAAACCATATACCTCAAGGGTTTAATAACAACCTGATTTGGAATATAGGACATGTCATTGTAGCCCAGCAAGGGCTTGTATACAAGGGATCAGGATTGCCCGCCCAAATATCGGATGAGATGTTTGGAAAGTATGGCATAGGGACCAAACCTGAAACCCCGGTGTCAGCTGATGAATATAAAGAATTGAAATCGCTTTTAATGGATTTAATCCCACAAACAGAATCCGACTATTTCAATGGGAAGTTTGTTTCTTACCATGAGAGAACCACCAAAACGGGTTTTCACTTAAGCTCTGTGGAAGATGCAATTGTATTCAATAATTTTCATGAAGGACTACATATGGGGTATGTGATGAGTATTCGGAAATTTATTTAGAATAGGCTCAATCTACCCTTATCTTGCTTCTATTCGGGTTATTAAATAGCCGGTCAGGTATCAATTATGTTCAAATTGTAATCAATAAATTTTACAAGTTTACCAAGGCAAGGACCTTGTTGATGGCCTCTTTGTTTGTTTGGAGGGCTGCTTCATTTCCCATGTCATTGAGAATTTGATTAAATGGCTCGGTTCTAATGGGACCATCATATCCAATGGCCACCAAGCCTTCCATGAAAGCCTTGAGATTGATAACGCCTGTAGCCAAAGGGAGCTCTCGCTTTAAATCCACCTGAGCTTCTCTGCTAAAACCCTTTCTTGCGTCATTAATATCCACTACCACTATGTCCTCTGCTTTAAGTTTGAGAATATCTTCTTTATTGTCATTTGCAGTATACCAATGAAACGAATCCAAAACAAAGCCTACATTACTATGGCCGGTGGCTGCTATGAGTTCCTGCCCTTCTTTCATGGTGGATATAAAAGGGTACTTATTTTGTATGAGCAAGGGTCTTGTCCCAAGGTACTCCAGCCCAAGCCTAATGCCATAATCTTTCATTACCCGAGCACACTCCCCTAGTCGGTAGGCATGTTGCTTCATGTTCTCATTGTAAGTAAGGGAATTATGAGAAGAAATAATCCATGTATTAATGCGGGTGGCCCCAAGTTTTTCCATTGTCTTACAAAAGGATTCTAATTTTCTAAAGTCTTCAAGAAAATTGCGATTGTCTTCTCTGAATGCTACGGGCAGATTGGTGGAGCCAAAACCTATTCCACTTGCCTTCATTTTGTCCTTTAGGTCTGCTATTTGAGCCGGAGAATAATCCTGCATGACTTCTTCTACAAAAGGGGGATGGTTTCATACCCATAAGCAATGGCATAATCTAGTGTTTGTGCAAGATTTGCCTTTACTCCAATAATACCAGGATTTAGGGCAATTTTAAATTTTCTCACCGCTTTTGTTGTTGCATTCAAGCGTTGGGTTCCAATGGTTCCTGCTGCCAATAGGGCTAGGGATGAGTTACTTAGAAATTTTCTCCTTTCCATAATTGTTTGTAGATAGTTGCCTTGATTGTTAGGTTAAAATAATGAAAATACCATTGGGTTGTTGAATAGCTACTTAATAATTCAGCCAATTTTTTTGTTGCTATATTTAGTCATTATAATAATAAATTAATTAGAATAATTCTTTACTTTCCCTAGCCAAAATAAACCAATAAATAAATGAAAATTTTACGAATATTATTGCCTTTGTTTTTTCTTTCGTTTTCAAGCTTATTGGCCCAAGAAAGCCGGGTGTTTGATGCATTAACAGTAGACAGTAAAATCCTTGGTATGGAGAGAAAGTTTGCTTTGTACCTGCCTCCGGGTTATGAGTATTCCCAAAGATCCTATCCTGTGCTTTATTTGTTGCATGGTGCAGGTGACGACCAAACCGGCTGGGTTCAATTTGGGGAAGTGCAACGAATTGCCGACAATGCCTTTGAGGATGGTACGGCCACACCAATGATTATTGTAATGCCGGACGCCAATACAGGTAATAGGGGCTATTTTAATGATATAAAAAATGAATGGAGGTATGAAGATTTCTTTTTTGAAGAATTAATGCCCTATGTGGAGTCTCAGTACAGAATCAAGCGCGAAAAAATATAGGGCGATTTCAGGTCTTTCTATGGGAGGTGGAGGAACCTATTTCTATGCCATGCATCGGCCGGAATTGTTTTCATCGGCTTGTCCACTTAGTGCCTCGTTAAGGAATACCGCGTATGATGATTTTCTAAAAAGATTTGAGAGCGAAGTCAAGGATAAAGACCAATTGAGAGCATATTATGACAAACATCAGGCCTTAAGACAATTGGAAGTTAATGATATTGAAAAGATTAAGTCGGTAAAATGGTTTTTTGATTGTGGAGACGATGATTTTTTGTATGAAGGAAATAGTCTCGTTCATATTGCCATGAAGAAAATGGAGATCCCGCATGAATTTAGGATTCGTGATGGTGCCCATAATTGGACGTATTGGAGAGAATCACTCCCGAATGTCCTCGCCTTTGTTTCAGATACTTTTCATCAAAAGTAATTGAAAAACATCCCAATTAGCAAAGCAAACAAATAGGTGAGCTTGCTCGCCTATTTGTTCTTGTGGCTTGCTTTTTTCTTCATTTGATTTCTGTTTCGTTTGGCCTTGCTGTTTTTGTTGCCGCGCTTTTCTTCTTTCTCTTTATAAGGTTTCGAGTACCCCTTTTTTATTGAAATGCCCCCTTAAATTCAGGGTCATCGCCTCTTTTTTGTTTGTCGATCTCCCTTTCATAAGCCTGTTTTTCTTCAAAAGGTGTTTTATGTTGGGTGATTTCTTCAGGGATTTCTTGCTCGGGGACAAGCATTCGGATGATGGATTCTATTTTTTCGAAATGAAAAGCTTCGGCAGGGTTAATAAATGTAGCTGCTTTTCCTTCATTTTCGGCCCTACCTGTTCGGCCGATCCGGTGTACATAGTCCTCGTAAATTAAGGGTACATCAAAATTGATTACATGACTAACCAAACTTACATCTAAGCCTCTGGCCGCTACATCTGTAGCCACCAGGATTTTTACCTCTCCTTTTTTGAAATCATCCATGCTGTTGATCCTTGTGTTTTGACCTTTGTTGGCATGAATTACCCGAATACTTCCGGATTGATTTTTTTGAAGGTATTGATGGACGGTGTCGGCATTTTTACGCGACTTGGTAAAGATTATCCCTCTTTCAAAACCATCCTCGTTGACAAGTCTTAGCAATAGGTCTAACTTTGTTCTGATATTGGGAACAAAATATTTTACTTGAGCTATGGTTTCGGCGGTAGTCGCTTGAGGGGCAACTTCTACACGCTCGGGAAATTCAAGGAATTCATAAGAAAGATTTTCTACTCGTTGGCTGAAGGTGGCGGAAAACAAGAGGTTTTGCCGCTTGACAGGGATCACTTCCAAGATGTTTTTTATTTGCGGAAGGAAGCCCATGTCCAACATTTTGTCAGCTTCATCCAATACCATGGTTTTAATATCTCTGGTGTAAATTTCACCCTTGTGGTAGAGGTCTATGAACCTTCCGGGAGTTGCAATGATAATGTCCACTCCTTCTTGTAGCTTTTCAATCTGTGGTTTTGGCCCCAAGCCACCATAGAGGCAAACATACCTTAAGTCTGTATATTTACCGAAACCTACAACAGCCTCTTCAATCTGCATTACCAGTTCTCTTGTGGGAGCCATAATTAAAGCACGAGGGTGCTGGCCTTGTGCGTATTTTACTTTGTACAATAAGGGCAAGACATAGGCCGCAGTTTTGCCCGTACCTGTTTGGGCGATGCCCAGTATGTCGTGACCGGCCAAAGCCAAAGGGATGGCTTTTTCCTGTATAGGCGTAGGTTTTTCATAACCAATTTCCTTCACAGCATTTAAAAGTTGGTTATTCAGTTTAAAATTTTCGAAAGATGATAGCTGATCGGACATGATTTTATAAATTTAGGAAAATATTAAGAGGTGTTTCGACCCAAGCACCTACCATATAAAACAAATGCTATGAAAAGAATACTAATCCGTGATGCAAATATAGTAAATGAAGGTAAGATTATACGTGGAGATGTGTATATAAAGGAGGGCTTGATATATTCGGTGGGTGGAGATTTGTCAGGAAAAGATGCGGATATAGTGATAGATGCCAAAGGCAAATACCTATTACCAGGTTTAATTGATGATCAGGTTCACTTTAGGGAGCCGGGATTGACACATAAGGCTGAAATTTATACAGAAAGTAAAACAGCAGTGGCAGGGGTGTGACCAGCTTTATGGAAATGCCAAATACCATCCCTCAAAGCACCACCCATGAACTATTGGAGGAGAAATATGCAATTGGAGCGGCTAAGTCCTTAGCAAATTACTCTTTTTATTTAGGAGCAACCAATGACAATATTGAGACCATCAAAAGTGTAGATGTTAAAAATGTTTGTGGAGTGAAGGTTTTTCAAGGGTCCTCCACCGGTAATATGTTGGTAGATAATCCGGACAGTTTGGAGGCCATATTCAGAGAGTGTCCGATTTTGATCGCTACCCATAGTGAGAATGACAACATCATCAAGGCAAACTTAGAAAGATTTAAGCAAGAGTATGGAGAGGATATTCCGGCTAAATTTCACCCTAAAATCAGATCAGAGGAAGCCTGTTATGATGCTTCCAAAATTGTAGTAGAAATGGCGCGTACCCATGGTACAAAATTGCATGTATTGCATATCAGTACCGGGAAAGAAGTGGGTTTATTTGACAATACGTTGCCTCTTGCTGAAAAAAGGATTACTGCAGAGGCTTGCATACATCATTTATGGTTTTCTGAAGAGGATTATAACAAAAAAGGAAATTGGATCAAATGGAACCCGGCCATCAAAACTTCAAATGACAGGGATACCATATTAAAAGGGGTATTAGAAGGCAATATCGATGTAATAGCTACTGATCATGCGCCACACACTATTGGAGAAAAAGAGCAGCCCTATCTTAAAGCTCCTTCAGGAGGGCCTCTATTGCAGCATGGTTTGGTGGCCTTACTTGAAATGTACCATAATGGAAAAATTAGTTTGGAGCAAATCGTTCAGAAAACGAGCCACAATGTTGCCATACTTTTTGAAATTGAAAGCAGGGGCTTTTTAAGAGAGGGATATTATGCAGACCTAGTATTGGTAGATTTGGACAATTCTTGGGAAGTAGAAAGGGAAAATGTGCTTTCTAAATGTGGTTGGTCTCCTTTCGAAGGTCAAAAGTTTAGGTCAAAAGTTACCCATACGATAGTTTCAGGCCATTTGGCTTATGAGAATGGGGTCTTTAATGAAGAAAAAAGGGTGAAAGACTTAAATTTTCAAGAAATATCTAGCTTGGTATTGCGTGACTGAAAAAAGCATATTACCTTTGCAATCCCATCTGATAAAAGAATCAGAAAATGAAATAAAATGGTGATTGTAGCTCAGCTGGTTAGAGCGCTGGTTTGTGGATCCAGAGGTCGCCGGTTCGAACCCGGTCCTTCACCCAAGCCCTCCCTTTGATTAGGGAGGGTTGTTTTTTTATTACTGCATCCTACAATGGGTTGGTATTTTAACCCAGAAAATTTGAGGTTATTGCAAGTAAATGGGGCAGTCTCTTTTCTCGTCTTTAGAATGGTTAAAGAGCAATACACTAAGCTTGTTTTATAGTCTGCTTTTGTTGGTTACCCATGCAGAAGGTATTCATGTTTATGGCATGTTATTTGATTAGCGATTGTTGTAGAATTCATTTAATTTCAGAAGATCATGTTTAAGTTACTTCAACCTTCAAAAAATTTTCCTCAAATAAAATATGTAAATTTAAATCATGTGCAGATGTATATGATGAAATTTGAGGAATCCATTAAGAATCTAGAGAAAATTCAAAAAGAAGCTACTTGAGTAGCAATGAAAATATAATATTCCAAAAGAACTCTAATAGAGTTCTTTTTTTGTCAAAAAACAGCTTTATCTTAATCATTTAGCTTAATTGCTTTAGTTTTTATCTTAAATATTTTTCTTTACGAAGTATTAAAGTATTTTTATAAAAACCTCAAACATTTGATTAAATGAGCTATATACACTTTGATAAGACTCAACTCATTAACCTCAACTACTCTTTAGAAAAAGAGATCATCCGATCAAACCCTTTGGGTTGTTATACGAGTACAACCATTATTGGCTGCAATACCAGAAAATACCATGGGCTATTGGTTGCTCCACAGCCTCAAATAGATGGTCAACTTCACGTGTTGCTATCTAACGTACATGAAAGCATCGTACAAAAAGATGCTGTCTTTAATTTGGGAATTAATAAATATCCGGGTACCTATTCACCACGGGGACATAAATACCTTGAAGATTTTGATTCTGAACCCATTCCAAAACTTACCTATAGGGTAGGAGGGGTGATTTTTGAAAAAGAAATTATCTTAGATTCTACAGCCGACCGGGTTATGATAAGGTATACCTTGGCAGATGCTGTTATTCCTACCCAAATAAGAATTAATCCATTTCTGGCTTTTCGTGGCTACCACGGATTATCTAAAGCCAATACTTATGTTAATAAAAAAATAAAAAAGATAGAAAATGGCGTACAGGTTCAGCTTTACGAGGCTTATGACCCATTGTCATTACAGGTTTCAATGGACAACGATTTTGTACCTGTGCCGGATTGGTTTTATAATATAGAATACTCAAAAGAAATAGAACGAGGATATGATTATCAGGAAGACCTATATGTACCGGGGTATTTCGAGTTTGAGATGGAAAAAGGTGATGAAGTAATTTTTTCTGCCGGACTGAAAGTAGCCAATACAGCTGAGCTTCACGATAATTTAAAAAGGAAATTGAAAGAAGAATACCAAGGGATAATTTTGAAAATTGCTTGAAAAATTCTGCCGGCCAATTTATAAGTAAACGTGATGGAGAAACACGTGTGATAGCGGGATACCCTTGGTTCGGCTGGTGGGGTAGAGATACTTTTATAGCGCTGCCGGGGCTTACTTTGACCATGGAAGACAATCAGACCTTTTTAGATGTTATGGATTCCATGACCAAAGATTTAAAAGGAGCGATGTTTCCAAATGTAGGAAGTGGAGTTTCTACAAATATGAACTCTATTGATGCTCCACTTTGGTTCTTCTGGTCTTTGCAACAATATATTATTTTTACTGGAGATAAACAGACAATACTGTCGAAATACATAGATAAATGCAAGGGGATTATAGATGGCTTTAAGGCAGGGACAGATTTTAAAATTCATGTTCAAGAAGATGGACTTATCAGTGGAGGCGTGGAAGGCGTTGGGTTGACATGGATGGATGCCGTAACCAAAGAAGGGCCGGTGACACCACGAATTGGATGTCCTGTAGAAATCAATGCCCTATGGTACAATGCACTTCGGTTCTATCATGAGATGACCGGGGATGAGGAGGTTCGTAAATTAGCAGATCAGGTGGAGGTGAGCTTTGTAGATCGTTTTTGGTCAGAGAAGAAGGGGTACTTAGCGGATGTGGTCACTTATGAAGAAAAGGATTGGTCCATAAGACCAAACATGGTATTTGCCACTTCATTACCCTATAGTCCCCTTAGTAATGAACAAAAAGACTGCGTGTTGGAGGTGGTAAAGACCAACTTGTTTACGAATAGGGGCTTACGAACCCTAGCGCCCAGTGACCCGCGATACAAGGGCTATTATAAAGGAGACCAAACTGAAAGAGACAATGCCTACCATCAAGGTACTGCATGGCCATGGTTATTGGGGCATTTTGCTGAAGGTTATTTAAAATTGCACGGCAAGCAAGGAAAGAAGTTGGTAGAGTCCATGATTGATAGTTTTGATGAAGTGATGACTCAATATGGAATAGGGACAATTGCGGAAATTTATGAAGGTGACCCTCCCCACAGACCTAAAGGGGCAATATCCCAGGCTTGGAGTGTAGGTGAATTGTTAAGGATGAAATATTTAATCAACAACATGTAAAGGGACAATATATGAAAGTATTAATGTTTGGTTGGGAATTTCCTCCTCATATTTCTGGTGGTTTAGGTACTGCCTGTTATGGTTTAGTCAAAGGGATGGACCACCACAAACAAGACCTGATTTTTGTTGTTCCCAAACTCTGGGGTGATGAAGATCCATTGGCTGAATTTGTGAACGCGAGTGAAATAGAAATTGATTATAGGGAACGTCGATTTCGAGACATTTGGAAAAGCCTTACCTACCTTGAGGTGAGTTCTTTCCTTATACCCTACCTTAGCCCTGAGGAATATCATAACCATACCGAACGACTGCTTAAAGATCAGGATGAGCTTGAATCCAGCGTGCTGGCCAATAAGTTTAGTTTTAGTGGTAAATATGGTAAAGACTTGATTTTGGAGGTGTCGCGCTATGCGCTGGTTGCTGCTCAGATTGCCAAAAATAAAAAGTTTGACTTGATTCATGCACATGATTGGCTTTCCTTTCCCGCTGGAATTGCCGCCAAACAGATTAGTGGGAAACCCATGATAGCGCATGTTCATGCAACTGAATTTGACCGTTCAGGGCAAACCGTAAATCAAAGGGTTTACGATATAGAAAAAGCCGGAATGGAGGCAGCGGATAAAATTATCGCCGTAAGCCAACTCACCAAAAACACGATAGTGACCAAATATGGAATCCCTGAAGAAAAAGTAACTGTGGTTCATAATGCTGTTTTGGATACAAGCATCATCAAGTCACATGTAGAGAAAAAGTGCCGGAAAAAATTGTCACTTTTTTAGGTAGGATAACCTTTCAGAAAGGTCCTGAGTATTTCGTGGAAGCTGCGGCAAAAGTGATAAAAAAAGATGAAAATGTCAGGTTCGTAATGGCAGGGTCCGGAGATCTTCTCAATCGAATGATCCAAAGGGTTGCCGAACTAAGGATAGGAACAAAATTTCATTTTACAGGATTCCTCAAAGGGGATGATGTAGACAAAATGTTTGCCCTAAGCGATGTGTATGTTATGCCTTCCGTTTCAGAGCCATTTGGAATATCCCCACTAGAGGCTGTAAGGCACAGTACTCCGGTGATTATATCCAAACAGTCCGGCGTTGCAGAAGTCCTGCAAAATGCAGTGAAGGTGGATTTCTGGGATGTCGATGCAATGGCTGATTCCATTTTTGCATTGTTGCATTACAATGGGATATCCAAAATGTTTAAAGAAATGGGAAGAGAAGAATTAAAAAGGCTCAAATGGGAGCACGTTGCCGAAAAAGTAATAGGTATTTATAAGCAAACCGTTAATCAATAGGATATGAGAACCATTTGTTTTTATTTTCAAGTACACCAACCCTTTAGATTAAAACCTTATCGCTTTTTTGAGATTGGGGATGATCATGATTATTGGGATGACTACTCGAACAGAAACATCATGAATAAGGTAGCTAAAAAGTGCTACTTGCCAATGAACCAACTATTGTTGGAATTAATCAGGAAATATGATGGGAAGTTCAAGGTGTGCTTTTCACTATCAGGTACGGTTCTCGACCAAATGGAGGCCTATGCCCCGGAAGTACTACACAGTTTTCAAGAACTGGTGGCTACAGGTCATGTAGAATTACTCAATGAAACTTATGGACATTCACTTTGCGCTCTCAAAAGTGAGACTGAGTTTAAGGATATGGTAAGCCTGCACCAGGAAAAGATTCAACATCACTTCAACGGCTATAAACCCAAGGTATTTAGAAATACAGAGTTGATTTACTCTGATGAAATAGGGGCGATGGTCGCAAAAATGGGTTTTGATGGAATCCTATCTGAAGGTGCCAAACATATACTGGGTTGGAAAAGCCCCAATTTTGTATATGTTAATTCAATTGAACCCAAACTGAAAGTATTACTCAAAAATTTTAGGCTTAGTGATGATATAGCCTTTAGATTTGGTGAAAAAACCTGGACGGATTATCCCCTCACCACAGATAAGTTTATCGGCTGGCTCAATCAAGTGCCCCAAGAAGATGAGGTGATCAATCTATTTATGGATTATGAGACATTTGGTGAACACCAATGGAAGGAGACAGGCATTTTTGAATTTATGAAAGATCTTCCGGGGGCAATTTTTCAACAAACCAACTTTAGCTTTTCTACACCCTCTGAGGTGATAGCCAATGCATCTCCTGTAGGACAAATCAATGTGCCTACTCCGATTTCTTGGGCGGATGAGGAGCGTGATCTTACCGCTTGGTTGGGGAATGACCTTCAAGACGAAGCATTTGACAGACTCTTTGAATTGGAGAATATGGTAAAACGCTGTGATGACCCTGAGATTTATAAAGATTGGAGGTATTTACAAACCAGCGATCATTTTTATTATATGTGTACTAAGTTTTTCTCCGATGGCGACATACATGCTTATTTTAGCCCCTATGAAAGTCCCTATGAAGCCTTTATCAATTACATGAATGTACTTAGTGACTTTATCCTACGATTGAAACAAGCTGAAAAAGCTAAGGCCTAATTGACTTCGAGAAGAATTTAGTATAGTTAGCATCCCTGTGAATCAGGGATGCTTTTTTTATTGATAGCTGTATTTTACTTGACTTCCTTTTTCAGGGTCTAATTCTATAGTGGCGAAAACACCGATTTCTTGTTGCAATTCTTCTACATGACTTATTATACCTACAATTCTGTTTTCATGCCTTAGGGCCTTCAAGGTTTCAAAAACTATTCTTAGGGACTTCCTGTCCAAAGCTCCAAAGCCCTCATCCAAAAAGAAAAACTTTGATCCGCTTGATTGAGTGATTTTACCTTTTCTGCCAAAGCCAGCGCTAAACATAAGGATGCCTGAAAGGTTTGGCCTCCGGATAAAGTTTTGAGTAACCTTTTTCGTCCATCATTTAAATAATCTATCACCCAAAAAGTATTGTTGTCATCAATTTCCAGTCTTAGGCTGTTTTTTGTCAATTGTGTAAATCGCTTATTGGCCGTGTTACACAATTCTTTAAGGTATATGCTGCTGACATATTTCACAAAGCCACTGCCTTTAAACAACTGTTCCAATTCTTTTAAATTGGAAGCCCTGTTTTCCATGGTATCCAATATCTTTAGTAAACCTTTCTTTGTCTCAAGCTTCTCCCTAATGTCTGAAACATCTCGGTCTATGTTTATTTTCTGTTTTTGCACCTGCTCCAATTCCTCTTTCTTCTTTGCGTGATTTTCTTCAACTTCGTCAAAGTAATTCTGGTCAAAGGTTTTGATGCCTTCTTCAGCTTCTAGAGTTGCCAAGTGGGATTGAACTACGGAACAGTCTTGCTCATATTCCCGTATTTCTTGATCAAGCTTGTCTTCATCCAACTTGCTGTTGAATAGTTTTTCCAACTGAGCCTGATCTGTTTGTCCATACTGGGTTTTCAAAGCATCGAATTCATTTTTTAACTTTTCCAGTTTGATAGATGCTTCCTCTTTGCTTTTGCTGAAATTCTCCAGATTTGCCAAATTGGTTGCAGCATCTTGGCGCTTTTCCTTCAGTACTTTTTGTTTCCCATCCAATAAATTGGCCGTGTCTTCAATGTCCTTTCGAACACTGGCTATCATTTGCTGGATGGTCTCAGTAGAAGAATCCATGTATTTTTCACAGAAAGCCTTGTCACTGATTTCATCTTCCTTTGCTTGTAAGGTGCTGGCATGGGCAATAGCCTGCTGTTCTTCCTTTCTCAGTTCTTGATGGGCACCATCTATTCGAGTCCGCAGAATGTCTATTTTTTTCTATAATCCCGAGCACTGTTGTGAAGTTGATCTTCTTTTTTAATTTGATCCGTAAGGACTGAGAGCCTTTCATTGATATCTTCCAGAGTATGTATACCTAAAGTGCTTAACTCATTTTTGAGGGTGTTGAATTGATGGTTTAAGTCCTGCAGTTCTCCTGTTTTGTCGGATATTAGTTTAGTTTGATTGGTCTTTTGAAGCTCCTGATCATAAAGCCTCCGGGAAAGGAGTTGGATTTTTTCCAGATTCTGTCTAGTTTCCTCAATTTGTTGATTATAGCCGTTTACCTTCTCTTCGGTGTGATCTGAAGTAAGGGGGAAGGGTGTTCTACAGCCCCACAGAGTGGGCAAGGTTCTCCTTCTTTTAAACTGTGGATATGGGCCTGTAAAGCTTTTTTCAATATACTTTGCTTTATCCGCTTCTATAGATTTGATGTTTTCTTTTTCCCAAGCATCCCAAAGTTCCAAGCTCGTGAATTGGGAAGGAATCATGCCTAGAATTTTGTTTTCTTCTTTCTGAATGGAATCATTTTCTAATTTTAATTTGGCAATGGCCTCTTCCAGTTTTTTGATGCTTAAGGAGAGGCTTTTCCAATCCTTTAAGTCGCCGGTAAGTCTTGCCATCAGTGTACTATTGGGCTGGTTTCTACTTTCTTCAAGCTCCTTTTCCAATAATTCAAGTTGATTCTCTAAGGCTTTTTGTTGGCCTAAGCCTTCTTCTATGGCGGGTTTAATTTGGGAAATTTTTTTGAGCGGCGTCTAGTTTTCTTTGGATGATTTGAATAGCTATAACCTTTTCCAAGTCCCGGATTTTGGCTTCACGTTCAGGGCGTTTATCGACTTTTTTCTCAGTTCTCCTTCTTGTTGTTCCAGTTTTGCGATTTGTTCAATATAAGTTTCCTTAAACCTGTTGCAATCAGCAAATCCTACGCTGGCTTTTTCTAGTTCTAACTGCTCATCTTTTATCTGATTCCAAACCGGTTTCAAATAACTGTTGGCCTGAATAAATGCTTTCAGTTCCTTTTTCTTCGTTTCAATTTCTTTCGTTCGACTTTGAAGAACCTCCCACTGCTTCTGGAAGGCCAGCAGTTGACTGTGCTTTTGCTTTTGCGCTTGAAGGGATTGGAATTGCAAATTGGTCTTTTCAAGGCTTTCTGTAGCAGCATTCACAGTTTTTGCTAATTCTTGTTTCGCTTTTTCCTTTTCTTTTAAAAGCTCTGCAGAAATATCGCCTAAGCCTTCCAATTGTGTTTCCAACCGGATCAATTCACCCCTAACCACTTTTAAGAGACTACCGGTTTTGGCTGATAGATCAAAGCGTGCCAAGCCAAACAACTCCTTCATCATTTCAGCTCTAGGTCCCGGGGTTAGGTCTATAAATTCCCTGAATTTACCTTGTGGAATGATCACGGTTTGCTTAAAATGCTCCTTTTTCATGCCTATTATGGCTTCCGCATTTTGATTCAGTGGCGTGGTTACATCACCTTCCTTAAGATAAAAAGTATGCTCTGCAGGTCTTATCTCATCAAACCTTTTGCTGTTCCGCTTGACTGCATACCTTGCCAAGTAAATCTGACTGTTGTTTTTCCCGGCCTTAAATTCGAAATTGATAAGTAATTGTTGGCTTTGCAGGTTGACCATGCTGTTTTTCTCCCCCTGTCAGACAGCCTCTCAGTGCTGCCATACAGAGCCAAAAGTATGGCCTCCAAAATGGAGGATTTTCCACTGCCTACAGCACCGAATATGCCAAAAATTCCCGCTGCAGTAAGTTTTTCAAAATCTATGGTTTGTTCTTCCTTGTAGGAGTAAAGGCCTTGAACGGAAAGCTTTAAAGGAATCATATTTTATCGTCTTGGCTAAGGATTTCATTGAATACTGACAACAGGGCCTCATTGGGAAGTTGCCCTTTTTCACTCTGATAATACATTTTAAATAAACTTGTCATGTCTTTTTCTAAATCTTTAACTTGAAGCTGTTGGTCTTGATCAATGCCGAGGTTTTTAATTTGGGGAATAATGTTGATGATCCCGTCATGCGCTTGCAAAAGACTTTTTCTAGTGGCGGCATCAATGGCATCATCAGTTTCGTAAGTTAATTCCACAAAACAATAAGGGTTGTTTTCCAGCCATTCCAGGGCGGAAGGCAAGTCACTGAATTTTTTTCTTTCCAGTTTCCTGCCTTGCTTTAAGCCAATAGGTTGATAATTAATGGGTTCATTGGGAATGCCGGTAATGAGGACCACCTGTTTCTCCTGGCCGGCTTCACTGAATGAATAAGCCAAAGGAGAGCTGGAATAAACAACCGGAAAGGGACTTTTGCTAGCGGCATGGTAGCGGTGCAAGTGGCCCAATGCTGCATACTGGATTTGTGAAGGGATATTTGACGTATACAAAGCCTGTGTTCCTCCCACATGCAAAATGGGTCGTTCACTTTCAGGTTCTTTTTCCGGAGTGGTTCCTTCTTTGACAAAGAAGAAATGACCTAGGAATACATTCAAACCGGAGTTGTCACAGAATTGATCAGCCAAGTTCTTCCATTTTTCTTCCAGTACTTTACGCAATTCGTTTTCTCTATCCCCTTCTCCTAAATAGGTTCGCAAAGAAACCTCATTGGCATAAGGAGCCAATATTATTCGTACCGGAAAATCCAAATGAGGGAGCTGCAATGAAATAAAGCCTTTGTCAGAGGCCACCACTTCAATACCACTGTCAAGTTTACCTGTGGGAATAATGCTGTCATATCGGCTGTAAAAAAATATGCCCATCTCCCTGGCCAAGGGGTCCGGCGCTTCTATAAATTGGCTGCTGTCATGGTTACCAGAGATGGCAACAACCGGTCTTTGCCCATTTTTGGAAAGCTTTCGAAGTGTCTTGTATAGCAATTCGATCGCTTCGTGGCTGGGGTTAAATCCATCAAATATATCTCCTGCAAGTAAAACCAAATCAACATCTTCGGAATTGGCAATGTCGATTATTTCCTCGAGGACAAGCTTTTGTTCTTCCAATCGGGAAGCTTCCTGAAGCCTTTTTCCTAAATGCCAATCGGCTGTATGTAAAATTTTAATTTGCTTCATTGTCGACAATAATATGGTTAACCTATTGGGGTTTAAATGGATCAAATGGTTTTCAATAGTTGAAGTAGGTTTGTCTAATACTGGTAATGAAACTAAACATTTTGCCTCTGTTCCATAGTTGAAAAGCTGCAGTTTGGCTCATTTTATTTCCTTTAATTTACTCCCTATTCTTTCGTTTTCAAGGTATTAATGCTCTTCTGTTGCTTACTGATATTTTAAGAATACCGAAAATTCAATACATAACCTATAGATAAATTTACGTTAAAGACAGAGTAGGACAAGGACATTTATGTAATTTTGAAGGAATTTTCACTTGAAGAGACTATTGTCGCTTGTATTATGGGATTAAAATGGGTCAAAATAAAAGGCGTTTGGCCGAATAGGTAAAAAACCCAATTCCTAATCCTAGTGGAACAATTGTTGTGAGTAAAAACGTTATGAAAAGAATTTTGGCTATATGCCTTGTGCTTGTCATTGGCTTCGAAAGCATTTCATGGGCACAATCTCCCTTTACTTACCCAGACTCCTGTTGGTCATTCAAGAAGGAATTGCCAGTTATTATGGTGTTCGATTTCATAATCGTCGGACAGCGAATGGAGAAGTTTACAATATGCGGGAATTTACCGCGGCCCACAAGCACTTGCCTTTTGGAACTTTGGTGAAGGTGACCAATCAAAAGAACGGTTTGCAAGCCATTGTAAGAATAAATGATCGCTTGCCGCAAAATTCCAAGCGAATAATCGACCTTTCCAAAGGGGTAGCCCAGCATTTAGAAATGGTAAATGATGGGATTGTTGCTGTGAAACTTTCGCTATTAAGTGCTTCGGCTGTAGAATGGTTGAGAGACCAATACAATACTGTGCCCCAAGATATTCGCCTGAGGAGTTATTATCCTGAAATAAGCGTTAAGAAAGATGAGCAAGAACTTACTAAAATTAAAAAGAAAGTATTTTGACTGAGCTTAGCCCTACGGAGATACTGTTATAGCCTTTGTAATTATGGAAAGGAAAAGGTAAAATAATACCACATCCAATTGGGTAGCTTAAGCTAGCGTATATGATTTAAATTGGATAGAAATGTTGAGGTAAAAGGCTTTTTATATTTTTTAATGCTGTTCAGTTTATGTTATGGTCGTTGCATTATATTGTTTACTTTTGGTGACTTAAAATCCCTTTAAATTAGCATTGTTATGAGTAAAGTGAGAGCTAAAAAGCATTTAGGCCAACATTTTCTAAAAGACTTAGGTGTGGCAGAGAAGATAGCCGGAGCACTTACTGGGCATAGGGGTACCAATGTAGTGTTAGAAATTGGACCGGGGATGGGCGTGCTAACTGATTTTTGTTGGAGAAAAATGGGATTTACATCTGATAGAAATAGACAAAGAATCTATCCATTATCTTGAGAAAAAATATAAGCCGGATTCACTTACCATCATTGAAGGGGACTTCTTGAATTATTATTTCAAGGATAAATTAGCGGGACCTCATGCGATTATTGGCAATTTTCCTTACAATATTTCCAGTCAAATATTTTTTAAAGTATTGGAAAAGAGAGAACTGGTGACAGAAGTGGTAGGAATGTTGCAGAAAGAGGTGGCGGAAAGGATGACTGCGAAAAAAGGAAACAAGACCTATGGTATTTTAAGTGTTTTGTTACAAGCTTACTATGATGTGGAATATTTATTTACAGTGCCACCGGAAGTATTTGACCCTCCTCCCAAAGTGAACAGCGGTGTGATCCGCATCAGCCGAAACAATGTAGAGAAGTTGGATTGTGATGAAAAGCTGTTTTTCAGACTTGTCAAACAGGCTTTTAGTACCAGAAGGAAAACCCTAAGAAATGCATTGAAACCAATGGGCCTTTCAGATGAATTTAAAGCATTACCAATATTAGATTCAAGGGCCGAGCAACTGGGAGTAGATGAATTTGTTCTTTTAACCCAACAACTAGAAACATCTTGGAAGAATTAAACTCATTTGAGCTATCCAAGGAATACCTGGAGGCGCTCAGGGAAAATATAGAAAGTGAAAATGTAGCCTTTATTCAGGAGTCCATGTTGGACATCAATAAAGCAGATGTTGCTGCGATATTGGATGAGTTGGACATGATGGAGGCCCTATTTGTCTTAAGGGCTTTGGATCCTGATTTTTCTGCGGACATTCTCAATGAGCTGGATGAGGACCCTCAATACAAAGTAATTAAGGCCATGCCCCCTGAGGAATTGGCGACTTTGATAGATCATATGGACTCAGATGATGCGGTGGATATACTCAATCAACTGGTTGTCAATGATCGGGAAGCGGTGATTAGCCATCTAGCCGTCAAAGAAAAGTCCTTGTACATCATTGAGTTACTTCGGTATGACGAGGACAGTGCCGGTGGTTTGATGGCCAAGGAGATCATAAAGGCCAACCTTAACTGGACGGTGGTACAGACCATCGATGAGATTAGGAGACAGGCAGAAAACGTCGAAAAGATCTTCAGCATTTATGTGGTGGACAATAAAGAGCAGTTACTCGGTAGGGTTGCCCTTAAAAAGTTGATTTTAGCCTCTTCAAATACCAAGGTGGCAGATTTGTATGAAGAAAACATCATATCTGTTCCCACCTATATGGAAGGCGAAGAGGTGGCTGAAATCATGAGAAAATATGATTTAGAGGCTGTCCCTGTGGTGAATGTGAAAAACAAACTGGTAGGACGAATTACTGTAGATGATATTCTTGACTTGATAAGAGACCAAGCAGAAGAAGATATTCAGGCCATGACAGGTTTCTCAGACGATGTGGAGGAATCCGACTCTGTGTACCGACTGTCAAGAGCAAGATTACCTTGGCTATTGATTGGAATGGTTGGCGGACTATTAGGGGCAGGATTTATCGGCTTCTTTGAAGAAGGGCTAAATGCAGTGACAGCTTTGGCATTTTTATCCCACTTATTACTGCCACAGGTGGTAATGTGGGTATTCAATCCTCTACTTTAATCGTTCAGAGCTTGGCCAATCGTTCCGTCTTTGAAGATAGTCTCACAAAACGTTTGCTAAAGGTGTTTTTAGTGGCCGTGTTGAATGGACTGGTTTTGGCCTTATTTGTGATGGGAACGGTGGTTTTTATATGATAAGGAGGTTAAGTTTGGCTTGGTCGTGAGTATTGCCTTGTTCAGTGTGGTTTTACTTGCCTCATTTATGGGAACCCTCACACCGATAATTCTAGATAAGTTGGGGATAAATCCAGCCATGGCATCCGGGCCTTTTATTACCACGGCCAATGACCTGATGGGTTTAGCCGTTTACTTTATGGTTGCTACTTTATTGTTGAATCTTTAATACATACATGAAAATTTTAATCATTGACCTCATGCATGAGAGCATAGTGCCCCTATTGGAAGAAAAAGGGCATGAGGTGCATTATAGACCGGAGATCGATAGGGAAGGTATTCTTCAAATTATTTCTGACTACCAAGGGCTGGTAATCAGGTCCAAAACGCCTATTGACCGGGGCTTATTGAAAAAAGGGGCGCAATTAAAATTTGTTGCCAGGGCAGGGGCAGGTTTGGATAATATTGACCTGGACTATTTGGAGCAAAATTCCATAGCTCTCTATTCAGCTCCTGAAGGCAATCGAGATGCGGTGGCAGAGCATGCTCTTGGTATGCTCCTGGCTTTGTTTAATCACTATATACAGTCAGATCAACAGGTAAGGAAAGGTGTTTGGGACAGAGAGGGGAATAGAGGTGTGGAGCTGTGTGGTAAAACTGTAGGGATATTTGGCTATGGCAATATGGGGGCGGCTTTTGCTCAGCGACTCAAGGGCTTTGGTGTGAAAATACTTGCCTATGATAAATACAAAAAGGGCTTCGGCGATGAAAATGTACAGGAATGCAGCTTTGAAACCATTCAAGCGCAAGCGGATGTATTGAGTATTCATGTGCCTTTGACCGAAGAGACCAGGGCTTTTTTTCACCTGAGGTGATTCAAGGTTTCAAGAAGCCTTTTTATTTGATCAATACAGCCCGTGGTGAGGTTATCTCTGTCAAGACATTGATACAGGAACTTCGGAGTGGAAAAATAAAAGGAGCTGCTTTGGATGTATTGGAAAAGGAAAAGCTCAAAAGCTTGACACCAATGGAGCGCGCCTCTTTTGAGGAGCTGACCACATTCAAGCAAGTCCTTTTTTCGCCGCATGTAGCAGGGTGGACCAATGAGTCTTACCGGAAGATAAATGAGGTTTTAGTAGCTAAAATTGCCGGTCAATGGAAGGGTTAGTGTCTTAATAAAAGATAGTTAAATTGTAAAATATGAATTCTTATTTTATCTTTGCGTATAGAAAATAATGGAAGCATATGGAAACGGTCTCAAGGTTGAGGCCGTTATTTTATTTAATAAGAGGCTAACAATTAATAAATATGGGAAGCATACAGTATTATACAGAAGAAGGATTGCGGAAGCTCAAAGATGAGCTTCAGTTCCTAAAGACCAAGGGCAGAACAGACATTGCCAAGCAAATTGCGGAAGCCAGAGATAAGGGTGATTTGAGTGAAAATGCAGAATATGATGCAGCCAAAGATGCTCAGGGGCATTTGGAATTGAAGATTGCCAAACTGGAAAACGTCATTGGTAATGCCAGGGTATTGGACAACTCCAAAATGGATACGTCTAAGGTAGGTATTCTATGCACTGTAAAAATAAAAAATGTAAAAAATGGCATGACAGTTTCCTATACTTTGGTTTCTGAGGAAGAAGCTGATCTTAAACAAAACAAGATTTCCTCAGCATCTCCCTTTGGTAAAGGCCTTTTGGGAAAGAAAGTCGGAGATATTGCTCAAATCCAAGCCCCTGCCGGTTTGGTAGAATTTGAAGTGCTTGAAATAAGCATATAATTTTTTAATCCCGGTTGCGATGCATCGGGATTTTTTGTGATCAATCATTAACTTCCTTACTTATGCCTTCTATTTTCACAAAGATTATCAACCGAGAAATACCGGCACATATCGTTGCTGAGGATGAGCAACATATTGCTTTTTAGACATCATGCCCTTGGTAAAAGGCCACGTATTGGTGGTGCCCAAGGAAGAAGTAGATTACATCTATGACCTGGATGATGAATTGTATTCTAGTCTTCACCTTTTTGCCAAGAAAGTCGCCAAAGCCCAAGAGTCAGTCATCAAATGTACCCGAATAGGTGTGGCTGTCATCGGCTTGGAGGTACCTCATGTACATATCCATTTGGTACCGCTAAGAAGCATGGATGATATCAATTTCAGCAGGCCAAAGCTACAATTGGAGCCTTCAGAAATGGAAGAAATTGCCTCAAAAATTAAGCAAGCTTTCGATCAAGCGAATTAAAACCTTCCCCTTTCCCTTCGGCTCCGCTCAGGGTCCGGTTATCTTAATACCAACCTTTTTGAATTCGCTTATTGGGCTGACTCAACATTAAATTAGTAATGCAATAAGCTATTCTGAAAAATCAAAATCCCCTTCAACAAAGGGGGACAAAGGGGATTTTACCGCAAACTGTATATCGGTCGTAAATAATAAATAGAAGAACCTATCCCTTTCCCGGCGGTTGATCGAAGCCGAAGTAATAGGGTGATGCAAACGTAAAAGCTACTCCTTCGGCTCTGTAGTTCTTTCACCTTTTACTTCTCCGTGAATCACTTGTAGCTGTTCAACACCTTCAGTGTTGAGTGTAGGGGTGTTTGCCTTTCCCGTGGGTTGCCACCCACGGTTATTATAGTTCAGACCCTTCAGGTCTGTTTTTTTAGAAAAGTGGATTGTTTTATTACCATATACCTTCCAACCGGATCGTCCTTGCGAAGCCATTCGGTCAAAAAGGTAAACAACCTTCCGTCGGCTGAGCGGAGCCGAAGTCCGGTTATCTTAATACCAACCTTTTTGGATTCGCTTATTGGACTTACTCAATATTAAATTAGTAATTCAATAAGCTAATTTGAATACTCAAAATCCTCTTTATAATAAAGGGTGAGAAATGGGGTGGTGTGAAATGTAAATCTAAAGTTGTATTTAAATAATTATCGGTAAACTTTATTTAGGACAAGTATTCATCACAGATAAATCCCGAATTGCTCAAATATTTCGCCCCTGCAGGGCTTAGGTTGCAATATTGATTTTCCACACAGGGCTTCACCCTGTGCTATTATATCTGACCCTTTCAGGGGCGGGATTGATTGGTTGGAGTTGCTGTTTAACCTCATTGAATTTTTAGTTGAAAATGAACTTATAATCGGGATATTTTTTTGATTTTGCCCTGAAAGGGCATAGTGACTTAGCACAGGGTGTCAGCCCTGTGGCAATAGGTAAATATTTAAACCCTGTGCCCTGGATGGGTGGCAATCTCAGTTTGTCCTTTTCAGGATCCGGATAATTTCGGCTAAGATTCAAATTATTGAGAGATAAAAAAATAAATCCATCTTTTTCATATTAACTATTTAGTAAATTTCATACTAACTTATTTGTATTTTAAAACCTAAAAAAGTAATTTGAATAGAATTGATTATGTTTTATCCTAAATAACCATCTTATGATTGCGAAAAATGCAGTTTCTATTCAATTTCCGGAAGCCGATCTTCAGGCCGTAAAAGAAGCTTTGGCCACCTTGAAAACCATCCTTGGTCCACAGCTGATTGCACTTAGTCCATCCGAGCGTCAAACAGTTCCCAAAATGAGTGATGGCACCCTTCCCTTTGTGGAAAAGGTAATGGATTATGCCCAATCAGACAATCAGTTTTTACCTCCTTACGTTGATTTGCAAGAATTGGAGAAAGACTGGTTGGCTGTAAAAGAGCTGATGCCGCTGCTAAGAGATTTGCAGCAATTGGAAAGCAATCTAAACGATACCCTGATGATGGCAGGCTCAGAGGCCTATGTGGGAGCGCTCAGCTATTACAATTCCGTGAAGTATGGTGCCAAAGTAAATGCTGCCGATGCCAAGGTGATTTATGAAGACCTGAAACAAAGATTTGATAAATCAGCTAAGAGGGTAACCAATTGAACTGAAACCTAAAAATGAAAAGTTGCTTATGTCACCTACAACAAGTTGATAGGTACAGTCGGGATGTACTATTCATCAAAATTGTCCTCCGGGGTTTATGAGGTAGTGGTAGTAGAAATTAAGTCTATTTTCTAGTTTTTCAGACGCAACAACATTACTAAATTTTACGGTATAATGCTCAAATATGTAATTGTTCTATTTTTTAGGCAATAATTTTAATTTTAAATAGTGAGTGTTCAAAATATCCTTATATTTAAAAATTAAGCAACAATAAACCCTAAAATGCCTCAATTTAAACTTGATTCTTTTTCAAGTGAAAAGTTCAATATTAATAATTTGGAGTCCCCCGAATTATTAAAAGATAGTGTGTTGTGGGATGAATTCAGAAAAGGTAGTATTTGAATAATAATCGGTAAACTTTATTTAGGATAAGTATCCATTACTTATAAATCCCGAATTGCTCAAATATTTCGCCCCTGCAGGGCTTAGGTTGCAATATTGATTTTCCACACAGGGCTTCACCCTGTGCTATTATATCTGACCCTTTCAGGGGCGGGATTGATTGGTTGGAGTTGCTGTTTAACCTCATTGAATTTTTAGTTGAAAATGAACTTATAATCGGGATATTTTTTGATTTTGCCCTGAAAGGGCATAGTGACTTAGCACAGGGTGTCAGCCCTGTGGCAATAGGTAAATATTTAAACCCTGTGCCCTGGATGGGTGGCAATCTCAGTTTTCACTTTGACCTATCCTGAAAAAAACACAAATAAATGTGTGAAATGAAAAGAAAGAGTAAACCTAATCTAGGACGTGGCACTTGTTTTTTTGCCTTTCTGCATTTTTCGCAGACCATAGGCCCCAAATATTATTTTGGAAATTTATCTTTTTATTTCGGGAATTGGCAAGGGCTGATTAAATTTGCACATGGCAGAACAGATTTTAATCCTAGACTTTGGTTCTCAATACACGCAGCTTATCGCCAGACGTGTTAGAGAACTGGATGTATATTGTGAAATTCACCCGTACAATAAAATTCCACCCATCACTTCCGATATTAAGGGAGTTATCCTTTCCGGGAGCCCTTGTTCTGTAAAGGACAGTGATGCCCCTGATCTCGATTTGACCCCTTTGAGAGGGAAACTTCCCCTATTGGGCGTTTGCTATGGTGCCCAGTTGATGGCACAGAAGTTTGGCGGAGAGGTAAAGCCCTCAGATACCAGGGAATATGGCAGGGCCAGGCTTTCATATTTAGATACCCATTCGCCTTTATTAAAAGAGATGACGCATGATTCTCAGGTGTGGATGTCGCATGGTGATACGATCAAAGAGCTACCGGAAGGTTTCGATATTATAGCTAGTACACAGAATGTAAAGGTAGCAGCCTATCAGGTTCAAGGAGAGGAGACCTTTGGTATTCAATTTCATCCGGAGGTAACCCATTCTGAAGAGGGGAAAAACCTCTTAAGAAATTTTGTGGTTCAGATTTGTGATTGTGCTCAGGATTGGACATCCGATGTGTTTATAGATGCTACAGTAGCTTCATTGAAAGAAAGTATAGGAAAGGATCGTGTAGTGATGGGCTTGTCCGGGGGTGTAGATTCATCCGTGGCAGCTACCCTTATTCATAGGGCCATAGGTGATCAACTTACCTGTGTCTTTGTTGACAACGGTTTGTTAAGAAAGAATGAGTTTGAAGAAGTCCTGGATTCCTACAAAGGTATGGGACTTAATGTCATTGGTGTGGATGCCAAGCAGAAGTTTTATGATGCTTTGGCAGGCATATCAGACCCTGAAGGAAAAAGAAAAGCCATCGGAAAAACCTTTATCGAGGTTTTTGATGATGAAGCCCATAAAATCAAGGATGTAAAATGGCTGGGACAAGGCACCATTTATCCGGATGTGATCGAATCCGTTTCTGTTAATGGTCCTTCAGCGACCATTAAATCTCACCATAATGTAGGTGGATTGCCTGATTTTATGAAACTTAAAGTAGTGGAGCCACTGAACACACTTTTTAAAGATGGCGTAAGGGAAGTAGGTAAAGCTTTGGGAATAGCAGATACGATCATTGGAAGGCATCCTTTTCCGGGCCCCGGGTTAGGGATCAGGATATTGGGTGATATCACAGCCGAGAAAGTGCAAACCCTTCAAGAGGTCGATCATATATTTATCCAAGGTCTAAAGGATGCAGATTTATACGATGATGTATGGCAAGCAGGATCTATGCTACTACCGGTTCAGTCGGTAGGGGTTATGGGTGACGAAAGGACATATGAAAGAGTGGTGGCGCTTAGGGCGGTGTCTTCCGTAGATGGGATGACAGCGGATTGGGTGCATTTACCTTACGATTTCTTAGGAAAGGTATCCAATGATATCATCAATAAAGTCAAAGGAGTAAATAGGGTGGTGTACGACATCAGTTCCAAGCCGCCTGCAACCATTGAGTGGGAATAAAGAAAACATAAAAAGCCTGATATCTTCATCAGGCTTTTTTATGTAAATGCCCTTAAGGAAAATTTAATTTCGTAATTTTGAATGGTTGACTGGTTTTTGTGAAAAAAGGTACGAAGTTTGAAACTACACCATTAAAGCGTTCTTCACCAAATGAAAATATTACTATACTTTCTAATTCTAATCCTGCCTGTAATGCCTGCATTTTCTCAGGAAGGCTTTGAGCAGTTTGAGCAGGCAAAAAAACAAATTCAGCAAGGTAATCAATCGGAGGCCATGGAGTTGCTACGGCCTTATCTTGACAAAGAAAAATTTGCTTCCCTTTCTGATTATGCAAGGTTTCATTTTGCCAGGGCAGCCTATGAAAACAGGCAGTTTGAGCTAGCAAAAGAGGCTTTGAACTCCTTGTTAGATACTCGTGGGTTTGCAAAAAAGGACGATGTACGTTACTTATTGGCTTTGTGTTATTTCCAGCAGTCTACACCCAATGGTGCTTTGCGGTTGATCAAAGAAATCTCAGACGAAGATTTAAAAGAAGAAGCTTATCGTGCCACTTATAATTTTCTTAAAGTAAGTGCCTCAAGTTCACTTGCTGTTCAATATGGCCTTTTTCCCGAAAATGATGGCTTGGTAATGGCCCTTAAGCAAAGACTGGAGACACAAGGATCAATGTCGACAAACGAAAGAAAGCTTTACGATCAAATAAAAAACAGGTCTTTTTCTAAAGGGGATGGAAATACTTTTCTAGCAGAGAAGGATGATGTTTTAGATATCGCAATAGTGTTACCATTCAATTATGAAGGCAGGTCAGGTGCACAATTTTTGAAAGCCAATAATTTTGTTTTGCAGCTTCACCAAGGTATTAAATTGGCTTTGGAACAAGCCCAATCCAATGGCGTAAAATTAAACTTTAAGACTTTTGACACTGAAAGAAATGATGCGAAGGTAAGAGGTATACTCGAAGATCCATTTTTGCAAAAGGCTGATATTGTTATCGGTCCGCTATACCCTGAAGAGACAGCACTTGTAGCTAATTATGCAGCAAAAAATAAAATACCTCAAATAAATCCCCTTTCCAATATTGATGACAATATCAATGGCTACGAGTACGCCTATTTATTTAGACCATCCATAAAGGCCATAAGTCAAAAAGTATTGAACTACTGCAGAAAATTTGAGGGCAGGAGGGTCGCCTTGGCCTATTCAGGAACCAGTAGGGATGAGTTGTTGGCAGGGAGCTTTGCAGAAATGGCCAGAAAGAGTGGGCTTCAAATAGTAAGAAATCAAAAGGTTTCGACCAGAGACATGCATGAGTTTTTCGAAAGTCTGGACTTGAGTGCAAATGGCAATCCTGAGGCTGATATTATGGTAGTATTTTCTGATGACCCCAATATTGCTTCACCAACCTTTGGACTTGTAGAGTCTTTAGGTGCAGGGATGCCTGTGGTGGTGATGGAGAGCTGGTTGTATTTTGACTTTGCCAATTATGACATGATGGAAGCGCAAAACTTTCATTTTATAGGTAACAATACGGTTGACTTTAACAATGAGCTCTTGGATGATTTTAGAGAGAATTACTTAAATGTTTACAAGGATTACCCAACTTCCTTTGCCTACATGGGCTATGAGTTGGCAGATTTTGTAACAAAGGTCATCAATGATGAAGAAGGGTTTGATTTTCAGAAAAACCTTGACCGAAGCAATTTTATTGAAGGAAATTTGACCTTTGGTTTTGATTTTTCAGGAGTGAAATTTAATAATTACGTCCCCATTTTAAGTTTG
Organism: Cyclobacterium sp. SOCE241; assembly: GCF_056867545.1. Taxonomy (NCBI): domain Bacteria; kingdom Pseudomonadati; phylum Bacteroidota; class Cytophagia; order Cytophagales; family Cyclobacteriaceae; genus Cyclobacterium; species Cyclobacterium sp. SOCE241. Next base: position 3,248,438 of record NZ_CP149779.1, on the reverse strand, counting down.
GTGGATGGCGTTTTGACTATTGAAGATTAATTGAAAATGAATACAAGTAAAAGCAAGCAACTTTTTGAGAAAGCGAAAGAATTTATTCCGGGTGGAGTAAACTCACCTGTCAGGGCTTTTAAAGCTGTTGGAGGAGATCCATTGTTTATTTCTCATGCAGAAGGTGCCTATATCTATGATGTAGATGGCAATGAGTATATCGAAGCCATTAACAGTTGGGGGCCAATGGTGCTAGGACATAACCACCCTTTGGTGCGTGAGGCCGTAATCAAAGCCATGGAAAAAGGGACTTCCTTTGGAGCACCTACAGGCATGGAAGTAGAAATAGCGGAACTGATTACCAAAATGGTTCCTTCCGTAGAGAAAGTAAGGATGGTAAATAGTGGTACTGAAGCCACCATGTCCGCAGTAAGACTTGCAAGAGGGTTTACCGGAAAAGATAAATTTTTAAAATTTGAAGGGAACTACCATGGTCATGGAGATAGCTTCCTGATTTCAGCAGGCTCAGGGGCCATTACAATGGGTAACCCCGATTCCCCCGGAGTTACTTCAGGAACAGCCAAAGACACCCTTTTAGCTCCTTTCAATGACTTGGAGAAAGTCAAAGAAGTTGTGGAGGCGAATAAAGGTGAAATTGCAGCCATTATATTGGAACCGGTTGCGGGAAATATGGGCTGTGTATTGCCTGAACCGGGCTTTTTGGAAGGTTTAAGGGAAATTTGTGATGCGGAAGAAATCGTGCTGATTTTTGATGAGGTAATGACCGGGTTTAGGTTGTCTCCCGGAGGTGCCCAACAGTATTTAGGGGTTACACCTGATCTCACCACTATGGGTAAAATTATTGGTGGTGGAATGCCGGTAGGAGCATATGGCGGAAAAGCCGAAATTATGGATTTTGTCTCTCCTTCAGGACCTGTTTACCAGGCAGGAACACTTTCAGGAAATCCCATTGCCATGTCAGCAGGACTTACTATGCTTAAATACCTGGATGAAAACCCTAATGTATATACTCAGTTAGAAAAAACAGGCGAAACCTTGGTGACCGGCCTTAAAGATAGTCTTAAACGTGTGGGGCTTCCTTATACCATCAATAATTTGGGAAGCATGTACACGCTTTTCTTTACAGACCAAAAAGTAAAGAACTTTGCAGATGCCCAAACTTGTGACACCGGTATATTCGGGAAGTATTTTAGAGGAATGCTTGAAAAAGGTATTTATCTGGCTCCTTCTCAATTTGAAAGTTTGTTCCTCTCAACTGCACTCGAGGACACCCACTTGAATAAAATTCTTGAGGCTAATGAAAAAACCTTAAAGAGTCTATAAATAAGTTTAGTTGGGCTTAGCAATAAAAAAGGGCTTTTGGTTTTCCAAAAGCCCTTTTTGTTTAGGTATGGGTTGCTAAAGAGATTAAAAGGCTTCAATAATACGTTTAACTATTCCTTTATCGTTCTCAAGATCCGATGGAGCCGATTCGCTACTTTCAGCGTAATCTATAAGTTGTTCAATTTTTACTACTGAAGCTGCTTTGCCTTCTTTTTTGATTTTTTCCATCAACTCAGCTGCAGCTGCTTTTTGACTGTTGTTTTTCATGGCCAATAATACAAGTGCCTGCTCTTGGCTATTGATGTTGACCTTGTCTGCCTGTGCAATCACAGCCTCTAGGTAATCACGGGATTTACTTTGCTCATTTTTTGCTTTATATACCATTGCCGACAGGTAATCTTGTAAAATTTCTTTGGGGGTATAGGGTTTACCTACCCCCAGATTTTCAGGCCAAAGCCTGGATTTTTCAATTTTGGTCAATGCAGCATTCCATCTTTTGGCTTTGATGTCCTGCAATGTTGCATTAAGGTAAACGCTTTCATAAAGTGTTCTTCCTCCACCTGCACCTTCATGTGGTAAAACTTCAATTTTATCCAGTAATTTCATCGCGGTTTTGTATTGACCGGCCTGGTTCAGCAATTGAATGTATTCCATTTCCAAAACATAATTTCCCGGAAAAGCTTTTACTGCTTCTTTTACCAATGATAGTGCCTTCTGGTTTTCTCCGTTGTTGTCAAAATGCTTGGTGAGTTGAAACCAGGTTCTCCATTGGGATTGATCCATGGACAGGGCTTTTTCCAGGTCTTCCTGTTTCTTTTTATCCTCTTGCTGATCCAATAATAAAGCCCTGCTTAGATAAAAGTAGCTTCATCCGCTGATTGTCCAATTGCTTCAATCAACTGATGTCCCTCTTCTTCTTGTCCCAAAGCCATTAGGTTAAGGGCAAGGTAATAATCCACCTTCCAAGAAGAAATTTCAGACTTTGCCCACTTAAGCATAGGTAATGTTTCTTTCCGGAATGGCAGTACAAATGCTGAGGGCTGAGTGATCATCTGATTCAATTGTTCATCCTTTTGGGCAGGGTCCAGATAGGCCAACCACAAATTCACCAGTGGGTGTTTGGGGCTGTTTTCTAGCAGTTGAATCGCGATTTCTTTTTGCTTGTACTTATTGTACACAGCAGCCAATTCCAAATAGCTTTGAAAAGGCATTTCATTTTTTATCATTGCTTTGAACTTTTCCAGAGAAGATTGAGACTTGTCAAGTAGGTAGTGCTCAAAGCGAATGAAATGGTTGAGCGGATCTATTTCCCAAAGCTGATCCAGGGTTTTTAATGCCTGTGCTTTTTCTCCTTTTAGCCTTTGGCTGACGGCCAAAACCTGTAGGGCCATGATATTGCTTGTGTTGTTCTGAAGGGCTTTGTTGGCAAAATCTACAGCTTGATTGAGTTGCCCATCTGCCAAATATAACTCCGACATGATGGCATAAGCTGAAGATCGGAACTCCATAGATCGTGCGGCCCAACCGAAAGCTTCAAGGGCCTGATTGGTTTGTCCCAACGCATTGTAAATGCTTCCGGCAACAAAGTTTGCCTGATGGTCAAAATAGTCGGTAGCCAATGCTTTGTAAATATTGTCTAATGCTTCCTCATACGCTGTGTAGCGCAAAAGTAGTTCGGCATAATCTATCCTTGCCTGTAGATGTCCGGGTTCGTTTTCAAGCAATTGCTCGTAGGCAAGCCTTGCTTCTTTATAATTGCGGCTATAATAGTACTGCCGGGCTTCAAAGTACAGTTCTTGGTTTTCAGATAGTTGTGGTGCCTTGGTTTTATCAAACGGGCGAGACAGTTTCATCTCGTCTTTATCGGTCCATTTATACAGCTGCTCACCTGCGAAAATTACCTCCAGTTCTTTGACCGGCTGATCATATTTTATTTCATGGTTGATTGCCTCCATCGGCATGGCCTGAACAGCCACTGTTTGTTCCTGCTTTCCATTGATAAAGATTTCCAGTTCACCATCCACCTTTTGGAATGGATTGAACCCTAAGCTGATCAAGTTATCGGATTGTTTCACATGTACTACACCAGTTTTTGAAACATCACTTATGCCACCAATATCTTTTACCGGAAACCAGTAATTGGACCATTGATCAAGTGTATAGGGGCAAAACCTGCCTTAGTAAGTGGTGTTTCTACGCTTTTTGATGGTGAAAATTGATTCAACATCCTTCCGGCCTGAAACTCCATGTATTGGCCATCGTTGTCCGTTAAAAGGTCTTCCCAAATGCCTCCATTTCTAGACAAGGCCCATAACCAAAGTTTTTTTCCCGGGCTGTCGTCGTAAGTAGAGAAATGTCCAAAACCAATTCCTTTATTGTGAAAATATCCGCCAAAATGATTTAAAAATGAGCCCGCAATGTGTTGGGACTTGGCTCCACCGAAATTATTGTTTTTGTAATGGTTAATGGCTATTCCATCTTGGATTGGCCAGTCTTTCACCTCTCCACTGTGTTGTAAGGCTATGTGGCCCGGGTAATAAAACTCTTGGTCGTTGGCAACATGAGCTGCAGCGGTCATCCAGTTGTAATAAGGCTGCCGTAATGGTTCAGGATTGTACCAGATGCCTTCAGTTTCAAAAAGGCTTTGTCCTTAGGTAGGTTGATTTTGACTCTCCACTGTGTTCTGGAAGGAAGGTCAATGGTGCCCACCACGCAGGTAATGCTGCCGTCTTCATTCTCATAATACATATAGTCTACAGGGCTTGCGGTGGCCGGAGAATGACCGATGATGCCAAAATTAAACTCTATGCCACCTGATGTCCAAGGGCCTCGCATGGCAATATTCCTGAATTTGACTACTTCATTTTCATAGATAAAATCTTCACCGGTAGATTTTTCTATGGCACCCCAAATCCGCCCACCGATTTGAGGCATGACAGTGATTTTTAGATAATCATTTTCCATGGTGATAAGGTCCCATTTTATTTTTCGGGTTTGGTACTATAACCTTCAAAATTAAAATAAGGGTAAATATTTGGTCTGTAAGCCAGAGAGGGTACAGGGTTGGGGTCAGAAAACGGATAAGTCTCAAAAACGGTAGGTTGTTGAGAAATCTGCACTTCCTGTGCTAAACCAAGGTTTGCCGTGGTTAGCATTACTGTTAATAGAACTGCTATTTTTAAATTCATATAAATTAGGTGTTTGATTAGGGTAGTTTCATGGATTTTGGCTATAATATAAGCAATTAGCCTGATCTTAGTGGTAAGATGTTTTCAAGGTTTTGATGGTATAGGTGTTCTGTAATTGATCAGAATTAAGGGGCTTGCCAAAAATTCATGTTTAGGTACTAGGGTAAAATTTCGATATTCTAAGCTAGAAATCAATGAATTTTTGATGAGGGGTTTTTTGTGTATGTATAAAAAAAGAGGAGCGCTAGGCTCCTCTTATGTTGAATGGTAGTTAATACTAGTTGGCTTATTTGCATTCAACAATTTCATTGGTGATAATGTTTTAACGCAACAAATCAATTAATGATGTGTTTTTGGGCATGTTTTCTAAAATTTGTGCGTTTATGAATTGGATAAAATTATTAGATTCCGGAACTTTTTATGTCCGGATGCTTGTCTTAATTTGAGTTTTGCTTTTTTCATTTTTGCGGGAGAATTGCAATTAATGGACCGAAGTAATATCAGTAAAATCATAATGTCTAACCAAATTTCAAGTGAGATGGCAGTAAAAATATATGGAATTAAGAATTGTAATACGATGAAAAAAACTTTTACTTTTTTTGATACAATGGAAGAGGGATATGAGTTTAATGATTATAAAAAACAAAAGCCTGATCAGGCACTTTTGGAAAGTTTTATTGATAAGCTTGGCTTAGATACTGTCGTCAACCGAAGAGGTACTACCTATAGAAAGCTTGATGATGAGACAAAATTAGCTTTAGATAATGAGGATACTGCCATCCCCATCCTGCAAGAAAAAAGCAGTATGATAAAACGACCTATTTTGGTGTTTGAGGATGGTAGTATGCAGGCAGGATTTGATGAAGATTTGATACGTTCAAAATATTAATAGATGCCAAAGGGAGTGTTTAAAAGGCTTGCTTAAGAAAATTTAGACTCATCCTTTTTCTCCATAGGCAAGAAATCTACTTCCAGATAACCACCGGAGGCATTTGGGCTGGTAAGGAATTGAGGTATTCCCCTGGCCCAATCTATGGTTTGCTTGTGGATATGTCCTGCAAAAACCCCAAGAAGATTGTTGGTGTTGAATACTTCTTTGTGAAAGGCCATGGTGGTCTCACTATGACCATCTTCCGGCCAGCGTTGTCTCCTTTCAATTTTAAAGTTCCTGTCGTTCTTTGCATTGTAATCAGGATGTCCACATCCGTATCCCAAGGTTCTTCCGGGAGCGTAAAGCGGGATATGCATCATTAAAAGCATGGGTAGCCCTTTTTTGGCTTCTGATTTATAGAATTCCAGTTGTTCCGGTAGGATTTCGTAATAACTGTTGTCAATATTTACGAGATTAATCCCTTTAATTTCTGCTGAGTACATTAAGGGATTTCTGCCCTTGTAGAGTGGGAGTAACCGCTTATTGATCCAGGTTTCCCTCAATTCGTGAAGGCTTCCTTCCATACCTTCATAGTGCCAGTCGTGGTTGCCACTTGAATAGAAATAAGGAATACCTGTCTTTTCAAGGCGCTCAAATGCCCATTCAATTGCTGCCTCGGAAGGGAAACTGAACAAGTCACCGGTGAGGGTAATGGCATCGGCATTTACCTCTTTTGCTATTTTTAGCGTTGCTTCGAAAGCTTCTTCAGGATGGGTGGATTCTCCAGTAAGGAAATGGCGGGTTGTATTGTAGGCTTTTGCCATTCTCCCACTGTATTGTTGGTACTTTTCTCCTCTTTGGTCGTCCTTAAATAAATGCGTGTCGGTAACATGCATGATCTTGACTTTTTGGTCAAGATCATGTACGTTAAAGTTTATTTGATGCCCATTTACTCCGACAATAAACGGATGTTTTTTGAAATCAGCTTTAGGTTGTGCAGCGCTTAATTCTTCGTTTAAGCCCAAGGCTAATCCTGCAGATATTACCCCTGCATTTTGAAAGAAATGTCTTCTTTTCATAAAGTTAATGTTTTACTCATCCCACAAAGGAGCAGTAAGGCCATTCAGGTCCCATACCACTTTTCCTGCCTGCACGGTTAGTTCATTTTCTATCTTGTATTTGCCCATCATTTTGCCTACACCTGTTTTTTCAGTGAAACCAAAATTTCCTTCCAATACATTGAGGATAGCAATATCTGCAATAGCGCCCTCGCTCAAATGTCCTAATTCTGTATGGTTAATCACTTGAGCGGGAGCCCAGGTAGATGCCGCCACAATCTCTTGTAAATTCATTCCCATATTAAGGAATTTGGACATTACATTGGTCATGTTTTTCATCCCACTCATGATACTGCTCATGTGGCTATCCGTGCTTATGGTATTGGGTTTTATGCCTTGTTGCATCGAAGGGATAGCATGTTTAAAGGCAAAACTAGAGCCACCATGTCCTACATCGAAAATAATTCCTCTTTCTTGAGCAGCTTTAATGAAAGGCCTTAATCTACCGGCAGGATCCACTAAAGCTTGCCTTCCGAATCCACCACCACCATAAATATGGGTGTAAATATCTCCAGGTCTAAGTTTTTCCATAAAAAGAGTCTCTAGCGAAAGGGGTGGGTTAGCTCCTCCAAAATCAACCATGACCGGAATATCAGCCAACTCACCTGCTTGAACCAAACGGTCTATTTGTTGCCATTGATGTCCGGCATAGTGAGCTACTTTAAATCCCACAATGTGGTCTGGAAACTGCTTGGCCACCAATGCAGCCATTTTAGGATCCATGTCATCTAAATTTTGCTCGTAAAGTGCGCCTTTCATTCCGTGTCCAACGATGTTGAGCATAGCAAAAACCCTAGTTCTTACCCTGTCAATCACCTGTTCTTTGAATTGAATAAAGTTTCTCCATCCTGAACCTCCGGCGTCAACCACAGTAGTCACTCCATATGGCAAAGTAAATCCATCAGGATGAATGGCACTGTAGCCATTGCTGTATTGCCCTCTTTTGTCTAAGCCATAGAAATTGTGAGTGTGGATATCAATTAAGCCGGGACTAACAAACAAGCCGGTGGCATCGATTACTTGAGTGGCAAGGTCTTCTTCAATTGACTTTTGAACCAAGGCGATTTTATCACCTTTGATAGCGATGTCCAAGGGTTCATCAATATTGTTTTTGGCGTCAATTACATGGCCACCTTTGATTAATAGGTCGTATTGCTGCCCCATAACCTGTAAGGAACATATAGCCAGTAAGGCAATAGTAAAGGTGAGTTTTATAAAATTGTTCATTTTCAAAATAGTGGTGTTAGTTGTTATTCAATTTATGGGGATAATTTAGCCTTTCCCACCTTGAGTAACAAATTAAATTTGTTGATCGGTAGGAGGTATAAACAAAAGAAACGGAAAGTTTGCACCTTCCGTTTCTTTAAAATAAGCTTTATAAATCTTATTAAACCGCTTCTGCGATAATTTGATGAATGTCATCATCCAATATTTCCTTCTTCATATCAGCATGTTTAAGAAAGACATCGTAAACCTTGTCTAATTCAAGCTTTGTAAGTGAATGGCCTACTTTATGTGCCCTGTAAGCCAAAGCTGCCCTGCCGGACCTTGCTGTAAGCACAATCATGGATTCATCTACACCTACTTCTATAGGATCAATGATTTCGTAGGTTTCCCTGTTTTTAATGACACCGTCTTGATGGATACCGGAAGAATGGGCAAAAGCATTTGAGCCTACAATTGCTTTGTTCGGCTGTACCATCATCCCCATCTTTTCAGCTACAAGTCGGCTAATCGGATTAAGCAGTTTAGAATTTATATTGTTGGTAACATTAAGCCTAGGGTGCTGTTTCATGATCATGGCTACTTCCTCGAGGGAGGTGTTGCCGGCCCGCTCGCCAATTCCATTAACGGTACATTCTATCTGTCTTGCTCCATTAGTAATCGCTGCAATGGAGTTGGCAGTAGCCAATCCCAAGTCGTTGTGACAATGCGCTGAAATAATGACATTTTCAATACCTCTCACGTTATCAGCTAGGTATTTAATTTTTGCACCATATTCATCAGGTAAACAATACCCAGTGGTATCAGGAATGTTTAGCACGGTGGCACCTGCTTTAATGACAGCCTCACAAACTCTGGCAAGGTATTCATTGTCTGTCCTGCCTGCGTCCTCAGCATAAAATTCCACATCCTCTACAAAAGATTTAGCATAAGCCACTGCATCATAAGCTCTTTGTAAAATATTGTCTCTGTTGCTGTTGAACTTATGTTTGATGTGGTAATCAGAAGTTCCTATTCCAGTATGTATTCTTGGGCGCTTGGCATACTTCAATGCTTCAGCAGCCACCTCAATGTCTTTTTTTACTCCTCTGGATAGGCCACAAACAATTGGCTCCGTTATGTTTTTTGAAATTTCAATAACGGAATTAAAATCTCCAGGGCTAGAAATGGGAAATCCTGCTTCGATCACATTTACACCTAGAGCCTCCAGTTGTTGGGCAATTTCAATTTTTTGAGGGGTGTTTAATTTACATCCTGGTACTTGCTCCCCATCGCGAAGGGTTGTGTCAAAGATCAATACGTGATTCTCATCCATAGTTATAATATTTTTATAAAATCTAAAGTAGAACCTTACATTTAGCGAATAAATTCGATTAACTTTATATGTCCGACGTCTAATAAGATTAAAGTGATCATTAATAACAGAAAATCAGTTGGTTAAGTAAGATAAAATTATGATATCCAATAATAAAAAAGATTTTTTATTTGACTTAATAAATAGCTTGTCGCCCTCCGAGAAAAGGAATTTTAAACTCTTTGCAAAAAGATTAGCATCAAATGAAGGAGCCAAGTTTCTTAGGCTATTTGATGTATTGGATAAAATGGAGGTGTATAATGAGCGACAATTGCTGGAAAAAACACCAGTCAGCAAGAAGCAGTTGTCCAATATGAAGGCCCATTTGTACAAGCAGGTATTGACCTCTTTGAGGCTGTTGTATGCAGATCGGAATATTGAGCTGCAATTGAATGAGCAGATTGATTTTGGGAGAATTCTATACAACAAGGGGCTGTACATGCAGAGTTTGAAGACCTTGGATAAGGCCAAACAGGTGGCCAGTCTGTATGGTCTCAATACCATCATGCTGCGGGTGGTGGAGATGGAAAAGGTGATAGAGTCTCAACACATAACAAGGAGCATTGAAAATAGGGCTGATATACTCAGTCATGAAGCGGCTCATTTGTCCGAAAAAGTAGATCTCAAAAATCGATTTTCAAGCCTCTCACTGCAATTGTATGGGATATATTTGAAAACCGGTTATATTAAAGACAAGGAAGGGCGAGAGATGTTGGAGGGGTTTTATAAGGAAAACATGCCGGTGTATGATTTTCAGAATCTGGGTTTCTATGAGAAAATGTATTTGTTTCAAGCCCAGGTATGGTATTACCATATCATTCAAGATTTTCCTGTATGTTATCGTGCCGCCCAGCACTGGGTGGATCTCTTTGAGGCAGCTCCTCAAATGATAAAAGTAGCAACGGGTAGTTACCTAAAGGCATATCATTATTTACTAGATACCCTGTTTTATTTGGGGTATTATGAGCGATTTGCTCAGGTTTTGGAAGAGTTTAGACAAAGTTTGAAGCAAGAGGATTTTGTGTTTGATGGAAATAGTAAGGTGTTGTCATTCCTTTACCTTTATTCCAATCTTATTAATTTTTATTTTCTCAAAGGGAATTTCACCAAAGGAGTAGAGGAAATTGTGCCTGAATTGCTTAGGGATATTACTCCGGTTAAGCGAAAACTTGATGTACACCACCTTATGGTGTTGCACTATAAAATTGCCTGTCTCTATTTTGGTAGTGGGGACAATGAAAGAGCTATTATTTATTTAGAGCAAGTCATTCAAAATAGTCAAATTGGCTTAAGGGAAGATTTGCAATGTTTTGCCCATATCTTGAAACTGATTGCTAGTTATGAAGCTGGGATAGATGAAAAGCTAGATGGGCAAATCAGGAATGTATATCGGTTTTTGATTAAAATGGACGATTTACATCAGGTTCAAAAGGAGATGATGCATTTCATTAGAAATCTTAGTAGAATTTATGATCATGAGCTTAAAGGAGCCTTTATCGAATTAAGAGATAAGTTAATCGCTTATGAAAACCATCCTTTTGAGAAAAGGGCTTTTCTGTATTTGGATATTATTTCTTGGCTGGAGAGTAAGATTGAAAATAGACCTGTACAAGATATCATCCAGCAAAAATTCTCAGAGAAGATAAAGCGGGAAAAAAATAGAATAATAGACAATGGTCTATAAAAAAGCTGCCTGATCTTATCAAGAACAGGCAGCTTTGCAAGAATTTAAAGGGGTAGGTTATACGGTTACCTCTTTTTCCATGATTACCTGTCCTTTATAGTACAGCTTGCCATCTAGCCAAAAAGCTCTATGTGGTAAATGAAATTCACCAGTGGTAGGGCACTTAGCCAAACCAGGTGCATTTAATTTATAATGTGTCCTTCTTTTATCTCTTCTGGTTTTGGAAATTTTCCTTTTAGGATGTGCCATATCTATGTAATTTTTAGCTTAGTCTTTATTTTTTAAATTCTTTAAAGCTTTCCAAAATGGATTTTGGTCGTCTTTTATTTGTTCTTCTGATAAATTGTTCTCTCCTGCTTCATAAACGATCCAACCTTCACCTTCATCCTCATCATCTTCGTCTTCTTCTGTCAAATGATCAGGGTGAATTTTCTTTGCTGGAATACCTAGCAAGATAAATTCATAGATCAATTGCATCACGTTGATGCTTTGGGTGTCGGCTGTGATAAAAAAGATCTCATCATTGATCTCTTTTTCTTCTTGACCGTATTTATACAAAATCTTATGTGACAAGTCCAAAGGGTAATCAAAATCCTCAAGACTTCTGTCGCAAGTAATGTTAACCTTGCCATTAATGTGGAATACAACCTCTATAAGATTGATCCTTTTGTCAAGTTCTATGCTTGCCTTAACGGCAACATCATTTACTATTTCTCGACTGTTATCAAAATGATCCAGGAATTCAGAATCAATTTCGAAATTGAAATTGTGCTTCCCTTCCTTCAGCCGAATAATGTCAATATCGAATTTCCTTATGAATTTCATTTTCTGAATTAAGACCGCAAATTTAGAAAAATATTTCTGATTAATAAAATCTACCCCTTAATAATTTCATTAAGTAGCAGTTAAGTTTTCTTTTTCTTTGACCATATCGTGTGCCAAGAATATAGCAGACCGCATAGAACCTGGATTCGCATCGTTTTTCCCGGCGATATTATATGCCGTGCCATGGTCAGGACTTGTCCTGATTATTGGCAAGCCTGCAGTGAAATTTACTCCTGAATCAAAACATATGGTTTTGAAAGGGATTAAACCTTGGTCATGGTACATGGCCAGAACACCATCAAACTTCTTTTGATGAATCATTCCAAAGAAACCGTCAGAAGGATAAGGACCAAAAACCAACTCTCCCTCTTCTTTAAAACTTTTTACAACCGGTTGAATGGTTTCCAACTCTTCACTGCCTAGTAGCCCGTCCTCTCCCGCATGTGGATTCAAGCCAAGAACAGCAATTTTTGGCTTTATTACACCGAAATTCTCCTTGAGTGAGCGGATCATGATTTTTAATTTTGCTTTTATGGCAGGACCGGTCACTGCATTAGCTACTTCTCGCAAAGGGAGATGGCCGGTGACCAGGCCTATTCGCATGTCCTCTGAAACCATAAACATCATGCTTTCTTTGGCATCGAAAGCATTGGTTAAGTACTCCGTATGTCCCACGAAGGGGTTTCGGTGCTGTTAATATTGTTTTTATTTAGTGGCGCTGTAACCAAGGCGTCCAATTGACCGGATTTTAAATCTTCAATGGCGCGATCTATGGCCGCTAGGGCCATGCTGCCTGCATCTCTGGTTTCTACTCCCGGCATCACCTCAGGGGATTCCTGAACTACGTTGATTACATTGATCTTTCTGTGATGTACGTCATCTATACTTTTGACTTGAATAAAATTAAAATCATTCATGTCTAAGGCCTTCCTGTAATAGGTTAGCGCCTTGCCATGACCATAGATGACCGGAGTGATCATTTTCTGGAGTCGGTTGTCAAGTAACGCTTTCATGGTGACCTCTGCTCCAATTCCGTTGATGTCCCCTATGCTAATTCCGATTACGGGTTTATTCTTTTTTATATTCATGGCCTTTTCGTATATGGCTTAACGATTGCTTTTCGATAATGATTCAATCGCTTACTAAAATTAATGTTTCTTATCTCTACCTAAGGTGTTCTTGAACTTTTAATGCCAAGACTACCCCATTGAGTTTTCTGAAAAAGTAAATTTCATGGTTTACTTTAGTATAAACAAGTGGAATTTAATAAGAGACCTCAACCCTAAATCGAGAATTAACTGCTTTTAGTTGATCGAAAGCAGCTTTAGATAGCTTGATTAATAATTTGTTGTTGTCTCCTGTCTCCGGTAAAACGCCAACCACTCGAGCAAATATGGTTACATCATTTTCTTCATTTCTTATTCTCATGATGGTTCCCACCGGCGCACTTCTGTGAAGCACCAGGAACTTCTTATGATTTCCAGTACCTTCTATAACCTCGGCTTGACCGCTTTCACTTACATTTTTGAAAGCAGTGGAAGTGCTGACATTATTTGAAGGGCTTTCCACAGCTGTTTTAGAATTTGTGGGTTCGGATGTAGGTTTGTTGTTTCCGGGTAATTGGGTAACAGGAATGTTGGCATTGGTTTCTCTCCCTACTTTAAGTGTTTGACCAACCGAAAGATTGTTGGAAGACAGGCCGTTCCATTTAATTATGTCGGCTACATTTGCGTCATATTTTTTTGCGATGGCAAATAAGGTTTCCCCCTGTATCACTTTATGCGAAATCCAATTACCTGAAGTGGAGACGGAAGGTGAAGCAGGTGAAGTCGCAGGGGTTTCGACAGTTGGAGCAACAGGCTTCTCTTTTTTTTCTTCGGTTGTTTTTTCTTTGAAGCCGTGATTTCAGAGGCATCAGTAACTCCTTTATTTACAACCTCTGCGGTATCTTCCACCTTTTGAGGAGTTACAGGTTGCTGCTTTTGAGGTACTGGCTGTACCTTTTCCGTGGCTACCTCTTCTTTTCCACCTTCGATGATTAGGGCTTGGCCAACACTTAAATCTGTTCCTTTTAGACCATTTGATGCCATCAGTTGATCCATGCCAATGTTGTAGGATTTGGCGATTGAAAAGAGCGTTTCACCGGGAGTTACATGATGGACTTTTGCACCTTCAGGGATCATTTTTTCTCAATAAAAGGTACCCTAATTCGTTGACCGATTTTAAGCCCATCTTTTAAGGTGTCATTATTTTGGACAATGTCACTAACCGGAGTGTTGTACCGCCTTGAAATTCCAAATAAAGTTTCTTGTGGATCTACTTGGTGAATTATAAAGGATTTACCTCCTATCTTTTCTATTCCTACAGAATCAGATCCCACAAGTAATGCTCCTTTGGATGGTATAGCTAAGCCTATCATCCCTAAAATCAATATCCAGCACTTCATTTTACTATCGGTTTTTAACAATAAATTTCTAATAATCATGCAAATTTGATATTTATTTTATCAATTGCAACTCCATTTTATACCAATAGGGGCGTTGATCATTTTTATTGGTATATTCAAACAGAAATATTAAACCGGTATTCAAAATGAAACTCTTTTGTACCCTTGCCTTCTATGTCATCGTTAATTTAATTGTAAATCCATGCTTGCAAGCCAAGTCGGAGCAAAATACCGATTCTTTACAAACGGTATACGTGTTTGAGATGATGGATGATATTGACCCCAGGATGAACAGGAAAGTGAGGATGGCCATGGAAGATGCGGAGCGTAAAAATGCTGCCCTAATAATCGTTCACATGGATACTTATGGTGGAGCCGTAAATGACGCTGATGAAATTCGAACCCTGTTTTTGGAATCCGATATTCCTATTGTGTCTTTTATTGATAAAGATGCTGCCTCTGCCGGCGCTTTAATTTCCATTGCTTGTGATAGTATTTATATGGCCAAGGGAGGAAGTATTGGCGCTGCTACAGTGGTAATGGGTGATACCGGTGAAGCTGCCCCGGACAAATACCAGTCTTATATGCGTTCAATGATGAGAAGTACGGCTGAGGCAACAGGTAGGGATCCGAAAATTGCAGAAGCCATGGTAGACGAAGATTTGGAAGTGGAAGGGGTGTCAAAAGCCGGGGAAGTAATTACCTTTTCGGTTTCTGAAGCAATAGAAAATGGATTCTGTGAAGGGGAAGTCGGTTCTATTGAAGAGGTTGTAGCCAGATTTGGGTTTAAAGATTTTAAAATACACGAATATGAGCCCTCTCTTTCGGAGGATATCATCTCCATTTTCTTAAATCCGGCAGTAAGTGGCTTTCTGATTCTGGTTATTTTTGCAGGGATTTATTTTGAAATACAAACGCCGGGAATAGGCTTTCCCCTTGCAGCAAGTGCCATCGCTGTTGTCCTATATTTTATTCCCTATTATCTTACAGGACTTGCCAGTAATTGGGAAATGGTACTTTTTATAGTGGGAATTATATTGTTGGCGGTTGAAATTTTTGTTGTTCCGGGCTTTGGCGTCTTTGGTATTTTGGGGATCATATGCATATTGGGGGATTAACCATGGGCATGTTGCCAAACGAACAGTTTGACTTTACCTTTGTAAGCTCCGGTAAGCTGTTTTCTGCGCTATTAACTGTGATCCTTGCAGCAACGGTAGCGACGGTTTTGATTTTTACGCTTACGCCCAAAATCAATCAATGGGAAAGTTTTAGCAGAATATCCCTTGCGGATACCCAACAAAAATCGGAAGGTTATACTTCATCATTTTATAGTGCTGAACTGCTTGGGAAGGAGGGCTTTTCTTATACTCGTTTGATGCCAAGTGGAAAGGTGATTATTGAGGACGAACAATATGATGCTTATTCTAGGGGTGAATTTATCGACAAAGGTGAAAAAATTAAAGTGATTAGCACTGAGGGTACCTCGTTGAGAGTAAGGAAGGTAGAAGGTTGATCATTATTTATTGGGGAATAAAAAAAGTATGTAGGGGCAATGCCTCTTGATTTTTACTTAAATTCGGAAATAAAATCCTCTTTTTGCAAGAATGAAATTGATTAGAAGAATTTATTCTATCTATGGCAGCATTGGCTTTATTTCAGCGTTTTTGCTTTTACTGCCAGTATTTATTTATACGATCGAAATTTCCGGAAAAAAGGGCCAAGGGAGAAAAATGAATAGAATTTGGTCCAAATTGTTTTTCGGAATGCTTTTTTAAAGTTAAAATAGAGAATCGCTTTCATTTGAATAAAAGTGATCAATTTATCTTCGTTTCCAATCATTTTTCCTACTTGGATATACCTGTGTTAGGGCTTATTCCATTCGATCTGGTGTTTATTGGTAAAAGTTCGCTAGCCAAGGTTCCTCTTTTCGGATATATGTTCAAAAATTTACATATTGCTGTGGATAGAAACAGTATGAAGAGTAGGGGAGAGTCTATTTTAAAGGCAAGAATAGCCTTAGATGAGGGGGCTAGTGTGGTTTTTTTCCGGAAGGAGGAATTTCGAGTAAAGCACCACCGGCAATGGCTAAATTTAAAGATGGAGCGTTTAAATTGGCCTTGGACAAACAAATTCCAATTATTCCTGTCACTTTATCATACAATCACTTAATTTTGCCGGACGATGGGAAGTTTTTATTACGTTATAAGCCTGTTAAAGTAGTCATACATGAGCCTGTATCCGTTATGGGGTGTGGGCCAAACGATGTGAATCAGCTTAAATTGAAGTGTTTCAACATTATACAGGATCAATTGAATAAAGACAATGTCCAGGATTAAATTTAAATAGACAATTCATGAAATTAGATATCGATTCACTCAAAAAAATTGCACATTTAGCCAGACTTGAGTTTGATGAAACAAGTGCAAAAAAAATGACGGCCGACATGACTCAAATCCTTGATTGGGTTGAGAAATTAAATGAGTTGGATACCAGTGATGTGGAACCACTTATAACCATGTCTTCTGAAGAGAATGTCATGAGAAAAGATGTGGTAGGTGCTCATTTAGATCACGAGAAAGGCTTGAAAAATGCCCCCCAAAGAGATTCGGATTATTTCCGTGTCCCTAAAGTTATGGAGTAATGCGCCGGACGGTCTGGCAGAATGCCTTCTTCTTTATGTTTTCAGCTGTTCTGATAAGTGCAGGTTTAGGGATACTATGGGTAAACACTTTAGATACCATCGACCTGGTAACCTATTCAGAAAAAATCAATGTTCCATTAGAAAGTTTTCAGACTATCTCGGGAATGCTTGAATTTGAGGTTCAAAATTTCCTTTTACTTGATAAGTTTAATCCACTACCTCCTCAAGCTTTCCCAAAGCTGACCCAGGCGATGGGGATAGGTATTTGGTTGTTGCTGTTGTTTTTTATCGTCTTATTAACCTTACTGAAGCGCCAAGCATTTTTGATCGGGGCGGGCTTTTTGATATTGCTATTGAGCATAAGTGGGGTGAATAGTTTGAATATTGGAGGGATTGGTACCAATTATGCCTTGGCCATATGCTTGGTTTTTTTATTGGTGCCTGCATCTGTTATCCACCTTTTTTTAATGATGTTATAAATTTAGGTCTGAGGCTAGTGCTAATAATAGGACTTGGACTACTGGGATTGGCCGTATTGATTTACTTTTCTCAAGCGGTATCACCCACCTATTTATTTTCAGAGAATATATTTCTAATGGCCTTGGTAATGGCCGCAGCCTTTATTTTATACATTGGGCATTCATTTGTTTCCGGAGCCTACTTGATTTTGGCAAAGCTAAATCGGGATGTGGGAATTAAAATCGGTTGGCATTATGCCGTTATTTCTAGCTTGTATTTGGCCTTGGTGGCTTTGTTTTTCCTGGAAGTTACCGGTGATTGGAATAAATTGTACCTGCCATCGTTTCAGTTTTTGCTTGTCTTGGTAGGGATTGTTGGATATTTCGATTCGTATTATAAGACAAAGTATTTTCCTCAGACCTATAATGAAGGATGGGTCGGTAAGGCATTTTACCTTGGAGGTTTTGCCGTTTGTCTATTGGTCTTATTCAAGGCGGAGATTTCCGGAAATACACCCATGTTTGATTTTTTACACCATGTGTTTGCCTACAGTCAGTTGGGTTTCAGCGTGATGTTTGTTTTGTACATTTGGGTTAATTTTTCGGCAATAATAAATAGCGGCAATGCGATTGAAAAAATAATGTACAACCCTCCATTTTTTCCTTATTTTCACATGAGGTTAGGAGGAGCGATCGCATTTTTGATTTTGATGGTTTATGCTGCTGGAATCATAGGAATCCAATTTAGCACTTCATCTACACACCTCTCTGCAGATTATTATTACACCACTAAAAGGCCTATAGAAGCTTCCGTTCTTTACGAAAATGCCTTTGATAGGTACAGGGCAAACGACCATGCACTATATGCCTTGAGTAATATTTACCTTGATCAGAACCAACCAACTTTGGCACTTAAAACTTTAGAGCGAAGTTTTGAACATAATCCCCAGGTGAAGGATATATTGTTGTTAAGCCGATTATTAGAAAAGCGTTCCAGAACAAACGAAGCCGTTTATTGTCTGGAAGAAGGATTGAAACATTACCCAGGGAACCCATACCTGGCGAATAACCTGGCATTGGTATATCATGGAATGAATTTGCCTCAAAAAGCTTTAACCACTCTTGATAGGATGGATGGGTTTGAAGAGGTGGGGATTCAAAATAGGATAGGGATAAAAGTTACGCAAGGGCTTCCATTGGAAAAAAATGAGGAGTTTGTTTTGTCATTGAAGAATACCATTAATCTTTTAGCAGCAAAGAATAGTGGCTACGGGCTAGATGGGATAGATCTAGATCAGGCTTATAAGGAGGCAGATAATCCGCTTCTGAGAAGGTCGATGATTAGAAATTACCTTACCCGGTCTGAGAGAGGTTTTAACGACTCTTTTTTCAAGCAGAATTGGACTCTATGTTGGGGCAAGAAATCTCTTCACTAGGTGTAGAGCAAAATCTAAAGGAATCTGACCTTATTTTGAAATTTAAGTCCGGAAGGATCAATACTTTATTGACTTACTTAAATGGGATGGCCTTTCGGTTTAGTCAAGATGCCGGTTATTATCATGCTTTTGCAGGCTGGCTTCTTTCCGATCTCGGTGATTTTGAAAAAGCAGCTATCGAATGGAAGCAAGCTGCCCTAAAGGGGTACATTAAATTTACATCAGCTCATTTGCCCTTTTTGTACTTTGGAGGTATGGAAGAGGAAGCAGTTTTTATTTCAGGAACACAAAATGTGGCGTTCCCTAAATGGATGCGGTTTGACACCTCCGGTCAGCTTGTGAGCAATGATACCGTAAATCTATACAAGGAGATGGCCAAAGTAGCCACCATGCAAGGGAAAGACCTATTGCCGGCGGTGGAATCTTTAGAAAATGAAGTCAACAAAGGTGTGCTTGCCAAAGAGATAATAAAAAGAAAGTCCCATTGGCTTGAGGAAGATGAGATCAATACCTTGCTTTCATATACAGAAGCTTATGAAAGATCTACAGGGCAGCACTTCTTGTTAAAAGAGTACTTGCAGGAGATAAAGGGATTGACTGAAGAAAGCAAGAACCTATCTATTAGGGAAGGGTTTAATCCTTATTTGACGCCCTTGGTTTTGGCAAGCCTAGGGAAAGTTGAAGGTGATGAAAAGCGTTATGAATTATTGCAAGAAGCCTGTCAATTTAATAAAGATCCGCTATTGTGGATAACGTTAGTTAAATATTGTCGTATAATTGGGTTGGATCAGTATGCCAGTGCCAACTTAAAATTAATGGGAGAATGGATTGATGAAGATGATTTAACTGAGTTACAGTTGAAATTCCTATAATTCCTTTGATATAATTTAGGGTGCTGAATTCCTGTTTTTGAGCAATATACCCTATCTTCACATTTAAAATGTCGAGCCATGCCAGAAATCATAAAAACCAAAGAGATACGTAAGGTTTACAGAATGGGAACCGAGGAAGTGAAAGCACTCAAATCGGTAAGCATGTGCGTAAACAGAGGTGAATATGTGGCTTTTATGGGGCCTTCAGGATCAGGGAAGTCGACATTAATGAATATTATAGGGTGTTTGGATACTCCAAGCTCAGGACAATACATTCTTAATAGCAAGGATGTAAGTGATATGAGTGAAGATGAGCTTGCAGAAATCAGAAATAAGGAGATTGGTTTTGTTTTTCAAACCTTTAATCTACTGCCAAGGGCTACTTGCTTAGAGAATGTTGCTTTACCTTTGATTTATGCGGGTTACAATAAAACGGATAGAGAAGAGAAGGCTTTCTTATCTCTAAAAAGTGTGGGCTTAGATGATAGAATTCATCACAAACCCAATGAGTTGTCAGGTGGTCAGAGGCAAAGGGTAGCCATTGCCAGGGCTTTAGTAAATGATCCCAGCATTATTTTGGCCGATGAACCTACAGGTAATTTGGACAGTAAGACGTCTTATGAAATCATGGATCTTTTTCATGTTTTGCACCAAAAAGGCAATACGATTATCATGGTGACTCATGAGGATGATATAGCACATTATGCGCATCGAATCATCAGACTTAGAGATGGTCTTATAGAATCTGATGAACGAAACCCCAATCCAACGGTGGTTGACAAAACAATTATTTGAATAGCATAGTTGATAAACTGAATGAAAATTTATACCAAAACGGGAGATAAAGGAAAAACATCCCTTTTTGGGGGACTAGAGTCAATAAATCTCATTTAAGAATTGATGCGTATGGCACCATTGACGAATTAAATGCTAACCTAGGTTTATTGAGGGATAATTTAGGGAATGAAGATCTTGGAAAGATTCTTTATAAAGTACAGAATAGGCTTTTCGTATTAGGGGCAATTTTGGCCACTGATCCGGAAAAGACAGGGGTGAAGCTCCCTGCTTTTAGAAAAGAAGATATTCGGTTTCTGGAAATAGAAATAGATAAAATGGAGGGAAATCTTCCCCCATTGAAAAATTTCATTATCCCCGGAGGGCATCCGGTGGTTTCTTTGGCTCATATTGCACGTACCGTTTGTAGAAGAGCTGAGCGAGCCATGGTTTTACTTTCAGAGAATTCTCCGGTAGATGGAATATTGTTGGAATATGTCAATAGACTTTCCGATTATTTGTTTGTTTTGGGAAGGCAATTGGCGAAGGAATTAAATGTAAATGAAATCACTTGGCATTCAGGTGAATAATAAGATATGGACAAGCATTTGAAAATAGATATAATAAAAGCATCAAGCTCAAAACTAGAAACAACTAATTTTAATGAGCTTGCTTTTGGGCAAGTTACCAGTGACCACATGTTTGTGGCAGACTATATAGATGGGGAATGGCAAAATTTGAAAATCGAACCTTACGCACCATTGCAACTTAATCCAGCCAATGCGACCCTACACTACGGGCAATCCGTTTTTGAGGGTTTAAAGGCCTACAGGAATGAGCAAGGTGAAATATTGGTTTTCAGAGGAGATGCCAACCAAAAAGGTTGAATGAATCTGCCAAGAGAATGTGTATTCCCGAGATTCCTAAGGAAATTTTTATGGAAGGCATGCGATGTCTACTTGAAGTGGATAGGGAATGGGTACCCAAGCAAGCGGGGTGTTCTTTGTATCTCAGGCCATTTATTTTTGCCGCAGATGATTATTTGGGTATCAGACCTTCCAAGAAATATAAATTTATGATTCTTGCATCGCCGGTAGGGAAGTATTATGCCAAACCGGTAGCTGTAAAAGTTGAAACCAGGTTTGCAAGAGCAATTGAAGGAGGGACTGGAGCGGCCAAAGCTGCCGGTAATTATGCCGGATCTCTTTATCCCGCACTGAAGGCCCAGAAAGACGGGTATGATCAACTCCTATGGACGGATGGCAAGACCCATCAGTATATAGAGGAGAGTGGTACGATGAATGTAATGTTTGTTATTGATGGAGTTTTGATCACTGCTCCAACCACTACGGGAACCATTCTCAAAGGAATTACCAGGGACAGTGTACTTACCTTGGCACAGGAGATGGGTATGCCGATAGAAGAGAGGTTTTTAACAGTGATTGAATTGGAAGAAGCGCTTAATTCAGGGAAACTAGAAGAGGCTTTCGGAACAGGCACGGCGGCTACCGTGGCTTTTATCCGCTTAATAAATATTCATGGCAAAGACTATGAATTAAAGGAAGTGGCTCCTACGGCTTTTTCTGTGCGTATTTTAGAAGCCCTCGACAACATTAAATATGGTAAAGTGGAGGACAAATACAATTGGATTACGAAGTATTAGTTGGTCTTCCTACCAGTTTTTGACCATTGAATTTATTAACCTATGTATCTCTTCAATAGAGGTATCCTTCTTATCGGTTTGATAGTTTTCGTTCAGGGCGAATTGTTCGCACAAAACTATTTGATCCTTCAAAAAGGTGCCAATCAGAAATCTCGAATCATTTACGAAGTAGGAGATGAAATTATCTATTTACAGAAAGGCAATGATTATTATATCAAGGATATTATCCGCGAAATTGATAAGGAGTATATTGCCTTGAGTGAAAACGTTTTGAGCCTGAAGCAAATAGAAGCATTAGATATTAGGTATAAGGATGAGCGAAACCAAACATTGGCGAATTTAACTTATCTCCCATTCGCAGGAGGAGGGCTTCTGCTACTTGCTGGAGGGATTAATAGTTTGGCCGATGATGGTAACCTACAGTACAGTTCAGGTGTGCTAGCCACAGCCGCAGCTTTAATTGGCACCGGTTTTATCATGAAATCTATCCGATACAAAAAGTTTAAAGTTGGAGGGAAGAGAAAAATAATGGTGATTAGAAAAACTGAATTGGAGTAGGAATGCAAGCTCAATTGAAAAATTTAGATTGTATTAACTTTACCAGCTCAAAATTCAATCTTTATTGCATGCCGAGCAAATTTTAAGTTTAAATTGATTGTTTAGTAGGAATTAAGCAATTTTGCATTTTAAGTAATTAATAAAATTTATCATTATGACATCAGATCAATTGAAAGATTTGAAGGCCCGAGTAACGGCCTTGAGGAGGTATCTTTGACTACGATCGTAAGAAATCAGAAATAGAAGAGTTTGAAGCCATATCAGCACAGCCCGATTTTTGGACTGATACAGATGAGGCCGAAAAAGTAATGAAGCAGATTCAAGCCCGTAAGGCCTGGACTTCACAGTATGAAACAATTGATACTGGTATTCAGGATCTGGAGGTATTGTTTGAATTCTACAATGCAGGAGAGGTGTCAGCTGAGGAAGTAGACACAGAGTATGATAAAAATCTCAAATTAGTAGAAGACCTGGAACTGAAAAAGATGCTCAGCGGGGAAGAGGATCAGCTGAGTGCCATGTTGGAGATCAATCCCGGTGCCGGAGGTACTGAAAGCAATGACTGGGCATCAATTTTACTTCGCATGTACATCATGTGGGGTGAAAAAAATGGTTACAAAGTAAAAGAAGTTGACCTTCAGGAAGGTGAAGTTGCCGGAATAAAGTCAGCTACATTGGAATTTGTAGGTCCATTGGCTTATGGCTTTTTGAAATCAGAAAGTGGAGTGCACAGATTGGTAAGGATTTCACCATTTGATAGTGGCGGTAGAAGGCATACCTCGTTTGCTTCTGTGTATGCTTATCCTGTGGTGGATGATACCATAAATATTGACATCAATCCCTCTGATATAGAGCTGCATACTTCCCGATCAGGAGGAGCTGGAGGTCAAAATGTAAACAAGGTGGAAACCAAAGTTCAACTCACACATAAGCCCACTGGGATCGTTGTTGTGTGCCAAATTGAACGTTCACAATTGGCGAATAGAGAAAAGGCGATGCAGATGTTGAAATCTCGTTTGTATCAGCTGGAGATGGAGAAAAGAAATGCTGAAAGAGCCAAAGTGGAGTCCGGTAAAATGAGGATAGATTTTGGTTCCCAGATCAGAAATTATGTCCTCCATCCATACAAATTGGTAAAAGATGCTCGGACGGGATATGAAACATCAGATGTTCAAGCAGTACTAGATGGAGGGCTGAATGAATTCATTAAAGCTTATCTATTGGCACAGAGTGAGGAAGAAGTAAAAGATGAAGACTAATTAAAAAAGCCTGAATTTTCAGGCTTTTTTAATTAATTTATTACAATTTCATCCACCATTAGCCAAGCTTTATTTCCTGCAGCACCGTGCCAAGATGGTAGCTTTGCCAACGGCTTGGCTTCCATTTTAAGGTATAGAACATTTTTTTCAGCATAAGGAATCTCGACCTGACGTAAAAAGGAATTGTCCTCTTTTCTCAAGGGTTGAGGTCGATAGGATTTAGATAATTTCCAGTCCTGGTTTTTATCCGGTCTAGTCCAAATTTTCACTTCTTGAGGAGGGAAAAAACGAGCACCAATATTTTGCCAAAGTGATAGGGCCAAGTAAGAAATGTCTGTAGGCTTTTCAAACTCCATTTCCACCTCAAGCGGACTGTTAATAAAACCCAGCCAATTTAAATTCCAAACATCAGGAATGGCTTTCTTTTTATCGAAAAGGCTGTTTTTACCATCTCCTTTGTACCGGTCTTCAGGTGCATGGTTCATTTCAAAAGATGCAGGACTAAGAGTTGCGCTAATGAATTCAGCTTCTTCAACCTTGCTTCCAATCCATCCTTCTGCAAAGGCCCTTGCTTTTATGGTAGTGTTTTCTGTGATCTCTAGGGGTTCTTCATATAGTAAGAAATTACTACTGTCAGGCACTGAGCCATCCAGTGTGTAATAAATGCTCGTGGTTCCAATAGGATGGTTTAATTCAACTTTTAGCTTGTCTTTAAAAAAGCTTTGTCGAAACGAATTACAGGTGGATTCAACATCAGTAAAGTAGTCCTTTCCTCGGTACCGATCTCAATGGTCGTTTGAGGTAATGCTGCAATTAATTTCTCCAGTGATTCTTCGGTTAACCCTGTATTCCAAAGAAATAGTTTCTTTACATTTTTTAGTTGTGATAAAGGTTTTATGGCATCCTCTGTTAAATTATTTCCAGAAAGGGAGAGTAAGGAAAGATTCTCAAGCCCTACCAATGCCTGAAGACCGGGGCCCTTTATGTCTGTGAAATTCAAATAAAGTTTTTCCAGATTAGTAAATGAACCAAGCGATGCCAAATGCTCATCTTTGATCGGCATACTGTTTAGGTTAATTGACACAGTTTGTTCCTGAATGGGGGAAAGTTCATTGAGAGATTCAGGGTCAAAATTTGCCCGTCCAAAATAACTCACAGATAAGGCCGGAGAAGTGATCCCCAAAGGTTGAACTTTTCGATAAAAGTTATTTAGAGGCTCTAAAATAGCATCTGATACTGCTTCAAATGTGTATACTTTAGGGGCCGACTTAAACTTTTTGATGGCCAATGGATAAATGCTGCTGGTGTCAGCAAGGGCCAAAACCTTTTGGTCTGTAATGGCACCGGAACCAATCCAAGCGTCTAGTATGGCTTTTTCTTCTTCTGTTAGCTGAGGTTTTCCTTCTGGAGGCATGTGGTCTTCATCCTCTTCCGGTAAATTAATTCTTTTGGTCATCAAGCTGTTTTTAGAATCAAAAGGTTCAACGGCAGGCCCTGATTCTCCACCTTTAAACAAATGTTCAGGAGTATCCATTCTTAGTTCTCCTTTTTGCTTGGATGCCTTGTGGCAACTCAGGCATTTGTTTTCGATGATGGGATAAATTACATGTGTAAATACTTCAGCTTCTTCCAAGCTTACGGTTTGCGTTTCCTTCTTTTCCAGAGGGGCTGTAATAAAGTTTTCACCATGGGTGATGGAAGCACCAAGATGTCCGGATACAATGACTATCAGTGCCAAAAAAGTACCCGATATTTTTATGCCCAAAGGTCTTTGTCTATCAATAAAATAATAGAATAAAGAAGAAAGCCAGAATATCCCCAAACTGGTCCATTTGTGCCAATAGAGCGCTTCTTTATCATAGCCTGTTTCATGAGATAGCAAAAGCCCTGCGATAACCGTAAATCCAGCCGTGAATGCTCCTAATAATAAAAAATCCTTACCATACAATGTGCTGTTTGCTTTGTCAGGAAGTAAATCAGGAAAACCTACCAATAGAATGGCCAATAAAATGATTACAATAGGAAAGTGGAGCAGCAATGGATGCATTCTTCCGAATACATGGAGCCAGTCAGGAATCATTACTTTACTTTCAGCCAATACAATGAATAGTACAAAGACATTTACAGCAAAAAGTATTTGGCCAAGAATGACCTTCAATTTATTTGTTAACATAAAGACGAGAATAGGGTTATTATCAAGGAGTCAAATTGTTAGACCATTATACCTTTGACTAAATTTCCGGCAACATCTGTAAGCCTGTATCTTCTTCCCTGATGCCTAAAGGTGAGCTTTTCATGTTCCACTCCAAGTAGATGAAGCATGGTGGCATGGAAATCGTGGACATGAACCGGGTCTTTGATGATATTGTATCCAAAATCATCTGTTTCACCATAAGTTACCCCGGGTTTTATTCCTCCGCCTGCCATCCACATAGAGAAAGCCCTAGGGTGATGATCTCTGCCATAGTTGTCCGCAGAAAATCTTCCTTGGCAATAATTGGTTCTACCAAATTCTCCTCCCCAGATTACCAGGGTTTCGTCCAACAATCCCCTTTGCTTCAAGTCTGTTATTAATGCAGCAGATGCCTGATCAGTATCCTTGGCTTGCATGGCCATTTCATTGGGTAAATTTCCATGTTGATCCCAGCCTTGGTGGTAAAGCTGTACATACCTAACACCATTTTCAGAAAGCTTTCTTGCTAGTAAACAATTGGCTGCATAGGTGCCGGAAACCAAACATTCCGGACCATAAAGCTTAACTATGCTGTCGGGCTCTTTGCTGACATCAGTGACTTCCGGCACTGCAGTTTGCATTCGGTATGCCATTTCATATTGTTGAATTTTGGCGCTGATTTCCGGGTCTCCGAAGGATTCATAATTTATTTGATTTAATGCAGCTATTTTGTCTAGCATCCTTCTTCGGTCTGTTTTGCTCATCCCTTCTGGATCATTGAGGTACAGTACGGGGTCATCTCCACTAGAGAATTGAACACCCTGGTGGACTGATTCCAAAAACCATTCGTCCAAAGTTTTGAGTAAACCCCCTGACCATTTCCTTTTCCCCTTGACAAGAGTACGCAGAAACTAGGAAGGTTATTGTTTTCAGAACCTAGCCCATAACTTAGCCACGCGCCCATGCTTGGCCTGTTTCCTACTTGAGCTCCCGTTTGGAAGAAGGTGAGGGCAGGGTCATGATTAATGGCTTCTGTGTGCATTGACTTAACAATGCATATGTCATCCACAATTTTTGCAGTATGTGGAAAGAGATCACTGACCCAAGCACCTGATTGACCATACCTTTTGAAGCCATAAGCCGAGCCCACCAAAGGAAAAGATGACTGTCCGGCTGTCATTCCAGTAAGTCGTTGTCCTTGCCTGATGGAGTCGGGAAGCTCTTCCCCAATTTTTTTATTCAGCATGGGTTTATAATCAAACGATTCCAACTGGCTTGGCGCTCCATTTTGAAACATATAAATAACCCTTTTCGCTTTGGGAGCAAAATGAGGGACACTGGCCATTAACTTGTCAGTGTCTATTTGGGGGCTGCCATTAAATAGGTCGGGCACCAATAAGGATCCCAAAGCAACACTTCCTAACCCTAGACTTAATTTGGATAGGAACTTCCTCCTGTTCTCATTTAATCCATTTTCTAAAATTTCTTTTTCCATATCAAGTTTTGGTAATTGCTTCTTCAACATTATAAATCGCGACCACCACTTGCATAAGGGCGGCTGTTTCAGGGCTGTTGCTGTATTGGTCTAAAGGAAACTCCCCGGCATTTACAGTTTCTAAAATTGTTTCGGGCTTTTGCTTAAACCTTTTCAACTCTTCCTGATAGTATTCTTTTAATAATTCAAATTCCTCTACTTTGGGAGTTCTACAAATGATTCTTAGAAAAGCTTCTTGGATCGCTTCTTCATATTCCTTTCCTTCTCCAATCAATTTATTGGCAAGTACACGTGAGGCCTCAAGTACCAATGGGTCGTTCAACATGGCTAAGGCTTGAAGGGGAGTATTTGTCCTGTTTCTGCTTACCTCACATACATCCCTATTGCTGCCATCAAAAATGATTGGTTTCGGTGGTGGGGAGGTTAGTTTGATAAAGGTATACAAGCCCCTTCTGTACAATTTATCTCCTTGGTCCTGTCTGTATTCAGCTAATTCCCCTCTTCCCGAAGTGGCTGCCTCCCATAGGCCTTCAGGTTGATATGGTTTAACACTCGGCCCACCTATTTCTTTAGACAAAAGACCACTACTGGCTAGAATCATGTCCCGAATATGTTCTGCGTTTAATCTAATTCTTGGGTAGCTTGCCAAATAAAAATTATCAGGATCAGACTCAATTTTCTTTTTATCGCTAGTAGCAGATTGCTGATATGTAGCAGCGCTTACTATTTTTTTAACTAAATGTTTTACATCCCAACCACTTTCTTGGAAATCAACTGCAAGCCAATCCAAAAGTTCAGGATGAGTGGGTAGTTTGCCTTGCATACCAAAGTCACCGGCAGATCTTACAATTCCCGCTCCAAAAACTCCTGCCACATAAGGTTCACAAAAACACGTGCGGTCAATGGGTTTTCTTCAGAAAAAGTCCACTGTGCTAATCCCAGGCGATTTTTCGGATATTTGCTTTCGTCAAATTGAAGAATGGATTTTGGGGTGGAAGGGAAGACTTCTGTGGTAGGTTGGTCATAAACACCGCGGTCTAAAACGAAAGTCCTTCTTAAAGAATCTTTATAGTCTTCCATTACGGACACCATGATTTTGCTTGTGTCCTGGTGGTTTACGAAATTCAAAATCCCTTTCAAGTCCTCTTTTTCTACCCACATGATGGGATGTTTGGCAGGTTTGGAAACACTCACATCACCTTCGTAGCCTTGCTCAGGGGTATTGTTAAAAAAGCATACATCTCAAAGTAATTTTCCTGTGAAATAGGGTCATACTTATGGTCATGACATTGAGCACACTCCACCGTCATACCAATGATTGCTTTGCTGTAGGTATTGGTTTTGTCCAATATGTATTCAACCCTGTATTCTTCCGGAATTACCCCACCTTCCTCCGTGTATTTGTGGTTCCTATTGAATGCAGTAGCCAAGATTTGTTCTTTGGTCGGGTTGGGAAGTAAGTCTCCTGCCAACTGCCAAGTTATAAACTTATCGTAAGGAAGATTTTTATTAAATGCGTGGATTACCCAATCTCTATAGGGCCATTGTGTTCGAATATTATCGTCTTGATAACCATAAGAATCTGAATAGCGTGAAATATCCATCCATAACACAGCCATTCTTTCACCGAATGAGGGGCTATCCAATAATTTGTCAATTATCTTCTCTGTAGCCTCTTCAGACTCATCTTCTTTAAAAGATTTCATTAGCTCTTCTGTGGGAGGAAGTCCTGTAAGGTCCAAGCTTAATCTTTTGAGTAAAAGCATTTTGTCTGCTTTCTCATTGGGTTGTAAACCTATTTTGTCAAGTTTTGCCAATACAAAATAATCGATCTCATTGTTAGCCCATTGAGGATCAGAAATATCAGGTAGAGAAGTTTTAACCGGAGGAAGAAAGGCCCAATGAGGTTCATATTTAGCCCCTTGTTTAACCCAATTTTTGATCAAAGTAATTTCTTCAGGAGATAATTTGAGGTTAGATTCAGACGGCGGCATTTTGGCCGTTTCATCCGTTGTTGTTATCCTGCTAATGATTTCTGATTGGGCAGGTTTACCGGGTACTATGGCATGTGCTCCCGGGTTTTCTTTTAAGGCAGCATAGGCACCTTCTGCATTGTCAAGCCTTAAGCCCGACTCTCTTTGTTTTCATCTGGTCCATGGCAGGCAAAACAGTTGTCGGAAAGAATTGGCCTGATATGGAAATTGTAACTGATCTGGTCTCCGGAGGTCAGCCGCGTGGATTCGGGTCCTTTTTCTGAACAAGACAGAAAGGTTACCAATAGAATCAATAATATATAGGATAAATGCCTAAGCATAATTTTATGTGGGCTCTTACATTGTTAATAGTGAACAATTTGCTAATAAATACCTACATATACAAACAAAATTTGAAAATGCCTAAGGGTATAAAATACGTAATTTTTAGTGAGAAGCACCTTTGAGGGATCTCATGAATGGCCTGAAATAGTAACGAAGAAATTAGAGATATGGAAACTCTAATGGTACCGAGAAAGAGGGAAGCACATCTTGATTGAATAACCAAGTGATATGAAAATTATATTGTGTTGATTGTATGATTCTATAGAAGAAAAAAGGAGAGGTTGAAAACCTCTCCTTTTGTAAGACAATGTATAGATTAAAATCCAATTATGATTTTTGAACTTTTGAAAAGTCAAAATCATCCAGAAATTTAGTGGTAAAATTACCGGCATTGAATTCCGGATCTTCCAATAAGGCCAAATGGAAAGGGATGGTAGTTTTAATGCCATCAATGACAAATTCTTCCAAGGCACGTTTCATTCGTACAATAACTTCCTCTCTGGATTGGGCACTTACGATAAGTTTTGCAATCATAGAGTCATAATTTGGTGGAATAACGTATCCAGCATAAACATGGCTGTCAATTCTCACGCCTTTGCCTCCGGGGAGGTGAAGGTTGACAATTTTCCCTGGACTAGGTCTGAATCCATTTGCAGAATCTTCTGCATTGATTCGACACTCCATGGCGTATAATTTTGGAAAGTAATTTTTCCCGCTTATTTTCTCTCCAGCAGCAACTTTGATTTGTTCTTTGATCAAATCAAAATCTGTAACTTCTTCCGTTATTGGATGTTCTACTTGAATTCTGGTGTTCATTTCCATAAAGTAGAAGTCTCGGTTTTTGTCTACCAAAAACTC
The DNA here is from genome assembly GCF_056867545.1 of Cyclobacterium sp. SOCE241. NCBI lineage: Bacteria > Pseudomonadati > Bacteroidota > Cytophagia > Cytophagales > Cyclobacteriaceae > Cyclobacterium > Cyclobacterium sp. SOCE241. Next base: position 3,217,900 of record NZ_CP149779.1, on the reverse strand, counting down.
TATGGTTCCGGCACCTTCATAGGCGATTGCCTCTGCCCCTTTGATGGCGGCTTCCCCCATTCTTTTTCTCAGGTCATCAGTGATAAAAGGAGAAGGTGTTTCTTCAACTAATTTTTGATGACGTCTCTGAATGGAGCAATCTCTTTCAGATAAGTGGCAAGCTTTACCGGTTGAATCTCCAATGATTTGGATTTCAATATGCCGAGGCTCTTCAACGAACTTTTCAAGGTATAAACCATCATTACCAAATGCTGCAGCGGATTCTTGTCTGGCATCGTCCCATGCTTTTTGAACCCCGCAGGATCCTTCACTATACGCATGCCTCTTCCACCTCCACCAGCAGTGGCTTTGAGGATGACAGGGTAACCAATTTTTTCTGCCAATGGCAATCCTTCTTCTATGGAGTTAAGCAATCCTTCAGAACCGGGGATGGTAGGAACTCCGGCCGCGGCCATGGTGGCTTTGGCTGTTGCTTTGTCACCCATTTGGTTGATCATTTCAGGACTTGCTCCAATAAACTTAATGTTGTATTCTTCACATATCCTCGAAAATTCCGCATTTTCAGAAAGGAAACCATAACCGGGGTGAATAGCATCTGCATTGGTGATTTCTGCAGCAGCGATGATTCTAGGGATATTTAGGTAAGAATCTTTACTTGATGCGGCACCTATACATACAGCTTCATCAGCAAAACGTACATGTAAGCTGTCCTTGTCAGCAGTGGAATAGACAGCGACAGTCTTCACTCCCATTTCTTTGCATGTACGAATGATCCTTAAAGCAATTTCTCCTCTGTTGGCTATTAATATTTTATTAAACACTTTATAAGGTCAGTTTGGTTAGAAAACGATCAATTCTGAGGTTCAACCAAAAAGAGAGGTTGGTCATATTCAACTGGCGAGGCATCGTCTACTAAAATCTTTACGATTTTACCGGATACTTCAGATTCCACTTCGTTAAATAATTTCATTGCTTCAATGATGCAAACTGGTTGGCCTTTTTGAATGGTATCACCTACATTAACAAAGAATTCTGCATCAGGATTTGGAGACCTGTAAAAGGTACCAATCATTGGAGACTTTACTTCTAAAAGGTTGTCAGCAGGGGCGCTACTGGCTTCGACCGGTGCCGGAGCGGAAGGTTGAACAGGTGCCTGAGCCGCTTGTGGTGCAGGACTTGCAGCAGGAGCTACAACTTGTACTTCAGAATTCTTTTTGATGGAAAGCTTGAATTCATCTGTTTCTATTTTGACTTCTGCTAAACCGGAATTGGAGATAAAGTCTATTAATTCTTGTATTTCTTTTGCTTTCATAAATCTATTTCTTTGAGAGTTACCCGGTATTTGGCCACCCTGATTCAAATATACTTGATTTTATCTTAAGTAAAACTAGGTAAATTAGTGAATAATTATAGCGATTAAAGGATTATTTAACTCTTTCAGAGTAGGAGCCATCCCGTGTATCTACTTTAATCATTATGTCTTGGTCAACGAATAAAGGAACCATTACCACTGCGCCCGTTTCTAGGGTGGCTGGTTTTAAGGTGTTGGTAGCAGTATCTCCTTTGATACCCGGCTCTGTATAAGTAACCATTAATTCTACAAAGGGTGGAAGTTCAACACCAAGAGGTGTCTCTGTTTCATCATGGATTAAGATGTCTACCATTTGACCCTCCTTTAATAATTCCGGCCTTTCAATTAGTTTTTCTTCTATTGGAATTTGCTCGAAAGTGCTTGTGTCCATGAAGTGGTACCCCATGTCATCATTATAAATGTACTGATGGGGCCTTTTTTCTACACGTGCAGTTGTTATTTTTTCTCCTGAATTAAAAGTTTTATCAACAACTTTCCCATTGGTAAGACTTTTTAGCTTGGTTCTAACAAATGCCGGGCCTTTTCCGGGTTTTACATGTTGGAATTCAACAATTGTTACAATGTCATGATTAAATTCCAGACAAAGGCCATTTTTGAAATCAGCAGTACTTGCCATATTTGCTTTGATTTTGGTTAAACGCTTTTAGGGTCATATCCCCACTTTAAATATACTGCTCCCCAGGTAAATCCACCACCAAAAGCAGCCAAAATTAAGTTGTCACCTTTTTTTAACTTGGATTCATAATCCCAAAGACACAAAGGTAGGGTGCCTGCTGTGGTATTGCCATACTTTTCAATGTTTAGCATAACTTTTTCAGGACCTATGCCCATTCTTCTCGCAGTTGCATCGATTATTCTTTTGTTGGCTTGATGTGGTACCAACCAAGTGATGTCATCTGCAGTCAAATTGTTTTTCTCCATGATCTGGGCACTAACCTCTGCCATATTGGTTACAGCAAATTTAAATACCGTCGACCCCTCTTGGTAAACAAAGTGTTCTCTGCCGGTTACTGTTTCTACAGAGGCAGGTTTTCTACTTCCTCCTGCTTCAATTCGAAGAAAGTCCGCGCCGGATCCATCTGTATGTAACATAGAGTCCATTACACCTATATTTTCTTCAGTCGGCTCTAGTAAGACAGCTCCACCACCATCACCGAAGATAATACATGTGGTTCGATCCTGATAATTTACAATAGAGGACATTTTGTCGGCCCCTATGATTATAACTTTTTTATGTGCGCCGGTTTCTATAAACTGACTTCCCATGGAAAGGGCATACAAAAATCCGGAACAAGCGGCGGATATATCAAAACTATAACAGTTTTTTGCCCCCACATTGTGGGCGATTATATTGGCTGTTGCAGGAAATAGCATGTCCGGAGTTACGGTGGCACAGATAATCAAATCTATATCTTCCGGATTGGTGTTGGTTTTTTCCAGTAAACCTTTGACTGCCTCCGTACCGATAACTGAAGTTCCTTGGTTTTCACCTTTTAAAATTCGCCTTTCCTTGATACCTGTCCGACTGGTAATCCACTCGTCATTGGTATCTACCATAGTTTCCAGTTCTTTGTTGTCTAGTACATACTCGGGTACCCAGGCATGTACACCTGTAATAACAGCTCTTTTTTCATCTGATTGTTTCTAGTCTCATATTGGAAATGGTCGACCCTCACTTTCCTGCGATCTTTTATTGAAAGTTGTCATGGGCAAATACCATTTTAAGTAACACTGTTTTTGTTAGATGATGTCAACAGTATTAAAATTTCGAATCCCAAAATTATTTAAAATGTCCTTGTCCACCAAGGATTTTGAAGATATGTGAAAAATAAATCATGATGAGAATCAATATTTTAACCAAATTCCCTTTCAGGTTGTATCAGGATGGAAAAATTCCTAAATTATACAATAGTGAGAACCTTCCGCAAGAAATAATGAAAGTGAATGTAAATGGTAAAGAATATTTGGTAAAAACAGTTGATAACCCTAGTCTGTTGGAGGTGTTAAGAGATCAATTGAACCTCACCGGTACCAAGTATGGATGTGGTGAAGGAGCCTGCGGAGCATGTAAAGTTTTAATCAATGGTATTCCCCTTCCTGCTTGTATAACCCCTGTCACTTCTGTGGCAGATAAAAACATAGTAACTATCGAAGGGATAGCGAGGCAAAATGAACTACATCCGGTACAAAAGGTTTTTCTTGAAGAAGGTGTTTTTCAGTGTGGCTTTTGTGCTTCAGGAATGGTAGTTTCTGCCGTGGCTCTATTGGAGAAGAACCCTGATGCCGGTCCTAGGGAGTTGGTCTCTGGATTAAACGGCAATATTTGCCGTTGCTGTACCTATCCGGCCATTCTCGATGCCCTATCAAAATTAAGTCAAAAGAAATAAGAGCAATGACCCCTAATCCTGATAAATACCTGTTCCCTACCTTAAGTGATTGGAAAAGTTCCGAAGGAGGGATGTCAAGAAGAAAGTTTTTAAACTTATGGGGGCTGGTGCGGCTACTTATATATTGTTTACAGATGTATTTGTATCCACTGCTGCTACCGCAGATGATAAATTTGAATTTCCGGACAAAGATTTGATTTCGTCTTGGATTCACATTTCTGATGCGGGAAAAATTACTGTATTTACAGGGAAGGTTGAAATTGGGCAAAACATCCGAACCTCCCTAAGTCAAGTAGTGGCTGAGGAGTTGTCTGTTGCTCCTCAAGAAATTAAGATGATCATGGGGGATACTTCTCTCACACCATATGACCGGGGCACCTATGGTAGCCTGACCACGCTTCAAATTTCTCCTATTCTTAGACTGGCTGCGGCTAACTTAAAGGGGATTTTGTTGGAGGAAGCTGAAACCGTATTGGGCGTAGCCACTTCCCAATTGCAATTAAAAGATGGGAAGGTGCTAGATGTAGGCTCAGCCAAGAGTGTTGATTTTGGGGCACTATTATCAGGAAAAAAGGTGCTTAGAAAAATCAATAAAGATGTCTCCACAATAGCTCCGGCCAAGTGGAAAGTTGCAGGACAATCTATTTCCAAAATTAATGGAAAAGATTTTATCAACGGAAGCCATAAGTATGTTTCTGATATGGTTTTGCCAAATATGGTTTACGGTAAAATATTGCGTGCTCCTGCTTATGGGGCTAAACTACTTCATGTCGAAACGACAAATGCTGAAAAAATCCCAGGTGTAATGTTGGTTAGAGATGGAGATTTTATTGGACTTGTAGCAGATAGCCCCGGAAAAGCAGCAATGGCATTGGCTGCTATTGATTGTACTTGGGGGAAGGGGCTCTGGTTGAGCGTGCAGAGGTCTTTGAACATTTAATTAAAACCTCTAAGGAAGGAAAATCGAAAAGTAAAAGTCTTGAAGATAGTTATGAAGGTGCTTCATTGAAAATTAATCAGCGCTTTGAGATTGATTATATTGCCCATGTGCCATTGGAAACCCGGGCAGCCATAGCCCATTGGAAGGATGGTGAAGTGGAGGTCTGGGCAGGGACTCAACGCCCTTTTGGTTTGCATGAAGACTTGGCAAAAGAATTTGGTCTTCCATTAAATAAAATACGTGTTCATGTTCCTGATACAGGCTCCGGTTACGGAGGAAAGCAAAGCAGTGATGTAGGGATTGAAGCAGCCAAATTATCCAAAAAAGCTGGTCGTCCGGTGAAAGTTTGCTGGACAAGGGAGGAAGAATTTAAATGGGCTTATTTTCGACCTGCGGGAGTGATTGAGGTCAAGGCTTCTGTAAACCAAGGGAAAATTAACACTTGGGAATTCCATAATTACAATTCTGGAGCTGCAGGAATAGATTTCCCTTATTCGGGGGCCCAAGAACACTTGGAGTATCACCGCTCATCTTCACCATTGCGTCAAGGATCTTATAGGGCATTATCCTCAACTGCCAATATTTTTGCTATTGAGTCTATCGTTAATGATTTGGCACGAGATTTAAAATATGATCCATTGCAATTTAGGATTGCACATCTGGAAAAGCCTAGGTTAATAGATGTAATAAAAGCAGGGGCCGAAGCCTTTGGTTGGGGAAAGGAAAAAAGCCAAGCTGAAACAGGGTTTGGAATGGCTTGTGGGACGGTTAAAGGAGGCTTTGTAGCCACCTTCGTTGAGGTAAAGGTGGAAAGTGAATCGAGAAAATTGAACGTCCGTAGGGTGGTGACTGCCTTTGAATGTGGTGTGATCATCAACCCCAGACATCTTAAAAGTCAGGTTGTAGGTTGTGTACTACAAGGCTTAGGAGGGGCGCTATTTGAAGCGGTAGACTTTAAAGATGCCAAGTTGACAAATCCCGGACTAACTTCCTACCGCGTGCCTAGGTTCAGTGACGTACCTGAAATGAAAGTAATATTGTTGAATAGAGAGGATCTTCCTTCCTCCGGGGCAGGGGAGGCTCCGATCGTATGCATTGCTCCTTCTTTGCGGAATGCCATTCAGGATGCTTGTGGTGTAAAACTATATAAGCTACCTATGTTGCCATCAGGTGTGGTTCCAGATCACACCTGATGGCAAGTTAGTTTTATTTCATAGGTATTAAAGGATGAATTGGGAAAGGTCTCTGTTTTTCACCAAAGAGCTTAACCTTTCATTGACAAGATCTTTTGTAATCATGATTTTGCTATTGGGACCAATTGAATCCGGAACCTCAAACAAAAAGTCGTTTAATAAATGACTCATAACTGTATGTAACCTTCTTGCACCGATATTTTCTACTTCTTCATTGATACTAAATGCCAGTGAGGCAATCTCTTGGATGGCATCGTCAGTATATTCTAAATAAACTTCCTCTGCTTCAAATAAAGCCTGATATTGCTTGGTAAGGGCATTTTTTGGATCCTTAAGTATTTTATAGAAGTCCTCTTGAGTCAAACTGGTAAGTTCTACACGAATTGGAAATCTTCCCTGTAATTCGGGGATCAGATCCGAAGGTTTGCTGACGTGAAATGCTCCTGCTGCTATAAACAGTACATGGTCTGTATGTACCAAACCATACTTGGTATTGACAGCACTACCTTCTACAATCGGAAGCAAATCTCTTTGTACACCTTCTCTACTGACATCCGGTCCACCTGATTTACTTGAGCTTGAAGCAATTTTGTCTATTTCATCAATAAATATGATCCCATTGTTCTCTGCAAGCTTGATGGCTTCTTCTTTTACTTCATCAAAATCAATAAGCTTGGAAGCTTCTTCCTCCATTAAAATTTTTCGAGCTTCCGAAATAGTGACTTTTCTTTTTTGGTACGCTTCGGCATCATATTGCTAAGCATGTCTTGAATGCCTGCCATACTGGCTTCGTCCATCATGCCATTTCCCACCATACCAATTCCTGCAGGAGAAGACTGCTTTACATTGATTTCGATTTTCCTTTCTTCCAGTTCTCCATGCTTCAATTTCTCTTTGAATCGCTCTCTGGTTTTTTCATTGAGCTCTTGCTCACTGGCATTGTCAGGGTTAAAATTCTCTTTTTGTGTAGTGCTAAAACCTGTTCCTCTTACCGGAGGAATCAAAATATCTAGAAGCATGTCTTCAACAATCACTGCTGCTTTTTCCTTTACTTCTTCATTTTTTGCTTCTTTAACCAGATTTACGGCATGTTCCACCAAATCTCTTACCATAGATTCTACATCTCTTCCAACATAGCCTACTTCAGTAAACTTGGATGCCTCTACTTTTGTGAAAGGTGCATTGGCAATTTTCGCCAATCTTCTAGCGATTTCAGTTTTACCAACTCCCGTAGAGCCTATCATCAAGATGTTATTGGGAACGATGTCCTTTTGAAGGTCAGATTTCACCATAAGCCGGCGAATTCTGTTCCTTAAAGCAATCGCGACATTTCTTTTGCCTCATTCTGCCCAATTATATATTTATCCAGTTCAGCAACAATTTGCTTTGGTGTTAAATGGTTCATTTTTCAGTTCTTTTACGATGCTTCAGATTTCTTTCCTTCACTTTCGAAGCTGAATTTCACCGGATTAGACACTTTTTCTTCTAGAAGCGCCAAGGCTAATACTTCGCTTACATGGTCTACAAAATGAAATTTGACTCCTTTGAGGTAAGAATCATCAATTTCTTCTATGTCTCTTTGATTTCGTTTGCAAAGGATAATGTCTTCGATCCCGGCCCTTTTTGCAGCTAATATTTTTTCTTTGATTCCACCTACTGGCATTACTTTACCTCTCAAGGTGATCTCCCCTGTCATGGCCAGTTTTGTTTTTACTTTTCTCTGGGTATAAACAGATGCAATGGCTGTGAGCATTGTGATACCGGCAGATGGCCCGTCTTTAGGTACTGCTCCGGCAGGTACATGAATATGTAGATCATACTGATCAAATACCCGATAATCTATGTCCAGATCGTCCGCATGAGATTTAAGATAAGATATGGCTGTCATGGCAGATTCTTTCATGACATCACCCAGCTGACCGGAAAGTGTAAGTTTTCCTTTTCCTTTGCTAATACTTGCTTCAATAAATAAAATTTCTCCTCCCACAGATGTCCAGGCTAGGCCTGTAACCACTCCTGCCAAAGAATTGTCTTGATAAAATTCTTTGTCGAATATTTCACCACCTAGAATTTTTCTTACCAATGCCGGAGTTATTTTTTCTGATATGGTTCTTCCATCGCTATGGACTTGGCAATATTTCTTATAACCTTCCCAATTTGCCTTTCCAAACTTCTAACCCCGGATTCTCGCGTGTAATCTTCTATGATTTTGACCAAAGAATCATTGGAGAAGGTAATGTCCTTGGCTTTAAGACCATGTTCTTTCCTCTGTTTGGGTACCAGGTGTTTTTTGAAATTTCCACTTTTTCCTCCATGGTGTAGCCCGTCACCTCTATGATCTCCATCCGGTCTCTAAGGGCAGGCTGCAAAGTTTCCAGCGTATTGGCCGTGGCAATAAATAGTACCTTAGACAAATCATAATCTACCTCCAAGTAATTGTCCACAAAAGCATTGTTTTGTTCAGGGTCCAATACTTCTAAAAAGGCAGAAGATGGGTCTCCTCTAAAATCCGTGCTGAGTTTATCTATTTCGTCCAACACAAAAACAGGATTTGATGATTTTCCTTTTTTCATGTTTTGAATGATTTTGCCCGGCATGGCACCGATATAGGTTTTTCGATGCCCCCTAATTTCAGACTCATCATGAAGTCCCCCTAAGGACATTCGTACATACTTTCTGCCCAAGGCTTTAGCGATAGATTTACCTAAGGATGTTTTTCCTACACCGGGAGGTCCATATAAGCAAAGAATTGGTCCTTTAAGGTCTTGCTTTAGTTTTAATACTGCCAAATATTCAATGATTCGATCTTTGACTTTGTCCAAGCCGGAATGGTCACGATCAAGGATTTTCTTGGCTCTATTCAGGTCAAAATTGTCGGTAGTATATTCATTCCATGGTAGGTCTACCAACACCTCTGCATAATTAATGGCGATAGGGTATTCTGCTGTGGCAGGATTCATTCTCATGATTTTATCCAATTCTTTATTGAATTGGTCAGCCACTACTTTTGGCCATTTTTTCTTTTTGCCACGTGCCCTTAATTCTTCAACTTCCTTGTCCGGGCCCTCGTCACCCAGTTCTGTTTGAAGAACCTTCATCTGTTGCCTTAAAAAATAGTCCCTTTGCTGTTGGTCAATGTCAGTATGGACCTTTTTTTGGATTTCATTTTTTAGCTCCAGCATTTGGATGTCCTTCATCATAAACTCCAGCAACAGGGTAGCTCTTTCTATGCCATCATTGATCTCAAGTAATTTTTGTTTGGACTCAACAGGGGCATTGATATTGGAAGAGAGGAAATGAGTAAGAAAAGGGGTGCTGTCAATATTATCTAAGGCAACCTGAGCTTCTCTAGGAATTTCAGGATTTAATTGTAAAATTTTAAAAGCTGCTTCCTTTAAGGACTGCTCAAGGGCCTCTATTTTCTCATCATTTTTAGGGAATGTTTCATCCAAATAAGTGACATTTGCTTGGAAATAGGGGTCCTCTGTTAATTCTTCATCTATTTTAAAACGCTTTTTCCTTGAATAATGATTGTGGTATTGCCATCGGGCAAAACGATCATTTTTACAATTTTGGCCAAGGTGCCTACTTTATAAATATCGTCCCATGAAGGGTCTTCAATGTTGGGGTTTCTTTGTGCACATACACCGATCAATTTGTCTCCCTTTTGGGCTTTTTTAACAAGTTTAATAGATCGTTGCCTTCCAACGGTTATAGGAATAACTACTCCGGGAAACAAAACGGTGTTTCTGACGGAAAGAATAGGTATTTCTTTGGCGTAGTTTTCGTTTTTTTGGCCATTTTCATCCTCGTCGTCAGTAATTAACTGAATTAGATCGCCTTCTCCCGAAAAATCCCCCATCATTAGTGATTGATATAATTGATTGTCGTTATTGTTCATACAGACATTATGACAGGTATTGTGTCATGTTAATTTGTTGAAATATGAAAAACCCCTATTAATAAGGTTATTATACAAACCCTGTCCAAGGCTTATGCCAATTTATTTCCTTTAACAAATTGTCAGGAAATAAATATTAAGGGCAATTTAAAAATAAAGAGATATTATTTCCCTTTTTTGTTTTTTTCAGTCATTAACTGCCGGTAAAAAGCTTAAGGATGTCATTTCCTATGGCAAATACCATGATTGCTAACAGTAAAACCATGCCAATTTTCTGGGCATTCTCAAGAAACCTATCAGAAGGACTTCTGCCTGAAACCATTTCGTAAAGCAAAAACATTACATGCCCTCCATCTAAGGCAGGAATAGGTAATAAATTCATGAAGGCCAGAATCATGGAAATCAGGCCTGTAATGGACCAAAACTTGATCCAATCCCAAGTAGGCCCATAAATTTTTGCCATTCCGATAGGCCCACTAACGTTTTTGGTGGAAACCTCTCCTGTAAACATTTTACCCATGGCTTTTGCATTGATAATTACCACACTAAAAGCCCTTTCGGTTCCCAGTGGAATCGATTCTGCAAAGGTGTATTTTTTGCGAACAGGTTCAATTAAATTTTCTGCGGCAATGCCAATGGTCCCGTCTTCTAAGACTTCGGTATTGGTGATTATTTCTTGTTGGTCTCTAACTATCGTAAGAGCTACAGTCTCCCCTTTATGTACTGCCAATGCGTCTTGTAACTCATTGAAATATTGGATGGGTTGTTCATTGACAGCTACGATTTCATCCCCCTTTTGAATACCTGCTTCAACAGCAGTTCCTTCAGGATTTACTTCCAAAATTTTAAAAGGGAATCGAATGCTAATGAAATTAGACATGCTTTCTTCATCAGAAAAAGAATTGATAAATCCCCTAGGGATTGTGATTTTCATACTTTCGCCGTCTCTATCTACTGTATAATAACCATCTGAGCTTAACAATGCATTCCCACTGCTTAGGTCATTCAATGATTCATAAGGTACTCCGTTGATGTCAAGTATTTTGTCGCCATCCTGCAAGCCTATTTGTTCGCCAATATCGTAGGCGACGATCCCATGCTCTATTACCTGGTCTCTTGAAAAATAGGTTTCCCCTTTACTGTATACCAAAAATACAAATATGATTATCCCGGTGATTACATTTACGATGATACCACCAAGCATCACGATTAATCTTTGCCAAGCAGGTTTGGATCTAAACTCCCAAGGCTGGGGTTCGTCCGATAGTTGCTCTGAATCAAGCGATTCATCTACCATTCCGGAGATTTTAACAAATCCACCTAGGGGAATTGCTCCTATAGAATATTCTGTTTCTTTCCATTGAAATCCTATGATTTTTGGAGGAAAACCAATAGAAAACTTTTCGACACGCATGCCAAACATCTTGGCTGCCAGCAGGTGTCCTAATTCATGTAAGCCGACCAATATCGACAATCCGAGTAGCAATTGCGCTACCATTATTAATGTATCCATTCTTTATTTTCTACTAATTAATTCTTCTGAAATTATTCTTGTTTCCTTGTCTGTCGCAATTAAGTCATCCAAACTTGGTTCTTTAATAAAACTAATTTTTTCCATACTCTGTTCAATCAAGTCTGACATTTCAAGAAATTTGACTTTATCCTGCAAAAATGCAGCCACAGCGATTTCATTGGCAGCATTCAATGAACAGGCAGCATTCCCACCTCTTTCTAAGGCCGTGAAGGCCAAGTCCAAGTTTTTGAATGTTTGTCGATCAGGTTTCTCAAATTGAAGATTCGGATAATCCATGAAATTAAATCTTTCAAAATTTGATTTTACTCTTTCCGGATATGACAAGGCAAACTGAATAGGAATACGCATGTCTGGTAGTCCAAGTTGCGCTTTGATCGAACCGTCTTCAAATTGAACCAAAGAATGTACTATGGATTGTGGATGAACAATTACCTCAATCTGGCTTGCATCCAATCCAAAAAGCCATTTTGCTTCGATAACTTCAAGCCCTTTATTCATCAAAGAAGCTGAATCGATTGTGATTTTAGCCCCCATGTCCCAATTGGGATGTTTGAGTGCCTGTTCTTTGGTAACATTTTTTAAATATTCCCTATCCCTGCCACGGAAGGGGCCTCCGGAGGCTGTAAGTATTATTTTTTCGATGGGATTATGAAATTCACCAACCAAACATTGAAAGATCGCCGAATGTTCTGAATCTACCGGGTAGATATTTACAGCTTTCTTTTTGGCGAGTTTGGTGATAAGATCTCCGGCCACCACCAAAGTTTCTTTATTGGCTAAGGCGATGGGTTTGCCGGCTTCTATGGCCTTGATCGTTGGTATTAAGCCTGCATAGCCCACTAAAGCTGTAAGCACAATATCAATCGTCTCCATCTCAACCACGGAGGCAAGTGCCTTATCTCCGGCATATACCTTAATAGGATGTTTGCTCAAAGCCTCTTTAACCTCAAGATAATGGTTTTCATTGCCAATGACTACAACATTTGGTTGGAAAGCTAACGCCTGTTTGATTAATAGGTCTTTGTTATTAAAAGCCGTAAGGACTTCAACTTCAAATTTGTCAGAATGTTGCTGAATCACATCTAAAGCTTGTGTACCTATACTACCTGTTGAGCCTAAGATGGCCACACGTTTAATTGTAGACATGGAATTTTTTTACTTTCAAAAAAAGGACAATGCCGAACTTGGCATTATGCGTTATTTTCTACTGACAAATTTACAAGGTAAAACCAGTATTCCCGTTTTTTCAAACTTTTTAAACCATATGTTTTTTGGCACAAAATTGGGATTGGATTTACATTGTGATTTTTTGTCATAAGAAAGTTTAAAAAATGTTAAATAAATTGGCTTGAATTAATAAATGGCCGTATTTAATTAAGTATTCAAAGTCTTTAGTTATGTTAAAAAATTTAGGTTTAGTTCTTGTTGCATTTGTGGGAGGGATTATTGGCTCTTGGGTGTTTCAACAATATTTGAGCGAAGAATTGTCGTTTAAAAACCCTGAACGATTCAGTATTTCCGAAGAAATTCCAATGTCTCAAGTTCGTCATTTGGCTCCGGCTGAAGAAACGAGCCAAAACATCATGAGTCCCGTGCCGGATTCTTTTGTGAAAGCTTCTGAAAACAGCACCAATTCTGTAGTGTTTATAAAAAACTTTTCAGGAACTGATTCTAGAAGGTATAGTATTTTTGATTATTTCTTCGGCCAAGGGATGGCTCAACAGACGGTAAGCACCGGCTCGGGTGTGATTTTTCTGAAGATGGTTATATCATTACCAATAACCATGTCATAGAAAAAGCAGAGACCATTGAAGTGATTCATAAGAAAAGAACGTATAAAGCCAGTTTAATAGGTTCAGATGCAAATACTGATATTGCAGTTCTAAAAATTGAAGCAGATAACCTTCCGGCCATAGAAATTGGAAGCAGTCGGGAATTGAAGATAGGTGAATGGGTACTGGCAGTGGGTAATCCTTTCAATCTTACTTCCACAGTGACGGCAGGAATAGTTTCTGCAAAGGAACGACAGATCAACATTATGGGTGGTGAGTTTCCTTTGGAATCTTTTATCCAAACAGATGCTCCGATTAATCCCGGAAACTCCGGAGGAGCATTAGTAAATGTAAATGGTGAGTTGGTTGGGATTAATACGGCCATTTTGAGTAGAACAGGTTCCTACACTGGCTATGGTTTTGCTGTTCCTGTCGATATTGCTACAAAAATTGCAAATGATCTTATTCGGTATGGGGAAGTTCAAAAAGCAATTCCGGGGATAGAGATTAAAGAGATTTCCCCTGATTTATCTGAGGAAATGAATCTACAATCTTTAGATGGTGTCATTGTTTCTCATGTGATTAGAAATGGTGCTGCAGAAAAATCAGGAATGAAGGTAAATGATGTAATTGTAAAAATTGACGGAACTGAAATAACAGGAAAGGGCAGCTTTGAGGAGGCATTGTCTTACTACTATCCGGGCGATAAAATCAATGTAAGTTATAAAAGAGAAGGGAAACTTAATACGGTTCAATTGACCCTACAGAATCTATTGGGAGGGACCGGAGTTATCAAGAGATCCTTTTATGCTTCTGCATTATTGGGTGCGAAGCTTGAAACCATCAATGCCATCGAAATGGACCGATACGGTATACCCTACGGAGTCAAAATTTCTTCTATGACCAGAGGTTATCTCAATGATCTTGGGTTTGGAAATGGATTTATCATTACTGATATAAATGACCAACCGGCCAAAGATCCAGAAAAAGTAGGGAAGTTTCTTGAAGAATTTAGTGGGCAGTTAAGAGTGGAAGGTCTTACGCCGGCAGGGCGCTCTTTTGCACAATCCTATTCCGTTAGATAATCTACAAAAAAACATTCCGCCTATAAGCATTATTGTGGGTGGAATGTTTTTAATAGGAGTGTTGCCCCTCGTCTTTTAAATAACAATGTATGATTTGTGTTGCGATTTTTTTGAGTTGAATTTTTCAGCCAAAGGAATTGTAAAAGGATAGGTTACCCTTTAAACAACTATCAGGTTTATGTTATTTAGTTTTTTGAAAGGGTTTCGCGTAGGGTAATCTGCCCAGCTTGTTTGTAGCGTGGTAGCTGTCTAAGCCCGAGACCGTAATGCTACCTACCTTGTCTAAGGCAATAAACCCGTCTTCTTCAACAGCATTGGCTGCTACATATACCTCTTCTATACTGGCTACGATTAAAATTGTTTCATTGACGGCTAATGTGATTTTATCTTTTACTACACAAGCTATTTTCAAGGGACTTAATTTCACAAATGGAGCTTTAAAATCATTCAGGAATTCTTCCTCCAATCCTGTGGCTTTAAATTCTGACTGGTCCCATCTTGCACTGCATTGGTGGGCTTCTTTGTAAAAATTTTCAGCTACGTGGTTTAAAGTGAAACAGCCATTTTGAAGGATGTTTTCCAATGTATGCCGTTCCACGGAATGGGGGCGGAATAAAACACCAACCGTAGCTGGGTTGGCTCCGATATGAAATACTTGACTAAATGGGGCTAAATTTGTTTTAGCATTTTCGGTATTAATGCTCCCAATAAGATTCAAACTTTTGTATCCACTCAGGCAGTTGACGAAATTTCTATTGAAGACTTTGCCTTTATTAATCAAGATGTCTTTTGTAAATCGCTTCATTATTCAGCTATGGCTTCTTCTATGCTGTCGCAGTATTTTATATCAAGGTTACGAATAATATTGCCGGGATTTTCCAGTGTAATTTGTTTTTTGGCTATCATAACCAGTTTCACAAACCATGCTTCTTTTGGTAAAATTTTCCTATGTGTTTTGATTCCATAAAAAAACACTTCTTTCTTCCATTCTAAAAAATACCATTCCATGCTGGGTTGGTGAAAAGCCCTTAAAGCTCTTTTGTCGAATATGAATTTGTTGTAGTTACCTTCTTTTACAATTTTAGTGATTTTGTTGAAAATAGCTTTAAAATCGGTAATTGGTACATAATCTACCAATAAAGTGCAGAGGATAATCCCTTTGGGTTTATTGGTTTCAACCCTAGCATATTCTTCGTCTATAGCAATTTTGAAATCTTGCAATTCCTGTTTATTCAAGGTGTCAGTCATAATCATTCTTGTTCTGCTTCATTACCTTATTATACAGGCAATGTAAATAATTGATTAATGAAAAGAGCTTTTTCTATTGTTTTTCTCTTCTT
Source organism: Cyclobacterium sp. SOCE241 (assembly GCF_056867545.1). Lineage (NCBI taxonomy): Bacteria > Pseudomonadati > Bacteroidota > Cytophagia > Cytophagales > Cyclobacteriaceae > Cyclobacterium > Cyclobacterium sp. SOCE241. The sequence goes on along the minus strand of NZ_CP149779.1, from coordinate 3,202,376 downwards.
CAACAAACTGTTTGAAATTCTCTAAGTCATCTTCAAGCTTAACTGCATAATTTATGGTTGTTTTCATCAGGTCTTGTTGGGCTGAAATTTGCTCTTTCAATCGGGATAATTCTTGGTTGATTTTTTTAGCTTATCCTCATATTCTTGCTTTAATAGCTCTTTTTCAAGCTTGGCTTTTTTTAATTCTGCTTTAAAAATTAGATATGATTCCGGTGGAGTCCTCATTACTTAACTGATTTAAATACCAAGGCAATCCTTGCCTATCTGCTCTATTTTTTCCATTGAAGGGGGTAATTATTTAATTGCCGATATGCCACCATCCACCTTAATTACCTGCCCGGTAATCCAAGAAGATTGATCAGATAGTAAAAATATTGTAGCGGCTGCAATATCTGTAGTTTTCCCAAACCGGCCAAGGGGATGCCTTTTATCAGCAGTATTTCGTTTGTCGTCCGTAGAAAGCAAAACCTTTGCTAAAGGAGTGTCGGTAAGTGATGGTGCAATGGCATTAACGCGAATACCAAAATTGGCCCATTCGGCCGCGAGAGACCGAGTAAGCCCTTCTATGGCCCCTTTTGCCCCGGCAATGGAGCTGTGAAAACCCAAGCCTGTCTGTACTGCAATGCTACTATATAGCACAACAGAGGCAGTTTTCGATTTTTTCAATGAATTCTCTAAAAACTGTAACGTTTTTATTGCTCCAAGGTAATTGACCTCCAGGTCATGTCTGAAGTCATCGATTGTTAGCCTTTTGAATGGTTTTAAATTGATTGTCCCTGGGCAATAAACCAATCCATGAATTTCTTCAGGTACATTGGGTATTGCTTCAAAATCTTCTAAAACATCAAAGTGGTGTTCTCCTGAAAATGACCTTGAGAAAGCATATACCTCGGCACCTTTTTGGTTGAGACTTTCCACCACTTTTTTACCAATTCCACTTTTACCACCGATGATGATAATCTTCTTTCCCTTCATATACTTACACAATGTTTACTAAGTAGAATTAATTAGTAGCCAAATTGTTTAATATTTTTCCTGATAAAATGGGGAGGTATAAAAAAAAAGCTGTTATTTTTTAGAAATAACAGCTTTAAATACAGTTAATTATAAGGTTAAAAGGAGATTACCTTGATAGAGAAATGTATTTGAGGAATTCGTTTCTTTTTTGATTGTCATTTTCAAACTTCCCGCTATAAAAAGAGGTGACAGTACTGCTGCTAGTGTCTCGTACGCCTCTGCTGGAAACGCACATATGGTCTGCGTCCATAATTACAGCTACATCATCTGTCCCTAAAGCTTTTTTTAGTTCATTACCAATTTGGACAGTAAGCCTTTCTTGAACCTGAGGCCTTTTGGCAAAATATTGAACAATTCTGTTTATTTTAGACAATCCGATTACACTGCCATTAGAAATATAAGCCACATGTGCTTTTCCATAAATAGGTACAAAATGATGTTCACAGTGGGAGAAAAAGGTAATGTCTTTCTCTACCAGCATTTCATTGTACTTGTATTTATTTTCAAATAGTTTTACCTCTGGTTTGTTTTTTGGGTCCAGTCCTGAAAAACTTCTTTCACAAACATTTTAGCTACTCTTTTTGGAGTGCCTTTCAAGCTATCGTCTTTCAGGTCCATGCCAAGAATATTCATGATTTCTTTAAAATGTTTTTCAATCAATTCCATTTTCAGATCATCATCCATCTCAAAAGCATCTTCCCGCAATGGAGTGTCATGGGAAGAAGAAATATGGTCATCTCCTATGTCGTCAATGGCTTGATTGAGATCAATCCCCGCTGAATTCAACAAAGTTTCTTTCTGTTTCATATAATCGAATTGTTAAGTCGTATTTTAATTCAATTTTCTCTCTCAAAATATTCCAAATAACCACAGCAATGTTTTCTGCAGTTGGATTAAGGTTCTTGAATTCATCGACATCTAAATTTAAATTTTTGTGATCAAACTTTTTCGTAACATTTTCTTTAATTACATCCTTCAATAACTTCATGTCATAGACATAGCCTGTTTCAGGATCTATTGGCCCTGTAAGCTTTACTTCCAGGTCATAATTGTGGCCATGGTAACTGGGATTATTACATTTTCCGAAAACTGCATCATTTTTTTCCGCTGACCACTGGGGGTTGTGAAGCCTATGGGCAGCATTAAAGTGCTCTTTTCTATAAATGGCTATTTTCATAAATTGTTTAACAGAATACCTGTATAATTGTTTTTTTTATGTTTCTATACCCACGAGGATAAAGAAATCGTAAAGTTTCTAGCTTTTATTAATTGGCCTACATTTAATTTCTAGCCCATTTTACCTTTTTCAACCGAAAGAACAAATATTTAGGGCGAATCGGTTCAAAATTAATCAAATTAAGGTTAAAGTGAGTCTTGGCGTTCGGTTAGATTGATCATTTAATTTTCTCCTCCGAGGTTTTTGTTTAGGTATATTGTCAAATTATCGACTCCAAGTGTTATTAGTTCATTTGATTAAAAAAGGAGTGAAAATGATCAAAATAGATATTTCTGGAATTGCTTTTTCCCTCTTTTGTATTGGGGTTGCCCAAAGTAAACCAGCAATTTTTTTGCCATTTGGGAATTATTTTGATGTTAAATTGACTTATATTGTAGTGGTTTATTGAGATTTATCCTTTTAATCTTGCATTTGCATGTATAAGATTTCTTATGATTAAAATAATTGCCTTTACAATTTTTATAGTATTTCCGGTTTTTGCCATTGAGATGCAACCTTCCCTTTTTGTCAATACAATTCCAATGGAAAAAGATGGGACTATGGCAATTGGCGAAAATGTAGAAAATCTATGGGAGAAAGTGGGGGATAAACACCCATTGCTTAAGAAGGAAGTCTTGACCATGGCCTATGAAGGTTATTCGAAAATGATTGACGAGGGTTTGATTGAAGAAGGAAAACCATTGACAATAATCGATTTTGATTTGCCCTCCTCTGAACAAAGGCTTTGGGTAATTGATTTTGATAATCAAACCTTGGAATATGCTTCTCTTGTGGCCCATGGAAGGAATTCGGGTGGTTTGCATGCTGAAAAATTTTCGAATATACCGGAAAGCTATATGAGTAGTCTAGGGTTTTACCTAACAGGTGAAACATATGTTGGGAAACATGGGAAATCTCTGCGGTTGGATGGAATGGAAAAAGGGATTAACGACAATGCTAGGGCAAGAGCCATTGTGATACATGCTGCTGATTATGCTGAAAATTCATTCGTTAAACGGCATGGAAGGCTTGGTAGAAGTTTAGGTTGTCCGGCTTTACCTTCTGATAATTTTGAAGCTATCATTGAATTGATAAAAGAAAAAAGTTGCTTATTTGTCCATGCTAGCGAACCTCAATATAGAAGGCAATCTGTTTTTATTAAAGAATGGGCCTCAAGCTAATTTCTCCTAATAAATTTTTATTGATTTGTTATCGGTTTTCGCATTAACTTATAGAGCTCATCATCTCTTTCATAAATATCTTTCCTTACTTGTTCCTTTTTTCTGCTATCTGTCCAAAAGGTTAGATAGAGAATAATCACAGGTATTTTTCTTGTTAAGCTAACAGTTCGCTCTTTATTGTCTGAAAGTGCTTCTTTTATTAAATCATCTGTCCATTTTTCTTGGTCGGAAAGTAATAATTTGGCTAGGTCTACAGGACGTTCTATACGTATACAGCCAGAACTTAAAGCCCTGTCTTCTTTTGAAAAGAGCGACCTTGAGGGCGTGTCATGAATGTAAACATTGTGTTTATTGGGAAACATAAACTTTACCCTGCCAAGGGCGTTGGATGGTCCTGGGTCTTGTCTTACCATGTATTTAAAATTATCTCCATTAACCGTGCGCCAATTGATTGAAGATGGGGAGATTTCTTTTCCTGAAAAATCAAGAATACGCATGTTTTTTGATTGAAGGTAATTAGGATTTTCCTTTACCGCAGGGATTACATCATTTTTCAATATAGTAGGAGGAACTGTCCAAGTAGGACTAAAGACCAAATAACTCATAGTCCCATTGAAAACGGGAGTTTTTCTGTAGGTTTTCCCTACAATGGCATTGGAATGAAGTAAGGTGTCTTTTTTATTGATGTAATCCAATGAATAGTTGGCGATATTGACCAATATAAATTCCTGTACAGTTGTGTCGGGAAGCCATCTTAACCTTTCCATATTGACACTTACCTGCTTGATAAGTTCTTGAGGGGATTTGTTCAATGCTTCTATCGTGGCCTTTCCGAGTACCCCGTCCGGATGAAGCCCATTTCTTTCTTGGAAGGTTCTAACACCTTGAAGCATTAGGAAGTCGAAAATATTTTCTGCTCCAGATGAAAGAGGATAAGGCTTTAGGTCTTTCCACAATTGCAACCTTTTCCGAATGGAGGGGATCAATTCATTTTCTTGAAGAGGCTCAATTGATTCTTTCGGAGATATCTTTTGCCAGTTTTTTCCGGAGATAAGTTTTTCTAGCTCCAAATATTTTTTCATGGATTGCCTCATGCGTGGATAAATAGCAAATTTTGGCTGCAAGCTGAAAAGTTGTTTTTTTACGTTATTTTCTGATACAGCCAAGTAGAGTTTTTCTATTACTTTGAGTTCATTTCCTTTCTGCAAGATTTCCCAAGTGTTGTGGAGGTGTTCCGGATGGACTTTCCCTCCGAAAATATGGTTGGCATATAGGATAAATGCATCACTAAGTAAAAAATCTACCTTGGCCAATTCAAAGGGAGTTAAGGGAATTCCTGAAAAATATTTTTCAAAAAAGAGTTAAGGCCTTCTAGGTGGTAATCTTCCGGTAGTAAGCCATCAAAAGATGCATTTTGAATAAGGTGTCGCAATTCCAGAGCATTGCAAGTCAATTGTTGATTTTCTGACCACCCCGGTATGAAAGACCTTTCAGTATAAAAAGAAATTAGCGCTGTTCTCGAGTGTAATGGGTACTGATCAAAAGCAATGTTAAAGTAGGTACTGTCTCCTTCGATAAGTGTTCTAATCTGCCCACTTACCAATTGGTTTTGGGAAAAGGCATTGATGCTCAAACAAAGCATTAGCCCAAACCAAAATAAAAAGAAGTACCACTTAGCTTTCTTCATTGCAAAGAATACTTTTTATAATTATTTCCTATTGTCCATGCATCTTTTAGCATGGCTAGAAATTCATCCATTTTATCCAGAGGGACCATATTTGGGCCATCACTTAAAGCAACAGACGGGTTGGGGTGAGTTTCTATAAAGAACCCGTCCACACCTGCAGCAGCTGCTGCCCTTGCAAGATAAGGAGCCATCTGTCTCTGTCCTCCGCTGCTTCCTTTATTTGCGCCGGGCTGCTGAACACTGTGAGTTACATCAAAAACTACAGGAGCAAACTGGCGCATTATAGGTAATGCTCGCATATCAACTACAAGGTTATGGTAGCCTAGCGAGAATCCTCTTTCTGTAAGGGCCACGTTGTTGTTACCTGTGGATCGAATTTTATCCACCGCATATTGCATGTCTTCAGGAGCCATAAATTGACCCCGTTTAATCTTGATGGCTTTACCGGTTTTTCCTGCTGCTATTAGTAAGTCGGTTTGCCTGCAGAGAAATGCCGGGATTTGCAATACATCTACTACCTCAGCTACCGCTTCCACTTGATAACTTTCATGTATGTCTGTGACCAAAGGAACGTCAAGGGTTTGACCAACCATTTCCAATACTTGTAAAGATTTTTCAAACCCAATGCCTCTAAATGATTCTGTAGAGGTTCGGTTAGCCTTGTCGAAGGAGGCTTTAAATACATAGCCAAAGCCATGTTTTTCTGACAAGGTTTTTATTTTAGTGCCAATTTCCAGACATATTTCCGGACTTTCAACTGCACAGGGCCCTGAAAATAAAACAGGTTGATTTCCACCTAGTTTTAAGTTTCCATTTATGGTCATCTCTTGTTGGCTAATTTTCATTTTTAAGGTTTTTATTAGTCAATTAATTTGCGGTAGAGGTAATGGGTGAAGGAAGGTTTCCATTGGCATAAAGGATTAAATCTGCCAGTTCCCTAAAAGCTCCTTCGCCACCTTTTTTAAAGTAACATAATCCACCTTGTCCTTGATGTAGAAGATGGCATCTGCCGGAGCTGCAGAAAAGCCTGCATGGCTCAGTAATTCCATGTCAATTATATCATCTCCAATATAAGCAACTTGATTGGTTTTCAAACCCATTTCTGTGATAATGGATAGTAATGTGGGCCATTTATCATTTACTCCATGTAAGTGAAAATCTACTCCCATTTGTTCACAACGGATTTTCGATACGGACACGTCTCTACCGGTAATAATCCCGGTTTTGATACCGGATTCACGAAGAAAACGGATGATTTGCCCATCCTTAACTTGAAACCTCTTGTATTCCATTCCGTTGTCATCCAATACTATGCCCCCATCTGTCAAAACACCATCCAGATCTGTAACAATAAGTTTAATGTCTTTAGCTTTAGAAAGGACTTCTTTATAATTTATATTGAAGTGATTCATTTCCTATTTTTTTTCCATTGTATTGAGTACAGGTCTAGCCTTCGTTGTTCAAGGTTTCGAACACTTCCTGTTTTACGCAATTTGGTTAACAAGGCCAAGTCTACATCCGCCACGATCGTAGTTTCTGTATTCAGAGAAGCTTCACCTATAATTGCATCATGAGGGAATGAAAAATCAGACGGTGAATATATGGCTGCTTGGGAATGCTGAATGTCCATGTTTTCTACCCTAGGGAGATTTCCCACAGAACCGGTTATGGCCACATAACATTCATTTTCGATAGCTCTTGCCTTGGCACAAGTGCTTACCCTGAGGTACGCATTTTTTGTATCTGTCCAAAATGGAACAAAAAGAATGTCCATTTCTTTTTCAGCCAAAATCCGTCCTAACTCTGGGAATTCTACATCGTAACAGATGAGTATACCAACTTTTCCGGCATCTGTGTCAAAAACGCTGATACCATTCCCTCCTTGTAGCCCCCAGTAAGATTGTTCGTCCGGTGTAATATGGAGCTTGTATTGCTTGTCCATGGTGCCATCTCTTCTGCATAAATAACTGACATTTCGAAGTTTTTTCCATCGTATTCAGGCATGCTACCAGCAATGATATTTACATTGTATGACAGGGCAAGATCCCGCATCCGGTTAATGATCTCTTCCGTGTAATCCGCCAAATTTCTGATGGCTTCTGAAGCGTCCATTTTATTAAATCCTGCCAGAAGCGGGGCATTAAAAAACTCCGGGAATAAGCAAAAATCAGATTGGTAATCAGATACCGTGTCTACAAAAAACTCTACTTGCTGCATGAGGTCGTCAACATCATTAAATCGCCTCATTTTCCATTGTACAAGACCTAGTCTAACAATTGTTTTTTTATTGCCAATGAGCTTTTCTTCTTTTTCGTAGTAGATATTGATCCACTCAAGTAGTGTTGCGTAAGCCCTCGAGTCGGTATCTTCGGGTAAATATTTTGTGATTACTTTTCTTACGTGAAATTCGTTGGCAAGCTGAAAGGAAAGAACCGGATCAAAAATTTCCTTATTCTTTACTAATTCTATGTATTTTCGAGGAGACATTTTATCAGCGAATTTGCTGTATCCGGGAATTCTTCCACCTGCAATAATTGACCTTAAATTTAGGTTTTCACATAGCTCCTTACGGGCATCATACAGTCTTCTTCCTAATCTTAATCCTCTGTATTCTTTATCTACGAAAACATCGGTGCCATAAAGCGTGTCTCCGCTATCATCATGGGTGTCAAACTTGCCGTAGCCAATGATCTGCTCATAGGAGTGATTATCCCCGTATTTAGAATAATCAACAATGATACTTAGGGCCACTGCTACGACCTTTCCATTATCTTCTAGGCAGATTTGACCTTCCGGAAAAGCATTTAGTTGGTTTTCAAATTCTTCCTTGGTCCAAGACATGGCTTCGGTTTTGTAAGTAGAAACCATTATTTCCCGGATGTCATTAAAATCAGAATGTTTGATGTTTCTGAGTTTTAGTCTATGTTCGAGTTCTTCGTTTTGTTTACTCATGGCATGAAATTAGCAACAAATGTACCTAAATTGTAGGCTTTTTATGGAATGGAATAGGAAATTTAACTATTTGCCTCAAAGAGTGTTTGTTAATGAATTTTTTTGCAAGATTTCTTGATTAATTTTCCGTAGATTACCAGGGTATTACTTGTAAATTAAAGATAAATTTTATGTTTGAATTTATACAAGATATTAAGAATGGAGATTTTACAGAACTATTCAAAAAATAAACGAAATTCTCGATTTTAAAATTATTATGGTCGGAGAAACTAGGTTGACCATAGGGTTATTTTTAGGTTTAACCGTATCCATAGTCTTGGTTTTTGCAATATCCGAACTGGCTAGAAGGTTTCTTGCTAATAAAGTTTTGGCCAGATATAAAATTGAAGTTGGCATTCGTCAATCCATTGCATCTTTCTTCAAGTACCTGCTTATCATCATCGGTTTAATAACCATTTTGCAGAATAGTAATGTGGACCTGAGTGCCTTAGGGATTTTAGCCGGGGCAATCGGCGTAGGGATTGGATTTGGACTACAAAATATCACAAATAATTTCATAAGTGGTTTGATCATTCTTTTGGAGAGACCAATTAAAGTAGGAGACAGGATAGAAGTCGATGAAGTATATGGAGATGTCGAAAAAATATCTACCAGATCCACTACCATACTTACCAATGATAATATTTCTATTATTGTTCCGAATAGTCAATTTATTGATAATTCTGTTATCAATTGGTCACACAATGACAGTAATATAAGGTTTAATATTCCTGTAGGTGTATCCTATAAAGAGGACCCTGAAAAAATTAGACGGATTCTTTTGGAAGTGGTGAAAGAATATCCGGGTGTATTGACCAAACCGGAGCCCGATGTACTTTTTGATAAATACAATGATAGTAGTATTGATTTTAATCTGAGGGTTTGGACCACTGAATATACCAACAAACCAAATGTTTTGAAAAGTCAGCTGTACTATGCAATCTTTAAAAAATTTAAGGAAGAGAACATAGAAATTCCTTTCCCTCAGAGAGATTTACACATACGCTCAGGCTTGGATAAAATTGCCACAAAGTAATTTTTTTATTGTAGCTTTCTATATTATCTTTAGGGGGTTTATAGCCAATAGGTTAATGGCGAGGGATTAGGTTTAGCGTAAGATGAGCAAGAAAATATTTTTTATTACATTTTTTTAACGTGTATTTTACTACAAACATTTGGTCAAGGGTTTAACAAGTACAGAAGAGAGGAATTATGGTCTTTTTCTCTACAAGGTGGCCCATCCCAGTACTTTGGAGACCTTTATGCATTATGGCAATACAAGGAAGGTGTACAACCGGATTATTACGCAGGGTTTAGTGCAAGGTATACCTTCGGTACCAATCTGAAAGTCAGAGGAGATCTAGGGTATTACCAAATTTCCGGTCAAGATGATCATGCTGATCCCAAAAGTGGTAGAGTACCTAGGAACTTAAATTTCCGCAGTAAAAATTGGGAGACAGCAATTTTGATAGAGTACTACTTAAAACCAGTGAAAAAATACAATATCAATAGAGACTTTTTTAATCCCTATGTCTTTTTAGGCTTGGGAGCCTCTACCATTGATCCATACACTAATTATAAAGATAATTGGGTGGCATTGCGACCATTGCGAACTGAAAATGAACTTTATAATAACGTGGTTGTGATCATGCCTATGGGGATTGGTTTAAAATTCAAGGCAAATTTATATTTGGATTTATTCATTGAAGGTAATTATAGGTTTACATTTTCAGATTATTTGGATGATGTCAGTGCTTTTGATATTTCCGGTTTTTATGAAGAGTTGATCGAAGATTATATTTCCGGAGAAAACCCTGATAGGCTTCGGCTTTCAGTTAGGCAAGAACGATTTTTACTTCCAAATGGAGAACCAAATATAGAGTTGATCAGGAATACTCAAGGAAGTGCAAGAAGAGGCAGTGGTGACCCAAGGCTAAATGAGCCGGGAGCCCGATATGATGGGTATTTTACCTTAAGTGCAGGGGCTGAAATTAATTTTTCATACGGATTTTGGAGAAACTGGATTTTTCAAAGAAGGGGAAGAGTTTTTAGAAATTGGTAGATTTGACCACGATATTATTTTTTAATTAAAAAGTGATTTATATATAGTTATCCATATTCGAAATGAATAGGGATATTTTTTATACTTTTGGAATTGAATTGACCAATAATTTTACAATTACTGAAAATGTCTGATTATAATTTTCGCGCCATTGAAAAAAAATGGCAGGACCGCTGGGAGCAAACCGGAATTTTCAATGCTAGTCCGGAAACAAATAAACCCAAGTTTTATTCTTTGGATATGTTTCCGTATCCTTCTGGAGCAGGACTTCACGTAGGCCATCCATTAGGTTACATTGCCTCTGATATTGTAACACGTTACAAAAGATTGAAAGGATTCAATGTATTGCATCCAATGGGCTACGATTCATTTGGTCTTCCGGCAGAGCAATATGCGATTCAGACAGGTCAACATCCTGCAATTACCACTGAAGAAAATATTAAAAGGTATACCGAACAACTCAAGAACATAGGATTTGCCTTTGATTGGAGTAAAGAAGTAAGAACCTCTGATCCTGAATATTATCGATGGACACAGTGGATATTTATGCAGCTTTTTGAAAGCTATTATGACATGGCAGCTGATAAGGCCATGCCAATAGCTCATCTTGTATCAATCTTTGAAAAAGAAGGAAACAAGGGAGTTAAAGCAGCTTGTGATGAGGATACTGAGATTTTTAGTGCTGAGGATTGGGCGGAGTATTCAACAGAGGAAAAACAAAAAGTATTATTAAGGTATAGGCTTACTTATTTGGCAGAGACCACTGTCAATTGGTGTGCGGCATTGGGTACGGTGCTTTCTAACGATGAGGTCAAGGATGGTTTCTCTGAAAGAGGAGGGCATCCCGTAGAAAGAAAACGTATGATGCAATGGAGTATGCGAATTACCGCCTATGCTGAAAGATTACTGAATGGTTTGGAAAGTTTAGATTGGCCAGACCCTGTTAAGGAAATGCAAAGGAACTGGATAGGTAGATCTTTGGGTGCAGAAATGGTATTTGATGTAGAAGGTCAAAACGAAAAAATCAAAGTCTTTACAACAAGGATTGACACCATATATGGAGTGACTTATTTGGCATTAGCTCCGGAGCATGAATTGGTAGAAAAGTTAATTACAGAAGACCAAAGAGAAATAGCAGTCAGTTATGTTGCGCAGGCCAAGAACAGGTCTGAAAGGGATAGAATGGCTGATGTCAAGACTATTTCCGGTGCTTTTACAGGTAGTTATGCAAAAAACCCATTTAATGGGGAAAGTATTCCTATTTGGATTGCTGATTATGTATTGGCGGGGTATGGAACCGGGGCAGTTATGGCTGTGCCATCCCATGATGAGCGTGATTATAATTTTGCCAACCATTTTGGATTGGAAAAAAGACAAGTAATTGAAGGGGACATGTCAGAGGGGTCTTTTCCCGGAAAGGGAGGAACCATAATGAATTCAGGCTTCATTAGCGGATTAAAAATGCAAGAGGCTATGGACAAGGCCATTGCGTTTCTCGAAGAGAAAGGGATAGGGAAGGGGAAAATCCAATATAAAATGAGGGATGCTATTTTTACCCGCCAACGCTATTGGGGTGAGCCACTTCCCGTTTATTTTAAAAATGATTTACCCTATTTGGTAGATGAACGTGATTTGCCATTGCCACTTCCTGAAGTGGATAAATACTTACCTACAGAAGATGGAGCTCCACCACTTGGAAGAGCCAAGGACTGGACTTACAAGACTGAAGAAGGAACTTTTCCATTAGAAATGAGCACCATGCCGGGATGGGCAGGGTCTAGCTGGTATTTTTTAGATACATGGATGCTCAAAATAAGGAGGAATTTGTAAGTAAATCAGCTGCAAATTATTGGGGATCGGTGGACTTGTACATCGGAGGAGCTGAACATGCTACAGGACATTTGTTGTATTCTAGATTTTGGACTAAGTTTTTATTTGACAGGGGTTTGGTTCCTATAGAAGAGCCTTTCCAAAAAATGATCAACCAGGGGATGATCCAAGGTAGGTCTAATTTTGTTTACCGTAAAAAAGGCACCAACATCTTTGTGAGCCATGGGTTGATAGGTGAGCATGAGGTAAGTTCAATGCATGTAGATGTTAATATCGTTTACAATGATCAGCTGGATATAGAGGCGTTCCGAAATTGGAGACCTGATTTGAAAGATGCTGAATTTATTTTGGAAGATGGTAAATACAATTGTGGGGCTGAGGTTGAAAAAATGTCAAAGTCCAAATACAATGTAGTCAACCCTGATGATGTCATTGAAAGTTACGGAGCAGATACTTTAAGATTGTACGAAATGTTCTTGGGGCCTTTGGAGCAATTCAAGCCTTGGAACACCAATGGGATCGATGGTGTATTTAAATTCTTGAAAAAATTGTGGAGGTTGTTTCATGATAAAGATGGCAAATGGAATGTGTCCGACAAACCGGCTTCTAAAGAGGCGTTAAAATCTTTGCACAAAACCATGAAAAAAGTGGAGGAGGATATTGAAAGACATGCGTTCAATACTTCAGTTTCTTCCTTTATGATTTGTGTCAACGAATTGTCAGCCTTGAAGTGTAACAATAGAGAGGTTTTGGAACCTCTATTGATTGTATTGTCACCCTACGCACCTCATATTTCAGAAGAATTATGGGAGCTTTTAGGTCATGAGCAATCTATTATCCATGCCCAATTTCCCATTGCAGAAGAGAAATACCTAACTGAGGATAGCCATCAATACCCTGTTTCCATTAATGGTAAAATGAGGGCTAAAATTGAGCTTTCATTAAGTTTGTCAAAACAGGAAATTGAAGAAGCCGCCTTACAAGATGAGCAAATTCAAAAATGGACCAAAGGACAGCAGCCTAAAAAAGTCATCGTTGTTCCGGGAAAAATTGTAAATATTGTATTGTAAGTGTAAAAAAAGAAACCCATTTTGTTTTATAATGGGTTTCTTTTTGTTTTATTGCCTTTAAAATCAAGGTGGTCGTAATGATTTTGACTTGTATGTTATATATAAGTAATGCGGAAAAAGAAATTTAAGCTTTGCCTTGAGCTATCGGAGAATTTGATCAAGTTATTGAGTAGGAAATCCACCGGTAAGACCATGCAGTTGAGAAGAATGATTGTCGAATCATGAAATGGAAATAAAAGGGGATTCATAGAATCAAAAGTGATTAAATGTGATATTCCCCAATCTATTTGGTAAATTTGAGACATGAATATAGGGGATAAAGTTAGGTTGTTGCATGGGAAAGAGGAAGGTATAATTACCAAACTTTCTTCTGGAGGCCAAGTGGAAATTGAAATTGAGGATGGATTTAGAATTCCTGCTCTCAAATCAGAGGTAGTGGTTATCAATGAGGCTGAAGAGGCTTATTTTGATACCAAGCCAAAGAAAACATCAGGGTTTCAGTCAAGTCTTCCAAAAAGCGACCCTGCAGTTTCTGAAGAGGGGGTTTTTATAGCCTATGTCCCTTACAATGATCAGGTTTACGACATGGTTCTTATCAATAACCATTCCAAGGATTGTCTTTTTTCTTTTGACGAACATCAGCAAAACAATGCGAAAAATATGGGAGCGGGTGTAGTGAAAGGAAAGTCATTTACTAAGTTAGGAGAAAAATTGCTTCCTGATTTCGAACAGTGGCCACCTTTCAGTGTAATGATGGCCTTTTTAAATAAACGATTTGATAAACAACAACCCGTACAGGTAAGAAATATAAAACTAAAAGCTTCCTCATTTTTTAAAAATAAAGGGAAAGCACCATTAATAAATAAAGAAGCTTATTTTTTTAGGTTAGACAATGCCGTTAAAATATTGAACATTAATCAATTGAATAAGGAGCTTAATCCTAGTCCCCAAGATGTTTATCCGGTGGCAAAGGTGAAAAGGCCTCCAGCTTCCATTGACTTACATATAGATAAATTGACAAAAGACCATGACCTGATGAGTAATGGTGAAATGTTACAATTGCAGATGAAAACGTTTGAAACGAATCTCAATGACGCCATTGCCTCGGGAATGGATGAAATTGTTTTTATTCATGGCATTGGGAATGGAGTTTTGAGAAAAAACATACACAAGTATTTAAGTCAATTGCAAGGGATTAAATACTTTAAAGACAGTCAGAAGACTAATTTTGGATATGGAGCTACAACTGTAAAAATAAATGAATAGCAATGGAAGCATCTACCTTACCCTTGGTTTTACATGTTTTTGACAAGCACTACGATGCCGGGAAGGTATTGTTTGAAGAACTTTCAAAAAAAATGAAGTCCAAAAAAGCCATTGAGCTAGAGGCGCATTTGGATTTTTTAGCGTATATATTCAGTTATTGGAAAGGGTTCATTTCAATAAGAAAAAAAGATTGGCAAGATATTTTCACCTTTCAAACCCTTGCAAAAAAATCTTCGAAAAGTTAAGCATATTCGTCTAATTGAAGAGGGGTTTATAAACCATATGCTGGCAGAAAAAGGCCATTATTCAGATTATGGGAAGCTTATCTCTTCTGATAAAGATAGGGTTTATACCGAGGTTTACGAGCTAATTCTTTCTGTTCCTCTACACCAATGGGAAAACCTTTATAGGGACATATATAAATTTTCTCAGGGGATGTCAATCTTGAATATTAATACTGCAATCAATCAGATAATTAACGAAGAGATTGACTATTTTTATTTTGGAACAAAGACTAAGCTTGACGCGCAAACTATTAGCGATATTTACAAAGGCTTGAAAAAAGTTACCGCCCTCGAAAAAATCAGGTTATCCATAGGCTTGAATTCAGTCTTTACACATGTCGTTCATCAAGAAATCGACACCCTTTCCAAGAAAATGGACACATGGTATAAAAATCAACTTCTTCTCCAACATTTGGGCAGCCATTTGGGCAAGAAGGAAGATGTAAGTAAAAAATACCAGCCGGTACTTACGCTGCTACAAAAGAATCACAAAGAGTTAATACTTGCTATTGATACCAAGTGTCAACAGTTATTTACAAAAATGCTTCATTAAAGTTTATCCATTGCTTGAGCAAGGTCATTTTTTAAATCTTCAGCATCTTCTATTCCTACACTTAACCTGATCAAAGAATCAGATAAACCTACTTTTTCCCTTTCAGATTTTGGAATACTAGCGTGGGTCATTGTAGCAGGGTGTCCACATAGTGATTCAACACCTCCCAAAGATTCTGCCAATACAAAAATTCTAAAATTTTCCAAAACCTTTATGGCGTCCTCAATATTGTTACCTTTCAAGGTGAAAGATAGCATCCCTCCAAAATCATTCATTTGGGCTTTGGCTATGCCATGATTTGGGTGATCTTCAAATCCCGGCCAAAAACCTTTTCAACTTTAGGGTGATTTTTCAGATAGGCTGCAATGGTCTTTCCGTTTTGGCAATGTCTTTCCATCCTAAGGTGCAGCGTTTTAATTCCTCTCAAAACTAAAAAGCAATCTTGAGGACCCGGAACTGCTCCACAAGAATTTTGAATAAAGGCCAAATCCTCTGCAAGTTTTTTGTCCTTTACCACAATGGCCCCCATGACCACGTCTGAATGTCCGGCAAGGTATTTTGTAACAGAATGCATGACAAGGTCAGCACCTAGATCCAGCGGGCTTTGCAAAAAGGGTGTTGCAAAGGTATTGTCCACCCCTAATAATAAATGATTGCTTTTGGCAATGCCTGCCAAGGCTTGAATATCAATAATATTCATCATCGGATTCGTAGGTGTTTCGGCCCATATCATTTTGGTGTTTTCATTGATATAGGTGAGTATTTCCTCCGGTTTTTCCATATTGACAAAATGAAATTTTATCCCATATTTGGAAAACACCTTGGTGAAGATTCTATAAGTCCCACCATATAAATCATTGGTACTAATGACCTCGTCACCAGGTTTCAAAAGTTTAAGTATACAATCTATAGCGGCCATGCCGGAGGAAAAGCATAAGCCATGTTGCCCATTTTCCAAGGCAGCCAAATTTTGTTCCAAGGCTTGCCTCGTAGGGTTCTGGGTCCTCGAATATTCAAAACCTTTGTGATCTCCGGGAGATTTTTGAACATAGGTAGAAGTTTGGAAAATAGGGGTCATAATTGCCCCTGTACCGATGTCCGGTTTTATCCCTGCGTGAATGGCTTTTGTAGCAAATTTCATAAAGTTGTTTTATATAATTTAATCGACCTGACGAGACAAATTTCTAATTAAGCCTATGTCTGGTTAAATATTAGTCAGAATTATTTCTAGTTTTGTTCAAAGATGAATAAAAAACCGCCTATTTTCAAGCATTTAAGAAATATCTATAACCAAAGCCCATGGGTACTTGTAGCTGTCTTGTGGGTGAGCATCCTCCCTCCATAGGCGCCATAATTCTTGGAAACTGGATTTATAGCCATTGGTCTGAAATAAATTTGTCTCCAATAATTAAGCCAGAAATTGTTTTGATTTATTGTATTTCAGGCACCTTTCTGATGGGCTTGGCCTTGGTCCCTACCACTTTCTTTGCTGTAATTTCCGGATATGTATTTGGTTGGCAAACTTTCCCCTATTTGGTTTTGGCATATACACTAGCTAGTGCAGTAGGCTACTATTTAGGTAGAATTTTGGAGAAAGATAGTCTTGATTTGCTTTTGGCACCTTACCCAAAAGCCAAGAAGCTTATTTCAGAGAAAAAAGGCCAAATGGGAAGTTTAATATTTTTTGTTAGAATTAGCCCTGTCATCCCTTTTGCGATCTCAAATTTGGTGTTTGCCATGCTGAGAACAGGGATAAAGCGGGTCTTGTGGTTTGGGTTTTTGGTATGCTTCCCAGAACCTTGCTAGCATTTTCTTCCGGGGCTTTGGCCGGTAGTTTACAAGAAGCCCTTACTACCAAATCGCCAATTTGGCAATATGTACTTATAGTGGCGCTATTGGTTGTAAGCTTGGTTGGGATTTATACTTTTTTTACCAAGTCAGCTTCAAAGAATTGAATTTACATTTCTATTCTTCTAACAGTAAAACCTTGGCTTTTTAATAGGTTGATTAATCCCTTTGGGCCTGCCAAATGGCCTGCTCCAACTGCAAAAAAGCTGTTCCATTTTCCATTATTTGGGTCATGGGTTTCATCCATTTTTGGTTTCTTTCATAAAGAAATTCGTCTTGATAATCTTTGTATTCCGGACTCTCTGCGACCATCTGTAATAAGTCGGTAATTTTTTCTTCTTTGTAAGCATTGATAAGCTTGCGGAACTCAGCTTGACCTTTTTCTATGTCCTTAATATAAGCATAGAAGCTTTCGTATTGATTGCTTAATGGGATAAGGTCAAAGAATGACATTTGTTCTTCAACAGTTTCTAATCCAAGGATTTCTTTGTTTTCGGTATTGGCCAATGCCATTAATTCCATCTCTAGGGACATGGTTTCACATTCTAGGAGGTTGTTGTACAAAAGCGACATCAATACCATAGGGCGCATTTCTTTTAGCATATCCATGTCCATTCCTGTCCTTTCTTTTATATAGGTATGAATTGTTAGATAAGCTTCTTCAGAAAGAAAATCCGTAATTTTTTGTCCCTTTTTATTGTAAAGATTCTGTTGCATAGACACTTGAAGTTGAGGGTCGTCCATGTCAATTTCTAGAACAAGATAGTCAGACATAGCTAACTTATCAGCTATCTTTTCATTAATAACAAAATCCTCTTGGCAAATTAGGTGAATAGTCCCGAAAAGGTAAGAAGGTGCTGTGGAATCAGCACCGTATATTTCCCAAAAAACTCCTTCTTCTTGGCTAAAAGCAGAAATTGACCCAAGGGAAAATAGAAAAATGAAAAAATATTCTTGAACATTACCCACAAAATTTATCCGCTAAATGTATTGTCTAAGCGGCGATCGGCTGATTTTATGTTTTCAAACTCCAAAAACTGCTCCCAAAACGGCTCTTCAGGTAAGGCTGCTCTTAAGAATAATTTTTCCTTTTTGATGGGGTGTATAAAAACCAAATGAAATGCATGGAGGTTTATGCTTGCATCGGGATTCGGTTTCGAGAAACCATACTTTATGTCACCTCTTATGGGGCAATTCATGGTTGATAGTTGTACACGCAATTGATGTGGTCTTCCTGTAATCGGTCGAAGCTCCAATAGCCAGTGATCATTTAATTTGCCCATGCTCTTATAGGTTAATTCAGACCTTTTCGCATTGGGTACCTCTTTTTCATACGCCGAGGAAATGTTTTTTTCCGAATCTTTAACCAGCCAATGAGTTAGCTTTCCGGATTCCTCTTTGGGTCTTCGCTTCACTACCGCCCAATAAACCTTATGAACTTCTCTTTTTCTGAACAATGCCGTCATTCTTTCCAAGGCCTTGGAAGTTCTTGCAAAGACCACAATTCCACTTACAGGTCTATCTAGCCTGTGAACAGGGTGTAGAAACACAGCGCCGGGTTTGTTATACTTATTGGCGATATAGGTTTTGCAAAGATCAGTAAGTGTTTTGTCTCCGGTTTTATCTCCTTGTACCAATATCCCCGCAGCCTTATTAACGACCAGCAAATGATTGTCTTCAAAGATAACGTTAAATGGCTTTTTCATGTTTGATCAGGTTTTATGAATTTATAGTTCTGATGTGTAGTGAAATTCGATCTCAGGAAAATTGTCCTTAACCATTTGGAGCCAAGCTTTGCTTTCTGCCATGAATACAAGTTTTCCGTCCTTGTCTTTAGCTATATGCCTTTGCTTTGAACGAATAAATTCATCCAGTTTCTTTTTGTCATTACTTGTGATCCAACAAGCCTTGTACAAATTCATGGGGACAAAATCGGCTGTGGCATTGTATTCGTTTTTCAACCTAAATTTGATAACTTCAAACTGAAGCTGGCCAACTGTTCCGACTACCTTACGAGACCCTATTTCAAAAGTAAAAAGCTGCGCGACACCTTCTTCCATTAACTGTTGCAAGCCTTTATCAAGCTGCTTGGTTTTCATGGCGTCTTTATTGACCACTTCTCTGAATATTTCGGGAGAAAAGCTTGGGATACCTTTAAAAGTAAGGTTTTCCCCATCAGTGATACTGTCTCCAATTTTTAGGTTTCCGGTGTCATATAGCCCCACAATGTCCCCCGGAAAAGCCTCTTCAATAATTTCTTTGTCTTGGGCCATAAAAGAGGTGACATTGGAAAAGCGCAGAGGCTTAGTGCCTCTTACATGATTGTAAGGCTTGTTTCGAGTAAATTTACCGGAACAAATTCTCAAAAATGCGATTCGGTTTCGGTGTTTAGGATCCATATTGGCATGGATTTTAAATATAAACCCACTGAATTGATCCTCAGTAGGAACCACCTCTCTTTGTTCTGTTTGGCGACTTTTAGGTCCTGGAGCGATTTTAATAAAGGTGTCCAGCATTTCTTTGATCCCAAAGTTGTTGACAGCAGATCCGAAAAATACCGGTGCTACACTTCCTTCAAGGTACTCCTTGGGATCAAATTCTGGATAAACTCCATCTATTAAAGCTACATCTTCCCTAAGTTGGTCTGCAAGGTTTGTCCCTATTCGATCATCCAATATTTCAGAGCTCAAGTCTTCAATGATAATTCTGTCATCACTTAATTTCCGCTGACTAGGTGTGAATAGGTTCAACTGCTTTTCATACAAATTATAGACACCTTTAAAGGATTTCCCCATGGAAATGGGCCACGATAGAGGTCTTACCTGAATGTTTAATTTGGACTCAACTTCATCCAATAAATCATAAGGGTCTCGACCTTCTCTATCTAACTTATTGATAAAACAAATAACGGGAGTCTTCCGCATTCGGCAAACTTCCATTAATTTTTCGGTTTGAATTTCTACACCTTTTACACAGTCAATGACCATTATGACAGAGTCAACTGCTGTAAGCGTACGGTAGGTGTCTTCCGCAAAATCTTGGTGTCCGGGAGTGTCAAGGAGGTTTATTTTTTGCCCTTTGTACTCAAACCCCATTACGGAAGTAGCTACAGAGATTCCTCTCTGTTTTTCAATTTCCATCCAATCGGACTTGGTCGCAGTATCAATTTTATTTGATTTAACTGCCCCTGCAGTTTTAATGGCACCCCCAAAAAGGAGCATTTTCTCCGTTAATGTGGTTTTTCCTGCATCAGGGTGAGCTATTATTCCAAAAGTCTTTCTCTTCGCTATCTCTTCAGTTAGGGTCATGGTGCTTAGGTGTTTTCAGCCTGCAAAGGTAGGTAAATCAGTTGACAATGTCAGGCTTTATACTGATGGGTGTTGGGATTGTTTAGCAAAATTTGATTTTTGCTTGTTTGGGTATTTTGGCTTAATTTTGAAATTGGATTGGCAAATAATGAATTCAATTGAACTTTTCTTCCATAGGTTTTTCAAATTTATTTGGAATGCCATTTTCGTACTTACTTATCCCGTACTCGCAACTTTCGGGTTGTTATTTATTGGTATAACGTATTTTTTCTCTTGGCTGTCTTCTCTTTTGGCTAAATTTGGTGGTTCTCCCACCAAAATACAGAATAAATCTGAGTGGGTTTACATGACAGAGGAATCAAATTTGATTGAAGGAAAACTCTTTAAGCAAATAATTTTCGGTCCTGAGTGTTATCACCTAAGAAGAAATGACGGAATCCCTTCGGTAATTGAGGACTTTGTATTTGGAAAACGAATCATTATCTTGAAAGAGGGCTGGTTGCTCGAAAGGTGGAACACGACAGAATTGGCCAATATACCAGATTTTGATATTTGCCTCTACAAACCCGAGGATGATCAGTTAATAAGTTTAGCAAACATTAAATGCTTTGATTGGCATATTGCCTCGAAGGACGAGAAAAGCATATTACTCAAATGGTTTGACGGCACACAAGGAGGAGAAGTAAAAGTGGTTTTAGCTGATGGATAACCTCAAGGACTTTTTGGATGAAAAGGTATTGCTTTTTAACCAGCCTTCTTTTATTGATGATGATCCTATTTCAATTCCGCATCGGTTTTCAAAGTTACAAGATATAGAGATTTCAGGTTTTTTGCAGCCATTCTGGCTTGGGGACAGCGCAAAACTATCATTAATAAGAGTTTGGAATTGATGGACTTGATGGGCAATAGCCCTTATGATTTTGTTTTAAACCATTCTGAAAAGGAGCTTAAACAGTTGATGACGTTTAAACACAGGACTTTTAATGACTTAGATACCCTTTATTTTATAGATTTTTTTCCAGGTATTATCGTGAAAATGAGAGTTTAGAGAAGGCATTTACCCGTGGTTATAGTGCTGAGGTGGATGTCATGGAAATACTCCTTAACAATTTTCATGATTTGTTTTTTGATTCAGAACAAGCCCCAAGGCGTACAAGAAAACACATTGCCAGTCCGAAGAAAAAGTCGGCCTGCAAACGGATCAATATGTTTTTGAGATGGATGGTAAGAAGAGATGATAAGGGAGTTGATTTTGGATTGTGGAATAAAATCTCTCCGGCTCAATTGGTGTGTCCCTGTGATCTGCATGTAGATAGAATAGGGCGGTCACTTGGTCTTATTCAACGGAAACAAACTGACTGGCAAACAGCCATGGAGCTTACAAGGAATTTAAGGCTTATGGATGCTGCAGATCCCATTAAGTATGATTTTGCCCTTTTCGGTTTAGGGGTTTTGGAAAAGGAGCAAAAAAATCACTTGAAATAGTCTAAAAGAGGGATTTATTACTCCATAAAAGCCAATCCCTCAAATCATTTGATTTGGGGGATTGGCTTTGGGTAAACTTTATTACTTATTGAATTTTCTTTCTTAAGGTTGCCAAGTGTCTGGCCCTTTTCTCCAGTCAGCCAATGTATTCATGTCTGCTTCAGAAACATAACCTTGCTCTAGGGCCTGTGGTAACATTGAACTATAGTCGCTTAGGCAGTATAGTTTTACGCCTTCTTTTTCGAAGTTTAAATCGGATATTTCAAAACCATAGGTGAAGATGGCAACCATACCCAAAACTTCGAAGCCTGCAGCTCTAAGGTCATTAACCGCCTTGAGAGAACTTCCTCCTGTAGAAACGAGGTCTTCTACTACCACCACTTTTTGTCCGGGCGTTATTTTCCCTTCAATCATGTTTTCCATTCCATGACCTTTGGCTTTGGAACGCACATAGATAAAAGGTACATCAAGCTTGTCAGCAATAAGCACACCTTGAGGGATGCCGGCAGTGGCAACCCCTGCAATGGCTTCAATATTTAAAAAATGAGTACGTACTACACTTGTTAATTTTTCCTGAATAAATTTTCTTACTTCAGGGAATGAAAGTGAAAGCCTGTTGTCACAATAGATAGGTGATTTCCATCCAGATGCCCAAGTAAACGGATCCTTAGGCGAAAGTTTGATGGCTTTTATTTCAAGTAGCTTTTTTGCGATTTGAGAAGCGGTGCTTTGATCATAAATTTCCATGCGATAAATTTAACCATTTAATATTTACTCAGGGTTGTGCACGCTGGAAAAAAATGCAATTTTAGAAAAATTAGAACTGTTTATGAAAATATTCATCAACGATAAGCCATTAGACTTAGTTGGTTCAAAGAATTTTATGCCAAAAAAATCCTTTGAATGTGTATATGATAATCCGAAAGAATTGCCCCCGTCAGCAGAATTTCATGATGATGTATTGATAAAAAATCCTTCTAAGGATATAATCGTGCAATTGCTATATTTACTGCGTTCCAGAAAACTTAAAAATCTAGACAGTATCACCTTGGTTACTGATGAGAAAGCAATACTTAAAAAGTTTATTAAAAGTAGATTTTTAATTATTAAAGCTGCAGGAGGGGTAGTTACCAAAGGAGACAGTATACTGTTTATCCATAGACTTGGAAAATGGGACCTTCCAAAAGGTAAGTTTGAGAAAAAGGAAACGCCTGAAGGATGTGCCGTAAGAGAAGTTGAGGAAGAATGCAATATTAAAGTGAAACTTAATAAGCCAATTTGCATTACTTGGCACACCTATACTCAAAATAAAAAGAGTATTTTGAAAAAACTTATTGGTACAAAATGAAAAGTATCGATGATTCAATGATGAAGCCTCAGGTGGAAGAAGGTATCAATGATATAAAGTGGCTGAAGCATCATGAGGCAAAAACTGCATTGATAAATTCTTACCCATCAATGCGGTATTTGTACAAGAGGTTTTTAAAAATGACGCCTAAAATAGCTCAGACTTTGTAGGGAAGAAATTTATTGACATTTCCTCCATATTTATGCACTTCTCTGATGATGGTAGAGCTGATGGCAGCATATTTTGGGGTGGTGATTAGAAATACTGTTTCTAGAGATTCATTGAGATACCGGTTCATTTGACTGATGGTATTCTCATATTCAAAATCTGTGGTGTTTCTCAAACCACGCAACAAATACTTGGCGTCATGTTTTTTTGCCAGTGAAGAAGTTAATTCATCATAAACAATAACTTTAACAGCCGGAATGTTTTTATAGGTTTTCTTGATTTTTTCTACCATAAAATCAATGTCAAAATACCTGTTTTTTTGCTGGTATTGTGACCAATACTAATAATTACCTCATCGAATATATTTAATCCTCTCATGACAATGTCATGATGACCATTGGTATAAGGGTCAAAAGAGCCTGGGAACAGTGCTGTCTTTTTCATGAAATAATTTTTTGTTGCCAGAAAGCTTCTAGTAGATGGGTGTTTAAGAAGGATTCTGCCCCCGCAAGATAGGAGACATTTTGCTCCGGGGTGATTATGTGTATGTTTTTGAAATACAAATCCATGCCTTCCTTACTGGTGTGAAGCCATTCAGGGTTACCAAAAAACGAATCTTGCAATGCGTTCTATCGAAGGCCATCTGTTGGATAAATGTAAATACATACCGTAGAAATGAGGCTTCGTCCGGAATGATAAACCTATTGAATAATGATAATTTTCCTTCAGTAAAAGCCGCCATATACATACAGTCAGGAGAAGAATGTATGAATAACTCTTGGCTTAGGAAGTTGTCATTTTGGCTAAGGAAATAATCTAAAACATGGGATGCTCCATGTGCAATCTCCAATTCAGGTAATTTCTTGTCTAGTTGATCCAATAATTGTTTGTCAGCAGTGCCAAGCACCTGGATACTATTGTTGGCAATACCTGTATAAGTTATATTGTCTTCCACCTCATTTACTTCAGTTGCAAAGTTCAAGTATTTGGCACACTGAGAAGCGTTGAACAATTGGGTGGGGACAAGGGTGAATCTTTGGTGGTGAAGGTAAAGCTTGCCTTCAGAGTTGGGCGCGTTGAAAATTTCTTCAGTTTCTATGATCTGATTTACCGTTTCCTGTTCTTGGAAGGAATAGATAAAAGAAGCAGTAATTTTTTTGCTCTCCTCCGTATGCGCAATAACGGTTAGGAGTTTCTCATATAAGAAAAGCGATAAATAGGATATGTCTTGCATATCATATTTATCGCTAATGAATTTACTTTGAATATGGGATCCTACCTTATCCAAATTTATTCCCAGTTTCCTGAAGTCGAAGAATCAGTTCGTGAACCAACTCTAAGTGCTTTCTCATTATTGTTCCTTCTTCTTTCAGGATTGCGAGGTGCAGGATCTCTGATTTCAAACACAGCAATTTCTCTATTGCTTCGCTCGATTTTGTCTGCAAAGAACTCAAATGTTTTACCTCCTGATCCGGGAACTACATTTAATAAGTCAAGTTCAAAATCAGGGTATTTATCCTTGCTGAATAGTGAATCCTGAACGTTTACAGCTCCCAATGTATCCAATGTTACTGTAGTTTCTTCCTTACCATAGTCTAATAACTTGGTAGTCTCTGTTCTTTGAATAAGGTAAATGTTTCCTTCTTGGATGAACTTTTTAAGTTCCTCCCAATTGGAAGCATACTCATTATTTGCTGCCTGATAAGCGATTTGGGCATCTCTTAGCATTTCCAGTTTCTCAATTATTCTTTCTTCAGTCCTTTGTAGAATTTTTTCCTCTTCCACAACTTCATCTACACCCAGATAAAGCTTGTACCCGAGACCTAAGGCTCCCAATAGAAAAACAATCGATAAGATTTTACTCAATGTCATTTTGAATAGCTTTAAAGCGTAATTAAATTATTATAAAGAATTGATGGTTCGTATTAGAATGCTATTTTATGCATTTATTTCCAAAATTAAAATATCCTTTCCATATTCTTACATCATTCAAAGAATTTATTCTTCCAAATAGTGCATGTTTTTTATCTGATGGGATATTTTTTATCTCTTCCATGGTTAGAAATTTAACCTCTTCGATTACCTGTTTGTCGGTTTCTAGCTCAGGATCAATTCCAACCTCTAATTTACCATTTGTTTGGCTAACTTCAAAGAATAATTCGATAGCGTGTAATGGAGGAGATAAAAATTCATGGACAAATCGGTATTCTCCAACCTCAATTTCTAATCCGGTTTCCTCTAAAAACTCCCTTTTTAAATTCGATTTGGCATCCTGACCATACTGCATGCCACCTCCCGGAACATTCCAAAACCAGTGGTTATCGCCCATTCGATGTTTGACCATTAAAATTTTATTCTGCTGAATCAATATGCCGTTAACCCGCGTTCTGAGGCGGTTTCCGAAATTATCAATTATGTCTTTTTTTATGTTCGGGTTTTTCATCTTAGTTTCGCAATAGATGCATAAAGATAATCAAGCAAGTGTAAAGCCTTCTCAAAGAATTAGGAAATATTTCCCCCACAGTCCTACAACGGATCAGGAGTATTTCTTTAATGCCATGGATGCGTTTTTAGATAAGAAGGTTCCTTCAGGAGCTACCTTTATTCTCAAAGGCTATGCTGGAACCGGTAAAACAACTGTTTTAGCAGCTTTGGTTAAAGCTTTGCCATCACTCGGCTTGCGAGCAGTTATGCTTGCACCGACTGGCCGTGCTGCCAAAGTGATGAGTGCTTATGCCGACAAAACAGGTTTTACTATTCATAAAATCATTTACCGAGCAAAGCAGGGATTAGTAGATGGGGCAGATGGATTTGTTGTTCAAAAAAATTACTACCAAAAATCTGTTTTTATTATTGATGAAGCATCCATGCTTTCCGATGATAGAATGGGAGGAAAATCCCTTTTGGCCGATCTAATAGGCTTTGTTTTTCAAAATCCTGAAAACAGGCTTTTATTGATTGGAGATATTGCACAATTGCCCCCGGTTGGTAGTGAAGACAGCCCGGGCTTGGATAAAAATTACCTGATAAGGAATTTTAAATTGGATGTCAATGAGGCACTACTTACCATAGTAACCAGACAAGAACAGGATTCTGGAATATTGGCTAATGCTACTTCGCTGAGAAATGAAGTTCAAAAGCCCAAGCCTAGCATTTCATTTTACACCAAAGGATTTAAAGATTTTTACCGAATGACCGGGGAGCGGTTGGAAGATGGTTTGCGCTATGCCTATGATAAATTTGGGCTGGACAATACAATGATTATAACAAGGTCCAACAAAGCCGCAGTCCAATACAATAAATACATCAGAAATGCGATATTTTATTATGAAGATGAATTAAGTGCCGGTGAACGGTTAATGATTGTTAAAAATAATTATAGCTATATGGAGTCTTCAGAAAAGGTCAGTTTTTTGGCCAATGGGGATTTTGTAGAGATACTTAAAATTCGTTCATTTGAAGAAATTTATGGTCTAAGGTTTGCTACACTAGAATTGAGGTTGATTGATTATCCTGATGAAGTTCCTTTTGAGGCACGGGTGATACTGGATACCCTACATTCAAATAAACCGGCATTAGGAATGGAGGAGTGGAAAGCACTTTATAAGTTGGTTGAGGAGGATTACCGGGATTTGGAGCAAAAAAGTAAGATCAGAGAGGCGATGAGCAAAGATCCATATTTAAACGCTTTGCAAGTCAAATACGCCTATACCCTTACTTGTCATAAATCTCAAGGTGGGCAGTGGGATGCTGTTTTTGTAGACCAAGGTTATTTAAATGAAGAACAAATTGATAAAAATTACGTGAGATGGCTATATACTGCCATGACACGTGCCAGAAAAGAATTGTTTATGGTGAACTTTCACAACAATTTCTTCCTTAAATAGTAGTGTTTTTATTAAAATTGAGAATGAATTAAATTTGACATATATGAAAAGGTTATTAACAGTAGTATTGGCAATTGTATTAAGTTCTGCACTTGCAATTGCCCAAGAAAAAGCAGCAAAGGGACCTGTCATAACGTTTGAGGCAGATTCCAAAGATTTTGGTGATATCAAGCAAGGAGATAAGGTGGAAAATGTGTTTAAACTCACCAACACAGGAAACGAACCGTTAATTATTTCAAATGTGGCTGCTACATGTGGCTGCACCGTGCCAAGCTGGCCTAAGGAGCCTGTAGCACCGGGTAAAACAGCTGAAATTAAAGTCTCATTCAATAGTGCCGGAAAAATGGGCAAGCAAAATAGTGTGGTTAGAATTTATTCCAATGCCACCGAACCCATTGAAAAGGTCTCTTTGATTTCAAATGTGCTACCTAAATAAGTAAAAGAATTTTATTTTCCCATAATATAAAAAGCCTGCTCCAATAGATTGGAAGCAGGCTTTTTTTAAGGGCTAGTCACTGTCTAAAGGTTGCTTTCTAAGATTTCATAATGGATAGGTTTAAATGTTCCTCCATTGCTATCTTCAGCAGAGCATGCCGTAAGTGCAATAATAAGATCCATTTGCGCTTCAAAGAGCAAGTAATCTCCAGCCTTACTTAATGGTGGCAGTACTTTTAATCTTCCATTCTGGTCAAATTGCACATTCATAAAAATATTAAAAGCCGTAGGAATATCATCAGACTTAATCCCAAAAGGAGCCAAGGAGGTATGCAAATTCTCAAAGCAACTTGGGTGATAATCATCAATATTATACATGATTTTGAAGGTTTCTGGACTGCATGGAGCTAGTAGAAAATCATTTCTACCATTGGTGTCTTCTAAAATTTCCATCATTTTATTTCCTCTGTTACTCCAAAGGAAATTACCAGCAGTAATGAGAATGTTTTCTTCAAAATCCAATGTTTTGCCGGAAGATATTTTCTCTAAATTGTCATTTGCATTAAACAATACCATGTCACTTACTTGTTCACCTTGAGGATCTATAACCCTTAATTTTTGCCCTTTTTTTAATTTAAAAGCTACTCCGGATTGTTTATTAATTGTATTCATATAGCTTAACTAGGTTAGTTTTTTATTTTAAAATATTTCTTTTTCAACCTTATAATACCCTTTAACGATCTGAAATCAACTGTTCGAATGAAAAGGACACTTCCAATTTCCGGTAACTTGTCTCCCACTATATTGTACAGCTTCGCTACTTTCGCCAAAGTCTTTTAACACAGAATTGACAGATCCTTGGAAGTCGATATCGCGTTCCCTTATTTTGTCTCGGATTTTATTAAAGGATTTATTTTCTCTTAATTTCACAAATTGGCTATGTAAATTAAAGACCAAGGTGGTGTAAGGGGTTCTTCTGGCTAATCGAGAACTCTTAGGATGCATTCCGACAACATAAAATGCATGACCTGCTATGCTAAAGCTAAATGAAGCATTTTCAGGGTCGCTACTTACATTAGGATCCCAAGGTTGTTCATCGATGTCATGAATGTATTGAAGTTGATCCCACAATAATTGTTCAAATTCTTTTTCCGAGTTAATATGCATTTCTGGAAATACAGCTATAAAAGATTTAAATTTATTGCTATTAAAATCGATATTAGCCAAATACGCTTTAATTGCAATTAGCATTTTTAGAGCGGTGTCTTTTGAAGCAAATTTCTTAAATAATTTCATTTCAAAATTATTTAAAGAGAATACTGCATTTGCCATTATACAAGGATGTTTTTTGTCGATAATAAATTCTTTAAACTCTTGTTTAATATCCTTTAATCTAGTCTCATCGTTTGAGATTATGGTATTGGGTTTCATTTTAATTGTATTTATGTTGGTTAACGTTTTCATTATGGGATCAATACTGCAAATTTTAGACCTTTTGCTCACAGCCTATTTTTTGGGCTAATTTTTTAAGTAATAGCATTAACGCAGTGATTTTTTCAATCAAATTCCTTGCGCCCAAAAAATATCATTTCGAACAATATAAATTTGGTTTTTTCTGGGATGTCCTCCATGTAAATTGCCGAATTCGGACTGTTTCCAACCGCTTTTCCATTGTATAAGAAGCTTACTTTAAGTTACTTAAATAGGGAGAGTCGTCTTTTTGATTCTTGCTGTCAAATGAGTTAAATAATTTATTTATTGAGTGCTCAAGTGATATTTCCCTTACTTAAATTGGTTTTTTTTTAAAAACAATATTGAAATATGAATAAACCGAAGCAATTTCCGGAACAGTCTCTTAGCCAACCAGGTGATCAGCACAAAATGAATCCAACTCCTGAGGTAATTAGAGAAAATTATAAAGGAAGCGGCAAGTTGGAAAATAAAATTGCACTAATAACTGGTGGAGACAGTGGTATAGGAAGAAGTGTTGCCGTTCATTTTGCAAGAGAAGGCGCAGACGTAGCTATTGTTTATTTAAATGAAGTTTCTGATGCTAAAGAAACTCAGAAATTGGTCGAAAAAGAAGGGAAGAAGTGCTTGTTGATAGAAGGAGATATCAGGTTGGAAAGTTTTTGTAAGGAAGCTGTACAACAATGCATTGATTCTTTAGGTGGACTGAATAGCTTAATATGCAATGCAGCGATGCAATTCCCAAAGGATTCCTTGGATGAAATTGATAGTGATCAACTTCACAAAACATTTGAAACCAACATATACTCTTTCTTTTATATAACTCGAGCAGCATTGCCACATTTGAGTGAAGGTGATACCATTATAAACACTTCGTCAGTTACAGCTTACAGGGAAGTGAACATTTGATAGATTATTCGAGTACCAAGGGAGCAATAGTAAGTTTTACTCGTTCTCTTTCTCAAAATCTAGCTAAAAAGAAAATTAGGGTAAATGGTGTTGCACCAGGCCCAATTTGGACTCCTCTAATTCCAGCTACTTTTGATGATGTTTCCGAATTTGGGCAAGATTCACCGCTTGGACGCGCCGGACAGCCGAGTGAAGTGGCCCCAGCCTATGTGTATCTTGCAAGTGAAGATAGTAGTTATGTAACAGGACAATTTATCCATATTAATGGGGGAGAACTGATTGGAGGATAATTGATTGAATTAAATATCCTTCACCTATTTTATTTGGGCTATAATCGAAAAAACACCCTGCCAAACATTGGCTAGGGTATCGCATCCAAAGAAAAAAGGCCTCCTTCTTTGGAAGAATACATTTTAGTTTGCTACCAAGTGCATGCCTACAGTTGATACAGTTCCCTGAAAATTTCACTTAACTGGAATGCCCATTCTTTGTAGATATACCTACTTGGATGTAGTCCGTCATCCACCATGTTTTTGGCATTGCCTCCCCATACGCGGTAATGGTCTGTAATATTTATAAAAGGCATGTCACGGATTTCTGCTTCGTTACTTATAACCTTATTAAAAGCATTGATTTCTTTAGAAATTTGATCCTGCGGTTTTTTACCGGATTGGCCAAAACGAGTAATTCCCCAGTCGGGAATAGAAACAAGCACGATATGGTTATTTCTATTTTTCAAAAACTTTGAGTGGTCTCAATCAGTTCAATCAGCTCCTCATGGAATTGTTCGGTTGATTGCCCTCGGTATTGGTTGTTTACACCAATAAGTATACTGGCTATGTCATAAGAATTGGGTGCAATTTTCTCTTGACTCATTGCCTGAAGTAATTCATTGCTTGTCCACCCTGTTTTGGCAATCACTTTTGTGTTAAATTTTATCCCTTCATTGGAGAATATTTTTGTGATTTGCCAAGGGTAAGTGTTTGGTGTTGCTTCACCTTCACCAATGGTGTAACTGTCTCCCAAGGCCAAGTAATTTATTTCTTTGAATGGTGACTCATTTGTTGCATTTATTTTATTTCCAAGCATTTTTTGATTGTAATTGCATGCAGAAAGTATCAATAGACAGGCAATAGGAAGAAGGTGTTTTCCTTTACCTATAATAATAGTTAAACGGTTTACCACTTTGGGTTAAACGGTTTTGAATATGGATTGATCAGTTGTCAAAGTGCCTTGATCTGCATCCAGTATCACCTTTGCGCCGTGAGGCAGGAGGAATTGCTTGGGAACATGTCCAATCATCGCTCCACGGAAAGCAGGGATTTTATGAGGGAGCAAGTAATCGTCAAATATCTGATCTAAGGTAAGGTTTCCATATCCTCCGCTTGGATCACAGTCAGTACATTGACCGAAAACAAAACCTTTAATTTCTTGAAATACCCCCATGAGCATTAAGGTGCTCATCATTCTATCAATTCTGTAAGGCTCCTCCCCAATGTCTTCTAAGAAAAGAATTTTTCCTTTGAAAGAAGGAAGGTAGGGGGATCCCGCCAAGGAGGTCAGCACGGTAAGGTTTCCACCTACCAATTCACCTGTTGCCTTTCCGGAGAAGATTGTCCTGATCCTGTTTTTTTAACGACTAGGTCTTCAGTTTCCTCTACCTCATTTTCGTAAACTAGTTTCCCATTGTTTTCGAAGAAAAGTCGTTTGAACTGATTAACGTTGAATTTACCCCATGTCCCGGAGCCATTTGGGCCATGGAAAGTAATAAGTCCTGTTTGGGCAAACAGAGCATTATGAAGGGCTGTTATGTCGCTGTAGCCAAGTAGTGGTTTAGGGTTGTTTTTAACGGTTTTATAATCGATCAAGGGGAGTATCCTTGCTGCTCCTGAGCCACCTCTAATGCAGATAATTGCCTTTACAGCCTTGTTGGCAAACATCTCATTCAGGTCTGCGGCTCTTTCTTCATCTGTACCAGCCAAATGCCCTCTACGGTTTTTTAGGTGTTTTCCTTCAATTACTTTTAAACCAAGTCCTTCCATCGCCTCCTTGGCAAAGGTAAATTGCATCAAATCTGCAGTAGCTGCAGAAGGGCTAATCAATCCTACCAAGTCTCCCTTTTTTAGAGCAGCTGGTAAAAGATTTTTTGGCGAAGAAGTTTTTCCTGCGGATGGGGTAAAACCTAGTACAGGTAAAACTCCAAGACCCAGGCTAATTTTTTGTAAAAAGTGTCGTTTTTTCATGCTTGCAATTAGAAGTTATCACGGATATATAACAGTACCTTTTCCATTTCTCTTCTTACCACTGTAGCTTTATAGGGATAATTGTTATTCATAAAGGCAAAGGCGTAGATTTTATTGTTTTTGGTTTTCAAATAACCGACCAAACTATGGTGGTTGCTGATGGTCCCTGTTTTTGCCATTACATATGGCTTGGGCGCTGAATAATTAAATTTTAAAGTCCCTGTTCTTCCTCCGGTTGGTAGAAGACTGAATAGCTCCTCGTCAGGAAATAAGCGGTAAATTTTCTCAGCCAATGATACCATGGTTCGGGGTGTGAAAAGATTGTGTCTTGAAAGTCCTGACCCATCAACCCACTGAGGGTCATCAGGTAAGTCATAAAGATAGGTTTTTTTAATGTATTCAATGGCCTTTTCACTGTCCAGTTCAAAAAACAATTTATCGGAAATTTGAAGGAGCAGTTGTTCTGCTATAAAATTGTCGCTTTCCAGCAACATCTCTTTATAAAGGTTTTTGGTGGGGATTCCTTTCAAAATAAAATGGTCTGGGGGAAGGGTAGCATTGGATAGCTTAACAGGTATGTCCCATTCTTTACTTGCAAGTTTAGAAAAAGTTTCTGCAGAGGTCATATACGGAACTTTACTGTCTCTTCCATTATAGGTTCTAGGGTTGTAATAAAATTCATTGTTACGCCAATTTCGTTGGACATTTTTCACAGGTTTGTCTGAATAACTCACACTAAAAATACCAGGGGTTAATATAGGCTTATTGTTTACATTTTTTGCGCTAACTAGGTTTCCAAAAAGGGGAATTGGTGACATTTCTGCAGCATAGGAATGGTTGAAATCATCCCATTGCCAGCCATAACCAAAAGGCTCGTTTTTCCAATTGCTCTCAGAGTAATAAAGCGTATCGTATTTTGATAAAAATGCTTTAATGGCAGGAAGGGGAGGGTAGGATATTTCCAAGAAGGATCTCCAGTTCCCCATATGGTAGCCTTATTTCCTTGGGGAATAAATCGCATAAAAGTACTACTATCTGACAGCACCATTAAAGCACCAAAAAAGGTAAATAGTTTGGTGGTAGATGCCGGGATGAAATAAATATGACTGTTTTTCTCGTAACGAACCAGTTGACTATCTAAATCATATAACATGAAGCCTGTAAGATGGTTGTCAAAAAACGAGTTTTCACCCATTAATTCGTCCAATCCTAAAAATGATGATCTTAAATCTTGGGCTACTGTTTGTTGAAAAATGACCAGCCATAAAATAACAGCTGCTAAAAATTTTAATTTCATAAAATCAATTTTTATTTACCGAAACTGAGAAGCAAAATCACCCATCCAAAAATAAATGAAAGTCCTCCTAGAGGTGTGATGGCTCCCAACCAGGTCATTTGGCTTAAACAAAGAAAATAAAGACTCCCAGAGAAGATTATTATACCTGCCACAAAAAATAGGGCACTAAGTTTTAAGCGTTTTTTATCAGGAAATTGAAAGTACAAGACACCCACCATTAGCAAGGCTAAACTATGATAAAAGTGATAGCTGACTGCTGTCTCATAGGTGTCTAATCTGCCGGTATTCACCAACATCTCTTCTAAAGCATGAGCACCAAAGGCCCCGAAAATAACTGCCAAGGCACCAAATACCGCAGCGGTTTGAATAATACTATTTGATTTCATAATGGTTAATTGTAATTTCTCGACCCAAAAATGGCACTTCCTATCCTGACCATGGTGCTTCCTTCTTGTTGAGCAAGTAGGTAATCTCCACTCATACCCATCGAAATTTCTTTCATATCGACAATTTCAGGTAATGGCTGAACTTTTAATGCTTCAAAAAGTACCTTTAAAGTCCTGAACTCCTCTGTTATTATCTCTGTATTTTCTGTGTTTGTAGCCATACCCATTAGACCTTTGATCCTAATGTTATGCATGCTTTTGATTTCATCTCCTAAAAGAAATTCGTTTAACTCTTCCTTATTCCAACCGAATTTGGTTCCCTCCTTTGCGATATGAACTTGCAATAGGCAATGAATGGTTTTATTTATTTTTTAGCCTCTTTATTAATTTGTTTCAACAAACGCAAAGAATCTACACTATGGATCAGATAGATAAAAGGGACAATAAATTTGACCTTGTTGCGCTGCAAATGTCCGATCATATGCCATTTTATGTCTTGAGGCAGAGCTGGTGCTTTTTCGATGATCTCCTGAACCTTGTTTTCACCGAAATCCCTAATTCCGGCATCATAGGCTTCTTGAATTGCGGAGATTGGTTTGGTCTTACTTACTGCCACAAGTAGACAGTCCTGGTTTAGGAATGTGTCTCTGATTTTCTTTAGGTTTTTGCTTATATCTGTTGCTTGCATTTCCAAATTTGTTACCCTTGAATAGAATATCAAAAACAAAGATATCGGTATATTGGAGACAATGCTAAAAATTAGGTGCTTAAACAAGCTTAAAGTTTGTTTTTAAAATTGCATTTAAACAAATGTTGTACTTGACTTGAGTGTTTGGTGAAGTTTTCTTTTGCATTTATTATTGGTAAGGTTAGCCTATTTCACCTAATACTTAATTGATTTAGAACGATAGTTTATTAACATTTGAGTATGGGTTTAATTACCATTTTAAATTTCAATTGAAGAAAGGATACCTAATAATTGAAACTGTTTTAATTTGTCCGGTTGTAAAAAAATATTTTCTGATTAAAAACAGAAAAATGGCTGAAAGTATTTTTTTCTCTTTTTAATATTCTACATTTCTGCGAGATTTAAGATTATTTAACCTTTCATCATCATTTGTAGCCACTTATAAATAGTATTGTTTTTAAGTAGAGGGACAAAGTTTCTTTAGATTAAAGATAGAGTTTTTGTAGGTTCGCCATTGGTGTAAAAGTATAGATGGTCTTTTTGATTTGTTTTATCCAAAATAACCTTTTATGAAAAACCTATTACTTATTGTCTCCATGGCAATTCTCACTTCTATGGGTGGAAATGTCTTGGGGCAAACTGTCACTGGTAAAGTCACTGACAGTTCAGATGGAATGCCATTGCCCGGTGTGTCAATCCTTATCAAGGGGACATCCACCGGTACCGCCACAGATGTGGACGGGAATTACCAACTCAATGTAAGTGGACCTCAAACTGTTTTGGTTTATTCTTTTCTTGGGTTTGAGGCGGTAGAAGAAACAGTTGGCAACCGCAGTACAATTGATGTTAGCTTATCTGAAGATGCCTCTGAATTGAATGAGGTGGTTGTAACGGCTTTAGGTATAGAAAGAAATGTCAAAGCTCTCCAATATTCTATGACAGAAGTAGGAGGAGAAGAATTCACCCAAGCCAGAGAAAATAACATTGCCAATCAGCTGGCCGGTAGGGTAGCTGGCGTTAATGTAAGCAATGTAGCCTCAGGTCCGGCCGGATCGTCTCGGGTTATTATCCGAGGAAACACTTCCCTTCAAGGAGGAAATCAACCATTATATGTAATCGATGGAGTGCCTATGGACAACACCAATTTCGGTCAAGCCGGTGTTTGGGGTGGAGCCGATCAGGGAGATGGCATGACCAGTGTCAATCCGGATGATATTGAATCCATGTCTGTATTAAAGGGAGCAAGTGCGGCTGCCTTGTATGGGTCACGTGCAGCAAATGGAGTAATTCTTATTACCACTAAAAGAGGGACTTCACGAAAAGGAATTGGTGTAGAATTCAATTCCAATGCCGTGTTTGAGAGGATTAATAATCAAACCGACTTGCAAACCGAGTTTGGGTCCGGTAGGTTTCAAGGAGATCAAATTACTGGGAGCGCAGTTAGACCAACCACTGTAAGAGATGGGTACGATTGGGGAACCCAAGCTTGGGGTGAGCGATTAGGCTCCGGTACTGCTATGCATTTTGATGGGATTGAGAGACCTTATGTATATGCAGGAGACAATTGGAACCGTTTTTATGAAACAGGTAAATCATTTACCAACAGCTTATCTTTGTCAGGAGGGAGCGATACCCAAACTTTCCGATTCAATGTAACTGACTTAAGGAGTACATCTGTGATTCCAAATGCAGGATTTGATCGTATCAATATGTCATTGTCTACAAGCGGTAAATTTGGTAAAAAGCTAACTTTCGATGCTAAAGTACTTTATTCCAATGAAAGAACTAAAAATCGACCTAGGTTATCAGATTCACCCGGTAATGCTTTTCAGTCCATCTTTGCTTTGCCACCAAATGTTAACGTGCTGTGGGGACAAGGAGATCCGGATAGGTTAGGAACAATTCCAATAGGAACTGACCCGGCTCTATTAAGTGTATGGGGTTTTGCAGAGCAAGAAGAATACCTGATGACCAATAACCCTTGGGGTCAAAACCCTTATTTCTCTACGCACCAACTGTCAATTAGCGATACCCGAGACAGAATTATCACTTCAGGATCATTAAAATACATGATAACTGATCATTTGTATTTGTCAGGAAGAGCCGGAATGGATTGGTATACCAGAAGGGGGACGTCATTGACTCCACAAGGAACAGGTTACTCTAGAGGTGGAAATATGTCAGAGGCTGAGCGAAGGGTTAACGAAATTAATCTAGAAGCGATGTTGGGCTATAATAGACAATTTGGTGATTTTGGGGTAGTTGCCTTTTTAGGAGCCAATAGGATGCGGAGAGAAGATGAAAGTATCTCAGCAAACGGAACTAACTTTAACGTGCCTTTCTTTCATGCCATCAACAATGCTGAGGCAA
Organism: Cyclobacterium sp. SOCE241; assembly: GCF_056867545.1. Classification (NCBI taxonomy): domain Bacteria; kingdom Pseudomonadati; phylum Bacteroidota; class Cytophagia; order Cytophagales; family Cyclobacteriaceae; genus Cyclobacterium; species Cyclobacterium sp. SOCE241. The sequence continues at coordinate 3,165,377 of NZ_CP149779.1, read as the reverse complement.
GAAACTTCGGATACAGTTATTCAGGATGGGGGATAAATTCTGTATACGGATCTGCTGAATTCAATTATAAAAACATCTTATTCTTGACAGGGACAGGCAGAACAGACTGGTTCTCTACACTAGACCCTTCTTTAAATGATATTACTTATCCTTCAGTTGGTGGTAGTTTCGTTTTCTCGGATGCTTTGGAAGACCTGCCTTTCTGGTTAAGTTTTGGTAAAGTCAGGGCTTCATGGGCCAGAGTAGGAAGTTCGACTGTTAGTCCTTACCAGATACAGAATACCTATACCTTACTTGGGGCTCCGGCAGTTGGATTTGAAGGTAACACTGTTCCAATGGCGTCCTATGCTACTGCAGGAAATAACAACGGGACCATTCCAAATCCTTTTCTAGTACCATTATTATCCACTGAAATAGAGTTTGGCTTTGATGTTAGGTTGTTACAAAATAGGCTAGGTTTAGATTTTACTTATTATCACCAAAAAGCACCAATGACCAATTGAATGCTCAAATTTCTAGGGCTTCAGGCTTTGGATCTACTTTGGTGAACTTAGGAGAGATGGAGAATAAGGGAGTTGAGATTTTGCTGACAGGTTCACCCGTGCGGACAAGTAGCTTTAATTGGGATGTTTCATTCAATATTGCCAGAAATAGAAACAAGGTGATCTCCCTAATTGAAGGAACAGACATATTAAACGTAGAAGAACCTAGAACTAGGACGGTATTCGTACAACACAGGACAGGACAGCCTTTTGGCGTACTGGCAGGATGGGTACAGAAAACGTCTCCTGATGGACAGCCTGTATTTGAAGAAAATGGTGCTCCGGTACAATCCGATCAAATGGAAGTCATCGGTAACGGGATCCCTGATTTTACCGGTGGTTTTAATAATAGTATTACTTATAAAGGGTTTAACCTTTCCGCTCTAATTGACTTTAGAGTAGGAGGAGAGATTTATTCCGGAACCAATGTAAGGCTCACCCAATGGGGATTGCACAAGCAAACCTTACAGGGAAGAGAAGGTGAAGAACCGCTTACCGTAAGTGGGGTGATTCAGTCAGGTACGACTTCTGATGGTACACCTATTTATGAGGATTTCACGAAGACTTTATCACCGGGAGAGGCCAATAATTATTGGAACCAAATGGGAAATAGGGTACAGGATCACTTTATTTACGATGGCTCTTTTGCCAAATTAAGACAAATAACTTTCGGTTATAATTTCCCTAGAAGGTTAATGGAAAAAACTCCATTTACCAATGTGAGTTTGTCCTTCGTAGGCAGAAACCTTTCTATCCTTTGGAAAAATATTGAAAATGTAGATCCGGAGTCAGGTTATTCTTCAGGAAATGGACAAGGGCTTGATTATTTTGGAATGCCTCAATCAAGGTCCTATGGATTCAATTTAAGGGCTTCGTTTTAATCGTTAAAAGAAAGAATTATGAAAATTATAAATAAATTTCTTCTATTTGGTTTGGCGGTTAGTATATGCTTAACTTCCTGTAACACAGAAGAATTAAATGATCTTAATATCAACCCTCAAGCGGTCAATGAAATAGATCTGAATTTTATGTTTACAGCAGCACAGCTAGGGTCAGCCTCAGGTGGTTCTGCTGGTGATAACAGATACCTTGATTGGCGAACAAATATTGGTATGACCGCATACCTAATACAGCATTTAGCCAACGCAGGAGGGGGCATAGCTCCGGGTGACAAATACACTGAAAACTTCGAATCAAACAATGCTCCTTTTGAGTTTTTCTATGGAGATGCATTGAAGAATATTTCAGAAGTGATCAAGCAAACAGGTCCCGGAGGTTATGATGAAGGAAATAAAATAAACACTAGAAATGCCGCAAGGATTATTAGGGTTTTGAATTTTCATCGACTAACTGATTTCTATGGAAATATACCTTATTTCGATGCCCTTCAAGGGATGGAAGGTGTATTCTTTCCAGAGTATGACGAGCAATCAGCCATCTATCCTGATTTATTGAAGGAATTGGAGGAGGCAACTGCTGGCCTAAGCACTTCCAATCCGGATGAAGGCTTTGCTGCCGCTGATATTATCTATGAAGGAGATATTGCCAAATGGAAAAAATTTGGTTATTCCCTAATGTTACGATTAGCGATGAGGGTATCAAACGTTGCCCCTCAATTGGCTGATGAATATGTAACTAAGGCCATTGCCGGTGGGGTTATGGAAAGCAATGATGACAATGCTTGGGTACCAATGGCTACAGGTCCTAGCGTATGGATCAATCAAAATGGTATTTCCAGGGCTTTTTACCCTGGTGATGGAGGGCAGCCGAGTTACTTGAGTAATACCCTAGTTGACTGGTTAAAAGCCGATGCTACAACAGCGGATGAAGTAGATCCAAGGTTGATGATAATAAGTGGTGGAATAGCTGATTGGTCTGCTTTGGAATGGACACCGATCAATACCAATCCATTGGAGCAGAAAGGCATGCCAAATGGATACGATGCTGCAGGTCTAGATGAGATAGCAGGAGAGACTGTAGATTTGGTGACAACCTACTCAAGAATTAACTACCTAATGCTTCAATTGGATGACCCCTATATATTTATGAATTATGCTGAATCTGCCTTTTTGCAAGCAGAAGCCTTGGAAAGAGGGATTGGTTCTGGAATTCCGAATTCTGCTAAGGAACATTATGAATCAGGTGTAAAAGGAGCCATGCAAATGTATACACCTTTTGATGCATCATTGACAGTTTCTGATGAAGAGGTAACAGCTTATCTCGAAAGACACCCTTATGGAGTGGAGAAGCCGGCATTGGAAATGATAGGTGAACAAATGTGGGTAAGTAAGTTTTTCAACTGGTGGGAAGCTTGGTCTGACTGGAGAAGAACCGGATATCCTCAGTTGACCCCGACGAACTATCCTGGAAATATAACACAAGGGCAAATCATGAGAAAACTTAAGTACCCTGCTGCCGAAGTAGCTGCAAATGCAAACTTTCAGGCCGGGGCTACCCTGCCTGACGTAAATACCACTCGAGTATGGTGGGATGTGGCCAATTAGGCGGTAGAAATTAGAAAGTATTTATATTTACTTGGTTAATTTAGTGTTTTATAAAAGGCTGCCATCAGGCAGCCTTTTATTTTTGATAAGTAGCATTGCAATATGATCCCATAAATCCTCCCCAAAGAGGTTTATTTTTAAGTTTTATCGGTAGGTCGATCCGCTTAACTTTCATTCCTAAAAAGATAAAATATCCGAATTGCTAAAATACTGACAATGTACCAGGTCAAGGTACCCATCACCATCGATGTCGCCCAACCAAGGAGTAGAGAAAATATTTTTGAAACTTTTCGTTTGATCAAGCAAGTAAGTGGTGTCCGCTTTGAAGTCCATCAATACCAGTTTGTTCTCTATGGAGAAAGCAGATCGATCATCTATAGGTCTGGTACAATCGTATTCATTTATGCTAAAAATTACCTCATCAAAACCATCTCCATTTAAATCATAGGCAATTGGAGAAGAAAAGCCGGAACATCCCATTTCCATTTCTAGCAAAAGTTTTCCTGAACTACCATCTATTAATACCTGAACCAAACCTGTGTTTTCAGGCCAGACACCTTTACTTACAAAGGTAAACAAATCAGGAATATCATCAGCCGTGAATTGGCCTAGTGCAAAGCTATTACTACTTTCTGTGTTTGGTATTTTAAGTTGCCATATCGGTTCAAGATTTTTCCCACAAATGGCTGTCATTGTACTTGCATGTGAAACGGAAACAATGTCAAGAATCCCATCCTCATTTAGGTCAACCAATACAGGAGGAGCAATAAAGCCATGATTTTTTCACCCACCAATGGCTTAGCGTTTGATAAATTATTACCCATGAGGTCCCTGAGATTTGCTAAATATAAGTTGCCTGAAAGGGTTTCACCACCACTTCCGAATAAAACCTGTTGAACTCCTGACTCTTTTTGGTCAATAAATAATGGTGATAAATAGGTTTCTCCACCATCTGGCATGGTGTCTGCTGCCAAAATATCTCCATTAACCGGGTCAATTACCATCAGTACACCCGGGAATCTCCCCTCGGTTTGATTGGGGGCTACCTTTGCATTTCCCCCATTGCTGGTCAATAACTCATTAACTCCATCACCATTTTGATCAGGGATGGTCACACTGTTGTAAAAATTAAACCGTGCATTTTGAAGGATAGGATGGTGGAGGTGGTCTAAAGTGTCAAATTCCCAAATTAAATTCCCGGTTTTCCCATCGAGAGCTTTTAAGTATGGTCCACGACCTCCAATAAATACATCCGGAGTTTCATCTCGATTGATGTCTAGAAAAGTAGCAGAACCAAAAACTTGATCTTGGGTTTCATGAGTCCATAACAATTCACCATCCAGACCATTGATGGCTAAAATACCCAACGCTGTATACTCATACTCATTCTTTCCTGCACCAATTACAAAATCCAAGACCCCATCACTGTTTAAATCTACCGCTCTTGGGGAGGATTGAGAGCCAATTACCGGGAAGTTTGATTCCCATACCAATTGACTGTTCTTTTTTTTGTTGCAAGAGGTGATTATGATTAAAGTGTATAAAATAAAAATAATCGAAAGTTTTTTATAGAATGGCATTTCTGGGCAGGTTGACGAAAGAATAATAATAATCAAATTTTAACCAAGGGACAAATATGAAATAATCGGCTTGAGATCATTTATTGTATCCTAAATATTTCCCCCAAAGCTTCAAATAGGTGTTGGAGAATTGAGTAGATGCCGAAAATTTCTTAGCCGAAGATTGATAGAGGAAATAATGAGGAGTGGTGCTTAATAAAGGAGAAAAGGTGAAATACGTATATATTTTAAATTAAACATTTTATTGTGCAATTTTCGCTATTGTTCGATCCCTTGAAAAAATGTAGATTTACTACTGCTTGATCGTAAAATAAAAGATGGGATAAAGGCAAAAAATTGAATGATAAAAAAACGAATAACATACCTCTTTTTGATCGTAATCTTTCATGGGGTGTATTTTAATTCCATTTCTCAAGGATTTGAGAAACTCCCTGGCAGAAAAACAGGTGTGAAGTTTCAGAACAAACTTATTGAAGACCAACATACCAATATTTTGACCTATGAATATTTTTATAATGGTGGAGGAGTGGCCATTGGAGATATTAATAATGATGGTCTTGATGATCTGTTTTTTACAGGAAACATGACACCAAATGCGCTTTATCTCAACCAGGGAGATTTTAAATTCAAAAACATTGGAAAAGCATCAGGTGTACAGGGTAAAAATGCCTGGAGTACAGGGGCGACAATGGTTGATATCAATGGTGATGGTTACTTAGATATCTATGTTTGTTATTCCGGTAAAGGAAATGAAGCCTCTAGAAAGAACGAATTATTTATCAACCAGCAAGACAATACTTTTATTGATGAGGCTGAAAAATATGGGCTGGCAGACCCGGCCAATAGTATACAGGCTGCTTTTTTTGACTTAGATCTTGATGGGGATCTGGATATGTATTTGCTGAATCACAATACTCAGGTAATTAATGAAATTGATTTTGATGCCAAAAGAAAGGATAGAAATCCATTGGCTGGGGATAAATTGTTTAGAAACGATGGAGGCGTATTTACCGATATAAGCGAGAGTGCGGGGATTATGGGCAATTCTATGGGATTCGGTTTGGGGATAGCAGTAGCTGATATCAATGAAGATGGGTTACCTGACCTCCATGTTTCTAATGATTATATTGAGCCGGATTACCTGTACATAAACAATGGTGATGGCACTTTCTCGGAAAGTTTAACCGAGAAATTGCAGCACATATCCTATTTTTCCATGGGCTCTGATATTTCTGACGTCAATAATGATGGGCTGGTAGACATTTTTACTTTAGACATGCTTCCGGAGGAAGATATACGTCAAAAATTACTTTATGGTCCTGAGAATTATGAACAGTATGCCTTAATGGTAATGAAAGGCTTTTACCACCAAAACATGAGAAATATGCTCCATATCAATCAAGGGACTGGCTTGTTTAGCGAAATTGGGCAGTTGGCGGGTATGTCCAATACGGATTGGAGTTGGGCAGCATTTTTTACTGATTTTGACAATGACGGCTGGAAGGATTTATTCGTAAGTAATGGGTACTACCGAGATTATACCAATCGAGATTTCTTAAAATACAAAGGGGATTACTATTTTAGTAAGGCAAGGGCGAATGAAAAGGCAGATACCCTTCATTTGGTTACCAGCATGAGCTCTACCCCAATTCATGATTATTTATTTAAGAATGAGAATGGCATCAATTTCAAAGAGGTGTCTGAAGACTGGGGGCTGTCAGATCCGAATTTCTCCAATGGGGCTGCTTACGCAGATCTAAACAATGATGGGGCACTGGATTTAGTCATCAATCATTTAAATGACTATGCCGGAATTTATGCCAATATTTTAAAGCCTGAAAAAAATAAAGGCAATTATTTACGGTTAATGTTAAAGGGGGATGGTTTAAATTCCAGCGGAATCGGGGCAAAAGTAAAGGTGTATGTCAACGGAATGCAACAGTATCTTGAGCAACAACCTACCAGAGGGTTTCAGTCTTCTGTAAGCCATGTGCTACATTTAGGTTTAGGGATGGCTGAAATTATTGATTCTTTAAGAATTACTTGGCCCGGAGGTAAAGAACAATGGGTACGAAATGTAAATGCAAATCAAATACTTGTTTTAAAAGAGGAGGATGCCAAAAAACAATCAGATAAAAAAAATAAACCTCGACCATCTGTTTTTACTAAAATAGTTTCTCCTATCCCATACCTTCATGAAGAGGCAGGATTTAATGATTTCAAAAGGCAACCCCTATTGTCACATATGTTGTCACCAACCGGGCCTGTGATTGCTAAGGGAGATGTAAATAACAATGGTTTCACAGATGTTTTCGTAGGCGGGACTTCTGAAAAACCAGGAAAATTATATTTTCAGGTTTCTACAGGGCAATTCCTTGAATCTCAAGGGTTGGACTTGTCGGAGGAGATAGGTACAGCTACTACTGATGCTTTATTTTTTGATGCAAACGGAGATGGTTTGGTAGACCTGTATTTAGTTAAAGGGGGGTACCATGACTTTGAAAGGGATTCTCCTGAATTAGCAGACCAGTTGTACATTAACCAAGGAGCTGGAAATTTTAAAAAGAAGAAGATGCTTTGCCAAATATTAAAAATAGTGGAAGTGTTGTAAAAGCAGTTGATTTTGACAAAGATGGGGATTTGGATTTATTCATTGGCGGAAGGGTTATTCCCGGTCAGTATCCAAAACCTGCCTCATCACAAATACTAATCAATGATGGCAATGGTAAGTTTGAAGACCATTCAGAAACCTTGCTGCCAGAATTAAATGCATTGGGCATGGTAACCGATGCTGCTTGGTTGGATTTGAATAAAGATGGTTGGGAGGACTTGGTAATCATTGGAGATTGGATGCCTATCAGCGTGTATTTAAACAATAAGGGCCAGTCGCTCAGCAATCATACAGCACAGTATTTTGACAAGCCTTTAGTAGGGAAGTGGTCCAAATTGTCTACCGGTGATTTTGATGGTGATGGGGATTTGGATTTTGTGGTTGGTAATTTCGGGAACAATAGCCAATTAAAAGCAAGTGAAGAAAGGCCTTTGACATTGGTCTATGCTGATTTTGATGGAAATGGATCTGTGGATCCAATTTTAAACAATTTTATTGATGGGGAGCTGGTGCCATTTATGAGTAGGGATGAGCTCTTGGATCAAATGTATGGAATGCGAAGTAAGTTCACTGATTATGCTTCTTTTTCTAAGGCCAAGCTAAAGGACTTGTTTAGTGAAGAGACTTTAAAAACAGCAATGAAGGTGGAGTTAAATGAATTGAGGACGGTTTATCTTGAAAATAAAGGTAATAAATTAGAGAATCATGATTTGCCGGTTGAGGCTCAGTTTGCACCCGTATATGGTATTGTGGTTATGGATTTTGATGGTGATGGGAATTTGGATTTTATTTTGGGAGGAAACCAGAATACGGCTCGGCTTCGATTGGGGATGATTGATGCAAATTTTGGTCAGGTATACTTGGGGAATGGCAAAGGAGAGTTTACCCATGTGTCTCCTTCAGTCTCTGGTTTAAACTTTGTAGGCGATGTAAAAAGTATTGAAATAATTGATTTATCCCATTTGAAAGTATTGTTGGTGGGAGTAAATAACCAAGGGATTGAGGCCTATGTGGTCAATAAAAGTTTGTCAGAAAGCATCTTAAACAATAACAATAAATAAATATTTTAGTATCACTTTCCTTACGGGATTGTTTTTATGAATATTTTCCATCTTAGTTTTTGATGAGGATTCTTATTAAGTAAATATCAGTAACCCTTTTATTAATTCAATAAATGAAAAACAGAAAAATAAACTTAGAAGAAAGCGAGATTCCAGAAAATTGGTACAATATCATAGCTGATATGCCCAATAAACCATTGCCACCTTTAAATCCCGGCACCATGCAGCCTTTAGGGCCGGAAGCACTTGCGCCTCTATTTCCTGAAGCTTTGATTAAACAAGAAGTAACTACTGATAAGTGGGTTACAATTCCGGATGAAGTAAGGAATATGTATTCTATTTGGAGACCTACACCCATGTATCGTGCGTATGGCTTGGAAAAAGCCCTAGATACACCGGCAAAAATTTATTATAAATATGAAGGGGTCAGTCCTTCCGGTTCCCATAAGCCCAATACAGCTATTCCTCAGGCTTATTATAACAAACAAGAAGGTGTCAAGCGAATCACCACAGAAACCGGCGCAGGACAGTGGGGAAGTGCTTTGAGTTTTGCTTGTCAGCATTTCGGACTTGAATGTGATGTATATATGGTAAGGCTTTCTTACAAAGACAAGCCTTATAGGAAAATGATGATGAATACCTGGGGCGCTAATGTTTACCCATCTCCTTCAGACAGGACTGAAGCAGGTAGAAAGATTCTGGCAGAGTTCCCTGACTCGCCGGGAAGTCTTGGAATAGCTATTTCCGAAGCCGTAGAAATGGCCGCTACTAGAGATGATACCAAATATGCCTTGGGGAGTGTCTTAAATCATGTGAAATTACATCAAACCATTATAGGTTTAGAGGCGATTAAGCAACTTGAAAAAGCAGGTAGCGATATGCCTGACATTGTAATTGCACCATTTGGTGGCGGATCGAATTTTGCAGGGCTTTCTTTTCCATTTTTGCGATTAAATCTAGAAGAAGGAAATAATATTCGGTGCATTGCCAGTGAACCCTCTTCTTGTCCAAAACTTACCCGTGGGGTATTTAGGTATGATTTTGGTGATACAGCCGGAATGACTCCACTATTGCCAATGTATACGCTAGGGCATGACTTTATACCGGCTCCAATTCACGCAGGAGGGCTGCGGTATCACGGTGCCGGGGTGATTGTGAGTCAGTTGCTAAAAGATAAATTGATTGAAGCCCAATCTCATGATAACCTTGAAATCTTCGATGCAGGAGTGCTTTTTGCCAGGTCAGAAGGAATTATTCCTGCTCCGGAAGCCAATCACGGCATTGCCACAGCCATTAAAGAGGCTAAGAAGTGCAAGGAGGAAGGGGTTTCAAAAACTATTTTGTTTAATCTCTGTGGGCATGGAAATTTTGACATGAAGGCCTATGACGATTATTTTTCCGGTAAAATAAAAAGTCATGAGCTAGGACAAGAGGAGATTGATCAATCCATTGCCAAACTTAATACCCCCGAAATCCCCGCTTAAGGAGGAAGGGAGCACTAGATGGATAGAAGAAGTTTTATAAGAAAAGGAGGGTTAATCGGAGGCGCAATGTCGCTACCGATTAACCCTGCTTTTTTAATTGAAGAAGAAAAAATTCCGATGATAGACACCCATCTTCATTTGTGGGATTTAGATCAGTTGGACTATCCTTGGCTAAAAAATTCAAATAATATACTTTCCAGAAATTTTCTTTTGAATGATTACTATCAAGCCATTGAGGGATTTCCGATTGAGAAAATGGTTTTTGTAGAGTGTGGACGGGAGCCTAATCAATACCTTGAGGAAGTGGATTGGGTGGCTAAGGTTCGTGAAAAAGACAATAGGATCGCTGGAATGGTGGCGTATTTCCCGCTGGAGAAAGGGGAAAGAGGCATGAAAGAAATGGAAGTCTTGGCTGAAAGAGATATTGTAAGAGGAATTCGAAAGGCTTTTATGCCTGAACATTCAGGATTTAAGGCAGGTATCCGGATACTTATAAAGATGGGTTTTTCTTACGATCTAAATATAAGGCCTACAGAGTTGCCAAGGGCTTATGCATTTGCGAAAGCTAACCCTGATCTTAGGATCATATTGGATCATATAGCGAATCCGGACATTGGGAATATGGAATGGGAAGCGTGGGCAAAAGCAATTTCACCTTTTTCTTCTTTAGACAATGTGATTTGTAAAATTTCAGGAATGTTAACAAAAACGAGTCAATCCGGAAATCGATTGGAGCAAATGCGACCTTATTTCAATACCGTATTAGAAGTTTTTGGTGTTGATAGGGTTGTTTTGGGGGCGATTGGCCTGTATTATTGCGAGCGGCGAGCTATCAAGAATGGGTTAATGTCTTCCATTCTTTGTCTAAAGGATTGACATCAAGTGAAAAGAGAAAACTGTACCACCAAAATGCCAGAACTGTTTATAGGGTATAATATACAAGGTGAAAATTTAATTTAAAGTGGAATTTTTCTAAATTTATAGAGAAAATTTAATGTGCTTATTCTTTCGATAAACTAAAAATTCAACAATGCTTGATAAACCAGATAAAAATAAAAAGCCTGATTCCAGGAGAGATTTCATTAAAACTGCCTCATTAAGTGCTGCTAGTTTTTTTATTGTGCCAAGATTTGTGCTTGGTGGACAAGGACATATAGCGCCTAGCGATAAAGTAAATATTGGCATGATAGGAGTAGGAGGGAAAGGGAGAAAAAACGCCATTGATTTAATGAAGTTGGATGATGTGCAGATTACTGCTATTGCAGACCCTGCAGAGTATTGGGATTTGGCTAATTTTTATTATAGGTCTATTGCCGGTAGAGAGCCGGTGAAGCGCTTGATAGAGGATCATTATGAAGACAAAACAGAAAATTTCAAAGTAAACGAATACTTTGATTTTCGTGAAATGCTTGAAAAAGAACAGGGGCTGGATGCTGTTTGTTGCTCGACACCTGACAATACACATGCATTTGTTACTTATGCTTCCATGAAGTTAGGCAAGCATGTGTATTGTGAAAAGCCCCTAACCCATAATATATGGGAAGCAAGAATGATCAAGCAATTGACCAAGGAGACCGGTTTGGCCACTCAGATGGGGAATGTAGGGCATAGCACTGATGGAATTCGCCAAACGGTGGAATACCTAAGGGCAGGTGTGATTGGAGAAGTTAAAGAAACACATTCTTGGGTACCTGCTTCTAGGTGGATAGATGAAATGCAAGGGGTGCCTACCACCAATACAGAAAAGCCACATGGCTTTGATTGGGACCTGTGGTTGGGGCCTTCAGCCAATAGACCTTTCCACAAATGGTATACACCTGTTACTTGGAGAGATTTTTGGGATTTTGGTTGTGGAGCCTTAGGAGACTTCGGTTGCCACGATATGGATGCAGCAACTTGGGCCTTTGAACTTGGACATCCGGATACCATTGAGGTTTTTCCCTCAGGATTTAGCAATGAAAATATCGCCCCATATGGGGAAATAGGGTACTATAATTTTCCTGATAATAATACCGGAAAACCTATTCAATTAACATGGTATTCAGGAGGACTAAAACCAAAATTACACCCTGCTTTGCCTGAAGGGTACCAATGGCCTTCAAGAGCGGCAATGTTTGTAGGAGAAAAAGGGATTATTGTAAATGGAGGAGATCGTGTTCCGCAAGTTTTTCCTAAAAGCCTAGCCGAGAATATGAAAAAACCAAAAGAAGTGATTCCTCGATCTAAAGGACATTTTAGAGACTGGGTTGACGCCATTAAAGGCGGTCCTGAAGCCAGTTCTAACTTCGAATATGGAGCACATTTAACAGAAATCACCTTGCTGGGAGTGCTTTCTCTAAGAATGAAAGGACAGAAAATTAATTGGGATGCAGAAAATCTTAAGGCTAAAGGGCTAGCTGAAGCTGATAAATATATCAAAGAACCTGTAAGAAGTGGATGGGAAATGAGTTAAACTCAGCCTTATCACTTAATAGGCTTCCTTTTATATGTTGCAATCCATTCCCATCGGGTGGTAAATTACCATTACTAGATTTAAAGGTGATTTCAGCATGTATATAGGCTGTTATTGGATATTTTAAGTATAAACCTCATAGTGCTTTCTGATCACCTTCGGGGTTCTGGATGGGGCTATTACAAAGACCGATTTAATAGTTAAACCGGTTTTTGTAATTTCAGAGTAAGGAAAGATAATGAGTCACCTTCTTCGAGAAAGGGTTTGTTTGATACCGAGAGCCCATCATTTCAATCAATAAGATTGGCATGATGGGAATTTTTAATTGTGAATTGAAAGGTATCTTGTCATGCACAAGGATAAGTACCGGTTCTCAATCCAATAAGAAATTATTGAAGAATGTGTTTTTTAGGGTCAGCCAGATAAAGAAAAAGATTATTCCCCAAATGAGATAAGGTCGGTAATAATCCATGGTTTCTTTATAGCGGGATTCGATTATTTCAGCTTTTTCTAGTTCATCAATTTTTGTAAAAATATTTTCCAAGGCTTTGTCGTCAGAAGCTCTAAAAAACTCTGCTTTGGTAATTCGAGCAATATTTCTTAAAGTTTCCTCATTAAGGTAACTCTCGATCATCTGAGGTCTTCCGAAAAAGTCTGTACCATAAGGAACCATCCCGTCTTTACCTACAGCGATGGTGTAGATTTTGATATCCATTGCTTCTGCTAGTTGAGCTGCAAATACAGGGTCGACATTTCCTGCGTTATTGTCTCCATCACTTAGCAAAACCATTACTTTGGATTTGGCTTCTGATTCTCTCATGCGGTTAATACCTGTAGATACAGCACTACCTATGGCTGTTCCCTTGGCATCCATCATATTGAAAGTGATGCTGTTGACCAAATCTGTAAGGAGTTCATAATCTGTAGTAAGAGGGGCTAGGGAAAAAGCTTCTCCTGAGAAAATTACCATACCTATTCTGTCAGCTATCCTACCATTGATGAAATCTATTGCGGTTTCCTTAGCAGCCTCTAGCCGATTAGGAGTAAAGTCTTGCAGATCCATGGACTCTGAAATGTCCATAACCAACATGATGTCAATTCCTTCGGTATATTGCTCTACTTTTTCATTGGTACGTTGGGGGCGGGCCAGTGCAATTACTACCATCCAAAGTGCCAAAAGAAAGAAGAATGTAGGCAAAAGACGGAGGTAGGTCCATGGGTTTTTTGCCGGAACTATTTTTGGAAGGGAAAGTTCTAAAGCGGGTTTTTTGATCAGTTTAATGAATTTTCTGATCAATAATAATATAGGGATGATCCATATCAGATGGAGTAAGAAGAAATTTTCCCACTCAAAACTCCGCAGGGTTTCAGGCGAAAACCAGCTCCAAGAAAAAAGAAGAGACATCAGTCATGGTTAAGTATTTTATCTATTTTTTCTTCCAATAGCCCTACTGATACTTTTAATAAATTATCACAGGCTTCCCGAATATTATCATCTACCCGATTGGCATATATAATCAGTTCTATTTTTCGGAAATCTTTGATTATTTCCGGTTTATTCAAATGCTCAGCAATCTCGGTACTTGTCCATTCCTTATATGGCTGCTCGGTCAAATTTTCTAAATAATTTTTCCATAAGCCTAAGAGTTCATCAGCCTCTTGGATACCGGGTTGATTTATCAATTGCTGCATAGAACTTTCCCACTGAGATTCGAATTTGTTCCATTTTTTACGCTCTCTATAGGCTTTCCATCTTTTAATTAGCCCTTTACCGAAAAGTAGGATAGCCAAAACTACTAGAATTACGACTGCCACTATACCAATGATAAGGTAAGGGTAATTGAAAGCTTGTGGGATGTTGAGGTAACTGTTGTTTTGTTCAAAAACCAACTCTTCCGGTATTTCTTCAATGGTAAGGGTGAGGGCCAAAGAAGCAGGTTGAGGATAGTGGCTTATGCTGTCATAATTTAAAACTTCATACACAGGGATTTTAAATGCCTGTATAGAATCTAAGGAGAAGTTTGAAATCCAGTAAACAGCACTATCCAAAGTGATGCTGTCTTCGGTGAAGGAAGTGAAAATTTGTTTGTCTAAAAACTCAAAATCACCAAAATCATAGGTAGAATCCGGAAATATTATTGGAAGCTCACTGGGATAGCTAGATTTCAAGACATAGCCAACCCTTTCACCTAATTTTGCGGAATCCTGTAAGAAATACCCTTCTACATGGACATCTTGACCTTGTACAAAGGAGAAAGGTATGATCAGAAAGACAAGCAAATAACTTAGTTTAATTATTCTATCCACGTTTCATGGTTTTATTTCTCGACTTAAATAATTCCATCAAAGGGAGGACGATGTCTTGGTTTGTGGCGATCTGAAGGTAATTGATCTGGTTTTTTTTACAAAAATCCTTAAGATGGTTCCGTTCAGAGACAAAAGAGGACGCGATCTTTTTGGAGAATCCGCCAAAGGCCGTATTTACCCAAGTGGTTTTATCTTCTTCTTTGTCAAAAACAGGTATGATACCTAAAGAGGGTAATGCAGCTTCTATGGGGTCAGTCATTTGTAATACCACTAAATCATGTTTGAAAGCCAAAGCTTTTAAGGTTCTTTCATACCCTTCATCAATAAAGTCAGATATAACAAAAATTATAGCCCTCTTTTTAATGAGATTGAGACTAAAGGTAAACATCCCCTCGAGGTCAGTTTTCTTGGATTTCATATCCTGGCTAAATATTCCTCGAATAACCTTTACGGCTTGACGGGTGCCTTTTCCCGGTAGTACGATTTTTTCCTTTTGATCTGAATAACTTATCAAGCCCACTTGAGAGCCATCATGGATAGAGGCCAATGTTAATACCCCGGCAATTTCTTTTCCAAGGTCAATTTTTTTACGTTCCTTGCTACCGATGTCTTGGGAGCCACTTACATCCAAAAGAAAATAGACACTTTGATCTTTATCTTCTTTAAAGGTCTTTACAAATGTTCCGTGCCCTTTTGCAGAAACCTTCCATTCAATCGTCCGGACATCATCACCATACTGATAAGGGCGAAGGTCATCAAACTCTAAGCCTGCACCTTTGAAAATAGATTGATGGTCTCCTTGAAGGTGGCTATTGGCCACTTTCCTTAGAAGGATTTCATATTTTCTAAGCTTTTTTATCAGTTGATTCATTTTCATTTTTTAATCAGAGGCCTAATTTAGCAGTCATATTTGAATAATAAAACGACTTAGCCTTTACTTATTGTCAATTTTAAAAGGAATTAGGTAATTTTGAAATGTGAAATACCTATCTATAGCTATTGCTTGCCTTTTCGGGACATTTTCTTGTGCAAAGAATAATGAAGCCGAAGGCATTTTGTCAGAAGATACCATGGTCAATATTCTTGTGGATATACATCTGACAGAGGGCTTTGTGCAGTCCCTCTCCATTCCCTATGATTCAACAAAGGTCCTTTATCCAATTTTGGAAAAGCGAATTTTTGAGAAACATGGGGTTCCCGACTCTGTTTATATAAAAAGTTTGGAATTTTATTTGAGGGATGCAGCCAAAATGGAATATTTATATGAACGGACGATAGATTCATTGTCCGTAAAAGAAAAAGAAGCACAGCAAAACCAACAGCCATAAATGAGATTGTATCCAGATAATTTGGAGGAAAAAATAGACTTTGACAAAATCAAAGATTTAATAAGAGAGGAATGTACAGGTGTACTGGGTGCGGATTTTGTAAAAAAATTGCTTTCTCAAAGGACAGAAAGTTACTCAGCAGGCTTTTGACACAGACAGAAGAGTTCAGGCAAATTTTGGTCTCAGGAGAGCCGTTTCCCAATAATAATTATATAAATATTTATCCCTATCTCAACAAAGCTAAAATTGAAGGTACTTTTTTGTTTGAGGAGGATTTCCATGAAATTCGTTTGGGCTTAAAGACCCTTGAAAGTTGTGTGCTCTTTTTTAAAAAGAATGCGGAGGAGTACCCTCAACTGGCTCAGCTCTTGGGGATGGTAGAAGATAATATATCCCTCACTTTCAGTATTGATAGAGTCTTGGATGACAAGGGGAAAATGAAGGACAATGCTTCAAAGGAATTAAACATTGTTCGGACTCAGCTTGCTTATGAAGAGAATCGAATAAGAAAAGTGTTGGATAGTTTATATAGGTCTGCAAAATCTCAGGGTTTTACGCCTGAAGATGCTTCCATTACGATTAGGGGAGGGAGAATGGTAATTCCCATTCTTGCAGAATATAAAAGACGAATCAAAGGCTTTATACATGATGAATCCGCAACAGGCCAGACTGTATATTTGGAGCCTGCAGAGGTATTGGATATCAATAATGATATCAAAGATCTCTTGTATATGGAGCGTAGGGAGGTGCAAAAATCCTTACCAGGCTTACTGATGAGCTCAGGGAATATATTCCCATTTTAAAGAGGGCATTTCATTTTTAGGAATGGTTGATTTTATTCGGGCTAAAGCCAAGTTTGCAGTAAAGATCAATGGTATCAATCCTGAAATGGTTAAAGAACGGGAGATGGCTTGGCAAAAGGCCAGGCACCCTCTTCTTGAAATGTCTCTTAAACACCAAGGCAAGGCCATAGTGCCAGTTTCTATAAGCTTGGACCCCAATCATCGCTTGTTGGTGATATCAGGGCCCAATGCTGGAGGAAAGTCCGTGACGCTCAAGACTGTGGCATTGGTGCAGTATATGTTTCAGTGTGGTTTACTTGTGCCGATGGAACCCAAGTCAAAGTGTGCTATATTTGATCAATTCTTTATTGATATTGGAGATGAACAAAATATTGAGAATGACCTCAGTACTTATAGTTCGCATTTGATGAATATGAAGCATTTCACATTTTTTGCCAATAAACGTACGTTATTTTTTATTGATGAATTTGGTACCGGAACCGAACCACAGTTTGGCGGAGCCATAGCTGAAGCATTATTGATTGCACTGAATAAATCTGGAGCATTTGGTTTGGTGACCACTCATTATGGTAACTTAAAACAACTTGCCTCTAAGAGTCAAGGAATGGTGAATGGCGCAATGAGGTTTGATGTGGATCGCCTAGAGCCTTTGTATGAGTTGGAGATAGGGAAGCCCGGAAGTTCATTTGCTTTTGAAATTGCAGGTAAAATTGGAATTCCCAAGGAGATTGTACTTCATGCAAAAGCCCAGATCGGAGAAACTAGAGTGCGGTATGACAAGTTGCTTTTAAAAGTAGAAAGTGAAAAGAGCAAGTATGAAAACCTCATGGTTGAAGCTGAACGGAAAGACCGATTGCTGGCTTCCAGACTGAAAGAATACAATGCATTGAAAGCAACCCTTGAAGATCAGAAAAAGGCAATCATAAATGAAGCCAAAGCTCAAGCCAAGCTCTTGTTGGACGACACCAATCGAAAAATTGAAAACACCATTCGATCTATTAAAGAATCACAAGCCAATAAGGAGGCTACCAAAAAAATAAGGCAGGAACTTGACGATCATAAAGCCGGGATTAAACTGGAAAAGAAGCCAATTGTACAACAGGAAACCATAAAGGTGGAAAGTGGAGCCATTGGCATTGGAGATCAAGTAAGGATCAAAGACAATGGCGCTTTGGCTGAAGTATTGGAGATCAAAGGTAAGCAGGTTGTTATCCTTATTGGTGACCTTAAATCAACGGTGAAGCTCAACCGATTGGAAAAGATATCCAATACCTCTCTTAAAAAAGAGAAAAGGGCAATTGATAAAAGAATGAGTTATGATACCACTTCAAAGATGGCTAATTTTTCTCCGAACCTAGATATTAGAGGGAAACGAGGAGAGGAAGTTTTTGGATTGATTCAAAACTTTATCGATGAAGCACATATGCTAGGTATCAATGATGTGAAGGTAATCCATGGAAAGGGTGATGGAATTCTTAGGGAACTGACGAGGAATCTACTTAGAAACTCATCTTCAGTCGCAGGTTTTTCTGATGAGCACGCAGATAGGGGAGGTTCAGGGGTAACATTGGTGCAGTTTAAAGATTAACAGCGGTTATGACTGTTACCCCCGTTTTTCGTTTTTATCTTTTATAGGCCTGGCGTGCAAGTAAGATCCAAGATTTACCTTTCTTTTGCCATACGGTTAATACGCCAAGGTTTACAGGGCCCGGAGCACTATCCTTATTGTGTGTTTTGCCAATTAGAAAATGTCTTACCAAAGCGGTTTTTCCGGTAATACTTACGGTTTGGTTTTGAATGTCAATTTCAGTAAAGTTTGAAACTCCTGAACTTAAGGCCTTAATAAACTCACTTTGGTTTTCAATCAAACCGTTTGAGTGTCCATAGCTAAGGTTTGGGTCTGTGATTTTCTCAAGACGAGAAGCATCACCGGCCACCATGGCATCCACCAATTCGGTTACGGCATTTTCTACTGCCACGATTTGTTTATCTTGAGCCAGTAGCGCTGAAGAAAAAGGAAACATAGGGTAAAGAAGTATTTAAACATTTTTCAATTGGATTTGTGAAATTAATTTAGAAGGATTAAGTCAAAGACATAAAAACCGGCCAAAGCATTAACACGGGCATTTTGAGGTGCAGGGACCACAAATTCCAGACGTAATTTATCTTGGTTTTTAGTAAATGAAATTTCTTTATTTGATGCTGGTTGGATACCCGAGAGGGTGATTTTATCGTAATTTGATCCTGTAAAGACCCAGTTCCCATTGCTGTCAAACAATAAGTTGCTGTTTATTGCGGTATATGTTTTTCCTGTATTGTTGGCTATGAAACGGATTTCAAAACCTTCAAAATCGTTAGTCACCGTTGATCCATCTTTTGAAACCGAGCCACCGTTTGCCACGGTCCATGTCTGACTACCCTCTAGGCCGGCCAATAATTCAGTAGCTATTTCTTCGGCAGATTTTTCCGGTTCACCGGAAGTGTTATCAGTACAAGCGGTAAATACTATAAAAATAAAAGTAAAAGTAAAATAATTTCTAACTAGCGATCTCATATCCATATGCTTAAAAGGTAAATTTAATCATTTCCGGATTTTATCAAAGTATTCACTTTAGTTTATAATCTTCAATTGATACAATTTCTTCGCAAAAGTCAAATTCTCTTTTATCATTTGAAGCGATAAGAATGCATTTATTGCTGCTGTATTGGAGGATCAAATCCCTGTACCATTGAATGCCTCGTTTATCTAAATTTGAGGTAGGTTCATCCAAAAGCATTAAGGGGGAATCAGAAAAAAAACAAAGACCAAGTTTCAACCGTTGTTTCATCCCGGAGGAAAAAATATTAATGGGTTTGTTTACAGCGTTTTCCAGATACAATATCTCTGTAAGTTGCTGAATATTTAATCCCCTACTAAGTGCTTTGAATTTGAAATGAAAGTTTAATAATTCATTCAGTGAAAATTCTTCAGGTAAGTCTAAGTAAGGTGCGCAAATTGTCAAATATTTATAAACATCTTCCATTGCAAGCTCCTTTTCTTTATGAATGAAGCTTAACTTCCCTTCCGTCAGAGGCATTTGCGAGGATAGACATTTTATCAATGTGGATTTTCCTGAGCCATTGCTTCCTATGATAGCGGTTTTTGAACCTTGGGTTAGCTCAAGACTTAAGTTCCTAAAAATCCACTCCCGCTGGAATTTCTTTCCTGCCCCTTCCAGCTTTACAGACAACATATTTATTGGATATAACCTTTCATTACACCTCTTTCCGAAGATCGGATGAAATTGACTATCTCATCCCTCTCTTTGGTTGCAGGTAAATTGATTTCGATCTCTTCCAATGCCTTGCTATTGTTCCAATTGTTTAAAAATAAGAATCGATAAACCTCCTGAATTTCGCTTATGGTATGACTTTCAAACCCCCTTCTTCTCAATCCCAAAGAATTTACTCCGGCATAACTCAATGGTTCTCTAGCTGCTTTGGTAAAAGGAGGCACATCTTTTCTTACAAGAGAACCTCCTGAGATCATGCTATGCATACCAATTTTTACAAATTGATGGATAGCACTACTGCCGCCTACGAAAGCCCAATCATCAATGGTAACATGCCCTGCTACTTGTACAGAGTTAGCTATGATTACACGGTTCTGTATGATACAATCATGGGCAATATGAACATATGCCATGATTAGACAGTTGTCTCCAATTTTAGTGGTTTGCTTATCTGCAGTCCCTCTATTGATTGTTACAAACTCTCTAATGGTGGTATTGTCTCCAATTTCTACCAAAGATGGCTCACCATTGAATTTCAAATCTTGAGGAATTGCAGCAATCACTGCTCCTGGAAAGATTCTGCAATTCTTACCAATTCTTGCTCCAGGGTAAATGGTGACATTTGAACCTATCCACGTGCCATCCCCAATTTCAACATCAGGATGGACAGACGAGAAAGCTTCAATTGAAACATTTTCTCCCAAATGGGCCTTTTCACTTATTTCGGATAGTTTACTGATCATGCGTCTTTTCTTACAATGCTGGCAGTCATAATTGCTTCGCAAACCAAGGCGTTTCCAACAAATGCCTCCCCTTTCATTTTTGCTATTCCTCTTCTTATTGGATTAAGTAATTCACATTTAAAAATCAATGTGTCACCGGGTAATACCATCTTTCTGAATTTGCAGTTTTCTATACTGAGAAAATAGGTCCAATAATTTTCCGGGTCCTCTACAGTACTCAAAACCAGTATTCCACCTGTTTGAGCCATGGCTTCTACTTGCAAAACGCCCGGCATGACAGGATTATTGGGGAAGTGCCCCATAAAAAATGGTTCATTGATAGTGACGTTTTTTACACCGGCCACTACTTTATCGTCCAGATATATCACCTTGTCTAATAATTGGAAAGGATACCTGTGCGGTAGGATATTGCTAATTTGATTGATGTCTAATACAGGTGGTGATTTAGGATCGTAATACGGAATATGCATAGGCCCTGCTTTCTCCATTGCCCGTTTTATTTTCTTTGCAAAAGCTACATTGGCGGCATGGCCGGGCCTTGCAGCAAGAATTTGTGCTTTCAAAGGTCGGCCTACCAAGGCCAAGTCACCGATAACATCCAAAAGCTTATGTCTTGCAGGCTCATTTTTATACCTTAACTCTACATTGTTCAATATACCTTCTTTCTTAACTTCTACCTTTTGCTTATTGAACATTTTGGCTAGGTTCGCAAGTTCTTTCTCTTCAACAATTCTGTCTACAACCACAATAGCGTTGTTGAGATCCCCACCTTTTATGAGGTTGTTTTTATACAACATCTCTAGTTCATGCAAAAAACAAAATGTCCTACAGGAAGCGATTTCTTGTCGAAATTGACTGATATCTGTGATGGAAGCATGCTGACTCCTAACACCGGAGAGTTGTAATCCACCATTACGGTAACCCTAAAATCATCTAAAGGCAAAGCAGCGATTTCTACTTCTCTGGTGCTGTCTCTGTAATGAATGCTTTCAGGGACTTCAAAAACCTTCGCAAGGCATTTTGTTCCTCAAGCCCTGCCTCTTCAAGAATGTTGATGAATTGGATGCTACTGCCATCTAAAATTGGCGGTTCAGGTCCGTTAAGTTGGATCAATACATTATCTATTTCCATTCCTACAAGCGCCGCCAAGACATGCTCAACCGTAAATACCCTCGCTCCACCTTGCTCTAACGTAGTTCCCCTTGATACATCTACCACATTGTCAACATCAGCATCGATTATGGGCTGTCCCTCTAGGTCCATTCTTTGAAATTTGTACCCATGGTTAGGACTGGCCGGTAAAAAGGTCATGTTAGCTACGACTCCCGTATGTAAACCTACACCGTTCAGGGTAACTTGTTTTTTTATGGTATGCTGTTTTACTTTCATTTAAATAAATAACTATATACTAGAGGTGCTCCAATTTCAATTTTCAAATTTATTATTTTTTTCAAGCTCTCTTAATTTGTCTTGAAGTAAAGGCAACTTCTTAAAGATAGAATAAGATTTAAGTGATGCTTTTAAGTCAAAGCCTATAAAACCAAAAAGGGTTGTTCCTGGTTCATTAACTGATTTCATTATTCCTGTGTTTCCTCCAACAATGGTTCGATCTGCAAGCTCAATATGCCCCACAATAGAAGATTTACCTGCCAAGACACAATTTTTACCTATAATTGTTGAACCAGCAACACCTGCTTGGGAAGCGATAACAGTATTTTCACCGATGGTAACATTGTGAGCAATTTGAACTTGATTGTCTAATTTCGCTCCCTTTTTAATTAAAGTAGAACCCAAGGTAGCACAGTCGATGGTCGAGTTGGCGCCAATGCTAACATTGTCTTCCAATACAACATTGCCTAGTTGGGGTACGTTTTTGTAAGTGCCATCTGCCTGTGGAGAGAAACCAAAACCATCTGACCCGATGATGGCTCCGGAGTGAATTTCGCAGTCATTGCCTATTTTTGTTTGGGAGTAAATTTTTACTCCCGAATGGAGTACGCAATTGTTACCAATGGTAACACCGTCTCCGATGTATACTTGTGGGTAAATTTTTACATTCTCCCCAATTGTGCAATTTTTGCCAATATAAGAATAGGCTCCTCGATAAAACCCTTCGCCGATGGTGCTGTTTTCCCCGAGATAACAAGGTTCTTCTTTTCCTAAGGGATTGGGTTTGGTAAGTGCAGCATAATTTTCGAGCAGTTTAGAAAAAGCTGTGTAAGGATCTTTAACCTTGATTAAAGTAGTGGTGATTTTTTTTTGAGGGGTAAAATCCTCGGAAACGATTATTGCAGAGCATTTGGTAGTGTAGAGGTACTTCTCATATTTTAAGTTAGAAAGAAACCCTATGCTTCCAGGGGTGCCTTCTGGATTTTTTTGAGGGTATCAATTACCTGCGAACCATCACCTTCTACAGTTCCTTCCAAAAGTTGAGCAATTTGATCGATGGTGAATTCCATTGGGTTAATTAATTTTTACCGTAAAGTTAAATTTTTAGCATGACAAGCATAGTGTTTTTTAACAATTTTACTCATCGCTTTGATGTTCGGCAAATCTGCAGCGGTGGCTACATCCAAGACTTTGCCCTTTTTTGTCAAAATTAAAATTTTATTTTCAGTTAAATATCCATAATTACTAATTTCACCTTCAGAGAAAAAATACTTTAATTCATCATCAGAAACAGCTAGTTTTTTTGAGTTTTTAATCTCAACTTATCTATCTCAGCCCTTTTGAAAGGGGTATTGCTAAAATGAATTTTAAATAAATTTCTGGTTAAAAACATTTTTGAAATTTCTTTCAAGACAAAATCATCGGTGTTTTTCCAAAGTTTTATTGCACCCCAAATATCCAAATCATCCAACTGGGCAAAGTCATTTAGCCAAATAGGTGTTCCCGGTGAATTCTTTTGGGGAAGGTCTTTTTTAGAAATCCCAAAAATTCTATGGATCCCGGGAGTATTACCCCTGAGCGTGCCAAGTGTTTGGCTCTCAATATTAGGTTGATAAGCATTTTTTCAGCACATACCGTGGTTTTGTGCAGGTAGACCTGCCAGTACATCAGCCTTCTGGCATTAAGAAAATTTTCGATACTATAGATTCCTTTCTCTTCGATAACCACCTCATCATTAATGATGGTCATCATTTTAATAATTCTATCTGCTCCAATGGTGCCCTCAGAAACTCCTGTAAAAAAGCAATCCCTTTGTAAATAGTCCAGTCTGTCGATATCCAATTGACTCGAGACTAGTTGGTGAAAGAATTTTCTTTCGTAACTTCCGACAAAAATATCTTTTGCCATAGAAAGTTGGCCATTAAATTGTTTATTTAATTCGTCAAAGAAGAGAAGAGATAAGGTTTCATGATGCTGACCTTTTAAAAGAATGGACTCTAATGCATGGGAGAAAGGGCCATGACCAATGTCATGGAGGAGAATGGCAAGCAATGCAGCTTCATATTCTTGGTCAGAAATTTCAATTCCTTTGTTGCGGAGTTGATCCAAGGTGATACTCATAAGGTGCATCGCTCCAATGGCATGATGAAAACGTGTGTGCAAGGCTCCCGGGTATACCATGTCTGTCAAACCAAGTTGCTTGATTCTACGTAACCTTTGAAAGTAAGGATGGTCAATGACGGCAAAAATCAATTCACTTGGAATGTTAATGAACCCATAGACAGGGTCATTTATTATTTTATAACTTTTCAATGTCCGTTTCATAGAAGCAACTTGCCAAAAGTAATTAAACTAAAAAAGAATTAAACCAATTGATATGCAAAATTTCAAAATATTATGGGCAGATGACGAGATTGATCTTCTAAAACCACATATTTTATTCTTAAAACAGAAAGGTTATGATATAGTTACAGTAAATAGTGGTCTGGATGCCATAGAGAAAGTGGAAGAAGATAATTTTGATGTGATTTTTTTGGATGAGATGATGCCCGGGATGACAGGCCTGGAAACTCTACAACAAATCAAAACATTAAAACCTCAAATTCCTGTAGTGATGATCACTAAGAGTGAAGAAGAGCATATCATGGATGATGCAATTGGTGGTAAAATTGCCGATTATCTAATTAAGCCAATCAACCCAAATCAAATTTTTCTGTCCGTCAAGAAAATCCTGCAAAATAAGCAATTGATTAGCGAGAAGACCAATCTCTCCTATCAACAAGATTTTAGGAACATTAGCATGGCCTATAATGATGCCATTGATCATGAGGAATGGGTAGATATTTATAAGAAGCTGACTTACTGGGAGCTGGAAATAGATGAAACGGAGAATAAAAGTATGCAGGAAGTGCTGGAATCTCAAAAAGTAGAAGCCAATGCAAACTTTGCCCGTTTTATAAAGGAAAATTACTTGGATTGGTTAAACCTGCCGAAAATTAGTAAGCCTGTTTTATCTCACCAGGTGATGAAAAAACATGTTTTCCCTAAATTGAAGCAGGACAAACCTTTATTTTTTATTGTGATTGATAACTTGAGGCTGGATCAATGGGAAATGATTGAAAATCAACTCAGGGATTATTTTTTGGTGAAAGAAAACGGGACGTATTATAGTATATTACCTACCACCACAGCCTTTTCAAGGAATGCCTTGTTTAGTGGTATGATGCCTTTGGAAATGGCTAAATCTCACCCTGATTTGTGGGAGGGAGAGGATACAGATGAAGGTAAAAACAACCATGAAGAGGAGTTCCTAAATGTAAACCTAAAGAAAAATAGACTTTCAATACGATCCAGCTATAATAAGATCATTCAAACAAACCAAGGCAAAGCAGTTTTGGATCAGTTTCCTAATCTGATGAAAAATGAATTGAATGTGCTTGTTTACAATTTTGTGGACATGATGTCTCATGCAAGGACCGATATGAAAATGATCAGAGAATTGGCTCCGGATGAATCTGCCTACCGCTCGTTAACCACTAGCTGGTTCCTTCATAGTTCATTGTTTGAACTATTTAAAAAAATAAGTGCTGCCGGTGCAGAAGTTATTGTCACTACGGATCATGGGACCAAGCGGGTCAACAAGCCTTATAAAATCATTGGCGATCGAAACGTTACTACCAATTTAAGGTATAAACAAGAAAAAACCTTAATTTTGAATCTGGAAAGGTATTTGAAGTCGACAAGCCTGATGAAGCCAGGCTGCCTCGATTAAATATCTCCTCCAGTTATGTTTTTGCTGTTGAAGATTATTTCTTTGCCTATCCTAACAATTACAATTATTATGTTAATTATTATAGGGATACTTTTCAGCACGGAGGCGTTTCTTTGGAGGAAATGATTATTCCTATCGTACATTTACAGCCAAAATAAAATCTGTTTGAAGCAAATTCAATGTGATCATATTAGCGAAATTCCAATAATTGCTGAAAAAATTATAGCTTTATGCAAGGATAATAAAGTATGGGTTTTTCAAGGGGAAATGGGAGCTGGCAAGACTACGCTTATTAAAGCAATTTGTGAAAAACTTGGAATAGTCGATGCAGTCAGTAGCCCTACTTTCTCTATTGTCAATGAATATACAGATGAAGAAGGTGATGCAATTTACCATTTTGATTTATACAGATTAAAGGATCCCATGGAGGCATTTGATATGGGTGTTCAGGAATACTTTGCAAGTGGGAGTTATTGTTTTGTGGAATGGGCAGAAAGAATCCCTATGTTTTTGCCGGATGAGTTTGCGTTGATTTCGATTGAAAGTGAAAGTGATGAAAAAAGAATTATTGCCATTAAAACCATCAATCAATGATAGGTAAGTCAGGTTTTACCGAAATTGCCGAAGAATCGCTAGTATATACTCAAGAATCTATGGATCGGTTGAAAAGGAAGGGCCCTCCTGTTTTGATAGGGATACCAAAAGAAACAGCTGATCAAGAAAAGCGGGTAGTACTCACTCCTGAAGCGGTCGCCTTATTGGTTAATAATGGACAGCGTGTTGTGGTGGAAGCAGATGCAGGGAAATTTTCAAAATTTTCAGACAAGGACTATGCAGATGCAGGGGCAAAGGTGGTTTATACCAGTAAAGAAGCTTATGATGCAGAGGTGATCTTAAAAGTTGAGCCACCCACTGAAGAAGAAATAAATTACATGCGGCAGGGCGCCTGCCTAATCTCTGCTCTACAGTTGGGAAAACAAAATGCTGCATTTATTCATCAGTTGAATCAGAAGAAAATCACAGCTGTAGCTTTCGAGAATTTAGAGGATAAGGTTGGAGGAATGCCTGTGGTTAGAGCCATGAGCGAAATTGCAGGAAGTACTGTAATGCTTATTGCTGCAGAATACTTAAGCAATGTGAATGATGGAAAAGGTCTGATTTTAGGAGGTATTACCGGTGTCCCACCCACCCAAGTAGTGATAATAGGTGCAGGGACAGTAGCTGAATATGCTGCCAGAACGGCATTGGGACTTGGAGCCAATATTAAAATATTTGATAATCAGATTTATAAGTTAAGGCGTATAAAGCAGGTGTTAGGTCAACAAGTGTTTACATCCACGATTGACAACTATGTTTTGGGACAAGCCTTAAAAGAATCCGATGTGGTAATTGGGGCACTTAGGGCAGAAAAAGGAAGGTCCAAAATTGTAGTTTTTGAGGAGATGGTTTCTCAAATGATGGAAGGAAGCATTATCATTGATGTAAGTATTGACCAAGGGGGCTGTATAGAAACAGCAGAAATGACCAGTCATACTCAACCCGTGTTTAAAAAACATGGGGTAATTCATTATTGTGTACCAAATATTGCATCAAGGGTGTCAAGAACAGCTTCTTATTCACTAAGCAATATATTTACACCGATTTTACTACAAATGGCGGATATTGGAGGTGCAGAAGAGATGGTATTTAATTACAAATGGTTTATGAAAGGAGTTTACACTTATAGGGGAAGCCTTACAAATGCACACTTAGCTAGAAAATTTCAAATGACCCATAAAGAACTACAATTGTTATTGGCTGCCAGGTATTGATTACCCGGCAAGCCACTAGGAAAGAAGGTTTTGTCTAAGAAGAAACTCTAGCTGATCATTTGCCTTCAATAGGCTGTCTGTCAGTTGTTTGTTTTCTTTCCTAAGGGAGAATACTTCGAAAGCATTTTTTACAACGGTTCGGAGGTAGTCTTCTTCCCATGGTTTGGTTAAGTAGTGATATACTTTTCCCTTATTAATAGCATCAATTACTGCTTGAATATCAGTGTATCCTGTTAGCAATATACGCATTGGGTCAGGGTGCATTGGTATAATTGATTCCAGAAAATCCACGCCGTTTTCTTTGGGCATTCTTTGATCAGTAATGATTATATCAATGTCTTCCTGAAGCAAAATATCCCTACCCTCATCAGCTGAATCTGCTAAAAAAATCTTGTAATCTCTTCTAAAAGTGGCCTTAAACGCTTTCAAGTTATTGACCTCATCATCCACATAAAGGATTCTGATCTTATTTTTTTCCATACCTTAAATATCGAAATACCGCGATTAATTGCAAAGATTTAAAACTTGAATTTTTAATTTTAAGCAAAATTAACCTGTTTTCAAATAGAATCTACTAGTTTAAGCTTAATATATATTTATTCAAAAGTTTATTTTATAAATTAATGAATTAAAACTGAATTGCAAAAAAATATTAAATTAATTCTTCCCACTTGATTATTTGTAATAACAAAAATATAACTTTACCTACATTATCTCCTTTTTTAGTTACTAATATTTATGGAAAACTCAATTAAGATTAGTGAGTTAAATGAGTCCTTCAAGCCTGTTTTATTCTCCCTTAAAAATGAGGAGGATAAAAATAAGCTCAAAAAACTTCAAGCAACAGGTAAAATAATGTTTTTTGATTCTTTTGATTTACAGCTAGCGGAACTTATCAAAGCACAAAATCCATCAAGAAAACTGTCTCAGGAGGAGACAGAAGAAAAAAACAAGAATTTTATAAAAAATCCGGATTGCCAGCCTCTGAAAATGGGGTGTGGGTTTATTACTCTTGGAGAAATACTATGGTTCGGATTTTGGAAGAAAAAGAATTTGTAAAATTGCGCACCCTTCGAAATCGGTATAAAATTACTGATGAAGAACAAGAGTTGCTACAAAAAAATTGTCGGAATAATTGGTCTTTCTGTGGGGCAAAGCGTTGCTTTAAGCTTGGCAATGGAAAGGTGTTTTGGAGAGATTAGAATTGCTGATTTCGATACCTTGGATTTGAGTAATATGAATCGGATAAGAACTGGAATTTATAACATCGGATTGAAGAAATCATGGATAGTTGCAAGAGAAATAGCTGAAATTGACCCCTATTTGAAAGTTACTTTATATAATGAAGGGATTATTGAGGATAATATCAATGATTTTTTTAACTTAAACGGAAAAATGGATCTATTGATTGAAGAATGTGATAGTTTACCGATTAAGCTCTTGAGTAGAATCAAAGCGAAGGCGCTTAAAATACCTGTTTTAATGGATACAAGTGACCGTGGTATGATGGATATCGAGAGGTTTGATTTGGAACCCGATCGATTAATCTTTCATGGTTTATTGGCAGAATTTGGGCCAGAGGAAAAAATTATGTCAAGATTACCTGAGAGTGGCAAAGAGATGATGATGTCATTGTTGCAGTTTGATAATCTTTCACCAAGGGTGAAATTTAGTTTTTCTGAGCTAGGGAAATCCATTACATCATGGCCACAATTAGCATCTTCTGTTTTTTTAGGAGGGGCGGCTTGTTGCCATTATGCAAGACTATTATTATTGGATCAAAAAATTGATTCAGGAAGGTTTTATGTTGATTTAGACAAGATAATCAATTTTAATGAAAGTTAGAGTAAGGATAGTTAGGGCAATAGATGATGTCGAGGCTACAGAGAAGTACATTTTTGGTCACCATAAGGTTTTGGAATCTTATGGAATAACTAAAGTAACATCAGCTGATAGATCATGGGCTCTTAATCCTCATGTATATCTCATCCTTTTTGAATCTATGGACGATCAAAGAATTTTGGGTGGTGGAAGAATTCAGCTTAGAACAGAAAATTTCCCCTTCCATTTGAATTGGCCATCAAAGATATTGATCCAAAGATTGAAGATTATCTTTCAGAGTTTAAAGATTTGGAAGTGGCTGAATATTGTGGACTTTGGAACAGTAGAGAGGTAGCAGGATATGGGATAGGTAGCATCTATTTGGTTCGGGTCGGGATCGCAATTCTTCCCCAATTGGATTTAAAAAAGCTATTTGGATTAAGTTCTCCTGTGACTTTAAGTATATCTAAAAGTGTAGGTTATGAAATTATTACAGGGTTAGGCGACAAAGGCTCCTTTTACTATCCCAAAGAAGGATTAATAGCTACAGCCTTGGAAATAAATGACATTAATGAATTATCTCAGGCCCAAGAAGCTGAAAGAGATTACATTTTTGAATTGAGGAATAAAATAAATTTTAATACTGTAGAGAGTGGTCCGAAAGGGGAAATGGAATTACAGTTTGAACTTCAAGTCCCAAAGCCAGACAATGAAAAAGAATAATCCCTATTTTAAATATGCCGCTTTAACATTTTTATTATTGGTGGTGCTTATCATCCCTACCATCTATTTTTTAGGGATGCTGAAGCAGGAGGACGAATTAAAATTTAGCCATTACACCTATTATGTAGGGGATAATACCTCTTTAAACAATGAATCAAACTTAGATACCTTTGATTCTACCGTCTATGGAGGAATTGATTTAGGCGCAATTAGTGAAAATTTGTTTGTTAAACTTGATCTCAATGACTTTAATTGGCTGAATTCAGATAGCCTCTACATCCTTGAACTGACTAACCCGGGGCTTAGGGAGGTAGAAATGTTTCGGTTCGATAAGGAAGGTAATCTTGTTTATAAAGAAATTGCGGGCACCATGGTTGGGAATTCAAACCCGTTGAAAAACCCCAATCCCTTTTTTAACATTAGACTTGATGGTGAGCTCAATCCATCAATTGTGTTAAGAATAGCTTCTCAAGTCCCCTTAAAATTTGAGGCTTATATTTTCCCTTATTCCTCTTATTTTAAAAATTTTAGTTTTAGGCTCATTATCATTAGTGTTTACTTTGGGATAATGATTGCCCTTTTTATCTATAATTTAATACTTTATTTTTCGGTAAAAGACAAAGTTTATTTATTCTATTGTTTTTATATATTGTTTATTGCCTTGGCCCAACTATCAATTTCCGGACATTCATTCTTTCTTCTCGGCGAGAATGCCTTTCTCTACGAAATTAGTATCATAGGCTTTACTACTTTATCGAGTATCTTTGTAATTCCTTTCATCCAGCTTTTTTAAAAACGGATGAATATGTGCCGAAATACGAGAAATACCTTTACCTCATCCCTATTTCCTATGTAGTTGCCCTGGTATTAAGGGTGTTAGGTGTAATTGAGATCAGTTATTCAATAATGGATTTAAATGGTTTAATTTTAGCCATTTGCTTCTTTACCATTGGAATAATTGCGGCAAAAGGGGGTATCGATCAGCCTACTTCTTTTTGTTGGCTTGGAGCTTTTTGTTGATTGGCTTGGTGGTCTATATCCTTCATAATTTGATGATCATTAATCTGGGTTCCTTTGCCAATGCCCCATTATTGGCGGGAACAGCTATAGAAGCCCTATTACTTTCTTTTGCTTTGGCTGATAAAATCAATATATTAAAGAAAGAGAAAGAAAAAGAGCAAATAGATAAGTTGGAAGCGGTAAAAGAAAATGAAAGGTTGATAAAAGAGCAAAACATTTACTTGGAAAAAATGGTTAAGTCTAGAACAGAAGAACTGGAATTGACGCTCAAAAACCTTCAAAATACACAAACCCAACTTGTGAATCAAGAGAAAATGGCCTCTTTGGGTCAGTTAACAGCGGGTATTGCACACGAGATTAATAATCCCATTAACTTTGTAAGTTCCAATATATCACCACTAAAGAGAGATATGAAGGATATTTTAGAGTTGATGGATGTTTATCGAGAGAAAGGTAAATTGGAATTTTCAGAAGAAAGTAAAGAGGAGATTGAAGAACTGG
This sequence comes from Cyclobacterium sp. SOCE241, assembly GCF_056867545.1. NCBI lineage: Bacteria > Pseudomonadati > Bacteroidota > Cytophagia > Cytophagales > Cyclobacteriaceae > Cyclobacterium > Cyclobacterium sp. SOCE241. Next base: position 3,133,653 of record NZ_CP149779.1, on the reverse strand, counting down.
AAGAAGATATTGAGTTTGAATACCTTTTAGAAGAAGTGGATCAATTGCTTACCGGGATGGAAGACGGTGCCAAAAGGACTGTAGAGATTGTTCGTGGATTGAAATTGTTTTCGCGGGTAGATGAGCAAGATGTCAAAGAAGTTGACCTACGAGAAGGATTGGATAGTACATTGATCTTACTTAATAGTACTATTTCTGGTAGGATTAAAGTGAATAAAAACTACGAGGAAATTCCTATGGTAGAATGCCTTGCAGGAAAAATAAATCAGGTTTTTATGAATATCATTAGTAATGCCATTCATGCCCTTCTGGATCATCCTATTGAAGGTAGAGAACCTGAACTAACGATTAACACTTCCTTTAAAAATGGATTTGTTATGATTGAAATCAAGGATAACGGTATAGGAATGCCGGAAAGTGTCAAAGAGAAGATTTTTGACCCATTTTTTACCACTAAAGCAGTTGGCAAAGGTACTGGGCTTGGACTCTCTATTGTGTATACCATTATATTAGAGAACCATAAAGGAACCTTAGAGGTAGAATCTGAAGAAAATGTAGGGACAGTTTTTTATATAGGATTGCCGGTTAACCAAAAAGGATAACAGATGAGGAAAAGGATCGATGTGCTGTACATTGATGATGAGGATAATAATCTGAATTCATTCAAGGCAGCATTGAGGAAAGAGTTTAAAGTGCAAACAGCTATGGATGCTGAGGAGGGGCTGATCCTTGCAAAAAATTATGAATTTCAGGTGGTCATTGCTGATCAAAGGATGCCTGGAATGACAGGCGTTGAGTTTTTCGAAAAGCTTGTTGAAATTAACCCCGACCCTATTAGAATATTATTAACCGGTTATTCGGATATTTCAAGTGTTATAGACGCCATCAATAGAGGTGAGGTTTATCGTTTTATTGATAAACCCTGGAATATTGAGCAAATAAAAAATGCAATTTTAAATGCAGCTGAAATATTTGACGCAAGAAAGGAATTAAAAGAAAAAATACACGATTGCAGAAGCTGCATTCTGAAATGAATCAGTTTGTATACAGTTTGTCACACGAATTGCGTGGCCCGCTCATGAGTATTTCGGGGATATCCAAGCTTGCCAAAATGGAAGTTTCAGATCCGGGGATCATTGAATATTTTGAAATGATTGATTCTGCCACATTGAAATTGGATGACTTTATTTATAAAATGCTGGATTTTTACAGGTCCACAAAAATTGAAAATAAAGTTGTAGCCATCAATTTCAATGGGATTCTAGACCAATTGCTAGCTGAATATAAAGCAAAATGGAACCTTACAGGGATTGAATTATGTGTGGCGATAGAACAAGAGGAATCTTTTCATTCGGATGAATCAAAAATTAGGGTCATCCTTAATAATTTATTCAGTAACGCCTTTAAGTTTCAAAAGGATGAACCCGGTAAATGGATAAGAATTGACATAAAGGCAAATCAAGAAACAGCAGTGATCCATATTTCTGATAATGGAATAGGGATTGAAGAAAGACATAAAAATGATGTGTTTAATCTTTTTCATCGAGCCACCCAGAGAAATGTTGGCTCAGGTCTTGGGCTCTATATGGTTAAAGAATCTATAGAGCAACTCAAAGGAAAAGTAGAACTGAATTCAACTCCCGGAAATGGTACAGAGGTCCTTGTACATCTTCCAAATTTGCTAGAGCTTTGACACAGTGTTATTTATAGTGTTTTCTTTTTCTCGGACTATTGGTTTAGGAATGTTTTTGAATAAAGTTCGCAATTTTCTACTGTCCGGTTAGCTTGAATATCTTGAAATCCTTTTTAAATTTTATTAATTCCTTTGTTGAGATATAAAATGGAGGTAATTTGCAACATTAGTTTTATCAATTAAGATGTTTTTTTATGATTAACCCTTGGCATGATGTAAGTATTGGGGACGACTCACCGGAATACGTAACGGGAGTAATTGAGATACCCAAAGGAAGTAAAGGTAAGTATGAACTTGATAAAAAATCAGGTATGCTTTTGTTGGATCGAGTGCTTTTTTCAGCAGTCCATTATCCGGCAAATTATGGTTTCATCCCTCAGACATTCTGTGAGGACCGTGATCCACTGGATATATTAATTATTTCCCAGATTGATATACCTTCGATGACGCTTGTCAAAGCCAAAGTTATAGGCGTAATGAGAATGATTGATGGGGGAGAGGCAGATGATAAAATTATTGCTGTTGCTGCTGACGATCAGTCCGTAAATTATTACGAGGATATTTCAGAACTTCCTCCACATTTGATGAAAGAAACACACAGATTTTTTGAGGATTATAAGAAACTCGAAAATAAAGAAGTGAAAGTTGAGGATTTTCTTGGTAAAGAAGATGCCATGCGAATCATTACAGATGCTGTAGAGCTTTATGACAAAACTTTTAGGACTGTAAAATAAAAAAAATAAACCTAAGTTTATCCTGAATATTTAACTCCTTTAATTCCAGATATAGTATAGAAAGGCTATTTATATCTGAAATTAAAGGAGTTTCTTTTTAGCCAAGCTTTTTAATATTGTCTTCTAAGGCTTTAACTTTAGATTTAGCATCCTCCATCTTTTTCTTTTCCCTAGCAACGACAGCCTCAGGGGCATGGTTGACAAAACGCTCATTTTCTAGTTTTTTAGAAACAGCTTTTAAGAATCCTAAGGTGTAATCCAATTCCTTCTGAAGGTTTTCTCTTTCTTGGTCAAGGTCGATCTTTTCATTCAATGGAATAAAAAATTCATCTGATTTTACCACAAAGCTAACCGAATTGGCTACGTTCTCCCCAAATTGGATACTGGATATATTCGCCAATTTTGAAATAATTTCACCATATCCATCGTATAAACTTGTGTCGGAGGTGTGAATGGTCAGTTCAAAAGCTTCTTTAGGAGAAATCCCTTTGGAAGCCCTGACATTTCGAATTTGGGATACAATTTCAAATACTTTGGCAGCTTCTTCAATAATTTTGCTGTCAAATTCTCCCAATTCAGGCCAAGAGGAGATCATGATGGCTTCCCCTTCTTTCCTGTCACCCAATTGCTGCCAAAGCTCCTCGGTAATGAAGGGCATAAATGGGTGTAAGACCTTCATAAGGTTTTCGAAGAAAACAATGGTCTGCTCTTTTGTGGCCTTGTCGATCGGTGCTTGGTATTCAGGTTTAATCATTTCCAGATACCAGGAGCAAAAGTCATCCCAAATTAATTTATAAACAGACATCAAGGCATCCGAAATTCGGAATTTCTGAAAGTGATCTGTAATCTCATGAAGAGCTTGGTTGAATCGGTTTTCAAACCAAGCAATGGCAGTGTCATTGTTTGTATCTGCTTTCTCAGTTACTTCCCATCCCTCGATCAAACGGTAGGCATTCCATATTTTATTGCAGAAATTTCTCCCTTGCTCTACAAGTTTTTCGTCATACGGAAGATCATTTCCTGCAGGACTACTGAAAAGCATTCCTGTCCTCACTCCATCTGCACCATATTTCTCAATTAACTCCAGTGGGTCAGGTGAGTTGCCTAGTGATTTGGACATTTTTCTGCCGAGTTTATCCCTTACAATCCCTGTTAAATAAACATTTCTAAATGGTTTCTCTCCCGTGTACTCATAGCCTGCAATTATCATTCGTGCCACCCAGAAAAATAATATTTCCGGTGCTGTTACCAAATCATTGGTAGGATAGTAATAAGCAAGGTCTTCATTTTTTTTACCTGTTTTGAAAAAGTCAGGATCAAAAACTGAAATAGGCCATAGCCATGACGAAAACCAGGTGTCCAAAACATCCTCATCTTGCCTTAGGTCTGAAGCAGTGAATTCTCCTTCATGATTTTCGTTGGCCAGTTGGACTGCTTCTTCTATGGTTGATGCTACCACATATTCTCCATTAGGAAGGTAGTATGCAGGGATTTGATGGCCCCACCAAAGTTGTCTTGAAATGCACCAATCCCTTACGTTTTCCATCCAACTTTTGTACATGTTTTTAAATTTGGGCGGGAATAGCTTTACGCTATCATCCATCACAGCCTTAAGCGCAGGTTGGGTAATCTCCTCCATGTTCAAAAACCACTGCATGGATAATTTGGGCTCAATTACTGCATCTGTTCGTTCAGAATGCCCTACATTAGATGTATAAGCTTCTTCCTTGTTGAGTTGGCCGGCCTCTTTTAATAGCTTGGCTATCTTTTTTCTCGCAATAAATCGGTCCTCACCTACAAGCAGCTGAGCTTTTTCATTTAAGGTTCCGTCATCGCTCAAAATATCGATGACTTCAAGTTGATGCCTTATTCCAATCTCGTAATCATTGATATCATGGGCCGGTGTGATTTTTAAACAACCGGTACCAAACTCCATGTCCACATAGGCATCTTCAATAATTGGAATGGGTTTATTGATCAATGGAATTACTGCTTTTTCCCTTTTAGATGTGAAAATCTGGGGTCATCCGGATGAATACATATGGCCACATCCGCCATTATGGTTTCCGGTCTGGTGGTGGCTATGGTAAGGTATTCATCTTCACCTTCAATATTATAATTGATATAGTAAAGCTTTGAAGAAATTTCTTTGAAGATTACCTCATCATCAGAAAGTGCCGTCCGACCCTTAGGGTCCCAGTTGACCATTCTTATACCCCTATAAATTTTCCCTTTTTTATGTAGGTCAACAAATACATTGATGACAGCCTCACTGAGGTCCTTGTCCATGGTGAAACGCGTTCTTTCCCAGTCACAAGATGCACCTAATTTTTTGAGTTGTTCAAGAATAATTCCACCATATTTTTCTTTCCATTCCCAAGCATGGGTTAGAAAAGATTCTCTGTTAAGTGATTTTTCTCTATCCCTTTTTCTTTTAACATGGCCACCACCTTTGCCTCAGTGGCTATGGAAGCATGGTCAGTACCGGGAACCCAACAGGCATTTTTGCCTTCCATTCTCGCTTTCCTTACAAGGATATCTTGGATGGTGTTGTTTAACATATGCCCCATGTGGAGTACACCTGTGACATTGGGTGGGGGGATTACAATTGAATAAGGTTCTTTATTACCGTCCGGTTCTGAATGAAACATTCCTTGTTCCATCCAGTATTGGTACCATTTAGATTCAGTATTTGAGGGAGTATATTTGGTAGGTAGTGCCATTTTAAATCATTTTGAGGTGCAAAAATAATACATTAATACTTTTTGGCGCACCTTTATAGATAAGGATTACCAAAAGTTATCTACTTTTTGCAAGTGGAAAGACGATGAATTGCTGTAAGACCGTTAATTTCCCAGTTGAACTTTTACCATTACCGGGAAATGATCAGAAGGGTATTTTTTGCCATAATTATCCGATATGGTTCCGTGGTGAAGCGTTTTTACTTTATTGTTGACAAAAATGTAATCTATTCTCCTATCGGGTAACATATCCCATTTAAACCCGGTAAAGGTACCCAATGGCCCATAAGGAGGGAGTAAAGATTCTTTTTTACTGTCTTTCATTAGATTCCCCTTGGTGATTTCATCGTAGGCAGGATTGTCATCCTCTATATTAAAATCTCCTGTAAGAATACATGGGAGATTATCTTTGTTGATAGATTTGATTTTTTAAGCAATAACTTGCTGCTTTCTTCCCTTTCTTTTTGTCCTCTGTGGTCATAGTGAACATTGAAAACATAGAATTCCTGGCCATCTTGGGTTTTGAATTTAGCCCAAGAACAAACCCGGTTCAATGAGGCATCCCAGCCTTTAGAGGGTTTTTCTGGAGTAGGAGAAAGCCAAAAAGTATTCTGCTCAATTAAAGTGAATTTTTCGGGGTTATAAAATACAGCACTAAACTCTCCTTCCTTCTTTCCTGTATCTCTTCCCACACCAATATAGGGGAAATTTAAACCTTCTTTAACCATTTCAAGCTGGTTAAACAATCCCTCTTGGGTTCCAATGATGTCCATTTCATGGAATTGTATCAAGTTTATCAAATGTGGGGCTCTGTCTTCCCATAAATTGCCCTCATCATTTTGGTTGGCATAGCGAATGTTATAGGTAGCGATATTGTAGGTTTCCTGGGTAAATCCTTCGGGGACCTGAATTCCAATCAGTAAGAATAGTGCTACTTGAATTTTTAAAATTGATAGATTGAAAATGGGTGCTTTAAATCCTGAAAAGTTGGAAATATTCATTGTTATGTTTAGTTATTTAATTTCTGATTGAAAAGGTAAAAGCACCATCCTGCCTTGCAGTTTTTCGAGTTTTTCAAGAGTTTTAAAGATTTCATAGGATTGACCCATTTTGATGCGTTGGTAGGTGCTTTCTACATCAGTGCCAAAATCTTCCATAATCTGTTCTAACATGCTCTTTTGTTTAGGGTAAACCACCAATTTGTAATCCTCCTCTATGCCGGCTTTTTTCGCTGCAATCTCGATGGCATCATCAAAACCTCCAAGAACATCTACCAAACCTTTTTCTTTGGCCATTTTACCGGACCAAACCCTGCCGCCGGCAATGGCTAACACTTGCTCTTTGCTCATCTTTCGGCCTTCAGAAACTCTGCTAATAAAAGTATCATAACCTTCTTCTACCTTTTTTTGCATGATGGCTTTTTCTGTTTCTGAAATAGTTTTCGTCGGGTCGAGTAAGTTCGAATATTGTCCTGTTTTGACTTCATCTGTAGTAATGCCAAGTTTGTTGTTCAAGAATCCCTTGGCATTAAACCATAAACCAAAAATACCAATAGATCCGGTAATGGTGTTGGGATAGGCCACGATGGTGTCTGCCGGTGCAGCTATATAATAGCCTCCGGATGCAGCATAGTTGGACATGGAAGCGATCAATGGCTTTTCTTTTTGGGCTTCCGAAAGTTCCCTCCAAATTACCTCAGAAGCAATGACCGAGCCTCCGGGCGAGTTAATTCTAATTACTATGGCTTTCACATCCTCATTTTTTCTGGCTTTCCTGATTTCTTTTAAAAATCGATCAGAACTAATTTGATCTAATGCCTCTCCTCCTACTATCTCACCATCAGCAATGATAAGAGCTATGGTGTTTTCAGAAAGGCGATTTTTTGCTTTTGCAGTTTGATTGATTCCTGTGATACCAATGCTATTGATTTCCTTGCTGTCTTCAGACAAACCCAACTTTTCCTTCAACCGTGTTTTTACCTGATCATCATACCAAAGTCCGTCGACCAATTTGTAGTCAAGCGCATCTTGGGCATTTCTTACCAACATGCCATCATTAACCTCTCTCATCTTTTCTAGGTCAAGCTGACGACTTTCAGCTACACTCTCCACAAGTACATTGTTGATGTCATTGAGGTATTGTTTGGTCTGAAGTTGGTTTTCTTCACTCATTTTCTTTAAAATGAATGGTTCAACGGCGCTTTTAAATTCACCTACTCTAAATATTACAGGTTCAATCTCTAGTTTTTCAAATAGGCCTTTGAAGAAAACCGGCGCACTTGCCAGACCATTGAACTCGACATCCCCTATGGGGTTGACGTAGATTTCATCTGCGACGGAACTAAGAAAGTAACCAGGCTCAGTATAGTACTCAGAATAAGAAATAATAAATTTTCCGCTATTTCTAAACTCCTTAAGCGCATTTCTAATTTCTAGAATATGGGCCTGACCCGCCGAAAGCATACCGCTTTCCAAGTAAATCCCCTTGATATCGTCATTTTCTTCAGCTGTGCGGATGGCTTTTATTATTTGATTGAGCCCTATAGTGGTAGTATTCCCAAGATAGGGTAGGGTTGGTAAACCAATATCATCATCAGGTGCGCTTTCTACAATAGGAATACCGTTAAGCTTTATGTGTAGCACTGAATTTTCTTCAATAGTTGCTTGATCTCCACTGGATCCAATAGCGATAATTCCGGCCAATAAAAAGAAACCTATTACCCAGAAAATTAGCAGACCAACAATGACGGCCAATACATTGCTCAAAAATTTCATATCTTTGCTCTCTTTTAATAATCTTCAAAATTAACCTATTTTTCACAAAACTGTGGGTTTTGATTTAATTAATTCTTTATGCATCAGGTAGTATTGGGCTTAGGAGGAAATAGGGGAGATAAGCTTGCCTTGCTAAACAAAGCAATGCAACTACTCGCCCAAAAAATGGACTTGGAAAAGGCGTCTTCAATCTATCATACAGCCGCTTGGGGAGGGAATTCGCATGGGGCCTATTTAAATCAGGTGCTTGTTTTGAGAACGTCTATGAAGGCGGAGGAATGCTTGAATTTTATCCAACAAATTGAAAATCAATTGGGCAGGAAGCGTGGGGTGAAGTGGGGAGATAGAACCATGGATATTGACATTCTGTATTTTGACAATGAAATCATTAATACCGAAAGACTGAAAGTGCCACATCCTCATTTGACCTCAAGAAACTTTGTGCTCGTTCCTTTGGCAGAAGTATTACCGGAATTTATTCATCCTCAGTTTGGGAAGTCTTCCTTAGAATTAATGCAAAAGTGTGAAGATAAATTAAAAGTGAAGGTTTGGCAAAAGGAGGGGTAAAAATAAACTTAGTAATTGCCAAGAGGTAAGCTTGACAATTAACCCCGGTTATTTAATAGATTGATTGATCTTCTTTTAGCACTAGGAATTTAGCAATATATGGGCTAAAAGCCAATAGAAAAAAGGCTGTTTTCCATCATTGGAGAATAGCCTTTTTTCTCAAGTTATTGCTAAATAGAATAAACTAATCGAGTGATTTGGTTTCTACTTCTCTATTGATCTTTTTCACCAATCCTTGCAATACTTTTCCGGGTCCACATTCTATAAATTGAGAAGAACCATCCTTGATCATGTTTTGTACAGACTGGGTCCACTTGACAGGAGCTGTAAGCTGGGCAATTAAATTGGCCTTGATGGAATCTATATCGCTAACAGCTGTGGTGCTTACGTTTTGATAGACAGGGCAAATCGGGTCAGAAAAAGTAGTAGCATTAATGGCAGCTTCCAGCTTTAGTTTGGCAGGCTCCATTAATGGTGAATGGAAAGCGCCTCCCACCGGTAAAGGAAGTGCCCGCTTAGCACCGGCTTCTTTTAATTGCTCACAGGCAATTTGTATCCCTTCTAGACTTCCTGAAATCACCAACTGCCCCGGGCAATTGTAATTGGCTGCTACAACTATTTGTCCTTCAATGGAAGCACAAATTTCTTCTACTTTCTCATCAGCTAAACCAAGGATTGCTGCCATAGTTGAAGGGTTGATTTCACAAGCTTCTTGCATGGCGAGGGCCCTTTGGTGGACCAGTTTTAATGCGTCCTCAAATTTTAATGCTTTATTGGCTACAAGGGCAGAAAATTCCCCTAAGGAATGGCCTGCTACCATGTCGGGATTAAAGTTAGAAGCAGTTAATGCGGCTATGGCGGAATGAAGAAAAACGGCCGGTTGGGTTACATTGGTTTGTTTTAATTCTTCTTGGGTACCATCAAACATGATATCTGTTATACTAAACCCAAGAATTTCATTGGCCTTTTCAAATAATGCTTTGGCTTCAGAACTGCTTTCATAAAGTGATTTCCCCATGCCTGGGAATTGGGCTCCTTGGCCCGGAAACATATAAGCTACCATTGTAATTGGTTCAAATTTAAAATAAAGGCTCAAAGATAAGTAAAAAATTGAGTAGGCTCAATTTTTAGTAATTTGGCAACCCTACTAACTTGAGTAATAAGCTATGCCTAGCGGTGTAAGACTAATCTTAAGCTCCAAGTCTACTTGGTAGGGTAAATTTGAGATTGAACTCTTTGATTATTTCATCAGTTGAACAGTGCCTTTGATTTTTTGCTGCCTACGGTTTGCGTCCAAGACATCAAAAAGAATGATTGCTTCATAGTAATAGGTGCCAGAAGGAAGATCATTACCATTTTGGTCTTTACCATCCCAATTGATGAAAATATTGTTCTCTGAAGCCTGTGCACTGTTGTAATCATGTACCAATACACCCCATCTGTTATAGATTTTGATGGCAACAGCTTCTACAAACCTTGGGCACTTGGCATAAGGATTGTCAAAAGCTTGAAAGGTTTCGTTCACATTGTCTCCATTTGGCGTGAAAACATTTGGAAGCTCATAATATGGACAATTATCAATACAAACGATATTGCTTGGCTCACTTTCATTTCCGGACCGGTCAATGGCTGTAATATAATAACAACCCTTCAGTTCATTTAGGCCTTCAATCCTCGTTTCATTGTTGATTACCGAAACATCTTTTACGAAGCTAAAGGTGCCCTCTTCCCCTGTTTCAGAGAAATAAATCTTGTAGCCATTTAACTCTGTATCACAATTGCCTGAGAAGTCAGGATCCCAACTTAAGTCATGATAGAAGTCGCTAAAATTGCAAGGCTTGTCTGCTAAAAAGGCTTCGCATTCAGGTCCTTCGTAGGAAAGTACCGGAGGGCAAGGCAATCTGTCATCATCAGGTTTTGCACATACAACCTGTGATTTATTGGCCAAGGGGTATTCCAATATGTCTAAATTATAATCTCCATTTGTAATTACATAATAGCAATACTCCTTTTCGGTATCCAAAGGTACTCCGTTATGACTTCCGTCATCAAGGAAAACAAAACCATTCTGTGTAACATCCACTTCCCCGATCAATACAAAGGTGTCTTCATCCGCTGCATTTGCATCCGTCCTATTCCTGTAAACCTGATGGGGGTATTGGGCAACTTCATTGTTCCAAGAAACTTCAAAATCCCAACTTAACTCAATGGCTTCATTGATAATGGTGGGTTCTAGTCTCACTGAGGAGGCTGTATTGGATGAATCTGTTTTTACTCCCTGAGAGAGTAGGATTACTTGATAATTGTACACCAGATTTTCAGTATTGATATTACTGTCTGTGAATACGGTATCGCTGGTGGTGATTAGTGAAGTTCGGTCATTGGTACCGGAAAATCCTTCACTTCGCAGCAATTGATAAGTGTAAGGTCCGGGATACAACTGGGTGTCAATGTCATACGGAGGTGTCCATCTCACTAAAATTTCACCTTCGTCTGTACTGGTTTTTCTACACTTACATTGGTGATGAGTGGTACGTCTACATCTATGGTTATACAAATTTCATCTGACACATAACTTTCACCACTTCTCGGGGCCGGAAAGGCTGCCACCAATCGGTAACAATAAGTATTTCCGGGACTTAAACCCATACCATTGTTATTGTCAAGAAATTCGACTTCGTCCATGCTTGTAGTGCCTACCAGCTCATATCCAGGTCTAATGCCTGTTTCACATGAGTCAGGTTCATAATTATCGCTATTGATCCTTCTCCAAACCTGCATGGTTTCTGCTGTGTTGGCACAGGAATAAGGGTCCCACTCCAAATTGACTGATCTCCCCGGTGCTTGCTCAATCCCAAAGAAACTAGGGGAGGAGCCACTACTGTGATGTTCCATGTTTTAATGTCCACCAAGGAGGGACCGGAATCCGGATCATCTGCTATCCTCACCCTTACCTGATAGGTTCGGGCCCTTACATGACTACATACAGTTTGCCATTGGAAATTAACAATGCCGGGAGAGGACTGAAAGGTCGAAATGGGATTATAGCTAGCCGGAGAGGAAGTGATTTCAATAGGGTCTCCAAAGACCTCAATTAAAATAGGATCTCCATCAGGGTCCATTCCTTGAAAAATTTCTGTTATTTCAGTACCGGCTTCTACACAAATATCATCAGGCATAATCAATTCAGGTCTTCGATTGTCGGTGTTTTCGACGATTATTTGCATGTCTCGCAAAACATAGCCTATCCGTGTCCATTCCCCTGCTACTAGACGCCATTCTTCAATTCGAAAGGCTACATTGTATTGACCTGCAATGCCTGGGGCATCCCAAATTAAATCTCCGGTAACAGGGTCTAATTCTAAAATTGGAGGAGTAGAACCATCTTGTCTCGTGAAGCTAAATTCACTTGATGCAGGGCTTCTGTAATTGTTTACTTGACGTTGAAATGCTTGTTTGGGGATATCCAAAACATAAGCTAAACTGTCGCCATCAGGATCATAAGCTCCCGGGTTGTGAATATAGGTTTGATTAACAGCACCATTGTCTACAGGGGCAATGGTAAGGACCGGAGAGTTATTGACACCTAAGAAGGGGTCAATATTTATCATGGTTTCAATATAAAAAGGGGTGTCAACGGATTGATCCATGTTTAAGGTATTCGCATTCCGGTTAAATTCCATGAATCGGATGGTGTAAGTTCCGGGGCCCTGGTAGGTATGGGTAATTACAAAAGTGTTTTTTTCAATGTCATTTCCCAAGTTTTCTGTACTCGTAATGTCACTTTCAGTGTTAAGCACTTCTACTCTACCATCTCCAAAGTCTATTTCTCCTGGACCAAAAACCACAGAGGAGCGGGTATCGGTATAGCCTACAACTGTTATTTTATAAGTCAATGTTTGAGTAGAAACTCTTTCGGCAATGATCTCTCCGGCTCTAATGTGGGTGGCATAAGAAGAGGCAGCGCTTAGCATCAAGGCCATAAAGCCCAAAAGAAAGTAACAATATTTCATATGTTGGTATATTTCAGCGGTTTGCTCTAATCAAGTTATTTGGTTTTGTATTTTTGAAGATTATCCATTCAAAACCACTCTCTTAGATCAAAACGTTTTTATTTTTTCAATGGTTACCCTAAATTATAGCTTTATAGTGAATTTTTCACTCCTTCAGGTATTTATTATTGTTTAGTTTTCAATTGCTTTAATTTTTTTCCAAGTCTTTTAATGGTCACTAAAGGCGATCCTATCCACGATGTAAATAGGATTGTACATTCAGAGGGGCCTGATCATTAGGACTTTCATATTTAAAGGGCAGAAGAAACCAAACAAAACCGTATTAATAACGGTTATTATTAACGTAAATTTTTATTAACGCGTGTTTATTTAGAACTATTTAAAATAAGATGATTGACAGATGATTGATTGTTTGCTATTGATTACAAATGTAAATTTGGCCTCATTACTAAGATCAAACCGTAATAACGAAAAATTATATGAGTTGGGTATCTAAAACCTTAAATAGTACGCTGGGCAAAAAATTATTGATGGCCCTAACGGGATTATTTCTTATTTTGTTTCTTGTGGTTCACCTTGCCGGTAACCTACAATTGATTTTCCCGGATGAGGGGAAGTCATTTAACATCTATGCAGAAACAATGGCAACGAATCCTTTAATCAGAGTTGTTTCAATTTTAAACTTTGGTTTTATTCTTCTCCATGCGGTGTATGCGGTTATTCTTACGCGACACAATAAGAAATCCAGGCCTATAGGCTATGCCGTTTCAAAAGCTTCAGAGAATAGCACTTGGAGCTCCAGAAGTATGGGGATTCTGGGAACTTTGATTTTCATTTTCCTTTTGGTTCACCTGAGAGGTTTTTGGTATGAATTGAAGTTTGGTGAGGTGCCGATGGTTACTTATGATGGTGTGAGTTATAAAGATAGCTTTGCCATTGTATCAGCTGCCTACCAAAATATACTTTATGTGATTTTTTACGTGGTAAGTATGGGTGTTTTGGCATTTCACTTATCGCATGGTTTTGCAAGTGCTTTTCAAACTTTAGGAATTAATCATACAAAATACACCCCTTTTATCAAGAAGCTGGGATTGGCATTTGCCATAATAGTTCCTGCCTTGTTTGCGTTGATTCCCATTGTGATGTTTATTCAGGGAAGCTAAGGAGACTACAATTAAGAAATTAAAGGGAAATTAAATTTGAATATTGATGAAACTTGATTCAAAAATACCCAATGGTCCTTTGGCTGATAAATGGACCAATCATAAGTTTAACGTTAAGTTGGTTAATCCGGCCAATAAAAGAAAATACAATATTATAGTGGTAGGTACCGGTTTGGCCGGGGCCTCAGCGGCGGCTTCTCTTGCCGAATTGGGATACAATGTACAGGCTTTTTGCTTTCAAGACAGTCCTAGAAGAGCACATTCCATTGCTGCCCAGGGAGGGATAAATGCTGCTAAGAATTATCAAAATGACGGTGATTCAGTCTTCCGATTATTTTATGACACCATCAAAGGTGGGGATTACCGTTCTAGAGAAGCCAATGTGTATCGTCTAGCTCAGGTATCTGTAAATATCATTGACCAGTGTGTAGCACAAGGGGTGCCATTTGCAAGAGAATACGGTGGCTTATTGGCCAATAGATCTTTTGGTGGTGCTCAGGTGTCCAGGACCTTTTATGCCAGAGGCCAAACAGGACAGCAATTGTTGTTGGGTGCTTATTCTGCCTTGAGCCGTCAGGTAGCCAACGGTAAGGTAAAGCTATATCCAAGAACAGAGATGATGGATGTGGTGACTATCGATGGTAAAGCCAAAGGTATAGTTACAAGAAACCTCATTACAGGTGCCATTGAGTCTCATAGTGGAGATGCTGTGTTGCTTTGTACTGGTGGCTATGGCAATGTGTTTTTCCTGTCTACCAACGCCATGGGGTCCAATGTGACAGCAGCTTGGAGGGCACATAAAAAAGGAGCTTACTTCAGCAACCCTTGTTACACTCAAATTCACCCTACATGTATACCTGTTTCAGGTGACCATCAGTCTAAGTTGACCCTCATGTCTGAATCATTAAGGAATGATGGACGTGTATGGGTACCCAAGACGGTGGAGATGGCTGAAAAATTAAGGAAAAAAGAAATAGCTCCGAAGGACATCAAAGATGAAGACCGAGACTATTACTTGGAAACAAAATATCCATCGTTTGGTAACCTAGTGCCAAGGGATGTAGCATCAAGAAATGCAAAATATGTTTGTGATGACGGCCGAGGAGTTAACGAAACCGGAGAAGCAGTATTCCTAGATTTCAGAGATGCTATTTTAAGAGATGGAGAAGATGCGGTGAGAGGAAAATATGGCAACTTGTTTGACATGTACGAGAAAATCACCGGGGAAAATCCATACCAAACGCCAATGAAGATTTATCCGGCAGTCCATTATACTATGGGAGGTCTTTGGGTAGATTATAATTTAATGACCAATGTGTCCGGTTTGTATGCTCTGGGAGAGGCTAATTTCTCTGATCATGGGGCCAACCGCCTTGGAGCATCTGCTCTTATGCAAGGATTAGCAGATGGTTACTTTGTTATCCCTTATACCATTGGTGATTACTTGGCAAACCATCCAAATGAAAAAGTGTCTGTAGATCATCCTGAGTTCAAAAAATGTGAGGATGAAGTAAAAGCCAAGATTCAAAAATTGTTAAGCATCAACGGTAGTAAAACTGTAGATCATTTCCACAAAAAATTAGGTAAGATCATGTGGAACTATTGTGGAATGGCTAGGAATGCGGCAGGCCTTACCAAAGCAAAAGAAATGATCAAAGAACTGAAAAAAGAGTTTTGGTCTGATGTGAAAGTTCTTGGTACCGGTGAGGAGCTTAACCTTTCTCTAGAAAAAGCACATAGAGTGGCTGATTTCTTAGAATTAGGAGAGCTAATGGTAGTGGATGCCTTGCATCGAGAAGAGTCTTGTGGTGGTCATTTCAGAGAAGAGTATCAAACTCCTGAAGGAGAAGCTTTGAGAGATGATGAGAAATTTGCCTATGTAGCTGCTTGGGAGTACGCAGGTGAAGAGAAAGAAGAAATCTTGAATAAAGAGGATCTTGTTTTTGAAAACGTTAAGCTTACACAGAGAAGCTACAAATAATTGATTGAACCTATAAAATTCATCATAATATGAATCTTACATTAAAAGTGTGGAGGCAACAAAACCCGTCTGATAAAGGGGTTTTAAAGAATATAAATTAAGTGGAATTTCTGCAGATATGTCTTTCTTGGAAATGTTAGACGTTTTGAATGAAGACCTTTCAGAAAAGGGTGAAGACCCTGTTCATTTTGACCATGACTGTAGGGAAGGTATTTGTGGAATGTGTTCATTGTATATCAACGGACAACCACATGGGCCAACCCAGACTACTACATGTCAATTGCACATGCGTTCTTTCAAAGATGGAGATACCATCACCATAGAACCATGGAGAGCCAATGCTTTTCCTATTATTAAGGATTTGGTTGTTGACAGAGGTTCCTTTGATAGGATCATACAGTCAGGAGGGTACGTTTCGGTTAATACCGGCGGTGTTCCTGATGCCAATGAAATTCCTATTCCAAAAATCATTGCTGACGAAGCTTTTGATTCGGCCACTTGTATTGGTTGTGGAGCTTGTGTGGCAGCTTGTAAAAATGCTTCTGCCATGTTGTTTGTCTCTGCCAAAGTTTCTCAACTGGCACTATTGCCTCAAGGGAAAGTTGAAAAAAGGGAGCGTGCTGAAAAAATGGTTGCCCAGATGGACCAAGAGGGGTTTGGAGCATGTACCAATACAGGCGCTTGTTCGGCCGAATGTCCTAAAGAAATTGACTTAAGTAATATTGCTAGACTGAATCGGGAATATTTTGCTGCCTCTCTTAGTACCGATGAAAGCTAAAATTTTCTAAACTCATAGATGAAAGACCGGACTTCCGGTCTTTTTTTGCCTATCCATTGTAATAATTAATGACGGCTTGGTAATTCAAGACGAAGACATTAGGAATTCTAAGTAATTATTTTATCTATGGAAGGCTATCAATCAAATAACCAAATATAAATGTCACTTATAGATTTATCTATTTTTATCGTCTACATGATTTTAATGCTTGGAGTAGGCTTTTACTTTATGAGAAAGAATACCGGCCAGGATGACTACTATGTGGGTGGGCGGAATATAGGAAGTTGGCACATAGGACTCTCTGTTGTGGCCACTGATGTTGGGGGAGGCTTTTCAGTGGGTTTGGGTGGGCTAGGCTTTATAATGGGCTTGTCCGGTAGCTGGATGCTTTTTACAGGGCTTTTAGGTGCCTGGATGGCTGCAGTCTTGTTAATACCAAAGGTACGATCCAACCCTGCCTTTGAGAATTTTTATACTTTACCTCAAATTTTCCAACATTTATTTGATAAGAAGGTGGGGATTGCCGCTGCTGTTATTTCCTTTGTGGGGTACTTGGGGTTTACCTCCTCCCAATTGCTAGCCGGGGCAAAATTAGCCTCAGGCACCTTTCCTGCCCTCGATTTAAATATGGCACTTCTTATCATGGGTATCATTGCAGTGGTGTATACAGTACTAGGAGGGTTAAAAGCTGTGATTTATACAGATACTATTCAGTGGATTGTCCTGATGGCAGGCTTTATTTTTATAGGACTGCCAATATCTTATTTTCATGTGGGTGGCTGGGAAGCTATCAGAAGTACATTGCCGGATGAATATTTTTCACTTACCAACTTAAGCTGGCAAGACTTTGCCAATTGGGGCATTACCATTTTGCCTATTTGGTTTGTGGGGATGACCTTGTACCAAAGGATATTTGCAAGCGCAGATGTGAAGTCAGCCAAAAAAGCCTGGTTTATAGCCGGGTTGTTTGAATGGCCTATCATGGCATTTATGGGTGTTTCTTTGGGTTTATTGGCAAAAGTGGCCTTTGAACAAGGGCTTATTGTGGAAAGTTTGGATACCCTTGATCCGGAAATGGGATTGCCAATTTTATTAAGCACTGTTTTACCTCCCGGGATAATGGGCTTGATGATGTCTGCCTATTTTTCTGCGGTGTTATCTACTGCCGATTCTTGTCTTATGGCTGCCTCCGGAAACCTAACCACAGATTTATTTGGGAAAATACTCAAAACCAAGGATGATAAATTCGTGATGCGGATCAGTCAGCTGTTTACCTTGCTAATAGGCATCGTCGCTCTTGTAATAGCCCTTCAAATGACCAATGTATTAGAACTGATGCTTTATTCCTATGCTTTTATGGTGTCGGGTCTTTTTGTACCAATTATTGCTGGCTTATTTTGGAACATGAGATCTCCAAAAGCAGCTTTGGCATCGATGATTATAGGAGGAGTAACTACCGCAGCATTGTCTTTGATGAAATTTCCCCTGCCATTTGGTCTTGATCCTAACTTTTTTGGCGTTTTTGCATCTTTAGCAGTGTTTTTGCTTGTTTTTAGGATTGATAAATGAATAGATTAAATTTAATTAAAATTCAAACCATAAATGCTTACCTTAGAAACACTATCGGCTATTGATAATGCCACTTACTTACAAAAGAATGAAATTGCCGACTTTTTATTTGAGCACCTAGAGCAATACGGTGATCCAAAAGAAGATATTATGAAATGTCTGGATTACGCACTAGATCAAGCGGGAGACAAAGGTGGTTTTTCAGTATTGGCGCGTGAAGAAGGTGAAATAGTTGGCGCAGTGATCGTTAATAAGACCGGCATGTCAGGTTATATTCCTGAAAATATCCTTGTTTATATAGCAGTGGATGCCTCACAAAGAGGTAAAGGAGTAGGTAAAAAGCTTATGAAAACAGCCATTGATATGGCTCATGGTGATATAGCCCTTCATGTTGAACCGGATAATCCGGCAAAAATTCTTTATGAAAAATTAGGCTTTACTAACAAATACCTAGAAATGAGGTTGAAAAAATAATATGGCATATTTAAATCTATACAGAGATAAGCTCAAATCAAACTTTGAATTTCTAAAAAAGAATTTAATACTTACGAGGTTTCATGGGGGTGGTGTCCAAAATCCTTTGTGGAAACCGTATGTATCTGCAAGAGCTCATAGACATGGGAGCTAGGGAAATCCATGATTCACGAATTAGTAACCTCGCAAAAGTAAAAGAACTAAACCCTGATGTTCAAACGGTATATATCAAACCTCCTTCAAAAAGAAATCTTGGAGATGTGGTGAGGTATGCAGATGTTAGCCTAAATAGCGAGTTAAATACCATTCGATGGATAAGTGAGGAAGCTGTCAAGCAGAATAAAAGCCACAAAATAATCATAATGGTAGAAACAGGCGACCTTAGGGAAGGGGTAATGGGAGACCATCTTCTTGATTTTTATGCCAAAGTTTTTGACCTTCCAAACCTTGAGATCATCGGGCTGGGAACCAATTTGAACTGCTTAAATGGGGTTCTTCCATCTGCAGATAAGTTGATACAACTTTCGCTTTACAAGCAAATTATTGAATTAAAATTCAATAAAAAGATACCTTGGGTGTCCGCAGGTACTTCCGTCACCATTCCTCTTATGTTACGCAAACAATTACCTAAAGGAGTTAACCATTTTAGAATTGGAGAGACCCTTTATTTTGGAGTGGATCTGGTGGAGGAAAAAACGATTGAAGGGATGCATGACAATGTATTCGAATTGTTTGCCGAAATCATAGAAATGCAGGAGAAACCTTTGCTTCCTACCGGTACTTTGGCTTCTAACCCTCAAGGCGAGATATTGGAAATTGATGAATCCCTATATGGGAAATCTTCCTATCGGGCAATATTAGATCTGGGACTTTTGGATGTAGATCCTAAATACTTATTACCAGACGATGGGGCCTTTGAAATTTTAGGTGCTAGTTCAGATATGATTATAATAAATCTTGGAGAGAACCCTAAGAAATATAAAGTAGGCGACCTGATAAAATTTCAACTTAAATACATGGGGGCACTGGCCATCCTAAACTCCAGTTATATCGAAAAAAGAGTAGTTTAATTGATACAGTTTCTTAGTTATTGATTTGTTCTCAAATGCCAAAGAACTCAATAGCTAAGAAACTTTTTTATACCTACACTTGATGGATAGTAGGATTTTTTATAGCTATTCTTTAAATCATTTATAATCAATTGGTTTCTTACTGTTTTCGGATTCACACAAGAAATGCTGAGAGTTTCGATACTTAATGGTTGTTTTTTTCTTGTATGTACTTCTTCTTTAAAAAGTATAGTGTGTACATTTTGGAGCTACCTACCTCCTTCGAATTAAATTGATCAAACTCCACATTAAGATTTGGCATAGAATTGGTTTAATACTTATCCTAAACCAATTATTATATAGCTATGAAGAAACTAGGATTATTATTATCGCTTTTGTTAATAGGAACTGTGGCAGTTCAAGCGCAGAGTAAATCTGGGCTTGGTGTTAGAGGTGGAGCAAATTTTTTCACATGGGGAGGATCGGATGTAAATAGCAATGATTACAATAATCGTGTAGGTTTTCATGCCGGTATTTATGGAAATGGCTTTGTATCAGAAAGATTTTCAATTGAACCGGGATTGTATTATTCGGTAAAAGGTACTCAAAATGATGACATGGTCAATTCAAGGGCTGTTTTAGATTATGTAGAGTTACCAGTATTGTTTAGGATTTATGCTACTGATGGAGTAAACTTGTTTTTTGGACCCCAGGCCTCAGTATTGGTAGGTTCAAGTTTTGAGGCAGATGCTTTGGGAAATACCTACGGCTGGGATACAGACAGTATTAATGATTTTGACGCTGCAGTAGTTGTAGGTGTAGGGTATAATTTGCCAAAAGGTTTTAACCTACAAGCCAGTTATGATTTTGGTATCAACCCTGTTTTCAAAGATTCGGATGCCTCAGTATATAACAGAGGGTTTAAATTGTCCGCAGGAATTAGCTTCTAGGATAAAACTCGGCCCGGGTAAAGGATCTAATAAAACCCGAAATGTGCAATAAGTTTTCTTTTGCGAGTTGAAATCAATTCAAAATTAGCCCATACGTTGCTATATTTAACCTTGCCTTTCGGCAATAATGTTCATTATAGCCATGTTATGTTAAAATCTCCAAACAACTTGAAATTTTTGTATTATCAAAATTTCGGTCCTACTCAGATAGGTTTTGGTAAGGGCTAAAGGAGACAACATCCTGTAAATTTATTTATAGGATGCTGTCTTTTTTATATTTCCATGATTGTGCGAATGTCTTCTGCTTGATACTGTGGTGTTCCCCCATTGAAGGTGGCCACTAAGGCTCCCAAAGCACATGCAAAATCCAAGGTTTTTTCGAGCGACTCTTTGCCTAGGTATTTATAAATAAAGCCCGCTAGAAAAGCATCCCCTGAACCAACAGTATCTTTTACCTCTACAGGATATCCGGGATGATTGATAATTTCTCCGTCCTGATAGATAGCTGCACCTTTGCTTCCCAGGGTAATGCAAACCAACTCAAAGGAAAACAACTCACTTAGTTTTTCCAATGCGGCATCCATCTGATTGGGTAAGTCATAAAAATTCGCCAAAAGAGTAAGTTCATCCTCGTTTATTTTAAGGATGTCTGCTTTGGTTAATAGTTTGTCTAGCAAGTCAGCCGTATAAAAGGGGGACGCAGGTTGATGTCTAAAATTTTCAATGCAGGGGTATCCAGCATTTTGAAAAGCGTTTCCCGACTTTCTACTTCTCTAGCAGCAAGTGAACCAAAAATAAGCGCATCAGCAATTCTACACTCTCTATCTATTTGCTGATTCCATTGAATATGATCCCAAGCTACAGGTTTTACAATTTCATACTTAATATTCTCCTTGTCTCCATCATTGACAAGAACGCTTCCAGTAGGGAATTCCTTATCCACTTGAATAAGATCCTGCGACAAGCCATATTTTTCTGTAAAGGTTAATAATTTTCGTCCCGGTTTATCATCTCCTATTTTGGAAATCATTTTCACATCCAATCCAAGGTGATGTAAGTGTAAGGCCACATTCATCGGTGCTCCTCCTGCAATGCTTTCCTTAGGAAAGACATCCCACAGCATTTCGCCAAAGCAGATTATCTTTTTAACCATGATCTTTTATAAATTCTTGTTGAATCTCTTCCAATGAGCGGCCTTTTGTTTCCGGCATCTTTGTAAATACCCAGATTAATTGAAGTACCATCATTAAAGCAAAGAAGCCGAAAATCACTACAGGGCCAAATTGATTAGCCATAAGTGGGAAAACATTGGCTATAATAGCTGCAAGTATCCAATGAGTAAAACAGCCCATTGATTGGCCGTGGGCCCTTAGTTCATTTGGAAATATTTCAGAAATAAAAACCCAAATAACAGCCCCTTGACCTACGGCATGGGAGGCGATAAACATGAATACAAAAATAGGTAAGAAAGTATTGTTAATTTGAGCACCTGAGAATGAATAGGCAATTAGGAGTAAGGATATAATATAACCGAAAGACCCTATGTACATTAATTTTTTTCTTCCTATTCTGTCAATTAAGAAAAGGCCTAACATGGTTGCGATAATATTGGTAACACCAATACCAACGGTGGACAACAACGCGCTCTCGGCGCTGATTCCTGCCATGTCAAAGATCCTTGGGGCAAAGTAGATGATGGCATTGATGCCTGACAATTGGTTAAATAAGGCAATGAGAATTGCCAGTAAAGTAATTTTGATATATTTCCTATTGAACAAGGCCATAAACCCAACTTGGGCTTTGTTAAGTTTTTCTCTTCTATTGCGAGGCGCACAGCCTCTTCAACACCTTCAGGATCCGTTCGCGTTAAAATTCTTTCGGCATTTTCGAAATCATCTTTTTTAGCAATTAACCACCGAGGGCTTAAAGGTACTCTAAATACCAATAGCGTATAAATCAATGCAGGTATAGCTTCCATACCCAACATCCACCTCCAGCTATTGGTCTGAATATTTAAATCGATAAGGTAATTAGATAAATAGGCCATCAAAATCCCAAAGACAAGATTAAATTGGTACAAAGCCACCAATTGTCCCCTGTTTTTAGCGGGAGATATTTCACTGATGTACATTGGAGCCACTACAGAAGAGGCTCCCACTCCTAAACCTCCAATAAATCTGAAGAACATAAAAGAGTATATTTCCGGAGCTATGGCTGAGCCTAATGCAGAAACAAAAAAGAGTATTCCAATCCAGATGAGGGATGTTTTCCTTCCATATTTGTCGGCAGGAATTCCTCCAAACAAAGCGCCTATAACAGTTCCATAAAGTGCAATAGCTATGGCCAATCCATGGCTCCAATCACTCAAAGACCATAACTCTTGAATCTGTCTTTCTGCACCGGAAATTACAGCAGTATCAAAACCAAATAAAAACCCTCCCAAGGCTGCGACTAGAGAGAGAAACAAAACATAACTATTAATTTTCATAGGTTATCGGGATGTGAAGATTTTTTAAATCTAGAAAGATATAGTCTTTTTAAAAAATTTATTTGATTTTAAGTTAAATAAGTCCTGGGTAACAAAGCCGATTTATCCTGAATCATACAATCAACAAGCTATTTCGCACGGAAATTAATCAATAACTAGCCACTTCATTGCTGTTTTAAATTTTACCCAACAGATACTTCGTTGTAATCTCAAAACTGACTGATATTCTTCCGGTTATAAAATTCAGTATCGTTTTATTTATCCGAGATCAGCAAAAAATTCTTTGAGACTAGGAGGTGTTAAAAATTTATTTTTTGAATACGTGACTTAAGTAGGGCTCCTTTAAATTGTAGCATTGGAATATTTTGAAGGGGTTATTATGTGCCTAGCTGTCGGAAAAAGCTTCATCGATACCTTTGTCCAATATGAACTCTGTAAAAAAACTGGAATTGCATCAGCATATCTGCGCTGATTCGTTTTTGTTGAAGATCATTTCCGTCAAGTTCACTAAAAAGGCTGTAAATGAAGGTGGCTTCTAAACCAATATCAGCATCAGATTTTAGGTCTTTAAAAGCTCCAACCCTAAATGGGATGTAAATTCCTGAATCAGAGGCTTTATAGCTTTCGATACGATTCATTGATTCATCCAAAATGAATTTTTCATCAGTCCGACTTGAGTAGAAGTACCCCAAGCCTAGGCCACTGTAAACCTTTATTAGGGAAGGGATATAACCGCTTAAGTTTGGGTTGAAATGATATATAGGCATTATGTCCCCAAACAGCACACTTCCTGAAAAACCATAAGGCTGGTTAGCATTTGAAATGGATTCTTTCAATTCTTGAGTATAATGATCTCCACTGCTTACCAATTGCCAACCAAGGGTACCTTTTACATCAAAGAAAGGATTGATTTTTTTATGATAATCCAGTGATAGGGCAGGTAATACCTTAAATTTAAACTTACTGTGAACACCTGTATTGTCTCCATACATAAAAGATGGTCCAACGCCAATACCTATTCTATCTGTTCGGCTATCTTGGGCTAAAATTGGGTTCATTGACAATAAAAAGATGCAAATTAAAAATGATGCAAAACTTTTCATAATTTCTTAATTTTCAATATGCTCCTGACAAGTTAGTAATAAGTTCTAAATATATAAAGCAAAATGTAGTTCGTATGAGGTTAAAACATTTTGATTTGTGCTTTCGAAGTTGTTTATCATTTACGATAAATAACTTGATACAGATCAAGAAGTTCTTAGAAATATTTTATTGTGGAGCGCTCCGCTGTTTGAATAGTATTGAAATTAAGAATCCACAGTAAATTTAATCTTTACAAGCCAATCTCTGCTATACATTAAAATAGGGGTGGAAATTAACCATATAGGTAATTAAGGTATTGCCGGGAGGTAAAAAATCCGAGGTAAGCCTTAGGCAACCTCGGATCGTGTTTTTTTGAAAGGCATACTAGATTTTTTATCAAGAATGCACTAAGTATTATTTAAAGATTTTTGTTAAGATTGGCTATCTTCTACATTCGCACTGCTCTCTTCCACTTCAGAAAGTGGTTTTAAATTATCAGGGATTGCAGGATTTAGTTCTTCGTCGTCTTTTTCGTACGGGAATATTTCTACAATTGGACTTTCTGAAATATCCGGGACATTGAAACTTACAAGCATATTGTTCAAACTTTCGTAAATCCGATCATATGCTTCCTTGACATTATGTGCAGTGACCAACATGTATTGGGTTACTTTTTTCTCTTTGCCACTGTCAGCATCAGCCACAATATAAGTAATCTTACATTTGTGCCATACATCCACATCATCAAAGAAAAATACATCAACAATATTACTTTTGCTGATACTTGTTACCTGAAAATCCCCTCTGATGACACTGCCAAGCATGTCATAAATTCTGGCTTCAGCTTCTGTAAATGAAACCGCATCCACCAAATATTGTTCTGAGACATTTTTGAGAAGTCCCTCTTCATTTTCTTTGGCATACTTTACCTTACACAAAAACCATGTTCTCATATCTGTATTTCTTCTTTACGATGAAGTTACGAAGGTAATCTGAAATACTAAAAACAAAAAAACCTTTGTAAGAAATCCGTGAAATTTACTGGAATTAATCGTCTTGACTTATTATTTTTTAGTAACAAGAGATACAATTTAAGGCCGGCTTTTGATGGATTTTTCATCTTAGCCTTCCTTTGCTTATTATTCAAATTTGTCTCCTACAAATGATACTTTTTCTAAAATTAGGCCGTTCGCAGGCGCTTTGGAACTTAAAGGCGTTTTTTCAGAACTGGTAAGTGCTTCCTCAATCTCACCCAGTTTTAGTTCACCTTTTCCTAAAGATATAAGACAAGCGGCCATCCTTCTTACTTGATGCATTAAAAATCCACTGCCCTTGACCCTAAAAACCTTTACGTTTTTTTCGGGCAGGAAAGTAAAATGCTCCGAAGGTTCATCAATTTGAGCATAGGTAATCTCTCGTATAAAATCATGTGTATTTTTCCCTTGACTGCAAAACCTCCTGAAGTCATGCTTCCCTTTAAATAGTGCTGCCCCCTCATTCATTAATCCCAAATCCAAAGATTGGCCGGCATAAGCTACAGAACCGGCATACATGGGGTGTGGCTTAGGGCCAAAAGAAAAATGATACCCATAACTTTTGTTGGCCACATCTTGAATTACATTGAAGTCATAGCTGCTTTGAAAACCTTCTAAAATCCTGATGTCTGCCGGTAGAAAATCGTTTAATGGGCCTATCAAGCTATTTGGATCAATGATATAAGGCAAAAACAATTCAAAAGCTCCATTTAAACAAGAAACTCCCGTGTCTGTACGGCTTGATCCCAGAATTTTAAAGTTTTCATGTTGCAGTACATAGCGGAATGTTTTCTCTAAAGTACCCTGAATGGTCTTAACCCCTTTCTGTACCTGCCACCCATGATAACGAAGGCCTAAGTATTGAATCCTAAATAAGTATTTAAAAGGCTTGGTCTGCATGCTGCAAAGCTATAAATTGAAGGAGAAAATGCCAAGATGGCAAAGAAAGGTTTTTCTCAAGTAGATGCTCTTGAGGGATTTCTCTATTCATTTACTAAAATGAGCCTTTTTTAGAAAATTAAAAGGCACTAATCCTTTTTGGTGGGTGGGTGAGGATTAAAATTATTAATTAACAATGAATTCCAAAATTATCAAGTTTGTCGGAGCTGCGTTTTATTTATTAATGATTGTTCAGGAGGTTTATCCCTTCCAAAACAAAGATGAGCGGCCAAATATTTTGTTCATACTAACGGATGACCAAGCCCCTTGGGCTTTTGGGGCCTCAGGAGATCCTAATGCTTATACTCCCAATATTGATAAATTGGCAGCAAAAGGAGTGACTTTTCAAAATGCATTTACGACCACGCCGGTTTGTAGTCCTTCGCGGACAAGCATTATGACAGGTCGCTATGCAAGTGAATACAATATTTTGGACTTTATTGTTAGTCCTAATCATAGCAAGCTAAAATATGATCCCAATGTAAATGCCGGATTGGATCCCGGTAGCATTACTTTTGCTGAAATGTTACAAAATGCCGGGTATCATACCGGTTTGGTTGGGAAATGGCATCTTGGAGATTGGGCTTCGGAAGAAGGGAGAAAATATCACCCAAAAAATCATGGTTTTGATTTTTTTATGGGGCTAGCCGGTGGTGGTGCCAGCCCTGTAAATCCCGAGCTTGAGATTGAAGGCAATTTGCAGACTGTTCAAGGGCTAACCACTGATATTTTGGCTGACCATGCCATTTCTTTTATAAAAAATCAAACAGAAGCTCCTTTTCTATTGTGTTTTAACACAAGGGCACCTCATAGTCAATGGTTACCTGTTGCAGAAGAGGACTGGGAGCCATTTGAAGGTATGGATCCAATTCTTCCAAATCCAAACTATCCGGACTTAGATATTGAAAAAGCCAAAAAACAGATGAAAGAGTACCTTGCCAGCACCGCCGGAATGGACAGGAATGTAGGAAGGGTGTTGGGAGCGCTAGAGGAAAAAGGGGTTATGGACAATACCATTGTTATCTTTATGTCTGACCATGGTTATAATATGGGGCACAATGGCATTAAGCATAAAGGCAATGGTAAATGGATTACCAAAACAATTCCCAAAGAAACTGAAAATATCAATGCCGGATATAGACCTAATCTTTTTGATAATTCCTTAAAAATTCCGGCAATTGTTTATTGGAAAGGAGTTGCCCAAGCCGGGAGAAAGGTTAATCAGACTGTCTCTGTTTTGGATATTTACCCTACATTACTTGAGATGGCCGGTGTGGAGCTTCCGTCTTCTTCCAAGCAAATACTTAGGGGGCGAAGTCTTGTGTCTTTGATTAAAGGAGAAGAGGTTTCTGATTGGGACAATGATTTTTATGCAGAATACAGTATGGTAAACTATGCTACTTCTTTTTAAGAAGTTACAGAACTCCGGACTGGAAGTTGGTAAGAGATTTTATGGATCCTAGCAGAGATGAATTGTATCATATTGCGATTGATCCGGAAGAAAATATCAATCTTATTCATGATAATAGGGAAGAGGTGAGGGAGATAGTTGCTGATTTACATCAAAAAATATTGGATAAAATGAAAGAAATAAACGATCCGTTGCTGGAAGAGGTATCGGTAAATAAGAAGTATTTTAGGTGAGATGGGGTTGTGATGTTTTTTGTTGATGGGGTGGAGCTTTAATTTTCGCTGATAAAGATTTTTTTGCCTACCAGTTTGCCAGATCACAGATCTTCCCGTTCTCTGATCACTCCATCGTCGGGATACAGACCCTTTTCTAAGCCCTTTATCATCTTGTCATTAACCTTTTTCTGTATGATGCCATTACTTTGAGGATTTCTGTGGCTTCTTTATAGCAATCTGCCATCTCTTCTTTAGAAATAAATCCTGCTTCTGTAATCATCTCTATCCAGAATATAGTTTCATCGGCTTCTTCAACTACTATGCAGAGTTTGGCAAAGCGTTCTCTTTCGGATCGCGCTCTGCAGACAGCTCTAAAATTGGCAGCTGTAGAGGTGATTGACCTGATCAATTGCTTTCTTATTGTCCCTAATGCATCATTGTACTTAAGTTCACTTAATAAGCTTATTATCTGTAATGCCAAGATTTTTGTGCGGTTCCGGAATAATTCATTGAATTCATCCTGTTTCATGACCATCTTAATTTTGTGGTGAAGTGATGTGATGTGGTGATCTAGTGATGTGGTGATGTGGTGATGTGGTGATCTAGTGATTTGGTGATCTAGTGATGTGATGATTTAGTTCTAACTCTATCATTCCATCACTGATCTCCCGCTCACCAGATCACTGATCACTCTATCTTCTTTCTTTAAGGCCTAATAATCGTTCCATCAAATTTTCTGACTGTCCACCTTGAATTGGTATGCATCGGGTATTTGGCGGCAAGTTTTTCATTGATGTCCACGCCTAAGCCTGGCACTTCGTTTACCCACATATAGCCATCTTTCATCGTAGGTGAACCCGGGAATATCTCTCTGGATAAATCTGAAATTCTGGCTGCTTCCTGAATTCCAAAGTTCCAAATTGCCAAATCAATATGGGCATTGGCTGCATGACCTACCGGTGATACATCCCCAGGTCCATGCCAAGCTGTTTTGATACCATAAAACTCACCCAGCCTGGCCACTTTCATCGCCGGAGAAATACCCCCTATCTGTGAAATATGAATTCGTATATAGTCAAATAAGCGGTTGGTCATGGGCTCCTTAAACTCGTTGATATTGTTGAAAAGTTCGCCCATTGCCAAAGGAACAGTAGTAGCATTTCTCAATTGTTTAAACCATTCCATTTGTTCTGGGGAGAAGGGGTCCTCGATAAAAAACGGATGATAGGGTTCTACGCTCTTGACTACATTAATAGCATCTATGGGGTCTAACCGTTCATGAATGTCATGTAGTAATTCTACCTCCTCTCCACATTGTCTTCTCACAGTTTCAAACAGCTTTGGAACGTCTTTTCTGTATTTTCCTTGGTCCATGTATTGATCGGTATCCCTTGCAAAGCCTTGCTTTTTGAAGTCGGGTTCTCCGGATATGCCTGCACCGCCATAGCCTCCCTGCTGAATTCTTACATAGCGGTACCCTTCTTCCATGTAGGAAGAAACCTGATTGGCCGCTTCTTCGGGGGTGTTCCCGCTGGCATGCGTATAACATGGAATGGCAAATCTACATTTGCCTCCCAGCAATTGGTAAACAGGCATATTGGCACGTTTGCCCTTTATGTCCCATAAGGCCTGGTCAAGCCCACTGATGGCATTATTGAGTACCGGCCCATTGCGCCAGTAAGAACTTACGAAGGCAGCTTGCCACATGTCTTCAATATTGTCAACATCCTTGCCTACACAAAACTCTTTGAGGTATTTCTCAATGGCAGTGATCACTGCAAATGCCCTTTGTGTAAATGTGGCACAACCCAAACCGTAAAGACCCGGCTCAGAGGTTTCTACTTTTATAACAATTAAATTAGAACCGCTGGGCGCAAGGCCAATGGCTTTTACATTTGTGATTTTAAGTGGAGGTAAACCATTGAGGTAGGATGGTTTTTCTTTTTCAGTGGCAGCTTTGGCATTTGGGTACATGCCAAGCATTCCCGCCATGGTTCCAATTCCCAATCCTTTAAGTAAATTCCTTCTGGTGTTATTTTTCTGTTCTTCCATTATATACTGATGGTCTGATTTGAGTTTGTTTAATTTTTTTGAGTAATGATTGATTACCAATCCACTACTGATCGGTCCCTAGGATCGTAAGATTGTGGGTTGGTCCAATCGTGACCTATTTTATCTGCCAAAGCGTCTTCGTCTAGTTCAATGCCTAAGCCGGGGCCTTTTGGAATAAGGACGGTTCCATCTGATTCAAGTTTAAATGGGTTTTTTAAATATCCCTCACCCAAAGTTACCTGCTCCTGTACAAGGAAATTGGGTACACTAGCTGCTAAATGCAATCCGCAAGCTAAGGAAATTGGGCCCATTGGATTGTGGGGAGCAATGGCGGCATAATAAGCCTCTGCCATACCTGCAATTAACCTGCCTTCGGTAAGTCCTCCTGCGTGGCAGAGATCCGGCTGAACAATGGCTGCCGCTCCTTTTTCTAAAATTTCCCGGAAACCCCACTTGGTGAATATCCTTTCTCCCGTGGCGATTGGAAGATGTGTTCCTCTAGCAATTTCTGCCATCACATCCACATTTTGTGCTTGGCAGGGCTCTTCTACGAACATGGGTTGGTATTGTTCAAGTTCTTTGATAAGTACCTTGGCAGTTTGTGGGGAAATAGCTCCGTGAAAATCTATTCCAATGTCCATTTCAGGTCCACCAGCTTCCCTGAGTGACGCGAAATTATCAGCTGCATATTGTATAAATGCCGGGTTCTCAACTATCCTTGCTGGCTGCTTTTTAGCAACCCCTGTCTTGATGACGGTGTAGCCTTCCTGCTTTCGTTTTTTCATATCTTCAGCATTAGATGCCCTACCGTAAATCCTGACCCTGTCTCGGGTAGGTCCCCCAAAAAGTTCATAAACCGGTACTCCTAGGAGTTTACCTTTGATGTCCCATAATGCGTGATCTATGCCACTCAGTGCTGAGGTTAAAATTGGACCTCCTCTATAAAAAGCATGGCGGTAAATCGCCTGCCAATGATGCACCACACGTCTCGGGTCTTTACCGATCAAGTATGGTTCCAGCTCCTTTATGGCTGTTTGGATGGTGAGGGCACGGCCTTCCAGTAGTGGCTCTCCTAATCCTACTACACCGGCATCGGTGTGGATTTTCAGAAATATCCAGCGAGGTTTTACTAAAAATGTTTCCAGTTTGGTGATTCTTACTTCTCCTTCCTTAAAGTGGGTTGGACTTGGTTTTTCTGCATAAGAAGAAAGTGGGAGAAGAAGGCCAGTTCCGGCCAGCCCTAATACAGACTGTATGGCATTTCTTCTGCTCACTTTTCCTCCGACAGGTTGTTGAGTCACCTTTTTTTAGTTTTTTCATCGATTATTGGGTTATTGTTTGAGTTTTTATGTCTTGGTTTATTGCAATTGTTTCATCAGGGGATTGCTTAGGTAAGTCGAAATTAGAAAAGTAAATCATGTCTAATTTATGCGTTTTGCGGTTGAGTTGAATACCTATGTAATCTTCTTTTATTGATGAGATTTAAAGCAAAAAATGAAAGCTAGAATTTAGTGTACAATTTAAACTATTAAAAGCCTTCTGTGGAATAAATTTAGTTTTCACCAAAATAAGTTAGGCGCACCTGCCTTTTATTGGCAAGTACGCCGCTATGATTAAGGTTGATCCCACCAAACTCTTCTGTCTAAATTATTAGGGCCTTGCCTGCTGATGGCTTCCTGTAAATTAGATCGGTTAACGACAGTTTCTGAATCAGGGTAGGGCATGCTTCGGATAAAATCTCCAGTAATTTCAGAGCCTGCATAAGGGTTAGGTTCTAAAGTAGGGTAGCCACTCCGTCTGAAATTAGCGAATAATTCAGAGCCATCGAGAAAAGAAGCTATCCAATACTCAGTGTTAATTTGCTCCAGGGCCATTTCGGTCACCAAAGGGTGGTTGGAAATATAGCTGCTGATGGCGGATTCCGGAATTGAAGCAGCTGCATCGTAGATGGCCATTTGTTCCATATTGGCCCTGATTCCTGCTTCATAATAGGATGCAGCATCCCCTTGTACCCACCCCTAATGGCAGCCTCTGCCAATAGTAATTGTGTTTGGGCATAGGTGAGAAAAAACTGTGGAGAGTCCACTTTCAAAACAGTATAAATATTTGCCTGAGAGAAGTCCCACAGGCTCACCACTCCATTTTCTGCAAGTACACTATTGATAGAAACGTCATCATGTCCCATGGGCATGCCGATCTGTAAGTCGGGGTCTCGGGTTATCCGGTCAATGGTTTGGCTGGGGCCATTGGTGGCGCCCACATGTCTGATGGCAATGGATTCCAGTCTGGGGTCTTCATTGTTTTTTAAATGTTCAACGAAGGGTTCTGTGAGGTAATAGTTTGCTTTTTCCCTTGCGCCTAAATGAACCCCTATATAGTTATTGAATACTGATGTGTTTCTAAGGGTCGCGTTTTCCTTATTGGAGGCAATCAAACCTCCGGCCACGGCCTTGGAAACATAGGTTTGTGCAGTAGAAGGATCAACTTTAGTCAAGCGCATGGCTGCACGTAACATCAGCGAGTAACCAAATTTTTTCCATTTCAAGGGATCCCCTCCATAGAGGATTTCACTGGAAGAAGTCGGGTTGTTGGGGTTTAATCCGGCTGTAGCTTCTTCCAATTCATTTAAAATGTCCATATAGATAGTTTCTTGGCTATCGTATTTTGGAGTAACTATTTGCTCAATAAACCCTTTTGCCCCTTCAAAATATGGAATGTCTCCATAGGTATCGGTCAACACCATATAAGCATAGGCTTTCCATATCCTGGCAGAATGGTAGAGGTTGGACTCGTCCGGATTTTCCTTGCTTTTCTCTACGGCATCCACCGTATTTTTCAATACGTTTCTGTAGGTGTTTTGCCAGATGTGCGCTGCTCGATCCAGGTTTAACTGGTTGTAATTAGCGCCGGCAAGAGAGCTTCCAAAAGGTGTAATGATTTGTTGTACAATTCCAAAATTGTAGGATAGGTCCTGCAAAGAACTCACCCCATCTCTATAGCGCATGTCAAGTATCCCCTGATTCAATAGAAATACAGGGTTTAAAGAAGTTGGATCTACCAGATTGGTGTTGATTTCATCAAATTTCTCATCACAACTGAAAAATCCTACAGCCATTATCAGGCTCAAAATATATTTTGTTAGCTTTTTCATGGTTTTAAAATTTTACGTTTAGATTAAATCCTAAACTTCTGGTTGGTGGTAATGCCGGCCAGAAATCCATGCCATTGGCATTGTCTGAAGTAACTGATATGTTTTCAGGATCCATGTTTTGAGTCCATTTCTTTAGGATCAATACATTGTTGGCAACACCACTTAAGCGTAGTTGTTTGATAAACAGTTTTTCTGGCAAGTGTTTGCTAAAGTCATAGCTTAGGGATACCTGCCGAAGTTTCCAAAACCCTGCATTGCTCACCCAATCTTCATTGATTCCCAGTACATTGGTAGTTTCGTAGAAAGGCTGAATTAATGATTGGGTGGTGTTGATTTCTCCATTTGGATTGACACCATCACCTACCACAAAACCTTGATCTCTGCCATTGAGAGTGTTTTTATGGAGGCCATGGCGTAAGTAGTTTTGATTTCTCCCGGCAATCATTTTATGGCCTAATTTAAAATCAATAAGTGTGTATAGGCTTAATCCCTTATAAGTGAAAGTGTTTGAGATGCCGCCGTAATACTTCGGTAAAACAGAACCCATGTTTTGAGGCTCGTCATTTCTAAGCGGACGGCCACTGTTTTCATCAAAGACCATTCTTCCTTGGTCATCCCGGAGATAGGTAAAGGTGTAAATTTGACCTATGGGTTGACCTACTACCTGTCTGAGTATTCTGCCTCCGCCTGAACTTACTGTAATCATGGTGTCGGCTTCAGTTAGTCCGAGTTGCAAAACTTCAGAAGTATTGTAAGTGGCATTTACACTTACGTCCCAACGGAATTTTTCTGATCGAATGGGAGCACCTGAGACCAAAACTTCCAATCCTTTGTTCATGCTTCGGCCAATGTTAACCAATTGATTGGTAAAGCTGGATGCATCTGAGATCTGTGTAGCAAGGATCTGGTCATTGGTGATTTTGTGGTAATAAGCAAAATCCAGATTTAGCTTTTCGTCAAATAACCTAAGTTCCATACCAATCTCAGTTTCTTGAACTCTCAATGGTTTTAGGTTGGTGTTGGGAACCGTGCTGGCATTGACTCTTCCAAGTGGGGAAGGTAGCCCGTCGGGGTTTGGGAAAAGATTGTTGTCTACTGCATAAAATAAGGCGTTGGAATAAGGGGAGACGTTGTCATCGCCCACTTCTGCATAGGCCATTCTGAATTTACCGAAATACAACCATTCCGGAAGGTTTTGGAAGGCTTGGGAAAACACAAAGCTGGTCGCCACGGATGGGTACATAATGCTTCTATTGGCCGGGGCCAAAGTGGAAAACCAATCATTTCTGGCGGTTAGGTTTAGAAAAAGCCACTCTTTGTATGAAAATTCTCCCAGACCGTATAGTGAGTTGATTTTTCTTTCAGAAAGACTGTACAATGGGTCTTTTACACGGCCATTCATGACCGTGTATAGGCCGGGGATTACAAAATCCTTGACAGCGACGCTATTGTAATCCATTCTCACAAAGCGTTGGTTTCCTCCCATGGTCAGGTCTATATTGAAGTTGCCAAAGGTGCGGTTGGCGCCAATTAAGAAGTCATGGTTGGTTTCCCGAAATCTTCTGGTGTCTTGGGTGAAACTTCCGTTTACAAAGCCTGCAGGAGCAGGAGGAATGGGGGCATAGCCATTGGGTGTGTTGTAATCATTGTCTCTGACGTAAAAATCCATGGAAAGGCGCCCCATGGCATAAAGCCAAGGTGTGAACTGATAATTTAGAGACACATTACCGATTAGGCGATCTCTTTTAACATTGTCAAACCGCTTGGAGGTGGAATAGTAGGGGTTGTTTCTTACCAGAAACCTGGCCATTACCACCTCATCGCCATTGGGATGGGTGATATTGTTTCTCAAAGCTTCAAAAGGCATTGAATTGGCGAGGGTCATGATAACGGTGGCGGTAGAAAAATCTTGGGCATTTACCTGAGGCGGATTTTGGTTGGCTTCATGGGAGTAATTGGCGTTACCAGAGGCCACTAGCTTGTCTGTTATGTTTTGAGAAAAGCCTAAATTGATCGTTTTTCTATTTAACTCTGAGTTGGGTACAATGCTTTTATTGTCGGTATTGGCAAATGAAAGGCTAAAGCCGCCATTTTCTCCACTGTTGGCTACAGTTACCGTATTGGTCCAGTTGGTGCCCACATTGTAAAATTGGCTAATCCGATCGTGAACTGGCTCGTACGGCCATTCCTCGTTGTCGAATAAAATCTGCGTCATTCCAGGTTCAAATTTCTCACCAAAACTCCAAACACCGGAAGTAGGGTATGCGCTGGTTGGTCGGACGCCTCCTTCACCCTGGCCGTATTCGTATTGGAAATCAGTAAAATCAAGGGGGTATCTGTAGTGAAATTGGAGTTGATTTCCACACCTAGGCCTTTGCTTGAGTTTTTGCTTTTGGTGGTGATCATGATCACCCCGTCTTTTGCCCGAGATCCGTACAAGGCACCGGCGGTTGCTCCTTTGAGTACGGTCAAGGTTTCGATGTCATCCGGGTTGATGCTCAAAAGTCCATCGCCGCCATCTGAATTATTCATTTGTCGATTACCGTAATTTCCTCCCAAGGAGTAATTTGAATTGTCCATGGGTACGCCATTGATGACTACCAGTGGATTGTTTTGCCCACTAAAGGAAGATTGCCCCCTTATCCGGATTTTACTTGTACCTCCGGGGCCTGTAGACATGGAGGAAATGTTTACCCCTGCAACTTTGCCCTGAAGGGCATCTGCAAAATTGGGAGTTCGGTTGTCTGAAATCAGTTCACCATCTACTGTAGTGGTTGAGAAACCGAGAGTTTTGGCTTCTCTTTTGATTCCCAGGGCTGTCACCACCACTTCTTCCAAACCAATGTCACTGGCATTAAGCATCACATCAATTTGGCTTCTGTTTTGGATTTCGATGGTTTGGGTTTGATGACCGATGTAAGAAAAAATAAGGGTAGCGTTTGGAGGAGCGCTTAAACTGTACTTCCCGTCTATGTCTGTGACGGTTCCTTGCGATGTTCCGCTAATGATGATACTTACCCCGGGGAGGGGTGCGTCGCTGGCATCTCTCACAGTGCCACTGATACTGTTGTTTTGTGCGTAGATTTGGCCATACCAAATCATGGTGAGAAAAAGCAAAATTACTTTGTTTTTCATAACTAAGGTTATTTTGGGTTTAGTGATATAAAGTAATTAAGCCAAACAATTGATCTGATTATAACCAATAGTAATAAAATACGATTAAATTGATTTAAAAGGATTTTAAATGATTATTAATTGAGTTAAATAAGACTAAAGGTTATTAAATTTTTCAAATTAAACCATTATTGACTTTAATACTTTATTTATTGTTTACTCAATATATTATTAATCATTTTATATATCAATTTCATATTGTTTAAATTTTAAATATGGTATAAAAATTTTGTTAAAAGGGTAAAAAATAAATGAAATGGAATGGGTTTTAGGTCAAAGAATTATGAAAATATTTTATGGAATCACTTTCATACGATTGCTTTTATTGACCAAAAAATTTTAATAAATGACTAGGGTTTAAGTCCTGCCTGGTAAGGGTTCTTTTGTATAGGTCCTAAGAAAATATTCAATATAGGTAGGAATTAGGATAACTACGGGCGAAAATGATTTTGATTGTTGCAGAAAAAGAGCAACAATACCGCCAAAATTTGGATTGTGTTTCATGCTTTAAACAATCCAAGGCTTCACAGCCTTGGGTTGAGCAAAGTGACACCCTCATGGGTTTTTGGGATTTGTAAAACTATATGTCTTTGTATGGAAATACTTATATCGGTAATTACTTTTCTTTGAAAGCACAAATGTATTAGGCTTTATCGGCCTTCAAAAAGCGTTGTTGGTTTTGGAGCAGGAT
This sequence comes from Cyclobacterium sp. SOCE241, assembly GCF_056867545.1. Lineage (NCBI taxonomy): Bacteria > Pseudomonadati > Bacteroidota > Cytophagia > Cytophagales > Cyclobacteriaceae > Cyclobacterium > Cyclobacterium sp. SOCE241. Next base: position 3,096,929 of record NZ_CP149779.1, on the reverse strand, counting down.
GGAGGGCGTTAAGAAAATGAGTTAGCTCCCACAAGGAGATCCACTCATTTTTAGCCTGAAATCCTGATCCAAAAAATCAAATGATGGCTACGTAAAAGACATTTGTTCTTTGAATGATTTCCCATCATTTGAAATAAGATTTGACAGCCTTGATTTTTTGGTTCGTTTTTTTCATCAAGGAAAAAATGAACAGGAAAAGAAAAGGTAACCATTAGAAAAAATCAACAAACCATCTCAAAAGGTTAAATTCCCTATGAATTATATTTTATGATCTTGATAAAAGCGATTCTGTCAACATTATTGCCAAAAATGCAACAACACGCCACAATCGTATCGTGCTGATTTGTTTTAACCAAGGCTTCTACAAGTTTGGCTACAAAAGGGACACCTCATGGGGTTTTTGGGATTTGTAACCATATCGGCTTGTATGGAAATTCTTATACCGGTAATTACTTCTTTTTGAAAGCACAATGTATTAGGCTTTATCGGCCTTCGTGCAGTTGGCAGGTTTGAGCAGGATGGAGAGTAAGAAATGAGTTAGCTCCCACAAGGAGATCCACTCATTTTTAGCCTGGAATCCTGGATTCAAAAATCAAACATACAAGCGTAAAAGACATTTGTTCTTAGAACGATAACCCATCATTTGAAATAAGATTTGACAGCCTTGATTTTTTTGGTTCGTTTTTTCATCAAGGAAAAATGAACAGGAAAAGAAAAGGGTAACCATTAGAAAAAGTCAATAAACCATCTCAAAAGGTTAAATTCCCCTATGAATTATATTTTATGATCCTGATAAAAGTGATTTATTTCAACATTATTGCAAGCAACAAGACGCCACAATCGTATCGTTCAGATCGTTTTGACCAAGGCTTTGCAGCCTTGGCTACAAAAATGTCATCCCTCTGGGGTTTTTGTAATCATTAAATTTTAACGTTATAATTCCCATAGGATCTTACTTAAAACCTCTACTACCAATTGTGAATAACGCCATCCGGACTTTTTAGATAAGGATGCGTAAATTCAGTGTTCTTTGTTACCTCAAACAAAAGCGATGCTTTTTCCGGTGAGAAAATCACACCAAGTCCCGGGCGGTCATTGAGATGAACTTTACCCTCCCTGAAATCAATAAAATCTTCATTAAAATAGCTAGGCTTCTCAGGTTCGCCACCTGCCAGCTCTATCATGCAGCGGGTGGGGCTGGATGATCCCAAAACATGTACAAGTGCAGCTGTAGACAGTGGTCCGGTAAAATGCGGAATGATGCCTATGTAGTGGGTTTCTCCAATGGCTATTATTTTCTTGATTTCACTAATTCCTCCCGTATTGGGAAGGGTCACCCTGCTGTAATCGATCAGGTGATTTTCCATCAATACGTTGCTATCCCACCGATCCCCAAATTGTTCTCCCACAGCTATGGGCACCTTGGTCATGTTTCTGATGGTCTCGTATACTTCAGGGTTTTCAGATCGAATGATGTCCTCAACAAAATAGGGTTCCAATTCTTCCAGTGCATCACAGATTTTTATGGCCTCCGTAGTGTCAAAGCGGGTGTGGAGGTCAATGGCCCAATTCCCACTTCCGCCCACGGCCTTGTCTAATTTTTGACACATTTCAATGGTCTTCTTGCTGTTTTCATAAAAATCAAAGGGCAAATCTCCATTTCCCCCTGTAGGCCCTATTCTGTAACATCTTAGTCCGGCCTCAAGGCAGTCTTGTGCGCGACCTTCCATGGTGCTGGCTTTGCTTTTTCGGAAGCCAGTGGCATAGCATTCTACATAATTTCGGGTTTTTCCTCCCAGTAATTCATACACGGGCACATTTAGGGCTTTGCCTTTAAGGTCCCATAGGGCCATTTCTATGGCACCAACTCCATGAAGCTTTTCACGGCCCGGAGGATAAAACATCCCTCTATAAAGGTATTGCCAAAGGTGTTCGATTCTGAATGGGTCTTCACCGATAAGCATTTCCGCACATTGTTTCACCATGTCGGGAGTTCCCCCTTCACCAATCCCAATCAATCCGGAATCGGTTTCTATTTCCACAATGCCTCTTGCCTGATTAAAAAGCGGCTTGTTGTACCCGGGAGCGGCATAATAACGGATTTTTTGATTTTGAAATCGGAACGTGCGTGACTTGAAAAAGGGATTCCGGAAAATAAGGCGACGGAACTCAGGCCACCAATCTTTAAAAATTGTCTTCTTTCCATGGTTAAGGTAGGGTTTAATGCTAATGAAGGGCTTAATCTTCTAATTTAATCTTAATTATACAAATACTATCGGGTTAAATTAAGTTTTGACTTGGTTTGATTGAGCGTTCCAGAAAGTCCTATAGAGTAATGACATGCCAGACCACATTTTTGTCCAAAAAAGGCTTCGTTGTGAGAGATGAATGGGATGAGAATTTTGGAAAGGTTTAATTGTTTCTTTAGTTTTAGATTGAAGGTTAACAAATGTGTTTTATGAAATGGAATCTGTTGTGCTATTGTCTAGTACTCCCCCTCTTGTTATTTGCCTGCCAGAATAGCCAAGAGAAAGGAAGTCTGACATTGAAAGTGGTGGATGAAATTACTTTTGAAACAGATAGCCTGGTGCCTATCAATCCGGGCCATATTCAGTTTTTGGAAACTGATTCAGGGTCTCAAATATTTATATACAATTATTTTAAAAAATATACCAGTTTTATTCCTATCCTGAAGGGGAATTGCTGAAGGAAGTCCCCTTGCATATGGATGGGCCTAATAGTGTCAAGCCTTTTTCAGGTGGAGTACTTATGGCGGAAGACTCTATCTGGCTGGTCAATTATGCTCCTCAAAAAATCGTTTTAATTAACTTGGAAGGGGAGGTCCAGTTACGAAAACCCATTCACAATGAGCTTTTCCCTATTTCTCATATAGGTGTTTCCTTGGAAACCCCACTTTACCAAATAGGTAATAAGGTATATGGTGCGCAACCACTTTTTATGGGGCACCATGACATGGATAAATCGGACATTCAAAAGCACCAGTTGGTTTACAGTTATGATATCTTGGAGGATACCGTGCAGTGGTACGATGTTTTTTACCGGGAAGACTATTGGGACAAGGGAAAAAAGGCAGTGGCTATTCCTGGGCAAAAAGAGGAGATAAAATTTATATTGCGGCCTTGTATGACCATGAAATCCAGATTTTTGACACCAAATCGGGTAAGGTTGTCCATAGAAAAGAGGTTAAATCTGAAAAAGTCAATAATTTTCTTTATGTAGAGGAATTGGCACCTAATCACAGGGCGGCTTTGGAAGATAGGATAAAATATGACCAATATGGTGCCCTGATCTATGATCCTTTTAGGGATGTTTTTTATAGAATCACTAGTCCTGCAGTGGAATATGATCCGGAAGCCTCTGATGAAGACTTAAACCATTTGAATTATTACCGTCCCTATACCGGTATAATGGTTTTAGACAAAGACCTGAATATACTGGCGGAACATACTTTTGACACTTTTGAAGTTTATATTGGAAGAAATTTTTTTGTTAGGGAAGATGGCTTGTACCTCTCTAGAAATAATCTTTTCCATCCTGATTATGATGAGGGGGTTTTTAGGTTTCTGGTAGTGAGGTTTGAAAAGGAGTAAAAGTGAAATTTAGCTAAAGGCCGTTTAAATCCCCCTCTGGGGAGTATCTGCCAATGTTTTTTAACGCTGAATTTTTAGAATTTAAAGGTGCTGTTGAAATGTTAAATCAGGAACGTGCTCGTAAATCCTAAAAAAACATAATACCCCTTTTTTCCAAAGGGGACCAAGGGGGATTCTTTTGCAAATATTCAAAAATACATGCCATTCTAATCCGGAAATGGAATGCGATTTTATTTTTTCAATTTTCATTGTAGCATTTCCTCACCGCTTTCCGTATAGGTGATAAATAAATCCCGAAAATTATGAAAATAACGACTGGTTTGTTCTGTTTATTGGTATTTACCGCTTGTAACTGGGGTGAAGATGAGGAGATCGATCTTACAGCCAATATCCGACCTTTGCAGGTTCAGGAGCAGGAGATGGTTTTGAGTAGTTCTCAATTCGCCTTCGATTTGTTTCATGAACTTCAGAAGAAGGAAGATATCAACCAGTTTTTAGTCCTTACAGTGTACATCAGGCACTCGCCATGGCCATGAATGGCAATGAAGATGAGATTGAAGCAGAATTTATGCGGGTTTTGCGCTTTGAGGGTATGGAATTGGAAGAAGCGAATCAAGCAGCCAAATCCCTGACCAATTATTTATTGAAACTTGACCCCAAGGTGAGGTTGGCTATCGCCAATGCCATTTGGTACAGGCAGGGCTTTGAATTGAATCAGGAATTTGCAGAAGATGTCAGGGACAGTTTTAGTGCAGAGATTGCGAGCTTGGACATGTCCAACCCACAATCCAAGGATATAATTAATCAGTGGATCGAAAACAATACCAATGGAATGATCAAAGACATGCTTGATGCGGTTTCTCCGGATGCTGCCATGTATTTGGTCAATGCCATCTATTTCAAAGCGGATTGGAAGTACCGTTTTGATGCTGATCATACAAAGAAAGCACCTTTTTATACCGCTTCGGGTTCAGAAGTGACGGTCGATATGATGGAATTGTCTTCTCCGGCAGGGTTGAGGTATTACACTGATGGCGCATTGGAGTACCTGGAAATCCCCTACAGTACCGGGCAATACACCATGGGGGTGATCATTGACGAGGATTTTGAATTGGACAATAAGATGGAGGCATTTACTTTGGAAGAACTGGAGCACTTTAGAGCCAATGCGGATACCTCCAATTTTATTCTAAAGATGCCCAAATTCAAGATGGGGTATAGAATAGACAATTTGAAAGAACAGCTACAGAATTTAGGTTTGGTAAAACCATTTGTGCCCAGTCCTCTAAATTTCAGAAAGCTCTTTGTGAATCCAACCGCACCAATGGCGATCAGTAGGGTGATTCACGAGGCGGTTATTGAAGTGAATGAAGAAGGTACAGAAGCTGCAGCAGCCACTGTGGTGGAAATCGAGTTAACCAGTGCAGGTCCTTCCCAACCAAGGATTTTTAGTCTGGACAAGCCATTTGTCTTTTTTATTCAGGAGAATAGCAGTGGGGCGATATTATTTGCAGGTAAACTTGGAGATCCTTCTATGTTGAATTAGATGAGGGTATTTGTTTTTCCAAAAAGAAAGCGCTCAGGTTAAATAAAACAGCAATCCTGCATAATGATTTTGTCAGCATTGTTGCAGAAAAAGAGCAACAATACAGCCAAAATCAGATTGCTCTTCATGCTTTGACCAAGGCTTCACAGCCTTGGCTACAAAAGTGACACCCCTATGGGGTTTTGGGATTTGTTAGGCTTTGCCGACAATATTACCATAGGGAGTAATGTTAAGCGAAAATGAGTCTAGGCTAGTTAAATATTAAGCCTATATGGCTTTAGCTGCGTAACCGTATTCAATTCCATTTACTTTTTCGGCCTTATGGAAATTAGTAAAATGGATTGCTCAATGGCGTTAAAAACAAAAAACTGTTTGAGGCCTTTTTCGGCCGAGTTTTTTTTGTTTAGCCAGGGAGTGATTCATTTTGCGTTAAGATTTACATACAGCCTTGATTTTTTGGTTCGTTTTTGGATCAAGCCAAAAATGAACAGGTAGAAATTAGAATAACTATAGGCGAAAGCGATTTTGTCAGCATTGTTGCCAAAAAAAAAGCAACAATACCGCCAAAATCAGATTGTGCTTCATGCATTGACCAAGGCTTCACAGCCTTGGCTACAAAAATGCCACACCTACGGTGTTTTTGGGTTGGTTAAGACTTGCCGTTTGTATTATCAAAACCTGCCCTGATTTTTAACTCACTCAGGGCCTGCCCTGAAGCGGAGCAACTCAGGGGCAAAAATGAACAGGTAGAAATTTGGATAACTATAGGCGAAAATGATTTTGTCAGCATTGTTGCAGAAAAAGAGCAACAATGCCGCCAAAATCGTATCGTGCTGATCGTTTTAACCAAGGCTTCACAGCCTTGGCTACAAAAGTGACACCCCTATGGGGTTTTTGGGATTTGTAAACTATACGTCTTTGTATGAAATACTTATATCGGTAATTACTTTTCTTTTTGAAAGCACAATGTATTAGGCTTTATCGGCCTTCAAAGCTTATGGTTTTTGGAGCAGGATGGAGGGCGTTAAGAAAATGAGTTAGCTCCCACAAGGAGATCCACTCATTTTTAGCCTGGAATCCTGATCAAAAAATCAAATGATGGCTACGTAAAAGACATTTGTTCTTAGAATGATAACCCATCATTTGAAATAAGATTTGACAGCCTTGATTTTTTTGGTTCGTTTTTTCATCAAGGAAAAAATGAACAGGAAAAGAAAAGGGTAACCATTAGAAAAAGTCAATAAACCATCTCAAAAGGTTAAATTCCCCTATGAATTATATTTTATGATCTTGATAAAAGCGATTCTGTCAACATTATTTCAGAAAAAGAAAGCAACAAGACGCCACAATCGTATCTTACTTTTTTCTGACCATTGACCTACATCCATGACTTTGATTTTTTCAGTTCCTACGGGAATATTGAATATAGGAGGAGGGTTTATTGGGTATTTTAAAGTACCCAAGCCCTAGAGGCGTGTAATAACAATTGTATGAAGAGGGCCAATTCCTGTCAGGCCATTTAACGATGGGCTTTACCCATCGCTGTTAGGCATCACCTTTTCAGGACTCAAAATATAAAATCAAAACACTAGCCGAAAGGGTGTATGTATGGTATAAGCGCAAATTCTCGGCTAAACATGTATTTATGCAATTGCGGAGTGATTTGGGGAAATTACCAATAATTGGTATTTTAGTGTGAAAATTAGAAATTATGAGTAAAAACACCTCTATATCACTCGGAAATTATTTTGACCAATTTGTGAGTAACCAAGTTGCTGCCGGACGGTATAAAAACGTAAGCGAGGTAATCAGAGCTGGACTTCGATTATTGGAAAATGAGGAAAGCAAAGAAATTGCCTTAAGAAATGCAATTCAACAAGGACTAAATAGCCCAATTGTTGAAAACTTTGATTTCGATGAGAATCTTAAAAAACTAAGAGCCGAAAAAAGAAAAAATGGCTAAAGTTGTATTTAGACAAGAAGCCATCGAAGATTTAAATAATATTTGGTTATACACTTTTGAAACCTGGTCTGAAGCTCAAGCGGACAAGTATTACGCAACGATACAAATGGTGTGCAATGGAATCGCTCATAATCCAAACATTGGAAAAGAATATGATGGAATAAATAGAAACCTTCTTGGAATAAAATCTGGAAAGCATATAATCTTCTATCAAATAATTAAACCCGAAAGAATTGAAATTATCAGGATCTTACACGAAAGAATGGATCTGAAAAATAGAATAGCTGAGTAAAAAAATAATACCTATAAATGATTTTTTAGCATTGTTGCAGAAAAAAAGAGCAACAATGCCGCCAAAATCGTATCGTGCTGATCGTTTTAACCAAGGCTTCAGCCTTGGCTACAAAAGTGACACCCCTATGGGGTTTTTGGGATTTGTAAACTATACGTCTTTGTATGAAATACTTATATCGGTAATTACTTTTCTTTTGAAAGCACAATGTATTAGGCTTTATCGGCCTTCAAAGCTTATGGTTTTTGGAGCAGGATGGCGTTAAGAAAATGAGTTAGCTCCCACAAGGAGATCCACTTGCGAAATGGAATCCTGATCAAAAAATCAAATGATGGCTACGTAAAAGACATTTGTTCTTAGAATGATAACCCATCATTTGAAATAAGATTTGACAGCCTTGATTTTTTTGGTTCGTTTTTTTCATCAAGGAAAAAATGAACAGGAAAAGAAAAGGGTAACCATTAGAAAAAGTCAACAAACCATCTCAAAAGGTTAAATTCCCTATGAATTATATTTTATGATCCTGATAAAAGTGATTTTGTCAGCATTATTGCAGAAAAAGCAACAATACCGCCAAAACCAGATTGTGCTTCATGCTTGACCAAGGCTTCCTCAGCCTGCTTACAAAAAGTGACACCCCTATGGGGTTTTTGGGATTCGTAAACTATACGTCTTTGTATGAAATACTTATATCGGTAATTACTTTTCTTTTGAAAAAGCACAATGTATTAGGCTTTATCGGCCTTCAAAGGCTAAGGTTTTTGGAGCAGGATGGAGGGTGTTAAGAAAAATGAGTTAGCTCCCACAAGAGATCCACTCATTTTTTAGCCTGAATCCTTGATCCAAAAATCAAATGATGGCTACGTAAAAGACATTTGTTCTTTGAATGATTTCCCATCATTTGAAATAAGATTTGACAGCCTTGATTTTTTTGGTTCGTTTTTTCATCAAGGAAAAAATGAACAGGAAAAGAAAAGGTAACCATTAGAAAAGTCAACAAACCATCTCAAAAAGGTTAAATTCCCTATGAATTATATTTTATGATCCTGATAAAAGTGATTTTGTCAACATTATTGCAGAAAAAAGAGCAACAATACCGCCAAAATCGTATCGTTCTGATCGTTTTAACCAATTGTATAGGGAGCACCAATTCCTTTAAGGGCGATAAAAAGCGAGGATAAATTCTTCTCTAAAAAATCAATTGACCAATAGGACCTGTAATTATGTCAATAATTCCGGTTTCATTTGAGAACGTAAACTTACAAATTGGATGCAACGAAAAACAATTTCTCCAAAGCAGAGTCCAAGGGTAGGCTTTCCCTCCCACCGCTTATAAATATCCAAACAAATACAGAATTAACCTTCTAGAAAGGTTATCTTAGAGAATATTATCCTATTTTTGCAATGATTTTCACATATTATACAATTACAATTGATATTCTGATGTTACAAATGTAATCTTTGTCTGAATACCTTATTTTAACAAAGAAACAAGTTGGAAGGAGCTGAGAGATTAATCCAAACACACGCAACCTTCCATCTAAATAATAGCTAAATACAAATGGTATTCGTATTTTTTAGACAGAATAAAAAGCTTAGAGATGGAAACAAATTATCTCAAAAAAGAACTTTACGAACTCATAAAATCGGATGAGCGAATTTTTGATTTCATTCAAGAATCTTGTCTGGATGGCATGTGGTATTGGGATTTGGAAAATCCTGAAGAAGAATGGATGAATCCTAAATTTTGGGAAGTTTTAGGGTACAATCCTAGTGAGATGCCACACAAGACTTCGGCTTGGAAAGGTATTATTCACCCTGATGATTTAAAAGAAGCTACGGAAAGGATTACCCAACATTTGGAAAACCCAAATTTTCCTTACGATCAAACTGTGCGTTACACCCATAAAAATGGGTCTACAGTGTGGATTAGGTGTCGTGGTTTGGCCATTAGAGATAAGCATGGTAAACCTCTTAGGATGCTGGGGGCTCACCAAAATATTACAGCCTTTAAAAACAGTGAATTCCGGTTTCAAAAAAGTGCCGACCTTCTTCGCAATGCCCAGCAAGTTTCTAAGCTAGGAAGTTGGGAACTTGATTTAAAAACCAATGAGGTTGTTTGGACAGAGGAGCTTTATAATATGTATGGCTTTGACCCCACGAAGCCCCCTCCTCCTTTTACCGAACACATGAAGTTATTTACTCCGGAGAGTTGGGAGCAACTTTCTTCTTCCTTGACCCAAACCAGAGACCATGGTGTACCCTATGAGTTAGAGCTTAGAACCACTAAAAAGGATGGAAGTCAAGGTTGGATGTGGGTTCGTGGAGAAGCGATATTCAGTGAAAGCAAGGAGATTATAGGACTGAGGGGAGTAGCGCAGGATATTACGGAAAGAAAAACCATAGAATTGGAAAAAGAAGCACTCACCAAACGCTTGAATTATGCGATGGATGCTTCGGGGGATGGAATTTGGGATTGGACGCCAAAGAATGGTGTTACTGTCTATTCAAAGGCATGGGTAGAAATGCTGGGGTACAAAGTAGGCGAGCTTGCATCCTTGGCAAGTGAATGGTCAGATAGATTACATCCTGACGATATTGATTGGGTATTTGCGGCAATCAATAAAGTCACCCAAACACCGGCCAATGGAGACTCTTTTGGTCATGAATACCGATTTAGGCACAAGGATGGTAGTTATCTTTGGATATGGAACAAGGCCAAAGTAGTTGAAAGAAACGAAAAAGGAGAAGCGACCAGGGTGGTGGGAACCCATAAGGACATTACTGAACGCAAAAGATTAGATCAAGAGAAGTACGAAAGTGAATTGCGTTTTGCAGTGGCTATAGAAGGTACGGAAGCAGGGGTCTGGGATTGGGACATGATCAATAACAAGGTGGTTTTCTCGAAACAATGGAAAACCATGCTCGGATATGAAGATTCAGAAATAGAGAACTCCTTTGAAGGGTGGAAAAATCTATGGCATCCTGATGATGCCGATTCAATTAATAAAGCGGTGGCAGACCATCTGAAAGGTATCACCAAAAAATATGAAATAGTACACCGTTGTCTTCACAAAGATGGCAGTTGGCGTTGGATCATGACACGTGGTAAATTGCTCCGAGATGAAGAAGGGAAACCCTATCGATGGATAGGTACTAATGTGGACATTACTGCGCAGAAAAATGCGGAAGAAGAAGAGAAAAAGCTAAGGAACAAGCCGAAACTGCCAGTAAAGCTAAATCTGAGTTTTTGGCCAACATGAGCCATGAAATTCGAACGCCATTAAATGGCGTAATTGGTTTTACCGAATTGCTCACCAAGACACCACTTAGCCCTGTTCAGCAGCAATATGTAAACAGTGCCAATGTTTCCGGTCATACGCTTCTTGGCATTATCAACGATATACTTGATTTTTCTAAGATTGAAGCAGGCATGCTGGAGCTGGAAGAGATTAGAACGGATATGATAGCACTTTTCGAAAATTGCATTGATATCGTTAAATTCTCTGCAGCAGAGAAAGGGCTTGAATTGTTAATGGATATTGATCCAGGCATGCCTCGTTTTGCTCATATAGATCCCATTCGTACCCAGCAGATTCTGGCAAACCTTTTAGGCAATGCTGTCAAGTTTACCCAAAAGGGGGAAGTGACCGTTAAAGTGGAGTATTTACCATTAGGTCAGGATCAAGGTACCCTTAAAATAGCTGTAAAAGATACCGGTATTGGCATTAATGAAGAACAAAAAGCCAAGCTTTTCAAATCATTTTCTCAAGCCGACAGTTCCACTACCCGTAAATTTGGAGGTACCGGATTGGGTCTTGTCATTTCGCAAATGATTGCTGAAAAAATGGGAAGCAAAATCCAAATTGATAGCAAACCTAATGTAGGTACTACTTTCTTTTTGAGATCATAACTCATTTTGAAGAAGGTGAAAAACCGGATCCAACAAAGATTACAGGTGTGAAACGCTGTTTGATTATTGATGACAATGCTTACAACCGAGTAATATTGCAACAGATGCTTGATCAGTGGCAAATAGATTCAGATACTTGTGAGAATGGATTTCAGGCATTACAAGTGATGGAAAAGGCCTTGCCTTATGATGTTATCATTTGCGATTATAATATGCCCTATATCAATGGCCTTGAAACCATTCGCCTCATGAAGGAAAAACTGAATTTAAATCTGGAAACACATCCGGTGATTCTACTTTATTCCTCCGCTCAGGATGAAATAATCCACCAAAAAAGTATGGAAATTGGGGTTCGTTTTCGCTTGACCAAGCCCGTCAAAAGCCAAGACCTGTTTACTTTTCTCTCCAATTTAAATCAAGACTTAAAAGCCGGGCCCAGGCAAGAAACTGAAGCAAAAAACCTGCATTTGATTCAAAGGAAAAAATAAAAATCCTCATTGCCGAGGACAATGCCTTAAATATGGTGCTTAGCAAAACCTTGCTACTCCAACTAATGCCCAATAGTGAAATTTGCGAAGCAGAGGATGGGATAGTAGCTGTAGCGCAATACAAGAAGCTCAACCCTGATATAGTATTTATGGACATTCAAATGCCTGAGCTGGATGGCATAGGTGCCACCAAGCAGATAAGGATTATAGAAAAGGGGACCGGTAGACATATTCCAATTATTGCACTTACAGCTGGGGCATTAAAGGAGGAAAAAGTGAAGTGTTTGGATGCCGGAATGGATGAATTTCTAACCAAACCACTAGAATTACAAAAAATTGAATGGGTACTGAAGAAATTTTTCCGCCAAGATAAGGAAGCTAATGCAGACATAAATGAGGCCATTGCTACAAATGAAGTTCATTTCGGCTATAGCGAGCTTTTGAATAGTCTTGGTGGGGATATCAAGAGTGCGCAGCGTTTAATCTCAATGTTGTTGAGGAATATGCCTGATAAAATATTTCAACTCAACCAAGCCTATGAGGAAGAGGATAGCAAAGCCATAAGCCAAATTGCCCATTCAATTAAGGGGTCAATGCAGGCCATACGCTGTAACCTTTTGGTTGATATTGCTTCCAAAATAGAGCGAGAAACAAATGAAAACTCACTGAAAATGCTTGGATTACGTTTAGCAGCCTTAAAAGAAGAATGGGAATTCGTGAAGCAATTATTGCTGGAAAAAATAGATGAATAGCCAGCTAAACAGATATCCTTGAAATTGAAAACATGAGGCATTCCGAACTGTTAATTTTGAACTTTACAGAAATAAGGAGAAGAAGCATAATATTGTGGGAAAGTCTTCCTGCCAGCCATTACCAATGGAAACCGGATGAAAAAGCCATGTCGGCAATGGAGATGATTAGGCACGTGTTAGAAGCCGATTATGGCTGGAACATCATTATCAATAGGGGAGCATGGCCAATTATCAAAGCCCTTGGAAAAACCAACCCATGAAAAGTCTTACTGAAGAGCTTGAATTTGCAGAACCCCATAGGCAAGCATTTTTAGAAAGTGTAGGCCAATTTTCTGATAAAGAATTAGATGAAACTGAAATCATTCATCCCGGAAATGGAGAAAAGAAAATCCTTGGAAAATATTTATTGCGGATTGGCTATCACGAATCTGTTCATGCCGGACAATTCCAATCCTATTTGCGGGCGATGAATATCAAGAGACCTGATATCTGGGATTAAAAAGAAAACATTATATACAGTACAGACCTTGTCCCCTGAGCTTGTTGAAGGGTGTAAAATAGAACCGTAGGATTCTTTTTAAAGGCTAAGAAGAATTCGCTTACTTGGGGGTGGATTTTTTATAAAGGCAGGGAAAGATGCTCAGGAGCTTATAGCATAAAAATTATAGAAGTGTGGAAAAGCCTTGGCCTAAGTATATGCTGTGTTTTAGTTAAATCAATGTCCATTTATATCTCTATTCTGACCATTTTTAATAAATTCCGTTAATATTTAGTGTTTGCAATGGTTTGGTTGGCCTAAATTGTTAATTTAAGGGGAGAAATAAGCTGAAGGAGTTGGTGGTATAGTTGGTATATACGTAACTTTTTTGGTAGAATTGTTTATATATAAATGTTGGGCACAATATGAAAAAACAAACCAATAAGGTAAATTTGAAGAAAATAAAATAGATGTATAAAGCCGAAGAAATAGTTGCAAAATACGGAATAGCCAAGGATGATTTAAGCCGCTATCTAAGAGACAATTCTATCCCATTAGTTAATGAAGGAGAAATATCAGAAAAAAATTTTCAATCCGTTCTCGCATTTATAGAAAACCAAGAAGATAGAATTCAAAATAAGCTAAAAGGTGAAGTAGCCGACTTTGAAAATAAAGGCAACAGGATTACAATATACCAAGATGATGCAATCTCATTTTTAAAGAAGCTTCCTTCGAATAGCGTAGATATTATTGCAACGGACCCCGCATATTCGGGCATGAATAATAAATTACAACTCGGAAAAGGGAGAATTGTAGGGAAATATTCAGACAAAGGACAAGAAAATGGAAAATGGTTTTCCGAATTTGAGGATAGCGAAGAAAACTACACCAAGTTCTTAAGCGAGTGCAAACGGGTTTTAAAGAAATCGACAGGACACATTTACATAATGTTTGACTCTTACTCTCTCTTAAGTTTAGGTAATATAGTCCGAAACCATTTTGACGTGAAGAATCTTATCACTTGGGATAAGGTGAATATTGGTATGGGGCATTATTTCCGAAGAAGACATGAATATATAATATTCGCAACAAATGAAAACACGAGAAAAATCAGGAACCGCAAGTTCCCTGATGTTTGGCGATTTAAAAGAATCCATAATTCAGCCTATCCTACACAGAAACCAGTAGAAGTTTTCCAAGCAATGATTCATGCCAGTGCTGAAGATGGGTTTACAGTATGTGACCCTTTTTTAGGGAGTGGCTCAAGTGCCATTGCTGCGATAAAAAATAATTGCCGTTTCATAGGTTGCGATATTTCTGATAAATCAATTGAGACTTCAACCAATCGAATTCAAGAATTTCTTAATAACTTTAAAGACATTCTTCAAAAGAAATCAATGGCGGTCGAAGATAATATTTTTTGGGAATAGCATGGCTAACTTAAGTAAATCAAAGGCGCTTTTTGGGTTCACTTCACCAAGAACTATTGAAAAAATTATTCCTGAAATACAAATTCTGACCGATTATTATAGCGGTGAATTATGGTCAGGGAATCAAGACATACAAGAAAATTTCTTTCAAACACTTTATGATTCTGAACATTACGAAGGTGAGACTTTTCCGTCTGACCCTGCATTGGCTGCAAGGGATAGAATAACCAGAGCCCCTAAAGCTTTTGGTTTTGTGAACTTGGACCCAAAAATTAAATTGACCAAGGCAGGGGAGCTGCTTTTATCAGAAAAAAGATTAGATGAGACTTTTACAAGACAACTGCTTAAGTTTCAATTGCCTTCTCCATATCACACTCAATCGCGAAAAGTTGAATTTGGTGTAAAACCCTACCTAGAACTCATAAGATTGATTAATGACTTAGGCAGCCTTTCTAAAACAGAGATTGCATTATTTTTTTCTCAGCTTATTCACTATTCAGAATACGACAGAATTGTGAAGAAAATAAAGGACTTTAGGGAAGGTTCTATAAAATACACGGGAAGTCGTAAAATGTATGTTAATGAATGCTTTGAAAATGAAATACTCGAGATTTTTAAAGAAGAAGTGCAAAGTAAAAATCTAAAAACAAGAGAGAGCAATGATACTTCCTTGAAGAGGTTTGTGAAAACAAAAAGGGCGAATATGAAAGACTATGCAGATGCTTTCGTTCGCTATGTTCGTGCCACGGAACTGATAACTTTTCAAAAGAGAACATTCAGATTGATTATTTCTCCCCAGAAAACAGAAGAAGTTGATTTTCTGCTGAAAACCATTTCGAGAAAACCTCTTGAATTTAAGAGTAAACAAGAATTCAAAGATTATTTATTCAACCCTTTCTCAATCAAGCTGCTAACTGACGACAAAAATTTATTGGTCGGAAAAATCAAAAAACTTGGTGACACTAAAGTCGACAGTTCACTTGAAATGGAAGAGTTGAAAGATATTTTAGATTCTTTACAAATTGAGGTCAAAGCAAAAAACATAGAAGAAAAGAAAAAGGAGCTTAAAGACTATAAAGAATTTGATGAAATTCTTAAAGTATTTGAGCAAATAAAATCAAAAGACGTTCCTGATGCACCTCTTTTTTAGAATGGAACGTTTGGAGGTCATTTGTGATGCTCAATTATGCAAAACGTATTGATGGAAATTTCATAATGGATATTGATGGTATGCCTTTCAATACAGCGCCAGGAAACAAGCCTGATTTGGAAATTGAATTTGACGATTTTGGAATTATTGGAGAAGTAACACTTTCTTCAGGAGCGACTCAATTTAAGATGGAAGGTGATTCTGTTCCCAGGCACTATGGCGACTTTAAGGAAAGAACAAATAAAGAATCTTACTGCCTATTTATTGCGCCAAAAGTTGACGAGGGAACAAAAGCATTCTTCTTCAATTTAAACAAAGGATTTACAAAGCGATACGGAGGTGCAACGAAAATTATCCCTTTGACGCTTGAAAAATTTATAGAGTTCGTAAATGTCGGTGTTAAACATAAATTCTCTGACCCCAATAAATTAAAGTCTTGGCTTGAAGAGCAATGGGCTATTAATCAAACCATTGGCGATGAATCAGAGTGGAATGAAAGAATTGAAGAAAAAATAAAATCATGGGCGGCTTAAAAAATAAATATTGTGCCCAATAACATAGCATTCTTACGTAAGGGACAGCCTAGCCTAACTGCGGTATTGAACCCTGAACAATTCTCAGGGTAAACTTCAATGAAATATTGAAACGGTGTTGGGTATTAAGCTTACCATAGTCTTTGCCTCCCCAATTTTTTGATTTCATAAAAATTTATTATATTCATAGTTATAGCCATATCGTCTATAAATTAGTGAGTTGTGATGGGAAGGGATAGGCTTGTAGGCGGTAGGGATTGAATTGTAGCCTGTAGGGATGGAAATGTAAGCGGTAGGAACACAAATGCAGGTCGTAGGAACAGCCATGTAAGCGGTAGGAATGCAATTGTAGCTTGTAGGAATGCAAATGTAGCTCGTAGGAACAGGGATGTAAGCAGTAGGAACACAAATGTAAGTCGTAGGAACAGGGATGTAAGCAGTAGGAATGCAATTGTAGGATGGGAGATGGGGTGATGTAGTGATGTGGTGAGCTAGTGATGGGGTGAGCTAGTGATGTAGTGATTTGGTGATGTAGTGAGTTGGTGATCGGGTGAGGGTTTGGTTTTGAATGAGGATATCATACTATTTTATAAACCTTTAAATTCAATTTCTATGGCCAGTAAACCCAAATATTCAGAAGCCGGAACTTTAGAGCAGTACAGGATTGCATTGGACAATGTAACCTCCCAATCAAGAATCTCCACGATCATGGCGGAGTTAGGTTATGATGCTGCAAAGATTGAAGAAGGCCGAGCCATTCTTAATGAAACCAGGCAAGCCTACGAACAAAATCAAACCGAAGATGATGAGAAAACAGCAGCCTATGCTGATTTTTCAAGCAAAAAGGAAGAGCTGGAGGATGTTTTTAGCATGCATCGGAAGAAAGCAAAAGTTATTTTTCGGAAAGATCCAGTTACCGCAGAGGAATTGGCCGTTTCCGGAGCAAAGCCACGAACCTATATGCGTTGGTTAGAAGCGGTCAAAAAATTCTATGGTATTGCATCAGCAGATACCGTGATTCAGAGCAAGCTCGCTAGGCTCAGGATATCAGTGGATGATTTAAATGTTGCAAAGGCGATGATTTCAGACATAGAAGCGGCGCGTTCTACCTACTTAAAAGAAAAAGGGGAGTCACAAGATGCCACTAAAGCCAAAGATGCAGCCTTTGCAAAGATAGACGACTGGATGAGCGAGTTCTATGCTGTTGCCAGGATTGGATTAGATGACAATCCCCAGCTATTGGAAGCATTAGGTAAGGTGGTAAGGTAAAACAGGGTAGGTCTTGCCCTGTGAGAATTAGAAAAAGCTGAACGTCTAATGGAACAATACTTTAACGATAAAAGCAAGAAAACATGAAAACTTACAGCTTAGAAGAAATGACCGATAAACATATCGGCAAAAAAGGAACAGAAAAGCGCGACGAGTTTGAGAATGAACTTCGCCTTGACCTTTTGGGATATGCCATAAAACAAGCAAGAAAAGAACGTCATTTGACACAAGAACAACTTGGCCAACTTGTCGGGGTAAAAAAGCACAAATCTCTAAAATTGAAAACAGCACAACAGACGCCCGATTTTCAACCATTATGAAAGTTTTTGAAGTATTAGGGGCAAGCGTAAAATTTAATGTAGAGCTGAACAATAGGGAAATAGTTTACTGAAAAAAATGCCTACCGCCTAACAATGGGCAAAGTTCATCCGATTTTTTAACAGAAATTAGTAAAGTGATTTTGTCAGTATTGATGCCAAAAAAATGCAACAATACAGCTAAAATCGGGTTGTGCTGATTGTTTCGACCAAGGCTTCACAGCCTTGGCTACAAAAATGTCACCACTATGGGGTTTTGGGATTGGTTTAATTTTACCGTCGATGGTTGGGGAGTTTCATGTCGGTAATCGTGGTTTTTCTTGAGCGCATAATCTATTAGGTTTTATCGGCCTTCAAAGGTTATGGTTTTTGGAGCAGGGTGGAAGGGGTAAAGAAAATGAGTTAGCTCCCACAAGGAGATCCACTCATTTTTAGTATGGAATCCTGATCCAAAAATCAAATGATGGCTACGTAAACGACCTCAGTTCTTGGAACAATAACCCATCATTTGAAATAAGATTTGACAGCCTTGATTTTTTTGGTTCGTTTTTGTATCAAGCCTGCCCTGATTTATAACTCACTCAGGACCTGCCCAGAAGCGGAGCAACTCAGGGGGAAAAATGAACAGGAAAGGAAAAGGGTAACCATTGGGAAAAGTCCATAAATCACATGAAAAGGTTAAATTTTGCTAACATTAAATAATGGTGATTACATTTTATGATCTTTTAAAAAGGGATTTTGTCAGTATTGTTGCAGAAAAAAAGCAACAATACTGGGAAAATCGAGTTGTGTTTATCGTTTTTACCAAGGCTTGACAGCCTCGGCTACAAAGATGTCACACCTACGGTGTTTTTGGGGTTTTTTAAGTTTTACAACAATATTATTTCATCCAACGCTGTTAAAAAAAATCTTTTTAGGAATTACAATATAAAATCAAAAAGGAAGCAGAAAGGGTGTATTTATGGTATAAGCGCAAATTATCAGCTATAATTTTGGTTTAGAAATTATTTAGTGTGATTTTGAGAAATTACCAATAATTGGTATTTTAGAGTAAAAATTTATATTATGAGTAAAAACACCTCAATTTCACTCGGGAATTATTTTGACCAATTTGTGAGTAACCAAGTTGCTGCCGGACGGTATAAAAACGTAAGTGAGGTAATCAGAGCTGGACTTCGTTTATTGGAAAATGAGGAAAGCAAAGCAATTGCCTTAAGAAATGCAATTCAACAAGGACTAGAGAGTCCAATAGTTGAAGACTTTGATTTCGATGAGAATCTTAAAAAACTAAAAGCCGAAAAAAGAAAGAATGGCTAAAGTTGTATTTAGACAAGAAGCCATCGGTGATTTAAATAGTATTTGGTTATACACTTTCGAGACCTGGTCTGAAACTCAAGCGGACAAGTATTACGCAACGATAAAAATGGTGTGTAAAGGAATCGCTGATAATCCAAACATTGGAAAAGAATATGATGGAATAAATAGAAACCTTCTGGGAATAAAATCCGGAAAGCATATAATCTTCTATCAGATCATTCACCCCGAAAGAATTGAAATTATCAGGATCCTGCCCGAAAGAATGGATCTGAAAAATAGAATAGCTGAGTAAAAAAAATACCTATAAATGATTTTGTCAGCATTGTTGCCAAAAAAAGCAACAATACCGCCAAAATCGTATCGTGCAGATCGTTTTTACCAAGGCTTCCAAGCCTTGGCTACAAAAATGCCACACCTACGGTGTTGTTGGGTTGGTTAAGACTTGCCGTTTGTATTATCATGGGGAGTAATGGCAAGCGAAAATGAATTCTATGGTAGGTTAAGTGTCTAGCCTAGATAGCTTTAGATGCCTAAGCTTGTTCAATTCTATTTTACTTTTTCGGCCTTATGGAAATTAGTAAAATGGATTGCTCAATGGCGTTAAAAACAAAAAACTGTTTGAGGCCTTTTCGGCCGAGTTTTTTTTGTTTAGCCAGGGAGTGATTCATTTTGCGTTAAGATTTACATACAGCCTTGATTTTTTGGTTCGTTTTTGGATCAAGCCTGCCCTGATTTATAACTCGCTCAGGGCCTGCCCTGATTTATAACTCGCTCAGGGCCTGCCCTGATTTATAACTCACTCAGGGCCTGCCCTGATTTGTCTTTTCTCAGGGGCAAAAATGAACAGGTAGAAATTAGGATAACTATAGGCGAAAATGATTTTGTCAGCATTATTGCAGAAAAAAGCAACAATACCGCCAAAATCGGGTTGTGCTTATGGTTTTGACCAAGGCTTGACAGCCTTGGCTACAAAAGTGACACCCCTATGGGGTTTTTGGGATTTGTAAACTATCCGTCTTTGTATGAAATACTTATATCGGTAATTACTTTTCTTTTTGAAAACACAATGTATTAGGCTTTATCGGCCTTCAAAGGTTATGGTTTTTGGAGCAGGATGGAGGGCGTTAAGAAAATGAGTTAGCTCCCACAAGGAGATCCACTCATTTTTAGCCTGGAATCCTGATCCAAAAATCAAATGATGGCAACGTAAAAGTTATCAGTTCATTAAACAATAACCCATCATTTGAAATAAGATTTGACAGCCTTGACTTTTTTGGTTCGTTTTTGGATCAAGCCTGCCCTGATTTATAACTCACTCAGGACCTGCCCAGAAGCGGAGCAACTCAGGGGGAAAAATGAACAGGGTAACTATTGGAAAAAGTCCATAAATCACATGAAAAGGTTAAATTTTGCTAACATTAAATAATGGTGATTACATTTTATGATCTTTTAAAAGGGATTTTGTCAGTTTTTTTGCGAAAAAAAAGCAACAATACCGCCAAAATCGGGTTTTGTTTATCGTTTTTACCAAGGCCTGACAGCCTCGGCTACAAAGATGTCACACCTACGGTGTTTTTGGGGATTTGTTAATTTTTGACCTTTAAGATTGGCATACTGACTAATGTCGAGCAATAACAATGGAAAAAGAATACCAATACCGTCTATGCATAAAACTTATGAATCCATAAAAAAGGGAAATGCCTTCAGGGTGGAAGGCAAGAAAAAAGAGTTCCCGAAATCGAGAACCCTTTTAAAACCTTAAATTTCCTTGCTCTTATTGATGAAAAAAGGCTTGATCCAGTATAATAATATATCAATAACTATTATTTAAATTCAGTTTACCAGATCCTAACCCTGTCACTTGGGGCAACATACATTTGATCTCCTTCTTTTACATTAAAAGCTTCATAGAAAGCATCAACATTCACAAGGGGACCATTGGCGCGGTATTGAGCCGGTGAATGAGGATCTGTTTGGATTTGGGTGCGCAAGGCCTCTTCCCTGCTTTTGGTGCGCCAGACTGTAGCCCACGAAAGGAAGAAACGCTGTGAAGGAGTAAATCCATCAATCTCTCCAGGATTACCATGTTCTTCCAAATGTTTTTGTAGTCCATCATAGGCTACCAATACACCGCCCAGGTCACCAATGTTTTCTCCCAAGGTAAGTTGCCCTTTGACGTTCACACCTTCAATAGGTTCATATTGATCATATTGGGCCACAAGTGCTCCGGTCCTCTCTTTAAAACGTTCTAGATCATCTTCTTTCCACCAATTTTCAAGGTTGCCATCCGGACTGTAGCGACTGCCTTGATCATCAAATCCGTGGGATATCTCATGGCCAATTACAGCGCCTATTCCTCCATAATTTACCGCCGCATCTGCTTTGTAATTGTAAAAGGGCGGCTGAAGAATAGCTGCAGGGAATACGATTTCATTATAAGTAGGATTATAGTAGGCATTTACGGTTTGAGGGGTCATAAACCATTCCGAGCGATCTACTTCTTTGCCCAGCTTCTCCATGTTTTTGTGGAATTGAAATTGGTTGGCAGCCATAACATTGGCCAGGTAGGAGCTGGTCTTTTTATTGTCATCCAATTTAAGGTCGGCATAACTTTCCCATTTGTCAGGATAGCCGATTTTTACGGTAAATGTAGCTAGCTTGTCCATGGCTTTGGCTTTGGTCTCCTCGCTCATCCAGTCCAGATTTTGAATTCTATCTCCCATGGCTTCCAAAATATTATCGACCATTTCATTGGCTTTTTCCTTGGCCTCCTCGGGAAAAAATTCTTCTGTATATAACTTACCGATAGCTTCGCCCACAGCCCCTTCTGCACTGCTAAGGACTCTTTTCCACCGGGCTCTCAATGCTTCTGTCCCCTGCAACTCTTTTCCGTAAAAATCAAAATTTGCCTGCACCAGTGCATGATTCAAATAGGGAGAAGACTTGCGCACCAAGTGCCATTTTAAGTACTTTTGCCACATTTCAGGATCCGATTCACTGAATACTTTTTCTAAGGCGATCATAAAATCCGGGCTGCTGACAATTACTTCATCTGTGGCTGCGCCAAAAGTTTCAAACAAAGCAGACCAATTCAGTGAAGGAGTAGTTGCTTGAAGCTTTTCTATTGAGTATTTATTGTACCTTCCTTCAGCATCACGCATTTCTATTCTGGTCTTACTGGCTGCAGCGAGTTGTGTTTCTATCGCCAAAACATCTTCTGCTATCTCTTTTGCTTCAGACTCAGTTTTGCCCATTTTTTGAAATACTTTGGAAATATGGGCCTCATATTTGGCTTTAATTTCCTTGAATTTTTCGTTGCTCTCATCCACATAATAATCCCTGTCAGGCAAACCAAGACCTCCTTGACTTAGGTACAAGGCGTTTTGATCTGAGTCCTTGGCATCTGAACTTACATGAATATTGAAAAATGCACTTACTCCGACTGGGTGAATTTTACCTATAAAAGCCTGCAGGTCTATCTTGTTTTTAATCTGATCAATTTGTTCAAACCAAGGGAGCAATACATCATGACCTCTTTTTTCAGCCAAGAGAGAATCCATCCCAATGGTATAAAATGTCACGGCCTTGTATTGATCAGTTCCTTTGGGATACTCGGAAATTTTGGCCTTGGCTGTTTCCATGACCTGCTTTACCCCGGCTATGCTTTGGTCTCTTAGCTCCAGAAAACTACCCCATCTCCCTTGATCAGCGGGTATTTCTGCCTCCGCTAACCATGTTCCATTGACATACTGAAAAAAATCATCTTGAGCACGGATGGAGGTATCCATATGGCTTAAGTTTATGGCTTCAACTTCTTCCTCTGTCCCTACTTGCTTTGGAGCACAGGAGAAGGCCGTGTATAAAATTAAAGCAGGAATTACGCTTGTTTGATTTAGTATTTTCATAGGGATATCAGGTTTGTGATTATATAATGTACAAAAAACAAGTAAAAATTGTTCAATACGGATTGGATTTATTGTAATAGATAAATGGGTCTGCTGTTCTTGTTTAATAACATCCGGACGAAGCCCATTTTATATGCGGAAAATAGGGAGTGCTATCCTTAGAATTTAATCAAATTGCACTATATGAATTGGTCAGTGCATTTCCTATATTTAGCCAATATTCTAACCATTAAACCTAAATATGCGCCTTATACCATTCATTTGCTTTTCCCTAATGGGGTTAATTTTAATCGCCTGCGGTCAGAAATCTCCGATTAAAGGGGATAACCTTGCCTATCAAAAAATGACATTTTCATGGAATGGCCCGGAGTTGACTGAGGACAAAGCGACATTTTTAAATTATAAAATGGAGGTTCATTTTACCGACCCTGATGGTGAAACCATAGTGGTGCCGGGGTATTTTGCAGCGGATGGTGATGCCCGTGAGAGTGGAGCAGATAGCGGTACGGTATGGAGGGCCCACTTATTGCCCCTAAAACCGGGAGAATGGTCCTATCGAGTCAGCTTTTGGAAGGTGAAAATATAGCCATCGCTAAGGGAAATGCCAAAGGAAGCAGTTTGGCCTTTGATGGTGAGCAAGGAACATTCACTGTAACCCCTGCAGATACAAGCCAAGCCGGCTTTTTGGGCAAGGGGAAATTACAATATATTGGGGAGCATTTTCTTCAATTTACCAATGGAGAATATTTTTTAAAATGGGAACCAATGCGCCGGAGGTATTGCTCCAATACCAGGACTTTGATGGAACTGATTCTGAAAGGGCTTATAAGAAACACATAGCGGATTGGGAAGAAGGTGATCTGCTTTGGCATGAAGATAAAGGGAAAGGAATAGTTGGGGTTATCAATTACCTTAAAAACCAAGGCATCAATTCTCATTATTTTTTGCTTATGAGTGCTTATGGCGATGGAAAGACCGCCTTTCCTTGGGTAGGGCAAGATGATTATTACCAATACGATGTCTCTAAATTGGATCAGTGGCAAGGACTTTTTGATTATATGATGCAGGAAGGCATGATGGTTCAATTTGTATTGTCTGAGCAGGAGAATCAATCCTATTTTGAATTTAAAGAAGGAGGTGATTTTGCCAATAGTCGAAAGCTTTTTTATAGGGAGTTGGCAGCTAGGTTTGGTTACCTTAATGCTGTGGCGTGGAATATAGGAGAAGAAAACGGATGGCAAAAAGATGAAGGTTACGGAAAGTCAATCACCACCCAGCAGAGAAAACAATTCGCTGCTTACCTTAAAGATTTACTCCCTTATAATGAATTAATTGTGGTTCACAATGGTCCTTCTGATACAGATGCGATTTTCGAAGATTTGGTGGGAGACCCATCCTATACGGGGATAAGTTTTCAGGGGAATTATCAAGATGTAACACATGGGTATGACCGAATTTTGCACTGGAGAAAAGCCTCTACCGCTTCAGGACATCCTTGGGTAGTTGCTTATGATGAGCCTTATACCGGCCCTGAGTATCCGGAATTGGATGTGTGGAGAAAGCATTCCCTTTGGGCTTCGTTAATGGCCGGTGCTGCAGGTACGGAGGTGTATATTGGGAAAGGGGAAGATCTAAGAATACAAGATTACCGAAAATACCAAGCCTATTATGAGCAAATGAATCATGCCAAAAACTTTTTCACCAAAAGTGAAATCCCTTTTCAAGAATTATCCCCTCAAAAAAATGAAGCTGCAAATGCTTGGTTGCTAGCTGCCAATGATGAAGTATTTGTATATTACCTCAGAGATGGAGCGGAAGGGGAACTCAAATTGCCTGAAGGGGTGTTTGAAATTCATTGGTTTAACCCTAGAACAGGCGCCAGGTCTCAAAATGAGGCTTTAAAGCAGGTTTCGGGTGGACAAAATACCTCACTGGGGAAAGCTCCGGAAGAAACTGATTTAGACTGGGTGATCTTGGTGAAAAAGGTTAACAATAATTAAGACATTTCATCCAAAATAAAGAATATTTCATCTCGACGTAGGCATTGGTCCGAGTTGTGCTACAATTATTGCGCAAATAATCAAGGCCATAAGGGGGAGCATTGTCCTGAAAATAAAACTAATGCGATCATTTGACCCAGTGATAACTTGGCTTTATACGATTAGCTGAAATCTAGACTGTAGCGCTTTCATATGAATATAAAAAGTATAAAAAATGCCGGTTCGGCCAAACTTGGCACCTTTGGTGGTGTTTTTACTCCATCTTTACTGACGATCTTAGGAGTTATCATGTACCTAAGATTTGGTTGGGTCGTGGGTAATGTGGGGTTGATTGGGACCTTACTTATAGTAACCCTTTCTACTACCATTACCTTTCTGACTTCCTTGTCAATATCTGCCATTGCTACCAATGCTCCGGTAAAAGGTGGAGGCGCGTATTTTTTAATCAGTAGGTCTTTGGGAGCAGAAATTGGAGGGGCTGTAGGGATACCTTTGTACTTGGCCCAGGCTTTTTCAGTTTCTTTGTATGTCATTGGTTTTTCTGAATCTGTCGTGGCTATTTTTCCTGCCTTGGAAATGAAATGGGTAGGGATAATTACCACCTTGGCTTTAGGAGGATTGGCCTTGTTTTCCACCACGGCCACGATTAAAAGTCAGTTTTTTATCATGGGCTTAATTGCCCTGTCTTTATTGTCATTGATCTTTGGTAGTCCCATGGAAGATTCCAATGTTGAACTTTGGGGAGTGCCGGCAGCGCAATCGGTAGATTTTTGGCAGGTGTTTGCTATTTTCTTTCCGGCAGTTACCGGGATTATGGCAGGGGTAAATATGTCAGGAGATTTAAAAGTCCTTCCAAATCTATACCCAAAGGTACCTTTATGGCCATCGGGGTGGGCTATTTGATTTATATGATTTTGCCGGTGATATTGGCTAGCAGAGCAGATGCTTCTACGCTGATCGAAAATCCTCTTATTATGCAGGATATTGCCATTTGGGGTGGAGCCATTGTGCTGGGGATTTGGGGAGCAACCTTGTCAAGTGCCACCGGTAGTTTATTGGGAGCCCCACGCGTTTTGCAGGCCCTGGCTAATGATAAGATTTTACCTAAATGGGCAAGAGTTTTTAGTAAAGTAGGAGGGAAGGAAAAGATTCCTAGAGCAGCAACGATCTTTACCATTGGCATCACCCTATTGACGGTGTATTTTGGTAACTTAAATCTCATTGCCCCTGTGCTCACCATGTTTTTTCTTACCACCTATGCGGTTTTAAATATTACGGCAGCCACCGAGCGGTTTTTAGGAAGTGCTTCTTTCAGACCTAAATTTAAGGTTCATTGGGTGTTTTCTTTGTTAGGAGCTCTTGGTTGTGCAGGAGTGATGTTCTTGATTAATGCTTTGGCAACCCTTATGGCTTTTTTGGTGATAGGGATCATTTTTGTTTGGCTGGAAAGGAGAAAAATTGAGGCAACGTGGGGAGGCCTGGGAAGAGGAGTGTTTTCCTCCATAATTAGGTACGCTTTGTTTAGGCTGGAGAAAGAGGCCAATGCCAAAAGTTGGCGCCCCAATATCCTTGTTTTGTCGGGCTCTCCCGGGAAGAGGTGGAGGTTGATTGAGCTTGCTGATGACATTACCAACGGAAACGCCTTATTTACTGTGACCACCATTGTATCTGAATCCAATGTTCCTCAAGAGAAAGTCAAAGACTTTGAAGGAAGAATTATGGATTATCTGGCCAATAAAAATGTGCAGGCCTTGGTAAGGGTGGTCCGGGCATCTGATCCTTTTTCCGGAGCCATGCATATGGTTAATTCTTACGGTTTAGGACAATTGGTACCTAATACTATCTTGCTCGGAGATACCAGAGAAAACCGAAGCTTGGTGCCCTATTCTGAAATGATTAGGCATTTTTACAAATCCAGGAAGAATGTAATTATTGTTCAGGATGAGGGAAATATAGGTTTTAAGGAAAAGAAGGTGATTGATATTTGGTGGGGAGGACTAAAGCGGAATGGAAGCTTGATGATAATTCTGGCTTATCTATTGAAAAACAGCCGGGAATGGCAGCAAGCTTCTGTAAATGTAAAGATGGTAGTTCCGAATAAAGATGCTTACGCAGGAGCAAAAGATAATTTGGATAAAATTTTTGAAGGGATGCGAACAGGTTTCGACTACCAAATATTGACAGCTGAGGGTCGGAATTTTTGGGATATAATGTCTGAAGAGTCCAAAAACAGTGACATGATTATGATGGGCTTGGCGGTGCCTGAGGAAGAGGGGCTTTTGAAGATTACTATGTAAAATTGAAAGAGCGAACCAAATCATTGCCTACCAAGGTCTTTGTGCTTGCCGCCCAGGAAGTGGAATTTGATAAAGTATTGATTTAGCTGCTTTGGGATGAATAATTACGAAATATCACCCTTTGACCACCTTGCAGTAAGGAGACAGGATTGACATGTCTCTCGCTGACTTTGCATTAACTCGACGGGGTCAATCTTACAAATTAGGTTTTGTATATGCCATTTCGAGATTGAGAATTGGGACTAGTTGGGCTATTTAAACCAATTGAAATAAATAAACACGAAGGAAAATAGAAAAAGAAAGCCAATTCCGGCTATGGAGAGCCAACGCATCCAATTTCTCGGTTGTTGTGCTTTGGTGAGATGATGGCTAAAAATCAATTTGTAATTGAGGATGGCAATGATAGGGGCAATTAGGAAAGATATGGTTGTGGCCAAACCGATTAATTGATTAAAAGACGCCATAAAAAAACCGATGACCAGCATTCCCCCAAGGGTTATCAAGGTCAACCACAAAAGGTAGTCCGTATTTTTTCTTGTCGATTATTCATTACTGCGATTACTCTAGCGGTGGAGCGAGCGTAGCCATCCATGGCCCCAATACAGGTACCTAGCATAATGGAAAATCCTGCTGCAGCAATGATCATAAATGTCCAGGATCCCAATTGAGTAGCATATAAATTAACCACTCCCGTGGCAAAAGAAACATTATTGTCGGGTAAGGTGTCTCCGGTATTGAAAAGCAAAAATGCGCCCAGTACTACAAAACAAATAGATAGTGCGGAAGATATCCAATAGCTAAAATTGAATTCGAAAACAGATTCTTTAACGGTAGGAGCGTAGCCACTTTGCTTTCTTCTAGCGATGGTCCATAGGCTATTCCATGTAGATGCGTCTATGGCTGTGGGCATCCAGCCCATTAGGCCGATAACGAATGGTAAAGATTGAGGTGTCAATTCGGTAAAGATGGAATAATCTTCTATAGGAACTTTGGGGCCATTAAAAAGAGCGATAAAAAAGGTCAAAATAGTACTCAAAAACATAAAGCTTCCGATGACTTTTATACCTGAATCGAGCAGAGAATACCTTCCTAAAGCAAGAAATAGAAAAGAGGTCAGTAATAATAGGACAGAGGGGACAAAGAAGTAACTTGGTGACAGTTGTATATTGAATAAGTTTTGTAAAAAACCTGCTGCCACAAAGGTAACGGCGGCATTAACGAAAAACATGGAAAGCAAGTTTATGCCCAAAAACAAACGGGAAAACCAAGGGCTGATTTTTTGGTATCCATCGATCAGGGATTCACCTGTAGCTGCTGCATACCTGGAACCAAATTCGAAAAATGGCCACTTGAACAGGTTCGCCGCAATAATGAAACCTACCAAACCGAAGCCATATTCAGCTCCTGCTCTGGTGCTTTGCACCAAGTGAGACACACCAATGGCTGTGCTGGCAAAGAGAATGCCGGGGCCTAGCGTTTGTAAAAATCGTTTAATATTCAATTGATATTCAATAGCTTATTCCCAGGATAGGCCTAGTTTGTCACCCAGTGCACGTAGATCTTCTACCACCGCTGGTAATAATGGTATCCCATTGGCTTTTCTTTCTTGTTCTAATTCCCTTTCCGGATCTCCGGGGATCAATACTTTTTCTTGACCTTTCACCGGTGTAGCCTCCCGGAACCTGCTGATCCAATTGTCCATATGGTTTTTAAAATCATCTGCAGGTCTGAAAGCATCTACGCGCATCGCACCAAAGAAATGACCTAAACCTTCTCCAACAGGGTTAGGGTGGGGTTCCAAAAATGCAACGAAAGGAGGGACCCAAGGGCCGTAATTGGCTCCTGAAAGTACTGCGGAAAAGATATCTACAACTGCCCCCAATCCATAACCTTTTTGTGAACCATGTTCTCTATCCCCTCCAAGGGGCAAAAGTGCACCCCCTTCTTTCACACCTAACGGATCTCTTGTAGGTTGGCCATCCTTGTCTTGAATCCATCCTTCCGGAGCTAGTTCTTTTTTCCTTTGTAGGATTTCCAATTTGCCATTGGCGGCGGTAGTTGTTGCCATATCCAAAACAAATGGAGGTTGCTCATTTGCGGGAATGGCTACCGAAATAGGATTTGTTCCTAAAAGACGTTCTTTAGAAAACGTAGGGCTTACCAATGGGCTTGCGTTCGTTAGTGAAATGCCAACCATATCGTGTTTCAAAGCCTCCATGGCATGAACACCCGCTATGCCGTAATGGTTGGAGTTCTTTACTGATACCCATCCGGTTCCAGCTGTTTTGGCTTTTTCTATGGCCACATTCATGGCATAGGGGGCTACTACCAAGCCTAAGCCTGCATCACCATCCACCACAGCCGTACTTGGGGTTTCATGGATTACCCTAATATTAGGTGTAGGGTTGATGCGTCCCGCTTCCCAAAGCCTAACATATCCTGACAATCGGGCAACTCCATGAGAGTCCACTCCTCTTAAGTCAGCGGACAACAAAACGGAGGCAGCTGTTTTAGCATCAGTCTCAGAGCAACCTATTTTCTGTAATACTTCGGTGGTAAATTTTTCTAATTGGTAGTGGGAGAAATTCATTATTGAACAAGAAATTGGGTGATCGATGGTGCAAAAATGCAAAAAGTTAAGCCCTAATGGAAGAATAATCCTAATTTATTGGGTAGGTGTAAGGCTGGTGTTTTCTATTTCTGTTGTTTTGTTCATCGCTTCCGAAACAGCACCTTCTTTTAAAGCGTAAGTGGAACAAATCAACTCATCCGTAGGAACCATTTGAGTAATAAAACGAATCAGACAGGAAGCCACCACAATCATGTCTACCCTTAAGGGAATCATTCCAGGGATTTTAAGTCGCCTGGTCTTATCAAGTAGCAGCAATTCGGATGCTATGCTTTCAAAAGCTGAAACCGGTAATAGGTGATGAATGGTTTTTCTGTCTTTTTTCTTACCATCTGAAGCCAGGTACATGTCTGTCAAAGTATCAAAGGTGCCGGAAGCTCCTATTAGTTGTTGGGGAGCATGTGTTTTTATGGCTTGTAAAAGGGGAGCTAACTTTTCCGATAAGTAAATGGATAGTTTTTCCACTTCTTCAGGGAGAATAGGGTCGTGGTAATGAAACAAGTCCAATAGCCTTTGTCCACCTATTTCAAAACTGCCTTTCCAGTGAATTTTATGTTTATTCCCTATTATAAATTCAACAGATCCTCCACCAATATCCATCATCAGGGCATTCTCTGCATTTAAACAATCACTTAACCGAATACCTTTATAAATCAGCTCAGCCTCTCTTTCTCCGTCAATGATTTGTGCATCTATTCCGGTTTGTTGTTTAATTTTCCGAATAAAAGAAAACCCATTGTCAGCATTCCTTACCGCACTGGTGGCAAATGCGAAAATTTGGGAGATACCTTCCCCTTTAATAAGGTTGTGAAAATGCTCAAGGGTGTGCAATCCACGTTTTTCAGCTTCCGGAAGGATGATGTTTTGATTGATGCCTCCCTGACCGATTTTCACGGGAACCTTTTCTTGGTAAATTACCTCAAAACCATTGTTGTCAAATGCTATCATTAGCAGATGAAAGGTATTGGTACCCATGTCGATGACTGCCGCCTTTTTTTCATAAAACCTGGCTTTCAAAAGTTTGTGCGAATATATAAAGTTTCTTGAAAAATTATTCATGCCCGAGATTTTATATTCAAAAAAATGATGTTAAAAACTATTCAGAGAAACTTCAAATTATAATAATGAAAATGATTAGGTGTTTAATTATAGCCATTCTCCTTTTTTTGAGCCCTTATGGTCCATTCTCCCTTTGCAAAAAGGTTTTTAAAGGGGTAGTATTGATGCATTTTTTTTGAAGCCTGAGGATAAATACTATACTAGGGCTATTCTGTAGAAGACTTTTTATTGGGGTATAAGAATACAGGCACAACATTTGTTTAAGTAGTTAAAATAACCACTTAACACCATTCTCTCCATGAAAAACCAAATTTTAATTTTCTTTCTATTAACAGGAATATTTACGATGGGCTTTTTTCTTGTGCAACGATTCCTAAAGGTGCCGAAGCAGTGCAGGCATTTGATAAGGAAAAATATTTAGGTAAATGGTATGAAATTGCCAGAATGGATTTCAAGTTCGAGAAAAATTTAAATAATACTACAGCTGTCTATTCAATTAATGACAATGGGACGATAAAGGTGGTCAACCGAGGTTTTAATACCAAAAAAGAAGAATGGACTCAAGCCATGGGAAAGGCGAAATTTGTTGGGGATGAGAATGTAGGTATGCTAAAGGTGTCTTTTTTCGGGCCATTTTATTCCGGGTACAATGTAATTGCAGTGGACCAAAACTACAAATATGCTTTGGTGGCGGGCAAGAGTTTAAAGTATTTATGGATTCTTTCAAGAGATACGGATATACCTAAGGAAATTAAGGATAAGTATCTGGAGATGGCTGAGGATATTGGCTATGATACTTCAACGCTCCTTTGGGTAAGTCATGATAAAATTAAATAACTCTTTGGTAGGTTATTAGTGTGGAGCTATCAGTTCATTTTTTTGGCTCAATATTTCGGGCAAGAAATTGAGTTTGTACCGGATAGGGTCTTGATTTTTACAAATTTTTACCGTGGAGGTAAAATATAGTTGTGCTTTTTCTACTTAAGGGCTTGATGTTGTAAAAAATGGTTTAGAACAATTTTATTTTCAATAGGTTGTTTGTCTGTGCCTTAATAATATTGCTACAGCAGTTGGCTTCGGAATTGAGGCTAAATTATTTATATGGATTGAAAATTTGAATATTATATATCATGGAAATTAATAAATATTACGATATCCTTACTCAGAAATTAATTGGATGGTTAGAGCTACTGGTTAAAATGTTGCCAAATTTTGTTGTAGCAATACTGGTGCTCATTGCATTTGTGCTAGTTGCCCGGTTAATTAAAAATATAAGTGATAGATTTCTGGATAGGGCAATAAAAAACAATTCGCTTTCATCCATAATATCGAAAATCATCTATATCATAGTGATTTCAATCGGTGTGTTTACAGCTTTAAGTTTCTTAAACCTTGATAAAACTGTTTCTTCCCTGCTTGCCGGGGCTGGGATTATCGGTTTGGCTTTGGGCTTTGCCTTTCAGGATATTGCCACCAATTTTATTGCCGGCTTTTTTATGGCCATCAAACGTCCATTTAAAATTGGGCAGGTGATTCATTGTGAAGGATACAGTGGTATTATTAAACGGATTGGTATTCGTACCACAGAGCTGAGCTCTTTTCAAGGGCAAGAGGTTATTATACCTAACAAGATGCTTTTTCAGAATCCTTTGGTCAATGATTCTGAAAACACTTATAAAAGAATAGATTTAAATGTTGGGGTTTCCTATGGGGAGGACTTGGAACGGGTGAGAGATATTGCCATTGCAGCAGTGGAAAATATTCCTAATATAAATAAAAATAAAGATATTGATCTTGTTTATTTGGCCTTTGGAAGTAGTTCCATTGATTTTAGAATAATGATTTGGGTAGCCTTTAAAAGTCAATTGGAGTTTTTGAAGAGTCAAAGTGAAGCTATTATAGCCATAAAAAAGCTTTTGATAAGGAAGATATAATGATTCCATTCCCAATCCGTACCCTGGATTTTGGAATCAAAGGTGGGGAAAAATTAAATGAAATTTTATCCCAAGAAAAAATGCAAACCAATATAAGCGATCAGAGCCAAGGCAAGTCCCAAGGTGAACAATAGGAATTGATAAGTACTAAGGTTTTTACTTAGATACGTGTAGAGATTGTTTATTATGGCTTCACCTTTCTAAGTATCTCATTTATCATATATCTAGAGGCTAAATTGATTTTAGCCTTTTTTTATGACTTAGGCAACGGGATTGGTAGATTTTTCGAACTGCCTTGAACTATTTTGTATAGTGTTTTTATTTAGAGACTAAACTATCGGGGTAATCCGGTCAAATTATTCCCCTACTAAACATGCCTCTATAGAACGAATGATTTTAGATTGTTTGCTAATATTCAAATTCATTGGTCAATATTCATTTTTTTAATAAATATAATAGTTGCATATGCAACTATTATATTTATATTTGCTCAAAATTTGATGGAAATGGATAAGGATTATAAGCCTAATATTAATGAATATGGTATTTTGCCATGGTTAGGAAAGACCATGAAATGGGTAGATATCTTCATTAATGCAAACCTAAGGGAAGCCGGGGTGGATTTGACTAAGAAGCAGATGCTTGTGTTAAAAGCCTTGTCGATGAAGGGGCCTTTACCTCAAAATGATTTGGCATTTATTACTGAAAGAGACAAAGCTTCATTGGCCAGATTTATTAATACTTTGGAAAAGAAAAATCTTGTAGCGAGAATCCCTTCTGCAATGGATAAGAGAATAAACATGGTTCACCTTACCAAACACGGGGAGCTGGTGTTTCAGAATACTGTTCCGATCTTTAAGAAATTGGTGTTACAGATCCAGGAAAACATATCGGAGGAGGAGCTAGAACAAACAGCAAGAACTTTAGCTAAAATTAAAAATAATATTGAAAATGTTAAAAATGGTTGCAATAGCAACTAGTGTGTATGAAAAGAAAACTAATCATTATTGGAGTAAGTATTGCGGTTTTGTTTGGCGGGTTTTCGTTGTCTAATATTCTAAAAGAAAGCAAAAAACCACCATTAAAAAATAAAGGAATTTCCACGGCTACCGTGTTTGCAGAAACCATTAAAAATTCCACTTTACCCTTGGGTTTTACAGCAACCGGGATCTTGGAGGCCAAGAATAGGGTTGAGATTTACGCTGAAGTGCAAGGCGTGATGACGTCTCCTATAGGTAGTTTTAAGGAGGGGCTTTCTATAAAAAAGGAAAGCCTTTGGTTGCCATTGAGTCGGATGTTTACCGCGCCAGTTTAATGTCTCAAAAAAGCAGTCTTCAAAATTTGGTGACTTCAGCACTTGCTGATTTACGTTTAGACTACTCCACGTCTTTTGAAAAATGGAATGATTTCCTGGGTCAAATTGATGTAAATAAACCCTTGCCACCACTTCCGGAACCTGAATCCAATCAGGAAAAGATGTTTATTACCGGTCGGACTATTTATTCTACCTATTACAATGTCAGGAATATGGAATTGACTTTGGCCAAATACAATATTATGGCCCCTTTTGATGGGGTATTGGTGGAAGCTTTGGTGACTCCGGGTTCTTTGATTAGGCCTGGACAAAAGTTGGGAGAATTTATTCAGCCTACAGTATTTGAGATTGAAGCACCTGTGAGTGCTAGCATGATTGATTTTTTAGAGATTGGTCAAAAAGTAACTGTTACTTCTACAAATAATAATGCAAAAAAATGGGTTGGAGAAATAGTTAGAATCAACAGGTTGGTCAACAGTGAAACCCAAACGACCAACGTATATGTGCAAGTCAAAGGAAAAGGCTTGGAAGAGGGCATGTATGTGAAAACAAACATTATGGCTACCGAGGTGGAAAATGCATATGAATTGAACAGAAGTGTGGTATTTGATAAAAATCAAGTATTCGTGGTTGAGGATTCAATCCT
Organism: Cyclobacterium sp. SOCE241; assembly: GCF_056867545.1. NCBI lineage: Bacteria > Pseudomonadati > Bacteroidota > Cytophagia > Cytophagales > Cyclobacteriaceae > Cyclobacterium > Cyclobacterium sp. SOCE241. The sequence goes on along the minus strand of NZ_CP149779.1, from coordinate 3,062,085 downwards.
CGTCCAGAAAACAATTGAACCTTTGTTTTATAAGGAAAAGTTTGTGGTGATAAGCGGGTTAAGAGATGGTGAGCAAGTGCTTTCAAAGTTGCCTACGGGAGCTTACCCCGGCATGAAAGTAAGTATTTACGCGGAGCAATAACGGTGATTTCTGTTATGCATTTTTCATACCTTTTTTCACCATTCACTAGATAAATAATGAAATCGATAATAACACATTTTATAAAATTCCCTGTGGCAGTGAATGTCATTATCCTGGCGGTAGTGGTGCTCGGTACGTTTGGGATGTTATCCTTAAAATCCAGCTTCTTTCCTTTGCAGGACTCTAAGTTTATAGACATTACTATCAATTATCCCGGAGCATCTCCACAAGAAATGGAAGAAGGGGTAGTTCTGAAAATTGAAGACAATTTACGGGGGATTGTAGGAATAGACCGGTTTACTTCTGCTTCTTCGGAAAATACAGCAAGCATTTCTATTGAGGCCATCAAAGGTTATGATATAGATGTTTTATTGGCTGATGTAAAAAATGCCGTAGATAAAGTACCTTCTTTTCCGGCAGAGATGGAGCCGCCGGTGGTGGCTAAAAATGAAAATTTAAATGTTTCTATTGAATTGGCATTAAGTGGGGAAAACATCCCTCTGAAAACCCTTAAAACGATAGGAAGAGAGATAGAGAATGACTTGCGAGGTATAGATGGAATATCTCAGTTGACCATTGCCGGTTATCCTGATGAGGAAATTACGGTTTCAGTAAATGAAGAGATTTTACGTTCCTATAATTTGACATTCACCGATGTTGCCAATGCAGTGGCCAATAACAATATTTTGGTTACCGGTGGAGCAATTAAAACCGAGGAAGAGGATTATTTGATCCGGGTAAATAATCGATCTTATTATGGAAAGGAGCTCAACAATATCATTCTAAAAACCGAAGAAAATGGTGCTATTGTTACTTTAGAAGATGTGGCGGTAACAGAGGATGCCTGGTCTGAAACCCCTGATAGAAGTTATTTCAATAAGCAACCATCCATTTCATTTACGATCAGTACGACCAACAATGAAGATTTAATTGAGGCAGCAGAAAAGGCGACTATTTATGCCAAGGAATTCAATGAAACACACAACAATATTCAGCTAAGTATTACCAATGACAGGTCTCAAATAGTTGTAGAACGTACGGAGCTTTTATTGGTAAATGGAATTCAGGGGATAGCTTTGGTACTGTTTTTTCTTTCCTTGTTTTTGCGTCCTAGGTTGGCAGCTTGGGTGGCTTTTGGTATTCCTATTTCATTTATGGGAATGTTTATGATGGCCTCCTATTTTGATATTACCATAAATGTGCTTTCCCTCTTTGGTATGATAATAGTGATAGGGATCTTGGTTGATGATGGAATTGTGATTGCCGAGAATATTTTCTACCACCATGAACAGGGGAAATCCCGCGTTTAGGCAGCCATAGATGGGACAATGGAGGTTTTACCGGCCATTACTTCAGCCATTCTTACCACCCTTGTGGCCTTTTCCACGTTCTTTTATCTGGATGGCCGATTGGGAGAGTTTTTTGGAGAGGTGTCTACTAGTAGTAATATTAACCCTAGCCTTCTCTCTATTTGAAGCTTTGGTTATTCTCCCTGCGCATGTGGCCCATTCGAAAGCACTTTCCGGTAGTCAGAAAGAGTATTGGTTTAATACTAAGGCGACTACCTTTTTGAATTTTCTACGAAATAAGTTTTACAGTCCTGTACTTCATTTTTGTATGGAGAACAAGATATTGGGCTTTTCAATTCTTATCGCCTTGTTTGTGATCACTACAGGAGCCATCCAAGGAGGGATCATTAGGACTACCTTTTTTCCCGTGATAGCTTCAGATCAGGTTAACGTTACTTTAAAAATGCCACAAGGAATTAATCCTAGCGTAACAGATTCCATCATCACACAAATTGAAAATGTGGCAATGGAAGTCAATAAAGAATATACGGCAAAACAGACAGGAGGTGCTCAAGTATTTCAAAGTATCATTAAGAGAATTGGTCCTGGTACAGCTAATGCCTCATTGAAAATCAACTTGTTACCGGGTGAAGATCGTGATTTTACGGCTTCAGAAATAGCCGGATCTATTGCACTAGCAGCAGGTGATCACCCTTCTGCGGAGAGTTTGACTTTTGATGCCGGTTCTAGTTTTGGCGGTAAACCTGTTTCTGTATCGTTATTAAGTTACAATATTGAGGAGTTAAAAGCCGCCAAGCTAGAGCTAAAAGAAAAAATAAAAGAAAACAGTCTTTTGCGTGATATTAGTGATAATGATCCTGCAGGAATTAATGAAATTAATATAGAATTAAAAGACAAGGCTTACGTTTTGGGTTTTACCCTAAATGATGTAATAGGGCAGGTTCGTGCCGGCTTCAATGGATTGCAGGTACAAAGATTTCAGCGTGGTCAGGATGAAATAATTGTTTGGGTACGTTATGAAAGAGAAGGGCGCTCTTCTATTTTGAATTTGGACAATATGCATATTGTTAGTGCATCAGGTAATCGTGTCCCTTTAAGTGAAATTGCGACCTATTATATTGCTCGAGGAGAGATTACTATCAATCACTTGGACGGCAAACGTGAGATAAAAGTTGAAGCAGATTTAAAGGATCCAAAGGAAAGCTCATCGGATATAATAGCTGATATTAGAGAGAATGTAATGCCTGAGATCATGGCTAAATACCCAACTGTTTCTGCGTTATATGAAGGTCAAAACCGTGAAGCCGGAAAGGTGACGGCATCTGCCAGTAAGGTTTTTCCTATTATCATCTTTTTAATTCTTGTTATTATCGCTTTTACCTTCCGTTCCTATATGCAGCCGATATTGCTATTGGTCATGATTCCTTTTAGTCTGATAGGGGTGGCTTGGGGGCATTGGTTGCATGATTTCCCTATCAATATGCTGTCGCTGTTAGGTATCATAGCCCTTATTGGCATAGTAGTAAATGACGGTTTGGTGCTCATAAGTAAGTTTAATAATTTCTTGCAAGAAGGTTTAGATTTTGACCAAGCTTTGATCCACGCAGGTAAATCTAGGTTCCGAGCGATTTTCTTAACATCAGTAACAACTATTGCCGGTCTGTCACCCTTGATCTTGGAAAAAGCAGGCAAGCGCAATTCCTAATTCCAATGGCCATTGCCATTGCTTACGGAATAGCCATTGCTACGGTGCTTACCTTGATTATGCTTCCCATGCTTTTGTCAGTCGGCAATGCATTGAAAGTGTATTCAATTTGGCTTTGGGAAGGAGTTAAGCCATCTAAAGAATCGGTGGAGCCTGCAGTAGAGGAGCTGCATGAAAATGAAGAATCAACGCAGAATGCTTAACAAAATGAGAGAAAAAATAAAAAACACCCATATGGAATCACTTCATTGTCAATTATTTTCATTGATTGCTGGGTTGGTTTTATTTGCCACTAGTCTGGTTGCTAATTGCCAAGAAATGCTTACACGTCAAGATGCATTGAATCTTACGCTGAAGTACAATTATAACATTAAGGTGGCAGAAAAAGACCTAGAAGTAGCCAATAATAATCAAAGTATTTTGAATAGCGGTTATTTACCTTCAATAGTGGCCAATGGTAATCTGGGAGTTTCAGGATATCAAGGCGAAAACAAAACCGCCAATGGAGACTTTAGCTATGATCCGACGGAAGCTTATAATTATAGTGGCTCCGTTAACCTAAACTATATGCTGTTCGATGGATTTGGGAGGATGTATAATTACAAACAGTTGAAAGAGTTGTACAATATTTCCGAATTGCAGGCAAGACAAATCATAGAGAATACGGTTTTGGAACTGTCTAATGCTTACTTTTTGATGGCCCAATTGACTGAGAGTGTAAGCATTCTAAAAAATGCCTTGAGTATCTCCACCACCAGAATGCAACGTGCGGCATATAGTTTTGAATATGGACAAACTACTCAGATTGACTTATTGAATGCGCAAGTTGATGTAAATAACGATAGCATTAATTTGCTCAACACTACTCAGGAATTGGAGAATGCCAGAAGGAATCTAAATCTGATCATGGGACGTGAAATTGAAACTGAGTTTGTGGTAGATACAACGGTTTCTTTCTCCATGCCCGGAACTAAAGATGAGCTGGTTAGTCAAGCCTATCAGCGAAATGTATTGATTGAGCAAACCAATAGCCAATTGAGAAACAGTGAATTTGCTTTAAAAGCAAGCCAATCCGGCTGGTTTCCTGCAGTTTCCTTAAATGCCGGGTACAATTATGCCGTAAATAGGAATCCTGCCGGGGCATTTGTAACCGGAAGTTATAATTATGGTCCGCAAGCAGGATTTACTTTGAGCTGGAATATTTTTGATGGAGGTACAACTCGGGTAAGAAATAAAAATGCAAGAGTAGAAATTGAACGTCAGCAAGTTTTAAAAGAGCAAACTGAATATTCGATAAAGCGAGATGTGCTCAATGCTCATTCTTCCTATCAAAATGCATTGTTTGTATTCAATGCTGAGAAAGCAAACCTAGAAACGGCGGTTAAGAATTTTGAGCGCAGTGATGATTTGTACAAACAAGGTCAAATTAACTCGATAGAATTCAGGCAAGCACAATTGAATTTGAGAAATGCACAAAATAATTTCAGCATAGCAAAATACAATGCCAAATTTGAAGAGCTTAAGCTAAAGCAATTGGCAGGAATCCTATTAGAAGATTAATAGGGTAAGTTCGTTAAACTATAAGTACACAATAGCCTATCTATTATGTGCTTAAATGGCTTCAAGAATAGCCACTTGGTTATAGTTTGGAGATTACAATACGGATTACAAAGCCTAATACAATTTCGGTTAAATTCTTTAATAGGTAAAAAAAGCGATTCTATCTAAGAATCGCTTTTTTAATCCTCTTACAGGTTGAAAGGAGGTGTTGATAAGATTTAAGACTGCTATTCTATGTCCCACCAAAGGTAGGTTTCACTGTTGTCACCTCCAATGGCTTGTCCGGCAGCTGACCTGTTCGTGCCATTGAGTGTTTGTTCATTAATAGGGTATATTACCCTTTTAGGTATTACTAGCTCACTTGCTCCTTCTACAGATGGTGGTTGTAAGTCCGGGGCGTCCAGCCTTCTCCATTCAAGCCAAGCATCATAACCTCGATTGTATAGGGCAATCCATTTTTGGTTGCCAATTTTATCCTTCCAATCACCGGGAGCAGATGAATAATCAACTTGAGGTTGTGCGAGATAAGTATTGGTCTGTTCCTCGGTTCCACCCCAGTAGGCTATAGAAGCAGCAATAGCTTCGTTATAGTGCTCTTCAGCAGTACCTTCAACATTATAACCTCGCTCAACAGCTTCTGCAAGCAGGAATTTCACCTCTGAATAGTCCAATAATAAGGCCTCAAAGGTAGGATCTGTTATGGTTGGATTAATTGTGGAGAAATCTGAATAGGAGTTTGAAAACCCGTAAATACCCCCTTTGTATTCTCCATCCACTTGAGTAAAATAGAAAGCTCTTCTTGGATCATTTAGTTCGTTCATGGCGTCCACGAGGGTGTTTGCAACCACGTAATCCTGTCTGGAGGTAAACAAAGGATTCATCTCTTCCGAAACCGGATTGTTATTTGGAGGAGCACTTAAATAGGGAAAGCGCCATTGTCTGAATTGTCCATAAATACATTGGGAGCAGCAGCTTCTACAGCGCTTTGTGCCAAGCTGCTATTGACATCAGCAATGACCATTCCTAGTTTTAATTTAAGGGTATTTCCAAACTTCCACCACAATTCCATATCTCCTTCATAGATGATATCTCCTTCATCAAAACCGGTTTCATCCGGATCTATGCGGTTAAGAGCTGCATCCAGACGGCTAAGGATTTCTTCATACACAGTAGCTGCATCGTCATAAGCAGGAAGTGAATTATCTGGATTCAAAGCTTCCGAATAAGGTACATTTCCAAAGGTGTTTAATAACACTGACCAGGCAAAAACTTCCATGATTTCTATCTGGGCCATTTGATTCCCTTTTATGGCATCTGTAGTGAATGCATCTTCTTCGACCAGCCTTTTAGATTCTCCTAAATCTGCCAAAACATCTCTATACAAAGCTTGCCATACATTTTGAGGAATGAGCCGAGTGGTCATATTGTATCTGGGCTCATCCAAATATTGAGTAGTCGTCCATTGCTGAACATAAAACCTGTAATTATTTATGTTCACATCCGGTGTCGTAATCACATCCGAAAGCTCTTTTACTGCTCCGGTATATAGTGTGGCAGGTGGCACATTTGCAGCACTCTTTTGGTCCACATTATAATCCTCTAAATTTTCTACACATGATGCCATTAGTATCATGGAGAATATACTTATAAATATCTTTTTCATCTTCTCAGGTTTAGAAATTTAACCGAACATTAAAACCATAATTCTTTAAAGCAGGATAAGCTCCGCTTTGATAACCTCTACCGGCATTCCCTGAGCTTAATCCTTCTTCCGGGTCAGAGAATTCCATGTTCTTATGAATGATCCATAAGTTTCGACCGATAAATTGAAGGTCTACACTTTCAAAAACTCCAATTTTTTGCATCAAAGAAGCAGGTAATGTGTAGGTAAGGGCTACTTCCCTTAGTTTTACAAAGCTACCGTCAAAAGTATAGAGTGAGCGGGGGGACTCGCCATAATTATTTGCAGCATATCCAAAAGGAGTGACGCCGTCACCATTTAGATTTTCAGCATAAATATCATTGGGGCTGCCATCTTCTTTGACTCCGGGAAGCAAAACTCCTCCACCATCTTCTACAGGTAGACGGGATGGAAACCCTTTTTGATTAATTGCTGCTGTTTTAGGGTATAAGCCGGTTCCTTCACCGTAGTACTGATCCAAGGAGAAAACGTCTCCACCACTTCGAATATCAATTAGGAAGCCCAAAGAAATTCCTTTGTAGGCCAGTGTATTGTTAATTCCACCAATCCAGTCAGGATTTGGGTCTCCTATGACTTCGTCCGAGTTTTCCGAAACCATGTAATATCCGTCTTCATTAACTGTAGGTTGTCCATTGGTATAGATAAAATCTCTACCCTTAATAATTCCATAGGGTTCACCCACTGCTGCATTTACTGAAACGCCGCCTTGGAAAGAAGCAATTGGTACGTTGAGTACTTTGTTTTCCCCTTCTCCAAATAGACTAATGACCTCATTTCTATTCCTGGCAAAATTCAGGTTCATGGTCCAAGAAAAATCCCTTGTTTGTATAGGGGTCACAAAAGCAGAAACCTCAATTCCTTGGTTTTGAACCTCTCCGGCGTTGACAAACCTTTTGGTATAGCCACTGGCAGCGGAGGTATTTACAGGAAGAATTTGATTAATGGTATTGGACTTATAATAGGTTACATCGAAACCAAAAAGGCTACTGAAAAAGTCTAACTCCATGCCTGCTTCAAAACTTTTTTGTCTTTCAGGCAATAAGGAATTGTTATTTCTGGTACTGGGCAATGAAAAGATTGGAATAGAACCATACCCGGTCTGTGAAGCATAGACATTGTATAAACTCAGTGCCGGGGCATCATTTCCTACTTCAGCATAATTTGCCCTGATTTTCCCGTGGGTAATCCATGGTACATCAATTAAGTTTGAGAACACCAAATTGGCTGCAGCAGCCGGGTAAAAATAGGTGTTGTTATCTTCTGGCAAGGTGGTTGATTTATCCTGTCTTGCCGAAATCTCCACAAACAATGTTTCTTTGTAGCCAAAGTTGGCATTGGCAAAAACTCCATCTACGCCGATATTTTCGACTTCCTCAAACGGCGGCTGAATAGGATTGCGTGAATTTGATAAACTATACAATCCCGGGACTACTAACCCTCCATTAGTACTTGCTCTTATAGAGCTCATTCTACTTCTTCTGATATTGGAGCCTAATAACCCGGTAAAGCTGATGTCTTCTGATATGTCCTTATTGAAATTTAATAGTAGGTCAAAGTTGGACTCATTGAAATCTCTATTGAACCTGGTGTATTGGCTGACATCTGCACTTCCAATAGCGACCCGCTCTTCTTGTAAGTCAATGGTGGTGTTAAAAGAAGCCCGACCCATAACACTAAGCCAATCATTTATTTCATAATTTACAGAGGCGTATCCATAAAAATTGTCTCTACTGTCATTGGAGTAATTTTGATACCTTGTCCAGTACAAGTTGTCTGAGTAAATGGGGCCAGTGTTAGAACTGTTCCAGTTCCAAGTTATGTTTTGTTCATTTCTCCAGTAGGCTGCTTCCTGATCTCTTATATCGACATTGGTTTGCCACCATTGCCTAAATTGCTGATTGGGATTTCTACCGTTATAACCTGTGCCATATCTACCCATACCTACAGTTCTTGCATAGTTTCCGGAAGCTGAAATTGTCAATTTATCCGAAGCCTTGTAGGATCCGTTGAAATTGAATTGGTCTTTGTCAATGGTACTGTTTGGAAGATTGCCTTTGATATCATTTCTGGTATATCCTAAGCTAAAAGTAGCATCATTTCCACCACCGCTGATAATGATGCTTTGGTTGGAGTTCAGGCCGGTTTCATAAAAAGTACTTGGATCATTTTGTGCAGCCACCCATGGTGTCATTTGCCCGTAAGTGGGAGAAAATGGATCCAATGCATCCCATTGGTAAACCATTAGGCTGGGATCAAATGCAGGTCCGTAAGAGGCGTCATCTTGAAATCTGACCACCGGACCAACTCCACCTCCAAGGTCTTGGGGTGTTCTGAAAGCATCTATATAACCTGCACCATAGTCTTTCTGGTACCTTACAAATGTGCTTTTGTCAATTGAGCTCCAAATGACACCGGAGTTAATGGTGATATCCATGCTGTTTTCCTTGCCTTTCTTTGTGGTAATCATGATCACACCGTTGGCTGCACGAGAACCATAAAGCGCTGTTGCTGCTGCTCCTTTCAATACGTTAACTGATTCTATATTGTCGGGATTTAAATCCGCAGCTGCATTTCCGAAGTCAGTTCCAACGCGTCCAGTTTGTTGGCTACCAAAGCTTTCATTGGCTTCATAAGCTTTGGTGCTGGTGTTGTTATTCGCATTGCTGATGGGAACTCCATCAATTACGAAAAGGGCTTGGTTGTTGCCTGTTATAGAGGAGTAGCCCCTAATAATAACATTGGTAGATCCCCCCATGGTATTATTGCTCCTGATGTCTAGACCTGCCACCTTACCGGATAGGGAATTAACAAAATCCGGACTTCTCGTTCGGGTGATTAGGTCCCCGTCTACTTCCTGTGCAGAATAGGCCAATTCATTCCTATTCCTCTCTACCCCTAAGGCGGTAATTACAACTTCTGAAAGTTCATTGACATCTTGTTGTAATACAATATCAATCGTTGTCCGATTGCCGACATTTACTTCTTGACTCATATAGCCAACAAAACTAAATACCAGTGTGCTTGATCCATCAGGTACAGCTACAGAATAGTTGCCGTCAATATCTGTTATAGATCCTACCATAGAACCTTTAACTAGAACGTTTACGCCCGGAATTCCCTCCGGTTCATCTTCTGAGGTTACCCTCCCTGTCACTGTCCTGTTCTGAGCAAAAGCAGAAATTGTTGTGCATGCGATAAGCACAAAACAGAGTAAAATATTCTTCATAGCTTTATCATTTAAGTGATAATTGATAAATAAGTTCTAACCTGAATAATTTGTTATAAAAAAAATTAAGGATAGAAAAAGTATTGCCTACAAAAACAGTTCCAAAATTTCTAAATCTCAATTTGATAAAATACTATCAGGTTGTTTTATTCTAAACAAAAATGGTTATTTATTGTTTTAATGTTTTTTAGAATATTTAATGAGTTAGGCTTTTTTAATGGTCAATTCCAATTGTTATTGATTTGTTTTAGCTCAATTTTTATTATTATCAAAATTATATATATGGTTGATCAGTTTAATAAATATGCTTAAATGAGGCTGTTTCCTGATTTTTTGGATTGATCTTCTTTTTTATAATTTATTCCATTTGGAACTTTTAAAAGGTAATGTATTAAAATTCAGCTAGAATAAAAAATTAGTTGAACTATAGGAATTATTAAGTTTTTAATCTACATTTGTAGAATAAGGTACTTAATTATAGAATAATGGTCTTTTACCTAATTAAAATAATCGGTAGTTCTGGTTTATTTATTATTTTCTACAAGCTTATTTTAGAAAATGAACCCATGCACAAATTTAAAAGGTTTTTCTTGTTAATAAGTTTGATGTTGTCGTTTATAATTCCGTTTATTTCCTTTAAACAGCAGGTGTTACCAACGGAGATTGTTGATGCTGTTTTTTTGAATCTACATTTTCTATTAATGCCGAATCGGTCAATGATAAATCATTTGTGAAAAGTATTAATTATATGTTTTGGGGCTTTTGGATTGCCTATTTTTCCATTACCCTAGCGTTTTTATCAAGGTTTTTAATAAATATTAAATATATATTACAAAGCGCAAGAGAAAGTGATATTATTCCCTATAGAGGGAGAAAAATTTTTCTTTCCAATCAAAAGTTAGTTCCATATAGTTTTTTAGAATATATATTTCTCAATAAGGATGCGTACACAAGTGGAAATATTGAAGGTGAGATTCTAGTTCACGAATTTGCGCATGTATCCCAAAAGCATTCATGGGATATTTTGTTCGTAGAAGTCCTCCAAATTTTTTCTGGTTTAATCCATTTCTTTTTCTTTTCCGGAAAGCCATATCGCTCAACCATGAGTTTCTTGCCGATGAGGCAGTGATCAATCAAATCTCTGATATTAAATTCTATCGATACCTATTGTTTGAAAAAGTCAATGAACAGGCAAGCTCATTTATTACAAGTCGATTTAATTATTCTATTACTAAAAAACGTTTACTTATGATGACCAAAACTAAATCATTCCGAAATGCCTTGTGTAGGCAAGTGGCTGTAGTTCCATTATTGGGGCTTGCCTTGTTTTTCTTCAGCACAATAACAATTGCACAAGAGAAAACTAAAAATGTGCAGTCAAAACAAATTGTCGTCCCGTCAACTACGGAAGGGGCGACTCCTGCACAACTTGCGGAGTACAGGGAAATTGTTAATAAAGCTAAAAATGATAAAGGGCGTCCTGTGGAATACAAAATTTCGAGTGAAGACAGGGAAAGGTTACTAGCCTTGTTTTTAATAATGAGTAAAGATCAACAGTCCCAACAAATGATAGTGTTTTGGCCCTCACCTCCTCCGATGAAAAAAAGGGTGCCTACTGAACAGCAAATTGAGTCTTGGAAGGATCCTGAAATATATGGGGTTTGGATAGACGGAAAACGAATCAATAATGCAGCATTGGATAACTACACCAATACGGATTTTGGGAGTTTATTTGTAAGCAAACTTGAAAAAAATGCCAAAAATTATGGCAAACATTATTATCAAGTAAACTTAATGACCAATGATTATTATGCGGCCTATTATAAAAAGGCAATAGTAGATCGACACAAATATTATATGAATTTTCGTGTTAATAAATAAAAGAGGTGTCTTAATGGATGCAGGTTTAATCGTTTTGCTAATGGCCATTAAAGGAGTCCATTATGTTTTCGGATCCTCGGGATCTATTTCTGGCCCACAATCATCTTCTTTTTTGCCTTAGTTTTCTGCTTCTATTATTGTATCAGGTTTGGTAATATTCCGCTAAAAAAAGAAGGGAAAAAGCAATAACCGATAATGCCTGATTATTCCGAACTATTACTCCAAAGAAATTAAAATTGATCAACCCCAAGTGCCAATTGTAGATATAAGCCATTGGTTAATAATAGGGGTTGATTTTTTTAATTTGTGTCATCGGAAGAATAAAGGAGGTTGGGGGTATAGTTAGCCTTTACTAGTTAGTTATTAAAAACTTGTTTATTAATATTTTGGCGTCAGAAGGGCTAGTTTTGTGAAGTTGGATTTCCGCGCAATTATTGAACTCTTTAAAGGCTTCCAGCTCTTTGCAGAGGGCCAAGACAAAAGCGTCCTTGTCTCCCAGAACTTCTTCTAACGCCAAATGATGGATATGCAAAACCGACGTTTTTCTATCCGCTTTGCAATCCATTCTTGCTGCAAATGTGCCGTTCCATAATATTGGCAATGAAAAATAGCCGTATTTACGTTTGGCTTCCGGGAGATAACATTCAATCTGGTAATCAAAATTAAACAAATTGAGCATGCGTTTCCGTTGAATGAGCAAATTGTCAAAAGGGGAAAGGATTTTTAGTTGATTATAGTTCAAGGGTTTGTCAAGCGATACCAAAGATTCCGGCAAAACAAAATAATCAATCCCATTTACTTTAACTTTTATCAATTCCCCTGAATAATGCATTTCCTTCAGTTCGGCAACAATTTTTGTTTTGGTGTTTTTTAGTAGGTAAGAGATCTCAGAAGCTTGCCCAATTCCATTGGCCTTAAGGTAATTGTTGATTAAGAATCGATGATATTCCTTCTTCGAAGGTAAACGTAGGTCAATTTCATTTGGCAATACGTTTTCAGGCAGATCATAAACCTTGTGAAAGTTTTTACGCGAAGAAATCATCAATTCACCTTGCATGAATAAATTTTCCAAGGCTTGTTTGGCAGGCTTACTTCCCCAGGCTTTTGTTTTTTTCTCTGAATCAAAGTCTTTTGCCATCAGAGGTCCTTCATTTTTGATCCTGTTTAGGACCAGTTCCATCAATTGCAGGTCTTTTTGAACCAATGTTTTTGCTCACCCTTTAATAGTGCATTTTTCCGGAGAAGACTAAACCTATAATTCTTCATGGGTAAATATGCTGCTGCATGAGACCAATATTCAAAAATTTTTCTCTCGGCCAACAATTCATCTAGGTGAGCATTTTGATACTTTGGGTTTCTACTCCATAGGACATGATGGTGGGCACGCTGAACCGCCGAAATTGTATCTATTTGAATATAGCCAAGCTTTTCTATGGTCAAAAGGGTTTGCTCTATGGCAGGCCCATTTTTTCTAGTGGTGAAGATCCCTTGAGAGGCAAAGACTAGTTTTTGTGCTTGCTGAGGAGTAAGGGTTTCAGTCATTTTTTTCTATTTCTATAATAAGCAATAACTGATTTGTATTTGTGGAGTTTAGCCGATTTTATCTCAATAAATTATGCCCAGATCATTGTTGCGAACATCAGCTAATTTACCGTTTAAGAGGTATTGCATTTCAGAGATCACATTTGAGTATTGGGGGTAGTTTGCCAGATTGTTGTATTGCCCCTTATCATAATTCATGTCATACAATTCCATGCCTCCTTCAGCCTTTTCTCCGTATTGAATAAAAGCCCAGTCTTTGGTGCGGATTAAATGTCCCATTCTTCCGTTTCTTTGAGAGACTGAAAAAGCAAAATCCCTTACCTCTTTTTCGGGATTTTCGATCAGCTCGGCTAAGCTTTGGCCTTGAAGGGTAGCCGGAGCCTTTAAGCCTGCCAATTCTGAAATGGTAGGATATAGATCAATTAATTCTGCAAAAGAATGGCAAACGGTAGGTTTTTGTCCGGGAACTTTAATAATAAGTGGCACCCTTACAGATTCTTCCATCAATCCTACCTTCATCCAAAAACGGTGTTCTCCTAAAAAGAAACCATGATCTGAGGTGAAAATGACAATGGTATTGTCTTCAAGCCCTTCATCTTTCAATGTTTGCAAAACTTTGCCTACCTGCTCATCTAAAAAGGAAGTGGAGGCATAATAAGCAGCAATAGCTTTTTCTCCTGTACCTCGGTCATTTCACCGTTAAGGCTGTTTACATAATTGATCCCTTGCTCAGGAATGTCATCCCAGTCATTGGCGACCCAGGGAGGTAAGACCACTTGTTCGTAGGGGTAGTCTTCAAATGAAGATTTAGGAGCTACAAAAGGGACATGGGGACGAAAAAATCCTGCGGCAATAAAAAATGATTCGTTTTTATGCAGCCTTAATAATTCTGAAACCTTATTGGCTGTTTCTGCATCAGTGTGAATTTCATTTTCAATAGTTTTGACGATATTGATCTGATTTCCACCATTCCAATTGGTGTCATTGGAAACTTCAAGCAAACCATAAGGATTGTTTTGTACCAATTCTCTACTGCCTTTTGCATGGACCTCCGGGGCAGGACTATTGTACCTTTCAGTCCAGGAAGCCGGGTCATCTTTGCCATCTCTCCCTTTCATAATATCAACTGATCCCATATGGAAAATCTTTCCTACTCTTGCGGTATAATAGCCATTGTCTTTGAATAATTGGGCCCAAGATTGACGCTTTTCTCCCACATTTTCACGTCCACTAACATAGCCATAGGTAGTGGTTGCATTAGGGTAGTAACCAAACATCATTGAGGCCCTCGATGGGCCACAAACAGGATATTGACAATAAGCTTTTGTGAATTGGGTGCCTTTAGCTGCCAGTTGGTCTATATTAGGGGTTTGACTTGCTCTGTTCTCATAGCTGGATATTGCAGTGGTTGTAAGGTCGTCGGAGATCATAAACAGTACATTCAATTTCCCTTTGTCTTGGGCTTGTGTGGGTGTAGCCAACAAGAATAAAAGAGGCGAAAAAAGAAGTATTATATTATTATTGGCCTTGCGGATGGCCAAGTTTACTATCTGGTATTCGTGAGTAAAATATGTCATTAATAATTTTTTTAGCGGATGTTTTGTCAAGCCTATTTTATGGTGGGAGATGCCATTGATATCCTCAACAAGGTTGTTTCCTCTAATTTACAATTTTTCAAGTTTTAAAACAGTTATTAAGCTTTCAGTAATTTCCCCGCAAAATTGATTTGAAGGAAGATGTATGTTGCAAATACTTAGATTTTAAAAGGTTATAAGGAAGGAGGTTGGTATTTTTATTAATTTAGAGCTGCTATATTAAGGTGTTTTCGAACTTTTTTCATTATAAAAAAAGAATGATGCGAACAGTATTTATTGTAATTATTGTCATACATGGGGTAATCCACCTTTTTGGATTTTTAAAAGCATTTGACTTGTCAGAGTTAAATGCCATTTCTCAGCCAATTACTCGGTTAATGGGAATACTGTGGTTGGTAGCCTTCGCCTTATTTGCTATTATCTTTTTTGGCAGCAAGGTTTCATTATTGGCAGCTGACAGGTTTAGCAGGAATAATTCTATCCCAATTTTTAATCTTAAATTATTGGGCTGATGCCAAATTTGGTACAATTATAAATTTAATTGTTTTAGTTTACATTATTCTCGCCTATTTCACCTTTAACTTTAAGGAAATGGTGAAGGAAGAAGTTGATATAATGTCTGCCAATTCAAAGTTCAATGGCCAAGCCATTTTATCTGAGGAGATGCTAGTAGGATTGCCTGAAATTGTTCAAAGATGGTTGATAAACAATGGATCAATTGGCAAGGCTTTGGTCTACAACGTTTATTTGAAGCAAGAATTACAAATGCGGATGAAACCGGAGCAAAAGCAATGGATGAATGCTCAGGCCCATCAATATTTCACTTTAGAACCACCCGCATTTAATTGGTCAGTAGATTTACAAATGAGTCCATTTTTGCCGGTGGTGGGAAGAGATAAATTTGAGAATGGGGAAGGAGAAATGACGATTAAGCTTTTTTCCTCCTTCCAATAGTGAATACTAAAGTAGAGAATAAAATAAATCAAGCCTCCTTACAGCGCTATTTGGCTGAGATGGTTTGGTTTCCTTCTTTTGCTGTAAGCCCGTATTTAACTTGGGAGAGGGTTGATAAAAATTCTGTGAAAGCTACCATGGAGTATAAGGGAACAAAAGGATCCGGTGTTTTTTACTTTGACGAAAGAGGGAGTTTAAAAAGTTTGTAGCCATGCGTTATAAAGACTCCAAGGATTCCATTCCTACAGAATGGACAGTTAGTGCCATAAAAACAGAGAAACGTAATGGTATTAGAATCCCTGTTTCTTCCAAAGCAGAATGGAAGTTAGAGCGTGGCAATTGGACTTGGCTAAAGCTGGAAATAACAGAAATAAAATACAATATTGGAGAAATGCCCTCGGTTATGGATTAAGGTTTAATCTACATATGTTACCTTTTTCATAGGCTATCTCACTTGATTTCCGAATAACAATTCCATCGACTAATAGATGGTCTTCTGAATGTTTCAGTTTTATAAAAAGGCAACAAAATTTCTATTTAGGAGAAAAGCCCAATCTACTTTAATCGTATTTTTTTTATAAAAATTTCAATTAGGGTGTAATAATTTTTGATTTACACCACTAACCAAGAAAAAAGCAGTGAGCAGCGACTTCTACAAATCTTCAATTTTACCTTATGCAGCCATCGTAATTAAGATATGTCGGGCATATACCAATACGCAAGAGGACTTTGAAGATTATTACCAAGAAGTCTGTTTACAAATTTGGAAGAGCAGAGACAGCTTTCGGCAAAAGTCTGAGTGGTCTACATGGGTTTATAGATTGTCTTTGAATGTATGCATGACCTTGTTGAAAAAGAAGAAAAATAACTATCAATATTTTGCTTCCGATGCCCTGCCTGAAGAACTGGTTGAAGATAGTCATGCATTTTCGGATGAGGCACTCAATCATTTGTATGGAGCCATAAAAAAACTATCGGAAGTAGACAGAGGGGTGATTTTACTTTATTTGGAGGAAAAATCATACCAAGAAATAGCTGACATCATTGGTACCAATCCAAATAATATTGGGGTACGCATTAAAAGAATTAAAGAACGGTTAAAAAAACGATTAAATGGAAAAGTCAATTGAAACAATTTGGAAAGAAGGGTTTATGAAAAATGAAGCATTGGTAGGCCCAAAGGTTACCAACCTATACAATCAAAAATCGATTCATTTCATCGATAAATATAAAAGGATGTTTAAAACTAATTTGAATGCCATTGCGATTGGTTCTGTAGTGGTTTTAGTAGCTTCTTTTTTTAGGAATCCCCATTATGGGAGTAGGTTTATTTCTGGTTTCAGCTGGAGTATTTATAGTGAATAAAAGGCTTTCAAAGGGCTTGGATTGCATTGATGAAAATGTTAACAGCTATCAATATCTCAAATCATTCAGAAGCTGGCTGGATGATCAAATATCGGTCAATACAAAAATGGCCAGGTTTTATTACCCTTTAATATTTCTATCGACCATAATGGGTTTTTGGTTTTCAAGTAAAAATGGCCAACAACTAAGCGAAACGGTAATGAATGAATTGATGGTGAAATATCCTGACCTTACTGTGGTTTTTGGAATGCCATTAATCGGACTATTTGCCATGGTGCTCATTCTGGCTGTTTTGGCACTTTTTGGAGGGAAGATTTACCATTGGGATTTAAATATTGTGTATGGAAGGGTAATTAGAAAACTTGACGAGTTGATTTCAGATATGGAAGACTTAAGGGCTGAGTAAAAATAAAGTATTGCAACGGAGTATTTTGAATACAAACGAAAAAATAAATAGCATGAGCATTTCAGAAGCAATAGCAGTTTTCAATAAATTATTGAAAACAACGAATAATAAACGGGAAAGAAGGATTTATGAATCCTTTCTTAAAATTCTGAAAAACTTGAAAAACAAAGATCTGTCAAAAAGAGAGTCACCATTGTTACAAAAAGAATTAAGCTCGATTCATCTAGACACATCATCGGACAATTCGAAAAAATACTATAAACAAAAATTGACTGAATTTAAAGCCTTTTTAAAAGATGAGTTAGATTTCACCACCGAAAAGCATTATACTGAAATAGGGATGGCCTATGGTTTGATGTTTGGTACATTCATAGGGGTAGTGTATGGGATGGGGATGGATTCCAATTTAGGATCAAGTGTGGGATTGTCTATGGGAACAAGTATGGGAATGCTATTTGGGATACTTTATGGGGCCAGGAAGGATGCTGAAACCAAAAAACGAGGAAGGGTGGTTTAAGCCTTTCTTAGATTTAAAACGTGAATTGATGTAGGCTATAAATATCAGCTTTTAATGCGAACCCCATTATAAGGCTTGTCAATAAGAAAATACCTGCCGAACAGATTGGCAGGCATTTTTTTCGAAAAAGATTTAAAGGTTATCACTAGTTTATTTTTTGTCCTGATCTGCTTCTGCCCCCAAAACCCAAGTATTTCAAGGTTTTTTCGCTCGAGTTCGCGGTAACAATCCGGCAAGTCAAAATGATGCAACACATTCATCGGAAAGGCTGAAACAGGCCAGTTGTAGAAAGTAGATTCAGCTATATCACTGTAACTACTTAATGCATTTTTCAGGATAACTTTTTTGACATTCTTATTCAGTACAGAGGCAAAAGTAGCGGGCTGACAGCCCCAACCATTGCCAAGAATTGTAATTTCAGTATGGTCTATTTTTTCTAGCCAATTTAAAATACAAAGTAAATCATAGGTTCGTTTCCCTATAAGAGGTTCATCCATCATATTTGAAAGCATACCATAAAAATACTCTCTATTGTAAGGAATAGAATAGCTCACATGGGTGTTAGGCTGGGTTTGTCCAATTCCTCTTAAGTCACAGGTGTATATCGCTTGATCAGCATGGTCGGAGAGAATGCCCCTTATCTTTTCATCATTGATCAGCTCATCATCCATTTCCAAGTGAGATACATAGAGTATGGCTTTTTTTGGACTGCCATGTGGTCTGGAGTAGATGTTTTCTTCTGTAAGTCGGTAGGCCGCATTGTGAATGCCCGGCTCCGTTTCTACAAACATGTCAGTGACATAAGGGCGAGGGAATAAAGTTTCTTTTCTTCCTCTATAAATCCGGTAGTCTGGTACTTCAAATTTTTCCGGCAAACACAAGACTTCAACCAAAGCTTTTTTTAAGTTGGATGCTGAAACTTTTCCTCTTTTCTTTCCTATTTCGATGCTTTTATTCTTAAGTATTTCAGGAATAGTTAGGGACTCACTCTTTGACAACTGCCCTTCAGGAGTACACCATAGGTCTTCGTCTTTTTCCAATTCAAAATCAGGTTCTTTGCCGTCATTGCTAATCTTTGTCACCTGATTAAAGAAGCCGTACATGGCCTCTCTGGCTGGTTGATGGTAGCCATGATAATCCTCACCTCGAAACAACTGAATGTTTTCTTCCGCTCCGAGAAGCTTATAAAAATGCTGAAGCATTTCGAATGTCTCCTGGGTGCCTCGGGTGTCAAAGAAGTCTTTTTCTTGGGTAATAAGCATCACAGGTTTAGGTGCCATAGTGGCAATGAAATCAAAGTGATCCAGGTCTTTAGCCAAGCCTTTCAGAACATACTGTTCTGCATCTTGCACTTCCTGATTCTCCAAGTTTCTGCGGATGGTGGTAACAAAACAGCTTGGAGCAGCCATGGTCAAGCGTGGTTCTAGCCCACACAACCAGGTGGTTTGCGTTCCTCCGCCGGAATTTCCTGTTACGCCAATATGTCGAGGGTCGACTTCCGGACGAGAGGTTAAATAATCAATCCCACGAATGGCATCCCAAACAAACCAACCGGCCATTGAGTCTCCAACTAAGGTGGTTGGGTTGCCTGCATAAATGTGTTCGGTTACTCCCCATTTAATGGCACTTTTTCGGCCCGGGGTAGGGTATTGCAAGCGCTCACCCTGGCCAACACAATCAATAATCAATACCACATAACCTTTTCTTGCCAGGCTTTGAGCAAAATACTGGTAGGCGCTTGATTTGGCTTCTCTGGCATGTCCGCATGTTCCAAGTACTGCCGGCATGGGTTGACCATTGTTTTTTGGAATATACAAATTGGCTGTCACCTTAAAACTTGGTCGACTTTCAAAAATTACTTTTTCCACAGTATACGCTTCCCGTTCCAGTTTTCCTGTGATCACAGGGTTCAAAGGATTTTTTTCCGGAAATGGGCCGAGGCAATCCTTGATTTTATTCTTGATCTCTGCCTGATATTCCAGGGCTTCTTTTTTTGTTTTTAGTCCATAGATGCGATCACTGTGTTTTTTCGATATTTTCCTGACTTTTTTGATATAATAATCTTGAATCATGGTAGGCAGGCGATGAGGAGGTTTATTGGCTTCTCCTTCTGCGATATGGGCTAAGGATGGCTCCTCAGCCTTTGCTTTTAATACAAAGGAAGGTGCTAAGCCTATGCCAAATCCGGATAATCCTGACCATTTGATAAAATTTCTTCGATTGTTTTTCATGCCTTAAAAATTATTCTAGTGGTTTCTTTAAGTAAAACTAGGGTTACAATTAATTGGCTGCCATTAAATTACTAAGGTGTATTTTTTCTTAACTTTTTCAAAATAAATATGGCAATGGCTGTCATTGTAAGAGGCTTAGGCTATTTCAGGTGGGACTTAGAATCATCATTTATTAGCAAAGGTTATGTTTTGTCTGGAGGTGGTTTCCATTCAAAGGATACCTGCGGTTATTTATTTTTTGGTAGAATATTAATGATGATTCGTTGGTACCTGGTTAGGGCTGGAGAGCCACTGTCCGTAACGGCCAAAATCAAATGAGTGGTTTGAGCTTTTGATAGCTCAATTCGCTCTCCTATTTCTAAAGTTGCCTTGGCACTATTGCCATTTAATATAGTAAGGGGTTTGTACCAATTGAAGGCCCAATAGGTTCCGGCTTCTTTGTAATTGAACCAATGATAGGACAAAGTGTCACCATCCGGATCAGTGCTATCACTTGCATCAAATTGAATGGATTCTCCCGGTCGTATGGTGATGTTGGTTGTTTTATCTACTTTGACAATAGGCGGGTGGTTGGCCTCTTGATAAGGTTTCACGCACCAGTCCATTCGTGCAGCAAAGTCATTTTGGAAAGCTTCCCTCCACCTCCAAATGGTTGCTTGGTTGTTTATGTAAATCCTTCCATCTATTCCCATTACCTCATCACTGGCATCTGTCCAAATGGCTCTTTGTTCAGGTGCTTGGTGGTCAAAATTGCGGTAAGGTTTAAAATGGGGTTTGTACAGCTCGTATCTCCCTCCCCAGCCTCCAAAGTCAGGCCTGTCTGGAACATTCAGCCCATTATCTATCAAGCCTAAGAAACTAGGTGTGTCGCCTTCCATGATGTATTCCACTTCGGGATATTGGGCACCCAATGGACCGTGGTTTTGCATGATGTTTTTCTTAGCCAAGGGTTTTCAGCCAGCGATGCATCGGCACCGGAGGCATACTTGCGAAAGGACTCCCCTCCAATTCCATTCCAAGTAGAATGGATGTAATCTTCTCCCGGGCTAACAATATAAAAGAGGTTTGGGAATTCATTCCTCATCCAAACACCTGAATCATCTTGATCGGATATGGTGTACACCCTTAGTTTTGCAACAAATTTATTCAGCTCTCCCAGTGTTCGCGTATGTCTGATTTTCCATAGGGCTTGAGCCAAAACATTGGCACCTCCCCAGACGGTTACCCAGACAGGTCTATCATCTTCTTTGTCTACTACATTAATTAATGATTCGCTTCCTTCAGAATCATTACCCGCTCCTACCGCATTCATTCCATATTTTGGGAGACCTGATTTAATTGTGGATAGAAGATGCTCTTCGGTAGGAAAACCTTTTTCATGCTGCAATAAATTATTTCTAACCTTGCCATAGGCATTGACAATTTCCTTTATCCTCCATGCAGCTGTTTTATCTCGCAAGTGAGTAGAGGTGGTAGCGATTAAGCCCTCCATATCAAACTGATTGCTGTACAATAAGAAACGCACCAAAGATTGGGCATCATCAGGCTCATTTTCAATATCCGTCAAAACAAATACTCGTGGTTTATCCGTAGTTTGTGCCATACATGGTGCCCCGATGAATAATAAGAGCATGCCATAAATCAGGCTTTGGAATTTTAGGTTTTTCATTTAAGGTGTATTAGTTATTACGTAAAGAAGGTAAAGCCTAGTCCTGTAGTGAATGGTACTGTGGAATTGATTTACAGTAAAATTTTATTCCTGTGATTTTGCTATGGATTGCTGAAACCTTTCAATTTAGCAAAATAGTGAATCTACTAGTAAAATAATTGTTTTTTTAATTTAGTTTGTAACATTTTAGCTCATCCACGAGTGTTAGTTGTACAACAATAAATTGAACTTAGGAGTAGCATAAATTTAGGTAAGCACCGCAATTTTTTAAGCGTTAGTTTGGGAGATGAATTGGTGGCAAAAATCAATTGGGAGTAGAAAACATTTAGCAATAAATCAGTCAATTGCTCATGAAATAAATCTAGTGATATATTTTAGAATAATTATTATAAATCAGTTTTTATTGGTATTTTTAAAGCTTTTATTGCAATAATATTTTGATTAAAATGTTTTTACAGTTGACTTTAGTGTCTTTTATTTCCCGATTGGAAAATACTGTATAAAGCCTAATAAATAATATTTTCATGTACCATATAAATTTGTAAATGAGGCATCCACTAAAGATTGCATTACTGTTATTGGGCTTAAGTACGCTGACAATTAATAAAGTAATACCCTTCTCATCAGGAGTTGAAGAAGAAAAAGAAAACCTGATTTTAAACCCCTCTTTTGAGTTCCATTCCTTTATGAGTCATCGTACGGGGATAGCTTCAGATTTTAAATCACATAATGTAGCTTTCTGGAATACTGAAGCGTGGGGAGATATTGAAGTAATACGCGAATCACATGTCTCAAAACCCATAAGACCTGATTTTTCAACCCATAACTTGGTAGCGATAAGTCCCGGAAAAAAGATATGGCAATTTATTACACTTCCCGAGGCAGGTTTGTCCTATGGGGATGAGCTGAATTTATCCGTACATGGATATCAGAAAGCTTCAGGTCAACTAAAGTCTGCAATTAAGGTGATGAAAACAGATAGTGAAGATGGTGAGTGGAGTCCTAAAGACTTTGGAATGAAAGACAGTCGTAGTTTTCCCAAGCATTCAAGAGGAGAACTGGTGGTAGCAAAAGAATATAGTACTCAGTTAGAACAAGTGGGAAGGATTAATCTTATGGTAGAGAATGCCTCGATTATAGGTAAAGCAGGGGTTGGAAACATATCAGGTTCTAAAGATATAAATACTGTTGGGATTCAGGTGGAATTTGAAAATATGAGCTTATCCGATACTGTCTGGGTATATGCACCAAGGCTAAGTGTTAAAGGGGTTTATGAAAATAGTATTCATCCTACTAGAGAGATGAGGCCAAACTACAGGTACATTCCTAGGACAATTCAAAAGTTGTGGAAAGGAGAAGCCATTCACGTTATTGTTATGGGATCTAGTATTGATCGGGGAAGTGCTAATCCTCCCATGTACATGTACGATGAAGATCCGAGTTCTTCTACCTTCAAACAACCGCTTTCAGGAGGGCTGTTTGATGCAGAAAAAGCAGGTAGAGAGGATCTTGACGGCTATTATGGAGAGTGGAGGCATTATTACAGTTATGCAGGAAGGCTGAAACTTGAGCTTATGAGAAAATTCAATTTAACTGCTGATAAAATATGCCTGAATTTTATGGCGGCTGATGGATCGAGTATTGGTGAATCACACTCAGGGCTACAGCAATATTTTTCTTTATCAATACCACCCAATCCTGGTTTGAATGGCCATAAAGAGGGGGAAGGTGGGAAGATTTATATCCTGATTTATTTAGCCGAAGAGAAGGTGCCAGGCCAGACCTCGTAATTTTTGGAAGTGGTGCCAATGAGAAAACAGACACTCCGGACGAGGTTGCTGTTTTTGAAGGAGCCATACGGTGGATTCAACAAAATTATCCTCATACGGAATTTTTGTTTAGCCCTTATCAAAATCAGGGTAAATATACGCCGAATACAGTAGATCTTCAGGCCCTATCTCTTAGATATCAGATCCCCTATATGGATTACCCTAAAATTGCTGATGATCTTACAGGTTGGGGGAACAAGTATTCATTGGTACCTTCTGATGGACATCCACAAGCAGCCAGCCATTATCTTTGGTTTAAACAATTGGAGAAAGCTTTCGAATGCTGGAATCCGATTTTTGCCGGACAAGCTCAACTTCAATTGCCTGAAAGGCTTCACCCGAATAGCTATGGTTGGGAAGGGGATATGGTAACTTTTGATTCCACCAGCCCAAGAATTAAGACCAATAGATTTATATTTGAAGACAATGCCATAAATAGTTGGGGCAAAACAGACAGTGAGCCTCCTGTTCCCTATGTAGATGGGGAGAAATTTTCATCTAGAAGGTCTAGTCCATTATTTAACCTACGCAATTCCATGTTCAGGTTTGGGCGAACCAGTTTAGGGGATAGGCATATACTTGAAATAGCAGGAGAGAATGCCAAATTAACCTATGTAGATTCCAAAATAAACCCAAACAGACGCTTTTTTCCTGTTTCAAATCCAAACTGGAATTTGATGGGGCAAACAATAGAACCGTTCCATTCAGAATGGGGAGCTCCTTATGGTACGGAGAAAATTTCTCTTAAACCCGGAAAGTACATCGAAATTGAAGTGGTATGTACTGATATTTCTGTGGCTTGGGTAGACCATCCGGATGCCGGAACGCTTGAAATATTCGTGGATGACCAACTTATGCAGACGCAAGCTTGTAATATTGGCTTTACCGATACTGATAAAAAGGTCAATTACCTGGAAAATCGGAAGGGTATATTGAACCTAGGGTTTGGTTTACATAAAATTCGGGTGCAGGCGAAAGATGCAGCAGTAGATGTTTTAAGTCTTTTCAGTTACGATTCCCGTTCAAATCTTAGTTCAGAGCGAAGGCTTACAGGATTGGCTGTAGGTGGTGAAACGCTGGAGTTTACGCAACCTTTTAAAACCAGACCATTGGTAATATGTTCTGGGGATTTGTCTGTAGATACCGAAGATATTTCTAGTACTGAAGTAAGGTTTTCAGGTGCAAATGGAGGTTATATTATAATCGGGGAATAACCAATATAGATTCGCCATTTGTAATTGATTGTGCTGAGTAAGGTTTAATCAAAAAGAGTGCAATAGATTGTCTATTGCACTCTTTTTGGGTTAAACGACTGAGAATAGGTTTATTCGGATACATCCCTGATAAACCTCAGCTATAAACTATAAGCTTTTAATTTTAATCAAGGCTACTTTCTATCTCTCCCATGCAGGCCACCCTTCATCGTGGGCCAAATAGGCACGTCTACCAAATTCCAGTGGAGCAGTTCCTACTTCAAAAGCACCAAGGTCCGGAGCCTCTCCCTTGAAATCGGTATTAAATCCCGGGATTTTGATACCGCTATCAATCAATGGGTTGCGGATTTGAACCACTGGGTCTGTAATATTTCTTTTGACATCACCGAACTGATAGGGTTTTCGTCCCCAGATGATAGAGTTGATCCAAGTTCGAGGGAAGTATTCCAAGGAATAGGAAGTTTGATAGAGTCTAGTAGCAGAAGGAGTGGTGCTGAATTTAATCCTATTTTTTCTTTGGCCACTCCAAGTGATAGGCCTGAAAAGTAATCGTAGTCATAATCACTATTATCCACTGTTTCACGGTCAGCCGCCAGTCTTCCAGGTACATCAAAGATATTATTTCTTGTCACCGTATTGGAGATGCCATGGCCTGAGAAAGCATGGGAGACTCCCATCGGCTGCACTACTGTATTGTGAAAAACATATCTTCTTCCCCCTGCGAATGGTTCCCGTTCTCCTGTTTTAATAAATGCTCCTCCACTGGAGTTTCTATGTCCCACCCTACTTTCTCCTACTACATTTCTATAAATGTAAATTGGCCCTTTCGTGGTAGATGCTGTAGCTATTCCATTAAAAAACTGATGGGCGTAGTTGGCAAACACCCGAACATTCATATTGGCTCCTTCGACTTCGATGGCATCATCCCAAACACTACGGATTAGATTGCCATAAATATCCGAGTCCCGGTTCATGTTGCCCACATTGGAATAATTTGAACCACCACCGATAGCATCGTTGAATCCATGATCCTCAGTTGAAAGGATATCGTTGTAACGGATCACGTTCCCACCCAGACTTTGGCTAATTGTGATACCTTGAGGTCCTGCCGGATGGCCTGTTTCCCAATCATTTGAGGCGCCTCTTGGGGCTTCAATAAGGTTTCTTTGGATGGTCAGGTTCCGTGTGCCATTTTCTGCTTTAATTCCACTGTCTGTACTACCTTCCAGGTTTCCATAAGTAATGGGGCCACCAATTCTGCCCCAAAAGGTGATGAAACACTGTTCGATGACGATATCATGTCTGTTTTCCTTAATGCGAATACCGTCTACTTTTGCATTTCGGATTTCTATTTCACGGACGATTACATAATCTGCATCAATTTGTATGCCTTCATTGCTAACATTGCCCATATTTAGCACGGAACGAGAGTTTTCAGGAACTGTGATTAAATGATAGCCTTCCGGGGTCCCGGATTCTGTAATAATGATCGGGTCTGTCGATTCACCTTCTGGAAGGTAAGTGATCTTTCCAATTGGAAATTGGTCTGTTCGAGTAGTAAAATTTATGGCAGTTTTAGCCTGACCGTTGGATAGTTCTACTAGGTATTCAGTGCCAGGGCTTAGACCGACAATGCTTCCTCTATATTGGCCGTCTCTATCATCAAAAACAAGGTCAAGCCCCTGAGTCCAGTTGGAGCCCGATGCTTTCTTATATTTTACAGTACACATCCCCTCCTCAGGCGTAGTCCAATACAAACTGGCACATTCATAAGTAGGTACAGCGTAAGGATTTGGAGCATACTCTCCCGGTGATTGGCAATATCCATCATTTAAAAAATTGAGTAATAGAAATAAAGTGATAAAGGAGAAAGATTTCATGTTAATTTATGGTGGTAATTTAAAAAATAATAATTTATAAATTTTATTTAATTAAGACTAAGGCAAACAAAATAAACTTTTGAAATTGTGTCCAAACATTTTTATATTATCATTCTATAGATAATGAATAAGTTGATTTTTTCTTGTTTTTGAGTGGTTGGTAATTTTTATGTATTTTGGTCTGATATATTTAAAATTGTTGAAGAATAATTTTCCAACCATCTCTAGCTAAAAAAGGATGGTAATAGAGCCACCCCTATTTACCGGCTATGGCCTCCGTTATCTGTGTAACCTAAGGTTTATGAAATCTAAAAAATATTTAGTTCTCGTTTTATTTGTAATGACTTCTTTTTCAATCTTGTCGCAGACAAAACCGGTAAGTGTACGTTTCGATTCCTCTACGCTTCAACGCAAAGGGAATTTTGGTGATAACTGGTGCCAAACCTGGGCCATTGATGACAATGTTTATACAATTTTGGATGATGGTAATGGATGGTGGGGGAGCTCAGAGAAATTAAATAGTTTAGCAGATTGGGAAGGCTCAATGTTCCTGCAGATTTCCGGTGATCAAAATTTTATCAAAAATGACGTTAAAAAAATGCCTGGATGGCCTGTAAGTTTAGTGGATTCTCCATTGTATGGTTATGGCACTTTGGCAGTAGATAGTACTATTTACATGTGGCTTTGGAGAAGTGAAACCGATACTTGGTACCGGAGGGCCACGGCCAATAGGCTTTTGTATACAAAAGATTTTGGTAAAACGGTTTACCGTTGGGATGGAACTTTAGAGACCTATAAGTCCTTTCAAGAATTAGATTCAACCGCGTTTTTCTTCAATAAGGAAGACCCAAGGCCTAAGGAGGGGAAGGATGCCTATGCCTTTAACTGGATCGCTTTTTTGCAAAATGGAAAGGCTAATTCAGCAGCAAAAGATGAATATATTTATATGTACTCACCTGAACAATATGATCCCCGAAACCTGGCTTTAGCAAGGGTACATAAGGATAAAATTTTGGAAAAACCAGCTTATGAATATTTTCAAGGGATCAATAATGGCCAACCTATTTGGACTTCAGACATGAGTCAGAGAGGTGTTACCATTAAGTATCCTGAGGCAGGGCAAGGTGAAAAATGGATGTGGTCCAGTTGGTTTCCTAGTGTAGTGTACAATGCCGGCCTTGATTTATTTATCATGACCAGTTATGGGATAAAGGATCCAAGTAAAGAATACTGGGACGGCTGGTGTAGGGACTGTCCGCTTCCGGGAAGCATTGGGTTTTGGTATGCTGAAAATCCTTGGGGGCCATGGGAACAGTTTTATTACAAAGATACTTTTTACCCTGATCACGAGGAAAACCGTACTTATGGCATTAAGTTAAGTCCAAAATGGATCAGTAAAGATGGTAAAAGGATGGTTTTGATCTGGTCTGATGCCGGAAATAACCACAGTACCTATTACAAATGGAATCAAATGGAAATCGAAATATTAACTGATTAATTGAAAGTCAGGTTAAAAGAGGTTCTTACCTGTGATCATTTCTTCATGTTCAAGCTATCACTATGTGAAAAATCCCTATCTTGAAAAGATTATTATTCCTAAATAAATTCTTGATTTTTTTGAAGTATTATTAAGGGGTAGAGGAAAAAATAACCTAAATATTATATTTAAAACCATGGTAAAATTAGTCGTAATGTATGGTCATCCGAAAGATCCGGAGGCCTTTGAGACCTATTATTCAGAAACACACCTTCCGATTGCTGCTAAAATCAAAGGTCTAAGCAAGGTGGAGTTTACAAAGTTTGTAGGAACTCCCGATGGAGGTAACCCTATTCATTATAGAATGGCAGAATTGTACTTCAAATCACTAGAGGAATTGCAAAAGCAAATGGCTACTCCTGAAGGGCAAGCCGCAGTAAATGATATTCCCAACTTTGCCACAGGTGGGGTCAATGTGATGATTGGAGAAGTTTAAGATTGAATGAAAACCTTTTTGGTTTGATATATCTAATATTTTATAAAAAATCATATTAATACTATTTGTCAATGAGTAAGAAGAGGGCTTTAGAATTTATGTTTGGCTTGTTAGGAGCAGTTTTAATCTATCATTTTTTGATCTTCTTTGAGTTTATTCCTTTTGATAAGGTATGGGCCGGCAGACTCAATTCGGTAGAGGAAATGAAAACTTTTGAAACCTTTTCCATACTGGTGAATGTCTTTATGATAACAGTATTGATTATCAAGTATCAAAATCTCCTGAACCATAAACCAAACAGAATAATAGATGTTCTGATTTGGGTTTTTGCCTTGTTTTTTTCTTTGAATACTTTCGGGAACTTATTTTCAGAGAACATCCTAGAGTTAGTTTTTGGGACATTATTTACCCTGATTGCTGCAATCCTATGTGTGTTTATAGCAAAAAATAAAAAAATGACTGTAATCATGTTTTCTGATTTCCGTAAATCTTTAAGGGATATTCCCATATACAAATGAATAAATGTTTATTGATATTATTTCTAGTTGTAGCTATTCAAAGCTGTGGTAGTTCAGAAACAAAAACGTCCAAATCTCAGGTCATAGTAGCGAAAACATTGACTGAAGCACAATATGAATTAATCCTTGATAAGGTGAAGGTATTGCCAAATCAAGCTGAGCTTGCTATTGCCCTTATTGAAAATGGGAAGGTTAATTTTGTAGGGGTCAAACGGGAACAAGATTCAACAGTATTCAGTCAAAATCAAGATAGGGTTTTTGAAATTGGATCTATCACGAAAGTTTTTACAGGTACTTTACTAGCCAACTATTTGATAGATTATAAAGTGAATTTGGATGATCAAATTAATAAGTATTTAGGTTATCCTTTGAGAAATGATGTTAAAATTACCCTAAAGCAATTGGCTACCCATACTTCCGGACTGCCCAGGGTGCCTGCAAGTCTAGAGGCCTTAAGCTTAGAAAACCCTTACAAGGATTTTGGGGAAAAGGAGCTTAAAACCTATCTGACCCAAGAATTGATAATGATGCATCAACCTGGGGAGGTTTCTGACTACTCAAATCTTGGCGTAGGAATGCTTGGTTATGTGCTGAGCAATAAAGCGCAGATGACTTACGAAGAGATGCTTCAAAAGGAGATTTTTTCTAAATTCGAGATGAATGCTTCAACTACAATCAGGAGCAAGGTAGAGGATAAGTTGGTTAAGGGGCTGAATGATGAAGGGGAAGAGGTGTCCAATTGGGACATGTCTGTGCTTATGGGGGCTGGTGGAATTTTATCCTCGGTAAATGATTTGTCAAAATTTGCCTTGGCACAATTTGACAGTTCAAACCAAGCTTTGGTTCTTTCGCGAACGGCCTTTTTTAAAGTAAACGAAAGTTATTCTATGGCTTTATGTTGGAGTGTTATCCAAACGGAGTCGGGAGAGGAATGGAATTGGCACAATGGAGGAACAGGGGGCTATACTTCTTCTATGATATTAGATGTAGGGCAAAAGAAAGGAGTCATCATTTTATCGAATATAACAGCTTTAGGCAAACTAACTCAAAAGATAAACGAGTTGGGGCCGGAATTGATGGATGTCATGGCCGGAGATTCCGGAAAAGAAAATGCAGGGATTTAATATTTCTTCTGGTGTTTTTTTGAAAAGAAGAAGGAGATTCACCGGTTATTCTTTTAAACACCTGATTGAAGTAAGATAAACTTTCGAATCCTACAGCAAAGCAGGTGTCTGAAATTTTATGTTGGTGTAGCAACATGGTTCTTGCTTGACTTATCCTGTATTGGTTTACGAATGCTGTAAATGTCAGGTTGGTTTGTTTTTTAAAATACCTGCAAAATGCTGGAGTGCTTAAATGTACCCTTTCTGCTAATTCATTTACATCGGGTTTCTTATCGTATTTTTCGTGGATATAATTATAAATGGTTCCCATCCTTATCTTATCATTCAAATAGAATTTTACCCGTGTGTCTTCTGTATTAAGGGTTTCGACCTCACTGGATACAGAAAGTAGCTGGAGTATATTCATAATCTCTATAAGAGAAAGGTATGTGTTTTCAGTTTTTATGTCTTTTAATAGTTTTCCTACTGATGTTTTTGTGTTTCCATAAAATCTCAAACCCATATAAGCTCTTTCCATAAGGTGGTTTATGCTGCCAAACTCAGGTGTGGCAGCAATGGTATTAGGAATAAAATCATTTTTAAATTGTACAACTACTTGATGGTAAGTGGTTTCCATTCTATAGTCGAAATTTAAATGAGGGACGTTTCCTCCTATGAGTATCAACTCACTTCCTTCAAAAGTGGAAATATTTTTGCCAACATGGCTGATGCCTGATTCTGCCTCAACGTAAACCAATTCTATTTCCGGATGGTAATGCCAGTAGAAATAATGTTTTAACCGGGGAGAGAAAATCTTTATGGAGGAGTTCTTATTAAAGGCTACTTCTTCTTTAATAATTTTCATTTATTGCTAATTTGCTTGTTTTTCAATTAAATGTAAGGAAAATCTGTCAATACAGTGCAAGTATTGGTTAATGTCAGTGATATTTTTCTTAAGTCAAGCAGGTACATTTGTAATGTACACTAAATATAAAATGTCATGAATAGTAATGTTCAAACCAAGCAACAAAAAAATACGGGCCATGGAAACATTCCGGGAAACCCATCAATTGCCACCTCTAGTAAAAAAAGATTAAATGACCGGAGTGGCGGTGCACCCTTAAGTGTTTTAACTGAGGAAGATTGGAACTTCTGGATTCACAATGGATATGTGGTCATTAAGGATGCTGTACCAAAAATCAGGTGAAAAAACTTGAAGATTTTTTGTGGCAATATGAAGGTAAATCTCCGGATGATCCGAATACATGGTATAAGCCATCTCCAGAAATGAAGATGAAAGAGCTGACCAACACCGGAATGGTTGAAATTTACAACCACCAATACCTATGGGACAATCGACAGTGTCCGCGTATTCATGCCGCTTTCGCTGATATTTGGGGAACCGAGAAACTATGGGTTACGATTGATAGGGCTAACTTAAATTTTCCAATTCGGCCCGAGTTTTCCTACAAAGGGTTTATTCACTGGGATTACGACCCAGAAACAAAACCACAAAATGTTCAGGGTGTACTGGCACTTGCCGATCAGGTAGATGAAAATATGGGCGGATTTCAGTGTATCCCTGAATTGTATCGTACCTATGAGGAATGGAAACATACACAACCTAAAGACAGGGATCGCTTTAAGCCCGATATCTCAGGGTTTGATTTGACAAAGGTAAAATTAAATGCCGGAGATTTACTCATATTTAATAGTATGCTTCCTCATGGAATTCGGCCAAATTATTCCAAAAAGGTAAGGATAGCACAATACATATCAATGATTCCTGCCGAAGAGGAAAATCATGCCATGAGGGATTGGAGAATAAGATCGTGGAAAGAAAAGCTGGTTCCTGAAGGACATGCTTTCGGGGGACCCTGCTCGAAGAGAGCAAAATCATGAGATTGCTAAATTAAGCAGGCTGGGAAGGAAATTACTGGGACTCGATTCTTGGAATGAAAAATAACTCCTTAATGACTATAAAAAAAACGCTATAAAAGCGCTGGTATTTGATTTGGACAATACCATTTACTCCGTAGCATCAATTGCACCGCAATTATTTGGAGGACTTTATAGGCAACTTGGAAATCGCCATGAATTAAAAAAGAATTTTGTCTCAATTAAAAATGATCTCCAGAGATTACCTTTCCAAGTAGTGGCGAAGCGTTATGATTTCAGCCCACAGCTGTATCGGGAATGTATAAAGTACCTAAGTCAATTAAAATATCAAGGGAAGATCTTTCCTTTTGAAAGTTATTCACTTGTTAGGAAGGTGCCTTTTAAAAAGTTTCTGGTAACCACAGGTTTTACTAATTTACAAAAAAGTAAGATAAATGCACTAGGAATTCAGGATGACTTTGAACAAATTAATATTGTAGATCCTTTGGTTTCAAATCGTACAAAGAAAGATGTTTTTGTCGAAATGTTATTGAAATATCAATTGTCCCCTCATGAAGTTCTGGTTTTAGGGGATGATATTCAATCAGAAATAAAGGCAGCAGAAGAGCTAGGCATGCAATCTGTATTATTTGATCCAAGTGAAAATTACTCCAACAATAGTCAATACCTTGCAGTTAAGGGATTCAGGGAATTTTTGATTTTGTGATGTCTGAAAAGTAATGTTGTGCTATCCTCAATGCTAACCCGGAAATTGTTGAATGGGTGGCTCAATGAATAGAAAATGGGGTGATCATCCTTTCCAATATGTCAGCTTTAGGTGAATTGACCAATACTATCACAAGCTTAGCACCGGAGTTAATGGAAAGCATTGCTAAAAATGAAAATGCTTTGGATACCAATCAATAAGATTGGTAATTACTTTTGATAGCTGATATTTTCTTTATAAAAGTTCCTTTGGTATAGTATAAACTGCAATCCCGGGGTCTTCATCTGTAGTCAACCCATAGATTTCATTTGTTCCCTCATTAATCACAAAATTGATAAGTGATCTATCCAATTTTAAGTTATATAGGGGCTGTCCCATGTGGTCAAAAACCCAGATTTGTGTAGCCAAAACTGATGTTTTGTTGAAATCAGAGTGGCTTACTCCACCGTACAATGCGAAAATGTAGTTTTTAGTAACAACAGCATCTCTATAGCGAAAGTGAGGGTCTGGTCCCAGGTATAACTCATTTCCAATTATTTCAAATGCTGGCAATTCCAAGTCCGGCCCATCTATGATGATAAAGGATTTGTCTCGGTTGTTAAAAATCTCAAGCCTATCCCTGAAAAGTCCTACTCTAATAAAGAGACCTTCCTCAGCATTTCCTTTAAAAAAACCGCCATTTAATACTGCTAGTTGAGTATAATTCAGCTCAGGTCTATCCTTTACCTTTTCCCAATTTCCATATCCTCCGATTCTATTTCCTTCTTTATCAAACTCCAGAATTCGATTTTCACTCACTCTTGATATTCCCAAGAAACTACTGTCAGTAGCCTGAGTAAAAAACCAAAGATCCATCATTGGCTCAGTCATTTTCCATTCACTTTTCCCAAGAAGTGTAAGGTTTGACATCGAATATTCGACCAATTTCCTCCTATTCATCGAATAGGTCCAAAAAGTATCAGGATTTTCTCCTTTATAAAACAAACTAGCATCAATCAATTCTAAAGGGCCTTCACCATGTTTCCCCTTTGGTTTATTATAAGTCCAATCCGTGGAATTGACAATATGAATACGGGGATGTTCCTCAGGTACTCTCCATGCTTCAGAGATCAGAATTTTGTCGTCAACTAATCCGATATTAGAAGGGTTGATGATTTCCTCGAAAAAATATTTGTTTGATTGTAAGGGGATTAATGTGAAATCCTCTTTTTGGATAATGATATAATCATTGTTCTCAATTCCTTGCTCACAGGAAATTGAAAACAATAAAATCAAGACTAATATTAATCTGTTCATGCTTTAATATAACAAATCAAAACCGAATATCAATTAAAATAGTAGTTTTCCTTAATACGAGAATGGCTTGAATTTTTACCATTACCTGTCAATCAAGGTTTTTGAAAAGGTGAAAAATCAACTTTACCCACTAAAAAGTAATATATTTAATTTCTAATTAAGATTGTTGCAAACAGTATTTTTGCGCTATCAATCTTGTTTGTAACTTTATCCCGATTGATTAACCGAATAGCTTCGATTGCACTTTAACTTTAGTCAGTTATTGGATTAATGGCAGCTATTTTGTGGTCAAGCACCAGATACAATTAAAACACAATATGAATACTAACGAAAAATTTCTTTACAAATACCTAAACAATGCCTCTCCAACAGGTTTTGAAGCTTCCGGCCAGCAAATTTGGTTGGATTATATTAAACCTTTTGTGGATGATTATTTTACAGATGCTTATGGAACTGCAGTGGGGGTGATCAATCCTGATGCAAAATTTAAGGTTGTCATCGAAGCGCATGCGGATGAAATTAGCTGGTTCGTAAATTACATTACTCCGGAGGGATACATTTATGTGATAAGAAATGGAGGATCAGACCATATGATTGCCCCTTCGATGCGTGTCAATATTCATACAGACAAAGGTGTGGTGCCCGGGGTTTTCGGCTGGCCGGCCATACATGTCAGAGACAAAGCGAAAGAAGAGACGCCTAAAATGGAAAATATTTTCATTGATATTGGAGCCAGGTCAAAAGAGGAAGTACTGGAAATGGGTGTTCACGTAGGAAGTGTCATTACTTTTAATGACGAGTTGACTGAATTGAATAAAAAATTCTATTCGGGAGGGCTCTTGACAATCGCATTGGTGGATACATGATTGCAGAAGTGGCTAGATTATTGAAGGAGCAAAAAGTGGAATTACCGTTTGGCTTGTATATAGTCAATGCCGTGCAGGAAGAAATAGGCTTAAGGGGAGCAGAGATGATTGCCGCTAGGATCAAGCCTGATGTAGCTATCATCACGGATGTTTGTCATGATACTACCGCACCCATGTACAGTAAAATTGCCAGCGGTGATTATACAGCCGGTAAAGGCCCTGTATTAACCTGTGGAGCAGCAGTGCATAAGAAGTTATTGGATTTGATTATCGATAGTGCAAAGAAAGAAGACATTCCTTTTCAAAGATCTGCTTCATCTAGGAGTACGGGAACTGATACTGATGCTTTTGCCTACTCAAATGGAGGAGTGCCGGCAGCTTTGATTTCATTGCCTTTAAAATACATGCATACCACTGTAGAAACAGCCAGTAAGGAGGATATTAAAAACGTAATAGATTTGATGATAGCTTTCTTAAAAGATTTTGACCTAAATTTTGATTTTAGGTATGTGAAGTAAATTACAATAAAGGCGGGATATCCCGCCTTTATTAATTGTTGTACACCTTTTTGTGATAAACTCAAGATTCATGAAAGTTTTTATAAATAAGATAATTCCCGAGGTTGGATTTAAATTGCTTGAAGAGGCAGGCATTGAATATACTGTATGGAAAGAGAAACCTATATTGGATAGAGGTCAAGCCATTCAGTTTTGCAAAGGCCATGATGCTTTTTAAGCGTTGGTCAGGCTGGATTGGATGCAGATTTTTCAAGGAATGCAATCACCTAAAGGTGGTGGCACTTCATTCAGTTGGGTTTGACGGTGTCGATATAAAAGCAGCAACGGCAAACGGAATACCTATAGGTAATACTCCCAATGTATTGAACAAAGCAACAGCTGAAACGGCGCTCTTATTGATGCTAACCGTAGCAAGAAGAGCACTATTTCTACATAAAAAAATAAAAAAAGGTCAGTGGGGAGCCTCTCAACCTACCCAAGATCTTGGTTTTGACTTGGCCGGAAAGACCTTAGGAATTGTAGGTTTAGGAAGAATTGGAACAGAGTTGGCCAAGATTTGTTCCCAGTCTTGGGGGATGAAAATCCTCTACCATAACCGAGGAGTCAATGCGCAAGCTGAACAAGAACTGGGAGCCAAACTTGTCAGTATGGATGAGCTTTTGGCAAAAAGCGATGTAGTTTCTGTGCATACAGCTTTGACCCCGGAAACCAAAGGTATGTTTGGTATGGAGCAATTCAAGAAAATGAAGTCTTCAGCGATCTTTATCAATACAGCCCGTGGAGGTGTACATAAGGAGGATGAACTTATTGAAGCTTTGAAAAAGCAGGTTATTTGGGGAGCAGGCTTGGATGTTACCAATCCGGAGCCCATGTCTAAAGATAATCCTTTATTGGAAATGGACAATGCTGTAGTCTTTCCGCACATTGGATCTGCGACAAAGGAAACCAGAGATAAAATGTCCACATGTGCTGTTGAGAATATCATTGCCGGACTAAATGGAGATCCTCTGCCATATCCTGTTAATCCGGAAGTACAACAGGGGAGGTAAATTTTATTTATCCAAGCGCCACATCTAAGACCATCATGATGATAAAACCACCGATGAAGCCCATAGTGGCCAAGTCGGTGTTTCCATCCTGCTGCGATTCAGGAACTACCTCCTCAATTACTACAAATATCATGGCTCCGGCAGCAAAGGCCAAAGCATAGGGAAGTATAGGGGTGAAAATGGAAACAGCTACGGCACCCAATACCCCTGCAATGGGTTCAACCAAAGCGGAAGCTTGCCCCATCATAAAACTTTTCCTTCTGCTTAATCCCATTCTTCTTAGAGGAACGGCTACAGCTATTCCTTCAGGAAGGTTTTGCAAACCTATTCCTATGGCAAGAATCAAAGCACCGGCAATACTGGCCTCGGGAACACCGGAGGCAGCCCCACCAAAAAGTACTCCTACAGCCAAACCTTCAGGGATGTTATGCATGGTGATGGCCAATACCAAAAGGGTTGTTCTTTGCCAAGGTGTTTTAATTCCTTCTGTTTTTTGAAATTGATATGGACATGGGGTAATATCTTATCCAAGACAAAAATAAACATGGAACCGCCAAAAATCCTATGGCGGCAGGAATAACCTTTGCAAAGCTTTCACCCTCAGTCATATTGATGGCAGGGGCCAAGAGGCTCCAAAAACTTGCAGCAATCATCACCCCTCCAGTAAAACCCATCATGGTGTCTAAAAAAGGTCGGTTCAATTTCTTAAAGAAAAATACGAAAGCAGCTCCCACAGCAGTGACAAACCAGGTAAATGTGGTAGCTATAAGTGCGGCATAAGCCGGGGCAATACTACTTAAATAGTCAACGAGGATATCGAACATTCTTTTTCTTTAAAATATATTTCTGTTGCAATTTGGGGATTTCTAAGCTGAGCAAATCTTAAGCCTGTGGAAATCACCTGAAACAGCTTGTTTTTTATGAAATTTATTTTGGATTTAGTCAAGGCAAATTTAAATAGTTAGATTGGTCTAACAAATTTATTTCAATATTTTTTTATCTTTGTTTTGAAATAATTAAAGCAATGAATAACAGCCAATCTATAGAAAATTACTTAAAAGTGATTTTTAACCAAGCCATCGCTTCTGATGATGTCAATACTACAAGTATTGCCCAAGCTCTGGAAGTTAGTCTTCCTTCAGTTAATAGTATGGTAAAGAAATTAGCAGGGATGGGTTTATTGGAGTATGAAAAATACAAACCCCTTAAAATTACAGCGAAAGGAAAAAAGATGGCTGCCATGATCATTAGAAAGCACAGGCTTACAGAAATGTATTTGGTAGAGAAGATGGGCTTTGGTTGGGAAGAAGTGCATGAAATCGCAGAACAGTTGGAGCACATCCAATCAACTGCCTTTTTGAAAGAATGGATGAAATTCTTGGTTACCCTGAGAGGGATCCACACGGGTCCCCAATTCCAACAAGTACCGGGGAAATTGCCACTCAAAAGTTTAGGTTACTTTCTGATTGTCAGCCGGAGGAGTTGGTGACTCTAAAGGCACTTAGCAAGACCTCAGATGAATTTTTAAAATACCTGAATAGTAAAGGACTGGCATTAGGAGTTGAAGTGGAAGTTTTAGAAGTGGAGCCTTACGATAAAAACATGACGGTATCCTACGGGGGACAAAAAGAAGTTTTATCGGCATTGGTGTGTTCCAAGCTTTTGGTAAGTTAATAAGGTATGAAGAATAATCAGGTTAAATATGCGGTAATTGTGGCTGGTGGTTCAGGTGTCCGGATGGGCGGAGAAGTAGCCAAGCAATTCCTGCCGATTGGAGGCTTGCCTGTATTAATGCATACCTTACAAGTGTTTTATGACTACGATACCGACTTAAATTTGATTTTGGTTTTGCCGAACAGCCAATTCGACTATTGGGAAAAACTTTGTGTAGAATATAATTTCAATGTACCTCATCAATTGATTCAAGGTGGGGCAAGTAGGTTTGGGTCCGTCAAAAATGGATTGAATAGTATTCCTGATAATGAAGCTGGCTTGGTGGCCATTCATGATGGTGTCAGGCCTTTTGTTTCAGAAAAGGTGATCCATGAAAGTTACCTGACTGCAGCCAAAGAAGGGAGTGCCATTGCTGTGGTAGATTTGAAAGATTCAATCAGGAAGGTTAAGGCCAATGGAAGTTCTCAGTTTAAGAATAGAGACGAATTTCGATTGGTACAGACCCCACAAACTTTTCAACTGGCAAGGATAAAGTCAGCTTTTTTAACAGAAGAAAAGCCTTATTTTACGGATGACGCTACCGTATATGAAAACATGGGATGGGAAGTTCGACTGATCATGGGAAATAGAGAAAATATCAAGCTGACTACCCCAGAAGATTTAAGCTACGCTAGTTTTTTATTGGCTGAAAAGGGAAAAATCATTTAACCGTAAAAATAGGTCGTTTAACGGTATTATTTTTTCCTTAACCGATATGGTTTTTGAAAAGAAGTTCGATTGTAAGACCTTTCGTTCATTATTAAAAAACTAAAATCATGAATGGAAAAAGAAATGGTAATTTTGTATTAGGAGTCATCATTTTAGTGGTTGGCTCACTGCTTTTACTCAAACAGATGGGCTTGTTTATACCATACTGGGTATTTTCATGGCCAATGATTCTTATTGCAATAGGTATTTATACAGGTTACAAAAACAGGTTTCAGAGTACTGGCTCAGTCGTTATAATCTTAATTGGAGGTTTTTTCTGCTGAAAGACTTTATGTTTTTACCTTTCCATATTGGGCCTATGCTGTTACCCATCGGTTTAATTTTATTGGGGCTTTATATTATTTTTAAAAAGAATAGAAACAAATCTTTTAATTTGAAAGGTTGGGAAGAAGGCTTTGATAAAAGTACTGCTGAGAATGAAAAAGTCTTTGGTAAGTACAGCTCCGACTTTGTCAATGTAGATGCTTTTCTAACCGGAATTAAAAGAAAAGTAATGAGCAAGAATTTTAAAGGAGGGGACGTCACCTCTGTATTTGGAGGAG
Organism: Cyclobacterium sp. SOCE241; assembly: GCF_056867545.1. NCBI lineage: Bacteria > Pseudomonadati > Bacteroidota > Cytophagia > Cytophagales > Cyclobacteriaceae > Cyclobacterium > Cyclobacterium sp. SOCE241. The sequence continues at coordinate 3,022,445 of NZ_CP149779.1, read as the reverse complement.
CAGACATTGACTTAATGCATGCGGATATCCAGGATCAAGCAGTATTGAAAGTCTCAGTTGCTTTTGGGGGACTCAAACTCATTGTTCCACCCCACTGGGACGTACAGTTGGGTGTGTCCAATTTGGCAGCCGGAATAGATGATAAGAGATATGCGCAACAAGGGGTTGCTCAAAATGCCGACAAAAAATTAATCATCACAGGTTCAGTGATTTTTGGTGGAATAGAAATCACTTCCTACTAAAATTAGGTCCACTATGGAAAAGTCACCTGAATTCTTAAAAATCAATGAAAATAGTAAGGATCAGGTGATTTTTCTTTTGATGGTTTTCGCAGGTACTTTTCTTACTGCTTATTTGGAGCAGGGTAATGTAGAATGGAGTATTGCTGATGGTCTGATAAGTGCTTTTACGTTTGGTCTGGGAGCTATCCTTATCAAGCTAATGTTAAATTACTATCCTGTTGGAGAGGTTAAAAGTTGGCCAACCCTGTTATTTTCCCTTGTGTTAGCAGCTTTACTTACCTATGGGAATCAAATTTTGTGGGAGTCAGGCTGGTTAGTTTTTGCAGAGGATAAAATCGTTTATGGAGATACTGTTCCATTAAGAATTTGCATTGGAACATGGCTCTTACATTTGGTAGGTATAAATGTGCTATCCTATAGGTCAAGTAGCAAAGATTTTAATAAGCTGCAGCATGAAGAGAGTCGCCAAAAATTATCTACTGATGCAGAGCTACATTATTTAAGACAGCAAATGCAGCCTCACTTCCTTTTTAATAGTTTGAATTCGATTAATGCCCTATTAAAAAGAGATCCGGAGAAAGCTCGTAATATGGTTCAGGGACTGGCTGAATATTATAGAAAAAACCTGAAGTCCGATTCAAAAGAATGGACTGATTTAGCGAGTGAGATGGAGGCTATAACTCAATATTTTTATTTGGAAAAAATCCGTTTTGGTCATAGGCTTAGTTATGAAATAACGATACCTAAAAGTATTTCAACCTTAAAGTTACCTTCTCTGTTGCTCCAGACTTTAGTAGAAAATGCTGTGAAACATGGTTTGTATGGTGTCACCGGAGAAGTTTTAATTCAGATTGAGGCAAGTCAAAAATTGGATTGTCTAGAGGTGACAGTAACAAATCCCAGTGACGAAAATTCTAAAAAAGCATCAGGAACCGGCTTTGGTTTAGAAAGTTTGGAAAGGAGATTGTTTTTGATATTTGGGAGGAAGGATTTATTGGATTACAGCCAAAGCGATGGTCATTTTACTGCTACTTTAAAAATCCCACAAATTAAATGATACGTTGTATTATTGTAGATGATGAGCCATTGGCTCAAGATTTACTTCAAGATTATTTAGAAGATTTTCCTGACCTCAAAGTGGTAGGGCGGTTTAACGACGGGTTTGAGGCCTTTAAAGGAATTGGAGAACTTCAACCTGACTTGGTATTTCTTGATATTGAAATGCCCAAAATCACCGGTTTTGAATTGGTAGAGCTATTAGAAGAGCCTCCAAAGATAATTTTCACTACAGCATATGACAATTATGCCATCAAGGCTTTTGAATTACAGGCGGTGGATTATTTGCTAAAGCCATTCTCTAAAGAAAGACTGGGTCAAGCTATTCAACGGGTAAGTATAGCACCTAATGATTCATCTAAATTGACAAGATTAAAAGAGGAAATGCCATCAGAGGGATTTCTGACCAGGGTTGTGGTAAAGACCGGTAACAGGATTGAGGTTTTGCAGGAAGCCAATATTGCCTCCATTAGTGCCGATGGTGACTATGTAAAGATCAACTCAGCAGGAAAACAGTTCCTAAAATTAGGAACCATGTCCTACTTTGAAAAAATGCTTGATCCCCAAAACTTCACTCGCATCCATCGATCACATATTGTGAATATTTCAGCAATAAGTAAAATAGAGCCTTACCAAAAGGAAAACTATTTGGTGTTTCTTAAAGACAATACCCAATTGCCGGTGAGCAAAAAGGGCATGATAAAACTTAAAAAAGCCTTAAGGATATAAGGCAGTGAAAAAGCCTTCACTTAATAGAGAAGGCTTGATAATTAATATTCATCTTCATTAAAGAAGAAATCGTCTTTTGTTGGATAATCCGGCCATATTTCCTCGATATTTTCATAAGGTTCTCCGTCGTCCTCAAGCTCTTGGAGGTTTTCGACAACCTCTAACGGTGCTCCAGAGCGAATAGCAAAATCAATTAACTCATCCTTGGTGGCTGGCCACGGAGCGTCTTCCAGATAGGAGGCAAGTTCTAAAGTCCAATACATAATCTACACAATTTTAAAGATCCCCTTAAAGGGGTGCAAAAATAGAAATACTTTCTTAAACTAAAACATTTACGGATTAATTGTTTGTAAGTTCTTTTAAAATACTGTTTTTCACATCGACTTTTCTTTTATGGGCGGCAATTTTTTTCTCATTATGTGATCAAATTCGCCTTCCTGACTTCTAAAGTTCTCAGCATTTTCCCTTACAGTGACAAGTTCTCTTTGATCTCGGGCAATAAGATCTTTCAAAAGGTTTATTTTTAAGGAATTTTGCTCCGTTTCAGGCATTTCAGCAAACCCTTCATATTTTGAATGACAAAGTTTGTCAAGAAATGATTTCTCAAAGATTATTTCTGAAAAGAATACGAAAGAGCCAATACTTTGTTGTGCATTTCTTGGTTTTTTTGGAGGAAGCTTTTTCCATTCTCCCTGTAATTTTTTCGCTTGGTTCAATTTGCTTTCATTTACTTCTCCTTTGGAAAGAAGTCGCATTTCTTCAGCCCATCGATCAATTTTCTTAATCATTAACCCGGGGCTGATGGTGGGCATGCTTTGACTCATGCGCTTGTATTTGCTGAAAATACGGTTATTGATTTTAGAAAACTCATCCCAAATGGGTTGCCTTTTTGATGCGGGAACCCGACCTGAAGTTTTCCACTCTTTCTGTATTCTCTTGCTTATTTCAAAGGCAGTCTTTACATCTGCCAAATTGTATGCTTCCCTAGCGCGTTCTAATAGATTTTCGTAGACTTTGATGTTTTGCTCTGCTTGCAAAGCTAGCCCATCAAAATAATTTTTACGATTGCCGTAGAAAACATCGAGGATGTCTTGGAATTTTTTGTTGATTTCTTCTTCCAATTCCTTTTCTACAGGACCTGTTTTTAGCCATTTGAGCTTTAGCTCTTTAAAAACCTCAGAAGTTTCTTTCCAGTCAGTGCTGTCCTTGTAGGTTTCAGCCTCTTGGATAAGTTCATTCTTTATTTCTAAATTTTTCTGTCGATTGGATTGTATGATTTCTTCCAAATAGGCTTCCTGTTCTTCAAGTTCTTTGATTAGCTCAGGAAAATCCCCAAGTCCGTCATAGGACATTAATGAGGACTTAAGGTGAATGAGTTTCATCAAGAAAGAGCCTTTGTTTTGGTTTTCCTGAATGTCACTTTTTAATTTTTCTACCTTTTGTTTTACGGTGTCAAATCTACCCTCAAAATAGCGAAAGGTGGAAGCTTCATCTTCTTTAACCTCTCCTATCACACGATCTTCTTGGCCTAAGAAGCCCTTCAAGTAGATTTTGTCTCCTATAATATATCCAAATGGATGTTCAGTCATGATTAAAAGGTTGGTTGCAAATATTTAGTGGTTTGACGTATTTCTGCAAATTAATTAAATATGGTTCATTTATCCTAAGAAAGCCGATTTTTTACCATCTTTGCTTTTTAAATTAAACATAAATCAACCATGAGTAATGAAAAAATAATTTTTTCTATGGCGGGAGTTTCCAAAGTTTACCCTCCACAGAAAAAAGTACTTAAAGATATTTACCTTTCGTTTTTTTATGGTGCCAAAATAGGCGTTCTAGGACTTAATGGCTCTGGAAAAAGTTCCTTGCTGAAAATAATTGCCGGAATGGAAACCGAATACCAAGGTGAAGTGGTGTGGTCCCCGGGATACTCTGTAGGTATGTTACAACAAGAGCCGGTATTAGACCCTACTAAAACGGTAAAAGAAGTAGTGGAAGAGGCTGTTAGTGATACCGTTAACCTTTTGAAAGAGTTTGAGCAAATTAATGAGAAATTTATGGATCCGGCTGTCATGGAAGATCCGGATGCCATGCAAAAATTGATTGATCAACAAGGTGAGGTTCAGGAAAAATTAGATGCCGCGAATGCTTGGGAATTGGAAACCATGTTGGAAAAAGCAATGGATGCTTTGCGTCTCCCTCCTGCTGATGCCATCGTAGAAAATCTATCCGGAGGGGAGAAAAGAAGAGTGGCTTTATGTAGGTTGCTTTTGCAAGAGCCTGACGTCTTGTTACTAGATGAGCCTACCAACCACTTGGATGCTGAGTCGGTTTTATGGCTTGAACAACATTTAAAAAATTACAAAGGCACAGTAATAGCGGTTACTCACGATCGATATTTTCTAGATAATGTGGCCGGCTGGATTCTAGAACTGGACAGAGGTGAAGGGATACCTTGGAAAGGAAATTATTCGAGTTGGTTAGAGCAAAAGCAAGATCGCTTGAAGCAAGAAGAAAAAACAGAGTCTAAACGGCAGAAGACCCTTGAAAGAGAATTGGAGTGGATCCGGATGTCGCCAAAGGCCAAACAATCCAAAGGTAAGGCAAGGTTGAATGCTTATGATAAGCTTGTGGGTGAAGATGCCAAAGAAAAAGAATCTAAACTTGAACTGTATATTCCTCCGGGACCAAGACTTGGGAGTAAGGTCATAGAAGTCAAAGGGGTTTCGAAAGCTTTTGGAGATAAATTACTATTTGATGACCTCACTTTTTCATTGCCTCAAGGCGGGATTGTAGGAGTGATTGGTCCCAATGGTGCAGGTAAATCCACGCTATTCAATTTAATTACCGGAGATGAAAAACCTGATGCCGGTCATTTTGAAATAGGGGAAACGGTGGAAATAGCTTATGTTGATCAAGAACATGACACCTTGGACCCCAACAAAACTGTATATGAAACAATTTCTGAAGGGAACGAATACGTGCAACTTGGGAACAAAGAAGTGAATTCCAGAGCGTATGTGAGTCGTTTCAATTTTGGGGGGTCTGATCAGGGTAAAAAGGTTGGCGTACTTTCCGGAGGTGAAAGAAATCGGGTTCATTTGGCCATGACTTTGAAAAAGGGAGGAAACCTCTTACTTTTGGATGAGCCTACCAATGATTTGGACGTAAATACCCTAAGAGCGCTGGAAGAAGCCTTGGAGAATTTTGCCGGATGTGCAGTGGTAATCTCTCACGACCGTTGGTTCCTGGATAGAATATGTACTCATATTCTTGCCTTTGAGGGGACAGTAATGTGTATTGGTTTGAAGGCAATTTCTCTGATTATGAGGAAAACAAGAAAAAGCGTTTAGGGGACCTTACGCCGAAACGAATTAAATATAAAAAGCTTAAATAAAAAGCTTTATTAAAAATCCTGTGTTTGTGTTTTCCCTTTGTTATGTTTAGGCGTAGCAAAGGGATTTTTTTATTTGAAGTCTTCCTTTTTTTAAAATATGGTTCAGTTTATTTTCGTTTTTTGTTTCTTTGTGCTTTAAAGCCAGCATCGCATAAAATTATGATGAGACAATTGCTATTGCGCCCGGGCGCTGAAGAATTGAACTATGAAATCAGGGGGATTGTAAAAAAGCAAGACTGATTGAAGATCTTGGGTATGAGATCACCTGGGAAAATATAGGAGATCCTATACAGAAAAACAATACCATACCCACTTGGATGAAGGAAATTGTTTCCGAGCTTGTTCAGGACGATCATAGTTATGGATATGCGGATAGCAAAGGTATGCTTGAAACACGTAAATTTCTAGCCAACCTTAACAACAAAAAAGGAGGGGTAAAAATAGAGGCTGAAGATATCTTGTTTTTCAATGGGTTGGGGGATGGCATAGCCAAGTTGTACCAGTTTCTAACTCCTACAGCACGAATTATTGGGCCTTCACCCGCCTATTCCACTCATAGCTCTGCTGAAGCGGCGCATGCCAATTCAGCACCTTTGACCTATAAGCTAGATCCGGATAACAATTGGTACCCTGACATGGAGGATCTTTACAATAAGGTAAAATACAATTCCTCGGTGGTAGGTATCCTGATTATTAATCCGGACAACCCTACAGGGATGGTATACCCTAGGGAAGTTTTGGATAGATTTGTAGAGATTGCCAGGGAATTTAATCTGTTATTGATCGCAGATGAGATTTATCAAAACATAACCTATAATGGTTATGAGGCTATAAGTCTGGCTGAAATTTTAGGAAATGATTTGCCGGGAATATCCTTAAAAGGTATCTCCAAAGAATTCCCTTGGCCGGGATCTAGGTGTGGCTGGATGGAGTTTTACAACAAACATACTTCAGAAGAATTTACAAAGCTTTGCATAACCCTTGAAAATGCAAAAATGATCGAGGTTTGCTCCACAACGTTACCTCAACTTGCCATACCAAAAATTATGAGTCACCCGGCTTATAAAGATTATAGGATCACGGCAAATGCAGCGATTGGTACCAGAAGCAGAATCATGGAAGAAGTTTTGGGTAATGTAGCGGGCATTAAATTCAATAAAACCAAAGGAGCTTTTTACAATACTGTCATCTTTGATGAAGGGGTGCTGGATGAAGATCAATTCCTTCCTGTGGAAAATAAAGCGATTAAATCCCATTTAGAGAAGTGGTTAGAAGAAAAGGATATGCCAAATGATAAGCGATTTGTTTACAATTTGCTTGCCTCAGAGAGGATATGTGTTGTTCCGGTAAGTTCTTTCTGTTCTGACTTACGAGGATTCAGGGTTACCCTCTTGGAAGAAAACGAGGACGTCTTCCGCAATACTTTCGAAAGGCTTGCCAATAGTATAAATTCTTATTTAAACTCTTCCAAAAAGTGCTTCAGGGTCAGTAAAAAGAGACTGATGTTCCCTGACGTTTTTGATTGAATCCTGAGGTGTCTCAATACTGTCAATTTCAAAAGGTGGTCGAAAGTTAGGTGCCGGATTTGTCAAGTCGGGTTGACCGGCTAGAATCCAGGCGCTGTACCAAAAGTCAGCAATTAGTTTGATCGTCTTTTTCATTTGTCGTTCCACTTGACCGGCCAACATTTGATGGTAAGCGAGGCTGAATGCCTTGGAATAAACCCTGGTGGTAATGCTTCCACGGTTTTCATAACTGTATTTCTGGTCATCGGGAAATTTATCTGTTAATAATTTCTCGAAACTAAAAACCGAATCTAATGCATTATGAGCCACTTCAATGGCTTCCCAAATTTCTTTTCTCGGGTTGGTTAAATATTCGGCTTTCCCCACAAAAAGATCATAATCTTTGGCATAGAGTTCTGGTAGCCTGCTTTCCCAAAAGCCGTGAATTCCATATTGGTTGGTGTTTTGACCATTGTAATTTTCAGTGCTGTGGAGGGGGACATTGATGTCCCCCAAGTAATGACCAAGATCAGCGGCTAGTTTGAGAATGGCTTGGCGGTCTTTTTTTGAAAAGCGTAAGTGAGGTATTGAAAAGTTTGGTAGGTACTCCAAGGGGATATGCCGTTTTTTCTTAGGCTGTCTTCTCCATATATAATTTGAGCCTCTTGCCAAGATTGGGGCAGTTTAAAGATAGCACTGTCACCATACACATCAAGGTCTATATAATGTTTTTCAGCTTCCCCTTGTACCGCATAACGTCTTCTGTCAGGATTAACAGCTTTGTCGGAAATATAGGCTAAATTGGGCTTAAATAGCACCATTAGTTCAGGAGGAAGGGAGAACACAGCTTGACGATTAATCAAGCGATGTGCATAAAATCCCCAAGCAATTACGTCTTGATAATAGATGAAAAATATAAAAATACAAAACAAATAAAGTCGCATATTTTACTTGTTATATAATGTAATCTATGAAAATAGTGAAAAAATCAGAGATTGTAAAATCTTCTATTTCTTCATATTTAAATAATTGTTTTGCAATTAAAAATAAAACAGCTAAATTTGCGATCCAATATTAAGCAAAAAAGGAAAAAGTTAATTATATACAGTATGGCAAATCACAAATCGGCTTTAAAGAGAATTCGTGCAAATGAAGCCAAAAGGTTAAGAAACAGATACCAGGCCAAAACCACCAGGACTTTCATCAAAAGATTGAGAAATACTGAAGACAAGGCGGAAGCTCAGGAGCTCTTAAACCAGGTAAATTCGATGTTGGACAAACTGGCTAAAAAGAATGTTATTCACAAGAATAATGCAGCCAATAAAAAATCCAAATTGACCAAGTTTGTTAATGCCCTATAAGGTCTGTTTGCATTAGATATTTAAACCCTGCTTTAAAGTAGGGTTTTTTTATGCCTATTTTTTTATATTTTTAATGGTATTCCCTATTAAACCAGGTGGTTGGCGTTTGTTTAAGAAACTTGGGATGTATTCTTTAAGGGGTTTTTGGTGTCAATTTTATGTAATCTTTTTGCCTATGGACGATTACCGGTCGATTAGAATATCCGCCTTAGCTGAGGAAGATAGGCCTAGAGAGAAATTGTTGCTTAGAGGAAAGGCACAGCTTTCAGATGCAGAATTAATCGCCATTTTAATAGGCTCTGGTTCAAGAAACCTTAGCGCAGTGGACCTTTCCAAGCATATCTTGCAGAGTGTCAACAACGACCTGGCCCAGTTGGCAAGGTTGTCTGTAAATGATTTAAAGAAATTTAAGGGAATTGGGGAAGCCAAGGCCCTTGGGATAGTAAGTGCATTAGAACTGGGTAGGAGGAGAAAGGAATCTGAGCCTCAGAAGAAAACGAAAATCACCTCATCAGCAGATGTTTACACGCTAATGCGACCTGAGCTGTTAGATGAAACTATAGAGTATTTTTACGTCTTATTTTTGAATCGCAGCAATGTGGTTATCAAAAAACAATTGATTAGCCAGGGAGGCACTTCTGCCACTATTGCAGACCCTAAATTAATTTTTAAATATGCCATGGAAAATCTGGCAAGTGCCATTATATTAGTTCATAATCATCCTTCTGGGAATTTGAAACCATCCGGTGCTGATATTAGTCTTACTAAAAAATTAACCTTGGTAGGTAAAAATTTAGAGCTTCCTGTCTTAGATCATGTGATTTTCACAGATGTTGGCTATTTTAGCTTTGCAGATGAAAGTATGATCTAATTTACTATGAATAAAAAATCTTTATTGTTGGCATTTGTTGGGCTGGTAGTCCTTGGTTCTCTGTTGTATACCTTTACCGGGACCATTGATCCTGAGGTGTATTTAGAAAATATTGCCGCAGAAAGAGAGCGACAGTTTAAGTTCTTAAAGTATAATATTGATTCACCATTAGAAGAAGATCAAAAAAAGACCTTGACCCCTTGGATTTCTATCCTATAGATCCATCCTATAAAGTAAGGGGGAGGTTAGAGCCTGTGCCCAATAAAAGAATCGTGGAAATTCCTATGACAGATGGTACCTTGGAAAGGTATATAAGGCACTCCTTTGTGACGTTTGAATTACAAGGGAAATCCCTCAAACTTCTATTATTGCAAGCAGAAGATGAAGTCGATTTAAGAAACTTTTTTTGGCTTTTGCAGATGGGACAAGTGCTGATGAAACTTATGGTGGTGGGCGTTATATCAATCTTCGTCAGGATGGTTCTAGCTCCATAACCATAGATTTTAATCTTGCTTATAATCCATATTGCGCTTATAACCCCGATTTTGCATGCCCCATTCCTCCAAAAGAAAACATTTTAGAAATCCCTATCAGGGCAGGGGAGAAAAATTACAATAAATAACCTTTAAGTAGAGGGCAATTATTGTAAATTTGTATCTTAGTCAAAACCGTAATAATGAAAATTTCGATCAATCGACTCAAAGATTATATACCGTTCAATCAATCTACTGAAGAAATTGCCGACCTGTTAACTGCCGGAGGCTTGGAAGTAGAGGGAATAACGACCTACGAATCAGTAAAAGGAAGCCTTAAAGGCATAGTAGTTGGAGAAGTGATGAGCTGTGAGCCACACCCCAATGCAGACAAACTTAGACTCACTACAGTAGACTTAGGGGATGAGGTTGTGCCTATCGTTTGTGGTGCGCCTAATGTTGCCAAGGGACAAAAAGTACCGGTAGCCAAAGTTGGGGCTACGCTTTACCCGTCCTCAGGAGAGCCATTTGTAATTAAAAAAGCTAAAATTAGAGGTGAGGTGTCTTTAGGGATGATCTGCGCCGAAGATGAGCTTGGACTGGGGGAAGGACATGAAGGAATTCTTGTTTTAGATACTGCTCTACCGAATGGCAGTCCGGTTGGTCAGTTGTTTGATATCAAGGAAGTAGATGTGCTTGAAATTGGTTTGACCCCAAATCGGGCAGATGCTGCATCCCATCTGGGAGTAGCTAGGGATTTGAAGGCCTTATTAAATAAGGAGTTGGTCTTAAAAGGGGTAGAAAGTTTTGCTGTTGACAATGAGGATAAAATTATTCAGGTAAACGTCGCTGACAATAAAGATTGCCCGAGGTATGCGGGCCTGACTCTTAGCAATGTTAAAGTAGCACCTTCTCCTAAATGGCTTCAGGATTACCTTAAAGCGATCGGGTTGGAGCCAATTAATAATGTGGTAGATGCTACCAATTATATCCTACATGACTTAGGTCAACCTCTTCATGCCTTTGATGCTGATAAAATTCAAGGGGTGAAATCCATGTTAAAAGAATGCCAGCAGGCACAAAGTTTGTTACCCTGGATGGAAAAGAAAGATCCTTGTCCGGAGAAGAGCTGATGATTTGTGACAAGCAAGAAGGACTTTGCATTGCAGGGACCCTTGGTGGGCAGGAATCAGGAGTAATTAGCCAAACAAGTACAATTTTTTTAGAAAGTGCTTGCTTCGGGATGGATGTTGTCCGTAGAGGAGCTCAATTTCATGGGATTAAGACAGATGCTTCTTTCCGTTTTGAAAGAGGTACAGATCCCAATATGCCTGTTTTTGCGCTGAAAATGGCTGCCATGTTGATCAAAGATCTTTCTGGAGCTGTTATTAGCTCTCCTATTACTGATATCTATCCGGAGCCGATAGCGGATTTTGAAATTCCCGTAAGTTATCGACATATAAATCGATTAATTGGTAAAGAAATTGGTAATGAAAAAATTAAGCAGATTCTAGAATCATTGGAAATAAAAGTTACCAATGAAACAGAATTAGGATTTGTGGCCATTGTGAAGCCATATAGGGTGGATGTTACCCGAGAGGCTGATATCATTGAGGAAATTTTGCGAATTTATGGTTTTGAAGCCATTCCGTTAAAAGAAAACTATCAAGCTGACTTCTTGGCTGAGCATCCGGCAAAGGATGCCAATAAGTTACAGTACCGGGTTTCTGAAATGCTTGCAGGTATTGGTTATAGTGAAATGGTTACCAATTCTCTAAGTAAGTCTAGTTATGCAGAGAAGGCCGCTTTCCTTGCACCGGAAAAAGACGTCCTAATTCTAAATAAACTAAGTGAAGACCTGGGTGTGCTCCGACAAAGTCTGGTTTTTACAGGCTTAGAAGTGCTGGCACATAATATCAACAGGAGACAAAAAGACTTGAAATTATTTGAGTTTGGCTCGGTGTATGCTAAAGCAACGGAAGGATATGAAGAAGGGAAAATGTTGTCCATTTTTCTTACCGGTAATGCAAGTCATGAAAATTGGATGCATACAGTAAAACCAGTTGCGTTTACAGATTTGTATGCTGTGGTCGAAGGACTGTTGACAAAATTGAACCTTTCACAGCCTGAAGTAAATGTTATAGAATCCAGCCCATTTTCTTTTGGCTTAAACTTAATAATTAACAAGCAGACTATAGGTACAATAGGTCTTTTGTCTCCGGAGATTTGTAAATTGGCTGATGTGAAGCAAGAAGTTTATTTTGCTGAATTGGATTGGAACAGGCTTAACAAATTGGCTAAATCTCAAGGAAAATTTCAGGAAATTTCGAAATTCCCTGAAGTTAGAAGAGATTTATCTTTAGTAATTGATCAAGAAGTTACTTTTGATCAAATCAGACAAATGGCAACTAAAGTAGGAGGTAAGTTATTGAAAAGAATCAATGTCTTTGACATGTACAAAGGAGATAAATTGGAAGAAGGTAAGAAGGCTTATGCTATGAGTTTTTATCTTCAGGACAATCAGCAAACCCTCACAGACAAGGTGATAGACAAGACCATGAGTAAATTAATGCATACTTTTGAGAAAAATGCCGGTGCTTTGATAAGGAAATAATATGAAGGTTTACGAGGAGCTTCAGCGGTTAGAGAGCCTGGCAGAACAGGTAGAAAATAAAGTAAAATTACTTGAACAGGAAAATACTGCCCTCAAAAATCAACTTTTGGTCTATCAAAAGAGACTTTCTGATCAGGAAGAAGCACTCGAAGATTTTAAAAATCAAATTAAAATTAGTAAAATTGTAAGAAACATACCGGTAGAAAATAAAGCATCTGCTGAATTGAGGGGGAGAATTGATGACTATATAAAAGAAATCGATAAAATTATTACTTACCTGTCTGAATAATATGGATACACTTTCGATACGAATAAAAATAGGGGATAGAGAATACCCAATGAAAGTGAAAACCGATGAGGAAGCCAGAATCAGACGGGTGGGTAAATTAATTAACGATAAAATAAAAAAGTACAGAGAGGAATTTGGACTGGAGGATCGTCAGGACTTGCTGGCAATGGTGGCTTTCGATTGCATGGTAGAGTTCCTGGAAATTAAGGAAGACCATACAGAAGGTAGCGAGCAGGTAAAGCAGGTACTCCAACATGTCAATAAAAACCTTGAGTCATTGCTTTGATTCTTTTTAGTCTCTATAGCCCAAACAAGGCAGTTACCTATTCTATCCGGTAGATAAACTCAAATATATCTATGGGAATTTCAATATACATTATTATATCCGGCGCAATTGGCGTTTTGATCGGGGGACTCCTGGCAGGATTATTTATTAAAAATAACAGTAAGAAAATTGAAGAAGAGGCTCGGGAAAGAGCCAAAAGTCTTATCCGAGAAGCTGAGATTACAGCAGAAGGGACTAAAAAAGATAAAATTCTTGAAGCCAAAGAAAAATACCTGAAGCTAAAATCCGATTTTGAGGAAGAAGTTGGTAAGAAAAAGAATATCCTTATCACCAATGAAAATAAGCTCAAGCAGCGTGAGCAGATCCTTTCTAAGGAAATGGAACATGTTAAACGCAAAGAAGCGGAATTGGATAGTAAAAAGGAAAATCTTAACGCTCAACTTCATGCCGTACAAATTCGAAAAGATGAACTTGACAAGGTAACACACCAAAGGATTACCGACCTTGAAAAAGTAGCTTTGCTTACCAGAGAAGAAGCCAGAGAGCAATTGATTGAAATGCTTAAAGATGAAGCAGCAACCAAGGCATCTTCACATATCAAAGATATTTTAGATCAAGCGAAGCTTAGTGCGACCAAGCAGGCAAAGAAAATTGTCTTGGATACCATTCAGAGAACAGCTACTGAGCATGCCATTGAAAATTGCGTGTCTGTCTTCAATATCGAGAGTGATGATGTCAAAGGTAAAATTATTGGTAGAGAAGGACGGAATATTCGGGCATTGGAAGCTGCCACCGGAGTGGAGATTGTGGTAGATGATACCCCTGAAGCCATAATTATTTCAGGTTTTGACCCGGTTAGAAGAGAGATCGCCAGATTGGCTCTCCATAGATTGGTGCAGGATGGACGTATTCACCCTGCCCGAATAGAGGAGGTAGTGGCTAAGACCGAAAAGAATATCGATGAGGAGATTATTGAAATAGGGGAGAGGACTTGCATTGATCTTGGCATCCATGGCTTGCACCCTGAACTTATAAAGATGGTTGGAAGAATGCGTTTCCGTTCTTCCTATGGACAAAACTTGTTACAACATTCCAGAGAAGTTGCAAAACTTTGTGCGACGATGGCTGCCGAGATGGGTTTCAATGCCAAGTTGGCTAAGAGAGCAGGTTTACTTCATGATATTGGTAAAGTGTATCCCGAAGAAGCAGAATTGCCACATGCAATCCTTGGTATGGAGCTGGCCAAAAAACACAAGGAGCATCCTGAGGTTATCAATGCCATAGGTGCTCACCATGATGAAATCGAAATGACTTCTATGTTGTCCCCAATTGTACAGGCCTGTGATGCCATTTCCGGATCACGCCCCGGTGCCCGTAGGGAAATCATGGATAGCTATATTAAAAGACTTAAAGACTTAGAAGATTTGGCCTTAAGTTTTGAAGGTGTTAATAAATGCTTTGCCATGCAGGCAGGTAGAGAGTTGCGGGTATTGGTAGATGCAGACAATGTAAATGACAATACCGCTGGTAATTTGTCTTTTGAAATATCTCAAAAGATAGAAAAAGAAATGCAATATCCCGGACAGATTAAAATTACTGTTATTAGGGAGATGAGATCAGTGAATTATGCCAAATAATGGCACTTGACTGAATACCAAGATTGTGATTTAAAAGGCAATTGTTCGCTATGAATAATTGCCTTTTTTCATTAGGACTTACCAATAATTGCAGGTATTAAGCCAATTATACAATGAATCTTCTCTTACTTTCAATATTCCTTCATAATCAGTCAATACGATGCTGTTTAATGCCATCACTCTGTCTCTAGAATGACTGATTTTTGTGAGATTTCACCTCTTACTAAGTGCATTTTGGCGTAATTCGGGTTTAAGTGTGATTCTCATGACCAAGCAGGCTTTAAACCTAACTATTTTCCTTACAATGGTGGTGACAAAGGTGACGCTTGTCTTCTGAGTGCTTAGCATTTATAGCTTTTACTTTTAATAATGGGCTAATATTTTTGATTTTGAAATTATTTCTTTAGGTTTAATAGAATAAGCCTTTGTGGATTTTATAGAGCAATTGCTAAAAAGGTTGCTTAGGGATTTGGCAGGTCAATTTAATGTTTGATTTAAATTCCATGGTGGGTATTTTTTAATGATGAAAAAATGGTTACCTGCAATGGTAAAGTGGTAAGAAATTGTTGTATTGAATTTCCATAAAAATAATTAATACTGAGTGTTAGAAAAAATGAGATTATTAAATAGGTACTTTATATAGAAGTTTGAAATGACACCTTTTCGATTAGTAATCATATTTTTTGTTGCTTCAATTATTGGGATTGCCTTAATCCCGGAATTATCTGTGGACTTAAATCCTCCGGAAAAAGAGCCTGTATTGAATAT
Organism: Cyclobacterium sp. SOCE241; assembly: GCF_056867545.1. NCBI lineage: Bacteria > Pseudomonadati > Bacteroidota > Cytophagia > Cytophagales > Cyclobacteriaceae > Cyclobacterium > Cyclobacterium sp. SOCE241. The sequence goes on along the minus strand of NZ_CP149779.1, from coordinate 3,007,217 downwards.
AAGCTATACCGTAAACAATGCCTCTCCGGAAATGGTTGAAAAGCTAGCTACATCGCCATTGGAAGGGGCTTTAACCCAACTTTCTGAACTCAAAAAAACTACTTCCACTTCTAATTACAATAATGGTAATATCCAGTTGCGTTTTGACAAACGAACGGATATGGAGTATAAGAAGTTTGAAGTGGCAGCTTTGATTCGGCAAGTTTACCCATCACTTGATCCCAAGGTCAGCTACCCAAATGTAACCCAATCGTCTCAGAGAAGTATTCAGAGAAAAAACCGGTATTGACCTACAGTATCAATGGACCATTTGCTTCATTTGAAATTAAGAAAATAGCAGAAGATGTATTGGTTACAGCGCTTAATGAAGTTGAGGAGATTGAAACAATAGAAATAAGAGGAGCCAATGATCTATACCTTTATGTGGTGTATGACATTCAAAAATTGCAGGCTTTGAAGTTTTCAAGGGCTACTTTAGAAAATAAGATAAGAAATGCTTTTGGACGAACCTATCCAGGCTTGGCCATGAATGTTTCAGGGAGGTCTATGTTTATGGAAATCGATCGATCCATTACAGATAAAGAGGCATTGGAAAATCTTTTACTGGGGAGGGTAGAGGGGAAGGCCATTTACCTGAAAGATGTGGCAACATTGACGCTAGAAGAGTCGGCACCTCGAAGCTTTTACAGGATCAATGGCAATAACTCTGTAAACCTAACCATTACAAATAGGGATGGTGTCAACAAGGTGTTACTTGCCCAAAAGATAAAGGAAATAATGAAGGCCTCAGAGGTTAACCTTCCTGAGGGATTTGATGTAAGGCTGGAGTTTGATGACACTTCTTTTTTAGATAAAGAGCTCAACAAGATTTACAAGCGCTCAGGATTATCAATTTTGATTTTGGTGATTTTTATTTTCTTAATCAACAGGAATGTCAAATATCTAATTACTCTTTTTTAGGAATAATTGTTAATGTAAGTTTAACGGTGATTATTCTTTATTTACTAAAAGTGAATATTCACATGTATTCCTTGGCAGGGCTTACCATTTCCTTTGGGTTGATTGTGGACAATGCGATCATTATGATTGATCATTTGCACAAGCACAAAAATAGGAAAGTGTTTTTAGCTTTACTGGCTGCCTCATTGACCACAATTGTGGCTTTATTGATGGTTTTTCTATTACCTGAAGACGATAGGAGAAATCTTGGAGAGTTTTCAGTTGTTGTTGCTGTTATGCTTGGGGTTTCATTATTGGTGGCATTGCTTTTTACCCCTGCCATGTACGATTTGCTATTTGGAGAAAAACAAAAATCAGCTAAGAGGCTTACCATTAGTCAGATGAGGAGAAGGGTGGTGGCTTTTTCCAGATTCCAACAATTGATTGGGTTTACAGCAAGGTTTAGAAAAACTTTTATTCTACTGCTTGTTTTATTGTTTGGATTGCCGGTGTTTTATCTTCCCGCCACTTGGGAGGGGCAAGAGTGGTACAACAAGACTGTGGGAAATAGTTTTTACCAAGAGGAGATAAGGCCTTACATAGACAAGTCACTAGGAGGTTCTTTTAGAATGTTTGTTCGCGGTGTATTTGAAAAATCATCCTACCGAGAAGCAGAAAGAACGAGACTGTACGTAAATGCTTCTCTTCCTTTTGGAAATACCTTGGAGCAAATGAATTTCATCATCAAGGAGTTTGAAGTATTTCTTAAAGGTGTGGAGGGTGTAGATAAATTTGTGACCACGGTAAGTTCGGGTCAAAATGCCCGGATAGAGATTACTTTCAAAGAGGCGCATGAAACTTCTGCATTACCTTATAGGCTTAAAGGTAAGTTGGCCATGAAATCTACCGATTGGAGTGGTGTGCGTTGGGGTATTTATGGGGTTGGTCAGGGTTTTTCAACCGGACCGGGAGGGAGGGGATTCCTTCCTTTAGAGCAGAAATGAGGGGTTACAATTATGCGGAATTAGAAAAGCAAGCAGAAGTTTTGGCTGAGAAATTATTGGCACACCGCAGAATTCAAGAAGTGAATACCAATGAGCGCCGAAATTATTATGACAAAAAGACTGAGGAATATGTGTTAAGGTTTGATCAGCAAAGGTTGGCCATGGCTGGAGCAAACCAATATGAAGTGGTTACGGCGCTCAATGACTTGTCCCAACATGAGCAACCCTCCCTGTATTTGGAGCTTGACAATGAAAAATTCGGAGTTGTTGTTAAGGAGAAAAATTCTGATCGGTTTTCAAAATTTGACCTTGAAAGTAGCAGTTTAATTTCCAGTGAAAATAAGATTTTTAAAGTGTCTGGTTTCGGCTCTTTGACCAAGGAGAGTACCACCAATGCTTTGCACAAAGAGGATAGACAATACATTAGATTGGTCTCATTTGATTACATGGGCTCAGCAAAATTTGGTGGAGAATACTTAGATGAAGTAATTGAAGAAATGAAAGCTTCTATGCCTATTGGCTATTCGGTTAGTAGGCAATCTTACAATTGGAATTGGAACCAAGCCAAAAGACAATACAGTTTGTTGTTGGTATTAATTGTTGGTATTTTCTTCATTTGTTCCATTCTCTTTGAGAATTTTAAACAACCTTTGTATATAATTTTTATTATACCCATATCTTTTATTGGGCTGTTTCTAATTTTCTCTCTGTTCGACTTTTATTTTGACCAAGGAGGCTATGCAGCTTTTGTTATGCTGGGAGGCTTGGCAGTAAATGCAGCCATATTTATAGTCAATGATCTTAATAACCGTAGTAAAGGCAGTTATAATCGAAACGTCCTTAAAGCTGTAGGAGGCAAAGCCACACCTATTTTGTTGACTGTTCTCTCTACTTGTTTCGGTTTGATACCATTTGTAATGGAAGGCCAGGGTGAGATTTTTTGGTTTTCATTGGCCATAGGGACTATTGGTGGCTTGGTGTTTAGCATGGTGGGCGTATTCTTGGCTTTGCCTGTGTTTTTATGGAAGAAAAGTATTTAAAGGAAGCTAATCGCTCCAAATTAGTTAGAATTTCACTTTTTCACGTTATACCTCTAACTGTTTATCGTTATACTTATATAGTAGATATTATTCTCATTTGAAATTACTGAGTTCACTGAGTATTTCAGGGGGAGGCTACTGATAAAAATTTAAACCCATGCGATCACAAATGATGAATTTCCGCAATTGCTTAGTCTCGATTTTAATCTTATTTAGTTGTTCTTCTGAAAACAAAGAAGAAGAACAAGGTCCAGAGCATAAAATGAAGTTTGAATTAGTGGACAGTGTTGTGGTGGACGTTCTAGAACCCCTGGTTATTGATGATCAACAGTTAGTGGGGGAGACGTTTTTAATGAGGGGGCAAAAAAGTAGAAACCCTTATTTGGTAACTAAAAATGGTGAAGTAATTAAAGCTTACGATTTATTAAATGACAGCCCCAATGGAATTGGGTTCAATGGTGGTTTTGGTTACAATTTTTTGGGGGAAGACAAGTGGGTTGGATTGTCACAAGCTTTTTTTAAGAATTACCATATTTATAACCTTGAAGGTGTTAAAGAAAAGACCTTGGATACGATAGATCTAGGTATGTTTAAAGTGACTTTTACATTTTATCAATCCTTTTTAGGGGATTTATAAAAGATGGAGAAGAAATGCTTTTTGGGATTGAGAGCAATTTATTTGATCCAAATTCTTTGTCCAAAGAGAACAAAAACGAACCTATGTATTATGATTCGGTGAAAACAATTTACTCCTATAGGGTAAGAGATCAATTTCTCAGGCAGTTTAATTCCTTTCCTGAAACTTGGGAGCCAAGAAAAGAAAGGAAATATGTAGGTAGTTCAGAACCATTCATCGCTTACCATAGAAGCAAGCACCTGATGGCTGTGCTCCCTAAAGTGAGTAATCAATTGTTTATTTATGATTTTTCCGGAGAAGAACCTGTTCTACTACATGAGGTAAATCTTTCGCATAAATATAGGCCTAAGGTAAATCCGGAAATTGCTAAAGAAGAAGAGTATACTTCTTCTTATCCTCGTTTCACAGAGCTTAGGTTTGTTGGAGAAAGGATTTTAGCGGAGTTTAAAACCAGGATTCCTGAAGATATTTTAAAACGATTGATGACACAATCTTCGAGAGTTGATGATTTACCGGAGTACCTAGAGGCCAAAAGGAACTTTGTAAAGACCTATTATCTGGTGATTGAGGGTGGCAAACAAGTAGGGGTAGTAGAGGGCCTGCCTGTTCCCGGTGAACTTGATTTTACTACAGAATCAGGTAAAATTTATGTAAACGACAATAGAAATCCCAAGGAGGAAAGGGGATATAATGTGTTTTTTCAGTTAAAATTTAAAAAGTAGGCTGAAAAAACAACCTGATATTTTAAAAATTCTGTTAAAAATGGTTTTACCGGTGTAAAAAATAATTAAAAAAAATTAAATTTTGTTTTTTAATAAAATTTTGGTTGAAATCATGCCTTCTACCTCATAGTATGGCTTTGTTTTTAGATTTTATGAAATTTATAAATACATAATATTTTAAGTTTTTGTTATGTATAAGTTAATCATTGTATATTTTTATTGAAATATTTGCAATCTATTAATTGCTCAATTACATTTGTGTCATACTTACGTAAGTCATAAACATAGAAAAAACAAAAGGAGTCAAAAGAAGGGTAAAATATTTTAGCTCAGTCCATTTAGCGTACAAATAGCAAAATACTACCGGCCCAGGGCTGTAGTGGTATCCCGAAACTGATGCTTAGATAAGGATAGCCTTCCGGAGATTTTCGATTGCAATTTCTAGCTCAATTACCTGCCCAAAGTAATTAGCCTCAAAAAAGAAATGTTAGGAAGTTCCTGGCAGAGGTTTTTAAAGTTAAGATACCTTTAAAAATTTACGATCATGAGATTAATTATTGCAACAATTCTCGCTTTTACAATAACGTCATCAGTGTTTGCTACCGCGCCTGTTGAGAATCCAATTGTCACCCTTGAAAAAGTAGGGGATAATAAATTTCAATTGAAATACATGGAAATTCCTGAGGGAAAGGTGACCGTTGCTATTAAAGATAAGTCGAATAGAATTATCTTCAGGGATGTAATCGAAGCTGAAAAAGTTTTTTACAAAAATTACAACCTCAATAAACTTGATATTGGCAAGTACCAATTAGAAGTTTTTAATGGAAAAGATGGAAAATTGTCTGGTTTCGATATTGTTTTAGGAGACCAAAAAGAAGAGAAAACTTTTATGCCAAAATGATGGAGGTCGATGACAAAACATTGGCACTTACCATGAGCAATTTGAATGGTAAAGAAAAGACACTTGAAATTTATGACAATGGAAGTTTGATCCATGAAGAAGCCATCACAGGCTTGACTTTCGGAAAGAAATTTAAATTCACTAACCTTGAGTCTTTGAAAAACATTGATATTAAGATCGTTGAAGGAAACGGAGTAGGTAAATACATCTTCGCGAATTAATAAAAAATTACTAACCACTAACTATCCCAAAGAGGCTGATATATCAGCCTCTTTTTTTATTTAGGACTACTAATATTTATTAGTAGTCTTTTTGATTAGGGGAAAAGCAATTATTGAATGAGTTTTAGGACATTTAATACTTTTGAAATTTATTAGGGCGAAGAATTGTTGTAAAGGAATGGTTACAATTCCGATTACAAATATGGTTTGTCCTAGGTGTATTATGGCTGTGGAGGCAGTGTTAAATGATATGGGTGTTACTTATAGCCAGGTAAAGCTTGGTGCGGTACTGCTTCCAGAAGGATTTTCACCGGATCGATTGAAGCAATTTGAAAATAGGCTTTCTGAACTGGGCTTTTCCATAGCAAAAAGTAGGGATATGGTTTGGGTCGAAACAGTTAAATTTACCCTAATTCAACTTTTTGATAATGAATCTTTAGAATTGAATGTCCCTTTATCCATTTTACTTTCAGAGAAAGTTAATGCTGATTATAGCCGATTAAGCCAGTTGTTCAGTAATTCTCAGGGAAAAACAATAGAACAATATTTTATCGATTTAAAGATAGAAAAAGCAAAAGAGTGGCTTAGTTTGGAGTTGTATAACATAAGTCAGATAGCTTGGAAACTCGGCTATGGCAGTGTTCAATATTTCTCAGCTCAATTCAAGAAAGTAACCGGGCAAACACCAAGTGAATATAAGAAGTCTTCGAAAAAAGACCGCAAATCGTTGGATAGTTTGGGCAGCAATAAAGCCGACAATTTTTTAGAATAAGCGAATGCCGAGTGACAGCATCAGTTGGTTTTGCCGCTGGTCGGTAGGAAAGCCTACATAGGATTCTCCCAGTTTACCCAGCGCTCCTTCATATTTGAAGTCTATGATCAAATTGGCGAGATCTAGCCCTAAGCCTGCTTGATAGGCAATGGTAGCTTTGTTGTATTCCGGGTTTGCGGTGGTAGAGGCAGTAGAGCTTAAGTCACTATCAAGAATAAAGGCAAGGGTAGGGCCTGCTTGCACCCTAAAGAAATTGGCAATTTTAAAACCAGCCATAATAGGCACATCGATTTTATCAAATTGCGCCGTATAACTAACGGTGCTGTTGCCTTGGGTACTTTTAAATTCTCCACCCGTATTGGTGTAAAGGACCTCAGGTTGAATAAAGATATGGTTTCCTCCAAGTCGTGCAAATAGTCCGGCATGGTAACCCAATTTGTCATTAGTAGTACTGAATGTAGTGCCGTTAACTGAAATATTTCCTTGGGAGACACCGATTTTAGGGCCTATGGAAAACTCCTGAGCGTAAAGTGTAGAAATGGTCAGAATTTGGGTCAAGAAGAAGATTATTGACATCCGTCTCATATGGTCTATGATTTGGTTGAATAACAAATCTAATGAAATTCAGACGGTAAACGTAAATCTATGCTTATAGGCTGATAAAAAAATTAACTTTGTGAGAAAATCTTCATTTTTCAACCTTTTACAAAAAAATGGACATAAACTTCAAGAACTAGCTTGTTATTTCGCTAAGGTTCCTTTAATTTGTCTTTAAAGATAAGGTTTGATGAATGTATCCTTTTATCTAACTAAAACACTTGGAATATTAATGTGTTTTTAAAATGGATAATTGGCATAGCCTTTGGATAATGAGTTTGTTTTAATTGAAAAAATAAGGATAACTGTTTTAAAAAGGATAAAAATAATTTCCATGATAGAAGTAATAAAGTACCCAAGTGTATTGGAAAGTAGTAATCTTGAACTTAGAAATGTAGCGAGAGATTTAGTTTCAGGGCTTAAAATATATCACGATAATATAGGTTATTTGGTTGGGGATTTGGCTTTATCCGAAGGAACATCTCCTCATAGAAATATTAACAGTTCGCCTGATGAAAATGACTATAGGATCTTTTTAAAAGCAGGCTTATTATTAGCCTCTCAAAAACTGGGTAGTCCTATTACTGTTACAACAGGTTTTCCTTTTTCGACTTTTCAGGTGTTTAAAGAAAATGCTTACAGATTATTAGAAAATGAGCATATAATTGAATACGATACTCAAACTTTTGGTGGTGGCGGTAAGAAAAAGATGGCGGTTGAAGTTGACAGAGTGGCTGTTATTCCTGAGGTTGTTGGATGTAGTATGGCAGTAAGACAGCTTTACAGTGATGCGCCCAAAAACTTTTTCATGATCAGTTTGGGGTATGGTACCATGGAAGCCATTTTGAGTACAGAAGGTGGTTTGGTTCAAAGGTCAAGTGTTTCTACTTTTGGCTTAAGGTACGCCATCAACCTTATTACCCGTGAGTTGCAAAAAGACAACTATTTAGATCTAAAAACAGAACATCAAATAGACCAATATTTTAGTGAAGGCTCAATAATCCTAAACAGAAAGCGTTTAGACTTAAAGGAATTGAGGAAACAAGTAATAGAGCAGTACTATAACGATGTAATTTCCCCTTCCCTCAGAAAGGCCTTTTCTGATAGCGATTTCGCAAAATCTGCAGACATATACCTAGCCGGAGGCGGGGCCAATTACAGTGAACTTGTCGATTTATTTAAAGCTGAGTTTGATGGGTTGTTAAATGTGCATGTTCCTGAATCCCCTGAGCAGATGGCATCTATAGGGTATTGTTTCAATAGTTTGGCTATAAATGCCGGTGCCAAAGACAAAGCAGTAGGTCTTGATTTAGGGAATAGTTCCACGATATTAACTACTTTTAAACAAGAAAAAGGAGAATGATAATATGAAATTTGGATCCAACAAGCAACAGAATAAAGAAGCCAATGTAGGTAAAGTGACTGTCCTTTCAATGGGATTTGAACTTACAGGTGATATTATTTCCAAAAGCGACATCAGAGCAGATGGAATACTCGTAGGCAGTATTCGAACAGATAAGAAAGTGGTGGTTGGAGAAAAAGCTTCCATTACCGGAGATATCATTGCTGAAGAAATAAGTATCAACGGAGAGGTAGTGGGAGACCTATACATCAAAGGGGATACAACCATTTATTCAAATGCCAAGGTGTCTGGAAATATCACTACCAGCTCTATTCATATTCACAAAGGTGCCCAAATCAATAGCGGTGTACAGGTGGTGGATGCAAAAGAAGTAGAAGAAGCTTCCAAATCCAGCAAAATAAATTCAGTGAGCAGAGAAGAGCTTTACTCAATGCTTGACGAAAAGGCTGAAAAGAAAAAAGAAGTGCCTGTAAAACCAATTGCAAAAACCCAAGTGAGAACCTATACTGATACTTCTTCCTCAGGGATAGAAGATAGTAATAAAGACCTGCCTAGAACCTGGTAAAATTTCAACAAAAGAAAAACAAAAAAAGGCAATCAGAACGATTGCCTTTTTTTGTTTTGAAAATAATTATCTGGGTTGATCTTATAGCGAATGGTAAGTCAGTCTATCAACTTGGTAATCATTTGTGCTATTGAATGGGTTAAACCACCTTTAATTTCTTGTATGCTTTAGGATGGTGTTTAGTTATCCGCCGCTTCCCGGTTCTCCAAACACACCTACCATATTGAGTATTACCAATATGATGACAATGGGACAAACCCACCTGATAAAAAATATCCAAGCCTTTTGAGGAAGTCCTTCAAAAGAAGTTGTACCCAAAGCAAGTTCAGCAGCAAAAGTTTTAATGTTTTTCACCCAGCCTGAGTAGAGACTTAACATCAAGCAGATGATCACAATGGCCAATGTTCCAAAGAAGAAGTCCATAAGGTCAAAAAAGCCTACTATGTCTCTACCGAAGAAACTAATGTGCATGACATTAAAAAAATTTCCTTTGACCGCTGTTAATGAGGATGGGATACTTAAAAACATGGCACCAATTCCTAAAGTCCAAGCCGCTCTTTTTCGGGACCACTTTCTTTCATCAATAAAGTAAGCAACAGGTACCTCCAACATGGATATACTAGAAGTCAATGCAGCTACCAATAAAAGCAAGAAAAACATACCACCAATGATATTACCAAATGGTTCGATCTGGTCGAAAACCCTTGGTAGTACATTGAAGACCAGTGCAGGGCCTTCATCAGGGCTAACCCCGGGCAATAAAGCAAATAAGGCAGGGAATATCATTAGACCTCCCATCAGGGCTACCGTACTGTCCATTCCCGCAATCCAAGCAGAGGATTTGATGATGTTATTGTCTTTTGGCAGGTAAGAACCGAAAGTAATCATTAATCCCCAGCCTACGGATAAGCTAAAAAATGCTTGGCCAAGTGCGGATAATATCACCTTTCCATTTATTTTACTGAAATCCGGAGATAAGTAATACTCAATTCCTTTTGCTGCACCCGGTAATGTTACTGCCCTTGCTGCAATGAGAATAATAATGATAAATAAAAGAGGCATCAAAAACTTTGCAGCTTTTTCTATACCACCGGATATGCCACCCAGAACCACAATTACGGTCATAAGAATGAATAACATGCAAAGTGGGATAACATAATGAGGGGTTTGAATAAATACCTCAAAGTCAATGGGTATGTTGATAAGTTCAGTGAAGATATAGCCTATGGTCCATCCTGCGATTACAGAATAATAACTGAGAACGGCAAAGCAAACTACCACACATAAAACGCCGGAGGATTGCCAGAATCTACTTCCACCTGTTTCCTTAATCGCACCCACAGGGTTCTTACCGGATTTTCTCCCCAATGCTACCTCGTTTAGAAGCAATGGTAATCCCACCAAAAGCACACATATTAAATAGACAAAGACGAATGCCCCTCCACCATTTTGGCCTGTGATATAAGGAAATCTCCATATGTTACCTAGTCCAACTGCCGATCCGCCTGCAGCCATGATAAAACCAAATGAAGAGCCCCATTGTCCTCGAGAGGGCGTTTTACTAGATTTTTGCATATTGTTGGGTGAGTTGAATGGATTTCAAAATAAAAAAATATTTATATTTTATAATTAGCTAATTTAATTTGTTTTGCCATAATTTCAATCCCTTCTTCAAAAGTTTTGGGCTTGAAATTCAGAATATTTTTAGCCTTGGATATATCAAGGCCTGTTCTCAAAGGCCTGCTGGCCACCTGTGAAAAAACACTTGAGTCAGTTTTCTTAATTCCTTTTGGGTCCAATTCAAAAAATTTGACGGTGAGCATGGCCATATCGTAGGGGCTAAGTAGCTCATCACCGGAAATATTATAGATTCCGGTTGCATTCTTTTCTACAATAAGTAAGCAGCCCTTTGCCAGGTCCTCTGCCAAGGTGGGGGTTCTGAATTGGTCATCTACCAAGCTAAGTTCCTTATTCTGTTCGAGGCCTTTTTTAACCCATAGTACGATATTCGAGCGAGACATGTCGTGTGCAATACCATACACTAAATTGGTTCTGACAATGGTCCAATTGTGCTTGTATTTTTGAATGGCAATTTCTGTTTCAATTTTGGTTTTACCGTAATAGTTGAGTGGATTTGGTTTAGCCAGCTCATCATAAGGGCCATTTTTTCCATCAAAAATAAAATCTGTAGATATAAATATAAGATGAGACTTGACCAGCTCACATCCTTTCATGATGTTTAAAGTGGCCGTTACATTTTGTTCAAAGCAAGTGTGGCGGTTTACTTCACACCTGTCCACGTCTGTCATTGAGGCGGCGTGAATAACGTATTGGGGAGCATAAGCTTTGAAGATAGCCAATACCTCTGAGGGTTTGGTGATGTCCATCTCTTCATATACGTAACCTCTCCATTCGGTGGGAAGGCGACAGCTTCCTCTTCCTGTAGCTATGGCTTCATATTTACCTTCAATAAGTATTTCTTTTATGATTTTCTGCCCTAATAAGCCATTCGCTCCGGTAATTAGTATTTTCGGTTTTTTACTTTTGAGGATATTGATATCCATATTCTTTTGCTATTTTCTTTTTTGAGATATATTCGACATTTACTTTCATGTAAACTGGTGTAATAGGTAAATCATTACTCCCTGTCTCCAAAGAAGCAATTTCATCCAGAACATCAATACCTTTAATTACCTTACCAAATACCGTATAAGTATCATCCAAATGTGGGGTGCCTCCCACTGTGGTATAGGCTTGAACTTGATTTTTTCTTTTGTCCAATCCCAAATTTAAGTTAAAAAATTTTTCCAACACTACTTTATTGGAAAGCATTAATGAATTAATACTGTCATATTCTCCTTTTTTGTATAATTCTGCATATTTTTCTCTCAGCTCTAAATTGGTCTCAAGTTGAAGGTATTGAGCGAAAGCTTGTTGTAGTTTCCTTAAATCCGTCGTCAATTCAGGTTCTTCATATACTTTTCCCTCTACTATATAGAACTGGCATCCACTGGATCTCATTTCAGGATTGATTTGATTCCCTTGTCTGGCTGCTGCTATGCTACCCTTCTCATGAATCAAGTCTTCGTTAAATTCCGCCGGCAGGGTATACCAGTCTTCTTGGTCCAGGTTTTCTTTATTAAAGACATCACCGCCTTGAATCATAAAATCTTCAATGATTCTATAAAAGGTGGTGGAGTCGTATCTTCCGGCTTCAGCTAGGGCTATGAAATTTTCCTTGTGTACCGGAGTTTCATCGTACAATATGGCATACATTTTACCATATTCTGTGTCAATCGTGATGAGATAGTCTTTTTCACTAGCGCAGGAAGCTACTGATATAATTGTCAAAATTCCTGCAATCATTCTTAATATTGAAATCTTAGCCATTTAGTCTTTGCTTAATTTCCTTTAAAAGTAGGTCTCCTCCTTGAGATTTGATGTCCTCAGCTAGTTTCTTGCCTAGTAAACTTGCTTCCGCTTCTGTACCACTATGGGAAGAAAAGAGTCTTTCTTTGCCATCAATTTGCATGAGTCCTCCTTCAAGAATTAATCGATCCCCTTCCCAATGGGCAAGGGCAAAAGCCGGAATACTACAACCTCCTTCTAGGACACTTAAAAAACTCCTTTCTGCTGTGAGGCAAGCCGCCGATTTGGGGTGATTGATAGCAGCTTTTAAAAGTTTTTTCAGATCAGGATCCATGCCTGAATGAATTTCTACCCCTATACTGCCCTGACCTACTGCCGGAATAAATTCTGAAAGGGGCAATTCTTTTTTGATCAGCTGGTCGTAACCCATTCTGTGTACACCTGCATAGGCCAATAGCAAGCCGTCACAAAGGCCATTTTCCATTTTGCTGACCCTTGTTTGGAGGTTGCCTCTAACATCCACGGTTTTGATATGCGGGTAAAAATATTTTAGGGTTGCCACCCTTCTTGTAGCGGAGGTGCCCAAGACTATAGGTTTGCTAGGGTCGTTTAGATCAGGGAAATCATCTTTATGACTGATGATGATATCATTTACTTTTTCTCTTTCGGTAAAAGCTATAGTTTCAAATCCTTCAGGTAAACGTGAAGGCAGATCTTTTGCACTGTGTACTGCAATGTCAATTTCACCAACTGCTAATTTGGTCTCTAGTTCTTCTGTGAAAACACCTTTGCTGCCGATTTTTGAAATGGAAACATCCAGCACTTTATCTCCTTTGGTTTCTATTGTAACGATGGTGGTATTGATGCCACTCTTGTTCAATAAATCTGCAACATAATTGGCCTGGTACAAAGCCAATTTACTTCCTCTAGTACCTATTCTAATTGATTTCATTACGAATCCGATTTCCTTTTTATTTGTTTTTTTGAACAGCACTTTCTATAAATGACACGATATTTCCGGCGATGTCCAAACCTGTGGCTTTTTCTATACCTTCTAGGCCGGGAGAACTATTAACCTCTAAAATCAAAGGTCCTCTGTCTGACTGTAAAAGGTCTACTCCGGCAACAGATAGGCCCAAGGCCTTAGCGGCATTTAGCGCAGCGGATTTTTCTGCCCGCGAAAGTTTGATCACCTCAGCTTTCCCTCCTCGATGAAGGTTAGAACGAAACTCTCCCTCAGCACCTTGCCTTTTCATGGCTCCAACCACTTTGTTGTTCACAACAAATGCCCGAATGTCTGCGCCTTTGGCTTCTTTTATAAATTCTTGTACGATGATACGCGCTTTTAGCCCGTGAAATGCCTCAATTACAGATTGACCAGCTTTTCTAGTTTCAGCTAAAACCACACCCAAACCTTGAGTACCTTCCAGTAACTTGATGATTAATGGGGCACCGCCTACCATTTCCACAATTTGCTTTTCTCCCCTTTTGAGAAATTAGTGAATGCTGTCTTTGGCATGCCTAAACCTTCTCGTGAAAGAATCTGCAATGACCTTAATTTATCTCTGCTGCGTACAATTGCCTGAGAAGCTACCACAGAAAACACGTCCATCAGTTCAAATTGTCTGACTACTGCAGTCCCATAAAAAGTGACTGAGGCTCCTATTCGTGGGATAATCGCATCAATTCCGGTGAGCTTTTCTCCTTTATATATAATGTGTGGGCCTTTTTGTTCAATTACCAAGTCACAAGCAGAATGATCGATGACCAAGGCTTCATGGTTGGCCTCCTGAATGGCTTGTATGAGCCTTCTAGTAGAGTACAATTGTGGGTTTCGAGATAATACGGCTATTTTCATTCTGCTTTTGTAAGGTTTACCTTTTCAACATCTACTAAAAATCTCCCTGCAAGTATTTTTCGACCTAATAACACGTTGTTTTTCATTTTGCCCCGATCAGAAAGCGTAAAACCGGCCTTGAACTGTTGCCCTCCAAGTGTCATCATCGTTTTGATTAAAAAACGCTTTTCAATTTGGCCAAAGGAGTTTTTTACCTTTTTTATTTTGTAGTTATTAATGTTAATTGTTTTTCCGGTATACCTTTCGTCTTCAGGATCCAAAAGAATTACCTCCAGCTCTTTCCTATTATCTTTAAGCACCTCTTTCACGGAAGTGGCATGAATAGAACAATTGTAGGCCCCGGTATCAATTTTTGCGTTGATTGCAATAATATTCCATTCAGGTAGGTCGATTTTTTCTTTCCTTCCGATAATCGTTTTTTCCATGACTCAAAGTTAAGCTTTACTTGAACAATAGTCATGCTGGAAGCGTAATTATTGCATCAGGCTGCTTTAATTATTCGCGCCAAATTAAACCCTAAATCCAAAAATAAAATTTTAGGGTTCACATTTCTTTCTATGTGGTAATGCGCTTCGTTTAAGGCTGTGTATATTTTGGTCAATTTTTCCTCGTTTAGGACGGAATTGCTGAATTTGATAATAAATTCTCTATCCTCATCAGTTGTACGCATTAACTCTGCTAGCTGGGCTTTATTTAATAAAGACTCCTAATTACATTGATCCCTGTTAATAATAAAGATCGTTGTCCTTCCTTTGAAAATCTTGTGATTTGTTCTGAAAAATTCACTAACTCCTGAATTTTAACAGAATAACAGTCCCTTAGCCAATCTCTGAAAATCATTGTGTTTTTGTCTTCAGTATTTTGGGATAGCAGCATGGCTTCTCTCATGTTTCCATCTGCAAGAGGCGCAATTTGTTGCGCAGCTACCGCAGTTGCCAAACAGCTTTCAACGAGGTAGTCCTGAATTTCATTGTCTGTAAAATTCCTTACGTGAACCTTTTGTGTTCGTGAAAGTATGGTTGTCAACAGACTTTCCGGCTGCTGAGTAATCATAAGGAAAAGCGTTTTTTCCGGAGGCTCCTCTAAAACCTTTAGGAGTGCATTGGCTGCAGCAACATGCATGGTTTCCGGAGACCAAATAAGCATCATTTTATATCCGCCCTCAAAAGATTTTAAAGAGAGTGTTTTAACAATCTGCTTGGCTGCTCCTTTCGTGATACTTAATGGTTTATTGATTGCCAAATGATAATTCCAATCCTGAAGGTTTCCATAAGGGGTTTTTAGTACAAAGTTTCTCCAAGAGGAAAGAAGATCAGTAGTTTCTTCATCATCCTTTTTCCCCGCTGCAGGGAGAGGCATAGCAAAATTTAAATCAGGATGAACCAATTTTCCCATTTTGACACAGGAAGGGCATTTTCCACAGGCATCATCGGCACCTGGATTGGCACAATTAATATAGGTAGCCATAGCCAAAACCAAAGGTAAACTTGGACTCCCTTCTTTTCCATGAAACAATAGCGCATGGGCCAGGTGGTCATTTTGAATGGCATTGATAAGCTTGACTTTCGTTTCCTCAAGCCCTGGTATGGATGAAAAAAGCATGTTTTTTAGTTTAAAATTCTTTGTCCCAAATACGATAAGGCCTGGTTATCTCAAATACTTTTTGTAATATAGCTCTTTCATTTTCATCAAACTCTTTGCCCTTTAAAGCCATTACTTTTTGAGCCGTTTCTTCAAATTTCATAAGCTTGAATGTACTAAAACCTACAGAACCACCACCCCATGCAAATGAGGAAACAAATTTTCTTGGAAAGCCCTCACCAAATACATTTGACCCAACCCCAATTACCGTACCTGTGTTTAGGGTCGTCCCTATGCCTAGCTTGGTGTGATCAGCTACCATCGATCCGCAAAACTGTAAGCCGGTATCACCATACCCGCCTTTGGTATAATCCCAAACTTTAACAGGCATTAAATTATTTTTCATGTTGGAGACCACAGTGTTAGCACCAAAATTGCACCATTCTCCTACCACACTGTTTCCAATGTAACCATCATGTGATTTATTGCTATGGCCAAAAAAAACGGTATTGGAAACTTCTCCACCGACTTTACAATAAGGGCCTACCGTAGTGTTTTCACGGATTTTAGCTCCCATACTTAATATGGCACCCTCACATAAGGCAAATGGCCCTCTTATCATGGAGCCTTCAGATACTTCAGTGTTTTTGCCAATATAAATTGGCCCATTGGTGGCATTTAAAATTGCAGCTCGCACTTTAGCTCCCTTTTCAATAAATATACTGGGCTCATTGTACATGTGAGTATGTGGGTCGTCTGTTCCCCAAGAAACCCTCCGTTTGCTTATTAGACTGAAATCTTTTTTTATTTCATCCCCATTCCATAGGAAAATCTGCCAGTTTCTGCTAAGTAACCTTATGTTCTCCTCAAATTCAACGCTCTTTTTTGTTGGTAAGTGGTCGTTGTGGAAATCTTCAGGTTTATCAAAAAATGTAGCCAATAAAGTATCGTTCTGCCAAAGAGCCTCATTTTCATTGAGGGCATTGATCGCGTCCAAAAGGGCTTCATCAGGACATAAAGCCCCGTTAATATAAAGCGCCTTTTGGTTTAAAGGGGGGTATTTCGCTTGTAAATAATTTTGAGTCACAAAACCCAAGTCTTTGGCGTGTAGTGAGTTTTGCCATTTTTCACTGATTTTAAAAATGCCTATTCTTATTTCGGCAATAGGGCGGGTAAATGTAAAAGGCAAAAGGTTGCCTCTACTCTTGGGGTCATCAAATAAAACGATATGGTCCATATTACAAAAATAAAAAAGTCTACCAGAATTATGCTTCCGGTAGACTTTATCTCAAAGAATAATATGAAAAACTTACTTTTTCTTATATCTTCTATTAAATTTCTCTACTCTACCAGCAGTATCCAAAAGCATTTTCTTACCGGTATAGAAAGGGTGAGATGCAGAGCTAACCTCTACCTTTACCAATGGGTAATCCTCGCCATTTTCCCAAGTAATGGTATCATTTGTTTCAATGGTAGACTTGGTGATGAACTTATAATCACTAGAAGTGTCTAAGAAAACTACTTCTCTGTAATTTGGATGGATTTCTTTTTTCATTGTATAAACTATTATTTTTTTCTTCTTCAAATTGAGGCACAAATTTACCCCTTTTTATAATTTTCTCCAAAACATTCCCTTTCAAATATAAAATACTTCGCTAATTTTATACCATAAACGGCCAATTCAGTCAATAGGCTAGTTTTCAGTAAAATCTAAAATATGATTTTTTATCCCCAATGCTGTTAATTCAGTGTAAATTAAAGTTTTTATGAAGTACTTTTTTCTTTTTTATTGTTCACAGGCTCCTTGGTCTCGGAGGTTTTGGCGCAAAGTCCGTATTTGCCGTTTAATAGGGATTACTATTCTCTTTTAGAAAGGTACGAAATAAAAAATGGAGCTTTCAACGGTTCTTTCCATACGGGTAGCAAACCTTACAGAAGGGACGAGGTGGTGCAGTACCTCGAGGAATACAAAAAAACGGCTGGCTACTTGAACAAAAAAGATGAGTTTAACCTCAATTATTTATTGCAAGATAACTGGGAGTATGCCACTGATTCATTGGCGCTTTCTAAGCGTTCCATAGGTAAGTATATTTATAAAAGACCTTCAGATTTTTACGGTTATAAGAGTGAAGATTTTGATGTGCACTTAAATCCTGTCTTGTATTTACAAGGAGGGGCAGAACTCGATAATGATCAGATGCCTTTTCGAAATACAAGAGGTCTGGCCTTACATGGAAGTATTGATGACAAAATAGGGTTTTATACCATGCTGGCGACCACGGACTTGATGTTTCCTTCCTGGGTAAATGAATATGTAGGGAATCATGGGGCCATTCCGGGGCAAGGTTTTTGGAAACGATATGGTGACGGGGGCTATAGTTTCTTCTCGGCACGGGGCCACATTACCTTTTCAGCCACAAAACATGTAAACATTCAAATGGGGCATGATAGCCATTTTATTGGAGAGGGCTTAAGGTCTTTTATATTATCTGATTTTTCAAACCCCTTTGTGTTTGTAAAAGTCAATACCAAGATAGGAAAGGTAGATTTCACCAATTTATGGGGGCAAATGACAGCGGATATTATCACTTCTAGAGGTGTTCCTACAGATGGAAGGTATCCCCAAAAGTGGTTTTCTTTCCACAGGTTAGGGGTTAATTTGGGGAGGCGATTTAATCTAGGAGTATTTGAATCGGTGATGGCTGATAAAGCAAACTGGAATTATTTCAACCCCTTGATTTTTTATCGATGGGTAGAGCACCAATTAGGAACGCCAGATAAGATTATGCTCGGAACAGACATGAAATGGAATTTGGGCAAGGGGATGCAACTTTATGGACAATTTGTTCTTGATGAATTTGTTTTCGATGAGTTTTTTCACGTTACAGAAAGTGGTTCCAGTAGAAACAAACATGGAGTTCAGTTAGGATATAAATACATTGATGTAGCTGGCATAGATAACCTTGACTTTCAGTTGGAATATAATCAAGCCAGACCCTTTACTTTTCAAGAAAAATTTGACTATCAGTCTTATACCAATTACAGAATACCACTTACCCACCCGAGAGGAGCCAATTTTAGAGAGCTTTTGGCAGTAATTACCTATCAACCTTTGCGAAAATTGATGCTTCGTGGGACAATGATGTATCAAATGTATGGTGCAGACCCCACGGAAGAAGATAACTATGGTGGAGACATCTTAAAAAATAGAACCCAAACAAGTACAAGCCTATATGGTAACTATATTGGGCAAGGGCAAAAAATAAGGTCAGTATGGCAACTTTGCATTTGCAATACATGTTACGGCACAATTTATTCGTCGATTTATCTCAGACAATGCGGCATGTAAATACCGAAGGAGGAATAAATTCAAAAACCTCTTACGGCCAATTAGCATTGCGTTTAAATATCTCAAGATTTGACCAACAATTTTGATTGCCTGGTATTAATTACCAATCCTTCCATCTAAAAATTGGTAAATTGCGCCATTATTGTTCCATTTTGGAAACTTTAATTTAGCTTGGCTACGTTTAAAGTTTCCAAAATGGGTGTGCATTTTAGTTTTGAAATGAATTGAATGTTCCAAAATAGTATTGCTTATTTTCTTTAGGGCAGAGATTACCTTTAGATACCGTGGTATTAGAATTTCCTCCTTCCTATTCACCATTGATTACAATTTGTATTAAAAGTACTATATGAAAACTTACTTAAGAATCTTGGCCTATGCGCGACCTTACCGAAGGTATTTGCCTGTGTATATTGCCTATGCGTTATTGGCTATAGTTTTTGGTTTGCTAAATTTCACCCTTTTAAAACCACTTTTTGATGTGATATTTGAACAAGTGGGGAAAGAGGAATTACAAGTGTATGCCAACAAACCTGAATTCTCTTTAAGTGTTAATTATTTTATGCATTTATTCAACTACTATTTCCTGCAAATTGCCAATATGTATGGGAGGTTTGGGACTTTGGTATATGTGTGTATAATTATTGTGATATCGGTGTTTTTAAGCAATTTATTTGCCTATTTGTCAGGAGTAGTTTTGGCCAAAGTGCGGGCTGATATTATTCAAGGAATGCGTGTCCATATTTTCACATCGGTAAGTAATATGCATTTAGGGTATTTTTCTGATGAAAGAAAAGGTGATTTGATCAGTAAAATGACCAATGATATCCAGGAGGTTGAGAATAGTATTGTTCAGTCCTTAAGGGTGATTTTTAAAGAGCCTGTAACAGTTATTCTTTATTTTGCTGTCTTGTTTTTCATGTCCTATCAGTTGACGCTGTTCACGATATTACTCATTCCGGTTTCAGGAGCGATCATAGGATATATTACCAAAAAGTTAAAGAAGAAAGCGGAGCAAAGTCAAGAGTCTTTGGGAAGAATCGTGAATATATTGGATGAAACCATAGGAGGAATGAGGGTTGTCAAGGCCTTTGGAGCAAGAAGTTTTGTTCAAAATAAATTTGAGGCAGAAACAGATTATTATGCTAGGGTAAATGTTTCTATGGCAAGGAAAAATGAGCTTGCCTCACCCGTCAGCCAATTTTTAGGAGTTTCGGTAGTTGCCGGTATTTTATTATACGGAGGTAATTTGGTTTTGAACAATACTTCCGCATTAAGTGCCAGTGAGTTTATTGCCTATATCATTTTATTTACTCAAGTACTTAATCCTGCTAAAGAAATTTCTAGAGCGCTAAGTAGTATACAACGAGGACTGGCTTCTGCAAGAAGAATATTCGCAGTGGTTGACACCAAACCTAGGATTGAAAATGTAGTTTCCCCGCAAGCTTTAAAAGGATTTTCACAGGCTGTAGTATTTAAGAATGTGGGCTTTGCCTATCAGGAAAACGCTGTTTTGAATGGTGTTAATTTTAAGTTAGAGAAAGGTCGCACCATAGCTTTGGTAGGTCCTTCAGGTGGAGGAAAGTCTACCTTGGCAGATTTATTGCCAAGGTTTTATGATCCAAGTCAAGGAGTAATAACCATAGATGGAATTGACCTCAGAAATTGTAGCATAGCAGACCTTAGGGGGTTGATGGGAATTGTTACACAAGAGTCTATTCTTTTCAATGATACAGTATTCAATAATATAGCCTTCGGAATGGAGGGGTTTCTTTGGAGAGAGTTCAGGAAGCTGCCAAAATTGCCAATGCTCATGAATTTATAATGGAGCTTGAGCAAGGTTATGAAACCAATATAGGTGAACGAGGAGGTAAATTATCAGGTGGACAAAGGCAACGCATAAGTATTGCTAGGGCTGTATTAAAAAATCCTGAAATTTTAATTTTAGATGAAGCTACATCTGCTCTTGATTCTGCCTCTGAGAAATTAGTTCAGGAAGCTTTGTCTAATTTAATGAAAAACCGTACTTCTTTGGTGATTGCACATCGTCTGAGTACCATTCAGCATGCTGATGAAATTTTGGTTATTGAAGGTGGAAGTATAGTGGAAAGAGGAACTCATGATGAGTTGATCCAAAAAGGAGGATTGTATAATAAACTTTCCCAAATGCAGTCTGTTTAGTATATTGTGTAAACAAACCCATATAAAAGCATTATGAAAAAAGTCAACAGTATATTTCAGTTATTAACAGCTTTGTTTTTCGGTATAGGATTGGTTTATTTTCTCACCTATGAGAAAATGTGGGGAGGAACGCCATTGACAGGAGAAGTTGTTTCATGGTTGTTGGCCGGATTGGTGATTTATTTGATTACTTGGGGAACCAGTTGGGGATATGTAAGTAGTCTAAACAGCCGCATAAAAAAGATAGAGTTAGAGAAAAAGGATCTGAAAGCTTTGGTCTTTGACCTGGAAAGGGGAGGGAAAGTTAATCCGGTCGAAAGGAAAACGGAAGTGAGTAAGGATGATACAGAATCATCTGTTATCAAACCAAGAGAAAATTTCAAATAAATTTGTCTAAAAACTTGGTATGGATAATTACACAGAATAAAAAATAAGGATGGTAGCAAAAACTTTTGGTAGTGCAGTTTCAGGGGTAGATGCCAAGTTGATCACCATTGAAGTAAATGTAGGTCAAGGGACCAGTTTTTTTATGGTGGGTCTCCCTGACAGTGCTGTAAAAGAGAGTCAACAACGTGTAGAATCAGCGCTTAAATACTATGGTTACAGGATGCCTAGACAAAAAGTTGTAATCAATTTGGCTCCTGCAGATATCAAAAAGGAAGGTTCATCCTATGATCTTCCCATTGCCATTGGGATAATGCAAGCATCTGAACAAGTGTTTTTTCCGGAATTAGAGCAGTATGTGATTATGGGAGAGCTTGCCCTTGATGGGAAGCTTAGAAGAATCAAAGGAGTGCTCCCGATAGCAATAGAGGCAAGGAAAAGAGGTTACAAAGGCTTTATCCTACCTAAAGAAAATGCACAGGAAGCATCTATTGTGAATAATCTTGACGTAATTCCTGTGGAAACACTCCAAGAAGCGATTCATTTTTTGGAGGGGAAAGAAACAATACCTCCTTTGGTTACCGATACCAGAAATCTCTTTTATGATTCTATAGAAGAAAGTGATTTTGATTTTGCTGATGTTCAAGGGCAGGAAAATATCAAGCGTGCGATGGAAATAGCCGCTGCAGGCGGGCACAATGTGATCATGATAGGCCCTCCCGGGGCGGGAAAAACCATGCTTGCCAAGAGGCTGCCTTCCATATTGCCACCCATGAGTTTACAAGAAGCATTGGAAACGACTAAAATTCATTCGGTAGCCGGTAAGTTGGGAGCCAGTTCTTCTTTAATCGCTCAAAGGCCATTTCGCTCTCCCCACCATACCATTAGTGATGTAGCTTTGGTTGGGGGTGGGGGAATCCTCAACCTGGTGAAATATCCCTTTCCCATAACGGAGTTTTGTTTTTAGATGAATTGCCTGAATTCAAAAGGACTGTTTTGGAAGTGATGCGGCAACCTCTTGAGGAACGCAGGGTGACCATTTCCAGAGCAAGAGTTACCGTGGATTTTCCTGCGAATTTCATGTTAATCGCCAGCATGAATCCTTGCCCATGTGGGTTTTATAATCACCCTGACAAAGAGTGTGTTTGTGGTCCCGGGGTAGTTCAAAAATACCTCAATAGAGTTAGTGGTCCCTTGTTGGATAGGATAGACCTTCATGTGGAGGTGACTCCCATAAATTTCGAGGAAATGACCTCAGATAGAAAATCAGAGACCAGTAAATCCATTAGGGAGCGGGTGTCCGGTGCTAGAGCTTTTCAACAAGCACGGTTTGAGAAGAATCCTGAAGTCCATTGCAATGCCATGATGCCATCTCACATGGTGAAAGAGGTGGTAAAGATTAATCAAGCCGGTAAAACTTTATTGAAAACGGCCATGGATCGGCTTG
This sequence comes from Cyclobacterium sp. SOCE241, assembly GCF_056867545.1. NCBI lineage: Bacteria > Pseudomonadati > Bacteroidota > Cytophagia > Cytophagales > Cyclobacteriaceae > Cyclobacterium > Cyclobacterium sp. SOCE241. Next base: position 2,984,290 of record NZ_CP149779.1, on the reverse strand, counting down.
GACTATCTGCCCGGGCATACGATCGGATTTTAAAAGTCTCTAGAACAATTGCAGATCTTTCAGGGACTGAGGATATAAAAGCGGAACATCTGGCAGAAGCCATACAATACAGGAGTTCAGATAGAGATGGTTGGGCGGGATGATGCTTTAGGGAATGTGAAGTTGCTTTGCCCATCCAAGTCAAATATGTTTTGCTTATATTTGCCTGACCATCTGTCTGATATTTATCAAAACAGATGGATTTGAATAGTATCAATAAATAATTGAGTTGATTTTATGTGGACTAAAGAAACTAAAATTCAAGCAGAGATGGAGATGGCCAATTCAACTTCAGTTTTTGCCCCCGGATTAACCATTAAGGGGGATATTGAAGCAGTAAGTGATATCAGGATTGAAGGGGATGTTTGTGGAGATGTGTCTACCCCCAAAAAAGTTATAATTGGTATTTCAGGTAATGTGGAAGGAGATATCAAAGCATCTGAAATATGTGTAATGGGTAAGGTGTTAGGAGACGTAATTGTAGAAGGCTTGGCCAGGTTTACCGCTGAAGCAAAGATGAGAGGTAAGGTTTATTCTGAAAAAATAGAAATAGAATCTGGTGCTGATATGGAAGTGATGGTTGCTAAATACAAAACCTACTTGAACCTAGAGAAAGAAAATCAAACTGCCCTGCATAAATCTAATCCGTTGATCAACGAAAGGCTATTTGATCAACCCATGGCTAAAATGGGCGAATAGAGTTATGGCTTAAATGTTGCTTTGAAAGCTTGATCCAGATCTTCTATTAGGTCCTCACAATTTTCAATCCCTACAGACATTCGGATTAATTGATCAGGAATTCCGGGATCACCCACCTGGACTTTTGATCTTCGCTCTATTAAGCTTTCTACTCCCCCTAAGCTTGTAGCATTACTGAAAAACTTCAGATTTCCTATTAAATGATCCGCCTCATTTGCATTTCCTTTGATTAGAAAAGATAACATTGCACCAAATCCTTTCATTTGACTTTTGGCTGTTTCAAAACCCCTATGGCTGGCAAGCCCGGGATAATAGACCTTCTCTACATAAGGGTGGTTTTCCAAGAAATCTGCAACTCTTTTGGCATTGAATGCGTGTGCCTTCATGCGGTAGGGAAGGGTTTTAATACTTCGAGTAAGAAGGTAGCTGTCCATTGGAGAAGGTACTGCTCCGGCTAGGCCTTGCACATTATTTATGCTTTGCCAAAAATCATCCTTTACTCTAGTCACTAGTATTCCTCCTAGAATATCACTGTGTCCACTAATGTATTTGGTGCTGCTGTGCATGACAATATCAGCACCTAATTCCAAGGCCTGCTGATAAATAGGAGTAGCAAAAGTACTGTCACAAACCACCTTTAAATCATTTTTTTGGCTATGGAGGCCAAGACCCTAATGTCAGAAATTTTTAAAAGTGGATTGGAAGGTGTTTCTATCCACAATAATCCAGTGGTTGGTTTGATGGCGTTACGAAGATTCTCTGGGTCAGTTAGGTCAATGAATTGCACCTCAAGTTTGCCGTTATAGACTGTTTGAAGTAACATTTTCATACCGTGGTACATGTCATCTGGAGCGATCATGTGTGTGCCGGCCGGCAAGGCTTGAAATACCGCGTTTCCGGCAGCATTTCCGGATGCGAATGCTGCCGCATCGGCTCCTCCCTCAAGAGATGACATTACAGTTTCAAGAGATTTCCTGTTTGGATTCTCAAGTCTTGTGTACAACATTGAATCCTCTTGATGCTCAAAAGTTGTAGAAAGCGTGATCGGCTGAATGATTGGTTTTAATGTGTCTGTGATCACATTTCCTCCATGAATAGCAATGGTTTCTATCTTCATCTTAATTGGAACTTAAATACTTGCATATCCACTTATGGCTATCCACCGGGAATTTAACGAATTCTATCTACTGATCGGATAAGCATTTCGTCTTTTCTGATAAACCTATTAGCGATAAGGTTCATAATTAAACCGAAAACAATGCTATAAAATCCTATCAAGAATGCACCCCCAACGGTTGGATTAAAGGATTCGTTGGATTGAAAACTTGTATAGACGGCTAAGCCCAAAGTCAAGCCCATCAATAGGGCATTAATCATGTTGACAAGTAACTGTTTTTTTCGATTTTTATATTGCAAAAGGCTATAAATGGCCATTGCCGCAGTAATTAGTGCCAATATTCCAATGTAAGAATTATTGGATTGTGAAATTACACTCTCCTTAACAGTATCGGTAATGGTGGTATACCATGCCGTCATCTCCATGGATTGGGTTTGGTCCGGATTTACTTGTAGCCAAATTGGAAATAAGGTGGATGTCACCATTGAAATAGCTACTAAAAGTAGAAATACACTTTGAATTCTTTGAATCATCTTTAAATCTTTTGACAAAGAAAATGGGTTATTTGAATTTTCGCAAGGAATATTCAAAATCGAACTTGAAATTAGGGTATATTTTTATCTTTGCAGATGAAATGAATGAATCTTCCCGCTATTTTATTGAGCTGTCCTATGATGGGAGCAATTACCATGGCTGGCAAAAGCAAAAGAATGCTGTTTCTGTTCAAGAAGAATTAGAAAATGCCCTGTCCACTCTTTTTCGACGTCCCATGAGTATTATGGGGAGTGGGCGTACGGATGCAGGGGTTCACGCCTTGCAACAATTTGCTCATTTTGATATTGATTTAGATTTTACCAAGGAATATTTCTTGAAAAGAATTAACGGCTTATTACCTGATGGTATCGCTGTCTTTGATGTTGTTCCTGTAAAAGAGAATGCCCATGCCCGATTTGATGCAGAATTTAGGAGGTATGAATACCATATTACATTTAGGAAAGATCCTTTTCTAATTGGGAAGTCTTGGCATTGTTATTATGACCTTGATGAGGAGGCCATGGCGTCAGCAGCCAAATTACTGCTTGGAAAACAGGATTTTGAATGCTTTAGTCGCAGAAAAACAGATGTAAAAACATTTATATGTGAAATTAATAACGCTTCTTGGGAACAAACAAGTAACGGTTTGGTCTTTCATATACAAGCCAACCGATTCTTGAGGGGGATGGTTAGAGCAATTGTTGGGACTTTGGTAAAAGTAGGCAGGGGGCATTTAGAAAGCGTTGCTATGTCGGAAATAATATCAAGCAAAGACCGAAACTTGGCAGGAAGTTCGGCACCTGCTCACGGCTTGTTTCTAAGCAAAGTAAATTATCCGGAACGAATTTTTAAGTAAAATCTACCATATTGGGACTTGAAAAAGAAAATATAAAAAGTGGTGACATAATTGACACCAAGGTGTTAAGGAGGTTGTACACTTTCGTAACGCCCTATAAAGGGAGATTTTATCTTTTGGTAGGGCTCACCTTATTGTTGGCATTATTGGCGCCAACGCGACCTTTATTAATTCAAAAAGCCATTGATGATTATGTTACAGTAGGTGATGGGGCAGGACTACTCAGGATGACTTATTTGCTAATCGGCTTATTGTTAATTCATGCAGTAGTTCAATTTGGCCATACTTATCTTTCCGGTTGGATTGGCCAGGTGATTATCCGAGACATAAGGGTGAAATTGTACAAGCATTTGTTGAAAATGCGGTTGAAATATTTTGACAATACCCCGATTGGCCGATTGGTTACCAGGAATATCTCCGATGTAGAGTCTCTTTCCGATGTGTTTAGTCAGGGGTTAGCGGAAATCATAGGAGACCTTCTGCAGCTTATTGCTATTTTGGGAGTGATGTTTTATGTGGACTGGCAGCTTACACTAGTAAGTCTTTGTACCTTACCTCTCCTAATTATTTCTACTTATATCTTTAAAGAAAAAGTAAAAGTTTCCTTTAATGATGTTAGAAATGCGGTTTCAAATTTAAATTCTTTTCTTCAAGAACACATTACCGGAATGAATATTATTCAGGTTTTTAATCGACAAGAAAGGGAATATGAAAAGTTTCAAACTATCAATAAAGAACATCGAAAGGCTCACCTTAAGTCTGTCATGTATTATTCCATATATTACCCTGTTTCTGAAATCATTCAGGCCATGGGGATTGGCTTGGTAGTTTGGTATGGAGCCACAGGTGTTTTTGACCTTGAAATAAAAGTCGGAGTACTTATTTCTTTTATCATGTATTTGCAGTTATTTTTTAGGCCTATAAGAATGATTGCTGATCGGTTTAATACCCTTCAAATGGGTGTGGTTAGTTCTTCTAGAATTTTTAATATCTTAGAAAATGACGAGCAAATTCCGGATGAAGGCAACAATTGTCCCGAAAAGGTAAAAGGAGACATAGCCTTTAATAATGTTTGGTTTGCTTACAATGATGAAGATTGGGTATTGAAAGACATTAGTTTTAAAGCAAATCATGGAGAGACCATCGCCTTGGTAGGTGCCACAGGTGCAGGCAAGTCTTCTGTTATTAATCTTATCAGCAGGTTTTATGACATTAATAAAGGTGCCATTCTAGTAGATGGAAGACCAATTAAGGAATTTGATTTGGCTACCCTGAGAAAACATGTGGGGGTTGTATTGCAGGATGTATTTTTATTTTCTGATACCATTTTTCAAAACATTACACTTGGAAATCCAGACATTACAAAGGAGCAGGTGTTGTACGCTGCAGATTTGGTTGGAGCGAGAAGGTTTATTGAGCGTTTGCCCGGAGGGTTGGAATATGATGTAAAAGAAAGAGGTGGAACATTGTCTGTAGGTCAACGCCAACTGATATCCTTTGTAAGGGCTATGGTATACGATCCTGAGATAATTATACTAGATGAGGCCACTTCTTCTGTGGATACTGAAACAGAAGAGTTGATTCAGGCTGCGATAGAAAAAATGATGTATGGTAGGACTTCAATAATTATTGCACACCGATTATCCACCATCCAAAAGGCTGATAAAATAATTGTTTTAAACAAAGGGGAGATCGTGGAACATGGTACCCATGAGGTATTGCTTAAGAAAGATGGCTTTTATTCACAGCTGTATCAAATGCAATTAAAATCAGTTGTAGTGGAATGAAATGTTTTGATTTTAATAGAAATGATTCCCTATGGTTTTTGCTTTAAAAGCGTAAATCAGATGGAGACACTAATATTAATTGATTTGATGAGATAAAATTATTTCGCTTTTATTTATATGTAAATTTTGGCTAAACTGTAACTTGTTTGGCTATGTCGCCGTAAGCATGGAATTGTTAAAGTATTCAAATTTTGTCTGAACACATGAAATACATATTGCCTTTACTATTGATGCTTGTTTCTTATTCCACTTTTGGTCAACAACATCAGCTGGGCTTAAGGCTGGGTGATCCCTATGGTGTCACTTATAAGACACCGATAAATGATAAATTTTCATTGGAGGGAATTTTGGGAAGGGGAAGCCAAAATAGTGGGCAATACTATAGGCGTACATTTGAGAATAATCGGCCGGTAAGCTCTGCTCGATATTATGCACATCAGGTCTCAGGTGCCTTTTCCCTTCAAGCAAGGGGGATTTATGAGGAGGCTTTTACTGAGGATTTCAATATTTCTGAAGGGGAATTGACTGTTTATGCTGGTTTAGGGCTTCAGTTTAGATCCGTAAGTATTGATTACTATTACAGTACACCAAATGCTTCTGAAGATGCCCCGGAATTGGTAGAAAGTCGCTCGAATATCGATTTTGGGCCTGAAGTTTTTGTAGGTTCATCCTATTATTTTGAAGATTTGCCAATAGCTGTATTTGTTGAATTTGGCTTTTTAACAGAAATTGTAGATAGGCTTCACCTCAAAGGTCAAGGTGCTATTGGAGCAAGATATTTATTTGGAAAATAATGGCAAAAGTAAAAATTGTTGCTGCACTTATTGGTCTTTTAATGCTTGTTCTGACCTTAGCATATTATTATCTGGGAGGATTCAATCCTATTAACACTAGGCTTACCGATTGTAATCCAATTAATTTGATAGGGGTGGATTTTATTGGAGTTCCCCAAGATAAAGAGATAGGAGAGCATTTTGAAATGGTGGAAGAGGCTAGGAAAGACAGTCCTCTGCATACCATATATTATAAAGAACCTGAGGGGAAACGGGATACCCTTCATGTCTTTATTGGGTATGAATCTAAAATTAAGGAGGAGGGATTGAGAAAACCTTGGATCAAACTGCCCCTTTCTTGTAGCCGTGCTATTGTTGCAAGGTTGGAGATGAGTCGTTTTGTAATGCCCGGACCGGAAAAGGCAAAAGATGCAATCCGATTATTTGCTAAGGAAAAGGGGCTTGAACTGGAAGGTGTTTTTATTGATAAAATTATTTCAAGTGATTGTGTAGAAGTTTGGGCACCAGTCAAGCAATAAAAATGAGGGCTGAGGATTACTTTTAAAATCATAGTGGTCTATTGGTTTTTTTATTTTACATAAGTTTTTTTGGTATGGTTTTGGATTTCAAAAATTAAAATAGGGTCAATTAAATTTTAAAATTATGAATAGGAGCAATTATTTATTTAGCACGAAAATATTTTTGGTTTTTGCCACAGCCTTGGTATTGGTAAGTTGTGAGGGTCCCGTCGGGCCAACAGGGCCTGCAGGTGCAGATGGTGTAAATATTGTTGGGGAGGTTTTTGAAATTGAAGGAGACTTTACTCAAGCAGGCAATTTTGGCGTAAGTGGTGAATATGGTTTCGATATCTTAGAGTCAGACAAAGTGCTCATTTATAGATTGGCCGGGTTGGATCAGGACAATAATGACATATGGAGATTGATTCCTCAAGTTGTATTTCATACTAACGGGATTTTTACATATGATTATGATTTTACTTTTTACGATTATGCGATTTTCATGAATGGAGATTTTGACCTCAATACTTTAGAGTCCGGTTTTACCGATTCTCAAATATTTAGGGTTTTGATTGTGCCAGCTGATAGAATAGATCTTAGGATGGATTATTCAGATCATGATGCAGTCTTGGAGATGTTAGGTGTAGAAGAAAAAGACATCACAAGAAGGGTTTTAGATTAAATATACAGAAAAAGAGGTTTAAAAGAGATTTAAACAGTTTGCCTGAGGGTGGACTGTTTTTTTTATATTTTGTTGTAATTCGGGATTTTACACATTATCTTTCATAAAACGCATCGTAAAATATTGATTTAAATTAATTTCTATGAAAAGAATTGTATACCTAATAGCCTTGGTGACCATAGCGGTTCTGCCGGCATGTGAAGGTCCTGAAGGGCCACAGGGACCTCCCGGGATTGATGGGATTGACGGGGAAGATGGAGTAGATGGTGAGGATGGAATCTCCCTTATAAACCTAGTAGTTGAAACAGAGGTTGACTTTACTGAAGAAAATAGCTTTTCAAATTCTTTTGGATTTGAAATAGCTGATAGTGATAATCTTCTGGTATTTATGTTGTGGAATGTAATTGATGATAAGCCTCTATGGAGGCCTCTGCCTAATACTGTCTTTTTAGATGATGGAATAACGTTGATGTACAATTATCAATATACGGCAGATTTTATCAATGTTTATATGACAGGCAATACGGATCTAACAACGGTTTCAGAGGATTGGACCTTAAATCATTATATAAGGATTGTTTATCTACCCGGGGAATTTTTGCAAGATAATGCAAAATTGGATTTAAATGATTATGAGGCTGTGACAAATGCTTTAGGCGTTTCTGAATCTGATGTAGTGAAAATAGATTGAGGAACAAATCGCGAAAGGAATGAATGATTTAAAAAGGTCAGCTCTGAAATTTCAGAGTTGACCTTTATTGTTTGTGCGTTGTAGTTCTTTTTTGCAGGAAGTTGGATTATATTTGTGGCATGCAAATAAAGAATGATTTACTTCTAAGGGTTATCAAGGGAGAAAAGGTGGAAAGGACTCCCGTTTGGTTGATGCGCCAAGCAGGAAGGATACTACCAGAATACAGGGCTGTAAGAGCGAGTGTTAGCGGCTTTATTGAATTGGCTAAAACACCGGAGTTGGCAGCGGAGGTCACCATCCAACCTGTAGATCTTTTGGGAGTAGATGCAGCCATTATTTTTTCCGATATTTTGGTTGTTCCGGAAGCTATGGGGCTTCCTTATGAAATGATAGAAAAGAAAGGGCCTTGGTTTCCTGATACCATTGGCTCTTCAGCTGACTTAAAACGATTGCAAATCGCAGATCCTGATGAATCTTTAAATTATGTATTGGAAGCCATTCGCTTAACAAAAAAAGGCTTGAATGGGCGAGTGCCTTTAATTGGTTTTGCAGGAGCACCATGGACAATATTCGCTTATATGGTGGAAGGATCTGGGAGTAAAACTTTTTCCAAAGCTAGGGCTATGTTGTATCAGAACCCTGAATTGGCACACCAGCTTTTAGATATGATCACAAAAACAACGATCAAATATTTGAAAGCACAAGTTGTTGCAGGTGCCAACTTGGTACAGGTATTTGACAGTTGGGCAGGCATTCTTCCTCCCCATCAGTACCGAGAATTTTCCATGGAATATATCAAGCGGATATGTGAGGCAGTTACGGAAGTGCCGGTAACTGTCTTTGCAAAGGGCGCCTATTTCGCTTTAGAGGATATTAAAAATCTGCCCTGTGATGTTGTGGGCTTAGATTGGAACATGGACATTAGAACGGTAAGCGCTCAAATGGAAGGGGAGAAGGTATTACAAGGTAACTTGGACCCGGCAGCCTTATACGCATCAGATGAAGTACTGATCAGGCAGACTAAAGAAATGTTAGATCAGTTTAAGGGAGATAGGCATATTGCAAATCTAGGTCATGGAGTATATCCTGATATTTCTCCGGAGAAAGTAAAGCTTTTTATTGAGACTGTAAAGGAATATTCTAGAGTGATTTCTTAGGGGTAGATTTGCAGAAGAGATAAGAATTTAGTGAAAGTGTACAGGCTCAGCTTTTAGGTTCCAACTAGCTGAGCCTTCTGCTTTTCTGGGGTGAATTATAAATCTATTAAATTATTTGTAAATCCCGGATTTGCTGAATATATTTGCTTTATTGTATTTTAAATACATTAAAACGATTTATAGTTTTTTATCGCTGGTTTACAAATCATAGTATGGAGAAATTTTTGCAAGAAAGGGGTGAACCGGAATTTTTATCAAGAAAACTTAGTGGTTACATTACTCCAGACGGGAGGGTTTTTCTAAGTGATGGTTTTAACCTACTGGTAAAGCGAGGGCTTGACCTGGCTTTTTCGTTATTTTTTATAGTAGTGGTTATGTCTTGGCTATTTCCAATAATAGCCCTTATTATTAGGTTAGAATCAAGGGGTCCCATTATTTATAAACAATTGAGGCATGGGAGGGGGAACAAGACATTTAGGTGTTACAAATTCAGGACCTCGGTAAAAATTAATAAAGTAATTGCAAAAGGGGGGCAAAAAGATTTTCATATAACCAGATTTGGGAAATTTTTAAGAAAATCAGGTTTAGATGAGATCCCACAATTTGTCAATGTCTTTTTAGGAGATATGTCAGTAGTTGGACCTAGGCCTCATGCTGTGCCTATGAATTACATGTATTCAACAGATATAAATAATTATATGTTTAGGCATGTGGTTAAGCCTGGGATTACCGGATTGGCACAAATTAAAGGGTATAGTGGGGAGATATTAAGTTTTTATGATATATATGGCCGAATAAAATTAGATCATTTTTATATTAAGAACTGGTCATTAGTTTTTGATTTCAAAATATTATTTTGGACTGCTGGGTCTTTTTTGGAAGAAATAGGGTTAGTTCTTGATTTTTAGGGGTATAATTCTGTATGTTCATTTTTGCTAAATCTTTTTTACTACTCTAATTGGTGATAAAACCCCCAAGTTTAAGTGTTCCTTGCCTTTATTTAAAATTTAATTTTCTTCAAGGTTGTCAATTTTAAATCCATAAAAATGAATTTTAAATACAAAAAAAAGAATTTTAATAAATATTTTTTTTTAAATCCTTGCATTGTGGGAAATGCTTTATATATTTGTAAAAATGTATTTCAGATATACATAAATGTTTTTTAAATAAGAAATAGGGTTTTTGTGAGGATTCGTAAAGATTGTTAGAGATGGAAAATGTTTTAGTAGATCAAAAATTTGGTCGAACCTTAGAAGAGAAAAATTTTGTAAAAGCTCCAATCCGTAAAGAAATTGATATTCTGTATGGTCAAAATGACAAATACAGTAAAAAATTGTTAAAAAGGATTTTTGATATCGGGGCTTCTATTTTTACTTTAATATTTGTTGTATCATGGTTGTTTCCCATTATTGCAATTTTAATTAAATTGGATTCAAATGGGAGTGTTTTTTTCAAGCAATTAAGACATGGAAAAAACAATCAGTTGTTCTATTGTTATAAATTTAGAACAATGGTGAAAAATAAAGATGCCGATACCAAGCAGGCAACAGTTAATGATGCCAGAATTACTCGAATTGGAAAGTTTTTGAGAAAATCGAGCCTTGATGAATTGCCTCAAGTTTTTAATGTTCTCTTAGGAAATATGTCCATTGTGGGGCCAAGACCTCAAGCTGTTCCAATGAATCTTGAGTTTGCTAAAGAAATTGATAATTTCATGTCCCGTCATCAGGTAAAGCCTGGAATTACCGGGTTGGCACAAAGTAAAGGTTATAGAGGGGAGATTTCAAGCTATAGTGAATTGTATTCCCGATATAGATTAGATAATTTTTATGTTAGGAAGTGGAATCTAATTTTTGATATAAAAATAATTGTTGAAACCGCAGTTTCTTTATTGTTGAAAAGTGACAAGGCATATTAGGTGATTTTTAAATGAATGACGGGGTTAGGACATAACTAAATTTCATTTCCTTTTTTCTTTTAAAGTTGTAAATGGTCTTTAGGGAATTAAAAATAGGTGTTTAAGGAAACCAATAACCCAAATAAGAAATTCTAGTTTAAAAAGAAAGTCTAGTTTACTTTAAAGTGATAAGAAGGGGTTAGTTTGAATATCACGAATACTATTAAAATTTTAACAAGGTTTCAATTTTGGAGACTGGATGAGTTTTTTAAATGCGAAGTGAGTAATGGTTAAGGCAGATTACGTCTTTATTCTATTAAATTATTTATTCTCAGTTCTTATTGTTCTGATAATTAAGTAACTTGCGGGGTGTTTAAAAGAATTGTCTATTATAGAATTTTTGACTTTTTCCCCAATTTGATCATTTAGTAGCTTGAACCCATTAAACAGTATTATTAACAAATGAGATACAATAGCTTAATTAGAATTCTGACTTTTATAATTTTCTTTTCTGGAATATTTGGTTGTGCGAAAAGAAACCTGGTTTATTTCAGTGATATTGAAACAGGGAGTAGTTATTCTACAAATATCAGTCAAGTTGAGGAACCGGTTATCCAAAGTGGCGATTTAATTAAAATTGTGGTAAGCACTCAAAGTCCGGAATCGAATTTACTTTTTAATTCTGGTGTGATTTCAAATGACTCACAGAATAGAATGATGAATCAGCAATTGCCTACAAACGAAGGTTATCTTGTGGACAAAAATGGGCAAATTAACTTTCCTGTTTTAGGGAAAATTGAAATTGCAGGATTTACAAGGGAAGAGGCTACCATAAAAATGACCGAGTTGCTTGAAGAATATGTAAAAGATCCAATCATTAATATTCAATACCTGAATTTTAAGATTACGGTGATCGGTGAAGTAGCAAATCCCAACACCTTTACTTTGGCTACAGACAGGATCAGTATCCTAGAGGCTTTAGGTTTGGCAGGTGATATGACCCAATATGGAAAGAGAGAAAACGTACTTTTGATTCGAGACCAAGATGGTGTTCGAAAAGCAGTTAGGCTAAACTTAAATGACAAATCAATTTTAAATTCTCCGTATTTTATGCTACAACAAAATGACGTGTTGTATGTAGAGCCGGATAAAATCAAATCTGTTCAGGCAAGTACCAATCAACGCTCTTTAACAATTTTGAGTATTTTGGTTTCCTTTGGAGTTTCACTAATGTTTAATTTGCGGTATATCCTTAGCGAGTAAAAAGTTTAACTTTATCTTTTTTATATAATTAACCTGGTTGTAAACCATCGGTTCAAATTATGAACCTTATGAAAAAATCTGATATTTTATCCGATCTATTGTTGGATGGATTTATTGACCAAGACGCGAGACCTATGGATTTTAAATTGATAATATTGAGCTACTTAAAATATTGGTGGTTGTTTTTGCTATCCATTATTTTGTTTTTAAGTCTGGCCTTTGCATACTTGTTCTTCTCTACACCCCTGTATAGTATATCCAGCTCTATTCTTATAAAAATTGACGGGGGCTCCGATTTTACGCAAAATACGGTTTACAGCGAATTAGAAGCTTACGAGACTAACAAGCAAGTCGAAAATGAAATGGAAATTTTAGCCTCTTATAGTTTGATGAGGGATGCCATTGAAGAATTGCCGCTTGACTACTTTTTTTATACTGAAGACAAATATTCTAGGATGAAAGAACTGTATGGAGCCAATGTGCCCGTAACGGTTAAGACATTATTAAAAAAACCTGATGTTGGGCAGTATCCAGAGGAGGTAAGGATAAGTGTAAAACTTTTTGATGACCATCTGATTTTAATTCAGGAGGATGATAAAGAAAAAGCTTATAAATACGGGGAATTGATTGAAAATTGGTATGGTGAGATAAAAATAAATAAATTGGAATCTTACCAAGGAGAGATGCCTGAACTTCTCCATATTTATTTCCAAAATAAAGATCAAGTGGCTGGATTGTACAGAGGTAGAATACAAGTTAATTTATCTCAAAGATTTGCATCTGTTTTTAATATTTCATTGGTAGACGCTGTTCCCGAAAAAGGAGAAGATGTGCTGAACAAGTTGATTGAACAGTACAATCTTCAGGCTGTTAAAGAGAAAAACGTTACAGCCAGCAATACCATTGATTTCATTAATTCTCAGTTGGATACTTTAATGAAAGATTTAAATAGCATTGAAAGGAAAATTGAAGAATATAGAAGATCAAATAATATTTCTGATATGGGAACCGAAAATTCCCTGATGGTTCAAAATAGTAAAGATATTGAAACCCAGCTTTCAGATATCAAAACGCAAATGGAGGTTTTGGACTACTTGGAAGAATATTTGAGAGATCCGGCAAGTTCTGGTATAGAAGTAGCCTCTAATTTATCCATCATTGATGAAACACTAACAAATTTAGTGGATGAGTTTAACCGGCTTCAAAATGAAAGACAACGTTTATTGCGCACCGTACAACCTAACAATCCTTTGGTAACATCTATTGAAGGTCAACTTGACAACTTGAAAAACAATATTGGTACCAATATCGCCAATATGAAAAATGGTTTGAGAATAGAAAGCCAAAACCTCAGAGTCAATTTGGATCAAATCAATAGTAGAATTTCAAATGTTCCTGAAATTGAAAGAGGTTTATTAGAGTTGTCAAGGGAGCAAAGCCGGAAACAAACCCAGTACAATTACCTTCAATCCAAAAAGGAAGAAGCAAATTTATCTTTGGCAACCACCACAGTATCAAATGCCCGGGTGATAGATAAAGCCTCTTCGAGTGGAGCACCAGTGAAACCTAATAAAATGGTGATTATGGGAATGGCCCTAATTGTAGGTTTTATTTGCCCCTTAGGATTTATTTATATAAAGAATGCATTGAATAGTAAAATTACTCACAAATCTCAGGTACAGGATATTACTGAAGTCCCTATTTTATCCGAAATAAGCAACTATCCAAATGGAGGGGAGTTATTGGCTATTTCTGAAAAAAGAAGGACACCCATTGCTGAGCAATTTAGATTACTGAGAACCAACTTGAAATTTGTAGCGGATGGTAAAAATGAAAGGGTCTTAATGATCACTTCCAGCATTAGCGGTGAGGGAAAAACATTTTTAGTTTAAATCTTGGAGCAAGTTTGAGCATTGCCAAAAAGAAAGTGGTAGTGTTAGAGTTTGATTTGCGGAAGCCCGCACTTCTCAAAAGTGTGAATATGAAAACTAAGCTTGGAATCGCTGATTATTTATCAAATGATGATGTAAGCCTAGATGATATTATTTTAGACTTTAAAAAAGTAGATGGACTATACCTAATTGGGTGTGGAAATATACCTGAGGATCCTGCAGAATTAACTTTAGGGGATAAAGTAGAAGTACTAATAAATCAATTGAAAGAAAGGTTTGATTATGTTATTATAGATACAGCACCTGTTGGGACAGTGACAGATGCTTTTAATTTGGCACCTTATTGTGACAGGACTTTATTTATGATTCGATATAATTTCACTAAAAAGGAGAACCTTATTTTTATGGAGGATATTGACCTTAAAAATAAACTAAGAAACACTTCTTTGGTGATGAATGATGCCAAACAAACCAATGGCTATTATGGTTATTCTTACGGGTATTATCCGGAAGATAAAAAAACTGCCAAAAGTTCTGTGTGATTTTTTTAAGCTAATATTTATATTTTTCTATTTCGAATGAAAAAATTATTTTCATCTATTTATCAATATTTTAACAAATTTCTTGTTAAAGGCAATGCAAGAACTGTTCTTGCCAAAAAGAATATTATTGGTTCTATATTGATAAAAGGGGTAGTATTGCTGTTAGTTTAGTAATGGTTCCCTTAACCATTGACTATGTCAATCCTACTAGGTATGGAATATGGTTGGCTTTAAGTTCCATCGTTGGCTGGTTTAGTTTTTTCAATGTGGGCATGACCCATGGTCTGAGAAATAAATTTGCGGAAGCCAGAACCAAAGGTGATAAAGAAGCTGCAAGAATGTACATCAGTACAACCTATGCTGTTTTAACGATAGTTTTCACTGCCGTTTGGCTGGTTTTTTAATTGTAAACCCTTTTTTAGATTGGGTTGAAATTTTAAACGCTTCCTCCGAAATGAGGATGGAACTTTCTATTCTGGCCATAATTATATTTACCTATTTCTGTATGCAATTTGTATTGAAAATTATCAATACATTGGTTACTGCAGACCAAGCCCCGGCAAAAGCTTCACTTATCAACTTTTTAGGTCAAATTATTTCGTTACTGGTAATAGTCGTATTGGTATATACTACTGAAGGTTCACTCATTAATCTTGGTCTGGCATTATGTATCGCACCGATTGCTGTACTTATTCTGGCAAATTTTTTCTTTTTCAAAACGGATTACAAAGAGTTTAAGCCATCTATTAAGTATGTCAATTTATCCCAATCAAAGAATTTATTTAGCTTAGGACTTATATTTTTTATTATTCAAATAGCAAGTTTAATTCAATATCAAACATCCAATATCATTATTGCCCAAAGTTTTGGGCCATATGAGGTAACTACCTATAATGTTGTTTATAAGTATTTCAATGTTTTAGGGATGGGCTTTGGGATTTTTCTGACTCCATTTTGGTCAGCTTCTACCGATGCATTCTTTAAAAATGATATCAATTGGATAAAAAAAGCAACGATTAAATACTTGCAAATAGGAGTGTTGTTTGTTTTGGGTGGTGTGATAATGTTGTTTATATCAGATACAGTTTACAGAGTATGGTTAAAAGGGCAGGTAGATATTGATTTTACACTTTCATTGTGGGGTTTATTGTTTTTTACCTCCTTTATGTTTGCCAGTATATTTGTAAATTTTTTGAATGGGATTAGTGCACTTAAGATTCAGTTTTGGGCTAGCCTTATTAGCCCATTGGTATTTATCGGCTCAGCTTATTTGTTGATTGATTATTATGGAATGGGAGTTCATGCTCTTTTTATTTCGTCCTTAATCGCAAGCTTTAATGGAATAATTATTGCCCCATTGCAATATTACCTCATTATATACAAGAAAAAGAAAGGAATATGGATCAGGTAGACGGTGTAAATAATTGGGAAAAATCAGACCACTTGATAAATGGGGAAGAAAAGAAGCGGGTTGTTCATTTACAATATGGTTCTAGCCCGTCAGGTAATTATGTATTAAGGTATCATGAAGCTTTTTAGAGCGAGGTTTGGAGTCTTGTGTGCTCTCTTTAAATTCCAATGTTCATGGCGATCCAAAGATTCAAACCGTTGGTAAAAAAGGGGTCCTCATTAGAAAAGTGAATCAAAAAATCCAGGATTTCTATACAAGGAAAATTGATAAAAGTGCGGGAGGTTTCGCCCTATCCCTTTTTGGATCTGATGTGACTAATCACGAATGGATCATAAATGCTGATTTTATTTATGTTCACTGGATTCTTGGTGGTTTTATCAGTATTGATGGCTTGGAAAAAATAGCCAAATTGAATAAGCCGATGGTTTTGGTAATGCACGATATGTGGACCATTACCGGGGGCTGTTTTCACAGTTTCGATTGTCAAAAATTTTTAACTCACTGTGGAAACTGTCCCATGTTTCCTGAGAATAAGGAAAAGGACTTGTCTTTTAAACAGTTTGATGAGAAATTGAAATTTTATTCCGGCTACGATAATTTGTTTTTTGTTGCACCAAGTAAGTGGCTTTATAATCTTGCAAAAGGAGGCGCTTTGCTTAAGGATAAACCTGTATTTCGAATTCCAAATCCATTGGATACTAATCTTTTCAAGCCATTTGAAAAGAAAATTGCTAAAAAGATTTTAAACATTGACAAATACCAACATGTGATTTCTTTTGGTGCCAATAAAATTACAAGTCCCTATAAAGGGTGGAAATACCTAATGGATGCATTAAAAGACTTGAAAATGAATCATCCAAATCTTGATGTATGTCTTTTAATTTTTGGTAGTGGACCCAATAAAGAAATTCAAGAGTTCATTCCATTTCCATGTAAGTTTATGGGCTTCATTACTGATGATTATACCACCAATCTTGTTTATAATGCTTCCAATGTTTTTGTTGCCCCTTCATTAGCAGATAACTTACCCACTACCATTTTGGAAAGTTTGGCTTGTGGAACACCTGTGGTGGGATTTGATGTTGGAGGAATACCTGACATGATTTCCCACAAAAAAAATGGATACTTGGCCAAATATAAAGATGCAATGGATCTATCTGATGGTTTAAACTACTGCCTTTCGAATGAGCTAGAAGGGTACCTTTTGCCGGAGTTTCAAAAAGCTGAAGTGATTAATCAGCACATTAATCTTATGAATAAAGCCGCCAAGAATTAAGTTTAGTGGGAAAATTAGAGAAATATAATGCCTCATTGAAGCAGTTTTTGCAGTACGATAGGAACGAACTTATCGCAATGAATGTATTCTGGCTGGGATTTATTGCCTATATAGCTAGTTCAACAATACTTTCTACAAAGGAGATGCCCTTTATGTTGTTTCAGCCACTTCAAATGTTAGGATTGGTTGCAATTTTTTCTTCTAGTACTTATTTGGTTAAGCCTTATTTTGAATCGGAATATTTAAAAATATTTTTCTTTCTTTTTGCGTTTTGGGCATTAGTGATTCTTTTTAGAGGGTTTTCTTTTAATAAAGATGTTTTAAAATTAATCCTGTTGAACCCTTGGTTTGGGGGGATGTTTTATCTAGTTCCTCTAATTTTATTGTTTAGAAGAAGTTTTTTATTGTATAAAAAAATCTTCTCAGTCATTATTATTTTAAGTGTAATTTTTCTTTTATATAGTCTAATGTTCCGGGGAATATTAACAGAGGTAATTCCTGATGATAGAAATCGTAGTGTAGTTGAGTATTTCACTAAGTCCCTGGGTATTACAGCTTTGTTTATGCTGTTTACTCATATGTACCATTCTAAAACCAAGAATCTTATAGCATTTGTTACAGTTTTGGTTGTTTTGGTTTTGGGGGTGATTAGGGCGAGAAGAGGCGTCTTATTTATGGGGGTTCTTGGATTGCTTTTTGCAGGTTTCCTTTATTTTATAAGTGCTAAATCTAAACTAGTGTCCGGAACATTGCTTGTAGGTTTGCTTTTAACTGCCATCATTGGTGGAGTTTATGTGTTTCTAAATGTTGAGCTTGAAGCCTTGTATTATTTGCAGGATAGGGGAGTTACAGATACTCGTACGGGTATCGAAGTTTACTTTTACAAAGACATGCAAGGTTTAGATTGGGTGATCGGAAGAGGGATGCTTGGCGAGTATTATTGCCCTACTATGGAGTCAGGGAATTATAGAGGAACTGTGGAAACAGATTACCTAAACATGATTTTAAAAGGTGGAATCATTAACCTTATATTATTGCTAGTGATTATCGTTCCTGCCATTTTTTTAGGTTTATTTAATTCCAAAAACTATTTAACAAAGGCATTTGCTTTATGGATTTTATTTTGGCTTATAAATACCCACCCTTCTACAGTTCAGGTGTTTACGTTAAATTATATTCTGGTATGGTTAGGGGTAGGGGCATGTTATTCCTCATTTGTAAGAAATATTCCTGAAGAAGAGATGAAATCCTTTTTTAAACCAGTTGATTGATATAAGATTTTTAGAAAAAAAGATAGGCATCTATTATGAAAAATATAGCGATAGTTACCAAACCAAATTATTCAAGCCCAAGAATCTTGGCAAATTGCCTGCACAATTTTTCTCTAAAGAAGAGGGGATTCAATCTGAGGTGTTTTACAAACTTTTTGTTTTTAAGCGACTGTTGAGTTATTCTAAGGTTGCCAAGAATTACAACTACTTTATATGGAAAGGCTATCAATTGTTACATTATATTCAAGATCAACTGTTTCTGCGTAAATTGAAAAAGTATGATGCGGTTATAATTGTTGAATGCAGTCCCAAGGCATTTTTAAGTGATTCATTTGATTTTGTTAAGTTAAGAGATAAATTGAAGGGGGTGCCACTTATATTCCATGAGGTATATTATTTAGGGAATGCACCAACAATGGTTACTTATTTAAAAGAGGGGAAACACCATCAAGAAGATATTTTTGATTGGCATTTATCTGTTTCAGAAGTAACAGAGATTAGAAGTAAACCTAAAGCCCCTTGGAGTCAGGTTGGTTTACATTTGAAAAGTTCAGGGTTAGCTCCGGTCCAAAAAAGGAACACCTTGGTTTAATTGATTTTTACAGAGAAGGGTATGAGAAGGAACGAAATGAACAAATTAAAGCGCTTGAAGCAGTAGGGATACCCTATATTGAATTGTCTGGATCTTATACAATTGATGAGATTCGAGAAGTGTATAAAAAGGCTACCTTTTACTTTTTGCAATTTCCGGAGTCTTTTGGCTTGCCTATTGCAGAATGCTTAAGTTGTGGTGCCTATGTTTTTACGCCCGATACGTCGTGGGGAATGGCTTGGCGACAAGATGAAGAGGTAGAAATTCATGGGCCTGGTAAACTAGCAGATTGTTTTGTAGTGTATGATGGGCAGAAAGATCTGCAAAAGAAATTGAAAGAATACAAAGCTGAATACGATTTAGTAAAAACACCGGAGGAGTTTTTCAAAAATTCATTGACAACTATCCGGATTATTACTATGGAAATAAAGCAGGATTGGATCAGTTTGTCGACAAGTTGAAAAGGGGAGCATTCTAAATAAAGCAAAACCTACTTTTATTAATAATCAGTATATTATTATATGAATTTTCCAAAAGTTTTAATACTTAATCAACCATTTAATAACGTTTCAGGAGGAGGGATAACCTTGTCTAATTTATTCAAGGGTTGGGAGAAAGATCATCTTGCAGTGGTTTGTTTGGGCACTCTTTTTAATGATAAAACGAGGATAGATATTTGTGATCAATACTATCAACTCGGGGAAAAAGAACACATTTGGAAATTTCCTTTGAGCTTGATGAAAAGAAAGTATCCTTCAGGACCTATAAGAATAAATAAAGAAAAGAAAAATGTCCAAACGATCCAGAAGTCACCTTTTCGAGTGAAACTTCTCAAGGAATACATCACCCCTGCTTTAAATTGGTTGGGAGTAGCTGATTGGGCATCTACTATACAGCTATCCCCCGAATTAAAAAAATGGCTTGATGCATATAATCCGGATGTCATTTATGCCCAAGCCCAAAGGAGGGAAGCCATTATATTTTGTACGCTTGTCCAACGTTACCTAAACAAACCAATGGTATTCCATATGATGGATGATTGGTTGGAAGTTTTACCGGAATATGGTATGCTTGGTGGGTATTGGTACAAAGTAGTCGACCAAGAGTTTAGGGAAATGTTAGGTACTTGTGCCAGACATTTTAGTATAAGTGAGCCTATGGCTGAGGCTTATCAAAAAAGGTATGGTTATTCCTTTTCCACTTATCATAACCCCATAGAGCTTGATTTCTGGAGTAAGAGTCAGCGAAATAACTATGAATTTGGAGATAGTATCCAAATATTATATGCCGGTAGGATGGGCTTGGGAATACAGAGTTCTCTAGAGACTATGGCAAAATGTCTGGAGGAATTAAATAAAGAAAGCTCCACACCTATTGAATTGGTGCTTCAGGTAGGACAAAAGCCTGATTGGATAAATAAATACAGTTGTGTTATTCATCGTGGGTTCGTGCCTTATGAAGAACTACCAAATCGTTTTTCGGAAGCAGACATATTGTTTTTACCTTATGATTTTTCTCCTTCTGCAAATGCATTTATTAAGTATTCAATGCCTACCAAAGCATCAGAATATATGATTTGTGGAACACCGGTTTTAATATTTGCTCCTGAGGACACTGCCTTGGTTGCTTATGCCAAAGCCCATGAATGGGCTCAAGTAGTAACAAAAAATGAAGTACATGCTTTAAGCCATGGCTTGTTGGAATTAATCAACAAGAAGTCTTTGCGCGAAGCAATTTCAAAGGCTGCTATTAGAATAGCGGAGGAGAGACATGATGCAACAAAGGTAAGGAAAAGATTTAGGGACGAACTATCTAAGTTAGTCAATCAGGAAAACCAATTAAAACTATCTTAAAATGGCAGTTATTTTTTATATCCAAAGATAGATAAGGTGATTGGGTCACCCAACCCCTATATCTTCAACTTTCAAAAAGCATTGGCTAAAAATCATCATGTGGTAAATGCCAAGTCACCTAATCGTGGAATATTAAGTTTTTTACTCACTTCTTTAAAGCAGATTTATTTATCCTCAATTGGCCTGAAACCATTCCGGAGAAAAAGTTTGGTAGTGTTCAAAAAAAACTCTTCATGTTATTTTTAAAGTTGGCCAAAGCATATTCCAAAAAGGTTGTATGGATTTTGCATAACAAAGGTTCCCACCACAAGGGTGAGAATCCAGTGACAAAAAATATGTTTGATGTACTCATGGCACATTCAGACTACATTATTACCCATTCCTATGCTGGTAAAGATTTCGTTTCATCAGCTTATCCGAATTATATTTCTAAAGTACATGTTATTCCTCATCCGTTGACAGAAAAAATTGGGGAATACCGGAAAGGAGAGAAAAAATTTGATTTTCTTATTTGGGGAAGTATTTTTCCCTACAAGGGTATCGATGTGTTTTTAGATTACTTGCGGGAAACACCGGAACTTAAAAACACAAAAGTTTTAATAGTTGGAAAATGTTCTGATACAAAATATAAAAGTAAAATCCTTTCAATTTTGCCTGAAAATGCTGAATTTAAAGATGAATTGTTGAGCTTGGAAGAGATTGCAGCTTATTCTGTCCAAGCGAAATTTACTTTGTTTACTTATAAATCTCAAACAGTAATAAGCTCCGGCTCATTGATAGACAGCATACGCATGGGGGCCATTATTCTAGGGCCTGATCACGGGGCCTTTAGGGATATGAAAGATTTGGCATTTATGCACACATTCAAAAATTTTAATGAAATTCCCAAGATAATCTCTGAGTTCAATCCTAGAGATGAACAAATAGAAGGAGATAGAAACACTTTTATGAATCAAAACACCTGGGCCAATTTTGTAGAAAAAATTGGAAATATTACAGGTATTTAAACATTATTTAATTTATTCTTTAAAGCAATGAAACAAGTTATTCAAAATTTTAAAACTGGAGAGCTTTATGTAGATGAGGTTCCTGTTCCTGCGATTTCTGAAGGGATGGTATTGGTTGAAAACGAGTATTCACTAATAAGTGCCGGTACTGAAAGAAGTACCGTAAAAGTGGCCCAAGCAAGTTTGATAGGTAAGGCAAAGCAAAGGCCTGACTTAGTGGCCCAAGTGATTCAGAATATTAGGAAAGAAGGGTTTTCTGCTACCATGAGTAAAGTTAGAACCAAGCTTGATTCATTAAAGGCTTTGGGATACAGTACTTCCGGAAAGGTGATTGCCTCAATGGATAATAATGGGGCTTTTAAACCCGGTGATAGGGTGGCCTGTGCCGGTGCAGATTATGCATCTCATTCCGAAGTAATCTCTGTACCCCAAAACTTGGTAACTAAAATACCGGAGAATGTAAGTTCAGACGAGGCAGCTTTTACTACCTTAGGTGCAATTGCGCTTCAGGGTGTCAGACAAGCAGACCCTAAATTAGGTGAAAAAGTTTGTGTGATCGGTTTAGGCTTACTTGGCCAAATCACCGTTCAACTTTTAAAAGCCAACGGGTGTTCAGTTTTTGGAATAGATATGTCAGAAAAGCTGATAGAACTGGCAAAAGAATCAGGTGCAGGACAATCCATGCACAGAAATGATTCCAATTTAATTTCAGCCTGTGAGAATTTCACAAACGGGAGAGGTTTTGATTCCATAATTATAACAGCTGCTACACCAACAAATGATCCCATTGTGCTTTCTACTGAAATTGCACGAAAGAAGGGGAAAATTATTGTAGTGGGTGCAGTAAAGATGGAAATTCCCAGAGAGCCTTATTTCTATAAAAATGAGCTTGAACTTAAAATTTCATGTTCTTACGGGCCGGGAAGGTATGACGTAGATTATGAGGAACTGGGTAAAGATTACCCTTTTGCTTACGTACGCTGGACAGAGCAAAGGAATATGGAAGCTTTCTTGGACTTGATTGCTGCAAAAGCCATTAATATCAAGCCTTTGATCACCCATTTATTCGACATTGACGAGGCGGAGAAAGCCTATGATATTGTGATGGGAAAAGTACAAGAACCCCATATTGGAATATTGTTAAAATACCAAGAGTCTGCCTCTAAGCTTGAGTCCATAACCAAGGTAAATAATGAGCCTATCAAAGAGATCAATGCAGGTTTTATTGGTGCAGGGAGTTTTGCACAAAGTTATTTGATTCCAAATGTCAAATCCTGGGGAGGATCATTGGATGGCGTAGTAACCTCAAAGGGTATTACTGCCAAAAGTGTCTCAGACAAGTTTAAGTTTAATTTCTGCTCTTCTGATGGCAAGGACGTATTGAATAAAGAAGATATCAATACCATATTTATTGCGACTCCACATGTATCTCATGCTCCATATGTGATTGAAGGATTAAAATCCGGAAAAAATGTTTTTGTAGAAAAACCTTTGCAATGAACATGGAACAACTTAAAGAAGTGGTCCATGCAGAGAAGAAATCAGCGGATAAATTATTGATGGTAGGTTTCAACAGAAGATTTGCTCCTGTTTCTGTTGAGCTGAAGAAAGAGTTTATAAACACTGGAGAACCTCTGGTAATTAATATTAGAGTAAATGCTGGCTTTATACCGAAAGACCATTGGTCTCAGATCCCTGAAATCGGGGAGGCCGAATTGTAGGGGAAGTTTGTCATTTTATTGATTTAATGCAGTATTTTACAGATTCTGAACCTGTTAAGGTGTATGCTGACTCCATAAACACTTCTAATGAGCAAATCACTTCCGCCGATAATATGGCCGTAACTGTCAAGTTTAAAGATGGATCGGTTGGCAACTTAACCTATTTGGGTAATGGAGATAAATCTTTACCAAAGGAAAATATTGAAGTTTTTTCCGGAGGGAAAGTTGGAATTATACATGATTTTAGATCAGGAAGCCTTCATAAGGATAATAAATTGATTAAGCTGAAGTCTAGCGGAAAAGGTCATTTGGAAGAAGTACATCAATTTCTAGACCAGGTGAAGGCGGGTAAAGAAAGTCCAATTTCTTTTGAATCAATTTGCCTTACAACGCTTACTACATTTAAAATCTTGGACAGTCTCTCCACAGGTATGCCTCAAGAGATAAGCCTTGAAGAAATACTGTCCTAAATGTTTTAGGATTACTAAAGTGAATCATTCTATTTTGACCAATAGTTTTTTCATTTTAAGTGGTATAGTTAATGAAAACAAATTATAGGGTGTGTTCCAAAGTATTGGAATACATCCTTAAGTTTAGTTTCTAACTTATAAAAATGAGATAGCTTTAAAATTAACCCTATCACCCTATCGTGAAAGTTTTTTTCGAAATTTTGATTGAAGGGAAATACTGAAAAGGCAGCAAAAATTTTTTGAACGAATTTGAAAATTTACTGATGGAATTTATTGTTTATACCAATACTGAATGGGATGGACCACCTAGAGCGAGACACCAATTATCTCATGCTTTGGCTAAAAGGTTCAAAGTGACTTTTGTCGCAGCTAACACTATAGGGTTACCGGGCTTAAAATGTGAAAAAGTTAATGGGAATTTTGAATTGCTTACACCTTCCTTTCCATCCAGTTTTAGGTTAAGATACCGAATGCCTGGTTTGAATGAAGCCTACCAGGTTTGGTTGTACGAAAAGCTTAAAAAACATTTTGAAGGCAAG
This sequence comes from Cyclobacterium sp. SOCE241, assembly GCF_056867545.1. Taxonomy (NCBI): domain Bacteria; kingdom Pseudomonadati; phylum Bacteroidota; class Cytophagia; order Cytophagales; family Cyclobacteriaceae; genus Cyclobacterium; species Cyclobacterium sp. SOCE241. The sequence goes on along the minus strand of NZ_CP149779.1, from coordinate 2,959,703 downwards.
GAGGTTGTGTTTATTTGCACAGATTTTGGCGGATATTTGGTCGGTAAATATTTTGATAAATTTATTTACATGGCCAATGATGATTTTATCAACAATGTCAAAGTTCCGGGATGGATGAAGGCTTATACAACTTTTACACAATCAAGGCTTGTAAAAACTGCTACATTTAATTTGGCCACTGCACAAAAACTGGTGAATGACTTTGCGGAAATTAATCCCAAGTCCTATGAATTACCTTTAGGAGCTCCTGAGTTTTCAAAAGTTGATATCACTCAATTATCCCTAAATAGGGAGGATGAAAAAGTTAAGGTGGTATTGCTGGGCTTTATTGATAAGAAAAAACGCCGCTCGTGCTAATCAATAAAATACTAGAAATTGAGAATGTAGAATTACATTTGATCGGTCCGATCAAGGATGATTTTCTAAACCATCTTTCAAAAGAAGAAAAAGTAAAGGCTCATGGAGTCTTGACTGGAGATCCTTTAAGCTCGAAGTTATCAGAAATGGATGTGGCGATTGCTCCCTACTACATGGATGACCCTAATACAGGGAGGACACCTAATAAATTGTGGCAGTATTTAGCCACCGGGATACCAGCGGTAATAACAAATCTGCCGAATGTAAGACATTGGGAGTTTCCTGAGAAAACAGTATACAAAGCTAATAATGATGATGAATTTGTGTCCTTTATCAAACAGGCTTATAAGGATAATACAATAGAATTGATGAAAGAAAGAATTAGCATAGCCGCTAATAATTCTTGGAGCAAAAGAGTAGATCAACTTTTGGCTTATATTAAAGAGCTTTATTAAATGATTGAAAGGGCTAGGCTAATAGTGATTTAATTTTAAAAGATTCGATTAGTTGACCCTTTTTGCCAATGGTTTTTATTGATTTGGATGACTTCTCATTTGGGTATCTACTTTAGTTTGTCTAAAAATGGGTTTCAAGAATCAAGAAGAATTTGTAATCAATTAAGGTCTATAAGTTTATGCTGTTTAGGGCCTTGTGTTTTCACTAAAAAACAAATTTTGTCTTGGGGAATATATTCGCTAGATAATGAGCAAATAAAAATGAACGCTACCGAAAAAAAAATACAATGAGTGAACCTATTGATTTTTTCAACTCCTTTGAACAATTGGCTGCCTTTTGTTCTCAAGAGGAGTATAAGGGATATGATCCTTATGATAGTTTAAACAGTAAGCTGTTTCAAGCAGTTCCATTACTTTCTAAATCTCGAATTGCGAAACTTGCTTGGACACAATTCTTTAAAAGGGCACCTTTTAATTTAAGGCCTTTAGTGGGAGTACCAAAAGAGTATAACCCTAAGGCATTGGGTTTATTTCTAACAAGTTATTGTAATTTGTATGAAATTGATGCACAATCTGATTATTTGGATCAAATCAATTTTTTTGGTGATAGAATATTGGAGCTTCAATCCAAAGGATGGAGCGGAAGCTGCTGGGGGTATAATTTTGACTGGCAGGCAAGGGCATTTTTCCAGCCTAAATATACACCGACTGTTGTTGCTACCACTTTTATAGCTTGCGCGTTACTGGATGCATTTGAAATTACCAAAAGGGAAGCGTTTTTCAAAGCGGCAAGAAGTGCTTGTGATTTTGTGTTAAAAGATTTGTATCGCACCTACGATGATAAAGGAAATTTTTCATTTTCCTATTCTCCATTAGATAAAAGTGTTGTGTTTAATGCCTCACTTTTGGGTGCCCGTTTATTAAGCCGAGTATATTCCATTTCTGGTGAAAAGGAACTGTATGAAGAAGCAAAGAAATCAGTCACTTTTGCATGTGGCTACCAACAAGAAAATGGTGCTTGGAGTTATGGTACTCTACCTTTTCACCAGTGGATTGATAATTTTCATACAGGATACAACCTAGAATGTTTGTCAGATTTTGCTCGGTACACCGGTGATCATTCATTTGACAGTTGTATGAATAAGGGATTTGATTATTATATTCAAACATTTTTCACTGCGGAAGGAATTTCAAAATACTATAATAATAGCACATACCCTGTTGATATTCATGCACCTACTCAGTTGCTAATTACCTTGGATAAGTTAGGTCAGTATGAGAAATACAAAGAAATGGCCACTAAAGTCATGGGATGGACAATAGAGAATATGCAATCATCCCAAGGGTATTTTTATTATCAAATAAATAAGCATTTTACATCAAAAATTCCTTACATGCGCTGGGCCCAAGCCTGGATGTTTCTTTCTTTTACCGTATTGTTTAAAAATGAAAGGAGTCTTTACAGGTGAGGTAGTGATGGTAATTGATTATCCATATACCATATTTTTATAGTAAACCCAGAGTAATTCAATTAATAGATTGTTTAGATTATAAAAACTTAAGTCTGATGAAAGAGGTAAAAAGAATTAGTATTTGTAATGTCCCTGTAGACCTTTAACGATGGATGAAACAGTTGCATTGATAGATCAAAGCATCAGGAGAAAAGAAAATTTACATCATGTTGTAGTGAATGCAGCCAAACTAGTAAATGCCCAAAAGGATCCTGAATTAAAAGCATCAATAGTTGAGTGTGATATTATTAATGCAGATGGTCAATCCATTGTTTGGGCAGCAAAATTTCTTAAGGAGTATTTGCCGGAAAGAGTTGCTGGCATAGACCTAATGGATAATTTAGTTGCTCTGGCCGCTAGGGAAAATTACAAGATATTTTTTCTTGGAGCCAAAGAAGATGTTGTAAATAAAGTGGTAAAAATTTATTCAGACAAATATTCACCTGAGATTATTGCAGGTTATAGGAATGGCTATTTTGGTAAAGAAGAAGAGTTAGGAATTGCTAAGCAGATTAGGGATTCCAAAGCAGATATTTTATTTGTGGCCATGAGTTCTCCAAAAAAAGAAATTTTCCTAAATAAATACAAGGATGTAATGAATGTGCCCTTTATTATGGGAGTTGGAGGTAGCTTTGATGTGGTCTCAGGTAAGGTAAAAAGGGCTCCGGTATGGATGCAAAATATTTGCCTAGAATGGTTTTATCGTACCATGCAAGAACCTGGGCGAATGTGGAAGCGCTATCTTACAACTAATATTGCCTTTGTGAAATTACTTGTCACGGAACGGTTTTTTCCTACAAATAAAAGCAAAACCTAGTATAACCTAACCATCGAGCTATTGAAAGTCAAGGAAAAACCAAGATTGCTTTTAGTCAATAATTATAACATGGAAAAGGCCTATCATCTTTGGGAAAAGGGTGAAAGTGGAAGTCATCATGTTTGGGGAAAAGTAGAGTTGGAAAAAAGAGGAAAAGTGGAAGTTGAAATATTTCCACATGAAAAATACCGCATTCTAAATAAAATTGGCAATGTTTTTAAAGTTAAACACCTTGACCAACAATTGAGAATATTGTTTTATGGGAAGCATTATGATATTTTATATGCTCCCTATTCTTTGTCCAATACCAGGTTATTGATTGTATTGAAACTATTAGGTATTTACAGAAAACCTATTTTAGTAACCATACACCAGCCATTTATGAAGACAAATTCTACGAATAAATTTTATAGGTGGTTAAGTAAAAAGTTTTTATTTCAATACGATGGAATCATTTTTCTAAGTGAAAAGCTAAAAGAGATTGCAGTAAAATCATTAAACATAACAGACAAAGATCAATTGGACAGAATTGATACCGCCCAATGGGGGCCTGATACTAAGTTTTATAATAAAATAACGAACAAAGAAGGGGATAAATTAAATTATTTTATTAGTGCAGGTCATACCTCAAGGGATTATGTCACGTTAATTGAGGCTTTTAAAAAGATGGAACATCAGCTTAAAATATTTTGTACACCAAAATCTAAACCTCAAGTAGATTCGCTTCCTCCAAATGTGAGCATTAATGCTTCTTTTATTCCATATGAGCAATTGCTCAAATTTTATAAAGAGTCGATTGCCATATTGATTCCTTTAAAATATCCTCTAGTTCAAGAAGGGTGTCAAGGGATGACGAGTTTACAAGATGTGGTTGCTTTAGGGAAACCAACTGTTATTACTGAAAACCCATGCATTAATATTGATGCCGCCAAAGAAGGTTTTGGCATAACTGTTGGCAAAGGTGATGTTCAGGGTTGGATTGATGCCGTTGAACTAATAGCAAATGATAAGGCAGTTTTCCAAAGGATGAGTGATCAAGCAAAGGCTGTGTATAAAGGAAAATTCAATGCTGAATTATTTGGAGAAAAATTGGAGAAGGCTGTTCTCAAAATTCCTTTAAGATAGTTATATTGGGATATTGTTTGAAGCCTAGAATCTATTTAACATTTTTAATTAGTAAACAGAAATTTAAGGTATGAAATTGTTTGGTTTAACCAATGTTTCAATTGAGGACAAGTCAGATTATCGATTTGAGGAGTTGAATGAATCTAGGTTTATAAAAAATGTGATAGAGGAATTAAAGGGACTTCTTTTAGAAAGATTTGATGAATTTGAATTTTTTATTTATTCAAATCATCGGGTGAATAAAAGAACTCCGGATTTAGGAACTGACATTATGCCGCCTAGTGGGGATTATAAGTCCGATAAAAAGAAAATTCTTCTTTATTTTTCAGATGAAAGGGGTTTGGACCCCAGTTGTTTTTCCGATAAATATTTTGCGGTTTTTAAGTCCTATATTGGTATGAAAGCTGTGGCGAAGAACGTTTTTCCGCTGGCATTGGGCTATGTAAATGCAGTTCCTGAATTGCCCAATAAGCCAATTAAGGATCGGAAATACAATGTTTTTTTTAGAGGGAATTTAAATATGAATAGAATTAATTTCTATCGTGTATTTTCAAAATTAGGCTTTTTGTTGCCTTCAGAAAGATTATTGACCCATGATTATTATAGAAAGTTTCTGTTGAAGTTAAAAAGTGATTTCAGTTCATTTTTCCCAAAATCAATCCTGATTTTTAACAATGGCTTTAAAGCAGGTTTTACTCCGGAGAAATATGGAGAAGTACTTGCTGATTCAAAAATAGTATTGTGCCCCAAGGGTTTCTTTATGACAGAGTGTTTCAGGCATTTTGAAGCAATGAGAGCTGGCTGTGTCATTATTTCAGAGCCTTTGCCTGACACTCCATTTTATAAAAACTCCCCACTTATTCAAATAAAAGATTGGAATGAAGGATGTAAGGTAGTTAGTGAGTTATTGCATGACCAAAATAAACTTGAAGAAATTCATAGGAAAACCCTTGATTGGTGGAAAGAAAAGTGTTCCGAAAAGGCTACTGCCCAATATATAGTAGAAAATATTAACAAACTGGAAATCAATTAGTAGGCTGCGATATATGAAGGGGAAAATTAAAATTCTTTTGATAAACTCTTATTCCTTTGAAAAAATATTTGACAATTGAAAAATGGAATAAATCCCAGTCATTATTTGATGGGAAAAGTTGAATTAGAAAAATCTGGAGAGTTTCAGGTTGATATTCTCCCCATCAAAAATACAACTGGCTGGATACATTGGGAAAGTTTATTAAAATTCCATTTCTTGATCAGCAAGTAAGAGCATTGTCAATGATAAAGAATTATGACCTTGTGTATATGCCTTATCCGATCTCAATTAGTAAGTTATTCACGCTTTTAAAAATTTTCGGCTTGCTTAAGATTCCTGTAGTAGGCTTAGCCCATCAAAATTTTATTTATTATAAAAACAAAAATTCAATTTTGAATAAACTGGGAGTAAAGCACCTCCGACAAATAGATGCCTTTGCTTTTTTTCTAAAAATTTGATGCTAAAAACCCAAAAGGACCTAAAATACAATCAATTTGAAAAAGAGAATAAATGTTTCTCCGTGAGTTGGGGAGCTGATGTGGATTTTTATAAAAATATAAAAACGATAAAGAAAAAGGATGATTTACCCTATGCCGTTTGTGCAGGTACAGCGGACAGAGATTATGACATACTTATCAAAGCTTTTGAAAATATTCCGATTAACCTAAAAATTTATTGTACACCTAATACAATCCCTGCCTCTACTCATCTACCACCCAATGTTACTGTTGATACTTCCTGGGTGCCCTATGATCAGTTATTAGAAGAATATGTTAATTCTTCATTTATCATCATCCCCTTAAAAGAAGAAATCAGAAAAAAGGGAATACCTACGGACTAACTGTTTTATTGGATGCCATGGCTGTTGGTAAGCCGGTGCTGATGACCCAACATTCGTTTTTAGATATTGATATTGAAAACGAACAAATCGGGCTTTGGGTATATGACAACACTCCTGAAGGTTGGAATAAAAAACTTTTGCAAATGGTAGGAGAGGAAACTGATCTTGAGGCTATGGGAAAAAAAGCAAAACAACTTCATTTGCAAAAGTATAACATTCAAAATTTTGCAAACCAAATGGCAGAGGTATTCAAGACCGTGCTCAAGCGCAAACATAAAGGATAAATAGTTAGACTATAAATTATCAGTGAAAATATCAACTTTCTTACACCTTCATTCGGAGGTGTTTTTTTATAAAAATAGGGCACCTGAATAGTCAGAGGCCCTATTTTTTTGTAAGATGATTATTAAATCTACGGATTAACGATTAGTCGTTGTTTGTTGATGATTGTTTGTTCATTGCTTATGCTAACAAGATAGATGCCTTGAGATAGATTCTCAAGTGGTACATTGAATTGATTGTTAGACGTTTTGATGCTTTCCAAATCAAAATGACTTACCAATTGGCCATTCATATTGTGAATGATGACTCTACCTTGACCAATCTCAGTATTCAGCTCAAGAGTTGCTCGCCCTTTAGCAGGATTAGGGAAGATTCGTATTTCATCCGTACTGCTTATTTCTGTTTCAATATCCATTTCTTTGTAGCCCCTGTTATACATTTCCTTATATCCTCTGTTAAAGGATTCTTGAGCAGTTCTCAAATTGGCAGCTATTTCAGTACTTTTCGCAGCATTTCCTATAATGGCAATTCCAGATATACTTGCATTATTTACCTTGGCATCCATTTCCAAAATTAATTCACCATCTGAAACGATTATATTTTCAAAGGAAAGCATGGTGGGTGCATTGTTGTTTTCAACAAATAAATCAAAATCACTTTTCAATACATCGCCTTGTATAGATATATCGTAAACCCTTTTTCCGGCTTGAGCCGCACTTCCGGCATGCCCAAACCAGAGCTCATGATGCATAGTAAAGACAGTGTAGGTTCCATTTGGTACAGGAATAGTATATTTCAAATTTTTCCCACTTCTCTCTGTTTGAAAAAGCGCGCCGACATTGGTTATCTCATTTTTATAACTGTTTGTACCGTCATTGTAGAATCTTTCTGTACTGGTCTCCGCCAGATATGTAATCCCATTTAAGGTAGCATTTGAATTGTCACCGGTATTTAAAAAGAAAAGATGCTCCGATTCGGTAGATTGATTTATTTCTTCTGATTCTTTAATAATAGAAATACCAGAAATTGACGCATTATTGGAACTGGCAATCAAGCTTAGGTCCAAAGCCCCGTCTACTACTTTAATACCTTCAAAAGTAAGGATTGTCTGTTGGTTATTGTTATAGGAAAAGATGTCAAAATTTTCCATGACCAAATTATCCTCCAGAAATATGTCGAATACTCTTTTACCTATTCTAGCAGTTGAACCACCTTTACCGAAGTATAACTCATTGTGGTAAGTTTTAACAGTATAGGTTCCATTCTCAACAGGTATTAAGAAATCCAATGTGGCAGCGTATCTTTCAGCTTGAAAGATTTTGTCGTTGCTTGCGCTTGAATTCGTTGAAGTATTAGATTTTGAGGTTTTGATATAATCTGTTCCAGTCTCAAAGACTGTATTCTGGAAAGTGACTGCATCTTTATAACTTGTATTAAGATGGATGGCCATTTCTGCTGGTTTGTCTGAAGAATCGGGGACTTCTACAGAAGGTATTTCAATTATTGCTGATCCTACAGGAACAATAGCTATTCCGGAAATCAAACTGTTATTTGATGATGCATTCAATTCAAGATCTAATACTCCGTCAGTAATCTCAATTGATTTAAAAGTTAATTCAGTTTCTTGGTTTTTGCTTTCAAGAAAAATATCAAAGTCTTTCTTTACAATGTTTCCTTCAATTGAAATGTCAAATACCCTTAGTCCGGCTCTTTCATATTTTCCATCGTTACCAAAATACATTTCGTTGTGGTAAGTACTGATGTTATAGACGCCATTTTCCAAAGGAATTTCAAATTTGAGGTTTTTGTTGAACATCTCAGTTTGAAAAATTACTTCATCACTTCCTGATGCTTTGGTCGCCACATTCACTCCCGTTGATTTGATGAATTCTTTGTTTATCGCCTCGAATTCTAGGTCTTCATAGGTGACTGTACCATTGTAGCCAACGTGGTAATAAACACCCTCTGTTGCTACTTCTGATACATTATCAACAGGAATTTTTTCATCTACTTCAATCACTTTGTTTTTAACCGTAAATGCTATTTCTGTAGATGTACTTACATTTCCTTCTTTGTCGGTAACAGTAGCCCAAACATAGTTTTCTCCGGCTGGAATTTCTGTGATAATGGCCTGGTAAGGTAGTTCGTCACAAGTACCGACCAACTTTAATCCACAATAAAAATCTACTTTTTCGATATGACTGTCTAGATTGCTGATTTCACTATTCAAGGTAACATCATCACCTTCAGTTATCTCTGAAATATCTTCTTGAATAGCCAATTTGATTTCAGGGGTTTTAGTTTCTTCAATTTTTTCCTCAGAATCAAATTCTGTAGCTATTCGGATAAGTACTACTGAACCATAAGCCGGAATGGTTACCTTTCCCGAAAATTTCTCCAATTTGGCGTTCACGTACTCACCAGGTAAAGCTATAGTCTTGCTGTTTTTAGTAGGATTGTATTCAAATAAAATTTCTTCATCAGGATTAATAAAGGATGCCTCTACTTCCACAAACTCCAAGTCATCTAGCCAATAGGAAAAGTTCTCTTCAGTAGAAGTGATCAAAAGTGATACATCATCCACATCTGCATATGGGGAAACAAGTACCTCAAAACCATCGAGACTAGTGTTTATTTCAAAGGTAGTCATGGCAGATAATTTTTCCCATGGAGTACCAGTGTACCTTAAGTAAGTCGATATGTTCCCTACTTTATTGGCTAAAGCATTGAATTTTAATAAATAGGTTTTGTCTTTCTTTAATTGACCCAATACAATCTTTACGGCACTTGATCCTGAACCGGTAACTTTAAGCGCTCCACCGTTAGTTTTACTGTTTTCTTCCCACTGTTGTTTGCAGTTGCTACAATATACATCGCTTACATTTTGGTCGAAAGAAGAATTGGCATAAAGACTAGATCCAATTTTTTTACTTATCGTATAAGTAGAAATTTCTACAGAATTGCTTTTAGAGTTTTTGTCTTTACCAAACTTGCTGCTCCATTGTTCCAGGTTGTCTATGGCCGCTACTTTTTGACTATTCTTGGTGTATTCATTTTCAATACTAAACTCATCCCCAAGTGGTCTGAAAAAGTAGTTTTTGTCAAAACTACCAAGGGATTCAATGTCATTTTTGTATGTTTTGATAGAGTAAGAATTTTGATCGGAGGTTTTTGCAAAAAACTGGTTATTGACAATGTTAAGGTTTCTTGTATCTTCTCCTATTACGCTATTTCCAATTGTTAAAGCAGAATGTGAATTGAAAAAAGTATTGTTTGAGACAAGGATATTGTTTGCATTGGACATTTTCAAACCAGAATTTTCAGTATTTCCAATGGTGTTGCCTGTGATTTCAATATTGTTTGAATTGTCGTCTAGGAAGATGCCTTCAGCCAATGGTTTGTAGTTAACCCCTTTGTCGGGAGTTCCTCCCTTACTTCCTATACTATTGACTACGATATTACCTTCAATTTTTCGGCCCTTATAACCTTGATACTGAACGCCACCGAACGTGTAAATCCCTCCACCGTCACCTTTAATCTGGCAGAAAGTGTCCACAAAATTATTTTTGACTACTGTATAGTTGCCATTAAACTGTATACCGTTAAACCCTGAGTTTACGATGGAATTGTTTTGTACCAAAATATTCTCTCCATAAGCAAATAAACCTATTCCAGCGGCATCTTCATTTTGTGTTCTACCGGCGATTAATGCTGTTTTTGTAATCTCATTGTCTCTGACAATTGCATTATCATTGCCATACCTTAAGTACATGCCGTTATTATAAGTGTTGTGGACGATGTTTCTTTCTACCAACAAATCCACTACTTCTAAGGCAAGAATGCCGTTTTCTCCTGAAAAGTTAATTTCAGAATCAATGATTTTAATGTTGTTTCCTCCTTCTAATTTGATGGTGCTTTTGTTAGCACCTTTAAAATTGATGTTTTCAATTGTAATATAAGCATCTCTATAATCTTTAATAAGTAAATTGTCTAGAGTGCTAACCTCTACCTTAAAAGAAGAAGGATTACTGTTCCCGAAGTAAATATTTATTTTTTTTGTTGAAGGGTTGAAATACCATTCTCCAAAGGCATCAAGGGTTTTTATATGGTTTTGAATGAAAAAACCGTAATCTTTTTGAGCAGTATAAGCACTGATGTTTCCATTGTAACGAATTTGATTTCCGCTATGCGACGATATTTGGTGAGTATCGATGATCCATTGGTTCTTTTTAATTACTACTTCTCCTCCGTTCCAAGTAGAAGATCCACCTAATTCGTTACTTGAAAGCAAATAGTTACCACTTACATCGTCAATATTCAAATAGCCTTCATTTTCATTATCACTGTTAGGGTACCTTCCCAACTCATGGCTCTCTCCATTGATCAAGAGCACCTGAACAGTATTGGTATTGATAGATGAATTGCTTTCATAAATACCGTTGCCTATAGCCTTCCATCCACTAATAGTTTTCAAAGAAGTGATGACTGGCTTAGCACCAGAGCCATAAGCTCCTATTTTTATTGGCATGCTAGAAGACCCTGATGCACTGATATGCAGGGTACCATAGAAAGTTTCGCCTCTATTGAATAAAATTGCATCTCCTGGCTTAAGGTAATTGAAAAGGGAATTGACTTTATCAATTGATTTCCATGGGGTAGCAGGGTTTTGTGCTTCAGTTAAAGAACGATTGTCATTTCCTTTTTCCTGAGAAACATAATAATTGGCCGCAAAAATAGTTGAAAGTGGAGTTGCCAAAAAAATCAGAAAGGAAATGGAGAAAAGTAACGCTTTCATGGTAATGTAGTTTTAAGTTAATATTCTTATCGTTTTCACAAGAGGCTGTTTAATTTTGCTGCTTGTTAATTTTGTCCTACTTTTTTTGATTTACGAAGTCTCAAAATAGTATTTTGATTAAAAGAATCTTGTTTTTTGATTTTCGTATATATCAAAATGAAATTCTAAAAATGAATATCATTTCAATAATAAAAAGTATAAAATTTTATTTTGCAAACCTTAGGGCATGGTGAAGTCCCCGAGTATAGTGCTGGGTAATTGAATTATTTCAATAGGTGAAAAGTATATTGCTTTTGGCAAGCTGAATTTTGTTGGTGATCTAAAAAATAGGGCCTAAAAATTTTTTTTAATTTTTTTTACTTTTTAATTAATTTTTAATGTATTCAAATAATTTGATGATTTATTTAAAATTATACTGATTCAATGGATGTGAAGTATAAGAAGTTAGGTAAGGAGATGATGGTAGGATAAAATTTTAAAAAAGAGATTCAAGCAATTGTAGGGGTGTAACTTATTAGTTTTGAGCAAGTAAAGGGTGGGGTTGGTAATGCCTTTCTCGGATTAAAAAGCCTGAACACTGCAGGTTACAGCCTATGATTGGTCTAAGTTATAAGGTAAATCAAGTAGCTTCGTGATTGAGTGCTTGGGGCCAAACAGATCTATTAATGTTGTTTTGTGTCGATTGCCCTATGAATTTTTAACCAATAAGGATCATGTCCATTATTAACTACCGTGGTGGATAGGTATCGAAATGGATTCTAAATCTATAATAATATAGGCTGATTGGTGCTTGGCGAGCATTATAATGGTAGGCGTTCTTCCTTTCGTGAGGGGAGAAGAGAGGAAATCATTTAGGCTTATTGGTTGTTGTTGACAGTGGTTAAGATTAAAATAAATTATGCTGATAAAAAATAAAAAAAGGCCTTGTTGTACGACAAGGCCTTAATAATGAAAATTGAAATGATTATTTAAGGTGTAACTGCTAACCTCATGCGTTCTATTACCCCAGTGTTAGAAGTGAGGGTAACAATATACACTCCTTGTCTAAGGTTTTGTACAGGGATTTCATAATTGCCATCTGAATTTTTAATGTCTTCAGCATTCACAAATGAAATAAGTTGCCCGTTGAAATTATGAATGCTGATATAGAATTCACCCAAATCTTGGCCAGTTTGAAGAATAGCGTAAGAAATAGCTGGATTAGGGTAAATTTTATTTTTGAGTCAGTATTTATACTACTTTCTTGCGTTACATTTAAGGTTGACAATTCCTCGGTTTCAGTAACCAATTGTCTTAAGTTACTATTTCCTAGATTAATTACTTCACTAGGGAAAACGGCTATTCCTGAAACTAACGCGTTATTTATAACTCCTTCTAAGTTAAGGTTTAGTATTCCGTCTGTTACTTTGATGTTTTCGAAACGTAAAGTGACAGGCTTGTTTGAATTTTCAAGGTATAAATCAACATTTTTCTTAACAGTTTCATTTTCAATATTGATGTCGAAGACCCTTCTATTTGCACCTGTTTTAGAAGTGATTTCACCAAAGTAATTTTCATTATGGTAGGTGATTACCGTGTATTCACCATTAGATACAGGAAATTCAAAATTCAAAGATTTACCATACCGATTAGATTGAAACAATTTGTCAGTGCTTGAAGCTGGTACATTATAAAGATAGGAACCTGAAGGTATCTTGACTTTACTGTCTTCAGATACAAAGTTAACGCCTTGATAATCTGTGTCAGTATCACTTCCAACGTTGATGAAAAAGGAGTCAGTTTCTAAATCGTCATAAAATCCACTCATTGGAATAATGGCTATTCCCGACATAATTGCGTTGTTTACAGAGGCTTTAAGTTCGATTTTTAGTTCTCCATTTTTCACAAGAATATCATTGAATATCAAGTCAGTTTCCTGATTACCACTTCTGGCATAAAGGTCAAGATCATTTTTAACCAATTCATTCTGAATGAAGATGTCAAATACCCGCATCCCTGCTTTTCCATCAGGATGTGTTACACCAAAATAGTTTTCTATATGATAGGTTTTAACTCTATATGTACCGTTTTTAACCGGGATGGTATATATAAGATTCTTTGCAAACCTTGTGGTATGAAATAAGGGTTGCTTAGAAGCAGAAGTATTTTCAGAAATCCCTGATGAGGAAAAATGCTTGTCAATATAATCGGAAACAAATGTATCTCCATTGTAATTCTCACTGGTAATTCCTCCTACATTGATAAACTTTGCTCCATCAGTTGGTTCCGGTGTCTCAGTGGATACCCCTCTCTCTACAATAGAAATGGCAGAAATAATTGCATTATTAGCCGAAGCAAGTAAGTTTAGATCTAAACTACCGTCTTTTACCTCTATGTTTTCGTGTGTTAATATTATCTTTTGATTTTTGCTTAGCGCATATAAATCAAGGTCTTTGTATTTGGTTTCTCCTTCAATACTTAGATCAAAGACTCTTTTGCCATTTCTTCCTGCGACGCCGTTTAATCCAAAGTGAACCTCTTGATGGTAAGTCTTAACCGTATAAAAACCATTGGGCACAGGTATTTTATAGGATAATTCTTCATTAAAGGATATGGACTCAAAAATTGTTCCTGCTTCATTTTCAAGTTCTAAGGAGTTGGATCTTCCTGTGGTTACCTCAGTTTGGCTTAAAGGGATAAATTTATTTCCTTCATAAACTTCAGCGTCATTTGATCCAATGTTAAGGTATAGGGAATAACCATTCGAAACGGGATTTTCATTACCAGAATCTGTGGAATTTGTATTGATTTTTATAGGGATTTGAGCAGAAGTTGCTACCACATTATTGCTGTTATTGATAATTACAGCATTTATTTGATGTTCACCGGAATTGCCATCTCCCCAGGTAACCTTATATGGCTGATCTGTAGCGCTACCTATTAGGTTATCTCCGCTGTAAAAAGCCACCTTACTAATATTTTCGTTATTAGGAGTGATTTCTGCAATTAATGCTATTTTTTCGCCCAACTCATAACTACCGTTGGTATTTAGTGAAGTGATTTTAACTTCTTGTTTGATCTCAGGTTCATTTTTTGGAGGAGCCACTGCATCAGAAGTCCTTACCAGTAAAGCTGAAGAATATGGTTCTATTTGATAGTCTCCGGAAAAAGTATTTCCTTTTACGTCTTTAAATGTTCCATCCAAAAATATTGATTTCTTAGATTTAGAAGCATTGTATTCAAATAGAAATATGTCGTCAGGGTCTGTTAGTTCGACATCGGCTTCTCTAATTTCCAGATCATCTATCCAGTATTCCCAGTTTCCAACATCAGAAATAAACATGATTACCGGCTCAGAGACATTTTCATAGGGTTTCAGTAATACAGAAAATTCTTGTGATTCGGTATTTAATTCAATTGCCGTACTGGGTGAAATTACTTCCCAAGGAGTTCCGGCATACCTCAATGCAACCCTAAGGAATCCTGTTTTGTTACTTTTTGCTTTAAATTTTGCAACGTAAGTTTTGTTTTTTTGAACACTTCCGATCCTTGCCAGTGCTGAGGAATACCCTGGGCTTTTGATTTTGATGGATCCATCTAAGATCCCTTTTGGTTCCCAAGATTCAGTACAGTCATTACAATAAAAATCATCTATACCTTTTAGAAAAGATAAATTATTATAGAGTAATTCTCCTATGAGATTTTTAAGACTAAACTGTTTGTATTTATCTTGCCGAAAGGTGCTTGAGGAATTATCTTTGTTGAATGTATCTCTCCAATCATCTAAGTTTTTAATTTCCGCTAATTTATTGTTGTTTGTGTAGTGGGCTACATATATACTGTGATCATCACCCAGTGGTCTGGCGAAGTAGTTTTGATCGAAAGTCCCAAAACTTTTTATATCCTCTTTATATGTATTTATGCGATAGGTATATTGGTCAGTTTCTTTAGAAAATAGCACATTGTTTGAGAAGGTAAGGTTACGAGTATCAGTCCCCCTTTCACTATTGCCTATCAAAGCTTGAGCGTATGAATTGTAAAAAATATTTTCTTTAACCGTTACATTAAAAACATTTGAGGCTTTAAAGCCTGAGTATTCAGTGTTCGCAATTGTGTTCTTAATAATTGAAACTCCATTGGCGTTGTCATCAAGAAAAATACCGCTTCCTTGAGGGTGGTAGTTTTGTACATCATGGTAGGGAGTTCCATTGTTAGTCGCCAATCCATCAATAATAATGTTATTTTCTATTACGCGGTTGCTAAATGTGGAAACTGAATTACCGCCAAATGTGTAAATACCACCACAGTCATTTTTTAAAAGACAAAACTCCTGAATTAAATTGTTTTTGATGGAGATATTATTGCCATTAAAATGAATGCCATTAAAGCCAGTACTTTTGACAATATTGTTTTCAATTGTAATACTATTTCCTGATACAAAAATACCATTCCCATTATTGTCTTGATTTTGTCCCCCTCCTGGAAAGGGGAAAGTGTTTTCAATTATATTGTCCTTAATAACGGCGTTGTCATTCCCATACCTCAGGTTCAGTCCAATGTTTAGAGAATAATTAACTCGGCAGTTTTGAATAATTAAATCTTTAATATTTAAAGAAGTAATACCATTTTGGCCCGAATACTCAATATCCGTATTATTTAAAACGATATCGCTACCCTCCCCAATATAAATAGCGTCTTTATTTGCACCTTTGAAATGGAGGCTCTGTATCAATAGATGATCGATGTTGTAAGATTTTATAAAAAGGTTTTCTAATGTACTCACTGATACGGAGTGATTGTTTGGGTTTGTATTGCCAAAATAAACGTTCAACTTTCTGGTATTACTGTAAAACCACTCACCGAATTTATCAAGTGTGGAAAGGTGATTTTGGATAAAAAAACCAAAACCTGTACTAGGGCTATATGCCCCAGAACCAGAATAATTTACTGTTGAACCAGAATTTGATTTAATCAAATGCCTATCTAAGATCCATTGATTTTTTCTTATAACTATTTCACCATTACTGAAATTTGGTGCGCCTGATAATTCTTCACTATTTACAGAAGAATTGCCGGAAAAGGAGGAAACAGTCAAGTACCCACCATTTTCAGCGTCACTATTTGGAAATCTGCCATTCTCGTAAAGCTGATTGTCAATGGTGACAATATTGGTTTCATAACTTGAGAAAGTGTTTGTGCTTTCGTATCGGCCGTTTCCTATGGATTTCCAGCCGGTTACTTTTTCGAAAGAAGTAATGATTGGTTTAGCACCTGATCCGTAGGCATCAATTTTAATGGGATTCCCGGGGCTCCCACTTTTGGTTGCCTTTATCGTGCCGTAAAAAACATCGCCTCTTTTTAAATAAATTGCATCACCGGGCTTTAAACTACTAAAAATGGCATTTAATTTGTTGATTGATTTCCACGGTGTGTCAGGATTTTGTGCTTCCGTTGTACTTCTTGAATCATTACCAATTTCAGTTGAAAAATAATAATCTGTTGCACTGGCCTTTATGCTTAGCAATATTAAGCTGAAACAAAAGGCAAATCTTAATAAAGGTTTGTTCATTGGAACTTGTATTTAGTCGGTGGTTGGTTAATATCTTAATCAACTCAGGTTTGATATTTCTATTCTATTGCCCAAATGCCCAAAATCAAATTGATAGGGACAAATTGTTGTACAGTGAAGTTTTAAAACAGGCCACTTCATCTCTAATCAACTCCCTCCTAGCTAAATTTCTAACTCGCACTTAATTTATACCATTGCATGGGTAATTAATGAATTGCATTGGCATAGATGTGCTATGAAATTTCGTACCAAAATTTCACATCCAATTTGTTTTTAGTTGTTCAGTAATAATGTTAGGTGAAATAGTTGGCGGAAAACTACTGAACTTTTATTTCGTATATAAAATTAAGTATGTAATACTAACAAAAATGCATTTAATATGCAATGAGTTGGTTTATAATTTTTTGCAGATTTTTTTAGTATTGATGCTTTGGGTGTTTTATTGATAATCAGATTGTGGGTAGAACACACAATCTGGTTATTTCTGCAACAAGTTTATAAATTTATTCTCGAAAGAATAAATTATTTGTTAAAAATTACTGTTAAGTTTTGAAATTTATAGGTACAGCCCCTTGATTTATTTCAATTTTCGTAAAACAAACCAATATATTTAATCAATAATGTAGTTTTAAAAAAAATAATTTTGATTTACGATTGGTGGTATAATTATTTACTATTGAAAATGCCTGTGTTTTTGGTTAAATGTAGCCAGTAAAAAAAATCCCCCATATTGAGGGGATAACAATATGGGGTAGGAGATTTATGATAATTCAAACTAGGTGCTTTGGTTTTACTTGGAAGCCCGTAAATATTTAGCTTTCTGATTCCTGATTTTTTCTGTATCTGAGGTGTTTTCAATCTTTAACTTTTGACCATTCTCATTCCTGACATACAATGTGCGTGTTGGGAATGCAATAGAAATACCCATTTCTTGGAACCTATCAAAAATTTCGAAATTGATTTGCTGTTGAATGTCCATATAGGTATTGTAAGCAGCATCTTCTATGTAGTAAACAACTTCAAAATTAAGGCTAGAATCACCAAATTCTTTGAAATGGGCACGATCAAAAGTAATGGGTTGTTGATGATTTACGATCTCTTTTAAAATCCCTGGAATTCTTTTTAAGTCCTCGTTGCTAGTTTCGTAGGTTACTCCAACCCCAAAAAGAATCCGTCTACGTTGCATTTTTTTGTAGTTGTGAATCCTTGAACTTGTTAGGTCACTATTTGCAATGACTAATTGTTCACCGGAAAGGGTCTTTACTCGCGTTGTTTTTATGCCTATTTTTTCTACAACACCGTTCTTATCATCAATCACAATAAAATCCCCTATTTCTATTGGCCTGTCGAAAAATATTACGAAGTAATTGAATAAGTCACCCAGTATATTTTGAGCGGCTAAGGCTACGGCTATACCTCCTATACCCATACCTGTAACTATAGCTGTTACATCGTATCCTAAATTGTCAAAAAGAAATAAGATACCTAAGCCCCATATTAATACATTGATAATTAGGATGATTCCTCCAATTTGTTTGACTTTTTCTTCGCCGTTTTCTTGTTCTCTTACCCAAGTTTTTAACAGTAATATCAATACACTAGAAACCAATCTCACAATATAATAAGCGAGAATTACCTTGTGTGCATTGGAAAGGATATACCTAAAATCATCAGATATTGAAAGGGTCCTGATGCCAAAAAATACTATAGAGATATATAATGCCGGTATTACAAATTTCTCTATTGCCGCTACCAAGTAGTCATCGAAATTTGTCGATGTTTTTTCAGTCAGAGATTTAATTTTTGAAGTAATGTTTTCTTAAATATTCGGACGATTAAAATACCAATAACGATGATTCCCGTCGCTATTAAGTAATCTTTCGCCGTATTGTTCCAGAATTCGAGTTTGAGGTATTCTTCTAACATATTAAAATTAGTTTTAAAGTTTAAATCAAAAGAATTTTGGGCTCTTTGTAATGATTTTTAAATCGAGTTGTTTTGGGTTAATGTTATTGGGTTTTAGTAAAAATCCCTAAAGTTAAATTTGCTCTTTTTAGACAACCTTACTGTAATAGTTTTGTCCGGCCAAATTGTAACCATTCCAAATCAAGTGTTACCGCTTGTATTTGGATTTAAAAACATTTTTAAAGGTCGATTTTCTAATGAATAACTAACAAGTCAATAATTTCTGCTTAGAAAATCTTAAAACAAAAGGAGGCACAATAAATGTGCCTCCTTTTGTTTTAAGAAGATTTTTATTCTTAGGCAGGACTTACTGCCTCAGTTTTTTTAGAATTCTTTTGCCAGAAGAAGAAGATGGTAAACAATACTATTAATAATATTGGGAAAAATGCCATATTCTGAAGAGTTGCTTGGCCGGCTGCCAGCTCTAATGCATCTCCTGATAATCCTTCAGCACTTTTCTCGGCTCGTGAAGAATCAATCCACCCACCAATGATAGGTTGGAAAATAGCGGTAGAAAACATACCAATCCCCCCGATAATGGACATGCCTAGAGCCCCACTTAAAGGGACTCTTTGAGCTACTGCCCCAACCATAACTGGCCAGAAGTAAGCAACGCCCAAGGCGAAAATAATAGCCACAACATATGCTATAGGACCTGTAACCACACTAAAGAGCAATATTCCTATCGTGGCTAGGCAGGCTCCGGTTAACAATACACCTGTTTGTCCCAGTTTTTCAACTACAGGACCTGCAAAGAATCTGGCAACAGCCATTACTCCTGTGGTCATTGCCAATATGATCATTGCATCAGCACCACTGCTTGCTAAGATAATATTTACCCACTGCTGTGGACCAAACTCTGATATAGCAGTAAATGCCATACAAACAAAAAGAAATATAAAGACTGGGCTAAACAATGCTTTGAAATTGTTAAGCAAAGAAGTTGCTCCTTCCACTTTGGCTTTTGGAAACGTTTTGCCAAAAAATAACACCGCATAAATTACTGTTGGAATCATTGTAACCCACATCTGTGCTTCCCAACCTAGATTCAATCCTGTCATAAAGCTAGAGATCAGTGCTCCAACCATAATTCCTCCCGGAAACCACATATGAAACCTGTTCAACATTTTATTCATTTTTACTCCGGAGTACATGTCCGCAATCATCGGATTACATGCAGCTTCAGTACAACCGTTACCAAATCCAATAAATAAAGTTGAAATGAGTAATGTAGTATAACCTCCGGCATATATTGTTAACAAAATGCCAAGAGTATGGGCTACAAATGCAACCCTCATAATATTTTTTGGGCCAAATGAGTGGTAAACGATGCCTCCAATTATCATTGAAATTGGAAAACCTAAAAACCACATAGAGTTAATGAAACCTAATTGAGCTGCAGAAAGACCGAAATCTTCTCCTAGCTGTGGTAGAATTCCAGCACGAATACTAAAGGTAAAAGCGGTGGTAATCAGTGCGAAACAGCTCCCATTAAAGAGCGCACTTTTGTTAATGTTTTCGTTCATTGAATTTGGGTTTAGAAGTTTTATACTTTTTTCAGATGGTTGATCAATTTAATTGGACAATATATAAAAAATGAATTTACCTTTTGCCCTTTTATGTAAATTATCCTTAAAAGTTTGGTATATATCCCTTTAATAGCTTGAATTTATGTTCTTTAGGGTACTTTGTCAATTTTTACTTCGGAGGGCATTTATTAATTGTCTTGCTGAGTAATAGCTTCATTAGCGTAGATTTTCTTGTTTATTTTTAGCCCAATAGATTGATTGCCAAATATTTTAAAAAATAATTGACCCTAAATAATGCTAATCCGGTATTTTTTTATAGATTTGAAATGATATCAAAATAATATTAAAATAATATGGAAAAGACAATCAAACCCCAATCCGGCTACTTTATGGTATTCGTGGCCTTCTGCCTCTTGGCTCTTATTGCTTTTAGTGTATTTGGCAAAGTTGTGTTTCTGCTAATTCCAGCTGTGCTGATTTTTGCCTTTATTATTTCCGGTTTTTTTATAGTTGAGCCTAACAAAGCCATGGTGCTTCTTTTGTTTGGTTCTTACAAAGGAACAGTAAAAGACGATGGGTTCTTTTGGGTGATTCCTTTTATGACTAAGAAAAAATATCATTAAGGGTCCGAAATTTTGAAAATAAACCCTTAAAGGTCAATGATAAAATAGGTAATCCGGTGATGGTAGGAACGATTGTGGTTTGGCAGGTAGCAGATACTTTCAAAGCCTCCTTTGATGTGGATGATTATGAGAATTTTGTTCATTTACAAGCCGATGCGGCCGTTCGTAAGATGGCAGGTACTTATCCTTACGATAATTTTGAAGATGAGCATGCGGAAATAACGCTTCGTTCCGGGGTGGAGGATGTGAATAAATCTCTTGAAGATGAGATAAGTGATCGGTTACAGCATGCGGGAATTAAGGTTATTGAAGCTAGAATTTCGCATTTGGCCTATTCTTCTGAAATAGCTTCTGCCATGTTGCAAAGACAGCAAGCGACTGCAATCGTTGCTGCCAGAAGAATGATCGTTGACGGTGCTGTGGGAATGGTGGAAATGGCCTTAGAAGATTTAAAGATAAAAGGGATTATCGATTTTGAAGATGAAAAGAAGGCAGCCATGGTTAGTAACTTGATGGTGGTCCTTTGTTCAGATAAAAATGCCAGCCCTGTAGTGAATGTTGGTACCTTAAATCAATAAGTATGGTATATAATGAGTCACAAACATTGAAAGATTCCTGGTTTGTACCAGTATTTTTTGGCATTCAGTTGTTGGCGACTGCTGTTGCATTGGTTTATGGTGTGGTAGATGTAGAGGGATTTACTAGCACAGGACTACTCGGGTTAGTTTTGTTTATTTCTTTTCTGATTGGTTGGTTGATGGTAAGTATGAAGCTTCAGATTAGGTTGGACGCTACTGGGCTTTCATACAAAAGTCCTCCATTCATTAATTCTTGGAGAAAACACAAATGGGAAGAAGTGAAACATATACAGCAAATTAAGAGGAGATCGATTTTGAGTGGGGGAGGATTAGGAATACGATACGACCTAAAAGGGGAGTGGAAATACCTATTCAGTACATGCCATGTAGTGAGAGTTTCATTGAAAGATAGTAGTTTTGTTTGGAGTACCCGCAATCCGAAGAAAATTTTGGAAGCTTGGGAAGAATGGGGAAGTGAAAGGTAATATTTATGGCACAGAAAAAACCTTTTGCCTTGCGAATAGATGAGCGACTGATGAAAGCCGTGGAGAAGTGGGCTGAAGATGAGTTCAGAAGCACCAATGGACAGCTGGAATGGTTGATTCATGATGCGTTAAAGAAAGCAGGCAGGTTACCAAAATCAAAGGATGAAAAAAATAAGTAAGATTGCTAAGCTTAACTCCGACGTGTTGGAGAGCGCTTAATTGGGCTTAATTTTTAGGTAGTAATAAAGGCCAAATACGAAGAGAACAAAGAAAATTTTGCTTAATTTGTTTCGTTAAAATGATAAAACAGAAGATTAACTTAAAATATGGACAGTACCGAAAAAAGTCATATAGATCGATTAATTGAAAAATTACTCGACAAATCAAATGAGGATCCGATGAAATTTGGGGATCAGTTGGTACGAATTGGAGGAGAGGAAATTCAAGAAAAGTTGATCCAAGTACTTAAATCAGGAGAAATGGATGATGCCTTTTTGGCAACTAAGGTGCTTTCCATGATGGATAATAAAGAACTTGCCTTAGATGCCTTATTTGAGGTGATTCACCGGCCTGCAAACCAACATCAAAATGGTGGCTTGGTCTCACTTGTGGAAGAGTTTGACATTATTGATAAATTTGTTGATTTGTTTAGGGTTTACCTTTTTGGGAATTTCAAATCGTCTACACTGGCGAAGGTTCATCTGGATTACGCAGAATTTGACATTACGCCAAGAACACTCAAGAAAGCCCAGAAACATTGGAATCATTTTCTCAATAATTCGTCTAACGGAGACGATTTTGAATTGAAAAAAGCTGAAGCAGGGACGATTTTGGCAGAATTAAAAGAATTGCTTGATGATGAGGAATGAAATTGAAAATTAAATATATATTTTAAACCTAAATTCAGTTATAAAATACAAATCTGAATTTCTAATCATAATAATTAAATGAACCCATTCAAGACCAAATTTTACATTTTTTCACTTCTAATATTATTTGGATATCAATCTTCTTTTGCCCAGCAAAGCTGGAAAGAAATTAGCACGATTAAAGAGTTATACAAGGCCTATCCGGATTTGGTAAAAGGTGTTTTTGATCATATCGATTTAGAACACAAAGGGTTGGAAAAGGTAAAGTTAGCCGCTTCAGAAGAAGATTGGGTGCTTGCTGCCAATGAATTGCTGGCTTATTATAGAATTTCCGAAAATGCCAAGGGTCTAAGGAAAACTTTACCCCGGGCTTCATCAGAAACGGTAGCAGTTGCTGATACCATCCTAATGGATGTATTTACCATTCAAAATGTAAAAGGGAAAGTTCCCTTACTAGAAAATGGTCACAGAGATTGGTATTATAAGGGGCCAAATAATGACAGGGAATGGGCTTGGCTCTCAAATCGACATAGCCAACTTTCTTATGTGATGGGGGCTTATTTTCAAACTGGAAATCCAAAATATGCTCAATATATGGACCTGTTTTTAAGGGATTTTATTCTTGCAAGCATGCCTTATCCGGCTGAAAAGAAATCAGAATCAATTTGGAGAGGACTTGAGGTAGCAGCAAGGGTTAAAACTTGGACCAGGGTTTTTTATGGCATGTTGGAAAGTGAATATATCTCACCGGCTACCCGGTTTTTGATTTTGAGTAGTTTACCGGATCATGCTCATTACAATAAAAACTTTCATGGTGGTAACAATTGGTTGACGATGGAAATATCATCTTTGGCCACCGTAGTGGCTTATTTCCCGGAATTCAAAGCTACTGATGAATGGATGGATTATGCAGTTACCGCCATGACAGAGAGCATGCGAGGCCAGGTCTATCCGGATGGAGTCCAAACCGAATTGTCCTCCCATTACCATAATGTTTCATTGAATAACTTTGAACTTTTTAAGGCTTTATGTGATGAAGCAGGTCGAGAACTTCCCGAATATTTTACCCAAACCATAGAAAATATGTATGGCTATATTGCCAAAGCAATAAGGCCTGATGGACATAGGATTTTGAACAATGATGGAGACCGAGGCAGTGATAGGGATTACATTTTAAAAGCTGCAAAAAAATACAATAAGCCGGAGTGGGCCTATTTAGCCAGTAATGGGAGCGAAGGAACAAAGCCTTCTGATGGTCCTTCCTACTTTATCCCTTGGGCCGGACAATTGATTTCCAGAAGTGGTTATGATGCCATGGCCCATTGGTCCTTTTTTGATATTGGTCCTTGGGGAAGTGGTCACCAACACAATGATAAATTGCACTTGTCTCTTTCCGCATTTGGAAAGGACTTTCTTGTAGATGCAGGTAGATATGCTTATACAGGAGAGGTTGCAGAGAAGTTTAGACCTTATGCCCTAAGTAGCAAAGGTCATAATTTGGTACTAATTGATGGCAAAGTTCAGGAGGATGGTCCTAGATTGGCGGAAAAGCCCGTAGATAACAAAAGGGTACAACTGACAGCTGACTTTGACTTTGCTTCTTCCTCCTTTGATGATTTCATTGATTTAGAGGGACAGGCAAGTCACAATAGAAGCCTATTTTATGTTAGAGGAGAGTTTTGGGTGGTGGTAGATCGAATTAACACAAATCAGCCTAGGACAATAAGCACGTTGTGGCATTGGCATCCTGAGGCAGATGTCAAGCAATATGGGGATGCTACAGTGGGGAGTTACCCCGAAGGTAGTCTGGAAATTGTGCCTGTTGGTGATGCTTCTTTTGATATTCAAATGATCAAAGGGCAAGAGAATCCTGAAATTCAAGGTTGGTACAGTCCTGAGTATAATTTATATGAAGCTAACGTTGCAAGTATTTACAATAGTGATATAAAGGATACTACTACATTTGTTTGGTTGTTAATTCCATCAAAGGGTAATGCTGAAAGGCAAATAAGTCGTGCTAAAATTATTAGAGAAAATCAAAATGCCATTGAACTTGAAGTATATCACAATGGAAAAAATTATGAGTTATCCATCCCTTTTGAGGACAATAGTTTTGTTAAATTTAATAAAAAATAAGGGATTTGTAGATCCGTATTTTTCCACGAAGTATTTTCAATAAACCTTAAGATTCAATTGTATAAAAAGAGGCATGTTACTTTTCAGGAACATGCCTCTTTTATCGTAGTAATATACAATTTATACCCAAAATAGATGCTCTAATTCGGAATGAAATCACTTCAAAATTAGCCGCTTCTTTTCTGTTTTTACACTGCCTATCTTTAGGTTGGTTCACCTGATACTATGCTAAAATCACCATAGTAACAGATTCTCTCGCAATAAAATCATCATTACGAATCTTGGTACATAATCAGGATTAACCTATTTTTTCTTTAGCTACTCTAAAGCCTAAAGTGACCTTAGATCAAAGACCTGTATAATTAAAAGGAGTAATTTTCTTTAATTCCTTTTTTATGTCCTCAGCCACATCGAGGTTATTGATGAATTCACCGATTGAGTTTTCAGTGATTTTTTCATTTGTTCTGGTAAGTGCTTTCAGTGCTTCATAAGGTTTAGGGAAACCTTCTCTTCTAAGTACTGTTTGAATGGCTTCAGCCACGACGGCCCAGTTTTCATCAAGGTCTTTTTCTATCGCAGCTTTATTTAATTCCAGCTTATCTATTCCTTTATCCAATGAAAGGAAGGCAATTTGCATATGGGCCAATGGAACACCTATCACACGTAAAACAGTACTGTCAGTCAAATCCCTTTGAAGTCGACTGATAGGGAGTTTTGCCGCTAAATGTTCCAATAAAGCATTGGCTATACCCAAGTTTCCTTCTGCATTTTCAAAATCTATTGGATTGACCTTATGTGGCATTGCTGATGAACCTACCTCACCTGCTTTGATTTTTTGCTTGAAATAATTCATGGCTACATACTGCCAAATATCCTTACTGAAATCAAGTAAAATGGTGTTAATCCTTTTTAGTCCATCGAAATGCGCAGCAAAATGATCGTAGTGTTCAATTTGGGTCGTTGGATAACTTCTGCTTAGTCCTAGATTTTTAGAAACCAGATTGTTGGCAAAGGTGTTCCAGTCAATTGCCGGAAATGCCACATAGTGGGCATTCATGTTTCCTGTTGCTCCTCCGAATTTAGCTGCAAATGGAATGTTGCTTAATAAATCCAGTTGGGAAGAAAGACGGCTTACAAAAACATCAAACTCTTTACCCAAGCGAGTAGGGGAAGCAGGCTGTCCATGTGTTTTTGCCAACATAGGTACTGTAGACCACTCCTCAGCCCTGGATTTGATTTTATCAAGTACTTGATTTAAGGCAGGGAGGATTACTTCATTGATGCCATCTCTGTACATCATTGGAACGGCGGTATTGTTAATATCCTGTGAGGTTAATCCAAAATGGATAAACTCTACTACCTGTTCTAGCCCTAAAGCGGTAAATTTATCTTTCAAAAAATATTCAACAGCCTTTACATCATGGTTGGTGGTTTTTTCAATGTCTTTAATTGCCTGAGCATCATCCTCAGTAAAATTTCTTTCTATCGATCGGATAGCCTCAAATTTTTCCGGTTTTACGCTGCGTAATTGAGGAAGAGGTAATTCGCACAAGGCAATGAAATATTCAATCTCCACTTTAACCCTATACCGAATCAATGCATATTCAGAAAAATAGGCCATTAAGGGGCTAGTTTTAGAGGCATATCTGCCATCTACGGAAGAGATTGCGGTAAGCGGATTAAGTTTCATCATTAGTCTGTAAATCAATTGAGGCACAAAAATAATTGTTATTATTCAAAAGACGAGCCCAAGATTGAAATAATATAAAATAAAAGGGGACTCTGTTTCCAGAATCCCCTTAAAAATAAACATTGTTAAGTTAAATTAATAGTTGGGATAATTTCTTATCAATTGTAGGCGAAGTGCATCAGCAGAGTTGCTATCAGCTCCTAATTTTCCTCTGATGACAACAGTATATATTCTGCCTTCTCTAAGATGAATATCATTTAAACGTACGAGTTCATTTTGGTTATCCGAGACAGCTTTAAGGATAAAGTCTGTTTCACCTATGTCTACATTGACAAAATCTGTAGCTTCTAAAAAGGAAAGACTTTCCAAAACTGCATCTTCATGATTTCTTTGAAATAAATTTACTTCAGGCCCATCAGAAGCCAAATGCACCAACCTTACCAAAGCTTTCCCATTCACAGGGTTCTCCAAACTATCTTCTATAAATAAGGTAGTGTAATCATCTCCAGTCTCCGTAAGGAAAAACGAGTAGGCTTTTTCAACCCCTAAAGTTACAGCCGTGTCCAGTAGGGACTGATCTGATCCATTATCAACAAATGAAAAATTTCTTTCACCTGTGTAGAAATACCAATAATCTATGAATTCACCGAAATCGAATGATTTCCGATCATACACCGTGCTGTCTACCTCAATTTGGATATCCGATGATTCATTCGTTCCATTATAGAAAGAAACATAGGCGGTTGGTTCATACGGCGAATTGTTTGGCCCCTCATCATCCAAACAAGAAAAAGTAAAAGGAAGGAGCATTAAAATAAATAAGTACTTTCCTTTTTCCGAAGCTTTTTCTTTAAATAATTGATTTTAGTATTCATGATATTATAGTTGTTTTGTTTTCTAATGCCAGTACGAATGGATTCACCTAAGTGCTACAATGGGGTATAGAAATCTTTTGAATTTGGAGGAAATTGAGGATTTTAAGCTAAAGTTTGCTAACTATTTTTTCACGCAATAGGTAATTGAGAAAGAGTATGTTAATTTTGTGTGAATTGCTCATCAAACTATTCCTTTTATTGTAATGCTGTTTAAACTATTTAAGAAGAAAAAAGATGATCTCGAAAAGGATGATCATTACCTTACCCTTAGAATTAGGGAAACTGTCCAAGAAACTTCTGATACTGTAACCATATATTTTGACCAGCCGGATCCCATTATGGATTACCTTCCGGGTCAATTCCTAACCATAATTGTTGAAATAAACGGAAAACAAGAGAGAAGAGCCTATAGCTTGTCGACTTCACCTTTTGTGGATCCTTTTCCGGGTATCACCGTGAAGCGCTTAGAAGGAGGATTGGTATCAAATTTCATTAATGATACTTTTGTTCCAGGTAAGCGGGTAACTGTCATGAAACCTTTAGGTAATTTTACCGCTGACTACCATTCTCATAACAAGAGGAAGTATGGTATGTTTGCCGGTGGAAGTGGTATTACTCCAATTATGGGGATTATCAAGTCCATATTAATTAATGAGCCTAAGTCTGAAGTGAATTTGCTTTATTGCAGTCGCTCCCAAGACATGATCATTTTCGAAAAGACACTCAAAGAATTGGCCGATAAGTACCCGGGTAGACTAAATGTGACCCATAACCTTACCCAACCCAAAGCCGGATGGGAAGGGGCTTCTGGGAGATTAAACCACGAAAAAGTCAGCGAGTTTTTTGCTAATTATTTTAATCATTTTGCTGAAAACCAACGGTTTTTTGTATGTGGGCCTGAGGGAATGATGGAAACTGCTCAAGAAAGTTTGGGTAGATTGGATGTCAAAAAAGAATTTATTCATAGTGAAAGTTTTTATCTTGAAAAAGATGAAAATCAAGAAGATGATCCTATAGAAGGGGTTATTAACAGACCTGTGAAAATTTTATTGGAGGGAGAAGAGTATTCCTTTGACGTCGGACCGAGTAAAACAATATTGGAGGCCGGATTGGATGAAGGGTTAAACATGCCTTATTCTTGTCAAAGTGGACTTTGTACCGCATGCCGAGGAAAGCTACTTTCAGGAACAGTGGAGATGGAAGAAGATGCAGGTTTAAGTGAAAACGAAATAAAGGCCGGATATATTCTTTGTTGTTCTGCAAAGCCCACCAGCGCGGAGGTTAAGATTCAGATCGACTAATGGCTGCAGACAATCAAATTAAGGAAATGAAGAAAGATTTTCGCTTATTAGAGCGAAATGTATTGCTATTGATTGCAATCCCTTTACCCATTTTTTCTTTTGCCTATTTATATGTGACAAGTGGGAATTTGGATTTTAACTTGCCTGCCTTACCGGAAATGTTTAACTATATTCTCCTAGGCTTGGTAAGTGCAATGCTTGTATTCCAACAATTTGCTTTTACCAAACGCATTAAGGAAGTCAAAAAACCGGAGCTCCAGTCAATCAAAAATTAAAAGGTTATGCCAAGGCCACCTTTTTGAGGTATTGGCAATTGTTTTGGATAGGGGTTTTGTGTGCATTTGGTTTGTTTTTCTATGATAATCAGGGTTTTACAATTGTGTATGCTGTCACTTTACTGTTTGTCTCTTTGGCTAAACCAATGCCGGCTAGGATAGTAAGTGCCTTGCGCCTTAAAGGGGAAGAAAAAGACCAAGTAATGGAAATTCAAAAAAGAGTAATAAGCTTTGCACTAATAAGCAACCACCAACCTTTTGGGTAAATTATCTGCAAGGGTTGGTGGCTGAGTTCTTTTTATAGAGGTTGAATAGAAATATTCCCTGAACCAACCTTTCCGACGACCGTTCCGTTTTTACCATTGTCTATATAAACGGTGCTTTTACCCGATTGCGTTCCTACCCTAATATTTCCACTTCCTGCTTTCAAATCAAAATTATAATCCGATAAATTACTGCCGGTATAAATTTGAATATTCCCTGAAGAGGCGTTCATGTTGGTGTTCAAGCCAAGACCTGCATTATCTGCCCTGATATTTCCGGAGCTTACCTCCAGACTCCTAATTCCCCCACTTGATTTAATTTTATATTTCCTGATGTGAGTTTTGCATTTAATAAGCCTGATAAGGAATTGATTTTTAGTTGTCCACTTGTAGCCTTAAAATTCATGTTTCCGATTACATCTTCAATTGTAGCGTTCCCTGAAGTAACTTTGCAGTCTAGATTACCTGTTAAGCCTGCCAGTTGAATATTTCCTGATGATGCTTGTAAAGTTAAGTTCCCTTTGATGTCATAGGCCTTGATCTGTCCTGAGCTTGCCTCAATCTGATGGGAGTTTGCATTTATTCCGGAGATGTAAATTGCCCCGGAACTTGATTTTATTAGCAATTGAATATTCGATGGGCCCGTTAATCTAAGGTATCTTATGTTTTTAGGATTTGAATTGGTTCTACCATTAACAGCAATTTTTAAGGTGTTACCTAATGTAACCATGACAAGGTCATTGTCGGCATTTTCTTCATTTCCTAAAAATGCTTCTAAAGCTACTTCGGTTAAATTACTTTGTCCCTCATATTGGATTTCTACTGCTCCGGATTTAATTTCAAGGATTTCGATACCGGAAAATGATTTGTTGATGCCTTGTTGCCCTTTGGAGGATGATAGTCCTGCAAAAATCAGGACCATAAGGAGTAGCGCGTGTTTTAAATTGTATTTCATAGTTAATTGGGTTATATATTGTTAGAAAACCAATCCGAAAGAAAATGGGCTAAGGCTTGGACTAAGGGGTTTCTGGAAAAATGGGTTGAAATCATAAGTGCTATAAAAAGTAACACTTCTGAAACCAATTTCACCTCTAATACCATACCTGAAATTACTGAGGTAGCCCCCTGCAGAAGTTTTGTCTTTTTTCTTCCTGATCCGCCGATCTCTCTATACACAAACTTGCTTCGGCCACCCAACCTGTATCCAGCATAAGGACCGATAGCAGCTCTTAAGCCGTTTTTCCCACTGTCATTTAGCTTACCAAAGTCTAGCTTATACATGGTTAAAACATTTAAATAGGAGGCAGAAACTTTGCTTTTAAAACCATTCACATCTGTTCTGTTTACAAAAGAAACTCCGTTTTCAGTTCCTAAAATTTGATAGTTGGCATTGTCCAATTTGAAATTGTACCAACTTATACCAAGCCCAAAATCCCAATACTTTCCCTTGGCGAGTTTTTGGCTGGCCATCCAGTTCCAACCTATGTTCCAACTTCCCCAACCTTTTGGGCTATGGGGCTTTATAGCTCCCGGGATATTTCCATTTTCAAAAAAGTGTTGATACCCAAGTCCATATTTATATAAGTCCTAAAATCAGGGTCTTTTTCTTTCTTGGGTCCGGTGATAAGTCGAACCTTGGTTTTTGAGCCTTTTTCATCAACAATTACTTTATATCTTCCTACGGTAACTTCTGTTTCCTCCTTGTCTTCATAGATGGTGACAATTTCTTTGTTTCCTTCTTTATGCTTGATTTCTACAACTGTGAGTTCACCATCTTTAGTTGTTTCAGGGAGGTCGAGCTCTTTGATGATTTGGTTGATGTCCATATTTCTCAATCTTTCAAAATCGTCCGGATTATCAATAACAAAAACCATCTTTCCTGAGTGGCCAAACTCGACAATGATGCTATCATTTAAGGGTTTTTCATTCGGGATTTCCGGATTTCCAAAAACCATTTGGGCAAGTGCCATAAGTAAAATGACAATAATGTACCTTTTCATATCATTAAATATCTAGTTAGTTTTTCTTTTTATCTCGCTTTGTGGTCAGTGAGGCAAAGAGGTTATTTTTTGCATCCCGAAGACCTCCAAAGCCTTCGTCCACTTTCGTGAAAAAGCCACCGATTTTATTTTCAAGCTCATCTACAAATTGCTCTTTTTCAGGTTGTATGGCAAATCCATTGGATATTATCCTCACTTTATAATCCTTATTAGGTTTTTCGGTTGTTTCATCTCCTTTTATAGAGGGGCTTAAAGTTATTGGTTTACTTAAATTCACCATTAATTCATCATTATTAATCGGTTCAATTTGGGCCAATGCTTGAGGTAATTGTTCTATGACTCTTTTTTATCGGACCAATTTACTTGTGGTTGATGCTTGTCCGATTTTTCTTTAGTCAACTCTCTACTTTCTCCAATTAGTTCCTTAGGGGTGTTTTTTGTTGGACTTTTAATTTTTTCTTTTCCGATAAAAGGGCTGGTGGGTGGAATGCTGAAAGGATTTATTTCTAATAGCTGAGTGTCTTGGACAGCCAAGGAAGTATCCTGAACCGCTACATCAAATAATAGATGGAATAGCCCAAATGCAACCAAAACTACAGCTACCCCTGCTACCCACCTCCAAGGAATAAATAGTGTCCCTTTGTTATTATTGTCCAAAGTAGCCGACAGTTTATCCCAAACTTCCGGATCCGGATTTGAGCTATGGTTGCTTAAGGCATTTTTGAACAATTTGTCCAATTCATCTATATTATCTGCCATTGCTTTTTTGTTTAATTGTATAAGGGGCAATTTGCTTTTGCAAAAGTGATCTGGCCCTGCTCAGTTGGGACTTTGAGGTGTTTTCTGCAATGCCTAGCAAATTGCTAATTTCACTGTGGCTATAACCTTCTATGGCATATAAGTTAAAAACGGTTCTATATCCTACAGGCAAGGAGGCCACTAATTTCAACAATTCATCCGCTTCTATTTTACCAAAAACTAAGTTTGGAGAAGTAATATGATCCTGATCATCCCAATCCACTTCCATTAATAATTTCTTATTTTTTCTGAGCGTTTGTAAAGCTTGGGTTACCATGATTTTTTCATCCAACCTTCAAAACTTCCTTCTTGCCTATAAGTGTCTAGTTTTTCAAATATTTTCATAAAACCCTCTACCAATACATCCTGAGCCAAGTCTTGATCTTTGATATACCGCAAACAAATGCTTAGAAATTTACCCGAATAAAGCTCATACAAACCTCTTTGGCTTTTTCTGTCTCCTGCGAGGCAACCCTTGATTAGGCCGAGCACTATTCCAGTATGGTTTTCTTTGATTGGCATTTATTATAAGTCTTCGATAAGGTAGATACCCAAAATATAAAAATGGTTGCATGCCAAAGTTAAAAAAATTAACAAATATTAATATGTGTTTTTAATTTATTGTAATTCAGAGGATTGTGATTAAAATGTAGCTTCGTAATTGATGGTTATTGTTACCTTATTCCATTCACCTTTTTTCACCTCTACAGGGTGAATATAGCTGTCAAGATCAAAGACGCTTGCGAAATAACCATTTTCTTCAACTGTGAAAATGGAATATTTTCCCGGAGGAAGTTCAATAGAAAATTCTCCCTCTTCATTGGTTTCTATGGATGCAACGAGGGGAGTCTCTATGCTTCCGAAAAGGTAATCCCCTAGGCTTGCCTGGTTAATATGGGTCAATTGATGGATATGTATGGTTCGTTTAACGGCCTTTTCAGCTTTGGGAAAAAGGCTTGAAGCTTCTTTTTCCGATGCTTGGGGCATTTGATTTCCTTCAATCCAATATACATTCCCTTGAATTCCTTGATTATTCATTTTTTGAGGTTTGCAAGAGGCAAAAAGTATCAATCCGAGTAAAAATACATAGGTCAATTTAAGCAAGGTATTCATTGATATTTGATTTGGTTTAGTTTTGCATTTGATCCAATGAAATACGCCCTCTATATGCCTGAAAATAATAAGAAAGATTCCATATAATGTGGGCTGATTGTATTCCATTTTAGTTTGTCTTTCAAAATTCCGGCCAATTCCTCTCTGGCCTCAGGTTCTCCATGTATTAGAAAGGTGAATTTTGGTTTTGAAATAAAATTGTCACACCAATCCACAAGCTCAGTCTGGTCGGCATGGGCAGACAAGCCATCTATATAGTAAGGCTTAGCTTTTACCGGAACATCTATCCCGTAAATTCTACAAGTCTCTTCGCCTTCGAGGATCCTTCGTCCCCTTGTTCCTTCAGCTTGATACCCCACAAAGAGGATGCTGTCCTCTTTATTCGGCAGCCTGTTGTAAAGGTGGTGTAATATTCGTCCTCCTGTAGCCATTCCACTTGCCGAAATAATAATGGCATTGTTTTTTATAGTATTTAGGCTGATTGATGATTCCTGATCTCTATAATAATGTAGGTTTTTATGAAAAAACGGGTTGGCATTTGTGTTTTCTAATGAAGGGCCTAAATGATGGCATTCGGGGAAGTCTTTGTATAGACCAGTCACATCAATTGCCATGGGGCTGTCTACATAAATAGGGATTTGAGGGATAAATCCCTTCTGTTGAAGTCGGTGCAAATAAAACAATATCATTTGAGTCCTGCCAACAGCAAAAGAAGGAATTAAGGAAACACCTCCATTGTAATAGGTGTCCCGAATTACCTTTCCTAACTTTCTGTCAATTCCGGTAGCCTCATTGACCCTGTCTCCATAAGTGGTCTCTAAAAACAAAACATCTGCAAAAGGAATTTCTGCCGGCGGGTTTAAAATGGGGTCTTTAGTCCTACCTAGATCTCCGGAAAATACAATGCTTTTTCTTGATTGTCCCCTTTGATCTGTAATTTTAATATCGCAGCACCGAGAATGTGCCCAGCGTTGTATGCTGTGATACTTAGCTGATCATTAATTTTAAATGCTTGGTCAAAGGATATGGGTTTGAGTTGAGGGAATACGTTTTCTGCATCCTCCCGTGAAAACAAAGGTTGTGGGTTAGAATGTTTCGAATAACCTTTCTTTCTGGCAAACTTTGCCTCCTCTTCTTGCAGTTTTCCAGCATCCAATAATAAAATTTTCACTAATTCTAAAGAAGCTTCAGTCAAATAGATGGGGCCTTGAAATCCTTCTTTTACTAACTTAGGCAAATATCCTGAATGGTCTATATGGGCATGAGTCAGTAAAACAATGTCAATTGATTCAGGTTCAATAGGAAATGGATCCCAGTTTCTTAGTCGGTTTTCTTTAAGGCCTTGAAATAGGCCACAATCAACAAGAACCCTGAGGGATCCGATTTCTAAAAAACCGAGAACCGGTAACTGTTCCTGCAGCACCTAAAAATTTAACTTTTACATCCATAGTGGTAATATTTGGGAGTAATTGAAATTGTTTAACCTTGTAAAATTCAGTTGAACTTATATTCAGTTAAAGTATTGCTTTACATACTATAAACCTAAAATTTATATGGGATTTTTTTTCAATTTTAGCCATGGAATGACCGTTTTCGCAGATTGGATGCCATTGTTTGGAGCATCTAATAGGGGAGAGCTTGAGGATAGGTTATGTATACCCGATCCTTCCCTAGAAAGCTGATTGGGATGAATCTGATGGAAGGTGTCATTTATTTCTATTAGGAAGTATTGAGGTGGTAAAAAAAATACCCCCGCCTATTTTAATTATTGAATAAGCAGAGGTATTTCCATAAACAGTTGAATAAGTAATTACTAGCTTATCCTTTTATTATTTCATGATATAACTTTCACTGAACAATGATCTGGAAAGGCTGTCGGTCGAAGATTGTTTATGGTCATCGATGCAATTCAAGCAAAGCAAACCATTTTCATTGTACACCCAATAGTTTTGACTGTTGATATCCCTGTTTTTATAGCCGTCTTTTCCCAAAGTGTTTCTTAAGATGGAAAGTAATTTCCGGTCCATTACAAAAGCTTTATTATAGGGGATAAATAAAGTCTGCTCTAAGTGTTGCATCCTAAACTTTGCAGTGTCGGGAAAGGTCAAGGATTTGTCAAAAATCAAGAGGCTGTCAGTAAGTTGTAATTCATAAGCTACCTCCGAAGCATTTTCTATGGCATCACTTCTATTTGATCCTTTGGAAATAAAATTTTGCTTCACAATCAAGTCATCTTTTTCATGCCCTTTCAGTTGTAGCTTTACAAACCCTAGTTCACCTTCATCTATGCCATTATTATCAGCGCTTATTATAAGTGTGCTTTCAGGAACCTCAAGTTTTTGGTCAACCGTGAAACTTCCTTCACTTTTAAATTGACCAATTTTTGGGTGCCTGGAAGGCGCCTAAAAGAATGCACATGATCCAGATGCCGAAGATAACAAGGCCAAACCTTCCATCTATCAGGTTCCTTTTGATCAATACACTGATACCCAAGAGAACCAATACTATACTTGGTATAAAAACGATCACAGATAGAGCAATTGCCAACCACACGGGTAACAGCTCAGCAATGGTATTGATAGGAAAACCATCCCACATATATGCCCAATCATTGTTAATGATCAATTCACTGTAAAGCCCTAAGAATGCGAGAGGGATAATAAGGATTACCAGTCCTAAAGTGAAAATAAGGAGTCCGAAAAACACCCTGATTACTGCCAATAAAAATGCACCGAATGGGCCAAGTGCTTTCCCTATAGCATTAATTGCTTTTCCCAAGAACCTAAAAGGAGCGAGCACTATTCTTTTTGAAGTAGATTCTACCTTGGAGCTCTCTGTAGTTAGATTTTGTTGAATAGTGGTCTCAATATTGCTTAAAGTAATTGCTCCCCCTTTCATCTCAATCCTTTCCGTAATGGATTTGGCCATAGGGGTTATGATCCATAAGATAAAGTACAATACAAACCCTGAACCTCCGGCAAAAGTAAGGCCGAAAAAGCCAAGCGTACCCAAATGACATCTATGTCAAAATAAGCCGACAAGCCACTGCCTACACCACCCAATACCCGGTCATCAGGATTTCTGTAAAGTTTCTTGATATTTTTATCTTCCGGTTTGTCATAGGAGACCGGTAAAATAATCCATAGTAAGGCATAGGCAATTACCGTCCACCAGCCGATGGCAGTATTTAAATGAAAGCCTTCAGAAAGGAAAGGTAAGCTCAGCGCATTTAAATTTAAGCCACCGCTAAACAGCATTAAAATGGTAATAAGCCTGGTCCAAAGCGGGTCAATGGAGAAATAGTTTGCAAATCCGGCACACACCCCTCCGAGTATTTTTCCGTGAACAAGGCGGGTTAGTTTTTTGTATCCTTTACCTGAGTTTTGATTTGGAGGAGTTACATATTTATAAAAATCATTGTTTGCATCCTCTGCAGGTTTTTCTTCATCCAAGTCTTGTTCCACAGCTTTAAAATCTGCTATGGTACCCATTTTTGGATTAGGTTAGAAACATTGTCCGCCGTAATAACCTGTTTGTTGTTTTTCAAGTTACTAAGAAAAATTTCAGCGATCCTATTCTCAATGTCGGTAATAATTTCTTGATTATCTTCGTAATGAGAGAAATGCTGATTGATGGCATCCAGATAATTTTTTAATGCGGTATATCCATCCTCCTCAATATGGAAGAGAATGCCACTGATATTTATGCTAATTGTCTTTTTCATGATTTAAATGACTAAGGTCAAGAAAATATATATTAATAACTTGATCGTTCCTATTCGTTTTTGCTTTCGCTATTATTTGATTGACGGATGTATCCAGGTTCTCCCATGTTTGCTGTAGGTCGTTTAAGAAATCCAGCCCTTGAGGAGTTATAGAATAATATTTTCTTGGTGGACCTGCTTCCGATTCCACCCATTTGTAAGAAGCCAGTTTGGCATTTTTCAGCCTGTTCAAAAGTGGATATAAGGTGCCTTCTACAATGATCATCTCCGCACTTTGCAACTCTTCTATCAGGTCGGTTGCATAGACTTCTCCTCTGGAGATGATATGTAATATGCAGAATTCCAAAATCCCTTTCCGCATTTGGGTTTGGGTGTTTGAAGCTTTCATGTTTTGTTGTTCAAAGAAATATACTAATTCACAAATATTTTTTACGATTGAAAATACCTATTGGAAAAACAATACCAACTTTTTGCCTACTAGTAGGTATTACCTAATTCCATGGTATGCAAAGATCGAAGTAATGCCTAATTTTGTTCTAAAATGCGTTATTTTTTGTTTTAAAAGCAGATTATGGTGGGGCTAATAAAATATTAAATTTTTGCGTTTTTTTATTCCGGAAAGAACCATCATCAAGCTACTTTTTTTGATGTCACCGTACAGTTTATTGTTCACATGTGAACAATTCCGAACAAAGCATTCAATATTTTTTTAATTTCAGAATATTTACAATGGTATTTTCTTTTTACTTTGCGTTAGAATTATTATTTAAACTCATGTTTAGTAGGGTAAATTTTTATGTGTTGGTGGGGATTTTGCTATCGGGAGCCGTCAGAGCTCAAGGGATAGCCCCTAAATATTCCAACGAGTTTATGAACATTGGTATTGGAGCTAGAGCATTAGGAATGGCAGGTGCTCAAGTGTCAGCAGTCAATGATGTTACCGCCGCGTATTGGAACCCTGCAGGTTTGTTAGGAATTAAGCATGAGCATGAATTCTCTCTAATGCATGCCGAGTATTTTGCAGGAATTGCAAAATTTGATTATGCAGGTTATTCTACCAACATACAGGAAGACAATCAAATAGCCGTTTCTCTTATTCGATTTGGAGT
Source organism: Cyclobacterium sp. SOCE241 (assembly GCF_056867545.1). Taxonomy (NCBI): domain Bacteria; kingdom Pseudomonadati; phylum Bacteroidota; class Cytophagia; order Cytophagales; family Cyclobacteriaceae; genus Cyclobacterium; species Cyclobacterium sp. SOCE241. The sequence continues at coordinate 2,921,606 of NZ_CP149779.1, read as the reverse complement.
AGATGATATCCCTGATACCCGATTCTTATACGATGCCAATGGGGCTTTGAATTATGACAATATTCAGTTTTTTAATGCAGCGGATTATGCATTGCTATTGTCTTTTGCCCGAGATGTAAGTGATTATTTAAAAATAGGAGTAAATGCAAAGGTTATTCACAGAAATGTAGGTAAGTTTGCTAAAGCATGGGGTTTTGGATTGGATTTTGGCGCTATCTATATGGAAAATGGTTGGCGAATAGGCTTAATGGCAAGGGATATTACCACCACTTTCAATGCTTGGTCTCACAATGCTGATTTGGTTAGGGACATTTATGCCCAAACCCAAAATCAAATTCCAATTAATAGTATCGAGCTAACCCTCCCAAGGGCTACCCTGAGTTTTTCTAGAAATTTCGAGCTTACAGAAGAGATTGATTTTTTGACGGTTTTGGATTTAGACCTAACCTTTGACGGAGAAAGAAACGCATTGTATGGAAGTGATCTGTTTAATGTTTCCCCCAAAATTGGTATGGAGTTGGGATATCGACAGAGTGCATTTTTAGGATTGGGGCGGGAAATATGCAAACATTGAAAGATTTTGATGGTTCAAAGTACACCTCTTTTCAGCCCGGATTTGGCTTGGGATTTAAAGTCAGTGAGGCCGTCTTAGTGGATTATGCACTTACTGATATCGGTAGTATTTCTGAAACACCTTATTCACATGTGTTCAGTGTTAAAGTTTCTCTTAACCCATTAAAGTCTGGTTTTAGATTATATGATGGATTATAAAATATATTATTTTAAAGCCTTGCGTTTAGCCTTCCTTTTTGGGGCATACTGCTGCACTTTTTTGTTTGTGGGCAGTCAAATGATTGGATAAATTATGACAGAGATTATTATAAAATACCAACAAATTCCGATGGCGTTTATCGGATAAGCTATACCACACTCTCTGCTTCAGGCTTGGCGGTTGATGATTTGGATCCACGTGAAATCAAAGTTTACCACCGGGGAGAAGAGGTGTCTGTGTACATTAGTGGGCAAGAAGATGGCTCATTTGATCAAAATGATTACCTGGAATTTATTGGGAAAAGGAATGATGGAACATTGGACAAATTATTGTATGAAGATGAATCTTGGATGACCAATCCTCATTACAATACGCACAATGATACCACAGCTTTCTTTTTTACAGTGGATAGCGGTAGTTTTGGTAAAAGAATTTCAGCCCCCACTGCAGGAGAAGGTCAGGAAGAGATTGAGACTTATACGTTAGAATCCCTTCAGCATTTTGCTGAACAATATGCCTTAGGAAGGGAATATTTCCCAGCGGTGCATTTATCCTTATATGACCAAGGTCAAGGCTGGACTTCTGCCACTATTTCTAGGGGAAGAAGTAGGACATTAACCTTTGAAGGTTTAGGAGAGGTAGTGGAGGGAAATGGTAGCCCCGGACTGGAGCTTAGCATAGCCGGGAGGTCAGAAACTTCACATAAAATGTCGGTCGAGATAGGACCTACCGTCAATAACTTAAGAGAACTGGGGCAATATACTTTTGAAGAATTTGAGATCTTTATACTATCAGAACAAATTGAACTGTCTGACTTTTCAGCCGGAGGAGAATGTTATATCCGAGTAACTTCCATGGGGGTTGACAACAACCTTGACAATATATCTATAAATTATGCACAGTTAAATTATAGTAGCAAAGGTGTTTCAGGTGATTTTGAGGCGCAAACTTTTACTTTTAATGATGAGGATAAAACTTTAGTTATAAATGATGTCAATGAGGATTACATAGCTTATAATATAACAGATATTACTAACCCGGTAAGACTGGATGTAAAAAAATCCGGTACTGATCTTTACCTTCCCACCGGGACAGCAGGTCGTGTAATGATTCAAAATCAAACAAATATTGTTGAATTAAATGTTTTAGAGAAGGTTAGGTTTAGGGATTTACTCAATCAACCGGCAAATTTTATCATTATATCCCACGAATTATTGAGGGAGCCTGCTGACAACTACGGCGACCCCGTAGGAGCATATGCTGCTTATAGAGCCACACCACTAGGAGGAGGATATGATACCTTAACAGTAAATGTTCAGGATTTATACAATCAATTCTCTTTCGGGGAAAAATCCCCTTTGAGTATCAGAAGGTTTCTATCCCTTTATCAAGAGCATTATGTTCCTGAAAATGTCCTTTTGGTAGGTAGGGCTTACGGTATTTTCAATACAAAAAGATCTTCAGGGGTAACCTATTTTTATAGAAATAACCCAGCGGTTTTTAGTTTTCAAGAGTTGGTTCCCACTTTTGGGTATCCATATTCAGACAACCGATTTGTAATTGGGTTAGATCCATCAAAGCCCTTAGAAAGAAATATAAGCGTTGGCCGAATTCCTGCCAGAACACCTAATGATGTTGCAGCTTATTTAGATAAAATTAAGGAAAAAGATGCCTTGGGAGTGTCAGAAACCTGGCAGAAAAATTTGATACACCTGAGTGGAGGGAGATCGGCTTTTGAGTTAGAGAGGTTTTATAATTTTCTAAATGGGTTTAAGGTGATCGCTGAGGACGTATATCTTGGAGGGAATGTGGAGACAGTAAGAAAAAGATCAAATGAAACGACTGAATTAATAAATATTTCAGATCAAGTGAATGAAGGCTTGAGTTTGGTAACCTTTTTTGGTCATGCAGCGCCTTCCACTACTGACATAGATATTGGTTTTGCCAGTGTCAATGAGATGGGATATAGAAATAAGGGCAAATATCCCGTTTTACTTTTAAATGGCTGCGACGCAGGAAATGCTTTTGGTGATGCTTATACTTTTGGTGAGGATTGGATCATAACACCTGATCGAGGAGCTTCAAATTTTTTGGCCCATGCAGATGTGGGTATAGATGTGTATTTAAGGAGATTTAGCGAATCCTTTTATGCCACAGCCTTTTCAGATTCCAGTATGATTTACCAAAATCTAGGAAGAGTTAAACTTCAAGCGGAAAAGTTGTTTTTTTCCAGGTATGGAGATTCTGAAGTAAATCAATCTCATGCCAATCAAATCATTATGCTAGGGGATCCGGCAGTTAGAATTTTCCCGGCCAATAAAGCAGATTATGCGCTATATGCAGATAATATTGAGTTGGGAGGGATTAATGGCCAAGTTTTAAATTCGCTTTCCGACACGTTGGAGTTAACCATACCTATTAGGAATTTAGGGATTGTAGACCTTGATGAAGTTGACGTGGATGTCAGCCGACAACTACCGGATGGGACTGTAATTTCATTACCTACAAGCACAATACCTCCTGTATTCAGGTTAGATACTTTGATACTTTCTATACCTAACTCGGGTATAAATTCTTTTGGAGACAACTTGTTTACCATTACTGTAAATAAAGGCAAAGAGATAGAAGAAATGACCTATGCTAACAATACAGTATCGGTTTCATTCTTTGTGCCTTTAAGCGGGACCCTAAATTTATTTCCTCTAGATTTTGGGATTGTTAATGAAAGAGAAGTGGAGTTAATTGCACAGATTCCAGGATTGGCCACAGAGCAAAGAAACCTAACCATCCAACTTGATACTGCTTCAGATTTTTCAAGTCCCAGAAGGAAAGAAGTAAGAATAACAACGAGTAATTTGGCTAGGTGGAAAGTGGATTTATTTGAAGATATTCCTCAAGTAGATTCCTTGACCTTTTATTGGAGGACTAAATTTTCTTCCCCAAGGGAAGGGGAAGATGTAAGTTGGAAAGGGAGCAGCTTTTCCTATATAGAAAATGGACCGGAGGGCTGGACCCAAAGGAAAATGCCTCAATTTTTAGAGAATCAGCTTTCCAATATCAGTATTTCAGCTTCTGATCAACATTGGCAATTTCAGGAGACTGCCTTAAATATCGATGTATTTACTTTTGGTTCAGAAAATGAAGATTATAGCGTGGAAAACACACAGATAATGTTGAATGGTGTAGCATATATCTTAGATACTTTCAATCGATTTTGCAGCAATGGAACCCTTGGTTTAATGGCATTTGACCATCAAACCCTGGAGCCATACTTGCCGGTCCCCTTGGTTACGATTGATGTATTGGACTCTAGGTCATGTGGCAGAGTTCCTCAGGTTATACAGAGTATATCTAATGCCAACATAACCGGAGAAGGAAATACCATGTTATTGGACTTTGTAGATGGCATGAAAGAAGATGATTATGTAATTATTTTTTCGGTCGGGCGGGTGACATTTTCTGATTGGCCGGACGAAGCTTATATCAAACTAAAAGAATTAGGAGCAAATGAGGCCACATTAAGAAACTTAGAGACCGGAGACCCTTATATACTTTTTGGTAAAAAAGGAATGCGTCCGGGCGAAGCCATTGAGTTGGTACCTTCAGTAGATGATGAGATTGAAAGAGATTCCCAAGTTATTTCTTTTGAAACAGATATTCAGGGATATTTTCCAACTGGTAATATACTCTCTCCAAAAGTAGGACCTGCATCAGATTGGATTAGTTTTTTTAATGAAGTGAGAGGTAAAGATTTATTTCAGCCGGAAAATAGTTCCATGGATGTAATAGGGGTGACTCCTGATGGGGGAGGTGTCTTTGTTACAAGATGTGACATTGGAAACAATGGATCTTACCGGTTTTGATGCCGGCAGCTATCCTTACCTTAGATTGCGCTATTCTTTGGAAGATTTGCCTGATCAAGAATTGCCACAATTGGCCAAATGGCAGGTAGATTATACCGGGGTACCTGAGGGAGTGTTGATCTTAAATGATCAACGAAGCGAAGTAATTTTAGATGAAGGGGAAGAGGATCAATTGACTTTTGAATTTATAAATATTTCAAAACATGATTTTCTCGACTCCATTCAGGTAGATTATTCATTTCTGAATGTAGACCAAAGGAAAGTCACAGAGCATACGATTAAAATACCGGCTGTGAAAGGTGGGGAATCAGCAACTTTTACCATTCCTTTTGATTCCAAAGGTAATGGAGGTGATAATTCCTTAAATGTGTTTGTAAATCCAAGAATATTAACGGAACAAGTTTATAGAAATAATGTAATGGATTTGCCTGAATACTTTAAAGTAAATGGTGATAATTTAAACCCGGTCTTAGATGTTAATTTTGATGGTAAATACATTATGAATGGAGATATTGTTTCTCCTACAGTGATTGTTTCTGCAAAGGTGAAGGATGAAAATAAGATTGCTCTCAAGCAAGATACGACGGGGATGGAATTGATGCTAAGAGCACCATGTGAAACTTGTGATTTTGAAAAAATCAGTTTCAGCAATGAAAGGGTAAAGTGGTTTCCTGCCACCGAAAATGCAGATTTTACCATAGAATTTCAGCCGGGACCATTGGATGATGGGGTCTATACTTTGAAAATAAATGCAAGTGATGCGGCAGGGAATATGGCAGGAACCGTTCCTTATGAAGTTAGCTTTGAAGTGGTCAATGAAAGTCAGATTACTAATTTTTATCCCTATCCCAACCCGTTTAGTAGTAGTGTGAGGTTTGTGTTTACGGTTACAGGAGCAGAGATTCCTGACGAAATTAAAATCCAGATCATGACCATTACAGGGAAAGTGGTTAAAGAAATTTTTCAGGATGAATTGGGACCTATATCAATAGGGAACAATATTACAGAATATGCTTGGGATGGTAAAGATGAATTTGGCGACCAACTGGCCAATGGCGTCTATATTTACAGGGTTTTGGTAAGGAAAAATGGACAATTTATGGAGCATAGAAACACCGCCGGAGATAAAGCCTTTAAAAAAGGATATGGTAAAATGTATTTATTGCGATAAAGAATCCAAATAATATATTACCAGTCCATTTTCTTTGTGCACACGTACATAAGGCCTGCTATCCAAACCATCGATTTCCATTAAGTGAAAAAGGACAATAATTCCTGAACCATTTAATAATGCTTCTATACTTCTCTTACGCGCTAACAGGCTTTCCTCCTCACTTAACAGATAGTTTTTTCCTTCAATAAATCGGGTTCTTGGGTCGATTTGGTTGACCTCATTGTATAAAAAGGAAAGCATGATTTTTTCGGGAGCATCAGTATAAATTTGCTGTTGTTTTCCATTTAGTAAATTGTCAATGGTTTGCTTTTTGTCACTGTTATGAAAGCTTTTTGCTGCAAATAAAGAATAAACATCATTTCTCTGCCATGTTAAGTAATGGCCTATTAGAGTATGACCGGTAATAAGAAAGACAAGTGTTACTAGAGCCACTATTTTTCTTTTTTGAATGAGGACTAGCCAAAGTGCCAATGACAACACCAGAAGGTGTGGGAATAAAGTTCTGAAGTTGATTTCTTTGTATCCGATCCACTGTTGAAAGCCAAGGAAAAAAATGCTATATACCAAGCTAACTAAGACTAGTTTATAAATTGGATCATTGTATTTTAGACGGAATTTGACAATATGTTTACTTAACAGAACAAAACCTAAGCAGCCGAGGACAAAGGCTAATGGTAATGGGATATATTGAGTGATGAAGTCAGAAAATATTAACCCTAAGCTTACCTGTGCCCAGGTAGCTAAATTTTCGTAAAAATGCTTAAAAGGATTTGTTGGAGTCATTTCTAACACCACCTGATTGGAGAGGTGAATTTCGAGTATATTTTCCGGGAGTACGACTTGGTACACAGCCCATGAGCAAAGGATGGATCCTATCACGATTAGCCATTGCTTTTCTTTACTAAGCAATATCCAGACAACCAAAAGAGGCACTAAAAATAAGGTGTTCAGTTTAGACCATATCATCACAGCCGAAAGAAAACTCATCAGAATAATATTCCATTTCTCATCTGCCTTTTTCCATACAAATAGATATAACCATAGCAGTAACAAGACATAAAAATGACTGTCTGCATGTGCCCTCCCTAAAATGCGGAAGGACCACCATGAAAGTAAACTGCAGCCCAAAGCATAAAATAAACTTATGTTTTGATTTTTTAATTGCTGGCAGAACTTAAAATTGAAAAGCATTGCAAGTAAAAATACTGCTATTGACGAAACAGTTGCTCGATCAAAAATGGAAAGAAAATTAAATGGTGGTAAGGAAAGGACAAAAGAATAAAAGGGTGACAATACACCAAGATCCTCATAATTCCCGTGAATCATTTTAAAATATCCAACTGTATCAGGTGTGAAATATGGGCCATATTTCCAAAAATCCAATATGGTACCCGTCAGAACAGCTAAAAAAAGTAATGTTAAAACAGTAATGACAGTGAATTTACTGATGGATAAATTTTGACCATATATCTTTCTAAAAGAATTAAACATAAACATCATTTATTTTGAAAGAATACAGAAACTTCAAAAGAGAGAGCAGTGTGTCAGGTTTGATTGACTTGTAAAGTAAAAATCTAATTCCATAGAATGGTTAAAGGTAAAAATATTATTTAGCGATTTGAAGAGCAGATGTATTAAAGAAGTTTATGTCAACATGGTCTAAGCTACCTAACCTTGGGTTGTCTTCCATTAATCGAAGTGAAAATATTTATATTTTAGGTGTATTCTTATTAGGTCAATAAAAAAAATGACCCCTATTATTCCCTTAAATTTGCCATTAATTTTTGTAGTTTTATGGGGTTAGACGGTTTTTAAACCAAAATATGCAATAGATTTTCTTGGGAGAAATCACTACGAAACACATTGCAAATTTCGGATTGTACTGATTATTTGACCGTAATATTAGATACCAATAAATAAGAAGTGAATAAATGGAGGTTAATAGAAGAAATGTTCTCAAAACAATGGGGTTAGGTACTTTGGCTGCTATCCAGCCAATGACTACATTCGCTGCACCCAAAAAGAAAGGTAAATTCACTTATTGTTTAAATACCAGCACCATTAGGGGCAAAACCCTGGATTAGCCAAGTACATTGAAATTGCAGCTGAGGCAGGATATGACGGGATTGAAATCTGGATTCAGGATTTACAAAAGTACCTCGCTGATGGTAACAGCACTTCTGATTTGGCCTCGATGATTAAAGAAAGTGGGTTGAAAGTAGAGAATGCAATTGGTTTTGCTCCTTGGATGGCAACTGATGAAGAAAAAAGTAAGCAAGGATTTAAGCAAATGGAAGAGGAAATGAATTTACTTGCAGCCATAGGCTGTCATAGAGTGGCTGCTCCTGGAATAGGTGCAGAAGCTCCGGTAGATCTTTTTTCTGCCGGCCAGAAATTTAAAGAATTAATTAAATTAGGTAGAAAAACTGGTGTCATGCCTCAATTGGAATTTTGGGGTGCTTTCAAGCCTTTTCATCATTTAGGGCAAATCCTAATGGTGGCGGCAATAGCGAATGATCCGGATGCTCGTTTGTTGCCGGATATTTATCATTTATTCAGAGGTGGTTCGGACTTTGAAGGATTGAAATTGATTGCAGGAAATGCCATAGAGATTTTTCACATGAATGATTTTACAGCAAATATACCTAGGGAAGAACAAGCAGATAAAGATAGGGTTTACCCGGGAGATGGTGTAGGTCCTTTGGTCCAGGTGGTCAAAGATTTGCAAAATATGGGAGGAGATAAAGTATTGTCGCTTGAATTATTTAACCCTGAATATTGGAAACAAGATCCCTTACTAGTAGCTAAAACGGGACTTTCTAAAATGAAGTCCATAGTAAAAGAGGCTTCTTAAATTCAGAATAGGTATTTACCAACAATTAGGTGATGGAATCATTTTAAATCAAGTGTTTTTTTCCGGCTGTTAACCTCAATAATGCGATGACCCATCCTTCAAAAAGCTAGATTTCATGTGATTACACTATCACTACAAATCTTATTGCAGGGTTCAGGTTAAAAAGTAATTTATGGAATAAAAAAAAGTGCAGCTTGAATTTTAAGCTGCACTTTTTTCTGTTTAATATAAGTTGTCGTGACAAATTCATCCCTTAAGTGACTTTATCTTCTTTAAAGTATTTAAGGTTTAATTACCTCTTGTAGACCTACTACTGGACCTTGTAGCTGAAGAAGAACTTCTAGAACTTCTGGAAGAACTACCTACGGTACTTCTGGTCTGGGATCGGCTACTATTGTTGGAGGACCTTACCCTTGAGTTTGTTGATCGCTGCGGTGCTTTTTGAACACGGCTGTTATTTCTTGTAGAAGGAGTAACAGTACGTGAATTTGAGTTATTTCTAGGTGTGTTTCTTATTTCCCTTCTCTGCGTAGGAGCACTTGGCTTTTTTATGCTTGGTTGGTTGATAACACCACTAGATCTACTACTTGAAGATGATGGTGAAGTTCTATTTTGAATCACCTTATTCCTATTGGTAGCAGCATTACCACTACTTCTACTTGCATTGGGGGTTCCAATTGACCTGTTCGTTCTATTAGGAGAAACTGTCCTTTGATTGGTGTTGCCACTACTAGGACTAACAGTACTTCTCGCAGATCTCGAAGCCGGACTGTTGCTGTTTTTTAAAGCTTCAGACCTTACATTATTGCTTCTTGAATTTGTTACAGAAGAAGATCTCCTATTTGAAGGACTTGCCATAGTTGATCTTGCATTACTATATTCTCTTGCACTCACATACTTTTTTGGTCTAACGTTATTTGAACTTCTAGATGAAGATCTTGGAGAAACTTGAGGTTTATATAGATTGATGCTATTATTTCCTACCGAAGCTCTACCGGGCCTTCTACCTTGTTTTACAGTAAAAACAGGTACATTTCTATTGGTAGCTCTTTGCAATTCAGCCCTGCTTGGGCCTGCATTGAATCTTACATTATTGTGAACATAAGTATTGTTGATTATAGTAGTTTGATTATAAATTACATTGACATTTCGCCCATGCATAAAATACCTATGGATTTTTCTACTTAATAATCTACGTCTTGGGACAAAAATCCAATGTGAATATCCATAATGTCTTGCTGTGCGGTAAAAATGCCTTTGTGGACCCAATGGAACCCATCCGTAATAACCTCTACCTGATCTCCAACTAACCCATGCAGGGCCCCATTCGTATCCGGGGATCCAAGCCCAACCATAGAAATCACTAAAAAACCATCTACCGTAATGAAAAGGTGCCCATCCCCAATTGTATTGAGACACCCATGTATTGCCATAAGTGGACATTACCCAGTGGCCATTCGTACTGTATGGTTGAAATGATTGATCTACATAAGGCACCCATATGAATCCGTAATTAGGATCTTCAATCCAGTCTCCATATGGACTTAACTCATCATAAAATACTTGAAATGAAATAGAAATTGGGGTTGCATTGACATTTTGCCTACTACCCACAAGGAATAATAGTAAACCTAAACTAATAATTTTAAGGGATGCTATATACCTTGACCAGTTGCTTTTTGAATTCTTCATGGCACATAATTATTGGTGACAGTAATCTGTATTACAATAAATGTTCCAAGTTTTGTTTCAGGTAAAAAACAGAATCCCTCTCGTGTTTATGAGGCTATGTTAATTTTGAACTTGTAGATTTACAATTAATAAAACAACCTTTTGTATTGCACAACTAAGATTGCTGAATTTTTATTTTGTCAATCTTTTTGGCAATTTCTTCTGCTTCAGCCATTAATTGATCTGAAAGTTTCCGGTCGTGATGAGAAGCTTTGTGCGCTTTTTCAAGAAAAGATTGATATTGTTCCTGAAGTTTTTCTAAGGGTGATTTCTTTTTAAATAGACCAAACATCGCTTTTATTTAAATAATATAAAAATGATCAATTGGTTTTAAGATTACTCAAAATTTTGAAATAAGTCACTTTCTTCAGGGATTTCATCAGGTAATACTTCATCATCATCAAATTGAATAATGTCTTCGAGATTTCCTGAGCGGGTATAATATTTCCACGCTCCTTCTTTTTACCTTCCACCATTTTGCCTTCAGAGGCTAACCTTCCGTTGTCATGATAATATTTCCAAATCCCTTCAGGCTTACCGGATTGATAGTTACCTTCTGATTCTTTGGCCCCATTGATATAATAAGTTATTCGGGTGCCATTTCCATCCTTTAAAGTACCCGGATTTAAAGTTTTACTGCCATTGTAATTATTGTATTGGCTAACATTTAACAATCTGCCAAAATCCCAAGTTTCTTCCTGAGTCAGCTGCTTGTTGTCATAAAAAAGACCCCAAATGCCATCTTCCTGACCAAGTAAGTAACTTCCTACAGACTTCAATTGTCCGCCATCGTAATAATAGAACCATTGTCCATGTTCATTGCCCAATTGGTATTTACCTTCGGCAACAAGGATTCCTATTTTATTAAAGTATTTCCAAAGTCCTGATTTCAAGTCATTTTTATATTCACCTATTGAATATAGATTGCCTTCAGGATAGTAACTTTTCCAAACTCCGGATCGAAAACCATTTTCATACTGTCCTCGTACTGAGGGTTTTCCGTTACTATGATTTTCAATGTATTTACCGGTGGGTACCCCTAGGTCATAAATAACTTGTTTGGATAATGATTTATCTGTGAAGAATTCTTCCCATTTCCCAACGGGGATATCATTTTCGTATCTTTCTATCCTTGCAGTTCTTTTGTTCTCATAGAAATAGGTCCAAGTACCGGTTTTGTGCCCCGATTTATCATAGAATTTTTCCGATTCCACAATATTGGAATTTGGGAAATAACTTGTCCATTTCCCAACCCTTCTACCGGATTTGTATGCTCCCGATTCCTGAATCCGACCATTGGGTGAGAATCTCTTGAATTCACCATCCGGTTGGTTATTGGTGTAATTTGTCTCAACGATCAATTGCCCAAAGGGGTCATATTCTTTATAGGCGCCAACTTTTAATCCATCTTTGTAATTAATTTCAACCGCCTTTTTTCCATTGTCATAGTAAAAAACCATTCACCTGTCTTTTTACCATTGATGTAATTGCCCTCAGTTTTAACTTGTTTGGGATTGGCATAGCCTGACCTACTTTGGTTTCCATAGTATTCTTTGTAAGGCCCTACTAAAACACTATCCTGATAGACTGCGTTTTTGATCAATGCACCTCCTAAATCATACTCTAAAAATGAACCATTTCTTTTATTGTCCTTATATTCTGCTACAATATGTTTTTGCTGGTTAGAAAAATAAATGGTCCATATTCCATCTTTAAGGCCATTCTTAAAATTCCCTTGTTGAATTAGACGGTTGGTTTTGGGGTTGATGAATTTCCATAGGCCATCCATCTTGCTGTTAATCATGACTCCATTACCCATAAGGGTGGAGTCTTGGTTATATAGGTTTACTACTTGGCCTTGTCCAAAAGAAGAAGACACATAAAAAATCATCAAAAGCCAGGTAAATGTATATTTCATGAGTTTTTTATCGATTTAGTAAAGTCATACGAAATGCATACAATCTTGGTTCCAATTTACATTATATAGTTAAAAAATTATATTTAGTTCGCTTAAAGTTTAACAATATTTCTATAAATAACCTATGTCGTCTTAGTTCGAACCTGGAAACTAAATTTTATTTTCAAGATGAAATGCATACAATTCTTCCCATTCTGCTATTAATTTGTAATGGAGAGAGTTATAGTTTTCGAATGAGATCGGTTTAATTATTTGAAATGACAATTCCCCTCAAGGTGGTTTTTCATCAGTTCTAATGTTAAACTATTGTTTGAAATTATTTTTTTTTGGTCGATTATTCCTTGGTAGTCCCAAAGTCCCGTATTACACAAATCAAAAGATTTTACCTTTAACCATTTGAATAGTTTACTTTGGTTTGCCAGCAATGGATGGTTTGTACCGTAAAAGACAAGTAAATAGGCTCCTCGTCCCCACCAATATAGGACCCTTATATTTAATCCGGTGTTGAGGTCAAAGTCCCTAACAATGTCTAGAACCTGATAGGGGCAACTTTGCAGTTCATTGCCTTGGCTTATTTTTATGCCTTTGTGTGGACCATGGATATTCTCAATTTTATCATAAGCAATGCTGTTTCCTACCAGAGAAAATATATGAATAAAATCTCTTTTTGCACGGCTTATCTTTTCAAACAACTCCCGTTCTTGAGTGATTTTTATTAAAGTGGAAATTGAATCAATATCGTCATTTTCGTTTACCATTTGATCAGGGCTGATGCCCACGAAAAGCCACTGCCAAAGGCTGCCAAACAAACCAGATCACCGGAATTAACTTTTCCTTGCTGCATAACTTCGCTAATAGCGATTGGAATAGTGGCGGCAGTAGTATTTCCATAATGCATGATGTTATTAAAGACTTGCGCATCGCTTAATCCCATTTTATCTTGAATATATTGACTAATTCTCAAGTTTGCCTGGTGAGGTATTAGCAAATCAATATCAGTGCTTTGGTAGTTGTTGGCATTTAACGCTTCCTCAATCACCTCTTTAAACCTTAATACCGCATGCTTAAAAACTGTATTTCCATTCATTGATAAGTTGAAGGAGCCACTTTCGATTAACGGGGTAGAAAGTCTAACCTCTCTGCTACTTCCGGGGTCTTTTACGTATAATTCCTCTGCATAATCTCCATCTGCATGCAAGTGTGTGGAAAGGATACCTCTGTTTTCATCCTCCGTAGCACTACAAACTACTGCTCCGGCACCATCAGCAAAGATGACTGCACTGGACCTTCCTTCATCATTTTTACTTAATGCTGAAGACTGTATTTCTGCCCCTACAACAAGAATATTTTTATACATGCCAGTCTTAATAAATTGATCAGCAATGGAGAGGGCATAAATAAAACCTGAGCAAGCATTTCTCACATCCAATGCACCGATACCTTGTAAACCAAGTTCCCTTTGTAGTAATACTCCATTTCCAGGAATAAAATAATCTGGAGTAACAGTGGCAAAGATGATAAAATCAATAGCTTTGGTTTCAATTCCGGCGTTTTGAATGGCCATAATAGAAGCATTTTTTGCCAAGCTTGTAACAGTGTCTACACCAGGTGTAAACCACCTTCTCTCTCGAATACCAGTTCTCTCTACAATCCACTCATCATTGGTATTCATCATTTTAGAAAGGTCATCGTTTGTTACGACTCTTTCCGGCAAGCAATGCCCGGCGCCTGCGATAATCGATTTCAGCATTTTACTATTGATATTAGTTGGACAACAAATATGTTGAATTTAATTGAAAAATCAATTTTAGGTCTTTTGAGGATTTCGGAGGACTCAAAGTTGCACAATTAATAGATGAGTGAAAAAATATTGCCTAGTTGAATTGTAGGCACAGCCATAGGTAGATCCCATGTTTAGGTATCTTCCTGTTTGAAAATTAACTCGTTTAATGAATTTCAGGTACTTAATCTTCAATAATTATTTTCTTTTTCATGACTAAAGTGGTTCCTGTGCCAATCAGTCAAAACTTTAGAAATAACTCCATAAACATGGGTCCATATTAATGTATTTTGAAAACAAGAAAACTTATTATGATATCTAGTTTATTGCGCATTTTTGGATGTATGTAAATCAAAAGAGTAGGTGTAAAAATACCAAATGCGATATGTCATATGTGAATAAGATAAATTTATATATAAATTTATTTATCTATTCAATATATATCTTATATAAATTGAATTAGGAAATTAAGTTGTAGTTGAAATTTTGATGTTATATACTTCTAAAATATTGTTGGGAAACGCATTTAAGTGGTGCGTAATTCTTGTCTTTGTTGTGGTTGTTTTTCAATCATTTCTCGGTGCTTGATCGCAATATTTTGGCATAATTAACGCTTGTTCAGTAGTGGAATATTGTGATTGGTTAATTGGGTTTTCTTTCTGGAATTTCTATTTTGAGTGGAATAAAAACCTTATTAAAGGCTTTATATCCGTATTTGTTAGTGATAAAAGGGACTAAGTGATTTAATCGATACTTCTATTTTTGACAAATACAACCTTGATTTTTCTCCAACTTCCTGATGCTGGTAGTGCTTATAATAAGTGTTTAAGACACACTTGATTTCGCCTGTCTTTCAGGGTTAGGTTTGCTATAAATTTGCTCGATTTTTTTAATTAGTATTATTAGTTATATATATGTTAAATATAATGTATTTATTAATTTAATTACAGAGATTTTATAGCAAAATGAATTTGTTGAAAATCAAGAAAAATGAATTTAGTATAATATTTACTTTGCTAAAATTGTATTTTAAATTAACCAAAATGCCTTGTACATTAAAAATTTTTTATTCTAATTTTTAAGGATAATATTTGTTCAAAATCAATGATAAAATTACTGTTCGAAACAAAAAGTAATGAGTTGTTGATTTCTGAATATTTAAGATTTAGTTACCCAAATTTCTCTAAATATTTGACAAGGACGATTTAATTAATCTGACTTGTTATTAATTATTTAGGTCAACATCTAGGGTGTTGGTCAATGGAATTTCTATGTCTTTAGTTTTTAGGGGTCAGCCATTCTCAATCTTCTGTTTCGGAATACTTTTCAATTATTTAAAGTGTTGTGGATATGGAAAATGTCATAATTAAAACTGCTAAAGCCTATGGCTTATTTTTATTGTTAGTAGGTCTTCCCTACTTTTTAAACGTCAATGTGGCAATTGCATTTCAGGAAGGTTTCAGTTCGAAAAACCTTACCGTGGAAGAAACTTTTGAAAATGGGGATGCTTGGACAGGTGATTCTTATGCCTACCAACAATTTGCTGAAGATCACTCTTTCAAGGTTGTTAAAGACCCGGTGTTTGATGGTGATTATATAGGTAAATTTGAATTACAGTATGGAGACCCCATGGTTACTAAAAATGGAGGGCCCAGATCCGAAGTTCTATTTGGAGAGGCAGAAAGCAGCGAAATGTGGTATTCATTTGCTGTATATTTTCCTTCCTATGGCTGGAAAACAGATAATGATGATGAAATTATTTCACAATGGCATGCAAGTAATGGTACCCCTCCTTTATCATTGAGGGTTAAAAATGGTAAATTAAGATTGAGGGTGGGGAGAACAGAAGGAACTTCTGTGAAATTCACTTATTTGGAATTCGGAGATGTTCCAAAAGATGAATGGAATGAATTTGTTTTCCATGTGGTTCATTCCAAGGATTCAGATGGCTTAGTAGAGGTATGGAAAAACGGTGAAAAATTTGCTACCCATAAAGGTCCCAACCTATACAGTGATGGTAAACATACCCGATGGAAAATAGGGATTTATAAATCTACCTGGGGGAAAAAGTCTACAGATATCAATTTAAGGGTTACTTATTTTGATAATGTGCGAATAGGGGAGAAAATGCCTCTCTTAATGACATGATTACTTCTACGAAAAGCACTTACACACCAATTCCGGTTACCGGCATTTCTTCTACACCCAATGAGATTACCCTACAGAAAGATGATAAAATAAAGATTAGCGCAAATATATCCCCTGCAGATGCAGATAATAAAAATGTAAGCTGGTCATCCTCCAATACCAGTGTAGCAACAGTCAATAGTGCAGGTGAAGTTACTGCAGTAAAGGCTGGTGATGCAGTTATCACAGTTAAAACAGAGGATGGTAATTTTTCCTCAAAAACCTCCGTTACAGTTTCTGACGACGCTCAACAACTAAGTATTGGAAGTTTTGCCCTGGTAGATGCAAGTACAAACAACAATATTCAAACTTTGTCTGACGGGGATCAATTGGATTATGATAAATTTAAAGATATGAGCCTGAATTTTCGGGCGATTACAAGTCCTACGGTGTTAGGCAGTGTGTCCATATCATTGTCAGGACCTGTTAGCTCTGCTAGGACTGATAATGGTTCTTCCTATGATTTATTAAATAAAGAAGGACTTCAACTTAGCCCAGGAAAATATTTACTTCAAGCCACTCCTTATTCAGAAAGGGATAAAGGTGGTGTTGAAGGTAAGGAATTAGCTATTGAATTTGAGCTTGTAGAGGAAGTTAAATTGGCCATTCCTGCAAGTCCGACACCTATAAGCCCGGATAATGGGTCCAATGGTGTTGTATCGAAAGTAAGCCTTCAATGGAGTGCTCCTGAAAATACTGAAGAATTTGAGATACAGGTTTCGGAGGATAAGGATTTTAGTGAAAAGCATGTTGTTTTAGAAGGAGTATCTTCCGACCATACTGAGGTGGATGAACTCAGCGCGGGGAAAACATATTTTTGGAGAGTAAAGGCAATGAACAATAGCGGGGCTAGTGATTTTTCTGAACCTTGGTCTTTCTTAACCAATAAAGAAGTGGTGGCAGTTACAGCTTTGGATTTAGATTATTCAACGCTTCAACTGGAACAAGATAGCACCTCAATTCTAAAGGCTACAGTTTTCCCTACTAATGCAGATAATAAAAAATTATTCTGGGCGACCTCTGATGCAAGTATTGCAAATGTAGATGAGAATGGAAAAGTTATACGCAGTTGGTGAGGGAACAGCCAGCATCATTGCAAAATCTGAAAATGGCGGTTTTACAGCCGAAACAAAAGTGACTGTCAGTGCAAAGGCAGAATTATCAGTTCAGAGCTTTGTGATGGTGGATGCAAGTACTAATAAAGAGTTGGGGAAATCTCAGATGGAGATCAACTGGAACTCAGTGAGATTGAAGGTTTAAGTGTGAATTTTCAGAGCCCTTACTTCACCGGAAACAATAGGCAGTGTATCCTTTTCTTTGGAAGGTCCAGGTTAGTTCTTCTCGTACAGACAATGAAGTTTTGCTTATGAGTTGTTAAGTAATAAAGGCTTAGGTTATTGGAAGGTGATTACAAACTATCGGCGACACCTTGCAGTAAGAAAAGGGAGGAGATAAAGGATCAATACGATTGTTCTCTATTGTAGCACAAAACCAGTGATTCTAGGAGCACCTCAAATGATAAGTCCTTCCAATGAAAGTGTAGAAATTCCTACAGAAGTTGTATTAACTTGGGGAAAAGTTGACCTGGCTAAAACATATGAGTTACAGGTGGCAACTGATAGTGCATTTACTGATTCAACAATTATTAAACAAGGTATTGAAGGAACCGGCTGGTCAATTAGTGGCCTTGAAGAAGGTACAGCGTATTTTTGGAGAGTAAGATCCACAGGAGAAGCAGGGCAAAGTGCTTGGTCTAGTATGTTCTTTTGAAACTTTGTTACCCGTTCCGGAAGTTATTTCGGTAACTGGTTTAGAAATAAATTCTTCAACGCTTCAATTGGAAATAGATAGTACATCAATTCTGAAGGCATCAATTTCTCCTTTCAATGCAGACAATAAAAAAGTATTTTGGGCGACCTCTGATGCAAGTATTGCAAATGTAGATGAAATGGAAAAGTTACCGCAGTTGGTGAGGGAACAGCCAGCATCATTGCAAAAACTGAAGATGGTGGTTTTACAGCCGAAACAAAAGTGACTGTCAGTGCAAAAGAAGTAGAATTATCAGTTCAGAGCTTTGTGATGGTGGATGCAAGTACTAATAAAGAGTTAGGGAAATCTCAGATGGAGATCAACTGGAACTTATTGAGATTGAAGGTTTAAGTGTGAATTTCAGAGCCCTTACTTCACCGGAAACAATAGGTAGTGTGTCCTTTTCTTTGGAAGGTCCGGTTAGTTCTTCTCGTACCGACAATGGTTTTGCTTATGAGTTGTTAAGTAACAAAGGGCTTTCGTTATTTGGAAGGTGATTACAAGTTATCGGCGACACCTTATACAGTAAGAGAAAAGGGAGGAGATAAAGGATCAACCACTTGATAAGTTTTCTCTATTGTAGCACCAAAACCAGTGATTCTAGGAGCACCTCAAATGATAAGTCCTTCCAATGAAAGTGTAGAAATTCCTACAGAAGTTGTATTAACTTGGGGAAAAGTTGACCTGGCTAAAACATATGAGTTACAGGTGGCAACTGATAGTACATTTACTAAATCAGTAATATCAGAACAAGGTATAGAAGGAACTGAATGGGCGAAATCCGGTCTTGAAGAAGGTACAGCGTATTTTTGGAGTAAGATCACAGGAGAAGCAGGGCAAAGTACTTGGTCTGAAGTATTTTTCTTTTGAAACTTTGTTACCCGTTCCGGAGATTATTTCGGTAACTGGTTTAGAAATAAATTCTTCAACGCTTCAATTGGAAATAGATAGTACATCAATTCTGAAGGCATCTATTTCTCCTTTCCAATGCGAAGACAATAAAAGTATTTTGGGCGACCTCTGATGCAAGTATTGCAAATGGTAGATGAGAATGGAAAAGTTACCGCAGTTGGTGAGGGAACAGCCAGCATCATTGCAAAAACTGAAGATGGTGGTTTTACAGCCGAAACAAAAGTGACTGTCAGTGCAAAAGAAGTAGAATTATCAGTTCAGAGCTTTGTGATGGTGGATGCAAGTACAAATAAAGAGTTAGGGGAAAATCTCAGATGGAGATCAACTGGAACTCAGTGAGATTGAAGGTTTAAGTGTGAATTTCAGAGCCTTACTTCACCAGAAACACTGTTCAGGCAGTGTGTCTTTTCTTTGGAAGGTCGGTTAGTTCTTCTCGTACCGACAATGGTTTTGCTTATGAGTTGTTAAGTAACAAAGGGCTTTCGTTATTGGAAAGGTGATTACAAGTTATCGGCGACACCTTATACAGTAAGAGAAAGAGAGGGAGGAGATAAGAGGATCAACCCATACGATAAGTTTCTCTATTGTAGCACCAAAACCAGTGATTCCAGAGCACCTCAAATGATAAGCCCTTCCAATGAAAGTGTAGAAATTTCCTACAGAAGTTGTGATAACTTGAGGAAAAGTTGACCTGGCTAAAACATATGGTGAATTGGCAACTGATAGTACATTTACTAAATCAGTAATATCAGAACAAGACATAGAAGGAACTGAATGGGCGAAATCCGGTCTTGAAGAAGGTACAGCGTATTTTTGGAAGTAAGATCCACAGGAGAAGCAGGGCAAAGTACTTGGTCTGAAGCATGGTCTTTTTATACTGAAAGCATTCCAGTGGATGAGCTAACTGAGGCTACGATGAAAATTGCTATCACCTTAGAGGTTGGGAATAAATTATCACTTTCTACTTTAGTTTCTGAAGATGCTTCCATGGAACAATCCATAAATTGGAGCTCATCTAATGAAGAAATCGTTTCTGTAAATTCGGTAGGAAAAATCGTTGCCTTGAAACCTGGTGAAGCTTATGTTACAGCGAAGAATTTGGATACTGGAGTTAGTTCTTCCATTAAAATAGATGTAGCAGATGTAACCACTTCCTTAGAAATCAAAAACATCCAGATGATTGACCTTGGTACCGATAAGGCGATCCATACAATTACGGATGGTGAAGTGATTAATATCAACCAAGCTAGCAAATTGGATTTAAACTTTAGGGCCACAATTTCTTCAATGGAAGTGAAAAGTGTATTTTTCGTTTTGTCAGGACCTATTTATTCATCTCGTACAGATAATGGTGCTGAGTTTGAGTTACTGTATAAAGAAGGGTTAAATTTACCTGCGGGTAATTATTCTTTAACAGCCATTCCGTATAGCGAAAAGAATAATGGCGGACAAAAGGGAGAAGTCTTAAATGTTCAGTTTACTATTTCCGGTGAGAATTTACGATTAGCAAACACTAGTCCCAATTTAATAAGTCCAATCAATACGGATACGGTTTCACAAAATGCTATTCAATTTTTGTGGATTGATGAAACCAGTGCTGACCTTTATGAATTAGAAATTTCTAAGAATGCTGATTTCAGTGGTAGTGATTTGATTAAGTCTGAGGCTATCAAAACCAACCAATTCGAGTTGGTGGGATTGGAAAATGGAACGGAATATTTTTGGAGAGTTAGAGCCCAGAATGGGGGTGTATGGGGGGAGTATTCTTCAGTATGGACATTTCAAACAACTGGGGAATTAAATACTGATCTTAAAAATACACTAATGGAAGAAACTCAAGTAGTGGAACCTACTAAATTAAATGAAGTATCTGAAGTTTTAGCAAATTTTAGGAGTGGTGAAAAAGAGTTGACTGTTTCCATGTTTCCTAATCCCTCTCAGGATATAGTTAACTTAAAACTAGGGAATGTTTCTGATGATATGGTTCAGGTTTCTCTATCAGACTTAAACGGAAATACCCTCTTTTCAAATGTATTGGAAAATTATGATGGGATGACTACTTTGAATCTTTCAAGTATTAAGCCTGGGATATATTTGATTTCTGTTTTAGCTGATCGACAACGTAAGGTTATGAAATTAGTGAAAAACTGATTTTCAAATTAACATTCATATATTAGACCTGTTATCTGTTAGGTGAATCTATCATCTTCAGATAACAGGTTTGTTTTTTTAGGTGGATGTGGTTTTTTGCAAGTTTATTCATTTTGACTTTTATCCTTAATTTAGGAGAGCTAATATTGATGGATTTCAATGAAAATTAACCTCTTTAAATCTTAGATTAACATTTTAACTACTATCAATGATGATTGCTAAGAAGGTGAAGAGTTACTTGAATAAATCGTTTTCTGATTTTCGTTTTTTTCATTTGTATTTAGGGAATAAGATTTTCCTAGCCTTGATTCTCAGCTTCACTGTTGGGCTGATGGATGGCTTAGGTTTTCCGGCTATGTTTATCCCTTGTAGATGGTTGATGGATCCACGGATTTCCAACCCAATGAACAGAACATAGGTAACCTTAAATACCTGCTGGAGACCTTGAATGCTGTTGGTTTGCCGCTAACACTGACGACTGTATTATTGATGATCCTATTTTTCTTTGGGATGAAAGGCTTACTTGTTTTGCGGAATCTTACTTCGGAGTCATATTGATGACCACCTTTATCAAAAAGATTCGTTTTGCAGGTGTGGAGAGCATTTCAGCGTCAATTACAAATACTTTGTTAAGGTTGATTCAGGCAAAATCCAGAATACACTTAGCGGAGAAGTGACCGGGTCAATGGGGCTTTTTAGAATTATATGGCCGGTGTGCAATCTTAATGGCTATCGTTGTTTACATTACTCCTGCTTTTCTCTCCAACCCACAATTTGCTCTTTGGTAGGGATTGGGGGAGGGATTTCCAATTTCTTTTATACCAAGCTGTATAGGAAAACCAAACAAACCTCACGCGTTTAGAAAAATAACCGCAGATGGCCATATTTTCATGGCTTGCAATGCAGCAGATCAATAACTTCAAATACCTTCGAGCGACTGGTCAGGCGAGTAAGTTTGGTGAAAACTCAAAAACCATCGTTAGCTCAAGGCAACCGTGCGATCGGTTTTTTTAACTCCCTCCTGATAGCGACCAAGGAGCCGATGTCGATATTTGTGGTGGTAGGGATCATATTTATTCAGATTTTCTATTTCAGCACCAATATAGGTCCGATAATTCTCAGCCTTCTTTTCTTTTACCGAGCCTTGAACGCTATCATTGTTTACCAGAATTACTGGAATACCTTCTTAAATGTTTCAGGTTCATTAGGAGAATTTTCAGGGATTTCTTCATGACATGAACAGCAACAGGGTGGACTACAATAGTGGAGAGGTGATAGAAACGATAGAAAGTATAGAACTCATAGATGCGAAATTTTCCTATGGACAGCAACCCCTACTGAAAAACATCAATCTGGAAATAACAAAGAACAAAATCGACTGCTCTAGTGGCCAAGTGGAAGTGGTAAAACCACCTTAATCAATATAATCACGGGCTTGCTTCCCATTGAGAAAGGATCATTTCGGATCAATGGGATAGAACAAAGTGAGCTCAATATGAATGAGTACCAATCCAAAATTGGTTACATTACCCAAGAGCCGGTCATCTTTAACGATACCTTGTTTAACAATGCGACCACTTGGGCAGAAAAGACACCTGAAAATCTCATAAAATTCAAGAACGCCTTAAAAAAAGCTTCACTATTGACATTTCTAGAAGGCTTTAGCAGAGAAGGAAGATGCTCCCCTGGGGAATGCCGGTATATTACAATATCCGGAGGACAAAGCAAGGATTGCGATTGCAAGGGAACTTACAAGGAGGTGGATCTACTGGTGTTGGATGAAGCGACATCTGCCCTAGACCTAGAGACGGAAAAAGAAATACAAGAATATTTTGATCAATTAAGAGGAGAATATACGATTATCGTTATTGCCCATAGGCTTTCAACCATAAAAATTCAGACATCATCTATTTGCTCAAAGATGGTCAAATCTTAAATCATGGCAATTTTGAATACCTTATGCATCAATCTGTCGATTTTAAAAAGATGGTAAATTCCAAAATTTTGACAGTTGATATTTAACAAGATCTTTAATTAGGATGCCTGGTTAATTTGAAATGTTGGGTAGCAATATTTAACAACTGCAAATGCATGAGTGAAAAGCCGTTTTCATCATTGAGCTTAATGAAGGCTAAAAGCATAAAAAGCTAACTCATTAACATCCAGAGTGCCTCTCCAGCGGCTGCTCCTAGCTAGCACAAGATTGGGCATGGTTGGGGTGTGGCATTGAATACTGTCATTTTGATTTCTGCATTTTAAAATGTTAATTCTCAGAATGACAATTTTTTCATGAATGTAAGTTGAACTCAGGTTATTACATAATCCCCGAGATTAAATAATTAAGCTTCTATTTTAATTCTTCTATGATGCACATGACTGATAAAGTATGGTCATAAATGGTTTAGGTGCCAGTAATTAAGAAACCACATTATAATCGTTTACATCAAACTATTGATTTAATTAAATAGCTATTGCTACTTTTTAAAGTTGAGTATTAGCTGTTTTGCCTAATTTGAGAGTCCATTGATCTATCAAATTTTCCTTTAAGAAAGACATTGAATGCTTTTGATTAACGGTTAAAGTTTTATTTACGGCTTCCCAGTCTATTTTTTTCTCTAGTTTTTCTTTTGTTAATTCTTCCTTTGATGTAATAATTCTGTCTGAAAGGTTAAATATATTAAGAATGGACTTAAACCTAACAGCCCCTCTGTTATAATTTAAAAGAACATAAAAGGGTTTATTGAATATAATAGAAAATACTGTTCCATGGAAAGAGTCAGTAATGACAAATTCCGCATCATGGAAACTACGGATCCAATCCTCTACTTTTGCGTTTGTACGCCATTCTAAAGGACAAGATTCATATCCATCAATGATATCCAATTGATAAGGTACTAAATTCTTTTTTCAGCTACTGCATCAATTAGTTCTTTCTTTTCTTTAGAAACGTCTAAAACGTACAAAAACAAACCGTTGTTTTTACGAGTAGAAGAATCTGGAAGTAATTTTAAATAGTCCTCAGTGCGTAATAACATGGTGGGATCCAAGACCATTGTGGCTTGGGCATCCAAATGGGATTTACAAAAATCAATTCCTACATCTTCTCTAACAGAAACGGCATCAAATTCTTTGATTAATTCTTTGCAATTACGGGTTTGTTCTTCGTTATATTTCCAAACATCAGCCCCAAATGAAGGGGCATAGGCTATTTTGATAACTTCTTTTCCTTTTAAGAAGGAGAAAAAAGCTGCTTCTATATGCTTATAATATTTGGCATTCCAAATTTGATCAGAGCCAACAACATAGGCTTCAAAATTATATTTTTCTGTTACTTTTTTCAAATCCTCAATAGAAGTGAAGGTTTTTGTAATCTTAGGTATATTCTGGTCTATAAAAGGTTTAGTATAATTCAAATAAGCTCGATCTCTTAATTTTTTTGCATTGATCATTGGAACATCACCTTTAAGGTAGGCAATTGTTTCTTTCGTAAGCCTCCATATTTTTCTTGGAAAAGAAACTTGGTTTAATTTGGTGTCAATTAGCCAAACATCATGGCCCATTTTTTCAAGAACTGTTTTGAGGGCATAGGCTTGAAGAATACCACCATAATTGGTGTGAAGAGATAAAGTCAATATTCCAATTTTCATATTTTTTTAATTAATTGGTAAATGTTTCCTAGCATTAATGGGTTCTCAGGATATTGAAATTTTTAACCCTTCCATATAAAGCTTTATTGAAGAAAATGTATTGGAGGCATAAGGTAACTTAAGTTTTATCATTCCTTTAAGAAATTAACTAGTTTCTTTCCTAATACCAAATGATCATGGTTGTTGTTTACGAATTGGATAGTATTGGAAGATATTTTTATATATTCATCTACTGTTAATTTATTAAAAGAACTTTTAAGATCAGTTGCATTTTGATAGGTAATTCCTAAATCAAAACGATCAATGATTCCATCAGGGTTGACTAAAGTTGGAGTCAAAATAGGTGTGCCTACAACCATTGCTTCAAGAAATGTATTGCTAAAACCTTCGTACCTAGATGTGCTTAATAGGAATTTCGCCTTGGATAAAAAATTAAATATCTCTTCACGAGGAACCTTGCCAACAAACTCAACATTTGATAATTCCTTTAGTTTCTCCAGATATTCTTTGGTTTCATCATCCATGTTTTTTAGTGGAATGCCTGCTATTTTTATCTTTTCATCCGGAAATGTGCTGGCGATTTCAAATAATTGTTTTAAGTTTTTTTGGTATCTGAAATTGGCAACCCAAGCAAGATATCCTTTCATTTCTTTCTTTACGATATTTTTACTTTTATCAATTTTAATAGGGTTATATATTTTTAGAATTTTTTTGTCCGGAAATTGTTTTTTAAAGTTTGATATTGGAATTCATTTTGAACGGAAATAAAGTCAGCCAATTTAAACGCTTTAGCTATAAAAATCTGATCAAATTTTGAATGTGTGATTTTAATTCTTTCATCTAACATATTGTCATTGGCCACCCTTAATATCATTTTTACGCCAAGTTTTCTACAAAAAAGTGCAATATAATAAGAAGCCCATCCAGGGATTGAAGCATATAAATAATCCGGCTTACTCCTTTTAATCGCTTTGTATATGTTTGGGAGTCGGTATAGTGGCCATCTAAGCCATCTAATACCTTTGGTTGGATGATAAACCGGAAAAAGTTTTATAAAACCATAATTGGAAAGCTTGACTCTTTTGTCATTTGCATATTTAAACTGGTCAATTTCATGTCCGTTTTCATGAAGAGAATTGATCCAAACCATTGTTTCCACCACTGCTCCTCCTATAGGATTTCCATTTTCAACAATTAGCTCAACATTTTGAAATTGGGTAAATAAAAATCTTGCCATATGGTTTGTGTTGTGTTTGGTGGTTAAAATGAAATTTAATCTTAGTGAATTTAGAATTCACCTAATAATAGTAATTTTTTGTTCTAAATGCATTAATTATGATGTTAAAAGCAATTTTAATGTTTTATACGTATTATTACAAATAAATTTATAGGTTTAATATTCAAATATTTTGCGAGTAATATGGTTTTATTGGTGAAATATTAAAAAGGTTATAATTCTAGCGTTCATGAATTAATAAATTTGAAATAGTTTTATTTCGAAAATTGGTGGCTAAATGAATGTCTAAACCATTAAGAAGTTGTGATCCGGTTCATTTCTTAATAGTAGAAGTGATGTTCTCACTTCAGAAATAATTTAATTAGACCTATTTAAAAAAAAATGACTAAATGATATCCTCCATAACATATATTTGTTTATTTCTTCTAAATTTCCATTTTACAATACTCCCTTTCAATTCATTTAGTTTTCATGCAAAGCTAACTGAGAAGGATTTATTAATAGGTCAAGATAGTTTAATTTTAACGGAGAATTTTGAGAATGATTTGAGTTGGAAGAAGAACTCCAATGGTTACCCGCAGTTCGCTGAAGACCATGCCTTCGAGGTAGTCGATTCTCCAGTGTTTTCAGGTAAAAGATCCGGAAAATTTGAATTGCGATACGGGGATAAAATGGCTACTAAAAATGGTGGACCTAGAGCTGAAGTTCTTTTTTCAAAGCAAGATCATTTTGAGAGGTGGTATTCTTTTGCAGTATTTTTCCCCTCCATTGGTTGGGAAAGAGATAGGGACGATGAATTGATTTCACAATGGCATAGTGGCAAAGGTACTCCGACCCTTGCATTGAGGGTAATAAGTGGTAGTTTAAAATTAAGAATTGGTTATGATTCTCAAATTCCATCTTCCCAATGGAGTTACTATGATTTTGGAAACATACCTAAAGACCAATGGAATGAATTCGTTTTTCATGTGGTCCACTCTTATGGTAAGGATGGATTGGTCGAAGTCTGGAGAAATGGTGAAAAATTGGTAACCCATAATGGTCCTAATATGTATCTGGTAGGGGATCTTCCGAGATGGAAAATAGGAATTTATAAATCTACATGGAGGAAAAGAAAAACTGATGTAGATCTTAGGGTTATTTATTTTGATAATATTAAATTGGCAGACCAAAACGCCGACCTTAACCTGATGATGTCCAGAGAGGTATTGTAATTATTCCTTTTGTTTTACATATAAATTGATGTGCCTTGTTTTCAATAGTTATTCCCTTATATAATAAAATTGGATTTATATCCAGAGCGTTAGATTCTGTTGTTAGCCAGACATACAAAGATTATGAAATAATAGTAGTAAATGATGGCTCTACTGATGGGAGTGAGAAGATTGTGGAAAATAATTTTGGCGAAAAAGTTAGAATTATTAATCAAAAGAATCAGGGGGTCTCTACTGCGAGAAATACAGGGATTGCGCATGCCAAATTTCCCTATATAGCTTTTCTGGATGCAGACGATATATGGCATCCTGACTATTTGAATTATGCGAATAAAGCCATAAAGGCACATAATTACCCAGGTATTTTAGGAGCAGATTTCATTAGATTTAAATCTTTTGAAGAACTTGAATTACCAAATTATCCGGATGTAGATGTTGTTCCTGTCAGGAACTATTCAATAAGTGAATTTTTCAATAAAACCATCAACCATACCCTTATTTTTACTTCTTGTATAGTAATGAAAAAGAGTTTTTGAAACAAATGCCGGTTTCGATGCTCCTTTAAAGTTTGGTGAAGATTTAGATGTATGGTTTAGAGCAATTTTGTTGTATGGTAAACTTGTTTACTTGCAGAAAAAGTTGGTTTATTATAGTAGGGAAGATTTATCTGCGGCTACTAAAAAGGATTATTTACTAGAGCAAACCTTAATCCCAAAGATCTTAAGCGATGATTTTTTTCCCTTGAGTAAAATCGAAAATCCAAAGGATGTTAAAGCTTTCAAAACCTACCGGTCTAAATGGATTTGCCTTGGGATGCCTCCAATATATCGTTTAAAAGAAAATGAAGCTTCCATTAATCAAATAATTCCTCAAATTGGGGCCAAATTCTTTATTTATAAGTGGCTTTACCTTTTTCCATTTAAATTTACGCACAAGACTTTTAAGAGTAAGTATCCACATAAAATGTGGGTAAAGTATTTAAAATTTTGCTATAGGTGTTTTTAAATTTTTTTAGGAGCTATAGCATTAGTTGTTTTCAGTGGGCTTGAATTTGCTTTTTTGTTTTTAAATCCAAAAGATACATTGCCGAAAAATTTCGATAAATGCGATTAATAGTGAGGTGAATTTTCACAAAACGTGGTGGATCTTCCCAAAAAGAAAACAATTAACCTTTTATTATTTGATCAATTTTTTATTGATTAATTTAATTTAAAAGTTTTGTAAATTAGTATTTAATTTTATGTAGACGGGTGATTAAATTAAGCCAAAATTTGGTATTTTTAGATTGAGTTAACTAGCTAAATCGTATTTCGGGATGTTTAAATAGAAGGAATTTAGATTGGGATATGTTAAGATCAATAACTTTGATGATAGGATCTTTTTTACACAGCTTAAAATATGTATTAAACACCCACTTAAATGTTTCTTGCCATTCAAATCACGAATTGGGAATCAACAAATTTAGAATCTTTAAATAATAGGTATTTAGTTTTTTTTCATAAATACTGAATTAATCTGTTTGATAATCTTTTAGTTTGAATTAGATGCGCTCTTTTATTATATATAGTGTCATTGTTTATTGTAATTGAAAAAAAATTGCTTGGTATAAAAATTGTCTAGTACTGAGAAATTGAATTGGGTTTGTTTTTAGGTATTTAATCATCCAAACATTTTTATACCTGTTTAAAGCTTCATTATGGCCCAAGTTTAAACATGTAAATAATTATATTAATTCAACCACCAAACAAATTATTAGTTATGATCATTTTACGACAATCTTATAGGTGGCTTATCGCCACCTCGATGAGCTTGCTATGTTTTTCATGTCAAATGGATGAGGATGTTCTTTCTCCTAATGAAAATCTATTAGGGGAGGATATTGACGATTTATTACTTCTACAAGCTTATGCTTCCGACGGAGAATTAGGGGACTGGAACATTGTTTATGAAGAAACATTTGAGAGTGAGAATCCATTTTATGCATATGTTACCAAACAATTTTCTGAAGATCATTCATTTAAGGTTTCTAGTTCACCGTCGTTTAAAGGTGATCATGTAGGAAGGTTTGAGCTACGCAAAACTGATGCAAAAGCAACTCGCACAGGGAAAAGAGCTGAGATCCTTGTTGAGACGCCTACGGGAGCCGAAAACTGGTATAGTTTCGCAGTTTATTTTCCTTCTAATGGATTTGAAAAAGATAATGATGATGAGGTAATTTCTCAATGGCATAATGCTGGAACACCTACACTATCCTTAAGGGTAGTTAAAGACGATTTGATATTCAGGGTAGGACACGATTCCAATTTAAAAACATCATTATGGGACCATTACGATTTTGGTAGCGTTCCTAAAGATGAATGGGTTGATTTTGTTTTTCATATAGTACATTCCGATAATAGCGATGGATTGGTAGAAGTATGGCGAAATGACGACAAAATTCTTACCCATTCGGGACCTAATAAATACAAGGGTGAGCGGCTTCCAAGGTGGAAAGTAGGGATTTATAAAGATGCTTGGGATGGAAAGACCACTGACACGGATAAAAGGATTCTTTATTTTGATAATATTAGAATTGGAAATGAAAAGGCTTCCTATGAAGAAATGGATCCCAAAAAAGATAATAACAAAGGATGGGGACCTAAAGTACCAGAAATCGAATCGTTCTCTCTTATTAACACGATTACGGACAAGGTATTAGGGGTAGTTCCGAACGATGGGATTATTAATCTTAAACCTATCGGCGATAATAGAATTTCTTTACGGGCAAATTTTGAAGAAGAATTTGAAGGTAGTGTGGAGTTTGAGTTAGAGGGGCCTAAAAGTTTTACTGTTGTAAGAAATGAAGCAGAATATTGCATTTATGGTTATGACAAAGGGAATTACCACAACGGTGGAGGAACCCCTAAAGGAGTATACACACTTACTGCAACACCTTATATAGGTCACAATAAAAGTGGGAAAATTGGAAAGCAAGTAGTTTTTAACTTTACTATAGATGAATTAAATAGTGGAGGAGTTATCCAAGGAGGAAGCGGAGATTTATTAGAAAATAATTTAATTAACATCACGGATGATTCACAGGATTTAGGTGAAACAAATTCAGGAACTGAAAATAATGAGATTGATGTAAACCCTAATTTGGTTGGGCACTGGAATATGGATGAGGGAAATGGAAGAACACTGTATGATGAATCGGGAATGGGTAATCACGCAACAATCGAAAACGATTCCGATGTTTCATGGGTAAATGGGAAATTAGGCAAGGCTTTGGAGATGAATGGAAGGACAGGTAGGTATGCTTATGTATCTCATAATTCTAGTTTGAATATTACGGAGTCTATTACTATATCCGCTTGGATAAGACCTTCTAAAAAGGCAAGGAAGCAAATTCTCTCCAAAGGAAATGTATATGAGTTCAGTATATTTGAAAATGGTAAAGTGGAGTTTAGAATCAATAGAGATACCAATGCGAAAGATTTTATGATACAATCAGTAAAAAGTTATCCTACTGATGGGGATACTTGGATGCATGTGGCTGCTACTTTTGACGGTCGAAACTCCGTAATCTATATTAACGGAGAAAAAGACCATTCTTCTACCTATAATTCTACAAAAATTAACTCCAACAGTACGGCTGTACAAATAGGTGCCAAGTATGGGAATAACCGCTGGACCGGTGCATTAGATGATTTGCGACTCTATAATACTGCATTAAGTGCTTCACAGATAAAAAGTATTTATAATTAATTTTTGCTTTCGAGCTGTAGAAAATAAATAAAATCCAATATTTAAGCTTTGTAACGGTAGCATGTTACAAAGCTTTTTTTATTCTAATCTAATTTTTTATTCAGAATGAATCTTAATTATGTAAAAGAATTGGCAAGTTGTGTTGGGATGTTTTGAGAATCAAGTTGATTTTAGATTAGCATAACATCTCTATTTTGAAATTGAAAATAACATCGAAGATAATTATTTTTTAAGTTTTTTCGGTACCAAATTGAAGGTGCATTGCTTATTTCGGGTTGAATTATGATAATTCAATTGCTGATCAGATAGATTTTCAAACTGTCTAAAAAAGATTGTTTTTTTGCTTTTTGTCTTCTAGATTTCTGTATATAAGCTCAATACCGGAGTTTTATTTGATTTTTATGTCTAATTTTTCAACGATACATCTTTCAGCGTCTACTTTATTTAATTGAATGATTTTAAGTTTATATTAAAAATACTTCTTTTAATCCTGATAAATGTTTTTTTAACACTTATTTATTTTATCATATATTTTTATTGTTGTAGTTAGAACTTACGCGTAGTAATTTTTTTATAAAATATTTGGATATATGCTCATAAAATACCTGCTTCTTAATATATACGGTTTTATGTATTTATAGGTAGTATTTTTGTATTTGTTATATATATTGTTAACTTTACAATATTGGAATTATCTATGATTAGTGACCAATATATTATTTAGGAGAAGTTAATTTTTATTAGTTTTTATATTAAATTATTTAGGTATGTCCGGTTTGCCAAACTCCCTCTCAAAGGCAAAGTACCCGCTAATCTTTGCTATTATTATGTTTATTGGTCAGTCCTTGTTTGCTCAGGATGTACCATTTGATATTTCTACGCTTCAGTTTAATGGAGCTCCAAAGCCGAATAAAGGTACTGCCTTGGAATTTGGGCCTGATGGAAGATTGTATCTAGCTGATCTTAAAGGAGAAATTAGAATTTACACCATAGAAAAAACGGGACAGAACATTTACTCCGTAACTGACTATGAGACCTTGTTAGGAGTTCAAAGTATTCCTAATCACGATGATATAGGTATCCTCTCAAGAGATGCAAGGAGTACAAGGCAATTGACAGGGATAACTGTTGAAGGCACAGCATCCAACCCTGTTATTTATATCGGGTCAAGTGATCCAAAGTGGGGAGGTCCCTCAGGTGACAAGGCCATAGATACTAACTCAGGTGTTATTACTAGACTAACGTGGACGGGGTCAAATTGGGATGTCGTCGATTTGGTTAGGGGCTACCTAGGTCGGAAGAAAACCATTCTACAAATGGATTGGTTTTAAGTACAATCAATGGAAAGCCTTACCTTTTGGTTGCGAGTGGTGGTAACACCAATGCAGGTTCTCCCAGCATTAATTTTGCTTGGACTACTGAATATGCACTTTCTGCTGCCATATTATCCATTGACTTGAATGCTATAAATGCCTTACCTACTAAAACTGACGTTATTTCCGGGAGGAAATTCAAATATGATATACCAACATTAGATGATCCTTTTAGAGAAAATGTAAATGGGATTTATGATCCTAATGACCCTAATTATGATGGGATTGATGTAGGAGATCCGTTTGGCGGAAATGATGGTTTGAATATGGGGATGCAGGTTGTTGGAGGGCCTGTACAAGTGTTTTCAGGTGGTTATAGAAACACCTATGATGTACTAGTAACCGAAGCCGGGCAGGTTTTTGTTACAGATAATGGTCCCAACGAAAACTGGGGAGGCTTGCCTGAGAATGAAGGTAATTCCGGAAATGTAACTAATAATTATGTGCCGGGCGAATTAGGAAATAACCCTACAAATCCGGCCATATCCGGAGAATATGTTACCAACAGAGATCATCTTATGATGGTTACTAATGATGTTGATAACTATCAATTTGGCTCTTATTATGGAGGACACCCTTCACCCATACGTGCAAATCCTGGCAATCCTTACACTTTAGGTGCCTCATTTCCTTTTAACCCTGGTGGAGCAGGACTATTTACCAAAAGTTTAGACGATTATTATAGCTGGGAATACGTATACCCTTCCTATTCCCAAAACGAAGTGTTTAGAACTCAGATTTTAGCACCTGTTGCTCCGAATGAAACAGGATTTTTAGACTATGTGGCGACTACCTTGCCAGCCAACTGGCCTCCGGTTCCTCTGAGCCTTGCAAATCCGGCGCATGGTGATTACAGGGCGCCTGACTTGAATAATCCTAATGGCCCACAGCCCGAAATCGTCACAATGTGGCCAATCAATACCAATGCTATAGCAGAATATACTTCGTCGGCGTTCGGAGGTGCGATTAAGGGTGCTATAATTGCCGGAAGAAATGGAGGAAGACTTCACTTGGTAACTCTAAACCCTGATGGGTCATTAGATGACCTTTATGAAAATAAATGGAATCTTAATGGTGGTAATGCTTTAGGGATTACTGCAAATGGGGATGATGAAATTTTCCCGGGAACCATTTGGGTGGCCACATTTGATGATCGGATTAGTATTTTTACCCCTGCCGATTTGGCTTTCTGCCCCGGCTCAAGTGATCCATTATTTGACCCTGATGCAGATTATGACAATGATGGATTTACCAATCAAGATGAAATTGACAATGGGACAGACTATTGTTCAGGAGCTTCCATTCCTACAGATTTTGACGGTGACCTTATTTCTGATCTTAATGACATGGATGATGATGATGATGGTGTTATGGATGAAGCTGATCCCTTCCAATTGGGGAACCCTACCAATCTTCCAATTGATAACGAATTGTTTTCAGACAATACAGATGAACTAGGTAGGCCATTTGGTTATTTAGGGTTAGGCTTAACAGGTTTGATGAATAATGGCGAAGCCAATCCCAATTGGCTAAATTGGTTGGATGTTTTAGGTGAAGGCCCATTACCAAATGATATCTATGGTGGAGCTGCCGGTGCCATCCAAATTGCAGTTACAGGTGGCACAGCCAACGGGTCTTCAAACAATCAGGACAAGGGCTTTCAAATGGGGGCTAATGTGAGTTTAGAAACCGGTGAGTTTTTGATCAAGGCAGGCCTTCTTGGTTTAGATGGGCCTCAAATGTTTTACAATATCGATCATAATGGAGAATTAGGAATTCAAATAGGAGATGGTACGCAAGAGAACTTTTTGAAATTTGTGTTTACCAAAACCCATATTGTGGCGGCGCTGGAAGTTGATGATGTTCCGGACCCCAATCCGCTTATGCTTCAGATAGAGGAGGGAGATAGGCCTAATTCAAATGAAAAGGTTGAATTTATTTTAAGAGTTTCTTCGGTATTTGGAGTGGTAGAACCAATCATCCAGATAGGAAATCGTCCATCTATTAGTCTAGGAACCAAAGTTCTTAGTGAACCTTTATTAAATATAGTGACAGACAATTCTCTTCCTTTGGCCATTGGGGTATTTGGGACATCAGCTCAACAAGGTGTAGAATTTATGGCAACTTATGATTATTTTAAGGTAACTGCAGATCAACCTTACCCAATTAATAACTTTTTGAATCTTACAAAACAGGTTGGGGCAGCGGATAAAATATACGATTTAACAGACTATTTTAATGATAATAATGGGGTTGAAAATCTCAACTTTAGCCTAACAAATAGCAATTCTGCCTTTGGAGCTACTATTTCAGGAAGTCAACTTACATTGACTTTTGCGAACCAACCAGACTCTACGGAGATTGTTCTTCGCGCTACTGATCAGGATGGCTATTTTGCGGAGCAATCTTTTATGGTAAAAGTTATACCTGCAGAACAGATTTTGTATAGGGTAAATGCTGGGGGTGAAGCTGTTTCCGGAGAGGGTGCATCGCCTAATTGGAATGAAAATATTATGGATGGAGCCTATGAAGGCGAAGGGTATACTGTCAATGTGGGTACAGCTAAATCTACTGTTTTTGATTATCAAAATAAGCATTCATCGATTCCTTCTTATATCAACAGTAATACGTATTCCGAAATATTTGGTAGTGCACGAGAAAATTCAAGTTCTGAAAATATGGTTTATAGCATTCCTGTGACCAATGGGGAATATAATGTTAATTTATATATGGGAAATGGCTCCAATGAAAGTTCTACTGTTGGGGCAAGAGTTTTTGATGTTAAAATTGAAGATGCACTAGCGTTAGATGACCTTGACTTGGTTGTCCAATTTGGTCATGGAGTTGGTGGGATGGAGCAAATCCCTGTCACTGTTACAGATGGTGTACTGGATATTGAATTTGTTAAACAAACAGGGAATCCAATTGTTCATGCCATTGAAATTTCGGGGACGCAGGTATCCGACCCGATAATTATCATTCAAGAAATAGAAGATCAGTTGAGTAGTGTAGGAGAGGTATTGGATGGGACTTTAAGAATCATGGCGGAAGGTGGAGTAGGGGCTCTATATTACACTGCTTCCAACTTACCACCAGGAATCGACATAGAAGAGGTTAATGGTAGGATTTATGGTACCGTAGATGAAAGTGCTGTTGCGGGTTCTCCTTATCAAATAACAATACAAATAGAAGACTCCAATTATCCCGTTCAAAACGTTGAATTATTTAACTTCACTTGGACAATTGAACAACAAAATTGGAAAATCTTAAATGAAAACCAAAATTATACTGCAAGACATGAAAATGCCTTTGTTCAAGTAGGGAAGTTCTTTTATTTATTAGGTGGAAGAGAAAATTCTAAAAAAATTGATAAGTATGATTTTGAAGCGGATTCATGGAGTTTTTGGATTCTGTAGCTCCCCATAGCTTCAACCATTTTCAAGGCATTAGTTATATGGGGTATATCTGGGTTATAGGAGCTTTTGTGGATAATGCTTACCCTAATGAAAACCCGGCTTCAAATATCTGGATATTTGATCCTGTAAACGAAGAATATATCAAGGGACCTGAAATACCCCAGGGAAGAAGACGTGGGTCAGCAGGCTTGGTCATGTATAATGATAAATTTTATTTAATCGGTGGCAATACATCCGGTCATAACGACGGGTATGTTCCATATTTTGATGAATACGACCCTGCTACGGGTACTTGGACTATTCTTCCAAATGCTCCAAGGCCGAGGGATCATTTTCATGGGGTAGTGATTGGTGATAAATTATACGCAGCTGGGGAGATTAACCGGAGGAGTTGAAGGAGTATTTGCTCCTTTGGTCCCAGAAGTGGATGTTTTTGATTTTGATACCCAAACCTGGTCCACTTTACCAAGTTCTCTAAATATCCCAACACCTAGGGGGCAGCCTTTGCAGCGAATTTTAATGAACAACTGGTTATTGCCGGAGGCGAGCTATCTAATTCAACTGACGCTTTAACTACTACTGAAATCTTTAACCCAACTACCCAATCCTGGTCCAATGGGTTGGAATTGAACTTCCTAGGCATGGCACTCAAATGATTGTTTCAGGAAATGGATTATTTGTCACAGGAGGTTCCCCGGTAAGAGGAGGAGGAAATCAGAAAAATATGGAATATTTAGGAATAAATAATCCAAAAGGCCAGTCTTTGTCAGGAAGTACAATAGCTACTGCAGAAAATTTAAAAGTCAATAGTGAGGGGCAAATAGTGACAACTCTAAATGTTTCGGGAGGAAATCAAGCAATTTATATTAGGGAAATGCATGTGGAAGGAGCTGATGCTTCCGATTTTGAATTCGTAACTGAACCATTTATTCACTCAATATTGATAGCCAATAGCTCCAACCCGATCCACTTAGACTATAATGGGTCCAAAGAAAACATTGATGCTAAATTGGTGGTGGAGTATGGCGAGGGTGCAATTGTTGAGTTTCCTATCGAAGGGTATATCCCGGGAGTTATTCCAAATGCACCGTCAATAATTTCACCTGAAAATCAAGCTACTAATATTGATAATATTTCGGAATTAAGTTGGCAAAGTGAAACTTTAGCGACTGAATACCGAGTGCAGATTTCGATTAATTCAAACTTTGCTACCACCATTACTGATGCTCAAGGTATAACAGAAACCTCTTTTATTACGCCCGAACTTCAAGATCTAACGACTTATTATTGGAGAGTTGCTGCTTCCAATGAAGAAGGTGAATCAATTTGGTCAGAGGTAAGAAGTTTTACAACCAAAGAAACAGCAATAGGTGTGCCTGCTGCTCCTGTGCATGTAAGCCCGGCAAATGGATCTATCGATCATTCAAGAATTTTAGTACTGAGTTGGGAAGAAGAAGCTTTTGCCTCAACCTATAAAGTACAAATTTCATTGGATTCAGATTTCTCTACGACCGTAGTCAATGACCAAAATATTTCAGGAACAAACTTTACTACTCCCACACTGCTTTCAAACACTGAATATTATTGGAGAGTAGCAGCTACCAATACTGCAGAAGAAGATTCACCTTGGTCTTCAGAATGGTCCTTTACAACTGCTCCTGACCAGTTGTCTTCCTCTGAATTGGTTGGATACTGGAAAATGGAAGAAGGAGGTGGGAATACCCTGCTTGATTATTCAGGGAAAAATAATAATGCTACGATCCAAAATAATTCTGGGATTTCATGGGTGACCGGAGTCGATGGATTGGCCCTAAGAATGACAGGTTCTTTAAATAGATATGCATCGGTAGCTCACAATTCCACTCTGGATATCACAGAAGCCATTACTATCGCAGCTTGGATAAAACCTAATGGAATAAATAGAAAACGGATACTGTCCAAATCAGGACCTGATGGATATGAATTTTCAATTTCTGAAAATGGTAAATTGGAATTTCGGTTCAATAGGGAAAGCAGTGGTACAGAGTATATGCTCTATTCTAGTTCTGATTATTCCTCAGATGGCGAAACATGGATGCATGTGGCAGTAACATTTGACGGAACCACATCTAAAATTTATGTCGATGGAATGGAAGATAATTCAACATCTTATTTCCCTGTTACAATTAATTCAAATACAACAGAGCTTCAGATTGGTGCTAAATATGGGAATAATAGATGGGATGGTGATCTTGACGAAGTGAGGCTTTATAATGGAGCGTTAAATGACCAGGAAATCTTTTCTTTATACAATGGAGAAACCCTTGTCACAGAAGCCCCGCCAACACCTGTACTTGCCTTACCAGAAAACAATACTGATAATTTGTCTAATTTAAACTTAAATTTAAGTTGGACAGCTTCAGGATCCGCAAGTGAATACAATATTCAGGTTTCTCAAAACTCTCAATTTACAGCTTTACAGGTCGACGAGGTTGGGGTTTCAGCTGTTTCATACACTGTAGATGAGCTACAACCCAATACAACCTATTACTGGAGAGTGGCAGCTACCAATCAAAATGGTAGTTCTCCTTGGTCTGAGATTTGGAGCTTTAAAACAGCAGAGGTAATATCCGGAAGTGCGGAACTTGTAGGTTATTGGAAAATGGAAGAAGGGAGCGGTAGTACATTAACAGACCATTCAGGAAATGGGAATAATGCCAATCTTCAATCCACCTCTGGAATTTCATGGGTAAGTGGAATAGATGGATTAGCCTTAAGGATGAATGGTTCATTAAACAGGTACGCATCTGTTCCTCATAACCCTACTTTGGATATTACAGAAGCGATTACTATTGCGGCTTGGATTAAGCCTGAAGGGGTTTATAGAAAGCGTATTCTTTCCAAGTCCGGTCCTGATGGTTACGAATTTAGCATTGTTGAAAATGGTAAAGTGGAGTTTAGGTTTAACAGGGAAAGTAGTGGGACCAACTATAGGATTTATTCCAATACAGACTATCCCAGCGATGGTGAGACATGGATGCATGTTGTCGCGACCTTTGACGGTACTACTTCAAAAATCTATATCAATGGGGTAGAAGATAATTCTGATTCCTACCCCCAGTCACAAATTAATTCTAACACTACTGAATTACAGATAGGAGCCAAATATGGAAACAATCGATGGATAGGTGATCTTGATGAAGTCCGACTGTATCGAGGAGCTTTGAATAATCAAGAAGTAAATGATCTTTTCAATGGTACCTCCAGCGTTCCAAATGAACCTACAGCACCACTTCTTGTTTTTCCTGAGAATTTTTCTACAGGTGTTTCCAATCTAAATCTCAAT
The DNA here is from genome assembly GCF_056867545.1 of Cyclobacterium sp. SOCE241. Lineage (NCBI taxonomy): Bacteria > Pseudomonadati > Bacteroidota > Cytophagia > Cytophagales > Cyclobacteriaceae > Cyclobacterium > Cyclobacterium sp. SOCE241. The sequence continues at coordinate 2,882,496 of NZ_CP149779.1, read as the reverse complement.
TTGAATTGGGAAGCACCTGCTTCAGCAGATGAATTTTGGATTCAAGTTTCTGAATATCCGGATTTCTCAGGATCATTGATAGAGCAAACTAATCTTTCTAATGATTCATTTAACTTGCCGGAATTGAAATCGAATACTACTTATTTCTGGAGAGTAATTGCCTCAAATGAAGAGGGGTATTCTCCTTGGTCACAAGTATGGAGTTTTACTACCGAAGAGGTTGTTAAGCTGGTAGGTTATTGGAAAATGGAGGAGGGGTCAGGTAATATGCTTATTGATCATTCAGGTTTAGGAAACAATGCCACCTTAGGCAATCCCTCCGGAATCACATGGGTGACAGGCAAGGAAGGATTAGCTTTAAGTTTGACAGGGCTGGTTGACAGGTATGGAGCGGTGCCGGATAACTCCTCTCTAAACATTACAGAAGGAATTACGATAGCTGCATGGATTAGGCCGTCAGGACTAGGGAATGCACGCATTTTAACCAAAGCTTTGCCTGATGGGTATGAGTTGAGTATTCTAGAAAATGGTAAGATCGAATTTAGCATAAATAGGGAAAGTGGAGGTAATAATTATACTTTGCTTTCTAATACTGATTATCCAACAGATGGCCAAACATGGATGCATGTTGCTGCCAGCTTTGACGGGACCAATTCCAGAATTTATGTTAATGGGCTAGAGGATATTTCAGTGGCCTACACCCCAACTCAAATAATATCCAATTCATCCCAATTGCAGATTGGTGCCAAAAATGGGGAAGAAAGATGGGAAGGAGAATTGGATGAAATTAGAGTTTATAATGAAGCCTTAACAGGTCCGGAAATATTTGATATTTTCGAAGGGTCTCCTGAATTGCCAATTTCTCCTCAGTTAACCATGCCTATCAGTGGGATTAGTGGTCTTGAACCATCAGGGATAATTCTAGCCTGGGACCCTGTAGATTTTGCAGATAGCTATACTGTACAATTCGCAGAGGATCTTACTTTCTCTATAGGTGAGACAACAATATCTAATATAGTGGAGACTTCCTACTCCATGCCTCAGTTGGATTATAATACTACCTATTACTGGAGAGTCTCTGCTTCCAATAGTGCAGGAGATTCCCCATGGTCACAGGTATGGGATTTTACTACAATAACTGAGGCCATTGACGAAGATTTAGTTGGTCATTGGACCATGGAGAATGGTAGCGGTAATACCTTGATAGATTATTCCGGTAAGGGCAATGATGCAACCATACAAAATACCTCAGGAATAAGCTTGGTGCCAGGGAAGGTGGGACAAGCATTAAGGTTGCCTGGGTCTATTAATAGGTATGCATCTGTTCCACATAATTCAACCCTTGATATCAATGAGGCAATCACAATAGCAGCTTGGATTAAACCTACAGCGATTCAAAGAAAACAAATCCTTTCAAAGTCAGGACCGGATGGGTATGAGCTTAGTATCTATGAAACAGGAAAGCTTGAGTTTAGAATTAACAGAGAAAGCAGTGGTTCAGACTATAGGATTAATTCAAATGGAAATTATATTGCAGATGGTCAAACATGGTCTCATGTGGCTGTCACATTTGACGGAACCACGTCTAAGATTTATATCAATGGCGTGGAAGATAATTCAGCTACCTATTCTCCCCTACAGATTAATTCCAACACCACAGAATTGCAAATAGGTGCCAAATATGGTAATAATAGGTGGGAGGGTGATCTCGATGAGATTAGACTTTATAAAAGGGCTCTTAGTGGAAGTGAAATTGCAAACCTTGCAAATCCAAGTCAAAATCTTCGAGTAATGCCGAATTTCAATGCAATTTCTGAGAATGAAATAGGCTTAGATGAAATGTCTAATCAAGTAGATATGGGGTGGTCTACCCGCATTTATCCTAACCCTGTAGATGAAGTGATTAACCTTGTAATGCCTGGTGAGTTGGAAGGTAAAGTGCAGATTTATCTTTTTGATATGAAGGGTGTACAAATGATGAATGGAGAATTTGAAATTAAAAATGAAGTTCTATCAATTAATATTTCTAAATATTACCTGTCGCAGGGAATTCATCTACTATTGATTAATAGAGATGGCAGGCAATCTTTATTCAAATTCTTCAAAGAGTAATAGAAGAATTGATTTTAACAATAATAACATCAAAGACCGTCTCTTGGAGTAATTTAGAGGCGGTCTTTGTGAATTTTCCTGAGGTCAACTAATTAGTTTGGGGATTTATGAAGCGAAGAAAATGTGCTATGCCACGCCCGAAGTAAACCAATAGTAAGAAATACAATATGAATGGTTTTTACTGTAATGGTATGATAGGTAGTGGCTAAGTTGTTTTTGTGGTTCAGTGCATTTAATGGGAGAAATTTATATATTAAACCCGAATCTATGCAATAGATAACCTATTGAGTTATTTTGTGCTTAAATCATTTCAAAATCACCCATTTTATCGCCTTTACTAATGTTATTAATTCTTGCGATGCTTATTTCTCCAAATAATCTGATTTTATTATGCTTGCAAAATGTTTCTCAAATTCTATTAACTTATCCGTGTAAAGATTCATTGATTAAGGTTCCATAAATTAACCCAACTTAGGTGGTGGGGTTTTAAGAAGTTTCAATAGTTAAGGTTGGTGCTCATAGGGAGTTTACGTGACCAGATTTTATAAAGTAATAGAAAATCTATTGCTTTTCGGGTTAAATCAAAACAGTATTATTTATGAAGAGAATTTTATTTTTCATTGGAGCCCTTGTGGCAGGAGGTAAAGAAAGAAGATTTATGGAACTTCTCACTTTCCTGAAAAACTCCGGAAAATATGAAATGATAGTAGTTACCACAGGAGATAATATACATTTCCCGGCATTCAAACAACTTGAAATACCCCTAAAAGTCATTAAGAAAAAAGTTCTTGGGCGTAATTAGCTTTCCCTACGCTTTATTGGAAATAGCCTCTGAATTCCAGCCGGACCTTATCCATACTTGGGGTCGCATGCAAACACTCTATGTCTTGCCAACTAGAATGATAAAAAATATTCCCTTGATAAATGGCCAGATTACTAATGCCTCTCCTAATATTTCTTTAAAGAATAGATTTATTGATAAACTAAATTTTTGGCAATCAAGTATTATTTTATCCAATTCCTTTGCTGGCATAGCATCATATAAACCACCAAAGGGAAAGTACAGAGTGATTTACAATGGGGTAAACTTAAATCGCTTTAAAAACTTGACTGATCAATCAGTAACAAAAGAAAAATACAATATAAATACACCCTTAGCAGTAGTTATGGTAGCTACTTTTTCTAAAAATAAAGATTATGAAAGGTTTTTTAGAATTGCAAAAAAAATACTTACCATTCGAAATGACGTTAGTTTTATCGGAGCCGGTTACTATCATAAAGGAAAGAATAGCCTATACCAACGATGTCTGGAATTGGCCGATGGACATCCAAATTTAATTATGACAGGACTTATTTATAATGTAGAAGATTTAGTGAATGCTTGTGATATTGGCGTCTTGATCTCAAATAAGAAAGTGCATGGGGAGGGAATTTCTAATGCTTTAATAGAATACATGGCCTTAGGATTGCCGGTAATCGCCAATGATGCCGGTGGAACCAAGGAATTAATAGTTCCTGGTGAAAATGGTGTTTTAATTACCCAAGAAACAGATGAAGAAATAGCTATGTCTATTACTGAATTATTGGATCATCCTGAAAAAAGGATGAAATATGGAGAGGCAGGAGAAAGGAAAATAAAGGATTGTTTTACTATTCAAAAAATGGGGGAGAACTTTTTGAAGTTATATGAAGAAGTATTAAATCCATAAAAAAATTCCATTAAACCAAAGTTAGCAAAAGATGTATTAGTATGCTTGAATTTGATTTATTATTGGTATTTGTGCTCCCTATGAAGACAAGTAAACTAAAACACATAAGAACGGAAGTGTAATATTGTTCCTTTATAATGCCATAATCTAAATGCAAGTAATGAATCAAGAAAACATACGACTAGTTAAAGGGCAACAGGTTTTAAATTTATTAGAAGATCCAGCTTTTATAGAAAGGCTCACTATCCTGTTTGAGGAAAGCGTCGGGACCACTGTTTTCCAAAATCCTATTTTTATTAAATCCTGGTATCAAACTAAATACTCAGAATATCTTCCATTGATTGCAATCGATGAAGCAGGTTTTAATTTAAATGCCGTTGTTTTTCTAGCAGTTAAAAAAGAGCCAAATGGAACCATAAAAAGACATCAAGCCAAGATTGTAGGCGTGGGCGAATACGATGCGGAGTACCAAACATGGCTTGTAAAAGAAGGCGATGATGAACGATTTTTGACTGAAGCATGGAGTCTTATTCTTAAAGATTATCCTAACTGTAAAATAATTTTTCGGTTTGTTCCCTCATTTAATAGCTTATCCTGGATTTATAAAAATAGCCAATGGAAAAAGGTCAGTGTGATTCAAGAGTATCATAGGCCTTTATTACAAATGTCGCATCCAAAATTTAAGGATGTTATGAAAAAAAGACATTTAAAAGCAAAGTACAATCGGTTTAGGAGGGCAGGAAAGATGGATTTTGAAGAAATTAATGAAATCAATAGGTTCATTGAGGTGTATGATGAAGTTATGGTTCTATATGATTTTAGACAAGGTGCATTGTTTAATAAAACACCTTCAGAGTCTAACCCGTTAAGGCGTTCCCTTTTTATATCCCTTTTTAGGCAAGATTTACTTCATGTATCGGTGTTAAAATTAGATGATGTTATCACTTCTTGCATTATAGGTATGAAATCAAAATTGTGGATGCACTTATCAGGCTTAATTACTTATTCTCCTTTTTATTCCAAACATTCACCCGGATTAGTTCACCTTTTTGTATTGGGAAAATACTTAGAAGAGCAAGGTTTTGAATATTTTGACCTTTCACCGGGAGGAGATGGATACAAAGAGAGAATGGCCTCCAATGCTGATAAAGTTTATGAACTTACGATAAGTCAGGATCCATTTTTTAAAACTAAAATAGACATTCGAAAAAAGTTTCATGCCTTGTTATTGTCTAGAGGAGTTCGATCCATGGATTTCAATTTAAAGGTAAAACGTTCAAAGCACTTCATTAAATTGAAGGCGAAAGATTTCAAAAATAGGATAGTTGGAAAAAAGGTAAAACTGTTACAGGAATCTAAAAAGCCTATGGATTTGGAGACCAATAATATCAAGCATTTGTTATTGTATAACGATGATTTGGGTACCTCTAGGTGGGACTTTCTTTCAAATGCTTTTAAAAAAGTGGAAGCTGGGGAAAAATTTATTTCTTGGGCTGATGATAACAAATTATTATTCTGTCTTTGGTTTCATGAGACTATTGGCAATTCACCAGACAATGAAACAGCTCTTGTAATTAATGAAGATTATTACAGTCATCCTGTGGTAGCAGCATATAAGGAAGAGGTTTTAAAAACTGGTACATCTATTCTCCATTCATTAAACAGATAATTTGCGATGGCTATGAAAATTGAAAGGATATTTAAACTTCACGAAAACTTCATAAAAAATTCTAATCGTTTTAATAAATAAGTAGGAAAAATTTCACCCAATGTATCTAAAATTTAGAGGTATAGATTGGTAAAACTAGCTGCTTTTCATTAAACTTAAGCAAATAACGAATTGGGATGAAAATTTTCTTAGGTGAGAAGGCAAACGATTTATTTAAAGATGAAAAATTTTTAGAAGCGTGGGACCGACTCTTAGGTCTTTGCCCTTGGGCTACGGTATTTCAAAGTAAGGAATTTGTTTTAACATGGTATACCATATATAATAAATACACTCCAATCTTATTAACAGATTGGGATGGGTATAAACTTAATGGGTTGTTTACCTTAACAATTAATAACAAAGGGGAGATTACCGCAGCGGGGACCAATCAGGCGGAGTATCAGGTTTGGCTTTCGACTACAGAAGATAGTTATTTTATTCTCAAATCTTCATTAAAGCTTATTAAAAGGGTTTTTCCGAATAAGCCATTTGTTTTAAAATATTTACCGCCGAGATCTCCTGTTGAGCAATTTAACAAGGAGTCAAAGTGGAAAAAAGAAGTAATTTTAAAAACCCATCTCCAACCTTTAATGGTGAGTAATGAAAAATTATTGGCCCAAGAATTGAAGAAAAAAATCGCAAGGAGAAGGTTAATAGGCTGAAAAGAAAAGGAGTCTAAATTTTGCAGTTATTTCTACTATTGATGAATTCTTGAAAATCTTTGATGATTTAATCATACAAAGTGATTTCAGAAAAGGAGCCATGTATGATAAAGTAACATTTCAATACGAAATTGAAAGAAAAGATTTTCTTATTCGGCTTTTTGAATTGGGACTTTTACACGTGAGTATATTAAAATTGGATGATGAGATAATTGCTTCGAACGCTGGCATTGCAGGAAAGGAAATGGTTCATTTACAGGGAATTAATTCACATTCCCCCTTTTATGCCAAATATTCTCCTGGGATATTGCATTTTCTAATGCTTGGAATCGAATTGGGAAAATCAGGGATTGAATATTTTGATTTAACTCCGGGAGGAGTAAAAGGTTATAAGGAAATATTATCCAACTGTTCACAGGTGGCTTATGAATTTAAGTATTTGTCTCCCATAAAAGTGAAGAAAGAATTACTTAACGAAGCGATAAAGGATAAATTAAAAAGCTTATTTGAAGGTCTTTTGAAACAGAATTATCAGTCTTTTAAAATTGCTCAACAATTTCAAAACGGTAAAAAAAAGTATAACTTATTGTCAAAAAAAGGTTTGAAATTTTTTGAATTCGATGGTATGAATCGGGTTTTTAGTTCTCGGTCTAAGACTTACCTTACCCTAAGTTCTATAGGTAAAGAAGGATTGCAAAAATGGTTTAAATTTAGCGAAAACAAAATGGCTGATTTATTGAATTTTGATGAGTCTATGGGGATCATTACAAGAAAGGAATTTTTATTTGATTGCATGAAAAGGATAGAATTAGGGCATAGTTTTTTCTGTCTTATGAGTGGTAATTCTTTATGCGCCGTTCTTTGGTACATTCCTACCAATGTAAGCTTAGGGGAACTTTCCTCCCCACAAGGCAAAAGTTTAAATACCGGGGTAATGGCTTTTTCTTACTACCAAAGCCAATACCTTTCAGTAACACATTGTTTATTGTATTCAGTAATAAAAAAAGTTGATGTGCCATTTCCTGTTCAACTTCAGTTATGTTCTAGCCAAACAAAGTTGAAAAACCACCTTAAATTAAGGTTAAATGTATAGTTTTATATTAAGATTAACATAATGAAATTTAAATTTAGAAATGTTTTAGCCTATTTTGTAGCCCAGTTTTTCATTTTGATTGGTTTAGTTAATCGAGCGAAAAAGAAAGCTTTAAAAGGAGATTTTATTTTATCAATTTATTTTCATAATCCCTCTAAGAAGGAATTTGAATTTATTATTAAATGGTTTAATAGGAATGGATTTAAGTTTATTGGGGTGGATGACCTAAAGAAAATAATAAATGGATCAATGTCCTTTCCCAAAGGAGCAGTTCTATTAACCGCAGATGATGGGTGGGCCTCTAACTATGAGAATGTTGCAGAGGTGGCCATTAATAATAAAATACCAATCACAATCTTTGTTCCTACAGAAGCCATTGAAACGGGGAATTATTGGTTTAGTTATGCGAAGAAAGCTAAAAAATTAGGTTTGGGTTATCTCTCATCTAAAATGTTGAAAAACGTCCCCAATGCAGAAAGAATGGCGGTGATTACTGAAATTAAAACGCAAATAAAAATGCCTAGAGAAGCCATGACTGTTTCTCAAATTCAATCAATCGCTGCTTCTCCTTGGATTAACATAGGAGGACACAGTCATACTCATCCTATTTTACCCAAATGTAGCGATGAGGAATTGGAATTGGAAATTTCGATAAATAGGAGAAATATATTCACTTGGATAAATTATCAAATAGATACTTTTGCATATCCTAACGGAGATTATGGTGTCCGTGAAATTAATGCTTTGGAAAAAGAAAATTTTGAAATTGGTTTTTCCAATAAACCTGAGTATTTGAGCGCTCAAAGCCTAAATTCGAAGTTTGAATTGCCTAGAATAGGGATATTGGAAGGAGCGTCAAAAGCTGAAAACATATGCCGAATGGTAGGTGTCTGGCATAAAAATACCCTTAAAGTTTTTTAACACAATTTGGTTTTATTTTATCCAGTTGAAAATTTATTTATTAGGCATTAAGCTGTATTAACTTTGTCAGCGGTTAAAACTCCTGCTTTATTTCTACTAAAAATGCTAGATTTATTGGAACTAATAAATGGTTAGCTCAGAATTTAATTTTAGGAGAAAGTTGAATTCCTAGAGATATTAGGCTACATACCGATACATTAAAGCTTTTGGAAGCGCTGGGAATTTAATATTTGGCAAGGAGTTTATAATTCTATGGTTAATTTAATTTTTGGAAAAGAATAGCAAAATTACAAAATCAGTATTTTGTTACGGTTTTCGAATGACATTTTTACTAAGTTTCCATCCATTATGGCTATTTAAATATAATTTGGATTAAAATTATACGACTTTGGATAATAATACCAAAAATTGTATTAATTTTAGAAAAGCTTCAGTGCTTAGGTTCAATTGATTACCTGACAAAAGGATAGAATCTGACTAAAAGTACGAGTCCTTTTTACGGAAACTTGACTTTAAAGAATAATGCTTTGGTTAATAAGTGCCCCTGCAAAACAAAAGCATGAAAGTGTGCGTTATTTTATGTAGAAAGATTGATTGTACTATAATATTCTTTTAGGATTAATTGATAGGTGAACTGATTCAAAATAAACAAGCCAACTAATTTAAGTTATAATTTACCGAAAATTAATTATCGTTTATTAGAACATAAATTTAAAGTGTTAATACTAAAAGTTAGAAGGTTAAGGTGAAATTATAGTGGAATGGTTGATAATATTTACTTCTGATGAAAAATTTTTTTAATGATTTAAATTTAATTGGAGATCAAGTTACATCTTCCTCAACTGATATCAATTCTGAACCAATTAATCATGATAATAAAGAAAAATTGTTAGAGGTGCTTTTTGTTTCTTCGGGGAACATGAAAAAATTGGACATTGCTCCTTTTATAAAAATACAAGGCGAATCCTTAAAATCAGAAAATATTAATGTCACTTATTTTAAAATAAGAGGTAAGGGGATAGTCGGATATTTAAGAAATATTTCAGAACTTAAGAAGTTTTTAATAAATAAAAAGTTTGATCTAATCCATGCACACTTCACTTTATCAGCATGGGTAGTAGTCCTATCTTTCCCCAAATCCCCAATTGTATTATCGATAATGGGAACAGATGCTTTTGGCAGGTTGAAAAAATTTAGTAAGGTTAAAATCTATAACAAATACCTGACATTTTTAACAATTATGATTCAACCTTTTGTTTCCTTCATTATTTCAAAATCCCCAAATATTGAGCGACATGTATGGAGAAAGAATAAGAGCACTATTTTACCTAATGGTGTGAATTTGAGTAAATTTGATGGAGAGAGGATAAGTTTTGCAAAAGAACTAGGGCTTAATCCTAATAAGAAGTATGTCTTGTTTTTAGGTAATCCCAATGATGTTAATAAGAACTTTAAACTGTTGGAGGGGCTAAAGGAAAAATTAGAGCAATTTGAAATTGAAATAATTAATCCTTATCCCGTGAGTCATGAAGTAGTTGTGAAATTACTCTCCACAGTTGATGTTTTGGTAATGTGTTCTGTAAAAGAAGGTTCTCCTAATGTAGTTAAAGAAGCACTGGCATCGAATTGTAAGGGTGTATTTACTGATGTAGGTGATGTGAAAAAATTGTAGAAGGTGTAAAAGGATATGCAGTAATAAATCTTGATCAGGCGGAATTAGAAAATGCAATTCATCATGTGATTGCAATGAAATCATGCCTTGGCAGGCATAGGATTAAAGAGTTGGATCTGGATTCAAAAATTGTTGCTAAAAAGATTAGAAAAATTTATGATAATTTATTAAATAAATAGATTGATTAAATTGTATAATTAATATAGTTAGTTTTTGTTATGTTTTTTAAGTAAAGATCGTTTTAATAGTGATTTATAATATATAGTTAATGTGTATTTTTAGTGAAATGAATTGTAAATATAATTAGAATTTATTTGTATGGTATTTTATATTTCAATTATAGTTTTTATATTATTGAATAAAAAGTAGAGTGTTAATTTAGCCTTGTAAAGAATGATCTTGATGAAAAATAAAGATTCGATTGTAGACAAAAAACTTAAGGTATTATTTGTCTCCTCGGGGAATCTCAAAAATTTTGATGTTGCCCCTTTTATTAAGGTTCAGGGAGATTCTTTGAATAATGAAAATGTTGAAGTTGATTATTTTAAAGTTTCGGGAAAGGGATTGAAAGGTTATATTTCAAATATTGGCCCATTAAAGAAACTATTGAAGGACTCTGATTATGATTTAATTCATGCTCACTTTACCTTATCGGCTTGGGTGGCCGTACTATCTTTCCCCAATATTCCAATCATTTTATCATTGATGGGAACTGATGCCTATGGAAGAATTCGTGATTTCAAAAAAACGGCTTTATTTCAATTATTTCACCTTATTAACTTTATTAATTCAGCCTTTTACAAAAAGAATTGTTTCAAAATCCCCTAATATTGAAAAGTTTGTTTGGCAAAAAAAGAAATCAAAAGTTTTGCCGAATGGAGTAGATATTAATAAGTTTTATCCTGTAGATCATGATTTTAGAAAAGAGCTAGGCTTGATCGAAAATCAGAAATATGCATTGTTTTTAGGAAATCATAATGATCCCAGAAAAAATTATCAACTTTTGGAAAAGGCAAGAGGGGAATTAAATAAAGCCAATATTGAAATTATTGCTCCGTATCCGATTCCACATCATCAAGTATTTCAGTACTTAAATTCTGTGGATGTATTAGTGATGTGTTCTTATGAAGAGGGATCCCCTAATGTGGTGAAAGAAGGGATGGCATGCAATTGCAAAGGAGTATTCACGGATGTAGGGGATGTACGGTATTTATTGGAAGACACTGAAGGTTATGCAATTACTGGGTTTGATCATGTTGAGCTTGCTGAAAAAATCAAAACCGTGGTTGAGATGAAAGAGTGCAAGGGAAGGGAAAGGCTTATTAATCTAAAATTAGACCTCCCTTTAGTTGCAGAAAAATTGAAAAAGATCTATTTATCGACCCTTGCCTAACTTTGATAAGTTGCAAATATTAAATTGATAAGGAAATGACATTTGCTTCACAATCATATTGGAAGCAAATGTCTAGAAACGAATTTTAATTAAATTATTTTTTAGTCCTAGTAATTTACCAACACAATCCTACATAATTAGGGAGAGTTTCCAATTCTGGAATCCTTACTAAATCTATCAATATATCCTTTTTAGATAAAAGGTCCATATAAGGTTTTGGATCAAAATTCTTGTGATTTATTAATACAATGTCAGCGTCTTCCAATGCCAATTTAGGGTCATTAGTTATCAATTCAGAAAGGTGGGGTAAGTGTTGATCTATAAATTGTTTATTAGCGCCAACTAGTTTAGACATATGTACATTATTGTCATAAATAGAAAGTTTAAAACCTTTTCCAATTAATTTCTCAGAAATATCGACAGAAGGGCTATACCTTAAATCATCTGTTCCCTCTTTAAAGGACAGTCCCATTAGTGCAATATTTCTTTTTCCTGTTCTATTGATTAATTCAAATGCAATTCTTTTTTGATTTTCATTGGATTCATGGATAGCATTAAGGACTGGTGTGGATAAATATTGATCATGGGCCAAAGTTACCAATCCTTTTAAATCTTTCGGTAAACAAGACCCTCCATAGGCGAAACCGGGTTTAAAATAGACTGGAGATATATTAAGATGTGTGTCTTTACAAAAGATCTCCATTACATTGTGGGAATCAATATTTAAAGATTTGCAAATATTTCCAACTTCATTGGCGAAGGAAATTTTCAATGCATGAAAAGAATTATTAACGTATTTGATGATTTCTGCTTCTTCTATTCCCGTTATCTCAATTGGGCTGCCTAGATCTTTATACAGGGATGAAACTGTTTCTAAAGCTTCGTTATGGTCACCTCCTATTACCGTTACAGCTGGGGAATAATAATCTTTTACGGCAGATCCTTCTCTAAGAAATTCAGGGTTTGAAACCACTGAAAAACCTTCACCTCTTTTCTTTCCGGAAAAAGATTCTATTATTTCTCCAATTTTTTGATTGGTACCGGGTAATACGGTACTTCTGATTACTACCACATGAAAATCTTCTTTTTCCTTTAAGGCTTCACCTATTTGTTCGGCTGTCTTGTAAATGAAATTAAGATTAAGGTGCCCATGTGGTGAAGAAGGGGTGCCTACGCAAATAATGCTTAGTGTTGTAGCTTTGATGGCCTCAGAAGCAGAAACTGTTGCAGATATTTTCCCCTTGTTAAACTCCTGCTTAATGATTTGATCAATGTCTTTTTCAACAATTGTGGGTAAACCCCTATTAATAAGATCCACCTTTAAAGGGTTAATGTCTACACCAATTACTTCATGTCCATTTTTTGAAAGACATCCTAGACTTACACAGCCAACATAGCCTAATCCGAAAACTGAAATCTTCATATTTTTATTTTTTATATTTTAAAATTTGTGACATCATGAACTGATTCATATCAACCCATTCTTTAAGTAGGTTTTCCCTGATTTTAATCTGTTTTTCTTGGTCAAATTCAGAAGAAATATAATCATTAAAGGGTTTTACTGCCTTTTCTACCGGGCAATGTTCTAAGATTCCTTTGTCAATTAATAATTGATTCGCTTTCATTTCCCTAATCCCACAATAGATGCTTGGAATACCTAACATAGCCCCTTCCCTTGCCATACTATCCCCGGAAGAAACCATCAATTTTGAGAAATAAATTAGTGAATGGATGTCGGCAATAGGCTCTTCCAAAATGGTCCAATTGCCAGGAAATTTATCCTTAATGCTTTTATCCTCTAAGGAAAGTAAAACAGGAATGTCCTTATTAATTTGACCGGAAATACTACAAATAATAGCATCTTCCTGGTTATAATAATTAAAGGATTTATTGCTTACTTCTCTTACAAATACATATTCATTAGGTTTGAGTCCGTATTTTTCTAATACAGTTTTATCTGGTTTAAAATAGGATGGGCTTAAGTAACTCCACTCTTTTAGGCAATCGAATATTTCCACATGCTTATTTTGTTCTACTATCGGAGGGAAAAATATTTTCGTGGAGAGATTTGCATTGATCTTGTTGATGGTTTTCCTTTCTGGATCATCATAAAATTGAAGCAGTGGTGTCCCTGTAATTTTACATGCTAAGGCCAGTGGAGCACTGCTAGCTGAGATACAAATATTGAACTTCTCTTGATTTATCATTTTTAAAAAAGAGGTGGTTCGCATAACATTCCCATTCCAAAATATGGACCATTTAGTACCTTTACTGCTTCCTACTTTTATTCGATTAAATTCCGCATATTCCCTATCAATAATTTTTGGAAGTTTACCTCGATCTAGGTAACAGATTATCACTGTCCATCCTGAGATCACAAGCTCCTTTGCCAAGCCTTTAAACAAATTGAGTTGGGCGGGATGTTTGATGTCGATTAATATTTTCATAGGAGGAATTTAATTAGAATAGTATTTTAGTTTTTGACTAAAAACGATACTTTTTTTAATAGAAGTTGGCTCATCTTTTATTGGCATGTAGTTTACTGTAATAGGAAACCCCCTTCAAGACGCCTTTATTTTTTACATGAAATCGTAAGGAGTGTAGACCATCCATGACTGATGCGTATTTAAGGTAAATTGGGTTCAGGTTAATGCTTTTGCCTTGATAATTAATAGAATATCCCATAGACTCCATGCCCTCTTTACCTATCCCCTCCAATTTGTTGATGGTTTTCGGATTAAATGCTTTAATGTATTTATCTTTATTTCCCTTGATTACTGTGGGTTTGCCTTTTGTCGACCCTATGTTTTCGACAGTTTTTTGTAGGTTTTCCAAGCCTGGTGGATATTCTATATTAAGAAATTCACATATTTTTTCTAATTGTTGGATTGGGGAATCGATTAGGTCTTCGTATTTGATATTGATACAATTGATCGATAATTCATTGACTAATTTGGAATAATAATTAATTTCAAGATTCCATCGATGAACCGATCTGAACACATTTTTTCCCCAAGCGTTTTTTGCAGACAAGCAATAATCCCTAGGGTCTCGCACAATATGAACAACGTAGGCATTTGGGAATATTTGATGTATATACTTTAATTGGGAAAACGAACCCGGAGATTTATCGCCCCATAAATATTTATGGTTTGAACCCTTAGGTCCATAATAATTAAAAATTAATTTAAATACATGTTGCCAATCATATACAGATAGCAATTTATCAAATTCTTCGAAGGTGAAATGAAGTCCGTCTGCCTTACATTTGTCGTAAAATTTAGTTGTTGTTAGGAATTCAAAGTATTTAATCCTGTTTTTTAAAACACTAAAATCATAGGCTTCACCAAATTTCCGAATGGAATTATGGATTAGGTAACTTTCGTTATCAGGTATGTTGATTTTAGGGTGCTGATTTAAAAAGGAACGTAATAGTTTAGTCCCACTTCTAGGCATTCCGAGTAAAATAACAGGTTTCATATAAATAGTTTATAATCAGTTTTTAACTAAATAAAAAAGCGGGAGGTCTATGGGCTATTGAGAAATTCAAGAGAAGCTAAATTTTGCCATTATTTTATTAGCACATGGTTATTAGGAGCCAATTTCAATGATGGAACCTTAATGAAATTTAAATTAGGTGGTTTTTTGGGGTTTTTTCCCAAAGGAATGTATAGTAATCCATACATGAGGGCCATTGATGAGATTGTGTGCCACCTTCCAGACATGAAAAAAATCACGAAGGCCATTGAGATAAATAAAATACGGAGATAATCTTCCCTAGTTTTAGTACGTTTCCAAACTGAATAAAAGGCTGTAAAAACCATTAGCAGATACAATGTGAATCCAATGATCCCACTCGCATGCATGATAGTTCCGAAATCTGTGTGCAAACTTCTCGTGCCTAGTTTGCCTTTTCCATAATTCCCATGTGAGGCAAAAAGCTCATAGCCAAACCATGGGCTGTAATCGTAATATACAAACATGTCCTTGTATATCATCTCAAATTCCATGAGCCGAGGTTCTTTTTCAAGTCCTCTTTCATCTAATTTACGATTTTCATACCGCTCCCAAAAAGCATCTAAAAAGCCTGTTTGATAAATTACCAGGCTGCTAACTATGGTAATGATAAATCCATATTTGAGAAATTCGAAAAATTGGCGAAAGTTTAATAATTCCACCATCACAAACATGGGAGCCAATACGACTAATAGCATTACTGTTCTTCTAAAAGTGAGAAGGATGAAAAATGCGGCCACCAAATAAACCATGAGGAATATTAAATTTTTGTCTTTAACTCCTCTGCGAACGACAATATAGCCTGCAAATGGGAGGATGTTAAGGTTGTCTAATGAAAGTGATCCATATAAAAGTCCCGAAGTAGTGCCATAGTAACCTGTGCCGGTAGGCATGTACCTAAATATGGTTGAAAGAATTACATTGATAATAAAAAGAATTAGAACGATGAGTGCCGATTCACTTAATGCTCCGAAAAGTTGTTCTCTTGAATATTTTCTTGAGACCTCAGATAATAATGGCACAAAAAAGAATACCAATATGGCTCCAAAGAATATCGGCCTAACTTCCGCTAAATCCCTTGAATTAGGTAATAAAAAGAAAAAATATAAGATAAGTATGACAGCAAAAATATTTCGTTTTATGAATAATGGATTATTGAAAATAAAAAAACCAATAATAACGGCATATATCAAATAGCTTATGGCAGCAGATAAATTCCTGTCTATGAATGCATAGCAAAAAAATATTACAGGCATATATAATATAGAAAGCTGTCCTTTTTTCCAGATTATATAACCTAAAAATAAAGGGATAGCCAATTCAATTAAAAGAAAAAATGCCTTCATTCCAAATAAAATTTTAATGGTTTCTTTGTAATAAACATTTGAAATTTTAAATGATTTAAAACCCAAACTTTAACCTATAATTAAGGTTATAGTGCGGCATTGTTTCTTCCAAAGAGTTTTTTAAACTTATGTTGTTTGCTCCCCGATTCTTCGTAGTATCCGTAATTCAACCCTTTATAAGTTAGGTGTTTATCTGATACATCATTGAGAACTGCAAAAATATTATTAACGCCTTTTTTCATTTTAATCTCATTAATGTCGTTAATGTATTCTTTCTTACTAAAGTTGTACCTCAACACATAAAGGGTCAAGTCTACCTGTTTCAAAAGTTCAAAAGATTGGCTGATCAATCCGACAGGAGGGGTATCTAATATGATAACGTCATACTTATTTTTCAACTCTTCCATTAGAAGGCCAAATCTTCTGGAAGCTAAAAGGTCCGAAGGGTTTGGTGGGGTTTCTCCTGAAGTAATGATGCTAAATAATGGAAATTTGGTGGGCTGTATGATATCATCTACATTGTTTACTTGCTCACTCAGAAAATTCGAAAGACCTTTTTTACCTTTTAATTTAAAATCCTTTAAAGTGCTAGGTTTAAACATGTCGCAACTTATTAAAAGGGTGTTTTTTAAATTCAGTGAATAAATTGAGGCCAGATTAATCGCTGTAAATGTTTTTCCTTCACCGGATATTGTAGAAGAAATCGCCATTGTTATTTGCTTATCTTTAGGGATAACGAAGCTGATATTGGTTTTCAATGATCTAAAAGTTTCTGAAACTACAGATCGTGGTTGTTCCAATACAGTTAATTGCCCCAATGTTTTACTTTTGCAAATTTTTCCCAATAATGGAACTGCCAATTCTTCATCCAATTCAGCCGGGTCTTTTATCTTTGTCTCCATTAGGATAAATGTGCTGAAAATTGCAATTGGAAAAGCTAAACCGACAAATAAAGCTATGATGTATATAGCTATTTTTTTACAATTATGGGTTGGTCAGATGGCTGTGCAAATTCTACAATCCTACTTGAAGGTGTATTTGAAGCCATTGCAAGGGCTGATTCAGCTCTTCTTTGTAACAGAAAAGTGTAAATGCTTTCATTTAGTGTAAATCCTCTTTCTATTTTAATTAAATCTTGTTGGGTGGTTGGTAACCGGGTAAATTGATTTTCTGCAGTCTGTATTCTGTTTTCTAAATCTTCAATCAGGTTTTGAGTGTTATTATTAATATTCCTTAATACCTCTAACAGCAAGGTAGTGTTGTCTTCAATTTTCTTGGTAACACCACTTACCAAAGGAGAAGCTTCGGTTAATGTGCTCAAGTAATAAGACCTTTCTTCCTGAAGAGTTATTAAATTTTGGATAAGATTATTTAATACCGGATCTTCTATTCCGATTCCTGACGGTATTATGATTTGATCATAGCTCTCTCTTACTAGATAGGTTTGTAAATTTGTGAAATATTGTCTTTTCCATTTTTCTTGAGAGAGTTGTCTTTCTAGTTCGGTTATTTCTTTATAAACAGAACTTCCTTCCGCTTCAATGTTATAAGTTTTATTCCTACTTCTAAAAGATTCTAAGCTGGTCTCAAAATAATTTAAGGAATCAGCCACACCTGAAATTTGTTTGTCGATAAAGTCCACAGTGTTTTTTGAAACCCTGTTTTTTCTTCAAGCTCCATTCCCATATATACCTCCATTAAATTATTGAGGTATTCCGCTCCTTTTACTGGGTGAGATGTGTTTAAGGTTAAGCCAAGAATAGAAGACGTTT
This sequence comes from Cyclobacterium sp. SOCE241, assembly GCF_056867545.1. Classification (NCBI taxonomy): domain Bacteria; kingdom Pseudomonadati; phylum Bacteroidota; class Cytophagia; order Cytophagales; family Cyclobacteriaceae; genus Cyclobacterium; species Cyclobacterium sp. SOCE241. Next base: position 2,864,592 of record NZ_CP149779.1, on the reverse strand, counting down.
GATCTATTGGCCAAACTTGAAGGTTTTCACCTGCATATTTCCCAAGTAGGGTTTGTTTTGTATTTAATTGAATTAGAATTTCTCCTTCTGATACATTTTCAATAAGGCCAATTTGAATTTTAGCTAAAGGAAAATCAATCCATTCACCAAATTTATATTTTTTGATTCGTAATTATCTAGCTCAATTTTTTCGCTTGGTAACCCTGGAAGAAATTTAAAATAGGATTCTCCTGGAAAATTTAGAGAGAAAGACTCTGATCTGTCCAGGTTACTTTTATTTTATCTCCCAAAATTTGTGGATGGTTCCAGTCAACCTGTACGAAAATTGGAGAGCTTTTATACAATTCCCTATCTACTAATACGCCTGGTTCAAAATAATCTACACTCAAATCCATCAATTCTAATACTTTCTCAGCTACAGGCTTTGATTTCATTAGTATGGATTGATTTGATACGTTTTGACCGGGAGGTTGATAACTTGAGCCTTGCGGCATACCAGTAAGATCAATTAAATTTGAATTCATATTGTCGGTGACCATGAATTTTCCCCCAACCTGGTATACAGAAGGTGTGGACTGGTTATAATAATGTGCCAAGCCCATCGCGATCACCATAGATGCTAATATAAATGGCCAATAACTAAGAACTTTTTTTATAAATTTTATTGGATCAATTTGATTTTTATCTTCCATATATAAAAGTTGGTTGTCATTTTGAATGGATCTCATATTGGTTTGGTTCTATACTGTAAGCTGTTTATTTAATATGCTTCCTCATTTCAGACCGATAAACCTGGCTTCAATAAAGTTGTTTTGGAACATGATAAAAATTCCCTAATAACTTACCTTTGGCTTCATTCCTATAACTGAGATTGTTGTCCAGGTATTGAATGAAAGGCATTTTTGGGTCCAATTGTAAATAGAATGACTAAGATAATGTATTTTACAATTAATAAAACGTATTTAATGCATTTTTTTGAATTTCAAATCAGAAACACCTAGTTATCCCTTTGGGTGACTTGTTTTTTACTAATTTCCTTAGTTAAATTTTAATTAAAAAATCAAAATATAAAGAACTAAAGGTTTATGCTAGACCATTAATTGGAAAAAAAATTTATATAAAATTTAGGAGAATTCGTAGCTTTTTTATCTAAATTTATTTTAGTTAAATTGTATAATTTAGGGTTTCTCTCCTTTGTTTTTTAGTCAAAACGATTTTCGAATTGGAAAATTTTAAGAATGCCCGAAAACCAATTTGAAAGGCACTTTAATGTTTTTTAATGTATTTTTATTGCATTTTATTTTTTTATTGAAATCCAATTATTTACCTTACGTATGATTTAGCGCTCGGTAAGTTTGTTGATAATGGTTTATATATAACCCAAAAAACCCTAATTAGTATAAAATCTACCAAAAATCTGCCAGAAATCTACCAAAAATCTTAGAAACAAACTGTTTATTGTTAGCGAAGTTCTTGCTATTGCAAAACATCGCTTTCATGCATTTATGTATCGTGTTATTTTATACCCTTTTACCAACTTTGAGCAATGACACATTTCCAAAAAAGAAACGTTCCAATTTTAGTTTGCGGAGACCTAGTTAATTTATCTTTGGCATTTTTCATTTCTCTCTATTACGTGGAAATAAATGATGCTTTTCTCCAAAGAATGCAGTTATTAATATTACCTACACTTTTAATACTATGGTTAGTGATTGGAAATTTTAATAAATTGTATGAGAATTTAGGGAATAGGCATTTTTTAAAATTAAGAATAGGTAAATTCCTTAAAACATATCTTGTTCTTACAGGAATAATCGTATTTGTCTTTTTAATATTTTCTTTCCCAGACGAGGTTAGAAATTTACACGCATCTATTCTTCTTGGGATTCCTGCTTTTGGAGTTTTTACCAACCTTCTGCTTTTTCAAGGTCTCAGGATCAATCAAGATAGGAGTAGTAAAATAAATAATATATTAGTAGCAGGTTATGGGAATCAAGCTCAAAAAGTAGAATCATTTTTGACTGCTAATCCTTTTTCCAAGTCTTCATTACAAGGTTTTATAGACTGTAATTTAGAGAATAGTCATGGGTTTAATGCTGATAGAGCAGTTACTAATCTTGATAATTTGAATAGCTATCTTAGTGAAAATAATGTAAACGAAATTATTATAGCACTTCCCTTTCATGAAATGAACTCAATTAAATCTATCGTTAAAATAGCAGATTATCATGGGACCAGGGTTCATTTTATTCCTGATTATAAAGAAGTTTTTGGTGAAAAATATAAGACGAACCAGTTCGGGAATATTGAAGTTGTTAATACTAGACAATTGCCCTTGGATAATGCCTACTTTAACCTCTTGAAAAATTTGTTTGATGTTGCTTTTTCTTTTATAATGTTGATTTTATTGAGTCCGATATTTTTAATTATTGGAGTACTGGTCAAGTTGGATTCTCCTGGACCTGTTCTATACTTGCCTGAAAGAATTGGGAAAAATAGCAAACCATTTCGCCTACATAAATTTAGGACGATGAGTTGCTGCGATGACCCCAAAAATGGAATAAAATCAACCACTTTAAACGATCCAAGGATCACTAAGATTGGAAAGGTCCTTCGTAAATATAGCCTTGATGAATTGCCTCAGTTTATAAATGTCCTTTTAGGGGATATGAGTGTTGTTGGACCTAGACCTCATAGAGTTCATTTGAACCAAATGATGCAAGCAAGCGAAGATAAATACATGGTGAGGCATTATTATAAACCTGGGATTACAGGATGGGCTCAGGTAAATGGGTGGAGAGGTCCTTTGGAAACCTCTGAACAGAAAAAACAAAGGACTAATCATGACCTTTGGTATTTGGAAAACTGGTCTTTCTGGTTGGATATTAAAATTATCTTTTTGACTATTTTTAGTTCCAAGACGCATAAGTCTAGTTTTTAGTTCAAATGGTCTTCTTTCATTGATGAATATAATTAGTTAAAATCACTACCACTATTAAAATGACACTTAACAAATTTAGTAGTGATTTTAACTTTAATGCGATTACTTTATTTCCATGATTTCATTCCCTACCAACCCAAAAATTAACCTCTTTAAATCTTAGATTAACATTTTAACTACTATCAATGATGATTGCTAAGAAGGTGAAGAGTTACTTGAATAAATCGTTTTCTGATTTTCGTTTTTTTCATTTGTATTTAGGGAATAAGATTTTCCTAGCCTTGATTCTCAGCTTCACTGTTGTCATTGATGGCTTAGGTTTGGCTATGTTTATCCCTTTGCTTCAGATGGTTGATGGATCCCATTTACTTCCAACCCAAATGAACAGAACATAGGTAACCTTAAATACCTGCTGGAGACCTTGAATGCTGTTGGTTTGCCGCTAACACTGACGACTGTATTATTGATGATCCTATTTTTCTTTGGGATAGAAAGGCTTGTTTCGTTTTGCGGAATCTTACTTCGAGTCATATTGATGACCACCTTTATCAAAAAGATTCGTTTTGCAGGTGTGGAGAGCATTTCCAGCGTCAATTACAAATACTTGCTAAGGTTGATTCAGGCAAATCCAGAATACACTTAGCGGAGAAGTGGACCGGGTCACATGGGCTTATAGGAATTATATGGCCGGTGTGCAATCTTTAATGGCTATCGTTGTTTACATTACCCTTGCTTTTCTCTCCAACCCACAATTTGCTCTTGGTAGGGATTGGGGGAGGGATTTCCAATTTTTTATACCAAGCTGTATAGGAAAACCAACAAACCTCTAGAAAAATAACCGCAGATGGCCATATTTTTCATGGCTTGGTAATGCAGCAGATCAATAACTTCAAATACCTTTCGAGCGACTGGTCAGGCGAGTAAGTTTGGTGAAAAACTCAAAAAACCATCGTTACACTAGCTCAAGGCAACCGTAAGATCGGTTTTTTTAACTCCCTCCTGATAGCGACCAAGGAGCCGATGTCGATATTTGTGGTGTAGGGATCATATTTATTCAGATTTTCATTTCAGCACCAATATAGGTCCGATAACTTTCAGCCTTCTTTTCTTTTACCGAGCCTTGAACGCTATCATTGTTTACCAGAATTACTGGAATACCTTCTTAAATGTTTCAGGTTCATTAGAGAATTTTCAGGGATTTCTTCATGACATGAACAGCAACAGGGTGGACTACAATAGTGGAGAGGTGATATAAACGATAGAAAGTATAGAACTCATAGATGCGAAATTTTCTCTATGGACAGCAACCCTACTGAAAAACATCAATCTGGAAATAACAAAAGAACAAAACGATCGCTCTAGTGGGGCTAAGTGGAAGTGGTAAAACCACCTTAATCAATATAATCATTTTGGGTTTACTTCCCATTGAGAAAGGATCATTTCGGATCAATGGGATAGAACAAAAGTGAGCTCAATATGAATGAGTACCAATCCAAAAATTGGTTACATTACCCAAGAGCCGGTCATCTTAACGATATTCGTTTCACGCAATGTGACCACTTGGGCAGAAAAGACACCTGAAAATCTCAAAATTCAAGAACGCCTTTAAAAAAGCTTCACTATTGACATTTCTAGAAGGCTTAGCAGAGAAGAAGACGTTCTCTGGGGAATGCCGGTATATTAATATCCGGAGGACAAAAGGATTGCGATTGCAAGGGAACTCTACAAGGAGGTGGATCTACTGGTGTTGGATGGTTTATTGATTCCGTTCTAGACTCAGAGACGGAAAAAGAAATACAAGAATATTTTGATCAATTAAGAGTGAGAATATACGATTATTCGTTATTGCCCATAGGCTTTCAACCATAAAAAATTCAGACATCATCTATTTGCTCAAAGATGGTCAAATCTTAAATCATGGCAATTTTGAATCGCTTACAAATGAGTCTTTCAAATTTTTAAAAGATGGTACCTTGCAGAATTTTGACAATTAATTTAATAATTTATTGAATTTTAGCTCCCTGTTAGATTGAATGATGTGTAAAGATTCGTTATATTATTTGATCATTTTTCTATAGAAAGTATCATTGGGCTATAATAAAGGATACGTTTTAGAGAATAAAGTGATAAAATTTTTGAATAAAGGATTATTTGCTAAACAAAAAATAAAACCTTAGTATAATTTTCAATTTTAAGATTTTAATTAAGCATTTAGGTATGAAAAAATTACTTTTCCTTTGACGTACGAGTATTTGCAGGAAATAAGAATGGCTCAAGCTGTAATGGAAACTGATTTCACATTGTGTGTTGAGCCATGGCAAGATAATCGGTTTAAAATACTTAAAGATTTTTTTCCAGTTAAATACGAATTGATTCAGCCAGATAGTGAGGATGTTACTGTTATTTCAGATATTCTTGTTTCTCATAAAACCATTACTCCAGAGACCAAAATTGGAACGCTTTCTCGACCATTGATCCTTCCACATGAAATGCTTACCTATTGCAGGAAATTATGGCCGGAAAAAGGAAATACAAATTTGCCTTTATTGGTAAAATCAACAAAGCTCGAAAAATATGGTTGCAGACATTTCTAACAGCTAAGGTGAAAGGATATATGGGATTATCCGGTAGAGTTTTTATTGATTACCCTATTTTTAAAAATTTAAGTAAAATTTTTAAAAATTTTGATAAGCTAATAATTACAGAATCTTTGAGAGGTAGAAAATTCCCAGGGAAAGCATGGGATGATGAATATTTTCGAATTCAATCTCAAGCAGAATTTATACTATGTCCCTCGGGTGATGTTGGGTGTCCATGGACCTATCGTTTTTTTGAGGCCATGATTTGTGGAGCGATTCCTATTATTGAAGCAGAGTCACCTTGCTACGAGCCTTTTAAATTTTACAGAGCGGAGCAAAGCCCTGATTCATTCATTTATGACCCTGAAATTGTTGAATATAATTTTAAGCAATGTGAGAAATATCTCACTATAGATGTTAATGAATTAAATAGTGAACTATCTAAAATTTATGATAAATTAAATGCTCTTTCAGATAAATAGATGGTATGGTTTTGATATAGAAATAAAATATATTGAGTAAATCTACACTTAATATAGCTCATTGTAATGAAAGAGAATTTTTCTTATAAAGTTTGTCATCTTTTTCTTGAAAACTTGACCATACCAAGCTTTACTGTGACAGGAAATCAGGGAGTGCATTTAACAGTTTGGTGGAGGGAGATCCCGCTTGGTGATTTGGAACTGGCTCCAAATACTAAGATTTCCTCTAATATTTTTTATCAAAAAGTAGTTGACTCCATTAAAGTTACTCTTGGGTTTTATATACAAAACCAAGATGCGCTGCAAAGGGTAGATTGGAAGAGAATGATCTTAGAGGGAAGAGGTGATGATTTAAGGATTTTTCTTGAAAAAGCATTTTTAAAATTCACCCATATTGAACATCCAAAAGAATTACCCATTTCCATAATAATCTGTACCCGTAATAGGGCTAAGGATTTAAAGCGATGCCTAGATTCAATTATGGGGATGGATAGTTTACCGGCTGAGGTTATAGTTATAGACAATGCACCTCATGATGATCAAACCAAGGATTTGGTGAGTGTCTATAATAAAGTCAAATATTTTAAGGAGGCCAGACCAGGACTATCTATTGCTAGGAATAGGGGAGTGGTTGAAAGCTCTCAAATGATAGTTTCATTCACTGATGACGATGTTGAAGTTCATAAAGATTGGGCCTATAGGGTATGGGAAGCATTTGCCAACAATAAAAAATTATATGCCATTACAGGGCTCGTACTACCAAAGGAACTAAATTCCGCCGCACAAGTGCTTTTTGAGAAATCGTGGAGCTTTAATAAAGGCTATGTAAATACTGAATATAATGCTAAGTATTGGGGAGAATATCTTTCCTTAGGTCCTCCTGTTTGGGATATAGGAGCTGGTGCCAATATGGCTTTTAGGAAAGAAGTGTTCAATACACTTGGGTATTTTGATGAAAAATTAGGAGCCGGAGCATCTGGATGCAGTGAAGATTCTGAAATGTGGTTTAGAATATTAAACAATAATTATGAAATGGAATACAGGCCATTGGCTGTGGTTTTTCACAAACATCGTTATAAAATTTCAGAACTAAAATCTCAGATTTTTCAATATATGAAAGGACATGTGGTTGCTGCATTAGTCCAACAAACCCAAAATAAGAATGCTGGATACAGAAAGTATGTTTTTTAAAACTTCCAAAGTATTATTTAAAAAAGTCATGAAAATTTGGAGAGGTAAAGGACGGAATTTTAAGTTTATCCCTAATGAAATTATGGGGATTTTTGCAGGTGTTTTCTTTTATTATAAAAAATATGGTAATTAAAATTCACCTTTTAAGGGATGCAGGATCATGACATCCATTTTGATAATTGCTGTTTAAATTCTTTACCTGTCCAATTGTTTACCTGATACCTACCAATTAATAAGGGGTCTGTTGTAGGCTTGACTAGTCTTGGGTTAGTTGTGAAAGCAGTCTTAAATCCCTGTGATTTCAATATTTCTAAAGTGTTTTGATCAAATTTTCCTGATGGGTAAGCAAATGAATCAATTGATAAGTTGCTCATTGATTCAAGAAATTGTTTGCTTTCATAAATTTCTTTTTCTGTTCTTCCTTATTTAATCGAGGTAATAACGGATGGCTATTTGTATGTGCTCCTATTTGAAATAATGGATTGAAAGATAAAGATTGAAGTTGTGATTTTTCCATGGAAATATTATTCATTTCAAAATCTTTACTGTATTTCCCGGCCCATTCCCTTAGTTGTCCCATTATTTGTTGTTGCTCATGGTATTCCAAGTTACTCAGATATCCCCAGAGGTTTACATATAACTGAGCTCTTAAACTTGGGGGAGGTAAGGTAGCATTCCAAGTTTTGTGTAAATTCCTTAATTTCTCAGTTAATATCCTATCATTTTTAAGGTCAAACGAAAAAAAGAATGTGTAAAGTTTAAATCCAAATCCTTGGGTAATACGTGGCTATTAAGTATTAAATCTGTAAGCTCATCCCACCAGAAGGTTTGGCTTGTTCCTATTTGCTTGGTAGAAATAAAAAATGTTGCTGGTAAATCGTATGCTTCAAGAATTGGTTTGGCATTTAAAAAATTATCCATATACCCATCATCAAACGTGATAAATAGGCTTGGATGAGTATTGTTTTTGTTTTGAATGATTTTATTAATGTGAGAAAGAGGACGAACTAATTTATTGGCTTTTAAAATTTCTAAATGTTGCTCAAAATTCTGAGGACTTACAGCTAAATTCCACGGGTCTAACTCAAGGTTAATAACTCTATGGTACATTAAAACCAATACTGGAGGAGAAGAGTTAAATTGCTTCCACTGCCTTTTTATCCATTTTTTTATTTTCATTATTTTTCTTTTATAGCCTTGACAGTTACAATTACTTGCATTCTAGGGTCATGGAAATCCAACATTTCCTTTTTGATTTCGGGTAGTCCCATGCCGTAAAGAAAGGCGGTTGCAGCATATACATTCCCATAAGTGTTTATTTTTGAATGACTTTTTGAGAAATACTCAGCCATCATTTTTTTCATTGCCTGTCCCGTAAAAGACCAATACCACGTGTAACCCCATTCCCCATAATCAATTGGTGTAATCCCCGGGACAGTCAATAATAAGGCTCCTCCCGGTTTTAATATTCTATGACATGTTTTAATTACCGCTTGATAATCGTAAACTAAATGAAGGGTTTGTGTTAACAAGATACAATCAAAGCTATTGTCTTCGATTTGCGGGGCGTCACTTAAGTCTCCGATGATGGTGGCCTTGGGGTTTGATTCATTAATGTGAAGAATTTCACTAGTTTTGACCTTCTCTTTTCCAAAGCGTAGGGTATAATCATTGTCTCCGATTTCTAGGATTCTCCCATAGATCATATCAGAAGCTTCTTCCAAAAATTTCTCTATATAATATCGATCAATTGGACCTCCTCTATCATAGCCGAAATTTTTACTAAATGGACTTAATCGCTCAAAATCACCTGATTTCACTTTTTTTATTGGTGGCAGAAACCCTTTGTGAAAACCCAAATTGAATAATATGCGTTTACCTTTTAGGGGTATTATATTTTTTAAGAATTTGTAGTTTTTAAATCTACCCATGAGTTTCACTTTAAATCTTTTATAAATTATTTTAATGAAATTGGTGTCAAATAAAAATAATATATACTTGAATGGATTGGTGCAGTTTTTATATTGATCAAAAAGTAATTTGTGGTAATATTTTGTGAAGTTTTGCTTACCTTCTTGTAAAGCCAAAAGGTCATCTTTTTTGATAAATTGTGCTTTTGCCGGTTTAAAACTTTCAAAACAGTTGAAAGCATAAAAGGTATATTATTGGACATGTTCTCTTGATGCCTCCTATAAACAGACAATACTTTATTGTGGTGTGCGATTGGGTGTTTTTTCGCTATTTTTAAATAAATGTCATAATCTTCACATGCTTTTAAAGTGGTGTCGTACAAGACTTCATCAAAGGCCTCCCTTCTGAACATTACTGTGGCATGCATCCCAATATAATTCTTTCTTAATAGGGTTTGGAAGTGATCGAATACAACACTTTCATTGACTGTTTTTATTTTTATATTATCTATTGTACTGACTTGATGAGCTCCTGAAACAAATGCCAGTTTGGTCTGTTTTTTCAAGTATTCAATATTATAGGCGATGGCATCGTGCAAAAGTAAATCATCTGCGTCCAAAAAAACTAAAAATGCCCCATTACTGTGCTTTATTCCCGTGTTTCTGGCTGATGACAAACCTTGATTTTTTTGGTATAGGTAAGTTACACTAGGATAACTTTTTGTAACCTCACAGGTATTATCAGTTGATCCATCATCTACAATAATAATTTCAATCTCCGAATAAGTTTGGTTCAAACAACTATCTATTGCATCAGGAAGATATTTTCCATGATTAAAACATGGGATAATTATTGTAACCAAGGATGAATTCATTTTTATAAAGTTTTCATATGTTACTGTGGTGAAATTTGGTTAAGGAACCGAGGCTATTTCAATTTTTTTAACATTTGATTGAATATCTCTAAACCTCCTTTGTTTATTAGCTTTACTATCCTTTTTCTACACCTTTTAAAATAGGTTGTTTGTTGATGTAAAACGGGGTATTTTACATGGAATTTTGCCCGCTTAATACTTTGGCCTAATTTTACTGGGGGGTTCGGAATTGATTTTTGGTATTTTTCTAACCAAATAAGAAAAGAATACCTGTGTATAGGGTAGGTGCCTTGAGTGTGAGAGGTATTGACCATAGAGTCTTGCCTTTGGCGATATACATTGTTACAGTTTGAAGAGATGTAGACCTTTTCATTAAGGTAAAATTTCGACAAAAAAATTTGATCCTCATACATCCCTCTGAAGTTTTTGTCAAATCCTCCATGTTTTATTAAAGTATTTTTGTCAACTAATATACTACACATGCAAGGGGCAGCACCTGTACCTAATGGGTACAATTTAAAAATTAAATTTGGCGGCTCATGTAAATGGTCCTGATTGGCCCCTACCGGAATGGTAATGTCTTTGGAGTTAGAATGATCCCAACTCTTCCAATAATTAGTGGCTTCACAATATAAGGGGATCGAATTATTTGTTTTGATGCGAACACTTGTAGCTAAAAAATCAGGTAGCCATACATCATCACCATCTAAAAATGCAATTAATTCCCCCTTTGCTAAACTGATTCCTAAATTTCTACTAGCACTTAAGCCTTTATTGCTATGTCCGGGGTGTTCATGATATTTTATCTGTGAATAATTTTGGGCAAAGACCTTAGCTATTAATGTACTATTATCTGTTGATCCATCATCAACTAATATTAGTTCCCAGTTGCTGTATTTTTGGCATAATACACTTTTAATAGCTTCTTCAAGGTGATTTTCTTCGTTTAAAAAACAAGTAATCACAGTTACAAGCAATTTGTTCGCATGCCATTCTGATTTTTTATTATCGGGAAAAGGATTTTTAGCTAACATTTTTCTATACCAATTAAATGCATATTTGTTTAATTAGTTTCTAGTAATTCAGTGTTCCATTCGAACTTTGGACGAACTACCCCCCTATATAATCGGTATATTCTTTTCTCATATTTCCAGAATCGACAATAGTGAAAGAAACAGCTTCTTCTATAAATGCAATACTTGTAGCTGCTTCCCGATTGATTAAAGCATTGATATAATACCCGCCTTCATTTAAAAAGTACTTTGGAATTTTGACTCTTGACCGGTAAGTTCCTACGTTCAGATTTACATTTGAAAATTTGTCTACACCCAAGGTGGTAGATGGCCAGTTTCCTGAGGATAGGATCAATATTCCACTTTCGGAAAATAACTGAATATTACTCGTAAGTTGATTGCCGTGTTGGTTGGTTTGAAATTCTATTTCAATGTAAAACGGATTATTATCATTTAAAATATTACATACTTGATGAAACTGATCTAATACCCTTACAGCCTTTATTCTGACACCATATTTCCCAATTACTGCTTCTTCAGGCTCATACATCCACACTGCTTTCGATTGATTATAAGCGATCTCACTATAGGTAGATATTGTTGCATTTGTGGGACCATCCATTGTCAAATTTCCGTCTTGTAATAATATGGCTCTGTTACATAGAGCTTGAACAGCCCCCATGTTATGACTAACAAAAAGGATTGTTCTTCCTTCTTTGCTTACTTGTCCTAGTTTTCCTAAACATTTTTTTTGAAATTCAGCATCTCCAACAGCTAATACTTCATCCACAATAAGAATTTCAGGTTCCAAATGAGCCGCTACAGCGAAAGCTAACCGAACATACATTCCGCTACTATATCGCTTTACTGGGGTGTCGATGTGTTTTTCAACCCCTGAGAAGCTAATTATTTCATCGATTTTTCCTCTAATTTCAGCTTTGGTCATTCCCAATATCGCACCATTCAGATAAATATTTTCTCTTCCGGTTAATTCAGGATGAAAACCTGTGCCTACTTCCAATAAACTAGCTATTCTACCCTTTGCTTTTATTATACCAGTTGTAGGGGAAGTTACCCTTGAAAGGATCTTCAGAAGCGTTGATTTTCCTGCTCCATTTTTCCCTATAATTCCTAAGACTTCTCCTCGTTTAACATTAAAGCAAATGTCCTTTAGTGCCCAAAAGTCTCCAAATTGGGTGGGTTTAAAGTTTTCTTGTTCAACACTTTTAAAAGGATCTTCCTTCCCCCTTATTTTTGCCCACCATTGAGTTAAATCCTGACTAAGCCTTCCGGTGCCAATAACACCTAATCTGTACTTTTTACCTAAACCCTCTATACTTATAACAGTGTCTGACATACAATAAAATTAAACGACGTCCATAAAGCTTTTTTCAATTCTATTGAAAATTAATACGCCAATAAGAAGTGATAAGAAAGTAATCGAAGTACTGTAAAGTAAGTGCCATAGGTGGAACTCCCCGACCCCCAAAAGTGAATATCGAAATAACTCAATAATTGGAGTCAAGGGATTAGCCAGAATAAATAGCCTATACTTGCCCTCAAAAAATGATAATGGATAAATTACGGGGGTTGCATACATTAATAGTTGAGTTCCAAAAGTAACGAGGTGAATCATGTCTCTGTATTTGGTAGTCAATGAAGATATAATAATTCCAACACCTAACCCCAATGCGGCTACCAATAATAGTAAAAATGGAATAAATATCAGGTAGGTATTTAATTGGATATTACTGTCTAAAAACCAAACATAATAAGCAATAAGAATAAGAAGTAGTAATAGTTGGATTGCAAAACCGATCAAGGCTGACACAACATTGGATAATGGTATAATTAACCTAGGGAAATAAACCTTCCCAAATATGCCAGCGTTTGCAGTGAAGGTTACAGAGGTTTTGTTTAAACAAGATGAAAAATAGTTCCAAATTACAAGACCAGATAGGTAAAACAAGGCTGGAGGAGCACTGTCAGTAGGTATATTAGCTACTTTATCAAATACCAAAATGAACATTATGGTAGTAAGTAGAGGTTGAATAAGAAACCACAAAGGGCCAAGTATTGTTTGTTTATAAACCGCAATAAAATCTCTTTTTACAAACATTAGTAATAAATCACGATAAGTCCATATGTCCTTAAGATGGAGATCAAACCAAGAGGTTTTAGGTTTTATTATTAAAGTCCACTTTTCCATTATCGTCTGTTTATTTTCGGAATTACTCGAAAGGTAGGCCTTTTAATTGGCAGCACTTGAGTCGGATTAAAGTTTTGGGGGACTAATTTTCTTTGAAAAATAATTTGAATGGACCACATTTTTTTCTTTATATTAAATATAACTTTTAGGTAAAACTTGAATAGTAAAAAATAGAAATTGCGGTCACTAGTTTTAATTGATATGGCTTTTTTTATTAGTTGATTCGCTTTTTTTCTATCACTGATTTGTTGCCAAATTAGGTTAGCACTTTTTATAAAGGATTTTTTGCAGGCTAGTTTTTGATCCCTCATTATGTGCCTCATGTCTTCAGGAAGTTGTTTCTCAATATTCAAAATAGTAATGCCGAGGTCAATTACATTTTGTCCAGTTTCTTTTTCTGGATAGGATATAGAACCAATATGTCTTCTATAGTCCGCTAATATGGAAGGAGTATAGGCAATAGGATAATTTTTTGCAATTCTAACCCACATTTCCCAATCTTCTCCGAAAACTACTCCATAAAAACTTCCTAATTTTTCATAAACTTCTCGTTTAACCACCGTTGCAACATATTGGGTAGGTTGTTCGGCTGACATTACGAATAATGCATCCTTTAATAACCCTTCTCTATTATGGTTATATTTTCCTTCTTTCTTAATTTCTCCATTTTCGTCAATAAAATGGTATCGACAAAAGGCAGCCCCTGCTTCTGGGTGGATTTTAAATAAATTTGAAATTTTATCATAAAACCCTGACTTTACCCGATCGTCTCCGTGAAGAATGTGAACCAATTTTCCTTTTGCCCTATTGATACATGTTTCAAAGTTCCTCAAACTACCAACATTTTTTTGTTGCCTGTAATACATCACCCTCTCTCCTCCAACTTTTTTAACCAAGCTTTCGACGTCTGCATCTGTGCTGCAATCGTCAATAACTTCAATTTGCATAAGATTTTCTCCTAAATCTTGGATCAAAACACTGTTTAATGCGTCTGTTATGAATTCAGAACAGTTATAAACCGGGATCATTACCGACCAAAGTGGTCGATCAATATTGAGGGGATTGGTTGAATTTTAGGGGGTGATTGGGGGATTCGTTCCATTTACAAATTCTTATTAGTAGCTATTGAAAACAATGAGGAATTATACTTACCGTTATCAATCAATAATTTTATAAATAAAATTTTCAGGTTTAATTAAATTTGGAAGAAACAGAAGTGTAAGATTAAAGTTTTAATTTCATTTAAAATTACATTTATTTAAATAATAAAGCAAGAAAAATACATTAAAAGCCATTTTGAATAGTTAAAAATGTTGTTTATTTTTATACAGAATTCTGTTTTTAAACAGAAAAAGAAATTCACTTTACCCTTAAATAAATTTTTACCGACATTGTTTTAGCCCAGATTATGTAATAGGATTTCCCCTCCCTGACAATAGTCAGGGGTGAAGCTTGAACCGTGATTAAAGGAAGTCTTGCAATTGCAAGAAAATCATGTTGTTTGGGGATATTAACGTAGCTCCGCTTTGGTTAAATTGAAAGCTACCATAAAGTGGCTGAATTTGAAGCAATTTCAGCATGTAATAGATTGTCTATTACATATTTCGGGTTTAACAAATTCATTTACCTAAAATTTAGATTATGGTTAATACAATTTGGTGAAGTTTTTAATCCCTAGTAAATCAATTAGTAGGAAGGACTTTGAAAGATTTTGAGCTAGTTCCTTTGTAAGATACGCTTGGTGTTAGCCAGAATGGTGAGTTATTTTATATTGAATAAGCTTCTTATTTTGAGGAAAAGGTATTAGTGTTTTTTTATTGGGAAGCGATTAAGTGATCCTTAGTCCATTAAAGCTGATAAATATTAAAGCCTTCCTTCAGTCTTTAGCTTCCAGTATCTCAGTAAGCCTCCCACCGACATCCAACTGGGGTTGGCGAGCTCATACAACTTTTGAAGGTCTTTGCCGGCCCCTTTATTTTCCAATTGCTTGGCCGTATAATTCATGAATTCAGGAGTGATTTCTTCAGCTAGCTCATTCTGATCAAATTTCCTTTTTATCCAAATTGCCCAGTCATCAAGAACTGAAATCAACTGGGAAAGATGTTCTTGTGGGTTTGAGATTTTACCAAAATGGGTTAAGTACAATTCTTTGGGGTGACAATCTGAAATTTTTTCTATAGAGGATTTCCAAGCCTCGATATGAATGTCAGGGGTGGACAAGGAGGTACTACAGGACCATTTTTTATTTTTACTCCGCCCACATCACCTGTAAATACCGACTCCCCCAATTGCCATGCAATATGATGACTGGCGTGGCCTGGGCTGTGAATGGAAGTAAATGTTAAACCTTCAATCGAAACATCTTCCATATCGTCCACAGAAACCAAAAAGTTTGGGTCAATACTTTCCATTGGTCCCCATAAGGTGTCCATTTTCTCATCTCCATAAATTTTAGCTGCAGAGTTCCAAAGCTTAATAGGGTTAGACAAGTGAGTTATACCTTTGGGGTGGAGGTATACTTTAACCCCAGCTTTAGCAAATTCCCATGCTGCTCCGGCATGATCAAAATGTATGTGAGTTAATAGAACTGCAGCTAAATCTTTGGGTTTAAAACCAAGATGTTGTAAGCTTGATTTCAACTGATTCCATGTACTGTGGGGGCCGGTTTCAATTAATACGGGTTTACCCATGCCTTGAATAAGAAAACTGGCGATGGTTTTTTCAACTTTTTGAAACGTCAGGTCAATAGTATGGATTGTATGCATTATCCAAAAAGGGTATAGTTACCAAATTGATCCATTGGGAGTGTTTTCCTGATTACAAAAGGGCTGTCATTTGTTACTTGGTTCACCATAGGAGAAACGGTGTATTTGGTCATTAGCTCATCCGGGTAGGGGGACAGCATACTAAGTAACTCCTCTTCGCTGGTATTTAGATTCAACCACTTTTCTTCATTTTCAATTTTTAGGATTACCGGCATTCTATCATGTATTTCAGCGGTTAGACCGTTTGGTCTGGTCGTTAATATAGTAAAGGTGTGAGCAATTTCCCCTTTTTCAGTTTCAAATTCCTCCCATATTCCTGCAAATGAAAACAAAGATTCATCAAGGAAGACAAATCTATAAGGGACCTTGGTTTTTTTTCCTACCTTCTTCCATTCAAAGAAGCCGTCTGCCGGTACCAAGCAGCGGCTCTTTTTAAAGGCGTTCTTAAAAGATACTTTTTCTGTTATGGTTTCTGACCTAGCATTGATAAGTCTATTGGCCACAGGCTTGTTCTTGGCAAAAGCCGGCGTAATTCCCCAGTAAAAATGAGAAAAGCCTTTTGGGCTGTCGGAAGTGATGACAGGAACAAGTTGAGAAGGTGCAATATTGTACCGGGGTTTGAAGTCTTCCAGCATTTCTGCCTGGAATCGTTCTTCTAGTTCCATTTTTGATTTTGCGAGCGAATATCTTCCACACATATTATTTTTATCAAAATCCTAATTAATGTTTTCATTTTGGATAAATTCCAAAGCCCTTGTTTCTGACCAGAACCTTTCCTTTACCGTTCTTGGGCTAAATCCAACATGGCCTCCATGCTTAGGGTACTCTAAGTACAATGTTGCCTTATATTTTCCTGCATTGGTTGGAAAACAATTCCTACTTAAAAAAGGGTCGTTTTTTGCATTCAAAACCAAAGTTGGATGTTTAATTTGAGGTAGAAAATAAAGGGATGAGCATTGCTGGTAATAATCGGTGGCATCTTTAAACCCATGCAGAGGGGCTGTAAATTCATTGTCAAAATCCCTAAGTGAATGTATATTGGAGAGTTTATCGATTGATAATTTTTCCGGAAAGTGTAAAGCTTTTTTCTTATTTTCTCCTTTAAGGAATATAGAAAGTTATAGGCATATAATTTATTTCCAAATTCGTCTATTTTATCACAGGAACCTCCCAAATCCAAAGGGACGGATATGGCAACGGCTTTTTTAATATGAATTTTACTTTTCCAAGAGGTCTCACCGAGGTATTTTAGTGTAAGATTAGCCCCCAAACTAAAACCGATAAGGTGGATGTTGGAATAGTTTTTGGCAGCATGAGATATTACCAGGTCTAAATCATAAGTAGCTCCTGAATGATAAAAGATTGGTAAAGCATTCATTGATTCACTACAGCCTCTAAAATTCCAATTCAGAACATCATAACCTGATTCAAAAAACATTTTTGCCATTCCTGTCATATATGGTCTTTGGCTATTTCCTTCCAGGCCATGACTCAAAATCACCAAAGTGTCTTTGCCATTTCTTAACCAGTCAAGATCCAAGAAATCCCCGTCAGAAGTGCTAATTCTCTCCCTTTCAAATGGTAATACAACTTTTTTCTGAAAATGGCAGGATATATGGTTTGTAAATGACCATTAAAAAGAAGTTGATTTCGGAGATATTTTGATGTTTTAACTACTGGCATTCTATGACTTTACACGATTCACTTTTCTATCTTACGTGAAAATACTATTATTAAATTTGAATAAACATATTTTAAGAACTATTTTTGGATTGCTGAAAATATGAATTCGAATAATTTAACTTATGGCCGAAATAATACGAATGCCCAAAATGAGCGACACCATGGAAGAAGGGGTGATTGCTCAATGGTTGAAAAAGGTAGGTGATAAAGTAAAACCCGGAGATATTCTGGCAGAAGTGGAAACTGATAAAGCGACCATGGAACTAGAATCATACGATGAGGGTACCTTGCTTCACATTGGCGTAAAGGAAAAAGATGCTGTTCCTGTCAATGGTGTAATTGCCATTCTGGGTGAAGAAGGTGAGAATATAGACGATCTCTTGAAAGATGTGGACTCAGGAGGAAGCTCGGAAAGCGCCTCTACTGAAACTAAGGAAGATGCAGCTGAAGAAAAGTCTGAAGATAAAGCTAAAGAAACTACTTCTGAAATAGATGTGTCAGGAATTGCTGCAACGGTAATTACCATGCCTAAGATGAGCGACACCATGCAAGAAGGTACCATCGCTAGTTGGTTGAAAAAGGAGGGAGATGAAGTCAAGTCAGGTGATGTCTTGGCCGAAGTGGAAACTGATAAAGCAACCATGGAACTGGAGTCGTATGACGATGGAACCCTACTATATATTGGCGTGTCTGAGGGTGAGTCAGTTGAAGTAAATGGAGTCATTGCCATTATTGGTGAAAAAGATGCCGATTATAAAACCTTACTTAAAGCCCATCAACAAAAATCATCGGGTGCTGAAGAAGTAAAAGCTGAACCGGATAAAGAGGAGAAATCTGCTCCAAAAGCTGAGGAAGGTAAGCCGTCAAATGCAGTGGCTGATTCTTCAACCAGTACAACGGACAAAGGAAGAATAAAAGCCTCTCCTCTTGCCAAGAAAATGGCAAGTGAAAAAGGTATTGATATCTCACTTGTGAAAGGTACAGGTGATAATGGCAGAATAATTAAAAAGGACATTGAGAATTTTGATCCTTCAAAAGTTACTGCTGCCAGTTCATCAAGTAGTGATGCACCAAGTGGTGTTGCTATAGGTCAAGAGTCCTATACCGATGTTAAAGTCTCTCAAATGAGGAAGGTGATTGCCAAGCGACTCGCCGAAAGTAAATTTACTGCTCCTCATTTTTATTTGACCATGGAAATCAACATGGACAAAGCCATTGAGGCTAGAAAAAGCATGAATGAAGTGGCTCCTGTGAAAATATCTTTTAATGATATGGTTATTAAAGCCGCCGCTGCCTCGCTTAAACAACACCCGTCAGTTAACTCTGCTTGGATGGAGGACAAAATCAGATACAATGACCATGTACATATTGGTATGGCTGTAGCTATTGATGATGGTTTATTGGTTCCTGTAATTAGATTTACAGATAGTAAGTCCCTTTCGCAGATTTCACAAGAAGCCAAATCTTTGGCAGGAAAAGCTAAAAACAAAGAATTGCAACCAAAAGATTGGGAAGGTAATACTTTCACTGTGTCTAATTTGGGGATGTTTGGTATAGAAGAGTTTACTGCTATTATTAACCCACCTGATGCATGTATCCTGGCAATTGGCGGAATCAAACAAACGCCAATTGTAAAAGATGGAGAAATCAAAATAGGCAATGTTATGAAAGTTACCTTATCTTGTGACCACAGAGTGGTGGATGGAGCTGTAGGGTCAGCCTTCCTTAAAACTTTGAAAAGTTTATTAGAAGATCCGGTTAGGTTGTTAATCTGACATATCCAATCATTAAATAATGTCAAAAAGTCCTAGAAATAGGACTTTTTGTTTTAAGTATGGTTTTTGAGAAGTAGATTAAAAACAAAAATGGAAAGAATCAAATCGACTACCGTAGTTGCCATAAAACATGAAGGTAAAGTAGCAATTGGTGCTGATGGACAAGCAACCATGGGAAATACCATTGCCAAAAGCAGTGTGAATAAGATCAGAAAGCTGCAGGGAGGTAAAATTGTAACCGGTTTTGCAGGTTCAACAGCTGATGCATTTACGCTCTTAGAAAAATTTGAAGAGAAATTGGGTGCTTATAGCAATAATATGAAAAGAGCTGCAGTGGAATTGGCCAAGGAATGGAGAACGGATAGGATGTTAAGTAAGTTGGAGGCCATGATGATCGTGGCAGACGCAGAGGATATATTGATCATTTCCGGAACAGGTGATGTCATTGAGCCCGATATGGGTATAGCCACTATTGGTTCCGGTAGTATGTATGCCCAATCTGCGGCTAGGGCATTAAAGAAATTTGCCACCAACCTAACAGCAAAGGAAATGGTGGAAGAAAGCCTCACCATAGCAGCTGATATCTGTATTTACACCAACCACAATACGATAATCGAAGAAGTGAATAATTAAAAATAAATGAGGCTTTCTTGGTAAAAGAAAGCCTCATTTATTAAACTTCGAAATCATAAATCTTGACAGAAGCCCATTTTTCTTTGTGGTCTTTTATAAATTTAAGGTGAATGGGATCTACTTGATATTGGTCGTGATCCTCAATGCTTTCAAAATTAACCATTAGGGCAATATCGTAGCTATCATCTATTACTTCTCTTTTTTCCGTAGCAGCCGGTTTGCCTATGGCGTAACTTTTTACACTAACTGCCTGTGCAATTGCTTTGCAACCTTCAAGCACTGCGTTTAAATCTTTTTCAGGCTGGTGAAGCCAAAAGAATACTTGGTGTACAATCATATTATTTTTTTATCGGGTTTTATGAAACCATATTGCCTCCAAAAGAGACTGGGATTTGTTGGGATTAGCTATTTTAATTAACCTAAACCAATAATTAATAAAGGTAAAAAGATAAGTTTAAAAAAGATAAAAACTGGAGGATTATGAAAACCTAAATCAAAGAAGAAATAATTTGGATGAGATACTATTATATCGAATAAATAATAGCTGCTATCTATAGTGTTTGTGCCTATCGTTTGGTTCAAACTGCTGGGTATAAGATATTAGAATCAAGAAAAAATCCTAGACGATAGCAAATGCTTTCTAAATCTAGGATTTTTGTTTGGTTGAATCAGGCCTTGGACTTATCTCCCATAAGCAATACATCGTTAATCTGGACTTCTGTTATGTATTTTTTTTGTCCATCCTTGTCTTCATAAGACCTATTGACCAGTTTTCCCTGAATGCATATTTCAGAACCTTTGTCGGTGTATTTATTAATAATTTCAGCCGTTTTTCCAAAGGCAACCAAGTTGTGCCAGTAGGTTTCCTCCACTTTTTCGCCTTTGTTGTTTTTATAAAACTCGTTAGTGGCAAGGTTTAGTTTCACCATGGGAGTGTCTCCTTTTACTGTTTTGTAATCCGCTTTAGCACCTAACCTTCCAATCAATTGTACATTGTTTCTAATACTGTTCATGATAATATTATTTAGTGTGAAAAGATAAATTTGTTTCCGATTTTGGAACAGTACAAAGTTGGGGGAGTAGCAGTATTTAGCCCGATGATAAACGTTTATTTCCGTTTGTAAACGTTTGTAAACGTTTACAAACGTTTTTTTAAATTTATTTTATGCTTATATTAAGTTTAAATAAGCGTTTTTATTGAAGATGTCTCCTCGAATTCAAAATTGTATAGATTGTGGGGCCCCTCTAAACGGAAGGGCTGACAAACGGTTTTGTGATGATTATTGTAGAATTCATTACAACAATAAAATGAAATCCGGTAGCAATAATTTGATTCGAAACATAAACAATGCCTTGAAAAAAAACAGAAATATTCTTGCAGGCTTTCTTAAAGAGGATGAAGAGACGGCTAAAATTTCAAGAGAAAAATTATTGGGCAACGGTTTTATCTTTAAATATGGAACCCATTCTTATACAACAAAAAAAGGCAGTAAATACATTTACTGCTATGATTATGGGTACCTCAAACTTGAACATGATTTGTTTTTGGTGGTCCGATTGAAAACTGAACATTTGGACAAGCCAAATTTTATCAAAGGATAAAATTTGGCTTGTCTAGTTTTTTGTCAATTCTGTAGGCTGCATTCAAAAGTCCTACATGACTGTAGGTTTGAGGGAAATTACCCCATTGACTACCCGTATGTTGATCCACATCCTCCGAAAATAATTGCAAGTGGTTGCAATATTTACTTAGTGTTTCAAAGCCTTCCATGGCTTCATCCAAACGGTTAACACAAGCTAATGCTTCGATATACCAAAAGGCACATATTAAGAAGGTGGTTTCAGGAGCGCCAAAATCATCTTGATGTTTGTACCTATAAAACAAATAATTTTTCGCCAAAAGGTCCTCCTCTAAAGCCTTTAGGTGATTGTTGGCCTTTTCTATGTCGTCTCCGAAATAGCCCATAGTTATTAATTGCAAAGTGCTTGCATCCATATGTTTGGATCCGATGGCCTGCGCATATGCTTTTCTTTCAGGAAGATAACATGCTTCTATTTTTTGAATTGATTTGTTTTTTAGATCAATTGCTTTTTCCATCATTTCTGTGTCATTCATCCTTTCGGCTATTTTGATGGCTGCACATGATCCTGCCCAGTGGAAAAGAAATGTATAGCAGTGTTCTTGCTGTAGGTTCCTAAATTCCCATAGACCTGCATCTTTTTCATCCATAGTTTCCTCAATTTTATCCAATAGATTATTGATAAAAGGTTTTGAATGACTTTTTTCAGATTCTACAAATCTTTTGTCAGCATAAAGTGGGAGTAAGGTAACCAACACTTGGCCATAAAGGTCATTTTGAATGTGGGTATAAGCATCGTTTCCGAACCTTACGGGTTTTTCTCCTTTGTATCCATCAAGGTCGGATATTATTTCAATAAGCTTGGATGAACCTGTAATGGCATACAAAGGCTGATACCTGCCTCTATTGTCAGTTGGGAGATTTTGTAGGTATTCGAAATACCTTTCCAATTCCTCAAAATGGCCAAGATGATTGAATACATTCAGGGTATAATAGGCATCCCGCATCCAACAGTATCGGTAGTCCCAATTTCTTGTGGAACCTGGGGATTCCGGAAGGCTGGAAGTGGAAGAGGCAATAATTCCACCAGTATCTTCATATTGATGGATTTTCAGAATCAGAGAAGAGCGGACGACCAATCTCTGGTGAAAATTAGGGATACTCGTGGATTTTACCCAATTTCTCCAATATTTAAGTGTGGCTATTAAAAATTTTTCAACCGTGCTTTCTATAGGAGCTTCCAGAGGACTGCCATAAGTTAGTACCAAGTAAACAGTTTTTTGAAGGTGGAATGCCTCCTCTTCCATAATATATGTAATGGAACAGTTGGTGGTAAGCCTTACTTCTTGATCTCTACCTGAGTATTGGATGTGATTGCTTTCGGGAATCGCTTTTAATTTATTTTTACCATAATCCGAAACGGGGTGGCAATTGATTTTGATCTTAGGCTCACCTTTAATAGGCTCGATTTTACGGATAACCATTGAAGGTTTAAAATACCTCTCATAATTGAAAAACCTTGGAGCAAAATCTGTTACTTTATATGCTTCTCCGTCAGCTGTTTCAATAAATGTATCCAATATGTTTGAATTTTCACGGTACTCTTGACGAGAAGTGAAGTTATTGTCAGGGGGTAGGATGGTAAATTCCCCACCTTTCTGCTTATCAAGCATGCTGCCAAATAAAAAATCGCTATCGAATCTTGGCATGCAAAGCCAACTTATATTTGTGTTTTTTTCGATATGAGCGATATAGCTACAATTGCCAATTAGTCCGGTGCCGTAGGTATGCTTTTCCATAAAAATAAGGATGTGTTTAAAATGATTAGGTAAGTGGTTTTTTTAACAATTTGAAACCCAAAAACCGCCATCGGAGGTACAAGTTATTAAAAATATTGTGCTTTATTAGTGATTTGATAATATTTATTGGGTGATTTTCAAAAATTTTCTCGGAACATTCACGAGCATACTTTGATTGATGCTAGGAATACGGATGATAAAGTAATCTTGATTGGATTTTTTAATGCATTCTCCGTGTAAGCCTTGCAAAGGCCCTCCAAGAATTTCTACCGTTTCTCCTTTCTCAATATTATCAATGTCTAGTGTCTACTTCAACAGACACACCTGTTTCAATGATACGCTGAATGGTATCAATTTCTTCTTGTTGTATATAGGAGTGTTCCCCTGAAAAGTTAATAAACTTTACAGCTCCCGCAACTTGTAGAGATTCCCATAACCTTTCTTTGCTTGTATGAACAAAAACATAACCGTTGAATAAAGGTTTTTGAATTTTTTCTTCCGATCACTCCACTGTCTAATTTCCTCAATCATAGGGAGATAAACTTCCGTACCTTTTTCTTTGAGTCTTTCAGCTACTTTCTTTTCTGCTCTTGGGGCGGTATACATCACGTACCAATTAAGCTTTTCAGTCATATTTGTATTAAGGGTTAAAATCCGAAAGTACCAAAAATATTGCCTATACTTCAAATAAGAAATGATAAAAAATAATATTCATTAAGATTTAGAAGGTTAATTATTGTAAAATGATTTTTAGATACTTAACAAAAGTAAATTATTGAAAAATTTACACAAGTTGCATTTTTATTTACTTTTGTGCTAGGCATTGAATACGTACTCTGGGAATATAAATAAAGCAAAAAGCCTCTAATTTTGTTAGGTATTTTTATTGTTGCCACCTATTTTTGAAAAATATTAAAGAACCTATTTTAAAAATTAATTGATTATATTTTGTGGAGAGGTAGTGAAATTGGTGATGAACTACCAATAACAGTGAAAATGTAAATACATGAAAATCGTTAATGTAATATTATCAGGGGAGTAGGCAGTAGATTGTGGCCCCTTTCCCGAAAAAGCAGGCCCAAACAATATTTGCCCATTTTTGAAGAGCAATCACTTTTTGAGAAAACTGTTATTAGAAATTCAAAGGTTTGCAACCAAGTAATGGTAGTTGGGGAGTAGACAACTACCAACTCTCAAGAGAAATATTAAATAAAGAGGAAAGCACCAATTATTTGGAACTGGTGGAAGCTGCCCCTAGAAATACTGCTGCTGCAATAGCATTTGCCGCATTTTCTTTACCCGAAGATGCGATCATGCTGGTCACCCCTTCAGATCATTTGATTGGAGATCAGGATGTTTATGACACATCAATTAATCAGGCGATTGAAATGGCTAAAAAAGGTTTTTTGGTTACTTTCGGCCTTATTCCCACCAAGCCTGAAACCGGATTTGGATACATTGAGCATGAGGGGAATGACGTACTTGGTTTTAGAGAAAAACCGGGATTGATTCAAGCTCAGTCTTATCTGAAGCAAGGTAACTTTCTTTGGAATAGTGGCATGTTCTGTTTTGAGGCAGGAACTTATTTAAGTGAATTAGAAAAACATGAGCCTGAAGTATTTAAAACTTCGAAAGTCGCTTTAGAAAATGCTAAAGATGGCTTTTTACCACTAGATTTAAGTATGGAAATCCCGTCAATTAGTGTGGATTATGCGGTGATGGAGAAATCGGACAAAATTAAAGTTGTACCTTCCAGCTTCTCTTGGTCAGATATGGGATCCTTTGAAGCGTTGTTTGATTACTACCCGGAGGGAAGCAAGGAAAAGGTAGATGGGAATTTAGTATTGGGCTCCGGAAAGCATGTTGAATTTGTGGGCTTGGAAGACGTTGTATTGGTGGAGACAAAGGATGCCATTCTTGTGCTGAACCGGAGTAATGCGCAAGATGTTAAAAAAGTATATGAACGTTTAGAAAAAGAAAATCCGGGATTACTAAGTTAAGGAAATGGTAGATAAAAACACTAAAATTTATATTGCAGGGCACAGAGGAATGGTAGGTTCTGCTATACAAAGGTCTCTTGAAAGCAAGGGGTACACAAATATTATAGGCTTTAGTAGTAAAGAATTGGATTTGACCAATCAGCTAGCAGTTAAGGGTTTTTGAAAAAGAAAAGCCCCAAATTGTAATTGACGCTGCAGCAAGAGTAGGGGGATCCTCGCCAATAATAATTACCCATATACTTTTCTTATGGAGAATATGTTGATTCAAAATAATTTGATCAACTATTCCCACCAATTTGGAGTTGAAAAGTTTATCTTTTTGGGTAGCTCTTGTATTTATCCTAAATTGGCACCACAGCCTTTGAAAGAGGATAGTTTACTTACCTCATCATTGGAGCCAACTAATGAATGGTATGCTTTAGCAAAAATCACAGGAGTGAAGGCCTGCGATGCAATTCGTAAACAATTTGGTAAAGATTTTATTAGTTTAATGCCTACCAATTTATATGGCCCTTACGATAATTTTGACTTGGAGACTTCACATGTGCTGCCTGCCATGATTAGAAAATTTCATGAGGCCAAAGAAAATGGAAATAGCCCGGTTACCCTCTGGGGTTCAGGCTCTCCCATGAGGGAGTTTTTACACGTAAATGATATGGCAGATGCTGTAGTATTTGCTGTTGAAAACAGCTTTAAAGATAATCTTTACAATGTTGGTACAGGGAAGGATTTAACTATAAAATCCCTTGCTGAACTGATTCAGAAAATTACAGGACATACTGGTGAAATTGAGTGGGATAGTGAAAAGCCGGACGGTACTCCTCGTAAATTAATGGATGTGAGTAAAATGTCGGATGCCGGATGGCAAGCAAAGATTGGCCTTGAAGAAGGTGTGAAAGAAACCTACGAATGGTTTTTGAATAACATCGGCCAGTACAAACAAGTGAAACTTTAACTATAAAATTTATTAATTTAACAGCTCATTAATTTAGATGTCTATGAAAACGGCGTTAATAACAGGTATAACAGGACAGGATGGTGCTTATCTTGCAGAACTCTTATTGTCAAAAGGATATATTGTTCACGGAATAAAAAGGAGAGCCTCTTTGTTTAATACAGATAGGATAGATCACTTGTATCAAGATCCCCATGAAGATGACAAGCGCTTATTCCTTCATTATGGTGATTTGACAGATTCAATGAACTTGACAAGAATCATTCAGGAAACCAAACCGGATGAAATTTACAATTTGGCAGCAATGAGTCATGTAAAAGTGAGCTTTGATACCCCTGAATATACGGCAAATGCTGATGGAATAGGTACCTTAAGAATATTGGAAGCTGTGCGTCTTTTGGGAATGGAAAAAACCACCAAAATCTATCAAGCATCTACTTCCGAGCTTTATGGTTTGGTTCAGGCAGTTCCTCAATCAGAGACTACACCATTCTATCCTAGATCCCCTTACGCCGTTGCGAAACTTTACGGTTATTGGATTACGGTGAATTACAGAGAAGCTTATGGTATGTATGCTTGTAATGGTATCCTATTCAACCACGAATCTCCATTAAGAGGTGAAACTTTTGTTACCAGAAAAATCACCAGAGCTGTTGCCAAAATTGCATTGGGTTTTCAGAAAAACCTTTACATGGGTAATTTGGATGCCAAAAGGGACTGGGGCCATGCTAAGGATTATGTTGATGCCATGTGGAGGATTCTTCAACAAGACGAACCTGAAGATTATGTCATTGCTACAGGAGTAACTACTAAAGTAAGAGACTTTATTAAAATGGCTTTTGAATTAGTAGGCTTTACTTTAAAATTTGAAGGTGAAGGGTTGGAAGAAAAAGGGATTTTGGAATCCATTGACAAAGAAAAAGCCTTTGAAGTTTTGGGGACTTCAACTTTCAATGTAAAAGTCGGAGATGTCTTGGTGAATGTCGATCCTGCCTATTTTAGACCTACCGAGGTAGATTTATTAATTGGAGATCCTAATAAGGCGATGACCAAACTAGACTGGAAACCAAAATATGATCTTAAACTTTTGGTTGAAGATATGGTGCTTTCTGACGTTAGTTTGTTTAAAAGAGATGTACACTTAATGAAAGGCGGTCACAAGGTCTTGAATCAGGCTGAATAATCAGTTTAAAATAATTGTGTTTATTGAGGAGCAAAACATTTATTTGTTTTGCTCCTTTATATTTTACAGTTGTCTTTTTTTATTATGGGACTTTTTACTTCAGTGTTTGAATTAGATATAGTTTAATTTTTTACCGTGCCTTCCATTTATGAAATTATAGGAAACTTTCACTTTTTTACCAACCTTAAAAAAAGAGATTCCGTATTTACCAATGTTTTAATTTGTGTTCCCTTTCATTCGTGAAAAGTTCAATTAAATTTCGATCAGCAAGACTATGGATTTAAAAATTCCATGTTATGTTAATTCCATAGGTATTGCTTACTTTTGTGGTGTAATTGGAATAGGGCCAATTTTTTGTACAATTGGGCCATTTCATAGATGGAATGCTCTATTACTAAATGTAACTGAGGTGGCGAAGCTGTAGGTTTTTGTTAGCAAAATCTCCAAAAATCATCAGTTTTTATACTTCCTTTTAAATTAAAGAATCCTTAAAATGATCAGTAAATTCATCCATTACTTTAGATTTTCATCGATAATAATTCTGCTTTTTATTGTTTCAATAGGTTATAGCCAATCTATTCAGGATATACAAAACCTTAAAGTAGATGAGTTGTCCGATGCACAGATTGAACAATTAATAAAACGCGCAGAATCTTCCGGTATGAATGAAATGCAATTGGAGGCTATGGCTAGAGAGAGGTATGCCTGCATCTGAAGTTGCTAAACTGCGACAAAGAATAGAATCCTTGAAATCCGGAAATAGTGAAGTCACTGCAGGAAAAAGTACTGGAAGAAATAATCAGAGAGAGGTTGTGGACGCAGAAATGCAACAAAATGTTTTTGATAGCCTTAGGCAGTCTGATCCTTATTATGATCTTAGTCCTCAACAAAAAAGATTTTTGGCTATACTTTGTTTCACAATCAAGAATTAAATTTCAATCCTAATTTAAATATCCCTACTCCGGAAAATTATATTCTCGGGACAGGCGATCAAGTGCTAGTAGATGTCTATGGTGCTTCGCAGGCGGCCTTTGACATGACAGTTTCTCCTGAGGGAAAAATCTTAATTCCGAATATTGGTCCAATAAATATTGGTGGTGCAAGTGTGGAAAGTGCTAGGTTAAGGGTGAAAAATGCCTTGGGACAGATTTATTCAGGACTGAAAGGACCAAATCCAAATACATTTTTACAATTGAGGGTTGGAAATATAAGAAGCATTCAAGTGACCATGGCTGGAGAATTAAATAAGCCGGGAACTTATACTTTGCCCTCCTTTGCCAATGTTTTTAATGCTCTTTATTTGGCTGGCGGACCAAATGAAATAGGGTCGTTTAGAAATATTCAGGTTTATAGAGATAGCAAATCAGTTGGACAAGTGGATGTCTATGATTTCTTGGTGAATGGTAATCAGAAGGGGAATATTGTCTTACAAGACAATGATGTAGTGATCGTTCCTCCCATCCAGACAAGAGTCGAATTGGAAGGCCCTGTTCGTAGACCGGGGCTATTTGAAGTTAAGGGAGATGAAAATATCCATGATTTATTGGCATTTGCAGGAGGATTTAAAAGTGAGGCCTACAAAGAGCTTGTAACAGTCAAAAGAACTACAGACCAAAATTTGAGAGTAGATAATATTTTCAATAAAGATTTTGATTCCTTTTCTATAAAGGATGGGGATTTATTTGTAGTTGGTAGTATCCTTGAAAGGTATGACAATCGGGTTCAAGTTTCAGGTGCTGTTTTTAGACCGGGAGAATTTGCAATTTCTGATGAGATGACTGTTCAGTCGCTTATTGAGCTTGCCGGTGGTCTTCGTGGTGATGCTTTTTCAGAAAGGGCTACTTTATACAGAACCAATCCTGATTTTACAATGGAAGTGTTAACCCTTGACTTGGGGGCTATTATTTCCGGGAATGCTGTAGATGTACCACTTATGCGTGAAGATATATTAAGTATTCCAAGTAAGTATGACCTGAAAGAAGAGTATTATGTGCAGATTTCAGGGGAGGTAAATAGAACAGGAGTCTTCCAATATGCAAAAAACATGACCGTTGGGGACTTGATTACAAAGGCCAGTGGTTTTAAAGAGTCAGCATCTAGCGCTAATATTGAAATAGCAAGGAGAGTGAAAGGTGAAGTTGGGGGAGATTGCAAAAATCTTTACGGTCTCCATTGATGAAGATTTAAAAATCACAGAGGCTGAAAGAGAAATAATTTTAGAACCCTTTGACCATGTTTTTGTTAGAAAAAGCCCGGGTTTTCAAGAAGAAAAAATTGTTTATGTTGAAGGGGAAGTTTTTTATCCTGGAGGTTTTACCCTTGAAAAGAGAGATGAAAGGATTTCAGATGTGTTAAAGAGGGCTGGGGGGCTTAATAATTATGCCTATCCTAAAGGAGCGACCTTAATTCGGAGAACGGAGTTTTTTAAAACGAAGACAGAGGAAAATATTAAACTTGAACAATTGGAATCATTACATAGGAACATCATCCGTGAAGATGAAATTGAAAATGCGGAAGCGGAAGGTAAACTATTAGAAAGGATTGATGACAGGATGGCTTTGCTTTTGCATGAAGAGAGAAAAACCAATGAGGAATTAAAGCAGTCTGATAGTATTTCCGAAGACAAGTATCAATTTCTAGGTGAGGAAGACAGTACGGTGATGGAGGTAGCCACCAGAGACAAGGAACTTATTGGTATTGATCTGATGAAAATTCTTTCTCAGCCTGGTTCCAAATATGACTTGATATTGCAAGAGGGGGATGTGATTAGTATTCCAAAAGAACTGCAAACTGTAAGAATGAGGGGAGAAGTACTTTATCCAACAACAGCTAGGTATGACATGTCCCGTGGATTTAGAAATTATATATCTAGAGCCGGAGGTTTTACAGAACAGGCTAGAAAATCCAGGGCATATGTCGTTTATGCCAATGGAGATGTTCATCGGACGAATAAGTTTTTGTTTTTTAACTTTTTCCCTAAAATAGAACCGGGAGCAGAGATCATCGTTCCACAAAAGCCAAAGCGTGAACCAATGTCTGTTCAAGCATGGATAGGAATTGCATCTAGCCTTGCAACTTTAGGGATTTTGATAGATCGAATATCCAATTAAAATGTCTTGATTAATTTTAAGCTTTAGATTTATAAAAAATACTATTTAAAGTATTATTTCTATTTAAGCTATAAAATCTTAAACCATTGATTATAAAGATTGGCTAATCAAACCTTCCTTATAAATCACATAAAAACTAGCGATAAGAGGGACAATTAATGTCTAGAATTGAATACTTAGAGTGAAAGTCAAAGAATCAGATAATAGTGGAGAATCATTAATAGATGTTTCAGTAATTATCCCTACCTATAGAGATTGGGAAAGGTTAAATCTTTGTTTACTTGGACTAAAAAACAGAACTTTCCTTCAAGTAAGTTTGAAATTATAGTAGTCAATAATGATCCTTATGATCCGAAACCCGACTTTGTAGAAGCGAGTGGATGTAAAATAATTGAGGAAAAAAACCCCGGATCTTACGCTGCTAGAAATGCAGGCATGAAGATAGCAAATGGAGATATATATGCCTTTACAGATTCGGATTGTATTCCAGACCCAAATTGGATTAAAGAGGGGTTAAAGGAAATGAAAAATTCCAAGGTTTCAAGGGTTGGAGGAAAGATAAAATTGTTTCGTCCTGAAAACGGAAGTTATTTTGCATTTGTTTACGAAAAATATTTGGCCTTTCAGCAAGAACGTAATGTCAAGGTCTTTAAAAAGTCAGTAACAGGTAATTTTTTTGCAAAAAAGCATCTTTTTGAACAATTTGGTGCTTTTGATGAAAAGTTGATGTCAGGAGGAGATTTTTATTGGAACCTTCGTTTAAGTGAGTTTGGAGAAAAGATTTCTTTTGCCGAAATGGCTGTTATAAATCACCCTTCACGTACGTCTTTGTCTGAGATAGCCTTTAAGAAAAAGCGGACAATTTCAGGTTATTACAGAGAAACATTTACAAGATTAAAATTCGGAAAGAAGTTACTCACTCTTTTAAAGCGATTAATGCCACCAATTAATAGGATAAATCACATAGAATTTGAATCTACAAAGGATTATTTCCAAGTGCTAATAATTCGCTGGTATGTGGAATCAGTAGGTGTCATGCACTTAATTAAACTGCAGTGGGCGAGTATTAGAAACAAAAACATTTAAAATTGCAATTAATGAAAAAAACATTTCCCACTTGGATCAATTTATTAAGAAATCTCTTCGTGCAGAAGAAATCCTTATTAAAGACTTGATCAATGAAATCATAGCTTTTAAGAAGTGGATCATGATCGTTGCCATGACGGTGTTTACATTGGGCTTGGTTTATATTTTCACCTCATCTGATGAATATACAACTACCTCCAAATTATTAATGGAGCAGTCAAATGGAATCAACTCCAAAGCTTTAGGAGGTTTAGCCTCTATTTCTGGTTTGGGTAACTTAGGAATAGGAAACCAAAACACTGAAGCCTTACCTCCAGAATTGATTCCTGAGCTCGTGCTAGAAAGTGACTTTTTAAAACGCCTAATGTATGAAAAAGTATATTTTGAGGAGGCTCAAGATAGCATTACTTTATTGGAATTTGTGAATGAGTATGAAAAACACAATTTATATTATCACTTGGCTAAGTTACCAAGTAAAGTAAAATCTATGCTATTATCCAATACTACCGCAAAAGGTATTGATTTTAATATAGAAGAAAAACAAGGAGAAGAAACTATTTTGGCATTTGATACCAAAGAAAGGAAAACGATAGCTCAACTTAGAACACGAATTGAAGTAGAGAAAGAAGACCGGCTATTGGTAATTCAAACAAAAATGCCGGAACCATTGGCCAGTGCACAGTTCAATGAGGTTTTAAGTAGATTCCTTAAAGAGTACCTAACCAATATAATACTGGATAAAGAAGTCAAGAACTTTGAGTTTATTAAGGAACGTACCAATGAAGCTAAAAGCAGAGTAGAACAAACTCAAATGAAATTGGCAAATTTTAGGGACAGTAATCGAGGGATAAACTCCCAGTTGTTGAAAACTGAAGAAGATAGGCTTCAGGCGGATTTCAATCTTGAGTTTAGCCTTTATAACTCATTAGCCCAACAGATGGAACAATCAAGGATCAAGGTTCAAAATGCTACTCCTGTCATGACTGTTTTTCAAAAACCTCAATTACCTACCTCAGCCAGTGAGCCAAAGGTTATATTATTAAGCTTAGTTTTTTGATATTGGGTGGGATTATCGGAATACTGTTCTTTTTTGGACTTTTGGTAATGAGAATGCTAACGATACATTTTACAAATGTTTAGTGTAATAATTCCCGTATACAATAAATATCCTCATTTAGACCGTTCGATTACTTCGGTCTTGAAACAAAAATTTGAAGAATGGGAGCTATTGCTAGTGGATGATGGTTCTACTGATGGAAGCTTAGAGAAGGCGAGATCTTATTCGGATAAAAGAATAAAGGTTTTCCAAAGAAATGAACCGGGTCCGGGGGATATGCTGCAAGAAATCTAGGTATTGCTAAGGCCAAATACAATTGGGTAGTCTTCTTAGATGCTGATGATGAATGGTTAGACAATCATTTAGTTACTTTTTTGAGTTAATCAATTATCAGCCGAATGCAAAAATTGTTTCCAACTCTTGGAAGGATAATTTCGAAGACAATAAGGAAGAAAGAAGCTTTCCTAATAGTTATCACAAAAAGCACCAGGCTAAAGGAATACACGAAATTGAACTCAAGGCTTTTTTAAAAAATAGTATTTATGGTGCTCCACCATTTTGGACGGGAGCGGTTGGTTTTCGGAAGGATCTACTTTTAGAAATAGGAGGTTTTCCGGAAGGAAGGTGTAAAAGGGGAGGTGACGTAGATACTTGGTTAAGAGCAATTTTTTATGGCAAATTAGCTATCTGGTCTCCAAGATTAACTGTTGTTTATCACAGAGATTCTGTCAATATGGTGACCAAAGTAGAAGGATTTGAAGTTGGCTGTGAAGCGACTACCGTTAAACAGTTGGCCTCCATTACTGAAGATAAACAAATAATACGGCTTCTATTCCAATTTCTAAACGCAAGGGTTGTGAGTAGATGGTTGCAAACATTAAGAGTTGGGAAAAAACCGAGCCTTTGTGGGGTAAAGTGAAATGGAAGTACCTTACCAAAAAGGGATTTGCTATCACATTTTGGTCTATTCTACCTACTGCTATTACAAAGCAATTGTATCGGTTGGCAAGTAAAGCTAAATATGATTAACTAATTTCAATTGAAGTTTAAAATACCAAATAGTATTAACCTAAAAGAATTCCAGCAATGGGATTTTTTTTCTGTTTTGATAATGATACTGCTCTTTTTGAGAGTTCTTGTAGATAGAGCGGGATTTGGGGCAGTTATTGGTCTTGCTTTGCTTGGTTGTTTTTTATTATTATTAGTTTTTAAGTTAAGGTTGCCCAAATACCTATTGTTTTTTTCTTCCATATTTTTTTTATTAATAGGATATGCTTTTATAAACGCGGCTGTGATTCATGGTGAGCCTTTGTATACTATAAGAGGTGTGATTCGCTATTTCTCCTATTTTGCCATGTTTATATTGGTATATTACAGTAAAGTTTCTTTTAAACAAATTTTCTTGTTGTATACAATCATAGTTTTAATTGAGAGTGCTTTGGCATTCTTTCAGTTTCTATTTATGGGTATGCCAAGGCCAAGTGGAACATTTATAAATTCAAATCACTTTAGTTATTTTCTAGTACCCTATTTCTCTATTTTACTGATCGTTTATAAGAGGTACCTTCCGGCATTTTTTGTCTTCCTCCTGTCGGCTTTTCTTGGAGGAATGGGAGGAGTTATAAGTTTATTATTGGTCCTCTTTCTTTTTTTATCTCATTATGCCAGAAAATGGCAAAAGGTAATCGCCATCCTTATTTTTCCGATTTTCATTGCAGGGGCAGGTCTATTGATGCAAAATAGAGTAAAGGAATTGACTGATGTAACTGCCATCTCGGAAAGACTAGCTGAAAATAAAGCCGGAGGAGGTAGTTCTCTTGTCTGGAGAATAGTTACATGGAAGCTTATGTACGATGAGCTTGTTGAAAAAGATGGATTATATACCGGAATGGGGTTAGAGTACGCCTCTTTAATCAGTCCTTACTTTTTAGAAAGTAGTATAAGGGAGCCTCACAATGATTATTTGCGTATATTGTTGGAATTTGGGTTGTTTGGTTTTGTTCTTTTTTTATATGGGATGTACTATGGTCTCTTTAAATTAAGAAAAAATGCCATTGAACAAAGTTCCTCCTATTACTACGCCCTATATGTTGCATTGGCAGCGATTTATTTAGGAATGATTGTTGGTAATATTGTAGTCTTGAGCACCCTGTGGTGGCTATTTTTGACAATAATAGCTATCATGCATAAAGAAGAAAAGCAAATAAAATCAAAAGCGTTCGTATAAAATGACAGGAAAACTTGCTATTGTAACTCCGGCAAAAAATGAGGCCAAAAATATCCCCAAGTTAGTGGGAAGTATGGCTGAACAAACTAAAAGGCCGGATTTATGGATATTTATTAATGATGGAAGTACAGACAATACCGTTGAAGTATTTGAGGAGGAAATAAAGAAACACGGAGCTGCTTTTAAAAATACCAGGATTCAGCTGGTCAATTATGAGGATGTGGATCAGTCTTATGCCTTGGGGCCAAAATACAGTCGAATCATAAAGTTTGGATTAAATAAGATCTTATCCCTTGAGAAGGACTTTAAATATGAGTATGTAGGAATCCTTGATAGTGATGTATTTCCTGAAAATGTCTATTACGAGGTGCTACTTAAAAATTTGAGAATAACCCTAAACTAGGAATAGCTTCGGCTTCTAAGCAACAAGAGGATTATGGTAATGAAATCATTACGAGCTATGTAAACAAAAGCTTTGCCCCAAGCGGTTTTAGGGTTTGGCGAAGGGCTTGTTTAGATCAAACTGATTATTCAATCTCCATTTCACAGGACTCTGTATCTGCAGCCAGAGCGATTATGCTAGGATGGAAAGTACAATCTTTTCCTGAACTAGAAGTTAGTCTAAGGCAACGTGGTGCGAAATTTGGGTTTGAGTACTATGGTAAGTCTGCCTATATGCGGCATGTCCCCTATTTATATGTTCTAGCCGGAGCTGCAAGAATGTACTTGTTAGGGAAAAAGGATGATGCAAGGCAATATATCAATGGTTATAAGGAATCAGCTAAAAATAATATAGATAGAATTGAAGATCCCTTGGCAATAAAATACTATAAAAACAGGTTCTTTTATAAATTACTTGGTAAATAATGAAACCTAAGGTTATACTTTTGATTTACGGATCAGGAGGGCATAAAGCCCAAATGGAGAAGTTGTTAACTGGGATTAACAAGGAGTTCGGGAACGTTAGCTTTATAGGGATTTCCGAAAGTGAAGCATCAATCATTCATCCGAGTATTATTGAGACCTTCGAACAGCCGCCGTTTAGAAACAAGTATTTTTCGTTTATGAATCTCTTTAGTATTCCAAGGAAGTATTATAATTTTATTTCTTGTTTTTCTAAGATCAATAAGAATTACAAAGTTCTCTCAGTGATTTCAACCGGGCCGGGTTTGGCAATTCCTTTTTCTATTTTATTTAAATTAAAGAAAACGAAAATTGTTTTTATTGAAACTTGGTCACGCTTTGAAACCCAGTCCTACGCTGGAAAAGTGATGTACAGAATTGCCGACAAATTCTATATTCAAAACAGGTCTTTATTTAAGTTTTACCCTAAAGCCATTTACTCAGGATTACTATGAAAATTTTGGTTACTGTCGGGACAACTAGGTTTGACTCTTTAATTAAGTATTTGGATGAAGAATGTATTGGGCTGGGTCACGAAATTACTTTCCAAATTGCCGATGGAAAATACAAGCCGGTAAACTTCCCTTTTTTAGATTTAACTCTGAAATCAATACCTATTACATAGCCTCTGATTTGGTCATTTGCCATGCAGGAGCAGGTACTATTTATAAATTATTGGAGTTAAAAAAGAAGATAATAATTGTTCCAAATACCGAGAGAGTTGATAACCATCAATTAGACATTGCAGAATTTATGGCAACCAATGGTTATGCCATTTCTATAAATGATTTTTCTGAATTACCTGAAGGAATACTAAGTGCTTCTAAATCTGACATGAGGGTTTTTGAAAAACATGATTTTGATAAGACTCGAGAAATAATATCTTTTTGTTTGGAAGATCTTGAAAACAAGTAAAATCAGCATTAATTACATGACAAAGAAATACCAATTGAAAAACTGGCTGATTATTCTGCTTTTATTTTTTGGGATAAACAAGTCTTTTTCCCAAAACTTGGCCCCAGGAACACCTATAGTAGAAGAGTATGGCAGAAGAAAATTACTATTTTCAGATGAATTAGATTCACTTAATCAAGATGGTTTAAGGCCTAATCTTTCTGTTCAATCTCTTTTCTTATCTCCAAATAAGGAAGAAAATAAGATTAGTTATACAGTATTCCCGGTACAATCAACCATGCTATATAATAGCAAGAGACCTTATGGGTATGGCGGGTTTGGCATGCACAATGGAAGGGGATATGAACAATACATTAGCGCGGGGGGTACGGAAGACTAGGTTTCTTATATCTTCAGTTACAACCAGAATTTGTCTTTGCCCAAAATAAAAATTATCAAGGGTTTGGGAGTGATTTTTCCCGTCAAGTTTTAAATGATAGATTTCATTATTGGAATAGAAATGACCGGCCGGAATTACTTGCAAATGGGAATTCCAGCAGGTTATGGTGGGGCCAATCCAGCCTAACTGCAAGGTTTGGGGGTTTTGAAACAGGGATTTCCACCCGTACTTTATGGTGGGGGCCGGGGCAATGGAGTTCCTTGACATTCTCCGGTAATGCAGAAAGTTTTCCTCACCTTACCTTAAACTCTCATCGGCCCCTAAAAACCTTTATGGGACATTTTGAAGGACAATTGATCGTAGGGAGATTGGAGAGTTCGGGAATGCCTGCCTCGCAAGATGACACGCTTAATGAATTGTATTTCCTCCCACTAGACGATGATTGGAGGTACCTAAACGCCATCAATATAAGTTATCAGCCTAAATGGGTTCCAGGTTTATATTTAGGTTTTATTCGAACATTTCAGCAGTATAGCGCCAAGCAAGGGGACCAGTTTCGAGATTATTTCCCAATCTTTGATGCCTTTCAAAAAAAGGAATTTTTCAAGATGGAAACTCTGTGGCCTTTGATAGTGAGGCTCGAGACCAACAAGCAACTCTGTTTTTTAAATTCTTAAGCAAAAAGGCAAAATTTGAAATATATGGAGAGTATGGCAGGAGAGACCATGCCTTGACTTGGAGGGATGCCATACTGAACCCAGAACATTCCCGAGCCTATTTAATGGGTTTTCAAAAATTAATCTCCCTTGGCAAGAAAAACACCTATCTTCAAATTCGAAGTGAAATTGTTCATCAGCAGGAATCTGTTAATAGATACATTCGATATGAAGGTCTTGGTGGAAGAACTTCTTGGTCTACGCATTATCAAGTAAGGGGCTTTACAAATAGGGGAAAGCACTGGGCTCAGGCATTGGTACGGGTAGTAATGGCCAAACTTTTGAAGTGGCAGTTGTTGGAGGATTCAACAAACTGGGGATAATGGTAGAACGAATAGCCAATCACCAAGACTTTTATTACAGGGCTTTTGGTCAGGATAGTGAGATGCTCCCTTGGGTGGATTTTACTGTTGGGATTCTGGCAAATAGGAAATGGAATGACTTTTTACTAGGCTCTCAATTTCAATTGGTGAATGGCACAAATTACCAATGGCAAAGTGATCCATCTACCAACGAATTTTTCCCGAAAGGAAAAAACATGCTTTCTTTTCACGGTAAAATCCATTTGGTGTATCTAATAGGTACAAACAGATAATAATCTTACTGTAGACTTTTCTCACAAGGGCTTTTGATTTATAGGGATGGACTTGGATGAAGTATGTAAGGTAAAAGTATAGAAAATTGTAGGGGAAATAATGTCAATGGTTTATGTTATATTCTTTAAAATAAATCAAACTAGGATTCAGAATTGGTCCAATTTATATGAGTTACAGATCAGTTCTTAAATTTGTCTTTTCAAAATTACATTTTTTCCAAATTGAATTTATATGCTAAAGAAGGTGTATATAATATTTTTAAAAAATATTGTATTATAAGGTATTGGCGTTTGCTGATAAATTTGTTTGTTCATTCCGAGTCAAATACAGAAGTAGATGGGATAATTTTAGGACCCTTTATACAAATAATTTAAGGTTTTTAACTTAAGTTTACTTTTGTTATGTTTATTTTCTTAACGTTCTTTTCATCAACCTGAATATAAATTTTTGAGTAGCTGGTGCTTCTGATTTTTCAAGCACAATAATAATCCATTCTTGTGCAATTGTTATTTGGTTGTATACCAGCTGTTTATGTGTTTTCCTTGTAAGTGAGTCTCCAGAAGGAGAATATATGGCACTATTTCTGTTTACTATAGCTGAAATTGAGGGAAAAACCAGTAGAGGCTATTATCATGATAGGGTTACCGGAAGGTTTATTGAGGGCAGGCTTGTAACGTGTTTATAATAAGTTTCAAATGAACCTGAAAAATTAAATTTGGAGATTTGGTATCTGTGAAAATATTAAACCTTAAGGTCCTAATAGTTTTACTTATTATTGTTCCCTCAAGTTTTATTCTTTTTAACCTTATATGTTATTTAGAATTGTCTTGAAATGAAATCCAATTTAATTTTACTTCCTTTGCAACCTAGAAACTTTCCCTTAAGCTGTTCAGATAAGAGAATAATAGCGAAAGAATTAGGTTATATGCCACATACACAGTTAAATAATGATAAAACTCAATTTATAGAATGGTATAGCATCTAGTATAAAGGGTGAGGTTAAATAATTTTTTTATGAAATTTTATAGAGTAATTATAATATTGTAAGATGCTTATGTGTATTTTTGTCAAAATCCTTTTACTATGAACATTTTTCTGGCAACAGTAACTTCATTTTTCTTTGGTTTTTTAATGACTCCTGTACTGATTTTGATTCTTAAGAAAATCAATTTTACTGAGTCGCCTGGCGGAAGGAGAATTCATGCAGGCAAGATCCCGTCGATGGGTGGAATTGCTATTGTTTTTGCTACTTTCGTCGGTTTGTTTGCATGGTTAAGTTTTGATCAGATTGTTGAAACCCGGTATTTTTTAGTTGCATTAGCGATTATGTTTTCGGTTGGATTAAGAGATGATCTAATTGAGTTAACAGCTGTTCAAAAGCTAATAGGACAATCAATACCTGCCTTTTTCGTAATCGTGATGGCAGATATTCGTATCTCCGGTTTGTATGGTTTTATGGGGATATATGAAATCCCATATCTTGTAAGTGTTGGTGTGACTTTTTTCGCAATTTTAGCACTGACCAATTCTTTTAATTTAATTGATGGTGCAGACGGATTAGCCGGTTCTTTAAGTTTAGTGACTTTAAGTATTCTAGGATTTTGGTTTTATACTGCCGGAATGATCTCATATAGTCTGATCTCTTTTACATTAGTGGGAGGGATATTGGCTTTTCTGGTGTTTAATTGGCATCCAGCTAAAATCTTTATGGGCGATACCGGATCCTTAAGTGTTGGGTTTTGCCTTACCGTATTGGTAATTTTATTTGTTGACAAAACAGGTCTCATGGCTCCTTGGGAAGGGCTGAAATTAAATGCCCCTTTTTCAGCCGGCTTAGCTTTCTTGATCATCCCGATTTATGATACAGTTAGAATATTTATTAAGAGAACCAAAAATGGAAAATCACCATTGAAGCCTGATAAAAGCCACGTTCATCACTTTTTACTAAGGATGGGATTACAGCATGACCAAGTTTCATTGATTTTAGTAGTAGTGAAGTTGACCTTTATATCAATTGTGTTTTTTGGCTATGCTTTAAATGATCATGTCTTACTTCCGGTTCTCATATTAATTGCTACATCTCTAGGAATATGGATGGACAAGAAAACACTACAAAAAGTCAAAGATAATTGCAAGAAAGCTCCCCTTGTATCAGGGGAAAATTATACGCGGAAAAAAGGAAGCAAACCAAAAGAAAACCTTCCATTGCTAAAAATATATTTACAGACAATAAAATCAATATGAACTGAGGCATATTTCTTAAGACAAAAAAAGGCGTTGTTTAACAACGCCTTTTTTTGTCTTTAATTTTTAATCCTCAGTGATCAGAGGGTTAGCTAGATATTATGGGTTAAAATTAAGTGCTATTTTTAAATCTCCTGAATTTTTAAAAACATCCATCTATCGGAATTTTTACTAATTGGTGGTTTTTGAAAATATCTTAATGTGATTGATAACAGGTTCATTATCTTGAACATGAAAATTACATTTAAACATCGCAGATTTCTACTCCTTGTTGTAATGAAGCCAGTTTATCAGGCCTTTTTGGGATAAATTCTTGGCCGATATAACCTGAATAGCCTGTGGCCAATATGGCTTTTACAATTGCCGGGTAATATAGCTCCTGACTTTCATCAATTTCATTGCGACCCGGAACTCCGCCTGTATGGTAATGAGAAATATAGGTGTGATGTGCTTTAATGGTAGCTATTACATCACCTTCCATAATTTGCATATGGTAGATGTCATACAGTAATTTCATTTTATCACTACCCACTTCTTTACATAAGGCAACTCCCCAGGCTGTGTGATCTGCCTGATAATCCTTATGGTCTACTTTGCTGTTAAGTAGTTCCATACACATCGTTACACCATGTTTTTCTGCGATTGGCATCACTTTTTTAAGCCCATCGCACAATTTTTTATACCCATTTCATCATCCAAACCATTTCTGTTGCCGGAAAAACAGATAATTTGTTTATATCCTGCCTTTGCCACCTTAGGTATGACTTTTTTATAACTTTCTATTAATTCTTCATGTAGTTCCGGATTGTTCCATCCTTTTTCAATACCCAAACCTGCTCCCCAAGGCATTGCACAGTCCAGGCCATATTTTGATAGTATTGGCCACTCCTCAGGACCGGCCAATTCAATAGATTTTAATCCGATTTCTACTGCTGCTTTACAAAGGTCTTCAAATGCAATGTCATTGTAACACCATCTGCATACAGAATGATTGACATTGCCCTTTAAACCTTCCGGTAAGCTTGATTCAGCTGCGGCCAGCCTGTTTGATATCGATGGTACAAGCAAACCTGCAAGCCCCGTTCCTGCCATTTTTTTAGCACACTTCTTCTTGGGTTAGTTTCTTTCATGGGTTCAATTGGTTTATTGTAAAGCAATTTAGAAGGATTAATGCTAAGAATTAAAATTTTTGGTCATCTTTCTTTAATCTATTATCTCTAGCCTATAATTGAATTGGAGTTTTGTTACCATTTTTATTTTAATTCAAAGTAAAGTAAGTGGTTCAATTTTTTTACATAAATTTAAAAATCAACAGGGTGATAAGCACTATCAATTAAAGTCTTGGTTCTAGATGGATATCACCTAATATACAAATTTTTTTATTGACAGTTTTATCCTTTATTTGCCGTTTATGCAATATGTTGTTTGGATTTATCCGTAGTTTGCTATTTTTAAAGTTTAGTATTTATTAAGGTTTCAATACTTAATTGATGACCAGTGCCAATATAAGAGTGGCCAATTATTAATTTTATTTTATTTATCGTTTGATACCGTGAAAAGAAGACAGTTTATCCAGAAATCCAGCCTTATTACCGGCCTAGTAGGCCTAAGTCCATTGTATTC
This sequence comes from Cyclobacterium sp. SOCE241, assembly GCF_056867545.1. Lineage (NCBI taxonomy): Bacteria > Pseudomonadati > Bacteroidota > Cytophagia > Cytophagales > Cyclobacteriaceae > Cyclobacterium > Cyclobacterium sp. SOCE241. The sequence continues at coordinate 2,822,163 of NZ_CP149779.1, read as the reverse complement.
ATTTTCTACCGATCTTTTAGCATCTAAAAAGGTTAGGATAGGAATAGTAGGAGGAAGGTTTGGCGCCTCATTTCAATTTCATGAACACCCAAATTGCATTGTAGAAGCTGTCAGTGACCTCCGAGAGGATAGGAGAAATAACTTAATGAAAACTTACGGTTGTGATAAGTCATACACTTCTCTTGATTTACTTTTAAAGGACTCCAAAATAGATGCAGTCTTTTTGGCAACTCCTGCTCCTGACCATGCCAAACATACCCTCGCTAGTCTAAAGGCCGGGAAACATGTTATGTGTGCTGTGCCTTTGGGGATGACTATTGAGGAGTGCCAAGAAATAAGGGAAGCTGTTTTAAGTACAGGGAAAAACTTTATGATGGCGGAAACCAGTGTATACATGCAAGGGACCATTACCGCTAGAAAACTCTATGAAGAAGGCCGTTTTGGGGAGATCTTTAGTGCTGCGGCAGAATACAACCACCCTGGATTGGAAGTTCTATGGTTTGAAGATGGAAAGCCTACTTGGCGACATGGTTTGGCACCAATGAATTATCCTACCCATTGCACAGCATTATTGGTAAGTGTTACGGGAGAAAGATTGAAAAAGGTTAGTTGCCTTGGTTATGGAAATGGGGAGGGCTTGTTGGAAAATAATCCCTATAACAACCCGTTTTGGAATGAAACGGCTTTCTTTCAAACCAATCAAGGGCATCCTTTTAGGGTAGAAGTTAACTGGAAGGGAGCCCTAAGAAATGCCGAGCGTGGTGAATGGAGAGGTGAGAAGATGAGCTTTTATTTACCTACAGGTCATTCCAACGAGCCTACAATGGTTACCAATGCATCGGAAATGGCAAAGGATGATGCCGGTTTTGAACATACTAGAAATAAAGTAGCACCTTATGAAATTACCAAATGGTGGGAAACGGATATGCTTCCTGAAAGAATGAGGCACAACAGTGGTCATGATGGTTCTCATACTTTTCTTACCCATGAGTTTATCCAATCCATTGTGGAAGACCGTATGCCCAGAATCAATATATATGAAGCCATGGCATATACTGTTCCCGGCATTGTGGCACATCAGTCTGCCTTAAGAGGAGGAGAACTATTGACAATACCGGATTTTGATGATTGATCCAATTGAAGAAGGAATTGATTTGAGAATTCTTCTAAATTGGTCGTTAGTTGGGGTAAATGCAAGTGATTGCCTATCCTCTTGTAAATTTCTTCTTTTTTTGTCCCGGCTTTAATCATTTGACGAATAGCATAACTTCCATTGGATTTGGATAGCTTTTTCCTTCTTCTTTATACAATTGATGGTGGTAGAAAACCGCCTGATTAAATGTCTGCTGCATTGGCAACTGGCTAGAAAGGTAAACTTGTGCAAGTGTTGAAGGCCACAGGTCTATACCTCTGACAATAAAATCTACGTTAAAATAAATGTCATCTGCCATAGATGCCAATTGATAACTTGGGTAGGTATCTTTTTTTTGCACTATAAAAAAATTCATAGCATCTGTAAGGTGATGAGGTTTATTTACTTCATTATAAAGGTTGATATTAATCGTATGCGTTAAGTCAGTAATTATTCTAAGTGCAGTTTGTTTTTTGTCTAGAGGTAAGTTTCTATCAAGGCAAGTGCCTGTGTACCACCTTTTGGGATGTTTGTTTAAAAGGGTTTTTCTGGAACATTCGCAGGCGAAAACTTTATTTTTTTCTTTTAATTCGTCAATAAATTCTTTGTAAATTGAAAGACGATTTCGTTGAGAATAATCTTGAAGAAACTCCTTTGTGCTTTTAGGACCTTCATCATAGGGTATTTCCAAAAAGTCTAGCGTATCAAAAATATCTTGAATATACTCGGTTTTGACGCGCTTGTGATCCAAATCATCGATTCGAAGTAGGATTTTTGCACCATGCTTTTTGGCTAAGCTTACAGTAATAAGAAATGAAAGTACATTCCCCAAATGAAGGTAACCACTAGGGGTTGGTGCCAATCTGGTTTTGGTGATTTTCATTGCTTCTAATCTGGGGTTTCGTTGATATCGATGGGGATAAACCTAGCAAAAAGTTCCTCCTTGTACCAATTTTCTTTTTTTACTCTTTTGATTACCTCTTTATGTGCAAGGCCATAGGCATAGTCTTCCATTTGTTCTTGACTCTTCCAATAACTGAAAGTTGCTTGTTCGATAATGGGCCATTCTCCTATCCCTTTAGTAAAAATTAATCCATTTGCTTTTTCTACGGATTTGCTAGTATTTGGGACGTATTTTAGAAATCGTAAAACTTTGTGAAGTTTTACTCGGGCTCTGGTGATTACCATAATCGGACCCTTGGCTTTTTCTTGGCTGGGATTAAAAGGCTTTTCACCATACCAAGTTCCATGGCTTTGAATACACCGCATCCAGTAGGTGAAATTGTTTATACATTGTTGGTTGAACCTAAGATATACATCAGATAAATTAAAATTTTTGGCAGCCTCAATGTCCTCCCATACCATAAGTAAAGCGTAGGTAGAAAAGTCCGGTTTGAGAGAAAAACCAAAACCTCCTCCGGTACCCATTAGTTTAAAGAATTTCTTCCCTGGTACTCTCTCCAATGGGGATATGGCCAACTGCATTTGATTAAATGCCCACCAACGATTTCTTTTGGGGTATTGGAAAAAGGTAATGGAAACAACTTCCTTGTTTTTATTCATGCCCAAAAAGATTGGTTATTTCATTGGTTAATCTCTATTAACAATTATAAGTATGTTGTAATGAATAGCAATAGCCATCAATCGAAAACTTTTTGATAATTATTCTTATTAACAATATGGCAAGTGCGATTGTGGTTCCTGCAATTACGAATTCCATATTAAATATGTCTTTTTATTTGGGAATAGACAACAATTGAAAGTCGTGGGAATAATCTCAGCAATTCAATAGAATGTCATTTAGTTTTACCATTAACTCTGAAGTAGCCATTTTAGTTTGTAGAATTGTTCACAAAAAGTTAAAAATGACTTTTGTTATTACTAGGCTTTCTGTCTTACCTTTGTGAATTATTTAAAATCCAATGGTACAATTAAAAACAAGAAGAATTTCAGCCGGTGCTTTCTTTTTCCTTACGGGATTGTGTTTTTCATCATGGGCTTCTAGAATACCTGATTTTCAACAGAAATTTGGGTTAAGTGAAGGACAGTTAGGATCAGTTTTGCTGGGTCTTCCTCTAGGCTCATTACTCGCTTTGCCTCTAGCGACTTGGGCTGTAATTAAATTTGGGAGTAAATCGGTGATAATGGTTGGCCTTTCCCTATACATATTTGTATTGGTAGGTATTGGGATTTCTATGGATGCCTTCTTTCTAACCATTATGGTTTTCATCTTTGGTATGTTAGGTAATATGATGAATATTTCTTTAAATACACAAGCATTAAATTTAGAGAAAGATTATGGGAGAAATATATTAGGTTCTTTACATGGCTTGTGGAGCTTGGCCGGCTTTGCCGGAGCAGGAGTTGGTGGGCTTATGGTTTATTTGTCCTTATCACCTTTTCAACATTATACAATTATATTTTTGTTTGGGATTATAGTGGTTTTTTCTTTTAAGAAAGGCTTTGTTCAGGAGGAAAAAGACAATTCAAGTTCCGTAAAAGGGATGGTGTGGAAGAAACCTGATCCAGCGTTACTAAAATTAGGAATGATTGGTTTTTGTGGGATGATGTGCGAAGGGTGTATGTTTGACTGGTCAGGTGTGTACATGAACAAAGTGGTGCAAGCACCGGCTTATTTGGTGCCTACAGGATATATTTCCTATATGGGGGCCATGGCATTAGGTAGGTTTGCTGCAGATAAATTGGCGCATCGATTTGGCATGATGAATGTCTTGCAAGGGTCAGGTGTTTTAATATTTACGGGGCTGATTTTGTCAATTGCATTTGCACAGGTTGGAGTGGTTATTTTAGGGTTCTTGATGGTTGGTTTAGGTACGGCAGCCATTGTTCCACTGTGTTTTAGCCTTGCGGCAAATGCTACTTCTTTGCCTACCGGTATGGCCATTGCTATGGTTTCTACCATTTCTTTTTTTGGTTTCTTATTAGGGCCTCCATTAATTGGTTTTATTGCTGAATGGACAGATTTGAAAATGTCTTTCGCCTTGATGTCATTCGTTGGTTTGATGGTAACCTTTCTTGTTTGGATAAGTAAAAAAGTTTTGCTTTAAAGATTGCCTCCTAGTGCATTTTGGTATAAAAAAGTAAGGTTATTGTTTTTTAGATATTAATCACTATTTTTACGAAAATTTAATACCATACCAAATTGGTAGGTTTTGTAGAATAATAAAAAAACACCTGGCATGCAGGAATCCGCTATATCAAAAAAAGTTTATTCAAAGGAAGAGATTAAAGCCCTTAATGAAAAATACAGGGATTTAACAGTAGAAGAACGCGTAAAGCAATTGTATAAGGATTTTGCTCCCGGAGAAGTGATGCTGACAAGTTCCTTTGCGGCTACTTCCGCTTTGTTGTTAAGTGTATTTTCAAAAAGCAATTCAGCGCAAAAAATTTATTTTATTGATACAGGCTATCATTTTCCTGAAACTTTAGAGTATCGGGAAAAATTAACCGAACTATATGGATTGAATGTGGAATCTGTGAGTGCCGGAAAAGAAGATCATGCCTTTACCAGTAAAAACCAAACATGGAAGACTGACCCTGAATTGTGTTGCTCCATTAATAAAGTGAAGCCGCTCGAGTTAATCAAGCAAAGGTTTTCTGTTTGGGTTTCAGGCCTAATGAGTTGGCAAAGTGACCACAGGGCTACCCTGGATATCTTTGAAGAGCGAGGAGGGATTCTTAAATTTTACCCTTTATTGGATGTAACCGAGGAGGAGAGAGATGAGTACATCAATAAACATAAACTACCTTTCCATCCCTTGATAGCCTTTGGCTACCATTCTATAGGGTGTAAGCACTGTACAGTTCCTGGAGAGGATAGAAGTGGAAGATGGAACAATAGTCCAAAGACAGAGTGTGGTCTGCACCTTTAACGCTGCCATGCGGTTCTAGCGGAATTAAGACTTTAAATGTATTTTTAACACAAAGCCCATTCATTCTATTGGATGGGTTTTGCTTTTTATATAATTTTACTTTTTATACAAAATCTAACCCAATGAAAAAAACCTGTTCTTAATACCATTACTTCTTACTTTTTAGCCTGCAAGCCAGAAAAAAAGTTGAGACTATTGAGTCCCAAACATCTCCATCGTTGAACTCTCTGAGTCAATCATTAGAATGGCCGGAGGATTTAGCAGTCCAAGCATTTTCAGGACCGGAATTAACCCCAAGTCCAGCTTGTCTTGCAGTTTCTCCTTATGGAGAGGTTTATGTGGGGGTAGACGCCATAGGTTCTCTAGGGAAAACCCCTGGTAAAGGAAGGATAGTAAAATTAATAGATCATGACAACGATGGGAAAGCAGATTCTCATACCATTTTTGCAGAGGTGGATAATCCAAGAGGGATTATTTCTTTGGGGGATAAACTATATGTTTTACATACAGTGTTTTCTGAAGCAGACAGTTTGGCCACCGGTATGGATCTCGTTGTTTTTGAAGACAAGGATGGAGACGGTGTAGCAGATGGCCCTTCTCAGCCTTTAATTCAACATATTAGCTCACCTAAATTTCTTCAAAGCAGAGGAACAGATCATGCAACTAATGGGATTCGTTTAGGTATAGATGGATGGATATATATTGCAGTAGGGGATTTTGGATTCCATGGAGCCGTAGATAGAGAAGGAACAGAATTGACAATGCTCGGAGGAGGGATTCTCAGGGTACGTCCGGATGGTACCGAAATGGAAGTATATACCCATGGGTTAAGAAATATCTATGATGTAGCCATTGATCCCTACATGAATATGTTTACACGTGGCAATACCAATGATGGTGGAGGCTGGAACATACGTTTTATTCATCAAATCCAGTCCGGTGAATATGGCTATCCGGTCTTGTTTAAAAATTTCACTGAAGAGATTATTCCTGCATTAATAGATGTAGGAGGTGGTTCAGGAACAGGTGCTTTGTATTTGCAGGACGAGCGCTGGCCGGCTCATTACGACAATAATCCTTTGATGGCGGATTGGGGTAGGAGCCAAGTGTTTATTCACAAAGTGACTGAAGAGGGTCCATCATATACTCAAGAACAAATACCGTTTTTTAAATTACCCCAAGTTACTGACCTGGACATAGATGGTTCCGGAAGAATGTTTATGGCAGCGTGGGATGGAGCCGGATACTCGGGAAATGAAAGCAAGGGATATGTAGTAAGGATAGTTCCAAAAGTTTTGGAATACAGTGAAATGCCTGACCTTTCTTCAGCTGACATTGATGACTTAGTGGATTTGTTATTGGAAAATAGCGCCACCATTAGAATTTATGCTCAGCAAGAGTTGATCCAAAGAGGAAGTCAAGATGCAGCTTCTGAAGTCTGGGGTTTAGTTACTGATGCTGAAGCACCGGATTATTCCAGAGTAGCAGCCATGTATGCTTATAGCCAGATTTTGGGTAAAGAGGCGGTTCCACAATTATTAAAACTTATGGGAGACCCTGCCATTAAGGAATATGTGATCCGAGCAATTACTGACCGTAAAGCATTTTTAAGCAGTTTGTCAGTAAATCCTTTTGTGGAGGCTTTGGATGATCCTTCAGTGAGGGTAAAAGCCGCGGCACTTATTGCATTGGGAAGGATAGGAGACAAAGCTGCCATTCCTCATTTATTAAGCATTGAGGTGCCTGATTCATTTCGCGCACCATCTTTTGGAGAAGAAGGACCACATGCCACACCAAACTCAGAAATTATTTTACCACATTTAGCGGTGAGAGCTTTGGTAGCTTTAGAGGCAGATAAAGAGAGTTTGAATGCAGTCGGAAAAGAGAATTCTAAAATAGGCTTATGGGCTTTGCGCTACATGCACTCAAAAGCTGCAGTGGAAGGTTTGATTGCTAAGTATAATGGATCCGGAACCGAAGATTTAGAATTAAAGCAAGGTATACTCACCACCCTGGCGAGACTTTACACCAAAGAAGCACCTTATGATGGTTCTTGGTGGTGGGGCACAAGGCCTGATACACATGGTCCCTATTATAAATCCGTTTTATGGGCCGGTTCGGCACAAATCAAAGAGTTGTTTGAAAATATTTGGGACAATGGAACCATCGGCGAGAGAGATTTAATTGCAATGCTTAATGAAAAAAACCGGATGGGGATTACAGCATTTGGAGGAGATTTTTCAGTCACGGAAACTATTGAGGAGCCTGAAGTAAATTTGGAAAAAATTAAAAACCAGAAAGGTCAGGTGGGAGAATCATCAATAGAGGACATTCTTTTGGCCATGCAGGAGGTGAAAGGTGACCCTTTGAAAGGGAAAGCTATTTTCCAAAAACAAGGTTGCAAAGCCTGTCATAGTATTTCAGCCGATGAAGCAATGAAAGGGCCTTTTATGGGCCAAATTGGTAGCATCATGAGTAGAGAGCAAATAGCTGAATCTATTTTAAAGCCTAATGCTTCTATATCTCAAGGTTTTGCAACTGTAATGGTGGATACCAAAGATGATAAATCCTATGTTGGATTTGTTACAGCTGAAAGTGCCGAGAGGATTGTTATCCGAAATATTGCCGGACAAGCCTTTACCATTTTGACAGAAAACATTAAAGATCGAAAGGAACTGGAAAATTCTATGATGCCGGAAGGTTTAGCCAACGCATTGTCATATGAGGAATTTGCGTCGTTGATTACTTACCTCTCTGAGCAAAAATAAACAGCCATAGACATATGGCTGGTAAAAATAACTCAATCAAAAAACCTATCGGAATTTGATTGAGTTATTTTTTCTTTAGATTTAAATTTTATTGGTGTTAAAACATTTCCTTCACCTATTTAAACCAAGAACTGGAATTCTTTTCTTTTTCATTGAACTGGTCATCCCCAAGTAACATGCCAAAGGGTTTAAGTGGTTCGTAATGATCACAAACCACTTTTAGCATGGCAGCAAAAGGCAAAAATAATATCATCCCTGCCACGCCCCATACTGTTGCCCCAACTATTAAACTTAGAATGGCTGCAAGGGCGTTAATATTAACACTGTTCCCTACCACTTTAGGGCTTAGAAAATTACTTTCGATAACCTGAATAAGCCAAAACATTAAGCCTACTGCCAATGGCACCCAAAGTTCATCCTTAGACATAAAAGCATAGAGTACAGGAATACTTGCACCCAATGTGGTTCCCACGTAAGGTATAATGGAGAGAGAGGCTGCTAAGAAACCAAAAAGGAAGGGGTTGTCAAGACCGATGATCCATAATCCAATGCTATTGGCAAAGCCAAGAATAAGGATTAAGGTAAGCATTCCTGATAGGTATTTTTGGCCTACAAGCTGGATCTTTTTGAGCATTTGAAGGTACTCGGGCTCCTTGTCCTCGGGTGCAAATTGTGTAAATGCAGATACCAATCCTTCTTTATAAATTAAAAATAAAAAACAGTAAATAATCGTAGTGAAAAGGCCTGTAAAAAAACTGGTGGTACTGCTGAAGGTTGTGCCTATAAGATCTGTTGCTCCACTTTTGGCCCAAGATTTAGCATCTGATAATATTTTTTCTTTCTCTAGATTGCCTAAAAAACTTACGTTTTCATTAAGGTAAACGATGGAATCTGTAAACAGGGTCATCAACTTATCTCTGAAATTGCTTAATTCATCTGATAATGAGATTATTTCTGCGGAAAAGAATGTGAATACTCCTATTATGATTAAGAAAAAGGTTATCAGCACCAAAAATGCGGCTAAAATGATTGGAACACCTTTTCGCATCAAAAAATTATGCAGTGGATGCAGGATAAATGACAGCAATAAGGCAAAGCATAAAGATATCAGCACACTCTTTGCCATGACCATGGCAAACAATAGGAGAAATACGAAAGCAAGTGCGTAAAATGACTTTTGAAAGGAGAGTTGCATATGTATCTTTATTACAATTTTAAATTAAATAGTTAATACTTTTAATAAAATAGAATTTTAAATTGAAGAAGAATATTTTTTGGCACTATGTTTTCTGAAATCGACACATTTCCCTAAATTTACTTTTAGACACAATGTTAACATGGGTTTTAGTAAATGTTTAAATAATATTTGAAATGAATAATTGTTAAAGATTTTTTAATTTTTAAATGAATTAATTAACCTTTTCGATATCAAATTCTTTTCATTTCACGTCGCCCAATTGCCTACATAAGTGTACGTCAATATTAGATTTTTTAGCTGAACTTTAAACATAATGTTATTTAATTCTTTTGAATTTCTACTAGGGTTTCTACCTGTAACCCTATTTGTTTTTTATTTTTCGGGCCAAAGCTAAAATCTCCTTTCACAGGTCTATGGCTCCTTGTCTGCTCTTTATTTTTCTATGGTTGGTGGAATCCCGCTTATTTGGCATTGATTCTATTTTCCATAGGGTTCAATTATTTTATATCTAAAAGGATTTATCCCGGGAAGAAAAAACACTTGCATTTGGTATAACTGTGAATTTACTAGGTATTGTGTTTTTTAAATACACCGATTTCCTCATTTATAACCTCAACTTTATTCCCGATCTCTCTTTTGGCTACCTAAACCTTGTACTTCCCTTAGGGATCTCCTTTTATACTTTTCAGCAAATAGCCTATTTGGTGGACAGCTATAAAGGAACGCAAAAGGAAAAAGTTTATTTTCCTATGGCTTATTTGTCTCATTTTTTCCCCAATTGATAGCAGGGCCAATAGTGCACCATTCTGAAATGATGGGGCAGTTCAGGGAACCCAACCTTACTAAACCTAATTACGACAACCTTTCAAGAGGTTTGTTTATTTTCATGATGGGGTTGGCAAAGAAGATTGTAATAGCAGATAGTTTTGCTATTATAGCTAACAAAGGATATGCCAATATCAATTCCTTGGGTTCAGTGGAAGCTTGGGCCTCTTCTTTGGCTTATTCCTTACAATTATATTTTGATTTTAGTGGTTACTCAGCCATGGCCATTGGTTTAGGACTTTTATTTAATATTCGACTTCCCCAAAATTTTAATTCACCCTATAAATCATTGAGCATAAAGGAGTTTTGGAGGAATTGGCACATGACCTTAAGCCGGTTTTTAAGGGATTATGTTTATATCCCATTGGGAGGGAATAAAAATGGGAACTTCAGGACAAGCATCAACCTAGTGGTAACCTTTTTGCTTGGAGGGATCTGGCATGGTGCCGGATGGACTTTTATATTTTGGGGGTTTTTGCATGGAATAGCACTAGTGATTCACCGAGAGTGGACCAAGTTAGGATTGAATCTTCCTAAAGTTTTGGCCCTTTTGCTCACCTTTATGTTTGTGAACATTACCTGGGTGTTTTTAGGGCGGAATCTTGGAGTGGCTCACTTGAAATGTTACAACGGATGTTTTTTAAGGTACCGGGTGAGGAGGGTTTTTACCTCGTAAGTAATTTTTACGACCTACCTGTCTGGATAGCCGGAGTGGTACTGCTCTTTATGCCCAATGCAATAGAATTAGGTAGGAGACTGAAACCTACGTTCACTTATTTAATATTAAATATCCTGTTGTTTTTGCTCAATGTCATTTACCTTAACTCCATTGTTAAGAATGACTTTTTGTATTTTGACTTTTAATCAATGGAAAAACAATTCAAGAAATACCTTCAGGTTTTAATTCTTTGTTTTGCAGCAGCTATGTTGGGCTTCGGGCTTATCAATGTGTTTTTAGATGTATTTGGCTTGTTTGGTTTTAAGAACAAAGATCAGGTTCGAGTTTATGGTGAAGAGAGATTTTCAAAGTATTTGATGACTTTTGAGTTTGTGCCCCAAAATTTTGAAGGCATGATTTTGGGTCCTTCACTTTCGGCCAACCTAAACCCGGATCATATTCAGAACAAAAATTATTTCAATCTTAGCCTTATGGGGGCTAGAATCAACAATGTTTTGTCCTTGGCCACCAATGTGATCGAAAACAATGGAAACATCAAGGAAGCTATTGTGTGTATCCATCCTTATGTCACCTCAGATACAGGCACAGACACGTCAGACTTTATGAATCCTGATACCTATTGGAAAGCCTTTGGTTCAGTAAACTTATTAAGGGTGTATGGATTGGGTATTATCAGGAATTTTAACCTTTGGCCAAACAAATATCCTAAAAACCAGTATAACACCAATGGGAGCAATTCTTTTGAACCACTTTTTAAAGTGGAGAATGTGTCCAATAGAATTTTGGAAGAAGTGAACAATGTGAAGGTTAATGAGTTTGATATTGGTGAGGATCAAAGAAAGGATTTTGAGGAGCTATTGACCCTATTGCAAACCAATAACATACGTACTTTCGTTTATTATCACCCGGTGCCTTACCCTATTTTCGATGCCTATAAGGAGGAAATAGATCAATATTGGAAAGATATTCTTTCAATGGCCAAAAATAATCAAGGGAGCCAGTTGAGTTTTTATAATTTCAATAATCCTGAATTTTACGATTTCTCTCAAGATGTGTCCAATTACATAGATCACGGGCATTTAAGTAAAAAAGGACAAGGGATTCTGATTCAAAAATATTGACTCAGTGGGAGCATCGAAATCATTAAATTCTCAGTATTCAAGGCAATACTCGCTATAAAAAACAGCCTTAACCAAAATTAACCTTTTCCCCAAATACCCACCTTCTAAATTTGAAGGATTGTCAATATATTTGAAAAATATTTAATTAAAATAAATAAAAATGAGGTTTTTATCTAAAACATTCTTTGCACTACTAGTATTTTCAATGGTGGGCTGTACAGCAGCAGAAGTGAATAAATTTCTTGCAGCAGCCAGCGAATCGTCGCTCACAGAAAGTGAGGTAGGAAATGGACTTAAAGAAGCATTGATCAAAGGGGTGACTGAAGGAGCTGATTTGGCATCTTCTACAGATGGGTTTTTAAAAAATGATTTAATAAAAATAGCATTGCCTGAAGATGTTCAAAGAGTGGAGTCCACCCTGAGGAAGATAGGGCTTGGTTCACAAGTAGATCAGGTAATAACCACCATCAACCGCGGAGCAGAAAATGCCGCCCAAGAGGCAAAACCAATATTTATCGCCGCCATTAAGAAAATGACCATAACAGATGCTTGGAATATCTTGAAGGGAGAGGATGATGCTGCCACCCAGTATTTGCAAAGGACCACTACAGAGGAACTAACCACTTTGTTTCAACCTCATGTGCAAGAATCCCTTGATCAGGTAGGCGCAACCCGTTATTATGGAGACTTGGTCAATAAATACAATTCCTTTCCAACTACCTCACGCAAGTTAGATCCGGATTTAAATGCTTATGTGACTCAAATGGCTATTCAAGGATTATTTAAGCTGGTAGCCCAAGAAGAGAAAGCCATTCGAGAAAACCCGGCAGAAAGGACTAGTGCATTATTGAAAAGGGTGTTTTCTGCGCAAGATAGCTCCGCAGAGTAATTTTAGGAATTTAGAAATTGGGATGCTAAGTGCCGCAAAGGCAAAGGATTTTGCTAGGGTATTTGTTCACTCCTTGCTGTTGAATCTATCATCCAAAAGCTTTAACCGGGTCAGGGTTTTGTCACCATATTCATGAATTTTCGATGTAAAAGTAATTTTACCCCAGTTATTTTCAATTTTCTTGACTATCGAAGCATACTGTCTCCCCTTCCCAGGCAATTTGAAGCTCACCGCTACTGCTGTCAAATGACCAATTGCCTCTCAGTCGGGAATCGGGTTTACCATTGATGAGGGCATATACGGTACCTTCCGGTTTAAATTGGAAGTCAATATTGCTCCCATACCTGCTTTGCCAGAAAAATTCCGGGGCGGTTAATTCGGATTCAAAATTAACCAGTTCCTCAGAAGATACCCCGATAGGGCCATTGCAGCTCCATATTGTTAATAATAATAAAAGAAGTGAAAATTGAATTATTGGCTTCATGCTTCATTTTCATTTAATTGATGAGGAATCCGTTCCTCATGCAATATTGAAAGAAAATCACAAAACTTCGGTTTTTCCGGAGGTAAAAATTATTAGGGTTATTTTCAGGTAATTGAAAACCTATATAAGCATGATGTTTTTTTGGTAGGTTAATAAACCGAAAATTTTGGTAAGGAGGATAGTTCTGAGCTGTGAAAGATCTAACCATTTTCAATGAAATTGGAATATAGAATATTTCTCTGTTTCTTTGTATTAACAGTACAGACCACGCTACCCGTTGAACAGCGTCCCAGGGTGTGTCTTTTGCTTTTATGGGGTAAGGGATTTTTAAATTATAATAAGTTTTTTAGTAAAGCCCTATTCCCCGTAGTCTAACTACCCGTCCGGAAAGTACTAAGTAGTTACTTTTATTATGAAATGGGGCTAAAATTAGGTCTCAGGGTTGTTATAAATGATGGAGACTTTTATCATTTTAATATTGAAATCCTAACAGAGAGCAAGACTTTATTGAAATTATGACTTTCCATCATATTCACCTTAATCCAGTTGACATTCCTAATTTTAATTTCAACTTATTAAAATATTCTTTAGTTTTAGGTGGTTGAAGGTTTTGGCTGGGCTAATGCTATTGCATTTTGCTATCTTCACCACTTTCAATTCGATTTTGTAAATTTAATATTTTTCATTGGGCTTGATTTTCACCGTGTAAATCATGGATGAAATAGACCCTAAAATTACCAAATGATTACCGGAGATTTAAAATCACAAGTAGACAAAATATGGAACTCCTTCCGGACAGGAGGAGTAGCCAACCCTCTGACTGTTATCGAACAGTTGACATAAAATTCCTTTCCTCTAAAAAAATTTGCCAAAAAACGCAAAAACCCCTTCAGATTTGCATCTAAAGGGGTTTCGTGTACCCAGGGCCGGTACATTTTTTGTTTTGTAAGCCTTTTATTTTCATTGTGATATATTTTTTGTGTGAAAAAAAGGAATTAATCTTCTTTCATTTTGTCCATTAAAAGCTTGTTGTGGGTTTCTAATAGCTCTATGTATTTTTTTGCCACAGCTCCTTTTCTGCTATGCATTGAGCCAGATCTGAATATTTATAATTGTTTTTTTCTTCAGAAGAGAATCCATACTCTGTTAACATCTCCGGAAATTCTTGGGTAAAGTCATGTCCGATTGCCCTCCCATATTTGTGAATTATGCTATAACTGAGATCATCTTTTATGAAATGCCTATATGCACTTGATTGATGATATCCGGCCTTTTTTGCAATAGAAAGAATGCTTACAGCATGCTCCCTGGCATACTCATCTAGTCTTTTTCTTACAATTTCTCCTCGGTGAACTTTCATGATTTCAAAGTTCTTTAAAAAATAATTCCTATTTCGAGACGATTTTAATTGCATAGTATTCTTAAATGACGCATATTTGACGCATAGTTAATGCATAATAAGAATTAACGCAATACCAAAATATAAGTATGCTGACCCAACAAGAACTTAAAGACCTGAAAAATTCACTGCCTTATGGGTATTTTTCAAAGGTGGAAAAAAGGGTAAATGTGTCAAAAAGGACTGTTTCTAACTTTTTTTCTGAAAAAAATCACAGATACAATACTGAGGTACATAAGGCAGCTCTAGATGTAATTGAAGAAAGCAAAGAATTGATTAATCGTCTTAAAATGAGACAAAATAAGATTGTAAATGCGAAATAAACCCATCAAAACCCAAATGATCAACTTCAGCAGTGGCAAATTACCTGCAGGTATAGCAGATAAGAACGTTGAATTTTTCGCAAAAGACGAAAAAATATTCGCATTGATAGATGGTAATATCGCACCTCCAAATGAATGGCCAGACTGGCTATATGAAGGAGTTTTTAGCGACATGGAGAAACATCCGGAGGCAGTCGAAGCACTTGTGAAAGCTGGCTTCATCACGGATGCTGAAATGGTCTCGCAATATATTAAGTGCCGGTATTCCGCTTTGGACAATGATCCTGATATGGTAGAAGGAAAGCTCCAGGATAGTGAATACATAGATTGCAATCTTAGAGGAACCTGTCCTTATGAAGGAAGGATTTGTTCACTACTCAAAGCTAAGTATGGAACCTTAACTCCTCGCGAAATAGAAGTGCTGAAATTAATACCTGAAGGCCTTTTGGATAAAGAAATAGCTACAAAAATGGGTATTTCTGTTCTCACGGTTGGGGTATTTATGAAGAATATTAGAGAAAAAACAGGCTATAAAAACAAGGCTGAACTGGTCAGATTTGCCTTTGAAAAAAACCTTATATGACATTGCCGGATGTTCTATCCACGTTTGATCGACAATCAACTTTCCCGGGGCCATGCCGGCATTGGTCCCGGGATTAACTCAAAACACCATGGACAACTCAAGAATTGAAAAATTATTAATCGACCATGAATTTGCAATGAAAAAGAAAAATTTCTGGCAAGAAAAAGCTCATGGATTAGGTGGTATCCTCAGGCCAATGAATAACCTGAGTGCTCATAACTGGATACGAGTAGAAGTTAAGCTTCGGATGAATATTTATCAGGTAGCCGATGAAATCATAAGCAACAACAAACTCTATAACGACCTGGACAATGGATCAAAAAAGACAGCTTGAGGATTATTTGTCTTTGCTAGAATTTGCAAGGCAAGAGTTAAAGTTAGACCAAAAGAAGTTGGTCGAAACTAGAGATGTTTTAGGTCCTGATGAGTTAGATCGCCTGGAAAAGGATATAGAAACCTTGAAAATGGGGATTGATAGGTATCAAAAGAACATCAAAACATTAAAATTAATAATCAATGATAGTGACTGTTAATAAAAAACTAAGACATGAAAACGTTCCATGCACTTCAGCCTATTTTGAAACAAACATCAAAACCCAGCCCCTTAGAGTTGTTTGCCAAAACGACGATTACTACCGGGTCCGAGACTCAAGAGGTGAAGAGTGGGGCTTCTTCGAAAGTCAGCTCGACCTCCAAGAAGCGACGCAAACAAAAGACATACAAGAGACGGTATTATCTGGCAAGCAGGCTGAAGGATAAATTTCATGTAGACTTGAAATCTCTTACCATTAATACACCTTACAGTTCAGTTGAAGATATCCCCAGTCCTGAAAGATACTATGTCCGACAGGCTCTTAAATCAGGCTTCCAACATCAATTATCGATTTTTTAAATGTTTATAAACCAAGCAGACATATTTGAAGCGACCGATGGTGGTCTCAATATTATCCTTTATTATTTTCCACAAGCTCAAAATTGTGTAGGAGTTAAGGGAAAGAAATTTAAAGTTCGTGAAAGTGAGAAAACGGCCAGTGCCACACTAAAGCAGCTGGAGGATGGCAATTGGGTGGTAACGGATTTTGGGGGAGATCAAAAACCAAAAAATGGTATTCATGTCTGCATGGAAGAAGAAGGGCTTGATTTTAAAGAAGCTCTCGAAGTACTGGCCGAAAGGTATAATGTTTCAGGAGAAACCGCCTTTGAAATTTTAAAACCAGAAATTACAAGTAGGGATGCAAGGGCAGAGGAGAATGACGGAGAATGGTATTTTGAAGTAAGGAATGAGTTTACAGATTTTGAGATAAGAACTGTTCTGGCAGAGAAGGTCATCCCTGTGATGAGAGATAAGGAAGGGAAAGTAATCCGGGACAGTTCTGGAATTGCAGCAATAAATACCGATAAGGTTTATAAAATTTTTCGTAGGTATCATTTTTACTCCCTTATTTCTTACTCCATAGTGAAAAACCGGAAGGTGATCACGATTGAGGCCACAGATAATTACCCAATTTTCATGTGGGATGAAGGGGATTTCAAGAAAATTTATCAACCGCTCAGTCCTGATAAAAGTCGTAGGTTTATGTACTACGGCAAACGCAAAAGTGACTTTTTACATGGACTATCTGTTTGCAACGCTGCCTATGAGGAAATTCAAGAGGATGACAATTTTGAAGAGCAGGAAGAAGGGAGTAAGCCTAGAAAGAAAAAAATGCTACCTGAAATCATATACTGCAGTGGTGGTTCTGATGCTTTGAACTTGGCCATGATCAGTTATCAGGTAGTCTGGCCAAATTCCGAAACTGCAAAGCTTACTGATAAACTTTTTAAAAAGCTGCAGGCCATTGCTGAAAAAGTAATGAACATGCCTGATATAGATTTTACAGGCAAAAGAGAAGCTCATAGGCTGGCCATGGAGCACCTGGACCTGCACACAATTACACTGCCCGAAAAATTAAAAGAATTTCCCGACAAAAGGGGTAATCCTTCCAAGGATGTAAGGGATTACCTGAAGCGCTTCAGTGCCTACGATTTTAAGCAATTGGTACGCACTGCTATACCTTATAGGTTCTGGGATGAAGTTTATTGGGTAGACAAAGCAGGTAATTGGAAATCTAAGTTCCAGGAAAAAAACACCAGGCTTTATAATTTCCTTACCAAAAATGGATTCTATAGGCTTGAAAATAAGAATGAAAAGCAAGGGTATATTTTCATTCAGATCAAGGATAATATAGTCCGTGAAATTGAGGTGAATGAAGTAAAAACGTATGTAAATAAGTTTCTTGAGGAACGGCATTTAGATGAAGGATTAAGGGATGTTTTCTACAGAAGCAGTCAACTTAAAGAAGCCTCCATGTCCAATTTACCAATGACAGAAGTGGACTTTACTGATTTTGACCGGGAGTCTCAATTTTTCTTTTTTGGCAACAAGACAGTGGAAGTCAATAAAGATCATGTGAAGGTTCATAAGCTTGGAGAAGTGCAAAAATATGTCTGGCATGATGAGGTAATAGACCATCGATTTAAAGTACAAGATCCACATTTTAAAGTTTCCCAAACTAAAGATGGCCGCTGGGACATAGAGGTATTGAAGAAAGACAACACCTTTTTTAATTTTTTGATCAATACTAGTCGAACTCACTGGAGAAAAGAACTAGAAGAAAGACTTGCCGGTAAATCGGCTGAGGAGATTAAAAAATACAAGCAGGAAAATTTGTTCAATATCGCAGGACCTAATTTGAATCATGACGAAATAATGGAACAGAAGCACCATTTGGTTAATAAAATGTATGTGCTAGGCTATCTATTACACAGGTATAAAGATCCTTCCCGTCCCTGGGCTATTTGGACTATGGATCATCGGATATCTGATGAGGGAGAATCTCATGGAGGATCGGGTAAATCTATAGCCATGGGATCTGTGTCACGCTTTATGAAGTCGGTGACGTTACGTGGCCGGGATCCTAAAATGACAGAAAATCCACACATGTATGACCGGGTCACTATTCATACAGATTATATCTTGGTGGATGATGCCAACCAGTATTTGAAGTTTGATGTGTTTTTCTCTGACATTACCGGAAATATGATCGTCAACCCCAAGAATAACAAGTCCTATGAGATTCCTTATGAAGAGTCACCAAAGTTTGCTTTCAGCTCAAATTTTCCCTTAAGGAACATAGATAGTTCTGTGCTCCGTAGGGTGTTGTACTGTGTGTTTTCGGATTATTACCATCAAAATAAGGATGGTTATTTCAATGAAAGCAGGAATCCCAGGGAGGAGTTTGGAAAGAATATCCTAGGGCCGGACTATACAGAAAAGGAATGGAATGACTTTTACAATTTTATGATTCAATGCTGTCAGCTGTACATGCAACATGGCAAAATAGATCCACCTATGGAGAATGTGGAGAAAAGGAATCTACTAAGTGAAATGGGACCGGCCTTTCATGAATGGGCTGACACCTATTTTACCGATCGACTGAATGATTTTGTGGTTAAGAAATATGCCTTTGAGGATTATACCAAAACCACTGCAAGTAAATGGACCTCACAGAAATTTACCAAAGCGCTAAAAGCTTGGGCCAGATTCTATGGCTACGAGCTGGACCCCGAGGAATTCAAAAACTCATCCGGAAGAATAATTCGGAAAGAACAGATTAATGGTGTGGCCACCTCTGTGGAAATGATATATGTCAGCAGTTCAGGAAATAGTCCGGACGCGAATCATAGGGCTGTCAATCAGGTAGTGATGCCACCTTCTCCGAATGAGGGTTTGGCACCAGGAGATGAAGAAGATTTAGCTACTTTTTAAGATGGAAATAACTTTAAAACTAAAACCGGTGAAATCGATAAAGGAGTTTGTCGACAAACAAACCAAAACTAGGAAAATGGGGCTGGTGTACTTCCAGCTCTTGGAGGGTGAGTCTGCTGTAATTACGCGAGTCATATCAGATCAGACAGACAGACTCTGGCTGATCAGGATGATAAAGCAGCGGAAAATTTATTTGCAAACTTCTCAGAATATAGCCGAAAGCTTCTAATCACCTGTGCATTTCAAACCAGAAAAACAATAAAATATCCGTAACCCTGTAACCCATAAAGAAATGAAAAAAGAAGATAAAGAGCTTACCAGGAATGAAAGAAGAATCTTGGGCCTAGCCATTGTTACAAGCTTTGCGATCATTCAGGCTGTTTTAATGGTGGTTATTGTTCTTATTGCAGTTTTTCGATTTTCTGAATGAGTTTAAATGCTTTTGAAGAAAGCTTGATTCCTTATAACTGAAATTCAAACAGTCTTGAATTGAAGTCCTCCAAGATGAAAATCCGGTTGAATCCACATTTTATTTCAAGATTTTTATCAAATTTTTGGAGAATTTCGTATGAGCTTTTTGTGCGCTACCTATAACAATTAATAACCATTGTTGATTCAGACCTGTGTTTTTGATGTATTTTAGACGTTTACTTTCTTTTTTAAGTATTGCAGTTATCAAATGTTCAGGTTTTAAGGATTTCTTAGACCCTCCAGATGGAAGGCTATTAAACGTTAAATTTGAATCTTCTTGGCAAGTGATTCTATGTACTAAGTCGTTTCTCTCAAATTTGCCATGGATTAAGTGTTTTTCAACGATGGTTACTATAGAGTCTGCGTAAAATATCTTATTTTTTTATTGAGTTTTTTTAGTATTCATCCTGATGTTTACTAAATACTTTAATGTAGGAAATTGCTCTTTAAATTTATTTTCAGCAATTTTAACAATATCTTCAAAGCTTCCTTCAATTTTCTTTTGCGAGTGATCTAGAAGAATTTCGTGTTCCAATCCAATATAATTATTGGTTGTAGATTTAATTATAAAATCAGGCTGTTCACCTACTGAATCGATCCGAAAATTAGCATTAAATAACATTAAGAATTTACCAACATGACAAATCTCTAAAGTTTTTTTGGAGTATTTGGATCTAACTCATCTAGCTCTTTTAAAAAACTACTTATTAAATTGTCAAGGTTTTTTGCCTCATTAGGAGACGCTTGTCTTTTTACAATCTGTAGCATAACTCTTAGGTTTTAATCCGCATAGTTAATATCTTCTAAAGAAGTGTTTAACTTATTAGAGTTTGTCTAAAAATTAACAAATTTCACTTTGTCAATCTCCTTCATCAGTCTATCCTTTTCCATTAGAGTCACAATGATTTTTTGATAGTGTAGGATGTCTTTTAACCCTAGATCACAACCTTTTCGGTCTTATGCCTATTAAATTGTGACTTGAATAATTACACTGTCACGCCTGAGAAGAAATAGATATGAATTCTTGCTTTCCTATAACCTCAAAACGCAACCCATAATCCGATGAACCGCCGTATACGAGACCCGTACGTCCGGTGGTGTGTGAAGCGATCCCTGTCAGAGGAATCTGGCGGAGCCGTCTACACGATTAGTGGTTTTTAATTATATCGTCTTTGAGCACTCTTAAGTCCGCGACTCATTTGTTCTTTAACTGTCATTTTTACGCTTTCAAGATGCTTAAAAATCAGAATTACTAAGCATACTCAAAGTATAATTTTCAATATCGAATAGGTAATCTAAAAAGATGTTTATTCTATCAATCCGTAATTCTAGCCTTCTGGGAATATCATTTTCCTGCTCAATTTGCTGTGACAATTCTACTAATTCGGCCCAAATCTTTGAATCAAAAATGGCTGTGTCGTGAAGTATTGATTCTAAATAGACAAATCTTTTTGAAAGAAAGACTACATAATAACCTCCAGAAGCAGTTATATAAATAATGGAATTTCGGTGTATTTTAGATGAGTCCTTGCTATTAATCAAACCTGCTCTATTTAATTCAGCAAGTGACTGAATTATAGCATTTTCAGAGGCTCCCTGACTTGAGAATTTTTCAATTAATTCTACACTCTCAACTTCTACAGTTTTTTCGTCCAAAGCTTTTAAGTGCAGATACTTAAGAAGGAATAATCTAAGGAGCAATAGATTTCTCGATCCAAATCTTGCGTCATAAATATTAATAGCCTCTGATCGTTCTTCTTTGAAATGTTTCCATTGTCCAAGCATTGCACCTTTGAAAAGCTCGTGATATGGAAACTTGAAGCTTGCATCTCCATTTATGTAGTTCTTAATTCCTTTGTCTGCTTGAATGTGTCCCGAAGTAAGGAAATTTCTAACTAAAGTTATGCCTTTTCTAATGTTTCTATCACTTAGTGATTCCAAGAATTTTCCGTTTTGTGGATTTAGAATACTGCTTTGTACTATATCGAAAAATATACCTAAATCAGGAATGTTGAGAACAGCCGAATTTGGCAATTGTAGTTTCGCTCTTTTGTTTGTTAAAATGTGTCTAGAATATGATAAACGTTTAGACAATACATCTTTAAATGGGGGTGGATCTAGCCATAGTTTTTTCAATTCAAAAGCGTTAAAAATTGAGTCGTTTCTATGTTTTACAAAGGTTGTATCCCTTATTGAGACAAGGATATTGCACCCTATTTTTTTGAAATGGCTACCGCCTCTGAAAACACTGAGGTTTCTAATTCATCATCTTCATATAAATCCACGTTATCTAAGACAATTACACAAAGGTTTTTTGTACCTATATATTTAAATACCTTTTCGACGTACGGTTCTCTATCGGTAAAATCTTTATGAATTAGATCGCCTATTTTTTCATTAAATTTAGACTTGTCAGTAAAGATCTTTGCGTAGGGTCCTCTTGCCAGTGCATTGATTTCAGTCTCATATGCTGGCTCAATTACTGATTTATAATCAGTTGGATTATCAGGGTGTTCATCTAAGAGATATGAATTTAACTTATCGTACAAGAATTTTCGAGGATTACCCTCTTTTCCCATTTCCTCAAAATCAATATAGACCCAATGGGATTTTTCTTTGGAGATGAGGTTTTTTCCTTTTATCAACTCAAAGTGCTTTAAATAGGTGGTTTTACCAGCACCTACTGGGCCTATCACCAATGTAACTGGGCTTGATTTAAAACTTTTTGATTGTTTAATTACCTCTTCTATTCCTCCAGAATCTTTTCCTTTTTTAATGCGCTTGGCAGGTTGGACTGTAATAGGTTTAGAATCAGCTAAGTGCATATTCAAAATTGTATCAAACTTAGTTCGACCTTCTGTCGTGACGAAGCATCTTTCGAGCTTTTCAGAATCTTTTAATAAGGTTTCAGAATATAACGCATTATCCAGTGCAGGTGCAATCAAATCTGCAATATTGTTTCTATCAATTCTAGCGTCTGCATCCTGAACAGTCTCAAGTATTCTGTTTTCATGAGCAAATGGCTTTTCTGAGGTGAGTTCTAAAAGACTATCATTTTCAACATTATGACAAGCAAAATAATCAAATAGTAATTCTGCATCTTTTGCATCATCAAATGGAAATAAAATAGAAGCATAGATTTCATTTCTATCTTGATTACTGACTGGGTAAAAACACCAAAAACTACCATTAGTGGCAACAACAATATCAGCATTTTTATTAATAGCATATTCCTCAGCTTGTATTAGTGCATCTGCTATTTCACCAGTTCCGAGTACAGGCCCAGTTAGTTTTAGTTTTTGGACTTTGTAGGAGAAGGGAAGGACACACCCACTTTTTTCGCTTCGATAATTATTGTATAGTCAGCTGAAATAAGTTTATAATCAATAAAGCCCGTCTTTTCTCCCTTACTAAATTCTTCAACACTAATCTGTCCGTGGTTCCACTGGAGAATTTCTCTTATTATTCGATCAATTACATCAAATCTTGTCTGTGCTTCAGACTCATTTGCAAGCTTCCTATTAAAAGCAGTCTTTTGAATTTCAATGTATTTTTCAGATACTTCTCCCCAGTCCTTATATGATATGTTTTCCATAGTTGAGATATTGCCCCTAACGGCCAAGTATAAGCGTAGTGCGGAATTAGAAGCACTTTACTTTCAGTTTACCGATTTGTTTGTTTTTGGTCAATCCGTTTAAATTTAGAGCTTTCGCCCGCATTACGCTTATACAATGTTGGGCACAGTTTTTATTCTTTAGTTAAAGTCTTAAATAGTTCAACCCACTTTTTATAAGTGTCTTCAGGAATTGATTTCATAATGTTGTCGAATCTATTTAGAGCAATTCTTGCTATTTCAACTTTCCAACCTTCTTCAAGTTCAATTGAATTGTTTGTAGCCCACTCCTCTATTTGGTCAACTATGGGCTCGTCCTTCTTGTAAACATCTTCAAAGTATTGGTCAGACCTGTAACGTCTATCAATAATTGATATTAAGGAATCTGCATGCAGTAGGTCTTCTATTTCCCACTCTTTATCTCCTAGGAAATCTCCAACACCAAGAACTTTATCTTTTTCATCACGGTATCTTCCTTTCTTTAGCTGTTTTTGATAATCCTTTCCAACATTATCAGAATCTAACAAAACATATGGAAGGGACTCATCTCTTGAAGAAACGAGCTTAGTTACTGGTCCCATTCCTCGAACACCACCGGTTGGTATGAAAACAATCTCTTTAGAGTTTTTTAAGTCACCCTTACCAATTAAATGTCTCTTGATTAAATTAAGATAGATTTGGTCACTTGGTCCTTCTACTAAAATTGGAAGGCAGCCAAGAAGTAAAGTATCCGAGACTGTCAGTCCTAAAGCCGCATGAACTGGGAATATGGATTTTTCAGCATCAGCTTCATTGTATCTTAAATTTGATGATACCAATGTTCTTCCTGTCTTGGTGTCTACGTAAACTGCCTTAACATTTGCAAGGTTTTCCATGTCAACCAAGAAAGGTGAATGTGAAGTGTATAGTAATTGATTCTCCTCTGAAAGCTTACGAAAGAACTTCGCTAAATCATATTGAGCAATTGGGTGCAGTGACAAGCCTGGTTCGTCTAAAAGCAAAACCGTGTTTGAGTGGCCTTCTTTGGTTTCAACAAGAAAAACTAGAAAGAAGCTAAAAAACCACTGAAGACCTCTACTTCTACCTTCAAGTTCGATTTGTTCAGGTCGAAGAGAATCAGAGACATTAATTCTGAAGTGTCTTCCGTCCGCTTCAAAATCAAAGATATAATCTCCTTGAAGCCACCATTTCTTAAAGTCCTGAGTTAATTGTGTTGCAGCTGACCGCAAAAGAATTCCTCTTTCTCGTTTTTTGTCAGCCCATTCTTGGATTTCCTCTTCCGAAATTTCCTGTTCTTCAGTGCTTACTACTTGGTTATTATTGTTGACTTTTTTGATTATAGTCTTACTTTCATTACCAAGTTCATAAATTTCAGTTGGTGAGAGTTTAACGAACTTAAACAATACGTCAAGTGTACGAGCTTTTGCTCTTGCAGATTCTGATAAATCTTTTCTTTCAAAATCTTCTATTACTCTTGGTAGGTAAATTTCACTATCAAGATTTCCATAATCTGAATAGTAAACAAACTTTGGAATTAATTTAAGCACTTTCTGTCTAATCTCCGTAGTTGTTTTAACAGGTTCTCCATCAAATGCTTCAATCATCTTTTGAAGTTGATTTAACAGATGGCTATGGAATATTTCGGGTAAATTCTTCTTTTTGCCAAAGTTAGCATGTATGAAATCTTCTATTGACTTCTTGAATTGAGTCGTTTCTTCCTTCTTGAATATTTCCTTCGGAAATTTGGCTTTTTCTTCATTTAAGAAAGATTTGACGCTGTTTTGAAGCTCTGTAGCCTCTTTGGTGAATGCCTCTGATTCAAATAGAGTATCTTCAAAGTCATCAACTAGAATTTTAAGTCTATCTACAGGGTAGAAATCTACTTTTGAATACGGAAATGAAATGTAATACTTTCTATCATAATTTCTTCTTACAAAAGCTACTGATACCTGTTCTTTATCACACTTCAGTTCATTTGAAATTTCATCTTGAATATCTTCACTTAACTGAAAATCAGCTGCAATAAATACATCTTCTGAATGGTTGTCTGCTTTGTACTTACTATACAGATGTCGAGGAAAATCATCTAATGGAACGATAGGCTCATCGTTTGCTGGATTCAATTTCCAAAGAGCAATCAATAGGTTAGTCTTTCCTGCCTCGTTGGTGCCTATTAAACAAGAATTATCTGATACTTCAATCCAATCACTTTCTTCGATTGAGCGAAAGTTGTAAACTTTAAATCTATTAAGTTTCGTTTTCATTAGTGGTTCTTTTTTAATTCTGACTAACGAGCAAATAAAGTGATTAACTAATATCGTTGAATAAAGTGCACTAGATTTCCCCATTCCCCTCCCAGTCGCACTGATTATCGCTGGTCCTGGACGGCTCATAGTCGGTTACAATTTAGTTTAGCCTTTACGACATCTTTAATCTTTACATCCTGATCAGTGCCTGTCCATGGAGCCGGGAGGGACGCCATTTATAGGGCAAGGACCAAGTATGATCGCCCTTTCTGCCTTTCCTTCCCCTATTAAAATCTTAATTTACATTAAATTTTTGTAACTCTGTAACTAAAGAATGAAAACTATATAAATACCCCTGAAAATCAACAAAATATTTGGTTACAAACAATGATTATTTTTAGTAACAAAAAGCGATAGGTTACAAAAATGTTTGTAACCAAAAAATACCAAATTTTAGGTTACAATAATCTGTAACCGCCACATCTTTTTATGATTCAAAATGTAACTTGGTAAGTTCCTGAAAAATAAGATAATAGAATCAAAAGGCTACATGGATACAGGGTTACATATTTTTCTAGCTTAATTTATATTAGTCTGTTTAGAACTTTTTAATATTATTTTCTCAAAAAGAGATAGTATTGCGATAAATGGGAGAATTGATTAAATTGTTAAAAAAAACAATGGACATTCAGCTCACCATCTCCAAGCCTTTATTGCTGGCATATCTTGATTTTCTTTTTCCAAAAGATGATTCGGGAATATATACTGTGGGTCGTACCAGTGATTTTGGTAAGGTGCTTTGTAGTTTCGTGCGGTATACCAGCGAGAAACCTAATAACCTTCCTGATGCGGTTCAATTGGCTCTCCCTCGATCAGATGGCCTTAAAAACGCACCCAATTACTATTTATATTATTCCAGAGAAGATATTGTAAGGATCAATGACCTTTTAGATGTGTTTTTTCACATAGATTTTGATCGCTATTACCTGAAGGGAAAAAATTGGGGATGCTTCAAAAGGATGTCATTGAGTCCTTCATTGTAACCAGGAAGCTTGCCAATTTACTTCATGACCATGAGACCCTAAAAAGAAAGAATATAGGGATGAGATGAAGTTGCTAAAGCAGCGATGTAATATACTCGTGCGAAAAGCATACTACAGGAATGAGAAGATTGAAAGAGGAATGGAAGATATTCTTATTAATTAATCAAAAAATATTTCGTAAAAATCGGGGAATCGCCAAAAAAATAATTTCATGTTAGGACCAATCAACCATATATGTAGGGTGCGCTATGCTTCCATCAATGAAGTAGCGCAGTATAGCTCCAGTCCTGCAGGTGGTGTAATGGTGTCTGCTGCATGGCAAGAACTGGCCATCAGTAAGCCTCCTAATCTTACCATCAGTGAAGAGCATAGCAAGGCAGGTCGAAGCTATACCAGTACTTTTCGGACCTGGTTGAAAGAGCGTCGAATGATAACAGCTCCGGTGATCATTCGAATGGATTTCAGTGATGGCAAACCTACGCTTATCATAGGCAGTATTGATCATCCTGTATTTATTACAGAGGATCACAGCCTTACACAGAAAAACCTTCAGTTCAGCCATAAATTTTGGGCATATCCGTTCAAGCTTGTCAATGTTAGCGGAACGGGGATTTTCACACCTGAATTTACACAAGAATTTACTTAAAAAGTCATGACAGTGCTATCCGACAATCAACTAATTGCTAAGGCTAATTCCATCGGTAATAAAACCGAAGAAAACACTATAGATCCTAATATGGTGGCCCAGATGTTTAGAGAATTAATTTTGAGCAAATACAATAAGGATCAACCCCTTCCGGTAGGACCACAAGGCCCACAAGGGGAACAAGGTCCTGCGGGTTCTCCTGATACAGGTGCCATGATAGTGAGCAAGCTTAAGGCCATAGATAATGAAGAGGAAAAGCTCCCTTCATCAGTATTACAAGGGACGCCAATGAATGACCTTCATTTTATTCATAATAAGGAAACTGGTGCCTGGGAAATCATTAGAGAGGGTGTACCAAGCAAGGAAGGTATGGGGTTTATGGCCGGGATAGACTTATGGAAATACGAGGCCTCTGCAATTCAAGGAAGGAAAGCAAAGGCATTTACTTTTTCTGAAACTGCGGACACAATGGAGGTGAGCTTTAGGAAAATTATTGGTAGGAATGGGTATTTCTATGCGGTAAGCAGCTCAGGTGGTAGTGGTAGGTTTTATATTTCTCCTGAGGGGAAGGTATTCCTGGAAGGAGGGAATACTGGTCACCTCGAGTATTATGGCTTTGATTTCTCAGACTGGGGAACCATCATTCTGGTAGGTAGATCCGGTGGTCCCGATAATATACGGCGCAGTGAAGATGGAGGACGTTCCTTTACCACCATTACTGCTCCCGGTACTTATGAATTTATTGATGTATCCTTTATCGCCAATGGAAGATGGGTAGCTTGTGCCCGAACAGGTGAGGCGGTTTACTCCATCGATGATGGGGTGACCTGGTTAGCTGCCACAGTAGATGGAGCGAATGCTTTCCGGGGAGTAGCCTATAATGAGGGCTTGGTGGTGTTGGTTTCCAGTGATGGAACAAATAGAGTACAACTTTCAAATGATTTAGGAGAAACCTATACTGCTACTTCACCTCCTACCAATAGGTATTTTTCAGGGGTAGCATTTTTTAAGGGGAAAATTATTCTACGGAGAGGTGGTACATCTTCCGGTGGATATGTGACGGTAAGTGCAGATAAAGGTTTGACATGGGAAGAGAAATTGCCTCCTGAGGAGAGTAATCAAGAAACCTCCGGAATGGCCGTCATAGGCGATTACCTGTACCTGTATGGTGCCAATGGTTTTATTATCCGTAGTTCTGATTTGGAATCCTATGAAGTGATACCTTCAGGGACTACCAATAAAATATCAGCTATGGGTTGGACCATGATCAATGGATTTCCCGTGGCCATGTTCGGTTGTGACACAGGGGACAATGAAGACCGTGTATTTAGCACCCTGTAATTATGAAATTTAAACATCCCATCACTCATACGGAGGATATTCGAACAGTAGCTGAAATTGCATCTGGCGCTTCTGAGTACAATCAATATTATATACTTCCGGACAATTGCGAAGACGATGACAATGTAGGGAAAGTGAATTTTCTGTGGTCGCACCAGAAATTTTACAACAGGAGATTTGGAACCTCTGTAATGGATGGTTCCTATACCTTTACTATTGTAGGAGGTAATGGAGACGGTGCATTCTCGATCGGGCATAACAGTGGGGAACTTTATATTGATAATGCTTCGCTTTTTACATCATCAAGGTTACTCACCGTTAGGGTAAGGCTCTTTGAATCCTATTATCAGGATACAATTTGCAAGATTGATAGAATAGCAGCAACAGATTGTGTTTTCTTCGATACCGGGGTGGCCGGTACCTCCGGTTTGGGAACCAGGACAGATCCTTACTCCGGATGGTCGGCACATTTTTACGGAGGGGACTTAATAGAATGGGGAACTGCCGGTAAATATTATTTATGGAAGCGCGGACAAACCTTTGAAGACTGGACGAAGATAAGAAACCCATTAATTGGAGGGGGAAGGCCTGACTATATTACGCTTGGTGCCTATGGTAAAGGTGACAGACCCAAAATAGATGGAAGTAATAACGCTACAAGCGAGCGGTTTTGTGATGTTTCGGATTCCAGGTTAAACGGAACTAGTTATACAGCTACTAGTAACCCTGAGATGGTTGCCTATAATGTCCGGATAATGGATATTGAAACCACCTTTGACGGAAATGGAAATTGGTATCCTTATCAGGTGGGAATGTATGGGAAAGGTTTGAGGTTTCACAGGCTTAAATGCTCCATGGTAACGACCTGGGAAGATGGATTTTTCTGGGTGAAAAACAATCCGGGTTCTGTAGGGGCCGGGAATATTGAGGCTCTTTTTCAAGATATAGAAACGTATGACAGTAAATACCGGGGGATTAAATTTGAATCGGGCGGTATCATTGGAAGGAATTTTCGCTGTTATACTTCATTGTCAGATACAGAAACCCCATTAAGTCCTGCCAACGCTCCTTACGTTGATTTGAAATTTATTGATCAGCAAGTAAGGGATAATCAACGTGGCTTGGGCATGCAGATCAGGGCCACCCAACATGTCATCCAGTGGGCTTATCTAAAAGGTTACCGTGATGCCATGAATCCTTTTCGTCACGAGGCCCATAACGGTCTTGATGATAGTTACCGGTTAAAGAATTCAGGCTTTAAGCATATCCTAATTGACGGTTGTACCCGAAATATTGGTCAGTTTGTAAGTAATGGAGGGGATAAGGTGCCAAGAGATAATTTCTTTAGTCATATAGATGTGATCAATTCTGAGAAAGTGAGTTTTGGTCTGCATATTCATGAAGAAGCAGAGAATACTCTGATAGAAATGTGTAACCTTGGGAATACTCCTGGTATAGTTGTTTTTGGGGATGCTTCCGGAACCCAGATCCGTAATTGTACCATTCCAGGAGTTATAGACAGGCGTTCGCCTGTAACCATCATTAACTCGGTTTATGGTAATCTGGTAGGAGTTGGTGGTGGCTTCGTGATCAGTAGTATTTCTCCACTGCAAGAGGCGTTTTTTAAAAATATGCAAGCTAAGGACTACCGGCCAGCTGAAGGATCTGTTTTGATTGGAGCAGGGACGGATATTGATTTGGACTTTGACCTTGATGGGAATGATGTACCAGGCGCTCCTTCTATTGGTGCTTATGAATACATGGAAACAGATCCGGACCCAGACCCTGATCCCGACCCTATCCCAGATCCTGAGCCGGTACCTGGTAAGGTGTTTTACAGAGGAGTTAGGTTCGTAAAATTAAGTGATAGGTTTGGAGAGGTAATGTTCAATACTTATAAACGGGTCAAGATTACAGGTGCCAAAATGGGTGCTAGGCTTACAGACGTAAAGCCAATAGTGGATAAAATATTGGCTTTTGGCTGGGATATGATAAATGTACCCTTTGCAAATAAAGGAAATCAGCTTTATAGTCTTATCGGTCCTGACCTAACCGTGACCGGTGGCGGTGGTGGAAGCCGCTTTGACTGGGATAGATTATTACAGACCCAACTACCCGACAATCAGCCAAGGTTTACTTTTAATCCGGACACAGGGATTTTCGAAGGAGTTTATGTGGAAAGGAGTTCAAGTAATCTAATCACAAGATCAAATGAGTTTGATCTTTGGAATACAGGGACAGGTTTAATTTCAGGTGAGACAGTAGGGCTGAAGGGAGATATTATAGATACATGGGATATCTACAATTCATACATCTATAGAGATTCATTAGCTGAGAAAGAGGATGGTATGGTTTATACTAATTCAATATGGGTTAAAGGTAGTTACGAAGCAACATTAGGCCTAAGAGTTGGAGGAGGTGGTCAAGATTCTTCGGAAAATGGATTGATCGAAATAACAACTAATTGGAAAAGGTTTTCATTTTTAGGGCCACCTGTGTCCTTACCTAGCACATATCCATTAAGGCTACTGATTGATGATAGATTAACAGAAAACCAAGGTCTCAAGATTGCAGTGGTAAATGGGCAAATTGAGAAGGGAAAGCATACCTCAGATATTGAAACAAAGAATTTAACAATTTCTCGTCCTGCTGATCAGTACACTTTGTCAGGGCTTATCGACACATCCGGCCCTTATTCTATATTCGAAATTAGGAATGGGTCATGTATTTTGAAATATGTCATTCCGGCCTCGGGAGTAATGAAAATTTACCAAGATGGAGTTTACATAGGGGAAGAGTCTTTTCTCCAACTGAAGATTATGAAATTCTATCCGAGGGTTCAGATAAAGTGCTTGCCTTTGGCTACCACTCCGGAGTTCTTTCTGAGTCAGACAGGTTACATAGGTCTAATTTGATGGGCTAGGGCTGTCCTTTGCCCTGAAATTGTATGTTGGTAAACTTGTGTCAAACAAGCATGTAATGACTAAACTAGCAGCTAACTGGCAATTCCTTCTAATGAATCAGATCCTACGGGGCAAGTATTTTATGCGTCCGGAGATCGCTCTGGGCTTGGGAATGCAGGCTACTGAGGTACTCAATAAGGTGGATGGAGATTCGCAAAAAAGGTCTATCAACCTCACCACCATGAGCATTTCAGGTGTGGAAAGTTCTCACCTGATGATGGATTTGGATGATGAGGAGGAAGAGGATAAGGACTCCGGAAATATCTATGATGGTGCTCCTGAAGGCTCCGTGGCCATGGTTCCCATAAAGGGGAACATGATGAAATACGGCACCATGTGCGAATATGGCATGGTGGAAATAGCCGAATACATTAAAGCAGCTGCGGTTCATAAGAATATTGGCGCCATCGTCCTAGACATAGATACTGGAGGTGGTGGTGTGGATGCCATAGCACCCATCGTGGACGCTGTTAATCTCGCTAGAGCCAACGGAAAACCTATAGTCGCTTCTGTAGACATGGCTTGTTCGGCTGGCTATTGGGCTGCATCTGTTTGCGACTACATCGTCGCTGATAACAATATCAGCTCGGAAGTAGGATCCATTGGCGTGATGTGTACCTTTCAAGATTTGCAGGGATACTACGAAAAGGAAGGCATCAAGGTACATCACATTTACAGCTCAGAGAGCGAAAACAAGAATGAAGCCTTTCACCTGGCACTTGAGGGAAAATACGAACTCATCAAGGAAACCGAACTGGATCCACTTGCTAGGAGCTTCCAAAATGCCATCAAAGAAAACAGGTCCGGTAAGCTAGACCTCTCTGCAAAGGGAGTGCTTAACGGCAAGACCTACTTCGCACAGGAGGCTCTGAGTATAGGGCTTATCGACAGGGTAGGCAGTAAATCAACGGCTATTGATATAGCCCTGGCAAAGTCTCACGTAAAGCAATACCTATAAATTTTTAAAGCATGTTTAAAAAAATGAAAGCCATTGTGCTCGGCTTATTGGGAGTCAAGGAATTCTCAAAAGATGAGTCCGGTAACCTTACACTTTCTGAAGAGGAAAGCAATGTGATTGCCGATGTGCTTGGTCAGCCATTTGTTGACAAATTCAGGGAGGCCATGGCTCAGGAAAGCGTGGATCCGCAACCGCTCCTAGATGCGATAACGGATCACAATGCCACCCAGAACAGTGAGCAACTTACTGCACTACAAACACAGCTGGACCAGGCAAATAAAGACAAAGAAAGGCTACAAGCCAGTATCCTACAGCTAAGTAATGATCCGGAACCAGAAACACCGGAATTGGTAACAAATATGCCTAGAAAACAAGGGGTAAAGTCCATTATGAAAGTGGATATGAGCAAACCCCACTATCAGGCACTTTCAGGTTTCTTGAAGAGCGGATACATGGCTGCAGGGGCCACAATAAATGTGGATGATTTGATGTCTGAGTTTGGTGCTTACCTGAGTCAAGGGTCGAATAATTTTGCGATGCTTGATAGTATCTTCAATGGGTTTACTTCCTCAAAACTATTCACTGAAGAGCCGGCTGTTACTGAATTTAGATCTGTTATGCCATTGATCACTTCTGTTTCGCAGCAGTTTGTGAACAAATGGACACCTAGCGGCGAATCCAAATTTGAGCCAATGAAGATCCAAAACCGAAGGCATAAGCTCAATGTGCCGATTATTCCTTCAAATGTTTTGACTTCCTACATTTTTAAGTTGTACAGAGAAAATCTGGCAGTAGACCAAATGCCAATTTTTTACTACATCTGGCAAAACTTGATTTATCCTCAATTGATGCAAGACATTGAATTAAGGATGATTTGGAAAGGGAGATTTGAGGAATTGCCTTGGAGTGGGGTTTCCGAAGGGGACCCAGGACAAGCTCCTGAAAAATCCATGGATGGAGCCGAGACCATTGTGGCTGACAATTTTGAAGCAGGTAACCCTAACAAAATGAACTACTTTGACGGAGGTAACTTCGATTGGTTTACAGCTACCGATGAGGAAGTACTGGAATTTGTTGCTGAGTATGATGCTTGGATGGCACCTATCTTTCAGTCAATGGTTTTCCCTGTATTGTGCTCTAAGGACGTATGGAGAAGGTATCGAAGGGCTTACAAAAACATTTGGGGTGAAAAGTCTGGTACTGAAAACCACAACTTTGGATCAAATGCTATTGATTTCTCTAATAAGTACTTGGTACCTGTGGATGGCATGTATGGTTCTCCGGATCTAATTGCAACGCCTCCTGTTAATTTGGTGAAGTTGAGACACATCAACGGGGTGCCTGCCGTGGTGAATGATGTCCAGAAAAAGGATTATGAAGCCAGAATATTTGGAGAGTACTGGATGGGTGCAGGGTATCAATATGGGCCAATGGTATTTGCATACCATAAGCCTGGATACGACCCGCATGCTTTGGTAACCTCTGTATATGGAGATCATGATGATTTTCAGCAATTCAAGGGGACTGATCCTAATAAGACAATAAACAACTTTGGTAGTGGATCTGCAGGAGCAGGCATTTAAAAGAAAGGAGGAATTATGACTTATGTAAAAGTATCAGTACCAAAAAATAGAGTGGGGGGGGGGCGGTTCCCCAAGCCAAAGGAGCCTAATGTGGTGTTTATGCTTTCTGAGGATGTGGAATCCATGCCAACCAAAAATGGCGTGGTCTCCACCTCATCGATAGTAATGAAGGATGGTAAGAAAGGGATGGCTGTATACCTCAATCCAAAATCCATCAATCGGTTTGATTCATCTGAAGGGGAAGCCAGTGAGGAAATGGCAGGTTGGATTAGCAATTTTGAAGGTAAGCGGCCTGGTGATGATGAACACTTTGCAGCATGGCTTCAGGAGCATCTAAATGAAGGTTTCTTGATCCTTAGCAAAGAATGTGGAGATGCTAAAGGTGTAAGGCTTCAAGGGACTCCTTGTAATCCCCTCTTCATGTCCGTAACAGGTCAGGACAACACCGAAGGGATAAACAGTACACTAACTTTCGCCTCCGGACAGCAATCCTTCAATAAGATGATCCATTACAGGCATGATGA
Organism: Cyclobacterium sp. SOCE241; assembly: GCF_056867545.1. Classification (NCBI taxonomy): domain Bacteria; kingdom Pseudomonadati; phylum Bacteroidota; class Cytophagia; order Cytophagales; family Cyclobacteriaceae; genus Cyclobacterium; species Cyclobacterium sp. SOCE241. The sequence goes on along the minus strand of NZ_CP149779.1, from coordinate 2,787,673 downwards.
TCCTCCTGTATATGATCCTCCCTCAGATGGCAGTGGATCCGTTGGATCAGGAATCTAATTTAAATCAATCAGGCGTAGCCCTCCGGCCCGGACATCCGGACGGAGGGCTTTTTACTTTAATCCAATACATATCATGAATACCAAAAATCAAAAAAAAGATACAGATGTAAAGAAAAAGGGAGCATCTGTAGATGAAATTGTAATTAGTGAGCAGGAGAAAAATGAAAATCCTCCCAAGTCCAAAGCCAGTACAAAGAAATCTACACCAAAAAAAAGACTGTGGACAATGCGCAGAATGCTGCTGCAGTAAAAAAGAGTAATGCAACAAGTATAGTGATTCCCTATCTGGCAGGGAAGGCAAAAGGTGAAGAACTTCTATATGCTGTTCGCGCCTGGGCAAAGTATTTTCCTGAGGGGAATGTGGTGATCATCGGAGACAAGCCACCTTGGGCAGGTAAGGGATTGGTTCACATTCCGCACAGTCCACAAAGTAAAAATCCTCAAATAGATGTGGCTCATAAAATGATAGCAGCAATCGCTTCTGATCAAGTAAGTGATGTATTTATCTGGAGCAATGATGACATCTATACCTTATGTCCGGTTGAGCTTGCAGATATTATCACACTTAAAGCTCACGGCAAACTTCTAAAACGTGGTGCTGCCAATGGGGTTTATGCAGAAAACTGCCAAAACACCGTCAAAGCACTTAAGAAAGAAAGAATTCATGATCCCTTTGACTATGCTACCCATATGCCGGTGGTGATGGAGAAAAGTAGTTTGGCAAAGGTGATCGCACACTATGGTTGCGATAAAGAGGGGCATCTGATTTATTCACTTTATGCCAATTCGATTTTTCTGATTACAGACCAATCATTACCAAAAATGATGGCAGTGGGTCTATATGTGCAAGTGTTTACCGGGGCAATCCAGATCCTAAAATACTTAAGCGAGTAATAGCTACAAGGAAGTGGTTAAATAACAATGATGCTGGTTGGAAAGCAGTGGAGCCTCAATTGAAAGTTTTGTTTTCAGACAAATGTAGGTTTGAAAAGTAATGGAAAAGGCTAAAGTATACCAATGGCTTAAGGCCGGAGCTCCTCTGAGTGAGGGGCTTCGGCTTTTGCTGAGGATGCTGGAGAAAGACATCCATTCACAAGTCTTATCAGACACAACCATCAAGTGGCCTACCCCATCTTAATTCGTGAGTTGGCCTTTCGTTCTGGAATCAGCCTAAGCGAAGTCGGACGCATTCGGCAGGAGAAAGGAACCTTCCGAGAAAACTGGCCCTTTCTTTCTGATCCAGCCTGTCCTCCTGAACTTAAAGTCCTAGCTGCTGACAAGATCACTGCTTATTGGAGCTATGTTCGAGCTCATGAGCAGCTTTTCGACTGCGTTAGTCGTGAGGAGCAACTGGCCACGGTGAAAATGCTAATGGATAACTACAAGGAAAACAAAGCGATTATAGCGGAATTTGTCCACTACAAGGAGCATGGTATCGTCTTGGGTAAACATCCGGTTTTTAAGGAAATGAAAGCTTTGGAAAAACTTCGGGAATTGGGACCGGTAGACCTTATTAAAATGGAAGAACGCTTGGAGCATAACCTGTGGCGTATAGAAAATGAATTGAAAAAAAACAGAAAACCCCATCTCCGGGCGGAGAGAGAAAGGAGAATACGGATAAAAAAACGTCAATTGGAAGAAGTAAGGAGATTGATCAAACAATTTTAATGAAATTATTTAATGTCAATGAACTGGTTCCGTCCAGGACAAAAGAAGGCAAGGAAGAAAAGGCCATGTTGCATGCTTCAAAATTTGAAAGCAAACACCTATCCAAAATAGCCTCTCTCAAGCAGCTAATTGGTAATTTGCCAAGAAGTGGGGAAGCCTATTTTTTATACACACTTAAAAGCTTCAATGCTTTCACATTTATCACTTATGTCATCAAGCACTGTGGCAAAATAGATCATTTGACATTTAGTACTTACTCGATAAATGAACGGATTCTTTCTAGTTTATTAAGGTGGTATGATAAAGGGAGTATAAGGAAGATTAGTATGTCCATATCTGACTCTATCAAACATAGGATGCCAAAGGTGTATGACTTGATAGAATTGCAAAAAAGAGAAAGGGACTTTGAAGTAAATTATTGCTGGAACCACAGTAAAATAACACTCATTGCCAGTCGGGGGAATTATTTTGTGATTGAGGGAAGTGGGAATTTTTCAGAAAATGCTATGCACGAACAATACGTTTTTATTAATGATAAGGGGGTTTATATGTTTAGAATGAGCTGTATAATGAGTATTGAATTGTGAATTGTATTAGTTAATCATCTAAAAATTTAATAATTAAATAATTCAATTAATTTAATAAAAGATCATGTTAAATTTATTTTATATAAAAAAAATGCAAAATATATACACTAAAATGTTGTTTAAAGATTAATGGTTGGTTAATTTTGGTTTATATTTTATAGAAGAGAGTAGGCGGTTAAAAAGGACTAAAAAAATTGCCCAAAATATCCTCATAATTTCCGTCTCCTAGATATTGCGGGCTTATAACAGCAATTTGATATGGCAGAAAAAAGGCGTAAGCGTTTGGTTCGATTAGGAGAACAGGTTGAATTATTACACATGTTTGAGCGAGATTTTCTCCCCTATGTCTTGACCCTGGGGAAGATTTGTGTTTTGATTCGCTCTATTCCGATTTTGAATAGATATGTGAGCAAAGATGAGTTGCAGCATATCTTGGTCATCAAAGATTTTTTAGAAAGTGTAGGGAATTAAAAAATCAAAAGGCAGATTAATCGGATGTCCTTCCTTTACCAAGGGAGGACATTTATTTTTGAATATGAGTTTTTCGTTTCCATTGGATGATGAGCGTATTGCCGAACTGGAAAACCTGGCTTCCTTAGGGTATAGCCTGGAACAAATGTCGCTTTACTTTGACGTAGACAAATACTTTTTATTGAAACGGCACAAGATGTAAACAGTAAAGTCTATTACCATATCCAACGAGGCCAGCTGATGTCAGTGGCTAAAGAGCAGATGGCTCTTTTAGGCGATGCGGAGAAAGGAAATGTAACAGCCTCTCAGCAGCTTGGCAAGATTCGAAGGTCTAGGGGATGGAATATTTCCAAAATGGATATTTTTGGCGGATCCATAGATAAAAACAGACTCCGTAAACTGGAAAATTATATTCAGGGAGGCAGTGTAAATGATCTGAAAAATGAAGAGCAAATTTACCTTGAGGCTCTGACATTAATAAACTCCCTGAGCCGGAAATATGGTCGTAGGAATACGATAAAGTTTTTTACCAGGGCTCCTTGGAATTTACAACATAGAAGGGCTTCTGAAATGTACGATGAGGCCGTTACGCTTTTTTATACCAACAGGAATGTAGAGAAGAAAGCACTGCGGAATATGTATGCAGACCAAATGGATGAGGCGGCACTGATTGTTAGAGATAACGCTGAATCTGCCAAAGACTGGGAAGTTTATGGAAACTTGACGGAGAAAGCGTACAAGATGCGAGGATTAGATAAGGAGGATCCTAAAAAGCTGGATAAAGGCGTGTATCTCAAGCCTCTCAGGTATTATTCCCTTGACTCAGCGGTGGTAGGGCTTCCCGAGATCAACCGACAGGAGTTGGCCAGCCAGATTGAAGCCCTAGAAATCCCTGAACGAGAAAAGTCCCGATTAAGAATGGAAGCCAATATGGAGCAAATCAAAATAGAAGAAAGACTTAATGAGCTGGAGAAGGAAGCCCAAGGCGGAGAGTAAAGGAGTTGACCGGGTATTTGCTAACTGGCTCAGTCAGTTGTGCATGATGATACTGCCTAAGAGCTTGGCTATGGTGGCCGGTCGAGGATCTTCCAAGACTACTGATATTCAAGTCGAGCGTTTAATTGAAATGGTCTATGATATGCCTGGGGCTCCGGTTGCCTGGGTGGCTGATACCTATGCCAACCTGCAAAAGAACGTACTCAGAACTGTAAAAGAAGGCCTAAAGGCAAAAGGATTAATCGAGGATGTACACTATGTAATAGGAAAACGACCTCCAGAAGTGAATCCCGAAGAATTGACAGATTTGCCAGAAAACATCAAAGAGCATTTCTGGAAACCTTACAATGAACTGGCCAGCTACAATCATACCTTTACCTTTTTTACCGGTTTTAATATCACCTTTGGTTCCCTAGATCGTCCTGCGTCATTGGCCGGTGGTAACTATGTGCATGTCTTTGGGGATGAGGTAAAGTACTTCCGAAAGGAAAGGATTTTGAACCTGCAGAAAGCAATTCGTGGGATGCGTGTAAAATATGGTAACTCTGTATTCTATCGGGGTCATACCTTCACCACAGATATGCCAAATGTAGATCACGTAGGAGAGTATGACTGGATTCTGGAAAGAGGGACTCGAATGAATGCTTCTGCCTTGCTCAGAGTGCTTAAAACAGCGATCGTAGTCAATGAATCCCTTGGAGAATATTTTGCTGCTTGTGAGTCCGGGGATACTGAAGAAATCATCAAAAAGAAAAGGGTCTGGCAGCGGTGGACAGAAAGATGGGTGGCCACCCGCCTGGTAAAAGAAGCTCAACACATGTTCTATATTGCAAGCTCCTATGTCAATGTAGATATTCTGACGCCTGAGTGGTTTGAGGATGCCTTTAATGATGATTTTATAGACGCCAAGACAACAGTGTTGAGTTTGAAACCAAGCCCTGAGACAGGTGAATTGTTCTATGCCAATTTAGGAGAGCGGCATTTCTATATGGACGGTACCAGTCCTGACTGGGAATTACGCTTTGGGCTTCAGGATGAAGAAGATTGTAGAATCCTAAAGTATCATGATCGCCGGAAAGCCATAGACATGGGATTGGATTTTGGTAATATGAATTCTATGACCCTTGCTCAGGAATTAGGGAAGTTTTATCGGGTTCAGAAATTCATTTATACGCTTTCACCTGAGTGGATTCGGGAACTGGCAGACAAGTTTCTGGTCTTCTATAAACCGCACCGTGAAAAGACTATTCATTTGTATTATGATAGAGCCGCCAATAACTATAAAAAGGCGGGGCAGGATCTGGCTACTCAGTTGAAGAATGCCCTGGAAAAAGACAGTGAGGGGAAGCCTACCGGCTGGAAAGTAATCTTGATGAGTGAAGGGCAAGGAAATATCGGCCAGCCGGAAGAGTACAACTTTATGATGGAGCTTTTCCAAGGGCATAACCGTAAGTTGCCAAAAGTGATGATAGACTATTTTCACTGTAAACCATTAAGATCTTCCCTACAGCTGGCCAAAACCAAAAAGCGAACGGACCGAGGCCGTAATATCGTAGGCAAAGACAAAAAGAGCGAACAGCTCCCTATCCATCGCCTTCCTCTCGAGAGTACCAATCCTTCAGATAGCTTTAAATATCTGATGATGCGTAAAACCTGGAGAAGGCATGTAAGAGGAGCTAGGAAACCTGAAGTGGGTAATGCGAGTGTGAGGGGTTAGGTTTAAATTTTTTTGCCCCCTAGATTGAACTTTTTTCACATCAATTTGTATTTCATATGCCATTAAATATTGAATTATGATCTTGATGTGATACCAACAATGATAATTCTATGTTTATGTAGATTTTTTTCCAAAATTTTAATAAAATTTTTAACAACTAAAATTAAATTTATTATGATGAAGGCGTTTAAAATGTTGAAAAAAAGTAGTAATAGAATTTTAGATTATTTTGTTTATTATGTAGCTTCCAGTTTGGGGATAAATCGACCAGGTCAGGTCCTCAATTTGTAGTCAATTTTTGCAGGTTTTATTTAGTTTTGGAAGTATAAAATTGTTGGTAATCGTATGGATTTATCTCCATCTGGTCGACATTCGCCCCCATATTATATGGGGGCTCTTTTGTCTTTGGACAATAATGGTTGTTTTTTTGCCAATTTTCAGATATGGGTAAATTAAGGAAAATGATATTATCAGAAGGTTTAGGGAGCTATGGAGAGTAGTTAGCCAAGACTGTAATAACAAAGGCAAAGACAAAAAGAGCGAACAGCTCCCTATCCATATTTATTTTTTGAACGTACCAATTACTGATTGCATTATAAATATATTATGATGTAACCTACGGGAGCAGGCATGTTAGAGAAGGGAGGCTGATGTGGGTTTTGGTAGTTTGAGAAGTTAATCTAAAAATGAAATTTGGATGTCTTCACTTGATAAGGAGCTACCGACTTCATCCTTTATTATTATTCTAAAAGGATTTTTTGATGCAGTTTCAATTATTGATTTATTTTCTAATTCAAAGTTCAAAATATTTTTTGCTGGACTACCTGGATAAATAGTTTCTTCTAAAAAGGTAGCATCTTCTTTTAACAATAATATTTTATGTTCTGAAGGTATTCCCTTATCAAAAAATACGATTTTACCATATTTTATATGAATTGGTTTTTCAGAGATATTGAAAATTTCAACTGAAAAATACAATTCTATATGGCTTTGATTTATTGATGGATCAACCCCTTGTTGAACCAAGTAGAATTTTAGTTTTTTTTCTTTGACCTATTTCTTTCTTCATCTTCAATAGCATCTCTCCTTTTATTACGTTGGTATTGCTTCCAATTAAAAAAAGCGAGGTTAAAAGTCCGATAGCCAGTAATATTGTATCCCATTCTAAATGCTTCATTTTTAAATATAATAAAAAAATGTCCTTTCTAAACCCCACTTCCCTCACGAAATTAGCTTAATGAGTAAGTTAACGGTATATGAGGCCATCAATAGGATGAGAGAGCTTTCAAGAGAAGGCAAGACTTTTTCCTTTTCATTTATGTCCTATTCAGAGGATAAACAGACTACGGAGGGCATAGTGGAAGTACGCAATGGGAGACTAACCGCTAAATCCGCACAATCAGAAATCCAAAACGCAGATTTTCTTCAACCTTATACAGACCTAGATATTCTGGAGCCAAGGAGGTTCTACATTCCTACCCTTATGATTTTTAACGGTCAAAAGACCACATTAATATGACACAGAAAGCTGATAAAGTGCAAAAAGTAGGTAAGACCAGGCTGCTAAATACGGAAGCAGGAGCCTTTGTGATGGGGCAAAATCCATTTTCTGGTTTTGATGAGTTTGTAGGTTTGTCAAAAAACATAGACTGGGAAGCTGATCCCGCTATCATCAATGGCAGAAAGATAGTTCCTCACGGCGTAAATAATGATCTTCCGGTGATCATCCGGGATATTATGGATAAGAATAATCTGGCACCAGGCATACTCGAAAGAGAAATGGGTTTGCTATATGGTAATGGTCCCCAGCTGTACAAAGTCACCTATAAAGAAGGAAAAGTGAGCCGGGAATATGTGGAAGATAAAGAAATTCAGGCTTGGCTCGACAGTTGGAATTACAAACGCTATGTAGATATGGCCATGGTGGAATTTAAGTATATGAAAGGCATATACGTAAAACGCGTAAGAAATAAAGGCCCACGCATAGGAGGTGTAGGGAAAATTAAATACCTGGAAGTAATACCAGGAACTGATGCCCGTTTGGAATGGCCTGAAGTAGGACCTAAGCGACTGGAATCGGTAAAACAAATCCTTACCGGAGACTTTCAGAATCACTGCCTGCATACCGGTATTACGAGCTATCCTGTTCACGACCCCTGGAAACCTTTCAGGCATGGGATTTCCATAGGGTATCATAACAAATACAGCTTTGGCAGGAATTTTTATAGTGTGCCTAGTTACTATGGATCTCTTAACTGGATTATGCGCTCATCTGACATTCCTGAAGTACTCAAGTACCTCAGTGAAAACGGGATTACGTCGGCTTATCATATTCATAGTCCTGCAGGCTATTGGGAAGACAAGCTGGAGAAGCTGGAGAAAATGCATCCCGGTAGAACTGATGCACAGATAGACAAGCTTCTGGAAGAATTGAAAGATAAGACTTTCAGTAAAATGGCTCAAGTGCTTACCGGAAAAAGGAATGCAGGCAAGTTTATAGAAACGGTAGATTTTTATGATGAAGAAGGGAACAAGAATGAGTGGAAAGTAGAAGCCATAGACCAAAAAATCAAGGACTTTGTAGAGAGCCAGGTTAAAATTGGGGAAAAAGCAGATTCAGCTACAACCTCAGGTATGGGTTTGCATCCTTCACTCTCCAACATCATCGTAAATGGCCAGCTAAGCTCCGGTTCTCAGATGCTATATGCGCTAAATCTGTACATGGCTAGCGATACCTCAATACCTGAAGAAGTGGTATTTGAGCCCATTAATCAAGCCATTGCAGCTAACTTTCCTGGGAAAAAATTAAAGATGGGGTTTTACCATGATGCTGTGATGAAAGAGCAGGAAGTGAGCCCGGAAGACAGATTAATCAATAAAGAAACCCCTTGATTCATGTTATTTAATAAAGCCAATAATGGAGCAGTGGAGCTTAGGGATCGGACAGGATCCTACTACGCAAATAATAAATTTGATCGGATCGCTACAGATGTGATGCTGGCCGAGCATGCAATGATCAAGCTTATTGGTCAAGATGTATACGACAGGGCGCATGATCATTATATGAGTAATGATTACCAGACAACAAATCATAATGCAGCCCAGAAAATAAATGATGAACTGGTATTAATGTTGCAGATCCCCATTGCCTACAGAGCTACCTACAATTACTACCAGTCAAATATTGTTTCTCATGAGGATGCAGGCAGAAAACTAAAACTAGATCCGGAAAATGAAAAGGTGCCATGGGAGTGGATGTTAGATAGAGATGACCGTGCCCAAGTAAGCAAGGGGAATAAGACTACCGATATGTTGATTTCCTGGTTAGAAGAAAAAGGATTCCAGAATGGCTTGAAAGTCAAAATAGGAAGATAGCTAGGGAACTGTTTGTATGGAATGAGGAAATCTTTCAGGATGCTTACCCCATTGATCAAAGTCCAAGGTTTTTTTATACCACACTAGCTTGGAATAAAGAAGTTCAGGAGCGTGAAATTAAAAAGCCCTTGGCAATAAGTACACTGATCTTTTGGCTTACCATATTGAGTTAAATGAAGGGAGTGGATCAGGACTGGGAGGTATACCATCTGTAAATAATGGTGAATTGGAAGAGTTATTGAAATTGGTGCAAAAAGCAATTCCTCTTTTGGTGATGGTAAAAGCTGTAAAGCGTCTTTCCTTGCAAGTGCTTCCTGAAGGAGTGGTGCAGCAATTTATGAGTGAAACAGAGGGGAGAGGTGCTAGTCAGGCGGCTCTTCTGGATGTGATCAAATACCAGGTGAAGCGGTTGGAAGATGATGCGTCAGATGTTTTTGATGATGTAAAGCTTTGGCTACAGCAAGCAGATCCTTCGTCCGGAGAATTTAAATTGTTGCCGAATAACAATGAGACAGATAAATTCTTCCGGACATGAATATCATCGAATTACCAGAAAGAAATATTCGCCTTGAAATCCCTTCTCACTGGGACGAAATGGATTCGAAGCAACGTCAATATTGCCTGAAGCAGGCTATAATGTGTACTTCAGGTGTTATAAGTCTGGATGAAGCTAAGGTAAGGTGTTTTTATCATTTAGCAGGAATCAAAAGAAATGTGAGAGCTGTGGCTGTGGAAAGGGTGATGAGTAAGGAAATGTATGATGAGAAAAACAGTAAAGTGGTTTTGCTAGCAGAGCAGCTGTGCGGGTTTATGTTTAAAAAAAATGAGGATGGCCAAACTGAAATCTGTTATGAAACAATCTATAATCATTTTCCTGTATTACAAACCGGGAAGATCAAGCTTCATGGACCGCAAGATTTATTGGCAGATCTTAGTTTTGGAGAGTTCAGGGCTGCCTTGGAGGAAATGAAAGAGTTTTTCCGGACAAATGAGCCTAGTGACCTCAATAGAATGTTGGCATGTCTTTACCGTCCTGAGCGGATGGAATATGACTTAATCAAAAAAGAGATGATTTTGATGGAAGTATTAGAGAGCCTTTTAACAGGGCAAGAATAGAAATGAATGCAGTTTATTTCAAAGAAGTTTCTCAGGTATTGAAAACGGCTGTCTTGTTATGGTTCACTTTTATGATTAATTATATTCAAAAAGAAGAGTTAATACTAGGCGGTGAAGTGGTAAGCTTCTCAGGGCTCTTTTCCGGTGAAGAAACGGAAGGTCGTAGACCTGCAGGAAGTGGATGGGTAACTATACTACATCAAGTTGCCAAGGAGGGACCCTTTGGTGATGTTGAAAAAACAGACAAAATGGGACTATATGATGTGTTGCTATATATGAAGGATTGCCACGAACAAAATGAAGAGATCAAAAGGAAGTCAAAAAAATGATAAGCATTAAAGATTATAATTCCATTTGTAAAAACTGGGTGGATGAAATTCAGGAACTGGTGAGTCATCACCTAGTAGCACAAGATAATCATGCTGTGAATGCACTAAAGGACGAAAGAGGGATACAGCTGGTGGCCGTGATTCCATCAACAACAGCGTCTGGATCTGATCCCTCGAGCATTTCAGATAATCATAGTGCATTATTTTTTGTGCTTAGCAAAGGATGGACAGGTCAAACTAAAGTTGAGGAACTTGATCAATATGAAAAAACACAGGCAATTACCTTGGAAATTAGGAACAAAGTGCTTGAAAGCTTTGAAGAAGGGTGCGGCCCATTTTGGCAACTTAGCTCTGAAAATATACCGATCGATCCGGAATACAATATTTTCGGAGGTTGGAATGGCTGGTCCATGTCTTTGTTGTTTTAAGAAGAGAGAGAGGAGTCAATTTGATGGCAGGGTAATTGTAGAGATTTGTATTAATTGCGGTAAACTGAAGCGTTTTTATATTGAATAATTAAAGGGATTTACGAGGTTTTGATTAAATTATATACTAGAAGGAAGATTTGAAATTCTAAAATTGTATAAATATATGATTATATTTGTACATGGGTACATATAGAAATATTATCATAATTAAAACTGCCGGAAAAGAAGAATTTTGGTCAAATCTCAAGTTATTATGCGAAAACCATCCTGAGTTTTCTTACGATTATATCAAATCTAAAAAGTTTCCATTTGAGTATAAGGGTTGGGATTTTAGGAAAGTTGAAGTGAATAGGGTAACAAATGGTTTTCCAAAATAGAGTTAAGAAAGGTTTATGAGAGTAGAGGAAGATAATAGCAATGAAGAATTTAATCGGTTGGCATTTCATGTTTTGAAAGATCACCAGACAATTCACTTGGATATTCGGAGCGAAGTGATGAGTATGATGATTGCGGCTGAGAGATTAAATTCAGAAGTGAACCTTTTTAAGGTAACCAGAAAATCTTGCGTCATTATGTTCTTTACTCTAATTGAATTTGACTTGTATTTTTTGGGTAAAATTAGTAGGATTAATAGAAATACAAAAGTTGAAAATTTCGGAGAAGATAGTCGAGAAGTTTTTAAAAATTTCTTTAGAGCTAAAGGAAAACAAAAAATTATTGATGAATATTTTGATAAAGAGTGTGATTTTTTGAATAGGTTAAAAATCGCGAGGGATAAGTTTATCTGTCCTAGGGAATTGAAAGACCTAAAATTAAGTGAAAACTTTAATGAAAAATTGAGAATGCATTTTTTAGGTATTGTACCCTATTTGAAGGCCTTATGAATGAATTTTATAAAAATCACAATTACAATTCTTAATTAAATATTAAGAGTTATTATTACAATTTTAGGTTTTAGTAATAATTCATTCCATTAGCCTTTTTCCATTCAACATTTATTATAGCAGGTGCGGAGAAATGTTGAAGGGAAAAAGCAGACAAACACATCCATTTTTCCCCAGATCCTATACGGTAGTATTAATTTTTTGTAAAAAAATCCGACGCATGTCGTGGAACTGTGGAAAAATTCCGATTCCAGCGCGCGAAACTACCTACTTAGTAAGTAGTTCACGTTTAAGTAATAAAAGTAAATTAAATTAATCCATCATCGGCAAAAGAGTAATATCCACTATTGGTAAAAATTAGATGGTCCAAAACGGGCATTTCCAATTCCTTGCCTACATTTACAAGTTTTTTTGTGATAGCAATATCAGCCTGTGAAGGTTTTAAATTTTCGCTTGGGTGGTTGTGAATTAAAATAATGGCTTGTGAATAGTTTTCAATAGCAGATTTAAAAATTAGCTTGGAATCTACCACGGTTGCCGCTGTACCTCCGGAACTTATAAGCTTGTGATTTATTACCCTGTTTGCTCTGTTAAGCATTAAAATATAAAAATGCTCCTGTTGTTCATCTAAAAGAAACGGCCTAATGTATTCATAAGCATTATTTGAGCATTGAATTTTAAATGATTTTGCAGGATCTATTTTATATCTTCTTCTCCCTACTTCAAAGCTGGCCACAATTGAAGCCGCTTTATTTGCTCCTATGTTTTTAAACTTCATTAGGTCATGAAAGGAAAGTTTGGCAATATTTGCCAGTTCATTTTTTGCCATATCAAAAATTTCATTTACTGTTTGGTCTGGCAATTGAAAGGCTGTTGAAAATAGCATTTTGTCATTTAGTGCCATTTTTCCAGATGTTAATAAAGTTTGTGCAGGTTCTCTTAAAGTTTTCATTATAATACAATGTCTAGTTTAACGGAATTGAAAAATTTTTCAGCAGGTTCTTGGGCTTTTGAAACCTTTTCTTTTTGGGTTTCTTCTCGCTCCTGGCTTAGCTCTTCGGCCGTAATTACCTGCTTATCGGAAAACAAGTAGCAAAGCGGAAAATATTTATATTCTTCCTCAGGGTCATTTGGGTTTTCTTCTTCCTTATCCTCGTCATTTTTTTGTAAATGGGTTGACCCCATACTAAAAAAGCTTTGGATCCCTTTTTTACTGTTGCTCCTTGTTCTTTCCATTGTTTGAAGGTATTAAACTCTGTGGCTCCATGAGTATTATACATATGGTTTAGCAACATATAATTGATGGTTTTAGAAGCCCAAAAAAGGGCTTCATTTTCGGTTTCTGATGCTTCTTCCATCGTTTCCCTGAGTTCCTTGGCTTCGTTGCTTAAAGCTATTAATTCAGCTCTTTTTGGGTTTTGTGGTTTCTCCATTTTATGCATTGATTTGGTTTTGAATTTCTGTTCTTTTGTCCTGAATTTTACTAATGGCGAATCCTAGAACATCCCCAATTAATTTTGGGTGGGCAATGGTTAAAACATCTTTTGGGGAGCCATAAGAATTTTGTTTGTATTGGATTTTTAATTGAAAATGGTCTGATAAAAAGGCGTCATTTTCTTTTAATGATTCATTAATTTGTTCCTGAACATTCAAAAGGTTTTCAGCATAGTCATTTAGTAGCCTGAGGCGTTTTATCATTTCTTGTTTTTGTTGGAAAAATTTTATCTTTTCCTCTAAGCTTTCGGGTTGGTTGTCCAATTGGCTTTTCAATTTTTCGATTTCCTTTTTTAGCGTTTCTACTTCGTTGGTTTGTGTTAGCTTGCCTGACTTTTTAGGCTGTTCTTTTGTCTTGCTTACTTCCATCACTTTACTTTTAGTTTGATCTTTCATTTTTAGAAAATTTAAAGGTGTTGTTTCGTTTGATTTGATATATAAATATAAGCAAATAATTATATATTTCAAACATGTTAAAACCTGTCTATTAGCATGTTATGTTTAATTGTGCTTATAGTTAGGGTGTATTAAATGACTATAGGGTTAAATAAAATTTCACCTCTTTTTCTAATGAAAAGGCCAAATAGGCCGAAAAAAGGCTAAAAATGTGGTGTTTTTGACACTGTAAAATTATTTAAAAAAATGATTTTCAGTGGTTTATGGTTTTGGTTACTTTTTTTAAAAGTAATTCAGTCAGAATTGACCCCGACTCCGCCCCAACATTGGTTTGCAATTGCAAATCTTGGTTTTCAAAAGGATATATGATCCCCCGCCCCCTTATTAAAAAAATAGCCTTTTACAAACCTATTCAAATCCCACCATTAACACTTATAACCCACAAAATCCCACCATTAATTAAATTATACCCTAGGATTATGAATTAGATTTTGGCTTAAGGATAGCAATGGTTAGCCCACAGACTTCTTAAAAGTCGAGGACTATGAATGGATAGCCTGGTTCGGCAGAAAAGCCCCAATACATTGTCCTTTGTAAAGCTAATAGGGAAAGATAGTTTAGTGAAAAAAATAAAGGTTTGGAAGGGGTAATTATAAAAAAGGCATTCGTACAAAAAATTCTCAAAGAAGAGTCTCAGCGACTAGAAAGAAATCAAGGTTTAGAAATGAGGAAGCTTTTGCACTTCCATACTGGTATTCTGGAAAGAGAAAGGGACTTTAAAATAAGTACAGAGAGTGGAATGGATGGCCAATTAAGATTTAAGCACAAGGCTTATCAAAGGTTTCTAGACCTAAAGAAAAATCCAAAAATAAAAAATGGAAGGAGGATCAGAAAGCGTAATTATCCTATACATAACAGGTTTGTTTTTGGGCATTATTATGTGATTGCCAATAGATTGATGGTAGAGTTTACTAATGAGGTTAGGGACGGGATTAAACGTGAAATAGAAAATAACCATGGGTAAAAAACTTAGGGATGAGGATCTGGTCCTCAATATCGTAGTCAATGGTGATCGCGGCCAAAAAGAAATAGGGGAGCTTGAACGTGCAGTAAAGGACACAAATAAAGAATTACAAGCCCTAGAGCGTTCCGAAAAGAAGCTTCGAAGGTCAGGTAAATTGAATTCTGAACAGTACAAAGCTGTAACTCAAGCCATAGAAGATAAAAATAAAGCACTTAACCTGGCTCAAAGTAGATTGCAATCCTTGCGCTCTCAGGTTGATGTTAATAAGATGTCATTGGTGGATCTTAGAAGAGAAATGTACCGCATCCGGAGATTGCGGGATTTGGCGGTGCCATATACCAAACAATGGATTGAGCATGAAAAACGATTGAATCAGGTTAATACTAGATACCAGGAATTAAATGGACGTGCAAGGGAAACGGGTAGTTCACTTCAGAAAATGGCAGGTAGGTTTAATCATTACATTGGTGTAATGACTGCAGGTTTTGCTTCACTAATAGCTGCTATTAGTGGAATTAGGAAAACCATAAATGATTTTGCAGAATTTGATGATAAGCTAGCCGACGTAATGAAAACTACCAACCTTACCAAGATTGAGGTTCGTGAGTTGAATGAAGAATTAAAGAAAATTGATAGTAGAACATCACAGAATGATTTACTGGGCCTTGCTAGAGTGGCGGGAAAACTAGGTATACAAGGCAAAGAAGACATTTTAGGGTTTGTCAGAGCTGCTGATCAGATAGGTGTAGCCCTATCTGAAGATCTAGGAGGGGATGTTGAATCTGCCATTACTCAAGTAGGCAAATTAGTAGATATTTTCAAGGTTTCTGAGGATATATCTCTTGAACAAGCTTTATTAAAAGTGGGTTCTTCGATCAATCAGTTAGGAATGGCCACAACTGCGAACGAAGGCTATATTGTAGAGTTTACACGAAGAATGGCTGGTGTTGGACCATTGGCAGATATCAATATAACCAAATTAATGGGGATGGCTGCAACTTTAGATAGTCTTGGTCAAACCTCGGAAGTTAGCACAACAGCCCTATCCAAATTGTTTTTAGAAATGGCCAAAAATTCGGATGCCTTTGCCAAGTATGCATCGATGGATGTGAAAGCCTTTAAAGAGTTGTTGGATACGGATGCCAATGAAGCTTTTATCAGGGTATTGGAAGGTGTTAAAAGAAATAGTGATGGGCTAACCAGTTTGTCTGAAACACTTGGTGATTTAGGCCAAGATGGAGGCAGGGTGATTGGGGTTTTAGGTTCATTGGCTAATAATACTCAACTATTAAGAGAACAGCAGGAATTATCTAACCAGGCATTTGAAAAGGGTACTAGCCTAACAGAAGAGTTTGGATTAAAGAATGAGACAGCTCAGGCACAATTGGATAAGGCAAGAAAGGGCCTTCAAAACATGGTTGTTGAGTTAGGTGAAAAGCTATTGCCTGTGATGACAGTTAGTACCAATGGCTTTAGTTATTTTGTCAGGATCTTATCTGTACTTTTTGATTTCGTAAGTGATAATTGGAGAGTTCTTTCACTCTTAACTGTAGCCTTGGTAAGTTATAGCACTGCATTGCTTGTAAGTAATTCCTATACCAAAATTGCAATTATACAGGCTAAGCTAAAGGTATTTTGGGACAATGCCATGCTAGCATCTACTCAATTACTTGCCGCTGCGCAAATGGTATTAGCTGGAAATATCAAAGGAGCGACACAAGCCATAAGGGTTTTTAACTCAGTAGCAAAAATTAATCCTTGGGTGGCACTGGCTTCATTAATAGCTGTTGTAGGAGTGGCAGTTTATCAATATAGCAAAGGATTAACTTCAGCTGAAAAAGCACAGCGCGGAAATTGAATGATATTCAGGTAAGTGCTGAAAAATCCATAGTTCGGGAAAAACTTGAAATGGAAAGATTGCTTGCAGTAGCCCGAGACAAAACAAGGTCTGATGAAGATAGACTGAAGGCTATTCAAGCGCTTCAAAAATTATCTCCTCAATACCTGGGCAATCTTTCCCTGGAGACAATTAACACCAAGGAAGCTACAGAAGCTACTGACGCTTACATTGCTTCTCTGCTTAAGAAAGCATCAGTACAGGCTGCTGAAGATGAACTGGTAGAACTTCAAAAGAAACGAATCGAAGCATTAAAGACCGGGCAGGCTGAGGAGCTTAGCTTGTGGCAAAAAACAAAGTTAGCGGTATTGAGCTTCGGTAATGAAGAAACTTTGGTCAATGATGTTCGCGAGCAGTACAGGAAAGAGAACAGAGAAGCCATGGAGGCTGATTTTCAAGCGCAGGAAGAACTTCTAACTGGCTTCCTTGAGAAAAACATTGATTTAAACAAAAAATTAAATCCCGCCATCGAAGAGGATGATGCTACTACCACTACTACTACCGCTACAAATGGAGGATCAAATAAGCCCAAAACTAACGCCAAATCAAACCTAGAAAAACAACTCCAACAACAAGCTGAATACCGTCAAAAAATCATCGACGGCCAAAAATCACTCGTAGAACAGGAGAAGCTGGCTTATGTGGAAAGGCTTAAGCAAGCAGGGATCTATGGCAAAGATGTGACCGAACTTACAGCTGAGGAAAATACCGTCCGAGAAGCCTTGCAAGAGCAATATTACAACAACATCAACCAACTGGATTCTGAGGCGGTTGAAGGTTTCATCAATAACAATCAATCGAGATTTGAGAGGGAACTGCAGCAGCTCCGAACGCTTAACAATGTGAAATACAAGGAGATCAAAACCCTCGAAGATGCCAAAGGGCTCCTTCAGGATGATCTTTCCCAGGAAGCATTGGATGGGCTCAAGAATCTCCGTCAGGCGCAACAGGAAGTAGACAAGAAGTTTATCCGCGATGAGGAGCAGATGGTTAAGGAGCATTTGCAAGGTCTTATGGCTCAGCTCAACTCCCTTATGGCTGGTGGAGAGATCGAAGGTCTCGATCTTGCAGACAAGCTGCTCTCTGACGAGGAGCGTCAAGTTCTTGCTGATCGAATTGCAGATATCAAGGAACAGCTCAGCGAACTTGGGCTTAAGTCCGGTACTGAGATAGCAGAGGACGAAGGTCTGAGAAACACCGGTGTGGATGTGCTTGGTTTTTCTGCTGAGGATTGGGATGCTTTTTATACTAGGTTAGAAGGAGGAAAAGTTCGCATGGATGACATTGCCCAGGCAGCCAATTCACTCGGGCAGATTTGGACACAATACAATGAATTTAAATCCGCTAGTGAGCGAAAGGAACTGCAGGAATACAAGCAGATCAACGAACAAAAACAAGCAACGCTCAAGAAACGACTAGACCAGGGAGTCATCTCTCAGGACGAATACAACGAACAGATTGATGAACTCAATCTGCAATTAGACAAGAAGACGGCGGTTCATGAGCGTAATCAGGCGAAGCGTGAGCGCAATGTTGCGCTTATGGCCGCTATCGTCAACACTGCCCAGGCGGTCACTTCTGCACTTACAGCCGGCCCTGTCATGGGGCCAATTTTGGCCGGGGTTATCGGAGGTATGGGCTTATTGCAAATCGCCAAAATCCGAAATGAACCTCTTCCGGAGATTCCCGGGGCAGAAGATGGGGGTACATGGATGTGGTACGAAGCCAGGACAAAAAAATGTTCCGTTCTCGGGGTTTCATCAGGTCTGGTTTCGTTGACAAGCCAAAGGTTTTGGTGGGCGAAAATGGAACAGAATTCATCGCCAATAATGAAGCTTATCAAAATCCAACAATCCGTCCGGTTCTCAATGCCATCGACACGGCTCAGCGAAACGGTACTATTTCCTCTATCAATTTGGAAAAGGTAATGGCCAAACGCATGGAGCTCTTCACACTTCCGGGAAGACAACGGGGAGGTTATTCCAGGAAAAAGAGTCCGGTACCTGTTCCTTCTATACAGCCGGATCCTGAGGTAATGGATTTGATCAGGCGAAACAATGACCTGATGAACAGCCTTCAAAAGCAGATTAGCAAAGGCATCCGCGCAGATGTTAGCCTACTGGGTAAGCGGGGATTCTACGAAGCCGAAAAAGATTATAATGAAATCAAAAACAACACTGAACTGTAATGCTTAAGATGTTGCTCAAAGGTGTACCCGTTAATTACAACCCGGACATCGCTCTCAATCTCATATATGAGAATCCTTTCTTCTACAATGATCGGATTCCTTCCACCCATTCCCTTAACTTTGAGCTTCCGGCCACCAGGCACAACCTTAACCTATTCCTGCATCCAAACAGGATTAACACTTACGGAGCTTTCAAAGAATACGACGGGTTCGACATCTATTTCTCCACAGTCAAGATTCTCACAGGGGTACTTGTAGTTCAAAAGTTCGAGAAGAATATTAAGTGCTTTTTTCGTGGCTCTGTCATCACCGATGAAATGCGCAAATCCCTCCCCGATGTAGAGATGGAGCAGTTCAACTTTGGCGGAGAGAGGGATTCTCATGATTTTTATTCCACAGATTTTTACGGATATTTCTATAGAGAGACCATCCAAGGCACGCTATCCAATCCGGATGCCAAGTTCGTGGCGCCACCGGTAGCCGTCAAGGATATCAAGTGGCCAAGGCTCGAAAATCAAGCAATCGTCCCGGAATGGGGTGGAAATCTGGCGGCCAATCTTATGTACTTCAATTTCTTTAATGCCAGGGATGAGGAGTACATGCTTTTTGACGATGTCAATACATCTCACACCATTGTTTTCCCTGCTGTTAAGATATGGTACATCTTCGACCATTTCTTTGGGAATAGCCTGGACCAAAACCCTTTCGCTTCCGGAGACCTTAAGCGACTTACTCTCCTCAGTACCTTTCATCCACGCTGGAAGGAAAGAATGGGGTACAGCGGTTATCAGTCCATGTTGCTTGATGTGTACCCTAGCGATTTGTATGAAAATGAAGGGTATTTCTATCTCAATTCATTTCTCCCTCAGCTCCCTGCAAACGACCTTATCAAAGAATCACTCAAATTAATCTGTCATTCTCTCTATCCTGCCGGCAATCGCTTCAGGGTCCGGTCTAATGAGGCAGTACTTGCAGGTACCGATTCCGTAAACTGGTCAGGTAAACAGATAGGAAGGCTTACCCTCTCTGATCAGGAAGGCCAGACCTATACATACGGTTATGCGGAAGCTGTTCCGGATATTAATCCTTCAGACTATGACAATGTAGTCAGCACCATCCACCAGATGTTTCAGTATCCTATGGGTGGAGAGGAAGATCTGGAGATTTACGTCACATCCACCAAGGAGGCTTACAAGAAGATCCTTCGAGAGAAGGCAAATTCTGGGACTCCCGATAGATTTGATTATGAACTTATAGGCTCAGCCATGGGCAGGGGTGAGGGTACCTCAGGTTTCGAGATGAAATCAAACATGGTACCGGTCACCATGTCTATAAAAGAATACTGGGCAGATCATTATGATGATGCCGGTATCAAGTTTGGTTCCTGGTATGTACCTGTATGGGAGGGTGACAGACTCCTTCGTCCGGACCAGCTGCATATAGGTCTTTTTCACGGTCTGCAAGATACGCACACCGAACTTCCCGGAGGGTCTGAAAACAACCCTAACCGATACCCATTAATGGCTCCGCATAACTACAATGCTTATGGAGAGCGTCAGGGAGGACTCTCCCTGGAGTGGGAGGGACCATACGGCTTGATTAATTTGTACCATCGTGCCTATATGAACTATATGCAGGCAAAAAAGAAAAAGGTAAGCAGTCTTTTCACACTCAGTGCCCTAGATATCAAGAACATGGATATGAGCAAAAAGTCCACCTGCGGGGAGTCAACTTCCTTATCGAAAAGATCGAGCTTACAATCCGTCAGCGCAAGATGGAGCCTGCCTCCATAGATTTGATTGAGTCTGATATCGAGGGGATCTTTGATGGACATGAATCTGCCGACAGTTCCGGAGGTGGTATAGGTCCTGAACTTGGCGACTGCTACACCATAGAGATAGACACTGAAGTATTCGATACCGAATCCCAAACACTCACCATACAGCGGCAGAGACCTGGATCAGAGCAGGAAGAAAGGCCTTGGAATTCTTATTTTTACACCCAAGAAGGTTTTATCATCACTGTGGCCATTTGCTCTGTTTCAGCCCCGGTGCTAAAGGTAGATGGTATCCTAATAGACCCTATTCTGGGCGTAACTGTCACTACCGGCGGAACATGTTCTTCGGATGCTACTTGTTTGAGTTAAGCAGGGTAATGCTTTTTATTATTGTAATATTTAATAATTTTGTGGTGCTCACAAAAGTTAAATGTTTCCTATGTACAGAAGTCAATTTTATGCTAGAAATAGGATAAATCCCGGCGGAGCCGTTTGGAGCGGCATCAATCCTTCGTACAATACGTTTGGCTTTTGTTGAGCAGCCGCTGGGATCCTTTTAATTTTATTGTTATGCTCAACAAAAAGCCATTAAAAAAAGAAAAATCTCCAAAGGTGTTATTTTATTACCTATAGAATTGAAACACCCAATTTACAAGAGGTAAAGCAATTAAATCTGGAGGTAAAATCCATTACTGGATTGGAGCCTTTTAGTGTAAAAGATGAAAGTGGGCAACTTGTGTCACTCTCTTAATTTATCCAAAGAAATTTGAATAGAATTAGCTTCCCCTGGAATTCCAGGGGATTTTTTTGTCCTTTGGTTTCAACCCACTTCCGGCTACTTTAGAACTGAAATTAACAATATTCTATAATGGCTCAACAGGCTATCAATAAATCACACAGGCTAATGAATATCCACGTATTTCAACAAACGAGGGACATTCTGGTAGATTTACTGGATAAGGGAAAGTGGGCAATAATTACAATTCCCCTATTCACCTTTTTCCAGACCTATATTTTTAATGATTTCGATTACCTTATGTGGCTTGCAGTTCTAGTAAGCCTTGATACTGTTTTAGGGTTTGGCTTAGCCATATTTAAAAGGGAAGTGGAAAAAGAAAAATTTGGAGATATCCTCATTAAAATGATTGTTTATAGTTCTTGTCTTATAGTGGGGCATGTTTTAGAGAACTTCACTGTTTCGGGTCAAACCATGTCGGGCGGAGAATACCTCAAGTTCATCATATACATTGCCATACTTATCAAAGAAGCCATATCAGTACTTACCAATGCGGGTAAAGTATCCAAAAACTGGTCCCGGTCTTTATCCTAAAGCGGCTTAAGGGCTTCAATGAGACCGGTGATCTTACACACCTTACCCAGAATTTTACCAGCCAAGATGGAGAAAAATCAGTACAACACACTAATTCTGATCAGGAACCAGGTCTCTGATAAACAGATTATAGGCAAACTCTTGGTTAAGGATGAGTTTAATGCCATTCTTTTCACCTGTTTTACCTTAGAGCTTCCTTGGAAAGGAAACCAAAGGAATATTTCTTGTATTCCTGCAGGTATCTACAAGGCAAAGAAGAGAAAAAGCGAAACCTTCGGTAGGCACTTCCACATATTAGATGTTCCAAATCGTGATTACATCCTTATTCATGAAGCCAACCATGTGCATGAGCTCAGGGGATGCATAGCAGTAGGAAACAAGCTGATGGACATAGATGGAGACCATCTCCCGGACGTGATAAATTCCATCAAGACCAAAAACAAATTGATCAACTTACTTCCGGACCAGTTTAAAATCATAATCTCACAATGAGAATAATTTTTATCATATCGCTTATATACTGCTTCCTTTCTTGCACCAGCAAGAAGGGTATTACTAGGTCGAAAGATCACAGCGTTTCAACAAACCAATACCATCAAATCCAAGGCCATGAAAAAGCAAATCAAACCAAGGGGAGTCTCAATCAGGAACGTCTCCGACTCGACTACTTCGAATCCTTCATTGACATTGTTCCCAGGGGAACTTTCAGAATTTCACCTGATGGCAGCTTTGAGGGCGAAGCATCAGCGGTTAGCATCCTCCATCGGGATAGTTCCAGGCAGGAAGATCACACCAAAGTAGATTTTACCGCCTCAGACAGCACAGCATCTTTTTCACAACTAGACAGCGCCGCATCAGACGAAAGAGCTTCTGACAAGCTAGACAGGGAAGTCAATCGAAAGCCAAATTTTTGGCTATACATAGGCATTGCAGTAGCCTTACTTATAGTCATAGCAGGTCTCAGGATTTTATCAAAATTCAAATTATTTTAGCATGGCCATCACTGTCACACAGGTACCTTTAGCACTCTGCTTTGCCGGCAATATCCCTGATATTCTCCTCACGACCTCAGATCCGGGGCATGATGTCACCATATCAATGGACGGCACTGACATATTAGAGGAATACTACACTGCAGATGCAGATGGCAATATCAGCATCACGCTCAAGCATCTTATAGAAAAGCAACTCAGTGTTCGCATACCTGATGCAGACCTATACAATCAAGCCGACGCAGTGGCTGATATTGTATGTGATATAGACGGCACCGAGGTTACCTTCAGGGCTATTAAGGGAGGTGTGGATAGAAAAAATTTCACAACCTCAGATTTCCTCACACTCAACTGGCTCACTTGGCAGCCACAGATCAAGCAGGTCAAGTACTTTGATCCCGAGTATCTCAGCTATTACGCCCAGCAGGCACTAGAGGTGAAGGTAAAAGGCTATTTCCAGGACAATACCGACAGCACAGCCACGGCCTACACCCTCCCGGCAGATCAGCTCAGCACTATCAATGTATCCTTCGAAAAGATGCACGCCCTCTTTGAGGAGCAGCCCCTGTACTTCGACGTTTGGGTAGAAGATGGAGAAGGTGGAGAAAACACATGGTACCAGCGTTATGTACTTACAGACAATTTCTTTGAGCACAATGATCTTTTCGTTTTTGAAAATAGCCTTGGAGCCATTGATACCATCCGCTTCACAGGACAAAAGACCCTACTAAATAGTCAGCAGTTTGATTCAGGGCTTTTCTTTGACGAATACGAACATGAGTACGAGGTCAATCCGGACAAAGCTTATGAAAAGAACACCGGCTACTTCCGTAGCAGAAAGCAGCTTTTCTGGTCTCAGGATTTCTTTTCCAGTCTCCAAAAGTACCACTTGGACGGTGTAGAGCTTAAGCGAATACTCACCAGAGAGCCTAGCTTCGAGGCGTCTCAGTATGACCTTATCGCATTTGATTTCATTTATGTATATACGCGCCAAGTCATATACCTGGATTGGATAGAAGAGCAGCCTTCCAATGTGCTCGTTATCGTAGGGCCGGACCAGGAACTTTATTATTTGGTCCCACGAATGTGGCTCTTCCCAATACTCGAAGACCCAACAGACGCCATTTTTCCGGTACAGGTTGCCGGAAAGCAGGATTGGCATGGGCTTTCGTTTTCTGTTATTTTGGATTTTCTCAGAAATGAATTAGAAATACCGAATGGAGACAGGGTAATTACTCCTGGTAGCCTTGAAATCAATAGCCCTACCTCAGGTACAATAAACGGGGCTTCCTGGGTAAGGAATGGAATTGTTTATAATTATTCAGGACCTGTAATACTTAATGATGCTCCTGATGATCCGTATAGTAGGTTTGATATAATATACACCCAACCATCCAGTACAGTTGGGTATCAAGCCGGTGCTCCAGATGAGGACCCTGTCATTCCAAACCCGCCCAATGGTGAAATGGCTCTCCATGTTATTTTAAGATTAAATACTGGCGAAGCTATTATCACACCAGTGGATGAGGTGGATCCTGAGACTAAAAACCAAACTGGGAGAACAAATGAGTTTGCCTTGATATGGAGGCAGAAGTTAAGTCAGAACACCTATTATGACTTTAAACTTTCTTTTGTCGGTTGGGCATCAAGCTATTCAGAATTTGATGCTAGGCCACTTAATGGAATGTTAATGGTTGATTTTGTTACTGGTGCAAATAATACACAGATTGATCCGAATAGGATAAGTTTTCAAACCAGAGATATTTCTACTAAATCAGGAGATTTTGTTATCGTCCAGACTTCCTCAAATCAGGCATCAATATATGTGAAGAAAACTGCCTATTTTCAGACGGTAACTTTCAACTATCTAGGAGTAAAAACCCAAACAGTAAAAGATAACAGTTTGGTTAATAATTCAGGTTATAGTTCCCTGCCTGCAGGGACATCGTTTTATTCCTGGAATGGTAGGTCATATATTTCTTCAGTTGGTAGTACTATCCGTTTTGATAGGCCAAGAGCCTATGGACTATTAGGTACACCGGTTACTGGAAATATTACTGTAGCCACGGCTTATGCAGATGATAGTAATATGGTCAAATTACTTCATAATGATAGCTTAGAGCCAAGTATCTCAGTACCTTCCGGGGTTGCTAAACGATTGCTTTCTGGTGAGTACGTTGTAGATGAAGATAATTTTTTTCTGTTTATTATCGATAAGGATAGCTCAGGAGATGTAAAAGCTGTTAATTATACTATAAGTCAAAATGGTTTATGAGAACTGTTAATCAATTTTTTAAATCAACACTTTCCGATCAACAAAGTCCATTTATTTCTGAGTGGAATACTGAGCTTACAAGTAGTGGAAGTTCCCCGTATCCACAATTCAATTACCATTAAGAGATTCAGGGGAGGCTTATAATTTAAGGATCGACTGGGGGATGGTAGTTTTTCTAAAGTGACTTCTTTTAATGATGCAAATGCAACACATACCTATAGTTCAGGAGGAGTGTATACTGTAAAGATATATGGGAAAATACATGACTTTCGATTTGGTAATACAAGGGATCGGTTGAAATTATTAAATATTTTACAATGGGGTAATTGTTCATTTTTAGGGACTTCAGCATTTTATGGTTGTGAAAACCTTCAGTTGTCGGCCTCAGACGTGCCAGACTTGAGTAAACATAATTTAATTCTTGTAGATATGTTTAGAGGGTGTACTGCTTTTACAGGTGCTTCCTCTATAAATGACTGGGATGTTTCTAACCAAACTTCGGCATTAAGGTGTTTTTTTGTCTGCGAAAACTTCAATACTTCCATTAACAATTGGGACACATCCTTATTCACCTCATTCGTGAATATGCTCAATAGATGTTATGCCTTTAATCAAGATATTTCCGGACTTTCATTCCAAAGTGCTACCTCTTGCTTAGGGTTTATGAATAATACGACTTCTTTTTCTACGACAAATTACGATTTACTCCTTAATTCTCTTGCTGGACAATTGCTTAATAACGGAGTGAAATTAACGATGGGAGACGTAAAGTATTCTGCAACGGCAACAACTTCTAGAGCTTTAATAATATCTAATTATAACTGGACAATCACCGACGGAGGACAAACACCATGAATTCACTATCCAACGCTACCAAAATAGAACACAGACACTCCAACTACCTAATCAAGCTAGTGCATGACAAGTTGGAAATAGAGAAAGACCTCGAGATGAGAGCATACATCAGGATTGAGTTCTGGACTAAAGACGAAAATGGTGATTTCGATAAGCCGGTTCTAGAGGTAATTGCCAATGATCCGTCATTATCAGAATCGCAAAAAAGAAATGATTCCGAGGTATTCAAAACCCGCATTTGGTCCAGTACCACCCGAGGTTCCATGGTTGATCCGGAGACGGGTTTTTTTGTACATCCTAATGAAAATGGAATTTATCCGGAAGGGAGTATTACGCAGCTGCAGTATTGGCAAAACCTTCCTGCATCAGCCTTTCAAGGTAATACACTCGCTGCTAAAGTGTACAGCGCACTTGTGGCTAATATGCAGGAAGTTTATGATTTGCAGAATATTTAGTCTTGCATTATGAGCATTTGGTCAAAAATTTCCTTTTCTTCCACATGGCCATAAATCATGGTAGTGCTCATTTTTGCATGACCAAGAAGTTTCTGTAAAACTTGGACTTTGCCACCCCTTCTCAAGAAATCTGTAGCAAATGTATGTCTGGCTACATGAGTTGTGAGGTTTTTTCGAACCTTACACTTAAATGCTATTTCTTTCAGTATTCTATTGGTTGGTTGCATGGCCATAGTATTGAAAAGCCTTCCTTTTTGGTTTTCAATATATTGAAAAGCATCTTCCACTATCCTAATGCTTACTCTTTTTTCAATATTCCTAGTCTTATAGGGTTCGAAAGTCAATACTTCTCCATCAATTTCTCTCCAGGTTACTCGTTCTATATCTGAAAACCTAAGCCCAGTTTTACACGAAAATAGAAATTGACCTAAAACTCGTTTTTCTGAAGGTTTGATTTCTGAGCTTTGGTAAAAATTCTTTACCCGTTCCAATTCTTCTGCAGTGAGGTATACGATTCTAGATTTCCCTGAAGGGAGTGAAAATTTTGATATACTATCAATATTAACAGCTATTCCTGATTCATGTGCGATTCTTGCATAAACCTTTAAGGTTTTAAGGATTGCACCAACTGTGTTAAGCTTATAACCTTTTACATTTTTCAACCAAGCCTGGAGGTTTTCAAGAAAGCCATAATCAATCTCTGAAAATTTTATTTCAGGTTTCCATTCCCTTATTTTTTAAGGTTGGAGAGTGAATTTTTCTTAGTTTGAAGGGCAATTTTATTTAATTCGAACCTCTCTTCTATTTCTAAATTAGCCCAATCTATAAAATTTTTCTTTGCTCCAAATCTTTCAAATTCCTTTAGAAATTGGTCAATCGTAAGTTCAAAATCAGAATGCCTGTAATACATGAAAATCTCATTTATTTTTGAGATTTCCTTTTTCACCAGCATGTTATAGTCATTTGCCTCCTGATCATTTCGTTTTCGATCAAGGAAAATTCCGGACTTATTATCAAAAAAATCAAGATTCCAACTAACTCCTAATGGGATAGTGGTTCTGCTTGAGTTGATGATTACTTGAAGGTATACTGGAGCTAATCCCTGTTTATTTGGTCTGTCAGACCGGATCCTGCATAAAACACTAGCCCGCATACTTCCTTTAAATTTCGTGTGAAAAAAGGAGACATGCGGGCTTGTGAAAGACCTCTTAAAGATGATTTGGACACTTTCTGTGAATTTTGTGTGAAACGAAAATCCATGTCCAATCGACAATCTGGCCATTTTTGGCCTTGTGGTGTACCCAGGGCCGGAATCGAACCGGCACGCCCGAAGGCATTGGTGTTTGAGACCAACGCGTCTACCAGTTCCGCCACCTGGGCAAGTGTGGTATTTCCCGTTCCTTGCTGAACGGGATGCAAATATGTGCAAAGAATTTTTCACAAACAAATATTTTGACTCTCTGAAACCTCGTTTTTTTATCTTTTTTGTACTTCAACCAAACAAGGCCTATACAGCCAATGGTTTAATCCTTTAATTATCAAAAAATTAAACTTCAAAATTGATAAATATTGGACTGTCGTACCTTAAGCCTAATAATTCGGCCCCATGTCCATGATTAATGCCAATTTCCAATAAATTCAAGCTATTGAAGAATGCCCAACAATCTCCGGGTTCTACTTCATCGTAATTGGTTTGAAGTTGCTGAAGGGATTCCCTGCCGAATACAATCTCAAATTTCCCAGGATTTAGTTTCTCAAAGACCTCTTTTGGGATATTGGTGATCAAATTGCCATAGATGTCTACCCGAAGTACATACCCTACAATTTGTTTCTTGCTTGCCTTAAAGTGTCTCCCCATCATTTTTTTGATGGCTTGTAAAGGACCTCCGAAATCATGAATGGCCGCACCACTAGCCACCTTAGCTGCTATCGGAGCAAGAATATCCTTCGCAGGGAAGGAACTGTTTTTAATATGAATATCAGAAAATTTGACAATGATGCCGGGGTCATGATCTGCCAGCATGCTCAATACCCCATTGTTTGGCCCAATAAATATATGCTCGTTAAGTTTGATGCCAATATAGCCGTCTGTAATGCTACTTGTAGTATTCAAAGCGACCAGGTGAACAGTACCCTTAGGAAAATCGTTATAAATGGAACGCAATAAAAATGCGGCATGGGCGATGTCATACAAAGCAATTTCATGGCTAATGTCAACAATGGTTAACTGGGGATTGATGGATAGCATTTTGGCCTTGACTGCTGGTACATAGTAGTCTGAGTTGCCAAAATCTGAAATGAATGTTACCAAAGCCATATAAGTAAGTCAATTAAAAATTCGTACTTTTGCGTTAAGGATGCACAAAAATAGGTATTTTTAATTTGTTTTTAGAATTAGGTAAACAGAAGAAAATATATTGGTAGAAAAAGTCATTACATTGGAAAACGTTTCCCTCCTAGACTTCCTGGGCTCGGAAAACGAAAATATCAGGCAGATTTCTGCCGCTTTTCCCCAGAGTAAAATTGTTTCTAGGGGCAATGAAATCAGAATCAAAGGGCAAGCGCCGGAAATTCTCAAAATCAATGATATTTTAAACATGCTTTTGGAGCATTTTAACCGCTATGGTCTGGTTACTCCTGAAAATGTGAAGGAATACATTGATTTGGAAGGCACCCCTCAAAAAAATCTGAAAACATTAATGCAGTTATTCTCTATGGAAATAAAGGGGTAATCGTTCGTCCCAAATCCCCCAACCAGAAAAAACTAGTTGATGCTTCTTATAAAAATGACCTTGTTTTTGCTTTAGGCCCTGCCGGTACGGGTAAAACCTATATAGCTGTGGCATTAGCTGTTAGGGCTTTAAAAAACAGAGAGGTAAAAAGGATTATCATCACAAGGCCTGCTGTGGAAGCGGGAGAAAACCTTGGCTTTCTTCCCGGAGATCTTCAGGAAAAGTTAGACCCTTACCTAAGGCCCATTTATGATGCCTTAAGTGATATGGTGCCTACCGAAAAGCTAAGGTTCTATCAGGAAAATAGGGTGATTGAAATTGCTCCCCTTGCCTATATGAGGGGGAGGACCTTGCACGATGCCTTCGTGTTGCTGGATGAAGCTCAAAACACCACCTCAGAACAAATCAAAATGTTCCTCACTAGAATGGGGCCTAATTCCAAAGTGATCATCACTGGGGACCAATCTCAGGTAGATCTTCCTACCCGGCAAAAATCAGGTTTGAGGGAATCACTGCGAATTTTAAAAGGAGTAAAAGGTATCGGTGTGGTGAACCTTTCAGGAAGTGATGTGGTAAGGCATAAACTCGTAAAATCGATTATCGAAGCCTACGAGAAAAACGAAGTGGAAACGAAACCTTCCAAATGACCTTTGTAGTAAAAAAATCACAGAGGAAAGCTTGCTGGAAAAGGCTTTTTATATTCGTGAACAAGTTTTTGTTAAAGAACAAAATGTAGCTCCGGAAGAGGAATATGATTCCTTCGAAAACTTGGCGACCCATTTTCTTGTTATGGATGGTGACTTGGGTGTTGGTACTGCCCGGTGGAGGTTTACAAAATCTGGCATTAAACTTGAAAGATTTGCCGTGTTAAAAGCCTTTAGAGGGCTTGGTGTGGGAGGAATGTTGGTGAAAGCAGTGTTGGAAGATGTATTGAAAATTCCTTCAAGTAAGGATAAAACAATATATTTGCACGGCCAAGTTACAGCCTTGGGATTGTATGAAAAGCATGGTTTTGAAAAAGTGGGAGAGCGCTTTATGGAATGTGATATCGCACACTACCTCATGAATTATAGACCAAAAGAATAATAAACAGAGTATTTTAATTAACAGTTTTTTTATGAAAAATTTTATAGGCGCATTGTTGTTGGTAGTGTTTTTGGGAGTATTCAAGTAAAGGCACAAACTCTGGAAAGTCCGGGACTTCCTCAGAATGAAGTGAAATTGAATATTTTCAACACGATAATTAATGGTTCCCTTGAGCTTGGTTACGAGCATTTTCTAGATCAAAATCAATCCCTTGGTTTTGGAATGACATTTATGGATCGTTTTGCATATGTTTCTGATAGAGGGGAGGGGCAGGATTTTAAAGCGACCAGTGTAACTTTGTCTTACAATTATTATTTTGTAACAGAATCAAACCCATCAGGGATATATGTATTTCCATTCTTGAAATACAGAGGAGGATCGTTTACTGAGGTATTAGAGGACAATAGCACAGTTGAAACTTCTTTGAATAGTTTTATCGTAGGATTCGGTGCCGGCTATAAATGGGTACATAATGATAAGTTTGCCTTGGGGCCATACATTAGTTTGGCCAGAGGTTTTAACGATGAAGTAAGTGACCGCTTTGAGCCTGTAGAGTTCAATGGAGGATTTACCATTGGTTTTAGATTTTAAGGGAATATTTCAATACACTCTTTATAAAAGCCCATCAAATCTGCTGATTTGATGGGCTTTTTCGTGTTCAAAATTTCGTTCTAAACCATTGTTGAATAAAAGCTTACTGTTATTCCCACAGTTGATTTTATCCTTAAAGTTAACTAAATTCTACTTTGAAAGTCTTTAGGTCTATTGATGCCAAAGGAAAAGGTATTAAGTGTGTGGTTTTGTGGAGCTTTATTGTCCGGATTATATGCCTTATCTCTAATTGTTAGTTTGCTGGACAGTTTACCTTAAGGACCAAATGTAAGGTGTCAGCTTAAGTGGCCAGGTGCTTCTGAAAAATAGCTCAGAAGAAAACAAAGCGTTAAAGTTTCGGGTAATTTTACCGTCCATTCATGAAATTCAATGAATTTCCATTTGTTCGTTATACCATTTTCTTTGTTGCCGGGGTTTTGCTCTACCCAATAACAAAGCAATTTCTTGGTGATGCAATATTGGCCGGTTTGCTTTCTTGTTTAATTGGCTATATAGGGATAACATTTGCCTATAATCCTAACTGGAGAGTCTATTTTAAGATAATACTCCCCTTATTGGCCTACTTTTGCTTACTTTTTCAGGAATGTATGTGGCTTCATTAAGGGATGTGAGTTTTATGCCTGATCACCTCATTCATTTTTCTAAAATTAATAGTTACCTGGCAGAGGTGAAGGAGGTTGATCAAATCAAACCAAATAGTCGTGGAAATAGGCTTTCTGTAAAAGCTGTTGAAACTGAGGATGGTTGGCTCCCTGCACAAGGAGAGGTTCAAATTTACCATCAAAGTGCCTTGCCTTTAGAGCCGGGAGCTGTGATTCACGTAAATGGCCCACCCCATATAATCGCTCCTCCTTCCAACCCGGCCATGTTTGATTATTCGGAATACATGGCGAGGAAAGGGATTTATTTCCGTCATTTTATAGGGCAGCAGTTCAAGCTGGTGTCAAGGCCCGAGAAGGGGCTTGGTCATCAGTGATTCTTGCCTATCGGCAATATTTAGAAGAAAGGATCAATACATATATTCGTGATCCAAACGCCAAACAAATAGCATTGGCATTGTTGTTAGGGCAAAAGCAAGACTTGGAAAAGGGACTGAGAGAAGCTTATGCTACAGCAGGCGCCATGCATATTTTGGCAGTTTCAGGTTTGCATGTGGGCATTGTCTATGGCTTTTTTTCCTGCTGTTTAAACCCTCAAAAATGAAAGGATTAAAAAGAGCTGCCTACCTTGGTGTAATTGTAGGGGTAATCTGGTTTTATGCTATCTTAACCGGCCTTTCTCCTTCAGTACTTAGGTCTGCGACCATGTTTACATTTATATGCATGGCACAAATGAATTCGAGAAACCCTTCGATTTTTAACCCCTTGGCCCTTTCTGCTTTATTGCTTTTGGTATATGATCCTTTTCTGATCTATACTGTAGGGTTTCAACTAAGTTATATAGCCTTATTAGGGATCTTATTATTTCAACCGATTATTAGTAAAATTTGGCATCCAAAAAGCAAATGGCTCCGTTACCTATGGGATATTACCAGCGTTGGTCTGGCAGCACAGTTGGCCACTTTTCCCCTTGCAGTTCATTATTTCCATGTATTCCCAACCTACTTTATTTTAACCAACCTACTAGCAATTCCTGCAGCCTTTGTGATCATGTCCATAGGTGTTCCTTTCTTATTGTTTGGGGCCATTCCCGGTATGGCCCAAGCGCTAGGTTGGTTGTTGGATTATACCATACAATTTCTTAACCTTGGGATATTTGGTTTGCAGAAACTCCCCTTTGCTCGAATGGACGGCTTGTATATGGATTGGCCTGAAATGATTTTGTTTTGGGCCCTCCTTTTTTGTCTTTACCACTGGATTGTAGACAAGAAGAGGCATCAGTTTATTGCGATGTTTGTCATGGTTTTTATGTTGGGGTTTTATCGATTGGTTGTAAGTTTAGAGATGGGGGCCGAGGAGTACATGGTCATCTACAAACTAAAACAAGGAGTGGTTATGGATTATAGCCACAAAGGCCAGTTTTATACCATTGAATGGGAGGTTGATTCTACAGAAATGAATTTTAATATTCTGCCTCACCGGATTAAAGAAATGGGATTATCACCAAAGCCTCTTGCTTTTTGGGTAAAGGATGGGTTGTGTAGCATCTCGCTGCCGGGAAATAAGGAATTGCTACTGGACGCCGATACATTTACACCAGCTGCTCCACAAGGAGTAACTTTGTTTTTTGGGAAAAAGGAAATTGGTGGCCCCACCAAGAAACTAGCCTTCATGATCCCTTTTCCAAAAGTGCCATTAAAATAAGTTTCAACAAATAAGAGCAGGCCTTGTGAATGGAGCCGATGAAGCGTAATTTGGATAAAAATTGTATGCAATCAGCAGTTCAATTGCCATTCTATGGATAAACAAGATACTTCAGCTTTGGCCATCCTAAAGAAATTCTTTGGGTACCAAGATTTCCGTCCCCTTCAGGGAGAGATAGTTAAAGCTATTTCTGAAGGGGAGGATTCCTTGGTGTTACTGCCTACAGGTGGAGGGAAGTCCATTTGTTTTCAGGTACCCGCCCTGATGAAAGAAGGATTATGTTTAGTGGTTAGTCCATTAATTGCCCTAATGAAGGATCAGGTAGATCAATTGAAAAGTAGAGGGGTCAAAGCCATGGTGATACATTCCGGGTTAAGGAAAAGAGAGATTGATACCCTCTTAGACAATTGCGTATATGGAGACTATAAATTTTTATATGTTTCTCCGGAAAGGCTCAAAACTGAAATATTCCTAGAGCGTTTCAAAAAAATGAATATTAGCCTTATTGCAGTGGATGAAGCCCATTGCATTTCTCAATGGGGTTATGATTTTAGACCATCCTATCTTGAGATTGTCAAAATAAGGGATCATTTTCCAAAAGTGCCGATGGTGGCTCTTACCGCATCTGCGACCCTTAAAGTGAGAGCTGATATTGTCGAAAAATTAGCACTAAAGGCGCCCTCCATATTCGTAAAATCATTTAGGAGAGAAAATTTATCTTATGCGGTTCGATGGGTAGAAAACAAGCTTGAAAAGGCTGTGGAGATTCTACAAAAGGTACCAGGTAGTGCCATAATCTATACTAGAAGCAGGAAAGGTACCAAAGCTGCAGCACAGCATCTCAATCAGTTAGGGATTGCTGCCACTTTTTACCATGCAGGCTTGGATCAAAAAGTTAGGAATGAAAGACAAGGAAGCTGGATTCGGGGGGACATCCGTGTGATGGTGGCTACCAATGCCTTTGGGATGGGGATAGATAAGGCAGATGTCCGATTGGTTTTGCATCTTGATCTTCCTGAAAACCTTGAGAATTATTACCAAGAAGCCGGAAGAGCAGGGCGTGATGGCATCAGGGCTTATGCTGTGCTTTTGGTACGAGAAAAAGACTGTATCGCTTTAAAGGAAATGGCCGAGATAGCTTATCCTCCGGAGGAGATGCTAAAAAAGTTTATCAGTGTTTGGCAAATTATTATCGGTTGGCCGTTGGGAGTGCCAATATGGTAAGCTTTGATTTTGATTTTCTTGACTTTGTTAGTTCCTATAATTTGGATATTTCGCTCACCTATAATTCTATAAAAGTATTGCAAGAGGAGGCATTATTCTTTTTCAGAAAGCGTATTCCTGCCTTCTTCACTGCATTTTCTGGTTTCCCAAAGTAAGGTGTATGAGGCACAGATTGCCTACGCTAAATTAGACCCATTGATTAAATTATTATTGAGATTGTATGGAGGAGAACTTTTTGTAAACTATATTCATATTAATGAAAGTAAAATTGCCCAGCTCTTGAATGTTTCTGATCAAGAAGTTTTGCGGATGTTAAAGAGGATGGATGAGCTTGGGTTGGTAGACTATTCAGGAAGAAAGGATCAGCCCCAAATTACCTTTGTAACGCCAAGATTAGACGCAGGAGCTTTGCCATTAAATAAGGCAAGAATTCGGGAGAGAAGAACAGAGGCAGTAAGCAAAGCAGCGAAAATCATAGAATATGTGAAAAATAATAAAATTTGTCGTACAGGGCAAATTGTAAATTATTTTGGAGAGAAAAGTGATTTTACCTGTGGTATTTGTGACAATTGTATTCAGAATAAGAAAGATAATAATAAGGCGATTTTAAAGAAAGAATTAATAGATCAAATACTCAAAACTTTAAAGTCAGGAGTGGCGTTTTCATTAAAGGAGTTATTTGCAGAGATAGGCGAAACCCCAGATGATTTTTCTGTAGGTTTGATTCGGGAAATGGAGGATGAAGGATTAATATTCACTGAAAAGAATGGAAAAATTAAATTAAAATGAAGTTTATAGATTCTTTGTTAGGTAACCTGTTTTCCGGAAAAAGTAACCGGGAAGTCATAAGGGAGAATTTCAGCCGCTCAAAACAAGATGAGCAGGAAGTTACCTTATGGTTGGAAGGGGAAGAAGGAGCAGAAACCTTGAAAATGGTCTATGATAATTACCATTTGTTGCAGGCAGGAGTAAATAAAAAGCCTGAAATTCATCTATTTCAATCCTCCTATGCCAATGGGTTTGCTGTGATTTACAGTGATCCATTTACAATGGAAAGTTTTTCTAAATTGTTTTTTGGCCTGGGGCAAAGGATGTTGCAATTAGGGTACAGAAAAGTAAGTATGGATCGTAAAATTGACGAATTAAATGATCAAGTAAGGACAACTGAAAAATTGTACTTTAAGCCTCTAACTTCTGGTGATAACTATTCAGAAAAAATTGATCAGCTATTTGGAAATGTGAGTTTAGAAAAGATATATTTAGACAATAAGCCCGACTATCTGAAAGTTCTGGTGACATTGTATTCCGATAGGCAATACCATGAAGCCAAGCCTTTTGACCAGTTTATGGATAAATTATTCAAAGCAGATTAGTATATGGACAGAGAAAATCTAAAGTGCTTGTTTGAAAATTACAGGACCCCATTTGAAGAGGAAAAAGCCATGGTACCCGGTTTTTTGGAACTTCTAGATGATCCTGACGCATTCAAAAGAGAGAAAAAGCCGGGCATTTCACAGCTTCTGCATGGATTGTCAATAAAAGGCGTACTCATGCGTTACTTACACTCCACAGGAAACTTCAGCGTTGGCTCCAATTGGGAGGCCATGCCGATGGAAATGAGAACCTTCTGGAAGTGGCCTTAACAGAAGCCCGGGAGGAAAGTGGTTTGCAATCCATCCGATTAGTGGACAAATCAATCTTTGATTTGGATAGGCATGTGATTCCTGCGAATGATAAGGAAGAAAGACATTTTCATTATGATGTAAGGTTCTTAATAGAAGCAGAAATGGATGAGCCGCTGATTATAAGCCCTGAGAGTAAAGACCTTGCATGGGTGGGCTTTGACCTAACTGCAGAATTGGTTGGTTTCAATGACTCTGTATTGAGGATGTTAGAGAAAACCAGTAAATCTGAAATTCTATTGTAAGACTTTTCTTAGTACTTGTTTTTTGTTCAAACCTTAAGTGGATTGTGCATCAAGTATTCTTATCTTTGCAAAAAAATGAAATGCGTAAAAATATATGGAGTAGCTTCATTGTTCTCTTTTTCCTGATTTCCTGTCAACCTTCTTCAGAGGAACTGTTTGAAGCCGGAATAGTGGCTTTGGATAAACAGGATTTTGAGACAGCAATCGGGCATTTAAATAGACTGGTGGAAAATGACACAAGCCATGCTCCGGCATGGAATGCCAGAGGGGTAATATTTTTCCAAACGGGAAAATGGGATGACGCCATAGATTCTTTTTCCCGATCCATTGACCTGGATGAAAGTAATTACAAACCCTTTTTTAACAGAGGGAATGTTTACATGGAAAAAGAGGAATATAAAATGGCTTTGGTTGATTATAATCGAGCAAATGGCCTTGATATTAATCAAGTGGACATTTATTATAACCGTGGCTTAGCCCTTTTGGGACTTGAAATGTATGAAGATGCTTTAATAGATTTCGACAAGGCACTGCATGCTAATCCGGAACAACCACAGGTTTTATTCAATAAAGCAAAAGCCCACTTGGGGAATAACGACCCATTAACAGCTATAGCTACTTTAGAAGAGTTGACCAGAATAGATAAGCGAAATGGTGCTGCTTTTTACCTTTTAGGGGTAACAGAAATGAGTGCGCTAGGTAAAAAAGAGAAAGGCTGCGAGTATCTTCAAACGGCCTTGTCCTTGGGGTACACACAAGCAAAAGATTGGATTGATGAATTTTGCGCGGAATAATGGCTGAGATTGGTAAAGACATTAAAAAATCGGCAGCATTATTGACCGAAGGGCAATTGGTGGCAATTCCCACAGAAACGGTTTATGGATTGGCAGGCAATGCTTTGGATGAAAATGCAGTTTTGCAAATCTTTAAAGCCAAAAATAGACCAAAATTTGATCCCTTAATTGTACATCTGCCGGGCATAGAACAAATACACAACTATGTTGAATTCATCCCCGACGAATTAAAGGCTTTGGCGGAGGCTTTTTGGCCAGGCCCTCTTACTTTATTGCTTCCTAAGAAGTCAATTATTCCTGACTTGGTCACTAGTGGTTTAGGTAAAGTTGGTGTAAGGGTGCCGAATCATCCCTTGACCCGAAGCTTATTGGATTTGGTCGATTTTCCACTGGCAGCCCCCAGTGCCAATCCTTTTGGTTACATCAGCCCTACAAGTGCCAGCCATGTGGCACATCACCTTGGCGACAAGCTATCTTATATTCTGGATGGAGGCTCATGTGATGTAGGCTTGGAAAGCACGATTGTAGGCATGGAACAAGGGCAAGTGATTATATACAGACTTGGAGGGATATCAGTCAGTGAAATAGAAAAGTTGGTAGGGAATGTATTGATATTACCCCAATCAAGTAGCAATCCGCAATCTCCAGGAATGCTAAAAAGTCATTATGCACCTAGAAAGCCAATGGTTTTGGGAAATTTAGATGAGCTGATGCAGCAATACCAAAATGAAAAAGAAACTCTAGCGGTGCTTTCTTTTAAACGGTTTTTCCTGAATTAAAAGCAGCAAATCAAATAGTATTAAGTGAATCAGGTGATTTTGATGAAGCCGCAAGAAACCTGTTTTCTGCCATGCGTTCCTTGGATGATACCGCAGCCTCTATAATTTTAGCTGAGGAATTACCGGAAATACATTTGGGTAAAGCGATAAATGATCGGTTAAGAAGGGCTGCTGCCAAATAAAATGTTTATTTTTGACGTATATATTAAACCTACAAAACATGAACAATCGAATCAAAACAGTAGATAACGTTGATTTCAGTGGAAAAAAGGCACTTGTAAGGGTGGATTTTAACGTTCCTTTGGATGATCAGCATACCATTACAGACAATACGAGGATCGTTTCTGCAGTTCCGACCATAAAGAAAATCCTTAATGATGGTGGATCTGTAGTCCTAATGTCTCACCTCGGAAGGCCCAAATCAGGTCCGGAGGATAAGTTTTCTCTTAGGCACCTTATCACCGAATTGAACAAAGAACTTGAAGTATCGGTGAAATTTGCCAAAGACTGTATTGGAACTGAAGCGACTCAGCTGTCTACAAGTCTTAATCCGGGAGAAGTTTTGCTATTGGAAAACTTAAGGTTTCACAAAGAAGAGACGAAAGGTGACAAGGACTTTGCAAAAAAATTAGCTCAACACGGGGATATTTATGTAAATGATGCTTTCGGTACTGCCCACAGGGCACATGCCTCTACAGCTATAGTCGCTGAGTTTTTTAATGACAAAGTTGCCGGATATCTTATGCAGGCAGAACTTGAAAACGCAGAGAAAGTTTTGGGGTCCCCAGAAAGACCATTTACAGCCATTATGGGTGGTGCAAAAATTTCCGATAAAATATTGCTCATAGACAAGTTGTTAGACAAGGTCGATAACTTGATTATTGGTGGTGGGATGTCTTATACTTTTGCCAAAGCACAAGGAGGAACCATTGGTGACTCATTGCTTGAAGAAGATAAGATGCCTCTTGCATTGGAGCTTTTGGAAAAGGCCAAGCAAAAAAATGTGAACCTTATCCTACCTGATGATGCTGTTACTAGTACCGACTTTGCGAATGATGCAGAACAAAGCACAGCTAAAAAAGGACAAATCCCTGATGGTTGGATGGGATTGGATATTGGTCCTGAAACGAGGGTGAAATTTGCAGAAATTCTGAAAGACTCGAAGACAATTCTATGGAATGGGCCTATGGGAGTTTTTGAAATGAGTAGTTTTGAAAAAGGTACCAAAGCAGTAGCAGAAGCTGTTGTGGCAGCTACCGAAAATGGATCTTTTACTCTAATTGGTGGTGGAGATTCAGCTGCTGCTGTTAATAAGTTTGGCTTTGGTGAAAAAGTTTCCTTTGTATCTACCGGTGGAGGTGCATTGTTAGAGTTGATGGAAGGAAAAGTTTTACCAGGTGTAAAAGCTTTAGAACCATAAAATTGGACTTAATCCCACAAGTAAGTTGATTTAAAAGCAGTAATTGAAAGTTATTTAGATTTTTTAATTAAACTTTCATTTCTGTGCTTCTTATATATGAATATTAGTCAGACACCGTTATCTTTATAACGGTGTCTGCTTTTTTACATGCGTTTTTATTGCTGAAACAAATTTAATTACCCGTTGTTCAGTGAATAATTATTGGAGAAAAGTGGAAATTAAAGGCTGAGTATAATAGATTATTTACTCAATAAAATAAAGAAATATAGCCTGAAACAGTAGTGAAGGCCTCTGCTTCTGGATTGATTTTCATTTGAACTATGTCCATAGAAATTAATCATCTTTCAAAAGTTTCGGGGAGCAAAAAGTGCTCAATGATATAAGCTTTCAAGCAAGCCCTGGTCAAGTTTTAGGGTTTTTGGGACCCAATGGTGCCGGCAAATCCACCACCATGAAAATCATTACCGGCTATTTACAAGCGGATGAAGGAGAAGCTCTGGTTAATGGGATTTCTGTTAAAAAACACCCCATAGCCGTGAGTAAATTAATTGGTTACCTCCCAGAACACAACCCCTTGTATGATGAAATGTATATTCCTGAGTTTTTATCTTTTATTGGTGGTCTTTACCAGATGAAGGAAAAACAACGATTGGAAAGGGTGGAGATGGTGATGGATCAGTGCGGGTTGACAGAAGAAAGACACAAAAGAATAGGAAATTTGTCCAAGGGGTATAGGCAAAGGGTAGGCTTGGCGAAAAGCCTTGTGCATGATCCGGAGATTATTATCCTAGACGAGCCTACCACAGGTCTGGATCCCAATCAATTGGTTGAAATAAGACAACTTATTAAAGCCATTAGTAAAGACAAAACATTGATTCTGAGTACCCATATCATGCAAGAAGTTGAGATTCTATGTGACAAAGTAGTGATTATTAAAAAGGGAAAAGTGGTGGCACAAGATGCCCTTCAAAGCCTTAAAGCCAAAGCAGGAAAATCCATCGTTCTATTAGAAACAGAGGAAAGCATTGAAAGTGAATGGCTCGATGGGCTTACCTATAATAGTGTAGAAATAAAACAGCCCGGCCTAATGGCTTTCACTTGTAAAGACCCTAAAAAATTGAGAGCCGAAATCATTGAATTGGTGCAAAGCCGGGGACTTAATCTAGTGAGCATTCGACAAGAAGAGAAGAACCTGGAATCCGTTTTTCAAAGCTTAACCCAAAATTAGTAGTATGCTAAGTCTGTTTAAAAAAGAGGTCAATGCTTTTTTAGTAATTTATCAGCCTATTTAATCACTGCTGTTTTCTTAGTTTCATTGGGTTTGATTGTATGGGTATTCCCCGGAACCAGTGTTTTAGATTATGGTTATGCAGACCTGGAACCTCTGT
Source organism: Cyclobacterium sp. SOCE241 (assembly GCF_056867545.1). Taxonomy (NCBI): domain Bacteria; kingdom Pseudomonadati; phylum Bacteroidota; class Cytophagia; order Cytophagales; family Cyclobacteriaceae; genus Cyclobacterium; species Cyclobacterium sp. SOCE241. Next base: position 2,747,094 of record NZ_CP149779.1, on the reverse strand, counting down.
TTAGTTATACTCCATTTGTTTTTATATTTCTTTTGCCTGCAATTACAATGAGGATGGTTGCCGAAGAAAAGAAATCCGGAACTTGGGAATTACTAAAGACCTCCCTCTTAAAAATTACCAGATAGTATTGGCCAAATACTTGGCTGCCATAGTGCTTTTGGTTTTTTCTTTAATTCCAACCTTGGTTTATTATTTTAGCATTTTTCAGCTAGGTGATACCATTGGGAATATAGACAGTGCCGGATTTTTCGGAGCTTATATTGGTTTGTTTTTGGTGGGGGCTTTATTTGCTTCTGTGGGTTTGTTTAGTTCCTCCATTTCTTCCAATCAAATTGTTTCTTTCGTGATTGCTGTTTTTTTGTCTTTCTTGTTATACGGGGGATTGGCGCTTTGGCCACCCTGGCCACGGGAGACCAGGCAGTATTGCTACAGGGACTGGGAGCAGACTTTCATTATGAACAAATGGGAAGAGGGGTAATCGTCTCAGAAAATATTTATTATTTCATTGGAATGATACTTACCTTTTTGGTATGTTCTTGGGTTATGATCAATAAAGATGAATAGAAAATATAGCGCTTTACTTTTCGGAATCCTAACCATATCATTGATTTGGTTTTTGGTCATCAATTTGGATAATTGGTGGTCTTTTAGACTCGATATGACTGAAGAGGGGAAATATAGCATTGGTCAAGCAACCTTAGATGTGCTGGAAGACATGGATGGGCCATTGGAGGTTGATATTTTATTGATGGGAGATCTACCTCCTGGAATGAAGCGATTTCAAAGGAATATAGAGCAAATCCTAAAAACTTTTCGCTCGTACAGCCCCGAGGAAATTAGTATTAATTATGTGGATCCTTTAGCTGTTGCAACCGATAGTAGTGAACAGTATATTATCAAATTGGCAGAGTATGGCATTAATCCTACCAATTTACATTCCAACCGAAATGGAACACAAGCTACACAACTGATTTTTCCGGGGATTGTATTAAGGTCTCCGTCCAAAGAAACCGGGGTTTTACTGCTGAAGGGCGAATTGGGGATGGGACCTGAGGAAACCTTAAACTTGTCTATTGAAAATTTAGAATTTGAAATTGGACAAGCTATCAAAAGGTTATATACCATAAATAAGAGGGCTATTGGTGTAATAATTGGCCAGGGAGAAATGGAAGAAGATGAAGGTTATGGCATGGTGGAAGCTCTCAATGAAGATTTCGAAGTTTATAAAGTTCCTTTTGAGCAAGCCAAAAGCGTGGCGGACCTTTTGACATTTGAGGTGTTAATTGTGGCCGGTCCTAAAGAAGCCTATGGAGAAAGAGAGAAATATTTATTGGATCAATTTCTCATGTATGGTGGCAATATCCTTTTTATGATGGACCAAATGGCCATAAATCTTGAAGAAGCAGGAGGAAAAGGAACAGTGGCCATGCCTTTTGACTCGGGAATTGATGATTTGCTTTTTCGATATGGAGTACGTATTAACAAGGATTTAATTAAGGATTTGAATTTTGGTTATTATCCCGTAGTCTCAGGTGAGTTTGGCAATCAACCACAAATAGTTCCTTTGCCATGGCCATTTTATGTGCAAGCGGGAAAGATGGCAAGCCATCCGATCACCAAAGGCTTAGATTTGGTACAGTTTCGCTTTGTAAGTTCTATTGATACCGTAAAAGCCGATCAGGTAAAAAAGACACCTTTAATTTTTTCCAGCAATTATAGCCGAAGAGAAAGTGCCCCGGTAAGGGTGGCTTTTAAAGATATGTCTAAAGAACCTGACATAAAAACATTCAACAGCGGTAGTTTACCCTTGGCTTACCTTTTGGAAGGTAAATTTACTTCCTTTTTTAAAAACCGTTTTGTGCCCGATGAATTTGATAAAAGCAAATTCTTGCCCGAAAGCAACGGAGGTAAGATTCTGGTAGCAGGTGATGCGGATGTATTTAAAAGTTGGGTAAGTCCTCAGGATAAAATACCTCTGCCTTTAGGGAATAACCCTTTCTCCGAAAATTTAACTGCAAACAGAACATTTTTGCAAAATACGGTGAACTATATGGTTTACCCTGAGGGAATAATTGCCAGTAAAAATAAAGAGTTTGAAATACGTCCACTGAATAAAGTGAAAATTAAACAACAACGATCCATGTGGCAGGTGATAAATGTTGTTTTGCCGGTTTTGTTGGTGGTATTTATTGGATGGTTCAAACAATATCTTAGGAAGCGAAAATATTCAAAATGAAAAGGGTTTTAAACTTGATTTAAAAAATCAATTTAATTTTATCGGATCAAATTAAAACCATATGAGGGCATTTATAATTTTATTTATAACTTTACCCTGTTAAATCCACCGGAATTTAAATTTACGTCTCTATTGCTAAGAAGCATTGACTAAAAAGCTTAAATTTGAAGTGTCCGAGCAATAATTTGGATTTGCGATAATTTTTATTGTGACTGAATTAAAAAAAACAAACATATGAAATTTATTGTTTCTTCTTCTTCACTTTTGAAGCATCTCTCTGCAATAAATGGGGTGGTAACAACCAACCCTGTTGTGCCTATATTAGAGAACTTCCTTTTCGAAATATTGGACAGCAAGCTTACAGTTACAGCTTCCGATTTGCAAACATCAATGACTACGGAAATTGAGGTGGAGGCAAAAGAGGACGGTAATATTGCAGTTCCTGCAAAAATTCTAATTGAGACACTTAAAAATCTTCCCGAACAACCTGTAACATTTAGTATTGATAAGGAAACCTATAGTGTTGAAATCAGTTCAGACAATGGACGCTATAAATTGGCAGGTGAAAACGCTACGGATTTTCCAAGAATTCCAAGTGTAACCAATGCTTCTACTGTAGAGATGTCAACAGATGTTTTGAGCAGTGCCATTGCCAATACCATTTTTGCAACTAGCAATGATGAGTTGAGGCCTGCAATGACAGGGGTATTTATTAACCTAAGCAGTACCAGTACTACTTTTGTAGCGACTGACGGGCATCGATTGATTCGTTACAGAAGGGTTGATATAGCCTCTCCGGAAGCTTCAAGTATAATAGTGCCAAGGAAAGCCCTTAACTTATTAAAATCTACTCTTCCGGCCGAGAATGTGCCTGTGACGGTTGAGTTTAATAGTAGCAATGCCTACTTTAAATTCAATAATATCAAAATGATTTGTAGGTTAATTGATGAGAGATTCCCTGATTATGAAAATGTAATTCCAGCAGACAATAACAATGACATGGTCATCAATAGGCAAGAATTTTTGGGTTCCTTATAAAGAATTGCCATTTATGCCAATAAAACGACCCATCAAGTAAGGTTGAAATTAACAGGAAGTGAATTACAAATTTCCGCCGAAGATCTGGACTTTTCTAATGAAGCAAATGAGCGACTGTCTTGTGAGCATGAAGGAGAAGACATAGAAATTGGGTTTAATGCTAAGTTCTTAGTGGAAATGTTGAACAACATTTCAGCCAAGGAAGTGACCTTGAAGTTTAGCGCTCCAAATAGAGCAGGCCTGATTTTACCTTCTGATCTTAATGAAAATGAAGACATTTTAATGCTTGTTATGCCGGTTATGTTGAGCAATTACGTTTAAAATAGTAACCATACATTTAAAAATTTTTAAAAGCCCTGATATCAGGGCTTTTTTTGTTCTATTTTTAGCTTGATAGCACTTTCAGCTTTTGACTCAGAATTTAGAATAGCAAATGTAGGGTTATAGTCACCATAAAGTCAGGTTACTATAGCATTGCTATTATGAAATTGAAAACGCCAATGAAGTGGCTAATTTTGAAGAAATTTCAGCAAGTATTGCCAATTCCGAGATTATACCGATCTCTATTTTTTTAACAACTTCACAATTTTTCCCTACTTCTAATTTAAGATAATGGGAAGGCAAGCCTCATTTATTTATAGTACTACTGGATTAATCAGTGCTGTTAATCGAATTTCTACCTAAAAAAAATTAATAATAAAAAGTTTAGCATGGAATTTGAATTATACCTTTAAAAAATTGACTGAAATTAAACCAATTGTAAAGATGAGTAAATTAAAAGGTAAAAAAATAGCTTTAATTACAGAGAATGGATTTGAAGAGGTGGAGTTTACTTCCCCAAAATCAGCATTGGAGGAACAAGGGGCTTTTGTGGAGGTAATTTCCCCAAATGAAGGAACCATTAAATCATGGGATAAGGTGGACTGGGGCAAAGATTTTAAAGTGGATAAGACTTTGGAAGAAGCCAAACCCGAAGATTATGATGCTGTATTGATTCCGGGAGGAGTTTTGAATCCGGATAAGCTACGTACCAATGAAGATGCCGTGGCATTTATTAAACATTTCTTCTCTTTAGGCAAGCCGGTGGCTTCCATTTGTCATGGCCCTCAAGTATTAATTGAAACAGGTGAGCTGGCAGGTAGGAAAATGACATCATTTCCTTCAATTAAGCAAGATATTATCAATGCCGGCGCGGAATGGTTTGATCAAGAATGTGTATGTGATCAGGGACTGGTTACTTCACGGTCACCAAAAGATCTTGAAGCATTCAATAAAAAAATGGTAGAAGAAATAGCCGAAGGTAAACATGAGTTTCAAAGTTCACATTGATCAAAAAGTATTAGGAAATCAAAAAATAATAAAAGGGCTTTATACGTATTTCTTTTATGGAAAGGAGGCGATAAAGCCCTTTTTTCAACATCCCTTATGGTGTGTATGGTTATTTGTTTTGTTCAGTGCTTGCCAAGCAGAAAAACTTTTTAAAAACCCTAATCCCTATCAAAACTATCTCAACACCTTGAATAAATCGGGTTTAGAGAATTATGGAATCGGACAAAAGTGGATCAATAACGGAAAGCTGAGACATGCGTCTAATTTACCTACACTTCAATTACCTTATAATGAGATGACTTACTTTGACCCCTCAAAGGCGGAAGCTGTTTTTTTGCAATATGGGGTAAAAGAAGGAAATAATGTAATCATCAAGGCTGATGTTTTAACGGATTCCTCAACAGTGTATTTTATCGATGTGTTTAAAAGAGAGGTAGATAAATTCACTCAACTTCACTATTCAGAAGAACAGCAAAAAATTGAATATACCGTCACACAGGATGCTGAACATGTGCTAAGGGTTCAGCCTGAATTGCTTGGAGGAGGTGCCGTAGTCTTAAGTATTGAAATTTCCGGATCCCTTGCCTTTCCGTTACCGGATATGCAATCCGGTCAGATTGCCAGTTTTTGGGGAGATGCGAGAAGTGGTGGTGCTAGAAAGCATGAAGGGGTGGATGTGTTTGCCAAAAGAGGTACACCAGTAAGGGCTGTAGTAAACGGGATGGTAAGAAGAACCGGGCAAAACCGATTGGGAGGTAATGTCGTTTGGGTGAATTCAGGTAAGTACAATTATTATTATGCCCACTTAGATAGCCAGCACGTTAAGGCAGGGAATCGTGTAAGTATAGGTGATACTTTGGGTACAGTTGGCAATACCGGAAATGCCATTACTACTGCTCCCCATTTGCATTTCGGAATATACCGAAGGGGAAAAGGTGCAGTTGACCCCTTCCCGTTTATTCAAGTTGCTGAGAAACCCAAAGAAATAGTTCTTTCCGACAGTGTATTTCTTAAAGATTATGGGGTTTTTTCTGTCAATAATGGAAATTTTCGTGCATTGCCAGATTTAAAGTCAAAAGTACTAGGGAAACATCCCAAGCTTACTTATTTCGAAATTTTGGCAAAGAGAGGAGATTGGTTTAGGATTCAATTTCCTGATGAATCAATTGGCTTTGCCCATCAATCTATAGTTGACGTCTCAAGTCCTAAAACCCAAGCAATAGAATTGCTTCCTACTGATACACTATTTGAATATTTTGATCGTGGATTACTTTCAGCATCTAACTTTGTTGGTCAAGGTAAGGTGCTTGGGTATTTCAAAGACATGGTTCATGTGCAATTAAATTCCGGGATAAAATTATGGATGAAGGAAAGATGAAGACTTAAGGTCTTCCTAGTTCCTAACATTGGAAAGAGTGTCGATCTAGCCTATTTCTTATTTACCTTAACATTTGTAAACCAAATTACTTTATTTCCGTCTTTCATTCGGTGATCCAAAGCAATTTTCACCCCTCCAAAATCTTTTTCATTTTCCCAAGTAAAGGCTCTGCCTTCGGCAGCATTTCCTTTTCTAAATACCCATTCTTTAATCAAATTGTTGTCATCTACATAAAGGTCATAGGCATCTCCCGGGGTATAACCATCTTCATTGTTGTAAATAATAGTAAGTTTGGTTGTCGGATCACTATTAATTGGAGAGTTTTGATTTTCAGTAATTTCTGTAGTATATCCTTTGTCCCAAGCCAATTGGAAAGGATAGAGTAACCAATATTTATCATTAATGAATTTATGGTCAACCTCTTTCAATTGATCAGTCTTTTCAGCAATAAGGTAAGTGACACTAGTGTCGGCATCTGAATAGGAAACTTCACCTTTAACAAGGTCCCACTTCCAATCTCTCACCATTACTGTTGCGCTGTCCCTTCTTACGTTCCATGTATAAGAAATGGACTGTACCTCATCTAATTGATCATAGCCATATGCTTTTGCAATTTTCATAGGTAAAGTATCGGGAGTATTGTTTACTTGGCTTTGGCAACCGATCAATACAACTAGACAGGATATGAAAGAGAGGAATGAAAGTTTCATAATATTATGTTTAGATCAGAATGATTCAATGTAATCAAAAAAGACGATTGGGCCATACAGTTAAGCCATTTATTGTTTGCTATGGAGCCATTGATACCTTTTTCCCGGAAAGGCTTTCACAAAACCCAGAAATTCTAAATTGAGTAGTTTTACTGCTAAGGTGCTGATTGGGACATTTAAATCATGACTCAGCCAATTTACTTCGACCTCTTTTTTATCAAAAATCCTTTCCAGAATTTTGTTCTCTAAGGGGTCTAGCAAAGAGGTGTCCGGAAAAACCTTTAGAGTTCTCTTGATTCCATATCCCAGGATAAGGAGTTCACAATCTCTTTGGAACTCATGTAAATCCCTGCTTTCATTTTTCTTATTAGGTCGTTGCAGCCTTCGCTGTATTTAGATTGGAGATTTCCTGGTACAGCAAATACTTCACGGTTATAACTGTAGGCTATTTCTGCTGTGATCAGTGCGCCTCCTTTTTTTGCTGCTTCAACCACAATCAAAGCATCTGATAGCCCTGCAATGATTCGATTTCTTTGTGGGAAGTTACTGGGACTCATTTCAGAGCCTAATTTGTATTCGGTAAGTAGCCCCCCACAATCCATCATTTGCTCGGCTATTTTCTTATGTGTGGAAGGGTATATGGTATTGAGATCAGAGCCCATTACCCCAATGGTTGATAAGTTTCGAGACAAGGAAGCACGGTGTGCCTCTATGTCTATACCATAAGCCAAGCCGCTGATAATGCAAGGCTGAAATCTGGATAATTCCTCAGTGATTTGATGGGTAATGTTTTTGCCATATTGCGTTGCTTTCCTAGTGCCAACTATCCCCAATGTTTTTTTTGGGTTTAGCTCCAAGTTTCCTTTGCTATATAATACAGGAGGAGCATCGGAAATAGACTTTAATCGATTGGGATAGTTATTAGCATGAAAACTATGGATCTGAATTTGATTTCGGTTGGCAGCTTCTACAATTTGTTCTGCCTCTTTGAGGAGATTTAGTTTTTTCTTTCTGAAGGCCAGTAATTTTGGGCCTATGCCTTGGATTCTTTCCAACTTACCTAAAGGTAAATTAAAAAATGATGCTGCAGAACCGCAGTGTAAAATGATTTTTTTATAGGTTCCCGGGCCTAATTTGGGAATCAAACTGAGGGCTATAGAATATAAAAAGTCATTATCCGGCTTGCTTGTCATTCAGATTGTCTTTGATTTCTGTCAAAAAACCTCTGATTTCATGTAGTCTTTGGATCATAGCTGCTTTGTCCTGAACCTTATGCATGTCCCTTTTGATAATATCTTGGGCACCTGTGAGCGTATAGCCTTTTTCTTTTACCAGATGGAAAATCAATTGAATCTTTTCAATATCATCGATGGTAAATCTACGATTCCCTTTTTTGTCTTTTTTAGGCTTGATGATATCAAATTCACCTTCCCAATACCTAATCAAGGACGTGGCAACCTTAAACTTATCGGCAACTTCGCCAATCGAATAATACTTTTTTCAATATCTTTTTCTTTGTAAGGCAATTCTCTGGTGTTTTTTTAATCAAAAATATAAAAATTATCCATTATATAGAAAGCAATTGCTGCTATTAATTTTTTAAGTTTCCACGATGTTGAATAGTAGCAAAAAAAGGCCCTTTCTTCATTTTCTAAAGAAAAGGCCTATAATTTTTTTAAATGCCTGCTTTAAGATAGCGATTGATTTTCTCTGGAAGCTAATTCAAGAATTTTATCAAACTCTGTTGGTTCAAGGTCTTTGAAGAAATAATTGACAGGATTTACATATTTATCGTCCTTAATCACTTCATAATGCACGTGGGGAGCTGTAGATGAGCCGGTATTTCCTACAGTGCCTATTTTGTCACCTCTTTTTATTTTGTCTCCGACTTTCACATTGAAGTCATTCATATGGGCATACCTGGTTTTGAAACCAAACCCATGATCTATAACAACAGATTTGCCGTAACCTCCAAATTCAGTCCTTACTCGCTCAACTACACCGTCGCCTGTTGAGTAAATTGGTGTACCTTTAGGAGCAGAGAAATCGATACCTGTATGCATTTTTTTCCCTTAAGTATCGGATGTAGGCGAATACCATAACCTGAAGCCAACCTATTTAACTCCTCATTGTGAATGGGCTGGATGGCAGGGATAGACGCCCAATACTCTTCTTTGTTGAGGGCAGTTTCTGAAAGCTCATTATAAGATTCCCATTGAATATACAACTGTTTTTTAAGTGTTTCCACTTTGTTGGCAACAGATATAATCATCTTGCCTTGATTAAGGCCTTTTTCTTTGATGTCTTTAAATCGATCAGATCCGCCATAGCCTGCATTTCTAACTGAATTTGGGATTGGTTCAGATTCAAAAATAACCCTGTATAGGTTATCATCCCGTTCTTGCAGGTCAGCCATCATGGTATTCAATTGAGCGACCTCCTGTTCCAATAGTTCGTAGTAAAGATTAAGTTCTTTATTTTCCCTTTTTAGAATCAATTCTTTGGGGCTGTCAAAGTAATAATGGAACACAAGGAGTATTCCAACAGCTAATATTGAAGACAAGGATAAAAATCCTAAAACATTTAAGGTGACATCCCATTTGCTCTTAACATACCTTTCGTATTTACAAGTTTTGGGATCGTAATAATATTTTATTCTACTCATTTAACAAATAGTACGTTAAAACTTCTAATTTTGTAATCCAAAAAACCCAGTAGATTAAGCTACTTTGTAGGGAAGTAGATAGTTGGGTGTTTGGTTACAAAGATAATTCAAAAACTTTAAATATTCCAAGTAATTCATTCTAAGGTAAATAAACATGAATTCCAAACAAATAAGAAGCCATTTCATTGATTTTTTCAATCTAAAGCGCATCAGTTTGTTCCATCTGCACCAATAGTTGTGAAAAACGATCCCACATTGATGTTTACCAATGCTGGAATGAATCAATTTAAGGATTATTTTTTAGGTAATGAAAATCCTGAACATATTCGCGTTACTAACAGTCAAAAGTGCCTCAGAGTTTCAGGAAAGCACAATGATTTAGAGGAAGTAGGAGTTGATACCTACCACCATACCATGTTTGAAATGATGGGCAACTGGTCATTTGGAGACTATTTCAAGAAGGATGCCATCAATTGGGCATGGGAACTACTCACTGAAGTCTACCAATTGCCTAAAGATAGGTTATACATCACCGTTTTTGGAGGAGACCATGTCGATCAATTGGAGCAGGACGATGAGGCTTTTGATTATTGGGCGGAATTGGTTGAAAAAGACCGTTTTTTTTTGCTCTAAAAAAGATAACTTCTGGGAAATGGGAGAAACAGGCCCTTGTGGTCCTTGTTCAGAGATTCATTTTGACATGAGGCCTCTGGAAGAAATCAAACAAATTCCCGGTAGGGAGTTGGTAAATGAAGATCATCCCCAAGTAATTGAAATTTGGAACTTGGTGTTCATGCAGTTCAATCGCTTTGCTGACGGACATCTTAAAGAATTGCCGGCCAAACATGTAGATACAGGGTTGGGTCTAGAAAGACTGGTGAGGGTCATTCAAAATAAATCATCCAATTACGATACAGATTTATTTACACCATTTATTGCTAAAATGGAAGCCATATCCGGCTTTACCTACGGTGAGTCTGAGAAAATAGACATTGCTTTTCGGGTAATAGTGGATCATATCAGAGCCATTTCTTTTACCATTGCAGACGGGCAGTTGCCCTCCAATAACAAGGCAGGATATGTTATTCGAAGAATCCTAAGGAGGGCAGTACGTTATGGATATACCTTTTTAGACCTGAAAAAGCCTTTCTTGTTTAATTTGGTGGCTGTATTGGCAGAGAAATTTGGCGAATTTTACCCTGAAATTAATTCACAACAAGACTTTATCACTAAAGTGATTCAGGAAGAAGAGTTGGCATTTTTAAGAACTTTAGACAAAGGCTTAAAAAATCTTGAATCCATCCAAAAGGGATTGGCAGATAAAAATGAGAATACCATCCCCGGAGAGGTAGCTTTTGAATTGTACGATACATATGGGTTTCCTTTGGATTTAACTTCTCTAATAGCGCGTGAGAATGGACTTAGTGTAGATGAAAAGGGCTTCTCAGCAGCTATGAAAGCACAGAAAGAGAGATCCAGATCTGCTTCAAAGCTTGAAACCGGAGACTGGATTATGGTAAACGAGGAGGAGAGTTCTGTATTTGTTGGCTACGATACCTTGGAAGCTACTGCCCAAATTATCAAATACAGGAAAATTAAAGATAAAAAGAAAGACCGCTTTCAGTTGGTGTTGACAGCAACACCTTTTTATGCAGAGAGTGGGGGACAGGTGGGAGATACAGGAACACTTTCTAATGATGAAGAACGCATTACTGTATTAGATACAACCAAAGAAAATGACTTGATTGTTCATTGGGTAAGTGCATTGCCTAAAAATCCGGAAGCAGATTTTAAAGGACAAGTTGATGCAGAAAAAGACGGTTGATTAAGAGCAATCATACAGCTACACATTTATTGCAGTCGGCTTTGAAGCAAGTGCTCGGCGAGCATGTGCAACAAAAAGGATCTCTGGTCAATGAAAAGATATTAAGGTTTGATTTTTCGCATTTTGCCAAGTTGAGCCCTGAAGAGATTCTTCAGGTTGAAGACATCGTCAATGGGAAGATTAGAGAAAATATTGCACTGGATGAGAAAAGAAATGTGCCCATCAATGAGGCAAAGGCTATGGGAGCAACGGCACTCTTTGGTGAGAAATATGGTGAGCAGGTTCGTGTAATTACTTTCAACCCTTCCTATTCAGTGGAATTGTGCGGAGGAACTCATGTGGCGGCAACAGGAGAAATAGGATTGTTTAAAATAACTTCTGAAAGTTCTATCTCGGCAGGGGTAAGAAGAATTGAGGCAGTTACAGCCCGGGGAGCAGAAGATTATGTGAAAAAGCAATTTGCCTTACTTGAAGAAATTCAAGAAACACTGAAACATCCCCGAGATCTTGTGGCTGCGATAGAAGGAATGATGACCGAAAGGGCTGCTTTAAGGAAAGAAATTGAGGTTTTGAACCAAAAAGCTACTGAAAAAATTAAAGAAACGTTAAAAAGTGAGGTAAAATCCTTCAACGGTTATAACTTAATATTAGGATTGATTAAATTGCCTAATGCTGAAGCCTTGAAGAAGCTTTCTTTTGAATTAAAAAATGAAATAGAGAACTTGGTAGCTGTTTTAGCTGCTGACATTAATGGCAAGCCGCAACTGGCAATTGTGGTAAATGATTTGCTTGTAAAAGACAAGGGGCTTCATGCCGGAAATATGGTAAGGGAGCTTGCAAGAGAAATCAAAGGAGGGGAGGAGGCCAACCCTTTTTCGCCACAGCCGGGGGAAAGATTCTTCGGGTTTACCTACCGCCTTGGAAAAAGCTGAAACTTTGCTTCAGCAGGCATTGAAATAATTTAGCTGAATCCAAATGTCTTCGCTTATGGCTGACACTTTGGAACAAAAACTGTAACAATTTTAAAATGATTGAAGATAAGTCCACTACATTAACGGCAGAAAATATTAAGGAGAAGTATGAATTGGTGATTGGCTTGGAAGTCCATGCCCAATTACTTACCGAAAGCAAGATGTACACTGCTGATGCCAATAGCTATGGGAAAATGCCCAATACCAATATCTCAGTGATTACATTAGGGCACCCGGGAACTTTACCTAAAGTGAATAGGAAAGCAGTTGAATATGCAGTGAAGATGGGCTTGGCATGTAATTCTTCTATTACGAGAAGAAATGTTTTTGCCCGAAAAAATTATTTTTATCCGGATTTACCTAAAGGATATCAGTTGACTCAGGATAAAAACCCTATCTGTGTTGGAGGCTTTGTGCCCATTACGCTTGATAGCGGCGAGAAAAAGGAGGTAGCCCTCACTCGAATCCACATGGAAGAGGATGCAGGGAAGTCCATGCACTTGGCGGGTGAAGTGGACACATTGGTAGATTTTAACAGGGCAGGTGTTCCACTTATAGAAATCGTAACAGAGCCTGACATGCGGTCCTCTGAAGAAGCATATAAAGTGCTTGCAGAAATCAAGAAGTTGGTGGTTTATCTGGATGTGTGTGATGGCAATATGGAAGAGGGGTCTTTGAGGTGTGATGCCAATGTGTCTGTAAGGCTTAAAGGTGACCAAGAACTAGGAAAAAAAGTAGAAGTGAAAAATATGAACTCATTTAGAAATGTGGCCCGTGCCATTGAACATGAGTTTGAACGTCAAATAACTTTACTTGAAAAAGGCGAGGAAATCATTTCTGAAACTAGGACATTTGATGCTGCTACCGGTTTGACGGCAAGTATGCGAACCAAGGAAGATCTGAATGATTACAGGTATTTCCCTGAGCCTGATTTGAGTCCTGTTGTTATTTCCGAAGAGTGGCTTTCGTCCATTAAGGCGGAATTACCTGTTCTTCCAAGGGAATTGTTCGATAAGTTTGTAAATACTTATGGGCTACCTGAATATGATGCAGGAGTTTTAACAGACCAAAAAGATATTGCTTTATGGTTTGAGTCGTTATGTAAACATACGAACAATTATAAGGCAGCCTCCAACTGGATGATGGGGCCTATCAAGTCTTATTTAAATGAATTGACATTAAAAATTGAAGATTTTCCTTTAAAGGTATCACAAATTGCGGCCCTAATAGCCTTAATTGATGAGGGTAAGGTAAGTTTTACTGTAGGATCTCAAAAGATTTATCCGCAATTGATAGCCAACCCGGAAAAAACACCTTTGGAGATTGCTCAAGAATTAAATTTAATTCAAGACAGCAACGAAGACTCTATTAAACCGTTGATAGAGGAAGTTCTGTCACAGAATGCGGCCAAAGTCAAAGAGTACAAGGCAGGTAAGAAAGGGCTTATGGGCATGTTTATGGGGCAGGTGATGAAAAAATCTAAAGGCAAAGCTGACCCTAAGGTGGCTAGCAAAATTTTAACAGAATTATTGGATAATTAATTGTATGAACGTCTTAACTAAAAGTATGCTTTCAATGGGCTTAACAGCGATGCTGTTGTCCGCATGTGGGGGAGAAAAGAAAGAGGTATTCGATGGAAGTGTTACCATTTCCGGAGAATTAAAACAAATTCCTGAAGGAGAGGTTGTGTTGTCTGTCTACGAAGCAGACAAAATTACTGTTCTGGATACACTTGAAGTTAAAGGAGGTTCATTTAGTTACGACTTGGATATAGACAAACCAAACTTTTATGATTTGGACCTATATGGTGAAAAAACCGTACGTTTGGCTTTGTACCAAGAAGATGTTCAAATTAAATACCATTTTGGAACCGAGGAATTAGCAGTAGAAGGTTCTGCAGACAGTCGTTTATTATTCAGAATAGACGAGTTGACTGCTGAATACCAAGAAGAGGCCAATGCTTTAAATTCTGCATTTTATGAAGCAATGACAGAAAAAGATCAGGAAAAGGTGCAGAAAATACGCGAACAAGCCGTAGAAATGGGCATGAACCAAGCTGAACGTGTCAAAGGAGTGATAGCAGAAGCTGAGGGTAGTTTTGCGGCATTGGCAGGAATTGGAATGCTAGACCCAGGCAAGGATTTTAACTTTATGGATAGTATAGTAACCTCCTTAGGTGAGCAATATCCTGATATGAAATTAATCAATACTTGGAAACAGGAATTGAATGAAATGAGGGCACTTTCCATTGGGCAGCCGGCACCGGAAATATCGTTGCCAAATCCTGAGGGGGAGATTGTCAATCTTTCTGATTTACGAGGAAAATATGTGATGGTGGATTTTTGGGCAGGTTGGTGTAAACCTTGTCGTGATGAAAATCCAAATGTGGTTAGGCTGTATGAGAAATACAAAGACGAGGGGTTTGAGGTATTTGGAGTATCACTAGATAGAACAAGAGAAATGTGGACAAATGCCATAGAAGAAGATGGTTTAACTTGGACCCAAGTTTCCGACTTAAAATATTTTAATTCCACGGCCGCTGCTACCTACCAGATCAATGCAATACCGGCTACCTATATGATAGATCCTGAAGGAAACATTATGGCAAAAGATTTGAGGGGTAAATCCTTAGAAAGAAAGCTTGCCGAAATATTCGATTAAATGAAGAAATTACCGTTAAAATAAACATTCTTAAATTTCGGTATATAATGATATATTAGTGTTTAATTCGAATATAAAATCAATTATTAGCTAATAGTGTGTTTTGTAAAATTATTCGCTTTAATTGGAGGGCTTTACTTAATAAAATTAATTGAAAACATTTTAAACTTAGCAAATTCAAACCAATAATAATGCCGTTCATTGCTTAAATTGTGCAGAATAAAATTGAGGCAATTTTAAAAAAAATACTTAAAACAATCATCTACCAAAAGTAATCGCCTTGGAGTTTGTGGAATCAAACTACAATTATTCCCCAATCTGATAGGCCTTTACCATTAACTTAAAAACCATTCAATTCTTATGAAAAAAAGGAACCTTAAATTCCCCTTGACGCGGTCATTGACTGTTATGCTATTCGTTTTATTAGCTATGGGAGCTTGTAAAAGCAAGAAAAAAGTGGTTGAGGCTGCGCCTGAACCGGTACCGGTGGAAGAGCCTGCCCCTCAACCGGAACCAGAACCTCAGCCCTCAGCCGAAGAAGTTGCAGTTGGGAAATTAGAAAATTATTTCAATGCAGTAGCGAATGCTTCAAATGTTCAAGGAGCTAATAATACCATCAGAGAAGCTTTAGGGATGTTTTCAAATCAGAATACTCCTGTTTTAATTGTAATTCACGAAGAGTCAGGTACAAAAGACTATGATGAGCCTACGACCATAGAGAGGTACCTAAACTATCTTAAAGACACCAAGAAAAATCTAAACTTTATCAGCGATATCAGAATGGATGGATCAGGAAAAGTCACAGAATTAGAATTAAGAAGAAGATAATTTTTAAAAAAAATAGAAAGTAAGTTATTATGAAAAAATACATTCCATCCCTGCTTATCTTTTTCCTGGCAACAAGCATCTCAGTTTTCGCCCAGGATGAAAGCATCAGTCCCCAAAGAAAGCAAGCAATTGACTCTCTTGCATTAGAAAAAGTAAAAGATTTAAGTAAATATATCAGTATCATCGGAAGTAAAGAAACACAGTTTTCTGAAGCTACGAGGGTAATGGATAGAGCAGAAGAACTTTTTGCTCCTGATGCTGAAATGGGCGTTTCCTCTGTCAATACCAATGAAGTAGCCTACTACAAAATCAGAAGGTATTTTGAAAGGCTTATGGCCCTGAATTATGATCGAGTGAATATCAGCTGGTATGATATCCACTATATTTCTGACCTTGAAAGACAGCCTGACGGTAGGTATGTAGGAGTTATCACTATATACCAAAGATTTGAAGGTACTTCTCAAGAGGCAGGGTTGAACTATAGAGATACTACCAAGAAGGATATAACCATCTATGTAGAGAAAAAGCAAACCCAGATCTCAGGTAGAACCATTGAGTTTTGGGATGTGTTGTTGGGAGATGTGAGAGTGACTGAAACATCAGCATGAGAATAGTATTTGCAACATTAATTACAATAATCTTATCAATTTTTTCCGCGCCGGGGCAGACTTTCAATAGCTCCGGCCGGATAGTTGATGATGGCAGGTTTGCTGCCGCTACCAAACAAGTCAATCAATTTTTCAGACGATTTAATGCAGAGGAAAGCAAAGAAGGAGATGTAAGGTATAACCCTGGCGATGAGAAATACCACGATATTGCCTTAAGAAAATCTTTTATAAATATCCTTTTTGACAATGAAACCTCAGGAATTAGCAATGAGCTTAAAAGAGAGTTTATAGGCCATGTTACTTCCGAAACTTATCCCCAATATCTCAATTTTCATGGAGGAGATTGGTTCGCAGAACTCAATACTGTTTTCACTTATAATGGCAAAAGACAAGATGTGGTATTGTTTTTGAAGTTACAGCCTCAAGGTTTGGGATACGAGTGGGTCATAGAAAATGTGAATTTCCCTCCATTTACAGCAGTATTTGATAAACCCAAAGGCGATGAGAAAAAATTTCTTCACCCTTTAAGCCATGAATTGGGTTTTATGAACCTTAGAAAGGCTATCGTAGACAATCCAAAGCCGGAGTCGTATACCCCGGATGGTTTTCAGCCAGATTACCTTACTTTATTTCTCTATGAAATAAAAAATAAAAGGTTGAAATTTGAAACAGTTAAGGATACCAAATTCCACTTTTTTCAAATTGACAAATGGTATTTTGAACTAGGTCAGTTTAACCGACCCGGATTTAATACCGGATGGTTGATCGCTAATTTGATGAAGTTGGAGGAAGGTGACAAAGAAATTATATTGAACTATATCTATGACAGGGATTAAAGTAAATGCATTTATCCTGATTTATTTTTTTGTAATGCCCCATTGATCCTAGCTCAGGATCTTGGTGGATATACCAAACAGGAAATTAAAGAATTTAGCCAGCAGGCCGAAGATCAGGTTCGTTTCTTACAGTATTTTCTAAACACGGTAGGCAGCGGAGAAACCTCAGCCAGAGATAAAGATGTTATTATAAGAGAAAGTTATAGGAAAATTTTTAGGGATGAAAATGTTCAGATTGAGGATGATCTTCTCCTTGATCGACAGGTAATTACCAATAAAAGCATAGTTTCTTACCTGAAAGACATTGAATTCTTTTTAAAGACGCTGCCTTTGAGTTTAAAATTAAAGAGGTAAAACCAAAATTGAATGACAACGATGAGTTGTTTTTTGAAATATCTTTGGACAGAACCTTGACAGGCCTAGGGCTCGAGAATGAAAACATTGAAAACACAAAACCTCGGTATGTAGAAATTAATCTGGACCGGGATTCCAATGAGCTGAAAATAGCAAGTATTTACACTACCAAGCTGAGTAGAGACGAAGAGCTTTTGGAGTGGTGGAGCACCCTTTCTTTAGAATGGGAGACCTTGCTTAGGGAAAAATTTGATATCACTGAGGATTCTGTACAGCTTGATATGTTGTATAAAATTTCTGCTTTAGATACTTTAGACCTTTCAGGCAATAAGCTTTTGGTAGATATTGCACCTATTCATGTGTTTAGGGACTTAAAGTACGTGGACATTAGCCGAACTCAGATCAAAGAACTGAGTCCTATTAGTAACATTACTTTCCTCTCTTACCTAGACATCTCCAATACCCCCACAGATGATATTCAATTCATAAAGTATTCTGACAAACTAACCTACTTAAATATTTCCGGGACCAAGGTGACCAATATTGATGAATTGACGAGCCTTAAAAATCTCAAAACATTTAAAGCAGCCAAGACACCCTTAATGGGATTTGGTGTTTTGGATAATTTCAAAAATATTGAAACCCTAGATCTGGAGGAAAGCGGTTTCAATAATATTGAAAACCTTAAAAATTTATCACAACTTAAGGTGCTAAACATTAAAGGTAACTATCTGATAAACTTTGGATTTTTGTCGGAACTAAAAAAATTAGAGGAAATAAATCTGGAAGAAACAAACATTTTGGACTTGTCTCCTTTAGCTTCTCTGCCATCCCTCTGGTGGGTTAATATCAATGGTACGGAAGTAAGTCAACTGGATCCTATCAATGGTTCGGGGTCAATTAAAAGAATTTATGCAGATAGAACGAGTATCTCAGAGAATGCTGCAGAGATCTTTATAAGGGCTAATAGAGGTATTTTACTGATCCATAACGTGGAAAACCTCCAAACTTGGTGGCAAACCCTTCCTGATGGATGGAATCAGGTGCTGGTAGAAAAATTACCTGCCCTAGGGCAGAAAAACCTACCATTGAAACCCTTTCCTCTTTGGTAAACATGGATTCCTTGAATTTAAGCAATAGCAAGATTAAAAACCTAAGACCTGCCCTTAAGTTTAAAAGCATTACATTCTTGTCTCTAGAAAACACCATGATAGAAGATCTTTCTCCTTTAGCAGAAATGAAAAATCTTTTGCACATAAATGGAGATTATAGTGCTGTAAATAATCTCAACGCCCTTCAGGAACTTACAGGGCTTAAACGCCTGTCATTTGTGGGAACAAGTGTTGAGTCAGTTGAACCGCTTAAAAGCCTTCCTTCACTTGAATACATAAATTTGGATAATACCAAAGTACCGGAATGGGATGTACAAGAATTGGCGAGTTTGTTGCCCCAGACCAATGTGATTTTTAGATCTGAAGCCTTAGAATCTTGGTGGAGCGGCCTTAATCAGGATTGGAAGCAATTGATTTCCGACAATTATAGCTTAAAAGATAATCCCGACACTTGGGCATTGCATAAAGCTACAGCCAGTTCAAAAATGGAAATACTTGGGGCCAATGTTATTAATTTAGAACCCCTTCTTGTTTTCTTTAACTTGAAGGAACTAATCATTAAGAACGTTCCTCTTCAAGATCCTTCTGCGATCTCTAGGTTAGAAATGCTCCAAGAACTTCAAATTACGGAGTCCCCTTTTAGAGATTTAAATGTGGTGGCGCCTTTGGTTAACCTGGAAACCCTCAATGTGTCCAATACAGCAGTAAGTGAATTGGAACCCCTCAATGCTCTTGAAAGATTAAAACACTTGAATTTGTCCGGAACAAATATTTCAAACCTTAAAGGCTTGGAAATGCTTTATGATTTGCGGACTTTAGATATTGCCAGTACAGGAGTGAGAAGCCTGAAACCAATTACCCACCTGATAAATTTAGAAAGTTTGGTTTGCTTTAATACTAGATTGAGCAATCGTAATGTAGAAAAGTTTAAAGCTGAATTACCAAACTGTGATGTGAGGTATTACTAATAATAGAATCCGAAAAAAAATAAAATAATATAAAAAAAATCCCCGATTTTCTCGGGGATTTTTTTAGTCCTTGATAAAAGAAGTCAGCATCCAATGGTGCAATTCTACACTCTTTATAAAGGCTATCAGCATATCTTCTGTAGCACTATCACCCAAGTCTGCCACTTTTACAGCACAATCATTCATGTTGTCTACTAGTATTTGAAAGTCTTTAAGAACTTCATTTACCATTTCTTTGGAACTAAGGTCAGTGCCTACTTCTTTGATGTCAGCATACTTTAAGTAATCTTTCATCAAGCTATAAGGGGTCATTCCAAAAACCCTGATTCTCTCTGCAATCAAATCAATGTTTGCAAAAGACTCTGTGTATAACTCTTCAAATTTCTCATGTAGATCAAAGAAATCACCTCCGGTTACATTCCAGTGAAAATTCCTTAATTTTTGATAGTGGACGTGATAATTGGCCAATAACTGGTTCAATGAAGCTACTATTTTTTCTGATTCGTTCTTATTGTATCCGAGTTTTTTAAATACTCTTTTTCTGATTTGGTGCTCATAATATTCAATTTATCTTTAAAAATAATTTGATCTTTGGCATATACATGTCCATAAACTATGCCAATCCAATAAAATCATTCTAGCAAATTATAATTAACATTAAAAATTTATATTGATTTTAATCCAAATTCCTAATTTTAGAAAAATGCATTTAGCTGTTTAGCTAAAAATCGAAATTTCAGAACTATTTTTGTCTTATCATTTTACAGCACGGCTGGGTAAACGATAGCAAAATTTCCATACCTTATTTCATCGTGAGATAAAAAGTTAGAAATAGTCGGCTAATATTAATATGGTGAATTCTGTAGTATGCAGTATTGGCTAAAAAGGGAATTGAAAGTGGATTTGGCTAGTTTTTAATACTATTTTTGAAGATAGAAAACCAAAAACCTGAGAATTAAATTTATTTACCCAGCAAAGCTTAAAAATTACCTATAAATTAAAATATTTTTTTCATGGCTAAATTCGATAAAATGAAACATTCACTTTTGTTAGTAAGTCTATTAACCTTGATCGCTTGTAAGGAGACCGAAGAGCCGATTCAAAACATTATTTTTGAGGGGAATATTTATATTACTTCTCTTTCAGAACTTCAGGATTTTAGCGATGAAGGTTACACCTCTATTGATGGTAATTTATTCATAGTTGGTTCCAATGATTTTGAAGATTTGTCTCAATTGAAAAGTCTTAGGGAAGTAAAAAATATTACCATTCAGGAAAATGAAAATTTACAATCATTAAGAGGTTTGGAAAATATCAAAGAAATTGGTTCTTTAAGAATTGATTATAACCCTCAATTGAAGGCTTTAACCGGTCTTGATAATTTAGAAACTGTATCCAGGGACTTATTAATTGGGAACAATGATAACCTGATTTCTTTATCGGGTTTAACTAGCTTGAAAACAGTCGAGAATAGAATGTTTGTAATATTTAATAGTTCCCTTAGCAGTTTAAATGGATTAGAGAGTTTAAATGAAGCAAAGGAATTTGCTATTTCCTATAACACAATTTTAGATAATATTTCCGGCCTAGAGAACTTCATTAAATCCTTTGGATTACAGATTAATTCTAACCCCTTACTGAAAGATTTTTGCCCTTTGCTGAATTTTGCTAAAAATGGAGGCAGTTGGAATGATTTTTACGCCGTATATAATCTATACAACCCTACGATGGAAGATTTAAAGAATAATGAATGTACCAACCTTCCCTAGTTTGCGAGCCGAAATACATTCCACTTCAATTATACATTTATTCAGACTAGTTCATAAACAGTGAGATTTTTTCTACCACTATTTGTGAATCAATTGATTCAAGCTCATACGCAAAATCGCCCCCATATTTTTACAGCGGAGAAAATCAGCGTTTTTGTAGTGTTTTGCCAATTCATTTTTTAGGCTTTCAATATTGGACTCCTTGGATAGTACATCTTTTTCCATGCTATTTAGAATATCAGTGATTTCCTTAGGAGAGCTTTTAAGCCGAGTAGCGATCAAAGCTCTTTCCTCTTTCTGATATTGATTCATGGATTCCTGTGTTATGTGTTTAATTCCTAACTGAATCAATGCGTTGTTCTGTTTAAAAAATTGAGGTAAATAGATGGTTTTTTTGCCTTCATAAGATTGTTGGTCAAAGTCTATTGACCTTATTCTATAATGGGTTTCTTCAAAATCAGGGGTTACATCAATCACGAAATTTGAAGAGTGCATGTCCCCAAGAAGTCTTACAAAACATCTTTCGTTAAACTTAACAAATTCTTTAGAAAGCCGAATGGGGTTAAGCAAAGGGTCATAAAGCTGCTGCTTCATGAATTGTTCCCCCGGAATGCCGGCAATATGTTCTTCTATCAAGGTGTTTCTATAAACAAGATACCCAATTCTATTAGGAGACAATAAATGTTCTAAACCCAGACCATATACCCTTGATGCATCTGCATTTTTGATATAGAAATAGTCGAAATTATCATTGATACGATTGACGATTCTTACCCTAAAGGGTTGGGTATTGCCATAGGTACAAAGATCTATCCTGTCTACATACAAATGCTGCATGACAGACATGTCTCCATCAGCTTTTAGGAGTGCATATATTTTTTGACCTTATAATGAATCTCACTTCTATCCGACTCGTCATAAAATACCGTTTCCCACAAAGTGTCATTGCCTTTGAAATCATATAGTGCAATGGAATTTGTAAATCTAAGCAATTCCTTATAGTGAATAGGTATATCTACTTCTCTGCCATACTTAATCAAGTATTTCCTTAGATTATCACTTATAGGATATACAATCTTTTTTACTGATAACTGCCATACGCCGATGTTTTTTATGGCCTTAAGTCCTCTCTTCAATGATTTTTTCTTGCTTTCTTAATTTACGATCGAACAGAAATGGTCCAAAAGGTAGAACTGAGGCTATCAAGCCTAGTAGGGCGGTTCTGAAATGCCATCTTAATTTTCTGGATGTTGGAAACATCACCAAAATATAAAGCATGAAAAGTAAACCATGAATCCAACCAACATAAGTCACCATGGCAGGTAAATCAAAAATGTATTTCAAAGGCATGGCAATAAAAACCAAGACCAACATGGAAATACCCTCTGTGATACTTACGATTCTAAACCGGTGCAATATGGCTAACCGCTCTTCATTTGTCATTTTATTATTTTTTAATATTGAAAAACACTTGTAATGTATCCCATAGTTTTCTTTTCAGGGGTACGTTCTTTTCTAAAGTATCTAGATCATCTGCAAAGAAATAACTTATGGTTTCTTGTGTAATTTGATAATTCTCTTTTTTCATTTTCATCAAGGGATGATAAATGGTCCCAAAAAGGATCATTTTTTCAGGATCAAATTGCTCCAGAGGGTTCTCATTGCTTCCTTTCAAGGATAACTCTGAAACCAATGCGATGTCCTTTAAAGAAAGATTAACGGCATTGAATATTTTAAATAAGAAGGCCCTGCTGCTTTCCTTTAGCTCTTCTCCCTGATAAACGACCAGAATTGATTGTTTAAACTCCCCTTCATATGGAATGGGTTCCGGGTCATGTTCCTTTACTATCGCCGGAGCTTCCGGCTCATTGACTGCTTCGGGGCTTGGAGATGATCCCAAATCTAGCCTTGAAGCAATCTTATTTACCGCGAGTTTTTCTTTGACCTCCTCCTGGAGAACAAAGATTTCATCAGTTAGAAATAATGACAGTTCTTTTAAATTCATCTTATTGGGATAAGCTTATGAAAGTACAAAATTTATTCCTTTTGACCGATTCCCTCGCTATCAAAAAGAGCCAATAATTCTGTGGCATCCTTTGGATCCATCCTTTTGGCTAGAATAAGCCGAAGTTGTCTTCTCCTTAACGCCCCTTTATATAGTTCTTCTTCTTTCCCATTAACAGGTTTTAACTCGGGTACCTTTACAGGCTTCCCCTCACTGTCAACGGCCACAAAGGTGAAGAATGCTTTGTGCGAGGCATACTTGCTATTTGCCGGTATGTCCTCCGCAAAAACTTCTATATAAACCTCCATTGAGGTATTAAATGCTCGAGTAACCTGAGCATTTAAAGTGACAACGTTTCCAAGTGCGATAGGGTTTTTGAATGAAATATTATCTACCGAAGCGGTGACGACAATTGAGTTGGAATGTCGTTGGGCGGCGATGGCTGCAACCACATCCATCCAATGCATCAATTTACCTCCCATTAAGTTGTTTAGGGTATTGGTGTCATTCGGAAGGACCATTTCTGTCATGGTAACCACCGAATCTTTTACATGCTTGAATGATTCTTTCATAACCTAGTGTTTTATTCCCAACCTTCATCTCCCCTTAAGGGAACAAATGAAAAGTTGTCAAAAGATTCTTTTAGAATCTGTTTATTGGTTTGCTTTGTTAATTTTAACATTTGCTGCTTTTTGCGATCACCTACTGGAATTACCAAGATCCCACCTATTTTCAATTGCAAAAGCAGGGTTTTAGGAACCACAGGAGCACCTGCAGTTACAATGATTTTATCGAAAGGAGCCTGATTTGGTAAACCCAAGCTGCCATCCCCATGATAATGTTTTATTTTAACCCCAATCTTGGGTAAAAACTTCTTGGTGCGTTCATACAATACTTTATTGTATTCAATGGAATGCACATTTGCTCCTAAACAGTACAAAATCCCTGCCTGATATCCCGACCCTGTACCTATTTCCAATACTTTATCACCTGGGTTTATGCTTAATAACTCTGTCTGAAAAGCAACAGTGTAAGGCTGAGATATGGTTTGACCTTCTCCTATCGGGAAGGCTTTGTCTTCATAGGCATGGCTCAAGAGGGCAGAGTCAAAGAAAAAATGTCTTGGGACATTGTTAAACGCCTCCAGAATGGCTTCATTTCGAATGCCCTTGTTTCTTAATGTTCTAATTAACTCTCTCCTTTTTCCTTTATGTAAGTAACTATCTTCCAGTTTAAACATGGTTTTGAATGCTTCATATTCTGATTGGATTGCTAAGTTAATGCTAAAAATGCCTTACTTTGTCATTGAATCAGGAATATATACCAAGGTTTTAGGGTTTAGATTGAAATTAGTCATTTCATTGGGTATAGGCTATGACTTAAAATTGAACCTCCCTTATTGAGCAATCGTTTTGAAATAATATTTAAAAAGAAGGAGATATCTGAAAGTACTGAATACAGATGAGCGCTTTCTTTTAAACTGGAATTTGGATAGCAAAGGGCAAAAATATAGAATAATGTTTACAGGAATAATAGAAGCTTTAGGCAAGGTAAAAGGTATAACTGAAGAAGGTAGTAATATACATTTTGACATCGAAAGCCCTCTCGCCTCAACCTTAAAAATAGACCAATCCCTTAGCCATAATGGGGTTTGTTTAACGGTGGTAGCGGTCAATACCAATGAGTATAGGGTCACAGCCATTGATGAAACCTTACAGAAAACCAACCTTGGCAAATTAGAGGTAGGGGATTTAGTGAATCTGGAAAGATGTATGCCTTCAAACGGTAGGTTTGATGGGCATATTGTACAGGGGCATGTCGATCAGGTAGCAGAGCTATTATCTGTAGACTCGGTGGATGGAAGCTGGGTGTACACTTTTTCTTATAAAACTGATGAAGGGAATATAACAGTAGAAAAAGGGTCAATCTGTGTCAATGGCACCAGCCTTACCTGCTTTAACTCTCAAGAGGGGTTATTTAGCGTTGCGATTATTCCCTATACCTATGAAAATACCAATTTTCACTTGTTGGAGCCCGGAGATTCAGTCAATTTAGAGTTTGATATTATTGGAAAATACATCCAAAGGGTGCTTAAAGGGTATTGATTCGGCTATTATTATTTATGCGCTGTCCAAAATACTTTCAGTTTTATAATTAGCCAATAAACTAGCCAACCAGAGAGAAGGCCAACCAGAGCTCCGACCAGCACATCACCCGGATAGTGTACGCCTAAATATATTCTGGTGTAGGATACTAAGGTAGCCCATAAAAATAACCAGCTAAAACTTGGGAGTTTTTTAGCTCCTACTTTTTGCAAATAGGCAGCCATCCCGAAAGTATTGGCTGCATGAGATGAGGCAAAACCGTACTTACCACCACAACCTGAATAATTCATAATTATGCCTTGCCAGCGAGGGTCATGGCAAGGGCGTAGTCTCTCAAAAAAAGGTTTCATAAAGCCGGAAGTAAATTGATCAGCCAATACTATCACCAAAACCAGACCGACGATAAACCAAATACTTTCCATTTTGTATTCTCTTATGAGAAGGAATAATAAGAAAATATAGAAAGGAATCCATATGTATTTTCCGGTAATAAGGAGCATTACCGGGTCTAGCCATGAAGCATGGATTTGGTTCAAGTAAAGAAAAAGCTGTTCGTCCCAGTGTGCGATGCTATCAATCATTTGCTAATCCTTTATCCAATTGATTCCCTTTTTCAAAAGTTCTAGTGTTTTTAAAGCCTCACTTCCTTCTTCTGGAGTTTGGTTGTAAACCCAGTTGGCTTCCGGGGGCATACTCATCAAAATACTTTCTGTGCGTCCATTGGTATCCAATCCAAATTTGGTCCCTGCATCCCAAACCAAGTTAAACTCCACATACCTGCCTCTCCTCAATGCCTGCCACTTGAGCTCTTGGTCACCATAGGGGAGCTTATGGTTATTGGCCATAAAATGACAATAGATTTTAGGGAATAAATAGCCTAGGCCTTCAACAAAAGAAAGCAACTTAGGAAAAGGCATTTTTTCATTCGCGCTCAGCCTATCAAAGAAGATGCCTCCTATTCCCCTGGTTTCCTTTCGGTGAGGGATATAAAAATAATCATCTGCCCATTGCTTAAACTTTTCATAATATGAATCATCATAAGCATCACAATGTGCTTTAAGCTGCTTATGAAAATAACTGGCATCTTCAACGTCTACAAAGTGTGGTGTTAAATCAATTCCCCCTCCAAACCAATAGGTGCCATTGCTCATCTCAAAATAACGGATATTCATGTGAATGATCGGAACCATGGGGTTTATAGGATGGATAACAATAGAAACTCCGGTAGCAAAAAAATCAGCCTCTTCCAGAGAAAGCTTTTTAGTATTTTTTCAGGTGTTGGGCCATGAACGGCAGAAAATGCCACACCTCCCTTAGCGATAATCTTTCCGTTAGCTAATACTTTGGTAGCCCCACCACCACCTTGTGGCCTTTCCCATAGGTCGGTTTTAAATTTCCCTATACCATCTTCTTTTTCTAAAGCTTCGCAAATATGTTGTTGTATTTTTTGAAATCTTTCTGCGATGATTTCTTTGTTTATTTTTTCCATGCTAAATGGGTAAATTAATGCGGTTAAAAAGGATAGCCTATTCCTATATTAAATACTTGTTGCCCTTTCTCACCCAGAGGATTTTTGAGAGACAGTTTATCAAGAATAAATCTTTCATTTTCAGGCCTGGCAGGATCATATGCTTTGATTCCCATATCCAGTCGCAATACCAAAAATTCAAAGTCCATTCTTAACCCCACTCCGGTTCCTACGGCAATTTCTTTGTAAAAACGATTGACTTTAAAATCAGTTCCTTCTCGTGAAGGGTCTACAGCAAAGGTCCAGGTATTTCCGGCATCCACAAATATGGCTCCGTCAAAATAACCAAATAATTTTCTTCGGTATTCAAACATCGCCTCAAATAGTATTTCACCGGGTTGTTCAAATCGATAATCAAATGTTCCTTCTTCATCTAAGTCCGGGGTAAAGCTACCCGGGCCCAGTCTTCGAGGTTGCCAGGCCCTGATACTTGTACTTCCCCGGCGAAGAAATACTTTTCATAGGGCAAAACGCCACCACTGATACCATAAGGCTTGGCCAAGCCTAAATTAAGCCGGTAAGCAAAGGTGCTTTTGTTGGTCAGGGGAATGTATTTTCTGAAATCAGACTGAAATTTTAAAAATTGAAAGTAATTTAAACTATTGTCTCCAAATTTTTCAGGGTCAATCCAGTTGAAAGTGGTGCCGCCACTCTCCACAAAAATCCGCCACATAGAAGCTTCATTTTTCTGAAACAATCCATATTGATTAAAATTGATAATTACCTGACCCGAGATGCTACTTACATAGGAGGGGAGAAAGGAATTGATCAGATTATTGCCTTGATCTTGAAGTTCTTCTAAACGTACCCTGAAAACCGAATCCAAATCAGACCGAATAAGGTTGGCATCCAAAAGGTTGAAAGTAAACTGCTGTTTTAAGTTCCTGGTTCCCCAGGTGTATGCTAAAATGGTATTTAAAGCCTCCCTCATATACTCAGGACGGTTTACAAAGCTGTACCCCAATAAGGTTCTGGTTCTGGGGTTATACCTACCAAATTTCTCAAGAGTTCCAAAATTAAAGGGAATCAAAAACTGGGGGAAAATTATAGAAGCAGAAGTTGAAAGTTCTCGGCTTCTGTATACTCCTCCCTCTGTGGTTGCAGAAGCAACCCCTCTAGGCCGGCTCTGAAATTAAACTCGAATATTTCCAAACCTTTGAAAATATTTCGGTTTTGCAGAGAGTGACTAAAAAATGGTCCTGGAAGTTGTTCGGTAACACTGGCTCCAAGTTGATTGGTTATTTGAAACTTTTGATTGGGTCTGGTATAAATATTGGTGTTGATAACATTACCTAGCGTGTCAAAAGATATGTTTACAAACCGAAACATATCAAGGTTGGCCAATTGTCGCTGGGTTTCTATAACTGCATTTTTATTGTATAATTTACCTTTTTGAAGAAAAATCCTAGAGCTGATTATTTTTTCCGAATAGTTGTCTTGGTACATAGAAAACTTAATGTCATTCCAGAAAGTTTGTTCTTTTTCATCTGCAATAAGATCACTTGGCGGTGCGATGGAAAAATTGATCGAGTCTAGTGTGTAGATCTCGTGATCTTTTCCTGAGTCTGGTTTGTTGATGATTTGTTCGATTACCACATGCTTCTCTACCGTGTCTTTGTAAACGTTGTATTCGATATAGGACTTAGAAAAAGCATAGTAACCATTTGCTTTCAAGACATCTTCTATTCTTTGTCTTTCTTTAGTAATATTCGATTGGCTATATCTTGCCTTGTTTTTTAAGAGAGAATGCTTTTGATTAGCCTTTAGCACATCATTCAATGTGGTGTCAGCATTTGTATTGAAAAGGCTATCTATTACGTATGGGCTATTTTCTGTGATTAAATAAGTAAGCTTAGCTTTTTGTTTGTTGCTGTCAATTTTGGTTTTCACTCGGGCGTCAAAAAACCATTGTTTTTTAAGTAAATATCGATTTGTTGTGCGGAGACAGCTGTTTTAACACTGTCTAATACGACTTTAGCATTGCCCGTTCGCATAAACCAATTGCCGTACTCCAGTTTTTTTCCAAGCCATTTATTTTATTATTTAGCTTGTTGAACCTTTTTTCTACTTTAGTTGAAGTGTTACCCTGCTTTATTTTTTCAGCGGAACTTTGCAAGGATTGCTGAGCTTCCTGAAGTTTGTTGGCGATTTTGCTGCTGTCATAGAGTGCATTGCCCAAATTGTAAACCATTACCCCCGGAGATATATTTATTAATGGTATCCTGGTGTTAGGCTTTTGCTGAATTAGATTTTTAATGGCCTCTCCATCACTTTTATCTATGCCTTGAGTGCTAACATCAGTGAGCAAAAATTCGTCCTCATGGAGTCCTCTAGTCAGGGAACAGCTCCACAACAAATGGATCAAAAAAGAAAATTTATATATTTGGTCTTCTTCACTACAACACTCATGGCTAATGCTAAGCAAAAATACAGTTAAGTTTATTAAATCCTTGCACCAGAAAAAATTCCGTAAACAAGAAAGTGCTTTTTTTGTGGAAGGGGCTAAAAATGTAACGGAATTATTGCTTTCCAATTATACAGTTAGTCATCTACTTTGTACTGAAAAATTTCAGGAAGAAAATACCTTATTGGTTAATGGTTTTTCCGGAATAAAGATTGAAGTTAATCCTAAAGAATTGTCTGCATTGGGTACTTTTTCGACCAATGATCAAGCACTTGCAGTGGCCAAAATAAAGGAGAACAAACCTTTGACTTTTGGAAAAGAGCAATTGATTCTTGCCCTGGATGATGTTAGGGACCCTGGGAATTTGGGGACCATTATCCGAATAGCAGACTGGTATGGAATCGAAAAAATTTTGATGTCAAAAAATACTGCCGATATCTATAATCCAAAAGTTTTAAACGCCAGTATGGGATCGTTTACAAGGTTAAGCTTTGAATACGTAGACTTGCTTGAAAAATTAACAGCATCTAATTTGCCTGTTTATGGAGCTTTCTTGGAAGGCATGAATGTGCATCACTTAGGAAAAGCGGCCAACGGTATTTTACTGATGGGAAATGAGTCCAATGGTATTTCCCGGCAACTTGAAGAAATTGTCACTCAAAAATTGACCATTCCTGCGTTTGGTAATGCTGAATCTTTAAACGTTGCAATTGCCACTGCTGTCCTTTGTGACAACTTAACCCGGATTATGTAATAAGATTTCTCCGCCCTGACAAAGGCTGTTTGTAACTTTTAGCATAACACTGCTATGCTGAAATTGAAAGCAATTTCAGTACATAATAAATTGTCTAATGGATATTTTGGTTTTAAAAAGAAATAGGTAATAACAATGTCTTAATCCATCCATGCCCTGCAATTACTATGCATCGTTCAGAAACTGCAATTTTTTTAACAATTAGTATGCCTGCTATCGAAATAAAGGGGAAATCTATTGAATACTAAAACGTTATTATAATTTTAATCAGGAAATGTTGGAATAATTTATTCTCTTTGAATGGCTCATTGCAAAAGGATTAACCATTGCATAGCTTTTACCGTACATTGATTAACTATAATCAAAAATGCAATGATGAAAAAACTGTTTATAATGTTTTTTCTCTCAGCCATTATGGTGGCTTGTCAGAAAAACACTGAAACACAAGAGCAAAACAACTATCCTTCAGATTTTGCCAAAGTACTCGAAGCTCATGGAGGGATGGATCAATGGCAAAAAGGGAAAACTTTAAAGTTTACTATTGGAGATCCTACAGACGGGCAAAAACACACCGTTGACCTGCACCGTCGAATGGATAAAATAGTAACATCTGATTATGAAATTGGTTTTGATGGAAATAAGGCTTGGGTTTTAAACAAAGAAGGGGAATATGATAGGAACCCGACTTTCATGCATGACCTAATGTTTTATTTTTATGCCATGCCATTTGTTCTTGGAGATGAAGGGTTGAACTATGAAAAAACAGCAGACAAGGAAATACTAGGGAAAAACTATCAGGGTATTAAAATTACCTTTGATTCTGGTATTGGGAACTCTTCCAGCGATGAATATTTTTTATACTACGATCCTGCAACCTATCAAATGGCTTGGCTCGCCTATAAAGCAACTTTTGGCTCGGATAAAAAACCTGAATGGCCTAATTTTATCAGTTATGACAAATGGTCTGAAGTAGGTGGAGTTCTTCTTCCAACCTCTATTGCTTGGTACACAGCCGAAGAGGGTGAGGTAGGGGAAGAAAGAAACAGGGTTGATTTTAATACAATCAGTTTGTCTCAAGAGCCACAGCCGGAAGCTTTTTATGCAAAACCAGACAATGCTGTTTTTGGCAAAGAAGAATAAATTGTACCGCTTTATTTAAAACCGTTTAGCGGAGGCACCCTTGCTAGCGGGTATTATTACCCTTTTCCGGTGCATCAGAATTTACATTATAAGCCATTTCTACGGTCGATATCCTTCCGGAGAAGTGGCTTTTTTTATGGCCTATTTACTTATCTGGGGAAATCACTATGCCGTTTTAAGCTAGTTTTTTTAAAAACAAGTATTCAATTCATCTGCAGAATTTTGGAATTCACCTATCAAAAGATGCTGTCTAACGAGTTTTTCACTTCTCAAGTACTAATTATTATAGTTTTGTATCATTCAATTTTGCGAAACTTTTAAAACTTATAGATATGAAAAACAATAGCTTACTTCTGATCTTTGGATTTGCGGCCTCATTATTTGCCTGCGACCCCATCAATGAAATCTCTGAAACAGTGACTCAGAATGATCAACTCGGATTAAATACCCCTTCAGGTTTTGATTTTTCTACTACTACATCAGTTAATGTTGATCTTTCTGCAACGGGGAGTGATAACTCACCCTTATCAAATGTGGTGTATAAAATATATAAAGGGAACCCTCATAAAGAGGGGACATTATTGCAAACTGTTCAATTGGACGAACTAGGTAACGCCTCTATCACCATAGACCTTCCAAGTTACCTGAAGGAAGTTTTTATAGCCTCCGATTATATAGGGGTAGAACCAATGGCAATCGTACCGGTTTCAGGTGGAAGAATTAGTTATAGTTTTGATGCAACAAACCCTTCTGTGTTGGCAGACGAATATTTTGAAACAAATGCAATAAACGCCAATGAAAGAATTTCTGCCAGTAGTGAAGAATTTATGACCCTTGGATCTTGGTCTTCAGAGGGAAAACCTAAGTATTTGGTTGAATCAGACAAAATAAGTGATCAACTCTTGAAAAACATCAATTATAGTCTTCCTGAAAATGAAGATCTTAGAAAAAGCAACCCTGAGGCGATAAGTGATAAATATAAAAGAGAACTATTCGTAAGTGAAGATGCGGAGGTTTGGGTGACTTATGTGCATACAGGTGGAAGTTATAGAAATGCCATTGGTTATTATTGGTACAAGGAAGGGGAAGCGCCCAAAACTGCGGATGAAATCAAGAACAAAACAATAATATTCCCAAATGCTCAGTCAGGAGTGTTACGCTCGGGTAATAAAGTGAAACTTGTAGGACCTAAAGATGGAGCTTTTGAAAAAGATACCTATATCGGCTGGTTCTTGATTTCCAATGGTTGGCAAGGTGGTAAATTGACTTACGGGAATGGCGTTTTTTATGCAGACAAAAATTTAAACACATTCAATGAAAAAGAAGAGCTTAGAGATCAAATGGTGTTTTTATACGATGCCACTGAGCAAATTCTTTTAATGGGCTGGGAAGATATCCGAAGAGATTACAGCAGTTGTGACCATGATTTTAATGATGTGATGTTTTATGCTTCTTGGAACCCTATTACAAGTGTGGATTTGACAGATTATGTGCCTATAGATACGGATGTGAAAGATAAGGATGAGGATGGTGTAGCTGATAGTGAAGATGAATATCCTGAAGATCCTGAAAGAGCTTTCAATAACTATTCTCCGGGAGAAAATACTTTTGGCACCCTTTTGTTCGAAGATTTATGGCCTAGCTTTGGTGATTATGACATGAATGATTTGGTAATCGATTACAATGTAAATGAAATTTCAAATGGTAATAATCGTATCAAAGAAATTAAATTGACTACAGTAGTTAGGGCCACAGGAGCTGGTTACCGCAATGGTTTTGGAATTCAATTGCCGGTATCTTCAGATCAAGTATTGAGTGTGGAAGGTACTCGATTGAGTACTGGTAGCATCAAGACTTTGTCAAGTGGTGTGGAACAAGGACAGAAATTGGCCACAATCATTGTAATGGATGACGTGAATGATAAACTTCCTGTCATGGCCAATGTGTTTACCGGAAACACTCAACACGGTACGGATACAGTAACGGTTAAGATTGTATTCAAGGAATCTGTGAGAAAAGCTGACCTTGGAGCTGCTCCTTACAACCCATTTATGATTATTAATCAGGACAGGGGTAGAGAAGTACACTTGATGAATATGGAACCTACAGACCTTATGGACACCGAGTGGTTTAGTACTGCAGACGATATCAGTTCAATAGGTGAAGGAACTTATTTTACAAGCAATAAAGGATTCAACTGGGCATTGCATATCCCACAAAGCATCTCTTATGCTCAAGAAAAAGTGGACTTCACAAAAGCATATACCAAATTTTCTGAATGGGCTAAATCCGGAGGACTTTCTTACGAAGATTGGTACCTTAATATAGACGGGCAAGTTAATTCAGATGCCATTTATAAATAAGGATACTTTAAATAACATTTTTTGGCCTTCCCTCCGCTTGGGAAGGCCTTTTTTTGGCTTCATTTTCCCTGATTAAGTTTTGATTAACCATCGTAATTTTTTATAGGGCAGCTTAATGAAATTTTAAACCTTTTTCCGGAATCGTGTTTTTACTATCGGTCACAAAAATTAAAAACCTGATTGATTCGGTTTAAACCGTCATTTTGGACAATTTTTTAACCTAATTAAAAATTAATCTAAATAAGTATTGCATAAAAAAATGGGTATCCGTAATATTGCATTCAATTAGACTAAATCTAAATAGAATAAAAATTAAAGAGCTCCATATTTCCATTTAGGAAAGGGGATTTGTCAGAAATGACACGCTAATAAGATTTTAGTTGGATAACATCAAGTAAGTACGTATCAGTTTGAAAAATTGATCGCTTAACAATTCGAATAAAAAGGCATGAAGATAACTTTACTATCAGAATATTTACGATTAGGGTTGATTACCGTTCTGATTTTTTCGGGTCTTGGTATTGGGGCACAATCCCTTCATGCGGCAACTGTTAAAGGTAAAATTCTTGATTCAAAATCTAATCCAATACCCGGAGTAATCATTAGAATTAAAGACAGTCCATACAATGCCATCTCATCGATTGATGGTAGTTATCAAATCCAAAATGTCCCTAAGGGTAATTTCGAGCTATTGCTTTCTTGCTTGGGCTACCAGGAGCATTCTAAAAATGTAGTGGTTGATGTAGAGGAAGCTGTTGTTCAGTTGGACTTTTTATTAGAAGAATCTACCACCGATCTAGCGGGAGTTGTCGTACAAGGACTATCTGTTAAAAGTGAAATTGAAACCAAAGGTTTCGCTGTGGAGGTCGTGGAAACCCAAAAAGCTGCCCTGCAATCCATACAAACCAATGACTTGCTTAACCGAACTGCCGGAATTAGGGTTAGACAAAATGGTGGAATAGGATCGCGCGTGGATTACAATTTGAATGGAATGTCCGGTAATTCAGTGAAAATCTTTATCGATGGTCTGTCTATATCAACCTACGGTTCCTCTTTTAGCTTAAACAGTATTCCTCCTGCATTAATTGACCGGATCGAAGTTTATAAAGGGGTAATCCCTGCGCATCTGGCAGACGATGCTTTAGGTGGTGCCATCAATGTGATTTTGAAAAAGGGCGTGGTGAATAATCTTTCAGCCTCCCTGTCTTACGGTTCTTTCAATACCATTCAGAGCAATGTAAATGCAGCCTATAGAGATGAAGCCACCGGTTTTACGACTAAAGTCTCTGCATTTTATAATTCTTCAGACAATGACTATGAGGTATGGGGGAAATTTGTGAGAA
Organism: Cyclobacterium sp. SOCE241; assembly: GCF_056867545.1. Lineage (NCBI taxonomy): Bacteria > Pseudomonadati > Bacteroidota > Cytophagia > Cytophagales > Cyclobacteriaceae > Cyclobacterium > Cyclobacterium sp. SOCE241. The sequence continues at coordinate 2,712,164 of NZ_CP149779.1, read as the reverse complement.
ACATCCTTGCCAATGGAAGGTACGATTATGTAAGGGCAAAGCGCTTCAATGATGCTTATCGTTCTGTAGGAGGAAAGATTGACTTGGGATATACCAATGTTAAATGGGCAGATCAATTTTTCTTAAGCTATACAGGGTCTGACGATTATAACGAAATCCAACACGGTACTTATATGTCCATTCCCTATAAAGGGCGCTTTGGTACCTCGCAATCCCATGTTTTGGGCTTGACATACATTAAAGAAGATGTAGGGATTAAAGGTTTGGATATCAATTTTAACGGCTCTCTGAGTAAAAGAAATGAGGTGGTCACAGATACTGTGAAATGGAATTACAATTGGTTTGGCGAGTTGAGCTTGGGGTTGGATGGCAATCCGATTTTGACTTCATCCGTGCACAGCAAGGAGCCCCCACGATGAATCATATTGATAGAAATGTGGCTACTTTTAGGGCAGGGGCTACTTATGAAATCAGCACAAATCACAGAATATTTTTAGGTCAATCTTTCTACTCTATAGATAGGGAGGAACAGGATTTTATGAAAAGTGCCGTTGAAAGAGAATTTATAGGTACCAGAGACCTTCAAAAATCAATAACATCACTTAGCTATGAATTGGATATGTTTCAGTCTAAGCTAAAAGGCAGTGTTTTTGGAAAGTATTATTACCAAGGCATTGATAAGATGGATCCTTTGTTGGTGGAAGAAAATGGGGTCTCCACTCGGATAGAAGAGCGAACACAGAGTAGTAGAAATACAACCGGCTATGGAGCGGCCTTTTCCTTTAGGGTTTTCAGACCTTTGACGTTGCTTGCATCAGCCGAAAAGGCTGTAAGAATGCCTTCTGAGGGCGAAATATTTGGTAGTCCGGGTGAAAATATTGTGGAAAATCTTGGGATTCGACCTGAGTTAAGCAACAACCTTAATCTTGGATTTATTCTAGGAGACTTTGAAAACAGATCTCATACCTTTTCTATCTCCGGTACAGGTTTTATCAGAGATACCCAAGACAAAATTATTCAACAAATAAACCCAAGGATCAATGATGCCGTACAGACCAACCCATATGAAAATTTGGGTAAAACCAAATCCATTGGTTTTGAAGGACAAGTGAAATATTCCTATGGAAATTCATTAAGGGCCATAGTGAACGTATCCAAATTCAACTCGCAATTCAACACCAAGTTTGATTCCAATGGAAATGTTTATACTAATTATGGACAACAGATTCCTAATGAGCCATTCTTTACCATCAATAGTTCTATTGATTATACTTTTAGAGATGTTGTGAAATCAGGTTCTCTATTGAGATTGTCACACTATTTTGGCTTTGTAGATAGGTTTTATACCACCTGGTTAGAGATTGAAGATTTCAGAACTCCTCGCCAGTACATCAATGATATAGGTGCTACCTATACTTTTCCTGACCGAAAGCTGGCAGTAAGCGTGGATTTGCGAAATGTATTTGACAAGCAGGTCTATGATAACTTTGCCGTCCAAAAACCGGGCAGAGCATTTTATGTCAAACTTAATTATACCATTGGAAATTTTAGATAAACCATGTTAAATATAAATACATACAGAATAATGTTCAAAAATTTCAACTTAAGTAAAAGATTACTTTCCCTTGGCATGGCTGCCGCAATGGTTTCCATGGGAGCCTGTGTCCAAGACGATGATGTAACACCTGAAGAAGAGGAAGAAGTAGAAGCTGATCGCTGGGTGACCCTAGCGGGAGCTTTTATGGGAGAAACTGCCGGAGATGGAAATGGCGGAACCAATATATACGCAGTTAGCTTTGAAGATGCCATCAATCCAGAGACAGAAATAGATGTATTCAATGATGGAGAACCGGTAAAATCAAATAGAACTGCCAGATTGCAGGTTTCTCAAGATGGAGGTACTCTATTTAATATTGCATATGGTGGAGAAAATGGCGGAGAATATTCCAAATTTGATATACGTGGTGGTGCAAACTTTGTTCAGGAAGATGTTACAGTTAATATTTCACAGTATGCAGGAACTTCACCAAGATGGAGTAAACTCTACAATGGAGATAAAAATGGAATCGCTGTAAACGTAGCCAATATTGCTGCTAATAATTCAGAAGATGGAAATCCCGAAGAAGAATTTAAATATTATAGAGGAACAGCTACGGTTTTGGATTTGGATTTGCAAGAAACCCTTATCTCCGATTATAAGACCTATGAATTGCCTTTAACGGAAGAAGAAGAACTTGCCGGTCATGTAATCTTTAGGTTAGATGCTCCTGTATTGAATCAAGCCGGTGATAAATTGGTGATAGGTACTTGGATGAGAAAATATAATCCTGCTACAGGTTTAACTGAATCAGAATGGGATAGATTAGGTACCAAGTCCCTTGTTGTAGATTACCCTTCTTTGGAGAACCCAACTCTTATTACCTCAACTCAAGCCAATGGAGATTGCTCCGGCTATAGAAGTAATGTCAACCAACTTGCTGATGATGGTTACATTTACCAAGCTACTACCAGAGATACCAATGGTTCTCATATCTTGAGAATTGGTTCTGATAACCAATATGACAATACTTATGCCTTGAGTCTTGATGATGCACTTGGACTTACAGATACTTATGTAGATGCTTGGAAATATGTAAGCAACGGTATTGGTTATGCCTTGATACGTCATGGTGAAGAAGATCAGGGATATGTAGTTAGAATGGACCTTAATCAAAAAACTGCATCAATTGTTCAGGGACTTCCTGATGATCCTGATGTAAGATTTAATCAGTTCCAAAGTTTCTTGGTAAGTGGAAATGACTTGATTTTACCAATTTCACCACTTGGACAAGATGGAAACATTTATATCCTTCACAGTCAAACCAATGAGGTGACCAAAGGTGCTAAATTAATCAATCAACCTGGTAACCATTTTATCGGAGCATTTTAAGAATTAATTTTTTATCTAATAAAGGACCTGCATCTCCATTAGGATTTGCAGGTTTTTTTGTCCAATTTCCCCTAAGGAAAAGCAGTTGGTTTACCTCAAAATAGGCCATAAAACTTCTATTGTAGATAGAGCTCGCTTCAATATCAGTCACTGCGTGGTTACTTCCGGTTTAACCATAAATATCCTAGGCTAAATCCTATAGAAATTAGATTTTCTTGTGATTCCAAGCCTCTTGAAAGAACTCAGGGTATTGTTAACTAATCCGGGAATAAGAGCGGTTTCATGCCTTGAATAGGGTTACTTACCCTAGACTTTTTCGGGCTTAATGATTTGTATAGGCCAATAAATGGCACATTCCATTAATTTCACTATTAAAGTTTGAACTTTTTGCTACTTTCTCGGTAAAAATGTTATTTATTTGTCCCAATTGACGATTTCTTTACCTAAATTAATCTCGGATTTATGGTGTAACGGAAAATGAACCGTTGCTGAACACCTCAATGAAAGAATTTATTTCCATTTTCTAGGGTTAGAGACAAGGCTATTGCCTATTTTCTTTATTGTTAATACTAAGAAATAGCATAGCGGAAGAATTGAAGCCCAAACATAGGTATGGGCTTTTTCTTTCTTAGCTGCTATACTACTAACAACGAAAAATGATTAATCTGGACCAAATGAATACTATACCAACGGAATCAGTAGGAAGTGTTCCTCGATCCCAAGAATTACAAGAAGCTATAGTTGCCTTTTCGGAAGGTAATTTATCTGTAAGAGATATAAATACCTATTTAGATGAGGCGGTAAAGGAGACTGTCGAAGCCTTAGAAAATACAGGTTCCACCATCATTTCTGATGGTGAACAGGCCAAAACAAGCTTCGTTACTTATCCATTGGATGGGCTGGATAATTTGGCGGCAGGAGGGATTAACATTCCTTTTGAAGATGGGCACAGTCGTCAACTTCCAAAGTTGACCAAAGGGCCATTTTATTATTCCACCTTTGCGGGAAACTACCTTCCTCGAGCAAGAAAGTTTACCAAACTCCCTCTGAAACAGGCAGTAATTTCTGCTTCAGCACTTAGTCTCTTGTATCCCCAAGAAGGATTAACCGATTACTCACAATCTCAGTTTATTGAGGATTTAATAAACCAGTCAGAAGCAGACATAAGGAGCTGTTTTAACAATGGCGCCTATCATGTGCAGGTGGACTTTACCGAGGCAAGACTTTCTCTGAAATTGGATCCTTCAAAAGCACTTTTGAAGCAATTTATAGATCTGAACAATAAGGTTTTGAGTAGATTTACACATGAAGAAAGACAGCGGATTGGCTTTCATACCTGTCCCGGAGGTGACCATGACAGCACCCACAGTGCAGATGTAAGTTATACCGAATTAATTCCACTTTTTTTATCCCTTAATTGTGGAAACTTCTACATGCAAATGGCCAATGAAAAAGATGCACCGAAAGCCTTGAAAATGATAGGGGAAAATCTTGGTGCCAACCAAAGAGTGTATATTGGGGTCATTGATGTAATCAATGAAGTCGTAGAAACCCCTGAAATGGTATGTGATAGGATAATGACGGCTGCTGAATACATACCTGTAAGCCAATTGGGAACTACGGATGACTGTGGATTTTCACCTTTTGGAGATGATATAGCCACGAGTCGTGAGACTGCGTTTGCTAAAATAGCCGCACGGGTGGAAGGAACCAAGATGGCTTCGGAAAAATTAATGGTAAGTGCCTGAGTAATGAGTGGTTTATAGTAGTGGGAAGACTATAGTCGGATTACACGCCACAGTAAGTTATCCGGGTAAACCCTATTTTATTTTACAGAATCTTCCAAACTAAAAAAATCCAAATATGAAATGTGTTAATGTTTCATTTCCATGTTTATGAACAAGTTTGTAGGAAGGTTTTACCTCCATTTTAAAGAATAAAGAAGATTAAAAGGCTTCAACATTAATATACGTGCAGTGTCAACTTGCGGAAAATGGAATCAAACACCCATCGATTTTGGCGGTATTGTTGCCTTTTTTCGCAACAATCCTGACAAAATCACTACCTACCCATTCCCTATAGAAGACACGAATAAAGTCCTATGAATACACCAAGCCCCATAGTGGCGTAATAAATCAGCCAAGGGTGTCAGCCCTTGGAAAGTAAGATTATCCACATCTTGATTTTGGCGGTATTGTTGCCTTTTTTCTGCAACAATGCTGAGAAAGTCACTACCTACCCATTCCCTATAAAAGACGCAAATAAAGTCTTATGATATCACCAAGCCCCACGGGGCGAAATATCTCAGCCAAGGGTGTCAGCACTTGGTAAAGAAGATTATACACCTCCTGATTTTGGCGGTATTGTTGCTTTTTTCGCAACAATACTGACAAAATCTCAACTGAACTACCTTTAAAGGAAATCAAACGTTTATCTTGACATCATCCGAAAACCCCTTTAGAGGTGATATTTTTGTAGCCGGTGGCATTAGCCACCGGATTGATGATCTAAACGTAATCGATTTTGGCGGTATTGTTGCCTTTTTTCTGCAACAATGCTGACAAAATCACTACCAACCCATTCCCTATAGAAGACACGAATAAAGTCCTATGAATACACCAAGCCCCACGGGGCGAAATATCCTAGCCAAGGGTGTCAGCCCTTGGTAAAGAAGATTATACACCTCCTGATTTTGGCGGTATTGTTGCCTTTTTCGCAACAATACTGACAAAATCTCAACTGAACTACCTTTAAAGGAAATCAGACGTTTATCTTGACATCATCCGAAAACCCCTTTAGGGGTGATATTTTGTAGCCGGTGGCATTAGCCACCGGATTGATGATCTAAACGTAATCGATTTTGGCGGTATTGTTGCCTTTTTTTCTGCAACAATGCTGACAAAATCTTCTCGTTGTAAAACTTTTAATCATGTTTATTCGAAAAAACTTCCGGAATTAAGTCAACTTAATTAATTTACAAGAGATTTTTTGGTGATCGCTTAAATAGTGGATTGTAATAGGAGCAATCTAAAAAGACAACATAAAATATTAATCCTATTGATACATTTTTTAACCAAACTAAAGCACAATAATAATGGCAACAGATGAATCAAGAATTGAAGACAGTATGTGGGGCAGGTTATTGCCATGGGTATTAACAATTGCATGTTTGGCGATTTTATACATTATCGGTGATTTTTTAATTAAGAACATTGAATGGTACAAGCAGACTCTATTTGCCATAGAAATAGACGGAATTCAAGAACCAACCTATAGGATTCATGCTTACCATATCCATATGAGTATGATTAAAAGGTCTGTAGGTTTGTTTTCCGGTTTTGCCATTATGTTTTTAGGCTTAGGCGTTACGTTTTATAGTTTGAGAAACAAAACTGACTTAAAGCTATCTTCAAGTATTTGGTCATTAAATTTAGCCACAATGTCCCCGGGTATATTGGCCTTGGTAATGGGGGCTGTTCTTATAATGTATACCATTGGAAGCAAGGATGATTTTGCTCCTTATCCTATAATCTATAAAACTGTCAATGATTCTACACTCAATCAAGATGGAACCAATACCGATACTTTAACAATTGTAACCTCACCTTTTTAATATTTCAATACCATGAAAAACTTAATGCTATTATTTTTCATCTGTGTAAGCTTCAAGTGCCTTTCCCAAAATAATACAGAATTATTATCAACAGTAAAGGTGTTGGCACAGTTAAGTGAAGCAGCGCAGCGAGAAGGTGATAAGTCCTCAGTCTTGATTTACCAAAATACTTTCTATCAAATTTGGGAAGCCAATGTAAACCTTCATGGTTCTGATACCTTCCAAAAAGCATTTCAATTTTTTGACACCGTCAAAAAAAACAATCATTCGGCCATAAAAGAACAATGCTTTTCTTTAAATGGGAAGCTTCCGAAGGGAAGTGAAGGATTACCGAATATAGTTGTAGTGGATACTCCATCCGATGGATTGGCCAATAATGAGATACCATCTTTGCTCATAGAAAATTTTGACAAAGGGCTTATTTCCTCTTCTGATATAGAATATTTCACAAGTCTTAGAGCCATTAATGAACCAAGGAATAATGAGCAGGATTACCTGAAAAAAATAAAATTCTTCAGGATGCAATTTTACTTAGGGATAAGCAAATTAGGCTGAATAGTAATTTGAAGAAAAACGAGCTTAAACCCTATGATAAATTGATTAAATCGATTGAGGAAATCGAAAAGTCATCGATAGAACTTAACCATTCAAAACCTTAAATTTCTTGGCTGCAATGGTGTAGGTCAGGGAAAGAAGTGGTGAAGTAGATCAAGAAAAGCATTAATCAACTAACCAGTATTTACAATGGAAGTAAGGCTGAATAAAATTTTCATTTTGTTGCTTGTTATTGGGGCCTTTCTTGGGTCCAAACCCGGATATTCACAGCAAAGAGATGGCCCTCCGGAGGTAGCGCAAGAAGAACAAATAGACACTGTTGAAATTGATTTTGAAAATCAGAACATTGGATTTGTTTCAACCTTCGTCAGGACACCTTTTGTGATTTTTGTGTTTTTGGGAACGTTTTGCGGTGCTTTTTTCTCGATCGTTACTGAATTTCTAGTCAATATTTTTCAAGGGTTTGACAATGGTTACCCAAACACCAATTTGATTTGGGAATTGGGCTGGAATAAAATTATAAGTAGTTGGTGGTGGCAACCAAGTGTCTGGTGGCATTTGGCCATTGCTATTGTCTTTTGGTTACGAGTGATCAAAAGGTAAAATTTCTAAACGCAACCGATTGATCTATAGGTAGTAGAATGGCAGATGGTCAAAAAACTTGGTAGGAGTTTTAAAAACCCAATTCAGAAACTTCCGAATTCCATAACACCACAGGGGTACTTCAGAAGTACCCCCTTGCTCTTTCTTACTCCAATTTACTGACAGAGAACGGCTCCGGAGTACCTAAAACTGACAAGCTTGAATGTTTTTTATGGATCTTTGCAGGTAAAACCTTATATTTTCCACCTTAAACCTGATAATTTCGACCAAAAACTGACAATAAAATGCCCTAAAAACGGAAAATATGACAAAATTTCAGGAAAAGTCCGGAGATAGGCTCAAATTTTTGGTGTTCGGAAGTGGGCTGGGGTACTTCTGAACTCAATGATTTCAGCTTTTTTATTCAAGCTTCCATCTTTTTGCCGGAAAATATTAGGTTTTAACTGATAATTATTAGGTTTTTGCCGAAAAATTCCACCTTTGTGGCAGCTTTTATTAAGTTTTAGCTGATCAATTCGACCAAAAACTGACAAGAATTGACCTTTTATTCAAAACATTTTACCAATAGTTCGAAATAAAAATGCTGAGAGGTCGGAATTAAATGATTTTCGGTGCAATTTTTCATGTTTTCGAATGTTTTTAAACATCGTTCTGCTGAGCTTGAAATATACAATGATGCGCTTTTGCCTTTCGCCGACTTTTATGCCCTCTATTAATTGGAGTAGAGTAAGATAATATTTCAAAATTTCACAACACTTCATCCGGGGTATCCGTAATTAGCTGGGCATAAACTTTTCTGTTAATGTTTAAAAGGAATTGTTTACCTTTTGTAACATTATCCCGCATCGTCCAAAAGGATATTCGGGAGATAGCTAAAGGTAAGATAGTCAGTTTGCTTGAGGTGGTTTCAGCAAGAAAACCAAGCGTTTTTGTCTATATAGTGGTTAACCGGGGAAAGTAGTGTAGTCAAGCATAAATAGGATCCATGAAATTAAATTTTCGTAAGGCCGGTTCAGGAGACTTGGAATTTCTCCTGAACCTTGAGAGGGAATCATTTCCTGAATTCCAGCAAACCTCCGCTTCAAACCTCAAAAATGGACTGAAAAGTTCTTTTCAGGAGCTGATTATTGCTGAGAATGCAGCGGACAATCAGCCTGTGGCTTCGGCTGTGCTGTTTAAGTACAAGCACATGCTTCGCTTGTATTCTATCAGTGTAGCACTTCAATACAGAAAGGAAGGTATAGGCAATGCAATTATGGAATACATCAAGGCTTTTGCACTTTCTAATAACTTCAGGAGCATTACCCTGGAAGTGAGGGAAAGCCAAAGCAAGCTCACCGACTGGTATTTGTCCAAGGGGTTTGAAGTGATCAAAACATTGAAGAACTATTATCAGAACGGTGAAGATGCCTTGAAGATGGGCATGAAAATTAGGACAGAAGCAATAGATAAGGGAAATAAAAACCTGATCGTAATCGATCAACCTTACGTCTGGCAAAATACGGGATTAAAAGCCACCATAGTATCTGTAAAAGAGTATATCAATAATCCTTTGTATCAAAACAATGCCAATTTCAGGATTTTTAATCTCTGTAGTTCTTACAAATACCAAAGTTATGGTTACTATGTCTCTCTTTTGGCGTCCGCTCGGGGGCAAAGGGTGATACCAAGTACTTCTACCATCAAAGATGTGCAAATTGCCAATGTGGTGCAGGCACTTTCCTATGAGTTGAATGAACAAGTAAACCAAATCCTCAGCAAAGAAAAAGGCACTAACCTGTCTCTTGATTTGTATTTTGGACAAACGCCGCTGAAGGCTTACAAGGTGTTGGCTGCCAGGTTATATCAGGTTTTTGAAGTGCCCTTATTTACCATTAACTTTATTAAGGTAGATAAATGGATCATAAAAAATATTAAGGTCCTGACCTTCAAAAATCTGGATGAGGCACAAAAGGAAACCTTGTTTTATGCTGCAGAGCGGCACTTCAACAAAAAACGGTACAATTTCCCCAGACTTAATAATTACAGGTATGACCTGGCTATATTGATCAATCCCTTTGAAGCCAATCCGCCTTCAAACAAGGAAGCCCTTGAGAAATTCCGTAAGCTTGCCAATAAAAAAGGGGTGTACGTTACTTTTATCGGCAAAGAAGATATCAATAAAATCAACGAATTTGATGCTTTGTTTATCCGGGAAACCACCAATGTCAACCATTATACCTATGAACTCTCCCGCCTTGCTTTTGCTGAAGGTCTGGTGGTGATAGATGATCCCTGGTCTATACTGCGCTGCTCCAATAAAATTTACCAGCATGAATTGTTTAAGAAAAATAAAATCCGCACGCCTAAATCTTTCACTTTAACCAAGAACATGTTTGAAGACAATCTGCTGGACAATATCAGGTACCCGGCAGTACTCAAACAACCCGATAGTGCATTCTCTCTCGGGGTGATAAAAGTAAACAATAAGGAGGAGGCAAAGCGTGAACTAGGCATGCTCTTCAAGAAAACCGATATGGTAATTTGCCAGGAGTTTTTGTATTCTGCCTATGATTGGCGGATAGGGATACTGGACAATAAACCCATCTATGCCTGCAAATATTATATGACACAGGATCATTGGCAGATTTACAATTGGAACAGTGATGCGGAAGATAAATCCGGCAACCATGAGACAATAGCCATAGATCAGGTGCCGGAGGAAATAGTAAGCCTGGCAGTGAAAGCTTCTTCCCTGATAGGGGACGGACTCTATGGCGTGGATCTCAAATTTGTGGAGGATAAAGTATATGTAATTGAAGTCAATGACAACCCTAATATTGACTATGGTGTGGAAGATCAGGTGCTGGGAGATAAACTTTACCAGCTGATCATCGATTCCCTGATCAACCGCATAGAGATTATGAAAAATATCAGACACATCAACCTGATCAATAACAAACAGATCAATACCGGTAATCAGAATAAATAATGGATAAGCCAAACCTGTAAGGTTTTATATCTAGCAACTTTTTATTCATCACCTTAAATCCCCAAACCTCCCAGGTTTTGTTGATCATAAGATTTAAATGCTGGTAAAATTTGGTTTATTTGGTCAAGCAGTTCCCTCCCTAAAATAGACACAGAAAAAGCAGATAAGGTAAATCCCCTTTCTCCAAATGGGGACTAAAGGGGATTTTATCGCAGCCGCCACTAAAAACCAATCGATTAAAGAAATAGGCTACGGATTTTTAGGTGTTAACCTTCGGTTTCACCGGATGTTCTGGATTTTTGAAGGCGCTGTTTGAGGTCTTCATAGATGATTTTGGCATCGGCCACATTCAGTTTGGAGGCGTATTTTACGGAATTATAATAGCTCAGCGCACCCAAATAGGCTTCAGACCCAGCCACCATCACCGTGTCGTTGAGATTGCTTTCTAATTGCTGTATATCCCTAAGCATAGGGACCAAGTGCTTAACCGCATTCCAGTCTTTATGGACTTCATCCAAATCAGTATAGGGAGGAAGAAACTGTGCGTCTTCCCGTGCATAATCCATGGCCTTTTCCACAAAGGGAATGGTGCCATCACTCATTTTGGGTACCGCCTGCCGCTCTGAGGGAGTAATGGCAATCAAGTAAGGAGAGAGCTTATTTTTAAGGGTGGCAATGGCGTTATTGATTTCATTCCTCAAAGCGTAACGGATGTTTCTTACCAAGAATATATAGAAATGATTCCTAAAGAATTTTATTAATATAAGTAAGTTGCTATTTACTTAAAACCTTTCTAATCTAAAATATCATTTTGTAGAGGTGCTATTAAGGTTCGTTGAAGGTTTAAGATGGAGGTGGTTATAAGTATTTATTCACGCAGTTCTATCCATTTTATTATTTACAAAATAATTTTGTGAAAATTTCCATTAAGCCGGTTTCAGATTTGAAGCAGAAAAATTTTTTGTTGTTGTGGTATTAATACCTTACTGGAACCAAGTTGAATTAAACGTTAATAATCCCAACAATTCCCCTCCCCCAACTAGTCATAAACACCTCTTTTTGAGTAGTAAAAAGAAAAAGTTATGCAAATCAAGTTGTTTTCCAGCCTCTTTTTGGCATCCTTATTTCTAATAAGTTCATGTGGTAAAAATAATACTTCTGCAGAAGTACAAGAAACTGAGACCGAAACCCCGGCCAATTGGGCGGAAAGACTGGGGTATCCGGCAGGGAAGAAAGTCATCATGCTACATGCAGATGATATTGGCATGAGCCCTGAAGCCAATATTGCAGCCAAAGAAATGCTGATGGCCGGAGATATCCAATCTGCTGCTGCCATGCCTCCTTGTCCTAATTTTGAAGAGATCATTGCCTGGGCCATTGAGCATCCTGAAATAGACCTTGGTTTGCATCTGGCATTGACCAGTGAATGGAAAACCTGGCGTTGGTCTTCTGTTGCTCCGGCGGAGGAAGTACCCGGGCTTATTGATGATGAAGGCAAATTATGGCGCTCTGTAGAAGAGGTGGTTGCCCATGCTTCCGCCGAAGAAGTGGCTACAGAAGTTAGGGCACAGATCGAAAAATCCCTTGCCCTGGGTTACCGTCCTGATCATATCGATACCCATATGGGTACCTTATACGGCGATCCCAAGTATGCCATCCTTTACCTTAAAATGGCCATGGAATACGGTATTCCTGCCAATGCCATTGACCTTTCAAACCCTGAGGTGGTTGAGATTTTTAGACAGGGAGGTTACCCCATCACCGATGAGGTAGTAGATTTTATGGCTACTTACACCTTGCCCAAATTGGATTTCTTTACCAGTGCACCAAAGGCAGATACCTATGAAGAGAAAAAGGAAGCTTTTAAAGAATTGATCCGCTCACTGAAACCCGGATTGACAGAAATCATTTTCCACCCTTCTGCAGATACGGAACAGTTGAAAACCATCACCGGTTCTTGGCAACAAAGGATTTGGGAAGCGGAAATGTTTGCTGATCCGGATTTGAAACAATTCTTCGAAGATGAAGGTATCATCTTTACCGATTGGAAAGAAATCATGAAGCGTTTCAAATCCTGATCCTTCGAAAACTTTCCTTACCGGAACCAAGAAGTAATCTTTTATTAAAGTATTAAAACATGAGGTATTTAATCTAAATCATTTGCCTTACGATTACTCGGGACTTTGAGGTGAATATTTGGTGAAAATCCACTGATACTGAAGATTCAGACAAAATCTTCAGATTATTATCCGGATTTCTTTGATTGCTGATTAATGTATTCATTTTCATTTGTTTAGTGCTTTATAAAAAAAGTGTAAATAACATAGCTAAAATTATTCTATACTATCCAAATAACTTCCATAATCACAATAACTTAATTAATTTAGAGGGAGAGAAGGTGAGTTGGGTGCACAATGGACATGGTTGGTACGTTGTACTTCAGCTAGGTAGAATAGAGCTTTAAACTAATAATTACAGACATACCGCATGAGTTCACTCAGAAATAAGAAGGCGAAGATTAGACTCAATGTCGCAGTGTATGCGATACTTTTTGTATTAGCAACATCACTTTTTTTGGCCAGTTGGATTGAAGGAATGGACTCAACATGGATAGGCCTCTTGAATGGACTTTCAGTTGAGCTTCTGGGAGCTGTTGTTCTCTTCATTATAGCACAGTATTTCTTCATCTGGAATGAGGATTTAGAAGTAAGAAATGAAAGGCTCGACCAATTCTTGACAAGGAATGAACAAGACAGCTATAGTTCGGTATTTGTAATAGACAAAGATTCCAAGTCTAATGATAAGTTCTATGATTATTTAAATGATAGGATTAGTAGAGCTAAGTACGATATTTACGTATCAGGTGAGGGTTTTGATAGTGTGGGAAGTGAACCCCTTGCGGAAGATTATACTCAGGCAACTAAGGCTGCACTGAAAAATAAAGTGAGTATAGTTAGGCTTCAAACATCTTCAGAAATTTCAGTTTACTGGGCAAGACACCTCAGGGAGCTCTTAAAGGATGAATGTTTCACTTTGTATCTAACTGACAGTTCATGGAGTCGAGGTTCACTATGTAGCATTGACTACGTTGACCAAATAAATAACATTACTGAATATATGCTTTCTGTGTCGAGAAGCAGTGGGATGAATGAATCTAATATTGCGGGTTTGGCAGTATTTGTAAGGAATAATCACGACCTTGCTACGGATGTAATGCAAATGATAAAGACCAGATGTAAGGATGAAAATCTCTCCAAATGCATAACTTTAGAAAATTTTGACAAATACCTTAAAGTGAAGTGAAAAACAACTACGTACTATATTTTGCTTTCGGATCCAACATGCTCGAAACAAGGATGCTCAAGAGATGTCCCTCTGCTCTGTTGATAGACTCTATTGCAAAACTAGAAGACTACCAACTGGTTTTTAACAGGCAAGGTGACTATGAAGATGGGGGAGTAGCCAGTATCGAACAGAAGGCCGGAGCTGTAGTCTATGGACTTCTCTATGCGATGATTGTACCTGATATTGAGAATCTCGATAAAATTGAGAGCCCGAATGATGATGCATATAATCGAGAGGTAGTTACAGTTTCTACCCTTTCGAATCAAAATGTGGATTGCTTCACTTATATCGCCAGTCCTAAAGGGTCTTTTCTACCAACCAAGAAATATTTGGACTGGATTATTGAAGGGGCAACTATTGCAGGACTACCAGCTAGTTATATAAAAAAACTGCGAAATATTAAGTCCATATGATTGCAATAATGCAAATTCCTGACAGGCCAAAACACAAAAATGCTCAGGCTGACCAATACGAAATGAATCAGCCGGATCATTAATCTTTGGGTGTAGCCATCGTTGGGATTTTCTAATAATAGAGCAGTTCGAGGCCAAATACTCATTCCGGTTAGAGTTTAGTATCCCAGGACAAAAATAATAGGTTATAAGGCCAAAATTGATATGGATGTTATTATCGATAAATAAAGGAGCCCGCCAGGGCCCATATTCCTACCACGTTGGTCAGCCTGGGGATTTGTGAAATTTTCTTCCTTTGATTTTGGCGGTACTGTTTCTTTTTTCGCAACAATGCTGAAAAAGTCATTCTGATGACTTTTTTCTCCATTTCATGAATTGGCCTTAACACCTAGATTTTACGGGGATGGGGTGATTTTTCTGTATATCCATTGTTCATTTTTTTTTGATAAAAAAACGACCAAAAAAATCAAGGCTGTCAAATCTTATTTCAAATGATGGACAAGGTGTATGGAATATATTTCATTTACTTTACCATCATTTGATTTTTGGTGCAGAATTCCACGCTAAAAATGAGTGGATCTCCTTTTTGGAGCTAACTCATTTTTTAACGCCTTCCATCCTGCACCAAAAACCATAATCTTTGAAGGCCGAAAAATGTCTAAAATAACATGCTATCGTAAAGTTTAAGTCAACCAAACCAGCAATGTACTGGCTGAACCCTTAAACCATAAATTACCAATTCTTAATCAAAGAAGCGCACCAAGTCTTAGGATTACACCAAGCCCTGACTGGGCCCAATACCACAGCCAAGGGTATCAGCCCTTGGTGAGGAAGATTATATACATTTCGATTTTGGCGGTATTGTTGCCATTTTTTCGCAACAATGCTGACAAAATCATTCTGATGACTTTTTTCTCCATTTCATGAATTGGCCTTAACACCTAAATTTTACGGGGATGAGGTGATTTTTCTGTATATCCACTGTTCATTTTTTTCTTGATAAAAAAACGAACCAAAAAAATCAAGGCTGTCAAATCTTATTTCAAATGATGGACAAGGTGTATGGAATATATTTCATTTACTTACCATCATTTGATTTTTAGTGCAGGACTCCAGGCTAAAAATGAGTGGATCTACTTATTGGAGCTAACTCATTTTTTTAACGCCTTCCATCCTGCACCAAAAACCATAATCTTTGAAGGCCGGAAAATGGCTAAAATACCGTGTTGTCGTAAAGTATAATTTTACCAAACCATCAATTCACTGACTGACCCCTGAAACCATAACCTACCCATTCCTTACCAAAATCGTACACAAAGACCTATGATTACACCAAGCCCTGACGGGGCGCAATACCACAGCCAAGGGTGTCAGCCCTTGATGAGGAAGATTATACAAGTTTTGATTTTGGCGGTATTGTTGCCATTTTTTCGCAACAATGCTGACAAAATCATTCTGATGACTTTTTCTCCATTTCATGAATTGGCCTTAACACCTAGATTTTACGGGGATGGGGTGATTTTTTTGTATATCCACTGTTCATTTTTTTCTTGATAAAAAAACGAACCAAAAAATCAAGGCTGTCAAATCTTATTTCAAATGATGGACAAGGTGTATGGAATATATTTCATTTACTTTACCATCATTTGATTTTTGGTGCGGGACTCCAGGCTAAAAATGAGTGGATCTCCTTATTGGAGCTAACTCATTTTTTAACGCCTTCCATCCTGCACCAAAAACCATAATCTTTGAAGGCCAAAAAATGTCTAAAATAACATGCTATCGTAGATTTCAAGTCTACCAAACCAGCAATTCACTGACTGAACCCTGAAACCATAACCTACCCATTCCTTAGCAAAATCGTGCACCAACCTATAATTACCCGAAGCCCTACAGGGGCGTAATATATCAGCCAAGGAGTCAGCCCTTGGAAAGGAAGATTATACCCATCTTGATTTTGGCGGTATTGTTGCCTATTTCTAGCAACAATGCTGACAAAATCACAACGTTTCCATTCTCTAATTATACCAATAATAGCCTTTAAGAAACCAGAAACCCAGGTAGGGGTGATATTTTTGTAGCCAGTGGCTTCAACCACTGGTTTAGAAATGTAACGCCAAAATCTTCTTTTGCGGCTTGGTTTTAATATTTCTATTCGGATAATTACAATTTTAAATTTATTGTTCGGAAAAAACTGAAACAACAAGGTTGCACTAAAGGGCTACTTTTGTTATATTTAAGATGTGAAAAAGAAGCGTAGTATAGTCTTTTACGAAAACCACTTTCATGATTTTTTCATCAAACAAAATCAGAAAGTTAAGGATAAGATTATTTGGACCTTAGGATTGCTTGAAGAGCTGGATAGAATACCGGATACGTATCTGAAGTTTATCAAAAACACTAAAGGGCTTTATGAAATAAGAGTACAACAAGGGAACGATATTTTCAGGATATTTTGTTTTTTTGATGAAGATAAACTTGTTGTTTTAATGAATGGGTTTCAAAAAAGACTCAAAAAACGCCAAAGAATGAGATACTTAAGGCACTTAGTATAAAGATAGATTATGAAAGAAATAAAAAATGATTTAATGACGCTTGAAACGTTCAAGGAGGTGCATTATGGTAAAACCGGAACACCAAAAAGGGATGCACTCGAGGAAGGGTATAAGTCTTTCAAAATAGGAGCAATGCTTCATCAAGCAAGGATTGATAAAGGAATGACCCAGCAAGAATTAGCCGATAAGGTCGGAACTACTAAATCTTATATATCTAAGATTGAGAATAATTTAAAGGAAGTAAAAATATCAACACTCAAGAGAATTATTGAAAATGGATTGGGTGGAAAGTTGGAACTATCTGTAAAACTTTAATCAATTGTGTTGGTTGTTATTGTACCAAACGACTATTATTTACAGTTATTATTTTGAGAAAAAATGTTCGAGGGCTTTAAGTATAACGATAATGCCAGCACTAATAAGTCATTGCAAATGAACTTTACAAAATGATTTTTCTAAAGTTCGTGGCCATTGATAGAAAGGTGTAATTGCAAATTGCACCGAGTTGAGTATTTAAATGCATGATGCCAATTCATTCTCGAAGACTTATTATTTAGCATTATGGTATAACCAAGCCATGAGGGGCGCAATAAATCAGCCAAGTGTGTCAGCCCTTGGTATAAAATGATCAACTCATCTTGATCTTGGCGGTATTGTTGCTTTTTTCTGCAACAATGCTGACAAAATCTTCTACGACTTTCAGACCTATAAATTAATATTAATTTCTTACCGCTTTTGTATTTTAATGAAAACCTACCCCTGATTAAAAATGTTCGCCTTATTATTGTAAATTAATTTAATTCTATTACCAAAGGGAAAATACAATGAATATCATAAAATTATATCGTGCAGTGGGCTTACTATTAATTTTTCTCCTACAATATACCCCTATTGTCACCGCAACAACAAATCAGCTTAAAGACAATGAGCTTAGGCTTTATGTAGCGCCAAATGGAGATGACAAGAGTCCGGGCACCATAGACCAGCCGTTGGCCAGCCTTATAGGAGCTCGTGATTGGATAAGAAAGCACAAGAAAAACAATCCGAACTCTGGTTCGGTTACCGTACTTATTAGAGGGGGTGAATATAAGATGCTAGCAGCATTGGAGTTATATCCCGAAGATGGAGGATCAGCAGAAGCACCTGTAGTGTATAAAGCTTATGAAAGTGAAAAACCAGTATTTAGTGGTGGGGAAAAACTAAGTGGGTTTAAGGTAAACGACAAAGGAATCTGGGAATTGGATTTACTTGAAAGTCGCCTATACAAATGGCGGTTTGATCAACTTTATGTCAACGGTAAAAGGGCCACCTTGGCGCGTACCCCTAACGAAGATTTTATGTACATAGGGGCAGTGAAGCAAAATGATTGGATCAAGGGTTCAGGCAGGGTAGTAGAAAAAGCACAGCAAATCCTTACTTTTGATGAAGATAATTTCTCTCATCTTATGGGTATCCAAGCGGAAGAGTTAGGGAATGTGCGTTTCAGGGCCTATCATAAATGGGATTTCACTATGCGACACATTGATAATCTGGATAAGGATAGTGCCAGAGTGTATACCTCAGGAAAAGGGATGAAACCTTGGAATCCACTAAAGGAGGGAGGAAGGATCGTATTCGAAAATTTTGCTGCAGCACTGGATGAACCCGGAGAATGGTATCCAAATCCGAAAGGCACCCTTTTTTATATGCCACGACCGGGAGAGCGGCCTGAAGATGCGGAGGTATTTGCCCCTGTACTGGAAAATTTGATTTTGGTAAAAGGAGATCCTTCAAATGGTAAACCTGTTGAACATGTTCGTTTTGAAGGCCTTTCTTTTATGCATTGCCATTATGCAGTTCCTCCAACAGGTTCTGAACCTAATCAGGCTGCTGCCTTGATCAATGCCGCCGTGATGCTTGAAGGTGTAAATCATGTTGACTTTGTAGATTGCGAGATTTCAAAGACCGGTCAACACGCCTTATGGTATGGCAAGGCCTGCCATAATTCTACAGTGGAACACAGTTATTTACATGACCTAGGAGGAGGTGGGATTTACCTTGGGGACTTTAAGTCTAGAGAAGGGTTAGACCATACCTCTCATATTAAATTGCACAATAACATTATCCAATCAGGGGGCTTGGAATATCCTTCTGCAGTAGGGGTATGGGTAGGACATAGCTCAGACAATGAGGTTAGTAACAATGACATTGGAAATTTTTATTATACTGGAGTCTCTGTTGGTTGGGTGTGGGGATATGCTGAAAGCACTGCCAAAAGAAATAGGATCGCCAATAACCATATCCACCATATAGGTTGGACTTTGCTTAGTGATATGGCAGCCATTTATACCTTAGGCAAATCAGAAGGCACAGTAATCAGTAATAATATTGTTCATCACGTTCATGCCTATTCGTATGGTGGCTGGGGATTGTATACTGATGAGGGTTCATCTGATATTGTAATGGAAAATAACCTGGTTTACAGTACCAAAACAGGTGGTTTTCATCAGCATTACGGTGTAAACAATATCATTCGAAATAATATTTTCGCCTTTGCCAAGATGTATCAGGCGCAGTGTACTAGGGTGGAGGATCACCGATCTTTTGATTTCACCAATAATATCATCCTATTTGATGAGGGGGTAGTTTTGAAAGGTGCTTGGGAAAAGATTGATATTGCCATGGATAACAATATGTATTGGAATACGGGGGAGAGGAGTATGACTTCAACGGTAAAAGTTTTGCAGAATGGCAGAAGTTTGGGCACGATCAACACAGCCTTATTTTAGATCCCCGTTTCAAGGATGCGGAAAACTTCAATTTCGAGTTCAAAAACAAGCGTGCCATCAAACGCATAAATTTTGAGGTTTTTGACCTTGACAATATTGGTGTATATGGAGAGGATTCCTGGAAACAAAAAGCCAAGCTGCCTTCAAGTATATTGGAAGCCTTTGATGCGCAGGTAGCGAAGAATATGGAAAAGGAATAGAAAATCATTTTATCTTCTTTTCTAGATATTAGGTCTGAAACCTAAAATTGCTATAACCAGATTTCGGTGTTTTCAAAGGTTGGCGAGTGTCGTAACTGACCTTAAACTGAGGCAGCTCGTTTCAATTTCACCCACTCAGCATTCAATTTTAATTTCCACAAGTCTCCAAATGGTTTAGGGGGTATACGGAAAAGTAATTCTATTTCAACTTGATATTTTAGAAAGTTTGGGTCTGAAATCACTACTGACTTAGGTAGGGACAATCCCTTTACCCCTTTTTTTGGGTATATTTAGATTATTCTAAGGTTGATAAGTATCATTACAATAAAACAAAAGCCCTGACTACTTCTTAATGTAATCAGGGCTTTTTTGTGGAGCTGGTGGGAGTCGAACCCGCGTCCAGATAGGGAAACACCGTACCGTCTACATGCTTAGTTAACTATTGAATTGTAGACCGAAAGCCGTTGGTTGACACGCCTACTTCCAGCTTAATCACTAATCTTAGCCCTGCTTACTAGTCTCACAGGGAGCATCACTGTCAAGTCGACACCCAAGTCTTCGAATTCGGTTTTAAAAGGTAAAGTTCAGAAACTTTAGGAAATGGATTTAATTTTTTCGATCGATAATATATTAATCACAGGTACAGACATTAGAAAAATAGGCACATCATTTGGAGCTGGTTGAAAGATGTCTTCCTTTTTATCCAGGATTTGAAATTTGATGTTTACAGGTATGGGTTCCTGAGATACCACCCTAAATTCTTCTGGTAAGTTTTCAGGAAAATAAAGGTCGCCGTCGAATTCGATGAGAAACTGATACCCTCCCCTTGAAGCTACTGAGATGGCCACCTCGGCGGTACCCTCTCTATTTGGGCCAACGTTGTTTTCGCAGGAGAAAATCAGCAAGAGAAAAAATAGTAACGGTTTAACTTTATAAATCTTCATACATTTAAGACGAATGGTACCGAGAAAATGCTACAGTTTTCTCAATTGATTTAATCCCCTGTATAAACGGTGATGAAGATTACCGGGCATGCCGATTACAAAAATTTTCAACGGTATATTAAAGTTACTGAAGAAAGAAAATCAAACGAGGTGAAGAAAGCTTGGGGAGATCCTGAATGAATTAAGTAACCATGTGATTGAAAAGTTCGACACCAATACCCTTGTAACTTTTAAAAGATCCAAAAATAACTGCCAATGTTTGTTCTTAAAAGGTATGAAAAAATGGAACCATAACTTTTAAAAAAGAAACTAATGTGCAAAAAGAGTGCTATTATGTGATATTTAAACCATGGTAAAATACTCACTATCCTAAACAATCTCTTCTAATGCTGATTTCCATATTATAAATCCTTTTTTGTTATCTGAATAATCGTGCATAATTCTAGTAAAGTTTTCAGGATTATTTTCCAAAAATGCCTGTCTTCCTTTTTTCTAATAGTGCTTAATTGGCTGTCAATTTGTTTGACTTCTTCAATTAATGACGATTTATTTTTAGGGGCATGCCAAATGTAAGTTGCCTCTTCTGTGTCCAAGGTTTCCAAAACAATAAAATAACTTTGGTCTCCTGCAAGCAAAAATACAAATGAAAATGGATTGAGGACAAAACGAATTTTCATTATTGAACTCTCGTGTCTTTCTGCTAAATATTGAATGTGTTGAGAATGTTTGTATTGCTTATTTTTAAGAATTTCAGTCAATACCTCTTCTGCGTTTGAATAAATTTTATCCTGCTCTTGTAATTCATCAGAAGTCAAAATGTTTTGATTTTTGGTACTGAATTGTTTGAGCAAGCTTTTATTCAAAAATTGAAATTTCACTCCCTCAACCACTTCTTTATTGATGCGGTCAATATCAGTTGATAGTGCTAATTGAGAAACCAATTTTCCGTTTTCAAACTCGGCTAACAATTCTACGGTAATATTTTTTGACTTCAATCTTTTGATGAAATAGGGTTTAAGTACCTCAAATTCTGGTCTAATTTCAATGTTTTCAACTTGAAATTGAAGTTCGGTATTCATCTCAACAACTGCATATTTGAAGGCTAGACTTCCATAATGAAACTCCAATTCCTCAATTGGAACTTTAATTTTCTTTTCTATAGTTAAAACGTGTTTTGAAGTTGTGATTTCGTCCGTTGGTTCATCAAACAAGGTTGCCTGCTTGTCAATTTTTCGATAATAAGTATTTCGCTTTAAGAAAAGTTTGTTGAGATAATCAATCTTATAATCTCGATAATCATAAATGGTCGGATTTATTTCCGAGCGTTGCACCCTGCCGATATATTGGATTAGTTTTCCTTCAAAAGAAAACGGATAGACCAAAAACAAACAGCTAATATTTTGTAAATCTGTTCCTTCCCCAAAATATTGTCCTGTTGTAATTAAAACCTGAAAGTTCCCTTCTTGTAATGTTTTCCATTTGGCTTTCTTAGACGTTTTTGAATCTTCTCCGCTCAGCGTAATAGCTTCATACGATTGTTTTAAATATAAATACAGCGTATCAATATGCTCTTTTCGTTCGGTGATGATAACCGCTTTCTTACCCTGATTCAGTTCTGTTTTTACATCTTCCCATATCAGTTTGTTTCGAGCAGTATCGTGAACTAAAATTTTTGACAATGTTTCAAAACTATCTGTCTTAGAATTATATGGAACATTTAATGCAGTGTTGCGGATGATGATTTTCGCCTGTTTATAATTTTCAATTTCAGTGGGTTGAATATTGGCAATAATTTCTCCCAAATGGGTGAAAATCATTTTCCCATCATTGTACTTTCTGAAAGGGGTAGCAGTCAATCCATACAGATAATATGCTTGTAGTTTTTCAATTGTTTTCCTGAAAGTTTCGGCAGGAACGTGGTGGCATTCGTCCACTATGATAGTTCCAAATTGATTTTCAACAGATTCTATTTGTTTTGGCAAACTTTGAATTGTTGCCACGGTAATTTGTTTGCCTATTTTAGATTTTCCTTGACCGATAACTCCAATATCTCTTTTGGGAATGCCCAAAAATGCTTCAATCCGTTCTGTCCATTGCTCCAACAACTGTTTTCGGTGAACAATAATGAGTGCAGGTTGTCCTTTATCCCCAATTATTTTTAATCCAATCACTGTTTTTCCTGAACCTGGTGGTGCGACTATTACTCCGTAGTCCTTTTTAGAAACCGATTCTATTACTCCAAGTTGATGATTTCGCAAAGCAGCTTTAAACACAAAAGGAATAGTTGGTTTTAGCTTTCTTTCATCAACAAACCCAAATTCCATTTGTGATTCCTTGCAAAAGCGCAGTAGTCTTCCGATAAATCCTCGAGGAATGAAAACTTCACTTTCTGATTCCTCAATCAGTTTAAAATAACGAACTGTTTCCAAGGTGTTTCTTCTTGATTTCTTTTTGATGAAAAACTCAGAGTTTGCAAAATTTAATTCTTCTTTCAGAAAATGAGTAAGCGTTGGGGTTAATCCATTTCTGCTGATTCGAATCGTATTGTTTAAAGAAATGCCAAGTTTTTCATTTATTGGCTGCGATTTTATTATCGGAACATTAGGCGATAATGTTTTGCATAGCTCGTCTAAAAAATCTGTGGAAACCCTTTGAATATTTTTTAGGAAACCCCATTGGTCTGTGAATGGTTCAAATGTTTCTGGATCAATAAAGCAATTATTTCCCTTTTCAAAAGTTGGCTTAAAAAGCGGCAATGCAATCAAGTTTCCAAAACCTTTGCCTGAAAGAAAATCCTGATTGGGAAACAATCTATCAAAACTGGAGCTTTTATCAAACATTGAAAACGCTCCCGATTGTTCTAAAATTGAAATGAATATTTTGCGACTTCTTATGGCGGGATATTGTTTATCAAAAAATATCCAAACGTGTCCACCGTTACCTGAACGTGAACGCTCCAAGTAGGCAGGGATTTTTTTCTTTACAAGTATTAAGGAAAGTAACGGCTTCATCTTGCCAATTCGCTTTATCAAAATCTGCAGCTAAAAACCAAGTGGTATTGTCTTGAAATAGAGGGTAAATTCCAATATGATGAAAGCCGTCCAAATGCTTTTGGATTTGTTCATCTGTATATTTCAGATAAGACTTTTCGGTAAAATTCTGAAACGTCCCTCCATTCATTTTATGCGCCCTTAAACGATAAGGGTCATAAAAATAGGCTGGCATATAGCCTGATTTGTTTCCTTTCTCCCAACGAACGGCAAATATATCTTCACGCCCTTTGAATAGGGAGCGTAAAAGGTTGATATTTTCGTGATTGGAAACCATTTTATTGATAATACCTATTCCCAATCTTCAAATTCCCGTTGCTTCATTGGTGTTTTTCTGATTTCAGCAATATTGGATAGGGTTATGTTTAAAGTTTTTCTGAACGCATTTTCATTTACTTTTTGCCCAAAGAAAATACCATCAATAATATCTTCAAAATCATTCATTTGAAGCCAATCTTTTATTAAGGCTTCCGCTTGATTCAAATAGTCGTCATCATCTTTACAACTGGACACCAGAACACCAAATTGCAAAGTCAACTCGTGATTGAATTTTTCGGCTTCTAAAATGATTCCTTTATAAGTTGGTATTGATAAATCGTCTGTATCCATAGTTGATTATTATATGTCCCAAAATGTTCCACGTTTTTGTAACGTGTCCTAAAAACGTATAAATTGTCTCACGTTTTCAGGACGTGTCCCAAAATGTCCCACGTTATTTTTAGCCATTTTTCAGTAAATTATACAGTTTTTCATTTACGTATATAACCTCTTTTCCCTTTGAAAGTGACTTTAAAACGTCTATTTCTTTTAAATTATTCAAATGTCTGGAAGCTGCTTTACGTTCTAAGTTTAAATTTTTCACCAAAAACTCTATTTTACAATAAGGATGAACGAAAAGCTGCTCTATCAAATCTTTCGAATAGATTCTAGGTAATTTCTCCTGCACCAATTTTTGTGTTTCGTTGAACAGTTGATTGATTTTATTTATTTGCTCAATTGTACTCAGCGCTGTCTGCTCAATACCTTTGAGTATAAACAAAATCCAATCTTCCCAGTTATTTTTAGTCCGAACCTCCTGTAATAATCGATAGTAATCTCCCTTGT
The DNA here is from genome assembly GCF_056867545.1 of Cyclobacterium sp. SOCE241. Taxonomy (NCBI): domain Bacteria; kingdom Pseudomonadati; phylum Bacteroidota; class Cytophagia; order Cytophagales; family Cyclobacteriaceae; genus Cyclobacterium; species Cyclobacterium sp. SOCE241. The sequence continues at coordinate 2,687,114 of NZ_CP149779.1, read as the reverse complement.
TATGGATAATATAAGAACTCAAATACAATACAGGTTCGTTTAATAAACCTTTCAAAATTAAATACAAGACATTGATAATCCTTCCAGTTCTACCATTACCATCATAAAAAGGATGGATGCTTTCAAATTGATAGTGTTGCATGGCTAACTTGATTAATGGAGAAACATCATCTTCATCAATGTTGATATACTCTTCAAGATTTTTCATTAAGCCACTAATCGAATCAAAATTATCAGGTGGTGTATAAATCACTTCATTAGTCAAGTCGTTGATTAATGCCGTTCCAGGAAGTTTTCTTAGTCCAGCATTATTTTCTTCCAATTCTTTCTGAATTGTAATTATTCCGTTTGTATTAAGAAATCTTTTTCTTTGATTAAAAGCGTACCCATCAGAAGTGCTTCTCTGTATCGTAAAACCTCTTTTGTTGCAACATCTGGTTTTGCTGATTTGGCGTATAACGCCTGATAAAGTTTGTCTTGGGTTGTAATCACGTTCTCAATTCCTGAACTCGCTTGAGCTTCTTTTAAAATAACAGCATTGATGAGAATATTTGGATTCGGTAATGTACTCGTAAGACCTTTTAATTCTGCCAGTGCAACTGCAGATTTACTTTCCTGTTTGAGAATAGCAATTGTCTCTACCAAAGATTGTTTTGGAGGAAGAAGAGGTAAATCGTTAAATGCTTTATGTGATTTTGTTGCCATAGCCTAAAATTAAAATGCGTATTCCTATATATTACAACTCATTGATCTCCTTTTCAATTAGCCGGTATTCATCCTTTCCATCTTCTCCTGAATAAAAGTCTCGCAAGTCCTTTTTGGTTAATTTTCATTATAGGATTTATTTTTCCAATTTTTTTAAAATTTCTTTGTTATTGTCAAATATCTTTGTCGATTTTGACTTCCTTCGTATTTAAAGCAATATTAATTCATTTACTATTGTAATTATACCTTTTCTTGATTTCATTCAAATAGTAACTTTCCTTTGCTGCTGAACTTACCAACTCTTCAAATACCCTTTCCGGTACATCAAAATACTGATAAACAGCCCATGGTTAAATTCTATTTCTAAAACCTTCTTTTCTGCATCATAGTCTACCGAGGCAATATTGGAAGACACTACAGGAATGCGTCCGGTTTTTCCTGTATTATCTTCTAAAATTAATAACAATTGCTTACCAAGTTCAGTGCTAAGATATTGCTGGTCTCTACTCCTGAATTTCTCAAGAACTGTGAGTTGAAGCCAAACTGCATCTATCAACAGGTTGAAATGGTCTCGAAAATTTTTGGTGTTATTGTATAATCCAATTTTATCGATAATTGCCTTCCTATACTTTGGTTCTATGCAATATTGAAGCAGCTGTTTGGCTTTAGTGGTAATGCTGTTTTTAATGGCTTCGTTGTCTCTGTCTCCAATTTCAGAGACAGAGAGCCTAATTTAAGGATTAATGTCAATTAAGCTATTGAATTCAATTGTTGACATAACCTTTGTTGACATACTATATCTAAAATTGGAAAAGATTTTTGAGATGTCATCACTTATTTTCTGTTATTTTACACAACAGTTGCTCTAACGTTTTGTTTATATCGCCCTCCCTGAGATATCGGTTCTTCTTGGGATCGGAGGAATTGAAAACTTGTTACCGTTTTCAAGGCTTTTTTGCAGGAATAATCTCTACTAGTAAAGGTGGGTTTTATTTGCTACTCTTTCTCTGGAAAAAGGGATACCTGCAGAGACGGTGATGAAGATTACCGGGCATGCCGATTACAAAAATTTTCAACGGTATATTAAAGTTACTGAAGAAAGAAAATCAAACGAGGTGAAGAAAGCTTGGGGAGATCCTGAATGAATTAAGTAACCATGTGATTGAAAAGTTCGACACCAATACCATTGTGACTTTAAAAACTCCAAAAATACCTACCAATTTGTGTAAGCGGTTCCTAAGAAAGATGGCCAATGAAATTAATAGATGCTTATTTTCTTCCTGAAAAAGAGGGTATTAAATCAAAGAATTAACTGATATCTATTTAAAGTACTTTTTTAGAGGGTATTCCCTTATGAGCCATTCTGCCGGTATTTTCAGTAACTGACTGAATTTTCTGATCATTGTCAATGACAGGGACTGCTTATAATTCAACACTTTGCTGATGGTCCCCTTGTCACCGTAGGCCTTTGCCAGGGTGGTAGCATTATAACCAAAATCGGCCATGCGGATTTTGATCATTTCGACAGGGTCCACTTCCGGCAAATCCCAAAGCTTTTTTCGTATTGGGCTATCAGATGGACCAAAAGCATTTTTTCTTTATGTGCTCCCGTACCTTTTTCTGCATCTTTCAACTGCTCATACCTTTTGCTTGCGGCCTCAAAATCAGCTTCTGATTCCAGTAAGAACCAATTATTATTTTTAAGCGTTTTCATTTTTGCTAAAGTTTAAATTGTTGTGGCATCTATCTTATCATATTGATCATGGGTTCCGATAAATCGAACTTCTACCGTTTTATCCTCAAAATTAACTTCGATGATCAAACGGTATTTATTTCCCACAATTTTAAAGCGTGCCCTACTGCCTTTAATGATCTTAGCAGTTGGGAAACTATCCAAAATATCCTGGTTTTTTTCCCAATTGGCATTTTCTACAATCACCTTCCAGGTGGTCAGACTTTTGGCCGAATCGGAATGCTTCTTTGTAAAAACAATCAACTTGGTCAAGTAGATAATTACCATGTTTTTTTATTTACTGTAAAATTACAAATATGTTGGTAAAATGCCAACATGTTAAATACCGCTCTTCACTTTTTTTAATGCCATTCACAAGATTTCTCTAAAACTTTCGTCAATTTTTTCTTATCAAATCAAAATTTTCTCTAAAAAGGGGTATAACATTAAACACAATCAACCTACTATTAACTACATATAGGTTTCAAATTAAAGAAAATCATGATCATCTCTTACATTTTTTATCGCGGCCAGTAAGCCTGAAGAAATGGGAACCGTGAAGAAATTAATTATTAGTGTGTGCTGAATAGAAACAGGTAATTGCTCCTCTTGAAATATTTTTCCAATTTTTTTGATCGTCGAAATTATGGAACAATAAAAAACCTTAGTCGGACCGTTAAAAACTGAAAATCCGCCCCATGCTTAAAAATAAAAACCCTAAATTACTATTTTTCAAGTATTTAGGGTTTTAGTTTGTGGAGCTGGCGGGAGTCGAACCCGCGTCCAGATAGGGAAACACCGTACCGTCTACATGCTTAGTCAACTATTGAATTGTAGACCGAAAGCCGCTGGTTGACACACCTACTTCCGGCTTAACCACTAATCTTAGCCCTGCTTAGTAGTCTCACAGGGAGCATCACTGTCAAGTCGACACCTCAATTCCATCCGGACAGCGCAACGGATGGTGAGATGTGGCCGGGGAGCATCTATCGAAGCTCAACCCTTTAAGCATTATCTAGTCCCCTAAGGGTAAGATTAGGCAGCCATGGCGTAATTAGATTCGCCAATTAGGATTTGTATGAATCTTTCAAGGCCGTACATACTCCAGCCTGCATGCGAGCCCAATCTTCACTCCTACTGTCAAAACCGGTCAGCCCCATTTGAATTAAGTTGACAAAACTAACACAAATTTGGTTCCAAAACCTAAAAATTTTTAATCAACAACTTTATCCACAATTTCTAGTGGTAAGTATAGGTCTAAAACTAGACCTATTATCGAATTTCCCTCTTCTTTTTAATCCAAAGAAAAAGGCCATGGAGTCGTAGCCATGGCCTTTGAAATATAAAGATGAAAAAATGATACTATCAGAAGTGTTATTGGAAGAGTTTTAAGCCTGTTAATTTTCCTATCACTACTGTTTTATTGAATATTTGATGACATGTACGCAGACACCTTGCTGTTTAGATTTTTCTTGTCTGTTTTTTTAATAATTTTTTTATTCGATCGGTACTTTAATAGGGTTTATAAATATTGGAAAACCTCAATGATAGGATAGTAGACCTTTGCGGTAAAGCTGTCGTAAGGTACTATGAAAAGTTACATTGCACTATAATTCCAAATTCAAAAGTATTACTGGCGTTATTCGTAAAGGGACTATTTATACATGGGAGATTTGTCTTGATTTTTTGTACCTAATCGTTTATGTATTCCACTTTTAGGTTTAAATTGCCACGTGGTTATCTCGGATCCAATTGGATATATCGATTACCCGCTCATTCGTGGGCTTAACCTTTTTTCATAAATTTCTAATTGAGCATGTTTGAAGCTGATTCTAGAAGTGGTGCCAGAAATCTATATAGGAAGCTTAAGTTGAATTGGATTTTCAGTACTTCTACATTTGTTGGGAATTTTTTAATTGCACTAATAATCAGCTATTTTTTTAGCAAGATAGGTTACGAGGCCCCAGTTAATTTTGTGTTTTTTATTAGTATTTTGGCGATAGGCTTATGGATATCCGAAGCTTTACCTCCTTTTGCTGTCGGAATCTTTATTATTGCTACCCTTTTACTAGGGTTCAGCACAGACTTCTTTTTGATAAAACCATGCCGCCGGAGCTCTATGTGAGTACTTGGACCAGTAATGTGATTTGGCTTTTACTCGGTGGTTTTTTTAGCAAAAGCCATGAGTTTGGTAGAATTAGATCGACAGCTTTTTCAGTTTACAGTTAGTAAATTCGGCCATAAACCTGAAGGTTTACTATTAGGGATGATGATGACCACGGCCATTGCCAGTATGGTCATGTCGAATACAGCAACCACTGCAATGATGATTTCTTCCATTTTACCTCTTGTTCGGATAATTGGAAAAGATTCAGCCTATGGAAAGGCTTTATTAACGGCAATACCGGCAGCTGCCTCGGTGGGAGGAGTTGGTACCATCATTGGCAGTACACCAAATGCAATTGCAGTAGGCGCTTTACAAGAGAAAGGCATAAACATTACTTTTATAGATTGGATGGTAGTAGGTTTTCCTACCGGGTTGATTTTGGTTTGGTTATTTTGGAAATTCCTTTGCAAAACCAGAGACTTTTCGAGGGTAACCCTTGACCTTTCTCTTCTTCCTAAAGCCAAAGGCGAAGTCAGGCCTTTTGAAAAAAATGCTGTTATTTTCACTTTAATGTTTACTGTTTTGATGTGGCTGACTGAGCCATTGCATGGCATACCTGTTGCAGCTACTTCTGCCATTCCCATTGTCCTCCTCACTATGACCCAGGTCATCCACTCAGAACATGTACGAAGCCTGCCTTGGGATACACTTATGTTGGTGGCCGGAGGGCTTGCCCTTGGCATTGCGCTGGTAGAAGTTGGACTAGCAGAAATAGTTATGGTGAAAATCAATGCTTTGCCCTTGCCAAAAGTATTTATAGCCATTATCTTTTGCTTGGTAGCGGTCTTACTCTCAAATGTAATGAGTAATACAGCTGCAGCTTCCATTTTGGTGCCCTTGAGTTTGGCCTTGCCGGGAATTTACGGAATTGCAGGCCCTGTGATGGTGGCCATAAGTTGTTCCTGCTCTTTATTGCTTCCTGTATCTACCCCTGCAAATGCCATCGCCTTTGCAACAGGCATGGTGGAACAAAAAGACTTCCGACCCGGAGGGGTGTTCTTTATTTTCTTGGGTCCAATATTGGCTTTTTTAGCAGTAATGGCCTGGGTACTTGTTTTACTTTAACTGTCTTTTTGCTATGAAAATTCACCTGCTATTTCCCTTACTCCTATTAATAGCCTGTAGTCAGGCTAAAGAAAAACAAAGGTTGACTCAATTGGAGGAAGAAATTAGAAAACTGATGAATGAAACTGAAGGGGATTTTGCTCTTGCTTTCAGATCAGTGGATGGCGAGGAAAGTGAATTATTTTTCAATGAAAAAGAAACGTTTCATGCTGCGAGTACGATGAAAACTCCGGTTATGGTTGCGCTTTTTGAACAGGAAGCAGCTGGTAAGTTTTCTTTACAAGATTCAATTTTGATTAGAAATTCTTTTAAAAGTATTCTTGACGGAAGTACCTACCAAATGGACTTGGGAGTAGATAGCCAAGAAGCATTGTATAAGCGGATAGGTGAAAATGCTACCCTGTACGAGTTGATGTATGAGATGATTGTTCGAAGTAGCAATTTGGCCACCAATATACTGATAGAGAAGGTAGGAGCGAAAAATGTTACCCAATTGATGCGTGAATTAGGGGCAGAAGACATACAAGTGCTTAGAGGTGTAGAGGATCTCAAAGCCTATGATGCTGGGCTGAGCAATACCACCACAGCCCTAGACATGATGCTGATTATGGAAGCCATTGCCAAGCATAAGGTGGCCGGGTCCCAAAAAATGATAGACATCCTATCGGATCAGCATTTCAATGATTTGATACCAAAATATTTGCCAAAGGAAGTGAAAATAGCACATAAAACAGGCGCTATTACGGGGGTGCAACACGACGCCGCCATAGTGGAGCTTCCTGATGGAAATCGGTATGTTTTGGTAATTCTAAGTAAAAACCTTACCGATGAGAAAGCAGGTAAAGAGTGTATCGCCAAAATTAGCCAAATGATTTATAACAATATAGAGAACCTATAGTTAAAGAGGGTATTTCGCTTGTATTCAGTCAATTCTCTTGCTAAAAAACCAAATAATATTTTAATTAAATATATTTTTAATATCTTTGCGCCTTATTTCCTCAATGGAAATCACCCAAATGCCTAATTTTTTAAATTAATTAAATTATTAATAACATCATCAATCTTACAGACCTATGACTCAGGCCTTTTACAACTTATTCAGACCAAAGGAAGCCAATATTAAAGATGAAGTGCTATCAGGCTTAACTGTTGCCTTGGCTTTGGTGCCGGAAGCAGTAGCATTTTCTTTAATTGCCGGGGTGAGTCCATTGATAGGCTTATACACTGCTTTTATCATTGGTTTGATTACATCAATCCTTGGAGGCAGACCGGGTATGATATCAGGAGCTACCGGAGCCATTGCTGTAGTAGTGGTGGCATTAGTGATTGATCATGGTGTGGAATACCTTTTCGCTGCTGTAGTCTTAATGGGGCTGATCCAGATATTGGTAGGGGTGTTAAAATTAGGAAAGCTGATTCGTTTGGTTCCGCACCCGGTAATGTTCGGATTCGTGAATGGTTTGGCAATTATCATTTTTACTGCTCAGTTTGCCCAATTTAAAACGGTAAATGCACAAGGAGTTACAGAATGGATGAGTGGTACCCCATTGTTCCTTATGTTGGCTTTGGTACTTGTAACCATGCTTATTATCAAATACCTTCCTATGTTAACCAAAGTAATACCTTCTGCTTTGGCAGCGATACTAGTGGTTACCTTAATTGTGATCTTTGGCGGATTGGATACCCGTACCGTAGGAGATATGGCATCTATTTCAGGAGGCTTGCCACAATTTCATATTCCTATGGTATCCCTGTCCATGGAGACATTTTGGATTATTTTACCTTATTCTGCGATAATGGCCGGCGTTGGGTTGATTGAAAGCTTACTTACACTTACCCTTGTAGATGAAATTACTGAAACCAGAGGAAGTGGGAATAAAGAATGTATTGCCCAAGGAGTAGCTAACGTTACTACCGGTTTTTTGGTGGAATGGGAGGTTGTGCCATGATCGGTCAATCCCTTATCAATGTAAATGCAGGAGGAAGAAATCGGCTTTCGGGTATAGTAGCAGCACTTGGTTTGCTTACCTTTATTTTATTCTTTTCTTCCTATATAGAAATGGTGCCGATGGCTGCGCTTGTCGGTCTAATGTTTATGGTGGCTATAGGAACTTTTGAATGGGCCTCTTTAAGGGTATTTAGAAAAGTGCCTAAATCAGACGTATTGGTAATGATTTTGGTAACCCTTGTCACGGTATTTTTACACAATCTTGCTTTGGCAGTGTTGATAGGGGTGATTATCGCTGCTTTGGTATTTGCATGGAAAAATTCAAAAATGATTCGTGCAAGAAAACGCATGGACGAAAATGGTATCAAACACTACGAAATTTTTGGACCTTTGTTCTTTGCTTCAGTAACCGCTTTCGGAGAGAAATTTGACCCAATAAATGATCCTGATGAGATTATTATTGATTTTGAGGAGAGTAGAATAGTGGATCATTCCGGCTTGGAGGCCGTACATAAGGTGACAGAGCGCTACAGTAAAGTAGGTAAAACTGTGTATGTGAGACATTTAGATTCTTCTAGTAAAGCATTGCTCCACAAGGCGAGTTCCATCATACATGTGAATTATAAGGAAGATGATCCAAATTTTATACATGCCGATGAAAAAGTGCTGAAATAGCATTATAATACCCTAAAATTATTGATCCGGATTGATTTACTCGATCCGGATTTTTTTATTTATACTCAATTAGATTACCCTGATATTGTTGTCTGTGTGGTATAATTTAAAAAAAATAGCCAATTTGAAGTCCGGATCATGGCATTTCAATGTCAGCAACAGCTAGGAGGAGAAAAATTTTGTAGTGATTAAATCGCACAAACGAAGACCTATTTCCTTTATCAGGTTTAAAACGCATAGGTTATAATTATAGGTATACATACTTGACCAATTATTTCAGCCTTAAAGGCAACTATTTTAAAATGTGCATTGAATGGATTATGGAGTTTAAAGCAGTTAACTTAAAGTTTTTCTTTAATCTACTATCAGGAGCACTTTAGTAGGATTCTCAGGGGCTAAATTTGATTTTTCGCAGTTTTTGAATAAAAAATAAAGCCAATGTTTGCATGAGATTTAAATATTTAGTTAATTATAATCTTTCCAAATATGCTTCAAAAAAATATTAACCATATAGCCAAATAAAGACATGAACAAAACACTCTTATTTTGTTCCTTAATTTTCTTTTTCTCCTGTGGTGAAGAAACCCAAGAGAAAGAGGAAATCCCCATGGAAACTTTTCGGGATGAAGTTCAAGCCACTTCTGTAAAGGTAGGATTATCTGAAAAAAGTCTTTTGATTACCTAATCAACGCGACAGGGAAAATTGAAGCTGAAAATCAGGTGATGTCTATTGTAGAACGAACTGGCTATTTAATAGATTTGAGGGTAGAGGAAGGGCAACTAGTTAAGGAAGGACAGGTAATTGCCCTATTGGATAAAACGGATAGTCAGCTTGAATGGGAGAAAGCTCAAGTAAACCTTCGTTCATCTCAGGCTGAGTATGAAAGCAGAAAAATTACTGCTAGCGTTGAAACTACTTTTTCTGAAGATTTGGATAAAGAGGCAAGGGATGAATATTGGAGAGCTTCCAGTGGCTTATTGGCTGCAGAAATTGCTGTAAGGGAGGCAGAGATTAATCTAGACAAGACGGAAGTTAAAGCCCCCATTTCCGGTGCAATTGCAGATTTGAAATTAAAAAAGGGTAGTCTGGTGAATGCAGGTGACGAAATTTGTTTGGTACTAAGCACTTCCTTATTGGAAATGAAAGTTAAAGTATTGGAGTCGGATATTTCTTTTGTCAAAAAGGGACAAAAGGCAGAAATATATCCGGTCTCCGGTTTAGGTGATAGCATTACTGGTACAGTTACCAGCATCAACCCAAAGGTGGATGAAAACGGATTGGTCCAAGTTACTTTAAAACTAAGTAAAGGAGGAAGTCTGCTGCCCGGGATGAATGCAAGGGCAGTAATAAGGGCTCCACAAAACAACAATTTGGTGGTGCCAAAAGAAGCAGTAGTTTATCGATCCGGTCGCCCGGTGGTCTTTACTATTGATAATAATGAAGCCATTTGGAATTATGTGGAGGTAGGAAAAGACAATGGAAGAGAAGTTGAGGTTTTGGATGGACTTGAAGCAGATCGAACCGTGATTGTAAGCAATAATGTTCAACTGGCCCATCAGGCTCCAGTGCAGGTTTCAACAGAATAGGATATGGTAAAGTTTTTACTCTCGCGTCCCATTGCTGTTGGCATGACCTTTTTGGCTTTGCTTATCTTCAGTGTGATAATGTTTAGGACACTGCCGATCTCTTTATTGCCCCCCATAGATGTGCCTCAAATAATCATAAAGGTTAATTATCCCAATACCTCTCCTGAGTCCATCGAACGCAATGTTCTCAAACCCATTCGAGAGGGTATGGTCACTTTAAATGGGCTTCAGGATATTGAGAGCAAGGCAGGTTCAGAAGTAGGAAATGTGCGTTTGACTTTTGATTTCCAGACCAAAATGGAATTGGCTTATATTGAAGTCAATGAAAAGATTGATCGACTGACCAATAGTTTGCCCGATGACATGCCAAGACCTCAAGTGGTCCGGATCAACTCCAACGATATTCCTATCGTTCGGCTTCAAATTATTCCGAAAGAAGGGGTAGATTATGCGGAGGTTTCTTTGCTGACCGAGAATGTAATAAAAAACGCTTAGAGCAACTGGATGGAGTGGCGCTTGTTGATATCAATGGACGTCAGGAAAGAGTCATAGCAGTAACACCCAATAAGCCCGTAATGTCAGGTTTGGGTTTTATGGAATCAGACTTAGTTCAGGCAATTCAGGACGGAAACCGTGAATTACCCGGGATTAGTGTAGAAGATGGACAGTTTAGGTATTATTTAAGGTTGGCAAGCAAGTTAGAAACAGCTGAAGATGTGGGGAATCTACCTGTAAGGGGGCCTGAGGGAAATACCGTTTTACTTTCAAAAATTGCAAAGGTTAATCATACCTTATCCAAGCCTACCGGGTATCATTTATTTAAAGGTAAAGAAAGCTTGGTGGTGACAGTACATAAACAGACTGCGGCCAAAATGAATGAAACCATGCCCCTGATTTATGAAGCGGTGGAATTGTTTAAAGAGGATTACCCACAGGTAGATTTTGAATTGACACAAGACCAATCTTCTCTTCTTAATGCGGGGATAAACAACCTACAAACCAGTTTGTTTTTTGGAGGCTTATTTGCTTTTGCTATTCTATTTGTGTTTATGGGCAATTACCGCATGCCCATAATCATAGGTATAAGTTTGCCAGCTTCTCTGGTGATTAGTTTTATGGTGTTTTATTTTTTTAATATCTCTATAAATGTGATTTCCCTAAGTGGACTTGCTTTGGGTTTAGGGATGCTTATAGACAATGCCATCATTGTTTTAGACAATATTAACCGAAAACGAGAGGAAGGGTTTTCTTTGTTTGAAGCCTGTGTGGTCGGAGTAAATGAGGTGCAGTCAGCACTTATAAGCTCTGTACTCACCACCTTGGCAGTATTTGTGCCATTAGTGTTTTTAAGTGGGGTGGCAGGGGCTTTGTTTTATGATCAGGCGGTATCTGTTGCAGCAATTTTGTCGGTCTCCTTATTGGTGGCGTTTATTCTACTCCCCTTATTGTATTTTCTTTTGTTTAAAAACAAAGACAAACAATCTGTTAAAGAGGATAGTCGACTTTTTAGAGGCATGTTAAAGGGGTATAAACTATTGTTTAAAAGGTTCTTCACTCGTCCGGGGCTGTCATTGATGGTATTGTTCCTATTAATACCTTTGCTTTTGGCATCCATTCAATTTTTGAAAGTAGAAGGTTTACCACCTGTTGAAAAGTTTGATGTTTTGATTTCGTTGGATTGGAATGAGCCGATCAATGCAAGTCAAAACAAAAACAGAATTCAACATTTGCTTGAGCAATTGGAGGGAAATTTACAGTGGCGGAAAGTGATATCGGTTTGAGACAATTTATATTGTATGAAGGTGAAAATGCCATTCAACAGGCGGATCTTTACCTAATGTTTGCCAATCAAACTGATAAAGAAAATGTTGCAAGGCAACTTCAACAATTCTTTATTAAGCAATTCCCTCAGGCCAGTATAGAGATAAAAGACGCCCCCAATGCTTTTGATCAGCTGTTTAGTTCAAATCGCCCCAACTTTGAGGTGCGATTTAAGAATACAGAAACCAAAAGGTCAGTAGGGCCCAGTCAAATGAATGCACTGATGGAAAATTTCCTGTGAAAGATTGGTCTAAAGGACCTGGATTGCAAGAGGGAGCTTCCGTAATTTTTAAAACAGATCTCGAAAAACTGGCACTCTATGGCTTAGAAGTAAACCAGTTGATTACCTCCATAGAAAGGTTGTTTGGAGATTACTTAATCACAGATATTCGACAATTCGGAGAAATAATCCCTATACGTTTAAGAAATGATCAACTGGATTTTCAATCCCTGCTGAAAAGAAATTTTATACATGGAGAAGCAGGGGTTGCTTATGCTTTAGATGAGTTTATTACTGCTAATTACGATACCCATTATAAGTTTGTAACAGCTGATAGGTCCGGTATATTTCAATCTGTAAACCTCAATATTACTGAACCGACAAGCTACGAAGATGAAATTCGTTCATGGGCAGTAAATGAAAACCTTACCGTAAATTTTGCAGGTCAATATTTCGAAGACCAAGAAACCATCAAGCAGCTAATGGGGATTTTAATGGTTTCGATTTTATTGTTATACTTTATTCTGGCAGCGCAGTTTGAAAGCTTTTTACAGCCTCTAATTGTGATATTTACTCTTCCCCTAGGAGTAGGAGGGGCTTTCTTGGTTTTATGGCTTACCGGAACTTCCCTAAATGTAATGTCAGCCATAGGTTTGGTGGTAATGCTTGGCATCATGGTCAATGATGCGATACTTAAAATAGATACCATCAATAGGCTAAGGGTAAATTATCGTGCGAATGGAATCGTAGGCAAAGAGGCCTTAACCAAGGCATTGTACCGTGCAGGAGAAATTAGACTCAAGCCCATAGTAATGACTTCTATCACTACAATTCTTGCTTTGGTACCGGTGGTATTCAGTGCGGGTTTGGGAGCAGATCTGCAAAGGCCGCTTGTCTTTTCAGTTATTGGCGGTCTTACCATAGGTACATTTACGGCACTGTATTTTGTGCCATTGGCCTATTATTTCTTATCCGGGGAAAGTGGATCGGTGAAATTCGGTGATGAAAGATGAATCTCTTAATTTTTGATTCTCCATAGTTTTATTTTATCCTTTTTTTAATTCGATTACAGTAATTTCCGGCCAAATACCTACTCTTCCGGCAAAGGCATGAAAGCCAAAACCTCTATTTACATAAAGGTATTTCCCTGCCTGCTCTGCAATACCTGCCCAGTTGGCATACCGGTACTGTGCCGGGCTCCAGCGGATAAACGGCGTCTCTATGCCCATTTGCATCCCATGGGTATGTCCACTAAGGGTCAAATGTATATTTTTAGGATGGTTTTTGACCTGTTCGTCCCAGTGGGTAGGGTCATGTGATAGCAAGATCTTAAAATCCTTTTCCGGTACATTTTGTAGGGATTTCTCAAGGTCTCCTTTAGATTGAAAACCAACTCCCCAGTTTTCTACGCCCAACAGGCTAATTTTTTGCCCGTCTTTTTCTATGGTTCTGCTTTCATCCAATAGCAAATCAAAACCCATCAAATGATGCTTGTTTTTTAGCGATTCTAGGTTTTGAATCTTTGCTTCAGGGCTAGGCCAAGAAGTGTAGTCTCCATAATCATGGTTGCCCAGAATAGAGAATTGGCCATATGGAGCTTTAATCTTTGAAAAAATATCCAACATCGGATCAATTTCATTGGCCTTGTGATTGACTAGATCTCCGGTAAATACAAAAAGATCAGACTGCTGAGCTGCTGCCATTTCTGCCCCTTTTTTACTGCTTCAAAGTCTTTGAAACTACCGGCATGAATGTCTGACAACTGGGTAATGGTAAATCCGTCAAAGGCCTCCGGCAAATCTTTAAAATATAGGGTTTTGCGGATTGTTCTAAAAGCATATTTTCCTTTGACAATCCCATAAATGAAGCCTGTCATAGGTATAACTGCCACAGCAAACGCCAGCTGGCTTACGAATTTCCTTCTAGAGGCCAACAATGTGCCATCCTGGGAAGAATTGGTAATGTATCGGTAAACTGAACCCAATCCCCTTATCAGATCTTCCCCAAATAAGAAAAGAACAATGGTTAATTGGGTAACAATAATAACCAAAAACCAATTGAGTGATTGCTGTGAGGTTGGAGATATTTTCCCCTCCTGCATAATGGTATAAAAAGTATACCCAAACCACAAAGCTATTGTGGCAGTAAGCACCCAATATATGGTTTTCCCCTGAGCTAAATAACCTGATGGTAAAATTGTTTTGATCCCTTGAAATACATACCAATCCAGAAAAAAATAACGGATAGTAAAATTAGAATGAATATTGTGCCTCCCACTTTTTTCATAGAATATTTGTGTTATTCTATTAAACTGAAAGGAGGCTAAAAAGGTTGATAAAATTTTGTTACAGGGGTAATTTTTTAATAAAAATAGATATTTGTTTTAAATTTGATGAATGCTCACAGAGGTTTGTAATGTTGAAGGTTTCAGGTTTTCTCCGCCATAGGTCCCGTGAACAGGAAGCGTGTTTTCCGGAAGGAAACTAGCTGCTAGAGGGATATAGTGTTTATCGGCCATCAGGCCCAAACTTGGATCTAGCCCTACCCACCCGGCTCCGGGTAAATAGGTTTCTACCCATGCATGAAGTTCATGCCCTTCTTCCAGTTCGGGGTTAAAAGCATAACCACTGACAAACCTTGCCGCCAATCCTACATGTCTCAACATTTCCATTAACATAAACGAAAGGTCTCTACAAGACCCTTTTCCCGCGGCAAAAGTTTTAGCAGCAGACCAGAGGTTTTCTTCTTCTCTAATGATATGGTGCCAATCGGCATGAATGGCTGCGTTTAGTTGGGTTAAAAATTGGATGGGATCATTGGTGTTTAATTTTCCCAGACTATAGCTTTTAAGCAAATTATTACCTGTATGATTTAAGTAAGGTTGTAAAATGGGCCTATCATTGGGCTCATAAGAAAAAGGGATGTCTGCTTCCGGGTTGAATTGCTGTAAAAACCATTGATCAATTAAAAACAGGAAAGGGTTGAAATGCCTTGTTTGTACTTGAAATTCTACTTGAATAATCATGCTTTCAGTTTCCCCTTTAAACCAAGCTTGAAAATATGGGTTGCCTTCTATACTGTACCTTTCATTCATTCCCTCAGGTTCCGGGACAATTTTTAGGGAATAAGTTTCTACTTCCAAATAATTCCTTTGGAGAGGCTTTAAGTAAAAATGATGAGGGTTTAAACTGATTAGTTTTTGGTAATTATAAGTTGTGTTATGTTGTATTTTCAGGCGCATTTTTGCTTGTTATTTAATTGAGAAAAGACAACAATTTCTATTTTACTTAATCATATTCCTTTTTATTTTCCGCAGAAAAAGCTTTTTTAAGAATATCTGCCGGAAGGTCATGGATGACTTTTTTAATGAATCATTCCAAAATTCAGAAATGTGATTCAATTCGTGTTGCTCGAATCGATTTTCCACTATATTGTAACTGTTATTTTCTAATACCACCGTGTCCACCGGATAATCCACATCGTTGGAACTGATCCTAGTTGCATCGAAGGCTAGAAATGCACTTTTCAATGCAAGCAATAGTGGTTCATCATATTTAAGTGACCTTCTAAGCACTGGGTTGCCAAACCCGGTGTTTCCAATAATGACAAATGGGGTCCCCTGTCTGATCTCTATCCAATTACCCTGAGGGTAGAGCAAGTAAAGTTTGGGTTCCTTGTCCTCTTCAAGTTGTCCGCCAATGATGGAAAATAAATTAAAGTAAAACCCTGATTTTTCTAATGAGTCTTTGTCTTCCCCTGCTACGCGTTTTACTTGATCGGCAAAGCCGTTGACAGCTTTATACAATTTGTCATAGGTTGAATCGTTTTTTTCAATTAATTCTCCAAAATAAGTAATGGCTTTGTCTCGAACAGAGCGAAGGCCGGAGGTCATAATAAAGAAGGAATGGTTTCTTCTATTGACTGTATATACTTTTTTAGAAGTGGTTGTATCATTTCCGGATGTAATCCTAGTGTCCGATAAACCTAATATTCCATGTTTTGTTTTTATTCCAATGCAGAAAGTCATTCTTGTACCATAGTTTGGCTGGCAAAGTTATCTTTTATTTGGAAATAATTGTCGTTTATTTTATTTGAGATATTATTAATTTTGATTTGAAGTTGCTCGATGTATTCATGTAAGCCATTGGAAATAATATCGTTGACATCGTCAAACTCAAGCTTTGAACGCAATTCTCCCATGGCCTTTTCTGCACTATTGGAATAACCTTCACCGTTAGAGTTAGAAATTTTATACAAACATGTCTCTGCTTCCTTCAAACAAAAGAAAACGGACCTGGGAAAGTATTTATTTAAGACAAGAAATTCTACAACTCCCGAAGGTGAAATGTTTCCATAAAGTCTTCGGTAGGTATTGAACGCAGTAACGGACTTAAGCAACGCCATCCAGTGTAGAAAATCCAATGGAGACCCAACTTCCTCAGGAGAAGGAAGTAGAATATGGTATTTAACATCCAGAATTCTGGAGGTTTTGTCAGCTCTTTCCAAATACTGCCCTAACTGTCTGAAATGCCAGCCCTCTGTACGTGCCACCGTATTGTCTGCGAGACCGTAAAGCAGGAGTATTTGTGCTTTAACTTCTTCAAAGAAATTTCTTGGATCGGCTTTTTCCACACTTTCCCTTCAGAGGCTTTGTTTACAAAATGGTAGGTCTCATTTAATTTTTCCCATGTCTCTTTGGTGAGGTTTTCCCTGATCATCCTTGCATTTTCTCTGGCTTTGGAAATTGAGGAAATTATAGAATTGGGATTGCTATGGTCAAATGCCAAAAAATAAATCACTTCATGCATGTCAAAGGATTGATTCCGAGTTTTGTACAGTTCGTGATCGCCGGTGGCCATTATTAAAGGTTCCCACTGCTCTTTTAAGTCAGGAGGAGAGTCCAGCATAAGGTTGAAATTTACATTGATAAATCTGGCATAGTTTTCTGCCCTTTCGGTATATCTTCCTAGCCAGTAAATCGAATTTGCTACTCTACTTAACATATTATCGCTTTTGCTTTTAGATTAATATAGCACCCAAGTGTCTTTACTTCCACCACCCTGAGAACTATTGACTACAAGAGATCCTTTTTTTAATGCGACCCGGGTAAGTGCCCCTGGTATTACTTCCACCTCATTCCCATACAATACATAAGGCCTTAAATCTACGTGACGCCCTTCTATTGTTTTATGATCCACTAAGGACGGAACTGTTGAAAGGGATAAAGTAGGCTGTGCAATATAGTTGTTGGGATTATCTTTGATCAGTTGCCTGAATTTCTGATGTTCTGATGCATCAACTTTAGGTCCGATCATCATTCCATAACCTCCTGCAGCATTGGTTTCTTTGACCACAAGGTCTGCAATATTTTCTAAAACATGCTTCCTGTCTTTTTCCTCTCTACATAGGTAAGTCGGAACATTATTGAGAATGGGATCTTGATCCAAGTAATATTTAATTATTTTGGGTACATAAGCATACACAGCTTTGTCGTCGGCTACGCCCGTCCCTGGAGCATTTGCAAGAGCTATATTGCCTGCCTTATAAGCCTCAAAGAGCCCCGGAATCCCAAGCATTGAGTTGGGGTTAAACGCCAAAGGGTCGAGGAAAGTATCATCGATTCTTCTGTACAGTACATCTATCTGTTCAATACCTTGAGTGGTTTGCATGTAAACCTTTTTGTCTTGAACGAGTAAATCCATTCCGGAAACAAGTTCTGCCCCCATTTGTTGAGCGAGGTAGGAGTGCTCGAAGTAGGCAGAATTATAAACTCCGGGAGTCAATACCCCGATTACCGGCCTGGGTTTATCGGACAAATATTGTAACATGTCCAAAAGTTTGGTAGGATAATCTGAAACGGGTCTTACCCCTAGTTTATTGAATAAATTAGGAAAGGCACGTTTAATAATTTCACGGCTCTCCAGCATATAAGAAACACCTGAAGGACAACGTAAATTATCCTCCAATATATAAAATTCCCCATCATTGTTCCGTACTAGGTCTGTTCCTGTAATATGGCACCAAATGCCTTTTGGAGGTGTCATGCCCATACATGGTTTTAAAAGTCTTTGCTTCCCAGAATTAAGTCAGCAGGTACCACCTTATCTTTTAGAATCTTTTGTTCGTTGTAAATATCCTGGAGAAATAAGTTTAAGGCAGTGATTCTTTGTTTTAACCCCTCATTGATCTTCTGCCAATCATTGCCGGGAATTATTCTAGGGATGATATCCAAATGTAGAATTTTTCCAAACCTTCTTTGTCATGATAAACATTAAAGGTCATTCCCATGGCCATCTGAGCCTTATCAGCAGAGAATTGTAACTGGTTTAGTTTTTTTGCTGAAATGGTATCAATGAATGCTCCAAAGCTGGAATAATGTTCCCTTAATGTGCGATCTCCATCATACATTTCATCATAAAAAGAGTGTTGTGAATCGTGGTTTACGTTCATATTGTCTAATTAATTCAGTTGGATCAAAGATTAAAAAAATATAATTTTTATAAAAAATAGGTAAAATATTTTAATAATACAAAAAAATGGGGGTGGTTGTTGGTGTTTTAGAAAAATTCCCTTAGGATTCTACTCCCACTTGTTAATTATTTTGTTTTAATGTCAATCATAAGTCTGGGGCTTGTTTGAAAATAATTTTGTCTCCGCTTAAAAAGCTGCTTTAAATCCAAATTAGAGGCTATAAAATAAATACTTTGGCAAAATTGTAAATGCAAGTTAGAATAACTAAATTATCAGGTATAAAAATTATGCTTAAGTATTATTAAGCATTGGCTTTAGGGTTCAATGACTTAAAATTTCAGCATCTTAAGAAGGTAGAGGTAGGGCGGAAAAACAAATTCAGTGAAAAGGGTAAAACTTGGAAGTAGGACCATCACATTTATAATAACAGCCACATGGGCAGAAGACAAAATACATTAGACAAATACAAGCTATACAAAATCTCTGGATTCATAGTAATGATTTTAGCGATGGTTTTTGGATGTGAAAAGGATGAAAAGGGTAAAGCTATAGTGCTAAAAAATTAGTTCAATCCTCCAATTCAATAAGAATACCGATTGATTCATTGACAGATAATAGAAGCATGCAGTTGGCATATCATCAGGGTTCTAAAGGTTGGTTTTTTAATCTTAACCCGAAAACGAATGAGATTCAGATGTATGACATGGAGAATAAAACCCTACATAAAAGGTTAAGGTTTTCTGTTGAAGGCAACAATAGCGTAGGTCGGATATTTTCATTCTACATCCATAAGTTAGACAGTATCTTTCTTTTCCAGCAATTTAGTCCAAATATATATTTAACAGACACAAGCGGGTCGGTCAGAAAAAAAATCACAGTTCAGGTACCAGAGATGCATACTTCCCCTTTTGTCCACTTAACGTATTTTTCTTCTCCGGCGGTGCTAGTTGGAGAGGATTTAGTGGTAAAAACCCGTCCTGCGGATGTCCATAACCAAATTACAAATGATGTGCTGTCCAAAAGACATTTGACTTATAGCATCAACCTTAACAATGGAGAGACAGAGCTTTTGTCCCACAAATTTCCCAATAACTATTTGGTAGATGGGTATAGGTTTTTCGATTTCAGCTTTGCAAAAGGGTTAGACAAATGGGTTTATTCTTTTCATTCCGACCATGACTTGTATTATTCAGATGCAAGGAATACTTCTTTAGCTTCAGTTACTGCAAAAAGTAATTACATTAACGGCTTTCGAAACTTCGATTTGTCAGGTTCTAGAGAGGAGAATTACAGGTATTTTGCTAGTGCACCGAATTATAAAAGCATCTTTTACGATAAATTCAAGAATGTCTATTATAGGGTTTGTTATCCGGAAATAGAATTAACTAGTGAGGAGGAAATAATGAAGTATAGATTCGTTCCAAAGATGTTTTCCATATTAATTTTAGACAGCGAGTTGAATGTTATAGGAGAAACCCTATTTGAAAAGGAGAAATTTTTACCGGACAATCTGTTCATTACTGAAGCAGGAGTGTATTTGTCAAAAAACCACCCGGATAATCCGGATTTGGAAGAAGACTACCTGTCTTTTGCTTTATTTGAACTATTGGATCTAAAGTAAAATTCATGTTGATCAAACCCAAAGTATGTAAACCCCTTGCAAGCAGGGGATGCATATTCTTTCTTGGATTAGGAACAGGTATTTCCCCTAACTAAGCTCCGGATGGAGGAAACTTATGTTACTACAAGGGATAAAAAAAGCCTGTTGAAAGGAACAACAGGCTTAATAGAGTTTATGATTTTACTTTAGGTCAATTTTCCACAAGAGATAAAATAAAGGCATATTCCATGGCCAATTCCTTCAACGAGTTAAAACGACCGGAAGCGCCACCATGACCGGCCTCCATATTGGTGTGAAGTAAAAGTAAATTGTTGTTGGTGCGTAATGCACGAAGTTTTGCTACCCACTTGGTAGGTTCCCAGTATTGTACCTGACTGTCGTGTAAGCCTGAAGTCACTAGTAAATGTGGGTAATCCTGCTCTTTCACATTGTCATATGGAGAGTAAGAAAGCATGTAGTCAAAATAGCGTTTTTCTTTTGGATTGCCCCATTCATTAAATTCACCTGTAGTTAAAGGGATGCTTTCGTCCAACATGGTGGTTACCACATCTACAAAGGGAACTGCAGCCACTACTCCGTAAAAAAGGTCCGGACGTTGATTGATTACAGCCCCTACAAGCAGTCCTCCGGCACTTCCCCCCATGGCAAAAAGTTTATTTGGATGAGCATATTTTTCACGAATTAAAAAATCTCCACAAGCAATAAAGTCTTCAAAGGTGTTTTTTTTTTTAGCATCTTGCCTTCTTCATACCAATGTCTCCCCATTTCTTGACCCCCTCTGATATGGGCAATTGCAAAGACAAAACCTCTGTCCAACAAACTCAGTCTACTTGAACTAAAATAAGGGTCTGAGCTTAGTCCATAGGAGCCATAACCGTATAGAAGTACCGGGTTTTGTCCTTCTTTGGCAAATAATTCTTTTTATAGACTAAAGATATAGGAATATCAGTACCATCCTTAGAACTTGCCCAAACACGTTCGGATTGGTAATCTTCCGGATTATGGCCTCCCACGACTTCTTGGCGCTTCATAAGTGTCTTCTCTCGTGTTTCCATGTGGTAATCAAAGACTGAAGCAGGAGTGGTGAGCGAATTGTAGCCATACCTAAGTACTTCAGTATAAAATTCAGGGTTGGTGCCGATCCAGACTGTATAAGCCGGGTCTTCCATTTTAATGGTATGCTTTTTCTCTCCATCCCATGACCTGATTTCCAATCGCTGCAATCCATTGAATCGATTGGCAATGACCAAGTGATGCTTGAATACTTCAAATTCCTCTAAGAAAACGTTTTCTCTCACAGGAATAATGTCTTCCCAATTTTCTTTTTCTGTCTGGTCTATAGGGGTTTTAACCAATTTAAAATTCTTGGCTTGATCTGCATTGGTAAGGATAATAAAATAGTTACCATAATGATCTACTTCATACTCTAAGTTGGCTTGCCTTTCCTGAAGTATTTTCCAGCTTTCATTTGGCTTATCTACCGGAAGAAACCGGTACTCTGAAGAGATTGTGCTTTGGCTAACAATAAATAGAAATTCTCTGGACTTTGATTTTTTTAAGCCTACCGTAAAAGTCTCATCCTTTTCTTCATATACCAATTCGTCAGTTTCTTGAGCAGTTCCCACAACATGCCGGAAAATTTTATTAGGACGAAGGGTCTCCGGATCCTGCTGTGAATAGAAAACTGTTTGATTATCTGCTGCCCAAACAATACTCCCCGTGACAGCTATTAGTTGATCTTCTAAAATACGATCACTGTCGAGCATTTTGAAATAAATATTGTAAATCCTTCTGCCAACTGTGTCGAGGGAATAAGCCAGGAGTTTGTTGTTTTCGGAAATAGCCAATGCATTGACATTGGTGTATTCATTGCCTTCAGCCAATTCATTTACATTCAATAGGGTTAGTTCTTCTGCTTCTAAATGCCCTTCTTTTCTACAGTATATGGGGTATTCTTTGCCATTTTCAAAGCGACTATAATAGAAATATCCATTTTTAAAATAGGGAACACTACTGTCTTCTTCCTTGATTCTCCCTTTCATTTCTTCGAAAAGGGACGCTTGTAAGTCCTCAGTTTCTTTTAGTTGGCTGTCGGTGTATTTATTCTCTTCCTCTAAATATTGAATAACCTCAGGGTTTTCTCTATTATTCATCCAGTAATAGTTGTCTGTCCTACCGGTTTCATGAGAGACTAGGGTTTTGGGATGAATTGGCGCAATTGGTTGATTTATATGTTTTATTTTGGACATGCCTGATTTGTTGAAATAGTGTTTGGGATATAATTATTTTGCAATAATCATAGAATTTTTCTTATATTGAACGGCTTATTAAATTTATTTATAGAACCATTAACCAACAAAAGTATGGGATTGATTAAAGAATTCAAGGATTTTGCCGTAAAAGGTAATGTCGTAGATTTAGCAGTTGCAGTTATTATTGGCGCTGCATTTGGGAAGGTTGTTTCTTCCTTAGTAAATGATATTATCATGCCACCTATCGGACTTCTTGTCGGGGGAGTAGATTTCACAGATTTAGTAGTTGTTCTCAAGGAAGCCTATATTGATCCGGCCGGAGAAGAAATAAATGCAGTAACCATTAATTATGGCACGTTTATTCAATTTGCCGTGGATTTTACAATAGTGGCTTTTGCCGTATTTATGATTGTTAAGGTGATTAATAATTTGAAAAAGAAAGAAGAAGCTGCACCAACACCACCGCCACCAACTGTCAATAAAACAGAAGTATTGTTGGAACAAATCAGGGATTTGCTGAAAGAAAAATAAGATTTAATGTTAGAGATTTAACCGATAAGCCTTGGACTTGCTTATCGGTTAAATTGATATCTCAATTGGAAAGTGGTCTCAACCATTTTATTTCCTGCGATTTCTTGCAATCCGGATCCAATTTGCTCTCGGTTGGTATAGTTGGTTTTAGCCCACCTCCCCCAAATTGTCAACCTAGGGTTTACTTTATACTGCACCAATAAATAGGTTCTTATTCCTTGATCGTAAAAATTGGGTATAGAAAAAGCCCACAAAACATTTTTTTCATAAAGGTACTGTCTGTTTTCGTAATCATTAGTGTCAAATAAAGCAAGACTTCCCGAAAATTTCCAAGCCCCTGCCTCTCCGGATATACTCTGTGCAATTAAAAATCCTTTTGATTTTTCCCCGGCAAATTTATAAAAACTTTGTTGAACCCTTGATTTTAACTGCCAGCTTCGGTTGGGATGATAATTAAGACTCCATACCATATTTTGTCTTTTTCCTTGAGCGAGTAAATACTGGCTGCTTGGCTGGTCTTCAGATAATAAATTCCTGCTTTTTATTTCTTCTCGGAATTGAATAAACAGTGTAAGTTGCTTGTTGGGTTGAAATTTAAACCTACTTAGCCATTCATGGCCAATAGAAGGTGCATACACCCTAAAACGCATCCAAGGAAAACTGAAATAGTCATAATAGGCAGACCAACTGAATTTTCTATTGGGTTTAAAATAAACCCCCATATACAAGCCTTCTTCATTGATGGGGCGTGAGCCCTCTGAAAAAGCATTTCCATAAAAGGTATGAAAGTGTCGATCGTATTTTCGCCATACCAATGAAAAATCTAATTTGCTATTGAGGCTACTCATAAAGCCTGCGACATGGCCCATTCCCCCACTTTTAGAAAGAGCTGTTTCACCAAAGAAATAATGATTTCTAAAATTGTAAGTGAAATATATACTATGAACTGTGTTGCTTTTACCTTTAAATTCGAATTGATTGTAAACCCTTTCTGTTGGATAAATGGGCTGACTGTATCCGGTATACAAGGAGTTTACACCAACTTTAAGCGTTTTATCGAAATTCTGGTAGCCCAAATTTACACCTAAATTTTGTTCGTTTGCTTGTGCTTTTTTTGGATTTCATTTTTTGTACGATGCAGACCTGATAATACCAAGGAAGATAAATAGGAGGAGGAATTGTCTAAACTATCTATCGTGGTCTGAATATTTGCATCCCTTGATTTGTTGGAAAGCATAAATGTCATATCTAATCTACCCATAGAATAAGTTGCTGCTAGACCCCTAAAATAGCCTGCCTCCAGAACAGAGGTGTAAGGCCTTACGCCTATAGAACTTCTTTTTACTGTGGTAATTGTTTCAGCTCCTTTTCCGACGGAAAATCCTGAACCAAAAACTAATCCCTGTCCGTATTGTAATTGGTAATCCCCTAGAGATAGCATTTTTAAGCGTCCCTTGTTGTACAAAGTGTAATGGAAAGAAAGAAAATTAAACCCATATCGTTTGGTTTGAGGATCCCAAGTAAATAATTCACCGGCATCTTTATCTAAAGTCAGTCCGATACTAAAATCTGAAGGTTGTTGCAGGCGAAACCTTAGGTAAAGGTTATTTGGATCTCCCATATACCTGCTACTCAACGTTCCATTGGCCAATGTGTCCGGGAGAGAAAATCCCTTTCTTTCTTGCCATACTCTATTATGACGTAAAAGTAAATAGGCATTTTCCGCTTTTGCCATGCGCTTAAAACCCGGGAGGCTTTGGTTAGGGTTGGAGGAATTGATGATCACAAAAGGTAAGAGGTTTTCGATGGTTGTTAAAGTCCAATCAGGAATTGCCTGTAGTTCATATAGGGATACAAAGTTGCCCAATTGATTCCTGTAATTGATGAAAGATTCTATTTGTTTCGGACTTAACAGATAGAGGGATTGCAAGTCTGTGCTTGTAGCCTTTTGAAGGTCCAAAGGCTGAAAGTAATGTTGAAGAAGGCTTTCGTAGAGGTCTTCATATGGGATGTCTTCTTCCTGAAAGGCAAACCTTTCCTCTATAAATGCTTCTATATCAAGTTCGGTTTTTGGTATTTGTTGGGCGTAAAGCCCCATAGTGGCTACCAATAAGGCTAGGCCGGTGATTGCCTTGCCTTTCATTGAGCAGAAAGGTTATAGTTTAAAGAAAAATGGTGGGTGAAACCCAGTAAATAATTTCGTGATAAAGCATAATCTACCTGATACCTTCTAGGTCGAAATCCAATGCCAAAATACAAATTATTGGGCTGACTTGTTATTCCTGTTCGTGCCCAGAATTTCTCTTCAAAACTATAGGCTATACCGGCTTTGAATTGGGCAGGGGAGGAAAGTTCTTTTTCAGTTTCAATGTTGACCATCAGGTTATCAGATGGTCGATATGAAATACCGGTTTTTACAATTGTTGGCAGGTAATTTAAACTGGCCTTGCTAATGGCTGCTCGAGTGATATTGTAAAGATGGGCCCCAAAAAATACGCCGGGGAAAAGTTCTGCGGTGCCTCCAAGTTCCAAAACCGGCCTGGCACTTCTGCCAAAACCTTCAATATTGGTTTGGAAATAATTAATTTTTAGGCCTAAGCTGGCCAGTCCCATCTGTTTTGCCAGTCCAATGCCGATCTGTTGTTGGTTAAACAATTCTCCACCGTAAGAGGAAACTCCTACCCCTAAAATGCCTAAATTTTCTGTAGGGATTGTTATTCCGGCTGCCAAAGTGGTTAGTTCATTTAGGCCTAGTCGGTGGTCATATCCTACTACGGCTAAAATATCTGTCGTTCCTTTGCCTAAAGCGCCTATATTGTTAAAAATTGCCCAAGGTTCGTGGAGGGTTACACTGGCATTTCCTAGGCCAAGGCTTTGCGCTCCTTTTGGGAAATGGTCCATGCCATTTTGGCCCCAAGAAGTCCCGGTAAAAAGCAAAATTGAACCAACTAGCACCCATTTCTCCATAACCAAAAAAGAAAGAAAAAATAAAGTATTACTGGAATATACTAAAAATCCATGTAATCGAAAAAAATAACGAATTATATAGGAGCCTTCACATTGACAAAGAAACTGCCTGTCCCCATGTTATTTACGGAATATTCAAATCTAAAAACGGCGTCATACATACCGATTAGGTCAAGCCCCAAACCATATCCTAACAAATATTTATTAGTTAGTGCGGCGTTTAAAGGAAGGCGATTGGCATCTCTAACATAACCATGATCAAAATTGCCACTGAGGTAAAGTTTTATTGGGAACACCGAAAATTCATCAATCGGCATAATGTCAGAAATATCATAGGCTATGTCTAGTATTTCATAACGCAAGCTGTTCTTGTGGGCGATTAATTGTTGGCCTTCGATAACATTGAGTTCATAGCCCCTGATAAAATCCGGTTTATAACCTATACCGCGAACCAGTGTATAAGGCTGATTATCGCTAAAAAAAGCAGAGCCTGAAATTCCTGTAGCAAAGTGAAATTTATCTCCTAGTTTGTTGTACTTGCTGGCCATTATACTAAATTCCAACTCATCGATGTCATCGTTTCCAAACATTCCATATTTGGTAAGGCTGGCATCCAACATGGTTCCATGGGTTGCATAAGAGACATTGTCACGGTTGTCATGACGGTACCGATAAGAGGCGAGAAAGTATTTTAATTTTTGGTCATCGTGGGTAAAGTAGTTGGGTTTTTCTTGGATAACATCTTTATGAATCCAAGTGTTGTGGTAGCCTGCCGTAAAGTAATGGAAATTATAGAAACTACCTCTGAAACTATAAGTTAGGGAGGCAGCGAGTGTCTTTTTTAAAATATCCTCATCAGGATTTCTGTAAAAATACTGTTTGTTTCCAACTGATTTTATAGGGATGTTTTTGTTTGTATTGTAGCTAAATTTGGCTGCCAAGCCATGTAGTTGATTTTTATCAAAATAGGGGATGGTATAATTCAGGAGAATGGCTTGTGTAAAGCCCACCTGACCAATTACTCGAAGTTTTTCATTTCTTCCTCCGATATTATTGTGATCCAATTTAATCCCATAGTTTACCCTGGAAAAATCCCTATTTTGATTGGACCACCATTCAGAGAAATTTCGATCTGCCAAATTAAAAATTATGCTGGGAAGGATGTACCACCTTTCTTTGACGGAGACTAAAATTTCAACTTGTTCTTCGCCTACAAAAAGTGGGGTGACAGTGGCAGTAGTGAAAAGCCGTAGGTTGTAGATTTTTTTTTGGTCGGCTGTGACCAAAGCTACAAATTCCTCCCAGTTATAGGTCATGTTTTCGGCAAGGTTCATCTCCCGAAGGATGATGTTCTTGCGTGTTTTTTCATTGCCAACAATAAAAATATTATTAATTGTAACTTGCTTGGGAGTACTGGTATTATTGGGGCTAATGTATAAACTGTCACTATTTTGGGCAAACAAAATTTTACCACCTGTTCCCAGGATGCATATCAGTAATAAAAGCCGGTAAAATAGCTGTTTTAGGTTCAAGAGAATCTAAATTTTGATGTAAGAAATAGAACTTTATTTATATAAATTAACTTGTTTAATGTAAATACGAAAAAGTGAAGAAAATAGTGAAAAATATTGCTGTATTTCCAATATTGATTTATCAATATGCTATTTCTCCCTTGATACCGAGGTCCTGCCGTTATTACCCAACCTGTAGTCAATATACCAAAGAGGCCATTTTGAAACATGGTGTTTTGAAAGGTGGATGGTTGGGAATCAAGCGAATAGGTAGGTGTCATCCATGGGGAGGACAGGGCCATGACCCTGTCCCTTAATTTAGTTTTTATGGGGTGCTTTTCCCTTTTTTATTTTTCAAGGAATAAACGATCAAGCCTAAACCTATAATTACCAGTGGAATACTTAAAGCTTGCCCCATATTGAATGTGAGATTATCTTCAAAATCAACTTGATTTTCCTTGAAAAATTCCCAAACAAAGCGCATTCCGAAAACTGAGATTAAGAATAATCCCAGGTATAAACCTTCAGGTATTTTTCTTTGTATTTTCTCCAGCCTAGGAACAACAATAGGAAAATGAGAAAATAGGTTATAGATTCATAAATTTGAGTAGGGTGTTTGGCAAGGCCAAAGGTTTTAACTACAGCCAAGTAATGATCCCCTTGATCTTTAATTACCAGATTTAATGGAGCCTCAGGGTCTTCGGCCATGTATTTTTTGGAACTTGCAAACCTTGTCAATGCATATTTAACATCACGCTCCAGTACAGATTTTAGATTCGATTCATCAAAACCACCCTTTTCAATTTCAATGTCAAAATTTACCGGTACACGACCATCTCCTGAAAGCTCTCCTTGGCGATCTTCCGGTTTATAAGCATTGATCGAAATTATGGGAAGATTCATGGTAGCTAGAATTTCTTCAGTTTCTCTAGCAAATACAAAGCCACTGTCTGTACCTGTTGCTTTTCCACCAATTTCTGAATTCATTAAATTTCCGAAACGAATCAAAGCTCCGGTTAGGGCCACTACAATAACAATTCTGTCTACAACCCACAAATAAGATTGGCCGGGTGTTCTCTTAGCATAAAGCCATAAGGCGAAAAGGATGGCGATAGCAGCGCCGTGGCTGGCAAGACCTCCTTCCCAAACTTTTAAAATATCTATAGGGTTGCTTAGGTAGCGCTGGGGTTCATAAAATAGAACGTGACCCAATCTTGCTCCAATAATGGTAGCCAGTACCATATAAATGGTCAATTTGTCAACCAAGTTTTCATCATGTCCTTCCTTTTTAAAGAAATGGATCATGAATTGTTGAGAGATTATAAACCCCATAGCAAACAACAAGCTGTACCAACGCAACCTGTCAAATCCTGAAAAAATCGAAGGATTGGGACTCCAAACGACGTAATACAAAATACTGTTAATCATGGTTTATTCTTTTTGATGATAGTCGTTGATTTATTCTTCAAGTTTTTCCATTAAAGCCAATTCTTCCCGATACCCACCGGATAAAACCGGAAACCTGTACCATGTTTTTGGGTCAACATTGAACTCATCCAAATGAAAAGAAACAGCCAATCTCTCCCTCTTCCATTGATTAATTGACCATAACCTAAAGAATTTGGCAATGTAACCTTTTAATACAGATGGTTCAAGAGAAATTTCTTCTTTCAAAATAAGGTATACATCCATAGGTGATCTCCTGTCTCTGATAGCCAGTTTTTCTATGGCAGAAATAATGGGGTAAGGCATAAGATCATCTTCATCTGTCTGGCTACGTTCCTGTGGCCTTAATTCAGCAGTAGGTTGCAAAGAGTTGACATAACTTAAACCCTCATAAGCTTTTTCCTTTTCTGCCCACCTTAACCATTGCAAAATAAAATCTTTGCTGACCGCTGCAATAGGTGAAATGCTGCCACTAGTATCCCCGTCCATTGTTGCATAGCCAAGATCTCCCTCACTTCGATTAGAAGTGCTAAGTAGTAAGAAATTTTTAATATTGGCCAGCATCCAAATAATGGGGGACCTTGCTCTTGCCTGAATATTTTGAAGGGCAATGTCGTCTTTTTCCCAGCTGAGCTTTCTGCCTAGTGCATTTTCTATTTTATGGGTATAGGAAGAAACTTCTTCATCTATTGTCCAATGGTGGAAAGTGGCACCCAAGCTTTTGGCAAGATTTTGTGCACTGTTTAACGTGGCAGTTGAAGAGTTTCTTGTTCCTTGATAAGCTGTGGTGAAAATTTCCTTTATGATTTCTTTGGTATTGCTGCTTGGGCTGATGTCATTCTCTCTATGGATTTTTTTCAGAAACAATGGGGCTCCAAACATCTCCACACCTCTTTTTACCATATCTGCAACCAATATGGCTATGGTGGAGGAGTCTGCGCCACCACTTAGGGAAAGGACAAACCCCCTGCTTCGACTCTTTCTGAGGTAGTCAAAAAGCGCCAATGTGCAGGCTGCCATAAATTCCTCGTTTTTAGTTTGGGAATTGTGTGTCAACTGTAAAGGTTTGGCACCTTTGGCCGGGAAATGAAAAGTTTGAAGTTGAACAGATTGGAAGGAAAGCAATTTGTTTTTTAGCAAAACTTCTCCCTCCTCAGCGTAAAGTACTTCCCCATCAAAAATCATTCGGCCACTTTCATTGCCCAATAAATTGACATAAAAATAGGCCACACCTAATTCCTTGGAACTCTCTTTTACCAGTAATTCTCTTTGTTCACTTTTGCCCATGGCAAAATGACTTGCACTGGGATTAAATATAATGTCTACCCCTCTTTTTTAAGGCGATGTCCGGGTCTTTTGCTCCCCTCCAAGCATCTTCACAGATTTCGAAACCGTATTTATGACCATGTTTATCGAAAATAATGTCTCCGAATGGGTATTTGCCATCAAAGCATTCAATGGTGGTTACCTCTCCTGCTTTCCAGGGGTAAACCACCTGCCTTCATAATGGACTCCATCTATGGCTAAAAATTGTTTGGCTACAAAGCCAAGAATTTCCCTGTCTTCTAATACTGCCATGCAATTGTACAATTGACTGTGGATTCTGCAGGGCAGGCCCACCAAAACGGTAATGTCTTGGGTATAAGGAAGGATTTTTTGTAGACTGTCCAGTGCTTTCTTAGGGTACCAATAGCTCAAAAATAGGTCTTCACTTCCGTACCCTGTAATACTTAATTCCGGCAAGCACAGGAGGTCAACATTTTTTTCTTTGGCCATAGCAATGGCCTGAATAATATTGTCTAGGTTACCTTCCCAGTCCAATGGAGTTTGATTGAGCGTGGCACCAGCGAGAAGTATTGGAGACATGAGGATATTTTTTTTAAGACCGGTTTAGGAATGCTTTTATTTAGGGGATTATCTGTAGTTTTTCGCAGGCTATTCTTGCAGCTTCCTGTTCAGCTTTTTCTTGGTAGCCCCTTTCCCTTCTGAGAAAGGTGTACCATTGATGTTCAATTCTACTTTAAACTCCTTGAAACGTTGGCTGCCTTCTACAGATTTTAGTTTAAAGTCTATTTCTTTATTGTCTTTTTGAGACCACTCTATAATTTTGCTTTTAAAATTGGTTGTAGTGGCAATGATATTGTCCAAGTCAAAAAAAGGATTGATTAACCTACTGTTGATGAACTTTCTGCAAAAATAGTATCCTCGGTCTAAATAAATGGCACCGATCAGGGCTTCCAGCGTATCTCCATAAAGAGATTTGAAACTATAGGGTACTTTGTTGCCCATTTCGGATTCCACAATTTTAGGCAATCCGATTTTTTGACCCACTTGGTTCAGGGATTCTCTGTTGACAATTCTAGATCTTGTTTCGGTAAGAAAACCTTCGTCACGATAGGGGAATTTTTGGAAGAGGAATTCGGCCACAATGGTGCCCAATACTGCATCTCCCAGGTATTCAAGGCGCTCATTACTAATTTTTACACCGGCTTTAATTTCTTTCGATGCAGAAACATGTCTGAACGCAAGTCTATAGAGAGATAAATTTAAAGGCTTGCTACCCACTATGTTTTTAATAGCGTAAGCAAGCCTTTTATCTTTCTTATTATAAGTTAGCTCTTGAATTCTGAGCAACCGAAGTAATTTCAAATTTATTCTGCTATTTTTTTGAAAATGATAGAACAGTTATGTCCACCAAAACCAAAAGTGTTACTCAGTGCTACATTGACCTCTTTTTTCTGGGCTTTATTAAAAGTGAGGTTCAGTTTTTCATCCACTTCCTCATCATCAGTAAAATGATTGATGGTAGGTGGAATAAGACTGTTTCTCATAGCCAAAATGGATGCTATGGCTTCTACAGCACCTGCAGCTCCCAGAAGGTGACCTGTCATGGATTTTGTACTACTGATATTCAAATTGTACGCGTGATCACCAAAGATATTTTTAATGGCTTTTACTTCACTAAGATCTCCAAGAGGAGTGGAAGTACCATGCACATTAATATAATCTATGGCCTCAGGTTTTAAACCGGCATCTTCAAGAGCGAATTTCATCACGTTTGCTGCTCCTCGTCCTTCCGGATGTGGTGCAGTGATATGATGGGCATCGCCAGTCATTCCGCCACCGATTAATTCTGCATAAATTTTGGCACCCCGTGCTTTCGCATGTTCGTATTCTTCCAAAATTAATGCACCGGCACCTTCTCCCAATACAAAACCATCCCTGTCTTTGTCAAAAGGTCGGGAGGCAGTTGCTGGGTCCTCATTTCTTTGAGACAAAGCCTTCAAAGCATTAAACCCTCCTACACCTGCTTCAGTAACTGCTGCTTCTGATCCTCCGGATATAAATATGTTGGCTTTTCCTAGTCGGATGTAATTGAATGCATCTATCAAGGCGTTGGTAGCAGAGGCACAGGCTGAGACGGTTGCAAAATTAGGCCCTTGGAATCCATATTTAATGGAAATAAACCCTGCAGCGATATCAGCTATCATTTTAGGGATGAAAAAAGGGTTAAATCTTGGTGTACCATCTCCTCCGGAAAAGCTTGTTACTTCATCCTGAAAGGTTTTCAATCCACCTATCCCAGATCCCCAGATTACTCCGGCTCTGGTAAGGTCTATCTTATCTAGGTCTAGCCCGGAGTCTTGCATGGCTTCAGCGACAGCTACCATTGCATATTGGGAATACGGATCAATTTTTCTGGACTCTTTTCGGTCCATAAATTGAAGTATGTCCAAATCTTTTACTTCGCAGGCAAATTGGGTTTTGAATTTTGAGGCATCAAAACGGGTAATAGGCGCAGCACCGCTTACACCATTCGACAAGCCGTCCCAGAATTCCGGGACAGTATTGCCGATTGGTGTAAGGGCACCTAAACCTGTTACTACAACTCTTCTTAAATTCATAAATGATTTTAAGTATGGGTTATTTTACGTTAGCTTCCAAATAGCTAACAGCCTGACCAACCGTACCGATCTGCTCAGCCTGGTCATCCGGAATAGAAATGTTGAATTCTTTTTCGAATTCCATGATAAGTTCCACTGTATCTAAAGAATCAGCACCAAGGTCATTGGTAAAGCTCGCTTCAGGAGTAACTTCAGATTCTTCGACGCCTAACTTATCAACGATAATGGCTTTTACTTTTTGTGCAATTTCAGACATTTTGTGATCAGTTTAGTTTAAACACACCGCAAAGAAAATTATTTAATACCTTAATGTCAAAAAAATGACAAACTAAATTAAGAACTTTCGCTCAAAGTTAGAAGTTGAAATAAAATTTTTACCTTTGAGCTTTTAAATTCTTCCTGAATGAAGAAAAGCAAGCTTCTTTATGAAACCACCTTCGATTTTGATCTTTTAGGCCTTGTAGCCCCTTTAAAGGACTATAAGTTAGCCTGGCTGATCAATACAACTTTGGGGATTCGTTTAAAAAAGACTGAAGATTATCACTTGGAATTCTTGAATCAACCGGATTTAATTATTTCTCAATTTATGTTAAAAAAGAACACGGATTTATTCAACTACTCAAAAATAAGTCATATCCGGTAGGCGGAGGCTCAAGATACCTGATTCCGGAACTCCAGAGTATGGATTACTTTTTACTCTGCCAAGACTTTACAGATGAAGTGGATTTAAATACGTATATTGACGCCCTTTCTAATGCAAGAGGAATACACAGTATTGTGAAAATTGATACGATTAAGCTAAAATCAAAAGAAAACCTGTTAACATATTAAATATATAGAAAATGAGAGTACCTATTTTTAATAAAACCAAAATATTAGCTACTATTGGTCCTGCCAGTAATAATAAGGAAACCATTACGGAGCTTGTGATGGCCGGGGCTGATATTTTCAGGTTAAACTTCTCCCATGGCGATCATAGCATTCATGCGGCAGTCATTAAAACCATCCGTGAAATGAATGACAGCCTGAACCTTAGTACAGGGATATTGCAGGATCTCCAGGGACCAAAAATTAGAGTGGGTGAGGTGGAAAATAATGAGGTGCTGATTAAGCCCGGAGATCCCATTACCATTACAAACGACCCTGTGGTGGGGACAGCCAGTTTGGTGAGCACAGTTTACCAAAATTTGCCCAATGATGTGGTCAAAGGTGACCGTATCCTTATCGATGATGGAAATTTGGAATTGGTAGTGCTTAAAACAGATGGAAAAAATGTGGATTGTACCGTAGTACATGGTGGCATTTTGAAATCCAGAAAGGGTATCAACCTTCCCAATACAAAAATTAGCGCACCATCTCTTACAGAAAAAGACTTGGTTGACCTTGAGTTTGGCTTGGAAAATGAAGTAGATTGGATTGCCCTTTCTTTTGTAAGAAGTGCCGATGATATTCTGGACCTTAGGGAAAGAATTAAAAAACCGGTAAATCTTGTAAAATTGTTGCCAAAATAGAAAAGCCTGAAGCACTGGAGAACATTGATGAAATCATTAATGCTACAGATGCAATTATGGTGGCTAGGGGAGACCTTGGCGTAGAAGTGCCTATGGAAATTGTTCCACTATGGCGAAAAAAATGGTAGAGAAATGTAAGCTCGCCTGTAAGCCTGTAATTATTGCTACCCAAATGATGGAAAGCATGATCGTAAACCCAAGGCCGACAAGAGCAGAAACCAATGATGTAGCATCAGCTGTTTTGGATGGGGCTGATGCAGTGATGCTTTCTGCAGAAACAGCTTCAGGAAAATTTCCTATTGCAGCGGTAAAGGCAATGAGCAGTATTATCGATCATATTGAGGTCAATGGAGAAGTGTACCACAACCTCTACAAAATCCCGGAAGATACTGAAAGCTTCCTAAGCAATAATTTATTGCTAATGGCTAGTAGGTTGTCTAGAAATGTAAAAGCCAAGGCAATTGTCGGAATTACAACCTCCGGATTTACAGCATTGCGTATTTCGTCACACCGTCCTTCAGCCGATATCTTTATCTTTACTCGGAACAAGAAATTGTTAACGCAATTAAGTTTGGTCTGGGGGTAAGGGCTTTTTATTACGATAGCCAAGTGTCCACAGATGGTACTTTCCATGATATTCAAGAAAGATTAAAATCTGAAAAACATGTGTCAGCAGGCGATATTGTTATCAATACTGCCAGCATGCCACTAAAAGCAAAAGGTAAAACCAATATGTTGAAGATTCATGTGGTGGATTAATCTCCACGGTGATAAAACCGGAAATGTTGGTTCATTTCTTTAGGAAAATGGCAGTCTGATTGATTAGGCTGCCATTTTATTTTTTTACTGGGTTTAGCCCGGATTATCCAAAAGAAGGTTTGTAGCACATTTAGTGGAAAAAATAATTTGCAAAAAAGTGCTTTTAATCAGCCTACTGTTAAGGCTTCGACAAAGGTTAATTATAAAAAATGGCTTTGGGAAAAACAGATTTGGCTTTACATTTCCTCAGGCCCCTCAGGTTTAATTAATATGACTTTTTCGCGATCCACCATCACAGCCCCCGGAAGTGAGCCTTTGACTTTCCTCACGTATTTACATGGAGTATAAATGACCGGAGCTAAAGATGCTGTTTTATTCTTTGAATAATGGGCTGCTAAGGCTGCTGCTCGTTCCAAAACTTGTTTAGTAGGGGTCATTCCTGATTGGGTTTTAATAATGACATGTGAGCCTGAAACGTCTTTGGCATGTAGCCAAATATCTTCTTTCCACGTGTACCTTCTCAATAACTCATCATTGGCCTTGGCTGATTTACCAACCCAGACCTCAAATCCCTCAACTTCAAACCGCTTATAGGGCAATTGTACCTGAGGCTTAGCAGTAGAAAATTTGTTCTCTTTTTTGAGCAATGTCTTTATGGATCTAAAATCCTCCGAATAGTTAATCGTCTCTTCTTCCTTAGCAATTTCATCCAGATCCATTTCCTTCTGGGCCAGGTTTTTTCTCAATTGGTCAAACTCAATTTTCTTATTCTTGCTCTTTTTATATAGTTGTTCCGCAAACTTTTGAGGGCTAAGCCCTCTTTTTAAAATTATTTCCCGGGTTGAATTAGTATAAAAATCAAAAAGATCTACTTTGTCAGCCCCGCTAGGAATTTGATGGAGATTGGCCATGATAACATCTGCTGTTTGGCTTGGAGGTGGTTCCTTCTCCATGCTTTCGAGTTTATCTCTGGTTTTATGGATGTAATTTAACGTTTTTTTCTCCGCTCATTGAGGTTTCGGAGCAATTGATTTTTTACCGATTCAAAGTTTTTTCTTACAACGGCCTTCTGAAAATAAAGATTGCAAGCTTCAAGGGGATTAGAAGTGCTTGCAATTGCTGATTGATAGGGTAATAGACTAAGCAAGTAATTGTCATTTTTCTTAAAAATTGAGAAAAATGGTACTTCCATCATTTCTAAGAGCTCGGTCATCAATGAAAATCGCTCTTCCAGGCCGACTTCCAGGTAACCTGCCTCTTTTAGCCAAGCTCTTGGGAGTTTACCTAAAGTGGGCAAAAATTGGGAAGCATTGCCTTCTAACTCCTTGAATCTTTCCCATGTGAGTGTCAGGTCTTTTTCTAAGCCTTGAATTTTTATCGTTTGGTCTTCTTTTAGTTCTTTCCTGAAAATATTGGATGGGAGATCTTCTTTTTCGGAGAAATAGAGAATATTTGATCGGCTTCCATGCATCTTAAACAGTAAGGCTTGGTCTTCATCCAAAATAAAATAAAATGCCCGCTCGAAGCTGAGTAAGCGTAGTTCAGTTATCTTTTTACCGATGGCTTCAGGAAAAAGATCTACATTGTTTTTTTTGCTTCTTTTAAAATCTTTCGGAAAACTTAGGCATGGATTTGAAGGCAATAGTAAAGCTCTAATGTAAAACGGCCGGCCATCCCTTCTTTTTATTTCAATGATTAATTCTTCTTTGTTTTGGGAAAAGCAAGCGACAACTGTTCCTCCCGAAATTTCACTTTGAAGCGCAGGGCATAAAAACTTAAAGAAGTGATAATTTAAGTGCATATTATAGGTGCAGTTTCATGCCGTCAAAAGCAATTTCAACATTGGGTGGCAGCGATAGGCTTACCTCTCTATGGGTGCCCATTTGATGGCTGATATGGGTCAGGTAAGCTTTTTCTGGAGCAACATGTTTTATGAATTCCAATGCTTCTGCTAGGGTGAAATGCGAGATGTGAGGTTTGATTTGTAGGGCGTTAATCACAAGTATCTTACTCCCTTTTATTTTTTTTATTTCTTCTGGAGAAACATAATTGGCATCTGTGATATAAGTGAAATCCCCAATTCTATACCCTAGAACAGGAAGCTTGTGATGCATCACCTGAATCGGATTAAATTGGATCCCTTTGATATGGAAAGGTGTATTTGTAATTTCGTTTAAAATCACTTTGGGTACTCCAGGGTATTTCGTAGGGGCAAATATATAGGAAAACTCTTTTTTAATTTGGTCTAGCACTTGTGCTGTGGCAAACAAAGGAATGTCCATTTGCTGCTTAAAATTAAACGGTCGTATGTCATCAAGACCTGCTGTATGGTCTTTGTGTTCATGAGTATATACTACAGCATCAAGTTGGGTGATTGGAGCCCTGAGCATTTGGGTCCTGAAATCCGGTCCTGTGTCAATAACAATACTTTGTCCATTTATGTCTAGGTGTAAGGAGGATCTAAGGCGCTTGTCTCTGTAATCCAATGAGGAACAAACATTACAGTTACAACCAATTACCGGAACTCCCTGGGAGGTTCCGGTTCCTAAAAATGTAATATTCAAAGCTTCAATTCTGTTTGTTTAAGTTCAATTAGGAAATCCTGTTGTTTTTGATCTTTAAAGGACTGAGGATTGAAATCAAGCATTTTCAAAATGTCTAATAATGCATTGATTTTGCCTTCTAAGGTGAAATATTTATTAATAATTACAATTTTGGTTTCCTTTAAAATACAAAAACCGGATTTAAAGTTGCCTTTCTCATATCTTAAATGATAATCCGATGAAGCAAAGATATTCTCCAGTTTGTCCAAAAAGTTTTTGGTGTATTTTATGGGCATTTTACTTATAAATATGTTTTTTCACAGTTGATAATAATAAATCATAGTCCAAAGGTTTTTGGACATAGTCATCCAAACCTGCTTTCTTAAAGTCATCAAGGGTGAAATTTTTGTAATTCCCTGTAATGGCTATAATTGGGATTTTGGATTTTACCGGGTCCGAAAGGTTTCTGATGGCTTTGGTACATACGATGCCATCCATTACAGGCATATTGATGTCCATTAGAATTAAATCAAAATCTTCCTCGGCGAGTTTGTTTAAAACTTGCTGGCCATTTTTAACAGCGGTTATTGAAAAATTCTCAAAAGAAAGAACATTCTTAGTTAGATTGATAATTACAGAGCTGTCTTCAGCTACCAATACTTTTTTTGCATCACTCATATTTTATAAAAATTTTGTCATTTTCAACCAAGGTCTTAAACTTACTAAGACTTGTTTCCAGTTGGTCAATGTCATCAGTCAAAGCCACTTTCGAGGAATTTTTTATTTTATTTTCGAAAAGAGCAGTTACTTTATACATCATATTAATACCCAGTGTTCCTGAATTACCTTTCAATATGTGAAGTTTTTCACCAATTTCTTCAAATTTATTAAAATCTGCCAATAATTTTATTTCTTCTGTGAGGTTTTCGGCTTCTTCTAAGAAATCTTTGTATACCGATTTAATATTTTCCAGGCTGTGGTATTTTAATAATTGTTGAATGACAGATTCATTAATATCTACATCAATGTCTTTGTCTTTTTCTGATATGATTACCCGGTTTTTCTGGTGGTTGAGGTGGAAATGAATCGTTTCTAATAGATCTTTTGGCTTTACTGGCTTGGCAATAAAGTCATCAAATCCTGTTGATAAAAAGTATTCCCGGTCTCCTTGATTGGAATAAGCGGAGATTGCAATCACAGGAATATCTGTTATCTCTTCTTCTTTGATGATTTTCAGGCAACTAATGCCGTCAAGCTTTGGCATTTGGATGTCCATTAACACGATGTCGTATTCGTTTTCTTTTAAAAGTGCTATAGCCTCCAGTCCATCACCCGCAGATTCGAAAAAATAATTGTGGCCGATTACGTTCTCAAAGACTTTTCTGTTGAGGGCATTGTCGTCTACGATCAAGACTTTTTTGTTTTTCATGGTCGAATTTTCTTAAATTCGGAGTTCTAAAATATAAAACTATCCATTGACTCCTTTTAATAAAATAATTCTGGTGATAGCAGGCCCAACAGCTGTTGGAAAAACTGATTTGTGCATAAATTTAGCCAAAAATTTAATACTGTCATAATATCATCCGATAGTAGACAATTTTTTCAAGAAATTAATATAGGGACAGCCAAACCAAGCAAGGAAGAATTGGACATGGTACCCCACTTTTTTATTGGCAATAAATCTATTCACGAACCTTATGACGTTAGATCTTATGAAGTTGAGGCCCTTTCGTGTATAGGTGATTTATTTAAAGAGAAGGACCTACTCCTATTAACAGGAGGTTCAGGGTTGTATACGGATGCTGTGATAAATGGTTTGGATGATATGCCCAAAATAGCTCCGGAAATCCGACAAGAATTAAATTTGCTATACGCCAAAGAAGGTATTTTCCCTCTTCAAGAAATGTTGAAAAAACTAGATCCCAATTATTATGGTAAAGTAGACCTGCAAAATCCTCAACGTTTGATTAGAGCCCTGGAAGTTTGCCAAGGTACAGGTAGAAAATACAGTGATTTCAGGGTTCGAAAAAGGTTGAACGACCCTTTAAAACGATCAAAATTGCCTTGAATAGGGATAGAGAGGAGCTTTACAGTAGAATAGACAGACGAATGGATAAAATGATTGCTGAAGGGCTGTTTGAAGAAGCTGAAAAATGCACCCCTACAAAAACAGGAATGCTTTGAATACTGTTGGTTATAAAGAGATATTTGGTTACCTGGAGGGTGAATATGACCGAGAGGAAGCCATCAGACTCCTTAAAAGAAATTCCAGAAGATATGCCAAGAGACAGGTGACCTGGTTAAAAAGGGATGAAGCATACCATTGGTTTCATCCTGACGATGTCAATGGTATACTTTCCTTAGTGCATGATCAAAGGGGTTGATGCCCCGTTATCTTGGCGGCAAATGAATAAGGTTTGGTTTCGATTAGTTTGTTGTGCTCAAACCGAAGTCTTTTTAACTCCCCAAGCTTTTGTCGAATACCTGATGCTAAGCTTTGAAATTCAACTGAATTAGACATTCCACCAATTTTCTGTAGCGTTGTGATTGCTTCCTCGATGGAATACACTTTCTGACCAGAAACTTTGTTGACTTGGTTTGATATGCTATTAAGTTCGGATGAAATTAGGCTTAATTCATGCCGAATTTTGTTTTTCTTTTGCTTTAAATTTTGGTGAACCAACATTACAAATAGAAATACAAATCCTCCTAGGGTGATGAAAATTGGAATGAAACCCATGGTTAAATACTTAAAATCTCTTGCAATCTTAAGTAGTCTTTGTTCAATGGCTTGTTTTTGTTGATGCAATCGTCGAATGGAGTGTAAACGACCTGATCATTAATAATACCGGCCATACAGTTGAATTTACCATTTAGCAAGCCCTCTACTGCGGCCAATCCGCTTCGGCTACCCAATAACCTATCTTTGGCTGTAGGGCTCCCACCTCGCTGAATATGCCCAAGGGTGGTCACTTTAAACTTCTTTTCTTCTTCTCCTACAAATTCGGACTTCACTTTTGCCATAATGGTGGCCGCATCACCTTCTTCATCACCTTCGGCCACCACCACTATGCTTGATGTTTTAGATTCTCTTAAATTTTTTAAGTAATCAGACACTTGCTTTGAGGTGGTTATGGTTTCAGGTACCATCACTACTTCAGCTCCACCGCCTATGGCACATTCTACAGCGATATAGCCACTGTCTCTGCCCATTACTTCCACAAAAAAGACACGGTCATGTGCTGCTGCTGTATCCCTGATCTTATCTATTGCTTCCAAAGCTGTATTTACAGCTGTGTCGAAACCAATGGTGTAATCGGTACCATAGATGTCGTTGTCAATGGTGCCGGGACAACCTACTACAGGAATTCCGAATTCCTCATAAAATATTTTAGCACCGGTAAAAGTACCATCACCACCTATGGCCACAAGGCCATCTATGCCGTGCTTGGTCAATTGATCATAGGCTTTTTTCTCCCTTCTTTGGTGCGGAATTCATTGCTTCTAGCGGATTTTAAAATGGTACCGCCCCTTTGAAGTATGTTGCTAACCGAATGGGATTCCATTTTTGAAATATTCCCATTGATGATGCCATCGTATCCGTATTTGATGCTGTATACATCCAGGTTATGATAAATTCCTGTCCTTACTACTGCCCTGACGCAAGCGTTCATTCCGGGCGAATCCCCACCAGAGGTATAAACTGCAATTTTTTTCATAAGTATATTTCATTTAAAGACCAAACCCGGATAATGGGTATAAATTGCTACCTGTTACTTTGGGCTGATTGAAATGTAAAACTAATCAATTCACAGTATCTGCTGAATGTTTGGGCAAAAAAAGGGTGGAATTTAAATACCACCCTTTAAAATTAATTAAGCATTTTGTGCTTTTGCCGCTCTATTTCTTTCATTCTCTTCCAGATGAATTTTTCTCATCCGAATACTTTTAGGCGTTATTTCTAGGTATTCATCTTTTTGGATGTATTCCATAGACTCTTCTAAGGAGAATTTTTTTGCGGGAGCTATCTTCGCGTTGTTATCTGAACCGGAGGCTCGCATATTGGTAAGTTGCTTACCTTTTTTCACGTTTACTACAATGTCATTGTCCCGAGAGTGCTCACCAATAACCATTCCTGTATAAAGCTCGTCTCCTGGATCTACAAAAAAGATTCCTCTATCTTGTAATTTATCGATGGCATAAGCGGTACATTGACCGGATTCCATAGATATTAGAGAACCATTAATTCTTCCTGGAATTGTACCTTTAAAAGGTTCGTATGAAGAGAATCGGTGATTCATGATCGCTTCTCCTTGTGTGGCAGTCAATACATTGTTTCTTAGACCAATCAACCCTCTTGACGGGATGCTGAACTCAAGGTGTTGTAAATCTCCTTTTGGCTCCATTACCAAAAGTTCTCCCTTTCTCTGGGTAGCTAGCTCTATCACTTTTCCGGCAGATGACTCAG
Source organism: Cyclobacterium sp. SOCE241 (assembly GCF_056867545.1). Lineage (NCBI taxonomy): Bacteria > Pseudomonadati > Bacteroidota > Cytophagia > Cytophagales > Cyclobacteriaceae > Cyclobacterium > Cyclobacterium sp. SOCE241. Next base: position 2,645,209 of record NZ_CP149779.1, on the reverse strand, counting down.
GTACGTCTACTACCAATGTTTCAATAGGCTCATGCTTCGCTCCATCAATCGTTTTATAGATTACCTGCGGCTGTCCTACTTGCAACTCATAACCTTCTCTTCGCATGGTTTCGATAAGAACGGACAAATGGAGAATACCTCTACCATAAACCAAGAATTTATCTTCACTATCAGTTGGCTCTACCCTCAAAGCAAGGTTTTTCTCCGTTTCCTTCATTAACCTTTCTCTCAAATGGCGAGAAGTTACAAACTTTCCTTCTTTACCGAAGAAAGGAGAATTGTTGATGGTGAAAAGCATGTTCATGGTAGGCTCATCAATTGAGATCCTATCCAAAGGTTCAGGATTTTCAAGGTCTGCAATGGTGTCCCCAATATCAAAACCTTCTACACCTGTGATAGCGCAAATGTCTCCTGCTTGAACTTCTGTTACTTTATTTTTACCAAGACCTTCGAAAACATGAAGTTCTTTAACTTTAACTCGCTTAACTACACCGTCTTCTTTGCAAAGGGCGTATTGCTGACCTTCTTTAATGCTTCCTCTTTTTACCCTTCCGATGGCTATACGACCTACGAAATTTGAAAAATCTAAAGAAGTGATTTGCATTTGAGTGCTTCCCTCATCGATTTTCGGTTCCGGAATGTATTTGACAACTGCATCTAAAAGCGGTAGAATGCTATCATTAGGATTCTTCCAGTCTTCACCCATCCAGTTGTTTTTGGCAGAGCCATACAAAGTATGGAATTCTAGTTGCTCTTCTGTTGCATCAAGGTTGAACATTAATTCAAAAACTGCTTCATGAACTTCGTCTGGACGACAGTTTTCTTTGTCCACCTTATTGATGACTACGATAGGGGTAAGACCTAGCTCCAAGGCTTTGCCTAACACAAAACGGGTTTGTGGCATGGGTCCTTCAAAAGCGTCGACCAAAAGAATAACACCATCAGCCATTTTCAAAACTCGCTCTACTTCACCACCGAAATCGGCGTGACCGGGAGTATCAATAATGTTAATTTTGGTATCTTTGTACCTTACAGAAACATTTTTTGATAAAATGGTAATTCCTCTCTCTTTCCAGGTCATTGTTGTCCAATATAAGGTCTTCAAACTGCTGATTTTCTCTGAAAATTTTAGAGGCGTGTATAATTTTATCTACCAAGGTTGTCTTTCCGTGGTCAACGTGTGCAATAATTGCAATATTTCGAATACTCTGCATGTGAAATTAAATTAAGATGCAAAAGTAAGAATTAAATTTTGAAAAAGTATTTAAATCTGTAATTGATAATTATTAAATAATATTATTCTTTTAAAAACGTCCTCTTTATTTTTAAAATTATTTTAATTCAAAAGGCTTACTTTTTAGGATGACGTTAGAGCCCGGATAGCTAATATCTAAGCTGTTTTCGGCCGTTATAAGTAGCATTGTAGGCTTGTACATCGTTTCTTTTTCAAAAGATGCTTTTCCACGGTTCTTAAACATGCCACTATTGTTAGCAATTTCTCCAAGTTTTATAAGGCCTTGTCCAGTTGCCTCAATCCAAACTATATAATGTTTTTTTGGGGGAGAAAGTCGTTCCGGTAGTGCTAAATTGTTAATGTCAAGATTAACTTGGTAAGCTCCCTCCTTGGTTTTATTTATTGAAGCGACCGGTTCTGCACCAGGAACAACACTTGAAACAGGGAAGGTGACTTTGGTGGAACAGGCATATGCCCCCGAAAGAATTACCAAGGCTGTAATATAAGTGAAAATGTTTCGTTTGAATTGTAAGTTTTTTTTCATCGTTTTGTTCTTTTTTGTGAGTGTTGATTGTCAATTATTTTTAGATTCTCTGTTATGAGATCATAAATTTTTAGCAACTAATGCTTTTGTAAAAAATTGGTTGTGGCTGATTCCTCCTAAAGTTAAATTAGATTTTATCTTCACAACCATTTCCGGGAGATAATTGTTTTATTAATGCCTATCCTAAACCCGAGTGATAAGCTTACTGTTAAAATAGCTCATTCAATTGGATAGTATGGAGGCTATAATATAATAGTTTAGGCTTACTTCAAGTTATTTGAAATTAAAGTGATCGAATTATGTGTTTAAAACAGTTTTATACCTTCATCTCTTTTTTATTGTAAACTTAAATTCATGTGAAGATCCTTAAATGTTTTATTTTAGTGGGTTTTTTCCATTACCTTCAGTCATAAATACCCAGCGTATATTTTCAATATTGTTCGGTTTTTGTGCCTTAGCAGGAGAAATTGAGCCTTTCCACTGTTCATCACTTCCTTTAAATACCTTAATTTCTCTCCAAGAATAGTGCCCTTTTTCATAATCATACGAAATTCCGTCGTCATCATACAAAGAAAAGTGGCTTGGAGCCTCTCCATAATGAAAAATTTCCAGGTCATATCGCTCTCCCTTTCCCGGGGCATGTAATCGGGATTTCATCATAGGTATAATTCCTCCATCCTTTACAAAAACAGGGATTTGATCCAAGCGACCTTCTACGGTGATTATTTCTCCATTTCCTACGTATATTCCTGTGTAAAAGTCATACCAATTTCCTTTAGGTAATACTACACTGCGACTTTTCTCCCCGGCAAATAAGGGAGCTACCAATAAGGATGGCCCGGCCATGTATTGGTCTGTAATTTCTTTTTTTATTGCTTCTTCGTAGGGGTTTTCTTCAAGGTCCGTAAGTTCATTTTTTGGCCCTTGGGGTTTGAGGGTAAAACCTGACTCCAGCTGCATCGCACGAAAAGGTGGGATTCCTTCAAAATGGTAATCAGCAAAAGCACTGTACCAATATGGCATCATTTTCATTCTTAACAGTGCCATTTCTTTTACCTCTTCGGCTACTTCCGGATAAGACCAAGGTTTGGTGTTACTAGCCCAAGCATTGATCATGGCCATGGGTGAAAAGACCACCGTTTGAAATCTTCTCAACCATTCCTCTGCGCTTTTGGATGCCCTTGCTTCCGGTGTCCATAATAGTCCGGAAAATCCACTGTTGATAAGTGCTGTGATAAAATCTTTGTGGTCATAATAATCATTGTAAATGACATAGGGAAAAGAAACACCTCCACCATTTGAAGCCCTTACCAGTCCGTAAGTCCTCCGGTTTTGGTCACGAAATAGTTGACTTGATTGTTTTTGAACCAGCAAACCATAAGTCTGCCGCATTTGTTCAGCAGCAAGTCCGGATGGGAATCGGGCCACATCCGGCCAAAGCCAACGATCATAACCGTCCACTTCATCAATTTTATATCCACCTACTCCCGGAAGAACGTGTTCTTTATTAAAGGTTTTCCAGTACAATGCCTGAGCTTCCGGAATGCTGAGGTCAGGAACAGCTCCGGCCCAAACCGTATGGCTTCCATAGTATGGTTTAAGTGTGTTATAAAAATCTGCCTCCGGGGAAACATAAGGATTGATCCAAAGGTTTAAACTAATATTTTTGTCTTTTAGCTGCTGTATAAGCTTTTCCGGTTGGGGGAAGCGTGTGGGATCCCATGCGAAAGTATTAGGGTAGGACTTACTTTGCCAGCCCGGTTCAAGACCAATGAAATCCAAAGGATAGCCCTTGGATTCAAATTCCTCTGCTTCAGCCAATACTTGTTTTTGGTCATATAGTCGGTGAACCCTTTGAGTGAAACCAAGTCCCCATCGGGGAGGGATTGGGCCTCCTCCATTAAATAAATTAAACCGTTGAATGGCTTCCAGCATGGAAGGACCGGCAAAAATATAAAATTCTACCCCTTTGGCAGGGATCAAAATTTCCACGGCATCAGAATATGGTGTGGCCGTCCATAAAGGGTCCGTATTTCTGTCTAAAGCTTCTGCAGGATTGTCACTGTCTAGCCTAGATCCACTGCCTGCATAGATATCCAAGTACCTCGAAGAATTGATGAAAACCCCATAGCCTTCACTTGTCACATAAAATGGAACAGGGGCGTGCGTTCTTCCATTGTCCTGGCCGCCATAATGATCCACATGTAGGCGCAATATCCTTCCTCTTTGATGAATGGTTTTGAAATTTAACCCGAACCCATAAATCTCTTCTCCTTTTATTAGTGGCAATTGAAGATAGGTTTTTCCATCTTGTAATCTGCCTGAGATTTTGTCTTTACTCATGGGGAAAGGTGGCTTGCCCAGTTTGGTCAAAGCAGTAAAATTGGGTATTGCGCCCGAAGCAGTCAATAGATTGTATTTCTCAGCCTCTCCCAAGGTGCCTTTCCATACACCAGGCGCGGTATTTTCCCAATGGATTTCCTGAGCAGTGCTTGCAAAAACAAGGGATAGGAATAGGAACCACGAGTAAAAATATTTCATAAGGTCAGGGTTTTGTCTTTCAATTGGAAATATTAATAAAATAGGTGAAATAAAAAAGCATCAATTGCCATAACCTACTTAAAACATTGGTACAATTTTATCAATCTACCGTATATTGGAGAGTTAAATTTGAAGAAACTTTAAAAATGACCTTAAATAAACCTAAAAATTATCTTTTTTCTGCATTGTTCATGATGGTAACCTCAACGCTTTTTCTCAAAATATTTGGCAAGTCAAGCAATTGACCCATCAAAAAAGAATCATGCCATGGACAATAATCAAAATTTTTCACCTGATGATGTCTGGATAGTTTATGATACGAGACCAAATGAAGGAGGAATAGGGGAAAATGCAATCATAGAAAAGGTAAATGTTCAGAACGGTGAGACAAAAGTTGTTTATCAAACCGAGCATTCCAATGAATATGGTCCAGGTGTAGGGGCGGTCAGTTACCATCCAAGTAAAAATGAACTTGTATTTATCCATGGTTTGCCTCCATCCAATAAAGAAAAGCCCTATGCTATGCATAGAAGACTAGGGAGGATTGTGGATGAAACCACCAATTCATCTTATTGGATGGATAGTCGAGATGTTGAGGCCCCATTTACTGCCGGAGCATTACGAGGGGGACCCATAGGCACCAGTGGAGTGGTGATGGGGATTGGTTAGGCTATACTTATAATGATGCCATAATGTATGATTTGGAGGAGAAAACAGGGGAAACGTTCAATTTAAGGACAATAGGGGTGTCTAAAAGAAACCTGAAAAGCCCAAAAGTCACAGCAAAAAACGGTGAAAATTTCCAGGGAGGATGGTATTCGGTGTTGGTCGTTAAAGTAGTGCCAAATCCTCGCCCGGGTACAGAGGAAATTAGCAAGGCATATAGTGACTGGTGGGTTGGCCAAAAGGGGTATCAAAGGGAAGATGGTAGTTGGCAAATGGCCAGAGCTTTCTTAGGTGACCTAAAGACCAAAAAAGGAGAGAAACTTACAGAAGTTTTTATAGTGGATATTCCTGAAGAAATTAATGTGGAGGGCCCCGAAGGTCCGCTTGCAGGAACTTCTACTACCATGCCCATGCCACCTGCAGGAGCAGAAGTTAAAAGGCTAACTTATACTGAGAACGAAAAATATCCGGGTGTTACCACGGATTTCAGGCATTGGGTGACTTCGTCAATGGATGGGTCTTTTTGTCTTATTTGGCCAAAGATGAAAATGGGATTGATCAGGTTTTTTTAATTCCTGCTCTTGGAGGAGAACCTAAGCAAGTGTCTTTTCATGAGACAGCAGTGCAGAGTACAGTGCGATGGCACCCGAAGACAAAGGAGTTTGCATATATCTGCAATAATCAGGTTTTTGTCAATACTGTAGATGAGGAGATGAATCCAGGCAAAGCCTCTGCTATTACTCCAACCTTTGACACTGTACCTTTTGCTATCAATTATTCAAATGATGGAAAAAAAATAGCCTTCAACAAAGATGTTAAAGGCTATGTGCAAATTTTTATAGCGGAAAGACCTTGAATTAATTATTCAAATCATACCACTCTATTTCTCCTAAAGGTGCCCTTCGGCCTCCTTTTCCCTGAGAAGCACTTCCCGGAGCATAATTCTTGGACAAATAATCAAGAATTACTTCTTCTTGTGTGCCCAGGTCCCACAGGTTTTGGGAGCTTTGCATCCACCTGATCATTTTTTTCCAACCTTCACGGTCAGCATAGTTTTGGGTAACTAGTTTAGCTGAATGACAGGCGGTGCAATTGGCGATAACCAAATTAAGCCCTTCGTCTGCTATTAAGCCTGTGGGTACATGAATTCCATTTACTATTTCTGATGCCAAAGGGTTGGCATCCACCGGTGCGTCAGCAGCAACAAACTCCCCATCGGAAGGGGCTTGGTCTTTGGTGGACCACAAATAAGCTCCAAGGGCTAATAATGCGATTAATATTGTGGCAATGATTGCTCTCGATTTTCCCATATTAGGCTACTTTTATGGCAATTCTATGACATGCATTGTTCAGGTATCCTTTTGGATTCCAGCCCGGGGTAACCATGGGTTGGCTGATGCCTTTGTTATCTGTAGCTTTGGCCCAAACTTCATAATATCCTTTTTCAGGAAAATTAATTTTAGCTGTAAAGTGCTGCCAAGAGTACTGATTAGCGGCTTGTTTGAGATTACAGCCATGCCAGGTGGCTCCAAAATCAATAGAATATTCCACTTTAGTGATTTGCTTAGCACCGGTCCAGGCGTGTCCTCTAATTTCCAATGCTTGTTTAGGGGCGATCATTGCACCGGATTTTGGATAGGAAATAAGAGATTTTACAGGCATGCTTTCTATGATTTTCATGTCCTCGTTTTTCACTTCCGCACCCGGTTCCACAGGTGTTTTAGGAATTGAATAGGAGGGGCTGCCATTTTTTCTCCATCGTGAACTCGGTCACGAATAGACAAGGCCTCCAGCCACTTTCCGGATACTGATGCAGGGAATCCTGAAGCTATCAATCGTAAAGGGTGTCCATGTGCTATAGGGATGTCCTCTCCATTCATGGCAAAGGCTAATAAAGTGTAATCCTCCATTGCTTTAGAGATAGGTATTCCCCTGGAAATAGGGCTTTTGTTTGGATCACGGCTGATGTGTTTGTCAGCACCGTGGTAACCCACATATACCGCATTGTCTTTTATTCCTGCATCCTTTAGTAAATCCCTAAGTCGAATTCCTGTCCATTTGGCACAAGATACGGCACCCAAAGACCATTGGTTTCCCTTGGTAGGTGGAAAGTATTCTTTTCTGCCATTTCCTCCACATTCCAAAACCAGTTGGTAGGTGTGATTGGTGAATTTTGTTTTAAGTTCTTGTAAAGAATAGGTTTTTTCTTCATCCATGGCCTCCCCTTTTATGGTTAAGGTCCAGTTGTCTACATCGATTTTATCAGGAATCAACCCATTATTTCTTATGAACATTTTATCGGCAGGTGTGACATCATCGTCCAATAAATGGGCTTTTGATTCCACATTCCAAGGCTTGTCATTCAAGACAATCATATCCTTATGTTTTCCGAAAAGTGTGCCCGGATCATTGTCTTGTTCCAGAGCAACAGGTGTGTAATTTTCGGGAAGGGCATAGACTATTTTACTACCCAAAAGAGCAGCCATTGAACTCAATGCTGATCTTTTAATAAATTTTCTCCTATTTGGATTTTCTGTTTTAGCCATAGGTATTCTGGTTTCAATTGAAATCGTAAATTAAACGATTTTAACGGAAAAATATAGGGAGAACTTAATATAGTTGAAAAGCGGTAAATACGCTATTTCGATCAATACAGACATGTTTCTTTAAAGCAAAATATTGGATGGCTTACATGATATTTGCTTGTACAATCTTTGTATTTATAGTTCAGCTGACATTGAAGTAATTGTTTAACTCTTCTGTCATTAGACTTTTGTCTTCTAAGTCTCTCACAATGATGCCTTTTTCCAATAGTACTATTCTTTCACAGATTTCCGTTACATGGTTTAAATCATGGCTAGAAATTAAAAAGGTAACCAAATTTTCTTCTTTTTCTTTTAAAATTAATTTTTTCAACCTGATTTGAGAGCTTGGGTCAAGGTTTTCAAATGGTTCATCAAGCAAGACAGCTTCCGGCTTTCCTAAAAGTGCGGCCGCTATCCCTACCTTTTTTATGTTTCCTTTGGATAGGTCTCGAATGTACTTTTTTGTGCCCAAGATCTCCCCATTAAAAAAATCGGCAAACTTGTCGAGATGCAGTTGAAGGTCTTCTTCAGATAGCCTATAAATTTTTATTAAAGCTTTGAAATATTCCTCCGGGCTAAGATAGGAGAGGAGCATGTTTTCATCCAAGTAGGCCCCCACTTTTGTTTTCCATTGCTCTCCCTTGTTTACCTCTTCCTCATCCACGCTTACAAAGCCCTCGGTGGCCCTAACTAGGTCGAGCATAATTCGAAATAAGGTAGTTTTTCCTGCACCATTATTCCCCACAAGGCCGATACATTGGCTTTTTGGGATGGTAAGTTCAGGGATGTTAAGGACGGTCGTGGTGCCGTATATTTTTTTTAAAGCGTTTATTTTTATCATAATTCTTGACGAAATGCAGCGGAAATTTCATACTTTTTCTCTACAACCACATCAGCCATTTTTTTAGAGACCATTGGGAATACCAGCAGGCCGAATCCTCCAATTATACTGAGAGCCAACAAGCCGAAATAATCCCCAAACCAGTAGGCGACAGGTAAGAAAACCACATAGGGTACAGCTACCAAAGGAACAATCATTAGGAATTGAGAGAGGCCCATGCCTTCATAGTTGAATATAGAGCCTTTGTTGAGGTTCATTGGCTTGGGTTTCCAAAGGGCAATGTAAATAACCAAGTGTATGGTAACCCCCATATTGAATAAAAATGTAGCCAAATGTATGAATAGTACATTCCAGCCGAAATAAACATAGGGTACGGAGAGGATGAAGCACAAAAAAGAAATACCACAAAATAGCAAGTATTTCCCTCTGACCAAAGCGCGCAATCCATTTTTCTGGTGGGTGTAGAAGTCAAAAGTAGGCGAATTCCAGCTTAGGAATAATTGCCCATATTGAAGCATAAAAATTCCCGTAATGAAGGTGCCTACAAAGATAAATAAATAGCTAAATCCTGTTTCTACCCGGTAGGCAGGGTTGGTGTAAAATATCAATCCATACAGTAAGAAAAAAGGCAAAGCATAAGGTAGGTTCTGCTTTTCTTATGCCTGATGATAAGTTTCCATTCCAAGTTGGCCATTTCACCGGCAAGTCCAAATTTTGATAAAAAGCCTAAATCTTGGTTGGCAAATTGTAAATGCTCTCCTTCTGCCAACTCTTCCAAATAGGCATTTTGCCTATAAAATGCAAAGCATAGGAAGTAGCTTAAAATAAAAAAATGGCTAATAATACGATAGGAGCAGGGTTTTCAAGGGCAAAGGTGAAGACGGGTTCAAAGAAACCACCCAGATCATATAAACCGAAATAATTTGAACCAATACTAATCAAAAGTGCGCTGAATACAACGAGTGTTCCAGTAAGACTGTCCTCAAACCTCTGTTTAAACCATAGCACAAACCAGTGCATGGACCAGCTAGTTAATAAAATTGCTCCCAACCATACCAAAGCAGGCGCCATTCCATACACTAACATGACTTCCACAAATGCAAAGGGCCCAAATATTAACAAAGCCACAATGTTAAGTGGGGACAAGAAACTGCAGATCAGTAAAGAATGAATTATTCCTGATTTAGGAATAGGTAAATGTAAATAGTTTTCTAGGTTGATTACCGGCAATTGTTGGATGAAATACCGGTAAATTAGCTCTAATAAAAAGAAATAAAGCAGGTTGCTGTTGATGAAAATAATTGCATCTGGCTTTTCTAGAACATCTGTGACCAGTCTATTCAGGAATAGCCCAAATAAAAACAGGTAACCCAATAATAAAATACCAATGAATAGCATCAATATGCCAATGGCTAAGCTTCTTGCGAAAGAAGTTCCTCTTATTCTTTTAAGTACTTCAAGTTTTATCAAGGTTTTCACCATATTGATAGCTGGGTTAATTGGGTTTCCGGAGGTTAGAATTTCTAAAATATGAAAAAAATCTCAAATGCAGTTAAATATTCCAGTTTACCGATTTATATTTCAATTTAAGTTGTTAAGTAAAAATGGATTCAGAATTATTTTTAAGGGAAATGCAGCTGAGTGACTTGGAGGCTGCCATGCGCTTGAAGACTGTGGAAGGATGGAACCAAACAGAGGCAGATTGGCAATTGATATTAGCTGAGAACCCTAGTTTATGTCTCGTAGTTGAGGGAGAAGATGCAGTTGTAGGCACAGTTTGCGCCTATTCTTACCAAAATAAATTGGCTTGGATAGGAATGATGTTGGTGGACCGAAGCTACAGAAGACGAGGAATCAGCAAAAGGTTGATGCGAGAGGTTATCCAAAGAATAGGAGACAAACAAACCATAAAACTGGATGCAACCCCCGCCGGCCAAAAAGTATACGAACAATTGGGTTTTGTTAAAGAGTATTCACTTTTTAGGTGGATCCGTCCCAAGGAAGCATCGTCAATAAAAGAAAGTGTGACAGTAGAGGTACAAGTGGTAACCCCGGATGATTTTCCTGACATCCTCTCTTATGATTACAAAGTTTTTGGCGTTGACCGGGCCAAGCTTCTGGAACAGTTGTTTGAGAGGCTTCCCAATGGAGCTTTTTGGTAAAAGAAAGAGAAGAAATAGTAGGTTATGTGCTTTGTAGACTGGGGAGTAAATTATTACAATTAGGCCCCATGATAGCCTCAAATGATTTTGTAGCACAAGCACTTATTACTCGGATATTGAAAACATTCGAGGGCCATGACTTTGTGTTGGATTTGGGAGTGCATCATTATAAATTATACTCCTGGCTGGTAAATCGTGGTTTTGTTAAGCAAAGAGAATTAATCAGAATGTATATCCCACCCAATAAGGTAAAGGAAGAATTAGCTAATTACTATTTGATAACAGGACCTGAACTAGGTTGATCAGGGGTGTTTTGAGAAAACTTTCTAAGAAATCGATAATGAGCATAAACAAGGAAGCCGGTTGGTTTCTGGAAAATGAAAAATATTTAAATGCTCAAGTTTTCAGTAGGTTAGGGAAATTGAACTGGTAAAAAGGACGAACTGTGAGTTTTAAGTTCGATTAATTTTATAAATTGCGGTGATGGAAAATTTTGTTGTTTCTGCCAGAAAATACAGACCCTCGGACTTTAAAAGTGTGGTGGGGCAAAGCCATATTACCACTACCCTCAAAAACGCCATAAAAAATGAGCATTTAGCGCAAGCATTTTTGTTTTGTGGGCCCAGAGGAGTCGGTAAAACTACATGTGCCAGAATTTTGGCCAAGACCATAAATTGTGAAAACAGAAAAGACAATGGGGAAGCTTGCAATGAATGTAGTTCTTGTGAAGCTTTTAATTCCAACAGCTCTTTTAATGTTCACGAATTGGATGCAGCATCGAATAACTCCGTCGATGATATGCGAAACTTAGTGGACCAAGTGAGGTATGTTCCTCAAAAGGGGAAATACAAAGTTTATATAATTGATGAGGTTCACATGCTTACCACCCAAGCCTTCAATGCTTTTTGAAGACTTTGGAAGAACCTCCCAAACATGCAATTTTTATTCTTGCCACCACTGAGAAACATAAAATTATTCCTACCATTCTTTCAAGATGTCAGATTTTTGACTTCAATAGAATTCAAATTCAGGACATTAGCCAGCATTTAGAATACATTTCTAAGGAAGAAGGGGTCGATTATGAAACGGAAGCGCTAAGGCTTATCGCCACCAAAGCCGATGGGGCCCTTAGAGATGCTCTCTCTATCTATGACCTGATTGTTACTTTTTCCGCAGGAAAAAAGGTTACCTATCAGGAGACAATTGACAACCTTCATGTACTGGATTATGACTATTATTTTAAAGTTACAGATGCGCTTTTGGAAGAAAGCATCTCCAAGGCTTTACTGATTTTTGATGAAATTCTTAAAAAAGGTTTTGATGGGCATAACTTTCTGGTAGGTTTAAGTGAACATTTGAGGGAACTGATGGTGTGTAAAGATCCAGATACAGCCATTTTGCTTCAGGTGTCTGAAACAGCCAAGGAAAGGTATGTAGAGCAATCTGCAAAAAGCCCCTTGTCTTTTTTATTGTCCGGACTAAGTATTTGCAATCAAGCAGATTTGTCTTATAAAGCCAGTAAAAACCAGAGATTGCATGTGGAATTGGTTTTGATGAAACTGGCTAAATTGCCCCACGCTATTTCACTTGCGGCAGTGTCGGACCAAGAGGCAAAAAAAGCCTAGCAAATGAGTCTGAAGTAAGAAATGAGGCTGTAGAAAATCCCAAATCCTCAGCAAAATCTACTCCGGCTCAAGTCATCAAAAAGACAATTTCTATTCCTTCAAACCTGAAAGCAGTTAAAAATCAGGTGAATGCGAAACCCGCAGAGAAATTGGCCAAACAAGAAAGCGCCAAAGAGGAAATACCAGTATTGGACGAGAGCTTACCTAGACAGCCCATCAATCAGGACACTGTAAAAAATGTTTTTGCTGAAGTACTTGAAGAGTTTAGAGAAGACCATAAAAACATGGAAATGGCCTTGCTTAATCAACCTTTTGAGGTTAGAGGTCAGGAAGTTGTCTTTATGTTAAGCAGTGGCTTGCATGAAGATTTATTTCCGAAACTGAAACCTGAACTCACAGGGATTTTAAGAAGAAAATTGAGACATCCGGATGTGGAGGTGACTTTTGAGATCACTGAGCATGAAAAGGATCCTATAAAAAACCTCTATACTGCAGGCGAGAAGTTTACTTATCTGATGGAAAAATCCCCTGCGCTGAAGGAGTTGAAAAAACGGTTTGGTTTACAAGCGGATTTTTGAAACGAAATTTTGGTTCTTCCCTTTCATCTGCCAAAAGCTTTTAAAGTTATTCAAGGAAGAACGGGTCTTGAAAGGGGTAAGAATAATAGAAAATGGCTTGAATCAATCTTGCTCAATATCAAGGCAGGGATGTTTCGAGTTTTAGGTTTTAAAAATCTAAACCAATGCCAAAATTAATGAGGTTTTGAAGCTGTATGGCCCGAGTGGCTGGCCCCTCATCTTGTGGAACATACACACTTTCATCATAGATCATGATGGTAGCTATTCTAGTGGTGATGTATTTATTCACTTTCAGGCTGATAACGGAGTTAAAGTTAACAACAGTATTGCCCAGTTTTTCATAGTTGGTAAAGAGGTTTAAATCCATTTTCCAACTGACATTCTCCATAACTTTAAAATCGGCTGTGGTATTTAGAGATATACCCGCCTCAGGCTTTACCTTCTCCCCAGGCACAACTCCAAATGCTCCTGCTGTACTGAGAGAATCGTCCAATACTACCGTAAACCTTCCTGTAAAAGGAGATAAAATGGAGGAGAATTTGGCTCCGTTTTTTGATGTGGTTTGGTAATTCAAACCTGTTGAGGATTGGACATAGCCCGGACTCAGAAAATCTGAAAGGCGGCTTCTACTGTCTCGATCAGCTCCCGACTCTCGATAATATCGGTACCCTTCAATCAATTGGGTTCGGGCATCTATTTGGGTGGAAAGGTAAATTTTTTTACTGAGCTGTCTGCCGTATTTACTAATGAAAATAAAGTTGTCGTTGGATTTTCTAGTGGGGTAAGCTCTACCTGTTTGCCGGTTTATTCCATAGTTGATGGTAAGGTTTGTGTCCCAGATAATATTTTCTTTTTGTAATTGGCGAAAAGTTGAAGTCCGGTATTGAGTGCAAAGGAGCTGGCTCCACCGGCAGCCCAATTGCTTAAACTTACTTGTTGTAAGCTTAAATTAAAGTTGCCCCCTTTTTTCCAATAATTAGGTTCTTCTTCTGTAGTGAAAATCAGCGAGTCTCCCAACATGATCAATGTATCACCTCCTATGATTACCGTGTCAGCTTTGGAGAGAGCATCTTGCCCAAAAACAATGCTGATTTTGGCTGTAATGAGTAAGAATAGAACGAATACAAATTTGATGTTCATGATGAATAGACAGTGAAATGCAAATATACAGTCAAAAATTTTATTTATTTTCTGATTTCCAGTTTTTGTCCTACTGATAGGAGATTATCTTCACCAATATTATTCCAACGTCTTAATTCTTCTACTGTTACAGCAAAAGCTCTGGAAATGGAGTAAAGGGTATCTCCCGGTTTTACCTGATATTCTTGGTAAGCCTCTTTCGTTTCTTTGGGAATTGTAGGCACCGGATCTTTTTTGGAGTGCTTACTTCCACTCTTGGTTGGGCCGGTTGAGGACTTGGCTGTGTTCTCGGCTCATTTCTAGGTTCAGTTCCTTGGACAGGTACAGGACTTAGTTTTACACGCTTTATACTTTCGTCTTTTTTATAGTATTTTCTTAGGCGCAATACCATTCCCGGCAAAAGCTGCTCATCTTTATAAATCCTGTTTTTGGCCATTAATGAATGCTTTCTGATACCATATCGTTGAGAAATTTCCCAAAGGGTTTCACCCGGCTGAACGACATGCTCCGGGGTTTTGGCTTTACTTTTTTTGTTTTTAGTATAATAATAGGCTCCCGGCTGAATAGGATCTGCCGCTTTTAAATCATTAACCCTTCTTAACTTCCCCTCACTTATGCCTGCTTGAATCGCTAGTTCACTTTGGTTATTAGAAATAGCAATAATACCTTTTATTCCATTGATTTTTATTTGATTAGCCTGTTTGGCGTTGCCTAGGTTACCTGTGATTTTAGGAAAACCGGAAGCATTGGTACTGCTTGCAAGTAATCCTGCATTATTTGTGGAAGGCGGATTACTGGCCAGCAATGGTCTTTCAGGAACTATTCCTTTTACTATATAGGTGATGGTGTAAGTTTTGTCGCCTGGTATGTTTCCTTTCAAACACCATTTGTTGTATTCCTTTAAATGATTTTCACTTACCCCTAGGGTTTTTGCTACAGCTTTAAGGTTAGTAGGTCCTTTGATGGAATATTCATGCAAATAATCTCCATTGCTAACCATTTTTCCAAGTTGAGCTTGATAAGCGATTTTATGCGCCAAGAACTTTTTGAGGTACCAATAGGTGCCTCGCGTTATGTCCATGCTGCGGTGACCTTTGTACTTGTCATCATAATAGCGCCTGGCACCACCTAGTCCCATTTGGTAGGACACTAAGGTGGTAGCCCAGTTGTCCAAGTATTTTTGGTGTTTTTTTAGGTACCTTGCAGCTCCTCTAGTGGCCGAAACAATGCTTTTTCTTTCATCTACCTCATTATCCACTCTTAAAAAAACTTCTTCGGCTGTTCCTTTTTTAAATTGCCAGAAGCCCACTGCATTAGAAGTGGAGACCGCATCCGAAATCAGGCTGCTTTCCTGAATTACGAGAAACTTAAAATCCTCCGGGACTCCTTCTTCACGTAAAACTCTTTCGACTATGGGAAGATAGAGGTTTACTCGGTCTAGTTTTACTTGAAAATGTGAGGCGCTTCTGTATTGAGCATCCACATCTGCCTGAATATCCTTTCTTGCTGCCTCGTTTAATTTAAGGGTGATGCCGGCAAACTCAATGATTCGGGGAACCTGTGGTGTCTGCCCAAATACCGGTGCATTTAGATGGATAAAAAAAATTAAAAAGGCAATTACTGTTTTTTTCATTCTTTGATTCCGGTTAAAGCTTTCGAGCAAGCATAATGCCATCCCTTATCGGTAAAATTACATTTTCAACTCTCGGGTCCTTGTTTACTTTCTCATTGTATGCCAAAATCGCGGCTGTGTTTTTATCCAATTTTTTCGGTTCTTCTCCAAAACCTTTCCCGACCATAAAATATTGTCTGCTAAAATTAATCCTCCGGGTCTCATTTTGTCAACCACCAAATCGAAGTAGTTGACATAATTCTGCTTGTCAGCATCAATAAAAACAAAATCCAAAGGCGCCGTTAAGTTGGGTATCACTTCAAGTGCATTGCCTATTGTATAATCAATTTTGTCATTAAGTCCTGATTGCTTGAAAAAACCACGCACCATTTCCTCCAATTCCTCATTGACGTCAATTGTTGTCAGTTTACCTTCGGGAGCTAGCCCTCTGGCCAGAAATATGGACGCATAACCTGTAAACGTACCAATTTCTAAAACATTTATACCGCTTGTCATTTTTACAAACATTTCAAGCATTTTTCCCTGCAGGTGGCCGGACAACATCCGAGGTTTCAAAACCTTTAAATGCGTTTGTCTTTTGATCAACTGAAGTAGTTTGTCTTCGCTTCCACTGTGGTCTTCACAATATTTTAATAGTTCTTCGTCCATCATGATTATTTGGGTAGATAGGTTAGAAAACTAAATTTATCTATATCATATATTTCATTGGCAAGTTCCAATAGTTCCTCAGCTGTGCAAGACCGAATGCTTGAAAAAATAGCTTCTAAAGGTTCAATTTTTCCTTTGTCAAGCAGATTTTTGCCATATACCAGCATTAGTCCGGCATGGTTTTCTTCCGCCATGGCCATCTGCCCTATGGCTTGTTCCTTGCCCATGTGCAACTGCATGCTCCCGAGTTTTCGGGTGCAAATGCGTTGAATTTCCTTTAAAACAATATTCCTTGCTTTGGCGGCTGCCTTTTCTTCAGTGCCATAATAGATGCCAATAAAGCCTGTGTCTGTAAATGCCTGATAAACGGATTCTATGCTGTATACCAAGCCGTGTTTTTCCCTTAAAGCCATATTGAGCCTTGAATTCATACTTGGGCCTCCCAATATATTGTTGAGCAAGTGAAGTTTATACCTCCTTGGGTCATGGATAGAGAGCGCCGGTTTGCCCAAGGCGCAATTGGCTTGGCTGATGTCTTTATGAAAGGCATTGGATTTTGGTACATAGGTTAATGAAGGAATCCTTTTTTTAGTGCTTCGGCTGGTGGGAATATTGCTTAGCAAAGGAGCTAACCGGTTGACAGCCTTTTTAAAACTGATATTGCCTACCACAGAAAACACCATCTTGGAGGTGTCCAAATGCTCTGCAATGAAATTGATAAAGTCCTGTTGAGTAAAA
Source organism: Cyclobacterium sp. SOCE241 (assembly GCF_056867545.1). NCBI lineage: Bacteria > Pseudomonadati > Bacteroidota > Cytophagia > Cytophagales > Cyclobacteriaceae > Cyclobacterium > Cyclobacterium sp. SOCE241. The sequence continues at coordinate 2,628,274 of NZ_CP149779.1, read as the reverse complement.
CTTTTCACAGAATCTTCAGTACCTAAAATATTATAGCCTAGAGAATGATCGGGAAAGAGTAAGCTGTCGAATTCATCTTGGAGGGCATCATCCGGTGAATCCCGGTACATGGCCATTTCCTCCAATATTACCTGTCGTTCTTTTTCTATTTGCTTTGGTGGAAAAGTGCTGTTAAAGGTAATGTCACAAAGTAAATCAGCTGCTTTGTTCCAATGCTGCTGCAATACAGTGGCATAGAAACATATCTTTTCTTTGGTAGTATAAGCATTGAGTTCGCCACCTACAGAGTCAAGTCTATTGAGGATGTGAAAGGCCTTCCGCTTTTGGGTGCCTTTAAAGGCCATGTGTTCCCAAAAATGCGCCAAGCCAACCTGTTCTTCTGTTTCATCCCTGCTTCCGATGTCAAGAATAAATCCACAATGAACCAGGCGGGTACTGCTTACTTCCTGATGAACAATTCTAATACCGTTTTCAAAGGCCTTGATTTGATATGTCATACTTCTCTTTCCAAAATACAAAAATAGCATCAATTATTGGGAAAGAAACCCGGTAGTAGAAAATTTGGGCCCTTGGATAAGATTTATCTGGAAAATGAGTTCATTGCTTTGGTAAAAAAATAGTACACTAAAGCTTAGACGTTTTAACCCCAATTCTACATCAGGTCATAATGCAATGCAGCATAGTTTACATGAGTGTTTTTGCGGGTATTGTAGCTTTTTTACCAAAATTAGGCGTAAACTATTTCAATAAACAGGTTTCGCTTGTAGATGTCACTACTAGGAGTAGATTGCATCTACTCCTACCTATCAACGAACTTGTAAAACGCAATTACAATCAGCTATTTAATAGAAGACCCTTGTTCAATTCATTCCGGGTTAATAAAAATGAGGGGATTTACGCTGTCATTGTGTTTATATCCCTAATGAATAAAAAAAATAACCAATTCGAAAACCTACATTACTTTACATGCCTCAGGACTATAGGGGTTGAACAGTAATAACTGCCTGTGTCAATTACAGTATGGCAGAATACTAACCTTCCCGCAAAACTGTATGAAGTCAAAACAGTGACATCCGGAACCAGGTCGTAAGAGGTGTGATTTATTAAAATCAATTGCTTTAAGCAGTTTAAACTTGCCCAATGAAGGCCAGGTGAAAAAAAATCAATTTTTTTTCAAAAAGTTTTTTTGAGGTGAAATGCAATTTAAGTAAAACGATTTGCAATTAAGGTTTTTTGTAACGTATTATTTTGTAAAACATTGAAATTCAAAGGGATCTAGGGGTGTTGGGGGATTTGTTTTTACGGATTTTATGTTCCAATTTTGTCATGTTATCAAGTGTAAATAACGGCACTGATTATTTTTAATAGCTCTGATAAAGTAAATTTTAAGATTATGAAAAGTCAAAAAAATTAATGTTGGCCCATCTTTTTGCTCTGGTATCTTTGGTTTTGATACTGGCTGTAGCCAACCTGTTGAGTTTAAATGTATCCATAAGTGGTGGGGTGAATTTTCTTCATGTAGTGTTGATAATTGTTCCTCAGTTAGGATTTGGTTATTTGTTCTGGAACAATGTTAAAACCGAAAAGAAAGTGTTGAGTTGATTTTTTGAAAAGATTCTAAGCGTTTGGTTTATGCGCTGGAAACTATTGAATTTTTTGGGATTTTTTGAAGCTTACCAATACCTACTTTTTTTTATATTTTTTAATTTTTTTCCCACCTTTCTCTTACAATTTGAAAGATTTAATTACCCCAATGCTTAGGCGATTTTTGTGAAGGATTTGATTTCCATTTAAACTTTGTGACAAAGGCGTCTGCCAGACAAAACTCAAAGTCCAATCTTTAATGTTGAGGTCTGTTCCGGCCTGTGCAAATACCACATCACCGCCTGTTAGGGCTTGTTTTTCACCCTCCCAAGTATCATTCGCTGCATGTTCAAAATACCCACCAAGGTTAGGTACTAAAATCCAATCGTTATTGATGGTAAATTGGTGAAAGCCTACAGCCGATCCGTTAAAGCTATTTCCGAATTGGTAATCCTGGCTCCCTTCAGTGGCTGTTTTATAGCTAAAAGAGAGGTTGGCACCTGTTTTTGTATAAAACAATTGGTAATTCATTCTTCCAATCAAACTCCAGGACCCTGTGCCGGGTTGAATAATCGGATCATAAAGTTGCTCCGCATTGGCTATTTGTCTTGATTGTCCGGTGGGAGCAGTGATGGCTATCCCGGGACGGAAAGTATGCCTTGCCTTAGGGTTATAGATATAGTGGATATAATCAGCTGCTAACGTCAAATCCCCCAACCTTTCACGCTTATGGTGGTGTCCTGAACGGGATTGGGTAGGTCTAACAATTTTTCATAATAGACAACATTGGATTCGTAAGGTAGGAGAAAGGCGAAGTTCCAGTTGTTTTTTAACATGAAGTTTCCTCTCAACTCTACCGTTTCATAAGTTTCCCAATCCATTTTGGTTTTGTTGACATAAAGTCCGGTTCCCTCAGGTTCATGCATGACCCTTTGATCGGGTATAGTAGCAGATAAGGTTCTGGCATTGGGCGTGTAGTTGTTAGCAGCACTGTTTTCAAAAACGGCATTTGAAAAACCTGCAGTGGTGACTTGGTTGGTGGTGTTCCCATATTGTGTGTAGTCGCCAAAACTGCGGTGCCTGTAAAACAGACCAAAATAGCTTCTGTTTTGCAAGAGGCTGTATTCGAAAAAGTTACAGCTATCACATGCTTTTGCTTCTTTGGGTAAAAAGGAGAATGTCAACAGGGTGATCGCTAAAATAGTGAGTCGTTTCATAGTTGTAAACCTATTTTTGGTAGGCTGGATTTGTAATAAAATTATAATCATTAAGGCTGTGAAGGAAAGCCAGTAGTTGTGTTCTTTCGGTGGTACTTAATACAATACCATTTTCGAGTTCTGGGGCCAAGGTTTCATTGGTCTTAATGCCGGTTTCATAGTGATCCAATACCTCTTCAAGGCTAGCAAACCTGCCATCATGCATGTAGGGGGCGGTAAAGGATAGGTTTCTCAGAGAAGCAGTTTTATAAGCACCCATATCCTCGTCTTTGTAGGTGATCCTGTACCTGCCCTGATACAGCCCTTCCAATTCCGGTGGGTCAGGATAGCTGCTGTCCAGTCCATTGTTATGGTAACTTAAATCAGTAAATAATCCCTCTTTATGACAACTACTGCAATGTTCTTGGTATACGCTGTAGCCTTTCAATTCTTCTGAATTGAGCTCGATTTCTTCCCTTTTCCATTGGTCGTATTTGCTGTCATCGGAAATAAGGGTTCGCATAAACTGAGCCAGGGACCTTGCGATGGTTGAACTTGTAATGCTGTCTGAAGAAAATGCCTCCTGAAATAACAGGGGGTAAGCTTCATGGGTGTTGATGTATTGAAGTACTTTATTTAGATCTGCTGCCATTTCGTCGGGATGTGTGAGGGGACCAAAAACCATGGATTCCAGGTCATTGGCCCCGCCTTCCCAAAATAGCCCGTCATGCCAGGCTAAATTAAATAAGGCAGGAGAATTCCTATGCAAGGCCGATCCGGATACTCCAATATTGGTCAATGCCAGTCCATCGCTGAAAGCTTTGTCAGGCAAGTGGCATCCTGCACATGAAACTTTTCCATTGGCAGACAATCCCGGGTCATAAAACAGTGTTTTGCCCAATTCTACTCCTTCTTTGTTGAGGTAATTCCTTTCCGGTTGCGGAAAGTCATCCTGTTGAAGCGAAGAAGAATACACCGGAACATAATATTCCGGTATATTTTTTCCACCTCATCAAATGCAGGCATACAAGCATTTGACAAGCCTGAAGCCAACAGTATAAATAACAAACCGGTTTTGCAGAAGCCCATTTAATTAGGAGTGTAAATATGATTTATTTGATGGAAAAAAGGCTTTTCTGGTAATTGTTCGCCACAGAAATGGCCAATGGTCCTCCCATGATACTTGTGCTTTCTAGCTCGTGTACCACTAATTCAGTGTCGCCGGTGAACAAGCTGCTTATTTCGGCTTCTATGTCAAGGTCTACCATGGCTTCACTGCCTAAGGTTAAGCCCTCTGAAGATAAGTCAAAAGAGAATTCTTTGAAATTAACTTCTGTCTCAGGATCGTTATTGCCAATATGAATGACAAGCCCTCTTCTGTCAGAACTTTCGTATTCCCATTCACCTTCTAAGACCAAAAACTTGTATCCTGTTTTCCAGCTCCAGACCATGTCATTGCTAGGATCCAAATCGCCCACTTGATCTGTAGATAGGTTTCTTTCTTTGTCTATGCCTACGTAATAAGATAGTTTGTCGTAACTCCCAGCCGGTACTTCAAAAGTGATTTCTTTTTTCCGGCTTCATCAATAAGGTAATAACCATCTGCTACGAAATAGGTGTTGCCGGTTTCACTGTTTTCAAACGTGATATTAGAAATGTAATATTTAAATTTACTCGGGGTGAAGCTTTCACCTGAGGGCAGGTTATAAGCTTTTCCATCCAGTTCTAATGCTTCTCCATTGAGAACATGAGCGAATTCAAGGTTCACTTGAATTGAAGTAAACATTTCCTCTTCGTCATCTTTACAAGAGGTAAAGCCTAAAACGACCAATAGTATAATAGCTAAATTTTTCATCATATTTTAATTAAAAGGATCCGAAAATGCCGGATCAGTTATAAATGTCTCGTCTGTTAATGTGTGTAAAAAAGCGATAATGGCCTCTTTTTCTTGTGTAGTAAGGTGGAGCTTTACCGGATCTCCCGGTGTAATGATTTCATTGCTGGCTTCCAGGATAAGGATGTCCAAAGTCGCATTGTTTTCCACATGCTCATTGTAATGGTCCAGTACTTCTTCCAAAGTGTTAAACCTGCCATCATGCATATAGGGAGCGGTTAGTGCAATATTTCGTAGCGTTGGAGCTTTGAATTTCCCCTTGTCTTCCGATTTTCCCGTGACCGCCTCTAAGCCCGAATCTAAATTTTCATCCGAATCCAATCCGTTGTTATGAAAGCCCAACAAATCGTTTCTATCGCCTGAAGTCAAAAAACCCAAGTGACAGTCACCACAATTGCCACCTCGCAAGGCTATAGATGCTTCCGGGTGAGTGAAGAAAAGCTCCATTCCCAATTGTTCTATATCGGTAAGGACAATCTCTTCTTTGATCCATTGGTCAAACCTTGAATTGCCGGAGACCAATGTTCGCATAAATTGAGCAAGAGCCTTGCTGACCATGTCAGCACTTATTTGGCTTGTCCCAAAGGCTGCTTCAAAACGTGCTGGGTAATCCGGATCATTTTGCAATCTCACGACCGCTTCCTCTATGGGTAAGTTCATTTCTGTAGGATCCGAAATTGGCTGAAGGGCTTGATCTTCCAGGCTTTCTGCGCGTCCGTCCCAAAAGAACCTGGAGGTCCAATGTAAATTGGCCAATGACATGGCGTTCTTTACACCAATGGTGCCATTTACACCGGCGCTGAACTGCTCACCATCCGTGAAAGCCTTAGACTGCTGATGACAGGAAGCACATGAAATGGACCCGTCCAGTGACAGTTGTTTTTCATAGAAAAGCATTCGACCTAGCGCTACACCTTTCTCTGTGAGGGGATTGTCGCTTGGGGAAGCAATATTGTTAGGGAAATAATCAGGATGTTGTAATTCAATTTCGGTGTTATCGGGAAGGGGCTCTTCAACCAATTCTTCCTTGCAAGCCCAAATTGACGTACAAATCATGATTATCCCAATAGAATAAGTAATTGGGTATCGTGACATAACCTTTACCAGCCAATGTAAAATAATAGAAAATGTGACAGGTTGCCCTAAATAAACGTTAAAAAAGCGAGTTTGATTGCAATTTTGGTGTTAAAGCCACCAAGTTGTATGCCTTCTGTTTATCAAGACTTTTAACCAAAAAGACAATAGCTATATTAACTCGTTTTTCAGATTAAATGGCCCACTGTCAAAGAGAATTAGGCAATTGCTTTGGGTGGGTGAAAAATATCTACGAGTTGGGAAACCCTGTTGGCTTCCTGATAGGAAGTTCCGTGATTTAGGTTGGTGGATGGAAGGGTAGTCAATGAAATAGAGGCTTCTTGTAAAATGAAAATGCCAAAGTCTCTGTTAAATTCTATGCCTCCTGCTTGGTTTTCTTTTTGGTCCTGGGCCTTTTTAATTTCTCTGCCAGGAAGCATTGCCCATCGCAATGCAGCATGGGTTTGTCTTTATTCACACAAAAGTTCTCAATGATATAAGCGCGGTTGATGGTGAAGTCCATCTGTATGACAGAAAAAACCAAGCCGTTGAGCAAGATCATCAAGGAGAGAGATATGTGAATTATTGCTTTCGCCATTTGAATGCAAAAGTAAGGATTTATTTGTTTAAATGCACTTTGTTTGCAAAACTAAAATTGCTTCATGGGCTTATGATTTTGATCATTATCTCAGCCCTTAAATTTGCCTAAGTTTATTAAAAGTAACAGTAACCCATGTGATAGGGTTCAATGAGGTGAAGTGGATAAGTTGATTCTGAGTGTTTAGGGTAAAATTTGGTACCTGTTCAACCCCATCCGGGGTTGTGGTGTTTGAGGTAGGTTTCTGACCCGTGGGTTGCCACCCACGGCTATTATTGTTCAGGCCCTCCAGGTCTGGGATGATGAATATAATAAGTTCAGAATTAACTTGATTATGTAATATTCGGTGAGGGGATTGGCAATATTGGCTGAGGCGTGTCTGGTGGTTGTGATATATTCGGTGGCTACGGTGACTGAGTTGTCTCCGGTGGCTGAGCCTGTCGAAGCCGTCGAAGTCGTCGAAGCCATCGAAGTCGTCGGATCCGTCGGAGTAAAATTGCCGATTGTTTTTATAATCGCCAATATTGATGAAGTGATTTTGACTGACGAATAAGCTTTCAGGGTTTGAAGTTATGTAATGTGAGCAGTTGAGGGAAAAGCGACCCTGCCCAATGATTTTTTAAGTCACGTAATAACTTGTTCGTAATCTAAACCCCGGCAGGGGTGATATTATTGTAGCCAGTGGCCTCAGCCACTGGTTTAGTAAATTATCAGTTGATATGATTTTGGCGGTATTGTTGCTCTTTTCTGCAACAATGCTGACAAAATTACACCGTCTATTTCTTATCAAAAACGCGCTTTAGGGCAAACCAAATCCCAGTCCTTTTAGGAAGAGCCGGCATTGCAAATGCCTCAAATTCTTTTAAATTGGATAATTGGGAGTAGTTCTAAACTACTCCCAGCGGAGTAATCACCAACCCTGACGAAGTAATATCTACCGACGAATATGCTTTCAGGGTGTGAAGTTATGTAATGAAAGCAGTTCAGGAAAAAGTTACCCTGCCCAATTATTTTTTTAACCACGTAATAACTTGTTCGAAACCTAAAACCCCGGCAGGGGTGATATTTTTGTAGCCAGTGGCGTCAGCCACTGGTTTAGTAAAATTATCCCCCATCACGATTTTGGCGGTATTGTTGCTTTTTTCTGCAACAATGCTGACAAAATCACAACGTCTATATTATATCAAAAACGGGCATGAGGTCAAATCAAATTACCCAGCCCTGAATGCAAAATACATCAGCCCATGGTGCCAACCCTATATTAAAATGCAATACCAAACCTCAGCCCTAAAAAGTGGAGCCGGCATTGCAAATGCCTCGTATTCTTTAAAAATGGATAAATGGGAGTAGTTTTAAATTACTCCTCGGGGGAAAAGCGACCCTTCCCAATGATTTTTTAAGTCACATAATAACCTGTTCGAAACCTAAAACCCCGGCAGGGGTGATATTTTGTAGCCAGTGGCCTAAGCCACTGGTTTAGTAAATTATCAGTTGATATGATTTTGGCGGTATTGTTGCTTTTTTCTGCAACAATGCTGACAAGATCACAACTATTTCTAAAATGGCGAAATCCCTAAACACAGGGTGGGACCCCTATGTTAAAATGCCAAATCAAATCTCAGCCTTGAAAGGTGTAACCGGCATTGCAAATGCCTCGTAATCTTATCAAATGGATGGTAGGGAGTAGTTCTAAACTATTCCCAGAGGAGGAAAAGCGAGCCTTCCCAGTGATATTTTTAAGCCAGGTAATAACCTGTTCGTAACCTAAAACCCCGACAGGGGTGATATTTTGTAGCCAGTGGCGTCAGCCACTGGTTTAGTGAAATTATCCGTTAATATGATTTTGGCGGTATTGTTGCTTTTTTTCTGCAACAATGCTGACAAAATCACAACGTATATTTCTTGTCAAAAACGCGCATTAGGTCATTGGGTTAAAATGTGAAACCATATCCCAGCCCTGGATTCTAAGATATATTATTTTCTTCCCTTAACCTGTATTGGTCAAGCCGGAATTTCTCCACACGTTGCCATAAATTTATCCATCAAAGTTTAGAGAGAAATTTTAAACTTTTATATTAGTTATTAAATGATTAAGTTTAGTTCTCTTTCCTTTTTTAAGTGTTGAGAAACTTTATAGGTGACCTCTATTAAGAAAAAAACATTTTGAATAGCTCTTTATATGCTAATTTTTACAAATAATTTATCAGAATATAGGAATGTTTTTATCATTTTCCTTTCACTGTTTTATTCCTGTCAGATAGAAACAGAAAATAAATTTCTAGAAATAGAATTGGTTAAGGAGATAAAAATTAAGCCTGAAGTTCTGACCATACCTAATCCACCCTATGTTCACTTGATAGAATCAGATTCAGGTCAACACCTTTTTTACCTGAATCCTACTTCGATGAGTTTACAATTTATGAATATGGAAAATGGAAAAGTAGCAAATGAGATCGTTTTGGAATACGATGGCCCGAATAGTATGAGCAGACGTTCCGGAATTGCAGGTCTGGAAGACGACAAAGTTTGGACAACTTTTAGGCCACATGCCATTGCTTATTTCAACTATAAGGCAGAAATACAATTTAAAAAGGACATTCCATCTGGTGAGGTTGATATTACTTATGTAGGATCTAGTTTTCAAAAGGGACTTCACCAATATGGTGATAAGGTTTTTGGCATGCAACCGCTTTTTATGAACCATCATGGGATGAATAAAGAAGACATTCAAAAACATTCTCTGGTCTATAGTTATGATATGGTTTCAGATCAGACCAAATGGTACGATGTGTATTATGCTAAGGATTATTGGGATAGTGGGAAAAAACTATCTGATTTTTCATGGGTAAGAAGAGAGGACAAGCTTTATATATCCCCATGGTATGACCATGAAATACAGGTATTTGACATGGAGCAAGAAAAAGTGATTAATAAGGTGGCAGTTAAGTCAGATCATATCAATAGCTTTTATTATGTAAATGAGATTCCAGGCACACACGAAGAAGGGTTAATGGGCTATTTAAAAAATGATCTATATGGAATAATTCTTTATGACAAGTACAGGGATTGTTTTTATCGTTTTTTTATCCGGGATATACGGATGATGAAGAATATCCAATAGATAAACTGTGGATGCTAAGAAATTCAAGACCTTATACAGGCGTGATGGTTTTGGACAAGGAATTGAATATAATAGGTGAACATGTCTTTGATAAATTTCAAGTACATACTTCTTCTAATGTATTTGTAGGAGAAGAAGGCTTATACCTCTCCCTTAACAATGAAAACAGTCCCGATTATGATGAGGACCATTTAAGGTATATGGTGGTTCGGTTTGATGTGGGCGATTGAGCAAAAGAACTGTTTATAATTAAAATACCTTTGATTTTATTCGTCCTTTTTTGTGAATCCGGCATTACAAATGCCTCAATTTCTTTTAAAATGGATAAATGGGAGTAGTTTTAAATTACTCCTAGGGGGAGCGACCCTTACCCATTGATTTTTTAAGTCACATAATAACCTGTTCGAAACCTAAAACCCCGATAGGGGTGATATTTTTGTAGCCAGTGGCCTCAGCCACTGGTTTAGTAAATTATCAGTTGATATGATTTTGGCGGTATTGTTGCTCTTTTCTGCAACAATGCTGACAAAATCACAACGTATATTTCTTGTCAAAAACGCGCATTAGGTCATTGGGTTAAAATGTGAAACCATATCCCAGCCCTGGATTCTAAGATATATTATTTTCTTCCCTTAACCTGTATTGTTCAAGCCGGAATTTCTCCACACGTTGCCATAAATTTATCCATCAAAGTTTAGAGAGAAATTTTAAACTTTTATATTAGTTATTAAATGATTAAGTTTAGTTCTCTTTCCTTTTTTAAGTGTTGAGAAACTTTATAGGTGACCTTTGATAAGAAAAAAAACATTTTGAATAGTTCTTTATATGCTAATTATTACAAATAATTTATCAGAAAACAGGAATGTTTTTATCATTTTCCTTTTACTATTTTGTTCATGTCAGGGAGAAGGAGACAATAAATTGCTGGAAATAGTAAAGGTTAAAGAATTAAAAGTTAAGCCTGAAGTTCTGACCTTCCCTAACCCTGCTTATGTTCATTTGATTGAATCAGATTCAGGGCAATACCTTTTTACTTGAATCCTACTTCAAAGAGTTTGCAATTTATGAATATGGAAGATGGAAAAGTGGTCAATGAGATCGTTTTTGAAGACGATGGGCCAAATAATATGAGCAGACGTTCCGGAATTGCAGGTCTGGAGAAGGATAAGGTTTGGGCAACGTTTAGGCCGCATGCAATAGGATATTTCAATTATAAGGGCGAAATACTGTTTAAAAAGAAAATACCTTCTGGTGAGGTTGATATTACTTCTATAAGATCGAACTTTCACAAGGAACTTCACCGCTACGGGGATAAGGTTTTTGGTATGCAACCGCTTTTCATGAATCATCATGGGATGAATAAAGAAGACATCCAAAAACATTCTCTGGTCTATAGTTATGATATGGTTTCAGATCAGACCAAGTGGTATGATGTATATTATGCTAAGGATTATTGGGATAGTGGGAAAAAACTATCTGATTTTTCATGGGTAAGAAGAGAGGACAAACTTTATATATCCCCATGGTATGACCATGAAATTCAGGTATTTGACATGGAGCAAGAAAAGGTGACTAATAAGGTTAAAGTTAAGTCAGACCATATCAATAGCTTACATTATGTAAATGAGCTTCCAAGGACGCACGAAGAAGCATTAATCAATAGGTTAAGTCATGATATTTATGGGATAGTTCTTTACGACAAGTATAGGGATTGTTTTTATCGGTTTTTTTATCCAGGATATACTGACGATGAAGAATATCCAATAGATAAACTGTGGATGCTAAGAAATTCAAGGCCCTTTACAGGTGTGATGGTTTTGGACAAGGATTTGAATATACTGGGTGAGTATGTTTTTGATAAATTTCAAGTACATGTTTCTTCTAATGTATTTGTAGGAGAAGAAGGTTTATACCTCTCGCTTAACAATAAAAACAGTCCCGATTATGATGAGGACCATTTAAGGTATATGGTGGTTCGGTTTGATGTGGGCGAATGAGCAAAAGAACTGTTTATAATTAAAATACCTTTGATTTTATTCGTCCTTTTTTGTGAAGCCGGCATTACAAATGCCTCAATTTCTTTTAAAATGGATAAATGGGAGTAGTTTTAAATTACTCCCAGAGGAGTTTTATAAATTAATAGTTAATTCTATAAATAAAATTGAAATAATTATATATAAAATATATTGGGTAGGTAAAATTATTTATTAAAAATAAATTAGAATATTATTTCCCAGAAGGGGAAAGTGTGTGTGTTATATTGATTGTATAGGTCTTTTTGTAAAGCTTATACGAAATAATATATTGTTAAGTGGTGTTTGTGATGTAGTATTATTTTGTTCCTTAAGAGTTTTAGGCTTGTTTAATTTTGTAGTTTCATTTTTTTTTTTTTAGTTTTAACTAAATAAATGTTACACTTAAATTTTCTTATTATTTATGAAAAAGTTAATTAAAAAACCAGTTCTTTTATTGGGTACTCTGGGAGCATTGATTGGTTTAGGCTTTGTTTCTACGCAAAATGCAGATGTATTTGAACAAGGTTCTGTTAAATGGTGTGATTGGAAAGATGCACCTGGTGATCCTTTAGATGGGTGCAAAATTCCAATGGATAATGAACCATGTATTTGTGAAAACCAATGTTAGTTTCATTTGGATTCTTTGTTTTTCGGTTTTTTTGAAAAAGGAAATTTGAAACGAAAAAGGAAGGTCTTTGTGGTTAAAACACCTTGTTAATAGGTTAAATATAAATTTCATTAAGAATTGTTGTGTTAATTGAAATTTGAGATAATTTTAAATGCCATTCGTTGAATTTATCATCGAATGGCATTATAGTTAATTGAGATGATTATGAAAGTACAAATTATTATTATTTTTCTATTGTTTTGCTGTTGCCAAAATAGTCAAAAAAAAGATTCAATTGATCTGGTAGTTATAAAGGAGATTGAGATTAAACCTGAGAAAAATTTATTCCCTAACCCGGCTTATGTCCGTTTGGTAGAATCAGATTCAGGTCAACACCTTTTTTACATTAATCCTAATTCAATGCGTTTACAATTTATGAATATGGAAGATGGAAAAGTGGCCAATGAGATCATTTTGGAAGACGATGGGCCGAATAGTATGAGCAGAAGTTCAGGTATAGCCGGTTTAGAAAAAGATAAAGTTTGGGCAACTTTTGAGCCTCATGCCATAGGTTACATCAATTATAAAGGGGAAAAACTGTTTGAAAAGTCCATTACCTCAGGTAAAGTAGATATTACTTATTTGGGTTCGGATTTTGATAAAGAATTGCATCGATATGGGGATAAGGTTTTTGGCATGCAGCCGTATTTTATGAATCATCATGGGATGAATAAAGAAGACATTCAAAAACATTCTCTGGTCTATAGTTATGATATGGTTTCAGATCAGTCCAAATGGTATGATGTGTATTATGCTAAGGATTATTGGGACAAAGGAAAAAAAGAGCCTATTTTTCATGGGCAAGAAGAAAGGACAAGCTTTATATATCACCATGGTATGATCATGAAATCCAGGTGTTTGATATGAGTAAGGAAAAGGTAATTGAAAAGATAGATGTTAAGTCAGATCATATCAATAGCTTTTATTTTTTAAATGAGATTCCGGGATCCCGTGAAGAGGGGAGGGTTAATACATTAATTCATGACCTTTATGGAATAATTCTTTATGACAAGTACAGGGATTGTTTTTATCGTTTTTTATCCGGGATATATGGATGAAAGAGAGTATTCTTTAGAGAAACTAAGTATGCTAAACCGCTCGAGGCCTTTTATAGGCGTGATGGTTTTGGACAAGGATTTGAATATTTTAGGTGAACATGTTTTTGATAAATTTCAAGTACATACTTCTTCTAATGTATTTGTAGGAGAAGAAGGCTTATACCTCTCGCTTAACAATGAAAACAGTCCAGATTATGATGAGGACCATTTAAGATATATGGTGGTGCAATTTGAGGTGGAGGAATGAGAAGAAGTAGCGTTTATAATTAAAATACCTTTGATTTTATTCGTCTATAATTGTGGAGCAGGCATTGCAAATGCCTCAAATTCTTTTAAAATGGATAATTGGGAATAGTTCAAAACAACTCCCGGATCCCTGTTCAACCCCATCCGGGGTTGCGGTATTTCAGGTAGATTTCTGACCCGTGGGTTTTCACCCACGGTTATTATTATTCAGGCCCTCCAGGCCTGGGATGCTGAGTATAATAAGTTCAGAATTAACTTAATTATGTAATATTCGGTGAGGGGATTGGCAATATTGGCTGAGGCGTGTCCGGTGGTTGTGATATATTCGGTGGCTACGGTGACTGAGTTGTCTCCGGTGGCTGAGCCTGTCGAAGCCGTCGAAGCCATCGAAGTCGTTGAATCCGCCGGGTTTAAAATTGCCCAGCTTTTCTAGAAATCACCAACCCTGACGAAGTAATATCTACCGACGAATATGCTTTCAGGGTGTAAAGTTATGTAATGAAGCAGTTCACGGAAAAGTGCCCTATTTTCCAGCCCTGCAGGGGCGAAATATCTCAGCCAAGGGTGTCCCCTTGGTGTGAAAATTATAGCGCCATCCTGATTTTGGCGGTATTGTTGCTCATTTCTGCAACAATGCTGACAAAATCACAACGTCTATTTCTTATCAAAAACGCCCACTATGTCATTGGGTTAAAATGTGAAACCAAATCCCGGCACTGAAAGGTGGAGCCGGCATTGCAAATGCCTCAAATTCTTTTAAATTGGATAATTGGGAGTAGTTCTAAACTACTCCCAGCGGAGTAATCACCAACCCTGACGAAGTAATATCTACCGACGAATATGCTTTCAGGGTGTAAAGTTATGTAATGAAAAAGCAGTTCAGGAAAAAGTTACTTGCACAATGATTTTTTTAAGCCACGTAATAACCTGTTCGAAACCTAAAACCCCGGCAGGGGAGATATTTTTGTAGCCAGTGGCCTCAGCCACTGGTTTAGTAAATTATCCGTTGATATGATTTTGGCGGTATTGTTGCTCTTTTCTGCAACAATGCTGACAAAATCACAACTATTTACTGGTTTTTTCCAATTGCTTGACCATTACTGCGAAATCTTTGGGGTAAGGTGCTTCTGCACTTATTTTTCTCCGGAAAGGTCTGTAAAGGAAATGGCAAAAGCATGGAGCGCCACCCGTTGCATAATGGGGCGCTCTTCGGTACCTTTTTTTAAATTAAATTTCCTTTTGATACTTGATAAATAGAGCGGTTGGCCACCGTAAAGCTCGTCCCCACAAATGGGCGCAGCAAGGTAAGCCAGGTGAATTCGAATTTGATGCAGACGGCCGGTAATTGGCTTACAGGCAATAAGGGTATGGGCAAAGTAACTTTTTACAGTTTTAAAAATGGTTTGTGCCGGCTTGCCACTAGGTACGATTCTGGCAATGCCGTTTTTGCTGGCCGAAAGATTTCTATCTACCATTATGCCATCAAAATCATGAATCCCTTCAGCCACAGCGTGGTAGACCTTTTCTACTTTTCTGTCCTCAAACTGCATGGCAATATTTCGGTAAGCATCAGGGTTTTTGGCAAATACCAGGCAACCCGATGTTTCCTTGTCCAATCGGTGACAAACCTGAATGTCCGGAAATTCCAGTCTGGCCAATGCCAGCATATTTTGTGCCTCATGCCTATCATCCAGCGTGGGGAAATATGGCGGTTTATTGACTATTAAATAATCATTGGTTTCTTTAACTACCAATGATTTAAAATCGATCTTTTTCATACCCTTGTGTTTCGATACAAAGTTCTGAAATTAGCCAATAAAAAAAAGCCTAATTGAAAACACTTGGTTTTATTTTTTTGAATGTCCTTCCTCAACGGCCATTTTTTTGGCCGCATGAGGTAGCTCAAAACTAAAGACAGAACCCTTGCCGGGGGTAGAACTAACGCCAATTTTGGATTGATGTCCTTCCAGGATATGTTTGACAATGGCCAAACCCAGTCCGGTGCCGCCCTTTTCTCTGGAACGACTCTTCTCTACCCTATAAAAACGCTCAAAAATCCGCTTAAGGTCATCCGGGTGGATGCCTATGCCCTGGTCTTTGACTTTCACCGTAAAATGGTTTTTGTGGTCATTGATTTGAATGGTTACAGTGCCACTGTCTTTATTGTATTTGATGGCATTGGAGACTAGGTTTTGTAAAACCCTGAAAATTTTGTCCTTGTCAGCGTATGTTTGGTAACTCGTTGCTTTGTCATATTTGAAAATTATATGGATGTCCCTTTTAAGGGCTTTCCCTTCCAATTGTTCTACGACTTCCTGAATGGATTCTTTCAGGTCAAAATTGCTGGGATGAAAGCGAATAAACCCACTTTCAATTTGATTGATGGTAATCAAATCCTGCACCAGGTCTTCAAGGTTGTTAAGGCTTTTGGCGGCTCGTTTTAAAAACTTATCCCTAACGGTATGGTCTTCTATCGCACCGTCCATTAGGGTGTGGATATAACCTTGGGCCGCAAAAATAGGCGTTTTCAGTTCATGGGAAATGTCGGCAAAAAATTCCCGCCTAAAGGTTTCATTCTTTTGTAAGGTTTCAATTTCCCTGTTTTTGGCCGCCGCATAATCATGAATATTGGCTTGGATACTCTTTAACGGTGGGAGTGAAGCTTTTATCTTATTGCTGGCTTTGAAAGTGGTGTCTTTTTTTGAATTTTCTCCAATACGCTGTAGATATTGCCGATTTCTCTAAAAATCAGGTATTCAAGGCTAAGGTGGATCAATAGGTAGGCAATGGAAAAGGTAAGGGTGCCGGCAGCCAGCAGTATTATGGAATTGGAGGCCTCCAAAAGGGATAAAAAGGCCACCAATAGTAAGGCTATAGAAATGGCAAGCCCAAATGCAATGCCTTTTGAAGTGCTGATCATGTATTGAATTTATAACCTACGCCTTTCACAGTAAAGATATAATCCTCACCTATTTTTTCTCTAATCTTACGAATATGAACATCCACTGTTCTGGCCAAGACAAACACATCTGTGCCCCAAATGTTTTTTAGCAGTTCGTCTCTGTTAAACACCGTATTGGGGTTTTTTGCCAAAAAGTGCAACAGTTCAAATTCTTTCTTTGGCAACACAATTAACTCACCGTCCTTTAATAGGGTGAAACTTGTGCGATCAATGATCAAGTCCTTGATGGAAATTTTTGAGGTGTCTGCTTCTTTTTTAATTTCTCTTCGAAAAAGTGCAGCGATCCGGCTTACCAATGCCCTAGGCTTGATGGGCTTAAGGATGTAGTCATCTGCTCCGACATCAAAGGCTGCCACCTCCGAATATTCTTCTGATCGGGCAGTGAGGAATATGATAAAGGTATTCTTGAGATCGGGGTTTTCTCTCAATTGACGGCAGGTTTCCACCCCATCTTGATTGGGCATCATGATGTCCAATAGGATGACATCAGGCTTGAATGTAGCGGCTTTTTTACTGCTGTGATACCGTCACTTGCTGAGTTGACCTCATAACCTTCTTTTTCCAAATTGTAGGTTAAGATTTCAATGATATCCTCTTCGTCATCTACTACCAATACCCTTTGTTTCTGATTGTTGCCCATCTTATGATTTCCTGAAAAACAATTTATTTTGAATGAAGCTACAAAGATAAGGATTATAAAAAAACAATTAAGTCTTTGTAGGCTGAACTGATTAATTGAATGGGAATCATTAAAAAAGCGATGGTTTAGATTAAATTAATTTTAACCCATTGTTAATTAATTGTTGCTTAACCCTTCGGCAGAGACGATCTCCATATTTATGGAACCGACAAACATGCTGGCCTTAATTTTAACCGGAATTCGGTTTTCATCTGCGGTAATCCATATTTTAATTGGTTTTTTACCTCTAAAGAGTTTGTTGCTGGGCATCTCAGGGCTGAAAATATAGGTGTCAAAATCACCAATGTCAGTGGATATGTCGTCCATGCCCTCGTATGTTAATTTTAAGTTATAATTTTTCTCGTCAAAAAAACCTTTGATTTCAATTTTATCACCTTTTGTTAACCCGGAGAAATCCATTGTTCGCAATAGATAATAACCGCTGACAATGTCCTGAACATTTGGGGGGATGGCATGGGATTTCCTCTCTTTAATGAACTCATTCTCCCTATCATACAATTTGGTATAGGCCATTTGGTCTTTATGGTCGAAGTCAATTACCTCATGTTTTCGATAATTCCCTTCTTCAATATGTCGGTAAGAGCGGTAAGGAATAATTTTGGCAGTATCTATATAGCTTCCCCAATTGTCTTTTACATAAAAAAGCTTAAAAATGCTTAGGGTTTTTCCGTAGACATCTACCTTATAGGTTGGCTTTCCATTGATATAGTGGATGTTATTGTCGATCACCATTTTGGCCTCAGCAGCATTAAAAAGGAAATAACTCACATTAAAAGTAAGCGTTTCTCCTTTGGTAAATGCCTTGTTAACAATGTCTTGGCTTTGTGCATTTACAGCAGTTTGAAAAAGCAATAACAGCGCTATTGCAAGTGATTGGAGGTACACGATCATGCTTTTTTAAAAGTTTTACTTCAAAGTTCATACCATTGTGAATTTCAGGGAATGATGTTTCATTCTTCAAATGTACTACATTGTCTTGCGCTAACAATGGTTATTCAATAGTTGTTAATGACCTGCCTAATGTTTACTTTCACATTAGGAATGAACAACAGTGAATATCTGAAGAGACTATGAGTGGAAATACTGAAAAATTAAAAGCCTTACAGCTTACGCTGGATAAGTTGGAAAAACCTACGGTAAAGGGACCGTAATGAAATTGAGTGATAATGTGGTACTAGATGTGCCTGCTATTTCTACAGGATCATTGGGTTTGGACATGGCCCTTGGTATTGGGGGAGTACCAAGAG
Organism: Cyclobacterium sp. SOCE241; assembly: GCF_056867545.1. Classification (NCBI taxonomy): domain Bacteria; kingdom Pseudomonadati; phylum Bacteroidota; class Cytophagia; order Cytophagales; family Cyclobacteriaceae; genus Cyclobacterium; species Cyclobacterium sp. SOCE241. The sequence continues at coordinate 2,609,912 of NZ_CP149779.1, read as the reverse complement.
GAAGAGTGATAGAGATATATGGTCCGGAATCTTCCGGGAAAACAACACTTTCTATGCATTGTATCGCTGAGGCGCAAAAGCAGGTGGCTTAGCGGCATTTATAGATGCAGAGCATGCTTTTGATAAAGCCTACGCCGAAAAATTGGGAATAGACATTGAAAACCTGCTCATCTCTCAGCCGGACAGTGGTGAACAAGCCTTGGAAATTGCTGAGCACCTTATCAGGTCAGGAGCCATTGATATTATTGTGATTGACTCCGTCGCTGCCTTGGTGCCTAAGGGTGAACTTGAGGGGGAAATGGGAGATTCTAAAATGGGCCTACAAGCCAGGTTGATGTCCCAGGCCCTTAGAAAGCTTACAGGTGCCATCAATAAAACAGGTTGTGCTTGTATCTTTATCAACCAGTTGAGAGAGAAGATTGGGGTGATGTTTGGTAATCCTGAAACCACCACTGGTGGAAATGCCCTAAAGTTTTATGCTTCTGTTCGCTTGGATATCCGTAGAATAGGTCAAATTAAAGATGGACCTGATAATATTCTAGGCAATAGAACCAAAGTAAAAGTAGTGAAAAACAAAGTTTCCCTCCATTTAAGGTGGTGGAGTTTGACATTATGTACGGGGAAGGAATCTCCAAAGTAGGAGAGGTAATTGACCTTGGTGTTGAGTTTGAAATTGTTAAAAAAGCAGGGTCTTGGTTTTCTTACGAGGGAAATAAGCTAGGTCAAGGTAGGGATGCTGTTAAAAATCTCCTATTGGACAATCCTGAATTGATGGAAGAAATTGAGTTGAAGGTGTTGGAAAAAGCCGGTGTTGTGAAGGCTGATAAGGAAAAGGCAAAAGCCGGTAAAAAAGGCAAGTCTGCAGAGTAAAGTTCTTTGATGAAAAGCAATTGGTTCTGGTGGAGGTTGTCACATTCTGATAGCCACTACCGGATCCATTTTTGATGCCAGTGAAGCAGGTATGATACCCGAAACAATACCAATGGCAGATGATAATACAAGCCCCAAGATAATGTTTTTTAAGGAGAGTATGATTTCTAAATTGCCAAGAGAAACAAAGGTGGCAGCATACACCACAATTAGTCCGGATAATCCTCCAATTAGGCTTAAAGCAGTCGCTTCAAATAGGAATTGCAGGAGGATAAAATAGTTTTTTGCACCTAGAGATTTCTGAATACCGATTATACCGGTCCTTTCTTTTACTGATACAAACATGATATTGGCAATTCCAAATCCTCCAATTAGGATTGAGAATCCTCCAATTACCCCTCCTGCGATAGAGATCACAGCAAAGATGGAGCCTACTGCATCTTGAATAAATTCTGATTTATTCAAGGCAAAATTGTTTTCAGCGGTCGGTTTTAAACCTCTTTTTGCTCTGAGAAGTCCTGCCATTTCATTTTCCAGCATGACCAACCCGGGGTCATCATCTCTTCCTTTGGCTGCTATGATTGGCTCTATACCGTTTTTACCCACATAAAATAGTTTGGTAAATGCTCCATAGGGTACCAATAGCGCTTCATCCTTAGAGGGGTGTCAAAAAGACCTTCTCCTTCTTCCACAAACAACCCTACCACTGTAAACTTTAATCCTTTTATTTTAAAGGTTTTGCCCAAAGGTTCCTGTCCCGGAAATAAGGCTTCTCCGATCTTTACACCAATTATGGCCACATTCCTCGCAGCCTTAATCTCCATCTCGGTAAAAAACCTTCCTTTATCAATAGGTATGTCGTAAACCTCTTTATGGTTGAAAACAACACCGTCTAGATTGGCCATTTCATAGGCATTGCTATTGGCCTTTACAGTAGTCCTTGTGTTGGCAGAGATGGTGACAGCTTGGGCGCTTTTCAGACGTTCTTCTAAAAATGAAAATTCAGCGTAGGTTCCGGGGGCCTCCTGAAATACCTCCACCAGGGATAATTTCGCCCATTTTCGGCAAATGGAAACCGGTCTACCCGAACCACATTACTCCCTAGGAAAGTCAGGCTGTCTTTGATGTTTTTTTCCAATGAATCTACTAATGTAAAAACAGCAATAATGGCGAAAATACCCACTGTTACACCCAATAACGAAAGTATGGTTCTCGTCAAATTAGACTTTAGTGCATCCATCGCAAAGCGAAAACTCTCCCAAATTAGTCTGAATACGATCAAATTTCAATATTTTTTAAAACAATTTGACAATATAAATAGAATCTGGCTAAATTCTTATTAACTTTGCATTTTTTACGATAATTACGTTTAATAGGTATTTCCTAAATATATACATATGAAGTTATCAGATTTCAAGTTTGAAATTCCAAAAAACTTATTGCCCTTCATCCACCGGAAAACCGAGATGAATCCAGATTAATGGTTATTCACAAGGATACCGGAAAGATAGAACATAAAGTTTTCAAAGATGTCATCGATTATTTTGATACAGGAGATGTATTTGTAACCAACAATACAAAGGTATTTCCTGCAAGACTGTATGGAAACAAAGAAAAAACCGGGGCCAAGATAGAGGTTTTTTTATTAAGAGAACTCAATCAGGAGCTTAGGTTGTGGGATGTTTTAGTGGACCCTGCCAGAAAGATTAGGGTGGGGAACAAGCTTTATTTTGGTGATAGTGATTTGGTTGCTGAAGTAATTGACAACACTACTTCCAGAGGCCGAACCATTCGGTTTTTATTTGACGGTACAGATGAGGAGTTTTACAAGACCATAGATACTCTTGGTGAAACGCCTATATTGAAAGATTTCATCGAAAGAGATGTGGTAGATGCTGACAGAGAGCGGTATCAAACCATCTTTGCTCAACATGTAGGCGCTGTTGCCGCCCCAACGGCAGGTTTGCATTTTACTCCACATTTGATGAAGCGACTGGAAATTAAAGGTGTAGAAGTTAGTCCTATTACTTTGCATATTGGGCTAGGGACTTTCAGGCAAGTTGATGTGGAAGATCTTACCAAGCATAAAATGGATTCGGAGAATTATGACATTCCACAAGGAACTGTTGATTTGGTCAATACCGCCCTTGATGAAAAGAAAAGAGTGGTGTCTGTGGGAACAACCTCTCTTAAAACGATTGAATCTTCCGTTACTGCCAATGGTAGATTAAAAGCAAGTAGTGGGTGGACAGATAAGTTTATCATTCCTCCTTACGAATTTAAAATTGCCAATGCCCTAATCACCAACTTTCATTTGCCTGAATCAACATTGTTGATGACAGCTTCTGCCTTTGGTGGGTATGATTTGATCATGAAGGCTTACCAAGAAGGAATCAAAGAGGGTTATAAATTCTTTAGTTATGGTGATGCCATGCTAATCATTTAGTGCTACCCATTTATAAATTATAGAAAAGAGCCTTTTCAATTTAACTTGGAAAGGCTCTTTTTTTAAGGCTCCAGTAAACGAAGGGAAAATTTCCCGGAATGAGTTGGGATTAAATCAGTTGTAGTACTCAAACTATAGGTTTAAGAAAGCAGGAAGTCTCCGCCTATTCTGAGCTAGCCTATTCCCACTTCTTCCACAAAGCTTTCCAATGCCTCGGGTTTACCTACCACATACACAATGTCTCCCAACTTAATTTTGGTATGACCGGTTATGTCAGTAAGGGTTTTTCCTTCGCGTTTGATGGCTACCAAATTGAGGCCTGATTTTTCTCTTAAATTGCTGTCCTTAATTGATTTGCCGATAAACTGGCCATAGTCTTTTTCAATTTTTATTCCTGAGAAATTGATTTCAGGGATGTCAAGGCTAGGAACAGAACTGTCATTGGAAGGCGTTCGGAAAACTTCGTAATTGTGAAACCTTACATCATCGGTGAAATCATCAATTTCACCCTTAGGAACAAGGTATTTATTTAATACCCTAGTGAAAATTTCAATGGAAGTTTCAAATTCTTCAGGAATAACTTCATCGGCTCCCATATTGAGCATCGATTCGATTTCATTGACATACCTTGTTCTAACGATAATAAAAACATTTTGGGAGGCTTCCCTGATGTTCATAATTATCCCGGTAGTGGCAGGTTGGTTGGAGATGGCAATTACAGCTACCCTGGCTTTGTGGATTTGAACATGCTCAAGTACCACAGCATTGCCTGCATCACCATAGATAATAGGTTCACCCTTTGCTGCTTCCACTTTAACCGTTTCAGGGTTCATTTCTATGATAACATAATTGATTTTAGCCCTTTTAGCAGCCCTAGCCAAGTTTCTTCCATTCAGTCCATAACCAATAATTACCAAGTGGTCATTCAGCAATTCTTTTTCAAGTTCAATTTCCGGGACCTGTACGCGTTCTTCTAACCTATCTTTGATCTTTTTCGGCATTGGGGTATTGAGCACCCTATAGGCAAGCTTTTCCCTTTGTTTCAGAACAAAAGGGGTTATAATCATGGTAAGGATAGAGATGGCAAGAAAAAATTGATAAGTAGTATTGTCCAATAACTCGTATTTTAACCCCTCTTTGGCCAGTAAAAGAGAAAATTCACCAACTTGGAAGATAGAAAAACCCACTATAAAAGATTCTTTAAAACTACTTCCCAATGATTTTACAGCCAGAGAAGCTACTATAAACTTCACTACAAAAGTAAGCGCTACCAAAGCCAAGATAAGTAACAAGTGTTCGGTCAAAAAGCTTATGTCAAAAAGCATCCCCACAGAAACGAAAAAGAAGCTCAAGAATATTTCTCTAAATGGAAGTATCTTACCCGTAGCGTGGTGGCTGTATTCTGATTCACTGATAATAAGTCCTGCCAAAAAAGCTCCCAAGCCTAGAGAAAGTCCCAGTAATGAAGTGGCATAGGCTACGGCAAAACAGGTTACAATAATGCTTAATAGGAAAAGCTCTTCATTTTTGGTTTTTGCAATACGGTATAGCAATTGGGGAATTAGGTATTTTGCACTGAGTATGGTGAGCAAAATTACCAAGCCTCCCTTTAAAGCCATATAAAAAAGCGAGAGGAGGACATTGTCGGACTCTCCTGCCAGCATGGGAGTGAAAAGAACCAAAGGCACAATGATGATGTCCTGAAAGATCAGAATAGCCAGAGTAGTTCGTCCGGAGATTGTGTTCACTTGTCCGGATTCTTGTAATAATTTCAAGACGATGGCTGTACTACTTAAGGCAAACAAAAAGCCGAAAAATACTGAAATATTCCAGCTAAAGCCAAAAAGGTAGCTAATCAAGGCTGTGGCGCCAATAGTAAGGCTTACCTGTAAACTGCCTCCTATAAATACGGCTTTTTTGATGGCCATCAAGCTTTTCAGAGAAAACTCAAGCCCAATAACAAACAGTAGCAATATGACCCTATTTCTGATAATACTTCCACTGCGGTGGAGGCATATACCAGTGATAAACCATAGGGGCCCGCGATGGCGCCGGTAAGCAAGTACCCTATAATGGTGGGGAGCTTGAGTCGCATAAATACCAAGATTACCAAAGTGGCCAATCCAAAGATGACTACAATGTCTGACAGTAATGGTAATTCAGCAACAGCTAATATAAATGAGTTCATAAATAATTCGAATGGTAAGCAAATAGGTTTGAAAGGTAATAATATAATAAGAATACTAAGCTATTGACAAGCCTTCAATTCAAAACTTCCTCGTTGGGTAATGAGCAAATATTAATAGCCTATACCTAAGCGTTTATATATGAAATGCATCAACCAAGCCGGGCCAATCAGGAGAAATTGGACATCCTTAAAGAAAGATGGTTTTTTCCTTCAATTTTATGGCCGTAAAATTGAAGAATCCATGCTACTATAAAGAGGATTATGGAAAAAAGCCACAAGGGTATAGGTAAAAATAATGACAATAAATTGGCCGCTGCCAAGCAGACTGCAGAGAATAAAAACATTCCTAAAGCCAGGGGGACAGATAATGTAATGTAATAATACAACACAAGAAGCAATGCTATGGTAGCCCAATTAGTGAAATTACTCAGGAGGAAATCCATAGAATTCAATGGCCCGGGAGGGATGCTGTAAATCAAACCTACAATACTGAAAAAAATTGCAGGGACGCAAAACCAATGTATGGTTTTATTGGTAGGGTTTTGGTGACTAATGCCATATTCTTCTAAAAGACCATCTATTTTTCTCATACGAATGTGTCTGATGGATAAAGCTGCTATAAGTTAAAAAAATGGAAACATTCATACTATTTGGTCCATTGAAAATTTCTTATTTGATAGTCTGTCTCTCAGATTTTTTAAAGTGTGAACCGTTCAGCAGGCAAAAGCGCATAATTTTTCCTAACTTTAAATTAGATTAAGGTCTATTGCGGAGGGGTTTTAAAGTAAACAATAAGAAGATAGTGTGGTTTTTATAAAATGTAATATACTTTACGCTAACTTGATAGGCTGACTAACAGAGGTAAATAAGATAAAATTTCGAAAAATTGTTTCGAAGGATTTTATAAAGCATTTAATTTTTATGAGGATTATACGGGACATTCATGGGTGATATTTCAAAAGACCTACCATTATGGAGGCATTATTCCCTATAATTTTCTTGATTGTTCTTTTAGCAATCAATATCAAAGTGTTTGGGACAGATGGCTTGTCAGGATCTAATCAACTGGTGCTTATTTTCGCTAGTGGAGTGGCAGGTTTAATTGCGGTTTTTAGGCTAAAGGTGAAATGGGCAGCAATTGAAAAAGGTATAATCAATAGTATTTCTTCTGCCATGTCTTCTATTTTAATCCTATTGTTGATTGGTGCTTTGGCCGGCACCTGGATGTTGAGTGGGATTGTTCCGGCAATGATTTATTATGGGCTAAAAGTTTTAAACCCTACGGTGTTCTTATTGGCTGCATGTGTGGTTTGTGGAATAGTTTCCATTGCAACGGGCAGTAGCTGGACAACGGTAGCAACCGTCGGCGTAGCATTATTAGGCATAGGGAAAGCATTGGGTTTCAGTGAGGGGCTGATTGGAGGAGCCATTATCTCCGGGGCTTATTTTGGTGATAAAATGTCTCCACTATCAGATACCACTAATCTTGCCCCTGCCATGGCAGGGACGGACTTGTTTACGCATATCAAGCACATGACGAAAACCACTGTACCTTCCATCACCATTACCTTGATAATATTTGGAGTGATAGGGCTTTTGAACAAGCCTGAAGGCGTAGTAGGTCAAGTGGAGGATATTTCCCAAGTAATATCCAATACCTTCACTATCAACGGATGGTTGTTTTTGGTCCCGGCAGTTGTGATTTTTCTAATTATTAAGAAAGCTCCTGCCATCCCGGTGTTATTGACCGGATCAATATTAGGAGGGGTATTTGCAGTTCTTTTTCAGCAGGATATTATTCATGAGTTGGCTATGATTTCTGATGTAGAAGGAGGGATAAGCTTTAAATCATTTGTAATTGTTTTTCGCTCTCTGTATGGTGAAACCATGATTGTTACCTCAAATGAAATTGTAAATGAGCTATTGGTTACAGGAGGAATGTCCGGTATGTTGTATACAGTCTGGTTAATTATTTGTGCCATGACCTTTGGTGGGATTTTGGAGGTTTCCGGAATGCTAAGTGTTATTGCCGAAGCAGTCATTAGTAAAGTAAACTCAGTGGGATCCCTAATTGCATCTACTGTTGGTACAGGTTTGTTTTTTAATATTACTACCTCCGATCAATACTTGGCGATTTTAGTACCGGGAAGGATGTATGCAGATATCTACCGAAAACGGGGATTGAAAGGGGAAAACTTAAGTAGAACACTGGAAGATAGTGCTACGGTTACTTCTGTCTTGATCCCTTGGAATACTTGTGGAGCAACCCAGGCATCTGTCTTGGGTGTGGCCACTTTGACTTATGCACCCTATTGTTTTTTCAATATAATTAGCCCATTTATGACCCTGCTATTTGGCTATTTTAATTGGGGAATCAACTACTATTCTGAAAAAGAAATGAAATCAATTAACAAAGAAGAAAGCTTGGCATGATACCATTGAAGATAAGCAAAGAAGAAGTAAACGCATTGGATTTAGGTGCTTTTACGGGTAATATCATTCTTGTTGAAGATGAAAAAGTCTTCAAGAAATGGAAAAGGATTTATTGTCAAGTAAAATAATTGGTTTTGATACTGAGACCAGACCTGCCTTCAAAAAAGGAGTGAGTTATGATGTAGCTTTACTCCAACTCTCTACTACTGATAATGCCTATTTGATAAGGATTAATAACTTTGGCTTTCCTTCTAGCGCCAAAGCCATTTTGGAAAACCCCAATATAGTGAAGGTAGGTGCTGCTGTAAGGGATGACTTGAAAGCGTTAAAAAAGATTTCTCCCCACTTCAAACCTGATGCCTTCTTTGATTTAAATGAAGAGTTGAAACGAGTAGGGTTCTTGAATGTAGGCGTACGCAATCTTAGCGCAATGGTACTGGGTATAAGAATATCTAAATCAGAACAGGTGTCCAACTGGGAAGCCCCGGTTTTAACTTCCAAACAAATGCTTTATGCAGCCACTGATGCTTGGGCTTGCCTAGAGATTTTCCTTAAACTTTACAAAGAAGGATATTTGGATGAAATATTTTCTACTTGACTTGGCTGGAGGTAGGGACTTCAGATAGGACCCCAATTACCTCTTCTGCTTGACTTTCCCTGCATGCCACCTTTATTCTGCAACTGTTATCAAATGCTTGGGAAATGATTTTCAAATTGTACCTTTTGACAGTTCTCATTATCTCATCCATAGAAAGATAGCCAAAAGAAAATTCAAGAGGTACCATAACCGTTTTCTCTACTATTTCCGCAGACAAGATTGCATCAGCAGCAGCTGTTTTATATGCTCTGATTAGGCCTCCAACGCCTAATTTGGTGCCACCAAAATACCTGACAACAACAATTAAAATTTGGGTTAATTCATTTGATCTGATCTGACCCAATATGGGGTCTCCTGCACTGTGGTTGGGTTCTCCATCGTCATTAGAGCGAAAGTTTTTCATGTCTTTTCCCAAGATATAGGCATAGCAATGGTGCCGAGCATCATGGTATTGCTTCTTTAATTGATGGACCAAATCTTGTATTTCTTCTTCGTTTTCTACAGGGTAGGCAAAAGATAGAAATTTGCTGCCTTTTTCTTTATAAATACCCTGTGAAGGCCTTTCAATACTTCGATAAGTATCCTCCATTATTATTTGTTTAGATTAATTTTCTCAATTTTCATTTGCTAATTTAGGCATTTGAATTAATCTGATGAAGAAATCAAGCCTTAGTGCCGGAATGCAAACAAAAGAAAAGTCCCTTGTTACGGTGATTTGCACTTGTTATAATCAGGCGGAATATGTTGTGCAAGCTTTGGAAAGCCTTGTAAGCCAGACCTACAGGCCTATAGAGCTATTGATTGTTGACAATGGGAGCAAAGATCATTCTAAATCGAAAATAATATCGTGGGTAAAAGAGAATTGCAATGAAATTCCGATTAAGACATTCTTTTACGAAAAAAATGAATTACTGTAAGGCTTTTAATCAAGCTTTTGCTAATTCTGAAGGAGAATACATAGTGGATTTGGCAGCGGATGATTTTTTGAACCGAAGCATTTGGAGTTTGCCATCTCCCATTTGAATCAAAGCGATGCCAAGGTTTATTTTTGTAATTCCTTGGAGCACTTTCCAAATGGTGAAACCCAAACTTTTTACCCTACAGATGCCTTTGGAAAGGCAAGTAAAAAGGTTGCTTCAGGTGATGTCTTTGCTGAGTTGATTCGAAGGTATGCCATCAGTTCACCCACTTTGGTTATGGATGCTGGGGCTTTTAGGGAAATTGGCTGCTATGATGAAAACCTAAATTACGAAGATTTTGATATTTTGGTAAGGATGTCTTCGAAGTATTCTTTTGTATATGGAGATCATATCACAGTAAATAAACGAATATTACAAGAATCACTTTCTCAGCAGCAGTATAGATCCAAGAAGTCTCAATTATTGCCTTCCACCTACCTAGTGTGTGAAAAATTAGCTACAATGGTAACAACCAAAACAGAAAAAAAGGCCCTTCAGCAAAGGTTGATTCATGAAATTAAACATGCGACGGCATCTGCTAATTTTGATGTGGCTCAAAAGATGTTGACCTTATACCGAAAATTATTTCCTTTTGGGCTAAGCTACATGTTTTTTTACCTTTGGACCAAGGCCAAGATAGATGTATCGGCCATGTATGAGAAATGGAGACTTAAACATTTTAAGTAAAGGGCCAAATTATCCCGCTCCAACTATAACCTCAAGCATTTCTTTTTCATTGAAGTACCTTTTGGCCATTGTCATAATATCGCTGCCGTCAAAGTTTTTGATATAATCAAGGTGGCGGGTGTAATAATCAAAATTAAGACCTTGGAAATGTACATGCTGGAAATGACTCATCTGATCGAAAGGACTGCTGAAATTGGCCAAAATACTTCCTGCCAGGTAATTTTTTATGATTTCTAGTTCACCAGCCGAAACAGGCTCCATTTTTAGCCTTTCAATTTCCTTATAAACCTCTTGAATAACCACTTCGCCATAGCCTCCTTTTACATCGGCCACTGTCATCCAGTATTCATTTCCATTTAATTCGCCCAGAAAGCTATTGATGCCATAAGTGTAACCTTTCTCTTCTCGAATGTTTTTGATCAGTCTACTGCCAAAATAACCACCTAACAGGGTGTTGAGTACAGACAACGCTGGGTAGTCTGGATGAGACTTGGGAATCATCCATTTGGCAATCCTTATGCTGGATTGTACGGCTTCAGGTTTTTTTTCAAGAAGCTTAGAGGGTTGAACGACTCCAGTTGGTAATAAGTGAGGTGTTTTAGGAGAAAGGGGTAAATCACTAAAGAGTAATTCTATTTGATTCAGTTCCTTTTCAGAAAGCTGTCCTGTAAGAAATATTTGGGGAGATAATAAAAAATCTTTTTCGTAATACGCTATTAGGTCATTTTGTTGGATCGCATCAACATCTTCCTCGGTTACTTGGTAGCCAAATGGATGGTCTTTTTCAAAAAGACTTTTTCGAATCAACTGGTTAGCACGTGCAGAGGTTTGTTCATTTTTTATGCTGATGCTTAACTTTTTCTGAGACTTCCTCTTTTTTAGTTCTTTTTCCGGAAATACGGCCTCTGTAAACAAGGACCTGAATACAGGCAATACTTCCAAAAGGTGCTTTTTTGTCGTCAATAAACTCAATCCTTGCCTTTCATATCCCGAAATTATATCAACCTCAGAAGCATGAAAATCAAAAAAATCATCTAGTTTTTCTGAGTTCATGGTTTTGGTACCTTCCAATAACATATAAAGCATAAAAAACGGCTGCAATGCTTTGCTGTTTTTATCTTTACTATTGTTTATTGGAAAGACAACCTCAATCTTTATTGCATCTATATTGGGGAAAGGAATGTAATATATTGGTGTACCATTTGGCTACCCTTTTTTCGGGGGGATTCAAATGGATTTTTTCAGGAATGCTGTACGGAGGTGCAAGACTTCGGTCTATACTCATTTTTGAACGTTGTATTGCAAGCTAAATCTTAGGGTTTCGGCCAATGGATGGTTTTGAACTTGTGGCACTAAATAAGAAAAGTCAAAGCCCAAACGATTGTATTTGAAGCCAACTCCCATGGTGAAGTATCTTCTTCCTCCTTTGCTGGCATTTTCATAAAAATACCCCAATCTAAGAGCAAATTTGTCATCATAAGAATACTCAGTACCAAAGGAAATCATTAGCTCTTGCAGCTCTTCACTAAAACCATCCGGTGCATCCACAAATGAACCAAACATACCGCTTATCAAGGGTCTTGTCGGGTCTTTCCCTGCCTCAATTTGAGGATTACCGGTATTAGGGTCTATGACCAATTGTCCATTCTCATCTTCCATGTAAACAGGTGGACTTGGTACCATTAGTTTGTTTAGGTCAAGGGCAAAAGTAATTTTATTTAACTCATCCATTGGGATGGTAAGTGCTGAACCGATTCTGAAATTCGTGGGCAGGTAATCAAGGTCGTCTGCACTGTTATAGGTGATTTTAGGTCCAATATTGGAAAGGTTTATTCCCCAAGAAAGAACACCTTCCTTATCGGAGATTAAAATTTCTGAAGTATGGTAAAGCCCTACATCTGTTCCCACTGATACTCCGGGTCGGCTTTCATTGCCACCTGACGCGCTTATATTTCCGGATAAATTGGAGTGAATAAACCGAGCACTGATTCCTAAAGATAAGTTATCTGAAAGTTTTCTTGAATAAGTACCGCCAATAGCGATGTCTCTGGGGCTAAAATCCCCCAAAGAATTTCCTTGACCGTCTGTTAAAGCAATGTCACCCATGTTGAAGTACCTGAGATCTATACCGAAAGCTGATACATCATCAATTTTTTTGTATCCGGTGAGGTAGTTGAGAGACATATCCGGTACTAATCTGCCAAGCCAAGGAGAATAAGAAAGGGAAAACCCCATGTCATCCTCTATAAATGCCAACTTTCCCGCATTCCAATGTGCGGAATTGGCATCAGGAGAAGTAGCTACGCCAACGTCTCCCATCGCTGAATGTCTACTGTCAGGTGCAAAGTTTAAAAATGGGACTGCCGTAATGATCACCCTCCTGTTGGGATCTTGGCTAGAGAGAACTACGGAGTTTTGTGCTTTGGTTTCGACATGAAAGAAGCCGAAGGCCAACAAAAAAGTAAAAATGGGGAGACTGTTTTTAATTGCTTTCATTGAATAATGATTTTACCTGCTAATATATCTGAAGTTGCGTCCTCCTCAGAATATAAATTTAAATTGTAAAGATAAGTTCCTTTTATTAGATTTTTTGAATTACGGTTTAAAAATATCCATTGACTGTCTATTATTGACCGTTCAACTTTTGGAAAACGTCCTTTATAAGAAAATATTTCAGTCCCTTGTAAAGAAAATATACTGACTTCTAAACTAAGGGTCTCGCCTAAACGATTATGGGTGACCACAAAATTAACTTGGTCGCTTGCAGGGTTGGGATAAACCAATAGGTTTTCGATTTTTAGATGCTTACTGCCCAGAACCTCAACCTTTTCTCGGAGTTGAGTGCTATTGCCCAACTGATCTATGGCTGTAATGAGCAATTCGTTAACACCTTCGTTTAAGTCGAAAGCCCAGGTTTTTACCCTGCCCTTTGTGTAAGTTCCATTTATTGCTTGATATTGATCAATTAGTGTAATCGGCTCCCCATTATTTATTTGAAGCGTCATGCCAGCTGCATCAATTATATTAATACCTGAATCATCTGAAATTTGGATCCAAATAGGGGTGTTGCGAGAGGAAATTCTAGCCTTACTGAATAGACTATCTGCCACCCATAAGGCTATCTCAGGGCCGTTTTCCTCAGGTAGATGGCCAATAGGTTTTATTTGGTAAGGGATTTCAGTGCTTCCAAAAGCTTCCCTATTGAGGTTCTCGTCTTCAGCAAACACGTTGATGCGGAAATCACTGTTGGAAAAATTCTCTAAAGTTGGGAGCAAAACTTCTCCGAAAAATTGGCCTTGAACAACTTCTCCCGTTCCCCGGAATAAGGACTGGTTATAAGCTAAATAAGTGGTTTTCGGACTTTCATCACCTAAAGTTTCTATTTCTTCCCCAGGTCCATTAATGGTTATTTCATAGGTTCCATTAAATTGACTTACAAGGGAACCTGTCAATGGATCCTCGATAGTGCCACTGTATTTAAGCCTATTTAAACCGCTAAGCTCCTCAGTCATTAGTTGGGTGTCTACCTCTATCCATTCTTTAGTACCTGCATTGTACAAAGGAATGTCCAGTTTTAGGGATGGGTCACCAAGTAAGGAGAAATTGCGGTTCAATGGACCATTTAGGCTGTTGTTTTTGGTTTCTTTGAATATTTCTCCTAAAGAAATGGTCTCATTTCTGTCAAAGGCTGCCGCAAGAAATGCTTTGTTTAATTCGTAATTTATACTGCTAAATACAGGTCTTCCGGTTGTAAGCATTGCAATCACTCCCTTTTGTTCAGCCAACAAAAGCTCTTCTGCCCCGGAACGAATATAGGGACTATCATGTCTTCCAAACTCACAGGTTGCAGTGACCATAACAGGGAATTTGTTGGTCAAGGGCCAATCTTCAATATCGCTTACACTAAATAGCCCTTCGGCTGTTAAATTAAGCTCGTTTCCATGACCAATATAATTTAAGAGTAAAATACCATCCTTAATTTCCTCAGCAAAGGTCTCTCTGGCTGCAATTGATGTTTGCAGACTGTTTGCTTCTTCTTGCTGAAAATTGTCTAGGTAAAGCTTTCTAAGTTCAAATGCGGGCGCCTGCTCATGAAGGAAAGCGGTATGTTTTTCTGAATCGTTCAAGTGGATATTATTGTCACCGTCATCTGCCACAAAAAGGAGTTTCTTTTTCCAATGGCCCCGGTTGCCACTTTGGTAATTGATGATTTTATCTACGGCTATTTTTGCTTCTCTGCTGTTGATAGCGGGAATCCTGCCTATTCCAATTTTTAGTGTATGGTCTCCTTCCTGTGTTTCAAGCCAATCCCCTCTCCAATATCTAAAAATCCAAAATAATCATCCGAACCGTAAGTTGTCAGTGGATTTAAACTTACTCGCGAGCTGTAAGTCGGGACGAGATTCGGTCTGCCACCAAGTTTGTGCTTGTAGTCAAAACTTCCTTTTCCAAAAATAAGACGTTTTTTAATCGCTTGTCACTGAGCCAATAATCAGCAAGGAAATTTCTTATGCCGGAAATGTCAGGGTTACCATAGCTGAAACTGTCAAAGATATCAGTGGTTAATACAAGTTCAGTAGGTATGCCAGTGGCATTTTTGAAATCCGTAAGCCTTTTTGCTTGGTTGTATAGCAAGTTGTTGGTTATAATAATCAACTCAGGCTCTCCTGAAAGGAGTTCTGAACGTGACTTTACTTTTTCCGGCTCCTCTATTTGTGGAGAGTTATTTAAGTCAAAAACAGCAATTTTCTTGGCTGTGCTGGCTTTTGGTTGGCTTATGTCTATTTCTTTAACCTCATAAAAGTTTCCAACATCCCATATTCCAGATAAGGCCGTTCCGATTTGATAGGGCGAACTGTCAAGGTTATAATAAACTCCGGCAGTTAACTGTGAGGAGGAAAACGGATATGCCAATAAGATGTTTTTAAGATAACCGGCTCCATTGATATCTGTTGAGGAATAGGTAAGCACTATTTCTTGAATGGTATTTCCTTCAGTTGCTGGAAAGCTTGCTTCAAAGCTTGTTTCCCTTCCTTTTATAGCATACCGGCTATTAGGAATGGAGGGGATATCTGCCGAACCAATCACCTGATTGTTGGTTGCAAAGGTGATGGTACTTTCGGTTAAGGATTGGGCCATAGTTTGCGCCCACATAAGTACATCCCCTTCTGATTTAGTGGGTGGGTGAGGTATTTCAATGATATGACTGCCACCATTGAAGGTGCGATAACCAAACCAATCTCTACCTGAACTGAGCAGATTGTCCTCCTCAGCTTTATGGCTTACCATTTGATAAAGCATCTTGGGAGTGCCACTACTTACATCGATCTCTTCTGTATCATCGATTGGTGAGATAATATTTGTGCCTGCACTACCTGTTTGAAGCAGGTAATAAAGCGTGTCAGTATAAGCGTGGCCTTTTAGTAGAGCTTTACCATTCTCAGTTAACACTTGGTCAGCACCCTCCAAAAAGAAATACAGTTTATTGTCAATAATTTTTTGAGGCACTTCTTTATAAGAAAAAATACTGCTGTCAATTTTCTGGTCGAGCATTCCGGGATGTCCTAAAATTCGGATTTCAGTTATGCTTCCCAACTCCCAATTCGTTGCTTGCTCTTGGCTCAAATGGTAAACCCCTTCTTCAAAAACAGGGAACTTATACATTTGTTGTGCTTGTAGAGGAGAATAGCCGGCAATTAATCCGGCCAAAAAAAGGAAAACATACCTAATTTTTTTTCTCATGACTGTCCACCAAATTATTGACCAAAGACAGACAAATATAAGAAAGAACCGCAATTGGAATTCCGGCCAGTCCAAATAGTACCAGGCTTATCCCTGAAATAACTAGTACAAGGTAGCGCCATTGGTTGTCTTTCCATTTAAAGTGTTTGAATTTAAGTGCCAGTAAAGGAAGCTCCGCGGTAAGTAAAAAGGAAAAAATAAGTGTCAAAGCCGTAAGAACCCATGGATTCTCCAACCCATTTTCTATCCAACCCACAGAAGTTCCCAGTAGGGGTAAGGTTGAGAAAAACAATGCATTGGCCGGGGTGGGAACCCCAATAAAGCTGTCAGACTGCCTGTCATCTAAATTAAATTTAGCCAACCTTAAAGCAGATTGTATACCAATCAGAAAAGCGACATATGGCAACCAATCATAAGGGCTTATTGGCTCTAAAAGCAAGAATAGAATAAAGGAAGGTAAAACTCCGAAGGTGACCAAATCAGCCAAGCTATCGAGTTCTTTACCTATAGGGCTTTGAACTTTCAGTAATCTAGCAGCGAAGCCATCGAAAAAATCAAAGATGGCTGCTGCTATGATAAAATAAAAACCGTAAAAAGGGCCATTGACCATCACATAATGAATACCTATCATTCCCGATAGTAAATTCAAACTGGTTATGGCGTTCGGTATGTGCTTTTTTATGGTCAATTTCTTGCGTTTTTTCCCACAAAGGGATTGTTTAACTTTTCAAAACCTATAGTAGTGGTAGGGCCATGTCCGGGATGAATGACCACCTCATCAGGCAAAGAGAAAAGTTTTTCTTTAATTGAATGAATTAAGGTTTCATGGTCTCCTCCGGGTAAATCTGTTCTGCCAATACTTCCTTGAAATAATGTATCACCTGCAATACAATTTTTGGATGCTTCATGGTACAAAACCAAGTGCCCAGGTGAATGACCGGGTACCCAAATTGGCTTCAATTCTGTTTTTCCAAATTTAACGATTTCACCCTCTTGAAGAAAATGATCTACCGTGCTTTCTTGGTATTGCGCAAAGCCATAATTGGGCGCATAAGTGCCAACAGCCAACAAGATAGGCTCCTCTTTTTCATGAAACCACAGGGGAATATTGTACGTTTTTTTAATAAAAGCATTGCCCAAAACATGATCAATATGGCAATGGGTGTTGATGATTTTTACCGGTTTTAACTGTTCTTCGGTAATAAAATCATATAATATTCCTTTTTCCTGTTTTTCATAGCAGCCAGGATCGATGATTAGTGCCTCTTTAGTTTCGTCATATAAGATGTAAGTATTTTCAGAGAAAGGGTTGAAGGTAAAGGATTTAATTTGCAGCATTTTAAAATGATTTGAATTCCTGCATCAAAATAACAAAGAATGATTTAATTTTAGGCATGGAAGTGGATTTTTTACTAATAGGTCAAGGATTGGCAGGTACAGTTTTGTCCTATAAACTTATTCAAAAAGGACTGAAAGTACATTTAATAGATGATGGAGATCCTAAAAGTAGTTCAAAAATAGCGGCTGGACTTTTCAATCCTGTAACCGGAAGAAATTTGGTTAAAACTTGGAAGGCAGATGCACTATTTAAGGAGATACAACCGTTTTACAGAGATATGGAGACCCTTCTTGGACAGGAATTTGTCCATCCGATAGGCATTTACCGTCCATTTATTTCATTTGAAGAGCAAAATGAATGGTTGGCTAAGAGTGCGGATCCACAATATGATGCTTTTATTGATAAAGTCTATTCAAAGTCTCGTAATCAAGGTGTTAATGATCCTTTCGGAGGGTTATTGCTAAAATCTACAGGGTATATCGATACTCGCAAATTAGTGAATAGTTATGGGACTTGGCTTAAAGACCGAGGGCTGATTACCAATATTTCTTTGGAGGAAAAAGATTTGATTTTCAACAGGGATGGAAGTTGGGAGTACAAAGGGATCAAGGCGAAGAAAATTATTTTTGCCAACGGAATCCAAGCAGGAAAAAACTCTTTTTTTAACTGGATACCATTTATACCTGTGAAAGGGGAAATCCTCACTGTTCAACAAGATTTTACATCTTCTGAAATCGTAAATAGGGGAGTGTTTAGAATTGACTTAGGTAAAGGTGTGGGCAAAGTTGGGTCTACCTATCATAATGCAGCGGTCGACCTAAGTCCAACTGAAAAGGGAAAAAAGAAATTCTTGATAAGTTACATCAGTTAATTGATAGAGAGGTGAATGAAATTCTTGACCATCAGGTGGGGGTTAGACCGGGAATAAGAGATAGAAAACCTGTCCTTGGAAAACATCCGAGCAAGGAAAGCGTTTATATATTCGGTGGATTTGGTGCTAAGGGGGTATCTTTAGTTCCATATTTAAGTAATCAGATGTGTAATCTCCTAATTTTTGGAGAGGAACCTGAGAAAGAAGTGAACATAAATAGATTTTTTAAGTATATTTAAAACATTGGCTAAAAATTCTAAGGCACCTAAATGAGACTTAAATATTTACTACTAATATGCATCCTTTTCTCCAGCCTCGGTAGTGGTGAACTATTGGCGCAGTTTAATAAGGAGAAGTTTGGAAAAAATAGAGTTCAACATAAAAACAAAGAATGGTATTTTTTCGCATCCAATAATTTTGAGGTGTATTATTATGACGGGGGGCAAAGAAATGCACGGATGGCCATTGATTTTTTAGAGAGTGAATTTGACGATTTAACCCAATCCATAGGCTATGTAGCCTACACGAAGCCAAAGATTTTTATTTACAATTCCAAACAGGAGTTGTTAGAAAGTAATTTGAACCTCAATACGAATAATTTCACTGTTGATGGACAGACCTTCTTTAGTAAGTTATTAACTGAAGCCGCATACGTAGGGTCGTGGGAAGAATTTAAGAAAGAATTGTTGTACAAAACCTCAAAAATAATTATTGAGGAAATGCTTTACGGATCAAGTATTTCAGATGCCTTTCAATCCAATTTAGTCAACAACTTTCCGGATTGGTTTATCGATGGAGCAGCGAAATATTTGGCTTATGGTTGGAGTAGGGAGATGGATGATTTTGTACGCCATTATTTAAGGGAAAATGATAACCCGAAACTTTTTAAACTTCAAAACGAAGAAGCCGGATTGGTGGGGCAATCCATTTGGAATTATGTGGTAGAAAAATATGGGAGAAGGTATATTTCAAGCATATTGAATCTAAGCAGGATCAATAGAAATGAGGCCACAAGCATAGCAAATACACTTGGAAGAAAATTTAAGGATTTTTCTACAGAGTGGGCCAAGTTTTACAGAGATATAAATTCTGGCGTTTTCGAAACTTTCAAGGATATCAATGAACAAAATGTAATTAACATAACTCCCAAAAATAGGTTTGGTGAAATCACCGGTATAAGTTTTAGTCCGGATGGCAAAAACTTGGCATATGTAGAGAATGTAGAAGGGAAATTTAAAGTTAAAATCAGAGAGGTTTCCACCGGTAGGGAAAGTGTGATTTATAAAGGGGGCTATTCCTCTTTTGAACAAGAAGCCGATTACAGCACCCCCACCATTGCTTGGAGAGACACCCTTAACCTGGTGATAGGAACGTTAAGAGAGGGGTGACCACTTTAAGAATGAGGGCAATAGATGGCAGTAGCCAAGATAAAATATTCTTAAGAAATATAACACAAATTTTAGATCTGGACTTTTCTCCGGATGGACGCACTATGGTGCTTTCTGCCATCAACAATGGAAATACTGATGTGTATACCCTGAATATGAAAGGGCAGGGTAGAAGAATTACAAATGATGTTTTTGATAATAGAACGCCTATTTATCTCAATGATTCAACTATAATCTATGCTTCAAATAAAGTAGACCTGGCGGATAGTCTGCTTACAGGAGTTATTGATGTACACAACTTTCCTGATTATTACAACCTTTTTCAACTTAGTTTAGGGGATTCTATTTCAGAAGCCAGATTGACAAATTTGAACCATGTTAATCTTTACCCTGAAAAGTTGAACAATGCAACCATTCTCTATCTAAGTGAGCAGAGTGGTATTACTAATTTGATGCGCTTGGGTTTAGGGAGCAAGGTTTCAAGTCAAGTTTCTGCTTTTAATAATAGTTTAGAATCTTTTGATTATGATGTAAAAAATAACAAATGGGCCTATTCCATTAAGGATGGTAGCCGTAGCAAACTTGTTTTAGAAACTTTCCCCAATATGGATCAGTTTACTCCAAGTACACCACGGGTTCAATTGGAACAGGCCAAGGAAGTTAACAAAAGAATTTCAGACCGAAGGATCCAGAGACAGGAGGAAGAAGATGCTGAAGAACCCATACCTGGCACTGAAGATAAGGATGTTATGTTGACTCCTGCTGATACCAGTGTTGCAGGTGTGGATCTTGAGGGATTGTTGTCGGGCGAAGATTCTCAAGTGCTGGAAGAAGCAATTCTCCCGGATAGTATTTCGACAGCAACAGACAGTGTCCCCAGTCAAGTCAATCCAAAGTCCACAGCAATAAATGTTGATCGATTAAGGTTTGAAACGGAAGGGGGCTGGATACAGACAATTATACTTTTGACACCATTCCTAGCCTTTATGGACAGCAATCGTCAAAACCTGTAGAGGACCCATCGGGATTAGCAGATCGTAGAAGCAATATTTTAGATGCCTTCAGACAGCAAAATATGGTGAAGAGGGTTCAAGGGCCAAGAGACTATGTGCCTCAATTCATTACAAGTAGCTTAAATACCTCTTTTGTAATTGATCCGCTGAGGGGCTTTGGATTAAAGTTAAGTGGGCAAATGACCGATTTATTGGACAACCATGCCATCAAAGGAGGCATACTAACCGCACTTGATTTCCGTTCGGGAAGTGACTTGTATTTTGAATATGAATACAGGAAATACAAACTTGACATCAGTGGTAGGTTTGATCGTAGATCTATCATGAGAAGTGAGGGAGACTTGACTTTTCAAAAGTATGTGCTAAGCAAAACAGAAGTAGGCGTTTCTTATCCTTTGTCCACCAGCGCCAGAGTAAGTTTATCGCCATTTATTGCCAAGACTCAATATTTTAATTTAAACCCTGACTCAATCATTAGGGGAGGTGATGGTCCGCAAAATCGATTGGACGTCAATTATGCAGGTGGTACTGCGGAAGTGGTGGTAGATAAAACCCGACAGTTAGGCTTGCATATGGAGCAAGGATTCAAGGGTAAAATCGGTATGTTACATTACCAAGGCTTAAATCATAGTGATAGATCTTTTAGCAATGTTTACCTTGATGTAAGGAACTACCAAAAAATTCATAAAAATATTACCTTGGCCACCAGAATATATGCAGGAAGCTATTTTGGCCGAAACCCTCAATCCTACCTGGTTGGAGGAATGCAAAATTGGCTGTTTAATAAGTTCTATCAGCCACCGACCAACAGACCGGAGGTTTCGCCCATAAGAAATGAGGATGGTGTTGAAAATTCCAACCTGCTTTTTACAGAATTTGTGGATTTGAGAGGCTTTGATTATGATGAAATTCGGGGGAATAATGTCATTACCTTCAGTTCGGAATTAAGAATTCCTTTATTCTCATACCTCTCAAGGGGGAACATTACTTCAAATTTTATCCGCAATTTCCAATTGGTAGGATTTTATGATGCAGGTTCTTCATGGTCAAATTCGGCTCCTTGGGAACGTGTCAATGACCAAAATACCGAGGTAATAAATACTGAGGGCTCCCCATTTGTGATTACCTTAAACAATTTCAATAACCCTTGGCTCCAAAGTTATGGCGCCGGCGTAAGAACAGTTCTATTAAATTATTATGTAAAATTTGATGCGGCTCGGCCAATACGAAATTATTCGGTTGAAAAAACGAGATTTTATGTAACTTTGGGTTATAATTTTTAGCTACAAAATCTTTTGAAATGATAAAATCCATGACAGGCTTTGGCCTGGCGGTTTATGAGGACGACAATTATACGGTTCAAGTAGAAGTTAAAACCCTTAATTCCAAGTTTTTAGACCTTAATTTCAGGGCTTCGAAGCAGTTTTCAGAAAAAGAAACGGAAGTCAAAAGTGCCGTTTCTGGAATTCTTGAAAGAGGCAAAGTCAACGTATCCATTGAATTCAACTCTAAAAAAGAAGACGATCTTCCAATAGTAATACAGGAAGAGCTTTTTCAAAAGTACTTTCAAAAATACTCTGAAATGGCTGCGATGGTAAATGGGACAACTGATGATGTATTTAAGCTTGCCCTTCAATCTCCCGGAGTCAGTACTGTCAATGTGGAAAAGACTGATTATAACGAGGGTTGGAAAGTGATTTTGCCTGTTCTTAATGAAGCCCTAAAAGATTGTGATCAATTTAGAATCAATGAAGGGGCCGTTCTGATGGAGAAATTTCAAGATAGTCTTAATATCATTACCGATAATTTACATAGTATTAAAGCCTTAGTGCCTGTTCGGAAAAATCGACTGATAGAAAAGATTAGAAATAATTTTTCGGAGTGGGTTAAAGATCAAGATTTTGATAAAAATAGATTTGAACAAGAACTCATTTATTATTTTGAGAAATTGGACATTACAGAGGAGATCGTAAGGTTAGAAGCACATTTAAATCTTTTTGCTGAAGTATTGAAATCTCAAAAGTCTGAGGGAAAAAAATGGGATTTGTTAGTCAAGAGATGGGAAGAGAAATCAATACCATAGGTTCTAAAGCAAATGATTCCTCCATTCAACATCATGTGATCAATATGAAAGACGAACTGGAAAAAATTAAAGAACAAGCCTTAAATATCATTTAACAAAGGGCTTATTCTATCATCCATTTTATGATTGCCTTTTTCCAATTTGAATAGGGAGGGTATTTAATGTTTGGTTCAAACCAAAAAGGTTTATCTAGGATGCTTTTATAATGGGTAAATGAGTCAAACCCGGCTTTCCCATGGTAGCTGCCTATTCCACTGTATCCAACACCTCCAAAGGGAGCTTGCTATTGGTAAGGTGCATTACACTGTCATTAACAGCACCACCTCCGAAGGATAGTGTTTTTAGCA
This sequence comes from Cyclobacterium sp. SOCE241, assembly GCF_056867545.1. Classification (NCBI taxonomy): domain Bacteria; kingdom Pseudomonadati; phylum Bacteroidota; class Cytophagia; order Cytophagales; family Cyclobacteriaceae; genus Cyclobacterium; species Cyclobacterium sp. SOCE241. The sequence goes on along the minus strand of NZ_CP149779.1, from coordinate 2,586,948 downwards.
AGTGTTGAATGGCTTTTTTGTTTTTGGAATAAACGTAGCAGGACAGAGGTTTTGGTCTTGCTTTTACTTCTTTTATGGTATTTTCCAAATTGTCAAATGAGATGACCGGTAAAATTGGACCAAAAATTTCATCTTTCATTACCTCATCAGCAAATGATACGTTGTGGAGGATAGTGGGACTAATAAACAGCTCTTCTTGATTGATATTACCTCCAAAATAGACCTGCCCACTTTCAATCAATTTGCTGAGTCGCTCATGGTTTTTGGTATTTATTATTTGCAAATAATTTTCTCCTATCGCTTGCTTGTTCTCAAACGATGCTTCAATTTCCATTTTTAATGCTTCTAAAAATGGTTGTTCTATATGCTTGTCTACCAATACATAGTCAGGACTGATGCAGGTTTGTCCTGCATTTATAAATTTGGACCAAACAATTCGTTTGGCAGTTATTTTTAAGTCGGCATCTGCCAGTACAAATGTTGGGCTTTTTCCACCAAGTTCTAAAGTGACCGGTGTGAGGTGCTTCGCTGCTGCCTTATAAATAATTTTCCCAACCGGGATGCTTCCTGTAAAAAATATTTTATCAAACCGATTTTCCAAAAGTAGATTAGTCTCTTCTACTCCTCCTTCAACAACATGAAAGTAATTTTCAGGAAAATTATCATTGATTAGTTTAGCCATCACCTTTGAGGTGTTGACAGGCAATTCGCTAGGCTTTAGAATTACAGTATTACCTGCGGCAATTGAAGTTATGGCCGGCAATAATGAAAGCTGGTACGGGTAATTCCAAGCCCCAATAACCAATGTTACTCCTAAAGGTTCGGGTATGATATAGCTTTTAGCAGGAAAATTAGCCATACCTGTAGCTACCTTTTTTCGCTTACTCCACTTCTTAATGTTTTTTATGAACTGATTGATTTCATGATAAAGAAGGGATAACTCAGTAGTGTAGGTTTCAAATTGTGATTTCTTGAAATCTTTATAAATAGCTTCATAAAGCAAATGCTCATTTTCTTTTAAGATGGTTTTAACCCTTTTTAACTGACGGAGTCTGAATTCTACATTTTTGGTTTGATCCGTGTTAAAAAACGCTCTTTGTTGAGTGAGTAGCTTTTTTATGTCCATCTTCATAGCAATTTTTTATTGAAACTCGAAACATGCAATAGTCAAGCCATTACCTACAATGACTCCAAAATCAGCTACTTCATTGCTTTTGCAAATTCACCCTAGCGATGCAATAAGGTTAACGAATTTTAATACATAATCCGGGTTATAATATAGGTTGATAATCACCAATGAATTGTATCAAGTTTTATTCCACTTATACAGGTGAAGGATCCTTGTTAGGTTTAAAAGATTATCTGGGCACTTACTTTTACAGCAAAGGGTTTGACAGAAGGATCATCAAGATAGGTCATCCTGTGAAAGAAGTCTACCCTGAAAAATTTAAATATGTTTTCAACGCCATAGCCCAGTTCAAGGAAAGGTGTGGCAGGGTCTAAACTTCCAAAAGTTTGTAAAGGAAAGCCATCAGGATCCATTACAGGTACACGAGATAGGTTTGCTTCACTTACCGATCCAAATAAAAGATTGGCATTTGCGACTGCCCGCCATTTTAATTTCCTGACCAATGGGATTTTATTCAATAAAAAACCTTCAAAAAAGTGTCTGTATCGAAAGCTGAAGTATTGATCAGATGTAAATTCATTAAAGTCCATGGTGTTGAATGCTGCAGAAGTATAGAAAAGGGTTTCATTGCCCAAGTGGTTTTCCAGTACAGGATAGGGTACATCTCCATAAACTTTTCCCGCTGATGCCTCATATCTTGAAATCCCCAACATACCCATGTTCAGTTTTTGAGAAATTGAAACTTTCAACCTAGAATAGTTATATTCCCCCCTAAGCCATTGAAAGCCTCTGCTGTAATTGATGGCGAAAATGGGCCATTTTGCGGGGCCTAGAGATATTCTGTCATTGTCATTAATAATAAAGGTTTCATCTCGTCCATAACGAAGGCCTATTTTACCTTCTGTGGTTTTGAATGTTGACTTTAGTTCTGAAGCTCCTTCATCTAAATAATAAAAATTAAACAAAGGATCAAAATGATTTGATTTGATACCCCCGGTAAGGGTGAATCCTTTGAACAATTCTCGCTTTATGTCCAGTTTGTAATTGGTGGAAATAAAAGGTTTCCTAAAGGTTCCAAAACGGCTGGCAGCCAAGAAAATACTGTTTCCTTCCAAGCTCTCCATTTCCAGACCCACCTGATCAATTTCCTTCTGAGTAGAGATTTTTACAGTTGTCCACCTTTCTCGATCCACAATCTTGGTAATTGCTCCTGAGTATTTTAGTCGTTCGTCCAAAAGGCCATAAGCAGCGTAGCCCTCAATTTTCCATTTATCGCTAAACTTTAAATTTGTTCGTAATCCTGCACCAATGCGTATCCCCTCAACATTGTTGTAATTGAAAAACCTGGCCAAGGTCCTAAATCTAATTTGCCTATAGGTAAATAACCACTTGCCAGAAATTTCAAGCTTTCTGAATAGAACCGAATGACGGGTATTTTTTTCAAAGTATCTACCATCTGTAATACAGCCAGTTCTTCTTCACTCAGTGGATCTCGACGATTTTTATTCCAAAAATCTTCTCCTTCTTGGTCAAAGTCAGGTTGAAGGACAACGGCCTGATTGAAAAAGGAGGTAGGTTTAGGATTGCCTGTTTCAATACTATCAACGGATGTGTAAAACTTGGCCAATAGACCGGCGGTTTTAGGAGTTATTTGCCCTATTTTTACTTGTACCCTGGTTTTGGAAGGGATTAGCGCCCCGGGGTCTGTAGGAGTTAGCTCTTGCTGAATTTTAATTCTTTCTATAAAATTCAAATTGGCCTCTTTAGGAATAGTTAGGTCCACTTGCTTTAAGGCATAGGTGTTTTTATTGATCCAAATGGTGCCTGTAAAAGCCAAATCTTGAGTTCTTAATGGATAGACTTGTAAAACATAAACGGAGTCATTTCCTATTTTAGTTGAATCTAGCAAATCATAATCATAGAATCCTCGCCAACCATCAGCAATAGGGGACACAAATTCTTTTTCTAAAATGCTTATCCAATTCCTGTAAAAATTATACTCCTGAAATGCAGCGCCGGTGATTTGAGAAACCGTGGCGCCATCTGTAATACCAACACCTGTAACCTTCGATTTTTCCACGACTTTTTTTTAGTTCTGGGTTATTCCTGAAATAAAAGGAAGAAAGGGTTTCAGAAAAAAGACCGGTAAGATCTTTTCTCCTTCATCATTGGTCAGTTGCTTGATAGAATCCAAAACTGCGGTGACTTTTTTGACTGCTTTTCTTTTGGTAAAAGCCTCAGAAACATGGTCAATATCAATTTCAATTTTAGTGTAGTTTTTGGTTTGGTAGGCATCAAGTTTTCTTTTGTCAAAACTCTTTCTTTTGTCCACAGCTTTTCTAATGATGTCAAAAGCAGGGTTTTCACCTGCCTCAAACACAAAGGCCTCCATTTCATAGTCTGAAGGGCGAAGTTGAAAATTGATCGTGTGCTCATTACCTGGACCAATGGCCTTTGTTATTGAATTATAGCCGATATAGGTAACTTCCAAGCTGTCGGCCCTATTGTTGCTTTCTAACAAATAATTTCCTTCAAAATCAGTGGAAATCCCAGTACTGGTACCTTGCAATAATACGGATGCAAAGGGTATAGGATCTCCTGTCTCAGCATCGGTAATTTTGCCTTTTACCACCAATTGTCCATATGAAGGAATGGTCGAAATTAGGGTAAGTAATAAAAATAAAAATCTTGTTTTCAAATTTCAGAAGTTAATTATTTCCTTTGGCGAAAAAGAATTTGCCATAGGTTGTTAATCGAAATTAATGGTTAAAAGTTCTAAAGAGGTTCATTTATTTTCCGAATAATTGCTTTTACAATCTTAAATATAGGAGAATGACTAACGCGAATTGAATGTTTATCTGTCTTTTTCAATACATTGTTTCTATTTAATGAGGGATGTATTTTTATTGAAATTCCCAAAGTATGTTATTTTTCCGGATTTCTATTTTTAGGAATAATTAGGTTGACTTTATGAAATGGTGGGCTTTAAAACAATTGACAACAATAGATAGGCAACAAGGTTTTTCATAATATCCAATTGTATTTCCCTGCTAGGGTAATTGATTTTATCGAAATGGGAGTAAAATGTGGTATTTAATAGATAATTGATGTTTATTGAGCGATAAAAAAATAATCCGTTTTATGAACAAATGGCCAAAATCAAAAGCATTACTTAATAAAAACGAGAAATGGATCCCTGGTGGTATCGTTTCTTTAAATCGTAAATCAAATCCAAATATTGCTTTTACCAAAGGCAAAGGAAGTAGAATTTGGGATATTGATGGGAATGAATACATCGATTATCAAGCAGGCTTCGCTTCGGCTTTTCTGGGCCACAATGATCCGGATATCAATAGAGCAGTAAATAAATCTATGGATAACCTTGAGGTGTTGATGGGGGCTGGGCCTACTACCCACGAAGGGGAGCTGGCGGCCTTGTTTTGCGCATGTGTGCCTACTGTTGAGAGCATTCAAGTGACCTGTACCGGTTCAGAAGCTACTTATCATGCCATTCGAATCTCAAGAGCGGTTACTGAAAAAGACCATGTTATAGTTATTCAAGGAGGTTACAATGGTTGGCACAACGATGTCTCGGCAAATGTAATGAGTAGTCTGGATGATGTAGGGCCAAGGATTTCACCGGGAGAGTATCCTTATGATTCTTTGTCAGCAGGGATTCCACAAGGCCATAAAGACCTAATTCACGTAGTCAATTTCAATGATCTGGAATCTATAGCTTATGTGGTTGGAAAATACCCGGTAGCCTGTATAATTCTCGAACCGATTTTACAAAACATTGGAATTGTAAAACCAAATGAGAATTACCTCAAGGGGCTTCGTGAAATGGCAGATGAGAAAGGTTTTCTTTTGATTTTTGATGAAGTGAAAACAGGTTTTCGCCATGCTTTAGGGGGTATCAAAGCATTTGTGGAATAACCCCAGATCTAAGTTCTTTTGGTAAGGCCGTGGCCAATGGTTACCCAATAGGTGTGATTGGAGGAAAGAAGAAGTTCATGGATTATTTTAACCACCCTGAGAAGGGGAAGAGAGTATTGATCGCGGGGACTTTTAATGCCCATCCATTTACAGATGCTGCTGCTATTGCTACTTTGAAAAAATTGTCTTCACCGGAATTTGCGGTTTATGACCATCTGGAAAACATGGGGGTTATTGGAAAAAGGCTTGATGGATATTTTTAATCGGTATGACAAGCCTTTTATTGTTTCACGCATAAAATCGGCTTATTGTGTTTACTTTATGGACCATGCTCCAGTAGATTTCCATGACATTTTGTTGAACCATGATTTTGAGTGGGATAAAGCTTATAGAAATGAACTCATTCATGAAGGTGTGTATAATTTCCCTTTGCCTATCAAACAAGGTAGCATTTCCTTTGCTCACACTGAAAAAGATATCAATGAAACCCTAGATAAAACTGAGAAAGTAGTAAAAAAACTTATGTCAAAATCTATGTAAGTAAAGTATTATCCCCTTCAGGTCTTCAATTGTATTTAATAGTCAAAGAGCGCCATTAAAATTCTTTTTTTCGATTACACAAAATGGGCATAAGGTGTCTGTATAGTAAAGAATTTTGTTTTGGAAGGTTTACAGCATGTTACTTATGGAGGGAATTGGATAGAAAGAAATTCCACTTATAAAAAATTAATTTGTATCTAGTATATTGTTTGATATATTTATTGAAATCACCTTTTTTTATTGGTAATTTTTCCGATTACTTCCTACTAATGTTGTTTAATTTCATTTGGTGCAAATAAATGAAGTGAATGATTTTGAGGTAGAGGTAACCTGAACAATAAAACATTGCCTGAAATTACAGGGTTGATCGGTTTGTTATAAAGGCTTATTTTGAATTTCACTATGCTAAACAAGAATTCCTGCTTCTCTCACACAATAGGTTTGTTTTATCAATCCTCTTCAATTTCTTTAATAATTGTGTTTTTGCAGGTTCTTTCCGCATGCCAGCCAAAAGCTGAATCCCAGGATAGATCTTTGGAAAATGCATTGGCTACTTTTGTCCTAGAGGACGACTTTCAGATCGAACTTATTGCAGGGGAGCCTCTAGTAGCTGACCCGGTGGACATGGTAATAGATGAGCAGGGTAGAATGTTCGTGGTTGAAATGCATGGTTATCCATTGGACCTCAGTGGGTCTGGGAAAGTGAAACGCTTGTCAGATACTGATGGTGACGGGGTAATGGATGAAAGTGTCATTTTTGCAGATAATCTGGTGGTGCCTACCGGGATCATGCGCTGGAAAAAGGTGTTATCGTAACAGATCCACCCAACGTTTATTATCTGGAAGACAGCAATGGAGATGGTAAAGCAGATATCAAGCAAACCCTTTTAACAGGGTTTGCGCTTTCTAATCCTCAGCACAATGTTAACAGTCCTAAATTGGCACTGGATAACTGGATCTATTTGGGGCATGAGCCTGCGGTTACTACTACCATTTATGAGGACCTACTTGGGGATAAAGGTACCGATGTGTATTATCCAGAAAAGCCAGAACTCAACAGATTGCCGCAAAATGCCGGAGGGAGAAGTATCCGATTCAAACCTGCTACCTATGACTTAGAGTTGCTAAGTAGTAGAACACAGTTTGGTCACACGGCCGATGCCTATGGTCACAGGTTTCTAGTGAACAATAGCAACCACATTATTCAGGAAGTGCTTTCTGCTGAATACTTAGATAGGAATCCACACTTGGTGATTACGGGAGTCACTCAGTCATCCTCAGATCATGGCAGTGGTGCTGAAGTTTTTCCGATTACCATCAATCCCCAACATCAGTTGTTGACGGACCTGGGTGTAATGACTTCTGCCTGCGGATTGACGGCCTACTTGGGAGGAGCTTTTCCTGAGCGGTACAATCAGTCAACCTTTGTGTCAGAGCCGGTAAGCAATTTGGTACATGTGGATTTTGTCAAGGAGGATGGGACAGGTTTTATTGCCTCTCGAGAGCATCCTGACAAAGAGTTTTTGGCTTCTACAGATGCTTGGTTTCGACCTGTTAATGCTTATGTTGGCCCGGATGGAGCTTTGTATATCTTGGATTATTACCGTCAGATCATAGAACATCCTGAATGGATGGCTGAAGAGGTGGTTCAGTCTGGTGCTTTGTACAATGGAACAGACCAAGGGAGGATTTACCGCATTACACCTAAGGGGACTTCCACAATAGATTGGTCAGATAAATTGACAATGGATAAAGCTTCACCTGAAGAATTACTTAGTAAATTGTCTCATAAAAATGCTTGGTGGAGGATGAATGCCCAAAGGCTTATCGTGGATCAGCGTCCTGAGAGCCTGATTCCTCAATTAAAGGATTTGGTGATTTCTGGAGAAAGCCCAATGGGGCGACTTCATGCTTTATGGACTTTGCAGGGAATCGGAGCATTGGACAAAGAAACTGTAGCAAGTTCTTTAAAAGACCCAGTGGCAGGTATTCGGGAAAATGCTGTGAAATTGGCTGAGCTTTTCTTGGCTCAATCTCCTGAGTTTGCTGAAAATTTGCTGGCCTTAGAAAACGATCCTGATCCTAAAGTTCGGTTTCAGTTGATGCAAACCCTAGGGTACATTGAAAGTGAAAGTGCTTTTCAGGTGCGAAAAGCACTTTTATTCAAAGATATTGAGGACAAATGGGTGCAATTGGCAGCCCTTTCAGCACCTTTTTCAGAGAGTAGTAAACTTATCAATCCAGTATTGGACCAGTACACCGCTACACCAGCCTACAATGGTCTGGTACAGAGAATGGCTTCAATGGTTGGTGCCAGCATGGATGAGCAAGCCATTTATACCATGGTACAAAGAGCCACGAGAAAAAACACCCAAAATAAATACGACTGGCAGCCAGCTCTTTTGCGGGGCTTGGCACAGGGAATCAAAAGTAAAAAACAGGCTGGTTCACATGGGACAAGCGCTGGTTTATTGGCAACAACAGTTTTTGAACATCCCTCAATAGAAGTAAAAGGAGCTGCAATTCAAGTTTTAGAGGGGATAGGTTTGGGCAATGTAAAGGGTAAAGCTCAGGTCTTATCAAAAGCAAAAGAAATAGCATTGAACAAAACATTGACTGGAGAAGAAAGAAGTATGGGGATTCGGTTTTTGGCTTTGGGCAATAATGCGGATTACGAAGACATGCTTGTAGGCTTGGTGGATGTTGTTGAGCCTTTACCTGTACAATTGGCAGCTTTTAGAACATTAAGCAAGTCGCAAGGCAATTCATTTTCTCAATTGGTACTCGATCGTTGGGATAGCTTTACGCCTGAATTAAGAGATGCAGCCATTAGCGCGATGATGATGAATGGGGAAAGGATTGCAGTTTTGTTGGGAGCACTTGAAGATGGAGTTATACAAAAAGCAACCATTGGCTGGAGAAGAAGTGTAGGTTTAATGGCGAACAAAGATGAAACCCTTCGATTAAGAGCCAGGGCCATTTTGACCCGGCCTGAAGGAGAAAGTGAAAAAATCATTGCCACCTATCAACCTGCTTTGGAGCTAAGTGGTACCATTCAAGCTGGAGCTACAGTTTTTCAGAAAAACTGTGCCATCTGCCACCAGATGGGAGAGGATCAGGGAATTGCTTTTGGTCCTGATTTGTCTTCTTTGAAAAACAGACGTGCAGCAAGTATCATGAGTGATATCTTGAACCCTAATTTATCCATAGCAGATGGCTATGATCTTTGGGAGGTGGAGTTGCAAAATGGAGAACTTCACCAAGGACTTATTTCCTCTGAGACACCTACTGCTATTAATCTTCGCAATGCTGGTGGAATAGACAAGAGCATTTCCAGAGCCAATATTAAAACATTGAAATTAGTCGAAATGTCTGCCATGCCAACTGGTCTTGAACAGAGTATTTCTCTTCAGGAGATGGCTGATTTATTGGCCTATATCCGAAAGTCAGAATAAAAAATACAAGAAAACTTCTTTAAAATATATCAATTAACCCAAGAAAATGAAACGATTAATAGTTAAACCATTAATGCTGTTTATATTGGCTGTTGCAGGCTTTCAGCTCAATGGTTTTGGGGCTACTCCAAAAGCTTTGCGTATCGCTTTGGCGCAAGTTGACATTATCTCTTCTGCCGGAGATTTTAAAGCCGCTGTGGTCAAAGAAAATATTACACCGAAAGTTCCTAAACAATTATTGGGCTATGGGGCCAGGCTATCAGAAGGGATTCTGGATAGTATTTACCATCAAATTTTAATATTAGATGATGGTGATTCCAAATTTGCACTAGTCTCCACAGATATCTGTGTACTCTCACCTGCAACCTATGATAAGGTGGCAAAATTGGTTGAGAAGAAGTTTGGTATAGCACGCAGTAATTTTTGGTGGTCGGTTACCCATACCCATTCAGCACCTGAAGTAGGTGCTCCAGGGCTCCCAGAAGCGTTTATGGGAGAGCGGTATCAACATCCAATAGATACCAATTATACTGGCTTGGTGATAGATAAATTATTGGATGGTATTGAAAAAGGGATTCAGCAACTGGCTCCGGCAAGTCTTGGAGTTGGCTGGGGGCATTCTTCTGCCAATATCAACAGAAGGGCCAGGGACATTGATGATGTTGCCTTTTTGGGGATGAACCCTGATGGGGCTGTAGACCGAAGAATTGGCATTCTAAAAATAGTCCACAAGGAAGACCATCGTTTAATGGCTACAGTGGCTAATTATGCGATTCATGGGACAGTCTTGGGAGGACAAAATTTACTCATTAGTGGCGATGGTCCAGGTGTAGTTGCGAAATATGTGGAAGAAAAATCCGGTGCTCCGATGTTGTTTATCAACGGGGCTGCCGGTAATCTCGCACCTATCTACAGTGTTTACCCTGATGCAAGGTCTGGTAGGATGAATATGCTGAGGAGGCTATTGGGAGATAAGATCATTATGGCAAGTAAGGAAATTCTTAACTATGAAGATCAGGTTTCCTTTTCTGCTTCAGAGATGGATTTTTTGACACCTATGAAGGAGGGATTAAAATGGCCTGAAGCTTTAAATGAGTATATTGTAGATGAAAAAGGAACAGCGAAGATCATCAAAGTACCCGTTCGATTCCTTAATATAAATGATAAAATTGGCATTTGGGCCAGTCCTTTGGAACTGTTTTGTGAAATTTCAAATGAAGTAAGAGAGCGATCTCCTTTTCCTTATACCTTCTATTATGGTTATACCAATGGTTGGTTGGGATATATGCTGACCGAAGAAGAGTGGGAATACAAAGGTTATGAACCTACTGTTTCTCCTTTTGTTCCCAATGCAGCAACTAGATTTGGTGAGACAGTATTGTCTTATTTGGAAAGTGAAATGAAAAGTAAATAATAAACCTATCCTGAGATGAAGTCAATATTTTCAGTAAGCACATTAATAGTGGTATTATTTCTAGGTGTATTAAGTGCAAACGCGCAAAACCCGGACTTTCCTTGGCCGGAAGGGAAAAAAATGGCCATCAGTTTAAGTTTTGATGATGCCCGAGCGAGCAACCCCGATCCGGGAGCAACGCTATTGAATGAGTACGGGGTGAAAGCTACATTCTATGTGGTGCCTGCAAGTATGGAACGGAATATTGAGGGTTGGAAAATGGTAGTGGAGACAGGCCATGAGATTGGTAACCACACTTTGAATCATCCCTGTACTGGGAATTTCGGTTGGTCCAGAAGTGAGGCATTGGAAGATTATACCTTAAACCGCATGCGAAAAGAATTGATGGATACAAATGATGAAGTAGAGCGATTGTTAGGAGTGAGACCGGAGGTTTTTGCTTATCCATGTGGTTTGTCATTTGTAGGTAAGGGAGAGGAAACACAGAGTTACGTTCCATTAATTTCTGAGATGTTTCTTTCAGGAAGAGGTTGGAAAGATGAAGCTCCGGTTGACCCATATTATGCTGATATGGCTCAACTTACAGGAATGGAAATGGACAATATGACCTTTGAAGAAATATTACCACTTATTGAAGCTGCCGGAAAAGACAGGAAATGGTTGGTGCTTGCCGGTCATGAAAATGGAACTGAAGGTAATCAAACCACCTATTTGAGCATGTTAAGAAAGCTTTGTGAATATGCAAATGACCCCGCCAATGGTGTTTGGATTGCTCCTGTTGGAACAGTGGCCAAGTATGTGAATGAAAAGCGAGAAGAAATGAAGGGAAGCCTAAATATCCCGGGAATTACCAGAGTTGCAGTAAATGAAACGGTACATCTGCCGGCTGAGAAAGCAAAAGGTATAGGTCCTGATATCCAATACATGCCTGAGTGGAATGCATTTGGTTGGTTTACAGCTAAGGATAGAGTAGAGTGGGACTTGGATCTTCCAAAGAAAGGTGCCTATGAAGTATGGATGGAATGGTCTGTATCCGACGAGGAAGCAGGTAAGCCATTTATAATTACTTCCGGGACTCAAACCCTTCAAGGTCAGGTTAAGCCTTCAGGATCTTGGGAAACTTTCAAAAAATAAAGGTGGGAAAACTGTCCCTTGAAGAAGATTATAATAATATTATTGTGGCAGCAGGTAAGGAGTTTGAACAAGGTGCCTTAATGGATTTAAAATCGTTGATTCTGGTGCCCATCACAGAATAGTTCTACTTGTCCAATTGTGAAACTTGGCATAGACAGGAGTTAATTTACCCTATTTAGGAATTAGTCACTTACAGGAGATTTTGAAAGCGGTTCGTTTGATGAAATCTCCTGTTACACGCAACTTCATTCCATTGCTGGGAAATAGTAACGAGGAACTTGGTATTGAAGTGATTTCAATATGTATTTCGGATAAAAACCTTATGAATTCTGTTAATAGAATTTGGGTGTAGAGGTAATTGATCTAGGTTAGGGATACCTCTAAACTTTTTAATTAAGTCTTAGGCTGATTTTGCATTAATATTTTTTTTACTTTTAGCCTACTCATTCAATAAACCCTCGATTTGCTATTTGAATAATTACGAATTAGACTTTTTTATTGGATGAAAAGATAAAATTTACCAGAGAGGTTAATTTTCAGTCTTTAAATTATCTGATTTTTTATCAAATTCACTTAACCTAAATCAACCAAATGTAATATTTGGGTTGAAATACAGCGTTGAAACTTTAACAATCAAAGGTGTTGTAACCACCATTACCTGAACTTTATACTTAATTTACTCTTATGAAAAAAATACTTAAATCAGCCCTTTTGTGTTTATTAATAATATTTGCCTTGCAGGTTTCACCTTCCTTTGGACAAGGTGTTAAATCATCAACAGGACCCGTTTTTGATGATTTCGGGCCGGTTTATTCGATAGAAAATACTGATTTTCCCTTGGATACTACACAGCAATTTAAAGCGATTTTTGATGTAGCCAAGAAACAAACCGATCCTAGCATCCAAAATTCGATCATTTCAAGTTTGCATCGTTACTACAATATGCATGTTCGATCCGGGGTTCCGCCTGAAAATATTCATTTAGCCTTTGTCCTTCACGGAGGGTCTACGAAAGATGCTTTGTCTTCTGCTACTTATAAAGAAAAATATAAGGTAGAAAACCCTAATAAAGAATTGATTGAATCACTTGCTGAAATGGGTGTAGGAATCTATATATGTGGTCAATCCATGTCCTCTAGGGGGTACAAAAGGAGGATTTATTGCCTCAAGTAAAAGTAGGCTTGTCTGCAATGACTGTATTGACGGTGTATCAGATGAATAATTTTGCCCTGATTAAATTTTAAATTGATCCCTCGGGCTTAACAAAGTTGATAGTTTTGGTTGAGGAGTGTTAACCATATAAAAGTAACCTCCTTACCATTTCTTTCAATTCGCTTTGGCATCTTCTAAGCCCCATTTATCAAGACTTCTTAAAATACCCTCAAGGGATTTTCCTCTTTTTGTTAAATAGTACTCTACTTTTGGGGGAACTTCCGGATAAACTCTCCTAGCGATAAGCCCATCTTTTTCGAGGGCTCTCACAGTTTGGGTAAACATTTTATTTGAAATGCCCGGCACATTTTTTTGTAGGATTCCGGATCTTAAAGGCCCGCCTAAAAGGTGAAATAAAACCAAAGGTTTCCATTTTGTTCCTATTAAGTCCATGGTATAATTGAGTGGACAGTAATTATTTTCTCCCATTTATCAATTTAATTAATTGAATATCTGCATAATACTCCTTTTGGTAAGTATGATACCTTTTTGTAAGTTGTTGTTATTTGGGTAAATATATACCAATTTTGTAGAATAAATATAAAGCTATGACTACAAATAAAGATTATCCAAAATCATTTTCACACATAGGAATTACTGTACCGGACATTAAAGAAGCTGTAAAGTTTTATACAGAGGTAATGGGTTGGTATGTGATAATGGAACCTTCAACAGTGAAAAAAGAGAAGGATACTGCTATTGGGCAGATGTGCATTGACGTTTTTGGAGAGAACTGGGAAGAATTTGAGATTGCTCACCTGTCAACTTCTGATGGTATTGGTGTTGAGCTGTTTTCTTTTCCTCAAGGAGTCAAAGAAGCACCGGAGTTTAATCCTTTTAATACCGGTCTTTTTCATTTTTGCATTCAAGATCCCAATATTGAGACACTAATTGAGAAAATTTTGTCGTATGGAGGAAAGCAAAGAATGCCGATTAGAGAATATTATCCGAATGAGAAACCTTTCAAAATGTGTTATGTGGAAGATCCTTTTGGAATTGTCTTTGAAATATATACCCACAGTTACGAATTGACCTACTCTTCAGGTGCCTACACGAAATAGTATGAAATGCGGGTATTGTTAGCAACAGGTGTTATACCGCTATTTGTTAAGGATTATTTTACATGAAACAAAAAAGGAAGCCATTTTTGGCTTCCTTTGCATTCTATCTGTAAAATTTTTGGTTTTCCTTGGTAACAATGTCAATTGGCATGTAATAGATTTTTTCCACCGGTAGATTTAAAGCCAAAGAATGGTACAAGCTCATAATTCCTTTGTACCCTTGCTCTTCAGGTTTATGGCAAATTAAAAAGTTTATAGTGCCTTGTTGTAAGTGCTTTTGGTTTTCTTTGAGGAAATCATAGCCTACTAGCATGAGGTCAGTTAAGCCTTTCTTTTAAGGTATTCCGCAACTGCAAAAACTCTTGAGTTGGTGACGAATATTGCTTCGATGTCCGGGTTTTGTAAAAAGCTTTTTGTAGGTGTAATTCTACAGATTCCTGATCAATGTCTTGGATATTTAGATTTACACAAGTCGCCTCGTTTGGAGGGCTGGCGAAAAACTTTTTAAAACCTGCTTCAATTTGTTCTAAATTAAAACTTTTCTTTTGTTTGGCGATGTTGACGATTAATATTTTGGGGTTGTCCGAAAGCCCCAATTTACATAGGCTGCCTCCCAAATATCCACTTTCAAATAATGGAGGACCTATATAAGATAGACTTCCTTGTGCTTCAATATTACTATCTATACATACTACCGGAATATTATTGGCTTGGCAATAAAGGAAGAAATCATCTGCTTCTTTGACAAAAGAAGGAGACATTAGTACGCCATCAATATTTTTTCTTTAATTTCTTCAGTTGCCTGAATAAATGAATCTTTCTTTGTCAGGTCGAAAAGAAAATTCTCTATAGTGATTCCATATTGTTTGATTTCTGAGTCGGCTTTCATTATACCTTTTAAAGGTGCCTCCCAGAAATCTGAGTACACAGAGGATTTTGGTATAAGCACTGCAAAATGAAAAACTTTTCCGGAAGATAACCGGCTGGCTAATACGTTGGGTTGATAATTCAGTTCTTTGATGATCGCTTCAATTTTTGCTTTGGTCTTTGCAGAAACCCCTGGTCTATTGTGAATTACTCGGTCTACTGTGGCAATGGATACATTTCCTCGTTTGGCTATTTCTTTTACTCCCGTTTGGCTATTTTGTTTTTTCATATGCATTCCATCCTAATATGTCCTACTTTAGGTAATTATATTCTATTAAATGAAGTAAAGATTCTAATGACCTTATTCGTAATTGATTGAATTGACCTCCAAAATTAAAAGAATAATTCGTTTTACGACTATAATTTTGAAATAGCTTCGTATAGTTAACCATAATATCAATTGATTTTTGGCAAATAATGAAATACAAACCTTTACATCAGAGTGAATTCATTCTGCTGATTTAACAGATTCAATTGTAGGAAGTATAATTATATTTTTAATTATTCTAGTTGTTTTAATCGTAATTAGTTGAATGACAAAATTTTTGTACAGAAGCATTTTGGTTTTAAATTAATTTAATACTTCATGAATATGGTGTGTTTCAATGAGTTCTGTTGTCTTAAATTGAATATAGATATGTTATTTTACGAAATGCATTTTGTTTAAAGTGTAAGAACCAAATATTCCTAATGAATTAAAGGAAGTAAAGCCTCTTTTTATAACCCTTTAAGTTAAAGTATAGAATCAAATTTTAAAAATAATCGGCTTAAAGTTGATCCTATTTTCGGGAAAATCTCTAAAAAAGCCTTTCTCAGGGTTGTTATTGAATGAAAAACTTGATGATATTTAGATTTTTTAAAAAAATTCGTTTCTTTAATTTTTAATTCGGTAACGTTAACGATATTATTGATAAAGAATGAACACGCGAAGAAAATTTATATTAACCAGTGCCATGGCTGCTTCAAGCCTTAGTCTTTCTGCATTGTCTCCTTTTTCTTATGGTAAATCCGAGAAAACCCCTCTTAAGGTTGGGCTGATTGGTTGTGGAAGTAGGGGAGTGGGGTTGGCTTCTTTAATGAAAAATTTACCAATGATTTCCCTTGTAGCATGTTGTGATACAATTAAGGCAAATCTTGACAAAGGCCTGGCCCATGCAGATAAGCGGGCAAAAGGATACGCCGATTATAGAGAATTGCTTGACCAATCCGATATAGAGGCAGTAATTATTGCTACTCCCTTGTTTTTGCATTTTCCAATGGCAATGGATGCCATTGATGCAGGGAAACATATTTATGTAGAGAAAACCATCACCTATTCAATTGATGAAGCTAATCAATTAGCGGATAAAGTGAACGGGTCCTCTACCATATTGCAGGTGGGACATCAATACAGGTATTACGCCCTCTACCATAAAGTAAAAGAAATAATTGATAAAGGTTGGTGCGGTCAAGTGACCCAATTTGAATGTCAGTACCATAGCAATCAAGACTGGAGAAGACCGGTAAATGACCCTTCATTGGAAAGACATATCAATTGGAGAATGTATAAAGAATATTCAGGTGGGTTGATGACGGAGTTGTGTGCACACCAAATAGATATCGTCAATTGGTTTGTGGGAACTTCTCCTGAAAAAGTTACAGGAATGGGATCATTGGACTATTGGAAAGATGGTAGAGAAAACTTCGACCATGTCCGTGCGACCTATTATTATTCAAAAGGTATCATTTCTAATGTCAGTTCCATTTTGACAAATGCATACAAAGGCTATTCAATGAATATTTTAGGTACTGAGGGCACTGTGGAGATTTTAAGGAACAAAGCCTTTATCTATGCTGAACCCAAGAAACTGGAATTAGGTACTGTAGATGGAGTCTCAGGAGCAACAATTAAAAACGGATCCGGTGATGATGCCCAGCCAATTAACTTCGAAAGTAAAGATGGGAAAGATTTAGATCCTACCTCTTATGCATTGATGGATTTTGTGGGTTGTATTAGGGAGGGTCGCCAACCATTTTGTGATGTAAACCAAGGCAGAGCTACAGCAACAGCTGTTCACTTGGGCAACAAGGCCATGGAAGAAGAGAAATATCAGTATTGGTCTAAACTTTAATTCAACCCGAAATATGCAATTGACAATCTATTACGTGCTGAAATCGCTTCAAAATCAGTCACTTCGTTGCTGTTTTCAATTTCACCATAGCCCTGCTATGCTAAAATTTCCAAACAGCCTGATTTTCTTGCAATTGCAACACTCATCACGAATTCTATTGCATAATCCGGGTTCAATTTTATTTCTATAAAGTAGGGTTGATTTATTTCTTTTTTGGCCCAACTTGAATATAACTTATTCGAGCTGAATTCGAAGAGGGAATTAGCGGATTGAACTTGCTTTCTGGTAAAACTTTATAACTTAACCTGAATGGTCTTTAAGGACTTTGGCTATTAATTGAAATAGGTATAGTTCAAGTTGGCCTGTTTGCAAGCTTATTATGCCTGCATATTTAATTAAACATTTATCAAAGGGATTGTCTGTCTCTTGAATTATTAAAGAATATATTAAAATGAAATTGAATGAATTAGACCTGATAGTCATAGGTTTGTTTTTCCTGCTTATGATCGTCATTGGGGTTTATGCTTATTTCAGAAACGACGATGCTGAAGATTATTTTGTTGCCGGCGGAAATTTACCTTGGTGGCTTTCTGGAATTTCGCATCACGTCTCAGGGTACTCCGGAGCTGTTTTTGTCGCTTATGCCGCCTTGGCTTATACACATGGGTTTTCTATTTACAGTTGGTGGGCTTTGACGATTGGGATAGCCGTTTTGATTAGCGCCCATTTATTTCCTGTTTATTGGGTAAGGCTTAGGAAGAAATACCAAATCCAATCTCCACTCGAGTTTTTGGAAAAACGATACAATTTGTGGACACAACAGGTGATGGCTTGGAGTGGGGTACTATTAAAGCTTTTTGATGTAGGAGCAAAATGGGCAGCAATCGCTCTATTACTCAATGTTTTCACAGGAGTTAGCCTTCCTGTAGGCGTACTTATCTCAGGAGGTATTTCGCTTTTGTACATTACATTTGGGGGCTTATGGGCAGTAGTCATTACAGATTTCGCTCAATTCATCGTTCAGTTACTTGCCGGATTGGTAATGTTTGTAGTGGTTTTGCAACATTTGGGAGGAATAGAAGGGGTTTTTACAATTTGGGAACAACTTCCTCCCCAACACAGCCAATTTTTTAATGAGCCTTACGGTGTAGGTTTTGCTTTGGCTTTCTTGTTGATAAATTTCTTAGCATATAATGGTGGACAGTGGAACTTAGCCACACGGTATATATCTTCTCCAACTGAAAAAGCTGCCACCAAAGCAGCACGTTTATCGGGCATATTGTACCTTATTTGGCCGTTGATATTATTTTTCCCAATGTGGGCAGCACCAATCTTATTACCTGATTTGGCTGATCCAAGTAAATCCTATGGAGAGCTAACCCTCTTATTGCTCCCTTCAGGTTTGGTGGGGCTGGTAATAGCTTCTTTATTTGCCAATACCATGTCCATGACTTCCTCAGACATCAATACCATTTCGGCGGTTATCACTAGAGATATTTTACCCAACATTAGTACTAAAATAGAGAAGGGGAAATCCTCCCTATACGTGGCGAGGTTGACGACTTTTGTTTTTACATTGCTTACGATAATCATCGCATTTCAATATGAATATTTTGGTGGGGTATTAGGATTGATAATATCTTGGTTTGGCGCTTTGGTAGGACCTATTGCCATTCCGATGCTTTTTGGGCTACTCCCTTTATTCAAAAGAAGTGGTCCCATGGCTGCTATTGGATCAATTATAGCCGGTTTAATTGCTTTCATAATTACAAAAAATATGGATGGCTTAAGTTTAGCCCTAGAAATTAGTTTGCCTTTAATTAGCTCAACCATTACCTACATTGTGATAGGCTTTTTTGAAACCAACAGAAATGTTGCTAAAATTGCCAAGTTGCTTAAGTCTATAGAAAAAGAATAAACAATCAATATGAATTTAAATATATATCAATCTCGTAACGAAATGGGAATTGCAGCAGGCAGAGCTGTAGAGAATAAAATTACAACGCTCTTAAAGGAGAAAGAATGCTTAAGAATAATATTTGCTGCAGCCCCTTCCCAAAGCGAGATGTTAAACTATTTGGCTTCCAGTAAAACAATTCCATGGGAGCGGATTATTGCTTTTCATATGGACGAATATATTGGTTTGTCTAAAGATTCTCCCGCTCTTTTTTCTAATTTTCTAAGAAGGCATTTATTTGATTTGGTGCCTTTTAAGAAGGTCCATTTACTAGATGGTGAAGCCAACCCACAAGCGGAAGTTTCGCGGTATTCGACCTTGCTAAATGAAGCTCCTATAGATATTGTTTGCCTGGGCATTGGTGAAAATGGGCACATTGCATTCAATGATCCTTCAGTAGCTGATTTTGAGGATCCTCAAACGGTAAAAGAAGTAGTGCTTGAAACGCCTTGCAGACAACAGCAGGTTAATGACGGTTGTTTTGCAAAACTTAGCGAAGTTCCGGAAACGGCCTTGACTTTGACAATTCCTACGTTGATTAATGCCGATCACCTCTTTTGTGTAGTGCCTGGAGCTGCCAAAAAAGCTGCTGTCTATCAAACTTTATTTGGTCAAATATCTACTCAATGTCCCGGGACTATTCTTAGAAAATCTGAACAGTGCAGCCTTTATTTGGATCAGGATTCTGATCCATTTCCAATCCAACAGGTAGATAAAACAGCCAATCTAATTGGCATTGACGTAATCAGCTATAGACCTGTTTTAGTCCATAATATAGAAAATACGCGCGTACAATTGCCTAATGATTTTGAAGTAGATCAATATATTGGTGAGGGATTGGTAGATATTCAAATTAATGGAATCAAAGGGGTTGATTTCAACACCACGGTAACTAAGCCTGAAGAAATTCTTGAAGCTACTACATACTTGCTTTCTAAGGGAGTAACTACTTTCTATCCTACCATTGTAACCAATAGCTTTGAGGCCATTTTAGAACTGGTAAGAACAATCAATAAGGCTTGTGATAGTTATCCCATTGTGAAGGCATGTGTGGCAGGAATTCACCTTGAGGGGCCTTTTATATCCTGTGAACCCGGAGCCAAAGGGGCACACCCGGAAGAATTTACAAGAAAACCTTCTGTAGCTTTTTTAGACCAAGTACAGGGAATTTCTGTAAAGCCCATTTCATTAATCACACTTGCTCCAGAGTTAGAAGGAAGTGAGGAGTTTATCCGAACTTGTAAAGAACGAGGAATAAAGGTCTCTATTGGTCATTCTCTGGCTATAGGAGATCAAATTCAGAAGGCCAAAGATGCTGGCGTTACGCTAGCAACCCATTTGGGAAATGGAGTGCCTTTAAACCTGCAAAGGCATCCCAATATCATATGGGAGCTTATGTCTCAGGAAGGTATTACTGCAAGCTTGATTGCAGATGGATTTCATTTACCTCCCTCATTTCTAAAGGTTGCGTTTCGGGCCAAAGGGGATGAATGTCTCCTTGTAAGTGATGCAACTTGTTTTGCCGGCATGGCACCCGGAGAATATGAGTCGCCTATTGGAGGCAAGGTAGTTTTGGAAGAAAGTGGAAGATTGTCCATGAAAGGAGCAAATGGCTTACTGGCAGGAGCCGGAAAAGACTTGTTGGAGAACATCAACTACCTGCTTGAAAGCAAGCTTTTGTCCTTGTCTGAAGCTTGGAAGAAAGCTTCTATATTGCCCTTAAAATACATGCTTGGAGAGAAAGCAGTAAATAAGGACTGGGTAGTTTTTGCGATCCAAGAAAATGAGGTCCTCATAAAGCAAGTTTACAAGGAGGGTCATGAAATCGCTGTTGGAGCATTAAATTAATAGCTGTTTTTTAAACTTAAACCGGATATGGTAATAGTAGATTTATTACCTTATCCGGTTTACAGAGGGTTGGAAATCATTCAAAGCTACTTGTTAGGGGAGGAGTCTACCTTTTTATGTATATTTTTAGATTTGCTATTTTGTTTTTCAGGGTGGAAGCTTTTGATTTTGGAACTGCTTTTCCAATTTTATTGAGATCCTGAATAGTTAGGAATAGCTTTTGATTCTATTTTTCTTTTCTCCTCTGGAGATTTACAAGTAAGTAAAATTGAAATTTTGGTTTAATTTAATGATAGTATGTCTTTTACCTATGATTATCCCCGGCCTGCATTCACAGCAGATGCAGTTGTTCATTGTAAAGCCTTGGACAAGGTTTTATTAATCAAAAGGAAAAATCCACCATTTGAAAATAAATGGGCTCTTCCGGGTGGATTTGTGGAAAAGGAAGAATTGCCCTATGATGCATGTATAAGAGAGTTGGAGGAAGAAACAGGTCTTCAGCTAAGCGAGGGTACATTAATAGGGGTTTTTGGCGAAAAAGGAAGGGATCCTAGAGGCTGGACAGTAAGTGCAGCTTTTGTTTTTGAAATTGATGCAATTCAAATGGAAAAAGCCAAGGAAGGTTCAGATAGCCAAGAAGTCAGTTGGTTTTCTATTTCTTTTCTCCCGGAATTGGCTTTTGATCACTATGAGATCATAAAAAGTTCAGGGCTTTTAGGGCCTTGTTGAGTATCGGGCAAAGTAGTTTTTGATGTGGTTAATGTTTTTTTTTCCTGGATTAACTTTTTACAGCAAATTTTACCAATTCATCGAGAGAAATTAGATCAAGAGTTTTTTCATGGGTAGCTTCCAATATTACTTTTGGGGCTTTATTTACTTGGTAAGCTTCTAACCACCTAGTCAAGCATAGGCACCACTTGTCCCCGGGTTTGAGCCCAAAGAAGTTAAACTCAGGTCTAGGTGTGGTTAAGTCATTGCCTTTTGAGAGGCTAAATGCCAAGAATTCTGCGGTCATCACCGCACATACGGTATGCATGGCCGTGTCCATTTGGTCTGTTTCACAATATCCGGTTCGGTAGAATCCTGTCATTGGTGAGAGGCAACAAGGGATTAAGGGTTCGCCAAATACATTTTTATTCATGATTCAAATATTTACAATTAAAAAGTGCCTTGAATTTTCATCCAAGGCACTTTTTAATTCATCTATGTTTCACTTAAATTTGCAATTAGCTCAATTTAAATCGAATAGGTAATCTCATTTTTACCCTTACAGGTCGACCTCTTTGTCTTCCCGGTTCCCATGCTGGAGCATTTTTTACAACTCTAACGGCTTCTTCATCACATCCACCGCCAACTCCACGAAGGATGCCAACGTCTTGGATTGAACCATCAGTGTTTACAACAAATACTACGTACACAGTACCTTCGATGCCCATTCTTCTCGCTTGGGTTGGGTATTTAAGGTTTTTGGACAAATATTTGTTCCAACCTTCCATTCCCCCGGAGGAGTTGGCATGTTTTCCACAACATCAAAGATCTCTTCTGCTTTCTCTACTACAGGAGCTTCTTCAATAACCACTTCCTTGATTACAGTTTCTTCTTGAACGTCAACATCAAAGTTTACTTCAATTTTCTCTTCGATTTCAACTTCATCAGGAATCTCCTTAATCTCCGGCTGCTCTACTGGCGGCGGTGGTGGAGGTGGTTGTTCCGTAATCGGAATATCTAATAATTCCTCAAAGTCATCATCGATCGGTCCAAAGTCTTGAAGTACACCATCATCATATGATTTATACTCAAAGGCAAAAAGGACCAGACCAACACTGATCATTAGACCAAGATTTAGGAACATTCCTGTTTTCTTGGTTAAGTCAGCTTTTGGTGTTTTTTGGCTTCCATGGTTATAACTCTTTTTTAATTTTTGTTGATTCAGTTTAATAATTCCAATTAACAATCATAACAAATAATTTTTATTTATACAAGGATGCTACCCCTCTTATTGAAATAAATAAAAATACCTGTACCTATAATTACGCCTATGATATTCGTCATAATATCAAAATAGTCAAATGACCTTCCCGGTACCAATCTTTGTAAATACTCTGTCAATATAGCAATAAAAATCCACAAAACTAAATATTTAGTGTAAATTTTATTACCTACCTCGCTCTTTTTGTCTATTCTTTGGCGAATTACTCGGTCCCATAGAAAAGCCATGCCTATGAACATGCCTAAATGGATCACTTTATCTGATCCATAAAACTTAGGAATGTTCGGCACTTTATTACTCGGGCTAAATAGAGCATATGTCATGCCAGAAGACCATAAAAGGGCAAGAATGACTTTTTCTTCAAAATCTGTTATTGGCCTATAAGATTTCGGTACGCTTCAGGTGACATTAAATCATCTTCGGAGCTTTGATCCCATTTCACTTTGATCATCCATCCTTCTCCATAAGGATCTTCATTTACTAGCTCAGGTGAATCTTCCAGAAGACTATTTAACTCTAGGATCTCACCATTTAAAGGCATGAACAAATCTGAAACAGTTTTTACAGCTTCAACTGTCCCAAACACCTCACCTGAATCCAAGGTCTCACCCACTGTTTCTACCTCAATAAAAACAATGTCTCCCAATTCTTTTTGAGCAAAGTCAGTTATACCTATAGTAGCTGTTTCTCCCTCTATTTTGACCCATTCATGGTCTTTGGTGTATTTTAAATCTTCTGGAAATTTCATGCTAGTTATTTTTACTGTTCAAAAATACAATGTTTATACATAGTACAAAAAATTATTGGCTTAAATTAAATGTTAATTGTCCACCAAATGAAGTTGAACTTGTTTTGAAGGCAGTTGAAACTTTTGGATCGTTTATGGTGCGATCAAAATAGAATTGAATATTAAGTTTTTGGTTGACCACATATCCTATGCTAGGGCTTATTTGTACATTTAAATTACCGTTGGTAAGGGTATGCTCGCCTTCTATTTTCCGTTGGACTGTGTTTGTGTCTACAATTCTTGTGGAAATTCGAATGGTTAGGTCATTGTTTAAAACTTCTTGTCTGCCTTGAATTTTGAAAGGCACCTTTACACCGGCTTTGGTATATCCCAAATCAAAACGGAAGTCCTGGCTGTTCTGCTCTGTAATTTGAGCATTGGAAAAATTTAAGCCAATATTTCTTTCTGTATTGTACTCAAAACTGATGTTCATTCTGTCTTTGGTAAGTAAGTCTACCCCTATTAATGGTGCAAACCTTTCTGAAATCACTACTTGATTAAGTATCAAAATTGGAATATAAGCACCAAATTCATCAGTGATGCTGGCCATTGGGAGTTGTTGTAAGGTATTGTACAGCTCAAGGCCTTCTTGGTAGATTAGCGCATTCGAGAAATTACTTACGGTATAAGTAGAGTTGTAATTATGAGTCAAATTTATTGAGGAAAAATATTCATTCAATGCAGGAAGTCTTGCGAGGCCCCTGTATTCAACCCTCCAATTTGGCAACGGAATCTGCGGGAATGGATTAAGTGCTACATCTGTTGCAGCCTGACCTGAATAGGCCGCTAGAAACGCCGGAATCAAAACATCCTGTCCATTAATATTGTATGTACCGCCGGGGTTTGTTGTTTCAAGTCTTGATTGTATGATGTTTCTGTAGGCTTCAAAATTTGAAAAAAGTGGGGAATTGTTATCACTATCCGATTTATCAAATACTGTTTTAAGGATATTGTAACTTATTTCGTAACTGCCAACCCGGTTTGGATTAATGGATGCAAAATCATTTTCACCCGGACCATTTCTCCTAAATATCTCACTATAACTACCATTTTCTCGTTTTTTAAACTCCAAGGTTACTTTAAAGTCTTTTATAGGTTCCACCAAAGTAGTAATCTGGAGGTTTCTTGTTTCGTTCTGACTAAATGCCTGTGTAAGGGATGTACTTGCCGCCAAGGCTCCTCTATTGGCCATCTCATACCTTATATTGCTACTTTGACCACCAAGTAGGAATCCTACGCCCGGGTTGATAAAACTTCTGTCCATACCCAAAAGCCCGGAGTTTGGCATATACCCCGGTAAATAGGTCCCTTGAGTAACTTGATAACTAAAGTTTACATCTTTTAACATCATCATGAATCGCAATAAGTTGGCACCAAAGCCGTCTGTAGCGTACACTTTTTCTTTTTCCTCGTCTTCTGAAGCTTCCGCATTTGCTCCGGGTCTTCCCGGAATACTAGGTCTTTTAGGGGCATTGAGGGCGTTAAGTCTTTTACTTTTGTTGTACAACTGCACCAAATCTAATTTCCCGGAAATAGATTGGTTTCTGGAGTTTTGAATGACATTTCCTAGGGTATCTTTTTGGCCTATGGCACCTGTCATCCAAGAGTAGGTAGCCTCATATCGGAAATCTGCACTTATCCAGTCTGTCAAAGGTATTTTTTCCAATGGAACCTTATAATTGATTACCGCTTGTTGGTTATAATTCGTGGTTCTACCAAGTTTTTTAATATTGTTTCGTAAAGAATCAATTTTTGCATCAGTATCCAGATCCCCTTCCGGTTCGTCCACAATTGCATTTACACTTGAACTGAGGTCAAAAGATAGGTTTTCGGTAAGGTCCCAATTCAGACTATAAAAGCGATTCATATAAAAACTTTTTTGGAAGAGAGGATCCACACCTGTAGTAGTCAGTTGATCGTTCCTATTTTGCGTACGCATAAAGCTCCTGTCAATATCCATTCTTGCTGATACAAGGCTAGGAGCAAAATTCAAATTAAAATCTTTGAATAACTGGAAGTACTTGCTATTAAAAATCCCCCAATTTCTAAAAGGAGTGATAATCAGTGGGTCGGGTTGGTAGTTGTAGGCGATACTTCCTCTGGTAGTTTCATAAATATAACTTTCCAGTTGAATATTGCTTTGGGTTACTGAACCAAAAGCATATGAAAAAGAGAAATTTTCTAAGGCATAGATGCGATTGGTTTCCTTTTCAGGATTTTTTAATTTCCGTACATTA
Source organism: Cyclobacterium sp. SOCE241 (assembly GCF_056867545.1). Classification (NCBI taxonomy): domain Bacteria; kingdom Pseudomonadati; phylum Bacteroidota; class Cytophagia; order Cytophagales; family Cyclobacteriaceae; genus Cyclobacterium; species Cyclobacterium sp. SOCE241. The sequence goes on along the minus strand of NZ_CP149779.1, from coordinate 2,561,210 downwards.
TTCAAACTGAAATTACGTCGTTTGGATTGATCTACTACTAAGTTTCGGTATTCCTGCTTTTCTGCATTGGATGAGAACTTTTGAAGAGCAATTTCAAAAGGAACATCCGGATTAAGGGGATCAAACTCCGGCTTTGTAGAAGAGTTTTCTACACTTGCATAAAGCGGAATGCTCACCCCTAGGCTTTTTGGTAAAATTTTATCTACATTGACATTGGCCGAAATATCGTACTGTGTGGTAGATTCCCTTGCTCTTTCTGAAAGCCGGGTTTCAAGACCTCCAAAGCCAAAAGAATTGTGTCTAATCGAAGAAGAAATGGTAGCTACATCTGCAATTTGTGCATTAAGCCTTGCGTTTGCGGCCCATCCTGATGATTTATTGAAATCTGTAACCCTTAATTCATTGGCCCAAAGGCAAAGGGATTTACTTGCTCCTCCTGTGGCGGGGTTTCGGATTCCAATCATCATCCCTTGAATAAAATTCAATTCCGGCCTTCCGACTACTGTCACCTTATATTGCCGAATCATCACGGAGTAAGGTAAGTTTTGGGGTTGTTGGTTATTGTCTCTTTCTGCTTTTACGCCCACGATCTCATCCAGGGCTACGTCAATTTCATTCGCTGAAGGCCAAATCTGATCAGGATCTCTCGTTCCTGCCGGGGTTATATTTAGTGGAACTTCTATTTCATAATAGTTGTCTGTATAATCTGTTCCCAATCTTAAAAAAGCGGACAGTTCACCATCTTGCGCATCCTGACTGTCTGCATGCAAAAACATTTTTAAGCGGCCATACTGTACAAGGTCTTGACTTACATTCTTGTAAACTGCCCTAGAGTCTCTACTTTGTAGGTTGTCTACACACAATCTTAGTGATTGTTCGTTCAATTGTCGCTCAACAGTGGAAGTATTGTCTCTATCTCGATTGATTCCCGGAGGCAAGACGTAGGGGCTTTGCGTTTCACTGCCTTGCCCATTTTCTTCGATATTTACTACACCTACCGTTAGATTAGAGTTATCTGGTTCGGGTATCTCTGAAAATCCTTTCTCAAATAAGGATTCTTGAAATACCCTCCATTGACTTCCTACCAATCTAAATTGGGCCATTCTAAGGACAACCGGCTGTTGGAAGTCAGTAAGGTAGGTTCTCATAAATCGAATGGATTTGAATCCGGAAATATTTCCATACGTGGCATCAGGCTGTCGAATAGGAATACGGAACAGGTACCAGTTAACCTCTTCGCCATTTTCTACTGTGGATACTTTGTCTACAATATTGTTCTCCCCGACTTGCAGGTTTGAAGGACGAAGATCCAGTTCATACTCATAATAACTTTCTACTTCATTAATTGTATTATCATTGTTGAGATCTTCGTTATCGGGTAAATTTGATCCTGAGGGGCTGTAGGAAAGGTTGCTGTTGGAGGTGATAGGCGTGTTTCCTTCCAGCCCATTGTAATTTTTATACCTTTCCAGAATTTTAATGTTATTGTTATCAAATTCAGGGTCCAGGTAATATTGAAAGTCATCTGCTGCAGGATCAGCTTGAATGTTCTGTAAGGCTTGCTGGTTTACATTGAGTCGATTAATAAATCGAGCACCATAAAACTCAACTTCCTCTTCACTGCTTAGTCCATTAAGACCAACATCTTGGTTTTCTCTTGCTTCAGCAGAATTGTCAAAAGCAGGAGTTAAAAATTGTTGGGTAGTAACTTTACCCCATTCATTGCTTGAGGTACTGGTTTCTGAACCATCCGCCGGAAGACCATTTTCGAAGGCATGCCTGCCGTCAACTATGACATCTTCTGAAATTTCACCGAGATTAAAAATTACTTTTCCCCCGGTAGTATTGTTTTCATTGAAAACACCATCCAATACCCGACCATTTTCTCCGGAAATAAAGGGATCCATTAACCAAAACTCAATATACTCTATATTCGTTCTGTCAAAATCCACCTCGGAGGTGATTGCTCTTGTTACTCCACCAAAATTTTCTCGTGGGTTTGGCAAGAAACCTTCATTGGTTAGGTTAGGGTTAAAATTATACATCCCCCGTTCGTGTGGGAAATAGGCCAAATCAAATAGAGGTTCATTGGTAATAAGGTAATCCCTGTACCTGCCTTGGAAAATCTCCTGAGGGAGTACCCGTCTAACATAATGATTTCTTCTGTCATCGTTGGTTATGTTGCCGGGAACATCACTACCTGAAGATCTGTAAAATACATTGTCTATCGTATACCAAGATAGGCGAGCCCTCTTATAGGCATTTCCTAACCTGTCTTCTGTTAGTTGACTTAGGTCAAACTTATTTTCAGCAGTTGCCGGTGTGGCCGACAATTTCCAGTTTTGTGGGCTTGAACCTAGGTTAAAAGGGATAATGGCTGTTTCGAAATCATCAATATAAGAAGCGCCTTCTCCATCTACTTGATTGGATGTACCGGGAATTAAGTGGGCAAATTCTCCGCTAAACTGAATCATTGATTTCTCTTTGGTTTCTGTAAAGGGGAGGGCATCAGCAAGCTTGGTGAGAAACAAAGATTCATCATTGTAATTCACATCCAAACCCCAAAGGCTGTTTCTTAAAGTTTCATTCCCTGTAGCAATTCTAGATATGTTGGGTCTTTCATTCAGGTAAAGGAATGTACCTCCAATATTGAAATTTTCGTTGACCATATAGTCTAATCGAGTACCCAGCAGACTTCTTGTTTGAAAGGAGACCAAATCAGCTTTCTCAAAACTTACACTAATATTTTTTCCTGATTGAAGGATGCCTTCATTGATAATTACCACCCTGCCAATATTATAGTCTACTGTATAGTCTACCCCTTCGGTAAGGGGTATATTTCCGGCAGTAATGATCACTGATCCTTCACTAATATTTAGACCGGGTAGCATGATTTCTGAAGCTGATCCTGAAGTGAAACTTCCTTTTAAATAGTACTTGTTTAAACTAGTTACTAACTCTGCATCTGCTTGTGTGGTTCTATAGAGGGTGTCGTAGACATATTTATCGCTGAGATTTACTTCGGCAGGGGTAAAATACTCTTCTAACGTATTACCAAAGGGCTCAATCACCGGAAAGATTACTAATCCCTGTTCAGGCTTGATGGTGAGGCCATTGACATAGTCAAAATTCCCATCAGGTTGAGGGTCATTTTGAGGGTTTAAATTGTCCAGATTCAGTAGCCTTATCAACGGGATATCTTTAACATTCTGTCCTTCAAGTAGGCTAGGGTTATCCAAACCTGTTCGGTCGTCCCTATAAATAATTTGTAGTTGAAACCCATCTTGTTGAATCTGATTGGCATTGAGGTTGTAAATGTTTTTCATCATCAAATCCCAAGTAGGGATTGCCGTATTGATTCTTGCCGGCCTTAGCATTTTCAAGAAGATGACATTGTCTTCTGATAGGTTTTGGTAATCTTCAGAGAGTTCTCCAACTTTATAACTTTGTCCATTATAGGTGTATTCATAGGAGACGGCCACGACTTCATCGTTTTGAAGTTTTCTTGAAAGGCTAAAATAACCTAACTGTCGATCAAAGGTATATTCATTTTCGGCAAGTTTTCTTGCTCCATTGATCTGCTCAAAATCAAGCCCTCTTTCCAGTCCCAGGTCATTGCTAATAGCTGTTGCTGCCGTTTCAAAATTTCTAAATGAAGGATTTCCCTTTAGATTGGTGAATAGCTCATTGGCAGCATTAGAAGCCGGGGATTGCGGATTTCCTGTTCCAATATTAGGGTTAGAAGGTTTGTATATTCTTTGACCTTCTCCTAAATCCATAAAAGCGGCGAAATTCCGAAGCGTTTCTGTATTGTTAGCCCTATTAAGAATGTAAACCTCCAGACGAGTGATTTGAACACCTGACAATACTTGAGGCAGTCCTCTCAACCAGTTTTCATAATTATTTCGAAAAAAGTGCCCTAAAAAAAGTGTCGATTTTCATCGTAATTTGATGCCCTCACTTCAAAAGGTCTGCCTTGATTTCCACCTTCAATGATAATCTCATCCCTTCGCCCACGTTGGGTGGATGCTACAGTGGTCATGAATAAATTCCCAAATTGCATTTGAGTTTTAACCCCAAATAGATTTTGAGCCCCCTGAATTAAGCTGTTTTGTACAGGCATGCTAACATTTCCTATCTCTATTGATTTAAGAATGTCTTCTTCAAATCCACCGTATTCTACCTTTAGCTGATTTTCAAAATCAAAAGAGTTATTACTGTCGAAATTTGCACCAATTCGTACTTTTTGTCCAAGCATCCCATTGACACTCATTTGGATTTGCTGGTTGAAATTGAAATTTCCTGTTTTCTGTTGTCGAATGGGTATGGAAGGATTGTCAATCCTTCTAAAAATACCTCCAAAATCCAGATTGACATTTCCAGTAGGTACAATTGTAATTTCACTGCCACCAAATAACCTGTCAAAGGTTGGGCTCATGGTAATGGGAGGAATAAGCCCCCTACCTCCAACTGCACTTTCACCATCTAGACCTCTGGATCTGTCTCTCCAATATTGTTGCCTTATTCTGTATTCCTGCATTCTGGAATAATCATCAAAATCCAAGGAATAACCGGGATCTGTTGATGTAGAATCTGTGTTAGGGTAAATTCTATAGGATACAGCGGTATCTACTTCCACCTCAATCCTTTGATTTTTTTCAGGTTTCAATAGAAATGGAGAATCCCTTCTCAAAAAGGGTTTTGGTAGGGATAAAGTGGTTTGGTATTTAAATTGTCCCACAATAAAAAGGAGGGCAGAGACCTTCTTTTATTTAAGGTATCCATCAAACTAGGTATTGTGTCAGATGGGGTAGAAGTTGGTGATTGGCGGGCATATACGCTCGATAAAGACATCATTAACACTATAAAAAACAGTCCTGATAGGGAAGTAGGATAGTGTTGCAATGACTTTTTTCTCCAAAAAATATTTGAGAAAGTAAAGACCAACGTAGTTATATTATGATGATGACTTTAAAGATGCTTTAATTAATGCTTCTAAGGAAACATCCGGACCACTTTTTTCAAAACAGTCATGATATTTTTCTCTGCTTGGGCCTTAGTGAAGCCTAAGGTAATCAAAGCTTGTAACGCCTCTTGTTTTAATTTATTGCTGTTTTGTACAAAGCCCTGAGTGACTCCTCAGGTGAAGCAATTCCATCCTTTAAAATTTTGTCTTTTAGTTCCAAAACAATCCTTTGCGCTGTTTTGGCACCGATCCCTTTAACTCGCTGAATGGTCGGGTGGTCACCTGCACTTATGGCCTGTTCGAGTTCCGGTACAGTCAGGCTAGAAAGAATCATTAAACCGGTGCTTGCACCAACACCTGAAATAGAGATCAGATTCAAAAAGCTTTTTTCAGAAGCTTCCTTGAACCCATAAAGGGTATGAGCATCTTCTTTAATGTGCAGGTAAGTATGAAGCATGATCTCTTCTTTATCTTCTATTTTCCCGAAAGTATTTAAAGATATTTTTACTTCATATCCAATGCCATGAACATCGATGATGACATGTGTCGGGTCTTTGAATGCTAGTTTTCCTTTTAGATAAGTAATCATTCACCGGCTGTTGTTTGGGCATCCACTACTGCAATGGCTACCATGTTGACAATCTCTCTTACAGAACTACCTAACTGTAAAATATGCACTGATTTGTTCATGCCCAAAAGAATTGGACCTATGGCTTCAGAATTTCCAATCTCTGCGACCAACTTATAGGCAATATTTCCGGATGCCAGATCCGGAAATATTAAGGTATTGGCTTTATGATTAATCAATGAGCTGAAAGGATAATTTTCTTTTTGAATACCTTCATCTAAGGCTACATTGGCCTGCATCTCGCCTTCTATAACCAAGTCGGGGAATTGTGCCTTGGCCTTAGCGGTAGCCAATGCTGTTTTAATAGGTACCTTACCTTTGGCTGAGCCAAAATTAGAGTAAGATAAAATAGCAATAGTAGGCTCTATATCAAAGAAACGGACTCCATTGGCTGTCAAGCCGATTATTTCTACCAATTCGTCAGCAGTTGGGTTTTCATTTACCGTGGTGTCAGCAAAAAATAGTGGTCCTTTGTCAGAATTCATGATATACATACCCGCAACTTTATCCACGCCATTTTTTACACCGATCACTTGCAAAGAGGGTAGGATGGTTCTTGGATAATCTTTTGTTAATCCTGAAATTAGAGCATCTCCTTCACCTACTTCCACCATCATTGCTCCGAAATAATTTCTTTCCTTCATGAGCTTTTTGGCTTCATAAAGGGTCATGCCTTTTCGCTTCCTTTTGTCATAAAGCAATTGTCCATATTGCTTTAATTTTGATTTATTTTCACTAGGGTCGATGACTGTGACATCCTCTAAATCTAGGAGTTGGCAGCAATGAGTTTTTTATTTTTTGCTTATTACCAAGTAAAATAGGGATACCAATTTTTTCATCCCGCATTATTTGAGCGGCTTTCAAAATTTTGGGATTATCAGCCTCTGCAAATACCACCCTTTTAGGGTCCTTTTTAGCCCTGGTCACCACCCGAGACATCAAGCGTTGGTCAATACCGATCCTTTCCTGAAGGTCTAGTTCATAGGCATCCCAATCTTCAATATGGGTTTTGGCTACACCTGATTTCATGGCTGCTTTGGCAACTGCGGGAGCAATGGTGGTAATTAATCTTGGATCCAAAGGCTTGGGGATAAGGTAAGTTTTCCCAAAGGCCAATTTGGTCTCACCATATGCCTTATTGACAATGTCCGGAACATGTTGTTTGGCTAAATCAGCAATGGCTAGGGCAGCTGCAAGCTTCATTTCCTCATTTATTCCTGTAGCCCTTACATCGAGAGCTCCTCTGAAGATATATGGAAAACCGATCACATTATTAACTTGATTGGGGTAATCAGAGCGCCCGGTGGCCATTATGATATCTTCTCGGGCAGCCATTGCTAACTCGTAGCTAATTTCCGGTGTAGGGTTAGCCAAAGCAAATACAATAGGGTTTTTAGCCATGGACCTGATTTGGTCTTGGTTAATTATATTGCCGGCCGATAAGCCTAAAAACACATCCGCACCTTTCATGGCCTCAGTAATGGTATGAAGGTCGCGTTCTGTAGCAAACAATCGATGAATATCTGAGAGGCTTTCTCTATCTTTTCGTATGACCCCATCGATGTCACACATGACTACATTTTCATATTTAACACCTAGGCCTATATAAAACCTTGCGCATGATACTGCTGCAGCTCCAGCACCACTGACCACCAATTTAATGTTTTCTATTTTCTTTTGAATCATTTCCAAGGCATTTAAAAGCGCCGCTCCGGATATGATTGCTGTGCCATGCTGGTCGTCATGCATGACAGGAATATTCATTAATTCTTTAAGCTTTTTTTCAATAATAAAACATTCTGGGGCTTTGATATCTTCTAAATTGATGCCTCCAAAAGTAGGTTCCAGAGAACGAATGGTTTGGATAAGCCTCTCCGGGTCATTTTCATCTATTTCCAGGTCAAACACATCTATCCCTGCAAACTTTTTAAATAGTACCCCTTTTCCTTCCATCACAGGTTTGGATGCAGCAGGACCAATATTCCCTAAACCTAAAACAGCTGTACCGTTTGAGATCACGGCAACTAAATTTCCCTTGGCAGTGTATTTATAAACTTTTTCAGGACTTTGTTGGATGGCTGTACATGGCTCCGCAACCCCGGGAGAATACGCCAATGCCAAATCAAGTTGGCTGGAAAGTGGTTTTGTTGGGACTACCTCAATTTTCCCCGGTTTCTTGAATTCGTGATAATTTAATGCATCCTCTTTTCTAATCTTCATTACGCAAGGGAAATAAAATTCCGGTTATTTTGATGTTGATTCAGATTCCAGCTCAAACTTTGTGGCTTGAAGAATGGTCTCAATTTCTCTTATTGATGCCCTATGGGCCTCATTAGGGTAATATACAAATCCATCCATATAGAAAATCTTTCCTTTGGCTTCGTCTACTACCGTATAAGATAGAAATGAACCACCCATTGTTAAATTATTGGTTTTCCATGATCCTCGCATTTCTACGGAATACTGACCATCAATTCTAATGTTTTTGAAAGCCGGTGGAATCTGTTTTTCAATGATTACGAAGGATTCGGGCACATCAGGATCACCAAAAATATTAGGTTTGGTTATTTCATTCCTTAACTTAATAATGTTTTCCGGAAAAACCTGAGATTCATCCTCATATGTCGTTTGGTAGAAAAATAAGCTAATATCCGGTTTGTCAACACCGATTGTAGGCTGCCTAAACCATAAAAAATCCTCTCCTTCCTTTGCCAATTGGTAAGAAGCCGGAAGCTTCACTGCCACTTCAAATTTTTCGGCCACCTTCGAAACGCCTTCTCCATTTATGCGGTTGAAGAGTGCTTTGCTCAAAATTTCCTTTTCTTTATTAGAAAAGATACTTTGTAGCAAATCCTTATTGGCTTTCACATTGGTAATCAACTCTTCTTCATTCTCACCAAATAAATAAATTACCTCTTGGCCAACGGCAAACTCATTCTTGTTTCGCAGCATAAATAATGAGGAATCTGCTCTACTTTTCTCAATTGATTCAGGAGAAAATTGATTGGCTACCGTTCTACTTCCGGGTCGCTTGTCATCAAAGGTGGTAACAAATATTATGTTTGATGCCATCCTTAACATGCGAGTCATTTTTCTGGGATCCACCTTTCTCATATAAAACATGGATTCTTCCCTTATAATACCTTCAATATCCGATTCAAAAATCTCCTTTAAGGCATCCCCAACAGGGCCCGCATATTTGGCGGAATCTATTACCAAAATTATCTCTCCAAGGGTACCCCTGGCTTTAGGTTTATTGCTATCAGAATTGTTTGTCGAATCGTTTTGACATCCGACAAAAGCCATAGCAGAAAACAAGGCTATAATGCAAAATCTTAAACTCATAATAGTTCGTTTGTTTTTGTTCAAGCCTAATTTAGATATAATTATTGCAACTCAAAAAAAATAATTAAGAAATTAGTTTGAAAATTATCCAATGATCAATTTTTGACCGGGTTTGATTTGATTATTGTTCAGGTTGTTCAATTTCTTGAGCTGATCAATGGTTACACCTTCCAGTTTTTTTGAGATTAACCAAAGGGAATCACCCGGCTGAACGGTGTACATTTTTCCCCCGTTGGTATTGGTAGAGATGCTTTCGGAGCTAGCTAAGTTTTTCTCAAAGCTTGACTTGTCTTGATAAATATGTAAAACTTGCCCTATTTTTATTGTATTGGAATACAGTCCGTTCCATGATTTAAGTTGACTGACAGAAACATTGTATCTTTGGGCGATTTTACCCAAGACATCACCACTTCTCACCCTATAAGTAACATTGTGCAGGGGTTCAGTTGGTCTTTTTTCCGGTAGGCTGGCCAAGTATTTTTGGTTCTCAATTTTCAATGAGTCTTTTATGGCGTCATGATTGGCGACAATAAATTCATGACCTGATTTCGGGACATTGATACTGATGGCTTTTCCAAATTCCGGTACCTTACCCTTTAACAATGAGGGGTTGAGGTATTCTAGGTCCTCGATGCAAAGTCCGGTATGTTTGGCAAAGCTTTCTAAGGAATAACCATTCCCCATATCGACTTTTTCATAGGCCATAGGGTATGAAGGCTCCTCTAGTACCAAGTTGTGTTCTTCAGCATATCTCAAGACATACATGATGGCTTGAAATTGTGGGATATAACTTCTGGTTTCTCTTGGGAGATATCTGTAAATTTCCCAGAAAGTCCGTTTCCCGCCTGATCTCCTAATGGCTTTATTTACATTTCCGGGACCACAGTTATAAGCAGCTAGGGCCAGTTCCCAATTGTTGTACCTTTTATTCAATGCTTTGAGGTAACGAACTGCTGCCTCTGTTGAACGTTCAGGGTCTAAACGGTCATCTACGTGACTGTTGTAATATAGCTTGAAATCTTTTCCTGTAGCCGGCATAAATTGCCATAGGCCCATGGCCCCAACTCGGGAACGTGCTTTGGGGTTTAGACCGGACTCAATGATAGATAAGTACTTGATGTCTTTCGGCATATTGTGGGCTGAAAGGTACGTATCAAACATTGGGAAAAAATGCCCTTGTCTTTCAAGGACCATTCGGGTGTATTCTCTATTCCTTACGGTAAAATAATTTATAAATGCAAAAATAGTTTCATTGAGTTCAAAAGGCATGTCCGTATCCATTTCAGCAATACGTTGTTCTACCTCTTCATAAGTAAAATCCGGTATATGTTCGTAGTCATAATAAGGCATGACTGTCTCATTACCCGAAGGGTCGTTTGAGACAGTCAATGTTTTTCTTGAGCCATTGCCACGCTTCCAAAAGACGTGGTCAATACCAAAATCACTACTATAATATAGAAAGATTTTATCCTCATATTTTATTTATTAAATGCTGCTGCTGTCAAATAATTGGCAAAAGCATATAATTCAGCTTCTTTAAATGAATTGGTCATGATTTGAAGCCCTATAGGTAAACCTTTATCATCCTTTCCGTTTGGTATGGAAATGGAAGGGACTCCGGATACTGACGCTTGTACTGTAAACAAGTCTTCCAAATACATGGCAACAGGGTCGTTGGAATGTTCACCAAATTTAAAGGCAGTACTAGGCGTTGTCGGTAAGACAATATAGTCATATTTTGTCAATAAGTCTTCCGTATAATCCTTGATAAGTTTCCTTACTTTTTGGGCTTTTGTAAAATACGCATCATAATAACTTGCACTTAATACAAAGGTCCCAAGCATAATTCTACGTTTTACTTCTTCACCAAACCCTTCTGAACGTGTAAGTTTGTACATGCTTTCCAAGTTATGGGCATTAGGCGTTCTATAGCCATATTTAACACCATCAAACCTAGAAAGATTTGAACTTGCTTCTGCCGTTGTCAAGATGTAATAAGTAGGAAGCACATAGTCTAGCAGAGGGAAATTGACTTCTTCTACTTTATGGCCTTCTTCCTTCAGTTTTTCCAGAACGTTTAGCGTATTGGCTTTGATTTCCGGTTGTAATGCCTCTGAATGTACCGTTTCTTTTAAGTACGCGATTTTGGCCGGTTTATCGAAATGCAATAATTTGCTATACGCCGGAACAGGTTTTCTAGAAGAAGTGCTGTCATAATCATCCGGTCCTGCCATGGTTTCTAGAACCAAGGCATTGTCTTTTACATTGTTTGAAAAGACACCTATGGTATCAAAAGAAGATGCATAAGCAATAAGCCCAAACCTGGAAACCCTAGAATAAGTAGGCTTAATGCCAATGACTCCGGTAAAAGCTGCCGGTTGTCTCACAGATCCCCCTGTATCCGTACCTAGGGATACTGAACAAAGATTGGCTTGAACAGCGACTGCCGATCCACCAGAAGAACCTCCGGGAACTCTGGTTTCATCTATGGCATTGAGGACTTTACCATGAACCGAATTTTCATTGGAGGAGCCCATGCCAAATTCATCACAGTTTAGCCTGCCAATAATGATGGCGTCTTCATCTATTAAGCGCTGCACTGCAGTGCCGGTAAACTGAGATTCGAAACCTTCCAAGATTTTGCTTGAGGCATTTGATTCATGTTCATTGTAACACAAAACATCCTTAATGCCTATTACCATACCCGCAAGTTTTCCAGCTTTCCCAGCGGCTATTTTTTCGTCAATAGCTGCCGCCTGCTCTAATGCAGATTGGCTATAAACTTCAACGAAGGCGTTAAGTTGCGCCTTCGTTTCAATTTTGCTTAAGTAATATTTTACAATCGCCTTACAATCAGTTTCCTTTTTCTCCAGCGATTTCCTTATCTCATCGAATGAACGAAATTTTTCCAACTTATTATTTGTTTGCTTTTTTGTTGTCGTCTTTCAGTCCTTCTTCCAAATCATCCTGAATTTCTTTGGTAGCATCTTTAAATTCTCTGATACCTCTACCGAGTCCCCTCGCTAGTTCAGGAATTCTTTTTGCCCCAAAAGAAGGATAACTACCAGAACGATGACCACTAGTGATCCTCCTCCGATATTTTGTATAAAAGCCAATGTATTCATGATATGCTTATTTTGATTTTGAAATTGTTACAAATATATGATTGTGCTTTTCTAACGCAAAGGAAATAAAGCATGTTGTAATTATTTTTTGTAAATATACTAAAATTTAACCATTATTTACTAGAAAGCCAAATGCTTGGGTTCATTACCTGAAGCCCTTTCCATGTTTGAAAATGAAGTTCTGAATATCCATCCTCATCTGAATATACGTGTCCAATTACAGTATTGGATTGCACTTCCTCACCTGATTTTACATTAATGGTTTTTAGTCGACTATACATGGTATAAAATTCTCCATGTTTGATGATAATTGTCCCTCCCATTCCGGGAACGGTGGTGATCTTAGTAACTGTTCCCGGGAAAACAGATTTTACCGGAGCATTATTGGTGGTTTGAATGTCAATGCCATCATTGGTCTCAGTAATACCTTTTAGCGTGGGGTGAGGGTAGGTGCCATATTTTTTATAAATGAATCCGTTGTCCACAGGCCATGGAATATTTCCCTTGTTGCTAGCAAAAGAGGCTGAGAGTTTTTTAACCTTAGGAGTTGTCGGTAAGGCTTTTGCATCCGGACTTTCTGCCTTAGGTTGTTCAGCTTCCTTTTCGGCTGCTTTGGCCAACCTAATTTCTTCTGCTATTACATTTTTAATCAATTGATTGAGCTCAGCTTGCTGTTTCTTTGTCGCTGCAATTTCTTTTTTAACCTCCTCCTCTTTTTTGCTTAAAGTATTGACCATTCTTTGTTGCTCTTCCCTAAGTTGATCTAATTCTTTTTTTGCTCTTGCTCTTCGGTAAGTACTTTTAATTGATCCTTTTTCTGTATTTCTAAAGCTTCGTGCTTTTCAGCCAATTCCAAGCTGATTTTTTCCATTTGCTCTACCTGCTTTTTTCTCGCGTCACTGTATTGTTTTAAGTACTTTAGTCGCATATAAAATTGCTTAAAAGTGGCAGAAGAGAATATAAAAGTAATGAGGTTTACTCCTTGATTTAATTTATAGGAGGTATAAATCATTTGAGCATATTCTTCTTTTAGCAGTTCCAACTCCTCACTCAATCTTTTTATATGAGCGGATGTTTTATTAATTTCCGTATTGACCAAGCGCAGTTCTTTATTGATAGTAGCAATAAATTTTTCTCTTTCCTGAAGTTTTTGATTTACTGCACGTAATTGCCTTACGGAAACTTTTTTCATCTGTTGTCTTGCGTAATACATTATCAAATTCCCTTAACCTTTTTTGTATAGCAATTTTCTCTTTCTCAAGTTTAGCTCTATCGGCAGTGATTTGAGCAGTTAAGAAAGAGGTTGATCCCAACCCAAAGAGTATTATTAAAATGAGGCAAAGTACTTTGACTTTGCTCAATGGGCTAAAAATTGTATGGGAAATTAAGTGGGGCATCCGTTAATTCTACTTTGATCATTTCTACATTTAAGAAAAAGTTTGTTTTTGGCCTGTCCGGTAAGCTCAATACCATTTTGATAATGGCTTGGTAGGGAAAAGGTTGATTGGAAACTTCTCGAAAATCCATATAGGAAGCTTCTAGACTTCCGCTCCGGGTTTGGGAAGCTTCACTTTCAAGTTGAGTAACTTTACCATGACCTGCATCAATATTGGTTTCGTATTTTATGTTCTCTCTTTCTTGATTTAAGATAAATGATTTTCCTACCCTTACCAGCCGGTCTCTATAACTGAATTCATGAGGTAAATTGGCGAAAAGCAAGTTTTGGAACAAAGAAAAAGATAAAGGAACACCATATTTCTTTTGAAATTCAGCGTAGTCCATGTCAATTCTCTGGCCGTTGATACGGTCCCTGATTTTTATTTTGTCAGTACTTATGAATCCTCGAAGGGCTTCTATTCCTAAGCCAGGAGACATATTGAACCAAATGACACTGTCTTTTTTCACCCGAATGTTTAATACACCCTTGGTTATTTTTCCATCCTGCTCCTCTAGGGTTATTCTTCCTTTTGCAGTAAGGTAGTTGAAGTCCAGGTAATTGGGGTTGAATTCATCCATGGTCTTATCTGCTGTATAAGACATGGGTTTTCTTGCACAAGACCAAAGCATCACCATCCCCAAAAAGTAGGTCAATATTTTCGCTTTACTCATAGTATGTTTTGTTTTTGATTTTAAGTGCCAAAAATTCAGAGGTGTCCTCCATAGACATGGCCTTTTTCCAGTAGTCTAGCGCTATTTTTTCTCTCCAATCTTGTACATGATGTCACCATAATGTTCAAACATTACCCCACTTGGTTCGCTTTCTTTTTCCAATGCTTTTTCCATAAAAGGACGGGCTTCTTCATACCTGTCCAACTGAAACAATACCCATGCATGTGTGTCTAAATAAGTTGGGTTATCAGGATATTTTTTGACCAACTTTTGCGACATGTTCAGTGCTTTCTCTAAATTCTTTTTTTCTAAGGAGAGAAAATAGGCATAATTATTCAATATATGCTCATTATTTGCGTTTTGCGACAAAACTTCTTCATAGATTGAAAAAGCCTTTTCCTTTTCTCCCAAACTATAGAGCACATCTCCCAATTGGGAGTTTGCCATCATGGCCAACTGGGGGTTTGAAGTGTTATTTAATTCGATTGATTTTTCTAATGCAGATTTGGCCATTTCATTTTCCTTGCTGGCAGACTTCGCAGTGCCTAAATAAAACCAAAACACAGCACTTTCAGGGAAATTTTCTGTAGCCTTTGAAGCAATCTCAGCGATCTCCTCAAAAGGTTCTTGGTTTTCAAACATCAATGGAATCAATTGTTGGTATAGTTGTTCGTTTTCCGGAGTTATGTTTACAGCTTTGGAATAATAATTTATGGCTTTTTTGGCATCCTTTTGCTGTAGCCGGTAGTCTCCCAAAGCGATCAGGGTTTCGGGATTATTGAGATGGTAAGTCTCTAAAGGTTTGGAAAGGCTGTCCAGTAATTGATCTCTTGAAGTGTTTTGCATTTGTGTTAGGATATCAGAAAATGCTTTTGCTTTAACAATGCCTTCCAAATCCGGGTTGGCAAAAGCCTCTTTCAAATATTTGTTTGCCAGTTGATTTTCATTACGGTCTTTGTACAAGTTATACGCCGCCATTTTAATGTCCGGTTGATTAGGGTAGGACGATAAGGTAGATAATACCAATTCCAAGGCTTGATTCTTCTTGTTATTGTTGAACAAAATATCTACCAAAGATAGAACATACCTTGAATTTCCCGGATGGGCCTCAAGAAGCTTTTCGCCTTCCTTAATTGCCATTTCCAGGTTATTTTTCTTGAGGTAAATTCGCTGTTTTTGAGCGGTCAATTGCTCCACTACTCCATAATACTCCTCTGCTTTATTTAAAGCTTCCAATGCTTTGTCAAGGTCCTGAAGTTTTAAATACAAAGAAGCAAGATCTAGGATATATTGTCTATAATTGCCCTCCTTGGCCATTAAATTTTCTAGAACTCCGGCTGCTTCTTTGGTTTTGTTCTGACTATTATAGATTTCTGCTATTTGTAAATGGTAATATTTATTATCAGGATCCAATTCTAGTGCCCTTTGTCCATAGGATAAAGCCTTTTCATACTGTTTGGCGCGTACCATCATTTGGGAAAGTTTAAAATGAATAGCACTTTCCTCTTCTTTAAACTCTAAGGCTTTTAAAAAGTAGAAATAGGCCTTTTCATAATCGTCAAGCATGAGGTTTTTCTGTCCCTCAATAAACAACCTACTGGCCATCATTTCCTTTTCTTTTGCCTTCCGTTCTTTTCGACTAAGTTTCTTCTGAGCATAAGCCTCTCCTATGGGAACTCCCAAGAAGATAGTAAAGGTGAAAAACCAAACTAAAAAATTTAAATTTAATTTATTCATGTTTCTGCACGCTATCAGTTTGTCACCATTTTTATTGACAAAACCACTTTTATTGATTTTTATTGGAAAATTTAACGCTGTTTAGATCCAGAGTATCAGAATGATCCTCTGGATGCGCTAAACCCTTTTCTCTTAAAATATACAATTAACCCTTACTTTTGGTTCAACTTTTTGTGTAGCCAAAAGAAATGAATACTGCGCTAAAGTTACAATTATTTGCCTGTGCTCCCATAGCCTCCGGCCCCTCTTTCGGTGTCTGAGAGCTGTGCTTGTGGGTTCCATTCAATTTGTTCGTGTTTTGCAATGACCATCTGAGCAATTCTTTCTCCATCTTGAACGGTGAAAACGGTGTCAGAATTATTAACCAACAGCACTTTTATTTCTCCCCGGTAATCTGCATCAATGGTGCCAGGGCTATTGAGAACTGTAACTCCATGTTTGTACGCCAGCCCACTTCTCGGTCTTATTTGCGCTTCAAAACCTTTTGGTAACTCAATATACAAACCTGTGCCGATTAATTTTCTGTCAAGTGGTTTTAATGTAATGGGCGCTGGAATGTTTGCAGTAAGGTCCAGACCTGCAGATTGTTCTGTTTGATAAGCAGGTAATGGATGATTTGATTTATTGATTACGTTTATTTTCATGCTATTTCTTGGAGAACGATTTTAATAACGAATTTAATTCCTTTTTTTCCATCAGAAAAATTAGGCCGGCATACAACAAAATGATGGCGGAGTGAAGTATGAAATTAAAAGCCAAAGAACCTGTGTCTATAAGGAAGCCTCCATAACTTAGGAAAAATGCAATAAGCAAGTAGCCTACGTCCTTTTTTGTTTGATATGGTATTGGGTAATATTTTTGACCAATAAAGTAACAAAGCAAAGTCATTACCAAATAGCTACCAAAAGTACTTAAAGCCCCCGATAAAACCTAAAACAGGCACCAATGTAAGAATGATAATGATTGTTACGATTGCCCCAATTAAGGTGATATAAAAACTGTATTGGGTTTGATCTGTAATTTTAAACCAGATACTTAGGTTATAATATATACCTAAGAATAAATAGCCCATTAAGAGGATGGGCACCATAGGTAAAGCTGTGGCGTACCCTTCTGCTTGAAAAAACAAAGCGCCGATTAATTTTAAATTAACAGAGACGACTACCATCAGGAAGGTGCAGAAAATGATAAACCAGTGCATTACCCTTGCGAATAGCAGGGGTTGTTTTTATTCTCTGATTGTTGGAAGAAAAAGGGTTCTGCCGCATATTTGAAGGCTTGAATAATCAGGCTCATTAAAATTGCCAACTTAAAATTAGCTCCAAATACTCCTCCTGCCTCTCTTGAATTTAGCCCGGGGTAAAAATTTTCGGGCAATGAATATTCAAATAATCCCCTGGAAAACACTTCATTAGTAACCCCGGCAAGGCCCATGAATAATAAGGGTAAGGCGTATTTCCACATGGGAAGTAAAATGCTGCGCTTGAGTTGTAATTTCCATTTGCCTGCCAGTTTCCAAATAATGGGTAATATTATTAAGTTGGCCAAAAGATTGGCCAGAAGAATATAATCAACTCCCCATTCCGGATTGTACCAGTCAGCGACATAAGGATAGAAGACTTGAAGAAAATCTCCTGCTACAATATGGTAAGCTACCACAATAAAAAGTACATTAAAACCTACATTGAGAAGGATGTTAAACAGTTTAAGTAAGGCAAAGGTCAAGGACCTGCCATCCAATCTCAAACGAGCAAAAGGAAGGGCCATCAAGGCGTCTATGGTTAATATTATGGCAGCCCATTGGAATAAATGGGTTTTCCCCTCATACTCAAACAGTAGGCTTAGTTTGTCTGCAAAAAGGAATAAAATGATACCCAAAGATAAACCTACTGCGGTTACCAATGTTTGGGCATTTTGAAAAACTATTTTTGGATCCAAACCTTTTCCGGTAGCAAACCGGAAATAAGAGGTTTCCATACCAAATGTGAAGACAACATTCAAAAATGCTATCAATGCATAAAGCATGGTAAAGGATCCCAAGTCTTCTTTAGGAAGATATCCCGTGTATAAAGGGACAAGCAAAAAGTTGATTGATTTGCCGAGGATACTACTGATGCCGTAAATGGCAGATTGCCCGGCCAATTTTTTTAACAGACCCATATAAAAAGGGGACTATTCCCCTTTGAAGTTAGGTTTTCTCTTTTCAAGAAAAGCTGTTGTTCCTTCTCTATAGTCTTCAGATTTCACACAGCGTGCAAAACTGTTTGCTTCGATTTGGTAACCGTTTTCATCACTAGCATACACAGCATTGACACAATCTACTATCATACCGATGGACAATGGGGCTTTGGTCATGATCTTTTTAATAACCTCTTCAGCTTTCGCTAATGCTTCTGCTTTAGTAGCCTCCACATGGTTTAAAAGACCTAAAGATTTTGCCTCATTGACATCCAGCATGTCACCGGTCATCAGGATTTCCGTAGCCTTGGTTCTGCCTATAAGGTTGGTTAGTCTTTGGGTGCCTCCGTAACCCGGTATAATACCTAAATTAACTTCCGGTTGTCCAAACTTTGCATTGGACGTTGCAATTCTCATGTGGCAAGCTATTGCCAGCTCACAGCCTCCACCCAGCGCATAACCATTAACAACGGCAATTACAGGTTTGTGACAGGATTCTATATTATCAAAAACTTCTTGACCAAATTCAGCAAACTTCCTAGCATTGAGTTCGTTGAGTTCTGAGATTTCATTAATGTCAGCACCCGCTACAAAGGCCTTTTCACCCGCACCTGTGATGATTACAGCTCTTATAGATTTGTTATCATTCACCTCGTTGAAAATATTTTTCAACTCTTCCAAGGTATTGAAATTTAAGGCGTTGAGTTTGGACTCTCTGCTGATGGTAAGATAAAGTATTCCGTCTTTAGTCTCTGAAAGAATATTTTTTGTTCAGCCATTCCAATTCTTCAATGTTAAGGCCCAAATATACGAGGTGCCTAATCAATCACAAAAGATTCGGCTAAAAATCATAAATCTATTAAAATATGAGTATCCATAAAGTAGCTATAAAATTGTATTTTGAATAGTTTAAAAATCGTTTGATGTTTAAGAAGTCTTTTAAATAATTTGATCTGCATTTATCTATTGGACTTGAGGTTATCTGAGTTCATTCCTGCGCAATCCTTAATCTTTTGTGTGGTTTTGTATGGATGGGCCTTTCTTTTGAATATTGGGTTTCCGGTAAGAAAAGACTCTAGAAGTTAAGATTGAGTTTAAATTTAAAATTGTCTATTATTTCTTCCGTAAAATCGATTGTATGTCATTATTTTCTATTTTTGCACTGAAGCTAAATACATACTAAAACTCAATCACTTACCACATGACTGAAAAAAGGAAAATTACAGTAGCATATGGAGATGGTATCGGTCCGGAGATAATGAATGCAACCTTGTCCATCTTGGAAGCAGCAGGAGCAGCCATTGAACCTGATGTTATCGAGATAGGTGAACAAGTATATTTGAAAGGGATTAGTTCCGGGATTGCCTCAAGTGCTTGGGATTCATTGAGAGAGACCAAGGTTTTCTTGAAATCTCCGATAACCACCCCTCAAGGTGGAGGGTTCAAAAGTTTGAATGTTACGACCAGAAAAACTTTAGGACTTTATGCAAATGTGCGACCTTGTAAAGCTTATTCCCCTTTCATTCATACCCATTTCCCTAAAACCGATCTGGTAATCATAAGGGAAAATGAAGAAGACCTTTACGCCGGAATTGAGCACAGACAAACGGATGAGGTCTACCAGTGTTTGAAATTAATTTCCAGACCGGGGAGTGAAAAAATTATCAGGTATGCTTTCGAGTATGCCCGCATGAACAAGCGAAAGAAGGTTACTTGTATGACCAAAGACAATATCATGAAAATGACTGATGGTGTTTTTCATGAAGTGTTTAATGAGGTGGCTAAAGAATATCCTGATATAGAAACAGACCATAAAATTATAGATATTGCTACTGCATTGATTGCAGATAGCCCGGAGATTTTTGACGTCATAGTAACTTTAAACCTTTATGGAGATATTATCTCTGATGTGGCAGCCCAAGTAACAGGTTCTGTGGGCCTGGGAGGATCTGCTAATGTAGGAGAAGATGTAGCTATGTTTGAAGCCATTCACGGTTCAGCACCGGATATAGCCGGAATGGACATAGCCAACCCTTCAGGTTTATTGAATGGTGCAATCATGATGCTTGTTCATATTGGTCAGCCTGAAGTGGCACAAAAAATAAGTAACGCATGGATGGCAACCCTTGAAGATGGAATTCATACCGGGGATATTTATCAGGAAGATATCAGTACCAAAAGGGTAGGCACAAAGGAGTTTGCTGAAGCAGTAATTGCCAGACTAGGCAAAGAACCTCAGCGTATGAAGAAGGCAGTATTTGCCAAAGCAGAAAGAAGTCAAGCTGAAATCAAACAAGCTTTGGCAATCAAGCCACGAACTCCGGCAGTAAAAGAATTAATCGGACTGGATGTGTTCATTGATTGGAAGGAAGGATCCAGGGATCCAAATGTTATGGGCGATAAACTCAGATCCGTCAATGCCGATGGCTTAAAAATGCAACTTGTTACCAATAGGGGAGTAAGGGTTTATCCTGATGGAATGGAGGAAACCTTTTGCTCGGACCATTGGAGAGTAAGGTTTTTTGATGCTGATGACCAAGCCATTTCTCACGAGCAGATTATAGAAGTGCTCAAGCAAATCGGTGATTTGGGTTTTGACTTTGTGAAAATCGAAAACCTTTACACCTTTAATGGAGAAAGAGGTTTTTCATTGGCTCAAGGTGAATAAAAATTTCATTCAAGCAGGATCATGTCCTGCTTGATTTTTTTAATGTATGAAAAGGGTTCTTATCATTACCTATTATTGGCCACCAAGTGCCGGTTCCGGTGTGCAACGCTGGCTTAAATTTTCAAAATACCTACCGGAATTTGGTTGGCAACCTGTGATTTTTACGCCTGAAAATCCTGATTTTTCATTGCAAGACGAGTCCCTCAAACAAGAAGTGGACAAGCATACAGAAGTATTGAAGTTTCCTATCTGGGAACCATATCACCTCTTTAGGACGCTTAAAAAGCAAGGCCCGAAAGACACCGCCAGCATTCTTGAATACAAGGATCCGGGATTACTCGATCAGCTTGCGGTTTGGCTTAGAGGCAATCTTTTGATTCCTGATCCTAGGCTTTTCTGGATCAAGCCTTCAGTTAAGTTTTTGGAAGGGATTTGGGAACAAAATGATTTCAAGGCCATCATTACAACCGGTCCTCCTCATAGCATGCACCTGCTAGGTCGAAACTTGAAAAGAAAAACGGGTATTCCTTGGCTAGCCGATTTTCGGGATCCATGGTCTACCTGGGAGTTTTTGGATACCCTCAAATTAAGTGGCTTTGCCAGAAAGAAGCATCAAAAACTAGAGCGCAGTGTATTTGAAGAAGCAGATCGATTGGTTACCATTTCCCCAACTTTCCAGAAGGAAATGATAGCAATAGGAGCCAAGGACATCCAAGTTTTATTAAATGGTTTTGATCCTTCAGATATTCCTGAATTTTTAGCAACCTCTCCTGGAAGTTCTTCTGTATTAGAAATAGTTTATTCAGGAGTGATAGATGCGATAAGGAACCCACTCCCATTTTTAAAAGTACTAAAATCTGTTTTTGGAAATACATCCGGAAAGGTAAGGCTTACTTTTGTAGGTAGGGTAAATGAAAGTGTCAAGCAATTGCTTTCCGAAGACAATTGGTTTCGAGCACATGTGGTTTTAGCAGGTTATGTTAGCCATAAAGAAGTATTTTCCTTTTATCAGAAGGCAAATTTACTTCTTTTAATTCTCACGAACACCAAAAATGCAAAAGGTAATATTCCGGGTAAGTTGTTTGAATACATGGCCACCGGCAGGCAAATATTGGCCTTAGGAGATCCAAAAGGAGACAGCGCTTCTATTATTAAAACCTCAGAGGCTGGCAAAGTTTTTTCTCACACAGATGAAACAGGCATGGCTCAATTTATTAAAAACTTTCAAACAAATAAGTTGCCAAATAAGTTGGAGGCTGACATTCTACAATACAGCAGGAAAAAATCACAGCGCAATTGGCACTATTGCTTGATGAAATTAGCCAAGCTTAAATTGTAGATTAGACATTCCCAAGATAAATTATGCCACTTTTTTAGCCCCACCTTGGATTTGGCTTTGTCATAGCAAATAGAAGTGGCTGGGTGAAGCTGAAATCACCAAATCGCCGATGAAATATTAGGGTTTACTGAGTTTTTTCAAGAAGTCTTGTAAACGAAAGAAAACAGCAAAAATATGCCTGGTTTTGAAGTTGTTTCAACACCTAATAGAAAGGCTGTTGCCTGTTTTCGGTCAAATATTATCTCATTCGCAAAATTTATAGTTCGAAAAGTGTCATAATTTAAATTTTTTCTAACTAACATAGTTGAAATAAGGTTTAAAAATGAATAAAGAGCTAGAAACACTATTCCTTGAAGGCTTGGAAATAAACCAGCAGCGATTGTTTAGAATTTGTAGGGTTTACTCAACAAGTAGCGAAGACGCCAAAGATCTTTTCCAAGAAATTTTAATTCATGTATGGGGGTCTATGGATGCTTTTAAAGGTAAATCATCCTTCAGTACTTGGTTGTTCAGAATAGCTCTCAATGTTTGCCTTCAATTCAAATCTAAACACATAAAAAGCCAAAGTCGGTTAATTAAGTTGGATAGCATTTCAGTCGAAAATTTCGGATCTGATGAACTGACAGAGGCTAAGGAATCGGATGAAAAATTAATACTCCTTAGGACCTGTATAAAAAGCTTGAATGAAAGTGATAAGGCTCTCATTACACTTTATTTGGAAGAGCTGGCCTATAAGGAGATTTCGGAAATATTGGGGTTGACAGAAAATAATGTAGCCGTAAAGATTCGTAGGGTTAAGTTGAAATTGTTTAACTGTTTGAATGAAGTGATATGATAGAAGATGAATTGATTAAGCTTTGGCAATCGTCTAGCCGTCAAGAGCGAGTTAAATTTGAGAAATCCAAATTGATGATGGACTTGCATTCGAGTTTGGATCGTTTGCACCGTTGGTGGAAATACATGGAACGGGTAAATATTATTTCTGCGTTGCTAACCATACCTCCATTTATTTTTGCTATTTTTTGGGCCCCTTTTATCTCCATGAAGATTGCCTCGGCTCTAGTTATTGTTTGGGCAACATATGTGGGCTTAAGAATATTACCTATAAAAAAGTTAAACCCGGTAATCTGGAAAGCAATTACCTAGACTATCTGGAGAAAACCAAAGCCTATCTAATCGCTCAAAAGAAGTTGCTTGAAACCTCGCTGAATTGGGCCACTTTAACGATTTACCCCATTTACCTTTTATTCTGGGTAGGCGTTTGGGAGAAGCCTTTGGCCCGTAATTTGGCGGTAATTTCATTTTTAGCTCTGATAGGGGTGGGAGTTTATACTTTCTATTCAAATAAGGAAAGGGTGAAAAATGAAATTCTACCTAACATCCTAAAGATAGACGAATTGATCAGTACCTTGAAGGAATAGTTTTTCCATTGGCATAATTAGGTAATAAGCGAGCCATGAGCCCAAATAACCTTAGAAATAAAGTTATCTTATAAAGTGAAATGCCAAGGTGAAATTTCAGCTGGTATGTGTCGGTTTGTTTTCGATTACCTTAATTGGCTAAATACATCTTTAATTTTTCGGAAAACCATCGCTTCAGTTTCTTGGGCAGCCTTAAAAAGGTGAATCAACAAAAGGTAAAAAGCAGTTACGATGCCACTTCTGATTAGTATATCAAGCACCACATAGGCAGATTCGGGAATTAAATAGTAGGACAAAGCCCAGCTCAGTACACCGGCCAAGAGAATTAAAAACACCCCAGTTGTAAAAGGATTGAATCCCAACCTTATCTTTATGTAAATGTACTTTACAAGATTGTAACAAAACATGGCTATAAGTGAAGCTAGTGCAGCTCCTTCAATGCCATACAGAGGAATAAGCATTAAGTTAAAAATTATAACTGCTGCACACATTAACAGCGTAGCTGTAATATTAAAAGTATAGAACCTTGAGAAAACGATTATTTCACCATTGACGGAGAAGATAACATCGGTAATTTTGCCCAATCCGATTAGAAGGACCACCCATTTTCCTTGTTCATAGATGGATCTGTTAGGAACAAAGTGGTAAAGGTTTTCGATATTGACCCATATCAAAAGGAACACCAACAAACATATTAAAAGTTGGTTTACTGCTATTTTTTTATAGAGGGCATTTATTTCTGTCAATTGATTTTTTGCAAACATTTCTGAGATAACCGGCATGGCTACCTGGGAGATTGCCCGTCTGGGCATTTCTATAACCACAGCTATGGAAAAGCCAATTGTGTAGATCGCATTGGCGTCTAACCCTATGATTGAACTGACCATAATGCTGTCAATTTTCATAATTAGCAGGGCCCCAGCAGTACCCAATAAGGTGATTAATCCATAATGAAGAAACTCCTTTTTAAAGGATTTATTAATACCCTTCCAATCCCATTCGACTTTTATTATTCCCTCTATTTTCATATAGGAAATCATACAAATCATGGCCAACATATAAACGATACCCATGCCCCATATCATGTTGGTGAAGGTATATATGGAGAAGTAATAACCAATAACCAATAAAGCCATGAAAAACCTTAAGAATACATCCCGAATTAAAGATGGGATTGCGATTTTTAAAAATGACCTGCTAAAAGCTTCGAGTAGAGAATTCATTAAAGAGAAAAAGGTGATCAGCAGAGCCACAATTAAGAAGTGGTTTACTTCAGGAGCCTTTTCTGCAAATGCGTTTATGATTGGAGTTTTGAAAACAAAAAACAGGGAAGCTACGATAAAAAAGCCTAAGGTAGCCATCACTAAACTAAAGGTAAAAAAGGCAAACTCATTTCCTTTTATTCTAGGGAAAAAGCGTGTAATACCGTGACCTATACCTAGTTGGGCAAAAGGAACTAGAAGGAGAGCTATGTCTTGCACGGTTTTAAATAGGCCAATTTGTCCAGGGCTGAGTACATATGGAAACAACCATAGTAGGTTGACATACCCCACAATTACTCCCAAATAGGAGAAAATAGTGGTGAGTACACTTTGTTTCACCCCTGCCATGTAAAGTCGACTTTATTCAATTCAAAATTATCCAAAGTTGGAGATGTTTTTCAGGTGTTAAAATTAGGTTAAAACCGCAATTAACTTTTTCTTTCTTAGGTTGTAATTAAATTTGTTTTTAACTCTTTGGGTACTAGCCTTTCGAAGCGATTCTAAATCTTTTTCTTTCAATGTGGAAATCAGGTTATGGAGTAGCGCCAAATCCTTATGAGCTAAAATAAAGCCTGTGTCACCAATTATTTTAGAAATTTCACCAACATTACTGCCAATTGGAATACAGCCACAAAGCATGGATTCTGCCAAGGCATTTGGAAAACCTTCAGAATAAGAAAGCTGTAAATAAAATTGACTTTGTCTATATACCTCCCTAATCGCTTTCTGATTTAAAGGAGGCAATAAAGTTACATTGGGCAGGGTTGTTTTAAATTCGCTGTCTCCGATAATTGTGAAAGTATAAGAAGGAAAGGCTTTAGCCATTTCCAGTACCAAATCTATTCCTTTAACCATGGCACGGTTCTTTTTGGATATTCCGGTCGCGACAGTAACAAAAGAGAAAGGAAATTTTTTCCTTTGATCATCAGTCCAAAATTCAACGTCAAACCCGTTATATATTACTTGTATTTTTGTTTGAAGGTCGGGTATTAAATGTAGTAATCCTTGATTTTTTGGTGAGTCCTTATCATAGGTGTAAGTGGATTTTACTAGAGAATAGGATACCGGAAGAATTAGTGAACAATTTTTAAAACTATAAATTGTAGCTTTTTTTAGCCATTTTTTCGGTAGTTGCCATAATCAATTTTTGGGAGGTTCATGGCATCTGTGCCCCCACATTCTATAATCACTTCTTTTTTAAAAATTTTCCCGAAGAAAACCGGAATAACCGTATGATACCCGGCAAAAAAACAAAGGTATTTGCTTGTAAGAGGTAAAAGGATCAATAATTGAATAAATTGAAAAATAAAATATACCGGCAGCAAATAAGGGTTGGCCGTAAAATTAAGGTGAATGATTTTAAAAGTAGGACGAAGCATCTCAATATCCCTTTGGATAAAAGCTGTAGGAATAGGAGAGATATAAAGGATCATATAAGGGTCAATTAATATTTTAAAAAGCAGAAAGCTTCTGTTTTACCTTGATCCATAACCTTTCTTTTAATATGGTATATTTATCCCTGTGATTGGTTTTTTTAATGGCCTGTTTCTTTTTAAATACAAAATATTGGTAATCTTTTTCTTTGTAAAAAAGGGCATAGGTATCCATTTTTTCAAGGTAGAAATCATTAGCAGATAGCTTACTTACCAATTCACCGGTGTCTAGAGGTTGATCGATCACTTGAAGTTTCTCAGGTTCATTGGTGATCATCCATTCAAGAAACCTTGGAGAGGGGATATGAATGAAAATAATAGTATCCGAATGACTATGATTTTTTATGGTTTCAAACAAAGCAAAATGGTCTTCAACGGGAATGTGTTCCAATACGTCCGGAAATACAATAGTGTCAAAAAATGTTTCTTTTTTATGAAAGTTTTTCATATCAGACACTTCAAATTTAAGGTTATCCAAACCTTTCCAAATGGAATTTGCTTGCTCAATACTTTCTGGACTTATGTCTACAGCAAGAACATCTCCTTTAGGTGTATTTTTGGCTATTAATTGACTAACAGTACCAATTCCGCAACCTACTTCCAATACCTTGTGATTCGGTTTGAGTCCAGCTTTTTTCAGTTTAGAAATAATACTCAAATGCCTTGAGTTTACTCCTGTTTTGATTTGCTGGTTGGCAAATTGATCATAAAATTGAGCAACGTCTTTAGTCATTTTCGGTTGTAAAGTCTCGTTTTGAATTCAAATTTTTATATACAGCAAATAATAATGATAAGACGACTAAATATTGAATTATCACTGAAACCATTTCCCAACGGAAATAAGAACTAGGCTCAAAGCGCATCTCTACAGTATGCTCTCCTTCCGGTAGCACTAGCCCTCTTAACAAATAATCAACTCGTAAGATCGGTGTTTCTTCCCCGTCGATAAACGCTTTCCAGCCTTTTGGGTAGTAGATTTCGGAAAAAACGACCAATCCTGCCTTTTCTACAACGGCTTTATAAATCAATGCATCTGGAGCGTAATTTTCTAGGTTAATGGTCCCGCTTCCGGTAACTATGCTTTGATTGCCATTGTCCTGCGCATTATAGGTGGCTGTTTCTTTGGTGTTTATTTTCGCCAATGTTTCTATTTCCTCCTCATTTGAACTTGTTTTGGCAATATTCTCCGGAAACCAAGCAGGACCATTGGCCTCAGGGTTTAAGAATACAGCGTTTTCAGCTCTTCCTGCCAATAGGTATTTCGTGTTAAGCATATTTAATCTTTGAATGCTCTTATAGTCAAAATTTCCTTCTTGGGCTTTTTTGACAAATCCATTGATTTCTGGAAGAAGAATGTGATCAATTAAATCACCATATCTACTCATTTTAGCACCATGGTATCCTCCGATACTATTGAAACGGTAACTCGTTCTGGCATCATTGAATGGGTTTTGAATATTTAACACACGAAAATACCCTTTGTCTGCACTTATTTTATTGTCTGCCGGTGTTGCGGCAAAATGTTGTTCACTTGGATTGTCAATAAAGCTGTCTGTATCTAAGTAACGACTATTGACTCCCAAAGGTCTATTATTAACACCAAGCCTATACCTAATAGGGCAAAGTTAATTTTTAATTTATTAAGATAGACCATGCCTAATAATATAGCTGGTATCAAAATGAAGATAGCAGACCTTAGCGCATCTGTCCTCAAAAGGCTTTTTCTATCAGATTTCAACGCTTCCATTAACCAGTCCGGATATCCGGGATTACCTGCGGAAGATTGGTAACCGGCCCAAGATGCAAAAACAATCCCAACTAGAATTAAGCCTAAACTTATACCTGTACCAATTAAGAATGGTTTCAAACTTTCTTTCTTTCCTATTCTATCAACTACATTTTCTAGACCTATGGCACCAAATAAAGGAATAACGAAAAGCGTCATTCCTAAGGCCATGGATACGGCTCTAAATTTATTGTATCCGGGTAGATAGTCGAAGATCGCATAATTAAACCAAGCAAGGTTTTTACCCCAAGAAAGCATTAGGGTTAGGACTACCATCGATAGGAATACATTTCTATAGAGTGGAGGGGAAAAGATAATAGCTAGAATAAAAAGAAAAATCATCACTGCTCCACCGTATATCGGACCTCCTGTAAATGGTTGATCTCCCCAATAGGTGGGGGCTCCATTTAGAAATTGGTTTACCTGAGCATTGTCCACACCATTGGATCGAAGGGCTTTCTCCGATGCGGAGTTTTTAGGGACTTCTCCCTGGGATGCCCCACCAAAGTAATTTGGAATAAGCAATGTAAAAGTTTCAAGCTTGCCATTAGACCAATTGAAAGCATATTCCTTGTCTAGACCAGTGTCATTTTGTTCGTCCAGAGGGAGATTTCGCTCTCCTCTAATAGAGTAGGTTCCATATTCCAATACTGAACTCAGCCGCGCGGCATGGCCCATCGCTCCAATAACAGCGGCCATTAGAAGCATAGCAGTGATTTTTGCGAAATCCGGTAATTTTTTTGTTGATAGGCCAGAACCAATTGGCCTAGGCCATAAACAATGACGAGTAGTAAGGTATAATAAGTAATTTGAAGGTGGTTGAACTTTAACTGCAGCAATACAGCGAATGCTGTCATAACGATGCCCAGTAACTTTTTGCCGCTGAATGCCAAGTGTACGCCTGCCAGTAATAATGGTACAATTCCTATGGCCCAAATTTTAGCGTTGTGGCCGGCCTCCAGACTTAAGAAATTAAAAGTATTCAGTGCAAAAGCCCAAGCTCCTATTATGGCAATATATGGTCTAACTTTAAAACAGATCAGGAGTAAGTACATAGAGACCATTCCAAAGAAAAGTGCACTTATAGGATGGGGAAGGCCGAAGGTAAATACTTTGATTAAGAAATTAGTAATGTCTCCCTTGGGATCCAAATGGATCAAATAGGCCGGCATTCCTCCAAACATTCGGTTGGTCCACAGCGCTTGTTCCCCTGTGCTTTCTCTATGGTCTAAAATTTCCTTCGCAGAACCTTCCCATTGAAGGATATCTGTTTGGAAAATCATCTTCCCTTCAAAAACAATGGGAGAAAAATAAAGTACAACGATCAGGTAAAAGGAAGAAATCGCTAAAAAATGAGGCAATACATCTGCTTTAAAATCAAACTTCATGGTCTAATCGTCTGGAATTAAGTTAGGTTTAAATTCAATACGCAAATTAACAAAAAACACCGGATAATAGTAAATGACTCATGGTCTGCTTAGGTGTAAAGTTTAATAATTAGAAAGTGATTTCTTGAAAATTCTTCATGCTTGCTCAAAAATCCTTAGTTAGAAAAGCCACTTTTTATAATTAAAGATTAGGATTGGTCAACGTGGTAACTTGAAAATCGTACCAATTTAAATGTTTTTAAGGTTTGTTTGATTTTTCAATTATGGAATAAAATTGATCCCAGTGAAAAGTTTCGTAATTCTTGCCTGCTATAAAAACATTTTTAGCCATAGATTGACCCAAGACAGAAACAGGAATTCCCCTGTATTTACGTAAACTTCCCATTAAAAACGGTTTTAGTAGTGGGAAAACTTTTAATACTATTGCTTGAGAAATTCCATACCTGTTGGTTGGGGTCAAAATCATTGAAGGTTGAAAAATACTCAATCGTTCAAATTTCAACGCTTTTAATTCATCTACCAATTCACCTTTAGCTCGCAGGTAAAAAGAACTCGACTTTGAACTTATACCAACGGAAGCCAATAACTCAAAATGCCTGACGCCTGAATTCTTACAGGCTTTCGAAAATTCTAGCACAGCTTGTTTATCAATTTTTATAAATTCCTCTTTACTAACCTTACTAGGCTCTCCTACACCCAATGTGCAAATTGCAATGGTATGACCGGGGAGGAATTCTTTATAGCTATCGGGATCGCTTACATTGATCTGATGTTGAAAAACATAGTCTTTGTTAATGCCAGAAATGGGGGTTCGCCCAAGCAAAGTTAATTGATGTAAATCCTTATGGTCCAGTAGCGATTTTAAAGCTTCCGAACCAACCGCACCACTGGCACCCAACATGACAATCGAATTTAGGTTGGTTTTTGAAGTCATGATATTTCTAAAATTATTAAATGGATTTCTTTATTTGGCATTTAAGCAATATAGTTATTTTATATCAATGGGTTATTTCGGCCTAAGGCTAGTATTCAATAATCATTTTCATTTACCCTGTTTACGTACTTTAGGCTTGGCTGGCTATGCTAGTTTCAGGCAATTTAGAATGGAGGTCTAACAAATTTTTAAAAAGATGCTGGAAATTTATTAATTTATAAGATATTCCTACGAAAGGTTGTCAGTTTTAATTAATGTTTATGATGTTGAAAATCAGGTGGTTTTACCAAATGAAAATTGCAAGCTAGGGTTACAATGTGAAAAATTTTCCTGGATGTATTCCGGGCACACTGCTGATCATTTCGGTATGAAGGATGGCCCATAATAATGCATTGCAGTGTCTGCTGGATCTTTGTGACCATTGTTACTGTAACCTAATTTGTTCTACAGTACTTTTGGGTATAAATTAAAGACATGTTGAAACAATACTTTCCCATTTTAGATTGGCTTCCGGATTACAAAAAATCCTATCTCTCAGGAGATATCGGAGCAGGATTGACTGTAGGTATCATGCTTATTCCTCAAGGAATGGCCTATGCAATGATAGCCGGATTACCGCCTGTTTTTGGACTTTACGCTTCTTTGATCCCCCAGATTGTTTATGCCTTGATGGGCACCTCCAGACAATTGGCTGTAGGTCCGGTAGCTATGGATTCCCTTTTAGTTGCCTCTGGCCTTGGTGCACTTGCCCTTTCGGGGATTGATGAATACATTGCCATGGCTGTTTTTTTGGCCCTATTTATGGGTTTAATACAATTAGGTCTGGGGCTGTTACGTATGGGGTTCCTGGTGAATTTCCTGTCAAAACCCGTTATTAGTGGATTTACCTCTGCTGCAGCCATTATTATTGGATTAAGTCAGTTAAAGCATCTTTTAGGAACTGATATTGAGGGAAGCAATCAGATCCATATATTGTTGATAAATGCCCTAGCTACACTATCTGAAACCAATTGGATTGCCTTGGCTATAGGCATCTTTGCCATTGTGGTTATAAAATCGATCAAGCATTTTAATAGCCGAATACCAGCTGCCTTGGTAGTGGTGGTTTTGGGAGTTTTGACTGTTTATTTTTTTAACTTAAATGAGCAAGGGGTTAAAATTGTTGGTGAGGTTCCAAGTGGTTTGCCATCTTTTAAATTACCTGTTTTAGGTTTTTCCAGAGTTACTGAGCTTTTGCCCATAGCCTTAACACTCTCATTGATTGCATTTATGGAAGCCATATCTGTAGCCAAAGCCATTGAGGAAAAGCATTCAGATTATAAGGTGGATTCCAATCAAGAGTTAATTGCTCTTGGAACAGCTAATGTTTTGGGGTCTTTATTTCAGTCCTATCCCACAACTGGGGGCTTTTCTAGGACAGCTGTCAATGACCAAGCAGGAGCTAAAACCGGTGTTGCTCCTGTGGTAAGTGCATTGGTAGTAGGTTTAACTTTATTGTTTTTAA
The DNA here is from genome assembly GCF_056867545.1 of Cyclobacterium sp. SOCE241. NCBI lineage: Bacteria > Pseudomonadati > Bacteroidota > Cytophagia > Cytophagales > Cyclobacteriaceae > Cyclobacterium > Cyclobacterium sp. SOCE241. The sequence goes on along the minus strand of NZ_CP149779.1, from coordinate 2,529,387 downwards.
CACCTTTATTTTATTATTTACCCAATGCCGTATTGGCTGCTATCATTATGGTTGCTGTATTTGGGCTAATTGATATTAATTACCCGGTAGAACTTTTAGAAACAGAAGAGATGAGTTTTATCTCTTGCTAGCAACTTTCTTAATCACTCTTACTGTGGGTATCAAGGAAGGGATATTACTTGGCGTACTAATTTCATTATTGTTATTGGTGTACAGGACTTCAAGGCCTCATATCGCTGTTCTTGGAAGAATTAGAAACACGGATTATTTCAAAAACATAGCCCGGTTTCCTGAAGATACCGAAACCTATCCCAATATTTTAATTATTCGATTTGATGCTCAGTTGTACTTTGGAAATAGGGAATATTTCAAAAAGAATTACAAAATCAACTCGAACAAAAAGGGAAGGAATTGAAGTTTATTATTCTGAATGCAGAGGCCATCAATTATATTGACAGCAGTGCCATTCATATGTTGCGTCAGCTAATTCAAGAATTAAATAGTAAAGGAATTAAACTCTTGGTAGCAGGGGCCATTGGTCCTGCGCGAGATATCTTTTATAGCAGTGGTCTTATCGATGCCATAGGAAAGGATAATTTTTTCGTTCAGACCAATGAGGCATTTGAACATTGTAACCCCTCGCATGAAAAAACAGCTATTGAAGACAGAATCTCCCTTCAATCCAAAACATAAATTCGTACTAATGATAAATTGGTTGGTGGGTTACAAAAAATTTATACAGTGCTGAATTTATTTGATCTATCTCCAGCTAGGCTGGTAGGGGGTGGAGAACCTTAATTTCAAACGAATTAAAATTGCAGTAATAAGCCTCATTTCTAATTAGAAAATTAATTATAAAGCAGATATGGGACATCAATTTTTATTATACTAAAGTAATGAAGAAAGCAGAAGACTTAAATGACCAGCTGCTATTATCTTAGCCATAATGCTTTTAGAAAGAGCTAAAAATTTCTTTGGGAGGGTGAATCAAACCATTTGTTATTGATATAATATCCCAGTGAAAGCTCATGGCTATTATTGGTGTAATTGCTTTTGCTATTAAGGTTAAAGTCGTAAGCATAACCCATTCTGAGTTCTTGAGTAATAAATATATCCAATAACAAAGCAAGGGCTTTCCTATTGTTTCCAATTTCAGAAATGGAAGCCTGGTTTTTGACCAACCCTGACCTGAAGGAAGTGCCTATCCAATAATTTTCTCTTAGGAGAAACATCGCATTGATATCAAAACTTGTTGGACCATTCAGTTCTTCACGAATTAAAATTGAAGGTTTAAGGGAAACTGCATTGGATAAAGGCAATAGTGCCCCTAATTGATAATAAAAATGGTAATTGTGTGTGGCTACTGCCAGATTTTTGTTTTCTAATATGTTTTGCCCCACTAAATTATAAGCACTTACACCGGTGAAGAACTGTGGCGTATGAAAAAATATGCCAAGGTTTAAATTGGGAGTAATGGCACTTATTTTACCTTGAGGTATGCCAGGGTCACTTGGGTCATCCGGTTGATATTGACTTGCGTCAAGGCCATAAGAAGCAATACCTGAGCTCACGCCCAAGCTTAAATAACTACTATAGGACAATTGGACACTATAAGAGTAAGTAAGGAGTAAATTCTGAATATCACTTGCTCCAAATTTGTCTGAATTAATTTGTATACCAAAACCCATGGTTTGCTCTAAATTTCCAATATCTGCAGCAACAGAAAAGGTTTGTGGGGCACCTTCAAAGCCACTAAACTGACTTCTGTAAGTAGCTTGAACAAAAGGGTCTATTTTGTATCCAGCATAGGCGGGATTGATATGTAAGGGGTTAAATACATACTGACTATACTGAGGAAGTTGTTGTGCCTGAGTGGCGGTTAGTGAAAAGAAAACACTAATGGTTAAAAGAATGCGATGTAAAGTTATTGGCTTCATAATTTATTTAATCACTTGTACCCAGCCCTTGTATTGTTTCTCTTTCTTATCAAAATCTACGCCTTTAACTTGATAATAATAAGTTCCAGGCAATAAACCTTCAGCATACCAATTGTTTTGATAATCTTTAGAAGAATAAACGATGTCCCCCCAGCGGTTAAATATTACTAATTCAAGCCGTTCAAATCTATGGGCGGCCCTAATTACAAAAGTTTCATTTTTTCCATCTCCATCTGGTTTGAATACATTAGGAATAAATAGGGGAAGGATTGTTTTTACTTCAATTGATGTGTTGTTCTCTGGTAATATATCTTGTCCATCAGCACTCACCTCGGCCCTGTTTCTGATCCTTCCATCGCCAATAGCCTTGACAGTTAAGGTGATGGTTAGGGTTGCATCCACATCAAACTGAGGTACATTCCAAACCAGTAAATCATCCGCTTGCGTAAAAGTAGGTGAAGAAAGTAATCCTTCAGTATCAAACACTGCTGACTCGTAAGCTAATTGTGCAGGTAAAAAATCCACAATCCGCACATTGTCAGCTGGGTCAGGTCCGTTGTTGGTCACTGTTATTTGGTAATCAAAAGAACTACCATCATTCACTGTGGTGTTAAAGGAAGTCTTTTCTATGGCCATGTCAATCATTTTGGGCCTTACCTGTAACTCTTCACTTTGAATTGTTTGGTCATAATTTTCTACCTTAATGTTAACTTCATTCGTAAAGTTTCCATCTATGGTTGGCATTACCGACAATCCCAACTCAACCGTTTCTTCAGGTGCAAGATTACTTATTTCCCAAGTATTGGAAGGACTTAAGGCAGGACTGGCAGAAAGAAGCATCAGTTCTTCAGGTAATATCTCTGTTAGAATAATTTTGTCAAGACTAAATGTGCTGGTGTTTTTTAAGCGAACGGTATAATTTACTATATCACCCGGCAATGCCTGTGTTCTATCAATTGTTTTTGCTGCATCAATAGAAATGCCAATAACGGATAGGATTATATTGGCTTCACTGCAATTGGCAGGAACATCTTTTTGGCAAATGCTGTAACGAACGATGTAATTACCTGCTGTGATGTCTTCAGGTAATGAAATAACACCTTCTGTATCCATACTGTACCTGTTATCCAATGTAACATTATTCCCATCTTCATCTTTGATGCTTAAGACGCTAATTCTTATATCTTCAGGTAGGATTGGTTTATTTTTAAGGCTGTCATTCAATAATATTGTAGGTAGTAAGTAAGATTCATAATTAATTAGTGGCCCATAATAATCATCATTTGCTACAATAGGAGCAACTAAAACTTCAATAGTTAGCTCATTGCTTATAAAATCACCACATAATTCATCAGAGGTTGTCCTTCTAAAGCTTGTTGTTTCTAAGAGCGGCTTAGGTGAATAGTCCTTCCTTTTAGCGCCTTCAATAATTTCCCATTCCGAGCCTTCTGTTTTCTGTTCCCATATATAAGTGAATTTCCCGGAACCTCCTTGCGGTTCAGTGCCAATGATTTCTTCCGGTTTTTCCATCTGATACAACGATTGTTCAGCGGAAATCATATTATTATCAACCTGAGTATGTATCAATACTTCTACTGCTAACCTTTCATCCGAAAAACAAGTGCCATTGGATTGTGTGGCATAGTATGTCCTACCATTTTGGAGAATTGTTTCCTCGGGGAGTATTTCTTCACCAAGAGGGGAAGTATGCCATTGAATATTTGTACCCTCAACCACAAGTGATGCCAAGGTGTACTGGCCAGGGCTACAAAATTCTTGAATAGCATTGCCTTTTGGAACCTCCGGCACATCAGTCAAATTAATTGTAACAACTGTGCTTTTTTCACCTGAGCATATTCCTGTAATAGTGTATTCAAAGGTATAAGTGCCGGGGGTCAGATCATCCGATGACCAAGCGTTTTCTATTAAATTACCACTATTAGTGATTTCTTTCCAAGTACCATAATTGTCATATGGCCCGCTCAAATAATCAAATAAGTTTATTATTTCTCCTTTACAAATCTCAACTTCCTGACCTTCTCCGGCATCAGGATTTAGACTTGAGGTATCAATAGTAAATTCAAGGGTTTTGTTTACACAAGACTCAGGATTGTTATCGCTGATCTGGACATAGTATGTACCTGCATTTGCTGATAAATTAAATGATGGAAATTCCAGACGAGAATTTGTGCTTAAAATGTTTTCTGGAGCACCCTCTTTGTACCATTCAAATTCGAGGAAATCCAGGTTTTTAATTAAAAGTGCTCCATTTTCACCTTCACATAGGTTTTCAGGAATGATTTTAGGTAAATTCTCTCCTTTTACTTGTACTGAAGTGTTGGTCAGGTTCCCACAAGCATCTTCTAACTGCAGTTTATATCGGCCTGATTCAAGCCCCTTAAACAATGGATCTTCCCCATTGTCAATGATAAAAGGGAGGCCATCTTTTTCAACGATCTTATAGGTAATGGGAAGGTAGCCTTCTGCATTTACTGAAACCTCGTAGTTATCTCCGCTACATTTAAAGGTATTGATACTATTGAAGGTGCTTTTTCTTTAATCTCAAAGGTTTTTAATGTTTCCAAACAATATGTGATCTGGGGCCTATTTACCATCATGTCTTCACCCATTTTCCAGATGTTCAATGACTTTACCAATCTTAATGTTCCCGAATAATTTTGATTGATATTGGTAGCTCCATTGACCAATAAAATTGCGTTCTCATTTGTCAATGGATCTGTAGGGTTATATACTTGGCCGGTTTCAGGATGGCCCCATTCACCGGATGAAGGATCTAATTTTTGGATTCCGAATAGCGGGGATTGGCCATTGGTTGAATTGTCTTCATGTTTCAAAAAGATGTTAAAGGCCCCACAATTTTCAATAATATCAATTTGATTATCAATTACCTCAATTCCTTCAATGGTAACCTTGGTGAGATGGGTGGTTTTGCAGCTTGTATAGGAGGTGAATTCATATTCTCCTTCTGGAAGACTGTTCATATAAAACCTTCTGGGATCTACACTACTGATGTTATTGGTGACATCTAAGGGCAAAGAGCCACTAAATGAAGCCGGTGCACTTGTTAGTTCTACGGTGGTAAATTCAAAATCAAAGCTGTTCAATTGTACAGAGCCCATATCCGGCCCACAACCTTTATAAACCGTAGCCCCCGGGCCGCTTAATTTGTCTAATAGTTCTTTAGAAATACTTGCAGTATGCCCACAAGCATCTTCTAATGTAAAGGCATAATTCCCTGTAGGAATAGGCATATCAGTAGAGCCGAAAAAAATATTTTCTTCGGTAAAAGGACCTGGATATTGGGAATTAAAGATTTCAGGGTCAAATCCATCCGGAAATTCGGTAAAATTTATTGTAAATGGTGCGGTGAAATTGGAAGGTTTAATGGATAGTCTTCTTTTACCACAAGACCCTGCACCCCACAAAAGGTCATTTGAAATCGTCAACTTTCTATCAATTGAAATTCCCTCTAATGTGGAAACTTGCCCGCAATTATCTGTGATTTTCAGGTCATATGTATAGGCTTCGTCATAATAGAAAGGGAGGGTATTGAAAAATATGTTTTCTGAAGGATCACCGGTTGTGATTTCTGTATTGATTTCTTCGGTTGTCCCCATCGGTGTATGGACCACATAATTGACATATAATGGGTATGATATACTAGCTCCAACGGATTTTACTAAGTGGCCAACATTAATTTCGTTACAACTATTAAGCGTGTTTTCAAACCCTTGATAGTTTTCATCAATAAAAAACGCAGCCTTTTGAATCTCAAAAGATTGAGAAAGTCTATCTCCACATTCATCGGTAACAATTATTGTATAAGCTCCTTCCATAAGGTCTTCAAACACATTGCTTTCTTGAGCAGGTCTTTCAGAGGGACCTAATAATTCATATGAGGCAGGCGCTCCTTCATTAACAAATACTTCTATACTACCCAATTCGTTTTCACAGATTGTTTTTGAAATTACGGTAAATGACAACGGGTTATATACAGAATTTAATGTTTCCTCCACGGAAATTTCTTGAGGGCTGTCATCGATTGTAAAGTTGGCACTTAGCTTATATAAACCTGCATCTAATCCTTCGAAAAAACCATTTGCGTTGCTTGCTAGAAGCGTTTCACTTGGAAGCTGAAATAAGTTGTAGACCAAATTCCCCGCATTGTCTGAATTCTGAAGCAATGCTGTGATGCGTCCATTGCCTGAGCAGGAAGGGTCTTGCTTTTCTAAATCTATAGTGGGTTCTGTTTGTGCCATTAAATTGGAATGAAGCCCAATCGCAAGCAAAAACAAATAAATAAGGTGCACATTCTTTGAATGTGGGGTGATCATTTGATTGATTTTCATTAACACTGGTTTTACCTAGTGATGTTTTAAAGGATCGATTAAACTATTTAGTTTTTTAATTAAACTGAAAATTATTTTGCAACAGGGTTAAATTGCTTCAAATTCAACAGCTTAATTGGTTTTGTCAATTTAAAGGAAACGCATTATTTTATGCTTCCTTCTTATTCAATATTTCTAAGGTGTCTATTGAAAAGCGCGGCACCTAAATTTATTTTCGTTATAAAGTAACGCAAATAAATCTCATTTGGATTACACTGCTTTACAATATAAATATCTCTTCCAACCTATATCATTTACGCTATTAATAATTTATCAGTTGAACCTGTATTCACAATTATAAGGCCAATAATAAAAAAAATAGAGGGCGTTAAGCGTAAAAAATTTATACTATACTAAAAAAATCAATAATACTGGCGGTTAATTGGGTTAATCTACAACATCTGTATTTATATATCCGGAAACATTCGTAGTGTCTAAAGAATTTACGATAGCTTTTAATAAGGCAAGCACAAACTTGTCTTTTATCTTTGACTCAAGAAATGTCGGGCCATAAATTGTCTGAGACCTCAGCAATACTGTCATTATTTTGCCAAGGGTCACGGTATCTTGACTTCTTAATAATGAAGGGTTTTGATAAAATCTTTCAGCTTCGGACTTCCAAGAAAGCCAATCAAAGAGAGGGACTAATCTTAATTTCAATACGGCATCCAATAACTTCACATGAATTCCGTTCAAGCCGATACCACTTAAAGTAATACCACTTAAATCGTTAATTCCGTGAAATTTTTCAGTTTTATAGAAACTCATTTCCATTTCCTGAATAAGATTTACCAAGGGCATCAGTTTTCTTCCGTCAAGGCTGTTACAATGATCAGAAAAATTTCCAATTGGAATAAAAAGCGGGGTTTGGTCCTTTATCATTATTAAATAGTTTATAGTTTAAATGATAATTGTTTGATACTGTTTGAATTGAGTTTGTAAGTAACAACATTTTTTGATCAATAAAATACCCTGATCAGGGTATTTTTGTATACCAAATGCAACATTTTGTCTTTTTCCTAATGAAAAAGATAAAATTTCATGACTTATGCTATTATAAACGTCTTTTAAAGAATGTACGTATTCTTTTAAGGTATTAGATGTACTTGCTTAAAAAAATCTCTATTTTTGTTGATTCTAAACGAAAATGACATGTTCGATAATCTCAGTTTTAAATTAGATAGAGCTTTTAAAACCTTAAAAGGTACAGGGAAGATTACAGAAATAAATGTAGCTACCACTGTTAAGGAAATTCGGAGAGCCCTGATCGATGCTGATGTAAATTATAAAGTAGCCAAAGAGGTTACTGACAAAATTAAAGAGGAGGCATTAGGCAGAGATGTGTTGATAGCAGTTTCTCCGGGTCAGTTGTTGGTTAAGATTACTCAGGAAGAATTGACCCAGTTGATGGGAGGAGCTAAGGAGGAAATTAACCTTAAGGGAGACCCTTCTGTAGTGTTAATTTCTGGTTTGCAAGGTTCAGGTAAAACCACATTTTCTGGAAAATTAGGGACTTATCTTAAAAAACAAGGTCGTCAAGTATTATTGGTGGCCTGTGATATTTACCGTCCTGCTGCAATTGAGCAATTAAAAACCCTTGGTGAGCAAATTGGTATAGAGGTTTATGCCGAGCCGGGTAATCAAAATGCTTTAGAAATTGCTTCTAATGCCATTGAATATGCTAAGAAATCAGGGAAAAAGACTGTTATCGTAGATACAGCAGGTCGTTTGGCTGTAGATGAGGTAATGATGGATGAGATTTCTGCTTTGAAAGAAAGCTTGAATCCTTCAGAGACATTATTCGTAGTCGATTCAATGACCGGTCAGGATGCTGTCAATACTGCCAAAACCTTTGATGAAAGGCTGGACTTTGATGGTGTAGTACTAACCAAATTAGATGGTGACAGTAGGGGTGGGGCAGCCATTTCAATTCGTCATGTTGTTAATAAGCCAATTAAGTTTATTTCAACAGGCGAGAAGATGGAAAACCTTGACCTGTTTTACCCTGATCGTATGGCTCAGCGAATTCTGGGTATGGGTGATGTGGTTTCCTTGGTTGAAAAAGCCCAACAATCATTTGATGAGGATGAGGCCAAAAGACTTAATGCGAAAATCAGGAAAAACCAGTTTGATTTCGATGATTTTCTTTCCCAACTTGATCAAATCAAGAAGATGGGAAATATTAAAGATCTTTTGGGTATGATACCGGGTATGGGCAAAGCTATTAAAGGTTTGGATATTGATGACGAATCTTTTATTCCTATTGAAGCTATCATCCGAAGTATGACTCCGGATGAAAGAGGTAACCCATCAATAATTGACGGAAGTCGCAGGAGAAGAATCGCAAAAGGAAGTGGACGGACTATCCAAGAGGTTAATAATCTTATGAAGCAGTTTGCTGATATGAGAAAGATGATGAAACAAATGAATAAAATGGGTGGCGCTCAAAAGGCATTGGGTGCCCTAGGTGGAAATATGAGAAGAAGATAATTCTCATTAAATTATAGAAATAAAAGAGGGCTGAAAACATTGTTTTCAGCCCTCTTTTATTTCTATAATAGGTTTTTTTCATTGGTGATAAAAAAGGCAACATCCATGGATGCTACCTTTTTTATTGGAAGCCGGAATATGATTACTTCTTATAAGTAACAGATTTCACAGCATCAATTGTCCTTTTTACGTTTGGAAGCGTTGCTTCAATATAGGTAGGTGCATAGCTCAATGGAACGTCCATTGAATTTACACGTATAACCGGTGCATCAAGAAAATCAAAGGCTTGTTTTTGAATGTTGTAGGCAATGTCTGCAGACAACGCCGCAACAGGGTTTGCTTCTTCAACAATTACACATCTGTTGGTTTTCTTAACAGAGGCAATAACAGTTGGGTAGTCAATTGGTTTTACTGTTCTTAGGTCTATAACCTCAGCATGAATATTGTCTTTTGCCAATTCATCAGCTGCTTGGTAAGCTACCTTCATCATTTTACCAAAGGAGACAAGGGTAACATCATCTCCCTTTCTTTTGATTTCGGCCACCCCCAAAGGAAGCAAATATTCACCTTCAGGTACTTCACCTTTATCGCTATACATTACTTCTGATTCCATAAAAATAACAGGGTTGTTATCTCTGATGGAAGCTTTCAATAATCCTTTGGCGTCATATGGGTTGGAAGGAACAACAACTTTTAATCCTGGGGTGTTTGCAAACCAGTTTTCAAAATTAGAAGAGTGGGTAGCACCCAACTGACCAGCATTTCCAGTTGGCCCTCGGAAAACGATGGGAACACTGTATTGACCTCCCGACATGGCGAGCATTTTGGCTGCTGAATTTACCAATTGATCCATTGCTACCAATGAAAAATTAAATGTCATAAACTCTATTATAGGTCTAAGACCATTCATGGCAGCACCTACGCCTAATCCTGAAAATCCAAGTTCCGAAATAGGAGTGTCTAATACACGGTCCGGCCCAAACTCGTCCAGCATTCCTTGGCTTGCTTTGTAAGCACCGTTGTATTCAGCAACTTCTTCTCCCATAAGAAACACATTTTTATCGCGTCTCATTTCTTCGGACATTGCATCCCGAACGGCATCTCTGAATTGTATTTCTTTCATTTATATACAAAATTTTCTATCCTCGTAAAAATAGAAAGGAATCTTTCAATTAACAAGTTTGGCATCTTTTAAAGGTTGTTTTCTTATAATTAAAAATAACTGCTCACAAACTTTGATAAATTCATAAGTCGCTAAAGCATTAATTGATAGGTGGCAGATAGAGGAATAAAAATAAAAAGTGCGGTTTTTTTATTTTTATGAAATAATAATTTTATCTACAATGAATTGGGAAAGGAGGTTTGTTTTTCATTGTCAATTGTCTTTGATTTGCCCTCCAAATAAGATGAAAATTTACATTCTATGGTCAAAATAGCTTTGATTAGTGATACCCACAGCAGCCTTCCTGAAAATGCAATTCAATCATTGGAGGAAGTAGATGAAATTTGGCATGCTGGAGATGTTGGAGACCCCATGATATTGGAAAAATTACCAAAAAAACCATTATTAAGGGCAGTATTCGGGAATATCGATGACCAACACCTAAAGAGAGAACTTCCTGAAGAAGTGCTTTTCGAAAGTGGAGGAGTGAAAGTGTTTATGATTCATATCGGCGGAACACCACCACGATATGCAAAAGGAGTAAAAGCTAAAATCAAAAATCACCAACCCAACTTATTTGTATGTGGACATTCTCATATTTGCAAGGTGGTGCAAGACAAAGAATTGGGTGTGCTATATATGAATCCCGGGGCTATTGGCAATCACGGATTTCATCAAATAAAAACAATGTTGACTTTTGAATTGGATCAAACCGTCAAAAACCTCAAGGTAATTGAACTAGGAAAAAGAGGCAGGATATAAAAAAACCCGATGTTATTCGGGCTTCTTTATTTTTTTATTTGCTTGAAGAAAATTCTTTCTTAATTTCTTCTACATCTACATTTTTGAGGACAGGCTGAGCACTCAATAATTTGATTTTTGTACCCTTGCATTCTGTGCCTGTCTTTTTCTTCTTAATTTTCTTTTTAAAGTAGTAACAGCCATTGTATTGTTTGTTTTTTGTTCTCGCTTGAAATGAAGGGCAAAGGTAAGTAAAATATTAATTAAATACAGGAATTAATTAAAGAAGTTGGGTTTAGCCCCCAAATTGCCCTGATAATATCCTCCAATATACTTTTTAATTTTTTAACTTTGGCCAAAATTCCAGAGGATGAGCAAACAAAAACCAGGGATACCTAAAGGTATGCGCGATTTTGGCCCTAAAGAAATGGCCCGAAGAAACTATATTTTTAATACCATACAGGATACATTCAAATTATTTGGGTACCAGCAGTTGGAGACACCAACAATGGAAAACCTTAGTACCTTGACGGGGAAATATGGAGATGAAGGAGACCAGCTTTTGTTTAAAGTACTAAACAGTGGTGCGTTTTTAAAGAAGGTGGATTCTGAAACTTTTAAAGCCGGAGAAAGCAAAGTGTTACCTAAGATTTCAGAAAAAGGTTTGAGATATGATCTCACAGTACCATTTGCAAGGTATGTGGTCATGAATCAAAATGAAATAACTTATCCCTTTAAGCGTTTTCAAATGCAGCCCGTTTGGCGAGCTGATCGACCACAAAAAGGGCGATATAGGGAGTTCTATCAATGTGACGCAGATGTGGTGGGTACTGATAGTTTAATTTGTGAAACAGAAATTCTTTGCATGATAAAAAGGGTTTTTTCAGATTTTAAACTAAATGACTATGATATCAAGATCAACAATAGAAAGATTCTTACCGGAATTGCTGAGGTGATTGGCGCTTCCGGAAAAGAGGCCGATTTATGTGTGGCCATTGATAAATTGGATAAAATTGGATGGGAAAAGGTGAAAGTAGAATTGAAAGAGCGAAACTTTTCTGAAGATGCCATTGAAAAATTGTCACCGATCCTTTCACAAAATGAAAAAAACAATGTGGATTGGTTACAGTTTTTGAAAAAATACCTTGCGGAAAGCGAGATTGGTTTAAAGGGAATTAATGAACTTGAGGAGGTGTTTTCCTACCTAAGTAAGATGGGAGAAAACCAACATCATGTGGTGTTTGATCCTGTTTTGGCCAGAGGCCTGTCTTATTATACTGGAGCGATATTTGAAGTGAAGGTCAATGGAGTTGGGATTGGTTCTGTAAGTGGAGGAGGTAGATATGATGATCTTACTGGTGTTTTCGGCCTAAAAGGAGTTTCCGGCGTTGGTTTCTCATTTGGAGTGGATCGGCTATATGACGTGCTTGAAGAGTTAAATATCTTTCCTGATGATGAAGTAGAACGTACACAAATAATGTTAGCCTATTTTGGTGAAGAAGAAAAAGAGGCTTGCTTAGGTGTATTGGCTGCTTTAAGAAAGGAAGGCATTGCTGCTGAAATTTATCCTGATTTGGTAAAAATTAAAAAGCAGTTTAACTACGCAGGCAAAAAGGGTATTCCATATGTAGGCGTAATGGGTTCGGAGGAAATAGAGAACAATACCATTAGCTTGAAAGACATGACAAGTGGTGAACAAGAAAGTCTAAGTCTAGTAGATGTTGTTAAAAAAATAAAGAAGGTCTAAATAAATGACTTATTGCTTAACATCATTCCTTCCATTTGATGGTGGGGAAATTTACTTTGTAAAGGAGTTTAAGCTATAAATAAAATAGGTAATAAAATAATATTGATTTAAAAGAAAGGAAAGCATATGTTTGACATGATGAATATAATGAACAAGGTGAAGGAGGCTCAAGCCAAAATTAAAGCCACCCAAGCTGAATTGGTGCATTTACAAGCAGAAGGTGAAGTGGGGGCCGGTATGGTCAAGGTAATCGTAAATGGTGAAAGAAGAGTGTTAGACATAGAAATTGATTCCAGTTTGGTCAATGAAAAAGACAAGGATATGATGAAGGATCTGATTGTTGGGGCAACCAATAAGGCCTTGGAGAATATAGATGTGAAAATCAAAAAAAAATGAGTTCTGCCACCGCAGGTATGATGCCTAATATTCCGGGTATGGATTTTGGAAGCATGATGTAATGAAAGAGGCTGCTATTGTTATTTTAAATTACAATGGGGAAGCCATGCTGCAGAAATATTTGCCTCAAGTAATAAGCAATAGTGTTTATGATATTGTTGTCATAGATAATGGTAGCAATGATGGATCCATTTCTTACCTTCAAAGAGATTTTCCTGAAATAAGATTGGTATTGCTAAGTGAAAATCACGGGTACAGCAAAGGGTATAATCTAGGGTTAAAGGAATTAAAAGATGCCTATTCCTTTTACCTGCTTCTCAATTCAGATGTGGAAGTTTCAGATGGCTGGGACCAAACTCTAGTTGGCTATCTTTTACAAAATCCGAAAGTGGCAGCCTGTCAGCCCAAAGTGCTTTCTTTGAAGAAAAAAGGTTACTTTGATTATGCAGGTGCTGCAGGTGGTTTTTAGATCAGCTTGGCTATCCATTTTGTCGAGGAAGGATTCTCCATTTATTGGAAGAAGATCAAGGGCAATACGATGATTCTATTGAAGTAGACTGGGCCTCGGGGGCCTGTTTTTGTGTTAAATCAGCAGTTTTCCATGATCTTGGAGGTTTTAATCCTTTTTATTTCTCTCATATGGAGGAAATTGATCTGTGTTGGAGGATGAGGAATAAAGGTTATAAAATTCATCACTGTGGAGCAACGAGTGTTTATCACCTTGGAGGCGGCACCTTGTCTCAAGTAAACCCTTTGAAAACTTACCTTAATTTTAGAAACAGTTTATATATGCTGAAAGGTAATCTAGAGTTAATCGGTTTTATTAAAGTTTTGATTTTGCGAATGATTTTGGATGCCGGGGCTTTTATGCATCTGCTATTGACCAAGGGAGTGCCCCACAGTTGGGCAATAATAAGGGCCTATCGGGACTTTGTTATCAATCGTGATGCATTGAGATATCGCCAGTCTCAAAAGGTAAAAAAACATACTTCAGCAAAACCACTTGCTGTTTACTGCATCATATGGTCTTATTATCTCAAAGGAAAGAAAAAATATTCTGAGATGAATTAATCAAATAAAGCCGGATTATTCATTCTCCTTAAATAAGTTCTTATTTTCATTAGCATCCCAAGTGTCACATACAGAATGATGGGAGAACCCAATGTAATGAAAGAACTGTAAATAAAAAACAATCGAATGCTGTCAATAGGGAAATGAAGTTTTTCTCCTAATTTTGAGCAAACCCCGAAGGCTCGTTCTTGGAAGAATAATTTTATATTTTCCATGTTAATGACCATTTAAGCGTTCTAAGAATTAAAATTAAAGCAACTTATTGATAATAAATTGGTTAACCTATGAATATGGTAAAAAAATACATTGCCTTTTTTATCTTATGTACGACAATTGCAAGCTATTCTTGTAATGTTGTACAAGTTAAAAAAGCAGATAACCAAAAAATTTATTTAGACCCAAATAATTTAGAGCGTTTAGGTGATTCAGTAAGGTTTGATTTAACTGTAATTCTCCCAAATGCCATGCTATTAAGGAATGAAACCTACGCTTTATTTCCTTATTTCAAGTATGATAATGAAACGTATTTTTTGAGAAAAAGTTAAGGGTAAAAGGGGATACCCTTGATGTTTATTCGAGCGTGAAGTTAACAGAAAGCTATACCATGCCTTTTGTGAATGGTATGGAAAATGGCAGTTTATATGCCAAAGGAGAAGTTTCAAATAACCAAGGTGTGAGGCAGTATGAGACAGAGGAAGTTCTTGTTTCAACAGGGATAATAACTACTGCCTCTCTTTCCCAGATAGGACAATATCGCGGTCAGGAACAATATCCCGTCTTGGGTTTATGGATAGAACCCTACCAACAGGAAACCGTTGGCATGCTTTCAAAAAATAACTTTAAGGATTTGAAGGATGCTTTTTCTTCCTATAGTGGGATACCATTTACTGCCAAAGCTCCCTTTTTAAAGGTTTTGGAAGGTCCGGGCGATTGGACCTATAAATTAAAGAAATTAAAAGCTTTACCCTCATTTGGTAAAGTCCAGCGAGAGGTCTTGAACCCATTTGTCCAAAAGGCAGTTCGTGCACCCTGGGACGGTGAAGGTATATCTGATCTTCAACTTTCTATTTTAAGTAGAAGTATTCGCAAAGGACAGGTTCCTGCCGATACCTTGTCTGAAAATGATTATATTCGGGCAGTGGATATGGAACCTGGATGGAATGAAAAAGAGGAGATTTTAAGGGCCATGGTAGAAGTTTATCCAAGTGCTTTTGCTTTTAATAATCTCGGTTTTGTTTTTGCCAATAAGGCAAATAGAACCAGAAATACCAAAGACAAAAACCAGTTGCTGGAAAATGCACTTTTTGCCTTCAATCGGTCTAATGCTATTTTTGAGAACCCATATGCGGTTTATAATTTAGGGATAGTATTTTGGTTATGGGAAGATAAATTTAGTGCCTACAATAGTTTTTATCGGGCTTTTACGCTTACGGAGTTTGATGAAATTAAAAAAGTACATCAAGCAGCTTTGGGAGCAGTTTCTATATTCAATGGAGATTATAGATTGGCTGTAATCCACTTGAACAATGCTGAGAAAAGTCCGGTAAACCTTTTTAATCAGGGTTTAGCAAATGTTTTGTCAGGAGATTATTACAATGCTACAATTCAATTTGAAAATAGTGCCATACAAAATATGAGCAATGGCTTTCCTTTTTATGGCTTAGCAATAATTGCTGCCAGAAATGGTGAGGAAACAAAGCTTTATGAAAACCTTAAAAAAGCCATTACCCGAAATCAATTTTTGAGAGATCGGGCGGCCGCTGACTATGAATTTGCAGCCTACCATAATAAAGAAGGTTTCAAAGAGGTGATTAGGTGAAATGAAAAAAATTAAAATGAAACAGATTGTTGGTGTAGACATTGGAGGATCACATATTAGTGCAGGGCTTTTGGATAACCAAAGTTCAAGTATTCTGGATGAAAAGATTTCAAGAATGCCGGTGGATTCTTTAGGTACCAAACAGGAAATCTTAAATGCTTGGATCGACTGTATATTGTCTTTGAATATCAAAAAAGATGCCTGTCTAGGCATTGCAATGCCTGCCCCCTTCGATTATGATCAAGGGATTTCTTTGATTTTAGATCAGGGGAAATACAGGTCTCTTTATCAGGTTAATCTTAAAGAGGCACTTGCTCAAAGACTAAAACTTCCTGTGGAAAATATCGCCTTTATTAATGATGCTGCTGCTTTTTTACAAGGAGAGGCTTTTGTAGCCGGTTGGCCTAACCAAGAGAGGCTGATGGGAATCACCTTAGGTACAGGGCTAGGAGGTTCCTATAAGTTTGGTGATAAAGCTGAAGATGGTGCATTTTGGTCGGTGCCTTTTAAAGGAGGTATTGCAGAAGATTTAATTAGTACGTCATTTTTTGTAAGGTGGGCAAAAGAAACCTTTGACATTGAAGTGGATGGTTTGAAAATACTGCTGGCAATGCCAGAACGGAGATCGGACACTTTAAATGTTCTCAAAGAATTCGGTCAAAATTTGGCCGAACTGATGCTATTGCAAATGGAAGGAAAAGCGATCGATAAAGTTGTGATCGGAGGGAATATGGTAAAAGCCGGAGATTTATTTTTGCCTGAAGTAAAGCGAGTTTTGAGTGCCAATAAGGCCAATCCGGAAATTTTTATAAGTAAATTGGGAGAAAAAGCGGCGATGATAGGAGCCGCCAGTTTGTTTGAAAAAAAACATAAAAAAAATCATTATCTTTTGAGCATTATTTAAAAGAGCAATTTTTATTACTTTGTTTAATTATAGAATAGAATGAAAATAGAGAAAGATTTATCTAAAGCAGCTATTTTTAAAACGGTTGATGATTGGTTAGCAGCCGAAGGCTTTCAAATTATAAACCAAGACGAAACCAGACCCTGGGGTGGTTTTTTGTTATCAATGAAGACCAAATCAGCAAATTCAAGGAAAAGTTTTTTCCTGAAGTAAGCTTGTCACCAGAGCAATTAAAAAATAAACTAAGTCCAAAAATTTTGCTCGTTGGGCCCGGTAAAAGATTGTCTTGGCAATACCACCACAGAAGGGCAGAGATATGGAAGTTGGTAGAAGGAGAAGGCGGATTGATAACCAGTGACAATGATACTGAAGGAGCGTTGCAAAAAATGGCGATAGGAGAAGTGCAACGCCTAAAACAAGGTGAAAGACACAGGTTAGTAGGTTTGAACAACTGGGGAGTGGTTGCAGAAATTTGGATGCATACAGATCCTGAAAACCCATCAGATGAAGAAGATATTGTACGTGTTCAAGACGATTTTTCCAGAAAATAGAATAGTTTTTGAAGTGCATACCCAGGTTAGAAATCATGACTTCGATGATTTTCAGACCTACAAGTACTATTGATTCCTATTTGAAAAAGCCATTCAGGACCATATCCTACAGGTACTGAATGGCTTTTTCTATTTTCGGTAGTGTAGGTGATTTGAAATTACCGAATATGATTTAGTGACTTTTGAATAAGGTATTGATTAATCTTTAGTAAAGGGGTATCTATTTCCGATTTTTTAAGGGGTTCATAAAAAAGATTGAAAAGAAAGCCCATTGATTCAGATATTTTTCTTCTAGGGCCTGATTAATATCATAATAAGTGGCTATACTTTTGTTTTTTGATTGGGTTGATAGAAATTAAGGGCCGAAAACAATGGTTTTCTTGACCAAGCCATTGGCTACAGGAGCATAAACATGCTATTTATTGCTCTTTTATTCATTTTGCATATTAAACCCTCAATAAACTTAGCCTAAATTTTATGATTTGACAGATAGGAACTGTGAAGTCTATAATTGATGCTTTGATTAGCTACTCGTTTTTCCAAAGGCTGGAAAAAACACATTGATTATTAAAACTTTGTTACCTCAAAATTTAACTCGAAATATGGAATAGACAATCTATTACGTGTTGAAAGCGCTTCAAAATCAACTATTTCGTTGCTTCTTTCAATTTTACCCTAACGGTGCTATACTAAAACCTCATCAAGTTGGTTTTCTTGAATTTTATTTAGCGTTTTTCACTATTAAAAAAATAACATAGCTATACGATGACAAATACATTGGATTCCATAAAGCCCCACACAAGGTATCAATCCCTAGATGTTTTACGGGGATTGACATTGGCCTTGATGGTTATAGTAAATACTCCGGGAGATGGAAGTACCAGTTTTGGCCCTTTAACACATGCTGATTGGCATGGATTAACTTTAACAGATTTGGTATTTCCTTCTTTTTTGTTTGTAGTAGGCAATGCGATGAGCTTCAGTCTCGGTAAATTTAAATTGAAAGGGGGCAAAGCCTATTTTAGTAAAGTATTTAAGAGAACAGCCTTAATTTTTATAATTGGCCTGCTTTTGACAGCTTTCCCCTTCTTTAGAGTTAACGACAGCGGAGTGGTCCCCTATGATTTTACTAGCATTAGAATTTTAGGTGTTTTGCAGCGAATAGCTTTGTGTTATGGACTTGGTGCTACCTTGATCTATTTTTGAGTCCTAAAAAGATTCTGATTACAAGTGGTCTTATTTTACTCTCCTATTGGCTGGTAATGTTTCTTTTTGGCGTTCCGGGTATGGATCCCTTTTCCTTGGAAGGCAATGCAAGTGGTCGATTGGATCTCTGGCTTTTTTCACCTGATAACCTCTACAAGATGAATGGGTTTGCCTTTGATCCTGAAGGTCTGTTAAGTACTTTTCCTGCCATGGTCAATGTATTGTTGGGCTATTGGGTAGGTCTCCAGATACAAAAGAGAGGAGGGGACATTGAGACTGTTCTTTGGTTGGCCATGTTTGCAGTGATTTTACTTGTCCTAGGTTACCTTTGGGATTATGGTTTCCCAATTAACAAGAAGATTTGGACCAGTTCTTTTACGCTGGTTACGGTCGGATATTCCACCCTTACCTTAGCTCTATTAATGTTTTTATTGGAAGTACGGTCTGTCAAAGGTTGGGCCTACTTTTTCGAAGTCTTTGGCAAAAACCCCTTGGCTTTGTACATCTTATCAGGTGTTTTGGTAAGAATCTTGGGAATGATAAGGATTGAAGGTCAATCCATCCGAAATCTGACCTATAAAACCCTTTATGAACCGGTATTTCCCGAAGGGTGGGCAAGTTTATTGTTCTCAATTTCTTTTATGCTGATCATATGGCTGATAGGTTGGTGGATGGATAGGAACCGCTGGTATGTAAAGGTTTAGGGGGATGGTTGAGACGTGCCCGTATCTGGTCTAAGTTTGGCGAAGCGTAACTTGGACCAGTAATGCCGAATGTTTTCAACTTTCTTTAGACAGAGGAGTGAGCCTTGTGTTGACTGAAATAGCATTGCGAAAAGCTCATGAAACCTACGTGCGGTACTCTCCGCCAGAGAAATCTTGAGGGCCTGTCGACACGATTAAGGTTTAGTGAATTTCGTGTCAATCTGGCCATTATGTAAATCAGAAATTGGAAAAATCAAATCATAATCATTCCAGTTTAAATTTCCATCAATCAATGAGAAGTTGGAAAATTTATTTTCATCTAAATATTTTTTAATAGATGGATGAAGGGATTTTGATAGAAATGGTTTAAAGTCAATAAACCTCTCCTTACCATCGTTTAAAACAATCCGAATCGCATAATCCCACAAATACTTAGCAGAATCAATTTTCAACTATTTAACTCCAGACTCAGAATCTTTATAGTCAACAATTATTTTCATTTTAATTTTTAAGTAATTTTATCGAACTCAACATCTTTATGGTATACAAAATAGCTAATCCATTTTTCAACTATTTTGTCAGCATATTTTTCTAAAAAGACCTCAAAATCCTTAAGGTTTAAATACTGCTTTAAATTACAGTTTACGAATAAAACCCTCAAATCAAGAGGCAGTGCCTGTTCCGGCAGAGTAGGGAGGGGTTAACACATCTACAAAACCATCTAGCTATTCCCTCTTTACTTTTCCAAAGCATCTCGGTCCCAGTTTGAGGTATTGGCTGCTGCCTCGTAGGTGGTCTGTAAAAAATCCATTAAGGTTTTCTCCGGATCCGAAGCAGATTGTACGTCCTCATATTTAAGGAAAAACTCTCCCATTTCAGGACTGTAAAATGCTTGTTCGGGTAAAACCTTTTGCTTTGCATACGCTTCATTACCGGGATAGGCATAGGCATAAAAAACGGGCACGGGCGAATCTTTGGACCCCGGCCAGAATCCCGCACTACTTACTTCATGAGAATAGGCTTCCTGCATTACGTCGAGTGGCATGTTGGGTACGCCTCCCTGATGTAGGGGCGCAGGTCTTCCGGAAAATCGGGTTACAGCCAAATCAAAAGCACCCCAGAATAGGTGAACAGGACTGGATTTACCAATAAAGTCACTTCGAAATTTATTGAATACACCATTTGACTTGAGCATGGCTTTCCAAAGTAGGTTGGCAGCTTCAGGATCGTAGGTACTGATGGCCGTATTGCTGGCAAAAGGGATGGCCGGTTCCATTTCATTTGGACTGCCATGGATTTTTACGTTAATTCTCAAAGCGGCTAATTTCTCAAAAAGTGCTTTGTAAAAGTCAGCTACACTCATTGTTTTTAGCGCAAAGTGTTGCGTTTCAGCATTTGAAGATTTGATGTGCAGTTGATGGTGGATAAAATCCAACTCTATTTCAAAAATACCACCATCAAAACAAATGGCCTGAGTAGAATAACCTACTGGAGAGAGGTACAATGTTGTGTGCCAGGAGTGGTTTTGCCAAGGCATGGTTTTTAACCGGATTTTACCTATTATTTGTAGCCATTGGTGCATGGTTTCAACAGTCTCCTGCATTGCTGAAAAATCTAAAACCGGCCATTCAGTTGATAGGGGCTTACTCATGATGTTTTTTGGTTAAAATGTATGGGTAGGAATAGTGAAGCAAAAGAATAAAAGATCGTCAAAAGTATTTTCCTATGCTGTCAATTGAAACTCAAAATACGAAAAATAAAAGGTAAATCCATACTCAATATCTGGGTTCAACCAATTGAATTTCAGTCTTCTCCGATCTGGTCCAAGTTTAACCAAGCGTAACTTGGACCTATAATGCGGAAAGTTTTCAACTTTCATTGAGTGTTTTCGACAGGCTCAGCCACAGGTGTCTAGTCGCCCATTAATCTCCAGCAAAGCTGGGGCAATTGAAAAGATGTGTTTGTTATTCTTTCTCTCAGGGTTGGGTTTGGGCAATTGAATTCAATAGGAATGGGTTTTAGCCCATTTATAGGATTGCTTCGTTGCAGGTGGCTTTAGCCAAAATTAGAGTTAAGAAGGTTTTTTTAATAATCTGCCTTATCAAATGGATAAGGGATTTTAATTGTAGAACGGTACGGTCAGTTAATAAAAGATCCATTGCCTATTTCGAGGTGGATGAAAATGCTAGATTATTCTTTTTGTGGGAGTTCTATTTTTAGTTTTTTCGAATGGGGTAAATAATTGAGTTTTCCATTTGTTGAAGTTTTTTCATGATATAATACCAGTAGCTTGGAAGATATTATAGGTGTTTTTGTTTTAAAATCCATATTTTTATCATTCCGCAAATCGGTACTTCGACTTATTAAATGCTTAATAAAATGGAAATCTTTTCTAATTTACTTCAAAGGAGCAAAGGGTATTGCCTTTCCATTTATTTAGCTTGTTTTTTCTTATTGCTCATGAGCTATGCTCAGCTTAATGCTAAAGTGTTGAAAGCAGGGGTAGGGAATAATCATAAGGTCCTGGAGCAAATCGATACCTTAAAAAAGACACCTAACTTTATTATAATATTCTGCGACAACTTGGGCTATGGAGACATTGAGCCTTTTGGCTCAAAAGTGATCCGCACTCCGGAATTAAATCGGATGGCCAAAGAAGGCCGGAAGTTTACCCATTTTTTGGTTACTGCAGGAGTTTGTACGCCTTCTAGGGCTTCTATTATGACAGGCTGTTACTCTCAGCGGGTAGGCATGCATGTCAATCCTAGAGATGGGCTGGTTTTGCGTCCTATTTCACCTTATGGATTAAATCCTGAAGAAGTAACTATAGCAGAAGTGCTAAAAAGCGTTGGCTACAAAACAGGCCTTATAGGGAAGTGGCATTTGGGAGATCAGCCAGAATTTTTACCAAATAATCAGGGCTTTGATTATTTTTATGGCATACCTTATAGTGATGACATGACCCAAGAGGTCGGTCAGCGGATTGGGACAAAATTTAATGGATCGAATTGGCCTCCATTGCCTGTAATGGAAAATAGTAAAGTAGTGCAGGCAGGAGTTGATAGGAATTTGTTGACCAAAGACTACACTGAAAAGGCTTTGGAATTTATAGACCAAAACCAAAATACACCATTTTTTCTTTACCTGCCTCAAGCCATGCCGGGAAGTACTACCAAACCCTTTGCCAG
This sequence comes from Cyclobacterium sp. SOCE241, assembly GCF_056867545.1. NCBI lineage: Bacteria > Pseudomonadati > Bacteroidota > Cytophagia > Cytophagales > Cyclobacteriaceae > Cyclobacterium > Cyclobacterium sp. SOCE241. The sequence continues at coordinate 2,507,062 of NZ_CP149779.1, read as the reverse complement.
TGAGGCTTTCAAGGGTAAAAGTAAAGGAGGGCCATGGGGCGACAGTGTAGAGGAGTTGGATTGGTCGGTTGGTCAAATAATGGATAAGCTAGAGCAGCTTGGGATAGATGAAAATACAATCGTAGTTTTCACTTCAGACAATGGTGCCCCAATGACTAGTGATCCTGAAAGTACAGTAAGAGGAACGAACATTCCTTTATCAGGTCGAGGCTATACTACTGCTGAGGGGGCGTTTAGAGTACCAACGATCTTCTGGTGGCCGGGTACAGTTCCAGCGGGAAGCGTAAGCGAGGAGATGGCGACGACTATGGATTTTCTACCGACCTTTGCCTTTCTTTCAGGAGCCAAGGTTCCCCAAGATCGGATTATTGATGGTAAAAACATTCTTCCACTGATTCTAGGAGAAAAGGATGCAAAAACCCCTCACGATGTTTTTTATTATTACTATATGGATCAACTTCAAGCCATAAGATCCGGTCAGTGGAAATTATTCCTGCCTTTAAAGGAGTTTAAGGTTCATCCGTATTTTAAAGAAGGGGAAGAGAACCAGCCACTTTTGTTTAATGTCGTGAATGATGAAACTTCTTCTCATAATTTGGCTGCTGAAAAGCCTGAGATAGTAAAAAGGTTGATGGAATTGGCAGCCATTGCCAAAAATGATTTGGGAAATAGTGGTCAGCCCGGTCTTAACCAAAGAAGCCCTGGGAAAATGGATCACCCAGCTCCAGTGCTCATGAAGTGAAGGTAATCATAGACATTTTTTCTTTGAGTTTAGCCCGAAATTGGCAATTGTTTTCCTTTAACTTGGTGGTCGAGCGTGAGGGATAATACCGACCACTTTCCTAATGTATTCAACTTCACCATGGTAGAGCTAGGTATCAGTCTCTATGTGTACTGATTTTCTTTTGGTTATGCCTATTCCTGAGAAATGCCAGAGTGTGGAATAAGAATCCTTTAACAAAATTCATAATTAGAAGGAGAAGACAATTTTCTCTTCTAAATGCTTATGTATAATTGTATTATATATGTATAAGAAAGTAGAAGCCTCTATTTTTTTGTTATGGTATCTTTGGAAGGATAAATAAAAGTATTCTAATAAAATCATTTCCCTATGAATGTAATTATACACATTCCACCTATGTGGAAAAGAGTTTTAATGTTTTTCGGGTGCATGTGTTTTCTGCTATCCAGTTATGGTCAGGAAACCAAGACCGTCAAAGGCACCGTGACAGAGAATGAAGACGAATCTATACCAGGGGTTAATGTATTAGTTAAAGGAACCTCATTGGGTACAATTACTGATATTAACGGAAGCTATAGTATCAATCTTCCGGAAGGTAGCAATACATTGGTATTTTCCTTTATAGGGTACCAAACTCAGGAGGTAGTTATAGGGAACAGTACTCAGGTGGATGTTTCATTAGTTCGTTCCTTATCTGATATGGAAGAAGTGGTGGTGATAGGTTATGGAGAACAATCTCGAGAAACATTAACCACTTCTGTTTCAAAATTGGATGATAAGGTTCTTGATAATTTAACCTTTGCCAACCCCGCTTCAGCATTACAAGGTAATATTGCAGGTCTAAGGGTACAAAGTACTTCCGGCCAACCCGGAGAAAGACCTAGGGTTGTTCTACGTGGAGGTACCTCTATAAACAATCCCAATGGATCTACCCCATTATATGTAATAGATGGGGTAATTAGAAATGATATGGATCATATTAATTCTAGGGATATTGAATCGATTCAGGTTTTAAAAGATGCTGCTGCGACCTCGATCTATGGGTCAAGAGCTTCAAATGGTGTAATTATAGTGGAGACCAAATCTGGTAAATCTGGTGAAACACAAGTTAATTACAGTTACAATCTTACTTCTTCTGATGTAGGACAACTTTATGACTTGGCAGATCCAAAAGATTTTATTTACTTTATGAGAAAGGGGATTGCGGCTAGTGGTGTAAAGTCTCCTAGTGTTTTGGGTTTTCTTACTCAAGCCAATGCAGGGGGAACAGGTAATGACTTAACCAACAATACTGCCTTTACAACCATGTACCTAACCCCAGAAAATCAATATTTACTAGACCTTCCGAAGGATGAATGGGGGGCAGTTTGGGAAACCATTCCGGATCCACTTGATCCTACCAAAGATTTGATTTTCAAGGGGATGGATTTTCAGGAAACTGTGTTTAGAAGGTCCTATACCCATGATCACAATTTATCGGTTTCAGGAGGTTCTGAAAAGGTTCGATTTAATATGGGATTAGGATACCTTAATAACCCAGGTATAGCAATCAATACCGGTTATGAAAGGGTAACGTTGAATTTAAATGGGGATGTACAGGCAAGTGAAAATCTAAACTTTTTTGCACGCTTGAATTATGCCAATGTAACAGACTCTCAGGTTCCAAGTGTTGGGGTGGTTTTCAAAAACAACATCAATACTGCGCAAACTTCCAAATATAAATTTGAAGATGGATCACTAGCTCCCGGAAGACTTTTTACCAATGGAAATCCTGCCTATTACATAAGTAGGTATGATTCAAAAAGGGAGCGTGCCAATTATATGTTTGTAGTAGGGTCAAATTGGGAGATACTTCCAGGGCTTACATTTCGACCACAATTGTCAATTGTAAATAACAGTTTTTTTAGTAGGAATTTCCTTAATTCTTACCTTAATGGTCCTTTGGTGCTAAATGAAGACCGTCAAGCCCAATCATCCCAAATCACTACTGTTGATCATCAGGCAGATGCCGTGTTGAATTATTCTACAATTTTTGGAGATGGACATAATTTCAAAGCAACAGCAGGCTATTCCTATTATAAATCTATGGAAAGAGATATTACTGCAGTTGGCAGGAATGCTGCTACAGATATTATTCCTACTTTAAATGCTTCTGCCACTCCTTGGAGTGTAGGGGGAGCGGAATCTGAGCTTTTGCTGTATGGTTATTTTGCAAGGGCCAATTATGATTTCAACCAAAAGTATTTAATGACTATAAATGCCAGGTATGATGGTGCTTCCAACTTGGGAGAAAATTACAAATGGGTTTTTTCCCAGGCGTCTCCCTAGGATGGAACATTCATAGAGAGAATTTTTGGGATATTTTTCCAGAAGACCTTTTCACCTTAAAATTAAGGGCAAGTTATGGTATCAACGGAAACATAAGTGGACTTGGTCGTTACCAGTCTCAAGGGGCTTATCAGGTTGGAGAAAGGTATTTTGGCGATGCTGCTATTTATAATTCTACTTTGGCAAATGCCGAACTTCAATGGGAAAGATCAAAGACTTTTAATTTAGGTTTTGATGTTGGGTTTCTCAGCAATAGAGTAAATGCTATTTTTGATATTTATAGAAGAGTTACAGATAATTTACTTACTGATCTTGCATTGCCTAGGTCAACGGGTTTTACAAGTATTTTAACCAACTTAGGTAGTCTTGAAAATAAAGGATTTGAAGTGGAATTGAATGCGTTTATAATCCCGGAAACTTCAAATTTCTCTTGGGCAACCTCATTAAACGCCAGCTACGTAAAGGTTGAAATACTTGAATTACCGGATAATGGAATTGAAAATAACCGAATTGGAGGAATATACATATGGGATGAGAGTTTAGGTGATTATTCATGGCAAGGGGGCCTGCAAGAAGGAAGTAGGATTGGAGATCTTTTTGCTTATGAGCAGCTAGGTATCTATGCCACGGATGAGGAAGCCTTAGCTGGACCAACTGACATGTTGGTGGTTGGGGCAGATAAGACGAAACACGGTGGAGATGTTAACTGGTTGGACGCAGATGGCAATGGAATAATTGATGATAGAGATCGTGTATTTATGGGTAATACCTTTCCTGATTGGACCGGAGGCTTTACAAACAGGTTTGGATATAAGAACTTTGGGCTTACTATTCGAATGGACTACACTTTAGGCCATATGATTTACAATGAGACTAAGGCTAGGGTTTTGGGGAATTTTTCAGGACAAAATGCTATTTCTAGTGCTGTTACTCGTTCATGGCAAAACCAGGGAGATGTTACAGATATTCCTAGATATTACTGGGCGGATCAAAACCAAAAGCAAAATTTATGGAGAGGGAATTCTCAATATTATGAAGCGGGGGATTTTTTATGTCTTCGAGAGGTTACTCTTGCTTATAATTTACCTACCAAGCCATCGAGTAAATTAGGCAATGTAAGATTGAACCTCACGGCTAATAACCTAATTTATTTTACCAAATTCACAGGTTTGAATCCAGAAGAAGGAGGGACAGATTCGGGAAGATATCCAATGCCTAGAAATATAACCTTAGGTTTACAAATTAGCCCTTCTTTCTAAAAAATAATTACTTAAATATACTGAATATGAAAGAATTACTTAGAAATCTGACATACTCCTCCTTTTTCTTATTGATGTTTTCCGCTTGTACTGAGGACCTTACATTAGATCCGATCAGCCAAATAACAAATTCCTCTTTTTGGCAGTCCCCGGAGGAGGCTGAAGGGGCATTAAATGGAATGTATGTAAGAATGAGAACTCAAGCTACCTCCAATTTATTTATTTGGGGAGAAGGGAGAAGTGAAATATGGGTTCAAAATTTTGGTTTTGATCCATCTGTAAATTTCCATGTTTTTACCAATAATTTAAGTAATGTCAATGCCGGACCTGATTGGACTACAATGTACTCTGTAGTACATGATGCCAATTTGATTTTGAAATATGTTCCCACTATTGATTTTGTGAGTGAATCAGATAAAAATGATATTCTGGCTCAGGCTTATGCCATGAGGGCTTTTATTTATTTCACGATGACAAAAACATGGGGAGACCTTATTTTGATTGAAGAACCTACTGAGGGTTTTGATCCCGAAGCAATTTATAAGGAAAGGGCTTCACAATCCGAAGTATTTACATTGATTAAAAACGATATTGAAAGTGCGATAACGCTGTTTTCTGATAATACCTTTCCAACAGGGAGAAATAAATGGTCAATGTCTGCTGTAAATGCGCTCAAAGCAGATGTGTTTTTGTGGACTGGTAAAAGATTAAATGGAGGGGAGTCAGATTTTAATACGGCATTAACCGCGATTTCCCAGATTGAAGCAAGTAACGTCGAATTATTGGAAGAATATCATAATGTTTTTGATTTCGACAACAAAGGAAACAATGAAATCATAATGGCAGTTAGGTTTGAGGAAGGAGAATCTCCCACCAGAACCGTTTATGGTGGAATTACCGCGCTTGTAGCCCCGACATATCCTTTCACTGACATGGAAACAATTGAAAAAGTTTCTCCATTTTCTGGGAAGAATGCTTATTGGCAAGTTGCACCATCTGTGGCCAATCAGTTTAGCGAATTGGACGCTAGAAAGGAAGGTAATCTTATTCAGGTATATCAGACCATAGATGGAGAGACTAGCTTTATGTACAATACTGATCTCAAATGGCCAGGAATAATTTCCGGAGGAGTGAGGGTTATGTATGATGATTATATTGTCTATAGGTATGGAGATATTGTGTTGATGAAAGCCGAAGCTAAAAATGCACTTGGTCAAGATCCTTCCGAAGAAATTAATAAAATAAGAAGACGTGCATACGGGGATAATTTTGATGAATATATTTTTACAAATGGTACTAAAGAGGAAAATGATGAAGTGATTTTACAAGAGAGATTATTTGAATTGTTGCATGAAGGCAAACGTTGGTGGGATTTGGTCAGATTTGGAAAAGCGTTTGAAAAAGTCCCACTACTTGAAGGTGGTAGTGAAGACCAATTATTATTTCCAATAGACCAAGACATTCTTAGTTTGGAACCTTTGGTGGAACAGAATCCGGGTTATTAATTGAGCTAAGCTTACTGATACGGATTTCATTTTCTAATCTAATATCAAGCTAATGATGATGAACAGGTTTAAAGAAATAATATTAGGATGAAACAAAAATATTTAAGTAAACTTCTTTTCTTAGGTTTGCCAGTTATCCTTTTTGGATTCATGGATGCTGAAAAGTCAAATTATCTACGTGAAGATATCATTCAAATGGAAGATAAAAGAGAGATCTTTTTAGACTATTATTTAATAGATAAGATGGATGGGCTCAGTTTGGTTTTACATACTCCGGTTGATGAAGGAATTGCATTTAAGTACGATTTACCATGGGAAATTTACTCTCCTGCATATGTAACCATTTTAAAGGATGAGAGCCTTTTTAAGGCTTACTACAGGTCAGGAATCAGAGGAGAAAGGAAACCATATACCAATGAAGAATGGACATGTTATGCAGAATCAAAGGATGGGATAAATTGGGAAAAGCCTGAGCTGGGATTGTTTGAATTTGAAAGTTCACGCCAAAATAACATAGTTTTGGCAAATGAAGCCCCAGTTCACCATAACTTCAGCCCATTTATCGATAAAAATCCAAATGCATTACCCGATCAAAAATACAAAGCTTTGGGTGGAACAAGTAGAGAATCAATTGGGCTAATTGCTTATACTTCCGCAGATGGCATAAATTGGAAGAAACTACAAGAAGAAGGGGTGATTAAAGGGGGAGCTTTCGATTCTCAAAATGTGGCTTTCTGGTCTGAAAGTGAAGGGCAGTATGTTTGTTATTTTCGTGTTTTTACAAAAGAAGGGAGATTCCGATCCGTCAGTAGGACAACTTCAAAGGACTTTATTCATTGGTCCGAACCTCAAGAAATGACTTATGGCGATGCGCCTTATGAACATCTTTATATTCAGCAGACCAGTCCTTACTTCAGGGCGCCACATCTTTATGTTGCAATTGGTGCAAGACTTTTGCCTAAGAGGCAGATTGGGACCCTTCAAGAGCTCACTGATTTGAAGGTCGATCCTAACCAACATAAAGGATTGGCAGAGCCTTATATAATGTCTACTCGTGGAGGTAATGCGTATGACAGGACCTTTATGGAGGCATTTATTCGCCCAGACATAGGGTTAAACAATTGGGTAGCTCGTACTAATTTCCCCGCGCTAAATGTTGTTCAAACTGGTCCAGAGGAAATGTCTGTTTATGTCAGCCAGGATTATACACAGCCAACAGCTCATCTCAGAAGGTATTCTATGCGATTGGATGGATTTTCTTCCATCCAAGGAACTTATAAAGGAGGAACGGTCATTACAAAACCATTTGTTTTTAAAGGTGACCAGCTTGAGGTGAACTTTTCAACTGCTGCTGCGGGTGAAATTAGGGTAGAAATTCAGGACGAAAAAGGTATTCCAATTTCTGGATTTACAATGGAGGAATCTCAAGCGTTAATCGGAAATGAAATTGCTAGGATTGTTACTTGGAAAGATGGTAAAAATCTTATCGATCTGGCATCCAAACCGGTTCGGTTGCATATTTACATGAAAGATGCTGACTTGTATTCTTTAAAGTTCAATTAAAAATTAAAAGCTAAGCAAAATATTTTGGCAGATTTTATTTGATTATTAAGCCGGCTGAAAACTTAATCTTAACCTACAAATTTAATTAAATGAACAAGCATAAATCCATTAGTATTTTCTTTCTGTTTAACTGTTTTGTACTCTTCAGTTTTATAGGGTTAGAAAGATACTCAACCAAGGAGATTATAGAATTGGGGAATAGGAGAGAAGTTTTTGTTGATAATTTTCTTATAGAAAATTTTGAAGGGGCCAAATTGGTTAAACATATTCCTATAGATGAAGGACCTGTCTTTTATTTTGATAAGCCGTGGGAAAGTTTTGCCCCTGCCTATATTACAGTTTTGCATGATGGAGATTTATATCGAGCTTATTATAGAGGAGGTCATGATATTGGGAATGGGAAAACTACTCAAAATACTTGTTACGCAGAATCTAAAGATGGTATAACCTGGGAAAAGCCAGGGTTGGGGATTATTGAAATAAATGGCGTCAAATCAAACAATGTTCTTCTGGATACCGAACCTGAAACCCATAATTTTAGCCCCTTCATCGACAAAAATCCAAAAGTGGCTCCTGAACATAAATACAAGGCTTTTGGAGGTAGCTCTAAAACTGGACTTATTCCCTATGCCTCTGAGGACGGTATCCATTGGAAAAAACTTCAAGAGGATGGTGTATTAAAAGATGGATATTTGGATTCTCAGAATGTCTCTTTTTGGTCGGAGAGTGAAGAAAAGTACGTTTGCTATTTTCGTTCCTGGACTGGAGGAGGTACAAGGGGTTACAGATCTGTAAGTAGGGCTGTTTCCAATGATTTTATACATTGGTCAGAGCCCGAAGAAATGACCTACGGTAACACTCCATTTGAGCATATTTACACCCAACAAACAAGTCCTTATTTTAGAGCTCCCCATATTTATGTGGCTATAGGATCCAGGTTTATACCCCATCGACAAATAATTACAGAAGAACAGCTTTCTGAATTGGATGTAGATCCAAGCCAATATAAGGGGCTTTCTGAACCCTTTTTATGACCAGTCGTGGAGGTAATACTTACGACCGTACTTTTATGGAGGCCTTCATTCGGCCAGGGATTGGATTGAATAACTGGTCTGCAAGAACCAATTATCCTGCACTTAATGTAGTTCAGACAGGATCGGATGAAATGTCGATTTATGTCAACCAGGATTATGCCCAACCCACCGGACATCGCGCAGATACTCTATGCGTTTAGACGGGTTTACTTCCATTCATGCTCCTTATAAGGGTGGGACTGTTCTTACCAAAACTTTCACCTTTTCAGGGGTGAACTTGAAGTCAATTTCTCTACCTCTGCAGGAGGAGAGATACGGATTGAAATACAGGATGAATTTGGAAATCCATTACCAGAATATAGTATGAACGAATCTTTGCCACTTATCGGGAACCAGATCGCAGGAAAAGTATCGTGGAAGAATATGCAAAGTGTTAGCCAACTTGCCTTAAAGCCTGTTCGGTTAAAATTGTACATGAAAGAAGCTAATCTTTATTCCATTCAATTTAAGTAATAGGAAAGGTAGAATAAAATTGTAAGACCAAAGAAGATGAAAAACAATCCTACATCCAAACCCATGAAAAACACATTAATTAAGGCTTTAATTGTTTTATTCGCTTTACCTGTGAATGTTATTGCTCAGCAAAAAAAGGGAGAACCATTTGAAAGCTCACAAATCGGTAAGCAGGAATGGGCAAAGAAAAATCTAGATGTTACCCATTTTAATAATGGAGATCCCCTATATGAAGCCAACACTTTTGAGGAATGGGAGCATGCAGCTATTAAAGGTTTACCAGCGTGGTGTTATTACAATAATAATCCCGAATATGGTAAAAAATACGGTAAATTATACAATTATTGGGCTTTAGTGGATCCTAGGGGACTTATCCCGGAAGGTTGGCATATTCCTACTGAGAAAGAATGGGCTGATTTAGCAGATTACCTAGGTGGAATGGAAATAGCAGGTGAGAAAATGAAATCGACAAATGAATGGAATCTAGCATTTGCAGGTGAGAATTTAAGTGGGTTTTCGGGACTCCCGGTGGCTACCGTACTCATGAAAGTGCTGGTGTTGGGGGCGGGCCATTTTATGGAGCTGGTACTATAGGGGTCTGGTGGAGTACTTCCAGGTATCTTGTGGATAATGTGTGGTCCTTTGGGCTCTCTAATCAAAATCATAAATTGGATAAAAAAGTTTTGTTAGGACGGCAGGTATATATGTCCGTTTCTTAAAAGACTAAGTGATAATAAAATTATTCAGAGTAAAAAAACACATGATTAGACTAAAATTAATTTTCTTACTATTAATTCTTTATTCTACTAATGGTATAGCTCAAGTAGAACAATTGGAAATAGCTGCCTATACTTTTTCAATACATCCAAAGGTCGGCCTCCTAGTGGGCATTCCAGAACAGGACATAAAATTGAAGAAGTGTATGGAGATTTAAAAAACACCCTTATTTTATTCCGTCAAGGGGATAAAAAACTTTGTCTTTTTACCTCCCCGCTAGGGATTGAAAGAGGGGCTTTTCACGATTATTGTGTCAATGAACTGTCAAAAAAACTTGGAATCCCTCTAGAAGCTATTGTTACCAATTCTTCACACAATCACACCATTCCTTTTCCTGATGTGAGGGATGTACCAATGCCGGAAAAAGGAAGTTCTGCGTATCTTACCTGGGAGTTGGGAAGGGAATTTAGACGAGAGTTTTCAAAAGCAGCAGATGAGGTTTCTAGTAAGCTTAAACCAGTCTCTGTGGAGTGGGGGGTTGCAGAAGAAAATAGAATTACCTACAACAGAAAGGGTGTTCGCCTAGATGGAACTACTTATTTTATGAGAGAAGAAGATGAACTCAACCTAAAAGGTGAGGGCTATCATGGGCTCATTGATCCTGATGCAGGTGTGGTTATATTCAAGGATAATGATGCCAAGCCCGTAGCTGCAATTTCTTTTTTACAGGTCATCCTGTAGCTGCTTACAGTCCTGAAAAAATGATAAGTTATGGTCAGTTTCCACAGGAAGCTTCTGAAATTCTTTCTAAGCATTTAGGTGGTATTCCAGTTGCATTTGTTCAGGGCTGTGGAGGGAATATTAACGCCAAACATATGCTTACTGGAACTATTGAACAAGCGAGGGAACTTGGGGAGCAATTAGGAGAATCTTTTATTGTTGCTGCTAATAACTTAAAACCATCAAAAAGAATAGGGTTGGAATGGAGCAGGGAACAAGTGAAAATTCCTCTATCGGAATTACCTGATGAAAAAAGTCTGAAGAAAGATTTGAAGGAAATGGACGATTTTATCAAACGGGGAAATGAAGGAGACGAAAATACGCTTGAGTGTATAGGTATGAATTTTCCTAAAGCCTTAACTCCACCTTACCGAGCAAGACTTGTGGAAATGGTAAGGCCATGGTATGTATGGGCTCTAGAACAACACCAAACCTATAATTTGGTCAATATACCCGACTATTTGCCCATAGAAATTGTGGTGGCGCGGTTTGGAGATGTAGGCTTTGTAGGATTGCCTTACGAGGCATTTGTTGAAACAGGCTTGAAAATAAAAGCCAATTCACAGCTTCCCTTTGTGCTTACATGTGGGTATACAGATGGTATTTATGGGTATATTCCTGATGCCTCTGGTGTAGACGATAGAGAATACATGTCTGGAAATTACAGGTACAGGGGTAGCTTTGGTTCTTTTATAGATTGGAAGGATAAAAAGATCATATGCCACACGAGCAATATGTAGCAAGAGAATTTATTCCTCCCTATAAGGCACCTGCTGGAGATGCTTGTGCAGACGTTGCAATTCTGAAATTGGCTGAATTTGCCAAGTAAATGAAAAACGATAAATAGAGAAGTTAAAGGTTTAATAGCTCCGGTTGATGAGGCTGGAGCTATTGCCATAAAATCAAACGAATCTTCCACATAGTAGTAAGGTAGAATTTGGTCAAAATGAAATTATGGAAAATATTCCTGAAATGAGAAATTGTGTTATTGGGAAAGATAGCGAAGTTGCTCCCAATGTAATGTTAGGCTATGTTTACAAAGGGTGGCGAGAGGCAACTACCATAGGAGGAAAGGCAAAAATTCATAGTGGGACAGTAATCTACGCAGACACGAAAATCGGTGAAAGGTTTACCAGTGGCCACAATGTTACCATTCGAGCAGAATGCACCATTGGAGACAGGGTAGTTATTTTACATGGTTGTACTTTAGAAGGGAAAATTGTCATAGGGAAAGGTGTGAAAATTATGGCTAATGTATACATCCCAAGCGGGACCACAATTGGAGAAATGGTCTTTATAGGGCCAGGAGTAAATATATTGAATGCGAAATTCCCAATGAGGGAGCCAATTGTAGCAAAAACTAAAATAGGCAACAATGTAATTATAGGAGGAGGGGTAACATTAGGTCCTGGAGTAAATATAGGTGACAATGTTTTTATTGGAGCAGGCAGTACTGTTTTAAATGATATCCCGCCAAATTCATTGGCTTATGGGGTGCCGGCTAAATTCAAACCACTTCCTGAAAAATATGGAAAAAGAAACGATCCGAAACAAATTTTTACGGGACTTGATCTTTGGGACAATTCTGGTGATGATGGATCTTGGGAAGAAGAGGAGTATTTTGGTAAAAAATGGTGAAAGAGAAATGGACATAAAATCATCACAACCAAATTTCTAATGCTTTAAAATAAAATTCACCAATAATACAATAATAAATGAATAAGGAATGAAACATTTTAAATATTTGATTCATGTGTTGTGGGTGTTTTTTAAATAATACCACCTGCAAGGGACAAGTAATGCCTATTAAAGGCAAATAATTTTGTGTAAAGAAAAAAGAAATGGCCATTTTTAAGAATGACAACTTCTATCCTACTTTTCCTTCGGTAATAAAAAATAAGAATGATGGAAAAATTATGGTGGCATTTCGTCGCGCTCCTGAATGAAAATTATTCTTGAAAAGTAATAGCAATCTATCCTAAAAATAACCTAGTTCAAGATAATTCTTTAGATAACGGGAAAACCAAGACTGAATATCTTGAGTTAATTAATTTTTTTATCAGTTGGTTATATGTTCCGTGACCTTTTTTATCCCAGTAAAGTATCAAATCTTAGGTTTTAGTTATGGCGGATTTTATGTAAATCCTAATTTGGTTGGTAGTTGATCATGGATTAATGTTTTGAAAACCCTTTTTTAACAAAAAAAATTCGATTTCTTTCTGAAAGGTATTTTGAATTTAATGTGTGTCCCAAGTTTGTGTGAAAAAAGGAATATATGAATGGTATATTAGGTTAGAATAAAGGTTTTGCAAGGAGCTTATTGGAGGTAAATCAATCTAGATAGGTAGTCATTCCAAATTTTCAAGGTTTGAAATATAGGTTATTTTGGGAATTGGGATTTTATAAGGGGAAGAACTTAAATTGTATCCTTTTTTTACAATAAAAGTTAAATTGTATCCGGATTATATTAATAAGTTCAAAATGTTTGGAAAGGTGTATTTGCTGAAGTAAAATGCGCTAAAGGAAATTAAATTCTGAAAAATATATTTTTGCTAAATAACCTCTTGTGCATTCATGATTTTTCGAAAATTAGTAGGTGTCATTTTCTTATATTTTTTAAACTGTCTGTTAAAGTTAGCCAGATTATTAAACCCACATTCATAAGCTACTTCAACGATATACTTATCTGTTTCGGATAGCATTTTACACGCATGTCCTAGGCGGACCTTGTGCAGGTATTCTACAAAAGTAATACGGTACTTCTCTTTAAAAAAATTACAAAAAGTGGTTACTGCCATATTTGCTAGTGAAGCTACTTCTGGCAATGAAATGTCTTTGTCGAAATTTTCATGAATATAAGTTTTTATTTTGTCGATCCTGTCTGAGCCATGAGGCTCAATTTGATATAAATAGCCTACACTAGCAAGTGATTCATATTCTACTGTTTGAGAAAGTATGTCAAAAATAGAAAGTAGACTAGATAAGCGTTGAATACCATTCATATCGATCATGTCTTTCATTAAAGCAATAATTTGTTTTTTACTCTTACCGTGGAGGGCTACTCCCCTTTTGGAAATTTTAAAGAAATTTTTTAAAGTTTCCATCTCTGGGATTTTAAGAAAATTATCTCCTAAAAATCTTCTTGAAAATGGATTACTATAGCCTCTGCATCATAACAAGCAAGCCCATTGACAAAATTTGATTCATTTATCCATACATGGGGGAGGTTGGGTCCCATACAAACTAGATCTCCTTCATGAAAGTATCCAATATGGTCACCTACCATCCTTCTGCCTTGGCTTTTGAGTACAAGAACCAACTCGTATTCAGGGTGATAATGCCAGGGGCAAGGGAAGTATTGCCCTTTTTCTTTAAATACCGTAAAGGATTTGTCGAAATCCTTTGGTAGTCTTACTTCGATCGATTTCATAATGTCCTCATTTTACTTAATAATATTAATTAAAGTATGATTAGATAAAAGGGATGGGCTTTATTGCTAAAAAATATACTATAAATATAAAAAAATATAATAGATGATCTTAGTCTTTATATTACTTTATTGATGCCCTCAAAATAAAAAAGTAAGGCAATAGTTTTTTTAATTACATTCGACATCTTAAGGAAACTAACCATTAATTTGGGTCAAATTATTTTGAAGTGACCTTTTTGGTTCCATTCTCAAAAATTTACTGAAAGGACACTTTTGTATTTGTTTGATTACCTAATTACAAAAAAGTATTTAAGTTGAATTTTTACTAATCAATAGGCATTCCTATCAGGGCTATATCACTACCGGAATTTTATGGCTTTCGGTATAGGTATTAATTATAGCGATTATATTCTATTAAACTAAATGGGTAAAATAATGTCTTTCTTTATTTGGACGTTACCTTTCTTAAAAGGTATCAATTTCTATTTAGTAAAATTTTATTTGTTAAATTATTGTTACAGACGTAATTTTAAAGTTTTTAAAAGGCGTTTATTTACAAATATTCTTATTTTTTAATATTGGGCTTAGGTCCAGTTTTTTGATGATTTTCCTTTTGGTGTAATTATATGCTTTGCTTCAAGGCATGCCATTAGCGCAAAGCCAATACATTGTGCTCTAATATCCCAAACTGATTATGCCTGCATAATCATAAGTAGAAAGTGCAAGTTTATCTAAGATTTTTTCTCCTTCACACAACCAACAATTGCATTCACGAATAATTAGCCACCCTTCACGAATTCTAATTCTCAGTCTATTTATTTAACAATACATTTGAATACAATTAGAATCGCATAGGTGTCACATTATAAGGTAATTATAATAAATTTTATTATAAGGATTGCTGTGTTTTGATTTTAAATAAATGATTACAAACCCCAGACTCAACAAAAACTAACTAAATATGAAAATGATCAAAATTAAAATTCTAATCCTGTTGCTACTGGTTGGAACGGTAGCTGTGAATGAAGAAGTAAATGCTCAAACTGAAAAAGATGGTACATTTTATACCTTAGCAGTGGATCCTACTTTTGGAGGTAATCGTGTCACCAATCTTACAATTCCCCCGTTGCCTTATATATAGAACGTGGTATAGCCAACTTTATGAGCGTCGGAGTCGCTGTAGGGACAGATTTAAGAAACCCTTCCTATGTAGATGAAACTTGGGTAACCTTGGGCTTGACACTTAGAGCTGTTGGTTACGCCTTCCAGGCAGTTGAAGAGTTTTCCGGTGACGATATTAGTGTTGCCGGGTTGGAACCCTATTTCGGTTTTACTTTCGGTCAATATTGGCCTTCGATTGGTCACAGTTATGGCTCATTTGTTAGTCATAGCAAACTTGGAATTGTATTGGGAACAAGATGGTACCCCGGTGATAAAAAGAATTTTGGAATCATGGCAGAATTTGCCTCAGCAGGAAATACAGGATGGGGCTCAGGAATTAACTTAGGGGTGACTTTTGGTCGTTAATGAGGCAAGTAGTATTAAAATAGCCATTATCCTCTGCTCTACCAAAGCGAATTACTTTGGTAGAGCTTAAACGAAATATGCAATTGACAAACATTTACCAGCTGAAACCGCTTCAAAATCAGCCACTGCATTGCGGTTTTCAATTTCACCTTATCAGTGCCATGTTAAAATTACCCAACAAGCTGATCTACTTGCGATGGCAATACTTCACGTGAACACGGGACAGGTTTCCACTCCGGCTATTGTCAGAAGGTGAAATCTTATTACATAATATGGGTTAAATCTTTGTTTAGAATAGGTTATTATTCAATTTTTTTTCGACTTTATTTTATAGAAATATCAACTGAACTGCCTTAACCTCATATAAAAACAAAGAAATTCATTGGCGAAGGACTGATCGCAATAAAAATAGCACTCGAATTGGACAATAAAAGTTCCGACAACTTCTAGTTGTGAGCATTAGGTAAGGAGACCGTTTGGTTTTGTTCAAAGTGGAAAAGAACGTTTGTGAGAAAAAGGTTTCATTGACGAGCCCACTTTAAATTGCCAGGCTAATCATTTAATTTCAACTTCCATTTTGTTGTTTTAGCTGCGCGAAATATGATATGCCAAGTTGTATTAAATACGAATCTATTAAGGGATTTTATGTTTTGGTTTATTGAGAGAATAGGGTGTATTTTATGTCTAAAAAAAATGAAATGAATAAATTATTTAAAAATGAGATTTATATGAAATCAAAATATTAATAGAATGCGGAAAATATGATGAATATAGGTTGAAATCTAACCAAGTCAAAAATTGTATTTTAATTATTTAATATTTAAAATATCAAATAAATTGTGATGGTGAAGCGTGGATTTTAAGGAGGGAAGTTCCAATAATTTTTAGTTTCTATTGCGCATTTTCAATAGTCGGTTTTTAACCATTTTTAACTAAGTTGTTTAAGGGATAAAGTTTATGAGTGATTTTTCTTGTATTTAATGGTATAATTATTTTTAAACTAATAATAGGTAAAAAACATATTTTCAATAAGTGTTTAATTTTATTTTTGATAGAATTAATTCAAAAATATCTTTTGTTTACCAACTAAACTGGCGGAATTCTTAGCCATTCATATAAAATAATAGAAACTTATTTTTTTAGTTTTATCAGTATTAAAAATAATTGTAATAACTTTTAAGCGTGTTTCGAAGGAAATACCTGTTAATTGTTGAAATATGGTTTAAAATTTAACGAAAAAATAACCTGCTTACTCTTCCTTTTCTTTTAAGCCTTTCAGATGATATTTGACTCAGAAAGTTTTAAAGGTAATCACAAACCAAAATTTAATGTTATGATAAAAATTCTTACCAATTTTAAAAAGCACATTGATGCTTTTTCAAAACCTAATTTCCAGCCGGGCAAGGTTAAATTGCGTGGTTTGGCATTTAGTCTAATAGCAATGTTTGCCCTCACTTTCACAGGGATTTCAAACGCTAATGCACAGAATGAGATCACCGTTACCGGTGTTGTAATGGATGCTGCTTCAAGTGAAACATTACCTGGAGTAAATATTCTTTTGAAAGGTAGCGGTATCGGTACCATTACGGATATTGATGGTAGTTATACCATAAATGTTCCCAACAATGAAGCCGTTTTGGTATACTCATTTATTGGGTTCTTAAACCAAGAAATTACGGTAGGAAACCAAACAACAATTGATGTTCGGTTAACCACAAGTGCTACAGACTTAAACGAAGTAGTAGTTGTAGGTTATGGTACCCAAAAGAAAAGTGACCTTACAGGTGCGGTAACCCGTGTGGATGCAGCTACATTTAAGAACCAACCTTTGACTCAGGTTTCTGATATGTTAGCAGGAACAGTAGCCGGTTTTTACGGTACTCAAGGTACTTCTGCTTCTGGTGGTACTTCTTTAGAGGTAAGGGGGCCTACATCTCTTACTGGAGGAACATCTCCTCTTATTGTGGTTGATGGTGTGATCTTTTATGGAGAACTATCCGATATTAACCCAAATGATATTGAGTCAATTGATATCTTAAAAGACGCGAGTTCTGCTGCAGTTTTTGGATCTAAGGCAGCTTCAGGTGTGGTAATGATCACTACGATAAAAGGTAAGTCCGGTGCTCCATCCATTAACTTCTCAGCTAAAACAGGTATCAATACATTTACGAATAAAGATTTTGGACCAAGAAATGCT
The DNA here is from genome assembly GCF_056867545.1 of Cyclobacterium sp. SOCE241. Lineage (NCBI taxonomy): Bacteria > Pseudomonadati > Bacteroidota > Cytophagia > Cytophagales > Cyclobacteriaceae > Cyclobacterium > Cyclobacterium sp. SOCE241. The sequence continues at coordinate 2,489,467 of NZ_CP149779.1, read as the reverse complement.
GAACAATATGAAGAATTTAGAAGAGATTTCTTTAGGACTTTAGGTGTTGCTGATCGCCCGGACTATTACTGGGATGACCCTTCTAATCTTTCTGATGGGGTGACACTTGATCAATGGAGAAGTGCCAATGCCAATTCTAATACAGACAATACATTGGAGTATTTGAATAGACTTAATTTCTTTGATACAGAAATTGATCAATATTTAGCAGGAAATACTACCGATTGGTTGAAAGAAACGACACGTAACGGTGTACGTCAAGATTATGATTTGAGTATCAGTGGTGGTGACGAGAAATTCCAATACTACTGGTCTTTAGGGTATGTAGACAATCAGAACTACCTAGTTGGGGATGACTTTAGCTCCATCAGGTCTAGGCTAAACTTAGACTTTAAAGTAACCGAATGGTTGAATGTGGGTACGAACACGCAATTCTCGAATACCGATAATAGCTCTGTACCTGCTAGTACCAACTATGCTTCCATAAGCCCTTACAGTACCGTGTATGATGAAGATGGTGGCTTAAGCTGGTATCCTCACGGGTATCCTATTATTTCAAACCCTTTGATCAATGCTACTTATCAGGAGAGACTAAATAAGACCACGGGTATTTTTGCTTCTTTGTATGCCAATGTGAAATTGCCTTTTGGGATTCAATATAAATTGTCCTACCAGCCTAGATTTAATTTTCAGAAAGACTATAACTTTTGGGGTCCTGAAACACTTGTTGGAGGAAGAGACAGGTTAGATGGCTATGGTACGAGAACGGATTACTCCTTAAATGCCTGGATGGTAGATAATATTTTAACATGGAACAAAGAATTTGGCGAGCATAATTTCAATGTAACCTTGCTATATAATGCAGAGCAAACCAAAACTTTCAGTTCTTATGGTGAAAACCAAACTTTCCAACCTAACCAAGCTTTAGGATACAATGGACTTCAGTTTGGTTCAAGACCATTGGTTAGTAATGAAGATACTGAAGCTGGTGGAAATGCTTATATGGCTAGACTTAACTACACCTATTTAGATAGGTATTTGTTAACTACTTCTGTTAGAAGAGATGGTTACTCTGCTTTTGGGGCAGACAACAATGTAGCAACATTCCCTGCAGTGGCTTTGGGTTGGATTGTTTCTGAAGAACCTTTCTTCCCTCAAAATACCGCCATCAGCTTATTGAAACTAAGAGGTTCTTGGGGTGTTAACGGTAACAGAGACATTGGAATCTATTCTTCATTGGCACAAATTGGTACCAACTTGTACTATGATGGCACAAGTGTTCAACTTGGATTATATAACAATACTTTGGCCAACCAAGGCTTAAGATGGGAGAAAACTGAATCTTATAACATTGGTTTAGACTTAGGTTTGTTAGAAAATAGAATTGATATTTCTGCAGAATACTATGACATGACTACCACTGATCTGTTGATGAATAGGCAATTGCCTGAAATTACCGGATTCTCTAGTATTACTGCCAACCTGGGAGAATTACGTAACAAAGGGTTTGATGTAACCATCAATACAGTTAACGTAAACCGTCCTAATATTTTATGGAAATCCAACTTCGTATTTTCATTGAATAGAAATGAAATTGTAAGTTTATTTGGTGATACGGAAGAAGTGATCATCAATGGAGAAACTGTTACTAGACAAGTACCGGACTATACCAACGAATGGTTCCCAGGTGAGGCTATTGATGTAATTTGGGATTATAATGTACAAGGCGTTTGGCAGTTAGACGAATCTGATGAAGCCGCTGTTTACAATATGCAGCCTGGTGATTATAAATCAGAAGATGTAAATGATGATGGAGTATATGATGCCTTGGTTGATAAGCAATTTATTGGTTACACCAGACCTAGATATCGTTTGGGTTTGAGAAATGATTTTACTTTCCTAAAAGATTTTACCGCAACCATCTTCTTAAGAGCTGACCTAGGTCATCAAAGAGAATTTACTTATGCCACACATGAGTCTTCAACCTATGATAGAATCAATATCATGAACATTCCTTACTGGACTCCAACCAACGGAGAGACAGAATATGCGCGTACCTCTGAGGTTCATGGTGCATATGGAGGTGGATTGAGAGTATTTAAGCCTACAGGGTTCTTGAGAGTTCAGGATGTTTCCTTGTCTTACAATATTCCTTCTTATATCGCAGAAAAATTGCAAACAAAAAGTATCAGAGTGTTTGTGTCTGCAAGAAACTTAGCAACGTTTACAAACTGGCCAGGTTATGATCCTGAATCAGGAAACGTACCGATGCCAAAATCGTTTTCTGCAGGTATCAACCTTTCGCTTTAATGTTTAGTACCAAAAAGATTTAAATATTATGAAATATATAAAACAATATTTGTTCCTTTTTCTGGTGGGTTTATTAGCATTTTCCTGCTCAGAAGACTTACTAGAACAAAAACCAAAATCGTTTTTTGCACCCGAAAATGTTTTTATTGATGCATCCGGGTATGAAGCAGGTTTGGTTACTATGAGAAAAGCCTTAACAGAGGGCGTTACAGGTAGTAGAAGGCATTATATGGTAGGTGAGTGGTCTGCGTCAGAGGCCGGAACGCCAACCTTCCAAATGGATTGGTTTCAAACCACTCCTTTCTTTGATAGGTATTATACCTTCCTTCCTCTTTTTACAGAGTCCTTTGAATTTATCAAGAATGCCAATGTTGTAATTGGTAGAATTGATGACATTGAATGGGAGGATGAGTCTACAAGAAATGCCATCTTGGCTGAAAGTTTGTGGCACAGGGCTTTCTGGTATTATTGGTTAATCAACTCTTATGGTGATGTTCCATTTGTAGGAGAAGAAGTTAGAGGTGTAAGGTTAGATTACCAGACGCATAGCCGATGGGCAATCCTTGATAAAATTCAATCAGATTTGGAATATGCTGTACAGTGGTTGCCAGAAACTGCAGTGCCGGGTGCTATCACAAAAGGGGCAGGAAATCATTTGTTGACCAAGGTTTACCTTGCCAATTTGGAATTTGATAAAGCCATCGAATCTTCTTCAGCCATAATCAATGGAAATTATGCTTTGGTAAAGGATCGATTTGGAAGTGAAGGAGATATCGCAGAGAAAAATGTAATCTGGGATCTTCACCGTCCTGAAAACAAGAATATTGGGGCAAATACTGAAACCATTTTAGCAATGGTTGATAGATTTGAAGCTCCTGCAGGTGCACAAACAGCCGGTTTGTATACCATGAGACATTTCCATGGCTCTTGGTGGCATTCTTCTATTCGTGATAGCCAAGGTTTAAGAGGTACATTTGATAGTGGCCCTAGATATGATTCACTAGGAAGAGGAAACCCGGATATGATTTCTACTCCTTACGGATTTTATGATATTTGGGAAGAAAATGGTTTCGATTACATGACTACTCCTGACCTTAGAAGAAGTGATGTAAACTGGATTGATAAGCATGAATTGGTATATACCAATCCTGAATCTGTAGACTTCGGAAAGCCGGTTAATCCTATGTACATGACCGCTCCACAAGATTCAGTTTATAAACATTTCCCATTTATTTTCTATAAGACATATCAGCCTCAACAATCTCCTACTGCTGTACCTATGGGAGGAAATGGCGACTGGTATATATATAGACTTGCGGAAACGTACCTACTACGTGCCGAAGCTTACTATTGGAAAAACCAATTAGATGCTGCTGCTGCTGATATCAACGAAGTGAGAACAAGAGCAAATGCATTACCAATTGATGCCTCTGATGTAACCATTGAATACATCTTTGATGAGAGAGCCCGTGAGCTATTCTTAGAATCTCCTCGTCATTCAGAAATGGTTCGAGTTTCCTATATCATGGCTTCTCAAAATTTGGGAGGTTATAGCCTTGAGTCTTTTTCAGACAATAACTGGTGGTATGATAGGGTCATTGAGAAAAACATCATGTATACAATTAAGCCAATAGTGATAGGGAATACTCCTGCGATTGCCCCTTTCCACGTACTTTGGCCAATTGATAATAATGTAATAACAGCAAATACCTTAGGGACCATTAACCAAAATGAAGGTTATGTGGGTGCTGAAAACAACGTTGCTCCTTTGGAAGTCGTTGAATAATTAATGAATCCCTCTGTTTAACCAAACAGAGGGATTTTTTCTTTTATTTGAACCGAAACTTATCTTGACCCTTAGGTTTTATTATACTTGCCCTGTCTGAATAATGCATTGCACTTTTTATAAGTCCATCTGGGTGAGCAATGGAAAGTAGCCTTAAATCTCATTGTGCCTTTTGGTTAAATAATTGCTAAGGGTTCAATTAAACTTGCTCCAAAAACTACCACCAACTTACCATTGCACCTATATTCCTTTGCTTCAATCTCCAACTTTTCTTAACTTCTAGTGGTGATAATAATTTCCACGAAAAAATATGGACAGACTATTTCGAGTTTTCCTTTTGGGATAGTAAAAAGTGACTTGATAAGTAAGCAATAATTGTTTCCGGTCACTATTTCCAAACCAAAACGATTGTATACGGTAAACAATTAAACATGAAGAGTAAATTCCCAAAATCTTATTGCACAATTTTTTTGGATTAGCAATTTGGCTGTTTAGTAACCCCTCATTTTCACAACAAAGTATAAACTTTTGGAAAGCCGGAGTAGATAAAGTTGAAATCACACCACATGGCCCTATATGGATGGGAGGCTATGCTGCAAGAAATCGTCCTTCAGAGGGAATAAGACATTCGGTATGGGCAAAAGCCCTTGCCATCGAAGATCCTAATGGTAATCTTGCTGTTGTAGTGACCGCTGATTTGTTGGCTTTTAGAAAATTTTTATCTGATAATATAAGAGATCAACTGAAAGCTAAATATGGTCTCTCCAGAGAACAAATAATTCTCAACAGTTCACATACACATACCGGACCGGAGACGGACCATCCGCGATATCAATTCCAACTTAGTAAAGACGAATACAATAAAATTCAAAATTTTGCCGATCGAGTAGAGAGAGAAATAGTTGAATTGGTTGGCCAAGCCATAGCATCGCTTGAACCGGTAACTCTTTCTTCCGAAAATGGAATTACCCGATTTCAGGTCAATAGAAGAAACAATAAAGAAGCCCAAATAAACGCACAAACTGAATTAAATGGTCCCAATGATTATGCTGTACCAGTGATTAAAGTTGAAGACCCGGAAGGAAACCTTAAGGCGATTCTTTTTGGCTATGCCTGTCATCCTACCGTTTTATCAGATTATAAGATTTCAGGAGACTACGTAGGTTTTGCACAGATGGAATTGGAGAAAATTTATCCGGGAACTACAGCCTTGTTTTTTCAAGGAGCAGGCGCTGATCAAAACCCTTTGCCCAGAAGGTCAGTAGCCTTGGCCCAACAGTATGGCAAAGAATTGGCTGCAGCTGTTGAACGGGTAGTGAATGAGGACATGAAGGTATTGGAAGGAAACCTTTCCACCGCTTATTCGGAAATTGACTTGAAATTTGCCAAGGCAGTGCCCACTAGGGAAGAATTGGAAGATATCATTAGCGGTGAAACCCCCGGTTATCCCAACTACTTAAAGGAAAATGCAAAAGTGCTGGTTTCAAGATTGAACAATGGAGAACATTTAAAATCAACTTATCCTTATCCTGTTCAAGTTTGGAAATTAGGTGACCAAGCAATTTTTGCTTTAGGAGGGGAACTTCTGGTGGGGTATTCGCTTGAACTTAAAAAGATTTTTGGTCCCGATATATTTGTAATGGGCTATTCCAATGATGTGATGGGATATATTCCCACCAAGATGGTGCTCTCTGAAGGCGGATATGAAGCCAATAGATCCCCTTATTTGACTTCGCAATGGGCAGCATCAATAGAAGATGATATCCTTTATGAAGCGACCAAACTAGCGGAAAATGTAGGTATTCAAACTATAGCATACCCTCTTATATCGCCATGAAAAACTACATATCCTATTTAAGACCCCTTCAATTTCCAAGCTTCTTGCTTTTTCTTAGTTGCTTATTGATTCCAAACTTGCTAAAAGCTCAGGTGGATTCAATCGGGTGGAAAGCCAACGTAGCAAAAATCAATATTACTCCCAAAGCCCCTATGTGGATGGCCGGTTTTGCTTCAAGAACCAAGCCTTCTCAAGGAGTCATTCACCCGATCTGGTCCAAAGCCCTTGTTATTCAAGACAAAGACAAGAATACGGCTGTATTGATTACAAATGATCTTTCCGGCATGCCGAGAGACATGAGCACTCGAATAAAGAAGAAAATCAAAACAAGGTATGGCCTAAATGAGGATGCTGTATTATTGAACTTTTCCCATTCTCATTCCGGACCCGTGCTCAAAGATTATTTGTACCATGTCTACCCATTGAGTGATGACGAAATCGATAAGGTAAATACCTACTCGGATTGGCTGGAAGATCAAATTGTTGAATTGGTGGGGCAAGCCTTAAAAGGATTGATTCCTGCCAAAATTTTTACAGAGAACGGACTTACCAGGTTTCAGGTAAATCGAAGAAACAATACAGAAGCTGAATTGGGAGCCACCACCACTACCAATGGCCCGAATGATTATGCCGTTCCGGTATTAAAAGTGACTGATAGAAAAGATAACATCATGGCAGTTGCCTTTGGATATGCTTGTCATGCAACAGTCTTATCAGTAACCCAATGGTCTGGGGATTATCCGGGATTTGCACAGGTTGAATTGGAAAAAATGTACCCGGGTGCAACGGCCATGTTTTTCCAAGGGGCAGGAGCCAACCAAAATCCTTTGCCCAGGCTGTCTATTCCTTTGGCCAAGAAATACGGTAAAGAATTGGCAGTCGCGGTTGAAAATGTGCTTAACGAAGAGATGAAACCGCTGGCGTCCACATTAAAAACTACTTATGCTGAAGTAAATCTTGAATTAAATGCCCCACCTTCCAATGAGGTTTTGGAAAAAATGATCAAAGAGAGTACGGGTCATTATCAGCGATGGGCAAAGATGATGCATGAGAAAGTCAAAAACAATAAAGTAGTTCAATCCTATCCATACCCCATTCAAATTTGGAAGCTTGGTGAGCAAATGATGGTTGCCCTTGGGGGAGAACCGGTGGTAGATTATGCTGTAAAGTTAAAAACCCAATACGGCAGCAACTTATTTGTTCTGGGATATTCAAATGATGTCATGGCCTATATTCCCTCCAGGACAGTGCTTGCAGAGGGAGGTTATGAGGGAGCCACTTCTCAAATCGCTTTTGGACTTCCGGGAACGTGGAAACCCACATTAGAAACTAAAATATTTAAGTGCATCAATGACATGATGGATCAATTCTAAACTTTTTTGCTACCCTATGCTAAGAAGGTTAAGAGCAATAACTAATATTTATGAATAATAAGACTCATCGAAGGGAATTTCTTAAACAAAGTACCCTATTGGGCTTGGGATTGTATATCAATCCCATCAATTATCCTTCAAAATATTTAAGCAAAAATAATTATCCGGATACTGAACAATTGATGGATTGGTCAGACTGGGAAAAATATAGGAAAAAAGTTCATCATCCTTGCCTAACCATCAAACAGGAGAACAAAGAACTTGCCCTAAAAAATATTCAAAATCACGATTGGGCAAAGGATCATTTTGAGCGGATAGAGCAAGTGATTCAAAATCATATTGCTAAGATTACTCCTGAGTTTCTGCTTGAAATGATAGAGGAAACTACTCCCGGTGATCCACTTTGGACACCATGCCCTTCTTGCAGGGATAAGGGTTTACCGGTGCATCCACATGGATTGTGGGCTTGGGATGTTGATAAGCCTCATGAGATCCAATGTACTGCCTGTCAGCTGGTTTTTCCCAACAGTGAGTATCCTGAGGAAATAGTATTGGAGACCAAATGGGGTAAGCCTCAAAAGATTTCCTATTGTGGTGGTGAGCCTTTTGTGATTTTCAGATACAAAGAAGGAAGACCTAGTTTTACAGCAAATGTCAGGGCGCGAAGAGTTCAGTGGATTGCAGGTTTTTGCAAAACTTTGGCGGAGGGATACCTACTCACCGGAAACCTTTACTACGCCGCCAAATGTAGGGAAATACTGCTTCGTTTGGCAGAATGTTATCCTGGATGGTTGGTTCATGTGGGGTATGGGGAGTATGCTGACATGGCTCCAAAAACGGCCGCACTAAATATAATGAATTTGCCTGAACCTGAACTTTGTCCTCCTCCCAATAAACCTGATCATGCGCTTTGGACTGGATTTTGGAGTGCCGGGAGAGCTAGTGGGGTTGGTTTAGAGGCTGATTTTGTAAGAAAAGTAGTGACAGCCTATGACCTTACCTGTCAAGCAAAAAAACAGATGGATCTTCTTTGTTTTCAGAAGCTGAAAAAATAAAAATAGAAAAGGAGTTGTTGTTGGAAAGCACCCTATTGCTGGTTTGCGACAAGAAACTGAACAATAAATCTGTTAGTAACCGGACTTCCGTGGCTTTGGTAGGAATGTGTGTAGGTCATCCGGGTTTGGTTCGGTTTGGACTTGAAGGGTTCGATATGACCATTAACGGGTGGTATTTGCCTGATGGCACTACCAGTGAATCCCCTTTTTATGGTTTGATGACTTTGGGAGGTATTTGGGACATGGCTCAAGCAGGCCAGGGGTATTCAGATCCTGAAGGCTATCGGGATTCCGATGGTAAGCGAATTGAAAGGCTGGATCTATATCATGCCACCAATTATAAATCCGTTTGGGAGGCTTTTTATAATGGTCTTCAGGGGGATTTGAAATATCCTCCTTATGCGGACTCCTTCGTAAACACTACACTTGATGTAGCTTATGTAGACTTAATGGTCGCCAATTATCAGGAGAAAAAATCCTACTTGGCTTTACTGAAGGAAATGTGTGGAGATGCACTTTTATTGCATAGCGGATCTCAGAGATTCAATAGTGAATTTACTGAGAGTGAAGTGGAGCCGGTGTTGCGGCTTCCTTATGACCTTACCAAGCCCAATGGCGCTTTGTCTTTCTCCTTGTATTACAGAAAACCACAGCTGAGTCAAGAGAGTAATCCCGTGTTAAAATTCACGGATTGGTGTCCACCCAATTTACAAATTGGACATTTTAGAACAGGGGTCGATGGAAGAGAAAGTTTGGTGCTCCTGAGTGCCAGTCCTTGGGGTACTCATCATGAAAATGACAGCCTTAATCTTTATTATTGGAAAAAAGGTACAGCCTTACTATCGGATTTGGGCTACTTATGGGATCACCCTCAGAAGCCCAATAATATCAGGGCACTGGCACACAATACAGTTCTCTTGGATGAGCAAAATCAAATTAAAAAAGGGAGGGGAGGAGAAATTTTATTGTTTAAAACTTTCCCGAAGGTGAAGGTAATGGAAATGGCTTCGACCGCATATTCTCAGGCCTTGGTTTACAAACGAACCACAATCTTAGTGGACCATGGAAATGGGCAGAGTTATGTGGTAGATTTTTTTAGAGTGCAAGGTGGGGAGATTCAGGATTACGTATTCCATGCATCAACCAATGATATGGAAATTCTAGACATAGCTCCAAATCCTGATCAAGAACTGTCACTTTATGATTTTAGTGACATCAGAACGGCTAAAGGTAATAGGACTTGGAAAAGCCAATGGAAAAGTGAAACAGGTGTTTACACCAAGGCTTGGTGTTTGGGGCAAGAAGGTGAAGAAATGTTTGTGGGTACCGGATGGGGACAAAAAGATTGGAAAAATGCCGATATTGGAGCTACTATTCCTTACTTTGTTCGGAGAAAAAGGGGAAATGAGCTTCAAACTTTTGTTTCTGTCTTTGAAGGCTTTGAAAAAGGGACGTCCATTGTCAAGAATGTAGAGTTGATAGACAAGCAGGGACTTGTAAGGGTTGAGACTACTTTGGGGGTTGATTATATCATGTCCTTGCATAATAAAGGTGAGGTAAGCATTGAATCGGACAAGATCAAGTTAAGTGGACATTTTGCTGCTGCCTCGGTTCAAAACGGGGGATTGGTTTGGAAGGAAACACTTTCTTAATGCTAAAATTTTATACTTGCGACGCGCTTTAGTCGTCGGTCACGTATTAATAATACCACTTCGAAAAAACAATTTGAAAACATGAATAGAAGAAAGTTTTTTCAACCAGTGCTGTTTCTGTTTCAGGAATTGCATTGGGTGCACATCTGTCGGGCTTTAAAAGCAAAGAAAAGCCCGTTATGGAGAATGACCTGATGAAGGAGGTCATGAAATACAAAAAGATTGATTCCCATGCCCATGTCTATTTTACTTCGGATAGCCCGGAAACACAGATAGAATATGCGGATAGGTTAGGGATAGATAAATTGGTGATTTCAAGGCCAATGAGGCCAGGAAGTAAAGGTCTTCCGGAAGAGTTTATTGCCTGCAATGATTTGATTCTTAAGTCTGTAAAGAAGTATCCTGACAGGTTTATTGGTCAGCCTACGATCAATCCTACATTTGCCAAAGAATCTTTAGATGAAATTGACAGGTGTATAGATCAGGGAATGACCGGCTTAAAGCTTTACAACCATGTGAAAATAAGTGATCCCTTGTTTTATCCCATTATAGAGAAATACATAGACATGAAGATGATCATTTTGATGCATATGGGGATAGGCAAGTCTAGGGTGATATTTGATGCTAGAGAACCGGAAAATGTCTCTACACCGGAGGATTTTGTAATAGCAGCCAAAAGGTATCCTGAGGCCATGTTTCAATTGGCCCACCTTGCCGGTGGTGGAGACTGGATGGATGCCTGCAAGGCTGTCGCTCCTTTTCCAAATGTATTTGTAGATGTTTCAGGGAGTAATAATGAAGGAGATATCATTCCCTATGCCATGGAGTATATTGGCGAGGATAGGATCTTCTTTGGTTGCGACAATAGCTTTTTCAAGGTGTAGGCCATATGATGGCTGCTACCCTTACAGATAGTCAAAGAAAAAAGCTCTTCTTTGATAATTATAACAATGTACTAAAAAAGTCAGGAAACCATGTGGATAGATAGTAATGCATATATAGGACACTGGCCCTTTCGTCAGGTAAAAAATAGTAGCTGTAGGGATCTTATAGAGAGAATGGATGCCAATAATATTAGCGCTTCGGTTTTGACCAATATTAATGGAATATTTTATAAAGATACCCAAGCTGCGAACAAGGAAACTTACGAAGAGATCAGGTTTAATAGGAAATGGGAGGAGCGATTGATTCCTTTTGCAGTAATCAACCCTGTCTATTCAGGTTGGAGAGAAGATTTGCATGAGAGTATAGAAAATTTAGGAATGAAGGGGTAAGAATATTTCCAAAATACCATCGTTATGGACTTGACTTGCCGGCCTGTGTTGAATTGGTGAAAAGGTGCAGAGATCTGGAGGTGCCGGTTGGATTAACACTTAGAATGGTGGATAGCCGCCCCAGCTCATGGCTGGATATTAGCAATGAGTGGAAGCTAAGTGATGTGATGCCTATTGTTAAAGCTGTACCTGATGCCAAGTTTATGGTGCTGAATTTGTCCGGTAGCACCCACCTAGAAACTGAGGATTTGGATTTGTTTAAGAAAGGGGATGTGTTTATGGATACCTCAGGAAGAAATGTGTTGGACCTAAGGGGGTTGATGGATACTTTCGGTGAAGAAAAGTTTGGCTTTGGTACGCATTCTCCTATCCTGGACTACAAAACTGGGGCCTTAAGGATTGCCTCTTTGCGAGAAGATGAAGCAGATGCTCAAACCAGGGCGAACTTACAGTCCGGAAATATCAAAAGGTTTTTAGGGCTGTGAGAAAGTTACTGGTTTAAAAGCTACAATTGGTTTGCAGTTTACGTAATAAATCCCCCTTTGCCCAATTGAAGGGGGATTTAGATTCGTTCGGATTAACAGTTACGGTAAATGCATTAGTCTATTCATCCCGATGGGTGATACAAACTCAGCATCAAACCCCATTTCCCTAAAATTCCCCTTAGTCAAAGTTGGATTTTATGAAGAATTGGCATCTTTAAAAAAGTCAACCAATTACCCTTCAAAGTGTACCAGTGCAAAAAAATCCAAAATATCGCTTAAAATCTTAAGGGTTTGGCATGATTATTTAATGGTAGTAAGTGTAAAAAACTTATCCTATCATGAAACAACAAAACAAAGAGTATCTGCAATCTTTAGTAATTACAGGAGGAACCATCCTTGGCGCTTTTTAGTGCGGAAAGGACTGGAACAATTGTATGAGAAAAAGACAGGTGAGGAAGCTCCAAAAAACCCTTATCCGGAAAATAATTCCCTAAAAGAAGCATTGTTATGGACTGTAGCCACAGGTGTTGTAGCAAGTGTAACAAAAGTTCTGCTTCGCTATACTTTTACAGCCGGTTCCGAGAAAGTGATAGAAAATTAGATTTAAGGATATTAGCGGGAATCGGTCAAAACTATCTTGTTTTAGCAGGCAGGGCAAAAAATGCCATTTCCTTGGCTAGTTAAATTTGTGATCAAAGTATATTTTTTACCTTTGTTAAAACCCAATATTTTATGAGATACGAACCTGCCAAAGCATCCCTCTATATCAAAAATAGGGCAAAAGTTGCCAATAAATTGCCGTCCAATTCTTTAGCGGTTTTAAATTCCAATGATATCATGCCTACCAATGCAGATGGGACCATGAAGTTCAGGCAAAACAATGACCTTTTGTACCTCTGCGGAATCGATCAGGAAGAGACTATCTTGGTGATATGTCCTGACTTTCCGGATCCTGCATTGAGAGAGGTGCTTTTTATCAAACCTACCAGCGAACATATTGCCATCTGGGAGGGACATAAATTCACCATGGGAGAAGCTACTGCCCTTTCCGGCATAAGTACTATCAAATGGACGACGGATTTTGATAGTATCTTTAATACTTTGATGAACCTTAGTAAGCATGTTTTCTTAAATACAAATGAACATCTCAGGGCTGTTGTGGAGGTGGAAACTAGGACTGCTCGGTTTATTAAAGAATGTAAGGCCAGGTATCCGCTACATCAATACCATCGATTGGCCCCCATGATGCACAAGTTTAGGGCGGTAAAAGAAACGGAAGAGATTGATCAGATTCAAAAGGCCTGTGATATCACGGAGGCGGGTTTTCGAAGGGTATTGGATTTTGTAAAACCTGGGGTACTTGAATACGAAATTGAAGCGGAATACCTACACCAGTTTATAAAAAGTGGCAGCAGGGGTTTTGCTTATGAGCCCATCATTGGCTCAGGAAGAAATGCCTGTGTGCTGCATTATTTGGACAATAGTGTGACTTGTAAGGATGGGGATCTGATCCTTATGGATGTAGGTGCTGAATATGGCAACTACAATGCAGACATGACCAGAACCATTCCTGTCAATGGTCGCTTTACCAAGCGACAAAGGCAGATATATGAAGCTGTCTTAAGGGTGCAGCGACAAGCAATGGCCATGCTAAGACCGGGAGTGGATATACAATCCTACCATAAGGAAATAGGTTTGATAATGGAAGGTGAGCTCTTAAGTTTGGGCTTGATTGATCAGACGGATATAAAAAACCAGGATCCCAAAAACCCGGCATATAAAAAATATTTTATGCATGGTACTTCTCATCACTTAGGGCTGGACGTGCATGATGTAGGTACCATGTATGAACCGATTCAGGCGGGTATGGTCTTTACCGTGGAGCCGGGCATCTATGTGTTGGAAGAAGAAATAGGCATCAGGCTGGAAAACAATATTGTGATCAATGAAAAGGGCTATACCGACCTGATGGGAAATATTCCAATTGAGCCTGATGAAATAGAAAGCCTAATGAATGAAAAATAATTGTTAAACCTTCACGCTTATTTTTCATAGATGGAAAGTACCTATAAAGCCGGCCTAAAAAATGCTGTACTGACCTTAATGGCAGAGAAAAAGAAGATCTTAATTCCCAATTACTTGCCTTGCAAGAAGCCTCCAATGCTGATACCAAAAGCAGTATGGGAGACAAATATGAGACAGGTAGAGAGAGTATCAACCAAAGCAGGGATTTATTAGAAAAGCAAAAGGTTCTGTTGGATCGGGATGAGAAAATGGTAATCCAGACCTCTGTGGATCCTTCTGCTACCGTATGCCTCGGAGCCTTGGTTAAGGTTCAACTTGGCTGGCTATGGGTGGCTGCTTCCATTGGCAAGGTCATGCATGAGGGGCAGGAAGTTCAGGTGGTATCGGCTGATTCTCCCTTGGTGATTGCCTTAAAAGGTAAATGTGCAGGAGATAAGGTGGATTTTAGAGGCCGAGCCATTGAGATTCTGCAAGTAGTTTGATGTGTCGTATCGTATAAAACCCTTGAAGGCTTTTAAAGCCTTCAAGGGTAGTTAGATTCGCTCAAAGGGTGAAGACTAGAAGAACCTTTTGGGAGACTGTTGAAAGCTCGCAAAGGTGCAATGACGCTAAGGTTAGGAAATCCTCTTTTTGCGTCTCTGCGACTCTGCGCGAAATTTTTTTATGGTTCATATAAATTTTTTATCACCATCGCTCAAAGTCAAACGAGTAGAAGAACCTTTTGGGAGACTGTTAAAAGCTCGCAAAGGCGCAAAGACGCTAAGGTTAAGAAATTCCCTTATTGCATCTCTGCGACTCTGCGCGAAATTTTTTTATGGTTCATATAAATTTTTTATCACCATCGCTCAAAGTCAAACGAGTAGAAGAAGCTTATGGGATACTGTTGAAAGCTCGCAAAGGTGCTAAGATGCAAAGGTTAGGAAATCCTCTCTTTGCGACTCTGCGACTCTGCGCGAAATTTTTTTATGGTTCATATAAATTTTTTATCACCATCGCTCAAAGTCAAACGAGTAGAAGAAACTTATGGGATACTGTTGAAAGCTCGCAAAGGTGCTAAGACGCCAAGGTTAGGAAATTCCCTTATTTCATCTCTGCGACTCTGCGCGAAATTTTTTATGGTTCATATAAATTATTTATCACCATCGCTCAAAGGTAAACAAGTAAAAGAAACTTGTAATATACTGTTGAAAGTTCGAAAAGGTGCTAAGACGCCAAGGTTAGGAAATCTTCTCATTGCGTGTTTGCGACTCTGGGCGAAATTTTTTTATGGTTCATATAAATTTTTTATCACCATCGCTCAAAGGTAAACAAGTAAAAGAAACTTGTAGGATACTGTTGAAAGTTCGCAAAGGTGCAAAGACGCTAAGGTTAGGAAATTCTCTCTTTGCGACTCTGCGACTCTGCGCGAAATTTTGTATGTTTCTTATAAATTGTTTACTACGCTCGGTCCTCCTTGTTTTATTAAGGATCAATGGTAAATTTGAGTTTGTAATACAACTAGATAGTGCACAGGGGAAAATCTAAAGAGGTAATGTTATAGGGTATTAGGTGTAGCCTTATTGATATAGAGTGTTCGGTGGTAAGGTTGTATGTCAGGTGAATAAAAATCATGTTTTATCACAATAAAATTAAACCATTTTGGGCTATTCAGAGCGATTAAGCCTGTAAAATTCATTCATTAATGAACTATCAAACCTTCCAACCCCATCCGGATTTAGCCTCTCTTATATGTTGTTATTGGACTTTGGAAGTTCCTGCTGAAGGGGAAGCCAAAAGGCAACGGATTATTCCCGATGGATGCATTGAAATGGCATTTATTCTTGGAGATGATATCAAGCGGTACATTTCTCAGGATGAATTTATCCTACAACCTCGGGCAATGGTTCTTGGACAAACCGTGGACCCGTTTTTTATCGAGCCTTTGGGCCAAGTAAATACTTTTGCGATTAGATTTTATCCTTATGGCTTTGCCAATTTTGTGAAGATACCCATTAAAAATTTGGTAAATAAAGAAACACCTTTAGCTCAATTGTTTGAATGGCATGCAATTAAAGCCTTGGAACAAAGTATTATTCAGGCTAGGGATAGCCAAAATAGGATTGAAATCATAGAACAATTCCTTCTGAATAAACTGAATAATAAAGATACCATTGACCACATTGTAAAACAGACTGTCGATGCCCTGATATCCTCCAATGGAACAGAATCGATACGCGCAATTCTCAAAAAGGACTTGTCCAAAAGAAGGCAACTAGAGCGGAAGTTTAAAAAGCAAATTGGCGTTAGCCCAAAACAGTTGGGCAAAGTAATCCGCCTTCAAACAGCTATAAAAATGTTGCTAAACCAAGAGTCGGATAGTTTAACTGCCATTGCCTACCAAACTGAATATTACGACCAAGCACATTTTATCAAGGATTTTAAAGAATTTACAGGTATCAACCCCAAAGAATTTTTAGGCCATGAAAACATGACCCTTTCAAGGCTTTTTTATCAGTAAAGGTGTCGCATTTTTACAATTTTAGCTGAGGTTCCTATTTCATATTTGTATGGTGAACATACACAGAAAATATGAAATATTTAATACGCAATGGTGTGGTTTTACTTGGCTTTTGGCTGGCCGCCTGTGAGGGTCAGGACCAATCAAATACTGTAAACCGCCCCATTGATTTAAACGGAACACAAAAGAACATTCCTATGAACAGTTTTATTTCAATTTTTGAAATTCCCGCGACAGAGATTTCAAGAGCAGTTGATTTTTATCAGGCAATTTTGGACATCCACATTGTGAAGATGGAATTCCCGGAAATGCAAATGGGAATCTTCCCATACGAAGAGCAAATGGTTACGGGGGTGATTATGAAGGCAGAAGGTTACACTCCCTCGGCCTCTGGGGTGACCATCTATTTAAATGGAGGTGATGACCTACAAGTAATTCTTGATAAGGTCGAGAAAAATGGGGGAGAAATAATTGTTCCAAAATCCCTCCATGCAGATGAGAGTGGGTTTTTCGCCATCTTCCTTGATTCAGAAGGGAATAAAATGGGGCTGCATTCTCCAAACTAAGTCCGGTATGGTTTGATTACTTTGGGTGAAGTTTAGTACTCCTTTCCAAAACTTTCTCTTTACGTATGGCCCTACCCAATGTTTTAGCTATCCTGAATTTTAAATGCTTGATTGTACGATTACTCTATTGTGCATTTGGAAAAAGGGCGGCAATAGAGAATATATTATCTCTACTGCCGCCTCATTTAATAATTAAAATCAATTGATTTAACCTGAAGGATCCAATACAAAACCCATTACCTGTTATAATCGTTACAAAATCAGCAGCTTTGTTGCTGTGTGGGGTTTCAAAATCAACACTATCTAATTAAGCTCAAGAAATCTGATTATATGATCGGGAGTTTAAACAGCTTGATTGCTTTCTAATTATTTATCCATCCTCCCCCAAGGGCTCGATAAAGTTGGACCACGGCCTGCAACTCCTGTAATTTGTCGCTAACACCATTTAATTGAGCAGACAAAAGATTGTTTTTAGTGGTCAGTACATCTGTATAATTAGTGGAAGAAGAATATTCCAAAAGGGCCTCGGTAAACTCCACTGATTTTTCCAAAGCTGAAATTTGATTGGCTCTTGCTTCCTGTTTTTCTTTGGCTTTATTATAAAGAAAGAGTGCATTCGATATTTCTTCCCCTGCTTCTAGCCAAGTGGCTTTATAATCATAAAAGGCTTGTTGCTGCAATGATTCATTAATTTTTAATCGTGCCTTATTTTCTCCCTTTGCAAAAATGGGTTGTGTTAAGCCGCCAATTAAATTGTAGAATATGGAATTGTCAAAAAAACCTGTTAAAGACAAAGATGAAAGCCCACCATTAGCAGTAATGGTAAGAGAAGGATAGAAATAGGATTTTGCCACATTGACATCTTCAAAAGCACTTCTAAAAGCCAATTCAGCTTCTTGTATATCAGGCCGATTTCTGAGAAGTGAGGCCGGGAGCCCAATTTGTAAATCGGAATAGGCCTTTTGCTCAGTCAGTGAAGACCTTTCTATGGAACCGGGGGATCTGCCCAAAAGAATAGAAAGGGCATTCTCTCCTTGCTGAATACTTAATTCAATATCTGGTATACTGGCTTCTATTTCGTATCTACTTGCTTCGCTTTGAACAACAGCCGCACCATCTACAATTGCTGATCTATTAAGGTATTTCATGGTTTCTTGATCTCCAATTCTGTTTTGAAGGGTTTGCTGAGCAATGGCCAATTGTTCATCGAGTGCTAGCAAATTATAATAGGACACAGCTATATCCGAAATCAGTTGGGTTTGGATAGCTCTTGCTGCTGCTTCCGTTTGTAGGAAGGAAGCTAGGGCACTTCTTTTGCTACTTTTTAACTTACCCCAAACATCTATTTCCCAACTACTGCTTAATTGACCTAAATATGAATCTGTATTTAAGTTGATACCTTCTATATTACCAAAATTTAGTGCTGCTTGGGATGTTTTTGAATTACTTATTTGAGCAGTTCCTTCCAAACTTGGTAAAAAAGATAGCTTAGCCTGCATCAAACTTGCTTGCGCCTGATTGATGTTTTCCAGGGCTATTTTCAAATCAAGATTGTTTTCCAATCCTTCCCTAATTAGCTCTTGTAGAATAGGATCAGTAATTATTTCCTCCCATTTCAGTGAAGCAATAGTGGTGGAATCCGTTACATTTGAATCCCTATATTGTTCAGAAAACGCTGTCGCTGGTGCTTGATAGTTTTTATTTACCACGGCACAGGAATTCAATATTATAAGCGAAAAGGCTATTGGAACAATATATTTTAAAGCTCTATTTTTCATGTCCGTTTTATTTATTTGTTCAATGTTATGGCTTCTTCTTCCCCCCAATCGTCATCCGGTATACCCACAATTTTTTCTTGGAGCGTTTGGAAAATGATATAAAGTGTTGGAATAATTAAGACGCCTAAAATGGTTCCAATTAGCATCCCGCCAATGGCTCCTGTGCCTATGGCTCTATTTCCTATAGCGCCTGCACCCGATGCGATCATTAAGGGGGATAAACCGAAAATAAATGTAAATGAAGTCATCAATAAAGGCCTAAGTCTGGCTGTGGCACCATCTATTGCGGACTGTACAATGGTTTCACCTTCACGCCTCCTCTGCAGGGCAAATTCTACAATTAAAATGGCGTTTTTGGCAAGTAACCCGATAAGCATGACGAGTGTAATTTGGATGTAGATATTATTGCTGATACCAAATAGATTCGCAAATATCAACACACCTGAAAGTCCGGCTGGGACAGACAATAACACTGATAAAGGTAGTATGTAACTTTCGTATTGAGCACTCAGAAAAAGTAGATAAAAATGAAACAAAAAACAAAAATGTAAACAGTCTGACTACCTGCAGAAATTTCTTCTCTTGTCAGTCCTGAATATTCATAGCCATAACCTGTTGGCAGTGTTTCTGCAGCCACTTCTTGAATAGCGCTAATGGCATCACCAGAACTATAACCATCATTGGGAGCACCGTTTATACTAGCAGATGTAAATAAATTAAAACGTGATATACTCTGAGGGCCGTAAACTCGCTCGAGGGTAACGAACTGAGTTATAGGAGCCATTATACCATTGCTGTTTTTTACTTTGATGGCATTTAAGCTTTCAGTGTTTGTTCTAAAATTCGCATCAGCTTGATAAATGACACGGTATTGTTTTCCAAATTTGTTGAAGTTGGAAGCATAGACACCACTAAAATACCCCTGCATTACACTTAGAATGTCATCAACATTTAAGCCTGCTTGTTTGGTTTTGGCTACATCTACTACAACTTCATACTGAGGAAAGGTTGGATCTAACGTGGTGGTTGCATATTGGATCTCAGGTCTTTTGTTTAAAGCTGAAATAAAATCCTGACTCACAGCATAAAGTTCATCCACAGTTCCGCCACTCTGATCCTGTAATTGTAATTGAAATCCGTTACTTATACCGAAACCCGTTATAGTGGGTGGTGTAAAAAAGATGATACTAGCATCTTTAATGTGTGCAGTCTTTCCAAACAATCTTTTGATAATTGATTGCGCGTCTTGATCATTGCCTGATCGCTCATCCCAATCTTTCAATCTGAGGATAAGCATACCATAATTTGAACCTGCACCACTGATCATTCCACGGCCTGTAGATGTGAATACTGTTTCTATTTCTGGAATATCTGCCGTAATTTCTTGTACTTGGTTTACTACTTCAGCGGTTCTTTCCAGAGATGCTGCTGCAGGCAAGCTAATATTGGACATAATAACACCTTGATCCTCATCTGGGACAAAACCGGTTGGGGTAGTATTCAAAAGGTAAACGAACAATCCAAAAAATAGGAGGAGTGTACCAATGGCTATTGCTTTCTTTCGAATAAGGAATGAAATTGACTTTTTATACCTTAAAGTTGTCTTCTCAAAAGCTGTGTTAAATGCAATATGAAAACGTTGGATAAATCCCTTTTCGGTTTGATCATCCTGGTGTGGTTTTAACAATAAGGCGCACAAAGCCGGACTCAAAGTCAATGCATTAATTGACGATAAAATAATTGCGATAATGAGGGTAAATCCAAATTGTTGATAAAACACTCCAGAGGACCCACTGATAAAGGTTACGGGTACAAATACAGCAGCCATGACCAATGTAGTGGAAATAATAACTCCGGTAATCTCATTCATGGCATCTAAACTAGCCTTTCGTGCTGATTTATATCCACTGTCTAGCTTGGCATGCACAGCTTCTACCACCACAATGGCATCATCTACTACAACACCAATAGCCAGCAATAAGGCGAACAATGTCAATAAGTTGATGGTGAAACCAAAGAAGCTTAAGAAGAAGAAGGTGCCTACAACGGCTACCGGCACTGATATTGCTGGAATCAAAGTAGAACGCCAATCCTGGAGAAAGATAAAAACCACGAGAAATACCAACAAAAATGCTTCTATGAGTGTCTCAATTACTTTAGTAACAGAAGCATCCAAGAAATCATTGGCATTGAGCATTTCGGTATAATAGATTCCATCAGGAAAATTAACTGATGCTGCTTCTAGAGAAGCTCTAGCATTTTCAACAACTTCCTGCGCATTAGATCCAGCAGATTGTGCTATAGCAATTCCAACTCCAGGGTGTCCATTCAATAAGCTTGAAGTACTATAAGATTGCGAGCCAAGCTCAACTCTTGCGACATCTTTTAACCTTAGAATTTGACCACTTTCGGTTGTTTTTATGATGATATCTTCAAACTCTGAAACGTCTTGTAATTTACCTTTGTACTTCAAAGTGTATTGATATGCCTGATCACCTTGAAGTCCTAGTTCTCCGGGTGCAGCTTCCAGGTTTTGGTCTGCCAAGGCAAGGCTAATATCTGAAGGAACCAAACCGTAGTTGGCCATAATGTTGGCTTTTAGCCAAATACGCATGCTGTACTCTCTACTACCGAAACTAGTAGCGCTTCCTACTCCATTAATTCTTTGGAGAATGGGAATAATGTTGATATTGGCATAGTTCTGAATAAATGCTTCATCATAATCGCTATTCTCACTGTAAAGGCTAACAATCAAAACATTACTGCTTTGCTGTTTTTTAGTAGTTACACCAGATTGTGTAACTTCTGATGGCAACAGATTCGATGCAGTAGAGACGCTATTTTGAACATTTACTGCGGCAATATCTGGATCAGTTCCTAATTCAAAATAAACGCTTATACTTGCCGATCCGCTTGTTGCAGTAGATGTCATGTAGGTCATTCCTTCTACCCCATTAATGGCTTCTTCTAGTGGAATAATGACACTATTTAGCACAGCTTCTGCATTTGCTCCATCATAGGAAGCTGATACTTGAACTGTGGGCGGTGCAATATCAGGATATTGAGATATCGGCAAGGTTGTGATTCCTATGATACCCAATATCAAAATGATAATGGATATCACTGATGATAGAACAGGTTTCTTTATGAATTTTTTAAACATAATGCGTGATTTTTAAATTAATTGTCACTTATGGTAGAAACTCGTAAAGCTTCGACTTCAGAAGCATTTACCTGAACAGGTTGAATTTTCATGCCATTAGAGAGGGTATTAACTCCTTCAATAATAACCTGATCATTGGCCTTAAGTCCATCAGTCACAATATATGCTTGGCCTGATGTAGAAGGGGTAACGGTAATTTTGGTCGATTGGGCTTGAGATAAACTATCTACCACATAGGCGTATACATTTCCCTGAATTTCGTAGGTGGCAGATTGTGGTATCTGCAGTGCGTTTTCTATTGTGTTTGGAATGCGTATGGTTGCACTATTTCCTGTTCTAAGTAGATTTTCCGGATTGTCAAAAATTGCACGTACATTAAACGAACCCGTCTCTTCATCTACTTGACCGCTTATCGTTTGTATTTTACCTTTTTGATCAAACATCGTATAATCAGGTAATAATAGATGAACTTCTATCGGATTTTCCATCCGCTCTTTAGTGCTTATATCCTGGTTTTTTCGGACAATTTCAAGATGTATTTTTTCATTAATAGAAAAATAAGCGTACACTTTTTTAATATTAGATACAGTGGTCAAAGGGTCTGCTGTGCTACTACTCACCAAACTACCTAATTTATAAGGAAGTGTTCCGATATAACCAGAGACCGGAGCGGAAATTTGAGTGTAACTGTAATTGGTTTTTGCATTTGCTAAACTAGTTTGTGCTTGCTCTAGCGCTGCTTTTTTTGCCTTAAGCGTGTTTTCTGCTGAAGTAAGTTGGAAACTGCTAATGATACCTCTTTCTACCAAGGGTCTTGCTTTTTCCACTTCCAATTGAGCAGAACTTACTTCTGCTTCGGCACTGCTTATGGCGGCTTGGGTATTGCGTACCTCTTGGGCATACTGCGGCGCATTAAGCACAAAAAGTAAACGCCCCTTTTCTACATATTCCCCTTCGTCAACTAAAACTTTTTCTATAAAACCTTCGATTTTAGGTCTAATCTCAATGTTTTCAATTCCTTCAATTTGTGCTGGAAACTCACTGTAAAGGTCTACGTTTTGTGGCGTAAGGCTTAAAACCTTATATTCAGCAATTCCTTCGCTTAGATGAGCATCCTTATTGCCATTACAAGAAATGGATAGGCAACCAATAAATAGTCCAATACCCAAAATTTTTAAATTGATCGTTTTTATTTTCATGTCCATAATTGTTTATTGCTGGTAACTGATTTAAGTGGTCTTAAAATTTTGCCCGTGTAGCCTTTAACCATTAAAAATGAGATTAGGGCAGCTATACTATCACTCACTACAAAGGCTATCCATATTCCAATCAACCCATATAACTTATTTAGGAGGATTGCAATGGGAACAAACAACCCCGGGCGCAATAGTGCTAGCATTGTTGCAATTCTATTTTGTTGCAGTGCCTGAAAGTAGCGGGTCATTACTATCTGCACCATATAAAAAGGTATTGATACCGCGAATATTTGTATCGCTGTTTTAGAAATAGTGGTGATGTTTTCATTGTCGTCTATGAAAAAACTGATCAATGAAACTGTATGGGATTCTAAAATAAAAACCCCAATTATTCCAGTTACGCCTACCATTATTAATGCGTACCTGAAAGTTTCCTTTACCCTGTCACTAAGTTTTGCACCGAAATTGAAACTGATGATCGGTTGCATTCCATCTCCTGTGCCAAGTGCCGTCATCATAAAAATTACATTAAGCCCGAAAATTATTCCCATTGCTGCTACTCCTTCAATTCCTCCTGAATTGAGAAGTAAATTATTTGCAAATACATTTTGTAGGCTGTTAGCTACGTCCATTATGAATGGTGCAAAGCCGACCGAAAGAATTGGGAAAATAGTATGCTTTTGGAGTTTGATTTTTTTCCAAACTATATGCACAAGGCTATTACCACTTAAGTAGTATCGAATTAAAAAAAGCATTTGTGGATTGAGCTATGACGGTAGCTAGAGCGGCACCACTTATTCCCATATCAAATATTTTCATAAACACATAATCAAGACAAACGTTGATTAGTGAGGATAATAAGATAAGCCTTGCAGGAAAACGTGGGTTTCCTTCAGCCCGGCAAGTAAACTCCAAAGCGAGGAAAAAACTTAAAGGAAAGCCCATGATAAGGACCACAAGATATTCTGCTGCTAAATCCAATAATATTCCTTGAGCTCCAAAAGATTCCAATAGTGGTTTATAGAATATCAATCCTGCGATAGTGAAAATCACGATAGTCAGTAGGAGTCCGGCAATGGCACCCCCGAGTACATCTTCAGCCTTGTTCTTCTTTTTCTCACCTAGGTATTTGGCAATTAAAATACCTGATCCACTTCCAAAAAGTAAAATAAAGCCAAACTGAAAAAGGGAAATAGGAAACGCCATTGTCACTGCAGATAAGCCCTCAGCACCTACAAATCGACCCACAAATATGCGGTCTACAAAATTATAGAGCGCGTTGATTAAAAGCCCGAATACAGCGGGACCTATAAATACGAAAAGAAGTTTTAGTACGCTATCCTCTTCAAGCGGTTTTTCAATTTTATTAGTTTCAACCTGCAAAGCATTAGCCCTCTGCTTTCGTTTGAAACGATAAAGTACGTAGCTAAAAATTTGTTTAAAGTAATCCATTTATGCTTTTCTATCATTTATGAAAGCAAAGGTACAGGGATTGGATACCTAAATTGGAATTATAATTTGTGTAAATTAGATTATTATTTAGGTTTTTTGTATTTTAATGGCTCATTAAAACCTTGGAAATGAAAGTATATAATAATATAAACACCTATTTCCTAAATGGAGTAGAAAAAGCAAATGATTATTCTAATAGCTTTTATATCAGAAAAATAGCTAAAAACATGAAGTTTGTTGAACCAGCCGAAGAATTTTGGGAGGCCCATAAACGGGGATTTTTTGAGGTAGCTATATTACAACGCAGTACAATCAATATTCAAATTGGTAATCAAACTTTACAAGAAATGAAAAATAGTTTGGCTATTGTTTCTCCTTTTCAAGTAATTAATTACAGTGTGGCTCCACCAAATGATGATTATGGTTATATCATTTATTTTAATGCTTCGATTTTCACCAGTTTAAATCAATCTTATGGGCTTCAAAATGAATTTCCTTTTTTTAAAATACATACGATGCCTCTCTATCGGTTACCAAAAAAGATTTTAAAGATATACTAAGTATTGCGGAGGAATTATACATGGAGTCAAGAAGTACGGCCTTACATAGTTTTGAAGTAGTCAGGTCATTACTATTGATTTTGCTTTATAAGATAAAACGTTCGACCCAAGACAATAAAGGAATGGTTACTGCCAATAGAAGTGAAGCAATCATGTCCACATTCGAACAACTGATTCTTTCCGGCAACAATTATTTTTTATCTGTAAATGAATATGCCTCAAAGATGAATATTAGTCCAATATACCTTACTGAATGTGTAAAAAAGGCTACAGGAAAAAGTGCTCAGAAAATTATTATTGATTACAAGATGTTATATGCTAAAACACTTTTACACCAAATAGATAAACCCATAGCTGAAGTAGCTTATGAATTAAATTTTAATGAAGTGGCTAATTTTAATCAGTTTTTTAAACGTAATATGGGAATAACAGCTACTCAATTTCGAAGTAAGCAAAAATGAGGTAATTGTAGTCAGTATTTTATAATCTACCCCTAACTGCAATTCTTCAAATCAGTTGCTTTTTTTCATTATATAGCGGTATAGCATTTACCTTCTATGAGGCATCTCCTTTAATCAATTTTTTTAATCATAAAAACATAGTTAGTTTAGATGTGTAATTGGTTTTATTATTTGATTTACACTTCCTTTTACACATAAAAATAAAAAAATGTGGAGCATAAAATTCTGCCTATATGGCTTTTTGGTATTGTCGGCAGCTACGGCAGTCCTTGCCTTAAATACTTCAGGATTTGTGTATAAATCAGCTACAGCAGGGATTGGAGCCCTGATTATTTTGCTCCTCCAGTTTCAAAGGTTAAAACCTCCCAAGGCTGTGTGGTTGGTTTTTGTCAATCATGAAAGGCGACAACGGTTTGTTTATCAAGGGTATTGCATTGTATTTCATTGCTCACTTGGGCTATTTATGGTATGCAGCACTGAATGGTAAGCTCAACCGGAAGTTTACGGTGATTTTGCTCTCCTCATTTTTGCTGTATTTTTATTTCTTATTATGGCCAAGATTTGAAGAAACCATGTTGCTACTGGCGGTATTAATTTATTTGCTTATCTCCTGTTTGTCATTAGGAATGGCTGTAGGCATGAATGGATCGGCGATAGGCAAATGGGCCTTTGTTTTTGGGGTCTTTTTAATTCTTATTTCAGATACCATAATCTCCTTTAAAGAGTTTTTGGGTAATAATAATTATAATTACATGATATTACCCACCTATTATTTGGCCCACCTTAGCATTAGCTTTTCTTTAATAAGGGCTTATGGCAATAGTGAGAAAAACCATAGAAATTAAATGGTCACAGTAGTTTTATTTGAAAAATTAAAATATAAACCCATGAGAAGTTTTTTGTTAGTTTTTTCTATATTCTGTTCATTGTCTGTACATGCACAAAGCATACTGCCAAACAATTGGGATCCTGTGGGAGTAGCGGATGCAGTACTTTCAGGACTAGTCAAGGTGACAGCCCCTGAAGTAAAGGGAGCCCATGACGCAGAGTTTGTACTGGTAGATGATTACGCCTACATTGTGGCTGAGGTCAATGATTTGAAAGCCGGAGAAAGTGGGCATTGGACTTTTATTTATTCGACCATGTCTATCGTAAACTTAAAGACCATGTCCGTAGAAAAAATTATTCCCTTTGCCCGCAGCGAACAGCAATTCGCCAATGTCACCTTACCTGAAGGGCAATGTTGGATTCCACGAATCCTACAGAAGGACAAAAAAACCCTTCGCATCTACTTTGTCAATGAACGAGCCGGAGAAATCCCATATTCTCAGGTTTGGTACATTGACTATGATATGCGCTCCGGTGCTTTTTCCAAAAAGATTCATAAAGTAAAAATTAAAACTTCAGCCGGTAAACTTGATTTCACCACAGAGAACTTTTATAAGGATGCCAAAGCACATGGATTCAATAAAAAGCCGGTTGGATACGGCGCCTACCTTTTTGATTCCTTTAAAGAGTTTGACGGCAAAACCTATACAACCTTGAACAATTTCCCGGGAAAGCAAAATGCTCTGGCAATTGCCAATAAAAAGTTAGATACCTTTGAAATTCTTGGCCATTATAATGAACCACAATCAGCTCAATTGTCTGAATCTGCCGTTAACCGTCTTCCGGATGGCACCTGGATGGCTATTTGTAGGAGGGATGATGGAGATAAGAATTACCTCATTACCTATAGCAAAGATGGTCAGGACTGGACCGACGCCGAATCAATTCCATCCATTCCCAATGGAACCAACTCAAAACCTACTTTTGATTTTTTTGATGGGATTTATTACTTAGGCTGGCAAGAAAACACAAAGGTGGATGGAGTCTCTCGCAGCGTATTTAATATTGACGTTTCGCTAGATGGTAAAAATTGGGAAAGGAAATACAGTTTTAGAACCAACCAATCCTTTCAATATCCAAGTTTTGCAAAACACAACAATAGCATTTGGTTAATTGCTACTCAAGGTGATCATTCTGATAGCCGTAAGGAACGCATTATGTTTGGGAAGCTAGAGTAAAAATTATACTTGATCAAAACTATCCTCTTTCAAATAGCCCTTTAATACTGGCTATTTAGTGGTGGTGGTACTGGCTGCTTGAATGATACTGTCAATCGGATTGGTCTTTTTTTGAAATGCAATTCAGGCAAGACGATTAATAATTCTTCCTCAGTTTCCTCCGCTTTCCAATAAACGATAAAGTTTACTTTAACTGAGGCAAGATGGTAAGCTCCTTTTTCCAGATCCCCCAGTTGCATTTTGAATTTTTTCGAGAATTTTAAGATGGGATGGTTTTCCTGATCGAAGCAAGTGCCTTCCTTTGCCTGGAGTTCATCGCCACTTTTTAAATGGGAAGTCCTGTATTGGGTATATTTAAAAAAACTTAGCCAGACATCTTTATAGCTGAGTTGCATCACCATAATGTCCGGTTCAGGCCAATGGGTGGAGTCAGTCACTTTGATCAGGTCGTCAACAATAATATTGTCCAGAAAATCCCCTTTTAAATGAATGGACAGCTGCTGTTTGGCCCTTGTCATGGCTACATACAAAAGCCTGATGTCCTCGTCTAGTAGTCGGCTGAGGTTTTGTAAAAGCAGAAAGATGTTGTCAAACTCCTTACCTTTGGCTTTATGTATGGTCGAAACCCAGATAGTGTCTCCATTGCGGGAGATAAAATCTTCTAACTTAGACTCTTTGAGGAAAAGCTCCAGATCAGACTTGTACTTTCTTTTAGGATGGGAAGCTTCAAATTCCTTAATCAAGTTGATGCATACTTCAATTTTCGAGCTCTTTTTGTATTTCTGCCACAAAGCTTTTTTGGCATGTCTCCACAGTTGTTCATCAATTACATATACATCATCAGCTAATTCCAAATGATTGAAGAAAAAGCGAAGCTCTATAAGATTGAATAAATTAAAGCCATCATTTGTTTGAATTAATTTAGCGGGAATTTTGTATTTGAGCAATAAACCGGTGATTTGCAATGCTTCATCATTGGATCGGGTCAATACACAAGTACTTCCTTTAAGCTCCGAACTTAGGATGTCATTTACTATAGGTGAAATCAGATGTTGGCCCTGATATTTTACAAGTTTAATTTTTCCATTTTTGTCGGATATTGCATTTATTGGATTGGTTTTTAAGCGGTTTGGAAGCCTTTTGATAAATTGATTGGTGAAATCAACCAGATTCTTTTGGCTCCTGTAGTTTTCTGTCAATTCGTATTTAACGGCCTGTTTTTTATGGATAAATTGTTCCAGGTACTTAGCATTGGCGCCTCGAAATTCGAATATATTTTGGTCATCATCTCCCACAGCAATCACTCTCATTTCTTCATTTTGCTCCATCAAGGCCTTGATCAAAGCAAATTCATTGGCATCCATATCTTGGGCTTCATCTATCACCAAAACTGTCTTGGTAATTCGGTTGGCTTCCACTTCTCCCCCGGTAATTTTCTCTACTGTTTTTTTGATGATATCGGTCGATTTGTCTAAGTCTCCAATTTTTCCCTGCAAGTCAAAGCAATAGGAATGAAAGGTTTTTATCTCGATAAAATTGGCCGCATTGCCAATAAGCTTAAGAAGTCTTTGCTTGAATTCTGAGGCTGCGGCCCTAGAAAAAGTAACCATTAGCAATTGCTCATGTTTTACATCCTCCATTAGCAACAAAGAAGCCAGTTTATGAACCAAAACCCTGGTTTTTCCACTGCCGGGTCCTGCAGCTACCACGATATTATTGGATTGATTGTCTTTGATTATTTTTAATTGACGGGGGAAAGTTCACCGAAAAGTTGCCGGAATTTACTCGGGGTGATGTTCCTTTTGATTTCATTTTGTCGGCTTCCTTTAAAGTATTTGTTTAAAAATACGTTGTAATTCAATTGGAAATAATCTTCAGCAAACTGCAAGGCTTCCTTATAATCATTTAACATTCTTTTGGCATATTCTCCTACGATATGAATCTGCTGTACCTTGTTTTCATAGAATTCATTCAACTTCTGGTAGTCATCGACCTTGTACCGGATTTTATTGTCCTGTTCAATTCTCTCAATGGTTAATTGATTGTAAACCACCATAAATCCCCCTTCTATTTTTAAAGCTTCAATTCTCGATAAGTAAAAGAGGGTATCTTCGATGTCCTCAGCAGTGATAGGAACCTTAAAAAGTAGGGATGAATTTTCGTAGGCTTCTTTTAACTCCTGCACGGAAAACTCGATTAGGAGCTGTGTTTTGCTTTGCTCTACCTCAGGAACGTTAGATAGGTGCCTTGAGTGCAGAAAATTGATGATAAAGACGGCCAATTCATGTCGTTTTTTTAACTTTTCACTTAATTTATCCTTTGGCTGAATGCAAATTATATTGATGTGAGAATTGGAATAACTAAGTGCTTTTCGTTTGATCCAATTTTTAATTGCCCAGAAGTTGATGATGGTTTTGATTTTATTGAGGCTAACTTCTTTGCAGCCATTTTCTTCTGCCGCTTCATTCAAGGCTTTAATTTGAAAAGTCTTCTCTTCTTCTCCAAAGGTAGAAAGAAGGAAATTTTCAATGTGGGCATAAGCTTCTACTATTGCGAGTGGGCGGTTTTTGTTCTCTCCATTTTTTATAAAGGCAGTTAAATCTTTGGAGTCTGCCAAGATATTTTCTTCACGCAACAGGCGGATAATCTTAAAGACCTCCTCTTTAACAATTCCTAGATGGTCAGAAATATAATCTATGCGGGATTCTGCTTCTTCCTCATTTGAGTGATTTTTGCTTTTGCTCGAAAAAGCTTTTTGATTATTCGAATACCGTTTTGTTTCTGATTGTCCTGAAATTTTTCAGAAGCATTAATTTTATCGATGGCCTCTTGGGCATTTTGAGCGAGAATACTATTGGCGTATATTTTGGGTATATTTTGCCCCCTTTTGATATAACCGGCCTCCTCCAGTGCTGTTATAGCTGTTTTTACTCTAGTTTCTATTTCCCTAATATTGTCATACCAACCGGCTTTTCTGGCAATTTCCAAGGCAGAATTGGATACCGTTGACCTAAAGCGGGTGATATTTTTGATGGCCCTCCAAACCTGTTGGATTTCTTTTATACTTAACTTGGTTTGATTGAGTAAAATAAAATGTTTGCTGAGATCCTCTTCATTGAATAATACAAAGCAATCTGCTGAGATATTTTCATCCCTTCCTGCCCTGCCGGCTTCTTGTACATAATTTTCAAGTGAGTCTGAAATTTCATAATGGATCACCATTCCTACATCTTTCTTGTCTACTCCCATGCCAAATGCAGAGGTGGCCACCATTACTTGAACTGATCCATTGATAAATGCATCTTGATTTTCAGACTTTTCCTGTTTGTCCATCTTTCCATGGTATGGCTTTGCACTAAAACCATCATTGGTTAAGTGCTCAGCCAGTACATAGGCCTTGTAGGTCCTTGAAACATATATAATTGTAGGGCAATCTTTTTCTTCAATTAAACTTCTGACCGCATTGTATTTTTGTTCTTCGTCTTCTTTAGGGAAAACCTTATAATGTAAATTGGTCCTGGAAGTTTTTGACCTGAATATCTGCAGTTCCAAGGAAAGTTTTTCTTGGAAGTAACGACAAATATCCTCAATGACTTTTTGTTTGGCGGTGGCAGTGAAACAGGAAACAGGTATGGGTTCGGCCTTGTTTTTTTCTTTTGTAAGGCATGGATAAAATCCCCGATATATAGATAGTCAACCCTAAAGTCTTGTCCCCAAGAAGAAAAACAATGGGCTTCGTCGATTACAAATCGGATGATATTTCTACCCAGCAAAAGGTATTCAATGGATTTTGACCGCAGGGATTCTGGAGAGATATAAAGAATAGAAGCTGCTCCATTTTCTACCCTTTCAAAAGATTTTGCTCTTTCAATTGGGTCTAAAAGACCATTGATAGTTACGGCATCAGTAATCCCGCTCTTCTCCAAATTATCTACCTGATCTTTCATTAAAGACTGTAGTGGGGAAATCACCACGGTCAAACCCTTTGCATTTTCTCCTGACATCAAAGCAGGTACCTGAAAGGTGATGGATTTGCCCCCTCCGGTAGGAAATACAGCTAAGATTGATTTATTGTCAATTGCAGCTTTAACAGCTTTCTCTTGCAGGGGCTCTTCTCCATAGGTTCTGTATGTCTCAAAGCCAAAAAACTTTTTTAACCCCCTGTGGATGTCTAATGCCTGATTGCAATATTGACATCCGGGTAAACAAGGGTTGTTTTTCAATTGGTACAAAATACTTTCAATGTCCGGGTAATTTTTTATTACCCAAGGTGGGGTGATGGATAGTCGGCTTCTGGTATTGATTAAAGCCAAGCTATAAGCAAGTGCGGTAGGTGAGTATTCAATAAGTTTTGACAAATTAGCCTCTTGACAAATGTCATTGTAGAATTCTTTCCTTATTAGACTTTCAATTTCAGTGCTGTGGATTTGGTAATCTAGAAAAGTGAAAAAGGCTTTAAACTCCGGTTTTTCCCCAAGCAACACATAATAAATTTCCTGTAGGGATTTGCTTAGTTGTTGAAAAGCTGAGATTTCATCAAAAAAAGATCTTTGGCCTTTTTGGCATCATTCAAGGGATTATTTTTATCTTCTGTTTGAAGTTTATCGTCCTTAACGAGTGCATGATAAGGTCTTTTGGGAAAAGTAAAGGGGAGAGGAACAGGGTGTCAATGATTTTTGAAGTGTCAAAATTAATATCAGTTAGTCCTCTGCCAATGTATTTTAGATCATGCTTGATGATATTATGCCCACAGATAAACTGAGTACCTTTTAAAAATTCCATGAAGGCGTTCATGGAAGGTGAATGAAAAATCTCTCCTGTACTTTTTATACTTCCTATGTCAAGCACCTTCCGGGATTTGACAGCTGTTTCTGTATCGATGAAAGCTATTAATTTCATGATTGATTAATCGTAGAACTTAATAAAAGCTAGGTTTGCACTCCTATAGTTTTAGCTAAAGATAGGAATATTTAGTGGGTTTGGTATTGATTGCTATTCAAGAATTAAATTCTTGTCAAGTGTGGATTAGTTAATTTATAGTGCTATAAAATGGTTTTGGCAAAGAGTATGGTATGTAAAGACAAAAAAAGGCCGTGAATCAAATGAACCACGACCTTTGTATTCTTAAGTTTTTAACTATAGCTTTTCAATAACAGAATTGATTAAATCTGTTGTGGTACTGTAATCTTCATCATTTTCTTTGGCGATTTCTATTGCCTCTTTGGCTACTTTTAGAGATTTTGTGTAATCTCCGGTTTTGAAAAGTAAAGCCGCATAAGTATCCGTATTGGAATAGTTTTTATCTAGTTCAATAGAACGTATTACCCATTCCTTTGCCTCTTCCAATTTGCTCTCATCTTCTTCATTTTTGTAATAGGCCCAGGCCAAAGAGTTTAAATCACTTGAGCTGTCCCATACAAAATTAATGTCATCAATGCGGCCTGTTTGTATCATTCGATAGGGGTAAACAGAATAACTTACCAGCGCATCCGAAATATTTCCATCGACTAAATAAAGTATCAGTGGGGCAGAGCTTACATTGAAGACGTTATCAAAACCTTTTTCATCCTCCCCTATGTTTGCATGAAAGTTTAGGGCTTTTCTCCAACTATCGTGGTAGCCTTCATTTAACACTTCATCTCGATTTTCTTCATTGTCTACATTGATGGTGATAAGGTTCATCATAGACATGTCACAATCCAAGTATCGATTGATCAAGTTGATACAAGGGAAACACCATTTTCCGCTCCAGGTAATGACAAGGGTTGGCAACTCTTTGTCTAGGTCATAGATTTCATAGATATCGCCAAATTTGATGGTTTCATCATTACCTAGATCTGTAATGTTAACATCTATTTGCCCGTATAGGGGTTTTGAAACAATTATTAAAGAAAAAAACAGAAGTGTAAATGATACTCTTTTCATGGTGTTTAATTATATAAGGTGATAAAAATAGCTTTAATATGAAAAATTCTATTCGATTTGGTTTTGCCTAACACATAGAAAGAAGGATTAATTTGGGTCAAAAATATTTACCTGAAGCTTAAAAAGTAAGTTCATGGATGGGTTATTAAAGCCTGGTTTTCTCCAATAAATCAGGACTGTTTCTTTGAAAGCACAAAATACTATTTTCTATTTATTCGGAAAACAATTTTATTCAATTAATCGCTTTGAGAGAAAAAGTTTTTTCAATTAACTCTTACGTATTCACTTTAAAGATTTTGCATAGTCGCCTGTCTTTTGGCAAATCGCCAAGCTCCCAAGCCAAGGAAAGTGTAAAGCACCAGGATGGCTAGCATTTGTTCCCAGTTATTTGTCAATTCGTAATAGAGAATTAGTATACCTCCAATTCCAAGGCCAACAATAGAGAGCAAGGTGATAAAAGTAGAAGACTTGGTTTTGGCTCTTATTTTATAATTAGCAATGCCCATTAAAAATGAAACCAGTAAGAAAGTTACACTCCCAAACTCAAGGATCAATTGCAAACCACCTATTGAAATCAAAAGACTGGAAATGATTGCCATGGCTATTATGGCATTTTTGGGGATATTATTTTTTCTATGGGAGAGGATATGTGGAAAAAATCCATCTTTAGCAATGGCAGCCATTTGTCGCGAAGAGCCAAAGAGTGTTCCGCTTATCGCACTGCTAGTGGCTAGGATAGCGCCCAGAATGACAAGATTTGCCCCAATTTTACCTAAGATACTTTCTGCTCCGGCAGCAAGGGCAAACTCTTTATTTTTGATAATTTCTTCAGAAGGAATAGCAAATAAAGCTCCCATGGAGATGACAAGGTATATCACCACCGCCAAAACAATGGCGCTATAAATTGCCCTTGGGATATTCTTGTCCGGATTGTTCATTTCATTTACTGCATTGATTACCAATTGAAAGCCTTCGTAGGCGACAAAGGTAAGGGAGGCAACAATGATTATGGAAAATACATTTGCATTTTCGGCGTCTAGAGCCATGATTTCCAAAAATGTTTCCACATCTGTTGAGCCATGATAAATCAAAACAAATGAGATTATCGATAAGACGATAAGCTTGGTATACACCATAAAGTCTTCAATTTTTCCCATACCGTTTACACTCCAAACATTGATCAAGGTAAAAAGGCCAATGACGGTAATTGCGACCACTTTTCGCATGATAATATTTTCCGAAAAGTCGGTGCTACTTAGGGCGTAAGAAGAAAATGTATAAGCATACAAAGCCAGGGTACTGATGTATCCAAAGATGATAAACCAACCTATGGCAGATGCAGAAAAATTAGACCCTGGATAGGTGCGTTTGAAAAAGGAATAGGTGGCTCCTTCATCTTTATAATAAGTGCCAAGTTTTACATAGGAATAAGCAGCTAAAGCAGCTATTATACCCCCAACGGCAATTGCTATAGGGGTCAAGTTTCCAATCAATGCTACCGAAATTCCAAGGATGGTGAAAATTCCTCCGCCCACCATGCCGCCCAGGGCTATGGCGATTAATTCAACAAGACCGAGGTTTTTATTTCTATTTCTATTTCTATGTTGTGTCATTTTTTGAATGAGGCTGTAAGCCATTGAAAAAAGAATAGCTTTTCGATAAAAAGCCTAAATTTAGTAATTCCTAATAGAATTGAAAACCCATTCCATTGATTGGCTTATTATTGAGAGATTTCTGAAATAGCCAAAATCATGCTTGTGTTTTTGTTTGGAAATATGTAATTTAGTTTAGGTTAATTGTCTTTAAATTAGAAGGTTAAAGGGATTGAGTACGTGATTTTTAGATCGATATATGTACAAAAACTTGTCAGGAATAATCAACCTTTCTGTGTAAAGGAAATTGAAATCGTTTATTGTGAAGGGGTTTAGAAGATGGGGAATAGATCGTTAAATCAATCATTGACCCTAAAACCTGCTACTTTACAGGACAGGAGAAATATCTACATATGGTTGGCCCATTCTAACTTGACTAGAGATATGCTAGGGGCGCCAAATTTCCCCGAGATTCCAATTCCAACTTGGGAGGAATTTAATGAAGATTATAAAGCCTATTATTTTGATGGTTCACGTCCACTAAAAGGACAATGTTTCATAATAACATTAAATGGAGAGGAGTTGGGGCAAATAAACCATAACGAAATTGACCCTATTACCCAATCAACGGAAATTGACATTTGGATGGCAGATCTAAAATTTACCGGCAAAGGTTTTGGGGGTGAAGCATTAAGACTACTATGTGAATATTTGAACCAAAATTTTGGATGCAATACCATCTACATTGCTCCCTCTAAACGAAATCTAAAAGCAATCAGGGCCTATACCAAAGCTGGTTTTAATGAAACTAAAAATCTTCCTATTAATTTTGTTCCCGACTATGAGGATTCGGTAATAATGGTGAAAAAGCTATTGTAAGAAAAATTTGAGCAAATAGCAGCCGAAAGGTAACAAAACTGGCTAAATGCTTAAAAAGATATGGGAGCATGGTATCAGGTAAATAAGTGAGCTGGTTATCAAGCGTATAATTAACATTAATCCTCCAACGATCTTCATGCTTTTCTTTGTTGTCGGTTTAGGTATGTAATTAATAATTCATCCTCCTCTATGAAAAAGGATCTTTCTTTATTTTTCGCAATTTTTTTAATCCCTACGTTGCTAAATTCACAAACATTTACCGGTAGTTTTGATTTAGTTGTAAGGCATCATTTCCCAAATGGAAATGAGCGCATTGATACGATTTCTTATTTTTTGGGGAAAGCCAAATCAGCGATAATCATTTATGGAAAGAGAAGAGATCCTGACATGCGCATGGTATTTAATAAGCAAGATTCTACGATTACCAATCTTTTTGAAATGAATGGAAAGAAAGGAGGGTATATTTTGCCCATGGATAAAAAACATTGGCCGGGAATGCAATATGCTTTACGTTCATTTAATTCCGGTCCGCGAAAGAAACTGAATTACACCGGAAATGAAGCAACTTTAGAAGGATATTACTGCCGGGAAGTTGTAGCAGAAATTGAAGAATATGCTGCAACAATGATGCTTGCCGAGGATATTCAAATATCCATGTCCAGTGTATTAAGTTACCAAAGTGTAGGTGCGGGGAAGTCACAGGATGAATCGAGTTTGTTCGATAAATTTGGTGTCCAAATATTGCCTCTATTTATAAAATTAAAAAGCAAAGTAGGGAAAGCTGATGTGGTTATGCGGGTGGTAAATATAAAGGAATCTTTTCCTGAGGCTATTTTTGATACCGAAGGTCATACATTAATTAGTGTGGAATGATTAAGTATTATTGTAAAGGGCATTAATAACCTTCCTTTTCTGTGATGCTTAGCGTGTTTTTGGCTAATTGTATTTTCCGTTCGAAGCAATGGCATTATTTATATGGGTCAAATGATGCTTACAATGCCATGCATAATTCCCAATAGTTTCAGCTAAATTAAATATTTCTCCATGTTCAGGATGCGTGTATTCCAGCTCCAATTGTTGATCATTAAGACTTCTGAGCAGGAGTGCCCATTTTTTATGCAGTCCGCGCAAAAGGTTTAACGAATGTTCAATATTGTTGTCTAAGGAATCAGCCAATTCCGCCCATTTGTCCTCAAAATAAGGTTTTATGGTAGGAGATTTTTCTGTCAGTGCCAACTTAAATCTAATAAGGCTGTTCATATGGCTGTCACTGCAATGGTGTACCAACTGTTTAACAGTCCATCCACCTGGTCTATGTCTCCAGTTGAGTTGTTCAATTGAAATGTCCCGACATGCGTTTTCAACTTCAGTTGGGAAATCTTCGATTTGCTTGATCCACTGAGCGATTAATTCATGATTCGGGTTTTTATTGGGTAGGTATTTTCCGATTGGGAATTGGAGTTTTTTGATATCCATAGGGACTAATTATTTAAATGAGAAGCCAAAATATCCTAAGAATGCCAATGATGAAAAATTGGCTAAAGGTTGAATTTAAGCAAATAATTATCCTTTCAACAAGCTTATTGATCTGTTTTAGGATCCTTTTTAATTTCTTTTGTTATACTATCATTTTTCGTTTAATGGGTCGGCTTTCAATCACTTAATGTGAGTATATAGGCGTCTTATTCCCTTGTCATATTTAGCTTATTAATAGGAGAAAAACTTTTTATCATTATTTTTGGTACAATGGCAAATGAATTAGAAAAACAACCTAATAATCCGTTACACGGTATCCGCTTGGTAGATATTTTGGATTATTTGATCCATGAATATGGTTTTAATGAATTGGGTCAGCGGATCAATATCCGTTGTTTTACCAATAACCCCACTCTCAAATCTTCGCTAACTTTTTTAAGAAAAACGCCTTGGGCAAGGGAAAAAGTAGAGGAACTTTATATTAAGACGAAGCATCGCAACAGCAATAATGAAGACTATTGAGTTTGGTGGATCAACTGTAAGGAGAAATTTAAATATTACCGCTTATTGAAAAATTGAGTTTTTGAGTGGTCAATAAGTGTTAAAAATCAGTATTCTAATAGGGATAATAAATATAAACAGTTAGATTAATAAATTTTAAACCTAAAATAGTTCAATTCACAAAATATGACCATGAAATCATCAAAAAAT
This sequence comes from Cyclobacterium sp. SOCE241, assembly GCF_056867545.1. Taxonomy (NCBI): domain Bacteria; kingdom Pseudomonadati; phylum Bacteroidota; class Cytophagia; order Cytophagales; family Cyclobacteriaceae; genus Cyclobacterium; species Cyclobacterium sp. SOCE241. Next base: position 2,451,348 of record NZ_CP149779.1, on the reverse strand, counting down.
GAAAATCAGGAAAATTCCAGACGTTCTTTTTTAAAGAATGCTGCGATCGCTTCCTCCATCGTATTCGTTCCTCGACATGTATTGGGTGGTGTCGGTTTTACTGCTCCAAGTGATCAGTTAAATATCGCAGCCATTGGAGCTGGTGGAAAAGGAGCCAGTGATATCAAAAACGCCTCAGTTAATGGCAGAGAGCGAGTGATCGCATTGTGTGATGTTGATTTTAATGGATCGGCAAAGCGTTCTGTTGAGAATTTTCCTAAAGCCAAGCTTTATTCGGATTACAGGGAAATGTTGGATAAAGAGAAAGACCTTGATGCTGTTACGATCTCTACTCCTGACCACGTTCACGGTCCTGCAGCTTCCTATGCCATGAATAGAGGTGTTCATGTGTATGTGCAAAAGCCGATGACCCATAACATTCAAGAAGCCCGTATGCTTACAGAAATGGCAAGGGACAAGAAGATTGTTACACAAATGGGTAACCAAGGCGGATCCAATCCATTGTTAAATATGGTTCAAGATTGGATTGATAATGATAAAATTGGTAAAGTGTCTAAAGTTCAGGTGTGGACCAATAGACCTGTATGGCCTCAGGGGATTCCTTTTCCTAAGGCTGAACCATCTAAAAAACCTGACAATTTAAATTGGGACTTATGGTTAGGCCCTGCAGAATATATTCCCTACACGCCTAATCTTCATCCATTCAACTGGAGAGGCTGGTGGGATTACGGAACAGGTGCCCTTGGAGATGTTGGTTGTCACTTGATCGATATTCCTTTCAGAACTTTAGGTTTGAAGTATCCAACCGACGCAGAAGCCAGTGTGGCGTCAATTTATACAGACATGTGGACTGCGGATTATTATCCTAAAAGTTGCCCACCTGCTTCCTTCATTACCCTTCATTTTGATGAAACGACGAAAAGTAGATCGCCTATAGAAATGACATGGAGTGACGGTGGAATTAAACCTTCTCATCCGGACATTATCCCTGCTGACAGCGATATTGGTGGTCATGATAGTGCAAATGGCGTATTAATAATTGGTGAAAAAGGAATCATTTCTACCAATATCAACGATAGTTCTCCATTGATGCCTAAGTTATACTTGAATGATGGAACCACAGAATTTGGTCCTGAAGTTGAGAAAAATGATGAGCCTGAATATGGCCATCAACGCAAATGGATCGATGCTTGTAAAGCAGGTTTCAACAGCCCGGAACATAAGGCGTTGACTTCTTCCTTTGACTATGCAGGCCCTATGACCGAAACAGTCTTGATGGGTAACCTTGCGACAAGAAGTTATATGCTTCGCAGGGAGAATGCAGAAGGAAAAGCTGAATTCTTTGGAAGGAAAAAACTACTTTGGGATGGTGAAAACATGAGGATTACTAACCTTGAAGAAGCCAACCAATTTGTTGGTAGAAATCATAGAGAAGGATTTAAAATCTAATTTTTATCCTTTTTTAAAAAATCCAAACAAAAACTCCGCCCTTTCTGTCTAAGAGGCGGAGTTTTTATGTTTTAAATCGGCTTAAAATTGTCGATAGAGTGAGAACCGATCAATTTATGTCTCTGATTGATTCAATAACCGGTAATTTCTTTTAATAAATTAAAGAACCCTTTTTTCTTGCTGAAGAAATAGACCAATCCACCGGGACGCTTTGGTAACCCTCTTCAAATCCCTCGCCTTTTTTCGGAAGTCAAAATAACCCCAAGATGCATAAGAAGATATAGATGCAATCAAATTGTTAAAGTCCTTGTCAAAGTCAAAATGGTCATCTTCATTGAATAGAATAGGCATTTTTTGATAGCCTTCTACTGCTTTGGTTTGATTTACCATTTCCACAATTTTCTCAGGTTCGGTCACACCATTTCCATGGAGTAAAATAAAATCAGCTGCTTTAACCACGTTAGGAAGAGGGATAAATTTCCCTCCATAACTAGTGCTGACATAATACCTGTAACCCTCTTTTTGGATGGCTTTTGCTCTTAAAATTAATTCATGAACCCTTTCCGGTTGGAGAATTTTGTGGCTGTACCTTACATTGCATTCATTGTTAATCTCAATAAGTACATTTTTATACTTGTGGTTATGCAGCCAATTTACAGCATTGTCTACCGCATTTATTACAGCTTTTTCGTCCTCTAGTCTTTCATCTTGTCCAAAATAAAACAAGCCTAAAATTGGAACCATTTCCAGTCTGTCAGCCTCATCAAGTATTTTCTTTAAACGAGTCATATAGGCCCCTCTCAATTCACCCTTGGCGGTAAATGCAGAATTGTGCCATGGTTGATTTTTGCTGTAGCCTTCTGGGCTGCCTCCTGTAAGTTGATGGTAAAAGAAAGCATGCCATGTGCTTTCCATTGGGACATATTTGCTACAAATTCATCGGTGTTTCTATCCGCGTCCCATTTTCCTGTGTCCGGATATTTCCAACGATCTACGGTTTCAGGATTGAGATCATCAAATACTCCTTGCACCAAGCGAGCATTCATTAGCAAGCCTTCAATGGTATGGCCTTTCCATGCTTGCCCGGAATAAGTGGCTTGACCATTAATAAAGAATTTATCTCCTTTGATTTGAACTTTGGTTTGCCCGTTTGATTGGGATACTGCAACCAACACCAAAAATCCTGTTAACAAGCAAGTAATTTCTCTAATTGGGTAGTAAATCAATTGCTTTTTCATACCTCGTTTGGTTCCGGGTGGACAAATGGCGCTCTGTACTTTCTGGTCAATAGTTGAGTGGCTTCCTCATCTCCGATGATGATTCTTTTTTCGGGTCATAAGATAAAGGTCTACCCAATTCCATTGACATATTTGCCATTATACAACTGGCAGTGGAAATATGTCCTTCTTCTATATCTGCCACCGGTTTTCCACCTTTTTCTATCGCTTGAATGAAATTTATCATATGTGCTCTGGTGGCAGGTGCAGCTTGGAGTTCGATGTCTTTTTCCTTAAGGTCCTCAGGATATTTTTCTTTTTCAAAGACTACATCTCCTGTTATTTTTTCACCTTTGCCCTGTGGAATAAACTCATACTTCATCACAGAAGCCTTTAAAGTCCCTTTGTCCCCATAGATTTTGTAGGCCCACGGATATTCAGGGTCTTGCGGAGTTCCCCAAGAACGATGGTTCCAGACGCAATCCAGATCATCATAGTGGAAAGTGGCCGTTTGGGTATCTGCAATGGTAGATTTGCCCCCTTTTTGAACATAAATTCCTCCTGTGGCAAAAACACTCTTAGGCCAACCTAAGCCAAGGGTCCAACGCACGGCATCAAACATATGCACACACATATCACCGGTAATTCCATTGCTGTATTCCATCATGGTTCTCCACCATCTTCTGTGGGGAAGGCCATCAAAGGGCCGCATTGGTCCGGGACCTACCCAAAGGTCATAATCAAAAAATCAGGGACAGGCTTGATTTCAGGACTGCCATTGGCCCTCATGTGGTAATAGCAACACATTTCTACATGTGACACTTTTCCCAATAGTCCTTTATCAACTATGTTTTTCTTGGCCTCTACTAAGTGAGGAGTGCTTCTTCTTTGTGTACCTATCTGGACAACTTTATTGTATTTTCTTGCAGCTGCTAAGATGGCTTCCCCTTCAATTACATCTACACTAATTGGTTTCTGGAGGTATACATGGGCACCTGATCGAATGGAATCAATTGCATGTAATGCATGCCAGTGGTCAGGGCTGCCCACTAAAACAATGTCTAGCTTGTTTTCATCAAGCATTTGCCGGTAATGTTTGTATTTTTTTGGGGTTTTTCTCGACTGCTGTCTTTGGCTGATAAGCTTTCCTGCTTCATCTAATAGGTGAGTATCAGGATCCGAAATGCCTATTACTTCTATATCTGCCACTTGAATGAGTCTGAATAGGTCACTTTTACCATACCATCCTGTGCCAATCAACCCAACATTGTATTTTTTATTTGGGGCGGAAAAAGTCATTGTTGGCACTCCTACAGTAGCCAAGGTGGCCATTGCTGTACTTCCTTTAATAAATTTTCTACGGTCTAACTTTAATGGGTTCATTTATTTATATGGAGTTTGTCTACATTAAAGATTCAATATATAAAAATTATACCTCAGGGGAAGTCTTTCTTTCTTGAAAATTGAATTTTAATCGAATTTTCTTTTAAAGAGTGATTTCTTATGGTAATTTTCAGGAGTAATTACAAAATCCACAAATGAACCAAATATTAATGAAACGAAACCCAAATTTATTCCTAGTTTTTTCGATTGTTTTTTGATTTGCCAAAGCTTGTATGGGCAAGATAAAGCAGCATTTTTAAACCCTCCAAAAGTAATTCCGGTATCAGATTATGAAGATTGGCACCAAATAGAAAATCGTAAATTTTCAGGAATCTCCAGTTTGGCCATTCAGGAAGATAAAGGGGAGTTTTGGGCTGTTTGGTATGCAGGAATTAGTCCTGATGAAGATGAAAACAATTATGTAGTGCTTTCCTCAAGTACCGATAAAGGGGAAACTTGGAAAGAAACCTTGGTGATAGATCCTGATGGCGGAGGCATGGTAAGGGCATTTGACCCTGAAGTATGGGTAGACCCTTCAGGTAAGGTGTGGGTGTTTTGGGCTCAAGCTGTTGATAAAGACGCCAAAATTGGTGGTGTATGGGCCATCATAGGTGAAACTTCTGTTGATGGAGGCACCAGCTGGTCTGCACCAAGAAGACTTACTGATGGTGTGATGATGTGTAAGCCGCTAATACTAAACAATGGTGATTGGGTTTTACCAGCCTCTACTTGGCGTGAGACGGATCATTCAGCCAAAATGGTGGTTTCAAAAGACCAAGGAAAAACTTGGGAAGTTGTTGGAGGTGTTCATGTACCCAAAGAATTTAGGTCCTTTGATGAGCACCATTTTGTTGAAAAAGAAGATGGTAAACTTTGGGCACTTTTAAGAACCAAATATGGTATTGGAGAAAGTTATTCAAGTGATTCAGGAAAGACATGGTCTGCCCTTGAAGAATCTTTTATAGCTCATCCTAGTGCCAGATTTTTTATAAGAAGATTACAATCCGGTAATTTGCTCTTGGTGAAACATGGACCTATATCTGTAAAAACAGGAAGAAGTCATATGATGGCTTTCATCTCTAAAGATGACGGAGCAACCTGGTCAAAAGGACTTTTGCTAGACCAAAGAATAAATGTTTCATATCCGGATGGACAACAAACGGCTGATGGTACGATTTACATTACTTATGACCGAAGTAGGACAGGGGATCAGGAGATATGGATGATCCACTTTACTGAGGATGATATACTTTATGCTTCCTATGATGAGCAAATGGTAAAAGTTTTCAATAACAGAAAAATCATAAGCAAGAAAAAGGAATAGTCAAATGATGTCAACCTATAAATGGCTTTTGTGTGGACTATTTACCATGGCATTGATGGAACCGGGTGTGGTTTTAGGCCAAAATAGCTCAAGATCAGTTTTTGACTCACCCTGGCAGCGACATACCATAGACGATTCATCCTTAGGCTCAGATGGGACAAAATTTTCTGATGTCAACAATGACGGGAAATTTGACTTGGTTACCGGCTGGGAAGAAGGGGTGTTTCTCGTATTTATTTGCACCCGGAAAACCCTCAACAAAAATGGCCTTTTATTGAATTGCCGTCCCCTGATGTTGAAGATGCCTTTGTCTCAGATTTAAATGGCGACGGTTTCATGGATTTGATTACCTTGTCTGAAGGGGAGTACCAGCGGATTACCATTCACTGGGCGCCTGCTGATTCTGATGATTATTTAAATCCCAAAAAATGGCTTTCCAAGGATATCCCTGTTACCGTAGGTAAGACAAAGTGGATGTTTGGGCGCCCCATTAACCTGGATGGAAAAAATGGTGTGGATCTGGTGGTAGGCTCCAAAGCTCCCAATGGGACTTTGGGTTGGCTAGAGGCTCCTGAAAATCCAATGACAATGGAAGACTGGAAATACCATGAAATCGCTCGACTGGGTTGGGTAATGTCCATTGAGTTATTGGACATGAATATGGATGGGGAGATGGACATTGTATTTACCGATCGAAAAGGGGATTTACGTGGTTTGAGGTGGATGGAAAACCCTGGAAAAGGAGCTTTACATGAAGAGTGGACGCATCATTTACTGGGTATCAGAGATGGAGAACCAATGTTTATGGATTATTTTGAAAGTGGCAAAAAGGAAAAGGTACTGAATTTTGTTGTGCCGGTTGTTTTGCATGGATGGGAGCACTTTGAGAAGAAGGATGGACTTTGGATAAGTCAAAAGATTGAGTTTCCGGACTTCGTTGGAGACCGCGCAAAATCAGTTACGATAGGAGATATCAATCAAGATGGATTTTTGGACCTGACTGCTACCTTTTCTCAGGCCTTAGGCAAATCCGGAGTAATTGCCATGATGAATTTTCAAACGGATAGCTCATACTTTATAGACATCAGTGGTGAAGAAGGGGTGAAATATGACTTTATTTTGCTAAAGGATATGGATGGGGATGGGGATTTGGATATCATTACCTCGGAGGAAACAGCAGCAGATGGTTCAAAGAAAGGTCTGGGGGTAATCTGGTATGAAAACCCGATCAAATAAAAAGATGACCGCTCTATTAATTTTTTGATTTTTATAGGCCTGATTATGGGGAATTCGAGTAATACTCCCAATAGTTAGTTTAAATTTATTGAAATAAGGATAAAACCAAATAACTAAAATACTTACTGATAATGAGTAAAGAGATATACCTGATTGCCAGTGGCGATTTGAGACTTTCTGCCAACCAAACTTGTTGGCCTGCACAAAAAGAAATGGAAGACAGCCTGCAAGGCGTTTTTGATAATCTAGGGGTAAATGTCATTAGAGCCCATAAGTTTGATGAAGAAAAAGGGCATGGCTTTATTGATTCTCAGAAAATGGGAATGGAAGTTTTTAGAACAATAGATCCCGAACAGCCACTAATTGTGGCAGAAAGTGTTTGGCAATTCTCTCACCATGTTTTGGCAGGATTGACCACACACAAAGGGCCTATTTTAACCATAGCCAATTGGAGTGGACAATGGCCAGGGCTTGTAGGAATGCTTAATCTCAATGGTTCTTTAACCAAAGCCGGCGTATCTTATTCTACAATTTGGAGCAAGGAATTCAATGACGAATTCTTTTTAAATGGATTTAAAGAGTGGTTAGAAACAGGTAAAATCACACATGATCTTAGTCACGTTCGGGATTTTGATAGCAAGGATGCTCCAGCTAAAGCAGTGGAAATAGGAAGTTCCTTTGCCAAGGAATTTAGAAGAAACAAAGCCATAATGGGTGTGTTTGATGAAGGTTGTATGGGTATGTTTAATGCCATTATACCTGATCATTTATTGCACAAAACAGGCTTATTTAAAGAGCGGCTAAGTCAATCGACCTTGTATGCCGCCATGCAAAATGTTTCAGCAGAGGAAGCTGAAGAGGTTTTGGAGTGGTTACTCGATAGAGGCTTAACTTTTAATTGGGGCAAAAATCCCGAGACCGAGCTAACAAGAGAACAAACCCTTGAGCAATGTAAAATGTATGTGGCTGCTTTAAGGTTAGCCGACAAATTTGGTTGTGATACCATTGGTATACAGTACCAACAAGGGCTTAATGAGTTGTGCCCGGCCAGTGATCTTGTAGAAGGTTTGTTAAACAATACCGAAAGACCTCCGGTGACTGATGAACAGGGAGTTGAAATTCTAGCCGGAAAAGCCCTCCCACATTTCAATGAAGTTGATGAATGTGCAGGATTAGATAGTTTGATTACTTATCATTTGTGGGATCAATTGGGTTTGGTTGGAGACAATACCCTCCATGATTTGAGGTATGGAGAAAATTTCACCATTGATGGAAAAGAAGAGTTTGTGTGGGTATTCTTAATTTCAGGAGCAGCACCCCCATCACACTTTTCAGGAGGATATAAAGGAGCAAGTAGTGATAGGCAACCAGCCATGTATTTTCCGCAAGGAGGAGGAAGTTTAAAAGGTGTCAGTAAACCCGGACATATCGTATGGAGTAGGGTCTTTGTGATGGACGATCAATTGCATTGTGATCTAGGTACCGGTAAAGTGGTGGAATTGCCTGAGGAAGAAACCAAGAGAAGATGGAAAATGACCACCCCTGAGTGGCCAATTATGCATGGTGTATTAGATGGTGTAAATCGAGATCAGATGATGGCCAGACATAAGGCAAACCATATTCATGTGGTTTATGCAGAGAATGAAGAGAGTGCTCTTGAAGCCTGCTATGCAAAAGCTGCAGCAATGAATGAATTAGGAATTAAAACGTCACTTTGTGGTATTTAATATGAGAAAAGTAACACTTTCAATGCTCGCAATAACTGCCGGTTTATTGTTGAATTCTTGTGGTGGGGCGAATGATAAAAAGGCCGAAACCCAAGAAGATACGCAATTGGTACCTAATGACATTACAGGGAATTATCACCTGCCTGAAAAACAAAAAGTAGGAGAAGGGGCTCTTGTCCATGCGGAACTTATTTACCCGTTGGATGACCGACCTACACCACAGGTTCATGCTTCAACTTTAGTGGAAACACCCTCAGGGATCGTCGCTGCTTTTTTCGCAGGAACTCATGAGAAAAATCCGGATGTTGGAATTTGGGTAAGTCATTTGGGAGATGGTCAATGGACCAGACCGGTAGAAGTGGCCAATGGGGTACAAAATAAAGACCTAAGGTATCCAACTTGGAACCCTGTCTTATTTCAACCCAAAGAAGGCCCACTGATGCTTTTTATAAAGTTGGACCTGATCCTAGAGGATGGTGGGGCATGCTAATGACTTCAGAGGATGATGGCAAAACCTGGTCTGAGCCAAGGAAATTAGGTGAAGATCCGGCTGTTGGCCCACTGTTAGGCCCTGTAAAAAATAAAGCTGTTCAGCTAGAAGACGGGACCATTATCGCCCCAACAAGTATTGAAAGGAAGCATGATGACGATGTCTTTTGGATGGTTCATTTTGAAATGAGTAAAGACAATGGTCAAACCTGGGAGGTAGTTGGTCCTATTAATGATGGGGTGGAATTTGATGCCATCCAACCAAGTATTTTATTTCATAAAGACGGCTCTCTTCAGATTTTATGCCGCACAAGACAAGGTGTGATATCAGAGAGTTGGTCTACGGACAATGGTCAAACCTGGTCTCCTATGAAGGCCACTTCACTTCCCAATCCAAACTCAGGAACTGATGCAGTAACCTTGGCAGATGGAAGGCAGCTTTTGATATATAACCATAGCACCAAAGAAGGTGAAGAGCCAAAGGGAAGGAATATCTTAAATTTGGCTATCTCTGATGATGGGAAAGATTGGAAACCATTCATGACCCTTGAGAACGAACCCAACGAATCCGGCTACAGTTACCCTGCCATCATCCAAAGTAAAGATGGGATGGTCCATATGACGTATACTTACGATAGAAAAACAGTGAAGTATGTCGTAGTTGATCCAAGTAAAATTTAAAGACAATAAATACTAGAATGTCGCAGGTGATAAAACCATGCCTGTATACACGATAAAGCAATGCAAAGAGATTTAAAAACAAATCCATTGAAAGGGGTAATACCTCCAATGGCTACACTTTTGTTAGATGATGATCATTTAGACAAAGCAGGAACTTGCCAATTGATTGAACACTTGATAGCCGGAGGGGTTCATGGTATTTTTATACTTGGCACTACAGGTGAATGTACCAATATTTCCTATAAGTTAAGAAGGGAATTAATTTCACTAACCTGTGAAAAAGTGGACGGTAGAGTACCTGTTTTGGTGGGGATTACCGACACTTCTCTCGAAGAAAGCTTGGCTTTAAGTAAGTTGTCTAAAGAAGCCGGTGCAGCCGCAGTGGTGGCTGCACCACCCTATTATTACGGTTTAGGAGAAAGTGAATTGATTACATATTTCAAAAAGCTTGCAGATGCTTTACCTCTTCCGTTGTATTTGTACAATATGCCTTCACATACCAAAACAATGATGAGTCAAAAAGCTGTTTTGGAACTGGCAAAGCATCCCAATGTCTATGGATTGAAAGACAGTTCAGGACAAGCGGTGTTTTTTAATGCCATGATTTATGCTTTCAGAGATCGACCTGATTTCACCTTGCTCGTTGGTCCTGAAGAAATGATGGCTTCTATGGTTTTGATGGGAGGAAATGGAGGTGTAAGTGGAGGAGCCAATATTTTCCCCAAGCTGTTTGTTGATTTATACAATGCAGCCGATAAGGGGGATTTAAAGGAAGTTGCTCGATTGCAAGAAATGGTAATGGAAATTGCTGACGAAATTTATGCCATGGGTTCCTATGGTTCAAGTTTCTTGAAAGGTTTAAAGGCTTCCATGTCCATTTTAGGTATTGGAAATGGCTATTTGGCCACACCTTTATCCGCCTTCGAAAGCGACCAAATTGAAGCTATTAAGAAAAAATTGACCGGGCTTAAGGCCTATGAAATTTACGCATAATCCCGAGTGCCAAGCAATTTCTGTTAATTCTATTTTTCTGTTATAGTAAATCGGGTAGAAATTTAAGTACTTAGCCTGTTAAAGCCTGAAATAATCATTTAAAAAATAAAAAGAATGGATTTATCCCTTATTGATTTAGTTGTTTTTTTGTCCTATATGTTTTCCATCATTTTATTTGGGGCCTCCTTTTATTTCAAAAAGCGTTCTGCAAATGACTACATTACCGGAGGGGGTAGATTACCCTCATGGGCTATAGGGATGTCCATCTTTGCTACTTTTGTGAGTAGTATCAGTTTTTTAGCATTGCCAGGAAGTGCATATTTGTCCAATTGGAGTGGGTTTGTATTTAGTTTATCCATTCCAATTGCGGCAATTTTAGCGGTTAAGTTTTTTGTTCCTTTATACAGAGGCATTAAAAACCCTTCAGCGTATTATTACCTGGAAACAAAATTTGGTGCATGGGCCAGAACTTATGCATCCATTTGTTACTTATTGACTCAATTGGCGCGAATGGGTGCTATCATGTATTTATTGGCGCTGCCAATGAACGTAATGTTTGGATGGAGTATCCCGATGATTATTGTAGTTACAGGAGTCAGTGTATTGATTTATTCCATAATGGGAGGCTTTGAAGCTGTTATTTGGACCGATGCCATTCAAGGAATAGTTCTCATTTCAGGTGCATTAGCATGCTTATTAATCATCATGTTTTCCATGCCTGAAGGGCCGGGACAAGTCTTTACCATTGGGGCAGAACATGACAAATTTAGTTTGGGGAGCTTAGGCTTTAGCCTTTCTGAAAGCACATTTTGGGTGATATTGATCTACGGATTATTTATAAATCTGCAGAATTTCGGTGTGGATCAAAACTATGTGCAACGTTACTTAAGTGCCAAATCAGACAAGGAAGCGGTAAAATCTACTTTATTGGGTAGCCTTTTATACGTTCCGGTGTCACTTCTGTTTTTCTTTATTGGTACTGCTCTTTTTGCTTATTATCAGGCAATGCCGGAATTATTACCCGAGGCCTATAGTGGTATGGATCAAGCTGATAAAGTTTTTCCATATTTTATAGTTAGTGGCTTGCCTGTGGGAATGACGGGGCTACTTATTGCTTCTATTTTTGCTGCGGGAATGAGTACAATTTCTACAAGCATCAATAGTTCTGCCACCATCATTCTAACAGATCATTATAAAAGGTACATTTCCCCGGATGTTAGCGGGAAATCTGAAATGAGAGTATTACTTTTCTCATCTTTCATTATGGGTTTATTGGCCATTATAGTAGCCATTGCCTTCAATGGGGTGGAAAGCGCCTTGGATGCATGGTGGGCTTTGTCTGCTATATTTAGCGGTGGTATACTGGGCTTGTTTTTGCTTGGGTTTATCGGTAAAAATATCAAACAAAAGTATGCTGCAATCGGCGTCGCATTAGGCGTTTTGGTGATTGCTTGGATGAGTTTGTCTCCCGTTATACTGGAAGAAGGCATGAGATTCAGAAGCACCTTTCATGCCAACCTTACCATAGTTTTTGGTACCATAGTTATATTCTTGGTAGGGTTTTTATTTTCTGCGATAGCCAATAGAAAGAACTAATCTAATCAATCTTGAATTCCTCGTGAAGAGTAGATCAACATGCTGATAATAATGAGAAGGATAAATAGGACAGCATATTCGAATTGTAACCAAATGTCTGACCTTGCTTTAATCCGATAACTCAGGTTAGTGAGTTTTTCGCCTTCGGAAAGTTGAATTTTAGAAAGCTCTCTTAAATCATTAAAAACACGTTCAAAATCTGAATTGAACCTTTGAACACTGTTTTCATAATTATTTTCAGCGGCCACTTGATTGCTGAAATAACTTTGTATCTCAAGTTTTTCTGAAACCAAATGTTTAAAGTCATTGAGGTATTTTTCCTCTTTGGGTGTTAAGTAGGTCCGTTCAAAACCGGAAATGATGGCTAAGATTTGTTCGTGATAGTCGATTACCTGATTTTTTACAGACATATACTGATCCATGGATTCTGTATTTGCTACAAGCAACCGCATTCGAAAGAGTAATTCAGTGATGTTGAAAATATAATCTTGAACAACCAAACGGTCTTCATATACAGTTACAAAAGAAGCTTCCAATTCATCTACGTTGCTTTTATCGACCAGACTTTTAGCAAATATGAGAAACAATACGAGAATTAATGCAATGGCTATTTTTGTCTTGAAAGCTAAAAATGTTTTTCGTGTCATGTTTACATTAATATTAAATATTTGCTAAAATTTTAAATTGGTACGCATAAGGCTAAAAGGAAAATCTTTTTGATACAATTTTATTAAAAAAACGTTAAACTGATTTGGAAATGATAGCCACTTTTGATTTTTCATTTGGAAAATATAATGGAAACGTCTTTTTATTATTTACTTCACTTTCTTAATATAAGTGAAATAATTTCCCAGATTGATTTTATTGATCCTTAGTATAAATTAATGGTTAATTAAAGCATTAAATTTTGATTTATCAACTAAAGGGTGCAATATTTCCATTCTTCAAACATAGGCGGAAGGAATAGTGAAAGTAAAAGTGGTTCCATTATTGGGCTTACTGCTGACCTTAATTTCGCCCCCATTTTTTACAATAAAATCTTTCGTTAATTGTAAGCCTAAGCCTGTTCCTTTCTCACCTTCCGTACCATATTGTTGTTTACCTCCCAGTTCCTTAGAAAATAAATTTTTTAAAATTTCATCAGACATTCCTATACCATTGTCCTGTATTGAAATCTCCCAAAAACCTTGCCTAGCAGCTTTTTTACTGGAAATAATTATTTTACCTCCTTTAGGGGTGAATTTTATGGCATTGTTTAATACATTTCTTAAAGCCAAACTTATTTGATCTTTGTCAGCATAACAAATTGTATTTTCTTCCAATTCGTCTACTATTTCAATATTCTTATTTTTTGAAATCGGTTCGTTTAAGCTTATGTTTTGTTCCACCAATTGATGCATGGATATGGTTGTAGGATCTGTAACGATTCCTCTCATTTGACCTTTAGCCCAATTTAATAAGTTAACAAGCGTAAAATGAACTTGTTCAACTTCATTACGCAATTGCTTGGAAACCAATAGAAATTCTTTTCGGTCTAAATTTTCATCTACCACATATTGCATCAGCCCTTTTAAACTGGTGACGGGACTTTTAAGGTCATGGCCAACTATACTGAAAATTTTATCTTTCGTTTCATTTACCTGAAACAATTGCTTAGTTATTTTTTCATTTTCTTTCTTTTGAAGCAGTAATCTTTTATTTAGTTTTTCATATTCATTTCTTTGTTTGGTAACCAGTGCCTTGGCCTTTGTTTGTACTTTTATGGATCGGATGGCAAGAATAAATGCGATCAAAAGGATGATTAAAATAATTGATACTCCGTTGCGAATATTTTGGGCAATCCTTTTTTCATTCAAGAGATCTTTCTCTTTCTGTTGTTGTAAAAGCTCCGTTTCCTTCTTGTCAAATTCATATTTGGCGCTGATTTCTTGAATTTGTTTATTGGTTTCCAAATTGACAATGCTGTCTTGATACAATTTATGCAATTTGAAATGATGTAGGGCTTGTGCATTGTCATTCATTTTTTCAAATACCTTACTCAACAATAAGTGACTTTTGTCGATATTGCTTTTGATGTCACTTTCCACAAAGATTTCAAGACTTTCTTGAATGTTTTGCTTGGCCTTATGAAGCTGGTTCATGTTTAGCTGCGCTTCACCCATACCTAGTAAATCAAAACCAATCCCGACCAGGTCCTCCCTTTCTTTGTCTACAAAATAGGCTTTTTCAAAGTTTCTATATGCGTTTTCGTTTGCTCCACGGAGGAGAAAAAGTTCACCAATATTAAAATAACTCACAGAAATTAGTTGCCTATTATTCATCTTTAAGCCTAACTCAAGTGTAGCTTCAAATTGTGACATGGCCTCTTCCAATTCCCCTCTTTCCTTATAAATTAAAGCAATGTTTATCCTGGAAGAAGCGATGCCTGTCTGGTCATTGTAAGCTTCCCTGATCTTTAGCGCTCGAGTATGATATGCCAAAGCTTTTTCAATATCTCCGAAATCCATAAACACCAAGCCCAAGTTATTCAGGGTTTTGCTTTGCTCAAGTTTCGATAGGTGTTTTTCTTTAATTTTAAGTGCCTGTAAATAATGGGTCACTGCATCTGAATAATTTCCCCTTTCGTAATCGTTAAGCCCCATGCTATTGTATATATTAGCTAAGCCTAACCAGTATTCTTCTTTTTCTGCCAAGCTTAACCCTTCCTTAAAATAACTTAAAGCTTGGGTGTATTCGCCTTTAAGGTTGTGATAAGCACCAATGTTTCTGTAAGCATCCACTTTGCCGGCAGTGTAGGATATCTGCTCACTTGCTTTCAGGCTTTTCATAGCAAGTAAATAAAGACTGTCCGGATTTCTGTGGTAATAAATCTCCCCTAAGCGATTCAATTGGTCTATAAAATTGATCGTGGGGCTAAAGTTTTCTCGATTTTCTAATGCTTGTAACTCATCTACTTGTGATTGAATGGTATCTGTTTGAGCATATAAAGAATGCGTTGCAAACATCACTGACAGAAATGCAGCAATGGAAAAAATAATTTTTAAATTAAAAAACGCAGCCAAAGGTTATTGTTTGTTTAAGTTTTAAACAGAATTAATTCATCACATCAAGTAATAAACAGTTTTTTGTGAAAATTCGGATTTGAGGAATGTGTTTTACTGAGTATATTATTATAGTGAGTTAATGTCAATAATGATCTGCTTCATAAATTGCTGACACCAAACAACAATACACATTATATCCTCATTACCTGTTTATTAACCCTGAGGTAATAGTATTGTTCTATTATTCCTTTCTAAATCTATTTATTGGTTATATTTATCTCCCTTTAGTTGGTTCTAAGGGCTTCTGTGATCCTTCAAGGAAAAGACAAAGTTATCGTTATAATATTAATTATTAAATATTATTTAATGGATTTTAAAGTTTTTAATTTCCTTTTTCTAGTAAGATTTTGTGTTGAATAAGAGACTAAACATGCCTCCTATAAGACTTTTCTTTTTAAGTTAACTTATTAAAATAGATTAAGGAAGAACTTAGTTGATTTTTTGAGTAATAATGCTATTTTGTTAGAAAATTGTTCTGATTTAGAGAAGTTTAATTTCGAAATACACTTCAGATCAATGAATGAAATTTATATTGGAAACCTACCAAAGCAATTTGAATCAATAAATCACTGAATTACTTTTTTAATTGCTTGAATTTTATTTTTAGCTTTAAGGTTCATAATTGAATTTAATGATACCATGAAAAATACTAACCCCACCTCAACTGCAGCCTGGAAAGATTTGTCCGAAGCTGCTAAAAATCCTATTGAAATAAAATCTTTGTTTAAAGAAGATCCGAATCGATTCAAAAAGTACAGTGTTCGTTTTAAAGATATTTTGCTTGACTATTCAAAAAATGGAATAGATGAGCGTATACTCTCTTCACTTTTAGCTTTGGCAAACCAGACAAGTTTGAAAGAAGCCATAGACGATATGTTTTCAGGTAAGCCCATCAATGCTACAGAAGGTAGGGCAGTATTACATACTGCATTGAGAAATAGATCCAATGATCCGGTCTATGTTGATGGAAAGGATGTTATGCCGGAAGTCAATGAAGTCTTGGAAAAAATGAAGGTTTTTTCGGAGAAAGTGTCAAAAGGCGTTTGGAAGGGATATACTGGAAAGCCTATAGAATCCCTTGTTAATATTGGTATTGGTGGTTCTGACTTGGGTCCAGTTATGGTCACAGAAGCACTTAAACCTTACCAACACCCTCATATTAAAACCTATTTTGTCTCCAATGTGGATGGCTCCCACATAACTGAGGTGCTTAAACAAGTAAATCCGGAGACAACGATGTTTTTTATCGCATCTAAAACCTTTACAACTCAGGAAACCATGACCAACGCTCATACTGCAAGGTCTTGGTTTTTGGATCAAGCTCGCAATGAAGTAGAGGTGGCCAAGCATTTTGTAGCCCTTTCTACAAATGGTAATGCTGTAAGAGAATTTGGTATCGACCTTAATAACATGTTTGAATTTTGGGATTGGGTAGGAGGAAGGTATTCCTTATGGTCTGCCATAGGTTTAACTGTTGCTTGCGCTGTTGGTTTCGATAATTTCAGGAAGTTATTGGAAGGGGCGCATGATATGGATAAACATTTTAGATCAGAATCATTTGATAAAAATTTACCGGTTTTGCTTGCACTCCTAGGAATCTGGAATACCAACTTTTTGGGAGCTACTTCTGAAACGATTCTACCTTATGACCAATACATGCACCGTTTTCCTGCTTACTTCCAACAGGGTAATATGGAAAGCAATGGTAAATACATCGATCGAGAAGGTAAAAAAGTAAATTATTCCACAGGGCCTGTTATTTGGGGAGAGCCCGGCACCAATGGTCAGCATGCTTTCTACCAATTGATCCACCAAGGTACACAAATGATACCTTGTGATTTTATCGCTCCTGCGCAAACGCACAATCCTGTAAGTGACCATCACGCTAAGTTAATGTCGAACTTTTTTGCACAAACAGAAGCATTGATGAATGGTAAATCACTAGAGGAGGTAAAGGAGGAGATGAAAAAGGAAGGTAAGTCTCCTGAAATCATCAATAAAATTGCGCCTCATCGGGTTTTTGAAGGCAACCGGCCTACCAATTCAATCCTTGTGAAGAAGATCAATCCATCTACCTTAGGTGCTTTAATAGCCATGTATGAACATAAAATTTTCGTGCAGGGTGTAATATGGAACATCTATAGTTTCGATCAATGGGGTGTCGAGTTAGGGAAGGTAATGGCCAAATCAATTTTACCGGAACTGCAATCCGATGAGGAAATAGCTTCACATGATTCTTCTACCAATGGTTTGATCAATGCCTTCAAAGATTTTCGAAAAAGTTAAGTTGATTTATGCATTCAATGAAAAACGGATTAGGTGATGGGATGTGTAATGGGTGTTGTAATCGAAGGAAAACCAGTTTTAGCATTTTATCGCTGTGATGAATTTTGAAGTGATTTCAATACGTAATACATTGTCTGTTACCTTTTTTGGGTAGAGCTTATCAAAATAAAATGAAATTAATCAAATCCTGATGCTGCTATAGTCAAGTGCATCAGGATTTTTTAATTAAAGGCTGATGAGAGCAAGGCTGATGACTCCTTATTCTGGTTATTTCCCTTCCCATTTGTTTATTGACTCTATTATTGTAGAAACTTCATTTTCGCGCAACGAGGGGTGGAGAGGAATACTTAAAATTTCTCGATGAATCCGTTCTGTTAGGGGCAATTTCCCAAAATTCATTTTTCTGTAAGCAGGCTGAAGATGTGGAGGAATAGGGTAGTGGATGGCAGTTTCTATTCCTTTTTGAGATAGATATTGAATCAGTCTCTCCCTGTTTGATACTAGTAAAGTAAACAAATGCCAAGTATGAGAAAGAAAAGGGCTCGGCTTAGATTTCAAGGGCAATGTCACGTGACATGAGTCAATTCTATCAAGATAGACACTAGCAATTTCATCTCTACGGCAATTGTTTTTGTCCAAATGGGGTAATTTAACATTCAGTACACCTGCTTGAATTTCATCCATCTTGGAATGGGTGCCAATATATTCATATTTGTGTTTTTCAGTACCCCCATAATTGGTCAAGGCCCGAATAATGTTAGCTAATTCCTGTTCGTTGGTTGTAACTGCTCCGGCATCCCCTAAGGCTCCCAAGTTTTTTGCAGGGTAAAAGCTATGGGCAGAAACATGGCCCAATGTACCGGTCCTAACTCCCTTAAACATACAGCCTACTGCTTGTGCATTGTCCTCGATTAGCTTAAGTTGATGCTTGTCTATTAGTTGCTTAATCTCTTCACTATAAGCATTTCTCCCGAAAAGATGAACCAATACCAAGGCACGGGATTTTTTTGTAATCTTTTGTTCAAGAGACCTTGCAGAGATATTGAAACTAGTAAGCTCAGGTTCCACTGCTACGGGTATTAGCCTTTGGTTTGAAATGGCAAGAAAAGTCGCAAAGAAAGTATTGGCAGGAACCAGAACTTCATCTCCCTCCTTTAAATGACCCAAGATAAGATAAGCCCGCAGAATAAGTTCTAATGCGTTGGTGCCATTTCCTAGACTTATACAATGTTGTGTACCAATATAATCTGCAAAATTTTTTCAAATTTTGCAGAAATTTCCCCATTGACATATTGACCACTCCGGCTTATTTGTAATATAGTTTCGGAAAGTTCAGGTTCAAATGCCTGATTAATGGCTTTTAAGTCTAAAAATTTTATTGGAGAATTTTCCTTCATTTTTATCAATCATGAATTAGGATACGAAAATAATTAACTAGGAAGAATAGATATCATTTATTGGAAGAAACTCGATAAAAAACCACTATTAATATTTCCTTGGATGCTAAGAATGGTCTGCAATAGTAGTTTTCACGTATATTGGAAAAAAGTACAATATGATGCGATTTTTTATTTTTGTTTTCCTCTTGGCTTGGTGTGGATCTTGTTCCTTAAGGGGAATTACTGTAACAGAAAATGTAACCTATATGGAGGAGGGTTACTTGGGTGAATTACCCGAAAAAAGCTTGAACATTTTCCGACCAAAAAAAATTAAAGAAGCCCTTCCTGTGTTGGTTTTTATTCATGGAGGTAGCTGGAGGTCAGGATCCAAGGAGAAATACAGTTTGGTTGGTAGGAGGTGGGCCCGAAGAAACATAGTTGCTGTAATTATTGATTATCCCTTGAGCCCGGAGTATAAAATTCACAGCATGGCAAAGGCTTCTGCCAAGGCATTGAATTGGGTGGATGAAAATATTGCTGATTATGGTGGAGATCCGGGAAAAATAGTAGTGTCCGGACATTCTGCCGGAGGGCACTTGGCGAGCCTGATTTCTATTCGAGAGGAGTACTTCGATAGTCTTGGGGTGGATAGCCCTATTGCTGCCGCCGTTTTAAATGATGCAGCAGGTCTTGACATGTACCATTACCTTAAAGAGAAAAATTATGCCCCCGGTACTTCTCATTTAAAAACATTTACTGACGCTCCACAGGTGTGGAAAGACACTTCTCCCATCTACTTTTTACATAAAGATATGCCTCCAATGTTTTTCATGATGGGAGGAAAAACCTATGAGAGTATTTTAGTAGGTACAGATAGGTTTATGAAAGAATACAAGAAATTTGTTTCTGAACCTAATTTCAAAATACAGAAGAATAAAAGGCACATTCCAATGATGCTCCAAATGGTCTATACACCAAGTAGAGGGTTTAAATGGGTTATTAATTATGTTAAGGCTGTAGGTGAATGATTAGGGTAAAAACTGGGATGAAATCAAGGCTTTTTCCGCTCTGTTTTTACCTACTAGTCCTCCTGTTAGTGGATCCAATGCGATACCTTAACCTGTAAAGGGAGCGTTATATTTTTCCATTAAATTTAGAATTTTACCTGCTTTAGGCAAAGTTACATAATAGAGTATCTTTTCATCGTGACCGGTAACCAAAAACCTTTCCCCCAGGGAACTCCGCCTGATATACTCATCCTGCCCATCTCATCAATAATTTCTTCAGGAAATGTCCATTTATCTACCACCTCCCAATCTTTATTCATACTTGCCAAGTAAGTGAGGTGATTGTCCTGACCATAATAGGCAAAAAGGGCATACCATAGGGCTTGTTTTTTCACAACCCATGTAAGGCTTCCTTCAGACTCTCCTAAATTAATTGCCTTTATCAAGCTTAAGTTTTGAGGATTAATTATTCGAATGCTACTGCTATCCGGCTTGTTTGGATAGTTTTTTGTCGCTACCAATCCCCCTGAAACCCTGTCATATTTGCTTATGGAATGATTGTTAATGGCAAATATATGTTGTTCAGTGGAGGCCGCTGCTTGTCGGGCATCAGGTGAAGCCCATTCTTCCGTTTTTTTTTCTTAGTTGGAAAATTTACCGGCTCGTTTGTGAATATATCAATCGTGGTGCTTTTTTCCAATTGATAAGGTGCAGCGGCTAATATTAATGTTCCGGAAGTTGAGATATTTAATCCCGCAGTAGCTTTAAAATCTACACCTTCAGTGGGGTGAAATATTTTGGAGCTTATTTTTGTGATTTTTGGGGTAGAGGGTTTCAAATGTAGCTTAAACAAGTCTGCTACCTGTCCTCCATCCTCATTTTTTGCTGTACCAACGACAAACAGTTGCTCATTCCTGTCGGAAAATAAATTCAGATTTTGATAGGACTCCCATTTAGGCTCTGACCAGTCGGCAGTAGATAGTTTTTTGACCTCTATGGAATTTTTCAGCCTTAAATCTCCTTTTCCGGCATAAAAATCCTCTGCTGGACATGAGTAAAAGTCCAGCACCCGACTGTCCCAATTGGCAACCAAAATTAAAATTTCACCCTGATAAGCAGTTATGCCCACTGCTCCAGCAGTGACCCGCTCATAATCTCCTTTTCGTTCTACAGTATAAATGGGATTGTCAAAAGGGGTTTCCGCTTCTAAGTTATAGACCTGTAGGTAGGCAAGGTTTCTTTCTTTATTGTCTTCAATGCCCACAGCCAGAAATCGATCAAATATTTGAAAGCCCCCGGCATGGCGAAGCGGAGAGTGCATTAAGGTGTCAATTGCCACTACCTTCGGTTGATCACCAAGGTGTATTTTTACCATATAACTTAGTTTGTCGGAACTTCCACTTAGATAAATTGAATGTTCTTTGTACAATTGAATGCCTTGAAGATGCCCTCCTTTGGCCTTGTAAGAAATATTATTTTTTGCTAAAAAGGAGGAAGGTTGCTGATTTAAACCTTCAAAAGCTTGCCGAAAATCTTTAAGTTTAGGTTGGCCTGTCGTGTTAATGACAAATGAAGATAAAACCATAAACCAAGGGAGGAAAGATGTATAAAGATTGGTCATTTGTGATTTATATTTTTCTTTAAAGTAAAGGCTTAGAGAGACATTCACAATTAATACGAATAGAATGTTGCAGGAAAAAAAATTTTCGCACAAAACTTCAAGTTTACCCAGAGCTAGAATCTTGTCATAAACTATTTTTAAATTTCAACCAATACAATTTCAAAGCTTTCTTGGTCTTTTTAGTGGGACCTATTCGAAAATTAAATTTTAACAAAATAATGTTAATAAGCTACTAAATTAATTTATGGTTTAAAGTTTGTGGTATGTTTTAAAGTTGTATAATTATAAAACCCAAAATCCTATGGAAAGCTATCAATTAAAAATCTTAGATAAAAGTGTAGTTACGCATGATACCTATGCTTTTAAAATTGAAAAGCCGAAAGGGTATACTTTTGTACCTGGACAAGCCACAGAATTAAGTTTACTGAAAGAAGGGTGGGAGAATGTAAAACGACCGTTTTCCTTTACAAGCCTTCCTAAAGATGATTTTTTGGAGTTTACCATTAAAACTTACGAGGACCATGAAGGGGTAACCAAAAGATTAGGAAATGTACAGGTAGGTGATAAAGTTGAAATAGGAGATGCTTGGGGTGCCATCTCATACAAAGGTGAAGGTGTGTTTTTAGCAGGAGGTGCAGGAATTACTCCTTTTATTTCAATTCTACGAGACTTGCGTCAAAAAAACGAAATAGGTAACAATCAGCTGATTTTTGCTAATAAAACCAATGATGACATTATACTTTTTGAAGAATTGAAGACCATTTTAGGTCATAAATTTCAAAATATCATTGAGAATCAGAAAGATACTGCATACGATAGAGGAAGAATTGACAAGGAATACCTTAAGGAGAATATAAACGATTTCAAGCACCAGAACTTTTACGTATGTGGTCCTGAGGGATTTATAAAAGCAGTAAATGGAGCGTTGAAAGACTTGGGCGCTAATCCTGAGGCTTTGGTTTTTGAAAAATAAATGACCATTTAAAGAGAAAAAGAAGGAGATTTCTGATTTTAGAAATCTCCTACTTTATTATTTTATAGTTTCAATAGCTTTAGCCAACTTTTCTTTTACCTCTTTGGCCAGAGGTTTGATTTCCTCTTTTCCTACCGGAACCATGGCGGCCTCAGGATCGATGGCAGAGACCTCGACTTTACCGTTTTCTAGCTCCCTGATTGTGACATTACAAGGCAACATGGCCGACATATTTGGGTCTATGGTCAACACCTTGTCTGCAAACCCAGGATTACAAGCGCCCAATATTAGGGTAGGTAAATAATCCTTGTCCAATTTCTTTTTCATGGTGGCTTGAATATCTATTTCCGTAAGCACACCAAACCCTTGCTCTTTTAGGGCTTCAGTTACCTTGTCTTTTACCCCTGAAAAAGATTGTGCTTCGAGTGTTTTATTTATATAATATTTCATAGCTAAATCATTTTATTGGTTCGATTTTAAAACTACACATAGATCGGGCCAAAGACAGTGACCTTTGTTACATATTAATGACCATTTCTAATCCGTTGACAAGGAATAAGCTTGAAAACTTTCTGAAGTTTATAATAAGCGTTAGATGATAATATCCTATTGGTCTTCTATTGCCAAGTCAAGCTTAAAAAAAGTGAAATAATCCAGTTCTATACCAAGGTCTTTACTATCCATTGCCTAGATAAAGTCCTCTTAAACTTACGTCAGGCTAAAATCAATACCATCCGGAGAAGGTAAATCTGCTATTTTTTCATAATTTTTATTGAGCACATGTAACCAGATTGGGCATTTTATATTCACTTTTTCTCTGAATGAAACATTTTCATCAGCACTTTTAGTCTTTGTTAATAAAATTTGATCTCAAGGATAATACCCGGGAAAATAGACAATAATAACGAGATTTGTGATTGTACCCTAATTACCTTTTTCCCACTTTAATGAACAGTTGAGAAATTCAGTGGATGTATTAACAGCAACTTTGAAATTATTAAGTTTTACTTGGGATCTCAATTTACCATAAAAATCATAGGTCATTATTCCATTATAGCTATATACCAAGAATTGATTTAGAAATAGGGTCGAGGTCATGAACAATTATAGGAGAACCTATATAATTGTTTAGTACCATAGCTAAAATACATAATTCAGCATTTATTTTAATTTTGAGAGTAGCTGAATCATGTTTAAGGCTGCAGCAAAAAAGGTATATTAAAGGGAAGGTAAGTATAAGTTTTATCCATACTTAACTAGTATAAAAAGTAATTAGTTGAAAGAATTGCTTAATGGATTTTTTTACCGGACTATTCAATGGAAGGATTGATAGCATAACTGAATAGAGGATAAAATTTCACCGAATACCCATGGGCCGACTTTGGTTGGTTTCGGAATTAATTTCGAGATGAATCTACGCATTTATAGTACAAGTCTTCGAGGAATCCATCAGGTAATCATAAACAGTATGGCTATAAAATGTAAAATCGTCCCAACAAAGACAAAAACATGCCAGATGGCATGGGCATAAAGCATTTTTTTATTGGCATAAAAAACAGTGCCTATGGTATATGACAAACCACCAGCTGCAATCAGGTAAATGATTTCTGTACTAAGGTTGGACACCAATGGCTTTATAAGAAGCAGCGCCATCCAGCCCATGCATAAGTACAATATGAGGGATAGTTTTTCAAACCTCCCAATAAAAAATATTTTAAATACCAATCCCAATAGGGTGATGGTCCACACGATTCCGAAATAGACCCATCCCAAGGTGCCACCCAATCCTATCAATAAAAAAAGGGGGTATAGGTGCCGGAAATCAGAAAGTAAATACTGATATGATCAATACTGCGCAAAAGGGGCTTTAGTTGTTTGGATTGAATGGCATGATAGAGAGTAGAGGAAGTATAAAGCAATAACATGGTGGCGCCAAAGATACAGCAACTGACCACATGCAAGGCAGTGCCGTTTAAAACAGAAAAAACCACCAGAAGAGATATGGCCACAATACTAAAAAGAATACCAATCAGGTGGGTGAGGGTATTGGCAAACTCTTCTTTTATTGTTTGTTTTCTATCTACCTGTCCGGCCATTGTAATTAATTAATAATAGTTGCAGTAAATATCGGGTATTTAAATTAATATTTCGGCTGGGTAGTACCTAAAATCCCCAGGCTATTTCGTTAATCATTTGGTTCTTATTAAAATAAAACCAATCAGGTTTACTCGGCTAATTTTAATATCCGGGTCGTCCTTCATAAAACCTGAAATATTCACGGATTCTAGGTGATGGGAAATTAGATTTCTCAGCGGGACTTTTGGGACAAAAAGAAAAAGGCCTCGATATGGATCGTGGCCTTTTAAAAAATTACAAGGAGTAATAAAAAAATTGTCGCTGTATTACTGATTCAAAAGTAGGCTTTTCCTGAATTATAATAGTCTTTTGAAGGTTAAGGATTCTTTACATAATAACGCAGTCTTTAATAATTAAATAACATTTCGCTAAAGGTATAATCGACAAAACAAAACGTCCATAACTTAAAATCAAAACGTCCCTCGAAAATACACATTTAATCACCATTTAAACAGCCTTTAAATCATAATCCATCTTCCTGTACTACCCCCTGAAACCTAGCTTTCCACACCTGTCCGGCAGGTAGTGAATAACTGGTGACCGTGGCATTAGATAGGTCTGCTATCTCGTTTGTGCCTGACCTATTTACACTAATTGCACCACTAGTACCATTCTTAATTATAACCTCCATGCCGTGGTCTGGTGTGTCTGGCAGGGCCGCCGCTGTACGATCGTTATAAATGACTACCATATGATCATCTTTGCCGATCACCTCAGTTCCCGGGTCTGTAGATGATCCCCGCATAGCATAGGAAAAATTTCCTATATTCTTTTGACTACTAAAGAAACCACCGTACTTACCTGTGCTAAACCGGATGTTTTGCATCTGCTTCTCTACTAGTTCAGACCACCTTACACCTACCATGCCCGCGCTAATCGCAGCATATAAGAAGCTTGGTGCATCGTCAGCCTCGTCCGTACTACCCCAGAAACTCCCGCTTATATCGATGCCTGAGATTGCGCTAATAAACGAAGCCCCGGCATTCCTACTAGCAATACCATCATTGCTAATTAATATGCCTGTAGGGTCTCCCGCTCCGTAATCGCTGGATTTTATATAACCGCCCTCAATCTGGAAAACACCTATCTTACACCCGTTGGCCACCTCTAGCGCACTAGCAAAGGCTTTCCCGTCCTGTTGCACCCTAAAAGGCGCCGTCCCTCTGTTATCGAAGCTACTCCCTGCCCATATACGCACAGCTTCCAAGTCATTTTCCAGTCCACTTATGCCAGCTACACCGCCCAAATCTGGATTACCAGCAACAAAAACACCTGTCATAATAGCCCTATCACCAACGAAAGTCTTTTTGAACTGCTGCACTACTGCATAGTTCCTAATCTCATCCGCTGCCAACTTCGCATAGGTAGCAGCACTCTTTGTGGTCTTCACCTCTCGCAGGTTCTTTTTTGTATCCTTAGCTATCTTGTCCACTTTAGTATACTGCCTGCTCTCTGATATCACAATAGAAATCGCATCAGGGTTCACTATAGGGTATTCAATGGACTGGATTCTAATGCGCTCTTCAATACCTAGACTCGAATCCTGCACAATCACGGAGTTACCAGCCCGGAAAGCACTCCTTAACCCGAACTGCCTTACATACTTCTCATCCAAATCACCCTCATAAGCGTACTTAGGGGTAGCGTTCGCTTCTGCATGTGCTATTGTTCTAGTCTTTACCTCTAGCTCAGCTGCATCTATATAGCTCTGTGGCATCTCGATACCCACAAGCGTATACTTATCACCCACAGCCGCTTTAAAAGTTTCATTCGGGGCCACATACCCGCTATCCTCTTCCACAGTGCCAAAAGTTATAACTTTCGTAGAGTGGTCATACTGCGTAATAGGAAATTCTTGCCCTGCCAAAGCCCCTGATTTAAACACGATCTTAGCCCCGCCATCCGTAATAAACTGCTCATTTAGATCAAAATCCAAAGTACTGTCTGTAACTGAAAAAAGACCGTCTACAGCTTCCACTGTGCCAGTCCTGTTTGGGAACACATCTTCAAAAGTAACCGTAGCTTCTATGTACCCGTACTTCGCCACATTAACCTGCACAGGACTATTGTCAAAGGTTATCTTACCCAATCCATCCCTATAACTTAGAGGTATATTCTTAGCCCCACCGTAGCCATACCACACAGTTCCAAACCCGGAATCAACCCTACGTCTTCTAAGCGCATAAAGACCTTTTGACCGCCCGTATTCCAAAGTAACATCCGTATCAACCCCTACTCGTGGCGTCATACTGATAGTCTTATCCGTAATCGAATACTCAAGACCAAATTCCTCTGCAACTGTAGTAAGTAACGTCCGGCAACTCATCTCATCTATAGCGAAAGTAAACGGCTCGTCAAACTCCGGTACTTCCCCAACTTTCCAAGCAGGGTCTATCTGCCTCATGTTCTCACGGATCAGCAGGCACAAGTCCAGCGGCCTGCCTGTATAACTAAAAGTAGCCCGACCAAGGTGCCGGACTATCTTATTATACAAAAGGTACGATTCCCCGTAGAAGGTGATATTATAAGTATAACTCGCATTCCTTTCCAGATCCGCAGGGTCATTTACATAGTATTTCACCCCCAAATGAAAGATGTAGTCACCTATCTGGATGTCCAGCGGCTTATTTAGCACAACCTCAGCCGTGATCTTATCCGCTCCCATCAGCTCTGAAAAGAATACGGTGTTTTCATCCACTGGGAACGACCCTATAATATTTGCACCTCTATATAGATTCATAATTAATTATCTAATACATTGAATAAATGCAGCTAATTTAGCCCCAATTTGAGCCATACCTGGTTCAGATGGGTGAACAGAATCTTCTCCTACCCACCTTCTTACATCGTCAAATCCCGGCGATGGTTCATACTCCGGGAATGGCAGCTGCTCTTTTTGTCTAAAACCAAACTCATCATCAACAGCCGCAGAGGTATCAACCACATAAATACCCTCAACCTCTCTGTTGTCGTATTCTTCAATTATCCTCTCACGAACCTCAAACATTATAGCATTTCTATACGGTACAAAAATACTCCCACTTTCTTTCGCCCCGAAAGCCCCGGTAGGGATAAGTATTGCTACATCAATAGAAGAACTATCATCCTTCACGGATGATATTAATTGATCCATATAGGTTATATATGATTCTATCTTTGACTCCAAATCTGAACCAAATGTGGCAGCCATAAAGTCATTCACTCCCATCATTACGGTTACTAGGTTAGGTTGAACTATCCCCCAAACAGACCTATATTTCGAAAAATCAAAAGAAAAACCTAAACTAGCATAAGACACCTGTACCCATGCCGAACCATCCCACTTTTCATAACGAGAATTAGCTGTGGAATAAACAACATCATTTGTGGTTGGAGACGTTTTGTACCCCGTCACAACATCAAATCCAACAGCCTGTGCCGTAGCATATAACCTATGTTCTGTATCAGCCAACGCCGCGATCCATTGCGCCGTATTACCATAATACTTTAAAGTTCCTGATGGCTGCAAGAAAGGTGAAAACGTAGTATTTGGAGTGGATCCTGTCTCTGAGAAATACATACTAAGATGCCAGCCAGAACGTCCCTCATTCATCACCTCATTGTCCCATCCTTCATTAATACCTAGACTGGTTACATTAGGAATCTTGTTAATCATAGCATCGAGGTAATAACCTGTTGTGGTATAACTGTCGCCAATCGAAAGAATTTTAAAATTACCTGTATCCTTGGTAATATCCCCCATTTTAGCTGTAACTGTCTTTGTCGATATCTTTTGAAACTCAGAATCGTACAAGTCAAAAGTAAAAGTAGCATCTGTCAAAGAATCCCTATTGATAATCGAAAACGTATTCCTATTCGTTACCCCATTTCCAGACAATCTCGTAAAATAAGTATAGGGATTCCATCTGCGCTGCAATGCTTTATGGTATAGATAGCAGTGATCTTCTAACATCAGATAAAGCTTTGATGGGACACTAAGCCTATTCTGTTCAATCAGTGCTCCTGCTTTGAAATTCTGAATCTCCTGCCCCTCTAATGCCTTCGCTACCTTTTCTTTATTTAGTGAGTAGTTTAAAATACGGAGCAACTCATATGGTGCGTATTCAGTATCTACCGTCCCCTCTTCTATTTGCAACACACTTAAATCTAAAGTATGCCACCAAAACGCCTTATAATACCTTGTGTTCACCGCTGTCGTTACCGTAGTAGAACCATAGATGTTTTGCCCTTTCACATAGGTGAAATTCTCATCATATTCCACAAAACCAATGTTTGATGCATTATTCGTCTTATAAGTAGTAGATGGCTCACATAATTGGAAGTCTACATGTCTTAAATTGTTAGGGTTTGCTATCGTATTCCCTGAACCTAGAATCAACGCCCCAGATTCCGTCTCAGCGTCCTTATTAAAGATATTCTTACCCAGTTCTTCAACCACCACAGCATATTTTTCAAAATCGGGGAGATCATCCCGGTAGACTAACTCTTCCAGGTCTAGTTCCGATTTCAAAATTGCTTTCACGAGCAGTTTGGATGGGACCACTTTTTGAAACGGTTCGTACTCAGTGTCTACCGCTCCCTCTCTATTTGCAACACACTTAAATCCAAAGTGTGCCACCAAAAAGCCTTGTAATACTTCGTGTTAGCCGCTGTTGTTACCGTAGTAGATCCATAGATATTCTGCCCCTTCACATAGGTGAAATTCTCATCATATTCCACAAAACCAATGTTTGATGCATTATTCGTCTTATAAGTAGTAGAGGGATTACATAATTGAAAGTCTACATGTCTTAAATTATTAGCGTTCGCAACAGTATTACCCGACTCTAAAATCAATGCCCCTGATTCCGTCTCCGCATCCTTATTAAAAATATTCTTACCAACACCCAGCATAGCCACATCATCCTCCCTAAGAAGGTCTGTTTTCTTCGCATAAGCAGTCAAGTCAATAGGAATAAGCACTTTAGTGAATGTACCTGCACCATCACTAAAAATAAGCGTTACCCCGGCTGTAAGATCCACCACTATCCCCCGTAGTTCGTATAGGTGCCGGATTCAAGGGGAAACTTGATCCCCGCTACACTATCATCAGCAGAGCCCGGGACTATTCCCGCCACCCCCATGGTTACAAGGCCGTTCACCTCCTTTTTTGTGTAGCTATCCGCTATTTGTCTATATACTTGGTCCATATAAGAGCGAAACAGGTCATAAACCTGCTGGTAGGAAATCGCTATATTTCTCCCATTCCCTAGATCCAAACTAAACATCCTATCAGTTAAGGACAATGAGGTCGCTACCTCGTAGCTCTCGTCAAATTTTACAGTGCCTCCAGACATATCTCTTTATTTTTTAATTACTATTTTTTCACCTTCTTTTGTTAATATCAGCTGACCAAAACCATCTGCAAGGAATTGATCCATTATTACCTCAGCATGATCCGGGATGATTAGCAGCTTATTTCCCTCATCATTAAGGATGATGTTACCCTCAGCGTCCGCTAAGTAGTCCCAGTTGATTACCGAAGCTTCACCTTCCGTGAAATTAATCGTAATCACAGCCGTCACCTGACCGTCTCCCGTGATCCGTACATCCTGCACCTGCACACCATCTTTCACGAACACCCGGTGCAACACCTGACCATCTACTATTATAGACCGCAATCCGGGCTTAGCGAGTAGAGCATAAAGACCATTTAAACGGCTTTTAAAAGCGCTATAATCAGGGCTTAAAAACACCCCTTGAAGCTTAATTTCCCGTGCCTCAATCTTATTCACCCGTTCGGATTCATAAGGAAAACTCGTTATAGTCAACCCTTTCGGAGCTGGTCTATTATAACTCTGCTCAAGCCTTAAGAAAATAAATCCCAAGTCCGAAAAACTACGACTATCAATCCCCAACTCATTTCCCAAGTCACTAGGTTCTACCACGGGCGAATTGATATAAACAACAGGCTGTCGGAAAGGAATATCCACCAAATACCATCCCTCGCTGATATGCTCCGCCTTCACCTCTCCATTCACCATCACATTCCAGCTGCCCAGCTCACATTCCAGAAGGGCTACAGAATCCAGCGCAGATATATGTGCATACAGGTTATACAGCTTCGCAAGCCCGTCCGCCTGATCATCACCCTTAAGCAATCCGGTCAACAGAATATCCCTACCAGACCACCTGATCTCAGGCCCTGCCACATAAGGCTCTATTCCGTCCTGGTCTTCCCAGTCATAAAAAGTCTTTCCGATTCTCTCCGGCATATCCCAGCAACCCGAGATTGCCAGATTTGTATTCCCCGACTGTCTCGGAATGAACCCAAACCGCTCCGCCAGATCTATATTATTCAGCTTATACACACCTCTCAATACATCCGGTTCCGGCTCTTCCTCTTCCTGTGGTTCGGGTTGTGCCAACGGCTCCGGCACCTGCTCCGGCTCCGGGGCCACTCTTGCATTAGCCATACTGCCCGTTAATTCAGAGAAAACGTACACCGTCGCATTCTCCGCAGGCATGGTAAATTCAAATGTTTTCGATTCACTAATAATCTCACCATCCAGCATCCAGTATAAGAAAGTCCAACCCGTATTATTAGTCGCCGATAAGGGAACCTTATCACCCGCCTCATAGTCGCCCGAACCAGTCACCGACCCTGCTAAACCAGGAGAGGACACCACGGAAAGCGAAAAAAAAACAGGTGCCGACTCTTCGAACTCTGCCGTAAGCACAAGGTTCTGCCCCCCCATATTGAAGTTGAATTCTGGATTAGTAGTCTGCTCCACAGCACCAATCTTCCAGCGCACAAAGCGATACCCCGGCGCAGCAGTTGCCCGCAGCTGCACTGGTTCCCCCGTCTCATAAGGGCCTGTCGTAATCTCTTCCACAGTACCGCCTCCGGTAGGTGACACCTGCATAGTTGCCGTATAGGTAGGTATTAATTCAAAATTGGCGACTAAGGGCAGATCCTCCGTACCCATAGTACCCTCATAGTATGGCTGATCATAAAAATACATGCCATAAATACTCCAATCTACAAACCGATACCCCGGAGCAGGCGTAGCCTCTATTTCAAAATCTTTACCTTCTGCATAAGGTCCCGAGGTGATTTCTTCCACGGCGCCTCCTTCTGGAGGATCAGCGGATAATGTAACATCCCATTTAGGTATGTCTTCAAATTCCGCTACTAGGTCATAACCATAACCAGCTACAAAATAACTGTGTGGATTTTCGGTACTAAAAAGATCCCCCTCAACCGACCAACGGACAAAACGTTTACCTGCTGCCGGACTTGCTGTAAGAGTAACCGAAGTACCGTTTTCGTGCGGGCCTGCGGGGCTTTCTGAGGCTGTCCCTGCGCCTGATGGACTTACTGTAATAGTGTTCTCATACACCCGTACAAACACAGCAGTCAACGCCCTGTCCTCCGTCACCTCAAATACATAAGGATTAGCTGTGCTAACTGTAGCACTATCTTCCTCCCAGCGTTTAAATCTCCACCCGGCAGAAGCCGTAGCTGTTAAAGTTGCGTTTTCACCTTCCGTGATTGTCCCCTCTCCGCTTACAGTACCCGATCCGCTTACCGATGTAGTAATCTCATGCGTGGTATCTTCCGCCTCAGACAGTAAATGCCAGTTCGTCCCGGCATTTGCTTCCACGTAGGTTTTGCCGCTGCCGGGGTCATTGCAGGTATAGGGTAGTGGTAGTTGGCTACACTAGGAGGACTCCACGTTACTTTTTCCGGTCTTATTTCCCCTATATTACTACTTACAAAACCCTCTATATGACAATTAACAAGCTTCAATCCTGACTCTGTTGGGCTATTCCCATCATTATCCCTTCTTAATTCTCCTCCATTTTCAAACCAAGTGCCTTCCACATATACCTGTGCCTCTGCGTCTATATCCAGCATATTTGAGCTTGTAGGCTTGGTTACAGCCGTCGCATAAGAAGGATTCCATTTGAAGAGACAATTAAGAATATGTATCTGGCCAAAACGTGCCTTGGGCTGTCTCGATGCATTATTCTCAAAACTGCAATAAATCAATGAGATCTTTAAAAGGCCCCTATTGGCTATCTGTGTATCAGAGTAACCAATCAACATCACCCGCTGTCCATTTCTAAACCTTGTGTTCGATACTGTTATATAGTTAGACAGGTTAGTATCTATCATGCCATCAGCATATTGACTATCTGTGGTATTATAGGAGAAATTAACATCCATATCACAGTAATCAAACCAACCACCCTCGCAAGAATTGACTGTGAAATGATCCAATTCCGCCTCACCGCTACCCGTGCCCCAAGGGTAAAATGGCCCTTTTCTTCCCCAGTTCCTCCAAATAAAGTTTGTGGAATCCACACAGCGGATTTCTGCACCGGATATGGTCTGCCCAAAAAGAGCTAAAACAGTTTTATTATGCCATTCATTTATAGTATAAACAGTAGGCGAACTCAGTACAATGTCCGAGCCTGTGTATACATACACTTTTGGGGAGTTGTCTCCGTTATCCTCATCCGCATCTATATGCGTCCACAGCTCAGTCCAGGTTTTACACTCCACCATCTCACCCCCGGCTCCACCTTGCACACCTTTACCTGAATCATACACACTCGCCCATCCCCCCGGCTTCTCCACAATCGCAGAAGCTTCCACCGCTCCGATTGAGGGCGTCGAAGGAACCTTATTGCCTTGCAAATCCCTAGAATAACCAAGATCAGTACCCGCCCCATTTAAAACATAAATATCTGAGGAAGTACTATTATTAGTTGACCCGGCACCCATCGACCCCGAAAGCCCGGAATAATTGGTATTCTTCACTACCACCGCAGCACTCGGATCTAAATTAAATCCACCACTCCCCGAGAAGGTATTCATAGCAGAGCCGTTCTCTATCCTTGTACCAGAACCGGCATGACTATACACCTGAAATCCCCAACCAAGTGTATTACTTGCATCCACATAAGAAAACAGCGTATTAATAGCCCCATAAGCCACTTGGAACCCCCTTCACATTCAATCAACTTAATCCTTTCGAACCTTACCCCGTTTGGATTATCCGTTGTGCCTCCCTGCCTGCCAAAATAACCCGCTTGCTTTGCGCCTTTGATTATTATATCCGAAAAACCGGAAGTGCTGGTGATATTATAATCACCCCCACACCATCATTTGCAGCATGCACATAGACAACTAAAGCATTTGCCAACCCTTCTAGGTAGCACCATTGATATGTTTGGTACCCTGCCCTAACTTGTAATCCTAAATTATCCGGACTAATATCATCGCAAATACAGACCATGTATTTGATTTCCACATTAGGTCTATGCGCAGCTTGAGCGCAAGGTATTTCTGTACCTATATCACCATCCAAGCTATGTAGGGTATTATCAGTATAGCCCTTATTATTATGAACAGTTACCCCCTCAGACTCTATTTTAAAGCCTCTATACTTTGTTTGATTGGTTTCAATGTCAATAAAACGGCAATTTCTGTTAGCCTCATTCCCGGCAATAGCGTCCGAGGTAGGTAGATAAATTAGCCCATCTTGATATTTTGTGTTAGCAGATTTCAGCCGATGCCCCTCTATATTGTCTCCCGCAGGCTTGACAAGAAAATGCCCTCGATCCTCACATATATCATTATATGTCTCAAAGTCATATATTTCGAAATTGTGGCAAACATCAGATTCCACTATAGCCGCATTCCCCCACGGTATCGTCCCAACCGTTACAAAATGCCCTGCTGATCCGGTCATATCGATTTTAGGACGGGCACCTTGGCCCCATGCACCCATTCTTATATATTCGGGATATGATCCGCCTACTTTTGGATTAGTGAACTCGTTCCGATCATTGCTGTAGGTTTTCGCTCGCTTATAAAAATAAGTCTTCCCAGCTGTCCCCGTACTGCTCCCGTAGTTATTCAGCTTAAGGAATGGCTTTGCCCTGGTACCATCGCTGTCTCCACCTCCATAACTGCTGTCAAAAAATATACAATCACCCGTAGGGATAACCTTAATATTACAGGTAGTGTCTTTAAAATACCAATCGTAAACCTTCACACGAACGGTAATACTTTTATCACCACTAAGATTGGCTGTGTCAGCCACCGTAAGTTCTCCGGATGTGCTGTTAATTGCAAAAGTTCCGTCCTCATTTCCTCCAACAATCTCAAAAGTATAACTGCTATCATCAAGCGAAATTCCCCATTTTTGCTTGGCGAAATAAGGATGAGACCAGAGGTAATTAACAGCCCCTACATTGTCGCCCACCACAGCATTTGCAGGAACGATATATTTCTGCGCATCATGGGTGATTGGATGTAATGTAATATGTATAGCCATGCTTATATATCTCCTCGGTCGTAACCTGTTGAATTCTGTTTTGTATTCTTATTAATTGCCTTAAGCTGCTCCACCGTAGCCTTAAGCTCTGCCACAGCATTAGCCGTATTCTGCTCTATCGCCGCCGAACTCCGCATAATCGTAAGCGTAGCATCATAGTGCTGCTTATCTATTGTCAACTGTTGCTCCACAGTTAGCAATGTCCTATTACTAATGTCATAAAAACCACGAAAAAGCCCGGCCAGCTCAGTGCCCGTAGCCTCTGTTAAGTCTCTCCTTATGCCTCCCGCCAAACCTGTTTGTGAACTGCTATCATCCCCCGTAAAGATGTCAAACCCCGACTTTTTAGCCGCTGCCTGTGCCTGTTCCAAAGCCTTATTAAAGTCAGCCGTCAAACCCTGAACATTCGCAAAGAAAGCCCCCAAGTTCTCAGTAATCCCTTGCGTATCACCCGCAGCTAGATTACCCTCAAGGTCTTTCTGTAGCTGGTCAAACACATCCGAGAAAATCGAGTTAAAAAGAATCTGACTTACAACATTTTCCAGCACCTTCTCCACCGTTTCTCCCATCTTGATAGCGGCATTCTCCCCGGCCTCAAAGCTCTCAACGAGCGCATTCCGCACATCTCCACCCAGACCGCCAACAAGTTCCTTTACCACGTCCGCTATCTGTTGCCTTGCAGCCTCCATCGCCTCTTCCCATTCGAGCACCTTTTTTACCAGTTCAGCAGATCTTTCAGACAATTGGTCATTTTGCAATAGTGCTTTCGCTAGTTCACTATTAAAGCTCACCATTCCATTATCAAGCACTTCAACCAAAGTATCATACTCCTCTAAAAGAGGCCCCAGCTTATCCACTTTCTTTTGTCCGCCAAAAATGGCAGCAAGTGCCCCCACAAGTCCACCCGAAGCAATTCCTTTACTTATATCCCCGAGGTCAATTGCATTCCTTTGCCCCACTTTTACATAAGCATCCTCAAGGGCGGCAATCGCCTCCATATAGTTCTTATTCGCATCCGTAAGGCTCTCCACCCCGTCACGAATTCTACCCTCATAATCACTCAGAAATACATTCTCACCCAAAATACTCTGCAAGCGGATCTGCTCATTTAGACTAAGATTATACTGCTGCTGAAAACCAATAAGCGACTTATAATAAGCCTCCTCAGCCTCCCTGCGTTGTGCTGCCGATTCAGAAAGAATATTCATAACCCGAACCACCCCACTAATGGCCGCACTCGCCACATCCGCCTGAGTAGCCGAATCATCAAACATCGTAAGCACATCATTTACCCCGGTCCCAAGCCCTGAAAGCGCAGCTCCTATATTCGCTATCCCCGTATTACCTGTAGATTCCCCAAGACTTACCAAGGATTCACTTAACCCATTCAAAGCTTGCGAATACTTGTAAATATCGTCCAGCTCCATCTGGTTAAGCTCCTTTTTTAGCTCTTCCAGTTGTTGTGTCAACTCATTTCTAAGCCCCTGACTCATTTCCTCACCTGCCAAAAGCCCTTCAATCCCTTTGATCGATTGCTTTGCCGTCTCCTTCGTCATCACCACCACTCGCTCATAGAGCTGCTGGTAAGATTGTAACTTCTGTACATTGGCATCATCCAAGGCGCCTAGCTCTGCCTGATGTTTCCTGTCTAGCTCTTGCGCTTCCTTGAGGTTCCCGGAAGTAATCAGCTCTTGTCTTAGTGCTTCATAGTTGGCGATTAGCTTCGCCCGCTCCTGGTTATAAGCTTGCAGGTTAGCCAGCTGCTCATTGTATTTTTGGTTATCTATCCTGATTGCCTCGTTGGCTTCCTTCTCTAGTAGTTTGGCCGCTTCCCTTTGCTGGTCGGTCGCCCGGCCCTCCATTACTGCCGTGAATACCCCTTGATTTTCAAGTGTCTTTTGCCGCACATAATCGATATAGCTATCAAACTCCCCAATCTGTGCAGAGAATTGTTCCTTAGCCGCTGCTATTCCAAACTGCTTCTTATAAGTCTCAAAGTCCGCATAAACTTGCTTCATTTGCTCGATCTCCCCCTTAAGCTGGTCTAGTGGAGAGAGCGCACCGGACGCCTGTCGTATTTCTTGCCTGATCAGCAGTTGCTGTCTGCCGGCACTGCTGTTAGACGGATCTACACCCGCAAGCGCCTTATTGAGGTATTCCACGTAGGTAGCTCCTTCTTTTCTAAGCGCCGAAAACTGCTCGTCCGCAGCTTCTTTACCTAATACCTCAATTGCCTGATAATATTCGTTGTACAGCTTCTTTTTCTCAGTAAGCCTTTCCTCTAGGGCTTCCAGCTCTGTATTTTTCGCCTCTTTTTCCCGTTCCTTAATAGACTTTATTTCCAACGCCGCTATTTGCTGCTGCAAAGCCACCTGCTTTGCCTCATTTTGCGCCAGGGCCGAGCTGTCCTTAATATCTATTTCCTCACGGGCCTTTTGCAAAGCCTGTAATTCTTCCTTAAGTGCCTTGATCGTCGTAATCGATGCCTCCGTGCTTTCATTCGCTTGCTTTTCTTCTTCTGAAAAAAGCCCCAATTGTTTCAAATAGGCCGTTTTAGCTTCCCCTAGCTCGTTGGTAGCTGTTTTTTCTCTATACATCGCCGCAGCGTATTCCTGAGAATCTCGGAGTAAGTCTTGATAATTAAGCGTGGAAACATCGCCTCCCTGTCCCAATACCGTGAAGTCAATCCCGAACTCCCGCAGGATCTTATCAAACTCAGCCTGTACTTGTGTAAGTGGTACTTTTGAGAATGCGGTGAATTCATTGACAGCCTTTTCAAACTCTGCGGACAATTGACCGCCCACAGTAGCACTTAGTTGTGCATCATTAATAATGTCCTGCACCGCTTTGCCAAATTTCTGGCTATAATTCGCCGTCCCTTCCCGAAGGTTCGCTAAGTCGCTTTCCTGTGTTCTTAGAAAAATCGATTCCCCTATAGCTTTATTTACAGCCTTTTGGGCTCGTTCTATTTCTTCGAGGTTGCTTGCTTCTGTCAGCTGTTTAGGCAGGTACTCATTGTAGGTCTTATTGACAAGCTTTATAGCTTCGCTCCGGGCTTCTGTGCCTTCCGTCGTTTTCTTAAGTGCATCAAAAAGTTCCTTAGACTTGTCCAGCTCATCACCTATCGCCTGCCGAAACTCCCCAGAGACCACCACGGCTTCTTTGGTGCCTTTGCTAAATTTGGCTGTAGCTGCTATCAATAATCCTAAAGCCGTAGCTGCTGCCACAAAGGGATTACTTAGCATCGTGGCATTAAGCACCTTTTGCGCTCTAGTAGCGATTACTGTCCATTTATTTAGGAGAATCTGAGAGCCTGTTAACCCCGCATTAGCCTGAGCCACCGCCTTAGTAGCCACAGAGGTAAGGATTAGCGAAGCCCTATAGGTGCCATAGGTTACCGCTATTACTTCCAAAATATCAATCACCTTTTGGTAATTCTCCACCAAATAGGTCACACCTGCCAGCCCCTCCGAAATAGCGCTTTCCTGTGATTGCCCTATTTTATTAAGCATATTGTCCCATGCATCCCCAAGGTTAGATATCTGGCCTGTGATGGATGCCGATTGCTTTTCCATTAGGTTAAAAAATACGCCTCCCTCAGACGTTAGTCTGTTGATTGCTTTTTCCACATCCGGGAAACCCACTTTCCCCGCACTTACCAGGTTCTTTACTTCCTGCTCAGCCACACCAAACTGTGAGGCCAGCTCTGAGATAAGGGGAATACCCCGATTAGTAAATTGATTAAGATCTTGTGCAAAAAGTCTCCCCTGCACCCTCGTAGTCCCAAAGAGGTAGGCCATATCATTCAAGGGAATATTAAGACCCGCCGAAACATCCCCAAGCCTCCTGATCGTGTCCGTTACATTGTCCGCCTCAAAACCATAAGCGAGGAGTTGCTTTGTAGCTGCGCCCACATCCGAAAGATTGAAAGGGGTCTTGGCTGCCAGATCCACAGCCTCAGCCAACACCTGGTCGGCTTTCTCTTTGCTTTGCAGGATTGTTTGTAAGGAAATCTCCAGCTGTTGAAATTCCCCCTTACTCTGGCTATCTCAGAAATAAAACCGGTAGCCGCCTGAAATGAAAAATACCCGGCAAGGGCTGCACCTAGATTTTTATAGATAGAATCGATTTGCTTAGCCTCTTTATCGGCTGTAGTGGTCACTCCCTTAATGCTATCCTTAACCTTGTTAGACGCTCTGTCAAACTCTCGGTTATTGATAAGGAATTCTACATTTATTGGCCCCAGGTTTTCCATTTGTTTAATTTTTGCCGTCCCTCAGCGGGATTTCCTTTTTTCGGTTTTTCGGGATCTTCATTTTCATATCCCGGAGCATCTGACATACCCCACAATATCACACTCCAGGGAACACCCCAAAGCACATATTGCCAGCTCCATCCTGTTTTTTCACAGATATAGAAGATGATCCCGGCAGGGCTATTGAGGCCGGTAGCCTTTAACTCCCCCTTTTTGTCGCCTTTTTTGTTTGACCCTGATTGGCCGGATCGGTTATTTTCATCGCCCTTACCAATCTGGTAGTACTCATAAAATCCACAGTGCCATTATACACCAGTGCAAATTCCAGCATTTTCAATATGCGCATCCAGTCCAGGTGGCGGAGCAGGTAGCCTGCCAGCCAGCCGGATAGCCACCGGATCTTCCACTTATCATTAAGGATGGCCATAGCCACGGCCTTACATATAGCCCGGCCATGTTTTGCCATTAGCTCCAGCGCCGCTTCGCTTTCTATCTCCTTAAGCTGCTCTTCCTTAATACCAGTAGATAAGTAGCACTCGGCCACATGCAGTAGGGTTCCGGCGTACAGTTTCCGCACTTTCAGTTTTAGCGTTTTCTTACCAAAGAGACGTAAAAAAGAGGGGCTTTGACCTCCGCCCATATGCCCCTCTCCAATATACTTTGTGCAGCTCTTAGTTCTGTATTCCCTTCCATGTGCTAGGCTGCCGGTTCTGTCCAGGTCCAGTCCGGCACAGCTGGCAATCCTGTATCCTGGATTGTCCCGTTCACATCAATCAAATTGATGTTTTCCTCCGTGATCTGGAAGTTAGGTTTCACATAGTGAAGGAAAGCCGGTACCTCTATAATAGAGCCATCCTCTACCGTGATCTTAAGTGCCTTAGTCCTGTCAGACCTACTCTTAGGAGCGTTCCAAGTGTCCACTTCTCCCACTGTAGTAATGGTTCCACCAAGTGCCGCTTGCAAGTTGGTAGGATCCGTGTCCATCAGCTGGAAAGTAATCTCGATAGCCGCTGGGCTTATCGTTCTCACACGAGGAGAACTCCTCCCTTGCTGAAAGTGCTCAGTAATTGCCGGGTCTGGTTCTGTCATCGAGAAAGTATCCCGGTATACAGGTACCTCTGCGTAGTTTGAGGTAGCCCCCGTTGCGGGATCAAAATCCCCCATTTCTATTTTCGTTGCGCCGTAGGTTACAGCCATTATTTACCTCCTTCGTTTTCGTTTTCGTTTTGCTTTCCTTTCTCAAATTCGGCCACAGCCTCCTTTAGTTTTTCATCACTGATATTGTGTACAGGTTTTTTGCCTGCCAGCTCAGTGTACCTCGCCTCTAGGGCTGCTCTCTCTTTTTCCGCCTCAGTTTTCTCAGCATCACCTGCTGATTTACCACTAGTGCTTTCTGCTTCACCTGCTGGTTTACCACTAGTGCTTTCTGGTTCGCCTGCTGGTTTACCACTAGTACTTTCCTTTGCGCCACCCTGCGCCTGAAACTCATTCTTTGCCCCATTTGGGAGCAATGGTTTCTCGGTAATGTCTTCCACAGTTTGGTCGATTGAGAAATTTCCGCTATTCGCCATTTGCCTGGTGATCTTCGTCACCTCTTTTGCTTTGAGGCTCTTGGCGTGATTGGTGGCGTCGTTCTCTTCCCTGAATGCCTGCCCGTCTGAGGTGAAAAAGAATACCTTATCTGCCAGATGTCTGGCAAATATGATCTTTACTTTCTCTTCCACTTTTTTAGATATTTGAGCCATGATAATGGATTAAAATTGAACCTTAAATAAAGCACTACCACCAATAACAGGAAGCCCACCGGCCACACCCACCAGGGTAGCGCTCTTTTCTTTTTTACTTCGCTTGCCTCAGCATCTCCTCTCGCTTTGTCAGATTCTGACGCTGTGGTCTTTTCAGAGCCGTATCTCAATGAAGATCTAGCCACTGGTCGGGCTATGCTCTTATAATAAACCGTACTGTCTGTGATCGTAAGCTCTAATTCTAATCCTTTAGACCGTACAGGTATCACAATTGGCAATCGCCCTAATGTTTTATAAGGGATAGTCCCTATTAGCGTGTCCCCAAAATACTCCGTTTGCAGAAACATCTTTTGGCGGTTGATCTCAATAGCGGCCTCTCGCTCTTCCGAAAATCTAACCCTGCTTTTTGCCTTCTGTACCGTGCCACAAGCGCACAAGAGATAAATAGCTGTTATTAAAATGATGATTAACCGCATATTATTCGCCTTTTGGTTTACCGAAACTCTTAAGCCTTTCTATCCAGTAGGTTTTTGGTTTTCCTGTGATGGTTCCCACGTTTTCTAATATAGACACCAGCACTTCTAGCACTATCACCAATACCAGAAATACATAGATGGAATCAAATATGGCCGCTGCCGCATGTTTTTCCTGATACCGGAATGATTCTGAAAACAGGAAAGGGACAGCCATTAGTACAAGATAGTACACCGTCTTAAAACTAAACCTGCTGAATTTTTTAGACTCAAAAGGTTCACCTCGCACTTTGCTCGCCTGTATGCCACTCCATAGCTCAGCTACCCAAGCTAATAGCAAGGCAGCAAAAGCCAGCATGTCCAAACCAAACACCCTCGCCACCATCGTACCCACTCCCGTCATCAAGAAAGTTGGCACGGTCAGCTGGTATTTGAGGGTAGGGAGCAGGCTTTGCAGCAGCTCCATACAGTCCCCAAATCCAAAACTTTTCAATATGGCCTCAAAGAATTTCACCCGACTATTCGGTTACCTCCTCAGAAGCGATCGCTCCAATATACTTCGCCTTCTTAGGCAACGCTATAAAGTAATGCCTCACAGCGTACTTATTAGTCTGATTTTCAGGATCAGCAGAAGACGGAGCAAAATACTGCTTAGTCATACCTGTCTTTCTAGCGATGTTTGGAACATAGAATGCCACCGAGGCTTGATGCTCTCCCGTAGAAGGTGTGGCAGCAAAGGCGTTTTTCACCTTACCATCATAATATGGGTTAGCTACATACTGGTAGATCTGGAAACCTGCCACCATTGGAGCCACTTTACCGGTATTATAATTAACCAACTGGTCTCCAAAATTCTTCCTATCAAGCAAAGCATCATTCCAATGATCTGTGCTTAACACTATCCTTCTCCCCGACATAGGTACCTCTAGCGCATCAAATGCATCCTTCATCGCTACAAGGTCATCATACTGAAACCTCCTGCGACCAGTAGCTCCCCCGCCTACAATATCACCCGTGGTGAATAATACAGGTGTAGAAGCTGTGTGTCCCGAAGGAGCCAAGGCGTGAATAGCTTTTGCGTATTTCTTTTTAAAATAGCTTGATTCAGCGTTCCTGTTGCTGCGTCTATCCTCGCATAAGAGGCTCCTATCACCTGGTCATCACTCAAGCTGACCACTTTTGTCTGATACTTGTCTAGACTAATAGTGATGTCTGTATCCGTGTAAGCTTGCACTGCTAGCGGATACGTACTATTGTTCACCAATACATCCGGCTCAAAAGTGCTGGCAGGAAGGTGTATAATATTTTGTTCAGAAGCATCCCCGGAACCAACCTCTAATACCGCAGTATCCAGCTCCTCAACCCCCTCTAGCCATGGCGCCTCGTCGGTCGCTCTGAGGTTGGTCTCCACTCTGGCTCTCCATACCTCTGGAAAATTTGTAGGCATAATTTCTTATTGTTTAAATGGTTTTTAACTCTTCTTTAATTGCGCTTTTAATCTGTCTTAATCCCCCTTATGAGAACAATGCCTGATAACCGTCCGGGTTGTTTTCCTTAAAGGCCAATTGCTTTTGCAAAGGCATTTTTGGAAATCATCCAAAGACTTGGGATCATCAGGGTTACCTGCTCCCGCATTACCTCCTGCATTAGCCGCTAAGCTTGATTTGCCCGGCATATTGTCCAGGATACCTTTTGCAAGCTCGGCATCAGATAAATACAGCTTCACATACTGCTCTTTTTGCGCAGCGGTAAGCTTCCCTGCAAGGATGGCCGCATTCACAGCATCGTTTGCATTCTTTTCCACAGCTGCTAGTTGCGCATCCTTCATTACTTTTAAGGCGTCTTTGGTTGCCGTATGGGCTTCCTCCTCCTTTTTCAGCCTCGCACCTAGCTGCATGATGGCATTATTTACCTCGGTAGGATCTTCCTGATTGGTAAGCCCTACTGCTAGCAGCGCAGTTAGTGCTGTGCCACTTAATTTGAATTTCTCCATATCTGTCTCTGTTTTTGGTTGTCCGCTTGATTGGGCTCGTAAGGAGGATAGGCTTAGTTTTATTTCCTTATCTTCCATTAGCTGGCCGGGAGCAGCATAGAGCCTTACCGCATTGGCATTGCCGGGGATGGTCACCAGACTGGCCTCTATTAGCTCAGACTGCACCAGATCAAACACCCCGTCAAGGGCTTTCTCCATAAACTCCTCTGCCCATAGGAATCCCATAGACACAGCTTTAAGGAAACCCCTCTCAGCCTTGCCTGCGATAGCTTTAGCCTTCTCATCCTCCATGTCAAACTCATCGTCTGCCAGAAGTAGATTGCCCTCAATCCTGATATTAGTCCAGCGACCGATAATAGCATCCAGATCCCAGTCTCTATGCATCGCTAACATGACAGGATTGGCCCTAAACCGTTCGAGGTCTATGCCCGCATTCTGCACCCTAAATCCGTACACATTAGCTTTTGTCTCATCATTCAATATCCATGTTGCCATTCGGTCGCTGATCTAATTGTTTGCCCTTTGAGCTCCAAAGTTGAGGCAAGCCTTTGAGCTCTCGAAATACTTGTGCAATGCTTGCGCTGTTTTTTAGTTTTCAGGGGATTACCTGCCAATTTTGAGGCAAATAATAGCGGTATGGCAGTGAGAAAAGACAAAATACGCACCCAGGCAATGGACCACTACATAGAGAATATGGAGTGCACCAAAAAGGAAATCGCAGAACTCTTCCAAGTCTCGGAAAAGACCGTAGGTAATTGGTCTAATGCAGACGACTGGGACGGTAAGCGACTAGACTTCCATGCCAGCCCTGTTAAGATCAAGCAGTTTCTCCAAAAGGAATTACTCAATGTGGTGCAGGGACAGGCCAGTACATTAAATGCCGACACCATCAGTAAGTTAATGTCTGCACTGGACCGGTGCGACAAGAAAGCCGACCCCATCGTAGTCCACCGCATCCTTAAGGATCTGGACAACTTCATATCTGAGGTTAATCCCGAGTTTGCCGTTGAGTGTGTTCACTTTCACAAGCAGTTTTTGATCCACCGAATTAGCCTAGAAGCATGAGCCTAGAGAATAGAAAATACCTCCGGCTCCTGAGCGACTATGACAAGCACTGCGCAAGGATAGCCAAATCAACCAGCATAGACATCCACGAGACTGCCGAAGCCAAAAGCAAAAGGATTCAGGATCTCGAAAAGGATTACATCCGCTGGTTTGAATACTACTTCCCTAATTTTGAAAAAAGAAGTCTGCATGGT
Source organism: Cyclobacterium sp. SOCE241 (assembly GCF_056867545.1). NCBI lineage: Bacteria > Pseudomonadati > Bacteroidota > Cytophagia > Cytophagales > Cyclobacteriaceae > Cyclobacterium > Cyclobacterium sp. SOCE241. The sequence continues at coordinate 2,406,691 of NZ_CP149779.1, read as the reverse complement.
TTCACAATGAATTAGCCGATAAGGTTACCCAAAACAAGAGCATTCGCCTACTGGCAGAATGGTACAGAGGGGCTGCCAAGTCTGTCCATATAGACATGGGCTTGCCCTTATTCTTGTACCTGGCAAAGAATGACCTGCGCTATATGCTTTTGGTCGGACAAACCGAAACAAAGGCAAACAAACTGCTTTCCGGCATACAGTCACAGCTTAGCCATAACAATCGGCTTAAAAATGACTACGGAGAGAAAGGGCAGCATGGCAACTGGGCCGAGGGTGACTTTGTGACTACCGACGGGGTTCGGTTTACAGCCATTGGATTTGGGCAGGATCCACGAGGGAGCAGGGAAGATGCAGACAGGCCGGACTACATCGTAGTGGATGACGTAGATAGTAAGAAGCACGTCAACAATGATCGCTTAATGCGAGAAGCCCTGGACTTTATCACAGAGGATATTTGGGGCTGCTTTGACTCAGATCAAGACGCCACCGACCGCTTTATCTTTGCAAATAACAACTTTCATCGTAACGGGATCACCAACCGCCTACGGGTATACTTCTTGGAGCAGCTGCAAAAGCAGAAAGCCAGCGGAAGAGCCACCCGTACGCTATTTGATGTATTCCGTGTCTGCGCTGTTAAGAACCTAACCGACTTTGAGCCGGAGTGGCCAGAGAGAGGAACCGCTGAATTTTGGCGGGACAAGTACGATAACATGCCCTACCGTTCATTTATGCGGGAGTACATGCACGTGCACATTGAGGAGGGCAAGGTTTTTAAATCTAAGGACATGCTGTACAAATCGCCTTATATGCTCAGGGAATATGATGCCCTTTGCTTTTATGGAGATTTATCCTATAAAGCAAATGGTGATTTCAAAGGTATGGTACTGGTAGGTAAGAAAGGCCGGGAGTTTCATATACTCCTCACGTACTTAAGGCAAAAGAGCCGGGCAGATGTGGCCAGATGGCTCTATGACGAATACGAACGGTTTAACCTTGGTAAGCTTAATATCCGATACTTTATAGAGGGCCTTTTCGCCATGGACGAGTTTACGAACGACTTTATGCTGGAAGGTGACAGCCGAGATTACCACATCCCCGTGAGACCGGACAAAAGACCAAAAGGAGACAAGTTTGACAGAATAGAAAGTATGCTAGGCTTCTTTGAGGCGCACCTGGTTTTCTTCAATGAAGACTGGCAAACAGTGGATCAGTTGGAGCTTATCAATCAGTTTCTGGCATTCGAAAAAGGATCACAGGCACACGATGACGGCCCCGATGCCGTCCATGGTGCATTCTCATACGTCAATAGGCGGGTAGTGAAGCAAGGTGCTTCTTACGTCATGGGCGAACGAACCGATAACCATTACTAGACATTATGGCATTTATTACCAAAATAGACATGGAAAGTCACATCTGGCCCGAGGGCATGGCCACCATCAGCCGGGATGACGACACCAAAATAGAGGAGGCCATCCAATCGGCCATCATGGAGGCGGCTATTTACCTAACCAGGTACAACACAGACACCATCTTTGCTTCTGAGAACCCCGAGAAGCTGGCCTATGCCAACCTGATCACTTATATCAAGGACATAGCCAAATGGCACTTTATCAATGTAGCCAATGTGCAGGTGGATCTGGAACTGGCAGAAAGCAGGTACGACAGGGCAATTAAGGGGCTGATACAGATCAGCCGTACAGTCATGCCCGGCTGGCCGCTCTTAGAAGAGGATCTCGACAGGCCATTTAGAACCGGATCTAATCAGAAATTTAACCATACAGGATTTTAACCTATGGAAAAGAAAGAAACCAATAGCAGGGTAGGTAAAACCTACCTGCCCTGGAAACCAAAATCTATCAGCCGTACCCGTCAGGATATCCGTACATGGAATCAGGCGCTAAACCTATGGAACCTGGAAGAGGAACCGCAGACATGGCCACTACAGCGCCTGTATGATGAGATCAGGCTGGATGGCCTTGTGAGCTCTCAGTTATCCAATAGGGACAATCAGGTTTTTAGCACCGGGTTTTCTCTTAAGAAACCAAATGGAGAAGTGGACGAGGAACAAACCAAGCTGCTACAAAAGCACCCACTTTACCGATTCTTTACCAAGACGGTACTTGAGTCCAAGTGGAATGGTTACAGCCTTATTGAATTCTCCAATAAATTAGTCAATGGTAAACCGGAACTAACTGCCGAGCTAATACCTCGATACAATGTAGTCCCAAGGACGGGGAAGTTTTACCAAGACTTTACCGACATGACCAAATATATTTTTTACCGGGATCTTCCTGAGTTTGGTACATGGATTCTGGAATTCAATTCAGGCTATGAGGGGGAGTTAAATAAAGTGGTCGCCCCCACATTGCTTACTCGCTTTACCGAGGCTTGCTGGTCTGAACTCTGTGAGATATACGGCATTCCGCCACGGGTGATGAAGACCGACACGCAAAACACCTCCGCACTAAGCAGGGCCGAGAAGATGATGAAAGACATGGGGTCAGCGGCTTGGTTCATCATAGACGAGACAGAAAGCTTTGAGTTTGCAAAAGGTGTCGCCACAAACGGGGACGTATACCGTAACCTCCTCAATCACTTAAGGGATAAGATTTGCCTATTGATTTCAGGCGGGCTAATCTCCCAGGACACGCAAAACGGCAGCCGGGCAAAAGACGAGGTAGCCTTTGAGCAATTATGGTTATTGGTGCAGGCAGATATGTCCATGCTAGAAGAGGCATGGAATAGCACCATCATTCCGGCCCTGGTCACACACGGACTGCTTAAGGGGGAGCTTAGCTTTGAGTTTGATCCGGCCGACGATACAGAGCAGCTGTGGGCTTATGTAGAAGGGCTTTTGCCTCACTACAAGATAGACCCGGAATGGATCAAGGATAAGTTTGGGGTGGAGATCACAGAGCAGAAAGAACGAAATACCTTTGAGGAAACGCTGGCACTGGCCATGAGCGGGGGGAGCAGTGGTTTTTTTCTCAAAGCCCCGGCAGAGATCGGGGCAAATTGTGGCTGTCTCCACACAGCAAAACTAAACCTCCCAAAAGAGGCCCCAAAAAGTGAGAAGCTGATCAATCAGGTAGCCGAAAGCAAAGGCAAACTGAAATTTGACCCGGTTACTTTTCATGCCACGGCCAAGACACTAATCAAAGGACTAAACAAAGGGCTAAAGACCAGCAAAATAAACCTGGACATCAAAACTGCTTATGGTATAGATGACCCACATTTGCTAACCTCTTTTGAAATGAACCTTTTTAGGTTTTCTGCTGGGAAGACACTCGCAGAAGTGCAGGCGCTTAATGAAGCCTTCCGAAAGGCCAAAAACCCTACGGAATTCAATACCGCCGCCAAGCAAATAGGTGATGTGTTCAATGACAATTGGCTCAGGACAGAATACGACACAGCCGTATTGACCGGAGAGAGTGCCGCCAACTATTACAGCCTATTGCGAGATGTGGACAGCTTCCCTTATTGGGAATACCGCACCGTGGGTGACAATGCCGTAAGACCGGAACATGCCGCACTTGACGGGCTTATACTCCCCGCAAACGATCCGCTTTGGCAAAAGATATTCCCCCCAAATGGCTGGAACTGCCGTTGCTATGTAGTCGCCAAGATGGCGCATGAAGTAGCCGAGGTGGACTTCGAAGCACAGCGGGAGCGGATAAATGAGTTCTTTGGCTCAGAAGAGTTTGACAGGGCCGTAAATCAAGGATTCGGAGTAAACAGAGCCACCACAGGAGAGGTGTACACTGCCAATCAACAGTACATCACAGGTAAAAACCTGAGTGCGACCAATAAGCAACTTAATTCGCTTGGTCCTGATGACTTTGAGCTTAACCCATTTAATGAATCCATTAAAAAAGGCAAGGGTGAAATAAGCAGCTATACAGGCACCGGCTCCGATTGGCTCCAAGGGCTGGACATTCTAAACGATCTACCTACGCTCTATGATTACAACGAAAGGGCATTGGCTATCCAACCTGCCAGATGGCAGCAGTTGACCAGCACTAGCAACCCTGACAAGGTGAAGCTGCTTAATGAACTGGTGGATGTAATCAGCAAGCCAAGCGAACTATGGATGAAGGGCAGTAGGGCTACCGGCAAGATGGACGAGCTCATCTATATCCGCTACTACGAGGAACAGTCTATGGCCGTAACCGGAAGGATGAGCAAGGACAATATATTGGAGCTCTACAACTGGCAAACCATCACCGCCAAGAGTAGTGAGAAATTTAGAAAAGGACTGCTAATCAAAAAGTAATGGCAAAAGACACTACTCAGCAAATCAACAGCTTTTTTAAAAAGCACTCGGCCTACTTTGATAAGAAAGCCCCCGGCATCATAGCCAAGACAGCTGTGGAATATTACAAGGGAACCTTCCGCAGCAAAAGCTTTGACGGAAAGCCATGGCCTGCCGTATCCAAAACCTACAAGCCCAAAAGGGGCTCACTCATGGTGCGAAGCGGTAAGCTGATGAATTCCATCCAAGACACCCTTACCACGCCCTCCAAAGTGGTGATCAGTGCAGGCAACAGTAAGGTACCTTATGCCAAGATCCATAACGAAGGAGGGGATCAAGCGGGCTGCCAGATCAGAGACCTTTCGGAGAAACCGAAAGAAAAACGGCAAATTCCGAAAAGGTACCACCGCAGGCCGTGGAATGACTTTCAAGGCCAGCACCGGCAGAATGCCAAAGCGTCAATTTATGGGCTATTCCGTAGCCCTCAATAATCAGATTTTCACCAGGCTAAAAGCAGCCTATAAATTCAAGTAAGATGGAAATAGAAGACCTTTATACAGGCGTAGCAGACCTAGTGGCCAGCGTACCGGACATCAAGTGGGTAGATGAAGACTTTGGACAGCTGGATAATTTTAATATCAAACCTGCCTTGGCCTTCCCTTGCGTACTAATTGGTATAGACTTCCCTCAGATAGCAGACCTTGGGCAAAAGAAACAAAAACCACAGGTACTGGTTAATATCAAGATAGCCATCAGTTATACCGGAGAGACCGCACACGCCACCCCGGAGGCTGTCCGCAATAGAGCACTGGAATACTATGCCCTGGTCAAGGAAGTCTATAAAAAACTACACGGACAGCGGATAGGTACCAGCCAGCTAAAACGAGTGGCCCAAGTCACCACCGCACGGCCGGACAGGATCAGAATAGTGGAAATGCCATTTAGGACAGACTTTATTGATACATCCGCAGCGGATTAAACACAAAAAAGGCGATAAAACTAATTATCGCCTTTTAACTTGCTAATAAACCCAAACCTAACTAAAAAGTAGTTTTTGTGCCGGGTGGTGATTGGCTCTGCTCACCCGCATATTCTTGATGTTCATCCATTGCCGGTAACTGATATAGATATTGTGCTGGGGAAAGATGTTTCTTACTATCCTGGTATCCGGGATATCCTCCTCCTTTACCTTATAGTACACCTCTCGAATGTACTGTACAGTCTTGATGTAATTGTCTCTCACATAGGGCATATACAAAAATAACCTGCCATACTGACAGGTTTAAGGAAATTATTGACAGGTTTTTGATGTTTTTTTAAGAATCAAACTTAAATATCACCTACAGCTCTTTGATCTTCCTCTTTTTGGTAAGCTTCCGCCTCGCTAAATAAACCCCTATGTATCATTAAAATATTGTCCTCAGATATCCCCTCATAATTCAAAGAAAGCAAAATGCTTTTAGTTCTCCATAAATACTTATCCATATACCTGTTTGTTTTTTCACCTCGTCCGTATGCCTCTGTGAAAACCTTATGAATAAGAGACCCGTTAGGTTTTTCCATATCAATCATCAATGCTGTTAGCTTATTGTCAAAAACCCCTACAATTATTGATTCTAACTCAATATCATTCCCAACCTTCAATAGGTCTTCATCTATAACTTTATATAACTTCATCCCTGAAACAGGTTTTTCATTCGTCTCTATAAGTTTATCCGATACGCTGCTAATATCATTACCTAGAATCAAATCCTTAAACCCTGATTTTTCCTCAAGGTAATTCTTTGAACCCATTTTACTTTCATCCTGCGGGTATGCCAATAATGGTATTAGCATAAATAGTATTAAGATTTTAACATTCATATTATATAAGGTTATAGGGGAGAAACCCTCCCCCGGGTTAAAGTTCTAACTATTGATTTGGTCTATGCGCTCCATGGTTTTCCTGAGTTGTCGGAGATAATACCACTGTGGCTCCAGCTCGGGATTAAACCCATTGCCCTGGTCATTGAGGTTATAGGTAAGGTAGCGCTCTTCTACTTGGTCTAGCAGCTCTGCCATTCGCTTAGGGTCTGCATGGTCTCTAAAGAAGTCCTCCATAGGACTGAGATTATGTACCTTAGGCATATCCGCCTCCTTTCAGGCTAGCAATGGCATTACTTACCACAGCTTTGGGATAACCTATTACCAGCTGCTTTCCTGTTCGTTTGTTATACATGGCCCTATCTACCAGTGCAGACAGTACCCGAGCAGAGCGCACATGTCCGCACTTTACTTTACTTACATGCTTTCGCCCTATACCCAATTCCCCGGCTATGATGGGCTGGTCTCCCGGTATCAAATACCTATCCACCAAGGCCAATAATTCTTTTTCATCCTCCCGGAGCGTGATTTTATAAGACGTGGACCCTATAATCAAATCCTCTGCCCAGTCCCTAAATAGCTTAGCCCTCCCGGTCTTAAGAAAGAAACCCAAGCGAATGATTCCTCTTTTCGTCCAAAAGGTTTGATGCGGTTGCGCATTACTAAGGGTGTTGCGATTTGCGACACCCTTTACAAAATGCTTTCCCTCAATAAATTCATCCTGATTTCTACTTACTGTTGATCTGATTGATGATGTTGAACAGTCGTATCCATGTGCAACATCATTAGTGTTCATTAAAAACTCGTGATCCTTAGAAGGATTCACTTGGACAATAAGCGTGTCCGTTACTTTAATTGTTTTTGAATTGTACATGATGATGTGATTTTTAGCATGTGGACAAAAAAGAGCGGTGCCCACTTCCCGTTGCTAAAGTCCACATCACGTAGGCTTGCCATGGCCATTACGACCAAGGCACGGGGTTAGGCACCGCATATCATCACACTATAAGGCATAAAAAAAGCCAGACAGCAGTGCCGGGCAACTCTCGTTGCCTACGTTTATTGAACTTTAGCACTGCCAATATACGAAAAAAAATAAATATGTAAATAGTAAGGAAACTGAATTACTTTTTATTAAGCTTGATAATTAATACTTTATTCTCTTCCCTTAGTCGCTTCACTTCCTTATGGAGGCCGTTAATTCGAGCCTGTAAACTGTTGGCCCTCTGCTCTTTCTTTCTGTTCCCTTCTATCCAGAGCAGTAGCCGGGCCTTTTCCTCACGTAGTTTATCGATACTTTTAATTTCCCCAAGCACATGATTCAAATGCGCCACCTCACTTTCCAGCGCCCCCACTTCCTGCCTAAGCTTCTTAATGAAACTTTGGGCTATAAGTAGCTTCCCAAAATCTGTTTGTTGTAAAGGCGTATCCATAATTAATAATTACCAATTAAAAATTAACAATTAAAACCACTATCCCCCCACCGGCCATAGTGGCCAGCAAGTCCCAAACATTCTCCATCGTAATCACCTTATTCCGCCCATAATCCCATACTTCTTTCATGACACCTATATCTGTAGCGTTTCTCATCATTTCCCATGGATCGGATGAGTAAAGTAGTGTAGCCAATGCAGCCAAAGCCCCTAATGGCGCATGAAGCAGCAGCTTCTCACTATGCGGGAATAAATTCTGTATTTTCCTGATTATTGTTTTCATGATGATCTGTGATTTAGTGATATTGTGATGTAGTGAGAAGGGAAATGTTTATAATTAACAATTAAACAAACCCTCTTTTTTTGAAATATAAGTGTGAAAATCAATAGGCCGGTAAGAGACAAAGTCTGTCCTTTTCCGGTCCTCTATCTTAGTCTTTTTAAGCGCAAGTGGGACAATCCCCGTATTAACAGCCATGATCTCTCCCCAAGACCCCTTAAGCAATATAAACCTGCAAGATCTGCAAGCCTTAATTAACTGCTTTTGCGTCATTCTGTAGTTATATGGTTTCATTTCATTAACAATTAACAATTAAACATTATCTCCAATCCAAAATGCTTCCATTCGCAGCCTTGATGGCTTTTAACCCTTGCTCCCGTAAGTGACGGAAGTAGTCTGCATGCTGGTCCACTGGGAGCTTGGCAAAGTATGCCTTGTCCCATTCGTCCGGGTGACGTGGTTTGCCCCCTTGTACCATATCAGCCCTTAGCTCATTATAGTACTTCACCAGATTAGCTATGCTGTACTTTCCTTTCCATAGAAAGTTCTCAGAGCGGAAGTAATGGTGCAGCAACTGCTCTGTGATATCCACATGCTTGATCTTACCTGAGTCCGCAGGGCTTACCTTATATTTTATACCTACATGCTTTTCATACAGGGAGCAGAATAAGGCGATCTTTTGGTTAGGTGCTGCTGTTCGGGTGATGGTAAGCCCAAGTTGTTCATAAGCCTTAAGTCCCTCTTCATTATATGGTAGCTTAGAAATAAAGTACGTAAACTGAGCCACGGTTAATGGCTGTTTAAAAGCAATTTCAAAACCCTTTAAACGGTCATTTTCAAAGTTGATAATAAAGTGTCCGTTCAGCCTTGACGATGTTAGTTTATAGGTTGTTTTCATCTTTTTACCTTTACGAATAATGCCCCTTTGTACCTTCTCGTTCTTTCCATTACTTCACCACCGTTATTCTGTGAGGAAAGGGATGTATTACCTTCAATAGTCTTGAAGTAGCCCTCATTTATATGCCTTACAAATAGCCCGGTGTGTTCGTATATCCCGTCCCCATCCCAGTCAAAAAAACAATATCGTCCGGTTCCGGTTCGGTGGTGATCTGTCCTGTCTTCCTAAAATACTCTACAGCCGTCTGGCATCCGGCAAAGCCTTTGAGAAAACCTATATTCCCCAGCGGTCTGCCTGCCTGAGCATATACCCAGGAGACAAATATCCCGCACCATGCCACCCCATTCCACCCAAACCACTCTCCATACTTGGTTCGGTTTGATCCGGCAGGGCTTTCTGTGTAGCCTATTTCTTTTTGTGCGATTGCTATTATTTTGCTCATAGTTTCGATATCATTAATAATTAATAATTAACAATTAACTCCTATTCAATCCTTTCAGGTAGCTTGGATATACTTTCTCTTCCATAATGGTTACCAGTATATTGAGCTCCTGTACATTGTGCTGCATAAGTGGTTTTTTATAGCGCTGCTTAAGGCACCAATTGTTCACAGCCTGCACCACACTGGATGAGGACTGTACCTGATCTCCCCAGTTCATCTGCCGGGCTATGCTGATCATCTTTTTACGCTGTGCGTCTCCGGGCTTTGGGGTGAAGCTCCCCATATCTCGCTTTGGCCTGAGATGCTGCATTAGCAGACTGTACTGAATGTCTGACATTGCGCTAAGGCTCTCTGTCTGTCCATCCGTGAAGCTGCTTACTATTTCTGCCTTACTATAAGGCTTCCCCTTGATCAGGGCATAGAACTCTCTATAATTGCGCTTCATCCTATTTGAGCGTTTATGACTTTAATTTTCATTTTTTCCGCTAGGTCTTTTTCTATCCTAGCACCTTCTGACCTCTCCCAATCTGGCAGCATCCATATATAATCAGCATAAGGCAAGGCTGATACGCAAAGCTTCATAGCTGTCTCCCAACCACAAGAGGGGGCGACAAAGTCAACCGGGTTGATTACAGTGTATCCCCTCTTTTCTAAATTATGAGCAACTCTATCAAACTTTATTACCACCTCTTGGTAATCTAATCCCGATATTTTACCAGAGATATACACCACATTCCCTTTGTTATATACCCAATACATCTTCCAAAAATCAAGTCCGGCTAAATCCTTTGTGTATTTTCTTACTCTACTCATGGCAGGATATGTGTTTGTCCGTACACGTGCTTCATGCAGCTTATCTGATAATTGGCATCAGAGAAAGGCATATGCGGAACGCCTACAAATTCCACGTTCTCTTTTATGCTCCTTTCATGTCCATCCAGATAAGTTCGCACACATCGTTCATTATAGTACTTCCAAGGGATATTGTATCCTAGTAGCCTGTAAGCTGAGGCCAATATGGTACAGTCAAAGGATGGCCCCTTGCCCCACAGCTTCGTGTTTTCATCACATCGCTCATTCCAGAAGCCTGTAAAAGAGGCCACCATATAGCGGATAGATTCCTGATCTTTTTGCAAAAGGCGCAAAGTATCGGCCTTATCTTCCCACCATTCTATAGTTTCATTGTTTAAATGCATACCTATATTTAGGCAGCTCGTTGGAGACACGTTCATCTGGAAGCAAACGTCTCCTACTTCTATTTTGGTTAGCGGGCTTTCCCTAAAAGAGAAAGGGATGGCCGCTATACTGATGATCACTGCGCCGGCACCTGTGCCATATGTCTCCAGGTCTAGCATTACGTTTTCGTATTTTTTCATTTTCTTAAGTTTGGTTTTTTGAATGCATCCCATGAAGGATGGTACAGGTCTTTTTTCTTTGAATAGAGTTCATCTAACAGGGCAATAGTACTTTTGCCGGGGTTATTGATCACGTAGTTGATTACATTCGTTTCGGCCATGCTTTTGCCGATGATTAGCCCGGCTTTGATGCCCACTATTAGGGAAGCGGCAGCCACTATTAATGCGAGTAAAAAGGGTATCCAAATCATCCGTCAATCAATTTATCATCCGACTGATTAGTTATATTATACTGGGGCACCTGATCTTTTGTCAATCCCTCTTTTAATGCTAGTTTGGTTCCTTCTAGCATTACCTTTGCATTATTTACAATATTGGAAGCTATACCACTCATGGCTTTTGCTCGCTTTACTTCTTTATCGAAATCCTCTGCGCTCAGTTCTTCATCACCTAATCGCTCCATTTGTGCCATTAGGTGGTCGTTTAGGTCAGTTAATTTGTTTCTTGGCATGATTTTTTTAATTTTTTATTGAATTTTGAGAGTGTTTTGAGTGTTGATCTTAATTCCGGGGGAAATCTGTTAATAGTATTCCTCCGCATATTTTCCGCTCTACTAAGAAGTTCCCAGTTAGAAGGATTTGTATTTTCTTTATTCCCATCGATACACACAAGGCAGTGCCCCTTAGGTAGAGGTCCATTTATGGTCTCCCATCTATGCAAGTGCTTGAGTCTGTATTTTCCTTTTCTGATCCTTATCTCCACATAGCCGTCTTTTGACACCCTTTCGTGTCCATCGTAATTTGTGTTATGTGGACTATGGCCTTTTTTGAACATGGTAGATTTAACCTTTTCGTAGACTTCTTTTGGCATTTTTCGACCTTTATTAAAAGGACTATTACCCTTTGGGTATCGGTATGCTTTGCCTTTTTCCTGTAGTCTTTCCCCGTCTTCTTTTCTCCAAACTTTCAATATATCCGGGTCTTTCTTTAGCCCTAGATGATGGGCTTTGTTGTAGATTGGCCAAACAGTCGTTTTGAATATTTTCTCTAAATCTTGTGTCCTATGGTAAGGATAGAGGGAGCGGAGTAGATCCAGCTCCTCTTCTGTCCATATCTTGCGTTTTCTCATCACAAAGGGCTTTGTGGTTATTCCTCATCCATTGGGTGGGCGTCTGTGTAACCCATAGCCCACTCTAGTGCTGCTTTGATCCCCTCTTCATAACCTTTGCCGGGGTACCTGCTGAATCCTGTTTCCTCTGCCTCTGCGCAGACATTTAACAGCTCGTCTATTTCTGATTGTTTTACTAGTATCCTTGCCATGATTATATAATGGTTTCAGCTTCTTTATGATCAGGCATTAGCTCCACTATCTTGTTGGCTACACGGTCTATCCAAGCATCGAGATAGGGCAGCATTCTTTTACCCGGAGGTAAGCTGCCGTTTCTTTCTATATGCTCTCTGGCAGCTAAATACAAGGCCCCAGCCTTGATGAGCTCTTTTATCCTTCCCTCTTTTGTCCCGTCAGTCGAAGGTTTAAAAGCAGATTGATCCCAAGGCCATATTTCCAAGTTCCCCCTGTTTTCCGGCGCTCTCTCGTAGGTTTCCCCGGCACATACCAATTGTTCATAGTAATCCGGGCCTTGCTTATCATCATGAGATGCAGTGTAGCCTTCCTCTTCTATCTGCCGGGTACGCTCCTGAGCGATCAGCTCTATTGCTATTTTTTTATCGAGTTTCATACCGATGCAAAGTTTAGTTGAATGTCTTTATACTCCCCATTTTCGTCTTTTACCCACACTTGGAAGTACTCCTTAGTCGTAGGTCGCCTTACTGACTTATCGATTAGTTTCATCGCCTCAGAATAGAGCGGGTGATCAATTCGGTGCGCATGGGTCTTAAGTCCTAATACCCTCTTTGTGTCCAGGTTGCCATTGCGTTGGTGGAATGCTTCCATCACTAATGGCTTTACGAAGTCCTTGGCACCGTCCAGCCCTTCTGTTAGGAATAGATCCAGCTTCTCTTTTGCCAAGGCTATGGTGTTATCATCGAAAGTAATCTGTTCGTTCACCTTCACCGCTACCTTTATGCTCCGGTCAAAATTAAAGAATGTGGCAGTGCCTTTGCCTTGCCCTATCACTCCATTCTCAGCCGTAAATAACTCGTACAACTTGGCTACATCGTCCCTAAGCTTCTCCTTAAAAGCTATAAGCTGTTTATTGATTTTGGCTGCTTCATGCGCAAGTCTGTAGGAGGTGATTTCGCTAGCCCTCTCATATTTCGTAATTCGCTCATAGGGGATGCCTTGCCCTTTCTCGTCATACCACAGCTTGTCGCTAGATTTTTGCTTTCTGATCTTCATTGTTATTCTTCTTTTTTAGTTGTTGTAATCGGCCTTCAAGTCTCACGATACGCTTGCCATTTTTGCGTATCAGAGCAATGTCCTCTGTGGAATCAATCTGATGATAAAGTTTTTCGATTTCCTCCCGGATCTCTGTGGGTGTCTTCATATGGTTTGATTTGGTTGATTATGTCAATTAGAGTGATGTAGGCGTGGTGTTCGGCCTCTGGAGGTCTGTATCCTCTGCCAAATGACCTATACCAGAGAGATATTGCCAGACGCTGTTTGTCGTCCAGACTAATGTTTTCTTTATTATTCCTAGCTCTCTTGTATAGCTTTTCAAATACGTCTGAGAGGTGTAGGTGTATAAGCTCATCTGCCATATTCCCGGCTTGGTTTTCCAGATACCTATTGAGTAGGTCGGCTAGGGAGCGAAGCTGGCTGTTTGTTAGTTTTACAGTCATTTCCTTGTATAGTTTACTAGTGATTTCTGCGTGTTTTTTTTGAAAATCTTTGTCCCACTCTATTTCTGAAAAAGCAATACTTTTATTGTAGGTAATCGATGAGGGAGTGAGACCTATTATTTCCCCTATCTCCCGGTTGCTTTTGTTTTTATAGAGCAGGCAAAGCATGCGTTTTGCGTTAACCACCTCTGTACGCCTACAGCCCCCCGTTATATCTGCCACGTTTACGCCGTAGCTGTCTGCTACAGCTTCTAATGTTTTGCTGTAATCTGTCATTTTTAGAGTAGTTTTAGAATTTGATTATATGCCCTCATAAAGTCATCCTCTTCTATCAGTCTGTGTGCTGAATGGAGAAAAAGGTACTCTTCTCGCATGTACACCAATTCTGATATATTGCGAGCATCCATTTCCATAGCAAAGGGGAGAAAATCAGCCTTGTCCCGTATTAGCCATTGATTGTTCCAAAAACCCCTAAACAGGGGACTGTACAAGATCTGCTCCCTTACACGTGGCCACCCTTCGGTAAGCAGGTCAGCAAAAAGTACATACTGCTCAAATTGATATTCGCAGTATTCCATGTGCGACCACCTGAGACAGGACTGTACGCTTTGTCTAGCGTCTTCCATCTGTCTGCGAACGCTCTGGATGTGGCTGGTATGTTTTGTTTTATTCAGTGCCATGATATAGGGCAGCGCCCTTTTCGTATATTGTGTATCTCCCTCCATTTGGCCCTATGTAGCGGCCTTTAGAGAATGCTTTGTATCCCTCTATCCAAATCTTAAGGGCTGAATCGTACATTACGCTTACCGCTGCACGTCCCATTGGCTTTTTACCTTCCGCCTGACTGATGAAAATCAGCAGTTTATTGGCGTGTTTTTCTTTTAGTTTCAGGTAGTCCCGAAATGATAAGCCGGTGTATTGGTAACTGTCAATCACGGCCACCTTTGGGGCTTTTCGCTTAGAAAGCCGGATATCCATATCCTCAAGGCTTTCGTTCGTTACCAGCAGTCTGTTTTTTACTGCGATCATCCCCTCTCTTTTTATAGCCTCCTGCATAGTGTGGGCTCCTCCCTCTTCCAGACTGTTGAGAATCACCCGCTCAAATGGGCAAATCGCTTTGATCAGCTGTAAGATGAAAGAGGTTTTACCGTTGCCGGAGTTGCCCCAAACAAACCAAACACCCCGCTTCTCGGGGCGGTCAAAGGCTTGGTACCATTCATCTTTCCAGTCAAAAAGGTCATATTCCTTATCCAGCAGGTTATCAATAGTCCAGGCCCGTTTTAAGCCCTTTTTAGCCATACTAATTAGCGTGCAGGATTAGTATGGTTTCAGCTCTCCTAAGCCCGCCTATATCCCCGTCTGCGTCTGTGGTAAGACATTTGCGAACTAAATCTGGCAGTTGCTTCCGGTCCTTTATATTCACAGCCAGTACATCCGAAACCATTTTCTTATAGAATGCAAGGCGTTGGTTCCTGTCGGTAGGTACTATTTTCATGTATTTGTCACTGTAGCGAGAGAGTAGCTCTCTGTAGCCCACCTTTTTGCAATTAATCCCTCGCTCCATTTTGGCTTTAAGTCCATCCGCTCCCATCAGGTACCATCCGCAGACATTCTCCGTAGCGTTCCAGAACTCCTTTAGTTCGAGGAAAGCTGTGTACTCAAAGTCTCCCGCCTCGTCTATGATTACCACAGGGTTTTCAAGCATGCGCAGGTAGTACTTTATATTGGCCTTGATATCGGCAGTTCTTCCTACACTGTCCACGCCTATAGCCTTCGCAAATGCTCTAATAAATAGTGTTTTTGTTTTGCACTGTGACGCATCTATATAGAAGCAGTTTTTAAGTGTCTTGGATAAATATTTGGCAGTGTAGGTCTTCCCTATCGCACAATCATCAACCAGTACCATGCCTTTTGAGTTGTTTTGGCAAAACTCCACGTCCGACTTTATAGCCTCAAATACTTCTGTTTTAGCCATGGCCCATTTGCGCTCAGTGAGAGACACATTAAGTTCCCTGCCAAGGTTAAGCCATTGGGTATCTTTTAGCAGACCGTCCATTTGTCCGCCTTTTAGCCGGGACCATACAGAAGAGTTGATTCCCCACTGTTTGGCAAAAGCGGCGTCTGAACCTCCGTACCTGGTGCGGACGTCTAGCAGTTCTGCCATTACTTTCTCTTTAAATTCAGTTGTGATGTTCATAGCTTTTTAGTTTAAAATCTGGATGCAGTACTTGTGTTATAGCTTTTCGTGTATTGCCTTTCGGTAGCCTCGTCTAGCTCCGGCAATACTTCTGGTGCCGTGGTAGGCTCCTCATAGCTTTCTAAGCCCGGCATCACAAAGCGTTTTGAAATTTGTTTCGGTTTTTCTATCAGCGTTACTGATTCTATATTGCGGGCATTTCGCTTGATGTAAGCATCCACGCTCACTTTGTACTCAGAGAATAGGCGCCTGTTCTCTTCACACTGTGGTGTCCTTTCTAGTTTGGCTCTGTGGTAAGCAAGGTCACCAAGTAGTTCACAGATTAGGTTACCTTCCTTGTCATAGACCAGGGACTTGAGCACCTGCCCGTTATTATCGTCCAGCCAGTAGATGTCTACTTTCTTGCCTTCTATGCGCTTCATTATACCTATAAGCTGGTCACCTAGTGCCACCTCTCCATTAAAGCCCACAACCCTGTGTTTGCCTTGTAGGGTGATTCTCCCCAGGTTCATAGAAGATTCTGTGTGATAGCCCAAGTGGGGAGAATACCCGCCCAGTTTGTAGGCTTTAGCTCGGGGTGCTGCTTATCCATAAACACATCCCAACGGCTCATGCCCGGGTGAAGCTCCTGGTTAGAGTGAAGCGTATTATTCCACCTCTCAATTGCCCTTAAGGCTTTTTTAACGATCTCGTCTTTGGAAAACTTCTCTACCTTGCCCGGCCCTTTCTGGTTAGATTCCGATAGCGCAAACGGTCTGGCTATCCACCCGTCCTCTTCTTTCTCAAAGTTGTATCTAAGCGGTTTATAGTAAGCCTCTATTCGCTTACCCCTTGCGTTATTCGCTTCGATTCTAACCTCTTGGAACATTGCGCCATTTTCAAGTAAGTTGTCTTTATAGTGGCTATTCAGAGAGCTTTCACACTCTAGTTCGTGTGGGATATTCAGCCCCCAAGCAGTATAATTCCTTACCAACTGGCGGTAAAACTCGTGGATAATACCTTCCTTTGTGTCTCCATATACCCAGCAGGTAAAAGCCTCACTACCCAGGTCGATGGCATTATAAAACCACATCCTTTTCCCCGTAGCGTACTCAAAAGGTGGCTGCCTATCATCTATAGACAGAATAGATCCGGCAAACTTGGGCTGGATAAGCTTATGCCATGGTTCGTAGGCTGATTTGAATTTTTGGCGGTCACCAGACCTCATAGAGTGGGCCACAGAGCGTTGCGCCCAAGCCGACTGGTAAGCAAATACAGTGTTTTCACTAACTGGCTTATAAGCCTCGTCTTCCCTATTAAACAGCTCCCCGGTCTCATTACTGATAATCTCCAGGTCTCCTTTTAGAAATGCATCATACCTAATCGAAACTTCTATATAGGTTGGCTTACGGTTCCTTTGCCCTGCGTAGATGGCTTGCCAGATGTTTATCATTTCGGGAGTGACCACCTGAGCGTTTTTATTATTATTCCGTCCATCCACAAACTCCTCGTAAGAGAATTTTTTAAAGTTGTCAAACCTCATGCGAAGGCGTTTCACTGATCCGGGCAAGGTGTGCTGTCCATGTCCCAGTGTTTTGAGTCTATCCTGAAAATTAACTACATCATGTGCCAGACTTTCCCATATTCCCCTTATCGATCCGCCACGGCTCTTGCGTTGTGCTTCCCTATAAGACTTAAGGGCCACTACCGCTTCCATTACAGAGGCATTTAGTGTGTATTTCTTTTTCTGCTCAGTACTTAGGTACTCATCATTATCAAATTGGTAGGCGTCATAATACGCTTTTGCAGCGGCTGAAATCTTAAAGAACTTCTCAAGCGGGTTATGGTCTGTTTGTGGATCTCCTAGCTTCTCTCGGCATAGCTCCTGCCATTCATGAGGCATAGATTCCCAGTTAATCAAAGCTTCATTACCAGGGCCACATCCTTTCTTTAGCCTAAAGCCTCGGTTTCTAATGCTTTTCTTTTTATATGCATCATAACTAATTAACTCAAGACTATTAGGGTGTTTTCTCTCCTCATCCGTTAAAAGGAAGCTGAGCTTTACACCCACTTTATTTTGGAATATGTCATAAGGAATAGCTCTCATAACTAAGGTTATTTAATACCTAGTTCTTTCTTAAGTGCGGGTACTATATTGATACCCTTGTAGTTGCCGTTGACAGTATTGCTTAGTACCACTCTGCTGCACCCTATTTTCTCTGCCAACTCAGTAATGGTTCGTTCTGACTTCACCACCTCTATCTTTAGGTGTTTATTCTCCGGGTACCTGACATTTTTTTACCATAGTTGTTGCTACATTTGTTAATACTTACACAAAGTATGTGAATTAGATTCACATTTTCAAATAATACTGTGATTTTTTTACACAATGAAATATTTAGGCCTGAATATCAAATACTTAAGATTAAATCGAGGGTATTCTCAAAAAGAATTAGGAAAGATGGTTGGACTTTCTAGGGACAATATAGCATCTTACGAGCGAGGAACAGAGCCAAATGTAGATGTTATTCACAAGCTTGTGAATATTTTTAACATTAACTTTAATGATCTGATTGATAGAGATTTATCCAATTCCGGTTTTCCAATTGAAACCGATAAAAAAACGATGAAGTTAAAGAGGATTCTCTCCCTTATGGATGTAACTCTCAATCTAAAAAAGCAGAGGTAGATGTCTCTGTACTTGAAGGAATGATAACTTCCTTAACTTCAATTGTCAATTCCCAAGAAGCTACAATTGCTTTTTTAATTAAGGAATTAGACCAAGAACGGTCTAAAAAACACCTAAATGTCCATCCTCAATATTGTAAAACAGATGCACACACACGTTTTTAAACTTCTTTTGGTTGTTTTTATTACATAAATACCTATTTATCAGTCTGTTATACTTGATTTCCCTTTGTTTTGTTGTGTTTTTAATTGGGTATTATAGGTACCTGAATGTTCCAAATATCTACTTTAAACCTTTATTTTTTAGTATTATCCGTAAGTAAGCAGGGCTTTTTTACCTTATTTTGTCCCCCTATTTGTCCCCCTATTAGTCCCCCTACTTGTAAATAAGTTTCGTTTAAATGGTTTTTAAACACGGCTTAATTTCGCCTTAAACGCGCCCATTTTACTCTGTTTTTAGCTAAAAAAAGCCCCTAAAATCGGCCTTTATTACCGTTTCTAGGGGCTTAAATGGTATTTAAAGCCTATTTATAGTTTATTCTTAAGTTTATGGTGGTAGCAAGATGGTAGTAAATAGAACTTTGGCCCGTTTTGAATTATAGTAGTAATTCGCCATTTTTACTCCAAAATCGCCTAATACAGCTCAGAAAGCCCGTTTTTTATGGAAAATCCGTTTTGCCGTTTTATAGACACTTTGTTTTGTGCCCTATAAAGGGGAGATGTATAGAATGGTTGTCAGGGTAATTTTGTACTTTTGCAGGAAGATATGAAAGCAAGAACCTTAAAAAAGATAAAGTCAATATCATCACCATGGGTTGTTCCAAAAACCTCGTGGATTCTGAAGTGCTATTAAGCCAACTGAAAGGAAATGGTATTGATGCCAGGCATGAATCAAGTGCTGAGGACAATAATATAGTGATCATCAATACTTGTGGATTTATAGACAATGCGAAGCAGGAATCTATCAATACAATTTTAGAATATGCTACTGCAAAGGATCAGGGTTTGGTGGATAAAGTTTATGTAACAGGATGCCTTTCTCAGCGGTATAAGGATGATTTGGAAGTTGAAATTCCTCAGGTCGATGCCTTTTTTGGAACCAGAGAACTCCCTGCATTATTAAAGAAATTTAAGGCTGATTATAAGCATGAGTTGGTGGGGGAGCGGTTGCTAAGCCACGCTTCGCATTACGCCTACATGAAAATCTCAGAAGGTTGTGACAGGCCATGTTCTTTTTGTGCCATTCCCCTTATGAGAGGTGGACATGTTTCTCGCCCAATTGAAGAATTGGTAAAAGAGGCCAAGCACAAAGTGGCCGGAGGAACAAAGGAGATACTATTGATCGCTCAAGATTCTACCTATTATGGTTTGGATCTTTACAAAAAAAGAAGACTTGCAGATCTATTGCGCGCCCTTTCGGATGTAGAAGGGTTGGAATGGATAAGGTTGCATTATGCTTACCCGACAGGCTTTCCCATGGATGTTTTGGAAGTAATGTCAGAAAGGGACAATATTTGCAATTATCTGGATATTCCTTTGCAGCATGGATCTACCGAGGTGTTAAAAACGATGAGAAGGGGCACTACACGTGAAAAACAGGAGGCCTTGATCAATGAAATCCGAAGTAAAATCCCTGACATTGCGATTAGGACCACGCTTATCACCGGGCACCCCGGAGAAGGAGAGGCAGAATTTGAAGAAATGGTAGATTTTGTGGAGCGCATGCGATTTGAACGATTAGGGGTCTTTACCTATTCCCACGAAGAAGATACACATGCCTATGGCTTGGAGGATAGTGTGCCTCAGGATGTCAAACAAGAAAGAGCCAATCGCCTGATGGAAATTCAAGAACAGATTTCTTTTGAACTCAATCAGGAAAAAATAGGAAAGGAATTTAAGGTATTGATTGATAAAAAAGAAAATGGCCGTTTTGTAGGACGTACAGCTTATGATTCTGTGGAGGTAGACAACGAGGTGCTGATAGATGCCAGTAAATTTTATTGTAGGTTGGGAGATTTCGTCAATGTTAAAATTACTGAGGCTACCGAATTTGACCTTTACGGAGAAGTCATTTAGCCTATCATCAGGCCTAGTTATCAAAGCATTGTTAAAAGATTAAAATAGTTGTTCAATTCATGTATTTACAGGAAGTCACCACCCCGGCACATCAAAAAGAATTTTTCAATTGGCCGTTAGGCTTTATAAAAATGAAAAAATTGGATCAGACCCCTGGATAAAGATATAGAAGATCTTTTTCACCCTGAAACCAACAAACTCTTTAAAAGTGGAGGCAAATCCATTCGTTGGTTGTTGTTAGATGATCAAGGAAATACAATTGGTAGAAACGCCGCTTTTATCAACCCAAAATGGAAAGAGAAAATTCCAACCGGAGGGATGGGGTTTTTGAATGTATCAATGACCAAAAAGCGGCTTTTGTGCTATTTGATGCTGCAAGAGACTGGCTAGAGGCGCAAGGTATGGAGGCCATGGACGGTCCGGTGAATTTTGGGGAAAGAGACAAATGGTGGGGGCTCTTAGTTGATGGGTTTTCCCCGGCGAATTATAATATGCACTGGAATTTTGCTTATTATAAAGACTTTTTTGAGGCTTACGGTTTTCAAATCTATTTTAAGCAATATACCTACAGTAGGAATGTCAAAGGTGTCGAAGTAGATCCCAAGATTGAAAAGCGTGCCTCCATTATCGCACAAGATAAAAATTTCCAATTCAGGTACCTCAAAGGGAAGGAGCTTTGGGAAAAATTCCCTGAATACTTTATGACCGTTTACAATAAAGCTTGGGCCGCGCACCTGGGAAAAACGATTTCTGAAAGGGAAGCAAAATTGATGCTTTCTTCGATGAAACCTATCATAGATCCTCATCTTGTCTATTTCGGTTTTTATAAAGGAGATCCTATTTGCTTTTTTATTAGTATTCCTGAAATCAATCAATTATTTAAATATGTGGATGGAAAGATGGATTGGATAGGGAAATTGAAATTTCTATGGAATAAAACTTTTAACCCACCCAACAAAATGCTGGGATTGGTTTTTGGAGTGGTGCCCGAATTTCAAGGAAAAGGAGTAGAAAGTGCCATGGTAACTGAGTTTAGGGATAATATAGCTGAGAAAAAATTAGCTTATCAAACCATTGAAATGAATTGGGTCGGAGATTTTAACCCTAAAATGATGCGGGTATGTGAGCAGTTGAATGCCTCCATTTATAAAACACACCATACCTACCGATTTATTTTTGATAGAACAGTTCCTTTTGAAAGACATAAAGTATTAAAATAAAACCGGTGATAGCTTTGCCTGCCTTGCTAAGCTATCACCGGTTTTATTATTTTTCCAAATACCTAAAGTTCAGGGGAAACCTGAGTTATTTCTTAATAAATTTTTGCTGGCCTACAAAATCGGGATTTTCTATTCGAATCAAGTAAGTCCCGTTTTTTAAATGACTTAGATTCAGTTCCATAGCAGGGTAAAGTGCCGGAAGGGAAAAGGTTTCGATTTTTAATCCATCTAACCTAAAAATAGAAATCTTTGTAGGTGCAGTGTAGGCTTCAGTCAACCTCAATACACATTTCCCTTGTGTAGGGTTGGGTGATAAGGTAAATTTATGAGGGATGTCAATAGATACCCTATTGGTAACAGCCCCTTCTTCTCCCAACATAGCTTGAGCATTATAGCTGCCGGCATCTAGCTCACTCAATTGCCCCTTCCAGATCAGAGGAGACTCTTGAATCCAGTGAATATCAGCATTTGATATTGTCCCTGACCCATGGGTCAATTGAATTTCGTTTGCACTGAGCAAAGGGACTGAAGTGTTTAGCTTAAGGTTAAAAGCATGATCTTCTCCTTTTATCACCCTAAGTTGTCCTTCTACTGGTACCGTATTGCTTTGAATTGAATCACCTAAGTGTATTAAAAGGGGTTTGGAAGACAAAGGTAATGTGAGTTGACCATTGGTATACGAAATGTCAATCTCTTCCCCAGTTGGTAATATTCCAGACAAATACCATGCGTTTTGCGCCGGGGATGCGGCTGGAAGTTGGAAATTGACTGTTAAACTATCATCTCCCGAAACCGGCCGCCAAGCTATGATATGTGACAAATCTCCATCTTCATTGCGGAGTTGGTAAATATATGCCTGCTCATCTTCTCTGATTACGTCTTCAAAAAGAGATTTCCCATTCTATTTTGCATGGCTTCCATTGCAGTAAAAGCACGTTTTTCTTTAAAGTCGTAGTGCAAAGATTCTGTCAGCCCTGACCGTTGATAATTGATAGGATCAATTCCGGCCAGGGTGTCCACATTGGCAAAGAAGTACCAATGCGCTTTGTCAACCCCCATTCTACTTAGCCAAAACAAGCCTCTCAATGCATACACTGCCTGTGAGATGGCACTTACGGCTTCGGAATTAACAGCGGCTTCATTTTCACTGGAGGCATCCCATCCCCATTCTGTTACATGCACTTCTTTTCCGGGCATATTAGCATCTCTAAAGCGAATGCCCGAAAATAGAGCCCTCATTTCAGAGGCAGGATGTTCCGGGTGAACGGCAATCCTAGCTCCTTCATCGTTTCTGTAATAGCTGTAAAGGTGTAAATTAATCCCATCAAGATAGGGTGCGGCAGCCTCATGTAATTTTGTACCCATATAGTTTTTGTGGCCTGTACTTGTTACCGGGTGAGATGCTTGTAAAGCAGCAGGTAAAACTTTTAACAAGGGGTCTGCAGTTTTTAGTCCCTGAGCTGTTCCTTCCAGTATCTTTCTGTAAGTAGAGTCACTGTAATCCCATGGTTCATTGCCTACTTCTACTGTGCGGATTAAATTTTCATGACTTGGTCCAAAGGTACTTGCAAAGGCATGCCCAAGTCCATAGCCGGAGGAAAAAGGTTGATCCCAAACAGATTCGATAAACCTGTCAAAAGTAAATGTCGCATCTACTTCGAAGCCTTTATCAATCCAGTCTTTATACTCCCTTGTCCATTGGGTCCAAGGACGTAATACATCGGGGTTTTCGCCCCCATAAGAAGGCGTGATGTCAGGATCTGCAGTATCCCAATGAATATTGTGGTAATTTCTTGCCTGACTTGCTGCTCGAATAAATTTTTGAGCGCCTTCGTCCGGTCCCTGTAAATTGGGGACTTTCTTGGTGCCCCAAGCCCAAACTGTATTGACACCAAAGAGCTTCCCAAAACTAGAGCTTTGAGGCTTTGGTACAGGAGGTGGGCCGTAATTTCCAAATTGATCGTAAACGGTAAGCTCTTGAACTGTGGCTTTTTTATAGTTGATATCAACCAATTGCTGTTCCAATCTTATAAACCTGATTTGGCTATCCTCAGGAAGTTCTATGTTATGTATATCCAATGAATTGGGATCCAATTCTGCAAGTAAAATTAAGCTGTCCAGGTCCGGGCCAACCCATAATTTCGAAGAAACGGCAGTATTGTTACCATTCCATTGCTTGGCAGCAATCCACGAAACAGGTTTGATTTCACCAAGGTCCAAAGTGATGTACTCTGACAATGGCTCTGAATAGGCGGCAATTTCCTGAATGCTAAATGCTGCAGTGGAAGTCAAACTTACTTTTGTTACATCCTCCATTTCAACGGGAAACCGAATATGACCCATATCATCGGTAGTGTAGGTTACTGAAAGAGTGTCCCCAAGCTGGTTGATTACATATATGTTGACAGGTTCAATGTGATTGTTTACCAATCTCAAACCTAGCCTATGTATTTTAACCGGTGCAAAATCTAAAGTGAAGCTAGCTTCACCCTCAAGGGGTGTTAAGGTAGGAGTGCTGTTTCCAAGGTTGCCATCCGTTGCATTTTCCATAAGTTCACCATTGGATGCAATACCGACTTTGTTCAAGAAAATGTTTTGGCGCTCATTGCTTACATAGGCATCTGGCAAGGGGTTGGTAGATAACCATGCCGTTGCATTGTTGTCATCTTTAACCGCTTCAGGGGCATTTTGGGCATTGTTAGCAGAGGAACTGGCAGAAACAGTGGCACTTTTAGACAGGGTTTCGTATAAACCTGCATTAGGGTCCCAAGTGGTTTCAGGTGTGGGTTCAGGATCTATTGGAGTTTCGGCGACTAAACCATTCCCATAGACTTCAAATTCAAAAACACTAACCTTTTTATAGTTTTCAGGAACCACCTCATGTACAATTCTTAGGTACCTGGCTACTATTGGTTCAGCGAAGGCGGTACTGATAAAAGAGACTTCATTCGGCTGCAATTGAGCAACTATTTTCAAACTATCCAGATGCTTTCCAGCAAGCAATTGTGTGGACAATGCATTGTCATTTCCAGCCCAATGCTTGGTTTTTACCTCACTGATCAGGTAGTTGTCGCCTAAATCTAAGGTAATGTATTCTTTGGGTGTGCTTCCTAATACGGCGATATCACTTATCGTAAATGCGGAAATACTACTCAGTGTTATTTTTACAATATTTTGAAGATTGACTTCAAACCTAATATGATTGTATTTCTGTCCCGGTAAATATTCTTTTAGCGTAATTACTCCATCATTATCCAAAAAGGAAATACTTACCTTTTCTTGCAAGTCATTGATCTTCAATCCCAATAAATAGATGTTTTCCGGTGAAGAAAAATCAATAAAAGCTTCTGCCGGGTTTGTATTGTTAGGTTGAAAGGAGTTGCTTGTTTCAGGAGATATGTTACTGGTTAGGATCCGTTCAGGTTGAAGGATTAAGTTTTGGTAATCGTTGGAATAATAATTTGTTGGGAAAGGATTGGTGGATAACCAAGAGGTGTTGAGCGATCCATCTATCGCTTTTTCCATGCCTGTTTGAGAGGCACTAGAGCTAGTACTGATTGATCCTTCTAGCTTTTGAATTTCTATTTGTGCATAAAGCGTAAAAATTGGAAAAAAAGAATAAAAAAAGGATCGAATTTTTAGATAAGTGAGAAGACATAAGCTAATAGTTAATTTCCAATAAAACCGGGTTATTATGAATCACTCTTATTGGGTAGGCCAGTGATTAAATAATAATGAGTATCGTAACGCCAGTATATTTTAAAGAATAAAAAAAAATTGATGTTCAGCCAATTTATAATGATTTGGCAATATATAATTTATAACAATAAAAAGAATAAAAAAAATTCCAAAATAAAAAAAGGTTTCCAACTATAGCTGGAAACCAAAAGTGGAGGATAACGGATTCGAACCGATGACCTCTACACTGCCAGTGTAGCGCTCTAGCCAACTGAGCTAATCCCCCGAAATGGAGTGCAAATATAGATAGGTATTTTAAACCATCAAATTATTCTGTAGAATATTTTATGCGAGTCAGAATACTTCTCCCTAAGGTGATTTCATCCGTATACTCTAATTCGCTTCCAACAGGTATACCTCTGGCGATGGAAGAAACTTTAATGTTTTTATCTTTTAATTTTCTGGTGATGAAAAAAGAAGTAGTATCACCCTCCATGGTAGCCGGAAGGGCCAAAATAATCTCATCGACAGGAGTTTCATTGCTGGGAGAATCGATGCGTTTGATTAGTGATTCAATCTTCAGTTCATCAGGCCCAATTCCTTGGATAGGAGAGATAACCCCTCCCAAAACATGGTACAGCCCTGTATATTGGTTGGTATTTTCTATAGCCAATACATCTGGAAGGTCTTCCACCACACAGATTACACTTTTGTCCCTTTTATTCCCCTCGCATATGCTGCAAATGGTACTGTCTGAAATATTGTGACAGACTTCACAGTATTGAATGTTTTTACGAAGGTTTAATAATGAATCTGTAAGCGCTGTAGTTACAGGCTCCTTTTGTTTGAGCAAATGTAATGTAAGTCGTATGGCAGTTTTTTTCCAATGCCGGGAAGTCGACTTATCTCTGTTACAGCATCTTCAATTAATTTGGAAGGAAAGTTCAATTAACGTATGATTTAAACAATTGTCGCCTGTATGCCTGCTTCAAGAATAGATTCACACATTGGCTTAAGTTTACTTACACTTCCTTTTTTCACAGAACATTTGCCTTTATAATGAATGATCATTGTGCATTGCTCCGCCTGTTCTTGAGTATGCTTACAAACTTTAATTAAAACCTTGGATACATGATCAAAAGTGTTGACATCATCATTAAAAACCACCAAGTCATGTTCTTCCTTGTCTACAAGTTCTTCTACGAGTAATTCTTCTTCGGATTCAAATAAATGTTCTAAAGGTTTCATTTTGCAAAGTTAATAAATAATCCCAATTTTATTGCCCTTTAGCGGAAAGCATTATGGACTCAAATCTGGTATTAATTGTTATAACATTTTATTTTTTACTGTTGTTCCTTATTTCCTGGTTTACTTCAAGGGATTTAACCTCCGACACATTTTTTACCGGTGATAGAAAATCACCTTGGTTTTTAGTGGCTTTTGGAATGATAGGTGCATCGTTGTCAGGCGTTACTTTTATTTCAGTTCCCGGGGAAGTAGGTAATAGTAATTTCTATTATTTTCAATTGGTGTTAGGGTATACTGTAGGTTATGCAGTGATTGCCAAGCTGTTACTCCCTCTTTATTACAAGCTCAATTTAGTCTCGATATACGCATACTTGGAAGAGAGGTTTGGATTTTGGTCCTATAAGACTGGAGCTTTCTTTTTCATCTTATCTCGTACTTTGGGCTCTTCTATAAGAGTGTTCTTAGTGGCGGGCGTATTACAAATTATCTTATTTGATCAATGGGGTATTCCTTTCTGGGTTTCAGTGTTAATTACCGTTACACTCATTTGGTTGTATACCTTTAGAGGTGGGATAAAGACTGTGGTATGGACAGACACCTTGCAAACCTTCTTTATGCTTTTGGCTGTCTTGGTAAGTATTGTATTGGTGTCAAAGGAACTTAATATTACCGGAGTAGGTGATTTGATGGTAAAGGTATCGGAACAACCTTATTCAAAAATCTTTAATTGGGACTGGAAAAGTGGGACTAATTTTTTAAGCAGTTTTTTTCCGGGATGTTTATTGTCATAGTAATGACCGGTCTGGATCAGGATATGATGCAAAAAAATCTAACATGTAGAAACCTGAAGGATGCCCAAAAAAATATGTTTTGGTTTACCAATATTTTGGTTTTGGTAAACCTTATTTTTTGGCCCTAGGTGTACTATTGTACATGTATGCGGAAACCAACCAAATTGCCATCCCTGAACGAACAGATGATTTGTATCCCTTATTGGCTACATCTCATTTTTCTACTTTTGCTGGAATTGTTTTTGTTTTGGGGATAACTGCTGCAGCCTACAGCAGTGCCGACTCCACACTTACCGCTCTTACTACCTCCTTTTGCTATGATTTTCTTCAAATAGATAAAAATCCTGACAAAGAAAAAGCCTTGACCACCAGAAAAGCAGTGCATCTCGGATTTACTTTGTTAATGTTCTTTGTGATCTTATTATTTCGTTGGATTAACGATCAAAGTGTAATCAATGCGGTTTTCCTAATTGCAGGCTATACTTACGGACCCTTGTTGGGTCTTTATTCTTTCGGTTTATTTACCAGATACAAAGTGAAAGATCCTTGGGTGCCGTACTTGGCAGTAATAGCTCCATTGATTTCATTTTTTATTTCATCCCAGTCAGAAAAATGGTTTTGGGGGTATAAGTTTGGTTTTGAATTGTTGATATTAAACGGCTTGCTAATGTTTATCGGATTATGGTTAGTTAGATTAAGATCAACAGATCGATAGAATATACATAATTTACATGTTTCAAATAAGCTCTTTGTAAGGGGGAATGAGGGAGCTAGGTACAATATAAATAATCGCTTGGAAAGTGAATTTTGAAGGCTTAATAAACGTCATTCTTGCTTAAAAGCAATGAGAAGACAGTCCAGATAATGATTTTAATATCTAATATTGGCGACCAATTTTTGACATAAAAGATATCTAACTTACATCTGGAATAGATGTCATAAAAATCTTTCGTTTCTCCTCTAAACCCTTTGGCTTGTGCCAAGCCTGTAATGCCCGGTTTTACTGTATGACGAAACATGAAATTATCAATTTCTGCAGAAAATTTATAGTTCATCGGCATAGCATGAGGGCGAGGGCCCACGATAGACATTTCACCTTTGATTACATTAAAGAATTGCGGTAGTTCATCTAAGCTAGATTTTCTTAAAAATTTCCCGATCCAAGTAATTCTTGGGTCATCTTTAGTCGCTTGCTTGGTATCCGCCTGATCATTGACATACATTGTCCTGAATTTATAACAATAAAAGGGGACATTATCTTTCCCATGTCTCAATTGTTGAAAAAATACGGGTCCTGAAGAAGTTAGTTTAATTAATAATCCAATTAAGGGAAACAGCCAAGAAAAGATCAATACCGTTAATACAATACTTAATGTTACATCAAAGGTTCTTTTGAGTAATTGCTGAGATTCATTAAAAATTGCATCCGGGAAGTTTTTTACATATAGTCCCTTTGACTTATTTGTTTTCGGAATGTATTTTCTGCCCGAGGCAGGTGGTTTTTTTCGGTGATTGTAGTGGACATAAAATATTTTAAATTTCGCTATTCAAAAGCTGATGTTTCAATTAACCATTATCGTGCCATAATAGTTGCTTAAAATTTTTTGGTCTTTTGATAATTGTATTTCAAATCTAAAATAAAGGGTTTTAATCACCTAGTAAAGTGTTGAGTTTGTTGCTTTTATTTAGTTAAATTAATGCATAATTAATTTTCAGATAATAAAAAGACTGTTTTATTAAAAAAAGTGTATCTAAATTAGAGAATGATTGGAAAGTTAAGTTGAAGTCTTGTTCAGATTACTTAGGTGTTTATTGTCAGGCGATTATAATTCTAAGGCTAAAGCCGGGTCCCAAAATAAATTTTCAAAATTAATAATAGTATTATCTTCCACATAAATTCCCTCTTTTTCAAGGAGTTCTTGCATCAAATTTGGTGTGGAAAAATGATTTTTTCCGGTAAGCATTCCATTTCTGTTCACTACTCTATGGGCAGGTACATCTTTTAAACCATGAGCAGCATTCATCGCCCAGCCTACCATTCGTGCACTGCCTTTGCTACCAAGATAGGCAGCAATTGCACCATAGGTAGTAACTTTTCCCGAAGGGATAAGCCTTACAACCTGATAAACTTGAGCGAAAAAGTTGTCATTTGATTTCATCGCCGGATAACTTTATGATAGATTGGTTGATAATACGTCTAATTTTCCTTTCAGATTCCTTGGAAGGGTTACTTAGTTGGACTTGTAGTTTCATTTTTACAATATCCTTTAAAATGCTTATCGTCTTGAGAGAGAGACTTTCACTAAGTACTTCTTTGTTGTAGGGTTCGATGATTAATTTTAGTTTTTTCTCCATTTCATCCACATCCAAAGATGAATGGTTGGTGGTCTCAAAATCAAAGGTTAATTTCCTTATATTTTGCCTGCTGTAGTTCACTACATTGGCTGTGAGCATCAGACTATTAGGTATCATTACCAGATCATGATCTTCATTTAGCAATACCACATTTAATAAGGTGATGTCTTTGATTCGTCCTTGATGTTCTCCTACTCTAATATAGTCACCAAGGGTAATTTGATCAGAAAACATAATAATAAGCCCATTGAGCATATTAATGATGTAATCTCTGGATAGTAAAGCAATAGCAGCAGCAACGATGGTAATGCTCGAAAGGAATTCTTTGGGATCGATTTCAAAAAATATCATCAAGGCGATCAACAGAATAATCACATTTAACAAGTGAGCAATTCTATTAATTCCCAAAACAAAATTGTTATGAAGAGAGATGGTTTTGGTTTTTCTTAAATAAAACCTAACCAAAAATATTCTACCTAGAGAGACGAGAATATTACCAGCGAGAAGAAAAGTTAAAGCATCTGCTATATTGTAAAGCCTGGAATACAACAAGTTTTTGCTTGGTTCTATAGTTTCTTGCAAGACTAGAAAAGCAAAGTAAGCAAGGACCTTCAAAACAAATATTATCCGCTTTCTACGCTCATTGACCTCAATACGCTTTTTTCAGTTTCCATTATATTTTTAAAAATAAAGCTTACTTTTATGTTTTGTCCACTAGAAAGACAAAAATACCGCATAAAAACCAAACAATACAATCACATGAATAGAAATATAATCATCACCGGAAGTGCAGGCAATTTGGGAAGTGCTGTAGTAAGTAAATTTAAAAGAGAAGGTTTTAAAGTTATTGCCATTACCATTCCGGGGAGTGATCAGGAAGTAGAAGAGGCTGATGATGTCTACCAAGTTGATGTTACTGAAGAACAATCTGTTAAAGATTTTAGTAAGGAATACCAAATGCAGTATGGGAGTCTTGAATGCATGGCATTGTTGGTAGGAGGTTTTGCTATGGGTGGGATAGAACAAACATCCAGCAAAGACATGGAGGATATGATCCAATTGAATTTTTTTAGTGCATTCAATATGGTTAAACATTTTTTACCGTTAATGAGAAAGGCCAATAATGGAACATTTTTGTTTGTGGGGGCTAAACCTGCATTAAATGCCGGTGAAGGAAAAGATGTTTTGGCATATGCTTTGAGCAAAAGTATGGTAATGAATTTAGCAGACCTTATTGCCAATGAAACTGCAGATTCTAAAATCAGATCTCATGTTTTTGTTCCAAGTATAATTGATACGCCACAAAATAGAGCCTCCATGCCAGATTCGGATTTTTCAGATTGGGTAAAACCTTTTGAAATTGCTGAAGCCATGCATTACGCAGCCACCAATGCTGCATTAAGGAACATGACCTTTAAGTTGTATGGTGGTGTCATTTAATTACCTATAAAAATTGAATTATGAAAACGACTATTTTATCCCTTCTTATTGTGGTAATGGCTTTTATTGGAGCCAAAGCCCAAACCAATACTGAGACAAGAACGCTTAATGCTTTTGATCAACTAGATGTTAGTGATGCCATAGAGGTGGAACTTCAAAAAGGGGAAAAGCAAGAAATTACCATTACTGCTTCGGGAATTGGTCTTGACCAAATAGTTTCTTCAGTGGATAAGAGGAGATTGGAACTTGAAGTGGATGGGAGTAAACCCAAGTCCAGTGCTGTTAAGGTGGTAGTTACCTATGTTCAATTGAACGAGATCGAGGTGTCTTCCGGAGCCAAAGTTTTTGTAAAAGACCTGATAGAAAATAAGGACATTGACTTAACAGTTGCAAGTAATGGATACCTTGAAATCGAGGTGAAAGCTGAAAATTTAATGTTGGAAGCTGAAACCAATGCCAGAATGTTTGTCAAAGGAACTGCAGTTAATCTAGACTATAATGCCTTTACAAATGCAGAAATAGATGGAGAAGAGTTGGTTGTAGAGCATGCAGAAATTAGGACAAACACCAATGCGAGTGGTGTATTTGAAGTGACAGAATCGCTTAAAGGTACAGCAGCTACCAGAGGACGGGTTAATTATAAAGGAGAGCCGAAAATAATTGATGTCAAAGAAAGTATTGGAGGTGCCATTGAGAAATTATAAAATGTGGTATTGGCGTTGAAAAATAGCATGTTCATTTTCATGTTGTTTTTCAAGGCCTTTTATGAATGGAAAATTTCATTACCATTATTAAAATTCTATCTCAGCTTGGTTTTCGCCTTTCGTTCCATTCACAAAACCAAACTTTTTTGTTATTGGGTATGTAAACAGGCTTAATATGCTCTATTAAGGTTTTTTGGTGCTAAAAAGCTTTGTTAAAATCGGAATAATTCAATGATAATCGCTTTGAAGGAACTTGTTTGAGTGGTTATCAGTTTTTTAATCTTTATTGAATAAGGGATTTCTAATCTAAAAAACTTGTGATATATAAAATTTGTCCTTAGAATTGTCCCTTCAAACGATCAATCATGGTTTTCGCAGTAAACAAAATTCAAGAAATTTCATTCACCGAATCTTTTCGGTCAATCGACTGCAGTCTATTTTTTAGTGGCAATACCACCACAACTACAGGTATTACGGGGTAATCCCGTGCATTCCTACATATTGCCCCCGACAAAGGAGGCCTTTCACAGGCTTTTGTTAACCGTTTTAACTGATAAAGAATAGCAATGAAAATATTAAAATTTGGAGGTTCATCCATCGCCAATTTGGAAAGAATTAAGAATGTTCTTTCTATCGTAAAGAAAGCATCCGAAGATGATCAGATAGCAGTCGTGTTTTCGGCTTTTGGTGGTGTTACCGAAGACCTATTGAAGTGTGCTCATCTTGCCAAAGAAAATGACTTGGCATACCAAGCGCTTTTACTCTCCTTAGAAAAGCGCCATCTTCAACTTGTAAAGGATTTGATACCTGTAAGAAAGCAGTCTGCAGTATTGACCTTTGTAAAGGTCAGGTTCAATGAATTGGAAGATCTGTTTAATGGTATATTCTTGATTAAAGAGTTTTCTCCCAGAACCTCTGATTATGTCGTTAGTTTCGGTGAGCGAATTTCCACTTATGTTATGGCTGAGGCCTTACGTGAAAATAAAATCAGTACCCATTATTTAGATGCCAGAGAAGTTATCAGAACCAATGACCGCTTTGGAAATGCCAAGGTAAATTTCCCTACAACCAATCAATTGATCTATGATTATTACAGCAAAAACCCTGGAGTTCTTGTTGTAACCGGTTTTGTAGCTTCTACCGATAAGGGAGAAACTACTACCATAGGAAGAAGTGGATCCGATTATACTGCAGCAATTTTTGCAGCGGCCCTGAAAGCCGATAGTTTGGAGATTTGGACTGATGTGACTGGTGTAATGACTGCAGATCCAAGGTTGGTTTATTCTGCCATCACCATCCCTCAATTGAGCTACAATGAAGCAATGGAACTTTCTCATTTTGGTGCCAAGGTGGTTTTCCCGGCAACCATGCAACCCGCGATGAAGAGAAAGATCCCAATTTATATCAAAAATACTTTCCAGCCGGAGGAGGAAGGTACCCTTATTTGTGAAAAACCGGAAAATACCAAGTTAATAAAAGGGATTTCATCCTTAAATCATATCAGCCTATTAAATGTTCAAGGTTCAGGTTTAGTAGATGTGATTGGGGTAAGTAGTAGAGTTTTTGGAACATTGGCTAAAGCAGATATCAATGTTGTCTTAATTAGTCAAGCATCCTCAGAACATAGTATCTGTATTGCAATAAAAAGTGAAAATTCAGATCTTGCTCGTGAGGTTTTGGAGAATGAGTTTCATTATGAAATACTTGCCGGTGAGATGGACAAAGTTCAAATCATGCCCAACATGTCTGTAATTGCTGTGGTAGGTGAAAACATGAAACACCACCCGGGAGCAAGCGGGAGGCTTTTCCAAGCTCTGGGGAGAAACAATATTAACGTTTCGGCAGTGGCTCAGGGAAGTTCAGAACTAAATATCTCTGCAGTAATTAAACAGTCTGACCTGCAAAAAGGCCTAAACGCATTGCATGAGGCCTTTTTCCTTTCTGACAATAAAGTATTGCACGTTTTTCTGATTGGAGTTGGGCTTATCGGTAAGACCTTGATTTCAATGATTCAAAATCAATTGAATAAATTGCAAGAGGATTATATGCTGGATATCAAGATCCATGGACTTGCGAATTCTCGTTTTATGGCTTTTGATGAAGATGGCTTTGATCTTAGTTCCATTCCTGTCCCTTCTAGCGAAGACCTACCCATGGACCTTACTGTATTTTTGAATACAATGAACAGTATGAACTTTTCCAATTCTGTATTGGTAGATTGTACTGCAAGCCAAGATGTGGCAGATACCTACGAAAGGGTTCTTACTTCTAAGGTGGCTATTGTTACACCCAATAAAAAAGCCAATTCAAGTTCTTTGGAAAACTACAAATCTTTGAAGAAACTCTCAGGCCAAAGAAATATCAAGTTTCTTTATGAAACCAATGTAGCTGCAGGACTACCGGTTATCAGTACCCTACAAGATCTTATATTAAGTGGAGACAAAGTGCTCAAAATAGAAGGTGTGCTAAGTGGTTCAATGAATTATATCTTTAGCGAGTTGAGCAAAGGTACTCCCTTTAGTGAAGTGGTAACTCAAGCCAAGGAAAAAGGATTTACTGAACCGGATCCAAGAGATGACCTAAGCGGGATGGATGTAGCGAGAAAAATTCTAATATTAGGCAGAGAAGCGGAACAAGATTTACATTTTTCGGATGTAAGTATTCAGAGTATGGTTCCTGAGGACTGCCAAGATATTGAATCGGTAGAGGAATTTTTGGAAAAGTTAAAATCGCATGATCCCCACTTCAAGAGTTTGGTTGAGGAAGCCAAGGAAAAAGAAGAAACCCTTAGGTTTATGGCTGTTTTAGAGAATGGTAAGGCTGAAGTAGGATTAAAATCTGTTGACAAAAAGCATCCATTTTATTCTTTGGAAGGAAGTGACAATATGATTTTGTTTACAACAGAAAGGTACCACGAGTTTCCTATGATCATAAGAGGGCCTGGTGCAGGAGCAGATGTGACCGCGGCAGGCGTATTTGCAGATATTATTAGGTTAGGTAATTATTCAAGATAATATGGACAAGCAAAAAGTTACTGCATTTGCACCAGCTACTGTAGCCAATGTTTCTTGCGGATTTGATATTTTAGGTTTTGCAATTGAGGATTTAGGAGACAAGGTAAGTGTAGCCCTTTCCGATAAACCAGGGGTTCGGGTTGTTAAAATTGAAGGTGACAACGGGAAGTTACCTTATGAATCAGAAAAAAACACCTGTAGTGTTGCTGTTAAAGCAATGGTTGAAGACCTTGGTTTTGAAGGTGGTTTAGAAATAGAGTTGTACAAAGGATTGCCCTTAGGGAGTGGGATGGGGTCAAGTGCAGCAAGTGCTGTTGCTGCCTTGGTAGCTACCAATACGCTACTGGGAAATCCCTATGAAAAAAGGATTTATTGCCATTCGGTATTGAGTCTGAAAGGATTGCTTGTGGTGCAGGACATGCCGACAACATTTCACCTTCTTTATTGGGTGGTTTCGTTTTGATTCGTGAATACCAACCTTTAGATGTCATTCCATTACATGTTCCTAGAGGACTATATTGTACCTTGATTCACCCACATTTGGAATTGAATACCTCTGATTCAAGAAGTGTTTTAAGAAGAAATGTGACTTTGCAAGATGCAACAACCCAATCGGGTAATATTGCAGGTCTCGTGGCCGGGTTGTTTCAGGAAGACATGGCCTTAATTAGCCGTTCCCTGAATGATGTGATAGCAGAACCTTCCAGGTCTATTTTAATTCCTGGTTATGATGAAGTAAAGGTAGGAATTGTTCCTGCTGGGGCTTTGGGATGTGGTATTTCAGGTTCCGGACCTACACTATTTGTGTTGTCTCCTACGGAGGAAATTGCTTGGGAGGTAAGCCGGCTTTCCCAACAGGTGTTTGATAAATTACAACTGCCCATAGATCTATATGTTTCCGCTATCAATACTAGAGGAGCGTATATCGTTGAAGAAGAAATTTAATTCCTGACAAACCTGTCATTTACTAATGAAATATTATAGTACCAATAATCCGAATCATAAAGTAGATTTAAAAGAGGCTGTTATAAAAGGATTGGCTCCTGATCAAGGACTTTACATGCCTGAAAAAATTCCGGTTTTGAATTCGGATTTTTTTCAAACATACACAAGCTTTCTTTTAAGGAGATTGGCTATAAGGTCATTTCAGCATTGTTCTCCGAAGATTTATCCCAAGACCAAATCAAAGCCTTGGTTGACCATACATTGGATTTTGATGCTCCTGTGGTGCCGGTAGAGCAGGATGTGTTTACACTTGAACTCTTCCATGGACCAACATTGGCATTTAAGGATTTTGGGGCCAGGTTTTGTTCCAAATTAATGAGTATGCTTCGGGATAAAGGAGCCATAAAGGTGCTTGTAGCTACTTCCGGGGATACAGGAAGTGCGGTGGCCAATGGTTTTTTGGGTGTGGAGGGTGTTGAAGTTGTAATCCTTTATCCTTCTGGTAAAGTAAGTGAACTCCAAGAAAAGCAGTTTACTACCTTGGGTGAAAATATTCATGCAATTGAAATAGAAGGTGTTTTTGACGATTGCCAGAAAATGGTGAAGGAGGCTTTCTTGGATCCTGAATTGAACAGTAAACTTTTACTGACTTCTGCCAATTCAATTAATATAGCCAGGTGGATTCCTCAATGCCTGTATTATTTTTATGCTTATTCAAGATTGCCAAAAGAGAACAAAAAACTTGCTTTTTCTGTACCTAGTGGTAATTTTGGGAATTTAGCAGCGGGAATATTGGCGGAAAGAATGGGTTTGCCAATAGATATGTTTATTGCCGCAACCAATGTGAATAAAGTGGTTCCCGATTATTTAAGTGGACAGGCATTTGCTCCGAAACCTTCAATCCAAACCATTAGTAATAGTATGGATGTTGGGAACCCAAGTAATTTTTATAGGTTGTTGGCTTTGTTTGGCGGAGATGAAGAGAAATTAAAGGAAAAAGTTCAAGGCTGTTTCTACACTGATGAAAGCACAAAAGAAGCCATGGTAAATGTGAAAGCCCAAACAGGCTATACCATGGATCCACACGGAGCTGTAGCCTACCTTGGCCTTAAAGCTTTTATGGACAAGGACCCTGATACCTATCAAGGAGTCTTTCTGGAAACTGCACATCCGGGTAAATTTAGAAGTACCGTTGAAGATGCTCTGGGGGAAGCTTTGGTTTTGCCAGAAAGGTTAGCTGCATTTATGGAAGGTGAGAAAAAGGTTACTTTTATGGAAAATGATTACGAGCAGTTTAAAAAGTATTTACTCGGGTAATATTTGTCTACTCGAAGTATTTTTGAAATCCACCTTTTTCCCTTTGATAAGGGTATAAAGGGATAGCATAAGAATTTGGAAACCTGGTTTTTTTAGGAAGATCAGGTTTTTGTTTTAACAGACGAATCAATCCTTTAATACCTAATAAGGGGTTGGTTGAGAAAAGCACCATTGAACCCTTATTGTCTAAAGTGGATAAAAGTTTGTCATAACTGTTCATGTCATAATAATATGCCAAATGGTGTATGTTTTTCATGAATTGGAGGTTGCTTTTTAACCGCTGATTTTCCTTATAAAATGGGGTTTTTGCTGCTAAAACCTGTTGTTTAAAGGTTTGCTCATCCGGTAAAACACGTACAGTAACCGCTTCCAGTTCCGTAACAGCAGGCTTTAGAAAGATAGTGATGATACTGTCATCATTGTGATTGACTTCATAATTTGTATATGTATAAGCTATATGGGAGATATTAAGTAAGGTTTTATCATTTACCCAAATAGAGAACTTCCCCTCCTCATCACTTACTGCGTGGTTTTTGCTCCAATGTATATGAGCATTTCCAATTGGTTGTATGGAATTTGCATCTAGTAACCTGCCTTTAAGAAGGAATGGTTTTTCTGGATCTTTTTCTCCGAAGGCAGGAAATCCTGTAAAAAGTATTGAAATCAAATACAAGATGGGTTTCATTCTCATGTTTTTTAATGCAAGGCTTTCATGAAGATATGCAAGTGGGTTTATAAAAAATCTTTATTAACATCTGTTAACCTTAATTTTAACAAAATATAAGATTGTGTATAGATAGAAAATAGGGGTTAAAATTTAAATTATAAGGGTAGCCTTTTTAGTGGATGCCATCTTTATAATAAACGTAAAATGACCGATCTTAATGGCTACCCATACGGTCGGTCTAAAAATTCTGCCTTCTTTTATTTTCATGGAAGTACAAAGAGGCCGGTAAAATTCGTAATTTTAAGCATTGTACTTGTAAATGGATCATCTTTAGTCAAACCAGAAAAATCAATTATGGTAAAGTTAGTTTTTACATTCGCATTAGCTCTTATCGCTACATTTGGTCAAGCGCAAACTTGGGAAACATTAAAACCTGAAATTACTTGCACAAAGAGGCATGAATGTTCCGGTGCAGCAGTAAACGGTAAATTCTATTTAATGGGAGGTAGAGGAGATAAGCCTGTTGAGGTATTTGATCCGGCCAAAAATAACTGGACAAAACTTAATGGTGCTCCTTTTGAAATGCATCATTTTCAGGCGGTAAGTTACAAAGGGAAAATTTATGTAATTGGTGCCTTTACTGGAGGATATCCCCATGAGACCCCCGTTGAAAATGTCTATATTTATGATCCAGAGAAAGATTCTTGGACCAAGAGTCATGAGATCCCTGCAGAAAGAAGAAGGGGGCAGCCGGACTGGTCGTTTATAAGGATAAATTTTATCTCTTAGGTGGTGCGCAAGACGGACATTGGGCAGACAATAGAGATTATGTGGATGAATATGACCCTAAAACCGGAGCATGGAAAACCCTTCCTTCGATGCCTAGACTAAGGGATCACTTTCAGGCTGTAGTAGTAGATGATAAACTATATGCAGTAGGAGGAAGACGTTCTTTTGCCAAAGAAGGTCATGGGTTCGAACTTACATATCCTGAACTAGATGTATATGATTTTTCTACTGAAAAATGGTCTACGCTAGAAAATTACCCATTACCTACAGAACGAGCCGGAAGTACTACGATTCCTTATAAGGAAGGTTTTTTAGTAATTGGTGGAGAAAGTGATGCACAAGTACAAGCACATTCAGAGGTTGAGTATTTTCATCCTGAGAATGGATGGAAGTTATTGAATCATTTAAATAGGGGAAGACAT
The DNA here is from genome assembly GCF_056867545.1 of Cyclobacterium sp. SOCE241. Classification (NCBI taxonomy): domain Bacteria; kingdom Pseudomonadati; phylum Bacteroidota; class Cytophagia; order Cytophagales; family Cyclobacteriaceae; genus Cyclobacterium; species Cyclobacterium sp. SOCE241. The sequence goes on along the minus strand of NZ_CP149779.1, from coordinate 2,367,837 downwards.
GGTTTTCCGGCAGTATTGATTGACGAGAATTTATATTTAGCAGCTGGATGTGGCAATAGGGGAGGAAATCCTGAGTTGAATAGCATTGAAAAATTAGCTATTGATTAGGGAAGATTTAGATCGATTGTTTACCTTCAAGAATCACATTTATTTAACGACTTATGGTTAAAGGCACGCATCAAGCAATAGATGATGTTAGAAATGAGACTATCAAAATTTTTATCAATGGAGAGTTTCATGATCGAAGGGAGGCAAAGATATCAGTTTTTGACAGTGGATACCTAGTTGGAGATGGCGTTTGGGAAGCTTTTAGGGTACATCAAGGCAAGCTAATTTTTATTGATCAACACTTGGATAGACTTTGGCAATCCGCCAAGGTGATAGGAATTGATATTCCATTCTCCAAGGAAGAATTGATAAACAATGTTCATCGTACCCTTAAGATCAATGGTATGAAAAATGATGTGCATGTTCGAGCCATGCTTACCAGAGGAATTAAAAAACGCCTTCTCAGGATCCAAGACTTACTATTTCCGGGCCCAACCTTGTAATTATCGCAGAGTTCAAAGCGGCAGCAGAAGAAAGTAAGACTCAAGGTATAAGTCTTTTTACCAGTACCATTCGAAGGGGGGCGCCGGATTACTTAGATCCCAGATTGAATTGCCATAGCAAACTACATGAAGTACAAGCTTTGATTCAAGCAATAGAAGCAGGAGCTGATGAGGCTTTGATGTTGGATGTTAATGGTTTTGTTGCCACCTGCAATGCAACCAATTTTTTTATGGTAAAAGGGGGAGAAGTGTGGACATCTACAGGAGAATATTGTATGAATGGCATCACCCGAGGGAATGTGATTAAAGTTTGTTCCCGGAATGGGATAAGTTGTTTTCAAAAAAACTTCTCCTTGTTCGATGTTTATGGGGCAGACGAAGCCTTTGTTACAGGTACATTTGGAGGACTTACTCCTGTGGTTAAAATCGATGGTAAATCCATAGGTAATGGAGCCTGTGGACCTGTTACCACTAATTTGCGTAAACTCTATGAAGGGTTGGTTGCCGAACAATTAAAATAATCATTTTGAATTCGAGAGACAAGAAGGTATTTCTTTGGTCAGGACCCAGAAATATTTCCACAGCCTTAATGTATAGTTTTGCTCAGCGGCAAGATACAGTTGTTGTTGATGAGCCTTTGTATGCGCATTATTTGACTCGTTCTCCGGCCAAGCCCCTACATCCCGGAGCAGATGATATCCTTTCAAGCATGGAGGTCAACGGGGAGAAAGTAATAGAAGGGATGCAAAAGGAAGGTAAAAAGCAGGTAACCTTCTTTAAGAACATGAGTCATCACCTTATCGGTCTTGACTGGGATTTTATGAAATCTGGAGCCAATGTTATCCTAACAAGAGACCCTAAGGATATGTTGATGTCATTTTCAGAGGTGATTGAGGAGCCTCAGATGAGTGATATTGGATATGCCATACAATTGGAATTATTAGATTATTTTACTTCTATAAAGCTTCCTTTTGTGGTTTTAGATGCCAAGAAAGTTTTGAAACATCCTGAGGATCAGTTGTATAAACTCTGCAACTTTTTGGATATTCCATTTGACCATGCCATGCTTTCCTGGCAAAAAGGGCCTATTCCGGAAGATGGGGTTTGGGCCAAGTATTGGTATAAAAATGTACATTTATCCACCGGTTTTCAGCCTTATCGACAAAAGGATATAACTTTCCCGGAACGGTTGATCCCGTTATTGAAGGAGTGTCAACCTATTTATGAAAGGCTTTTAAAAGATGCGCTTTAATTCCAGTTTCAGCTTTGTTTATTCCTTATTACGCAATTTATTCCTTTGCCATGATTTTTTAATATGTATGATTTATAAAATTAAAATTAGTTTGACCTGATTGTTTCAATTTTATGATAGTCTAGATCAAATGATTTTGAAAAGACAGTGTAAAATTTGAAGATAATTTTTAAAAATTCTTAAAACAGGTAGGGAGAAACCAGTTATTATTAGATAATTTAAGAAACCTTGGGGTGCTTACTTGCATTGTCGTTTATTAAAACATAATTTTGATACTTATTCCTTCCGCCTGGGATTTTGGAGATAAAAAGTAATCCTCCGGGCTAGCAAATCAAAAATTTATACATATTAGGTACTGCCTACTAAATTGAAATAAGTATACAAATGGAAAACGACCAGCCTGTAGAAGTAAATATTACACCCAAAGGGTTAATCTATCTGCCAGAGACTGCCAAAGGGTTAAAGTGTGTTTCAGAAACGAAGATTGAAACCATGTTCTATACTCCTGGACAAAACCCTGAAGAAAACCTGAATTATAAGTTTTTGTTGCCGGCTTTGGATCAAATAAAAGAACAAGATTATGATTATGTCATTGGGTTTGATTCTGACTTATCTAGAACCATTATCGGCTATCCAAATGCAGAGGGAAGATTTTTGGTTTTCAATGCACATCAGCAAGGAGCAATTTTTACCCATACCTTTTTAGCCGGAAATTCTTTTCCTTCAATGGATGAAGAAAAAACCAAATTGGTAATTAAGGGTATAGTTCTTTCCCAGCAAATTGATAAAATTGTAACCAAAAATAATGGGGCTTACAAAGAATCACATGCAGGTTACGAAGACCTTAAAGAAAAGATTTTAGAGATCGAAGATCCTATTGAGTCTTATCTGGCTTTCGATGAAAGAAATCATGTAATTCTGGATCTTGATAAAGATAAAAATATAGAGCTGCAAATTTCTTTAATTGAAGAATTGGTGAAAGAATTGAAAGGGAAAGAAAAGAGCCTTTTTGATTTTCATGTAGATCTCCAGATCAGGTATAAACTGTATGGGGAGAAGACGTTCAATATTACCTCTGAAGGTGAAAATAAGAAAATATTTGACAGGTTCAGGACAAAGCCACCTTCCGATGCGATGCATGAGGAGTTGGTTAGTATTTCTGATTATAAGAAACAATTGTTCTTCAATAAGCTTACAGGTAGAAAAAGTGAGCCGGAATTAAGACAAATGGATATTGTTCAGTTGGATTATAGTAGTGGCTTAAAGATCAGCGTGGAATTGACAGACGGTGGTAGCAAACTCTTTTTACATCTAAGTGACTATACAGATTGCTATAATAAAGACTCCTTTGCCAATGCCAGAAAAGGCATCAATGACAGACTTTTGAAGATTGTGGTTTCTTTAGGTAAGATGGTTATCGATGTTAATTGATAATTTTCTACCTTCTTTCCTAGCAGTTTTACTAAAAGGATAAATATTTAAAAAGGAAAACGAGTATTTTTGGTTCTTGTTTTCCTTTTTTGCTTTTATGTAGGGATCGGTTTTAAAGAAGCACGAAACTAGAATTTTATAAACATAGATAGGGATCAAAAAGTAAAAAAATAGAGAAGAATGCCGGACCACAATAGGTGTTTTGGCTGATTTGGAATAGCGAAACCTACAGGTAATTCATTAAATTAGTTTTATACAAAGCAATTAATAAGTAATGAGAACTATTAAAGGACGTGATTTTAGCTGGATGAATCCTCCAAAGCAATGGTCTGAGGAAGAAGGGAAATTTTCATTAGTGACGAATGCTGAAACAGATTTCTGGAGAAAGACACATTATGGATTTATCAAAAACTCAGGTCATTTTTTACACACCGATCAAGCTGGTGACTTTGAGTTTATGGTTCAATTTTCGGGGAATTACACAGACCTTTATGACCAAGCCGGCCTTATGATCCTATTGGACAATGAAAATTGGATCAAAGCCGGTATCGAATACGTAGACGGAGTTCAAAATGCAAGTGCTGTGGTTACAAGAGATTGTTCAGACTGGTCCGTAGTAGCGCTAAATGGTAGCCCATCTACTTTCTTTATCAAAGCCAAAAGGGGGCGTGATTATGTAGAAATCAGTTACAGTTTGGACGGTAAGAATTTCCAGTTGCTTAGACAAGCCTATTTCCCACCGGCCCCATTACTCCGTATAGGTTTTATGGCTGCATCTCCAAAAGGCAAAGGCTTTGATATTGTGTTTAATGATTTTAAAATAAATGAATATTCTCAGGAATAATTTACTTTTCGGCATCACTGCTTAAGCGATTTGGATAGGTTTTCATTTGTTCCAATATATATTGGGCAATATTCTCACCTTGCTGCATACCTACTTCAATGGCATCCCTGAAATGTATACCACCATACAACCGAGAGATTGCGGCTTCATTGGATGCAATTAAAAAGGAATCAAAAGCGCGTTCCGGTAAGCCAAAGTAAACTTCTGAGGTATCGATAAACTTGAAATGATCACCAAAATAAGAGGTGAGTAATACCGCGGAGGTTTTGGAGATTACGCTATGCCCACTGGTGTATTCAGGGAAAGGAGGAGTTTGCAAGATGGGTCGCCAAGTTTCATCAATAAGCCTGTTGATGGCTGTTAAAGGTCGTATCCTGTCACTCCTGTACTTTTCATCCCAGCAACTTATGAAAGCATCATGAAGGCCTAATGCTACAAGAGTATGTATGAAAAGGCTTTCTTTAAAGTCTAGTTTTGCTTTTTGGCTGGCAATACCTGTGATTCCCATCCAGTGGCCTCCCGGAGAAATTTTCTTCAATCCAATGGCCATGTGTCCACTGTAAGACACATTAAATGGGTTGCAATCCCAAAAGTTAGCGATTAATCGTTGCTCTTCTGTTAAGTTGGAGGTAACTTCATAAATTTCTGTCAATTGCTTGAAGAAAGAGCTGTTCTTATTTTCTGAATAAGCTGCGGGAGGAGCAGGGCTGAATGCATCGGCACCGTTTATGAAAAATGGCCTGATCGTTCTCCACTCCGGGTCTATGGCTGCCAAATATGCAGGAGGAGTAGGATACCATTTACCTTTATCATTGGTAGGACTATATCTTTTTAGGGTACTTAATTGCAAGTATCCATCCTTGCCGGCGTATTCTAATACAGTTGAAGCAATATATTCTGCATAGCTAATGCCTTGTTTGATTTCCTTTTTCTTTAGGATTCTATTTTTTAGATATTGATTAACCAAGGCTTCTTGGGCGTTAATTAGTTTTTTTCCGGAAGGCATGATTTTTTTCCCACCTCCAGCATTGCATAAGTGCCGGCAAATGCCAATTTCATATTGTTTGATTCGATAGTGATTTCTGTTCCCAAATCAGGAAGAGGTGCATTGAAATGCTCCACCATCGGTAAATCGTTCAAATTCCCCTCATTGTTATATGCTAAATAGGCTGCCAATAAAGAGTAACTGTAGAACCTGGCAGCTCCTGGAGGACTAGTAACATCCGTAACCATGACATCAGTTATGGAGAATAGGTGTTCAATCAACTTGTCACGAACAAATATTTCCTTTTCAGCAGTGGTTTTCTGTGCAAATAGATTGCTTGTAAGTGTTAGAAAAAGTAAAGAAAGGATTAACAGGTTTTGGCTTTTTAACATATTGGGTGAAATTGTATTTTTAAATATATTTAAAAATCGCTAAAAGGCCAATATTCACCCTGCTCCTTGTGCAAAAAAATAAGATTAAAAAACCTATTTCATGATAGGGTTTAGAAGGTTAAATCCGGATTATGTAATGGGTTATCTATTACCTAATTTAGAAAGGAACCCATTGATAAGGGTGTGATTTAACAGCAGCTCACTCCTTATTCATCTGAGGCGAAACACAAGAATAATTGGCTTAATCTAAAGAATTTAAATACAGATTAGCTCAAAAAAATATCCCTCCAATGGGAGGGATACAATGCTCTTGTGGGTGAACTTTTTTACTGTTTTAAGGGTATACGATACGCTTAAACAGTGGGATTGGTTACATCCACACTATTTCCCATATTTACCAGGTATTTATTTTCTTCAACCAAAGAGATTGCGCCTAATATGGCTGAATCATTTGATCCTGAAACATATACTTTTAAATTTTCGGAGATAGGAAGATAGGGGAATGCATCAATTACTTCCTGCATACCTTTTTCGAAATAAGGAAAGGCTTTTCTTATTGAACCTCCAAGCACTATGGCTTCAGGGGCAAAGGTTAGCATCAACCTGTAAATGAGCGCGCCAATATGTTTCCCGAAATCATAAAAAATATTTACTGCTTCTGGATCACCTTCACTTGCTTTTTGGCTAGTTTTTTTGCGCTAATATGGTGTTTTTCTTTAAAAAACTTACTACCACAATAATCTTCGAAGGTGCCATCCAAATAAGGAATTGCTCCCCATTCGCCTGCACCACATAGTTTACCTGTATACAAATGGCCATTGGCTATTATGCCTGTGCCGATTCCTGTACCTAAGGTGATACCGATGACATGTTTGTGAATATTGGAAGCACCAAATTTATACTCTCCTAAAGCGAAACAATTGGCATCATTGTTTATAGCTACTGGAACTCCAAACCTATCTTCCAAATATTTTTTTAGGTTCACATTATGGAAAGAAGGGATGTTTGCCAAGTTATATATAATTCCATTTGTAGGATCTACCAGTCCGGGGATCCCTATTCCTATGGCTTTAAAATTAAAATGTCTATAAGCTTCGACTTGTTGGGAAATGGTTTCTAGGATTTCTTCTTTTGGGGACTTTGCAGGAGTTTTTATTTCCATGCTTTCTGTCAAGCTTCCATTTCTAAATAATCCTGAACTAATTTTAGTACCCCCAATGTCCAATCCTAGCACCATATTGTTTACTTTCATTTTACTCCCAAATTTCAGGTTATCCCTGATTACCATTAATATTTACCTTCAAATTGACATTATTTGCCTCAAAGACAAAGTGTCAATTTTTCCTAATGAATATCAAATTCGTCCATGAAAATAAAATCACAGACGAATTTGATAATTTAACGAAGCGTATTAAAGCATACCTTCAGTTGACTTTTCTAGTTCTCTTGCTTCAACCAAGAAGTCTTCCACATCCATTTCCTAAAGAAGATCAAGCCATGGCTTGATCTAACTTTTGCAGATTGATGTTGGTAGAAATAGTTTTTACCAAGGAGAAGTTGCACATCACTTAATTGGTCTACCCAAGTATTTTTTGCTAGGGTACTAAATTTACCATTGTGTGCATAACTTGGGAATGAGGCATTTACCTGACTCAAATAACAATTTGAAAAAGAATCTTCCATAACCGATATGTCTCCTAAGGAAACAGGAACGATAACATTAGATTCCGCAGCATCAAATTTAAACCAGACATTCCTATACCCAACGATTTTAAAATCACTCAAGTCTTCTTCCAAGCTCCACTGCCTTACAGCTTCAGCAGTTGCTTGTAATACTTTATAATGCGTATCTGGGCCACTGCCTTCGGGGTCTAATGTTAAACTAAGTTTGGTAGGCTTAATTTCCCGAAGCATATTCAAGATAGGTTCAACATCCCGTTTCTTGTCCGGTTGTTCAGTAAAGATATCGCCGGTATAGAAACCTAACCTTAGGTGATGGACATTTTTTACTTGAACACCAAAATGAGCCCATACAAGTTCTTCCTCAAACTCCCTAATCATTCCTTTTAAGGTCTGAATGTTTTTAGGGTTCTTTTCTCCATCATAAGAGTTTTTAAGGACAGTTATGATTTCGTTAATCTGTTCTCTAAGTTCTTGAGTAGACTTAATGCCAAAAGTGAAAACTATTGCCCTTACTACTCTATGACAAAGTCCTCTTAGTCTTTCTTCTGCATTATCTGACGCTACATTTGTTAAATAATGGTAAACATCTTTGTCCATCTTTAATTTATAGCCTGAGGTATAAAAGTCCTCAAAGTTCACCATTTGAATCCTACCGTTGTCTAAAAATCGCTTGGTACTCCTTAAAGTCTCTATAACAAAGGTGTTGGTCACGGCTGTGAAACCGGAGGTCAATACAGCAAAATGTGCTTCATTACTGATCTCATGCAATTGCTTGGTAATCTGAGGTAAAATACCTAAAGAAATATCATCATGGTGAGGTCCTGTATGAAGGAAAACTTCATTTTTCTCCTCCTGCATGCCCTTGTCTATTTTCTCACTAATGCTTTTGATTACATTCTTTACAGTATGCTCATTTAGATCAGGAATTTGACTGGTATATTTGTCATTCTTTAAATCTTCAAGCGTGATTCTGTGACCATACTTTTGTAATTTTTTACAAAGGTCCAATACTGAACGTTCTGTTTTCGTATTGTTCCATTCTCCTTTAAAATAGTATTGGTCGGTACTATCTGTTAATTTAGAACCCGCACCTTTGGTAATATAGAACCGTCCATTTTTTAGCTTCTGCAATACAGTTGCCGGATAAATGTTGGTCATGGATTGTTCTAAAGATTCCTTTACTATGCCCGCTTTGGCCTCTCCGGCAGCTATGATTATGGCCACAGCATCGGGATTATGAACAATAGTATCCAGACCTATAGTGATGACAAGACGATTGGCCGATATTTCTATCCCTCCCAAATCACCTGCAGCTACGGCTTGCGTTTCAAAGTTGGTTTCTGTAAGTCTAGTGGTAGAGAAGATGTCTGAACCACGGGTGTTAAAGGCAATATGACCATCGGGGCCTATTCCTCCTAAAAAGAAACCTATTCCTCCTTTTTCACGAATTTTGGCTTCATATTCCCCACACCATTGGTCTATCAAGTAAATGGATTCTTGTTGAAGTTTTTCTAATGGGGTTTTGTATTCTCTGAACCGCAAAGTTAGATCCACCTTTGAATCAGGAAATACCTCCTTGTAACTTTTACCTTCGGCTAGAGGTATCTCATCAGAATTGATAAGCAATGCCTTTTTAGGGTCTAAACCGAATCCCTCAATATAAAACTTGTTTACATAATGGTGAAAGCTATTATTCTGTTCTGCAGAAATAGGATAAAATTCATCAATCTGAACAAAGTGTAAGCCATTTAATACCGGCTTCTTGCAGTCAATTAATCCATATTTTTTTCTTATTTCCAGGCCTTTTTTTCTTCCCAGTTTTCAAGAAGAAACTTGGTCCACTTGATAAAGTATTCCGGAGTTTTTCCTGTAGGTAGACTGATAACCCCTTCAGGGTTTGTTGAGGCCCATTCCAAAAATCTGCAGGCTGTAAAGAGTCCCAATTTTGGGAAATTATCAACCGTAAGATAGGGTATTTTGGTAGTGATCTTCTCTACGTCTGAATCTTTAAAGAAGGCCTCTTCGGTCTTGGAAAGTGGATAATTCGCTAACATATGCTTGTATCTATTTTGTTTTAATTTTATTGTGAATTAATGGTGTCCTCAAAAATATGCTCATTAACTATGGCAATTGCTCCTCTCAGGCCAACTTCCATACCTAATTGAGAAAGCTCAATCGAGGTTTTTTCTCTTAACTTGGCCATACTGTATATATTCAAGGCTTGTTGAATAGGAGTGGTAATGTACTGCTTGGCTTCAGCTATAGCCCCACCTAATATGATCAACTCGGGGTTTAGTAACTGAATAAGTATAGCAATACCTCGCCCTAAATCAAGTCCTACGTCAGACAAAATACTAATTGCTCTTTGATCTCCGGCAATTGCTGCTTCAACAACAGTGGAAGGCTCTAAGTTTTCTTCCTTACCATCACTTAATTTGGCAAGAATAGAGTCCTTGTCTAATAATATGGCTTCCTTAGCCAACCGGACTACAGCCCCACCAGATGCCACTGCTTCCAGACAACCTCTTTTTCCACAGGTGCAACTTATTTCTTTGGCATCAAACAAAGGAGAATGACTGAACTCTCCGGCAAAGCCGGAATAACCCCTGTAAAGTTTTTCGTCTATAATAATTCCAAGTCCAATTCCCCAATCGACAAAAATCCCCATTACGTTTTTGTTCGTACCCTTGTTGGCAAATTTAAACTCAGCAAGGGTTTTAGCTCTTGCGTCATTTTCAATGAAAACTTTCCTTGAAAATTTTTCCTCTAACTGGTCTTTTAATGTCTTTTTTCCTGATTTTAAGTAAGTGTGATTTACTCCGGAAACACTATCAACCAAACCAGGCATGCTGATTCCTACTGCAATTACCTTCTCCTCGGGGATTCCGGAAGAATGGATGATTTCCATCGAAAAATCATAAATAGCATCTAGGGTTTCTAATTCATTGTTTAGCGAAAGCTTGATAGATTTGATATCACTAACCTTTTCATTCTTAGTGTTGTAAATGGCCGCCTTGGCTCCAAATCTGTTCAAGTCTATACCTAAAATATAAAAAGAATCAGGTGCCAAACCATAAAGATCAGGTTTTCTACCACCTTGGGACTGCCCTCGGCCTTCCTTGATTATGATTTTCTCTTCTAATAAATCAGTCAGCAAAAGGTTTACCGTTGGTAGGCTTATGCCTACCAATTGGCAGATATTACTGGCAGTATTATTGCCGAGTGTATACAGCTCTTTTACTATCTTTAACTTGTTGATATAGTTTTTAATTTCAACTACACCTTCCTTCTTATCCAGGACAATCTTCGGGTCTATTAAATTCATAGGATAAACTTTGATGCAAAATAATAAAAATTTTATTTAATTAAGGCAACTTAAACAAAAAAATCTACATTTTCTAATAAGTACTATTTAAATTGATTGGCGTTTTTTTTGCTTATACCCAAATAATTAGGGCAGAAAAAGCTTAATAATGGTCTGATTGAAACATTTGTAGGATTAATTAATTTCAAAATTTATACATATCCCCTGTCAATTTTTGAAAAAAATAATCATGTTTGTTTCAAAACTTTTTCAAAAATAAGTAAGAAATAAAAATATTCTATGAAAAGCAGACGGGAATTTCTTCAAAGAGCATTACTTTCTTCCTTCATTATTAGTCCATTTGCAAATCAAGTGAAGGCATATGCAGGTACCGATAAATTAAATAGAAATATCAATCAGAAAGGGGCCCAAGTATTATCCACCTGGAATCATGGTATGGCTGCTAATGACAAGGCCTGGAGTATTTTATCCGCCAATGGGGATGCATTGGATGCTGTAGAAGAGGGAGTCAAGGTGACGGAAATTGACAAAAAGGTGCTATCAGTAGGACTTAATGGGATTCCTGACAGGGAAGGTGTCGTCACGCTGGATGCCTCTATCATGAAAGGAGATGGATCTTGTGGTTCCGTTGCATTTGTGAGACAAGTGAAGCATCCCATCACTTTAGCTCGAATGGTCATGGAAAAAACACCTCATGTTATGTTGGTGGGTGAAGGGGCTAGGCAGTTTGCCATTCAAGAAGGAATGTCTTTAGAAGAAGAAGTGTTAAGTGCCGGGGCAGAAAAAGCTTACAATAATTGGAAAAAAAACGCTCAATACAAGCCTATAATAAATGTTGAAAATCATGATACTATAGGAATGATCGGTTTGGATGCATCGGGTAAGTTGGCGGGTTCTTGTACCACAAGTGGCTTGGGATACAAAATGCATGGCAGAGTAGGAGATAGTCCTATCATAGGTGCAGGTTTATTTGTGGATGAAGCCGTTGGGGCTGCAACGGCCACAGGTCTGGGTGAGGAAGTCATTCGCATCTGCGGTTCCTTTTTAATTGTAGAATTAATGCGGCAAGGGAGAACGCCTCAAGAGGCATGCGAAGAGGCTGTAAAAAGGGCAGTTAGTAAGTGTAAAGATTTGGACAATACTCAGATTGGATTTTTAGCTTTAAATAAAGAAGGTGAATTTGGTGCTTATTCTATCAGGCCCGGGTTTAATTTTGCTCGACACCATGCATCTGAACAATCCTTGATTGACGCAAATAGCTGGTTTAAATAGTTAATTCCCTAAGAATGAAAAAGATTTTGTTAGAGTCACCGGTATATACCTTAGAAGCAGCATTACTTGCGGCAGAAAATGGGGTGGATAGATTGGAGCTATGTGCTGATTTTGGAGAAGGAGGTACGACCCCTAGTCTAGGTTTATTAAAGGTGATAAAAAGTAAGGTCGATGTGCCTGTTTTTGTGATGATCAGACCTAGAGGGGGGACTTTATCTATAACGATCTTGAGATATCGGTTATGAAAGAAGATATTAAATCTTTTTTATCTCATGGGGCTGATGGATTTGTTTTTGGTATTTTGAACAAAGAGGGAGAGGTAAACAAAACAGCTTGCCAGCAACTTATCAGTTCAGCCGGAGAAAAACCATGCACTTTTCATAGGGCTTTTGATGTGTTGGAAGATAAGAAAGGTGCGCTGGAACAAATAATACAGTTGGGGTTTAAGAGAATTTTGACATCTGGTGGAGAAAACAGTGTGATGGAAGGATTGCCACTAATTTTGGAATTACTTATGCAAGCCAATGGTCGGATAATAATTTTACCCGGTGGAGGTTTAATGCTCCAAGATATAGCTGATTTAAATATGACAGGGCTCCTAAAAGAAATACACGCTTCCTGTAAACAATTCAGGCCTTCATCTATGCCACAGGGTATAAATGAACATTTGAGGCTATCTCAAATGGAAGAAATAGAAGGAAAGGTATTGACTATAGATCCCCAAATAATGGCAGCCCTAGTTGGGTATTTGAATAACCTGTGATCCTTTAACTTTGTATCTAAAGAATACTAATCTCTAATTGATAGTTGGGTTTTACTTGCTCCAAGGGTCCAATTGTTCGTGGTTAACCTCGGTAAAATTATTAAAGTATTAGCAGTTTAACCGTCATTAACGATAAGTTGAATTACTTATTCTGCTTTCAATTGACCTTATTTTTATTTTATAAATTTAATTTATCTGGGGTTAAAGTTTGTTTTTATGGGAATAATTTAATATATTATTCCCTCACAATAAACCCTATAAAAGATGGTAAAAAGTTTTCAGGGGTTAGACAAGCCCCACCAAAAATTAGTGATCAACCGATTTTGGTCAAGGATTTTATGACCACAAATTTGATCACCTTTAGTGCAGAGGATACCATAGATCATGTCATCACGGTTCTAACAAGAAAGAGAATTTCAGGCGCGCCGGTAGTAGATGATAATGGTAGACTTGTAGGTATGATTTCTGAAGGAGATTGCCTTAAAGAAATCATTAAAGGTCAATATACTAATACGCCTAAATTTCCTGCATCTGTAGCTGAGCATATGACGACAGAGGTATTTACCTTGCCGCCGGAGATTTCGATTTTTGATGCTGCAGATCGGTTTTTAACCTTGAAAATTAGAAGATTTCCAGTGGTCAAAGACCAAAAGTTGATAGGTCAAATAAGTGTTAGTGACATTGTAAGAGCTATGCCTAAATTAAAGGCGTCCACATGGTAGGTTTAATAACCAGAACTTTTATATATATCCTACGAGGGAATAAACAGCTATCCCAACCCATTCTTTGGTTAATTTATGCCAGGCGACCAATGAGCCTACGTCAGGTTGAACGATTGATTTGAAATTCAGCCTCGGTACTTTTCCATAAAAATCTACGGGGAAAGTATCGGGGTTTAATCCAACCTTTAAAAAACAGGCTTTGGCTCGTTTCATGTGAAATGCTGAAGTGATCAATAGCAACTTATCTGAGGGCTTTAATCCGATTTTTTTGAGCTAATAATTTCCTCGCTAAACAAAGCATTTTCCCGCGTGTTTACAGCTTTGGTTTCTGTAATAATGTCTGTTTCTTTCACACCTGCCCATATCATAAAATCCCTTAACGATTCTGCTTCTGACAGGGGGTGAACTGGGTCATAACCCAAGCCACCTGTAATTAGTATTTTTTTAATTTTCCCCATTTTATACAACTGTACAGTGTGGGTGGCCCTGTCGGCTCCCCGGGTAAAATAGGTTCGGTCTTTAGGAAGCATATTAATATTGGTCACACCTGTCAGTACGATACCCAATTCATAGCTAGGCAAAGAAGAAAGTTCTTTGGGTTGGGGTTCCCAATTATGCATTACCAAATTGGCGATATACCCATTGGAAAAAAATAGAAGCAAAATTATTCCAGCCGGTAAAAGTATTTTACCCCAGCGTTTTCGTTTAAAAACCAAGCCCAAAAGGATAAGGGTTAAGCAAATATTGAAAGGCATTATTAAAAAGCTAAATAATTGAGAGATATAAAAAAACATTGGAGCGTGAATTTTTTGTTTATATAATGAGGCAATTATTGGTTCCTAATTTCAAAATTATTCAATAATTGGTTATTGTCTGACTCTTTTCTTTATAACTTCACTTTGTAGGAAAATTTTAAGCTTACATTTTTCTCATTTTGATTCCTTAAATAATTGGTTTTAATGATTACAGAAGCTCCTTTACAAATTTATAAATCTTCCGCAGGTTCCGGAAAAACCTATACCCTCACAACCGCTTATTTGAAATTGGCTCTTGAATCTCCGACTGCTTTTACTCGGATTTTGGCGGTTACCTTTACCAATAAGGCTACTCAAGAAATGAAGGACAGGATTATTAAAGAGCTAAAAAGACTTAAGAGTGGGGTGGATCCGAATGAAACCATGCACAGAGAACTCTTGGAGAAATGGCAATTGTCTCCTAAGGAATTGTCCGAAAGGGCGACACAAGTGTTGACCACAATTCTTCATGATTTTGGATCTTTTTCGGTGAGTACAATTGATAGTTTTTTTCAAAAGGTTATCCGAGCATTCGCTAGGGAAATCGATTTACAAGCTAAATTTGATGTCGAGTTAGACCTGGATGGGGTCATGACTCGAATGGTAGATAGACTAATGTTACGGGTAGCAGAAGACCCGGAGTTACACAGGTGGATGGTTGAGTTTTCTATCAGCAAGGTGACAGAAGGAAAATCCTGGGACGTTAGAAAATCTATTGAGGACTTAGGAAAAAAATATTTTTAGAAGACTTTAAAATTGTTCAAAAAGAAGTGGGAGTCTTTTTGGAGAATCCCCATACTTTTAAAACGTTTAAGGAATTTATATTTGGGCAGAAACAGGTCATTATTGATAAGGCTACAGAACTTAAGACTACAGCTCAGGCCATCCGAGATAACAATGGGCTTTCTTGGGAAGATTTTTCCGGTGGGACTAGGTCTTTCAGTAAAAATTTTGATCAATTAGGGAAAAAGGAAGATCCGATTCCTCTGCTTACAGATGCCCAAGAAAAGTTTCTCCTTGGGCCGGAAAAGTGGTACACCAAAACAAGTAAATGTAAAGCTGCTATTGAGTCTGCCTATGCAGAAGGTTTAAGTGAAATTTTGCATCAGTTTAAACCTCTTAAAAGGAGCTGGAATACCTTAGATGCGATAGCTAAAAATTTGTACACTTTTGGTTTATTTGGCTATTTGTTAAGGGAACTGAAGGAATTGAAAGAGGAGGAGAATTTGCTATTGATCTCAGAAACAAATGATTTTCTAAAATCCATTACAAGTGACAATGATACTCCATTCATCTATGAAAAAGTAGGCAATCGTTACCAACATTTTTTACTGGATGAATTTCAGGATACTTCAGGTTTTCAATGGGCAAGTTTTCGTCCGCTATTGCTAAATACTCTTTCTATGGGTAAAACAAATTTGGTGGTAGGTGATGTTAAGCAATCCATTTACCGCTGGAGAGGAGGGGAAATGCGGCTACTCATGAATCAAGTCGAGAAAGACCTTGGAGGTTTTGGGATAGATGTTAAAAAGTTGGATACCAACTTTAGAAGTTTGCCTAATATTGTAGCCTTTAACAATACATTGTTTTCAAAATTGTCCAAGTTGCTAAGTGATCATTTAAAAACGGTCTTAGATGACGCATCAATGGACAGAATTGAGCAAGCCTATGGTGATGTTTTGCAGAAAATTGCTCCCGGGCAAAAAGCCAAAGGAGTGGAAGGAAAGGTAATCGTGTCATTTATTGAAACTGATAAGGAAACGAAATACAATGATGAAATCCTGAAAATATTACCGGAGAAGGTTGAGGAATTATTAGATCAAGGCTACCAATTGAAAGATATAGCCATTTTGGTGCGGAAAAATGATCAAGCTGCTTCAATCGCAGATGCCTTTATGTCCTATGCGGAAGAAAATAAAGATAATGGTTATAGGTATGATGTGCTTTCTGATGAAGCCTTATTCCTTCACAAGGCATCTGTTGTCAAATGCCTATTGGCGGCCTTAGAAATTGTAAATGATGCAGAAGATTCGCTGGCTGAAAAAACTTTTGGATACAATTGGCAAGAATAAGAGATATCCCTTTTAATCATGTATTGTTTAGAAAAGATAGTTTACCAGAAGAATTTAAAGGGATAAGAGAAAGATTTTTCCAACAGTTATCCATCTTCAGGAAGTTGCCACTAATGGACTTGGTAGAAGCAATTATCGATTTGGCAGATTTGAATGATGGAGCTGGTGAACTAGCATATTTGTCAGGCTTTAAAGAAGCTGTATATGATTTTATCGGTAAAAACAGGGCTGATTTGGGAGGCTTCCTTAATTGGTGGGAGCAAAAAGGAAATAAAAGAACGGTGAAAATTCCTGAAGAGTTTGATGCAATTCGAATTCAAACCATTCATAAATCTAAGGGTTTGCAATATAAGGTTGTGCTATTACCTTACCTGGATTGGAAATTGTTTGATACCGGAAAAGAAAACATTATTTGGACCAAGTACGATTGGGATGAGACTTTACCTCCGGCGATTGTGCCTTTGTCCGTGAGATCTCAATTAAAAGATTCTGCATTTTCAACTGCCTATTTAGAAGAGAACCTAATGAATCATCTTGATTCTTTAAATATGCTTTATGTGGGCTTCACCAGAGCAGAAGAAGTGCTTGTGGCAATGGCTCCTTATAAAGATTCCAAAAACAAGGATAATTTAACTACAGTGGCTGACTTACTACGTGAAGTGATGAAATTTAGAGCCCCGGAGAATGATTTGTTGGATTTTGAAAAGTATTATAATAATGAGGAAAAGAAATTTGAATTAGGATTCTGGCACCAAAACGAATCCAATGAAAAGGCCTTACCCCCACCTCAGCCCATGGTATGGAAGTATAGACCCTGGGAAAAATCTCTGGAAGTCAAGCAGGCATTCGGAGAATTTGAAACTTCAGAAATTGTATCCAAAAGAGCTTACGGGGTACTGGTACACCGGATTATTGAAAAATCAAGGACCAAAAAGGACTTTTTCTGGAATTACAAAGTATGTTCTTTGATGGTGTAATTACTGAAGAGGAGAGAGAATTGTTGGAAGGCCAGTTCAATAGCCTTTGCCAAATAGAAGTATTTAATTCTTGGTTTGATGGTTCAGGACAGGTACTTACAGAGCAAGGTATATTTCTTCCTGGAGGTGAGCACAAACGGCCGGATAGAATTATTTATTATCAGAAAGAGATAGCAGTTATAGATTTCAAAACCGGAGAAAAGAGAACTTCTCATGCTTCACAGGTTTCGGAGTATGTCAAGCTGGTAAAAGACATTGAAAAGGGGATGCCAGTACAAGGATATATTTGTTACATAGAAAGTAGCACCATTGAAAAAGTTGTATAAATGGAAGGTTTTTAAAACGTACTGCAGCGGAATTACTGCAGAGAGGAGTAGATATTAAAAATTTTGAGGTTGTTTTGCCTAATCGAAGAGCAGGTTTGTTTTTCACAAAGTACCTGGGACAATTGGTTTCTCGACCTACCTATATGCCTAAGGTGATTACTATAGAGGATTTTTTCTATGATATTGTAGGCAAAAGGCCTGCTGATAAATTAAGCCTAATTTATGAGTTGTATAAGGTTTATAAGTCTATTTCCGGTAGTAAAGAGGGGTTTGATAGATTTTATTTTTGGGGTGAGATGATTCTCAAAGATTTTAATGATCTGGATCAATTTTTGGTTAATCCTGAAAAATTATTTGTTAACCTTAAGGAACAGAAAATTCTTGAAAGTGACTGGAGTTTCCTCTCTTCAGAACAAATTGATTTGATTCAGGCCTTTTGGGCATCATTTGAAAGCAGAGATAGGTTCCATCAAGAGAAATTCCTGAAATTTTGGGATGTCCTTTTCCCCCTGTATCAGGGCTTTAATTCTTCCTTAGATACATTGGGTTTGGCCTATGGAGGGAGTATTTATCGGGAGGTGGTGGAAAATTTGGATAAGGTAGCACCTTCGGGTAGGAAGACTATTTTTGTAGGATTCAATGCGTTTACAGGAGCAGAAGAAAAACTAATTAAGTATTTCGTTCAAAAATTTGAAGCAGAAATATATTGGGATATTGATCAGTATTACCTTGATGCGAAGAGTCAGGAAGCAGGCATGTTTTTTAGAGATTATCGAAAGGATAAAATTCTCGGCCCTACTTTTCCTGAAATTACCCCAAACAAAATTGTGGAGAATGATAGGCATATTAAAACCTATGCCATTCCTTTAAAAATTAATCAAGCCAATATGGTAGGGGCGATTTTGGAAACCATCCCCGGGAGGAAGAAAACTGGGAAGAGACAGTGGTAATTCTACCGGATGAACAACTTCTTTTTCCAGTATTGAACCTTTTGCCCGACAATGTGAATAAGGTAAATGTTACCATGGGGTATCCTGTCAAACATACCCCTATTTTTACTTTTTGGAAGCGGTTGTAGATTTACAGAGGTATAGTAAAATAGTGAATGAGGAGTTATTGTTTTACTATAAGCCTGTCAAAGAATTATTGGCTACTGTTTATTTATACGACCTTGCACCAGAATTTTCTCAACATTTAATTGATGAATTTTCCAGGAACAATACATTGTATATTTCTTCAAAGGTTTTAAGAGAAGGTGGTCCTTTGTTTGCTCAAGTCTTTCAATCGATGACCACTGCTACCTTGATGGATAATATGCTAGCACTAATCAAGATGCTGGCAGATCCTTTGGAAGAAAGTAGCATGGAGCGAACTTACCTGTTTCAGTGTTTCAAACAAATGAATAGGTTGAAGGTGATTGTGGATAAGGAGATTAAAGAAGAAGTTAGTATTGCCTTCCTGCTAAGGATTTTTAAACAAGTCTTCGGAGAAATCAAGCTTCCATTTAAAGGCGAACCATTGCAAGGCTTGCAATTAATGGGGGTGCTGGAATCGAGAAACTTGGATTTTAAAAGGGTTATCATTTGCAATATGAATGAAGGGAGTTTTCCTCCTTCCAATTCAATGAACTCTATGATTCCTTTTAATTTGAGAAAAGCATTTGGTATGCCTATTCAAGAACAAAATGATGCCATTTATGCTTATACATTTTATCGACTTTTGCATGAAGCTAAGGAGGTTCATTTGCTTTATACCACTGCAGGAGAACAAGGCAAAGTCAATGAGAAAAGTCGATATATCCATCAGCTTCAGATAGAGATGGATCAGGATGGGGTGCAGAAAGAAGATACCATTACCCATATTCCTGTAAATTTATCACCGACTAGGGCTATTGTAATCGAGAAGGACAAGTCAATTATAGACCATCTTAAGAAATACACAAAGCCATTAAATAGTGAATGGGAACCTGTGTCTTTTTCTCCATCAGCACTGAATGTTTGGCTAGATTGCAGGCTTAAATTTTACCTTAGCTATATTGCGGGCATTGATGTTCCCGAAGAGGTGCAAGAAGAAGTGGATCCGGCCATATTTGGCAACCTTGTCCACAAGTCATTGGAAAACTTGTACATGGGGTATATAGAAAGGAAAAAGCGAAAGGTTTTACAGGTTAGCGATATTGAGGAGCTTAAGGATTTTATCTATCCGGCAGTAATGAAAGCCATAAAGGAACAATATTTCCTCGAAGAGAAAATCCCCAACTGACAGGTCAACTTGTAATCGCCAGAGATGTTTTACAGAAATATTTACAGGGTGTTTTAACGAAAGATAAGTTGTCCGCACCCTTTGAAATAATATCACTTGAAGCCGGAAAAAAATACCGTGCATTTGTTCCAATTGAGTTTCATGGTGAGGAAGTCTTGGTAGCCTTAGGGGGAATTATTGATAGAGTGGATAGAATAGGGGATACAGTACGATTAATAGATTATAAATCCGGACAAGATAAAAAGACTTTTAAATCGGTAGAAAGTCTATTTGACAGGGAAAGTTCTGATCGAAATAAGGCTGCCATGCAGACCTTCTTTTATGGTTTGTTATATGAGGCCAACTTTCCGGATAATCAATATTTTTTAAAACCTGCATTGTTTAATTTGCGTGATATATTTAAAGATGATTTTAACCCTTACCTGCAAGAAAATTATGGGTACAGAAAATACCGTGAAGTGAATAATTACGCCGATTATAGGAATGATTTTGTTTCGGGTTTAAGAAGTTTGCTTGAAGAGATTTTTGATCCGAATCAGGTTTTTGATCAAACTACCGATTTACAAAAATGCGGATACTGTCCTTACGCAGCAATCTGCTCCCGTTAAATAGGGACGGGGGAGACCATAAGCTTTAAAAGAGAAAATAATCCATAGAATAGTGTGTGGCTAAGGCAAATAATAGGGCATTTTGCTTATTTTTGCCGGATAGGATCATCTTGCGTTAAATAAATAAACCTAATGGTAGAGAAATAAATTTAGCTGATACCTAACGTTGTTAGTTAAATGCACTATAAACTGATAAAATAAAGTGGGTTTTTAAGGTGAAAGTAAAGGATTGGCAGGGTTTTTTCTTAATTAAGGTTAAGTTGTATCAATTTTGCAAGTAAGTTTTTCTATTATTTACTAACGTTGAAATACAATCATGGATTATCTTTCTGATAATAAAGGGAACAAGGTGCCATTATAAAGGGTTTATTGTAAGGATAATTTTGAGTTAGCACTGATATCCGAGAAGTCTAACTTAATAACTTATATGTTGAAGTATTTCAGAATTGGAAAACATAATGGGTAGAAACAAAATTATAGGTGGAGAAAGTTAAAAATACAACTGTAGTTTTTGTTGATGATGACAGAGTCCAACACATGATCAATAAGCGGATATTAGAAAAGTTAAAATTGAAGTTGGACGTTTATTTTTTCATAACCCTCTTGAGGCTTTAAGTTGGTTAAGTGAAAATTACGTTGATGTTATTTTGCTGGATATAAATATGCCTGAAATGGACGGCTGGACATTTTTAGGTCAAATGAAAGCCAAAGGTATTAAGGGAGATGTAAAAATGTTAACTGCATCATTGGATCCTGAAGACTTGGAAAAGAGCAAGATGTTTGATCAGATAAGTAGCATATTGATTAAGCCCATTAAAGAAGAAGATTATTTAAAGTTTTTGACCAATTAAATTCATTGGTCGATTTTAATATTTAATTAGCATCGAAAAGATACAGAAATAGTATGGCTGAAAACTTAAAAGGAAATGATAAGGTATTTAGTAGGCGAATAGATAATTTTTTTATTGGGCTGGAAAGAGCCTTTCAGTTTGTTAAGAAATTTTTTGTTGAGGTTTGGGTGCCTCCCTATGAGTTCAAAGAGGTGATTAGACAATGTTATCGCATAGGTTATAATTCTCTCCCATTAATTTCTCTTACAGGTTTCATTGTTGGGATTGTGTTTACCAACCAATCCAGGCCTTCACTTTCGGAATTTGGGGCTACTTCTTGGTTGCCGGCATTAATTTCTATAGCAGTGGTTAGGGCAATGGGACCCTTGGTTACTGCCCTAATAGCAGCGGGGAAGGTTGGTTCTAGCATAGGTGCAGAAATTGGTTCAATGAAAGTAACCGAACAAATTGATGCCATGGAAGTTTCGGCAACAAATCCTTTTAAGTTTTTGGTGGTTACTCGGGTATTGGCCAGTACATTTATGATTCCCATTTTGGTTTTGTACACCGATTTTGTTGCCTTGATGGGGGCGTTTTTAAATGTTCATGTCAATGAAATGGTTAGTATTAGTACTTTTTTGTACAAGTGTTTGACTCCATATCTTTTCTAGACATTAGTTCATCGATGATTAAATCATTGGTGTTTGGATTTACCATTGGTATGGTAGGTTGCTATAAGGGATACAATTCAACCAAAGGAACAGAAGGAGTGGGTAAGGCAGCAAATTCAGCTGTGGTCATGGCCATGTTTTTAATATTTATAGAGGAATTATTGTCCTTACAGATTACCAATTTCTTTAGGCAGTTATAATATGAAAGATACAGTAATTCAAATAAGAAACCTTTCCAAGTCCTTTGGGGATATGGACGTTCTAAAAAATGTAAATTTGGACCTTTACAGTGGGGAGAATTTAGTGGTTTTAGGTAAATCCGGAAGTGGGAAATCGGTTTTGATCAAGATCATGGTTGGTCTGCTTAAACAGGACAGTGGGTCAGCAATAGTTTTAGGTCAGGAAGTGAGTCAATTAAACCAGAAAAAGCTGAATGAATTAAGGTTGAAAATCGGTTTTTCGTTTCAAGCGAGTGCATTGTATGACAGCATGACTGTGAGGGAGAATCTGGAATTCCCTTTGGTAAGAAATGTCAAAAACTTGAGTAAAACGGATAAAGATAAATTGGTGGAAGAAGTGCTGGAGGGGGTTGGTCTTATTCAAGCCATTAATCAAATGCCATCTGAGTTATCAGGAGGGCAGCGTAAAAGAATAGGTATTGCCCGAACGCTTATCTTGAAGCCAGACATAATGCTTTATGATGAACCCACTGCCGGTTTGGACCCAATCACCTGCATGGACATAAATAATTTGATCAATCAAGTAAATGAAGAGTACAAAACCACCTCTATCATTATTACGCACGACTTGACCTGTGCCAAAGTTACAGGTGACAGGATGGCTGTATTGCTAGATGGACACTTTGGCAATACAGGGAAATTTGAAGAGGTATTTGAGCATGCCGTGGATGGCAGAGTAAAATCATTTTATGACTATAATTTCATCGAACAATGAAGAATGATAATAAACGATCGGTTACAGTTGGCATCTTTGTGCTAATAGGAATCGCAATATTAGTTGTAGGTATCTTAACCCTAGGTGCACAACAAAAGGCTTTTGTTAAAAGTATACGTGTAACATCTGTATTTGACGATGTAGGAGGTTTGCAAACAGGGAATAATGTTTGGTTTTCAGGTGTGAAGATTGGGACAGTAAAAAAATCAATTTTTACGGAGAATCTCAGGTAGAGATTGAAATGAATATTGAAGCAGCTGCGAAAGAATACATTAAAAGAACTCCAAAGCCACCATTAGTTCTGATGGGCTTATAGGGAATAAAATCATTGTAATTTATGGTGGATCAGGTCAAGGTCCGGCCATTGAGGATGGTGACGTTTTAACTGCTGAAATGCCTTTGGATACAGATAAAATGATGGAAACATTGCAGGTGAATAACAATAACTTGGTTTCCATTACAGAAGATTTAAAAATACTTACCCATAAAATATCTAGTGGAGAGGGAATTGTGGGAGCTGTTCTTACAGACAGTACATTGGTAAAAACTTTTAAAGCCACCATGCAAAACTTGGAAAGAACTGCAGCCAATAGTGATAGAATGACTGCTGAGTTAGCCAAATTTTCGAATGGGCTTAATCAAAAAGGTGGCTTCGTAGATAAAATGCTCAATGATACTACCCTTTTTGCAAGTCTTAAAACCACTGCAGAGCGCTTGGAATCTACCTCAGAAGAAGCCAGCAATGCTGCGAAAAACTTTAGTGATGTAAGTGAAAATTTAGGAGATTCTGACAATGCTATAGGGATGTTGTTGAATGATCCGGAGTTTGCAGCTTACTTAAAAAGCACCATGAGTAGTTTGGATACAGGGACCGTAAGAATGAACGAAACACTTGAAGCGCTTCGATACCATTGGTTTTTCAGAAAATCCTTTAGAAAACGAGATAAAGCAGATGCGGCTTCAGAATAAATTGAATAAAAAAAGCGGAACTTGTTTCCGCTTTTTTTATGGCCTTATAATTGATAGCAATAGGTTATATTAGTATATTAGGTAATATATTAGATCGAAATTAATATCCACTTTATAAATAAACCAGTTTATTTTATGACAAAAGATCCATATAAAATTATTAAGAAGCTTCCATCCTCTAAAGGTGATCTTAGTTACTGGAGTCTGGAGGAATTACAAAAGCAAGGATACCCAATAAATAAACTTCCTTTTTCAATTAGAATTCTTTTAGAAAATACCCTCAGGAATTTCGATGACTTTGCCATTACCAAGGAAAATATTGAGACCCTTCTCAATTGGAAACCTGAACCTTCGGAGAAGGATATTCCTTACAAACCTGCTAGGGTATTGATGCAGGATTTTACAGGGGTACCTGCAGTGGTAGATATCGCCTCTCTTCGTGCAGAAGCAGTACGAAAAGGCAAGAACCCCGAGAAAATTAATCCATTGATACCGGTAGATTTAGTAGTAGACCATTCCGTGCAGGTAGATTATTTTGGTACCAATTACTCCTACAAAAAAATGTTGATGTGGAGTATAAAAGAAATGGAGAAAGGTATGAATTCTTGAAATGGGCTCAAAAGTCTTTCAATAATTTTTCAGTGGTACCTCCGGGAATGGGGATTTGCCACCAAGTAAATTTAGAGTACCTTGCTCAAGGGGTGATTTCTAGAGATGGAAATGTGTTTCCTGACACTTTAGTAGGAACAGATTCCCATACCCCTATGGTCAATGGAATTGGTGTAGTTGGTTGGGGAGTAGGGGGTATTGAAGCTGAAGCAGCAGTATTGGGCCAACCCATCAATTTTATTATGCCGGAGGTAGTAGGGTTGAGGTTAACCGGTGAATTACCTTTGGGAACTACCGCCACCGATATGGTTTTAACCATTACAGAACTCCTAAGGAGGCAGAGTGTGGTAGGAAAGTTTGTGGAAGTCTTTGGTCCGGGTTTGGATGGATTATCTGTTCCAGATAGGGCTACAATTTCTAATATGTCTCCTGAATTTGGCTGTACTGTTACTTATTTCCCTATAGATGATCGGACCTTGGATTATATGAAAAGGACCAACAGGGATGAAGCGCAAATTAAGCTCGTGGAGAGCTATGCCAAGGCCAATATGCTATGGAGAGAAAATGAGGATGAAATAAATTATTCTTCCGTAGTGGAATTGGATTTAAGCACGGTGGAACCAACAGTTTCAGGCCCAAAAAGACCACAGGATAAAATTCTTTTAAGGGAGTTTAAACAGAAATTTGGATCCCTTTTAAAAGAGGTGCATGGTAGGGAATACATTCCTATAGAAAAAAGAGAAGTAGGAAGGTGGCTCGGTGAAGGTGGAGGCAATCAGCCCGTGGAAAATAGTAATAAAAGTGTAGAAGGAGACCTAGAGATCAAAACCAAAGTTAAGAATGGTTTAAAGTCTGTTGGGGTAAAATTGCATAATGAGGAATTTGCACTTTATGATGGTTCCATTGTTATAGCGGCCATTACTTCTTGTACCAATACCTCAAATCCTAGTGTGATGATAGGAGCCGGGTTGATCGCTAAAAAAGCAAGAGAAAGAGGCTTGGATGTAAAACCGTGGGTGAAAACTTCTTTGGCGCCCGGTTCAAAGGTGGTAACTGATTACCTACAACATGCAGGATTACTAGAAGATTTGGAAGCCTTACGTTTCCATGTGGTAGGGTATGGTTGTACCAGCTGTATCGGAAATTCCGGTCCGTTGCCAACTCATATTGCAAAAGCAGTTGAGGAGAATGATTTAGTAGTAGCTTCTGTGCTGTCCGGAAATAGAAACTTTGAAGCCAGGGTTCATCCGCAGGTAAAAATGAATTACCTGATGTCTCCGATGTTAGTCGTTGCCTTCGCTTTGGCAGGAAGGGTTGATGTTGATTTAAATAACGAACCTCTAGGCTATGATCCTAATTTGGAACCTGTTTATCTAAAAGATCTATGGCCAAGTAATGAGGAGATTTTTGAAGTTTCCCAAAAAGTGTTGTCTCCAGGGGATTATAAAAAAGTTATGGGGAAATATTTGAAGGAAATGAACAGTGGAGGCAATTAAAAGCACCAGAGGATAAAGTATATCAATGGTCCGACCACTCAACCTATATTAAGGAAGCACCATTTTTTAATGGCATTTCCGAGGAAGTAGATGAGCCGAAAGAAATACTTGAGGCTAGGGTTTTATTAAAGTTAGGTGATTCTATTACAACAGATCATATTTCACCTGCGGGCTCATTCTCTCCAAAATCTCCTGCCGGGAAATACTTACTTGATAAAGGGGTGGAACAAGCCATGTTTAATTCCTATGGTTCAAGAAGAGGTAATGATGAAATAATGGTGCGTGGGACTTTTGCCAACGTTAGGATAAAAAACCAATTGGCGACTAAAGAAGGTGGTTATACAACGCATATGCCTTCAGGAGAGGAAATGACAGTGTTTGATGCTTCTCGTAAATATATTGCCGATAAGGTGCCTTTACTGGTTCTTGCAGGGAAAGAATATGGAAGTGGGTCGTCGAGGGACTGGGCTGCAAAAGGAACCACCCTTCTAGGGATTAAAGGGGTAATTGCAGAGAGTTATGAAAGAATACACCGATCAAACCTTGTGGGAATGGGAGTATTGCCCATGCAATATGCTAAAGGGCAGTCAGCAGCATCCTTAGGGCTTACAGGTAAGGAATTGATTTCTATCGAAGGGATTAATGAAGGATTGACACCTTTGAAGGTCTTAAAAGCAACGGCTAAAAAAGAAGATGGAAGTATTGTAAGTTTTGATGTAGTTGCCCGCCTTGACTCTTTGATTGAAATAGAGTATTACAAAAATGGAGGTATTTTACACTATGTGTTAAGGCAATTTCTGAAAGCCTAAATCTAAAGGTTGGAAAGAAATTCCAAGCTAAAAATTAAAAAAGCCTGTTTAAAATAAACAGGCTTTTTTTGGTGATCCCGCTGGGGTTCGAACCCAGGACCCTAACATTAAAAGTGTTATGCTCTACCAGCTGAGCTACAGAATCGGAAATAAATTAGAAGTAAACTTTTACTCCTAAAACGCTTAAGATTTTGACAATGTGATCCTGTCAGGACTCGAACCTGAAACCTACTGCTTAGAAGGCAGTTGCTCTATCCAGTTGAGCTACAGGACCTTTTTTTGCTAAAAAGAAACTGGCTTTTCAGCCCTTTTCTCTGTGCTTTTTCAAAAGCTTGTGCAAATGTAAGGGAGTTTTTTTTAATTGCAAACACTTAACCCGAAATACTTTTTATTTCTTCAAAATGAATGGTGATCTTTACAAAAAAATATGTTCCTATGGTACCGGTGCACTTGACTCCAATTGATGATTTTTATGTTAAAACCTTAAGTGAAATACCACTTAAAAGGGTGCTCTATTGTGCTCCTGATACCCCTGTTTCCAAAGCTGCACAAATCATGCGGGATGAAAAATCCAGCTGTTTGTTTATTGGAGATAATTTGGACAATATCCGTGGGGTGATAACGGACATAACCTTAAGGGATAATGTGCTGGCCAGAGAATTATCTGCCCAAAGTCCCGTAAGTGAAATTATGGACGACAAATTAGTGGCCATTTCCAAGGACGCACCGGTTTATGAAGCGCTGCTACTTATGTTTCGAACCAAAACCCGGTACTTATTGGTGGAAGAAGACGGACGTTATATCGGTGTTACAAGTAGAAATAAAATTTTGACTGTTCAATCTCTTTCGCCCTTTGTGTTTATTCAATCTGTAAAACAAGCACTTGATGAGGTCGAGTTAAAAACAAAATGGAGACAAGTGCCGGGCATTGTAGACCAATTGATTCAAAGAGGTGTTAGAGCAGAAATAATTAATCAAATTATTTCGACAATTGCAGATATCATTACCTTGAGGGTGATTGAACAGGTAATCAAGAAAAAGGTGAACCACCTGCAAAATTTGTTTTTTTGTTTTGGGTAGTGAAGGTAGAAAAGAACAAACCTTAAAAACAGATCAGGACAATGCAATTATTTATGAAGACAAGGCCAATGAACAAAGGGAAATGGTTCGTGAATATTTTCTGGATTTTGCTAAAACGGTCTCTGATAAATTGAATGAAATTGGTTTCGATTATTGTCAAGGAGGTTTTATGGCCAGCAATCCAAAGTGGACGCACTCGCTTTCTCATTGGAAAAATAATTATGCCAGTTGGTTTAAAGAATCATCAATGGAGACTGTTTTGAGTTATGGGACCTTTTTTGATTGTAGGTCTATTTATGGTGAATTTTCCTTGCTAGATGATTTGAAAGCCTTCATGGATGAGCAGTTGCACTTCCCTCTGGAGCGATTTTTCTATAATATGGCTCAGAATTCACTTCAATATGACACACAGTTGACCTGGTTGAAGAATATTAAAACCTTTAAGGTGGACAAAGAGGAAGTTTTTGACATCAAGAGAGCAATGGCGCCAATTGTTAATGCAATGAGGCTTTATGCTTTAGCCAATAGGGTGTTTGAAACCAACACAGGGAAAAGGTTAGGAATTCTCACCGAACGGAAGGTTTTCAAGCCCAAAGAGTCAGTGGAGTTGTTTCAGGCTTATTATTATCTAATGGGGCTTAGATTAGAAAAACAAGCGGGTGCAATCATTAATGAAAATAACAAACCCTTGAACTATATAAAGATAAGTCAACTTACCCAAGTTCAGCTGGTTACAATTAGAGAGATATTTAAAGTAATCAGGGATCTTCAGCTAAAAATTAAAATACAGTTTACCAAGTCATTCTAAAAAACTGTTCCATATAGTTTCTTAACCACAGTAGTGGTCAACTAAGCTCTGAAGAGAGGAAGGAGCAGTCCGAGGGAAAGATTGTAGTTATAATAACAAACATTTTTCCCTATAAGCCGTACCAAGTTGTACCCCTTTTTTTATGCAAAACAAAAACGACTTATTCGGTCAAGCCCCAATTGGTAACTTATTACTGAAACAAGCACTTCCAGCAGCGGTTGGTATTCTTGTCTTGTCTATTTATGGGATTGTAGACACAATTTTTGTGGGACGGTATGTAGGAGCATTAGGGATAGCCACTATAACTGTGGTTTTGCCTATCTCGTTTTTAATTTCAAGTATAGGGATGTCCATAGGGGTAGGGGGGCTTCAATTATTTCGCGGTCATTTGGGGACGGAAATGATAAAAAAGCTTACAATACTTTCGGGAATCAGATAGGAATGACATTAACATTGGCCCTGTTGTTTGTAGGGATCGGTTATGTTTTTGCAGAAGAAATTCTTAAGCTATTCGGAGGAAAAGGTGATGTGTTACAGCCTGCCAAAGATTACTTTACAATCATTCTAATAGGAATTCCATTTATGGCCTGGGCCATGATGGGAAACAATGTGATAAGAGCAGAAGGCTATCCAAGAGTAGCCATGTACACGCTTATCGTTCCGGCAGTTTTTAATATTGTTTTAGACCCGATATTTATTATTTGGTTTGACATGGGGTTAAAAGGGGCTGCTTGGGCTACGACCCTATCGTATATGGCCAGTGCCATTTATTCATTGTGGTTTTTCGTATTTGGAAAATCAAGTATGAAAATGGGGTTGGAATGGTTTAAACCCAATTTAAAAATCAGCTCTGAAATTGCTTCATTGGGCGCTGTTACTTTAGCCCGGCAAGGAACCGTTAGTATTTTAGCCATCGTATTAAATAACGAACTTTTTAAATATGGTGGAGAGCAAGGTTTGTCTACCTATGGGGTCATTAACAGGGTCATGATGTTTGCCAATTTCCCTGTGCTAGGCATCACTCAAGGCTTTGTCCCTATTGCAGGATATAATCACGGTGCAAAACTTAGGGACAGGGTGCAGCAAAGTATCAAATTGGCCATTAAATCGTCAACACTTGTAGCTTTATTGATATTTATCCTGATATTGACTTTCGCAGGTGCCATAGTTTCTATTTTCACGGAAGATCAGAATTTGATAAGTGTGAGTGTTCCGGCCATGCGAAAATCATTTTTAGCGACACCTTTGCTCGCTTTTAGTTTAATAGGGAGTGCTTACTTTCAAGCCATCGGAAAAGCCAAACCTGCATTATTACTTGCATTAAGTAAGCAGGGTATATTTCTCATTCCTTTGGTAATGATTATGCCGGCACTATTTGGTTTAGAAGGTATTTGGTACGCCTTTCCTCTTGCAGATACGGGAGCAGCCATTATCTCCTATTACTTTCTGAGAAAAGAGACCAAGGCATTATAAATTTATTTTTTTGGGTTAAGTTTAAAAGTGGCTTGAACAGGGTAATGGTCAGATAAAAAGTCCGGAGCTCCCTGATTCGATATTTCAGCATGAATAAGCTGAGCTTCTAAATTTGGACTGACCAAGATATAATCTATCCTTTGCTGGTTTTTATCAAAATCTGAGTTTGAAAGATCTTTACCAAAAACCAATGTTGGGAATGATTTTTTATTGTTATCAGCTTGTTTTTTTGGACTACATCTATTAAAGGCCATGAAAGAAATTTAGAAATTACGCTGTAATCTATGGTTCCAAGTCTTAAATTTTGATAGGCCTCAGGCCCATTTTCTGCCCGCCTAAGGCTATCTGAATGCTGTTTTCTTTTTAATGAAACTGTATTTTGGGCATCAAAATTTATATCGAAAGGGGATTGGGAGTTAAAATCCCCTAAAATAATTAATTTGTTTTTCTCCTCACCAAGGATGCTCTCTTGTGCATAATCGCTAATAATTTCAGCCTCTTTTCTCCTAAATGCCCAATCGTGGGGGCTTAAATGAACCACTATAAAATCGATACCGTAGGTTTTTACATGGAGCATCCCATGCCATAATCCTCCAAGCATTTTTGTTTTTAACTGGATGGGTTGTTTTGAGGTGATCCCTATTGGGTAGCCGTCTTCTTTCAGTAATACTGAATACTCATGGCCAATTTCTTTGGCCCACACTTTTAGCTCCTCGGAGGTAAAGTTGTTAAGTTCTTGAAAACCTATAACATCGGCATCTACCTCTTTTAGCCATGCTGTCATTTTTCTTTTTCTTTCCAAGTCTTTTCCCCAGTCAAAGCCATTCCATATATTATAACTAAGTATTTTTAGGCTGTCATTTTGGGCCTTAAGCGGTTGATTGAATAGTCCCATTAAAAAAAACAATGGGCATAATTTAAAAAGGAGATAACGCATTTTGAAACTGATTTTACTGATAAATAATACAGCCTAAAAGTAAAACTTAAATTTTTAGGAAGGTAATTTTAACATATTAATAAAGTAATAAATTTTAATGAAAGGATGTTTTTATTTTGTGATGAAAAATAAGTTTTAGTCAATACATTGGATTCTTTTTTTATATTGAAAGGTGAAGGTTTAGTTAAATGGAAAGCAAATCATTTTATTACAATAAGTTAAGTTTAAATAATGGGAGACTTTTTTATTAGATATTTAAGGTAGTAAGAATAGTTTAGTATTTTGCTCTCTTCAAAATTGGTGACAAAGAAAGGTTTTTATGTCGTGGATGTATATGAAAGCAAGCTTAAAAATTTCATTGATCTATATTGTAGTTGGCACATTTTGGATTGTCTGGAGTAATAATTTCATCGAATATGTTCTTGCAGACTATAGCAGAGAAACAATTGATTTAATTAAAGAATTAGACAACATTTTGTACGTTTTGTTGACAGGTGTCTTATTGTTCTTTTTAATTAAAAGGCAATATAAATACATGGATGATAAGGTAAGAGAGCTTGAAAGGGGGAAGCAAATCATTGAAAATGAGCGTTTAAAATCAGATCATTCCAAAAAACAATTGGATCAATTTATTATTGTAGCTTCCCATGACTTGGCAGGGCCTGTACGTCAAAGTCAAGGGTTTTTGGAACTCTTTATTCGAAAGAACCAAGGGAAATTATCTCAGAATTCTATAGATTTTTTACAGCTTACATTAGATAATTTTCTAAAAATTAAAGCCATTATCAATGATCTTTCTATGTTTTCACAGCTTTCAGGTTTAGAAAGAAAAGAGGAACTGGTGAGTTTGGATGAAGTTTTTGAGAAAGTACTTCACCTTAATTCAAAGAAAATTGCTGAGCAAAAAATTGGGCTTAAAATTGCCCCTTTACCATCAGTAAAAGGTGACTATAAATATTTTATTCAATTATTCGACCATCTGATAGCCAATGCTATTAAGTTTAAAGATGTTTCCAGATCGCTAAATATAGAGGTCTCAGCAATAGTCCATGATGAATTCTGCACGGTGGAGGTCAGAGATAATGGGCGTGGTATACCCATTGAGAATTTAGAAAATGTGTTTTATGTTTTAAAACGTTATGATTATGGTTTTATTAAGCGCGGGACTGGTATGGGTTTAGCAATATGTAAAAGAATTGCAGAAGGATTGGGAGGACAGATTTGGGTAGAATCAACAATTGGAAAAGGAAGTGTGTTTTATGTAAAACTTAGGGTTTAGGTTTTTTTATTTTACCTCTACAATAATGAATTAATTTTTTTGGCAGATTTAGAATTTGGAACGGCTTTATATAGAGCCAAGCATTTGAACTTTGGTTTAAATCCCAACCATTTAAAATTCTGAAGAAGTTTAGTTTAAGGCAAGATTAGTAAGTATTTTGATTAATTGTTTAGGTTTATATCTGTGGTGGTTTGATGGTGGGTGGTAATAAAAACGTGTTATACTATAAGATTTTGTTGTTATTGTTAGAAATTTTATCTTTTTCGAAATAATTTTACCAAAAAATTCTGATTATGAAAAAAGCGATATTGTTCATTAATATTCAATTCTTCTGTGTCTTTGGAAAAAATAACGTATTTTTGATTCAAATTAATGAGGTCTAGGGAAACCTCATAAATTACAGGTAGGGTATTTCTAGGGAGAATTTAGAAATTAGATTATGGAAAGGTTAAACATTCTTTTGGTTGAAGACAATGAAGGAGATATATTCCTAATTTCAGAAGCTCTGGAAGAACTAGACTTACCCATACAAATAAGCTTGGCAAAGGATGGAAAAGAGGCTGTAGAATTTTTGGATTCATGTCACGGGATGGGGTATAAACAAACACCCGATTTGGTCCTGCTGGATATCAACTTACCCTTCAAAAATGGTCAAGAAGTCTTGAAATTTATCAAGAATTCTGACGATTTAAAGCGTTTGCCGGTGATTATGCTAACCACTTCATCCAATCAAAGGGATATTAATGAATCCTATTCAAATCACGCAAATAGTTATATTGTTAAACCTTTCGGCTCGGGAGGATACCAGGAAATTCTCAATAGAATACGAATTTTTTGGTTTTCACTAGTAGAATTACCTTCAAAAATTTAAGTGGATGAGTTCAGTTAATGAGGTTATTAATTTTTTAATTATTGAGGATAACGAAGGTGATTTCGTTTTAATTTCAGAATCGATAGAGGAAAATTTTCCTTATTCAAATATTGATTGGGCACCAACCTACGAGGAAGCCCTTAATCATAAATTTGACGATTACGATGTTATTTTACTAGATTTAAGCCTTGATAATATTAGTGGAGAACCCTTAATTAAGGACATGAGGAATAGGGCTCCAAAAGTGCCAATCATAGTATTAACAGGCTACACCAATAAAGCTTTTGCTTTAAAGTCAATTGGTTTGGGTATGTCCGACTATCTGATAAAGGATGAATTGCATCCTGAGATTTTGTATAGGAGTGTTATTTATAGCATTGAAAGAAAGAAAATCTTTAATAAATTAGAGAAGTCTGAGGTAAGATATAAAGAGCTTTTTCAATTTAATCCACTTCCAATGTGGGTTTTAGATCAAAAAACCAATAATATTTTGAGTGTTAATGAGGCCGCTATCAGGAGTTACGGCTTTTCGTATGAAGAATTTCTTGAAAAATCCTTTTTGATATTCAGATTGAAAAGGTTGAGTCCACCTCACCCTCACGAGAAAAAGAGCCAAATTATTGTGAAAAAATTTCGGGACTTCACCTACATAAAAAAGAAAGGTGATACCATTACCGTAGAGACAAGCGTAAATAATATAAATATTAATGGTGAGGATGTTAAACTGGTGTTATCCATTGATGTGACGCAAAAATACATCCATTTAAGAACGATTGAGAAACAGTATAAGCAACTGAAAGAAATTTCATGGGTGCAATCCCATATTGTGAGAGCGCCGCTTGCAAGGCTTATGGGTCTGGTGAACCTTTTTAAAATGACAAAAGTGGAATTGCCTCAAGAAGAAAAAGAGATGCTAAAACATATTGAAGTTTCTGCTGAAGAACTTGATGGCGTTATCAGGGATATCAACGAAAAAGCTTCGAAGGTAAAAGGGTCGGGTTTCTAGTTTTTCCTTTTAGATATTTTTCGTAAATACAAAATCGTCCATTACATACCCTTTCCCAATTGGAATAATAACATCTTCGATTTTTTTGAAACCTTGTTTGGTATAGAATTTAATCGCAGAATGATTGTATTTGTTGACGTTTAATGTCAGTTTTTCAAAAGAGTTTGAACGTCCATATTCTTCCAGTTTTTTTAGAAAAATGCGGCCTATTCCTTTGCCTTGAGCAGTAGGGTCAATATATAATTTGTGGATTTTTATCTTATCTCTTAATTTTAAATCGGGCTCAAAGGCCATAAATCCTAAAATTGAGTCATTGAGCATGGCCAACCAAAAAACAATTTCTTTTCCTGCAATTTGTGTGTGGAGTGTATCTGTTGCGTACATAAGCTCTAACATGTATTCCAATTGGTTTGAGCTTAAAATATTTTTAAATGCAATAGGCCATGTGATCCTTGCAATGTTTTGAATCTGAGGAATGTCTTTTACGGTCGCTTTTTGAATACTGATCATCTTAAGTATAATGAATGAGGCAGTAGTATCGATGGTTTTCTTACTTGAACCCAAAACAGCTTGATTTGGAAATGGACAGAGTAAGGGTATTTAAATTACCATTCCTCCAAAATCAAGAATTTGGAGGAATTGTTTTTTCATTATGTTTTCACATCATTATCTATTTACAAATTAAAACCTCTCAATTTTACTTGTGTCAGTTTTCTTTTGGTGTCAAGAGGGAAATCCCCTTTCATCATCCAATCATAGTATCCCGGCTCTTCCTTAAGTACTTGGGCAATGGGCTTGCCTTTTTGTTTGCCGAAATTGAAACACTCTTCTCCATTATCGTTAAACACGAACCTCCCTGCAAGATCCACCATTCTTTCATTGATCATGTTATGAATTTTCTTCATGTCATTTTCAATTATCCCAATTTTATTACCTTGAAGGTCTTCAAGTTCTTGACCCTGATACCTTTCTATTTGGGACTTAAAAACCTCATAAGTAGCGATGGTGTCTGCTTCAGCACTGTGCGCATTTTCCAAGGTTTTGCCACAATAAAATTTATAGGCGGAAGATAAATTTCTTTTTCCATCATAAAAAAGATCTTTTGGGCATCAAGTAAATTTCTTTTTTCAATGTCAAAATCTATTCCTACCCTAAGGAATTCTTCAACCAATAGGGGGATATCGTACTTGAGGACATTGAAACCTGCCAAATCAGCGCCTTCAAAAAAACGAAACAATTCCTTTGCCACGTCTTTAAAAGTAGGTGCATCTTCCACATCCTTATCATATATGCCATGAATTAATGAGGTTTCTATAGGGATAGGAACGGTGGGGTTAATTTTTAGCGTTTTTAGTTCTTGGCTTGAATCAGGAAAAATTTTTAGTATTGAAATTTCAACAATTCTATCAGTAGAGATATTAATTCCTGTGGCCTCAAGGTCAAAAAATGCAATGGGCGTTTTGATGTTCAAATCCATTTCTTTATTTTTTAGTATTATGAAAAATTAATTGTTATTAAAAATGTTAAGGAAAGCCGCTGCTGAAGCAGTGGATGATTTGTGTTGTTATAGGTGAAACTTTCCTGGGTAATTTTAATGCAAATATAGTGATTTTCCTTTGCTAAATTCGGATTTAACCTAAGTGAAATAGTTTGATTACCTAGGCCTTTCCCTTATAAAATTGTAGGGGTTTCCTAAAATACTTTGAAAAGTATTGCCCTTATTTCCCCTTAACTAATCCAAAATTTCGTTTTAATCTGTTTAAACCAACGAAAAAAGCACCTTTTGGTTGGGTACAAATCCTTAAATTAAGTTTCGAATTTTATAAACAGAGGGTTTAGCTTCTAGATGGTTATAATTTACGACATTAGGTGAAATATTTGCTTATCAGATGGTAATTGGAAAAAGGGAACTTTTTTGCTTATAATAAAATTAATGTTTTCTCTTTCTCTTAGGACTATCGTAACTTTTAGCTGTGAAGCTAGACGGTTTTTGTTTTCCCAATAATTATCGTGGCTTTATAATTGATTGTTTAAGTTGCTGTTAGCCGAATGTGGATAAGATAGTGTATAAATTGTTTAAAATCTTTGACTTTAATAGGGTACTTTTGTTATTATGTCAGACAACAACAGCGATAGAAAAGAACGTAAGGTAAATACAAGGAGGCGGCCAAATGAATCCTTATCAGCCTTAGGGAAGTTACCACCTCAGGCCATTGATATGGAAGAAGCTGTTTTGGGCGCGCTGATGTTGGAAAAAGATGCATTGACTGCTGTAGTAGATATACTTTCTCCAGGTAGTTTTTATAAGGATGCGCATGGTTTGATTTATGAAGCAATCCTTGATTTGTTTAACGCCGGAGAGCCCATAGATCTATTGACTGTGGTAAATCAACTCAGGAAAAATGGAAGCTTGGAATTGGCCGGGGGAGTTATTTTTATTACTGAGCTTACTTCAAAGGTTTCATCTGCCTCAAATATCGAATACCATGCACGTATTATTACTGAGCAGGCAATGAAACGTGATATGATAAAGATTTCCTCTGAGATACAGAAAGAAGCATTTGAAGATACTACAGATGTTTTCGAATTACTGGACAAGATGGAGCAGTCTCTTTTTGAAATTTCTGAGAACAATATCAAAAAGAATTATGTGGACATGCGTTCAATTATGCGAGAAGCCATAACGGAACTAGAAGGTAAGAAAGGTCAAAAGGATGGTCTCACAGGGGTACCTTCCGGTTTTACGGCCTTGGATAGGGTTACCTCAGGATGGCAAAAATCTGATTTGGTTATCATTGCAGCGAGACCTGCTATGGGTAAAACAGCCTTTGTGCTTTCAGTTTTGCGGAATGCTGCTGTAGATCATGACAGGCCTGTAGCAATATTCTCTCTGGAGATGTCCTCCATTCAGTTAGTCAATCGTTTGATCAGTTCTGAAGCTGAGTTGGATTCTGAAAAATAAAAAAGGGAAACCTAGCTGATTATGAATGGCAGCAATTAATCCATAAAACAGGTAAATTAACTTCCGCACCATTGTTTGTGGATGATACTCCCGCTTTATCCATTCTTGAATTAAGGGCAAAATGCCGTAGGCTAAAAGCTCAAAATGACGTACAATTAATTGTGATCGATTACCTTCAGTTAATGTCGGGAGATAGTAAAGGAGGGAATGGAGGAAACCGTGAGCAGGAGATTTCAAGTATTTCTAGGGCATTAAAGAAAATTGCCAAAGAATTAAGTGTTCCTGTCATTGCACTTTCTCAGTTATCCAGGGCTGTAGAAACAAGGGGGGAGATAAAAGACCTCAGCTATCAGATTTAAGAGAGTCCGGTGCGATTGAACAAGATGCAGATATTGTTATGTTTTTGTATCGTCCAGAATATTATGGTATCACAGAGGATGAGGATGGTAACAATACAGCTGGTGTAGGGGAGGTTATAATCGCCAAACATAGAAATGGTTCTCTGGAAAATGTTAAATTGAGGTTTATTGGTAAGTATACTAAATTTACTGATTTGGAAATGAATGTTCCTTACCAACAGCAGCCCCAAGAAGCTCTTTATGGGAGTCGCTTTCCTAGTGGTGCTGGAGGTAAAGGGTTTGATGATGAAGGAATGGTTCGAATGGGCAGTAAAGCCAATGGTGATTCAGGTGGAGAAAATCCTTTTCCTGGAGGGAATGAACCGGCACCATTCTAATCGTTTTCAAACTGGAAGTTTAGATAGGCATTTTCCAATTCTTTTTAGCATGTAAGTTGTTTTGTGCTTTTGCTAATTCGATGCCATCAGAAAAGATTTTATCGGCTTTTTGCAATTTTTCCTCGTTTGCAAAAAACAAGGCCGCATGATAATAAGTGGCCAGATAGTCTTTATGTTCTGTTAATAGTTTGTTAAAATAAAAAGAAGCCTTTTCTTTGTCTTGATATTGGTATTCCAAAGCCAAAGCATATAGGTTGAAAGGATTTTCGGGTTCTTTTTCAATATAATTCAGGAGTTCTTTTACCCTGTCTAAATGTTTCATGCTCATGGAATTAATTTGCTTAGTTGTTTATTTTAATGACAAATTTAAATAAAAATACATGAAAATATTGGTTTGTATCACGCATGTACCTGATACCACTTCAAAGATTCAATTTATTGATAATAATACCCAGTTAGATAAAAAAGGCGTTCAATTCATAATAGGACCTTACGATGACTACGCTTTGGCTAGGGCTGTAGAGTTAAAAGCAGAAACAAGTGGGAACATTACTGTCCTTAATGTAGGGGAAGCTGAAACCGAACCCACACTTAGAAAGGCTTTGGCCATAGGTGCGGATGAAGCTGTTAGGATTAATGCAGCCCCTAAAGATGCCTTTTTTGTGGCCAAGCAAATTGCTAATTATGCAAAAGAAAATGCCTTTGATTTAATCCTTATGGGAAGGGAATCTATTGATTTTAATGGTGGTATGGTTCATGGTATGGTTGGGGAGTTATTAGGCATGCCTTCTATGTCTCCCGTAATGAAATTGGAGATTGAGGGTGGCAAAGGAAAACTGTCCAGAGAAATAGAAGGAGGAAAGGAATTTATTGAGGTAGACTTGCCTTTTATTGCCGGGTGTCAAGAACCTATTGCAGAATGGAAAATCCCCAATATGCGTGGGATAATGTCTGCAAGGACTAAACCACTTTCAGTGATTGAACCTGCTGAAGAAGCTGAAAGGACCGCAGTCAATTCCTATGAAATGCCTCCTGCCAAAGGAGCAGTCAAGCTGGTTGATAATGTAGATCAACTGGTTGATTTATTGAAAAATGATGCCAAAATTCTTTAAATAAAACGAGCATGTCGATATTAGTATATATAGAACAAGATCAGGGTAAAATAAAAGGTTCTTCTCTGGAGGCAGTGTCATATGCAGCAGGACTTTCAGAATTACAAGGTGGGGAGGTCAATGTTTTAGGTCTAGGATCTATAGCAGCAGAAGAATGGAATAAAGTAGGAGCTGCCGGTGCCAATGCCATTTTCCATATTGGTGATGAGAGGCTGGACCAAGGAGTTATATTAGCTCATGCAGATGCCATTGCCCAGGTTTTTGAAAAAGTGGAGGCCTCAACACTTATCTTGGCTAAATCATCACTTGGAGATGCTGTAGCAGCTAGGTTAGCGGTAAAACTAGAGGCAGGACTTGTCTCCAACGTGGTAGGATTACCGGATCTGTCTGATGGTTTTGTGGTAAAAAGAAGTATTTTTACAGGCAAAGCTTTTGCAGACACATCGATTGACACAGAAAAGAAAATTCTTGCTGTAAAGAAAAATATTCATCCCATTAAGACTGATGGTGGTGAAGTGAAGGTTGAATCTTTGGATTTAACCATATCAGAAGAGAATTTTGTTGCGAAAATAATAGGTGCAGAAAAAGCTGAGGGAGAAATATTGCTACCGGAAGCAGATATAGTTGTTTCCGGTGGAAGAGGGCTTAAAGGCCCGGAAAACTGGAACATGATTGAAGAACTTGCCGAAAGCTTGAATGCAGCGAAAGGATGTTCTAAACCAGTTTCGGATTTAGGTTGGCGCCCCCATCATGAACACGTAGGTCAAACTGGTGTTAAAGTTGCACCGACCTTGTATGTTGCCGTTGCCATATCGGGAGCGATCCAGCACCTTGCAGGAGTTAATGCTTCGAAGTATATTGTAGTCATTAACAGTGACCCGGATGCTCCTTTCTTCAAGGCCGCAGATTACGGGATCGTAGGAGATGCTTTTGATGTGGTCCCTAAATTGACACAAGCAATTAAGGCATTAAAATAATTAAACGTGGACAATACAGTTGAGTTAGAAATTTTGGGGTTATCCTCCAATAGTACACAGTCTGGTTCTTTTACCTTAGTTTTGGGGGAATCTG
The DNA here is from genome assembly GCF_056867545.1 of Cyclobacterium sp. SOCE241. Classification (NCBI taxonomy): domain Bacteria; kingdom Pseudomonadati; phylum Bacteroidota; class Cytophagia; order Cytophagales; family Cyclobacteriaceae; genus Cyclobacterium; species Cyclobacterium sp. SOCE241. Next base: position 2,327,905 of record NZ_CP149779.1, on the reverse strand, counting down.
AGGGAAAACGGAAGTTACCCATTGTCATAGGTATGTTTGAAGCCCAAGCTATTGCTATTGAAATAGAAAAAATTATTCCAAACAGGCCTATGACACATGATTTGTTCAAGGCCTTTTCCTCCAATTTTCAATTTACAATCGATCATATATTGATATCAGATATGCGGGAAGGAGTCTTCTATGCCAAGGTCATGTGTCAAAGTTCCTATAAGAAAGTAGAGATTGATGCCAGACCTTCTGATGCAATTGCCATTGCTGTCAGGTTTGATGCTCCAATTTATTGTACAAATGCTGTAATGTCTGAAGCTGCTATTGAATTTACCGAAGAAGATGAAAAGCGTGAGCAAGAAGCTTCCGGAATTTCTAAAACAGGTAAGAGGGAATCTACAGGAAAGGGAAAGTCACAGGAAGCATCGCTCAAGGATTTTAGCCTGGACAAACTCAATCAGATGCTTGAAAAAGCCATTGGCAACGAAGATTATGAAAAAGCTGCACGCTTAAGGGATGAGATTAATAGAAGAAATTAACGAGCTCTATGCTGACTAATGGCTGCCTTCTGGCAGCTTTTTTCTATTAATAACCTTTGCTTGAAAGGATGAAAATAAAAGAGAAACAATAGCCAGAAAACCATCGCGCTTCCATCGGAATTTACCTTTGATGCGTTCAAAAAACCTAAGATTTAATAAAAATATGTTTTAATGGACTATATAAGAGGGGTTTTAGGGATCTTGGTTCTGGTGATATTCGCTAGTATTTTTTCCACAAATAGAAAAAATATTGATTGGCGGTTGGTAGGGATAGGGATTTTGTTACAAGCTATATTTGGTATTCTAATTACCAAGGTTGCTTTTGTGGCATCAATCTTTACAAAGGTTAGTGCAGGCTTTGTAAAGTTTCTTAGTTTCTCTGAGCAAGGGGCTCAATTTATATTTGGAGACTTGGCGACAAGCTCCTTTGGTTTTATTTTTGCCTTCCAAGTTCTGCCAACAATTATCTTTTTTCTACAGTATCAGCAGGATTGTATTACTTGGGCGTTCTACAGAAAGTTGTGTTTGTGATCGCCTGGGTGATGGCCCGAACAATGCGCCTTTCAGGGCCAGAGAGTTTATCTGCTGCAGGAAATATATTCTTGGGACAAACAGAGGCGCCATTGCTTGTAAAGCCCTTTATTCCCACAATGTCCAGGTCAGAACTAATGTGTTTGATGACGGGAGGCATGGCTACCATTGCTGGAGGTGTTTTGGCAGGGTATGTCGCGTTTTTAGGTGGGGATGACCCGGTAGAGAAAACACGCTTCGCCACTTATCTATTGGGCGCCAGTATAATGAATGCCCCCGCAGCTATTGTAATCTCTAAAATTATTATTCCTGAAGAGAAAGAGAGAAAATTAGATGAACATTTGGATATAAGTGGTCAAGTACCTGATGTAAACCTTATTGATGCAATGTCCAGAGGAGCATCCGAAGGACTGCGGTTAGCCCTTAATGTAGGGGCGATGCTTTTGGCCTTTATTGCTGTTATTGCAGCTTTAAATTACTTGTTGTCAGGAATTATAGGTGAGTTCTTAGGATTAAATAATTTTGTGGTAAAATCTACCAATGGAACATTTTCAGGCTTTTCGCTGGAATACCTCTTGGGACAAGTGTTTAGGGTTTTTGCTTGGATAATAGGAGTGGAGTGGAAAGATACCCTTGAGGTAGGCTCACTATTGGGACAAAAAACAGTGATTAATGAATTCGTTGCCTATTTAGGCTTGGCCGAAATGAAAGAAGCAGGAGTCTTTCACCAAAATCAATTGTTATTGCTACTTATGCCCTTTGCGGCTTTTCCAACTTTAGCTCAATAGCTATTCAAGTGGGAGGGATAGGAAGTATAGCGCCCGGACAACAGGGGAATTTATCAAAATTAGGCATGCATGCACTTTTGGCTGCAACCATTGCCTGTCTGATGACAGCCACTATTGCCGGGGCACTGTTTTAAAACTTCAAAGTTTTAACCTTCAGCGGTAATTGAATTAATCGTTGATGACAACTTTAACAATTTTGTCACCTTGCTTGATCTGATCCACAATGTCTAGTCCTTCAACCACCTTTCCGAAACAAGTATGATTTCTATCAAGGTGCTGGGTGTTTTCCCTGTTGTGACAGATGAAAAATTGTGATCCTCCGGTATTTCTCCCAGCATGGGCCATGGAAAGAACGCCTTTATCATGGTACTGTAATTCACCATCTAATTCACAATCAATGGTGTAACCAGGGCCTCCTGTGCCGTTACCTTTAGGGCAACCGCCTTGGATCATGAAATTTGGAATTACTCTGTGAAAGTTTAACCCATTGTAAAAACCTTTGTTGGCTAAATCAATAAAATTTGCAACTGCTTTAGGGGCATCTTGATCATAAAACTCAACTTTCATTATGCCTTTATCGGTATGAATTTCTCCTGTTGTCATGAAGCTATCGTTTGTTTTTTTGCAATAATACAGAATTTATGGTAGTATCATGCAATATTTTGCCCCTTTAGGCATTTAGGAATAAAATTTTAATACGTTTTAAATAATTCGCTTTTGAAAAAGGAAGATCAGTTTTTAGGTAAACACAATGCTCCGAACGAAAATTTTGAAATTGAGGGCGCACAGCTGTTTGGACATCCGAAAGGTCTAATGACCCTTTTCTTTACTGAAATGTGGGAGAGGTTCAGTTACTACGGTATGCGGGCTTTACTAATTTTATTTATGACGGCTCCAATTGCCACAGGAGGACTAGGTTTTGATGACCAAACATCCGGGGCGATCTATGGGCTTTATTCTATGTTTGTATACCTCTTGGCCCTTCCGGGAGGATGGATAGCAGATCGACTTGTAGGGCTTAAAAAATCGGTATGGTATGGCGGGATTATTATTACCTTAGGACACTTTACCATGGCTCTTCCGGGCTTATTCTCTGTCATGTCAAGTGCTCCCGATTTGCCGAAAGATCAATTGACAGGTCTGGATTTGTACTCATTTTTTCTCGGGTTAATTTTGATAGTTTTAGGTACAGGTTTACTTAAACCCAATATTAGTTCAATAGTGGGACAACTGTACCCGGAAAATAGCTCTAAGAGAGATGCCGGGTTTTCCATTTTCTATATGGGGATAAACATGGGCGCTTTCTTGGCTCCAATTGCATGTAGCACCTTGGCCATTTATGATTGGCATTTAGGTTTTGGATTGGCCGGTTTTGGGATGCTAATGGGGCTGATCCAGTATAAATTGACCAGCAAGCACCTTAGGGGTGTAGGGGATTTCACTCTTCCTGAAAATGAAATTGAAAGTCGAAAAAGAAGTAAATTGATTAATGCAGTATGGCTCTCCCTAGTGGTGCTTGCCATAATTATTGCCTGTTTCTTTCTGGAAATAATTTCTATTGATCCTACAGCAATAGCTGCGGTTTCCAATACTGTGATTGCCATTGTTGCCTTGCTTTTCTTTTTATATGTATTGTTTTTAGGGGGCTTAAATAGTGATGAAAAGAAAAAAGTAGGTGTAGTAATGGTCTTATTTGTATTTTCTTCTATTTTTTGGTCTGGGTTTGAACAAGCTGGCTCATCTTTGAATTTGTTTGCCGAAAGGTTTACAGATAGGGTGGTCATGGGATGGGAGATCCCTGCAGGATATTTTCAATCTATCAATAGTATCTTTATTATTCTGTTTGCACCTTTCTTTGGAGCCATGTGGGTAATGCTGGCTAAAAGAATCTGGAGCCAAGCTCTCCTCTTAAGTTTGCCTTTGGCCTGGTACTATTAGGAATTGGTTTTTTGGTAATGTATTTCGCAGCCAAAATTGCTGCCTCTGGTGATTTGGCAGCACCGACTTGGTTGGTAATCACCTACCTGTTCCATACTTTTGGAGAATTAAGCCTTAGTCCTGTGGGTTTAAGTTTAACCACAAAATTAGCCCCTAAGAAATTTGTTGGACAAATGATGGGAATGTGGTTTTTATCCATCGCTATGGGTAGCCTAATTGCCGGGAGAATAGCCGGTGGAGCCAGCGGGGGAACAGCCGAAGCATTGTCCAAGATGCCTGACCAATACCTCTTGATAGTTTATACCGTTGTGGGGGCTGGTTTGGTGCTTATGCTAATTGCTAAACCTATCCGGCGATTAATGGGAAATGTACATTGAGCATATTAGGAAAAAATACCAAGCTCACAATTGATCCTGATTATAAATAAAAATGATAAAAAAAGCCGGTTAGAATTAACCGGCTTTTTTTAATCTTCTTTGCTACCTTTTTTAAACACCGTGCTTCTAAAGTCAACGGCAGAAATCCCTGCTCCTAAACCAACTAAAATGGAAACAATTAACCAGAAAGTCTGTGCTCCTGATGCTATAGGGGCGCTAAATATATCTAATAACATGATAATGTGGTTTTAAATGTCAAATTTGCCTGCAATTTAGCACTCTAGCGGAGGATAACAAAGTATATTTTTAAAAAGGATCACTTTAGGCCGCGACGGACATGTTTCTCTACATTTTAACATATGCCTGATTAAGGAAATACCTATTTGAGTTTTGGTTATTTAACCACAGATAGCTCTGAATATATTTAATGAGGTATTGATCCTTAACCCCGAAATAAATATGCAATCAATTCCGTGGTAAAATCGCTTAAAAATCAGCCATTTCGTTGCTGCTTTCAATTTCACCATAGGAGAGAAATGCCATTATCTCCAAACAGCATGGTTTTCTTGGGTTTGCCACACTTCCCGGAAACACAAGACTGGCCTCACCCCTGACTATTGGCAGCGGGGAAACCCTATTACAGAATCCAAGTTAAACCAAAAAAACTACCCCCATATAGAAGAGTGGGAGAGTTAGATAATTTTATTAATCAAAATCATCATCCTCATCAAATAAATCATCATTTACTTCATCAAGGTCAAAGTCATTGAGATCCATGTCAAAATTGTCCTCATCATCATCAAGAAATGCGTTGTCTTCTAAATCCTGATAATCTTGCTTGAAATCATCTTCAAGCGCTTCTTCAAAATCCCCTATCATAAGCTTGTAATTGAAATTAATTTCTGTAAATTTTTGCTATTTACTAAAATTTAGGAATTTATACTTGGTTTTGAGCTAAACTTAAAATTATCAAACGGTTAAATTTTTATTTACTCCTACTTTTATGGGGCTGAATAAAGGGTAGAAGTAGAATAAAAAAATAGCTTCTATTATTTAATTGCCTTTTTTACTTCCTTTTCGGCTAAATATTAGTTTGATGTATTGTTTAATTAAAGGTTTGGTTAGGTAATTTTTCACCTTTTTGTATTTACCGGCTTTGGTGATATCTGTTTCATCAATTGAGCTGCTTAAAATATATATTTCCGGATCTTTTTTTGTAGGTTGAAATTTTTCTAAAAAGTCCCACCCATTCATTTCCGGCATGTTAATATCAAGGAATAAGTAATCAGGTCGTATTTTATAAATGTCCTTTAGTGCAGCAGTAGCGCTACTAAAAGAAAATACTTTGAAAGGTTCCAAAACATTTCTAGAAATCAGTTTTTCAGTTACGAAAATGCTGATAGGATCATCATCTATTAATACTATTTTAATCATTTACCTACAAAAAACACGTGTTAAAAAGCATTTAAAGTGTTATAAAAATAGTAAAAATAATCGCATAAATTGATGTTTTGCCCATTTTTTTACCGGACAATTAGCAATTTTTTTTTAAAAAATTGAAATATGTCTATTTCTAGCGTTTCAGGGCAGTTTTTTTTGCATTAATTAATTTCAGGATGAGTGGTTTTTATTGGGTATAAATGGGTATTATTTAATGTTTTAAGTCATTTGTAGACCAAAAGGTTCAATTCAGTGTGTATTTATGAAAAAAAATTATAAAAGTATAGTAAGTAAAATCTTAGGCAAAATTATTTGATTTATAGGTTAAATCATCCATGATTCTTTGCTTTTTATCTGATCATAATTTAAAAAAATTAAGCAATCAATTAAGTCGATATTGTATTTATAGGCTGTGATAAGCTGAAATTCACGTATATTTGACTTACGATGCCCTATGAGTAGCTTTAGTAGCAAAATTTGAAAATGCATTAATTGATTAAAGAAATGAACAAACCCGATTTTGACGATATTTTTATGGAACTAGCGGTTAATCTAGCTCAACGTTCCCATTGTATTAAAAAGCATGTAGGTGCTGTTCTCACTAAAGATACTAGAATAATCTCAATCGGTTACAATGGTCCACCTCCGGGTACTCATAATTGTGATGAAGAATTTCCGGTGGAAGGGTGTAGGAGAGATAGCAAAGGCAGCTGTTCGTTGGCCTTACATGCAGAGCAGAATGCTATACTGTATGCCGTCAAAAATAAAGCCTCTGTAGAGGGTTCTACCTTATTTGTAACTTTAGCTCCCTGTCTGCCTTGTGCAAGGATTATTTATTCCATGGGTATTTCAAAAGTTATTTTCTTAAATTCTTATGCTGAGTATAAGGGGATTGGATTGGATGAAGGGCTTGAATTTCTGAAAAAATTTGGGGTAACTGTTTCCAAATACGACAAGATCATCAAAAACCAAGATGTATTGATTTAGAGGTGAATCAAGCTTTTATCATTGATAAGATTAACCTCCCTTTCCAGGAATATGCCAAATTTGTTTTGAACATCCAGCTGGATTTTCTGACTTAATACAAGAATATCTTTTCCCTTGCCTCCTCCATGATTTACTAGAACCAATGGTTGTTTGTCGTGAACGCCAACCTTTCCTATTTTTTGCCTTTCCAGCCGGTATTTTCAATCAAAAATGCTGCTGGAATCTTGATGTGGGATGGCCCGTTGGGGTAACCTGGTAAAGCCGGGTAGGTATGTTTTAATTCATTATATATTTCTGTGGTTATAATTGGGTTCTTAAAAAGCTTCCGGCATTACCTATAAATTTTGGATCCGGAAGTTTTGATTGACGAATGCTAATTACTGCCTCGCTAATGTTTTTAGCAGTAGGCGAAGCATGATTCATTTCTTCTAATACCTTTTGAATATCCCCATAACTAATATTGGGCTCATGTGAGGTAGAGAGGTTGAAATTAACTTTATAAATAATGTATTTGCCCTTAAGGTCTTTTTTAAAAACACTTTCTCTATAACCAAAATTCACATCCTTGGGAAAAAAGTTTTAGAAATACCAGAACTTATTTCGATGGCTTCCAAACTGTGGAACACAGCTTTAATCTCTACTCCATAGGCACCGATATTTTGCATGGGGGCTGCACCTACAGTACCCGGTATTAAAGAGAGGTTTTCTATACCTGCTAAATTATGCTCAAGACTATATAGGACAAAATCATGCCATATTACACCTGCTCCAGCAGCTAAAATAACCTTATTATTAACTTGCTTAATTTGATCTATTCCTTCAATATTTATCTTCAATACCAATGCTTCCAAGTCCGATGTGAACAGTACATTACTTCCTCCTCCCAAAATAAGGATAGGTAATTCAGCATTTTTGGCAAAGGTAATGGCTTCAAGTACGTCTTCTTTGCTTCTTATTTCGGTAAAGAATTTTGCCTTAACATCTATTCCAAAGGTATTGTAGGCTTTTAATGAAATATTTTCCTGTATCTTCATTGTCATATTTAAATCACGAATTAAAAGATTATTTGATCAAATTGGAAAGATTATAAGAAATAAGCACTTTATATTTTATTGGTAACTTTACGGCTGGGGAAAAGCTTCAGGAGCTTGTTTGCTGAGAATCAGTTAATGTGTAAGATTAATTTTATTATGAAAGAAATGGTTATCAACGGCATTAGGGTCAGACCCGGTCAATCTTTAAATATTGAAATAGCAATTGCAAGATTACCTACCCATACCCTGATAGATTTGCCGGTGTTTATTAGGAGTTCTAGTACGCCTGGACCAACTGTACTCATATGTGGGGGTGCATGGTGATGAAATCAATGGTATTGTCACGGTGAAGCGGATGCTTGAAGAAAATATTTTTCAACCCATCAAAGGCACACTAATTTTTATCCCTTTGGTGAATGTCTATGGTTTTTTAAGTAATTCGCGAACATTTCCTGACGGAAGAGATTTAAATAGGAGTTTTCCTGGAAACAATAAAGGATCATTGGCTTCTCAAATTGCGCAAATTCTTACAAATGAAATTATTCCTCAGATAGATTATGGAATTGATTTTCATACCGGCGGGAGAATGTTGTCCAATTACCCCCAAATCCGGGTAGATTTCAGAGATGATAAAGGATTGGAACTCGCCGAAGCCTTTGGTGCTAATTTTACAGTTAATTCGATGCATATAGACAAATCTTTTCGGAAGGAAGCCTTTAAAAATAACAAGCATATTTTGGTTTTTGAAGGGGGAATCGATGAGGTTAGATGATCAGGTCATTCAGGAGGGGATTGCCGGAACAGGGAGATTGCTGAAATATCTTGGGATGATCAGTGGTAGTTATCCGTTGAAAAAAACCCATAAAATTGAAGAGAGCCGTTGGGTCCGTGCTAAGGTCTCAGGGATCTTTAATGCTTCTGTGTCCTTAGGAGACGAAGTGAAAAAGGGACAGATGCTTGCCAAAATTTCTGATCCCTACGGTCAAGTAAAAGTTCCTATCAAAGCTTCTGCCTCAGGTTTTGTTATTGGAATCAATAATCTGCCCGTGGTTAATGCCGGTGATGCGCTTGTTCACATAGGTAAATCTCAATCCAAAATCTAAAAGGAGTATAATATTGACTCCTTCACGTTTAATTGTGCCAATTTTCAGTCTTAACAATCTTATGAACCTTTGTTTTGAGCTAATGCTAGGGCTGCTTGATCATGGTTACCCCTTCCGCTAGTTTGATTGTTGTGGTCGTCTCACAACCCTCTGTATTTGAATAGTTCAATTGATGGGTGACTTGTGTATTTTCACTACGAGTAAAGGTCCACCTTTCCTCACCTGAAACGGCATAAAAACCCAATTGAGAAATGCAGGCCTGATTAATAATTTTCGGTTTTAATATTGTGGCTTCTATTTGATTTCCACCCCAGTTTCTTCCGGTTAAGGAACCACTAATATTTAATTCTGTAAGTGAATTGTTCCGGATTTTCCCTCCATGAACTAGATCCAAAACGAGTTTTGTACTGGATTCATTTTCATCTATTAATAGTAAGCTGTCAGCGTTTTCTTGGAGCAATAATTCAGAAGCTGTTTTGTTCGTTACTTGAAAGAATCGGAAGCCTTCAATAGTGGTGTTACTAGTTTGGTAACCATCATAAGTGATTTTTATTGTCGAATTGATATTGTTGGATATGGAGCTATACTGAATCTGTAGCTTTCCTTGTCTGTCAGTTGACCCGTCTTCACAATTAGGGGTATCGTAATCAATGGTTACAATATACTGTTCACTATCAATACTGATGGTTGGACAGCCTGGTAAACTGTCTGTAAACGCTACGTTAGCGTAAACAGAGAAATCGTAAAATGGCAAGTAAATATGCTCATCTAAGGTTTTTGAAACCCAATAAGCTTCCTCACCTTCAAAAGATTGGTCAATTTGTAGATCCTTGTTGGTGTCTAGGTTACAAGAGAATAGAAAAATTAATAAAACCAGTGGGGTACATTGCTTCATTTTGTGGGTTATTTTCATTGTTTCCGTTAAATTAATCAAAGTTCAATAAACTTTCATCCAAACATTTCATTCCTTTTTAAATTATGTACTTTAAGTTATATTTAGGTAACCAGAAATCGAAATTATGAAATATCAGGAAGGTATGCTCGTCCCAAATGCTTTAAAAGATCAAGTCATTATGATTTCCGGAGGAGGGACAGGTTTAGGTGCTGCAATGGGGCGCTATTTTTTGTCATTAGGTGCGAAGCTGGTGATTTGTAGCAGAAATATTGATGTATTGAATAAGGCTGCTAGAGCAATGGAAAAGGAGATTGGAGGAGAGGTTTTTCCACTAGCTTGTGATTTAAGAGATTATGAGCAAGTTGCCAAAATGTATGAGCAGGGATTGGCTCATTATGGTAAAGTGGATGCAGTAGTCAATAACGCAGCTGCAAATTTCATCAGTCCTACGAACAGGTTGTCTTCCAATGCCTTCCATACCATAGTGGATATAGTGTTGAAAGGAACCGCCAACTTAACCCTTGTAGCAGGTAAAAACTGGATAAAGGAAAAGGCAGCAGGGACTTTTTTAAATATAGTCACTACCTATGCTTTTACCGGATCTGCATATGTGGTGCCAAGTGCTTCAGCCAAAGCCGGGGTTTTGGCCATGACCCGTTCTTTAGCTGTAGAGTGGGCTCCTTATAATATCCGCTCAAACGCCATTGCTCCGGGGCCTTTCCCTACTTCGGGTGCTTGGGAACGCCTACTACCCGGAGAATTGGCAGAAAAGTTTGACCCTGCTCGGAAAAATCCTCTCGGTAGGGTGGGGGAACATCAAGAATTGGCCAATCTTGCCGCGTATCTTGTTTCTCCGTTTTCAGCTTATATTAATGGGGAAATAATAACCATTGACGGTGGTGAATGGCTGCAAGGAGCAGGGCAATTCAATGGTTTGAAGGCCATCAAGCCGGAATGGTGGGATGCCATGGATGCGAAAAGGAAGAAAAATAAAATCAGGTGTGATTTTTTTCTTCAGTCTCTATTAATATTGATGATTCTCCCTAAATGGAGATTGTCAATTTTTAAGTTGTTACTATGGAGGAAGCCGACCAGGATATTGAAATTAAACCAATAAAATGCAATAAATCTTTTTTTGGTGATGAAATCACTGGGATTTTTGGTCAGTGGGGATCTTCTTTATATAGAGGGGCTTTGTTAAAAGGCAATTCTAAGTTGAAATCCCAATTGGGGAGGATTTTGTTAATGTTCTTCTCGTTAATAGAGGTGGTTTCGATAAAGTACCAATTGTCCCTACCTTCTGTGCCAACAGCTATTAAGTTGGTCTCACCAGTAATTGTCCCTCCTGGTACTTTTGTGGTGGTGGTGACAGGGACAACTGCATGCACTTCAGTAGCGTTGGTGGTGTATTGGATATGTTCACCAAGTGTCAATTTTATGAGTCTTTGCCCTTTATTGATTTTTGTTTCCTGAATTTGTTTGAGGATTGATTTCATGGCCTCTCTACCTCCTGCTTTTTCTATCAGAACAGGGTAAGTAAAATCCAACAATATTTCGTAATCTCCGTGAATTTGAGCGTAAGCATAAATTTGACCGGCTGTTTTAATTTCCTCTAGAACCTGAGCTTCTGCCGTTAAGGTAAATTGACAAACAGATAAAAAAAGAAAGCATAAAAAATTCCTTACCATAACCATTTTAATTTGAAAGCTAAAATAGGCTTTAGTCAAGAAAATTCAAGTTAAAAGCACAGAAAGTTTATTGATCAATACTATCTGCCTCAAAGGTTTGTACTTCTCCATTGGAAAACCGATAGCTTATCTGAATAGGATTGCAACAAACCTCACAATCTTCAATATAACTTTGCTCGGGTATACTTGGGTCCAAAAGCATAGAGATTTCGGCAAGACAATAAGGGCATTGAAAGAAGTGTTCTAATTCCATGATTTTTTGATTGGTCTAGCATATTATAGCGATAATTTGCTGGGAAAGTTTTGTTACGGAATTCAGAGAAGGGTGGAGCTGGAGGGGATTGGCTTAAAAATGACAATGTTTTTACCAAAACAATGAGCTAATTAAAAGCAAGTTTCTCCCCGCCGGGAAAACAAAAGTTTGGATAAACTTTTTGGTTTTGTACGGCTGTGATTCACGCAAAATGTCAAAGGTGATTTCGGGCCTTGGATGGTAAATATATAAGCGAATAGATTGAAAATTATTGCGCTACTTACAGACCACTTCCTGACAATGAAATGGGGGCGTTTTTACTGTCAAGTACTTCTGCATTTTCACATTTCAATATTCGATAAGGATATTTTTTTAATAGCTCATAATTATGGGTGGCCATTAAAATAGCTGTTCCTCTCTTATTTATTTCTTGAAAAAGTTTAAAAATACCATCCGAAACGTCCGGATCCAGATTACCGGTAGGTTCATCTGCCAGTAATATTGAGGGTTCATTGAGAAGTGCTCTAGCGATTACTACCCTTTGCTGTTCACCTCCGGAAAGTTGATGCGGCATTTTGGTTGCTGCCCCTCCTAGGCCAACTCCCATTAAAACCTCAATCATTCGGTTTTTCATTTTGAGTTTGTCTTTCCAGCCGGTGGCTCTGAGTACGAAGTAAAGGTTTTCAGCTACAGTTCTATCAGGGAAAAGTTGGAAGTCTTGAAATACAATTCCCAGTTTCCTCCTTAAAAATGGAATTTCCTTCTTTTTAATTTCTTGAATGGGGTAGCCGGCTACATTGGCTTCGCCCATTATCAATGGTAAATCTGCATATAGGGTTTTCAGTAATGAACTCTTTCCACTACCTGTACGCCCAATTAGGAATACAAATTCTCCTTTTTCAATACTGAAATTAACGCTTTTTAATATGGTATTGATGCCTTGAAAAATACAAGCGTTTTCTACTTTAACTACCGGCTCATTGGAAAAAACCATATCAGAGATCTAATTTTTTTAGTTTGCCAAAAGGAAGCTCTTTGATAAGCTTACTAAGCGCTTCTTCTTTACCACCAAGTCCAAATTTCTCAATTTTTTTAAGGGTCTATCGGCTCTGAAGTAGGCCACAAGCACAAAATTCTCATCCCTGATCTGTATATAATCAGGGATTTTTGCTTCCCTTTCACTTTGATAATGTACATATCCGGTTCATTTATAATTGTAACCTTAATGCTTGACAAAGGTTTTCTTTGGAGCAGGAATCTTTCCTGCTCCAAAGAAAATTATTTGTTTGCTTTGGCATGATCTGCAAGAAATTGAGCCAAGCCCTTGTCTGTTAATGGGTGGTTCAATAATCCTGTGATAACTTTTAGGGGGCAGGTAACCACATCAGCTCCAAGCTCTGCACATTTTACCAAGTGCATGGTATGACGTACAGAGGCAGCAAGCACTTCTGTTTCAAAACCATAATTCTGATAAATATGAACAATTTGAGCAATTAAATCCAGACCATCAAATGAGATGTCATCCAATCTTCCAATAAACGGAGAAAGGTAGGATGCTCCGGCTTTCGCTGCAAGAATGGCTTGGCCCGGAGAAAATACCAATGTACAGTTTGTTCTGATTCCTTCACTTGAGAAATATTTGATAGCTTTAATGCCATCTTTAATCATTGGTACCTTTACAACAATTTTGTCGTCTAGTTTAGCAAGTTCCTTTCCTTCTTTAATGATGCCTTCAAAATCAGTGGCGATTACTTCTGCACTAACGTTTGCGTCTACTATATCGCAAATAGCTTTGTAATGGTTAATGACATTTTCGTCACCGCTTATGCCCTCTTTGGCCATTAAAGATGGGTTTGTTGTAACGCCATCCAATACGCCTAGGTCATAGGCTTCTTTTATTTCATTAAGATTCGCAGTATCAATAAAGAATTTCATGCTTGTTTTTAGGTTTGTTGATTTGTCCCTGTAAATTTAAACCAAAATTAACAAAAAGAAGGGGCTTGAGTAGGAAAAGGATAAAAAAATAAGCGGCATCGCACCGCTACGACCGCCTACCCTTGCTTCCTTCCGGACCTGGGGGATTCAGCGGGAGCTGGTCGTGCCGCTTGGTACAAAGGTAACTATTTTCGGTTCACTCACAAAATAAATTTTTAACCTTTACCTAAACCCTTTATAATCAAAGAAAAAATAATTGGCAATATTATTGATAACTATTACTTAGAAATTACCATATATTTTCAGTGCTTTGTAAGCGAAACATTTATTAGCTATGAAAAAAACAATTAGTATTTTGAGCTTGGTCTTTATAATGAGTTCATGTGCACTTTTACAGCCAAGAGTACCTTATCAATTGGGGATGTCTGAAAGCAAGTTTCTGAGACAGAACAAAGATGCTGTTATCAGCCAAATAAGTGAGGGGAAAAAAGTGTATCGGGTCAATAATGGAGATAGATTCTATTTATTGGTTACTTTTGAAAATGATGAATTAACTAATTTAGAGGAATTAGAATTGACCCCTCAATGGCCTGGACAGAGATATATGGATGAAAACAATCCCAATTATAACAATCCAAATTATCAGCAACAACAAAATAATCCCAACAGGTAATTTTATCCATTAAAACTGCCTTTTACATCATAAGCTAAATTATCGCTTGTGAAGGCAAGCGTAAAGGTCATCTTTTTAAGAGATGGCCTTTTTTTTGGTTTTAGAGAGGACTCAAATTTAGAATTAAATAAAAAAATGTATTAAGTTTACTCGATTACTTAAAAATATGAATTAATAATTGCTTATATTTATTCCTTATTTAGTAGATTAATACACTATCACATGAACAATAAAAGGCGTACGTTTTTAAAGAAAATGAGTATGGCTGGAGCGGCTTCAGCTATTGTACCTGCAGCATTGGCCAAGGCAGATCAAAAATCAATGGTTAAGTTGAAAAGAACTTCCGAAGTTGTTGCAGATCAGGAATTGAAGATTGCTCTAATTGGAGCAGGAATAATGGGTTCTCAGGACATGAACACTGCCCTCAAGCATGATAATGTAAGCATTGTTGCTGTTTGTGATTTGTATGATGGTAGATTGGATGATGCCAAGGAAAAATGGGGACAACACTTATTTTTAACAAAAGATTATAAAGAAATCCTTAAGAGGAAAGATATAGATGCGGTATTGATAGGTACACCTGATCATTGGCACAAACAAATCAGCATTGATGCCATGAAGGCCGGAAAGCACGTTTATTGCGAAAAACCTATGGTGCATAGCGTGGATGAAGGGAAGGATGTGATTGACGCATGGAAGAAATACGGAAAGATAATGATGGTAGGTAGTCAAGGAATATCCAGCCTTGGCAATGAGAAAGCCAAAGAACTTTTGGCAGAAGGTGTCATTGGAGATATAAATTATGCAGAAGGTTTTTGGGCTAGACATTCTCCTCCGGGAGCTTGGCAGTACAATGTGCCAGCAGATGGAACACCTGAAACTGTGGATTGGGAAAGGTATATTTCCAATACCACAGAGAGGCCATTTGATCCTTTAAGATTTTTCAGGTGGAGAAATTATTTGGATTATGGTACAGGGATGTCCGGAGATCTTTTTGTACATTTATTTACTAGTTTACATTTTATTACCAATTCCTTAGGTCCCAATAAGGTGTCTGCTATGGGTGGATTGAGGTATTGGAAGGATGGTAGAGAGGTTCCTGATGTGTTGTTGGGGATGTTTCA
The DNA here is from genome assembly GCF_056867545.1 of Cyclobacterium sp. SOCE241. NCBI lineage: Bacteria > Pseudomonadati > Bacteroidota > Cytophagia > Cytophagales > Cyclobacteriaceae > Cyclobacterium > Cyclobacterium sp. SOCE241. Next base: position 2,312,612 of record NZ_CP149779.1, on the reverse strand, counting down.
ATATCCGGATAGTGAACAACATCCGGGCTTTAACTTGTCTTTGCGTTGCAATTTTGTGGATGGAACCAGTGGTTCTACCTATTTAAAAATTGTTGGCAGTAAAGGGTCAATGGATGTCAAATGGGACGAAGTGGTTGTGAAGACGAACAAGCAAACTTCCAGTGATGACCCATTCTTAGAAGCTCAGGCAAAAATGAGAGGAGAGGTATCCGACCGTAAGAAAATTTTACCTCCCAATGAAGTGGTTTATAAAGTAGAGCCGGGTTATAAAGGCGCACATTATGATCACTTTGGAAATTTCTTTAAGGCGATTAGAGAAAACGGGCAAGTTGAAGAAAACCCGGTATTTGCTTTCCGAGCAGCTGCACCGGCTTTATTGTGTAATGACAGTTATTTTCAGGATGAATTTATTAAGTGGGATCCTGTAAATATGAAATTAGTATAATTAAATCTAATATTTAAACGTAATGATGAAATCACTAATTAAAACTAGCGCCATGATGTTGGCTGCAGTGCTTGTAATGTCATGCGCATCTAATGGCACAGACTTGTTCAATGGAAAAGACCTTAGCGGTTGGACTGTTTATGGTACTGAAAAATGGTACGTTGAAGACGGTATCTTGGTCTCAGAAAGTGGTCCTGACGGTGAATATGGTTATTTAGGTACCGAAAAAGACTATAAAAACTTTGAGTTAACTGCTAAATTCAAGCAAGACGAAGATGGTAACAGTGGTATCTTCTTTCGTTCAACTTTTGAAGGGACCAAAGTTTCAGGTTGGCAGGTAGAAGTTGCACCTCCGGGTAATGATACCGGTGGAGTTTATGAATCCTATGGTCGTGGTTGGTTGATCAAACCAGATCCTGAAAAAGATAAAAACTTGAAATTTGGTGAGTGGAATGACATTAAAATCCGAGTTGTGGATGATCGTGTAACCACTTGGTTAAATGGTGTTGAAATGATTGATTATACTGATGAAAAAATCGGTGAAGGAGAAGGACAATTGGCCCTTCAAATCCACAGTGGTGGTGGTCTTAAAATTTCATGGAAAGACATCAAAGTAAAAGAACTGTAAGATAACCTTTGTTAAAATCTAAATCTTACAACTTTTATTCAAATAAATTAGCTACAAAAAGCCCCATATAAGGGGCTTTTTTATGTTCAATTACTATTGTTTGATAAAAGGAACTATCCTTTGAGGCATTTTTAGTAATTTGCGCCCTAGAAAATAATATTATATGTCCAAATTTGATCCGATAAGACCTTTTTATGATAATGAAGTCAATCAGGCATTGAAAGAATATGGCCAGCATCCCATGATGAAGGCCATACTAAATTTCACTTTTCCTGACAGATCAGAGGCAGAATGGGCGGAAATGTTATCCGATATCCACTCTATCAGAGACTTTCAAACTAAGATCATATATGATGCGGTTCTTAAAGTATTAAAAATAAGTTCTGATGGATTGTCTACTTCAGGATTTGAAAACCTAAAACCTAATACTGCCTACCTATTTATATCTAACCACAGAGATATTATCCTTGATACTTCTTTGCTAAATGCTACCTTGTTTGAACATGGTTTGGTGATGACCACCTCAGCAATAGGGGATAACCTGGTAAAGAAACCTTTTCTAAAGGCCTTGTCAAGGATTACCCGAAACTTTGTTGTTTTTAGAGGACTTAGCCCAAAGGCAATGTTTGAGAATTCAAAATTGAATTCTGAATACATCAGAGAAGCACTGTTCAAGGAGAATCGATCGGTATGGATTGCTCAAAGGGAAGGACGCACTAAAGATGGTATGGATTTGACACAGAAAGGCATGCTGAAGATGCTTACCATGGCAAGTGGCGATACTCCATTAAAGGATTATTTTCAGCAATTAAAAATTGTTCCTGTTTCTATTTCGTATGAAAATGATCCTACAGATGTGCTTAAAATGCCTGAATTAATGGCCAAAGCCCGAGAGGAGATATATGTAAAGCAAAAAAATGAGGATTTTAGAACCTTGGTTAGCGGAATCATGGGACAAAAGAAACGAATTCACATCTCTGTAGGCAAAGTATTAGACGAAGAGATCGCTGATGTTTTTGGGGCCGAAGTTCCTCTAAATAAACAACTACAATTACTTGCAGAAGAGTTGGACCGGATAATTGTTCACAATTATCAGCTTTGGCCTTCCAATTACATTGCCTTAGACTTGATGCACAACACCAATAAATACGAGGACCATTATTCAAAGGAGGAAAAAATAGCCTTTGAGGAAAGAATGGCCAATGGAATAGACATGAACAATGAGGTGGCTGTACATAATTTTTTAGCCATGTATGCTAATCCCGTAACGCATAAACAAAAAATTGCCGAGCCAACCACTTGATTGGGGCTTCAGGGAAATAAAAACCACCTATGATTGATTTTCATAGGTGGTTTTTTGATTTTTCAACTGCTGTATGGCCAAGAATTTGCAATATGCAAATTTGTGCCGGGTTTGAATTACTAGGGAATTAAACTGTATGCAGGGTTTAGCTCTTTAGTAAGTTTCAAAGTGATTGATAATAATGTTCTTTAGAATTCCTTCTTCAAAATTCAGTTTGACAACATCCATTTTATTATCTGTTAAAGTATAACCAAAATACCATTGGGGAGATTTGGACATTTGGGAGTCATAAGGTTTCGACAAATCTTTGGTTAATAAATTGATCGCCTCAAATTTCTTTTTGTATTTGTCATTTTGGCTGATTGTTTTCAGCTTGTCAAATAAGGTAGTCACCTCATCCCCTTTTCGAATAGCAGATTGTGATAAATCTGTTGGCCATTTTCTAATTCTTCCCCATTGCCTAAAAAGATGGTTGCAATACGGTCTTCCTTAATTCCCAATTGGACACCAGTAGAAGTACCCTTTTCTTCATCCATAAAAATATAATGGTAAAGAGGAAGCTTTTCCTCCAGCTCCGCTAAATCGGAATAAATATTTGATACTACATTCATATAATCCAGCCCTATTTCTTCTTTAAAAAGGTTGACAGCAGCATACGTGTGTTCAGCATTTGTTCCTATACTGAATTGCTTATAATCCCCTGAAGAAATGGTGTCTGTGCCAATTAAAGAGCTATAAGGAGGTTCAATAATGATTTCAGGCTCAGTTTCGCTGTTACTTAAACAGCCAAATAAAAGAAAGGTGCTAAGCAATAGCGTCAAAAGGCCGGAAGGAATTCCGGCCCACGTAGCTGGAAAAATCTCACTGTAATGTTTCGTTTTGGTAGTTTTTTTCATGGTTCAGCAATTTAGTTTGTTTTCAGGTATGCATTCGTATTTATATTGCATACTTGGGCTATGCAATCACAATAATTGACGCATAAACAGTACGAAATAAATGGCGTAATTGTCCTGGTATTGGCCAAATTATTTATTTCTAAAGGGGCTGAACCCATGTTCAAATTAAGCTTTTAAAACCTTATTGAGAGTTGCCAGACTTGGTAAGATATAATCCGGTGTTGCTGTTTTTAATTGGGTTTCATTTTGTGCCCCGGTTAATACCCCAATTGTTAAACCACAATTAGCATTTTTTCCTTCTTCTATATCGATGGTGGAATCACCGGCTTTAAGCACTTCTTGAGGTTCAGTAATGCCACATATATTCATGGCTTTGTAAATCATATCCGGTTGTGGTCGGCCATTTGAGACATCGTCTGCAGTTACCAATCCATCGATGTCCCTGCCTGTTTCCCAGCCTAGTTTCAATAATAAAGATGAAGCTGTTTTTCTATCATAACCGGTATTTAATACCACATATACCCCATTATTTCTCAGGTTTTCCATCATTTCCTTTACTCCGGGAAAAGTTTTAACCTTGAGTTGCATGTAGGTAAATTTTAGTGTTGGCTTAAAATTTGCAAAGGCCTCATCTGCAATGGTGTCGATATCTGTAGCATCGGTGCAGGCTTTCAGTACATCTGTAATTGCCTGATGTTTTTCTTTTCCTGCGCCATGGGCTAAAACCTCATCCAAACTAACGTTAAAGCCTTTGTCATTGATTACCTTTTGAACGGTTTTGTAGACTACATTGTCTTCATCCACAGTAGTTCCTGCCATATCCAGTACCACTAGTTTAATATTTTTCATTGTTGTAAATTGAATAGTTTTAATATATTTTCTTTGGCGAATGCAGGACTTCCTGTCATTCCTTTACCACCAATACCGGTGACAATATGTATATTGTTATCAATAGTTTTTTCAAATACCTCTCCATTTTTGCATTGGGAATAGATTCCATACCAACGGTAGGCTATTTCATAGCTTGGAAGATCAAAAATTTGACCGGCCATCTTCAACATTAATTCATCAATTTCCACCTTTAAGTCGAAGCCCAGGCTATTTCTGTTTTCTACAGAAGCGTATTCGTGGGAATCTCCCAAGATTACAGAACCATCCATAGCCTGCTTGAAAAGAATGTGAATGCCCCACTTTTTTCAGGACTATCTTTTCTTTCATTTTCTTTTATGGTATGGTAGGAGGGACACTCCTGAAATGCCTCGTACCTGCGAATAGAAGTCCCGGTCAATATAGATCCTGGAAGGTGAAAAGATTTAGGCTGGATTTTGGTTTGCATCATCTGCAATTTAGAAATTTCCATATTGCTTCCTGCAAAAATAGCAGGATACAAGGTTTTAAATTCACTACCATTGCAAACAATGACCTTTGAAGATTTTAGTTTTTGGCCACAGGCTGTGGATGTCTTCACCAACGAACCGGTGTTTTCACATGAATGAACTGAAGTATCAGGTTTATAGATCAAGCCCATATCCAGAACCATTGCCTGCAACAGTCGTTTGATCATTAACCTTGGCTCCACAGTAAGTTCCTGTGGAAAATACAAACCACCTTTGATATAGTCAGGCCTTAAACCCGGGTATTTTTTGAGGCAATTCTCCTTGGAAATCAATGTGGAAGTATAATCTTTTGATGAATTAATTTCTCTCAATTCTTCTAGCAACTGCATTTCTTCAGGATCTGAAGCTAAGTATATAGTACCTTGGTTCCTAATTGTAAGGTCTATTTGAGCATGTATTTCTTTATAAATCTCCAGGCTTTCCCTTCCATAGGTCTGCCATTTTTCATTCATTCCGGAAGGTACTACCTGCCCAAAATTGCGAACAGTGGCACCTTGAGGGGCCTTATCTTTCTCAATCAAGGCCACCTTTAAACCGTTTTTTAGGGCATGATAGGCGTGGAAAGCTCCCAAAACTCCACCTCCAACTACGATTAGATCAAACATGATTATTTTTTAAACAGGATGTCAATAAAATTAAGTATTAAGTTCATATTGTAATTCCTCAAACTTATTCTAAGGAAGGATGCCTATTCTGTAATATCCCCCATTTTGGGCGGTAGCAAAAGCTTCGTCCAATTCCTGAAGACTAAAGGTTTTGCCTACAAGGCTTTCGAAAGGATACTTGAGATGAGCTTTTTCCATAAAATTTATGGCAGTGGCCAAGTCTTCCGGGATGTAATTATGGAGCCCTTTGATAGTAAGGAGATTTCTTACCAAATATTCTCCGTTGATGGTAAGGTCCCGCTGTGAAAAGACTGAGCCTACCAAAACTAGGGTTCCGCCTATCCCCAGAAGTTTTAAACAATACTCAATGGCTTCGGGATTACCCGATGTTTCAATAATTACGTCTATACCTCCTTCAGCATCAACGGCAGGACTAATCTCACCTTCACCGTAGATAAAGGTTTTTTGGCTCCAAACTTTAAGGAGTTGGTAGCTTTTTTAGAATCGATATCCTGACTCCAAACATTCTTAGCCCCTTCCTCCTTGGCCATGGCACAGGCAGAGAGCCCAAGCATACCCACTCCGTTGACCAAAATGTTTTTATTATTCAGATCCCCTGCCAATCGCAAAGCCCCTGCAATGGTGGCATGGGTGCAATTCAATGGAGCAGCTTCTAAATTGCTCAGATTTTTTGGAAGCTTAAATAGGGTAGTGTTTTTTCGCAAATGACAATGGCTAGCAAATCCCCCATTGAGCTTGTAGGTGTCATTCATTTGCTCATGACCATATTTATATAGCGCTTCGGATTTTTGAGGATACCCCTTCTTGGCGTTTATTGAGTCTGGGTCATGGGCATATATGGTCCAGGTGATGCTGTCTCCTATATTGAGCTGATTTCCATAATAGTCATACATGTCCTTTGTGGACATTTTTTCAATGATTCCAATGATTTCATGACCCAAAACACTATGGCTGCAAGCATGCCTTCTTCCGAAAAAGGAATGCAAATCACTGGTGCAGATAGTAGAAAAATCGATTTTTACCAGTAGTTCGCCTTCTGCCAAAGAAGGGAAAGCAACTGAGCGCGTAATAAAAGGGGACTCAGGTTCAATAAAAACCTTTGCAATAGCGACTTTTTCCATGCTGTAAGTAGATTATCTGATTTCTATAAAGTATATGACTAAAAGTTGGGCATCTGTACTGTTATGGTTTTTAGGTAGGTGTGGGATGTTTCCATTGAATAATAAAGAATCTCCTTCCTCTAAATCAAATACCTTGTCTCCCAATTCATAGATAAGGCTTCCACTGATCACATACAGGTATTCAATACCATCTGTGGTGACCGGTTCTCTTTGGGAATTCCTAGCAATGGTTAGCAAGGAAATTTCCATAGAAGAACGTTCAATTTTATGATTTAAAATCAATTGGTAGTCAAACCCTATGGCTTCCTCTTCTTTCTTTACAGAGCGGTACTCATTTTTCCGCTTCAATAGGTAACCCGGAAATTCTTTTTCGGTTTGTAGGTCTGCAAAAAACACGTTTAAGTCCACATTGAGGGTAGCGAGTACTTGAATCAAAGAGGGCAAGGTTGGGAATACTCTTCCGTTTTCGATTTTTGAAAGCATGGCAATACTAATTCCAGATTTATCAGCAAGGTCACCTAACTTCAAGTGTTGTGATTTTCTGATGTCCTTTATTTTGGAGCCAATCCAAGTGGTGAGGTAAGCGGAATTATCCATCCAATTTTAATTTAATAGCTATAAATAAGCTCTTATATCCAAACAGTTTTAAAAGTTAAAGTTCTTAAAATTTTCTTTATAAGAAAAATTAATTTCCCTTAACGAAAATTTATTGTTTTGATAATACCAGAATTAGGTTTCAATTTCAGCTTTGCGTCTACATTTACAAGCGATAATTTATTAATAAAGTAATTCTGTAAAAGATAACAAGCTTCAATTTTCATGGGTAAACTTAATAAGGTTTCAATTTCCAAGACGGACGTATTATTGGTTTGCACCGCATTTATGGCATACACTGGAATGTATGCTGTTAGAAAATCATTTTTAGCGGGACAGTTTGAAGGGGTGGAAGCGGTATCCGGTTTTCATTTTAAAACCCTGTTGATTATTGGACAAGTATTGGGATATATGGTTTCAAAATTTATAGGTATACGGCTAGTGCCTGAGATCCCACCCTATAAACGTTTTGGGGCAATAGTTGGACTTGTAGGGTTTGGCCTGTTAATGTTTTTGGCATTTGCTTATGTCCCTGTCCCCCTTAAACCGCTAACCATGTTCTTAAATGGATTGCCGTTAGGGATGATTTTTGGGCTGGTTTTGGTGTATCTAGAAGGTAGAAAAAATTCAGAGCTGTTGGCAGCAGGCTTAAGTGCAACATTCATTTTTTCTACTGGGCTGGTTAAATCAACTGGTATTTGGTTGATGCAGGGTTTTCAAATAAGTGAATGGATGATGCCTTTTGTTACCGGGGCAGTTTTCTTTCCGATGCTCCTTATTGCTGCTTATGGCTTAAATAAAAGCAAACCACCCACTGCTATAGATAAGAAGCTTCGAACGGAAAGGGTTCCGATGGATAAAAAGGCGCGTTTAGATTTTATGAAGAAACATGGAGCCGTTTTTTTTGTTCTTGTGCTGGTGTATGTGTTACTGACAGTAGTTAGGGATTTTAGAGATAATTTTATTGTTGAGTTTTGGGCTTCATTTAATATGTCCCATCAGCCTGAGTTAATCACCCTGACAGAGTTACCCATAGCAATAGTGGTTTTGATTATAAGTGCTTTAGGTATATTGGTGATTGATAATAAAAAGGCTTTTCTGTTAGGTGTTTTGGCAACAATCATCAGCGCAATTCTTATGGTAATTGTAACATTCCTTTTTAAACAAGGTCAAGTTGGCCCTGTAATTTGGATGATAGGTTCGGGCTTTAGTGTATACCTGCCATATATACTATTCCACTGTTTATTGTTCGAAAGGTTGCTCGCCTTTTTGCAATACAAGGGAACGGTAGGGTTCTTATTTTATGTGGCAGATGCGCTGGGTTACTTGGCCAGTGTGGGAATATTGATTTATAAAGAGTTTTTTATACCCACTCGTCTTGGGTTGAATTTTTCACTTGGTTAAACTTAGGTGGTGGTGTACTTATCGTGATGTTGGTATTTGTATTGTTATGGAATATCAAAGTATTTTCTCCCAAGCTTCAACTTAAGTAGTGGGGGATTAATTGATCTCAATATACCCACATTTCTCACAGGAAAGTTTAGGGGGTGGAAAAAGGAGTGAATTAATGTTCACTCCTTTTAACCTGAAATAGCAAATAGGGATGCTAATCCGAATCCCATTACCTCTCCCACGTTTAAACATGGATTTCCATTATGTCTAGTTTAGATTAATTTTCAGAATCAGATCAGCCAATCAAAAGCCTCTATCAAATTTCATCAATCTTTGCCACTAAATATTCCAGAAGGAACCTTCGCAATCCAGGATTCAGGGGTGTCCTCGATTCCAAATAATTTGGCTACTACTGCAGAGGTGTTGGCATTTGAATTGGGAGAATTTAACTCAACAGATTTATTTATTTCTGGGCCTTTGATCATCCAAGGAACAATCATTTCCTGAACAGATGTACCGCCATGACTTGTGCCTATTCCCCCATGATCTGTAAAGAGTAAAAAGTTGCTTTCTTCATATAATCCTTCCGCCTTTAGTTGCTTTACAAATTCCCCGATTTTTACATCAATTTCCTCAATGGCCGTGATAAATTCCGGAGACATCCACTCGTGTCCGTGTCCGGCATGGTCTACATGCACCGAATAAAGAAAAATCAATGTTGGTACTTCTTGGTTGCTAACAATAAAATCAAAGGCTGCCTGATAATTTTGATCGTACCGATCGTCTTCCTCAAACCTATACTCATCGAGGTATTTCTTATTGAAAGGCTTGATGAGGCTTTTCCAATTAAAATAGAAAGCGGTCTTGATATTGGGGACATTGTCCTTTGCAACCTTAAATATTGAAGGGTAATAGCCATCCTGATCCATTTCCTGGGGAGCAATGGTGTGGTCTTCTTTCTCCCAGCCATTGCCGAAAACACCATGTTGCTCGGGGCCACCCCGGTTAAGTGACTGGTCCAGTTGGGCATGGTAACAGAGGGCATTACTGTTCTAGTACTGGTAGAAATCACCCCATCTGCAAACAATGCATCTATATTAGGCGTCTTTGCTTTCTGATACCCTTCCAGTGAAAAGCCATCAATTCCCAGCATAATTACTCGTTTTGCCACAGGTGCTTTTTCTTTACAGGAGATGTTTAGCAATAAAGCAATAATAAAAAGAAATGGGGTTAACTTAATTTTGAGCATAAGTGGGTGGAGATTTTTATGAATTTTTATTGAAGAAATTTCCAACAAATAAATATATAAAAATCCTTTGAGCAGTAGGTTGTTTGTACTTTAATAAAATGCTGTCTTTTTGTTAAATGGTTTAATTTTATTGTTTAGATAGTCTCCGATTCGTGCGAAAGGATTGCTAATTAACCGGTTACGAAATGATTTTGTAAGCATTGTTGCAGAATGAGGGCAACAATACCGCCAAAATCAAGTACTACCATTTCAGCAGTCTATGGTTTTCTACCCATGCTTATTTTTGATGAAGCCTTTCATTTTTTTTAGTTGATTGAGGTTTAAATCATTGCGTTGATCGAATGCCTTGATTTAAAGGCAGAAAAGTATGTAGGCATCCCTTATAAAAGAAGCTAAAGCCCTAACTTAATCAGTTTACTTTGGTGTCTGGCTTTTCTTTAACACCAAAGTGAAAAAACAAAGGAGTTTTCGCTCAAATGTCCCTTTGCCTTCGACAAGCTCAGGCACCGGGAACTCGACAAGCTCAGGTACCGACTTTTAAGTGCCTCAGGCAACACTCAGGAGACAAAATTTCTCAGGCAAGGGCCATAGAAGAAAAAACAATTGACAATTAACAATTAATCATTACCAAACGCCTCATTTATCTCTGCAATAGTAATCCCCAATAATTGGCGAGTAATTTCATCTAAAGCATTTTCGTCTCCGGTAAAGTGATAGACATTGTGGAAATGCTCCATGCTTTGGCCGGGAGAAAGGAAAGCTCCGGGAGAAACACTCTCTAATTCGTAAAAGGGACCCATCTGGTTACCATCTTCCAAGGGGCCATCATTATAAGCATTGACCGCATCCCCTTTGAAAGGATCAGCATCGGTGTTCCACTCTTGATTAAGGTAGGGCAATTCAGACGAAATATTGAAGGTAGTGATGGTCAATAATTTGTTGAGATGGTCATAGCTGGCAGCCATAGGAAGTCCTCTTTCGGGGGATACGCCCACTTTTCCTCTGCTTTGGCCATCGGCCTTTAAGAATAAGTAATTATCAGTGATGGCAATTCTTTCCTCAGGAATTTCACCGAAATAGTTGGTGGTAAGCCCTTCTTTGGTGTCATTTGGCTTGAGAGGCAATACAATGGTGGTTTTTGCGCTAGGCCTAAACATGTCCAAAACCCAAAGGCAGGGGGCTCCGGTTTCAGGGGTCCATGGGAAATCGCCGGTGTTTTGAATGGAATTGATGGTGGTATAGCCTATCATTTTGATGGCAGAGACATCGGCTGTCAAAGCAATGTTTTTTAAGATTTCTTCCTTTTCCAGAAGTGCAACAGTTCGCTGAAGCTGTAGCTTAAACTCGGTTCCCTGATAGTTGGTAATGGAGGTTGCTTTGGTCATGGCTATTTCTCTCGGGCCAGACTTGGTTTTTTCCCAGGGTTCATGGTCAATGGCTGCAGGAGTGTGCCAGTTTTCAAACACCATATTTTTACCCGGTTCAAAGTACAGGGAGTACTTGTTTCCTTCCGGCCCAAGCCAAAGGCGACTTTCACCTCCATAGGCATTCATGTGTTTGTCTAATGGGCCTTCAAATGCTTTATAGTTTATCCAGCCAAAGCTTTCTCCATTTTCACCTGCTGCGGTAGAGGTGAAAACTTTCCCTTGGTACTTAGGGGATACCAGGATTTTTGCTTGGTTGTCATCCGTACTAAGCTCCACAAGATTAGGATCAAATTTTTCTAAAAACTTTTTGTCCTGTAAAAAATTATTTGGACTGTCTTCTGTGGTCTGATTGTTTTTTGGCTTTCTGAGCAAGAATTAGCAAGGGTTAAATTACTGAGAAGGGCAAAAGCAAGGATGTATTTGTTCATTTTGGGTTGATTCTTATTCGTTTTAAACACAATAATAGCATTAAACCTTTAAGGCTACAATTGAATTAATAAAAACAATGGATACCCATCGTATTTATAGTGAGTTATAGAATGAGTTTTAATGTGATAGGGATTTGGTTTATGGAGGAAGGGGTTAAAATGGCAATGCTTTTTTGATGGTCTATGAAAACCCAATAAGTTGAACTTACAATTCCCCAAACACCTCATTCAAATCTAATTCAAACCCAGCAAGAGCCTGTGACTTTACCCGATCTCCCAAGGTAAATAGGCGGGAAGGTTGGTATTTTCCTCCTTCCAGGTTATAGATTAACAGGGTACGCTCGTCGGGATGAATGATCCAATACTCCTTCACTCCGGAGGACTCGTACACTTCATATTTCAGTTGCAGTTCTTTTTTATTATTTCCTGGCGAGAGAATTTCTACGACCAGGTCCGGGGCACCTATACAGCCCAGTTCGTCCAGTTTTTCCGGATCGCAGACCACACAGAGGTCCGGTTGCACCACGGTATCAATCTTGTCAAGATCCCTAGAGGAAACTGGTAAGGGAACGTCAAATGGAGCAGAAAATACTTCGCAGCTTTTTCCTTGAAGAAAAGTAAAGAGTTGGTGAAAAATTTTCCCTGAGATTCGTTGGTGAATTAGCCTTGGTGCCGCTGCCTGTCGAAACACTCTTCCATTAATCAATTCCACCATCTCATCCATTTGCCAAGAAAGATAATCTGCATAAGAATAGCTTCCATATGCGGTAAAGGGTTCTTTGACTTTATCTTTTGACTTTTCCATCTTTCACAAAAATCAAAGTTGCTTATTAAAGGTAACAATATTAGGACGAATTAATCGGTAGATAAAGTTTGTAATTGTTTGTAATCCTCAATTAACAATTATATAGTTCTAATTTATATTCCTCAGTTATAAAGAGATCTTATAGTTGTCGATTGAACTTACAATTCCCTAAACACCTCATCCAAATCCAACTCAAAACCAGCAAGCGCCTGAGAATTGATACAGTCTCCCATTGTGTACAACCGGGAGGAGTGGTATTTTCCTGCTTCCAAGGTATAGATCAACAAGGTACGTTCGTCAGGATGGATCACCCAATATTCCTTCACTCCTGAGGCCTCATATACCTCATATTTCAATTGCAGTTCCTTTTTATTATTTCCGGGGAGAGAATTTCTACGATCAGGTCCGGGGCACCTATACAGCCCAGCTCGTCCAGTTTTTCCCGATCGCAGACTACACATAGGTCCGGTTGCACTACGGTATCGATATCCTTGTGCTTTCTGGATGAGACCGGAAGGCGCACATCAAATGGGGCTACATATACTTTGCAGGTTTTCCCTTTTAAAAATTGATAGAGCGTATTTGAAAGCACCATAGAAACTTCTTGGTGTATCCTTCTAGGCGCTGCAGCCGCCTGCCTGAATACTTTTCCGCGAATCAGCTCCACCATTTCATCTAGTTGCCAGGAGAGGTAGTCTGCATAGGAATAGCTTCCATATGCTGAAAAGGGCTCTTTGACTTTATCTTTTGACTTTTCCATCTTTCACAAAAATCGAAGTTGCTTAATAAAGATAACAAGATTTGAACGAATTAACCTGTAGATAAAGTTTGTAATTGTATGTAATCCTCAATTAACAATTATATAGTTCTAATTTATATTCCTCAGTTATAAAGAGATCTTATAGTTGTCGTTTGAACTTACAATTCCCCAAACACCTCATCCAAATCCAACTCAAATCCGAGGAGAACCTCCGACTTGACCCTATCTCCCATGGTGTACAACCGAGAAGGACGGTAATTTCCGGTTTCCAGGGTATAGATCAACAAGGTGCGTTCATCAGGATGGATCACCCAATATTCCTTGACTCCGGAGGCCTCATACACCTCATATTTCAATTGCAGTTCTTTTTTATTATTTCCAGAGGAGAGAATTTCTATGACTAAGTCCGGGGCACCCACACAGCCTAATTCGTCCAGCTTTTCCGGATTGCAGACCACACAGAGGTCCGGCTGCACTACAGTATCGATATCCTTGTGCTTTCTGGAAGAAACCGGAAGTCGCACATCAAAGGGGGCGGTATACACCTTACAGCTTCCTCCTTTTAAATATCCATGAATTCTCGTAACCAAGGCTACCGTAAGTTCTTCATGGATTCTACGAGGAGCTGCTGCCGCCTGCCTGAATACTTTTCCCCGAATCAATTCCACCATCTCATCCAATTGCCAGGAGAGGTAGTCTGCATAGGAGTAGCTTCCATAGGCAGAAAAGGGTTCTTTGACTTTATCTTTTGACTTTTCCATCTTTTTGCATAAACCAAGCTTAACTAATAAAGATAACAAAATTTGGTTAAAATCGCTAGTGGACAAAAAGGATAGACTGTAAAGGAAAACAAAACTGTAAGTAGCTAGGCCTGTGTTTATTAAAATCATGAATTTTAATTGGATTTTCTTTTTAAAAATAGGAACAGCCCAAAGCTTATAGACTTTGGGCTTGTTTTTTTCTAAGAAAAAGTAAATTCTCGAAACGTTTATTTTTCCGCCTTTTTCTTAATCACTAGGTTCATAACGCCCTCAGGTGAATTGGCCTTACCAGTTACTTTATCGCCTTTCTGTTCCAGTACAGTTTTTACCACATTTCCTTCCACATTTACCTCAAAGGATAATTTTCCATCTTTTACATTTACATTTTTTCCTGCAACGGATTGACCGTTTTTAAAAGTAATCTTTACCGTGGTTGCTTTGTCCTTATAAGCGATATGCACAGTGCCTTCGTGATATGGGTATGGAGCATCATAGCATTCGTATGCCCATGTGCCTTCATATTCAGAAGGTATTTCAAAGGCCATCAGCTTCGCGTTAAAAAATGATACGGTGAATAATAAGAGTAATACTGCACTTAAATTTTTCATGATAGGATGTTTTTGGTTATACATAATGAAACAAAGGTATGAGCCTTTCATGTGCAGTATGAAAAATAGGGTTTTAAGCCTCTATTTAGGGGTGAGTGACAGGGATTAGTGTAATAAGTGATCGAACTCAGGGGTGAATTTGCGTGATACAGGGACGATTGACACGCTGCCTTCCAGGTGCAGGCTGACTTTACCCGAAGCTTTTTTGCCAATTTTACATTTTGCACATTGACCAGATAAGATCTATGGCACCTTTTTATGGGGAAGTCTTTAAGTTGTTCAGAGAGGGCTTTTAAAGAATTCCGAAGCATCTCTTTTTTGATGGTGTCACTATCCCTGTAATAAATAATTGAATAGTTATCTGCCGCTTCGATAAATAGTATATCGGATGATTTTAAAGATAATCTGTGGTTTCCGTATTCATCTTTTAAGCTTATAATCTTATTAATAGGCTTGAGTGTTTCAGGTAGTTTTTGGTTTTCCTTTTGTTGGCTGTATATAAAAATAAAACATAAAGCCAATGTATAAGGGATCAATAGCCCTAGAAAAGTATATTTCAGACTAATAAAATATTCAGAAAAAAGTTGGAGCCATGGCTGCCATAAAGTCCATAAAAAACTAATGATAATATCAGAATTTCAGCCATTGTCCAGAGGATAAAGTGAACCACTTTATGTATTTTTTGAATAATATAGGCTTAATAATCAGTTGTGATAGACCTATTACCACTCCGCCGATAATTCCAAACCCTGAAAGTCTAAAAAATTGGGACAGGCCTTGATCTGCCTCCCATTGATCTATCCTGAATGGTGTATAGAGGTTAATGAAGAGGATAGAAAAAAGGGTACAAAAGCTTATCAAAACCAGTTTCTTCCAGTTGTGGTTGAGTAGGTTAAAATCTGAATTTAAAAGATTATTTTTTTCAGTCATCGCCTTAAAATTAAACAATGGTAAGGTGAAAATCCTAAAAATAAATAAGACTTTAACCGGAAAACAACTAAAACTTGGTGGTATGGGCAGAGAAGAAATTTCAAATAATCGAATTGTTAAAAAAGTTAATTGCTTGTATTTTTTTTTCTGTGATTTTATAATTGGAGCCGCTATCAGAATAGCCATCATACGATAAATAGACAGAGATTTTACTTTATTAATTTAATTTATAAACTTCATTTATTTATTATTATGTCAGCCGTTAATTTACAAAAAAAGGCCTCAGAAGGGGCAAAAAATGGTTTTCACCATTGTCATTAGTCCTTTTCTTTTCCCTTTTATCAATTACAGTCTCAGCCCAAAATTCAGAATCTGAATCCTCTTTTACCGCAAGGCTGTTTAATATTGAAGCTCCTGTCAATGACACTTTTCGTTTTCAAACTACCCTGAAAAACAATGGAAACAAGGTACAGGTTTATGAACTCAGCGCAGAAGCCCCAAAAGGCTGGAGGCTGGTTTTTAAAGCCAGAGGAAGTCAAGTCACCTCTATTAATTTGGAACCCGGAAAATCCGAAAGTATCAATGTTGAGGTGAAACCGGCTCATGATGCAGCCCCAAAAAAGTATACCTTCCCTATTCAGGCAAAATCTGATAATGACTCGATAGAACTGGAGCTTGAGGCAGTTGTTGAAGGAGCCTATGATATTGAGCTTACTACTCCTTCAGGACGATTAAGTGGTGAGATTACAGAAGGAAAAAATACTGAGATTCACCTAAAAGTAATCAATACAGGTTCACTTCCCTTAAATGAAATAACCCTTACTTCGAATACCCCATCAAAGTGGGAAGTAAGCTTTTCCCCTCTGAGTTGGATGAGCTCGCTCCGGGCAAAAGTGCAGATGTAATTGCTACATTATCTGTTCCCAATAAGACTTTGGCAGGAGATTATGTAAGTAAGTTCACGGCCAAAAACTCAGAAAGCACCAGTACAGCTACCTATCGAGTGACAGTAAAAACATCCCTTTTGTCAGGAGGTATAGGTATTTTAATAATATTGATCGCTGTCGGTTTTGTTTATGTTCTGATTCGCAAGTTCGGAAGAAGATAAGAAGGTTATGGATAAGGAGGTAATAGCACTGAAAGGCCTGACGAAAAAATATGGCACTTTCACTGCAGTCAATGAATTGGATCTCTCCATTAACAGAGGCGAAATATTTGGTTTGTTGGGTCCCAACGGCGCCGGTAAGACCACCACTATTCTGATGATGATGGGGCTTACGGAGCCAAGTGCCGGAACAGCCCACGTTTGTGGGGTGAATTCAACCAAAAATCCCCTAGCTGTAAAAAAAGTGGTGGGATATATGCCGGACAATGTCGGGTTTTATGATAATATGTCTGCCTTGGAAAACCTGATGTATATCGGAGAATTGAACGGCATCCCACGTAGTGAGGTCCAAAAAGATGCGATTGAAGTAATGGAGATGGTCGGTTTGCCGGCAGAGGCTATTCATAAAAAAACTGCAGCTTATTCGAGAGGTATGAAACAGCGACTGGGTTTGGCAGAAGTACTGATAAAAAACCTCAGGTTGTGATATTGGACGAACCTACTTTAGGTATTGACCCAAGTGGGGTTAAAGAATTTCTATCTCTTATTCTACGATTAAGTAGGGAAAAAGGACTTACGGTATTGCTTTCATCACACCACCTTCACCAGGTGCAGCAAGTTTGTGATAGGGTTGGGATTTTTGTAAATGGGAAACTATTGATCGAAGGGGATATTGCCACACTTTCTAACCGGCTTTTTACCGGGAAATCCTTTGAGGTAAACGTAACATTCAAAAATCCTATTGTCTTGCCTTGGAAGCATGAACCGGAATTACTACAGTTTCCCTCAATTGAGGAAGTTTCAGTGGAGGCTCATGAAGCCTGGATTTCAGGTAGTGAAGATGTCACCCCTGATATTGTCCGGTTTTTGGTGGAAAAAGGATATCCAATCACGGGGGTCCAGAAGAAAGAATATGGACTTGAAGATATTTATCAAAAGTATTTTGAAAACACAATAAAGGAGAATATAGATCAATGAAAGGAATCATAAATGCATTGGATAATAATGCTTCTGTGCGCGATGAAAAGCAGCAGAACCCCTTTTGGATTTTGGTAAGAAAGGAGGTAGCCGGTCATATTCGCAGTTGGAGATTTATTATACTATTGGTGCTTGTGGTGCTTACCTTTTGGGGGGCAACAGCGGTGGCCATGAACAATATAAAAGACACTGTGGCAAAGGTTAAAGATCTGGAAAGCCTTTTCTTGTACCTTAAAATACTGACCACAACAGAAGGTACATTGCCACCGTTTCATGTTTTTCTTTAATTTTTAGGCCCCTTATTAGGAATCAGCCTTGGCTTTGATGCCATTAATTCGGAACAACAAAATGGTACCTTAACAAGGATAATGGCCCAGCCTATTTATCGTGACAATTTGCTTTTGTCCAAATTTGTCAGTTCGCTTCTTTTGGTAGGAACATTGTTGCTTGCACTTTCTTTATTAATGGTCGGAGGAGGAATGCTCCTTACCGGTGTAATGATAGAAGTCGAAGAGCTGATAAGAATACTATGTTTTATGCTGCTTTGCACTGTTTACGTGGGCTTTTGGTTAGGGCTTTCTATTTTACTTTCCATCGTCTTTAAGCAGGCATCTACTTCTGCACTTACAGCAATTGGTATCTGGTTATTTTTTACTGTATTCTACCAGATTGTGGTCAATATGGTGGTTACTATGCTTACCTCAGGTTCCGGAGAATTAACTCAAATGCAAGTAATGCATCTCAATGAAATAATATTGAACATTCTTCGATTGGCCCCCAGTCAACTTTACGCAGATGCAACTACCACTTTACTAATGCCCTCGGTGAGAAGTTTGGGACCTGTAACCATGGAGCAAATGGCCGGCGCCATTCCGTCACCACTTTCCATTAGGGACAGCCTGCTCATTGTTTGGCCACAATTAACCGGACTAATAGCCGCTACCTTGCTTTGTTTTGCATTTTCTTATTACCTTTTTATGAGAAGAGAAATAAGAACATAATTCTTTTTCCTGGTTTAATATAAATAAAGCTGTTTGGAGGTTTTAGCTTTGCTCCGCAAAAATAAAATCTTCAAACAGCACTTAAAAACTGATTGCTGTCTATCGTAAAAGGGTAGGGGCTGTTCTCAGTTTCAATGGAGTAGCAAGAGCATTATAGGGTAGCCTTTTGCTATTAGGGGCCAATAATTATCTGTTATAAAATCATGGCCTTTGTTCCATTATACTTTTTAAAGAACAAGAATTGGATAACTTTGCCAAACAAATTAACTCTGGCGGAAATTTATTTCCATCTATTGGCATCGTAAAAATGGAACAAAAGAACAAACAGCAAATTTTTATCAAGAGGCTATTTGTAGCCTTTTTGATACCTGTTGTGCTTTCCCTGTCCACCCTTCCTTGTTGCCCACCATCAGAAAGCTGTGCGGATGATGTGCAGCATGCTTGTGCAGACGAGCCTATACAGGGGACTTTCCCGCTTCAGGCTTATGTTCTCCCTTCTTTACTTGTGGCCATTGTCCGGGGTTTATCATTCAGCAAGTTGAATTCCCCTCATTAAATTTGGGGAAGGTTAATGAAATCGTTTCTGGAAATAGACCGGAATTCAAGCCTTTTATCCTCGTTAAATCCTTTTTTAAGCCACCAAAGGCTTAGTCTACCTACGATACATTGAGGTAATTTAAACCGGAATACTGACTTTTATTGGTAAAGATTTTGTCATTATTGTTGCCAAAAATAACGCAACAAAACGGCCTTAATCATCTTGTTCTTGTGGTTTTTCAAAGGACTTATACCCTTGGGGACAAAAAATTCACATGGAAGATCAATATAGAATAAAAGCTGAAGCTAAAATGAGTTAGATGGAATCCCCATCACTTATTTCCGGTTCAATTGCCTACCATTAATTTTCAATCAATCAACTATTAATTAATTACCGTGAAACACATTGTCACAGTACTGTTAATGCTTTGCCTATATGGCACTGCCATCTCACAAAATACATTTACAGCCACGATTAAGGATAAGGATTCCAAG
This sequence comes from Cyclobacterium sp. SOCE241, assembly GCF_056867545.1. NCBI lineage: Bacteria > Pseudomonadati > Bacteroidota > Cytophagia > Cytophagales > Cyclobacteriaceae > Cyclobacterium > Cyclobacterium sp. SOCE241. Next base: position 2,293,126 of record NZ_CP149779.1, on the reverse strand, counting down.
GAAGCCTTATTTGGCGTGTCTGTCTATTTCCCAAAATTGGAGAAAGGAGCTTCCACTGATAGCATGGGAAAAGTTTCCATAGATGATATCCCAAGCGGGATTTATACTATTTTGGTAACCCGTTTAGGATATGAATCAATAGAATTACAGCAGTCCTTTCCTTTGGGGGAAGAGCTGATTTTATTAATGGAGCATGGTCACGAAGAAATGGAAGAGGTGCTAGTCACGTCCACCAGGAGTGGCAGAACCATAGAAGATGTACCTACAAGGGTGGAAGTTATTGCCGGAGAGGAGCTGGCGGAAAAAGGAAATATGAAACCGGGTGATATCCGTATGTTATTGAATGAAAGCACGGGGATTCAGACGCAGCAGACCTCAGCCACCAGTTATAATTCAAGTATCCGAATCCAAGGATTGGATGGAAAGTATACCCAATTACTTAGAGATGGCCTTCCATTGTATTCCGGTTATTCGGGAGGCTTGAGCCTGATGCAGATTGCTCCCCTTGACCTCAAACAGGTTGAAGTGATCAAAGGAGCTTCTTCTACGCTATATGGTGGAGGGGCCATTGCAGGTTTGGTCAACTTAATATCTAAAACCCCGGGAGAAGATCGGGAGTTGAACTTTATGGTAAACGGGACCTCCGCTTTAGGGTTGGACCTAAGTGGTTTCTATTCGGAAAGGTATGGTAAAATTGGAACCACCGTATTTGCCTCATATAACAAAGGAACGGCCTATGACCCGGCAGGAATAGGGCTTACTGCAATTCCGGAATTTGAGCGCTATACCATCAATCCTCGCATGTTTTGGTACCTCGATGAAGCAACTGAAATAAACCTTGGCTTTAATTTCACTACTGAAGATAGACTCGGTGGGAATATGGATTATATTGAAGGCAAATCTTCCTCGGGTTATTTTGAATCCAATGAAACGGATCGTCTGTCTACCCAGTTTGATGCGACCCATCGTTTTTCTGACCATTCCCGCATCCAGGTGAAAAACAGTATTAGTTTTTTTGACAGGTCTATAGCTATACCAAATTATGTTTTCAGCGGAGAACAGGTTTCTTCCTTTTCAGAACTAAACTATGTCACTTTTGGGGAAAAGATGGAGTGGATAGTAGGAGGGAACCTATGGACCGAAAAGTTTGATCAAAGGCAAGGTGATCCAGATAATGACCTTAGTTTTTCCAATACAACTACCGGGGTATTTGTTCAAAACACATGGAATATGGCTACACAATGGACTTTGGAAACCGGTTTGAGAGGAGATTACCAAAGTCAATACGGAGCTTATCTGCTTCCGCGCTTTTCACTGTTGTATGTGCCTAATGAAAGAATAACATTTAGGACAGGTGGTGGGCTTGGTTATAAAACACCCACCCAATTTACAGAAGATACTGAAAGGCTTCATTTCCGAAATATTCTCCCTATAGACTTTTCAGCAACCCGTGCAGAACGTTCTACAGGGATTAATTTGGATGTCAATTACAAATGGCCCGTAACAGAGGAATTGAGCTTAAGTACAAATGCGCTTTTATTTTATACGCAGATTGATGATCCGATGCTTTTGCAGGCCAATAGCAATGGTATGTATGTGTTCACTCAGCCTAACGGGTACATCAATACCCAAGGATTGGAAGCCAATATGAAGTGGACTTACCATGATTTCAAACTATTTATGGGTTATACTTTTGCAGATGTTAAGGAACACTATGACAGTCAGGAAAGCGAATACCCTTTGGTGGCCAAACATCGTTTGAACAATGTACTGATGTATGAGAAACACGGGAATTTTTGGATCGGGTTGGAAGCTTATTATTTCAGTCCCCAAAAGCTTTCAGATGGCAGTACCGGGAAATCTTATTGGATCATGGGTATTATGTCCGAAAAGAAAATTGGAAAGTATTTTTCCCTTTTCTTGAATTTTGAAAACATGTTGGATACCCGTCAGACCAGGTTTGATACGATTTACACCGGTAACATTAGCGATCCTCAGTTCAGGGATATTTATGCCCCCGTGGATGGCTTTGTAGTGAATGGAGGATTTAAGCTTAGTCTTTAATTGGTTTTTTTCTTTCAAAGTAGGCTTGTCAAAATCAACTGGCAAGCCTATTTTTTTTGGTAAGTTTGTTTATAAATTCCTCAATCCGCCCAATGATCACATGAAACCTTTTTCAATTAACAATTAATCGTAACCGTTCTCCTACACCTTCGACAGGCTCAGGCTCCGGTAATTCGATAGGTTAAGGCTCCGGTGGTTCGGCAAGCTTCAGGTACCGGAAATAGGTTCCGGTGGTTTATCTCTCCTATTACCAAATAATCGTAACCGTCTCCCTTCACTTTCGGCAAGCTCAGGCTCCGGTATTTCGACAGGCTCAGGCTCCGGTAATTCGACAAGCCCAGGTACCGGAAATAGGTTCCGGTGGTTTATCTCTCCAATTAACAATTAATCGTAATCGTTCCCCTACACCTTCGACAAGCTCAGGCACCGGTAATTCGATAGGTTCAGGCTCCGGTGGTTCGGCAAGCTTTGGTACTGGAAACTGGTTCCGGTGGTTTATCTCTCCAATTCACATTAATCGTAATCGTTTCCCTACACCTTCGACAGCCTCAGGCACCGGTAATTCAATAGGTTCAGGCTCCGGTAATTCGACAAGCTCAGGTACTGGAAACAGGTTCCGGTGGTCTATCTCTCCAGTTAACAATTAATCGTATCCGTTCCCCTACACCTTCGACAGGCTCAGGTTCCGGTGGTTCGATAGGTTAAGGCTCCGGTAATTCGACAAGCCCAAGTGCCGGAAATAGATTCCGGTGGTCTATTTCTCCAGTTAACAATTAATCGTAATCGTTTCCCTACACCTTCGACAGGCTCAGGCTCCGGTGGTTCGGCAAGCTTCAGGTACCGAAAATAGGTTCCGGTGGTCTATTTCTCCTATTACCAAATAATCGTAACCGTTTCCCTACACCTTCGACAGCCTCAGGCACCGGTAATTCGATAGGTTCAGGCTCCGGTAATTCGACAAGCTCAGGTACTGGAAACAGGTTCCGGTGGTCTATCTCTCCAGTTAACAATTAATCGTATCCGTTCCCCTACACCTTCGACAGGCTCAGGTTCCGGTGGTTCGATAGGTTAAGGCTCCGGTAATTCGACAAGCCCAAGTGCCGGAAATAGATTCCGGTGGTTTATCTCTCCGGTTAACAATTAATCGTAACCGTTTTCCTACACCTTCGACAGGCTCAGGCACCGGTAAACGATCACTACATCACTCGATCACTACATCACTACATCACCCCATCACTCCATCACCACATGGAATTCACTGATTATCCGGTACGATTTTAAATGTTTTATCTGTAGTGTAGGTTCTTCCTAACCAGTCCTTGGCTTGCACTTCTACGGTATGCTCTCCTAAGGGGAGGTCGGAAGGAATTCTGCCACTCCATATATGAGAAGAAATTAATGGAGTGGAGGGTCGGATTCCCCAGGGGAGTTCTTCTGCATGATCCCATTCATGAAGGATATCCAACAAATACTTGTCATATTCTGGTACGAGTTTCAAAGCTGTCCATTCTCCATCATCTATCCGGTATTTTACACTGTCCCTAGGTGTTCCCTGGAAAAAGTTTACGGTAATTTCACCTCTGTATTTTTTTGCCTGGGGTACAATTTTGGGCAGATGAAGACTCATTTTCAAGTCATTGTCTCCGGAAGGAACATATTCATAGCTGTAGGTATTGCCAGTTATATTTAGAAAGGCATAGCCTTTGGGTGTGCCGTCACGCATTATGCCTGAAGGGGTGCCATAGCTATCTTTGGGGCCGATATAAATGCCTCCTGAGGTGGCTCCGGGGTTATAGTGGTGATGAAAGCCTGCGTTGGGCCAGCCTTCTTCGGTGGTGAAAAAATGGTGATTTTGAGAATGGGTGTGCCCCGAAAGAGAAAGGGTGTATTGATAGCCTTTTAATAAATCGAAAAGTTTTTGTCGGTCGCCTTCCCTAAATTGGTCCGGACCTTTTTCAAACTCATAAATAGGGATATGAAAGGCCAGAACGATTAGCTTGTCTTTAGCAACATGTTTTAAATCGTTTTTTATAAATTCCAAAATATCCTCTCTAAAGCCTCCTATATAACTCCCTTGACCGAAAGGGTTGGGTGTGATCACATCATCCAATACAATAAAATGAGCATTGGCATAATTAAGTGCATAATTGGTAGGGCCAAAGCTGGCCTCATAGGTTTCATCTGAGAGTTGGTCTTCCTTATAGCTATTGGTGTCGTGGTTTCCTAGCAAATTGTACCATGGAATGCCTATTTTTCCAAGAGATTGAATATAGTTGTCAAATAAATTTCTAGCACCCAAATCACCCAGGCTTAGGCCAAAGGCAGCTCCTTTGCCCCCAATAAGCTCAGAAATTATGGCTTTCTCAAAATAACCGGCATTGGTAAGGTCATCGGCTTGAGGATCTCCAAATAAAATCACAGAGAAATTCGAGTCTTCTTCCTGCGCAATCAAAGGGAAATCTACAGATTTGGGAAGTTTGCCCGTGGGAAGAATCCTTTTTTCACCAGTATCAGGTGACCCATTGGGCTTGTGGATGTAAAAAAATTGAGGCTGATTGTTGGCGTCTACTGGCACAGCATAGCCTGCAGGTTTAATGACTGAAACGATCATGTCATCATTGGCCGGAAGGCTATAGCTTCCATCTTCCTTGCTAAGACTGACTTCTTTGCCATTCGTAACAGCTACGCCTTGGATGCCTTTTTCATTTTTGTCTTTTATTGCATTGTTATTGAGGTCTTCATAAACATAGCCTGTAACATTGTTTTGTGCAAGTACCGTGGAATAACTGAAAAGTAAGATGGTAATAGAGGCTGCGAAAATTCCTGAATGCAGCGCGTGTTTGAATGTAAACATGGTTTTAAAATAGATCTTTATAGAAGAAAGTTAATTCATTTGAAAACAACTTGCTATAAAAGGCTTACTTCCGGAGTGGGTAAATATTATAAAGAGATTTTGGGTAGCCAATTTCAGCATTTACAAAACTATTGATTTTTTTATTTTAACCACCTAGTGGAAATTGGAAATATAGGCTAACCCGGGATGGGTGAAATAAATTATTGCCATTTCCTTAATTATGAATGTTTTACAAGGAGTAAATGCTGGATTAATTATTTATTAAGTTTTCTTCTTATGGGGTTAATGGAGGTAAAGGCTTTCGAGAAGCCGGGTAATTTAATGGCCATGGATTAAAAAATATATTCCCTAAATCGGTAATGAGTGTTTTGAAGCGATTTCAGCACGTAATAGAAGGTCTACTGCATATATCGGGTAAAAAGTAAATTCTGTGAGATATATAACAAAAAAGTCCCAAGTTGAAGAAATCAACTTGGGACTTGGACTGTTGGCCGACCAGGGCTCGAACCTGGACTCTTCTGGACCAAAACCAGACGTGTTGCCAGTTACACCATCGGCCAATCATTTAACTTTAAAAGACTTGCTCTTTTTTAGTGTGACAAATGTAACAGGTCTTTTTTTTTAATGCAAATCCCATTTCGAAGAATTTTCTTTCAAAACCTTTAAATCGCTAATTCTCAGAAACAAATTTTATCTTTTTTGATGTCATAAAAGCAATTATTTTTTCTTAAGAGTAATTTTGATGCAATTTCCACCTGTGCGGTAACACCTACTAATTAAAGAAGTCAATAATTATCTAGTTAATTTGCCTTACAAACCTGTCAGATTCACCTTGGCATAATTGTCATTTGAATGTTATGGATGTATTGTCAATTTGCTATCGATTTAAAACAAGCCAATTGCTATTTCCATAATTTATTCATTCATGTCATTCAAATCCCCCTTATTAATAGTATTTCTTTTCTTCTCTATCATCTCCGGTATTTTTGCTCAGCAACAATTTACAGGAACCATTGTAGACAGTCAAACAAAGGAGCCATTATTTGGAGCATATGTTTTTATAAAAAACCAAGACGGAGAAACCCTTCAATCTTCTTACACTGATTTTGATGGGAAATTCAAAATCAACAGACCCATTATCAAAGAATTTCTTTTAGAGCTTTCATTTATTGGTTACCAGACCTTTCAACAAAAAATGACCTCACCGGAAGGGAATGATTTGGGTGTATTCGAAATTGTTAGTGACGGACAAGAATTAGAAGCATTTGAATTGTCAGCAGATGCCCTAACCGGTGAAGTAAGAGGAGATACTGTAGCATTTAATGCCAATGCCTTCAAAACCAGGCCTCAGGCAGATGCTGATGAGTTGGTTCGAAAAATGCCGGGAGTAGTAATCTCTAATGGAGTGATCGAAGTGCAAGGGGAAGAGGTGAAAGAGGTTTTGGTGGACGGAAGACCTTTTTTTGGGGATAACCCCGCCGCGGCCTTAAAAAATCTGCCTGCTCAGGTTGTGTTAAAAATTGAGTTTTTAGACCAAGGAAGTGAAGAAGCCAAATTAACAGGCTTTGATGATGGAGAGACAATTAAAACAATTAACATCATTACTAAGCCTGATATGCGCGCAGGAAGGTTTGGTAAATTTTATGGAGGCTATGGTACAGACAATAATTATATTGGCGGTGGGAATATGAACTTCTTCAATGGTGCCAAAAGGTTGTCCATTTTAGGTTTAAGTAACAATATCAACCAGCAAAATTTTGGTGGAGATGAGTTGGGAAGCCTGGAAAGCAGTAGTGGAGGTACCAGTGATGGACTAACTGTCGGTGAGTTGCCCGGGATTACAAATACCAATGCTTTAGGTGCTAATTTTTCTGACGAATACCTGGGGGAGAAATTAAAAGTATCCGGTAATTACCTTTTTAATGACAGGGACAATGTGCTGAATAGAACTTCGTCTAGGGAGTATATATTGCCTGATGATAGTCTTCAGCTATATAATGAGGATAGAAACTATCATACAAAAACCCAAAGTCACAGGTTTAGTGCCAGGATAGATTATGAAATCAATGAAAAGCACGCCTTGGTTCTTCGGCCGCGAATAGGATTGGATTATAGAAATTCCGTTAACCTTCTGGATGCTTATAATCTTTATGATGAAAATACCTATATCAATAGAATCCAAAACGAGACCTCCTCTTCTCGGGAGTCCACGAGTTTTGCCAATTCTTTAAATTACAGGTATAAATTTGACAAAGAAGGAAGAGCATTTTCTACTTTTGTCTATACTAGTAAGTACAATAGTGATAGTAATTCTGATTTGGTAGCAGTTACCACTAGTTTTCAGGACAGTAGCATAGATTCACTGATCCAATTTAAGGATAACAAATACAATAGTTTTTACTACAATGCAGGAGTTAGATTTTATGAGCCGTTAAGTGAGAAATCACGACTTCGTTTTGGGTATCGGATTTCAAATAACAACTCCGATACAAGGCAGGATGTAGAAATTCAAGAGGCAGAAACAGGACTTATCCAGGTTGATAGTACATTGACCAATAGGTTTGAGAATAGTTATATCACCCATAGAGGAGGAGCGGGTTATAGCTATAAAACAGAAAAGCTTTCTTTTTATACCAATATAAATTATGAATCTGCCAATATAGACAGTGACAGATTATTTCCGGGTTTTGAAAACACAAAGAAATCATTTTCTAATTTTCTACCTAGAGCTGTGATCAATTACGAAACGGGTGAGTTTAGTTCGATAAGAATTGATTACAATACCGATACTGATGCGCCATCCATTGGCCAACTGCAGGATGTAATCAGCAATGCCAATCCATTGCAACTTTCTTCAGGTAACCCTGAGCTAGAGCAAGAGTACAGTCACCGACTTTTTACAAGGTATAGGATTATCAACCCCGAGACCAACAGGTCGTGGATGTTTTTTCTATATGGAAACATTAGGAATAATTACATAGGTAATGAAACCTTTATCGCGTCTCAGGATACCCTTATTCAAAATGATGTAACCTTGGCACAAGGAGGTCAATTTACTAAACCGGTAAACCTTGATAATTACTATGTCTTTAGGGTTTATGGAAGCTATGGCTTTCCTCTTAAATTTATGAAAAGTAACCTGAGCATTAACTCTAGTTTTACTACTCGAAATAGACCTGGTATAATCAATGGTCAGTTGAATAACAATAAAAATACTTCTTACAGACAAGGGATTAATTTAAGTAGTAATATTAGTGAAAGTGTGGATTTCAACCTTTCCTCCCGTGGGACTTTCAATTGGGTGAGAAGTAGCTTACAGGAAAGTTTGGAGAATAATTATTATACTCACAGTACCAAAGCCGATCTATTCTGGAATTTTGTGGGAGGGGTTTTCTTAGGTACGAGCGTTAATCACCAGCTTTATACAGGTTTGGGTGATGAATTTGATAGGAGTATTCTGCTGGCAAATATGGATATTGGCTATAGAATTCCTCCTAGCAATAAAACTGAAATAAAGCTTACCGTTTTCGATTTGTTCAATCAAAATGCGAGCATAAGTAGGAATGTTACGGATGTTTATATAGAAGATGTAAGAACGCAGGTTTTAAAACAGTTTTTTATGCTTACAGTCACCTATAACCTCAGAAGGTTTGGAGGTTATGACATGGCTTTGTAAAAACAACATATAAGGTCTAACTCGGCTAAGCCTTTATAGGTGACTCAGAAATGGGTCACCTATTTTTCTATGATTTCTACTTTGTAAATTTTCACAAAGTCCTCTTCCTTATCCGTATTGAATTTAGAAAGCCACCATAGCGACCCGTTTCGTATCAAGAATTGACGGTGATCGAATTTGTCCGGAAGCGCTAAACTTTGTAATGTTTCTCCCTGATGATTCAATAGGAGCAAGGCTGGTTGGTATTTATTTTTTATTTTATTCTGGAAAATACTGTAATCTTCTCTATTCTTGATGGCTTTATAGGCTTCTCTATCTGCCGTTTCGTATCCGGAAGAAAATGAAGTGATAAGATAATCTTTGTAAACTTTTAAAGTATAGGTACGACCTGCAGATTCATCAAAGGCAAGGGCTTTTGGATCTGCTTTTGACCTGTCTGTACCTTCGCCTATTTGATAATTGGGATAGTCGATCCGTTTTCTATTCAGCAATTGGTGAGGTGAATTAATGTCGTAGAAATTAAGATATGGGTCTGTACCGGCAATAACCAAAAGCTTATCATCCAAAATGGTTAAGGAGGGGTTCATCTCGGAAATTTCATAGGCCCTCCCGGTGCTTCGGAAAGGGCTGTTTTCTTCAAGATTGATGATTCGTTCTGCAGTACCATTTTCAGGGTCAAATTTCACCAAAAGTTGAAATTGATTGTAATACTCATCTTCTGTTTTATTGTATTTTCCCCAAGCAACCAGACCTTTTTGGAACAATAACCCATTGTGCTCCATTAATTCGGTATCCGCAGCTGCACGGCCGGCCAATAATGGAGGGTTTTCTGAAAAGGCTTGGTGAGAGATTAAGTTTCCTTTAGCATCATATTCAAAAAAACCATTTTGTGACACCAGAGAAATATGGTCACTTTCTTTTATTTTGGCAGCACTGTATAAAAACCCTCCGTAGCTGTCTTTTTGGTCACCACCCTTTTCCATTTTGAGCAACTTGTTTCCTTTGAAATCTGTCATTAAAATAATGCCTCTTTGTCTGTCATGAAACAGTATTCGCTCACTCTTGGGTTGGATATCCATAAAATCAAGTAATCCTAAATAATCGATGCGAATGCTGTCTGTAATTGCAAGTGATAACTTGGTTGTTACTGCTTTTTCCTGTTACAAGAAAAAGTACAAGAGACAAAATGGTAATGGATACGAAGACGAAATTTGGAGAAAGCTTCATTGTATTTTTTTAACTAAATAAATAATTGTAATTAATAAAAACAAGAGGTTGGTTGATTTTAATTTTGGTAAAAATTAAAAAATAATAGTTTTAATGAAATGAAATTGTTTGTGGACCATCGAATATTCTACTAAATTGAAACAATTAGGTGTTTTATTTTTTAGGAGTTTAGGGTTTCGGCTTCTGTTTTTGATTTTGTTATTCACCAAGTAGCATTCGGCAAAAATGCCCCTAAGGGATGCGATAATGATTAGAGCATTTCACTTTAAATGTTTAGGTTTGTAATTTATAAATGAATCACATTTATGGAAGCACTTCTTAAAGAAATTCGCGCTTGTACCCTATGCGAGAAATATCTTCCTTTAGGCCCAAGGCCTGTTTTATCTGCCCATGCAAATAGTAAAATTTTAATAGTAGGGCAGGCCCCGGGGACCAAAGTGCATGCAAGTGGCCTACCTTGGGATGATGTAAGTGGAAAAAACTTACGAGCATGGATGGGTGTAGACAAAGATCTTTTTTATAATCCTGAAATTTTCGGAATTGTGCCGATGGGATTCTGTTATCCCGGAAGGGGTAAGGGAGGGGATCTTCCTCCAAGGCCGGAGTGTGCTCCCAAATGGCATCCTGACTTGATGGGTGAAATGCAAAAAATCCAATTGGTGTTACTGATAGGGCAGTACGCCCAAAATTATTACTTGGGAAAAGAGAAAAAGAAAAACTTAACCGAAACAGTAAGGAGTTACCAAGATTACCTTCCTAAGTTTTTTCCTTTAGTACATCCCTCACCCAGGAATAGAATATGGCAAATGAAAAATCCCTGGTTTGAAGAAAAGGTTGTACCGGCCTTACAGCAGGCTGTTCATTCCCTGTTATGAACGAAATAAAATAGATCATTCCATGCCATATTTTTTCATTGGGGTATTTGTTTTGTCTGCTTTTTATAATTGTCTAAAGTAGATTAATTGAAATATAATTTGTCTAATTTTTAAATTAGCATTATTTTGAGGTATGAAAAACCGAAGACGTGAATTTTTGAAAAAATCGACTTTAATGGCAGGAGGACTGCTATCTATTCCTAGCATTATTCCCGGATCTGCATTGGGAAAAAATGGTTTTGTAGCACCTTCTGATAGAATTAATCTGGGTTTTATCGGAGCGGGCAATCAGGCTGGAAATGATGTGAAAGACTTTTAAAAGACAATCGAGTCCAAGTTACTGCCATTTGTGATGTGAATAAGAAAAGTCCCGGTTATTGGAATGGAAAAGTAGCCGGTCGGGATTTTATTATGCAAGTAGTAGATGATTATTATTCAGAAAGAAACGGAAAGAGTTATCAGTCTTCAAGCGGTTATACGGATTTTAGAGAATTGTTAGCAAATAAAGACATAGATGCAGTGGAGGTGGTTACGCCAGATCATTGGCATGCCATACCTGTGATGATGGCTGCTGCTGCAGGGAAGCACATTTACTGTCAAAAACCATTGTCACTTACTGTGGATGAAGGTAGGGCCATGAGTGATGCTGTTAAAAAATACGGCGTAACTTTTCAAACGGGAGTCAGCAAAGATCCAGTTATCATTTCAGAAGAGTTTGTGAGCTGGCAAGAAATGGAAGGTTGGGTGACCTGCATACTGTCATTTGTGGGTTACCCGGAGGAACTCCTGATTTTGGGAAAACCGGACATTTGACAGAAACCATTCCGGTACCTAAAGACTTTGATTATGACATGTGGTTAGGACCTGCACCGGAAGCAGCCTATAGTCCTTGTAGAACTCACGTGAATTTTCGATGGAATCTGGATTATTCCGGTGGAAATGTTACGGATTGGGGTGGGCACCATCCGGACATTGCCCAGTGGGGAATGGGCACCGAACTGACAGGACCGGTAAGCATTCAAAACGCCCAAGCGGTCTGGTCTGATCATCCGATTTGGAATACAGCTACCAGATTTTATTTTGAGTGCCTTTATGAAAATGGTATAAAATTAATCATCCAGAGTGACAAAGATTTTGGGGTGACCTTCCAAGGAACTGAAGGGTCTGCTTGGGCTACAAGGGGAGACCATAAAATCTATCCTGAAGGTTTGAAAGACACAGTAATTACTTCGGAGGAAACCCAACTGTATGTGAGTGATAATCATTTTGAAAATTTTATTGATTGCATTTACTCCGGTAAGGAAACAGTGGCTCCGGCAGAGGTAGGTCATCGATCCATTACCCTTGCCCATTTGGGGAATATTGCCATGATGCTGGAGCAGGATTTGGTTTGGAATCCGAAAAAAGAGCAGTTCAAAGATAACTTTGCAGCCAATCAATTGCTTAGTAGAAAAATGAGGGAGCCATGGGGTGCTGTTTATCAAAGTTTAAAAGGCTGACTTTTTCTGCGGCTATAAAATTTTACCAAAATACCTGACGAAAGTCAGCCAATGAACTGAGCATGCTAAGCATTTTGAGGAAAGAATGAAGGTAATTTTGTAACTATTCAAAGGGTCATCAATAGGCCTAAAGAAATTAAACAAATTTATCAATATGCCTCAGATTCATAATTTCCATATCCCTGTAATGGGTTTGGGCTTTACTGTAGATACCCCTTTAAAAGTAGCACGTTTTGGCATTTCATCTGTCGTTTCAATTATGGATGATCAGTTGCTGGAGGATATGCGTTGCCATTACTTACGTGATACTCAGTTTGAACCAATTTCTGAAAAAGACCATGACTCCAGGGCAAAACGGATCAAGGCTTACCTGAATTTCTTGCAAAGAACTGTAGATCAGCAGATAGTGGAGTTAAAAAGCCAAAACTTTGGAGAGGGGCAGGAAATAGACAAATACTTTGATTTATTGCCTACTGATCATCCCTTGAGCAGTCTTTATTTAAATATGAAGCTTGCTACAGGTGATGAAAGACTTAATCTTCAACAAGTGCTTAGGGAGGCGATTGAGCCGGGTAGTATTGATGTCAATATAATGACCAAGGTGGACAAGCTCAATTATGACAAAGAGGGTAAGGTTTTACCTAGGGAGTATTCCGATGCTTTGTTGGCTTTAAAAGGTTTTGCAGAAAGTAATGTAAGAGGTGGAGTGGTTTTTCTGCTGGCATGAACCCTGCTTTATATGGTTATGCGGAGCAGTTTGAAGACTTCTTCCCTGATGAAAATGGACACATCAAAAAGCCAATTATTTTAAAAGTTTCCGATTATCGTTCAGCCCTTGTTCAGGGAAAATTCCTTGCAAAAAAGGGATTGTGGGTAGACGAATACCGGATTGAATCAGGTTTAAACTGTGGTGGACACGCCTTTGCGACTGATGGATTCCTTGCAGGACCTATCCTTGATCAATTTAAATCGAATAGGGAAAACCTTCGAAATGAGGTGTTTACAATCTGCCAAACGGCCCTTGATAAAAAGAACAGGCCATTGTTGACCTCAAGTGTTAAACCCAGAATCACCTACCAAGGAGGGATTGGTAATTCAGATGAAAACCGAATGTTGCTGGAGAAATATGAGTTGGATGGCACAGGCTGGGGGAGTCCATTTTTGCTTGTGCCTGAAGCTACCAGTGTTGATGAGGGCACTTTTGAAAAGCTGCTTAAAGCAAAAATATCTGATTTTTATTTGAGTAGAGCATCTCCTTTGGGGGTTCCATTCAACAACTTGAGGACAAGCACTGCGGAAGCACAAAGAAAGGAGAGAATTGCCAAAGGAAGACCCGGAAGCCCTTGCTATAAAAAACTGCTTTCTTCAAATGTTGAGTTTACTGACAAGCCTATCTGCACAGCCTCAAGACAATATCAAAACCTTAAAATTAAACAAAGAGACGCAGGAGAGATTTCTAATGCGGAACTAAACGAGGTGTTGGAAAAGGATTGCTTGTGTGAAGGATTGGGTGCTCCGGCTTTGTTGAGTGTAGGCGAAACACCTCGTAGAAATCTCAATGCGGTAACAATTTGCCCGGGACCGAATTTGGCCTATTTTAAAGGTATATTCAGCTTGAAAGAAATGGTGGATCATATTTACGGAAAGGTAAGTTTAAGTTTAGACCCGGAACGACCTCACGTGTTTGTTAAAGAACTGCAACTCTATATAAAGCACCTCAAGGCTGATATAGAAAATGCCTTGCCTGAAAATGGAAAGAAAGTAGAGGTTTATATAAATAAATTCAAGAAGAATTTATCTGAAGGCATTGCCTATTACCAAGAATTTAAAGACAGTTGGTCTAAGGAAAATTCCTTGGTCTTGGAAAGAGTAAAGGCCCAATTGGCTGAAATGAAACTAAATTTACAGCTTGCCTGAGTTTTTCGATTCGAAATTTTTTGCACTACAGCCCCTTTTAGGTTTGAAAAAATTTAAAAGGGGCATTTTTTAGTAGGATTTGTGAAGCCCTAATCAGTAAGTTTTTGAAGTTAACTAAACTTTAGTGTTTTGTTAAAAAAAGTGATCTACCAAAATCACTATCTACTTTTCCCGGGTAGTTGTCTGCAGCTTTTAGTTCATACATTCAACTTTCATACATTCAACCCGGAATTCATTGTAATTTGACTATTCCATGTGGTTTATTGAGTTTATCTTTGCTAGGACTTGTAATACATTCATTGGATAGAGAAATTCAAAAATCCCTTATTACATTAATCCAAAAAGAACCTTTTTATAACAATATTTACATTTAAAAGTACATGATTTCTGAGAAAGCAATTTTAGGTTTTTGTTTATTATTCTGTTTAGCATGTTTTGGATGCATTACAGAGGAAGAAGGGAAATTGGACATTAACGATCCGGTTATCGACATTAGAAGTCCTGCAATAAATCAGACTTACGTTGCTGAGTGGGGAGGAGCCTGGCCTGAAGGTGAACCTGTACTACTTGAAGCCAAAGGGATGGACGATGTAAAGGTAGAGTCGATACAAGTCACTATTTCAAATAGTAAAGGTGATATTGTATTGGATAAGGTTTTTGAAAATCTAACAGATAATGATTTGGAACTTATATTATCGGAAAGTTTTACTGCTAAACAAGTAGATGTTTATTCAGTAGTGTTTACTGTGATTGATTCTAGCGGAAATAGAACGACATCAAATGCAAGAACATTTTCTTATGTTTGATACAGTTGATAGATCACTTTTATAAATGTAATTTCATTGGATTAAACAGGCGTAAACTTGATGATAATGAACAATAGTAAGGCTATTATTTTTGACATGGATGGAGTATTGGTCGATTCAGAGAGCTACTGGAAGCAAGCTGAATTTGAGGTGTTTACTTCATTGGGTGTTGTGGTTTCAGATGAACTTACAAACCAGACCAAAGCCATGACTACACTTGAAGTTACCCGGTTTTGGTTTGAAAGATTTCCTTGGGACGACCTTTCTTTAGAGGTTGTCGAACAGTTGGTTGTTTCAAGGGTTATTGCGTTAATAGAGACTGAAGACTGCCTGATTAAGGGAGTGAAATCCTTTGTTGAGAAGTTAAAGGATAAAAATTATAAAATTGGTTTGGCAACCAATTCCCCGGAAAGGATTATTCCTGTCGTATTGAAAAAATTAGATGCTTTACATTTATTTGATGTTATCCTTTCTGCTGACTCAGAAATTAAAGGTAAGCCGGATCCTGCAATTTATTTAAGTGCTGCTAAAAAATTAGGGACTGAACCAGAAGCATGTTTAGTAATTGAAGATTCCTATTCGGGGATGTTAGCAGCAAAAAATGCCGGCATGAAGGTTATGGCTTTTACAAATGGAGGTGTGGCTAAAAATGCTCCACTAGCTGACTTTTATTTAAACAGCATTGAAAGTGATGAATTGGAGTTTTATGAAGGTAATAATCTTATTTAAATAGATCGGCCTTAATCTCTTGCCCGTTGGGTTCATTTAAATTCCAATAGATTTAAAAACACCTTTCTTGCTCACCGGCTAGTATTTGAATCGAACTCAGGTTATTACGATTCATGAAAAGGTCTATTTCGGGTTGAATTTTGGAAAGGAATTTGTGGAGCTTAATGGAAAAGTAGGTGGGAACATTTCTAGAGTAAACCCGTTGGCTTAAGTGAAGTAAGAATAAAAGAATGGTTTAGATGGTATGATAAGCCTTATTTATACATAACCCAATCAAAAAAAGGATAGAAGCTAGGAGATTCCATTCCGGCAAAAATATTAGAAAAATGAAGAAGTTACTAACGATTTTAATTATAGTATTAGGCAGTTACCAAGTCAGCTCGGCACAGCAAAATGATTTGCAGTGGTTGGATATTGAACTTGCCAATTATGACTACCCTTATCCCGTTTCTTATTTGCCTTTACACATTCAAAAACAAGAACTAAAAATGGCTTTTATGGATGTGAAACCTGACGATTACAATGGGAAAAATATTGTTTTGTTTCATGGTAAAAATTTCAATGGCGCTTATTGGGAAACAACGATTGAAGCCCTGACAAAGGAGGGGTATAGAGTGATCGTTCCAGATCAAATAGGTTTTGGGAAGTCTTCTAAGCCGGCCAATTTTCATTATACCTTTCAACAACTTGCACGAAATACCAAGGCCATATTAGATTCATTAAATATAAAGGAAACAGCCATTTTAGGCCATTCTATGGGTGGGATGTTGGCGAGTAGGTTCGCTTTGATGTATCCCGAGTTCACTGAGAAACTAATTTTAGAAAATCCTATTGGGCTTGAAGATTGGAAACTTAAGGTTCCTTATAGGCCTGTGGAATGGTGGTACCAAAATGAATTGAAAAAGAGTTACAAAGGAATAAAAAAATATCAGCTTGAAAATTATTATGACAATAAGTGGAAACCTGAATACGATCAGTGGGTTAACCTATTGGCTGGATGGACATTAAATTCTTCCTATGAAACAATTGCTTGGAATTCTGCGCTGACCTATGATATGATATTTACCCAGCCCGTGGTCTATGAATTCCAAAATATCTCTGCTCCAACATTATTGATTATCGGAACCCGAGATAGAACTGCACTGGGAAAAAATTTGGTGTCGGATGAAGTAAGAAAAACCATGGGGTTATATGATCAATTAGGAGGAATTACAAAGGATCGGATACCAAATGCGGAGTTGGTTGAACTTTCTAACATCGGTCATTTGCCTCATATTGAAAATTTCGATGGTTTTATTTCTCCTTTGCTTAATTTCTTAGAAAAATAATTAGTAGTTCTGTGGACAAAGGGTGATTTGAATTGTACTATTTTGAACGAATTGGAACTTATTAATATCAAGTTTAGGTTCATTTACTAAGCTTACTTCCCCAATATGTTCATACAATCTAATTTATTGGTAATCAAAATCACCGGCTATTGCACTAAGGGTAGATTTTAATTATAGGGTAGTTATTTTAGAAAGTGAATGTACAAATAAGGGAGTGGTGAATAAAAGATTGTTTTATCCTCTAAATGGCATTAAACTGCTTACCTTTGATTTGTTTCATTAAATATGGGCTTTTCGGGCTCTATTTGTAAAGTTAACCTTGTATGGGAAAACCATTAAGGAGACATCCTGCTTTTGTACCTGTTTCTAGAGATCACCATTTTGGGCTGCTGTTGGTTTGGAAGGTCCGGCAAGGACGAGAAAAAAGTATCGTACCGGAGCGACTTCTAAATTATGTAAAGTATTTTTTCTCCAATCATATGGAGCCTCACATTTCACTGGAGGAGTCGGTTATTTTTACCTATATGGCAAAAAACGATTTATTAAGGAAAGAAGTAGAAAGCCAACACCGGAATATACAGAAAGCTTATAAAGAGTTAAGTAAATTCAAAGAGGATGAGTTATTGACCAAGTTGGATGAATTTTGTCATATGGTAGAAGCTCACATCCGTTTCGAAGAAAGAAAGCTTTTTCAGTATATGCAAGTAGAATTGCTAAATAAAGAATTGGAAGAATTGGAAGGAAAAGTAGCAGCTTTTCACAAGCCTGTCACAGAGGATTGGGAGGATAAATTTTGGGTTAAATAATCAAATATTATGTTTTCAAAAGCTTGTGAATATGGCATTAAGGCAGTGATTTACATTTGGTCTAAAAGTGCAGATGGAGTCAAACTAGGTGTCAAGGATATTTGTAAGGAGATTGATACTCCGGAATTTTTTACTGCTAAGATTTTGCAATCACTAGCAAAACAAAATTTAATAAGTTCTACAAAAGGTCCAAATGGAGGGTTTTATATTAGCAAGGAGCAAGAGAATATGAAATTACTTGCTGTAGTTGAAGCGATTGATGGTGATAAACTTTTTAGAGGCTGCGGATTAGGATTGAAACATTGCAATGAAAATCACCCTTGTCCGATTCATGATGATTATAAAATAATTAGAGAAAATTTAGTTAAATTGCTCTCAGAGAAAACCATAAGAGAATTGGCAAAGGAAGTGAATGAAGGAAAAGCTACTTTGACTACTATTGGGGTATAAATTTAATAGGATTGTAAATTGGAGAAAGAAAAAGGGGATTTAAAATCCTTAACCCAAATAAAAGAATTAGTGGACCTGTTTTACGAAAAAGTTAGAATGGATCCGTTAATCGGGCCTATTTTTGAAGAAAAAATAAAAGGCAATTGGGACAAGCATTTAGAAAAAATGTATCAATTTTGGCAAACAGTATTGCTGAGTGAACATACCTATTATGGAAGCCCTTTTCCACCCCATGCCAATCTACCTATAGATCAGAATCATTTTGAACGTTGGTTGATGTTGTTTCAGGAGACCCTTCGAGAGAATTTTTTGGAGAAAAAGCAAATGAAGCAATGTGGAGAGCTTCTAAAATGGCTGAAATGTTTCAGTTGAAAATAGCCTATTACCAAAACAGAAATATTAGCCCATTGGGTTAATTTTAGGCGAATTCATTTTTAGTGTTTGCTTAATTTTATTAAAATGTTTACGATTCAATCATTACCAAATCAATAGGGTACTTTTGAGTGTTTTGGATAAGTTCATGTGCAATGATCATTTTGGTTTTTTCAGATCCTTCTTTTGTCTATCTCATTAACTTGATTAATGTATTAATTTTTTTAGCAAATAAGAGGCTGGTAATGAATACATAGTCTAAAAAATACCAAAATTCTGTAGGGATAGTATGAGGTGTCCGCGTCGCTTCTATCGCATGAGTGGTACTGCTGTGAATCAATACAGGATAGCTAAGATTAACAGCGCTTTCCTGTTAAAATTATAAGGGTAGGCTAATAAATGGTACGGCCATGGCGGAGGGAAGTAGAAGCAATAGTGCCCAAGCATCATTCTTTTCTACGTTTAATCTCCATTTCTACAAGTCCTTTCAATTCCTCCAACTCTTCTGTAGTTAAATCTGCCTTCTTGGTAAAAAAAGAGGCAAATTGAAGGGGTGAATTAGAGAAAAAATCTTTTATGATGGTTTTTACCTGTCCTGAAAAATATTCCGGCTTTTCTACAAGGGCATAGTACTGTCTAGAATTACCAAACATCTTGAATCCAACATATCCTTTTTGTTGCATACGCTTCAATAGCGTTGCAACCGTGCTAGGAGCAGGTTTCGGTACCGGGATAATCTCCAATAGCTCCTTCATGAAAATGGGCTGGTTAGACCAAATCAGCTCCATTAACTTTTCTTCAGATTTAGACAACTTCATTCTACATGTTTGAAATTTGTTCTACAAATGTAAACAAATAAATTTTATTTTCAATAACTATTATGAATGATTATTTAGTATTCGGTTTTTCTAAGATGAAAAGTTTTAAGCGAATGTAAATAGGTGATTTATATAGGGTAATAGGTGTACAGATGTTTCTTTTTTATCCTCAATGCTGCATTTACAATCTAATAAAAGATAAAATTATCCTAAAATATGGGTAGCTTTGTTTTATAGAATAGCTTGGGAATTAGGGATGCGATACGAACACTTTTCCCGAACTCATAGAATAAAATCAAGGGGTAAATGAGAAAATCTTGGCTGCTAATTTCATTGATTAACTTTTTTATTGCTGCTTTAATGGGTTTATTGCTCCGGGCTGCATTTGTATGGGATTTATATTGGATGGAATACAAAAACATGCTGCATGGACATTCCCATTTGGCACTATTGGGTTGGCTATATCTGGGTTTATTTGTTTTAATTCATGGACGCTTTTTGGATAAAGAGAAAGCTTCAAAAGCTATTTATACCCGGCTATTTTGGTTGACACAATTTTCAGTGGTTGGAATGATGCTCTCTTTTCCACTGCAGGGTTATGCAGGATTTTCAATATTTTTTCCTCACTTCACATAGTTTTGAGTTATGTATTTGTATATCGGGTATGGAAAGACCATCGAAAGGAAAGCATTCAAATAACCCTTTTATTAAGAACAGCATTGCTCTTCCTTTTGATTTCTACTTGTGGAGTTTGGGCTGTAGCTGTGATCATGGCAAATGGAGGTGGGGGAGGAGTTCTCTATCAGGTAGCCATTCAGTTTTACCTTCACTTTCAATTCAATGGTTGGCTTTTGTTCGGAGTTTTGGCCTTGATAATAAATGATTTTAAGCCTAAATTTTCACCATTTGGTTTTCAAAGCTTTTATTTCCTAATGTGCCTCAGTCAAGTCCTTACTTTTGGTTTGATTTTATTTTGGGCTTACAGATGGAATTGGACTTTTGGTGTTAATTTTATAGGAGTGGGGTTACAGTTATTGGCTTTGGGGGCGCTTCTTTCATTAAGAAAAGATTTTAGGTTTAATCTAACCAGGCTTCCTGCGGCCCACTCTTTTTTATTGCTGGCCTTTATTGTAGGGGTGATTAGGGTAGTTGCTCAAGTTTTGCTAATTTTTCCGGATATTGCTGATCTTGCTGTTTCCTTACGCACAACAATTATTGGTTTTATCCACCTGAATATGTTGGGCTTATTTTCTGCTTATTTATTGTATTCTTTCTTCAAAAATCAAGCCTTAGTTACCTATAATAAGCAATTTAAATGGGTAGTTATTCCTTTTTTATTGGCTTTATAGGTTCCGAGTTGATCTTGTTTTTCCAAGGATTTTCCACATGGCGTTCTTGGCATGTATTGTCATATTACCATGAGAGTTTGTTAGCCTTCAGTGGGTTTATTCCCCTTGGTATTGCGGTTTATATTGTATTATTCCTTAAGTATTATTCATATCGGCCGGCAGAACCATAGCTGAATGAAATCTTTACAAGCAAAAGGGAATCAAGGATTTTTAGTTGAGTCTAGATGCTATTTAAGATCCATTGGTAAATTAAGCCTATTCCTACACCCAGAACGATGATCAAAGGAGAGGGGATTTTACTATATCTCAAAAGAATATAGGTGCCGATAATAATAATTATATTAATGAAATTGTTTTCCATGGGCTCGAATAGAAGGTAAGCTGCAGCGATCAACATGCCGCAACTCACCGCATTGATGCCTTCTAAAGCTGCCCTAACTGGACGGTATTTTTTAAACCATCCCAAAATCGAATCACAAAGAAGATTAGAAAAGTTCCGGGGAGGAAAATTCCTGCAGCGGCTACCAAGCCACCTGTAATCATTCCCGCTGCTCCCCATTCTCTCATGGACAATGCTCCAATATACGAGCTAATACTAAAAGTTGGTCCAGGGATACTTTGGGATATTGCATAGCCTGTTAGGAATTCTTCAGAGCTCAGGTAGTTTTTAAACTCAACAAACTCAGTGTATAAATAGGGGACCAAAACCTGCCCTCCTCCAAATATAAGGGAACCATTTCTATAGAAGTTTTCAAATAGTCTAATGGGTAAAATTCTTGTATAATGCCCCAGTACAGCCGCTACAATCAATACCGTTGCCCAAACAATAAAATTGTCCCAAGAGATTTTAATTTCAGATTTTTCTTCAATCACAGGTTGTTTATTGTAATTATGGGTAGTGATTAAGCCTCCAATGACCAACATGATGGGAAAAATAAAGGGAGAATTATAAAAGAAAGCGATAAAGGCTGAAATCATCATTAAAATTGCAGCTTCCACTGAGTGGATCATTTTTTTTATGGTGATTTGGGAAGCATAAATTATATAGCCTATGGCCATGGGCTGAATAAATTTGGCAAAACTTAATTCACCTTTGGTATGGGACTGCAGGTATTCTATTAAAAATGCCGTACTTATCATAAGTAGGGTGCCAGGAAGTATCCATACCAATAAAGAAAGGTAGGCAAGGTTTGGGCCTCCCACTCTAAAACCTATGGCTGATACAGTCTGAGTGGAGGTAGGACCGGGCAAGACTAGGCAGAGTGCATTCAGTTCCAGCAGATCCTTTTCGGTGATATACCTCCTTTTTTAACCATTATATCGATGACCATGGCCAAAAATACCTGCGGCCCACCAAAAGCTGTCAGAGAAAGTATGAGCACATCTTTTAGATATATATAATACCTTACCTTCCTGATGGTGGTCATAAGTAAGTCTTATTTTTCAGGCCTAATTCTTTTAGTCTTTCATCTAAAAACTCACCAGCGGTGCAGTCTTCAAATGCTTTTGGATGGTCTTGATCCACACAAGAGTCTAGGCAACTAAGATCCATTTCTGATCTTGGATGTAAAAAACGGAATGGAATACCTACTTGTATTCATCAGTTCGCGTGGTGGGTTGACCACCCTGTGGATGGTTGACTTGAGCTTTTTATTGGTCAATCTTTCCAACATGTCTCCTACATTTACCACCAGCTGATCCGGTAAGGCAGTAATTGGGATCCATTTACCATCTCTTCTTAGCACTTGAAGGCCATCAGCACTGGCTCCCATCAGTAAAGTGATTAGGTTGATGTCCCCATGTTCTGCAGCTCTTACAGCATCCTCGGGCACAGCATCGGGATCTGTGATCGGAAAATAGTGGATGGAGCGAAGGATAGAATTGCCATTTTCTATTTTACTATCAAAATAGTTTTCCTTTAGACCTAAGTTCAATGCGATAGCTTGAAGCATAATCTTTCCTGCGGCTTCAAGGGTTTGGAAAACCTTAATTGAAATATCCTTGTATTCGGGAATTTCTTTAGGCCAAATATTGGCGACATATTCTTCTTTTACAGGGTCATCATTTGATATTTGGTCAAGTGGCTGACCAACATGATAAAATTCTTTTAGGTCGCCCGTATTTCTTCCTTTGGCATGTTCTTTTCCTTTTCCTGTATATCCTCTTTGAAAGCCTATCTCAGGCTTTTCATACTTGGATTTTTTTTCATCAGGAAGTGAGAAAAAGTTTTGGATGGCCGCATACAATTCATCTTGCATGGCTTGGTCAAGTCCATGATTTTTTATTGATACAAAACCAATGTTTTCATAGGCTTCTCCCAGTTTGCTAACAAATGCTGCTTTTTTACTCTTATTACCGGAGATAAAATCGGCCAAGTCTAAGCAAGGAACTTCTTCAAATAAAATATCGCTCATTTGATTTTTAAGTTTAATGCAAGGTAATTTTTTTATTGTTAAAAATAAATACCTTTGATTTTTGATTCTTTAATAGAAACTCAAATGGAATTTATTTGTAAAATAACCATGGTTTCTGTTCCCGAGGTAAAGCTCGGAATCAAAAGTAAGGTTTCTTCATAGTAATTTCCAATATATTAAAATAGAAAAGGTACCAAGCTCGTTTGCCTTTTATAAACAATCAAATATGAATTATTGGTATAAACTTCTAGGTGCAGCTATTGCTTCAGGGCTGATGGTAGCATGTGATTCATCAACCAACAATACCGAAGGATCATCTGTACAGCAAAATGAAGATCAATTGCCTGAAAAAGAACAACCTTCGGTGCTTCCGATTTTTGAGAAATTCCAACCTAAAATGAATCCGGATGCAATGCTTGACATATACAATCCTTTTGGCAATGAAGATTTTAAAATAGGTAAAGTGGCTTTTTCTTTTAATATTAGAAACCACGGTTTGGGTCGGCAAAATCCTTTGATGCTTTCTCTGAATGGGGGAACGTCTCAAGCCTATGACCAGCCAAATTTTCAATTGGACCTAAATCAAGGAACATACCGTGCTGTAGCCTATTTACTTAATGAGGAGGGTTATGCTTTAAAGGAATACGGAAATTTTTCTGCCCGTGATTTTACTGTTGGAGGTTCTAAGCCATTTCCGGAGGATGATACACCTTATTTAATTCTTCACCTTCCCAATGAAGCACAGATTTATCCATCCGATGAACCGGTAGTGGTAGACTTTTTATATTTAGGAGGAGGGCCTGAAACGGATGGGGTGGAAGTTCATGTTGTTGTAGATGATTCTGCTTTTACCTTGAAGGAAGTTGCAAGTGTTAAAATTAAAAACCTCTCAAAAGGAACACATCAGGTAAAAGTTAGTTTGAGGGATGCGAAAAGTGGAAAAGAACTAGATGGTATATTCTCAAGTTATACTCGAAACATTCAAATTCAATAAATATATCCCTTTCGGCTTAGGAGAGTAGGGTCCTTAGCACCTGAAGCGATTTTATTTCCCCAAACCCATCAATGTGAATTTTATAAAATAAGATCCAGTCATCTAAAAGTTGCCTTTTAATATTTCCCGGTACCTGGGGGCAACCTGCGGTTCCTCTACTAAAAGTTGGTTTAAAAACTGCAATTTAATTTTATAATTACTCCCTGTTTGATCAACAGGCAATTGTAAGAAAAAGTCGGCCGCATCCTCAGGTTCAAAACCTAAATATCGTGAGGTGCTTATTAAAAAGTAGAGAGCAAAAAGCCCAGGTTGGTAATCCGCTGCATCAAGGGACAAAATCTTAACCCTTAGATGATCAAAAAGTAACTCATTTTGATAGTTGTCAAAGACGACTTTCCCTAGTACTTCTGCCATAAACATACTGATTCCCGATCGAATGAAATCAAAAGGAATTCGCTGAAAGCTTAGATCTGATTTTATTTCCGAAATTCTCTGAATATTTGCATTCTCTTTGTCATAAACGACCATATCAACCAATGTTAGCGGCTGAAATAAGGCAACCTTTGAAGCGGATTTGCTTGACCTCACTCCATTTACAACATAGGATTTCAAGCCCAACTCTCGGGTGAATATCTTAGTAATAATCGATGTTTCCCTGTATTTGGTGTAACCGATTACAATTCCTATAGTTTTTTTTAGCATCTGCCGCCAATTTACAGGTTATAAAAACACTTTCGACAGCGGGCTTCATAGCTCTCTTTTTCACCCAACATTACTTTGGACTTATCTCCGGAAAGTCTGAAACTATAAGATGCAAGGTCCCCACATTTCATGCAAATCGCATGCACCTTGGTTACGTATTCTGCGATAGCCAATAATTGTGGCATAGGTTCAAAGGGCTTGCCCTCAAAATCCATGTCTAAGCCGGCAACAATAACCCTAATGCCATTCTTTGCCAATTGTTCCACCACCGGTATTATTTGCGCATCAAAAACTGAACTTCGTCAATACCCACTACATCACAATTTCCTGCAAGTAGTAAAATGTCATCTGCGAATTGGACGGGAGTAGAACGGATTATGTTTTCATTGTGTGAAACTACATTGTTTTCATCATACCTTTTGTCAATGGCAGGTTTGAATATTTCCACTCTTTGTTTGGCTATTAAGGCCCTGTTTAGCCTTCTAATCAATTCCTCAGTTTTACCGGAAAACATTGAGCCACAGATTACTTCCAGCTGTCCTTTTGGTCCGGATTTCCCGGTTTTCCCTAGCGATGGCTCAATAAACATAATTTCTGGATAAGGTAAAAAATCAATACTTCAAAAGATGCTTAATTTATAGATTGGTTAAGACCTCTTAAATTTAAGCATACGAAATTAATGGATTTAAATTTATTAATAAAATTATGTGGAATAAATGGCTTTTTCATCAACTG
The DNA here is from genome assembly GCF_056867545.1 of Cyclobacterium sp. SOCE241. Classification (NCBI taxonomy): domain Bacteria; kingdom Pseudomonadati; phylum Bacteroidota; class Cytophagia; order Cytophagales; family Cyclobacteriaceae; genus Cyclobacterium; species Cyclobacterium sp. SOCE241. The sequence continues at coordinate 2,267,511 of NZ_CP149779.1, read as the reverse complement.
AACTTTGATTGATTATTTTATTGGCCTTTAGAATGTATTGGTTCAAAAGGCCGGAAGAAGCATAAGCACAAATTAAGCTCAAGTTGATTGGATGGTCTCTAAAATAAAAATGGTAATTAAATCTATTAAGGCGTTGGTTATGAATGAGGTAGGAAAGAGACTTGGCGGCATTGAATTACATGTAAATGGTTGCTTTTATTTTTGACCTTCACATTTTATCCTGCTACTTTATTTAAAGAATAAATTACATAACTTTACCCTAGTGAAATAGGGGAAAAACAAGTAACATGGCAAAACAAATGACTTTAGATCAGGATTATATTGACAGTTATTCAAAAGATTTTTCAAAGAGAATCTGTGACAATCATTTTACCAATAAAAAAAGAATCAGTGGGCAAGAGATTATAGAATTAAGCGCTTCTACCCAACTAAACCTAATGGTAATTAGGGAGCTTTTTGAGGATTGGCAAAAACAAGTGGACTCCTTTACCCAAAACCCTTATTTTGATTACAGTGACAGTATGGTCAAGGAAGCTTTGGCCTCTTTTATGAATGTACTTTCACGGGCAATAAGTATTGAAAAATCAGATTTTGAGCCCTTATTGACCAAGGCTGTTGCTAAAACCCTTCATTTGGCCATTGAGCCTGTTTCATTTATGGAACGAACCTTAGAAGAATTGACCAAAGATCCTGCCTCTCAGATAAAAGAGTTAAAGAAGTATATCAAATGGCATCGTGCAGCTTGGGAGTCAGCAGCGGATGATTTGGCTGCTGATCCGGGCAATCTTTTTGGAAACAAAAGCTTTATGAGGGTTTTGAAAAGGAAGTAGATGAGTCCATGCAACCTGTGGTTTTACTTGACCCTTTCCAAGAAATACTGCCACTGGATTTTAAACGTTTGGTTACTGAGGTGCCGGAGACTATTGTAGCACAGGTGGAACCTGAGGTGATTGAAGAAGAAAAAGTAGTTTTTTCCCATTATATCATTGAAGAAGAAACAAAAGAAGAAATACAAGGGAATGATTCATCTGAGAAAGAAGGTATAGAAACCATAGACCCGGCAATAGTTTGGGCCAAGTTTGATACAGAGGAAAACCCTTACATGAAAGGTAGTATTGCGCAACTTAAAGAGGGGATGGGAATCAATCAGCGCATCATGTTTACGAAAAGATTATTTCAAGGCAATCCTGATTTAATGGAACAAGCTATTATTGAATTGGATGAAACCGAAAGCTTTTATGAGGCCATTGATTTGCTGAATCATAGTTTTGTAAAAAGTCTAAACTGGGACATTCATTCCGATGAGGTGATGGAATTGCTGCAATTGATTTTCAGAAAATACGATTCAGAATAATGGGGCTTATAAACCATTATGCCACCCTGCATGAATCAGCTCTTTCCATCGTCAGGAAGGAGGGGTTTTCCATAGATAAGGAATTGAATAACCCAAAGGACCATAGAAGAGGACTAACCCTTTTGCTACGACCTAATCCTAGGTTAATAGAGGCCTTAAATCAATTTATTTTCGAAGGTAAGTCCCTTTTTCCGAATCAATATTTTTATCCACCTACAGACCTCCACCTGACCATAATGCCCATTATATCCTGTTATGAAGGCTTTTCTTTGGATAACCTGGATTTGAGCACTTATGATCAATTGATAAAAATTCCTTGAAAGGCATCTGTAAGTTTGAAATTAGATTTGAGGGAGTATTTGCCTCCCCATCTTGTTTGATGGTCAAAGGGTTTCCTCTTGATGAAAATTTAATGAATTTAAGACAAAATTTGAGGAAATCTTTTGCTACTTCAAATGTAGAACAATCTTTAGACAAGCGTTATAAATTGGTTGCTGCCCATAGTACTTTGGTCAGGTTTACAAAACCCATTGAAGAAAAAGAAAAGGTATTTGCCTTAATTGATGCCTATAAAAATTTCAATTTTGGGACACAGTATTTTGATCAAGTAGAATTTGTCTACAATGATTGGTACCAGAGGAGGTCTATAGTCAGAACTTTGCATACTTATCCACTTCCATTAAAGCCAATGGGATAGGCATTTTGTGTTCCTTACCTTTTTGGGAAAGCAAATACATTGTCTATATAAAATATGCCCAAAGCCACTTTTGTATCAGATCCCGGTAATGGAGGCTCAGGGTCTTCGTTGGGAGTTTTTCTATTGGGAAGATCCCTATAGGCACCTGTCCTAAAAGAAATTCTTTCTACTGATTTTACAGCAACTGTTAGCGGTAACTTTTTTGCTACTACATTATCATTCCAATACAAGTCATAAAACCCATTAATGCCTGCATGTAGGTCTAATTTTAGGCTATGCCATTTGTTATAGCCGAATTGGCCTAGATTCACTTCCTTATGTCCATCGTGATATATCAAATCTCCCAATTCTGTAAGTTTTAAACGGATTGGTCGATTGCCAAATTGGTCAGTGATCTCCATCTCCATTAAGCCTTTGTTGATTTCAGGGACCATAAAATCCCAGCCGATTTCAATATTTTGGCTGTTTTCAAATACCCTAATGGCCCTGGCATAATCATAAGGGTCCTCATCCGAAAGTTGCAAGGCCATACCTGAGTTTACGGGAGACTTTACAACGTTTACCGGAGCCCATCGAGGAGAATAAATGTTCCAGTTTGGAATGGCTCCATTTTCCGATAGTTGGTTAAAGTCTTCTTTCACAGGGCCATTTACAGCATACCTGATTGGTATGGGCACTTTACTTACCCACATGTCTTCCTTGTTCATACTGTAGGTAAGCCACATATCTTCACCCGGAGGGTTTCCATTACCTTCCACGATACCTCTGACATAACATGGACCAAAATCTTTCCATCTACCATAAAATCTTCGGGGAGGAACTTCGCCTTGAACCAAAACCATGTCATCAAAAATAATTCCGTCATCAGAGCTAACTACGATAAGCGGGTACCTGTATTCATCAATTTTTATGGGGTTATAAATCAAAGCATAGCGATTGTCTTCAGTTTGCTGCGCCCATATTTTACCACCTGCCATGGTGAGGGTTTCGGCCTTAACAGGGGTGGAAAAGTGTTTTCCCCCATCAGTAGACAAAGCAGTTGCGGATCTTTTCCAAAAACCTACTATTGCCCCATCTTTTCTTGAATAGTAAGAAAATGCTTCTCCGCCACGTTTACCTGTATAAAAGCCATCCAAACCATTGTCTTCATCTCTCCATTGTAGGGTGATCAGGGTATTGGCCAATAACTCTTCACAAGCGGCAACAAAAGCCTTGTCCTTGGATGTTTTATAAAATGGGTAAGAGGTGTTGGTTTCATTCCACTGGGTATGGCTATTGTATCGAATAAAATAAATAGGTCCATAACTACCATCTTCTTTTACCTCTCTCACCACTCTTCCGATACCTCCCTTTTCAAAAGGATCTTCTGTATGTCCATAAAAAGCAAGGGTAAGTAATTTATTGCTTTTACTTACATAGAAACCCATCCTTTGATGCATCATATAGCCATCATACCCTTCAGGAATTTTGACACCTGCAGGCGGAACATAGGGTGGGAAAATAACTTCCGGCTTTGACCATTTCCTGCCATCTTTGGAAGTAATCATTAGGGTTTGGCCGGGCGCAATGTGCTCATCTACCGGATTGCTTAGGTATTGTTGATAAAATGTACCTTTCCAATAAGCCAAGTTAGAGGCGTGGTTATAAGTCCATCCATGGTCATCTGCCATTTGGGGATGGGTTCTGTTCACCCGTAACGTTTGTCTGCTGTCAACACCAATAGCATACCTTAATCTTCCTTCGTGAAGGTCGGGATCTATGCTGTTTCCTCCTATATAGCGCACAGGTTCGTGGATGCTGCCTGTTTGGCTACAAACGGTTAGCGGTAAACTAAAGAAGAAAAATAGGCGACAATAAAAACAAAGGTTACGGGTAATCATTGAATCAGAGTTTTATAAATATTTTTTTCTTGTAAAGGATGTAAGCAGGGATGAAATTAATCATAACAAACAAAATTGCATAAAGCATACTTACCAGGTTTACAGGAAGCCCGATACCTGTGAACAGGTCCAAAAAGTGGGCGTTTAGTGATTGACCTCCAATTTCAAATCCATAAAACACCAAGGACAAAACATCAGCCAAAACGTAAACAGAAATAGCATTGGCACCGAAAATGATCCCAACAGAGGTACCTTTCTTTTTACCAAGAATATCTACCAAGAAATAGCTTGCCCCCAAACCGAGAAATCCTGCTCCACCGGTAATCAACGTAAAAGAACTGGTCCAAAGGTGCTTGTTTATAGGGAAAACTTGAGCCCAAAGTAAACCGATCAGTACAAGTACAAGCCCTATAGACATAAGGTAATTTGATTTCAAGTTTTCGTTAAAATTTGACAATAGGATTCTTCCGGCTAAAAGTCCTAGAATACCTGTTACTATAGCAGGAAGAGTTGTGAAAAATCCTTCCGGATCCCAGGTCCCTTCCCACATTTTACCAGGCAAAAACATGCGGTCGATCCATGCAGCAAGGTTTCTACCGGGTTCTAACAACACTACTCCCTCATCTGGGGTTGGAATCAATGTCATACACAGCCAGTAAAATACAAGTATACCTCCACCTAAGTAGGCTTGCTTTTTCCAGCCTACATTTAAAAATAGAAATGAACTTGCCAAAAAGACAATTGAAATTCTTTGTAAAACCCCTGCGATGCGCATGTGGGAAAAATCGAAATCGGGAATGAGATTAAGAAAAATACCTAAAACGAAAAGCTTTATCGCACGAATAATAATTTTTTTATACATACCGGCTTTGGGAACGCCTTCATCAAGTCTCTTAGAATAAGCGAAAGCCACAGACACACCTACCATGAAAATGAAGAATGGAAAAATGAAATCTGTCATTGTCATTCCATGCCATTCTGCATGCAATAAGGGTGGATATACATGACTCCATGATCCCGGGTAATTCACTAGAATCATGGCAGCTATGGTAAATCCCCGGAGCGCATCCAGAGATATCAATCTTGTAATTGTAGGCTTCATACAATATATTTTTTTTATTTAATAGTCAATTTAATACCATAAGGTGTAATAATAAGGCTACTTAAACATTTTAATTATGAATAAAATCACTCAGATCTTTACCATTTTAATTTTAATAAATGGGTTTTTTGCCTGCCAAACATCTCCGAATTGGAATGAAACGGTGGATAATATTTATATCGATTGGGAATTAAAAACCAACTTCACAGCAGAAGTAGGACAGTTCGAGGCTGTTTTTGGAATAGAAAATCAAAGCAATCATTTGCTTGGCGAAAAAGACTGGGCATTATTTTTTAGCATGTCACCAAGAGGTATAGTCTCTACTGAAAATGCTGACATCACTCATATCAATGGAGATTGGTATAAAATTACTCCTATCAAAGGTTTTTCTTTGGCCCCCGGAGAACGGATAGAAATTCCTTATGTGGGGATTGAAGGCGTGATCAAAGAAACAGATGCTCCTATGGGTATGTATTTTGTTTTTTATGAAGAAGATGGGGAGTCTGAAGAAATTGTTGCTGTAAATAATGTAGAAGTTAAGCCGTTTGTGGAGGATCAGCAGCGTTTGAGAGGGACTATGGATAAAGAATCCCCTTATTCAGCAGAGAGTCAATATGATAGCAATTCCCAGTTGGTAAAATTGGAAAATGAAGATTTAATGCCCATTATTCCTACTCCCTTCCAAGTGAAAAAAGGAGAGGGTGATTTTATTATCGAAGAAACCATTACAATTGGTTTTGAAAAAGGGCTATCCAATGAAGCTGAATACTTAATGGACAAATTAAGTGAACTGACAGGAGAAAAATTTTCAATAGAAGAGGTAAGTGGTATTCATGCCGGGATTGCTTTAAAGCTTGAAGATATCCAAGTCAACGGGAAAAGTGAAGAAGCTTATCAATTGTTAATTGACCAAACAGGAGTTACCATTTCAGGGAGCGATCCTGCTGGAGTATTTTATGGATTGCAAAGTTTATTGGCTCTTTTGGGAAATGAAGCTTACTTAAATCAAAAATTGCCATTGACTTTACCTTATATAAGTATTGCTGATGCACCAAGATTTGGTTTCAGAAGTTTACATATGGACGTAGCGAGAAATTTTCAAAGCAAAGAAACCATAAAGAAGACATTGGACATCATGTCTCATTATAAGTTAAATCATTTTCTTTTTTATACTACTGAAGATGAAGGGTGGAGGGTTGAAATCCCCGGCTTGCCGGAATTGACAGAAGTAGGCGCACAAAGAGAACATACTCAAAGCATGGATGACCCTGTGGTTCACCCGGGTTATGGATCAGGTCCATTTGCTTATGAAGAAGGAAAAAATGGGAGTGGATTTTATACTAGAGAAGAATTTGTGGATATTCTTGAATATGCTAAAGCGCGACATATAACCGTGATTCCAGTACTCAACTTTCCAGGGCATGCACGAGCAGCGATCAAGTCTATGGAAAAAAGATATTTAAGATTAATGGAGGAGGGTAAAAAGAAGAGGCAGAAGCATATCGTTTAGTAGATCCTGAAGATCAATCTGAATACATGTCTGCGCAATCATTCAAAGACAATGTGGTCAATGTAGCTAGTGCCTCAACTTATGATTTTTACCTTAAAGTAGTAGACGAGTTGGCAAAAATGTATGAGGATGCCGGATTGGAACTAAGGAAAATGCATTCAGGAGGAGATGAAGTGGCTGAAGGAGCATGGACGGCTTCTCCTCAAGCCAAGAAGCTTTTAGAAAGTTTGCCCGAAATCAGTGATCCAAAAATCTCCAAACTTACTTTTTTAGTACCCTCTTGGATAAGTTGGCGGATAGGGACTTGGAAATGCATGTGTGGGAGGAGATGGTACTGTTAAAAGATGAATCTGGTGTTTATAAACCCAATCCGGATTTTGCGGGCAAAAACGTTGTGCCTTATATATGGAACAATATGTTTGATTATCCGGATCTGGGATATCAATTAGCCAATATGGGCTATGAAGTAGTTTTATGTAATGTGTCCAATTTTTATTTTGATCTGGCCTATAGCAATGATCCTGAAGAACCGGGCTTATACTGGGCAGGGTTTGTCAATACCAAGAATGCTTGGGCCTTTGCTCCGTATGATTGGTTCAAGACTACTTATAAAACCAGTATGGGGGAAGTTATTGATAGGGAAAAAGATTTTAAAGACATGGTTAGGATTGACCCTGCTGCGAAAAACAATATTATCGGTCTGGAAGCACAATTGTGGACAGAAACGGTAAAAGGTCCTGAAATGGCAGAGTATTACATGTTTCCTAAGATGCTTGGTTTTGCAGAGAGTGCATGGGCGGCTGAAAGAGATTGGGAAAAAGAATCTGACTTGAAGAAAATGGATCAAAAAATCACCAAGGGCTGGAATGAATTCGCCAATAGAGTTGGGCAAACAGCTTTTCCAAAACTGAAATGGTGGAATGGAGGCTTAAATTACCGTGTGGCTCCTCCCGGGGCAAAAGTTGTGGATGGTAAACTGCATGCTAACGTAAATTTCCCAGGCTTGGAAATTCGGTATACCACAGATGGGACAGAACCTACTATTGCATCAAATACCTATACAGGACCTATAGAAATAAATGAAGAAGTAAAATTAAAGGTTTTTGATAATACAGGTAAAAGCAGTAGGTCCATAGTGGTGGCTCCAAAAGTATGGGAGTTGCGGGAATCAAAATAAAAAATATAATTTATTTTGATTTTCTTAAGTTATGCTTACGTTTTATACGGTTGGGCTAGTTTCGAAGTGGTGAAAAAGAATTTTATTCTATATAATGTGTGATTTTCAAAACTTTAACCCTCTTGCAGGGTTTTGGAAATCGTAAATTCTTCGATTTAATAATTCCGTGATACAATGAAAAAATAAAATAAAAACTTAATGTATAATAATATAACACAATTTTAATTTTGGGGTAATATTTAGACAAATTTTGTAATCAATTCATTAAATTTTTATAAATAAAATCATAAACCATTCATTTACAATTATTAGCGATTTCTCATTTTTCGCAAAATGAAGATTTAAATACGTGATTTGCGCAGAAATTACCAATTTATTCCTTGATATTCATGAATAATTAGATGGCCAAATAGGATTTGAATATTCTATTTGGTCTCTAAATACTTTACCAAAACATAAATACTTGGAATATGGAACAGCCTGACAAAAAAGTAATGGATGGTTTTCGAAATGGTGATAGAAAAGCCTTTGAAAAAATTTACCAATATTACAGAGTACCTGTAATTCGCTTCAGTGTTTCCATAATTAAGGATGAACAGGAAGCTGAGAATATCTACCATGAGGTATTCATGAAAATTCTTAAAAGGAGAAAAAATATCAAACCGGAATTAAATTTTAATTCTTATGTTTTTACTTCTGTAAAAAATGAAATTTTTGACTACCTCAAGGCCTTAAACAAAAACAAAACTTTGAAAGAACAGTTTTGGGACAGGGTTCATCAGCAAGAAGATGATTGCGCTCAAGTAAAGGAGGAGCAGTTAACCAAAATGGAGCAAATTATCAGAAACCTATCCCCCAAAAGAAGGCAGATATTGGAGATGAACTATTTTGAGAAAAAGTCTTACAACGAAATAGCAGACCTTTTGATGATTTCGAAAAATACGGTAAAAAATCAATTGGTAAAGGCAAAGTTTATCCTTCGAAAGGAGATGGAGTAATTTAATTTATTGAATTTTTTGAAATGGATTAAACGAAGTTGGATTCAATTGAGCAACTTTGTTTTCATGGGATTTTTATTGCCCAAATTTATTTTTTCTTCCACTGCTTGCATAAGGAATTGGGCCTGAAATCGGTAGGACTCAGGACGTATTTTTTCATTTCGTTAGACCTTGGACTCACCATTGCTATTAATTATAAATTTTGGTGGTGAATTATCCAAGAATCCATGATTGCTCGCAAATAATAATATTTATTTTTTACGATTTAGTTTATACCTCGGTCTGGTAAAGAAAGCTTTTACGAATAAATCTTCTGTAAAATTGTATAAGAATAGTAAATAATAGTAGGAGAAATTACATTTTTCAAAGTATAACTTTAGTGTATGCCTTTAATACAGTGTTTTAATCTTATAAATTAAATGGTCTCATGACTAAGGTCAATTGGTTTTTACTGCTTTTTATTTTCACACTTAGTTTTCAGGGATTTTCTCAACATACCTTTATTGGGAGCAATAGAGAGCTATTTGTCGATGATTTTTTAATTGATCGGCTAGATGGGGCAAGCCTGAAAATGCACGTACCCACAGATGAAGGAGTTGCCTTTTATTTAGACAAACCTTGGGAAGGAAAATTTTCGACCTACACAACAATTATCCATGACCAAGGAGTTTTTAGAGCTTATTATCGTGGTTTGCCTGATGTGGTAGAGGGAAATAATCAAAGGTTGACCTGTTATGCAGAATCCAAAGATGGAATTGATTGGTACAAACCAAATTTGGGTATTCATGAAATTAAAGGATCGAAAGACAACAACGTGATTTTGGTTGATGAAGAGTTAACGCCGAATTTCACTCCTTTTTTGGATACAAACCCTAATGCAAAAGCTGAAGAGAAATTCAAAGCATTAGCCGGAAAACAAGCTACCGGTTTATTTGCTCTTTCATCAGCAGATGGGATACACTGGGTTAAAATCCAGGATAAGCCAGTTTTGCAGGAGGGTAATCTTGACTCCCAAAATGTAAGTTTTTGGTCTACTACTGAGAATAAATACTTGGTATTCTTCAGATCTACTGACTCAGGATTTAGGTCGGTGAGCAGGTCTACTTCTACTGATTTTAAATCGTGGGATAAAGGGATTGCAATGACCTTTGGTTCTGCTCCTTTGGAACATATATATACACAACAGACAAGCCCTTATTTTAGGGCTCCACAAATATATTTAGCCGTTGGAGCTAGGTTTATGCCGGACAAACAGGTTTTGACTGATGGACAAGCTACTGAAATGGGGATTGACCCTAATTATTATAAGGCCTGTTCAGATGCTTTTTTGATGACTTCCAGGGGAGGGAATCAATACCGAAGGTATTTTATGGAATCCTATATTAGGCCCGGGATTGGGTTAAATAATTGGGTGTCAAGGACCAATTATCCGGCTTTGAATGTAGTTCAAACCAGTCCTTATGAAATGTCCATTTATGTAAATCAAGATTATGCACAATCTACAGCTCATTTAAGAAGGTACTCCATAAGATTGGATGGCTTTGCCTCTCTGTCTGCAGGATTTGCCGGTGGGGAAATGATTACCAAGCCTTTTGTTTTTGAGGGCAATGCCTTGGAGTTAAATTATTCCACCTCTGCTGCAGGTGAGATATATGTAGAATTACTTGATGAAGATGGCAATAAAATTCCTGGCTTTTCCAAAGAAGAATGTCAGCCAATTATAGGAAACGAGTTATCTAGACCGGTATATTGGAATAATTCTACCAATGTTTCTCGGCTTTCCGGCACAGCTGTCAGGATGAAAATATATTTAAAAGACGCAGCTATTTATTCATTTAGATTTTATTAAAATGTTGGTATTAAAGAAAAACACACTATTTGCCTTATTCCTTTTTGTTCAAAGCCTCGCCTTGGCTCAAATCCCTAATATTGGCACAAACCGGGAGTTGTTTGTCGATGATTACCTGATAGAAAAGTTAGGGGGGCTGAATTAACTTTGCATGAACCAATTGATCAAGGAGAAGTGATAAGGTTTGAAAAGCCTTGGGAAGGGGCTTTTTCAGCTTATTTCACAGTCATTAAGGATGGGGATACCTATAGGGCCTATTACAGGGGGTGCCCGAAGCAGGCAGTGATGGGAATGATGCAGAGGTAACTTGTTATGCCGAATCCAAAGATGGAATTAATTGGGTCAAGCCGGATCTTAAACTATTCACGGTGAATGGCACCAAAAAAACAATGTAATATTGGCAAATGCTGCACCGGTTACCCATAATTTCAGCCCATTTGTGGATAGCAACCCCTTGGCCAAAAGCTCCCAAAAATACAAGGCCTTAGGCGGTACAAAAAAAAGTGGCTTGGTAGCTTATGTTTCCGCAGATGGAAAGGAGTGGAGGAAGATGCAGGAGGAGCCGGTTTTTAGGGATGGGGTTTTTGATTCTCAAAATGTAGTTTTTGGTCTGCTAGTGAAGAACAATACGTTTGTTACTTTCGAACCTGGACAGGGGATGGTTACACCGGATTTCGCTCAGTTGGAAGAACCACCTCAAAGGACTTTATCAATTGGACAAGCCCGGTTCAAATGAGTTTTGGAAACACACCCTATGAGCATTTGTATACCCAACAAACAAGTCCTTACTTTCGTGCCCCTCATATTTATTTGGCCATTGGGGCTCGATTTATGCCTAACAGGAAAGTAGTAAATGACGAAGAAGCCAAGAAATTGGGAGTAAATCCTAAATATTATAATGATTGTTCAGATGCCATATTAATGTCCTCTAGAGGTGGAGGGGCTTATCAAAGACAGTTTATGGAATCTTTTATAAAGCCCGGAATAGGTTTGCAAAACTGGGTTTCAAGGTCCAATTATCCTGCGTTGAATATTGTGCAAACGGGCCCTACCGAAATGTCTGTTTATGTAAACCAAGATTATGCCCAGCCTACTGCACATCTTAGACGGTACGCTATGAGACTGGATGGTTTTGCTTCTTTGTCTGCCGGTTATTCCGGAGGTGAAATGACCACTAAGCCATTTATATTTGATGGAGGAACCTTGGAATTGAATTATTCAACCTCTGCTGCCGGAGAAATTTTAGTTGAGCTATTGGATGAAAATGGAAATAAATTACCCGGATTTTCCAAGGAGGAATGTCAGCCTATCATAGGTAATGAGATTTCGAGAACAGTTTATTGGAACAAATCCTATGACCTGACCAAGCTAGCAGGTAAGCCCATTAAAATGAGGATTTATTTGAAAGATGCGGACATATACTCTTTTAAATTTGATTGATAATTCTTGAGAATGGTAAGGGGCTAATTTTATACCAAATTAACTTATAAAGCAGAGGGGACATTTGCTTATTGCAGGAATGTAATTCCTAATTTCAGATAAGATTGTATTAAGTGAATCCTAAGAAGCCAACAAATATTTACATGAAGAGCATGAACCATATTTAAATTATAATATTGTTAAAATTCACTTAAAATCTTTGTAGATCTCAGATTTAATTCATTGAAATATTGTATTAATAATGTAAAATAAAGTATAAGAAAACAATTAATTCATATAATATCTTTGGTATGTACATTAATGTACCGTATTAAATTATTATTATATGAAAAAATATATACAAGAATTACGTCTCTTTGGGCTAATGATCCTGTTAATGGTCATTGCTGGATCGGAAGGTTATTCACAGGGTGCCAGAGAGGTTACCGGGACCATCACAGATGAGTCTGGAGAGTCTCTACCCGGAGTGAATATTTTGGTAAAAGGTACCGCTGTAGGTACAGTTTCAAACATTGATGGAACGTTTAAGATTGCCGTTCCGTCAGACAATGATATACTGGTATTTTCATTTATAGGATACAACAATCAAGAGATAAATATCGGGAATAAAAGCTCAATAAATATAACCCTTACCTCCACTCTTTCAGACATGGAGGAAGTTGTAGTTATTGGTTTTGGAGAGCAATCTAGGGAATTATTAACCACATCTGTATCTAAAATGGATGAGCGTGTTCTTGATAATGTTCCATATTCCAATGCTGCCTCCGCTATGCAGGGAACATTGGCAGGAGTGAGAGTGCAGACAACTTCTGGGCAGCCCGGAGCAGCTCCTCAAGTGATTGTTAGGGGAGGGACATCTATTAATAATCCAAATGGAGCAGCTCCTTTGTATGTTGTGGATGGAGTAATCAGGCCCGATATCAATAATATAGCACCAGGAGATATTGAGTCATTTCAGGTACTAAAAGATGCTGCATCTACTTCGATCTACGGTGCCAGAGGATCCAATGGTGTGGTTGTCATTACCACGAAGTCTGCAAAATCAGGCTTTGTGTCAGCAACCTATTCGGGGAGTTATTCCTTGTCACAACCCGGTAGTTTATATGACCTTGCTTCGGCAAGGGATTATTTAACTTTTGCAAGAAGGGCGATGATAGTCCAGGATATCTTTCCTGATGCATCCTTTAGACTGACCAATCCGGTGGGATTCGGAACAGGAAATGACCTGACCAATAATACGGCTTATACTACACAGTATTTAACTTCAGAAAATGAATACAAATTAAATGAGGGATGGGAAAGCATGCCCGATCCCTTGGATCCTTCCAAAACATTGATCTTTCAAGATACTGACTGGCAGGATGTATTGTTTAGAACGGCAGCCATCCAGAATCATCATGTTTCCGTTTCCGGAGGAACAGAAAAGGCAAAAGTCAGTGCAAGCTTAGGGTATCTTGACAATGAAGGGATAGCGATTACTACAGGATACAAGCGCTACACCATGAATGTAAACGGAGATTTTAAGGTGAGTGACAAATTTAGCTTTTATGGCATTGTCAATTACGCCAATTCAAAAGACAATCAAGTAAACAGTATTACCAATATTTTTGCTAGGGCAATTACTTTACCACCAACGACCAAGTACACATTTGAGGATGGTACTTTGGCACCAGGGCAGGCATTGAGTGAGGGTAATCCTGAGTATGTTTTAAGAAACAGGGTGGCAGAAAATAGGGTAGAAAACCTTACCTTCTCCGTTGGATCAAGATGGCAGATAACACCGGAGTTTAGTTTTGACCCTCAACTTTCCATCTATAACAGGACGAGTGATTCTTACAATTTTCAGCCGGCTGTCTTAAATGGGCCAACTAACCTGGTTGACAACAGGGCAGCCAGTGCTACTATATCTAAGTGGAGACAAACACAAGTGGATGCAGTTTTTCATTATTCCAAAACCTTTGGTGATGCCCATAATGTAAATGCAACAGCTGGATATGCGTATTTTGGAAGAAATACATCTTCCCTTTATGCTGCAGGACAAGGTGCTTCTACAGACCTTATCCCTACTTTAAACGCTTCAGCTGAGGCGACAAGTGTTAGCAGTTCTATTTCGGATCAAGTCATTCATGGTTATTTCGGTAGGGTTAATTATGATTTTAACTACAAGTATTTGGTTTCAGTAAATGCAAGATACGATGGTGCCTCTAATTTAGGAGCCAATTATCAGTGGGGCTTTTTCCCAGGCGTGGCATTGGGTTGGAACATGCATAATGAGACCTTTTGGGAAACTTTGCCACAAAATATTTTCAGCAAGCTTAAAATCAGAACAAGTTATGGTATCAATGGAAATATTGGAAATTTAGGTGATTTTGCAGCGCAAGGAGCTTATGGTGTTGGTTATAGGTACGGTGGATATGCAGGTATTCAAAATACAATAATTCCTAACCCTGAATTGAAATGGGAGCGGTCTAAAACTTTGAATTTCGGTGCGGATCTTACATTATTTGACCGTTTAGGGATTATTTTGGATGTGTATAGGAGAGTTACAGATAACCTGATAACCGATCTGGCCTTGGCACCATCCACTGGTTTTGCCAGTACCCTTACCAATCTGGGAAGCTTAGAAAATAAAGGGGTTGAAATCGAAGTTAACTACAATATTTTACCGGCAGCGTCTGATTTTCAATGGAATCTGGCAGCGAATCTGGCAACCCTTCAAAATAAAATTTTAAAACTTCCTGAAAATGGTGTGGAGAACAACCGAGTTGGAGGGTATTATGTATGGGATGCGTCTATTGGTGATTATGCCTGGAAAGGTGGTCTTCAAGAAGGAGGACAACTTGGAGAGTATTATTCTCACTTGGAATTAGGTGTTTATGCAACTGATCAGGATGCAGAAAGTGCACCATCTGATATCTACAAAAGGTACCCAGATATTTCTTTTGGCGGAGATTATATATGGGACGATTTAGATGACAATGGAGTCGTAGATGAAAAGGACATGGCATATGTGGGTACTGAATTTCCTACACTAACAGGAGGTTTTACAAATACTTTTTCCTACAAAAACTTAATGCTTTCCCTGCGAATGGATTATACCATGGGCCATACTATATTTAACTATGCCCGGGCATTTATGGAAGGGCAGTGGAAGCTAAACATGAACATGACCCAAAACCTTATAGACAATGGATGGCAAGAACAAGGTGATATCGCCAGCTTGCCAAGATACGATTGGGAAAGTACCAGGGCACAATACAATGTCTTTCCAACACGTACAGGACAGGGGTATTATGAGTCTGGTGATTATCTGGCCATACGAGAACTTAGCATCAGTTACAACTTGCCGCAAAGCTTGTTAACGCCTGTGCATTTGCAAAATGTCAGGCTAAGTGTAACCGGAAACAATCTTTATTATTTCACCAAATATCAAGGACTAAATCCGGAATTTGGTGGACGAGATTACGGTAGGTACCCCATTCCGAGAAACTTTATTTTCGGACTAAATATTACCTTTTAATTTAAAATTAAGGAATCATGAAAAACTTTATTATAGCTTTTATATTAAGCCTATTTCTCTTCGGCTCCTGTTCCGATCTGCTGGATGTGTCACCTACTAGTGTGATTACCACAGCGTCATTCTGGGAAACAGAAGGGGATGCAGAGGGTGCTTTGATAGGTATGTACGTTAACCTTAGAAGTATTTCAAATTCTACCTTGTATTATTTAGGTGAAGCAAGAGCAGATGTTGTTGGTTTGGGAACTGTAGGTGATGGTGGCTGGTCCAAGTATTACCTAAATCGTTTGCACCAGGATGATGCTGGACCAACATGGCAGAGTCTATTTACACTAGTAAACAGTGCCAATCTAATCATCAAGTATGTACCTGAAATTGAATTCGCATCTGAAGATAGAAAAAACAATATCTTAGCAGAAGCCTATGCCATGCGGGCATACACTTACTTCGTTATGACTAAAACTTGGGGAGATTTGCCTTTACGGCAAGAACCGACAGAAAGTGAAAACCCCGAATTTACTCAAATTGAAAGAACCGCACAAAGCGAAATTTTCCAATTTATTAAAGGAGACATTGACCAAGCATTACAGTTATTTCCCGACAATAGTTATGCGGAAAACAAAATGTTCTGGTCCAAGCCGGCCACCAATGCATTGAAAGGAGAAGTTTACCTTTGGACTGCCAAACAAATGGGGGAGGCACTGCTGATCTTCAAACTGCCCTTACGGCATTGGAAGCAATTCAAACTACGAACGTGTCTTTGTTGGATAACTTTGAAGATGTATTTGATTATAGCAATAAAGGAAATGATGAAATCATAATGGCCGTTAGATTTGCCGAGCTCGAGTCTGCAGGGAATAATTATTTCAATGCCATGTATTTGATAGGTAGTGCCATACCAACCAATATTTCCACTGAAGCTAGAGAAACCATAGGAGCCATAGGTGGAGGAAGTAATAATATCGTGGTACCTACCGACTATGTCAAGTCCTTGTATTCAGATGCTGATCAAAGAAAGGATGCCTCTTTCTATGAAATCTTTACCATTAATGAAGACGAATCTCTAAGTTACTATACGACCATCGTAACCAAAGGTAGTGGAACAGTAATAGGGGGAAGTAGGAATTTTATCGATGATATTATATTGTTTCGATATGCTGATGTTTTATTGATGATAGCTGAGGCAAAAAATGCCCTTGGGGAAGACCCTTCTATGGAAATAAACGAAGTCAGAATGCGTGCTTATGGAGAAAATTATAATGAATTTGCTTTTACTTCCGGTACCATGGAAGAAAACGATGCAATCATTCTTGAAGAAAGGTTAAGAGAGATGGCATTTGAAGGTAAGAGATGGTGGGATTTGGTTCGTTTTGATAAAGCCATTGAAATGCTCCCTACTTTAAGTGAGAAGGAGAATGCAGAACAAAAAATTCTTTGGCCTATTGCTACAAGTGTTTTAAGTTTAGAAAACAAAGTCCTACAAAATCCAGGATACGAATAAATATTAGATTTTTATAAAATTCGCTTGAGCCCTTGTTTTGAGGGTCAAGCGAATTTTGTTCAATCATTGAGAGCATTTATAATCAGAATATTAATGAGTGTAAAACAATTGCATGTCAATTTGGTTGCAGCTGTACTATTATGCGGTGTAGCATTGGGCTGTAGTCCGAAAGGAACACAAAATGTTAAGCCAAATATTTTGTTAATAGTTTCTGAGGATAATAGTTCAGATTTGGGTAGTTATGGGAATACATTGGTGCATACTCCTAACATAGACAAACTTGCTAAAAAAGGAGTAAAATTTCTAAATGCCTATACCACTTATTCAGTATGCAGCCCTTCAAGAAGTAGTATTTTTACAGGTTTGTATCCACATCAGAACGGACAACTGGGATGGGCTACCCATCATTACGGACTATATTCAGGAATAACAGTATTGCCCAATTACCTAAAGGAAACAGGTTATAGAACAGGGGTTTTAGGGAAAATCCATGTAAATCCTGCAGAAAGGTTCGACTTTGATTATGAAGCATTGTCTGGATCTAATTTTCAAAAAGAGAGTCTAAAGGACTATGCTATAAAGGCAAAGGAATTTGTTAATCAGTCCGATACCCCATATTTTTTAATGGTTAATTTTCCGGATGCACATTTGCCTTTTCAGAATGAAGTTGAAGGTTTGCCCACTATAAAAGTAAACCGGGATAGGATCAAGGAAACACTTCCATTTGTAGGGGTAAATAATGAACGATTATTGGATGAAACCGAAGCTTATTACAATTGCATGAACCGTCTGGATGAATCCATAGGTATGTTATTGGACAGTTTGGGAGATTTATCCAATACTTGCATCATCTATTTAAGTGACCATGGAGCCCAATTCAGTAGAGGTAAATTAACCAACTATGAAGGTGGATTAAAAATACCTTTTATAATATCCTATCCAGAGGTCATTGATGAAATTGGTTCCAGCCGAGACGAACTAATATCAGTTATTGATATATTACCAACTGTATTGGATCTTTCTGATACCCCTTTAGATGTTGATTTGCCGGGTAAATCTTTGATGGACCTGTTTACTAAGGAGGATTATGAAATAAATTGGAGAACCACATTGGGTGCAGATGGGGAAGGCGCTTCGCCTGTTTTTTATTATCCACGAAGGAGTATCAGAAACAAACGATATAAACTTATACGGAATATAGATGTGGGCAGAGGAGATTTTCCGGCATTTACTGCTTATGCGAGCCCTGACTTTGGTTCAGGGGCTACGGTGGAGGAAATCGAAGGGTCAAATGAAAAAGTTCGTGATGCTTATGAAACTTGGAGAACACCTCCTGAATGGGAGCTGTATGATTTGCAGAATGATCCATGGGAGTTTGAGAATTTGGCTGGTAAACCGGAATTTGCTGAGGTTTTAATTTCCATGAAGGAAGCCCTTTACAAGTGGAGAGTAGATACCAATGATCCGTTTTTATCAAAAGATAAATTGATGAAGTTTACCTTTGAAATGGATTCAGTAAATGCCCTTTATCCGGACCACAGTTATAGGGAAGTTGATGGGTTTAAATGGAAATACTTGGACTACCTGAAAAATGAAAGTAGTTAAGATTTAAAAATTCAAACAATTGATAATTAACCCTTTATATATTATGAGAACTTGTTTTTTATTTTTATTAATGTGTGTGCTTCAGTTGACATATGGGTTTTCTGAGGAGATCATGAAGGATTCATTGGAGGTAGACAAAATTTGGGACAAGGCTCCTCACAATGCTTTTCCCGATATGATCAGGTTTAAAGGGGACTTTTATGTGGCCCTTAGAGAAGGCAATAACCATATGCCGGACAAAAGCGGGGCAGTTAGAATACTTAAATCAAAAAATGGAAAGAGTTGGAAAAGTGTAGGTTTATTGGAAGAAGAGGATAGGGATGTAAGGGAAGCAAGGCTATCTGTAACACCGCAAGGTAAAATAATGGTCATTACAGCTGTTGGGGTGTATGATGAGGGCTATACTGTCTTGTATCCAATGGTTTCTTTTTCAGATACAAAAGGAGAGAATTTCACCTCACTCAAAAGAGTGAATATGGACATGGAACCAAACCTAGATTGGATGTGGAGAGTTACCTGGCACATTAATGTGGGATATGGCATAGTCTATAGAAATTACAATGCCGAGAAAGAGGTTCATTTGCTTAAAACCACTGATGGGATAAATTTTAATCATGTTGCTCAATTGCCGATAGATGGCGGCCCCAATGAATCTACAATCAGGTTTGATGATAAAGGTAAAATGTATGTGTTGGTAAGAAGAGAGGATGATGATAAAATGGGGGTGTTGGCAAAAAGCAACTATCCTTATAAAAGCTGGACAACAAAAAAGTTAACCAAGAGACTTGGTGGTCCCAATTTTATGTTCTTAGATGATAGTTCCCTTGTGATGGGCACAAGAGATTATCGTAAAGACGGGGCTAAAACTGTAATTCACCTGACAAACCTTGAAGGAAAGATCAATAAAAGCATAGATTTACCTAGCGGTGGTGACACAAGTTATCCGGGTTTGGTGATATTTAAAAATAAGCTTTGGATAGTTTATTATTCAAGTCATGAAGAAAAAACAAGCATTTATTTAACGAAAATTCCGCTTAAAACACTGAAACAATAAGGTTATTGTTTCAATAAATAAGATTACTAATTAATAAAACACATGAAAAAACTACTGCTAATTATTACTGTTTTGATACTAAACAGCATGACAGTCCACGCATTTGACCCGGTGGATAGTACCAAGGCCATGGGGCCTGCTACCAAAATAAAAGATTTTATTATTTATCAAGACCAAAGCTATTATTCCACTTTTCCCTCGGTTGTTAAAAAATAACGGTGAATACCTGGTAGCATTTAGAAGAGCCCCGGATAGACAAGTGGTTTTTAAGGAAGAAGGGAATAGTCATGTAGATCCAAACAGTTATTTGGTAGGAGTGACTTCAAAAGATGGTGTCAATTGGACCGAAGAGCCTGAACTGATTTATTCTCATGCATTTGGAGGTTCACAGGATCCTTGCTTATTGCAATTGAAAGACGGTACCCTTTTGTGTGCCAGTTATGGATGGGCATTTTTAGAAAAGGATGGCTTGGAAAATATTAAAAAGCCCCACTTTGCCAATAAATACGGAACGGTGTTTTTGGGTGGATACCTGGTTAAATCTGTAGATGGAGGAGAAACTTGGAAAGGTCCCATTTACCCTCCTTCTATCGCTCCTGAGGTAAACCATACCCCGATGGGGAACAAAGTCCCGGCCTATAACAGAGGCGCCATGTACGAAGGAAAAAGCGGAAGAATATTTTGGATTGTTGCAGCAAGTGATACTGAGAAAAGAGGGAAAACCTCTAATTACCTTATGGTTTCCGATGATAAAGGAAATACCTGGGAACACCTAAGTACGGTTGCTGTAGATGATGAAGTAATCTTTAATGAAGCTTCCGCTTATGAAACGCCAAAAGGAGATATTGTAGCTTTTATTCGAACTGCCAAATACGATGATCAAGCAGTGATAGCCAGATCGAAAGATGGAGGCAAAACCTTTGATAAGTGGGAATCTATGGGTTTCCAGGGCCACCCCCTGCAAGCTTTGAGGTTGCCGGATAATAGGGTGTTCTTGGTTTATGGTTACCGACACAAACCATATGGTATAAGAGCAAGAATTTTAAACCCTGAATGTACCGATTTTGCCACTGCAGAAGAGATTATTATAAGAGAAGATGGAGGAAGCACAGATATTGGATACCCATGGGCGGTAAATATGGGAGATGATAAGGTATTGGTTACTTATTATTTTAATAAAGACAATAAAAACAGGCATATTGCAGGTAGCATTTTAAAAATCAACTAATTTTTAAGAAAAAAACTTTAATCCGGATTATATTACAGGCTTCAGCGCCCTGACTATTGTCAGGGCGCTGAAGCCTGTTCTGTGTTTACTGGAAGCATTGCAACCACAAGAAAATCAGTCTGGAGATTTTGGCATAGCACCCAAATGGTATAATTGGAAGCAATAAAAAATGGTTGGTTTTGAAGCGATTTCAGCACGGAATAGATTGTCTATTGCACATTTGATGTTTAAATGAAAACCTTTGAATAAATAAAAACCCTCTTCTAAGATCCATAGAAGGGGGTTTTTGATTGAATATTGCTATGAATTAGTAAATCAATTTATTGGCCCAGTCTTTAAGCGACTTCTTGAATATTAACCGTTTTTCTAAAATCAGAGGGAGTCATTTTCTTTAGTTTTTTAAATTGCCGGTTAAAATTAGCCAGGTTATTAAATCCACAGGCATAGGCCACCTCTACAATGTTCATGTCTTCTTTTGCCAAAAGTTTACAAGCATGGCCAATTCTTACCGTGTTTAAGTACTCAATAAATGTGATTCGGTATTGTTCTTTAAAGTAGTTGCAGAAGGTAGTTACTCCCATATTTGCCATAGAAGCAATTTCTGAAAGTGTGATCTCTTGATCAAAGTTATTCAGTATATGGTTTTTTATCTTGGTTAATCGGTCAGAACCTTCAGGTTCACTATCTATAAAACCCGGACTTGCCAAAAGTTGGTAGTCTTTATTTTGCGATAGGATATCAAATATTGACAATAGACTTGAAAGGCGCTGGATACCATTCATATGGATCATGGCTTTCATTAATTCAGTAATTTTTTCTTTTGTCTTTCCGGTGAATGCCATGCCTCTACTAGCTAGGCCAAGAATGTTTTTGATATTTTCCATTTCCGGGATTTGCAAAAAATCAGCACCCAAAAAATCGGCCTGAAACTGGATGACGATTGCCTCAGCTTCATGGTCTGCCTCCCCTTTGGTGTAAATGGGATCATTGACCCATACATGTGGTAAATAGGGGCCCATACAGACCAAGTCTCCGGGTTTAAAATAGCCTATATGATCTCCAACCATTCTTGTTCCGGTGCTCTTTAGTACCAGTACCAATTCATATTCTGGATGATAGTGCCAAGGGCAAGGGAAATAGGTCCCTTTTTCTTTAAATACTATAAATGATTTATCAAATTCTTGCGGTAGCCTTACTTCGATGGTTTTCATAGTCCTCTAATTAACCCTATTAATTTAGCGAATTTAGAGGCAAAAGAAAACTACTGAATGCCAAAAGGCAAAATACGTGTATAAATCTAAATATAATGGTAAGAATTTAATCTTCTTGCTCTAAAGAAAGGATAAAATACGCCATTGTTTGTGCATTTTCCATGCTGATGTGGGGATGAGGGACCATAACAGGGTTACCCCAAGATCCATAACCTCCCGAAATGATTTTTCTGGCCAACAAATCCCTATAAGCAGGTTGAATTGGATACCGTTTGGCAATATCTATAAACGCCGGTCCTTTGGACTTTTTATCAATTCGGTGACAATCATAACATCCGGCATAGGCAATTAGCACCTCACCTTTTGCCACAATTTCTTCAGGTACATGCTCATCTTTTCCTGGTATTTTTCGAATATAATCCCTATGACGTTTTTCACCCTCAGAAAGCACATCTTTTTGAACCTTCTTTTGATCACAAGCAATCATCGAAAGACCGAATATCAAAAGGCCAATGGTTAGCTTTCTGGTTGCACTAGATAGGATCATTACCAAATCTAATATAAAAAGATAAAATTGTCTTTAAATTTTTACTTAATTTTTTTGTTGCATGTCAATCTACTGATTGTTTATTTTTAAATTTGGGTATGAGGAGAATATTTAGATTAGATTTTATTTTGGCAGGTATTGCCTTTCTCTGTACGGCAAGTTCTTTGATTGCCCAGAGTAAATTGGAAAAAAAGTCAATGAAAGTGCTCAGGAAATAGAAGGGAAGGTGATCGAGTGGAGGAGAGATTTTCATGAGCATCCCGAACTGGGGAATGAAGAAGTTAGGACAGCAGGTAAAATTGCCGCCCACTTAAAAAGTTTGGGAATGGAAGTTACTGAAGGGGTAGCTGTTACAGGTGTAATTGGTATTCTAAAGGGAGGAAAACCGGGCCCCACAGTTGCTTTGAGAGCTGATATGGATGCGTTACCAGTGACTGAACGGGTGGATGTTCCTTTTAAATCTCAAGTAAAGACCACATATAATGGGCAGGAAAGTGGAGTAATGCATGCTTGTGGCCATGATTCCCATATGGCCATTCTAATGGGGGTAGCAGAAGTATTAAAAGGCATGCAAAAAGACCTCAAAGGAACAGTCAAATTTATTTTCCAACCTTCAGAGGAGGGGCTGGAAGACAAATCCATTGATACTTGGGGAGCCAAACAAATGGTAGAAGAAGGAGTGATGGAAGATGTAGATGTGATTTTTGGATTGCATATAAATTCTCAAACTCCGGCTGGTGTAATTAAATACAAACCCGGACCTGCCATGGCAGCAGTTGATGAGCTGGAAATCACAGTTAAGGGACAACAAGCCCATGGGGCTTATCCCTGGTCTTCCATAGACCCCATTGTAACTTCCTCTCAGATTGTAATGGGATTACAAACCATTGTAAGTAGAAATGTAAAAATTATTGAGATTCCTGCCATCGTAACCATAGGGGCAATCCATGGTGGAGTAAGACACAATATTATTCCCGAACAAGTAGATATGATTGGAACCATTCGTACCTATAGCCAGCCCCAACAAGAACTTATTCATCGCAGAATTAGAGAAATAGGAGAAAACATCGCAAAAAGTGCAGGGGCAGAGGCTGATATTAGCATCAATAAAATGTACCCGGTTACCTATAATGATGAAGCCTTAACCGCTAAAATGCAACCCACTTTAGAAAGAGTGGCAGGCAAAGACAATTTGTGGGTGCATGACCCTGTCACAGGAGCGGAAGATTTTAGCTTTTTTCAACTAGAAAAACCCGGGTTATTTTTCTTCTTGGGAGGAATGCCCCCAGCAGAAGATCCGGGAAAAGCCGCCTCTCACCATACCCCTGATTTTTACCTTGATGAAAGCGGATTTGTCTTAGGTGTACGGGCATTGTCACAATTGACAGTTGATTATATGGAGATGTCAAAATAATGGAAAGGTGGCGCAGCCATTAATTTCACTAAATAATCTTTATTAGGGGAATAGGTCAACTATTTCCCTTTTTTTATCTCGAACTTCCCTATAATCTGGATTTTTTAAATTGTCATAGGAGGATTTTATTTCTCAGAAATAAGGGTGTTGGAAGACTATCAATTATATCTTTAGAATAAAAATGGATCTGTTCTCAAATAAGTCGTAGACAACAAGTAACCCGATAGGATATGATGCGAATAAAGCGGTAGTGTTGCTTCTATTATTTGTTTCTATTTATATAAAATAAGGTAAAGCCATACTCCAGCCATTCAATTCTACTGACTATCCCCTAAACATTGCATTAATATAATATTGAGTCCAACAAAATAAAACGTTTTAATTTTTTGCTAAAATCTAATTATTTTAGGTAAATAATGCACTACTCAATACTTTTATCAATCTACAAAACCACAAACAACCAAAACATGATTTTAATGAACCTCGCCGATTGGAATTTTAAGTCAAAGCTCGAGAAATACCTGTGCTTATTACTCACTTTAATTTTTTTAATAGCAGGGGTAGGGAACCTTACCGCTCAAAATGAAGGGGCAGCAAAAATTTTTAAGGCTGGTGCTGCACTAAGTGTAATTACTCCAAAAATTGGTACCTCTATCAACGGGAATTTTCAAGAAGGTTTCACCCAACATATTCATGACGATACCCATGCTAGAGGCTTGGTTTTAGATGATGGGAAAACAAGAATAGCAATGGTTACTTTAGACCTATGCATGGTTTACAGAGAAACGGTAGACAATGCCAAGAAAAGAGCCGAGGAATACACGGGAATTCCTGTAGAGAATATGATGATTTCGGCCATACACACCCATTCAGGAGGTACAGCCTGTGCGGTCTTTGGCAGTACACCAGATCCGGACTATTTACTTTTTCTCGAAGAACGTGCCGCTGATGCAATTATTAGGGCCAATAATAACCTTGAACCTGCCAAAATTGGTTGGGGTGTAGGTCAGGAGCCCAGTGAGGTTTTTAACCGTCGGTGGAAATTGAAAGAAGGAAAGACATTTACCAATCCTTTCGGCGGAGAAGATAAAGTAAGAATGAACCCCGGCTTTGAAAACCCGGACCTTACAAGCCCTGCTGGGCCAATTGATCCCGAGGTGCCTATTATTTCTGTTCAATCTCTAAGCGGTGAGCCCATTGCCTTACTTGCAAATTATTCCTTGCACTATGTAGGAGGTACTAGAAGCGGGGATATTTCTGCCGATTATTTTGGGATGTTTGCCCAACGAATAGGAAAAATGATAGGTGCAGATCGCCAAAGCCCTGAATTTGTTGGGATTATGACCAATGGAACCAGCGGAGATATCAATAATATAAATTTTGGTGGGCCAGCGCCAAAACCGATGGGAAAATATGAGAAAATGGCCATCGTTGCCAATAAGGTAGCGGCAGAGGCTTATAAAGTATACCAAAGTATTACTTACCATGATTGGGTTCCCTTAGCAAGTGCACAGACAGAAGTTACGCTAGGCGTAAGAAAACCTGATGCTGCTGAACTTGAAAGAGCGAAAAAACTCATAGCGGATGCTAAGGATCCTCTTTTACTTAAAAGAGATGAATTATATGCAAGAGAAACCATTTTTCTAAATGACTATCCGGATCAAAAACAATTGATCCTTCAGGCGATACAAATTGGCGATTTGGCAATTACTGCTGTTCCATGTGAGGTTTTTGTGGAAATAGGTTTAGAAATAAAAGCCAAAAGTCCATTTAAACAAACCTTTAGTGTTTCCCTGGCCAATGGATACAATGGTTATTTACCTACCCCTCAGCACCATGAATGGGGGGTATGAGACTTGGAGGGCTCGGTCCAGTTATTTGGAAGTAGATGCTTCCAATGTAATAACTTCTGAATTATTGGGTCTATTAGACAAGTTAAAATCTTCTTCGGTCACTTCCAGGTAACCACCTGAAGTTGTTTACGAAGATTGGTATACAAAATAAACCATTAATTTCTAAAAATGGCGAAGGAAAATAAACTTAGCAGAAGGGAGGCGATAAAATTAAGTGCCGGCAGTGGATTTGCTTTGGCTTTAGGTACAACACCCGCTTTTTCCAAGCCTGCTAATAAAAAGAAAAACCTCATACTGGAAGAAAATAAAAAGGAAGGAACCATTTCCTGGCAGTTGACCAGGGTAAGGCCCGACGAAAAACAATACCGTACTGCACTTATTGAAGGGTATTGTTCCAGACAAAGTTTAATGGCGGGTGAAAGTTTGGACATCATGGTGTCAGTTGATCCGGAAGAGGATTTCCAGATTGATTTTTACCGTACAGGGTATTACAATGGAACCGGAGGCAGATGGTTGAAGAAAGTGGGTCCATTAAAAGGGAAAAAGCAGGTTACTCCTAAACCTGGTGAAATGAATATTCATGAATGTAAATGGGAGGTTTCCACTTCTATAACGATTCCTGAAGATTGGCTGAGTGGTGTTTATTTGGGTAAATTGCGCACCTTGCCAAAAAGCCCTAGTGAAGCTTATTGGGAGAGTTATATTATCTTTATTGTAAAGGATGAGCGAGAGACAGACCTTTTGTTTCAATGCTCTGACAATACTTGGCAAGCTTATAATAAATGGCCGAATAATTATTCCATTTATACCCACCCGAAGGGCACACAAGGCCCATGGGCAAAGGTTAGTTTTGATCGGCCCTATGCCCGGCAAGGGCAATATAATGCCATTGTAAATGATCCACTTTCATTTGGGTCAGGAGAGTTTATCTCCTTTGAAATGCCATTCGCCTATTTTTTGGAAAAGCATGGCTATGATGTAAGTTATTGTTCCAATGTAGATTTGTTGACCCCTGACCGAGGATTAAAAGCCAAGGCTTTCTTAAGCATAGGGCATGATGAATATTGGGACATCAGGCAATTTAGAAGTGTGGAGAAACTTAAAGAACAAGGAGTAAATTTATTGTTTTTCTCCGGCAATTCTATTTGTTGGGTGGCACCCTATACCTCAAGTGAAGCCGGCCAACCTAACCGTAGGATATTTAGAGGCGGGCCTTATGGTGCCAATAATGATTATGCAGTATTGAGGGAAAAGTTAAATGGCCCTTTTCCCGAACGAGGGCCTGACGAAGGGCTCTTAATGGGAGTAAGAAATACAGAACCTATTAATGGTGGAGGGGATTGGACAGTGATAAAACCTGACCATTGGATTTTTAAAGGTACAGGCATGAAAAAGGGGACAGTATTCCCGGGCTTATAGGTTGGGAGTATCAGGCAGATGCAGCAGACATTGAGGGATTAGAGATAGTTGCCGAAGGCACGGCCTGGCAAGGTGGGGATAACCCATGTCCCTACCAGTCAGTTGTTTATCCTGGGCCAAAAGGCAATTTTATTTTCAGTGCAGCAACTATTTTCTGGGCAATGGGTTTGAGTAGCCCTCCCGGGCATACCTTGCCTTGGTCCCATTATAGCAGGCCGCATGGTCCGGATCCCAGGGTGCAAAAGATCACCCATAACCTACTAGAAAAAGCCATAAACTCATAGGAAAGTTTTTCTTTCCATTTAATTTACCATACTATAAATATTTTAGCACATAAAACATGACATTAAAGGCAGGGAATAGAAAACATGGCCAGGTAAATCGTGTTGTCCTTTTGGGCTTTATGGCGGGAATTATGCTTTCAGGATTAATTTCCGGACATAAAGTAATCGCTCAGCAGTCGGGTTTGAAAGCCGGAATGGTAAAAGCTGAAATTACTCCTTCACAAGCCGGTTATCCTCATTATAGGGGACCGAGTACCGGTACACACGATCCATTGTATGCCAAGGCAGTGGTTTTTCAGCAAAAAGGAGAGAAAGTAGCTTTAGTGGTGGGAGATCTTTTATGGGTGGAGAGAGACTTGTCGGTTAGAGCTAGGATGCGCATTGAGAAGGAAACAGGTATACCTTTTCAGAATATTATTATTGCAGGAACTCATTCCCATACCTCTCCGGCCTATCATCCCAATATAAGGGAGCTTACCGGAAGGTTAAGACCACCATTTGACACGCAACTGGATACAGGCGAAGCCGATGACTATCCTAAGCAGCTTGAAGATGGTATCGTTAAGGCTGTGGTAAAAGCCTATGAGCAAAGAGAGGAAGTAGTACTGGAAGTGTTTGGAGAAGAAGTAAATGACCTGGCATTTAACAGACGCTTTATTATGAAAGATGGAAAGTTGATCACCAATCCAGGTAGACGCAATCCTTCCATTAGGGAAACGGAAGGACCTACAGATTCGGAATTGGCCGTGGTTATGCTACAAAGGAAAAAGACAAGCATCCAATTGGGACGGTCTCTAATTTTTCTTTACATGCCGATACCTTTGGTGGAACGGCTTTCAGTGCCGATTACCCGGGCTTTTTGGCCTATAATTTACAAAGGCATTTTCACAAAGATTTTGTATCGCTATTTGCAGCAGGAGCTTGTGGTAATATTAACCATATAGATGTTACCGGTACCAAGGAAGAAGTAAAAAGTTCTTCTGAAATAGGCGAAATTCTCTCTGCTGCAATCCTTCAAAAACCCAATAAATTTCAAAAAGTCAATGGAACAGAACTAAAGGCAATAGCTAAAGTCATTTATGTTCCCATCCAACATTTCACTCCTGAGGAATTGGAATGGGCCAATACAGAAACTGGAGCTCCACGACTTTATGAAGAAACAGCCTTTCTGGAAAGAAGAAGACGGTTAAAAATCAGGTCTCTTGAGAGAATGAGAAGAACAGAAGCAGTTCCTCCTGCAATTGGGGATCAACCATGGAGAATCCCATTGGAGGTGCAGGTGTTTCAAATTAACGAAGACCTGGCCATTGTAGGCCTTCCCGGAGAGTTGTTTGTAGATTTAGGTTTGGCTATCAAAGAGAATTCCCTTATGAAAATACAATAGTGGTTGAATTGACCCATAGCCATATTGCTTATGTCCCCACAAAGGAGGCATTTACCCGTGGAGGATATGAAACCATTAATTCAAGACTGGCCCCGGGTGGGGAGAATTGCTTGCAGAAACTGCTATTGAACTATTGAAAGAAATGAACGAGAAACCATAGAAAGTCGAATCTGAAGTTATCTACCCGGCGACTGAGCGGAATCGAAGCTATAGAGTAAAACATTTTAATACCTAAACCCTCTGCTCCGCCCAAGATCCGGTGACCTTTCATATCGCTAGTTTTCTATAATATAATTCACTGCAATTCCTTCAACCGGATCAAAAACATTTGACGAGTGCCATTCTTGTCAATTCCGGGTACTAAGATGGCATCATTGCTTCTGTTCCAACGCGGCGCAGGGTCTATACGGATGTCACCACTGTAAAGTCCTTTGTCGATTCCTTCACTTCGGGCAAAGGCACCATCACTTCTTCGGTATACAGCATAGTAGTTTTTATTGTTATCACTGTATCCATTGACGAATAGATCACCATTTGGTGAAAGGGAAATGTCTCCCTCCGGTTTGGGAAACATTTCCGGAGTTCCCAAGCTTCCTATGATTTCCTTGCTGTCAACATTGTAACGAATTTGCTCGTCTGGACCTTTCCCATCATTGTATTTGATGCCGATCAATACATTACCTAAATCCCACTCCGGATGACCACCAATATGGGTTTCATGCAGTTGAAGACCGGTACCATCTGCATGAATGGAGGCAGGTACATTGATTCTTTCCTTGCCTTGACCATTCCATCCAGCCCTAATAAAAAATAAATGCGATTGGCATCACGATTCCAGAGAGTGTGATTGATAAATAAGCCACTGTGGTCAAGTTTAGGATTGGTTTCTTTTAGTTTTTCCTCCATTTGATAGTAGGAAACCAACAGTTTCTTATTTCCGGTTTGTACATCCACGAGAAATATCCCATCATTCTCAGGAGCCAATTGGTCCTTGGACCAGTCCAGTGCCCCGGGATATCCGGTAACGAGTCTAAGTCTTGCCAAGCGGCCATAATTCAGGCCGAGCCAAGCTGAACCATCAGCTGCGACACCACCATTCCCGATTGGGCTGTCTTCATAACGGTATTCCTTAACTCGTTTTCTTTGATTGATATCATACAGTACTGTAAATACTTTTCCTGTAGTAAGGTCGCGGTCATTAAAGAAAAACTGGTTTTCGGGTGCTAAAGGGTTCCAATAAAACATAGTGCCCTGCTGAGGATTCCATGCGTGAGATTTGTCCAGCCGGATTAGCTTGTTTTTATTCTGGGTGTCGATAAGAATTACAGTAGCAGACTCTTCAGGAAGAGGCATCCTGTCTATGGTTTCAATTTCAAGACCTAATATATATCTTCCTGATTCATTCCAAGGGATGGTTTGACATTGGCCTATATAACCAAAAAAATGATGCTTTTTGCCTTTAGTTAGCTGTTCAATGCTCAACTCAAAAGGGTCTGATTGAGCCGGGCTAGGTAAATAGGACGCCAAGTAAAAGGCAATAAATAAAGAATACAAAAGGCCTTTTTCTGAAAAAAGGATCCTTCTATATTCTTTAGGATATTGATTAAATAATTCATGAAATGAATGGAGAGTTGTTTTGGGTAAACACTTTATTGTCTTTTAAATATAAACAATAATTGTTAACCTTTTAACCTACAAACCTTTCAAATCTTCGTATTGTTTATTACTTGGCATTGGCCAACATGGTATTGAATATTTCCAGTTGTTCTTTCATGGCAGCTACCTTATCTGCAGGGGATGTGCGTGCTTCCAATAGAATCCAACCTTTATAATTCATGTCTGAAAACAACTTCATCAACTCTTGGTAAGGGTAATTCCCCTCATTTAACTCACGGATATGAACCGTGTCACCAAACCATTTTTTAACTGAGTTGAAGTTGGCTTCCAATCCCGGGGCCATTAAATCTTGGTCGTTAGAATTCCAGCAAACCTTCACACTTTTTTCAGTTATCTGATCAAATATAGCTTTCATATTGGGCAGTTGCTGGGTTAATTTCCCATGAACTTCCACCCGAACCAATTGTCCCAGGTCACTGGCTGTTTTTCCTACTTCGTTAAGGGATTGGGCTATTTGCGCAATGGTTTTCTCTTTGGAAACCTCTGCAGGCAATCCGTTAGGCTTTACCTTGATTCCGCTGGCACCAATGTCTTTACATAGTTGAAGATAATTTTTTGTCCCTTCGATGTTTTCTCTGACTTGAGCTTGGTCAGTATAGTGATAAGCATAGTTTGAACCATAGCCTAAACATTTTACAGGACTGTCTTTAAAGCGCTTTTTTACTTCCTTTCTTTCTTGAGCAGAAAGGCTTGTTTCTACGCCATGTGCATGTTCGGTACGTAATTCCACACCTAATAACCCGGCTTCTTCACAATTAGCCAGTAGGGTAGGGAGATCCCAGTCTTTTCCCCATTGATAGGTTACCAGGCCAAGATTCATTTTGGGTTTTTTGGCAAATACTGCAGCAGGTTCTAAAAAGGAGAGTCCTATACCTGCAGCAAGGCTTTTTGAATAAAGCTACGCCTTGATTGATTATTTTCCATTGGGATTATTCAATTATTAATGGTTTTTTGAATTACTTTTTAGCGTATTCATCTGCCAAAGCATTGATTTCACTTTCGCTAAGGTGGCCTGAAGTAACTATCAAACGGTATTTGAAAGTAGCTTTTTCTCCTTTTTTAGGGAGTAGTTCAATTCATCCTTGCCATCAGAAAGTGCTTTTTGACCCAGGGTATTGGCTGAAAACAAACCATAGTCTCTGGCATGCCAGTAGGTAGGATAACCGGGGTTTTTTGGGTGATCGATGATGATAAGTGAAACATCTTCACCTTTAACTTCACTGGATAATTCCATCCACCTTGCTCGGGTTCCCCAAACATCCCCTCCTGTAATTCCTTCAGAACTTTTATAGTCGCCTTTCACGTAAGTATTGTCCATTTTGTCTACTTTGGTTGCAACTCCATGGGAATCCATTAAGGTAGTAGGTTTTTCTGAGGGTAATTCAAGCTCTCGGGCAACCCTTATGGCAAACATACCTTCTTTATTATCTGTAAATTTAACCTCATCTACCAGCGCTTTTAATGTGGTGGTTCGGTCAATGATTCGAATATCTTTACCTGCAGTGAAGGTGAAAGTGGTTTTTTCTTCCAATAAAGAAGTGTTGTCCGGAGCGTTCCAAAGTGAGTTGGTTACCAAGGTGGCTTTACCATTTCCACCTTTTGCTTTTTTAATAGACTGGTGGGCAATTGCACCATAGCCATCTTTTTTTGAAGCAGGAATTGCTTCTGAATTGTTCCAGAAATCAAGTCCGTTCACATCTCCGTAATTCAACCAGATACCTACGTGATGAGGATGATCGGTTCTGTCCCCTTCTTTATTAATCATAGGATAACTTCTGGTTAGCATATTTCCGTCCGGAGAAATTACCGGCCAAAGAACGGGTTTCATCACATTGTCCGGGTAGATATATGAGGTGAAAAGCTTACCGTCCACTATTACATCTACTTTCTTCTCTGATTCGTTTACTTCAATTTCAATGGGTTCTTTGTCTTGTTGACCGAAGCTAAGAAAATTGCTACTCATCGCCATTATTGTTACTAATGCTATGTATTTCATTTGATAACTTTGTTTATATCTGAAATATTATTTTTATTCCCTTTACAAGAAAAACCTGTCAGGATAATTTTTCCTGGCAGGTTTTTCAAAAAAGGCAATCAATATTTTAATTTATGATTGTTTAAACCTTGTCTGGAACTTCAAAACCTGGTCTGTAATTACGTGTAAGCATGGCATCTGCTTCCGGATCATTGACAAAAGTCTCAGATTTTGGATTGAACGTCAATACACGATCCAATTGGTAAGCTATATTTCCTAAGTGAGCCAACCCTGAAGACAGGTGAGCTGTTTCTACAGGGCCGTTTA
The DNA here is from genome assembly GCF_056867545.1 of Cyclobacterium sp. SOCE241. Classification (NCBI taxonomy): domain Bacteria; kingdom Pseudomonadati; phylum Bacteroidota; class Cytophagia; order Cytophagales; family Cyclobacteriaceae; genus Cyclobacterium; species Cyclobacterium sp. SOCE241. The sequence continues at coordinate 2,234,508 of NZ_CP149779.1, read as the reverse complement.
GGATGGAAGCATCATGCTTACGAACTGCCTCAATAAAATTAGCAAAGTGACCGTCAGTTCCACCGGCTCCACGATCCATTTCTGAACCTGATTTTCCGCCATCGCTGCCTGATTTTCCAGGTGTTCTGTCTTTTCCAAGGAATGTTTGGTATTTATCGTATCCATCAACTACCAAATAACCTTTGTCACCATAGAAAATATTACCTACAGTAGCTCCATCTTCAGCATTGGTACACCATGGTCTTACTTCAAACTGAATGATTTTGTTCTCATCAGGATATTTGTACACAGATGTCAATACTTCCGGTACTGTTTTGGCATCATCCCATAGGAATTTCCCTCCCATGGAAGTGATTTTAGTAGGTAGTCCTACATCCAATCCCCACATACACAGATCCGTTTCGTGGATTCCTTGGTTACCAACATCTCCATTGCCATAATCAAAATTCCAGTGCCAGTTGTAGTGCACAAGGTTTTCTGTAAATGGAGTTTTTGGAGCCGGTCCTGTCCATAAATCATAATCCAATCCTTCTGGTACAGGAGAAAATCCTTTGTCACCAATGCTCGGTCTCCATCTAAAAACTAGACCCCTGGCCATGTAAACATTGCCAATATAGCCATCACGGATCAGTTGAATGGCTTCCTGAACTGCAGGAGAACTTCGAAGTTGCACACCATGTTGTACGATACGATCGTATTTATGGGCTGCTTCTACCATTTTTCTACCTTCCCAAATATTATGAGACCCGGGTTTCTCCACATATACATCTTTCCCTGCTTGACAAGCCCAGATAGTAGTCAGTGCATGCCAGTGATTTGGGGAGGCAATACTGATAACATCAATGTCTTTGTCATCCATTACCCTGCGCAGATCCTGTTCAAGAACTACATCTGCATTGTATTTTTCTTTAAAGCTTTTTGACGTTCCTTAAGAATATTCATGTCAGGATCACAAAACGTCTTGATTTGAACATTTTTTTGTGACATAAAGCCTTGGATGTGGCTTTTACCTCGACCATTTAATCCTAAAACTGCTGCATTGATTCTATCATTGGCTCCAAATACACTGGATGGTACAATGGTAGGTGCTATAAGAGCAGCTGAACCGGCTACGGCTGATTTCTTAATAAAGGATCTTCTTGATGATTCCTTATTCATATTAATTTTTGGTTAATTATTGAAGTTATAACTATATCGACCCTTTAAATTAATAAATTCCCTGATGAAATGATGACATCAGGGGAATTAATTGATTAAAGGTAACTTTTATTCACCAATGGCTCTCATAGGGTCCTCATTGGGAGCTCCTGCAGGTTGCACCACATGAACCAATGGTTCAATATTTTCTTCTGCACCATTGTAACCGGTAGTTTGGTTTAAGGTTGCATCCACATTACCTACAAGGTATGGCTGATAAACAGGCCAGTACACATGCATAGGGTCCATGGTGTATTTCGTTGTGTTATAAGTAGCCCACGGCACTTCGTCTCTGAAGAAAGTGTTTTTTTCCATCATTCTGTCATAGTAGAAACTATCTGCTGAAATGGATTTTTCTATATCCGAACCTGAGATAGAGTAGGTCTTGCCATTGTAGGCCATTTTACCACTCTTGGCGAAAATAACTGAAATACGAACCAACTCATCGTGACGGTATTCTTCACCAAACAATTCCCTGTTTCTTTCATCCAGTACAGCACCAATTCCGTCTGTCTGAACATCAGCAACCGTATACATGTCGATTGCATTGGCTCTTTGGCGAATGGTGTTGATGTCTTCAGTTGCTCCGGCAAAATCGTCTTGCCATAAACGTGCTTCAGCCCTTACCAAATAAGCTTCAGCGATTCTCATGATGTACATGTCCATTTTACCTCCATCTTGACGATCAGGTCTATCTTGTTGGTTTACAGAGTAAAACTTATATCTTGGGTAACCATACCAACACCTGATGGTATCTTGGCAAGTTAGGTTCCCATTGTCATCATAAAGTCGAAGTGGTTCTAGGTAATATTCGCTTCCATCTTCTAATAGAGAAGGGTTGTCGTACAAAACGTCCTCCATTTCAAACCAGTTGAGGTCCTTGTGACGGTAATCTTGTTCGTCAATTTTGCCTTTGAAATTCCAGATATCATATTGTGAATAATTGGTAGGTCTGGCAAATCCTTGACCTCTTCCCCATTTTTTCATCATACGACCTCTTTCATCACTGGTAGATTGCTGCACATCAGTTCCTGTTCTGGTGGTACCGGGTTCCCAAACTCCAAGATTTGTACTCACAAAGTTTGGACCCCAGGCCCTGATTCTTGCCGACCTTCCTTGTGTACCCAATACAAAAGGCTCATTGACAACCAACCAAATCCCTTCAGGATTACTGGTTTTTTGTGCTCCCTTGTCCATGTGTAAATAATTGACAGCATCTGCAGGAGCATAGCCACTTCTACCTGGTAAAGGATTTCCTGTATTTGGGTTGACTGTATTGGCCACTTCTACTTCCGAAACATCAGATGGAATCATGTCGTCTGTGAAAAGTTGTGATTCACCGCCATTGATAACATCATCCATTAATTGTTCTGCATCGGCAAAACGTAAGTTGAGCATATAGTATTTAGCCAAAAGGATACGTACTGCATCTTTAGGCGCTTGTCCCACAGGTAATTGACTTTTTGGTTTCACATGCTGTACTGCATATTCCAAATCCACAATCATTTGGTCCCATATCCCCTGCATATTAAAGGCTTTAAAATCTCTTCTTGCTTCGGATACTACATTTAATGGAAAAGCAACATTTCCAAAATCCATGGTCAATTGCATATAAAAGAATGCCCTAAGGAAATAGGCTGAACCTAATAAATGATTTCTTTCAGGATCATTTGCACCACCTTCCCACTCAGGAATATCTATATAATCAATTACTGTATTTGCTTTCTTGATATGATCATAATTGTCTGCATAAAATGACCTTGCTCTACCGGCATCATTGTTTCTACTGTTGGTAGGCGTAGCGTATACACGTAAATCTACAAATGCATCCGGCTTATCTGTGGCAGATACCACTGAGGCATCACTCATATTGCTGTTGAACATTAGTTCCCTTGTGTCTCCATTCCATTGTGTAAAAACCCCACGATAAGCAGCGTCCAATGCTGTTTGTAAACCTGAAGCGTCAACAAATGTGTTTTCAGGACTTAGGAATGATAGAGGTTTTTCATCCAAGAAGTCTTCGTTACATGAGAACGAAAATATCAAGAATACAGGAAGAATTATTCCTTTTAATATATTTATCTTTTTCATTTCTTTCTTTTTTAAAATTGTGTTTCTAAAACTATAAGTGTACTTAGTTTTAGAAAGTTACATCCAAACTAAATGAATAAGTTCTTGGCATTTCTCTGGCAGATTCAGGATCACCTAACTCCTTAATCCAAGGCGTGAAAACTGCTACGTTTTCAATGTTAACTGCTAGTCTTACCCTATTAGCTTTCACTTTTTCCAAAATATTTTGAGGCAAGCTATAGCCCACGGAAATATTTTGAAGCCTTACATAGGATTTACTCAACCAAGCACTACCACCACCTAAATTTATGGAATTGATTCGGGCAAAGTCATTTTGTCCGTTAATTGGAGTCCAATAAGGGATGTCATACCAGTTGTGGTTTTTGATGTATTGTTGGGAATTGTTAAAAGGTTCAGAGGTTCCTCCTTTATATCCTAGTCTGGCAAGGAATATTACACCTAAATCAAAACCCTTGTACTCCATGTCATTTCTTAGGGTGATGTACCAAGGGTTGTTGGTTAGGCCAAGGAATACCTTGTCATCAATATCGATGTCACCATCACCATCCTGATCAACAAACCTGAAGTCTCCGGGGAAAAGGCCATACTGAGCTGCCTCTGCTTCTTCTCCCAATTGGTAAACTCCATCTAGTTCCCAATCCCAAATGATATCTTTATTTTCACCGATAAACCATCCGTTTTGCAAATCGTCGGCTTCTTTCATTACCGTATTTCCTTCACTATCGGTAGTCTCCGTTGGTGCATTTCCTAAAGTTGTGATTTTATTCACTCGATAGGTAACGTTAAATGCAGTAGTCCAAACAAAATTGGCAGTGGATACATTGATGGAATTTAATCCCAAATCAAAGCCTCTGTTTTGTAAATTCCCTACATTTGTTTTAACTGAACCAAAGCCGGTCAATTCTGGTAATTTTTGATCCAATAACAAATCTCTTGTTTCTGATTGATACGCATCAAATGAACCGCTTAATCTATCATTGAAAAGACCAAAATCTATACCTACGTTAAAAGAACCGGTTCTCTCCCAAGAAAGCATAGGGTTAGCTATTCGAGTGATTTCTGTATATGGGGTAGGAATATATCCACCATCATAATTCAAAAACACACCATTACTTAATCTTGCATAAGCATTGTAATCTTCCAATCCACTACTGTTGCCATTCACACCATAACTTAACCTTAATTTCAAGTAGTTAAGTGTTCTGCTCTGCATAAAATCTTCATTACTGATGGTCCATGCGGCAGATACTGAAGGGAAATTACCATAGATATTTTGCAAACCAAATCTAGAGTAACCGTCCCTTCTGATGGATGCAGAGAAGTTGTATTTGTCACTATAGGCATAATTAACCCTACCCATTAAACCAGTTCTGGAATTTGTTTCGTCATATGAAGACATGGTTGGATTAAGACCAAGTTGTACTGCGTGATAACCAAGTGCAGATGTTGGTGAGAAATTATTCGTCATTGCTCTTGTTTCCCATCTTTGGTTCCTTTCTGCATTATACAAGCCTGTAAAGTTGATCCTGTGTTCCCCAAAAGACTTGTTCCAGTTTAAGGTGGTGTTGGACTGCCAAGAAAAGTAATCATTGTACCTTCTTTCTGCTTTATCTACAGCTTCTTGAGGGTTTCCTTTTTCATCCAAATCAAATCTTTTATATACATCAAATCGAGGAGTGTAATCTGTTCTTAAAGTAAAGTTTCCCGGTAAGTTAACTGAAGCATACAAAGTAGGATTGATCATAAACCTAGAATAACTTCTTGTATTCCAAGAGGGGTTTGATAAGGATTACTAATGTTAGACCCAGCTGCCTGATCATTCAAGTTTTCTCTTGTTCTAGGCAGGCCATTTTTCCAAGGCTGATCATATGGTGAGTATACCCTGTAACTACCACTTTCTACTGGTTCTTGTCCTTCATTTTGGTAAGTAAAAGAAGCGTTTGCTCCAATGGTGAAAAACTCTGCCAAGTTGACATCCAAATTCAATCGGGAAGTGATGGTTTCAAATGATTCACCTATTTGAACGGACTCTCTGTTGCTATACCCCAAAGAGTAAAAATAAGACACCCTTTCATTTCTTCCGGAAACACTTACATCATAATCTTGTCTGACGCCTGTGTGAAACAAGAAGTCTTGCCAATCGTAAGAAACACCATTCTGGTAATTCTCAATTTCATTTTCCAAAAACCAAAATTATTTACCCTAGCAAGATTGATTGCATTTGGGTCTGTCTCACCGGGGATACCATTAGCTGCCAACCAATCATCTTGGTATTGGGCATCAATGCTGTAATAATCCCTAAACCTGGTCCAAGGCTCGGTAATGGTATTGGTAATCGACTCATTCATATCTGTCAACCAATTCAATACGTCATCTCCTCCTTTATGGGTTTGCTGTCTTCTTGCTCCGGTTACCAGTCCAATTCTAGAACTAAAAGAAATTTGTGGTTTGCCATATTCACCTCTTTTGGTAGTGAAAATAACAACGCCATTGGTTGCTTGGGAACCATATACGGCGGCCGCACTTGCATCTTTCAAAACATCCACACTTTCAATGGTGTTTGGATTGATCTCTGCAAGGTCGCCACGGAAAATTACTCCATCTAATACAATAAGTGGTTGGTTAGCCGCTCTTTCTTCTTCCTTGTCACCATCTCCATCCAAATCGGCTTTAATTGAAGCGTCTCCTCGCACATTGAAACTAGGAATATTTTTTGCACTAGTAGAGTAACCCACACTCAAACCCGGTACTGTTGTTCTTAAGATTTCAGAAACTGAGGTAGGTTTGTATTTCATTACCTCTTCGGCCTGCACGTTGATTACAGCTCCGGTAAGGTCTTTCTTCTTTTGCGTACCATAACCAATAACAACCACTTCATCCAAGGCTTGGGTACTCATGGTAAGCGTTACATCTATGGTAGATTGATTGCCAACTTCTACAGTTTGGCTTTCAAAACCAATAAATGAAATAACAATAGATGAATTGTCCGGTACGGTGAGGGTGTATTTACCGTCTAGATCGGTTGCGGTGCCTATGGAGGTTCCCGGAACAGAGACAGTGGCACCAGGAATCGGCTGGCCATTGTTGTCTAATACGGTACCTGATATCGTAACATCAAACAAGTCTGCTATTTTCGTTTTACCTACTTTGGAAATAGAGGCAGTCGATAATGCGTTTTGTTCGATGTTTTTTAAGTTGTTGTCCAAACTTGTTTGCTGAGCCATTAAGCTCCCTGAAAACAAGCAGAACGATAAAGTCGCTAGTGATGATATCGGTTTCACCACTAGTCGCATGAGTAGTTTTCTTTTCATAATGGATTATTGTTAATTGTTTTAGATTCAAATGGGAATCCTTACTTATATTTGGGTTTTGGGCAATTTTATTTATTTCATTGGCAAATAGTTTGGTGATGAACGGTTAAATATTTATTTGAAAGAACGGTTAAATGTTTTGTTTAGAGTAATTATTGATATAAAAAACAAATATTATATTGTATATAATGCATTTAACATTGAAAAAGACAGGTTTAACGTTTATTTTTACCTTTTTATTGTCTTTTTCATTATTGCATATTAAAAATTTTTTCTCTTAAAAAAAATATAACTTAAAATTTATCTCAATGCCTTTAAAACCGCGTTTTTTAGAGTTGGATGGATAAAAATAAACTATGCCTGATTCAAATTATTGTCATTTAATTAATATTCATTAAGAATGAGGGAAGTAATGTTTTCGATATCATTTTATCTTATTTTAATGGTCATATTTAAAGGTAGGTCTAAAGATAGGATGCTGTTTTTCTACGCGTCGAAAATTACCTGTTTGTGTAAACCAAATTGGGTAATAGATCTATTATTACATGATGAAATTATTTCAAATTAGTGGATTTCGTTGTAGTTCTCACCTTCAACTTAGGGAGGTTAAAACTCAAAGATTTGAAAGACTTTTCTCCGGTTTTAAACAAATCATTTAGGGCGCTTTCTTATAAGTGACTGTAGTATGGGTTGGTTAATTGTTTGTAGTTTTTTGTTTAGTTATTAGATTTATACATTCGAAGAAATATCCCTCCTATTATAAATTTAGGAGGGGATCTGATTATTTTTCACCAAAACCGAACACCAATTGTAGGATAGAAGGTGTTCAAATTGTTCGTCCCCACTAATCCTACTTGTATGGAAATGACCTGGCTGACTTGCCTTCTGTAGAAAGCTTTGATGGTGGTTTGGTCAAAAAGCTGGCTTTTCTCTTCATTCAATAGATAGCCAACCCCTATCATGTTTTTATTATTGGATTTAGGGTTGAATAGTTCCCAACTGAATTCGGCATTCAAAAACCAATTGTGATTGACCGATACTTTGTTTTCAATCTTTTCGGGGAAAAAAACGGAATTGGTAATCGAAGCTCCAATATCGAATTTTCTCCAGGATATTTTACTCCTAAACCCAATTTCGGGGGTAAAATAGCCTCCCGTATAATCTAGCCCTACAGGAAAGGTTAACTCTAGTCGGTCTGCATAAGGGACATAATTTTTTTCAATGTTGAGAAGCACCCTGTCCAGACTGGTCTGAGGGAATGCTTCAGCCAACCTGTAGGTAATGGTTTTAAATTCCGGGAAATCAGTTGCCTTTTTTAGAATGGGTTTGAATTTTAATGTCAAATCCTCCGGATTGTGCTCCTCGGCATTGAATAATATCAAGAGTTTACCTTGGTTTGGTAATTCAAAAGCCAAAGAATCAGTAATCGGCCAATCTTCGTCCATCCAGTCTTGGGTGTTTTTGGGCAATTGGTTTTCTACCTCCTGAGCAAGAATTTCAAATTGGATTGCGCATAGCAATGCCATTAAAGACAATTGAATTGATCTTTTCATAACGTGAGAATTTAGAATATTAGTTTTTTGATTTATTGAACTTAACTTGAATTGTTGCCGTCGGGTAATTGACGTTTTCTACTTGTATTTTTTCTTTTCTTCCAAAAGGAGAACCGCTTGATTTTGGTTTTTCTGCTTCCCAAGTGATTTTCACTTCATGGTAAGTTTTTATATTGTCTGCCATAGGCCGGTAGATACTTGCTTTGGCAATGGTGTGTTCTTTTTTATTTGGAATGGGCTCAATACAATTGGTTCTGCCTCTATGGGTACTATTTTCTCACGTTTCAAAGTGGAAGAAATGGCTACCTTTGAAGGAGGAAGTTCATTCGTTGTTATTTTTTCACTGGTCTTGGACAGCGGATTTATAGATTTCCTTGCAGCTGAATCTTCGGGAGCAGTGGACGCTGTTTTTTCTGTAAGCAAAGGTGTTTTTTCATCCACCTTAGCGGGGAAGAAATAAGCAATTCCTGAAAAAAGCATGAACATGGCAATGACCGCAGCGCCTAAATAATACCAGATTACCAGCCTTTTCGGTTCCTCAAGCCTTTTTTCAATCTGTCGTCCCCAGATCTCAGTATTAGGCTCCCTGATGGGAAGTTTTCGACTATTTTCTTCCAGCTGTTTGTCGAAGGTTTTCCTTTCTAAAATCTTATTCCAAAGCTCTGGGTTGGGGTTGTGTGTCTTCATGCCTTAAGGAGCTTAGTGATTCTACTTTTAAGTAATGATTTGGCATAGTGCAACTGAGATTTTGAAGTGCTCACTGTGATATTTAGTAGTTTTGCAGCTTCCTTATGCGAATAGCCTTCCACTGTCGTGAGTAGAAAAACAGCCTTGGCCCCAGAAGGAAGACTTAGTATGGCTTGATCCAGTATTTCTGCATCAAACCAGGAATCGAATGCTTCGGTGGTCTCCATTTCCTGATTTTCTACCGGTTCAAAATAGATTTTCTTTTTGCTATGGTGTATTGCCTTGCGTACGGCTATGGTCTTCATCCATGAGATTAAGGCCTCAGGGTTTTTAAGTTTCCTAATGTTTTGAAAAACTTCTACATATACCTCTTGTAAGATGTCATGCGCCTCTTCCTCATCACCGATTATTCTAAAGCAAGTTGAGTACAACATGCCTTTGGTCATTTCAAACAACTGAAATTGAGCATTTCGATCATTTTGGTTGATCTTTTTTATCAGTGTCGCATCTGGCTTTGGTATACTCATTTTTCGTCCGTATGTATAAAAGAGTCAGAAACCCGGCAAAAGGTTGGAAACGGAAGGTAAAATATTTTATAATATTATTCTGAGAAGAATCAAGTTAATCTTTTTCCCCGGAGGGTTCATTAATAGGCCTTCTTACGGAAATATTTGTCTTTCGATAATAAGGAGTAGATGCAATCTACTCCTAGTGGTGTACAATTTATTGACCTGGACTGAGTTTGCAACTACACTCAAATATTCGGCACTATTTGAAATTGGAAAAGTAGATACAATCAATTCCTAGTGTAGTTGTGGGCCAAAGCGAACTTGTTTTTCGTATCACTGTTCAACCCCATTCGGGGTTGAGGAAAAGGTAGGTAAGTGCTTTTCCGTGAGTTGCCACTCACGGTTATTATTGTTCAGGTCTTTCAGACCTGAGGTTTTAGTAGTGATTGAAGTTAACAATTTAGTTCTTTCGAATGGTCCATTATCACGAAACCAAAGAAGCCTAAATGGCTTCAACAACAATAGCCATGGGTGGCAACCCATGGACGGTGTCCAGCCCAGGAATTCCTCAACCCCAAGTTGGGTTGAACAGGGTTCGTTTAATCATTTAAAGCAACAGATGGTCTTCCGGATGTTCTTTTCTATTGACAATAAGGAGTAGATGCATATATTTTTGGTTTGATTTTTGGCGAGAGCCCTAGAAGGGCGAAACCTTTGTAGCCACGGGTATCGCCCGTGGTCAATGCAACAGAATAGCTGGTACCAGGTTTTCCTGGTTAAAGTTTGAATCAAGTCCAGAGGTAGATGCAATCTACTCCTAGCATAGAGTGAGGGCATGATATCAAATAGTTATTTTGGTTTATGGTTCAATCCTATTGTAATTTAGTCCTGTACCACCCACTTATTGGTTGGAATTAACATTAGGGATGTTCTTAAATGGATGACTATTGAATTTCTATTTTCGATTCTAGTGTTTTTTAACTATTTTCGTTGGATAACATTATTATTTACATGCTCGTTTATCAATACTAGTTTAGGTTATGGGTAGAGATAAAGCCAACGGATTATTAAAAAATGAAGCAGCTTACGATCAATATCGCAGACAATAAATTCGAAGTTTTCCTGGAGTTCATCAAAACCCTGGATTATGTGAAGGTGGAAGATGACGAAGAAAAAGCATTGGAAGAACTGCAAAATAGCCTGATACAAGTAAAACTAATGAAGGAAGGAAAACTACCCAAGCAATCGACCGAAGACTTCCTCAATGAGTTATAAGGTAATCCCTACGCCTGAATTTAAAAAGCTGGTTAAAAAACTGGCCAAAAGGTATCCTTCCCTAAAAACCGACTTACAACAACTGATTGAGACCCTGGTCGAAAATCCTGCATCCGGAATCCGTCTTGGACATAATCTTTATAAGATTCGGATGAAGATATCTTCAAAAAATAGAGGAAAGTCTGGAGGGGCCAGAGTGATCACCTTTATTGTAACCGATGACAGGGAAGTTTATTTGTTGCACATCTACGATAAGAGTCAGCTCGAAAATTTGACCAAGGAACAGATCATCGAATTGATCAATAATGCTGGTTTGTAAATGAGCAGAAAACTTTAGGTTAAATACAAAGTGGCGCATTATTTTTTCAAATATTTTGAACCTTAAAGTTCATCCTATCAGAGGGTTGAACAGGGTTTTATCAATTCTTTTAAGCAACAGATGGTCTTCCAGATGTTCTTTTCTTTTGAAAATTAAGGAATAGATGCCATCTACTCCTAGTGGCAAAAAAAGGCGGAAATCATTCGAATAACTAAATTTTTATATCAATAAAAATTTAGTTATTTTTATTGAATTAATAGTTACAGCCTAAGCAAGGGGAAATGATCTTAATTTATGTTTATTGATTTTATACCCTAACTCCCCGTGAATTTATTTGAGATTAATTGTTTTTGAATGAGGATTGTTTTTTATACAGTATGTTGCCTTTTATTTTCCAGTTGCATTACAGAATATACTTTGGACGGATCAGAGGATTTTGAGGAGCAATACAGTGTCAATGGGCTGATCAGGCCAGGTGTTCCAGCATCACTTTATATTCATAAAGTTGGTGATTTGGGAAAAATGGAAACAATATCTGATCCGTCCAAACTTAGGGTTTGGATTACTTGGAATTGGGAAGGTGAGGAAAGAATCGATTCTTTACAGTTTTCGGTAGATTACTTTGAAGGAGATGCCGAACTCAAGTCCAATACTACTTATCACCTAAATGTACTTCTTCCTGATGGAAAATTGATAAAGGCCACAACTAACATTCCTTCACCGGCTCCTTCCTATGATGTTTATTTAAAATTCCCGGCTGGCTTTGTTCAGTTGGATAATATTACCGGACCATTTTCCAGGTTTGTGTTGACGATGCCTGATTCATTGATTGAGGTTAAATATTATGAATCCATGCTTTTGCAGGTAGAGGAGAATGATGCGTCAAACTTTAATATACAGTACTGTCGAAACGATGATACAGCGACATTAATCGAAAATTTGCCCTCAAATTACCTGCCTTATTTCCTTTTCCAAAACAACAAAGGAGACAAGCTTCCCATGATCTTAAATTTTGATAGCGTTAAAGCTAATCCTTTTTCTAATAGATTTATTTTTCGACTATCCTCCGTGTCCGAACAGTATTTTAGGTATAAAAAATCTCTACTTCAACACCTAGATGTCTTGTCTCATACTTCTGAATTTGACGCCCCCATGCTATTTTTCCCTGATATTTTTAAAGAGCTGCAACCTGTTTATTCCAATATTGAGGGGGCTGAAGGCGTTTTTGCCGGCTACAACCCTACCGATCTTTCTGTAACCTGCAATCTGTCCGGCTATGAGTGTATTTAAAGCTGCTATTACAGGTTTTCTTTGCCTAATGAGTATCAGTTTATTGGCTCAAAATACTACACTAAAGGGAAAAGTCAAAGATGCCGAAAGTGGAGAGGTATTGATAGGAGCAACTATATATGATACTGAATCCGAAACCGGAACCTTTACCAATGATTTCGGTTATTTTCAGTTGTCTTTGCCTGACGATTCCGCAGGAGTTCTCCGAATAAGTCATTTAGGTTATGAAATGTTTGTTCTGGAATACTCTACAGCCGACACAAAAAAAATGCTTTCGGTGGAATTAATTCCTCTAAACCTAAATGAAGTTGTGGTGCAGGCAGAACGCTTGGTAGCAATAAAATCAGGATCTGCGATCACTATAAATGATCCCTCCGAACTTTCCTTACCAACCTTAAAACCTGAGATTGATATTTTGGATATAATAAAAAATCAACCGGGGGTTCAACAAACATTGGAGGGATCTACAGGATTTTCTGTGCGTGGTGGCAATCCTGACCAGAACCTCGTGGTAATGGATGGCATCCCCGTATACAACGGTGGACATTTTGGTGGGTTTGTATCTATTTTTGATCCTTTTGCGATAAGTAAACTCACTTTTTATAAAGGTGGTTTTCCTGCCAGATTTGGAGGAAGAGCCTCTTCGGTACTGGATGTCCATCTCAAGCAAGGGGATATGAACGCCTATCATGGGGAATTTGTGATCGGGCCATTGTTCAGTAAGTTTTCTCTCGAAGGGCCTATTAAAAAGGGGAAATCCTCCTTTTTGGTGTCTTTTCGTAAGTCCAATGTTGATCTAGTTCTTGGTTCTTTATATTTAATCAACAAACCTGAGGAAAGATATGGCTTGAAGTTTCATGATTTGACTGTAAAACTAAATCATCAATTTAGTGATAAAAGCAACCTTTATTTTTCCTTTTATCAGGGAAGGGATAGGATTTGGGAAAAGCTGGACAGAGATTATTTTTCCGGAGACCAACCTGCAAATTTTTCCTTCAACCGAACCAACTCCTGGGGTAATTTATTTGCCAATCTAAGATGGGGGAAGGTTATTGGAAATAAACTTCATTTGAACACATCGGTAGCGCTTTCAAGTTATAATTATGATTATTCCCAAGAGGACCATTCTACAAGAGAAGAGAGTACCGATATGAGAAATATCAATAATTATGGAGTGGCTGTAAAAGATTACCTTTTCAAATCAGAATTGGAATATTACCTAAAGAAGAATGTCCAAGTGGATGTGGGTGGTCAATTAATTTTTCATGAATTTATGCCAGTAGATACTTACAGGTATCAACTGGATCAATCTGGATTTGGAGCAACAGAAAGGCAAGAAAATGTAAATTTAAATGCCTTTGAGGCCTTTGGTTATGCGCAGGCCTCCATTCACAATAAAAAAAGAAATCTTCATTTTAGGCCCGGACTGAGATTTGGGGTTTACGCTATTGATGACAACAATTTTTTTCACTTCAGCCTCGAATAATGTTAACCTATCAAGTCCGAGAGGATATAGGAATGGAATTGGACTACAGCAAATCTTTTCAGCCGGTGCACTCGCTTAATTCTTCCGGCACCTCTCTGGAACCGGATATTTGGATTCCTGCCACCAGGAAGTTGGCTCCGGTAGAAAGCCATACTGTTTCTTTTTCAGTGACAAAGAACCATAAAAATTGGTCAGCAAGTGGCGGTTTGTTCTATAGAAGGCTAGAGAATTTAATTGAGGTCAACAGAAACAATGGTTTGTCCATAGCAACCACCGAATGGGAAGAGTCAATATTGGGTGGGGGAGAGGGAAGTGCATATGGCCTGGAGATTGGAGGGGACAGGCGTTTTGAGCGGTTGCTGGTTTCAGCCAATTATACCTTTAGCAGGTCATTCCGAAAATTTGACCTGATCAATAATGGTGAAAAATTTCCATTTATCTTTGACCGGCCACATTCCTTTAACCTGGAAGGCAACTACAAAATATCTTCCCGATCATCCCTATCATTAATTGGGACCATTCAATCTGGTCAACCTTTTACCCTAACCAATAAAAGCAATTTTCTTATAACAAATGCCTATTTCAGCAATGTAGCTGGAGCTGATATTGCTAACAATTATGACTTGAATACTCCCTTTCCTGTATTTTTTCAGGAAACGTTGGTTACAGAAAATATTAATGCGCTAAGAATGCCAATCTACCACCGAATAGATCTGGCTTATTCAAATAAAAAAAGGTGGAAAAATGGGTTCTTACGTGAATGGAATGTTTCTGTATACAATGTAATGAACAGAAAAAACCCCTATTTTATTTATTTGAATGCCAATAGCAATGGTTTTGAACAATTTACCCTGATGCCTATTTTGCCTTCCATTAGTTATAAATTAAAATTTTAATTTCCATGAAAAAACTACCTAATCTTTTTTCAAGTACCTTACCTATTCCCTATTAATTTTAATGATTGGCTGTGGAGAGGATTTTGAACCTAACTTTCTAGAAAAACCAGATTTAACGATTCTTCCCGGAGAGGAAACACAGAAAGCAATAATTGGTCAGGAAATAGTATATGACATATTGCTAACGGGAGAGGATACCAAGTTCACATCGCTTACTGTAAAATTGTCTTATGGTGACGCAATCGAGGAGTACAAACTGGTAGACAATGAAATCGATGATTTTATCGAAACTCCCTTCAGTGAAAAGTTTTCCTTTCAGCCCACTCAGGAGATGGTTGGAAAGCCGGTTACCTTACAATTTAGCTATATGATAGCATTAACAACCAATTCAGGTGGTGAGGTATTCTCCGAAAAGAGTAAAACTATCAATGTACTTGTTGAGGAATAGGCAAGGTATTGATGTTAGATGAAGACATGATTCCCTTGGCTAAGCATTTAGGTTAAACTGCGACCAGGCTTTGAAAATGGTATTTGTTAAAAACTTTTACCACATTAATTATTAAACCAATCCTAGAAGTAGAATCAATCTACGACTAGGCTTATAGCGAAAGTGAACTTGTTTTTCGCGGCACTGTTCAACCCCATCCGGGGTTGTGGGAAAGGTAGGTAACAGCTTTTCCGTGAGTTGCCACTCACGGTTATTATTGTTCAGGTCCTTCAGACCTGGGATTTGTGAGATAATTGATTTAACGATTTAGGTTTTCCAATAGTCCATTATACCGAAACCAAAGAAGCCTAAAGGGCTTCAACAACAATAGCCATGGGTGGCAACCCATGGACGGTGAATACTCGATCAAATCCTCAACCCCGGAGTGGGTTGAACAAGGTTTTTTCAATTAGCATATGGTCTTCCGGAAATACATGTCTTTTGATAATAAGGAATAGATGGCATCTACTCCTAAAATCCTCACTCCATTTAGATATTTGAAAGGTCTAATTCGCCAATTTTAACGTTGTCAAAATGTCCTTTATGTCATATTTGAAAAACTCATCCGAGTGTACATCAAAGGTGTAAAGTTCTTGATTAATAAAATCAATATCAAAACTTGTAATATGGTTTTCAAGCTTCAATTCCGCCAAAGGATGTCCATTCCAGTCAAACAGTAATATTGACGGTAGTTTTGTTCTATTGGTTTGGTAATTCTTTTTCCTTCATTAATAAAAACTACACCAAGAAAATCGTCATAAATTCGTGAATTTGCAAAAGTATATATTCTTTCTTCTGGGCTTTGTTTTTGAATCTCTTCAATGTCATATAATTTTTCCCCAATACATATAGTTTTGGCAATAGTGCTGTCTAAGGAATAGATATTTAAATAATTCAATCCTATTGGCATTTCTAAAAATACATTATTTTTATTATTATATTTCGTTATGGTTGACAAAATATTATAATCTTCTCCCTGCACAATAGATGCCTGATTAAGCTTTTTAAGAATGCTTATTTCGGATTCATGACCATCTTTTATAAAAGAACGTATTTGTTGCCTATTTGAATTCTCAATTTTTTTAATTAAATATCTTGAACTGTCAATAAATGTGAAATTAAATAAGAATGGAGGTAAATCATCATTTAAAATTGAAAGCTGCTGATTATTGGTCTCAATAGATTTTGTAATATTAAGCTTTAATAGCCTTCCTTTTTGGAAATCATACAGAAATGCAACTAACTGGTCTCCTTCATTGGTTATTTTGGAATTTGAAGAAGCACTTGGCCCCTGCATAAACTCTAAAGGCCCTTCTCCTCTTTTGAGATGGTCACCATACTTCTGATAATTTAACAAGGAGTAAAATGACCAAAGCCCATTTGGCTTAGTTGTGTTAAGAATCAATATACTATCATAAATGGCAAAATTTCTCATCCCAATTATATCGATGTTTGGAATTGACTTGTTTTGGAGCGAAAAGGTCTCAGGAAATTCAGTCACATACTCTACATTGTTAAAAGCCATGTAGTTGGGATGTTCAAATGAATCATTCTCACAACCCATAAGAATAAATGTGACTATTAATGAAAAAAGTATAGCATTTAATGACTTTGATAGATAATTTATAAACATGTATTATGGAATTTATTATGAAAGAAAAAGGGGGCGTCAATTTCAAAAAACGCCCCCTACTAATTAACTTGAACAAGTACTTGTACTCGACACCCATGAATTTGTACTATCCATTACCCAAGAACAGGTTCCGCAATATAGAATTTGGCTTCCTTCTTGAGTAGTAATTGTATTATAACAAGTACCTCCTGTCCCACTCCCAGCAATCGCCTTCTCCAAAGCCACTTCCTTTTCCGAAAAAGGTGCTTCTGTACTAACTATTCCAAACTGCCAGCCGGCCACCAGCATAAAAGCTACTGCGCCAAAATCCGCCATTAATTTCTTTGAATTTTTCAACCATTTTTTCCTATTAATATGGGTTTATATAAAACATTAATTAAACAGCAGTTAAATTGAAAAAAAAATGATAGTTGTAACTATTTTATTAAATATAAACAAATAAAAGTAAATTTTTATCTTTGATTAAGCATATATTGTGTTTTTAGGTAATGCCAGTATTTTATTTGACACTAAAACTTATTGCTGTTGGACTGAATTTAAGTAAGAGTGTTTAAATAATTAACTAAACTACTACTGTAAACTATTTCTGCGACTGGTAAAGTAAAATCTCTTTTTTCTACAATATTTAACTTCGCCCAGGCATTATAAACGAATTATTATTACGCTAAAGATAATAAGGAGTAAATGCAATCTACTCCTAGTGAGCGATATAGGTTGGTTGTAAAAATGCAAATTTGTATTTATATAATATTATTGGAATCCTCTAAAATGAAAATGTAATTGGATAAAATGCAATTGTAAGCTGCTAAAACGGAAATGTAAGCTGCTAAAATGGAAATGTAAGTGGGAAAAACGCAATTGTATGTGGAAAAAACAGAGATGTAAGCAGCTAAAACGCAATTGCAAGGGGAAAAAATAGAGATGTAACCTGAGAAAATGCATTTGTAAGGTGCGAAAACCAAAATGTAACGGGCATTTTTCTTATAGCAATGATGATTAACCCAAGCTTATTTTCACATCGGCGTCAAACCCATAAAAAATTGATGCCTTCATGACATAAAAGCTGTGTGGAAACCTGAATTTTGGCTAAGGTTTTAGTCCAGACCGTTTATCAAATTTAGGCATGCCTAAACCGATCTAAAAGCGTCTATTGTAGGTCTTTTGTATAAATATGATTAAATTAATTGCTGTTTATTTCACTCCAGATTAGGTTAGAATATCCCGGTTCTTTTAGGGCCGTGAATGCAATTGGTATTAGAAAAGCAATAGCAAATCTCTGGTTCAATACAATTATAAAATATAACAATAGCACATGCAGGTCCATTGACTCATGTGGTACAATTTTAATCTACTATGCATCTAAAACATTTAAGGGGATCCATTTGGTTTTTGCTGCCCCTGCTTATTTTCGCCTGTAAGAAAGAGTCTGAAGTCGGAATCAAGGACCTTGCGGCCAATGAAGACGTGGCCAATTTTATGGAAAATTACAAGGGAAGAGGTGTGTTGACCGATAGCCTTGCAACCCCTACGGCTCCTGAAGATGTGCTAAAGGATTTCACTATTCCGGAAGATTTGTCTTTGGAACTGGTGCTTTCAGAACCTGAAATTGTGCAGCCCATACAGGTTAGTTTTGATCATAAGGGTAGAATGTGGGTGGTGCAATACCAGCAATACCCTTACCCCAAAGGTTTGAAAATTACGGCCATTGACAACCATACCCGTGTAAAGTTTGACAAAAAATTGGATCCCCCACCGGCAGGAGCAAAAGGAGCAGATAGGATTACCTTTTTTGAAGATACAGATGGGGATGGCAAATACGATAAAAGCACAGATGCCATCTCGGGTTTGAATATTACCACAGGAGTAGCTCTGGGAAGAAAGAAAATATGGGTGCTTAGTCCTCCTTTTTTATTGGCCTATGCGGATGAGAATGAAGATGGATTACCCGAAGGCGATCCTGAAGTACATTTGGAAGGTTTTGGTTTGGAAGACACCCATGCAGTAGCTAATAGCTTGAGATGGGGGCCTGATGGTTGGCTTTATGGCGCTCAAGGAAGTACGACTACCGCTAATATCAACTCAAAAGTTTCTAAAAACGTAGCTTTCCTTGGCCAAGCAATCTGGCGTTACCATCCGGAGACCTATGTTTTTGAGCTTTTCTCCGAAGGAGGAGGAAACAATGCCTTTAATGTGGAATTTGATCGGAAAGGCAGGATATTTTCAGGAACCAATGGCTATGACAGAGGTCCATATTACAAACAAGGCGCCTACTATATCAAAAGCTGGGGCAAACATGGACCTTTAACCAACCCTTATGCTTTTGGCTACCTGCCCAATATGCCTTTGGAAGGAGAGAAGAAAAGATTTACCCATTCATTGATCAAATATGAGGGAGCGGCTTTGCCGGCCCATTACAATGATCTGATGTTTGCGATCAATCCCTTGCATAATTTTATTCAACTGACTGCATTTACTGAAAAGGGTTCCTCTTTTGGGAATGTTGACAAGGAAATCGTTTTGTCCACCACGGACAAATGGTTTAGGCCTGTGGATATCAAATTGGGGCCTGATGGAGGTATTTACATTGCTGACTGGTACGATAGCAGGTTGTCCCATGTGGATCCAAGAGATACCTGGCACAAAACAAGTGGAAGAATCTACAGACTAGGGCCTAAAAATGAGGACAAGCCCATGCAATCCTTTGATATAAGCAGCTATTCTAACGAAAAGTTGGTGCAATTGCTTTCCCATGAAAACAAATGGTTCTGTCAGGAAGCCTTGAGACAGTTTGGCGACCGGAAAGATCCAAGTAGTCTTCCGCTATTGGTCAAATTGCTACAGACAGGAAATGAACAAGAAGTATTGGAAGCCCTTTGGGCCATAAACCTTACAGCGGGCATAAACGATGAAATCGGCAAAATGGGATTGAATCACAAGGACCCTTTTGTAAGGATGTGGACGGTAAGGCTGCTTGGCGACAAGCAATCCCTTAGCCCGGCCATGTTCCAGGAACTTCAAAAACTTGCTGAAAAGGAGACGCATCCAGAGGTGAGGTCCCAACTGATGGCCTCGGCCAAAAGACTGCCTTCAACCCAAACTTTTTCACTTATAGAAAACTTGCTGAACAACCATGAGGATAGCGAGGACCCTGATATTCCATTGTTGACCTGGTGGGCATTGGAAGAAAAAGCAACCTCGGATAGAGAAGGTGTTTTGGCCATGATGGCGGATGATAAAATATGGCAACATCCAATTATGGAAAAGGTACTGCTAGGTCGGTTAATGCAGCGGTACATTATGGAAGGTGGTGAGGAAAACTTTACCATGGCTACCCAATTATTGGAAGAAGCACCTTCACCTAAACATGTTAAGATACTGATTGAAGGACTTCAGGAAGGTTTGTTGGGAAGAGAGATGGTAACCCTTCCAGATAATTTGCTGAAAATATTAGAGAAAAACAACAAGGAATTGGGCGATTCTCCGCTTACCTTAGCCCTAAGGCGCAGGGAAGAAAAAGCCTTGGCAGAAGCATTGAAGATCATCAATGATCCTAATGCGGAAATCGGATTAAGGTTGTCCTATATTCAGGTCTTGGGAGAAATCAATCAGGATGAAGTGGTTCCTGACCTATTAAACCTGATTAAAAATGGCCAATCTTCTGCCGTTATAAAGCAAACCGCGCTACATGCATTGCAATCCTACAACCAAAAGGAAATTGGAGAACAACTGTCAAAGGCATACCCGGGATTCAGGGACAATGTCTATGTGAGGGAAGCTGCCATTTCTTTGTTTGCCAGTAGAAAGGAATGGGCGATGGACTTTTTCAATGAAATCGAACAGCCCAAAACCATAAGCCCAGATGACGTAGAGTATCACCTTGCCAGGCGATTCAGGTTGCTCCAAGATGAGGAAATCAACGAAAGAGCTGACAGAATATGGCCGAGCAGTAAGTTGTTGACTTCGGAAGAAAAGACCAAAAGAATCAATGCCTACGGAAAGTTAATTGGTAAAGGTGAGCAGAATGTAAAGAAGGGGCGAACACTCTTTTTAAGTAATTGTGGTTCCTGTCACCAATTGAATGGAGAGGGTGGGGTATCCGGTCCGGAGCTTACCGGCTATGATCGATCCAACCCAGATTACCTGCTTTTGCATATTGTTGATCCAAATGCAGACATCAGAGAAGGGTATGAAGTGCAACGAATTGTGACAACGGATGGACGTATTCTAGAAGGAAGGCTAAAATCACAGAGTGGAGGAACGGTTACCATTGAACCACCGCTAGGGGTAAATCTACCGTTTTGTCTCAGGAAAGAATTGCGGCCATGGAAGTACAGCAAACGACCTATATGCCAGAGCGGATATTGGAACCCCTTTCTGATGAGGAAGTTAGTGACCTTTTTGCCTATTTGATGCAGGTTAAATAATTGTAAACCCAATACTATTTTAATATGATAAATTCCGGTAAAAGGAGAAAGTTTTTGACGGTTGCTGCTACAACATTGGCCTCATTTGCCGGGGCACATCAGTTGTTTGGTAAGTCTACAGTTGACCTTTCTTCTAACTTAAAGGGTGAGGAAACTAACGTAAAGCATTTTGGTGCCAAAGGAGATGGCAAAACAGATGACACAGCAGCGATCCAAAAGCAGTTGCTACAACAGGGAATCGTTTGTTTTTCCCCAAAGGACATTATAAGATTTCTAAAACCATTTTAATTGATCTGGCAAAAATGGGGTACGCCAGCATTAGGGGAAATGGTGATGCACAGGTGATTATGGCTGGAGCCGGTCCGGCATTTAAAATTGCAGGGACTCATTTTGGTTCAGCTGATCCGGAGAGATTTGATAAGAAGGTTTGGTCTTCAGAGCGAATGCCTGTTGTGGAAGGTTTGTCTATAGAAGGACAGCATCAAGCGGCTGTAGGCATTGAAGCCATAGGCACCATGCAGTTGACCATCACAAGGGTACAAGTAAGGCAAACCCTTCATGCCATTCACCTGAGGGAAAACAATAGGAATTTAATCATTGCTGATTGTCACCTTTACGAAAACCATGGCATTGGCGTCTTTTATGATGGAGTCAATTTGCACCAATCCAATATTACGGGAAGTCATATCAGTTATAACAAGGAAGGTGGAATTGTCACCAAAGGGGGCAATATCAGGAATATACACATCACAGGTTGTGACATAGAAAGCAATATGGGTTCAGACAAAGCCCCAACTGCGAATGTGCTGATTGATTGCTCAGGTAGTGCAGTTGGAACCGCAGAAGTCGCCATTACGGGTTGTACCATTCAGCATAACCGCAATGCGCCCAATTCAGCAAATATTCGAATTATTGGAAAAGATCAATCGGGAATTGGCAGTGAAAAAGAGCGCTGGGGAAATGTAACCATCACCGGAAATGTGTTGAGTGATGTAATGGTAAATATTGACTTGCAATATTGCAGGGGAGTGGTAGTTACCGGCAATACCATTTGGCAAGGCTATGATTACGGCTTATTGATGGAGGGCTGTAGCAATGTAGTGTTTGGATCAAATTTATTTGATGCCAATGCCAATTATCCCTCCGGTACGCTTCCATCCAATAAGTTATTGGTCACCAATAGTGAGGATTGTACCTTCACTGGAGTGCAGGTTTATGGTTCCAAGGACAGCCCAAGTCTTGTTGTGCGTGATTCAAAGCGTATAAATATTGGGAATTGCAGCCTACTGAGTTGTGAAAAGGTGGGACTCTTGTTGGACAATGTTACAGATAGCAAGGTTTCGGGATGCATGATTACCGCCTTAAACCCAAATGATTATTCCTTTGAACCCATTCAATCCATTGGTGGACATGGAAATAAAATAACGGATTAGCCTCAGAGGTTTAAACAAAATAGAATAAAAAATGCATGTAATTTGCTTTACAAGGAGTAGGATTTGGCTTGTTATTTTATTGATGATGACAGGAGTCTTTGGGGAAAGTTTGGGCCAAACTGAACATGAATTCCCTTTTCAGGCGCGTTTGTTGGACGAGAAATTTGACTTGCCCAATACCATGATGAAGGGAGTAGGGGATTTTTTGGACCAGGCCCTTCAGAAAAGCAAGGCAGCAAGAAATGATTTTTGGCAAAGGGATTTTACAAGTCCTGCAGCTTTCAATCAATCAATTGCCTCCCAAAGACAGGAATTGCAACAGATTCTAGGGCTTATAGACAAGAGATCGGCTCCTTTTATGAGCTACCAGGAAAGTGGAGCGCTCGAACCCTATACTTTCGAGAATGAAAAATACACCATCTCTGCAGTAAAATGGCGGGTATTTGACGGAGTGTTTGGCGATTTTTATGCTGAAGGTTTGTTGATCAGCCCCATAGGGGAGACCAAAGCCAGGGTAGTCTATGTTCCAGATGCAGCCACATCGCCAGAGGTTGTCGCGGGTATGACAGGGGAAGGTGAACCAGGTTTTGGCAGGGCTGCACATATGGCAAGAAATGGGGTTGAAGTATTGGTTCCTGTTTTACTTAACCGAAAAGACACTTTTTCAGGAAGTTCTATACAAGGGAAATTCACCAACCAAACCCATAGAGAGTACATTTACAGACAAGGCTTTATTCTAGGCAGGCATGTGATAGGCTATGAATTGCAAAAAGTATTGGCAGCAGTAGATTGGTTCAAGGCAAAAAATGAACAGACGGGAAAACCACTGAAAATCGGTGTTGCTGGCCATGGAGAAGGAGGGATGCTGTCCCTTTATGCAGCGGCCTTGGATTCTAGGGTTTCCGCCTCATTGGTAAGTGGTTATTTTGACCAAAGAGAAAATATATGGAATGAACCTATATATAGAAATGTCTTTGGTTTGCTGAAGAAATTTGGGGATGCCGAGCTGGCGGTCATGAGTTGGCCGCAAAAGTTAAACATTGAAGATTCTTTGTATCCGGAAGCTTCAGGCCCACCGGCACCATCAGCCGGAAGGACTGGTGCTGCTCCTGGAGTCTTATCAATTCCGGAACTTTCTTCGGTGAAGGCAGAGTGGCAAAGGGCAGAAGCAATGCTTCCCAAAGGCAAAAGTAACCTTCGGTTTTTTGAGGGAAATAATTCAGCAAATAGAAGGCAATCCGATAAAGCATTAATAGCATTCCTGGAAGACATGGGGGTAGAAGCTGAATTAAATGAAAAAATATTTCTTTATTAAGCCGTGGCTTACCAAGTCATTGGCCAAATGCAGCAGACAGGCAAGAAAGGGCTGTACGAGCTATGGAAGGCCATATGCAACAACTTATTCCCGCTTCTGAGACTATCCGGAACACTACTTTTTGGCAGACGCTTGATAGCAATTCGGGAGATTTGAAAGCCATAAAATCAGCCCATAGGGCAAGGTTATGGGAAGAATTAGGGAAGTTGCCCGATCCGAATGTGCCAAACAATACAGAAGCGAGATTTTATGCGGAAACAGAAGGTTGGACAGCCTATGAAGTGAAACTGGATGTTTGGAAAGGTGTTTTTAGCTGGGGGATTTTATTGGTACCTAAAGGAGTAGACCTAACAAAACCTTTGCCGGCTGTGGTTACCCAGCATGGCTTAGAAGGTTTACCCAAAGATGTCTTGACCAAAGATAAGACTGAAAGGGCTTATAAAGCTTATAAAGGATTTGCTTCAGACTTGGCAGATAGGGGCTATGTGGTATTTGCACCACACAATTTGTATTGGGGTCAAGATAATTTTAGGGTATTACAAAGAAAAGCCAACCCATTGGGTTTGTCCCTTTACTCTATCATTACAGGTCAGCACCAACGTATTGTAGACTGGTTAGGTCAGCAGGATTTTGTGGATTCGGAGAGAATTGGGTTTTATGGCCTGTCCTATGGAGGAAAAACAGCCATGCGGGTTCCAGCCCTGGTGGAAGGTTATGCATTGTCTATTTGTTCAGGTGATTTCAATGAATGGGTGCGAAAAGTAGCAAGCACAGATTATGAGGCATTCAACAGTTATCCCTTTACCGGAGAGTATGAAATTCCAGAGTGGGACCTGGCCAACACATTCAATTATGCTGAAATGGCAGCCTTAATCGCTCCGAGACCATTTATGGTGGAAAGAGGCCATAAGGATGCTGTCGGTACAGACAAATGGGTGGCTTATGAATATGCCAAAGTCAGAAGGCATTACGCGAATATTCAACAGGAAGGTGCCACCACCATCGCGTATTTTAATGATGGACATACCATTAACGGGAAGGAAAGCTTTGCCTTTTTGGACAAGTTTTTAAAGAATGCTAAATGAGTTTGAATCTCAAGGATTAAAATATCACGGGAAAAAATCCCCTTGGTCCCTCCGCCACGGCGGAGGGATTTTTGTGCTTTCAGGATTGACGATTACGTTAATAAGTTTACATTAGGTCAGCCCATTTTAAGGTAACCAATTCAGCAATAAAATATCTTTTGCCGCAACTCCCCCTTGACAAGGGGGAAGGGGGAGTTATACGGTTATGTCATTGTATGTCAGTATGTTGTTTATTTTCGAGATCATCCGTATTAACGGTTTCTGAGCAGATTCGAAGGAGTAGGTTTTACGCATGCGTTACCCTAAGGCTTCGGCTCCGCTCAGCCACCGGTAGAGAAATTAAATTCCCCTATAACCCGGAGGATCAATTCCTTGCGCCCTGATATAAGCAATGGCCGCTCCCCTATGGTGAGTAGTATGGTCATCTAGCAATCCTACCATTTGTCTACGGGTGATTTTTCCGGCGAAAGAATCTATTTTTTCGGATAATTGTGCCTCAGTGAGAGAAGCAATGGTCTTTTTACCATAGTCATAAGCATTATTGATAAATTCTTTCATCTCTGCTTTGGTTTGAGGCTTTGCAGAAGGATCGAAATCCATTTCACCACCTAGCAAAAATCCCTTTGAGATATTGGCTGCAGCAGCACCTATGTGTGTGATTTGCTCCCTGAAAGACATGGCAGATTCATGGAGTTTGTCGTCTAACTTGTCATCAGGCATTTTATCAATGGCTTCAAGGGTAAAAGCCTTGCTGTTTTCCCATTTGGCCAGAAACTCTTCCATGGTAGTTTGGGCATGGCTACTCGCCATTCCAATAAGAAGAAAAAGAGCGGTCAGTAGAATGTTTGTTTTTTTCATTGTTTTTGGGTTTGGATTAAAGCTAAAGTTCGGGAATTATTTTTGTATTTCTATGGGCTGTCATACTATCTCAAGCTAATACTTTAGATTGTTTACGTGAAAAATCCCCTTGGTCCCTCCGCCGCGGCGGAGGGATTTTGTACTTTCAGGATTGATGGGTTCGTTAATAACTTTCAATTGAGTCAGCCCATTTCAACTTCAGCCATTCAGCCATAAATTCTCATTTCCGCAAATCCCACCTACAACAACCGAGAAAAGCCACTATGGGCCTTTTCTTCTTTGGGCCATTTTTCAAAACTGTTCTCTTTTATGACCTGACTTAAGCTTCCAAAGGTTTCAGCCAAGGCCTGTTTGTAGGCAGCGATGATTTTTTCATTGTGCGCAAGCGTAGGGTAAAAGGAAGTGCCTGCAAGAAAGCCTTTGGAAAGCATCTGTTGAGTGAAGATGGTTCTTAATATTTCACTTTCAGGATGGTCAAAACTAAAGCTTGTCAAAGCAGGGAAGCCTTTGACTTGTAGGGGAAGGTTTTCACTAGCAGCGGTTGTTTGCAAGATACCCTGAACTTGTTGGCCAGAATGCTCAATTGCCTTTTGAATATCCCGCTTTTCCATTGCTGCAATAGTAGCCAATGCGGCTACTGAACCTAAACTCTCTGTCCAATAAGTGCTACTGATAAAGGATCGCTGAGCTCCTTCCATGGAAGCCTTGCTTCCTATAACTGCCCCAATGGGATACCCATTTCCTAAAGCTTTGGCAAAAACAGCCATGTCAGGTTCAATGCCATACTTCAAATGCATGCCCCCAAAATGCAAACGCCAACCCACTGTAATCTCGTCCATGATCAGCAAGATACCATGTTTCCTAGTGATTGACCTGATGGCTTCCAAAAAGCCGTCCGCAGGATTCTCATACCTGCAAGGTTCCATTATCACTGCTGCCAGGTCCGGTTGTTGGTCAATGATTTCCTGAAAGGCCTCCAGGTCATTGTATATGAAGGCGAAGCTGGTGTTTCTCAGGGCATCAGGAACACCTTCGGGACTTAATCCGGGTAATAAATGGCCTTTGAGGGCATCATTTTCTCCCAGGTTCGCGGCTAGGTACCAGTCCTGCCAGCCATGGTAACCACAAAGGGCGATTTTATCCTTGCCGGTAGTTGCTCTCGCGATTCTTACTGCCACTGCGCAGGCTTCACCACCGCCTCTGACAAACCTGGCTTGATCGGCCCAAGGATGAATCTCACAAAGTTTGTCTGCCAATGCTACCTCCTCAGGAGGGTTGAGCGAACACATATTCCCCAGGTTTACTTTTTAATTATGGCCTTATTTATTTCGGGGTGGGCATAACCCAGAATGCAAGAACCCACGGCATTGGTGGAGAAGTCATAAAAGTGTTTCCCATCCAAATCCCAAATCTCACATCCTGAAGCCTTCTTAAAATAGGGTGGCCAATGATTGGGAGCCATGTTCTCAGGTCTTTTGCTCAGTAGCTGGGTACCTCCGGGGATTCTGGTTTTTGCATGTTTGTAATAAGCTTGATTAGTTGTTGGCGAATGCTCATTTAAATTGAGTAAATGCATGGCATTTCCCCCCCAAAAAATCAAATTCAAATCCGATTTATCCAAACCAAAATTATTCGCAGTTTCCTGCAAGGCTGTTAGAGATTCTAATCCTACCAAGGTAGGCTTGCCCCATGCCTGGTCCCAATTGCAATTGTTTTCATCTAGCCAGATAAAACCATTGCCTATGCTTACACATTTTCCTCGAATTTGTGAGACCGGAAAGTCTGTCCCGAACATTAATTTTTCCGGACCGAAGTGTTTCAATATGGGTAATATTGCCTGCATTTCGCAGATCCCTGACATGTCAAACCATATATTAGGAATGCTGTTCAGGAATTTTGCTCCTTCTGCATGCAAGGCATGAAAACTCCTTCCACAATGCGCCAGAATCAGTTTTACATTGGGGTATTTCAAACAGAGCCTTCTAATGTCTTCAAAGTTTTTAGGATCAAGCAAGGCCTTGTCCTTCATGATGTGCAACATGATTACTGCTCCGTGTTCGTGTGCCCTAGCCCAGATAGGTTCTGGCAAAAAACCTGTTATGCCCGACTGAGAAGTTGGAGTTTCGGTACTATACACATGGTAGGGTTTGAATCCGACTACTTTGGCATGTGAAAGCCCCAGCTCCAATTCCTTTTGGGAGGTTTCCGGTTTCACCAGCATCAATCCTCTGGATAAGGTTGACTTTTCAAGTTCATCAAACAGGAATTGATTGGCAGCGGATAAATTAACCTTAGGCAAGGGAGCAGGGAAAAACAAGCCACCCAGGAGGGATGTTTTTGGAAGCAATTGTTGGGTGTAATTTTCCCACTGCTCATGACCAGCTATCTCCGGGCCACTGTTCCAAAAACTGTTTTCAGGAGCATTTAGGTCTTCTTTCTATACCAATGGGCATGAATATCATAGAATTTCTCTGGAACAAAGGAGGTTAGTTCTTCTATAGTGGCCAAATCTTCAGGGCGCAATTGCCAGGGTTTGTTCTCTTTTTCGAGCATCATAAAAGAGTTTTCATATTATGAATTTATGCCTACTTAGAAGCTTTCTATTGATTGTGGAGATAATTAAATGAAATTATTTGCAATTATCATCTAATATTGGGAAGTCACCAGAATTTACCAATCCTATTTACCTATTATTTTTTCACTCCTTTTCTGCATCGTTTCTTGATTTCCTAAAAACTTATGGTCAATATAACTGAACACTACACCTGCTACTATTCCGGAAAACAGTGAAGCTGGCGTAATAAAGAGCACTTCTATTCCCAAAAATTTAAAGAAAGCCACTGCAATGGCCATGGCAATACTTATCAATCCTCCAATCAATACCCCTCTTGCTGTAGCAAAGGGGATAAAAAATGCCATAAAAAACAACACAAAAAGTGGGGAAACGAAAAGGTTTACCACTTTGACAACAACATCATACAAATTGCCTTCCACTCGGCTAATCAGAAGGCTTAAGGCAAGGGTAAAGATGCCAACAAATAAAGAAAGAATTCTAATCCTCTTGAGTTGGTCAACCTTTTCAGGTTTTGATTTTCTAGAAAACCTTTTGAAAAGATCTTCTGAGATGACAGAGGAGGTTGCACTTAATCCGGAGGACAAGCTAGACATGGCTGCAGCAAGAATTCCGGCAGCCACTAAGCCTGAAATACCTATGGGTAGACCAACAAGTATGAACTTTGGAAATAAAATATCAGCATGGGTAGACACTGACTCTCCGGCAGCAAGGAATTGCGGATTGTCCAAGAAGTAGGCCAGCACAGCAAGGCCTACGAGTCCCAAAAGGAATTGAGCTACAAAGGAGGTGATCAATGAGACGGCAAAGGTTTTTCTGGCTGTTTGAATATTTTCCGTAGCAAGAAAACGCTGAATGGACATTTGGTCAGAACCCGATGAAGCCACATACCAAATAACTGTCATCAGTAAGGCGTTCCCTATGCTCAAACGTTCCCTGGCATCTATACCCCATTTGTATTCACCCCAATGATCCAGCCAATGTGTCGGTATCCATGAAGTAGCTGAACCAAAATAAACACTTATCAAAACAATGGTTAGCAAGGCTCCTCCCAGCAAAACGCAAGATTGTATCACATCTGTAAATACTACAGCCTTCAAACCACCCATGGTGGTATAAATAATGGTTACCCCTATTAAAATTATACTGATCCAAAGTATGTTTGAGGTAGTATCTTCAAAGCCAAAAATTGAGATGATTGCTGTATTTACTGTGATGAAAATAATGGTGCCCATCCAAAGAAACCGTAATGACAAAAACAGAAAAGTAGCCAGTAATCGAATGCTTACCCCCAAATTAATCTCCAAAATCTCATAGGCAGAGGTTACTTTTAATTTCATGAAACGTGGTATTAGAAACCACCCAACGATATAATAAATTAAAGGAAAAGCCAAAACACCTGAAAAGATCACAGGTCCGTATTTGATCATCTCTCCAGGGTAGGAGAGGTAGCTCAAGGAACTTAGTAAAGTAGCAAAAAGCGATAAACCTACAGCTATAGGATTCATCTTGCCGCCGCCTAATAAAAAATCCTTTTCATTTTTATTTTTCTTAGAAAAGATGTATCCAATTATCATCATTCCAAGCATATAGATCAGAACGATAGCCCAATCTATGGTGGACAATTGGTGGGTCGTTTGCTCCATGTGAAGCAAGGCAAAAGCTGCAGTTGCCATCACATCGGCATTTGAAGCTTTTGTTTCAGCATTAATCTCAGTACCTATGGGATTGTCGTTACGTAAGTACTCTAGCAAAATGGAATGATGTGACCAATCCCCCTTATGTGCGATGGTTAATGCCAGTGCCATTCTATCGCCTTTATTATCAGATTGCTGTAGGGCAAATATTAAATCTTCAATTTTTTTGTAGGACTCAGACTTTTGAAGTTCAGGTTCTGCCCAATAGTAAGCGGCAGTAAGCAGGTGAATTTTTGCAATGGAAGAACTGGGTTCATCGAGTGCCATTGTTGCAAGGGATTCCCATCTTTCTTCTGGAATATTTCCTTCCATTTTCAGGGCATAGGCAGCTTGTAGTCTAGGAATTTCATCTTCGATGCCTGACATCAAGGCTTCTAACATTGGGTTGTTAGATTTTTCTTTGCCTTGCATACTGGCCCAAAGGGTATATACCCAGAGACTTCCTTTTTCTCCTTTAAGGATTTTGTCCGTGGTAGCTTTGGCTAAAGTACTGACGGGGACTCCCAACTTGGCTAAGGTTTCTGCTGCATGTATTCTGTCGCTGGCTTCTGTATCGTTAAATACGGCTATGATTTTGTCAATGTATTGCTGTCTTTCAGCTTCTGTAGGAGCAGATTTAGCCAACACTCTCCAGATGCCAATTCTATAGGGAGCCTGATTTTCATGCAGAGCAAGTTGCTTTAGAAATGTATCGTATACACCCTCAGGTAGTCCTACTTGTAATTTATACTCGGCAGCATGAACTTTCACCCATTGTTCTTCCTCCTGCATCACCCTGTCCAGCACCTCATAAGAAAGATTTTTATCCTCTTCTGCGAGCATATTGTTTTTTTCTCCACAAGAAAAGAGGACCATCGAAGTGATTAAAAGGAAGCTTAAATAAGCAATTATTCTTAAGGAGTGACGCATTGATATTAATTGTTTAAGGCGGCTATGTAAGCTTTTTTGGCAACAAGGTCTTCTTTGGCGGATTCTCCAAAATAAATCAGTCCTAATGCTTTCCTACTTCTATTTATACTTGTGTTTGGTGCTGCTCTATGGATGGTAAGGGCATGATGAAGTAACAGGTCTCCAGGATTTGTTGGCATGAATACTTCATTTTCTAAATCTAATGGAGTTCCAAAGTCTTGAATTTCCTGAGAAAACCCCAAGGTTTGAGATTTGCTATGTGCTCTTATACCTTTTAAGTGAGAGCCTTTCACATAGCTAACCCAGCCGTTTTCTTCATTTACGTCTTCTAATGAGAGCCAAAAAGTAACCGCAGCCATAGGGTTTAACATAAAATAATATCCGTCTTGATGTGGAGGTGTTGCCTTTCCTATTTTTGCGGGTTTGTTGAAGAATTCTACTGTTTTTCCTTGCACCGGCTCACCAAGGATTTGTTCAGCCATTGCGGAAAATTTACTTTCAAAAAGCAGATGCTTAAAAAATGTATCATAGACATGAAGGTCTTGGATCATTTTCAACCCTTGTTTGTTTTCAGGATCTTCAAATTTGTAATGCCTGGTTGATATTTGTGATAAGCATGAAGCTACAATCTCATTAATTTTTAAATTAATAGCATCAATTTCGTTATTGCTTAGAAAGTTAGGTAAATACAGGAAACCCTCTTTATCAAATTTAGACTTGTTTATTTTTTCGGTCATAAGAATTGGGGTTATAAGTGTTATTTAGACCACTTCTTCAGGGTTTTTAAATGGATATTTGTCCATTAGCCCTTTAATTTTTTTATTAAAAATTAAGAAATCTTCTTCTTTATCTTGCATTTCATTTTCTGAGTAGGAATAAAAACCCTCACCCTTGTCCATGCCTAATTTACCGGCATTGATCTTATCATCTATTATTTTTGAGGGGTTTTGTCGTTTGAAAGTTCCGGGTTGAGATCTTTCATTACCAGGCCGTATATGAATGTTCCCATTAAATCCATATAGCGGAAGTTTCCCGCAAACGGCAAGTAATAGCCGGGATCATTCCGACAAGCCCTGTCGATATCTATTGGTTCAGCATAGCCTTTGTCTATTAAATGGAATGATTCTCTAGCCATGGCTGCCAGCAGCCTGCTTCTAATTCCTTTTCCTTTGCATAGCAGATAAGGGTCCTTGTCCCAGTAGGACTTGGCCATTTTCATTAATTTTTCTACAGGTTCAGGCTTCGTTTTTTCGTTGGTAATTATTTCTAGAAAAAGGGTTTGGTGCGCCGGATATACCCAATTGAGGCCTATTAGTCGTTCTGGAGCAGGAAAACCTTCTTGCAAATCGGTCAGTGCATAACTTTCAGAATTGATACCAACAAGTACCGTAGCGGAAGCTAAATCGGAAATTTTACCTAAGAGCTCTTTTTTAGTAATATATTTTCTGAGCAATGGATAATAATCAGGTCTGCATTAGGTAGGGAGGACCAGTTAGGATCCAAAAAATATTATTTTGTGCTTCCAGTGCTTGTGTCAAGTAGCATTTTGGCAATGCATCTCCCGGAAGAAAAACCTTATGTCCGGAATTGCCCAAACACAAGGCAATTCCGGAAAGGTTTTTTCCATCACCCAATAAACAGATGTTTATTTCTGACGGGGTCATATTATTTTTCATTCATTTTCATCAATACCTTTTCAACACTTTTTAAGGCAAAAAGAATATCTTCTTCGGTGTGTACAGCTGAAAGGTACCAAAGCCCTCTTCCAATGACACGAACGCCGTCGTCATGCAAACCGGAGATGAATTGACCCAATTTAGCCTTGTCTAATTTCAATACATCTCTAAACTCACTTAGGGCTTCTCCATCCGAAAAGCCTGTGTGAATGATAGGTCCAATTCCGGAAACGATCATATTATGTCCTGTTTTTTGGGCAATTTCTTTTAATCCGGCACGTAGCTGATCACCTAATTCGAACATTTTGGCATAAGGATCTTCTCTTTCAAGTACAGAAACAGTCGCCATGGCTGCGGCTACAGTTGGGTTGGCTGTATTCATAGTGCCTGCATGAATCACCCTTGCAGAAGATATTTCTTCCATCCATTCTTTTTTCCAACAATGGCACTGATTGGGTAGCCACTTCCAATTGCTTTTGCAAAAATGGACATGTCAGGGGTGATGCCAAAATAGGTCTGAGCTCCTTTTAGCCCTATCCTAAAACCTGTGATTACTTCATCAAAAATTAGAGCGATGTTATATTCATCACACAATTCCCTCAGACCCTGCAAAAATCCTTCTTTGGGTACAATGCAACCATTGTTACACATGATAGGCTCTGTAATAATTGCAGCGATTTCATGATGACTTTCAGCCAGTTTAGCCTTTACTAAATCCAGGTCATTCCATGGAAGCAAATGAAATTCATTGATAGCATCCGGTGGTAAACCTTGGCTCCAAGGGCTTGGGGTAGGTGCTTTTCTTGGCCCTAGAGCTTCGGGTGAAGGGGTGGAAATCCCAAAACAAACGTTGTCTAACCAGCCATGGTAATGCCCCTCAAACCTTAAAAATTTGCTTTTACCGGTTTTTGATCTTGCCACACGAAATGCAGTTTGAACTGCTTCGGAACCATCCAAACAGAATCGCATCATTTCTGCAGAAGGAATGAGCTCCTGAAGCTTCTCTGCCAATTCAAGCTCCATGATATGTTGCCCCGCAAACAATTGTCCCTTGGAGGAATAATCATGGACGGCTTTCAATACTTCTGGATGGGAATGGCCTAAGATCAATGGACCTTGACTTAGGGTGAAATCTCTGTACTCATTTCCGTCAACATCATATATACGGCTACCACTTCCGTGGCTGTAAAATAAAGCATGTGGGTGATTGTATTTTCTAAATTCTGAGGAAACTCCCCTGCCAATACATTTTTTGCTCTGGCGAGTAGATCTGCTGATTTCTGGTACTTTTCTGTAGTCATTATTCTATTGATTTAATTCCGGATATTGCGCTGCCAATTGGAAGATTTCGTGGTTAAAGCTTTTAAAGGCCTCTTCCCATTCAGCAGCTTCTTTTTTGTATAGTTGTAAAATCCTTTACCGTTATTTATTCCTTTACCTTTTTGTAATACAATTTTTTGCATGGTTGGAGGAACAGTTGAAGAATTGTTTAGTTCTTTAAATAAGTTGTCATAAATCTCTTTGAAATCAGGAAGACCGAGTTGATCCATTCTTTTAAAAAGGCCCATATATGTGATCCAAGAGCCAGCATCATACCTGAAGGCTTTGTCGATATCGTCCATAGAGGCTTCCCCACTTTCTAAAATAGCAAACATTTCACGGTATACTGCATAAAGCATTCGGTTGGTGACAAATCCTCGAATATCTTTTTTAAGGTAGGTGGGTTCTTTTCTCCAAGAGTAAGAAAGGGATAGTACCCATTCTGCAGTTTTTTCATCCGTCAAATCCCCTTTGGTAACTTCCAGAAAACGAGTCATATAAGCAGGTTCGGCCCAGTGAATTCCAATAAATTGAGAAGGATATTTTACGTTTTTTGTAATTCACTGATCGGAATGGCCGAAGTATTGGTAGCAATGACGGTTGTAGGTGAGGTATGCTGATTAATTTTCTTGTAAACCTCAGTTTTAATAGAAATGATTTCCGTAACACATTCCTGCACTAGGCTACAGTGTTTTAGATCTTTATAATTTTTTGAAAGGTGAAGCCTTTGGAGGTAATGGTTAAGCGGTTCTCTTAAGAGACCTGCTTCACCTGCATGTTCCAATTGGCTCTTGATACGGTCTATAGCACCATCCATGTCTTCAGGAAGCGGCGCAATGCCCGTTACCTTATGACCACTTACCAAGAGTGAGACCAATATGCTTGTGCCCATTAATCCTAACCCTACTACACCTATTTCTAAGGTTGAAAAATCGTGATTTTCTTTCAATGATATATACTCGGTTGTTTTAAAATTGCCTATTAAAGCCTATTTTGAAGGCTATATTTTTATAGACATGCGCTTGTTCAAATTTATTATTGATCTGATTAATTTGCTATTAATATTATGTAGAAAAGTGATACTATTTTTTATTCCATTAATTATTCATCATTCTTTTCTTCTAGATTCAAATCTTGGGAGCAATTCCGCCCCTATTATAATCGGTAAATTAAAATTCTCTCAACTTGGGTGGAAATGTAACCTGTTTTTAAACCAAAATTCTAACAAAACTTGAACTTGGCATTGTAAAGCCATGTGAAATTCGGGATTTTCCTTGAAATAAAAGTCAATTAGGGTAGGATCTTTTTGAAAAAAGTTGGGCTTGGGAAATGCGGGAGCCTGATCTTGTAGGTCATAGAGTAGGGGGTAAGGATCATTTTTTGGATAGACTAAAAAAAGCTCGGTAATGATTTACCGAGCTTAATGCATTCACAAACTGTTATTCTGAGAACAAAAACTTTTTAAGTTTTTCCTTACTTTCGCCTGTTTTTTGCTGCAACTTACCTAAAAGTTGGTCTTCTTGACCCTCAGCATAAACCAGATCATCATCGGTAAGCTCACCGTATTTTTCTTTAAGCTTACCTTTCATTTCATTCCATTCTCCTTTTAATTCTAATTTAGATGCCATAATATTTTTATTTTATTCGTTAAAGATTAATTCTTATTCTTTAGATCTAGCATATGCAATATCCATACCAAGATGTGATTAAGGATTTATGATTTGACTTCTTAAATATTTTTTACCTAGGTCTCAAATTCTTTGTTGCTACCTTTGTAATCCAAAAAGAGGAGAGGTGGTTGCTAAAATGTCCGCACCAATCCATTGTAAATTTTGTTTCAATTGTTGGTTAAAGTTAATTTAGTGTTAGATGATAAAGTATAAGATATTTTTGATTGGTTTGGTATTCCTTGTTGTTCTTTCATGCACTTCAAATGAAGACAAAAAGGGAAGGTTTTTATTGAAAGGGAACAATGAATTAAAGGAAGGCAATTATAAAGGGGCCATTACTTATTATAATGAAGCCATAGAAATAGATCCGGATTTTAAAGATGCATTTTATAATCGTGGAATGGCCAAGCATCAACAAGCAAAATATGTAGAGGCCATTGCTGATTATTCTCAAGCTATCAACATAGACAACAGCTATGTGCCGGCATTGCAACAAAGAGCCATGGCCCATCTTGATTTTGGAGAAAACTATAAGGCTTTAGAAGATACTGAAGCCTTGCTTCGAATAAACAAGAAAGATGAACAAGCCTATTTTATAAAAGGGTTGGTGCACGCGGCTATGAGGTCTTATGAAGAAGCATTGGGTGCTTTTAAACAAGCCATAGCAATTAATCCAAATAATGCTGAGTTGTACATCAATAGTGCCACAGTTTATTACTATATGGGTCATCTTGACGCTGCAACATTAGATCTTGAAAAAGCTCAAAAGTTGAATTCGGAAGAGAGCAAATTACACAACCTTTGGTCTCTGATTCACTTCGAAAAAGAGGCTTACGCCAAAGCACTTGAATCAGTCGAAAAAGCCATTGGCTTAGATAAAGACCAATCCTATTATTATA
The DNA here is from genome assembly GCF_056867545.1 of Cyclobacterium sp. SOCE241. Classification (NCBI taxonomy): domain Bacteria; kingdom Pseudomonadati; phylum Bacteroidota; class Cytophagia; order Cytophagales; family Cyclobacteriaceae; genus Cyclobacterium; species Cyclobacterium sp. SOCE241. The sequence goes on along the minus strand of NZ_CP149779.1, from coordinate 2,197,916 downwards.
ACAACAGGGGACTTTATAAATTGTATTTAGATCGACCGGAAGAAGCTTTGGAAGACATTAACCTAAGTCTTAAACAAAATAATAAAAATTATTACGCCATACGAAACAAAGGAATTTATTATTTCAAAAAAGGAGATATGGCCTTGGCGGGTAAATTTTTGAATGAAGCTTATAAAGCAGATCCTGAAATGCCACTATTATCGGAATATTTGACTCAAGTAAAAGACCGTGTCGATTCAGAATGATTCGCCATTGGAGGTGAAAAACTGAATACCCAATTCTCTTTCACCAAAACGTGAGTTGGGCTTTCCTTAAACGGTTTCAAAACCAATGCACTAGAAATACGTATGGGCAAGTCATATTAAAGGGGAAGGCTACAATTCTCATTGCAGCCTTCCGATTATTATGAACATAAGCTGGCAAGTAATGGCCAGAAAAAGTGTTTTTATTTGGGCTATTGATAATCAGAGAACATGCAAAGCTATCAATCAGTTCTATTTTATTTAAAGGTTTGAATTTAAATTATCTCAAAGGTTTGCTTTTCCTTTCACTATACGATAAACAAGAATTTTTTAATATAGTTTGAATTGATTTCAACACGTAATAAAGATCAAATGCCTATTTGGATTTAGTAATACCTAAGTTCTGTTCTTAGTTTAGTTCCAAAAGAAATTTTAAAGTGTCCACTTTGTCCGCATAGTCATTGACTTCTGGGGCTTGGGCAGACCCTAAGGCAATACTTTCATTAAACCAACCATCTTTAGAAACCAGGCATTGAATTTTACCTTCCAATCCGGCTAAACTTTCTTGAAGATCAGTAAGAGATTCATATATTTCATAATAAATAACAGAAATTGGCGATACCAAATCTTTTGATTCTACCAATAGCAGGTGCCCATTGTCATAGTGGGGAATACTATTGATGAGGTACTTGGACTTGTTGTATTCGTAATTGTTAAAGTATTTGTGGTGTTCCAACGCCTCATTTACTTTTTCCATGGCTTTCATGAAATCCTGAATCTGAGAAATATCACTAAAAAAAACTTTAGAGACATTTCTACAGCCCAAGCCATAATAAGTAAAGATGTCTTTGGCTAATAATTCTAAGTCAGCTTCAGACTCTTTTCCGTTAAGAATAGCGACGGAGGTTCTGTTTTTTCTAATAATATGAGGGTATTTCCCGAAATAGTAATCAAAATACCTAGCGGAATTATCACTACCGGTGGCGATATATGCATCCATTCCACTAAGCCTTTCTTCAAAAGAAATATTAGCTGCAAGTTCCGGAGATAGGTCTTTCAACTGTTCTACCAGCCAGGGAATAAGGATATTGTCTGATGATCCCAATTTTACCCTTGCCCTGTGGCCGGCCACTAAGGTGCAAAGTAAGTCATGAAATCCAACACCGGGAATATTGCCGGCCATAATGATCCCAATGTTTTTGGGAATACTATTATTATCAATAGAGTAGGGTTCAATCCAATTGGTCAGTTGCTGATAATCTAGGTACCGACAAATCCCTTCAAGAGCTATTGCGGATTGTTTTGGGGTAAACCAATTGTTGTAATTTTGCATTTTAGCATACAATTCTGCTTTTGACTCTCCGCTTAAATTTTGTAAATGGTTACCTAACGAAGCAAGAATAGTTACTCTTTGATTGACATCCATAATTTAATAGTGGGTACATGTTTAAAATTATACCGTAGCAATTGCTATATTTTTTTCAAATATACTTATTAAGAAAGGAAAGCGAATGAATAAATGAAATCAAATAGTTAGCATAACAAATAATGTCTATGAGATATTTTTTGAAAGGAGAATCATTTTGCTTGTGAGATTGTGAATTGGTTAGTAGTTTTGCGTTCAATCAAAAATGAAGCACAATGGCAATAATGATAACAGACGAATGCATCAATTGTGGTGCATGTGAACCTGAATGCCCTAATACCGCCATTTATGAAGGGGGAATAGAATGGACATGGAGTGGTGGTACTGAGTTAGATCAGGTAAAACTTGAGGATGGCACAGTAGTAGATGGTGATGAGAGTCAAGAGCCCGTCTCTGATGAGTTCTATTATATTGTAACTCAGAAATGTACAGAATGTACGGGTTTTCATGAGGAACCACAATGCGCGGCAGTTTGTCCGGTAGATTGTTGTGTTGATGATCCGGATAATCGCGAAACTGAAGAGGAGTTAATTGCTAAAAAGAAATTCCTTCACGGAGAATAATCTTTAATAAGAACGAAATCAAAATTTTGTAGTCAGAAAATTGTCTTTTCCAATAGGTATTTTGAAGAATATCCCATATTTTTAAGAAAAAAATTAGGAATAACTTGAATTTAATATTTGAATTGATTTAACTTGGCATTAAATTAATTTTTAAAAAAAATAATTAAATATTTGGATTGTGGAAGATAATAAAGATTACGAAAGAGATGAGATTTTCACCAAAAGGGTAAAGGCAGGTAAGAGAACCTATTTTTTTGATGTTAAAGCCACCCGGTCCAATGATTACTATTTGACCATTACTGAGAGCAAAAGGAAAATCAAGGATGATAATTTCTATTATGAAAAACACAAAATTTTCTTGTATAAGGAAGATTTTGGTAAGTTCGTAGATGCTTTACAGGAGGCTGTAGATCATGTTAAAAACGACCTGATGTCGGATTTTGATTTTTCTCAATTTGATTCTGAAGCTGAAACCTCCGAAACTAATAGTGAAAATCCCAATAAGTTTGGGGAAGATCTAAAATGGGATTAACATCTTTCTGTTCTAATTAGAACAGATCAGAACATTTAAACCTGCAAAATATACCAATCGAACCTTGGAAATGTTTTTCTTCAATTAGAGAAAAGCATGATACAGGGTTCGATTTTTTTGTTATTTTTGAACCATGCTAAAGGTAATATTAACAGCTATTGTTGCAACCCTTCTTGTCTTTGTATTAGGATGGTATTTTTCCAATATAAGCCTGTATTTTGTATTTTCACTGGTCATTGCTGCAGCCCTTCGTCCCTTAACGAATAAAATCAACAACCTTTTTATCATGGGGCAACATATTCCCCGGGCAATGGCAATTTTAATTTCTTTTTTAGCCATTATTTCTATTGTGTTTTTCTTTGTTTTGTTGTTTATTCCGTTGTTCCGGTCTCAGGTAGAGTTGTTAAAAGATTTGGATATCAATTATCTTTACGATCAGATCCAAAGGCCGATAGAAAACCTAGAAACAATTTTGATTCAATTGAATCTAATTGATAATGAGCCTGGATATTTGATACAACAAGTCAAGGATAGCTTGATTGATAGGATCAATGAGATGAACTTTCAGGGATTTATCAATGGGGTAATCTCTACCACAAGTAGTTTTTTTATAAGTATTTTAGCCATAGGATTTATCACCTTTTTCCTGCTTCTGGAGAATGGTCTATTGCGAAGAAATTTATTGAATTTCATACCCAATAAATACTTTGAATTGTCAGTAGCAACATTTCACAAGGTGGAAAGGCTATTGTCAAATTATTTGATTGGGTTATTAATTCAAATGTCGGTTATTTTCACCATTGCCTCAGTGGGTTTAACCATTGGTAATATTCAATATGCAATGACGATCGCAGTATTTGCTGCTGTGGCCAACTTAATTCCTTATGCAGGGCCCTTACTGGGAGCTACCTTTGGCGTTTTGGTAGGCTTGTCTACAGGCGACTTTAATACTGCCAATGAAGTATATTTGTTTTTATTTAAAGTACTGACTGTTTTTTCCGTGGTACAAATATGTGATAATGTAGTATTGCAGCCAATTATTTTTCGAAATCCGTAAAAGCTCACCCTCTTGAGATATTTGTTATTATCTTTGTGGGGGCAAAAATTGCCGGTGTATTGGGTATGATATTCGCCATACCGGTTTATACTATATTTAGGGTTTCTATAAAGGAATTTTACAAAGGGTATAGAGAATACAAAATATTTAGAATAGATAAGATTTAACATTAATGGGACTCAAATGTGGAATTGTTGGCTTACCTAATGTAGGTAAGTCAACTTTATTTAATGCCTTGTCAAGTGCAAAGGCAGAAGCAGCAAATTTTCCTTTTTGTACCATCGAGCCCAATGTAGGGGTGGTGACGGTGCCAGATAAGCGATTACAAATTTTGGAAGGTCTGGTAAATCCACAAAAAGTTGTTCCGACAGTGATCGAGTTTGTAGATATAGCTGGATTAGTAAAAGGAGCAAGTAAAGGAGAAGGTTTAGGCAATAAGTTTTTAGGCAATATCAGGGAGGTTGATGCCGTTATCCATGTCATCAGGTGCTTTGATGATCCCAATGTCGTACACGTTGCTGGAGGCGTTGATCCTATTTTTGATAAGGAGGTAATTGATACTGAATTACAATTAAAAGATATCGAATCAGTAGATAAAAAATTACTGAGGATAGAGAAGGTGGCAAAAAGTGGGGATGCCAAGGCTAAAAAAGCAATTGAAAGTTTACATAAATTTAAAGAAGCACTGAAAGAAGGGAAGAATGCTCGGGTGGTAGATGCTGATGAAGATGATTTGGAAGCCATTGCTGATATCCATTTATTGACTATCAAACCGGTATTGTACGTTGCTAATGTAGATGAAGATAGCATTAAGGAAGGAAATGCATATGTGGAAAAGCTAAAGGCGGAAGTAAGCCAAGAAAATGCAGAGGTAATCGTTTTATGTGCCGCCTTGGAGGAGCAGATTGCTGAATTCGAAGATCCTGAAGAAAAGGAAATGTTCTTGGGAGAATACGGTCTCGAGGAGAGCGGATTGAACAGATTGATTGCAGCAGGATATAAATTATTGAACCTTATCACTTATTTTACTGCCGGTGTTCAGGAGGTAAGGGCTTGGACAATTACCAAGGGGTGGAAGGCTCCCGCAGCAGCAGGTGTAATCCATACTGATTTTGAGAAAGGATTTATCAAGGCAGAAGTGATTAAGCTTAGAGATTTTGAAACCTACAAAACCGAGGCGGTTTGCCGTGAAAACGGGAAAATTGCAGTTGAAGGTAAAGAATATGTAGTTTGTGACGGAGATATCATGCATTTTAGGTTCAATGTGTAAATAAATTAAAATATTATTATTAAGTTTGTTGCAACTTATTTGCTCAACTGTCAGTTAGTTCAGGTAGTATGATGAAATAAAATTTTTGTTTAACTTTTCATTTTTAAAGTCGTGAGAATTAGATTAATATTTTCCTTAAAGAACAAAGGTGCTTACTTACCCTTTCACCATCAGTACATCTTAGCTCAGTTTCTAAAAGGCCTGATTGTAAAAGGAGGCCAGGAAGAATTTTTTAACTACAATTACTTTAACTTTTCCGGGCTAAAAGGCCAAACAAAAGTTAGTAGAAGTGGGTTGCATTATTATTCCAGTTTGGTTACTCTAGTAGTTTCAGCGCCTGATGAACCTTTTATAGATTATCTATTAAAGCAGGTTTTTAAAACCCCCAAAATTGAATTGGGGAATTTAATATTGTCTCCAGAGTATACTGAGAAAGAGATTGAGCCACCATTAGAGACATCCAATAAGTTTGTTTGTATCTCCCCTTTGGTTTTACTTACTCCTACATTTGATGATGAGTCAGGTAAAAGGTTTATCAATCCGGATACAGATGAGTTTTCAGATCTGTTGTATGAGTCTACGCTCACTAGAATGGAGAAATCGGGTTGGTACAACCAAGAACAAATGGAGTCTTTCTATAAATTTCAAGTAGTTCCTGACATGGTTTACGTTAACAAACTTCGGGAACAACAAAAGAAGTTTGCTAGAATCTACTCCGTCTATGATATGGATGTGAAATATGAAGTAAGAGGCTATACCTTGCCATTTACATTGTATGCTGCAAGTGAAGTGCAGGAGTTTGTATTCAAGTGTGGACTTGGTGCTTTTACCCATAAAGGGTTTGGAATGCTGGATTTAGCGAACAATATGCCAAGCCAGCGTACAGAACCATACAAATTTAAAAGAGAAGGATTTGTACCTTACAGAGCCCAAGGGCATGAACCACGTAAAAACGACGAAAGAGCGGATGGTGGAGAAAGCAAATCTGTAGAAGAATAACAATTAATAAAAAATACCCGGGAGAAATCACCGGGTATTTTTTTGCCTTATACTGAAGTTTCAGCGCCTTCGAAGACCAAATACCAAAAGTTTAACTGGAATTATCTGATGGAATGAATTCATTCTTAATGGTGGAAATGCGAGACAATTTGGCTGTTTTTAAGAGTTAAAATTGCCTGCCAAAAGGTAAAGGTAAAATAATGTGATAAAGCTTAGATTTAAGTTGATTTTATAGTGGTTTAAATTATTAAGCTCCTTAGAATAAGGGTACAGAAGCCCTTAAAAAGCACTGAAAAACTAGTCGAAAGACAGACCGTCTTCAATAATTGCTCTCTAAAATCTTAAAGGACTGTTGTTAGATACAGCTAACCTTAAAACCTCCTTTTATTTGGATTAATCACCGTATAGCCTATCAATTCGTCATACCTGGAACCCATGGCTCGGTAATAGAAAAATATTTCATATTCATTTTCAGTCTGGAAGTGATTGTCCTCAAATGCTGCCATATTCCAACCCTCCGCACCTTTAAGGCCATATTGATAGTCATACCATCCCTGTTTTAAAAATAAACTGGCTTGGTACAATCCTCTTTTTTGTTATAGACCATTTTCGCTTCAGGGTCTTTTCCCCAGTTGGTCAAGGCGCCCAAAACATATGGGGGAGAAGGCAATTCAGGAGATTCAAGGTTTAGGGTCAAAAGCACATATTCACTTTCTAATAGGTGATTTTGACGCTCCATATTGAAAATACCAAACTGTCCATTTAGATCCAGGTATTCAAGGTAGGCAAGGGCATTTCTTCCTTTGTCTATGGCTGCTTCTGCAAAAACAACATCTTTTTCCATGCTTACACTTGAAATGTTACGTCCTCTGGTGCGTACAAAGCGCAAGTCAACAAAGCGAAATTCATTGCCTGCCGGAAAAGTATTGGAACCATCAAATAGTTGGTATTGCAATTGTTTGATGTCATCCCTTATATTGGTAAACCTTAGGCCGTAAATGGCATTGTCCCATCGCTGGTTTTGGCGAATGACTACAAGGGTATTATTCAGCGGGTCAATTAATTCACGTTGGCTGTAGCCAACATTGATATTAATTTGCTGGCTTGTTCTTCTGTCTTCGTTAAGGCTGGGAGGAACGACTTCAGCACCTATGCCTACTTGATTTTGGTAAACCATAAATCTTTTGGTGAAAATTACATCTTCTTCGTTTCTCCCTCTGTAAACTTTTAAAAGGTAATTTCCGGACCTTTTTACACTTGGTACCTCGAAGGTGTAATGGATGTATGGAATCCTTGTATTGATGCCATAATCATAGGAATTGATATTAAACTCATTGAATTGGCTAAGAAAATCCGGATCCTTTAGACCTGAAGTAGTCCAGTCGGCGTTGCAGTGAATAATTTTGGCCAGATAACGGTCCGTTTCAAAAGCAATGTCATCAAAATGTAGTTCCAATGGAGTAGTTCCACCCAAAGGAATAACAGGAGTTGTCATTTGGGCTGAAAATTCAGTACTTGAGGGGTAAAGCTGTACCGTTCGGATGTTTTCATCATACACTCGGTCTTCATGGATCTCTTGAGCTGATAAAGGCCCCATTGCAACCAGAATAAATACTATTACAAGTTTAATCAATGGATATTTCATGGGTCTCGATTAGGTTAATTTTCAGTGATGTCCATATGAAGTAAAAGTATCCCAAATAAAAGGGATACTATCTCCCAAGTGCTCAGATGCTTAAACCTTAATTTTGCAAGCTTTCTATTTGCTCTGCCAGGTCTTCCCATTTTTTGTTGAGGGCAGCTTCTTCTTCTTGGATTTTACTATAAGCTTCATTCAGCTGCTGCATTTTTGCTTCATCTTCATAAACGGAAGGTTGAGCCAGTAGATGTTCCAAATCTGTTTTTTTCTTTTCCAGCGCAGTGATTTGTTGCTCAATACTTTCTAAATTCTTTTCTTTTTCTTTTATGGCCTTTTTATGGGCATGATCCTCCTGTTTGTTTACTGAACTTTTTGGTGCAGGCTTGGGAGCTTTTTTACAATGTTTTGCGGTTTGGCTTCCTTTTCTACTTGATTTTCTCTCCAATAAACGTATTCGTCGTAGGTTCCCGGATATTCCTTAATTTGCTCGTCCTCAATGTACCAAATTTTATTAGCTACACCTTTGATAAACAAACGATCGTGAGAAACGGTAACAAAGGTTCCTTCGTATTGCTGCAAGGCTTGAATCAGAATGTTTACTGATTGAATGTCAAGGTGATTAGTAGGTTCATCAAGTAATAAAAAGTTGGCTTCAGAAATTAGAGTTTTAGCCAATGCTACCCTAGATTTTTCACCACCGGAAAGTACTTTTATTTTCTTGAAAACATCATCATTTGTAAACAAGAAACAGCCCAGCACATTCCTTAATTCTGTTTCAGATTTCCTGCTACCTGCCTGCATCATCTCTTGCAGGATTTCATTGTTAATGCCCAAAGCTTCTAGCTGATGTTGGGCAAAGAACGATTTAATAAGGTTATAACCTTCTTCTCTCTTTCCTTCTATGGGTTCTGATCCATCAATGATTCTCAAGACCGTGGATTTTCCCTTACCGTTGGCACCAATAAGTGCTATCTTATCACCTCTTTCAATGCGTGCTGTAGTATTTTTGAGAATTTGCAGGTCTCCAAAAGATTTGGATACATTTTCTAAAGTAATAACATCACGACCTGATTGTTGAGAAAAAGTAAATTTAAAATTAACAGATACTTCGTCCCTTTCTACCTCTGCTATTTTTTCCAGTTTATCCAATGCTTTCACCCGTGATTGAACTTGATTGGATTTTGAAGCTTTGGCACGGAAACGTTCAATGAAACGTTCCGTTTGCTTGATCATTTGCTGCTGGTTCTCATAGGCATTTTGCTGGATTTCTTCTCTTTCAACTTTCTCCTTTTTATAGAAAGCATAATTACCTGCATAGCTGGTGAGATTGCCGCGAGAAACTTCTACAGTGGTTTCTGTGCCATTGTTCAAAAAGTCTGGTCATGGGAAACGACAATAACTGCTCCTTCATAAGATTTAAGGTAGTTTTCCACCCATTGGATAGAAGGTAAATCCAAGTGGTTGGTAGGCTCATCAAGCATCAGTAAAGAAGGCTTTTCTAAAAGTAGCTTGGCCAACATCACCCGCATTCTCCAGCCACCGGAGAATGTTTTCAGGGGTCGACTAAGATCAGCGGTTTTAAAACCAATGCCTTCCAGTACTTCTTCCGCTTTGGCTTTGATGGTATACCCTTCCAAAGCTTCGAATCTTTCCTGAAGATTGGCCAGTTTCTGTATGATTTCATCGGAATAGTCGGTTTCCATCGCTTTAAGCACCTTGTCAATCTCGTCTTGAAGTGACAGGGTTTCCTTAAATGCTTCTAGGGCCACATCCAGGATACTGTCCTCTGATTGATAGGACAATAGGTCTTGGTTAAGAAACCCTACGCTACAGTCTTTGGACTTTTGGATTTCACCTGAGCTGGGTTGAAGGTCACCATAAATGATTTTTAAAAGTGTAGACTTGCCGGTGCCATTGAGCCCTACCAAGCCAATTTTATCCTTTGGTTTGATGTGTAGGGAAGCATTTTCATAAAGGGGGCGACCCCCAATATAGTAAGAGAGATTGTTGATGGATAACATGCCGCAAAATTAAGAAAACTATGCGGTATATGGCAGCATTAGAAAAAGGAATTCGTTAAAGTAGCGATTTTTCCTCTTTTAGCCCATGAGTTCCACCTTAAATTCGGCCGTGTGAAGGCCTTGTGGTAACAATTTTTCGATTCCCAATTTATTTTCCAAGCTCCCATCATGATCTGTGGTAGCGGCAATCCCATTCCAAGGTTCCAGGCAAACGAATTTTGCGCCTTTTTCTTTGGTCCATATTCCCAGCCATTTAAAGTCTGAAAATTCCATGGCAAAACCTTTGCCTGTTTTTTGACTGATAACGCTTACATGGGTAATGGGGGCTACATCTAAAATCAATGCATCCTTTTCAAACAGCTTATAATCCAAGGCTATTTTTCCGGCATCTAGAGCTAAAGTTTTTCTTTGAGCGGAAATCAGCCCATCATCTAAAGTGTACAAGGGAAGCTTGTTAATCTCCTTTTGACCAAAATCTATTAGGTAATCAGAAAAAGATTCCTTTTCAGCTTCCAGAGGGCAGGCAAAACCGGGATGTGCCCCAATACTAAAAAGCAGGTTTTCATTTTCAGATGGATTGCGCACATTATAGGTTACATGCATACCATTGTCAGTAAGACGATATTTGATGGAAAGTTCAAAATCAAAAGGATAAACTTTTTTACTGAGTTCGTCTGCCTTAAGTACCATGGTAAGTTCCTGTTCGGTTTTTTCAATCAATTCAAAATCCCGATCTCTGGCAAAACCATGTTGGCCCATGGTGTAGGTTTTGCCGTTATGGGAATATTGATTGTCTTTTAATTTGCCCACTATTGGAAACAATACAGGGGCATGGCGGCCCCATACCTTTGGATTAGCTTGCCATAGGAATTCCAGTCCATTTTTTTGAGCGAAATACATTCTGCGCCCATGGTAGCTATTTGGGCTTCTATTTGGCCAAGAGATAAACGATGAATACTAGGGGAAGACATGATTGAAGGGTTGAAAAAGGTGAATAAAAATGAAATTTATAATAAAATGACATCAAAAAAAAACCTTTCCAAATTTCAGGAAAGGTTTAGTGCGCACGAGAAGATTCGAACTTCCACACCCGAAGGCACCACCCCCTCAAGATGGCGTGTCTACCAATTCCACCACGTGCGCAGATGGGAAGTGCAAAAGTAGAAGATAATTTCAGCAGTGCAAACAAAAATGATTACAAATTAATTGGAAAGGTATGATGTGGAGAAAATAATTGAAATAGAACCCAGGATCTATTAATCTGTATCCAATAGTGGTTCAGTATACCTAATTAAACATCAAATTCCTTTAGGTTGGTTTTTATTTTACTAATTCTTTTGCTCCAATTTCTACTTGATAAATAGACTAAAAGAAACAAGGATAGAAGCATACAGGCAATTGAAGCATATTTTCCTTTTGTAAAGTCAATAGACGAAGAGAAAAAGGAAATCACCGCACAGCCAAAAAGAAAGGAAGTCAGAACAATAGCTATAGTTATTTGCTTTAATTTCGATTGAAAATTAAGAAGTGATTGTTTTAAATTGTCGCCATTGATAGGGTTTCTTAAAATGATCCATCCAATAAAACGGACAAAAATGTATAAACTGGTAGCGCCTATCAAAAGTAAATTTGCCCACAAGGGTTTAGTTCCCCCATCAAAACCATCGTAGTAAACGGCCATAAAAACAATCAAAAGAAGGGCCTCAATAAAAAATTTAAGCTTCATCTTTTTAATCGTCGGGTGGTTTTCCACTTTTGTCATTATTAATAATTCATTTTGGTTTTTTCTCCAGTACTTGATTGATCCCAGGTTGATTTTAATTTATCGAGTTCCATAGCTTATTATTTTAAGATGATTTTGAGTTTTTCCTTTATTCTATTGATTTTCACACCAACGTAATTTTCAGTTATTCCTGTGATTTCGCCAATTTCCTTATAATTAAAGCCTTCTAAGAATAATGCGATGATGGCCCTTTCAGTTTGATTCAATGTCCTTATGGCATCAAACAGCCTTTCTTCATTTTCTGATTGTTCACTTTCCTGATTTGAGTAAATCTCTTTTGGCGTATATTCGTTGAATTCGATTTCTATTTTGTGCTTCCGGAACATTGCTATAGCGGTATTTAATGCAATACGGTACATCCATGTGCTTACTTTTGATTCCTTTCGAAACTTTGGGAATGCCCTCCACAGTTGAAGCACAATTTCTTGGAACAAGTCCTCCTGGTCCTCTTTACTGTTTCGGTATAGTTTACAGACTTTAAAGATTATCCCCTGATTCGCTTCTACTATATTTAGAAATTCCCTTTCCATAGCCTAATGTCTAGAATGATTTGAAAGCCAAATTTGATAATTACAGCCTTTATATCAGTTATTACATTATTTGTGAATCCTAAAATGATTTCAGTAGCATTTTTCTTATCGCAAGCAATTGACGTCTTTTTATGTATTTCATTTTTTAACTTAACCTGCTTGATTAACGACAGGTCAAATATGGATGTGCGGAGGGATGGAGATATTGCTAAAGACATAAGGAGAAGATTGAAATTTTCATTTCCTAATAAGTTGTCCAAAAAGTAGCAAATCTTACAAATGCCAATTATATTTTTCAAGTGTTTGTCGGTAGTTGACTTGAACCAACTTTCCTATAGTTCTTTTTGATGTAAGGGTTACTTATTTGTTTAGCTGCCAAAGAGTAGTGTTTTTGATTAAAAACCTTGAAAATCAGAAGAAAAAATCAAAAAATATACTCCATTTTAATGTCACAGCGCTCATAGGTGCCACATTCCATGGGGATTTCTTTAAAGCCCATTTTTCGGTAAAGGGCTATTGCAGGAGCTAATAGACTGTTGCTGTACAAGATCACTTTCGTAGCACCTTGACCTTTGGCCCAGTTCAGTGCGGCTTCTCCAAGTTGAAAACCAATGTTTTTGCCTTGGGCTTTGGGCGATACACCCATTTTAATTAATTCGTACTGAGCTTCATTTATTTTTTTTAAAGCCACTGTCCCTACAATTTCCTTGTCCCATTCGGCAAACAATACTTCACCGCCATGATCCCGGATGGTTTCCTGAGGTTTTTGCAGTTGGGCAATGTCAAAAGCTTCCATGGTAAAATACTTTTCTATCCATTCCTGATTGATGGAGAGAAAATAACAAGCCAATTGAGGTGTGTAAAGATGAATTTTTGCCTTTTCCATCTTTAAAAATAGGGATGTTGATAAAAAGAAGAAAGCGTTTGACCGGAAAATTAAAAGCCCAAATTATACTGCTGACCAGGCTGGTCTATGGCTTCCATTTGTAGCAGCTTAAGCTTTCTCCACAGACCTCCTGCATAGCCGGTCAACTCTCCCGTACTGGCAATGATCCTGTGACAAGGGATAACAATTAATAGTGGATTGGTGCCATTGGCGGCACCTACAGCACGGGCAGCAGTAGGTTTAGAAAGGGCATTGGCAATCTCCTGGTAAGAAGCCGTCTGTCCAAAAGGGATCTTATTTACTTCCATCCATACTTTTTTCTGGAATGTGCTGCCTCCAATGGCTACCGGAATATCGAAAACCCTGAGGTCTCCATCGAAATAACGATTCAATTGACTGATGATGTCTAGAAAAAACAGGTTATTTATCTTTTCTGTTACAGGCTCTTCCGTAAAGCTACAGGACAGCAAAAAACCATCTGCAGCGACAAGTCTGATATTTCCTAAGGGCGACGTAATGACTACTGTTTCTTTCATGTCCTCTACGATTTTAAAACCAACAAAAGGTTTAAATGCTACTAATTCAGTATTACTGCTGACGCTTCAATGAAATATACTATTATTCAATCCTTTAGCCTGGAATAGGCATTTGTCAATTTGCAACTCCGCCTCTGAGTTTTAGCTTTCCTTCATGCGATTAGCTTTTCTCTTGAGCATTGTCAGAGCCCATTGAAAAGGGTAGGGAAAGCCCTGTGGCTTCATGCATTTCAAAATAAAAATAATTGCAATCGACCTTCTGCCTGCCCTATTCATGGGGATTTAGAAGGTTGTATGTTATTAACAGGTAACAGCGTAAAATGTTGCTGTAAATTATACGGATGGTGATTGTCTATTGGACTAAAGGTAACTTTAATTTCTGCTTTTACCAATTTATTTGAGATACTTATACCATCATCATCCGGTATTTCCATACTTCCCTTACTGCCTCTGCTTTTACTTCAAAAGGGGGATATAAGGGGTTGCTTGAACAGAGTAAAAGCTGCTTTTTATTGCTTAATTGGTTGTAAGTCAGCTTGAACGTAACCCCATCCTGCTCGGTGACAATAACGTATTTATCACCATCACGAATGCCAGTCCAGTCGTCTATGTATTCACAAATGATCCATGCCCCGTCAGGGATCGGTTCCATAGAGTCTCCGTCTACCTGAAAAACCCTGTATTTTTTGTCCTGTGGGAGAAAGGGGAGGTGAAACCGAGGCAAATCCCCAATAAAGTCCGGGTCTGAAAATCCTGCCAGATAACTGGCTTTTGCTTTCTGAGAAACCACTTCTATTAATTCACGACCTTGGGCATCCACCGTGGTGGTGAGTATGCGTAAATCTCGGCCTTTGAGGTAGCGACTGGTTTCCAACACCTCCCTGAGCTTGTGCGCAGGATATTTTTCCAGGTTTTCCTTCAAGATCAGATCTACCGATACCTCCAGGTATTCACAAATCTTCACCAATGTATCCAGCGGAGGGCTGATACTTAGTTCATAGCCGGCAAGCTTGGACCTGCTGATTTTCAGTGACTCAGACATTATGGACTGTGTGATTCCTTTTCTTTTGCGCAGTAATTTGATATTGCTGTGGAGGTACATGGTCAAATTTTTTAATGAAATCAATGGTTTAAATATAAAACAATTGTTTAAATTATAAACAATAAAATGTCAATAAAATTAACAAAACAGATTGTAAATCATAGTAGGAGAGGAAGGTAATGGCAGAAAGACGGAACATTGTACACATGGATTTGGACAGTTTTTTCGTGTCCGTTGAGCGCCTGTATGACAGCCGGCTTATGGGCAAGCCTATCCTGATCGGAGGGTCCGGAGACAGGGGAGTGGTGGCTTCTTGCAGCTATGAGGCCCGGAAGTTTGGTATTCATTCTGCCATGCCCATGCGTACGGCCAGGCAGCTTTGTCCGGAGGCTTTGCAGATAAGAGGTGATTTTGCTAAATACAGCCAGAAGTCTAGTGAGATCACTGACATTGTCCGTGAGAGTGTGCCGCTTTTTGAAAAATCATCTATAGATGAGTTTTATGTGGATTATACGGGCATGGACCGGTTTTTTGGCTGTTATAAGATGGCGCAGGAGCTGCGACAAAAGATTATCAAAGAAAGTGGTTTGCCCATTTCTTTAGGGCTCTCACAAAATAAAACCGTATCCAAAGTGGCCACGGGAGAAGCCAAGCCCAATAATGAGAAACAGGTGCCTTATGGAGAAGAGAAACCTTTTTGGCGCCATTATCTGTGAGAAAGATTCCCATGATAGGGAAGAAAACTTCCCATACCCTATACAACATGGGGGTAAAGAAAATCCACACCCTGCAGACTATGCCTGCGGAATTGTTGGAAGCTGCTTTTGGCAAAAACGGGCTGATGATTTGGGAGAAAGCCAATGGTATCGACAGCTCGCCCATTACGCCTTATTCGGAAGCCAAATCCATTTCTACAGAAAACACCTTCGAGCAAGATACCATTGATGTAGGCCTGCTGGAAGCCACACTTACGGCCATGACTGAACAGCTGGCAAGTAAGCTGAGGCAGCAGCAAAAACTCACTTCTACCGTATCCGTAAAGATTCGGTATTCTGATTTTGATACCCATACGGTACAGCGCCGGGTATTTTATACTTCGGCAGATCATGTGCTTCTTCCCTGGTTAAAGCACTTTTTCAGCAATTGTACCAACGCCGTCTGCTGATTCGGTTGATCGGTGTTCGCTTTAGCGGACTGGTGCATGGGCATTATCAGATCAACCTGTTTGAAGATACCGAAGAACAAATCTCTTTGTACCAGGCCTTGGATCGACTCAATGGCAAGTATGGAGACAAGACCGTCTGCAGGGCCATAGGAATGGACGTAGGGAGTAGGAAATTTAACCCGTTTAATGGGAAGGAAAACTGAGTCAGGGCTATCTAGAAATTCTAAGGCATAGAGAAATTTAACGTTACTTATTTTTTGCCAATTTATACCAAGTAAAATAATCAGCGGGTGAATTTCTAATTGAACTTGGTCATCTAAGGATGCCATTCAAAGCAATGAAAAGAACGGAATTACGAGAATATTCTTTTACAATGATAGTTCGAACCCTGCCAACCAATTCAAAGAAGACCCTGAACTTTGGGGTGATTACTTCGAAAAATCGAAAAAACTATCAAACCCAAACTGTACTATTAAATATTGTTTATTGATAAACTAAAAAAATATTATTTGGAACTAGGATTGAGTAGTTACCATCTTAAAATTTAGCTCTTTTTTCTTACGGTCTAAAGTGGTTTTAAAGTAGTTTCGATTCTCGTAATTCTCTTTTGAGCACTTTTAATTTCATCTTTAGAAAGATTTGATTTTCCAAGTTTTCCTACCTTGGGATGCAATGCTGTCAAAAAAAGGGAATCGTTGATCTCGATAATATAATAATAAATCCGAAACCCACCCTGCCTTCAATTCTCTTTTTGATAAATGGATTAGGAGAAGAGCAATTTAATCTTTTTCCATGGTAACTATTATTGCCATTGTTTATACCATCAAAAAAATCGAATAACTCAGTGTTGAGATTTTTGTAACTACTTTTTTAGATAGTTTATAGATTTTGATCTTTTACTTGTGGGATACAAAAAAATCATTTAGAAATTTGATATTTGTTTATCCAGATCGTTAAAATCAGAGTCAGTTCTTAACTCAAAAAAGATCATTTCTGTATCCACAATATTCTCTTCTAACAATTCTATCTCGTCCCTAAACTTTGACACTGTAGAAGGACAATCTTGGTCAATCTTACCTTCCTCCATGGCTTTCAAATCATTTTTAAAACCAGAAAGCATTCCCCTACTAATGTGTAGGATCGAACTCACTTTTTGTAGTGTATCATCGTTCGAAGTGGTTTCTATCCACGTTAATTTTTCAAGTTGAGAAGAAACCACTTCCATTAACTGAACCTTTTGATCGATTATATTAATGAAATCGGTAATTGTGTCCAAATAATGGTTTAAGACCTGCTGATAGCGAATATCCAAGCCTCGCGCTTTCAATGAGCTTTCTCCAATTTCATCAAAAGCACCTCCAATTGTTGGGTTTAATGTTTTGCTCATGGATTTATAAGTTAGTATAAAAAGATTAAAGTCAATAAAAGCCTTAATTTTCAATCCATTGCGTAGTTATTTTCGCAACGTAACTTCACAAATATGGTAATCTTATTGTTACAATACAATACTTTTTATACGACAAATTGTTAATATTTAACGTTTATTTCTCAGGCTTTATACCCATAAATGATTGATTTTTTTTTCAATTTTTATTATAAAATTATCTGAATATCTCCAAAATCACATCTTCACCCTAGCCACCACTTCTGGCTTTCTGGGTCACCTTACGTGACTTCTTCAGGACTTGTGCATCATTAGGTATTTAAAGCAATCAGAGGCATTGGTGCTCTCAATAGCTAGCCGATGTATGGGTAGTTTTTCGCTACCCTATCGAGTACAGGTAAAAGTCTTCTGACCGTGAAGCTTGTAATATGCAAGGAACTTGTCTGCCAACTTCCAGATCGACTCTGGTGTTAAGGTGTAGATGAATTTTTGAACGTAGTAGTACTTGTCTGTCTCCTGAGCCAATGTCATGGAGTTTGTGTTCTCAAAGTATTAGTCTACTGGTTTTTATCCTGTCATGGCACTTGTGGATCCTGCAATCTTCCTCATCCTTAAAAGAAACCCCATCTCTAGTAAAAGCGATGGGGTTTTGTAATGGTGTTTGTTCGAATACGATGATGTCAGGATTTGCTTACCTGAATCCGGCATTGATGGTGTCCAGTTTTTCCGTGCCCGGACACAGCGTATTTTCCTTCATGGTGTTTAAAGCTGTATCGGAAGTGTTGATGATGTCATGCAGGTCACCATATTCGGTATTGATATAGAGCAAGCCGGTGAGTATTTCATCCTTTAACCGTGCTTGCTGAATGGCATTGGCTGCGGATACCCGGTCTTCGGGATCCCAGTCCGGTGCCAATTTGTGTAACTTCATCTCAGAGCCATCATGTAGCGATACAGCCGTGCCTGTACCTTCCTCGTACTCGGCATGAATGGGTTTTTCTTCGGGGACAAAATCCAGCGTTCCCGTGGCTTGCATGTGTTCACGTACATAATCATAGGATTTGGTTGATCCGGGATTGTTATTGAAAGTGACACAAGGGGACATCACATTGATAAAGGCCAGGCCTTTGTGTTGTATTCCGGCCTTGATAAGGGGAACCAGTTGTTGTTTGTCGCCACTGAAACTCTGGGCCACAAAGGTAGCTCCCAATTCTACTGCCAGGCTGGCAAGATCCACAGGTTGGAATGGATTGATAGATCCTGCTTTGCTCTTAGACCCTAAGTCGGCAGTAGCTGAATCTTGTCCTTTGGTAAGGCCATAGCAGCCATTGTTCATCACGATATAGACCATGTTGAGGTTTCTTCGGATGGCATGCACAAACTGCCCCATACCGATGGAAGCTGTGTCTCCATCTCCTGAAACGCCAAAGTACACCAGATTTTTATTGGCCATATTGGCACCTGTAGCCACAGAAGGCATCCTGCCATGCACAGAGTTAAAACCATGGGAATTGCCTAGAAAGTAGGCAGGGGTTTTGGAAGAGCAACCAATGCCGGAGATTTTAGCTACCAGATGGGGCTCAATGTCTAGTTCGTAACAAGCCTGTACGATGGTGGCGCTGATACTGTCATGTCCACAACCTGCACAGAGCGTAGAAATACTGCCTTCGTATTCTTTAAGGGTGTATCCAAGTTTATTTTTGGGAAGCTTGGGATGTCTAAATAAAGGTTTCAGATAAGTCATGAGCTACGGCGGTTTTTTGCTTTAAATAATTGGTGATTTGTGAAGCGATGTCGTCTGCAGTGATGGGCATGCCATCATAATTCAGTACAGGGGCAAGTTTTGCAGGATTGGTTTGCATTTCATTAATGATCAGGCTGCGAAGCTGCCCATCCCTGTTTTGCTCGATGACAAATACAAGCTTGTGAGATTGAATAAAGGCCTCAGTAGCTTCTCCAAAAGGGAAGGCTTTGATGCGAATGGCATCCAGGTGAATGCCTTTTTCTTCCAGTAAATCTTTGGCTTCTTCTGAAGAATAGGTGGAGGTTCCGAAGAACAACATGCCGATTTCCTGCCGATTTTCTTCTTGATACAAGTGGGGTTCGGGCATTATTTTTTTTGCCGTTTCCCACTTGGTTTGCAGGCGTTTCATATTGCGCACATAGGCTTCACTGTTTTCAGTGTACACGGCATACTCATCTCGGGAGGTTCCTCTGGTGGTGAAGGCGCCTTTGGATGGATGGGTGCCGGGATAGGTTCTGTAAGGAATACCATCTCCTTCATTGTCCAGGTATCTGCCGTACCTGCCCATGGCTTCCAACTCTTCCCTGTTCAATACCTTTCCTCTGTCATATTTCTTTTCAGCATCCCATGTAAATGGCTCGCTCATATGATCGTTCATGCCCAAGTCCAGATCAGTCATCAAAATGATTGGCGTTTGAAGGCGATCTGCCAAGTCAAATGAGATGGCTGTCATGTCAAAACACTCCTTGGGAGTAGAGGGGAATAACAATGGATGCTTGCTGTCTCCATGGGAGGCGTATGCAGCGATGGTGATGTCCGATTGTTGCGTTCTTGTAGGCATGCCGGTACTGGGGCCGGCTCTTTCCACGTCTATCAGTACAGCAGGTACTTCTGCAAAATAGGCCAAGCCTATAAATTCACTCATTAATGAGACCCCCGGGCCACTTGTAGCTGTTAGGGATCTTGCCCCATTCCAGTTGGCACCGATGACCATTCCCATGGCTGCCAATTCATCTTCAGCCTGAACGATGGCATAGTTTTTCTTTCCTGTTTCGGGATCTAAGCGGTATTTGCTTGCGAACTTCTCAAATGCCTCGGCCACAGAAGTTGAAGGGGTGATGGGGTACCAAGCCATGACCGTTGCGCCACCATATACGGCACCCAGTCCACAGGCTGTATTGCCATCTACCAATATTTTATCCTTGACAAGGTCTCTTCTTTCCAGTCTTATGGGTAGGGGGTAGGCAAAATTCTTTTTGGCATAATCCATTCCCAGTTGCAGGGCTTTTACATTCGGGGCAATCAGCTTTTCCTTGCCGGCAAATTGCTCCTTGAGCAATGTTTCCAATACCTCAAACTCTATGTTTAGCAAAACAGAAAGGGCGCCTACATAGATAATGTTTTTAAACAGTTGCCGCTGTCTTGGGTTGCTGTAGTTTTCATTGGCCATTTCCATCATGGGGACTCCCAAATAATGGATGTCCCCTCGGATCATATCTGTATGCAGTTTTTTTGTGCTGTCATACATGAGGTAGCCTCCGGGATGTACACTTTCTATGTCCTGCATCATGCTTTGGGCATTGACTGCCACGAGCAGGTCTATGCCTTCTCTACGTCCCAGATAGCCCTTTTCACTGACCCTTACCTCATACCAGGTAGGAAGCCCTTGTATATTGGAAGGGAAAATATTTTTAGGGGTGACCGGAATCCCCATCCTGAAGATGGCTTTGGCAAATAGAAAATTGGCACTTGCTGAGCCGGTGCCGTTGACATTGGCAAACCGTGCTACGAAATCATTTACTCTTGCTTGAGGGTGGGCAATGGTTTGTTGCTCCTTCATATACTTCCTGCTTTTGTTACACTGTAAAAATATTGTTGCATGTCCCAGGCGGAGGTAGGACATCTTTCGGCACATAAGCCGCAGTGAAGACAAACATCTTCATCTTTTACCATGACCCTGCCGGTCTTGAGTGTGTCTGATACCAAAATATCCTGAGATTTGTTGGTTGCCGGTACCAGTAATTTTGCCCTCAATTGGTCTTCTTCCTGTTCATTTCCGGTAAAGGTGATGCAAGAAGTGGGACAAACGTCCATGCAGGCATCGCATTCTATGCAGCGGTCTTCCGTGAATGCCGTTTGTACATCACAGTTCAGGCAACGTTGGGCTTCTTTAAAGCCTGTGGGCAGGTTAAATCCCAGTTCGACTTCTTTTTTCTGTCTACCAAGGTTAGGGATTTCTCTGCCTGAGGTACTACAAACCGTTGGTCTACGGTGACAGGACTGTCGTAACTCCATTCATGGATGCCCATTTTGGTACTGAAGAGCTTGGTAAACGGAGCAGGCCGTTTTGTAAGGTCTCTTTGCTCGCAGAATAAATGCATGGATACTGCTGCCTGGTGTCCGTGCGCCACAGCAGTGATCACATTCTCGGGTCCAAAGGCTGCATCACCGCCAAAAAAGACCCTTGGATTTGTAGATTGGAAAGTAACCTTATCTACCGTAGGCATTTCCCATTCGTTAAACTCAAGTCCTATGTCTCTTTCTATCCAAGGGAAGCTGTTTTCCTGACCTATGGCAATCAAAACTTCGTCTGCTTCTATAAAAACGTCCGGCTCGCCGGTGGGGATTAGTCTTCTCTTGCCTTTGTCGTCATAGACGGCGTCTACTTTTTGGAATTTCATACCAATCAGCTTGCCATTTTCTACTTCGAAACTAAGGGGAACATGGTTGTCGAAGATATCAATGTCTTCATGTTGGGCGTCTTCTTTCTCCCAAGGAGAGGCTTTCATGTCCTTAAATGGACTTCTAACCACCACTTTTACACTTTCTCCACCCAGACGGCGAGAGGTACGGCAACAATCCATGGCGGTATTTCCTCCGCCGAGTACAATTACTTTTTTGCCGATTTTTTTGGTGTGTTCAAAAGCCACACTGGCCAGCCATTCTATGCCTATATGGATGTTTGCATCTGCTTCTTGTCTGCCGGGAAGTTTGGGCAGGTCACGACCTCTGGGGGCTCCTGTACCTACAAATACCGCATCATAATCTTGTTCCAGCACACCTTTTAGGCTGTCTACATAATGCATAAACTGGGTATGGATGCCTAGATCCAGGATATAATTGACTTCTTCATTGAGTACTTCTTCAGGAAGCCGGAATGCCGGTATCTGGCTTCGCATCATACCGCCTCCGGCAATCTGCTCGTCAAACAAGTGGATTTCATAGCCCAGAGGTGCCAGATCTCTGGCTACTGTTAATGAAGCTGGACCACCGCCTATCAAAGCTATTTTTTTACCATTCGAAGGGAATGGTGCATGCGGCATTAGGGCTTTTACATCTCCTTTATTGTCTGCAGCCACCCGCTTTAACCTGCAAATGGCTACGGGTTCCTCTTCTACTCTTCCCCTTCTGCATGCAGGTTCACAGGGGCGGTCACAGGTTCTGCCTAAAACTCCGGGGAATACATTGGATTCCCAATTGATCATATAGGCTTCGGTGTACTTTTCTTCTGCAATTTTTCGGATGTACTCAGGGACCGGTGTGTGGGCTGGACAGGCGTACTGACAGTCCACTACCTTGTGGTAATACTCCGGATTACTCGTATCGGTAGGCTTCATGTATTATTTTGGGTTTTGACCTTTACTTTGTGGGAGGAAAGGTCGTTGTTGCTAATTCAGATTAATTTTAGAAAACTTAACCCTGCAAACCAAATTATTGGTGAACATTTTTATCACTTAGCCCATTTTCCCTCCTGTATTTTTTATTTTCCGGCCTGTTTTGTATTCATTTTCTCCCGTTTCTGTTAGGTAAAATTGGCTCAGCTTTGTCCAACACTAAAGCCCTAAAAAAAATGGTTTCATAGAGACGGTATTCATAACCTCTCTTTATACCGAGACTTTTGCGTAGAGAAAGCAGAACATTTTCATCAAGATCAATACTACTTTGTATTTGAACATTTTAGGCATAATTAATCCTCTCTACTCCGGCGTAAATATCAAGTACTTTCAACATATCCTCATTATATTCAGGGTTAAATGGATTGTTTGCAGAAATGTACAATCCTTTCTCACCTACAAAATGGTTATTTAATGAATAAACCTGAAATTTATCAAAAATATGTTCTCCGATAATATTCAGTTCGCTATCCAAAACCATCACACCCGAATAGGGTCTCGAGAATTCGAGGTCTAAATGATTGTATTCTTCCTCCAAGTTTTCGGGGTCAGGAGAAATTAAAGAAAAACCTGTAAAATACGTTTCTGTACTTATCATAAAGAAGGCTTTTATAATGGTCTGAAGAAAAAGAATTTGCTAACGCTTTTTCCATTGGTAAGATTTCATTGACGTAATCAAGGTTTGTTGACATGATTAGACTTCACCTCCTTTCGCTGTATTATAGTCTCAGGGGCCATATCAAAAACCTGAATCTCATGGTCGTACCAGGGAGCAATGTATAAATTCCCATCCCTTTTCCGTCCATGAGTACCCGGAAGGCTTTTGCCATTATCCCAATAGTCTTCTCTGTAAAACACATCGTACCACTCCACATCTCCTGTATTAATATCTAAACTAAAGACCAATCTTTGCCTTTGAATGGCATCTTTATTCATCCCATGATGGTCCATGAAAAGTGGCTGTGAGCCGAAAATTTTTGTTTCCATATTGATGCATTCGCCGATCAAATTCAGACCTTATTACGGTAAGTGGTCTTTGATCGTCAATAATAGTCACCTTTTTTAATACTTCTCCGCTAAAGTTAGTTAAAACTAAGCTTGGAGGCCTGTTAGTTGCAAGAGAATCTTGCAGAAGTAACTGTTCCGGCATTAAACCCTAAATCCCATTTTCTCCCTCGCTGAATTGTTATTTCATGAGCGATCCCTCCTGAGGAAGTTCAAGAAATTGGAATTTATCCTTAAAGTCGTTTAAAAGTAAAAGGTATTCTCCCGAGTCAGAGCAATCAACTGAGTATACCGAGGATTAACCAGGTAGTTTCTAAAAGCTTAATTTCAAGAAAATTGGTCTTAAAATCAATTTCTTTCTTTTACTGAATCTTTACATCCGGTAGCTATCAATATCAACAACAGAAAAAATATTCTCATTCTCACAAGCAATTAATGGTACTTAATAACCTACAAAATTTTAAAACGGTCATTTAATTTTTAATTCACCAAAACCCATGTATCCTCTTTTAACCTTTTTTTATTCGTTTGAAAAAAGGAATGAATATTACCTTCCATTATTTTAACTTTTTTATTTCCATACAACTCCACATATTTATTAAAGAAGTTAGATGAATGAAACCTAAAAACTAAATGATCATCTGTTCCTGTCCAAGGGAAAACATATGGCATTCCATCAATATCATTTTCAAGGTTTTTCCATTGATTAAGAATATTAAATTCATGGTCCATGAAAATATAATGTCTTTGATCAAGACCTTGCCTAACAAACAATACATATTTATCTAAATACGAATGAATTAAATCAATCCCACTAACCAATTTTCGATCTCTGACTAAAACTTTTAATTCTTCTCTTTTTTCAAATCCTCTTTTTTCATCAGCTACATTGTGTTTTCCAAAATCAAAAAAATAAGTATCCTTCAAAAACCCTGAAAATTTATCTATAAAAACGACTTTTGTAGCATGTGGCATTGAAAAATATAGAAGATCTTTTGATTCTATTTCTTTAAGTCCATTTAAGTTATCGACCCTTACAATATTCTCTAATGGTTTGTCTATCTTATAAAAAAACTCTTCTTTACCTGTTGAGTTATCCCTTCTAACAAAATTATATCCTTTAAAATCAGTTTTATAGGACATAAAGTAAATGGAATAAGTATCTGCTACATAAAAGTTGGTATTTTGGTAGCTGTTTTTTATTTCTTTAATAAATTCCCCATTGCTATCAAATTCAAGTTGTTTTTGTAAATGAGTGTCTTGAATATAAATTCGATCCTCAGTAACATGAAAGTCATCCATTTGTATATATTCTCCCGGCCCCATACCATTGGCATTAATTGTATTGACAACATGGCCTTCTTCATCAAAGACAAATAAATTATGAGATCTATTGTCTCTAATAAAAATCAATCCATCTCTAAAAACTACATTATAAAGGTTAATTACAGGGTTGCTGTCCGGGTAATCCAAAATAATATATTCGGGTTTTGCAAAATGATCTGATAGTTTCCCTTGTTTGGATTGATCCAGATCTATTTCGATTGTTATGAGCTCTTGATCTGAATCAACTTTTTCTGAGCAGGACCAAACAATCATTGTCAGTATAAAGAATATTTTTTTCAACCTTTGTTAGAATATTTTAATTATTCATTATAACAATAACAAAACTAATGACAAAGTTATTTAACTGTTATTATAAATAATTAGGCAGGAGAAAACCCGGTGGCTGAGCGGAGTCGAAGCCATAGGGTGGCGTATCGGAAACACCTACACCTTCGGCTCCGCTCAGGAAGCGGTAACCCCACACTTCCGGATTTGTTTTTTCATAGACTATTAATCTTCTAAATAGCCAAATTTACCATTGTTGAAATCATTGAAGGCTTCCATTAACTCCTCCTTGCTGTTCATAACAAAAGGACCATGCGCAGCAATGGGTTCATCAATTGGTGCTCCACTGAGAACCAATACCACAGCATCTTCGCCGGCTTCGATTGTGAAGTTTTCTCCATCATTTGCCATCAATGCCAAATGATTGGTTGGCATTTTTTCGCTTCCGTTGATCACAATACTCCCTTCCAATACAAGCAATACCGTATTGTAATGAGCGGGAAATTCAAAATCTGCTTTTCCACCCTTGTTTAGTTTTGCATTCATCATATGCAAGGGGTAAAAGTGGAGGCAACGCCTTTGACATCTTTGTAGGCACCTGCTATCACTTCAATCTGCCCTGCATTGTCTTCCAACACATGGCGGGGGATTGTCTTATTTTTTATGGCCTGGTACTTAGGGGGACTCATTTTGTACTTTGCGGGCAGGTTAACCCATAGTTGTACCATCTGAAATTCTCCACCGGACTTGCTCCATTCTCTTTCATGGTATTCTTTGTGCAATACACCACTTGCTGCAGTCATCCATTGCACATCGCCTTCGCCGATCACTCCGCCACCACCACTGCTGTCGTGGTGTTCAACTTTGCCTTTGTAAGCAATAGTGACGGTTTCAAATCCTCTGTGTGGGTGTACGCCCACCCCTTTTGGTTGACTTGAAGGAGGGAATTTATAAGGTGAATTATAATCCAACAAAATAAAAGGGTTTACCCTTTGCATATCTAGCCTGTAACCACTAGGGATAAAATTATGCACACGAAAGCCATCACCTACAAAGTGAGGCTCTTTGGGACTTGCTACCAATTCTACTGTTCTTGTTTTCATAGCTCTTATTGTTTATACTACAAATTTACCAAGTAGAGAACCCCTGTGCATTGATCTATGATAAGAAGCTATCCCTTGAAATTTTTTTCGCCAGTTCTTTACGAACCCGGCTTAGGCTTTCCGGCGTAATGCCCAGATAAGAGGCCACCATTGTTTGTGGAACCCTCAAAAGTATGTCCGGGTACATTTTTACAAACTGTAAATACCTGTCTTCTGCATTTGTACTTAGCAATAGGTTGATTCTGTTTTGCAAATGACGGATATGATTGTGTAGCAGTCTATTGTTGAAGTCCGTGAAATGTGGGACTTTATTTGAAAGCATTTGAATAAAGCTTTCGTCTAGAAAAATCACTTGACTGTCTTCTAATGCCTGGATATAATAAGCAGAAGGCTGGTTAAAATAACTGCTTTCCCGATCGGTTACAAACCAGTTTTCAGGTGCAAAGGACAAAACATGCTCCTTGCCTTTATTGTCAATAGAATATTGTCTTAACAGTCCTTTTTCCACGAAAAAAGTATGGCTGCAATGTTCGTTCTTTCTCAGTAAAAATTCATCTTTTTTCACCTGTTTTACCTTACAATTTTCAAGGATTGATATAATTTCCTTTTCTTCAATCATTAGGTTTGAAGTCAAGAAAGTTTTAAACGTGGTGTGTTTCATTGTTTTCGGTAAGCTGAGGTTTGCTGCGTTAGGCCGAGGCATTGCCAAGACCTGAATTTACAGAAATATACCGGCCATCTGAAAAATAAGCGGTGAAAATCTGCTTTATGATTTCCTTTCGATTGGTAGTATTACTTTAGAACCACCCTTATAAGGAGTTTGGTATTTACCAATCAGATAATAGTATTGTTAATTTGTGAAAAAACGGTGGTTTGTAAGGGTGTTTTTCCGTATGTTTCCTTAATATTGGTTCATTAATCTCCATTACCCAAAAATCTTTAGAATGGCTAATCGAAGAGAATTTCTTTTGAAAAGTAGTGTGTCTGTTTTAGCAATAGGTCTACCACAGGTAGGTTTTTCCTTTTCCAAAGCCCCATTTGCTCCTAAGTTTAGCCATAGCCTGGATGTGGTGGCCAAGTTGTTTGACGGCAAACAATGCTGGGTGCATCCAAGAGCAGGCACAGTGGATGGGTCAAAGGAAGTAGTCATGACCATGAGTACATTGGATTTGGAAGGGAGTGATGTTTTTAAGGGCATGTACCAGATCCTGAGCAAAGATGGAGGGAAAACCTGGACCGAACCCCGAAAATCTGAACCTTTGGCTCCTAGAATGGAAACAGTAGATGGTGTTGAGCACCCGGTTGCTGCGGCTGATTTTTGGCCCAAGTGGCACAGTAAAACCGGTGTATTGCTAGGGATAGGGCATACCATCGTGTATACTCCGGAATGGAAAGTGGCAAGTCCAAGGCCCAGGCATACCGCCTATTCAGTATATGATCCCCAAGCAGAAGACTGGTTGCCTTGGAAAAAACTTGAAATGCCGGAAGGTGAAGTGTTTTTCAGCGCAGGCGCCGGCTGTGTGCAGCGATTGGATTTACCTGATGGTTCTATCTTATTGCCCATTTACTATAAGCCTCCGGGGAAAAATTCAAGGGTGGTGGTCTGTCATTGCAGTTTTGACGGTAAGGAGTTGCGCTTTTTGAAAAAAGGCAATTCCCTAAAGGTGGACAATGATACAAGAGGTTTGCACGAGCCTTCTTTGATGGAATTTGGGGGTAAATATTTTCTAACCATTCGGAATGACTTGCAAGGTTATATCACAACCAGTGCGGATGGTTTGCATTATACGGCCATTAAACCTTGGACTTTTGACGATGGTTCTCTATTAGGCAATTACAATACCCAACAGCATTGGGTCAGGCATTCCGATGCTTTGTTTTTGGTTTATACCAGAAAAGGTGCGGACAATGACCATGTGTTTAGGCATCGGGCACCTTTATTTATGGCACAAGTTGACACGGAGAAGCTGGCAGTAATTCGGGATACTGAAGTGGTACTGGTACCAGAAAGAGGAGCCAGGCTAGGGAATTTTGGTGTTACGGAGATTAGTCCCAAAGAAACATGGGTGACTGTTTCCGAATGGATGCAGCCGGAAGGAGTAGAGCAATACGGTAGTGACGGCAGTGTTTATGTAGCCAAGATTAAATGGAAAAAGCGGAACAAACTTTTTGGGAAATAGCCTTTTTCTCGGATGCTACGATTGTATTGCTGATAGATAATTAATTACTTATTTAGGTTTTAGTTCCTGAATTTCACATAGACCAAACACGGAGGGTAAGGGTATTTACCTATAGTGTTTGGACACTTTAAATGAATGAAAACGATTTATTGATACCATTAACCACCAAAACCAAGTTTTTATGATTGAACAAGCCATTAAGCCAAACAGAATCCTCTCCATAGATGCTCTTAGGGGATTTGATATGTTGTTTATTATTTTTGCTGACCGTTTCTTTGCCTTGCTACACAAAGGAGGGCAAACCCCTTTTACAGGTTTTTTGGCCAATCAATTCAGTCATCCCGATTGGTTTGGATCCACCTTTTATGATATTATCATGCCACTATTCTTATTTATGGTGGGGGCCGTTATCCCTTTTTCTTTGTCCAAAAGAATGCAGGAAAATACGGGCAAAGCCCAAATTTATAAAAAGCTCTTCAAGCGGGTTTTGATCCTGTTTTTTTTGGGTTGGATTGTGCAAGGGAATTTATTGGCTTTGGATATCAATACCTTTAAAATCTTTAGCAATACCCTTCAAGCGATTGCTGTAGGCTATTTCTTTTCTTGTCTGGCTTTTATTTATTTGAGCAGGAATGGGCGCTATATTATGTTTGCTGCCTGTTTGATCATTTATGCCTTGATACTCACAGTTCCCAATGTTCCGGGAGTTGGTCAAAGTGTGATTCTTCCTGATAAAAATTATGCTTTGTATTTTGACCATCTAGTATTGGGGCGGTTTGACGATGGCTATCAATATACTTGGGTATTGACAGGTTTTGGCTTTATTGCCACAACGCTTTCCGGTTTATTTGCAGGAGAACTGATAAAATCCAACTTGCCACGAAAAAAAGTAGCTCTTTATCTTTTGTTGGTCGGAATAGCAGGGCTTGCCTTAGGCATGATTTGGGGTGTCTGGCATCCTATCGTCAAAAAAATATGGACCAGTTCATTTGTATTGGCATCCTCAGGGGTATGTTTTATTTTATTAGCCATTTTTTACTGGATCATAGATGTCAAAGGCAAGTATAAATGGGCCTTTATGTTCAAGGTGATTGGAATGAACGCGATTACTGCTTATGTACTTTCCCATGTGATAAGCTTCCCTGATATTGCAGATTTCCTAATGTTCGGACTAGAACAATATACAGGTGCCTATTATGGGGCTTTGACTACCCTTGGTGGTTTTGGTTTGCTCTACCTGATCCTTTGGTACATGTACAAAAACAATACTTATATTAAAATATAGCAATAAACATTTTACAATAATGATTGAACCCATTAAAACCCGGCTACCTATTTTAGCAATAGGTAGCCTTTTCCTATTTTCCTGTGAAGCAGATCAGCAGGCAATAGAATCAAGTATCTATAGGGACGATATGCTCCACAAGCTTGCCTACAATAATCCCGGCCTGCTGGTAGATCTGGATGCTGGTTTTAAAGCCGTACCCATGCCCATGGACTTTGATGGGGATGGAGATCTGGATTTGTTGATTTCAGAATCCGGAAGCTATACGGAATCCGGAATTTTCTACTTTGAGAATATTACAGGCAATACAGGAATGCCTGTATTTAGAAGAAGGATGAAAGTTTCCTTTGAGCGAAGGAGACTTGGAGACGATGGTTCCAGATTTCAAACCTCCTATGTGGGGGAAGGAGTGCACGTGCTTACCCCTGATCGGGTTAGAGAAAAGCTTTTGATTTATAAAAATGTGCCTCAAAATGTCTTTTGGGATGAAAATGAAGTGCATTTACCTGACGAAGGCTATGATTACCTGCACAACTGCAAAACAGAATGGAAAATTATCGATTTTGATGGGGATGGTGTGTATGATTTGATGGCGGTAGCCACACGGGACAAACCCAGAACTTATCGAGGGAAGTTGGGCAAAGCGGCAGAAAAGCTAGATTTTGTAACAGATGGAAAAAACCATGTGTTGTTTCTGAAAAACAGCGGTACCAATGAGGATCCTGTGTATGAAAATCCCCAAAGGCTTTTGAAATCAGATGGATCTCCTTTATCCGAAGGGTTATCGATGAAACCCATGTTTGCAGATTTTGACAATGATGGAGACTATGATTTTTGAGTATTGGTAAAAATCATGAAAATTTTGACATCGACTGGAACGATGATTTTATCATTTACTTCGAAAATACCGGTTCTGCTACAGAATATGAGTTCGGCCAAGGTAGGGCTTTGAAAATGGATGGTCTGCCCATACAATACGAGTCCAGGGCCACCATGCACCAGACTGCAATTGATTGGAACAGAGATGGTTTTATGGACATTTTAGCCGGAGATGAAGACGGGAAAATCTCCTACCTAAGGAACACCGGTGAAATGGTTGATGGATTGCCACAATTTGCCGCTCCCGTGTTTATCCAACAGGAAGCAAAATACGTTGATTTTGGGGCTTTGGTAGCTCCTAGGATTTTCGATTGGGATGATGATGGATTGGACGATATTATCAGTGGAAATGCAGTTGGAAATATAGGCTTTATTAAAAATTTGGGTGGAAAAGATCCTGTCTGGGATGCTCCCAAATTACTTGAAGTTGATGGAGAACCGATTAGATTGATCCAAGATGAAGCACTTCCCAATACTGAGCGACCTTTTTGGGGCTATAGCACCATTGATGTGGGTTATTGGGATGAAGATGATTTGCCGGATATTCTGGCCAATGAACACAATGGAAATATTGTGTTTTTTAAAAATACTGGTAGCAAGAAAGCCCCTAAACTGGCAGCACCACAGCCATTGTACGTGGAATGGGAAGGCGAACCACTTCGGCCAGCCTGGGTGCCGGGCATAGCGCAAGCAGACAATGAATTATTGGCTCCTTGGAGAACATCTCCATTGATTATGGATTTTAATGAAGATGGGTTAAATGATTTGGTGATGCTGGACCATGAAGGTTATTTGGCAGTGTATCCTCGTAAAAAGGTTAATGATAAACTAGTATTGACGCATCCGCAGCGGAATTTTGTCTTTCCTGATGGTCAACCCATTTTGCTCAATCAGCGTACAGGGTCGAGCAGTGGGCGGTTAAAAATAACCTTCCATGACTGGGATGGTGATGGCCTGGAAGATTTGATTGTATCTTCTAAGCCGGCAGTAGATTGGATGAGGAATAAGGGTATGAAGGATGGTAAATTGGTTTTGGAATACATGGGAAGGGTTTTGTCCAAAACCTTGATGGGGCATACCGATGGCCCTGTGGTGTCTGATTTTAATAAAGACGGTGTGCCTGATCTTGTAGTGGGGACCGAAACAGGTCAATTTTATTATTGGCAACGCTCAAGTTTTGACATTACCTCTACCATGACCACAGAAGGAAAACAAGGCCCTGCCAAGTACCCTTATTTTAAGCGGTAAATCCCTTTTTATAAATATTAAGAACGAGGATATATGCAGATGTGCGTATATCCTCTTTTCTTTAGTTTTAACAGGGATGCTTAAACATGTATAATCAACGTTTTGAATCTAATATTCCTTGAGATTTTGTCATTATTGTTGCAGAAAAATAGCAACAATACCGCCAAAATCGTGTTGAAATCAATGGTTTCAACAGGGGCTCACGCCCCTGTCTACAAATTTGCCACCCCTCTGGGGTTTTCGGATTCATTAAACTTTAAAATCAGCATTTGCATAGATATTTTTGTTAACCTGTTGGAGTCATGTAGAATTTTTCAATGGAATCTTAATTAATTGTAGTTTTCAAAAAATGGGTTTTATTTAGCTATAGGAGAATTTTACAAATGTTTTTCCAAAAAGCATCAATATAAAATTGGGCATATTCATTTACTTTTTGGCAGCATCCATGGTATGTGGCCAACCTTTGAGTCGGTGGTAATCATGGTCTACACCGGCCTGATCTAACCAACTGGCAAGGGAATCGGATTGGCTGACAGGAACCAAGGAATCAATGGTTCCTTGGAAAATTAATGTAGGTGGATCATCAGTACTGATAAAGGTACTTGGTGAGGCAAGTTTGTACATCTCAGGGATTTCTTCATAAGTAGCGCCCATAAAACTAAGTACCTGCTCTGTGGTAATGGCATAGGGAGTAGTGATGTCTACAGGGCCATAAAAATCTACAATCGCCTTTACCTTACTATCTGTACCAAGCTCCTTACAGTCTTGGTTGAATAATGTTTCATCCCCTCCATAACCCAGCAATAGCGAAAGGTGTCCACCCGCAGAGCCACCTATCAGCACCATGTGTTCCGGGTCAATGTCATATTCAGCAGCATGTTGCTTAACCCATTTGATTCCACAGTTGACATCCTGGGCAGCTGCCGGAAATTTCGCGACACCTGATAGCCTATAGGAGAGGGTTACCGTCACATAACCTTTTTGGGCGTAATCGATCATATAGGGCAAATAATCCTGCCGCTTACCTTTTTTCCAGGCTCCACCATGGATAAATACCATTGTAGGTGCAGGACCTTCCAAGCCTTTCTTTTTGTAGATATCCAATTGTAAGTCAACATCACCTACGGTTTTATAAGTAACATTTTTTATAGCCTCTAAATCATCCGGTACAGGGGCTTAGAATCTATTAGATCTAACATTCCCAAACCGTAGGCCATTTTGAGGAGCGTTTCATTCATGTATCCTTTGGGTGCTTTGAGAGGGCGTTCCGGATCTGTCTCTGCAGTTTTGCATGCCAATACACTGGAAAAAATCAATAAAATTATAAATAGCTTCTTCATTTTTATTTTTTTACCCTGATGATTTTATTTACAAATGAATAGAATTTTCAATATACATAAATAGGATTGGTGTAAATCCATGGGACCCATTCTTTTTTCAGCTCAAGCCTAGCCACTATCCGGTAGTTTCCTTTGTCTCGAATCCTATATTTATAATCATAATTTTCCTCCGTCTCCTCAATCAACTGCCCATTCCGGTAAAGTTGAAATTTTACAGGAAATGGGGAAAGGGCCTTCAATTTAGAAGCAGCAGCCAGACTTACTGAATCTCCTAATATGGCTGTTAAGCTATCTTTTTATTCACCGCAAGAAATTGAAAACCTTCACCTTTTGCCAAGCTTTCAAAGGATACAAAGACATGCCCCAATTTAATATGGTCCCTAATATTTACATTGGTAAAAGTATCGCAGTACACATAGTTATTGGCATGGTTAAAAGAGTTGAAATAGGGATCCAACTCCCATTTAAATGCCCAGCCGTATTTATCTTCTTCTCCCATTAGCAGTTTGTCAAACCAATTGGGCTCTCTTATTACTAAGGTGTCGGCATTTGGGCCAACCCATTCTATTTTTTCGTCTTCAAGCTGCCTGGCCCTGAAACTTTGATTGTTGTGCGCATCAACTCCGGCTACCCCTACAATCTTACGGTTTTGGTTTAGTCGGTCCCAGTTGGCCAGGATTTCTGTTTGTTCATCATAGAGATCCCTAAACATCCAATGGGTGTATTTTTTTGGATTCAATAACCTATTGAGAAGAATGGGGAATACCCCTTCTTCATCTTTCATGTCCGTATGGATATTGTAAATTTCCATGGCTTGATAATCAGGATTGTCCCAATCGTGTTCGTCTTCCGAATGCACATAAATCGCCAATCCATCGTTTTCCACAATCTCCTGAATAATCTCTTTTTCAGGCCTATCCCAGTCAATTACAGTGCTGTCAAATGGGCTAATCATTAAACCTGACCTATGTTCTGTACCGGATTCAATGATGATGCCTTCGTAAATTCCTTGATATCCTCTTGGAAAGGTGTCTAGCTGATGCCGCTTGTGATCGGAGTTAAAAATAAATTGGAGTTCGGCTTTTTTGCCCCATCCATTATCTCAGGTAACAAACCCCGGCTATCGTGGGACCAGAAAGTATGGGAATGTACAGCTCCCTGATACAAGGGCATCGGGATACGTTGTGGCGGTTTTCTGTATTGTTGCCATAACTCATTTCTTGCCTGTTCTAACCCGGGATAAGTTACCCATCGGTTCCATAGGGCCGGTGAGATTTTTACTAGGATCAGTAGCAACAAAAGGACAATTGCGCCCAAAAACAAGTATTTGAGCCATTTCAATATGCCGGATTTACCCCTCATGTTATTAATTTAAATATTGAGAAAAGGTAGCAACTTTTCAGGATTCTTTACTGTAAGCAATAGGCTGGTATTTTTATTTTAATATTAAATCAAATCCGAATTATTAATGCTTATTCAGCACCCGGACTTTTTCGATCAATTGAAGGGCTTCCTCTATATAGATCTCTGCAGTATCTTCACCGAGACTGGTTTTGCTGATGTATTCATAACGTTTGAAACTATTGAAATCAACCTTGGTGAGCATGTACCCAAAGGCATCATTGGTCAGGCCAAATAAAAATGGTTGGTTGGTTTTCATCTTTCTTTTCAAGTAATAACCAATATTCGGCAGCGCCTCTCCAGGAATGGTAAGGATTTGGGCTGAGCCAATGTTCAGAAGGTTTATCCTTGTTTTTAGCAGATAGTCCTCGGATACCTTTAGCCCTATTTCAGAATGGTCTATCAGCATTTTCATCAGGGGAGAAGTCACAGGTAGATTGATTTCCTTTGCGCTGGTAAACAAGACAGGCGCAGTTTGCAGGGGAGCCTTGTCTACAATCGCCAGGGCCTGGTCTGCCAATAATTCACCAATCCGGATACATTCTTCCCAATCCCCGGCCTCTCTGCCTTCAGGTCTTCGGTTGTCGGCAGTCACCATGCCTCCTTGGGCACCATTCATAAAAATTGCTATTCCTCCTGCTTTGGCTTCAATTCGATCGTAAAGAGGACCACAAAGATCTGGAGATAAAATACCTTTTTTATTGCCAATGACTTCAGGGTGGATGGCGTAATTGACCAAGGTGGCTATGGCCTTGTCTTTGTTCTTTCCAGAAGTACCAAAAGCCTGGATGACCCCACAACGTGGGTCATAAAGATCCGGTGCATAATAATTATAGGCAATCTTTCCCTGGGCTTCTCCCACGGCAATTTTTAATGCAGCAGGCTCCACGTTTTCCATGGCTTCATTTACCGCGTCGGCCACCTGCTTGACACACCATCCCAGGTAGTCAAAATCTGCCAGTACCTCACCCTTTTCATTGGGAAAACCATAGGCATCGGGCGCACTGTGGGTATGGGTGGCGCCAATAAGGATGTTTTCAGGAGGAATTCCTTTGATCAAGGCGCGTGACTGGTCGCCAAGTACTGCGGGCCATCCTAAGTTGTCTATGCCTACAATGGCCACCCTGACGCCATTTTGTTCCATCACCATTGCCCGAACGAAAAGGTCTCCCATTTTCTCCGTCGCCGGACTAGGTGTTCCCACTCCACCAGAAACGGGAATCAGGGGATCAGGCGTAATTACCCGCAGGGCAGCTCCCACTTTCAATTCTTGGGAATATAGGGAGTGGAACAAAAAAGTATAAGTGCGAGTAGGTAAATAATTTTTTTCATGGGCTGTATTATTCGGTTAAACCTCAAAGGTTCACTTAGATTACGGGTAATTATAGTTTTAGTACTACTGGAAAATTCCCATTCCTATTGAATTTGTTGTTGGTTTACCTTTGTCTATGCTTAGAATGAGGAATTCCACTTTTATCAATAGCCCTAGCTTTAGCTGGAGGTTGGTAGCTATATTTTTTTTAGTGCTAGAGTCCGGATTTTTCTATATGGGATCATGCTTACGCTTCATTAAACTTTAACCAGAGTAGGGGGATTTGAACGATAAATTTTAAATATTTAAATTTACTATAATTCCAAACACACTTTAATTGAAGAGATAAGATGGACGATTCAAATACTTTTCCCCTGTTTTTTTATTAATAATTGGTTTGATTTGGTTAATTCCACTTATCTCAATCAGCCTTTCTAGTAAAACGCGAGGTAGCGAGAAACTAGCATGGGTTCTTGCGGTGCTTTTTATCTCTTGGTTTGCCTGGATCTTTTATTTACTTCTTGCACCAATAAAAAAATGACTAGATTTTCATTTATAGTAGTATTACTTTTCGTACCTCTATTGTCTTTTGGATAAAATAATAAATACTTTGATAAAGAACTTAAAAAATATAATAATTACATTTTTGCCAACGAACAAGATGTTGGTCATTTACTAAATTGGCCAAAATTTAAACGAAAAGAAATTGTGCTGTGGGAAGGTAAAGGCCAATCAACCATGATGCTTGGAAGTGCCACTTTCCTTTATGACTATCCCAAAAAAACTATGCAGATTTCAATGTGATCATAATTAAATCTAAACCACAATGGCAAATAAGATTTAGTTTTAGTGGGACGTCAATAGATGTTTACAAAAGATTGCTATATAAAAAACAATGGATGGATAATTACGCATATCAAAAGCCTGAGAGTTACAGATTGGTCTATGGGTTTGATCAAGAAGATAATAGATTAAATAAAGCATTAAGTGTACTTCATTTTTACTATTCACAAAGCAATATCAGCTATCAAACGGATATCGATCATGGTCTACTTGAGTTTGATGTTATCGAGATAGAAAAAAATCAAAATGATTTTGC
Organism: Cyclobacterium sp. SOCE241; assembly: GCF_056867545.1. NCBI lineage: Bacteria > Pseudomonadati > Bacteroidota > Cytophagia > Cytophagales > Cyclobacteriaceae > Cyclobacterium > Cyclobacterium sp. SOCE241. The sequence continues at coordinate 2,160,960 of NZ_CP149779.1, read as the reverse complement.
ATCCCTTTACTTCTACAGTCCATCCTCTTTATATATTAGTTTTTATGTAGGGAATTATGATTTAAAACGCAATGATTCAACAATCTATGAACTAAGAAAAGATAAGCCAGCAATGGTTAAAGTGAAAAATGATGGGGTTTATACTTTGAGTGCAAAGACTAGTAAACGAACGGATGTTAAGTTGAATATTGAAAAGGGCCGTAGTTATTTTATCAGATGTGGAATTGACAAATCATCTTTTCTAGGTAAACCAAAGATTCATCTTGTAATCCAAGAATATGGAAAGCCAGAATATTGGGCATGTGTCGAACGATCAAAAAAACAGAATAAATAACCGAGGTTATCAGGTCAGAGCATTTAGCATTTTAAACTTCGTAACTTGAAACCCTGACTTAGCTATTTAATGAAGCATAAAAACGAAATATAATTTGAAAATTTATGGGATAAGTGGACTTGGAGCTGACAAGCGAGTTTTCAACTTTTGAAATTGAATCATACGCTAATTCCTATTGAATGGATCAAGCCTTACAAAAGGGAACCATTACAAGACTATTCAGCTAGACTTTCGAAAATTATTGACCCTAAATCAGATTTTGTACTTATTGGTGTTAGTTTTGGAGGATTAGTGGCTGTCGAGATTAGCAAAATTTTGAAACCTTGCTTAACAATATTGATATCTTCGGTAGAAACTAAAATTGAATTAAGACCCATTTACAGAGGTTTTGGCAAACTGAATATCATAAAAAAAATACCGGCAAAATTATTTGACCCACCAAGATACATCGCATCCTCTCTATTTGGTACAGCCAATAAAGAACTTCTAAATGATATCTTAGAGGATACTGATTTACAGTTTGCAAAATGGGCCGTTAATGAATTGGTAAATTGGGACAACCAAAACCAAGTTGAAAACTTAATTCGTATTCATGGTACAAAAGACAAGTTGATTCCTTGGAGAGGTTTGGGTAAAGTTGAATTAATTGAAGATGGGGAACATTTTATGATTGTTGATAGGGCTAAAGAAATAAGTAAATTTATAAATGAAAAAATAAAAGATAGGTCCCATCAATTAAGGCTTAATTCAAATAGTTAAGCCTTAATTTACTAATGTCTTTTTGCCAAGAAAGGATGTTCATTGAGGTGGAAAAGCCCTAATTTTTTCTACTTTCATGAAAATTGGAAACTTTCGGTATTATGGATCCTAGTTAGGCTTCGCTAAACTCAGACCAGATAGGAGCAGAAGCAAATGTGAAACTTACTTCACCAAAGAATCGTCAAAATCTTCCACTGATACATTGGATTTTTTTCTAGTTTAAATGAAGGATACATACCGACCTTTAGCGCAATTTGAATGACTTTTTCTAAACTAAAATTAATATCACCATCGTTTAAAATCTGGGATACACGCCCCTGACTTATATTTAAATGTGCCGCTAAATCCTTTTGCTTCATGTTATGTTGCTCCATATAATCCACAATAGCATTGTATAATAATGCATTGATATTTTCAATCCAATAGGAGGGTTGATTTAAAATTTGTTCTCTCTTATTTACTTTCATTGTTGAAGTTTTTAATCGTTTGAAGCACTGATTTAATGTCTTCTTTTTGATTGCCCTTTTTTCCACCAGTTACTATAACTCTTCCTGTATTTTCTTCATGGAATAAGTACAATCTTATAATCCCTGATTTAGCTTCATACACTTTACAGTTCATTCCATGTCCCTCAATCAATCTAAATTTGGTTTTAGGTAATCGTAATAGAATAGATGTAATTTCGATAATACTAAGTGCACCGGCTATTTTGTCAAATATTAAGGCGTCATTTTGATGTTCATCAATAAACATTTGCAAAAGACTTTTACCGTACTTGCACAATTCCCAAATGTCAATTTTGGTTGGATTTGGAATATTTTCTGTATGGATTGACGAATATTTTTCCCAAAATGTTTAGGTATAGCTAAACTTATTAATCACCTAATTTACACAAATGTTTAATTATAACAAGAAGCCACCTTTATATCATAAGTAGGTGGTCAAAACAATAGTGATGACTTGATAAGTCAAATGAGATTCCTTCTCAGAGTGATTTTTTGTTTCAAATTTGAGGTAGCCACAAATCAAACCCTTTCGATCACTAATCTTTGGCTAAAGCCAGATGATATTTTGTAACCTTAAAAATGGGCTAAACCCCATTCCTATGAATTGATTTCTTTGATTTATTGGGTTTCCGATCTTAAAGTCCAGCCGAAGGGGTAGGCATTGCAAGATCTTCAGCCTAAGGCTTCGGCTCCGCTCAGCCGCCGGTGAAACGAGAGGGGCCAGGTAAAGATGTATAATAATAATAATAATAATAATAATAATAATAAAGCCATTCTTTTTTCTTTAATAGCCCCCTGATATAGCTTGCGGATGGCATGGATTTACTCGCTTTCGTGGCTTTAGGCAAATTATTATGGCAAGAATCTATCTGACTAATTATGGGATTGGAACAGCTTGTTCTTCTTTGATGGAAGTTGAAAACTTTCGGCATTATAGGTCTAATTTACACTTCGCTAAACTTATACCAGATTGGATTTGAACTACCTTATAATTTATCGTAAAACATTTTTTTACATTTAAAATACAAAAAAGTTGGTTTAAAAAATATTTATTTCTTAGTTTTGCTACCAGTAATTATTGCTATGAAAAGACAAGGGAAATCAGGTTGAGGGGAGAAGTATTTAGGAAGATAAAAAACTGTCTTAGCTTATCACCTAGTGAGAAAATTCCTCTCAAAATTAAACCCAAATTTTCTTTCAATTTGAATGCATACCAAGCGACAAAACCGGGAGGTAATTTATAAAGTAGCTACATTTCTTCAGAGTTGTGATTTTGTGAGGAATAGAATTAAGTACAATCTTAAAAATTCTCCTACTCAACTTCTTTGAATTGGGAATCATAATTTTTATAAAAGTTTAATATAATTTTTACCATAAATCAATAAGAGAATGAAAGTAAAATTTTACCTAGCAGCATTAATTTTTCTATCGCTTCAACTTGAATTGTTTGCTCAAGAGAAGACGATAAATGTGGAAATTACAGATCCAACTTCAAAAGGACTGTTAACGGGTACAATAGGCGTTATTGGAACGGTAGATGATGGACACTTTTTATTGCGGGCTATTTCCAAAGGTTTCTCATTGTATGGAAAAGGAGTGGGGACAAAAGGTGTGTTGGTCGTGGAAAAGCTTAACCAAAAGTATGAACTTGAGAAAAGCCGAAAAATAGAAGATATTCCGATGACTGTCATGAATAAAGCGAAAGACAAAAGCTTCGAATTCTTCTACCAGGACAAGGAAAAAGACATATGGTTGTTTTATTCAGATGCGTTTAACAATAAAAATCGTTTGTTCAGGAAAAAACTGGACCAAGAAACCTTGGCTTTTGAAGCGCCAATATTGGTTTCAGAATTGCCCATCATTAATAAGAAACTAGACCGAAGGTCAAATTACAATATTATTCGTTCAGAAGATAATAGCAAATTCGCCGTTTTCTCCTTTGTGGGTAGTAAGAGCAATGATGGGTCTGAAGCATATGTTGAGGTATTTGATGCTTTGATGAACTCAGAATGGCAAATGAATACGAGTATTCCTGAATACGACAAGAGTGGACCGGATACCAAGTTATTTGGCATGATAAAATCTTTAAATAGCAATGGAAATATTCGCCTTTCCAATGAAGGGGTGTTTAATATGTTGAGTAAGGTGGACATAGTAAAAGGAGGCAATGAATTTATGCACTTTATGTATTCATTTTATAGGGGCATTGATGACCCTGTTATCACTTATCTTAAAAATACGGACAAGTATTTGTTAAGGATGTCCCTTATTCAGGATAAAAACAAAGATGTAAGATTGGCCGGTTATTATTCCAATGATAAGAAGCTTAAGCAAATTGATGGCTTGTTTGTTCAGAGTTTAAACCCTTTTACATTGGCAATTGACAAGCAAAAATTCATTCCCTTTTCCAATGAAAATAAAATGGATTTTTTGTACCAAAGCGAAGATTATTTATCAGGAAAAGAAAAACGAAAGCTTGAAAACGGTAAAGAGATGGAGGTCCCTTCCAACACTTATATCAAATCTATATTTGTTAACGAGGACAATAGCATTACGCTGGCCTCAGAGTACTATGAGTCCTATACGTACAATGGTAAAATTTACCATGTAAACAATGATTTTCAATTCACCAATATTTCTCAAAATGGTGAAATCAATTGGATTCAAAATTTTAATAAACAACAAAAAGACATTACTCTTAACACCAATGGGATCTATCAAATGTATGAGAGTGGTACCATCTATTTTATTTACAATGAACCACTTGAAAGAGAAATCCGTGTTGGACAAATAAATTCCAAAGGAGAAGTAAGTGCTAAAACGATTTTGAAATCCAGCAAAGGTGGTGAATTAAAAAAGTTCTGGTTGATTCCCGGAACCATATCCAAAGTAGGAGACAATACCTATTTAGGAGTAGCAGCAAAATTTTTAAAGAAAGACTGGTGAAGATTGAGATCAATTGATTGAGTACATTATTTGGATTCTAAAAATTCTTGACCTTCAATAATGAGTTATTGATATTTATAATCGAGGGCTTTCCGCTCACGGTTATAAATATCAATCATTTTAGATGATTATAAGGTTAGTCAAATGGTTGGGTTTTTCTTGGTTTTAAAGATTAGTGAGCTGGTTAATCTAAATCTAATCTTATAAAACTGCATTATTTTACATTTCAATCCTTGAATTGTCTATATTGATAAGAATAACCAATCAGAATCAGCAGTGCCACTTGAAAGACACTTACTCAAAGGAATATTAAATCAATATATCGAGGCCATATTTCATTTGACGGATTTTATGCCGGATCACTCCATTGAACGGGTGGTTCCCACTGGACACGTATTTATTATTTTTGAGTTAGATGGCTTCCAAAGAAGTACCTATAACAATGAAACTTTAGAACCGATTGCCACTTTTAGGGAAGTTTGGGTTTCAGGTATGCAAAAAAATCATATTTCCATTTCTGCACACCAACAGTCCGAATTGTTTGTAATCCAATTTAAAGCTTTTGGCGCTTTTCCATTTTTTCACTTTCCCATACAAGAGTTGAATGACAGCGTAATTTCCGGGAAGGAGGTGTTTGGTGCAGAAATCCTTGCTTTAAGGGAGGAGATATTGACCCGGAAAACGACTGAAGAAAAGTTTCAAAGTGCTGAGAACTGGTTGCTCAACAGGTTTCGGCAAGATAAAATCCCTCCGACTGATTTATTAGAGGTTTTGGAAAAGCTACAGAATGAACCGGTAATCAATTCGGTAGAAATTTTTGAAGGCTATTCAAAATCTCAAAAACACCTGATAGACCAATTCAAAAAATATGTGGGTTTGACGCCCAAATATTATCAACGCATGCTTCGTTTCAATGAAATTTTACGGCAAATCCATCAAGCTAACAAAATAGAATGGGCGCAGGTTGCTTATCAAATGGAATACACAGATCAGTCACATTTCATCAAGGAATTTAAGCATTTTTCAGGAATTAATCCTTTGAAATTTATTCAACAAGGTTTTCAAGAGGGAACGAATTTTTTTCCACTGGATAAGAAAGGTTAATTTTTTACTATTTCAGGATTTCAAATACCACTAGTATTGTAAAGAACAAAATAACAATGCATTATGGATATGGTATCAGCTTTTGCAAACATCAATTGGTTATCGGTCATAGTTGCCTCAGGATCCTCCTTCTTGGTAGGAGGGATTTGGTATGGACCATTATTTGGTAAGGCTTGGATGCGTGCATTTGGATTTACAGAATCGGACTTGAATACTAGGAATATGTCTAAGGTATTTGGCTTGTCATTATTATTGGCCTTTGTTGCTGCTTTGAACCTAGAGTTGTTTATTGGAGTAAATGCCGATATGTCCTATGGTCTGATTGCTGGATTCTTGGCAGGTTTTGGTTGGGTGGCTACTTTATTGGGAATCTTGTATCTATTTGAAAACCGGTCCTTCAAGGCATTCTTAATCAATGCAGGTTATTGCATCCTTGCTCTTACTTTAATGGGAGGGATTCTAGGGGCTTGGTGAAATTTGATTACATTATCTCTGTTTAAATAATGCTTTTTCTAGTTTTGCCTAAGGAGAGCCGGCTATTAATCTTTTTGGAAACAATTTGGGAGTAATTTTTTCTCCCATACCAATACTTACGTATCTCACTTAAAATCAATTAAATAGATGTATGGGTGGCATGGTATTGAGCAAATATCCTTTTGTTTAGTTCTCTTGATTATCATTTTTCAAGTAAGAACCCTTGTAATTTAAAATTTACAATTTATTTTTAAGTTAAAATCAGTAGATAAAACTGAAAAATTTCCCCCAAAATCACCTCATGTTTCATCCTTGTTTTTTGACTTTAGTTTTTAAGTAATTTCCTAATCATAATTTTTAATATGAATAAAATAAGCATTTTTCTTATTTCAATATTGTTATTGGTGGGTTGTGACAGTGTGGAGCCTGAGATGGAACCCACATGGCCCATAGCAGAGACAAAAGATTTTAATGTATCGCTAAATTTACCTGAGAATACCTCTCTCAAATTATCTGAGTTAACTGTTTCATCGCTTTTTACCAATGAGAATCAGCTAGCCAATGGTGAGGGTTCAGTAGAACTGTTTGATGACAATGCGATGGAATTGGTCTATGCCACTAACCCTGAAGGTGATATAGTATTGATGAATATCGTAAATCCAATGACTACTGAAGAGGTGATTCTGGATTCCAAAACTACAGCTCAGAGTCTTGCCATGATACACCCTTGGGTCATGAACCTTTCCGTAGAGGCAAGGCAAGAAGCCTTTGATGAGATCGCTTTGTTGCCGGAATTCAATGCTTACCATGATTTGATTGTCCAAGGAATTAATTCTGGCGAAATTAATCCTTTGGCCAGTGATGTTATTGTTGAAGCTATAGGTGATTTTCAGCATTCCTTGTTGAGTAGGATTGAAGTTGAAATTGCCCCATTGGTAATGGAAATAGACAATGATGCCGTAAACCTTACCAATAAGTCGAGTAGCATGGCTTATTCCCTTCAATTGTATGATGAAAACAATAAGGAATTTGGAGATCCCTATCTGGTGGATGGGGTTAACAAAGAGATTTTATCTTGGGGAACGATTGGTAATTTTGTGACGGGTAATTTTGACTTGTTTACACCCCAGGAAATAAAGTTTCAAGTTCCTTCAGCAGCGCAGGTTTATACATTAAAAGCCGATTCTTGGGCAGGTGATGCGGCCTGGAGAAATGGTGCCAATATAAGTTCGTCAATTGTAGGGATTGTATCTACCACCCTAGGGAAACTGATGAAAAATTCAGAATGTGCCATAAGTATTGGCTCCTTTTTTTATGGTCATGCGGGAACAGTTCTCCAACAAATGACTCAAAATGAACTCTCTACTTCTCAAGGGATGGGGCAACTTATTTCTATTATTGGAAATACAAGCAATAGTTTACACGGAGTGATAAATTCCTGCCCCGGTAACTATTCTATTGGATCACAAGCTTTTAATCAAGCGATTAAAGCTCTTTCATTGGTTGGGAATCTGGAGAATGGTGTCCTCTTTTTTAATGCAGTGGACATCTCACAGTATGATTCGCAGATAGACTTTTGCTTTGAAAAATCTGAGGATGATATCATTGATTGCAGCAATAAAATGACAGGAACTTGGGGATTTGAGTTTATGAACAGTGCTTGTTCGGCTAAAGGAACCATTACCTTCGAGGAGGATGGTTCAATTACCATAGAAAACCCTTTAAGCATTGATGGGTTTAACGAGGGGGAAGTAACTAGTTTTTACGACTTTAATGGTGAGACATTGACTATAAATTATGAAAGAGACTATGACTTGTGTGCTGCCCTCCCGGGTCTCCGGATTTTGTTGATGTGATAGAGCACTTAACAATTCAGGTCGAAGTAGATGAGGACGATGGTTTTCAGGGAACTTATACCTACGCTTATTCAGGGGATGGAATTAAAACCTGTAATATTCAAACGCCCAATTGCAATGGGGAAATAGTTGTTTTTAAATAAGCTGCATTTTGATGGGAAAATAAGCTTAGCGTTTGTAGGGTAGAGAATGATTTAATTTCAAGTTTAAAATTTTCAACGGTTTATAGGTTTAATTAACAATTAATTGGTTTATTTTAAGTTAGATTTTACCCTAGCTTAGGATTAGTATATACAATTAATAATTAGCCCAATACCTACATGATAACAAAATCATTCTTATCAATAATAGCCCTTATTTTTAGCTATAATTTCAGTGTTGCCCAAGATGAAGCATCTAAGGAAGCGTCTGAAATAAATCAAAGTGTTTTTTATATTAAGGATATTTTACAGGATGGAAAGGGGGATTTTGACCCTTGGAATACCGACCGTTGGGCTGCCTGGTACAATGATAAAGGAGAGTTGATCCGTCAGTTTGATGTGGATACTTCTGTTAAATTCAAATCAAGGAAAGAACCCTGGTTGGTGAAAATAAGTAAGCAGTTTACCAATAAATCTCTTTTTACCATCGCAAAACAAGGTATTGTGATGGATGGCAATGGATTGGTTATGGATGTAAGAACCACCAACCAAAGCCTTCCTCTTGATGAATTGTATGCCTTAAGAAAGGAACCATGGAAAGAAGGAAATGAACTTCGAGGCATATTCTATAATCTTCCTGAAGCAGCAGGGATCCAGCCAACTCAAATAAAGAGATTTACATTTATGGGGTGGAAGCGAGGTGTTAAAATAAATGGTTCAGGAGATCAGGAGCAACATCGTTTGATTGTGGAAAATTGTGTTTTCACCCGCAACAGGGTAGGTTTTTATACCAATGGATATAACACATTGATGAAGAATTGCCGGCTGTATGAAAATGGCTATGGAGCCATATACTCCGGGAGTAAAAGTCGTAGAAATCAATTTATTGGCAATTTTTTTAGGGACAATACCCTCAGTCAGCATCAGCATTCCTATGGGGATTTTATTGGGGACACTTTTTTCGACAGTGAAATCAGTAACAATGAATTTGCTAAATCCCATATAAAATCAGAACAAAGGAGAATTGGCATTTCCATGTTTAGGAATATGGGGGAAAGCAATAATTTGCGGGAGCAGATGCCTCACTATAATATTATCCGCGGCAATCAATTTGATGGTTATTCGGTAGCCATACATATAGGCTCACGCATGGGAAGAGACACAAGAAATGACATTACAGACGAAGGACGTGACTATGCTTTTTATAATCTTATATCAGACAATACCATTGCCAATTCAACAATAGGAATAAAAATCAACACCGAAGGAAACACCGTAAGTCGGAATAGGTTTATCCACGTAAAAGAAGAAATTGTATTGCATTGTGTGTTCTTTTCTTTGGAAAACACCACAATTAACCACCAAAAAATGCTTTCGTTAAACTTTGGTATGTGTTAGATGATTATGCACCTTATGCAGACTGGTTCAAATTTCAGGATGATTTAAATGGAAGTATTAATAGAGATGAGAAATTGATTTCGGTTAACTCACTTACAGAGGGTCCAAATTTCTCAGCTATCATAAGCGGAAATTTCAAGCTAAATCAGGAGCAGCCTGATCCGGAGAATCTATTGACAGATTTTAGGCTTGGAGCTCCAATAGCCACCGAGGAGGGAGAGTTTAGCTTGGATTTACCAGGAAATGAATTTGTAGCCATTTATAATCGACCAATTTCCCGCATAGGGGAAAAGGATTATTACAGCATCCTCTTTTTTGACAAGAAGGGAACAGAGATCAATAGGTGCGGAAGGTCTGCGGTTAAATGGAAAGAGATTGCTGTAGGATATTTCACAAAAAACAATGGGGAGATGGAGGTAGCAGCTATACCTGCAGAAGCAATTGATGGAAAATACCCTGTTTATATTTTTGATCGAGGGTTCAAAATACCTAAGGAAGTTCGTTTTAGGGACAATGAGAATTCAGGAATTACCCTACTGACAGGTAAAGATCAGAAGCTGCAGGTGATCATTCAATAGCGCTAGCAGAGGTTGTTAGTGTTAATCAAAGCTTTTTGGTATAGCCGGACTTTTTGTAATCAGTTATCAGGTCCCATCGCTATATAAGGTAATCATCCAAAAAAATTTCGGTTACAATAACCAATCCACAGCATTTAACCTTTTTAAGGAATATTTTAACGCAATTTAACGTTATATAACTCATTCATGAGTTGAATAACTCAAGTATGCGTTATATATTTGTTCTATGAAAGAATTAACACAAAGAGAATTAGCAGTATTGGAGATACTTTGGGATATCGAAAGGGGTTTTGTAAATGATGTCCTTGATAAGTTTCCAGACCCAAAACCACCGTATACTACAGTGTCTTCAATAATTAGAATTTTGGAAACCAAAGGATACGTAAATCATAGGGCCTTTGGAAAAACTCATGAATACGCACCTTGTATTTCAAAAGTAAAGTACAAGAAAGGGCTATTGAAAAATATGGTATCACATTTTTTTGAAGGTTCATTTGATAATGTGGTTTCATTCATGGCTAAAGAAAACGAACTAACAGAAAAAGAAATTACGGAGATTTCATCCCTTATTGAACATTATAAAAACAAAGGAGATGAATAACTGGCTTATATATTTGATTGAAGTCTCAGTTTGTCAGACACTATTTGGTCTTCTTTTTTGGACAGTCTTTCGTCATCTTTCTTTTTTTAAGCCAATAGGATCTATCTGTTAACAGTTACCATTATTAGTTTTATTATTCCTTTAATTAGTATCCCTTTTTGGAATGCACCTGCGAGTGACGCATCAATAAGTGTTTTTCATAGACTTGGGCATATAGAATTGCCAATTGTACCGGACAAAAATATGTCTATACATGCTACAATTTTTAATGTTAACTGGTTGATGACCATTTTAAGTTTGGTTTATTTAATTGGATTTTCATACCGATTTTGGAAACTCTTTAGTGGAATTATTGCAGTTATAAAACTTACCCGGAACCATGCATTTTCTGAAGAGGATGGCATTAAAATCATTTTCATAGATCGGGGCCCCTCATTTTTTTCATTTTTGAATTATATATTTATAAATAGGAGCCATTTAGCTATTTCGGAGGAGGAGTTTACACAGGTAATTGAACATGAAAAAGCACATGTTACTCAACGTCACACGTTAGATAATCTCTTAATGGAGCTTTCCATCTTAATATGTTGGTTTAATCCAGTTCTTAGACTAATGAAAAAGGAGCTCAATAATGTCCACGAGTATTATGCCGATGCAAAAGCCAATGCATTTAAAGGGAATACTGAAAGCTATTCTAAGCTCATATTAAAACTTGCCTCTAACAAAGGGAGTAGTTTCTTAACCCATCAATTTTCAATGAACACTATAAAAAAACGAATCATTATGCTAAATAAAACCAAATACAAAAAGCGTATCGCTCTGCGGTACATTCTGGTAGGGCCGTGCTTAATGCTATTAATGGTAGCATTCTCCTTTGTCCCAAAAAGTAGTAGTACTCAGAAAAATATTGAAGCCAAAGGTATTCCTTATGTTATTGGAAACATTTTTTGGGAAGGGAATTCACACTACTCCGATGATTATTTATCAGGATATTTAGGACTTAAAACTGGAGATCCGTTTAATGAAGAAGTGATTAATGAAAAGCTTTCCTATCAGCCGGAAGGACGTGATTTGGGTTCTTTATTTATGGATCAAGGCTACCTGTACTTCGCTATAGAAATGAATAAAGAAATCATAGGCAATAAAGTTGACATAACCTTTAACATTTTCGAGGGAAAGGTTTCCGAAATTGACAAAATTTTAATTACTGGAAACAAAAAGGTGTCGACAGAAAAAATCCTTAAAATGGTAGATATTGCAAAGGGTGACTTGTTCTCTAGAAGTAAATTGATGTCTTCTCAAAAGAAAATCATTGAATCAGGTCTTTTTGATTCAGATAAACTTACTCCGAATATTATTCCTCATCCAAACGATGGAACGGTTGACATTGAATTTAATGTGGTAGAACTATAAGGAGTACTTACAGCCATTTCTACGTGTAAGCTTTCAAGTTTATTTTTGGATCAGGGAATGGCTGTTATCTTTATTGACTATATCTAAAGTCTGTAAAATCTAAAAAATGATTTTTTCTTCGTTCTATTGCTGAAATTCTTTAATAAATTGCTATTTTGTAAAACGGCAATAAGCATTTAAACCGATTATTATCAGGGACTTTTTTAATTTAGTAACTGTAAGTAGGTGAAATTAATTTGTTGAAAATTCTTTCCTGAATAATGGGGTCTTTGTTGATTGTCTAACGTGAAGCTTTTATTAGTTCAAAATTTTAAAAATGACTTTTTTCATAAAATAAGGTCATTTAAATCTTGAGTTGATAATTGAGCATGTGTTTGAATTTGATTGGTAAAAATTTTACAGTAATAAACCTTTTCAACTATGGACAAAAATGAAAACCCAAAAGCATCACAGGAAGAAAGCAAATGCCCGCACCATGAAAAACAGGATGAAGGCGTAACCATTGCTGAAGGCAACGATAATACCTCTGCCAATGGTAGTTCGGCCGGTAAATGCCCTGTAATGCATGGCGGAAATACTTCAGTCAACGCATCCGTTATGAGTTGGTGGCCCAATGCCCTCAATCTTGATATTCTGCATCAACACGACAGCAAAACAAATCCTTTAGGTCAGGACTTTGATTACCAGGAGGAGTTAAAAAAGCTTGATGTTGAAGCATTAAAAAAGACATGCATGCGCTCATGACTGATAGTCAGGAATGGTGGCCGGCAGATTGGGGACATTATGGTGGCTTATTTATTCGTATGTCTTGGCATTCAGCCGGATCCTATAGAATTTCTGACGGGCGTGGTGGCGGAGGTGCAGGAAACCTTCGGTTCGCACCCTTAAATTCTTGGCCCGATAACGTTAGCTTGGACAAAGCCAGAAGATTGCTTTGGCCCATTAAGAAAAAATATGGCAATAAAGTCAGTTGGGCGGATTTAATTATACTGGCAGGAACCATTGCCTATGAGAGCATGGGGTTAAAAACCTATGGTTTCTCCTTTGGAAGGGAAGATATTTGGCATCCTGAAAAAGATACTTATTGGGGAGCTGAGAAAGAATGGTTGGCACCAAGTGATGAGCGATATGATAATGTGGAGAATCCATCAACCATGGAAAACCCTTTGGCAGCTGTGCAAATGGGGTTAATTTATGTGAACCCGGAGGAGTCAATGGTAAACAAGATCCTTTAAAAACTGCAGCGCATATCCGTGAAACCTTTGCCCGGATGGCCATGAATGATGAAGAGACTGCTGCCTTAACTGCCGGAGGACATACGGTAGGCAAAACCCATGGCAACGGTGATGCAAGCATTTTGGGCCCGGCACCTGAGGCTGCGGATGTGGAAGAACAAGGGTTGGGATGGCACAATCCTACCAAAACCGGAAAAGGTCGCTATGCAGTGACAAGTGGCCTAGAAGGTGCATGGACAACGCATCCTACCAAATTTGACAATGGTTTTTTTGAAATGCTGTTCAATCATGAATGGGAGCCTCGTCAAAGTCCTGCAGGAGCTTGGCAGTGGGAACCGGTAAGCATAAAAGAGGAGGACAAACCGGTAGATGTTGAAGATCCAAGTATCCGTTTAAATCCAATGATGACGGATGCCGATATGGCGATGAAGGTGGACCCTATCTACAGAGAGATCTGCTTGAAATTCATGAATGATCACGAATATTTTTCAGAAACCTTTGCACGTGCTTGGTTCAAATTAACCCACAGGGATATGGGACCAAAAGTTAGGTATTTTGGACCTGATGTGCCGGAGGAAGATTTGATATGGCAAGACCCTGTTCCTGCCGGAAAAGCGGATTATGATGTGGCAGCTGTAAAAGGGAAAATTGCCGATTCCGGTTTATCAATTGCAGAGATGGTGGCCACCGCATGGGACAGTGCACGCACCTATCGGGATTCTGATAAGCGGGGTGGAGCAAATGGCGCCAGAATACGTTTAGCCCCTCAAAAAGATTGGGAAGGCAATGAACCTGAGCGATTGGACCATGTATTGTCTGTACTCGAACCTATCGCTGCTGAATTTGGGATCAGTATTGCTGATACCATTGTATTGGCAGGGAATCTATGTGTAGAGCAAGCCATCAAAGCGGCAGGTTTTGATATTACTGTTCCTTTTTCACCCGGTAGGGGAGACGCTACCGATGAAATGACAGATGCAGATTCATTTGATCCACTAGAACCATTGGCTGATGGATATCGCAACTACAGCAAAAAAGACTACGTCGTAAGTTCTGAAGAATTGATGCTCGATCGAACCCAGCTAATGGGACTAACTGCGCCGGAAATGACCGTGCTCGTTGGAGGTATGCGAATGCTAGGCACAAATTATGGCAATACCAAACATGGTGTCTTTACCGATAATGTCGGTGCTTTGACAAACGATTTCTTTGTTAATCTTACAGATATGGCGAACACATGGAAACCGAAGGAGCAGGGGCTTTATGATATTTGCGACCGAAATACGGGTGAAGTAAAATGGACCGCTACGCGTATGGATCTGGTTTTTGGTTCCAATTCTATTTTACGTTCGTATGCCGAAGTTTATGCTCAAGACGATAGCAAAGAAAAGTTTGTAAATGACTTTGTAAAGGCCTGGACGAAGGTAATGGATGCTGATCGGTTTGATTTGAAATAATCTAGTTGCTTCAGTTTATAATAAAAATCGGCTTTGATATACTATCGAAGCCGATTTTTTATTTTTTGAGAAACCATGCAAAGAGTTATGGGATTTTCAAAGCTCAATTAAAGTCGAGATTTTGTCAGTATAATTGCAGGAAAAAAGCAACTATACCGCCAAAATCGTATCTTTTTCTTTGTTATACCAGGAGCTCACACCTCTTTCTACAAAAATCTCACTCTTCCGGAGTTTTCCGAATGAACGAATTTTCACAGTCAGCTTTAACACAGAAATGTATGTTTAGCTATAAAAAGTTATAGGGCGTTTTACAATAGGATTTCTTGAGGTAGTTTTTTCCAGCGAAGTGATCTGTCCCTAAATCGGTACTTCCTATTTCAGTATTAAGCGACCAACTTTTCTTTGGTTACCTTATCCATCACTATAGCTATTGCCCCGTCTCCGGTCACATTGCAGGCGGTGCCAAAACTATCCATGGCAATGTACAAAGCGATCATTATGCCAATCATCTCTTCATTAAAGCCTAACATGGATTGAAGGATACCAACAGCGGCCATAATGGCTCCTCCGGGAACTCCCGGTGCGGCGATCATGGCAATGCCCAAAACAAAAATAAATCCGGTAAAGAGTGTGAAACCAAAAGGCATTCCATATAGAATCATCAAGGCCATGGCACAAGCAGTGATTTTCATAATACTGCCAGACAGGTGAATGGTCGCACATAAGGGAATTACAAAGCCTGCAATTTTCTCAGAAACACCATTTTTTAGCGCTTGTTCTAAGGTTACAGGAATGGTGGCTGCAGAAGATTGGGTGCCCAATGCTGTGAAATAGGCAGGCATCATTGTGATCAGTAACTTAAAAGGATTTTTCTTTGAAACCAAACCTGCAATGATATATTGAAGCAATAACAGTAAAACGTGCAAGGCAAAAATCACCCCAATAATGCTTATAAACACAGATAGAATTGAAAAGACTTGTCCGCTAAAGGACATTTTTGCAAAAATACCCAAAATGAAAAGCGGCAAGAGTGGGATGATTACATTTTCAATCAATTGCATGATGATTTTTTGGAAGTCTCTCACCATCAATTTTAGATTTGATTCTTCCTGGGTGGAAAGACCTATTCCAACTACAAAGGCTAAAACAAGGGCTGACATGACGTCGAGTATGGGAGGAATGCTAATACTAAAGTAAGGTGTAAGTTTAGGTCCTTCTTCTGCTATTGGAGCAGCTCCGTTGGCATGTGATTCCAAAAGCATGGGGAATATCCCTGAAGTAGTTAGATAGGTCATAAAACCTGAGAACAAGGTCGAACCATATGCAATGGCAGCAGCCATTAACAATAATTTTCCTGCACCTTTTCCCAAATCAGCTATTGCAGGCATTATTAATCCCATAATAATTAAGGGTATAGCGAAATTTAGAAACTGTCCGAAAAAAGCATTAAAGGTGGTGAAGATCCGATTGATGGATTCAGGTAAATACTGTCCGAAAAGAATGCCCAATATTATGGCAAGAAAAACTTTAAACAATAAATTTGAAAATAGTTGTTTCATGATCTACACTAATTATCCCAATAGGAAATGTCTGCTTTATAATAAACTTTAGGAAGGCTAATATACAGCCATTGTCCGGAAGGAGGGTTTTTGTTTTGGTAAATTGATCTTAAAATACATTCTATAGGCTAAGTTATGAGTATCAATTAATTTATAACATTTTCTTTTTTGATGGAAAAGGCATTGTAAAATATTATTTATACAAAATTTAATCGTTTATTTTAAGGATAATTAAACTTTTGCCTAAAATGCGGGTCTTACCGTAATCAATCTTAAATATAATGTGAATGAGAAGGTTTTTTTAACTTTCTTCTATTTGGTTTGCCTTTCATGCAATCGTATTGAAGCACCCAAAGTTGAAAATAACAGCGGTATTTACAAACCAAAGGGTTTGTATTCAAGTTCAATTGGAAATGAAACAGCCTTGGATAATGCCCATGTCAATGGTGCTTTAATTCGTGTGAAATGGAATGATATTGAACCGGAGGAAGGTATATATGATTTTTCATTGATTGATCAATTTCTTTTATCAATTAAAGAAAGAAATCTGGAATGGAGTTTAGGAATTATTGCGGGAGAAAGTAGCCCTTTATGGTTGTTTGAAGATGAAAAAGTTGACTCATTTGAAATTACTGATTTTTATGGCAATGTAAAGGTAATACCGAAAATGTGGGACAATCAGGTTATTCTCAAATTAAATCAATTGGCTTTGGCCTTGGCAGCTAAATATGGAAATGATGAAGACCTAGGTCTATGTCCCGCAAATGACTGCTAATGGCATTGAAGGCCACTTTAATGGAGTGTCCGAAACTGTTCTTATCAATGCAGGATTCACTGCTGACAAATGGGTGAATGCCGTTAAGTCAACAGCTGTAAACTTTGCAATGGCCTTCCCTGATAAAGCCATTGCAGTAGAAGTCCATGACCTTATCAATGACAGTGCTATTCCAAACCAAATGTTAACAGACTTATGGAATGACAGTTCTTTGAATCAGCGAGTTGGAGCCGCAATTTGGTGGATTTCCGGTAAGACAACTTACCAACCCAATTTATTGGCCGCATTAACCGCTTTTCCGGGTGATATTTATGCCCAAGCAATTGGCAGGTCTGATCAAAGAGAAAGATTTAAAGACGGTGATTACAGCACAATGTTGGCTCAGGCAAAGGCCATGGGGGTAAGGTATATAGAACTTTGGGAATATGAATTTGTAAACAATACTTTTCCAAATGAATTTTCTGATTTTAATGCCTACGCCAATGCTACTTATGATTAGCAATGGGCGAGAATAAGGCTTCAATTCAATTCTTGTTAGTAGGCAGTTTATTAACTTTTTCATTCAATGGGCTAATCTTGTCCCCCACCCACCATGGTAGGTTTTGTCCAGTTAGCAGTAGTTAAGGTTGAGGTTAGAAAGGTATCATTATACAGAATGAGATGAAGCCTTTCTTTCAATGGAGTAAAAGCTACATGAAATGAAGACAATTACAAAGTTTTGGGCTGTAACTATAGCATTGATTGCCCTGATATCCTGTGTCAATGAAGATCAAGAAAAGCTTGATTTGTCAAAGGCAAATATTTTAATATCTCCACAGATCAAATCGCCTATCCAGCAAACCGCAGGGGAGGTCTTGGTCGAAGAAATTGAAAAACGCACTGCACTTCATCTGAGAGTTTCAGATAAATGGGAAAGCAATACTACCATTGCCATAGCTTTGGAAAATGACAATGAGTTATTTGGCAAGACACCTCCTTCGAAGAGCAATAGCATTCCCGAAGACTTGAAGGCAGAAGGTTACCATATTTTTCATGAGAGGGATGAAAACCAAAATATAATATGGATTCTGGGTAGCGATACTAGAGGCATCTTATTTGGTGTAGGTAAGTTGCTGAGATTGGCGAATATGAAGGATGGTGAAATCACAATCAATTCAGCCATCAATATTTCGGAAGCACCGGAATATCCTCTACGTGGTCATCAATTCGGTTATCGAAATACTGCCAATTCTTGGGACGCTTGGACTGTGGAACAATTTGATCAACATTTTAGAGAGCAAGTGCTTTTTGGAGCCAATAGTTTTGAGAATATACCCTTTCAGAAGGTTAACTCTAGTCCGCACTTTAAGGTCAATCCTCAGCTTATGGAGGTTGAGCTTAGCAAAATATGTGAGAAATATGATGCTGAGTATTGGGTTTGGACCCTGCTCCGCATGATTTGACCATTGAAAATGCCCATCAGGAAGGACTTGATGAACAGGAAGCATTTTATGCCAAATGTCCAAGGTTAGATGGTGTCTTTGTACCTGGAGGAGATCCGGGAGAAAACCACCCTGCGCAATTGATTCCCTATTTAAATGATTTATCAGCTATATTGAAGAAGTATCATCCGGAGGCAGGGATTTGGGTTTCCTTGCAGGGATTTAACAAGGAAAAAGTTGATTATTTCTTCGATTATTTGGAACAGCATAATCCTGATTGGCTCAAAGGATTGGTATATGGGCCAAGTAGTCCTCCAATAGCGTTAGAGAGGAAGTTGTTGCCAAAAAATACCTGCACCGCTTTTATCCTGATATTACCCATACCGTAAGGTGTCAGTATCCTGTAGACAATTGGGACCAAGCTTTTGCCTTGACATTGGGCAGGGAGCCATGCAATCCTCAACCCTTAATGTATACTGATCTGTTTGTTAGAGATAGCCAATTTACCGATGGATTCATCACGTATTCAGATGGTACCCATGATGATGTCAATAAGGTGTTGTGGAGCCAGCTGGGCGTCAATCCCCAAAAGGACCCCAAAGAAATTATCATGGAGTATAGCCGATTTTTCTTTGGCGAGGAAGTCGCCGAGGAAGCTACTGAAGGAATATTTGCTCTAGAAAAAATTGGGACGGGCCGATTATAAGCAATGATGCGATTAAAAAAACCTTGGAATTATGGAAAAGATTGGAAGTGGACAACCCACAATTGGCCGAAAATTGGAGATGGCAGCAATTGGTGATGCGGGCTTATTATGATGCTTATATAAAAGATAGGTTGGTCTTTGAAAAAGGATTGGAAGCTGAAGCCTATAAAATATTGGCTCGAGCCGAGACCATAGGTGCAGACGAGGCCATGCATGATGCCCTTCAACAATTAAAAAAAGCAACCATTGAAATGGTCTCCCAAGACTTGAAGGAAAAAGTATTTGTTTATGGGGAAAAACTTTTTCAATCCATCGGAGCGCAATTAAGCGTAGAAAAGTACCAGGCACGAAGTGCGGAAAGAGGTGCGATTCTGGATTTTATTGATTACCCTTTGAACAACAGGTGGTGGTTGGAAGATGAATTTGAAAAAGTAAAGGAATTGGAGAGTGAAGAGGAAAAGTTGGCAAGACTGGATTTTATTAGGACTTATGACTCTCCGGGAGAGGGAAGTTTTTATGATAACATTTCAAGTGCAGATGCCGAACATGTTACCTCCAAAACAGACGATGCCATAGACTTCTTGTGGGAAAATGATGGTTTGAGCAGAAAGCGCCTTTCTACACAGTTGTTTCAATTTACCCCAACCTTGGAATACCATGATTTAGATCCTAATACCAATTACCTGATTAGGGTTTCCGGATTTGGTGAAGCATTGTTGAGAGCAAATGACCTACGTCTTGTGCCGACCAAATATGAAAAAGGATTTGAGGAGTTTAAAGAGTTTCCGCTTCCAAAAGATATTATCAAAGATGGAACATTAAAGCTAAGCTTTGACAAGCCGGATGAGGAGCACCTAAACTGGAGGAAGCAATCCAGGGTAACAGACGTTTGGCTGATCAAAAGATAAGTATGGATAGAGAAAAAAATTCCAGCCAAGGCAGGAGCTTTATCCTTTAAAAGGAATTGTTACGGTACTCAATACGCCATTTACGAAATACGATAGCATTGATTTTGATTCCCTAGAAAGGAATGTTAATGAAGCGCTGAAGGCTGGTGTAGCAGGTTTTTTGGTGCCTGCAATGGCAGCAGAAGTATATAAATTGACAGCTTCTGAACGACAAAGCATGTTAGCTTTGGTGTTAGAAACTGTGAATGGTAAAGTGCCTGTGATTGGTGGAGCCGGAGAACAGGATTTGGACAATAGTAAAAAGCTTTTAAAATCATATTTGGATTTAGGCTGTAAAAATGTATTGTTCCAAATTCCTTTTGTTGACGAAAATCAGTTTCGAAAGCACTTTATGGATTTGGCGGATTTATCCCCTGAAATGATTATGCTTCAGGATTGGGATGCTACCGGAAGTGGCTTGCCGGATAAATTGATCTGTGAGTTATTCGATGAGGTCCCTACTTTTCGTTGTCTAAAAATAGAAACTGTTCCTGCCGGGCCCAAATACTCACGTATTCTAAAACTTACCCAAGGAAAACTAAATGTCAGTGGAGGTTGGGCTGTTTCTCAAATGATGGACGGGCTTAATAGGGGTGTCCATGCATTTATGCCCACCGGTATGCATTGGATTTACACCAAAATATACCACCAATTTGAAATGGGCGAAACTCAGGAGGCTGAATCCTTATTCAAAACAATTTTACCTGTATTGAATTTTTCTAATCAGAGTTTAGACCTTTCAATCCATTTTTTAAGCGATTATTATACAGGCAAGGCATCTATACACAGCCTAATGTTCGGTTCCCAATTGGACCATTTGATGGTGAACAAAGAAGGCAGGCTGACATGCTAATTGATCAAGTTATACAGATTGAGGATGAACTAAAAACGGAAAAAGGCTAGACTGATATCGCTAATTCTATTGCTGAATAGGTCTGTAAGGCTTGAAGGGTGGCTTTATTTGTTCTTCAAGCAGTATAAATTGAGTTTCGGTATTAGAAGATAAAAATATCAGGGTAAATTTGCTGTTACATTTCTGGCCTCTTCTTTAGTGCCAATTTATCGAGCAACCATTGAAAAATAATTGATGCAAATAGGTGGCTGTAAGTCGACCAACTATTTTATAGCTGAATCTGCTTATTACCAACTTTCTAATCCCGTATTTTGTAGATGAAAAAAATTACCATTATAGGTGGAGGTGCTGCAGCGCTGCTATTCGCTGCGCATATTGACACGGCAAAATATAAGGTAACCTTGTGTGAGCAAAAAAAGACCTTGGGAAGGAAGTTTTTGGTAGCCGGGGAAGGTGGTTTGAATTTGACTTACCATACTAGTTTGGAATCACTTATTAAACCCTATGTGCCAAGTGAATTTATGTCGCCCGCTTTGCAACGGTTTACAAATAAGGATCTGATAAATTGGTTGAAAAAGCTTAATGTACCCACCTTTGTAGGGTCAAGTAACCGTGTTTTTCCTGAAAGGGGAATAAAACCCATTGAGGTGCTCAATAAAATTACAGCCTATTTAGTTGCCAAGGACATTCAGTTCCGATTGAATACCCAGTGGTTGGGCTGGGATAAAGATGGACAATTACAATTTGATAAGGACCAAAAAATCGATTCCGATATTGTAGTTTTTGCTTTAGGTGGGGCAAGTTGGAAAGTGACTGGGGCTGATGGAGTATGGAAGAAGAAATTTGAAAATAAAGGAATAAAGGTCCAACCACTCAGGGCTGCCAATTGCGCCTTTGAAGTTGCTTGGGGCAAGGAATTTATTGAAGCACATGAAGGTAAACCTCTAAAAAATATTGCTTTGTCCTTTGGTAATCAATCGATTAAGGGTGAGTTAAATATTTCTAAGTTTGGACTGGAGGGCAATGCGATCTATGCCCTAAGTCGTGAAATTCAAGATGTCTTGAGGTTAAAAAAGGAGGCTATTGTCTATTTGGATTTGAAGCCCGGGCTAACGATGGCTCAGTTGAAAGCGAAATTCAATAGTTCGCGGCAGACTAAAATAACAGGTGTTTTAAGTAAAGCGCTCAACCTTGATCGTACTTCCATTGGTTTATTAAAACAATTTTGTGACAAATATACATTTTCAAATCCCGATTTACTTCTTCAAACGATCAAAGCTGTGCCCATTAAGCTTAAATCTGCCGGACCATTGGACGAAGCAATTTCTACCATTGGTGGAATAGCGTTGGATGAAATTGATTCACATTTTCAAGTAAAAAAATCCCCAATGTTTATGCCATTGGGGAGATGCTGGACTGGTATGCGCCCACTGGAGGGTATTTACTTCAAGGCTGCTTCAGTATGGGCTATACACTGGCTGATTTCTTGAATGGATTAAATGTTGAGGAAGTATAGTTTCCACTGCAATAGAGGACCATTTTTCCTGATAGAAGAATTAATCTTCTTTTACAGGTAGGCCTGAGATTTCAATTCCCATATTTACCATTTATAGCTAAGGATTAACCTTTATAGAACGAAGGCTTCTTACGATCTTTGATAAATAAAGTAAAACAGGTGTTTGTTTGCACCATTTCAGGATCGAAACAAAGAAAAAATATCATGAAAATAGCAGTTACATCAGCCAGTGGGAAATTAGGAGCTTCCATTGTGAACGAATTGATTAAAGAAGTGGGTGATAACCAAGTCATCGGAATTGCCAGAACCCCGAAAAATGCGAAACAACTTGGAATTGAGATCAGGAAAGGAGATTACAACAGTCGAGATCAATTCAACGAAGCATTGAAAGGAATTGATACCATGTTATTGGTTTCGGGAATGGATGACCCTGAAAAGAGAATCCAGCAACATAGAAATGTGATTGACGCAGCAAAACAAAACGGCGTTAAAAAAATTGTTTATACCAGTATTATTGGGGACGAAGAAAACACTGCATTTAGTCCTATCGTTAAAAGCAACAGGCAAACTGAGAAGGATATTCAAGCATCAGGTCTTCTTTGGGCAATCGGAAGAAATGGGATTTACATCGAACCTGATATTGAATACATTGGGCACTATATCGAAGAGGGTGAAATCAGAAATTGTGCAGGTACGGGCAAATGTTCTTATACAAGTAGAGGTGAATTAGCCAAGGCTTATACCCAAATGTTGTTGGAAGATGAACACAATGGACAAATTTATAACCTAGGAGGAAGACCTATTACTCAACAAGAATTGGCTGACATTATCAATGAAGTGTATGGAACCCGGTTGTTTTACCATCAGGTGTCGGTAGAAGCCTATAGGAAAGAAAGAACAGCAGCCCTAGGTGATTTTATAGGGACTGTAATCGCCGGAATTTATGAAGGCATAGAGCAGGGGGCCAATGACGTGCCTTCTGATTTCGAAAAGGCAATTGGTAGACCCCACCAAGAACCATTGGCAATGGTGAAAGCAGTAAAGGATGGGATGACAAGAGCGGAGTAGCCAGTCCTAAACTCAGTTTTTTATTTATTAAGAAAAGAATAAAATACGGGTAACTATTAAAAAATAAGCTAAGGTTTAACAGTGATACAATGGGGATAATTGAGAACATAATAAAAAAGTGGTGCTTCAGGAAGCATTGATAGTGGACAAAACCAAATTGTCGGAAGCAGTCTATAAGATTCGTTTGAAATCAGACACTTTCACTAAGGTAGATTTTGTTCCGGGGTATTTTTTACGTTTGGGGATTGGAATTGGCAAGGAAGACCTTTCCATGAAAGACAAAATTAGAAGTTATAGTGTATGGGATCTTAACATACAGGAAGGTTTTTTGGATTTGGCCATAGCTACCCACAGCAAGGGTATAGGAGCCCAGTGGGTAGAAAAAAGCCAACCAGGTGATCAAGTCTATTTTAAATGGAAAAAAGGAAAATTTCTAGTTGACCATTCCGCTGATAGTTACCTTATGGTAGGAGATTTATCCGCTTTGTCTCATTTGTATGTCATTCAGAGAAACCTAGAGAAAGGGAAGCAAATTGAAGGTATTATTTACAGTTCTAACAAAAAGGAAATGTTTTCAGATACTGACAAATCCAAACCATTTGGTTTCTATGAAATGCCTTTAAATCCCCAAAAAGAAATTATAGCCTTGGTCAAAGAAAAGGTAGAAAAGATGGAAGGGAAGAAAATGGTTTATATTGCCGGAGACAGTAGAATTTGTGTTCAGTTAAATAATTTTTTAGAAAAGAGTTGGGCTGGGACAGCAATCAAGTCAAAACCAAGCCATTTTGGAATCCTCAGAAAAAGGTCTTGAGTAAAAGGTTTTATCCCCAATTTTGTTGTGGGGAGCATGGATAATAAGACTGAGGCTTAATATACCGGAGCCTTCTAGGTTATACAAATAGGATGCCTTTTGATGACACCATTTTTCTTACTCGTTTTCTGCTAGTTTTCCTATAAATAGTATTGTCCTTGAATTCGAAAAATAGTATCATTATTTAAAATAAAAGTAATAGTGTCTCTAATAGTCCTTTGGTATATTTGATCAAGCAAATACCGATATGACTATAAAAATGAGAGAAAGCCTAGTGCTTAAGAAATTAAGGAACGGAGAGAATGTTTGTTCTTTCAAAGTAAACTTGGCAGACGCCCGCGTTGTTGAAATTGCTGCACAAGCAGGATTCGACTGTTTGTGGCTGGATCAGGAGCACATTGGCCAGGATTGGTCCATATTGGCTTCTCAAATTTGGGCTGCTAAATCTCAGGGGAAAGATACTCTAGTAAGGGTTCCTAGGGGAAGTTACAGTGATTATGTAAAACCCTTAGAGCTCGATGCCAGTGGGATAATGGTTCCTCATGTCATGAGCCTGGCCGATGCCAAAAAGGTCATTGAGATGACACGTTTTCATCCCATTGGAAAACGTGCAATTGATGGGGGAAATGCGGATGGAGCTTATGCTGCCGGAAATTTTAAAGCGTACCTAAAGGATGCTAACCAACAGCGTTTCGTTATTTTTCAAATTGAAGATCCTGAACCATTAGAAGATTTGGAGGAAATCGCCAAATTAGATGGTTTTGATATGTTGTTTTTTGGTCCGGGAGATTTCAGTCAGGCCATTGGAGCTCCAGGAGACATGGACCACCCAAAGATTCAAGAAGCCAGAAAAAAGGTGGTAGAAGTCGCAAGGAAATATGGTAAATTTGCCGGGACCACAGGCCCTATAACCAAGGTAGCTGAATACCAAGATATGGGATATCAGTTTATAAGCATCGGAGCAGATGTTTTGACTCTCACGAAGTATTGTGCTGACCTGGTAGCTGGTTTTGGAAATGCAGCTGAGAAGGTGGACAATGAAAAGGGGTATTACGGCGCCAAAAATGAAGCGTAGTGTATTAGGAAATACCGGAATAGAAGTCTCCCAAATTGCTTTCGGGGGTGTGGAAATCGGTCTGCCATATGGCCCCGGGATTCATTCAGAGAAAGATATGTTGCAGGAAACGGAGGCGATTGCTCTATTGCTTCAAGCCCTGGATAAAGGGGTTAATTTTTTTGATACAGCTAGGATGTATGGCAAAAGTGAGGAATTGATTGGCAAAGCTTTTCGCCATAGGCGGGAGGAAGTCGTTATTTGCACCAAATGTCAACATTTGAAAAATTCTGCCGGAGAATTGCCTGATGACAAAACCCTGGCGCACATAATAAGAGGCTCACTTGAAGAGAGTTTAGTAGCCTTGAGGATGGATTATGTGGATGTACTGATGTTACACCAAGCGGATTTAAGCATTTTAAAGAATGAGACAGTCTGCAGAACCTTTGAAGATTTGAAAAAGGAAGGTTTAACCAAGTCCATAGGGGCTTCCACCTATACGGTAAAGGAGTCGGAAACAGCAATCAACTCAGGTTTGTGGGAAGTTATTCAACTACCTTTTAACTTATTGGATCAGCGGCAGGCGGAGATTTTTGATTTGGGAGCTAAAAAAGGCGTAGGTATGGTTGTTCGCTCAGTATTGATGAGAGGAATGTTAAGTGACCGAGGAAAAAACCTTAAAGCACCCTTGGCTGCAATAGAACATCATATTTCGCAATATGCGAACTTGGCTGCGAAAGAGGGCATGACATTGCCCGAATATGCCACCCGCTATGTGTTAGACCAAGACAAAATTACTTCGGTATTGGTGGGGATTGATAAACCTGTTTATTTAGAAAATGCCCTAGAAACTGCAGGTTTGCCTGCCTTAAATAAAAAACTGCTTGCAGGTGCCATCCCTTTTCCGGATCCGGAATTTATCAATATTCCTTATTGGGACAGGATGGGTTGGCTTTAGTGTCAAGGAAAAATTAGGACATGAAATTGCTTTTACTAATAACCAAAAGAAAATGCTAAAAATAGGAATGATAGGAATGAGTCCTGGAAATGCCCACCCTTATTCCTGGTCATCGATCATCAATGGAACTTTTGATGAGGATATAATTAATGAAATAGGGTATCCTGCAGTTTCGGATTATTTACAAGCCAATCAAGATACCCTTGGCATTCCAGGAGCCAAAGTAAGTCATGTGTGGACGCAAGATCTTGAGATTAGCAATAGTATTGCTAAAAATGCAGGGATTACCCATGTAGTGGAGAATTTGGAAGACATGATTGGAGAGGTGGATGCGGTTATCCTTGGTAGAGATGATCCTGAACATCACGTGGCGATGGCTAAGCCTTTTTTAGAGGCAAATGTACCTCTTTTTATAGACAAGCCATTGGTTTATTCCAGAGAGGATCTGGCCTATTTCACTGAACAGCATCAATTGGGAAAAGTATTTATGTCATGTTCATCCATGAGGTATTCACAGGAATGCAGAACAGTCAAAACAGGGATAAAGCCTCTTGGGAAAATTAGTTTGGTGACAGCGGTAGGCAAAAAAAGATTGGAAAAAATATGGTGTACACCTCTTGGAAGCACTATTTAGCACCTTAGATGATCCACAGCCGGTTAAGGTACAGCATATAGGGGAAGTAGATGAAGACATTGTTTTGGTTACCTTCGAGAATGGAGTCAAGGCAACGGTTCATTTGTTCAAGGATATTTGTGGCACTTTTCAATTAAGCTTTTTTGGAGAAAATGGTTGGAAGATGGCTGATATACAGAATTCCTATTCCATGTTTAGGGACAATCTAATTGTATTTATTGAAGCATTGAAAGGAGAGAAGCCCTATTTGGGATTTGAAAAAACCTCTGCGATTATGGAAGTGGTCATTGGAGCCAAGGAGAGTTTTGAAAATGGGGGTATAGTTGTTAATATAGCAAAAGATGGACGTTAAAGAATTATTGAGCTTAAAGGGTAAGGTCATTGTTGTTACCGGAGGTTCCGGTCAATATGGTAAATGCTTGGTAGAAGGGTTGGCAGAAGCAGGTGGAACTGTGATCACCACATCCAGGGATTTAACTTCTGCAGAAAAAACGGCTGCCACCTTCAAAGCCAAAGGACTGGATGTTTTTGCCATGGAAGTGGACCAAGGGGACAGCACTTCAGTAGAAAAGTTTACCCAACAGTTAAAGGAGAAATTTGGGAAACTTCATGTGTTTGTAAACAATGCTGTGTCTAGGCCTATGAAGGGTTACAACCGCCCTCTGGAAGAGTTTGATGAATCAATGCGGGTAAATGCAACAGGAATGTGGGATTTACTAAAGGCAATGACAGACTTGATTATCGCTAGTGGAGGTGGGTCTGTGATTAATATTAGTTCGATGATGGGTATGAAAGGTCCGGACCTCTCCAATTATGAAGGTACCAGTATGGGAGACTTGCCTCCTGATTATTTTTTCATAACGCAGGCTTAATCAATTTAAGTCGGTTCATGGCTAAAATGAATGCAGGGAAAAATATCCGATTCAATTGTATTTCTCCCGGAGGTTTGTTCAACAACCAACCTGAGCGATTTGTTGCCAATTACAATAAGAAGGTACCAATGGGTAGGATGGCCAATACTGATGATATCAAAGGTTTGGCAGTTTTATTGGCTTCTGAAGCAGGAGCTTATATCAATGGCGAGAATATATTAATGGATGGAGGACTTAATGCCTGATTCAATATCCGCTGATTTCACTGCCTCTCCGTTTTCTCTGGAAGGGAAAACTATTTGGGTTGTGGGAGGGGCTGGGTATTTGGGGCAAGCCGTAACCCATTTCCTTTGTAGGGAAGGCGCCAAGGTTTTATGCATTGACCGGGAGGACAAGTCCTTTGTTTTTGCGGAGGAAGCCAAATTGGGAAGTCTTTTGATTCCTTCTAAATTTGACCTTTCAGTTACTAAAGCTATCCCCGGATTTGTAGCTGAGAATAATGAGAAATATGGGTGCCCTGATGGTTTGGTAAACCTTGCCTTTGCGGCCAGTGGAAAGTCCCTAGACAAGTTGGAAGCACAGGACTTTGACCAAGTAATCCATAGTGAACTTACCGCCACCTTTTTACTTGCAAGGGCCGTAGGGCTATTGATGGAGGTCAAGCAATCGGGCAGCATCGTATTGTTCGGGAGTATGTACGGAATGGGCTCACCTGACCAAAATATATATGCACCTCCTTTGGTACCTAATCCTATTGAATACGGAGTAGGTAAGGCCGGGATCATTCAGATGGCGCGGTACCTAGGCATGCATTTTGGTCCCAAGAATATACGGTGCAACAGTATTTCCCCGGGTCCATTCCCCAACGGTAAGGTTCAAAAAGATCATCCGGATTTTATCAAATGTTTGGAGAAAAGGACATTTTTAGGAAGGGTTGGTAGGGCCACTGAAGTGGCTGGATCTGTAGGTTTTTTGCTCTCCAATGCTTCTACATATATTACCGGGCACAACTTGGTGGTAGATGGCGGATGGACAGCATGGTAAATATAAAGTTTAAACAATTAAAAAATACAAATAATGAAAAAGATAGTACACCCTAAAAGAGATTTAAGTTTTGATACCGGCGCTTATTCTGACGCCATTTTGGTTGATGGATTTTTATTCGTTTCCGGCCAAGCTTCGGTAGATTTTGAAACTTCAGAATTTAAACTTGGAACCATCGAAGAGGAGACCCAGAGAACTTTGGAAAATATTAAGGCAATTATAGAAGCTGCAGGAGGTACGATGGATAATGTGGTAAAATGCACGGTTCATTTATCAGATATTTCTGAGTTTGACCGATACAATAAGGTTTATGCCAGCTTTTTTAAAAATACCAAGCCTGCACGAATTACGGTTCAATCTGTATTGGCTGAAAACCTTAAAGTAGAGATCGATTGTACTGCTAAAATACCTGATTCAAAATGAGTAAAAGGCTGATTCTGGATGCGCATTTGGATTTATCTATGAATGCCATTGAGTGGAATAGGGACCTAAGTAAGCCGCTTTCTGAGATTAGAAAGGCTGAAATGCATATGCCTGACAAGCCTGATAGGGGAAGAGGTACAGTCTGTTTGCCGGAATTGAGAAAAGGAAAAATTGGTATTGTTGTGGCCACACAATTGGCCAGGTATTCCCCTCTGGACTCCGCACTTGCCGGATGGAATTCTCCTCAACAAGCCTGGGCGATGACTCAAGCCCAACTGGCCTGGTACAGGGAAATGGAAGCAATAGGTGAAATGAAACAGATCTTGACAAGAAAAGACCTGAATCAGATGGTAGCACTTTGGGAGGATAGCAGTATTCCTGATGAAGATAAAGCTATTGGCTATATTTTGAATCTTGAAGGCGGAGATTCTTTGGTGACACCTTCTTATTTAGACAGGGCTTACGATTATGGGCTAAGGGCTTTGGGATTGTCTCATTTCGGTCCGGGAAGATACGCGCCGGGAACCAAATCAGAAGGTCCCATTACTGAATTAGGCAAAGAGCTGCTAACGAAAATGGAGCAGTACAAAATGATTTTAGACTTTACCCACCTTACGGATCAAGGCTTTGAACAAGCATTGGATTTATATGGAGGGCCTATTTGGGCAAGTCACCACAATGTCCGGAAAATTGTACCCAATCAGCGACAGTTGACTGATGAACAGATTAAAAAACTAGTAAAAAGAGGTGCTGTAATAGGTGGTATGTTGGATTGCTGGGCTATGGACATTCGCTTTATAGATACTATTTCTGATCCTTGGCAATTGGATATTAAATTGGAACATTTGGTGGATCATTGGGATCACATTTGCCAATTGGTTGGAGATAGTGAACACATCGGTATAGGTAGTGATTTGGACGGTATCTTTGGTACAGAGCAGTCTCCATGGGACCTCAACTCAATTGCAGATCTTCAGAAATATGAAGAGATTCTGGATAAAAGAGGATATTCTGATAAGGATATTGATAATATTTTTCACGGAAATTTTCTTCGTTTCTTAGGAAAGTCGCTTCCTACAGGTTAAAGTTTTTCAATGGTTAATTCTATATTCTCATGTCAAATATCCTTCAGGCTGGTGCAGCCGCTATCGAAACAACACCTCCATTAGGTTCCATTATTAATGGTGATTTTGTCACACATTATGCTCAAAAGATACATGATCCTCTACACGCCAAAGCCCTGGTATTGAAAAATGATGATACCTGCTTGGTCATTGTAGTTGTGGATATATGTGTAATGGGAAAAGCGTTTTTGGATGAAACCAAAAATATCATTGAGGGACAATATGGAATACCTCCCATGCAAGTATTAATTTCGGCCACGCACACCCATGCTTCCGGAGCCGTTGAGGATGTTCACATGGTGCCTGCAGACATGGCCTATAGAAAACGATTGCCGGGTCTGATAGCAAAGGCTGTAGGTAAAGCCTTGGTCGGCCTAAAACCCGCTAAATTGGCCTTTGGCTCTATAGATGTTCCTGAATATGTGATGTGTCGCAGGTATTGGATGAAGGAAAGCTATTCACCTATAAACCCCGTAACAGGAAATACAGATCAGATCAAAACCAATCCGTTTGGGGTGGAAGACCAAATCATAAAACCATTGAATACTCCCGATCCTGAGTTAAGTTTTATGGCCGTTAAAGGTTTGGACGGGCAATGGATCTCCATACTGGGCAACTACTCCCTACATTATGTTGGGGACTGGGAAAACGGAACCATATCAGCTGATTATTTTGGTATGTTTTCCAATGCATTGAAAGAAAAGCTGGGTGCCGGGGAGGCTTTTGTGGGGATGATGAGCAATGGCACTAGTGGAGATATAAATATCTGGGATTTCAGTGGTCGAATTAAATTTCCTGAAGGTGAGTTGGCCAAGAGTAGAAAAATAGGAGGTGAGTTGGCAGAAAAGGTTTTGGAAAGGATCCAAGCTCTTAAATGGGAACAATCACCTGCGCTAAAAAGCAGTTTTAGCTTATTAAAAACTGAGAGAAGGATGCCTAATTCAGGCGAAATAGAAAAAGCTAAGGCCATCTTGGCTACCGGAGGCTTGGAAGAATTGAAACCGGACACTGAAGGTTGGCAAAAACTTTATGCACGTGAACAACTGTTGCTTAAGGAATTTCCTGAAGAAGCAACTTGCCCGATTCAGGTTTTACATATAGGGAAAGGAAAAATAGGGGCTTTACCTGGAGAGTTTTTTGCAGAAACGGGACTTAAAATAAAGGCAGGGCTCGATTTTCCTTATTTCACAATTAGCCTGGCCAATGACAATGTAGGCTATGTGCCACCGTCCCATGAAATAGAAAAAGGGGGTATGAAACCTGGAGATGTAGGATCAGTAACCTTTCTACAGATTCAGAAGAATTATTCAGAAAAAAACTACTTGAGCTTATTCACGAAGGTAAAAATTTTTAATTTTGATTTCAGTTAACAAGTAATCGTGAAAGAAGAAAAATGGTTGGAAAATTTAAAAGGCAGGGTGCCGGATAAGGCCTTGACCTATTGCTTTTCCCTTTGGGAGAAAGAACCTTTTATCTTTGAAATCACCAAATCAAGAAGGTCAAAACTGGGAGATTTTCGCTATAAAAGGGGGGCGACATACAGAAGATCACGATTAATAATGATTTGAATCAGTACCAATTTTTGATTACTTATATCCATGAGGTAGCTCATCATCGGGTTTTTAGTCAATACAAAGACAGAATAGGGAAAGGATTATTGCCACATGGAATCGAATGGAAGCAAAATTTCAAGTTTTTGATGGCCCCTATGTTGCAGGAAGGGGTGTTCCCTAATGATATTTTGATTCCTCTAAGGCGATACATGAATAACCCGAAAGCTTCTACAGGTTCGGATTTATTCTTGATGAAGGAATTACGAAAATATGATAAAAACACCTGTATTTATGAAGAACCGGTTTTAGGAGACCTATCCATAAATGCTCACTTTCTATTAAGAAAAAGACAATTTAAGAAATTACGTACGCAAAGAACCAGGGTGCTTTGTCAGGAATTGGCAACAGGTCGGAATTACCTAATTTCCGCACATGCGGTGGTCAAGGAAATAGACAAGCCTGAAGACCTTCCATTTTGATTAAAATCTATCTGTTAAATTTTGCAACCCACCCTTACATGTTTTTTTCAGATCCAGAATTTGTGGCAATTCCTCGCCAATCTATTGATTTCCTGAAATTTTATTTCGAGCATTGACACCTAATTCTCTGAGCTTTTCTGCTTGTGAAATTAAATTACCTTTGCCGGTTTTGAGTTGCTTGACAGCGGTAGAATAACTTTCTTGAGACCTTTCTAAGTGTTTTCCAATGTCTTCCAGACTGTGTAAAAAAGTGGCAAGCTTGTCATAAACTTTGCCTCCTCTTTCGGCAATTTCTAATGCATTTTTGGATTGATCATCCCTTATCCATAAATCTTTGATCATCTTTAAGGCAGCAATCAAGTTGCTGCTACTGATCAATAGCACCCTTTTTTATAGGCGTATTCCCAAAGTTGAGGGTCAGCCTGTAGGGCCACGATATAAGCCGCTTCTAGTGGGATAAACATGATCACAAAATCCAGCGCCTTGGCGTAAGCTTCGTACTGCTTGGCAGACAACTGGTCGATATGGGTTTTAATGGCTTTTAAGTGAAATTCTAAAGCAGATTTTTGATCTGCATCTTCCAGGGAACTGCTGTATTTCTCATAGGCAATTAATGATATTTTACTGTCGATGATAACTTTCTTGTCATCCGGATAATGAATGATAACATCCGGTTGCATTTTTTTACCATCCGGTCCAAAGAGGGCTTGTCCATTTTCGTCCTTTAAAAAGCCTTGAATACTGTAGTGTCTATCTTTTTCTAAGCCGGAATTTTGTAATATGGTTTCCAAAATCGCCTCTCCCCAATTCCCTCGAATCTTTGAATTACCCTTCAAGGCATTGGTTAAGTTTTTGGCTTCTTGACTAATTTGTTGGTTCAGTTCAGCAAGCTCCTTTACTTTTCTTTCCAAAGAGAACCTTTCTCTTGACTCCATGGCATAAGCCTCCTGCACTTGCTTTTTAAATGCGTTCAATTCTTTCCCTAGGGGCTGGAGAAAGCTTTCTATATTTTCTTGATTTTGACTGGTGAATTTTTTAGATTTTTCTTCTAGAATTTTGTTAGCCAATAATTCAAATTCTTGTTGAAATTGACCACGCATTTTTTCGATTTCCTGCTTTTGAAAAATTAATTTCTCATGCATATATTGAACCTCACTATCTAGTTTTCCTTTATCTAAAGCAAGATGGTAATTCTCTTTTTCTAAGGATTTGTAAAGCAAAGATATTTCCTCTAGCTCCCTTTGAACTTCACCATATTTTCCCAAAAGAAATTGGTGCTTTTCGCTGAGTCTTTCCTTTTCCAGACTAAGATCTCCAA
Organism: Cyclobacterium sp. SOCE241; assembly: GCF_056867545.1. Classification (NCBI taxonomy): domain Bacteria; kingdom Pseudomonadati; phylum Bacteroidota; class Cytophagia; order Cytophagales; family Cyclobacteriaceae; genus Cyclobacterium; species Cyclobacterium sp. SOCE241. The sequence goes on along the minus strand of NZ_CP149779.1, from coordinate 2,127,044 downwards.
GATCTTCCTTCAATTGGTCGCGCTTTTTGTAGGCTTGAATCAGTAATGAAGCCAACAAAGCTATTATGCCGGCCATCAATACCAAAAGCGCAACCAGTTCTAATGCCATTTGATTAGAAATTTAGGAGTTTATTGTTTTCTTTGTCGGATGGCTTCGTAAATTACTATTCCAGTGGCAACAGAAACATTTAGACTTTCTATTTGTCCGTGAACAGGTACTTTGACAAATTCATCGCACAATCCCATAAGTTCATCTGAAACCCCATCTTCTTCTGACCCCATTACCAAAACTGTAGGCGTAGTTAGGTCTGCTTGGTACATCATTCGGTCTGTTTTCTCTGTCACACCAACGACTTTCAGTCCGGATTTTTTAAGATCTTTTAAGGTGTAATAGAGGTTTCTAACCCTACTTACCGGTAGAAAATTTAAAGCTCCGGCAGATGTTTTAACCGCATCTGAGTTAATTTGAGCACTACCCTTCTCCGGAATTATTATTCCATGGACTCCTGCTACCTCTGCTGTTCTTGCGATGGCTCCAAAATTACGGACATCTGTAACCCTATCAAGCATCAAAATAAGAGGTGCTTCCCCTTTGGTGTAGGTACTGTCCACTACATTTTCCCATGAAGCATATGCTATGGATGAAATATAAGCAATGACTCCTGATGGTTTTTTCTGGTTATCCGGTTGAGTTTGCTTTCAGGAACTTTAGTTACCGGAAGCTTTTTCTCTTTAGTTAGTGCAAGTAATTCTTTTAAGAGATCACCTTTTAGTTCTTTGTTTACCAGTATTTTATCAATTTCTCTGTCCGCATTCAAAGCCTCCATGATGGACCTGATGCCAAAGATAAAATCCTTTTGGTCTTCGCTTTTGTTGATTAAAAACCATCCTTCCGTTTCTCCATGCTGTGATAGTTTTGAACCATACAGGCTGGTAGGCTCTGGATCGGTTCAATGTATAATATTGTGGGGTTAATATATTCTTTACACGTGCAAAGGTAAAGGTTATTTTTGAATTTGAATCCTCAGACAAGTAAACCCAAGTTTCTTTGTCTAAATTAAAGTAAACTTCCTGGGGAGGGCCCATAATAATGTAGACCATACCTCGGTCAGTTGCCCAACCTTCTTTGAAATCAGTAAATAAGATATTGGCAAATTCCACTTGCCTAAAATATTCTTTGATTAATTTTTTAGCGGCCTCTTCGTCTCGGGTCATTCTGATCCAATATTCATCTAAAGCTAATTTTTTGTTTTCTGCTGCCAATAAAGCCTCATGTTCCTTTCTGGTAGAAATATAAGCAACCATTTGGATCATTTCTTCCCATGTGGAGACCTTTGGAAAAGATTTTCCCGCCGTTTTGATCAGTAACCCACTGGCGGTAGTAGTGTCCTTTTGAATGAAGTAGTAGCCTGATTTGTCAAATGATACAGGTACATTCAATAAGAAATCTCCTTCATTGATTACTTCGGTTTCTTTGGCTATATCTGGAACCTTAGTTTCCATAGGAGGGAGCGGTATTGGGAAATCTTGTGGGTAAAAGTACCTGTACAAGCTTACTCCTTGGTCACTTTTGAACAGTAAAGATTCTTCTGCATTTAAAAAATTCTGATCAAAGGGAATATCATTCCCAAAGTAGGCACCAAAAGAAGGTTGATCTACCACAAAAGGGCTAATTAAATCCGCATGATAAACATATTCATCCTCTTGTCTGGTGTCTGTCGCTCTAAAAATTACATAGGCCTGTTCTCTTGTACTCGGGATTTCTACAGTTTCTTCAAAATAAAAGTGGCCGCTGGTATTCTTTTTTAGCATGTCTTGATCCAAGGCAATGACCTGCTCATCATCGATTCTCTGGTCAAAACTATGGACAATCGTGTAAGAGAATAAATAATCGTCAAAATTTGGTTCCTCTTCAATTTTTTCCACCAGCATTTGTAATTTAAAAGTTCTTTCTGCGGTTTTTATGGGTATTACCTTCAAAGAAATTCTTGAATACCTGGAATACCTTAAACTCTGGTTAATACTTTGCAGATTGTTTTGAGCAAAAGAGGGTAGGGACAAGAGGATTAATATAAATAATAACCCAATATTTCGTTTCATATACAATGACTTTATTTTTTCCATAGTTGGTTTTAAAAATTAACCTTAATTTTGTTGAAAATAATAAAATTTTAGATGGCTACCTATACAACGGAAATTACTTCCGATAAGTTGATCAGTGACAATCCTATTCATCAACGTCTTTTTAAAGCATACATTGTTGCTAAAGATTACGTTTCCGGCAATTTGTTGGAGATTGGCTGTGGCGAAGGCAGAGGGGTACACGCCCTTGGCCCGTTGGTAAATCATTACCACGGCTTGGACAAGATAGGAGAAATCTTGGATAGACTAAAGGATAAATACCCGGAATTTACTTTTGAGCAAGCAATTATTCCCCCTTTGGCCGGACTAAAGGATAATTCCTTTGATACAGTCGTAAGTTTTCAGGTTATTGAACATATAGATGATGACAAGCAATATTTGGAAGAAATTTATCGTGTGTTAAAACCGGGAGGCATGGCCTTAATTTCCACCCCCAATATTAGATTTTCATTGTCCAGAAATCCATGGCATATTAGAGAGTATACTCCTACTCAACTTCAAAATCTGTGTCAATCCATATTCGATAAAGTGGAGACAAAAGGGATTGGTGGCAATGCCAAAGTTTGGGATTATTACGAAGCCAATAAGGTTTCTGTTAATAAAATTACTCGTTGGGATATTTTTAATCTTCAATACAGGCTACCGGCAGGATTGCTTAAGGTCCCTTATGAAGTGCTAAATAGAATCAATAGGAATAAACTGCATAAGCATCAAGGAGCGGCTGTAGAACAACTGCATCATGAAGATTATTTGTATGTAGATAACCCAGAGGAAGCATTGGACTTGTACTATATTCTGCACAAAAAATTCGGCTGCTTAATTGATAAGCAGCCGATTGAATTTTTTTGTTTATTTTCTATTGAATGGCCATCACCTTCTTTGGATTTGTGGAGTTCCAGCTGCCGCTCCAAAGATGCGTTCGTAATCTTGCTGAATTTGATCTGCCTTTTCTTTATAGCCTTGTTCTCGTAATTGAGGCACAAAGTAATTCAACATCTGCATAGAAATTTGGGCTTCTCTGTCCATAGCTCTACCTGTTTCTTGGTAAAAGTCAAGCATCTCTACAGAACGTTTAGACATTTGGTCAATGATGTCTAAGGCTTCATCATCCATACCTAATTCAAATAAGACCGGTACGGCTTGTCCGCTTGCTAAATCATAAGGTATGGCCTCACCGGGAAGTTTCTCTAGGCTCAATCTCATAATGTCTTCTGCTCTCTCTTTATCTTGTTCATCCAATAAGGCTATGGCAATGCTATTAAGTACACTTCGATGATTGGAGGTGAATCTCCTGAACTCGTCATCAAAGTAGTTGTCCGGATTGTCCATTCCTCTAAAAGCGAATTTTTCAGTGACATTTTTAAAAGCCAAATCGGTATTGATTAATTCATCTTGGTTGTCCGGCTTTTGAATGGGGAGTAACCTGTAAGTAAGGCCTTCCATTACCACATGGTCACTCATGTCAAAGCCTATGGTTGCCAAAGAGGTATTGTTGAAATATATGGGTCGTTCCCAATTGTTAGTAGCGATAAGGTCCAATAGCATCAAATTCCCTTTGGTTACATAATTTCCTTTAATCCTAATATTGATGTTTGGAATTTGTAAATCTTTAAACTGCTGGGGTACTATTCCGAATTTCTCTACATTTTCAGTATTTACGGGTAGGGTTAAAATTCTAGATGGTACAGTATTGATATTACTGCTTGATCTGCTACTGGTCAATTTAAGTAAATCACTGTTGTTTTTTAATAACTTAAGGTATTCCACCAGAGGCAAACTTTCGATTCTGTCTGTTACGTAAAGCACATCATTGGTACCCTTTTTAAAGTTGTCAAAATCCAATGTAAAATCCAAAGCGGCAGACTCATTGACAGGTCGGGCCATTTGTTTTACATACCAATCGGTGTCAAAGTAACTTAATACAATCACTCTCACATCCGTCCTGAAGCCTTCCACCTCCTGCACATACCATAGCGGGAAGGTGTCATTGTCTCCGCCAGTAAATAATATAGCATTTGGGGCACATGAAGCTAGAAAGTTTCTAGCTGAATCTACAGAGAAATACCTGTCGGATCTGTCATGGTCGTTCCAGTTTTCTGTAGCCATTAAGATAGGTACCGGTAGTGTAATCAGTGCAGCATAAACTCCTGCCATTACCATACCTTTTTTCAATTTCCTAAGTTGATTGCTAATAGCCATTACACTAAAGCCAATCCAAATAGCAAAGGCATAAAAGGATCCTACATAAATGTAATCTCTTTCTCTTGGTTCTACAGGTGGTGAATTAAGGTAGAGGACCAAGACTACTCCCATCATCAGGAATAACATCAAGGTAAGCCAGAAAGATTCTGGATCATGCTTGGCTTGAAAAACATACCTATAAGCCCCAAAATTAGAGGAAGCATAAAATAATTGTTATGTCCCTTGTTTTCTTTTATATAATTTGGGAATTCTGTGGTGATGGTATTCCATATACTTAAATACGGAGCATTACTGAAATCACTCTCTCTTCCACTAAAATTCCACATAAAATACCTCCAATACATGTGGCCAAGTTGGTGGTCAAACATGAAATAGATATTGTCAAAGAAAGTTGGGTCTTGGCCTTCTCTTAATCCAAGCTTGGATCTATAAATTTGTTTATGACGTTCTTGGGTAGAGTATATTCTTGGAAGAATGGTTGTTTTTTCAGGATCATAAATGTTTTCAAGTTGGTAATCTACCACTTCATATTTGTCCTCACCTTTGGCATAAACAGGATCCCCCTCTACCTGATCAATTATATCAGCAGTGAAGTACTGTCCTTGCATCAAGGGACGGTAGCCGTATTGTTCTCTTTTTAGATAGCTTACAAAGCTGATAATGTCCTTCGGGTCATTTTCATTGATTACTGGTTCAGCATTGGCGCGAATTACGATTAATGCATAAGAGCTATATCCAATCAGTATAAAGGAGAAGCAAATTAAAATTGTATTTAAAATTACTTTTTCTTTCTTGTGAGAATGTATCACAGCAAAAATCAGCCCTCCTAAAAAGACGATAGAAAAGAATATAATTCCTGAGCCAAATGGTAGCCCTAAACTATTGACGAAGAAAATTTCTAGAGAACCAGCTATGCTAGGCAAGCCGGGAATAATAAAATTATTGATTACAACCAGCGCTACCCCTCCTAATAAAAAGGCAATAATTCCTCCCTTAAGGGTATGATTTTTATGTTTTTTAAAATAGACAACAAGTGCTAAAGCAGGAAGGGTTACCAGGTTTAAAAGGTGTACCCCAATTGACAATCCCACCAAGTAAGCGATGAAAATCATGTATTTGTTTTCTTCCTGAGGATCTTTGATGATGTCCCACTTTAAGAATGCCCAAATTACGATGGCAGTAAAAAAGGAAGACATAGCGTAAACTTCAGCCTCTACAGCAGAAAACCAAAAACTATCGGTAAAAGTATAAGCCAATGCTCCAATAAATCCTGCTCCTATCAAAGTGTAAATTTGCTCTTGATTGGGCTCTTCACTTTTTTGAGCAATAGTTTTCTCCCTAATAAAGTGATGGTCCAAAAAAGGAATAGAATTGTGAATGCCGAAAGCAGCGCACTCCCCACGTTCATCCAATAGGCAATTTCTAACCCATCACCGAGCGCTAAAAAGCTAAACATACGGTAAATCAATAGAAAGAAAGGTGCCCCTGGAGGATGTGGAACTTGTAATTTATAGGCGACCGCTATAAATTCTCCCGGATCCCAGAAACTGGCAGTCTCTTCGATGGTGAGCAGATATGTTATAAATGCAATAAAGAAGGCGGTCCAACCTGCAAGATTGTTAACCCTGGCATATTTTAGCATGTTACCTGAATATTTATGAATGGCGAAAATAAAAAATATATGAATTACAGTTGAATTTCTCCATTTAAAAATTCTTAAGAAGACCTTTCAACTAAAATTAGGAGTAAAAATTTAAATTAATTGAAGGCGGAGGAAAGAAAAAAATATATTGTCATGACGATATAAAAAATTGTGTAAAATGTGAAATAGAATATAAAAGAATGGTTACTTCAATTTTTAAGTAATAAAATTATTGTTTTACTATTTTTAGCTTGAATCGCTCAAAGCATGCCTTTAAGTGTTTTAAAATATTTTTAATGTATTTTAAATACAATAAAATGGTTTTTAGATTTTTTTTACTACCTTTACATCGTCAAGTTTAAACAGCGGACAAACAGCAAGAAAAGCAGCAATTAAAATTTTTAAGATTATGAAAAATAGGATCAGTAAAAAATTAAGAATTGGAATAGTAGGAACCGGAGGGATAGGTAGAGGATTGGCAAAACTTATTGCCAGGCGTGAGGATATGGTAATTTCCAAAATACTGACCAGAAGGGCTGGAGAGATTAGTGATTTGGGTGTAAGCCAAAATTTTTTAACTAGTTCACCCGAAAAATTGTTTGACTGCTCTGATCTAGTGGTAGTAAGTACGGGAGATCCAATTTATTCAACAGAAATTATAGATAAGGCTTTTGTGTATGGGCTTCCGGTGGTAACCATGGATGCAGATACTCAGGTTCTTACCGGATCATGGTTGTCCAAGAGAGGCGTGATTACAGAAGCCAATGGGGATCAGCCCGGTTGCTTGGCTGCACTCAATAAGGAAGTGATACAAATGGGGTTTAAACCATTGGTTTATGGGAATATCAAAGGATTTTTAAACAAAAACCCTAGCTTAGAAGATATGCTGTTTTGGGCACAGAAGCAAGGCTATAGTTTAAGTTCTGTAACCTCCTTTACAGATGGAACAAAACTTCAAATTGAACAAGCATTTATAGCCAACGGTCTAGGTTTAGATATTGTTAAACCGGGTTTAGTAGGGTATGAGACAAGTGATTTTGAAGCTGGGGCTTTTGCGTTGGGAGAAATCGCTCAAAAAGAAAATGCGGTTATTAGTGATTATATCATTTCTAAAGAATCTCCTCCAGGTGTATTCATCACTGCGACTCATCAAGAAGACCTGGCGGAAGAATTGACCACTTATAAAATGGGAAAAGGTCCTTTCTATTTGCTTTATAAGCCGATGCACTTATGCTTTTTTGAAATACCGAACAGTATTTTAAACCTGGTTAACCACAATGAGATTTTATTAGATAATGGTGATGTCCCATCTGTGAGCGTGGGAACTATAGCTAAGAAAAAATTGACTTCAGGTTCTGTAATTGACAAAGGGATAGGTGGTATGGAAGTTAGAGGGGAAGCTATTAAAATTGCTGATTTTCCCAATCACGTTCCTATTGGCCTGATGAGTAAGGTTCAATTGAAAAGAAATATTGAAGAAGGAGAAATAATTACATTTGATGATATAGATATACCTGATTCTTTGGCATTAAAAGCTTGGAGGAGTACACTTTCTGAGGTTGTTACAAAAAATCGTTTGGGTATAAAGGTAAGCTGTTAATTTTTTTATCTTATTGCTGTTTACAGATCCATTGATTGAAGTCACCTCTAAAGTGATTTTGGTTCGTGGGTCTGTTTTTTTATGCCCTAATTAAAATTATTTCACTCGTTTTTTTTGATTTAAATCCTCAGCGCTTTGTTTTTTGTAATGACGCAAATATTTTTTTAGTTTTTCGAAATTAATTATCGTCATATAGCGTTTAAGGTATACAAAAATCAATTTGATTGAAAAATTTCTTAATGAATTATACAACTATTGTATTGTCCCTTTTGTTTTTCCTTTTTGGATTTATTCCTAAGGAAGTGCAGGCACAGCTGGAGCCTGTGACGGATATCAACAAGAAAGAAGAAGGGTATCTTTTGCTTGATAAAGGTCTTCAGTTTAGAATTACAGATGCAATTAATAGCATGTATAATTTTGATTTTGAGAAGGCAGAAAGAGGTTTTAATGTTTTGCGCTATACCTATCCGGAGCACCCTCTTCCTTATTTTCTAATGGGGTTGAGCCAATGGTGGAAAATTGTCATAGCTATAGATAACAAGAGTCATGATGCAGCTATGTTGGGCTATATGGATAAGGCCATAGAGAAGGCTGAGGTTTTGATAGATACAGACCCGGATAATAAGGAAGCTGCATTTTTCTTGCCGGTGCTTATGGATTTCAAGGGAGGTTGTATAGCGAAAGAAAAAACTGGACAAGCGCCACCTTTGCGAGCAAAAATGCTTTGAAATACTTGGAACTTAGTAGAGGAGAAGAAGAACTCAGCCCGGAATTATTGCTGGGAGACGCTTTGTACAATTATTTTTCCGTCTGGATCCGTGACAATTACCCCTTATTAAAGCCGATCATGCTTCTTTTTCCAAAGGGAGATCAGCAGCTGGGGTTAAAGCAGTTAGAAGAAGTGGCTAAAAGCTCATTTTATGCGAGGATAGAGGCGCAATATTTTTTGTTTAGACTTTATGCAACAGAAGAGAAAAAGCCTTTCAAAGCATTAGAAATTACAAAGTACTTAAATAGTAAATATCCCAACAACCCCTATTTTCATCGACATTTTGCAAGGCAATTGTATGCCGTCGGAAGAGGGCGAGAGGCCAAGGAAGTTTCTTTGGAAATCTTAAAGCGGATTGATGAAAATTGGACAGGATATGAGGCTACCAGTGGGAGGTATGCCGCATTTTTTATTGCCCAGAATTATGACCGGATGAGGAACTATGAAAATTCCATTCACTATTACTTAAGAACTATAGCTTTTGGTGATGAGTTAGGGGCTCAGGAAAGCGGATATTATTTGTTTTCAGCCCTTCAATTGGGAAAAAATTACTTTAGGCAAGGGGATAAAAGTAAAGCCAAACGTTATTTAGATTTGGTAAAAGAATATTCTAAGAGACGACATCCTGCAAATAAAGAAGCTAGAGAATTTTTGAAAAAGAATAAACTTTGATGAGTACTAATTTGTTCATTATTAGTCTAATCGAGTTGAAATACAGGTTTTTTCAGAATTTACAAAAGAGTAAGTGCAATAATTTTAATTTTTTTAGCAATTAAACAACAATATTTCGTCCGCGCTTGCGTTTTTTTCGTAAATGACTTTAAAATAAATATAAATTAGATTACCTTTGTACCACATATAATTCGGTAAATTCTTTACAATATGGATAATAGCATAAAAGTGAAATTTGACAAAATCGACCGTAAAATTTTAGAAATTCTACAAGGCAATGCAAAAATAACAAATGCACAGCTTTCAAAAGATATAGGATTATCTCCGGCACCTACCTTAGAAAGGGTGAAAAAATTGGAGCAATCAGGAATAATTAAAAGTTACCATGCCAAATTAGATCCTGAAAAAATAGGTCTTGGCGTGAGTACTTTTGTCTTGGTAGGGTTGATTGGTCACAATAAATCTAATATTGATGCCTTTATGAAGGAAATCAATCAGATACCAGAAGTAATCGAATGCCACCATATCACTGGTACAGGAGATTTTATTTTGAAAATCATCTCTAAAGATATAAATTCTTATCAGAAGTTGATGTTGGAGCAAGTAAGTGAAATTAAGGAGGTAGATTCTATGCAGTCTATGGTTATCCTTTCTACTTTTAAAGACAGTAAAGTATTGCCTATCCCGGCTTAAATTAACATTTATTTAAAGCATTTGAAGGGTGGCTGTTAGTCACCCTTTTTTTATTATGAAAAATCCGTGGACAACAATTTCAAAAAAGAAGTGTATGACAATCCTTGGATTAGGGTTGAAGAACACCAAGTGATCACCCCTACCCAAAAGAAGGGGATTTATGGAAAGGTAAGTTTTAAAAATCTGGCCGTGGGGATTTTGCCTTTGGATGAAAATGGTTATACATGGCTAGTAGGCCAATACAGGTATACTTTGGATGAATATACTTGGGAAATACCAATGGGAGGAGGTGCTATTGGTCAAACTGCCTTGGAAAGTGCTAAGCGGGAGCTTAAAGAAGAAACCGGGTTGCAAGCGAATGAATGGACTGAAATACTGAAAATCCATACTTCAAATTCCGTTACGGATGAAGTGGGTTATGTCTTTTTGGCCAAGGAATTGGTTCAAGGAGAAACAGCTTTTGATGATACAGAAGACATCAAAGTGTGGCACTTGCCTTTTCAAGAGGCCTATGATATGGTATTAGACGGTCAAATCACAGACGCTATAAGCATGGCTGCAATTTTCAAAGCTTCTGTATTGTTAAAAAAATAAACCCAAATTTTGATGTTTACTGGTTTCAAAAATAACTTTAATAAGACATTTACTTTGGCTTACCCGGTGATGTTAAGTCAGCTTGGGCAGGTGATGGTTGGGGTGGCTGACAATATCATGGTAGGTAGATTGGGTGCCGTTCCGCTTGCTGCTGCCTCTCTTGCCAATAGTATTTTTTATGATATTAATGTTTGGAATTGGTATTTCAATGGCTGTCACTCCCATGGTTGCGGCAGCTGATGGAGAAGGGAAGAAAGGTAAAATCGGTAGGTTTTTAAACCATGGTTTTGTCATCAATTCGGTAGCTTCTGTCATTTTGTTTTTGCTTATATTAGCCATTTCCCTGGATTGAAATTGATCAACCAACCGCAAGAAGTAGTGGTGCTAGCCATACCTTATTTGTTGATCATCACATTTTCGCTAATCCCATTCATGTTTTTTCAAACCTATAAACAGTTTATTGAAGGTTTATCTCAAACCAAGCAAGCCATGTTTATAACGGTTTTATTTAATCTACTAAACATCGGATTGAATTATTTATTGATCTATGGGAATTGGGGATTTCCTGAATTAGGGCTTAATGGAGCCGGGTGGGCCACATTGATTTCTAGAATTCTGATGGCTTGGGTTTTGTACCTCTATGTAACCAGGTCAAGAAGGTATGAAAAATACATTCGCAGTATAAAATTGAAGCAAATTAGGTATTCTGTCATTAAAAAAATGTTAGGGATAGGGATTCCAACCGGCTTGCAATTTGTATTTGAAGTTGGGGCTTTCAGTTCAGCTGCCATCATGATGGGTTGGATAGGGGTCAATGCTTTGGCGGCTCATCAAATAGCCATAAATCTTGCATCAATAAGCTATATGATGGCCTCAGGACTTTCTGCAGCTGCAATGGTGAGGATTGGAAACCAATTAGGAAGAAGAGATATTCCAAAATTACGAGAAGTTGGTTTTTCAATTTTCGGCAACGTATTGATTTTCATGTCCTTTTTTGCAGTTATGTTTTTAATGTTTAAAAATTATTTGCCTTTGCTATACATTGAAGATATCCAAGTAGTGGAAATGGCAGCTAGTTTATTAATAATTGCTGCGGTTTTTCAGCTCTCAGATGGACTTCAAGTGGTTGCTCTGGGAGCTTTGAGGGGGCTTTCTGATGTGAAGGTTCCTACATTGGTAACCTTACTTGCCTATTGGGTAGTTGGACTTCCTCTCGGTTATCTTTTGGCATTTAAATTTCATTACAACGAATTGGGTATATGGATTGGCTTATTAATAGGTCTTACCCTTACAGCAATTATGTTGTTTTATAGATTTCATTCTTTAAGTTTGAAATTACAGAAGGAATTTTCTAAACCTGAATCAGTAAGCTTCCCTTAAGATAAATGCAATTATTTTAAGGACTCATTCCGTGGACAAGAATTTAGTTCCGGTGCAAATGTATTCTATCTGTTATGGGGAGGTTTTATTTTGTACATTATATTTGATGATTTCAATAGGGAAAACGCTGCGTTTAAATTAAAAGACATTTCTAATGGAGAAAAAATCGCTTTATATATTAACAGGGGCCAGTAAGGGACTCGGCCAAGCTCTAAAAAATGCTTTAATAAAAAAATCTGGATCCTGCGTTATAGGTGTTTCTAGAAGCTCCCTAAAAGAAGAAAGAAATTTTACTCCCATACAATTAGATTTAGAGGACTCAGAAAGTATAATTAACAGGTTCTCAGAAATTTTCCCCGATGGAGAATATAAAGAGATCGTACTGATAAACAATGCAGGCTGGATAGGGGAAATCGCTTATAACGGAAACTTATCCGCTGATTCAATTGTGTCGATTCATGCTGTGAATGTTATTGCTCCGGCCTTATTAATGAATGCCTTTATGAAGAAATACAAGCATCATACAGGATCAAAAATAGTAGTGAATATAAGCTCTGGTGCAGCAGCAAAGGTAGTAGACGGATGGTCCGGCTATAGTGCTTCCAAAGCTGCATTGAATCAAATGACATTAATTGCTCAACGAGAGTCTGAGCTCAATAATTTGGGTTTTAAATTATTTGCCTTATCCCCAGGAGTGATTGATACGCCTATGCAAGCTTCCATAAGGGCTGCAAGCCCCACTGAATTTAGCAATCTTTCAAAATTTAAGTCCTTAAAAAATGATGGAGAATTGAGTACTCCTGAAGCCATCGCCCAAAAGGTACTTTATTTAATAGCCCATCCCAATGAATTCAAAGAAGTGTTGCAAGATGTCAGGAAGTTTTAGTGCTTAAGTTTTTAGGGTAATCATACATCCAGAACTCGGCATTTTCCTGTGCAATATCTTTCCAATTCTCCACATTGAACTTAAAACCAAAAACTGCTCCCGTAGGAAGGTTTTCTAGTTTTTCTCCAAAGTAATTAATTAGCAATGTCAAGGTAGGGTTATGGCCAAAAATAAATAGGGTATCGATCTTATTGCTTGTTTTTTTGACCTCATCAAGGTGTTCTTTAACAGAAGTCATATAAAGGTTTGTGCTAATCTCGTAGATGATGTCTAATTTTTCAAAGGATTTTAGGTAAAATGCAGCTGTCATTTTTGCCCTTAAAGCATCTGATGACAGGATTTTTTCCGGAATAATATGGTTAGAATGAGCCCTTTTGGCCATCATTGGAGCATCATACAAGCCCCTTTTGGCCAATGGTCTTTGGTGATCAGTTAAGTTAGGATCACCCCAGAATGATTTTCCATGTCTACAAATCAGTAATTTTTTCATAATAATGACTTAATTAATTGTGATCAAAATATAAATGAGATTGAAGAGCAAGCAGTAAATTTCAAACTGCTATTGGTCAATTATCTTGCCAACCCATTGTTTAGGACTAATCATAAGTTTCACCTTTTAGCTTCCAACAAAAATGATATATTTGTTGAGAATCATAATTTTAAATGGATGCTTAAGATAAGAATGCGTAAATATATTTGTTTATTAATGGGTTTTTCCATTTTATTTTCTTGTGGTACTGATAAGCTTTCGGAGATAAAGGCGAATGAGAATTGGCCTGCATATCTTGGGAGCAAGGGAAGTTCGCAATATTCTTCCTTAAAACAAATAAATAAAAGTAACGTCAGTCGATTAACGCCTGTTTGGCAATTTCGAACGGGTGGGCATTCGGTGAATGGGAAAAGCCAAATTCAATGTAACCCGCTGATTATTGACGGAGTGCTCTACGGAACAAGTCCGGATCTGAAAGCCTTTGCCTTGGATGCGGCCTCCGGCGAAGAATTATGGGTGTATGACCCTCACAAAGATTTCAAGTTTGGCAATAGTGTGAACAGAGGTTTGGTCTTTTGGGAATCAGAAACCGAATCAAGATTGTTTTATTCTGCAGGTTCCTTTCTTTTGGCATTGAATGCCAAAACGGGTAAGCTTGTACATGGATTCGGTCAAAGTGGTAAAGTTTCCTTAAAAGAAGGATTGGGGGATTGGGCTCAGGACTATTATGTTGGATCTTCTACCCCCGGTGTAATTTACAAGGACAAGTTGATCGTAGGGACAAGGGTTTCAGAGAGTACAGATGCTGCACCCGGCTATATTCGCGCATTTAATGTGGTATCAGGTGATGTAGAATGGATTTTTCATACCATACCCAAACCAGGGGAATTTGGTTATGATACTTGGCCCAAAGATGCCTACAAAAATAGGGGGAGCCAATAGTTGGGCGGGAATGACCTTGGATGAAAGTACAGGGGTAGTTTACATCCCAACCGGCTCAGCAGCTTTTGATTTTGGGGAGGACACCGCGTGGGCGAGAATCTTTTTGCAAATTCATTACTTGCACTAAATGCATCTACCGGAAAACGTATTTGGCATTATCAAACCATCAGACATGATATATGGGATAGGGATTTGCCTGCCCCACCCAATTTAGTTCAAATCAATAGAGGAGACAGTAGTATTGCGGCAGTTGCCCAAATTACTAAGTCAGGAAGGGTTTTTGTTTTTGATCGATCTGATGGCACACCTCTTTACCCTATTGAGGAAATTGAGGCCCCTGCCTCCAAATTAATGGGGGAAGATGCTTGGCCAAGTCAACCTTTACCTACTTCTCCACCTCCCTTTGCTAGGCAGCTTTTTACGGATGAAGAAGTTACCAATATTTCTCCTGAAGCCACAGCTTATGTTCAGGAGAAAATAAAGCACTTAAATTATGGGGCTTACTTTATGCCTCCAAGTATTGAAGGAACTGTCATACTGCCGGGGTTTGATGGAGGAGCAGAATGGGGAGGAGCTGCTTATGATGAAGGGTCAGGCTTATTGTACGTAAATGCCAATGAGATGCCTTGGATTTTAACCATGGTACCTACCAATAGCGGCAAACGCTCATTAGGAAATGTAGCTTACCTAACCAATTGCGCCATGTGCCATGGACCGGAAAAGGGGGGACGAAACTGGGGCATATCCATCACTATTAGCATTGGATAAAAGGTTGGCTAGAGCCGAGGTAAGCGAAATGATAAAAAATGGAAAAGGTAGAATGCCTGCATTCAAGCAATTATCCTCGGAGGTAAGGGAGCAAATTATTGATTATTTATTCAGTACAGAGGGTCCGGAAGATTTTCAAAATCCGGAGAAAACTGCTGATGTTAATGTTTTGCCCTACACAACCACAGGATACAATAGGTTTTTTGATCAAGAAGGGTATCCGGCCATAAAACCACCTTGGGGTACACTGAATGCCATCAACTTGAATAAAGGTGAAATAGCATGGTCTGTACCATTGGGAGAATTTGCTGAACTAACAGAGAAAGGAATCCCTCAAACTGGAACAGAGAATTACGGAGGTCCGGTTGTCACAGCAGGAGGTTTGGTATTTATCGCTGCTTCAAAGGATGAATACTTTAGGGCATTTGACAAAGATTCCGGGGAAGAACTTTGGAAATATAAATTGCCTGTAGGAGGTTATGCTACTCCTTCGGTTTATTCTGTTGCAGGAAAACAATATGTAGTAATCGCCGCAGGAGGCGGAAAAATGGGCACTCCTTCCGGAGATTACTACATAGCTTTTGCTCTAAATTAGTAGATCAATCATTTGGTGTACCTTTTCTTTCCTTAGGTACATATAAATCGTGATCATATGTTTCCGGAAGAACTTTTATTCCGGTGGTAAATTTTAATGGTGCTTGACCCGCATAGGTAAGTTCTACAAAATGACCGGTCCAGCCTTTGGCAGGAGCTTCAATTGGAATAGTATAATCACCATCTGCTTCAAATGGGATATTTGTAGCTTTCCATTTTGGGCCTAGGGCATCAATTCTGAAATCTCTGGTAGCTTCATTTGTAGCGGTCCACAACTTTATTGCAACCGGCGGATTGTTGATGTCTGTTTTAACTGTTATGGCATCCTCTTTTACCTCCCAGCTATAGGAAGGTCGCTTGACATTATTGATGATTTGTGAATAAAAGCTTAGAAGAATTTGGGGAGCATCGGAATTTTTAAGTCCATGACCCGCATTGGGTATATAAGCTATATGGCTTTCGCCGGGAAGGTCATTCCAATAATATCTCCAACTGTCCGGTAGGAAGAACTGATCCCCTGAACCATTGATAAGTAATTTAGGGATGTCTGTGTACTCTTCCAAGAACTGGTACGGTTCTACGATTTCAATTAGACGGTCAAATTCTTTACTGTCCATCCAGTCAAATATTTTTTCATGCTTGTAGTCATTAACTGCCGGAGCCCAGAACCCATAAGTTTGCCAATGGTGTTTGAATGAAGGTGTCAAATTAAGCATATCGATTACAATAGGAACCATGCCAATTACTCGATCATCTACTGCTGCAGTGGTCCAGGTAGTCCAGCCTCTCTTAGATGCCCCAGCTACCACATATTTGTCTAGGGACAAGTCCAAATTATTTTTTGAATAGTCAACCACAGCATCCATGGCTGAAACAACAGCCTTGGTCATCGGAAATCTAGCCAACCAAATGGCATCTTCATCTTTAGCACCTCTCTCCATAAACTCTCTCCAACCATATGCAATGATAGCATCTTCTGTCCTTAACCCTAAGGTGTCACCTACAAACTCTACAGGCTGAAATGGGATATTGTGGACTTTGATTGCAGTAGAACCTGTCGCCAGCGCAGCTTGGAGAATCATGTCATCAGGTTTCTCCGGGAGGGTGGTGTTTTTGCTGCCTCCTGATATGATTAATAAAGAGGTATTGTGTTTGAGCTCGTTGGGAACGACAAACGAAACCCAATGCCACCATTTGGTTTCATTCACTTCATTTTCAGTTAACCAATTTTGAGAGATGACTTTGAGAACATAGTAAGAGTAATCTTCTCCTTTAGACTCATAGGCCAATTCATAATCATATACATCCAAATCTTCTTCTATATAGGCCTTTAGAAGGTCTATACCTTTAACTTTATCTGCTGTTTCGACTTGGTTTTCAGAGCTTACTTGGGATTGGCAATGGGTGAAACTAAAAAGGCTAATGCCAATTAAGAATACCAGGTGTAATGCTTTGTGGATCTTCATTGTATGAAACTTAAATTTTAAAAGTATTTAATGACAATAATACCTAATAATTTAAAAAAAGACCATTAATAAAATGGACCTTCTTCTAAAATTATTTCTAATTCAGGCTTATGTTTTTGGAGGGCAGAAATTACTTCCGGTTTTACCGGTGTTCCAAAGAGATAGACTTTTTGTAAGTTTTTAAAACCAATAAGGTAAAGCAAATTTCCTTCATCGAGAGGAGTAAACGATAAATTCAGTTCTTCAAGGTTTTCAAGATCTTTTAAATAGGGTAGTCCTTCTCCATTAATATTTGTTTTTTGTAAGATTAACCTGCGGAGTTGAGACATTTTCCCTAAATCAAATAATGCATCGTCATCTATGTTTGATGAGGCTAATGAGACCCGCGAAAAGTAAGGGAAGTAAGGTGAAAAGGCTTTGATTTCATCATTGTTGACGTGTGCCGGTGGGAATCTCATTTTCAATCCGAAAAACTTACCATTGGAGCGTTCATCGATTGAAATGTCAATTCCTATTGGATCTCCTATTTGCCTAAGTTCTTGTAAAGCGGCTTCAAATGCCTCTTTTTCCTTAATTATTTTATATTGTGCCTGCCGAATATCTGGCATTAAGGCTTCTATTTCTGTCAATACTTTTTCATCGTTTATGTCTCCATATGTTAATGTATCTGAGGCCCCACTGCTTATCCAATAGGACAATAAGCTGATTTCTTCATCAGTCAAGCCCGGTTTACCTTCCGGAGGCATCCTTTCATCATGGTCATCAGGAAGCAATACTCTTACCATCAACTCACTATTTGACGTATCACCGGGGATTATTGCTTGCTTTTTGCTTTTTCCTTTTGCAAAAACTTCCTCGTAATTATTGAGAAGCAGGTCTCCCTTTGTTTTGTTTTCATTATGACAGGAAACACATTTTGTTTCGAAAATAGTGGCAATCATGTCTTCGAAGAGTAGCATGTCTTCAGGGGCTTTATCTATCTTTTTAGCTGGTAAAAGGGCATCCAGCGGAGCAGTTAAAAAATCCTCTCCATGTGTCAATGAGCCTCCCATATGACTTGTATATGCTAAAGAAAAGTTGGCGACTATCAGTAAGAAATAAAAAACAAAACTTCCTTTCAATTTCCTTTGATAATTTAATTCGTAAATGATAAGACAAAGTGAGATAGAAATACCTGTGGCCAAAGCTCCATTGAGATGGTTGCTCACTAAATTGCCTGAATAGGACTCCGATATATAAAGTAAATAGCCGGCAAGAATAGAGACAAATGAGAAGAATACAGAAGCCCAAAGTAGGGAACGAATAATAACCGGTTTATTAAAGTTGGGATTAAAAAAACCCATCAATAAAAAACCTGTTGTAACAAGGATCAATACTATAGGGAAGTGTAGCACAAGTGGGTGGAACCTACCTAAGAAAACAAACCAATGGTTTTGCTCATCAAAATTAGTAGGCACCAATAGCATAAAAAGGTAAGATATGATAAAAAATGATGGTATAATTATTCTTTTACCGGCTAACTGTATCCACAAATTAGTGGTGGAGGGCAATTCTTTGTTATCCATATGATTCCTGTATAGCAGACATTTATAGCCTGTTATGGTGCGTTTTTTATGATAAGTTAATAGCTTAGGCTAAAATTCCTTCTAAGGTACCTGTGCTGTCTGCAAATTTAGTTTCATTCATCCCAACAGCTTGCATCCAGGAAGTGTATAGGTTAGCCAACGGAGTGTTTTCTTTATAAATAAGATTTTGTCCGGATTTTATTTTATTTCCCCCATGTCCTCCAACTATAATCGGCAGGTCCCTAGGTGAATGTCTGTTGCCATCCCTTAGGCCGGATGCAAACATGACCAAAGAATTGTCTAAAAGGGTGCCGTTCCCTTCCTTAATGGACTTTAATTTGTCTAAAAAGTAGGCATATTGCTCAAGATGCCATTTGGTAATGCGATCATACTGCTCCATTTTGCCAGGATGATTCATATGGTGGGAGATTGAGTGATGGGCTCCATTTACACCTTCCAAGAAAGAAAAGTTTCTATTACTTACGGAGTTTCCAAACATAAAAGTAGCTACTCTACTAGCATCACTCCACATGGCCAAGGCGATAATATCGAACATAAGCCGGGTTTTTCAGTTACATTTACACCACTGTGCACCTCTGCATACTCTTCTATATCTTGGTTTACTCTGATTAATTCACGTTTGATATCAGGAGTGATATTGCTGGCAAAGTCTTTTAAGCTTTCCTGGTTGTTGATCCTCTTTTCTATTGACCGGATAGATTCCAAATATTCTTCCAATTTATCTTGATCGGATCTTCCCAAATTATTTTTAAGAGATTTGGCATCCGCCAAAACGGCATCAAGAATACTGCTTTTATATGGGTTTTCTTGTTTATTATTTCCCGGAATAAATGTTCTAAATAGCCTGTCAAAAGCCATTCTAGGGTCAATCTCTTTGGAAAGCGGAGTCATGGCATTTTTCCAAGAAATGCTACTTGCATATAACCTTGTAAAGCCTACATTGATGTCTACCCCAGTTTGTATTCTATCCAACCCATATTCTAGGGATGGGAAAAGAGTTTCATTTTTATAGTGGTTGGCTATCAATTGGTCAATGGAAATGCCCCCACTATTGATATTGTCTCCTGCAGTCTTTTGTATTGGAAGGCAGGTAAGGAGGTTAGCTGTCTTGGCATAGTGTCCATCGGCACCTTGAAAAATAGAATGTTTGTTCATCAATTGGCCTAGTACTAAAATATCATCTTTCAAATGAGACAGAGGAGCTAAAGTGGGAGAAAGGGTATAATCTCTTCCCACTCCTTCTGGGGTCCATCTTCCCGGATGCACTCCATTGGGCATAAACATAAATGTGGACCGTACCGGAAATCCATCATTGCTATAGCTTCTTAAACCCAATGGAGTAGCCATTGCCTCCATAAAAGGTAAGGCTATAGCTGCTCCAACACCTTTCAATAATTTCCTTCTAGATATTTGCCACTTCTTATTCATATCATATAATATTTAAAGCAAAATTATGCTTGAAAATAATATTTACACCAAGCGAAATTAAAGCCGACCATAATTTTAAAATATTGTTAATCAGTAATTCAGCATAAAAATCGCTTATTTAGCAAGCCTATTTTTACTATTTTTCAAGTTTTTTCAGTATTATCAATCAATTTCGTTCACTTTTTTCTGAAAATCTTTTATTTTCATTCTAAAGGGATAGCTTTGAACCAAAGTAGAAATAAATACATCCGGATTAAAGTCATTTTCTATCAATGCAGTAGACAATTCCCGGATTGCAGTTTCATCTGTGAAAGTTGTGCCTCTACCGATTGCAAAAGACAAAGATTTTTTTGAAAGATTACGAGCAAACTTTTCCTTTTCTTTCATTAGTAAACGCTTCAGCTCTCCCGGCCCTTCAAAAGTTTCTCCTGAAGCAAGAACACCTGCAGGATCAATGGGTGTACTTCCATAACTTTCTCTCCATTTACCATCCGCACCGAAATTCTCCAGACCAAGTCCTAATGGATCCATTTTTTCGTGGCAGGACTGGCAGGCCGGATCCTCTCGATGTTTCTCTAAAAGGGCTTTTAATCCAAGTTCTTCATGCAAAGCTTCATCTTCAGGCAATTCTGCAACATCCGGTGGTGGTGGTGGGGGGAAGTACCCAAAATTTCTTCTAAGACCCACTTTCCTCTTAATACCGGACTGGTGCGTGTAGGCAACGAGGTAACTGCCTGCACGCTTCCTAAGCCTAAAAATCCACCTCTTGTATTGTTAGTTAATGCAACTTTCTTGAAATTATCTCCTTTGACGCCTTCAATTCCATAGTAATTTGCCAAGTCCTCATTGAGAAAAGAGTAATCACTATTAATCAAATCCATAAAATTTTTACTTTCTGTCATCACATGGTGAAAAAAAGATATGGTCTCCTCAAACATTGCCTCTCTAATGGAAGGCGTGAATTCTGGGAATCGCACCAAATCTGCCAGTGGAGCATTGGGGTCTTTCAATTTGTTTATGCCTAACCATTGGCTTACAAAAGATTCAGAGAATCTTCTTGACTTGGGGTCATTAAGCATTCTCTTAACCTGAATTTCTATTTCTCCAGGAGCTTGTAATTTGCCTTCCATTGCCAATTTAAATAGTTCATCATCTGGCATACTAGACCATAAAAAGTAGGACAACCTAGTGGCCAACTCAAAGTCTCCCAAAGCAATAGGTTCAGGACCTAAAGGCTCTTCTTCCATCTTATAAAGAAAAGAAGGGGAAATTAATATGGCTTTAAAAACTTCGGCAACAGATGTGTTGAATCTTTGTGGATCCGGTTCTTCAGAATTTTCATAATATACGGATGAAAAAGCCTGATGAACAACTCTTTTTCTTCTGTCTTAATTAACCTTCTATAGGCCTTACTGGCAAAAGGAAAAAGAACTTTCTCTGCTGCTTTTTCTGCTGAATTTAAGGGTTCAAAATCACTGATGAACTTAGGCAAAAGCCAGTTTAAAAAGCGTTGCAAAATATTTTGTCTGTAAGTTTCCGGAACTAATTCAGACCATTTGTTATGATCTTCTTGAAGCCTGTTTACAATTTCCTCAGCTGCATCATAATACCTTTCCATCTTGAGTGGAGTGAAAAACAAGGAGCCTCCTTGATTGTCGAATCCCCCTCCAGATCCGTCTGCAGGAAACCTGTTTACCGCATCAAAATTGACCCCTGTTAAATCCAAGATGGTATAATGATATTCTCTATGACTTAATCTCCTGATGATAACTTTTCCGGGGTTCTTTTTTCCAGAGACTTTATCAGTATGCCATTGATGCCGTCGAGAAGAACATGGTAATCTTTCTCATTTAATTCAGGCTTATTGGAGGGTGGCATTTCTTTCGACTTGATCTGGTCTACCACTTTTAGCCAAAATTGCCCATCTTTGACTATCCGGCCTTCCTCTTCATATCTCTTTAGATTTACCCCTCCTTTGGGGTTTCCTGTGTTATGACAAGAGTAGCAGTGCTTATCCAATACCGGAATGATATCAGATTGGTAATCTAAAGTTTCCTGTGCTTCAGCCACAAAAATATAAAGAGAAGCTAAAACCATCAAAATATAAGTTTTGATCAATGGCATAGGTTTTATTTGGATTTGTTATCAGGTTATGCATTAAATTTAATGTAAATAATTGAATATTTCCAATACTATTTTGATGGATGGTGTGGTGAAGTGTAATAAAAATGAATTAGACCTATCAATTTCTTAGTAAAAAAAGGATTGCTCAAAAATCAATTCATAATAGTTGTAAAGGCAAGTGTATTTGAGAAATATTTAACCTAAAAAGAATTAAGCCTTTTTATTTCATTAAAAATTAGTTCTACAAGTTGAATTCTGATTATAAAATAGGGTAATGCCTTTCCTGAGCTTTCTCAAGGAGTGATGTATCCTAATAAAATCATAGGCTGTTTGGGAGGAGTCCCGGTATCGCTATGGTGAACAATTGTGCTAACAGGTAGGGTAAAAAAAGAATAGAAATCGGTATTTTTTCAAGTGGTTTATATGGGCAGATAGTTTGTCTGTTGCATATTTTAAGTTGAATAGAGAATTTCTAACACCATGGTGAATTGATAAAACAAAAAAGGAGATCTATTGATCTCCTTTTTTATTCGTTTGGATATAATTTATTGCAATAGCAAATTAGAATTAGGCATCTACACCTAGTGCTTTTGCCATTACTTCACCAATTTCAGCAGGTGATTCTGCAACAAAAATTCCATTTTCTTTCATAATACGCATTTTAGCAATCGCAGTATCATCTTTTCCACCTATAATTGCTCCTGCATGTCCCATTCTTCTACCTGGAGGTGCAGTTTGGCCGGCTATAAAGCCTACAACAGGTTTTTTGTTGCCATTTTCTTTGATCCATTGGGCAGCTTCTGCTTCGTAATTTCCACCAATTTCACCAATCATAACGATGGCATCAGTTTCAGGATCTTCCATTAGCAATTGAACAGCCTCTTTAGTAGATGTACCGATGATCGGGTCTCCACCAATACCAATGGCGGTAGAAACACCTAATCCTGCTTTTGTTATTTGGTCAGCTGCTTCATAAGTAAGGGTTCCAGATTTGGATACTACACCTACTCTTCCTTGTTTGAATACAAAGCCCGGCATAATTCCTACTTTAGCTTCACCTGGGGTGATTACACCCGGACAGTTAGGACCTATCAAAATAGCACCTTTTTTCTTAACATACGGCTTGGCTTTCATCATGTCCTTAACAGGAATTCCTTCAGTAATGGCGATGATCACTTTGATTCCTGCATCTGCAGCCTCCATAATTGCATCTGCTGCAAAAGCAGGAGGAACAAAAATTATAGTTGTATCTGCTCCCTTTGTTTTTACAGCATCTTCCACCGTGTTGAACACAGGCTTACCTAAATGGGTACTGCCACCTTTACCAGGAGTTACACCTCCTACAACGTTGGTACCATATTCTATCATCTGTTGGGCGTGAAAAGAACCTTCAGTTCCTGTGAACCCCTGTACAATTACTTTGGAATTTTTATTTACCAATACGCTCATAAGTCTACTTTTAATTATTTTGCTACAAAAATAGGAGATAAAGAGTGATCACAAAAAGAAATTGCAAACAATATCAATTTAATTTAAACTATGAATAACTTTTTATATTTTTAGGGAAGATAATTGACCCTATGAATTTAATATTGCCAAATTACCTCTTTTTACTTTTAGAGTCTTTTTATTTTTGGAAGGGCTTTGTTAATAATAACGTTTTAACCTTATTGAAAATTGATTTGTCTCTTTTTTTGTTAAGAAATAATTTGAATTTTTGTTTAAAATTGATAAATACCTATTTTTCTTTGGTAATTGCCGGGCGCAAACTTGTGGAAATTATAAAGTGTTGGATTGATTTTATATTTCTGAATAGTCATCTGGAAAAGATGTATGGTGGATTTTGTTTCTTTGAGGCAAGACTTTTTAATCGTCAAACTTTTGTGAATTTGAAATGAATCGATCGCCATTAATAATAAATAGCTTCCGTTATGGTTGGCATTTTTTGAAAAAAATGCCTTACCATAAAAATTGGTGTTTGACACTTTTGGCCTTGCCAACAGACCAAACACTACTTGAGGATGGGCAATTGATTTTGGAAATTCCTTTTTATAGCAATTTTTGGTTTCTCTTTATTATGTTCACCATTTTGATAGCAATTATCTATGGTGTTTGTTTTTTCGTTCGGCAGACAAAAGACAAAGGGGTTTTAAAGAACAAACTGCACAAAAAAAATATAGAAATTGCAGAAAGGGAAGACCGGTTTAAGGTGGTATGGGACAATTCACAAGACGGCTTGTTACTTTCCATTCAAGGAGGAGCCGTTTTAGCGGCAAACCCTTCCTTTTGTTCACTTGCTGAAGTTAGTGAAGCACAGCTTCAGGAAAATGGCTTACAATATTTGTTTAGAGACAATAAAACCTTTGAAAGGCTTAGGGGAGAAATTGTTAGTGGACTGAAAAAAGTGATAAAGTTATTAAAGAGTTTGAATTGTCTTTACCATCAGGGGATAAAGAAATTGAAGTTTCAATTTCAAAGATGAATGAAGAATTTGAAGGTAAATTGATGTATTTAAATGTATTCCGGGATGTTTCCAAAAAAAGGCCTATGAAAGGGGCCTGGAAATAGCCAAAGGAAAAGCCGAGGAAATAAGCCATCTTAAAAGCAATATTATTTCCAATATGAGTCATGAAATCCGAACCCCATTGAATGGTATACTTGGAAGCACGGAATATATTATTCAAACAAGGTCAAATGACAAGGAATTAATTGAACATTTAAATATAATTAAGGAAAGTGGCGACAGGTTGTTGCATACCATAACTAACTTTTTAGACCTTTCTTCACTTGAATCAGATGAGTTGAGTGCTGTGATGGAAAAAACCAATGTTAATGATTTTATTTCAAAAATATTGATTAATCATAAATCCATAGGAATAAAAAAAGGTATCTTAGTCACTTCAAAATTTCTAACAAAACCGTTTTATGCCAATTTAGAGCGCAAATACCTTCAAATTATTATTAATAATATTGTAGGTAATGCCATTAAGTATTCAGAAAAAGGCATGATACTAGTCGTAGTGGAAAAGGTTGAAAATGACATGATTATTAAAGTTCATGATCAAGGAATTGGAATAAGTAAAGAATATTTGAATAAATTGTTTTATCCATTTGAACAAGAAAGTAAAGGTTTTAACCGTAAATTTGAAGGTTCAGGATTGGGTTTGGCCATTACAAAGCATTTGGTAGAAAAGCTCAATGGTAACATTGAAGTAGAAAGTGAAAAGGGCAATGGCACATTAGTAAGGATTTTATTACCGGTATAATTATTACCATTTTGGGGCACATTTTTAATTAATTTTGTAGTATGTTTTCTCTTAAGATTTTAATAACCGAAGACGATACCGTTTCGGCACTTTTATTAAAAAAAGCACTTGAAAAGAATCACCACCAGATTATTGGTATGGCTGACTCGGGTGAGATAGCCTTGGAAATTCTAGAAAAGAATCATGCAGACATTGTCATGATGGATATCAATCTCTCAGGAAAACTGGATGGTATAAAGACAACGGAAATTATTAATGAGAAATATAATATCCCTGTGGTATACCTTACAGCTAGCTCTGATAGTGAAACCCTTCAGAAAGTAGCTGTGACCAATCCTAGTGCTTATGTGATCAAGCCTTTCAATATAAGAGAGTTAAATATGGTGATTGAGTTGGCCATTTTTAAGGATAAAAAAGAAAAGGAGCTCCAAAGCTTAAATAATGAATTAGAAGAAAAAGTTAAAAAACGTACTGCTGACCTCAATGAAGCCAATAAAGAGCTACAAAAAGCTTTAGAAAAAGAAAGGGAACTCAGTGAATTAAAATCTAGAATTGTTCAGAATGTTTCACATGGTTTCAAGACCCCATTGACATCTATTTTAAGTTCTGCACAATTGTTAAAACTTTATGCTGAAAAAGATCATCCGTTTAAAGCAAAATTGGTTAAACATGCCAATAAAATTGAGAATTCTGTTAGAAACCTAAATAGTCTATTGACTAGTGTACTGTTTTTTGGAAAAGCAGATGCGGACAAGATGAACTACAAACCGGTAAGGATTTATACCTCGGCATTTCTCAATGAAGTTGTAGATATGGTAAAGGCCGGAATAGATAATAATGTAAAAATTAACTTAGACTTCGATAAGCTGCCTAAGATGATCACCTCTGATATGGATCTACTGTATCAGATTTTAGAAAACCTTTTATCAAATGCTGTAAAGTATTCAAAGGATGGAGGGAATGTTTATTTCAAAGTGAGACATGAAAACGATACCCTTTTCTTACAAATAAAAGATGAGGGTATAGGTATCAATGAAGCCGAACAATCTCAGCTTTTTGATCGATTTTTTAGGGCGAAAAATGTAGGCCTCAGAGAGGGGTCAGGGCTTGGCCTCTCCATTGTGAAAAAATGTATTGAAGTTATAGGTGGTAAAATTGATTTTAAAAGTAAGGTAAACAAAGGCACTGAATTCTTTTTAGAAATTCCTGCAAAAAAATAGCCATTTATGATTGTTGTCGAAGACCTACAGTTTTCTTATGAGAATCAGCTAAATATTGAAATTCCTAACATTAAATTGAAATTGGGTGAAGAGCTATTGATTTTGGGAAAATCCGGCTCAGGAAAGACAACTTTATTAAATATTTTAGGAGGGCTTTTGGCCCCCAAAAAAGGTGAGGTAATAATTGATGGTACCTCCCTGTACCAATTAAAAGAAAACGAATTAGATCAATTTAGGGGGAGGAATATAGGCATTGTTTTTCAAAAACCTCATCTTTTAAAACCACTGACAGTTTCAGAGAATGTGGCCCTTCCATATTTTTTTCAAAAACCTTGCTGCAGATAAAGTTCAATATTACCTAGATCAACTTGGAATACTAAACAAGCAACATGCTCGCATACATACTTTGAGCGAAGGGGAGGCTCAGAGGGTATCGATTGCCAGGGCATTGATTAATGGACCAAAAGTCATTTTGGCAGATGAGCCTACTGCTAGTTTGGATGATGAAAATGCAAATTTGGTGGTTGAATTGCTTAAAAGCCAGGCCAAAAAACTTGGGGCTGCACTAATAATAGTCACTCATGATTCTCGAATTAAAAATCAGATAGTTAATCGAATAACTTTAAATTCCTCCGGTGTATGAGTGTATTTAAGTTAAGTTGGAAATACCTGATAGATAGGCCTTTAAATACAATTTTAAATGTGTTACTTCTTGCTTTAGGCTTGTCTATAATAACTGTTTTGCTATTGGTGGAAGAACAATTTGAGAATAAAGTGAACAGAGATGCTGCGGGAATTGATATGGTGATTGGGGCCAAGGGTAGTCCATTACAACTGGTGCTTTCCTCTGTTTATCATGTGGATTTCCCAACTGGAAATATTCCTCTAAAAGAAGCACAGAAAGTTTCCAGAAATAGACTTATAAAAAATGCCATACCAATGGCTCTTGGGGATAACTATGAGGGGTTTAGAATTGTTGGGTCGAACCACGATTACCTAAATATATACCAAGCGGAACTTATTGATGGAAAAAATGGGAAAAACCGTTTGAGGTGGTCGTGGGTAGCAAGGTAGCGAAAGCAAAGGGTTTTAAGGTAGGTGATACATTTATCGGTGCCCATGGCATAGAGGCAGCCAGCCATCAGCACGATCAGCACGCTTTTCAAGTAGTGGGGATTTTAGCTCCTTCCAATAATGTTTTGGATCAACTAATTGTCACTAGTGTAGAGTCCGTGTGGTATGCTCATGATGAGGAAATTGGTTCTGAAAAATTAGAAAACCAAGTAAATGCAACAGGTTTTCCAGAATCAGACGAAACCAGAGAGTTGACCACAGTATTGATTGCTTACAGAAGCCCAATGGCTGCTATTCAGCTACCCAGAATGATCAATGGTAGAACGTCTTTGCAAGCAGCCTCTCCTACCTTTGAAATGTCCAGACTTTTTGAATTGCTGGGAATAGGGGTGGTGGTAATGAAAGGTTTGGCACTCCTCATTATTTTTATAGCAGGTTTAGGGATTTTTATTGCGTTGTACAATTCAATGAAGGAAAGAAAATATGATTTGGCTGTAATGAGAGCCATAGGAGCAGCTAAAAGTCAACTCTTTCTTCTGATTCTATCGGAAGGAATAATTTTAACATTTTTAGGCGCCATTGGAGGATTAATACTTGGACACTTTTTTCTGTTATTAATAGTTATTACCAATGAACAAGGTTTGGTAGCAGGCTTAAATGCGATAACATTTACCGATAAAGAATGGTGGGTTATAGTTTATGCATTGATGGTCGGTGTGTTGGCGTCAATTATTCCTGCTTGGAATGCTTATAAAGAAGATATTGCAGGTCAATTAAGTAAGTAAATAAAACAATATGAAGTACTTGGTTTTAATTATTGGTATGCTTTCCTTTTCCGCTTATGGTCAACAGGAAAATGTATGGAAATACCTGTCGAAAGTAAGTTACGAGGTTGAAGAGGATGAATTTGGGGAATTGTTTGTGCCGGTTTTTGGAGAGAAAACCTTGGAATTGGAAGGTAGGGAAATAACTGCCGATGGATATATTATACCATTTGAAGGCATGTTTAAACCAAAACATATAATTCTGTCAGCTCTTCCTTTAGCAGAATGTTTTTTTGTGGAACCGGAGGCCCTGAAACCGTTATGGAAGTAATATTAAATGAACCCATAAAGTATACCTCCAAAAAGTAAGCGTGGTAGGGGAGTTGGTTTTAAATGCCAATGATCCCGAAAAATTAATGTATATCCTGGAAAACGCAAAAATTATTGACTGATTAGCTTTTCTTAGGCTCCTCAAAAAATCCTTACCCTTAAATTTTAAGGAATTATGAGAATTTATCAGACTCACTTTTTTTGTATCAATATTTTCATAATCTTTGAAAATCTCAAAAAATAAATTGTTCAATTTTATTTCTGCCAACCAATGAGAAATACGCCTTTTTTACTGTTGTTTTTACTTTGTGTTTCTGTTTTTTCTTGTAGCCCAAAGAAAAGTCAAAATGACCTATTGAAAGAAAAGGTAATTCAAGTTCATGATGAGGTGATGCCTAAAATAGGAGAATTGAAGACCTCTCAAAAGAAATTAAACGAGATGGCTGAAAATCTTGAACAATCAGATGAGGTGGAAGATGCGGAAAAGGCTACAGAATTGAAAGCAGTAGCAGCAGATTGTGGAAATGCTTATGATGAAATGTTTGTTTGGATGCGCCAGTTTGATCCTAATTTAGAGGACATGTCAGAAGAACAGGCCAAAACATACCTTGAAGAACAACTGGAAAAAGTTGGTGAAGTGAAAAAAGACATCCTTCAAGCCCTCGAAAAGAGTCAAAAACTTTTGTAATTACGGTGTCGCACTGAGTGCTTCTTTTACTTTTTCGGGAGTAATTAAGCCATGCTCATTTCCCCAAACATTGTATATGTAGGTAGCGACTTGCGCAATTTCGATTGGGCTAAGCTTGCTGTTTTCAGGCATGGGTTGATTGTACTCTACACCGTTAACTTTAATGCTACCTTTCATACCATTCTTGATGATATATAGACTTCGGTTCACATCATTTAGCATATAATCAGCATTTTTTAGTGGAGGGATAAGCCTATTTAATCCTGTCCCATCTTCTTGATGACAGTTGCTGCAATATTGTAAATAAAGTTGTTGGCCCTGAATGGCATATTGTCTTGTTTTAAGGTCTTTTATATTACGAATACCTTCATTTTTATTGTCATCCCCTCCTTTACAAGCGATGATTAATAAAAATAGTAAACTACTTACTGCTGTTTTCATTGTTGTTGAGAAGTTTGGGTAAATCTTTGATGAGAACATTGACCTGCGTTTCCTTGGTACCATCATATATACCTCTGATTCTCCCTTCTCTATCAATTAAAACAAAAGCTCCTGAGTGCAAAAATCCCCCGGGTTCATTCTTGTCATTCATGGCTGTGGTAAGGTAGCTTGTCTGTCCAATTTCAAAGATCTTTTCTTGTTCTCCTGTAAGAAAATTCCATGTACTAGCATCTTCTATACCTAGTCGAAGTGAGTAGTCTTTAAGAAGGGCTACCGTATCGTATTCAGGGTCTATTGTATGACTTAATATCATAAAGTCAGGATTGTCTTTAAAAGTTTCATAAACCCTCAGCATTTGCTTTTTCATAATGGGACAAATGGTTGGGCAGCTGGTGAAAAAGAAATCTGCCACATACACTTTTCCCTTTACATCTTCATTGGTAATTTGTTGCCCATTTTGATTGGTAAATCGGAAATCGGCTATTTTATGATAAATAGTGTCTGTTGTGGTTTCTCCATCCACGACTACTTCTTCTACATGCCGATTGCCTAGCACAGGCAAAGAATTAGGATTATTGTTTGTATGGCAAGCACTTAAAGCCAAAACCCCTAAAATTATAAGATTTAAATAATGAGATCGAAGCATTTTTTATTTAATATGACATCTTAAAGAATTGATTAGTTCCGCTCTCTGAATCTTTTGTACCATTTAGTAGCTAACATCAGACTTGCCCCTAATAATATCAATCCTGCGATACCCCAAAGCATGTTTAAAAGGCTTTTAAGCACAATTAAAAAGACAATGGCAAAAAGAAGTAATGTAGCTATTTCATTCCAAAGTCTTAGTTTTGAACTATTCCATATTCGCTTCCCATTTTGAAGGGATTTAAAAATATAATGACATCGAAAATGGTAGATGTATAATAGTGCCACAAAGGTAAGTTTAGCGTGCATAAATGGCATGGATAAATAGGTAGGACGGTGAAGCAATACCCAAGTTCCAAAAATAAGGGTTAATACAGCTGATGGCCAGGTGATGATGTACCATAATCGGCTTGCCATTAGGTCAAGTTGAGGTTTTAGGATATTTTTTCAGCTTCAGGTCGGTCCAAAGCCTCTGTTTGATAAATAAAAAGCCTTACAATATAAAATAAGCCTGCAAACCAGGTTACAATAAAAATAATGTGTAAAGCTTTGATGTATTCGAATGTCATTCTTACTATTTTTGGCTAAATTAATGGTTTAAGCTCGTTATTGGGACAAATGAAAACAAAAAATATAATTTATTTAATTGCTGTCATGGTTGGTGTTTTACTGGTGGTGATTGTTTACCAGAGTTTGAATCAACCTGGGGTTAATGATCTTAATGGCGATTATACTGAATTGGCAGTATATAGAAACGAAAACAATACAGGTCCTGTAGTTCGAATTTTTGCTGTTTATACTCAGGATGAATTATGGGATGATATGCGTGCCTATGGAGATTTTATGCCCCATACTAAATACGGAAATACAAAGGTTTTCTTTTTTGATAAAGCCTTGGAAGGTTTAGAACTGTCCCCAAACTCACCTTATTTTCCCGAACGTTTTCAAGAAGCTTGTTTGGCTGTCTATGAAAAAACAGCAATGGGTGGAAGCAGTTTTAAAGAATACCCCTTTATAGCTAAGTGAATTTTATACTGGAATTAAGAAATAAACTTATTAGTAGGATCTAATTTTGAACTGTTTTTTTTGCTCTTGGATGGCATTCCTAAATGAAGGATCCGTTTCCATAAGGTCATTGATGGCCTGCACAGCATGAATCACTGTGCTATGGTCTCTTCCTCCAAAATGATACCCAATAGACTTTAAGGAATGGTTGGTAAATTCTTTGCTAAAATACATCGCTACTTGCCTGGCAATAACAATTTCTTTTTTCTTGTTTTCGCTTTTAAGTCTTCGACTTTGATGCCATAATAGTCGGCACAAGATTGTTGGATAAACTCTATGCTCACTTCAGTCTCAATGTCCTTTACGATATTTTTCATTATCGTCTTTGCCAGTTCAAGACTGATTTCTACCCGGCTAAGTGAAGCATGTGCAATTAAAGAAATCATCACCCCTTCCAATTCCCTTACATTGGTATCTACCGTATAAGCAAGGTACTCTATTACATTGTCAGGTATATTTATCCCTTCAGATTGCATTTTTTCTTTATGATTGCAATTCTGGTTTCAAAGTCCGGCATTTGTAGATCAGCTGTCAGCCCCCATTTGAAGCGTGACAATAAACGATCTTCCAAGCCCATCAAGTCCTTCGGTGCACAATCCGAGGTCATGATGATTTGTTTTTTATTTTGATGAAGGTGATTAAATATATGGAAAAACATTTCCTGTGTTCTTCCTTTACCTGCCAAAAATTGAATGTCGTCAATAATTAATACATCCACTTGCATGTAAAAATTAGTGAAGGACTTTATATTACCGTCTTTAATGCCATCCATAAATTGGTTGACAAATTTCTCAGAGGAAACATACAATACAAATTTGTCATCCGGCCCATTTTTGATTTCATTACCTATGGCCTGTACCAAATGGGTCTTTCCTAGTCCTACTCCCCCATAAACCATTAATGGATTAAAAGAAGTAATTCCCGGTTTATTGGCTACCGCAAATCCGGCAGATCTTGCCAGTCGGTTACAATCTCCTTCAATAAAAGAAGTAAAAGTATAGTTGGCACTTAGGTTGGATTGAAGCGTTGTTTGTTCATCCAAACTGGACAAGTCAAATGGACTGTGAGCAGAGGCGAGATTTTCTTTTTCTTGGCATTCGCAGGACTATTCACCCCTTGAGGGTAACTTACCATATAAGGCTGGTTTTGTGAATTGCCCTTGTCTACTACTACCGCGTATTCTAATTTTCCATTCGCCCCCAATATGGTTTTTATGGCTAATTTCAATACTTCCACATAGTTGTCTTCCAACCATTCATAAAAAAATTGACTGGGAACTTGAATAGTGAGGACAGAACCATCGATTCTCGCAGGGATAATTGGCTTAAACCAAGTTGAAAAACTCTGCTCATTGACGTGCTTTTCGACTACCCGCAAACATTCAGTCCATATAGCATTAGCCTCTGAATTCATTGAATTTATTTTAACCGAAAGTTGAAAAATTGTGAATACTCCTTTTTTAGGGGGTAACAAAATTGTGGAAAAATATCTTAAATAAAAAATGGACTTTTACTTGATTTTTTTACTTTATGGGTAAATCGTCTTATCTGCCATCTTTTGATTTTTAATTATTTGAAAATTCAAATCTTTTCATTGTTTTACAATAGCAATAATTACTTTTATAGTAAGAATAGGAAGGCAATATGGCCATTCCTAAACCAGATAAAGTTGGAGCAGTATTTGCGTGGTCAATTTCTAATTGTCACTTTTTCTCTTTTAAGCTATCTCCTCAAGTTGGAATCGAATTGGTGTTGAATAATGCATCCTATTCAGTACATTGAATATTCCAAATTGGATAGGGTTTTAAACTTGACAGGTATTGTTTAATCCGAGTTTTGCTAAATGAATTTTTACTGAATAATTTTACTGTAAGCAAGTATAAATGAAAAGGAGGATACTCTTATTTGATAGTAAGGAAAAGATTTTGTAGAAAACCAGATTGTACCAAATTTTGGTTCAAATCTGGCTTCTACCATCCCTTTCACTAAAGATGTGAAACTTGAATTAAAGGAAGGTGTTCAAATTATTGCCTACCTATCAGATGATCAACTTAAAGCCTTTCTGGACTTAGCAGAAGGTCAATACCTTGAACTTGCCTTATTGCCTCACCCTGAAATGATCCATGGTAAGAAAAGCTATGGGATAAAGTCGGGCATTGAAGAAAATATTGATCATATTTTGCAGGAGGAGGAGTTGATTAAAGTGGATGTATTAGAGGCCAATGGAAGCATTGTTTTTAATACGATAATAATAGGCGAGTCGTTAAGCCTAATGAGTGGATCAGTAGCGAAATATGCTTGGCAAAGGTTTTGGAAAAAGTTAGGGTATTTTTTAAAACTGTTTTGGAATACCAGGCTGAATAGCTTTACAATAAAAGCTGAAAATCAAGATGAAATAAATACTGCAGCCATTGGTTTAATCATTGTTCACCATGCCCAGAGCAGTATTCTAAGTAAAAAATACTGGACCACTCATTCATTAATGATGGCAAGTTACATGCCTTGGTATTGGCTCCAAAAAGTACAAGTGGTCTTCTGTGGTTTGGCTTAAATAGTATGTTCAGAACCAAGCGAAACTATAATTTACCACCTTTTGCTGCCCATATTAAAACAGGTAACCTTTTCATTAAGGGGGACAAACCTATAAATTATTCCCAAGATGGTATTTTGCTTTCCGCTGATACCTTGCAGGTTTCTATCCGAAAAGCTGCATTTAACATGGTTCCGGGCCAAAATCTTGATTTGGAGTCCAATGGTGCCGTAGATGATGTTTATAAAATAAAAGCATTACCTAGAGGGGATGCAAAAAATGAATTATTGCAAAGGAAACTCCCGCTAATTAATCATGCTACCACAGAGGAATTCAAAGATCTTTTTCCAATTTGAGGTCAAGTTCCATGGCTTCAAGTATTTACCTTGTATTAATGTTTTTGGCAACATTCATTGCAACCTTAGGTCTTTTTGGTAATTCTTCTCCTGTCATCATTGGGGCCATGATTTTAGCTCCTCTAATGGCTCCCATTATATCCCTTTCTATGGGAGTTTTGAGGCAGGAGCGCCTGCTTATAGTTAATAGTGCAAAGACTATAGGATGGGGTGTGCTAATAGGGTATTTATGTGCCATTTTAATTACTTGGCTTACCCCATTGAATATTGCCAATGATGAGATTTTAGCAAGAATAAGACCTAACTTATTGGATTTGGGGGTAGCTGTAGGTTCAGGGATTGCAGGGGCTTACGCCAGTGCAAAATCTGAAATATCGAAAACACTCGCCGGAGTTGCCATAGCTGTTGCATTGGTGCCACCTTTGGCCGTTTCCGGAATTGGATTTGGTTGGGCAAATTGGGATATATTCCAAGGCGCTTTCCTACTCTTTCTAACGAACTTATCGGGGATGGTATTGGCCGCTGCCACAACCTTTTTATTTTTAGGTTTTAGTCCCTTTCGTTTGGCGAGAAGGGGAATTGTTTACTCCTTAGTTATTGTCGGGCTGGTTAGTTTTCCTTTGTTTTTTGGTTTTATGGATATGGTAAAGGAAAACAATGTTATATCTAAATTAAACGGACATGAAATCAATGACGTGGTATTAAGGGATATTTCGGTTCGCAGTTTTAAACCTTTGAGACTAACTGTCAAAATTGTGGGGGATGCGCCTCCGGATAAAAATAAACTTGAATTAATTAAGTCAGAAATTGAGACACTGATAGGTGAGGAGGTTGAGCTTGAAGTTACCTTGGCCATGAAAGTTTACTAAATGGAATAAGCTACTTTAAATTTTTGCCGATGGACTTGTAGGCAATAAAAAGTGATAACTATTTATTGTTTTTCAAAATTAACCTTGAATTTGTTTTGAAACCCAAAAGCTAAATATTTTAGTTTTTATGGTAGATATTTGATACATTGAGTATTCAATTAACGAACTTTAAACCAATTAAAATTATTGAGAAAATGAAAAGAAAAGCAACAGCAATATGGAAAGGTACCGGATTGGAAGGAAGTGGAACCCTGTCCTCTCCAAGCGGTTTTTTTGACAAGTCCCCATATAGCTTTAAAACCAGATTTGAGAATGAAGATGGTTCCAAAGGCACCAATCCTGAAGAAATGATTGCAGCTGCTCATGCAGGGTGTTTTAATATGGCCCTTAGCTTTCAGATTGCCGGTAAAGACTTAGAAGCGGAAGAACTAAACACTACTGCTACAGTAAGTATTGAAAAGGGGGATGCTGGATTTGCCATTACCGGGATAGTATTAAACCTTACTGGGAAAGTTCCCGGAATGAATGAAGAACAATTTATTGAATTGGCCAACGTGGCAAAGGAAGGCTGTCCTATCAGCAAGGCACTGAGCTCAGTGCCAATTACATTGAATATTACCTTTAATGAATAGGTTTCCCCATTAAATAAATATTTGGGCAAATCGTTTGAATCGTTGAGTGATTTGCCTTCAATGATAAAAGTACCAAAATAGACATTTTGGTACTTTTTACTTTTAGGTGAAATGTTTACAAATCTTCTTGGCTTGGAGAAAGAAAAACTACTAAATTATGAGTAAAAGAATGCTAATTCTGGGTTGGGTGACTCTCTTAGGTTTTGGATTCCTAGGGCTTGCAATGGTTTATTTTTTCAAACCACCACTTTGTTAGAGCTACTAAAAGGGAAATGGCCATTAGGTCAACAGCTATTGGCAGGTACCCTGACGGGTGTGCTTGGAGCGGTCGTAGCCATAATTTTGATCAATGCCACATTTTTCAAAAATGAAAGACAAAAATACCATAGAATCCTAAATCATTGGTCTTGGAATGATTTAGGGATTGTTTTTATATCCATATGTGCAGGTGTTGGAGAGGAATTGTTGTTCAGGGCAGGGTTGCAACCATTTTTGGGATTGTGGATCACCTCTATCCTTTTTGTTGCCATCCATGGTTATTTAAACCCTTTGAATTGGAAAATTAGCGTATATGGAATTATTATGATTGGCTTTATTGCAGCCTTAGGATATTTATTCAAAACAGCCGGAATTATAGCTGCCATTACGGCGCATTCTGTTTTTGATGCCATTTTGCTTTTCCAATTAGTTGAAAAAAATCATTAAATAGTGTATAGTGGCTGATGAATAGGGATTTTCTTGGTTAAACTCCGATTATTATAGAATTCCAAATGAGTATTGTTGTTTCAGTCAAATCAATCTGGTAAGGGATTTCACCATAGCATTACTATGGTGAAATCCAAAACACCAACGTATTGGCTGATTTTAAAATAATTTCTGTGGGAAATAGAATTTCTATTGCATGTTACCAACCTTCCTTTTTTAATAAAAAAAGCGTGCACAATCAAAATTGTACACGCTGATCAAGTTTTGTGATAATTGTTTAGAAATCCAATTTGTTATCCCTAAGGAATAGACTTACTCTAGGGTCACACTGAATTCATTACTACTTCTTCCAGCCGGGCTGATGGTAACATAACGGATGGTAATTGGATCTTGCCCTTTTCCTGCAATTGGTGCCAATACCGGTCCTGTGTAAAGTAATGCTGTTTGGTCTGCTTTGTGTCCATCAAAGGTATAGTAAACAGTTGCATTAGCTATTAAAGGATTGATTTCAACCAAATACCTTCCACTTTTTTCATCTTTACTAAATTCTACTTTAGCCTCTGGAATTCTAAAAACACGTTGTCTTCTTCCAATTGACGTAACCTTTCAGGTAATCTTTCTAGGCTGAAGGATTCATAATTTTTATTTTCATTCTTTTTCCAAGCCACTTCAGCCAAGGCAAAAGCCCTTGGAAATAGGAAGTACTCCAGTTTGTTATTAGAAGGGATGTATTCGGTCCATAAATTGGCCTGTACTCCCAGAACATGTTTAGATTCTTCCTCATTTAATTCACTAGGAATAGGAGAGTAACTGTACACTTTTTCAAGAGGAAGAAAACCTCCTATAGCCAAAGGTTCTGTTGTTTTGTCTTCTGCTTGATAATGGTCAAAATACATATGGCTATTGGGTGTCATGATTACATCATGGCCCATTTTAGCTGCTTGAATTCCTCCTTTTTCTCCTCTCCAACTCATTACCGTGGCATTTGGAGCTAAACCACCTTCGAGGATCTCATCCCATCCTATCAGCTTCCTGTTGTTTTTGTTAAGAAACATTTCAATCTGTTGAATAAAATGGCTTTGTAATTCATGTTCATCAGCTAATTTTTCTTTTTTGATAACTTTTTGTGCTATTTCTGAGGTTTTCCAATGATCTTTAGGGACTTCATCTCCTCCAATATGGATGTATTCACTTGGGAAAATTTCCATCACCTCCGACAACACATCCTCTAAAAATGCAAAAGCTTTTGGCGTAGGGCCATAAATATTATAATGAACTCCCCAGAAGCCTGGGACTTCTTGGTTGATATCATTATCGTATTTTTTTCCATTTTCATTTACTGCGGCAATTGTACCTGTTCCGATACCTTGAAAAGAATCAAAACTTCCTAGTTCCGGGTAAGCAGCCAATACGGCCGAACTGTGGCCTGGAAGCTCTATTTCAGGAATTACTGTAATTTTTCTATCTGCAGCATACTTAACTATTTCCTTGGCTTCTTCTTGGGTATAATACCCACCATGAGGCTTTCCGTCGTAAATAAATGGTTTGAAATCGTAGTACTGTCCAATGATGGTGGAATCTCTCCAAGCACTTACCTGTGTAAGTTTCGGATATTTTTTATCTCTAATCTCCAACCTTGATCATCCGTTAGGTGCCAGTGTAAGGTGTTTAATTTTAATTGGGCCATTAAATCAAGTATTTTTTTAACCTGATCAGTGCCAATGAAGTGACGTGAAACATCAAGCATAATACCTCTGTACCCAAACGCCGGAGCATCATTGATTACTAATTGAGGAACGATGGCTTGTCCTCCATTCATTTCAACCAACTGGTACAAGGATTGCAATCCATAGAAGATACCTTTTGGTGATCCTTTTATATGAATTTTGTTTCCGTCAATATTTAAAGAGTATCCTTCTTCATTTTGAGCGTCTTGAATTTCTTCTAGAACAACTAAGGCATCACTTCTTTGAGGAGCAATTTGAATAAGTAGATTCAAGCCTGTTTTGGCTTCCAACATTTCATTGAAAATTGCAGCGGATTTTCTACTGCTTTCCGTTTTTGCCGCAATTACACTTCCCTCTTTTAAGACCAAATGGCCTTCTCCCATTTCAATGGACTCGGGTAATGGAATGATATTTAGGTTTTGGGCTTTTAGGTTAGCTGCATTTAAAAAGAATAAAAGGCAGGCTAAGGTTAGGACTTTATTCATGATAATTTATTTGATAAACTTTTATTTTAGATAAATATAAGGAAGTTTATCAAAAAAATTACTTAACAATAATCTGATTTTGTAAAATATTTTTTATCGGTCAAATTTATATCGGGATTGGGCTGAATGCTGTGTGGTTCAGTTACCTTTAATATAAAATGGATTTATCTCGAAAAGATTAGGGTTTTCAGGTGCCACTTTGATTTCTACAGCGTGGAGATCATGGTCTCCAAAGACTTGAACTGCTGTGAAATTAGTCATGGTTTTTCCGTTATTGTCCCTAAGAGGTTTGGATACTAAAAAGCGGTGCTGGTCGCCATATAATAATAGAACCGATTTGTCGAATGCTTGGACTTGTTGTCTTAATAATGTAACAAAACTGGCATGTCCATTTTTTCGTCTTTGTTGTTATAATTTAACCCTGCATGTAAAACAAGTACTAAACCTTTACTGTTGTCTTTTTTAGCTGCTTCGAATAGTGATTTTAGCCAAAAATTATTCGCCAGTTCTCTTTCATAAAATTCATCATTTATGGCTTCAACTCCGGTGTCGAAATTATTATTTGACCCAATTACATGCAATGTTCCGAAGGTGATACCTGATTTGATCCAAGTTGAATTTTCAGGAAATTTTTCAAAGCCTTCAAATTTATTTTGCCTGCTAAGAATTATTGGCATTTTTCCTTGACTAATACTATCTGAAAAAAACAATTGTCTTAATTTGTCAAGCCGTTCTTCCGGATCATAACTCCCACATAATTCTCTATCACAATCCGTCCATTCGTTATCTCCCGGTGTGTAGATTAATGGTTTCTCGAAAGCATTAAAATAGTTTTTAATCTTTTCGTAATATTCATCTGAACAAGGAACTTTTCCTGATTTTATGTCCCCAACATGCAAGGTGAAAGCCGGATTGACATCATTAATTTGTTGGATCATGCGTTCAAACCTTTCAAAATCATCAGGAAGGTGATAGGGCAGATCACCAATGGCCATGAAATGAAAGGAATCACTATTCTCATTTTTACAAGAACATAAAAATGTACAGGACAATAATAAAAAGAGGAAAAAGCCGTATGTTTTCATTGTGGAAAGGTAATTATTAATAGGTAAATTTTAATGGTTGGGTATTTGAAGGTTTCGTTAAATTTGAGTAAACAATTCATTTGCCACTTGTGCCGGTTGAAAGTTTATTATGAAGCATTATAATTAAATACTGTTATTAAACCAATAAGTCTACTAGTGCAAAGGGTTACTTTTCTTTTCATAGGAACCATATTGTGATTTTAAACTTAATTATGAGGTTAAAACTTTGAATTAGAATTTTGCCCTACTACTTTTATATTTGCTTTAAATATCCAAAGTTGTGGGTGAAAAAATAAGGTGATTTTAATGGTTTTGTTTTAAAAATCTTCAATTCATTAACATTAGAAAGTTAAAAACCTTACTTTTAGTATTCTACCAAATTGAATTAATTAAAACCACTGTTAAAGTATACTCTTGACCCCTTCATATCCTTATGCTCAGCCTTTCAGGGAAAATTATGACCAATAAATTTACATTCTTATGTCTTTTCCAGGCCTGATAACCATTTCCATAGTCATTGTCCTGGTATTTGTGTTGTACAGGGATCTGTTAAGGCCTTCTTTTGCATTTTTGGGGGCAGTGTTTTTGCTTTTAGTTTTACAAATCATTACACCTGAGGATTTTTTGATGGGGCTGGCAAATAAGCAGATCATAGTTATATTTCTATTGATAGGCTTAACTTCTGGAATCCAACAGAACATAGGTACAGGATTTTTTTTTAAAATTTTCAGCCAAAAGTTAAAACCGGGTACATTTAGACTTAGGCTCATGTTGCTGGTAAGTAGCCTTTCCGCAATTTTAAACAATACTCCGGTTGTTGCCTTTATGATCCCCTATGTGAAGAAATGGACCAAAACAAATAATTTCCCTGCTTCGAAATTTCTTATTCCGCTTTCTTATTCCACTATTTTGGGGGGTATGATTACGGTTGTTGGAACCTCTACAAACTTGGTCTTAAACGGGTTAATTAGTCAATTCGGTTACCCATTGCTAGGGTTTGAAGATTTTTTGTATTTAGGGGTCTTGGTGGCATCAATTGGTATGGTGTATTTAAGTATCGCCTCCAATTATTTGTTGCCCTCTAGAGAGGAAAACAAAAGTGAAGTTATTGAGCATCTTAATGAATATTTGGTTGAAACCTATATCCCTATAGGTTCATCCATGCATGACAAGACAGTCAAAGAAGCAGGGCTAAGGAAATTGAAAGAAATTTTCCTTGCCGAAATTAGAAGGGGAAAAAAGAGATCTCCCCTGTAGGCCCCAATGAAGTTTTACAAGAAGGAGACAAGTTGTTTTTTGCCGGTAACTCAGAAGCCATATTAAAACTAATTCAAGGAGAGCAAGGATTAAGTTTGCCTGAAGATGGGCATGTATCTAATTATGGATTTTTTCAATTAACGGAAGCGGTGGTTCCAGCCTCTTCATCCTTGATTGGTCTTAAGGTAAAAGACAGCGACTTTAGAAACAAATACCAAGGTTCTATCATTTCTATTCACAGAAATGGAACACAATTGAAAGGAAATATAGGAGAAACAAGGGTACATGCCGGAGACCTATTTTTAATGTTAACCGGTAAAGACCACAACAGAAATGATTATTATAAAGATTTAATAATTGTTACCCTCAGAGGTGAGATTAGTGCAGACAGAGGAAATTTAAAAAGACTCCTTCACTATTGGCTTTGTCTGTATTGTTTATAGGGATTATTGGGTGGATAGATCTTTTTATAGCAGCTTTTGCAGGAATCCTTATTTTGTATCTATTTAAAGTGTTAAATTTGCAGACTTTAAAGAAAGCGGTTGATTTGGATCTATTACTGATTCTAGTTTGTTCACTTTCTTTAGGATTGGCATTAAATAGTTCCGGTGCAGCAGGTGTATTGGTTAATTTCTTGATTCAATTGACAGAAGGGGCAGTTCCTATGGTTGGCTTGGTAATATTGTTTATTATTACTTTGGTCTTAACTAGTTTAATTACCAATGCGGCAGCAGTTTCGATTATGTTTCCGATTGCATTGGAGCTTGGTAATCAATTAGAGCAGCCTTTAACTCCCTTTTTCGTTGCAATTGCCTTTGCAGCATCAGGGGACTTTATGACCCCAATTGGCTATCAAACCAATTTAATGGTGATGGGGCCTGGGAATTATAAGTTTAAAGATTATTTTGTTATTGGATTTCCTTTGACTTTAATTTACGCTGTTGTAGTATTATTATTTATAAATTGGTATTACTTATAATTGAAATTAAAAGTGTTACATTAATTTTACTTCCAAATGCCTAAGAATATTCATCCATCCGTATTTAAAGTGAATAGCGAACACCGGGTCAAAGCTTTAGGGCAGAGGCCAAAACTAATTTGGTTTACAGGTCTTTCAGGTTCGGGCAAATCTACTTTGGCAAATGCAACTGAAGATGCACTTTATGGTATGGGATATCATACCTATCTATTGGATGGAGACAATGTTAGGACAGGCTTGAATAAAGATTTAACCTTTTCAGATAAAGACAGGGTGGAAAATATTCGAAGGATAGGAGAAGTAGCCAACTTAATGTTAGATGCAGGTTTAATAGTGATATCTGCATTTATTTCTCCTTTTATATCGGATAGGGAATTGATTAGAAACCTAGTAGGTAAAGATAATTTCTTAGAAGTTTATTTGGATTGTCCATTGGAAATATGCGAAGAGCGAGATGTCAAAGGATTGTATAAAAAGGCCAGACAAGGTTTGATTAAAGACCTCACTGGAATTGGCTCACCTTATGAGCCCCCATTAGCCCCATTTGAGGTGGTGCATACAGCTGAAGAAAAATGGAAGATGCAGTGGCAAGATTGGTAGAGAAAATAAATAAAAAAATAAAAATTTAATATGGCACAATACTATTTATCCCATCTGGAAGAGTTAGAGGCAGAGGCAATTTTTGTAATTAGAGAAGTTGTATCTCAATTTGAAAAACCAGCCTTGTTATTTTCAGGCGGAAAGGATAGCATCGTTTTGGCTCATTTATCCAAAAAGCTTTTTATCCATCCAGAATCCCGTTTCCTTTAATTCATATCGATACGGGGCATAATTTTCCGGAAACAATAGCTTTTAGGGACGAGCTTGTAAAAGACTTAGGTGTACAACTCATTGTCGGTTCTGTTCAGAAAAGTATAGATGATGGAAAGGTCAGAGAAGAAACAGGAGCTAATGCAAGTAGGAATGCCTTGCAAACGGTTACTTTATTAGATACCCTAGAGGAAAATAAAATTGATGCTGCCATGGGTGGTGCCAGAAGAGATGAAGAAAAAGCACGCGCTAAGGAGCGGTTTTTCTCGCATAGGGATGAATTTGGGCAATGGGATCCTAAAAACCAAAGACCGGAGTTATGGAACTTGTTCAATGGAAAAAAACACATGGGTGAACATTTTAGAGTGTTTCCGATATCCAACTGGACAGAAATGGATGTTTGGCAGTATATTCAACACCAAAACATAGCGTTGCCTTCATTGTATTTTTCACATCAAAGAGATTGTGTGGTTAGAGATGGTGTTATTTTGGCCAAATCTGATTTTATTCAATTGAAACCTGATGAAGAAATTAAAAATTTAACAGTAAGGTACAGAACCTGTGGAGATATGCCTATCACCGGAGCAGTTGAGTCTGATGCCGATGATTTAGATAAAATCATTGCTGAAGTGGCCACTACTAGAACTACTGAAAGAGGTACCAGAGCTGATGATAAAAGGGGAGAGACTGCCATGGAAGACAGGAAAAAAAGTGGTTATTTTTAGGCCAACGAAATTTAAATGTATATCCCTGCCGAGGATGAAATAAGCTTTCGATGATTTTACCTATCAATTTGAAATTGAGAAACACAGTTGTCTAAGGATCCGGCAAAAGTTGATTTATAAAAAAATTCTAGAGAATAGTATACATACAATATGAGCATACAGGAAACCAATCAATTGTTAAGATTTACCACCGCGGGATCTGTTGATGATGGAAAAAGTACCTTAATAGGTAGATTGCTATATGATTCAAAATCTATTTTTGAAGATCAGATTGAGGCAGTAAAAACTTCTAGTGAAAAGAAAGGGTTTGATTATGTTGACCTATCTTTGCTTACTGATGGCCTTAAATCCGAAAGAGAACAGGGGATTACTATTGATGTGGCCTACAGGTATTTCGCTACCCCTAAGCGGAAATTTATAATTGCAGATACTCCAGGTCATATTCAATATACCAGAAATATGGTGACGGGTGCATCTACTGCCAATCTTGCCATCATTCTAATAGATGCTAGAAAGGGTTTGTTGGAACAAACTTTTAGACACAGTTTTATCGCCTCTTTGCTGAAAATACCTCATGTTATAGTATGTGTGAATAAAATGGATTTGGTAGATTATGATGAGGAGGTTTATCAAAAAATAGTGAAAAGCTATAAAGATTTTGCCAGCAAAATGGAAATCAAAGATGTTCATTTTGTTCCAATTTCTGCTCTTAATGGAGACAATGTGGTGGATAGGTCTACCAATATGAAATGGTATGAAGGGCCGACTTTGCTATATTTGTTAGAAAATGTACACATTGCTTCAGACTTCAATCATATCGATTGCAGGTTCCCAGTTCAAATGGTCATTAGACCACATACTCATGAACATCAGGATTTTAGAGGCTATGCAGGAAGAATTGAAGGTGGGATTTTCAAGCCAGGGGATGATGTTAAAGTTTTACCTACTGGCTTTACTTCAAAAATAAAAAGTATAGAATTAGACGGAGAAGCAATCGAGGAAGCTTTTTCTCCAATGTCTGTTACCATGACTCTTGAGGATGAATTGGATATTAGCAGAGGAGATATGCTAGTAAGACCTAATAATGTGCCAAATGTGGGTCAAGATCTTGATGTTATGGTATGTTGGATGAGTACGGGTTCATTGAAAGGAAGAACCAAGCTTATACTTAAACATACAACCCAAGAATGTCAAGTAATGGTACGAGAGATCTTATACAAAGTAAATGTTAATACGCTGCATAGGGAAGAAGGGATTGAAGAAATAGGAATGAATGATATTGCAAGAATAAGTATCAGGTCAGCCAAACCTTTGTTTTTTGATGCTTATAGAAGAAATAGGC
Source organism: Cyclobacterium sp. SOCE241 (assembly GCF_056867545.1). NCBI lineage: Bacteria > Pseudomonadati > Bacteroidota > Cytophagia > Cytophagales > Cyclobacteriaceae > Cyclobacterium > Cyclobacterium sp. SOCE241. The sequence continues at coordinate 2,082,072 of NZ_CP149779.1, read as the reverse complement.
AAACAGGATCTATTATTTTAATAGATCCCAATACCAACGAAACCGTTGCGGCTGGAATGGTAATATGAATCCATCAAGGAATGGATAAATAATAATTCAAATAATTAGAAATAGTCAAGCTAAATAAGTTTGACTATTTCTTTTTTAATGCCCTCCTACTTATATTTAACCTTAATCAATAGGTTCGCAATAGTATTACTTATAAAAATACCTTATGGAAATTAATCAGAAATTGTTTACAGATATTGCTTTAGAAGCAGCAAAAGCTGCAGGACAAGAGATTCTAAAAATATATAATAGTGCCGATATAGGGGTTGAATTTAAAGCAGATGATTCACCACTTACCAAAGCGGATTTGGCTGCCCATCAAATAATATCTGATTTTCTTTCTGAAACAAATTTGCCAATTCTATCTGAAGAGGGGAAAAGTATTGGCTATAGCGAGAGGGAAAATTGGGAATATTTTTGGATGGTTGACCCATTGGATGGCACCAAAGAATTTGTAAAGAGGAATGGTGAGTTTACAGTAAATATAGCCCTTATTCATAAAGGGGCACCCGTAATTGGGGTAGTTTATGCCCCGGTTTTGGATTGGTTGTTTTGGGGCAATAGTGAAGGGGCATGGAAAGTTGAGGGAGCTAATCCAGTGGTGGTCGACCTTCAAAAGAAAACGGGAGAACCTATCCAAACTATTGTGGCCTCTAGATCTCATTTAAGTTCGGAAACCCAAGAAATTATAGATCAATATCCTCAGGCTGATGTGGTAAGTATGGGCTCGTCTTTGAAATTTATGCTTTTAGCTGAAGGTAAGGCGCAGCTTTACCCAAGGTTTGCACCTACCATGGAATGGGATACGGCGGCTGCCCATGGGGTTTTAAAGGCTTTAGGATATGAAATAAAAAAATAGATATTGACGAACCCCTGAGCTATAATAAAGAAAATTTGTTAAATCCTTGGTTTATTGCCTCTTGAATAGCCTTTTCCCAGGGGCTAGGTTAATTAATTTCTACGGGTTTTGAGCGATTGCCAGTTCTATGACCTATTATATGATTACTTTTGCTTAAGGATTAAGTTTAAAAACCTGTTTTTAAGAATTGGAATAATTGATTATTTTGTCACAAAAAATGGCATAATAATTAAGATTATAATCATTGTACTAGGATTGGTCAATATAATTTTGTCCAAATTGAACGCTTTTAGCAAAAGTTTACAGCCGAAATTAATTGTTGCCAAATGCGAATTTTATTATTTAAAAATACTTTTTTTAGTATAAATGAGGAATTGTCGTTTTTTTATTTTTAATTAGAAAAATTATTATAATTAATAATATATTTGTCAATTATTAAGTAATATTCAGGGATTGCAGCAAGACAATTGAAATTCCCTTCCTTTAATTGATGTTAATTGGTGGTGAATAGGAGGTTGGATTGTTAACATCTTAAAAGGCAAATAAGTATTCCTTTTATTGCAATTACTAAAAATAAATGCGAGAATGCATGAAGCCCATTTACTCTATGCAGGATACGATTTTTTAAAATCTGCCTTGAAAATTTGAATATTTGACGATAAAAATTCGTATTTTGAATACCCATAAAAACCTACTTATAAATACTATAATTAAAAGTTAAACCAAAAAATATAGAAAGATTAAAATAGGGTATAAATTTATACTTCCCCTTAATTGTCGATTTAGATTTTAAAAACCAGAATAACGATAGCGAAGATTAAAGGTTTAATGGTTTGATTTTAGTATTTTTGTTTTATTTTTAATTATTGGAGTGTTAGGGTATGGATGAGATTGCCCTTATTTATAAAATGTTTTAAACTATAAGAAATGAAGATCCAAAGTATTTGTTGTATTGGTGCTGGTTACGTTGGTGGTCCAACCATGGCCGTAATTGCAAAAAAATGTCCTGATATTAGAGTTACCGTTGTAGATCTCAATGAGGCTCGTATTGCAGCTTGGAATGATGAAGATGTTTCCAAGATTCCTGTATATGAGCCAGGCCTTTCAGATGTAGTAGCTGAAGCGAGAGGAAGAAATTTATTTTTCTCAACTGATGTGGACAAGGCGATTGACGAAGCCGAAATGATTTTTATTTCTGTTAATACGCCAACAAAGACCTATGGTGAAGGAAAAGGACAAGCCGCTGATCTAAAATGGATTGAACTTTGCGCAAGGCAAATTGCCAGAGTTGCAAAGGGTGATAAAATAGTAGTCGAAAAATCTACACTTCCAGTAAGAACTGCTAGTACACTTAAGGATATCCTAGAAAATACAGGTAATGGTATGAATTTTCAAATCCTTTCTAATCCTGAGTTTTTAGCTGAAGGAACTGCAGTTGAAGACCTTATGGCACCTGATAGGGTTTTGATAGGTGGGGACCAAACAGAAGAAGGATTGAAGGCAATTGAAGCATTGGTTAATGTGTATGCCAACTGGGTACCTAAAGAGCGAATACTTACTACAAATGTATGGTCTTCTGAATTATCAAAATTAACTGCCAATGCTTTTCTAGCGCAACGTGTATCTTCCATCAATTCACTTTCAGAACTTTGTGAACACACTGAAGCTGATGTAAATGAAGTTTCTAGAGCGATAGGAACTGATTCCCGAATAGGGCCTAAATTCCTTAAAGCCTCTGTTGGTTTTGGCGGTTCATGTTTCCAAAAGGATATACTAAACCTTGTTTATATTTCAAGATCTTATGGGCTTAATGAAGTTGCTGACTATTGGGAGCAGGTAATCATCATGAACGATTATCAGAAAAAACGCTTTTCGAAGAAGATTATTAATAACTTATACAATACGGTAAGTGGTAAAAAAATAGCATTTTTGGGTTGGGCATTTAAGAAAGATACAAATGATACTAGAGAATCTGCAGCTATTTATGTAGCAGATCATTTGTTAAATGAACAATCAAATGTTGTAGTATATGATCCTAAGGTAACAGAGCAACAAATTTATACTGATTTGGATTATTTAGGTAGTAGGGCTCCTGAAGAAAATAAAGAATCCCTTAAAGTAGTCAATGACCCTTACGAAGTTTGTAAAGGTGCGCATGCTGTGGCTGTACTTACTGAATGGGATGAATTTAAGTCATATGACTGGCAAAAAATTTATGACAATATGTTGAAGCCTGCTCATGTTTTTGATGGACGTAACATCATGGACAAGAAAGCTTTAAGAGACATTGGTTTTAAAGTACATGCCATAGGTACAGCGGATGACAATTGAAAGATAAGTTGTTGTACCCAAGGAACTGGTTAGGTAAAAATTTATAGGAAAGCCTATAAAGATACCATAAATAAAAAAAGGTGAACTTTAATTCGTTCACCTTTTTTTGTTTTCTAATATCAATTTAAGCCAATAGTCACCTGACTAGATTAAGGTTTTACCTTTCCTTGTAAAAAGGTAATCTTATATAATGGATTGCCACTTAAGAACTACTCGAAGCATCAATAGATGTTCCTAGCTTAATATTGTGGAAATCTTTCTAGAAGGTTTTACTGATTAGGGTTAACTATTGCGCTTGTTAAAGATTATTAGTCTTTAACATCATCTTTAACCTCGTCCATTATTTTCTCCAAAGCTTTAACATCTAGTTTTTCATCTTTGGCAAAAAATGAAGCTAAATTTGCAAAAGATCCACTGAAATAACCAGTTAATAAATTTTTAATGGTAAAGCTGCGGTATTCATCCTTTGAAACAATAGGATAATATTCATGGGACTTGCCATAAGCTTTGTGTTTAACAAAGCCTTTTCTTTCCAAGATACGTATGATTGTGGATACAGTGTTATACGCTGGTTTTGGAGCTGTCATTTTTTCGAGGACATCTTTGACAAAGCCTTTCTCAATGTCCCATAGAATCTGCATAATTTGCTCTTCTGCTCTTGTTAGTTCTCTCATATCTGTTTTAAAGTAGGTGATTTCGGATCAACTTAACCATTTAGTTTTATAAATGCAATTATTTTTATAAAAACATAACAATTTTTATGCTTTAAGGTTAAATTTTGCTTTTAAACCAACAATTCAAATGGCTTTTTGAAATTTTTAAGGTTTGATTTTTTAATTAGCAACTACTCTCATAGTTTATTTTATTAATGCTTTTGGCGACAATATTTGCAAAAAAAAATCCCTTCTCAACGAAACAAAAATGTTTCATTGGGAAGGGGGATTTTTTAGGGTATTCCATTTTTAAGTCATCAATTAATTGGTAGGTTTTAATTTTATTATACCCGTGGCATGTAAAAGTTTTACAATTGGATAGGTTGGATCAAATTCATACCATTTGACTGCGAAATTTACCCTTTTAGGAAGCCTGTGGTGGTTGTTCTGGAAAAGTTCACCCAACATTAAAAAATCTAAAATCAATGAATTTTTAGATTTGTCATTGTTATCAAAATTAGCATAACCGTATTTGTGACCACTCCAATTAACTATTGCACCATGAACCGGCCCCATCATAAAGTGGATAGGTAAAAGGAAATACATCCACCAGTGAGTACCTGCTAGTTCAAAAACACTAATACTTAAAACATAAATCAAGACATATACTAAAACCCAACCAATTCGGATTCCCATCGTATCTGCAAACTTGTCAAAACGGTTCCAATCTGGAACATCTTTTATAAATCTTTCTTCTGGTTTTGCCCTAAAAGTAAAATGTTCATTGTAAATCTTTTTAGTTTTCCACATCATGGTAAAAAGGTTTTCAGTATGGTGTGGACTATGTGGGTCTAAGGGTGTATCACTATAGGCGTGATGCATCCTGTGAAGAATAGCATAAGCTCTGGGAGAAAGGTAAGAACTGCCTTGGCAGAACCAAGTAAAAATGTAGAAAAATTTCTCCCAATACTTGTTCATGACAAACATTTGATGTGCAGCATACCTATGTAGGAAAAAGCTTTGGCAAAACAGAGAGAAATACCAGTGTAATAGAAAGAAAATTATTAGAATCACTTTAATTGGAATTTGATATACCTTACAAAATTAAATCCTTTCTTTGTTAAATAAGCAATCCCCGGCTTATTTTTTATAAAAGGTGATTTTATTCATATTTTCTGCTTGGAATTCACCTTTTTTTGGTCCAACGGGTATTCTTTTTAAATAATGAGAAGATTATTATACATTTAAGGATTCAATGAATAAACCCACCCAAAATACCAGGCATTATTCCGGAAAAACGGATTTGCAGTCATTTCCCAATGACGTGCCGGTAATTGATGATGCCAAGCTTTGGCAACAATTCAAGGGGGAAGTGAGACTGCTTTCATCAAGATTTACAATGAAAATTTTGATGTTCTTTTAAGTTATGGTTGCCAATTTTCGAGGAATCAGGAGCTTGTCGAAGATTGTATTCAGGATGTCTTTATTTACCTGAGGCAGAAAAGAAAATCCTTAGGTGCCACAGATTGCATACGTTTTTACCTAATGAAATGTATGAAGCGAAAACTTTTTGATGAAATCAAAAGTTCAAATAAACCATTATCGGAAATCCACCAAGATGGATTTCAGGTAGTTTACTCTCATGAAGACTTTCTAATAGATCGACAAATTCAAAAAGAAAGGTCAGATCAATTAAATAAAGCCTTAAGTATTCTTTCTCGCAAGCAAAGGGAAGCTATTTATTATTTTTATTTTCAAAGTTTAAACTATTCCCAAATTAGTGAGTTGTTAGGCTTTGATCATGTCAAATCTGCTCGAAATCTTGTTTACAAGGCTCTTTCAATGCTAAAGTCAGCAATGAAATAATTTTTTTGTCTACTAAAAGAGCATTGGGATTGTCTTAATTTTAAGCTTTAGAAAAATTAATTTTATTTTTTTGTTAAAAAATGATGTCATTTTGACTTTTCAGCCCTTATGGGATTGAAGGATCAAAAGAATGGACAAAAAGGAAGATATAGCGCTACTTTTACTTACCAACCCTGAATTTGTAAAGTGGGTTAAGGAGCCCACTGAGGAGTTGGACATCTACTGGAACAATTGGATGCAGGCGCATTCAGAGAAAGTGATGGATGTTAAAGAGGCCAGAGAAATTCTTCTGGGTCTAAAAGGACCTGCCAACAATGTAGCTGGGGAAGTTAAGTCTAGGGTTCTTCAAAATATTTTAGCCCATGAGGATGCAAATGAAATAAATTTTCATGTTCGCAGAGACGCTCATTCTTGGTTGACCATCAAGCAATGGTATAAAGTAGCTGTAATTTTAGTTTTGACGAGTTTTATGGGTTATTTACTTAGCCAATTTGCTACAGCTGAGTCTAAAGATAAAGAAGCATTGGTGTCAGAACCTGAAATGCTTACCAAAGCCACACATTTTGGAGAAAAGCTAAATTTTAAACTTCCTGATGGATCTAGTGTATGGTTAAACTCAGGAGTCAGTTGACTTTTCCTGAAACATTTGATTCCTTAGAAAGAAAAGTCTATTTATTGGGAGAGGGTTATTTTGAGGTGAAAAAAGATTCTTCCCGAGCATTTAAAGTAGTGTCGGGAAATATAGAAACTGCGGCTTTGGGAACATCTTTTAATATTGATTTTTTAACCCTAATGAAGTTTTTGTATCCCTGCTTACAGGAAGGGTGGAGATTCATTCTGATTCTGCCAACCAAAGCTATTTCCTAGATCCCGGAGAACAACTTCAATACAAACAAGCCGATAATCATTTTAATATTACCACATTTTCTGATGCTGAAACCATAGGCTGGAGAGAAGGTTTACTTGTTTTTGAAAATGCTGCATTTAAAGAGGTGATTGCAGTACTCGAAAGATGGTATGGGGTAGAGATAAAGGTAACCGGAAAACCCAAAAAGCCTTGGGCTTTGAGCGGACGATACTTTAATCAAACCCTTGATTTGGTGTTGGACAGAATGTCCTTCATTGAGTATTTCAAATACGAAATAAATGAAAAAAAATTCACTTAAATTTTAATTAATATGATATATGATAAATAAGATAATTGCAAAGGTGAAATACCTTTAAATGGACAGTTTCTTTTAATTGTTCAAAGTCATTAATTGAAAAAATAAACCTAAAAACTATGAAATTTAAATTACAAAAGACAATCTACCTATTGTCCCGCTACTTCTTGTATGGATTTACCTTACAACTTTTTCTATTCAATTTTGTTTTGGCACTTAACCTAAAGGATCAGTACCAATCGATAGATGAGGTAAAGGTGAATATCAACGAAAAGGAAATGACCTTAGGTCGTTTTCTCCAAAAGATTGAGAAGCAAACTGCTTTCACCTTTTCATTCGATAAAAAAGATGTAAATGAGAATATCTCGCTGGTGCTTTCCAAAGGCAATGCAAGTGTGGAATCAATATTAAAGGAAGTTGCCTCTCAGACTACTTTAGGTTTTCGCCAAGTCAATGATCAAATTGATATAAGACTAGCAAAAACTGAGCAGACTCCCAAAGCCCCAATAGTGGACAGAACTATAAAAGGGGTAATTAAAGATGAAGAAGGGCAACCTTTACCGGGAGCTACAATATCTGTGCAAGGAACCACTACAGGCACTGTTTCTGATCTAGATGGTAGCTATTCCCTAACAGTACCTGATGGAGCTGTTTTGGTCTTTTCTTATATAGGGTATGAAGCACAGACGGTTTCTATTGGTAACCAATCTGTAATCGATGTTACCATGAAAATGGACGCATCTTCCTTAGAGGAGGTAATAGTTGTTGGATATGGTACGCAAAAGAGGAGTGACCTTACAGGAGCTGTTTCTTCAGTTAAGGCTGAAGAATTAACTGCCTATCCCGCTATTGATGCTGTTCAAGCCCTTCAAGGTAGGGCAGCTGGTGTTCAGATTCAATCCAATAATGGTGCTCCTGGAGCTAGTATGAAAGTTAGGGTAAGGGGTGGAACTTCCATCAATGCGAGTAGTGACCCTATCTTTGTTGTAGATGGATTTATTGGCGCAGCCATGCCACCGCCGGAAGATATAGCATCCATGGAGGTTTTGAAAGATGCATCTGCTACAGCAATTTATGGTTCAAGGGGAGCCAATGGTGTAATTATGGTAACTACCAAAAGAGGTAAATCGGGAGCAGCAAAGATTGATTTCAATACCTCTTATAGTATGCAAAATGAAATTAATCGACTTGATTTATTGAATGCTTCTCAATTCAATGACTATATATCTGATGCACGACCTAATATTCAGCCTGCCGGTGGAGATACCGATTGGCAAGATCAGATTTTTAGAACCGGTGGTATACAAAATTATCAATTGTCTATTTCAGGCGGAACAGACAATGTTAACTATTATGTTTCAGGGTCTTATTTTGACCAAAAAGGGGTGATCATTAATTCTGACTTTAATAGGTTTAGCATTACCAGTAATTTAGATATTCAAGCTACTGAAAAACTTAAAATTGGATTAAATCTTTTTGCAAGGAGAAGTAGCAGCGATGGTGTAAGGACCCAAGAAAATTCAGGTGGGTTAACTCCTGGCGTTGTTGCATCTGCTTTTAAATTTGAACCGGATCAACCAATTTATAATGAAGATGGATCCTTTACCGTTGCAAGACTAAATGATCCTCATGATAATCCTTATGCTGTGGCCACCCAATTGCAAAACGAGAATGTCAATGATCGCTTTCAAGGAAATTTCTTTGCTGAATATGATATCATCGAAGGGCTGAAATTTAAAACTACCTTTGGTGCTACTGCAAACTCTTCAAGGACAGGTACCTATGCTCCTACAACCGTTACGGAAGGTAGAAATGTAGGAGGTGATGCATCTATCAACGCTTACAGAAATACCTTGGTTTTGAATGAGAATTACCTTACCTATTCAAAGACTTTTGCAAATGATCATACCTTTTCAGCAATGGGGGATACTCTTTCCAATCGTCAGAGAGTGAAAGCTATGGAGCTAGAGGAACCTCTTTTATTACTGATGCCTTTTCATTTTGGAACCTTGGATCTTCTGCTGTTTGGCAAGCGCCTAACTCAGCTTTGACCGACTGGCAAATATCCTCTTACTATGGAAGATTAAATTATTCCTTGGGAGACAAGTACTTGTTTACATTCAATGCTAGGTATGATGGTTCTTCCACATTTTCGAAAAACAACAAATGGGCATTTTTCCCTTCCGGAGCAATTGCTTGGAACATGAAAAATGAAAAATTCCTAGAGACATCTGATTTGATCAGTTTTTGGAAATGGAGAGGTAGTTATGGAATTACCGGAAACCAGGCCATTTCACCTTACCAAACCTTGGCTAGATTTTCACCGGTTTTTTCTATAATCGATGGTGTACCGGTAAATGCAGTGAGACCGACTACCGTGGCCAATGATAATTTGACTTGGGAAACTACTGCACAACTAAATATTGGTACAGATATTGGATTTTGGGATGACAGGGTGACTTTGTCAGCTGAGTATTACCGTATGGTAACCTCCGATTTGTTATTTGCCGTTCAGTTGCCTCAATATTCAGGTTATACTACGCAATTGAGGAATATAGGAGAAGTTGAAAATAAAGGTGTAGAACTTACATTAGGCTCTAGAAACCTTGTGGGTGCTTTCCAATGGGACATGGACATTAACTTTTCCAGAAACAGGAATACTGTACTTTCTTTACCTGAAGGGACTGATATTCAGTATGGGTCGGGCCCCGGTCATATGGTGGGCTTAGGTACTACTCAATTATTACAAGAAGGAAGCTCTGTAGGTAGCTTTTATGGTTGGGTATATGATGGGGTGTACCAAGAAGGTGATGAGTTCCTTTCCGGAGGTGGATTTGAGCAAGAGGCCGGTGGAGAAAAATTCAAAGATTTAAATAACGACGGTGTACTCAATAGTGATGACAGGCAAATAATTGGTAATCCTCATCCTGACTTCTTTTGGGGATGGAATCATGATTTTAGATACAAAAACTTTGACCTGAATGTGTTCTTTCAGGGCTCGGTGGGGAATGACATCCTTAGCTATACTTTGATGGAACTTAACCTAATGTCCGGGATAAATAATGCTACTACAGAGGCTTTGGATAGATGGACCCCTACAAATACGGACACGGATGTGCCGCGAGCATTTAATGGCAGGACAAGAAGGGTATCAACTAGGTGGATTTTTGATGGGACCTACACTAGGTTAAAGAACCTTTCTTTAGGGTATAATTTCCCTACCACTGTGGTCAACAGGTTGGGACTGGCCAAACTTAGAGTATACGTAAGTGCTCAGAATATATTAACAATCACCTCTTACGAAGGCTATGACCCTGAGGTTAACTATCGTTCTGATGGAGCAACTGATGGTAACCGAAACCTAGGGCTGGATTATGGAAGTTATCCAAATGCAAAGAGTTACACCATTGGTCTGAACGTAGGATTTTAAGCAACCAAAAAAGAAATAACCATGAAAACGAATATATATAAATCTTTGGTATTGGCAGCTACCTGTTTATTTGCAGGCTGTGCCGACTTAGAAGAAAAGCCTGTAGGATTATTGGCACCTGAGAGTTTGTTTAACTCTGAAAAGGATGTAGAAACCGCAATTTTCGGTGCCTATGGGTGGATAGCAAGTGAAAGACTTTATGGAAGGCAATTTGTAACTTCCATCATGTTAAGGGGTGATATGGTGGACATTGGCGATAGGGGAACTCCAGCTGAGAGGCAACAAGTCAATGACTTTAATATGGATGATAACAACGGGATGGTTAGGGCTTATTGGCCTTATTGGTATCAGGTTGTGAGTGCAGCCAATGCTGCCATCGCAGGGGCAGAAAGTCTTGAATTGGATGAAACTGTAAGTAACCAATTAATTGCTGAAGCGAGATTTGTTAGGGCCTTTAGTTATTATCATTTGGTTCGTGTTTTTGGTGATATTCCTTACATTGATTATTTCATTACCGACCCGGAAGCAGTCAAAGATATTTCCAAAACATCTGAAGCAGAAGTATACCAAGGAATCTTGGCAGATTTTGCATTTGCCAAAGAAAACTTACCCGATAATCAACCTAACAATGTGAGATCAAGGCCTACCAAAGGTACAGCAGCTGCCTACCTGGCATCAGTAAACCTTACCTTAGAGGATTACCAAAAAGCCTATGAAGAGGCCAAATGGGTGATTGATAACAAAGACAGGTTTGGGTACGAGTTGGAAGCAGATTATCAAAATTTGTATCGAGCTGAGATGGCCGACAATATTAAAGAACCTATTTTCTCAGTTGATTTTCTAGGTCAACAAAATGGCAGTGGTGGTGCCAATGATGATATTATGCCGCCAATGACCGGAATTAGAGGTGCAGATAATTTGGGATGGAGTGTTTGTGTGCCTTCCATGGCCGTGTACAATACTTGGGATGATAGAGATTACCGAAAGTCGGTAAGTTTTGAGCATGAAGCCTTAGTAGGTGGAGTGATGGTCCCATATACTGAATTTCAAAATACCCAAAGACCACATATTGCTAAATACAGAAGGTTTCCTGGTAACAGTAATTCGGATGGCAGGTATTCAGATAATAATTACTCAGCCATGCGTTATGCAGAGGTTTTGTTGATTGCCGCCGAAGCTGCTGCCGAAGTTAATAATGGCCCTACTGAAGAAGCTGTGTCTCTAGTAAATGCCATTAGGGAAAGAGCAAGAAATGCGGCAGGACAAATGAATAGTTTTCCTGAAGATGTTCAGTCAGGTATGGATAAAGATTCTTTTATTGATTTAGTCCTTGAAGAAAGAAGAATTGAACTTTCTTTTGAGTATAAAAGATGGTATGACATCAAGAGAAGGAAAATGGGTGATGTAGTATTTAAAGGAGAAAATAGTTTGGAACCACATGAGAACTTTGATGCTGCAAAGGATTATTTAATGCCTCTACCAAGAATTGAATTGGATGTAAATCCTAACTTGGCCCCTCAAAACCCAGGTTATTAATTGAAATTTGTTATAATTAAAAAGGTGGTAGAATTTTCTGCCACCTTTTTTTATCTCTTTTTGCTTATGATTATTTTAATACGGATTATAAAATAGGATTTCTCCGCTTTTACAATAGTAAGGTGTGAGGCCTGTCACGTGTTTATGGCAAGTGTTCCAATCCTAAAAAAAAATCATGCTGTGTGGAGATTTTAGCATGGCACCGGTATAATGAGAAAACCCTCATTTCGAGAATTCATATTTTAAAAACGCTGCGATCCAGATGACAGTAAATGAATTGATTTTTTGTGCATTAGCCTACGATAAGCTCAATTGAGAGGTTGGTTTTCACCAATGCCAATGGCTCCTTACCTCTGGTTTTTACCAACTGTCATTGGTATGCATAGGGTGGAATTTGCTTAGAGGAAGCTTTGGGCCCTTTGACAGGCTTAGGAATCCGAAAACCTATGAGACTGCTTCACCCTTTCCTGCTTCAGCCAGCCCCAGAAAGGGTTCACAGTGACGACGTGCCTGTTTTTATAGACAATTGAAATCTAGCTGTGGTTAAGTAAAATTTCTGATCGGATAATTATTAAGTCAATAAACGGGGAATTCTTTTTGTAAACCAGTAAATCCATCAATCATTTGCCAATTGGACTTTAAAGTTTTTGTCCGGCTACTTGGACTTAGGTTACCATACAATAGGTAGGATAGCGCGGCAGACAATCTCTCATCCTCCAGATTTCCCCAATTGATGGAGGGATCATCAGCAGCCAAAATATCTGCAGGAAATCCGTCATAATATTCTGCTTCTCCGGCAGCATTTGCAATAGCAAAAGTTATTGGGACCAATTCGACATTGTTTTGGTCCAATACACTGTTAAATGATGACAAGGGGAATGATCCAACAGGTTTACCATAGGTTTGTTCACCTACAAGAGTAACCTCCATATAGGGTTTCAAACAATTTATTAACAATTCACTGGATGAGGCAGAACCTCTTGAAGTGATTACTACCAATTTATCCAAAGTAAGATTATTGGTTCTTTCAAAATTATATGCATCGTTGAGACTTTCTTTATCAGGGTTAAAGTCATTGGTATACATTAATTTACCATCTGCAGCTGCAGGCACCAGTGCATTCATAATCTGTTCTGCTACATCTACAGAACCACCTCCATTGTACCTTAAGTCAATGATTAATTCATTTATATTTGCTTCTTCAAAATACCTAAGCGTCTCCTCAACTTCCACACTTTTTGTAGGGCTAACATCAGCAGTTGCTTTGAAACTGTTGTAAACCCAATACCCAATTTTTTCACCACCTTGATCGATAACTTCTTTATGAAGAACTGAATTTGCTTGGTAATTATCTTTAATGCTGGTTCTTGTAGTGGTACTTCCATCAGGAAGTTTGAAGGTGAATGAATTGGATATGCCCGGAGTGCTTTCGCCTAAATCAAAATTGTATCCTCCATCAGTTTCATAAACGGAAATTGGTTGGCCATTGATTTCTAAAATCTGCCAACCCCTCTGCCAACCATCCTGCCCGGCCGGAGAATCTTCATAGACAAAGGAAATAAACAATTCACCCGCAGAATTTAAACCGAACCCAAATCCATGTCCAGCGTTTTGGCCTGTAAAGGCTTTTTCAAACGCTTCTTTTGTGGTGAGGTAGGACCACCTGTCATATTGAAGGTACATAAGATTATATAACAACTCCTCGTTACTGCCATAACTATCGGTGTTTATTACTGTTGGCAATTGATCATTCCAGTAGTACCATTCCTGCATGGATTCAAAAATTGCATTTTTCACAAGATTAGGATCTTGAGGCGCTTCGTCAATGTTTTTATCACAGGATGATATGAATATAGAAGCCGTCAAAAAGGCGGTATAGAGAATAGACTTGGCTCTTAGCATTATTAAATTATCGTTAGACTGTATCATAAATAACGAAAACAAGTAAAAAATGGATGTGCAAATAGTATTTCGTGAGCTGTGAATTTACTCATTATCAAATAGATTTAATTTTTTCTGAGAAAATTTAGTAAGAATTAACAAACCACTTAGACCTTTATTTAGTTAAACTATTAAGAATAAAAAATGGGTAAAATGACAGAGAAAACAAAGAATAGCCAAACGGATAGAAATAAAATTATTGATGGATACATCGCTCATATTTTGGAAACAGGAAGTGAACCGGTTTCTGTTTTCAAGTTCACAAAGGACATAAAAATGAAAGAGGCGATTTTTTATGAATATTTTTCTTCATTTGGGGCAGTAAAAAAAGCAGTTTGGGAATTAATTTATGACCATACCATTCAAGCTTTAGAAAGTCAGGAGATATATCAATCTTATACATCTCGTGAGAAGCTGTTGGGCTTTTTATTTACTTGGATTGAAGAGTTGAAAAATAGAAGATCCTATTTGCTTGCGGTTTACGGTAATATTTCGTTAAAAAATCAAGGTTATCCATCAGAAATAAAAGGATTCAAATCAAAGTTTAAAGAATTTGCCAGTGGGATTGTCAATGAAGGGAAAGAAACAGAAGAAATTGCAGAGAGGCCTTATTTAACAGATAAATACCAAGAGGCCATGTGGCTTCAGGTGATGTTTGTGTTTAGGTTTTGGTTGAAGGACGATTCTCCGGCTTTTGAGAAAACAGATGCAGCCATAGAAAAGTCGGTCAATCTAGCCTTTGACTTGATGGGTAGGTCTGCCATTGATAGTTTCGTAGATTTTGCAAAATTCCTATTCCAATCCAAATAGCCATGTCAGAAAAATTAAACGAGCAACAAAGCATTCCTGTTTCCAAAGTCCAAAGGGCGGCTAAGTTTATAAGTACGGGAGCTAAGGTAGGTGGCAATTATATGAAGCACTATGCTAAAAAAGTGGTTAATCCCGGGATGTCCAAGGATGAGCTTCATAAAAATAATGCAACAGATATCTATGCATCACTGAGTGAACTGAAAGGGAGCGCTTTAAAAGTAGCTCAAATGATGGCGATGGATAAAAATATGCTACCAAGCGCTTATCAGGATAAATTTACGATGGCGCAATACAGTGCCCCACCTTTATCTTATCCATTGGTCGTTAAGACCTTTAATCAATATTTTAAGAAAAGTCCTGAGGTTCTTTTTGATACATTCACAACCTCAGCAGCCAACGCAGCCTCAATAGGTCAGGTACATAAAGCCACCAAAGGAGAAAATGTGTATGCAGTGAAAATTCAGTATCCGGGTGTGGGCTCAAGCGTGAAATCTGATTTAAAGCTGGTCAAGCCATTTGCACTTCGATTGTTAAACATGAATGAAAGGGAGTTGGATAATTATATGGAAGAGGTTGAAGAGAAATTACTCGAGGAAACCGATTACCAACTGGAAGTCATAAGAAGTAAGGAAATATCGGAGGCTTGTAGTCATATCAAAGGTTTAAATTTCCCGAAGTACTACGAAGAACTGAGCAGTGCTCGGGTGATTACCATGGACTGGATGGAAGGCAAACATTTAAAGGAATGGCTTGAAACCAACCCCAGTCAAGAGGCCAGAGACAAAGTGGGCCAAACCATGTGGGATTTTTATGACCATCAAGTTCATCAATTAAAACAGGTGCATGCAGATCCACACCCAGGAAATTTTATTATTCAGAAAGGGGATGAGTTGGCTGTAATCGATTTTGGCTGTGTAAAAGTGATTCCTGAGGAATTTTATTCCGGTTATTTTTCTTTAATTAAGAAAGACCTTTTGATTAAAGAGGATGAGCTGGATCAAATTTTTTATGACCTAGAGTTTATTTCTGATAGGGATTCCGACGAGGAGAAATCATATTTTAAAAATACCTTTAAAGAGATGATTTCTTTACTGGGTAAACCGTTTCATGTAGATGCTTTTGATTTCGCTGATGACAACTATTTTCAAATGATTTTTGCTTTAGGCGATAAAATCTCCAATGACAAGATGTTTAGGAAATCGAAGCAAGCCAGAGGTTCCAGACATGGTTTGTACATCAATAGGACTTATTTTGGTTTGTATAACCTTCTTAACCAATTACAAGCCAAAATTAAAACGACAAAACCGGATTGGATAAAAAGCTGAACTAACTAATCAATTTAATTCCTTTATCATGGCAGAAGCTAATTTATAGGGTAGAAAAGGATCGTCAGATTGATTGGTGGTTCCTGTCATGAAAATTTGAAATTCCGGGGCATATAGACTGAATGCTCCGGAGGTGTGTCCTGTGTACCCAATGAATTCCGGTTCTTTTGAAGCCAGAGGGAAAATTCTAGGTTTTTGATAATGTGAAATACCAATCCCTTGTCTTAGGCCTTGTTTTACCGGTATCCAGTTCATCAAATTTTCTAATTCAGACATAGGGAAAAGATGTCCGTGAAAAAATGCTTTCAAAAAAGTTAAGCTATCTCTAGCAGTACTAACTATACCTCCGGAACCCCCAAAAGAACTCATCGCTAGTGGTAAAATTAAAGGGTGGTTTTTATAAGAAAATAATGCAGGTGTTCTATCATGTATGTCCGTATATACATAAGTTTGGTTCATAGAAAGCCGTGAAAAATGAAAATCATGGAAGGCTTTTTCTAATGAATCTCCAGTGATTTTTTCAATGATTTTTCCAAGAAGTAGGTCATTGGTGGCAGAATAAACACTTTTTGTAGATTTCCCTGGTTTAAAATTTGCTTTCTGGTCTTTGCAATTGTTCAAAATATCTTTGATACTCCATGAGAGATCCTCTCCGGAATATATGCGGGATTTTATTGAAGGTTCATCCTTTGATGAGTGGTTCAGAAAATCAGGAATTCCAGACCTTTGAGACAGTAAATGAGAAACTGTAACCTCATCGGTAAAATCTTTGCCCTTGATGTTGATTAATCCGGAGTATTCATTTTCTGATAGTATTTCTGAAATAGATTGATCAAGTGTAAGTAATCCCCTTATTTTAAGTTTGATAATTATTGCCAAGAGGTGGATATTACCTAACTCTGTGATAAAGTAAGGCTGATCTAATGAAATGTCCTTCGTGGAATCAGACCATAAAATTGGTTCTGTGTCTTCCTTAAAAATACTAAGAACAAGCCCTTTTAACTTTTTCTTGTTGGAAAACTGATCAAACGCTTTATGCCAGGCAGTAAAAATGGTAGATTTCCTGTCGGTAGAAAACATAAAATGATATTTAGGATTAAAAGGGAAAGATACTAAAATAAACCTTATAAAGGCAAATTCATTGTAAAGGTTAGCAAACAATTAAAACTAGAATAACAGCTTAATGATGTTAATATTTATTAGAATGTTTTTGCCAATTCACAAAAAACTTTATTGATCATAATTAATGAGAGATACCATTGAATTATGAACCTTAGGATGGTGTTAATTTGGAGACCTTATTCAATTAAATTGTTAATGTTAGTAGAATATGTGTTAAAAATTAACTTATTTTAGATTATTCGATGATTTTTTGTCGAATGCAAGTCATTATTATCATTTAATATTGCTACTATGTTAAGAGAAAAATCTACCTATTCCTTTTTGTGCTTATTCAGTATTTTGCTGCTGTTTAGTGATTGTGGAGGCAAATCACCGGAAAGCACAAAAGAAAAAGCTGACCTCCCTAGGGTGGCTATTGCAGGGTTGGCCATAGAGTCAAGTACTTTTTCACCGGCAGTATCAGAAGAAGATGCCTTCCTTGCTCGCCGGGGTGAGGAAGTGTTTGATTATTATCCCTTTATGAAACCTGATTCAATTAATAGATCCAGGGCTAATTGGTTTCCTACTTTAAGAGGACATGCTATTCCGGGAGGGATAGTTTCCAGGAAGCTTACGAATCATTGGTGGGTGAGACGTTGGAAAGATTAAAGGAAAACCTACCTTATGATGGATTGTTTTTTGATATTCATGGGGCCATGAGTGTGGTAGGCCTTGATGATCCTGAAGGTGACTTTATTGAAAGAATTAGAGAAGTAATAGGAAAAGAGACCATCATTTCTACCTCTATGGATTTACATGGAAATGTTTCTTGGCGACTTGCCGGTAATTCTGACTTAATTACTTGCTACCGAATGGCGCCTCATGAAGACGCATTGGAATCGAAAAAACGTGCTGTCAATAATTTGTTAGATCGATTAGAATCGGGAAAAGGAAAGCCTGCATTTAAAGCTTGGGTGCCCATACCTATTTTACTGCCTGGGGAAAAAACCAGTACCCGTGTTGAACCTGGAAAAAGTTTATATGCGGCGGTAAATCCAGCTACTCAACAGGAAGGGATAGTTGATGCGGCAATTTGGGTAGGTTATGCTTGGGCAGATGAGCCTCGAAACCATGCTGTGGTTATGGTTACAGGAGATGAAAAAGAAAAGGTTACACAAACCGCAGAGGAACTTGCCACAAGTTTTTGGGAGAGACGGAACAAATTTGAATTTATTGCACCTACTGCCAGCCTAAAGGAAAGTTTGGATATGGCAATTGCTAGTGATAAATCACCTTTTATGATCAGTGACATGGGGGACAATCCAACAGCCGGAGGGGCAGGGGATGTAACTTGGACATTAAGGGAAATACTTGATAGACCGGAATTTAAATCAACGTCAGGGCCTTCGCTTATATATGCATCAATTCCCGGCCCTGATTTGGTAGAAGCTGCTTTGGAGGTTGGAGTTGGGGGAAAGTATCTGCTAAGGTGGGAGCTGCGGTAGATGACCGTTTTGCGCCGCCATTATTACTTTCAGGTACGGTGACAGCAATAGAAGAGGGTGATAAGAATGCGGAAATTGAAGTGGTTGTAAAAGTGGGCAGTGTTCATGTAATTGTAACTAAAAAAAGAAAGCCCTATCACAAGGAGAAGGATTTTACAGACCTTGGTCTCAATCCAAAAGAAACAGATATTGTAGTTGTCAAAATTGGTTACCTTGTACCGGAATTATACGACATGAGGGCAGATTGGATCATGGCCCTCACTCCGGGAGGTGTCGATCAGGATCTAGAGCGTTTGGAATTTAAACGCATTAACCGACCGATGTTTCCGTTTGATAAAAATATGGAAACTCCGGATTTAAGTGCAAGATTAGTGCCTTTGTCTCATGAGTTTTAATTAACCTGCATGGTTTTTGTTGTAATTATTTGTAGAACCGGCTAACTAAATTTATTCTAGATTAGTTAGGTAATTGAGTAAATGGCCTGATTCTAATGTGTTTACTTAGAATCAGGCCATTTGAATTTATTAAGGACTAGGTTTGGCCTATTTCAGCATTTATTGTTAGGGTGAAATTTTTAAATCCCATCAATAATTCCATTCAGGATTTAAATATTATAGGCTGGACTTAATAATTATTTAACAATTTCATCATTTAAATGACTGGCCTCTATTGGTGATTTAAGGTTTTTACTTTGAGTAAAAACTTTAAAAATCTGATAGTCAGTAAATCCGGTAAAAATGGTAAAATTAAATTGTGTTGTTTGGTTCATGTGCATGTTTCCGTTAATTTCCAATGCTCAGGTGAAGATTGAAAAGGAAAGCAAGGTCTTGAGTAGCGAAGTTCCCTTTAAATCGGTTTCTTGGGTGGAAGAAGTGTTTGATCAGAAAAAAAGTTGAAATGGTACTTTGAAACTTCAGCAGAAAGCCATAGTTATGAAGCTAAATTTCACCAAAAGAAAAAAAGTACAGTGTAGAGTTTAGTAAAGATGGTACCTTAGAGGATATTGAAGTAATAGTACATTGGAGGAAACTTCCAGTAGAGGTAAAACAGAATATTTCAAAATATTTTTCGGAACAATTTTTGAAAACTAAAATACGAAAGATTCAAATTCAATATACCGGAAGTGACGAAAATCTTAAAAATTGGATAGTTTCTAAAAAATCCGATGCAGTTGAAATTAAATATGAAGTGGAATTTTATGGTAAAACATCTAGTGAAAAAAAATTATGGGAAGGATTGTTTGATAAGGAGGGTGAACTTTTAATGAAAAGAGAAATCGTTCTGGCACCTTCTAATAATCTATTCTTTTAATGCAAAAACTATTACTTATTTTATTTCTATTACTTCCGGTACAAATAATGGCCCAAGGAACCGTCCGTTTATTTGGATTTTTCCCTGAATTTCAGGTGGGTTTTAAAGCGACAGAAAAATTAAAAATTATTGGTAAAATAGAGAGCCAACATGGTATGGCCGAAAAGTTTGAAGGAAAGGATCTTGATGTTGGGTATTTTCATAACTTGACTGATTTTCAAGGGTTCTTGGGCACAAAGGTTAATCCGTTTATTGATATTGCTGCCGGCTATCAGTACCGTGTAGATAGCAGAGGAGACAATAGCCATAGGACAATCCAGCAAATATCCATACTTCAATTGCCTAGAAATTATAAAATTGGGCATAGAGTACGTTTTGACCAGACCTATTCTCCTTTTGAAAAAAATGACTACCGGGTGAGGTATAGAATTTCTTTCGAAATCCCAATAGAAGGAAAAAGTTTAGATCCGGGAGAATTTTATTTGGTCTTTAGTGATGAGGTCCTTTATAGCTATCAGGCTAGAGTGAGTGGGCTCGAAAATCGAGCAGTTGCATCATTGGGACATCTTTCTAAAGGAAGCCAGAAATTTCAAGCAGGGATTGACTATAGAACAGATCGATTTTTTGATCCTGACTTGAGGCATAGGATATGGTTTAAGTTTGGATGGTATTTAAATTTTTAACTATAATTAGCCATTGCCTTAAAATAAAACTTAAAAACTTTCTTGATGTAAAGGGACCACGGAGTGAATTCGTAATCCCTTTACATTTGAAGGATGTTTTGAATTTTTTATGGCTTTACGATATGGGAGAACCCAACTCCTGATTCTTTTTTTTGGGTTTTATAAGAATCTCAAATATAAAAAGCTAAAATATTAATTGATATTAATGTTTCATCAAAATAGGTTTTAATACAAGTCTAGTATCTTATAAGATTTACCGTTTAACCCAAAAGTATCTCCTTTTTTCTTGCCTTTCATTTCCTTGTAAAGCGGAGCATTTTTAGAAATCCCAAACAAATTCTGACCATCAACCTCAAATTGCTCTAAACTTACGCTTGGAAAGAAGGTCATGCTGTCGGTTATAACAATAGCCCCGAGGGTGACTTCATCCAATATATTATCAGCTGTTCTCATTTGTTTTAAGAAATCTAATTCATCGATGACAAAATCCAATTCCCGTCCAATTCTGTTGATCACAAGTGCACTCTCATCTTCTTGTCCTTGTTGATCATATTCAACTGGCTCATCTTGTGGCTGTTGTTCCCCTTCTCTAATTTCCTTTATTCTTTGCCTAAAGTCCGACACTATGCTTTCTTGGCGCCTGACGGCTTCTTCCATTACTCTTTTTTGAAGTTTAATTTTTCCATAATGTTATAAAAATGTTTATCTGTACAGAGGCAAAAAGACTGCCAGAGTTCTCATTTCAAGATTTAATTACCTGCCAAAGAAAAATTAATGTATTTAATTCTTTACTATAATTATAATATTTCGGTTAATCTGAAAATTAAAAATTAGTTTTCCGCTAAAGGAGAGAAAAAATAGGTCTTGAAGATCTTTTAATGTAATGATCCAGATACAATAATGTTCACCGGGAAGCCGAAAGGGGTACAAAGGAAGCTACGATAGGTTGGTATTTGATTTTACTGAACAACCAAGGCGTCAAAAATTAATAATCATTTAGCCTATTTTTTGCTGACTTTCTCTGACTTGTAGCAGTTGACACAGCTAAAATAGGTTTGTATAATGAAATTATGACGGCCAAGAATTGCGGGTTTTAATCTTGGGGAACCATTCGACTTTCATTGATGCCATTTGAAAAGAGTGAAGGACTTTCTAAGGTATTTTATTTTATCAAAACCTTAATTGATTATATTGCACATTAATTTTTGACACCTAATACTCAATCGAATTGACAAAACCTCAAACCCATTAATCCAAATTTCATGAATTTCACCACTTTAGACCTCGCCATTTTTATTGGTTATTGTATCCTTATCATTTTAATGGGATACTTTGTATCAAGAGAGAAAGAGGGACACGTTAAAGATTCCAATGATTACTTCTTGGCAAGCAAAGCTTTACCTTGGTGGGCAGTTGGAGCTTCGTTGATTGCATCCAATATTTCTGCCGAACAGTTTATTGGTATGTCAGGTTCGGGATTTGCCCTTGGGCTGGCAATTTCTACTTACGAGTGGATGGCAGCTGCTACGCTGTTAATAGTGGCCATCTTCTTTTTACCGGTTTACTTAAAAGAAGGCATAAGTACCATGCCTCAATTTTTACTGAAACGATATGATAGTCGTGTTAGAACTGTGATGGCTGTATTCTGGCTACTGGTATATGTATTTGTCAACCTAACCTCTGTACTTTATTTAGGAGCATTAAGCCTTGAAACGATACTAGGAGTACCTATGGTGTATGGGATTGCCGGACTAGCCGTATTTGCTATGTTGTATTCCATTTATGGTGGGTTAAAAGCCGTCGCATGGACAGATGTAGTCCAAGTGTTCTTTTTAGTTTTAGGTGGCCTTGCCACTACTTATCTTGCCTTGTCCATCGTTGGGTCGGGAAATGTTTTCCAAGGTTTCTCCACCCTCTTAACGGAGGCATCAAGTCATTTTAATATGATTATTGAAAAAGGAGAAATGATGATACCTGATGGGGCTGGAGGAGAAAGAGATGCTTACATGGATTTACCGGGACTTTCTGTATTAATAGGTGGTATGTGGGTAGTTAACTTAAGTTATTGGGGATTTAATCAGTACATAACACAAAGAGCCCTTGCTGCTAAATCATTGAATGAAGCCCAGAAAGGTATGGTTTTCGCAGGATTTCTTAAACTGCTTATGCCGTTGATTGTGGTTATTCCGGGTATTGCTGCTTATGTAATTGTAAATCAGGAGATAGATCCTTCTTTTGCTGATTCTATGACTGACCCAATGACTGGTATTATTAAATCAGACAGGGCTTATCCCACGCTTTTACAATTGCTACCCTCAGGGCTGAAGGGATTAGCCTTTGCTGCATTGACTGCCGCTATTGTATCTTCTTTGGCTTCTATGGCCAATAGTACTTCTACTATATTTACATTGGATGTTTACAAAAATTTCTTTGATGAAAATGCCTCTGAAAAAAAGCAAGTAAGGGTAGGTAGAATTACGGCAATTGTTGCCTTTATAGTGGCTGCTATAGTAGCACCGGCTCTTCGTGAATTGGATCAGGCATTTCAATACATTCAGGAGTACACTGGGTTTGTCTCTCCCGGGGTTTTTGCCATTTTTGTTTTTGGGTTCTTTTGGAAAAAAACAACATCGAATGCTGCATTAACCGCAGCGGCCTTGACCATACCATTGTCCGCTGCATTTAAATTTTTGACACCCAACTTACCTTTTATTGATAGAATGGGACTGGTCTTTTTGATAATTTCAGGATTAATTATTGCCATAAGTTTGGTTGAAGGCAAGGGCAAGGATCATCCTAAAGGAATAGAAATCAGCAAAGATCTTTTCAAAACAAGTACTCAGTTTAAGATTGGAGCAATTTTGATTTCTGGTATAATCGCAGCTTTATACATTGTGTTTTGGTAAAATAAAATTTTTGATTTTAAATGAGACAACTCCTTATTGGATATGATATAGGTAGTTCTTCGGTGAAAGCTACCCTTCTGGATGCAGATTCAGGTAAAGTAGTAGCAGCAAAGGGACTTCCGGAAGTAGAAATGAGTATTGATTCTCCACAAAAAGATTGGGCAGAACAAGACCCTGAATTGTGGTGGAATTACATCAAAGAAACATCAAAAGAGATAATAGCTAAAGGACAAGTCAAATCGGGTGAGATTAAAGGAATAGGTATTTCTTACCAAATGCACGGCTTGGTGATGGTAGACAAGGACTTGTCTGTGATAAGGCCTGCCATTATATGGTGCGATAGTAGGGCTGTTGCTATTGGTAACCAGGCTTTTGCCGGTTTAGGGAGTGAGTATTGCCTGAGCCACCTTCTAAATTCTCCGGGCAACTTTACAGCTTCGAAACTTAAATGGGTAAAAGAAAATGAGCCTGAAAATTTTGAGAAAGCCCATAAAATTATGCTTCCGGGTGATTATATAGCGATGAAACTCACAGGTGAAATTCTTACTTCAGAGTCAGGGCTGTCTGAAGGTGTGTTCTGGGATTTCCTTGAAAATAATATTGCTGACAAATTACTGGACCACTATGGAATTGATGCTAATTTACTTCCAAAAGCTGTTTCTTCATTTGGTGAGCAAGGAAGAGTTCTGCCTCAGGCAGCACAAGATCTGGGCTTAGATGCCGGTATTCCGGTAACTTATAGAGCAGGAGATCAACCTAATAATGCTTTTTCATTGAATGTGCTTGAAGAAGGGGAATTGGCCACTACAGCTGGAACTTCAGGGACTGTATTTGGTGTAAGCACCAAGCCTGTTTATGATCCACTGTCTAGGGTAAACACCTTTGTTCATGTCAATCACCGGAAAGACAATCCAAGATACGGCGTGTTGCTTTGCATCAATGGAACGGGGATATTAAACAGTTGGTTGAAACGTTCTTTTGGAGATCAATCCTTGGATTATGAGGCAATGAATACCATGGCTGCTGAAGTACCTATAGGCGCTGAAGGTTTGAGTTTTTTACCTTTTGGTAATGGAGTTGAACGAATTATGGAAAATAAGCATGTTGGAGCACATTTGTCCCAATTGAATCTTTTGAAACATGATAAAAGGCATGTGTTCCGTGCAGGGCAAGAAGGTATTGTTTCTGCATTAACTTATGGCTTCAACATCATGAAAAATATGGGGCTAAATCTAAAAACTGTAAAGGCCGGAAAAGCAAACATGTTTTTAAGTCCTATTTTTAGGGAAGCATTTGTTAACATGAACAATGTATCTCTAGAATTGTACGATACAGACGGTGCTCAGGGGGCTGCTAGGGGAGCCGGAATTGGCGCAGGGATATATGCAGGGCCTGAGGAAGCTTTTCAAGGTTTGGTGAAAATCCAGGATTTTGAACCTGATACCCAAAAGATAGAAGCCTACGGAGAGGTTTACCAGCAGTGGGAGAATTGCTTGAACCAAGTAAAATAAAATTAATATACTTATCTAATACCTAACAAAAATTGAATTATGTCAGATATGTTTTTTCCTGAGATTGATAAGATTAAGTTTGAAGGAAAGGATTCAAAAAATCCCTTGGCTTTCAAATATTACGATGAGAGCCGGGTAATTGCCGGGAAGACAATGAAAGAGCATTTTCGTTTTGCAATAGCCTATTGGCATTCATTTTGTGCCACCGGAAATGATCCTTTTGGCCCGGGTACAATGGTTCATAAATGGGACCAATCCAATGATCCAATTCAAAGAGCTAAAGACAAAATGGATGCAGCCTTTGAATTTATCGGTAAAATTGGAGCTCCTTTTTATTGCTTTCATGACATTGACCTGATCGATGAAGGAGACAGCATTGCAACCTATGAAAAACATATGGGGGCAATAGTAGATTATGCCAAGCAAAAGCAAAAAGAGACCGGAATAAAACTACTTTGGGGAACGGCTAACGTATTTAGTCATCCACGGTATATGAACGGAGCAGCTACCAACCCTGACTTTGATGTGGTAAGTAGAGCTGCAACCCAGGTGAAAAATGCCATTGATGCAACGATTGAACTTGGAGGTGAAAATTATGTTTTTTGGGGCGGTAGAGAAGGTTATATGTCATTGTTGAATACTGATATGAAACGTGAAACTGAGCACTTGGCCCAGTTTTTAACGATGGCCAGAGATTATGGAAGAAAGCAGGGTTTTGAAGGTACCTTTCTTATTGAACCAAAGCCGATGGAGCCAACCAAACATCAGTACGATTATGATGCAGCTACTGTTATTGGATTTCTTAGACATTTTGGGTTAGACAAAGACTTTAAGCTAAATTTGGAAGTGAACCATGCCACCCTTGCAGGACATACCTTCCAACATGAATTGCAAGTTGCCACGGATGCAGGTCTTTTGGGAAGTATTGATGCCAATAGAGGAGACTACCAAAATGGTTGGGATACTGACCAATTTGCCATCAATCTACAAGAATTGACAGAAGCCATGCTGGTACTTTTGCAAGGCCCCGGATTTACCACAGGTGGAGTGAATTTTGATGCGAAAATTAGAAGAAACTCCACAGATTTGGACGATCTATTTCATGCTCATGTAGGAAGTATGGATGCCTTTGCAAGGAGTTTGGTTATTGCCAATGATATCATGGTGCATTCAGATTACCAAACCTTAAGAAAGAACCGTTATGCTTCCTTTGATGGAGGAAAAGGAAAAGACTTTGAAAGTGGAAAACTAGATTTGGAAGCATTAAGAAGCCATGCAATGGAAATTGGTGAGCCGAAAATGACAAGTGGTAAGCAAGAAATGTATGAAAATATCCTGAATCAATTTATTTAAACCAGAATAATGTAATCTTTAGAAAATCAGGCTGATTGAAGTCTTGGTTAGCATTACCTTGGTGAAATTTAAAAAGTAAAGACTTGGGTGACTTTGAATTGATTTCACTTCGTAGGAGATTTTCTATTGCGAGTTAAATTGTTCGAAGAAAGGCATAAAAAAAGCGGCTTAATTTTTAAACCGCTTTTTTTATGCCACTTCATTCATCTCGGATTATGTAATAGGCTTTGTACGCTTGAATTGATGGCGTTTGGGAATAATTATCCTTCCTCTTGAGCCAATAGGACTTTAACTTCTTTAATTAAGGCTTCACTAAGCCCATAAATTAAGTTAAGGTCTTGATCCCAATAGTCCACTTTTGACAACACGCTTTCCACTACTGCCTCAGGTCTTTTTATTTTCCATATCTGATCAAAATACTTAATTACTTCAGGTTTGTCTTTAATGGGAGTAGGCTCACCATTATAATGACCTCTGTAAAACACAATCATTGCAGCAAATGCTTGTACCATACCTGTAGGGATTTGATCTTTTTTATTGATATAATCCAGCAAGGTGGGCAAAACTCTAACTTTCCATTTTGCGATAGAATTCAATGCAATATCACTTAGCTTGTGTTTAATAAAAGGATTTCTGAACCGATCTAGGACATCTTCTGCAAATGGAATTAAATTTTCTTCGGGTTGATCCATTGCAGGAATTATTTCTTCAAAGATGACTTTTTGGAGATAATTACTCGTGGATTCATTTTCCATGGCATCTTTGACTAACCTGATACCTTTAAGGTAGGCAACAGGTACCAAACAAGTGTGGGCCCCATTAAGGATTCGCACCTTTCTTGTTCTGTAAGGGCTGATGTCCTTTACAAAAAGTACATCAAAACCGGCTTTATCTAATGGTAATTCTTTTTTAAGCCATTCCGGTCCATCAATGGCCCAAAAATAAAAGGGTTCTGTCATCACCATTTGCTCATCTTTAAAACCTAATTGAGCTTGAATTTCATTACCACTACCCAATGGATATCCCGGCACAATCCGGTCTACTAATGTGTTGCAAAAAAGTTGTGCTTCACCACCCAATCCTCAAAATCTCCTGAGAGGTCCCATAAATCAATGTATCTTTTGATGTTTTCTTTAAGCTTTTTTCCATTGTCTTCAACCAATTCACAAGGGATGATTACCAACCCTTTTTCAGAAGCTCCATCAAAATGTTGAAAACGATGATAAAGCAAAGCAGTTAATTTTCCTGGAAAAGACTCAGGAGTAGTCGCCCAATCCTTATCGTCTTCATCAAAATATATGCCTGCCTCTGTTGTGTTTGAAATAACAAATCTTAATTCCGGTATTTTGGCCAAATCTAAGTAAGCCTTATAATCTAGAAATGGGTTGATGGCCCCTCTTACTGATTGAATTAACCGACTATCTTCTATGGTTTGGCCTTTACTAACCCCTTTGGTAAGGACATGATATAAACCTTCCTGAGAGTTAATTCCTTGGGCGGGTTTTTTACTATGCACCTGCACCATTTGGATGTCTCCATTAAATGATGTTTTCTCATTTAGAATATCTATCATCCAATCTGCAAATCCTCTCAAAAATTACCTGTCCCAAATTGAAGTACACTAATTGGGCGAGTTGGAGATGAAGGAATATTTTGTCTACTTAATAGTTTCATGTTTATAAAATTATGATTTTAGGTTTTATTCTTTTTCCTAATCGAAAGAATTTTTTTCGCTTTGAGCTTATTATTTATTAAGATGCTACAATGTCTTAATTACTACTTAAATATTGAATTAAAGTATTTATTTTTTTTAAAATTGTGGTTAATGAATGCTATTCTTGCCCTTCGTTTTTTGTTCCCACTAAAGTGATTCATCAATTTAATATTCTAGCGGATTTGATCATACATGAAAGAAATTCAATGAGCTTTAGGCATATTAACCGGCCTATATGGATTCATCGTAATAGGTCTAATACCCTTGATTAATTTACATTAATGGCAAAATTTACTTTTAATGGATATGTGTATTCATCAAGCAAAGGTCAAAATTCATACCAACCAAAATAGGGAGGGACTTAATTTTACGGTTAATAATAAACTGAGTTTTATTTAAATTTAAGTATTGGCTTATGCCGAGCCTATAAAGCGGTAGGTCTCTTGCCTTTTGTGACAATAAATCTTGAAAATATGCATCAATTGTAATCGGTAACGTTAATATATGTTTTATTCTCCTTTATTATTGTTTATATTTATTCCCTTGATGCACGACAATGCTTTTTCTTAGGTTAAAGCAATGATCGAATATTTATGCAAAAAGCCAAAGGGTTATCCCAAAGTAATTATTACTTAATTTAAACCAATTACCAAAATCAAATCTTATGAAATTTAATAGTAAATTTTGGTCACCTATTGCTGCCTCAATTTTGCTTTTATCATGTTCCAACGAAAAAAATGTGGAAGAAGAAGTGAAGACTACCTTTACCGGAGAAAAAAACGAAATAAAACTACTTACTCTTGATCCCGGCCACTTTCATGCCCACCTTGTGAAAAAATCCATGTACGAAGAAGTGGATCCAAAAGTTTATGTGTATGCACCCGATGGACCGGAATTGACCTCTTATTTAAAATCAATTGAAAGTTATAATACCCGTGAGGAGGATCCTACTAGTTGGGAATTAGAAGTATACAAAGGAGATGATTACCTTCAGAAAATGCTAAGTGAGAAGAAGGGTAATGTAATGCTAACCGCAGGAAACAATAAGAAAAAACTGCTAACATTAAGGCTACCATAGAGGCAGGCATTAATGTTTTGGCCGACAAACCTATGGCCATAGACGCGCAAGGCTTTGAAACCTTAAAAGAGGCCTTTGAACTTGCAGAGAAAAACGATGTATTGTTGTTTGATATCATGACCGAAAGGTTTGAAATTACTACTATTCTTCAGCGCGAGTTTTCATTAATTCCTGAAGTTTTTGGAGAAATGGAAAAAGGTACGCTTGAAAACCCGGCCATAACCAAAGAAAGTATTCACCATTTTTACAAGCAAGTATCCGGAAAAACCTTGATCAGACCAGGATGGTTCTATGACGTTAACCAACAAGGTAATGGTATCGTGGATGTTACCACACACTTAGTAGACTTGGTACAATGGGAGAGTTTTCCAGACAAAATCATAGATTATAAGACAGACATTGAAATGATCAATGCCAAAAGATGGACCACCGACCTTACACTTGAAGAGTTTACCTTGTCCACCGGTCTTGAAGAGTTCCCTGATTACCTGCAATCTGTTGTTTCTGATGGATTACTGAAGGTGTATGGTAATGGAGAAATCAACTATAAAATTAACGGAATTCATGCCAAGGTATCTGTAATATGGAATTATAAGGCTCCGGAGGGGTCTGCTGATACTCATTATTCTATCATGAGAGGATCCAAAGCGAATTTGGTGATCAGACAAGATGCTGAAGAAAATTATAAACCTGAATTGTATATAGAGCCGGTTGAAGGACAAGATATTGCTGCTTTTGAAGCCAGTGTAACCAAACATGTAAAAGAACTTGCAAGCACCTTTGAAGGTTTGGATGTTGTAAAGGTTGAGGGACAAGACTCTTGGAGGGTTGAGATTCCGGAAGCTTTCCGTCATGGACATGAAGATCACTTCAGAGAGGTAACTGAAACTTATATCGATTATTTGGAACAAGGTAAATTACCTGATTGGGAAGTTCCAAATATGTTGGCAAAATATTACGTTACTACTCAGGCCTTAGAATTAGCCAAATAAAATTTCTATTCAATAAAAATTAATTCAGATGAAAAAGCCAAGAAGAGACTTTATCAAAACTGCAGGATTGACAGGTTTTGGTATGGTGGGAGGAATATTGAATCCTCAAAATCTTGCTTTTTCATCTGTTTCTAAAAAAACCGGTATGACCAAGGCTGATCTAAGTATTATTGGTCCTTACGGCCCATGGGCCAATGGATTGATCAGTGATCAATTGCCATCACTTTCTTACAGAAATGAGCGTTACACTTCTCTTGAATCTTGGAGAAAGGAAGCCATGGCAACTGTCAAAGAAAGGATGGGTATACCTGATTTGGGAGCTATTCCTAAGGTGACCGTGCATGATACATATGAAAACGACGGTCTAGCATTTGAGGAAATTAGTTGGCAATTGCCCTATGGAAACCGAACAAAGGCTTTGGTGATCAAACCTGCCGGTGTGGTAGGGGAACTGCCTGCAATCCTTGCTTTTCATGATCATGGAGGAAATAAATATTTCGGATTACGAAAAATTACCCGAACAGGAAAAGCGCAACATCCGCTGATGAAAGTACACCAGGAGCATTATTATGAGGGAAAAGCTTGGGCCAATGAAATGGCAAAAAGAGGATATGTTGTTATGGTTCCCGACTCCTTTACTTTTGCCAGCCGTAGGGTGTTATTGGAAGAAGTTCCGGAGAACCGGAGAGCCGGTTTGACTGATGAAAATCCAGAAAATGAAGAAAACATTGCAGCCTATAATAAATGGGCTGCTGATCATGAACATGTCATGGCCAAGTCTTTATTCTGTGGTGGTACCAGCTGGCCTGCAGTATTTTTTGCTGAAGATCAGATGGCCTTAAACATTCTTTTGGCCAGAAAAGATGTGGATTCTAACAATGTAGGCTGCGGAGGATTATCTGGAGGGGGATTGCGTACTGTGATGATGGGAGGTTTAGACCATAGGATTAAATGTGCCGTCTGTGTAGGCTTTATGAGCACATGGACAGATTTTCTTTTGAACCGAGCCTATACCCATACTTGGATGGCCTATGTTCCTAGGCTTCCGAATGAATTGGATTTTCCCGAAATTTTAGGGCTTCGTGTACCATTGCCCACATTAGTACTCAATGATCGAGAAGATCAATTGTATACTTTATCTGAAATGCAAAAAGCAGATAAAATTTTAGCATCTGTTTTTGATAAAGCCGGAGCCTCAGATAAATACAGAGCCTCCTATTACCCTGGTCTTCATAAATTTGACAAAGCCATGCAAGCAGAGGCTTTTGATTGGTGGGACAAGTGGTTAAAAAGTTAATTATTTCATTTCTTATTTAAAACTTTCCTTATGAAATCAAATAGGTATTTATTGGCTTTTATTGTTTTGTTTTTAACAAGCTCGATGGCAGTATTTGCACAAAGTGTGGATTCAGACATGCTATGTGTCGGTGATCATTGGACAGAAGAGGAAGGAGCTTCTTTTCTACAGATGGAAAAGGGAAAATACAAGACCGAAAAAGATTGGGACAAGAGGGCCAATGCTATTAGGAAGCAAATCCTAAAAGGAACAGGTTTAAATAAAATGCCTAAAAAGACTCCTTTGAACCCTGTAATGGGAGAGATTAGGGAATATGAGGGTTATGTTGTTCAAAATGTGGCTTTTGAAAGCTTACCGGGAGTATTCGTTACCGGAAGTTTATACATGCCCACTGAAAATCCGGGCAAAATTCCGGGTGTTTTAAGTCCTCATGGACATTGGACCAAGCCTGGAGAAGTAGGAAGGTATAGGCCTGACGCGCAAAAAGATTTGCTTCTATGGCCAGAATGGGTGCAATAGTTTGGGCTTATGATGCAGTAGGCTATGGTCAGATGGAAGAAATTGGATGGGGACATAGAGACGGAGATGTTCTGAAATTACAATTATGGAATAGTATTAGGAGTGTTGATTTTATGCTTTCTCTTGGAGCTGATCCTGATAAGTTAGCTGTGACAGGTGCTTCCGGTGGTGGAACCCAATCCTTTTTGTTGGCTGCAGTAGATGACAGAATTGATGTAGCCGCTCCGGTAGTAATGGTTTCGGCACATTTTTTGGAGGGTGTACCTGTGAAAGCGGGATGCCCATTCATAAAGCAAAAGATTACCAAACAAATAATGTTGAAATCGCTGCAGTATTTGCTCCAAAGCCACTATTGTTGACCTCAGTTGGCGGTGATTGGACCAAAAACACCCCTAAAGTGGAATTTCCCCATCTGCAATATGTATATGGGTTAAAAGGTCATCCTGAAAAGGTGGAAAATAAACATATACCTGAAGATAACCATGGATATGATGAAAAGAAAAGGCAAGCAGTATATCCATTTTTAGCCAAATATTTAAATTTAGATTTATCTAAAGCCATGTATGAGGATGGTCGATTAAAGGAAGAAGCAGTGGTGGTCGAAGACCAGAAGGCACTCT
Source organism: Cyclobacterium sp. SOCE241 (assembly GCF_056867545.1). Classification (NCBI taxonomy): domain Bacteria; kingdom Pseudomonadati; phylum Bacteroidota; class Cytophagia; order Cytophagales; family Cyclobacteriaceae; genus Cyclobacterium; species Cyclobacterium sp. SOCE241. The sequence goes on along the minus strand of NZ_CP149779.1, from coordinate 2,049,520 downwards.
ATCCATTTACTGAAAAGAATCCTTTTCCAAACCATGGATTGACTTCCATAGAAAAAATTAAATGGTAAACCCAAAACGATGAACAACGACCAAAATAAACGAAGAAACTTTCTTAAGAAAAGTCTTATTTCCGGAATAGCATTAAGCAGTATAGGAACCTCCTTGATAAATCCTACTCTGGCAAAGTCAGCATCTATGAAATTAGGTCTGGTTACTTATTTGTGGGGTAAAGATTGGTCCTTGCCGGAGCTTATTAGCAATTGTGAAAAAGCAGGCTATGAAGGTTTAGAACTTCGTACCCAACATGCCCATGGAGTTGAAACAAACCTTAATGAAAAGGAGCGTAGAGAGGTTAAAAAAAGGTTTGAAAATAGCTCAGTAACATGTGTAGGCTATGGTAGCAACTACGAATACCATAGCCCCAATCCAAATGAACTTGAGGCCAATATAAAAGGTACGAAAGAATACATTAGACTGTGCCATGATATTGGCGCCTCCGGAATTAAAGTAAAGCCCAACCGACTTCCGGAAGAAGTCTCTAGGGAAAAACCATAGCACAGATAGCTAAATCTTTTAGTGAAGTTGGAGAATATGCAAAAGATTATGGTCAATTGGTGCGGGTGGAGGTACATGGAAAAGTTACCCAGCAACTACCTGTTATGAAAGCAATATTCGATCAAGTAAGCTCATCCAATGTAAAAATATGCTGGAATAGCAACAATACTGACCTTATGGAGCCGGGACTTGTGGGTAACTTTAATATGGTAAAAAAATGGTTAGGGGATACAACCCATATAAGGGCATTTGATGAAAATGATTACCCTTTTCAGGCATTACTTCAATTATTACATCAAGCAGAGTATAATGGATGGATTTTGATTGAATCTCATAGTGATCCTGAAGATAAATTGGCGGCCATGGTTGCCCAAAAAGAGACTTTTGACAAGTACTTGAAAAATCTATAAATTAGAAATAGTAAAGCATTTCAAAGTGTTGAAGATTAATTTAAAGAAAACATGCTGAGAAAAAGATTATTTTTCAATGGATAACCATTCGCAATTGGGAGGGTTTAAGGATCAATTCAAAAAAAAATAATATAGCAACAGTTTATTCAAAATGCTGTTGCTATTTCATTACAATCAAATTATTAATGAAAAACATACCACTAATCTTATTACTTTGTATTGGCATCTCCTTAAATGGTTTTGGTCAAGAGAATCTAAATGTGATCAAATCTCACTGGGTTAATTTCACAGATGGACCCAATGCCCTCTACAAGCACCAAAGCCAACAAGCACTGGAAATGCTAAAAGATAGGGATGAGGCGATTGCTTCTATTTCTTCTTTAAATGAGTGGAAAAATTGGCAAGCCAAAGCCAAAGAGAAGTTAATGAAGGTGGTAGGTCCCTTTCCGGAAAAAACACCATTAAATGCTAAGATAACCGCTAAACACAAAGGCAATGGATTTAAATTTGAGAACATAGTTTTTGAATCTCAACCAGGTCTGTATGTGAGTGGCACTTTATTTATTCCGGATGGAGCGAAAAGTAATACGCCCGCTATTATCTATTGCTCGGGCCATACGCCTTTGGCTTATAGGGCTCCGACCTATCAACATGTAATTTTAAACCTAGTAAAAAAAGGATTTATTGTTTTCGGTTTTGACCCCCTTGGACAAGGTGAAAGGTTAGAGTATTTTAATCACGAAACCAACGAAGATCAAGTTGGAGGTCCCACAAAACAGCATTCTTATCCTGGAGCTCAAGCATTTATCGTAGGTTCTTCTCAAGCCAGACACATGATTTGGGATGGCATCAGGGCTGTAGATTACCTGATGACCAGAAAAGAAGTAGATCCAAAAAGAATCGGAATCACGGGTAGATCAGGAGGAGGTACGCAATCTTCCTATATCGCAGCCTTTGATGAAAGGATTAATGCATCTGCACCTGAAAATTACATTACAAATTTCAAGCGACTGATGCTTACCCATGGCCCTCAGGATGCCGAACAAAATTTCTACCATGCCATTGCCGAAGGATTGGATCATCCCGATCTAATGATCGTTAGAGCTCCTAAACCAAATCTGCTTATCTCTACTACCCGTGACATGTTCAATATAGAGGGGTTAGAGAAACAAGTCAGCAAGTACAAAAAATTTATGATGCTTATGGGGTACCTGATAATTTCCAAAAGATTGAAGATGATGATGGCCATGCTTCTACAAAGAAGAATAGGGAGCGCATGTATGCTTTTTAGAAAACACCTTAACTTACCCGGACCTGTGGTAGATCAAGACATAGATACACTTTCTATGGAAATTCTGCAGGTGTCACCAACAGGACAGCTTGTTACCAGTTACAATGGTAAAACAACCTATGATCTTAACAAGGCCGAACTAATAGCGTTGAATGGTACTTTGAAAGAGAAAGTAGCTTGGGCAAAGAAACTTTCGGGGTATCAAGCGCCCGGTAAATTTTCGGAAACCATGATGGTGGGCAGGTATCAACGTGATGGGTATACAGTGGAACAACATCTGATGAAAGGGGAAGGAGATTACTGGTTGCCTTATCTTTTAATGAAACCTGAACATGAGACTGACAAAGCGGTACTATATTTAGATCCATCAGGTAAAGCGGTTGATGCTAGTGTAGGAGGAGACATGGAGGCTTTGGTCAAAGCAGGGGCAATGGTGCTTGCTCCGGATCTTTTGAATACTGGAGAGATGGGCAATGGAGGATTTAAAGGTGATGCCAATTTCGACGGAAATTCCTACAACCTTTGGTTTGAAAGTATTCTTATTGGAAGAAGCATTGTGGGGATTAATGCAGGTGATGCCAATCGGCTGGTAGCCGTATTACAGGAGAAAGAAGGGGCCAGAGAAATCAAAGGCCTTGCTAAAGGAGAAATGTCTTCGGTATTGCTTCATGCGGCCAATTTCAATCCTGCTATATCTTCAATAGCGCTGCTAGATCCGATGAGTTCTTACAGAGGAATTGTGGAGTCCTTTAAGTACAATACTAGTGAAATTAATTATACTGTAGCCGGAGCATTGAAGCATTATGATCTGCCGGACTTATTGGAAAATTTAAGTATTACCAATCCCTTGGTACTTCATGAAAATACTGAGTTGAAAAAAGAACTTTCCCTTTTGCCGGAACGTGGAGGTAAGGAAAAAATTAAAGCCCTTTCTGTGAAAAATTCAAATGATAAAAAAGCTTATTTGACAAAATGGCTAAATCCTTAAGCAAGGGTATTGTTTCAATTTCAAGAACATATTTGACTTGAAAAAATGGTAAAAGTTAAAAAGCATCGGGTTTCTACTCGGTGCTTTTTTTAGTGTCCACTTCCACTGTAAAACATGATAATGATTTAATAGTTTTATTGATTTTTTAATTGGCGCATATATCCCAATTCCAGCTTGTTGTTCTTCGTAATAGTCAATAGCTTCCTGAATATCCTTGATAGCCCTGGGGTCAATGACTAAGCTATAAGCCATTTTTAGGACTTTCCTATAAAAGTAAATTGCTTGCGAACTTCCTTCCATTCAACCATGTCTTCCGCTTTGGCTGTTTTGATTCGCTCTCGCACTATTGATTTATGTTCCTGGGGGCCTTTGTTTCTTCAGACACTTCAAAGCCCAGTTGGTTGATAAGTTCCATAAAGAAGGCAAGCTTTTTATCTGGTATTTTAAGAGTTACTTCCTTTATAGTATTTTTGTTTTAAGGTTTGTTAATAGATTATAAAACGCAAATTAAGTCAATTAAATTGCGCACTAAAAAAGTTGAATTACTTAAGGCCTGTAGATCAAAGTTAACTATTCTGGCAGATAGTTGAAAAGCGATAAAGTTAAAAAAAATATGAAATCGGCTCGCAAAGGCATGCAGTAACTGGAACAGCAGGCAAGTTTAGTTTTATAATCGGGATCAAAAAGCATGGTCCCAAAATTATAAGATGGTGAATTAAGAAGATTTGTAAGTTGAGACCCCATTTTAAATAGAGTCAATTGCCAAGTAATAAATTATTAGGTGACAGCTTTAGAGGGGATTTCAAAAAATCTAAAACAAAAAAAGCTACCCAAAAAGGGCAGCTTTAACAATCAATTATTAATTTCTAAATTTAATTTCTATCCAATGCATTAAGCATATCGAAGGCAAGTTCTAATCTTTTGCTGAAGTTCTCTTCACCTTTTCTAAGCCATACCCTAGGGTCATAAGACTTTTTGTTAGGATTGTCTGCTCCTTCAGGATTTCCTAATTGGGTTTGAAGGTAACCTTCTTTGCTATGGTAGTATTTCAATACACCTTCCCAGAATGCCCACTGAAGATCGGTATCAATATTCATTTTTACAGACCCGTAGCCATTGGCTTCTCTAATTTCTTCTACAGTAGACCCTGATCCACCATGGAATACGAAGTTCACAGGTTTGCCAGTAGTTCCGAATTTCTCATTGATATAATCTTGAGAATTTTTCAAAATTATAGGTTTCAATGAAACATTACCCGGTTTGTATACACCATGGACATTACCAAAGGCAGCAGCAACAGTAAACAAATCGTCTACTTTTTTCAACTCTTCATAAGCATAAGCTACTTCTTCAGGTTGTGTATAAAGTTTTGAGCTGTCAACCTCTGTATTGTCCACGCCATCTTCTTCTCCACCAGTTACACCAAGTTCGATTTCAATAGCCATTTTTATTTTGGCAAACTCCTTGAAATATTTAACAGAGGTTTCGATATTCTCCTCTATGAACTCTTCAGATAAATCCAACATATGTGAGCTGAAAAGAGGTCTTTTGTAGGCTTCATAATAAGCTTTACCTTCAGCAAGTAAACCATCGATCCAAGGTAGTAATTTTTTTGCTGCGTGATCTGTGTGTAAAACCACAGGGACACCATATACTTGAGCCATTTTATGTACATGCAGGGCACCGGAAACACCACCTGCCACAGATGCTTGTTGCTTGTCATTAGGAAGGCCTTTGCCAGCATAAAACTGAGCACCGCCATTTGAAAACTGAATCATTACCGGGGAGTTGACCCTTTTTGCGGTTTCTAAAACAGCGTTCACAGTATTACTGTTGATACAGTTAACTGCTGGCATTGCAAATTCACTTTCTTTGGCATAGGCCAATAGGTCTTTAAGCTCTTCGCCGTACTTTACTCCAGGTTTGAATTTCATATTAAATAATTTATGGTTGTATTAAATTTGATCCGCATCAATCCACCAAAGTAATTGATTAGGAATTCAAAGATATAAATAGTGTGGAACAATTACCTTATTATTTGATTGAAAAAAACTTTTTCACCGAATTTTTCATTATTTTTCTAAGCAATATTTAGGGTTGGAAACTATAAAATTTCCTTTATATATTTGTTTTATGGAACAAATAAGGATTACAGGGGTACCAGAGCATTTTAATTTCCCTTGGCAACTATTGGTTAAAGAACAACCTTTTTTAAAAGATGGGGTGAATTTGGTCTGGGAAGATGAGTCCAGAGGATCTGGAGCAATGAATTCTGCCATTAGAAACGATTCAACTGATTTGGCCATCATACTTACCGAAAGTTTTTTGAAAGACAAAATTGACGGAAACCCTGGAAAAATTATCGGGTACCATGTCAAGTCTCCTTTGGTATGGGGGATTCATGTTCCTGCAGAGGCCGGTGTGAATAATCTTAATGATCTTAAATCTTCCCCATTTCTGGTAAGTAGAAAGGGATCAGGCTCTCATTTAATGTCTTTTTTACTTGCCAAAAGAGAAGGCTGGAACCCTCAAGATCTCAATTTTGAAATTATTAATAATCTAGATGGTGCCATTTCATCATTTAAGGATAATAAAGTTAAAGCTTTTCTTTGGGAAAAATTTACAACCAAACCTTTGGTAGATCAAGGGCTTTTCAAAAGAGTTGGGGAAATCCCCACGCCTTGGCCTTGTTTTGTTATTGTCGCTTCAGATAAAATTTTAGAGCATAAGCCAGAATTGCTTCAAAAAATTCTAAATGAAATTTACAGTATCAATAGGAAAATTTTGGAAGACAAAGAAAGTTTTGTTCTGCCTATAAGTAAAGCTTATTCGCTTGAGGATGAAGATGTTAGGGATTGGATCCGGCAGACAACTTGGGCAGAAGATGCTGAAGTCCCAAGTCAAGAAATTGGCATTACTTTGGAAACTTTAATGGGTTTAGGGCTCATCGATGAAAAAATGGACATTGCTGAATTTATTCAAAATTTAAATCCTTAATTGCTTATGTGATGCCTTTTATAAATGAATAGCAGAGGAGTATTTAACAATTAGACAAAAGACCGAACATTTAATAAATGTTCGGTCTTTTGTCTTTTGGTAATTTTAAAAATCTGAGTAGGAAGTTGGTCGCAATAGTCTTTTATCATTTTTAGAAACAGTATTGTCATACTCACTATTGGCCTTTAATGCCAACCAAGCTGGATAATCACTAAAGGTGGCCCAGTGTGCATCCCTATCTTCCATGTTCTCAAAGGCTGTCAAATATACAAGGTTAGGCATATTTGCACCTGCCAAAGGCTCTCCATAAAAAATGCCGTTGAAATTTAATTCATCAAAAATATCAATTTCACCTTCGTTAAACATTTTTACTTTTTGGTGGTAAAGCCTTTCTGTAGCAGACTCATAACTTCTTAATTCATAAACCCTTTCACTTTTAGGAGAACTTAGTTTCGGAAGAGCCATTCTAGGTCTTGTTTCAAAGGCTTGCATTAAAGAGGTCTCAATCCTACTAAAGCTAGGATTATCAAATGCTGCATGAATGAATGTTTTACCTTCTTCTTGATGTTTGGGGTCAGATTTTATTTTTCTTTGAAATCTGAAATAATCTTTTGAATCTGAAAAGGGTAGAAAAACGTAGATTTTTTTCCTGCATCAGGCTCGGAGGGCAATGGTTTAAAAACACCAACGTTCTTAACTCCTGCTCGATGGGCAGCCGGTATAAAAGCCTTTTCTAAATAATTTTCAGTTACTTCCCCTTGTTTAAGATTCGCTATGTGGTAAACCCTTAACTCATACAAGTCTTTTTTCCCATCTTGGGCTTTAAGAGAGAAGGAACTTATAATGAGAAGAAAAAATAAAGCAAAAAACTTAAATGTACATGGATTGTGTTTCATCTTGTTTTAGGTTTTTGATGGATTTATTGGTTAAATTAAGTAATTGATAGATAAATTTAAGTATATTATTGGGATCATTTAGAAAAAGTTATTTGAATGGGAAATATATTATTATTTTTGGATTTTAGACAACAGCAATTTTAGACTTCAAGTTTTTAACTAATTATTTTGATAAAATGAAAAGGATTTTAGTAACAGGTGGAGCCGGGTTTTTGGGTAGCCATCTTTGTGACAAACTTTTAGAGGAGGGCAATGAAGTAATTTGTGCCGATAATCTTTTTACAGGTAGAAGAAGAAATATTCACCATTTATTGGAGAATAAGAATTTTGAATTTTTAAGACACGATGTAACGCTTCCATTGTATGTTGAGGTAGATGAGATTTATAATCTTGCCTGTCCTGCTAGTCCTGTTCATTATCAATTCGACCCTGTTCAAACCACCAAAACTAGTGTGATTGGTGCCATCAATATGTTAGGCCTTGCAAAAAGGCTTAAAATAAAAATTTTACAGGCCAGTACCAGTGAGGTTTACGGGGACCCAGAGATACATCCGCAACCTGAAACATATAAGGGTAGTGTCAGTGTAACCGGACCTAGAGCCTGTTATGATGAAGGAAAAAGATGTGCGGAAACGTTATTTTTTGATTACCATAGGCAGCATGATTTAAGCATTAAGGTTATGCGAATATTCAATACCTATGGACCTAGAATGCACCCATCTGATGGTCGAGTGGTGAGTAATTTTATCGTCCAAGCATTGAAAGGGGAGGATATAACCATCTTTGGAGATGGAATGCAAACCAGGAGTTTTGGATATGTGAGCGATTTGATCTCTGGAATGTATAAATTGATGAACAGCTCTGATGATGTAATTGGGCCAATTAATATTGGTAACCCAGTAGAATTTACCATGCTCGAATTGGCTGAAAATGTCTTGGAACTAACCGGTTCAAAAAGCAAGCTTAAATTTCTACCGCTTCCACAGGATGATCCCATGCAAAGAAAACCTATTATTGATTTAGCCAGGAAAGAATTGGGCTGGGAACCAAAGGTCCAGTTAAAGGAGGGCTTGGTTGAGACCATTAAATATTTTGACCTTATTTTAAAAGAAGATAATGTTTAAGGATTGAGTCATCCCTAAGCGATTGAATACGGCATTGTTCTTGTAAAAAGAGCAATGCTTTTTTTTTATTTTAATTTTTGTTTAAAATACAAAAATTAGCTATTTGAATACTATATTTTGTAATTTGTAAATATTGTAAAATTATAAGTTATATTTTTCACATATCATTTTATTAAATAAGGAAATTAAATATTAAATCCTTTTTTTATTTGCAGGTTCGTTTTTACCTTTATTAGTATTTAAATAGGTATTATGAATTTTTGCAACTATGAAAAATAAGTATAAGATTTTTGGTATAGATGACGAACCCTCTGTTCTTCTAATCATACAGCATTATTTTAAAAGTAAATTTGATGTTAAGGTATTCAATAAACCTGCAGATGCCATAGCAAGTATGCAAGAGGGTGATTTACCTGATATAATTATTTGTGATTTAAACATGCCGGCAATTAGTGGAGCGGAATTTGTTGAAATGGTTCGTTCAAGTGGATTTTTCTCTTCCATTCCTCTAATCGTTCTTTCTGCTACAGACTCCTCTGAAAAGAAAATTGATATATTGAACATGGGCGCTGATGATTTTATGGTTAAACCTTTTAACCCTAAAGAGCTTGAAGCCCGAATAAATTCAATATTAAGGAGGACAGGGAAATTTGCAATCGATTCAATAAATGAATAAAGAAAATAAAAAAATTGCTTTGATTTCTGAGGATCAAGAAGTAATTGATGCGATAAATAAAGCTGTAGGAGAAATTTTTGACATCAATGTTTTTTCTAATGGAATAATCTTTTACAATCAACTTTCTAGTTCACCGGAAGGGTACTGCATGATCCTTAGTGATTCCTCTTTAATGGATGTTCATGGAATAACCTTGAAAAATACCATAGAAAAATTGGGCTTCGGAAATTTGCCCTTTTTTATGATCGTTGATAAAGCTACTCCTGAAGATATTGTTAATGCCATCTCTTCAGGGGTTACGGATTTTATCTTAAAACCTATCAGAGCCAAACAATTGAGATCCCGGCTGGAGTTTCAGTTGAAACATCCTACAACGAATAAGAAAGCTCAGGAATATACTACCCTCAAAGAGTCAAAGACACCATTTATTAAAAGAGTTTTTGATATTGTAGTTTCCGGAGTTATTATTTTGGTTTTGTTGCCATTATTCTTAGTTGTAGCCATTTTAATTAAGTTGGAGTCTAGAGGACCGGCCGGTGTTCTATTATTCTTATAGAGTAGGGACAGGGTATAATATCTTTAAGTTTTATAAATTTAGATCCATGGATCCTGATGCTGATGCAAAATTACAGCAATTAAAGCACCTGAATCAGTACAACAATGAAGAAGAGACCATTGAAGAAGAGGAGGTAAAACCTAAAGAATTAGTGAATGAGGTAAAAGAGCTTTGCGAATTTTGTGAGCAAGCTGGTGGTGGATGTCTTCAACCTATGTACGATGACAATAAAATGGTCTGTGAAAAAATTCTCATGGCTAAAAAGGACAGTAATAAGGATGCAGCATTTATCAAAATTAAAGATGATCCTCGCGTAACAAAAATTGGTAAATTTATTAGAAATACTAGTATTGATGAACTACCCCAATTGTGGAATGTCTTGAGAGGTGATATGTCCCTTGTAGGAAATAGACCATTGCCTTTATATGAAGCAGAAAAAATTACCACTGACAAGTATGCATTGAGATTTCTTGGTCCTGCAGGTATCACCGGCCTTTGGCAGGTTGAAAAAAGAGGTAGGGGCGCTATGTCTGAAGAAGAGCGATTAAGCCTTGACAATGATTATGTTAAAAATTTCAGTATATGGTTTGATATAAAAATTTTATTGCGAACCATTCCTGCATTGTTCCAAAGCGAAAATGTTTAATACCGTTAATAATAATAAAATTGAACTATTTAGAGTGTCTTTGTATGATTGGACACGTTATGGTGTGGGGAATGGAATTGTAATTTTGTCGGTTAAAGGCTAAACATTGCCACCTTTTAACCGCCGAGTAATTGCCAAAATAACTTTACCCTTCCTTTCCAGGTGTTTTTTGAAGCCTCAAGGTACCTGGATTTTGCTTTTTGATCTGAATCAGTATTCAATTCCTTTTGTATAGCTTCATTAAAATTTTCAGGTATTTTTTCAAGGCTAATTAAAGGGTGAAATGACTGTATATCTTCTGAAAAAGGCGTAGCAACTATTGGCTTTCCGGATGCTAAGTATTCATTGATTTTAAGAGGATAAATACTCTTGGTGACCTCATTGCAAAGAAAAGGCAATATCAATAATTGAAAATGGGCCAGGTATTGAGGAAGTTGTTCAATTTTCTTTGGTCCGGTAAAGAATAGGTTGGGAATTTTATCCAAATCAATTTGAGTATGCCCTTGGTGATTTCTAGGGCCTACCATTACGACACTTTTATCAGGATTAGCTTTACAAATACTTTCAATCAAATTGTAATCCAAGCGGTGACAAATATTACCCGTGTAGCCAATTATAGGACGAGGAATATCTTTGAGGTCTTCCGGGATTTTCACAACTTCATCATAAGCTGTTTTAAACAAATCAAAATCCGCTGCATTTGGAAAATAGGCTACTTTTTTCCTGATAGACTTTCTAAATCTTTTTGGAGCATCCGGGAAGTTACCAGGCTGAGATCTGCATTTTTTACAGCTTCAATTTCTTTTCCTGCCCCATGTTTTCTTAAGTAGGGTTCCAGTGCCCTAATATTATCCCTAGATTGATAAACAAAAGCCAATGGTTTAAAATTACTTGGTAATTTGCTTAAATAAAGCGGATTAAAGGAATTAAAAAAGATAAAGTCCTCTTCGTTTAACGCTTTTATGGCCTTTTTATGGCCCCTGCCAACCTTCTGTCATTCCATTTTGAGAAGTAATTATAGAGCTTACCGGAGGGTAACCAGTTTATTGGAAGCATTAATGGTGGACAAAGGGTATAGAGTAAAGGACTAAATTGTGTAAGTGGTTTAAGACTTTCTGTCCCATTAATCAAGGCCTTTTTTCTAGCGACAACGGAGGGTTTTTACGCTCCTTCATATAATCAAGCAAGGTAAATGGATAATCCACATAAATTACCTTTTGGTTTTGGGCAAAAGTTTTGGCTAGTGACCAAGAAGCAGAAGAAAACTCACCGTCCCATCTGGACATGCTGGTCATAACAATGGTAACCTTATCAAGCGTAAGATTTGAAAAATCCTCCATAAAAGCTGTTTTTTTTCTAAAATAATCAATGTTTTCCGCATTGGAAAGCTTAAATTTAGGTTTATAACAATCCTTAATTTTTGAAGCTTTGATCTTATTTATTATTATTTCCTGTATTTGTAGCTTTTATCTTTTGTTTCCTTTATTAAGTACTTTTATATCATTTTTAGGGGGTAAATTTAAATTAAAGGAAGCGGAACTAACGGCAGACTTTGCTTGTGTTATCACAGTTTATAAAGAAAAAGACATTGCATGGCCGTTGGTGAGGGCCTTGCTTGCACAAGATTATCGCAATTACCATATTTATTTGGTGGCAGATGGAATTGAAGGGGAATTGGATGTAATGACACATGAAAAGCTGACCATCTACCAACCCCGGCCATTTCTTAATAGTAAGGTAGCCTCTTTAGGCTTGGTTTTAAAAGAAATGAAAACAAGACATAGCCATGTGGTTGTTTTTGATCCGGATAACCTTGTTCCATCACATTTTTTACGCGTAATCAGTAAGTATCACGCCAATGGTTTTAATGCTGTGCAAGGGAAAAGAATTGCAAAAAATATTGAAGGTACCTATGCCTCTTTGGATGCACTTGGAGAGTATTACTATGACTTTGCTGTCAGAAATCTTCCTTTTCAATTGGGTTCCTCTTCTACAATCGCTGGTTCCGGTATGTCCATTGAGAAAAATCTGTATGAAGAAAATATTGCCAAAGAGTTATTGATTTTAGAAAAACAGGGGGTAGTTGTAGCAGAGGATAAATCTTTGCAATCTGAACTGGTTGACCAAGGGCATATAATTGCCTATGCAGGAGCGGCTATAGTATTTGATGAGAAAATTACAGGAGCCGAACAAATCGGAAGGCAAAGGGGAGGTGGCTCAACAGCTACTTTGGACAGCTTCCTGAAAACCTGAAATTAATAGGTAAAGGGGTATTGAAAATGGATTGGAACCGAGTATATTTTGCCATAATGACAGCTATGCCACCTATGGTGGTGTTGGTAGGTCTTAGTGGGCTCTTAGCTATAATTGCCCTGTTTATCAACTGGATTTATTTCTTTCTGTTGACTGGAAGTTTAATGTTGTTTGCGCTCGCCTTTTTATTGTTATTGCTATTCAATAAAACACCGATGAAAGTATTACAGGCTATTCCTAAAATCCCCTTATTTGTGTTAGGCCAAATTTCAGGAATGCTCAATATTAGAAAGGCGAGTAAGGATTTTATGGCTACTAGCCATAATGAAATTACGGAGATTGATGTTTTATGGAAACAGCGCAGACATGAGTTTAAGCACCTTGAAAAAGATTGGGAATAATTTTTTAATGGTTTTCAGGATTTATTTTTCACTTTATCTTTTAGTGTTTCGATCATAATGGGATAATTTTCAAAAGCTTTTATCCAACATTGCCCAATTCGTATGTCAACGAATTTATTTAAGATGATAAATTTTATTATTGAAGTGGTGAACAAGGCAAGAATTAAGCCATAGGCAGCTCCCATTAAACCAAACCATTGGATGAAAAGATAGCTGAATATAGCTCCATAAACGAAAGTACCGAAAACCATAATCATATTAAAAAATGGTTTACCTATGGCATCTAGAAATACTCCGGATTGTCTGTCAAAAGGCTTGATTAGTGCCATAAATGACATGATTCTCAAAAATGGGACGGCATCTAAATAAGCTTCTCCTGCTATCAGCAAGACAATATAATGGGCGAAGAGCATACAAAATAACCAAAAAGGAATGGTGAGACTTAACATCATCCCCAATGTCTTTTCATAGATTTCACCAACCATTTTGCTTTGCTTTTTATCGTGAGCTTCAGCTGCTTTTGGGTAACTAATAGAAGCTATAGAATTCACAGGAATTTCAACCATATTCAAAACCCTCCCTGCTGTATTGGCCATGGCTACTTGTACAGGAGACAATAAAGCTCCTAATAAAAATTTGTCCAAGCTATTGGTTAACATGGATACTAAATTGGTTCCGAAGACAAATTTTCCAAAGTGAAAAATCCTTTTCAGCCAATATTTTTGTGCTTTTAGACGAATTTTTAAATAATTTCTGACCTGATAAACTGACATAATTGTGGCTAATAAAAAAGCCAAGTTTTGATACCAGGCCAGTTCAATCAGACTGAGTTTTATGTCTAAAAAATAGCCAAATAAAATCACCAAAAAGAATGGCAGGCTTTTACTTATGCCTGCCCAAAAATAAGCTTGGAAATCGTACTTTGCCTGCATCAATACCATATTGTGTGTATGTAAAATCAATACCGGAAGGATCAAGGAATGAATTTTTATTAGGTCAGCTAAACCATTAGCATTTAATAATTTTTCTAGAGGCCCAGCCAAAATCCACAATAAGAAAACCAATATCAAGGTTAAGGCCGTGTTTAGCCATACTGAAGCAGTTTGTATTTTTGCTTGAATAACTTTTTCTTTTCCTACTAGAAATTTGATCATTCCATTTTGGATGAAACCATTTCTAGCCATATCAATTATTGCAACTATGGTGATAAGTAAAACCCAAATCCCAAATTCCTCAGGACTAAATACCCTCACAAGAAGCATAAAACCGATGAAGCCAAGAACAAAATCTACACCTCGGTGCATCATGGTGAAAAAACCACCGGTAAGCCAATATTTCTTATCAGTCATTGTGTAGCATGGATTTTTTTATAGGCAGTGAGTGTGTCCAATGCCCCTTTTTTATAGTCAAAAAATGGGGGTCTATCATAGCCTTTACTGATAAGTTCTTTTCTAAGGACTTCGTCTGACAATATCTTCTCTATGCCGGCACTAATAGCCGAAGGGTCAAAGGGGTCAACAATAATGGCAGCATCACCTGCAACTTCCGGCATAGAGGAGGTGTTAGCGGTGATTACTGGACAGCCACATGCCATTCCTTCCAAAATAGGGAGGCCAAAACTCTCTCTTAATGAAGGGTATAAAAATACTTTAGCCTGACTGTATATGGCAGGTAAATCTTCGTTGGGAATATAGCCGGTCAGGTGAATTTTTGAAAGCAGTTGAGGCGCCTTAATCTCATTCAACATACTTACCAGTACTTCTTTGCCAAAGTCTGGCATTACTATGTCCGGATAATCCACCTTTTTTTATCAAGAATGGCTAAACTTTTTAACACTCCTTTGAGATTTTTCTTAGGATCTGTATTTCCCAGAAATAGAATGAATGCCTTAGGTAAATTGTATTTATTACGAATAATTTCCTGTTTTTCTGGAGATTCTACCTTAAAATGATTGGCTACACCGTTATACACCACTTGAACAGCATCAACTTTCATATTGAAATGCTGAACAATCCTTTTCTGTTCATAATGAGAGACTGTAAATATCATTGCTGCATTTTTCACTACTTTTGGCACATTCCATCTTCTGTAGATGTTTCCAAGTCTTTGGTACCAGGTACCTTCTTTTAGGTTGATTTTTTCCAAATAGATAATGTCGTGGAGAGTTATTAAAAGCGGAACGGAACATGCAACAGGAGCCGTATTACTGGTGCAGTGAAGAAGATCTAATTGATAAGTTTTTACCGCTTTAGCTAAGTGTTTTTGTTCCCAAATTGGGTAAGGTGCAGGGGTAAGGGGGACAATTTTAAAGTTTTTTGTTTCTTTTATTGCAGAAGGGTCTTCTGTATCATTTACAAAGATGAAATATTCATTTTCGGTGTCTAGCTGTTGCAAGTTTTTGATTAGGGCAAGGGCCACCATGTCCATGCCATGCTTTTTTCTCTAAAAATGCGTTGTGCTTCTATACCTATCCTCATTGTCCGTTTTGTTTAGTTGTTTAAAGTGGGGTTTTCCTTGATGTCTTTCAGAAAAAGCCCGTCAACAAAGCCTTTAAAATACTTTCCAAAATGGCCCCATTCAAACTTAAAGGCATGAACCAATAGATTTTTTGGAAGGGCTATGAGCATATAATACCCGGCTGTAAAGAAAAACAAAGGATAAGCTACATTTCTTCTAAGGTATAACCACCTGTTTCTACTCATATAATAAGTTTTGAGCAGAGAGTTTTTTCCTACACTCATAGACTCTTTGTGAAGAATATAGCTCTTAGGTTCGTACCATATATCATAACCTGCTTGTTTGATGCGTTCACAGTAATCCATTTCTTCATAATATAAAAAGTATAGCTCTGCCATAAGTCCTATTTCCTTGACAACCTTTCTGGGAATAAACATGGCAGCACCATGTGCCAATTGAGTGATTTCAGCTACTTGGTATTGACCTTCATCCTTTTCCAAATAACCTTTACCTCTACCTCTTCCGGTAATGGGGTTTATGGCTGAAAAACCTGCATATTGTATAATGTCAGGTTCTTCATGGTAGAGTATCTTAGGACAAACCAAACCTACATTTTCAACTATTTCGGTCCGTTCCAATAGGGTTTCAAGCAAGTCAGGAGCAACTTCAGTATCATTGTTAATCAGAAAGAAAAAATCACCTTTAGCAACTTCCATACCTCTATTATTTCCACCTGCGAACCCCTCATTAACCGGGCTTTTTATAAGGATGGTTTCAGGATATTTATCGAGGATACTATCCGGAGATTCTTTGGAAGCATTGTCTACCACTATAATTTCTACATTCGGATAGCTTACCTTTTGAAATGATTCTAAAAAACCCATGGTATGAACCAGGCCGTTGTAGTTGATGGTGATGACAGAGATCAGTGGTTTATTCATTTTCTGATGGTTTATTTAAACTTTTATCCATGTCTTCAGCTAGAAAAAATAAGCCCACGACATATAAAGAATGATTCCTGTAGGCATTTGCCCCAACAGTGGGTTGCCATAAGACGCTGCAGCTATACCGACATAGCCTCCGAATAAAGCCAATAATTTTTGCCGTAATCTAGGATCCTTGACTTTCCATATTTTTAGCAGCCCCATTCCGGCTATAAAAGCCAAAATGCCTATGTGTAGGTATAAACCTACTATACCCATCTCTGCCCATATTTTTACAAACCAACTGTCATTAGGTGTTTCCGCTAAAAATGTGCCTGGGCTAAATCTTTGGCCCCATGAGCCCGAAGTGCCAATACCTCCCCCAAAGGGTCTGGTTTTTAAGTATTCTGAAAATTTCCGTTGGTTTAAGTACCTAACATTTAATGATGGGTCTGATGGATCTAATGCAGACCTCATTCTACGGACTTGGTAATTGTTGTTGGCTATGGTAGTGAATTTTAGAAATGAAAAAGCTAGGCCAAGGGCAATCAACCCGGCAAGCATAAGCCTATAGTTTTTTGAAGCAAATAAATAAGCTAAAGAGCCTGCAACAGGAACCATTAAAGCTCCTCTGGTGCCACTCATTATCATCAAGTAAAAAAATAAAAGCGCCATCACAGCAAATAAAATTCTTTTCTTTAATGAAAAAGGCCCCAGTGCCAATACCATAGCCATTACTCCTGAATGAGCTATTCCTGCTCCAAATTGCCCTGCATCTGAGAAAAAGCTAAATACCCTTAAATTGCCAAAAAGGACATGAGTTGACCGGGAGCCCGCATCTAGCCATCTGTTTTCAGCATAATCAAGGCCAATATAAAATTGTCTCAAACCCCAAAATGAAGCCAGTATGCTTAAAGCAAAAACAATTATAAATAGGCGATTTAAATCAGAGGGTTTATTGGCATACAATAGTGTAAGAGGAACTGTGAGGAACATATACAAAGCGGTGCCTCTTACCGCATAAAACCAAGCCGTAACACTTCTCGCTTCAGGATTAAAGATTTCTGCCACATTATACCCCATCCAAATTAGTGTAACTAAAATGAGGCTATTGTGTAATTTTGAAAAATCGGTCTCGACTTTATTGTGAAAAAGAGCACTGACAATTAACATGGCCAATGCAAAATCCACAGTTAGCCCTAAAGGTAAATTAGGGACATATCTGATGGCACCAATGGATAAAAAAGCAAAAATTAATCCTGAGGCTAGTGACTTGTTAGGGTGACTCATCATAAAAATCCCACCTGCCAATACAAAAGGAAAGACAAGCATTAAACCAATACCCATCACCCCGGTTTTAACCACAAACAAACTCAAAAGCCCGGCCACTAGCAGGGCAAAAACTTTATTTGAGATATTTGCTTTGGTGATTTGCATAGTAGTTAGAAGTACCCTTTAGGATAGTAACTGCTTAAATTTTGTTCTAATTGAAGATCTTTTCTTTGGTATTTCACCATTAATGTCTTCTAGTTCATCCGCTTGCATTTTATTTAACCATACCAAATGAGAGGTTTTTACCATTTCTGTAATTCCATTATTAATAAATGCATCGGAGGATGTCCAAGATCTACCTGCATCAGTCACTAACACCAATACATTTGATTTGTTAATTAAGGAATAGTTGAAGGGTTTCTCTTTAATGTTTGGCAACTCCCATAATACAAATTCGTGTGGCAATTTGGTTAGGGTTTCTTCCCAGAAATACGATTCTTTTTTAGGATTGGAAATGGTCTGTTCATCAATTACTAAGCTTTCACAAACTACCTTTTTTGCGTCAGCTTCATTTCCACAAAATATAGTGCTCCTATTTTGTCTTGTAAGTTCTTTGACCAGATGGTCAATTAAAAAGTTTTCCCTTCTCCTTTTTGATGGCTATAAAAGAGTATGATTTTTTGGCCATTCTCAGGAAAATGCATGCTCAAATTATTATAAAATAATTTGATTTGGTTGTTATGCAATTCATCCAAATAAATGCTTTTGGAGATAGCATCTTCATTTAACCAACCTCCTGCAACAGGAAGCGTGGTTAATTTGGTAGCATTTTTGCCTGATTTTATAGAAGAATCTAAGAAAAAAGAAAGTAGCACTACTGTAAGCACAAGTCCACCCGTACCCAGCATGCCACCAATTACCATTAACATTCTTTTAGAGGCCAATGCTGTCTTGGGGTAATAAGGTTCATCAATTAGTTTCTGGGTCGAAGCCATTTCCAGGTCGTATTTCTGAAGGTACGCCATATTGAGCCCATGTAAGATTGAAAGGTATTGGTCTTCATTGACACTAACCTCCCTTTCCAGTTTTTTCAATTCAGCCCCTAAAGGTGCAAATTCATCAATTTTATCGAGCAGGTAGGATTTTCGGGTTTTCATCACTTCAAGTGCCTGCTTTTGTTCTTCATAAGATATTTTTAAAGACAGCCATTGGTCAAGAATGGTTTCTCTTTGCACTCCCTGAATTGAATTGCTATTTTTAAACAAATCATCTGAAAGCACTTTTATTTCTTTTTCTAAACTCTCAATCTCATTTTCAAGATTTCTTATTTGGGGCTCTTGGTTTTCTAATACAGAAAGTCCCTGAATTTTTAAATTTCTAGTTACTATTTCATCCTGTAACAAAGATATATTTTCAATGATGACTTGACGCTGATCAAAATTTTCAAACATCTCCTCGATCTGTTCTAAATTAAAGCCAGTACCGGAAAGAAGTCTTCTTGAACGTTCCTCATCTTGGTCATGCTCCAATTTTGCAATATCGAGGTATTTCCCTTGTTCGTAATAGTTTAATATTCGATTATCGGCCATAAACCCCTTTAAATTTTCTTCAGCGTCCCTTAGTTTGGCTTGCGCAATGGATAGCTGGTTTTGGAAGTAAGCAATGGTATTAATATTTTCCAGCTCCTTCATTTTTGAGTAACCATTCATAAAGGACTCAGCAATGTATTTTAGGGTGTAATAGCAAATACCTGCATCATTGGAGCTGTATTTTACCTCCATCATGTCACTTGAAAATTTCCGGGAAACTGATAATCGACCAAGTATTTTATTGATGGAATAATACTCGTGTTCTCTTAATAAATATTCAATTGGAGAGTTTTCATCGTTTAGCAAGTTATCAATGATATTATTCAGCGTTTTCTCTTCATCATTAACTACAGCTAGTTCTTCCCATAGAGGGGAGGGGATATGTGTTTTTAAGTCAAGGTAAGCCTCTGCACACAGTATCTCATCGTCTTGTGCGGGAAGGGCCATGTGCTTGGCCAATAATTTTAAAGAGGCTTCTTGTATAGTAGTTCTGGATTTTACTATTAATGTTAAATTATCAAAAAGATTATTCGACGTGTAAAAATCCATTCTTACCACGCCACCATCAGTGGCACCCCTGTCTGATGTAGGATTAGTAAAAATAAGGGTAGAACTTTCGTATTCTCTCGGGAGGTTTTGGGTAAGAAAGAATACGCCAACAGCTACAAATAAAGGTGTTAAAAAATCCAAAATTTGTTTTTCCAAAGAAGCCTTATGATTTGTTTTATTGTCATATTAATTAATAAAGTTGGCGAGCGATTCTCCTAATAGAATTTCTAATTTTTGAATGGCTACGAAAAAGTTTTTTCTTGCATTTTCATATTCCGATTGTGCAATGGTATAAATTTCTTGGTTTCTTAAGAATGAAGTTGCTTCTAAGTTACCCAAGTTAAATTCCATTTCCATTTGCTGTAGGTTGGTTCTAGCTTTTTCCTGCATTTCTAGTCTGATAAGCATTAGCTTTTGTCCAAGTAGTGCACTATTGTATTCTTCGATTACTTGGTTGGAAATTGTCAATTCCATTTCTTTAGTCTTGTAGTAAGTCGCTTCTAATTCTTGTTTTTGAAGCTTCACTCTGTCTTCCTTTAGAAATACCTCAGAAAGTGGTATACTTAAGCTTGCACCTACTCTGTAACCATTGGCTACATTGGATAAATCTGTTCCGGAGGTGTATAAAATTGCTTGATTACCGTAAGAATAATCAGAATATACTCGAATTAAGTTGGACCATGATTTTTTGGCCATTTTTATTCTGGCCTCTGCTGATCCGATTAATGCCTCGTTGACTTTTACTGTGGGGTGATTGGCAATAGCTATTTTTATTAAGCTATCCAAATTAGGTAATTGATCTTTAAGTGGTTCTGTTAAATTGATATATTTCTCAATATCATTTTCCTGCTGTGCATATAAATTCCCCCTGAAATAAAAAAATATTACTGCAATGGATTGGAATAAAAATAGGTGTTGTACTTTTTTAAATATGAATTTCATTTATTTATATATCAAAGGCATTTAATGTTTTACGTAAAATAATTGATCGTTTTTATCTTATTTTTAAAATAAATGTAATAAAAATTTTAGTTTATCCTTTTTTTGAAATTAAAAATTTCACTTCTATATTCATTAAATATTTACAAAAGGAATGGTTCAGCGCAAGATTTCGGAAAAATTATCTCAATTAAGTCAAGAAATTTACGGTAGAGAAACCAGAAGTTTTCCAGAAAAATTTCGAGTCTTGATGATCGTCTTCAAGGATGTTTTTAATGGAATATTGCGTGTGCTGAATGGGAAATTTCGCTTAAGAAATTGTAAGCACACCGGTAAAATGATTACCGTAAGAGGAGCTTTGAGAGTAGAGGGATATGGTGACATTTCCTTGGGGGATAATTGTAAAATATGGTCCCATATGGGCGTTACCCAGTTGTATGCAGATAGAGGTGCGGAATTAATTATTGGAGATGGGACTTTCATCAATACAGCTTGTATAGTGTCCGCCAGTAATCGAATTGTAATAGGGAAAAATTGCCAAATTGCTAACCAAGTAATCATTATGGATGGTGATTTTCATGGAGTAGACAATAGAGATGATACTGGTAAATCGGGTGAGATCACAATTGGTGACAATGCATGGCTTGCAACCAGATCGATGGTTTTAAAAGGAGTGAGCATAGGGGAAGGAGCCACCGTTGCCGCCGGATCTGTAGTGACAAAAGATGTGGCACCGTATACATTGGTAGGAGGGGTACCTGCGAAATTAATTCGTAAACTTCAAGTCCCCGAAAAAAATCAGGGGGTTTCGGCCTAATTACTTCCCTTTATTTTTATAATTTTAATATGACAATACCCTATAAATGATGGATAACTGTGTAATCCTAGATGATGATACGGCCAGTATAAAAGTGCTTTCGCATTATATTGAAAAGACAAAATCGCTAAAACTATTGGCGAGTTTTTCTGACGCAATAGATGGTTTGAATTACTTGGTTGAAAACCGTGAAAAGATTGATCTGTTATTTCTGGACATAGAAATGCCGGAAATGAATGGTTTTGAAATTCTAAAGCATAGCCAATATACCGGGGCATTAATTATTATTTCAGCAAATAATGAAAATGCTATTGCAGCCTTTGAAACAGAAGCTTGTTTTTATTTGCCCAAGCCATTTAGTTATCCTCAATTTTTGAAAGGGATTGAAAAACGAAAAGAGAAAGAAGTAAAAATTGATCCGAATTCCTATTCCAAGGATTTTATCTTTGTGAAGGACGATAGATTATATAAGAAAATTCTTTTTTCTGACATCAGTTATTGTGAAGGAAAAGGTGATTATATTAGTCTGAAATGTAAAAATAAAACCTATACGATTAAATCGACCATTTCAAATTTCTTGGATAAGTTATCTGGAAACCCTGAATTTGTTCAAGTTCACCGTTCTTATGTGATTAATCTTTATTACCTCACAGATTTTGATAGTGATACGGCTGTAGTTGATGGTAAAATAATTCCTATAGGTGCAAAATACAAAGAACAATTGAAGAGCAGTGTGAATTTTCTGTGAGAAATCCTTTTTAAGCAATGTTTACTGCACTACGTATGTCTTGAGCAAACCAGTTAAAGTATCCGTAAGCTAGCCATTACTACAGCAAGTGCAATTTTAATTTACTTAATTAGTTAGTGTCGAGGTACTAAACCAGTTTTCCCCTAAGGGGAAATGCAAATTTTGGCCGTAAATTCAATTACCCCGAGCAATATAATCATTGATTAAATCTACTACTAGATTATATTCAGCATCAAAGCTGTCAATTAACTTTTTGGCAAGTGGTAAATCCAAGGTTTTCATTTCTTCCAATGCAAGAGCTGTTTTATAAACCTCACCCAGGCCTGCTGTTAATGCAGAACCTTTCAATTTATGCCCTTCGGAGCTTAAACCACCTAAATCTTTATTGGTATAATGATTAGCCAATACGGTTTTGGATTGTTCCAATTCATGGATGGTTAACTTTAGGACCTCTTTAATGATTTCGGGTTCATCACCCAAAAATTCCTTGACTTTGTCTACATCAAAATGGTCCTTTTGTTCAGTGATAGCCCCATCTTTTTCTGCGGGCATTTCATTTAATTCTTCCTCTTCGGAAGTTTTTTCTGTTTCTTTTGTATTTAACCATCTGTCAAAAATATATATTATGTTTTTCTCTACAATTGGTTTTGGTACAAAATCAGACATACCGGAGGCCATGCATTTTTCTTTTTCTCCTTTTATGTTTCCCGCTGTGATAGCAATGATTGGAATATCTTTGGTTTTAGGATTTTCCTTTAGTTTTTTGGTGGCCTCATGACCACTCATAATAGGCATTTGTATGTCCATTAAAATTATATCCGGCAAAAACTCTGTAGCCATTTCATAAGCATCAAGACCATTAGTTGCTTCAAATATCTCGACTTTAGGGAAACTTTTAAGACAATTGTTTTAGCCAAAAACATATTTATAGAATTGTCTTCAGCTATTAGTACACGTGCACCAACTGTTTCCTTTTTCCCAGTGTCAGCTTGCCCTACTGTTTCTCTAGAAGTAGACTGCTTAGGAGGCTGTAGTTTGCTTAAAGCCTCAAACAATTCTTTGTTTTTTATTGGCTTAGAAATCCGACGATTAATGGAAAGTTCCTTGCACTGTTTAAGGATATAATCATCTTCTGCAGAACTATGCAGAAGTAAAATTGGCACCTGAGATTTTTTATTGGTAAAGTTTTCTCTGATTTTTTTGTGGTTTCTATCCCATCCATATAGGGCATGTTCAAGTCCATTAAAACCACATCATAATCATTACTTTCTATCTGTTTTAAGGCCTCAAAACCATTTTCTGCTTCATCGACTTTGATGTCGTTCAAAGAAAATATTTCTTTTAAAATATATCGGTTATTTGAATTGTCATCAACAACTAAAACATTATTCAGTGGGTAGTCTGCAAGAGGCTCTAATTCTCCTTCTTCGGTTACTAGCTCTAGGTCAAAGTAGAAAGTGCTGCCTTCATTTAATTTGCTATTAAGTTGCAACTCTGACCCCATCATTGATAGAAGTTTGTTCGAGATAGTAAGCCCCAGACCTGTGCCCCCGTACTTCTTTGTGGTAGACCCATCTTCTTGCATAAAAGCGTCGAATATCCTTTTTGGTATTCCTCTGAAATTCCTATTCCTGTGTCACGAACTTCAAATCTGATAACTCTTTTATTTTTATCAATCTTATTTAAAGTATGGATTTTAAGCTCGATTTCTCCTTTATCTGTAAATTTTACAGCATTTCCCAGAAGGTTTATTAGTATTTGTTTTAATCTTATATCATCAACTTGAATAAACCTAGGAAGTGATTTTTCAATGTTTAGGAGCATTTCAACCCCCTTTTGCTGGGCTTGGTAGGATACAACGTCAGTGGCTTGACCGGACAGTTCAAAAATATCTGATTTAATGATTTCTAATTCAAGTTTGCCGGCTTCAATTTTGGAGAAGTCTAATATATCATTAATAATATTTAGTAAGGAGACTGCCGATTGATTGACAATGTTTATGTATTGACTTTGGGTTTCATCGAGTTCTGTTTTTACCAATAAATCTGTAAAACCAATTATACCGTTAAGCGGAGTTCTAATTTCGTGGCTCATATTGGCCAAAAATTCTGATTTTGCTAAACTTGCTTTTTCGGCTATTTCTTTGGACTCAATCAGGTTTTTTCCAAAATATTTCTGTCAATAGCGTTTGAAATACTATTGGCAAAACTTCTTAATAACGACAACTCAGCTTTTGACCATTCTCTTTCATTGGTACAATCATCATAGCCAATGAATCCCCAAAACCCATTTTCTGTAAAAATAGGAATGGTTAATATTGATTTAATATTTTGATTGTCTAAAAATTGTTTCGTTTCGGATTCATCAGGAAGGTTTGAAATTATAGCCATAAACACCTCATTGTTTTCCATAGGAAAAACAAAATCGCCAAAAGCCTCCAAAGGTATGTTCTGTAAATCGGGATTGTTTATTTGAGCTTCTACACTATCATTACTCCATTCAAACCGTTGAGATGTGTATTTTTCACCTTCGTCACCAATACTATTTTCGAAGTAATAAATTCTATCAACACCAACTGATTTCCCTATGATTTCAAGGCTATTTGGAATGGCTTCATACAGTTTATTATTAGAAAGTAATTCGTCGGTGGCTTTGGATATGGCTCCCAACATTTGTTCCTTTTGAATTAACTGTTTTTCTTTTTTGACTTCTTCATCGATGTCTTGAATGGTTCCTGAAAGATAGAGGCATTTGCCATCCTCAATATGGGCTTCACCAAGTGTCCTTACCCATATTTCTTTCCCTTTATCATTGATTATTTTAAGCCTTTCATCCCAAGGTTTGCCATAATGCATAGCCAAATCAATAACTTCTTTTACCTTGTCCCGGCTTTCTCCTTCTTTATAAAAATTAATCCCAGATTCCAAATCAGGAATATAGTCATCAGAAACTCCAAAAATTGATTTGGTAATGTCTGTCCAGTTTATGGATTGTTTTTCAACGTCGTATTTCCAGCCACCTATTTTAGCCATGGCATGGGTTTGATTTAAAAATTCTTTGGCATTTTGGATTCTCTTCTCAAGGCGTAATCTTTCCGTAATATCAATAGAATTACCTATAACATATTGCTTACCAAAATGATCTTTTTCCAATTTGTTACTATAAAGCCAAACTTTCAACTGACCATTGGCTTGAAAAGTGGTCATTAAACCTTGGGCTTCACCATTTTCTTTAATTTCTTTGATGTAATCGTCTATTTCAAATCTGAACTTTGAAGGTATTATATCCCAAAGCTTTTTGTGAGCATTTCTTCTACAGTATAACCCAACAAACGAGCACCGTAACTGTTGAAACTTAAAAAATTACCTTCCATATCATGGGTTAACATTAACCCTTGACTATTTTCAAAAAATGAACGAAATTTTTCCTCACTTGCTAAAAGCCTTTCTTTATTTTTTGTTTCTTCACTAATGTCTCTCCCAATGGCAAAAACTAAATTATTTTCTAAATCTCCAGTGGCACGCCAAGCAAAGGTTTTGTATTCTCCATTGTGACATTTCAATCGGTGATAAAAAATAGCGGTTTGTTCCTCTCCTTTAATCAACAACTGAATCTGTTTCATGGTGCTTTTTACATCATCAGGATGAATGTAGTCCAACACCGGTTTGTCAGAAATTTCTTTTTCATCGTAGCCGAGAAGCGTTTTAAAGGCCTTATTGACTTTAATTATCTTTCCATCAGACCCGAGAATTGTGATTAGGTCTTGAGATAAAACCATTGCCTTACTTAATATTTGGTCCTCAAGTTCACCGGCTTGGGCAATTAATACTTCTTTTGCTTGTGGGTAAAGTAAGTCAAGGTTTTCTGCTACATTTAAATTTTCTGCTGGGATTTCCTCATTAAAAACAACGATGAAACCTAAGGTTGAATTATCTTTATTAATAATTGGCAGAATGGCCAAATATTTTATATCGCCAATCTCATTTAGGTATTTGCTTCCTGTTAATTCTTTTTCATTATGAATTTCATGAATCGCTTTAAATTCCTTTATATTTTCTAAAAAGTAGTAAAAAGGATCGTTTTTAGGGATATTTTGATAGGTTTCAATTCCGGATGCACTAAGAATACATATTACTTCATCTTGCAAGACACCCAAAAATGAATGGTTACAAGCGCTTAGTTTTTGAGCCAGAGCCACGATCTTTGAAGAAATCTGTTGTCTAGAATTATTTTCTGGATTCATTTTTTTATTATGTCCAGTATTCTCCGTATTATTATCTGAAATATTTTTTTTCATGCTCTGAATTAAACTTTCATGAGATGGGCGCTAAATCTCGAAATATTAACCAAATAAAATCATTTATTGCTAAATTAATAGTGGAACTCTAATTTTTAAAAAATAAAGTATCCGATATAATTAAACTTTTACCTTCATCAAACTTTAAATTTTTACAAAATCGAAATTTTAATTTTAAAATCAAATTCATAAATTAAATATATTCTTATGCTTCAGGTAGTTTTTTGGATAGCAATTGCAGTGGTTGGATACACTTTTTTAGGCTATGGAATAGTTATTTCATTGCTTGTAAAACTAAAAGGTTTAATCAGGAAGAATGATGACAAATCAGTAGGAGATTTTATTCCGAACGTTACATTGGTAGTTCCTTGTTACAATGAGGCAGATATTATTAAGGAAAAAATTGTTAATTCACTTAGCTTAGAATATCCAAATGAAAAAATTGAAATTGTTTTCATTACAGATGGATCAAATGATCATTTTAGAGAAGTATTAGGTGAATTCCCCAGCGTAAAATTGCTTCATGAAGATAGGAGAGCAGGAAAAACCGCCGCAGAGAATAGAGCAATGAAATTTGTGGATAGTCCATTTGTGGTATTTACTGATGCCAACACCATGCTTAATAAAAAAGCCATCAAAAATATCGTCAAACATTTTAGCAATGATAATGTGGGTTGCGTTTCCGGCGAAAAGAGGGTTTTAGTAGAGGAAGAAGATTCAGCAAGTTCTGCAGGTGAAGGGATGTATTGGAAGTATGAATCCTTTCTTAAAAAATGGATTCCAAATTTTATTCAGCAGTGGGAGCAGCCGGTGAATTGGTGGCATTTAGAACCTCCTTATATAGAGATTTGCCTGAAGATACTATTTTAGACGATTTTATGCAGTCCTTACTTATTGCTTCCGATGGGTACAGAATCGTATATGAGCCGGATGCATATGCGATGGAAACAGGTTCTGATTCCACAAGTGAGGAATTAAAACGGAAAGTAAGGATCAGTGCAGGTGGCTGGCAATCTATGAAAAGACTGTTTTTCAAGATCACACCGTTTAATCATCCATTGCTCTTTTTTCAATATTTATCACATAGGGTTCTTAGGTGGACGATTACTCCTTTTTTATTGATTCTCATTTTTTTACTTAACTTTTTTCTTCTCAATGAAGGATTTATTTATCAATTATTAATGATCGGGCAGGTATTTTTTTATGCTGCTGCATTCGTTGGATATGTATTGGAAAACAGAAAACTTAGAATTAAAGTACTGTTTATACCTTTTTATTTTTGTATGATGAACTATGCAGTTGTTGCCGGGCTGTTTCGTTTTTTAAAGGGGAGTCAAAAAAGCACCTGGGAAAAATCAAAAAGAAAATCTTGAACTTAGAATTCTGGTATTATCAGCATAATGAGGGGGAAAATATTTCAAATATTAATTGATGGCATTAAAGCATTTCTTTGGATTTGAATTTATTACTATAGATTGATATTTGAAGGTTGTTTTTCTCATTTTGAAAGGTTTTTTCTACTGAGTCATAAAGGAAAGGTTTGAATCAATATGAAATAAGATTTGGAGTACCAATAAAATGTTGTTTTATTGGTTGATAATTACAATGATCAATAACCCAATCAATGAAATATATAGCCTGTTTTTTGATAATGCTTTGGAATACCCCAGTACAAGCGCAATTAATGCCACTTCCTTCTGCAGTTTACGAGTACAATATGATGGCAGTAAATGTTGAAAAAGGTACTGAAATCCGCCCTATTCTTGACGGACCTACAGAAACCTTAGATAATTTTCGGGTGAAACATTTTAGCCTTTCAGACGGAAAAAGTCTGAAACTTAAAAAAGGGGAAGAAAAATTGGTCTTAATTTTTTCTGGAGAACTTCAGGTAAATCAGGGAATGAAAAGTGAAAATTTAGAAAGTAGGAGTGTAGCTTGGTTAACTAAAGACCAACCTGCAAATATTCATCATTCAGGAGATTCCCCGGTTTCATTTTTTGTAGTAGAATGGGAATCTGAGCAGGTAGGGAAAGATTTTAAGCCTGAGTTCAATAGCTTAACCAAGTTTAATTACCGACAATTGGAATTTAAAAAAAGTGCAAAGGGAGGACGTAGAGATGTGAGTAGAGGAGCGACACCCACGTTGCAGGAATTGGAAATGCATATTACCACCTTAAAAGAAGGTGAGAAGAGTCACGATCCTCACGTCCATGCGGATGAGGAGATAATTCTAGTCCTACAAGGGCAAGTAGAGGAAATGATTAACGGAGTTCCTTATCTGCTAGGACCTGGTTCCCTAATCTATTTACACGCTATGGATGCACATGGTATTAGGAATGCCGGGAAAGGAAAATGTGAATACTATGCTATCCGGTGGATCACAAAAAATACCGGTAAATAACTATTGGACTAGGTGTAATATGCGGTAAAGACATTTTTATATTTAAATTATAATACCTTATATTGTCTACATAAAATAAAGTTTTGTTTCCGCTTATGATTGCTTTGAGCGGAGATTAAAGGTTGTAAGCAATAAACCCATGGGCATACTAAGTAATCATACGGACAACAACTTGCTGATCTGCTTAAAACAAGGAGATATAGCTGCTTTTGATGAGTTGTACCATCGATATGCCAAAAAATTGATGGCATTTTCACTCACCTTTTTTGCGGACCAGCAGTTGGCAGAAGAGGCAGTTCAAGAAATTTTTGTCAGAGTATGGGAGCGAAGGAAAAAATTGGACGAATCAAAATCCTTTAAAAGCTATCTCTTTCAAGCTGTTAAATTTTACATCTTTAATTATATAAGGGATAGGAAGAAAGATTGCAGTCTTGATAGCTTGTCCGGTGATTTTGGGATGGTTTCTGAAAGTCTAGAAGACAGCCTATCTTATAAGGAATTGGAAGGGATGATGATGGAGCAAATAGAAAGGCTTCCAAGTGTACAGAAGGAAGTTTTTAAATTGAATAAATTCAATGGTATGACGAGTGAGCAAATTGCTCTGCAAATGAAATTGTCAAAAAGAACCATTGAACATCATATTTATTTGGCTTCTAAATCATTAAAAAGTAATATGCTTCACAATCCTACATTGAGTTTGGTTTTCATGCTCAATATATTGTATTGATAGCACATTTTGATTCGTAATATTGCAAAATATTAATTGCATGCGTTTGGTGTAGACTTAATATTTTAACTTTTTGTGTTTTTTTTAATTTTTCTTTAAGTAAATATAAGCTTTGATGGTTTATATACAAAAGAACAATAAACCCATTGGAAAGAGAGATCATCACTAAATTTTTAAATCAAACGGCTAGTCCTGAGGAAACTAGACAAGTATTGGCTTGGTTAGAAAAACCCGAGGCCAGGAAGTTTCTTGAGGACTATAAAAAAGACTTGGGATAACAGTTCCTTAAGAGATGAAGACCAGACTGATTATAACAAGCTTCTTCAAAAAATCCATGCTCGTAATTCAATTACAAAAAGCTCTACTCGAATAAAAGAAATTCCATGGGACAAAACTTTCAGGGTTGCCGCAAGTATAGTTCTTTTAATCGGCAGCATTATTTTTTTAAAAATAGGCTTAGAGTTTGAAGAGCCGAGCCTTACCCTTACTGAAAAGGTAATTGAGCGGAAAACCGGCATTGGAGAAAAGCTAACCTTAAATCTTCCAGATGGCACAAGCATAGTTTTGAATGGCAATTCCAGTGTAATTTTTTCTGCTGGCTTTGGGGATAAAAATAGACTTGTGGAGTTAAAAGGGGAAGGATATTTTGAGATCGCCAAAGATAGTTTAAGGCCTTTCCAAGTAAAAACAGAGCGAATGACTACCACCGCACTTGGTACTGCTTTCAATACAATTGCTAGAGATGGGTTTTACGCAGTGGCGCTTACTGAAGGGAAAGTAGCCATTGATACTGGTCGTGATAAACTAAAGTTAAATCCCGGACAAATGATGGTTTTTGAT
The DNA here is from genome assembly GCF_056867545.1 of Cyclobacterium sp. SOCE241. Taxonomy (NCBI): domain Bacteria; kingdom Pseudomonadati; phylum Bacteroidota; class Cytophagia; order Cytophagales; family Cyclobacteriaceae; genus Cyclobacterium; species Cyclobacterium sp. SOCE241. The sequence goes on along the minus strand of NZ_CP149779.1, from coordinate 2,019,168 downwards.
GAAAAGGATAGCTTATCTACGGTCAAAATTAAACCTTTTGAAATCGAAAAAGTGATAGGATGGAAGGAGGGGATGTTGCATTTTGAGAGGGTTCAATTAAAACAGATCTTAGAAGATCTTGCCAAATGGTATGGTGTGGATATAGAAATTGAAGCGGGCCTAAATGTTAATAAAAGAGTAATTGGGACTTTCCGTAATAAAAACCTTAGCGATGTACTTACCGGATTAGGTTTTTCAATGGGATTTCAATTTGAAATAGATAATAATCGAGTATTAATAAAAAAAAGCAGCCTATGATATAAACCTATGCAGGGCAAATCCCCATCGCCAAATGAAATGATTTACCCTGCAGATCTTAAAATTTAACCTTTAAAATCATATAAAATTATGAAAAGAAAACTACTGTACCTAATAAAAATGGTATCCAAAAACCTATTATATGGCTTGTTGTTACAGTGTTTGTTTATGACAACCTTGGCAGCTCATGAGATAAGTGCTCAGATCAGGCCCATTGATAAGTCCTATATTAAACTTAAAAAAGTTCAATGGGAGTTGGGGGAGATTTTCCAAAAAGTTGAAAATTCAACTGATTATCAATTCGTGCTTCCTGAAGAAATTTTAGACAATAACCCAAATTTAAACTTAAAAAATAAACGACAATCAATAAATGATTTGTTGGTGGATATAGCCTTGGCTGCAGATTTAAGGTTCAAGCAAGTAGACAATTCTATTTATGTGGCCAAAGGAAACTATAAGGATGATCGAGGCAATATTGAAATCTTGATTGAGGAACGTCCTATCAAAGGGAGAGTTGTGGATAGCAATGGACAGGGGATTCCAGGTGCTACTGTCTTGGTTCAGGGAACCAATATAGGTACAGCCACCGATATTGATGGTAATTTTTCATTTGAAGTCCCGGAAAATGCAGTGTTGATCTTTTCATTTATTGGTTACCAACAACAAGTTGTTTCAGTGGGTAACCGAAGTGAAATTGAAGTAACCATGACTGAAGACTTGTCTTCTTTGGATGAGGTAGTTGTGGTAGGCTATGGCACACAAAAGAAAGTAAACTTGACCGGGGCTGTGAGCTCAATAACCTCCAAAGAGATAGTGAATCAACCTGTGGGGCAAACGTCTATGGCCTTGCAAGGCATCGCTCCGGGAGTCACAGTAACTCAGCGAAGTGGGCAACCCGGGAGTGATGGAGGTTCTATTCGGATTCGTGGGGTAGGGACCCTTGGAGATTCTAATCCCCTAGTGATGGTGGATGGAATAGAAACAAACCTTAATAATGTTGACCCGAATGAGATTGAAAGTATTTCAATATTAAAGGACGCTTCTTCTGCAGCCATTTATGGGGCGAGAGCAGCCAATGGTGTGGTGTTGATTACTACAAAAAGAGGCATTGAAGGGGTAAGGGTAAATTATAATATGTATGCCGGTTTTCAGGTACCTACTCAACTTCCGGAAATTGTTGGAGCAATTGATCACATGGAAATGGCGAATGAAGCTTTTACCAATGTAGGTAATGATCCTCAATATACAGATGAGTTTATTGAAGCTTATAAAGCCGGGATGCCATCAGACCAATATCCGGATACCGATTGGCAAGAGATTACTATGAGCAATGTTGCATTCATGCAAAATCACAATTTAAGCATCAATGCAGGGAGTGAGAAGTCAAAGTTATTTGCTTCTGTAAGTTATCTGGATCAGGAAGGAATTATTCCAAATACTAGCTTTAATCGTTTTAATTTAAGGCTCAATTCAGACATAAACGTTTCAGAAAGATTGACACTTTCTACGGATATCTTTTTGCGAAGGGCTTTCCAAAAACAGCCTTCCAGTGGCACGAGTTATGTTTTTCACTGGATGAGAAGAATTCCATCCAATGAAGTGGGAATACTCTCAAACGGGCGCTATGGTGAAGGCTGGAATGGAGACCACCCATTAGCAAGGGCTAAAGATGGAGGGCTAAACACGAATGAGAGCCTTGATGCCATCTTGAACTTTCGACTGAATTACAAAATTTCCGAAGGGCTAAATGCTGAAGTAATGTACGCCCCAAAGTTCTGGAACCCACATAGCAAAGTTTTCTCCAATATCACGCAAACTTATGCCAGAGACGGAGTTACTCCTACGCACTTTGTGCCACAAAGAAATTCATTGTCAGAAAGCTATACTCGAGAGTGGTACAATAACCTCCGAGCAATAGTCACTTATGACAAAACTTTTAATCAGGTTCACACCATTGGTGTGACGGCTGGCTATCAACAGGAAGATCAAACCAATGCATGGATTTCAGCTTATAGAGAAGTGTTTCCCTTGCCTCAATATGAACAGATCAATGCAGGAAACAGGGCAAACGAGCGAACAGGAGGTGCCGCTTCTCACTGGGCTTTACAATCTGTTTTCGGTAGGGTTACCTATAATTTTGATGAAAGATACCTTTTGGAAGGGAATGTACGGAGGGATGCCTCCTCTAGGTTTGCTGAAGGGAACAGGTCGGGTGTTTTTCCTTCATTTTCTGCTGGATGGAGAGTGTCTGAAGAAAGCTTTATGCAGCCTTATTCTGGCATAATTGACCAATTAAAATTACGTGCTTCATGGGGTCAATTAGGAAATCAAAATATTGGACTTTACCCTTTCGCTGCCTTTATGTCCTTAGGTGGTGGTAGTCAGGATTATACCTTTAATGGGGAAAACTCTCCTGGGGCCGCCTTGAATAGTATGGCCAATTCCTCCATAAAGTGGGAAACAACAGAGACCACTGATATAGGCTTGGATTTTAATCTCTGGGGTAAACTAGATGTTTCTGCAGATTATTATATCAGAAGAACCAAGGATATTCTTTTGGCTTTAAATATCCCACAGACCCTTGGGCTAAGTGCACCTTTCCAAAATGCAGGCGAGGTCTTAAATAAGGGCTATGATTTAATGGTAAACTACAGAAACAAAGTAGGGGAATTGAATTATAGCATCATGGTAAACTATTCCGATGTCCGAAATGAAATCATAGACATGAGAGGAATAGAGAATACAGGTTTGACAGTGAATAGGGAGGGCTATCCTATTGGTTCATTCTTTGGATATGTTGATCAGGACTTATTTCAAACACAAGAAGAAGTAGACAATCATGCGGACCAATTTGGAAATATAGCTCCCGGTGATATCAAATACAAAGACATTGATGAAGACGGTATGATCAATGACCGTGACCTTGCTGTGATAGGCAGCCCCATACCAAGACATACTTTTGGACTTCGAGTTAGTGCAGACTATAAAGGGTTTGACCTATCGGTATTTCTACAAGGGGTTGGAAAAGCTGATGGCTACATGTATGGTCAAGGGATCATGCCATTCTACCTAGGAGGTACAGTACAAGAACAGCATAAGGACCGTTGGACTCCCACCAATACTGATGCTGCTTATCCTAGGCTAGCCTGGAATCAAACCAATAATGAGCAGAATTCAAGTTTTTGGATGAGAAACGCTGCTTATTTAAGGGGGCAGAATATCCAAGTAGGTTATACTTTTTCAGAAACAGTCTTGTCCAAGCTTAATATTAGAGGACTAAGGATGTATTTGAGTGGTAGGAATGTGTTTACGGTACATGATTTTTATGAAGGTTATGATCCGGAAGCTCCGGTTAGTAATGGAGGTTGGTATCCCCAGATGGCTACCTATACGATGGGTTTGAATGTTAATTTCTAAACACTTGAAACTGATGAAAAAATTAATAATATACACAATATTAATACCTGCTTTGATTTTGACCACAGCATGTGATGATGAATATTTGGAGCGGTTACCTTTGGACTCTCCTTCAAGCGAAACCTACTTTGCCAATGAAACTGAGTTGGAAATGGCCGTCACTGGGGTGTACAATAGACTGTGGTATTTTCCTGCAGGAATCGCTTGGTTTTTATCTTTCGACTTTGCCTCAGACGATGGATGGGATCGAAATGGGAGTACCCTTCAAGCCTTAGGAAGAGGAGAACAAAATGCTGATAATGGCTTTACCAATGGTTTTTGGTCTCATTTCTACAGAGGGATAAATAGAGTGAATTATATTACTTCTAAAAGTATTGAGCTTAGGCAGAAAATGGATCCCGATGACTATGATAGGTTGGTTGGTGAAGCGAGATTTTTAAGGGCATTCTTTTATTCCTATTTGGCGGAGCTATATGGAGATGTACCCTTGATAACAAGCACGCTTACATTGGAGGATTCACAAACCCCTAGGGCTTCAAAAGAAGCTGTGATTGATTTTGTGCTTTCAGAATTAGATGAGGTAAAAAATTATTTACCCATGAATGCCTCCGATAAAGGAAGAGTGACCAAAGGGGTCGTTTTGGCATTGATATCTAGAGTGGCATTATGGAACGAAAGGTGGGAAGTGTCGGCCTCTGCAGCCAAGGAGCTTATAGACCTGGAGCTTATCAAATTGATCCTGATTATCAGGGGATGTTCACCTTTGCTGGAGATAATTCCCCAGAGGTGATCATGAGGATTCAATATCTTCGTGGAGTAGCTACTCACAATATGCCAAGGAATTTTTGGTCCAGAATGGCTTTAGGGCATTCAAATAAAAACCACCTCAAGATATGGTAGATACTTACCACTGTATTGATGGTTTACCGATTGATGAGTCACCTCTTTACAAGCCCAATAGTCCATTTGAGAACAGAGACCCTAGGTTAGGTCATACCTTGGTCTTACCTGGATCCCGTTTGGTAAATTGGATCTATGAGACGCATAGAGACAGTACTATGACTTGGGAATTTAGAGGAGATGAAATGATAAGGGTTCCTAACATAGAAGCTCAACATGCTTATGCATCCTTTACAGGCTATCTTTATAGGAAGCATGTCGATGTGGCCAATTACCCTACGGATGTGGGATCCTCAGATCAAAACCTAACCATTTTCAGACTAGGTGAGGTCTTGCTGAACTATGTGGAAGCAAAGGTGGAATTAAATCAGTTGGATGAATCTGTATATGAAGCAATCAATGCCATTCGCTCTAGGGAATCGGTACAAATGCCATTGCTAGAGGCCGAGAAAACCCAGGGAGAATTAAGAAATATTGTTAGAAAGGAAAGAAGGCATGAATTGGGAATGGAAGGTTTCAGGTATTTTGACATCCGAAGATGGAGGATAGCAGAAGATGTGATTCCGGGTCCTGTAAGAGGAAGAGTAAACAGGTATGGTGAAGGTGGATGGTTGAATTCTGCACCTATGATAGATGAAATGGGCACTCCATCCTATGATAATATCAGCAATGCAAGTGAAATGGTGGTAGTAGAAACAAGAGCATTCAATCCGGAAAGAGATTATTTGTGGCCAATTCCTAGAATAGAATTAGAGACAAATACCGCTTTGACTCAGAATCCTGGTTATTGATGTTAAAAGCTTATTTCTATTAAAAAAATGACTTAAAATACAATTGAGTTTCCTGTTTCAGGTCAAGGTGCCTGGAGCAGGAAATTCTCTTTTGAACAGAAATTTGACTAGTGGTTTCTCTTTTCAGCATGCCTACGAAAATATTGACATTTTTGAGTTCTTGGGAAAGATGGTAAACCTCCTGATTCATAATATTAGCATAGCTAATCAAAATTTATGTTAAGAATTTATAAAGTATTAGAGTATTTAAAGCTAATTTATAATTGCAAAAAACTTGTTATTTTATTGAACCATTGGATGGTCCGAATAGAGACAAAATAGTGACCTAGAAAATAATTTTCTCACAAATTTTATTTGTGAGTGAAAATAAATAGTCCATAACAGTGGCAGGGCAAAATCCTCAATTATTAAAAACGAAAGAGAAGACGCTAAACGAATGAAGAAAACATTAATGAAACAAATATTATTTTTTAAAAAACCAAGGTTATTAGGATGCTTGGTTTTGGTGATTACTTTTCTATTGGCTGCATGCAAATCCCAGGATAAAGAAATAGTTGGCAAAGATTTACCCAATATCTTGTTTATTTTTGCAGACGACTTGGGATATGGTGATTTGGAAGTATACAACTCAAAATCCAAAACCCTTACACCCAACTTGAATCAATTGGCAAAAGAAGGAGTCCGGTTCACGGAAGCCTATTGCCCTGTTTCTGTCTGCTCCCCTAGTAGGTATGCTCTAATGACTGGTGAGTATCCTTGGAGAAGTTGGAAAAAAAGTGGGGTGATGAGAAATTATGAACCCTCAATGATCAGTGAGGAGACTTTAACATTGCCTCAAATGCTTGCAAACGCAGGGTACCAGACGGTAGGCTTTGGGAAATGGCATTTGGGTACTACTTTTCCTACCATTGATGGTGAAGTTCCAGTAGGTTATGGGGAATTTCACCATGAGCAGAATGGTGCAAATATAGATTTCAACCAACCATTAACTGATGGACCCATGGATCGAGGTTTCCAACACTGGTTAGGTTTCAGTTGTGCCAGTGAATGTTGGCTTTTTGAGGACAAGCAAATTGTGGGTGCTCTTCAGCATGATTTGTATACTACTGAGGCAGCCTCACCGGAAAAAGAGCTTATGAAAATTCCTTTAGAAGGATTTCTACCTCTTATTACTAAGGAAAGTATTAATTTCCTTCAGAAATTTAAAAGCGAACCTGCAAACAAACCATTCTTTCTTTATTACTCCCCCTATGTACCCCATATTCCTTTGGCTGTTTCTGATGAGTTTATGGGTAAAACAGAGGCAGGGCCCTATGGGGATTATGTATTCGAACTTGATTATTATATAGGGGAATTATTGCAAGAGCTAGAGAGGCTAGGCATGAAAGAGAATACCCTCATCATTTTTGCAAGTGACAATGGTTCACAGTTTATTACTACCCATGCCGGACAAGAGGGGGAATCCCATTCAAATAGTCCTTCCAATGTGAATAAAGAGATAAATCCTGATGCTCATCAACCGAATTACCCTTATAAAGGAACCAAATGGTCGGTTAATGAGGGAGGTGTTCGAACTCCCTTAATTGCCAGCTGGAAAGGTAATTTTCCTGAAGGTCTTGTTAGCGACCAACTTATCGCGTTAAATGATGTTTTACCCTCTTTGGCCGCTTTAGTGGGTGAAAAGATACCTGAAGGAGCTTCGAGGGATGGTTATAATTTATTGCCTGCTTTTTATGGGGAGAGTGAAGGTATGGAAAAGAGGGAGTCTGTGGTGGTTAGAGGAAGTGGGAGTCCTACGCCTTCAGACAGGGAAAATGGAAGGTAATAGGGCTGGGGAAATATCCTTTTGTAGCTCCCGGAGAGCTTTATAATTTGGAAGAAGACCCGGGGAATCCAATAATTTATATGAGGAAAACTCCGAATTGGCTGATAAACTATTGAATCAGTTAAATGAACATTTATCAGCAGCCATGTGATAGGCTCGAATTCCAGTGACTTTAAATTTCAGAATTTAGATAAAAATATTACCATTTTCTGATGACCAATTAAAAATTTTAAATTATGAAACACCTATTTACTGTTTTGTTACTTCTTTTATTCGGGACTAATACTTTTACGGTGAAAGCCCAAAGTCCTACTTATGATCTGGTTATTTACGGGGGTACGTCCGGAGGAGTAGCAGCGGCCATTCAAATGTCTCGAATGGGTAAATCAGTAATATTAATCGAGCCCTCAAACCATTTAGGCGGTTTGACAACAGGTGGCTTAGGAGCAACTGATATAGGTAACAAAGATGTTATCGGAGGTATTTCCAGAGAGTTCTATCAAAATATAATGGAATACTACAAGGATCCCGAAACATGGAAATATGAAGATCGATTGGAGTATTTATCCAGACCAGACCAAACAAGATCTAATGATGGTGAAGATGCCATGTGGACTTTTGAACCTTCCGTAGCCATGAAAGTTTACCATGAAATGTTGGCAGCAGAAGAAGTTACCCTGGTGATAGGAAAACGACTGAATAGGCCAAGTGGTGTAAGGTCTCACAACAATAGAATTATTTCTATAACCATGGAAAGTGGAGAGACTTATTCCGGTAAAATGTTTATGGATGCTACCTATGAAGGAGATTTAATGGCTGCTTCAGAAGTGAGTTATACAACTGGAAGAGAGGCGAATAGTCAATATGGAGAAACATTAAATGGTGTTCAGGCCAATAAATATAACCTTACTTTAAAAGGGAATGTGTCCAGAAATGCCATTCACCACAATTTTGTACCCGGAGTTGACCCATACATTGTTAAGGGTGATCCTTCCAGTGGATTATTGCCTTTTATAATTGAAGGAGGGCCGGGAATCGACGGGACAGCTGACAAAGGTATTCAAGCCTATTGCTACCGGATGACCTTAACCAATCATCCTGAGAATAGGATACCATTTAAAAAGCCAGACAACTATAAGGAACTAGAGTTTGAGTTGTTATTTAGAAATTATGAGGCAGCTAATGGGCCAATTGAGGAGATGTACCATTATGGTGATCCTTTGGTTCCTTGGATCAATACCCCAATGCCCAATAAAAAAACAGATACAAACAATCAGAAAGGTTTTTCAACAGATTTTATTGGTCAGAATTTCGATTATCCGGAAGCAAGTTATGCAGAAAGAGAAGCTTTTGCCCAGAGGCAGCTGGAATACCAGCAGGGTTTGATGTGGTCTTTGGCATATCATCCTAGAATTCCAAAGGAAGTTAGAGAGGTGGTATCTAAATGGGGAATGACAAAAGATGAGTTCAAAGATAGAAACGGATGGACCCCACAACTGTATGTGAGAGAAGCCAGGAGAATGGTGAGTGACTATGTAATAACTCAAGCAGATTGTGAAGGTTTGGTCCCCCAGGTAGAAGATGGCGTAGGTATGGGTTCATATGGGATGGATTCTCACATGGTCCAACGCTATGTAGATCACAATGGCTATGTTCAGAATGAAGGTAATTTTGAAGCCAGAGGATTAACAGCTTATCCCATTCCATACCGGTCAATTGTACCTAAAAAAGGGGAGAAGGAAAATCTTTTCGTACCGGTTTGTATAAGTGCCAGTCATGTAGCATTTGGATCTGCTAGAATGGAACCGGTCTTTATGGTTTTGGGTCAATCTGCAGCTACGGCAGCGTCCTTAGCCATAGACCAGGATGTGGCGGTGCAGGATGTGGATTATTCTTTATTGAGGGAGACGCTTCTTGGAGACAATCAAATCCTGAATTATAAAAAATAATTTCATGACCTCTCATCGATTCTTGATAGGAATCATTTAGAAAGAAGTTTATAGAAGGCGAATTAAAAAAAATCTGAAGAGCAAGGAATATCAAATCAACCCAATATACACTTCAAAACATTATTGGAAATAGCATCCTGTACTGCAGCTGAAGGAGCTATTATCAGTTTTTTGTAGATGATAGGTGTTGGTTGGTATCCTGTTAAAAGGAAGCTTATAAAGCTATTAATATTGATTAATTATGTTAGCATTAACCAGTCCATTTCGAAGCCTGAGCCTCAGAAGATTGAGAATTGGAGCAAATGAATTTATATATAAAACAATAAACTAATTAAAATTATGAGAAAAACAGGTATTATCAAGTCTGTCTTTTTAAGCCTCTCACTTGTTTGGGTGTTTATGGCTTGCGGCCCGGCTGCTGAACAGGAAGAAATTACGGATGTAATCGTCTATGGAGGGACTTCCGGTGCGGTAACTGCAGCCATTCAAGCAAAAAAAATGGGGAAATCAGTAATTATGGTTTCCCCTGACAAGCATTTAGGAGGCTTAACTTCCGGGGGATTGGGTTGGACAGATACCGGAAAAAAGAAGTGATTGGTGGTTTGTCGCGTGAATTTTACCAACGCGTATATGATAAGTATGCTGAGGATGATGCATGGCAATGGGAGGCACAAAGTGACTTCGGAAACAAAGGTCAAGGAACCCCGGCCATCGATGGTAAATTCAGAACCATGTGGATTTTTGAGCCGCATGTGGCAGAAGAAGTCTACGATGAATGGGTTGAGGAATTAGGTATAGAAGTTCTTCGAGATGAATGGCTGGACAGGAGTCAGGCGTAACGGTAGAAAATGACAGAATTACAGCCATCCGTACTTTAAGCGGGAAAGAGTTTAAAGGAAAAATGTTTATTGATGCAACCTACGAAGGAGATTTAATGGCCGCTGCAGGTGTAAGTTACCATGTGGGAAGAGAAGCCAGCGATGTATATGGTGAAGAATGGAATGGAGTGCAAACAGGGGTTTATCATCACCGACATCACTTTCAAGTTTTGGGTCAACCCATCGATCCTTACGTGGTTCCAGGGGATCCTTCATCTGGCTTACTGCCAAGAATTAGTGGTGAAGATCCCGGTGTGAAAGGTGAAGGAGATAATAAAGTTCAGGCTTACTGCTTTAGGACTTGTATGTCTGTACATCCTGACAACCAAGTTCCATTCCCAAAGCCGGACAATTATGATCCAAGCGAATATGAGTTGCTTGGACGGATTTTCGATGCCGGATGGGATGAGTGGTTTGGTAAATTTGACATGATCCCAAATAAGAAAACAGATACCAATAATCACGGGCCCTTTAGTTCTGATAATATCGGGATGAATTACGATTATCCTGAGGCCAGTTACGAACGCAGGAGAGAGATCATAAAAGAACATGAAGATTACCAAAAAGGATTGTTATATTATGTAGCCAATGATCCAAGAGTTCCAAAAGCAACTCAAGATGAATTTAAAAGATGGGGTTTAGCTAAAGACGAATTCACAGACAATGGCAACTGGCCTCATCAAATTTATGTAAGAGAAGCTCGAAGAATGGTTGGAAAGTATGTAATGACTGAAAACGAATTGATGCAGAAAAGACCCACTCCTGAATCAGTAGGTATGGGATCATACAGTATCGATTCGCACAATATCCAACGATATGTTGATGAAAATGGTCATGTTCAAAATGAAGGTGATATCGGTGTACACCTTAAGCAGCCCTACGAAATTGCTTATGGATCGTTAGTGCCTAAAGAAGATGAAATTCAAAACCTAGTAGTACCTGTAGCTGTCTCCGCAAGTCATATAGCATTTGGATCCATTCGAATGGAACCTGTATTTATGATATTGGGTCAATCTGCTGCCACAGCAGCTGTAATGTCTATAGATAAAGAAATAAGTGTTCAAGAGCTTCCTTATTCTGAATTGAAAACAAAATTATTGGAAGATGGTCAGGTTTTGACCATTGCCGATAAAATTCAATAAGATTTGAACTAACATAGAAAATTAATTCAATCTAAGTGAAAAATTTAAAGCTATGACAAGTAGTTTTTAAGTAGGATTTGGTTTACCACCTACAGTGTAATTAAATTTTAATTGTTATAAATATGGGGTTATCCGTAAAATTTACCGGGAAGATCTTTGTGTTTTTATGTTGTATGAGTGCTTTTTACGCATGCCATTCTGAAGACAAGGGAATAGTCAAGCCAAACATACTGATCATTCTTACGGATGATCAAGGATGGGGAGATTTAAGTTTTACGGGTAACCCTAATTTACAAACACCAAATATAGACAAGCTGGGTGAAGTAGGAATCAGTTTTGATCGTTTTTATGTTTCACCTGTATGCTCTCCAACTCGCGCAGAAATGCTAACCGGCAGGTACCATTTGCGTGGCGGAGTAAGCGGTACTTCAGCAGGCCAAGAAAGGCTGGATCTTGATGAAACAACCTTTGCTGAAATTCTTCAATCGGAAGGGTATGTAACAGGTGCCTTTGGAAAATGGCACAATGGTATGCAACACCCTTATCATCCCAATGCGAGAGGTTTTGATGAATTTTATGGCTTTTGTAGCGGGCATTGGGGCAATTATTTTAGCCCTCCATTAGAACACAATGGAAAACCCGTGCAAGGGCAGGGGTTCCTTGCAGATGACCTTACTTCCAAGGCTATAGGGTTTATTGAAGAGAATAAAGAAAAACCATTTTTGGTTTACTTGCCACTTAATACTCCTCACTCACCCATGCAAGTTCCTGACCGTTGGTATGATCCTTTTTCTAACAAAATGCTTGATAGCCTTGTCAATGGAGAAGATCCGGATTTTACAAAGGCAGCTTTGGCAATGTGTGAAAATATCGATTGGAATGTGGGGAGGGTGATGGAACAGTTAAAAAAGCTAAAGCTTGAGGAAAACACCCTTGTAATTTATTTCAGTGACAATGGTCCCAATAGTTTTAGATGGAATGGAGGAATGAAAGGAAGAAAAGGTTCTACAGATGAAGGAGGAGTAAGAAGCCCTTTTTTATGCAATGGAAAGGAACAATTCCTGAAGGAAAACTTATAAAGGAAATTGCCGGCGCAATTGATCTTTTTCCAACCTTGATGGATTTATTGGGGATTTCTTACAATCCTGATAAGTCGTTTGACGGGAAAAGTTTAAAACCATTAATATTCAATGAAAATGCGACATGGGAGGATAGAATCATTTATCGTCATTGGAATAATCGAACAAGTTTAAGGACCCAGGATTTTCTACTAGATCACGAAGGGAACTTGTTTGATATGAACAAGGATCCATATCAACAATATCCGATACAAGATAGTAAGCCGGAATTAACAGCCAAACTTAGCTCAGCAAAAGATACTTGGGAAAATGAAATGGCCAATGAATTAGAAAATGACCTTAAAGCGCGTTCATTTACCATAGGTGCACCCGGAGCTAAGTACACTCAAATGCCTGCCAGAGATGGAGATGCACATGGAGGAGTCCAGAGATCTAACCGCTTTCCTAATGACTCATTTTTTGAGAATTGGCAAAGTTTGGAAGACAGCATTACTTGGAACGTAGAAGTGATAGAGCCTGGGAAATATGAGGTCGAACTATATTATACTTGTCCACAGGAAGATATAGGCTCCACTTTTAGGCTTCAATTAGGAGAGAATTATGTTGATGGAAAAGTGGAACTGGCGCATGACCCACCTTTACAAGGTATGGAGAATGACCGAGTTAAAAGAATGGAGTCTTATGTGAAAGATTTCAAAGCCATGCAAATAGGGGAAATTTACCTAGAAAAAGGTGAAGCCACCTTATCCCTGACGGCTTTCGATATACCGGGTAGCCAAGTAATGGATTTGAGATTAATTGTATTTACAAAAACCAATTGATAAAAATAATGAGAAAATATATTAACTATTTAGGTTTACTATGCTTGGTTTTTTCAAGCATCATGAGTTCTTGTTCACCTCCCGAAAAATCGGAGGAAAAAGTTTACGATGTGGTCGTGTATGGAGCAACCTCTTCCGGAATCATTGCAGCTTACACTGCTAAAACAATGGGGAAATCCGTTTTGTTAATTGAGCCCAGCCATCATTTGGGTGGGCTGACCACCGGAGGTTTAGGTTATACAGATATTGGAAATAAATTTGCAGTAACCGGACTTTCCAGGGATTTTTATAGAAAACTTGGAGACCATTATGGGAAATTTGAGCAATGGATTTTTGAACCAAGCGTAGCCAAAGCCACTTTTCAAGATTATCTGGACCGTGCCGGTATTGCCGTTCAATATGGCTTTAGGATTCAAGATGTTGAGAATAAGGATGGGACAATTACCAAAATTTCAATTGAAAACGCAGCAAATCTTACAGAGCCTTTACGAGAGGTAGCAGGCAAGATGTTTATAGATGCCACTTATGAAGGGGATCTAATGGCCAAGGCAGGAGTAACTTATGCCATTGGCAGGGAAGCCAATGAAGTCTATGGTGAGACTTATAATGGTGTGCAGCTAATGAATGGACATCAATTTCCGGATGGGGTGGATCCCTATAAAGTACCGGGAGATCCTTCCAGTGGACTCCTTTGGGGCATAAGTGACGGTAAACTTGCAGAGGATGGTACAGGAGATGATATGATTCAAGCCTATAATTATAGGATTTGCCTGACCAATGACCCGGATAACAGAATAGAAATTACTGAACCCGAAGGTTACGATCCTTCGATGTTCGACCTTTTGGTGAGGCTTTTTGAGGCTCAGCCGGATAAGAGAACCATTAACCAGTATTTTATCTGGAGTAGAATGCCCAATAATAAAACAGATATTAATAATAGGGGAGGCTTTTCTACTGATATGATAGGGATGAATCACGAATATCCTGAAGGAAGTTATGAGAAAAGGCAAGAAATTATTGACGCCCATACTTTATATACCAAATCACTGCTATATTTTTACAAAACAGACCCAAGAGTTCCCAAAGAGCTTCAAGATTTCATTAAGGATTGGGGTTATCCAAAAGACGAATATGTTGACACGGATCACTGGTCTCCCCAACTTTATGTGCGCGAGGTGAGAAGAATGGTGGGTGAATATGTGATGACTCAAGCCAATTGTGTGGGAGAAGAGGTCGTTGAAGATGGAGTTGGGATGGCTGCTTATACCATGGATTCCCATAATATCCAACGTGTAGTTGTGGAGAAGGATGAAAAAAAATGGTGAAAAATGAAGGCAATGTGGAAATAGGTGGTTTTGGCCCATATCCAATTGCTTACAGGTCTATTATACCTAAAGCCAATGAGGCAAAAAACTTGCTTGTACCAGTTGCCCTTTCTGCCAGTCATATTGCCTATGGTTCTATTCGAATGGAACCGGTGTTTATGGTATTGGGGCAGTCTGCTGCAGTTGCGGCAAGTCTGGCATTGGATGAAGGGCTAACAGTTCAGGACTTGTCCATCCAAAAATTACAGGAAGAGCTTAAGTCTAACCCTTTGGCAGATGGAAGTACAGCTGAGATTCTAGTAGACAACGATGATGAGGTTGTAGTTGTTACTGGAGATTGGGAAATTCAAAATAGACATGGATATGGTCCTACACTTTTGAAGAACGCAGGCAATGGCAACTCCATTAGTACAGTCCGTTTTAGTCCAAAAGTGGTAGAAAATGGTAAGTATGACATTTATGTCTATTTCTCAGGAACAGAGGATGCAACAAGTCAGACGAAAATTATTGTTTCTGACGGGAAAGCAGAAAATGAAGTTCTTGTAAAAGAATCGGACATTAGAGTTGAAGGCCAAACAAGAGGGGAGTGGGTAAATGTAGGTACTCATACCTTGGAAGTAGGTACTAATCCCTTTGTTACTGTAAGTACAGAAGGTGCCGATGGTACAGTTGTAGCTGATGCAGTACTATGGGTGCCTGAAAAATAATATTTTCACTGCTTTCTAAAAATTAAATTTATTTGACCAGTTTCACAAAGGTAAAACTTTATGAAACTGGTTTTTTTGTTTCTATTTGCAGTGTAGGGATCAGAGCTGTACCTATGACCGGTATTACTAATACTGAGGTGTTTTCCATTTGTTAAAATTAATTTGTGAATTATTTAGGACTAAATGCATCTCCAACAGGAATGGAAATAAGTTTCAATAGCTGGTATGGGAATCGAAAAATGGTTTGATTTTTGCTAACAAACTTCTTGATTTATCACCATAAATTTTTGTGAAGTTTCAGAATTGTAATCTGGAAGTGTTTTGAGTAAATGTTTCATTTTAGACACTTTTTAAAAAACACACAATGGGAAACCTCACTTGTATCTTTTTAACCGAACAATTAATAAATCTGTTTGAACAAAAATCACCTAGTAAAATTCATCCTTAATCAGCTGTTAATGAATAGATATCATTGATGCTATAACGACTATGAGTATAGATAAAATAGTAAAAAACAACGTAAAAATAATTGGTAACGGTAAGCAACCTATGGTCTTTGGCCATGGGTATGGCTGTGATCAGAATATGTGGCGATTTATCACCCCTGCTTTCGAGATGGATTACCAGGTTATTTTATTTGATCTTGTAGGCTCTGGTAATTCAGATCAAAGCGCTTATGATTTTGAAAAATACAGTTCACTTACAGGGTATGCTCAGGATCTGATTGAAATGATTGTTGAACTTAATCTTTCAAGGGTGATATTTGTTGGTCATTCTGTAAATTGTATTATCGGAATACTGGCTGCTACCGAAAGACCTGATCTTTTTGATAAATTGGTTTTGATAGGGCCCTCACCCTGCTACACCAATGGCGATGATTATTTTGGAGGTTTTACCAAAGCGGATATTGATGAATTAATTGAAACTTTGGATAGTAATTATTTAGGTTGGTCTAGTTTTATTACGCCAATAATTATAGGCAATCCTGAGTTGCCTGAATATGCCGAAGAATTAAAGAATAGTTTCTGCTCGATGAATCCTAATATAGCCAAGCATTTTGCCAAGGTAACTTTTATGGGAGACAATAGAGCGGATTTAGAAAATGTGTCTATTCCCACTTTAATTCTTCAAAGCCATCCCGATGTTATTGCCCCAGTTAGGGTAGGGGAATTTGTAAATCAACAAATTAAAGAAAGTAAATATGTACTATTGAACTCTTCAGGGCATTGTCCTCACCTGACTGCTCCTGATCAAGTTGTTTCAAGTATTGAATCTTATTTAGCCAACAGAAATTGATAGAACAAGGATTTACAGAAGATTCTGAAGACCTTTACCAAAATGCCCCTTTTGGTTATATGACCACTGGTGCGGACGGAAAAATTGTCAACATAAATAGTACATTGCTAAAGTGGCTGGGATATGAAAGAAATGAAATTGTACTTCAAAAGTCTTTTCAGGATTTGTTGGGTATGGGAGAGAAAATTTACTTCGAAACACATATAATGCCCCTGCTTCATATTCATCAAGAAATTTCTGAAATCAATATTGAACTTAAGGGGAAAGATTCAAGGCGATTGCCCACCTTATTAAATGGTATGCAAATTTTTAAAAGCTCCAATGCGTCGCCTTTTTTTAGATTTTCAGTATTGAACATAACCCAAAGAAAGCAATACGAGGTAGAGCTGATAAAGGCAAGAAAACAAGCGGAACAAACTGTCGAAAGGCTTAGACAGGTAAATGAAGGGCTGGAACATTTCGCCTATACTGCTTCGCATGATTTGCAAGCTCCTTTAAATACGATTTCTAGTTTGGTGGGATTATTAGAAAAAGAAGGACATCTGCCCCCTGATACCGACGGTAAGATGTATTACTCCCTTATTTTAGAAAATACCCAAAGGATGAAACTTATGATCAAAGATTTGCTCGATTATTCCAAAATTGATGGAAACGAGAATGAATTTGAAGAGGTTTCATTGAATGAGGTCTGTAGTTTAGCCCTTGAAATGATTGAAGTTCAGGCGAAAGAAAACAATGCTACCTTCAATATACCAGTTTTGCCAGTAATAGTGGCTGATAAAATCCAGATGATTCGACTTTTTCAAAATCTATTTAGTAATGCTATAAAATACCGTTCTGAAGCAGATCCGGTAATCTCTGTTGATTTTGAAGAAAAAGGAGATAAAATCACTGTTTTTGTCAATGACAATGGAATAGGTTTTAAACAGAAATCAACCGACGAAATTTTTGGTTTTATGAAAAGGTTGAACCCGCATGGCCGCGTACCCGGAACAGGTATAGGACTTGCCTCTTGCAAGAGAATTCTTGAAATTCATGGCGGAACCATCAGTGCAAATTCAATACCTGGAAATGGAAGTACTTTCTTTTTCACTCTCCCTATAGAGGGGGAAAAACCAGAATATTAAAGCCGGTTTAGTTTTAAATTATTGGATGGCCCTTACTTATAAAGTCGGAAGCTTATCCCAATCGGCAAAGAGCTTAAATCTTCAATTAATGTTTAATGCGAAACAGCCTTCAAACCAATTATGGAGCCTATCAGCATGAAAATGAAAAACAATCGCCAGAAATGAGCCGGTTCTTTAAAGAAAAATATCCCAACCAAAACCGTCCCAACAGCCCCAATACCTGTCCAAACTGCATAAGCTGTTCCGATCGGTAAACTTTGTGTAGCGCGGATCAATAACGCCATACTTATGGTTAAACAAAGTAAAAAGGCACCATACCAGCCATACATTTCCTTACCAGAAGAGGCCTTTGCCATACTCAAACAGGAAGCAAAAGCAACCTCAAATAGACCTGCAATGATTAAAAGGATCCAATTCATTCGATTTTTATAATGGGTATTTGTTAATTATTTTTTCTAGAAATTAATGTTAATTTGATCATTTTGCTTTAGCAACCTTGCGAGAAATTCTTTTTGTCTTTGGGAGAGACAAGTACACTATCGTACTTATTATAATGTATTTCCAATCGATCCATGGACGCAGCTGCTGAACTTATGGGATTATTGGTTTCAGAGATTTTAATAATTTCCTTAATTGGAATTTTTTTATGTGTACCAAAACACCCATAAATATGCAGGTCGCTTGTATCAATACCATATTTTATGGAAGTAAATAGATAGCCTAAGAAGATGCTGGTCAAAAGCATAACACCTAAACCCAACCAAATTTCGTCAAGATACATTTTATAAGAAATTCCGAGAAATAAAAGACCAATGGGGATGACCAATTCAAGACCTATTTTTGAGGGGAAAATCTTCATGTTTGGCTTATTGATTTTGATTAATCGGGCTTTATTTTACTATTGTTCTAAAAGTCAGGTTAATTCTTGGATTTATAATTTTTTTGAAGGGGTAAGCGATGAAGCCAATTTGTTTGGGTATTCTCCTTCATTAATAACAAGCTTCCATTTTCTAAAATTAACTCTTTTTTAATTTTAGTCTCCTTGTGCTTAAAAGAAAACTTCCTTTCTTCTCCAAAGCTCAATGAAGCAATTGTTCCATTTTTTTCAAGTCATTTTCTCCATCACTGTGCCAGGCCATTCCTTCATTGCCATTGTGGTAAAGGTTTAGAAGACAGGAATTGAAAGTTTCTCCCGTAATCTTTTCTATGGTACCTTTTAATTCAAGTAAGGCTGGTGTCCATGGCAATGCTAATTTTGTGGTTTTAGAATAGGTGTATTCAAAGGCTTCCGACCCATACCAGGCCACTTTCCTTTTAGTGATGATTTTTTTACCAAAAATAATCGCTTCATCGTTTTTCCATTCAATGGTTTGCATCAAAATAGACATAAAATTATTAGCCTGCTCGTGTCCGAAAATTTTCCCATAATAATTTACTATTCCATCAAACGGAAGTAGGTTCTTTTCAGGATCAATATCTCTTTCAAATAATTCCATTGCATAGTTTACGGTGGGACTTATTTGTAGGTTCAAATTATTGTAACCGTCAAAATTAAGCTGTATATAAAATTTTGAGATAATGCCAAAAGGTAAAAATTTAACTTTGGAAGTTATTGCTTAAAAACTCCATTTTGTAGATTTGATCAGTTGAGGTAGACTTGGCTATTGGTTTTTAACTTGCTTATAATCAGTTTCAATAATATAATTTATACCCAATTCATAGGGTGTGGGCGTAAAATCAAAAGCTTTTTCAAATTTACTGCTGTCAAATACATAATCTCTGTCATATTGATAAAGCATTTCTACAGATTCACGCATTATGGGGTTAAATATCCCCATAATCTTGATGAGGAATTTTGGTGCCAGTTGGATTTTTGGTTTAGTGCCTAATCCTTTTGCAATATGTTCTACCCACTGTTTGCCTGTATAAGGAGCTGAGGCAGTTGGTAAATGCCAAACCTCTCCATAGGCCGCTTCTGTGTTGCCTAGTAATGCTGTGGCGACAGCTGCATCAATAGTATAAGTGAAGGAGTGCAAAAAACGATCACTCACCAGCCAATTTGCTTTTTTCCACGACTTAGGGGATTGAAAACAGTTTCAGTAAGAAGACTATTATTGGATATTGAAGGACCATAGAAATCAGCCGATCTGGCTATAAGAGCCTTTAATTTTTTTGCAGCTATCGCGTCTAGAATCATTTTTGCAATTTCCGCCCTGATGACCCCTTTCTTGCTTGATGGGTTTACCTGCGTTTCCTCGGTCATTCCATTGAGAAAATTGGGGTCGTACATATAGACGTTGTCAAAAAACACCAGCTTACAGTTATTCTCTGAGCAAATATTTATAAGGTCTTTAACAAAAGGTATCCATTTATTAGCCCATTGTTGATGACTGTAGGTAAACCCTACTGTAACGTATACAATGGAAGATCCATGAATTGCTTTTTTAAGGTATTGCTGTCTAAGACGTCTGCAGAAAATATTTCATCTGTATCATTTTTTTTTCGGATTTCTGCTGACAAGTCTTATTTGTTGAGTGTAAGCTAGCAAAGCTTTAGCTAATTCTGTACCTATGGCACCACCTGAACCTATGATTGTTTGCATAATAAGGATTTAATTTGATCATCAATTACTAACTATTTTCTGTCTAATTCAAATAAAAAGCAACTGTGAAAATCGCTTATTATTTCTCAATCATTTTCTCTTTTACCCCATTGTTCCTATTTTTTAAATAGGCACCTTCAGGTATATCCGGATATATTTCATTGTATTTTAAAACCTGATTCATTCCGATTCTCCGGTTGATATGCTCTCTATTGAGTTTTTCAGTTTTGCGTATTCCGGATGCTGCAATTAATTCAATGAAACTTTTTACCGTCTCTTCGTGAAAATTGGCCACTCTTTGGGCTTTGTCCTTTACTACCAAACCCTTCATTAAGCTTTTGTCCTGAGTGGCCACTCCGGTTGGGCAGGTATTGATATTGCATTCCAAGGCTTGGATACAGCCGGTAGCAATCATCATGGCTCGGGCACTATTGACCATATCTGCTCCTAAGGCTACTGACCTAGCAATATCAAAACCACTTAACACTTTCCCTGAAGCTATTACTCTAATGTCTTTCTTTAATCCATAGCCCCTGAGGGTATCTATTGCAAAGGAAAGCCCATCCTTTAAAGGCATACCCAAGGAATTTGAAAACTCAATAGGAGCGGCGCCGGTCCCACCTTCACCACCATCAATGGTAATAAAATCCGGTTTGATGCCCAAATTCACCATGGCCTCACATAACCCTATAAATTCGCTTTTTTTACCAATACAAATTTTAAACCCAACGGGTTTTCCTCCGGATAGATCCCTCAATTTTTGGATGAAGTGCATCAATCCTTCAGCATCTTCAAAAGCAGTATGTTTGGGTGGAGAATGTACATCGGTGTGTGGTTTTACATGCCTGATGGCAGCAATTTCTTCCGTATTTTTGGCAGCTGGAAGAATGCCTCCATGTCCAGGTTTGGCCCCTTGAGAAATTTTTATCTCTATCATTTTGACATTATCAAGGGTAGCATTTTTTTGAAATTTTTCTTCACTAAAATTCCCAGCTTCAGTCCTGCAGCCAAAATACCCGGTTCCAATTTGCCAAATTAAATCGCCACCGGGTTCCAAGTGATAGGGGCTAATTCCTCCTTCTCCGGTATTATGCGCGAAGCCCCAATTTTTGCTCCGGTATTCATCGCCAAAACAGCGTTTTTGCTTAAGGAACCAAAACTCATCGCAGAAATATTCAGAATACTTGCTGAGTAAGGTTTTAAACAAGCTTCTCCTCCTACTAAAACCCTGGATTCATGATGCACATCTGCATGGTTATTGGCATAAATGGAATGATCCATCCATTCATATCCGGTGGCATACACATCCATTTGGGTGCCAAAAGGGGTGGTGTCATTGACCTTTTTGCTCTCTGGTAAATCAGTGACCTGTATATTCGGTTGATAGGCCTTCCTTCTGTATCTGTTTCCACAAAGTACTGCATGATTTCAGGTCGAATATCCTCCAAAGGTACCGGAAATTTCCAATAACCGGAAAATTTCTCCTGATGGTATGTTTGGTTTGTAAGATGTCAACCAATCCAATTGCCATTATGGGTACAACTATCCATAAAATCCATAGAATTGAGGGCATGAAGAAATAGATTGCCGGAATACATAAGAGGGCAACTATTGAGGAGGCGATAAAAATTTGCTTTGGCTTCATTATACTTTTACTTCAAAATTTATAGGTACTTATGATGGGTGTTTTCACAAGCCATTTAGCTGACAACGAAACTATTTCTCTTCAAGTTCGAATAAGAAATAATATCAGCAGGTTAATTAAGTACTTGAGATAAATCCCATACAGATTCCAAATTAGTATTTTTTTCAAGATCAATGGCGCTTTGGCTACACTTAACATCTGAAACTGACTTAGGGTAGAGAATAAAACACTATTCGTCTAAAAAAAAATTATCAATAGAACACAAAATTGAATTCTTTGTTTCAACAATTTTAAAATGATTAATGCAAAAAAATAAAGCAGACCATTACGGCCTACTTTAATGATTACAATGGAGAAATGGTGTTAAGGAAAGCCTCACTTACTAAAAGTACTCGATTTTCTGCTTTGAAACCGGTATTACTCCTACTTAGCTCCCTTTGTATTTACTATTATCGCCCCATTCGGTGAATTGTACTTTTTTATAGCATTTTCCCCTTTATAAACATCTATGGAGCCTATGTCCACAGGTTTAAGTTTTTCAAGATCTCCTTTATTTGCTATGTTTCCATCAATGATGATTAACGGTTGGTCCTCATTATTCCATCCATCTTTGGATCTTATTTTAACTTGATCCTCTTTTTTTGATTTGGTTTCAATCAAAATGACACCATTGGGCGCATTATACCTTTCTAAGGCCTTTTCATCTTTTAGGACACTAATGCTTGCTATTTTTTCTTTATCCAAAAGATCAATTATAGCATGATTGTATTTAATTCCGTCAATGTAGACATCAGGATTGTCATTTTCTTTAATTGTGACTTCAAGTTTCTTTTTGACAGCTTCATTCGTTTCCTGAGCCAAGATACTAGAAAATGGGATTAGAGCTATTCCGATTACTAATAGTATGTGTTTCATTGTTAATTGTTATAAAGGTTAAATTTTACTTATTTATTTAGAAGAATAAATGATGATCAAATCATCTTCATAAAGCACTTTTTTATTCTTTTTATTTATGCTGTTATTATCAAACATTGCCAAAGCCTTTTTTAGTAATGCCTCTTTTTCTGCCAGGCTTTTGGTTTCTGGAATCGGTTCAGGTCTAAAAAATCAGTAAAAGTAAAAGGGATGCAGCAATGGACATAAACCCAGCTACAAGCTTTCGGCTTTGGCTCTTTTTTCTTTTTTATTAATGGCTTCCAAAACTTTAGCATTTAGATCTGCTGCTGGAATTTTCTTTTTCCCATTTACATATCTTAGCCATAGTGTTTCTAATGACTTTTTATCAGTTGAATTTTTGATTAAAAATGCTTCTTCTTCAAGTGTACTGTGTCCAGCAGCATACTTTTTCATCAATTCTTTAAATATCCCCTTTTCCATAGCTGTATGTTTTTTGGAGTTCTTTCGCCACTTGTTGCCTCGCTCTGGACAAAAGAACCCTAATATGGTCCACTCTTAATTTTGTCAATTCAGCAATTTCAATAAATTCCATGCCGTCTAAATCTCTCATGATCATGACTTCCTTTTGTTGTTCAGGAAGTTCTTCCAATACCTCCGCTATATTGCGCTTAAGCTCCTGCCATTCATAAGAATCATGTTCAGGCTCCGAAGCCAGTAACTGGGTTTTTGCATCATATTGATCTTCCGGAGGTTTTTTCTTTTTAATCACGTCCAAGCAATAATTCCTTGCCGTCAAGAAAATAAATGCTGGAAGATTGGGATGGTTTTTAATTTGTCTTCGACGCTCCCATAACTTGATCATTATCTCTTGTATGGCATCCTCTGCATTGGCAGCATTACCTAACATTCGTGAGACCATCGGGTACAAGCGGTCAGACATTGAAATTACCCTTTCTTTAAATTCTTTCGTTTTCATCTTGTACTTATATGACGAATCAATGCGGGTTTCATAACAGGAAAAGGAAGGTTTTAGTGAAAACTATTTAATAGAAACCCTGGGGAAAGGTTTAAACCTAGGTATTAATGTGCATTTCCTTAAGTTTCTAATACTATTTATTTTATCATGCTCACTGGAGATAGGTTAATACTCATTTATGATTAAACCTACTTTTACATATGAAAAATTTTTTCAATTATGGGGGATTCATAAAGCCTAATAGTACGAAAAATCAATTGTGTCACAGGTATAAAATTCCAAGAAAATTATTTAATCATAAATTAACAATAAGGTAATTGTCTTATGAATAGGTTTGCATTGGTTAATATTAATCAAATAGCGAATAATATTTTTTTACTTTGTAAGTAGTGAAGGGGTAGTTAATTGTCTTAATAAGTGAAGGGCAATATATAAACCATCGAACATAATGCCAGAACCCAAAATTTCTATAAGTAGTAAAAGGCTCCTTTCATCGATCAGTTTAGAAGAAGCGAAGGTTTCCCATTCAACTGAAATGATGAATGATGAACAGTTAATTAGTCATGCCCTTAAAGAAGATCCCAAAAAAGGAATGGGAATGATTTTTCAACGCTATTACCAACCACTTTGTTCGCATGCAGTTCGTTTTGTTGGGTCAAAAGAAGTTGCACAAGATTTGGTTTCCGACCTTTTGGTTCATTTTTATGATCAAAAGCTTTATTTGAAGGTAAACACTTCCATTCGCTCCTATTTATTCCAGTCGGTAAGAAATCGAGGTTATAATTATCTAAAGCATGATTTGGCACGAAAGGGAGAGTTGAGTCTCGCTACAGAGCCCAGGATTCCTGAAACTTATGAGCCGGATAGCATTACGGAATACGAAGAGCTTTACCAAGATTTTGAAAAAGCCATTGAAACCCTTCCCGGTCAGCGAAGGAAAATTTACCTATTGTTCCAATTTGAAGGGAAAACAATGAAAGAAATTTCTACAGAAATTGGGCTTTCGATCAGAACTGTAGAAACACAACTTTATCGTTCTAAAATTACCATTCGCCAGTTGCTAAGGGATAAATGGCTGCTTTGGCTAATAACGTTTACCCAACTTTTTAATTGAACTTTCAAATTCCCCGCCTTTACCTAACCAATAACTCGAATTATAATGCATGATATAGAAACCATAAAGGAATTATTAATTAAATACTTCAATGGATCAGTCTCCGTAATCCAAAAAAAGTGGATTGATGATTGGATCAATGAATCCACAAGAAATAAGGAATTGTTTTATTCTTGTTTGGAAGAATGGGAGAGACAAAACCTACAATACATGGCTAATGTGGAGCAGGCATTTTTGGATTTTAATAAAAGAATAGATCATGGTGAGCCTCACAAAATAGAAAATTTTCCTCAGCAGATAAGGTTTAACCTGCCGGCACATAAACTCTGTATGGTTGCCTCAATTGTATTGATTGGTCTATTTTTTTCCGGGGCACTGGACTTTGTATGGGTGAAAACTTACCGTACAGGCTATGGAGAGTTATCAACTTTGGCTTTAAATGATGGCACAGTGGTTTATTTAAATGCCAATAGCCAATTAAAAACTGCTAGGTTTCCCTATTTCTCTGACCAAAGGCAAGTGGAATTATCTGGTGAAGCGTCTTTTGATGTTGCCCATGATCCCATCAATCAATTCATTGTCCAAACCAAGAATGGTCTAGATGTGGTGGTTCACGGTACGGAATTTACTGTTTACAACCGTCGTCAAAATACTGAAGTACATTTAAAATCAGGGAAAATTGAGCTGATAAAACACAATACTTCAGGTCGGGAAACTGTGATGATGAAACCGGGAGAGAAAGCCCGCATGGAACCTGATGGCGATTTGCAATTGAAGGAAGTAAGGGCAGCTGAAGAATTCGCTTCCTGGAAGGAATACCGATACGTTTTTAATCAGACAAGTTTGGCTGAGATATCGGACCTAATTAAGGATAATTATGGTGTCGAGGTGGAAATTCTCGAAGACTCACTTAAGCGTTTAACAGTTTCCGGTTCCTTTCGCTCAGAAAATGCCGAGGAATTTGCTACTGCGGTAGCTCAGGTTTTAGGAGTATCTATAGAAGCAGGAGAGAATATTTTTAGATTTTATGATTCCAAGTAGGTTCTCAATGTCTTTCAAAACGCTGAAAATGATCCCTCATAAGTTGTTTTAGTTGATTAAAAAAGAGATGGTTAACCAATATTTTGAACAATACAATAATGAAAGCAGCACTCAATATTAATAATTAAAACCCTGAATCTGACATGAAAAAAAAATTACACTTTTCACTTTTGATTGGGGCACTGTGCATTTTTATGCACCATGTTCCGATTGCAGATGCCAAAGCCCACAACTTAAATTCTCGGCAGTTGGCAGAAATACCGAAAGCAGAGGCTCAAAACAGTGTGGCCTTGGCTGAAGCGCTTGATAAGCTTAAGGCTTATTATAAAGCAGATATTTTATTTGCTGACAGAATGATCCAAAACATTAATGTAGACTTGGGAAGTATAGACTGGCAGGGAGGTTTGGAGAGGAATCTCGACAAACTCCTTAGCTCTAACCAATTGTCATTCATAAAACAGAGAGGGGGATCTTATGTGATAATAGCAAAAAACAGACAGTCCGGTACAGGTACCCCTGTTTTGTCCAAGTTTGTTGCTCAAAATAATGGCTTAATATCAATGAAGCCCAATGGCAGCAATGGGATTTCAGAAAGTATATCAATTGCTGATGTAGTACAAAGTGTTAGAGGAAAAGTTGTTTCTGAAATTGATGGCCTGGGTCTTCCAGGTGTAACTGTGCTATTAAAAGGTACTGCAATAGGCACTGTTACTGATCAAAATGGTGAATATTTTCTTGAGTTTGAAGGTGAAAATGCAATTTTGGTATTTTCCTTTATTGGCTTTGAAACGCAAGAGGTGGCAATAGGGAACCGGGAAATTGTGGATATCACGATGCAGGAAGATATGAAATCACTCCAAGAGGCTGTGGTTACTGCTTTGGGAGTGAAAAGAGAGAAGCAATCTTTAGGGTATTCGGTAGGAAATGTGGAAGGAAGAGACCTGACAGAGACACCGCAAAATAATGTACTGAATGCCATGGCAGGAAAGGTTGCCGGAGTACAAATTTCCCAAATGGATGGTACGGCCGGTTCATCTGTGAATATAATTATTCGAGGAGCCAATTCATTAAACAATGACAACCAGCCATTATTTGTGATTGATGGGGTTCCTGTTGCTAATAAGCTGAACAATGGTTTTGGCGGAGCAGATATGGGAAATCCTATCTCAGACATTAATCCCAATGATATAGAAAATGTGTCAATCCTAAAAGGGCCTAGTGCAGCCGCTTTATATGGTTCAAGAGCCGGCAATGGTGTAGTATTGATCACAACAAAATCCGGTTCCGGAAGAAAAGGAATTGGTGTTGCAGTTAATTCATCGGTGGTGGTGGACTTTCCATTTAAATACATTCCCATTCAAAATGAATTTGCTTCCGGAAAGAGCGGAGCGCATGTTTTTGAGGAAAGTGAGAACGAAAGTTGGGGGCCGGAACTGGATGTTGGAGAAGAATGGGTTCAATGGAACAGCAATGGGGAACCCGCACCTCTGGTGTCTTACCCAAATCGGTTTAAAGATTTCTTTCAGACCGGTTATACCAATACCAATAATGTGGCAATCAATGGAGATTATGACAAAGGTAGTTTTCGGTTGTCTGTGGGGAATATGGCTAACACCGGAATTATCCCCAATACAGATTTTTCAAGACTCACCATAGGACTTAATACCAGTTACCATATTACAGATAGGCTAAGAGCAACTGCAACCATTAATATTACAGAATCAGGTTCAGATAATCGCCCCATAATTGATGGTGGAAGAACTTCTCCGGTAAGGAGCTTATATGAAACAGGTGCCCAAGTAAATATTCTTGACCTTCAGCAGTACTGGGTGCCGGGGTCCGAAGGAATCCTTCAAAGAAAATATAAAGAAAAGCAAAACAATCCATATTTCGTGGTTAATGAAAACCCCACCGGTTTTGATAGAAACAGGACAGTCAGTAAGCTACAGCTAGATTATGATGTCACCAATAACCTTAGCATGATGCTTCGTTATGCGAGAGATTCATATGATGAACAACAAGAGGCAATTATTGCCTACAATAATTATGATCAAATTAATGGAGGGTATCACATAAGAAACAATACTAACAAGGAGAGCAATTTGGATTTTATGTTGAATTATCAAAAGGTTTTTAATGAAGACTGGAACATTACAGCATTGGCAGGAGCGAACAGAATGGAGCAAAAGTATGGCTTCATGGATAATAATGCAGGGCAGTTGGTCATTCCTATGTTGTATACCATTTCTAATGGAGCACCCGGTACAGTTTCTTATGATAGCCAACAATTCTGGAAAGTAATCTATGGAATATATGGATCTGTTTCTACAGGGTTTCGAGATAAACTTTATTTGGATATTACTGCAAGGAATGATTGGTCAAGTACTTTACCGATTGAAAACCGATCTTACTTTTACCCCTCAGCTTCATTAAGTGCCATCATTTCTGAGATGGTTGACATGCCTTCTTTTGTAGATTTATTTAAATTTCGTGCAGGGATAGCTCAGGTAGGAAATGATGTGGCTCCCTATAGTTTAATCCCTACCTTCAATACAGCCTTGGATTGGGGTACTGCGAAAAGTATGTACATGGGAGGGTTATTACGAAATACTTCATTGAAACCTGAAATATCTACTTCCTCAGAAGCAGGTTTTGATATTTCCCTTTTTAATAATAGGCTGGGAATTGACGCTACCTATTATGTCCGAGGAAATAAAAACCAAGTATTACCAATAGATCTTCCCATAGAATCAGGAGCTAGTAGCAAGTTAATAAACGCCGGTTTGGTAGAAAGTCGAGGCTTTGAATTAGGACTAAGTACTACACCAATTATTTCCGGTGATTTTAGGTGGGACTTGAATGTCAATCTTTCTAGAAATAGGACAAGCATCAAAGAACTCGCAGAAGGCATAACTTATTATAATTTCACTTCTTATAGTGGAGCCGAGCTAAGAACTTATGTCGGTGGAGATATAGGAGACATATATATGCGTCCGGTGCTTACTGTGAAAGATACTGAATCGCCCTATTTTGGATATCCTGTACTTACCGGAAGTGGCTTGTATCAAGCAGATCAAGATGTAAATAACCTGGTCAAGATTGGGAATTTTAACCATGACCTAATGGTGTCGTTTCAGCCTACTTTAAGCTATAAAAACCTAAGTTTTTATGCTAATATAGATTGGAGACAAGGGGAGAGTTTTACTCTAATACCATGATGTTTTTAGGTAATAATGGAATGTTAGAAGAAACCCTTTCCGGAATGCCCTATGACCCTAATAGGCCCATTGAAGATCAAATCAAAGAAAATCCTGAAGCCTATTTTGGCAATTGGATAGGGGGCGAAATGCTGCTTACGGAGGTTTGCCATGGACTGGAGAAGAGGCAGGTTATAGAGAGCAAGATGCCAGTTTTAATGTAGGGGTGCGAGAAAGTAGGGATGCTGAAGGCAATATTGTTTACATAGAAAACTTAGGAGGTGAAACTACCCAATGGTTAAACCCTTTTCAAGCTTATCGATATGCCAACCGACCTTTCCCAGACCGAAACTTATACAGTGCCACTTATGTCAAGTTAAGAGAAGTCGCTTTTACTTATCGCTTACCCAATAAGCTATTAGATAAAGTAAGCTTGCGAAATGCGTCCGTCTCAGTAGTAGGAAATAATCTATTTGTATGGACAGAAGCAGGAAACGGTATAGATCCGGAAAGGGCTTTCAGACAAACAGGAAACCGATGGATTCAGGGAGTAGAATATTACAATGTTATGCCATGGACAGGTTCTTTAGGATTGAAAGTAAATGCAGAATTTTAACTTAATGAAAGTCATGAAAAATCTATTAAAAAATATATTTTCTATTGGATTAATAGCTTCATTTTGGGCATGTGAAGACTTAACTGAGGTCAACATAAATCCCAATAGTCCTGAGCAAGTTTCCTCAAATTATATTCTTACTTACGTATTATCAAATACAGCTAAGACCTACCATAATTTAGGGTATGAGAATTCTAAAATTGCAGGAGCCATGCAGTATGTACAACGTGGTACCAATGAAGGAGCAGTAGTTGTCAATTATTACGGTTGGGGTCATGAGTCTTGGAATAGCTATTTTGATATCCTTAGAAATAATCAAGTAATATACGAGAATGCGATTGAAGAAGATAATCAATTCTTTAAAGGGATAGCCTTGATTATGCGGTCTTTTCATTTTGGGCTGATGAGTGATTTATATGGTGATATTCCCTACTCAAATGCCTTGCAGGCGAATAATGATGTTTTCTTTCCAAATTATGATCGGCAAGAAGAGGTTTACAAAGGGATTATGATCGATTTGAAAGAGGCTGATGCCTTGCTTCAAAACCTTGACCCTGCCAAGGATTTAGTAAATTCTTCATCAGATATTTTGTATGGAGGAGATTCCCAGAAATGGAGAAAATTTGCCAATGCTTTGCGAATGCGTTACAGCATGCGTTTGATTAGTAAAAAGTCAGAAATGACTGCTTTAGGAATTGATTTGGTAAATGAATTTGATGAAGCTGTTCAATTTACTTTTACTGACAATGCGGATGAGGCAAAAGTCGATTTTCTAGGGACTGATGAAAATAATGCAGCTCCGGGAGGTCCGCTAAATAGTCCTAACCCCAACTTATTGCTAAAGCCGGCACAAACTATTGTAGATAAACTTATAGGTTTAAATGATCCCAGATTATATCGGTGGATGATGCCTGTTCAATACAAGTGGGACGAAGAGGTGATGGTAGAAAAGGACTCGGTAGTCACCAATATTTTGGGGGAATCATATACAGTTCGGTT
This sequence comes from Cyclobacterium sp. SOCE241, assembly GCF_056867545.1. Classification (NCBI taxonomy): domain Bacteria; kingdom Pseudomonadati; phylum Bacteroidota; class Cytophagia; order Cytophagales; family Cyclobacteriaceae; genus Cyclobacterium; species Cyclobacterium sp. SOCE241. Next base: position 1,988,527 of record NZ_CP149779.1, on the reverse strand, counting down.
TAAACCGGCACCTGAGGGACTTGATGTGAATACCAATTTATATGTGGGGCTGCCTGTAGGTTTGCCCATAGTGGAAGCCATGGCATTCAATAAAGGGAATGATGAAGAAGGGTACCATCCCGAGAGAAGCCCCTATATTTCATACCTACATGAGCGTTACCGTAAAAATCAAGATGAATATGTAAGTATGAATTTAATTACATATAGTGAGGTAAAGTTTTTAATGGCTGAGGCCGCCCAAATGGGAGGGTTTAGTGTCAGTGACCCTGAGATGCATTACAAAGATGGAATCAAAGCATCAATGGAAAAATATGGCATACTCTCAAATCCCGGAAGTTTTAATTTTGACACATATTATGAACAAGCTTCAGTTTCATTTGCTTCCGGGGATAACAAAGAACAAAGGATCATGGAACAGAAATGGTTGGCAAACTGGCAAAACCCACAGGCGTGGTTTGACTGGAGACGCACCGGATATCCGGTACTTGAGGCTGGACCGGTCACTCAATTTGGTGCTGCTATTCCGGTTCGATACATGTATCCCTCGCCAAATTTAGACCCAAATTACCTAGTAAATTATGAAGAAGCCCTATCCTCACTGGAAAACACTGAATATATCCCGGCCGGGCAAAGTAAAGATCATCCTTATGCTAAAATGTGGTTACTTCAAAACTCCGGAAAACCTTGGTAACAATTAAAGGTTTCAGGTCCATGTTTAACCCAGATTATGCAAAAGGATTCGTGATGAGTGTTGCAATCGCAAGAAAATCAGTCTGTTTGGAGATTTTAGCATAGCAGGGCTATGGTGAAATTGAAAACAGCAACGAAGTGGCTGATTTTAAAGCGATTTCAGCACGTAATAGATTGTCTATTGCATATTTCGGGTTTAATGAGCCAATGCAATTTTGACTTGCATCACCAATCAAGAAAGGTAATTTCGCTCTTGATTGAATAGCCTAACAAAAGAAAAGCCACTTGAACATTCAAGTGGCTTTTACTTATAAGCATTAATTAATAATTGAGGAATAAAAATTTTAAATAAGCCCTATCAATCTTAATTCCAGCCACCTCCTAATGCTTTGTAAACATTTACTTTGGCATTCATCTGGCTTAGTTTTATTTCAATAAGTTCCATTCTGGATTCCAAGGCCTCCCTTTGGGTAAGCAATACCTCCATATAATCTGCTCTCGCAGAGCGGAACAAGCTATTAGAAATGGTGATTGATTGATTAAGTAAATCAACCTCCTTGGCTTTGGTTGTATAACTGGCACTAGAATTTACTATCTGCGAAAGCTGATTGGCTACTTCTATATAGGCTTGTAATATGGTTTGTTCATAGTTATAAACAGCTTGTAACTGCCTAGCATTGGCACTGTTATAAGTTGCCTTTATGGCATTTCTATTGACCAAGGGGGCCATAAGATCCCCACCAAGATTGTACAGGATGGACTGTGGATTGAGGAGATATTTGGGGTTAAATGACCCGAAACCAACACCTGCTTCAATGCTGAATGATGGATAGAAATTAGCCCTAGCGATACTTACATCCAATTTGGCCGCCTCTAAAGCCAATTCCGCTTGTTTTATATCCGGTCTATTGGTCAATAACTGAGAAGGTATTCCTGATTGAACATCGTTTATAGTAATGTCATTGAATTCTGATGAACTTCTGACGATCGGTTGCGGAAAGCGACCCACCAGAAAATTCAACCAATTTTCAGTTTCAACAATCTTCTGTTTGATATCGTATTGCAGGTTTTCTGTATTGAGCAATTGGGCAGCAAATCTATTGACGGCAAGCTGTGTTTCCTGAGCAGCCTGTTTCTGTTGTTCAATGATTCGAAGTGCATTTCGTTGAATGGCGATATTTCTCTGGATTATTTCCAGCTGATTATCTAAAGCCATTAATTCATAATATGCATTAGAAATTTCAGCAATTAAATTGGTGACCATAAAATTCCTACCCTCAACACTAGATAAATACCGGGCTACTGCCGCCTTTTTACCATTGCGAAGTTTCTTCCAAACATCCAATTCCCAAGAAGCAAAAGCCCCCACCATAAAATCAGGCAATGGTTCTGGGATGGCCTGACCTTCCCTAATATTTAGGCTTTCATCCACAGCTCCATGACGGGTATATTCACCGTCCTTTTCAAGTCCCGCACCTGCACCAATGTTTACAAAGGGTAAGTATTCACCTTTTCGAGCCAAAATCTCATTGTTATCTACTGCTATTTCCTGCAATAGAATGTTCAACTCCTGATTATTGGCCAAGGCAGTATCTATCAAAGCAATTAAGTTCGGGTCAGGAAAGAATTCTCTCCAATTGGTTAAGGCACTATTTGTTGTGTCTGTTGAAGAATTGAAACTATCCGGAACCGACTTATTTTCATCTATCGTGGTGGCCTGTGGTGTCTTACACCCCCATAAAAGGAGCATGCAAAACAACAGGCTTGTCGTATTTTTCATGAATTTATTGGCCATCTTTCAGTTCTTTTTTCGACAATAATTTCTTAAGTTTTTTTATCAAGCTTGCATTGGATTGGCTTTTAACATAATCCTCGCTAAGTGGTGTTTCGTCTTCATCTCTTATCAGTGTTTTGCCATCTGCCAAGCTGCCGAAAATATAATACAGCCCGGGAACGATGACCACGCCAAACAAGGTTCCGAATAACATTCCTCCCATGGCAGAAGAACCAATGGTTCTGTTACCTATGGCTCCTGCTCCAGTGGCAATGACTAGCGGAATCAATCCTGCAATAAAGGCAAAAGAAGTCATCAGAATTGGTCGAAACCTAACCTTTGCACCAATGATTGCAGCTTCTAAAATTGTGGAACCTTGTTGATGCTTTTGAATGGCAAATTCAACTATCAGTACCGCATTTTTACCTAGAAGTCCCACCAGCATGATCAGGCCAATTTGTGCATAAATGTCGTTGGCCAGTCCCATAAATTTTAACATTAGGAAAGAGCCAAAGACACCTATTGGTAAGGAGAGAATAACAGCTAGAGGAATAATGAAACTTTCATATTGCGCTGCCAATACCAAATAAACAAAAATCAATACAACGATAAATATATAGATGGCTTCGTTACCTCTTCTTGATTCATCATAGGAAAGCCCTTCCCATGCAATGTCGTAACCATTGGGGAGGGTTGCCGCTGCCACTTCCTGAATGGCCTCTATCGCATCCCCACTTGTATACCCGTTTGCAGGAACTCCTTTGATGGAAGATGAAGTGTAGAGATTAAACCTTGTGATTTCATTGGGTCCTTGCTTTTTCTCCATCTTCATAAAAGCAGAGTAGGGCACCATTTCTCCCTCTTCATTCTTGATGAATAAATTCATAATATCCGAAGGAAGTTTTCTGTATTCCGGTGCTGACTGCGTATAGACCTTAAAGAAATTTCCAAATCTAATAAAGCCTTGCTCATAGGTACTACCAATCAGTATGTCAAGATTTTCCATGGCTTTACCAATGGAAACACCTTTTTGCATGGCCAGTTTATTGTCGATTGTTAACTCAAATTGAGGGTAGTTGGCTGCAAAGAAGGTAAAGAGGCCGCTTAATTCAGGCCTTTTATTCAAAGCTTCCATGAAATCACGATTTACCTGATCGAACTCTTGGTAATCGACTGTACTGTTTTTATCAATCATCCTTAAAGAAAACCCATCGGAGGCTCCATATCCCGGAACTGCTGGTGGTTCAAAATACTCGATCACAGCTCCTAAATCTTTGGTTTCTTCCTCCAGCTCTTCAATAATTTCCTTAACGGAATGGTGTCTTTCTGACCAGTTTTTAAGATTAATAAGGCAGGTACCTGCATTGGATCCCCTTCCTTCCGTAAGGATTTCATAACCTGCCAAAGAGGATACAGACTGGATACCATCAATCTCTTCTGCAATCTCTTGCAATTTTCTAGAGACCTCATTGGTCAATTCTAAGGTTGAACCCGGAGGAGTTTGAATAATCGCATAGATCATTCCCTGATCTTCATTGGGAATAAAACCGGAAGGCAACTCTTCGTTGACCACAAAAATCCCCAAGCCAAAAGCCAAAAGAATACTGTAGGTGATTACTTTTCGGTTGACAATAAGCTTAAGTAAACCTTCATATTTATCAGTTACTTTATCAAATTTCCTATTGAACCAATCCAAGAAAAGATCAATTGGAGATTTTCTTTTAGGCTTCCCATGATTATTTTTGAGGATCATGGCACACAAAACAGGTGTCAATGTCAAGGCCACCAATCCGGAAAGAACAATGGAACTGGCCATGGTAATGGAAAATTGTCGGTAAAATACACCAACCGGTCCGGTCATAAAGGCAACCGGAATAAATACTGCGGTCATCACCAAAGTAATGGCTATAATGGCTCCACTAATTTCTCCAAGCACTTTCTTTACCGCTTTAAAAGGGCTTAGATTTTCTTCCTCCATCTTGGCATGTACGGCTTCCACTACCACAATGGCATCATCTACCACAATCCCAATTGCCAAAACCAGTGCAAATAAGGTGATCATGTTAATCGTTAAGCCAAATATTTGCATGAAAACAAAGGCCCCAATCAATGAAACAGGAACAGCGATGGCCGGTATGATGGTGGATCTCAAATCTCCTAGGAAGAGAAATACTACTAAGGCCACCAATATAAAAGCTTCGACTAATGTATGTAAAACCTTGTCAATTGAAGCATCAACAAAAGTAGATACATCATAATTTATCTCATAGGACATGCCCGGAGGAAAGTCCTTTTCGAGTTCTTTCAATTTAACTTTTACATCATCAATTACCTTACTTGCATTACTACCAAAATTTTGCTTCAATACCATTGAAGCAGCAGGATATCCATCTTTATTCGAATAAATATCAAAGAATTCACTGCCTAACTCTACTTCAGCAATGTCTTTAAGCATTAATATTTCTCCTTCCGGATTCGCCCGTATAATGATATCTTCGTATTCCTCAGGTAAATTAAATCTACCCTTATAAGTCAGTACATATTCGATGGACTGAGCGGTTTTCCCGGAACTCTGTCCTAATCTACCCGGTCTACCGATAACACTTTGCTCATCAATAGCCTCCAAAACCTCCTCTGTAGAAATATTGTAGGCACGCATTCTATCCGGTTTTAGCCATACCCTCATGGCATATTGACGGCTACCTAGGATAGTAGCCCTTCCCATTCCACTTATTCTTTGAAGCTCCGGAAGTATGTTAACATTGGCATAGTTATATAGGAATTTTTCATCTGCCTTTTTATCCGTACTGAAGAGGTTGACATACATCAACATACTGGGTTGAATAGGCGTGATAATCACCCCTTCTCTTTGCACCAGAGGCGGGAGATTGTTCATCACCTGATCTACTCGGGTTTTTACATTCACTACTGCTGCATTGGGGTCTGTACCTGGCTCAAATATAATTTGAATGGTAGCCTCCCCAGCACTTGTAGCATCGGAGATAATGTACTGCATTCCCTTTACTCCATTGATCGCTCTTTCCAGAGGGATCAGGGTAGATTTAACCAATACGTCTGCGCTGGACCCCGGATAAGCGATAAATATATTTACCCTCGGAGGGGCTATTTCAGGAAATTGTGAAATAGGTCTTGTTGCAATTGCTAATATTCCTAAGAATATGATGGCCAGGAGATAGCTATCGCTAAAACCGGCCGCTGTATAAACTTGCTAAACATGTGTAAAGTAATTTAGAGGTTAAATTTACTCTGCATGAAGCAGGTTTAAATCAGCTAAAATATCTCTTTGATCTAGAAATTCATGCTTTATTGTCTGGTTGTTTTTGACTTTTCTTAGACCATCTATAAGGACTTTGTCCGTTGGTTTAAGCCCTTCGCTAACAATAAACAAATGAGGGATTTCATGTGCTACTGTGATTTCGGTTGACCTTAAAGTATTGGATTCATCCACGATATAGACGAATTTTTTATCCAATATTTCAAAGGTAGCTTTTTGAGGTATTATCAATGCGTCTTTAAATGTAATTGGCATCAATATATTCCCCGTTTCACCGTGTCTTAACAAACCTTTATCATTTGGAAATGTAGCCCTGAAGGCTATATTCCCTGTTTCATTGTTAAAATCAGCTTCAATGGTTTCAATATGACCAGTGTATTCAAAGTTTTTGTTATTGGCCATTTTAAATTGTACCTCAGGTAAGTTTTCTAGACCTGTGGAGGTGGCAAGATCCAAATATTCCGATTCCGGGACGTTGAAGTAAACCCACATATTACTGTTGTCAGATAAGGTAGCCAATAATTCACCCTCATCTAAAAGGCTACCTAACCTTACATGAAATCTACCCATTATTCCATCGAATGGAGCTCTGATTTCAGTAAAACCCAAATGTGCCTTAGCCAAATTGAGTTCGGCCGTTGCTTTAGCCAATTTTGCCCTTGACATTGCCAATTCATTGGACGAAACGATATTGCTGTCTGCCAGACTTTGTGTATTGTTAAATTCTATTTCTGCAAATTCAGCTTCAGCTTCAGCCCTTTGCTTTTCTGCTTCATAAATTAAAGGCATTATCTGAAACATTAATTGCCCTTTTTTTATGAATTGTCCTTCATCTACAAACACTTTTTGTAAATAACCTTTTTCAAGGGCTCTAAGCTCGATATGTTGGATGGAGTGAACTTGACTAACATATTCCTGAAAAACCACTGTATCCATTTTTATAGGACTTGTAATTCGATAGGTGGATTCCGGATGTTCAGCTTCTTTTTTATGCTCGCAAGCAGTATTACCTAGAATAGCTAGGAAACAAATGAGAATCAATATCCTCTTCATAATGATGTTGATTTTAAATATAAAAATTGGAATGAATAGCCCTATGCGTATAGGAAAACCTATTGGCATTCAAGGCTGAATAAAATCATCGGAGTGGATCCAATGATGGTACTATTGATCTAAAAAATTAATGAGGAAACTCTTCCAGGAGTGGTGTAGAATGATAAGTGAAATCCTTGACCTGTTATCATTTGAGAGGTTCAATTGGGAAAATAATGTTTTTTCCAAATTGTAACCCAGCTTTGAGAAAAAGTAGCATTGACAGTAAAATGCTCACTGTCTTCGTCTAAAGTTTTATTGGATTCATTTTCGCTTTCATTTTCCTGTTCTTCGGGAGAATCTCCTTCAGAAGGTAAATGCAAAAAATAGTGTATATCACTTAAAATATCATTCGCTGATAAATAAGTGATTTGGTGGTTAGCATCCCCGGAATCATTATTATTAGAACTCCCTTGAATCACCAATGGGGTGAAAAGTAGCATTAAAAAGCATAAAGCTAAGGAAGCCCCTACAAACATGGGGGTCTGAACAGAATCCTTTATAAAATGTCTATTACTTTTCATTTAGATCAACAAACCTATAAAAATATTTTATAATTTTTAACGTTTTAACTTTTTTTTACAGAAAATATATTTCAAGATTTTCGGGTATGCTACCAAAAATTGTTTTAAGCTTTGATTTTATGAAAAATTATAGTATCCATTCCCCTTGGTTAGGAGATGTAATTAAAAAATGAAAGTAGATGAATGTTAATTTGAAATAAGAATGATAAAAATATTTTCTAATGCATGATTTGAATTTAATTTTTCAGGAAATGATTAATCCTTATTCCTAATTTGAGACTTACTGTTTTATCATTCACCTAAAAGGACTATATTAAGAAGGTTCCGGAATGAGGTAGGTCAATATGCAAGATGGTATGCCAACCAAATCTCTTGTTAATCTTTTACATATTGGTTGTCCGTGGAAGTGATAAGCTTCGTGGCGCCTTTAATTATTTCTACCTTTATTTCTTTAAATTTACCGATAACCTCACCATCAAGCTGTAGCAACCTTGGTTTTTTGAATTTCAATACGGCCAGTTCTGTGCATATGGCGGTGATGTTTTCTTTCATATAGAAAACATCGTTGAATTTGGATAGCCCAGCATTGATTAAAAATTGAGTATTGAGATCCTTAACCAAAATTATTTCAAATTTGCCATCCATAGGGTTCCCATCAATATTTAATGGAATCCCCGTGCCATATTTCTTAGCATTGCAAATCCCAACCATTACCGCTTTTTCAACGATGGTTTTTCCCTTGGCCTCTACCTCAACTTCAAAGGGGTCGTTCTTGGTCAATTCATCTATGAAATATTTTGCATATGTGGCCATCCCTCGGTTTGGGTCTTGTTCATATGAGGCTACTATTTCTGCGTTGATACCCACATCCCCAAGGTGCATAGAAAAGTGCTTATCGTTAATCTTTAAAATATCCAAGTCTTTGATCATGGAGGACATGATCAAATCCTTTAATGCTTCCATGGGATTTGATTGCACACCTAATTCAACTGCCATTCCATTGGCAGATCCCAAAGGAATAATTCCCATAGGAATTTTACTTTCCAGTAAAGCAATGGCCGAAAATAAGGTCGTTCCATCTCCCCCTACAGAGGCAACCCTGTCCGGAGCAAAAGCCTTTATGGTATTCCCTACTTTTTTTTCATCATCACTGCCGGTTGTTTTAAAAATTTCAATAGTTATACCATATTTTTGACATAATTTTGAAGCCTTTTTAAGAAAAGGCTCTTTATCAACATCCCCTGAGATGGGATTGACAATGAAGAGTAGTTTCATATATTTATTTTAAAGCCTAACAATCCTCCAGATGAAGCCAAGTATATTAGACAAGCTTCATTAATACATTTTTATTGAAATACTGGACAAGTATTTGATAGCTTATTTCGTGCCAATAAATCCTTAGTCACGAATTTTATTTATACAGATATTTTACTGTAATCAACTGTAAAAAGTTTCCTGAGTAAGCGGTTTTTTTATTATCAATAACCGGAATTCTATGAAACGTAATTAGTCCATGCGACAGCTTGATACATTGTGTTCATTGACGCTAATAAGCCGATCAAGCCGGAAAGTCACCTTATTTTCCAATACAATAAACTCCTCTTTGTTTTTAGTGTAAATGTCAGTAATCCGAGTATTGACGGTGACTACTTCATCTATTATATTTTTGTAGACAATTTTAACTACCTCTTTTCTGGTGGCCCAATCTTGTAATCTGTCAACGAATAAACAATCAATCGGTATATATTTGGGTTGCTTGTCCATCTTTTAAAATTTTAGGAATTACTTTTCTTAATGTTTTTATCAATCATTGTCTTAGAAACAACTCAATCTTTGATCATTTCAGTGATTACTTCTCCGGCTTTTTCATCTGGGTACTCTATTCCTAAAAGACTGTAAATGGTCTTGGCTATCATGGAAGAATGCCATAATCCTTTGTTTTTTATCTCACCTTTCGCAGGGGTATCAGGTCCAATGGCAGCCATCCATATTTCTTTTGCTTCAGGAATAGAGGATCCATGACCGGTCCATGTCTTTTTATTTATTCCTCTACCATGATCTGTAGTGATGATCATTGTCGTTTTACCTTTGTATTGTGGAGTACTTTGAATAAAATCCCATAATTCTTTAAGGTAAGCATCAAACTGGTGAATAGAATACAAATACTGATCATATTTGTTGTCATGTGCCCAATCATCAGGTTCCCCATAAGCAATGTAAATGATCTTTGGTTGGTGTTTTTTTATACCTTCAAGGGCAAAGTTGTGAGTAAAAGCATCCAGTCTAACTCCTTCCCAAGGACCTCTAATTTCATTTTGAAGCCTGTTGATCATTAATTCTTTGTCTGTTAGATTATCACCTTCAGCCAAATCAAAACCTGCATTGACAGGGACTTTACTTCTTTCTTCATTAATAATATATGGAAAGACATCCCAACTACCATAAGCCAATACCTTGTTTTGGTAGCCGGTTGTTTGATTTAAGTATTCCAATAAAGTTGTGTTAGGATTATTTACCTTTGAATTTGAATTGATCCTCTTATCATCGGCAAACCCACTTAGTACTTCGTTGTACCCCGGGTAGGAAAATAGCATGGTATTGCTGTTTTCAACAAAATTTCCATAAGCTCTGTTGCCATACAATTGTCCTTTTGAACTTAAGGTTTCCCAAAAAAAGGCATCAACATCTTTCTTCGTGTAATTGGGTCATTGTCCCAAAATTTAGCCAATAGATTGTCGGTGTTCTCCACCATTCCTGTATCATCAATAAACAATGAGTCAGCTCCTTTAAATACTTCTTGCCAGCGGAGCCCATCCACGGTAATTAAAAAAATGTTTTCAGTTTTGGTTTGTTTTTGGGCATATAAATGGGAAAGGTTAATAAATAAGCCAATCGTTAGCAGTAGGGGTATCCGTTTCATTTTTTTTTAATTTGATCTAGTGGAATTAATTGTATTAAACCCGGATCATGTAATTAGGTTTCTCCCCCTTGACTAAAGTCAGGAGTGTAGCCTTTCCCGTGTTTACAGGAAGTGTTGCAATCGCAAGACAAATCAGGGCTGGTTTTGAAGCGATTTCACCACCTGATAGATTGTCTATTGCACCTTTCGGGTTAAAATAATGCGATAACTTATAACTCTTAAAATAAAGTTGTTTTTATTTAAACTTTTGGTCTGAATTTACATAGAAATACCTGATTCTACACGTTTTATTTTGCGAACCTTCGTTAAGACTTTCAGGGATCTTGATTTCCAAAAGATGGTCCCCATTTTCTAATTCACTAGCCAAAGTAAAATACCAAGGAAGGTGCAACTGATTGCTCCACGGTGTAACTAAGTCTAGTTTTATCCATTCTCCTTTGTCTATCCTGTAGCTAATGGTGGCGGCATCCTGCCCTGATGCAACAGTTATTCCAACAGCCGTTCCATTAAATTTTAATTTTAAAGATTTGGCGCCTTCATTTCCAATCAAAAATGGTTTGTTGACATAGTTCGGTCTTGTTTTCAAACTATCCGCAGGTTTCCACTCAGGGTCATGATGCCAGCCTTTGGCTATTTTGGCTTCCTTTACATCTAGAAGAAATCCTGAACTATAGGTAAATCGGTCCATTTTTTCAGGGATGGTATAATGGACGGTTTCCTCATTTATTAACTTGCTTTTAGTGAAACTATTGGTAAGGAAAGTTATGATAGAATTGGCATAAATTCCTTGGCCAAAAGGGGAGGGGTGAAGGTTTTTGAAATCCTTCTCCCAAGAAAATTCTCCTGCATTAATTCTATCTGTAACCTCTTTAGCGAGATTAATGGTAGGAATTGCATAATGATCTGCTACTTCTTGATGGTTTACAATTACTTCAGGGATCAAGCCCTGATTGTAGGAGGCAATTTTTCCTGGATCCACAAAATGCATTACAACGATATCCATTTCCGGATTGGAATTTCGGGCATGTCTGATGATTCCTTCCATGGCACGCTTTTGTTCTTGAGAAGTTCTTCTATTTCCTGAATCATTGACAGCTGCTTCTACGAATAGTAGGTCTATTTTACCTTTAGATAATACATCTCTATCAAGCCTAAAAGCTGAAGGTGTACTACCCATAGAAGGTATGCCGGCATTTATTAATTCAATAGAGGCTTCGGGAAACTGCTCCTGTATAAAATTATTAATACTGTCACGCCAGCCATTATTGTGGGTGATTGAGCCACCTAAATAGGCAACACGGCCGGTTTTATTGCTTGTGAATTTTTTGTAGGCATTGTGAATACCTCCATTTATTGTATGGTAATTTTCTGAAGCTAAAGTATGGGTTTTTATGGAATTGTACTTAATGAAGTCTGCAACCAATCGGGGTGTTTGTATGGGAAAATGGTGACCTTTTAAATTTTGTTCTCCATCTATTGAAGTTACTACAGTTGCGATGCCACCAGATTTAATATACTTCTCAACAAAAGGCAAAGTATTTTCCGCTACAGGGACAATTTGATCCTTAAGCCCTATCATATGGAGGATGGGTACCCTCTTAGAGGGTAATTCATTAAGGTTTTCAATAGGGTTGTCGGTATAGTTTTTTGCATCTTCATCTGAAGCAAAGCCATATACTTCCTTTAAACGGATCCAATCCTTTGCTGAACCTTCGCCCTCTCCAAATCCCCCTGGCCAACTTTTAAAATCCAGAACCGGTGCTTCAGCATAAATGCAAGCTACTTTATCTACATTGGCCTTTGCCCAATTGTAAATGAATAGCCCTCCTCTGCTTACCCCCATTAAAGATACTTGGTCTTGAAGGTCTTGTTCGGAAGTCAATAGCTGATAGAAATCATCCCATACTTTGACGGCTACTTTATTACCATATAGATTATCTGTATTGATATAAGCCAAGTGAAAGCCTTCAGCCACTAAGATACTGTCAGCAGTAGTATGCCAGTCCGGAAATCTAGCCCGCCAAATCCAGGGTTTCCCCGGAAGTGCTTTTTTAGGCTTAATAAGTCTGGCCTTCCTTCCCTGAAAATTAAAATCATAACGCTCAAATCCTTTCCAATCGGAGAGCTCAGCACCTTCAAATGAATCGTTCAGATGTGACTGGGAATAAGCAGGTAAAAAGAGTAAGTTACAACAAAAAAAGCCAGGAATGTACAAGTTCTAAGCATTGAAAAGAGGGGTTTAATGGTTAATTTAAGTGGTGAATATGGTAGGTACATTCAATACCTTCTGAGTCATTTAAATGAATATTTAATTTATTCATAAGCCCTAATTTCAAAGATTCGTGCATGATCTATTCCCTGAGTAGCCAAAACTGTGATCTTAACTGTGTCAATAGGTTGCCCTTGAAGCTTATGCTTACATAGTCTTTGATAGTTGTTTTCCTTGGACAAGGTTTCTTTCTTTTGACCATTTAAATAAGTATCGATAATATAGTCTTTGACAGTTTCAGGTTGAGGATTTCCCCAGTGCATTTTCTGTGTATACTCATCTGCCAAACTGAAGGTTAGTATCCTGTGCGCTCCCGTGTCAAAAACTATCTGAATTGAACGTATGTTTTTTGATTTGGGCCAAGATAATTCAATGGTTACCGGCATACCGTCTTCAGGCTTACTCATCCATCGATGGGAGCCCGGTTGGGCAATTTCAGGCCGTACTCCTCGATGCCCGTGAACACTTCGAGTCTGGCCACTAATTATGTTGATAGCTTTCCCAATTTCTTGTTCGGAGTTGGTCTTGATCTGTGCAACTCTTGCCAAATCGTTTTTATCCTTATTTACCAAACCGGGAATAAAAACATCATCTTTTAAAAGTTGCTGTTGAATGCTAGAAAGAAGGTTTTTGTTGGAGAAAATGCTACCAGGAGCTATTTTACTTTTTACTGCCATAGCAGCTGCCGTTCCTACAGCTTGTCCAACAACAGCACAAGTGGCCATGACTCTGGTAGAGGCAAAAGCTACATGACTTGCAGAAATATTTCTTCCTGCAAACATAAGGTTTTCAACCTTTTTACTAATTGTAGTGCGTAAGGGGATTTGGTATAAATTAGGAACATCATGGTGTATACAAGGGGATTTATCGATCGCATCAACTCCTTCGGGCGGATGGATATCGATATGCCAACCACCATAAGCTATGGCATCTTCAAAAGTTTTGGCCTCTTGGACATCATTTTGGTTTAGGGTATATTGCCCCATAAACCTACGACTCTCCCTTTTTCCCGGAAGAAAGCCGCACCACTCTAAAGCCCAATTATCGGCGCCATGATCACCTCCATTTTTCACATGATCCCAAACTCCGAGTAAAATAGCCAATAATTCGTCTCTGATGAGTTCATTGTCTTTGATCGTATCCAATGTACCTCCCCATTCTAACCACCAATAGCCGTATTCCAATCCCAGGTCCATGTCCATGGCAGGAGTAGCGTGGGGTCTAAGTGCCAAGTCTTCCTCCTTGACTTTACGAGCCCAAGAGGGGGAGTAAAGGGCATGGGTTTATCATGTTTTTTGCTTGAAACATAAGGGAGGATCCTAACCTTAAATTGTCACTTTTGTCTTGGGCCAGGCTCTCATCAAAGCTGGATTTGGCTTCTCTCCCTTCATAGTAAGGTGCCCCTGCAGAGGCTCCTATTGTTCCATCACCTGTGCAGTCAATAAATATTTCAGCTTCTATCTCAAATTCATCTTCAGTAGATTCTCTTCTGGCGAATGCTTTTTTAATTGTATTTCTTTCTACCACTGTGGCAAAAACTCGGGTGTTGAGCATTAATTCAATATTTGGCTCACTTCTGCATTTATCATAAAGAACCAAGTCGAATACTGCCGGAGATCGCTGGGGGTTATTTACAGCTGCTTCAAGCCTAATTTCTTCAATTATCCCTGATTCTCTGGCTTCTACAGTTAAGCGTTCTCCTCTTTTTCCACTACAGTCCGCTCCCACAATGTGCATTCGAACTTCACTTGAGGCATTTCCTCCCAAAACGGGTCTGTCTTGACATAAGATAACTTTTGAGCCATTTCTGGCAGCTGCAAGGGCAGCAGGTAAACCTCCCGGACCTCCTCCGGCTATCAAAATATCACATTTAAGTTTTTTCATGAATTTTGCTTGAATCAAATTTTATTTCCAATTTTATTCATTTCCTAGGAACCTTAAAATTACATTAATTATTTCCTATTTTTTTATTTTGAATTTGAAATGCTCAACTAATTCTTCTATTGAGTAACTGATCAAATTTTTTTAACATTTTTTAATTGTGGTATAGGATTTGTGTCATTAGGATAATAGCATTTTATATTTTATCGATAAATATTTCTAATTGTCGAACGTTAAGGCTTATTCAATATCCTTTTGAGGATGGCGCCTAATTTATTCATTAGGTGATAATCCGATCTCATAATCAAAGTTAACTAGTATATCAGATTCTTAATAAAAACCGATTAAAATGAAAAATATATTATTAGTTATTTTAATAGTTTCCGGTCTTGGTCTTGGGTGTAAGGAAAAGATGGTGACAGAATCAGAGAAGGAAGACTTTGCTAATCAAGATAGTGTGACAGTGGAAACTGCTGTAGGAGAGCTTACTTTACCTGCTCCTTATAGCTCAACTTCTGTTACCAACCGTAGCGAAATTGTAGAATGGCCTGAAGGAGAAGGTCCAAAAGCTCCTGAAGGATTCATTGTGAGTAGATTTGCAGAAGATTTGGATCATCCAAGATGGACTTATGTCGCACCAAATAAAGATATATTTGTAGCTGAATCCAATACTAAAAACAGTGCTGATCAAATAAGATTATTGCGTGATACCAATAATGATGGCAATGTGGACGAACAGCATGTTTTTATGGAAAACTTGAATCAGAATTTTGGCATGTTGGTATTGGGTGAGTATTTCTATGTTGCCAATACAGATGGCCTATATCGATATCCTTATAAGGAAGGTGCCAACAAAATTGATGCAGAAGGAGAAAAGATTTTGGATTTATCCGCTAGTGGTTATAACAATCATTGGACGAGGAATATAATCGCTAGTGAGGATAAAAGTAAGATTTATGTTTCCGTAGGATCGGCTAGTAATGTAGGCGAACAAGGAATGGAAAAAGAACATAGAAGGGCCAATATAATAGAAATTAACCCGGATGGATCAGGAGAAATAATCTATGCTGATGGACTTAGAAATCCAGTTGGAATGGATTTTAATCCTGTTACAGGAGAACTTTGGACAGCCGTAAATGAACGGGACAAGTTGGGAAATGATCTAGTTCCTGATTATGTGACAAGTGTTAAAAAAGGTGGTTGGTACGGTTGGCCTTATAGTTACTATGGGCAAATTAAAGATCCAAGATGGCAAGATGACCCACATGAGGATATGGTAGCAAAGGCAATAATACCGGATGTGCCTGTGGGGAGCCATACGGCATCTTTAGGGCTTACCTTTTACACTTCCAATGCCTTTCCAGATTCCTTTAATAATGGTGCCTTTGTAGGGCAGCATGGATCTTGGAACAGAGAGGAATTGGCCGGATACAAAGTTATTTTTATCCCATTTGAAAATGGAAACCCTAAGAAGCCCATTGATTTTCTTACCGGATTTATTGCCAACGATGATGGTACTGAAGTTTATGGAAGGCCTGTATGTGTTGCGGTTGCCCCAGATGGTTCACTACTAGTCAATGATGACGATGGGGGTGTTATTTGGAAGGTCGCTTACCAAGGTGGTAATTAATAGAGACCGATTGAAGTAAGAATAGGATCTATAGAGCTCATTTAGTAAGACCAAGTTTATTAAATTTAACATTAACAATCATCTCATTTTCAATCTATTTCAAATACTCTAAACATTAAAAAATTATGTTACGCTGGACAATTATTTTCGTTATTATAGCTGTAATTGCTGCTATTTTTGGATTTGGTGGAATTGCCGAAGGGGCAGCATCTATAGCCAAGGTGATATTCTTTATTTTTGTGGTTCTATTCTTGATTTCCTTGGTTTTTGGGCGTAAATAATTGCTAAGAGTATCTTTATACATTGCGGTAAAAACTGAAACTGGCCACTTGCATAATGCTAAGGCCTATAAAAAATGAAAGGTGTCCAATTCTAATGTATTGGTTATTATGCCCAAGTTTAGAATGGCTACCATCTTAATCTGTAATCCAATTTATTGTAGAAAACTTGGGACGCCACCAAAAGATTGAACAAACGAAAAAGTAATGAATACTATACCTAAAGTATAACCAACTTAAATTTAAATTTAAACTATAAACTAAAATTTAAAAACTATGAAACGTTACATTAATATCTTTCTATTAGCTCTTATGACTACTTCATTCCTTTCCTTGTCCAGTTGCAGGGATAAAAAAGATAGTGCAGGTGAAAAAATTGAAGAAGCGGCTGATGATGCTGGAGATGCAATAAAAGAAGGTGCTGAAGAAGTAGAAGATGAAATAGATGATGCTACCTAATTAAAATTGAATCAAATCAGTAGTGATTTTTTAAAAAGAGCGAATTTTCAAATTTGAAAATTCGCTCTTTTTAATTGATGGTATGTTGAAGCAGTATGAACACATTTTACAAGTCTTATGGAATAAAATTCATAGTGAGTGACGTATTCGGACAACTAAATCTGATGGATTTTTACATAGCATTGCTATGGTGAAGTTTTAGCAGCTCATAAGCTCCAAATTTTGAATTGACTTCAGTACCTTATTGAATGTTTATTACTTTAATGCCAAGAATCATTTTTTAATCAAAAATTGATTTGTTAGGAAATGGAATAATCCTTTTTCAAAGGGAAAAATAAATCGATGGATCACTCTTTATTTAAAGATTTTAAGATACAGCTTTTTCGAATTATTTGGTTTCCAGATTTAATTTCAATTTCTAAAAAGGTTTCAATTTTTTATCCTACAATCGGGATATTAAGGAATTGTAGAAATCGTTCCAATTAATTGAAAATGAATACTAACCGAAATTTTAAGACAAAATGGTGTTTATAAATTTAATTAAATACTTTAATTTTAGTAAATTAATGTAATATATCTATTGATTTTGTGCTTATCTTGCTTAAGATTCCGAAAATAAACTGTAATTGAACGCTATTTTAAAGGTTTAATGAAAATTTATTTAAAATATAATTTCAAGGTAGTTTGCGAAACCTTGGTGCGTGAGCAATTCGAGAAATTTAATATTCCATGCTCTAGCATTAATATGGGTGAAGTTGAAATTTTGGATGCCATGGCTGAAGAAAAAAGATTGCACTAATCGAATCACTTAATCGGTATGGTATCACAGTGCTGAATGACCAGAAAGAAACCCTTGTTGATCGAATTAAGAATACAATCGATGAAATGTTAAGTGATGAAAGTGTAAGACATTTAAAGGTATCCAGCTATTTGGCGGACAAACTAGGCTATACCTATTCTTATTTGTCTGCTGTATTTTCTGAAAACACATATTCCTCAATCGAAAATTATTTGATTTTAAGGAAGGTAGACCTTGTAAAAGAATTGTTACAAGAAGGCAATTTGAACTTAACTGAAATTGCTTACCGATTAAATTATAGTAGTGTTTCTCACCTCTCAGGCCAATTTAAGAAAACGACTGGTCTTACTCCTAGCAGTTTTCAACGGATTATGAAACGTAAAATGAGCATGAAGCCTTTAAATGGTCAAACAATAAACTTGGTTAATGAACAATAATTTTCTAAAAGTCTTGCTTGCAGATGATGATGAAGATGATAGGTTTTTGTTTGGCGAGGCCATCAAACAACTTTCCATCAAGACAAAGCTTTCACTTTTCAGGGATGGACAAGAGTTAATGGATTACCTCTTTTTAAATGAAATTGAAAGACCTAATTTATTGTTTCTCGATCTAAATATGCCCGTAAAAAATGGAATGCAATGTTTGAGAGAAATTCGTCAAAATTTAGCATTCAATGATCTGGCAATTGCCATCTATTCAACCTCCTCCACGGAGCAGGATATTGAAGATACTTTTATTTATGGAGCTAATATTTACATCAATAAACCTAGTAGCTTTGCAAAGCTTAAGGAAGTAATTGAAAAGGTGCTACAGATAAATTGGCAATATCATACCTCAAATATGAACCGTAATACTTTTTTGTTTCGTTTCTAAACATGCCCTTGTTTAAGGGCTTGAATGATGATTACTCTATTTCTGTTGTAACCTATTCCTGTTTCATTGTATGCGCCTCACTACAGCATGGATTTTTTAAAAGGCGTTTAAAATGTGAATTTTTTATTCTCCTTTTTATTAAGCCTATAATTCAAATCAAAGAATTGATTTTCACGAGATTAGGATTTTACAAAAATATATTAGTAAAAGGTAGTAAACATAAAATCTTGCAATCTTAACCCAAAGTTTTATAACAAAATTTCTTTTGAGTTGTTGATCTTTGTTAGACAACCAATTTAGAAGATTAACAACTCATGAATGGTTGGAATAGGCTGAAATCAATTTTGTATTGATTTGCTTTGATGGCAAGTGGGCTCCACTTGTATAGTTTAGTATTCAGGTATTTATTGTTTAACTCTAATAAATTTTATGACAACCATTTCACTTACATCTACCGCTATTAAGAATATTTTCGACGAGCTGCACCAGAGTATGAATGGAGACCTAAGTGTGAAGGTAAAAGAACATATTTTGGATATTGACAATGAAGTTGGTCGAGGTAAGATTAGAGGTGTTACTTTTAAAAGTGGCATATCCTTACTTGAATTTGATGTTAAATTTATTCAAGACCTGACTTTATGCGTGGGGTCTTCAGAACATCCACCTATTTGCTTTGCCTATTGTCTAAGGGGTAAAGTTACCCATAGGTTTAGGAGTCAATCAGGGAAAAAAGTGCTTGAAAATTTTCAAACAAGCATCCTTACCAATAAAGCAAATGAAGAAAATATTCTGGAATTTGCTAGTGGGGAGCACATTAAGATTTCATTGATTGTAGTCAGTACAGATTTTAATCCTATCAATACTAAAAAACACAGTTTGAATTATAGAATTCAGAAATCTTTCTTAAAAGGAAAGGCTTCCCAAAATTCGATTTATATAGGTTCATATAATTTGAAAATTGCTGATAAAATTCAACAACTTGAAGCCATTCAAGAACGTGGTATTGTTAGAAGTTTAATGATTGAAGGTTTGGTTCATATGATCTTAGCCTATGAAATTCAGCAACATGCAGATGATTTAAAGAGAGACGCTCTAAACAATGGGAACCTTACTTTAAAAGAAATGCATGCGGTTCGGGAAATTTCTAAAACTATTCTGAATTGCCCGGAAAAACCTCATTGCATTGCTGAATTGAGTCGCCAAGCTGGGTTGTCTCCGGGGAAACTGCAAGAAGGGTTCAAACGAATGCATGGTACCACTGTTAGTGATTATATTAGGTCAGTGAGGGTTGAAAAAGGTGAAGAGTTGATAAAAACTTCAGACATGAATATTTCTCAGGTGGTATACAGTGTTGGATTTTCCAGTAGAAGTTACTTTTCCAAGATTTTTAGGCAAAAGTACAACTGTAGCCCCAAAGAATACAAAGAAAAGCAACAATCGATGGCTTTATCCGCTTAAGGATCTTAAATATTTTAAACCAACTATTATACGGGAAGATTCCCAAGGATTGGCCATCTAGGTATTAAATAGATGGCTTCTCCTTTTTATTCTTCTAAAATTGATGTCAGTTAGGTTCTAAAAAAATACATGTATTCAGGAATTTTTCACAACAATAAATTAGATAGTTATGAGTGGAGATAAATTATTTAATGAAAAAACTATTGCAGAATTAAAAGAATTGGCTGAAAGTATACGGTTTGCAATCATGGGGACCAAGCTAAAATCTCTTCCTCCTCATTTTATACCAATGACTACCAAGGAGGTGGATGAAAATGGAAGTATATGGTTTTTGAGCAGTGAAAAAAGTACCCACAACCAAAATATTATAGAAGACAATAACTTACAATTGATCTATTCAAACCCCGAGGATATGAAATTCCTAACGGTTTATGGTCAAGCTATAATTTATAAAGGGAGTGTGATTCTGGAAAGGTTTTATGACAGCAAGGTTGATGGTATCTGGTTCAATGGTATAGGTGATCCCGATTTGACCGCAATAAAGGTTGTTCCTACTGAGGTACATTACTGGGATAAAACCAAAGGGGAGTTGATTAATTTATTAAAAGTGGGTAAGGAGTCAATTGCTGCAATTCAACCGGAACCAACATTTAAGGAAAATTTTAATCCCTAAAGCAATACATAAGACAAGAGAATTAAATTCGTCTTTTTTTAGGGATTTAGTTTTAGGGCATTTAAAGGTTATTAGTTGATAAAAAAACAGGTTTGAAAACTCTATAATTAATGTAAGTGAATGTCTCACTTCTTTGAGATTTTTATTAGCCCAAAAGGAATTGTTTTCGCATCCTTTCATTACTTTACCTAATGGTCATAGTGTTTTGGTCTCATTTTTGATTTTGTTTCTTGGTAAGCTTAATGGTTTACAACTACCTATTGGTGATATCCGGCTTCTTGGGTGTTAATTGATAAAAGAAACAATAAGAAAAATGAGATATTTAAAGAATAACTTACTTGTATTAACAGATGATGACCCTGATGATTGTGAGTTTTTTTGGACACCATTGAGACGATAAATATAGATATTCCTATACAGGTGTTTAATGGAGGGGATCAGCTTATGGAATATCTGACAAATATAAATTCAAAGTTACCGGACATAATATTCTTAGATCTCAATATGCCTGTTAAAAACGGATTTGAATGTTTGAAAGAAATTCGCTCCAATGAAAGGTTAAAGAAGATTTGCACCATTATTTTCTCTACTTCTTATAATAATTCGGACATTGAACTTTCCTATAAACTTGGAGCCAATGCCTATATCCAGAAACCTTTCAATAGGGAAGAGATGCAAAATATACTCAAGAATACCTTGGATACAGACTGGAATGATCCATGTTCTGCACTCGATAAGCATAATTTCGTCTTGCATGCTTAAAAACTTAAAGGAACGTTTTCTTTTCATCCTATACAAAACTTGGCATTTATTGATTTATTTGTCAGAAAGCTTTGATTTTAATAAGGATAACAGGAATTTGGAACTTTTTATAATGTTAGATGATATATGAATAAGGACGAAATAAATATGCCTAAAGGGCCTAAATTTCTTCAGAATGGAGGCGAAATGGGTAAGATTATTGAGGCATATGATTGGTCTAAACATCCTTTAGGAATGCTAGAAAATTGGCCATTATCTCTAAAAATGGCTATCAGTAATATGTTGAAAACAGCATTCCCTAAATTTATTCTTTGGGGTAAAGAATTTTATTGTTTCTACAATGATGCCTATAGACCAAGTCTTGGGAACAAAGGTAAACACCCAGCTATTTTAGGTGAAAAATTTGAATTTGCTTTTCCTGAATTAACTGATACCCTAAAAAAAGAAGCTGAAAATGTTTGGACCACAGGAGAAGCAACTTGGCACGAAAACCAACTAGTATCCATTTTCCGAAATGGAAGAATGGAAGAAGTTTACTGGACATTTAGTTATAGTGTGTTGATTGGTGAAGAAGGTGAAACGGTAGGGATTACTATTACTTGCATAGAAACCACAGAAGCAGTAAAAAACTTACAGTTGTTACAAGAGAGTGAAAATCAACTTGCCTTTGCTATTGATGCAGCAGAACTAGGGACTTGGGATTACGATCCACTTAGTAATTCCTTTACCGGAAACGATAGGTTAATGGATTGGATGGGGTTCCCCAAAGGAATGAATATTTCCATGGAACAAGCAATGGATACCATAGTTTCGGAAGATGTTTACAGAGTAACTTCCTCCATAAAGAAATCTCTGTCAGGACGAGTAGAAGGTAGATTTAAAGAGAGATTTGGAATAAAAAATAAAAGTACCAATAAAGTAAGGATTGTTCAGGCCCAAGGGAAAGTAAGGTCCAAAAATCCGAAATCACCTTACCGAATTACGGGTACATTACAAGATGTTTCTGAACAAGTCAGCTACGAAAGAAAGTTATTATTTGCCAATGAGAAAATAAAAAAGAAGAGCAAAATTTCCGAAACATTGTATACAAGGCACCTGTAGGGATAGCCATTTTTAAGGGCAGGGAATTGCTTGCAAAAATGGCTAATAATTCCCTTTTAAATTTTTTTAAAAAGAATCTGAGGAATTTATAGGTAAAAGGCTATTTGAAACTATTCCTGAAATAAAAGAGACTTTGGAGAACTTATATATGGAGGTTTTCCATAAAAAGGAATCTGTAAGAGGGACCGAATACCAAATAAGCTTACCCTACAACGGGAAATTGAAAAGCACTTATTTTAATTTTATTATTCATCCGATTCACCTATTGGAAGGAGAGGTCGAGGAGGTCATGATGGTAGTCAATGAGGTTACTGATATTGTCGAGTCCAAAAAAGAATTGGCAGAAAATGAAAGACAATTTAGAAATCACATGCAGCATTCTCCTGTGGCCATGGCTATTTTAAGAGGTGAAGATTTTAAAATAGAATTGGCCAATAATAGAATGTTAAACCATTTATGGGGTAAAACCAGAGAAGAAGTTATAGGAAAGCCTCTATTGGCTGTTTTTCCTGAACTGTTAAATCAAAAATACCCTGAGGAACTGTTAAAGGTAATGAAAACAGGAGTGGCAATTAAAGATAAGGCCTCCAAGGTTATTATTTTTAATAATGGCATTAATAAAGAGTTTTATTTGGATTATCACTATATCCCATTATCTGATATAGATGCCACCATATCGGGAGTAATTGTAACTGCGACAGATGTAACCGACCAAGTATTGTATAGCAAACGTTTGGAAGGCTTTACCAAGGAACTTGAAAGTCAGGTGACTTTAAGGACAAACCTCTTGCTTGAAGCTAACGAAAAACTGAAAGATTCAGTTGCCAAATTGAAACATGCCAACGAGGAGCTTCAATCATTCGCATATGTATCAAGCCATGACCTTCAGGAACCTTTGAGAAAGATTCAGATGTACAGTTCCTTAATTTTGGAAAAGGAGTATGGTAATTTCAGCTCCAAAGGCAAAGGGTATTTTGAAAAGATAACCTTTGCAGCCGGAAGGATGAGGACCTTAATAGACGATTTACTTTCGTTTTCTCGGTCCACTGATGATGTTTCTAAATATGAAATGGTTGATTTTAATGAAGTGGTTGATCAGGTATTAGAAGATATGGCTCCAATGATCGAAGAATCTGAGGCCAAAATAATTGTAAAAAATCTACCGATGGCTGAAGCTATATTTTTCCAAATGCGCCAGGTGTTTTCCAATTTGATCAGCAATGCGATCAAATTTTCAAAAAAGATTGCAGACCGGAAATATTGATTTCAGCTTCTGAAGTTCCAGAAAGCCGGGTTCAACTTATGAATCTAAATCATAACAAAAAATATTTTGAATTTTTAATCAGAGATAATGGTATTGGATTTCCTATTGGAATGGAAAACAAAATTTTTGAAGTATTTCAAAGACTGCATGCCAAGCATGAATATGAGGGTACGGGAATAGGCTTAGCAATAGTAAAAAAAGTAATCAATAATCATTGCGGGCTGGTGAATGCAGAAAGCAAAGAAGGAGAAGGTGCAACTATTAAGATAATTTTTCCATCTCAGCATAGTTAAAGTATAAAAAATGAATTAGGTTTTATTCACCATAAAAAAATCAACCTTTAATAATCATTGATTATAGTTTTAACCCTGATTATGCTATAGAATATGTGATGAGGGTTTTAATCGAATAAAAAAAGCTTTTTACAGATTTTAGCCTTACAGGGCTATGGTGAAATTGAAAACAGTAACAAAGTGACTGATTTTGAAGCGATTTCAGCCTGTTCTAGAGGGGCTATTGCATAATTGGGTTTAACGCAATAACCCAATTTAGGTAAGGGGATAGGCAATGGGGTTAATCTTAAGAAAACCAGTGTGTTGTAAGATGTTAGCCTAGCATTCCTACAGTTAAATTACAAACAATAAAGTAGTGGCTTATTGTGAAGTGGTTTGACCACCTAATAGAAGTATTATCGCATAATTCGATTTTTATAAAGACTCTAAAAGCCATTTAGGGTTAAAGTCCAAAAAATATTTATTCCAGTTAAGGTACGGTATAATTTTGGCTTAAATTAAAAGTGAAACTACAGAATATTTAATTTTAGGATCATGATGAATATAGAAGATAATAAACTTATCCAACAAATTGGAGAAATTTTAGAAAAGAACAAAGATGCGGAAAAAGGGTACAACACAGCTGCAGAAAATGCGGATGACCCTGAGCTCAAAGAGCTTTTCCTCAAAAGATCAAATGAGCGCAAAGACTTTAACATTCGATTAAAAAGAGAAGTTGATTCAAATTATGGCGAACTTTCAAAAGAGGGGACTTATAAGGAAGCACTGAGACGCACATGGATGGATGCAAAATCTTTTGTTGCCGGGAAAGATGATCTGTTTTTATTGGAAAATGTCATTCGTGGGGAAACTGCAGCGCTAGAAGAATATGAAGAATTAATGAAAGCTAAGCATTTACCCATAATGCTGAGTCAAATCATACAAAATCATTTGATCAAAATAAGAACCGATATTATCCAAATTAAATCAATGAAGCAGAAATTGGAGAAATAATGGTCCTTAAGAAAAAATTAATGTTTTAAGTAAAGGTTTAATAGCTAGAAGAAGCCATTTAGCTTCTTTTCACGTCTTTCATGAGCCAGACATCTAAATTTTGTTCACTACTGGAATGGAGAACAGAGATGTCCCCGGTTGTTTCGAATACTACAGCTTTAACTTGACTAAGCTGTATGACATTGGCCTCTCTTAATTTTGATCGGAGGTCGCTTTCAGATACCCGAGCTTTTCTTAAGTTTTGGTGAAGAATATTTTGACCATCCATTAGAAGGAGTGGGGTATTGTCTACCAAGGTCTCTACGAGTTTGTGTCTTCTTCCAATTGCAATAGATATTTGAAGAAAGTATACAG
This sequence comes from Cyclobacterium sp. SOCE241, assembly GCF_056867545.1. Classification (NCBI taxonomy): domain Bacteria; kingdom Pseudomonadati; phylum Bacteroidota; class Cytophagia; order Cytophagales; family Cyclobacteriaceae; genus Cyclobacterium; species Cyclobacterium sp. SOCE241. Next base: position 1,963,145 of record NZ_CP149779.1, on the reverse strand, counting down.
CAGCTAAACCCAAGACTCCTTCAATTAAATTTACTGAGGATGATAAAATAGTGGTAGCTATTATTGAACCTACAGCAACAGTCATTGCGAAATCAAAACTTGACATTTTGGAAAAGCTTCTTTTTCCGCTGATTCTGGTTAATAAAATTACTGATAAATAAATTCCTAAAGCAGAAACAAAAATAACTCCCACAGATTCCCAAGTGGTTTCGAATAAATTTTCCATATTTTTGGGCCAGGTTTTATTATTTATAAAATGAGAATAAATCCTAAGTAATTTAATTTCCCGTGAATTCTAAAATTCTTTTCATTTTAGGGTATTACTAAAGGTATTAATAAAGATTTTCATATGTATTGATTCCTAGGAAAAACATTAATAGGAAGCGGGGTATAGATCGATAATCTTTACTTAGAGAAATAGAAAACTGTAATTATGTGGTGCGGTTTCTGGTAACTTGGGTTATAAATGTTGTCTTGTCCAGCTTAATGAAAGGTTTAAACTTCATAGCGATACATGAGCTATAGACCAAAGTCTTTGATTTTGATGATTGCATTTACACTACAATTCCTTAGACTTATTCCCGGCTAAATTCTTTTAAAATTCAAGAAAATAGAGAAGATAACCATACCAAGAAAAATAAAACAGAATGCTTTTGCAACTTCTGATGCTCCTTCAGCTAGGCCACCAAAACCATACATTGCTGCCAAGATTGCTAAAAGTAGGAATATGATTGTCCACTTAACCATAATTTATTCGTTTGTTTTTATTTTTGAATAAAGTTAACCTGATAATCTTCTTTGAAAGTGCTCAAATGAATAATTAATTGCCTTTAATGATAGAAATTGATCTAGGCTTTATATTTTCGTCTCGAAATAAAATAGGGAGGAAAAATTTTGGCTTGATTATGGTTCTGTGGTACCACAATTATTTTAATTTTCTGTAACAATATATTTAAGACTGATATAAATGGCTTCAGGTTTTTTTGCATTATTGGATGACATCGCAACTTTAATGGACGATGTGGCCACCATGAGTAAAGTAGCTGCTAAAAAGACAGCTGGAATTTTAGGAGATGACCTTGCTGTTAATGCAGAAAAATCTTCCGGTTTCATTGCATCTAGGGAAATACCAGTACTTTGGGCGATCACAAAGGGTTCATTAAAAAATAAAATAATTATTCTCCCCGCAGCATTTTTGTTAAGTGCATTTTTACCTAAAATAATTACGATTGTCTTACTACTGGGAGGGCTTTATCTTGCCTATGAAGGAGCAGAAAAAGTTTATGAATTTTTGGCGGGTAAAAAACATCATGAAACAAAGGTTGTGCAAAAAAATCCTACCAAGGAGGAAGTATTGGCCAGTGAGAAAGGTAAAATAAAGTCAGCAATTTTTACTGATTTTATCCTTTCTGTGGAGATCGTAATCATTGCACTGGGTACGGTGATTCAGGAGGTAATATGGGTACAAATATTAGTTGTTTCATTTATCGCCATATTGGCAACTGCTGGTGTATATGGAATTGTGGCGGTCATTGTTAGAATGGATGATTTCGGTTTAAAATTGATCGCGTACAATGAGCAAGACAACAGCATTTCAGATTATATGGGTAGGTTTTTGGTGAATGCACTACCAATTGTAATCAAGGGGTTGTCAATAATTGGAACCATTGCCTTAATGTTAGTTGCGGGTGGTATATTCTCTCACAATATTGACTTTTTTCACCACCTATTGCCGGATTTTCCGGGCATACTAAAAGAGTTTTTAGTTGGTCTGGCAGTTGGTGCCGTAGTATTTATTGTGGTCTCGGCTGTCTTAAGTATTTGGAAAAAAATCAAAAGTTAAATTGGTCTTTCCAGCTATCGTATTACTTGCCATTAATAGAATCCTTTTCAATGATTTGTAAACCTAATTTCTCCTCCCTGCTAAGCGCATAGGGGCTTGCACTTTGTCTAAAAGGGTTGGGCTGTGGTAGGCTTTGGGAATCAATTTTTTCCATTATGGAAGGATGTATGTAATAATTTCTACATACGCTTGGTGTGTTACCGAGTTCTGAAGCCACCATATTTATCAGTATATTACTGAATTTTTTGCGTTTGTTTTTTTGTTTTTCTTCCAGTGCCACTGGGTAATACTCAATGGCAAGGCGGCAGGCAGCCCATGTGCGAAAATATTTACTTGAATATTCAGCACACATATTTTTAGCAAGGTATTCATTTACTTCATCGCTGTCAATTGACTGAAAATCACCATTTTCATCTTGGTATCTAAATATTTCATATCCGGGTAAATCTGCTGCCTCCTTTATCAACGAAATAAGCTGAGCATCATCAATCATTACGCTTCGATCTATATGACTTTTACCATTATAGTGGAATATGATGCCATCTCCATCGATTTTCATGTGCTTTCTTCGCATAGTGGTTAAACCAATGGTGTCATTATTCTCCTGGTAATACTTGTTTCCTATCCGGATGCCATAGCCATCGAGGATCAAAATCATAAGCCCCAACACCTTTTCTTTGGTCCACTCTTTTGTTTGGATAGCTTTGTAAGATTTTTTTCTGATAGTTGGTAGTGCTTTAGCAAAATTTATTAAACTGTTGAATTTCTCTAATTGACAATTTTGCTCGTAGATTGTATGATAAATGTACTGCTTACGGCCTTTTTTGTCCCTGCCGGTTGCTTGAATATGTCCTTCCTCAAAACGGCATATCTTGACATCAGTCCACATTGGAGGTATAACTAAGTTCTTTAAGCGCTTTAGCGTTGTCTTGTCTTTTATAGGTTTTCCTTCTTCATTTAGGTACCTAAAACCTCTGGCCCATTTTTTCTGTAAATGCAAAGGGCGGAGTCATCAATTTCTCTTATGGCTTTCATTATTTAGCTATACTTCCTAGTGACATTGAATTGAATCACTTCTTGAAAATAATAATAGGGTAATGATGATGTAACCGACTGGTAGGCTTTTTTGTTTGGAATAAGCCTTGCCGTTCTCTTATTCTTAATTTTTATAATGTGTTATGTATCTCATAATTCGGCTAGATAATATATTGGAAATAAGTATTATAAACGGCTGAATTTGCCAATTGTTAAGGTTGATTTTATTAAAAGATGTCAAGACATATTACCCTGATTTTTAGCTGCCCATAAAAGTCTTCTGTTATTAATTTAAGTTAAATTTCATTTATAAAAGCATAAAATTTAAAAGAGCTAATTATTATTTTTTTTGAGCTATTGTTATTCTAATATCTCATTTAGCTTTGATTTAACCCTTGCGGGAAAAATATATTAGATCATAGGAAACTTAGCTTCTTACCTGAAATGAGTTTGATGTAGGCTAAACTCCTTTGAAGTAATAAACCAATTCCTAAAATAGCCTATAGGAAAGGAGGCTAATCAAAGGCTGTTGTAAAAATCAATTACTAAGATTAAAAAACATATTAACCCTATAAAACTATTGACATGAAAAAAGAAGATGGAAAGCAATCAAAAACAGCTCAGCTTAAGCAATTTACAATCGACCCAAAAGACCAAGAATTAACCACAAGGCAGGGGTAAAAGTCAACGATACGAATAATTCTTTAAAGGCAGGCATAAGAGGATCTTCGCTTCTTGAAGATTTTATTCTTCGTGAGAAAATTACCAGCTTTGATCACGAGCGTATTCCTGAGCGTATTGTACATGCAAGGGGGAGTGCAGCGCACGGTTACTTTGAATTATATGATAGCATCAGCCGGTATTCTAAAGCAGGTATTTTTACAGATACTAGTAGAAAAACACCGGTTTTTGTGAGGTTCTCAACAGTTGCCGGCTCCAAAGGTTCCACAGATCTTGCTAGAGATGTTCGTGGTTTTGCTGTAAAATTTTATACGGAAGAAGGGACTTGGGACTTGGTTGGCAATAATATGCCAATTTTTTTCATTCAGGACGCTATGAAGTTTCCGGATCTAATTCATTCAGTTAAGCCTGAGCCGAATAAGGAGATTCCACAGGCAGCTTCAGCACATGATACATTTTATGATTTCATTTCCCTTACACCGGAAACCCTTCACAATCAGATTTGGTTAATGAGCGATAGGGCAATACCTAGAAGTTTCCGGATGATGGAAGGTTTTGGTATTCATTCTTACCGTTTGGTCAATGAAAAAGGAGAGGCACATTTTGTTAAGTTTCATTGGAAACCAGTATTGGGAGTACATTCAGTAACCTGGGATGAAGCAACAAAAATAAGTGGAGCAGACAGTGACTTTCATAGAAGAGACCTGTGGGAAGCAATAGAGTCCGGCCAATTTCCTGAATGGGAACTAGGTGTTCAAATTGTACCTGAAGAAGATGAACACAAGTTTGATTTTGACTTGTTGGATGCCACTAAATTGATTCCCGAGGAGATGGTCCCCGTTAAAGTAATAGGAAAAATGACCTTGAACAAAAACCCGGATAATTTCTTTGCCGAAACGGAGCAAGTAGCATTTTTACCGGGTAATATTGTACCAGGCATAGATTTCACCAATGATCCACTTCTTCAAGGACGCTTGTTTTCCTATCGAGATACCCAGCTTTCTAGATTAGGTAGCCCGAATTTCCACCAAATTCCTATCAATCAGCCGGTAGCTAAAGCCCATCATAACCAAAGAGATGGTCATATGCAAACCGAAATACCTAAGGGGCAAACTGCCTATTTCCCCAACACACTAGGAGGAGGATGTCCGCATCTTTCAAAGATAGCAGAGGGGGCCTTTTCTTCATATGAAGAAAAAATAGACGGTAAAAAAATTAGAGCCAGAAGCGAAAGTTTCAACGATTTCTTTTCTCAGCCGGCTCTTTTTTATAGAAGTCTTGCAGATTGGGAAAAAGCCATGTGGCCAATGCTTATTCCTTTGAGTTGGGAAAATGTAACCATAAACATATCAAAGAAAGAATGCTATGGATGATAGCACAAATAGATGATGAATTGGCTGAGGAGGTTGCAGGTAATTTAGGTCTTAGTGTTCCGGAAAAAATAGAGGAACCTATAAACCAAGCGATAGGTGCAGATGTTAATGTAGCAGATTATCAACCCGGACCTAAAAAAATCTATCTCGAAAAGTCAACGGCACTGAGTCAAGCCAACACCAAATTTGATAGCATTGCTACTCGTAAAATTGCTTTTTTAGCCGCAGACGGATTTAAAATGGACGATTTTAAACAAATGAAATCGGCGTTAGAAGCTGAAAATGCTGTTTGCATGATCATTGCTCCTCATGGTGGGGCAATAAAATGTGATACTGGTATGGAGCATCCTGTAGGCGCAAGCATAACCACTACGGAAAGTGTTCTATTTGATGCCATATACATACCGGGAGGGCAGTCTTCAATTGATGCTTTATCAAAGACACCTAAATTCAAAAAGTTTATCAATGAAACCTTAAAACACTGCAAAGCCATAGCTGCAGATAATGAGGGGAGGACCTTTTGGATGAAACTTATGTAAAAGATTTCAAAGACGACAAAGCGGTACTGATCAATGCTGCGCCTGATGCTTTTATAAAAGCAATTGCCCAACATAGAAATTGGGATCGAATGAAAGAGACTGAAGGAATTCCTGTTTAGTCTATTTGATATTAATCCTATGAAAAACATAATTTTCTGAAGGAGATTTTCAGGTATTTTATATTTGTTATTCTCCTTCAGGAAGTTTTTTAGCCTAAAAGTAATTGTTAATATAGTGGTGTGTTAAGGAATTCTTTTAAAAAAAGAACCAACAAAAAAGCCTTGGAAAACCAAGGCTTTTATGCGGAATGGACGGGACTCGAACCCGCGACCTCCTGCGTGACAGGCAGGCATTCTAACCAGCTGAACTACCACTCCAATATTTTTACTTCTTAAGTTTCGATCCAGCGACCTTCCCGATAAGTCGGGACATTCTAACCAGCTGAACTACCACTCCAATATTTTTACTTCTTAAGTTTCGATCCAGCGACCTTCCCGATAAGTCGGGACATTCTAACCAGCTGAACTACCACTCCAATATTTTTACTTCTAAAGTTTCGATCCACCGACCTTCCCGATAAGTCGGAACATTCTAATCGGCTGAACTACCACTCCAATATTTTTACTTCTTAAGTTTCGATCCAGCGACCTTCCCGAAAAGTCGGGACATTCTAACCGGCTGAACTACCACTCCAATATTTTTACTTCTTAAGTTTCGATCCAGCGACCTTCCCGATAAGTCGGGACATTCTAACCAACTGAACTACCACTCCAATATTTTTACTTCTTAAGTTTCGATCCAGCGACCTTCCCGATAAGTCGGGACATTCTAATCGGCTGAACTACCACTCCAATATTTTTACTTTTTAAGTTTCGATCCAGCGACCTTCCCGATAAGTCGGGACATTCTAATCAACTGAACTACCAATCCAATATTTTTACTTCTTAAGATTCGATCCAGCGACCTTCCCGATAAGTCGGGACATTCTAACCAGCTGAACTACCACTCCAATATTTTTACTTCTTAAGTTTCGATCCAGCGACCTTCCCGATAAGTCGGGACATTCTAATCAACTGAACTACCACTCCAATATTTTTACTTCTTAAGTTTCGATCCAGCTACCTTCCCGATAAGTCGGGACATTCTAACCAGCTGAACTACCACTCCAATATTTTTACTTCTTAAGTTTCGATCCAGCGACCTTCCCGATAAGTCGGGACATTCTAACCGGCTGAACTACCACTATTTTGTTAATTTCTCACCTTTAAAAGTGATAATAGGTTAATAAATATTAAGAAGTCAAAAAAAGCCTTGGAAAACCAAGGCTTTTGTGCGGAATGGACGGGACTCGAACCCGCGACCTCCTGCGTGACAGGCAGGCATTCTAACCAGCTGAACTACCACTCCTTTTTTGTTTCTTTATTACTCCTCGTTTGAAGTGGTACAAAGGTAGAAGAATGTTTGTTTTTATACAATAGTAGGACGAAAAAAAGAAGTGTTTTGCTTTATCACTTTCATATTCAAGGACATTAATTTCAAATATTCAATTTCAGTCTCTCAAAAAGGGTAATAGTTCCTTTGGGCTAACTCAACCCGCCCTGGCTTTGATTATTATAATTACAGTACAAATTTTTATCATAACTCATTATCAGTTAGCACCATTATAATGCATGTTTCAGCGCATTAGAGAAGCCAAGGTGTTTTATTATAAAGGAATATAAAGTAGCGTGTCAACAATTACTTGAATTTTTGTAAATTAAAAATGTACCTGCTGAAATTGCATTCACGTTGCCATCAGCATTTTACTATTTAAAATTTTAAATCATATACTTTGGAAGAGTCAGAATTACATCAAGAAATACCATTCTTTAAAAATCTCCAAGAATACCTGAGGGAATTTGTATATGGAGGTATAGATGGAGCAGTTACCACTTTCGCTGTAGTGGCCGGTGCTGTGGGGGCAAACCTGGATCCTATGGTAATTATTGTTTTGGGTTTTGCCAATTTGTTTGCGGATGGGTTGTCCATGTCAATTGGAGCTTACCTGTCTTCCAAATCGGAAAAGGAAAATTACCAAAAACACAAAAACATAGAATATTGGGAGGTGGACAATATACCAAAAAAAGAGCGTGAAGAAATTGTTGCCATTTATAAGGAAAAAGGATTTGAAGGGAAGTTATTGCAAGAGGTTGTGGAGGTGATTGTGGCTGATAGGGATAGATGGGTGAATGAAATGATGAAGGACGAACTCAATATGATTGAAGAGGTTAAAAGCCCTTTAAAAATAGGTTTGGCAACGCTTATATCTTTTGTGGTGGTAGGATTTATTCCCTTAATAGTTTATGTATGGGATTACTTTTATGAAGTGGATTTTGATGTTTTTTCTGGACTTGTCTGTTAACCGGCTCGGCCTTTATATTGGTGGGTGCTTTAAAGAGTTGGGTCAACCAGACCGGGATTTGGCAAAGTGTAATTGAAACACTTTTACTTGGTATAATAGCCGCGTTAGTAGCCTATTTTGTTGGAGATGTTTTGGAAGCTTTTCTCTTACAATAAAAAATAAAAAAGCCTTTGTAATACAAAGGCTTCTAGGTGGGTTTATTTTAACCGACTACAGCTATATTTCTGGCGCAATGCCTTACTGAGTAAGTATTTAAATTGTTATGATTTTTTAAACTTAAGAAAAACAAATGGAAGCGCAAGCGTCATATTAGCATATCTTTTCATTAAGTTGAAAAAAATTAAATATTTCAAATTTCCTGTTTATACCAAATAATATTTCATCTAATTTTCTCCAAAAATCATTATAAAGTGTTTTATTTACACTTTTTAACATGTTTTTATAACATTTCCAATTGAATGAAACTTTAAATTAGAATTAACATTTTGGTAATGATATTGTTTTTAGTTAGCGGATTAACGGTGGTTTTAAGATTTAGGAAACAACCCGATTTTTTCTAGAAATGCTTCAGTTTCTAAAATAGTTTGTTCATAAATTTCTCTGTTCTTAAAATTGAAAAAACCATGTGGCTGACCATCATATAATACAAATTCACAATAGCTTCCTAATTTTTCCATTGCTTTTTGATAATACCTGCCAGTTATTACAGGAATTAATCGATCTTTTGTACCCAAAAAGAAAAGCGTGGGTGGAACTCCCTCTTTTAGATTGTGCAAGGGAGAAACCTCTTTGTAGCGTTCTCCAAGTCGATCGTAACCATATCCTGCTGGTCCGTTGTCAATGACAGGGTTGAAGAGAAGTAGGGCAACAGGCTTTGCACTTATTTCTTTTAAAGCATCACTTTCAAACCCTGAAATTGTTGCGGTACTTGCCGCAAGATGTCCCCCGGCAGAACCTCCGGATGCAATCACTTTGGCAGAATCAATACCAAACCTTTCTGCATTCATTTTGACATATTTCATGGCCGATTTTGCATCTTCGATCGCTTCAAATGGGCTGGTTCCATGCCTTGAAGCAACCCTGTAATCTACGAGTATGGTAACAAAACCTTTTTTGAAAAATGCACTGCATGAGGGCGGAATTGATCCCAACTTCCGGAAACCCATCCTCCTCCGAAGAAAAATACGATTGCTGGCTTGTCCTTCTTATTTTCATCAGAAAGAAAAATGTCCATTTTTAAGGTGTCATTTTCGGCAATTTTGTAGATTTCTTCTTGATGGTTTTGGGCATGGACGGTCAGTTGAGAGGTGATCAAACAGATCAGCATTAGAAAGGGGTACAAGATGTAAGTTGAATTTTTCATGAAATTTATATTTTCAATTAATAAGTTGGGGTAAAGTTCGGTTCTCATCTTTTAGAAAATGTTGTATTTTCAAAATTAAGCTTTTAGGTTTTTTTTTATTCGCTATTTCCCGGCAAATTATTTTTAAAATGTCACTTTATACTTTAATATGATGGGGTCCTCTTCATCAGTTAAGTTTTCAATGCATTGTAATAGTTGTTCTTCATGCTTTCCGAAGTAAGAAATATCTATCGCCCTTTGCCAATCTTCATATTGCATAACTTGATAAAAATATCCCTCTTTTGAATAACTACTGTTTCGGACATCGGTTAATGATTTGGTGATTTTCTTCTTGCCCGTGTCACGTTGAATAAATACATCATAAAAAGGAAAAGTAGAAAGATCTCCTTGGTCAAAATTATTACTTTTTTCAAGCCCATAAATCATTAGCTTTAAGACTCCATCACTATAATCTATTAAGCCCGAGTTGAAGGCGTAATTTTGTGAAAGGAGAATTTTTTCCATAAAAGTGTGCCCTTCCAATTCATAGTCCTCGGCAGCAATTCCCTTACTTCCAAAATTTAGAGAAAGATAAGATGTTACCGTATCTTCCTGAAAATGATAAATTGTATCGGATAGTCCAAAATTCAATATTTTCCCCATTTCTGAATCTGCGATCAATCCGGGGTTTAACTCACCACTATAGGGGAGAGATAAAATGGGGAGTGCTTTAACTTCATTAGTTTTTGTATTTAAAATTTGAAAAATTTTTTCTTGACCATTCCCAATTTTTTCAGAGGAAATTAACCAACTATCTTCTCCATTTTTTGAGACGGTAGGGACAAAGTTGTTATCCACCAATTTAATTTCACCTAGATATTCAAACGCTGGCAGGCTGTATTTTAGTAAATTCCCCTTCCTGTGTTAATGAATAGTGTGCTGTTCTCTACTATTATGTCATGAATAGCAGGATATTCACCGGGGCCGCTTCCTTTTTTGTTCCAGCTACGGAGGTGATTTCCACTAAGATCAAAGGAATGAATGGAGAAGTCCTTGGAGCACCTACTGGCATAATAAATCTTGTCTTTTATGACCAAGTCATAAACACTGCAGGAAAGATTAATCAAGGTGTCTTTTGGGGCAATTAACGGGATGAATTCAATACTTGAAACAAATTCTTCAAAAGGTAGAATTTCCTTGTTATCAATTAAAAGAGAAGGGGTGCCTATGGACACCCCTTCGTCTATTTTTGATTGACATTGAATTAAAACTATACCTACGAAAGCAATGAGTATAGCAAAACAATTGTAGCTTTTCATTTGCAATTTATTTTGGGCCGGCTTGAATGATTTTGTTATCAACTTGATCCTTAAATTGGTTAAAATTGTCTTTAAAAAGATTAATTAGTTTGTTTTTAATTTCCTTAAATTTCTCCTGATCCTTCCATGTATTTTCAGGAACCAATATTTCACTTGGCACTCCGGGGCAGCTTGTAGGGATTTGAAGTTTAAAATCATTTTCTTTCACGAATGAAACATTGTCAAAATCCCCATTGTGGATCGCGTCTAGAATCGCTCGTGTATATTTTAAATTTATTCTTGCCCCTACACCATAGGAACCACCACTCCATCCCGTATTGACCAACCAAGCATTCACATTGTGATTTTTTATTTTGTCAGCCAATAAGTTAGCATATTTATTTGGATGCCACATCATAAATGCCGCACCAAAACAAGCGCTAAAGGTAGCTTCAGGATCTTTCACCCCCATTTCCGTACCTGCAACCTTGGCAGTATATCCTGAAATAAAGTGGTAGCTTGCTTGTTCCGCATCTAACTTACTTACCGGAGGTAATACTCCAAAAGCATCACAGGTAAGAAAAATGATGTTCTTTGGATGCCCTGCAGTACATGGGATTTTGGTGTTTTCTATATAATCGATTGGGTAGGAGGCACGGGTGTTTTGAGTGATTGTAGTATCAGAATAATCAACTTTTCTACTTACTGGATCATAAACAACGTTTTCTAAAACTGTACCATAGCGAATGGCACCAAAAATGTCAGGCTCTGCTTCTTCACTTAAATCAATGGCTTTGGCATAGCAACCACCCTCTATATTGAAAACACCGTCATTGTGCCAACAATGCTCATCATCACCAATTAGCTTGCGTTTTGGATCTGCACTAAGAGTTGTTTTGCCTGTGCCCGATAAGCCAAAGAGTAAGGTGACATCTCCTTTTTCCCCTACATTAGCTGAGCAGTGCATAGATAATACATCTTGCTCAGGCATTAAGTAGTTCATTATTGTAAAGATCCCCTTTTTCATTTCTCCGGCATACTCAGTACCTAAAATTACCACTTCTTTATTTTCCAAGCTTATCCCTACACTTGTTTTGGAAGTCATATTGGTAGTGAAGTGGTTGGCCGGAAATTCTCCCGCATTAAATATCACATAATCCGGCTCTCCAAATTCTTTAAGCTCTTCTTCGGAAGGAAGAATAAGCATGTTTTGCATAAACAAGGCATGGTATGCTCTTGTGCAAATTATTCTTACTTTAATTCTGAACTTTGGATCCCAACCCGCAAAAGCATCTACTACATACAGATGTTCCCTAGTGTTGAAATAATCTATGGCTCGCTCTCTATTCACCATAAAAGTGTGCTCGTCCATTTCATAATTTACCGAACCCCAATCGATGTCTTTCTCAGACTCAGGGTGTCTTACGATCCGCTTGTCTTTAGGGCTTCTTCCTGTTTTAGTGCCTGAGTATACCATTAAAGCTCCTGTACTGGAAATAGCAGATCCTTTCTCTAACCTCAAGGCAGCCTCATATAACAAGGCAGTTTCCCCATTTCTCAAAATGTCAGTTACCTCAATTTCGTATTTTTTTAAATCAAAATCCATCATTCTAATTCTCTTTTTAGTTCTCAATAGGAATTAGTTAAAAATACCAAAATTAGTAAGAAACGCCAATGGAGACGGTCAGGAAAAATCATGACTAAAATCATGAAAATATAGAAAGGATGGTAGAAAAATGATTGAAATATAAAAATAGGAAGAAATAGCTGTAGAATTGATGCTTCCTCCAGCTATTTCTTACTTAATCTCTGAGTTGAAAATTAATGATTATAAAGATTTAGTGGATTTAAGGTATCCATTTAATATGTTTAAAATTAGGCTTGCGTTTCTGGAGAAAAGCATCTCGGCCTTCTTTTGCCTCTTCAGTCATATAGGCTAGCCTCGTTGCTTCTCCAGCAAAAACTTGCTGACCAACCATGCCGTCATCTGTAAGGTTAAATGCAAATTTTAACATTTTTATTGAAGTAGGAGATTTTTCCAAAATTTCTTGGGCCCATTGAAAAGCAGTGTCTTCCAGTTCATCGTGGGGAATAACTGCATTTACCATTCCCATCTCATAGGCTTCTTGAGCAGAATAGTTGCGTCCCAAAAAGAAAATTTCGCGGGCTTTCTTTTGACCTACCATTTTGGCTAAATAGGCAGATCCATATCCTCCATCAAAACTGGTTACATCCGCATCAGTTTGTTTAAAAATGGCATGTTCCTTACTTGCCAGAGTAAGATCACAAATAACATGCAGACTGTGTCCACCTCCAACTGCCCAACCTGGAACTACAGCTATAACCACTTTTGGCATAAAGCGAATTAACCGTTGTACCTCCAAAATGTTTAAGCGGTGCATCCCGTCTTCACCTACATACCCTTGGTGACCCCTTGCTTTTTGATCTCCCCCACTACAAAAGGAATAAACTCCATCTTTAGAGGAAGGACCTTCTGCAGACAACAAAACCACACCAATGTTTACATCTTCCCGTGCATCCAAAAAGGCATCATAAAGTTCACTGGTGGTTTGGGGACGAAAGGCATTTCTAACATCCGGTCTGTTGAAGGCGATTCTGGCCACCCCTTCACATTTTTTATATGTAATGTCTTTGTATTCTTTTACTGTTTTCCAATTGATCATTTCCAGGTTGATTTTTTGTTGCAAGTTAACAGCCTATTTTTATTTTGTAAAATTAACCTTGCTGATTATGGCTGAGAGTTTATAATTTCTTTATTTTGTACAGGCAAAAAGCTATGATAACATTCGGAAACACAACTTTTACAATAGATCAGATTCGAAGAGGGAGGGCAATCATTTGCCTTCAACTTACAGAAAAGCTTTTAATTTTTGTGAGCAGTGGTTGAACGGCAAGGATAATTTTGATCTATTAACTTCAGGATCTACAGGCTTGCCTAAGAAAGTGACAGTTTCCCGTAAGCAATTGGCAGAAAGTGCTAAGGCTACCAAAGCCTTTTTGGGTTTAACAAAGGCTGTAAAATGCTTTGTTGCCTTGATACCGAGAAGGTAGCCGGTAAAATGATGCTTGTCAGAGCCTTAGAGTGGGAGGGAGAATTAATTGTGAAACCGGCAGATGGCAACCCGCTTAAAGGATTGGAAAATGAGTTTTTTGATTTCGTTGCCTTGGTACCTTTGCAAGTAGAAAAAAGCTTGACTTCAAAGAAAGGAGCCTTAGCATTGGGAAAAATTAAAAATATAATCATTGGTGGTGCCCCCATATCTGCTAATTTGAGAGTGAAACTGAGTCTTTTACCGGGCAAGGTCTTTCAGACTTATGGCATGACGGAGACGGTTTCTCACATTGCACTTGCCAATTTAAAAAGCCATGGCAATTTAATTTACCAGGCTTTACCCAATGTGCAGGTAAAAGTAGATGCCTCCAATCGACTCATGATTCTTGCTCCTATGGGGGCAAAGCTTGGTTGCAGACAAATGATATTGTAAACCTTGAAGGTGAAAACTCTTTTACATGGAAGGGTAGAGCAGATCATGTGGTGAATTCGGGCGGGATAAAAATACATCCGGAAGAAGTTGCACAAAAAATAGGAGACCTTATGCAAGAGTACTTTCCTAATTGCATGTTTTTTTAGCAGGGATTAAGGATGATAAGCTGGGCCAAGCTTTGACTTTGGTTATTGAAGGAAAGGAAGATGTTGAAGCCGGAAAATTATTACTCCAAAGGGCGAAAAGCTTGCTTCCTAAATTTCATAATCCCCGAAAAATCTTGTTTTTTCCCAAATTCAAGTTAACAAGTTCAGGTAAAATAGATCAATTGCGTACTTTAGCAAAATGATTAACCAAACCATACTTATTCTTTTCACTTTACTTATGGGGCTTTACCTTCCAGACAATAGCGCACAGTTGACCATACAGGTAGAAGTACCAGATACAGATTCCGGATTTGTGCAGCTGTTGTTGTTCAAAGGGGACAAAGGTTTTCCAGAGCAAGCTACTGAGGCTCTTGAAACTGCTACAGCCAAGGTTCAATCAGGGAAAGCTATTTTTAAATTTGAGAATTTGGAAACGGGTATTTATGCTGTTTCGGCATTTTATGATGCTGATGGGGATGGTGTAATGCGCAAAAATTTGTTTGGAATACCAAAAGATCGCTATGGATTTTCTAATGATGCAAGAGCTGCTTTTTCTGCTCCTACATTTGATAGTGCATCCTTTAGCCTATCCTTAGGAGAGCATACCATTAGTTTTACATTAAAATAATTATGTTGAAGAAGCTTCAAATTATCGTTGCCTTAATTGGGCTTATAGCGGCAATCGTATATATATTGTATTTTTTTAGAGTCATTTACCATCCTTATATTCCTACGATAGCAGGAGGGACGGTTATTTTCTCTTATTTATTCGGGGTATATGCAAAAAAGAAACAGGAGGAAGGATAAGCAAAAAAATGCCGGCTTTATTGCCGGCATTATCATTTATTTTATTCAAAGAATGATTTCAAAGCACTGATTTTTGCTTCAAGGGAGGCCTCTGTGGCCCGATAGGCATCTCTGTTGGGTAAATTTTCATTGACAGAGATGTAGTATTTTATTTTAGGTTCTGTGCCGGATGGTCTTGCAGAAATTTTGCTTCCATCTTCAAGGTAAAATTGTATTACATTGGATTTATCCAGCTCTAATTTTTCCTCGGTACCCGATTTCATGTCATAGCTGATGCTTTCTTGTACATCCACGATCTTGCTAACGGCAATTCCATTGATTGATTTAGGCTTATTGGTCCTAAAGCCCTTCATCAACTCCTGAATTTGTTCTGCTCCGTCTTTGCCTTTCTTAGTGATGGAAATAAGTGCTTCTTTATAGAATCCGTATTCCATGTAAATCTCAGCCAAGACGTCTATTATATTTAGGCCTTTTTGTTTGTAGTAAGCCATAATTTCAGCCACTACTGCACACGCAGAAACCCCATCTTTATCTCTCACAAAATCTCCTACCAGAAATCCATAACTCTCTTCTCCTCCGGCAATAAATTCTTTTTACCTTCATTGGCTAATATTACTGCTGCAATGTTTTTGAAACCTGTTAGCACATCATAATATTCAACGCCAAAACCTTTACTAATTTCTCCCAATAAGCCCGTAGTCACGATGGTACTTACTGTAAATTGGTTTCCGGTAAGTCTTCCCTGTTCACGGTACATATTGAGCAGGTAATAGATGATAAGGGCGCCTGTCTGATTACCATTTAGTAATTCATAGTCATTGTTTTCGTTTTTAACGACTGCAGCATACCGGTCCCCATCCGGGTCACAGGCTAATACTAGCTCAGCATTAATTTCTTTGGCAAGTTTAATTGAAAGATCCAATGCTTCTGTTTCTTCCGGGTTAGGGTATTTAACCGTCGGGAAGTTACCATCCGGTTCAATTTGTTCTTTAACCACATGAACATTCTCAAAACCGAAAACCTTTAAGGCATCAGGAACCATTTTTCCGGATGCACCATGGATAGGTGAAAAAACAATGGTCATGTCTTTTTCTGCTAAATTGGTTAGCGGTGACATGCTTAACTTATTGACTTCATCAAGGTAAATGTTGTCAAAATCTTCTTCAATATACTCCTTTAAAGTGTCGTCTTTGGCCCAATTTACATCATCTATAGATTTAATTTTCATCACCTCGGCAATGATATTTTTGTCATGGGGTGCAACCACTTGACCACCATCATCCCAATAAACTTTATAGCCATTGTACTCTTTAGGATTATGGGATGCTGTTACCATCACCCCACTCTTACAACCATAGTGCCTGATGGCGAAGGAAAGCATAGGTGTAGGGCGCATGTCTTTAAAATATTTTACTTTAATTCCATTCGCGGTCAATACATTTGCGGTAGTTTCTGCAAAAAGCGTGTTGTTGATTCTGGAATCATGGGTAATTGCAAGGCTTATTTCCTCTTCGGGAAAAGAGGCTTTAAGGTAATTCGCCAATCCTTGGGTGGCCATTCCAATGGTATAAACATTCATTCTGTTGGAACCCACACCCATTAATCCTCTTAAACCTCCTGTGCCAAACTCTAGATCTTTATAAAAGGAATCAATAAGTTCCGTTTGGTCTTGTGCATTTA
Organism: Cyclobacterium sp. SOCE241; assembly: GCF_056867545.1. NCBI lineage: Bacteria > Pseudomonadati > Bacteroidota > Cytophagia > Cytophagales > Cyclobacteriaceae > Cyclobacterium > Cyclobacterium sp. SOCE241. The sequence continues at coordinate 1,946,494 of NZ_CP149779.1, read as the reverse complement.
ATAAAGCATGAATCTCTGCTTTACTCTTTTCGTCGATGTTACTATTAAGCCAAGCTTGAGCTTTTTCGATTATGATTGTGTCAGTCATATTTTTAAAAAAATTACTATGGTTTGAGAATTATAGCCAAAATATAAGCATTTATATGGATTATGCCTTAATGAGCCTTTAGATTTTTCCTTCTAATAAAATAATAAGTTGGCTCCCATACTTTTAATAATTCTAAGTTGGAATATGGTTTCATATTATTTACCTTCATCTATTTAAAAAATATAATAGTATTAGCTTATATGGATTTTGAGAAATTAGATGTGGAGCTCACCAAGATCGTGAAATTGCGAATAAAGTTGAGTGAAATAACTTATGCTGACCCTGAATATGATGACATCGAGGAGGAAATGCATGACCTTGAAGATGATTTGAATGAGGAGTTTGGAGACGAATTGGAAAGTAAATTAGAAGACATTTATGCCAAATTGGTGTCTGACAATGATGTGCTTCTGCCTTCTGCTTATTTGGCAAACAACTATATTCCAATGTTACCGGATGCAAGAGGCGTCATTACCTATGATGTCCAAGGTAGAGAAGGCGTTCCAATTGAATCTGAACAATTCGATGGGCAAGATGTGAGGATAGTCTTGGTGCCAAATCCAACTCGTTTTGTCATGGTAATCAATGGAAGATCATTAAAAGACCTTTGGAGATCCAGGTAATTAGAAAAATTATTTAATCTTTATTATTGGCAATCGGGTTAAACAATATTTTTGTTTTCCGGATTGCCGATTTTTTTGATGCATTTAAAAAGAACAAAATGGCAAAAAAACAGGTAGTTTAGTACCTGTTTTTCATCTTTTTGAGAAATAAAATATCAAGCTTTAACCTAAACTCGATATTGTGGATTTACCCAAAGCCAAGTTTTTTTCTAACTATTGCTAAAATTTCACCGGCCTCTTCTCTGGCTTTTTCTTCACCGGCTTCGAGTTTTGCCTCCAATTCCGGAAGATTGTTCATATAATATGAGAATTGCTCCCTTTCATGTTTGTAACTGTCTAAGATCAAGCCAAGTAATTCTTTTTTAGCATGGCCATAACCAAAATTACCTGCCAAATACTTTTCTCGCAAGGCAAGGGTTTGTTCTTCGCTAGCTATAAGTTTATAGAGTTTGTAAACATTGCAAACATCCGGGTCTTTAGGCTCTTCCAGAGGTGTACTATCCGTCACAATGGTATTGACATTTTTCTTTAATTGCTTTTCTGGTAAAAAAATATCGATGAAATTGTTGTAAGATTTACTCATTTTTTGACCATCCGTACCTGGAATTATCATCACTTCATTACTGATCCGTGGCTCCGGTATTTTTAATACCTCTTCACCTAAACGGTGGTTAAAAGCACTGGCAATGTCTCTAGAGATTTCTAAGTGTTGCAACTGATCTTTACCTACGGGTACCAAGTCTGCACTATAAAGCAGAATATCTGCCGCCATCAATACAGGATAGGTAAATAGCCCTGCATTGACATCTGATAAGCGATCAGATTTGTCTTTAAAGCTATGGGCATTGGCCAGCATGGGATATGGTGTAAAGCAACTTAGGTACCAAGTAAGTTCAGTTACCTGTGGTATTCTTGACTGCCTGTAAAATACTGACCTGTCAATATCCAGCCCGAAAGCCAACCATGCTGCAGCAACAGCATTGACATTGTCAATTCTAACTGCTGGATCTTTGATCGTAGTAAGTGAATGAAAATCTGCGATGAAGATAAATGATTCATTGTCTTCATTTTTTGTCAAAGTTATGGCTGGTTTTATTGCACCCAAAATATTCCCTAAATGCGGTTTTCCTGAACTTTGTATACCTGTGAGTACTCTTGCCATTATTGTCTTTTTGACACAAATTTAAGGAATTTAAACAATAATTTGTGGTTATTTTACCGTTATTTGCCAATATGAAGTACTTAGTGTTTTTATTAAATGTTGGTGCTATGATGCTTTCTAACATCGTAGCTGTTAATAGTCAGGAAGTTGGAGAAGAAGGCTTAATTTGGGAAAATAATCTGATAAACATTGGAGGGGTATTGCCGGAAAACGAAATTAAGTTGGCAGATTTCTATTATTTAAACCAAACAGACTCCAATGCATATATCAAAGAAGTAATTACAGACTGTGGCTGTGCCGTGGTTGCCTATTCTGAAGATACTTTGGCCCCAAATAAGGTTGGTCACCTTCAGGTTACCTTTGACCCGGAAACTAGAGGAGGCACTTTCTCAAAAATGATTCTGGTTAAAACCAATGTTAAACCTTCAGGAGATTCTTTGTTTTTGGAAGGGGTGAATATTCATTATCCGGAGGATCCTGAAGTCCATTACAAAGTAAAGAAGAATGGCTTAGGTTTTGTTTTCAACCAAAATAATTTGGGTACGATGTATACCAACAAACCTAAAATTAAATTTATTGACTTTTATAACTTCAATGATTTCCCAATCCAACTCAATTTAAAACAGGACAGTATCCCTTCTTATGTCAAGGTAAAGATGGAACCTCCCTTGGTAGAAGGTAATAGTAGAGGCGTTTTAGAATTAGAGTATGACCCTGCTTTAAGAGATGATTTAGGCTTTCTCCGTGATACATTTCCGCTTTCATTTTTATCAGGAGAGCGATTCAATGTTCCCATGCATTTAATGGCTACCATTCATGAGTATTTTCCTCCGCTACCTTTAAGTCAAGTGAATGAGGTGCCCAAGCTATTCGTTGAAGAAATGGAAATTGACTTGGGTAAAATTGGTCCAAAAAATGTAATTTCCAGAATTTTAACGCTTGAAAACACCGGGCCAAAATTGTTAAACATACGAAAGATTGTTACCAATTGTGATTGTTTGACCTATGAGCTCCCCACTATAGATATAAAAGCAGGAGAAAAAGTGGATCTTGTTTTTTCATTTGATCCAAAAGGACGTAAGGGTATCGACCACAAAACCATTACTTTTTTAGCAATGACCCTTTGAGCCCTACCAAAACTGTGGTGATAAAAAGTAGGATCAGATGAAATCTTTAAAATTTTTAAATGAATGATGTAAGTCATTGTTGCGCTATTTTTGGCGAATACAAGGGTTGTTTACGCGAAAATCTTGTTAATTTGCCGGCAGATAGAGATTTATGCTTGGTTTTCCCAAGAATAATTCTGTTAAATGTGTTTTAATGAAATAATGCTTCAGCAACCCGCATGGAAAATAAATATCCCGAAAAGGAAATAGTAGATAAAATTAAACTTCTGGAAGAAAAATTCAGGGCTTCAGGACAGGATTTATCCTCTTACCTTGAAGGGCTTTTGCATGCAGATTATCTTAACTACTGGGATTATATAAATTTAGATACCCTCCTTACTCTGCAACAGCCAAGAACTTCTTTTAAAGACGAGAAGATTTTCATCATTTATCATCAAATTACCGAGTTATACTTCAACCTGATTTTATGGGAGTTGGAACAAATGGCTGCTGTTGACAATATAGGTCTTAAGTTTTTTAAAGAACGGCTGAAAAGGGTCATTATGTATTTTGACTTGTTAATTTCTTCTTTTGCCGTCATGTGGAAAGGGATGGAAAGAGAGCAGTTTATGAAATTTAGGATGTCTTTGCTACCTGCAAGTGGTTTTCAGAGCGCCCAATATCGAATGATAGAAATTATGTGTACAGATATTCAAAATCTTGTATACTTGGAGCAAAGAGAAGATTATAAAGACATTAACCTTACCAATATAGATAGTTTGTTTGATATTTTATATTGGCAATATGGAGCCAAGGAATTGGCGACCGGAGAAAAACTTTGACACTGAAGTCTTTTGAAGAAAAATATGGAACTGAATTAAAGGAGCTGATTGCGAAATTCAGAAAAAATAACTTGTGGAAGAAATACGTTTACTTGGATGAGAAGGATGACGAATTGACAAGTTTGATGAAAGAGCTGGATGAAAAAGCCAATGTTTTTTGGCCACTAGCACACTATAAATCCGCAGTGAAATACCTGCACAAAAACCCTATGGATATAGCAGCAACAGGAGGTACCAATTGGCAAAAATTTTTACCACCTAGATTTCAGAAAGTTATTTTTATCCTGAATTGTGGACGGAGTCGGAAATTAAAGAATGGGGTAAACGATGGGTGGATTCGGAATTGCTAGATGTGGTGGAAAAGTAACTTATGAAAAAAGAATTGCAGCTGGCTTTAAGCCCCGAAGAAGCTTATAATGAAGCTTTGTTTAATAAAATAGTAGCGGAAAAATCAGGGCTCTCTCCTCACCAAGACCTTATAATTAGGGCCACAAAGAGGTCTATTGATGCAAGGGGCAGAAAGGTTAAAATTAATGTTACTGTTGAAGTATACAGCGGTCAAACACCCGAACCTCTTATCAGTAGAGGTAAAGATTATCCCAATGTATCAAATAGTGACCCAATAGTAATTGTTGGGGCCGGCCCGGCAGGACTTTTTGCTGCGTTAAGAGCCATTGAGCTCGGGAAAAAGCCTATTGTTTTGGAGCGCGGTAAAGATGTTCGTTCTCGCCGAAGGGATTTGGCAGCTTTGAATAAAGAACACATTGTAAACCCGGATTCCAATTATTGTTTTGGTGAAGGAGGTGCAGGAACCTATTCGGATGGCAAACTATATACCCGTTCAAAAAAAGAGGGGATTTACGGAGGATTATGGAAATTTTGGTTGCCCATGGTGCCAAGGAAGACATTTTAGTGGAGGCGCATCCACATATAGGTACCAATAAATTACCCTTATTGATTACTCAACTCAGGGAAAGTATAATAGAGGCAGGGGGAGAAGTATTGTTTAATACAAAGGTTACCGAATTCATTTTGGAAAATGACTCCATCAAAGGGGTAGTGACAAGCGAGGGGGAGAAAATTTTTGGATTAGGAGTGATTTTAGCAACAGGACATTCTGCCAGAGATATTTTTCATTTGCTCCACAGGCAAAAAGTTTTAATTGAAGCAAAGCCTTTTGCATTAGGCGTGCGCATTGAACATGAGCAAAAATTAATTGATAGTATCCAATACCACTGTCAATCAGATAGAGGACCTTATTTACCGGCATCCTCCTATAGCCTTGTTCAACAAACCGTGTTGGATGGAAAGCAGAGAGGTGTATTTTCGTTTTGTATGTGCCCGGGTGGATTTATTGTGCCCTCGGCTTCCTCACCGGAGGAAGTGGTGGTCAATGGGATGAGCCCAAGCAGAAGAGATGGCAAATTTGCCAATTCTGGTATGGTTGTGGCTGTAGAGTTAGAAGATCTTGGCAGATATGGGCAATATGGTCCACTGGCTTCCTTGGTGTTTCAGCAGGAAGTAGAACAGGCCGCTTGGGAAGCCGGAGGAAGGTCTCAGGTTGCTCCTGCGCAAAGGGTGGTGGACTTTGTCAAAAATCGCCAGAGTCAAGATCTACCAAGCACTTCCTACCAGCCGGGGTTAAAAAGTGTTAATTTAAACGATTTTCTTCCGGATTTTATCTCGAAAAGATTGGCCATGGCATTGCCGATGATGGATAAAAAGATGAAGGGGTATTACACCAATGAAGCCCAAATTGTAGGTGTAGAAAGCAGGACCTCTTCTCCTGTAAGGATTCCAAGAAGCAAGGAAAGCTTTGAACATCTTCAAATCAGCAGGCTTTATCCATGTGGAGAAGGTGCCGGCTATGCAGGAGGAATCGTATCTGCAGCCATGGATGGAGAGCGTTGTGCAGAAAAATTAATAGAAAAATATGGGCGGTAAATAAAATGTTGCATCTGTAATTTTAAAGAAAATTAAATGATGACAGAAAATAAAAAAACCGTGGTTTTAGGAGCAAGTCCGAATCCATCTAGATATGCCTATACTGCAGCCAATATGTTGCATGAACGAGCTATTCCTTTCGTACCTGTTGGTATCAAAACAGGGAATATCTTAGGAAAACCAATTCTTAATTTGAGGGAAAAACCTTCATTGCAAGACATTCACACCGTTACCCTTTATATTGGGCCACAACATCAAGATGAGTGGTATGATTACATTTTATCTCTAAAACCCAAAAGAATAATATTTAATCCCGGTACAGAAAATCAAGAATTAATGAATTTGGCGAAAACCAATGGGATTGAAGTGGTCCCTGCATGTACCCTAGTGCTCTTGAGCACGGGACAATATTAAAGCCTGCGGTATGATTTCTTGAACGAGCAATCTGTTTAAGAAGATGGATAACCAAGCCTTGCTTTAACAAATATTCAATTGCTGCCAAGCGTAAATTGCTGCTTTGTAGTGGCTACAATTTTACTGTCTAGTGCATGGTTAATCCTATTCAGATGATCAGTATTAAGTGAATATTTTAATGAGTTAATGGAGGCGTTATTTAATGTATAAAGTTTAGAAAGGCGTATCTTCTCCCAGAATTATTCAATAAATTTTGTGAAAAAATGAAGTTGTTGCTTGAAATACAGTCAGATAGGATTTCAGGGTATATCCATGTTTATTATAGCAACAATAGCCAAAAAAAGGGTTAAAGTCTCGTTTTTTTTGTGTATTTTTGTCTTTAGTTTAGTTTTAATATTTGAATTTGAAATGGCACTTCTTAGGCCATAAAATCTAACTATGAGTAAGGAAAAAGCGTCGTCGAATAAAAGCGATTATTCAGCCCAGAATATTCAGGTGTTGGAAGGGTTAGAAGCGGTTAGAAAAAGACCGGCCATGTATATTGGTGATATTGGGATTAAAGGACTTCATCACTTGATTTGGGAAGTTGTTGATAATTCCATAGATGAAGCACTTGCCGGCCATTGTGATACCATTTCTGTAATTGTGCATGAAGATAATTCAGTATCGGTACAGGATAATGGTAGGGGGTTCCTACCGATTTTCATGAGAAGGAGAACAGGTCAGCTTTAGAGGTTGTAATGACTGTGCTACATGCCGGAGGCAAATTTGATAAAGATACCTATAAAGTTTCAGGTGGACTCCATGGAGTTGGGGTTTCCTGTGTGAATGCTTTATCCTCTTCCATGAAGGTAACCGTTCATAGAGGAGGAAAAATTCATGAACAAGAGTATGTAAGAGGTGTACCTCAATATGAAGTAAGGGAAATAGGAGAGACAGATCGCAGAGGAACTCATGTTCATTTTAAGCCAGATCATGAGATCTTTCAAATCTTAGAATATAAATATGAGACGATAGCAAATCGTTTGCGAGAGATGGCCTTTTTGAATGCAGGCATTAAAATTTCGCTTAAAGACCTCCGAGAAAAAGATGAGGAGGGTAATTATCGAGCAGACGATTTTTATTCAGAAGGTGGTTTGATAGAGTTTGTTGAATATTTGGATGAAAACAAACAAAAAATCATTGAAAAGCCGATTTACATAGAGTCAGAGAAAAACGGTGTGCCCGTACAGGTGGCCATGGGCTATAATAATTCTTATACAGAAAATGTTGTGTCCTACGTCAATACCATTAATACCTATGAAGGAGGTACGCACGTTTCCGGCTTTAGAAGAGCACTTACCAGAACCCTTAAAAGCTATGCTGATAAATCAGGGATGCTTGATAAGGTTAAAATTGATATTTCAGGTGATGATTTCAGGGAAGGGCTTACAGCTGTTATTTCAGTTAAAGTTGCTGAGCCTCAATTTGAAGGGCAAACCAAAACCAAATTGGGGAACTCTGATGTAACTGGTGCGGTAGATGCTTCAGTTTCTGAGACCTTACAATTTTGGTTATTAGAACACCCCAAAGAGGCTAAAATAATCATCGGTAAGGTGGTGTTGGCTGCACAGGCCAGGCATGCGGCCAAAAAGCCCGTGAGATGGTGCAGCGTAAAAATGTACTCGGTGGAGGAGGGCTTCCCGGGAAGTTGGCAGATTGCGCCAATTCGGATCCCGCTGTTTGTGAATTGTATCTAGTGGAAGGGGACTCTGCAGGAGGCTCTGCCAAGCAAGGAAGAGACAGAGATTTTCAGGCCATATTGCCTTTAAAAGGAAAAATCCTAAACGTAGAAAAAGCCCAAGAGCATAAAATCTACGATAATGATGAAATAAAAAATATTTTAACAGCTTTAGGTGTTAAATTCGGAACTGCGAACGATGAAAAAGAATTGGACTTGTCCAAACTTCGCTACCACAAAATCATTATCATGACAGATGCTGATATTGATGGTTCTCATATCAGGACCCTTATACTTACTTTGTTTTTCAGGTACATGAGGAATTTGATAGAAAGTGGGTATGTTTATATTGCTCTACCACCGTTCTATTTGTTGAAAAGAGGCAAAGAAGAAAGGTATTGTTGGACAGAAGAAGATAGGCAAAGGGTTGTGAAGGAATTGGCTCCCGATGGAAAAGAGGACAGTGTCAATATTCAGAGGTATAAAGGGCTTGGAGAAATGAATCCTGAGCAACTTTGGACCACAACGATGGATCCTGAAACGAGGACTTTGAAAAAGTAACCATAGAATCCGCTGCTGAAGCCGATCATTTGTTTAGCATGCTAATGGGAGATGAAGTGGCTCCCCGAAGAGAGTTTATTGAAAAGAATGCTAAATACGCAAAAATTGACACCTGATAAATGGTATAGGTGTTCGCAAAAGAATAAAAAAGGGCATTTGGCCCTTTTTTTATTCTATAAATAATTTAGTATCATTGGTCTACTTTTACCATTATAATAGAAAAAACATGAAATTGATCCAGCTTGATAAAATTGAAGAAACCATCAATAATAGCAAATTAATCAGTAGGGATCTTAGTTGGCTAAAATTTAATGATAGGGTTTTTGACCAGATCAAAAAAGATAAAAGGAATATTTTCGAGAAATTTAAATTTCTTGCTATAGCAGCTTCTAACCTCGATGAATTTTTTATGATTAGGGTGGGGTCATTGTATAATTATCTTGATTATGATAAAGTTAGAATAGATTATTCAGGTCTTAGAGAAGATAGCTTTAAGAAAAAGCTAATGATCGAGTCTCAGATTTTTCATAAAAAGCTGCAAAAGCAATTTGTTAATGAATTGCTTGCCACTACTAAAGAATCCGGCTTCCAGCTGAGTAATGTGCGTAATCTTTTGCCGGAAGAACAAAAGACTGTCGAAGAATATTTCTATAAGGCGGTTTACCCCATGTTGACGCCTATGGTTTTTGATGGGTACCATACTTTTCCAATTTTGATGAATAAATTATTAATATTTGGAGTGGTAACCATAGGCCCTGGTGAGAAAAAGGACAACAAGAAACTTTCATTTGTACAAATTCCTTCCAATATCCCCAGGTTTTTTGAATTAGAGAGAGAAGACATGACCATTTATGTTCCCATAGAAGAAATGATTAGGGAACATATTGTATCCTTGTTTAGGAATGTAAATATAGAGTCCATTAACCTTTTCAGGATTACTCGAAATGGTGATTTCACCCTAGAGGAAAGTGAAGACATGGATACCAATTTTCTGGAAGAAGTAAAAAGGAAATTGAATGAAAGAAAAACAGGCAGGGTTGTTAGGATTGAAATAGAAGAGGGTTACAGCAAGTGGATGGTTAATTTGCTCAAGCAACGTTGGACTTTACATGATGACAGCATTTTTAAAATAGAACGAAAAAGTTTGATGGATTTTACCGGCCTGTGGCAGGTAATAGGCAACAAACGTTTCAAAGATAAAATGCCTGCTGCACCTACTCCTATCCCACCTTTATCTTATCCCGAGGCAGCCTCTGAAGATATATTTGAGGTGCTGAAACACAAAGATGTTCTCCTCCATCATCCCTATAATGATATGGAGCCCATTTTGGAACTTTTGGATAAGGCGGCAGATGATCCACATGTAATGGCCATAAAAATGACCATATACAGATTGGCAAAAAATTCTCGGATTGTAGGGGCTTTGCTTAAAGCGGTAGAAAATGGAAAGCACGTTTCTGTGTTGTTTGAGGTGAAAGCTCGATTTGACGAGGAAAACAATATCAGGGAAGCAAAAAAATGCAAAAAGCAGGCTGTTTTGTAATTTATGGAGTAAGTAATTTTAAAACCCATACCAAATTACTTTTGATCGTAAAAAAGGAGGAAAATAGGGTCACACGTTATGTGCATTTAGGCTCGGAAATTACAATGAAGAAACCAGTCGAATTTATACAGATATTGGCCTTTTAACAACCAATGAAACCTTGGCCAATGATGTTTCCGAATTCTTTAATGTGATTACAGGTCATTCGGCACCTACTAGCTATCAAAACCTCATCACTTCTCCTAGGGATATGAGAAACAACTTGATAGAGTTTATCAAAATTGAATCTGAAAATGCCAGAAAAGGTTTGCCTTCCGGTATATTTATTAAAATCAATTCTTTGGAGGATTCCGAATTTATACATGCCCTCTACGGGGCCTCACAGGCCGGTGTGCCGGTTAAGTTAATAGTGCGAGGCATTTGTTGCTTAAGACCCGGGAGAGAGGGATTGAGTGAAAATATTGAGGTGATTTCAATCGTGGGGGATTTTCTGGAGCATTCCAGAATCTATCATTTTCATAATAATGGTGATCCTAGGATTTATGTGGGTAGCGCTGATGCCATGGTGAGGAGTTTTGATAAACGTCTGGAGTCTTTATTTAAAGTTGAAAACGAGTTCCTGCAAAAGCAGCTCATGAATATATTGAGGTACAACCTGATGGACAATGTAAATGCATATGTTATGCAAGAGGATGGCAGATACGTAGGTAAGGAACCAAAAGAAGGAGAAGAAATCTTCAATATTCATCAAAGATTTTTGAATTAGAGCCCGCTATGATAGAAGATGTCAAATTAATTGATTGAAATAGTTGACAAGCAAATCAAAAAAATAGCCGCAACCTCGATGGTGCGGCTATTTTTTTATACGAAAATAATACTTAGAGGATTAAATATAGAATCTATTATTTGCTATCACAAAATCAACCCATTTGTCACTGTTTTTTATTCCCATATAGCGATGCTAGGCTAAAATTTCAAAAAGCCTTATTTTCCGGGGATTGCAAACTTATTACGACTGCAATTGCATAAGCTCGGATTGAACATTTCTGTTTTCATGACCTACAAACAGGGGTGGTATGCTTATGGATAGAGTTATTTCTTTTTCCTACAGCCATTAAAACAAAACCGGCAACGATAGCAATACCTCCGGCGTATGGTGGCCAATTGAGGTCGTTTTCTTTATCGGTACTGATTTTTAATGGTCCGGCATCAATAATCGTTTCTTCGGTGGTGTAGGATATACCTGTAATCAAAAACATGACTGTTCCCACGATAATTAAAATTATTCCTAAAAATTTCATTTGAAATAGCGTTGATGTTATGGGGTTATCTGCAAATAGCCTACCAATTTTTTTAAAATTTAGTAAGGTTAAAAGGGTTACATTTTTTGGTATTTACCTTTTGACAGTTTGTTTCTTAGTCTGAAATAATTTATAAATCCCGTAATTAGTAAAATTACACTGATCAAAAATGAAAAATACCCTAAACTCTTGACATTTGCAAGGTCGTTTACCTTAATTAAGGCTGTTCCACTTACGATAAAATATAAACTAGTTCTTATATAGGCCAATAATGTTCGGTCATTGGCAAGCTTTGTCCTCTGGCGAGCTAAAAAATCTCTAACAATCAGTGTTTCTTCTGTTTGATTTTCCATAGATTTGCGCTTTGTTTAGATTTTGCAATTATATTAGGCTCATTACTGATAAATTTAGTTAAAAGTAATTGATAATAAAGGTTCAATTCTTTTAATAATTCAAATTAGATACACAATTATTGAAAATTAATAAAGTAAAGCATGAAAAATTTTATACTAACCTTACTGGTTTTTGTTCTAGCAATAAATTTAACCCTGGCACAGGGTGGTACGGATGCTTCAGAGCAGACTCCAACAGACACATCATACTGGCAATCCGAATTTAGTGCAGGGTTGAACTTTAATCAGGCCGGATTTAGTAATAACTGGAAAGCCGGAGGAGTAAATTCTGTGGCTTTTGGAAGTATCATTGCAGGTAAAGCCCTTTACCAAAAAGATAAAATTTCTTGGGACAATGAGTTGGAGCTTTTATTCGGGATAGTTAGAAACGAGGGGGAAGGGACACGAAAGTCCAATGACAGAATATTTCTGGATACAAAATTAGGGTATCAGTTAAGCAATAAGTGGTCAAGTTACTTCTCAGTAAACTACCTTTCCCAGTTTGCAGAAGGTTATACTTACAATGATGATGGTACCAAATCATTGATATCTAAGTTTATGGCTCCGGGGTACCTGACTTCATCCTTAGGTTTTGAATTCAAGCCTAATAAAGAGTTTTTCTTAAGAATAGGTCCATTTTCACCAAGATTTACTTTCGTTACGGACAATCAAATTATTGCAAATGTACCGGCAAATTATGGGGTACCGGCAGGGGAAACGGTTAGAGTGGAATGGTTAGCCATGCAGGTTTTTGCCAGTTTGGATAAGAATCTTTCAGAAAACCTTAACTTAAAATCAAGGTACACCATGTTCGCCAACTATGAGACGCTTTCCATGAAAAATATAGATCATAGATTGGATGTAACCCTAACCGCCAAAATTTCTAATATTATTAACGTAACCCTTACAGGTATATCCTTATATGATATAGATCAGGATCCGGGGGTTCAATATAGCCAAGGCTTAGCATTGGGTATATTATATAAAGTGGGTAACAAAAAATAGATTATTAACCATTTTTTATCAGGTTAATTTGGTTTTTAATCAGGTATTGTTAATTTTGTTTGTATTATGGTAGTTAAATAATAGTTGGTTTAGTTTTCAAAATAAAAAGCAGGGGATATTCTCCTGCTTTTTTATTTTATGCCTATTTTATTTTTTCTATTATTTCTAATAACACTCATTGAAAGGATTTAAGCCAGGGGAAAACAAAAAAGCTATGAAACAATGTCTCATAGCTTTAGTCAATTAACAATAAACCCAAAATAACCTGCTGTAGGAGAAGGAGTCGAACCTCCACGGAGCAGTTAGGAAAAATACGAGCTCGCTATTTTCTTTATCCTGAGATCTCCACCCTCGAGACAGGAGGGCATGTCTGCCAGTTTCATCATCCTACAGTATAAGAGACCATTTGTCTCTGTTTGATGTTTCAAAGGTAAAACAAACCTATTGAAATTAAAAATATGACAATGAAAATACTAAAAAAATACATTATAATTAAAAATAGTATTGATTATGTGGTTTTTTGATAAAAATTGTATTGTTTTAAGCTATGTTATTAACGATTTTTGAAAAATACATTTTATATTTTTGATTACCTTAGAGGTTTAACATACCGATTGTCATGCAAGAGCCTATCAAAACGTATGAAATGCCCAAAATTACTAACAAAAGGGCATTCCAAATTTATGAAGTTCAAGGAAAAACCATTCAAAATAGTACCTATCCTCATGAGACTGATAGACCTCATCGACATAAATATTATGAGATATGTGTTTTTGTAAATGGAGCGGGAAAGCATGAGATTGATTTCAACAGCCATGCTATCCATTCAAGAAGTGTGCATTTTCTCACGCCCGGGCAAGTACATAAAATCAGTAGAGAAAATGACTACCATGGATACCTAATGGTCTTTTCTAGAGAGTTTTATGCTTTAGATACAAAAAATGAAGAATTTCTTTTTCAACTACCTTATTTCAACAATCCTACCTTGGTGCCAATTCTCAATTTAAATGAGGAGGATTTTAAAGATCTATTAGATTTGATAGAGGTGATAGGAAAAGAGTATAAAAAATGGAATAGTTTTACAACAGCAATCTTAAATAATTATCTTCAGATTTTCTTGATCAAGTGTAAGCAATTTTACCTAAGGTATTTTGCTGATAAAAATAATACCTTGGATCCGGATTTTGCATTGGTTCAACAATTCAACGCGCTGGTTGAACATCATTTTAAGCAAGTACATCAGGTGCAGGATTTTGCTGATAAAATGAAGCTTTCGCCAAGTATGCTAAATAAACACGTAAAAAAAATTACTGGGATGACCGCCGGAGAGGTGATTTTGGAGCGTTTAATGCTTCAGGCCAAACGGTACCTTATCTATACAGACCTTTCGAATAAGGAAATAGCATATGAACTTAACTATCCTGACCCATCCTATTTTAGCAGGATTTTTAAAAAGAAAACGGGTGTTTCTCCATCTGAGTTTAGATGGGTGGAAAACGAAAAGTACCAGCAATAGGGTGAAAAATGCCTTTATATTAGATGAATTTTAAGATATCTTTATCATCTTAAACAAAAAGTGCATGATTTGACCTTTTATAAATCAGATTATAATACTGAATTTTAAAGCTACAAATCACAATTCCAAAATAAACTTAAACCCATTAAATGTATGATTGCAATTGATTCTGAAATCCAAGCTAAAGATCTAAAATCTGCTCTGGATAAATTTTGGCAACTCTCTGCTGAGAAAATCTCCGCAATTGAAAAGGAATACCCCAAAACCAAGGTTCCCCTGTTTTTACAGTAGATGGAAAATATGCAACCAGAGGTTGGACCGAATGGACACAAGGTTTCCAGTTTGGCTCTTCCATCTTGCAGTTTGATGCTACAGGTGAGAAAAGCTTTCTGGAAAAAGGAAAGCTAAAAACGCATCAGTATATGGCCCCTCACATTAGCCACACAGGGGTACATGACCATGGTTTCAACAATGTCAGCACCTATGGTAATTTATTAAGACTAATGGTGGAGGAAAAAATTCCTTATGTTGAATGGGAAAAGAATTATTATGAATTGGCATTGAAGATTTCAGGTGCTGTGCAAGCCAGCCGATGGTCTCCCATCAAAGATGGTGGATTTATGTATTCCTTCAATGGCCCTCATTCACTCTTTGTGGATACCATCAGAACCGTAAGGATTTTGATGCTTAGCCATAGCTTGGGACATGTGCTTCAAGAAGAGAATGACAAGAAAGTCAATCTTCTTGTGAGAGGTTTGCAACATGCCAAAGCGACAGCCGATTATTCTGTATATTATGGTGAAGGTAGAGACCGGTATGATCTATGGGGTAGAACTGCTCATGAGAGTGTTTTTAATACCAATGATGGCAATTATCGTTGCCCTAATTCTCAGCAAGGATATACAGGATTCTCTACTTGGACGCGTGGGTTGGCTTGGGCCATGTGTGGTTTTGCTGAAGAGTTAGAATACATAGAGACGCTATCCGAAACTTCATTAAAAGCCTATGGAGATCCTGCAGAAATTAAAGCATTTTTGTTAAAAGCAGCCACAGCATCTTGCGATTTTTACATCGAGCATACACCTACAGACGGCATTCCTTATTGGGATACTGGAGCACCTAATCTTCATAATTAGGGGATTACCTTTCTCGTCCTGCTGACCCTTACAATGACTTCGAGCCGGTAGATAGTTCTGCTGCTGCTATTGGTGCTCAGGGATTATTGAGACTAGGTCATTACCTAAAGAAAAACGGGGATGAGAAAAAGGAAATACATACTGGCAAGCAGGCCTTACCGTCCTAAAAACTTTGTTAGATGAGCCCTACCTTAGCACTGATAAAAATCATCAAGGTTTGCTTTTGCATTCTATTTATCATGAACCAAACGGATGGGACAATGTACCTGCAGGCCAAAAAATTGCTTGTAATGAATCCAGCATGTGGGGGGATTATCATGCAAGAGAGCTGGCATTGTATGTACAACGCATCATAGACAAGGATACTTATTATACTTTCTTTAATTGTCTGTCATGAGTGTGAAACCTATAAAAGATTTAAGTAAGCTTTGTGTACACACCATTACTACAAAGCCCTGGAGCTTGGAAGAAGCGGCTGAAAACTACGAAAGGGTAGGAGTAAAAGGTATTTCCGTATGGCGTCAATACCTGGGGGGTAGAGATATTGCAGCTTCCGGAGAGAGACTAAGAAGTCATGGGTTAGAGATCGTTTCCTTGGTGAGGGGAGGTTTTTCCCTTCAGTTTCTTCAAAAACCCGAGAACAGGCCATCCAAGATAATTTAAAGGCAATTGAAGAGGCTGCTGCATTGGGTGCACCCATGATCGTATTGGTATGTGGTGCTGATCCAGGGCAATCTTTGGTAAAGTCTCGTGAACAAATTAAAGATGGGATTGAAAAGGTATTGCCTTTTGCCATTGAACATGGAGTAAAACTGGCAATCGAACCTTTGCATCCCATGTATGCAGATACCAGATCGGCTGTAAATACCATGGGACAGGCCAATGATATGGCAGAAGCCATAGGTTCAGATCATGTTGGTGTTGCCGCTGATGTTTACCACTTGTGGTGGGATCCTGACTTACGAGAAGAATTATTAAGATGTGGGCGCAATGACAATCTATATGCTTTTCACATTTGTGACTGGATGTGTCCAACCGTAGACTTCTTGAATGACAGGGGTTTAATGGGAGAAGGTTGTATAGATATCCCTACCATCAGAGGATGGGCAGAGGAAGCCGGTTTTTCGGGGTTCAATGAAGTTGAAATTTTTTCTGACAGACATTGGGCAGGAGATCAAAAAGAGTTTTTAGACAAGATTGTTGAAAGTTATTATAAGAGTTAAAAAAATATAGAAATGGAACACAAGGTAGGAATTATCATGAACGGTGTCACCGGAAGGATGGGCACCAACCAACATTTGATGCGTAGTATCGCAGAAATTATTAAACAAGGTGGGGTAAAATTAGACAATGGAGATACCATTATGCCTGACCCGGTATTGGTGGGAAGAAATGAAGACAAATTAAAAGCTTTAAGCAAGCGTTCAGGTGTTTCCAAATACACTACGGATTTGGACAGTGTTATGAATGATGACCAATACAGTGTTTACTTTGATGCCCAAACTACAGGCAGAAGAGCTGATGCTGTAAAACAAGCGGTGAAAGCAGGTAAGCATATTTATTGTGAAAAACCTGTGGCTGTTGATACAGAAACTGCTTTGGAATTGCATAAAATCTGTAAAGAAGCCGGTGTGAAAAATGGGGTAGTGCAGGATAAGTTATGGCTGCCAGGGTTAAGAAAGCTTCAAAGGTTAATAGAAAATGGATTTTTTGGTGAGATTCTTTCCGTAAGAGGTGAGTTTGGTTACTGGGTATTTGAAGGGCAGACCATTCCTGCACAAAGACCTTCTTGGAATTATCGAAAAGAAGATGATGGGGGAATCATTGTAGATATGCTTTGTCACTGGAGATATGTTTTGGACAATATTTTCGGTAAAGTGAAGGCAGTATCTTGTATGGGAGCTACTCACATCAAAGAGCGTGTAGATGAGCAAGGTAAACCTTACAAATGTACTGCAGATGATGCCGCATATGCGACATTTGAATTGGAAGGTGATATCATTGCCCAGTTCAATTCATCTTGGACGGTTAGGGTAAGAAGAGATGACTTGCTTACAGTACAAGTGGATGGAACCAAAGGTTCTGCAGTAGCCGGCTTGAGGGAATGTTACATTCAGCATTATGGTAATACCCCAAAACCGGTTTGGAACCCTGATATTCCTCAGCCAATTGAATTTTACGAAGGTTGGTCTAAGGTGCCGGAGCAAGAGCCTATGGACAATGCATTTAAAGTACAGTGGGAGTTATTCTTGAAGCATATTGTTACTGATTCCCCTTTCCCTTGGGACATGAAAGAAGGTGCAAGAGGTGTACAATTGGCTGAAAAAGGCTTAGAAAGCTGGGAGAAAAGGACTTGGTTAGACATCCCGGAACTATAATTTAACAAACCCATGAAAAAAGTAGCCTTAGTCACGGGGGATCCCGTGGAATTGGTTTGGGAATTGCTAAATGCCTGGCCAAACAAAATTTTGATCTTGCCATCAACGGCATGCGAAAGGAAGAGGATGTACTTTCAAGTCTTGAAGAATTGAAGGCTTTGGGAGCTGATGTTGTCTATTGCAGGGGAGATGTAGGGAGTGCTGAAGAGAGACAAGGAATCATGGACAAAATCAACGCCCATTATGGTCGCTTGAATGTTTTGGTAAACAATGCAGGTGTAGCGCCAAAGGAAAGAAAAGACATTTTGGAAGCCACAGAAGAGAGCTTCGATTATGTATTGAAAACCAACCTAAACTCAGCTTATTTCCTGTCGCAGTTAGCCGCAAACTGGATGATTGAGCAGAAAGGTAAAGCAGAAGATTTTACAGGTTCAATTATCAATGTTTCTTCAATTTCTGCCACTGTCGCTTCAGTAAACCGAGGTGAATATTGTGTTGCCAAAGCCGGAATGAGTATGGCCACCCAATTGTTCGCTGTAAGACTTGGTGAATACAATATTCCTGTATTTGAAGTTAGACCTGGAGTAATCGCTACCGATATGACTTCAGGTGTGAAAGAAAAATACGACAAACTAATTGGTGAAGGACTGATGGTCCAGCCAAGATGGGGATTGCCGGAAGACGTAGGTTTGGCGGTAACAGCCTTAGCTAAGGGTGATTTTCCGTATTCTACAGGTCAAGTGATCATGGTAGATGGAGGTTTGACTTTGCCTAGATTGTAAATAGTATCAAATGGTCGGAGCTTACTCCGGCCATTTGGCCTTTTATATAAATATTTGCGCAGAATCAACCAACAATTGTATATTGTCAATTCAAGATATTAAACCCAATTCAAATGGAAAAAAAGAAATTATACTGGAGAATATGTTGCTTCGCAGCAGTTTTCTTATGCATCATTACCTATACGCCCCTTATTATTCCTCAAGGGGTAGCCAAACCCATGTTGGGAGGCGTTCCTTACAGTCTATGGACAAGTTTTATTATTACCGTATTATTGGTTGTAATTACCTTTATCGGTACTAGAGTTCATCCGGGCATGCAAAACGAGGAGGACGATTTATGATTTTCTGGGTTTGGGTTTTTGGTCTGATATACGCAGGCATGCTGGTATTTGCTTCTCTCAAGTCTTATAAGAAAGGGAGATCATCTGAAGAATTTATGATGGCCGGTGGAAATATTGGCCTTTCTCTGGGGGTGCTGACATTTGCAGCAGCACTTTTTAGTACGTTTACCTTTTTGGGAATGCCTGACTTCTTCCGAATTAACGGAATAGGGGCATGGATTTTTCTAGCGGTTTCGGATGGTGCCATGGTGTTTGTATTGCTATGGTTTGGTTACGAAATTCGTAAAAAAGTTAGAGGAATGGAGTTTAGAGGGGTGTCAGGGCTGATTTCACGTTGTTACGACAACAAATTAGCAGGATACACCTTTTTTCTTAGCGCCTTTTTGTTTTTGATTCCTTATGTAGGGATTCAAATTCAAGGAATTGCCATATTTATGGATGCAGCTTTCCCGGAATCATTGCCGGCATGGGGATGGTCCTTGGGTATTGTTTTGATCATGTTGACTTATAGTGAGATCGGTGGATTAAAAGCAATAATCTTTAGTGATGCCATTCAAGGTGTGCTATTATTAGCAGTGATTTGGATCATCGGATGGGTTTGCTTAGATCATTTTGGAGGAATTGGACCAATGTTCGAAAAAGTAGGCACAGTAAAAGAAGAACTACTTTCAACCCCTGGCCCTCAAGGTTTGTTAACTCCACAGTTTCTACTTGCATCGCTTATAGCGATTTTGATGATACCCGTTACTCAGCCTCAGTTTACTACCAGAATTGTGGTAATGAAAAGCATGAATACGATGAAGTTGATGGCGGTTTCATTGGGAGCATTTGCTATATTGGTGATTCTTCCTACGGTTTTTATCGGCATGTATGGAGCAGACCTTTATGGAGAATTAGATAGAGATGAGTTCTTTGCCAACGCTTTTCTAAAAGATCAGCATGAGGCTGTTGCCGCTTTAGCCATTATAGGACTGATTGCTGCCGGGTTATCCACTACCAATGCCATGATTTTTGCCATGGGTTCTGAGTTGAGGGGATTGCTTACAGGTGCAGAGAAAGTAATTATGAAACGGACAAAAATAGGAATATTCGTTTTCTCTACCATTGCTTTTATCTTCTCAATAATCGTCTTCGATCAGTTGGTATTGCTTGCTAGGGTGAGTTTTGCCGGAACAGGAATTATGGGACCAATGATTTTATTGGGAATTTTAAGTGATAGAAAAATTTCCCCTGTAATGATTTATTTATCTTTAGGTGGATTGGCCATATTCTTACTTTCTTTGGGAGGGATTATTCCAAGCATGTATTTTGGTTATCGTTTAGACTTATTGTTATTTATAATTCTTGGAATTTCTGCTGTAGGAAGTTACCTGAGCAGTGAAAAGCGCGTGGTTTCTGACACCAAAGTCAATGAATAATTAGAACTATAAATGTATGTATATACCTCTTGATTGTTCAACAACCTAAGGGATTCAATCAAATATTTATTACGCCTCTGCTTTGAAAAATGCAGGGGCGTATTTATTTGATACCAGGTAAAAATCATAAAAAAAAACTACAAAAAGTAGATTGGTCTTTTACCTAACCAGTCTACTTTTTGTAGTCCATCAAACTATATAATGGATTTTAATATTGATTGACAATCAATTAATATTCACCCATTTTTCGGTGCTGTCAGATTCAAATATGGCTTGTAAAACCTTGGTGTTGGCCTTGGTGTTTTCCAAGGTGACCGGCACCTCGGTATCTTCCAAAATTGCCTTGGAGAAATCAATGGCTTGTTCTGTATATTGGTTACTCACCGGAAGAATAATCTTTTCTGCATTGTCTTTAGAAAAGTCCCCTTCATGGATATATATTTCATTGGGTTGATCCAATGGCGCATTGAAAGGAATCCTTACTTCCAATATTTTTTCTCACCGAAAAACAGCATGCGCTGATAAGCAGTCAATTGTGTACTTATCGTAAATGTCATTTGAATTTCATGAAAATCTAATAGAACGGAGCCTACTTTATCGGTTCCAAACTGAGGATCATATTCCAGCATTGAAACCAATCTTCCCGGTTCTTTTTCTAAAACAAACCTGGAGGTAAAAACAGGATAGCACCCAATGTCCCAAACGCCTCCGCCTCCCATTTCCTCTATATTCCTGATATTGTCTTTGTCATCATTAAAATAACTGAAAAATCCTTGAACAGCTTTTATTTTACCCAAGTAACCGCTTTTCACCAATTCTCTGGCTTTAATCCACTGAGGATTTGAGGCCACCATAAAAGCCTCACCAACTTTTACATTGTATTTATCTCTTGCAGCGATTAGTCCGTCGATCTCCTCGTGATTCAATGCAAATGGTTTTTCACAAAGCACATGTTTTCCTGCTTCAATACACTTTAGCGTCAGCGGTACATGCATGTCATTTGGCAGGGGGTTGTAAATGACATCTATTTCCGGATCATTGATAAGGTCTTCATAAGAGCCATAAGCCTTTGGTATTCCCAGACTTTTTGCAGTTTCTTGTGCCCTTTCCAGGTTTCTGGATGCAATGCCGTAAACCTCATACAAATCACTGTTTGCCATTGCAGGAATGACCTTTTCTCTGGCGATTTTGGCAGTACTAAGTACTCCCCACTTCAATTTTTTTCATTGATGTTTGAGTTTAAAGACAATTTAAAGTTATTATCCCCTATGTTTTGGGGAGCGTTTGCTTAAGCAATTTACTATTAATGTAAAGTAAAGCCAAAATCAGGAGGGCTTCTTTAGTGAATCTATAGCATATGGCCAATGTAAACGGGTATAGAGGCTTTTAAATTTGGTTTGCCGATTACTGAATTTTTAACATCACTTTTGCCCAGAGAAAAATTACGGTTGGGATAATGAAGGGTTTCAAGCAGATAATAAATCCCCGTACTATATTATTTCATTGAAAAATGAATTTTAGACTTATTCATTCAAATAATTTTTTACATTTGTTACAAGTAAAAGTCTAAAATCAATTTTGCCCAGAAAAATTTATAAATAATTTATTAAAGATATTTTTAATTTTCCCCTCCATAAAGATTTCGCGATCCATGGAGGGGTTTTTTGTGAGCAAAATTAAACGAGTTTAGACAAATGGTTTCATATTAAATTAAGAACGCATGAAAATTGAACACATCGCTTTTAATGTAAAACATCCTCTTGAAGTATCGGATTGGTATGAGGAACACTTGGGTATGAAGGTGGTAAAGAAAATGACTACTTCCCCATACATGATATTTTTATCGGATGACAGTGGCAAAGCAATGATAGAACTGTACAATAATCCTGCTGCTGAAATTTTGGATTATGCGAATCAGGATCCTTTAATGGTACACTTGGCTTTCGTTTCTGAAAACCCGGAAGAAGAAAAGGAAAGGTTACAAAAAGCTGGTGCTGTCCTTGTAAGTGACGATACTTTAGATGACGGTACCCGATTACTAATGATGAGAGACCCTTGGGGACTAGCCATTCAATTTTGCAAAAGGGCAAATCCAATGCTGAAATAAAAGATTTTGCATCACAAAGTCAGTGAAATAAATCAAGAAAGTCTGCCCGTTTATAATTGCCGGCAGACTTTTTCTTTCCCAGGATACAGCGAAAATAGTTAATGTACTTCTATTCTTAAAAATGCTGCAACCCTTACTTTTAAAAGTTATGTATGGTTTACAATATTTTTTTAAAAAAAGTCATTTTTTCAGGACAAAGGAAAAAAAGAATACGTAGTGTCTATAAACCCAATCTTATTTGATCGAAATGAAAAGTAAATTATTGTTCCTACCGGATGTTCTATTGTTATTGTTTATATGCTTGTCATGTGAACGGAATGAGTTTCGACATTCAGAATTAAATAGTGATGGTGAAAAAACAGTTCTTTCAGTTAAAAATAAATCCATTGCAAGCGATCAAGTAATGGAAGAAAAAGTTGGGAATATATACAAGACACCTATTTAAAGCATTTAGCAAGTTTAAAAGCCAAGGTACTGAAAGATTAGTTGGTGAACTTTTTAATCTTCTTTTTGGTAAAGGTAAGTGTTCGGCGCTTACCTTTTTTGTGCCTTAATAATTCTTGGATATTACCTTTCCTTAAATCTTATATTTGAATTGAGCATGTTTTTCTTTACTTTGTTTGGTGATTAGGCGGATTGGCCAAAACCATAATTATGATCAATCAAAAAAAGTATTAATAGTAGTATCATCTGCATTTATTTTAGGGTTAGTTTGGTGGGTGGTTCGCGTAGTACCCTTAGAAAATAAACATAAATTTATTCCTCGGGTAATGTTGGGAGAAAGGGTCGATTTCAATCGTGATATTCGACCTATAATAAATAATAAATGCATTGCATGTCATGGTGGGGTGAAACGCTCCGGGGGCTTCAGTTTATTATTTGAAGAGGAAGCATTGGAAGTCAATGAATCAGGAGAAAGGGCTATCGTTCCGGGGAATGTCAAGAAAAGTGAGCTCATTCAAAGAATTACCCATAGAGATCCTGAATACCGCATGCCTCTGGAGGAGGAACCGCTTACTGATGAAGAGGTTGCGTTGTTTTCTCGCTGGATCAATCAAGGTGCACAATGGGAAGATCATTGGGCCTATAAAGCTCCTGAAAAACCTATAGTTCCTACTTCTGATGAAAAATGGGCAAATAATGAAATAGATCATTTCATCAAGGCAAAGTTGGAAGAAAAACATCTTAGTCCTAACCCTATTTCGGAAAAACAGTCTTTATTAAGAAGGCTTAGCTTGGATATTACAGGATTGCCCCCAAGCCTTGCGGAAATGCAAGCTTTTCTTAATGACAGTTCCGATAATGCATATGAAAAGGCTGTGGACAGCTTATTGGCTTCACCTGCTTATGGTGAGCGATGGGCTGCCATGTGGATGGACTTGGCCAGGTACGCGGATTCAAAAGGATATGAGGCAGATCGGCCAAGGGAAATCTGGAAATACCGCGATTGGCTTATAAATGCATTCAATAAAAATATTCCATATGATCAATTTGTAATGGACCAATTGGCGGGAGATTTAAAACCGGATGCTACTGACCAAGATTTTATTGCTACAGCTTTTCACCGCAATACCATGAACAATGATGAGGGGGGCACAGACAATGAAGAATTTCGGGTGGCGGCTGTATTAGATAGGGTAAATGCCACATGGACAGTTTTACAAGGAACCACCATGGAATGTGTCCAATGTCATAGCCATCCTTATGATCCTATTCGCCACGAAGATTATTACCGTAGTATGGCATTTTTTAATCAATCAGCAGATGCTGATGTTCCCAGTGAGTCACCTGTATTGATAACTTATAAGGAGGAAGATGATCTAGAGAAATTAGCTCAGATTAAAAATTGGGCGAATGAACATGGTGATGACGGAAGAAAGGGCAAGTATTACACTCAACTGCTTAGGCTTGGCGTGCCCAAACTATATGCACATTATTTTTATCAAATGGACAAAGGTCTTCCCATTCAGGGAACGGCTACTTTCAAGGTGGATGAGAAAGTTTATGCTTTCACTAAAGGACTTTCATTTGAAGGGGAAAATCGATTGGTGTTTAAGGCGAGAACCAATGGAAATGAGGGAAAGCTTAGTTTTCGTCTAGACAGTATCAATGGTACAGAAATAGGAGTGTGGAAGGTAAAGGCAAGGTTCAAAAAGGAATTTAATGAGGAAGAAAATAAGGAGGTGACCTATTACCTCAATGAGGTAATCACATTGCCCATAAAACCTATAAAAGGAAAACATGATCTATACCTCGTTTGGGAAGGGAAAGATGAGGTAGTGCAAACAAGCACCTTTGAATGGTTGATGTTACATCACGCTTTACCGGGTGAGGATAAAGAAAATTACCCAGAAATTGAACAAGCTATGTATGCGCTTTTTAATTCTGAAAAAGAGAGAAACAACTCCGGTAATGGTTGATCTGCCGATTAATCACCAAAGGATTTCTAGGGTATTTGAGAAAGGGAGTTGGATGGTGCCCGGAGAAGAGGTGAAAGTTGGTGTTCCTGAGATCTGGAATCCTTTTGATAAGTATGATGAAAACCGTATGGGTTTGGCAAAATGGATGTTTAGCGAGGAAAATCCACTAACGGCTAGGGTCATGGTAAACCGAATTTGGGAACAGTTTTTTGGTAGAGGGATTGTGTCCTCTTTGGAAGATTTTGGTTCTCAAGGATTTTCTCCTACACACCCTGAATTACTTGATTGGCTGGTGATCAAGTTTAGGGAGGACCTTAAATGGGACATGAAAAAATTGATGAAAGAAATTGTCATGTCAGCTACCTACAGGCAGTCATCCCATTATACCCAAGAAGCCAAAGAGTTAGATCCGTTAAACGAGTGGCTGGCTAGAGGTCCTCGATTGAGATTAAATGCTGAGCAAGTAAGGGATCAATCACTTGCAGTATCCGGGTTGTTAAGTAAAAAAATGCTCGGAAAAAGTGTGATGCCTGAACAGCCGGAAGGAATTTGGCAGGTGGTCTACAGTGGGACAAAATGGGAAACTAGCAAGGGAGATGATAAATACAGAAGAGCATTGTATACATTTTGGAGAAGAACCAGTCCTTACCCATCCATAATATCCTTTGATGCACCCAGCCGAGAGTTTTGTTTGCCAAAAAGAATAGCGACCAATACACCCCTCCAAGCTTTGGTTACCCTAAATGATCCGGTTTATCTGGATGCTGCAATAGCTCTTGGTAGAAGGGTGTTGGAAAATGGATCAGCTGATGTAGCGGGGCAACTTTCCTTAATATATAGTTTAGCTATGTTAAGGGGAATAAGTGAAGAGAAACTGGAAGACTTAAAAGAGGTGTACCATCAAACTGAAGTTTATTTTGAAAACAGCCCCGAAGAGATTTGTAAATTAACTGGGGAAGAGGATAAAAAATTGGCAGTGTTTACAGTTGTGGCCAATGTCGTAATGAATTTGGACGAATTTCTGATGAAATCATGAGTAAAAGAATTGATTTAACAAGTGAATATCAATATAGGGAATTGCAAAGCCGGACTAGAAGACACTTTATCAAGCAGTGTACCACAGGCTTGGGTGGGATTGCTTTGGGAAGTTTGTTAGGTTGTGGAAGAAGCAACTCTACCAATACTCAGGCAGATATAGAAGCTTTTGTTCGCAAACAGGTTCCTCATTTTGCACCCAGTGCCAAGCGAATCATTTACCTACACATGGCCGGAGCTCCTTCACAATTGGAGCTGTTTGATTACAAACCTGAGTTGGCAAAATTGGATGGAAAAGATTGTCCACAGTCTCTTTTGGAAGGGAAGAAATTTGCTTTTATTCAAGGTGTACCTAAAATGTTAGGACCTCAGGCTGAATTCTCTCCAAGAGGGAATTCAGGGATGATGATTTCTGATAACTTGCCACATTTTTCAACGATAGTGGATGATGTGACATTGATCAAAACCATGCACACAGATCAATTTAACCATGCCCCTGCACAATTGCTTTTGCAAACAGGATCACCTCGGCTTGGTCGCCCAAGTATGGGAAGTTGGGTTACTTATGGCTTAGGCTCTGAAAATGAAGATTTACCGGGATTTATGGTGTTGGTATCTGGGGGTAATACGCCTGATGCCGGGAAATCGGTATGGGGAAGTGGGTTTTTACCCTCTGTCTACCAAGGCGTGCAATGTCGTTCTGAAGGTGATCCGGTATTATATGTTTCCAATCCTTCAGGTATAGATGGCCACCTTAAAAAAAACCATTGATGCCATCAACCAGATCAATGAGAAAGAATACAAAGAATTTGGAGATCCTGAGACCCTGACCAGAATCTCTCAATATGAAATGGCTTATCGCATGCAAACCTCTGTTCCGGAGGTAATGGATATCAAAGATGAACCTGAGTATATTCATGAAATGTATGGGACTGAGCCCGGCAAAACTTCTTTTGCCAATAATTGTTTGCTAGCCAGAAGGCTGATTGAAAAGGGCGTTCGTTTTGTTCAATTGTTTGATTGGGGTTGGGACATGCATGGCGTAGCGGAGAGAGAAGCTTTGGACACCGGCCTGCCAATTAAATGTAAGCCTATTGATAAAGCAATGACAGCCTTGGTCAAAGATTTGAAACAGAGAGGTTTGTTGGATGATACTCTGGTTGTTTGGGGAGGAGAATTTGGGAGGACGCCAATGCAAGAAAATAGGGGAGGAAAGGAATGGCCATTTAAAGGCAGAGATCACCATACAGAGGCCTTCCCCGTTTGGATGGCAGGTGGAGGTGTAAAAGGTGGTTTTACCCTTGGAGAAACCGACGAAATAGGTTATTATGGTATCCAAGATAAAGTACATGTCCATGATTTGCAGGCTACCATCCTGCATTTAATGGGGATGGACCATGAAAAGTTCACCTATTTTGCACAGGGAAGAGATTTTAGATTAACGGACGTGTCCGGTAAAGTAGTTAGTAAAGTTATCGCATAAATTAAATGGAACAAGGCGCAGATATTATTATTTTCTTTGGCAGGTTTCACCCCCTGTTTTTACACTTACCCATTGGTTTTTTAGCCTTGGGATTTCTAATGGAGATTCTATCCCGTAGAGATCAGTTTTCTTATCTGAAACCAGCTGTAGGGTTTGTTTTGGCCCTTGGCGCATTGACTGCGCTACTCACCGCTGTGTTGGGCTTAATGTTGGCCCAAGCCGGAGATTATGGGGAAGACCTGCTGTTTATTCACAAATGGGCAGGGATTTTATTGGTGGTTTTTGCTTTTGCAGCTTGGGGTTTACACTTCAAAAGGGATAAAAATCCCTCAATAACCATTCAAAGGGCCTACATTGGGACACTGTCAGTCATGATGTTGCTCCTTGCTGGAGCAGGACATTACGGTGGATCACTAACACATGGATCTACTTACCTTACTCAGTACATGCCCGACACCATGAAAAAGTTGGCCGGGATACCTGTGGAAGAAAAAGGGCCTAAATTAATTGAAAATCTGGATGAGGCAGTGGTTTATGTAGACATCATTCATCCCATCATGGAGCAGCGTTGCAATTCCTGTCACAATGCCAGCAAAAGAAGGGAGACCTTCAAATGCACACACCTGAAGCACTCATGAAAGGTGGAGAAAATGGTGCCATTTTTGAACCTGGAAGTGCAGCAGAAAGTGAGATGATCAAAAGGGTTCACCTGGAAGAAAACCATGATGACCATATGCCTCCCAAAGGAAAATCGCAGCTAACCGATGATCAAGTGCTTTTGCTGGAATGGTGGATCAATGAAGGAGCGTCATTTGATAAGAAAGTAGCTGAACTTAAGGCGGATGACGAAGTGAAAAATGTATTGCTTACATTGTCTGATCCCAATGCAAATAAATCCGCTGTTGAAATTTTACTGGCAGAAGGTACCTCAGCCATTGAGGAAGAAAAATTAAATGCATACGTGAATGAAGGCATTGCTATCAAACGGCTTTCCAATGAAGACAATTGGTTGCAAGTGACTTTGTATAGAAAAGATTCAGTAGATGCTATTCTTGCTAGATTAGCAACTGATTTTCCTGAACAAATTACTTGGTTAGATGTAAAAGATACCCAACTGTCTGATAAAGGACTTACGGAAGTAGGGAAATTAAAAAACCTTACAAGACTAAGGGCAGAAAAAACAGCAGTAACAGATTCCGGGCTGGCAAATCTGGAGGGGCTGACTTACCTGGAGTCACTCAACCTGTATGGTACAAATATTACAGATGCAGGACTTGCCCACCTTGCAGGTTTGCCTAATTTGAGACGTTTATACGCGTGGGAAACGCAGGTAAGTAGGGATGGTGCAGCTGCCTTTATGGAAACTTCTGGAAACCTTGATATCAATTTGGGCTATGAAGTAAATGTTCTTGATTCGACCAATGTAGAAGTAAAACCTATCGCTGTAAGTAATTGACAATAACACAAGAGTAAGCTAACCGAATAATACCAAGCTCAATTCTAAGTAGAATTGGGCTTGGTTTATAGAGTACTTACAGTTTGGAAAGAAATATTAATTCAAATTTTAACCTGCCATCGGATTGATTTTAATATAATTCAATAATATACTTTTTACATTTTCTACTGTTCCTGATTTCATGCCTCCATCAGTTGCTCCGGTAATCCAATACAGCACCATGCCTGCATCAGAGCAATCCCATTTACCTTTTTGAAATTTGACGACATCATCTACTTCTGCTATTTTTCCAAGCATCCATACCCACTGAATTCTAGGATCAGGGTGATTTTTGGCCCAATCCCATTGTGCTAAATCCACCTTTAGGTTTATATTTTGGTCTGGAATACGAACTTCTTCAACCCCAAAATCCAATACCTGGTTCCAGGTATAAAAATCTCCTGCATTGTCATTCGCCGGATGATGGGTAATCACTTTTAAGAATTGGTGTTTACCGTTATCGGAAGCCTCTAAAGCGAGAGCTATAATGTCAGGCTCACCTGCTTCAATGATCCACAATGGGTTTTCGGCCGAAGATTCATTTATGGCTTTAGCTAGATCATTGACGGTTTCCTCTTGTTGCCAAAGGGCATCGAAAAACACCAGAGAATCATATCCTCCCCATCTGCGGGCCGTAACATCGCAGGCTACTTGCATCAAATAGTGCCGCTCCCTTTCAGCCCTTTCAGAAATTCTTGCCCCTCTTACCAAATCACAACTGTGGGAATAATGCACCAATCTGTCTGTTAATCCTGCTGCCCGCAACAAGGCTAAAGAAACAGCTGTTCCACCTAAGTCATCCGGGTCGGGGGAATTGCCATCCGCCACAATGGCCATTCTTCCCAGTGGAGGAGAAATTACTATACCTAATTCAGTTTCGATATTTTGCAATGACTCTCCTTTAGCTCTTGATGAAAGAACGATCCCGGCCCTATCTCTGTCAATTAAACTTTCATTAATCCCATTATTTGGTTTTACCCTTATATGGCTATCATTCATTACTGAATTTTGAGCTTCTGCAATCATACTTAAGCAGACCAAAAAAATTGCGGAAAGAAAAATTACTCGCATAGTGATTGTCTTTTTGAGATTATTGGATGATGTATTTCACATCGCCAGCGGTTCCAAAATTCATCGATTGGATCTTATCCGACTTTTTGGATGTGATTTGTAAAAATATCATTTAAAATCAAAAAATCTGTTTATAACCAGTGCTAGCAACCTGATTTCGAGTTATAATAGGCCTAAATCTACTATATCGTCACTAAGTACCCTTTTTGGGGCTATTAATTCTCTAGCTATTTCCAGCAATGACTTCTACTGCGGGACCAATGCTACCTGATAGATGGTATAGAATTCAGGCTCCTGATCCAAAAGCTCAACATGCTGTCGCGCCCACAACCGATTTTTACCATCTACATGTGTAGGGGTAAAATTGGTGGGACAGAGGCCAACTTCGCTGTATACCCCTTCAGCTTCTCTTACCAGAAATTTTAAGGGGTTCAATCGGGCGTTAATTTTTTTGGCATCCTCCTGGGTGGCTGTTTTGTTGGCAATGATAACATCAAGAGACAATCCGGACTGGTAAAGGATCAGGTCTTTCTCATCCACCTTAAAATAGCTTTTTACTTCACCTTTCCTAGGTTTTGGGGTGTCATAATCTTCACTTCCCCCAAATGGGTATCCCGGATTAAGGATAAAATCATCAAATGGGATACCTTCCACGGTTAATCCATTTTCCGCTTTGCTCAGGTCATGGGTATGAAATAAGGTGTCTGTGGCAAAAACAAAATGAATCTTGTCTTCATTCACCTGAAACATTGGCCTGATAAAATTAAAAGCCTTACCCTGTTTGTACCTGCTTTTGGGATGCAGGGGAGTAATGGGTACGTAGCCCCCTGAATCAAGGCTGATAAGGTCAAAGGTGTTAAAATGGTTGTAATAGTCCTCCTGATTTGTTGCGACTGGATGTTGGGCTCCTCCGGTAAAGGCAACTAGGTTGGTTTCATCGCCTATATTGACCTTATGCAAATGATCAAAGCCGGAGTAAGTCATACCTTGACCTGCATAGGGTTTTTGATGACTTTTAATATAATCAAAATCAAGGTTATATATCACCAGCTTTTGTCTCCCCATGACGACAATACTGTCACCGACAAAAGTAGCTGCACAAGCGGTGTTGCCATAGGAGCTGGGAGCATCCCCAGGTTGATCGAAGGAGGAAAGAACCTCCCCGTTTTTATCCGTGAGGATGAATTGATTTTGCTGGAATTCATGGAAAAGGAACAAATCCTTTGTAGAATGAACGGCATAAAGTTGCAGGTTTCCTAGAAAATCCACCTGTACAGAATCTACTATTTCTAAAGCGTAGGAAGTGTCTGAGAGATTGTCATTATCTTTGGATCCACATGAGAAAAAGCAATTGATCAAACAGATTTGCAGTAGGATTGTCTTTTTCATAGTAAAATGATTGAACTATTAAGTTAATTAAAATTTGGCGAAATTCCATTTCAAATAAGGTTTTATTCATTTTAAAGGGAATGATCAAATGCTAAGGGAGGATTGGCCTAGAACGCTTGTATAAAAGTGATTATCGTCCTCGTTTTTCTAAGGTTAATCCTCTGCATTCCAGTAGGCCATCCTTTCGCAACTGCTTACTTCTATGCTGTAAAAATCAAATTCCTCGGTTACCTTGCCTTTAATAAGGTAAATGCCCCGCCCTTTTAGGGGTGTTTTTTAACTACCGGTGGAAAATGAACCGTGTCTATCCAATGCCCATCTTTGTCTATAAAAGTACCAAAATTCATCACATCCCCTTTAACGGTACGGGTATATTTGACTGTAACGAGATAGCCTATAAGTTGCACACGCTTGCCCAGGAATTGCTTCATTTCCAATGCAGCAATTCCCGAAGTTTTCTGATCTTTCACCAAGTGGAAAGGGCTGATTAACGGGAATTCCAGAATCTCCAGTTGATCGATAATCTCCTGTCTCAGGTCCAAATCTTCCAGCACGGGCGCCTTTAGCTCGCGAAAGCCCGCATTGGCAAATAAACGCTGACTTCCACCAACAGGGCTTTTTTTGCGGTGCATGATAAAATGGGCTTCCCATAAACTCTCTTGTTTGCTCTTCCCTGTAAAACGAAAGCAACCGATTCGGATCAGAATCAGCACTTGCTCCAGACTGATATCTACCCTAGAGATAAAGTCAGTCAGTCCACCATAGGGGCCAGCCTTTTGCCTTTCAGCCAATAGTTTATTGGACGTTTCCTGTTGCAGGTATTTCATGTGTACAAATCCCAGGTAAACGGTTTTTCCCTTGATATTGGTGAAATAATCGCTTTCATTCAGGTGTGGGGCCTGTACATCAGCCCCATTCATTCGTAGCTCGTGTATGTAAAATTCTGTATGGTAAAAACCACCAAAATTATTGATAACGGCCACCATAAACTCTAGGGGATAATGTGCCTTCAGGTACAGGCTTTGATAGCTTTCCACAGCAAAAGAGGCCGAATGCCCTTTGGCAAAGGAGTATCCGGCAAAACTCTCGATCTGATGCCATACTTCTCCGGTGACTGTTGCATCCCTGCCCATTTCTTGACAATTGCTAAAGAAACGCTCTTTGACTCTTTGTAAGGCTCCTTTTGAGCGGGATTTACCACTCATTCCCCTTCGGAGCACATCCGCTTCACTAAGTGTGAGTCCGGCAAAATGGTGAGCCACTTTGATCACATCTTCCTGATAGACCATGATGCCGTAAGTTTCAGGCATGATGTCTTTCAATACAGGATGGGCCCTTTCCCTACGGGCGGGATTTACATGTCTCAGAATGTATTCCCGCATCATACCCGAACGAGCCACACCAGGACGAATGATGGAACTGGCTGCTACCAACTCCAGGTATTCATCGGCTTTCATTTTGGCCAGCAACATACGCATGGCGGGAGATTCTACATAGAATGCCCCGATGGTACGGCCTTCACGAAGATGTGCTTTGATGGCAGGGTCTTTCTTAAATGCAGCTACCTGACGGATATCCACTGTTTTTTCCTGATTTGTATGAATCAGCTCCAGTGCACTTTTGATATGCCCAAGGCCTCTTTGGCTGAGAATGTCGAATTTATGCAAGCCTATGTCTTCAGCCACATGCATGTCAAACTGGGAAGTAGCAAAGCCCTTCGGTGGCAACTCAGTAGCGGTGTAATAATGGATGGGCTTGTGGGAAATCAGTATTCCTCCGGCATGTATGCTTAAATGAGAGGGCATATTGCGAATCACCTTGGCGTATTGATAGATCAGTTTCCCATATTGGTCGGGAATGTAATTGCTGCTGCCTAGCTTGTCACCATAGTAGATCAGGGATTCTATTTCCGATTTGGGTAGGCCAAAGACCTTTCCCAGTTCCCTCAGTACGGAATTGTATTGGAAGGTGTTAAAAGTAGCCAGCAGACAGACATGGTCCTGTTTGGGTTGGTTATAGGTGTCGAATATATAGTGGGTGATTTCATCCCGGTCTTTCCAGGAAAAATCAAGGTCAAAATCAGGTGGGTTTTCCCGGTAAAGGTTGATAAAACGTTCGAAATACAGGTCCAGCTCAATGGGGTCCACATCTGTAATGGCCAGGCAATAAGCCACAATGCTGTTGGCCCCACTGCCCCGGCCTACATAGAAGAAGTTTTTGTGCTGTGCAAAATTGACAATGTCATAATTGATCAGGAAGTAAGAAACAAAGCCTTTTTGTTGGATAATCTCCAGCTCTTTTATAATGCGTTTTTCTTTGATTTCATCCAGGCTGCCATAGCGGCGAAGGGCGCCTTTGTAGGTTTCCTGTCGCAGGTAATCAAAGTCTTCCCAGTCAGATCCCAGAATATCCCGCCGATTTTTCACAGCCTGAAAATAAAAGGAAAATTGGCACTGCTCCAGAAGCTTTTGAGAATTGTAAATCAGGTAACTGTGCCCCTCACAGCGCCCAACCATGTCGGCATAGCCATAAAACCGATCTGTAGGATCTCCCTGTTCGCTAAGCGGAAGCTTGCTGAGCAGGGTGTTGCCATCCATGGCCCGTAGCAGGCGATGGGCGTTGAAGGCCGTTTTGCTGGCAAAGGAAACCGGTTGTAAAAGTACCAGGCGTTCTTTGTATTTGGCCCATGGACTGTAAGGAAGCCGGTTGAGTTGCGAAGGATGTATGCCAAGGTATTCATTCTCCTTCAGGGCATAGAAAGTTTCGGTAAAAGGGTAGATCACCACACTGTGATCGAATACCGGTGCCCTTTCGGGAAAAGGCAATTTGTTCATCAGGTGATGGGAAAGGTACTTGTTCAGTTCATAAAAACCTTCCTGATTTTTGGCCAAACCGATAAATTGCTGCTTGCTGCCATTGCGAAAATCTATTCCTATGACTGGATGAATGCCATTTTTTTGGGCCTCCCGGATAAAAGGAAACACCCCCGAACAGCTATTGATATCTGTCAGGGCCAGGGCATCAAGTTTTTGCTTTTTGCTTCCAATACAAGCTCCTCAACAGAGAGAGTGCCATACTTGAAGCTGTAGTAACTGTGGCAGTTAAGGTGCATTTTGTTTATATAATTAACATTTACTGGTTAATAATATAAACAAAATGAATTGATTCCAGGGGGTTAGTAGGGAAATTTTTAACTCAGTAAAGACAATACTGGGTATTTCCAACACAGGATTTATCTATTAAAATAGCCATTAAGCTGCTTTTTTATCTTTATTCTATTGGTGATTTATTCCCTAAATTTTCTTATTTTAATTGATGCAATCAGTGATCCTTTCTAATGTTCTAGAAAAAGACCCAGAAAACACCGAAAAAGAAATAGACAAAGCAAGTAGGTTAATGCATCAGTATTTTGATAAAAAAATAATGAAAGACTATAATAATATAAAGACATTTGATGAGCTAATCGAACTTGAACATGGGAAGATTGGTACCGAAAATCGAAATAAATACGAGGAAGGTGCACAAATGTTTATCGTGAGCGAAATGTTAAAAACTGGTCGCATCTCCTGCGTCGGCTTTCCCAGGGCTACAAATATTGCACCCCACTGAGGTGCGACATTGGGTATTGTCGTTGGATTGTTGCATTTCGAAAATGTTAGGTCTCGGAATAACGATTCTCCTATGATATTGGGTGTAAGCTTAAGTCAAGAATTACCTTATCACCGGTCGACCATGAACTTCTATCCAGTCCAGTCTTGAGCAAGCTTTGGATTGTCCTCCAGGCATTAAATCGGTAAAGCCTATTTCTTCCACATTCGATAAATCTGGATCAGTTGCCGGACCTATGGCTACTATGCCTGTAGGGTCCAGATGGTGCCAGTTGATGTCCTGTATATTAAATTCCCAGATGCGCCAGTCTTTAGAGGCGCCGGCAGATTGGTCACTTACCAGCCACTTTCCATCAGCCAGTTTCAGGGAAATTCTAAGTTCTCTTAGCCCTACTTGTTTGGAGCGAAATTTCACTTTGGCAAAACCTGTAAGGTCTACGTTTTGTTGGCGGTGTTTAAGGCTTAGCATCCAGTTGCCCTCGCATAAACCTGACCAGATATAGAAAGGATCGTCTACGGGTTTTTCATGGTTGCTTTTTTGATAACATCTTTTCCCGGTCCATATAATTGTACGGTTAAATTCTCATTTTGCACATGGTTTTGGTTGACAGGTATTTCTGCGGGTGTTTCTTTCCAATCTTCCCTAAAAAAGAGATCAGGGCGGTAGCTGCTTTGTGCTATGATAATTCCGGTAAATACCAGGTAAAAGCTGAGGGTCAGGAGAATTTGTTTCACGTGTAAGGAGTTATTTTGATATGATGGCCAGGCCTAATCTGGCCAATGTGTTTATTGCAAGCAATTTACAGTTATTTTCCCAAATAAAGGAAATAGGAGGTAAGATGCAAAGGGTTTTTTACGTGTAGGTGATTATAGTTATTCAATGTTTCTTTTGATGACCAATACATTTTTGAAAGGTTGCAATGTGCCGCTCCTCTGGAGCTTCAAATGATAACCGATAGATTATGCTACAAATATATTGCTCCGCTGGAGCATTTTAATTCTCAATTGAAAAATGCAGGGCAAAAAGGATTTGTTTCTAGATTTGAGTAAATTAAAGTTTGTATTATTACTCCATAGAGAGCAATTGAAAAACACAAACTTGGTTTACTTAGCTATCAATACACGATCGAATTTGTTTTATTTCTTAGGTTTAATTATATTATTTTCAATGGATTAAGTTGTGGTTAAGCTCCGTAGGAGTTTTATTTTTGTAGCACTGGATTTTTGAATTATTACCAGCTCCCTAGGAGCGGTACCTAAATTTTAACGGCATGGCGAATACCTATACCCAAATTTTGATACAGTACGTTTTTGCTGTAAAAAATCGCGAATCAATAATTAAAGAGAGTTTCAGGGTTCCAATGGAAAAATACATTTCGGGGATAATATCTAACAAAAGACACAAAATGTTGGCCATTTATTTTATGCCTGACCATTGCCATATATTGGTAGGCTTAAACCCTTCACAGTCAATTTCAGATTTAGCTAGGGATATTAAATCAAATACCACAAAATGGGTTAATGAACATAGGAAAATGAAATTTAATTGGCAAGAAGGTTATAGTGCATTTAGCTATGGGAAAAGTCAGTTAGACGCGGTGGTGAATTATATTTATAATCAGCCAGAACATCATAAACGAACATCATTTAGAGAAGAGTATATGACATTTTTGAAAGAATTCGAAGTTTCTTTTGAAGATCAATACTTATTTGATTGGTTGGGATGAGGAACCGCTCCTCTGGAGCATATTAAAGCTCCGTAGGAGTTTCATTTTTGTAGCCCTAAGTTTTTGAATTATCATCAGCTCCATAGGAGCGATACCTAAATTTTAATACAGTACGTCATTGCAGTACGAAACCGAGAATTTCTAATTAGGTTTCAGGGTTTAGAAGACCAATACACGTTTGATTGGTTGGAATGTGGTGCCGCTCCTCTGGAGCTCCTGATCATAAACAGTACAATATGCTACAAAAATATTTCTCCTCTGGAGCATTAAGGTTTTCAAATTAATATCCGTAAATTTAATTAAACTATTGTCTTAAGAATTTTCTAAATTATTGGCTTTAATATTTTACGAGATGAGATTATGGAAAAACAAATTGAAGATGAAATTAATTTGATTTTGGCTGAATATTATGAAAATGGCATGATCCCCTTTCATCAAAGTATTTCCGATATTAGAGATAAAGCCATTACCCGCGCCAAAATTTTAGGCTTAATTAAGTGTAAGAATAAGAACGCTTATGAACTTTCAATAGAAGGACTAAAAGTGCTTGACTTTGATGGGGAGTTCGAGAATACCTAATGAATATTAAAACAAAAGAGAAGGAAGAGGATTTGATAAGAGATCTGTCTATTAAAGATTTAAAAGGTAATATCTTCCAATTTAAATTGGCTTGGCTATTCTTTCTTTTGAATGCGATTGTCTCATTTATTGTAGGTAATTTCGAATTGGTTTCAAAATGGTTTGAATTGATTCGATAGAGTTGAAACTTTTGTAGATTCAGAATTACTTATATTCAAAGCTCCGAAGGAGTTTTACCTTTGCAGCATAAGATTCAGGTGTTTATATCTCAGCTCCCTAGGAGCGGCACATTAAATTAAACGATATGGCGAATACCTACACTCAAATTTTAATACAATAGGTTTTTGCAGTAAGGAACCAAAAATCGTTAATTAGGTTTCAGGTTTCAGAAGACCCATACATTTTTAAATGGTTGGAACGAGATGCCGCTCCTCCGGAGCTCCTGATTATAGGTGGTACAATTGGCTACAAAAATATTGCTCCGCTGGAGCATCGTGATTTTCCTTTATTAATTTTTCCCTTTCTTAAAAAAATAAAATTGTTCATGAACCGATTGGTAAGTTATTAATCTATTTTAAAGCTCCGAAGGAGTTTTACCTTTGTAGCATAAGGTTCAGGTATTTATATCATCAGCTCCTTAGGAGCGACACATTAAATTAAACGATATAGGAAATGCCAATTGTAAAATTTATAAATTGAAAAGCAATGCCATGAATTATGGTGAGAATGTAAAACCATGACGGAATTTTGGGAAGAGAACTTTAAAGACAAGCAAGCCATGTGGGGGTTCAGCCCTGCAGATACTGCTTTTGAAACTGTGGAACTATTTAAAAGGCAAGGACTGAAAAAAATCCTTGTTCCCGGCTTTGGCTATGGGAGGAATGCGAAGCCTTTTATGGATGAGGGCTTTGAGGTGACAGGAATAGAAATTTCTGAAACTGCAATTGCTATCGCCAGAAGGGAATATGGAAACCAAATAAAGGTGCACCTCGGAACGGTAAGCGACATGCCTTTTGACAAGGAAACTTACGATGGGATCTTTTGCTATGCATTAATTCATTTGCTTGATAAGAAATATCGCGCGAAACTAATTGCGGATTGTTACAAGCAGCTTAACGAAGGTGGTTTAATGGTTTTTGTGGCGATCTCTACCGATGACCATTCTTTTGGGAAAGGAGCGATAATTGACAAGAACCGATTTTTGACACCTCATGGTGTTGAATTGTTTTTTATAACTTAGACGCTGTAAAGGATGAATTTGGAGACTTTGGTTTACAAGATTCAGAGAAAATAATTGAACCTTCGAATAGTATAAAAGGTAAGCCGGGGCAAATATTTTGGAAGATTGTATGCAAGAAAATTGCAAATAGTTAAAAGAATGAATTAAAACAATGGCTAAAGTTGTAATAGAAGATTTCTGTCCATTAGACAAAGACGAGTGGGGCGATTGGTTAGCTCGCAATCACAATACAGCAAAGGGTATCTGGCTTATTATTTATAAAAAAGTTCATCACGGCCGAATTTGACCTGGAGTGAATCGGTGGATGAGGCTTTGCGATTTGGTTGGATAGACAGCCTGAAAAAACCATTGACAATGAAAAATACAGACAATATTTTTGTAAAAGAAAAGCAAACAGTATTTGGTCGAAAACAAATAAAGATAAAATTGAAGCACTATTAAAAGATGGACGGATGGCAGAAGCAGGGATAAAGGCTGTTGAAATTGCCAAAAAGAATGGTTCATGGGCCAGGTTAGATGCTGCGGAATCATTGGAAGTACCTTTGGATTTAGCTAAGGAATTCAAGAAGTTTCCGGAGTCAAGAGACTTTTTGATAGTCAAAGTATATCATTTAGGAAAAGTTTGTTAATATGGATTGCAATGGCCAAGCGACCTGCTACCAGAGAAAAGCGAGTACAAGAGATTGCTGAATGTGCAGCCCAAGAGTTAAAACCTATAGCATTTCGATAGCTATTCAATCTCGTTTTGAAGCTTTGCCAATGGTATATCATCTTGAACAATTTAAAAGCAGGAATATCTTTCACAAAACCATAAATCCCAAAATTCTATGAAAGACACAAGTCACCACGATGAGCGGTTTGCTACAATGACATTCGCCTCCGTCTATCCACACTATGTTACAAAAATAGAGAGGAAGGGAAGAACAAAAAAAGAATTACATCAGGTAATTGAATGGTTAACAGGATTTAATGAGAAGGAACTTCAAGAGCTTATTACAAACCAAGCTACTTTTGATCATTTTTTTCAGAAAGCCAAACTAAATCCCAATGCTGGCAAGATTAAAGGAGTGATTTGTGGCTATCGTGTGGAGGAGATCACAAACCCTTTGACCCAGCAAGTAAGGTGGTTGGATAAGCTTGTAGATGAATTGGCTAAAGGGAAAAAGATGGAAAAAATTTTGCGAGAAAGTTAGGCTAAAACGGTGGAATTGATAAGGTATAGATGAGCGAATCTTGGCTGGATTTAACTAGCATTTTTGTCTTAAGGCATAAAATCTTTTAATTTGTCACCTAAGACTCCATATTATGAGGCATCTATTTCTGCTAATATCTTTATTCTTTTTCTTTCCTGCTCTGATGAAGAAGAGCCTTCTCAGCCGGTTGTATATAATGGTGATCTGGAAGTCAGGTCCCTCTCTGACCTTAAGAATATTGCTGAAAAAGGATATTCTACGATAAATGGTGTTTTGGCTATCCATTATACCAGTAATGTGGAAGATTTATCATTGCTGAAGAATCTCCAACAAGTTTCCGGACTAATTATCCGTTACAATGATGGTCTCCAATCTTTAAAAGGATTAGAGAATATTGAGGAGGTGGGTTTTCTTGAAATAGAAAGTAACCTCGAGTTGAAGGAATTGACTGGATTGGATAACTTGAGTTCGGTTACAAAAATTCTTTCCATCAAAGACAATGATCAATTGGGTTCCTTGGCCGGTTTAAAAGCATTGACTTCCTTAAAAGAGCAGTTTGTATTATTTGATAACAGGTCTTTATCCAACCTCCATGGTTTGGAGCAATTGCAGGAAGCCCAACAAATACTGATAACAAATAATATCAACCTAGCAAGCTTAAAAGGCTTAGAGAACTTAAATAAATCTAGGGATATAAGGATTTATTCTAACGACTCACTCATTGATTTTTGTGCCTTGGCAAATTTTATTGAAAAGAAAGATAAGACTGATACCTATGTTGCGCATTTGAATGCTTTTAACCCTACGCTAGCCGATTTTGAGAACAATAACTGCGTTTGGATTCCCTAAAAATCGGAAGCTGCTCTTCTTATTTTTACACGGATTATGTAATAGGGTTTCTCCACCCAGACAATAGTCAGGGGTGAAGCCGGTCCCGTGTTTACAGGAAATGTTGTAATCGCAAGAAAATCAGGTTGTTTGGAGATTTTAGCATAGCACCGCTATAGTGAAATTGAAAGCAGCAACGAAGTGGCCGATTTTAAAGCGATTTCAGCAGATAACAGATTGTCTATTGCATATTTCGGGTTTAACATTCAGTTGATTTAAATTTAACAAAGCACAGGGGGTAATTTCTATAATCTTAATGGCCTTCTTCAACTTTTGAAAGTATAGCTTAGTGATACTTTACACAAGAATTATACAGCAAATGCATTTAATAACAAAAAGAATTTTAGCACCATTATTTTTCCTTTTTCTGTTTGTCCAATTTGGTCAGGCGCAAGTCGATGAAATCAAGGAAAAGTTTCTTAAAACTGAAGAATTGATGGTAATTGCTCACCGGGCGGCCAATCAAAATTTCCCTGAAAATAGTATTGTTGCCATAGAAGAAGCTATCCGTATGGGAGTAGATATTATTGAGCTTGACATTAGAGTGACTGCTGATGGTGTAGTGGTTTTGATGCATGATCAAACAGTAGATAGAACAACAACCGGTACCGGAGATATTGAAACTTTGGATTATAGCTACTTACAAACGTTAAATTTACTTCATAAAGGAGAAGCTACCCTTGAGAAAATCCCAACCCTAGAAGAAGCACTAAAAGTTACCAAAGGACAAATCATGGTGGATATGGATATGAAAACGGATAAAGTTGAAGAGGTGTTGGAGGTGGTTAAAGCCATGGATGTTGTTGATGAATTGTTATTTTTCGATTCAGACTGGGATGTATTGGCGGCATTTCAAACAAAGCTTCCGGATGCTTTTATAATGCCAAGAACCTACAAAACAAAAGAGATAAAAAAGCGGTTAAGAAATTTAACCCTAGGGCTGTGCATATTGACCCAAGTTTTTATACCCCTAAAACAGTGGCAAAAGCTAAGAAGTATGGTGTAAGGCTTTGGATTAATGCTCTTGGAGATGTGGACAGGGAAATGCTAACCAATCCTGACCAAGAATGGGCCCGAGAATGGCTTAATAAAGGTGCTACCATGGTGCAGACTGATGTGCCAAGCTTCTGGACAAAGTTGAAGTAAAATAGCCAGAGAAATTTAAAGGTGTGACAGTTGGCGCTGTCACACTTGTTTTTTAGAAAGCCAAAGCTTAAGTTTGTTTTAAGCCGTTTGAACGGTTTCGGTACTTTATGAATGAATGGCTTTACTTTTTATCTGCTTTTATCGGATTAGCGATCATTGGTAATTGTATTTGATCGTTTTTGAGTGAGATTGTATCACTGTGCTTGTTGATTTTTTATCTTGTCAAAGGCATTGTATAATACAATTAGCAGGAGAATTTCACTAATTGCGAGGGTTACCAAACCGACCAACGCCAAAACTACCGAAATAAATAACAAGCCCGTGAAAGTGGCAGCAATCCCTGCCCCAATTGCCAAGTTGCCAAATTCGTTTTTGTACTTAAAAAGTCCAAATCCAAAAATCGTGTAAATACTTCCGAAGGTTATGGCTTGTGCTGCCATTAGCGGCAATGGATCTGTATCAATGTTGTAAAACATGTAGAGGTCAACTGCAATGCAAACCACAATTGCTGCGATGGCAAGTAAGGAAGCCGGTTTAATCCAACTGTTTTTCCAAATAAGCCCCATTTGATAAAATCCAAGCATAAATAGTGAATAGAATACCATTATGCTTAATTTAAGCATCGTGTACTTCCATGGTGAAAGATTTATTACCTGAGAAGTGCTTAACTGATAGTCCATAAAAGCTTCCCAAAAGGCCAATATGAAATAGATCAATCCACCAAGGAATGCAAAGAGAAACCATTGTGCTGCATTCTTAGAGGGGAGAGGAGGAGCACTTGTTTGTATTTGATCGAAGTCTATGTCCAACGCTGCAAAGATGGATCGAATAGTGTGTGACCTAGGTGTTACTTCACCTGCTTCGATGCGTTGGATTGTGCGCACATTGATATTGCAACGGGCAACCAAATCTTCCTGAGTTAGTCCATTCGCTTTTCTTAATTCAAGGATTTTCCTTCCTAATTCCGGTTGTTGCATGAGATATTCTTCGTTTGGTTTCCTTTGCAAGATCTGCTAAAAAATATTAAATCAGCCTGTATCTGCGGTGAATTTAACCCGACATTTACCCGACACTTGATCTATTTTATGACCAATGGTTTTAATCCTTTGCTTTTCCCAGAAATCAATCTTTGGTTTTATTTCGGATTTAGTTGTTTCGTGAGGATGATAAAATCAGCAAGCTCCATTTCTTTGGGTACTTTTTCATCATTAACAAAGCATGAAATTGTTTTTACCCTTAATCTCGGTTTCATTCTTTTTAACTCAGCAACGGTTCCTAATCTCTCATCACTATGGAATCTACCGGTGAGGTGTAGTATTTTTGTTTTTTTATCTTTCCGCCAATTTTTGAAGATGCTTTCCGCCATGGTAGCATCCCGGAGTAATTGAGCATGAAAAACCGATGGTCCCATTCTATGTGTGTGAGCCCCCATGGCCTTATTAAACTTGAGCAGGTAAGGGTCTTCAGGTTCAGGAGTTTTAATTTTTGCAAACAAGTGGCGGGCCTTTCGCTGGAGTTGGTTTAAAGAGGCCAGTCCTTTTCTGCTTACCATGTTTGCATACCGGCCGGGAACATTGGCTGCAATCACCTGCTGTTTCTTTTCTTTGGCCAAATTTACCAATGGAGCATAAGCTGAGTAGTTGCTCCAAACTTTGCCTTCCTCTAGAAGCTT
Source organism: Cyclobacterium sp. SOCE241 (assembly GCF_056867545.1). Classification (NCBI taxonomy): domain Bacteria; kingdom Pseudomonadati; phylum Bacteroidota; class Cytophagia; order Cytophagales; family Cyclobacteriaceae; genus Cyclobacterium; species Cyclobacterium sp. SOCE241. Next base: position 1,903,169 of record NZ_CP149779.1, on the reverse strand, counting down.
CTTTTCTGTTATCAAACCTTCGAGGTATTCATCCATTACAAGCTGCACATCCCTCTCAAACATTTCCATGCTAAGGGTGATGGAGCTGTTCTTTTCTAGCAAGCCTTTGTACAATTCGTATTGCAGCACATGACCAACGCTGTCATTATGTTCTTCGCCAAAGATTATCACCTCTGCATCAGTTAGTTTGTCCACTAAAGAAGCCAGAGAGAGCGTATCCCCTGTTTCGGTTTCAATAATTGAATAGGATTCTTTTTTAGCGGGAAATGTGAAAGGTTCACCTGCAAAAGAATAAATAAGAGGGAAGTGATAGAAAAATACATTTAAAGGAAGTTTAGTAGGTTAAATTATAAAAAATTAGATGTTTTTCAAATAAGGAATGTCAGGAGGTTTCTATTACAAAACATTACGATTCTTTGATTCTATTCCTCTATATGAATGAATCCTTTGTTTTTATTAGGAGAAACAACAACATTCCTAAATCTAATTCCGTCTAGTTTTTAATATTTACACAAAATTTAACATTTAAACTATTTTAAAATGATCAAAAAGAGCATGTTCACCCTATTGGTAATGGTAGGGTTAATTTATATGGAAGCTAAAGCTCAACAAGAGTTTAAAATCGTTACAGTGGTAGAATCTATTGTGCCAATGGGAATTGGAAGGTCCCGTATTATTGACAGCCAGACTGATAATAATTATGAAGAATATACCACGGATAGAACGGATGGTAAAAAAGTAATCAGAAAGAAATTAAAAGGTCAGATATTAAGGTGGATGAATTGGAGGAAACGAAATTACTCAATTTTTTAGTATGACCGGAATTAACTTCCAGAACATCGCATCAAATGATGCAGTCATCGCTTCAAAAATTAATGCCATGTTGGCAAAAGGCTGGAAACTAACATATGTAGCAAGTGGAGTGGAGAGCAATGCAGGAGCAGATGATGGGAAGGGGATTTACATTACCCGCTTGTTTTTTTCTAGGTAGTGTTGATTAATATTGAATAAGAGTAAATGTTGAAATGGTTCATCCTTTGCTCTTATTCATTGGTGTATGGCAGATTTAGAATAATTTATTTTTAGAAATCAGTCCATAATTGTACATTTAAAACTGATGACTAATAAACCTTTTACACACCAAATAAAAGCGTTAGATCCCGTTGAACATTGCGAGAAAATTTGTTTTCTCCTTACTTTTCATTGTTTTCCTTGGGACATGGAGAAGGCGCTTGAATTTGCCTTGTTTAGAACTTTTGCAGTTCCTTCTGTTTCTCGTTTACTTGTTGCAACAGGTGAATTTATTAAACATACGCGGAAGAGGTATGATGATACTGAGTTGCTCCTGTATGAGATCCTTGAAAATGGCATGGATAGCGACCGAGGGACAAAGGCAATTGGGCGTATAAACAATATGCATGGTAGGTATAAAATAGCCAATAGAGATTACCTGTATGTGCTTTCTACTTTTATTTTTGAGCCAATACGTTGGATGGATAAATGGGGGGGAGACCTTTTTCTGCTGCAGAAAAAGAAGCCATTCTTAATAATTACCTAAGGTTGGGGGAGCGGTTGCACATAACCGACATGCCTAAGAATCTCACAGATTTCGAGGCTTTTAATTTAGCCTATGAGCAAGAACACTTTAAGTTTCATAAAGCAAATGCATTGGTAGGTAACAAAACACGTGACCTTTTGCTTGGATTCTATTTGCCTAGCTGGTTATTTTCTTTGGGAAGGCCGGTAGCTTTGTGTTTGATGGATGCTCCCCTTAGAAAAGCAATGGGGTATAATAAACCGGCTGACTGGCTAATTAAAACGGTACAGCAAACAATGGTCATTCGTAGTAAATTATTAAAATGGCTTCCGGAAAGAAATAGGCCCTTGTTAGGAACAGGGCGCAAACGAAAGACTTATCCAACAGGTTATGCTGTGGAGGAGCTGGGAACCTTTAAATAAGTTGAATTAATTTTCTTTCTGCTGTCTTTTAGGATAAGGACAATGCCTGCAATTGTTACCACAGCAATTGCCTCTTTGCAAATGATAATCTTCGGTGAAAACCATAAGACCGCTTTCATAATAATAATGGAAGCCTTCTTTTCATAAATGGGGAGGTGGTAGTTTGTTTTCTTTTTTCAATTTGGATGATGCTGATAGTCAGGTTTATATAATTAATGGTAATTAATTTTTGTTGAAATTCACTTTGTCAAATTCGTGGAAAATAATTTATTTTCTATACAAATATAGGGCGTAAAGGTGAAGCATTAGTTATTTGCTCCCTCTTTACGCCCCAAACTTTTATTTTCCTTTAGCTTAAGCCAAGGTAATCGCATTAAGATTCATAATCTTCAATAACCCGGATTTTGTAACAATTGCGGAGCTCTGTTTAGTTCGTCTTGTTCTATGGGTACCCAATAGAGTTTTTCCGAAAAGTTCCTTTTAGGTGCTGCAGATATTTTCCTCCAAGTTGTGGTAATGACCCCATCTTCTGTGACCTCTTTGATGTCTACCCCATAAAGGTCAGGAGCAAAATTTTCTTCCAACAGTTTCCACCTTCGGATATCATACCAGCCTACATTTTCAGAAAAGAACTCTATCTTACGTTCATACATTAAGGCTTCCATAATGTCACCGGTAAAATCAGGTAATGCTACCCTATTTCTTACCATGTTGATATAGGTTGTAGCCGTTTCTGTATCTCCTAGTTCCAGTGAAGCTTCTGCATAATTCAAGAGAATTTCTGGATAACGGATCCATACAAAGATATTTTCGTTGGCCATGTCTCTGCCTATGATCTCATCATCCATGAATTTTTTCATCACATATCCGGTATAATTTCCATTGGAAGGAGAAATTGGACCTTGTCTGGTATCCAATCCGAATCGCTCGCTTACGACAACACCGTTTTCAATTACTGTTCTTGTTCTTCTTTCATAGATCCCAAGGGGGTCAATTTGTGCTAAATCTTCAAACCTGGGTTGGAAAACTGCACTGTCATATAGGATACTTCCATAGAATCTAGGCTCTCTATGCTTGTATGGGTTTTCATCTGTAAAGTCCGATGACACATTGATGTATTCATCGTTCGCATTGAAGTTAAAGTGCTCGAAGAAATCAGTGCCATCAGCCATTTGGTAGCTGTCTACAAAATTTCCATAAGGGGCATTGTTTCCATGGCAAGATAAACCGTTTAGGCCATTTCTTAAGTTGGTATTGATCCTGGGACCATCATCTGCTCTGTGCATTTTTCCCCAAATAACTTCAGGGCTAGACAAATCTCTGGCTTTAAATAAAGCAAAATAATTATAAGCTGCAGCCTCCTGATCAGGAGCCCCAAAATCTTCTAAAGAAACTGTTCCCAAGTCTATTAAATCTTTTGCAGCATCTCTGGCAGCAATCCATAGTGCTTGTCTGTTTGGGTTTTCATAACCAACATATTTATTTGCTGCAGTTCCATCTGCCGTTAAATCACTAGCGGCAAATAAAAGCATTCTGGACTTGAGTGCCATTGCGGTTTCCTTGGTCGCTCTGCCCATTTCCATTTCACTTTTGAGCAACAGTAAATCGGCTGCGGTATCGCAGTCCTTAACAATAAAGGCTATGGTTTCTTCAAAGGAACTACGCAAGTAACCGGAAAAGTCTTCGCCTAATTCAGCAGGGGTGTCCAATAAAGGAACCCCGCCATAGGACCTACAAATATCGCTGTAAAATACAGCCCTGAGAAATGTAGCTTCACCTTTTAGAATGTCGACTTCGGCCTGAATATTGGCCCTTTCAGATTCAGGATAAGCTTCAGGTAGGGCATCAATCTGACTAAGAAACAAATTAAGCTTATGAATATTGGCATAATGCTGCCAAGTTAGATGTCCCCTGTCAATGCCCGGGTTCCCAGCGCTTATTGTTCCTCGTCCATAATCTGTAAGCTGTGCTCCTTTTGTCATGGTGGTTTCCCCTACAAACAGGCCGGTTTGGTAACCATGGCTTCGCTGGTTCCATCCATATTCCACGCTGTTGTATAGATCGTTAAGGTAGTATTTCACCAGATTGATATCCGACCAAACTACTGGGTCTGAATAACTGTCCAGGGGCGATCTGTCCAGTAAGTCATCGTTGCAGGAGAAGCATCCAAACAACAAGGCTACAAATAGTGTCAGTTTATTAATATATCTTTTCATAACGTATTTTTTTCAATTAAAAGGAGATTTGAGCACCAACAGAAATCACCCGCATAATAGGGTAGGCTCCCATTCCACTTACTTCGGGGTCCATGATATCATTTCCCGAATAAATTAACCATAGGTTTTGCCCGGAGGTATAAACTTTGGCTGACTCAATACCTACCATGTCAAGGACTGGTCTTGGTACGTTATAGGTGATTTGTAGATTTTTTAATCTGGCATAGGAAACATTGGCATAGTTATAATCCGTGATTTGGTCATTTCTCCAATACTCTTCTAGCCATTGGTAGGCCCGAGGTTTTGTAGCATCGATATTTTCCGGTGTCCACCTGTCTTCTGCATCATATTGAAAATAATTGCCGGCAGTACCGGAACGCAAGTCATCATAGATTGCACGAATGGCGTTGCCATGACCTTGCACAAGGGCTGTTAACTCCCAGTTTTTATAAGAAAAATTAAGGTTCAGGCCAAAGGTGATTTCAGGGGTGGTCGTTAAAGGAAATAACTGTCGGTCATCAGTGGTGATTTCACCATCATTGTCATAATCTTCTATAATAATGTCTCCGGGCCGAGCCCCTGCAATGTGTGGCATTGAATTTACCTGCTCCTCGTCTCGAAAAATTCCGATAGACTTGTAAAGGAGTAATGCTCCTTGGGGATGCCCTGTTCTCACTTGCCAAGGAACGGGACGTTCCGGTTCATCCGACTCTATGATTCTGTTTCTTGCAAAGGCAAAGTTACCAGAAACACCATAACCAATATCCCCTTTTTGATCATCGTAGCTCATGACTACTTCAACTCCGTAATTGTCTACAATGCCAAAGTTTTCGTCAGGTAACGAGAAACCTACAAACCGAGGAATGGAAACATCTCTCTGCACTAAAATATCACTTCTTCTTTCGTAGAAAAAATCTGCGTCAAAGCCTAATTTGGTGTCAAATAATAAGGACTCCCAGCCTAAGTTGAAAATACTTGCTTTTTCCCAAGTTATATTAGGATTGGGAATCCCTTGTTGTCTCAAACCGGGGAGATAAGTTTTACTGTCACCCAAGGCTAGTCCTTGGACAAATCCGTAGCTGGCCAAATACTGGAAAGGTGAAACCAGATCATTACCCATTTGACCCCAGCTGGCTTTTAATTTGAATTGATCGATTAGGCCCAAATTATTTTTCCACCAATCATATTCTGATGGTCTCCAGCCTGCCAAAACTGAGGGGAAATTACCCCAACGTCCCGCTTCTTTTGAGAAATTCACTGATCCATCTCTTCTAAAACTAAATTGGAACAAATAGATCTCTTTGAAATTGTAGCTAATTCTGCCAAAATAGTTTTGTCTGGCCCCAAAACTTACCGATCCGGCATTGTCCTTTTCTGCATCACCCCCTGCAAAGAGGTAAGGAAGTTGATCAGATACAAAATACCTCCGGTATGCATTAAAATTTTCTTGAAAACCTTCATTTTGCTCATAGGCCATAAAGCCATCTATATTATGAACATCATTCAAGGTTTTGGTATAATCTATTTTAAAATTAAAAGTACTGGTTTTCGAATAATTCGAATAATCTGTTAGCCTAGGCTCCGGTGGGCCTTTTTGACTACCGATGATAAATTCTGAACCATCTTCAACTCCGGTATTGCCGGCGGCCAAATAGGCTTCTTCATTCATACTGTACAAGGTGAAAGGCTTTTGAAACAATTTTCTCTTTTGAAAATAAAGGTCATAGGCAAAATAACTACTGGCCGACAACCCTTCAACCCATGGGATCCTAAGATTTGCTGAGAAGATATTATTGCTTCTAAACCTTTTGTCATCATCAAACCCGGTTTGATCTGATGCCATAACCATAGGCTGATAACCAAACTCAATATCAGGACCCGGTAAACCATTTGGATAAACGGCATGATTGGTTGGATACATCCTTCGAATTGTCTGGAACATACTGGAAGTAGACATACCTGAATACATTCTGTTTTCCTGAATACCGGATATATCAACTCCCAAATCCAGGTATTCATTGATTTTGAAATCAACATTTGCCCTTAGATTGTACCTTTTGTAGGAGGTGTTAGAGTTGGTGTAAATACCATCATCTGACTGGGTACCAAAGGAGGTGAAATAACTCACTTTTTCTCCGCCACCTGTTACAGATAAATTGTGGTGGTTCGTATTACTGAAATCCCTTAAGGCTACTTCGTTCCAATCGGTATTGGGATGGGTCCACGGGTAAGCTCCTGATCTGTATTTTTCGATGTCTTCCATAGAAAAAGCATGTTGGATTCATCTACTCCCCGGTATGACTGGTTTTCTCGAATCATGGTAGCATATGTGGCTGCATCTGCCATCTCCGGTAACTTTGTTGGAGATAACCATCCTTTATAAAAACCATAGGTTATCCGAGTAGGGGTGTCTTTGCTTCCTCTTTTTGTGGTTACTAATATTACTCCATTGGCAGCTCTGGCACCGTAGATGCCTGCGGATGCATCTTTTAGTACCGTTATGCTTTCAATGTCATTTGGGTGAAGGGAGTTAAGGTCTCTGCCTATTATGCCATCTATTACTACTAAAGGGGAGTTATTGCCTAAGGTAGCATTACCTCTAATTCGTATGTTGGCCTGGTCTTTCCCGGGTTCCCCACTACTTTGCATGAAAATACCGCCCGGAAGGCGACCTGCAAGTGCATTGGAGACCGCGCCAACAGGAGCGGCAGAAATTTCCTCGGCACCAACAGTAGTGACAGAACCGATAACATTTACTTTTTCTGAGTACCGTACCCGACGACAACCACTTCATTTAAGGATGAAATACTTTCTTCCAATGCCACATTCACGATACTTTGATCACCTATCTCAATAGATTTTGAATTGAAACCAATGAAAGAGAAAACCAATGTGGACGCTTCAGGTACTGAGATGGTATAATTGCCATCGATATCGGTGGCTGTGCCTATACTGGTGCCAGGAACTGACACGGTTACCCCTGGAATAGGTTCTCCACTTTTATCGGTAACCTTACCAGAAATGGTTACATCTACAACAAGCACGGTTTTGGTTGCTGAAAATTCTGTTTTGGCTTCCACGGGACTGACTGGCCCCAATGGCAGCACCAATGGGAGCATACAATAAAGGGGTAGCCAATAATACTTAAAGGGTTTTCTTTTTTCATACTGTTGAAAGGGTTAAATATAAGTGAACGGATTATGATTTTATTATAATTTGGTCAAAGTGTGAAATTTTGCTTGTGAGTTTTATTGTTCGACTTGTGGAAAAGTAAATTTGGACCTTTACCGTCAAAATAAAATACGGTTCATGCTTCAGGAGGTCAATATAATATTTATAAAACATAAAACTTATATTATTTTAAAAAGTAATTAAAAAAAACTAAAAATCTTTAATATTTTATATTAATATAAAATTTATGTAAATGTTCCTATTATTAATATAGGGTAGATGATAAAAATTTTGCTAGATAATGTTTTTTTTAAGGTTTCGCTTAATATTTAGCTTTAAATTCTACTTGAAGGCTTTTTCCAATTGATGGGGTCTTGAGATTGCCTCAGGCTATTGAATGTTGGGCTATTGGTACAGATCATATTAGAGCAATCACAAACTCTGGTTTTTAAAAAAAGTATTTTTTATCGGTTCATGGATCTCATTTGTCTATTGCTTCACTACTAATTGTAGGTAAAAAGAATTTGTCTTCCTTAGATAGTGAGGCAATTGGTTTTACTGTTTGCCTACCAAACTTTTCAGAACATGACTTTTATCATGTTTATACCTTCTTATAGTCAAGTTCGCTTTGGTAGCTGGGGATTAGCTTTGTAGAAAATAAAAGGAATATGCAAGCCAAGCTAGATACACAATTTTCCTTCCCAAGTGAATTAATCACTTCCTATCAGGAAATACCTTTGCCTGAAGGGTTTAATCTTAATTTGGGGATTGAGTCAGATAATAAAGGGTTGCAAATAAATGCTAATCCGGTACTTTATACTGCCCATCTGCCTAGAATCCTTGATTGGCTGCATGGTTTGGATCAACCAAGTCCTTTAGAAAAAGAACCCTGTGATATTCCGGTGTTATTGTTTGATAAAGAATTGTCTTTTGATAGGCTCCTATTTCATTATGATGGGACACCCGCATCAACGAAAATTATCAAACATTTTCTCCACTTGTTTTCAGAAAACTTAAGGGATAGTAAAGCAACTATAATTTCACCAGCTTTCATCCCTAAGTCAAAATTGAAGGAGGAGCAAGAAATTATTCAAGACGTGGCTAACTATACTGCTGAAACCTCATTTATTAAGTTCAATTTCAATAGGATAGGAGATTTTTGGTCTTACGCAGTCAAGCACCAGAAAACACTATTAGTAACCACCAAAAATAATCAGTCTGACTTGGCAAAAGTGCTTTTTCACTTTTATAAAGGAGGGCTGTGGTACGATAAATTGTCATTCTATTTGGCTTTATGATTTATTGTTTTTAATGATATTCATCATGTTTTTAGTTAAATTAAAGGATTAACTTGTCCGAAAATGCAAGAGATGCCAATTAAAACAGAGAAATCCAAAATTATCAGTTGTTATCACTGCGGTGAACACTGTGAGGATGAGTTATTTGTTCGTAACGAAAAGAATTTTTGTTGCACAGGTTGTCTCACTGTATATGAGGTTTTGAATGACAATAATCTTTGTGATTATTACGATATAGAAGTTACCCCGGCACCAATCAGAAAAAGCAAGAAATTAGAGACAATAGATTTGATTATTTGGATGATGAGGATGTAATCAACAAACTGATTGATTTTAAGGATGATGAACAAACCCATGTCACTTTTACAATGCCCATGATCCATTGTGCATCTTGTATATGGCTTCTCGAAAACTTATACAAACTTGATCCGGGAGTTTCATATTCTAGGGTAGATTTCATTAAAAAGAAAGTTCAAATTAAATTTTCATCCAAAGAGACCAGTTTAAAGTCAATAGTTAAATTACTTTCTCGTATAGGTTATGAACCTAGGATTAACCTTTCCGATTTAGGAGAGGAAAGAGGTCTGAAAAGCGATAAAAAACTAATTTACCAATTGGCAGTAGCCGGATTCTGTTTTGGTAACATGATGTTTTTTAGTTTGCCGGAATACTTTTCTGAGACAGAATTGTTGGGCAATGGTTTCAATCATCTTTTCAATTATTTGAATATTATATTGGCGCTTCCAGTTGTATTTTACTCTGCAACAGATTATTTCCGCTCTGCTTGGTTGGCCGTCAGAAATCGTTCTGTTAATATGGATGTACCCATTGCATTGGGGATCATAAGTTTATTTACTTATAGTCTGTTCGAGATTTTTGTTTCTGGGCAAGAAGGTTATTTGGATACCCTCGGGGGATTATTATTTTTCCTATTGGTGGGTAAATATTACCAACAAAAAACATTTGATACCCTTTCCTTTGATCGAGATTACAAAGCTTATTTTCCTATAGCGATTACCAAAATGGTTAAGGGGCTTGAAGTGGTAATTCCTTTAACCAAATTAAATGTAGGTGATATTGTTAAAGTAAGAAACGAAGAGCTGGTGCCTGCCGATAGCATTTTGCTAGATACAGAAGCTTCAATTGATTACAGTTTTGTAACCGGTGAAGAAATACCTGTACCTGTGAAAAAAGGGGAGCTAATATATGCAGGAGGTAGGCAGAAAGGTGGAGCTATCATGCTTGCCGTGCAAAAATCCCCTTCTCAGGGCTATTTAACCGATCTATGGAATCATGATGCATTCTCGAAAGAAGAACAAAAAGATTCTTTGGCCTCTTTGGCTAACCGAATAAGTGGGAAATTTACTTTCACTGTACTTTTTATAGCATTTGGAGCATTGATTTACTGGAGTTTTAGTGATGTTTCCATTGGTGTAAGGGCTTTTACCTCTGTTTTAATTATTACTTGTCCATGTGCTTTGGCCATGTCTACACCATTTACATTAGGCAATGTGATGCGAATTTTCGGTAAGGGTGGGTTTTACCTGAAGAATACTCAAGTAATAGAAAAAATTGCTGGAATAGACAGTCTTGTATTTGATAAGACGGGTACCCTTACAGCTCCATCTAAGGCAAAAGTTAATTACCAAGGTGAAAATCTTACAGAGGAATCAAAGCGAATGATTAAAGCTTTAGTGAACTACTCTGTGCATCCGCTAAGCAACAGTATCAATCAGTGGATTGGAAACCTTGATCCGGTGATTTTAAATGATGTGGAGGAAATCCCGGGAAAAGGATTGCAAGCTAAGTATAAGTCCAAGACTATAAGTTTAGGCTCTGCATTATTTTTAGGTGTGGGGTCTATTGATAATGCTAGTATGAAAGGCAATGAGGTGCATTTGGTGATTGATGGGATGCATTGGGGTGTTTTCCGAATTGCCAGTAGTGTTCGGGATGGGGTAGAGAAAATGGTTCCTGATTTAACAAATTCCTTTGAAGTCCATTTACTTTCCGGAGATCATAATCATGAAGAGCAATATTTGAACAAAGTATTGGGAGAGAAAGTCTCAATGCATTTTCAGCAATCTCCTAAGAGTAAATTGGCACACATCCGAAACATGCAAGATAAAGGCAAACATGTTTTGATGGTAGGTGATGGACTCAATGATGCAGGGGCACTAAAGGCAAGCGAGGTTGGGGTTGCCGTTACAGATAACATCTCTCATTTCAGTCCTGCGAGTGATGCAATCCTTGATGGAGAAAAGCTGAGTTATTTGCCACAGTATCTAGATTTCGCTAAAACGGGACGGAAGATTATCAAAGCCAGCTTTGGTTTGAGTTTTACCTACAATGCGGTAGGAATCTTTTTCGCAGTTCAGGGATTGGTGAGTCCGGTTTTATGCGCTGTGTTGATGCCTGCAAGCAGTATTTCTGTGGTTTTGTTTACAACAATTGCCACCAATTTTGAAGCGTACAGAAAAGGATTAAATGATAAGGAGATGATTCTATGGAAGTGATATTTGTTCTGATAGGTATAAGTTTGATCATGGCAGGAGGCTTTTTATGGCTTTTTTTCAAAGCGATGAAAGGTGGCCAGTTTGATGACCAACATACCCCGGCAATCAGAATACTATTTGACCAAAAAACGAAAAGTAAAGCGAATAAAAAACCACCTAAAAAAAGAAGTGATATGTCAGGAACGACACTTGAAAAGTTTAGTTACGATAACAAGATCGTAAAATTCTTCGGCGCAGCCACCATGATATGGGGCTTGGCCGGAATGCTGATAGGCTTGCTTGCTGCCACCCAGCTATTCTTGCCCGAAGCAAATTTAGGCAATCCGTATACGACCTTTGGGCGAATAAGGCCCCTTCATACGAATGCGGTAATCTTTGCCTTTGTAGGTAATGCCATTTTTGCCGGCGTTTATTATTCCATGCCTCGTTTGCTAAAGGCTCCTATGTGGAATAAAACCCTAAGTTGGATCCACTTTTGGGGATGGCAAGCCATTATCCTTTCTGCAGTAATTACACTCCCATTGGGATTAACTTCATCCAAGGAGTATGCAGAGCTAGAATGGCCGATAGATATTGCCATTGCCGTAATTTGGGTGGCATTTGGTGCCAATATGATTGGTACATTGATCAAGCGACGTGAAAAACACATGTATGTAGCCATTTGGTTTTATCTGGCTTCATTTGTAACTGTAGCAGTGCTGCATATTTTTAACTCACTTGCTTTACCGGTATCTTTCATGAAAAGTTATTCGGCTTATGCCGGTGTGCAAGATGCATTGGTGCAATGGTGGTATGGACACAATGCCGTAGCATTTTTCTTAACCACACCTTTTCTGGGTTTAATGTACTATTACCTGCCGAAAGCTGCCAATAGACCGGTTTTTTCTTACAAACTATCTATAGTTCACTTCTGGTCCCTAATTTTCCTTTATATATGGGCCGGTCCTCATCACCTATTGTATACCGCATTGCCCGAATGGGCTCAGGTTTTAGGTGTTGCATTTTCTATCATGCTATTAGCTCCAAGTTGGGGTGGTATGGTTAATGGCCTGCTTACGCTTAGAGGGGCATGGGATAAGGTTAGAGTGGATCCGGTCTTGAAGTTTATGGTAGTAGCCGTTACGGCTTATGGTATGGCTACTTTTGAAGGTCCTTTGCTATCTATTAAAAGTGTAAATGCCATTGCGCACTATACTGATTGGATTGTTGCTCACGTGCATATTGGTGGATTGGGATGGAATGGATTTCTAACTTTCTCCATGTTGTATTGGTTATGGCCAAGAATGTGGAGAACCAAACTATTCTCAGTTAAATTGGCCAATACCCACTTCTGGTTGGGAACTTTGGGGATATTGTTTTATGCTTTGCCAATGTATGTAGCAGCACTTACCCAAAGTTTAATGTGGAAAGAATTTGCAGATACAGGTCGTTTGGCCTATCCTAACTTCTTGGAAACCGTTATTCAGATTGTACCCATGTACATGTTGCGGGCCTTCGGTGGCTTACTTTACCTAAGTGGTGCCATATTGATGGTATACAATTTGATCAAAACTGCTGCTGTAGGATCTTTCTTGGAAGAAGAGGAAGATGAGGCTCCGGCATTGGCCAAACATGTGGAAGAAAAGAACGAATTTTGGCACAGAGCCTGGGAAAGAAAACCTGTCTTTTTTACCATATTGGCCACAGTAGCCATCCTTATAGGTGGTGTTGTTGAGATAATCCCCACCATATTGGTGAAGTCTAATGTGCCTACCATCAGTAGTGTAGCACCTTATACCCCGCTGGAATTGCAAGGAAGAGATTTGTATATTTCCAATGGCTGTGTGGGTTGTCACTCTCAAATGATCCGACCATTTAGGTTTGAAACTGAGCGTTATGGGGAATACTCCAAAGCAGGTGAATATGTTTATGATCGACCATTTTTATGGGGGTCTAAACGTACCGGTCCGGATTTACATAGGGTCGGAGGAAAATACCCGGACAGTTGGCACTATCACCACATGGTAGATCCAAGAAGCATGTCGCCGGGATCCTTGATGCCACCATATCCATGGATGACTACTAATATTATGGATCATAGCAATATTGGTGCGAAAATCCGGACCATGCAGAAATTGGGCGTTCCTTATGAGGAAGGCTATGATGAGAGGGCTTTGCAGGACCTTCAAAGCCAGGCCCAGAAAATTGCAGGAAATTTAAAGGAATCAGGAATCGAAGTTTTACCGGATACAGAAATTGTAGCATTGATTGCTTATCTGCAGCGATTAGGAACTGATATTAAAAAAGGTGGATCCGGAAACGAATAAACTAGAAAGAAATGAAAAAAATATTTTAAGCTCAATGGAGAATATTGAGATCTACCCAATCATTTCCTTATTGATATTTGTAATTTTCTTTATCGGAATGTTTTGGTGGGTCTTAAAAGTAGATAAAACTTATGTGGACCACATGAAAGAAATGCCACTCAATGATGAACCTCAAAACGATAAGTCGAATGAAAAACTTTAAACTGATTGGAGTCACCCTGATGTGTTTGTTGATGGCAGTGCCCGGCTTTGCGCAAGAAGCAGAATCTAGCTTTTTGGCTCAAATGCAACAGATGGATAGCAATACCATGCTATTACTAGCCATAATTACCATCGTACTGCTTGTCATTGTTATCATTGTGGGCGTGATGGTTTATATGTTGTCTTTCCTAATGACAATCTTGAGAAAAGAAAACCCTGCCTTGGCAGCTGAGCCTTCCTGGTGGGAGTCATTCAAGACGAAATATGTGGTGGGTAAAATGAAGCCAATAGCTGAAGAAAAAGATATACAGCTTGACCATAGTTACGATGGTATTGTGGAATTAGACAATTTCATGCCCCCATGGTTAAAATATGTGTTTTACCTGACCATTTTTTCTGCGGTAGTTTATTTTTTGAATTATACCGTATTGGGTATAGGGAAAACACAAATTGAAGAATATGAGGCATCTCTGGAGGAGGCGGCTCTAGAGGCGGAGGCTCGAGGTGCCATGATGCTAACTTCCATTGATGAGACCAATGTAGAATTGGATACTTCTACGCCTACTCTGGAAGCCGGAAAAGAATTATTTACCGGCAACTGTGCGGCTTGTCATGCAATGGATGGTGGAGGTGGTGTAGGGCCTAATCTAACCGATGAGTACTGGTTGCATGGAGGAGATATAAAAAGTGTCTTTACTGTGGTCAAATATGGAGTAGTAGAAAAAGGGATGATTCCATGGCAAGATCAATTAAGCCCTGAGCAAATGCAGCAGGTTTCAAGTTATATTTTGTCCCTTCAAGGAACTTCTCCTGCCAATCCAAAAGATCCTCAAGGAGAAAAATATGAACCCACTATCGAAGAACCGGTAGATGCTTTGGGTGAGGAAGAACTGGGTGTAGAACCTGTAGAATAAAGCCAAAAGGTCGGGTTTGAGGCTTTCAGACCCGACCTCTATCATAAATAAAAGAATCATGGCTGTAAGAAATGAAAATCTAAATCCGGATAAGTTCAGGGATGCGCTTGGTACTGTGAATCAGGATGGAAAAAGACATTGGGTTTTCCCCAAGAAGGTTTCCGGAAAATTCTATCAATACAGGACCTATTTTTCTTGGCTATTACTGGGGATTTTATTTGCAGGGCCTTTCATTAAAGTAGACGGTCGTCCTTGGTTACTGTTCAATGTTTTTGAACGGAAATTCATTATTTTTGGAGCTGTTTTTTGGCCACAAGATACCCATTTGCTGATTTTTTTATTGTTGATTTTCTTTGTTTTCATTATCCTATTTACGGTGGTTTTCGGAAGGGTGTTTTGCGGATGGGCTTGTCCACAAACACTCTTTATGGAAATGGTATTCCGTAAAATAGAGTATTGGATAGAAGGGGATGCCAGCCAGCAAAGAAAATTGGATGCCATGCCATGGAATGCAGAAAAAATAAGAAAGAAGTCCATCAAAATGTTTATTTTCGTTTTGATTTCCCTGCTTATTTCCCATACGGTTATGGCTTATCTTATAGGTGTTGATGAAGTAAAAGAAATAGTTACCTCCTCTCCAGTAGATAATTTGGCTGGTTTTTTTGGCTTGCTAGCTTTTACCGGAATCTTTCTTTTTGTTTTTTCATGGTTTAGGGAACAGGCATGTATAGTGGTTTGTCCCTATGGACGTCTACAAGGTGTGTTGCTGGACAATCAATCCATCAATGTGACATATGATTATAAACGAGGTGAGCCAAGAGCCCCCATTAGAAAGAAAAAGGTTGAAGAAAAGCCTGTTGGAGATTGTATTGATTGTACATTGTGTGTGCAAGTTTGCCCTACGGGAATAGATATCAGAAATGGTATACAAATGGAGTGTGTCAACTGTACAGCTTGTATGGATGCCTGTGATGATGTTATGGAAAAAGTTGATCGTCCCAAGGGGTTGATCAGGTATGCTTCAGAAAACAGTATTTTGACAGGTACATCAAAATTATTAACCGGAAGAGTGAAAGCCTACTCCGGTATGCTGCTTTTGCTAATTGTAGGATTTGTGGCTTTGTTAGCTACCAGAGATGATTTAGGCGCTACTGTGACTAGGTTTAGAGGAATGACCTACCAAGCCAGAGAGGGGGCGCAAATCAGTAATCTATATGAAGTTACGTTAATCAATAAGACCTTTGATGAGCAGGAAGTCACTTTGGTTCCAAATGACCCAACATTTACTCTGGAAAAAGTGGGGCATACCGATTGGCACCTTGAAGGACAATCCAAGTTTGAGGGTAGGTTTTTTCTGGTTAAGAATCAGAAAGACATGAAAGTACCTCAGCAAAATGTGGAGCTTTTGCTTCAGCAAAATGGAGAAACCATTGACCGAATTTCTACCAGTTTTATGGGGCCTGTTGCTGAATGACAATCATTTAAAGAATACGATATGAATTGGGGAAATGGAATTTTGTTATTATTACTTGTTTTTATAGGCTTGATGGTCACTTTGGTAACCATTTGTGTGAGGCAAGATGATATTCATTTGGTTACTGAGAATTATTATGCGGAAGAGATAAAATACCAGGAACATATAGATAGGGTGAATAATACCCAAGCTATTGAAGGAAAGGTTTTGCAATATGATCCGGTAAGTAAAACACTACAATTCAAATTGCCTATCGGAGCCAAAGGAGAGTTGCACTTATTTAGACCTTCTGATGCGAGAATGGATAAAAAAATACAGGTTGAAATTAAGGATGCCGATTTCAGTGTTTTAAAACTGGACGATTTAGAGCCGGGCTATTGGAAGGTGAAGATGACCTGGGAAGCAGGAGGGGTAGCCTTTTTGAAGAGAAGAAAATAGATATATAAATGATTTGGACAGCCTTTATATGGGGGATGCTAGGCTCGTTTCATTGCGTGGGTATGTGTGGGCCAATAGCTTTGGCCTTAGCAGGTAAAGATAGGAGTAAGTATTTGTTCAATAAATTACTTTATAACTCGGGAAGGGCTGTTACTTATTCCGTTTTAGGTGGACTGGTAGGTTTGCTGGGGTTTTCTCTATCGCTGGCAGGAGTACAGCAATGGGTTTCCATAATTTTGGGTTTGACCATTATTGGCTTGGCGTTTTTTTACAAAGAGTCAGAAAAATGGATAACCGGATCTGCATTTTCAAAATCATTGATAAAGCTTAAATCTCAATTGGGTAAATCAATTAGAAGAGGTGGCAGTAAAGCATTTTTTCTAAGCGGATTATTGAATGGCTTCCTTCCTTGCGGGATGGTGTATATGGCTTTGGTGGCTTCTTTGGCCTTACAAAGCCCGGTTTATGGAATGGCTTATATGTTCGTTTTTGGATTGGGGACTTTTCCTGTGATGATTTTGCTAATGTTTTCAAAAGATATTTTCTCCTTGAGTTTCAGAATGAAAATGAATAAAGCAATGCCATATTTTGTTATGTTTATGGGTGTTCTATTCGTTTTAAGAGGTATGGGTTGGGGGATACCTTACCTGAGTCCCAAGCTTGGACTACCAGCAGCCCATGCTACAGAACTCCTAGACAGTGATATTACTCATTGTGAGTAATGAAACATCATGTTCTTGCCGGATAATATCCCTGTATACAGATGATGAAATTGATACTTAAATAGGGTGGAATTTGCTCAAATGGTTCGTTGGCACCAGTTTCGCTTATTGATTTTTCATTCATCAGGCTGTTTGAGGTCTCAGCATAGGACTGTACTGCATAAGGTGGTCTGAATCGGTTGACTTTCACTTGGCTTAAGGCCAAATAATTGCCTTCAGGATTATTGGAATTGGCTTTTACAGAATTTGATAACAATGAGTGAGAATGTGAAGGTAAGTTTTGTTCCTTTAATTGGCAGGTTTCCTGACCACCTTTTTCACCGGTCTTTTTTGGACTAAGTCCCGGTCCGCGTCCACTCCCCACCGGCATTCTTCCTCTTAGATCCGGTAAGGCGAAAGTAGTTTTGCCATCTCCGCCATACATATTGCCTAAAATTGAAAATAAAGATTGATTGTCCTTGATTGACATTATTCTTCCATCACAAGGCGCGTAGCCTCTGGGAGTGAAATTGCCTGCAAACATTTTAATGACTCCAATGTACTCCTCAAACATAATTAGTTTGTTTTAATTAGTAGGTGTTTTTTTTACTTGTGTAATGGTAAAATACTCAAAAAATAGTTTTTAAAATAGGTTTTTGAATATTTTTATTCTGTTAATTATTGAATTTCCTTATAAAAGTTATGTTTCTCTTCTAGGTGAAATGTGAGATACAGATATTTTTTGTTAGGGAGTAAAAATGGTTTGTAAAGGGTTTGAATTTTTTGTTAATTGATGGAAATGGTAATTTGGTTAACTGTCTTACCCATCCATTAGTACCAAAGGATCCCTTGCTTATTTCGGGTTTAAATCAACAAAATAATTTGTACCATGAATAAAATTATCAGCTGCCTCTTATTATTTATTATCAGTAATTCCATACTTGCACAGGAAATTGAGAAGTACTTAATAGAGACAGAAATTGGTGAAATTGAGCTTGTTGTATATCCGGAGCAAGCCCCAATAACTGTAGAGAATTTCCGAGCCTACGTGGAGAAAGAACTTTATACCAATTCTAGCTTTTTTAGGGTTTGTACACCGGAAAACGAAGCGGATAGAGAGATTAGGATAGAAGTGATTCAAGGAGGAAATGTGCCTGATAGTTTATTATTAGCTCCAATACCAATAGAAACAAGCCAAAAAACAAGAATTAAGCATGTCGATGGAACCATTTCTATGGCTAGATTAGGACCTAATAGTGCCCAAAGTTCCTTTTTTATTTGTATAAATGCACAGCCTGAATTGGACCATAATGGAAAGAGAAATCCGGATGGTTATGGATTTGCAGCATTTGGAAAGGTTACAAAGGGGATGGAGCTGGTAAAAGAAATCCAATCAGGAGAGGAAGTGGATCAATACCTTGTAAACCCGGTTAAAATTCAATCCATAAAAAGGATGCATTAATTGAGTTTTATGATTATGTAATGGAATAATATTTTATAAAAATATATAAATTCAGTTAAAATGTAGATAAAAATGCTTTATTTGGTAGGTAAAATAAACCCAAATATTGCTGTATGTTAATCTTTATTTTGATTCTATTGGTGTTGGTCATTGTCGTAGTCGCGATCATTAAATTTGAAATTCATCCTTTTCTCGCTTTATTCACCGGGGCCATATTATATGGGTTATTGGCAGGTATGCCCAATGCACTGATTATTAGCTCAATTACCGAGGGGTTTGGAGGTGTCTTGGGAAGAATAGGTCTACTGATCCTTTTTGGAGTAATTATAGGGACTTTTCTTGAAAAATCCGGAGGTGCTTTTGTTATTGCAAAAAAGGTACTGTCTTGGGTAGGCGAAAAATCAGTGATGCTTGGGATGATGATTACCGGATACATTTCTTCAATTCCTGTGTTTGGCGACAGTGCTTTTATCATGTTGAACCCAATCAATAAATCACTTTCCTTTAAAGGGAAATTGCCTTATGCTGCTACAACAGTTGCCTTAACGTTGGGGATAACTGCCACGCATTCATTGGTTCCACCCACTCCAGGACCTATAGCTGCGGCAGGTATCTTGGAGGCAGATTTAGGGCGAATAATTTTATTTGGTGCGATTATCAGTGCTTTGGGATTGATACCCTGCTACTATTTTTGTAAGTATTGGGTCTCAAATATTCATTTAGAACCGGCCTTTGCTAAGGTGGATAAATTAGGTTATTCCGGGAAAAGCCCATCATTGGGCAAGTCTTTTATGCCAATTGTAATCCCATTGTTGTTAATAATTTTGTCCTCGATTGCAGCTTATCCTACCAAACCCTTTGGGGAAAACCACCTAACTGCCCTTATTTTATTTATTGGGAACCCAATAATTGCCTTACTTTTAGGTGCATTTTTGGCCTTTAGTTTGCCGGAAAAGTTGGACAAAAAGATATTGTCTTCTTCGGGTTGGTTTGGTGAAGCATTATTGATAGGGGCACCTGTGATACTCATCACAGGTGCTGGTGGAGTTTTTGGTAAAATGCTACAAAATTCAGGAATTGCTGATCAGATTAGTGGATTGATGAGTACTGGCCATTGGAGTTTATTCCTTCCTTTTGCTATGGCCTTTGCCTTGAAATCTGCCCAGGGTTCCTCAACTGTAGCTTTGGTGACGACAGCATCTATAATGGTTCCTTTAATGCCCACCTTGGGTTTGGATTCTGAGGTAATGCGCGTATTTACAGTCTTGGCTACAGGGGCTGGGGCCATCGCCGTCTCCCATGCCAATGATAGCTTTTTTTGGGCCATGACCCAATTATCCGGAATGAATATCAAGCAAGGCTACCAATCCCACAGCTTAGGTACCCTTATTCTGTCTATTACTTCTATGGTAATTATATTCCTTATGGCTTCTCTATTGGCATAAGTATTCGAAAGTTTTTTTAAACGCTATTTAGCTGTCCAACCACCGTCTACGGTAAGGAGAGATCCCGTCATATAATTGGCTGCTTCACTTGCTAAGAAAATTGCGGCCCCTTGAATTTCTTTGAGTTCTCCCCATCTTCCCAAGGCTGTGGCACCAATAATAAACTCCTTGGTAGCAGGATCATCGGCAACAGGGATATTCATTTCTGTGAGAAATGGCCCCGGGCAGATGGCATTAACCTTAATATCAAATGGTGCCAACTCAATCCCCAATGCACGGGTCATTTGGACCACAGCACCTTTACTTGAAGTGTAAGGCGTCCGATTGGCCAAACCTACAAGACCCAAAGTACTGGCTAAATTTATTATTTTTCCTGATTTTTGAGCTTTCATATGGGGGATAACGGAGCGGCTACAAAGCCAAGAACCAGTGACATTTACTTCCATTACTTTGTTAAAATCCTCCAAGCTTACCTCATCAATCGCCCCTCTAATGTTTATACCGGCACTGTTTATCAAAATATCAATGCTGCCAAAATTTTCCATGGCAAAAGCGGCCATTGCATCGGTTTGTTCCTCTTTGGAAATGTCAGCAGCAAAAGCCAGCGCTTTTACACCATAGGTTTTCGCAATCTTTTCAGCTATAATAAAGCCGTCTTTTTCATTTCTATTCACAATTAATAGATTTGCTCCGGCAGAGGCAAGCCCTGCCGCCATGGCAAGGCCTAAACCTTTAGATCCTCCAGTGACAATGGCTGTTTTTTTACTGAGATCAAATAATTTAATTCCTGGTAAGCTGTCTAACATAATATTCAATTTATAGGTTAAAATTTTCATTACTGTATGACAATGAAGTCCGTACATTGTATTCCTCTTTGGCTAATAATGCTTCAGGTTCTAAAGCATTGATATATGGAAGCCTTTCTTTTCTAGAATTTACCCAAGTTAGCATTTTTGCCAATTCGGAGGCTGTCACCTGCTGGAGTGTGGTCCAATAATCAGGTGTCAAGCAAGGGATTTGTAGCGGGTTTCTTGTAATCATCTCGAGATTAAAAGTGATTGATGGGTTGTGCTTTTTGCAAGTGTCTACAATCTGTTTTAGTGCTAAGCAACCTTTCCCTAATGGTACTTCAGACAATAGAAATCCTTTTTCGTAGGGAGCCACTGCCATGTCTTTGACATGCGTAGTGAAAACATAGGGAGCCAAAAGTTGGAGTGTATGTTCAGGTAGCTCCATTAAAGCAATGCTATTTCCAAAGTCCAAGGTAACCCCAATCCATTCACTTGATATATTTTTCACCAAGTGGACCAATTCATCGGAGCGCCAATCTTTGTGATTTTCAATCGCCAATTTGATTTTATGTTTGCTTAAAATAGGGGCAACTTTTGCTAGCATCCTTGTGGCTTCGGTTTTGAACGCTATAAAATCTTCTTCTGTATGAAGCGCTTCATATCTTCTAGGTCCTAAACTTACGGTTCTCAAAACCTTAACACCGGCCTCCTTCGCCAAGATGAGTTGCTTCTCAAAACCCATTAGATCAATTTCTTTTCTAGGCATTCCAATGGAACCTTCAAGGTACATGCCGAACTTTTCTCTTTGATCTCTTATTTTTTTGGAGAAATCAGTTGACCAATCTTTAACTCCAACCTGGATTCCTCCTGCACCGATTTTATGGCAATGGTTTAGCAATTCACTGGCATTTTTAAAGCCCGGGTAAAGGCTACTTTGATAAGAAGAATGCCATCTTTTTCCATAAGAATGAACGACAATACCCAATTTTTCCCTCTCGAAAATATTAGGAAAGCCAGGGATGCTCATGGCCAATAACCCCACGCTTGCAGTTTTTATGAAATTGCGACGCTCACTTGAATAATTAGGGACTGTTGTATGTACGGTGTTTGCCTTCATGATTTTTAAGGTTTGTTCAGCGGGTTTACCGGTGGCTCATATTTTAAAAGGTCTTCCGGTTTCCATGGCAAGACCCGGCCTTGGGTTGAAAGTCTTAATTCTGCAACTGTACCACTCTTTACAGCCGGTGCATTATTATTCCATTCATTCCTGATATAAGTAAGGATATTTGCTATTCTGCCATTGTCTAGACTAGCCATGGAAGGCATTATGGGCAAAATTTCAGGGCTTTGGTATTGGACTCCATTGACCGTTAATGGCCCTTCTAACCCATGGATTAAAATCATGGCAAGTCGCTTTTCAGATCCTGTAACCCACTCAGAATTGTTTAATGGTGGACCCATTCTATTTACGCCTTCACCATCTTCTCCGTGACAACCTGCACAAGTACTAACATAGAGCTGTCTTCCTTTAGCAAAGGATATTTTTTCGCTATTTGACAAGTTGAAGCTGGCTTTAAGACTGTCTACTTTATTATTTTTACCAGGCCAGTCAAACAATTGATTTAATTGGTTGATGTTTAAATCACTTTTTCAAATTCAGTAGTGGTTGTGAATAGGGGCGCTTTGGGAAGTCGAATGAGGGGACTTTTATGATGAGAAGAAGCGACTGTCATCCCTCTAAGGATAGCCAATGATTTCCAGTCTTGAGAGGGCGGGCTATTATCTAAGATTTTTACCAATTTTCGCATTTCCGATGGCTCATATTTGTTGCAGATGGCTGTAGCCAGCATTTCGATAAAAATAGCTCTTGAGCTCACTTCGTTTTGCCATGTTTTTTGTTCCAATAGTAACTGCAAAAAAAAAATTCATGATCATACAAACTACTGAGGGCCGCATCCCTAAATATAGGCTCATCAATCATTGCTTCCAAAACAACCAAGAGCACCTTAAAATTAAACTTTGGAGAAAAATTGCCTGAACTCAAGACCAATTGGAGGCTTATTGCCGAATTTTTACTCCTTACTATTTTAAACAGGCTATTTTCTAGAACCTCTTTGTAAACTGAATTTTCTGAAGAAAACTGTTCTGCAAGGCGTAGGGCATGGATGGTAACTTGAGGGTTTTTAGAATTATCTATCTCCAAAAGGGAAATGATCACCTTAGCATCTAATCTTCCCATCCCTTCTAAAGTCCACAAAGCATGGATTTGAGCCAATGGATACTTGTTATCTAAGGCAAGTTCTTCTAATATTTTTACTGTGTTTTTGTCTTTTTTCTACCAACAGCCTTTGTGCCATATCCCTGTGCCAGCCGTTTGGATGTTTCAGCTTTTGAACTAGTTCATGGTGTTTTAGTTCAGATAGTTTTTGCACGGATCTGTTTCCTTGGTTTTTTTCGGTTAATCGCCATATTCTGCCATAATGTGTCGGCAATTCAAGCTTTCTATTAATTGTGATTGCTTTTAAATAGGAGGAGATATAGGCGGCATGTTGGATCAGGCCACGGTACATGTCGGTAATATACAAGGCGCCATCAGGGCCTGAAGTCAAACTAACAGGTCTAAAGCGCTCATCTCGTGAAGCAATCACTGACCGGCCTTGATCAGGTGAGCTGGTTTGGATAAAGATCTCATTATCCTTGATGCCATTCCTTTTAATCAAATTTCCGGAAGGTTCACAGATAAAGACGTTTTCTGAATATTGTGATGGTAGCCCGTCACCTCTATAGTAAAAAGGAGAACATGCTGATGTGAATTCCTTTAGTCTGTTTCTTTTATCCAGTGTTCCGGGAATATAACCTCTGTTGATCGCTAAATTTTCTCTGACCGGAAAAATTTCTCGATCTGAGGTAAGACCTTGATCGATCCCTGAGGTACTGCTATGGTTAAGGTTTCTATTAAAATAGTTAGGGGAACTAGATCTGCATGCAAAGGAGACCAATTGTAATTGTAATACAGCCTGCCATAATTATCCTGGCTAATCCCCCATTGACCACGAAATTCGGTGCTGTCTTTGATCCATCTTTGATTTTTAAGTTTGTAACGAAACCGAGATTTTGCATTATAATACCAATTGTCAATTCCTCTCAATAAACCGTTACCGGCATGTTCGGGTAAATTGCTTCCTGCATAATCAGGGTCTACCAATACTTTGGTATCTGCTACTAAATCACCATCCAGGTCTTGGGTCCACCAAAGCGCCATATTTTCCGCCACCAGGGCACCGTTGCTTACAATGGCAAGTGCTCTGGGTAAGATTAGGCTATCTAGATAAATGGTTTTTTTGTCCATTTCCCCGTCACCATTTTTATCTTCCAAGATTGAAATCCTGCCATTTGGTGCTTGTTCATTATGCCCGTCTATGGTATTCATAAAACCTCGCATCTCAACTACCCAAAGCCTTCCCTCTTCATCAAAACTTGTAAAAACAGGGTCTTCAATTAAGGGTTCAGCTGCCACAAGCTGGACGGTGAGATCTTCATTAAATTCAAATTTTTTAAGTGCTTCTTGAGGTGAAAGGGCAGGTGAGGGTTCATTTTTCTCTTGGGTGTTGCAGCCTGTTATCGTGAAAAAGACTATCCACACCTTAATCAAGGTAGAGGGGTTTAAACAATATGAGAAATGTCTTAACAATTTCTTGAAAATTGGGTTTATTGGTGCGGGATGTGTGATTATTTGGTAAATATAAAGTTTTTACTTTAGAAAAAAATAGATTTTTGATTGTGGCAGTTGTAACTTTTGCAGGTTGCTTTTTATACAGAAGTAAATGCGTTTTGTTGCCTAGGTGAAAGGAGACTTATGACAACCAATAAGGGTGAATTTTGTTGTCAGTTGAAAACCTATTATAGAATCCCTTGCTTGATAGACTAAAATAAATGAAACAAAGGAAAGTGTTCAGGTTAGGAACCCAATAAATTTTAAATTTGACTCAATCAATAAAATTTTATTTACGTTTACCTTACCGTAAATTTTTTCTATGTTAAAATTAAAAATCATCTATAAAAGTTTTATTTAACATTAGTAATATTAGTTGAAATAATTAAATATAAGATCAAGTTATCGCTTTTTTAATTAACGTAAAAAAATGTTGTAATTGGTTGGTTTGAAATATATAATTAATATACTTTTTTTAAAGGTAAATTTGGTTTAACCATTTTAAACAAAATTTAGTGTTGTTTTTAAATTTTAATAAAAGGGAATAGTAATGTTTTTTAGTGAAAAAGTTTTATTGATATGGTATTCGATTTGATTTAGTGATCTATTTGCAGATTTAAATCAATTTCAAATAATTCTCTCAATTTTTTTTTCCTTAAATTAAAAAATCATATTATTGCTTAAGTCGTTTGATTAATTATTTTTTTTGTAAGTATTTTTCATAATAGATAATTATTAACAGATAAATATAACCCATTATGCCAGTACTACCAATTGCCTCAGTTAGTCCTTTAGAATTTCTAGGAACCAGCTTGCATTCAGAGAGCTGGTATCCGCTTTATTTTTCAAAGGAAAATACTTTATAAGTTAAACAATGTTGGCCTTAATCGGTTAAATCGTTTGAGCCTTGTTTATACAGTGTGCTCTTAATTTATATCAATTAATTTATACTAAACCTAAAATTTACTTATGTTAAAAATTTACAAGTTATGCAGTTTGGTACTGTTGTCTTTGTTTGTGAGTACGGGCTTTGCCTTGGCACAGATAGAGGTTTCGGGTACAGTCACGGATGACCTAGGGGATCCCCTTCCCGGTGCAGCCGTATTAGTCAAAGGCACATCAAATGGTACTGTAACAGACCTAGATGGAAATTATACAATTTCAGTAGCCAATCAAGAATCCACCTTGGTGTTTTCATTTTTGGGGTTTAATAATGTGGAGGAAATCGTTGGCAGTAGGACTACCGTCGATGTATCTTTAGAACAAGGTTTAAGTGGTTTGGATGAAGTGGTTGTAACAGGTTACGGCTCCCAATCTCGTAGAGAGATTACCGGCGCCGTTACTTCAGTCGATTCTGAAGAATTACTAGCTATTCCTGCCACAACCTTTGCCCAACAGTTACAGGGTAGGGCAGCAGGTGTGACCATTATTAACGATGCAACACCGGGAGGTGGAGCTACAGTTCGTATTAGGGGTTTGGAACAATTAACAACAATGATCCCTTGTATGTAATAGATGGTGTACCCACACAAAGTCAGGGGAATTTAAACCCCAATGATATTGAATCAATTCAAATTCTTAAAGATGCCTCAGCTGCATCAATTTATGGTTCAAGGGCTGCGAACGGTGTGATCATCATCACTACAAAGAGAGGTAA
Source organism: Cyclobacterium sp. SOCE241 (assembly GCF_056867545.1). Lineage (NCBI taxonomy): Bacteria > Pseudomonadati > Bacteroidota > Cytophagia > Cytophagales > Cyclobacteriaceae > Cyclobacterium > Cyclobacterium sp. SOCE241. Next base: position 1,876,908 of record NZ_CP149779.1, on the reverse strand, counting down.
AGTAGGGAAGCCTAGTGTTTCTTTCAATGCCTATTATGGTATGCAAACTTCCGATAGAGGTCCGGACCCTTTGAATGCAGAAGAATTAGGTGAGTATCTTTATTTGGCCAATATCTATGGTAACCCGGGAAGTACGCCCACGCATGGGCAGTATTCGTGGGGGCCAAATGGTGAAGTAAGTATTCCTGATTATGTGTTCCCAAGCGGAGCCATGGAGGGAGATCCGGGAGTTGATCCAAGTTTATATGCATTAGAGCCGGGAAATATTTACCCCATTACCAGGGCCTCTGATACAGATTGGTGGGCTGAGACCACAAGATCTGCGCCTATACAGAGTTATCAAGTGACAGCCAATGGAGGAACGGAAAATGGTAGGTATGCCTTGTCCTTGAATTATTTCAGTCAAGACGGGGTAATAAATAATATAGGATATGACCGATATTCTCTAAGGGCCAATACTGAGTTTAAAACACTTAAAAATAGATTAACGATTGGAGAAAACCTTTCCGTAACAGTCGGTAATAGAAAAGGTGGTTTTGGTAATGGGTCAAGAGGTAACAATGAAGAGCAAAATGCAGTATTTAGTTCCTCGCTTCAACACCCACTTTTGCCTGTATATGACATCATGGGCAACTTCGCGGGAAGTAGAGGGGCCAATCTGGGTAATAATTATAATCCAGTGGCATTCTTGGAAAGAGCCAAAGACAATAGGAACCTAGAATTGAGGGTGTTTGGAAATATTTATGCCCAGATTGATATCACAGATAATATCAATGTTAGATCAAGTTTTGGTGTGGACGCTAACAATAGAAGGGCCCGTTATATAGGTAGACCACAGCCTGAATATGTGGAGGGCAATTTTGTCAATAGTTCTACTGCCGAAAATGCGTATTCTTACCAATGGGTATGGACCAATACGGTAAGTTATACTAAAACCTTCAATGATGTACATGCATTTGATGCATATTTGGGTTTAGAGTCGATTAAAGAGTTTGGTGAAATTTTTGGGGCTTCCAGACAAAGGTTTGCTTTCGAAACCAACCCTATTATTTCCTATCTAGACTTAGGAGATCCCAATACAGCTACCAACTTTGGTAGAGTAGAGAGTGATTATCGACTTTATTCGCAGTTCGGTAAGCTGAACTATTCTTACGATGGTAAATATCTCGTTCAGTTTATTTTGAGAAATGATGGGTCTTCTAGATTTTTGGCTGCATCCAGAAATGCAACATTCCCTGCATTTAGTTTAGGATGGAGATTATCGGATGAAGCAGCAGTGGCTGAGGCTTTGCCAATTGTGTCTGACATGAAATTGAGGTATGGTTGGGGTAAAACCGGTAACCAATTGATCGGTGATTACAATGCATATACAACCTATAGGTCAAATATTTTCAATGCGGGCTATCCTATTGATGGTTCAACCACCACCCCTTCTCTAGGTTTTGATGCACAGCGCTTTGGAAATCCAAATGCAAGGTGGGAGACCACTACTTCTAATAATATTGGCTTGGATATAGAGTTGATGGATGGGAAATATTTCTTCGAATTAGACCTTTGGAACAGGGTAACTTCAGATATGTTATTTCAAACTCCCATTAATTATGGACATGGAGATGCCACCGCGCCTTTCTTTAATGTAGGTCAAATGACCAATAAAGGGATTGACTTAAATTTGGGACTTGATGACACTGCTATGGGAGGAGAATTAAGTTATGGCGTTTCTGCTAACTTCTCCATGTACAGAAACAATGTTGATAATTTGGCGGAGAATGAAGACAATGTGTTGTTTGGGACTTCCACTAGAGTACCTTCAGTAACAATTACCCAATCAGGATATCCTATATCTTCTTTCTTTGGTTACAATAACTTAGGTATTTTTCAAACCCAAGAAGAGGTAGATGCACATCCTGCTTATGGTAACTACAATGCTGTTGGTAAATTCAAGGTTCAGGACGTGAACGAAGATGGTGTAATTACTGATGCAGATAGGACCATCATTGGAAACCCTCATCCGGATTTTGTTTATGGAATTAATTTAAACCTAGGGTATAAAAATTGGGATCTGGCAATCTTTGGTAATGGATCTGTTGGAAACGATATTTTTAATTATATCAATTACTGGACGGATTTCAATACATTCCAAGGAAATAAATCAAAAACAGCATTGTATGATGCTTGGCAGCCAAGTAATCCTACCGGTACTTTCCCAATAATGGATATTAATGATCAAGTGAGTAGTCGGCCATCCAGTTATTTTGTAGAAGATGGTTCTTATTTTAGAATGAGGAATGTACAGTTGACTTATAATTTGTCTGAAGCCTTATTAAATAACATAGGTATGAGCAGGGCTTCTATTTATTTCCAAGGTCAGAATCTGTTTACCATCACAAAGTATACAGGTACAAATCCTGAGATTCAGACAGGAAGTAACAATACCGTCGGATTTGATGGAGGTTATATGCCTATTTCCAGAAATTTGATTTTGGGAGTAAATGTTACGTTTTAATCAATCATAACATAAAGAAGCAAACAAATGAAACGAATATATTTAAAAATAGCTACTGCAATAGTACTTGGGTTGTCCATTACTTCCTGCCAGGAAGAGTTTTTGGAAACCGTACCCCAAGGTCAGTTCAGTACAGTAGATTTGGCTAATGCACAAGGCGTAGAAGGGCTTTTGTTGGGAGCTTACGCAATGATAGATGGTTACGGACTGGATGGACAATCCGGATGGAATGGCACCATAGACAATTGGGTATATGGTGGTGTGGTATCAGATGACGCCTACAAAGGAACAGATGCAGGTGATCAGCCGGAGCAGTCTTTCTTGGAAGCTTTTGATTTTCAGCCTACCAATCTTCACCTAAGAAATAAATGGAGAGCAGTTTATAAAGGAGTAGCCCGGGCGAATGATGTGTTGAACACATTGAAAAAGCCGAAGATGTGTCTGAGGAAAGAAGTGCTCAGATAATTGCCGAAGCAAGGTTTTTAAGAGGGTTTTTCCATATGGAAGCCAGAAAAATGTGGAGAAGAGTTCCTTATATTGATGACTCTACTTTCGATTTAATAGATTTAGAAAGTAGTAAAGTTCCAAATGATAGGGAGATTTGGCCCGATATTGAGGCTGACTTTGAAGCGGCAATGAATACCTTGCCTGAATCTCAAGCAGATGTGGGGAGACCTACAAAATGGGCAGCTCAAGCTTTTCTTGCCAAAGCCAAGATGTTCCAAGGATGGGATCAAAGCACAGGAGAAGCAAATACGACGGTGTTAGCGGAAGCGAAGACCCTTTTAGATGATATTTTAAACAATGGGCCATTTTCATTGACCAGTACTTTCGAAGAAAATTTTCTTGTGGGAAGAAGAAACAATGAAGAGTCAATTTTTGAAATTCAATTTTCTATCTCAAGTGCTACTACAGCTGCAGCCAATGAAGGAACAACATTGAATTATCCTTATACAGATCCTTGGGGCTGTTGTGGGTTCTACCAACCTTCTCAAAACTTGGTAAATGCTTATAAAACTTCTGAGGATGGGCTTCCTCTGTTAGATACTTTCAACGATAGTGATGTTCCCAATGATCAAGGCTTGGCTTGGAATGACCCTTTTCAACCCTATGAAGGTCCATTAGATCCGAGACTAGATCATACAGTTGGAAGAAGAGATGTTCTGTACAAAGGTTATAAAATCCATGGCAGTGACTTTATCCGAGATCAAAATTATGCAGGGCCATATTCACCAATTAAGCATGTGGCGGAGCCGGAATTTTTCGGAATTGGGTCTAACCCCCGATTGTCTGCCAATAATTACAGAATTATGAGATTAGATATGGTGATATTATGGCTGGCTGAGGCTGAAGTTGAACTTGGTAACCTTGAAAGGGCCAGGGAGCTTGTTAATATGATCAGATCTAGAGCAGCTAATCCTGATGGTTTTGTACCAAAGGCCATTCAAGGTGCTGAAAGGAATGATTATACGATTGTGGAAGGAGAACCTGCTGCCAACTATGTAATATCTACCTACGATATGCCGTGGACAGATCAAGATGTGGCAAGAAAAGCTGTAAGGATGGAAACCAGGTTGGAATTTGCGATGGAAGGACATAGATTCTTTGATTTACAACGTTGGGGAATTGCTGCAGAAACGATGAATGAATACCTTAACGAGGAAGGTACCAAAAGAACGTATTTAAGCAATGCTAGCTTTACCAAAGGTGTTCATGAATATTTCCCTGTTCCATTAGAGGCAATTGAAAGATCCTTTAGAGATGGGTCACCTACATTGGTGCAAGATCCTGCGTTTGATTAAATCAGTATTTTCGATTAAGCTTTCAAAAAGGGTGGGGTTTCCTCACCCTTTTTCTTGACAAATCCCTGCGTTCCTAGGTAAATCAAAACATTCTGTCTAGGCTTAATAATAAGCTTTAGCAGTAGGTTAAAGATGCATTTTATTTTAGATAGAAGGTTGGTGTAATCATCAGAAAGCCTGTCGCATTTATCTAATTATGAAGCATTAATAATTTACATCGACGTAAAGTGAGGGGCTATGCCTTAAACCGTTTAAAATTAATTAAATTGGTAAAGCTTTTCCAAAGGATTTTTGGCGGCATAAAAACCATTCAGTAAGCTTTAATATTTGAAAAAAATGGATGCTTCAATTGAAAAACTAATACCACATCGATCTCCTTTTCTATTCGTTGATAAAATTATTTCTGCAAACGAGAATCAAATCATCGGGATTAAAACCTTTGACAAAGCCATTGACAAAATGGCCACAGGTAGTTTTTCTGATTTTGATTTTATTCCAGGTATGATTTTAATTGAATCTATGGCGCAATGTGGTGGTGCAGGAATAAAAAAGCTGGACTTGCAAAGGGCTTTTTTGGTTTGGTAAGTATGGACCATGTCCAGTTTTTGAAAGGAGCCAATTACAATGAAGAAATTAAATACACCATTCAGAACATAAGGATTAGCAATAAGATAATTAAACAAAGCGGGATGGCCACTGTTCGAGATACACTTATAGCAGAAGCTACTTGGGTTTGTGCACGAATAGATAATACTTAATACAGTAAGGAGCTAATTGTATTTCCTCATTACTCAAATATTGACACTTTAATCTCTGAATTTTTTAGAATTAGACTTTATCTACAAAGTGAAATAGGTGTTTCTTATATGCTTTTGACTATTTTTCAGTATTGGTTTGTGCAATTGCAATGCCTAATCGGTTGTCAAATATGAATAACAGTTGATTGATAGTGTCCTTTATAATATTAAAAAGTATAAATATTTGAATGTCAGCTATCTACAAGTGTTCGTTTGATTGGCTTATGCATTTTGGCTTTCTAGGGACAAATCCTCGTTAAAAATAAATCACATTGTTTGACCACTTTTTACAAATTCCTTTCGTTTCATTAATAATAAAAATTGAAGACAACTGAGTAGAATATTTAATTTTCCATCGATTTAATAGGTATATTTGACCTTTTAATTAAATAATAGCTGAATGCCAAAGTTGATTAGGATCACAACTGTTCCCATTTCTCTCAAATTATTATTAAAAAATCAAATGAGTTTCATGTCAAATGCAGGATTTGACGTGCTTATGGTTAGTTCAGAAGGGAAAGAATGGTATGATGTTTCAAAAAATGAAAAAGGCATAAGGAAAGAAATCATCCCATTTACCAGGAAAATTACTCCCTTAAAAGACATTTATTGTTTGTGGTTATTGTTTCGCCTGTTTAAGCGGGAAAAACCGGATATTGTGCATACCCATACACCAAAGGCCGGATTGTTAGGAATGGTTGCTGCGTGGATGGCAGGAGTGCCAGTGAAAATTCATACTTTAGCCGGGCTTCCTTTTATCGTGGAAAAAGGTAGGAAAGCAAAACTACTGTCTGACATTGAAAAAATCACCTACCGCTTTGCCGATGAAGTATGGCCAAATTCCTATTCTTTAAAGGATTTTATTATAAGTAAAAAACTTGTTCGTCCGGAGAAGGTGAAAATTATTGGTGAAGGGTCTTCTAATGGAGTTGATCTAAAGGTTTTTGACAGGAACAATTTACAGGAAAATCATTTAGTGGCCGCTACCATGCGAATTGTACCCGGGGAGGATGATTTTTTAATGCTAACAGTTGGTAGGCTAGTTAAAGACAAGGGGATTGCCGATCTAGTGGAAGCTTTTGTACAATCAAAAATCGTTAATCGGTCAAAATTAATTTTATTGGGAGACTTTGAACAGGATTTGAATCCCCTTGAGCCCAAAACCATCAACCAGATAAAGGATCATCCAAGAATAGTACATGTGCCATGGACGGATCATGTTGCACATTATTTGGCCATTTGTGATGTCCTTATCCACCCTTCTCATAGGGAAGGATTTCCCAATGTACTTTTGGAATCAGGAGCAATGTGTTGCCCTATCATCTGTTCAGATATACCGGGAAATACTGATTTAGTAAAGCATAAAAAGACGGCTCTTGTGTATCAGGTCGGACTAGTTTCGGCATTGAAAGAGGCCATGGAATTTGCATTCGTAAAAAGAGCAGATATGCAGGGGTATGCAGAAAATCTACACCAGAGGGTTGTAGAAAAATTCGATAGAAATTCTATCCAGAAAAATATTTTTAATGCATATAATCGCTTGTTGAATAATAAATAATGCACTTTAAATTTATTATTCTCATTTTTTCAAACCGTTCATATTTAGTTAATTTTGGAGGTGATCATTAAAAGTTTTTACATGAAAAGACTGGTATTTCCGGTTTTAATTTTTATTTCAATTACTTCCTGTATAAGTAATAAGAGAATAAATTATCTTCAAAATTTAGAAGGAAATGAGCCCATTGAATTGGATGAATTTATTCCTTTTGCGGATGTAGAATACGAGTATATTTTGCAGCCATATGATATTGTAGATGTTGATTTTGCTTCCTCTAATGAGGACTTGCTTAAAGCTTTCCAGTATCAAGGAGCGAATGCGGTTAGGACAAGTAGAGCTGGTGGCAATGGAAACATGGACATTTTTTATTTTTCGGGGTATTCAATAGATAAAGACGGATACATTCAAATTCCAAATTTGGATCCTATAAAAATTGCCGGTTTAACAGAAATTGAAGCACGGAATATGGTTCAGGAGGCCATAGGGTTTTATTTCAAAGATGAAGTGCAGGTTAAGCTTAGGATAGGAGGCATTAGATTTACTACCTTAGGAGAATTTAGTAATGTGGGTCCAAAGATGATTCTAAAAAACCGCGCCACCATTTTTGACGCCATTTCAATTGCAGGTGAATCCAGTATTTTGGCACGTAAGAATGAATTGTTTTTAATAAGACAGTATGATGGAGGCACCAAGATCCATCAAATTAACTTGAATGACAGACAACTTTTGGCTTCCCCTTACTATTTTATTCAGCCCAATGACATATTGTATTTGCAACCAATGAATATTAGACAAATTGGTTCAGGAGAGAATTTGACGGGAAGCTTGCAACTTGGGGTGTCCATTATTACTGCATTGATGTTTTTATATGGAATTACCTCAGGGCTCTTTTAGTTATGGAAAATCTAGATCTTTCTCAATTTGATGAGCAGGAAAAGCCAATAGATATCAAGTATTACTTAATCAAATACTTTAGATATTGGCCTTTGTATTTGCTTTGTATTTCAATCGGGTTGGTTTTTGTATTTCTTTTTCATCGATATACAGTCGAGCGATATGAAGTTAAAGGCAGTGTAATGATCAAGAGCAATGCATCCCCTGAGGTTAGAATACTTGATCGTTCAAATATTTTTTCCGGAGGGGATAATCTTACCAATGATATATTATTATTTTCCTCAAAAAATCTGGCTTCCGAAGCTTTGAGTAACTTACATTTTGATGTAAGTTATTTTGCATCAACCAATATTAAAGAAATTGAACTCTATAAAAATAGCCCTATAAAGGTTGAAGTGGATTGGAATTACCCGCAGATTGTCAATAAAAAAATCAGAATTAACATCCTTTCTGATTCCACATTTATGCTGCTTTCCGGAGAAAATACTTTTTTTGATAGGTTCTTTACCAGCTACCAATACGTGGAAGAGGAAAGAGATATTTTCAATAAAGTGCTGGGTTTTGGCGAAGAAATAATAGGTGAAAAGGCAAAATTTAAAATTTATTTACTTGACGATTTAAGGCAATATGATACTTATGAGTTTTTACTTCATAATCCGGCTTCTTTAGTAGATCGGTACGCCAATGCCATTCAGGTTAAGCCACTTATCAATTATGGAACGGTGCTTGAAATCAGTACAGTTACTAAAATTGTAGAAAAAGGGAGTGATTATATCAATGCCTTAATGGACGCTTTTCTGGAATATGACCTGAAAGAAAAGAACCGAATTTCTGAAAATGCCTTGAAGTTCATCGAGGAACAGTTGTATATCGTTGAAGATTCCTTGAAGTCTGTTGAAGGAAGAATGCAACAATTTAAGGTAAGCAATAAAATGCTGGATGTGAATGCAGAGTTCGGTGGCGTACTGAATAGTATACAGGCTTTAGAAACAAACATCCAATCCATAGACTTTGAATTGGCCTATTACAATACCCTTAAAAATTATTTAATAACTAAAACAGATTCTTTTGAGGAAATTGTTGCCCCTTCCGTAGTTGGTATTGATGATCCTCTTTTTAATGAATTGGTTGGCTCCTTAGTGACAATTTCTCTGGAGCGACGAAAATTACTTTCTCTAGTAAATGAAACCCACCCTGATGTAAATGTTTTAGATCAACAGATCAATAGGTTGAAAGAGAATCTATTTGAAAACATTAAAAACCTCATAGCCAATACAGAAAGTAGAAAACAAGAAAACCAGAAGAAACTAAACTCTTTTGACAAGCAGTTTTCTAATTTACCAAAGGCAGAATCAGATTATACCAATATCTTAAGAGAATTTAAGTTGAGGGAAAATTTATACACTTATCTTCTTGAAAAGAGAGCAGAGGCTGGAATTGCTAAAGCATCTAATGTACCCGATAACAGTATAGTGGACCAAGCAAAAAGGGGTACTCTAATTTTTCCAAAAAGACTCAAAATTATACTTATGCTATCGGGCTTGGATTTTTCTTCCTTTAGGTTTTTGGGTTGTTTCATTACTTAAACAATAGGGTAATGGATCAGATCCAATTAAAAAGCCTAATGCGCATTCCCTTATTGGGAACCATTGGATACAGTGACAAGAACACCAATTTATTAGTAGCGGAATATCCACGGTCCCTAGCTTCGGAATCATTTAGGTCCCTTCGGTCGGCTCTGTTTTATATAGCAAGTGAAAAAAATGTAAACGTATCTTAGTGACCTCAAGTATTTCCGGAGAAGGGAAAACATACATTAGCCTTAACCTTGCTTCCGCAATGGCCCTGAGTGGGAAAAAGACATGTATAATGGGACTTGATCTTCGAAAACCTAAGCTGGCAAAATATTTGGGTGTATCCAATAAAAAAGGGCTTTCAACTTATTTAGTAGATAAAGATTCTGCAGCCGATATTATTGTTGAAACACCCTATGAAAATCTCTATGTGGTTCCTTCTGGGGCGGTACCTCCTAATCCTGCTGAGTTACTGCTAAAAGATAAAATGGGCAAGCTCCTGGACCATTTGGAAGAAAGTTTTGATATCATTATCATGGATTGCCCACCGGTAGGGTTGGTTTCCGAAACAATGGATTTATTGCGTTTTTCCGATGTAAATCTTTATATTGTAAGACATGATTTTACCCATAAAAATCACCTTTTGATGATCAATGATCTCTATGCCAACGATCAAGTAAGGAATTTTTACGCCATTTTTAACGGCTTAAAAAGCGGAGGGGATACCTATGATTTTAGTGGATATAATTATGGCTATGGGTACAATTACTCCTATATGAGAAAAAATAGCTATGGGGATGGTTATTATGCTGAAGAAAAAGAACATAAAGCTAGTTGGTTGGCAAAATTATTAGGGAAGTTTAAGGTTTAGACGCTATTGATTTATTTCCACGGGAAAACCAAAGTGCTTGTAAGGGTTTTCTCTGTGTTTGGCCCCTGAATTTTTTAAATTTTATGGTTGGATTTGGAATAGAAATTGTCCCTGCTTAGTACAGCTTATCTGTGTTAAGTTTAATTTAAAATTTTTACATACATATTATAATATCTTTTAATTATGGAAAAATCAATTTTGATTACAGGTGGAGCAGGTTTTATTGGCTCTCATGTTGTCCGACTTTTTGTAAAAAAGTATCCTAATTACAGAATTGTTAATTTGGATTGTTTGACCTATGCAGGTAATTTGGAGAATTTAAAGGACATTGAAGGAGAAAAAAATTACGTTTTTGCCAAAGCAGATATCAATAATGAGGAACTTTTAAAGGAAGTTTTTAATGACTACCAAATTACCGATGTGATTCATTTGGCAGCAGAATCTCATGTGGATAGGTCAATCACCGATCCCCTCGCATTTGTGAAGACAAATGTTATGGGAACAGTTAATTTGTTGAATACAGCCAAAAATTTCTGGCAGGATAAAGAGAATCATCTTTTTTATCATGTTTCAACAGATGAGGTCTATGGCTCTTTGGATGAGGGCGGTTATTTTCTAGAAACAACACCTTATGACCCTCAATCCCCTTATTCTTCTTCCAAAGCTGCTTCGGACCATTTTGTAAGAGCTTATGCCAATACTTATGGCTTAAAAACAGTCATTTCAAACTGCTCCAACAACTATGGTCCGAATCAATTTCCTGAAAAGCTAATTCCATTGTGTATCCACAATATCAAACAAAATAAGCCTTTGCCGGTTTACGGAAAAGGTGAAAACATTAGAGATTGGTTGTTTGTGGTAGATCATGCCAGAGCGATAGACCTTGTTTTTCATGAGGGGAAAACGAATGAAACCTACAATATAGGAGGCTTTAATGAGTGGAAAAACATTGATATTGTGAAGCTCTTATGCGAAATCATGGATAGAAAACTAGGCAGAGATAAAGGAGCTTCAGCGCAATTAATTACCTTTGTGAAGGACCGAGCAGGGCACGATCAACGGTATGCGATTGACGCTGATAAAATCAACAAAGAATTGGGATGGAAACCGAGTCTTACATTTGAAGTTGGAATTGAAGAAACAGTAGATTGGTACTTGGAAAATGAAAAATGGCTAGATAGCGTGACCTCGGGAGATTATCAAAAATATTACCAAGAACATTATAGTTAAAGCAATTCAGTATGCAACAATATCACCAATTATTAGCACACATATTGGATCATGGAATTAAAAAAGGCGATCGAACAGGTACCGGTACACTGAGTGTTTTTGGGTACCAAATGAGATATGATTTGTCAAAGGGGTTTCCTTTGGTAACTACTAAAAAATGTCATACACGATCCATTATTCATGAATTATTATGGTTCTTATCAGGTGATACCAATATTAAATACTTAAAAGATAATAAGGTTTCAATTTGGGATGAATGGGCAGATGAAAATGGTGATTTGGGCCCCGTATATGGGTACCAGTGGAGACATTGGCCCGATGGGAATGGAGGAGAAATTGATCAAATTAAAAATTTAATTCATCAGATTAAAACCAACCCTAATTCCAGGCGTCTAATCGTTAGCGCCTGGAATGTGGCTGATGTGGATCAAATGGCCTTGCCTCCTTGTCACCTTTTGTTTCAATTTTATGTGGCTGATGGGAAACTGTCCTGTCAATTGTACCAGCGTAGTGCAGATGTGTTTTTGGGAGTGCCTTTTAATATTGCCTCTTATGCTTTGTTTTTGGCTATGATCGCCCAGGTATGTGATCTTGAAGTTGGGGAGTTTATCCATACCCTTGGAGATGCTCACCTGTATAACAACCATCTTGATCAGGCCCGACTTCAGCTTAGCAGAGAATGCAGGCCCTTACCACAATTGAAATTAAACCCTGAGATAAAGGATATTTTTTCTTTTAAATATGAAGACATAGAATTGCTGAATTATGATCCTCATCCCAGAATAAAAGCGGAAGTATCTGTTTAAGACTTGACTTCTCAATTTTACTTTGTCCTTATCAAAGGTCAAAAAGTGAGAGTAGGTCAGGATCAGGATTTGGTTTGAAATCTCTGTCTTCAATTTTGAGTAGGTAAGAAATTCCGGTTACATTGCTAACTAAAACCTGATCTGCCTCAAGTAAACTATGGGGTTTGTATTTCCCTATTCCACATGGCTTATCCAAACTTTTTAAACGGGAAATTATTTGTTTCCTAGAAACGCCTTCAATGCAATTGGTCGCTAAACTGGGGGTATAATATTTGCCTCCTTTTACCCAAAAATATTGGAACTACCGGCTTCTGAAACATTTCCCTCCTCATCTAATATAATTACATCTGCCATGCCTTTTTCTTGTCGCTCAATATTGGCCATAACATAAGGTAAGGCATTTAAAGTTTTTACTCCGGACCATGCAGTTTTATTGGTATGAACCTTTTGGCTAATATAGGCCGTGCTTTTTGTTTTAGGGGATGGATTAAATTCAGAAACGATTAAGTGTTCACAAGCATTATTTTCACTAGGACTATACTTGCCGATTCCTGATCTATAAATGTTCCACCTTACTCTTAGCTTTCCGGTGGTACCGTATGTTTTACTGAGCATTTTGGCTATGTCCTCCAGATCTAGTTCTCCTTGGATTTTTAATTTCAAGAGTCCCTTAACAGCTCGATTTTGATGGTCTTCATGAAATCTGAATTGACCATTGATAAAGCACATTGTTTCAAAGATCCCATCACCAAATAGGAGGGCCCTATTAAGAGGTAAGGCATCTATTTCAGTAAAGTTCTCCGAATTGAATTTAAAAAACTGTCTCATTTTTGTACAGTGAACTGTTCATATACGAACAAAATGGTTTTTTGATTGTAACTTTCTCCTTAAAATTAATTAAATAATGGTATTTATAGGTGATTTTTAAAGAGAAAGGTTTAAACTTGAAAGTAAATGACTAATTAGCACTAGGTTTGCTTGTTAAAAGCTGGTTTGGATAAATCTATAGGATTAATGATGAAAAAGATAAACTTTTTGATTGAAAAAAGATAAAATACCAAAGTTCATGAAAAAGCATATTTTACTGCTATTGCTGTTAGTGTCAGGGTTGTCTACATTGGTTTTTTCTCAGGATAATCTTGGAAAATTGACTTTGGAGCAAAGCGTTGAAACTGCCTTAGAAAATAACCTAAATTTAAAAAGGGCAGAAATGAACTTAATTAGTTCTGAAGCCAATTTGATGGAAGCCAAAGGCCAGATGCTGCCTTCTTTCTCTATGGGAGCAAGCTCAGGTTTTCGCTGGGGAAGATCCATTAACCCGGTAACAAATGATTTTGAATCTAGAAGGATAGGAAATGTTAATATATCTGGGAACTCAAGTTTGCCAATTTATTCAGGGGAAGGGTTCAGAATAGCATCAAGCAATCTAAACTAAACGTGGAGGTCAACCGCTTGAATGTTGAAAAAAGTAGAAATGACATTACCCTTAATACGATTAACCTTTTCATAAATGTGGCATTTTCAATGGAGCAATTGAACATTGCACAATCTCAATTGAAAACAAGTGCAGATCAGCTGGAAAGGACTAAGAGCCTTGTAAAAGCAGGAGCATTACCCAGGGCAGATCAATTGGACTTGGAAGCTCAAAGGGCTACCAATGAGTTAGAGGTGATCAACGCGCAAAATAATTTACGAATAGCCAAGTTAAATTTATCCCAATCCTTACAATTGCCATTTGATGATAATTTTGGTATAATTATTCCGGAGGTAGGGGTAGAAGGATTAGAGATAGGAACGGTAGGCGTTGCTGAGGTATATTCGATTGCAGAAGGGAGGTTGCCTGAGATTCAAGCAGCAGCATTGGCAGTTAAGAGTGCTGAATATGGAGTGAAAATAGCGAAGGGAAGTTTTGCACCAAGTTTGAGTCTTAGTGCAAATGTATTTTCAAATTATGTGGATCAAAGTACCTTTATGACGCCTGATCCACTCTTGCAGCAATTTGAAAATAACCTCTCTCAATCTGCAAACATTGGATTAAGTATTCCAGTATTTTCCAATTTTAGAAACAAGGCAAGTTTGCAAAGAGCGAGAGTACAGAAAAGGCTGAGTGAAATTCAGGAAATAGAAGCTAAAAATCTTTTAAGACAGGATATTGAATCTGCCTACACTTCAGCTTATGCTGCAGAGCAATCCTATAAAAGTTCATTGATAAGAGTGGAAGCATTGGGAGAGTCTTTTAGGATGGCCAAGCAACGATTTGAAGTAGGCGCCATAAATGCTGTGGACTTCCAGGTTGCACAAAACAATTTATTCAATGCTGAAGCTGACCTAATTACTGCAAAATATCAATATGTGTTTAGTGTTAAAGTCCTGGATTTTTATTTAGGAAATCCTCTTACCCTCTAATAGATTAGAACAATGGCAAAGAAAAAATCCAAAAAGATAATATACATATTACTAGGAGTGTTGGCAATCTTGGTAATTGGAATGATAGTAGGAAAACAAGCCGGGTGGGTAGGAGGAGAGCAGCCTTTAGAAGTACAGATTGGTAAGGTTAGCAAAAAAGACATTGTGGAGAAAGTGAGTGCCTCCGGTGTAGTTCAACCCGAGACTGAGGTCAAAATGAGCCCTGATGTTGCCGGTGAAATTATTGAATTGAACGTTAACGAAGGTGACTCAGTTAAATTGGGTGATTTATTGGTCAAAATCAGGCCGGATAATTTTATTTCTGCATTGGATCGGGCACAGGCCAATTTAAACCAACAAATGGCCAATTTAGCACAGTCAAAAGCTAGCTTAAAACGCTCTGAAGCACAATTCAACCAATCTAAATTGAATTATGAGCGGAATTTAACCCTTTATGAAGATAAGGTGATATCAGACGCTGATTTTGAACAAATTAAAGCAGAATACCTTACAGCTGAAAATGACCTTGAAGCGGCCAAACAGAGTGTAATTGCTTCGGAGTTTATTGTCAAAAGTGCCAAAGCTTCTGTGGATGAAGCAGGAGAAAATTTGAGGCTAACCAATGTATATTCTCCAACGGATGGTATAGTCTCCAATCTGTTGGTTGAAAAGGGAGAGCGTGTGGTAGGAACGGCTCAAATGGCCGGTACAGAGATGCTCCGGATTGCTGATTTATCTAAAATGGAGGTGAGGGTTAATGTCAATGAAAATGACATCGTAAGGATTAGTATGAATGATACCACTTTGATAGAAGTGGATTCCTATGCCTCTACAGGTAAGAAATTTACAGGGGTTGTAACAGCCATAGCCAATTCAGCCAACGAAAAGGTAAGTACTGATGCTGTTACCGAGTTTGAAGTTAGGATTAGGATCCTGAATGATTCCTATAAAGACTTGGTTTCAAACCAAAACCCTTTCCCATTTCGTCCGGGTATGACAGCGAGTGTTGAGATCATAACGGATAAAAAAGTAGGTGTTTTGGCTATTCCTCTTGCTGCCGTTACCGTAAGAGCAGGTCACACTATTGAGGAAGGTGAGGGTAAAGGCAATATGAAAGAGTTGGTGTTTTTGAAAAATGGGGATAAAACTCAGGTGCAGGAAGTAAAAACAGGGATTTCAGATTTTGAAAACATTGAGGTCCTAGAAGGACTCGTAGAAGACCAAGAGGTAATTACAGGTCCATACTATGTAGTCAGCACCCAATTGGAAAATGACAAAGAGGTGAAAATTGCAGAAGTTGCAGGAAGTGAAAAAGAATAAATAGCATATAGTCGTAAAAACATTGAAGTCTTTTTAAATGACAAGGTTACAAATATTGTATTTGTAACCTTGTCATTTTTTTACTTAGACTGGTCTAAAGCCCTTTCAATGTCTAGGATGATGTCATCGACATGCTCCAAACCTACTGATAACCTTACCAAACCATTTAGTATACCAACTTTTTCTCTTTCTTCTTCAGATAGCTTGCTATGAGTGGTAGAGGCAGGATGCGTCACGATGCTACGGGTGTCTCCTAGATTTGCTGTGACAGATATCATCTGCAATTGGTCAATAAATTTCTTGGCTCGGGATAACCCTCCCTTCAATGTCAGCGTGATTATACCGCCTCCATGTTTCATTTGTTTTTTGGCGAGATGAAACTGTGGATGAGAGGCTAGAAATGGGTATTTTACTACCTCCACTTCCGGGTTACCTTCAAAATATTGAGCAATTTTTAAAGCATTTTCACAATGCCTGTCCATTCTAACAGCCAGTGTTTCCATACTTTTGGCTAAAACCCATGCATTGAATGGGGACAACGATGGTCCAGTATGGCGCATAAAAAATTGCACTTCATCGATCAATTCTTTTTTGCCTAGAATAAGCCCCCTAAAACCCTTCCTTGCCCATCTATGAATTTTGTGGCGCTGTGGGTAACAATATGTGCTCCCCATTTTGCAGGTTGTTGTAAATAAGGGGTAGCGAAACAATTGTCGACCACGAGTACTAAATTATGGGCGTTGGCGAATTTAGCAATGTACTCCAAGTCAATAATCTCTAAACCAGGATTAGAAGGTGTTTCTATGAACAACATCTTGGTGTTGGGTTGTACCAGTTCTTCCCACTTATCTATATCTGAGATGTCTCCATAAGTATGGGAAATTCCCCATTTTGGAAATATTCGAGTTAGGAGTTGATGGGTAGAACCAAACAATGATCTTGAAGCCAAAACATGGTCTCCTTGTCTTAGGAGGGAAGCCATGCTGCCAAACATAGCAGCCATACCTGAAGCAGTAGTAATACCACTTTCGGTGCCTTCGGCAGCACATACTTTTTCTATTAGGTCACTGGTGTTAGGGTTGGCATACCTTGAATAAATATTGCCTTCAATTTCGTCTGCAAACATTTGTCTGGCTTGTTCTGCTGAATCAAAAACAAAACTAGAACTTAGGTACAGAGGTGCGGAATGTTCTCTCTGATCAGAGGAAGAAGTAGCAATCCTTACAGCTTGGGTTTCAAAATTTTTATAATTCATAAAAGAAGATTATCTAAAGGTGGGTACATGTGTTTTACCCTTCTTCAGTAAGATTGAAGAACAGCAAAATAAGTCTAGAAAAGTAAAGGTGGAGATTGTGTGTAATGTCATATTGTCTAATTTATCGTTCCCTTTATTGGGCAGGTATTGGCACCTTTCCTTGGTTGGAAGGTTGCCAGAGGTTCACAGAGCCTGATCTCTCGCCTCTTCTTTATAAATCAGTTTCCTGAATTTATTGCAAAGAAAACAAGGGGATTTCGATTTTCCAAATTCTCTCTTGTATTTATATTGGTTACTTTTCTGCTGGTGCCAGTTCTTAGGGTTAAAGAATATCTTTAAGTAAAAATAATCCCTTTACTATTGAATAGCCTAGCGATTCAATAGTAAAGGGAATAAATTTTAATCTCTTTCACAATGTTAGAACTCAGTTACTCGAGTGCCTCATATAGGTAATTGGCTTAATTATAAATACTTTTTAATGGTTTTTGCCCATATGGCATAACCTTTTTCATTCATGTGAAGGTTATCTTTGATAAAGATGTCATCCATAGGCTCTTTATCTTTATTAAGCATTGGCTTCCATAAATCAGCATATTTCATGTACTTTTCACTTTTAGTAAATTTTTTTAATTTTTTGTTCAACTCAAGGTACTGGTCAGCAAGCTTCCATCGTGCAACACTTGGTTTTGGACTGATGATAACGATTTCTGTTTCAGGCAATGCTTCATGGATTTTACTTGTAATCAGATTGAAGGTCATTAGTATTTCATCAGTGGACTTACCTGAGGAAATGTCATTGTCTCCTTCATAAATAAAAACTTTGGTAGGTTTATAATCCAAAATAAGTTCATCAATATAGTATAGCAAGTCACTAGCCTGAGACCCACCAAATCCTGCATTGATAACATTGTGTTGTGGAAAGTCTTCCTGCAGGCTTTTCCACATTCTTATGGTAGAACTACCTGTGAAAACGATACTATTCAAATTTTCCTGAATAGGATTGTCTTGATGGATTTTCTCCACCTGTCCTTTAAATCTCGTAGGGTCTTGGGCAAAAACTGTGGTAGAAATAAAAAGTAAAACAGCTAAGAAAGCGAAATTATAATTTTTCATATTTGGTTATAGATTTTATTGTCTAAAATACTGGATTAAAGTGGATTTTAAAATCATTTTATTATTTGATTGTCACAAAAGCGGACAAACCATGCGAACAGTTCTTTATTTTGTCCCATTTTATGCTTTGGATTCACTAATAGATTCCAGATAAACATGCTAAAGTAGCCTATTTTTTATTTAGTAATTAATTGATAAACAGGGATGTGTAGATTGTTTCTTCAATTTTACCCGATTTCGAATTGAAATTTTATTTCTGGCAGCCTACTTGAATAGTGATTCTGTTGTAAAACTATCCAAATACTCTTTTCTATGAATAAAATAGAACGCTTCCTTATATTTTGCTCAGGGGCTTACCTTCCGTTGGTTAAACGTTGCCCGGGCTCCATTCATCAATTTATAGGTATAGGGGGAACGGTATTATTTACAGCTATATTTGCAGGGTTGTCTGTAGGTTATGCTTTATTTACTGTTTTCGACAATATATGGCCCGTTTTAGCGGTGGGTGTATTGTGGATGTTGATGATATTTAATTTAGACAGGTACATTGTTTCCACCCTTAAAAAGCGGGATAAATTTAGTCTGGAATTTAAACAAGCCATTCCTAGATTATTATTGGCAGTATTGATAGCACTGGTAATTGCTAAACCGTTGGAGCTGAAGATATTTGAAAAAGAGATCAACAGGGAATTAGATAGGCAACGTTTGGAAACAATCCGAGAAAGTAAAGGTCAAATTAAAGCCGGATTTCCTGAAATTCAACAACTTCAAGATCAAATTGATGGATTAAATGCTGAAATAAAAAGTAAGGAGGATTTTAGAAATGAGAAACAGCTTGAATACGACAATGAACGTTTTGGGGTAAAAACGGGAGGTACTACCGGAAGAGCCGGAATTGGCATTAATGCTGAAAAAAGGAAGAACAATTGGATCAGGCTCAGCAAGACTTTTTGCAAACCCAAGCCTTAAATAGGGAGAAAATTCAAGCAATTCTGTTGGAAATTGATCAACTAGATGATCAAATGAAATTGGAATTGGACCACCAGATGCTATCAGTAGCATCCAATAACGGACTGGCGGCACGTATTCAAGCCTTAGATAGTCTTACCAATGCAAACACTGCGGTTTATTGGGCCAACTTAATGATAATGCTTCTGTTTGTAATGATAGAAATGGCCCCTATTCTCGTCAAACTTCTGGCAAAAGAGGAGCTTATGACCATTTGCTTGATTCCTATGAGGCCGGGGTTATTTTGTTCGCGGATGAGCAATGGCATAAAAAGAAAAGTCAAAGCGATTTGAGAAAAGATGTTTTTGATGAAATAGAACCTGAAAGAAAAGATGCGCAGAAAAAATTTGATTTGGGATTGATTCAAGGGAAGTGAAGGAGAGAATTATACTAAGATTAGATGTTTAGGCAATAAGTGAATTTCAAAAGGACCATTTTTTGGGTAGCTTGTTGAATTTAGTGTAATTTTCACCAAATTTCAATTTCATCCTAATATAAGCCCAATGAGAACATTTACCCTATTCCTTTTAAGTGGCCTTCTTGGTTTAAATTTTTCATGTAAACCTAAAGTAACAGAACAACATACAAGTGAAAATCCTTCATCCCCACCTAATATTGTTTTTGTTTTAGCCGATCAATGGCGGGCCCAGTCTGTGGGGTTTCTTGGGAATAAAGACGTAATTACCCCTAACCTGGATAGTTTGGCTAAAGAAAGTACTGTTTTTCATAATGCAGTTACTGTGATGGCTGTTTGTGCACCTTGGCGAGGGAGTTTTATTTCAGGGCAGTATCCATTGACACACGGGGTTTTTTATAATGATAAACCCTTCCCAACAGAAGCTACCACTATAGCAAAGATTTATAAAGAGGCAGGCTACGAGACAGGCTATATTGGCAAATGGCACTTAAATGGGCATGAAAGAGGGGAAGAACCTTTTAGCGCTAGAAATCAACCTGTGCCTAAAGAAAGAAGGCAAGGTTTTGATTACTGGAAAGTCCGGGAAGTAACCCATAATTATAACAACTCTTATTATTTTGATGAAGAAAATCAAAAACAATTCTGGGAAGGATATGATGCTTTTTCTCAAACAGACAGTGCTATAAGTTACATCAATAAAAATAAGGACAACCCATTTCTATTGGTATTGTCCTGGGGTCCTCCTCATGACCCATACCATACAGCCCCGCAAGCTTACCGGGATATGTATGAGCCTTCAGCATTAAGTGTGAGGCCAAATGTTCCTACAGAATTTCAAGATAGTGCAAGGAATGTATTGGCCAACTACTATGCCCATTGTACAGCCTTAGATCACGCTATCGGTGATTTGTTAAAAGCCATTGATCAAGCAGGGATTGCTGACAATACGATCTTTGTTTTTACTTCGGAACACGGAGATATGATCATGTCCAAGGGAATGTTGAAGAAACAAAGGCCTTGGGATGAATCCATAAAAGTCCCATTGCTCATTAGGTATCCGGAAAAATTAGGTAAAGGCACGAATGTTTATGACCCAATTAATACACCAGACTTATTACCGACCTTGTTGGGATTAAGTGATTTGGCAATACCCGGCTCTATTGAAGGAAAAGACTTTTCTAGTAAATTGTTGGCAGGTGACGAATTAGGAAATGAGGCTGCACTAATCATGCTACCGGTTCCATTTCATGAATGGAAATTTTTAAATGGGGGTAGAGAATATCGAGGGGTAAGGACAAAAAAATATACTTACGTTAGAGATTTGTTGGGGCCTTGGTTGCTTTATGACAATGAAAAAGATCCTTATCAGATGCATAACTTGGTAGACATGCCCCAGTTTTCTCAATTGAAAAATCATTTGGATGGCCTACTGAATGAAAAGCTGAAGGCTACCAATGATGAATTTCTTCCTGCAGATGAATACATGAAAAAGTGGAATTATTTGTACGATAGAAATGACAGTATCAGAGATGAAAACTACCTTCGAATCAACAGGTGATTTAAACAAAAAAATCAGTTATTCTATCAGTTCAGTTTAAGTAAATAGTTGGCAGTGTTAAAAGTCTTATTTTGACCTGCTCTATAACGAACCTTCAGCTCGAAGTTTCCTTTTAAAAGGGAAGGCTTGAAGGTGAAATTGAGCATTCCATTGGTATCAATTTCTTTGTTGGATTGCCATGTTAAAATACTTCTGAAATCAGGGAAATAAGATCCCTTATTAGTCGCTTCTGATCCCGCATAGAATTGATAAGGTTTTTGCAAGCCTTTATAGGTGATAAACAAGGCATTCTTTGGCAGGTCAAAACCTCCAAAATCATTTTTATATGAGGTGAGGTTTACCATGCCTGTAAACCTTAAGTCATTGATATAAAAGTACCGATTGACGATGTCCATACTTTTGATACCTTTTGGGTTAAAATTAGCAAATGCTTCACTGTCAAATACAGGCATTCCATCAATTACTAGCAAGGGACTTTCTTTAAATACTAGGTTATAAGGAATGTTAAAGTTTTTAAAAATTGTTTTTCGGTTTTGACTGCGTACCAATACCATGGGAACATATTCTCTAATGGTGGTGGCCATATCCTCAAAACGGTTGTAATCATCCAGTTGATAACTGTAGTCTGTGATGTATTGAAAAGGTAGAGGAGCTAGTGGTATTTCAATGGGAGCCAGGTAATATTGATGACTAGCTCTGGCTAAAATCTTATCTTTAATAAATGCTTCGTCTCTAGGACTAAGTTTCAAGACAGGAAGAGTGAAATTCTCATTGGGTGTTTCCTCCCAGAATGGTGAAGATAGTATGAAATTTACCTGTTCATCTGGTCTCGTAGATTGAATGACGGCATAATCAAAGTAAGAAAAATTTCCTGTGTCGAAATATACATCTCCCTTTTCATTTGGTTTGTCTACAAACATATGGGATTGATGGCCATGGAGGGTTAAGAAAAATACTTCAGTGGTATCAATGACACTTTCCAGAATTTTACCCTTGACGATATGGCCGTATAATTCCGGGATTAGGTCTTGATTCGAACTGGTACCGGTAGTATACATTTCATTAAAATTAATCGTGGCGTCAAGATGGTCCAAAGGACTTGCTTTATTAATTACAATTGAAATGTCTCTGGCGCCAGGCAGGGGCAAAGATACTTCTATCAGACTGTCTTTTAAATCTATATACCCTGGATTTAGATAACTGGGGAGGTCTTTGACTTCAGTTTGGGGGCTAGAATCAATCACCGGTGGCTTTTGCGGATTTATAATTGAAACCATGGATTGAAAAACTCCCTTTTCACCTGAAATATAAGGGCTAATTCTTGTATACACCCGCAATAGGTAATTGTCTGAGGAAAGTTCAGGGGGATTTGTAAATAGGAGTGGACTTTTCCATTTTCCAGCTTAGCGAGTTCTCCAGCCACAGATATTCCATTTCTATCCAAGAGCTCCATATAAATCACCTTAGAGGTGCTAGGTTTATTTCCAGAGACTACTGAAACCTCCAGCCAAAGGTAATCCTCTGTTAAAGAAACAGGGTTTACGACTTGAACATAAACTTCTTCTTCAGGAAGACTGACGGTCGATTGGGCCATGCCTAAATAGCAGTAGCTAAAGCAAAATCCCAATAAAACAAGGGTTCGGGTATGAAAATATTGATTATTCATCTTCCCAATAATCTGGTTTTTCAAGCACTCCTCCTCTAAGTCTACAATCTGTACAGCCCTCTGTAGAGGCAAAATAGCCTCCACAAGGTAAATCATCACAATATTCATATAATGGTATATAGTTCAATAAACCGAATACTTCTTGATAATCCTGTGGAGCAATCGTATCGATTATGCAGCCGAAATAATCTTGGATTGAAGGCCTCCATGGCGCCACATCACTAGAATTGATGTAGAGAATTTTCTCCTTGGATTTACCTGCAGAAATGTATCCGATCACTGATTCATCCGGATTGTTAACTGAGTGAATATTACTTTCCACCGCAGAGGGAAGAGGGCTAAAGATACCACCGATATCGTCAGAATTTCTTCTGATTCCCTCCCAGAAAATATAGGCCTCGCTGTTGATCGCATATTGCTTTGCTTTGATTCTATAACGGATTCCTAATTTTTCAGATAGGCTATCAATGGTTAGTAATTCTTTTTGAAATATTCGGCTGTCTTCAAAGCGAGAGGATACCTCTAATATAACTCTACTTGATTGATCAAAATTATAACAGCGATTGGTCAATTGGTCCAAGGGTATGCCAACCATTTCTCCAGTTTCTTTGTCGTAGTTAAAGAAAGAAGTATGGGGAGTACGGTATATCCAAGCCTCTTCATATTGCCAGAGAAAATATTCTGCTTCATCATTGCCTGTCGTATTGCTATAGATTTGAACATCCCCATCCTCTTGAGTAAAGGTGATATTAAAATCAGGGCTAACGATAGGGATTATTTTATCAGAAACGTAACTATCGCCATTGCTTAAATTAATGCTGAGGGTATATATCTCATCTTCCGGTAAATATTCCTCAGTAATATAAGAGCCAAAATTATCGGATTCTAACTCCCAACTATCACCATTATCAGTGGTAAGAAAAAGACTGGCACCCGGCACAGAGAATTGAGGTATATCGCTATAGAGGGTTGAAGCCCAACTTAAGTTTATGCTTGTAGTACCACCTCCAACTTCAATAAAACCTTCTACTACCAAAATATTATCGTTTAACTCTTTTAGTTCAGGAGAAAATGGCTCCCTACAACCAAAGAAGAGTAAAAGAATACCCAGTAGCACATGATACTGTGATTTATTTATTTTGGTATTCATTAAAATTTAAAATTATAGGTGATAAATGGAATAGGTCTAGCAAATATTGAAAGCTTGTAGCCTTGTATGGTTCCATTTTCAGGAGAAAAGTAAACCGAATAAGGATTTGCTCGACCAAGTAAATTATAAACACCCATTGACCAAGAAGCATGGGCTAGTTTTCTGACTTTATGGTTTCCTTCAATATTAAAAGACAGGTCTACCCTGAAATAGTCCGGTATTCGGTAAGCATTTCGGTCAGAATAGTAAACTCTTTCTGAGCCATTGTAATAAAATTTGGCAATAGGCAATGTAATCGGTCTGCCTGTACTGTAATTGGCATTTATAGAAGTATTTATCCGTTTGGTAAATTCAAAATTTCCTGCAAACATAATATCATGAGGTTGGTCAAAATTGCTTGGATAAAACTTTCCTCTATTGACCATCTCGCCCAACTCTTCAGGGTTGGTCCTGAACAAAGACCTTGAATAAGTATAACTTATCCAACCATTCAATTTCCCTTCCGTCTTTTTTGCCATTAGTTCTATACCATATGCCTTTCCTTGGGTATTGATCACATCTTGTTCAATATTGTCATTGAGGATTAAAGATGCCCCACTTCTAAAATCTACCAAATTTCTCATTTTTCGGTAGTAAATTTCTGCTGAAGTTTCGATGATATTGGAACTGAAATTTTTGAAAAAGCCAATGGCCCATTGATCTCCAAGTTGAGGAGCTAAATGAGGGTCGCTTAACTTCCAAGTATCTGTAGGAGCAATTGCCGAAGTATTGGTAAGCATGTGTAAGTGCTGTCTCATACTGTTGTATCCTGCCTTGATTGAAGTGAAATTATCTAAAGCGTAACGTGCAGAAAATCTAACCTCAGGACCTTGGTAAGTGTTAATTATTTCCCCTGAAGAATAAGATGTTTCACCTATTTTGGTTTCTTCAGTCTTTATAGAATTGCTTGGGTATTCATTGACCGTATTTGGGCCCAAGTAGTTGTAAACAACGTATCTCAATCCATAACTGAACATTAGCTTTGGATTAAATTCATATTCATCCCCTAAGAAAAAGAGGTTTCCAATGCTTTTTCACGGCTTACTTGTTCATGGAGAAGTATTGATTCACTTCCTTTGGGTACTTGTTCACCCGGGTTGAGGTTATAATAGATGGCATTCATGCCAAAACTCAATTGATGTTTGTCGTTTAAATCATAAGTAAAGTGGTTTTTCCAACTGCTTTGATCCATACCAAAACCAAATGTAAAGGCATTTAGGGGATCTTGCTCACTCTGAATGTCAAAAGTATATTGGTCATGGCCTATGTGAAATTTACCTTCAAGGCGATCGCTGAAGTAATGGGTCCAGGAAGCACTAAGGTTTAAATTCTGATAATTGAATACGGTATCCTTATCAAATCTAAAGGCATCCTTACTCCAATAAGCAGAAAGGGTAAATTCATTGTTTTCATTCATTTTGTGTTTCATGTTTAGGTTTAAATCATGAAACGAAGCACGGCTATTTCGGAATTCTGAATCTTCATCCAACAATCCAAATAACCAATTGGAATAAGTCGTTCTTCCCCCGACAGCAAAGGTTGTTTTTTCAGAAAGTGGGCCTTCCAAGTACAAGCGACTGGTCATTAGGCCAATGCCACCGCCACCCTTAAGTTTTTCTGAATTGCCAAACTTGCTCTGAATATCAAGCACAGAAGATAATCTTCCACCAAATTTTACAGGTACTCCCGCCTTGTATAAATCTACGCTTTCTACCATATCGGGGTTGAATGCAGAAAAAGCCCAAAAAGATGGGTTGGGTTGTAAATTGTTGCCCCATTGAATAAAATCAAGTTTTGATCCGCTGCTCCTCCTCGTACATTAAATCCGGCACTCGCCTCGCCAACGGTCTTTACTCCCGGTAAGGTAAGTATTGCTCGAAGCACATCCACCTCCCCTAATACAGCAGGTAATTTTTTTAATGATTGGACGGTGATGGAGGAAAGCCCCATTTCAGGACGTTCTATATTGGCAGATTTTTCAGAGGTTACAGTAACTTGATTCAATGAAATAATATTGTCATCCATTGCAACATTTAAAACCCCATCTCCACGTAAATTAACTTGCCGTTGTTCCTGATAAGCTCCAAAATTTTGGAAAACCAGCGTATGGCGCCCTTTGCTTAAGGTTATGGTATAGTTCCCTTCTTCATCTGAAATAGACTTGGCATCCTGTGCGGTTGTATAGATCAAGGCGCCAATAATTGGCTCTCCGGACTCAAAGCTTGTAATTTTTCCCTTTAATACGGCCACTTTTGCACCCGGGGCATCATTATTATTACCTATTTCCCAAAGTCTGTTTTTTGCAAAAGACCGATCATTACTTTCTTTTTGAATTGAAGTGGTCGGAATTAAACTCCCGGAGGGGGATTTGATATCAAAAAAATCCATAGGTAGTTTCATATTCAATGAAGTTCCCCGGCTAATGAAAATTCTTTTTTCATTGTCGATCGCGTACAAGAGATCCGATCCTTTGAAAATTTCATTCAATAAATTCTCAATTGTGCTTTCGTAGGCATTGACATTGATGATGAGACTGTCGACATCTGAAGGTTTGAAAAACATGCGATAATCGGATTTGCTTTCAATCATTTGGGAAAACTGACCAAAAGAAATTCCCGAAAAAATCCCTGAAATTCTTTCCTCACTTGGTGTTTGTGCAAATGTATATTGCAGGCATATCAAACAAAGAAAACTAGTTAACCTAAATAATTTCTTAATCATTGTTGGACGTTATTCGACATATTCACCAAAGTTCTCAAATAAGTTTCCCTATTTTTTTATACCTAAGACCCAATGCTTTTAGCTCTTTTTTTGCAGTTTTCTTAGCCATACCTAAGGTCTCAAAAATTTTACTTTTTTGGGCACCTCCACCAGTTTTCCTTCAATTTCAAAAAAGTACTTGATCACTTCCTCATAACTTCTAACAAGTTCTATGGTAGAGGTTTCCTGCTTTTTTTGTTTCCTGTGTTTGGCATATAAACCGATTTCACCTGTCTCAATCTCTCTATAAAATCCGTTTCTATGAAACAAAAAATCATTCGGTTTTTCTTTTTTGACAAAATAAGAGCTGTCATTCAATTTGAAGCTGTCAATTTTCAAGTGGTTTAAAATCATCCTTTGATGAAATGCGGATGAAAATGATATGACCCAATCCTCCCATATATCATATTGTAAAGGCACATCCCCGAAGTGGTTTTCTGCTATGGTTATAGCACCCAAATCCATTTTAGCAGATAGATAAAAAGGATGTCCATCCAATGACCTATTTTCTTCAATATAATGTGTACCTGTATTGATCTCAGGAAAAAATTGTATGATCTCCTCATACTTTCCTACCAATAGTTCTGACTTAGATTCCTGACCTTTAACCTGAAAAGATCCTGTTAAAAGAATTGCCATAAATATTGCTCTGAACATTAAAGGAAGAATCTAATGGGTCAATGAATGTGATTAAAATTTCTGAAATATAGGATATTTTATTATAATTAAAACTAGCTTTTTTCGATGCTATAAAAATAATTGTTAACAAATCTTAAAAGTGGCATGATAGATTTACTTATTGCAATAATTTGAGAGTAAATCTTGATTTAAAACTTTAATTTATTTTTAGAATTGAACACTCTTTGACTTAAAAAACGTTAATCTTATTTTATTTTTCATCCTAAATTGCAAAAAGGAATTAAAGTTAAACCTATTAGTTGCCCGTAAACTTAAGTGCAATTTCATGGTAGAAAATAGATCCTAAGGTGATCATGAAAACTGGAATCCAAAGATAAATCTGTTTGGCCTGATTGTTGGCTGTGTTAATTTTTAGATTAAAGAGATTTTTTAATTAAAGATAAAGTTGAAAAATACATTCCCTCCAAATTATAAGAAACAAACAGTTAATATAGTACTGCTTGCAATTGGCATTTCCAGTATTGATTTCCTGTTAAAGTGTCAAAGTAAGTATAGAGAAATAAATGTTGTATTGTTCGAAAAATCAGACCTCGGGCCTTTTTTATTGGAAGCTTTGCTAAAAGCGAAAGGTAAGCATCCACTTCCTTCATCTGATAAGTGCATAGCCATGCAAGTAGATAATATAACTTTTACTTTCAATAGTTACCCCATTGAGTCAATTGATAAAGAGCAGAGGGTAATCAATCATAGAGGGGAAAACAGAAATATGAATACTTACTAATTGAGCAGGCAAAGCCTTGGAAGATTTTTCTAATGAAAGGCAATGCTTAAGTGCCCTTTTAAGTGAAGCTTACCAGGCTGATTATAAGATGAATAATGAGGAAGTGGTGCTAATAGAAGGTCAAGATATGTTTGCTATTTCCATTGCCATTCAATTGTTACATTCTGGCATTGTACCAATCATCATATGCGATGGAGCAAGGTTGGCGCTTACGGAATTGCCGGAAGAAGAAGCTTGGTTAATTGGGAAGTATTTAAAGTATTTAGGAGTTGAATCAATTTATGAAGATCAATTATTATTCAACAGCTTAATTAGCGATAAAGACTTTCTAGAGATTAAAACTTCAAAGAACAAAACCTTGCATGCCCATTCTATTATTACTGCATCAGTAGGCTCCCTTCTGCAGGTAGCTATGAATAGTAATGGCGGCCTGTCAAATTCAAATGGCATTAAGCTGGATCATTTCGTTTCCTATTCTGCTAATTCATTCGGCCTAAATCAATCTCCGAGGCTTTTGAACCGAGGCTTTGCGCAAGGGGAATTTAAAATGGGGGCTTCCTGGTATAATTCACAATGCATTTTTAGTGAACTCGAATGGAGGAAATATGGGGACATATCCCCTAATTGTGGTCAAGATACCCACAATTTTTACTGGGAGCATCCCGGAGGAGAAGTTTCATTTAGAATCCAATATGGGAAATCAGATTTTTTAGTTAAGGGGCTATCATGTTTGGGTCTACCTTTCAGAGTTGGGTTTATAGAAGCTATTTTGGAAGCGAAATGCAATGCCTATGAATTTATGGAAAGAATGAAAGAAGGCATGGTTAATCAAAGCCAAGTGAAGGAAGTTTTTCCCTTGATTAAAAAATCTTTTGGAGTGGAATTTAAAAAGAAATAAAAAAGGTCAGGGAGCCATTTTTCAAGCGGTTAATTAAAAAGTTGTTTTGAGTCGAAATAAAATCATCGATTATTTATTGAAGTCACCTCAATCAGCCGCTAAATGGCTATTTTCAAATTCACTATGGTATTGCTTTGCTATAACTTTTAAACAGTCTTATTTGCTTGCGATTAAAACTTTTTATTCTAACTGGTTTATTTTTTGTAATTGCCTATTTTCATTCCTATATATTTAATGGTGTTTTTTTAGCTGTTGCTTAAAAAATAGAAAGTGGTATGGAATAGCTTCAGTCCAATACTCCCAATTGTGAGCGCCGGGTCTTTCGATATAATCATGTGGAACACCTGCAGCTAAAAGAAGTTGGTGCATTTGTCGGTTTGTTTTTAAAAGAAAATCTTTTGTGCCACAATCAATAATCATCCGGACATCATTCTGCTTCATTTTTCCGATTAAGCCTACGGCCGTGTAAGGGCTAAAAGGAGCATCATAGTATATTTCTCCCAACAGATCTTTTTGCTGTCTTTTCCCTAGCATTTTTCTTTCTTCGGCGATATCCCAAATACTGGTATCAATATTCATTACTCCACTCATGCTTCCTGCTGCATAGAATAAATCAGGGTTTTCTGCACTAAGCATAATTGCTCCATGGCCACCCATGGACAATCCTGTGATAGCCCTTCCTTCTCGAGAAGCAATGGTCCTGTAATTTTCATCAATCTCCTTGATGAGGTCAATGGCAATGTAGGAAGAATAGCGAACAGTATCCATCAAGGGACTATCGTAATAATAACTAAAAGGCCCCACCTCAGGTGTTACAATTAACATTTCATATTGGTTGGCTAAGTCAGGTAATAGGCCCGGCTTTTTAACACTTGTGTGCCAATTGCTAAAATTGCCCCCTGCACCATGTAAAAGGTAGACTACCGGATAATTCTTCTCGGATTCTTTATAACTTTCAGGAAATGTAATGGCATATCGCATTTCTTTTTTTAGGCTCTGGCTATAGTGACTCACCGTGTCCACTTGGGCCATAGTATTATTAATAAAAAACGAAGAAACCGTAATAAAGAACCCTTCTTAAATTTAACATATAAATTCTGGTAAATATTTTAATCATAAGAGATGCGCTGAACAAGGTACTTAATCTAATTTATTGTTCCATAATAAACTGCTGTCTCCATAGCTTAAAAACCTGTAGTTATTCTCCAATGCTTCCCTATAGATTTCTCTCCATTTGCCATGTGTGAAAGCAGCCACTAAAAGTATTAATGTAGATCCCGGCTGATGGAAGTTGGTCACAAGACCATTGCACAGTTTAAATTCGTAGCCGGGAAAAATGAATATTTCCGTGGATCCCATCAATTGCTTTAACTGATTGGCTTGCATCCATTGAAAAATGGCTTCTAGGCTTTCTTCCTTGTTTGGAAGCCTTGCATATTCTTGATAAGGGGTCAGTTTCTCAATGTGAAACTCATTCGATTTTCCAAGCAACAAATTGACACCAAACCAATACAAACTTTCCAATGAACGCATGGAGGTTGTTCCTACTGCTATAATATTGCCTTCGGCAGCGATTAAATTGACGATATTTTCTATGGTAAACACCATTTGCTCACTGTGCATTGGATGTTCTATGATATTGTCATGTTTGATAGGCTGAAAGGTACCTGCTCCGGTATGTAAGGTAAGGTATTCTATTGAAATACCTTTTGCTTTTAAATCAAATAAGGTTTGGTCTGTAAAGTGCAGTCCAGCTGTTGGTGCTGCCACAGCTCCTTCTTTATCAGAATAGACTGTTTGATACCGGACTTTGTCCGCATCCTCCGCTGCTCTGTTTAAATAAGGAGGAAGCGGCACTTCTCCACTAGCTTCAACTATGGAGGCAAAGGACTTGTCATCAGGACTCCAGCTCAATTCAACTTCCCTATTTTCTCTATTGACCAATTTTGCTTTTAAAGAGTAGCATACCGAATCGATTACTATTTGAGAGGATAATTCTTCATTTTCTTTCCACCGTTTAAGATTTCCAATCATGCATTTCCAAGTAACGGGACCGGTACTTTCCATGCTTAGTTGAATAACAGTTGCGGGGAGAATGGGATTGAGCAAGAAAATTTCAATTTTTGCTCCTGTTGGTTTTTGAAAGTGGAGCCTGGCAGGAATTACCTTGGTATTGTTAAAAACCAAATGACTGTTGGCAGGAATTAAACCTGAAATGTTCGAGAATTTTTCGTGTTTAATTTTGCCATTTTCAAAATGCAATAATTTAGATTTATCCCTAAATTCAAGTGGGTGTTTGGCGATGAATTGATCAGGCAAATCATAGAAATAATCCTTCAACTTTGGAACACTTTCGGTGGGCATGTTTGTAATAATTCTCGAAGTTCAACATTCTTTATAAAACCGGTGCAAATATAGGCCTTTCAAAGCAATACCACGGTATATTGTTCGGATTCTATAGCTCCGAAGACCATTAGCATAATATCCGGACAATTTACTTACTTAAAGCATTGTCTCTTTTTATCCTTTGGAAGAAAATAACCATATTTGGCTATAGCTAAAAAGAGAAATGACCAAATTATTTACAGTTAAATGCTCAATTATTGCTTATACTTTAGATTTTAAGTTTGAAGCAGGAACCAGTAGGGGAATACTCAAAAATAAGTTAACCCACTTTATTCAAGTTCATTCAGACCAATTTCCGGAGTCAATAGGCATAGGAGAGGCCGGCCCATTAAAAGGCCTAAGCATAGACGATTTTTCCGACTTTCAAGAAAAGGCCAATTTGATTTTGAGAAGAGTGGAGCAAATAAAATTCCAAGCCAATCAAGAGCTCCTTTTAAAGCAAATAGATGAGCTTCAACTTTCTGAGTATCCTAGTATTCAATTTGCCCTCGAAACAGCCTTGTTAGACTTAATAAATGGAGGCAAGCGGGAAATATTTCAAAATAATTTTTTCAACGGTAATTTATTTCTTCCAATAAACGGTTTGGTTTGGATGGGGGATAAGGGATTTATGGAACGTCAAATTGATCAAAAACTTGAACAAGGTTTTGATTGTATAAAAATGAAAATTGGCGCGATTAATTTTGATCAAGAGTGTGAAATTTTGGGGAAGATTAGAGATCGTTTTTCTAGGGATAAAATAACGATCCGAGTGGATGCCAATGGCGCTTTCACGCCCGAAAATGCCCTCGATAGGCTCACAAAATTAAATGAATATGACATCCATAGTATAGAGCAACCGATAAAACCAGGTTTGTTCCGAGAGATGAATAAGTTATGTAAACAATCCCCCATTCCCATAGCCTTGGATGAAGAGCTAATAGGAGTTTATGGAAGGGGGAAAAGACTAGAATTATTGGAGTCAATTGCTCCTCAATATATCATTCTTAAGCCAACCTTGCTTGGTGGAATAGTAGCGACAAGAGAATGGGTTGAGCTTGCCAATAATACCAGTACAGGCTGGTGGATGACCTCCGCATTGGAAAGTAATATAGGGCTCAATGCGATTGCTCAACTTACTGCTAATTTTCAAGTGTCTATACCTCAGGGTTTAGGAACCGGACAACTGTACCACAACAATGTTGATTCACCTTTGATGATTTCAGAAGGTAAATTGTCTTACAATAGGAAATTTGATTGGGAATTACCTGATATTTTTAATCATTAGTTCAAGCATGTTTCATGTTCACTTATTTATAATCCTCCTTTAAATGATAAAAGTAAAAGCTACTTATTATTATATAGTTTTCTTGTCTCTTGTAGCTGCCATTGGTGGTTTTTTATTTGGCTATGATACCGCTGTAATTTCCGGGACAATTAGTGAGGTGACCGAGCAATTTTCCCTTGGTGCTATTGCCCAGGGTTGGTACGTGGGTTGTGCTTTGTTGGGTTCAATTATGGGAGTGAGCATTGCCGGCAGTTTGGCTGATAAGTATGGAAGGAAGAAAGTAATGATTCTCTCAGCAGTACTGTTCTCAGTTTCAGCCATTGGCTGTGCACTAGCAGGTACTTTTAATGGATTAATTGTATATAGAATTATTGGAGGGGCTGGCATTGGCATGGTGTCCATAGTTTCTCCTATGTATATCTCTGAGGTGGCTCCTTCCTCCATTAGGGGAAGCTTAGTTTCCCTGTATCAATTGGCGATTACCATAGGTTTTTTAGGTGCTTTTTTAATGAATTTTCAGTTGTTGAACTTTGCTGAAAGTAACCAATTTGAGATGGATACGGTCCTATACAAAATTTTTAATGAGGAGGTTTGGCGGGGAATGTTAGGGATGGAAACTGTTCCTGCATTGCTTTTTTCCTGATCTTATTGTTGATACCGGAGAGTCCAAGATGGCTTGTTATCAACAATAAAACACTTAAAGCAGAACAGGTTTTTTCCAAGTTATACAGCTCTATCGAATCAGGAAAGCAAAAGGTACAAGAAGTAATGGAGCAATCAGGTCAAATTGGAGTTAGCAATTGGAAGCTGTTAAAAAATCCGGGGATTTTGAAACCTGTACTCCTGGGAATGGCCATAGCAATTCTTGGTCAATTTATGGGGGTTAATGCTGTTTTGTACTATGGGCCAAGTATTTTTGAACAATCTGGATTGAGTGGGGGAGATGCTTTATTTTATCAGGTAATGGTTGGATTGGTCAATGTTTTGACAACCATATTGGCTTTAATTATCATTGACCGTGTTGGGAGAAAAAAATTGGTCTATTTTGGTGTTTCTGGAATGATCTTGTCACTGATATTGATTAGTTTTTATTTTTATGGCAGTGATATTTATGCCTTACCATCGATTTTCTTGTTGGTGTTGTTTTTGGCCTATATCTTTTTTACCGCCATTTCTATTTCTGCTGTAATTTTTGTTTTGTTATCAGAAATGTATCCCAATAAAATCCGAGGATTGGCCATGTCTATTGCAGGATTTTCTCTTTGGTTGGGCACTTATTTGGTTGGGCAATTGACACCTTGGTTTTTGGAAAATTTTGGGCCTTCAGGTACTTTTATGTTTTTTGCTTTGATGTGCTTTCCCTATTTATACATCATATGGAAAAAGATTCCGGAGACAGCCGGCAAAAGTTTGGAAGAAATAGAAAACTACTGGTTAGAAAAAAGATAAAAAACGATAAGGAATGAAGCAATACCTGGATTTATATAAAAATGAATTATTAAATAATGTAATCCCTTTTTGGGAAAAGAATAGCCCTGATAACGCATATGGTGGTTTTTTACTTGTCTTAACAGACAGGGAGAAGTCTATGATACAGATAAATATGTATGGCTACAAGCCAGGCAGGTATGGATGTTTGCTATTATGTACGACCAAGTAGAGGCTAAAAAAGAATGGCTCAATTTGGCAAAACAGGGGGCAGAATTCCTCATTATGCACGGGAGGGATGATAATGGTGCTTTTTATTTTTCATTAGACCAAAAAGGAAGCCCTTTGATTCAACCTTATAACATATTTTCCGATTGTTTTGCAGCCATGGCTTTTGCTGCCCTAAATAAGGTGGAACCGAATGAATCCTATGCTTCCTTAGCAGTGAATACCTTTGAAAATATTTTGAGAAGACGAGACAATCCAAAGGGTATTTACAACAAAACATTTCCCGGGACAAGAGATTTAAAAAGTTTTGCCTTACCTATGATTTTAAGCAATTTAACGCTTGAAATGGAGTCATTGCTTGATAGGGAGAAAGTTGAAGAATTGGTTCCCTCGGTAATTCATGAAGTGATGGAGGTATTTTATCAAAAGGAATCCGGCTTGATTTTGGAAAATGTGAATTTAGATGGAAGTTTTTCTAATTCTCATGAAGGAAGATTAACAAGTCCTGGACATGCCATTGAGGCCATGTGGTTTATGCTGGACTTGAGTCAAAAGTATAAGGATGAAGAGTTGTGTCAGAAAGCCATCACAATAGGCTTAAAAACTTTGGAGTATGGCTGGGATAAAGAATATGGAGGGATTTATTATTTTCTGGATATTTTGGGTCGTCCTTCAGAGAAGTTAGAATGGAATCAAAAATTGTGGTGGGTTCACTTAGAGACTTTGGTGTTTTTGTCGAAAGCTTATGCCATTACGGGCAATAATGATTGTCTTCAATGGTTTTATAAGGTACATGAGTATACTTGGGATCATTTCAAAGATCCCGATTCCGCAGAATGGTTTGGTTATCTGGATAGGTATGGTAAAATCCAATTACCCCTCAAGGGAGGAAAGTGGAAAGGTTGTTTTCATGTACCCCGTGGCCTTTTTCAAGTTTGGAAAAGTCTTGAAAAAATTCAATGAACAATTGTTTATCCTTAGACCTTAAATGAAATGGGAGGGAATTGTATCCCTCAATAAAAAGCAGGATTGATATTTTATACAAAGTAAAAAATTATCACATAATGAATAGAAGAAACTTTATGGGCAAGGTGGTAATGGGAGGAGGAACCATTGCCACAGCTGCACTTTCAGGTTTACCCGCACATGCCCATCAAGAAGCAAAAAGGGTTCGAATCAGTGAAAGCGGAAAAGTATTCAAAGCAGATCTGATCATTGCAGGAGGTGGATTGGGTGGTTGTTCAGCTGCATTTGCAGCTTTGAGAAATGGTTTGTCAGTGGTGATGACCGAAGAGACAGATTGGTTGGGAGGTCAATTGTCTCAGCAAGGGGTGCCCCCTGATGAACACCAATGGATAGAAACACATGGAGCCCCCGAATTGTACCGGGTTTTTAGAGAGAAAATCAGAGATTATTACAAAAGGTGTTACCCTTTGACACCTGAAGCCGCATCAAATAAAAGGCTCAATCCCGGTGGAGGTTCGGTTTCAAGACTATGTTTTGAACCCAAGGTTGGTCATCTTGTCTTGCAAGAAATGTTTGCTTCCTATGAAAGTTCTCGAAAACTAATTATCCTTAAGCAGCACAAGATACAGACTGCCAAAGTCCATGGAAAAAGGGTGCAATCACTCACAGCTAAAAATTTAATTACAGGGAATACTTCTTTATTGGAAGGCGAATATTTTGTAGATGCTACAGAACTTGGAGACTTGCTTCCTCTCACAGGTACGGCTTATGTCACTGGAAGTGAAGCGAAAGGAGACACCGGAGAGTTTCATGCGGGAGTGACTCACCGGCCGGAAAATAACCAAGCCTTTACAGTATGCTTTGCTATGGATTATGTAAAAGGTGAAGATTGGACCATTCCTAAGCCTTCTGATTACGAGTTTTGGAGAAATTTTGAACCTCAAATGAATCCTCCTTGGGCAGGAAAAATGCTGGAACTAAATTACAGTAACCCTAAAAACTTAAAGCCAAAAGCCCTTGGTTTTCATCCTGAAGGTGGTAAAACTGGCAATAACTTAAATTTGATGGTTTACAGGAAAATTATAGCGCAAAAAAATCACCAACCGGGCTTTTACGAGGGAGATGCCACTCTTGTCAATTGGCCTCAAAATGATTATGTATCTGGTAATATTGTGGACGTAAGTGAAGAAACCTTTAAAAAACATGTTGATGCAGGAAAACAACAGAGCCTGTCTTTGCTTTATTGGCTTCAAACTGAGGCCCCTCGTCCAGACGGCGGTAAAGGTTGGCCAGGTCTAAGGCTCAGGAATGACCTGATGGGAACAGAAGATGGTTTAGCTAAATACCCCTATGTTAGGGAGTTCAGAAGGATAAAAAGTTTGTTTACTGTTTTAGAGGAACATGTAGGTGCTACTCAGCGGGCGAAGGTGTCAGGCTTGGAAGGGAAGGATTTAAAGGCTGCAGTCTTTCATGACAGCGTAGGAATAGGTTATTACCATATTGATTTACATCCTAGTTGTGAGGGAGACAATTACATTGATTTTGGGTCTTTGCCATTTCAGATACCCTTAGGGGCATTGATTCCACAAGAAACAGAAAATCTTCTGCCGGCCAATAAAAATATTGGCACCACTCATATAACGAATGGATGCTACCGCTTACACCCGGTTGAATGGAGTATAGGAGAAGCTGTAGGTATGTTGGTGCCTTTTGCAATTAGTAAAAAGAGCAACCCAAAAATATTCGGGAAAACAGTGGTTTATTGAATGAATTTCAATCTTTTGTAAGGTCTCAAGGAATAGAAACGAGTTGGCCTGAAAGTTAAACCCGAAATATCAATGTCGTTTAGTTAAGGAAATTTTATTATTTTTAGGAAAGAAAAGGGAGCGTAGTTTTTTTGAAAATAATCTAACAACAATCAAGTCCTTTTCCTTTTCGAAGGACTTTTTAAAACTATTAAAAAACAATATAGAAAATGGATTAACACGCGATAGGTTCCGTACGACTAACACTGCGTTTGTTCGTCAGCGGTGTTTGGGTTTTACAGATCTTATCTACTTCATGTTGGGCCTGGGTAAATCGAGTGTTCAGCAAGAACTTGATAATTTTTTTCCGACAAATCGGTCAGCTATTCCAAAGGAGCATTCAGTCAGCAACGATCCAAACTAAACCCCAAGGTGTTTACATGGCTCAATGAACAACAATGTTCTTTTTATTATAAAAAAGCCAGCCATATTCGTAAATGGAAAGGTTTTCGGCTTATAGGTATCGACGGCAGTACTTTGCAGCTTCCTTACAGCAAAGAATTGGCAAAAGGTTTTGGCCATTTCGAAACCCGGACTGAAAACGGGAGAAAAGTAGTGTTGGCCCGTGTTTCCCAAGCCTACGATGTACTCAACCAAATCAGTATAGATGCCAAGATCAAACATTACAGGACAAGTGAACTTGCTCTGTGTGAAAGTCATCTTCCCCGTCTAGGGCAGAGCGACCTGCTTATAATGGATAGGGCTTATGCGGCCTTTTGGCTCATGTCCACATTGGTTCAGCAACAGAAATCCTTTGTCATCAGGGTAAAGGCAAACAGATGGAAACATGCAAAAGCATTTTTAGCATCTACCCAAAAACAGCAGATCATAGAGGTATCCCCTTCCAAAGAGGCCTTAAACAGGTGTAGGGAAAGGAATATTCCTACTGAGGCACTCAAATTAAGGCTCGTACGGGTACCGATTGCATCAGGAGAAGACCATATATTGATAACCAACCTAGTTGACCATAGGAAGTACCCTGTCAAGGAAATACGTGAGCTTTACAGGAAAAGATGGCCTGTTGAAGAGTCTTTCAAGCTACTCAAAACCAGGGCGGAACTTGAAAACCTGAGCGGAAAGACGGCCAGGGCCGTTCTCCAGGATTTTAATAGAATCATTCTCAGGGCCAACTTGAGCAACATCCTCAGTAAAACACTTACCAAAAAAGGGATTGACCACTGTAATAAAAAACGGAAAAACACTTATCAGATCAACAGAACCCAGGCGTATCGTAAAACCAAATCTATAATTGATCAACTCAAACAAGGAATGGACAAAATCATTGGAAAAATATCTGATTATGCTTTCAAACTGTTGCTTCAACTTGAAATAGTACGGCCCAACAGGTCAGTTCCTAGAATAAAAAGGTATACTGCCAGACCCAGTAATTTTATAACTTATAAACCTTAACTAAACGACATTGCCCGAAATATGCAATAGACAATCTATTACGTGCTGAAATCGCCTTAAAATCAGCCACTTCGTTGCTGTTTTCAATTTCACCATAGCGGTGCTATGCTAAAATCTCCAAACAGCCTGATTTTCCTGCGATTGCAACACTCATCACGAAACCATTACATAATCCGGGTTAAATAATCTTTATTTTTAGGAGAAATATAAAAAAGCTTGAAAATCATTGATTTTCAAGCTTTTTTATTGCTATAGCCCTAGTTATGTGATAGATAGGCTATTATATATTTTAGGTAAACCTTCCTTATTGGGCTCCAATTTTTTTAATTAACCATTCATGGCCCTCTTTGCTTTGTTCAGCATAACGCCAGTGTGCCGCATCATGATAAAGGGACAATTCTTTTTCTCCGGGAACAACATTGTAAGCTGAATACATGGAGGTAGGAGGACAAACATTGTCATTAAATCCCCAAGAATAAAAGCCGGGCACTTTTACAAATCGCGCAAAATTTACCACATCATAATATTTTGATGTTTCAATTCTGTCAGGCTGATTGCTCCATTCATCCCTAAATAAATGAGGCCAACCACCGGCCCTACCATGAAGGTAACCAGTTAGGTCAGAAAGGGCAGGATAGTAACTTACCAAATATTTAATTCTTTCATCTAAACCGGCTGTGATGATAGATAAAGCCCCACCTTGACTTCCACCCATTACACCAATATTTTCGCCGTCAAATTCTTCTTGAGCAAAGATGAAGTCTACAGCCCTAACACATCCTAGGTAAACACGCTTGTAGTAATATTTGTCTTTGTCATCCAAGAAAATACGGTTATAGTTAGCCAATGCACCGGCTCTCAAATCATCGTACAGTGATGAATTGTATAAATTTACAGGGATACCATGAATGCCAATTTGAAGTGAGATGACATTTTGATTGATATTGGCGCCATAGTAAGGTCTGATTCCGGCACCGGGAACATGCAGGATCGCAGGATATTTTCCCGCTTTCTTTGGCTTTGTTAAGATGCCATATATTTCACCACTAATGTTTTTAAAGGATACATGGTAAACATTGGTGTGGTGGGTAGATCTTTCAGGGATTAAGGTCAATACAGGCTCCAAAGGAATGTCTTTTAAAGCTGCTTTACCCTTGCCCCAAAATTCTTTGAAATCGTCAGGTAAGCTAGTCGTAGGCTGAATCTCTAAAGGTGCAATTCCGGCTGTTCCTGTATTCGTATACGTTTCTCCATTTTCTTTATAAGTTACTTGACACCTTACAAAACCGGGAACATCTAGTTTTCCACCTTTCAAAGTAATAGTTCCTTTTTTTAAAATTTCGGTACCGGTTAATACAGGTTCCATTTTTTCCGGACCAATTTTATATTCAATTTCAGCCCCTTCTACTAGCTGTCCGAATTTATAAATGGCTACATCAAATGATATGTTATCTCCTTTTTCATAAATTTTATCAGTTGATGAAGGGCTAACCATAATCCTGATAAGGTCTCCTTGTTGTGATTGAGCAGATACAAATCGGCTGAAGACCAGTCCGATTAAAAGTAACAATAAAACGTGTTTTTTCATTGAACAATGATTTTGTTTAATTTTGGTTTTTTGAATTAATAAATTGTCAGGTAATAAAGTTATAAACTAATGGCTTTTAAAGCCAAAAAGTACAATAAATATTCAATTTATAATGATGGATGGGTGTAATTCATGAGCTAGGTTATGAGGATTGGTTCAAGTAATACCTGTAAGCTTATTAATTTCTGATATTCCTGAAACCCTGAACTTTCTAAGTGAGTAGTTGGGGAAGGAACGATTTTTTAGGTTAAATAACCTTAAAGTAGGGTTTAGACCTTCTTTTAAAAATATATTCATGGTATGAAATAGGAATAATCCATTATTTTGGCCAAATTTGTACTTACCCAGAGAAATAATACCCGCTAATTTTATAGAAAGTACCGGATTGACCCGTATTTTTTCATTCCGCAAGTGCTACGAATAATAATAAAATTAGGAAGATTAAATTGGTGTTTACTGGATTATTGGTCTTATAGCCGGCAGAAAACTAACGAAAGAACAAAAAATAATTTATGGCAAAATCGAAAGAAACTTTTAACAAAAAAGAAAAAGAGAAAAAAGATTAAGGAAGAAGAAAGAGAAGGAAGAAAAAAAGAAGCTAGGAAATCTAATTCCAACAAAGGGGGAGATCTTGATGACATGATAGCCTATGTAGACGAAGATGGTAATATCACTTCAACCCCACCGGATCCTACTGTTAAGAAAAAGAAAATTGAGCTAGAAGATATTGAGGTAAGTGTATCTAAACAAGCTCCAATTGATCCTGAAGATCTAAGAAGAAAAGGAAAAGTTACCTTTTTCAATGAATCTAAAGGTTATGGCTTTATTAAAGACCTTGAATCTCAGGATAGTATATTTGTCCATGTAAAAGGATTGGTTGATGATGTCAGAGAAAATGACCAAGTAACCTTTGAAACCGAGAAAACGCCCAAAGGTTTAAGTGCCATAGATGTGAAATTGGCAACTTAAGCCGTTGTGCTTATTGATATATAAAACTTTTGAAATGAGCTGGGTTTTTTTGATTTGTTACCTTTAAATGGAGCACTAAAGCCTCAGACTATATTATAAATCCATTCGCCTTTATCGTTTCCCGGTAGTTGTGAATGGATTTTTTATTTGGTATTGGGCTGAGAATGATTAATTCAATCCTTAAACAATTTATTTTATCCGAATTAGGTGAAAGGGTTTCCTAAGCTGTCGAAAAATAGTGTGTCCAATGTAAAGCAAAGAATTGGGTGACTTTGGGGCTATTTGAGCGTGAGTGCAACGTAGGTCTACTGGAAAAATAATTATGAATTAAATTAATCTGCGGTTTACAATAAAATCTCCTTCAGTTCTTCCCAGCTATTGACTCTTTCATGATTCTTTGGATTTGCATTTTCATTGTGCGGTTGGGTAAATAAATAAGTCTTCCCTTTGAAATAGTCAAGGTTCTTAAAGTGATCATCTATCATGATGTCAGTATTGATGATTTCCTTTGAACCACAAAATACCATTTGTTGCCAGGTAATAAAAGGAAAGTGTTTACTTAACCACAAGTGTTTTTCACCAAGACTTAATGGGAATTCAGTAGCAGCAGAAACAATAAAGACCTTGTAAACCTTAGCTATTTCTTCTACCACCTTCCTAGCCCCTGTAATT
This sequence comes from Cyclobacterium sp. SOCE241, assembly GCF_056867545.1. Classification (NCBI taxonomy): domain Bacteria; kingdom Pseudomonadati; phylum Bacteroidota; class Cytophagia; order Cytophagales; family Cyclobacteriaceae; genus Cyclobacterium; species Cyclobacterium sp. SOCE241. Next base: position 1,835,120 of record NZ_CP149779.1, on the reverse strand, counting down.
AGTGGTGCTGTCTCAAAAAACCTTTGGAGTTTACGTGTTTTAATAGGTGCGGAAATGCCTCACCCTCTGTTAAACCAATCATATCCTTTTGGCTAAGACGCTCGCCGGTTTCTGCAAAATGCATCTCTATAAATTGAGCATAGACATCTGCCAAAACCCCGTCCATGTCTATGGCAATAGTTTTCATGAATCTTTCTTATTTAAAGCATCCACTAATTGGCGATTGAGCTTTCTCTCCCTTTCCAAAGTGTTTCTTCTGTGTAATTCAAATTCTTCACGAAGATCCTCTAAACTTTGTTGGGTTTCTGCAGTCACTTGGTGGCTTTTTTTAAACCTAAAATAAGAAATAACAAGTGTTAGAATCAAAAGAATGATAATGCCCCAAACCAAATTATTGTAAAAATTCTTGTGCAATAACATCCCAAAAATACTGAAGCTGTCCTTCTCTTCAACCGCTCGGTCAAAATCGGCTTTGGTGGTACTCAGTTTTTGATTCAAGTCATTTATCTGGGTTTTGTTCTCTTGCAAGGTAACCTTCAACTCCTGAATGGTAGATTTATACCCACTTAATGAATCTAGAATATTGTTTTGCAATTTTTCCAGTGAACGTAATTTTATGACTTTGTATTCTTGGTAATTGGTGGAAATCTTTTTAATATATTCAAATTGCTCTTCAATCGTACCATTCTCCAATTCTGCTGTTGAGGGAGCGGTTTGTTCCTGAGCTGATAAGGTAAAGCTTATGGATAAAAATAAGGTGAATAAAAAATGGCGAATCATCATCATACAATTGGTTAATTTATTTATTGTTCTATTCCTAGATTATCAATTTCCGTGCAAAATAAGTAAAATTTAAAATTTATGTCTATTAGCAAGGTGTACATTCTCCATCTATATTTGTCAAGCAAATGTTAAATGTCATGAATTTTTTGATAAAATATTTCTTGTGCCTCAAAATTCTCAATAGAAAAAGCGCTGCACAGAGTAAATTACTATTTTTTAAACTTCCTCAATGGCTTTTAGAATACTTTCACAAGCGGTGTGAATTTCTTCATTTGTTATGGTCAAAGGAGGGGCTATTCTCATGGCATTGTCGCAGTATAAAAACCAATCGGTGATCACTCCATCTTCAATGCAACGGTCAATGATCGGTTTTAATATTTCAAATGATTCAAAAGCTACGGCCATCATTAAGCCTTTGTTTCTTATCTCCTTTATTTTAGGATGTTTTAGTAAGCTTCTAAATAAATTGGCTTTTTCTTCAACTGTTTCAATTAAGTTTTCTTTTAAAATCACTTGAATGGTGGCTAGGGAAGCTGCTGCACTTACCGGATGACCACCAAATGTTGTGATATGGCCTAAAAGTGGGTTTTCTTTGAATACTTCCATGATTTTTTGGAAGCGATAAAGGCTCCTATAGGCATTCCTCCCCCATGCCTTTGGCACAAACCAGTATATCCGGAACGATACCGAAATGTTCAAAAGCCCAGAATTTCCCAGTCCTGCCGAATCCTGCCTGTACTTCATCCAAGATTAAAAGGGTGCCGGTTTGGTTACATTTTTCTCGAAGGGCCTTAAAATACAACTTGTCAGCGACTCTTATCCCTGCTTCACCTTGAATGGTTTCTAGGATTATTGCCGATGTTTCTGTGCTTATGTGATTGAGTTGTTCCCGGTCGCCGTATTGGATGTTTCTCACACCCGGTAATAGAGGCCTATAGGCTCTTTTGAATAACTCATTCCCCCCACGGACAATGCTCCATGAGAAGAACCGTGATAGGCATCATTGCAGGAAATTATTTCTCTTCGGTTATTGAATCTTTTGGCCAGTTTTATGGCACCTTCAATGGCCTCGCTTCCACTATTTACCAAGTAGACATTGTCAAGACTGTCCGGTAATGTTTTAACAATGGCTTCAGCTAGAAGCGATTGAGGTTGTTGTACATATTCTCCATAAACCATTAGGTGTAAGTATTTGTCCAATTGTTTATGAATGGCTTCCAATACTTTGGGGTGGCGATGACCGATATTGCTTACACCAATGCCAGAAATTAAGTCCATGTATTTTTCACCATTAGGACCAAACATATAGACACCTTCTGCCTTCTCAATTTCTATCAAGAGAGGGAAATCAGTTGTTTGGGCCAAATGTGATAAAAATAACTGTCGGTTGTTCATAATAATCAATACGAATGAAAATATACTGGGATTAATTACCACTTTTTGTGGCAATCTTCAGCAAAACAAAAGTAATCATAATATGGCCTGTAATGAAACCTTAATTGATTAAGGTAGCTTAAAATGATTTTTATTAATCGAAATTTTAAGCATTTTAAAGTAGGGAATTCGCCCTAATAGAGAAATTTATGCTTATAAATTAGGGTTTATCTCCTACAAATCATTTAATTTGAGAAACACATTTTCTTAAACCAAAAATACACCAATGAAATCTAAATTATTTTCTTTGTTTTTAGTCTTGGGCGTTACTGTTGCTTTTTCTGTTTCAGCCCAAGAAAAAGATATTAAATTGCCACCTCAAGCTACTGAGTTTTACGAGCCGGTTGTACAGCCGGTGAAGCCAGGGAATGAAAACCACTTGCCACCGGCGGATGCTATTGTACTGTTTAATGGCAGTAGTTTGGATGCTTGGGTAAGTGAGAAAGATGGGAGTTTTCCCAAATGGGAAGTTAAAGACGGTGTTTTCACGGTTGTGGCTAAAACCGGAGGCATTAAAACGAAAGAAACTTTTGGTGATGTGCAAGTTCACCTTGAATGGCGTTCACCAAGCGAAGTAAAAGGAGATGGTCAGGGACGTGGTAATTCAGGATTTTTCTTAATGGGAAAATATGAATTGCAAATTCTCGACTCCTATGATAACAAAACCTATTCTAATGGGCAAGCAGCAAGTATTTACAAGCAACACCCACCATTGGTAAATGCAACACGTCCTCCAGGTGAATGGAACACGTATGATGTAATTTTTACCGCTCCGAGGTTTGATGCTAAAGGTATGTTAATTTCTCCCGCTAGGATTACTGTTTTACACAACGGAATTCTTGTACAAAACAATGTAACACTACATGGGCCTACGCAATATATAGGTATTCCACATTATGTGGAACATGAGGAAGAGCTGCCTTTTCATATCCAGGACCATGGCAACCCCGTTAGTTTTAGAAATATATGGGCAAGAAAGTTAGATTGATTTTCCATTCTAGAAATTAAAATTAACGATGAACTCCAGAAGAAAATTTATTCATAAATCAATCCTTACTTCTGCAGGCTTGGCCACTTTACCCAACCTATTATCCGCAGAACATTTAAGCGCTCGGTCTAAACGTATTGGCGCCAATGATCAAATTAATTTCGGTTTAATTGGATGCAAAGGCATGGGTTGGTCAAATATGCACAGTCATTTGAGGATTCCTGAAGTCAACTGCGTTGCATTGGCAGATGTGGACCAAAGTGTATTGGACCAACGTACCGAAGATGTTTACAAACTACGAGGAAAAAGGCCCAAGCAATACAAGGATTACAGGCTGATGCTTGAGGATCCGGATATTGATGCAGTAATTATTGGCACACCTGATCATTGGCATTGCCTGAATTTGATTGACAGCCTTTCAGCAGGGAAACATGCCTATACAGAAAAGCCTCTAGCCAACTCTATAGAAGAATGTAACCTTATGGTCAAGGCGGTAGATAGGTATGGGAAATTGGTGCAGGTGGGACAATGGCAACGGAGTGGCTCTCAATATGCACAAGCCATCGATATGGTTAAATCCGGGAAATTGGGGAACATTAGGTTAGTCAAAACCTGGGCCTATCAAGGCTGGATGAATCCCGTTCCACAATTGCCAAATAGCCAGCCTCCTGCAGGTGTGGATTACAAAATGTGGCTTGGTCCCGCTCCTGATCGACCTTTCAATGCCAATAGATTCCATTTTAACTTCCGTTGGTTTTGGGATTATGCAGGAGGATTGATGACAGATTGGGGAGTGCATGAAATTGATATTGCCCTTTATGCCATGGGGGTAAGCGCACCAAAATCTGTTATGGCTTCAGGTGGCAAGTTGGCTTATCCAGATGACGCTTCAGAAACTCCGGATACTCTCCAAACTGTCTATGAATACGATGGATTCAATATGTTATGGGAGCATGCAACCGGGATAGATGGAGGGAATTACGGAACCACTGAGGGTATCGCGTTTATTGGTAACAATGGTACGTTGGTGGTCAATAGAGGGGCTGGAAGATCATTGCAGAAACCGAGAATGTAGATGGGAAGAAAAAGGAGAAAATTGAAGCCTTAGAACTTATCAAACCGGAGTGGCCTGCCCAAAGGATGCATAGCAAAAACTTTGTGGAAGCCATAAAAGCCAACGACCCAACTTTACTTAATTGTGGTATTAAAACCGGCTCTGTCGCAGCAATCAATGCCCATATGGGAAATATAGCCTATAAATTAGGAGAGAAAATCTATTGGGACGCAGAAAAAGGCCAGTTTACAAGCCCAAAGGCAAATAAGTTAATCAAAGCCAACTACAACAATGGTTGGAAATTACCTAAAGTCTAAAATCAGATAAAAGGGAGGTACTTAGCCTCCCTTTTTTAAATGTTTCAACGTTGATTACGAAACTTATAGCATAATTAGTAATTTTCAAGCATCTTTTGGATGTGGGCTTTTGCATTGAACATGTCTTGAAACTCATCTTGAATGACGTGTCCTTTATCAAGCAGATAGGTTACTCTTTTTGGTATGCCTATGATTGGTACTAAGGCATCGTATTTTTTACATACCTCTCCTGAAGTGTCAGAAAGTAATTCAAATGGTAAATTATTTGATTTCTTGAAACGAAGATGGGTTTCCATATCATCTCTGCTGATCCCAATAATCGGTAGATCCAAATCCCTGAATTCTTCAAATTGATCTCTAAATTCACAGGCCTGGGCGGTACATCCTCCGGTGAAATCTTTTGGATAAAAATATATTACACAAGCTTTACCAAAAAATCTCTTGAAAGTTTAAAATCAGAACCTGAAGTAGAAGGTAATGTGAAGTCCGGTGCTTTTTGCCCTTTTCTTAATCCCATATTTTTTATTACTCAAACAATTTTTGATAGAAATAGTTTTCTTTTCCTGCTTTTATCTTTTTCTAGGAACCAATTTATACAAAAAGGACTTTTATTGGGGGAATTTTTATTCACTATTTAAAGCGTTTATTTTGAGTAATTCAAGTGTAAAGCACATGTTGCTGGCTGTGTGTTTTTTCGCACTAATGAATGTAGTTGTAAAAACATTACCCCATATTCCGGCCATTGAAATTATCCTTTTTCGATCTGTATTTAGTTTTATTGCTAGTTACCTTATCTAAAAAAACAGTCCGTACCTGTATTTGGGAATAATAAAAAGCTATTGGTGATAAGAGGAATTGTGGGTTCTATAGGCTTGATTACATTTTTCTATACCTTACAGAACATTCCTTTAGCAAGTGCTGTCACAATTCAATATTTAGGTCCAATATTTACTAGCATCTTAGGGATTTTCATTGTAAAGGAAAAGGTCAAACCTAAACAGTTTTTTTTTTTTGCCATTGCCTTTTCCGGAGTGATAATGATTGAAGGTTTTGACCCGAGGATCAATGGTCTGTTTCTAGCTATTGGTATTACTTCAGCCTTGTTTTCTGGCTTGGCCTATAATGTGATAAGAAGACTAAAAAATACAGAACACCCATTGGTCATAGTGTTTTATTTTCCACTTGTTACCATTCCAATTGCAGGAATAATTAGCATATTGTACTGGAAACAGCCGGAAGGCCGGGATTGGTTTTATCTCTTATTGGTAGGCGTTTTATCACAGCTTGCTCAGTATTTTATGACCATTGCTTACCAAAATGCGAATTTAGCCAAGGTGTCTAACTTAAATTACTTAGGGATAATTTTTGCGCTCGGATTCGGATATGTTCTCTTCGAAGAAACCTATAATTTGTATACTTATGGAGGGATGTTATTGGTGTTAACCGGTGTGATCCTAAACTTTTTGTATGCGAGGAGGCCTGAGACAAAATAATGGCTTAAAATATGGTTTAAGCCGCTTAATCCTGTAAATTTGAAATTTATAGCATCACTTTTATGAAAATAACCAAAGACCTTTACCACAGTTCTCTGACTTTGCTAACTGATTATTACCAATTTACCATGGCTTATGCTTATTGGAAAGCGGGAAAAGCAGAGGAAGAAGCTATCTTCAATCTATTTTTTAGGAAAAACCCTTTCCAAAGTGGATTTACGATAGCTGCCGGATTAGATTATATCATTGATTATTGTCGAAATATGACCTTTGGTGACAATGATCTGGCTTTTTTGGCCGAAATGAAAGACGAAAAAGGGCAAAAGGTCTTTGAAAGTGGTTTTATCGACTATTTAAAAAACATGACCTTCAGCTGTGACATTGATGCAGTAGAAGAAGGAGAGGTGGTTTTTCCAAATATGCCCATGGTAAGGGTAAAAGGCCCACTTATTCAGTGTCAGCTTTTAGAAACACCTTTATTAAACATCATTAATTTTCAAACTTTAATCGCTACCAAAGCGGCTAGGATGGTCTTAGCTGCCAATGGAGATCCAGTGATGGAGTTTGGTTTGAGAAGGGCTCAGGGAATTGATGGAGCACTTGCAGCAAGCAGGGCTTCCTATATTGGGGGCTGTTCCTCCACTTCAAATGTGATGGCTGCAAAGCTTTTTGGTATTCCTGTGTCAGGTACGCATGCACATAGCTGGATTATGTCATTTGAGAATGAATTAACAGCATTTGAATCTTATGCTGAAACTTTCCCGGACAATACCATTTTGCTTGTAGATACCTACGATATTGTTCAAGGTGTCAAGCATGCAATAGAAGTTGCTGGAAAGCTGAAAGATATAGGCAAAGAACTGAAAGGGATAAGAATTGATTCCGGTGATTTAGCTTATTTCAGCAACTTGGCTAGGAATATGTTAAATGAAGCAGGTTTTCCGGAGGTAAAGATAGTGGCCAGTAATGATTTAGATGAGCACATTATTACCTCCCTAAAAATGCAGGAGGCTTCAATTGATGTATGGGGGGTAGGTACGAAGTTGGTGACTGCCTATGACCAACCGGCTTTAGGAGCGGTGTATAAATTGTCTGCATTAAAAAGTAAAAATGGAGATTGGGTCCCTAAAATAAAACTATCTCAGCAATCCATAAAAATTAATATTCCCGGCCACCACAATGTACTTAGGTATTCTGCCAATGGGAAGGCTATAGCCGATATGATTTACCTTGAAGGTTTGGAGCAGGGAGATAAAGTGACCATAATTGATCCTATTGATCCTACAAGGAGAAAGAAAATCTCTGTTGGGAATGTAGAGGCTGAGGTTTTACTTAAACCAATTTTTGTCAATGGGAAGAAGGTATATGAGCGGCCTAGCATACAGCAGATTCGGCAAAGGACACAAGACAGGCTTGCCATCTTTGATAAAACCCATAAAAGGTTAATCAATCCTCATATTTATCCTGTGGGCCTTGAGGCAAGTCTACATGAATTCAGGACAGCATTGGTGCTTAAAGCTAAATCTATGGACAATGGCAGTTGATCTAAAAAATAGTGCTCTTATTATAGTGGACGTACAGAATGACTTTTTGCCCGGTGGAGCCCTAGCTGTAAATAATGGGGATAAGGTAATTCCTGTGATCAATAAGCTCCAAGATAAATTTGAGTTCATCGTGGCAACTCAAGACTGGCACCCTGCCACCCACGGAAGTTTTGCCGGCAACCATGAAGGCCAAAAAGTGGGAGATACCATCATATTAAACGGTCTTGAGCAAATTTTATGGCCTTCACATTGTGTTGAAGGATCTTTTGGAGCAGCATTTCATGAGGGGCTTGAAAACCATAATTGGCGTGAAGTTTTTAAGAAGGGAACCAATCCGAAAGTTGATTCCTATAGTGGCTTTTTTGATAATGGTAGAAAAGAACATACCGGATTGGGGGATTATTTAAAAAGGTATAAGATTGAAAAAGTATTTGTGACCGGTTTAGCAGCAGATTACTGTGTAAAATTCACCGTATTGGATGCATTGGATTTAGGTTTTCAGACCTTTTTGATTACAGATGCCACAAAAGGAGTCAATTTGGCTCCCAATGATACCGTAGATGCTTTCGGTGAAATGGAAAAGATGGGTGCTGTGCTTCTGCAAAGTGAGGATTTGCTTTAAATAACTTAATGTGTAGTTTTTTAAATGTTTATTGATTGTGTAAATAAAAACGAAGGTCTAGATTATTTGTCTCTCATATATTAAAATTATAAAGCCACCAGTTTAGAATACTGATGGCTTTTGACAAGGAGTAAGTTAAATTATTTAAATTCGAACTAGGAAAAAGTATACCTATTTCGAATTCGGGTTAAACCTCTGAATCATTGGTTGCATGCAATTTGCCCATTTCTTGGTCGATGGTCCATAAACCAACCCCTTCTTCGCCAATGATATCAAAAATTTCTAAAGCTCGTCTGGCAACGGTTTCTTCTTCACGCTGTTCTGTTACATACCACTGCATAAAGCTAAAAGTAGCAAAATCCTTAACATTGAAACAATGGTCTACAATATTGTTTATGGATTTAGTTACTTCTATTTCATGTTCTAGTATCAATTCGAACACTTCTCTTAATGAATTGAAATGTTGCCTGATATCTGTAATCTCAGGTTGAATGGCATGGCCACCGGCTTCATTTATATACCTAAATAATTTAAGCATATGGCCTCTTTCTTCCTCAGCATGGTCATATAGAAATTTTGCAGAATTGGAAAATCCTTGCATTTCAGCCCATGAAGCCATGGAAAGGTAGTAGGCAGAAGATTTGCCTTCCATTTCCACTTGCTTGTTAAGCTTTTCTTCCGTATCCATTAATAAAGACCTTTTTAAGGTCACGATTTCTTTTTCCTTGATATTCATAGGTTTCCTCCGTTTTAGTTGAATAACTATTCTCTTATTAATTAATAAAAGAGTTGGCATTTGCCTTTTTTTCTTGCTGAATTGTATTTTAAGATAAAGATAGTTAAAATCAACTGCCGAAATGTGTATTTTCTGCTACAAATAGTAATTTTAAACCATTCTAATTCTAAGGAAGAACCATTACTTCAATTTTGCTGGCAAACTTTTCTGTATGAAAAACCCTATGGGTGGCTTTGACAAAATCGGCTTCCTCAGCTTCAAATATGTTTTGTACATATTTTTGGGGATTTCGATCAATTAGGGAAACCAAGTACTTTGTATTTGTATTTGAATTTTATGCCCCTTTTTGAAAGTATGGAAAAGATCTTGTAACCTGAAATCAACAGCAGTGATTTGATCAGGAATAAAGGGTTTAGGAAACTCAAAACTTTCTCTATACCTCCCTCTAATTACCTCTGAACGAACCAATAGGTGGTAATTGCCCATGTCCACCCCATCTAAAACATAGGCATGATTTGGCTGATCTCCGGGAAATATATCGATGATTTTAACTACCCAATCAGCATCAGTTTGAGAAGTGGCAACTTTTAAGTTTGCCATGACTTCCCCCGCAAGCGTCATGTCTTGACTTAATACTTCGCTCGTAAAGGTCAGTACGTCCGGTCTTCTGGCTGCAAATCTCTGGTCATCGGCCATGTATTTTCTCGGAGTGAAGTTTAGTTTAATATCTTGACTATAGGGGACAGGATTAGAGGGGTCTGAGACATAGGTAGTAAACCTATTTCCCTCAGGTGTTACCTCAGTTAACTCTCCTTTCTCTTGAAAGTAAAAGCTTTTCCATTGGCTTTCTTTAGGAGGCCAATTGTCAAATTTTTCCCATTTATGTTTTCCGGTATCAAACATGTAGGCTTCAGGAAGGGCAGGATTGCTATTTTCGGATTCTTTTAGAAAATGATTGAAAAAAACACGTTCTATATTTTTTGATACCATGTGGAGATTGAATCACCAAAATAAATATTTGAAATGACCTGTGATCCTGGCTCCCTTGACCAATCTCCATGGGACCAAGGGCCCATGACAATGGTATTGTAGGTCTCAGGATTATTTTTTTCAATGGTTTTATAAATTGTAAGTGGTCCATAGAGATCTTCTGCATCAAACCAGCCCCCAACGGTTAAAACTGCAGGCTTCACTTCTTTTAAGTGTGGAATAATACTTCTCTTTTGCCAGAAAGCGTTGTAATCAGGATTGTTTTAAGTTGTTGCCAGAAAAAATTGTCTTCACCATACCATTTATCGGCATTTTTTAATGGCCCCATATCCATAAAAAACTGATAGCCGTCATTTGTTTCCGGATTCACCATGCCATACCATGCTTCCTGTGTAGGGCCGTCTTTTTGGTAGCCGAAAACAGAAGTGGCCAACCAATAACTTAATAAGTAAGCACCGTTATGATGAAAATCATCAAAGTAAAAATCCCCTATGGGTGCTTGAGGGGAAACGGCTTTCAGGTTTGGATGGGCAAAAGGAAGGGCTGCAGCACTATAAAATCCGGGATAGCTGATTCCCCATAGGCCTACTTTTTCATTGTGATTTTTGATATTGGCGAGCAACCATTCTATGGTATCATAGGTGTCTGTGCTTTCGTCTATTTGGTTGGAATTTCTTTCTGATTTGGATAGGGTAGGGCGCATGTTGTCATAGGATCCTTCCGACATCCACCGCCCTCTTACATCCTGGTAAACAAATATATAGCCATCGTTCATTAAAAACTGAGAAGGGCCAAGCTTATTTTTCATATTTCCAGGACCATAAGGGCCGGCGCTGTAAGGTGTCCTTTGCATCAATATAGGATAGGGCTGCGATAAATCTTTGGGGCTATAGACGATGGTGTGAAGGTGAACTCCATCTCGCATAGGAATGTCATAGGCTGCCTTATCATAGCCTTTAATGGCTTGTGATAAAGCCCAGTTTGTGGTCATCAAAAATAATGTGTAAAAGACCAGAAGTTTGTAACAGTGTTTCATGACTAAATTATTTTGTTAGTGCTTTAGGCATTCAATAAAGATATTGTTTTTTACCCTTAATTGCTCTCAAATTGCTTAGCTTTGCTGTTAATATAATTCTTATTTCATTGATTTCGGACAAAATCTATGAAATATAAAAATGTAAAACGCTGATAACCAGTGAGAGTTTAATTAGTAAATGAAGTAAATGAAGACCATAGCCTTAATTCCCGCAAGGTTTGGAGCCACACGTTTTCCTGCAAAATTATTAGCAGATTTAAGAGGAAAGCCATTGATCGCAAGAACTTATTTAAGTACCATAGCTACCAATGTTTTTGATGATGTAATGGTAGTTACAGACCATGAGTCAATCGCTGAAGCTGTTAGAAATGAAGGAGGAAAAGTGTTTTTTAGCCAAAAGAACCATGAAAGTGGATCTGATAGGATTGCTGAGGCTGCTGCATCTATTAATGCTGATATTATTGTTAACGTACAGGGGGATGAGCCCTTTCAAGACAGGGAATCCCTTTCAAACTTGGTTCAGGCCTTTAAAGATGAGAAGGTGGAAGTGGCATCTTTAATGTCACCAATATCCGAACTGAGCTTAATAAACAATCCAAATATTGTTAAGGTGGTTACAGATCAGGAAAGTTTCTCACTTTACTTTAGTCGTTCTCCGATACCTTATAAAAGGAATGATGCATCTTCACCACAATATTATCGACATATAGGAATTTATGCGTATAAAAAAGAATTGTTGATGGCATTTACCAAGTGGGAAAAGTCCGCCTTGGAAAATATTGAAATGCTTGAACAATTAAGGTTGTTGGAAAATGGTATTCGAATTAAAATGGTGGCTACCCATCATCAGGCTGTAGCCATAGATGTTCCTGAAGATCTAGATCGTGCTTTGATTTATTACGATAATAACCACTCCTCCTAATCCCTTAAATTCTTTAATACATTACTGCCCTAAATTCAATAAGTTTAAAGTATGAACAGCGACCAAACCCGCAGTTTCGGTTCTTAAGCGGTGCTTTCCTAAGGAGCTGGGCTTGAATCCACTGTCTATAGCTAGTGAGATTTCCCCGGGACTGAAATCTCCCTCAGGACCAATTAAAACAAGATAAGATTGACCAATAGATGCTTGATTCATAAGGTGTTGATCATTGTCTTTGTCCACATAAGCAATAAATCTTTCATGGGCATGGAAAGCAGGATTCGTAATAAACTTCTCGTAGTCAACAATAGGATTTATATTCGGTAACCAGGTTTTAAAACTTTGTTTACAAGCTGATACAAGTTTTTTTGCAGGCGGTCTAATTTTAATCTCGACCTTTCGATGTGGGCAGTTTTTAGAAATGTGATTTCATTGAAACCTATTTCTGTGATTTTTTCAAGCATCCATTCCATTCGATCCATATTTTTGGTGGGAGCAATGGCTAAATGGATGTGGAATTTCTCCATGGGAGTGAAGAGTTGCTCTACAATCTTAAGACGGCATTTTTTAGGATTATTGTCTTCAATTTGACAGGTAAATAAAGACCCTTTACCATTTGTAAATAAGACAGTATCCCCGATGTTTTTTCTTAGAACCTTTCCTAAGTGATTGGATTCCTGTGAATCCAAAGTAAATACATCCCCGTTAATCTCCTCTTCATAAAAAAGCTGCATGGCATAGTCGTTTATTCGTTCGAATTTATAAAAATAACCTTAAAGGTTAAATACGATTTGTTTATAATTGTAATTGAAATATTTAAATAGAAAACGAAATTAATTTGATAATGGAAACCACGACTGACCTATCCCAAAAGATTATAAAAGCGAATGAATTGGCCTGGCAGACCTGGCTGGAAGAGACGCTATCTGCATTTGATTGTGTGACAGGTACCTTGCATGTATTGAATCAAGATACAGGACTATTGGAACTTCAAGCTCAAGTGGGAATTCCTGATTTTTTATTGCCAAATATGAGTACAATTCCGGTTGGGAAAGGAATGGCAGGAATAGCAGCAGAAAGGATGGAGGCGGTTCAAGTTTGTAACCTCCAAACAGATGATTCAGGGGTCGTTAGGCCCGGCGCAAAGGATACAAAGGTTGAAGGAGCCATTACAGCTCCAATGATTGTTGAAGGGAAACTATATGGTACTTTAGGTATTGCGAAAAAGGATCCGTATGAGTTTAATGACAAAGAAACTAAAGCCCTTATGCGTATAGCTTCTGCCATCGCCCAAAAAATAAAATAAGCGATTAAATTTTATCAGGTCATTAAAATCCCCTTCGTCCAACTCTTCCTTCAAAAGATGATCAGTTAGAGAAGGGGATTTATAATTTTAAATGTCAGATATATTACCTGAAATCGACCTTTAACCTTACTAAACCTTTACGAAAATTTTCAGACGGTACAAGATGTACAAAAATACCCACACCAGAAGTAGTGCTCCAAAGGCTTGAAAAACAGGGTGCCATTCTTCGGGAAGCGGGGCATATAAGCCTGCAAATAATTTTTCACTTGTGAAACGAAAGTTGATAAAGCTGAAGGCAAAGTAAATGGTCAAGGAATTAAGCCCGATCACTTGAAAGAAAAATGCCCATTTTCTAATTTTCCATACGTCTATTACGACATAGAACAATAGCAAAGTCAGGAATGCCATTCCACTAGTCAATAGTATAAAGGAACTGCTCCAAAGGTGCTTGTTAATTGGGAAGTGTAAATCCCAAATCAAACCCAGGGTGAGGCTAATTACTCCTGCGATAGCCAATTGTTTTATTTTTTTAGTGTCTAACCAGGCTTTAGTAAGGATTTCTCCAGCTAATGTACCGAAGATTGTTAGGCAGAGTGCCGGTATTTGTGTCAAGAGACCCAATTCATCATAGATTTCTTGCTTTAAAATACCCGGCATAAAAGTGCGGTCAAACCAACCTACTAAATTCCCTTCAATACTTAAATCTCCGGCCCCATAACCGGGGACAGGGATTAAAAATAAAGCGGCATAATAAAGCACTAGGATAGCCATGGCAATTCCTAATCTTTTGTAAAAATCAAAATTTAAATAAACCAAAGTGGTTACAAACGTAGCTATCCCTATACGACCCAAAACACTACCATACCTAATTTGGGAAGGTTCAAAAATAGGCACAGGTGAATTTTTATACAAAATACCCAAGAGAATAAGCACCAACATCCTCGAAAATGTTTTTTTATAAAGGGTTGGTTTGGACATTCCAAGATTTCTTCCTTTATTTAATGAGAACGTTAACGAAACTCCGGCAATAAATAAGAAAAGTGGAAAGATAAAGTCATAAAATGAGAATCCATTCCAAGCAGGATGGTAGAATTGTCCGGCAATCCAGTCTATGGCAGGAATACCGGTTTTACCTTTTAATAATACCAAAAAGGCTCCGGCTCCTGCAATTAATAACATGTCAAAACCTCTTAATGCATCAATAGAGAGTAGTCTTTTAGATGTCGGTTGAGAGGAAGATGGGGGAGTACTTAACGGTGATTCTTTTTGATTGATGGGAGTATTTGTCATGACAAAGACTTTCAGTAAATTGGACGAGTTAATTGAATACCTTAAAGTGCCAATTTATTCTAAATATATGAAATAAAAAAGCTATTTAATTTTCATTAGTTATAATTAATTTGGGGAAATTAGTGGTCGATTTTATTTATATATGGTAAAATAGTATTGGAATGTTTAAAAACTGAGTTGAATAATTGGCCACATGCAGGGCGTAGGTGCATAATTGCCGCCACTCTTTAAGATAAAAAACAATCAAAGTCATATTGATTTTAGTAAATGAAAATAAACCTTTCAAAAGAAATTGATTAAAGATGATTATTAACCCCAAAGTTATAGGAGAATTTAGCCTGATGGAAGGCATCACATATTGTATTAATTTTTAACTATTTGTATTTAACCTAAAAATGAATTGGCGATAAAAGGTCGATTCATTATCAATTTAAAAACACCAAATTAAATGAAGATTTATAATCGAAAAAACCCGGCTGAAATGGGTAAATTGGCAGGAGACCATGCTGCTGAAGCTATTTTAGAAGCAATTAAAGAGAATGGGGAGGCAAATATAATTTTGGCTACTGGTACTAGTCAATTTGAAACCATTGAAACCATATTAACCTATAAGGAGATCGATTGGAGCAAGGTCACAATGTTTCACTTGGATGAGTATTTGGGGCTACCAATTACCCATCCTGCCAGCTTTAGAAAATACTTGAAAGAAAGATTTTTAGATAAGGTAGGTCAATTGAAAGCTTACCATTTGATTGATGGGGAAAAAGATCCGAAGGAAGAGACCAGCCGGCTAAATGAGCTTATAAGTCAATCGCCTATAGATGTAGCAATGGTTGGAATAGGAGAAAACGGCCATTTGGCTTTTAATGATCCACCGGCTGATTTCGATATTGAGACCCCTTATTTGGTGGTAGATCTTGATGTTGCTTGTCGCCAGCAACAGTTTGGTGAAGGCTGGTTCCCAACTTTGGAAGATGTACCTGAAAAAGCAATTAGTATGTCTATTCAACAGATCATGAAAGCTAAAAAAATCATATGCTCCGTGCCGGATGAAAGAAAAGCCAAAGCAGTAAAAGCATGTCTTGAAAATGAAGTTAGCCCTGAATTTCCGGCAAGTATATTGCAAAATCACCCAGATTGTGGCATATACCTTGACGAAGCTGCAGCTTCCTTATTGGATGCTTCTGTAACCTTAAACTAAATTCTTTTAACCGGTTTATTCAGTAGTATTACCGACCATTCTCAGTGCGGGTTGAAAGCGCAAGAAAATCAGGTTTTTAGGAGGTTTAGCCTAACATTGCTATGGGGTGAACCTATCTGCCAATAGGCAGGGTAGTAACCAGCAACATAATAGTTGATTTTGAAGCGATTTCATCAGGTAATAGTAGGGCTATTGCATATTTCGGGTTTAACTAGATTCGCCACAAGTGCTGTTTTCCTTGGTCCACTTTATATAGACCAGTTGAATGGTACTTGTGGCGATTGATTTTATAGGTTACTATTTACCCCTTAAAATGCTTCCAATCTGAATTTATTAAAGCCCTTAAATCTTCGGGACTGTCAATGTCAATATTTCCTGCATCAAACCTAACCAAGGAAAGTTGCTCGGTATGGCTTAACAGTAGCTTTTTTGCACCTACTTTATCAGGTATTGACCTTAATTTCTGAAAAACAGATTGATCAAAAATAGCTGGTACTCCCGGCATATTTTGATAAAATGAAGCAACAATAGGTTGGTGATTTTCAGATTTCTTAAGGATTAGGCTTTGAATTAGTGTTTTACTTACCATAGGTTGATCTGATAATAGCACCAAGACATTTGTAATTTTTTCTTGATTTATTAAAGTATTTAAACCTAACTTCAATGAACTCCCCATACCTCTTTCCCAATTATAATTCACTACCTTTATTAACCTGGGATGTGGTTTAAGGTGATAAGTGCCGGCCCCTTCTACCAGCAATACAGGACCCTTTGTAGCCTCCAATGCTATGTCAACAATATTTTGCAAGAGGGTAGTCCCATTGTAGGGAATTAGTTGCTTTGGTTTACCTAATCTGCTGGAATTTCCGGCAGACAATATAATGGTACCTGTCTTCATGATATTTAACGGGGCAAATCATTGCCAATATAAGCATTTGGATTGGCCTTAGGAATAGTGCTATTCCATTTGTCATTGATGGCTTCAATAAAATGGTTGGCTACCACAGCACTTCCACGTGCATTTGGATGAACTCCATCAGTAGAAAAGACGCCATAGGGAGGGGAAATAGAATTGGAAAGAGCAATACCATTTGCGGTTTCTGTACTTTGACCGATTCTTTCCAAAAGATTTTTTGTATCTACCAATACCAAGCGGTCCTCGTTGGCTGAAATTGTAGTAGTGATAATCTGATTGAAAGCATTTATTTTCTCCTCCATTATTTCTTGTTCTGAAGGGAGAAGAATATAACTGTCCCCAATTGGCACTGTAACCCCATAAATTAAAGTTGGGTCCCCCTGGGCTTAGCCCCAGAATTTGTCCGGTGGTCAAGGCAACCTTGTCCTCAATATTGGTTTGTCTGATGGAAGGAAGACCCATTTCTGATAGATCAGTTAATGTTTTGTCATCTATTACAAATCCGTTTTGTCCTGCAGTAAAATTTATTTTCCTTAGATCTCTTTCAGAAACACTAATCATACCGGCAGTTGCCAAATTGTCGAGACCATTGTTATAGTCTGTAAAAACACTATTGGCTAGGACAGCCAATGTATTGTCCAAGGGTAATGCATTCCAAGCAACAGTACTGAAATAAGGCAGTTCATTGATGTTTGGTATATTACCTATGGCTCCTTTTGCTTCTAGGTTTGCTTGTAACATAGTGCCTAAGGCAGTTTGATACCGAAGAGAGAAATCCTGTTCACTGGTTAATAGTTCAGGAATTGCACCTCCGGTTAGGGCGTAAGGTAAAACATCATTTTTACCCAACCAAAATACGAAGAAGGTACCACCATTAGCCAAGGCTGATGCGGCATCTCCAATAGGAGTTGAATTACCGGGGTCACTGGCAAATCGAGCGTAATATGGATTGAACAAGGGGTTTGATGGTTCTTGAATGTTACCTGATGCCGGGAGTAAGGCCGCTGCCAGAGAAAGACCGTTCACACCAAAATTGTTTAATGTGGTTTTATCTCCAGAAAATGCCGTTAGGGCATCTCCCGGTACTATAGGTGTAGGCAAGATGCTCCCGGTGGTTTGATTGAGGGTAAGGATCAATCTCCCTAGGTTTCCTCCTGTGGCACTAAGGATCAAGTCTCCATTTTCTGCATTGATGTCCGGAACATTGAATTCCCCGCCTCCGGCTTCTTTCATTTGTTGGGCCAATATAACAGCATAGGAGTTTTGTTGAGAGCGATTGTACAATGCTGCATCCATCACCCCGGCAGTGATTGAACTTCCTATGGTCACCATTTTTGTGAAATCTGCCTGACCCGAATCAGGGCTTAATTGTTCGGGCTCCGGGAACTCATATTGGCATGAAAATAATAAACCAATGGCCAAATAATTGATAAGGAAAATACATCGTTTCATGGATTTCTTGGTTTAGTTTAATAGTTCATCGAAAGTGATGGATAGGTAGTAAATGGCTCCTGAGGTTGGTCCACCAAAGTTTAAGAAATACCTGTTATTAAGCACATTGGATCCACCTAATTTTAAGATTGACTTCATTGACTTAACCTTATAAGAAACCTGAGCATCTAGGTTGTGTATTTCCGGTACATCTCCTCTGGCAAAGCTTGATTCCCACCTAAAGGCGGATTGATATCTATAGGCTAAATTGAACCCTACCTTGTCGGTTAATTTTCTATTGCCAAAGACAATATTGGTTTTATGTTCAGGAGTATTAAACTCAGACAGGAATCCTGCCTCAAATGCTGTCAATAGCTTATTATAATTGTAATTTCCTCCTATAGTGTAATTTCCAGGTAGATTAAAGTTCACACCTAAAACCAAGCCATGTGCACGTACTTCTCTGTCCACGATATTGGTATAGGTCTGAAAAGTATTTTCCTGTCCGGGAGTTGTTATCGGGGTAAGAAGGCTTGGTGCATTCACGGCATTAATTGCACCCTCATCCGACCCTGGTTCAGCACCGGGGTAAACAGGTCCCGGCGCTTTTCTAATTGCAGTTTGAGAAATGAAATTGTTGTATCGATTGTAATAATAAGCAAAATCAATCAATAACCTGTTTTCCATAAGCAAACCTTTATAACCGGCCTCTATGGCTTTAACTTTTTCAGGCCTTAAGGCAGGAAGAGAGGTTACCGGCTCCAATAAACCGGTTGCAGTGGAACCGATTGGGCTAGCACCTTCTGCCACCGCCGCAGTATAATCCAGAACTGATGCTAAGGAATATCCATTTTCAAAAATCTGATATTTGTCTCTATAGTAGGGTAAACCGGCTATTAGCCGAGCAGAAATCACATTCAAGTCTATATGTTGGGCTTGGGTGGTTGGCATTCTGAAACCAGTTTGATAGGACAATCGGAAATTGTGGTTGTTTTCGGTGAATACTGTAGAAATCCTAGGACTAAATTGCCCTTCAAAGTTTTCATTTTTATCGTACCTCAATGAACCTATTAACTTTAATTTCTCTTTCAATAAACGTTTGGTAGCTTGTGCGTAACCGCCTATTTCGCTGATGGTAATGTCATTACCATCCCCATCGGCAAAGATTGTCCCATTTGACCGAAGGTCATATATTCGATAGGATGCACCAACCTGAAGATCCATGAAATCTATTTCGTTTTTAAAATCATACTGGCCTTCTGTCAGGTACATTCTTGATCTGTCGTAAAACAGTGAGCCACCGGGAATATATTCACTACTAATGTTTTGAGCAGTATTATTAAACTCAGCACTTCCGGGAAGATACCTCCCATTATCCGCTTGCTGGCGGGCAAATTGGTGCGCTGCTACTTGTTGTGCTGTAGTGCCCAAGCTTCCGGGGGCCACCTGTTGATTGGCCAGCGCGCCTAAATAATTGAGCGTATATTCACCAAACCATGTTGAATTGTCTTTCCAGATGTCGTTGATCAATATTCCATTCAAATCTGAAATATAGGATTTACCCGAATTATCCCTAGTTGTATAACTGCGAACGAAATAATTATCCCCTTTAAGTTCTAGTTTATGTTGGGTGATAAAGAATTCATTTAATGAATACCTTTGAGCCCCTGTATAAATGGAGGTTCCTGAACCATAATTTAAAGAATAAAATACCTCTGCATTGTCGGAGATCCGGTAATGGAGGGCGCCATTTACTTTATAATTGCTTGCTCCATAATCAACCAAGTTTCTCTCCGGATAGCCGGTTCTGGAAACTACCTGATCCGGAATACTCCCAATATAAGCCCCTAAGCCTAATTGATTTGCTTGTTGTTGTATGGCACTTACATTCCTTAAAAGACCAATGTTATTGGAAACCTCATCTCCAAAAGTATGTACTAAATTTGCTCCGGGGTTGAAGGGTAGGTCTCCTTGGGATATGGCATTTAAATCTGTTGAATTATTGCCATACCAATCTTCAGCCTGCATAAATGATGCACTGATTTTAAAAGCCCATTTGTTATTGAAGGCCTTGGCGTATCTTATGGCTCCTTCGTACATAGGTTTAGGGGAACCGGGTTCTCCTGGACTGGTTCCTATATGGTTAATTCCTTGCTTGTAGTAAGCACTTAAGCCTTGGTATTCAAATGGGTTTTTGCTATTTACCAAAAGCATACCGTTAAAAGCATTGGGCCCATAAAGGGCAGAGGAGGCGCCCGGGATAAACTCGATACTTTCCACATCCAGTTCAGAAGGTCCATTGAGATTGCCAATTGGGAAATTTAAGGAAGGAGCTTGAGTGTCCATTCCATCTGTGAGCTGAACAAATCTAGTGTTTCCTGTTGAGTTAAAACCTCTGGCATTTAATATTTGAAAATTAATGGAGGAACTAGTGACATCTACTCCCTTTAAATTTGAAATGGCTTTATAATATGAATCTCCGGGAGCTTCCCTAATGTCCAAAATATCCATTTTTTCAATGGAAACCGGCGATTGGAGGATGCTTTCCTCTACCCGGGATGCTGATACTACCACTTCTTGACCCAGAAATGTCTGTTCAGCAAGGACCACCTCTAAAGGGGAGGGTTGCTTGATGTGATATTTACCTCCTGACTCCCAAAGCCCACCATAGAAAAAATTAAAGTAAGTGGAGGAGCTGAGTTTACTGTAATAGAAAATTTTCCATTTACATCAGTTATAGTGCCGGAAACCTTGCCTTTGACAAGTATATTCACACCTATTAAGGTTTCACCTGTATCTTGGTCTTTGACTGTACCGCTTATCGTAGTATTTTCTTGAGCAAATGTTAAACTAATTGAAAAAAACAAAAGCCCAATTAATAAGAAGTAATAACGAAAACCCTTTTGTGGTTGGTTTGTATTCATGGCATTATGGGTTTAGTTGTTAAATGAAAGAAACTATGTGCTTTTAATGTTCAACTTCAGTATTCCTTAAATAAGTCATTTCCGCTTTAAGTAATAGAAATGTGATGTTGTCCAATCAAATGTTTCTATTAATTTACGATAATATTTGTAAAATAATAGGGTGTTTCAATTACTATTGTGTTGGGTACCTGCCAGCGATTTTTACTTTATGGAATTTTGGCTCAATATATTCGAAGTAATTCTTGGAGAGAAATGCAATGAAAAAAATAATTCCTCAGTATTCAGTCAATTTTTAACTAGGATTATGCAATTGATTTCCCTTTTACATAATCAGGAAAAAGTATTGGGAGCAATAAGGTTTGAAAAAAGAACTAGGATAAACCCAAGGGCCTATCCTAGTTCTTGCAATGGTTTGGTTTGTAAATTATTTTTGTTTGGCGTTCTCTTCATTTACATGCTTTACCAAACGGTCACAAAGTGCTTTAATTTCTTCCGAGTAATATTCATCTCCTGTACTATTGAGGATATTTTGACCCATACCTCCCAAAATATCTATGTAGAATCTTTTCATTTCAGCGACGGACATATCTTCAGTCCAAAGGTCGATTCTTAACGTACTTTGATTAAGTGTATCCCAAACATTCAAGCTAATACTCCTTGTTGATTCTTGCCCTTCACTTTCCTTGTCTGTAGCGTCCCATTCTATACTCTTAGGTAAATTTTTATCATCAAGAGTAACGGTAAACTTAATTTCAGATTTTTTCATTTTTTATTATTCTATTTATGCGTGCAAAATTAAGAAAGAAATCGGAAAGGGGCTTCACTATTCATTGTCAAACAATTCCATTTCCTTAATTTCTCCCTTTACAACGAGCCTTCCTTCAGTTTTGGCTTTTATTTCTTCAATGCTTACCCCAGGAGCTCTTTCACAAAGCTTAAAGCCCCCTCAGGCAATATTGTAAACACCCCTAAGTCTGTAAATATCTTTTGGACACATTTAATTCCGGTGATTGGCAGTTTACATTGTTTCAGTAATTTTGACCTTCCATCCTTGTGACAATGGTGCATGGCTATATAGAGTTTAGCTCCGGAAGCCACCAAATCTAAGGCTCCTCCCACACCTTTGATCAGCCCTGATGAAATTTTCCAATGGCTGATGTCACCATTTTCAGAAACTTCCAATGCCCCTAAAATGGAAAGATCTATATGGCCACCTCTTATCATGGCAAATGCTTCTGCTGAATCAAACAGTGATGAGCCTTTTACCATGGATATGGTTTCTTTGCTTGCATTGATTAGGTCGGGGTCCATTTTATCATTTTCAGGGTATGGGCCTATCCCTAATAAACCATTTTCAGATTGGAAAACCACTTGTAACTGTTCGGGAAGATAATTGGCTACCAAAGATGGGATTCCTATTCCAAGATAAATGTATTGACCGTCTTTGATCTCACTGGCGATCCTCTGAGCGATTTGTTTTTTGCTTAGCATGAGAGGTAAAGATTATTTACTAACGGTTTTATTTTCAATTCTTTTTTCATAATGATCACCTTGAAATATACGCTGAACGTAGATTCCAGGTGTATGAATTTGATTGGGATCCAACTCACCGGCAGGAACCAATTCTTCTACTTCTGCAATGGTAATTTTACCTGCGGTGGCCATAATTGGGTTGAAATTTCGAGCTGTTCCCTTATAGATTAGGTTACCTGCAGTATCTCCCTTCCAGGCTTTAATCAATGAATAATCTGCTTTAATCCATCGCTCCAATAAGAACAAACGACCATCAAACTCTCTGACCTCTTTTCCATCGGCCACATGAGTGCCAATCCCGGCAGGGGTATAGAATGCGGGTATTCCTGCTCCACCGGCTCTAATTCGTTCGGCGAGAGTCCCTTGAGGAATCAACTCTAACTCTAAGGATCCAGATGTGAATTGTTTTTCAAATTCAAGGTTTTCTCCTACATAACTGGAGATTAATTTTCTCAGCATGCGTTGTTTGATTAGAAGACCTACGCCAAAATCATCAACACCGGCATTGTTGGAGATACAAGTCAGCCCCTTTAAATCGGTTTGGAGAAGCGCATTGATACAGGCTTCGGGAATACCACAAAGACCAAAGCCTCCTACTAATAAAACAGCACCATTTTCTATATCAGAAACAGCTTCAACACCGTTTTTAACAGCTTTATTTATCATTAGTACTTTTATTTTTCGTCGAAAAAAATCAACCATTTTATTCTGGTCTATTTTTAATTGCTCGGTTAGGGCTGCTAGGCTTTCAAATTTTTTTTCGGGTCTTAAAAATTCTAACAATTCTAGGTTTATTGTTTGGCCGTAAATATCTCGATTAAAATTCAATATATTTACTTCTATGTTCTTTCGTTCTCCGGAAACCGTAGGGCGCATGCCAATATTTAGCATTCCTTCATATTGTTTCTTGTCAATATTTACCTTGACAAGATAGGCACCATCCATGGGGATCAATTTATTGGGCTCATTAAGTTGTATATTTGCAGTGGGAAATCCTATGGTTCTGCCAATTTTATCTCCTTCTATTACTTTTCCTTGAAGGTTGTATGGCCTTCCTAAAAATTCATTTGCCTTGACTATGTCTCCTGATTTTAATGCTTTCCTTATTTTGGTGCTACTAATCCCAATATTATCAATATCCTCTCTAGGAATCTCTTCCAGATCAAAATTATACTTGTTTTGCTCTGCATGAAGGTGGGCAAAACTACCCTCTCTTCCTCTACCAAACCTATGGTCATAACCAATGACCAGTTTTTTGGTTTTTATTTTTTTGACCAAAATGTTTTCAATAAAATCCTTTGATTCCATCATCGAAAATTCTTTGGTAAAAGGAATACTAATAAGATGATCTACACCAAATTCCTCTAAAAGTGCAGCCTTTTCCTCAAAACTGTAAAGCAATTGAATTCCATGGGATTCAGGAAAAAGCACCATTCTAGGGTGTGGCCAAAAGGATACCAAAACGGATTCTCCATGAATGGACTTTGCAATATTGTTGATTCTTTTTAGAATTTTTTGATGACCCAAGTGAACGCCATCGAAAGAACCGATGGTAACTACAGGCCGTTGAATGTCAGGAAAATCAGCAAGAGATTTATAAATTTTCATTTTGCTCTTTTTTGATTTTTTCTATCAATTGCTCTAGTTGCCAAGCATTCTTAAGTTTAAATTCCCCTATGGCATCTCGCCTGAGGGCTGACATATAGGCACCTACCTCCAATTTGTCTCCCAAATCTCTTGCCAAGCTTCTAATATAGGTACCTTTGGAGCATACAATTCTGAAATGGATTTCCGGAAGTTCTATACCTGTTATTTCAAAGATTTCTACAGTAACTGGTCTGGGGTCTAATACTACAGTTATTCCTTTTCTTGCTGATTCATAAACCCGTTTCCCGTCTTTTTTAATGGCAGAATGATTGGGAGGGATTTGCATGATATCACCGGTAAGACTTGCTACAGCCTTTCCTATATCTTCTCTGGTTAAATGGAAGGGATCAGCAACTGTTTTGACTTCCTGTTCTAAATCAAATGACTCAGTCGTTTTACCCAAAACAAATGTGCCTGAATATTCTTTCTTTTGTGCTTGATATTTTTCAATATTTTTGGTTTCCTTTCCTGCACAAACTATTAGTAGTCCGGTGGCTAAGGGGTCAAGTGTGCCTGCATGACCTACTTTTTTTATTTTGAGGGTATTTCTAATCTTCTTAACTACATCAAAGGAAGTCCATTGGTAGGGCTTATTGACAAGAAATACTTCTCCATATGGTTTTTGTTGTTTGTCCATCAATAATACGTTCCGGCTAAAATGGCCAGTATTCCTACAATAACACAATAAATTGAAAAGTACCTCAATTTACTTTTTCTCACCAACTGGATCATCCAAGTACAAGCAGCTAGCCCTGCAATAAAAGCTGCCAAAAAAGCAATGACCATACTTCCAAACTGATCACTTTGGTAAGTCAAATCCCCTGACAAAATATCTTTACCTATTTTCCCTAGAATAAGAGGAACCACCATCAGAAAAGAAAATCTAGCTGCTCTATTTTTATCTATCCCCAATAAAACTGAGGTCGATATGGTAGCCCCTGAACGAGAAATACCTGGAAGCATGGCAATAGCCTGAGCAATTCCTATAATGATAGCATTTATGAATGAAACCGGTTTGCCTGTATTTTTTGCTTTGTCGGCCAAGTATAATAGGAGAGCGGTGATCAATAACATAAAACCAACAAATACTACTTTCCCTCCAAATAATTGTTCTAACTGCTCTTCAAAAAGTAATCCGACTACTACAGCAGGAACCATAGAGAGAATAACTTTCAAAGAAAACATTGTTTCTTCGTTGTTTTTAAATTGAAAAAGTCCTGTTAATAATTCTGCAACATCCTTTCTAAATACGACAATTGTGCTTAATGCCGTTGCAAAATGGACGACTACTGTAAATAATAAACTTTCCTCGGGTAAGGAATTGCTTCCAAGAAGAGCACCGGCTATTTCCAAATGTCCACTGGAGGATACAGGTAAAAATTCAGTTAAGCCCTGAACAATCCCCAAAATAATTGCTTCAAAAATGGTCATTTTAATTTATTTGGTTTTATAAAAAATAGCGTAAAATTCAAAAAGAAAACCTGACAATACAAAAATAGGGCCCAGTGTTAACCCCATAAATCCAAACCCATGAGTGGTTTTGTCCAATCCTATAATGGCAAATCCAATAGTGATAATGGCTATCCCTATAAGCATGAGTTGATAATTTTTTTCGAAAAAGGCAATGGATTATTTTTCATAATGTTTAGTACAATTCGTCCAGTGACATGTTTAGGTATTTGTTGATAGAACGGTAGGTGCTGATCCAAGACATCAGTGCCCCTAATAAGATTAAGCTACCAAATAACATGGCAAGCAATTCTATATCATAAAGTAGTTGTAAACCTTCGATAAAGTTTTTACCGTATTCCAAAAGGCTAAATATTATGGCAGAGGAAAGTACACCTCCTAAAGCTCCATATAAAAAGGCACGCCATAAAAAAGGCCTTCTGATAAAACCCTTGGTAGCACCTACCAGTTGCATGCTTCGGATTAAAAAGCGTTGTGAAAATAAAGCAAGCTTTATCGTGTTACTAATTAAAATAACAACGGTTACCAGTAAAATTAAGATTAAAGCCCCCATTACTATCCCTACTTTTAACAGATTTTCGTTGATTGAAGCAACAACATCTTGCATATAAGTCACTTCAAATACTCCGGGGGTAGCTTCTATTTCTTTGACAATCTGCTGAATTTTCTCGGATGTTTGAAACTCTTCATTTATAGAAAAGGTGAAAGAATCTCTTAGGGGATTGTCATCCAAAAACTGGTTGAAATCTTCTCCTACCTCTTGGAGAAAAACTTCTGCAGCTTCATCTTTACTGGTGAAGTGCAAAACAGGAGCCTCCTCTTTCTGTAAGACATAAGGCTTTTTCCTCATTTCCTCAATGAGTTTATCAATAGAGGTCTCCGGTAGGTCTTTGTTAAGAAATACCTGCACCTCAATGTTTTCACGAATGATAGAGGTGAGTTTTTTTGCCTGAATGGCAATGACCCCAAATATACCCATCATCAGCAAAGATAGGGTGATACTGAATAATACGCTGGCAAATTTATAACTTCCCAGCCTCGTCTTTTTCTCTTAAATTTGGCCATCACATAATTATGTGTTTGTCAAAATTAATCAGGTATATTTACTTAACCAACCTTATTATTTAATTTGATTGGAATTACCTTTTCAGGGGTGGCCACCATTACACATTCTGCTGTTTTTAAATCCATACTATATAGGCCGGTAAATTGACCAAATGCCGGCATAATCAGGGTGTTGTTTTTGTAATAAAACGCAGGTAATCTGAATTTTTGTATGCTACTTTTTCTTATCACAATTCCCGGATGAATATGCCCACAAATATTCAATGACCCTTTTTGCAGCCCTTTTTGTGGCTCATGACTTAATATTAAATTTCCAAGTAATAAATTGCCCTTATGTATTTTTAAAGTGCTACCCTGGTACAGGGTTTTCGGCAAGATATCATGATTTCCCATTACCAAATGAAAATTTAGTTGAGGGAATAATTCAATAAATTCAAGTAAAGTAAACCAACTTTCATTGCTTTCACTATGAAATAGATCACCTAGAAAGATGACTGTGGAGGCACCAGTTTTATCCAAAAGGTTACTAATTCTATGGAAATCATCTAAATGAATACTTTCGGGAACAGGAATTCCGGCTTTTCTAAAATGAGCAGCTTTGCCAAAATGGGTGTCGGCCAATAAAAGGGCATTCTCTTGCTCTAACCAAATGGCTTTCTCCTTCATTAAATGAAGGGTAACCAACTCATGTTGCCATATGTATTTTCCGTCTATGTCTGCTGCCAAAGGATTAAAAATCTTTGGCACAAAGATAGCTATTTCTATTGATGATTAATATCAATACAATAGTATACCAATTAAGGTTAGCGAATCATTTGAGATATTTACACGGATTAATTAAAGAAAACGTATTGGGCTTTTTGGTTTTCGCTAAAAACCCTAGAATAATATCGAGGGAAATTGCGTTTTGCTTAATAGATATGCAGCTTTCACTCCCTAGATAAAACCTTTATCTTATTCCAATGTTGAAAGGTTTTAGGATCAAAAACTTAAAAATTGCTTCTAGCAATTGTGGAATAACTATTGTTTTTCTAATGGGGTAAACTCGCTTCAAGGAAAAATATGTTGTTATGACTAATAGGAAATTGAATTTCAAAATGGACATTTACAGGGTTTTCTTTTTGGTATTATTGATTGGTTCAAGCATTAACAACCTTAAAGCCCAACAGGTAGAATTAAGTGGAGGACTGACAAAAAAGGTTTTATTGGGTAAGAATAATGGTGTCGCCAACCCTTCCTTAGGATATTCTTTTGGATTCAATCACCATATAAATGATTATAGACTTGCACATTCATTTAGTTATGGGTTTAATTTTGAATTTTTTAAGGTTTATAGAGTCAAAAGCGAGGAAATTCCAGGAAATCCATACCAGCAATTTTTGTCACCAAAAGCTTTGTTTCGCTATGATTATTTTATCAATGACCATATTTCTTTATTTTCAGGGGGAGAAATGGGATTTCAGTTTATTCATTTAAAATCTGATCAGGAGGTAGTGATTTCCACTGAAAGTTCGACTAACCTTTATACCAAGGCCATTCTCGCTCCTCAAATAGGGGTGAATTTTGAAATCAACCCTTACTTGGTCATTTATTACCAATTTGCTTATGACTTAGGGTATTTTATAGGGGACCAACCAAATTGGGGAGCACAATCCTCAAAATGGATACATATGCTGAGCAATTCTGCAGGTTTGAGGATAAAAATCAACCATGGATTTTACTAATCAATTTTTTTTTGGCTTTTTAAATAAGCCATTAAGTTGATTACCTCCTCCTTTGTAAGTGGTTCAAAAGTCTCGGAGGCATCAATGATACATTGGTGATCTCCTTACTCTGAATTGCTGATTTACTGATCTTTACAGGGGACTGTCCGGCAATTTTTAAAGTGATTTGTCGGGAGTTTTCCCCAACGATATTTCCGGTGTAGGTTCGTCCTCCCATAGTGGTGATGACAACCAACTTATAGGCATCCTGAATCTCAGCACTAGGCTCCAATACATTCAATAAAACGTAATCTGTATTTGCTCTATTGGATCCTGTAAGATCTGGCCCAATATCTGCGCCCTCTCCAAACATTTCGTGACATGTACCACAAGTATTCATGAAAAGTGATTTTCCTGCTTTAAGATTTGCATTTTTTAAGGCATCGTTTGTTACCATTGAGCGGTATTTTTCATAGGCATCCTCGTCATTGGGTACATGTTCAATAGGCCCCCAAACTTCCACAAATCCACTTCCAATCACCCGATGAAGTTGCCGGGCAAGGGTGACTGGTATTTCCTTTTTCATGATGTTCCCGGCTTTAATTTCATCTAGTAGAAGATTACCATATCTTGGGCGTGAAGCCAAGGTTTGGAGAATCTTGATTTTATTTTCAGAACTGGTATGAGGGTACATGGCTAACAAAGCCTTACCTAATTTTTCATTATCAAAAGCTGCTACCGCCTTAATCGCCTCTTCTTGTAAATCTTCGTCTGCTATAAGACCGAAAAGTAGTGGTATCAATTCCTTTTTTGACGTGCAGCAAGTAATTGTATGGACTTAATTTTTGTTGCTTTGTTATTGGTTTTATTTGTTAAACTTGCCAAGGCTTTTTGGGTGGCCTCAGCATCTCCAAATAAGGCCGCAATATCCTCAGCAAGGCCCTTTGTAGCGCCGTTTTTTTCAATTGGTTTTCCAAGCTTTTCCAATTTTCCGGAGCAACTAAATCCGTCCTTCCTTCCATTCCATTGATCATGCCTTCCAATAGCAATAGTTGATTTTTGGAAGAGGAAGTAATCGCATCGACAAGTTGGGTTAATGCATCCCCATCTACAGCCCTTCTTGCCAGGTTTTTTGTAAGCATCGGTATTTCAGATCGTTGGGCCAATTCCAAGAACCTTTTTTCATCCTTCTTTATTAAATCTAAAATTCCAAACCATATGAGTTTGGGAATATTGTGATCGTTTTGGTCTTCTTTTCGAGAAATTAAATGAGTAGCTAGTTCCCATTTCCAGTCCTCAGGAACTCTTTGCAAGGCTGAAGCTAAATACAGCCGAACAATAGGGGAGGGATCTGATTTTGCCATCTGTATCAAAATATCTTTGGCTCTTTGCTGAGGGTTTTTGCTTTCACACATCAATTGAACGGCCCAGGATCGAATATAAGGATCCTTGTCATCCAAAGAGGAGAGCAAGGTTATTCCCTCCAAAGTATTGGTTTGATGCATAGTCCATAGGGCTCTTAACCGTAAATCAGTTGGGTTTGAACTTATGAAAAGTGCTTTCAATGCTGTGACGGCATCTGTTTCAATTGAACCATCATAGGCCCGTTTTTGGAGAATTCCCCTGGCTCTTCTTGCATGCCAGTCACTTTCACTTCTTTGTAAGCCCACGAGCTCTAGGTCTGAAAGAAGGTTGAGGTCAGTATACCTTCCATCCCAATTTTTGGCCTGATTGTTTTGAGGCATAATTCTGAAAACCCGGCCTGTTTCACTATTAAGGACTTCTTGTCCACAGATATCCGCATCATGCCAGTCCAATACATAAAGTCCTCCCTCAGGGCCTATCTCCATACTAAAACCTACCCATTGAGCATTGTTTGCCATGAGGAAATTATCTGAATGCTTACCAATAAAACCTGATCCATTGATTACTAAACTGTCGGATAAAACAGCATGTTCGTGAATATTTGCCATAAATATTTTCCCTTGTTCCTCTCTAGGAAAAGCGTCTGATTGATAAATCCTTGCTCCGCCATGGGCAGACCGGTGGCTATGGTCGGTAATTGTTTTAATGTCTTCATAAACATAAGGGTTAAAATGTTGTCCTCCTTGCCGATGATAAATTCCACCCGGTATCACATGCCAAAGGTGGGGAATTACACAGGCCGACATGATGAGTTGGCCCTTGGCATCGTAATCAATTCCCCAAGGGTTACTAAAGCCATGAGCTACTACCTCAAAATTGTGCTTGGTGGGGTGATAGCGCCAAACACCTCCATTAATGTCCACCCCATCAGCCTCAAGTAGGTCTTTCGGAAATGGATCTTTATGGTAATAAAGCTTTGCTTTTTCTTCTTTTGTAGGTTTCCTGATTTTTGAAGGTGTAGCAAAGCCTTGAAGCCCATAAAGCCATCCATCCGGCCCCCATTGAAGACTATTCAATGTTTCATGGCGGTCCCTTATTCCCCATCCGGTAAGTAAAACTTCAATATTCTCTACATCTGCTTTGTCATCTTGGTTTTTGTCAGGAATGAAAAGAAGGTTTGGTGGTGCGCCTACAAAAACTCCATCAAATCCCACTGCCAATCCTGCAGGAAATGCCAAGCCTTCCATAAATACTTTTTTCGATCTGCCGTTCCATCACCATCAGTGTCTTCTAGTATCAGGATACGGCTGTTACCATTGTTTGAAAAGCCATGTTGCCGCGATTCATAATCTTTGTTTTCAGCAATCCATAGACGTCCTTTATCATCCCAGCAAAAAGCCATCGGCTGGGTAATCATGGGCTCCGAAGCAAAAACATTAACTTTATAACCAGGTTTAACAGTCATTTCCTCAACTGCCTTGTCAGGAGTTAAAAACTTGGCTTTTCGGCCCTCGTCTCTTGCCATTTGCCATAAAGAAGCAGTATTGTACATCCCTTCTCTTCCGGTATATGTGGCCCAAGCCTCCGTTATTTCCACATCATTGAATGCTTTGGTATAGAACAACAATCGATGTTTAATTATTTGAGTAGCCCCACTATCGATTTTCCACTCTCCGTCACGTGTATATGCAGGCCCAAGACCAAACTGTTGGTCTACTCTCCATTTTTGTGGATAGCCTTTGTTATCAGGATGATCAAATACTGCAATATTGGCCATGTCTGTTCTGCCTTCAACCTGCATTCCCACGTTTACCCACATGGAATGTTCTCCTTCTGCTTTTTCGTTGACTTGCCGGGCAGTATTGGTGACGGCTGCCTCTATTCCTTCCTTCCAAGGCATTCTTATAAAAAGTCCTCCATAATCGTATTTCCCAAGGTTTATGTCTTGGACGGCATACCCACGCCACTCCAAATCCAGTAAATATTCTTCCCCCTGCACCGTTAGACTCCAGGTTTGAGTTTCTGTCATCAATGGCTTCCCTATACTATCCAGCATTTCATATACTGTTTGCCAAGAAACATTTTCACCTTCATTTTCCAAAATGTTCACAGCCACTTTTTCCAATGATCCGCTCCCGGGTTATGGAAAAAATCACGTTGGTTTACTCTTGTGAATCCCCAATATATCCCTGTTTGGTGTTGGTGGTGGTCAGGACTCTTTTCTGTAAGAATTCCTTTTCCATCCGGAGCTACTATGGGGTGAATATAGGGTCTGAATTGTGCTTTTACTTCTTGAACCAAAAATGGTTCATCAGGATTTGTTTTTTTATAGATCTTCAACTGTTCGCCTGAGTTGTCCATCAAGATTTGGAGTACATTGGATGTATCAACAGCCTGAATATTCTTGTTGTTTTTTTCTTTACTGCAAGCGAATGCAAAGAAAATTACAAAAATGAAAAGATAGGTTAAACGCATGAGGTGGGTTTATTGGGATTCAAAATTACTTTTGGGGATTATCACACCATAATGGCTTTAGATTCTTTTTAAAATTATGATAAGCCAATAACTATAAAATTGCCATTAGAAGTTATTTTGTTATAAATAGAGCAATACAAGTGATCAATATAAATAATATTGTGTAGGATTTGAATTCTTAAAGATAAAACATTATCGAAATTTTTTATTCCAAATATTACTATTGTAGAAGTTGTTTTGAGAAAAAGAGGAAGTAATGACCAATAATTAAAATGTACTCCTTGTGGTGTAGCATCCCTTTGCTATATTTGATCAAATTAAAAAATTAATTGCGATGCGTTTTTTACCGGTGTTATATTTATCTATAGGTATACTTTTTTTAATGAGCTGTAAGGAAGACAATCATCTTGCTATTGTTCAAGAAATGGACGGTCTTGTTGCCCTTTGGGATTTTAAAGAGGAAGGGGGAATGGTAAGGAAGGCCTTTGGAAAGGGAGAATTTCCCTTGAAGGAAATGAACGGAGAGATTCAACGGTTGCCGGAAGGACCCCTGTCAGGCTATTCTGCGCTTATGGAAAATGAAGTATATTTTTCTTTGCCTCATGAGAAAACTGCTGATTTAAATATACATGGTAAAAACCAAGGCGTAACAGTAATGGCATGGGTCAAATGGGAAGGGAAAACCGGCTTCGTTGGTGGTATGTGGAACGAATATACTGACGGTGGCAAACGGCAGTATGGGCTATTTGTAGACCTTCCGCATTACAATGGTGCCTCCCAAGTTTGTGGTCATATTTCATATTCAGGAGGGCCTACTCCTCCCTTTCCCTACAGTTGTGATTATGCAGCTAGTAAGCAAAAACTTACCAAGGGTAAATGGCATTTTATTGCTTTTAGTTATGATGGGAAATACATAAAGGCCTATTTGGATGGAGATTTTCAGAAAAGGGCTCCTGAGCCTATCAAAAATACCAAAGGTTTTGAAGGATTACCAGATGGATTGGTCCATTCTAAGAACCCTTATTTATTTAAAGATGGAATGGGGGACAACGGTTCTGACTTTACCGTTGGTGCTGTGGTGCTTTCCAGAGGCATGGGGAATTTTTTCAATGGACAAATTGGGGGATTGGCTGTTTTTGATAGAGACCTAACAGAAGATGAGCTAGAAGAAATATTTCAAAAGACCATGGTTGAAAACCCATTCTTAAACAAAGAATATTAACTTCATTTGCCCCCATTAAATGTGATTCTATAGGAAAGGACAAAATAAATGGGAGAGTGAGAATTTAATAACCAAGAGCAACACCGTTACCTATCATGTTTACTGTATATTTTATTATTTAACCAGTAAAAAAGCCATTATCCTAAAGCTTTATTTAGAAAGGGATCCGTTAATTTCATCTATTAAAAGGTTATCTAAAAGTAATTTATATTTTTTTGGCTTCGGATTTACTGTTGTAGGAATAGGTGTAAATTAGATTGTTCGGAAAAAAGGAAATTATTATTTGATAACTGAATTTAATAGAACTTATCGTAGGACTTATGCCATTAGGGGTATTGGATGTTTTTTCTTCAATGGGAACCAGCTTAATGGTTCTTACAGCAGGTAGTTTATTCCATTTCCCGGATTTAAACCCACAAAAAGAGAAATATTCCTTGATGTTTTTATTTTCCAAATCAATAAGCGTGCCTTCGTAAGTATTGATAATGATAAGTCCAGCAGAAAAAGCACTAATGCCCACCCACAAGGTCTTGTGTAGGTCATCGGCTGCTTCAATAAATACTGAACTTAGGAGTACCATAGCACTTGCCATTAATAGAATTGCACCTAAAAGGTGGATACCTGAACCTAGGTTCCTTCGCTTATAATTAAAAAGGTGCATATTGGTTAATTTAGGGTCAATCTATAATTCAACTACGATAATAACCTATTCTTGTGGGATTTAAAACTATATCGATGAATTTAGTTTCACTTAGCGTTGGTTTTTTCGTAGTCAGGGTATTATTTATGGATTGATTCCTAGGTAGAAGCATTGTGGGTTTTTAAGGATTTTTGCAATTTAGTCCATTGGTGACTATACATCTCCCAATTTATTATGTGCTATTTTCTTTGGTCTTGAAACAAGGGTAATAAAATGATATTAAAAAATTTAGGATAGAACCATGTGTTTTCTGACACAAACACTATACTCCGAATTGTGTCAAATGATGGTCAAGGTGTTTGTAAAACATGTTGTTCCACTCTTTTATGCTTAGCTTACCAAAAGAATTGGATTCTTTATTATCAAAGTTTTTTCACCCAAAGCCTGAGTTTGATTCAGATAATCAATAAGTCTCTTTCGTTCTTTCTCAAAATCTCTGGTATCAGTGATTAGGAAAGCAGGTGCTGTTTGGGAGTTGCGTTTGTAAGGTTTTTCACCTACCACAATATTTTTCACAAACAGCTTTAAAATAAATTTCATGAAGAAATTTGGCTTTGGATGTTTGTCTGTGTATACCATTTCATAGGTGACGTTGCAATGGGCAAGCATTTGTGGTGCAGTCATTTTACCCCATCCCGGTTGGCTGTCAGCTTTTAATTTATCGATCCTGGTGATTAATTGATCGGTGACATTTTTATCGAAAATATTTGGTAAGGCCATTGTATGAATGTGGTTAATTGAATGAAGGGTGAATTTTTATGCTATTTACGATTTTCAAATTATAATGCCTCCATTATACCGAAATAATATTGATAGCCTGAATTGGAATATTATTAAGTAAAGGTGAGGCAAGGCTTTTATTTTATTTTGGTCATAAGAATTACACCTGTTGACCAATTCATTTTTGTAAGGTTGAAATCTTTTCTTTCCTCTAGGATCTGAACGAGCTTTTCTGCTTTTTCAGCATGCCCAAAAGGCCAGTTTTTTTGAGGGTTCATGTCATCAATGATATAAAATCCCCCAAGTTTAACCATGGCTAATGTTTCATCGATATGGCTGTATTTACCAGGCCAGGCATCTGCAAAGATTAAATCAAATGGTGGTCCCTCATAATTTTCTATCCATTTTCCCCCATCTTCACATAGTAAAGAAAGCCTAGGATCTTCTGCAAAAAAGTCAGTTGCAATTTTAGTCAAAGTTGGATCATTATCTATGCTGGTCAGGGATGAATCCACAGATAAACCTTCCAACATCCACGCCAAAGACAATCCGGCCCCAGTGCCAATTTCTAAGATATTGGCATTTTTACGGGATGAGATAAGGGTTTTCAATAAGCTCCCTATGTAAAGGTCCGAAGGCATAGTAAATCCAATCTCCTTGGCTTTGGATTGAATGTTTGAATACAATTCGGGTATATCCTTAATTTGTGATTGGTCCATAAGCTTTGCTATTATTCAATAATTTGTAGTGATTTGATTTGTAAAAACCTTTTAGGCTTAATTTACTAATATTCTTTTCACTTCTTTGATAAGCAATGGAAAGGCAGGATGTGTCATTCCGTGTCCATATCCATCCATTTCGTAGAGTACAGTTTCCTTATGCCCCGCCACTTTCATCATGCGCATTAGATAAGCATTTTCTTCATATCGCCCTAAAAGTTCAAGTTCTCGATCGCCTGTAATGAGTAAAAGTGGGGGAGCATCTTCCCGGACATGATATAAGGGAGCATATTTATCAATTGTTGGTTGCTCGCCCGGAATGCCCTGCTCTTTACGGACAGTAAAATGAGTAATAGCATGCCCGCTAAAAGGGATCAATCCGGCAATATTGTTGGCATCAATTCCATGAGTTTGTAGGTATGACTTGTCTAAACCAACCATACTGGCCAAGTAACCCCCTGCACTGTGTCCGGAAATGAATATTTTTGTGGGATCTCCTCCATACTCAGCAATGTTATTGAATGTCCATGCAATGGCAGCTGCAGCATCTTCGATGTAGGCAGGGGCTTTTACATTTGGAGATAATCGATAGTTAACGCCAATTATTGCAAAGCCTTGATCTTTTAAAGCTACCGGAATCTCTTTTTCACCTCCGGTGATACCTCCTCCATGAAACCAGACTATAGTAGCAAAATCTTTGGTGTTTTTTGGATAATAGATGTCCAACACACAGCGATCTGATAAATAACCATCTGTTTTCCTAACTTTCTCTCCATAATATGGCAGGTTTGTTAACTGTTCGTAAATGATTTCCTGAGCATAAATGGTTGAAATTGAGAATGCAAATAATAGAATGAAGAATAATTTTTTCATGGTCAGGTAAAGGTTTATATTTTGGAAGTTTACGATTCAATGGAGGTCATGATCTCTTAATGAAAAAGGTTGATCTTGAAGGGGTGTATTTACTTTTTTTTGTTTTTGGTAGGTTCACCTCAAAATTAGGAGGCTGAAATTTGGCTAAGTAGAAGAAAATGAATGGTACTCTTTGATTTATTGACTTAATTCGCAGAGTTTCCTTACGGTTTTAAGATTTCTGGTGGTAGCTTTAACTTTCAGTTTACTTTCAAAAAAGTTATTGGTCAATTTGGATTGATGGTATTTCCCTTCACAATATATAAAGACATCCTTTCCCTCAATTTTAAATTTGTCTGGTGAAAAATCTAAGACTTTTATTTTAATGAGATTTTCTTCTGCCGGCTCCTGAGCTAAGAAGGTTATATGTAGAGGGGAAATATCTTCTTGATCGCCTTTAGAAAAAGGATTATTTGATAATGTTTTTTGTAAATTTTCGGCTGTTCTTACTATTACCGGTACCTCAAATCCAAATTTTTCCTCGATGGCCTTTTCAATGCTATTTGCAACTTTCAATTCATCTGCTTTTTCTGCTGATTTAAAGATAACATTACCACTTTGTATATAAGTTGAAATCTCCCTATACCCTAAATCTTCAAATAAGGATTTTAGGTCAACCATCAATATTTTCCTTTTACCACCCACGTTAATCCCCCTTAAGATAGCTATTTTCTTGTCCATTTTTTTAGTTAATATGTTTATGGCTTTAGATCAATTTTATTCTGCTCCCAATTCGTTCTGTCACCTCAATGATAAGGAATTGTCTTGGCTTCATTTTTTTACTTTAATCAATAGGTAACCCTCAAAAGCTTCCTTTAAATTGTTAACTGGTTGAAAAATACATCATTATTTTCACCTTTTGAACTTTTTTATATAATCCTTAATTACTTTTCTTCTTGCTCTAAACTTTTATACCTTCTCTAAAGAAATTTGAATAATTAAAGGGGCATTGGTGGGACTAAATCTGGACTTTAAAAAATACCTATACAAATCAATCATCCATTCCTAAGCCCTTAAGTATTTTATCCCTATATTTTTCTATTCTGGAATGCCTTGTTTTGGATTGTTTTGCAGCCGAGAAAAACAATATATAAGCTCTTTGCCTTCCGGGAGAAAGGGTTTGAAAACCTTTCAGTAAATCTTGGTCCTTATCCAGTGCTAGTTGAAACTCTTCAACAATTTCATAAGATTTTGTGTCTCTTTTCGGTACCTTTAATCCAGCCTCTTCAACAGAAATGGCTTCGTTTATCAGTGACTTGATATAAGTGGAACTTGATCGTATCTCATCTTCCCCGGTGAAACGCAATTGTCTTGCTGCTTGCACATTCTCAGTTTGCTGCACAAGTTTTTTATCCGGATCCTTTAAAAGTACTCCTTTAAAAAACAATAGGGCACAATATTCTTTAAACTCATGGATTAAAAGGATATTACTCCTTTTAGATGTATAATCCGAAGGCCAAGTATAACATGGCACGCCCCATTTTAATTCTTCAGAAAGGGGGAACTCAAGGATTATATTCCTAAATAAATTTAGTTCTTTTTGCCATTTTTTGGATTTATTGAAATAAAAATTGACCTCAGGGTTCATATGGAGTATTAATTTTGGTACCTGCTCTAAAATATCATATTATTTACTTTCAAACAAAAAATCTTTTTTAGTCCGTATTATGTAATCGGAATTCTCGGCCCTGACACACTTTTTGGGACAGTAGGTATTAAAAGT
The DNA here is from genome assembly GCF_056867545.1 of Cyclobacterium sp. SOCE241. Classification (NCBI taxonomy): domain Bacteria; kingdom Pseudomonadati; phylum Bacteroidota; class Cytophagia; order Cytophagales; family Cyclobacteriaceae; genus Cyclobacterium; species Cyclobacterium sp. SOCE241. The sequence continues at coordinate 1,796,882 of NZ_CP149779.1, read as the reverse complement.
CGAAAATAACAACGATGGGACTGTTTTTGAAGGGATTCCATCAGGTAATAGAAGGTCTATTGCATATTTCGGGTTTAGGCCAGATTATTAACTAATCCTGCTTAGGGCAAAAAAAGCTTTCCAATACTATTGGAAAGCTTAAAAATTGATAATCTGGGAAAGATTATGGTAAGTACTTGCTCTTAAAAACCATTAATTTTTCTCGAGTCATTTCATGCATTGAGTAGGGGATTCCTCCCATTCCTTCTCCTGAGGCATCTCGGCCTCCAAAAGGCATCCAATCTACTCGAAAAGCTGTATGGTCATTTACCATCACTGCAGTAGCATTTAATTTTTGGACAGTATCTAGGGCAATGTCCAAATCCTTGGTAAACACTGCTGCTTGAAAATGAAATTCCAGACTGTTGGCTAAAGCAATGGCTTCTTCTCTTTCCTCATAGGCATAAACGCAAACAACGGGACCAAAGACTTCTTGTTGGGAGATTTTGGCTTCATTTGAAGGATTAAGTAAAACGGTAGGCTCATAACAAGTGTCACTGATTTTCTTGCCTCCGCATAATAGTTTAGCACCTCCGGAAATGGCTTCTTTTACCCATTCATCGACTCGATCAACTTCTTCGGTTTCAATGAGGGGACCTACCTCCGTGTCTTCTGAGAGTGGGTTACCAACTTTTAATTTTTTTGCTTCAGCTGCTATGTCATTGGCAAGTTTCTCTGCTATGGAATTATGGGCAAAGACTTTTTGAACAGAGACACATACTTGGCCGGCATGGTAAAAGCCACCTTTAACCAGTAATGGCAACATTTCTTCAAATGGCGAATCCTTTTCAACAATTACAGGGGCAGCACCTCCATGTTCTAGCGCACATCTGGTTCCCGGAGCCATTTTAGATTTCAATGACCAGCCTACTTTGGCAGAACCAATAAAGGATAGAAAATTAATTCGTGGATCTCCCACTAACTTTTCTGAAAGTTCATTGCTACAATGGATAGACTGAACCCAACCTTCCGGAACGCCTGCTTCTTTAAGAATTTCTACAAGTGCCATGCAAGAATAAGGTGTCTTACTTGCCGGTTTTACGATTACGGGACATCCTGCAGCAAAAGCTGTGATTACTTGATGAACAATTAGGTTCAAGGGGTGATTAAAGGCGGATAAAGAAGCAACTACCCCTATGGGCTCACGAATGGTAAAGGCCAATCTATTTATTGAAGACTCAGTAATTCCCATTGGGATTTGTCCGCCTTTCATATGAGAGATTTCCTCTGTAGCAATTTTTAGCCCATTTATGGCTCTTTTTACCTCAACCATAGAATCCTGATAGGGTTTTCCCCTTCTTGGGCAGCTATTTTGGTTAAGTCTTCTATTTTGTCCTCCATCAAAGCTCTCGCTTTTTCTAAAATAGCAATTCTTTTGTAGGCAGGAATCCACTGATCCCTGTCCTGAAATAAGTCATGTGCTGTCGCTATTTTTTGCTCCAACTCATCAACATCTGCCATTGGCAAGGTGCCTATAAGTGTTCTATCAAAAGGTGCATAAACTTTTAATTGGTCATTCATAGTTTGGATGTTTTTTCTTTCAACATTACATTTAAAATCGGGTGGTTTAAAGAATAATCAACCTTTAAGTCAATAACATGAACTCCCGAGCTATTGAGTGTTTTGTCAAGAATTTCCTGCAAATCCTTGTCACTTTCCGGTCGGTAGCCATGGGCTCCATAGCTATTTGCATATTGAACAAAGTCAGGATTTTTGAAGTCTAAACCAAAATCCTTAAAGCCCATATCTTCCTGCTTCCATTTGATCATTCCATAGGATTCATCATTCAAAATAATTACTACCATATTTAACCCTAAGCGTACGGCAGTTTCCAACTCTTGTGAGTTCATCATAAAACCACCATCCCCACAGATGGCGACTACTTTTTTATCAGGATATAGTAAATTGACACACATGGCTGAAGGTAAGCCGGCACCCATGGTTGCCAAAGCATTGTCAAGCAATAATGTGTTGGGATGATAACAAGTATAGTTTCTGGCAAACCAAATTTTATAAACCCCATTGTCCAAGGTTATTACATCCTTTTCACCTAGTTTATTTCTTAACAAATTTACCAATCGCTGGGGTAAGGTAGGAAAGCGTTCATCTTCAAAATATTTTCCCAAGTGTTCGGATACTTCTGTCTTTACTTTTTTATAAAAATCAAAGTTCCAGCTCTCTGAAGGTTTTATTGCTTTGGCAAGTTTTTCGACAGAATCGGTAATGTCACCAACAACGTTTAGTTGCGGGAAATAAACGGGATCGACTTCTGCAGGAGAAAAATTCACATGAATAACTTTTTTACCTCCCTGTTTCATAAAAAATGGTGGTTTTTCAATTACGTCATGTCCAACATTGATTATTAAATCCGATTCATCGATGGCAGCATGGACAAAATCATGAGAGGAGAGTGCCGCTGTGCCCAGGTATTTTGGATGTCTTTCATCAATTACCCCTTTGCCCATTTGCGTAGTGAAAAAATAGATTCCCGTTGTATCTACAAACGAGGCAAGGGCTTGACAAGTAACCTTCCTATTGGCTCCAGCTCCGATTAGCAATAGTGGCATTTTTGCATTCCCAATCATTTTTGCAGCTGCCCGGATGGCTTCATCATCAGATTTTGGCAACATATAGTCTACAACTTCAAATACATGGTCTTCTACATTCTCTTGCGCAATGTCTTCCGGGAGCTCTAAATGTACCGCACCCGGCCTTTCTTCAGTAGCTTTTCGAAAAGCCTCACGTACATTGGAGGCGATTACATTGCCATCAACAATCTGTTTGGTGTACTTGGTGATCGGCCGCATCATATCCACTACATCAATTATTTGAAACCGAGCCTGCTTACTTTTCTTTATTGGTTTTTGGCCTGTTATCATTAGCATAGGCATGGCTCCTAATTGAGCATAGGCTCCCGGAGTGAATAAGTTTGTTGCTCCGGGGCCTAGGGTAGACATGCAAACCCCGGGTTTTCCGGTGAGTCTACCATAAGTGGCCGCCATAAAACCGGCGCCTTGTTCATGTCTGGTTAAAATCAGTTTGATTTTAGAGCGGGTAAGCGATTCTAGAATGTCTAGATTTTCCTCACCCGGAAGGCCAAAAATATATTCTACACCTTCCTTTTCAAGTGCTTTTACAAATAAATCTGATGCTTTCATATGTTAAAAATTTATGGTTTGGGTTTATAATGCGGAATAAAGAAGAATACCGAATATGGATGTTCAAAAACCCATCCATTATTCAATCAAAAACCAGGCCTATAAATCCCCACCATTAATGCATCAATTATTTTGGCGATTTCTGTAGGTGGTACAGATTCAATCAAGTACTGGTGTGAACCCTCTGGCGTTTCTTCCCAAGCGTTACTTCCATCTTCATATACAATTACATTTCCTTTTGGACTCAGGTTCCAATATTTCTTATCAGATAAGGCCACCAGAATAGAAGTTTGATCCCAGCTTTGTCTTCCTTGGTACCCGTTGAATAATTGATACGCGAGGCTTACAGGGTGATCACTGTCTAATGCATGCTTTAAATAATCAGCTCCCGTGATAATATTATTGCCTATTTCCCATCCGGAAAAAATCACTTTTCCCGGCCAGTTTTTCACTGCAATTTGAGTGAACTCCGGGTCTGGTCGATAGAAGTTGGCCTCTTTTCCATTAGGAAATTTTCCACCCATACAAGACCATATTTTGACTTTCTTTTGGATCAGTTCCTTACCGCTTAAAGGACTTATTTGATCTGCTTTGGAATTAAGTAATTTTCGAATATTCGTAAGATGTCCTATGCTAATGATAATCACACTGTTGTCTGGCGAATTGACCAATAGTCTTCTGTAAAGCCGAGTGGCATCTTCCGGCTGCTTGCCATTTTTTAAGGGGTGAGGATAGTTTGTTGCCAACTGTTTTGTGTATTTGGAAAAGCTTCTCAATGCAATGCCTTTTTCAACACCTATAGGAATGTCAGGTCTATTGTAATAAGTGTTAATGGCTGCAGCACATCCGGCAGCATCTTTATCATCACTAGTAACTACCACTCCGAGGATTTTGATCTTTTGCTGGTTTTCCAAGGTGTGCAACATCGCCAAAGCACCTACATCATCTACATCAGAATCCAAGTCTGCATCTAGTATGACAGGAACCTGAGCTTTGGAATGAAAAGTAAATGTGAAAGCAAAAAATAAAATTAAAAATAGCTGTATGTTTCGGTTCATTTTTATTAGATAAAATTTTAGTTTGTTTTTTTAATAGGGAAGAGTAAGGAAACAATAAGTATACTTATTAAACTGCAAATCATAGAGAAAGTTCTAAATGGAAATTGAATTCCGTCAATTGGGTCTTCCATAGGGTAAGGGATAAATGGAGGTATGCTAAATATTGGTTCTCCACCACCAAATCTTAGAAAAATCCCGACTATGATTCCTGCGATAGCTCCTCGTTTATTTGCCTTTTTAAAATACAAAGCCATTACCAATTGTGGAAATAAAACCACATAAACAAGATCAGCGCATAGGTACCAAAGCTCGTAAACACTTTGGAGCGTGAGGGCAAGCCAAGTAGAAATAAGTCCAATTCCGAGAATGGCCAAACGTATGGAGTTTTTAATTTGCTTGTCAGAGCATGAAGGTTTGAGTAGTGGCCTATAGAAATTCCAGGTAAACATAGAGGCAGCAGATAATATAGAAGAATCCACTGATGACATTACTGCCGCCGCAACGGCTCCCAGCCCTAAGGCGGCAATGATTGGGGAGTCATTTCTAGCAATACGTAGGGTAAAACCATCGTGGCTTCCGGAGCTACTCCCAAGGAGGATTGGCTCCAATCAAATCCTACACCGGCAACTCCTATAAATATTGCGGGAATTGCCATTAAGGCACAACATATTCCTCCAAAAATAGATAATCTAATGGCGGACTTGTCTGAATTTGAAGACAAAACCCTTTGAAAATAAACTTGCCAAGGAATACCTCCCATTATTAACAACAAGGCAAAATCCAACCACACCCAGATGCTATTCCCCCAAGCAGGATCGGTTCCGCTGAAGGCGCTTAGGCTGGGGAATAAATTGAAACCATTGGTGAATTGTTGGTCATAAATATTAAGGGCAGCCTCAATTCCTCCAATCTTATCCAAGGCAAAAGGTATGGAAATGCCAAGTCCAACAATTATAAAAATCAGTTGGACCACATCTGTATATGCAACAGACCATAATCCTCCCATCATTGTGTAACCAATGGCAATACTAGCTGAGACAAGAATGGATGTTTCTAGGTCCAATTCAAAAATAGTAGCGAAGGTTATTCCTAAGGCAGCGAGAATGGCAGCACTCCAAAATACTTCCCCAATCAAGGCAGGAATAAAGAGTATAGCTGCAGTTTTTTTGCCATACTTATGTTCAAAAACATCAATAAATGTGGTATAACCAAAACTTCTGATTTTTTTAGCAAAAAACAAACCGCCTAAGATAAGGCTAAGTGCATAACCCCAAGGAGCTTGTGCCCATACCAGTCCTCTGGCACTGTCATAGACAGCTTCACTGGTTCCAATGATATAACCACCACCCACCCAGGTGGCTGTCATGGTGAAAATACCGATCCATGCCGGCATTCTCCTTCCTGCTAATAAAAGGCCTTGTGAAGTTTGATCTCCTGATTCTTTTTACTGGCGTAATAACCAATATATAGTATAATCAAGTAAAAAAAAACAGTAATGAGGATTCCTAGGGTCTTGGTGTCGATAGCTTTGTTGGGTTAATTTCCAAACCAATTTAATGGCGAAGGGTTGAAATTTTGATAGATGTGTTTGATTTCTTGAAATTCTTCTAATCCGGTATGGCCCAACTCTCTACCTAGGCCGGACTGTTTATATCCTCCCCATGGAGCTTGAACAAAATAAACATTGAAGTCATTGACCCATACAGTTCCGAAGCGAAGGGCCTTAGAAACCCTTTCCATTCTTTGAGCATCTCTGGTCCAGAATCCTGCCGACAAACCATATATGGTATCATTGGCATTTTGTACGGCTTCCTCTTCGGTGTCAAATTTTTCAATATGTATTACAGGTCCAAAGATTTCTTCTTTTACTATTGCCATTTCTTTGGTGCAGCCTACTAATAAAGTTGGCTCATAAAAAAACCATTGGCCAAGGCGGGGGAGGATGGTTGCTTACCACCGGCAATCAATTTTGCCCCTTCTGCGGTGGCATTTTTGACATGGTTAGACACCTTTTCTAGTTGGGAATCAGAAATAAGAGGCCCCATTTGGGTTTCTTTGTCCATTCCATTTCCCAGTTTAATTTTTTTAATCCTTTGCTCTAAGTGCTTTACTACTTGATCGTGGATTGGAGTTGCCACCATCACCCTAGTGCCTGCAGAGCAAATCTGACCTGCATGGAAGAAAACACCATTCAAGATAAAATCAATGGCTGTTTCCCAGTCTCCATCTTCAAATAGAATATGTGGATTTTTTCCTCCCAGTTCAAGTGCTACTTTTTTAACATTTCCTGCGGCAGCCTTCATGATTTTCTTTCCGGTGACCACTCCACCGGTAAAGGAAATCATGTCTACATCCGGATTCTCGGCAAGTTCAGCACCTATACTATGTCCCGGACCTAATACTGTATTAATAACTCCTTTGGGAAAACCGACCTTTTCTGCGAGTTCTGTCCAAAGCAAGGTTGTTAGTGGAGTGAATTCACTTGGTTTGATGACCATGGTGCAGCCGGCAGCTAAAGCAGGGGCAATTTTCCATGCTGCTTGAAGAAGGGGATAATTCCAAGGACAAATCATGCCTACAACCCCAATCGGTTCTTTTATTACCCTGCTTTGTGAATTAGGATTTGGGCTTGCAATTCCTTCCCCTTCGTTTTTGTCTGCAAGTCCACCATAATACCTAAATATTCCGGCAATATCGTCCATATCCCAAATACTTTCAACATAGGTCTTTCCTGTATTTAGGGTTTCTAATCTGGCTAATTCTTCCTTATTATCTTCAATCAGATCACCCAATGAATACACCATTCTCCCGCGTTCAACGGCAGAGAAATTTCGCCATTCACCTGAATTAAATGCAGATTTGGCACTTAGGATGGCTTTTTTAGCGTCAACTCGACCGCCTTCTGCTACAGATGCGAGAACTTGCTTGTCAAATGGATTGTAGATGGATCGTACCTCCTTGGATAAGGCTTCTTGCCAGCGACCGTCGATATATAGGTTTTTATTTTTGATCAATTGGAATGTTGATTAGGTTTCTTTTCCGGAATGTGTTTGTAAAAGGGGACTTTTTGAGGGGCTTCAGGACTGTTGCCTAGCAAAATATCAGCAGCTTTTTCAGCAATCATTAGCACCGGAGCGTAGATATTGCCATTGGTGATGTATGGCATAATGGATGCATCTACCACCGAAAGGTTTTTTAACCCATGTACTTTGAGATTCGAATCTACAACAGACATTTTATCATAGCCCATTTTAGCCGTACAACTTGGGTGGTAAGCACTTTCTCCTTCTCGGGCTACAAAATCCAAAATTTCTTCATCGGTTTCAACTCCAGGACCCGGAGACAGTTCTTTACCTCTTAATTCATCAAACGCAGGTTGATTGATAAGTTTTCTAGTACACTTTATTGCTTCCACCCATTCTTTCCTTTCTTGGGCTGTTGACAAATAATTGAATTTAATACTTGGATATTTTTCGGGGTCGGCAGATTTAATTTTCACATGCCCTCTCACATCCGTATTCATTGGCCCCACATGCAATTGGAATCCATGTCCTTCGTTTGGAGCAGAACCATCGTAACGGATAGCGATCGGCAGAAAGTGGTACTGCAAATTAGGGTAAGCCACTTCATTATTTCCCCTGATAAAACCACCGGCCTCAAAATGATTGCTTGCTCCCACACCGGTGCCTTTAATGAGCCATTCTAATCCAATTTTAGGTTGGTTATAGAATTTTAGAGAAGGGTAAAGACTTACCGGTTTTGTTGCTGCCCATTGCACGTATACCTCAAGATGATCTTGTAGGTTTTCTCCAACTCCCTTTAGGTCAGCCACTACCGGTATGCCATGTTTTTTCAAATCATTGGCATTACCAATACCGGAAAGTTGCAAAATTTGCGGCGTATTGATGGCACCTCCGCAACAAATGATTTGCCCGCCATTTGCCACTTCCTTTTTACCACTTTTTAAATAAGCCACTCCTGTAGCGGTGTTGCCCTCAAATAAGATTTTGCTTACGGTAGATTTCAGATGAATGGTAAGGTTTTTACGGTCTTTTATCGGATGTACGTATGCTCTAGCAGCATTCCATCTTTTACCTTTGTAAATGGTTGCATCAAACTTCCCAAAACCCTCTTGTTGATAGCCATTGACATCGGATGTCAGCGGATAACCTGCTTCTTGAACAGATTCAAAGAAAGCCTTGAACAAGGGGTTGTCACACTTGGGTGTTGTCAAATAGAGGGGTCCTTTGTCGCCTCTGTAGCTGTCTCCCCCAATCAGACGATTTTCTAAGCGCTTGAAATAGGGCAAGCAATGTGAATAGCTCCAGTTTTCCAGGCCTTTTACGTTGGCCCATTTTTCATAATCCATGGCATTGCCACGGATAAAAATCATTCCATTGATTACACTAGAACCACCCAAAACTTTGCCACGTGGTTGAAAGATTTTCCGGTTGTGCATAAATGGCTCCGGTTCAGATTCATAACCCCAATTGTAAAAATCATTGGTAAGTGGATAGGTGAGGGCAGCAGGCATTTGAATCCTAAAATCCCAACCATGGTCAGGCCTGCCTGCTTCAATTACCAGCACCTTATTGGAAGGGTCTTTACTTAATCTGTTGGCAAGAACACTGCCAGCAGAACCACCGCCAATGATTATGTAATCATATTTTACTTTTGACATTCTTTATTTTAGGACAGTTGACTTGTCTAAAAAGTAATTGCTGCCAAATTGTTCTTTTAGCAGCAATTACAAAGTTTCTAACAATTTAATTTTACTTCCCTTTGGGAACGATCTTTACAATTCCTTTGCCGTCTATGCCGGCATATATGATACCATCAGGGCCTAAAACAACATTTCTTACGCGTCCTAAACCATCAATGATTTTTTCTCTTTTGGTAACTTTATTGTTTTTAATTGTGAGTTTTTCTAAACGACTAAACTTCAAAGAACCTACCAAAAGGTCTCCCTCCCAAGCAGGGTATTTACTATTCGTCACATAGGCAAAACCACTTGGAGCAATGGATGGAACCCAGTAATAAAATGGTTGTTCCATTCCCGGTTTTGCTGTTTCTTCGGACAATATTGTTCCGTCATAATTGATACCATAGGTGATTTCAGGCCAACCATAATTGGCGCCTTCCTTTACGATATTGATTTCATCACCTCCTTGTGGGCCATGCTCATTTACCCAGATTTTCCCGGTTTTTGGATGTAAAAACATTCCCTGCGGGTTTCTATGACCATAAGAGTAAATGGCTTTCTTTGCTCCGGATTCATTGTAAAAGGGATTGTCTTCAGGTACTCTTCCGTCATCATACAGCCTGTAAACTTTTCCGCCATCACGAGTAATATCTTGCGGGTTTTCAAATTTAGCCCCTCTTTCTCCAATGGTAAAAAACAAGTAACCATCTTTATCAAAAGCTATTCTTGAGCCAAAATGCTGACCAGCTTCAGAATTTGGACTGGCTTTATAAAGCCTTTCAAAGTTAACCAACTGGCTGCCTTCTAATTTGCCTCGACCAATGGCAGTATGAGAACCTTTTCCGGTACCCCTTGCAGAAGCATAGGAGATGTAAACCAATTTGTTATTTTTGAAATCAGGGTGCAATACAACATCCAATAATCCACCTTGGCCTTTTGATGAAATTTCAGGCAAGCCTCCGATTTTCGTTTTTTGACCATTTTTAAAATGGATCAATTCACCGGATTTTTCTGTAATAAGCATGCTTCCATCCGATAAAACTGCCAATCCCCATGGGATATTAAAGCCTTCAACAACTGTTTCAATGTCGTAGGCATTCCATTCCGGATCCGTTACTTCGGGGCCATTGGGTGGTGTTTGACCCAAGCAGGTCATAAATGAACTGATCACCAAAAAGGTAACTAATAAAGATTTCATAAAGGCTAAATAAATAATGGGATATAATTAATTTAATTGGAATATTGTAGCGAATTTAAATTTAATAATGCTCCAAAACAAGTTTTAATCCAGCAGTTCAATCTGTAATTTTAGTATTCTATCGGTGAGATTTTCCGAACTTATAGTGTTTCTACTGAGGCGGTCAACCATAATAGGAAAGGCAAAAGGAGTTATTTTTTTGTTTTAATTAGGTGAATCTCACTTTTATTGATCCGGTCTATTACCTTAAAAAGCCTGTTTTTTTCCATTTGAATTTGTATTACTTCTTCTCTGGCTTGGGCCAAAAGTAAATTGTCAGCATCATAAGTCTCAAATACTCCATACAAAATCCCGGAACTGGCTTGTAGGTGCCTTGTGGGTATATTTTTCCCAGGGTACCCCTGAAAAACCAATCCGGCAATGGCTGCAATTTCTCTAAAGCGTCTCTTGCCCATTTCCGTTTCATTGATGCTAGCAAACAAATCATCCATTAGATTTTCTGTTCCGAATAAATCTTCCTCCAAGCTTTCCTCAATTGGTATCGGGCTATCCGAGAGCAACTCAAAACCATAGTCGTTCATGGCTATGCTAAGGCTTATAGGATTACTGACACTAATTCTGTAAGCGACTAAGGCCGCTAATACTTCATGGACAAAACGTCCCTCAAAAGGAAAAATAAAAACATGATACCCTTCTCTACTTTTACATTCTTCTATGAGAAGTGAATCTTGATCCGGTATCCTCGATAAAGCACTTTGTAGCTTTAAAATGGGCTGAATGGTTTTTAATTCAATGGCATCCAAATTGTTTTTGGATGCATTTTGCAATTCATCTCTGATCATTTCCGATAACCTTGATGATAGGGGCATTCTTCCTCCCATCCAGCGAGGAATGGTTCCTGTCTTCTTTTTTGACCTCCTTACCAATGCTTTCATTTCCTTGATTTTTACAAATTCTAGGTTACGACCCGCAAACCAAAAAGCATCTCCAGGCTTTAACTTGGCAATAAAGCTTTCCTCTACTGAACCTATGTACCCACCTGTAATAAATTTAACCTGAATCATAGGGTCACTTACAATGGTGCCCATAGACAATCGGTGACGCATGGCAATTTTTTTATCAGTGACGCGATAAAGTCCATCCGTCATTAAGTTTATTTTCGAAAATTCTTTATAACTGCCAAGGGCCTTTCCACCCACTGTTACGAAATCTAACATCCACTGAAATTCCTCTCGCGATAGGTTTCGGAAAGCATAGCAATTTCTTAGAATAAGGTAGGCTTTCTCCGGCTTGAAACCCTCACCCAGTGCGAGTGTGACCAAAAACTGAAGACCAACATCATAACAGGCTTCCATGGGGATTTGGTCTTCAAACGCTTCATTATTTATGGCCTTTCTCAATGCGCTTGCTTCTATCAATTCCAAGGAATGGGTAGGAACAAAATACACCTTACTTACAGCCCCCGGAGAATGGCCTGAACGGCCAGCCCGTTGGACAAATCTGGTAACTCCCTTTGGACTTCCTACCTGTATCACCGTGTCTACAGGCCTAAAATCCACTCCAAGATCTAAACTGCTTGTACACACCACAAGTTTTAACTTTTTTCGTGCAATGCCGTCTCTACCCATTCTCGGACTTGAGGGTCTAATGATCCATGGTGCATGGCCATAGTTCCAGCCCATTCCGGCTTGGTTTCCAGAATTTTTTGGTACCAGATTTCTGTTTGAGACCTTGTGTTGGTAAAGAGCAATAAACTTTGACTTTTTTCAATAATGGGAATAATTTTGGGTAATAATTTTATACCTAGATGACCAGCCCAAGGGTATTTTTCCACTTCATCAGGAAGGATTGAGGCTACCTTTATTTTCTTTTTAATTTTACTTCTTATAATTAATTTTGGAGTGCTAGGGCCTAATAAAACACCATGTGCCTGAGACAGGTTACCGATAGTTGCAGAAATTCCCCAAACTTTAAATTTTAAGCTGGCAATGGTCTTTAAATATTCAATGGCTAACTGTACCTGCACACCACGTTTATTGGCCAAAAGTTCATGCCATTCATCTACAACTACAGCTTTTAGGTTACGGAAAAGCTCTTGATTTTCTTTTTGAGCGATTAATAAATGTAAACTTTCAGGAGTGGTTATCAAGCATTCAGGCATGGCTCTTTTTTGTTGCTGCCTCTGGGATGCCGTGGTGTCACCATTTCTAACAGCAATTCGCCAAGGTAATCCTGTTTCAAGACATACCTCTTGCATGGCTTGACATAGGTCTTGCGCAAGAGCCCGTAATGGGGTAATCCATATCACTTGTAAACCATTTTTTCTCTTTTTTTCCAACTGTCTGGGTATTGATTGACATACTCTTTTAATATGGGTATCCATAAGGCCATGGTTTTCCCACTCCCGGTAGGAGCATTTAAAAGGCCGCTTTTCCCTTCAAGATAACTTTTTAAACAATCCTTTTGGAAGTCATAAGGTTTTCTGTTTTTAAAAGTATACCAATTATTTACCCAATCATTGTTCATATGTTAAACACCGGAAAATAAGAATTTATAAAAATGTTGATTGTCTTCATTCATTTTAAACCGGGTTATGAAATAGTACTAGGGTTTTAAATGATTTTAGAACCTGAAGAAAGTCTATTGCATAATTCGGCTTTAAGAATTTAACGATAATTCCTTCCTGTTAAGTCTTAGGAAATTTACCATTTAATATAAACTCAATCTAAAAGTATTTGTTTCCCGGAGGGAACATTCTTGTTAAGGCAAAAATCAAGCATTTTTTGTTTTTTTTAAAGAACCCAAGGTCTGTTTGAGCTAATATAGAGAGATAATTCTATGAAAAATTAAAGTTCGGGATATTTAGCATTGTTTATCATTGCTAAATATCCCGAAAATGATGTCAATTAAAAAATGGATTATCTGAAGGGATTCAAACCTAAACCTTAGAGAATTTAAAGTGGATTAATTGGGTCAACAATCCATTGAATCTTAATAAGTAAATGTCTCTATATTAAAAACTCAAAGTTGTAGCATTGCTTATCCTTTTTTCACAAATTCAGATTTTAAAGCCATGGCTCCAAATCCTGTAATCTTACAATCAATATTATGGTCTCCATCCGTTAAACGAATGTTTTTTACTTTGGTGCCAGCTTTTATGGGTTGAGGATAACCTTTCACAGGTAAGTTTTTCAATACAATTACAGTGTCTCCATCCACGAGAATATTTCCATTGGCATCTTTAACTTCAGTACCTGAATCCTCAACTTGGGTTTCTTCAGGGTTCCATTCATGTCCACATTCGGGACAAGTTAGGAGCGGCCCCCCGGTGGAATAAACAAATTCAGATTGACATTTAGGGCATGGTGGGAATTGTGACATTTTTTATTAATTATAGTTTCAGCGCAAATAAGGAATTTTTTTGAACAGGTGATCGTGAAGGCTTACAAATTGGTCCCCGTGTAGGCAATTTAAATAAAATCTAATCTAGGTTATAAGTCAAAAAAATAGTCATTTCATTAATTTTTAATGCCGAATTTTTTCATTCGGGTCCGTAGGGAGTGGTAATATCTAAAGAAAAATCAGGTTTTTTGGAGACTTAATTATGGCATTGGTAATTTGAAGTCGAAAATTAAAGTAGAGCGACGTGTATTGAAGTAAATTCTTCAAGTAATAGAAGAGCTGAACCGTATTTCCGGTTAAATATCCTTTGCATTGACAAGTAATACATGTAAATATGGGTAATAAAAGGGGGTAATTGGTGGATTATCAAATTAATAACACCAATGTATTTTTTCAGAGATTGATTTTAATTCTTGTTCAAAAAGATTTCTTTCCTTTTTTATTTTTACCATACCAGAAGATAAACCCGGTTATCGGTAATGAAGCCCCGATCAAAGAAGCTAGGAATACCAAAATTCTTCCGGGGAGGCCTAGAATACTGCCAAAATGAATGTCATAAACCATCCCATTGATTGTTTGGAAAGTACTATTGTCCTTAGACAAACCATTCTGAAAATTACCCTGAATTGGTTGGCCACTGTATTGGTCATGGAAATAATGATCAATTGCATTTAAGCCTTTATTAGGTTGAATCACCGTAAGGTTTATAGCCTCATCTTTTTTATGAGGGATACCGATGCGAACATAAGATTTAGGGAAACTTTTGTGGTATTGAGCAATTAAGGAATTTAAAATATCATCCTTATTTAATTGTTCGGTTTTTTCGGGTAGGGTGGATTTTGGGCTTTCGTAGGTAATATTACTTTCTCCACTAACTGCTTTTGTTACTTCCTTTACTGATTCAAATCCCCAAAAAACACCGGTCAACACACTGAAAATTAGGATCCATGTAGCATAAAATCCGAGGATATTGTGCAAGTCATAGTTGAGTTTTTTGGGAGAAACAGCCCATTTTATTTTGAATTTATCTTTTTTAGGCAAACCCTTAATTGGCCACCACATGACCAAACCGGAAATTAACATAGGCAGTGCCAATAAAGTAACCCAGTGTACAATTTTCCTTCCAAAATCCCCTAAGAGCAAATTTCTATGCAAGTTTTTTAGATGATTTAACCAACCTTTCTTCATGTCTTGCAAGTGGATAATTTCTGCATTATATGGATTAAGTTGAGCTAAATAGTATGTGCCGGGAACATAAAGCAAAACCTCAATACTGCTGCCACTATCTCGGTATAGAGCCGTACGAAAATCTCCTTCCGGAAATGAGGATTGTAAACTTTTTTTTATGTCCGAGATGGAGATAAAAGGCTTTTCTTGGACCGCTACTTTATGTTTGTAGATGACCCTGCTAATTTCAGGTTCCCAGGTATATAGTGCACCGGAGAGGGCTATGATGAAGAAAAGAAATCCTGTCCCTAAGCCAATTATTAGGTGTATTTTGGCGAGGAATTTTCTGATTGGCATTGATGGAAATTTTATAAAATAGGTGATTACATTACTAGCATTAAATGTAGAAAAAATATTTATAAAATTTTTGTGTTTAGGTGTGTATAATGAGGTAAAAGTCCGGATTGACCAAATTATGGGCAATCCGAACATTTAATTTAGAAATATTCTTAAGAGAATAAATAAAAAAAGGAAATGTTATGGTCTATTTATGAACCGGGGTTAAAACAATGTTTTTATAGCTTACATTACCATGGTCACCTTGTAAATATATAGGTCCGGGAGCAAGAACATCTGCACTCATGGCTCCTCCTGTTGGGCCCCAAGCAGGCTGATTGTCTATGATTGTTTTTCCATTTAAAACAACTGTTACATGTCGATCCACAAGGGTGATGTCCATGGATTGCCATTCCCCAGCTGGTTTTTCAGCAGCTTGGCTTGGTTGGATGCGGCTGTAAAGAGCCCCCATATTATGAGAATCCAAAGGCTTTCCATAAGAATCAACCACCTGAATTTCATAAATTCCTCTCAGGTAAACTCCGCTGTTATTCCCTTTGGGGACATTTACCTCAAGTTTCAAGTTAAAATCATTAAATTCTTCACTTGTCCTAATATTACCATAGGATATATGTTTGCCATTTTCGGGTTGAACGGGGTCATTGACCAAGATGCCATCCTCCACCTTGAATCCGTTTTTTTGTTTGGGGTTCATTAACACCCACCCACTCAAGTCTTTCCCATTAAATAAGGCTATGGGCTTGCCATATTTCACCTTGGAAAGATCCGGTTTAGCAGGCATTTCAGGCATTCTTTTTCCTGTGAAATTAGCGATATATTCACTGTCTCTCCTAGGACCTGACATGGTTCCTTTTAATTCATCCCCATTTTTTTCAATCCTTAAAGTATGGGTAATTGTATGCGTTCTATGATCAGTTTTTTTGGATTGATTTGTTCTCGTAACCACCAAAGTGTTTTCGTTGGCTAAATACACATGAGATACCGGCAATACACTACCGCCTATCCACAACAATTCAGCATCTAGAAATCCTTGGTCCTCATTTACATAAAGCCATCCCACTCCTCCGCCTTCAATCTGAAGTCCCCACTTTCCAAGAAATGGGTTAGCCTTTTGGTTCCTTGGTAGGTTACTAGCAAAAATGCCGGTAGTTATAAAAAAAAATAATACTGAGCTTATAATTGTTTTCATTTTGAGTTATTGTTATTGGTTTCATTCATTTTATCGATAATATATTGAATGTAAAAATTTATTTTTACTCTAAACTTCTTTTTGGAGTAAATGCATTTGTAAGTCTTTAAATCAATAAAAAATAAGGAGTTAATAAAAAGCAAAATATATCAATCAAGATGGAAAGAGTGGATGTTTTTTGTTGGATTGTTTTATAAAATAGGTGTGTAACAAAATAAATATGTGAAATTATTTATATCTTCAATCATAATGTCGGTTAGTTCAGGTTTTACAAGGTAATAAATTTTTAACACGATAGGTATGAGACAATCAAGAAGAGATTTTTTAAAAAAGAGCAGTGCCTCGGCAGCAGGTTTGGGTTTAATAATACCTGATTTTTCATTTTTTCGTAAAATTTCTCCCAATGAAAAAGTGAACATAGGTTTAATTGGGGCCAGGAATAAGGGGTATAATATTTTGAGTCATATGATGGAAACTGGTCAGGTAAACTGCCTTGGTATCTGTGATGTGGATCGGAATATACTGGAAAAAAGAATAGAGGATGTAAAGAAGTCTTTCGGGCAAATTCCAAAAGGATACGGTGATTTTAGGAGATTACTGGAAGATGATGCAATTGACGCTGTAATTATTGGTACCCCCGATCATTGGCATTGCTTGATCATGGTACTTGCCTGTCAGGCAGGGAAAGACGTTTATGTGGAGAAACCACTGGCAAATAGCATTGAGGAGTGCAATTTAATGCTTGCAGCCGCTAGGAAATACAACAGGGTCGTTCAGGTGGGGCAGCAGCAGAGGAGTGGTGAGGTTTGGAACAGCGCTATGGCTCATATTCATTCCGGTGGAATCGGAGTAATCAAGCGAGTCAATGTATGGGCTAATTTTCCTTATGGTATGGGTGCATCTAAAGTTCCTAATGAAACCATTCCAAAAGGTTTGGATTATGATTTTTGGCTGGGTCCTGCATCAAAAAGAACCTATAATCCCAATCGGGTGCATGGGAATTGGAGACATTTTTGGGATTATGGTGGTGGTTTGATGACAGATTGGGGAGTGCACCTTTTGGATATGGCACTTTGGGCCAAAAATATACAACAGGAACCAATGTCCGTAATTGCTTCCGGTGCCAATTATAATCTTGCATCCTATTGCCGAGAAACCTATGAAATAATGGATGTTAGTTACCCAATGGAGGATTATTTCATTCATTGGACGCATACTGCCGGCCTTGCCATTGGGCCTTATGAAAAGCCGTATGGTGTAGAATTCATCGGTGACAAAGGTGCAATTATTGCTGATAGGGGGGACTGGAAAATCTTACATGGGAATAAGGATGAAAGTGAAGAGGCAAGCAAACTGGCTAAGGCAAATTTTAATTTCACCGGAAAAAGCGCAATGGAAATACATGTGTTAAATTTTTTAAGAGGAGTAAAAGAAAGAATTGCTACAAACTGTCCTGTTGAAATTGGTAGAAATGTTGCCCTTTATGCGCATATGGGTAATATAGCTGTGAGAACAGGTGAGAATGTGCTAGAGTGGAACACTAAATTAGGCAATTTTAAAGGAAATAGTAAGGGGAATTCCTTGATTCAATCTGAATATCATGGGGGATGGGAACTTCCATCTGTTTAACCCAATTATAAGTAGCTTACTTTGAAATTTGCAGTGGTTTTGGAGGTGTGTTTTTAAAATGATCAGTAGCCTAAAAGGTTTTGTTGGATTACTATCTTTCAGGTATTCAAGGGTGTATTAAATTTCGGAACGAGGTTTTGTTTGTACTCGTTGTTCTCCAATTGTTTGAAATTCAGTAATATAAAAATCTTTATTTGAATTATGCATTAAATTCTTTTAATTAGCGTATTACAAGTTATCATAACCCAAAATTGACCAAAATAACATTCTATAATGACCGAGAACTTCTGCGGTTGATAATGGAACATCAAAACCACGGTGCTTTTGAAGTTCTCTATCAACGGCATTTTGATTCCATTTATCGGTATGTATTCAAAGTAATGCAAGATCGGGAGACAGCTGAGGACGTCGCTCAGAATATTTTTATTTCGCTTTGGAAAAAACCACCAACCTTAACATATACTAGCCTACTTCCTTACTTATTTGGAGCAGCAAGAAATCAGATTTCCAAAGAAATACGAAAAAACAAATGGAACCGGGAGCAACTAGACTATATTGAAAATAGTATAGGAATATGTTCCACGGATGAATATTTAGAAGAAAAAGATACCCGTTCACTATTGGAAAATGCAGTCGAGAAACTACCAAAGAAGTGTAGAAATGTTTTCGAGCTAAGCAGGTTTGGTTATCTAAGTAACAAACAAATTGCAAAGAAGCTGGGAATTTCAGTTTTTACTGTTGAAAACCACATTAAAAAAGCATTGTATCATTTAAGACAATCCTTAGAGCTTGTAGTTATACTTATTTTTAGCTGGTAGTAAATTTACTTTTTATTTCAGCTTGAATAATTTTAATTGTCCTATAGAATAAAAAATAGATTTTTTTACCACCACACTAGCTGATCTTTTGGGTTTGAGGTACTCTACTGTATAACCCTTTGGTATTTTATGCAAATTAGGCAATTATTTAACTGGGCAAATAAGTATAGGAAAGCTAAACCTTCGACCAAGGAAAGGAAAGCATTTGATTCGTTTTTGGATGATTTGGCAAAGCTGGGAAAGGATCCTAATCCAATAGATTTGGAAAAATCTAAAACGAGGGTTTGGGAAAATTTAAAAAAGGAAAGCCAAAACGAAAGGTCTGTAAGACAATTAATTCCTGTTTTAAGAAAAGTAGCGGCAATATTTTTACTCTTTTCTATGCTTGGTTTGCTCATTTATCACACAATGGACAAAGTTGAGCAACCTATTCTTTTGGTGAAAAACACAGGAGAAGGTATGCGGTCCATGGTGACTTTGGTAGATGGAAGCACTGTTAGACTCAATGAAAACAGCAAGCTTGAGTACCCTAAAGATTTTGCGGATGATAATCGAGTGGTGTATTTAACAGGAGAAGCATTTTTTAAGGTAACGCCCAATACCAATAAACCATTTAAAGTGGTGATGGATTCTTCTGAGATTACAGTATTAGGGACATCATTCAATATAAATACCCATAAAAATACTGAGGTAACTGTCGCAAGTGGTAGGGTGAAGGTACAGGATAAAATTTCCAATAAAGACGTGGTATTAGATCAAGGGCAGCAAGCTTTATTGAGGGCATCAGAAATTCAGGTAAAGGAAGTCAACCCCGATTATTATATAGGGTGGCATACACGAAAATTAGAGTTTGAGGAAGAATCTATTGCTTCGGTCTTTTCGATTTTGGAACGGGCCTATGGTGTAAATATTGAATTAATAATGCCGGATGGGGATATTGACTGTGCGATCACAGGTGCCTATTCCGGAGAGCGAATAGAGACAATACTATTGGGATTTCGACATATTTTAGATTTTAGTTATCAAACGGATATTGAAACCAAAACGATAATAATAAACATGAATAAATGTAAATAATAACTATGGAATAAAAGAAAAAAATGATCCAGAAACTGCTGGAACAGTCCTGGATCATACTTAAAACACTCATCAATTAACTAACCCGAAAAGAATTTTAAGCATTTAAAATTATGGAAATTAATTTACTAAAACTATTGATCATGGCATCAAAGAGGCTTCTGTATGCCTTCCTTGTTCAGGTGATTGCAATGCAATTTATTATGGCTACCCCTTCAAAGAGTCAAAATTTGGAAGATGTAGGGTTAAGCATAAGCGTTCAGTCCAAAACCTTTGAAGAGGTATTGGGTATAATCCAAGAAAAAACCCTATTTAACTTTACTTATAATCAGAAGGTGGGTAGTATAGAAAACCAGTTTACCTTTTCCTTTCAGGAAAGTAATCTAAAGGAAGTACTACAACACCTTGCACAGCTTACGGCATTTGAATTCAAAAGGGTAAACAATACCATCTATGTAAAGCCTGGACTTTCTCCGGAAAATATGGTGGTAGAACTTTCACATCAACCTGCGGCAGTAAATGATGCTGTGGATGCATACATTCCTATAGAAGGTACTGTAGTTGATGAAGAGGGGAATCCTATACCCGGCGCCACAGTAATCATAGAAGGAACAACCAATGGGACTGTTACAGATATTGACGGTAAATTTATTCTTGATGTAGGGCAAGGAAACGTAATCAAGGTTTCCTTTATCGGTTACAAGAGTCAATCCATCACTGTTGGTAACCAAACGGTATACGAAATCACCTTAATTGGAGATCAAGCGGCACTTGAAGAAGTGGTAGTGGTGGGATATGGTACCCAAAAGAAAGAAGATGTAACCGGTGCTGTGTCATCTGTTAATCAAGAAGCGATTAAAAATTTACCTGTGTCATCCTTGGACCAAAAAATGGTAGGCCAGGTAGCCGGGGTTCAAATCCAGCAAGTTTCCGGTGCTCCTGGCGCAGGAACCTCAGTTAAAATTCGAGGAAGTGGTTCTCTTGGAGCAGGTAATGAGCCACTGTATGTTATAGATGGGATGCCTTACTCTTCAGGGATGAACCAAACCCTCAATCCATTGATGTTTATCGATCCTAATAATATTGAGTCCATTACCATTTTAAAAGATGCCTCATCAACAGCCATCTATGGTTCAAGAGGTGCCAATGGAGTGATTATGATCACCACTAAAAGGGAGAATTTGAACAGACCAATATAAACTTCTCTTCTATGGTAGGGGTTCAGCAAGTTCCCCAAAAAGGACGGCCTCAGTTATTGGATCAACGGGAATTTGCGGAATTTCAGAGAGACAGAATAGATATAGGGGTTAGGCAAACAGAAGGCAGAGAACCCACCTTGTCCGATTACCCGGAAGAATATAGAGATTTGGAAGCTTTGTCGGGCCGGGGAACAGATTGGTATGACTTAGTCTTGCAAACTGCGAAAATTCAAGACCATAACTTCAGTATGCAGAAGGGTACCAAAGATTCTAAAATAAACTTTAGCTTGGGATATTTCAAGCAGGAGGGTGTGCTAAAACATACCGGTATAGAAAGGTTTAGCAGTAATTTAGGAATTGAAAGTAATGTGACCAATAAGCTCAAGATTGGTGCTACTATTCAACCGACCTTTATCAAACAGGATCGGGCCAGTACTAATCTAAATAGGAATGATATTTTGGGAGTGAGTATTTGGGCAAATCCAATTTCTACCCCTTATGACGCAAATGGAAATTTGAAACCTTATATCGTCGCCCCTCAGAGTCGGTTTCATTCTGCTTGGAGCTTTGTAAATCCTTTGTTTGCTTTGCAGGAGATCAAAATGCAGCAAAACACTTTTCAAAACCTTGGTTTGGCATTTGCTGAACTTGAGATATTGCCAAATTTAAGGTTCAGGTCGTCACTTAATACAATTTTTGAAGTATCAAAATACGAACAATACATTCCTAGTACAATAGGCGCTTCAAATAGGCCTCCAACAGCCGGTACCGGTGCGTCAAGCAATTCTCGAAGCAATAGCTTTGATTGGCTGATTGAGAATACATTGAATTATGACTTAAATAAAGGTGATCACAGAATTAATGCCCTGGTGGGGTATACTACCCAAAAGTTTACCTCCAATACTATTTCTTTGGGAGCAAGTCCTTTTCCAAACGACTTAATTACTACGATCAATGCTGCACAAAGTATTACCAATTGGGGGAAGCCATCAATGATTGGAGCATGATATCCTATTTGGGAAGGGTCAATTATGCGTTTAGAGACAAATATTTATTGACAGCTACTTTTAGGTCAGATGGATCATCACGCTTTGGAGATGAAAATCGATTTGCCATGTTCCCTTCCCTTGCGGCAGCTTGGAGGGTTTCTGAAGAAGACTTTTTTCAGAATATCAATTGGATGGATGAATTTAAGATTCGAGCAAGTTATGGTAAAAGTGGGAACAATAATATAGGTAATTATGCCCATCTTGCCTCGATAAGCGCAGGCTCTTATGTTTTTGGCAACAATCAGGTGACAGCTTCCTCTGTAGGCTTGTCTAATCCTTTCCTAACCTGGGAAGAATCCAATCAGTTTGACCTAGGACTTGACTTTCAATTTTTAGACAGTAGGTTAAGTCTATTGGTAGACTTGTACAGAAGAGAAAGTAATAATATGCTTCTCAATGATGTTATTCCTACCATAACAGGCTTTAATTCTCAAACAATTAATCAAGGAAATGTAAGAAATATGGGGCTGGAAATTGCCTTGGGTGGATCCCCTTTTGTAGGGGCATTTAACTGGGACATCAATGCAAATATTGCCTTCAATAGAAACAAGGTTATTTCTTTGAATGACAATACAGTACGAATATTGGCAGGTAATAATGATGGAAACCCTACACATGTGTCTGTAGTGGGTAAGCCTATTGGGCAGTTTTATGGATTTGTATTGGAAGGTGTGTATACACCGGAAGATATGGAGAATCCTGACATCGTTAAAACACCACAAGTCTATGAAGGGAATGTTAAATACCGAGATGTTAACGGAGATGGTTTGATCAATGATGTGTTGGATTATACCATTATCGGTAATCCCCATCCGGATTTTATTTTCGGTTTAACGAACAATTTTGCTTATAAAAATATTGACCTAGGTTTGATTATTAATGGGCAGAGTGGAGGTCAGGTAATGAATGGATTGCGCCAAACGACAGATAACCTTCAAGGTTTTTTTAATGTGGATGAAGATTGGGTAAACCGTTGGAGAAGTACTGAAAATCCGGGGATGGAATTCATTCCGGCATACCACAAGTGAGGCCAAGTTGGGGGCATAGGGTTTCCACACTTTGGGTTGAAGATGCATCTTACCTAAGGATTTCAAACCTAACATTAGGTTATACCTTGCCAAGTAAAATAATGGAGCGTTTGAAGGTAGTGAAGGGTTCGAGGATATACATGACCGTTCAAAATTTGGCCATGTTTACCAACTATAAAGGGGCAAATCCTGAAGGGCAAGCAGCCAACCAGAACAATACCTTAGTCCCAGGATTTGACATGACATCCTATCCACTGTCGAGAACCACATCGATAGGCATCAATCTATCTTTTTAAACGCAATTCTAATTAAAATTCAGCGTCACAAAAAAATAATCAGACATGAAAAAGCTATTATATATACTTGTCTTTTTGGGAATGAGTGCCTGTTCAGAGGATTTTCTGGAGATTTTCCCGGAGACCACTTTAAATGAGGGCAACTTCTATCAGACCCAAGAGGAATTTATACTTCTTGCCAATGGATGCTATGTACCAATGAGGGATTATGAGAAGGATTTACATTGGGTATTGGCAGAATTGATATCAGACAATACGAGTTTTCAGTACAATATCAGGACCGGAGAAGCGGTAAGAGGAGTTATTGATCAATTTATTATTACTTCAGACAATAGAGGATATGCTCAATTTTGGGATGGTTCATATAATGGAATTACCAGATGTAATAAATTATTGGCTGAAATCGATAGGGAAGGTGTCACCTGGACCGATCAAGCTTATAAAGAAAGGTCCACAGCCGAAGCCTTGTTTTTACGTGGGCTTTACTACTTTAACCTTGTAAGGCAGTTTGGTGGCGTACCTTTGGTGATAACACCTATTACTGCACAAGAAGCAGTTAATATTGATCGGGCTACCGAGGAACAAGTTTATCAACAAATCATAAATGACCTTGAAAGTGCTGTGAACCACTTCTCCAATGCTACTTCTGTGGATGAGGATGGCAGAGCGAATAAATATGCAGCTCAAGCTTTATTAGGTAAAGTGCAGCTCACTTTAAAAAATTATGGTGCCGCAGAAAGTAGCTTAAAGGCGGTAATAGATGCCAACCAATATAGCTTACTTCCAAATTATGCTGATCTATATGATCCGTCTAATCCCGACTTCACTGAAACTCTATTTTCAATACAATATTCAGAGAATAACAGAGAGCTATCCAATAGGTTTATCTTTATGTTTGCTCCTTGGAGCTCTGAAGGTGAAATCACCAATAGACCTAATATAAGTATGGTATCTGCAGGTTGGAATATCCCCACCCGCGACCTTATCATGGCGTTTGAAGAAGGAGATAATAGGAAAGCAGTATCAATTAATACCTGGACGGGGCCGGATTGGGATGGAGAAATAAGAGAATTGTCATATATTGGAAAGTTTAAACCACCTGTTTCAGCTCCTGATGATCGCTGTGGGGACAATATGCCGGTGTTACGTTATTCCGATGTATTATTGATGTATGCAGAGGCCTTAAATGCTCAAGGTAGAACTGGTGAAGCCATTCCTTTTGTAGAAATGGTAAGGAACAGGGCAGGTTTAACCGAACCGCTACAGGGATATAATCAAGAGAGTTTGCAGGACTTGATATTGAAAGAACGTCAGGTAGAATTCTGTTTTGAAAACCAAAGGTGGTATGACCTTAAGAGAACGGGCAAAGCTTTGGAAGTAATGGCTGCACATGGCCAAAGGGAAAAAGAAATGAAGTCTTTCCTTTTTGATGCATCCTTTGATGTGGCTAACTATAAGCTGTTGGCTCCTATACCGGCAGAACAAATCTTAATCAACCGGCTGGAACAGAATTCAGGTTATTAATTTTAGAAAAACCAAAATAATTAACAATGAAAAAAACAAGTAGGACTCGTCCTTTAAAGTGGGCATTTATAATGTTCATTTTGATGTCAGTTACAATATTGACATCCTATGCCCAAGAAGAAAAACCCAATATAATTTATATCTTATCCGATGATCAAGCGTGGAATGATTATGGTTTTACTGGTCACCCACATATTGAAACACCGAATATTGACAAATTGGCTGAGGAAGGCCATACCTTCACTCGGGGTTATGTGACCGCCCCACTATGCAGTCCTTCATTGGCAAGTATAATAACTGGTCTTTATCCTTATCAACATGGGATCACCGGGAATGATCCAGAATTTAATTTTGAGGGTAAGCGATACAGCAATGATTGGCAAATCGCCAGGTCTCGACTTTATAAAGACTATTTAGATGAATTTCAAAAACACCCTACCATCCCAATGATTCTTAAAAAATTAGGATATTTATCATTTCAAGCCGGAAAATGGTGGGGTGGAAACTATAAAGAAGGAGGGTTTACACATGGTATGACCCACGGTGATCCAAGCCGAGGTGGAAGACATGGAGATGTAGGCCTAAAAATTGGACGTGAAGGAATGGATCCTATATTTGATTTTATGGATCAAGCAATCGATGAAGACAAGCCCTTCTTTGTATGGTATGCACCATTTTTGCCTCATTCTCCCCATAATCCACCGGATTCTTTGCTTCAAAAATACTTGCCATTGGCTCCAAGTCAATCTGTAGCTTCATATTGGGCAATGTGTGAATGGTTTGACATCACCATTGGTCAGCTTTTGGATAGGGTAGAAGAAAAGGGGCTTTCAGAGAATACCTTAGTGGTATT
This sequence comes from Cyclobacterium sp. SOCE241, assembly GCF_056867545.1. Taxonomy (NCBI): domain Bacteria; kingdom Pseudomonadati; phylum Bacteroidota; class Cytophagia; order Cytophagales; family Cyclobacteriaceae; genus Cyclobacterium; species Cyclobacterium sp. SOCE241. The sequence continues at coordinate 1,771,139 of NZ_CP149779.1, read as the reverse complement.
TGTTACTGACAATGGATGGATTCAAGATCCTGATACTCCTAATAAATTTGTGAAGGGGTCCAAGCAGGCTCCTCAAGACATGGGAATAAGAACTCCTATTATTTATAAATGGCGAAAAAAATAAAGCCTAAGATGGATCATTCTAATTTGGCAAGTAGCATCGATATGGCGGTAACCACCATGGCGGCTGTAGGGCTGGATCCGCATCCTAATATGCAAGGAATTAATATAATGGATAAAAAAGCCTTGAAAAATAGAAAGGAAATCTACAGCATGGATTTTGCTCATGATATGAAAGGTGTTGAGGTACCGGAAAAGACTTTGGAAAGTAGAATTCTTATCACCAGTCCTTGGAAAATTATTGTACCGGGAGTAGCCAATGAGGACACCCAAGAAGTAATGTTGTACAATATCTTAAAGGACCCTCTTGAAGAAAATAACCTGGCGGAGAAACATCCTGAGGTGGTGGCAAAACTTACTGCTTCACTGAATAAATGGTGGAACAAATAATTGTCATTAGGAAAGGGAATCATACCCTTTCCTATTTTTTTGGTTTACCTTATTTTATTGGTAGACCGATATGAGTTAAATGGAGTAAATGGCATTACCTTAGGATATGGCCATGTTAAGTAAAATTAAAAACTATTAAGGTTTTATTGCCGTTTGAAATTTGTAACCACCTATGTATGATATGAAATTTTACACTTCTATGCCTTCAGATTTAGCGCCTTATTTTAATGAAGCACTTGAAAGTTACAGAATGGAATTTGCAGCCGGTCATCTTGGCAAAGCCTGGAAACATCTGGAAAATGCCCACATAATAGGCCAAAGGTATCCTTATTCTCACTCCTCTGTCCATTGGAAAATGCTTTTGTTTGGGATAAGAATTAAAAGTAAAAAGGAGATAATCGGTCAAATCCCCCGTTTGGTATTCGGAGTAGTAAAATCTTTTGTGGGAAAAGTTCCTTTAGGTAATCCCGGTGGCGCTAATGTCCCTGCTTTAAAATCATTTCCAATCGAGAAAAGCTTACAGGAGATCTTTAAAAAAAGCGGAGTAAATCTATAATCTTGAAGCCGAAGAGAAATATAACAAAATTAATTATTCTAAAATCATAAGGTTTTTTAGAAAGTGTATTACTTTTTTGTCAGACATTTCGCAGGGCTTTAACAAATCTTGCTTATTGGTTATATAATAATTTAAGCTAATAAAATTCTTTCCTCCCAATTCTCTGGCATAAATTTTAATGCTGTTACCCCTATTGAAATCGGCTCTTGTTAGCCCATATTTTTTATTTTCATAAATTACCTCCGAATACCCGATTGGTAATTTATATATACGATCCAACAACATAATTATGAACTGCAGGAAAGCATGGAACAACCTACTTTATGCCTCGCCCATTCAGGTCGTTTGGCAAACCATTTTTCCTGATCGGCTTGTTCTGAATAAGGGTTTTTCAATAGGTCAAACAATTCCTCCAATAGGCCATAATTTCCATTTTCTGCATCATCAATCGCCAATTGAGCCATGTAATTCCGAAGTACATATTTCGGGTTAACTAGGTTCATGTTTTTCTTTCGCTCGATGTCAGATAAAGATTCTTCTTGCAAACGGTTTCCATAAAATTGGAACCAAGCTTGCCAATCTTCTCGCAGGCTCGATGATAACTCAGAAGGAGTGTAGAAGGCTTCCATTACCTGTTCTAAACCATTTGAGGTGTCGGCTTTCTCTATTTTACTTAGTAACCTGAAAAATATTGTCATATCTGTTTCTGCTTCCTGCAATAGCCTTTCCAATTCTTGAATTAAAGCAATGTCTTTCCCTTTTTCTGTGGTTAAACCAATTTTCTCCCGCATCATTTGAACCATTGCTTTTGGAAAACCTGATCTGTATTGATCCAGAGCATCTTCCAAAGGTGCTACTTCTTCAATTAAAGGGTACAATGCATTGGCCAATTGATATAAATTCCATAGACCAATATTGGGTTGGTTTCCATATCGGTATCTCTTTTGGTGTAGGTCTGTAGTATTGGGTGTCCAACCTTCTTCGAAACCCTCTAGCCAACCGTAAGGACCATAATCTATAGTCAAGCCTAAAATTGACATGTTGTCTGTATTCATTACACCGTGAACAAAACCCACCCTTTGCCAATGCACAATTAGGGCTAACGTACTTTGCACCACCTCATTGAAAAAAGCTATATAAGTCTCTTTTGAAGGAGTCCCTAAGTGCGAGAAATGATGTTTTATGGTAAAGTCTACAAGGGTTTTAAGTGTGCTGGTGTCTTGGCGGGAGGCAAAAAGTTCATAATTTCCAAAACGTAAAAAACTTGGTGAGACTCGGCTGACGATAGCTCCTTTTTCATAGGCGGGATTTCCATTGTACAACACATCTCGCATCACTTTGTCACCGGTTAAGGCTAGAGACAAAGCCCTAGTGGTAGGTACTCCCAAGTGATGCATTGCTTCACTGCAAAGGTATTCGCGAATGGAAGAGCGCAAAACAGCAAGCCCGTCTGCTGTTCTCGAATAAGGTGTCGCTCCCGCACCTTTAAGCTGTACCACCCATTTCTTTTCCTTATGCACTACTTCAAATAAATTGATAGCTCTTCCATCACCCAATTGCCCTGCCCAATTTCCAAACTGATGACCACCATAGCTCATGGCATATGGTTTGGTTTTATCCAGAACAGAATTGCCTGTAAAAACTTTTAGAAATTCAGTGGATTTACTGTCTTCTATTGTTAATCCCAGATTATCCAACATTTCCTTTGAAACATGTATCAGTTTAGGTGCTGCGGTTGGACTTGGATCTACATAAGAAAAACATGCATCTGTAACCTGTCGCCGTTGTTTCCCCATAATAGGGTCTTCAGGTAATTCACTTGTAAAAGTATCTTGAATGTTAAGCTTCATTTCTTGGTCAAATATTTTATCCTTCATTACCTGGTCTCTGAATTGGTTCAGGAGCCATTAATAAGGTTTTGTATTCCTTTATTCAAACAGTATTATCTCTAAAGTAGTTCTTTTTTTATTATTAGCGAGAATTGTGAGTTGTTGAAAATAGGTTTAACACAGGTTTAAAAGGTTTTTTATCCTGATAAATGGATAAAGTGTTGGATTTAATTATAGATTGAGTATTTTTGAAGAGCTTAATAGACCCGAAATATTGAATAATTATACCCACAAGACTGAACTTCTGGCACTTTTGAAGAAAGGTGATATGGTAGCTTTCGATGCCATCTACAATAGGTATTGTCAAAAACTCTACAGATTTGTGTTTCGGTATTTGAAGCAAAAAGAAGATGCAGAGGGAATAGTTCAGGAAGTGTTTATTAAAGTTTGGGAGACAAGAGAAAAAATAGACCTTTACCAATCATTTGATTCTTTTCTTTTTACAATTGCCTACAATGCTACCATAAGTCTTCTTCGAAAAAGAATGACCGTTTCCAAGTCCAAAGAGTTTCTGAGGAATGACCAGGAAATAAGCAGCTCAGATTATATCATTAATGAAATTCATTACAAAGAACTTAAGGCCAATGTAGAGCAATTATTGAGTCAATTAACGCCGAGGCAACAGGAAATTTATCGATTAAGCAGGGAGAATGGATTCAATCACGCAGAAATTGCGCAAAAATTAGGGATTTCATGTAATACAGTAAAAAACCATTTGGTATCTGTTTTAAAATTTCTGAGAGCTAAATTAAACAATGATTTAACCCTTAATATTTTTTTATTTGCTTTTTCTTTAGCCCCTGTAAATTAAAAAGATTAGTTTACTCTGCCCATTCCACGATAAAGACAAGTAGGTATATTGCCAGTCATGGTAACTTGGACAATATTATTTTTTCTCAGTTCTACTCAAATATATGACTTTAAAATAAAAGGTTATAAAGTATTTTTTGTTCTCTCTAGTCCCTGAAATTCAGTCATGCGTATTACTATTATGAGCGGATGTAAAATTAAATTTTATTTTGTTCTTAAAATAGAATAGGTTACTTACTTCACTTTGGTATTAGCTTCGGTTGAATGGATAGAAAGATATTTAATAATTACATAGACAATAAGTGTACTGAAGAGGAGTATGAAGTTATCTCTAAGTGGATAATTTCGGGCAAAGATAAGGAGAAGATTAAAGGTTGGTTACGAGAAAGTTGGCAAAATTTAGCTGTAGAGGATAGTTTGGAACCTTCAGTTGATTTTCAGGCGATTCTGGATAAGGTTCATCATGAAATAAATCTTAAAAACCTACCTCAAGAGACCAAGGATAATAAAATAAATAAAATCAAGGGATGGTACAGAAAAATGGCTGCTACTTTATTGCTTCCACTTATTGGAACTCTTGGTGTATTATTGATTAAGGATTTTTATCAGGAACAGAATTATTTTAAAGTAAAACCCGACGAAATAGAGATAATTGCACCGATAGGAGCTCGAGTTTTTGTTCAATTGTCAGACGGAACTGAGGTTCATTTAAATTATGGGAGTAGCCTAAAATATCCCAGAATTTTTACAGGGGATAAAAGAACAGTTAGTCTGAAAGGAGAAGGGTTTTTTAATGTCGCCCACGACCCGGAAAACCCATTTATAGTCCACACTTCCAATCTTTCTATTAAAGCTTTGGGAACTTCCTTCAATGTATCTGCTTACCCCAATGATAATTTTGTCTCCGCTACACTAAAAGAGGGAAAGGTTGTCCTTGAAAAAAATAGTAAGCAAAAGGAAGACCTCATTCTTGGGAAGATGGTGCCGGGCCAGCACGTAAGGTTGGATAAGGCTACGGGTAGATTGAGATCTTCCAAAGGCAATATAGAACGGTATTATGCTTGGAAAGATGGGAAAATGGTATTTGAAAATGCCACTATAGGAAGCATTGCAGATAAGCTCGGTAGGAAGTTTAATGTAGTCTTTGATATTTCTGAGGAGATTAAAGACTTAACCTATACAGTAACACTTGAGGACGACCCATTGGAAGTTATTCTAGATCTTATGAAGGAGGTTACTGCTATTCGTTATACCATTTACCCCAGAAAAAAAGCAGCTGACGGCAGCTTTTCCAAACAAAAAATAAGCATTGAAAAGCGATGAAATATAATTATAAAACTAGCTATAAATGAAAAAAACAGATGCCTATGATGAAGACCTATTACTAATAAGCTAGCATGCTAGCATAAAATTAATTAATGATAAACCATTTAAAATTACCCAAGGTAATTTTAAATCCTAATACTTTAAGAGTATGAAAAACAATAACCAAAATAATAAAGAAAAGGATAAGCCCGGCATAAATAGGGCATTTAGGGTCATGAAATTAACCATGTTTTTGCTGGTCTTTTCTGTGATAACCGTTCTTGCCGAAAAAACCTATTCCCAGACCGAAAAGCTAAATTTGGCTTTTAATAATTATGAAATTAGGGAGGTGCTTCATGACATAGAAGCACAAAGTGAGTACTACTTTATGTTCAGTGAAAAAATCGTGGATGTAAAAGAAAGATATCCATCGATGCAAAAAATGAATCAATTGATGTGGTGTTGGATAAAATGTTTTCCGGAACCAATGTGGAGCATGCGGTAAGGGATCGTTACATAATTTTGACAACCAATGAAATTTCGGGTAACAACATTTTGGCCCAGGAGGAAAAAGTTATATCAGGTACAGTTACAGGTGAAGACGGGGAAACAATTCCCGGAGTCAATGTCATTGTTAAAGGGACCGCTATCGGAGCAGTTTCAGATCTTGATGGTAAGTATACAATTCAAGTTCCAGATGAAAACTCTATACTGATTTTTAGCTATTTGGGTTATGCTCCCCAAGAAGTAGAAGTAGGGAACAGGTCGGTGATTGACTTGGTGCTGACGGCAGATATTGCATCTTTAGAAGAAGTAGTGGTTGTCGGTTATGGTACTGCCAGAAGGAAAGACATTAGTGGTGCAGTGGGTACGGTTAAACTGGAAGATTCTGAATTGGCTTTGTCGGCCTCCAGTAATGCTTTACAATCCTTGCAAGGCACAGTGGCCGGTGTAAATGTTGCGCCACAAACTTCTCCGGGATCCACTCCCGGAATCTTAGTTAGGGGCAAAATTCCATTAATGGCTCAAATTCACCTTTAATTGTATTGGATGGTATTATTTATCTGGGAAGTTTAACAGATATAAATCCTGATGATATTGCTGTTATTGATGTTTTAAAAGATGCTTCAGCAGCTGCTGTATATGGATCCAGGTCTGCTAATGGAGTAATTGTAATTACGACCAAAAGCGGAAAATCCAATAAGCCGATTATAAAATATGATGGCTCCTTTGGGATAAATCGCTGGCAAAATCAATTTGAAATGATGAATTTGGAAAGGTGGACAGAGAAATATGTTGCCCAAACACCTTCCATAGAATCGCCATCTGAAATCGTATTTGATGATGTAACCAGAACCAGGCTTTTTGCTCAAGGAGTGGATACCGATTGGATGGATCTTATTTCAAGAAATGGTGCCATTCAAAACCATCAAGTGTCTGTATCCGGGAAGTCCGATAAAATCAATTATTATTTTTCTGGTGGATACAACACCAATGAAGGAGCCATAGTAGGAGACGATTATCAGCGGATTTCAATCCGATCCAAATTGGATGCTGATGTAACAAGCTGGTTAAAAGTTGGGATTGACGGTGCTTACAATAACAATGACTATTCCGGTATTGGGGCCAATGTAGCCAGAGCCTACCAAATGGCTCCAATGAGTTATCCCTACAGATGGGATGCCATGCCTGAAAACCCGGAGTCGAATACAGGTACTTTGTTAGAAAGATATCCTACAGGATCTTCTATACCAAGTCCTCTATGGGATTTATCAGAAGGAGTGGATGATATTGATAAGCGGAATTTTTATCGTCTTGCCACCTACGCCTTGGTAAAAGTGCCCAAAATTGAAGGCCTTACTTATAGGTTTAATTACTCTATCAATGCCAATAATAATGTGCAAGACAGGTTCTATCATGAGAATTATTATATTCAAGAGCAACTAGTTGAGCCATTTATACAGAGGTATTCCCCTACAGAGGTCGCCAAGACTTTGGCGCAGGCAAATGGGTATAATCGCCGTACAAATTACCATACCTATGTAATGGATAATATCATCAATTATAACAAACAACTCGGGGAACATTACTTGGATGCCACCTTAGTGGCCACAAGGGATTTTTCATACACCAAAACTGTGGAAGCAAGAGGGAATGATTTTTCTGATAATGGCAATACCTTGTTGGGAGTGAATGGTATTCATAAAGCTACTGTTCAAAGAAATAATTTGACGATAGTAGAAAGAGCGAATATAGGCTATGTTGGTAGGATTGGCTATAGTTATAGAGACAGGTATAATTTAACCGCAACTGTTCGAAGAGATGGATCATCAGTTTTTGGAGCTGAAAAGAAATGGGGTAATTTCCCATCTATTGGAGTTTCATGGACAATTTCTGAAGAGGAATTCCTTAAGGGGGACCAATACCTAGATTATCTAAAAGTGAAAGCATCCTATGGTCAGAATGGGAACCAAGGTGTTTCTCCGTATGGAACATTGGCACCTTTTGCTAGTGGAAGTGGCGGTGGAATACGCTATGAGTTTGGAGATGCTCCTTCCACAATTTTATATGGAATTTCTCAAAGTGGGCTGGGCAATCCAAATTTAGGTTGGGAAACAACCACAGCTTTTAATGGTGGGTTCCAGTCTGCTTGGTTGAATGGAAATGTGCTCTTCGATCTTGATTTCTATTTTTCTAGTACTACAGATCAAATATTTGTCCGCCAAATTCCCATCATGACAGGCTTCAGCTCTATTATATCGAGTCTTGGTCAAGTTGACAATAGAGGAATTGAAATAAGTCTTCGTACTACTAATATCTCAAATAAAAATTTCACCTGGACTTCCGGTTTAATGTTTTGGAAAAACAGGAATAAACTAGTTGAGCTCTATGGAGACGATAATGACGGTGATGGTGTAGAAGATGATGATTTGTCCAACGGACTGTTTATAGGCAAACCACTGAATGGTATTTATGGCTATGTATATGATGGAGTTGTTCAGGAGGCTGATACAGAGTATATCGAAAACACAGGAGCTGTACCCGGGGATGCTAAATTTAAAGACCTAAGTGGGCCGGAAGGAGTTCCCGATGGGATTATTACTGCAGATTATGATCGCCAAATCCTTGGGTATAGGCAAGAGAATTTTAGATTGAGTTCATCCAATACCTTTAAATACAAGAACTTTAGCTTTTACGTTATGCTTTCCGGTATTTTTGGTGGAGGTAAAGACAATTACTATCAAAGAGAAAATCCCAGACATAATTCTTTCAATAATAGATTTGATACCAATGAAATTGATCATGATTGGTGGACACCGGAAAATCAAAGCGAATATTATTTAAGACCTGATTTCAATGGAAACCGGTATTTAGGTCTAATGTCAAGAGGCTTTTTAAGGATTCAGGACATTAATTTGTCTTATGAGCTTCCTAAAGGTATACTTAGCGGCATTAGTGTATCTTCAGTAAAAGTCTACGGCAGTATTTACAACTTATACTCCTTCACAGACTGGTACGGAGGTGGTGATGCAGAATCTGGTATTAGGCCGGGAGACAATGCCTACCCTGTGCCTACAACCTATTCAATGGGTTTGCAAGTAGGGTTTTAAAAAATAAAGACAGATATCATGAAAATATTCAAATATAAAATTCAATTTTTCGCGCTATTGTTTTTAACAATAGGGTGTAACGATGAGGAATTCTTACTTGAGGAACCAAAAACCTTTTATACGTTTGAGAATATATTCTCTTCGGAATCTCAAGTAGATCAGCTTTTGATAACCATGTATTCCAGGGTAAGAAACTTTAGGACCACCAATTATCAGGCTAAGGGTTTTAGCACAGATGTTATGGATGCCCCGGAATTTAGGCTTTCGACAACCTTTGGTGATTACAGCAGAATCAATCCGGAAAGGGGAGAGTTCAGGAATACCTATACTTTCTATTATCAGTTGATTGCTACAGCCAATACGGCAATTTATGCTGCAAATTTAGATGAAATTACCTTTGAGTCAGACGAAAAGAGAGCTTATACCAATTGCACCAAGCTTTTTAAGGGTTTATGCTCATGTATGCTCCATGAGTTTTCTCGTGTGCCTTTGTTTGATCCCCAGCAGAAGTATGTGATTACCTCTTGTGACTGAAATCGCCACAGAACCAAAGTATGATTACCAAAGGGCAACAAGGGAAGCCACTTATCAGTTTGCAATAGATGAGTTAGAAGCTATATTAGTTGACCTGCCTGAAACTACTGTTCAGGATGGTAGGATTGTAAAAGGAGCAGCTCAGCATTACCTTGCTGAGTTTTACCTTGGGTTAGGGATAGCATCCACTGATGCATCAGCTTATGATCAGGCAATAAAACATGCTTCTGATGTGATAGATGGAGGAACCTATGCCTTAATGACAGAACGCTTCGGTGAACGAATGAATGAACCGGGGAAAGATGTTTATTGGGATTTGTTCCGGATAAACAACATCAATTATAATGATGGAAATATGGAAAGTATTTGGACTTTTCAGGTAGATTTTGATGCCTATTTGACAGAAGATAGGCAATCGGTTTTAAATTACCCAAGGTACTATATGCCGGTTTACAGGGCCATTCTTGGATTTGATGGGGTGGCAGAAGATGCAGGAGGTAGAGGTGTTGCTTTTTATAAACAAACTCCCTATGCCGGGGATTTGATTTGGGAGGATCCGATTTCAGCCAATGACCAAAGAGGAGCTGAACACAATATCATTCGGACAATTATATACAATGACCCTAATTTTCCAGAATTGTTTGGTACAGTAGTTCCTCAAGATGTAATTGATGAAACAAATGCCGGGCGTGGTTGGGTTTATCCTATAATTTTTAAGCTTACTACGGATCAATTTGTTGGATTGGATCAAGGTGAAAATAGAAGTAATTTATTTAGGGATGATTATGCAATACGTCTGGCAGAAACCATATTGCTACGTGCAGAGGCCTATCATAGAAAAGGGGATAACCAAAGCGCAGCCAATGACATCAATAGCATTAGGTCTAGGGCCCAGTGTGATGTGTTGATTTCTGCTGGTGAGGTTGATATTGATTTTATTCTTGATGAAAGAGCCAGAGAGCTATTTGGCGAAGAGTGCAGGTGGAATACCTTATTACGCATGGGTGGTACTGTGGCGGTGGATCGCATAAGAAAATATGCGATGCACGAAATTACACCTTTGACACTGAACTTTGATTATAACTTGTGGCCAATACCACAAAGTGTGATTGATAGAAATAAAGATGTGGTTATGGAGCAAAACCCTGGTTGGATAAACAGATAAACCAAGCTTCAACAATTGAAGGCCCTGATCAAAATTCTTTGGTCGGGGCCTTTTTGATAAAGTGACATTTGGGTTTGGGTGATAAATCTACCAGTAGTGTGAAAGGAAGTGTAGATTTTAATTTAAACAAAAACAAGTATATTCAACCTTTGATTGATTAACCTTTGAAAAGCAAAAATTAACTCCATGAATAAGTTAACTAGTCTTTTGTTTTGTTTTATGGTGCTTTTTTCATCTTGTCAAAGCCCTCGAAAGAATCCCAACATTATTTTAATTATGACAGATGACCAAGGATGGTATGATGCGGGGTTTAATGGAAATACCCTGATAAAGACGCCAAACCTTGATCTATTGGCATCCAATGGAGTTGTTTTTAATAGATTTTACTCAGCATCAGCAGTGTGCTCACCCACTAGAGCAAGTTTGATTACAGGAAGGAATCCATTAAGAATGGATATTCCTTATGCAAATACAGGTCATATGAAACCTGAAGAAATAACCATCTCAGAGTTACTTGAAGAAGAAGGATATGCAACAGGGCATTTTGGAAAATGGCATTTAGGAACATTGTCAAAAGATGTTCCTGACGCTAACCGGGGAGGAAAAGCAACGTTTCTTAAAGATTATTCAATTCCTTCAGAACATGGATATACCACATTTTTTAGTACGGAATCAAAAGTGCCCACTTATGATCCTATGGTTTATCCTAAGGAGTTTATTGAAGGAGAAAGTATGCGTTTTGGTTGGAGGGCAGTGGAACAAAATGATAGTACGAGTGATTATGGCACGTTCTATTGGAAAGGTGAAAACCAGAGAGAAACAATCAATTTAACCGGTGATGATTCACGTGTTATAATAGATAGGGTTATCCCTTTTATAAACGGAGCGCAGGAAAAGAATCAACCTTTCTTTTCAACAATTTGGTTTCATACCCCTCATTTACCGGTTGTTACTGATAGTTCATTTAGGAATGAATATCCGGATATGAAATTGCCTGAGCAATTGTATTATGGCTCTATTACCGCCATGGACCAGCAAATTGGCAGGCTCTGGGAAGCATTGGAGAAGGCCGGAATTGCTGAGGAAACCATTATTTTCTTTTGCAGCGACAATGGTCCTGAAGAACGAACCCCGGGAAGTGCAGGGCCTTTTCGTGGTCAAAAAAGAAGTTTATATGAAGGAGGAGTAAGGGTTCCTGCATTTATGATTTGGAAAAATAATATTAAAGGTGGCAGAAAGATAGATTTTCCCGCATTTACAAGCGATTACCTTCCAACCATTCTGGATGTATTGGAACTTGACTATCCCGATACCAGGCCACTTGATGGAGTTAGTATTTTGAAGGCCATTCAGGGGAAGAAACCATAAGACAAAAACCTATGGGGTTTATTTGTAAACCACATACTTCTTGGGTAACACATCAATATAAACTTATCGGCAATGAGGATCTTCAATCATTTGAACTCTATGATTTGTTGAAAGATCCCTCCGAAAAGAACAATGTCATTGATGTGTTTCCGGAGGTTGCCCATACCTTAGAGGCAGAACTAGTTGAATGGCATAGGTCTGTCCAGAATAGCAAAAGTGGATTGGATTATTAATAAATAAGATAAGCTTAAATTATACCCATCCTTGTTTCAATAAAAGATTGAGGTTTAGTCCTCAATCTTTTATTCATTTTAAACACTTAAAATCTAGAGAACTTAATAGGCAAAGATTTTTTAGAAATTTTCATCAATCACTCTTTCTATCATTTCAAATGTCAAAGGTTTATTAAAAAAACCATTGATTAATCCTTTGCTTTTTGCTTTATCTTTGTCATCCGGGTTGACTGATGTGGTCAACATGACAACCACAATTTTAGCTTTTTTCCCTTCATCCAATTTATCATATTCCTCAAGGAATTCCCATCCGCTCATGGCAGGCATATTGATGTCTAGAAAAATAATATCAGGTTGAGGGTATTTACCGTCTTCCATCTTTTCTAAATACTCTAATGCTTCATATCCACTTAGTACTTCAACTACCCTTTCCACCAAATTTGTTTCCATAATAATTTCATTATGAAGGAAATTAGTCGCTTTATCATCATCAATCAATAGGATGCAATTGATCTTTTTTCTCATTATAAACTGTTTTTATCGTAAAACTAAAAGTACTTCCGCTACCTGGAGTTGAATCTACCCATATTTTGCCACCATGCAAATCTACTATTTTCCTGCAATGAGCCAGGCCTATTCCAGAGCCATCATATTCATCTTTACTATGGAGTCGCTTAAAAATTTCAAAGATTTTCTCTTGATGATTAGCAGATATTCCAATGCCATTGTCTTTAACCATAAATAAAAAACCATCTGCCATAGGTCTGGCAGTTATTTCTATATAAGGTTTAACTTCTTTACTTCTAAATTTAATCCCATTCGAAATTAAATTTTGAAATAACAACCTTAATGGAGTTTCATAACCTATTATTGTAGGTAAGGTGTTAACAATAACAGTTGCATCGGCATCTGCAATTTTTTTATCAAGGTCAATTTTGATTTCTTCAATGAGTTCATTACACGCGATCCGTGAAAGTTTGCTGTTTTTATCTATTCTGTTATAGTCCAAGAGGCTTTTGATTAGTTGACTCATTCTTACTGTTGCTTCTTGAATGAAATCTAGACTTTTAATACCAATGTCATCAAAATGATGTTTTTGCTTTCTGGCAAGAAGATCTGTGAAATTAATAACTGTACGCAAGGGTTCTTGAAGATCATGGCTGGCGACAAAGGCGAATTGTTCTAATTCTTTGTTTTTGTACTCTAGCTTTTTTAAGTATTGTAACCGATCCTCCTCGGCATTTTTTCTATCAGTAATATCTTGCCTTAAAGCCATAAATTCTGTTATTTGATTGTCTTCATTCTTAAAGGGAACAATGGCTGTTAATACCCAATAATATGAACCATCCTTGGCTTTATTTTTAATTTCATCAATCCAAATTTCTCCGGACCTTATGGTTTTCCACATTTTGGTAAAAAATTGTTTATCATGGTGACCCGAGTTTAGGATGGAATGGGTTTTACCAATCAATTCATTTTCGCCATATTTTGAAATTTTACAGAAAGTTTCGTTTACTTCAGTGATCACTCCATATTTATCGGTTATTGCCAAAATAAAAGCTTTATCTATTCCATTTTTAAATTGTTTTAAATACCTATTGCTCTTTCTAAAGTCATTTTCTACCAATTGCTTTTCTATATCAGTTTTATTTAATCCCAGAGCAATGTAAGTGATATAAAATATGCTTAACGGTATAAAAATCGTAGCGTAGGCAATCAAGCCAAAATCGAACGAAAATAATTCTTTTTCAATTGCAATTACCAAAAGGTAATTGAAAATAATTGGAAAGAGTATCATCAATGGCAATACCTTTCGAATCAATTTGCTACCTGCAAAATTTCCCCAAATCAACGGGAGAAGCTCATGTTTTGTATTTTTTAAAATTTTTAAAATGGAAATTAAAAAGAACAGTAGAGAAGTATGAATGGCCATAGATTGAAAAAGTATTCCTTTATGCCCCATTGGAATAAATAAAATGTAAGCGGTAATGGCAAGGATAGAAATAAAGACGATCAAGGCATTTAAAAATCCCGCTGCTTTCTTAAAGAAATTGTTAGCTGAAATTTCTGCGATAAACCCTAACCCAAGAAATACTGAACAAACTGCTGTGGCCGGAGACATTCTTCCGGGATACTTTGAAGAAAATTTATCTGATACAAATAAATTGTCAATTGAAAATACTGACCACCCGGTATATTCTAATAAGGTAAATACTCCTATAATGACAATGATTAGAGCCAATGAGTAATAAATAAATAGAATTGCTGTTTTTTTGTTTTTTGGATAACTAATAATATGCCTGTCAGTAGAAATACCATAGCCGTGTTAAATTTCATTGTGGCACTGCCGGGAATTATACTTAATATTTGTTTTTCCTCAAAATACCAACCTAGCAATACAGTGAAGCTTAAAAATAAACTAATAATTATTGCCAAACCTTCAATATTTTTAATTATTGATTCAGATAATTTTGGGTTTAAACTGTTATTTGTAACAGATTTTTTCATGAATTATGGGTATAGCTCTGGCTAAATGAATTGCTGAATAAATTTTGAAAATATAAAGATAAATAAATTCACTATTTAAATTAAAAAAATAGTCGATAATGTAATGGTATGGGTTACGGTTAAATTAAATTTTTGTTCAATAAAAAAGTTAATTAGTTGAATTGAAAATAGTTTTTATAAGTTAAAATAAGGAATCTTCGAAAGAAACTAAATGTTCAATTACTGTAATTCACAGGTTAATAGAGTGGTGATATCTACTTAATATTAACCTAAATTAGTTAATAATATATGGATTATTAATTAAAATTGATTATTTATTTGGTAAAAAACTGAAAAGGAAAATAAACCAATACTAAATTTGCTTTTATTTAAATATTTAGGAGACTTACCGGTTTATGATCTAGATAAATGTAGACCTGCCAATCTTTTCATTAGCAGGTCTCGGATTAGTTTATTATTTATTTAAAATAGAAGTAAACTAAAAATTTTCATCAATAACTTTTTCTATCATTTCAACAGTAAGGGGTTTATTAAAAAATCCGTTAATAAAGCCTTTGCTTAATGCTTTTTCTTTATCATCGGGGTTAATTGATGTGGTTAACATGACTACTACAATTTTACCTTTTTTCCTTCGTCCAGTTGATCATACTCTTCGAGGAATTCCCATCCATTCATTGCCGGCATATTTATATCAAGAAAGATTAATTCTGGCTGAGGGTATTTTCCGCCTTCCATTTTTTCTAAATATTCCAGCGCCTCAAAACCACTATGAACGGCAACTACTTTTTCAGCCCGACCTGAATCATTTATTATTATTTTATGTAAAAAATTTGTTGGTTCATCATCATCAATCAATAGTATGCATTTAACTTTCTTAGTCATGTTCTTTAATTTTTATGGTAAAATAGAAGGTGCTACCTTCATCATCTATCGAATCTACCCAAATTTGACCTTGATGCAGATCTACAATTTTTCTACAATGAGCAAGTCCAATACCTGAGCCTTCGTACTCGTTTTTGTTGTGGAGTCTTTGGAAAATTACGAAAATTTTATCCTTATATTTAGTAGGAATGCCAATGCCATTGTCCTGAATAGAAAAAGCCATTCATCGCCATTAAGTTTAGCATTAATTTCAATAATTGGTTTGGTGTCTTTTTTCTGAACTTTATTGCGTTGTTGATGAGGTTCTGGAACAGCAAACGCAGTGGGGTTTCATAACCCAATAAAATAGGTAAATTATTGTAAATTATGGTAGCCTCAGCATCTTTGATATTCATGCTAAGGTCTTTTTTTACATCTTTAACCAATTGGTTGCAATCGATCTTAGTCAAGATATTGTCTTTGTCCAACCGGTTATAATCTAATAAATTTTTGATAAGCTCACTCATCCTGCTCGTAGCGTCTTGAATGAATTGTAAGCTTTTCAACCCCAATTCATCAAAGTAATCGGTTCGCCTTTTTGCAAGTAATTCCGTAAAATTGTTTACGGTCCGTAAAGGTTCTTGGAGATCGTGACTTGCTACATAAGCAAATTGCTCAAGTTCTTTGTTTTTATATTCTAACTTTTTGAGATATTCACCTTTTGACTCTTCGGCGGTTTTTCTATCAGTAATATTTTGACTCAAAGACATGTATTCAAAAATTTCGCCTTTCTCATTTTTAAAAGGGATAATTGCCGTTAATGTCCAATGATAGGAGCCATCCTTTGCTTTGTTTTTAATTTCATCAACCCAAATTTCTCCTGATTCAACTTTTTTCCATAAATCAGTATAGAATTCGACGTTATGATGACCTGACCGTAGAATGGAAATATTTTTATTTAATATTTCATCTTTATTATATTTCAATACCTCGCAGAATAGATCATTTACGTAAGTAAAGTTTAGGTTGGTGTCCAATGTACCAATGAGTGATACCTGATCCACTCCCTGCTGGAATCGTTTGAGGTAATACTTATTGCTTTCCTCCAGTTCCTTGGCAAGTTTTCGTCTTTCTTTCTCAGATTTATTAAGACTTACAGCGATATAGGATACATAAATTATACTTAAGGGAATAAAAACAGCTGCATAAGCTACCAAGCCAAATTCAGTTGAAATGACTTCCTGATTAATAGCTAGAATGAGTATAAAACTAGAAAGTATAGGAAACAGAATTATTACCGGCAGAATTTTTCTAGTTAACTTACTTCCTTCGTAATCCTCATTTACTATCTGGTGAAAAGAAGAATTTGGGTTGTTAAATAATTGTAAGGTTGAAATCAAAAGAAATAGCCCGGAAGTGTGAATGGCCATTGATTTATAGAATGAAGATTTGCTAGAAAGTGGTATTAAAAGGATATAGGAAATGATGGCTATGAGAGAAATTATAGCTGTAAACTTGATTGCATACAAGCCCACTTTGTTGGTGTTCTTTTCCGTAGATAAACCAGCTAAAAAACCAACACCGATTAAAATTGAACAAATGGCGGTAGCCGGAGACATTCTTCCGGGGTTTTTTGCTGTCAATTCATCCGGAATAATCAGGTTGTCTATTGATACAATTGACAAACCCAAATGCTCAGCCAAAGTAAATGTCCCAATAAAAATTATTAGATAGGACAATGTCTTATAAAGGGGTTTTGATCCGAAATGTTTTTTTCTGATAGGAGTAAAATGATTCCCGAAAAAGAAAGATTAATGCTGTATTGAATTTCATTGTGGCAGCCTGAGAGATAATGCTCAATATACCAGCCAGTTCTAAAATCCAACCTAAGATTACCGATATGCTAATAAGTAAACATAAAGCAACCACAACTTTGCTAAATATGCGTCCTTCGAGTTTAAATGTACTATTAGATACCATAAGATAAGGGTATTCGATTAATTATATAGTCGATTGGCTAATTATCATCCTTAATTTTATTTAATAAGCTTTAAATTAAATAACAGTAATTCTATAAAATAGTTTGCATTATGGATTTTGTTTATTCATCCCATTAAATGAAACCTGAAAATCTAAAATAAATATAAATATATTAATAATTGATATAATAAAATAAATAAGGTGTGTAACTTATTTATTTTTCGGTCATGTAGGAATTATGTTGTTGCAATCGAACCTAAGAATGGAGACATTATGCAAGCATTATTCATTTACAATTTACTAAGGGATCGTATTAACAAGGGATTATCTACCTCTGCTAAACTATAAATAAAACCATTCTCAAATTCTGCTAAGGCCTACAGAATAATTATTATGACTGCTAAAGTGAAAAGGTCAAAAACCTTTTTGGGTGATTTTAGCAATAATAAATTTTAAAACTATTTTGGGTATAAAGAAACCTAGTTAATTCGGATTTCCTGACAATAAGATTGCTATAAGCTGTTAAATTATGGTTCTAATCTCACTATCACTTTTCATTCAATTTTTAAAGATAAATAAATATGTCAATATTCAATTGTTGAAATTTGTTTTTATTGAAATATGAACGTAAAGGGTTGATTCACAATCAAAAAAATAAAATTCACTAAACAAAATATGATGATTTTGTAGTTATACTAAGATAATAAATGGTCTGTCAGTATCCTACTTTCCTACCCTTCATCAATATTTAGGCAAGCGTATACATCTTTTATATTTTCTATTTTATCGGTTAAAACCACTAATTTATCATTTACTTCCAATATGGTAGATCCATTAGGCATGAGGTAGTTGTCGTCCCGTTCTATCATTGCAATGATGGCGTTTTTAGGGAAATTTAAATCTACAATTTGTTTCCCTATTGCCTCCGTATTTTTTGATTTTTATCTCTCTCAAAATGGTCTTGGGATGTTCTTCCATGAACTCATCAGTGAGTTTAGGTTTTTTTGCGCTTTCCGGAAGACCTACTTTGAGCCATTTTGCTACCAGGGAAATGGTGGTGCCCTGAATCAAAACAGAGCTAAGCGCCACAAAGAAGACGATGTTGAAAATTACATTGGCTTTTTCAATACCTGCGAGTAATGGATAAGTAGCAAAAACAATAGGAACAGCTCCCCTTAATCCCACCCAAGAAATATAAAACCTGCGCCGAAGTTTCATTTTAAATGGTATGAGAGAGATAAATACTGCTAGCGGACGAGCAATAAATATCAAGAATAATGAAATGATTAGTCCAATGCCTATATATGGAATTATCTGTGTGGGGAAGACCAGTAAGCCCAGAGTGAGGAACAATACAATTTGCATCAACCAAGCCAAGCCATCAAACATTTTTAGTATGGTGTTTTTATGAATAATGTTTTGGTTGCCTAGGTAGACTGAACATATATAAATGGCCAGAAACCCATTACCATAAACTGTATTTGTAGCAGAAAAAGTTATGAACATCAAGGCAATGGTCAATGCAGGATAAAGCCCTTCAAAATCAAGTTTAATATTATTAATAATCCATTTGCTAAGTTTACCAAAAAGAAGTCCTGAAACACCACCTATAAGCATTTGTAAGATAAAAAGTGGTAGGATTGAGGCAATACCTTTATCAGGCTCCTGTACCAATGATAAAAATGCGATGGTCAATACATAGGCCATGGGATCATTACTTCCGCTTTCCAATTCCAATGTGGGCCTTAAATTCTTTTTCAAGGCTAGATTTTCCCCTTAATATCGAAAATACTGCTGCAGCATCAGTGGAAGAAACTATCGCCCCCAAAAGCAGACTCTCAAATAAAGTAAAATCAGTGATCCAATAAACGAAATATCCCAGACCTAGGGCTGTTAAAAAGACTCCAAGTGTGGAAAGTACTATGCCTTCCTTTAGAACCGGTTTGACCGAAGGCCATTTGGTGTCTAAGCCACCAGAAAAAAGGATGAAATTGAGAGAAACAATACCTATAAATTGTGCAACTTCAGGATTGTCAAAATAGATACCACCAATACCATCTGAGCCGGCTAACATTCCTATGGTTAGGAAAAGCAATAAAGTTGGTATCCCAAAACGGTAACTTGGCTTTCCGACAATGATGCTAATAAATAATAGCACAGAGCCTATCAATATGATATTCTCAATTGTTATGTTCATTCAATTTTGTTTAGTTATTTGAATAGGTGAAAAAATACCTTTACCCTGATAAATTTGGCGTAATATTTAGTGCTGTTTTGCAAAATTAAAGAAATCTTGATGGTTTCTTTTAAATACTTTAAAAAATAGTTTAAACTTCTGGTGTAACCTTGAATACAACTATATTAATCCAAGCTAATGGATGAATTGACCTTAATCATAAAATATCATTTATTTAAAGGATGTTTGAAAATGTTTGGCATGAAAAGGGCTCGGACATCATCTGTTCAAGCCCTTTTTTAATAATTCCTTTATCTATTAAAAGTGAAGGATGGAAGTTTGATTTTTCTCCACCTTTCATGGCCGATTCATGCGCTAAAATACCTACACAAGTAATGTTGGCAGATTGTCTGGCATTCGGATAAGGATCCCGCTTTTCTTGCAAAGCACTGATAAACTCATGTACCAAGTGGGGGTGCGATCCTCCATGGCCTGCCCCTTGAATAAAGGATAAGTGTTGATTGTCCTCTTCATCATATACTCCAGAAGTAGTGAATGGAGCAATTTCTTCAGGTAGTAAATGCGCATAATCAGGGATTTTAATTTTTTCAGGGACTTCTCCGGTATGCACTACGCTGTCCTCGTGTTCAATCAATGTCCATTCAAAAGATTTTTCTGATCCGTAGGCATCAAAGCTCTCTCTGTACTGCCGGGCAGTATTGAAAAGAGAGCGAGTTACTTCTGCAGAAAGGTCACTGTCTTTTAATTTGATATGGCAACTCTCAATGGCAAAAGGAGAGCCGTATTTTTCTATCAGCTTATCATCTATCCTTCCTGAACCAAAGCATGATACATATTCTGCCTCTGCCTTAGGTAAAGCCAATACCGGCCCTACACAATGGGTGGCATAATGCATGGGAGGCAGGCCTTCCCAGTAGCCTGGCCAACCTGCCATTTCTTGTTGATGACTTGCTCGCAAAAATTGAAGTTTTCCCATGGCCCCACTTTCATACATCTCCTTAACAAATAAGAACTCCCGACTATAAATTACTGTCTCCATCATCATATAAGTAAGACCCGTTCGCTCGGTTTCTTCCACGATTTGACGACACTCTTCCACTGTTGTAGCCATGGGAACAGTACAAGCTACATGTTTGCCGGCCCGTAAAGCTTTAAGGGATTGTTCTGCATGTGCTTGTATTGGTGTGTTAATGTGAACCGCATCGATTTCAGGGTCTTTTAGCAATTCATCATAGTCAGAATATCTTTTTTCTATCCCAAATGCATTACCTATCTCATTCAATTTTTCTTTATTCCTTTGGCAAATGGCATATATATTTGCTTCAGGATGTTTTTGATAGATAGGGATAAATTCTGCACCAAATCCCAGTCCTATGATTGCAATGTTTAGTTTTTTATTCATTTCCACAAATTTTGGGTTTATACTTATGATTAATTTTGGTTTATTGAATAGACCAATTCTTTAAAAATTTATAGCCCTCAGCCGCAAATTTGTCCTGGCTCTCTGCAAAATTACGCCATATGCATACCGCCCCGGCCAATTCTTTTATTTCAGGTGTGAAACTTTCTATCGTTACTGCTCCTTGATAATTGATTTTTTCGAGTCCTGTCCTAAATTCTTCCCACCGAGTTTGCCCGGTTCCCGGAGTTCCTCGGTGATTTTCAGACACCTGCACATGGATGAGTTTTTCACCTGCCTGTAAAATTGCTGCTTCGATGCTTGGTTCTTCAATATTCATATGAAATCCATCAAGCAGTACTCCGGCAGCAGGATGATTGATGTCTGCTATCAACTTCATCAAATCAGAGGTAGTGTTGATCAGGTCGGTTTCAAACCTATTTAAAGGTTCTAGAGCAATTTTTTGACCTGAATTCTCAGCCATCCGACAAACCTTCTCCAAATTGGATACGGCTCTCTGCCATTCAATTTTTTTGCTCAGGAGATACCAAGCGAGCTTTACCTACAGCTGAATACATTGGTCCGGCTACAAATTTAGCTCCTAGGGCTGCACTGGTATCGAAACAGGCCTGAATATAATCTAAACTGGTTTGATGAAATGAAGGGTCATCATGGGTTAGGTCTCTATTTGTGCCGAAAGCAGCACAAATGATAGGAGAGAGGCCATTGTCTTTTAAAGCCTTGCTTACTATTTTGGTGTCTATTAAGTAGGGATCTTCTACCGGTATTTCTACAGTGTCAAAACCCATTTCCTTGATTTTAGGGAATAGAGAAACAGTTGCTGTGTCAAATGGAGAGGTCCAAAGCCAAGTGCTTACCCCTAATTTAATGTTTAAAGCCATATCTTATTTATATTTTTGCGCTTATTCTACAATCATTATTCCATTCATTATTCTCCAGTGCCCCGGAACAGTACATAAAAATGGGTATTCTCCCGGGGTTCTTGGAGCAATGAATACCAAGCTTTCATTGCTGTCTGGATTCACTAATGGAGTAGCAGCAATTATCTCTGGTATCTTTGGGATAAAATTTATGTCGATGCCCTTGGGATCCCTCGCCAATTCATCTGCTGCTTTGCCTATGACCTCCAAACTTCCGACTTTTCCTATCAATAGATTATGCTGCATAAAATCATTGTTCACGAAATCAATGGTTACCTGTTGACCTGCTTTCACCTTAAAGCTGGCTTTATCAAATTTCATTTCATGGGCGATTACTCCCATCTTGATAGTTACTGGATTACCACTGCTTGTTGGAATCTGAGTTTGTTCTGATCCAAGGGATTTAAGTTCATCCCCTAATATTGGTACTTTAAGGTTGAGGTAAGATGACCTTGAATTCATTCTCCCATTAAAGTAAAAACGATCCTTGTATTCTCCTACCTGAGAAGAACCCATGTTATCATGCCCAATTCTAACCCTATCTTGGTCAAAATTTTCAGTAAAAGGCCTTGGGCATTGCTTTTTGCAAGTGCAATGTCATCAATGCTTATTTCCATTGTTCCACCCTTCTTCAGGCTTGCTTTCAATACAAATTGTTGATTGGGTATTTTTCCTCTTGAAACAGCTTGGTAGGTTTTTCCATTTTGTTTTACCAACCAGTATATTGAATTGTTTTGAATATACAAACTATAACCATTGGTCTTGTTACCTTGTGCCACGATTATCCCTTCCAAAGGTTTATCTGTTTTGCTTAAGGTGGCCTGAATTCTAATTTCCTTTGCGGCTATTTGGGGGGAACGGAACTCCAGATCTTCTATCTAAACTGTATTGTTCTTCGAGAAGGCTCTTGGCTACTCGCTCTTCTAAAGTCAATAATGAATCGGCTTTGTCAATCTGCTGAAGTGCAGTTGAAGAAGCATCAAATGCAGAAGGATGGGTGATCGTTGCAGCGAATAAGGCTTGAGGAATATATTCATCAACAGCATTTTCATCATCTTGACAGGCAGTTAAAAGTAAATCTGAAACATCAGATGAAGAAGGCATTTCTGCAAGGGCAAGTATTGCTTCTTTTCGGGTGTTAAGATCTTTATCCTTAATCAGATTGGCGCCTAAAATGGCTTTTAAGGCCTCTTTGCTCTTAGGTAATACCCGAATGGCATTTTTTCTAACTCCGGCAGCAGGGTGTTTCAGCGCCTTTGTTGCTCCTTCTATAGCTTTAGCATTACTTCCATCCAAAGCACCTATTCCATGTAAGGTCCATAAAGCATGTATGGCTGGTGAATTTAATCCGATTTCATCTACTGATTGGTCAGCTATGAGTTGAAGTAAATCGTCTATTATCGAGGTATTTTGGTTTTCTACAATAAGCTTCTGAGCGGTCATTCTCCAGAACATATTACCGCTTTTCAAGCCACTTATAAGGTCTTTGTTATTCGAAGGATCGATGTTCATGGTTTTGTAATCTCCTCCTTGATAGATTAGGCGGTATATTCTGCCGTGTTTGGAATCTCGGAGTGGATTAATATAGGCATTGCCCTCGCCGTTTTCAAATCCCTTAGGCGTAGGGTTGTGTTGAATGATAAAGTTGTACCAATCGGCGATCCATACTGCGCCATCAGGTCCCACTTCGGCATGAACAGGAGAAAACCATTCATCCGAACTTGCCAACAGGTTAAAGCCATTTTTCTCCTTAAAACCAGACCCTTCAGGAGTTATAATAGCATTGTGTAAAACCCTACCCGTAGGTTCTGCTACAAAAGCGACTTTGTTCCAGTATGTTTTTGGGAAGCTTCTAGCGGTGTAAAAATTGTGTCCGGCAGCGGCCGTATAACTGCCATGCCAATCTACCTGACGTAAAAAAGGTGTAAGGTGTGGCATGTCGTAATGGCTGTCTATACCATGAACAGCATTGACAGAGCCTCCATTTACTGGTCGTTTTACAAACTTATTGGGCATGGCAAGATAAGCGCTGTGCTGGCCATTTGCAGTGGAAATAAAGGTGTTAAATTCTTCAGTGAAACCTAAACCCCAAGTATTGTTGCTGGTATTGCCGAGGAACTCAAGGTTGCTGCCGTCAGGAGAAAATCGGTAAACTCCCTGACTAAAGGACAAGGCTTTGCCCTCTGTTTCTCCTTTAAAACCGGAGTAACCTAAAACACCCCAAATTTTATTGTCAAAACCATATTTTAAATTCGAAGGACCAGCATGAGTGTCACTTTTTCCCCAACCTGTAATGATGGTTTCCCTAATATCTGCCTTATCGTCCCCATCGGTGTCTTTTAGAAATAGGAAATCTGGAGCCATGGAAAGCAATATACCTCCATTGACATAGACCATGCTAGTAGGAATATTTAGGCCATCTGCAAAAACAGTAATTTTGTCGGCTTTTCCATCTCCATCGGTATCTTCTAAAATTTTGATTTTATCATTGCCCCCCTTTTTCTTACCTCATTGGGATAGTCTGATGTTTCAATGGCATAGAGCCGTCCTTTATCATCCCAGGTAATGGCCATTGGGTTGACAATGTCCGGTTCTGAAGCAAAAAGCTGCAATTCAAAACCTACAGGGACCTGCACCAATTTCATTGATTCTTCAGGTGAAAGTGGAAGTTGGTATCTGGGGGCAGGTTCATTGTTTTCATAGTTGGGGATTTCCGCATCCTCAAATTGAGGTTGAGGTATATCAAACTCAGCCACCTGTTTAGCCACCTTGTCTCCAATGGCCCATAATACACCATTGGCAACTAATTTTTGAAATTCAGGTTGATTCCATGTCCTTTCGTCATGACCATAAGCAGTATAAAAAACACGTCCTTTTCCTTGTTCTCTTACCCAGGTATAGGGTTCTTTTCTATCTCCCTCAGTCCTTTCCATCAAGATGGTCATATCTTCGTTTAATTGACTGTGCACATAGGTTTCATCCCAAGTGGTGAAAGAAGATATCCCCCCATCACAGGATGGGAAGGATCTGTAATAGTCGTACTAAATTCACCCGTTCCATGAGAAGAAAATTGACCTCCCACAGTCTCTATAAACCAATCAGAATTTTGAAAACAAAATGAGGCACTGTGAATAGGGATCAAAGCCTTACCACCTTCAACATAATTTTTAAGCGCTACTTCTTGTTCTGCTGAAATAGCCTCATGATTGGCATAGATGATAAGCCCATCATAAAGTCTTAATTTTTCTTCGTTAAGATCTTTAAGGTCATAGGTGTAAGTAAGATTGATACCTTTCTGAAATAGATGCTTGGCAAGAATAGGCATTAATTTTTCTGAATCATGGTGAGTATTGTCATGGCCAAGAAATAATATTTCTGCCCTTCTAGGACCATCAAATAATTCAATTTCCTTGTTTTTTGTGCCACATGCCATCCAAAACAGTATAAGAACGGCAAATATTCCTAGGTTTTTCATTGTTGCTAATTGGGGTATTGTTATTTAAATTCTATCAAAATACTAAATTGAAGGTTTTATAATCTCCATGCTTACTGTTTTTTGCCTGATAATGACTGTTTATTGTCATTTTTATCTACTTTTATCGATTTATTTAACATTATTTAATTACTAATGAAAAAAGCTTTTCAAAAATCTCGAATACCTGAACACAATGCCTATATAATAAAGGAGTTGGTGGCACCGAGTTTTGATAAAAACTGGCATTTTCATCCTGAATACCAATTATTTTTAGTCCTGGAAGGACATGGAACCAGATTTGTAGGGGACGATATGCGACCTTTTCAGCCAAATGATATGGTACTTACAGGGCCTAATTTGCCTCATTTATGGAGAAATGACCAAACATATTTTGAAAAGGATAGCGTGCTGATGACTCGTGGAATTGTCGTTTATTTTCCTGAAGATTTTTTAGGTGAAAAAATGTTGGAGAAGGAGGAGTTTGAAGAATTTAGAACCTTACTGAAAAGGGCTGCACTGGGACTTCAAATCATAGGTAAAACCAACCAGATACTTAAAGATAAACTTATTCGGTTGGTACAAAAAAAGGAATGGATAGGATTATTGGTTTGCTTGAAATTTTACTTTTAATTTCTAGGTCTACCGAGGTCAAAACAATTGTTCAGGCTGGTTATATAAATGCCAATAAGGAATCAGAAAAAGATAGAATGAGCAAGGTGCATGCATTTGTTATGGATCATTTTCAACAAGATATTAAACAAGAAAAAGTTGCTGAGTTAATCAACATGACCAGTACCTCTTTTTCCAGGTATTTTAAATCTCGCATGAACAAATCCTTTTCCGATTTTCTTTCAGAAGTTAGGATAAGCCATGCCTGTAAATTGTTGCATACGGAAAATTTAAATATTAGTGAGATAAGCTATGATAGTGGTTTCAATACGCTTTCAAATTTTAATCGGCAGTTTAAAAACAAAATGGGAGTAACTCCTAAAGTGTATAAAAGAGACTTTCAACCTAGATTTGATCAATAGTTGGTTAATATTCATTTTAGGTTGCGTTCTAAATGTCAAAAGGTGGCTGGCTAACCCATTGAATTTGCCAGCCACCAGAGATTTTATTTTAATGCAATAGCTCCGGCCTCAGCAACCGCATGATCGTTTTCTACAGAACTGCCACTGACCCCTATAGCCCCAACAATTTCCCCTGAGCTATTTTTGATGGGAACTCCTCCGGGGAAAGTAATTAAGCCATTATTAGAATGTTCGATATTGTATAAAGATCCCCCGGGCTGGGACAGCTCGCCTATAGCCCCGGTATTCATATCAAAATAACGTGCGGTTTTCGCTTTTTTATCGATATGTCTAATGAGCCCAACCAAGCCCCATCCATTCGGGCAAAGGCAAGAAGGTTGGCTCCGGCATCCACTACGGCAATATTCATTTTGGTTTTAAGAGCCTGGGCTTTACTTTTAGCAGCTACAATGATCTTTTCAGCTTGATTGAGATTGATATTCATTATTTTTGGGTTTAATTATAAATTAAATATTTAAAATTTGTATTATAATGTAAACATAATGAATAATTATAAATTAAAATTTAATAATATTTATAAAAAATTATCCTGAGACCATGATTAGGTACCCAATGATAATATTATTTTACCTATATGGTAGCCATTTCCAAATTCTTGGAGTTTTTCTGGTCCTAATGAGAGAGGGTAGGGACCATCTATCACAGGTTTTATCTGGTTATTTACATACATCTCCTCAATCTCTTTTAGGCCTTGATTGGGTTTTAAACTTAAAATTTCGAACCTTTTAGAAGAAAATGCAGATAAAGCCTTTCCTATTATGAGTGTTGAAAGCAAGTAGGTGATTTTACCGCCGATGCTAACGTAAACCCCATTGGCTGTGAGGGATCTTGAGTAAGAGAAAGGTGATTTATCTGTCTTACAATCTAGAATTAAATCGTATTGAATACCATTTTCCGTAAAATTTTCATGTTGATAGTTGATAAGATGATCATATCCTAAATTAGATAAAGCCTCGAATTTTTCCTGAAGATCAACTCCTGTAACTTCACAATGATGGGTTTTTGCCAATTGTAAAGCTAGGGTTCCTACACCTCCTCCGGCACCATTGATAAGGACCTTCATTCCATTCTTTATGCCTCCAATGTCTTTCAATCCTTGTAGTGCCAAAAGAGCAGCATGAGGTAAGGCCGCAGCTTCCTCAAACGACATATTTTTTGGTTTATGAACCAATGCATTTGCAGGCAATGCTATATATTCTGAAAATGTTCCAAAACCGTAAGCAGAGGTATCACCATAAACCTCATCCCCAATATCAAATTCAGTAACTTCGGACCCCACTGCTTCCACAGTTCCCGATAATTCCATTCCCAAACTTTTTGATTTTGGTTTAACCAATCCAAACATTAATCTGTAAATGAATGGCTTTCCCCTAACCAAACTCCAATCATAATCATTAATAGCTGTAAAATGAATTTTTACCAATACTTCATTTTTCTGATAGGTTGGGATTTTCTGATTTGTGAACCTTAAGACTTCTTCGGGTAAACCATATTTCTCTAGGGTCAGTGCTTTCATTGGAAATAAGTTAGAATGGTTCAAAGGATAAAAATACTATATATAATGAGATATCTATGGAAGAAATAGGTAATTAAAAAAAATCCACTGGTTAAAATCTGAGTGATAAAATAAATTTTAAAAGGAATGACCTATTGCCAGTAAATTTGGAGATGACCTATCAAAATTACCTCACACTTTTTATTTTTCAATAGAGACTGTAAGTGACCGGTATTTCAAAGCCTTTCTCGGGTTGATAAGTGCGCTATCGATAATCAATGTTAACTCAAATGGTTTTTTTGCAATTATTTTTCGCCGAATTGAATTTTTTGCATCGTTTTTGTTTAGTTACCAAAACAAATATGTTTAACTTTTGTTGGGTATATATTAAACACTATAAGTATGAAACTTTCTTTTAAATATATCGCAATTATTTTATTTTTCTGTATTCTGAGCTTCAATGATTCGCTTTTTAATAGTGGAGATAGAAGTGATGAAAAAATTAAAAAGATCGAAAATCTTTTTATTCAAGCCCAAAATTTGCTGGTTGATCAAGTGAGACTTGAATTGAAGTAAGTTTATGGTATAGGGTGATGCTAATTTATATTTTGATGATCAATTTTATTTATGTTTATAATTGATTTCAATTGAATAAACAAAAAAGCATATTGTTGCCAATATGCTTTCCTGTCAATGTCTTGATTTTTTTAATTAATCCATATGTACCTCATATGTTTTTTCAATGGTATTTCCATTGACATCTTCTGCTCTTATTGTCAAATCCAAATGATCACCACTTTCAGGAAGTATAATTTTATTATCACCTGAAAGGAGGGTAGACAGGTCTATATTTTGTGTGTCCGGCAAATCTGCTCCAGTACCCTCTGCAATCCACTGTGAACTTCCCCACATTTTATCAAAAACATATTCATCATTACTGATTCTGCTATTTTCTTCATCGTGATCATGATCGTGGTCCTCATCTTCTTCTCCTAGTTTAATCCAGATAAATGCCAGATCTCCACTAAGTTCGTGATCAGGTTTACTAATTTCACCGGTTACAGTAAGGGACTCTCCCAATGTTCCAACTAATTCTCCATCATTAAGATTGCTTACAGTAACCTTTGGTGCGTATTCAGTTCTAATGTGAATTGTGGTCAAATAACTTGATCCATCTGCAAAAGTGGTTTGGTTTCCATAAATATCAGTTGCTGTGATAGAAAAATCATACATACCTGCCAAAACTGGACCGCCAAGTCTAGAGTTATCTCCCGACCAATATATATCTGTTGCTTCAGTTCCTACCTCTACCCTGGTTGAATTTTCAGGAAATTGAAAATCAGGGTTACTTGCATCTACTGCATATATATCATCGATGGCTAGTGTTTCAAAATTCGTCAGGACCCTTGCATGGCTGTGGCCATCAAAATTCGCATGAACATTGACCTTTATTTGCCCTATACCTGAAGGGTCTTCAACAGAAAAGCTTACTGGGATATGGTTCATCATTTCTGTAAAAACTTCACCATGGTCAGGACTGATTTCATCCGTTGATGATGCATGGTCAATGATTGGTGCTTCTAAGTCTTGGGGATCTTCAGAGGTGTTTTCACACGAGGAAATACCAATAGCTAAAATGCATGCTATTAGAATGTTGGTTGATTTCATCTATAATATTTTAAGATACAATAATATTGTAATTGCACGAGTGTTGCAATTGTATATGGTTAATAACGGATTAACGTGGATAGGGGTTCAATCTTACTGATTTTTTATTTGAAAAGGGATTTTAAGGTTGATATTAAAATTTCTCCCTTGTTCCGGTAAGTTTAATAATCTGTATCTGCTCAAATGATTAAAGTAATATTCATTGAGTAAATTTTGTCCACTTATGCGTAGTTTAAGCATTTGCTTCCCAAGCTGAAATTCTAAACCTAGACCGGCCTCTAGTAGCCCATATCCCTCAGTAACTCTCTCATTTCTGTCTACCCTGTTTTGTGCAGCTACTTGGCGGTACTCAACATATAAAGTATTGTTATCCAACCAAAAGGTCTCTAAGGGTAATTTCCACTCAATACCGGTTAATATACTTGCAGGAGGAGTAAGAGGAAGGGGCAAACTTGTATCTAGGTTTTGGTTATAAACGTATTCTGCAGCAATTGTGGATTGTAAAGCAGGGGATATAGACCAGTGAAATTTAATTTCTCCTCCTGCAAAAATCGCATTGTTTTGTCTGTATTCCCAGAGTGTGCCGGCGCCCGGTAAGGTGGAAAATTCGGCAGTAGGGGAAAGGTAAATGTAATTATTATAATAGGCGAAATAAGGGCTGATCCCAATCAATATATTCTCTTTGGAATAGGTGTAGTTTAAATCCCCTTGAAAACTACGTTCACTTTCTAAAGAGCTATTTCCTAATTCATGTCTAAAATTCCCATGGTGAATCCCGTTGGTTGCCAATTCTATAGGCGTTGGAATTCTGTAACTACTGCCTAGGTTAAATTTCAAGTTACTTTTTCTACTGAAGATCCATGAAAAACCGGTGGAACCACTAAGGTTAGAATAGTTGCGGTCAATTTCCGGATTTCTCAGAATTTCATTCCCCGTAGCTTCTCCGGAACTGTTATAGATAGGTTGAGAGTGCGATTCAATTTGATGTTGAGCAATGTCTAGCCTAAGCCCTGCATTGAGAATGAAATTTTCTTTCACACGGTATTCATGGAAATAAAAAATCCCGGCAGATTTTGATTGAAATTCAGGCAAAAGAAATTCAAAACCACTAAAATCATTGTTCATCAGGCTGGATTGAAAGCCAATTATCACCTGTTGTTTTTCATTTACCTGTCGGTTATACCTCAAGTTTGCGGTATAAGTATCCAGATAAAGGCCTAAAGCAAGATTTCCATATTCTGAGGAGTTAATTCCATGTGCATGGGCTAAGGAATTTTCTTGTCGAACATTCCGCTGATAGGCCAAGTCGATTTCCAACCAATTTTTATTCAGTTGAATTGTTGTATTAGAAATTATTTTAAGATGGGAGTTATCTTGGTTTGGTAATTCTATATTGCTATAATCTCCATTGTGCCCTAAATTATAGCTACTTGGTATTCCTACTGCTCCTGTAAATAGACCCGCTTGTTGGCCAAACCTACTTACTGTAAGGGTGGATTTTCCCCAATTTTTCCGTATCCCGGTCATAAAAGAAAAGTGTCGCTCCTTTCCAGCTGTATTTTTCAGTCGATTATCATAGACGGGCAAAACATACCCGGCATAAGTAAATTCATCAGCAGGAACCCTATAATCTTGATAATCTTGAAATGTTACCCTTCCTTTAAATATGAAGCCATCTTCATTTCCTTCTACCATGGCAGAATGGCTTCTCATGGCATTATTTGTTTGATAACTATTGATCAAATGCCCTCTAATTTCGCCTTCCATAGGTAAAGGTGCCGGAGAAATGTTAATTACTCCTGACATTCCATCTGATCCATATATCAATGAGGCCGGGCCTTTTACTATTTCAACTCGGTCCACATCAAATGGATCTATTTCTAAGCCATGATCGGCACCCCATTGTTGGCCCTCTTGTTTGATTCCCCTGTCGTTTACTTGAATTCTATTGGAACTCATACCCCTAATCACAGGCTTACTAATTCCAACCCCTGTATTTATGGTGCTGATACCCGGCAACTTTGCCAACGCATTAGAAAAGGTACCGGAGTTGTTCTTTTCAATGAAATTTCTATCAATTACATCGATTGTTTGAGACTGTTCCACAGGTCCGTTTTTAAAGGGGTTGGCCTCAATGGTCAGGGATTGAAGAGTAATGGCTGAAGGTTCCATTACCCAGTTAAATTCCAAATCCTTGTTTTCCAAGTGTACGGTTTGGGTAATAGATTTGTATCCTAAATGGGAAATATGAAGGTGGTAATTACCCGGATTTAGGTTGTTCAATTCAAAATGTCCATTTTCATCGGCATAGTCCCCTGATCCAAGTTCATGAATAAGGATGGTAGCCATCAAAGCTTCTCCGGAGGGATCTGTAATGTAACCACTGATAGTAAATCTTGGGCTAGCTTGTGCAAAGAGGAAGGAATCGCCAAAGGTTAGCAGTACGAAAATTGGGAGAAAAATAAATCTCACTATTGTATATTGAATGATTGGAATACTTTTTCACAACAAAGGTATCCTTATCAAACAATAATTGCAACATAATGGCAAAGATTGACTTATTCTTAGTTAGGATTTTTTGAGCGGGTCTAGAAGGTATTCAAGTCCATTGACACGGATTTCATACATTGTTTCTAGCCACATTCCTAATTTGCCCTTTGGAAAGCCGTTCCTTTTAAACCAGATTAAATAATGTTCAGGCACATCACAAATTAACCTGTCTTTGTACTTTCCAAAGGGCATTTTTTTAGATACGAGATCTAAAAGTATATTTTTATCCATTGGGCTAGTCAATTAATTTAACCAAGCATCCCATGGGATTCTACTTAATATCATTACGAAAGCTATTCCATAAAACATATAAATGCTTCTAAACCTACTCTTACTTTCTGTTAATTTCTTAGCCCTGCTATAGCCTATTGTAATTAGTGCTATGGCAATAATATTGATTAGTGGGTGTTCAAGGGCGTACAATCTGCTCATGGAATCACCCATGGTTTCACCACTTAGATTCGATAATCCGAGGGGCTTAAAAAATAAACTCCTATACCTACCAATAATTGAATGTGAGCTAAAATCATTCCTATTAATCCAAATTTACGGTCTTTTTCAGTAAACTCTTTGCCACTCAATGCACCGATAAGTGCAGAAATAAAACTGAATATTATACCTGCCAAAACGATGTAGGCCAGAAATGAATGAAGATGCTGAAATCCGGTAGTCATGATGCTTTTGATTTTCTTTGTTTAAAAAGGCTAAATAAGTAAAAAAAGCGATTATTCCATTAGTTTTATGTGGCTTTGTGCTAATTATTCTCTTACCCTTAGTTGAGCTATACAATTTTAAAACTTGGATAATATTACCTTTTTTCCAACAATTTGGGTTATTATAAATTTATATTTTGCATATATCTTATTTTCATTCGGTTCATTGGTTTTAAAACCTAATTAATTACTTAATTTTGGGATTCATAAGCATGCTTGCACACCCGACCGCTTGAATTTTTCTACTTTAAAATAATTGCCTGAGATGAGTTATTGGAGTTTTGTATTTGAGAACAAAAAGTTATTGATTTTTGGCTTGCTGATGACTTGTCTTTCAGGGTATGGTCAAACCTACTTATTGGCGCTTTATGTACCTTATTTGATAGAAGAGTTTTCTCTTCAAAATGCACAAATAAGTGTTTATTATATGATTGCCACAATCGCTAGTGCCTTTATTCTGCCACAGGTAGGCAAGTACATAGATAAAGTAAGCCTGGTGAAGTATACCTTGCTTACCACAGTGGTATTTATTCTATCCATGATTTTGATGAGTTACAATCAGTATTGGTATTTATTGCCGGTAGCTTTTTTTGGTTTAAGGATAGCAGGGCAAGGATTGTTTAGTCATATCGCGATAACTTCCATGTCCAAATACTTTGTTAAAGGAAGGGGAAAAGCCATAAGCATGGCCTCTTTAGGGCATCCTTTTGGTCAAGCTGCACTTCCTATCATTGTGGTGGCACTAATTAATGTTTTCGGATGGAGACAATCTCTTTTGGTCAATGCGCTGATTGTGCTTATTCTGGTGCCTTTGTATTTGTACTTTTTTATTGATGAGAAAAAGCTCGTAATTTATGAAGAATCAGTGGGAAGCAATGATTCTGAGCCAAAGAAGGAAATCTCTCAGTGGGAAATTATGAAATCTAAAAGTTTTTGGATCTTGGCTCCCAATTTATTTGTCTTGGCTTTTATTGTAACCGGCCTGTTCTTCTATCAATTTGCAATTGCAGACTATAAGGGATGGAGTCTGGAATGGATGGCTGTAGGGCTTACATTTTATGCCATCGCAGGGTCTATTGCAATTTTGTTTTCAGGACCTTTGATCGACAAGTATTCAGCAAGGACTTTTTTTCCTTATTATCTTATCCCTTTTCTAATCGCCATTATTTTTATTTGGAAGGTGGACAATCCATTGGTGATTTTCCCCTATATGATTTTGATGGGAGCTTCTGCAGGTGTAGGTAATTCTATCATGTCTGCTTTGCAAGTGGAACTTTTTGGCACAACTTATATAGGTAAGGTAAGAAGCATATTTGCCTCTATAATGGTGCTAAGTTCAGCCATAGGACCGGCTATTTATGGTGTTATCGTAGATGCAGGATATGATTTCCAGTATGTTTTCATTAGCTCAGGAATATTGATGACAGTAGCCATTTTACTTTCCTTTCGAATTATCCCTAATTATACCTATGCAAAAATGAAATATAAATTTAAAAAACGTGATAGGAGATTCGATTTTTTTAATATTTTTACGCTGAAACGTTAATCCTGTTTTAAAATTTTAATTACCCATTTTCTCCGAGTAAATTGCTTAAAATTAATCTGCATGATCGTTTGTAGGC
This sequence comes from Cyclobacterium sp. SOCE241, assembly GCF_056867545.1. Lineage (NCBI taxonomy): Bacteria > Pseudomonadati > Bacteroidota > Cytophagia > Cytophagales > Cyclobacteriaceae > Cyclobacterium > Cyclobacterium sp. SOCE241. The sequence continues at coordinate 1,736,658 of NZ_CP149779.1, read as the reverse complement.
TATATTTAAGACTTTATATTTGCATTTAATCCAGTGAGTTATGCAGACACTTGTCACCTTGTTAATCTTCACCATTTGTTATGGTTTGTTATTCCTTTCCTTTTTTCCTGTAAAACCACTTAAAAGAATTAGTAATTTTACCCATAAAACGAAAAATGCCATGTACAAACAATATGATTTGACATGGCCTTATTTTTTCTCTTTTCTTGGAGGGTACCTACTTGCTTCAATGATGGTTTACATCATTCAAGACTCTATTTGATTCTTATATTGTCCAAAGCTTTTCTTCAGCTTTTTCCGCTTCTTCAAAGTTTACCTTTGATTTTTCCATTTATTTTTGATAGCAGGCAAACAAAGTTGTCCAATGCTGCCTTCATGGCTGTGTTTGATTTTTTTACCCGGAGTAAAATCCCCTTTTTCAATATCCATTCCCACTTTTTTGTAGGCATCTCTAAATGGCATACCTTCCAATACCAACCTGTTGACTTCTTCTACACTAAATAAATATGCATAAAATTTATCATCCAAAAGATCCTTTTTGATGCTGATGTTTTCAAGCATCAATTGAGTTATTTTCAAACAATCATTCAGTTGTTCAAAAGCAGGAAAGGTGGTCTCCTTGAGCAATTGTAAGTCTCTGTGGTAACCGGTACTCAGGTTTGTAAGCAACATCATGATTTGCTGAGGGTAACTTTGGATTTGATTGGTCTTTGCACGGATTAATTCAAATACATCAGGGTTCTTTTTATGTGGCATAATGCTAGAACCTGTGGTTAGCTCATCAGGAAAACTTATGAATCCAAAATGTTGGTTCATAAACATAATCGCATCTGTAGCCAAGCGGTTGAGAGTGCCGGCAGTACCTGCCATTGCAAATGATAATGTTTTTTCTGTTTTCCCTCTACTATTTTGAGCATTGATCACATTGTAATGCATGTCCCCAAAACCTAGAAGTTCTGTGGTCATTGTTCTGTTAAGAGGAAAAGAACTACCGTATCCTGCAGCTGAACCTAAGGGGTTTCTGTTAGACAGGCGATAAGCCGTTTGCCATAGTTCCATATCTTCTGCCAAACCTTCAGCCAATGAGCCAAACCATAATCCAAAAGAGGAAGGCATAGCCAATTGGGTATGGGTATAACCCGGCATTAAGTCATCTTTGTGTTTTTCGGCTAGCTGGGTTAGTAAATTGAATAGATTTTCTATTTCGGTTACTGTCTCTTTTATTGCCTTTCTATAATAAAGCTTTAAATCCACCAAAACTTGGTCATTTCTGGATCTTCCGCTATGTAATTTTTTCCCTACATCTCCATACCGCTCTGTAAGCAAAAACTCCACTTGACTGTGTACATCTTCTACCCCGGGAGCTATGCTAAACTTTCCCTCTGCAATCTCATCACGGATTTCTGTTAAGCCTTTTTCAATACTTCCAACTCATTTTGGGTTAGCAACCCAATGGATGCCAACATGGTGGCATGAGCCATGGATCCTGTAACATCAAATGGGGCAAGTAAAATATCAAATTCAGGATCTCGGCCTATGGTAAAAGTTTCTACTTCTTTTTTACTGGTTTTATCTTTTTGCCAAAGTTTCATTGGGTGTTTCTTTTGGTATTTGAAAAATAGTTTTTCAAGAGTGATACATATAATGATATTCCCTCCTTAATTTCTTCAACGAAAATAAACTCATCTGCTGTATGAGACCTTGCAGAATCACCGGGTCCGATTTTTACAGAAGGAAAAGGAATTAATGCCTGATCCGATAATGTGGGGCTACCGTATAATTCTAACCCCATCTCTTTTGCAGTGCTTACCATAGGATGGTCCTCCTTAATGGAAGAAGAATTTAATCGTAGTGACCTAGGGGTTAGTTCGGCTTTTAAATTGCTTTTTAATTCAGCAAAAGCTTCTTCCAAAGTATAGGCATCAGTTACCCGAACATCGAGCGTATAGGTGCACTTGTCGGGAACCACATTGTGTTGACTTCCGGCCGTGATGATGGTGGCCGAAACCTTATTTGGCCCTAAGAATGGGGACTCTTTTTGAATTTGAAATCTCTAATCGTTAATAAATCTTCAAGACTTTCATAGATTGCATTGGTACCTTCTTCACGGGCAGCATGGCCTGCTACACCACTGATCACGGCATCTATAACCATTAGCCCCTTTTCTGCAACGGCCATCTTTAGTAAGGTTGGTTCACCTACAATGGCAACTTCTAAATCTGGAAGTTCACTGAGAACAGATTCAATACCTCCTCGACCACTTATTTCTTCTTCTGCAGAAGCCACAAGCACAAGGTTTACAGGTATAGTTTGATCATAGTAAAATGCAAAAGTAGCCATTAGGCTAACCAAGCAACCACCTGCATCATTTGATCCCAAACCAAATAACTTTCCCTCCTTTACTAAAGGTGTGTGTGGGTCAAGGGTATAACCACGGTTGGGTTTTACGGTGTCATGATGCGAATTCAGCAAAATTGTTGGCAAGGAATCATCAAATTGCTTATTATAGGCCCATATATTGTTCCCTTTTCTATGCGTTTCAATTCCTTTTTTAAAGAAAAATTCTGCGATGAGTTCAGCGGTTTTATCCTCTGCTTTACTTAGCGATGGGGTACTGATAAGGCCCTTAAGTAATTCAATCGCCTCAATTTTTAATTTTGCTAAATCTTCCAATTTTTTTATTAATAAAGGGGTAAATGCTGTTCCAAGATTAATTTACAAAGGTTTGATGATGGTTCCGGCCTCTTCTCCTTTGGCAGCCAACAATAAGTTTTCGGGTAAACCCATCCAAACATTGGCCACACCTTTGTTCAATGCATTGAGAGCATTTTCCAATTTTGGAATCATTCCGGAATGGATCACCTTTTCTTCAAGTAATTTTTTAAAAATATCTTCATTGATCAACGGGACCAAAGATTCAGGTTTGTCAGCATCCATAAGTACCCCTTTCTTATCAAAGCAAAAGTAGAGCCCAACCTTGTGTTTGGTAGCCAATGCTGTAGCCAATTCAGAGGCGATGGTATCTGCATTGGTGTTTAGCAATTGCCCTTTGTTGTCATGGGTGATGGCGGAAAATACCGGTGCGATATTTTGTTCCAATAAAGTTTCTAATAATGAGGTGTTTACTTTTGTAACATCCCCAACAAAACCAAAGTCGACTTCCTTAATAGGCCTTTTAATAGAAGTGATGGCATTGCCATCGGCTCCGGTAAGTCCGATGGCATTTTGACCATAGGATTGAAGTTCAGCTACCAAGTTTTTATTGATCAGTCCAGCATATACCATGGTCACAACGTCCAAGGTTTCCTTGTCTGTAATCCTTCTGCCATTGTGCATATTAGGTTTGATGCCCAATGAACTACCCAAACGGCTAGCCAATACACCGCCTCCATGTACAAGTATTTTTACTCCGGGGAAATGAGCAAATAACTTAAGAAATGCTGAACAGTTCTCCTGATGGTCAATTACATTTCCCCCGATTTTAATTACGCTGATATCCATTAAGAAATAGTATTAAAGCATGCTGTCGATTACTGATTGAGCAGCGAAAATTCTGTTTTTAGCTTGATTTTGAACAAGGCTACGCTCACTATCCAAAATTTCATCACTTAGTTCCAAGTTTCTTCTAACCGGTAAGCAATGCATAACTTTTGCATGTTTATTGTCACCAAATTTGGCGTCATTGAGCAGCCAGTCTCCTGGTACGCTTAAAATTTTACCGTAAGGGCTAAAAGCACTCCAATTTTTTACATAAACAAAATCTGCCTCCGCAAGCGCTTTGTTTTGATCATACTCGATTTTAGCTCCTTTTGTAAATTTGCTGTCCAATTCGTATCCATGAGGATGTGTGATTGTCAAGTCATGTCCGCAGCCAATGGACCATTCAGAAAAGGAATTTGCCACAGCATGTGGAATTGCTTTGATATGTGGTGCCCAAGTAAGTACAACCTTAGGTTTCCTTTTTTCTTTAAAATTTTCCTTGATGGTCACCATGTCTGCCAAACTCTGCAAGGGGTGCCTGATGGCGCTTTCCAGACTAACAACGGGCACACCTGAGTATTTTATAAATTGATTGATAACGAAATCATTGGTGTCCTCATCCTTATTAGTAAGGGTAGGGAAGGCCCTGATGGCTAAAATGTCAAAATATCCACCCAAAACAGCTGCGGCATCCTTTATATGTTCCACCTTGTTCTGGTTCATGACAGCCCCATCCTGCATTTCTAAGGCCCAACTTTCTTTGTCCATATTCAAGACAAAACTCTCTACGCCGAGATTGGATGCAGCGAGTTGGGTGCTCATTCTTGTTCTAAGGCTCGGGTTTAAGAAAATCAATCCAATACGCTTGCCATTACCTTTGACTGCGTTTACCAGTGGGTCTTTTTTGAAAGCCAATGCTTTGTCAATCAATTTATTGGCAAGGTCAATATTTTCAAATTTTGTGAAATTTTTCATGACTGTTTTAGGGATTCATTCGATTAATTACCTCTCTTAAACTCTTAAGAAAAAGCTGCAACTCTTCCTTCTTCACACAGAGAGGGGGAAGGATGCGAATGGTATTCTTTGAAGCGGCACTTCCGGTAAAAATGTGATGACTTTTGATTAACTCAGACCGGTAGGGGGCAGCTTCATTTTTTAGGTCTAATCCTATCATTAACCCTTTTCCCCTAACAGCAAGAATTTCAGGAAAGCCTTCATTTAATTCTTGAATAAGAAAATCTCCCAATTGTTCAGCATTGGCCATTAGGTTTTCTTCTTCCAAAATTTCCAATACTGCAAGGCCCGCAGCACATGCCAGGTGATTTCCACCAAAGGTGGTGCCCAAGAGGCCAAATTTAGCCTCAATATCCGGATGTATCAATACGCCCCCAATGGGAAAACCATTTCCCATACCTTTAGCTATTGTAATCAGATCAGGGGCCAATTCTGCTGTCCATTGATGAGCGAAAAACTTACCTGTCCGCCCATAGCCCGACTGCACTTCATCAAGAATCAATTTGGCACCGTATTTTTTGGTGAGTGTGGATAGTCCACTGAGGAATCCGGGTTCAGCGACCTGTATACCATTTACACCTTGAATTCCTTCTATGATCACCGCTGCTATTTCTCCATCCTTCAGCCTCTGTTCTACCGCATCTAAATCCCCCAATGCTTCAAAGAAAACTTTATGGCCACTATTAAAAGGGGCCACAATCTTTTGGTTATCCGTAATAGCAACGGCTCCGGAAGTTCGGCCATGGAATGCACCGTGAAAGGCAATAACACCCGCTTTCCCTGTTTCAAAGGAGGCCAATTTTAAAGCATTCTCATTGGCTTCAGCTCCTGAATTGCAAAGAAATAATTTATAAGCATCATAGCCTGAAAGCTCTCCTAGTTTGCTTGCCATCTCCCTTTGTAAAGGGATTTGAACAGAATTGGAATAGAAACCTATCTTGTTCAGTTGGTCACTTATTCTTTTGACATAGTGAGGATGTGAATGTCCTATTGAAATTACAGCATGCCCACCATATAAATCCAGGTACTTCTGCCCTGTATTGTCCCATAAGTGAACACCACTTGCTTTTTCAGGGGTGACATTCATTAGAGGATAGACGTCAAACAATTGCATATTGTATGTAATTTGTAGGCAGCCGGTTCTGGTTGCCAGATAATCGTTTTATTTAAAAAGCTGTACTTTTTAGTTGTAAACCTGTTTTTTCATCCAGACCAAAGGCCAGATTCATGTTCTGTACAGCTTGCCCTGATGCACCTTTTAAAAGGTTGTCTATGGCGGAATAAATAACAAGTTGGCCTGCTTCCTTTTTCAGATGCACCAAACACTTGTTGCTGTTAACCACTTGCTTTAAGTCAATGTCATTTTTGCTAACATAGGTATAAGCTGCATCTTGGTAAAATTTAGAATAGGCTTCATAAGCTTCTTCCAAACTTCCATCAAACGGGAAGTACGCTGTAACCCAAATACCACGAGAAAAATTACCCCTGTAAGGTACAAATAATACCTGCTGGTCAAATCCTGAGTCAGCTGCTTGAAAGTTTGGTTGATCTCTTTCAGGTGCTGATGGGTAAATAATTTATAAACCGAGACATTTTGGTTTCTTTGACTAAAATGAGTGGTTTCTGAAAGCTTTTACCGGCACCGGTGCTTCCCGTAATTCCTGTGACATGCAGTGAGCTTTTAATCCACTGCTGCTGAATAGCAGGTACTAGAGCCAGTTGAACTCCGGTAGCAAAACAACCGGGATTGGCTATTTTCTGAGCACCTTTAATTTTTTCCCGGTTTACTTCGGGTAAACCATAAATAAAACCATTGCTTTCATTCCTATAATCCGTACTCAGGTCAATGATTTTTGTTTCCTCAACAAAAGCATGTTTTTCTAAAAACGGTTTGGCCTGTCCATGTGGTAAGCATAAAAAAACAAGGTCAAGATTATTGGGGTCAATCTCATCAGTAAAGGTAAGGGAAGCATCCCCAATTAAATCCGGATGAACCTCTTCTAATTTTTTACCTTTTTGGCTGTTGCTATGAATCCATAGCAAGTCCACATTTGGGTGATGTACCAATAAACGTAACAGTTCTCCTCCTGTATATCCCGCAGCACCAACTACAGCTGTTTTAATCATTTTCATGGCCTAAACTTTCATTTACTTTATGGAAAATAGCAGTTTGATTACCCAATATTTTTGTAAAACCTTTTACATCCTCAGCAGTATAACCTTTGTTCATTTCACCATAGCTACCAAACTTGGAAGACATTAGGTCATGTTTTGAAGAAACGCCTATCATGCTGAATCTGTATGGGGCAAGTAAAACTTTCACTTCACCACTTACATAAGTTTGAGTGTCCGTCATAAATGCTTCTAGGTTTCGCATGACAGGATCCAGATAATGACCTTCATGCAAATGATTTCCATAAAACTCAGAGATTTGGTTTTTCCAATAGCTTTGCCACTTGGTTAGGGTATGTTTTTCTAATAGCTGATGTGCTTTAATTATTACCAAAGGACCTGCTGCTTCGAAGCCAACTCGTCCTTTTATGCCTATGATGGTGTCTCCAACATGGATGTCTCTACCAATGCCGAATGGACTTGCCAATTCCTGAACTTTCAAAATAGCTTGGACAGGGTGATCAAATTTCTCCCCATTTACAGCTACCAATTCACCCTTATTAAAGGTCAGTGTTATGGACTCAGGTTGCGTTGCGCTTACTTGAGTTGGGTAAGCACTTTCCGGCAAGGCTTGATCAGAGGTAAGTGTTTCCTTACCACCGACAGATGTTCCCCAAATCCCTTTATTTATTGAGTAAGCAGCTTTTTCAAAATTCATGCTTACTCCATGTTTTTTCAAGAATGAAATTTCTTCTTCTCTACTTAATTTTAAATCTCTAATTGGAGTGATAATTTCAACATCAGGAATGATGGTTTGGAAAATCATATCAAACCTTACCTGATCGTTTCCTGCGCCTGTGCTACCATGAGCAATGGAAGTTGCCCCTATGCTTTTACTGTATTCAGCCAAGGCTTTGGCCTGTAAAATTCTTTCAGCACTTACAGACAAAGGATAGGTTTGGTTTTTTAATACATTTCCAAAAATCAAAAACTTTATGACTTCATTGTAATAAGTAGAAACCACATCAAGCACCTTAAATGAAGCAACACCTAGTTTTTTTGCCCTTTCACCTATATTGTCTAACTCCTCCTGTTCAAATCCTCCGGTGTTGACCAATACTGCATGTACTTCATAGCCTTTTTCTTTGCTAAGGTGAATGGCGCAGAAAGTGGTGTCTAAGCCTCCGCTATATGCTAAAACTACTTTTTTCATATTATAAAATTGTCTTAATTAAAATGTGTTGCCCAGAGGAAACACATTTATTATTTTTAGTTTACTTTATCTTTAACTTTTTCAATTGCTTTTTTCCCTTTTGCAAAATTAAGAAACATGGCCCGTTTGATATTGATTAATCGCTCAAAAAGACTCAGATTCTTTTTGAATTCGGAAGAACGTTTCTTTTGCTCTGCCTTCTTTACATTTTTGGGTTCGTAGAGCATGGCCGTACACAAACAATTAGACCTGTTCTTGCTCATAAGTATGGGATAATTAACGCAGCTTTGGCATCCCTTCCAAAATTCCTCATCTGTGGTGAGGTCGGAATAGCTAACCGGATAATACCCTAATTCTGAATTTATTTTCATTACGGCAGCTCCAGTTGTCAACCCAAATATCTTGGACTCAGGGTATTTTTTGCGACTTAATTTGAAAACTTCCTTTTTAATTTCTCTGGCCAAGCCGAATTTTCTATAGTCGGGAGACACTATTAAGCCGGAATTGGCAACAAATTTCCCATGGCCCCAAGCTTCAATATAACAAAAACCTGCCCAGTCCCCGGTTTTGGTAAGCGCAATAACAGCTTTACCTTCCCGCATTTTAGTTTTTATGTATTCGGGGGATCGTTTGGCTATTCCGGTGCCTCTGGCCTGTGCAGATCGCTCCATTTCATCTGTAATGGTTTCTGCATATTGGCAATGCTCCTCTCCCGCAGGTTTTATTATAAATTTTTGGTCAAACATTGTAGCATTTTTTTGGCTGCCCGTCATCTCCCATCAAATTGCAATTGACAGTGTCAGCCTTAAGAGAATTAGTTGAAATAAATGATTGAAATGCTTCTGGAAATAGAAATATCCACATAGGATATAATGAAAGAGTGTAGGGACTAAGCCCTAAATAAGGTCCTGTAGGTTTTAATAGGACACAATATCCGATACTCAAAAAGGTAATTATGAGCCGGATAATTTTTTTGATATGTTAACTTCTTTCTTCATGCTAAACCGTGCAAATATTTATTTATTTTATCAGAAATACAAGTAAAATAAGGATATAATGTGAATGAATTGCGATTTGGGTTGAGAACGATTTGATCATAAGACTAAAATTTTTAACCTACCTCTTATTTATTGGAAGTTGAGGTGCCGTTGTATTTGGTGTTAAATTTGACCTTTTCCGTTACAAATTGATTATTTAAAGATTTTAATGAAGTTTAATAGGATATTTTATTTATATCTGAAAATAAATTGACTTTAGCCTATTTTTTGTTGCCTATTGAAATTGAACCAAATAACAATAAAAATGGCAAAATGTTTTGCACTAATGGGTTGGAGTTTACCTGTTATAGAAAGTATGCAAAAACTCAACAAATCATTTGTGGTTGTTTCATTTCCGGACTTTGAAAATTATGCCCAAGAAAATAATATACCTTTTGTTCCGTACCAGTTTGACGAATGGAGCGATTCATCAAATTCTTTGGATTTAAAGGACAAACTTGAACCTTATCATGTGGATGTGGCGGTTCCTCTTTTTGAAGAAACAGTGGAATGGGCCGGTGCATTGAACTCATTGTACAGAGATGATCCTAAAGTTTTGAATAGGGCATTTCTCTTTAGAAACAAGGCAATGATGAAGAGGAAAGCCTTAATTGGGGGTTTAAGAGTTGGTCTTTTTGAAGAGGTTTACAATAAAGAAGGTGTTGTGAATTTTATGAATAGGCTTAACCAGGCCAATTTGCAAGTAGACGGTGAAGAAGATAGTTGGGTCCATATCAAGCCTTTTGCCTCAGCTGGAACCGTAGGGCACCGCCTTCTAAAATCTAAGGCAGATATTGAAGAGAAATGTCAAGACGATGATTTCCCTTGCTTGGCAGAGAGTCACTTGCCTGGAAAAGAATTCTCTTGTGAGGCTTTTGTTCATGGAGGTAAAATCAGATTCTTAAATATCACAGAGTATGTGAAATTGGGTTATTCTAACTTTATTCCGGAGGGAATTACCTTCATACCAAAAGGGAGAAGATTATGAAGGAGATGCAGAAGTTGGTGGATCTATTTGGCATCCAATATGGAATGATTCATCCGGAATGGTTTTTAACTGAAAATGATGAATTAAGTTTTGGTGAGGTGGCCTGCAGAATTCCCGGCGGACATATCTTGGAACTTTGCAGTCAAGCTTACGGGTTTGATGCATTGGCTGCATTTGTTTGTTGCCATGACCCTGAGCTAACCGAGGAAGAGCTTAATGAACTGTTACCTCCATTAGATGCAAGACCAAAAACATTTTATGGAAATGTAATGATTTATCCCCACAAAAATCAAATTTCACGTTTGGTGATTCCTGAAGAACTTAAAGAAGAATCTTTCTTCTTAGACCATAATTTGGTCCCTCCATTAACAAGTCAAAAAGTTAATTCAAGAGATGGTTTTGGCAACCATTTTGGTACTGTGAACTTTAAAGGGGATGACCCGGATCGTATGGCAGAACTATTGTTACATTACGAAAATGTAGATTTTTACCATTAATGAATTGTATGCAAGATAATATAATCTCAAAAAATAAACTTGAATCCTTTGATGAGTTGTTTGAGAGCTATCAATCAGCCACAGTGCTGACAAGGGAAGAGAAAGTAAAGAAAGTAGTTGGACAACTTGACGCTTGGTGTGGAAACAAAGAAGGTATTCTTCAAATTTACAAACGAATAGCAGCCCTAAACCAAGCCGGGATATTTAAAGGAACGCCTTGGGAAAACCCCTCGAAGTTGGTACCGCAATTGGTGAACGGTACATTTAAGAGTGGACATCCTAATTCTACCTATGAACTGCTTAGTGAACTCAGGATGCTTGCCATTGCACGTGGTGAAATTCAGGCTTCCGAAAATTCAATGGAAGAGGCTGAGATTTATTTGCAAGAGGTGTTGGTATTGAACCTTGAGTTTGTTTTTAACGAACCCCAGGAAGAAACCCGACTATTGATGAGTGAACATGAGCTAAACAAGGTGCATTCCTTGTTTGGCTTTATTTCAGACCAAATCCAATTGTCAAAAGTGAAGGCTTCTTTAGTGGATGAACTTGTGTTGATTTGCGAACAACGGCCTGTTGTTACGGAAAAGCAAAGGCGAATCATAGCCTTAGTCAAAGAGAAAATAGACCTTGATCCCAAAGACCCTGCTGATGAAAACTTATTGGCTTTTCAGCGGTCTATATATCGCCCATCAATTGGTACAGAAGGAAAAACCTATCAGGAGTATGAGGATTATTTAAAAACTTTGTCTGAAGCTCAGCTCATCGTTGAAGCAGATCAGATGAGCGAGGGGATGCTTTCCAATGGATTGGTGAGTAGCTATCATGCCAGTCTTCTTTTATTTTTAGTAAAAAATAAGCATTATGAAGTGGTAGGCAGATGCTTGGGACTCAATGAATCCGGATTGGCTTTGTTTAGTGAGTATCAAGAGTTTGTTTGCACCTTAATTGTAGATGTAATCCATCCTAGCAATGCCCAATGTATCTATGGCTTGGCCAAAAGTCTGGAAAATGGCGTTTTGTCCCGATCAGCTGTCAGGGCCGGTTTGCATAATCTTCAGACCATCTCCTTACATCCAAATGTTAAAGAACGAATTATAAAATCTGTTGGGAGTGCAAAGGCAGAGGTAAGTCCAAAACAATTTTTAATTGGGGCTTTGCTAAGAATTTTAGGTCAGCCGCTTGGGGTTGGCCAAGGGAATAATCCCACTTGTCAAAGTGCCAGAGGAATCAGCATGTGGAGTCAACATGCACCGGCGAAATTGATTCATATGGTACATGCTGCTGCAGTCCATAATGATTTGAGTTTTCGGTTTGAAGGCAAAGAGATAAAGTATTCGGAAACAGCTTTAGGGTTGGTTCAAAACTTGGATCATCAGTTGGATGCGGTATCTGTAACCTTGGTGCCTATGCTGGATAAAATCTACAATGAAATGATGAGAAGGGCTTCAGGTAGGGGTGAGGATCCACACAAATGGGTTAATCCTGGCTTATATGGGCAGTGGATTCAAATTGGTTTTGCATCTGCCTATGATTATCTGTCCAATGCAATCGTTGATTTCGAAGGATTTGTCAAGATTTTTTATGCAATGTGTCATCCTGAGTACAATGGAGGGCACCGCCTCGTATATCCAAATCCCGTGGGGATTTTTATTACCTCTGCTAAAGGAGAGATGCTGGGGTTTCATGCGATCTCTTTACTTCGTGTAGAAAAAGACCCCCAAGGAATAACAAGGGCTTACTTCTTGAATCCTAACAATGAAGGACGACAAAATTGGGGGCAGGGAATTTGCCCATCAGTTTATGGTAATGGAGAAAATCACGGTGAATCTTCTCTTCCTATTCATGAATTTGCCGGGAGGATTTACGCTTTTCATTACAACACACTTGATGCTACCGCAAAAATGGAAGAGGTACCTCAAAATGAGGTGGATAAAGTAAAAGAACTTGCTAAGAATAGTTGGGGAAAATCCTATACCTGGCTGGAAATAAAAAAACAATGGTAAAACATTCCTCAAGAATAGAATTAAATCAAGTTGCCTATAAAGGCAATATCAATTTTATCAGAAAGAAGATTGGAGACAAGCCCATTCTCTCATCAGTGGTTAAAGCCAATGCTTATGGACATGGGATTGAAGCATTCGTCCCTATGGCTGAAAGATGTGGAATCAATCATTTTTGTGTTGCTTCTTCCTTTGAGGCGGAACAAGTTATGAGTGTATGCAAAGCAGAAAGTCAGGTACTGATCATGGGAATTATCTATGAAGAAGATTTGGGGTGGGCCATATCTAATGGGATTTCTTTTTCGTTTATAATTTTAATCGACTTGCTAAAGTTTTGGAGGAAGCCAGAAAGGTGGGTAAGCGTGCTTTAGTACATTTGGAAGTAGAAACCGGTGCCAACCGAACAGGGATGCATGCCCAAGAATTCCCAAAGGCCCTGGCTTTTTTAAAACAGCATGCTGAATGGTTAAAATTTGAAGGACTATGTACCCATTTTGGTGGTGCCGAAAGTGTCTCCAATCAATTTAAAATTGACCAGCAACACAAGAGATACAAAGCGTTTTTAAAAACATGTAAAGAGAAAAAGTACTGCCTGAAATTCGACATATCGCCTGCTCAGCTGCTGCCTTGGCCATGAAGGATACGGTTTATGATATGGTACGGATTGGAGTGGCTCAATATGGGTTTTGGCCTAGCCCTGATATTTATTATGCTCACCTGCACCAAACCAACAAAAGCTCAGACTCTACGATGAAAAGAGTTTTTAACTGGAAAACAGATATCATGGATATAAGAACAGTTGATCAAGGTGAATTTATTGGTTATGGTACTGCCTTTCAGGCAACTCAAAATATGAAGATTGCTGTACTTCCATTGGGATATTCCAATGGGTATCCCAGGGCACTATCCAATAGGGGGCAAGTACTGATTCATGGGAAAAAAGCTCCAATTGTAGGCCTAATTAACATGAATTTATTTATGGTAGACATCACGCATATTAAGAATGTGGAAGTAGGGGATGAAGTGGTTTTGATAGGAAGACAAAAAAACAATGTAATCAATGTTTCAAGTTTCACCAATGCCACACAGCTTTTAAACAATGAAATGTTAAGTCGCCTTCCTGCTGCTATTCCCCGATCAGTTATCAAATAGGTTTGCCTAAAAAGTAAATCATTGGATAAACTCATCCGTAATAATTTGTTTGGAAATATTTGGTCCTTCGATATATATTTCAAGTTCTTCACCGGCATTGTCTTCAAAGTACCAAACCTCAATAGAATGTAGGCCTTTTTGCAATTCAATAGGGTTGCTTTTTGAGGTACTTGAATGAGAGCCATCGTTGTCCACGAGGACCTTATTATCTATTAAGATTTTACTTCCATCATCTGATTGGGTATAAAATCTATAGGTACCTGAAACAGGAAGATCCAAAGTACATTTAAACCTAATCGCAAAATGATCTGGTCGATGAGGGATATGTGTTAGACTCAATTCTTTACTTTTCCCCGATTTTAAAACTTTCAAAAGTGTGAAATCTGGAATTTTAGTAAAATTCCCTTCAAAGTATTCCCAAGAAATTTTACCGTCTTTACCGTTCCCTATACGATAATGGTTCACTTCTGCACGGCTATAAGCTCCATTTTTATAGGTTACGGCAGTTACAATAGAGTTTTTCAAAATTTGAATGGGCTTGTCATAGGGTATTCCTGATTCTTTGCTAGGTATGGATCCGTCTAAAGAATAAAATATTTCGGCTTCAGCATCATCTACATTTATTTCTACCGAAAGAGGGGATTGTGGAAACAAACCGGAAACCGGAGAAACCATAGGCATTGGAACATATGGAGCAGAGATACTATTGGTGTCAAAAGCTTCAAGAATGGGTCTACCAATCCCTGCGAGGGGAGGAGTAATGCCTAGAGCATAGGCTAAGGTAACCGGAACGTCATAAATATAGCATGGCTTGTCGATGATTAACCCTTTTTTACCCCGGCCCCATAAAGGATTATGGGTATTTCTAATTCATTTAAAGTGGTGCCTCCATGTCCTTTATTGATACCTCCGTGGTCACCCGTTATCATAATTAAAGTTTCATTTAAAAGCCCTTCCTCTTCAAGTCTTTGGGTGAAATTTCCAATTAGACTATCATAATGCGTGATGGCATTGAAATAAGCTTTGGAATCATGGCCATCGTGGTGCCCATGATGGTCAATTTCATCGATGTTTAGAAATAGAAAATCCGGTTTTCTTCAAAAAAAGCATCTACTGCTTTTTCAAAAACAATATCTCCTTTTTTCCATGGTAAATTTTGTCGACCTCACTGAGGTCAAATAATCTTGCCAAGCCTTCCCATTCATAAAAAAATGAACCTTGGAAGATGGAATTTGTTCCTTTACCCAGTTAACTAAACTTGGGTAAACAGCTTCTTTCGTAGTTAATACAGGAGGCCACTTTATTTTATCTCTTTCCCAATCGTTGTCATAAACGCCATGTTGCAAAGGCCCTACTCCTGTAAGCATTGCCGTCCAGTTTGGAGAACTGTTTGTTGGGAGCAAACAACGAGAAAACGGAGCCATGGCTCCGTTTTCTGTCATATTATTCATATAGGGAGTGGAGGCTTTTTGAAAGCCTCTCGTTCCAAAAGCATCTAATCCTATTAAGATAATATGATTAACTTTCTTAGTAGACTTTGGAGGTTCATTACAGGAAATGGCTATAAATGCAGCAATTGTAAACAAGAAAAAACACAACCTATTCTACTGATCGATTTCATCTATTGATTGATAAGTGAAAATAATAATTCTGGTTCGTCAGTAGAGATGAATTCTACATTTTGATCCATTAACCATTTCATATCCTCTTCTTTATTAACTGTCCAAACATTAACAGTTAAACCCAGGTCATGAGCCTCCTTGATCCATTGAGGATTTTCTTTCACTTTTTTGATATTGTAATCAAAGCCAAAAAAACCATTGTCTTTTAATTCTTGGGGTGTTTTGTCGCCCATTAGGTAGGCAACATTAGCGTCCGGGTCTAAAGAAATTACTTTAAGTCCCATTTCATAACCAAAAGTGATATAATCTACCCAATTTTCGGCACCTAGTTTTTTCACGGCAGCTACAGATTTCTCTGCAAGTTCGATTCCTCTTTCCTTGGATATACTTGAAGGCTTTATTTCAAAAATAAGTTTAGTCTTATTTTGTTTCATTCCATAAGTTAAATATTCTTCTACAGTAGGTATTTTCTCCCCATTTGACAAGGGCTCTTTGAGTAGGTCTGCATAATTGGTTTCTTCAATGACCATTCCATGATGATCAGCATCATGATTGACTACAAGGATGCCATCTAATGTCATCCAAACATCGAACTCTGATCCTGTGCAACCCAAGTCAAAAGCTTCTTGCAATGAGGCCAAAGAATTTTGGGGATGAGGTTTGGTTTTCCAAGCCCCTCTATGGGCGATTACTTGGTTATTATTAAAATTCATATTTTGATTTGAGCAAGAAAAAAGGCATGCGCAAAGGCCTACTATTAACAGAAATTGTTTCGACATCTAAGTGTAATTATTGGTTTTATTGCAATATTCTAAAAGTTAATGCAATCCACAACTCCTAAATAAAATTTATCATTAAAATAATATGGCGTTTGCAATAAAAAGTTGGTGCAAAATTAATTTAGCAAAAAAATAATTATTCCCACATACCTGTGGGGACAATTTCTAGGACATTTCCAAAAGGATCTTCAAAATAAAAACTGCTGATATTCTTTTTCCAATCCTGTTGGTGAGTGATGGAGATTCCTTTATCATTTAATTTTTTCTTAATCTCGGAATAATCTTTATGCTCCACTTCAAAAGCTATGTGCTGCTTTCCATAGGCATAATGTGGAGGCAAATTGCTATCATGCTTGGTTACTTCAGGTAAGAAGCAAAGCAAAACACTGTCTCCACATCTAAAAAACATGCCTCTGATCCTCCTTAGAAATTAATGGCATTTCTAAAACATGATGATAGAATCTTTCTGCTATATCCAAATCATCTATGTACAGGCATGTTTCTTTTATCCTAGTGTATGGGATCATTCTAGGGGATTTCTAGGGTTAACCGTTGTTCTCCAAATAAAACGATTTTAAAATGTATTGCAACTGTTCGTATTCAATAAGGAAAGCATCATGCCCATAAATAGAGGATATTTCTCTGTAGGTTCCTTTTGGAACATGTTTGCTGATATACCTTGATTCTTCACTTGTAAATAGGATGTCGGTATCGACCCCAATTGAAAGTACTTTGCATTTTATATTAGATAAGGCTACAGGTGTTCCGCCTCTTCCTCTCCCGATATCGTGGCTGTCCATGGCTTTGGAAAGAATCCAATAAGACATTGCATTGAATCGATTGGCCAATTTTAGTCCTTGATACCTTAGGTAACTACTTATTTTAAAGTCGTCTCTTTTTTCTTCTGTTTCGCTTTGGTTTTGAAGGAAAGTCATGGGATGCCTATAACTCAACATGCCAATAGCTCTAGCAGTTTCAAGTCCTTTCTTGCCTGCTTCGGGCTGCGTTTTTCCCCAAGTGCTATCCGATTCGATCGCCATCCTTTGGGTTTCATTGAAACCAATAATCCAAGGGAAGCCTTCGCATTGGACGCTACAATTATTGCATTTTCAAGCTTTTCCCCTAAAGAAACAGCCCATTCTAAACCAACTTGACCACCTAAAGAACCTCCAATAACCGTATTGATTTTTTCTAATCCCAGATGAATTCTCAACTTATCCAATGCCGAAGCAATATCCCTCGTTGTTATATTGGGAAAGTCATAGTAATAGGGCTTCCCATTATTAGGGTTATTGCTCAAGGGTTGGGTAGACCCATAGCAAGAACCAAGGAAATTTGCACAAACAATGAAATATTTGGAGGGGTCAAAAAATTTGTCCTCTCCAATTAATCCGGACCACCATTCATGTGGGTTGGCATCTCCAGTTAAGGCATGCAGGACCCATATGACATTGTCTTTATTTGCGTTTAATTGGCCTTGTGTTGTAAAGCTCAATTGGAATTCCGGAAATGATTCTCCGGATTCCAATGATAATGCTTCTTGGCAATAGAAAATCTCCTGCGTCATTTCAATAGTCAAATGCGGCGATTGAAGGTTCATTTTAATTGTTTTATATTTTATCGAAAGCGGCGGTTAAGTCTGCTTTCAAATCCTCAATATGTTCTATTCCTGAAGAAATTCTTAATAAAGATGGAGTCACTCCGGCTGCAATTTGAGCTTCATCAGATAACTGCTGATGGGTGGTGGCAGAAGGTTGAATAATTAATGTTTTGGCATCACCAACATTGGCCAAATGGGAGATTAACTCTAAGTTATTAATGAAATTAGAAGCTGTTTCTTTATCGCCTTCAATTTCAAAGCTTAAAACCCCTCCAAATCCATGCGTTAGGTATTTTTTTGCCGTAGCATGATATGGGCTATTTGTTAAGCCCGGATAGTTCACGGACTTTACTTTAGGGTGTGCTTCCAACCACTTTGCCAATTCTAATGCATTGTCTACTGTTCGTTGTACACGTAGAGAGAGGGTTTCCAATCCTTGTAACAATAAGAAAGAGTTGAAAGGACTGATTGCGGGGCCAAAATCTCTAAGCCCTTCTACTCTTGCGCGAATAGCGAAGGCAATATTTGGTAATCCTAAAGGATTATTATCACCAAAGGTCTCCCAGAAATTAAGTCCATGGTATCCTTCAGAAGGTTCAGAGAATTGAGGAAATTTGCCATTGCCCCAATTGTAATTTCCACCGTCTACTATTATACCACCAATTGAAGTTCCATGTCCACCTATCCACTTTGTGGCAGATGAGGTTACTATGTTAGCTCCATGTTTAATTGGTTGACACAGGTACCCTCCGGCACCAAAAGTGTTGTCAACTACCAATGGGATGTCATGTTTTTTAGCCAATGCTGCGATGGCTTCAAAATCAGGGACATTGAACTCAGGGTTTCCAATAGTCTCTACATAAATGGCTTTGGTTTTATCATTTATTTCTGCTGCCAAGTCATCTACCTTGTCAGATTTTGCAAATCTAGCTTCTATACCTATCCTTTTGAAAGACACCTTGAATTGATTGTAAGATCCACCATACAGAAACGGAGAGGTGACAAAGTTATCTCCTACACTTAGGAAGTTATTTAATGCTAGGAACTGTGCTGCTTGTCCGGAGGCTGTAGCCACAGCTGCAACACCACCTTCCAAAGCTGCCATCCTTTTCTCAAATACATCCGAGGTAGGATTCATTATCCTGGTATAAATATTTCCAAATTCTTTTAGGGCAAATAAATTGGCACCATGTTCTGCAGAATTGAAAACGTAAGAGGAGGTCTGATAAATAGGAACAGCTCTTGAATTGGTTGTTGGGTCTACTTCCTGCCCTCCATGAACCTGTAATGTTTCGAAACGATAATTTTTAGACATGTTTTTTATGTTTTAGGTTTGTTATCAATTCTGTTTGATTTTTTCCTGTAGGAGAAATCAGCATAAGCTAAACGCAATTTTGCCGGTTTGTATTTCCATTTAAATAGAAATCAAATAATTGTTGAAAATTTTCGGGGTTGTTATCCTTTATTGAATGGTGTATGAAGCTCATATAAGTTTTGAATTTATATTCCCAGATGTAACCTATTTCATCTGGCAGGAATTGGCACCTTGGATTTTCCAGGTTGCCAGAGGGTCACCGAGCCTGTCTCTTGCCTCTTCTATATAAATCCTAACTACTTTAGAAAAAGTAAAAGGATTGTACAAAATAAAGCCACATTGTCAAATTTTCCAATAGATGTCAATGTTTTTTTCTGTTAAAATGTAAATGAGTCAAATAATCAATGAGTTAACAGTACTTGAAATTTGGTATTTTGACTGAAGTTAAACGAATACTATAACAACGGGCTCAAGTAGGTATAAATGCTTTTGTCCATTTCTGCTTTCAGTAATAAATAATGCATTGATTGTTTAATTTATCTTTTAACCTATTTTTTACAGGTTTTAAAGTTTTTTAACAAACGATTCTAGCCTTCTTTCGTTGCATGAATTGCCAAGTATATTGCTTGGTTTCAATGACCAACTTCAAAATAAACCAACAAAAGGATAATCTTACCGTAAAAGTTTTTGAAATTTGTTATAAACTTAATCTTTGGTACCTTTCAATCTTGGTTTTTAGAGTGGCTGGTATTGATGAATGCCATTTTATTTTATATACATTCAAATCTATGGAAAGAAATTTCAAAAAGTATTTTTACGCTTTTTTACTGGGGATTTTTCTCAGTGGCTATGGGTCTAGTTATGCATTTTCAGGAGAGGCTTATTTAAAAGATAGTCTTAAAACTCCTGACAATTGGTTTTTATTGGATCCTATAGATGATGGGATTATGGGTACCGGTACTGAAAAAGCCTATGAAAAATTACTTCAGGGAAAGTCTCCTAAAGCTACCATAGTGGTAGCAGTTATTGATTCAGGAATAGACATAGAACATGAAGATCTCCAGGGAAAAATATGGACCAATGAGGATGAAATAGCCGGAAATGGAATTGACGATGATAATAACGGCTATATTGATGATGTACACGGTTGGAATTTTATTGGAGGAGCAGATGGTTCGCAGGTAGATAATGATTCTCATGAATTGACAAGAGAATATGTAAGATTAAAGGCCCTCTATGGAGACATGAAAAAGGAAGATGTGAAGCGCCGTAATCGGGAAGAATTTGAATATTGGGAAAATGTTAGCAAAAACTTTGAAGAGGCCAAGGAAAAAGCTGCATCGAATTACAATATGTACAATAATATGATGGAAGGCTTCTCTAGCATGGCAGACTTGGTTAAAGAAGAGTTTGAGGTTGCAGATTTTAGCTTGGAGGACTTAGCAAATTTTGAGTCCGAGGATGAAAAAATCACTGCAGCCATTGACATGCTAAAGCAAATGTTTGGCATGATCAGACTTGAAGACGCAAGCATCAATACCATCCTTGCTGAGCTTGGGAAAGCAGTCAAACATTTTGAAGTGCAGGCAAAGTATGCGTATAATACAGATTTTGACCCTAGAGGAATTGTAGGAGATGATCCGGATAATTATAAGGAAAAGTTTTATGGAAACAATGACCCAACAGGTCCTGACCCTTCTCATGGCACACATGTAGCAGGTATAATAGCAGCCAATAGAGGAAATGATTTAGGAATTGAAGGTATTGCCGATCATGTATTAATCATGCCTATACGGGCAGTACCAAACGGTGATGAAAGAGATAAGGATATTGCCAACTCCATCAGGTATGCTGTAGATAATGGTGCTCATGTAATCAATATGAGTTTTGGGAAATCTTATTCTCCAGGCAAGAAATACGTAGACAAAGCTGTCAAGTATGCAGAAAGAAAAGGTGTATTATTGATTCATGCAGCAGGGAATAGCTCCAAAGAAGTTACTCCCGGAAATAATTTTCCTAATAGGTGGTTTGCTAAAAGAGGAGTATCAGATGCTTGGATTGAAGTAGGCGCTTCCGGACCTAGAGAAGATGAAAATCTTGCTGCTGAATTTTCAAATTTCAGTAAGGAAGGTGTGGACTTATTTGCACCTGGTGTAGATATTTATTCTACTATTCCTGATTCGGGGTATGAAAACAATAGCGGTACGAGCATGGCAGCCCCTACTGTGGCCGGAGTAGCAGCGCTTTTGCTGGCTTATTATCCGGACCTTAAACCTAAAGAAGTAAGAAAAATTCTAACTAGCTCTGTTTATAAAGTTGGAGACGATAAAGTTCATCAACCGGGAAATGAAGAATTGGTTGGTTTTGGAGATTTGAGCCAAACCGGTGGGATTGTAAATGCTTATCAAGCCATTAAAATGGCAGAAGAATTGGCACAATAGTCAGTACGCAAAAGCCTCATAGATGGATTTACCCATTTATTTTGATTACAATGCAAGCACACCTTGCTTTCCGGAGGTAGTAGAGGCAATTTTACCCTACTTTACCTCGGCTTTTGGCAACGCATCTAGTATCCACCATCCATATGGATGGTTGGCTGAAGAAGCTGTTGAAACGGCTAGAGAGCGAGTGGCAACATTGATAGGAGCAGAGGCTAGTGAAATTTTATTTACGAGTGGAGCCACGGAAGCAATAAACCTTGGAATAAAAGGAATTGCTCAGATGGCAGATTCCGGTAAAAATCACCTGATTACAATAGCTACTGAGCACAAGGCTGTTCTAGACACTT
Organism: Cyclobacterium sp. SOCE241; assembly: GCF_056867545.1. Lineage (NCBI taxonomy): Bacteria > Pseudomonadati > Bacteroidota > Cytophagia > Cytophagales > Cyclobacteriaceae > Cyclobacterium > Cyclobacterium sp. SOCE241. The sequence goes on along the minus strand of NZ_CP149779.1, from coordinate 1,715,061 downwards.
TGGAAGGTTTGACAGATCAAGGTTTTGAGCTGACCTGTTTGCCGGTAAATGCTGAGGGTGAGGTTTCTCTTGACCAATTAAAATCAAGTTTTAGAGAGAACACTTTGTTGGTGGTTGCGATGCTGGCCAACAACGAAACGGGCAATTTGCACCCTATCAATGCAATGGCTGCCTTGGCTAAAAATCATGGAGCTATCTTTTTAACGGATGCGGTTCAAGCAGTAGGAAAGATTCCGGTAAATGTCAAGGAGTTGGGAGTGGATTTATTGGCACTTTCAGGTCATAAAATGTATGCCCCAAAAGGTGTAGGGGCATTGTATATAAGAAAAGGGCTGCCTAAAATCAAATTAAAAGCTCAGATAACAGGTGGCGGACAGGAAAGAGGCCTTAGAAGTGGTACCCTAAATGTTCCTGGAATTGTGGGATTAGGGGAAGCTGCTGTGCGTTGCCTAGACGATTTGCAGGAGGAAGGTCAAAGGCTTCTAAATTTAAGAAATCAAATAGAAAAAGCTTTACTTCAAATAAAGGGAAGTCAATTGAATGGTAGCAGCCAACGTCTGCCGCATGTATGCAACGTCTCATTCAATAATATATCTGGAAAATCCTTGATGATAAGGGTGAATAAAAAAATAGCGATAAGTTCGGGGGCTGCTTGTAGTAGTATCTCGGACAAACCCTCCCATGTATTAACTGCTATGGGCTTGGATCAAGCAACAGCTATGGCCACTTTACGCGTGTCTCTTGGCCGATTTACAACTGCCGCTGATATAGAATTTGCTATTGAATACATCAGTGGTGTTGTAAAGGATTTGCGAACGCTAGCATCTTAATTTATTATTATGACAAAGAAAGACTTTACCCACCTAGATAAGGCTACCGGTAATCCGGCAATGGTGGATGTAGGAGAAAAGAAATTAACACAGCGCTTTGCTAAAGCTTCCTGTAAAGTGGTTCTTGGAAAAGAAATAATGCAATCTCTTAATGATAATTCAGAGCTGATTACGAAAAAAGGACCTGTTTTTCAAACTGCGATTATCGCAGGAACCATGGGAGCAAAAAACAGCTGAGCTAATTCCGCTTTGCCATCCCTTGGGTATGGATGATTGTAAAGTGACCATAGAAGCCATTGGGGAAGAGGAGATTTTAATCACCTGTACTACGAAGGTCACTGGGAAAACCGGAGTGGAAATGGAAGCCATGACCGGAGCTTCTGTAGCGGCTTTGACCATCTATGACATGTGCAAAGGTTTTTCTCATGATATTTTAATTAAGGAAGTGAAACTTGAAGAAAAAACTGGAGGTAAACGTGACTTCAAAAGATAAACACCAAAAACATGTTCATCTGGCTAAGCCCGATATGGGGGATTATGGTCGGATTGAATTGGGATTCCTAGGAACTTCTTGCGGGAACATCCAAAAATTAGCCCAACTTGTTATCGAACGATTGTCTTTAACTTACAAAATAGCATATGTTGATGCTGACCATAAAGAAGGTGATGCCTTGTTGGCCGGTAAGGGAGATAAAGAAAGCTTGATGGAATTCCCCAATACAGTTGAGTTGAGGGATAAGATTGTATTTAAGCGTATTGATAGAAGACAGGAAGAAGTCTCTGTTTTTGAACAACGCGAATGGCTCAATAATCAAGAATTGGTGTTAATCAATGCCAATCATTTTAAAGCGAAAGATCAAATATTGGTTATTGATCCGAAAAAGCCAATGGATAAAAAACTCAGTAAAATTACACATGTACGATTACTGGTTTTGCAAAAAGGACAATCTGATATTCCGGAATATATTAAGGACCATATCCCCGATTGGGATCAATTACCTGTGATTAACATTTCAGAGGTGGATAAAATCATGGATTTTATAAAAGAATTTACAGATTCAAACCGAGCAATAGTTAATGGATTGGTTTTGATAGGTGGTAAAAGCAGTAGGATGGACCGGGATAAATCCGGATTGACTTATCATGAAAAAAGCCAGAAAGACCATGTAAACGACATGTTGCAAAAATATTGCAAGGATGTATTCTTGTCTTGTAATCAAGAACAGCATGAAAAATTCAATGGAAATTACTTAATGATCAAAGATAAAATTACGGGTTTAGGTCCAATGGGTGGTATTATATCTGCATTCATGGAAAATCCGGATGCAGCATGGCTTTCAGTCGCTTGTGATTTACCCTTTTTATCTGAAGAAACTATCGCCTACTTGTTGACAAATAGAAACCCCTCAAAATTAGCTACCGTGTTTTTGGATTCAGAAGGCAAGTTCCCTGAGCCCCTGATTACAATATGGGAGCCCAGGGCTTATCCGGTATTATTAAGATATTTGAGTCAGGGGTATAGTTGCCCTAGAAAGGTTTTGATCAATTCAGATGTGGAGGTTTTGAAAGCACCGGATGTGCAAGAATTTCAAAATATAAATGATCCTGAGGCCTATGCGTCTGCCATAAAAACAATAAAAAAGAAAAGATATGAAAGGTAAGGCTGGTTTCGTTTTGCGTTCCAAGCCAATTTTTTAAGGTATATTTGTAGCATGATAGATTTTACTAAGGAAGGAAAAATAGTCATTACTTGTTACGATAGGAATGCGCCATTTTTAGAAGCAGAATTAGAGGCTTTAGACTTTAAAATCGATGGGGTTTTTCGTACCCATGTGGCGTTGAGAGGTAGCCTAAATGATTGTATTTTTTTGAACATGCATTTAAGGACTGCCAGTCATGTGCTGTACGAAATTCATAGCTTTTCTTTAGATCACATTAAGGACCTTTACAAGGTTATCAATGAATTACCATGGGAAGAATATATAGAAACTGATGGGTATTTCTCAGTTATCAGTAATGTAAAGCATGAAACGGTTGACAACCCATTGTTTGTCAATGTTAAAATAAAAGATGCTATTGCCGATAGGTTTAGAGATAAATTCGGTGAAAGACCGGATTCCGGATCAGATTTAAATGAGGCAGTTTTTCAGTTTTTTTGGAAAGGAGATCAAGCAAGCATTTATATCAATACTTCCGGGGACACCCTAATCAAACATGGATACAGAAAAATACCGGGAAGTGCTCCCATGATGGAGTCTCTTGCGGCTGCTTCCTTAATAGCCTCCGGTTGGGACCAAAATAGCCCCTTTGTCAACCCTATGTGTGGTTCAGGGACAGTTGCCATTGAAGCGACTTTAATGGCGACTAACAGGTATCCCGGATTATTTAGAGATGATTATGCTTTTATGTACATCAATGGTTATGATGCAGGTGTTTATTATGGCTTAAAAAAGGATTTAGAGGCGAAAATTAAACCAAGTCCTGATTTCCCTATCATTGCTTCAGATATAAGTGAAAGAGCCATAAATGCAAGTAAAGCTAATGCTAGGCAAGCAGGAGTAGCAGAATACATTCAGTTTGAAGTTTGTGATTTTAGAGAAGCTACCATACCGGAAGCGGATAAAGGAGCGGTGTTTTTTAACCCTGAATATGGCGAAAGGTTGGGAGAGGAAGATGAGCTTGAATTGACCTACAGAGAAATCGGTGATTTTATGAAAAAAAGTTGTGCAGGATATACAGGCCTGGTTTTTACAGGGAATCTAGATTTGGGTAAACGGATAGGGCTAAAGCCTAAAAGAAGGATTCCTTTTTATAATGGGACCATCGACTGTAGACTTCTGGTTTTTGAATTGTATAAAGGATCTAAAACGGTGTCCTACAAGAGCCCTGAGAAAAATAGTTAGTTTATCCTAACGACTGTCTACAATAAAGCTGCTTTGAAGGTTGGCTTACTCAAATTGGCCGGGGATTTACGGTCAAGTACGGTGTAAAAGTGGATTATGATGAATAATTGAGTTTTATGGAAATGGATCTTTTGTTCCAGTTTCTCACAAATAAAGACGGAGTTGTTGGCATAGGTAGCTACAACCCCGTCTTTTTTATTTTTAACCTCGGGTAAACCGACGCATAATTAGGACTAATAGAAAACAAGCCTTAAAAATTACCCGTACTCAAATTCGCTTAAAGATTTTTTAACTTTTGACTGATGTTGATGACTTTTTGGTTCAGATCTAGAATGGCTTTTGCATATACTTCATCCCAATGGTCCAAATTTTCCGTTTTGCTGTTTGCTATCTGATATTCTATGGCAGGAAGAATCCAAGATGCATAGCCACTATAAGGATCAGAAGAAGCATATAATGAGAGATACCAAGGGCCATATGGCATTCCTTCTTGATAAATAAAACTTTTTTCAAGTTGGATCAATGCTAAATTGATTTCCTTTATTTCTTTTTTATTGAAATTTCTGTGTTCCAATACTTGGGGCATTAATTCGCTGAGTAAATTGGTGGATTCAGCTAAGGATTGGATGGCATCTTCAGCATGCTGAAAGCCGGAAAAATCAGGGAAGTAGGTTTTTATTTTTTTTGTGGAAGTGGCGAAATGTTTACTTAGATCTTCAGCGTACCTAGGTATATCATAAGGTATGAATGTGGCATTAGCCAATTTCAAGGCCATTATTCCGGCCCATTGAGCAACAGCACCACCCATCTTTAAACTGGGATCAATAAATTTCTCATAGAAATTAAAATCATCGTAATTGGTATGATAGAGTGTTTTACCCCCTGTCCCTCCACTTAATGAAGGGATGCCTGTATGCATATAAAAACCGATATGATCTGATCCTCCTCCGAGATTTCCAATAGAAATATTTTCACCATTTTTGGACCACATGTCAAAGACTGTTTTGGACGAGTCAGGGTAGGTTACTCTTTTGGCAGCATCTTGCATTATTTTCTTTAAGGTAGGAGCTGCAGCTCCCCCAAAATTTCTTCCGGAAACACCAGCATCAAAGTTGAGGTAAGCGACAGCCTTACTGCCTAACTCTTCTTTCATCTGTTCTACCCATTCTGTGGAACCGATAACACCATATTCTTCACCATCCCAGTGCGCAATCATTATAGACCTTTTAGGACTTAACCCTTCTTCTACCAATTTACCCAATGCCTCAGACAAGGTTAATAGCATGGCGGTTCCGCTCCCCGGGTCGGTGGTACCAAATGCCCAAGCATCGTAGTGACAACCTAAAATGATCCATTCATCCGGATACATACTGCCTTTTACTGTACCTATTACATTATTAATTCGGACAATTTCCTTTGGTTGAGAAACGGCTAACCTTACCTTTAATTCAGCTCCTCCCTCTAGTCGGTAGGTAAAAGGCAGGCCACCCTGCCATCCGCCCGGCACGGGTTTACCTTTCATTAACTCCATAATTTCTTTGGCAGCTCCATAGCCGATCGGGGTTACAGGAATTGAATGTAAATTTGTTTCTTTGGGATCGAGACGCTTTACCTTAATTTTACCATCCAGAGGAAGAGCAGGTTCAAAGGGTGTCAAAGGATCTCCTGTAAAGGTTTCAGTTAATACAGAGCCTCTTTGAATAGCACTCTCGCTGTAATTATTACCCTCCGGATAAACTAACCCTCTGCTATATCCATAATCTTTCGGGTCTGTGTAGATGAGTACTCCGGCGGCTCCATATTGTTCTGCATATTTTGCCTTAAAACCGCGGAAGTTCTTTCCATACCTGGCCATTACTACTTTTCCCTGGATGTTAATGCCAAGCTCTTCCAGTTTTTCGAAATCTTCTTTGGTTCCATAGTTTGCATAGACGACCTCGGAGATAACATCTCCCGAACCTGAATAAGCATTCCATCCTTTGTCAAGGTTTGGGTGGGATGAGTAAGGATTTTCAGGTATCACATCCTCCATCTGATTCAATGGTTTCCTTTTGGGAGTGACAATTTCTACGATTGAGGTACCGGGACTTTTAGGAATATAAACATCATAAGGGTATAGCTTGGTCTCTAAGTTGGCTTTGGTCATCACCTCAACAAGGTAATCTCTTACCTCTTCATTGGCTTTAGAGCCTGCGGTGTGTGGGTTGGAGGTAATGGTTTTAAGGTGGCTTTTAAAGCTTGGGAAATCCACCATCTTTAGGAACAGCTCTTCTAGGTCGGTCTGTGTTCTGCTTCCACTTTCTGAATAGCCATCCAGTGGGCTTTGGGCCTGCAGCTTAAAAATCAATCCTAGAAATAAATAAATTAAAAGTATTTTTTTCATGTTTAAATTATTGTAGCACCTGTTCAACCGTTAGAATATTCTCACTTGGTTGATTTCTGATACGTTTGGTTCGTAAATATCTATTGAGTTCAGCAGCATCAAAGTGCTCATCTTCCGGATCAAAACTGCTGATTCTAACTCTTCCTCTTGAGTGAATGAATTTTCCATCACCTATCCACATGCCTACATGGACGACGCGCTCTTTACTTGTTTCTGTGGCGGGAACACCAAAAAACAATAAATCTCCCACTTGTAAATTTTCCCAGTTTTTATCCTCATCTATCAGTTCACCTTCATTTACTTGTTGTGAAGCATCTCTTGGGATGACCATGCCATTAAGAAAATAAATGGTTTTTGTAAACCCACTACAATCTATACCCTTTGGGGAAGTCCCGCCCCATAGGTAAGGTGATCCCATCATTTTTCGTGCGGTTTGAATAAGGTTAGCATCACTGGTATTTCTGCTGTTTTTCCAGACCTCATAATTAATGGCATGGTCTCCTTGAATAACACCTTTCCTTTGATCCGGAAGGGTCACCAAGTAATTCCCATTTTCATAGCCATTAACCTCCAATACATTTCCTGCAGTGATATCGCTTACAATATCCTCAAAATTGTCATTGGTATAAACACTGCTTATCATTTCTGTGACCACAACTTTTTCTTTTTCAAACCATTCATTCAAGGTGGCTTGGTCCACCAATACAATGGCTGCAGCATCTACCCATGAGATATAATCGTCAGGAGTCTGAACTAGATACCAACTCCCATTTGATTTTAAAACCTTTAAGGGGGTGCCCATTAAAGCTTGAGTGGCTAATTCTGCAGAATGTTTGGGTGCACTTCTTATATTGGCTACAGAATTGGTAACCAAAGCTAAATGCTTGGATCCAAGTTCGGGGCTAGGCAGAAGTTGGATAGAGTCACTGAATTCAATATTATTAGCTTTTAACTTTGATAGCAAAGCATCATGGGCTTCAGGTAGATTGGTTTCTCCTAATAACTTACCATCTTCCCATTGCACCTCAAATAAGGCCACGCGCTTATCCGGAGCAAAATTTTCTTTTACTTCGGCAATGGCATTGTCAATTTCTAATTTCTGGTCTTCACTGTTACAAGCAAAGAACGAAGTCATCAAAAATAAATAGATATAAAATGGGTATTTCATAGTCAAATACGCTTGTTATCTCTAGCACAGAGAAAGATTAAAATCAAATAATTAGGAAGAGTTCTCGATTTAGGGTTGCATTTCCCTATTCAAAAATTCTTGATAAAGCCGAATGTGCCTATTGGTCATAGGTATTCTATAACCTTTTATAAATACTTGCTGAATCTGAGTTTTGGGTTCAAAGGGATCTCCATCTGAAATAAAGAGCGTGGCATTTTTTCCTTCCTCAAGAGAACCTATTTGCTCACTCAAACCAAATATTTCAGCGGAATTTATGGTAATGGCTTTTAAAGCCTCCTCTGTACCCATTCCATAGGCAGCAGCAAAACCGGCATGAAAGGGTAGGTTCCTGACATTTTCAGCCTCCATTGTTCTTAAGGCCACTTTTACTCCTGCTTTTTGGAGTAATGCAGGGTTATTGTAAGGGGCATCGTAGTTGTCTGAATTTCTAGTAGGTAAGGCCAATACCGGTCCTGTTATGACTGGAATCCCGGCAGCAGCAATTTTATCAGCCACTTTCCACCCTTCAGCTACTCCTGTTAGAATTGGTGTGATCTGCTTTTCTTTTGCCCAAGCGAGGGCTGAAATGATATCTTTGGCAGCATTGACTTCAATAAGTAAGGGTAATTCATTAGCCACTACTTGTGAAAGTTGCTCCATCTCAGGGTAATATTCCAATTCACCACCTCTATTCTTTATGGCAAGATAAGTGGAGGCTTTTTCCCAAAGTTCGTCGATTTCTTTTAGTGATTTTTCGGCTGCCTTTTCCAAATCTGACAAGGATCGGTTGTCATAATTTCCGGACCTTGCTGCTGAGGGGAAGTTCATATTTAATCCCTTAAATCCTCCATACATTTGTTCAGGAGTGTATCCGTTTAAATTGATAAGTGCCGCAGTCCCGGGGAAGTAACCACCTCTAGGTTGGGTTAGTACTGTAGTGACTCCACTAACTCGAGTAACCGGAATGGCTACCCCATTTGGGTTTACCGCGGTAAGTGCTTGCATTTGTGGGGTCACTTTACCCAATTCCATATAATCTTGTGTCTCACGCAAAGAGTTTATTTCTACTATTCCTAAACTCGTACCTCCATCAATAAATCCCGGGTAAATAAATTTGTCAGTGCAGTCAATGACAGTATGATTTTGCTCAGGAAGATCTATTCCTATAGCTTTTATAAGTCCATTTTCTATTAGTAAGTCATGGTTTTCTAAAATTCCGTTTGTAACCGTATGGATTGTTGCGTTGGTTAGCAAGAAATTGGCCTTGAATGGTTTGATAACTTCTCCTTCAATTTGGGCCATAAGGCTTTGATTTAGGAATAAAAAACAGATCCCTAATAACAACTTAAACTCTTTCATTGAAATTCTATTTTTGCAGAAGAAATTGAGCAGTCTTTTCATTTTAAGCAATTAATAGTGTTGGTTTTCAGTAAACAACATGTCAACATCCTGCATGCAATTATGTGTACCTGTACTTAAACGAAACGGATCAAGGGATCTATTAACGTTGATCTTTAATCTTTGGTCGGCATCATCAGATGCTCTATCGAAATATTTGACTCCATCTACCCATGTCATTTGTGGGATGGCATATATGGAAAGTGGGTGCTTGTCGAACAATACCAAATCAGCCTGTTTCCCCACCTCAATGGATCCTACAAATTGGTCAATGCCCAATTGTTTTGCAGGATTAATGGTTATCAAAGCCAAGGCTTCTTCATCAGAAAGCCCTCCGTATCTTTGGGTCTTGGCAGCCTCATGATAAAGGTGGCGAATCAGCTCATCTGAGTCTGAATTAATGGATGTCACTACGCCGTTTTTGGTTAGTATGGCCGCATTATAAGCCGTGGAGTAATACACCTCAAACTTGTAAGCCCACCAATCCGAAAATACTGAAGCTCCCATAGTGTATTTTGCCAGCTCCGGAGCCACTTTAAACCCTTCATTTACATGTGAAAAGACAATATTCTCTATGCCATATTCCTGACATACCTGTATAAGCATATAAATTTCATCTGCTCTATAAGAGTGACAGTGAATAATTATTTCACCCTCCAATATGTCAACAAGCGTTTGCAACCTGGAATTGTACTTTGGTGGGGCTGAAACAATTTTTTCGTCTTTTTTATCCCTTTCCCATTTTTCCCAGGCTCTTTTATATTGTAGTGCTTCTTCAAAACCATTACGAATTACGGCCTCTACGCCCATTCTAGACCTAGGTTGTAGGTTTTTGCCAATTCCATGCACCCTAGTCGGGTTTTCTCCTAATGCAAATTTAATGGTACGTGGTGCCTCATCCATGATCAGTTTCCCGGGATCAGCTGTTCCATAACGGTGTTTCAAAGTTACATTTTGACCTCCGATTACATTGGCAGATCCATGCATGGCATGGGAGATGGTGGTTCCTCCGGCCAATGCCCTGTAGATAGAAATATCAAAAGGGTCAATTACATCCCTCATTTGAACTTCTGAGGTGATTGGGCTACTGGCCTCATTGATGATTTCAAGTGCCAGATGGGAATGTGCGTCAATAATCCCCGGCATTAAATATTGACCTTCAGCATCTATAATAGGGATGCTTTTTTTGCTTTAAGATCGGCTCCGATTTCTGTTATTATACCTTTTTGAATGAGTACGTCCGTATTTTCTAATGTGCCATTCGTAATGGTAAGGACTTTGGCGTTTTTATCAAAACATCAGCAACAGGGTTTTCCTGAGCGAAGCCCTGGCTGCCCAACCAAATTAGTAAACCAGCAAGTAGTAGTATTTTCTTATTCATGGTTTTTATTCGGTTTTTCTTCTTTTGAAGCTTTTACAATAAACTGACTATAGCCTTTAATATTCATCTTGCCATCGAACTTATTTTGATCAATGTCTCCGGATACCGTTACCTCAAGGACTTCCTCGTTCGTCTCAACTGTAAATGAAAAAGACAAACCTTCTTCGGTTTTCACCAAGTCCTTCATTTCGGATTTTTTATTTCCGGTTCCTTTAGGACTGTCATAAGAAACGGTCCCTTCCCATTTGTTGTCTTTTTGAAAAAATTCCCATGTTCCTTTAGATTGTCCCACAGGAGTTTCTGCTGCATAATTCCAAACTTGGCTTTTAGCATCGCTTAACTTAGTATCTTCACTGTAATCAAAAAGGTAACCATCACTAATGACCATTTTCACCTTTCCTTCCTCCGTGAAAAGACTATCAGTCATCACTACCATATTGGCCATTTTTCCGGGAGAAATGCTACCACTAATTTCATCTATTCCCAAAAGTTTTGCCGGGTTGGTAGTCAAAGCAGCTAGTGCAGCCTCTTTAGATAGACCATTTTCTATCATTAAACTTATGTTTTTAAATAAGTCTTTTTTGTCAACCCCAAGGCTGCTAAAGGCAAAGGGAATATTTTCTTTTTCGTACTTAGAAGCCAGGCTTAGCGCTTCTTGAAAGGCGTTTTTGCCACGTTTGATGAGGGCGTCGTAATCTTCACCTTGCTCGGTTTTGGGTAGGGAATCTGTAAAGTTATCCTTGGGAAGATCCAAGCTTAAAACAACACCAATTTCTTTAGATTTTATTAAAGGGATTACTGAACTTCCTTCATTTACACCAAGTAAGATAAGCTTAAGATTGTTTTCATCTTTCATTTTGATGGCCCTTCTTTGATCCAATTCACTATTTACCAAAACCAATAAAGATTTGCTGTTTTGTGTTACAGGAATCAGCGCATCCAATACAGGATCTTCCTTTATCCGCCCAATGTGCTTATTTTTCCCATAAAGCTTAAGGCTTTCCTGGTACAACACAGTGTTTTGATACAAGTCACGCCACTTTGCCATTACGGCAAGTTTGGTGTGAGGATAAAGCCCCTGATGGTGCTGAATTGGAAATATTGTGATTGCACGGATGACAATAGGTTGTTGTTTTCTGCATTGCCATAAATTACAACTGCCGTTGAACCGGGCAACATTCCTTGACCTTCGGGAAGTTTTTGCCCCATACTAAAACCAAGCTTTCTCCACTCTTCTTCAAGGTTTTCATCAAATTTATAATGTTTAGTTGTTGAAAAATGTGGGTGGATGCCAGCAATTTCCGGACTTGGATTGGAGGTATCAAAATTACTGGGTTTCTCGGGAAGTTCAGGTGCTTGAACCCCGGTTTTATTTCCGAAATCTATAAATCCGGGATATACAAAGAGGGACTTGCCATTGATCTCTTTTGCATTTGAAGGAGGTTGAAGATTTTTTCCAATTTTCACAATAACTCCATTCTTAAAAAGAATGTCATATTCGCTAAGTATTTTACCAGGATAGGGGATTATTGTGGCCCCTGAAAGGAAATAACTTGTCGTTACCCTCTTGGATCCATTATTGTCACTCTGGGCCTGTGATAGGCTGGTATTTATAAGCAAACCTAGAAGAATGGCAGTAAAATAGAGTAAAATGAGTTGATTTTTTGACTTCATTTTTAAGAATTTGTACTGAACTAAAAGCTAAAATTAAGCTTTTAAACTCAATTTAAGAATAGATGTTCGTTAAATATTAGCATCCTATATTGAATAGCTTTTCTTTCACAATTGCCGGTTTATCAAAATGAATTTTTCTTTTTTTGAATAAAAATGAATTATATGAAGTTGATTTTAGTAACTTTGAAATTTGTGATGGTAATTAAATATTTATAAAATTCAGTCACAGAAGGTTTTAAAGCTAAACCCTGGTTTAATTCAATTAACTAATGAGTAAAAGTTCGCTTTTTAAAGAATTGTTTGTCAATATTAAAACTACTGGCGCAGTAACATTTAGTTCAAAGTCTCTTGTGAATAAAATGTTATCTTTTGCCGAGTTTAAAGGTGCAAAGGTCATTGTAGAACTTGGTGGAGGAGATGGTAGTATTACCAAAGGAATCATTGAAAGGATGGACAAGGATGCCACGCTGTATGTTTTTGAAATTAGTGAGCACTTTTGTGAAAACCTAAAAAAGAATTTGCCTCAGACAACGTAGTAATTATTTGTGATTCTGCAGAAAATATGGACAAACACCTGAAAGGGGAGCCTGTTGATTTGATCTTATCTTCTCTGCCTTTTAGTCTTATTGCCAAAGAGTCCAGAACTGCTATTTATGAAAAAAGCAGCCTGATGCTGAAGCCAAGTGGATATTTTATCCAAATTTGTTATTCCTACCTATTGCGTTTCCAATTTGCTAGTCATTTTAGCACCATAAAGACAGCCTTTACCTTAAAGAATTTTCCTCCGGCTTTCATAATGGTCTGTAATAGCTGATAAGGTTTTTTCCACTTAATTTTATAAATTGCTTCTGATGAAAGGAGCGATTTTTAAGGGAAGAGGCACTAGTCAACAGCCGGGTAATGTATACGAAAAAAATGACTTTGTTCAAGAACATATTGAGGGAGTAGACCTTCCTATATATGAAGAAAATCCTCGAACAAAGTTTATTAAAATCAATACTAAGTCAGCACTTAGTGTAAATGATAGTCCCGATTTACCACTTAGCTACTCCATAAATCCTTACCAAGGTTGTGAACATGGCTGTATCTACTGCTATGCAAGAAATTCACACCAATATTGGGGATATGATTCCGGTTTAGGATTTGAAACTAATATATTGGTAAAAGCCAATATTATTGAACAGCTTAAAAGACAATTTGAAAAGCCAACTTATCAAGCCCAAGCAATCATGCTTTCCGGAAACACTGATTGTTATCAACCGGCAGAAAGTAAATTTAAGCTGACGAAAAAGTTCTTGAGACATGCCTGGAATACAAACATCCCGTAAGCATTATCACAAAGAATAGTTTGATAGAAAGAGATTTTGAACTGTTGAAAAAATTAGCAAGTAAAAATCTAGTGCACGTCTATCTTTCTATTAATCATTTAGATAATGAATTAAAACTGCTTTTAGAACCTAGAACTGCAATTGCAGGGAAAAAAATTGAAATCATTCGGAAATTTTCTACAGCAGGCATTCCTATTGGCATAATGGTTGCACCAATTATTCCCGGAATTAATACAGATGCTATTCCGGAAATAATTAAGTCGGCAGCTAAAGCAGGCGCCAAAAAGTGGGTTATACCGTAGTTAGGTTAAATGGGCAAGTAAAAGATTTGTTTCACAATTGGTTATTGGAACATTTTCCTGACAGGGCAGAAAAGGTTATGCACCAAATAGAAGCGCTGCACGGTGGGAATGTAAATGATTCTGATTGGGGGAGGAGGCTTAAAGGTGAAGGGGTGTTGGCTCAAACAATTTCAGACCTGGTCCAGATTTCCATAAGGAAACATCTCCCTAAAGACGCAAAAATGCCTGCTTTTGACTTTAGTCAATTTATAGGTAATGGACAAACAAAACTTTTTTAGTATGGACTATCTTGAGAATGGAATATTGGTACAGGCCACTATGGAAATGGCGAAAAGAAAAAGGGGAAACGCATTTTGCCCTACTGATGTACTGAAATGGATTTATCCAACCGACTGGCAAAGTTTCATTGATGAAGAGTATAAGGCAGTCAATTGGTTGCATGAAAGAGGTTGTATTGCCTTAGAAGATGAAGGAGCCAGTTTAAGTAAAAGTGCAATGGAAGGAGGAAATAAAATCAAACTTGGTGTGAATAACATTGGGCTTTAGGTTTAATTTTCTTTTTTATTATAAGGTCCTGATTCATTTTCTCAGATTAGAGAATGGATATATTTAACGCTATACCCAAAGCTTTTTATAAGGATCATATATTTTGTAGCTTTACCCTAATTTTTAAATCATGACAATATGAAAAGGACCAAAGCACAGGAATCCAGAGCAGCCATAGAACGTTTGTACATCACCATGCGACACCTTTTTATGCGTGGCAATTACAAACCAACCGGGGTTTCAGGGGAGTCCTTGGTGGATGCTTTGCTTACCCTTAGCCCTGAGATTTATGGTTTGGTTAACGACCCTGAAAAACTTGAATTAGAGGGCCTGTTGTATGTGATGGAGCGCCTTCCTCAAGGGATTGAAGAATGTAGGTACATTCGGCTAATTAGTCGAGAAGGTTATGAAGACTCAGGGTTCTTACCTTTGGTGCCATCCAAGCGTAAACGCAATTGTTATAGGGTGGATGAGGAACAGATGTATGTGGAGATGACTCGCGGGAAGAGTGATATTTACGACATCCTTACACACCTAACTTTTTTATACATTGAGTCGGAAAAAATCCGAAAAAACAGTACAGACCCCAAGGGAAGAATTAACCTCAATTGGAAAAAATTGAAGGAAGTTGTAGAAAAGGAAATTAAAGGAGAAGAGTACAATAGGGAAGCTGCTTGTTCTTATTTAAGTCACATCACTGGAAGAACATTTGAAGAGACAAAGATGGCTGTACAAAAGTTTGGCAATTCCCAAAATAGCAACAGTCTTTTTTCTATTATTTATCACATGGGGAGGTTATCTATGGAGGAATTGATAGAAGACCGGGACAGAGAGATTTCTTTTTCAGCCACCTTGAGAGAGAGGGTAGGTCATCATGTGTATGGTGAGTCGTGGGCCAACACTATTAAAACAGTTTTGCAGGAACAAGATTTATTGGCAAGGCCTATACATGTGATAAGTGCCAATTTACACAGTGTACTCAATACCATCTATGGTTACCAAGCTTTCGGGCTAGAGGATTATGAAACCATAGAGGAAATGGCTTTAAAAATTAGTGTCAATGGAAAGGGCAATAAGGGAAAGGAAGTTTTAGCTTATGCCCTAAAGCACGGATTGACACAATTACCTGATTCTTCAGGTACCAATATTGGCGTTCAAATTATAGATACAGATAAGATGGTTTCCGATGCGCTGATACCTGGAGTGAAACTTCCTGAAAATAAAAAGAAGAAGCCGGTTTTAATTGTGATGGACTATGCTTTTGGAGAACAAGCCTACGAATGTTTTGATGAATTATTAAAACCATATGAAGTGGGTGAGAAAAAGGTTCCTTTAAATATTATCAGTACCTCAATAATGGGAAAAGCAGGGATATTGGAAGGAAAAAAGGGGATATAATGATTCCAAATGCTCACGTTTTCGAGGGAACAGCTGATAATTATCCATTTAAGAACGAATTAAATGCCAGCGATTTTGAAGGTTATGGACTTGGTGTTTATGATGGGCCAATGATAACGGTACTGGGGACCTCCCTTCAGAATAAGGAGGTATTGGGCTATTTTATGGAGTCTTCATGGAAAGCCGCGGGCTTGGAAATGGAAGGTGCCCATTACCAAAAAGCCATTCAATCTGCCAGCAAAATTAGAAACAGCATCCGCAAGAACGTTAAAGTGATGTATGCCTATTATGCCTCAGACAATCCTTTGGAGACAGGAAGTACTTTGGCATCGGGTGCCTTGGGAATGGATGGGGTCCGACCTGCCTATTTGATCACCTATAAAATACTTGAAAAAATAGCAGAAGTTTAGTCCTCCAATTGAAAATCAATGGTAGTTACCACCCTCACCGTTTTTATTTGAGGTGTGTTTTCGTCACGGTCGTTGATTGTGAACAACCCTTGTCTTGCAGTTCTGATTTTTCCAACATTGGCATCAGAGTCCCGCGCAAATTTCTCAGCTACTTCTCTAGCATTTTTTGTTGCTTCTTCGATCATTGACGGTTTTAGGTCATTTAGCCCGGTAAAAATATATTCAATGGGTCTCCAAGTGTTTTTTGATTCCAAAAGTATCCCCTTAGACATTAGGGTTAAGGATTCAGAAAGGGCTTTTTGCAGTTTCGGCAAGTCATTTGTTCTGACGGTAAATTCGGATTTTGCTAAATAGCGAAAAGGACTGTATTGTGCATTAGAATTGTACCTGTCTGTTTGAACATCGCTAATATTGGTGCTTCCTTTGGTCAATTCTTCTTCAGTAAAACCTTGGGCAATAAAAAAGTCATAAACCTCCTTATTTTGTCTTTCGATGTCTCCACTTAAAATGTTAAGGTCATTTGCCGCTAAAGAAATATTAATAGGCCATACTGCTAAATCGGCATCAACTTCTCTTTCTGACAAGCCTTTGACTTGAACTGATCTGTCATATTGCTTGCCTATTTTGTGCATATTTCCAATAAAAAAACCTGCAATAATCACAGCAATACTGAAAAGAAGTGTTTTTAACCAATCAATTTTCATGACCTAAATTTTTTAAAATAAAATATTATTAATGCTTAATATCTAATAATAAGTAATATTATTACTTTCAAGGGTCACCTATCAATATCAATGCCATCTTGACTTTTTTATTAAGACATATTTTCCTAGAGATGCCTTATGGATAAAGCAGGTATTGCTTTCTCATAGATTTATAATTTGATAAACCCGGTTCCCAACTTGCCCTAATTTCACTTTCAGGTACCCCATCAATAATTTGTTGTCTGAATAGCCCTGAGCCTATTTGGATCTCAATATTATTCATTTGATTGCTAAGACTTCCATCAAAGAACTTTTCCTTCTCAGGGCTGTTTTTATAAAGTTCCATGATCCATTTTAAATTAATTTGTCCTGTTTTCCTCAATAAGTCTGTATCGTAGTCACGTAGATCAAGACCAAAACATATTTGATCCATAAACAATGGAGTCAGGGACATACCTTTGATGCTCTTGGGGGTAAAAGAAAATGAATAAATACCTTTATAGGCCGGACTACCAAAAACTGTAAACGGAAAATAAGTACCCCTACCATGGTTGATATAGGTGCCCTCAAACATACAAGTGGATGGATACAATAGCACCGCCTGTTGAGTGTTTAGATTAGGAGAGGGAGAAACAGGTAAGGTGTAAGGCATATCATGGGAATAATTGGCTACAGGAATAATTTTCAATTTGCATTGCACCTTATTTTTTAACCAACCTTCTCCATTCGCCATCAAAGCAAACTCGGCCACAGTTAATCCATGAGACATGGGCAGAGGAAACTGTCCTATACCGGATTTGTACTTCATATCTAAAACCGGACCATCTATCAAATAACCATTGGGGTTAGGCCGGTCAAGGATAAGCAATTCCAAATCATTCTCCTCACAGGCTTCCATTAGTCGTGCCAGAGCATTGATATTGGTATAAAATCTGCAGCCAACGTCCTGCAAATCATAAATAAGAAGGTCAACTTCTTTTAAATCCTCTTTGGAAGGCTTTCTTTTGGCACCATAGAGCGATACTATAGGAATGCCTGTTTTACTGTCTATTTCATCTTTTACATGAACTCCTGCCCCCACATTACCTCGGAAACCATGCTCAGGCCCAAAAACTTTAATTATATCTACACCTAGGGATTGCAAACTGTCTACTAAGTGCTTCTGCCCAATAATACTTGTGGGATTGGCCATAATGGCTACTTTTTTCCCTTGCAGATAGGGTAGGTATTCTTCAGTTTGATCGGCCCCTGTTAAAATTTCACCTTCTTTCTCCCAACCTGCTTGTGCATCTGCCTTAATAAAAGTAATTGTAAGCAAGCAAAAAATAAAGCAAAGGTTTTTAAATGCAAAGTTCATAAATAAAATATTTTTGATTGAATATAATAAGGAAAAGGGGAAAGCCCAACATAAGAGGACTGTGGTTTTTCGGATGCATGTCCTTGGGCTAAAATTAGGGGAATGTAACCCGAACCATGATATAGGCTAATTTTTATACTTGCTGAATTCATTTCTAAATCAACCATTTCTTTGCTGTTCTCAACACCGTCTGTCGGCAGATAGGTTTACATGAGCTATGCTTTAGTCATAGCTTTAAACCTACTGATTCACAACATTCGTTGCTGATCCTATTTCAAAATTTGGGTTTATTTTTTTAACTTTCCCTATGTTTCAAATGGCAAATCACACCATTGACAATTATGATAAAAGGCTGCTAAACTGAAATAAAAACCACCTATTTTAATACCGATATTTTAGACGGACTTTATCTTATATTGCTTGTTTACTGTATTTGGTCATATAGTTTAATGGAGTCATATCGGTGATTTTTCTAAATACATCTCGAAAGGCTTTAGGGTCATTGTATCCAACATCATACATTACTTCGTTGATGTGCTTTCTACCTGTTTCCAATGCTCTTTTTGCTGCCTCCACTTTCACCCTTTGGTGGTACTCAACAACTGTATTGCCTGTAGCTTTTTTGAATCTCCTTTCGAAAGTACGCCTGCTAATTGCCAATTCTTTACAGAGCTCGTTTACCACCAATTTCTCATTAAAGTGTTTCTCTATATGCTCTTGTGCCTTTAATATCTCCTTGTCTTGATGCGATTTTTGTCCGGAAAAGACCATAAAAGGAGACTGACTGTTTCTGTCTATATCAATCATAAACCCTTTGGCAGCCGCAACAGCTGTGTCCCTTCCCGCAAATTTTTCTATTAGATATAAAATAAGGTTGGTAAAAGAATACGCCCCACCACTGGTATAGATACCATCGGCTTCAGTCATTATTTTATCGTCTTTTAATGTTGCTTTGGGGTATCGTTTTCTAAACTCATTGGCGAATTGCCAGTGTGTCGAACATTGTCGACCATTCAATAGTCCGGTTTCGGCCAAAAAAATGAAGCCACGCAAAGGCTGACTACTTCTGCGCCATGGTTATGTTGGTCGATAATCCAAGGAAGAAAAGGGCTGTTAATTTTAAGGTTTTGATTAAAATCCCCATGGATTGCAGGGATGATAATAAGGTCTGTTTTGCTTACTTGGTCAATTAATATTTCTGGATTGACAATGAAAAGCCCATGGGTTTGTTTGGTTTGTTTTTCAAGCCCTACCAGTTGAATTGTAAATAGCGGCTTTCTTCCACTTTGTATAAAGAATTCGTTCACCCAATTTAACATTTGATGACTGCCGCTAATATTTACCATGCTTGTATGACCTCTTGGAATAAGGATGGATACATGTTTCATCTTCTCTCTCTTAAAAATAATAAATTTTGTCCCGGTTTTCTCATTAGAAAGATAAACAAAGAATATGTCGCAATCAACCCGTTAGATTGACGGATTCTACCATCATTTTAATGAATCTATTCAGGTAACTTTGAATAAAGCTATAGTGAAAGTGGATAAAGCTCATCCATAGGGAAGCAGTTCTGGGATATAATTTTCAAGTAAAGATTTTACTTGAGAAGAAAATTGGCTTGAAATGAAATAAAATGAAAAATTTTAAAACTAGATTTCGTATTGTTAATCTCGGAATTGATCCTATGTTAAATGATAATGAAGTGGATGTTGTTGACTTGTATACCTTGAAATAAAAATGCTTCTTTAATTTTACTAAATATAAATATACTACATCATGAAAATCAATCCTTATTTAAATTTCGACGGAGATGCTGAAGCGGCATTCAATTTTTACAAATCTGTTTTTGGTGGTGAATTTATCGCCCTAATGAAAATGAGTGAGGCCCCTGAAGCTGAAAAATTGCCCAAACAAGAGCAAAACCGAATAATGCATATTTCTCTGCCAATTGGAAAGGATACTATTCTGATGGCTTCTGATATCATGCCTTCCATGGGACAGACCCTTAAAAAAGGAAATACCAATTATATTTCCATACATCCGGCAAGCAAAGAAGAGGCAGACCGACTCTTTAATGGCCTATCAGAGGGAGGGGAAATCGAAATGCCAATGGAAGATCAATTTTGGGGAGATTATTTTGGGAGTTTTACTGATAAATTTGGCATCAATTGGATGGTGAATTATAACCCTGAAAATGTTTAAAAATTAAAATAACTCAAAAAGCATAAGCATTAACTTTTTATGGCAATAAGTGGTTGATGGTTAATTCATCAATCCACTTATTTGTCTATTATATAAAATATGGTCATATGGCAATGCTGTATTTATTTCTAATTTAAATCTCCTTATTTTACCCGAAATACCTAGTATTATAGCATCCCTTTCTTAACCAGTCACTTCATTGCTGTTGCTAATCTTACAATAAAGAAGCTATGTGAGATTAATACTTAGGCTGATTTTCTTTCGTGCCCTGGCTATTGTCACGGCAGAGAAATTCTATTACCTATTCATAATTCATAAATAATGTGTGAGGGCAGGAAAAAATTCTAATAATTTTCACCACTACTTCTTTTCTTAAGTTAGAGCGTACTCTAAACAGAATGTTATTTCATATTCATTCTTTATACCATTTGTCTATATACATGATATCTCGGTCCATCTATTGTTTTTTAAAAGATCCTTTTCAGGGTTTTTCTATGGTTTAAGTGCGGATTTTGGCTATTTTAGCACAATTATTTTTTTAGTTGCAAGGGATTGAAATTAACTTGTAGCCAATTAAATCCATAATCACCCAATAACCATTTTCTAAGAATAGGGAAATCACCAATAAAATTCTATTGCTGATGTCACTGCGAATAGGTGGTAATATGAAGCCAATTAGGAGCCAAAACCCTGAGGTTTTTTCCTGATTCAATAAATGAAACCTTAATCCAACAGAACTTATTTAAAATGAATGCAGCACAAAAATTAGGTTTTACAGAATCTACTAAGCTATTAATTATCCATGCAGATGATGCAGGACTTGCTCATGCTGAAAACAGAGCAACCATTCAATCCTTACAAAAAGGGATTGTAAATTCGTACAGTATTATGGTGCCTTGTCCATGGTTTTATGAAATGGCTATTTTTGCAAAGAACAACACTCAATTCGACAATGGGGTACACCTGACCTTAACCTGTGAATGGGAAAATTATCGGTTTGGACCGGTTCTGCCTATTTCAGAAGTTCCAAGTTTAGTGGATGAAAATGGCTATTTCTTCAAAAAAAGGGATAAGTTAGCCCAAAATGCAAAGGCTGAACACGTTGAAAAAGAACTTACCGCACAAATAGAAAGAGCCTTGAAATTTGGAATTAAACCTACCCATATAGATTCCCATATGTATAGTGTTGGTGCAAAGCCTGAATTTTTAAATGTCTATCGAAGGATAGCAAAAAAATACAAACTGCCTCTGGTGCTTAATCAACAGTTATTTGAAATGGTAGGTTTAGAAATGGATCTTTCCGATTTTAAAGACGAGTTATTGATCGATAATGTATTTATGGGAGAGTTTAAGTATTTTGAAAAAGGAGAATTAGCAAATTTTTATGCTACTGCCTTGGATAAAATGGAGGGAGGGTTAAACTTGATTTTAATTCACCCTGCTTTTGATGATGATGAGATGAAAGGAATAACTATAAATCACCCTAATTTTGGTTCAGAATGGAGGCAGATTGACTTTGATTTTTTTACTTCTGAGGAGGCCCAATCAAAACTCAAAGAGCAAAATATTCAATTGATTACCTGGGATGAAATTAGGAAAAAAATATATAAAGACTAAGACATACAATACAAAATTGTAAGCTTGCTTCTAGACATATTTGAGCCTATTCATACAAGCTTATTTTCAGATTTCAGCGCTGTACTTGATCCGAAGTAAAATTAGCCGGGATCTTCTATTGCCCTGAAGTTAACTTTTTATGTAGCCTTATAATATTAAAAGAATTTTATTATTAAGGCTGCTTTTTTAAAGATCCTCAAAACCTGAAATTCATCTTATCCCATAAAATCTCTTGACCTAATTTGAGGTTTTATGGGTATTTCCTTTGTGAATTTCTGTCCGTTCCTGAGTACCTTGGCATTTTTTTCTTTTGTAAATGAGTAAATCTATTTTCAGGTAGGTCAGCGATTAATACATTAATATTAACTTTTCTCATGCAAATGTTCGATAAGTCTTAGATTTATAGAAGATTTGGTTAAATTGGAATATAAAGTAGTTGTTGACATTCAGGAACTATAAATAATGTAGTTTAAACAATCAAATAAATAGTTCTTTCAATGAAAATCACCCATTTTTTTATTGTGCTTGTACTGGGATTAATTATTATATCTTGCTCCTCAAATCCACAAAATAGTGAGCATACTGAACCGAATAAAGATGAAGAGGTTGATGCAATTGCTGATACAAATATTGATACTGCCTCTACTAAAGATATGCTAGACACAAATGTGTTAATAGATAAAGAAGCCTCTAAAGATACCTTGGACGTTGAGCCTTCAATAAGTGCTATTATTTTGGTAGATGAAGATCCAAAACCATTAAATTTAGGCGAAATTTATCAAGCTATTGGCTACCCTTCCAAAGCCAAAGAAGCAGGAATTGAAGGCAGTGTAGTTGTCAGCGTCCTCGTGGGGGAAAATGGCGAATATTTAAAGCATAAGATTATCACACATGCACACCCTTTGCTGAGTGATCCGGTAGATCTTGAGGCGAAAAATCTTCGATTTACTCCTGCAATGAAAGCAGGAGAAACTGTAAAAGTTTGGATAAATTTACCTTTTAAATTTAAATTGGTGAATTAAGTTGAAAATGATATGAATGCATTTTTTTCCAATTGAGATAGCTTTCAATTGATTCATTATTAGAGATTATACTAGCATACGACCTTAACTGCTGGTGTTAGGTTAACTTATTTCCCAACTGCATAAGAAAACAGTCAAAAGAAGGACACCTTAGGGAAAAGTATAAATATTAGAAAATACAGGTAGCGGCTTAATCGAAGTCTATAATTAAAGTTGATATTGAAGATCCAAAATACAATAAAGAAAATGAATAAAATAATTATTACCACCACAGACACAGTTCCGGGAAAAGAAATATCCGAAATTTTAGGAATTGCTAGAGGTAGCACTGTTAGATCTAGAAATATAGGCCGAGATATTTTTGCAGGACTGAAAAATATTATTGGCGGGGAAATTGAGGAGTATACCAAATTACAGGCTCATTCAAGGGAACAGGCTATGCAAAGAATGGTCCATGATGCACAACTCCTTGGTGCAGATGCAATTGTTAGCGTTAGACTCTCAACCTCTATGGTAATGGAAGGAGCATCAGAAATTTTAGCTTATGGAACGGCTGTGAAATTTACTTAATCAAAAACCTTATTTTTAAAATAACATGGGTATTCAGTCATTTTTTTGGGTTGTTTTTCTAATAATCTTCATTTATCTGATTTTTAGGCGGATCAATATCAAAGAAAGGGAAGACTTTGAAGACAGAGATAACTAAAGGCTTGTTTTATTTAATTGTTCCTAAACCCATAAATCCTTGCCTTTCTATTTAAGCGATTGTTAAAACTGGACCAATGCTTCCCTCACCAACAGGAGGATTTTTTGGTTGACGTCGGGCTTTTAAAAACCGCAGCTTCATATTTGAACTACTCTTTATTCTTTTCTCCATTCTTTTTCCTTCCGAATCCCATGCATGATCGTTGATACTGAAGCGCCGGTTTAGCTCAAAAGAAAGGAGGTTTTCTTGCATTTCTATAGACCTTTTCATTGTGGTGATAAAGGCATTTTTGTCATGTTTTACCTTGACCAATTCTTCCAAAGAATCTTCGTCATATTTAATAAAATTCTGTCCTAACACATGTACTGTGTGGGCACGAAAACCAAGTTTCACCAAAACATCTTTTCCCATTTTTACTGCACTTTCCAAATTTTGTACATAAACGTGGGAGACCTCTAACTCTTTTAACTCTACGGCTTCCTTCTTGTCTTTGGCTCGTACCATTAGTTCCAAGTTTGGGAAATGCTTCTTGACTAATGACACCAACCGGTAATTGGTTTCAGGATTCCTGATGGCGGAAATAAGAATTTTTGCTTCTCCTGCACCGGCCATTTCCAGAAGATCAACCCGAGTAACATCCCCATAATATACCTCAAAGCCCATTTTCCTTAACAGGTCTACTCGGTCTGAATCGTTGTCCAATATGGTAGCTTTTATTCCATTTGCTCTTAAAAACCTTCCTACTGTACTGCCATAATTAGAAAAACCTGCTAGAATTACCTTGTTGGTTTCATCCATTTCATCATGCGGTTTATCATCTTTCTCTTTGGTGCCGATATAGGGGAGTAAGAGCCGCTCATTGAACAACAATAGCAAAGGAGTAAATGTCATGCTTATGGCAGTCACTGCCATAAAAATCTCCGTCGTTTTGGCATTCATGATATGTAATTCAGTGGCAAAGGAAAAAGTAACAAAGGCAAATTCACCTACTTGACTTAGACCTAAAGCAAAAATTAGGTTTTGATCCGTACTAATTTTATTCACCTTACCAATACCAAAAAGTACAAGACTCTTAATTAATAATACAGAAAGGGCGATCGCAAAAACCATCAATGCATTTTCACTTATCAACCCAAAGTTAATGGAGGCGCCTACAGCGATAAAAAATAATCCTAATAGTAAACCTTTAAAAGGCTCTAGATCACTTTCAAGTTCATGTTTGAATTGTGAATTGGCCAAAACCACCCCACCAAGAAAAGTACCTAAGGCTGGACTTAGGCCCACCATTTCCATAAGGAAAGCAATGCCCAACACTACCAGCAAAGCCCCTCCCACGAAAAGCTCTCTAAGTCTGGTTTTTGCAACTAAACTTAGCATGGGGATAATCACATAGCGTCCCGCCACCACAATTAATATTACTGCGCCGAAAACCAAAATTGTTTGCAACCAACCGGGAAATTGAGAGATTGGACTCATGTGCCCCATGTCTCCATCAGAACTTGCAGCCAGAGCAATTAATGGTAAGATGGCCAGAATTGGAATCACAGCAATGTCTTGCATCAAAAGCACCGCAAAAGAATTTCTTCCTGCAGCAGTATTCATTTGATCTTTTTCTTTCAGGGATTGCAATGTAATGGCTGTAGAAGAAAGGGCTAATGAAGTACTTATGGCTAGGGATTGTCTCCAACCGGTACCAATTAAATACAGGATACCAAAAAATATTAGGGTGGTTAACAAAACTTGAGAAAGCCCTACCTTGGTAATCATCTGTCTCATCTTCCATAGTTTGGAAGGCTCTAGTTCTAGGCCTATAAGAAATAACATCATGACGACTCCAAATTCAGCAAAGTGCATTATGTCTTCTCCTTCCTCCCCAATAAAACCAAAAACATAAGGACCAATGATAATGCCGGCTAGCAAATAACCCAAGACTGAACCCATCCCTACTTTTTTGGCTAGGGGTACACATATTACTGCCGCAGAGAGATAAATAATGGCCTGAAATAAAAATCCGTTTTCCATGATACTATTGGTTGAAATCGTTTAAAAAGTTAAGCTTCACTAAACTTTCTATTTCATTCTTATCCCTTAGGTGAAGGATAAGGGACTTAAAGTCGTCAGCTTCTTTTTGCAAATTAAGTATGCTTAGGTTATGTGTTCCAGCAACGTGAAATGGTGGCAAGTAGGTCATGTTACAAAGGCTTGCTGTTTGCTTATAAGGCAGCAGAAAATCCTTTAGAGGATAGCCATGATGACCTTTGTCACTATATGCGTCCGGGGAGCCTCCTGTACTAATGGTATTGAATAGGTATTTTCCTTTGAGGTAGATACCATTGTGACCATATGCCCAATTGTATTCCAAGACCAAGTCCATCCAATGTTTCAACAATGGAGGTGCTGCATACCAATAGAATGGATGCATCCAAACGATAATGTCGGCCCCAAAAAGAGATTCTTGTTCGTGCTGAACATCAATATTAAAATCCGGATAGCGCTCGTATAGATCTGTGATTTGGACATTCTCCAAATCCTTAATGGAAGCCAGAAGGTTAGCGATTACCTTTGAATGTTCCAATTTGGGGTGGGCTATAAGGACCAATATATTTTTCATATTCTATTTAAATAAGGAAAAACAACATTTTAGGAATCTGAATTAATTGCATTCAGTGAAAGTTTCCAAGTCAATGGGCTGGTTTTGTTTGGGAACTAATCTTACAAGATTAGGATGGATTCCATAATCATAGCTTCCACCAATCTTTTCGAAGGCCATCTAGTACACTGATAGTAGTTAATTATGGCCTAAAGAAAGTTTATTATAGACAAAGCTAGTTATTTTTTTGAATAGATTAGGAAAGCTTTACCTGTAACGGACAAGTATTTAATTTGAAATTAGCTACTATTTGAATAATTCAGAAATCCGAGAATTATTCAAAGATTGGATGAAAATACTTAAGAAATAGAAGAGATTGGAATCTAAAAGGGGCGGATTTTTAAATATTGCATGACACAAAAACGAGACCGATAGTTCTATTTTGAAAGTTTAAATAATATTTGAAAAAAGATGTCTTGCTTTATCTTTATAGTAGGAGTCAAATAGTATGTATTTCTCAATTTTTCATATAAAATTAAATTATTTATAAAATTACTTATTATAATCAAATCAATATTTCAATAGTATATTAATACCTATTTTTTTAATTGAATTTTTACTCTTAAAGGTTTGGAATTATTATAAATTTCACGCAAATTGGAGAAGAGTTAAAAATAAGGTTTTGAGATAGCCAACTGTAACAATTAATCTTAGTTCGGGTTAATTCGATATTTTTCCCAAGCCTTTATAAATACTTTTAAACTAACTATTATTATTTCAATCTGACAATTGGGGGATTTTTTAATTCCTATTGTTTATTATTTCATTTCTGTTTTACTGACTGATGATTTTTGAAGTTTTTCAAATATTAAAAGAGCAGATTAACCATTATTTTGAGGAAGAAGGGTTGGAGAATTCTGATGTGGTGATAGACAATATCGCTATGGCCGAAGGAACCTCTGATGCGGCTGATGCAATGCGAGACAAAATGGTTTTGACACTTGTAAATTTGCACGAGGAAGGTGCCTTAAAAAACTTTCCTAACCATCAATTTAATGATGGGAAGGTGCAGTACAAAAATAGGGTAATCAATCTTCATTTATTCTTGCTTTTCTCTGCCAATAGAAATCTTTATAGCAACTCTTTAAAGGACCTGTCTGCAGTAATTAAGTTTTTTCAGGGAAAGAAAAGATTTAATCAATACAATACTGTATTTAACAGAGAATTGGAGGCAATGGAGAATGTTAGTGACTTTGATTTTACCTTGGAGTTATATACTCCCACCTTTGAAGAGATGAATTTTATATGGGGAACATTGGGAGGTAAACAATTGCCTTCAGTTTTATACCAACTCAATATACTTTCGATAGAGAGGGATTTGACACATAGTGAAGGACCTTTGATAGAAAGTGTGTACTCAGAAGTCAAAAAGAAAAACTGACCATGGTAGCTGCCCAATATAAAAAACTGTTTTTTTTAAAGGTGTATCATGCATACTTCCTCAATAGTGGAATGGTCTCCTTTGAGGATTTAGATGAAAATGAAAAGCGGACTAATTTAAGAAAATACAACTGGCAGGATTTTTAAAGATAACACCA
Organism: Cyclobacterium sp. SOCE241; assembly: GCF_056867545.1. Lineage (NCBI taxonomy): Bacteria > Pseudomonadati > Bacteroidota > Cytophagia > Cytophagales > Cyclobacteriaceae > Cyclobacterium > Cyclobacterium sp. SOCE241. Next base: position 1,687,544 of record NZ_CP149779.1, on the reverse strand, counting down.
ACTCAAGCAACCTTAAAAAACTTCAAGAAGTATCAATTACTTTTTAGAAATACCAGCGAAGGAATAATCATTTTTTCTCGGGTCATGGAAGAGAACGTTCAAGAAAGCTTTATCAGTTTAGATCAAGATTTGGTGTTGTCTTTTCTTATTGCTTATAAGGATCCCTATTTTGAAAACTATACTGCCATTGGACCCTTATCGAATGAGAAGATTTTACTTTCAAATTTTCTACCGGTGCATTTTCAAGAGGAGAGTTTTAATTTAATGCCTATAGAAAGTGATAACGCCATTTTTTCAGATTCCTTTGTTGTTTCCAGAGAAAGTATAGACTCTTATTTTGCTGACGGCCTAAATCCCGGAGAAAGTAATTTGGCAAAAGGGCTCCTATTGTTTAGAATGCAAGGGGAAAATGGAAACTTAAATATTACAAATGTAAATGGTACCCTCAAAATTAACCCAACGGTTTTCAAAGTTAATTTTGATAATAGGAGTACTTTTTGGACTTACCACCGGCAAGCGATTAATACCAGTGTAACAACCAACTCTCCAAAGCCACTGACTAAAAACGGTTTCGTTCAGATCCACCCGGATTCAGATTTTGATGAACCCAATGATGATTTGAGTGAATTACAATTTCCCAACCCAAGTGTTGAGCGTATCAAGATAGAAGAAAACAATTATTATTCAGAAATTTATATTTAACAGGTTGAACCATGGCAGCAAATTATAGAACCCCAGGTGTATACATTGAGGAAATATCGAAATTTCCCCCATCCGTAGCCCAAGTAGAAACCGCAATTCCGGCTTTCATAGGCTATACAGAAAAAGCTAGAGAAAAGGAGGCAGATACTAGCGAGACATTGTTTTTGGAGCCCAAACGCATTGTTTCATTGTTGGAATATGAAACATTTTTTGGTGGACCGGAGCCGGAGACCGGTTTAAAGGTTCAAGTAACTGAAGAAGCAGGAGAGAAATCAATTTTGGTTGAGGCTCCAGACCCGGAAGACAAATCTCCTTTTCTGATGTATTATGCAATGCAGGCATATTTTGCTAATGGTGGTGGCCCTTGCTATGTGATTTCAGTTGGGGTTTATGATGATGCCGAACTGGCGACACCTGTAACCATGGCTGCTTTGAATACAGGTTTGCAGGAGTTGGAAAAGGAGGATGAACCAACATTAATTTTGTTTCCTGATGCCACTTCTCTACCTGAGGCTGCAGAATTTTATGCGATCTATAACAATGCCATGGCTTTGTGTAGGAAGATGAGAGACAGGTTTACTATCATCGATACTTACACCAATAATATGGAAACAGAGATATCCTTAGAGTCAGGAATCAGGGAGTTAATAACTTCAGATATTGAAGAAAAAAATATGGTGCTGTATATTTCCCTTATTTGGAGACCATCTTAAATTACAGTTATGATCCGGAACAAACCGAGGTTTCACACCTTATCACAGACGCCTCTCCTGTTTCCGATATCTTGGAAGAAGTGGATGATATTTTGGTGGAAGCAGAAGGTATCATGACAGACTTACCTACAGAGGTATCAGGATTAACTGCTGCTGATTCGGGGATCCAAGGAGGTACAGATGAAGAAGCAGTGACCAATAAAAGTACGGTTGTTGACCCATTGAATGCAATAGTGGAGGCATTGAATGAATTTGTAGGCCTTATGGCTGAAATTGTAGAAGATACCAATAATGTGGCAGCCATGGCACAGGAGCAAGATGAATCTCTTGCCAATACGGCTACGGAAGCAGCCGATGCTCTAAACGCCGAACTTGAAGAAGGGGGAGATGTCCCAGCTTTTATTGCCTCACTACAAGGGCACCTGGATGTATTAAATCAAGATATTGATGGAACAGCTGTAAAGCAGGCTTCAGGGGATGCAAGCACAGCGCTAAACGGTACAGATGTAAGTGTATTGCTCCAGTCTGTTTTGGATTTAATTGATCCTGCTATTTTGGATGCAATGTTAGATATCGAAGAATTGGATATGGAATCAGACGGTGCACTGAATGGACTAGCACTTAGTGAGGTGGAAGCCATTGACAGTGCTACATACAATAAGATTAAGGCAGAAATTAATAAAGTTAAAGTGATCTTACCCCCATCCTCCCTTATAGCTGGGGTCTATGCCAAGGTAGATAGCAATATTGGCGTATGGAAAGCTCCTGCCAATATCTCGTTAAATTATGTGGTCAAACCAACTGTTAAAATCACCAATGATATGCAGGATAGGTTGAATGTGGATACCATTGCCGGTAAGTCAATAAATGCCATTCGATCCTTTACGGGTAAAGGAACCTTAGTTTGGGGAGCCAGAACTCTTGCCGGAAATGACAATGAATGGCGTTTTGTTTCAGTGACCAGATTTTTCAATATGGTTGAAGAATCGGTAAAAAATGCTACCCAACAGTTCGTGTTTGATCCCAACGATGCCAATACGTGGGTTAAAGTTCGAGCCATGATTGAGAACTTCCTAATTCTTCAATGGAGGGCAGGGGCCTTAGCCGGGGCCAAACCTGAACAGGCTTTTTATGTCCGAGTAGGATTGGGACAAACCATGACAGCAATGGATGTTCTGGAAGGAAAAATGATTGTTGAGATAGGCATGGCTGTTGTTCGTCCTGCAGAATTTATCATTTTGAAATTTTCACATAAAATGCAGGAATCCTAATTAATTGTTTTAACCTTTTAAATGTAATAATATCATGAGTTATCCATTATCTAAGTTTCATTTCTCCGTTGATTGGGGAGGAACAATAATAGGTTTTACAGAAGTTTCTGGTCTTGATGTGGAAACGGAAGTAATAGAATACAGGCATGGTGCTAGCCCTGAATACAGTAAGATAAAAATGCCCGGACTTCAGAAGTACAGCAATATTACTCTGAAAAGCGGGACTTTCGCCGGGGATAATGAGTTTTATGAGTGGTGGAATACGGTTAGTTTGAATCAAATAGAGCGTAGAGACATCACCATTAAGTTATTAAACGAAGAGCATGAACCGGTCGTCACATGGAAGGTTAAAAATGCTTGGCCAACCAAGATCCAATCTACCGATTTGAAAGCAGATGGCAATGAAGTGGCTATCCAGACCATGGAGTTGGTGCATGAAGGCTTAAGCATACAAAATGATTAACAATGGCTGATAACTATCCGTATGTTAGCTTTCATTTTAAAGTCTCTATTGCAGGATTGGAGGATACAGAAGACAGCTATTTTCAATCTGTGTCAGGCTTGGATGTAAGTATGGATACTGAGGAATATGCAGAAGGTGGAGAAAATAGGTTCAAGCATAAACTACCTGTAAAAACCAAATACTCCAACTTGATTTTAAAAAGGCTTAGCCGGTTCTACCGGCTTAACCGACTGGTTCAAGGAATCTATGGAGAATTTCAATTTTGAGTTGAAGACCATCACCATAGATTTGTTAAATGAGAAACATGAACCTTTGATTACGTGGAATGTAGTCAATGCATTTCCGGTAAAATTAGCCATTGAGCCCTTCAATTCGATGGAGAGCAAAATGGCCATAGAAAGCATGGAATTTTCTTACCAATATTTTACAAGAATCAACTAATGGCAATCAATATCAAAGAGATGCATATCAAATTCCATGTGGAAGAAGCAGGGAAAGCAAAAAAAGTGAAGGTGTGGACAAAGAAAAGGTTGTGGCAGAATGCGTTGAACAGGTGATGGAAATCCTTAAATCCAATAAAGAAAGGTAAATATTATGAGTGAAGGGAAATTAGAAAAACTTAAGTTGATCGCTTATAGCGATCCTGAATTCAGTGAAAAAGTAGCTGATGGAGAGTTTTCCACTTTGCTTAATCCGGAAAAATATGCCTATCAATATAAAATTGAGCAAAATGAGGATCAAGCACCAGGCACCAGTGCTGCTCCCATCAAATTTAATAAAAAGCTTCCTGAGGAACTCGATTTAGAATTTCTTTTTGACAGAACAGGAATAGTCAAAGGAAAGGAGAAAGCTGAAGATGGGATAATCGATGATATCGAACATTTTAAAAAGGTGGTTCTTAACTACAATGGTGAGGAACATAAGCCGAATTATGTAATGATTTCTTGGGGTAGTCTTTTATTTAAAGGCAGTTTAGTGGAAATGACAGTGGAGTTCAAACTTTTTAGGCCTGATGGCACTCCACTGAGGGCGGTAGCCAAGGCAAAGTTTAAAGGTTTTGTTGAGGATGATTTAAGGGTGGCAAAGGAAAACAGAAGTTCCCCGGATTTAACCCATTATAGAATAGTCAAGGCAGGAGATAATTTGCCTTTGATGACGCAAAAAATTTATGGGGATCCTAAATATTATTTAGAAGTGGCTAGGGTTAATAATATGGTTAATTTCAGAGATTTGAAGCCCGGACAAGCCATTTATTTTCCGCCCATTGAAAAGCAGGGTTCTCCCTCAAATTAAAAGATACAAATGATAGATATTGGAGATATAGTTACGGTTACTGTTAAGGTTTCAGGGAGTGAATTGCCTGATACAGTTCAAATAATTAATGTGCTAGTTCATAGAGAATTTAATAGAATTCCGTATGCGAAAATAGTGATGTTGGATGGAGATCCTTCTTCAGGTAATTTTCCACTTAGCAATGAGGCCACCTTACTTCCCGGCAGCGAAATTGAGATATTAGCAGGATACAATGCTGAAATGGTAACGATTTTTAAAGGAACAATATTGAATCACAAAATTAAGATTAGGGATAGGGGAGCAGTTTTGGTAGTTGACTGTAAGGATAAGGCTTTTAAGATGGCAAGTAATCGAAAATCCGGTTACTTCTATGATTTAAAAGACAGTGATTTAATAGAGGAATTAATAAGCAGAAATGGTCTTGAAGCATCAGTCTCTACCAGCAATTATACTCATCCTGAGGTAATACAATATCAGTGTTCTGATTGGGATTTTCTTGTTGCCAGAGCACAAGCCAATGGCATGGTGGTAAATGTAGAGAATGGAAAAATTCATGTAACCAAACCTGATCCTGAACAGAGTAGCATCAGGACTGTACAGTACGGAGTGGATATTATGGAGTTTGATGCCGAAATGGATGGAAGGAATCAAGTTCCAGGAGTTACATCTTTTGGTTGGAATCCTACTGATCAAGAAATGATAAAAGTTGAAGCCAATAAACCAGGCTTTAATCTCAATGGAAACCTTTCTCCGGATGAGTTGGCAGGCATGATGGCACTAGACCCCGTTGACCTCAAAAATGGAGGAAAAATAGCCGATGCTCTATTACAAGATTGGGCAGATAGCAAATGGATGTTTCAGCAGCTTGCCAAAACCAGAGGGAGGGTGAAAATTCAAGGAAATTCAGAACCTGTTCCAGGCCAATGTCTGTCCCTGTCCGGGGTTGGGAATCGATTTTCAGGTAATACTTTTGTTTCAGGTGTGAGGCATCAGATTGCCGAAGGCAATTGGACCATGGATGTGCAATTTGGGATGGATCCGGAATGGTTTACTGAGCAATTTTCCATTGACTCCCAACCTGCTTCAGGGTTACTGGCAGCAGTAAAAGGTTTGCAAGTAGGTCTAGTTTCACAGTTGGAAGGTGACCCTGATGGGGAGGATAGGATCATGGTAAAGTTTCCTGTGATCAATGCAGATGAGCAGGGGGTATGGTGCAGATTAAGTTCCCTAGATGCAGGGAAGGAACGTGGCTTTGCATTTCGACCTGAAATCGGAGACGAGGTAATCATAGGCTTTATCAATGAAGATCCCAATCAAGGGGTGGTTTTGGGGATGTTGCACAGTAGTAGCCACCCTAGTCATTTGGAGCTTTCTGATGACAATCATCAAAAAGGTTATGTTTCTCGATCAGGCATAAAGGTAATGTTTGACGATGATTTGAAAAAGTTGGAGATGGAGACTCCTGCAGGAAAGAAAATTGTGATGGACGAAGATGGAGATTCCATAAACATTACGGATGATCATGGTAATTCCATTACCATGAATGGAGAGGGGATTGTGATGGAAAGCGGGTCGGATATGACCATCAAAAGTACAGGTGATATCAATATTGAAGGAGTTAATATAAATATTAAATCTCAAGCTGAATTAAAAGCTGAAGCAAGTGCTGCTGCTACATTGTCAAGTAGTGGTACCACCACTATTAAAGGATCATTGATACAAATTAACTAACAATAGTATGGGAATGCCGGCAGCAAGAATTACAGATATGCATGTTTGTCCGATGGTAAGTCCGGGAGGCGTACCACATGTGGGAGGGCCAATCTTACCTCCCGGAGAAGCTACCGTTTTGATTGGTGGAATGCCAGCCGCCAGGGTTGGAGATATGGCAACTTGTACCGGTCCTCCGGATACCATTGTAGCAGGATCGTCCACTGTATTAATCGGCGGAATGCCAGCAGCTAGAATGGGAGATAGCACCACCCACGGCGGGTCTATTGTGGCAGGTTTGCCTACAGTACTTATTGGTTGATAAAGAATAAAGTTATGGAAGATGATTTAGATTTCTTAGGGAAAGGTTGGAGTTTTCCACCAACTTTTGATAAAGATTCAGCTTCAGTAAAGATGAGTTCTGGGCTTATAGATATCCAGGAAAGTTTATGGATCCTGTTGTCGACCAGATTGGGAGAAAGGGTAATGCAACCTAAATATGGTTGTCAGCTAGATGAGTTGCAGTTTGAAAACTTAAACCGTACTACCATAACCTATATATCCGAGCTGATTCGGACAGCTATTTTATATCATGAACCAAGAATAGAAGTAGAAAAGATTGAAATCCTTGAAGAAGAAATGGTTTCTGGAAAAGTGTTGATAAAGTTAAATTATTTGGTTAGAAGTACCAATTCAAGAATGAATATGGTCTATCCTTACTACTTGAATGAAGGAACATCAATTTAGTATATATGCAGCCGGATAATCTAAACATATTAAAAGTTTTGTGGAGGAAAGGCACCTCCCAAGCAATGAGAATCAATCCTGCACTTGATCCATCAACATTAAAGTTAATGGATTTGGAGCTGGGTGACTGGCTGCTCTTTGCCAATAATTTTGCTAGATTCATTCCCTTTTTCCGGCAGACACTTCAAAGGTTACCATAGACAATTGGCAGCTTTTTTTTAATGATTTATTGGAAGAAGGAAATTTGCCCGAGAAAGGAACTTTTGCCTATGCAAAATTATTGCAATCGATTCATGATAAACTGGAATTTTTTGAACAACAGGGAAGCTTAAAGCCTCAGTTGACCTTGCTAGTAGCTTTTCTGAAGCTTTTAGAAAATTCTAGTCATAGCCTGAATAATCTTACAAAAAGACACTTAGACTTTTATTATAAGAAGATTTTGCGCTTCTCAAAATTAGCGGCAGTACCTGATTCCGCCTTTCTTGTCATAGAAAGTGGCAAGGGGACAAAACCAATTTTGACTAAAGGGACCACATTTGACGGGGGTAGATGCCAATGGAAAAAAACGAACCTATAGCTTAGAATATGACTTTATCCCCAACCTTGCTCAAGTTAGTCAATTAAAAAATCGATACATTGACTTCAACCGGAAGAAAATAAAGGTGAGCCAGATTGCCAATTCTCTTGATGGAAGAGGGGAAAGATTTATAGATGAAAATCATGGTTGGTGGCCTTTTGGACACCCTCTAGCAAATGCTAATTATCCTGAATTACAAGATGCTTCATTCGGATTTGGGATTTCTTTGGCATCATTGTGGGCTTCGGCTGACTCAGATAAGTATTTAAGTTTTTTGTTTACGTTTAAAAAAACTTACCATTTTCAGGTACCGCTTCTGATATTCATCAGCTTTTCTCCGTAGATTATACTGGGGAGAAAGGTTGGGTTTCCCTTTCTCCAAGTGCTCATCCGGAAAAAGACAACTTTAAATCTAGTATATCGGGAAAGCAACTGAAAATTGTCTTTTTTGTGGGTAAGTCCCAACCTGCTATAGTAAATCAAGAAGAGAAGATTCATGGCAATATTAAAGGGAAAGGTGCCCCATTGATATGGTTTGATATATTATGCAATTCTACCAAAGCCTTTCAATGGATAAAGGGAATTGGAGAGACACCGCTTCAAAACCTTAGTATTCACACTAGTTACAGTAATATTAATACACCAATAATAGAGTCAGATTTAGGAGTCTTAAACCCTGAAAAACCTTTTCAACCCTTTGGAAGTATTCCTAAAAAAGGAAGCAGTTTCTATGTCAAGTATCCGGAATGGGAAAAGAAAAATCCTAAAAAGGTGACCCTTAGTGGGAAATGGGCAAATACTCCTGAAGACTTCAAAGAATGGTATTATAGCTATAGAGACATGGGCAACCAATACCTTAGTAAAGACAATTATTTTTCACAACATTTTGTGGCCAATGCAAGTTTGGATCAACCAATCAAATCCTTTTTACTACAACCTACAGGTTTTAGAGCCCCCTTACTTGAAAGTAAAATCATTGTCAATCCTGATCCGGATAACCTAATTGTCAAAAGCAATAATCACTTCAAAGCCAGCCTTTCATTAAAGGAATACCAAGGGTGGAAGGCCAAGTTGGCGGAAGAGGTTTTATTTGAAGAGGATGGAGATGGGTTCAAAACCAGTTTTGATATATTACCCGAAGGAGGAAGCTCTCATCTAGAGCTTAAGGAAGGAATTAAAATAACCTTATTGCAATCTTTTCTCTCTGAAATGTATCCTAGGATTTATGCCTTGGCTATGTCCAGTGATCAACCTGAGACCCCAATCCCCAATGAACCTTATATTCCTCTATTGGAAAATATGTTGGTAACGTACGAGACTGATGAACAATTTAACTTTAACAGCTCCAATGAATTAGATTTACAATTATTTGTTAGGGATGATTTTGGTTGGTACGAAGAAAATAAAAATAGTAAAACAGCTTTGACGCACACACCTGACAATGAATTGTATGCTTTTCCTGTCTCACAATCAGCCGGTGAAATGTTTATTGGAATTTCAGGCCTAGTTCCATTCGAACAGCTTTCGTTGTTGATTCAGGTGCTAGAAGGTAGTGAAAACCCCTCTCAAAATATGGGAGGTGAAGAAGAGGGGTTAAAATGGTCGGTGTTAGCCGGTAATTATTGGCTGGAGCTAAAAAGGGAACATATTATTTCAGACCAGACAGATAACTTGCTCAAATCAGGAATCATCACTTTCTCTTTACCTGAAGAATCATTTTCCTCGCACGAGAGAATGGATAAGGCATTGGTTTGGATTAAGGTAAGCTCAACAAAAGTATTCAATGCTACCAGTCGTGTAATGGGGGTTTATGCCCAAGCCATTGAGGTAGTTTTGGTCGACAATGAAAATGAATTGAGTCATTTAAAGGAAGGCTTGCCTGCCCAAAGCATCAATAAAATGATAACAAGAAAAGCAGGAGTTAAAGGTGTAAGCCAACCTTACAATTCTTTTGGAGGAAAAGCAGCTGAACAAGATAATCAATTTTATATCAGAGTGAGCGAAAGGTTACGGCACAAAAACAGAGCAGTTTCGTTGTGGGATATAGAGCATCTTGTATTACAAACCTTCCCTCAAGTATATAAAGTCAAATGTCTTAACCATACCTGTTCAAGTTCTTTTTTATCCCCCGGTCATTTGATGGTTTTGGTAATCCCTGACACCATCAATAAAAATGTTTATGATATCTTTCAACCTACTTTTAGCTCAGCCAAACTCAATGAGATAGCAAGTTTTTTAGCGGAGAAAGCTGCACCAAGACTTGCAATTAAAGTGGTTAATCCACTTTATGAAGAGGTAAGGGTTAGGCTTCAAGTAACCTTTTACCCGGGGTTAGATAAGGCTTTCTTTATGAATCAGTTAGAGAAGGATATCATAAATTACCTTTCACCATGGACAAGTGGAGAGAAGCTCGCTATAGATTTCAACAGTCATTTCAATAAAAGTAGCTTGGTTTACTTTATTGAGAAGTTGAGTTATGTTGACTTTATTCAAGAACCAAGAATATTTAGAAACAATGTAGAGATGGGCAAAAACATTCTACCAAGTAGCCCCATGCATGTATTGGTGGCAGCAAAGTCTCATGATATTTCAGTTTATGCCCCTATTAGTGATTGACAAATGATGGATCAAAACACATATCGTCCCATTTCCAAAGATGTTCATTCGAAAGATGACCTGGACTTTCATTTTCTCAAAGAAGAGGGGATAAAGGTTATTCAGCGATTAGGAAATAAACTTTGGACGGATTACAATACTCACGATCCAGGTATTACTATTTTAGAAATTTTAGCCTATGCAATTACAGACCTTGGTTATAGGCTTACCCTGCCTGTAGAAGATTTATTGCTTGGAAATGATAAATCCAATTATCTTAATAAACATTTTCATTTGGCCTCAGATGTTATGCCATGCAAGTCCTTGACTGAATTGGATTACCGTATGCTATTTATGGACATAGAAGGTGTCAAAAATATTTGGCTTGAGCCTTATGAGAAAGAAGTTTTTATGGATTGCAAAAACCTAAAGATGGCTTATGAACCTGCAATATGGCAGGGGATTCCGGAGCGGGATAAAAAGTCATTTGAGTTAAAAGGTCTCCATAAAATATTGGTTGATGCCTCAGACGAAATTCCATTTGAACAAATTAGAAAGGGGTGATTCGGTCATATCATCAGAATAGAAATTTATGCGAAGACTTGGTAGAAGTGGTTCCTGTAGAAGCTCATCCAATTCAGGTTTGCGCCATAATTGATTTGAGTCTTGATGCAAATGAAGAGTTGATTGCTGCAACAATTGAATGGAAAATAGAGCAATACTTTTCGCCGAATCTACATTTTTACTCTTTTGAAAATATGCTGGATAAGGGGTATTCTGCTGATGAAATATTGGAGGGGCCTTATTTAAAACACGGCTATTTAGATCCGAAAGAAATGCGGGCTGCTAAACTTAGAAATACAATCAGCCAATCTGATATTATTCAATTGATTATGGATATTGATGGCGTGGAATCCATAAGGGATTTAAGCATCAACCATTGTGACGAATCTCATTCTTTCAATGGCTGGGTAATTGAGATCCAGGAAGGTAAAAAACCGGTGCTATGTAATAAAAGTAAGTTTAATTTTTATAAAGGATTGCTACCTCTTAATGTTAACCAGGGAACTGTATCGAGTTACAAAAAAGACATTGTTAATCAAAATAGGGAAGAACAATATGAGACCAAGGAGAAAGGTTTTTCATTACCTGAACCTTATGATTACTCACTTGAAAATTATACCAGTATAAGGAATGATTTCCCTGAAGTATATGGTGTAGGCCCTTTAGGAATTCCCGAGAGTGCCAAAGGTATTGGACGCCAAGAGAAAGCCAATCAATTGAAGGCTTACTTAACTTTTTCGATCAGATTTTGGTAAGCTATTTTAAGCATTTAGGCCAAGTCAAAAATCTTTTATCTGTTTTTGACAGCCAGGAGAGAACTTATTTTACTGGTAAAGTAGCCGACATAGGAGATCATCAAGAGTTTTTAGGTGAGTTTTATGATGCAGGAAACTTGTATGAAGACCTTATGGCTCCCTTTGATGAACGTAATAAAAGAAGCCAACAACTTAAAGACCACCTTTTGGCGCGATTTGGAGAAAAATTTTCAGACTATGCCTTTCTAATGAAAAAAATTTATGGCTCTGGTGTGGATGAACAAGTGTTGGAAACAAAATCCTATTTCTTAAAAGAGTACGGAAACATTAGTGCTGAGCGTGCCACAGCCATGAACTATTATAGGCAATCACCAAAAAATTTGTGGAATACTACTAATGTTTCAGGCTTTGAAAAAAGGGTAGCTTTATTGGTAGGGATAAAGAATTATTTGAGAAAAAACCTTTCCAAGTCTTTTGTTGAGATTTTCCCTACAACTAACTCAGAAGGAGAGTCAGTTTTTAAATGGAGAATTTTTGATATTGATAATAATGTCCTTTTAAATTCCAACAAATCATACAAGGGTAGAACTGCTGCTCACAAAGATATCTACCTTGTGATTCAACAAGTTAATGCTGTTTCTCTCGAAATGATTGTCACAGCGCTTGGTCAATTTGAAGATATACCTGATGAAGGTTTTTATTTCGCTTGTTTTCAAGTGAATATTACAGCTTCAGGAAGATTTTCATTTGGTATAACTGATCCCGAAATTGATGATTTGGATAGTCCGGACTATATAATTGCAAGTCAACAGAAATTCTTTACCTTTCCTAATTTCAAGAATGCACTGGTGAACTTTAAAACATTTATGACTGAGCACATGGATGATGAAGGAATGTTTGTAGTCGAGAATATTTTGTTAAGACCCGATTTCAATGAGAAAAACCCTGAAAACCTGCACTTTCTTCCTTTTTGCAAAGACGATTGTGGAGAAGGAAATTGCTTGGACCCTTATTCTTATAGACTCACTATTGTGCTTCCGGGCAATTCCTTTAGGTTCGCAGATAGGGATTTTAGGGATTTTCTTGAAAATTTAATCAGGGAAGAATTGCCTGCCCATATTTTAGCCAAAATTTGCTGGATAGGAAGGGCCAACATCGGGGACTTAGGGCAGGAAGATCAAATGAGCCCTTTCGAGCAAGCATATGCCAATTTTCTTTCCGGTCTTTCAGCTGGAGATTTCCAATACCACGAAGAATTTATAAAAATATTATCTGAATTGCATTCTATATATCCAACTGGTACACTGTATAACTGTGAGGATGAAGACGAAAGTAATGCAATGAGGGATACCATAATTTTAGGAAGATCTAATTTAGGAACCATTTAATCCCGTAGGCCATGTCAAATAAACTAAGTTCCGTAACCTACCAATACAGAAATTATAAGCCTGATCAGGTGCTTACACATACCCAGCTAAATGAGACCATTGCTTATTTTGAAGACCAAAATAGGTTGTCTCGGGTGGCCCTTACCGGGGTGGGCATCATTCATGGTTTGACTATAGCCAAGCGGGCTACTGAAACAGGGGACCAATTTGTGGTCCACCAAGGAGTAGGGATAACCACAGATGGTGATTTGATCGTACTTCACAAGCAACTGTCAGAAGAGCAGCCTAAAGAGAATATTATCTCTATAGAGGAATTGTCATTTACCCATTTTAGGGTGTTTTCTGACGAAAAAGCAAAATATTCTCCTTATTTCTATGAGGATGAGGAACAAATACCTATCTGGGAATTTTGCAATGAAGAAGATAATGATGCCCTACCATTGGCTGAACAGGAAAATTGGGAGAACATGAATTTTTTGGTTTACCTGGAGAGCTACCCCAAAAGTGAAGATATTTGCGGCGATATCAATTGTGATAATCAAGGAATAGAACAGGTTTCCAAATTACGTTTTTTAATGTTAGAAAATGAAAGGATCCAAGGTTTGGTAAACCAAGATGAGATTTTATCTAAAAGTTTGGGGATTCAGCAGCTTATTGGAGAATTGTCTCCAATCCAATTCATGAAGGTGGTTCACAATGGCCAAAATACAACAAGTTTATCACAAATTGACAAACTATACAGCGCGGCTTTAGAAAATGGCAATACTTTGGAGGATTTGGGTAAAGGACTACATCTTATTATTGAAGGTTTTGGCTCAATCCTGGAACAAGATGAGGATACAATAAACTTAATTGAAATATATAATGAACATGTTATAGAAATTTTTAAAAATCCTTCAGAGGATTACAACTTCTTTCAATACCGATATCAGTTGGCCAAAGACCTTGTAAACACCTACAATGAGCTAATAATAGCAATAAAAAAGTTTGATTATTTTCCTAATCCAAAAATAACGCCATTTCCAAAGCACCTACTTCTAGGGAAATTGGATGGTTCAGGATTTCGCCATAATTTTTATAGATCACCTGCATTGGGCAGCTTTGAAAAGGGGAAAAAAGGCATCAATTCTTTAATTAAAAAATTGATTGCTTTATTAAGATCTTTTGAAATTAAAGTAGACCAAGGTTTGAGGATTATACCGAATGGAAAGCGGAAGCACAATGATATTTTTCCTTCCATACCATTCTACTATGTTAACAACGAGGTTTTAATACAAAATTGGGGCTTAGCAGCGGAAGTTATTAGTTTTTATTACGGGATGGGAAATAACCCATTGCTGCTAGAATATGATGGGGTCGATAGTTATTTGATAGGTGGGCATTTGGGCATGGAAGGGGAAGATACCTTTCAAGCCATTCAATCAATGGTAAGTCAGTTTGGGTTGGAATTCAAAGTCTATCATTTTGATCTATCAGTAAATCAGAATGAGCTTAAAAAGCTTTTTAAAGATCACCCTGCTTGTACTTCCACTGGAGGTGTTCCGAAAGCCGGTACCTATATCTTGCTGAGTCAAGAGAACAAAGTATTTGCTGACCTTTCATTGCCTTATCGAATAGTGGATGAAAGCGGGCTGATTGGGTCCAGTCACATTAAAGTAGCAGCTTGTAGTTATCCTTGGATCAGTTCTTTAAAATATCTCAACAACTTATCTAGGAGCATAAAAGGCTCAGTTAGAAGATCGGGTATCCAACCTAGAAATTATCGTTTGGTTGTTAACAGCTATAGTATTAATGAAAATCCACTAATTACAGGTGCGGTAACTCTTGAAATTCCATTTGAAGAAATCCATAAAAGAAGAATGCATGCCATCACTGAAGCCTTGAATGAAAGGTTTCCCAAAGGTTTGGTGTTTGATTTTGATGAGTCTTTAAAGCGATTGGTTATTACTCGTCCTTATGATGACGAATTCAAGATTAGTTTTTCTGACAATACTTTAAGTATAAACTCTCCTTCCTATACCTACACTCAGGAAGGTATGGAGAAATCGGATAAGACCTATAGAATTGATTCAATCCGCTGTGAAGAGTTAAAAAATACAGAGAAAGTACTTATGTACAACTGCAAAACGAATTTGCTCCCATAGAAAAAGATGATGATTATGGAGCTTATACCGGCAAATGGAAACTTTGGTATGAATTGATAGATGATTTGATGACGGATTCGAGGTTTACTGGAGAAAATAAACCAAGGATTCCGCAAAGTATAGAAGATCTTCCCAGTTCAGTTTCGAGAATTATCGCTCGAGTACAGCGAAGTCTAGAAGGGTCTCAAATACCTCACGATCTTTATTTAACAGGTGATTGGGTAAATGGAAGTTGGGCCAGTATAGAAATGATTAATGAATACAAAGATTCTACCAACACCAATGATACAATTTTTAGGTTTTTAAATTTGAGGAGTAGTCTTCACAAAAAGACCAGGCTACAAAAGCATCGCTTGTCGTGGTTTTGGATAGGGAGATAGATAGGGAGAGAATGGTAACAACACTTAGTCCTTTTACGGAGTTGGTAGATGTTTACATTGAGGTTCCAGCTGTAAGAAATCAGCCACGAAACATAGACACAGTTATTAAGCTTAAACTATAGGACATGAAAAAGGACCAATCATACAAATTCCGGATGATGATTGGTCCTTTATGGGCTTCTTTCCTATTCCACAAACTTTAATCTCTAATCTAGTAGTATAAGCGACTCAAAAGTGATGTAAACAACACGTAACGAACGCAAACTTCTAAACATTTTGACTTAATCGACTGCTTCCTATTCCATACTTATTGCCAGTAAAATCAACTTTGTCTTGCGACTTAGCGATTAGAAATATAATAAAATAATTGAAATAAAAAAATTCATGAAGGAAATCGGCGATCATTTTATAGAAAAAATTTCTGTCGATATATATTCCAAATCTGTGGAGAATGCCAAGTCCATAGAAAAAAATATTGACGCTTTTATAACGGAATATATAATTCCCTCTGTCGAAAAATACCTTGATGAACTGGAAAAGGAATTGCATTACGCTTCCATTCAAATTCCAAATATTAGTATCTCATTGGATCTTATGGAAGAGGATTTTTCAGATCTCAAATTTGTTCAACAGGCATTTATAAATCAATTTAAAAAAGCAATATCAGAATCAATCTCCACCAATGCCCAAAATGATTTCAAAGGTAAACAGGATGGTGATCCCATGCAACAAAGTTGGGTGGAGGAATCTTTGTCAAAAGTTAGTCGTGAAGGAAACCTGACTTTTAATTCAGCTGAAAACACGTTGAAATCGTGGATCTACTTTTTGGAATATGGAAGTCTTCCTTGGTGGTATAGTGTAAACCAAGCAAAAGAAAATTTCACTTGGAAAAGAATCAGCACCTTATTAAATAACCCTTTAGATAAGGAAGGGTTGCTTAAAAGGTTCCAACATTCTTCCTTTTTGAAAGAGTACTTAGCCAATATTCAAACGAGGATATCAGTCAACTGATTTGGATGTTAATAGAGAAAAATGCTTTAATAGATAAATCACAATATGGTCAAATTTTAGAAAGATTGGATAATGAACTAAAGATTAGTTTCTTTAGGTTGATCCTAGGATTAAGTTTGAAAAAAATATTGAATGAAAGAGAATATATTGTATTTCAAGTTTATTATTCTAAAGTCATTACGTCAAAGAGGGAAATAGTAGAGAAAATCTTCAGAGAAGTCATAAAATTTGATGATATTAAAGGTAGAAAAAGTAACACCTGTGGTGTACGAATTTTTAGAAGGAAACAATGTTTTCACCGGTGAGTTACCGGCTATGAAAAAAGAGAGGGAGGTTACACCCGAGGATTCTATAGATGCCTACTATATAAGCAATGCAGGTCTTATTTTACTGCATCCCTTTTTAAAGGCATTTTTTATTGATTGCCAATTGATGGATGAGAATGCCAATATAGTTGATAAAGATTTGGCAGTCCACACGTTGCATTTTCTATCTACAAAAGAGGAAAGAGCATTTGATTTTGAATTAGTATTTGAAAAATACCTGATAGGTTTAAGCCCGGAGATAACTGTAGCTAGGGAGGTAAAAATCTCCAATGAGATTAAAGAAAAAACCGAAAAACTAATTTTGGCCTTGAAAGAAAACTGGAAAAGGTTAGGGAATACAGGTATAGATACCATTCGAAATGAATTCATTAAAAGGGATGGTAAACTGGTGATTGAAGAACAATCAAATCGCTTATTTGTGGAAAGAAAAGTACAAGATATTTTGCTGGACAGTATTCCTTGGAATATTTCTTTGGTAAAACTTCCTTGGCAACATAGACATTTGTTTGTAGACTGGTAACAACATTCTTATGAAAAGACATGGTTTTAGAAAGTCATCGGTAGGTTTGATAAATCCCACATTTCAAAGCAAAGAAGGCAATGGTTTTTTTCGTCGACAAGGGGATAGAAAGGAGGCATTAATTCCAAATGTAGCCAATGAACATTTTTTTGATCCCATTTTACAAAGCGCAACTGAAGAAAAAGAATCAGCGGAAGCGGTACAGAAAAAGGGTGAGGATGAGAATAAGGTAAACAAGAAGGAAAATACCGAGGAAGAAATAAAAAAACAAGAAGTCTCGGAAGAAGATTCGGTGCAAAAGGTTGAAGAGGAAGAAGCTGTTCAATCCAAAACCAAAGAGGAGGAGGGTTTGCAAAAAGTAGCAGAAGAAGAACAAGTAAGTGCTTCGAGTGAAGAAGAAGAGGCTGTCCAACAAATGTCGGAAGAGGAAGCAGCGGTCCAGTCCAAAACAGAAGAAGAAGAAGGTGCTTTACAAGCAAAAAACGATGAAGAAGGCATTCAAGCAAAGGAAGAAGAATCGAAGGTGATTAATACGAGACAAAGTCAGGCGGATAGCATAGAAAGCACACTATACCAAGAAAAAGGTAAAGGCATGGGCATGGCTCCCGATATCAAACAAAAGATGGAGAATAGTTTTGATTCAGATTTCAGCAAAGTTAGAATTCACACAGGAAAAAAGCTCAAATGATGTGTGAAAAGATCCAAGCAAAAGCCTTTACCCATGGATTTGATCTGTTTTTCGGTCAGGGTCAATACCGTCCGGATACCAAGGCAGGAAAACATTTATTGGCCCATGAGCTTACGCATACCATACAGCAGAAAGGTAAAGTAAAGAAGGCAATACAATCAAAATTAAATGATGGACACGATTTTCATCCCACAAGTAGATTTTCTGCGAATGAAATGCTTGAAGATATTTTTGATAATAATGCAGTTTTGAAAATAGGCTCTAGCGGTACTGCAGTGATGTTATTGCAACATGCCTTAATTGGCTTAGATTATCGTTTACCTACATTTGGTGCAGATGGCTCTTTTGGTGGGGAAACAAGCAGAGCTGTAAAAGCTTTTCAAGCAGATATGGGTTTAACAGTGGATGGAATTGTTGGAAGAAATACAATTAGATACCTTGATAGGCTTGATAGAGGAGTGGAAGTAGCAGTGCCTGAATTACCGATTACCATTGATACAAAAATCAACTTAAACAATGTAATTGCACAAGCAGGAGCAATTCCCTCTACCTCATTAAGCCCCGTAGATATGGGGAGAGTATTTCCTGAAAATATTGAGGTTAGATTAAAATTGGTAGATGACGGGCTAATGTGGCACCCGATAATTATCGGATTAACAGGTCATTATTCGGTTCAAACACGGTTGCTTCCGGGAATGAAGGAAGTCACAGGGCCTGGAGGAAACACAACAGAAGAAAATTATTGTGCTCAAATTAAGGATTTAAATAGTATGGCACTTTCAAAGGTAGATTGGTTTATGGAAGATGTGGTTTTAGCCCATGAAAGATTTCATGCCTCTAAAATACGAAGTGCTTTAATTTCACCACTTGTAATTAAACCTTTAGAAAAGTCAATAACTGATTTGGCATTTCAAAAAAGTAGCATGGCATTCAGTGAACAGATTGCTGAAGTGATGTTAAGATTGGATAAAAGGTTTGATGAGGCAGTTTTTGAAGCAGAAATTGCTTGGACAGATCAATTTATTAGCCTTATAAAAAATGACCATGGAGACCCTAAGGGAACCGGTCCTGCATATAGGGAAGGTAAAAAAATCGCAATGCCAATGATTAATAAAATTAGAAAGCATGCCAAAGCAAACAATTGGTCTTCATGCCCTCATGGCATGACTTGAGATGCAAAGGGTTTCGAATAATTTTTGAAATGTAGTCAAAAAATGAATTGATGTAAGCAGTTGTATGAGCCACTTTAGTTCCAAATCTAAAACCAGTAGAGGGCATACCTCTCAAAGTCAGCCTGACCGATTTTTTCAGGCCAAATTAACGGTTGGACAGCCCGGTGATCAGTATGAGCAAGAAGCTGACGCCATGGCGGACAAGGTGGTGCAAGAAAAGGCTCAAGAAGATAATATTCAGTCTCAAGAAAAAACGAATATTCAAACACAGCCAATTGCAGAAAAGGTGACACCATTCGTTCAAAAAAATTCTATTAATCATCAAGTTCAGGCCAATGAAGACGGAGAAGAACAACTTTCTAAGGAAGCGATAGAGGACGAAAGTGAGGAAGTTGTTCAAATGAAACAAGAAGAATCGGCTGCTCCACCTCCTGGGTTTGAAAAAGAGCTGGAGCAGAATAACGGTGGTGAATCAATGGATCAGGAGATACTTTCAGGAATGGAGGGGTCATTTGGTGCTGATTTTAAGGATGTAAGGGTTCATACAGATAGCAAAGCAGTCCAAATGAGTCAAGCAGTTGGTGCGCATGCCTTTACGCATGGAAATGATATTTATTTCAATGAAAATCAATACCAGCCCAATGAGCGCTCCGGGAAGCATCTTTTAGCTCATGAGTTGACCCATACGATTCAACAAGGTAGTAGTCCGGCCATACAGAACAGTACGATTCAAAAGGAAGGCGATGAGGAAGCAGCTCCCGAAATGGAAGGAGAAACAGGGATTTTGGATGAAAGTGCAAAGACCATAACTTTCGACAGTATACCAATTCCAGGGTTTAAGCTTCAGGAACATAGGGGAACTTTGTTTAGTGGTAAGGCCCCCTAAAGAGGAAAAACAATTATTTACGAGGTAATACCAATCAAAGAGAAGGGGTGTGGCAGACAGAAATCAATACAGAGAACATTACCAATAGGCTTAATACACTATATGAAAATCATCACAAAACCCCTCCTACAGCCGATACAACACATGTGTTTAAAGCTAACACAAATGGGAGAGGAGTAAAACCAACATATATTGGAAGTGCAGATGTAATTTCTAAAGAGTTGACTACTCCTGGATGGGGGAAAGATAAAAATTATAGAAACTTTCATGTAGATCATATAGTAGAATTACAATTGGCTAACTGGAATACAGCAACTTGGCCAAATACCCTTGAAAACATGGAATTATTGGATGCCAGTAAAAACACATCAAGTGGCTCCGTAATTAAGGGTCAAATAACGGAAAAACTTAATGTATTTAGAGAAAGACACGGCGCTCAATATCCCGGTGGTGATGCCACCTTTAAAAATAATTATACCTTGGTTTTTAACCGGGCAGAGGCCTTAGCTGGAGGAGATGGGAATGCCACCGAAAACGAATTTTGGACCAAAACCCAAATAGAAAGCGGAGATCATCTGGAGCCCATTGAAGTTGGGAATTTAGCGGACATAGGTAAAGATGGAGAAGTGCGTATTTTCCCCAATCAATCCGGTGGGATAAGTAAAAAGTTTGTTTGGACCGGAGAGGGTAGCAGGTTGGGCAGTTCTGAAAAGACCTGGTTAGGTAATCCTTTCAGAATTACTGCCAAACAATTTGTTACTGAGGGTGAAAATGTAGAGAATACAGAAAATCTTGGAAGTATTTCTGTAAACATACCTTCTTCAGACAAAACGTGGGCTCCGTGGGCAGAAGACAAAGTTTTTCCAGTCAAACGCTATCCCGGTTCTAAATATGCAGGATACCTTACTAAACAATCGATTAAGTCAGGTTTGTATGGGTTACGAATTAAGAAGGCAAGTCCTGTGGAAATCCTTGAGTTGGACTTATTGCCAACAGGGATAGAGGCTTATGGTCAAATATTGCCCAGTATTCCTATTTTCGAGGGCAGCCCTATTGAACTCTTTATTTCCAATGGAGAGATTCGCGTTTCTAAAACCTTTGCCATTGAGGAAATAAATGTTCCTGCCCCTTTTGAGATCAGTGATAGTTCATTGACAATTTTTGCAAGTTCCAGAAATGGCTTAGGGTTGACCGGTCAAACAAATTTTGCTATCAATCAGGTAGGCGAAGGTCATATTAGTGCTACAGCTTCTACAGCCTCAGGGTTTGCATTGGAAGGGGCTTTTAATTTTGATTCTGAATTGTTTGATCCGGCGGAGATCAATATGGAATACAAGGAAAATATCTGGACTATTGGTGGAGAGATAGGAATTCCGGAGGGCAAATTAAGGGGGATAAAATCTGCCACCATTACTGCCAGTTATAGTGAGAATAATTTTTCAGCCACAGGAGAAGCACAATTGGATGTTCCGGGGGTAGAGCGTGGTAATATGGCCTTTAACTTTGGGGAAGATGGTTTTTCTTTCAGTGGTGATTTTAACCTAAACAGTGATATACCTGGCATCACCGGAGGGAATATAGCTGCTAGGGTTGCCAAGCCTGCAGGTGCAGAGAATTATGAAATAATGGTATCTGGTACTGCCAATCCGGATATCCCGGGAATTTCAACCACCCTTTCGGTTACTTATGAAAATGGAGCCTTGACCATTGAAGGCTCAGCTGCTTATAGCCGTGGTATGCTTAGTGGAAGCATAGAAGTTGGGGCAACCAACCGTGCCATTGGTGAAGATGGCCAACCCGCAGGCGATCCGGATGAAACCATGCGTGTGTATGGCGGAGGAGAGTTAACTCTTCAACTTACTCCCTGGCTCGCAGCTACAGCAGGTGTAAAGCTGTTACCCAATGGGGAAATAGAGGTAACAGCAAGGCTTGCTTCTGAAAGTTATGAAGTATTTCCAAGAAAGGAGTTCAATAGAAATTTGTTTAGAGCGCCAACCATCGAAATCCCTTTGTTTGCTATACCTATTGGCCCAAGGAGTATAGGGTTGGTAGCTCAAATTGGTGGGGGGTTGGATTTTACCGCGGGCTTTGGTCCGGGAGAACTCAGAGAGATATCAGCGGAAATTACCTATAATCCTGAAAGGGAAGACGAAACTACCATTAGCGGACATGGGGAGTTTGCCATCCCGGCAGATGCAGGACTTACTTTAAGAGGCGACTTGGGCTTAGGTGTCAGCGTAGCCATTGCTAGCCTTACCGGTGGGATAGAATTAACAGGGGAGCTAGGTTTAGAGGGAGAAGCGGCAGCAGAAGTAGATTTAAATTGGGGACCCCAAACAGGCTTGTCTTTAGATGCCACCGGGAGGATAACCGTAAATCCTAAGTTTATCTTTGAAGTGAATGCTTTTGCAAGAGCAAGTCTTGGGGTAGGGCTCTTGTCCGTGTCGGAAACTTGGCGTCATAATTTAGCTGGTTTTGAATGGGGGCCTGACATTCAATTTGGATTGGTTTTTCCTGTCAATTATCGAGAAGGGGAAGCTTTTGACATGTCTTTTGATGACATTGAAGTGATTTATCCTGACTTGGATATCGCCAATATGGGAAAAGGACTCGCCCGAGATATAAAAAATGATTTATTCGATTAAATGAGTATTATGGAAAAAGAGAAGGCAGTAGCTTTAAACAATGAGGGTGCCAGGCATTTTTTAAATCAGTCCTTCGTGAAAGCAGAGGAATGCTACCTAAAAGCCTACGCTATAGACCCCGACAATATCTCTTTATTAAATAACATGGGGCTATTTTATCTGCAACAAAAATCCATAAGCAAAGCCATAAACTATTTTGAAAAAGCAATAGCAATAACTGTAAAACCTCATTTTTTAGTTAATCTAGGGAATGCCCTGTCCATGGATGGCAATTATGAGCTGGCTTGGAAAAAGTACTTAGAAGCCAGTGAGCGTTTTCCTGAACATGAAAATGCAAAGGTTAGTATGGCCAAATTGGCCACACATATAGGTAAATTGGATCAAGCGGTTCATCTATATCAAAGCATTTTAGAATCCAATCCAAGTGAAAAACATAAGGTTCAGCTGGTAAAGGTTTATATGAAAATAAAGGCTTGGGAAAAAGCCATCCAATTGTTAAATACCTTGGATTTTGATGGTGGGGAAGGGGAGTTATGGTTTTTAGTGGGACAATGTGAATTGCAGTTGAAAAATTTCGGATTGGCCCTAAATTATTTTAAATCCGCGTTAGCGGAAGAACCAGATAATACTAGCTTTCGACATTATTTGGCCATTACTTACCTTGGTATGGGGAATGTGGAGGATGGATTGGATCAATTGAAAAAAATGAACGCCTAGCTCCGGAAAATCCTGCCATATTAACAGATATAGGTATAGTTTATTTAAGTAAAGGAGATGTAGAAACAGCCTCAAATTATCTCAAAAAGGCATTGAATATTGCTCCGGATTTAAAAAGCCTTGTATTACAAGTCCCAAATGAATTCTGCTCAACAAAAACAAAATTGAAAAAAGTAAATACTTCTCAAGATTTATGAAACAATTGTTGAATTTTTTGGAAATGGTGATAAAAAGCAGAATGGACCATGAGCTAGGGAAAACCGAAACCCTGGTAAAGCCGAATCTGGATTTATTCTTTGATCAAAATAATTATTTAGGAAAAATGATTAAAGCTCTTGATATTAAGAATCAGGAGTTGTTGCTTTTGTCATTGGCGATGGTGCCTTATATTAATCCGGGATTTTTAAGTAAAATGGTTCAGGAATATTTCCCTGATGGGACTTCCCTTCCGGAGTTTGGAGGATATAAAACGAAATACCATAGGGGAATCATTCCTACTGGAGAAACCCTCATGTATCTTTTGGCGGGGACTGATCCTGTCTCCAGAAAGAAGTATTTTTCTATATTTAGAGATTCTACATTGTTAAAAAAGGGGCATATTATTCTTGGGGAGGCACCTGAAGAAGAACCCTTTTTTGCAGCCCCTTTGTATCCTGATCCGGAATTTGCGGATAAAATTTTAATGGAAAGTATTAGACCCCCAAAGCCAAGCCCAAATTTTCCGGCTGAGAGGATTCAAACCGACCTTGAATGGAATGATTTGGTTTTGTCTGAGAA
Source organism: Cyclobacterium sp. SOCE241 (assembly GCF_056867545.1). Classification (NCBI taxonomy): domain Bacteria; kingdom Pseudomonadati; phylum Bacteroidota; class Cytophagia; order Cytophagales; family Cyclobacteriaceae; genus Cyclobacterium; species Cyclobacterium sp. SOCE241. The sequence continues at coordinate 1,663,500 of NZ_CP149779.1, read as the reverse complement.
AACACTCACTCAAATTAGGGCTCTAGAAGATTGGCTGACTTATAATGATCAGCTAATGGAAGAATGGGGTTTGAAAAAAGTGTGAAACCGGGCTATAGAGTTATGTTTTTTGGTCCACCGGGAACTGGTAAAACCTTAGCAGCGGGTTTATTGGGAAAACACACCGGCAAAGAGGTGTACAGGGTTGACTTATCTTTAGTAGTTTCAAAATACATTGGAGAAACAGAGAAAAATCTTTCCAGACTTTTTCTAAAGGCATCTGGTAAAGGATGGATTTTGTTTTTTGATGAAGCTGATGCACTTTTTGGGAAAAGAACCAACCTTAAAGATGCTAAAGACAAGCATTCCAATCAAGAAGTGGCTTATTTGCTACAACGAATTGAAGCCTATCCGGAAATGGTAATTCTTGCATCCAATTATAAAAGTAATTTAGATACTGCTTTTATTAGGAGGTTTCAAACGATTATTGACTTTGAGCCTCCGGGTGTAACAGAGCGGTTGGCATTATGGAGACAGTATTTACCCAAAAACATACAGCTAGAAAACAAAATAGTCTTAGAAGATTTGGCACGTAAATACCAATTGACCGGGGCCAATATTGTGAATATTATTCAACAATTGGGATTGAAAACATTGGCAGGCAAGCAAAATCAAATCAATGAAGATTTATTGATCCAATGTATTCGATACGAAATTCAGAAGGAGGGTAAAATACATTGATTGCCATTTTACCCAAAGTTTATTAGAAGTGTAACCAACAACCACAATGAAACAAAAAATAAAAGTAGTTCAACAGCTCTTGGCAGAAAAAGGCTTGTACAATGGAGCAATTGACGGTGATTTTGGACCTAAAACCCTAGCTGCCATGGACAAAGTAGCAGGTATATCTCAAAACCTCCCACAAGTTAGAAAGATAACCATGATGATACAGTTAGGGGCAAGGGAGAAGGGCTTCAATTCAGGGGCAATTGATGGAATGTGGGGCCCACAAACCCAATTTGCCTATGAAGAATTGGTTTACTTGCAAAAATTTGGTAGGGCAAGTGATCCTTGGAGGCCTGAAGATATTAACCCCATGAACCGATGGCCAAGGCAGAATTCCGCTGCTTTTCATGAGTTTTATGGGCTTAGAGCTAAAAACCTAGTAACCATGCCCGTGCCTTACGAAATGAAAATTGCCTGGGACATGAGGTACAGAGCAAGGAAAATTACTTGTCATAAAAAAGTGGCTGAAAGTTTATATTTGGTTCTGGAAAATGTCCTTAAAATTTATGGGGAAAATGAAATTGACAGGTTGGCACTGAATAGGTTTGGGGGCTGTTTCAATAATAGGTTGATGCGAGGAGGGACCCAATGGTCTACACACTCTTGGGGGGTGGCATTGGATTTTGATCCGGCTAGAAACCAATTGAAATGGGGTAGAAATCAAGCGGCATTTGCCCACCCGGTATACAATGATTGGTGGAGATGCTGGGAAGAAGAAGGTTGGGTTAGTCTCGGAAGAAGAAGAAATTATGACTGGATGCATGTTCAAGCAGCTGAAATTTAGCCCTAACTCCTATAGAATAATTAATTGACATCGCTACAATATACTTTGAATTAGGCCATTTGAGAATCCAACCTAAATAATGGACATGCCTTGCTCCGAAACATTTGGCATTATGTGAGGCAACTATATAAAACCTAAGGTTTATTAATTGTGGCTAGCTCTATTTTTAAAGTTATGGAATTATTCGATAATTATTTATTCAGAGGGTCTATCCATCATGTTTTTCCTTAAAAGGAAATTATTTAAGCTATTAAGGCTCAAAATATTTGATATGCAACTTTGATGTTCTAATTTTAGAGGATAAAGAAATTATTGCAATTGATTTTTATGGATGAAGCATTTCTTTATGCAATGGCAATTTTTTATTTAACAATGGGTGTGATGCATTTTGTAAAACACCGTTTGTTTACAAGTATTATTCCGCCCTTTATTCCTGTACCCAAATTGATTAATATATTAGTAGGGAGTATTGAGCTGGGATTAGGGATTGGCTTGTTTTTGAAACAAGTCGTACTGAAGCTGCCTATGGAATCATCCTTTTGTTAATTGCAGTATTTCCAGCCAATCTATACATGTATCAAAAAAGCATTTAGGTATTCCAAAGTGGTTGTTGTTGATAAGACTACCGATACAATTGGTATTAATTGGTTGGGCATATATGTACACTTAAATTAGAGAAAATTGACTTTTAGTGAATTTAATTTTGTTCCCGAACTGCAAGAAGGTTTGGATGCAATGGGTTTTGAAAAAGCAACCCCAATACAAGAACAGGCAATACCAATTATTTTGGAAGGCAAAGATATCATTGCCACCGCACAAACAGGCACGGGTAAGACGGCTGCTTTTATTTTGCCGGTACTTAATAAAATAAGTAATAGCCACGGAAAAGGGGTGAAAGTTTTGATCATTGCCCCGACTCGAGAATTGGCCATTCAGATTGATCAACAAATTCAAGGTTTAGCTTATTTTTTAGGAATAAGTTCAATCCCTATTTATGGTGGAGGTGATGGAAAAGTGTGGGAACAACAAAGGAAAGCTTTGGAAATGGGAGCGGATATAGTTGTTGCTACACCCGGAAGACTCATTGCTCTGTTGGCAGGAGGGAAGGTCAAATTTGATAGTCTGGAAAATTTGATTTTGGATGAAGCAGATAGAATGCTAGATATGGGGTTTTCAGATGATATTTTAACCATCGTCAAACATCTACCTCAAAAAAGACAAACCCTGTTGTTTTCTGCCACTATGCCTCCGAAAATCAGACAGTTTTCGCAGCAAATTTTGAACAAGCCTGAGCAAATATCTATTGCGCTTGGTAAAACTGCAAAAGGAGTAAGTCAATACGTTTACCATGTTTATGACGGACAAAAAGAAGCTCTGGCTAACCATATTCTCAAATCTCAGGACTATCAGGCTGTCATCATATTTTGCTCTACAAAAGATAAGGTGAAATCCTTATTTAAAGCCTTAAAAAATCTTTTATGGTTGAGGCTTTTCATGCTGATTTAGATCAAAATGAGCGGGAAAAAATTATGTCAGCTTTTAAAAATAAATCGCTTAAAATCTTGGTCGCTACAGACATCTTGTCCAGAGGTATAGATGTGGAGGATATTGAATTAGTAATCAATTTTGATAGTCCAAATGACCCGGAAGATTATGTTCACCGAGTAGGAAGAACAGCTAGGGCAGAGAAGAAAGGAAAGGCTGTGACCTTTGTTAATGAAAAAGATAGGTACAAGTATAGAAATATTGAGAACCTTATCGGCATGGAAATTGAGGTATTGCCTAATCCGGAAGAAATCGGTTCAGGTCCTGATTTAAATAAAAAGCATGCTAAGAAAACTTCCGGTGGAAATAAAAATCTTCTTCAAATTACAAAAAGAAAAAGCCTTTTAGAAAACAGTCTAAACCTAAAGAAAATAGAAATTCAAATAGCCCTGAAAGTGAAAGTCAGGAAACCAAGGCAAAAGCCAAACCCTCAGCTGAAAAAGGGAAGTTTCGTGAACGTAAAAACATTAAAGATGGGCTTGATTAATTGAATGTTAAATTAATTCATACCTATGTTTGCATCTGAAAAATCTGTTTATATAATTGGCGCTGGAATATCCGGATTAGTGGCTGCAATTGAATTAGAAAAAGTCGGTTATTTCCCGGTTATTCTTGAGGCTTCAGATGGTATAGGAGGAAGAGTTAAAACAGTTGAAGCATACGGGTATTTACTCGATCAAGGTTTTCAGGTGTTACTTACGGCATACCCTGAATTAAGCAGATACCTCGACCTAGATAAACTAAATTTAAAGAAATTTAAACCCGGGGCAATCATATTTGAAGGAGGGAAAGGTTCTTTTGCTGTGCATGATCCACTCCGAAACCCATTAAAGCTGTTTTCTATGGCTTTTTCTAAAGTGGGTACAGTATGGGACAAATATAAAATGTATGCCCTCACCAAAGAACTTAAGGAAAAGTCAATTGAAGAAATCTTTGACAGTCCCCAGCAAACAACTTTAGCCTATTTAGAGGGATATGGCTTTTCAAAACGCATTGTACACAATTTTTTCAAGCCTTTCTTTAGTGGGATTTTTCTTGAAGATAAATTATCTACCTCTTCGGCAATGTTTGAGTTTGTGTTTAAAATGTTCGGAGAAGGTTATGCTGCTATTCCCCAAAAAGGGATGGGAGAGTTAAGCCAACAACTTTACTCGCAACTTGAGCATACTCAGGTAAGGTTTCAAACAAAGGTAAGTTCCATAGAAAAAAATACCATACACTTGGAGTCCGGTAACCAATTGACCGCAGACCAAATTATTATAGCAACAGCTCCAAATGAAATCATTGGCAAAGAAATATTGAAATACAACAAAGTGACAAATCTGTATTTTACTTTGCAACAATCCTTTATTGGTAAGCCAATGATTGGACTTGTTCCTGATGAGCAATACTTGATTAATAACTTTGTTTTTATGACAGATGTAAGTAAGAGCTATTCTAGTGATGGTCGAGCACTACTTTCTGTTTCTATCATCAAGGATGTTGAGGGCATTGATTCTCTTGAAAATATGATTGCTAAGGAATTGGAAGCCTTAACAGGTATAAATGCCAATCATTTTGAGCACGTTAAAACCTTTTCAATTGACAAAGCATTGCCCATACTTTCAGAAGTTAAAAACACCCTCCCACTACAACATGTTAAATTGTATGACAATGTTTATTTGGCAGGGGATCATTTATTGAATGGTTCGATAAATGCAGCCATGACTTCGGGAAGGCTTGCCGCAAAAACCTTAATGGCCAATGACTCCTAGTTGATATTGTTTAAAATATATTATATAAACAGCCAAAAAAGAATTGGTTAAATCCGTATGGGTTCACTCAGTTTCGTAGTGATTGATTCTGAACTGATTGCCTCAAATATTAAAAGACCTGTTAGGAACTTTGTGTTAAATTGGCCTTAAATTCTTGCTTGGAATGTGTACAAATCATGGTATCGCCCCTTGGATTGGATCAGCTCATCATGTTTCCCTCGCTCTACTATCTGACCTTTCTCTATAACCAATATTTGATCAGCCTGTCGTATGGTGCTTAGCCTATGTGCGATAACAAATGTAGTTCTTCCGGCCATTAGACTTTTTAAGCTTGATTGAATAAAATGTTCACTTTCTGCATCAAGGTTACTGGTGGCTTCATCCAATATTAATATGCGTGGATCAGCCAATATTGCCCTAGCTATGGCTAATCTTTGTCTTTGTCCCCCGGAAAGTTTTACCCCTCTTTCACCTATTACTGTTTCTAGGCCCTCTTCAAATTGATCAGTAAATTGATTCACGTATGCTGACTTTACTGCTTCCTGAAGCATCTCCTCAGTGGCATTCGGTCTAGGAAACATGATGTTTTCCCTAATTGTACCTTCAAAAAGAAAGTCATCCTGAAGAACTACTCCCAGGTGTTTCCTAAAGGAATTCAAATCTACTTTACTCAAGTCCTGTCCGTCTATGCTAACCGTGCCTTCGGTAGGAATAAGAAATGATGCAACCAGCCCTGAGATGGTTGTTTTTCCTGAACCGGAACTACCTACCAAAGCAGTAACACTTCCAGGTTCGGCAACAAAATCTACACCTTTTATTATTTCTGCTCCAGGTTCATATTCAAAATGAACATTGTCAAAGGATACCCTACCTTTTATTTCCGGTAGCAATATATTCCGATTGGCAGGGTCGGCCTCCAGAGGAATATTCATCAATTCTTGCGTTCTGTCCAATCCCGCAAAAGCTTCTGTAAGCTGGCTGCCTATATTACTCATTTGAAGAATTGGTGCGATCATAAAACCCAATAATAAGGTAAAGGCTAGAAAATCTCCGAAAGTCAATTGGTCCTCCATGATCATGTACCCTCCAATTCCCATAATCCCTGCTGAGGCTAAACCGAGTAAAAAAGTTGCGGCACTTGTAACGAAACTAGTGGCGGTTAAGCTGCTTTTCACATTAAAAACAGTTTTTTTACCCCTGATTCAAATATCTTGGTTTCTTGATCTTCTGCATTAAAGCCTTTGATAACCCTAATTCCTCCTAAGGTTTCTGTTAATCTGCCTGTAACATCAGCATTTATTTTACCTCGCTCCCTGAATATGGGACGGATTTTACCAAATGCTTTTAATGAAATTACACCAAATATTATGACTGGAACCAATACATATAAAGTCATTTTTGGACTGATGTATATCAATAGCACAAGACTTATTAGCGATGTTAATAGTCCCCCTACCATTTGAGCAAGCCCTGTCCCTACCAAATTACGTACCCCTTCCACATCTGTCATTACTCTGGATACCAATTCGCCGGTTTTGGCATTGTCAAAAAATCGAATCGGCAATCTTATAATGTGGGCTTGAACTTCAACTCTTAGTTTTGCAATAAGGTTTTGGGCTTCAACACTTAATATTTGGGTCAAGCCAAAGGAGGTTATAGCTTGTACTGTTACAGCTATTACCACTGCAACAATTAGCCATTTCAGTAATTCAAAATTGCTGGACGGGATTACATCATCCACTAAATATTTACTCGCCCATGGTAAGACTAATCCGGAAAGCCTACTGATAATAATTAAAACAAGTCCAATGAAAATGTATTTTCGCCTTGGCCAAATAATGGTTTTAAAAACACTATTTAAACTAACATTACTTTTATTTTTTGCCATAGATTTTCTATTAGAGTGGTCGAATTATAAACAAATTTTCACCAAAAACATTCCTTTTAGTGAATTCTATTTAATTAGGACTTGTTAAATTTTGAATAAGCGTTGAGAAGAATGGTTTTGCATGAGATTTTACCTTTAAAACATAAATAATTAAACTACGTCTTTTACTTTTAATTAATTAATCGTAATATTGCAATGAAACGATGATTCAATTCAAGGAGTGATTTAAAAATCTCCTTTTTATTAGTAAAACATCGTGGTACAATCGTTTTTATTTAAAAAATAAGGATATGAAACTTTCAGAAATTAAGCCCCTATTGACAGAACAGAAAGAATTATTATTTCAATTACCTGATGGATCTCTGGTTCCGGAGCATTTTCATGTGACAGAAGTAGGAAAGGTAATTAAACATTTCATTGATTGTGGGGGTACAGAACGAAAAGAAGAAGTGATAAATTTCCAACTTTGGTCTGCAGATGATTACAACCATCGTTTACACCCAGAAAAGTTGCTTCATATTATTGAATTGTCAGAAAAAGTTTTAAAACTATCTGATTCAGAAATAGAAGTAGAATATCAGGGCCAGACCATCCAGAAATTTGGTTTAGCATTTAGTAATAATCGGTTTTTACTTACAAGTAAACAAACTGATTGTTTGGCCAAAGATCGTTGTGGTATTCCTGAAAAAAACCTACTTTGAAAATGGTTTCAGCTGAATCTGCCGGGGCATGTACTCCCGGAGGAGGCTGCTGTTAATGAATAGAAAATAATTAAAAGTTAAATTGCCTTTCATAATTAAACCTTAATTTCAGGTATTATGGAAGGTAATTTTTTTGCCTCTTTTTTTATTCAAATAAACCCCAAAATATAAAGTTAACAGCTTTTATTTCGGTTTTTTGACCAAGCCTGCCAGTAGAGAGCTTTAATCTTAGCCTTCAATGCTTAGGTGAGAAAATCACCTCATTCTCTTAAAATCATAAAATATTAACCGGATACCAGTACAATATTGGGTTTTACTTATTGGTATCGAAAGGGTTAATTTTTCTTACTTTTGTATTGAACCCACTTCTGTTCCATGACAATTAAAGATAAAATAAAAAATGAAATTTTTCATTCTGAGTTTAACTTTCAGGCCTCAAGAAGTAGTGGGCCGGGAGGACAGAATGTGAACAAAGTAAATTCAAGAGTTACTTTGTTTTTTAATGTACCCATTTCTCAGTTCTTATCTGATGAAGAAAAAGAACTATTGATGGCCAAGTATTTTAATAAAATGGACAAGGAAGGTAATCTTCAATTTGATGCCCAATCTTCTAGGTCTCAACTGGATAATAAAAAAACTGTACAAAGAAAGTTTTATGAATTTCTCGAAAAAGCATTTGAAAAGAAAAAGAAAAGAAAAGCCACTCGCCCCAGTAAAGCCGCTAAAGAAAAACGATTGAAGGCCAAACGTGTTCGTTCAGAAAAAAAGCTATGCGAAGTAAAGATTTCTAATTATTGATGGCTTTACTCCGCCTTTATCATGAATAAATACTTTAAAAAATAGGCCTAAAACTATTGGATTTAGGCCTATTTTGAGAAATTATAACTGCCGTGAACTAAACCAGATCAGACCAGCCGAATTTGTCTGGACTCAGACCTCTACGGATGTCAGCAAGTTTATTTTTTATACGATACATGTCGGCATTTTCGTTGACATATGTTTCAAAGATTTCATCTTTATATGAGATTTCTTTAATAGGCGAAATTACAGCTGCAGTTCCAACCCCAAAGGCCTCTACTTTTTCTCCTGAACGAATTCTTTCAAGAATCTCTGCAACTTCAATGGCCCTTTCTTCAACTTCAAGCCCCAATTCCGGAGCAATATTAAGGATAGAGTCACGAGTAATTCCATCCAATATACTGTCGCTCAAAGAAGGGGTAAGCAGGGTTTTTCCATTGAGAATAAACATGATATTCATGGTGCCGGACTCTTCAATAAACTTTCGCTCCTTGGCATCCAACCATATTATTTGATCAAATCCATTTTCCTTGGCTTTTCGTTGTGGTAAAAGGGAAGCGCCATAATTTCCCCATTTTTTGCTGAGCCTGCACCACCTCTTGATGAACGGATATAATCTGTTTCCACTTTTACCCTTAAAGGTCGAGAATAATAGGCTTTCAAGGGGGAGAGTACGACCATAAATAGATACTCTCGGGAGGCATCCACTCCTAATTTGCTTTCAGTTGCTATGGCAAATGGCCGAATATAAAGGGCGTATTCGGGGTCGTCAATAACCCATTTACTTTCTTTACTAAGCAGTTCACGTATTCCATCGATAAAGCAGGAGGCAGGCAAGGGTGGCATTGCCATTCTTTCTAACGACCGGTTCATTCGCTTATGGTGGCTTTCCAAACGGAAAATATTGATTTTGCCATCCACTGTTCTAAAAGCTTTTAAGCCTTCAAAGACAGTTTGGCCATAGTGTAAGCACATGGCTAAAGGTGATAAGGAAATGTTTTGAACCGGTCCAATTTTAAAATCAGACCATGTTCCATTTTCATAGCGAGCTACCAACATTCGGTCAGTTGCTTGTAATCCGAAGGTGAAATTATCAAAATCAAAATCAGGCTTCTGAGTTATCGTTTCGTTCATCATGGGTAATTATAATTTATTGAAACTTTTTTCTTTTAAGAAAAGAGTAGTACTTTTTAATGTATTGAATACCAATTGTTTGTTTAGGTACTGATAAAGACTGCTGGTTCCTGATTTTCCCTTAGTAATTTTTTTACCTATAATTTAATAGGCTATCCGATTGTTCTACAAAATCAATTGATTGTGATTGCAAAATAAATAAGAATCTTTGATTGGTTACAGATACAATTTATTTAATTTTGAAGGGTACAGTTTAAATAAGGGTGCAGTTTACAATATTACTTCAATGACTTTATTCGAAGAATTGGCTGAGAATTTCGAAAACCTGATTACAAAAAAGACTTTAAAATTGGGTGATAAAATGCCTTCTATTCGAACGGTTAGTAAGGAATATGGAGTCAGTAAAAACACAGTAATTCAAGCCTATTTACTTTTGGAGAGCAGATCCTTTATTGTTTCCAGGCCACAGGTGGGGTTTTTTGTTTGCCAGAGAGAAGACCAAATCTTGCCCATGCCCATGGCAAGTAGCCCCAATATCAATGGAATGGTGGGAAAAGAAGATGGCTTAATCGGTAAAGTTTTTTCGCATTTTGTAAACAAAGACATCACGCAGATGTCTTTAAGTGTACCTGATGAATCCTTTTTTCCAGTAGCCCGATTGAATAAATGTATCCAGACGGCTACCAAAACCTTAGGTGCAGGGGGAACAGCTTACGATGATATCCAAGGGAATATGAGATTACGAAAAAATGTTTCCAAATGGTCATTTACATGGGGAGGGAACTTGGGGGTGGATGAATTGGTGACAACTTCCGGTGCCATGCACGCCATTTCTTTGGCATTTATGGCTTTAACCAAGCCCGGTGATCGAATAGGAGTAGAAAGTCCTGTTTACTTTGGTATTCTACAGTTGGCCAAAAATATGGGGCTTAAAGTAATTGAACTTCCAACAGATCCGGAATATGGGGTTCTACCCAAAGATTTAGAAGAACTGGTCGATAAAATAGACATTTGTTTGCTGGTTAGTAATTTTAATAATCCTTTAGGTAGTTGTATGCCGGATAAAAATAAAAAGGAAGTAGTAAAGCTCTTGACCAAGCATAATGTTCCACTCATTGAAGATGATTTGTATGGAGATGTGTATTTTGGGCCATCTCGTCCAAAGCCATGCAAAGCATTCGATACAGAAGGTATAGTTTTGTGGTGTGGCTCAGTTTCCAAAACCCTTGCTCCGGGCTACAGGGTTGGTTGGATGGCTCCAGGGAGATTTATGAAGGCTATTTTAAAGCTTAAACTATTTCACTCCGTATCAGGAACAACGATAACCCAAGAAGCCATTGGTTTGTTTTTAGAAAATGATTACTATGAAAAGCATCTCCGACAATTAAGGGCCAGATTATATAGCAATTCCTTGCATTTTATTCGGGCAATTGCAGACTATTTTCCCAAAGGTACTAAAATAAGTAGGCCTCAAGGTGGTTTTGTGCTATGGGTAGAATTGGATAAAAAGTGGGATACTGGAAAACTATTTGATAAGGTCTTGTCCAGAGGGATAAGCATTGCTCCGGGTAGGATGTTTACCTTGCAAAGTCAGTTTCACAATTGTCTCAGGTTAAATTATGGGCTGCCCTGGACGGAAAAGTTGGAACAGGAACTAAAATTACTTGGGCAGATTCTAAAAGAGTAAATCATTTTAAAACCTGCCCAAAAGGTGCTAAAATTCTTTTTCTCCAAATTCACTTTTTACAAATCGAGATTTGTTTTTACCAGGATTAATGGTGTAGCTAAGATTCAATAGAATCATATCAACTTCCAACACATAGTTGGTAGTTGTGTAGAAAGCATCTTTTCTCCAAGTAGTAATTCTTTGTTCGTTTGTCGGTAATAGCCCCATGTCCATATTTAACCATTGTAAACTGGCGGTGAGTCTGTCTCCCATAAATGTTTTTTTTGCTACCAGATTCGGGGATAAAAACCTTGAATCCTCTCCTTGGGCAGTGATCCTTTTAGACAAGTAGTTTAGGGACCATTGTAGGCTAAAGGTGGAAGAGAAAGCATAACTTGTATTGGCATTGATGGAGTAAACCCATGCTGAATTATCAATCGGGCGATCATCAAACTCTCCGGTAATTTGATATTGGTATAAGTTACCACCTGCAAATAATTTCCATTTGCTGTTTGGGTTGATCTCAAGTCCCGCTTCCAGTCCAAGAGATCTTCCTGTGCCCACATTAGAATAAATGCGATTCAATATGGTGTCGTTATAAATGGTGTTTACTCTATTTACTAGGTTTTGGACATTTCTAAAGTAAGCCGTGGCATAGAAACTATTTTCCCCATAGTTTTTAACTAAACCCGCTTCAATAAGGTCGATAAATTCAGGCAATAATGTAGGGTCTCCTTGTTCCAAAGTTTCAGAATGCTCTCTTTCAGGAAAAGGATTCATTTTAAACGTTGTGGTACGGTCCACTCTTCTGCTGTAGGCAGCTTTAAAATCTAACCCTTCATTTACACTGTATTGAATATTAGCTGAAGGGTATGGTTTTAAAAAATCGTAGGTATAGGTGCTGTCAACAGTATTGCCTTTGTCTTTCAGGTGTAGTGAACGGTCCATGTATTCAAACCTTAATCCTGCAGAATAATTCCACTTTCCTTTGTGGCCATTGACCTGACCGTATACGGAATGGATCAGTCTTTTTAAATCTACATTTGAAGAGAACTCCGGAACCAACTCAAATTCTCCTTCAGTATTTTTTCTTTCGTAGACAAAGTCCCCCAAATGGTTTAGGCTTCTAAATTGATACCCTCCTTCAAATATTCCCCAAGACTTGGGTTTTGCCTTATAATCGATTTTCCAACGAATTCCATGCAAAGGGTTATCATTGGTATTGTACTCATCTTGGTAGATAACATCTGGGTTGAAGTAGCCAAGGTTTCTATTTGTGGTTGGGCCTCCCAGCATGGTATATTCATAGAGAAAGGAAGAAGAAATCGTTGCCTCATTATCAAATGTGTGGGTGTAATCAAAACTGCCCAAAGCAAAATCACTTTTACGGATCCTCAAATTCTCATTGAAATATTGCATGGTGTACAGTCGCTCACCATCAACTTCAGCATGGTTGTCATAATAAAGAATATCAGCAGTACGGTCTTTACTTCTTATACCTCCATAAAAGCCAAGGCTGAAATTGTTCTTGTTGTTAGGAGTAAATCCTAAGGTTAGCCTTCCTGAGTAGGCCTCTTCATCAAACCCTCTTTCACCATCTGAAGGAAAATAAGTTGTAACACCATCAATTATAGTGTAAACTTCTCCTTCCCTGCGCCCATTAATGTCGTTTCTTAAATAGCTCGCACCAAAAGACAGGTCCCAAGCATCTTTTTTGTGATTGATAGTGAAATCTGCACCGTATCTTTGCGGTTTTTCTTTGTTGTTATAGTCTTGAATACTAGGGAGTCCAAGTCTCGTATTCACTTGGATATAGGTGCCATCAGTTGCTCCTTTTTCAGTAGTTATATTAATTATACCGGCCTTTCCTTCCGGATCGTATTTAGCTGATGGGGCGGTTACCAGTTCTATGTTTTTTATGGCATTGGCCGGCAATTGACTGAGAATTATCGAGGGGTCAGATTGCACAGGTTTTCCATTGACCATGACCACAAAACCCGTTGCACCCCGAACAGAAAGTTCTCCTTCTGCATTAATTGAAACTGAGGGTAGATTCCTAATAAGATCTATAGCGTTGCCTCCTTTTCCTGATAAAAAATCTGAGGATGCAAAAACCTGGCGGTCTATTTTGTGCATGGTTGTAAACCGAGAACCTGAAACTTCCACCATGGCCAATAATTGCTCATCAGGGGAGATTAACAAGGTGCCTAAATTTAAAGCCTTACCTTTCTCCACATTCACAGGGCTAATAATTAAATTTTTATAACCCATAAATTGGGCACTTAAATAATATTCACCTGCTTTCAATTCCTCCAAAACAAATGTGCCGTCTGGTTCGGAGATAGTGCCAGTCACAAGACTTGAATCTTTAGGATTATAGAGGCCGATGCTTCCATACTCTATGGACGTGTTTTCATTGGCATCATTCAAGGTCCCTTTTATCAGGGTCTGTGCAAATGAAACATTGAAAAAGAATAAATAAAATACGATTAGATGGGCTTTTTTCATTTTCTTATTTTGTTAAGATGCAAAATAAGTAAGGAAAATAGCCAATACTGCGGTAGATTTTTACCAATAATGGTGAATTTAGGCCAATAATCGGGAACGATACTCTAATGGGGTCAAAGTAGTTTGAGATTTAAAGAACTTTATGAAGTTGGAAGCGTCAGAAAAATTCAATTGATAAGCAACTTCTGTAACAGGGAGATTGGTATGTGTTAGCAAGTTTTTGGATTCAATTAAGAGTTTTTCTTTGATGATTTCAATGGCATTACAACCGGCAGCTGCCTGACAAATTTGATTTAATTTTCTACTACTTATTTTCATAAGATTAGCATACTCTTCTACCGTTCTCAATTTTAAAAAATTTTCATTCAGAAGTTTTTTAACCTACTAAATTCACTCACAAAGCTTGGGTGGACTTGGTCTTTTACCGCTGGGAGGTAGAGTGTTTTTAAAATAAGTGTATTGAGGTGAGCCGACAGCAGCTCCAAGGGTTCATTGGCTTTAAAATCTCTATAAAATAGGTTAAGTTGGTCCATTAAATTAAATTCCTGCCTTGGAAGATTAAACTTATTATGTAGACGAAATAAGTTGTCCAAAGCAGAAGGATAGTTGGCGAGTGCTTCTTCTTTAAACATCACCACAAAACCTTCAGGGATTTTAGAAAAGTCCCAACAGTGGACTTGTCCAAGATTTAAATAAAATCCAACAGGAGGGCGGACTTCATGCTTGATGTCATCTACTACGTGGTAACCGGATCCCTTACTTAAAAATATCAGTTCATGGTACCCCTCATGTCGATGAGGTATAGTTGGCTTAATAACAGGTTTCATTTTAGAAACTTTTATCACCAATTCCTTCTCAATTTTATTTTTTTCCGATTTCCTTCACTTCTTTTTCCATAGCTTCTGTGAACTTTCTATTATTTTTCCCTAATTTACATTAAGCAAACTTACTGAAGCATTTTAGAGAATTTACTACTTAAATGAGATTAATTTCGACTTAAGAAGTTAATTCATAACCTACCCAAATATTGCCTACTACTTCTTTTAGCTAAAAGAAAAAAGAATTGTCACCTGTAAATCAATAGCAATCAATAAGTTTGTCTGCTTGTAAAACCTTAAACTTAATTGGAATAGCGGTCCTAACATTACTTACTAACCTTATAATTTATAGTGAATAAAAATAATTTTATTATTAAGAGGTTTAGTTATATAATTGGCCGGGTAGGGGGATGTTTTTAAGAAAATACTAGATAATTTTATTGTTAAAAAACCATTAAATTATTAAAATTTCTCCTTTGAAATGGAATGCTTAATTGGAAACTAGAAAATGTTCCCATAAATTCGAAGGGTGTAGTGTTATTTATCCTGCTAAATAATAAAATGAAAGATTCCGATGTACTGTTGTTAAAAGCTATGGCCATGGACAATGTGAAAGCATTCGAAGCCATATACAATAAATATTGGGAGCGATTAGTAAGGCAAGCATATGCCAAACTAGGGGACTCTTCAGAAGCGGAAGATTTGGTGCAAGATATTTTTTAACCCTATGGAATAACAGAAAATCCCTTTCCATTCAAAAAGACCTCAAAGTGTATTTGCTCACAGCTGTAAAATACAAAGTTTACCGGGTTATTTATAAAAGGAAGGTATTATGTGATATTGCAGGGATTGATGAGGTTCAAATTAAATCCGAAGCCCCCAGTATCTTGGAATTTGAAGAATTATACGAAAAAATTGAGGTTGCCATTAATAAATTACCCAAAGGGCAAA
The DNA here is from genome assembly GCF_056867545.1 of Cyclobacterium sp. SOCE241. Lineage (NCBI taxonomy): Bacteria > Pseudomonadati > Bacteroidota > Cytophagia > Cytophagales > Cyclobacteriaceae > Cyclobacterium > Cyclobacterium sp. SOCE241. The sequence goes on along the minus strand of NZ_CP149779.1, from coordinate 1,648,188 downwards.
GAGAAACTTTTAAACTTAGTAGGATTAATCAGCTTTCAACAAAAGAAATAGCTTCAAAATTACAGATCGCTCCACAAACAGTGCACAATAAAATTCACATGTCCTTACTTTTTATCAGGGCAGAAATTAAGAATTATCTTTTTGGTTAATTAAAAATTCAATATAAAATTTTGAATTTTTTAGTTTTATTCTTTCGATATCTGTAAAATTTTCAGGTATTATCCATTATAATGTTAGCCCCAATAAGTATTTTTAATAAAAATTTAAAAAAATTCCATTTTTTTAGGTAGTGTTTTAAGTTTATTGACACTTAGTATATATAGAAGAGATATTATGAATTTCCCAAATCATATTTTGCGGCTTATCAAGAAGGAACTAGAAGGAGATCTAAGTCCTGAGGAAAGATTGATCTTGAATGAATGGTATGAAAATCTTGAAACCTCAGAGGAGATAGATTTTGATTCCAGAAAAGAGAAAAATTTAGACAAATTAAGAGCTGCTATTGCACCAAAGCCAAGGTATAAAGTTGATTTCAGTTGGATTGGGTGGGCAGCTGCAGTTGTAATTGTCTTTATCGGAATGTTTGAGGTTTATAACAACAAAAATCTTACTGAGCCAGTAATGGAAACTGTGGTGGAAGAACGTTTTGAAGAATTTGTAAATCCACGAGGGTAAGGCGCCAACTTACGTTGCCGGATGGATCTAAAATTTTTTTAAATGGGAATAGTAAAGTAAAAATAAGCAAGCAATTTTCAGCCAATAGAAAAGTATTTTTAAAAGGAGAGGCATTTTTTGATGTGGAGAAAGATTCAGCAAACCCTTTTGTGGTGGTTACAGAGGGGTTAGAAACAAGGGTATTGGGGACAGCTTTCACCGTTAGCGCATACGAGGGTAAACTACAGACCGTAGCTGTAAAAGAAGGTAAGGTTAAAGTGTCAGAAGCCAATAAAGAAAAAGCTACAGAAAGTGATTTTTTAATTGCCAATGAGCAGTTGACTTATAAGGAGGGGATAGGTTTAGGTAAGAAACAGCGCATTAATCCTGATAAAAAGTTTGCATGGATCAATGGCAAAATAATTTTTGACAAAACTCCTATCAATGAAGTGTTTTCAGTGTTATCTGAATGGTATGGTTTAGAATCTGTTGAATTAAATGATGAAAATATGAACTGTCAGGTAACCGGCAGTTATACCCGAATGACCCTAGAAGATATTATGGAATCAATTAAATACGCTACAGGAATTGCCTATGAGATAAACGGAAAACAATTAAAAGTGAAAAAAGGGAATTGCTAAAAGTGGCGCTAGGTCGAAGTAGCGCCACTATAGAAAAGCAATTCATTTAAAAATGAATTACATTTAACCATTACAAAATTATGAAAAAAGTTACTCATCCTTTTTATGAGGATTACTATGCGGATATTTTCCATTGCTTGCCTATTTTATTTAGGCTTAGGGGTAGGTTGGGCATATAATTCAGATGCCCAAATAATGAAAGAGGCCAAGGTCGTTCTTTCTCCTGAAGCCGAAACTTTGGTTGACATTTTCGATCAGATAGAACGCCAAACTGATTTTAACTTTGTGTATGAAAATGCGCTAAGGAAGGATGATGTTTTGAATATTGATCTGGGAAAATCGAATGTTGAAGCTATACTTGAAGAAATTTCAAGGAATAGCAACCTAGTATTCAAACAGATAAATCACACCATTACTGTTGCCGATAAGACGCCGGCAGATCATTCTGCGGAGTTAGCTGATGTTATGAAAATTATCACCGGTACCATTGTTGATGAAAATGGAAGTCCAATACCAGGAGCCACCATTTTGGTGGAAGGAACAGGGATTGGTACTGCTACAGATTTAGATGGTAATTTTTCCATTGATGCACCTTCTGGTGCGGTTTTATTAGTTTCATTTATTGGCTATGAGTCGCTAAAGGTAGAGGTAGGAAACCAAACCAAATTAAATATCACCTTGTCGGAAGATGAGTCTGCTTTGGAAGAGTTCGTTGTGGTTGGTTATGGTTCAGTAGAACGAAGGGAGATCACCGGTTCTATTGCTTCTATTGGTAGACAAGATATTGTAAGCGAACCCACTTATTCTTTCGAAAGCTTGCTACAGGGTAGGGCTGCAGGTGTAGATGTGGTGGCAGATAGTTATAGACCTGGAGCCGGCGCCACGGTAAGGATTAGGGGTGCACGATCTTTGGTTGCAGGAAATGATCCTTTGATCGTTATGGATGGAATTCCAATTGCCGGTAACTTAATGGACATTAACCCATCTGATATTGAATCCATAGAAATTCTTAAAGATGCCTCCGCTACTGCTATTTATGGATCTAGGGGTTCGAATGGAGTTGTTTTGATCACTACTAGAAGAGGTTATTCAGGAGGAACACAAATTGAATACAGTGCTTTTGCAGGGATTCAAAATATTGCAAATAAGGTAGATTTGATGGATGCGGAGACCTTTACTGAGATGCAGCGAGATGCGGCCAGACAACAAGGGTCTTATACCACGGATGAAGCTTTGTTTTTGGATTGGGAATTAGAAGGTATCCGAAATGGTGTAGATACAGACTGGCAGGAAGAAGCGTTTAAGACAGGTTTTCAACAAAATCATCAGTTAAGCGTAAGGGGTGGAACAGAAGATACCAAATATGCTATATCAGGTACCTATTTGGACCATAAATCTATTGTTTCAAACAATGATTTCTCTCGTTTCGTGGGAAGACTAAACTTAGATCAAGAAGTCAGTGATAGGTTCAGGGCCGGAGTATCTGCTCAAGTAACAACTAGTGAGGAATACCAAGGTGGTGATTTTGGAAGTATTATTCTGAGAAGTCCTTTGGATTGGCCGGCAAGAGCGGAAGGAGCTTTAACTAGTGAATTTGCAGTAGGAGAGAGTTTTCCAACCTTAGCATTGGATAGAGATGTATACATTGATAGAAGAGACAGAACACGTATTATTACCAATATATATGCTGAAGCGGATATAATCGAAGGTTTGAGTTATCGATTTAATTTTGCGCCGGATTTGACCTACTATGACAGGGGAACCCATACTTGGCAAACTTCTACTGCTAGTGTTGCCAATAGCAAAACAAGTAATATTCTGTATGAAAACATTGTTAACTATTCCAAAGACATAGGTACAGATCATAAAATTAGAGCAACTGGATTGTACAGTGTGCAGAACTTTAGAGAAACAGGTTCTGGCGTTTCTGTAAGGGGGTTACCTTTCGAACAACAACGTTATCATAATATTGGAACAGCTGAAGAAACAACTTCTAGAAGCTCCTATCTAAGTGAGTGGGCACTTGAGTCATATATGCTTCGTTTGAATTATTCAATGAAGGATAAGTACATCGTGACCATGACAGGAAGGGTAGATGGTTCCTCTAGATTAGCTGAAGGAAATAAATATGGTCTTTTTCCATCCATGGCCTTGGCTTGGCTGTTGGATAAGGAAGGTTTTATGGCAAACAATTCAACATTTGATGAATTAAAACTTCGTGGAAGTTATGGTGATGTAGGTAACACAGGTATTGATCCATACCAAACTCAAGGAAGGGTGCAAAGAGCCGGTTATGCGTTTGGAGACCAATCTGTTTATGGATTTCAAAGTGCGGAATTGGCCAACTCTGAATTGAGATGGGAAAGGACCAGACAAATAGATATAGGGGTAGATTTCTCTCTATGGAACAGCCGTGTGATGGGTACATTCGGGGTTTATCAGCAAAGAACAATTGATTTGCTTATGAACAGACAATTGCCTCCAACCTCAGGTTTTGCAAGTACCTTAGAAAATGTTGGTGCAACCCGAAACAGAGGGATTGAATTTAATGTCTCGGTAGTGAATGTAGAAGCCAAAAGACCGGGTGGATTTAAGTGGACCACAGATTTTGTTTTCCATGCCAATAAAAATGAAATTACTGAATTATATGGTGGAAAAGAAGATGATCCGGGTAACTTATGGTTTATTGGACAACCTATCAATGTGTATTATGACTGGGAATTTATCGGTATTTGGCAGGAGTCCGAAAGAGATTTAGCCACTTCATATGGTGCAAGCCCAGGTGATATGAAATTGAATGACATCAACAATGATGGTAGAATAGGTGCTGACGATAGGATCTTATTAGGGTCTGATGTTCCTAGTTGGACAGGTAGTTTAAACAATAGAATTACTTATAATAATTTTGATTTTGCTTTTTTCATTTATACCACTCAGGGGATAAATATTTTCAGTGAGGCTGGTGGAACTTCTCTCGGAGGTATGCTTAACCTTCGTCGAGGGTATAACCTGAATTCTAGAGACGTGGATTATTGGACACCGGATAATCCAAGCGATGAATACCCTCAACCTCGGGTAAGAGGCCATGATTATTCTACACCTATGGGGTATTTTGATGCAAGTTTTGTTAGGGTGAGAAACATAACACTAGGTTATAGTCTTCCTGATAAGCTTTTGGATCGATGGGGTTTACGTAAATCCAGAATTTATTCCGGAGTACAGAATCCTTTTACTTTCACCTCATTTCCGGGACTTGATCCTGAAGGGGCAAGAGATCTTGATATGCCAAATTACAGAACCATTTTGTTCGGTATTGAACTTGGATTTTAAAACCACTAATGTCTAAAAGATGAAATCAATAATAAAATATATACTTGGATTGGCTGTCTTCAGTACTTGCATAAGTTGTGCTGACTTGACAGAAAATATGATTACAGATACTGTTGCTGATGTTCAATTTTCGACAGCAGAAGGATTAGATGAAGCTTTGGTTGGAGCATATGTGCCTTTAAGGTGGTATTATGGACGTGAACCCGGACTATTAATGAACCTTTTTGGAACGGATATGTTCATGGAAGGTCAAAGTTATAACTCTGAGTGGGATAATTATGGACCGGGTTTAAATCCCTCTACAGTACTTTCTCCTTCAGGTGATGTGTTGGTTTGGGAGCATTTCTATGCAGGTATCAACTATGCCAACACAGTAATATCCAGAGCAGATGGAATAGAAGGGATGAATGAAACGACTAAATTGGAAAAAATAGCTGAGGCAAAATTTTTACGTGCTCACTATTATTTTGTTTTAGTACAACATTTTGGCCCCATTCATTTAACCTTAGAGGAAACAACAGGAGTAGAATTGGAAGCCTACAGAACCTCAGAAGAGGAAGTGTATGCAGCCATTATTGCGGATTTGGAATATGGAATGGAGCACCTTCCTTTAGAACAAGTGCAGTATGGTAGACCTACCTATGATGCAGCTACCAATCATTTGGCTAAAGTTTATCTTACCATAGGTAATTGGGAGAAAGCATCTGAGTTAGCAATTCAGGTAATTGAAGGTGGAAGACATCGATTGTTGGACAACTACGCTGATGTATTCGATCCTTTTAATCAAAGACATGAGGAAGTGATTTGGTCGGTACAATGGGGTGATGACACAGAAGTAAACAATCCGGGAAATGAGCTTCAAAGGTTTTTGGGTCCTAGACAATGGTTACTTCCAGGTTTAATTGGTGATGATATGTACCATGTTGGGATTGCCCGATTCTGGCCAACTGATTTTACCTTGACCACCTTATTTGGGAATGATTACAGGAATGAAGGCTTGCATATCAGAAATGATTCTCGTTATAGTGTGACTTTCAAGGAAGCTTGGCTTTACAATGATGAGCCTAATGTTCCTGAAGGATTTTCTATAGGTGACACTGCGGCTTGGTTTACCAATGACCCTATTCGAAGGGAATTTACCCAAGAACAAATTGATGCAGCTCCTTATACTTTGGTAATTATTGAAGATAGGAATGACGTTTATTCTCCAACTGTTCAAAAACACCGTTACCCTTATCTACGAAACAATGGTAGAGATTATATGTACATGCGTTTGGGTGAAACTTACTTAATCGCAGCTGAGGCTTTGATGATGCAGGGCAAGCTGGATGAAGCCACCTACTATTTCAATATTTTGAGAAAAAGAGCGGAATTTCCGGGTGGGGAAGAAATTCCTTTGATCACTCCTGATGAATTGGATATTGATATGATTCTTGATGAAAGAGGAAGAGAACTCGCCGGAGAATTGCATAGATGGCCTGATTTGAAAAGAACAGGAAAACTTGTAGAAAGGGTTAAAATGTACAATCCAAATGGAGCGGCTAATATCAAAGAGTACCATAATCTACGACCAATTCCTCAAAGTCAAATTGACAGGACAAAAAATGAATTCCCTCAAAATGATGGATATTAATAATTTTGGTCGGTAGGGATTTGATCATAATAGTGTTTGAAATGTGATTTAAAATTCCTTCGTTAGTATAAAAATGCCCCTTGTCTTAATAAAAGCCAAAGGGGCATTTTTTTAACCTGGATTATGGTATTAGGATTTTTCCACTTAAAGGATTGGCTATTGCATATTTTGGGATTATCGATTAAACAGAAACATCAGCTAATAATAAGTATCGTCAAGTGGATTGTAGAGAAAACGCTAACAACGTTAATGTCTATTAATGGCTCCAATATTTATTAGAAGTGGTAGCTAAGGGTTTCTTTTTCTCCATTTATAAATATTTCTAACGTTACCTTATTACTACCAATTTTTGTCTTTGATCCCAATTTAATATCTAGTTGTGGGGGTGTTTTCCCTTGAAAAGGCACCAAGCTCGTAATAAATCGCATTCCATTTTTTTTACCATCCCATTCTTTACTAAATGAAAATGCCGGACGAGGCACTTTAACTGTGTAAACAAAAGAAACTTGTCCTTCTTGCCTTTCCAAGTCCAGTTTTGACATTTCATGGGCTTTAATAGAAAGGTTATAACCCTCTTCAAATAAAGTTTGGACCGCAAGGTTTTCTTTGTCAATTGATACCTTACCGGGGGCGAGTTGAAAATTTAAATCGAGTAAACCTTTCTCATTTCCAATGGCCTCATCCACTAGAATAAAAAATGATTTGTTGTAGAAAATTACCGCTCTACGGTGGGCCATTCCCTCATAATTTTGGTTTTCTACTACTAAAATATCGTGCTTTTCTCCGGGTTTCCATAGTAATAATTTGGGGGCATAATTTATATTTTTCCCGTCCAAAGTTAAGGTTTGATGTACTTTGCTTTGCCTGAACCAAGCTCTTCCTTCAGGATCACCACTATAAATAAAACTCCCTGAATCAGGCGTTAAATTTCTCCCTCCGGCATATAGAGAGAAGGTATTGTTGTCAGGTTGGCTATGACCACCTCCATTGGGTCCACACTTTATTACCATGGCTATGGCTTCAGGGTCCCAAGAGCTTCGAACGGAATACAAACCACTCTGGGGGAAGGCATATGCTGTCTGATTGGGTTTAATTCCTTTTTTCCTTCTGTTGCCACATAAAGGAAATCTTCTCTGTCAAAGAGTTTTGCCCAAGTTTCCAATTTATTGTAATATTGGCCGGGCTCTCCAGTCCATGCATCTCCAAATTGAGGGGTGGTACCATTCGGAAATGCAAGCTTCATTGGCACTTCAGTCATTTTCTCAATCATTTTCAAGTAATCTTCAGAAAAAAGATCAGCTTTATTATTCATTTGGGCCAACTCATAGGTTCTTAAAAACCAACTGATGCTTCCCATATGATATCCGAATGCCAATTCCCTTTGGTGACCATCAGGATATACCTGTTCATGAATCTCGTTGTTAAAACGTTTAATCGCTTCTGTTAGCCATAAGTCTGAATCTTTAAATTCAGGGAATGTCATGGCGATAAAAGCCATTCCTTCAGCCTCCATCAAAGCCCAATTGCTACCTGAACTATATTTGGTCATTAAGTAGTCAGCATGATCAAATATGCTGCTGAGGTAAAATACCAGTGCCTCAGGACTGAAATTTGGAGAATGAAGAAAATAATTGAATAGATGAGTCCATCGGTTTCCCCTAATACCGGCTTCTATAGACCGCCAAGCCAGTTGATGCCTATCGTCTCTTGGATTTTTAATTACCCAGTCTATAAGTTGTTTGTTCCATTCCCTGGCATACTTTTCATCTCCCTGGTCTTTGTATACTTTTCCCATACTTTGCCAAAACACCATTCTGTTAAGTTGCCATACCCATTCTTTATCTTTTACCGGTTGGCTTTCCCAATTGATATCCCTACCTACGAAAAAGGAGGGATAGGCAGGTTGACCTACCATCACATGTTTTAAAGCATTTTCGGCATAGGTATAATCCTTGGAAGAAGGGATTTCATTATAATTGTTGTTGTCTGAAGGATGAGCTAACCCTTTTCTATGCCTAAAATATTCCAGTAAATACCTAGCAGCTAGTAAAGGGTTTGCACCATTGACTTGTACTTCTTGAGGAAGGTTCAGTTTTTCTGAGACCTTCTTCCATTTGCTCAGAAAATGGTTATTCGGAAGGGAGGTAGAAGCATGAATTTTATTGTGTTGAATAAAATTATAATTTCTCTTTTGTGTTTGGTTATCAGGAGAATTGACTCCCATTTCCCCATTTGTTCGAATGGTATTTTGAGCGATGGTTAATTGACTATTTCCCTTAAAAGATTTTCGAAGTGCAAACCGTTGCGGTCATTGCCTTCCAAGAGGTTGTATTTAATTTCCACAGAACGAGATTCATTAACTTGGATTCCATCGCGTTTGTTACGGCTACTTTCGTTGTTGACGATTTTGATGTTTTCACAAAGGCTCGCCATAATACCTGAGCCCCAAGGTGAATTACTAAATCGGCTTTTGGAAATATTGACATTGCTCGATTGAAAAAGATGCAAGTTATGATGAAGTCCTTTACCCGGAACGACATTAGAACCATTATCGCTAAAATCACAATTAACGATAGTCACTCTTTGAGCTCCGCGGAGTGATACACCATTTTTGGTGAAGTTTCTTACCGTTAGGTTTTCAAGGTGAATGTTTCGGATTTGGTTTATTAAATCAGCAGCCAAAACCAGGCCTTCTCTTCGAGGAGCTGATTGCCTGGCTCGCGTCCTTCTTCCCTGGTTAGGGTCATATTCTGGTTGGGCACTTTCCCTCCCTTCAATCACAAAATTCTTCAATGTAATGTTTTCAGCCACAGGGTTTAGGTTACCCACGGTAAGGCCACTTACTTTCTCTTCAAGTAAAAGAATGGTTGCTAAACCGAAGCCTTCCAAATGGATGTTGCTCGGTAATTTTAAGGATTCCTTTAAAAAATGTTGGCCTTTTTCGAGTAAGATCTTTTTCCCAGTTTTGCTTCCATTATCAATAGCCTTCTGAATGGATTGTCCTGGTTTTACCTTTATGAATTCATCTTCATTCAATTGATTTAGACTATTCCTTGCACCAGTTTGTTCTCGGGCATTTTCCAAAGGACCATTTACATTTTCGGGTATTGCTGATAGTTGAACCGGCGCTCTTTGAGCTACTAAAAATCCCCAAGTAGAGTTTGTCCGTGTAAAAGCAACGGCTTCTTTGGTATAAGGCATGGCTATTTTTTTCACGTTGGTGTAATGCGAAAAAACGGACTCATAAATGTCTCTGAATTCACCTCTTCCTCTCGTAGAAATGTCTCCGTAAACAGGTACTTCCTCACCAAGCATATATTTTGCTGTGTATTCAAAACCCAGAGCTAGTCGGTTATCCGCCACTCCATATAAATCTACCCCTTGGGTCCATGCAATTTGTGCTGCTTTTGCAAACTCACCTAAACCCAATTGAACATGGGGCCAGTCTCTGGTTGTTTCTTGAATTTGGCCATTGGGGTATATGTATTTGGTAATACCGCCATTATTTGGTCCCCAGAAATAACGATTGACGGCCCTTTTAAATATATCTGGTCGGTCTGTGAAAATACCTATTCCTAACATGGTATTGATCATGGCAGCATCCCAGTTTCCGTTGGCTTCTGTGAAAAAGTCCCTGATATAAGGATAAAATACGGTAAGCATTAATTGTTCAAATTTTTGAATTTCTTCCGGAGCCCAACCCGAATTGCTATGCCTTAATATTTCTGCAGCGTTTAAGAAGTGTTGACCGGTTAGTGCTGCTATTAGTTTCGCATCGTTGTCATCGAAGTCCCATAATCGCTCAGACCAAGCATTAATGATTTGAATGGCTTTTTCCGCATGAGACGCTTCACCTTTCACATACCAAAGTAAGGCTTGCCTATATGCCTCTTTTGCGCTTGCTGAAAGCTCCTTATGTCCTTGCCCTTGGCGTCCATAAGAACCTCTTACAACATGGGTGAACGCTTGTACTTTAAAATTGAAATTTGCCTCTTTTTGAAGATTTTCAAAGGCTGTTTTCCAAGGTTCTTCTCCTTTAAGGATTTGTGATTTCATATAATCCAAATCTGCTTGGTTCTGTAAGATTCCCGGATGAATAAAAGTAGTTGGATAAACCAAGTCAGATGTGACCTCAGTAGGTTGAGCAAAACTGTTGTTCCCTAACAATAATGAAAAAGCAAAAATTTTCAGAGACAAGAGGAATGAATTCATGGGTTATTTTGAGTTTAATATTGCGTGAAAATATACGGGTATACAATCAGAAATGAAAGTGAATTTTGGATGGGGGGAGCAATATTAGTAAGAAGAAAATAAAGCAATCGTAAATTATAGTAGAATTATGATTTTTTCTTGATCATGGACATCATTGAATAATTCTGTGGTGAATAATTTTTGTTGAAAGCCCAGTTTGTTGAAATTTATTTATGGTAAAATTGGTGATTTTTATTATAGTATTCATACCCTAGGTAAGTGTAATTAATGAAAATGTAAATTAAAAAGAAATTTTTTAAAATATATATAATATTTTAAAAAATAGTAGTATTGTTAATTGCTATTTAATTAAATAGATGTAAATTAAGATATGGCATAAATTTATTTTAATATTAATTAAATAATTTATTCACTAAACCACAAATCAATGAAAAAAGCATCAATTGAAAGTTGTTGGGGTTTTTATCTCCCCACTAAGAAAGCCATTGCAAGCCTATATTTTTTAATTGCATTTCTAATGATATCCCATTTCGGGTACGGTAACAATTCCACTTCAAAAAAATTACAATCTATTAAGGAATCACTAAGAGTTGAAATTATCGGTACGGTTGTGGATATAAATGGTGAACCAATACCTGGAGTTACAATATCTGTACCCGGCACAGGTAGAGGCACTGCCACCGATTTGGACGGAAAATATATGGTAAATGTAGATAAAGGAGAAACATTAGTTTTTTCATTTATTGGATTTGTTTCCCAAAGGATCCAGATTTCCGACCAAAGTATTGTTAACATTACTTTACTAGAAGATACCTCTTCTCTAGATGAGGTGGTGGTAGTAGGTTATGGCACCCAAAAAAGAGAAAACTTAACGGGTGCAGTTTCTTCAGTTAACTTTGATGAGGAGCTTCAGAACAGGCCAATTACCAATGCTTCTCAGGCATTAAGTGGACAGGTGCCGGGTGTTTGGATAAGTCAAAACTCAGGAAAACCCGGGAGTGATGGTGCCCAAATTCGTGTTAGAGGATGGGGTACATTAAACAATTCAAATCCATTGATACTTGTAGATGGCGTAGAGGCTTCAATAAATGAAATCAATCCTAATGATATCGAAAGTATGACGGTATTGAAGGATGCTGCTAGTTCTGCCATTTATGGATCTAGAGCAGCAAATGGAGTGGTTTTAATTACCCTTAAATCGGGGAAATTTGGAGAAAGGACCAGTGTGAATATAGGTAGTTATGTTGGGCAGCAAAGTCTTGGAAGGCGCTATAATATTATAGAAAATAGTGCGGAATATATGGGGATGTGGAACCAGGCCTTAGCCAATCAAGGAGGTAGCGCATTGTTTCCTGAGTCAGTGATAAACGATTTTAAAAACGGAAGTGATCCATACGTTTATCCCAATACCAATTTCTTTGATGAAGTGTTTAGAAAGGCTCCCATTACAGAACACAATGTATCTGTTAAAGGTGGCTCAGAGCAGACCAAGTTTTATGTATCCATGAACTACCTTAATCAGGATGGAATTATGCTTAATTCCAATTCAAGTAGATACGGACTTACTTTAAATCTGGAATCGAAATTAAAAGACTGGTTAACCATCGGTGGTCGTATTAATGGTATCAAAAAATCATCTGAAGAACCATTTAACATAGGACGAATGATGTATATTTTCGCCAATGGTGGCTATCCTTTTACAGCGCCATATACTGAAGACGGTAGATTTGGGTCTGTCCAGGCAATTAACAGCAGTGGAAATACAATTGTAGGCAATAGAAATCCATTAATAGAAACAGCCAATGGGCTTTCTCTCACAGAAAACAATTTTTTCAAAATGAATGTTTTTGCAGACATTGATTTCACTGATTACTTGACTTTGAAGGCCAATTTTACTTCACAGTACAATAGTAATTTGAGAGACCGACACAACAATTTGGTTTATGGATATACCAATACAGGGGTAGAAGGAAAAAACCTGGATTACCTTACCATTTTGGAGGCTAGTAGAGAGAACGTTCAAAGCAATTATAACACCTTATTCTCTACCTTGAACTTTAACAAAACCTTTAATGAAATTCATAATATCTCTGCCATTGCTGGTATTCAAATTGAGAGCACTGTTATCAAAGACGTTTATGGTAGAAGGTCAGATCCACCTAAGGAGGGAATGATACAAGTCGATGCCGGAACCGCAGGTTTCCAAGCCAATGGAAACATGAGTGAACTCAGAATGATGTCCTATTTTGGCCGTGTAAATTACGCCTTATCAGACAAGTATCTATTTGAAATGAATCTTAGAGCTGATGGTAGTTCTAGGTTTAAAGAAGACTATCGATGGGGTGTATTTCCGGCATTTTCAGCAGGTTGGAGACTAGGTGAAGAAGCCTTTATGAAAAGCCAAAATTTAATTTCAGACCTTAAAATACGAGCTTCTTGGGGGCAACTGGGAAATCAGAATATTAATTCCTACTGGCCATACCTAGCTGTGGTAAATCAAACGAATGGACTTAGCTACAATTTTTCTGGAAGTTTTGCACCTGGTGCAGGGATAACGGCTCTTGTGGATGAGAGAATTGGATGGGAAACTTCGGTAACAACAGATTTGGGAGTTGAATTTGGTTTGTTAGACAATAGGATTTTTGTAGAAGCAGATTACTTCATGAAAACGACGAACGATATCATAGTTCAATTGCCTATACCATCAATTCTCGGGGGGTAAGTGCACCTTTTGAAAACGTAGGAGAAATGACCAACAATGGTTTTGAATTTAATATCAATTACTCAAAGTTGGCTAAAGATAGAGATGATGTAGGTTATAATATTGGCGTCAACATGACCTATATCGCAAATCAGGTAACCAAATTCAGAGAAAATTCACCAGATCAATTGTACCTGATTCGCGAAGGGTTTTCCTACCGTGAATTGTATGGTTATAAAGCCATAGGGATTTACCAAACTGACCAGGAAGCATCAGAACACATGTCTGCCAATGGGTATATTCCACAAGCAGGTGAATTGAAATATGAAGATGTTAACAATGATGGTCGTCTGGGTTTTGAGGATAAAATGGCTTTGGGGAATACCATCCCTAAATACACTTTTGGTATTACACCAAGTGTTAATTATAAAGGTTTTGATTTAAGTACTGTGATCATGGGAATAGCTGGGGCAAATGTTTATACCCAGAATGCCTGGACCCAACCTTTGGGAATTTCCGGAGGAACAATCACTGAAAAATGGAGAGATGCCTGGACGGTTGACAATAAAAGTACAACAGTACCAAGGATTTCAATAAGTGATACGTGGAGAAGTGAAGCATCTTCTTATTGGGTAAGCGACATTTCATTTGTTAAACTCAGAAATATCCAGTTGGGTTATACTTTCTCTTCTGCTTTAACAGAAAGACTTGGACTTCAAAAACTATATGTTTATGGGAATGCCCAGAATATAGGTTCGTTAGTGTCCAAAGACTATGAGGGATTTGACCCCGAAAGAAACACGTTTGATTCGGGGGATAATTTTTATCCTTTACCAAAAATTCTTTCCCTTGGTGTCAATATTAATCTATAAGCATTATGAAAATGATAAAGATATTTAAAATAAATTTTGTAGTCCTGGGCATGCTTCTTTTTAGTAGCTGTGGTGAGGAATTTCTTGCAGTATATCCTACAGACAGGATTACAACGGTTTCATTTTGGCAAAATGAAAATGATGTTAAATTGGCTTTAAATGGTATCTATAGTGTTTTGAAACATAGAGGAGTATATGGGTCAGGGCCGACTTTTGATGCCATCACACCCTATGCTTACCAGTGGGCCCACTGGAATGGTTTGGAAAAGCAAATTGGTAACGGTTCAATTACAGCAAGTACTACAGGCGGTTTAGTAGATGAGCGATGGACGATGTGCTATAGGATCATTAATTTCTCCAATGATTTTATTGCCAATTTAGAAAATGTTGATCTTCCTGCAGATAAAAAAGCCACTTATTTGGGGGAGGTACACTTTCTCAGAGGAATTGCTTATGCATTATTAGCGGATGCTTATGGTGGTGTGCCCATCATATTAACCAAGTTAAATACTCAGGAAGTAACCGAACTAAGTAGAAATACCCTTGAAGAGACATGGGCTCAGGCCATTTCAGATTATGATATAGCGATTCAAAATTCAGAACCTGTAAGCTATGAATTGGGTAGGGTTACCAAAGGTGCTGCATTGGGTATGAAAATGAGGGCTTATTTGTATCAAAATAAATACACTGAGGTCTTGCAGATGGTCGAGCAAATTGATGCCTTGGGAATGTATGATTTATTTCCAAGCTATGAAGGACTCTTTAAGTTGGACAATGAGAACAATGAAGAGGTTTTATTTGATATTCAGTACATAGCTGGTGAACAAGGTCAGGGAAATTTCTTTGCTTGGTTGGCCCTTCCAGGTGGTGTGGCTGCCGCAGGAGCGAGTGATCCTGCACCTACACAACATATTATAGACGAATATGAAATGATCGATGGTTCAGCCGTTGATCCTAACAATGAGTTTGAGGGAAGGGATCCAAGATTGGATTTTTCGATATTAAGGCCTGGAGCAACTTTTGAGGGAAGGTTATATCCTTCAGAAGTTCCTAATCATACAGGACAAAGGGTAGGATTTGGATTACGAAAAAATGTTGGAGAAGGAATTCCTTTACTTAGTCCTAGGGTTTCACCATTGAATTTTATCGTATTACGATATGCTGATGTGTTACTGGCAAAAGCTGAGGCGCTTATTGAGACCAATCAAAATATACCTGAAGCCATTGGCATTATCAATAGAATAAGAACGGAACGAACCGATGTTACAATTACTTCTTTGCCAACTGATCTTTCTCAAGAGGCTGCCAGAGAGAAGTTAAGACATGAGCGCGTTGTTGAGTTTTTGGAGAAGGAATTTTATGGGCTGATATTAAAAGATGGAAAATTGGTCAAGACCTTTATCCTGTAGATATTAAGGCTGCTGATGGAGGTTTGATTGAAGTAAAATTTCCAAATGGCTATGAAGATAGACACAACCTATTGCCAATTCCAGACAATGAAATTTCTTTCAATAAAAATTTAGAACAAAATCCAGGTTGGTAAATAATTATCCGCATGGATTTATACCCGTTAAGTATTAAGATCGATTATTTGCTTATCGGATAATAATTGTCATGACCGGAAGTTTTGTGCATTGTCCTTACAAACACAAATACTTCAGGTCGTGACATTTTCATTAAAAAATATAAAGGCAATTCGTATATTAGAAAGAATAATTTTGTCAATCGTGTCAAAAATGAACAAAGGTCTTATACTAAAAATAGCTATATTTTTAACCATTTTTTGGTTGTTATTTGGGTTGTCCCTTTTAATCGGACCATTGAGTTTTCGGAAGAAGTGGAAGAACAATTACCAGAAATGGTGGATTTTAACTTACACATCAAACCCATTTTGTCTGACCGGTGTTTTGCCTGCCATGGGCCGGATGTCAACAAAAGAGAGGCCAATTTAAGATTGGATGTGGAAGCTGATGCACTTGACTTAATTGGTGAGAACAAAGACCATTATGCTTTAGTGCCTGGAAATCCTATGAAAAGTGGTGTCTACCTACGGATAGTTTCAGAAGAGGCAGACCTGAAAATGCCACCTGCTGAATCTAACTTAAAACTTTCTGAAACGGAGATCGCACTAATTACTCGATGGATCGAACAAGGTGCCAAATACAAGCCTCACTGGTCCTTTATTCCCCCTCAAAAAACACATACCCCCACCCTGGATGATAAAGCTTTGTCATGGGCTGAAAATGAAATAGACCATTTTGTCTATGCTAAAATGCTTACAAAAGGACTGGAACCATCAGAAAAAGCGAGCAAGGAAACCCTGATCAGAAGACTTTCTTTCGACCTTACTGGTTTGCCACCCTCCATGGAAGAAGTGGAGAGTTTTTTAAACGATAACTCCAAAAAGCTTACCTAAAGTTGGTGGATAAATACTTGGAATCCCCACATTATGGCGAAAGGTTGGCCTCTAAATGGTTGGACCTGGCCAGATATGCCGATTCTAATGGGTACCAAGATGATGGAATGAGGAATATGTGGCCTTGGAGAGATTGGGTAATAAAAGCATTCAACGAAAACTTATCCTATGATGATTTCATTCTCTGGCAATTGGCAGGAGACCTATTGCCAAACCCAACTTATGACCAAATTCTCGCAACAGGATTTAACCGCAACCATCCACAGAGCCAGGAAGGAGGGATTATTCCTGAGGAGTATAGGGTAGAATATGTCGCTGACCGTACCAATACCCTTGGTAAAGCATTTTTAGGATTGTCTACAGAGTGTGCTAGATGCCATGACCACAAATATGACCCTATTTCTCAAAAGGAATATTTCCAGTTATATGCATTTTTTAACAATATCAATGAAACGGGTCAAGTGCCTTATGTAGGTGATGCAAGCCCTACCTTGATCCTGAAAGACGATGAAGAGGTGGAGAAAAAAATCGCCTATATCAATGAAGAAATTCGGAAAAAAGAAACAACTATTGATAGTGTTAAAAATCAGGCTTCAAAATCCTTTGAAAAATGGTTGGCTAATCTGAATGCTCAATCAACTTCTCAATTTACTATAAAAGGCCAAATCGGGCATTATCCACTTGATAAACCAATGGATAATAAATTTAAAAACTTAGCCAATAAGAACAAGCCGGCAGACATGGTGGTTATTCAAAAGGACAAAGAGATATTGACAGTGGATGGGAAATTTGGCAAAGGAATACAATTGGTAGGGGATAGTTATGTTGACTTAGGTCCAGATATAGCTTATTTTGAACGGAGTGACCCTTTTTCTATAAGTTTATGGTATAAAGCAATAGAGGACAGTTTAAATGGACCGATTTTTTCCAAGACCGGAGGTTTTGCAAATGGTTTTAGAGGTTACGAATTGTTGATTAGAGAAGATGGAAGTTTGGCCGGCTTGATGAGCCATACTTGGCCAGCAAATGCCATTGAAGTCCATACCGAGGAAAAGGTGCCAGTAGGGGAATGGGTTCACCTTGTTATGACTTATGATGGATCAAGTAAAGCTACTGGTTTGCAGATTTATATGAATGGGAAACGTCTAGGACGTAAGGTTGTTACCGATCATTTGAAGCAAAGTATTTTGGCCTATGGCAAAGAAAAAAGAGGTATTGGTCATCCTGGGAATTTACAGATTGGAAAACGAGGAACCAATTTTGCAGAAACATTAGACCATTCCCTTGTGGATGAAATCCGGGTTTTCGATCGAAAACTAACAGCTATTGAAACCCAAATGTTGGCAGGAATCCAAGACCCAATATTGAACAATTTAAAGGAGGGAAACAATATAGCTTTACAGGACTATTATTTTTCTGTGGTAAATCAACATTACCAAAATCAAACACAATCCTTGCACAAACTTCGGAAAAAAGAAAACGAATTATTAAGCGCTAAGCCTGAAGTCATGGTTATGCGGGAGAGGAATGAAGAAAGAAAGACTTTTATTCTAAACAGAGGGGTTTATGATGCCCCTACTGAACAGGTTTTCCCAGAGACTCCAGCCGTATTGTTTGCTTTTCCTGAAGAGCTTCCTAAAAATAGGTTGGGACTGGCCAAATGGCTTCTTCATAAAGAAAATCCATTAGCTGCTAGGGTAGTGGTCAATCAATATTGGGAAATGATCTTTGGAAGAGGGATCGTAGCAACACCTGATGACTTTGGAAACCAAGGTGAGTTTCCTTCTCACCCTGAATTATTAGATTGGCTTGCAGTAAATTTCATGGAGTCAGGATGGGATCTTAAGCAATTACTTAAATTGATGGTAAGCTCAGCTACTTATCAGCAATCATCTATTCTAAAAGAGAATGTTAGAGAAATAGATCCTTCAAATATATGGCTCTCAAGAGCCAATGCCTCCCGTATTCCAGCAGAAATGGTTCGGGATCAGGCTTTGGCTTCAAGTGGTTTATTAGTTCCAAAAATTGGTGGAGAAAGTGTGAAACCTTACCAACCCAAGGGACTATGGAGGGAGTTGACTGCTGAATATGCAAATGAATACATTGAAGATACAGGAGATAATTTGTACAGAAGAAGCCTTTATACCATTTGGAAACGAAGTGCACCTCCTCCTTCAATGATCAATTTTGACGCTTCTGATAAATATGTGTGTATCATCAAAAGGCAAAATACCAATACCCCACTGCAGGCGCTAGTACTTATGAATGCCCCCAGTACATAGAAGCCTCTAGGGTCCTCGCAGAAAAGATGTTAATAGATGGAGGAGTTGAGACTTCAGATCAGTTAAAATATGGTTTTAGAGCAATCACAAGCAGGAACCCTGAACCTAAGGAATTGATGATTTTGGAGGAATTGTACCAAAATGAGCTTGCTGAATTTCAACGCACTCCTCATGAGGCCGATAGTTTGCTTCAAGTTGGGGAATATGGTAGAGATAATAGCCTACCCAAGGAAAAATTGGCGGCCTTTACGCTGGTTAATTCCACTTTAATGAATTACGATGAAGCCATCTATAAACGATAAGCAGATTTTAACGAGTGGAGACACTATCTTGGAAATGCATAGGGTTTAGAAATAATAAATTAAGGATATGAGTTTATTACATGATCCAAATATGGATCGCCGTCAGTTTTTAACTAAAACTAGCCTAGGTTTAGGAAGTGTGGCCCTGTCTTCCTTATTGGATCCTGGAAATCTTCTGGCCAATATTGGAGTTGATAAAGAGGCTGGCTTAGGCAGGCTTCCTTTAGTACCGAAAGCCAAGCGGGTTATCTTTCTTTTTCAAAGTGGAGGTCCCTCCCAAATGGAACTGTTTGATTATAAACCATTGCTAAATGAGCGTTTTGGTCAGGAGTTGCCTGCATCAATAAGGGCTGGGCAACGGTTAACAGGTATGACATCAAGTCAAAATTCATTTCCTCTAGCCGGCTCAGTGTTTGATTTTGCTCAATATGGACAAAGTGGTGCCTGGGTAAGTGAATTGATGCCACATACAGCAAAAATTGTAGATGAATTGTGTTTTGTGAAATCCATGCACACGGAGGCAATAAACCATGATCCTGCCATTACCTTTTTCAAACTGGATCACAGTTAAGTGGTAGACCTTCTATGGGCTCCTGGATAAGTTATGGTTTGGGTAGTGACAATAAGAACCTTCCTGAATTTTGTGTTTTACTTTCGAGAGGCAAGGCTGGGGGCCAACCGCTATATGCAAAATTATGGGGGAGTGGGTTTTTACCATCTTTGCATCAGGGAGTGCAGTTTAGGTCTGGAAAAGACCCTGTGCTTTATCTGAATAATCCCAATGGGCTAAGCGCTAAGAGCCGTAGAAGGATGCTAGATGCACTGAAGGACCTTCATGATATAAAGTATGACAAAGTGATGGATCCGGAAATCAATTCCAGGATTTCTCAATATGAAATGGCTTACAGGATGCAGTCCTCTGTACCTGACACAATGGATATATCAAATGAGCCGGATTATATTTACGACATGTATGGTCCAGATTCCAGGAAACCTGGAACATTTGCTGCCAACTGCCTTTTGGCTAGAAGGTTGGCAGAAAAAGATGTCAAGTTTATTCAACTCTACCATCAGGGCTGGGATCAACATGGGAATTTACCCCGTGACATTAAAATCATGAGTAAAAGTGTAGATCAGGCAGGTGCTGCTTTGGTAATGGATTTAAAACAAAGAGGATTGCTAGAAGATACTCTAGTGGTATGGGGAGGTGAATTCGGTCGAACCAATTATTCTCAAGGAAAATTAACATTAGACAATTACGGAAGAGATCATCATCCAAGGTGTTTTACCATGTGGATGGCTGGTGGTGGTGTAAAAAAAGGGTACACTCACGGAGAAACATGCGAATTTGGGTACAATATTGTGAAAGATCCGGTTCATGTGCATGATTTTCAGGCAACAATGCTCCACTTGCTGGGAGTGGACCATGAAAAATTAATTTTCAAACACCAGGGAAGGCGATTTAGGCTTACAGATGTAAGTGGGCATGTCGTTCATGATATTATCAGTTAATCTCTAGATTTTTACAAAAACAAGATAAACAAACCACCAAATGACGAAAATAGAAAGAAGGTCTTTTATTAAAGGCGCGGCAGCAGTATCTGCCATTACAATTTTGAAACCAAGTACGGTTTTTGGCACAAAAGCCAATTCAGCAGTTCAGCTTGGTATAATCGGTTGTGGAAATAGAGGGACATCTGTAATCACTGCGATGTCAAAACATACAAATGTTAATATCATGGCGATGGCTGATCTGTTTGATGACCAGCTTAAAGTGGCCAAAGAAAAACTGGACGGACTAAATAAGGACAAGGGATTTGGGGAAATTGATCCAAAAACATTTACCAAGGGTCGAAAGCTTATATGGAGCTTTTAAACAATAATGAGGTGGAAGCGGTATTAATCTCGTCACCAGCCTATACCCATCCTGAATTTGTAGAAGCTGCTATTGCAGCAGGAAAACACATTTACTGTGAAAAACCTGTAGCTATAGATGTAGCAGGGGTAAAGCGAATAGAGAAAGCTGGAAGTACCATTAACGGGAAATTGAGTATGGTCGTGGGTTTCCAAATCCGACATGCCACTGCCTACCAAGAGATGGTTAAGAGAGTCCAGGAGGGGGCTATAGGAGATGTGGTAACGGCTCAATTGTATTACCTTGCTTCAGGACTTCCACTTAAACCTATAGACAATATGTCTAAATCAGAGGCAATGATTCGTAACCAGTTTCATTTTAGATCCCTGTCTGGAGGGATTCTATTGGACCAAGGAATCCATATGCTTGATGTTTGTAGTTGGGCCTTGCAAAGAAAACCTATTATGGCCATGGGTTCTGGAGGTAGAGATCACAACGATGCTTTTGGTGATGCTTGGAACAATTATCAAGTGATTTATAAATATCCAGACAATATCAGGGTGAGTTTTCATTCAACGCAGTTGGGACCTACTTTTGGAGATGTTTGCGCTCGTTTTATTGGTAGCAAAGGAATCGCAACGGCCCATTATAGCGGAGGTGTATTTATAGATGGAGAGCAGGCTTGGGATTCTGGAGTGATTCGACATGAAAGTGCCAACGAAGATCGAAGCCAACGTGCGGCTGGAGTTTTTACTTCCTCTTTGCATGATTCCAATGAAAATAAAGTCAAAAGTTTCATAGGAAGTATAAATTCAGGTAAATTCTTAAATGAATCAGCCTCAGGTGCGACTTCTACCTATACTGCAATTTTGGGTAGGATGGCAGCTGAAAAAGGTGAGCCTGTTTCTTGGGAAGCTATGCAAAACTCCAATGAAAGTATTGATCCAAATCTAAATTTACCTCAATTTGGTTGAGTTTCACCTTACAAATGGTGGGCGCTTAAAGGGAATTTAGGCCTATAAAAGCATGCAACAAGTAACTTAAGTATTGAAATGCACATTCTTAATTGAAGGGATGTGAATATTTTTTATTTTAAATAACCTTCCAAAGGTTAACTATTGAACGTAATAATGTATTTGAAACAAAGGGTTTTAACGATATTTTTTAACAATAAAAGATCATGAACCACCGAATGGTATAAATTTGGATTATAACCGTAATTATAGGGTTGAAGTACTCTCCATTTCTATGGTAGAATCAGGACAAGGTTGAAGTAAGGGTATCTTTTAGGTTAGTTTCACCAAGTAAATGGTATAGATGTTAATTACAAATTTTAGGTTCAAGCAATTGCAGGTGAAAAATCAATACCGTTCTTACTTGAATAGGGTAACTTGACCAAAAAATAGATAAGGTTTAGCATTCACACCACGGCTTTTGTCAAAAAAAAACTAATTTTGAATATGACCCGAGAAATCAAAACACCGTCAAAATAGAGGGACACTTAAAGTAATAAGTAGAAAATAGGATTTTTATAAATTTAGCAACAATTAATAATTAAGGCGAATTATTATATATGAAGAGATTTAACTCAAGTAATGTACGTTGGGGAGTGATTGGAGCAGGGAGTGTATGTGAGAAAAAAGTGCCCCTGCAATGAATAAAGTAACTGATTCATCAGTAGTTGCCGTGATGCGTAGGAATGCTGAAAAGGCTAAAGATTACGCAGAGAGGCATGGAATACCAAAATGGTATGCAGATGCAGATGAATTAATCAACGACCCGGAGGTAAATGCAGTATATATTGCTACTCCTCCCAATTCCCACTTGGAACTAACAAAAAAAGCTGTTGAGGCTGGAAAGCCTGTGTATGTTGAAAAGCCAATGGCTAGAAATCATGCTGAGTGTTTAGAAATGATAAAAGTTTGTGAGGATGCGGGCCTGCCATTGTATGTTGCTTATTATCGCCGGACCCTCCCCAATTTCTTGAAAGTTAAAAGTCTAATTGAAGAAGGGGCTATTGGTGATCCAAGGTATGTACATATTACAATTAATCAATCCAAGCACCCAGATGTAATCAAAGATGAATCCAATTGGAGAATAGATCCGGAAGTAGCAGGAGGCGGATATTTTTATGATTTGGGCTCCCATCAATTGGATTACTTGGACTTCCTTTTTGGCCCGATGAAAGAGGTTAATGGGGTGGCAGCAAACCAATCAGGAGATTATCCTGCTGAAGATATTGTATTGGGAAATATTACTTTTGAAAACGGTGTATTAGGAAGTGGTAATTGGTGTTTTACTACTGGTGAAACCTCACAAAAAGATGAAATCGTCATTATTGGGAATAAGGGAGAAATTAGATTTCCTTGTTTTTGGGGTACTTCGGTCACACTAAAAAAGATGGAATGCCCGATGAGGTTTTTGAATTTGAAATGCCCGAAAATATCCAATTTTATTTAATACAGTCCATTGTAAATGAGTTGCTTGAAAAGGGAGGAAATTGCCCAAGTACCGGAGTTTCTGCTGCAAGGACCAACTGGGCTATGGAACAAATGACTAAAAATTTTAATTGATTAAATACTTTAAAAATGTCTAAACAAAAGCCATTGAAGTTTGGAATTATAGGAACAGGAGCAATAGCCGGAATGCATGCGGCAGCCATCAATGCCAGTGAAGAAAGTGAGCTTATTGCTGTTTTAAGTTCAACCGAAGAAAGAGCAAAGTTGGCTGAGGAAAAGTTTAAAGTTCCTGCCTACTTTGAAATAGATAAATTTTTAAGTACAAGTGAATTGGATGTAGTTTGTATCTGCACTCATAGCGGTAACCACCTAGAACCTGCACTTGCCGCAGCAAAAGCAGGTAAACATATATTGTTGGAGAAACCTATTGAGGTAAGTATTGAAAGAGCCGATTTACTGATTAAAGCTTGTGAAGAGGCAGGGGTGAAGTTAGGAGTCATTTTTCAAAATCGACTTAAACCGGGCTATCTAAAGCTAAAAGAAGCTGTGAAGTCAGGGAAAATAGGGAAATTATTAATGGGTACAGCAGCTATTAATTGGTACAGAGATCCGTCCTATTATAGCTCAAGTGATTGGAAAGGTACTAAAGAGGGTGATGGAGGAGCAGCATTAATCAACCAGGGTGTGCATACCATTGATTTGCTTTTGGATATTATGGGAGATGCTGATGCTGTTTATGGACAAGTTAGAACCATGGTTCATAAGATTGAAGGAGAGGACCTAGCTTCGGCAATTGTGAATTTCAAAAGTGGTGCACTTGGAACAATTACCGGTGGCACTTCACTTTACCCGGGGAATCCTGAAAGGTTGGAGATTTATGGTGAGAATGGAAACATAATATTAGAAGGAGGAAAAATTATCGCTTGGAATATTAAAGGTGAGGAAGATAAGTTGATTCCCGGTTCGGATATTGGAGGAAGTGGTGCTTCAGACCCTATGGCCATAGATTTTAAGCTACACCAAGTGCAGATTGAAGACATGGTAGAGGCCATTAGAAAAGATACTAATCCGGTGGTAACCGGGCAAGATGCCAAAAGATCACTCGCCTTAATTTTAGGGGTGTATGCATCCTCAGCAGAAAATAAGAAAGTAAGTTTGTAAATATTTTATGGTTTAGAAATAGACCGTGTAGATGTAAATCCCCTCAATCAAAGGATAGTTTATAGATCTCTTAAAACCGAATAATTATAATAAAATTGTTCGCTTTTAAGAGATTTTTTTCTAGAATTTACCTTTATACTACTGTTAAATTTTTTAAGAAGGAATCGAGAACCAGAATGAGGCAAGTTGTACTTATTTATTGCCTAAAAAAGCCAAATCAAACTCTGTCTACTTTATTATTATTGATATTGATTTTTTTAATTTCTGAACTTTAAGAAGTGGTCCTTTCCGGTTTTTTTGGGGAGCATCTGATCGTTTTTCTATTTCATTGCTTACCTAAATTAATTGATGAAACGTTAATGTAAATGTTCCAATTTTAAACATAAACTTAGTTTTTAGAATAGGTTTAATTTTATTTGATTATTTTTAGATAGATTGGAGAATTTGGGAGAGGGCTGATCAAGTATTTATAATACCATGGAAGAAAAAAGGACAGATGAAGATCGTGGAATAGTAGATAATGGAATCACAGATGAATTGGATTCAATAACTGATTTAGCTGGGATTTTGACCGGTGCTCCTGTTAGTTTTCTATTTAAAATTAATAAAGGTAATACCGCTATAGTTTCTTGTATTGGATTAGATGATTCTAAGTCTCTAGAGGAAATAGGCTTAATGGAATTAGTTAGCCATTTCTCTGAAGAGGTGCATGTAGTGAATGATTGCAAAAAGATCCGGAACTTTCACAAATTTCTTTTCCGGAAATGTATTTCTATGCAGGAGTACCACTAAAAACCTCATCAGGTGAAATTTGGGGCATGTTGTGTGTCATTGATTTTGAGCCAAGGGAATTGGATGAGAAGAAAATTAAAGCGCTTAAACTTTTAGCGACACAAACAACCAAATTATTTGAGATAGAGCAAAGTAATAGTGAATTAGCAATAACAAAAGAAAAGCTAAAAAGTGAATCAGATAGGTTGAATAATATATTAGAGGCAACCCAATTAGGTGCTTGGGAGTGGGATATGGAAAAGAATATTGTCTCTATTAATCACCGATTTGCATCTATGATAGGGTATGAGCTTGAGGAGTTGTCACCATTTACAATGGATGACTGGTATAAAATTTTACATCCTGAAGATAGAGGGAATTCTGACAGCGTTTTAAAAGCTTGTTTCAATAGGGAGTTGGATTTTTATGACATAGAATGCCGGCTGATTCATAAGGATGGCCATGAGGTTTGGGTCAATGATAAAGGAAGGGTGACCAAGTGGTCACCTACCGGAAAACCATTACAAATGTCAGGTACCCATGCGGATATTACGAATAGGAAGATTAATGAGATTCAGTTTCAGACAGTGTCTGATAATATTCCAGGAGTAGTTTACCGATATAAAAAGCTACCATCAGGTAAAAATCGCTTTGAATGGGTAAGTAATGGTGCCAATCAAATTTTCGGATTTTCTCCTAATCAAGTTATGGAAAATAGCAATTTGGTTTGGGATAGTGTATATCAGGAGGATGTGAAAAGCCTTAGCGAATCTATAGATAAATCCGCTGAAAGTTTAACCTTTTGGTTAAAAGAGTACAGGTATCTACATTCAGACGGTTCCTTGCGTTGGCATAAAGGTGCCGGTACTCCTCACAAATTAGAAGATGGTAGTATTGTGTGGGATTCCATCATCATGGATGTTACCAAAAGGAAGAAAATAGAAGAAAAGTTAGGTGAGACTTTGTTTTTTACAAAATAAAATTAAAGAACAAGAATGTATATTCAATATTAGTAGACTAGACTATTCTTGGGATCAAATTGATTCTTTGTTTCAAAATGCAAGCAATATCTTTCCTTTGGCTTGGCCAACCCCTGAGGAAACTCATGCAAAGATCACGTTTCAAGACAAAGTGTATTTAAGTTCAGGATATCAACCTTCAAAATATATATTAAAATCTGAATATATATTACACGATGGTAAATCTTTGGAACTTGAATTAGTACTTCCCAAAAACACCTTTGGTGAAAATAGATCTAGCAATTTAAAAAATGAATCCAGGCTAATTGATAACCTAATGTATCATTTAGGTACTTATTTAGACCAGTTAAGTAGCCAAGAAGCATTACGGATATCGAATGAAAGAATAGGAACGCTTATTCAAACCATCCCCGGAGTATTTTGGGAGTCTCATTCCGATAGTTTTAAACTTAGTTATATAAGTCCTCAAGTAAAAGATATTTTAGGTTACATGCCGGAAGAATGGTGTGAGGATTCGGAATTTTGGGTGAATCATATTTATAGTGATGATAAAGAAAAAGTTCTTAAAATAATTTCGGAAAACTCCAAAACTAATAATGACTTCACAATCGAATATCGGTTTATAAAAAATAACGGTTCCATTGTATGGGTCAGTGATATGATTAAAGTAATTGTTGATGAAAAAAATGGAATAATGTACAGGGGCCTTATGGTAGATATTACCAAAAGGAAAGAAGCAGAAATAGCCCTAAAAAAATGAGAAGAGATTTAAAGCGCTTGTAGAAAATGGTAGAGATGCCATTGTTATTTTTGATGCTGAAGGTGTCCAGAAGTATGTTTCACCTTCAATTTCACAAGTTCTCGGTTACAGTGAAGAAGAAGCGTATGGATTGCAATTGAATGAAACCATTCATCCGGAAGATATGGCACTGTCTTTGGCAAAAATTCAATGGGCTATGGCTTCACCTGGGCTACCAATTGAAGGGGGGATTATAAGAACGAAACATAAGGATGGTACGTGGAGATGGGTAGAATCTACGATTACAAATTTTTTAGATGATCCTGACATTAATGGATTGGTTGATAACTTCAGGGATATAACTGAGAAAGTAAAGCTTAATAACCAAATGGAGAAAAGGGAAAAAAGATTCCGGTCTCTGGTTAAAGAAGGCTCTGACTTGACAGCTATTATCTCGCGGACAGGAGAGTATTTGTACGTAAGTCCAAATTATCCCCAAATTTTAGGGTACAAAGAAGAGGAACTAATCGGCGATTATCCTGTCAATTATTTTCACCCGGAAGACAGAGATCGAGTTATAAAAGAGTTTAGTAACCTTCCATTAAGGCAAAGAACCAAAGGCCACCCTTACCGATACAAACGTAAGGATGGCTCTTACTGCTGGCTACTAACAGTAGCTACAGATTTATCGGATGACCCTAGTCTTGGAGGGGTTGTTGTGAATAGCATGGATATTAGTAAATTAATAGAGGCTCAAGGAAAACTAATTACTAGTGAATCCAGGTATAAAAGCTTTCTTGACTCCCAAACCACATTTGTCATCCGGATTGATCTTGAAGGTTACATTAGCTTTGCTAATACCAAATACATTGAGACTTTCAATTGGCTCTTTTCTGACAATGAAAAAATTAATGTTATCAATACTGTCCCGGATGAAGAAAAAATCAAATTAAAGCAAATTATTAATAAATGCATACAAGAACCTGAAAAAGCACACAAAGTAGAACTTCACAAATTAAACCCTAAAAAAGGTACTTATACCACAATATGGGACTTTGTTGGTATACTTGGGGTTGATGGAAAACCCCAAGAAATTCAATGCAATGGAATAGATATTTCCGAACGAATTGCTTTTGAAGAAGAACTTAAAAAGAGTAATGAGCGCTTTGAGTTGGTTATGCAAACAGACTCCGGAAGTATATGGGATTTTGATCCCAGTACTGGTGATATGTTTTTAGGGGAAGGGTTTGCTTTAAACTTCGGTATCAAAATTCAATCTCTATCAAATAATTACGAAGTTTTTTCCAATAGCATCCATCCTGATGATCTCGACTCATACAGGGAAAAAGTGAGGCAAATTATATTTAACAGCTTAGACAATCAATTAGAAACAGCATATCGCCTTATTAAAGAGAATGGGGAATGGGCATATGTAAAAGAGAAAGCAGTTATTCTAAGAGATCAAAATGGGAAAGCTTATAGGGTGGTCGGTGCTATAAGGGACATTACTTTGGAACATTTTTATGGTGAACTTGAAACCATTGAAAAAGAGCTGATGGAGATGAGCATGGAAAAGGACGCAAACCTACCCGATTTATTGATCAGTTTTCTTTCCAATTTAGAAAGACTGTTTCCCTCCATGAAAATGGCAATTTTGAAGGTTTCAGACAACCGTTTATTGAATTTGGCCACACCTTCTTTTCTTGATTTAAATAAAGTTAGCGTCAAAGATTTTGAGTTGTATTTGAATGAGTTAACTAGCCAAGAAAATTTTTCAGATTTATTAAATAAGGAAGTTTTTATACCTGAAATTAGAAAAGACAATAAATGGAAAGGATTGATGAACTTTTCGAACGAAGAAAAAATTCGATCTTGCTGGTTATTACCAATTAAGAACTCAAATGAGAGGTTAGATGCAGTTTTAATAAACTTTTTGAATATGCAAGAAAGCCTAGCGGTTATGAATATTATGCTATTCGAAGGAGCCAAAGAATTTTCCCTGTATTGTTAATGAAATTTGAATATTTTGAAAACTTACATAAAAGTAATGAGCGCTTTACCTATGTCAATATGGTTACCAATGATGCCATTTTTGACTGGGATTTTAATAAGGACGAGTTCCACTGGGGAGAGGGATTTTATAGGATTTTTGGCTACCAAAAAGGTGAGGAGATCAATAAAATTTCAGAATGGGCTTCTTTTATGCATCCGGTAGATTCCATAGAAACCGACAAAGTGTGGGATGATTTTGTTTCTGATTCTAAAAGTAATAGATGGCATAAGGAATATAGATTTCGACATAAATCCGGTCAATTTCTTCATACAGAGGAGATTAGTTATATGATTAGAGACAGCCAAGGTAAACCTTTAAGAATGATTGGTGTCTTACGAGATAAAACTGATGAAAAGGAGAATTTTTTCCAAAAAGAAGTACAGCAACAAATTGCTGAATACTTCAAGGATGATTCAGCATTGAAAGTAATTTTAAAAGAGGTCTTGAAATATATTTCTTCTATATCAGACTTTTCAGGGTGTGAAATTTGGCTATTAAATAGAAAGGAAGTTGGAATAAATTTACTTCAAGATTATTGGGCTATTAAAAACCCGAATTTGAATGATATAAAGAAGATAAATAAAGGTTTAGCTAATCATGCTTTAAATTCCGGTTCATTTTTAAAGTTCAATGAACTGGAAATGGAGCCTAGTTTTGCAGGGATAAATTCTGATATACACCAATTTATTAAGGAAGTTATAGGAATACCATTGTTTCAAAATAACATTCAGGTTGGGGTGTTGCTATTATATGTCAATGACATAGTTACATTGCCTAAGGATTGCCAACAGTTTTTGAACCAATTGGCGTCTTATTAGGAGGAGAAATTAAACGGAAACAGCAGGAAGAAGAAATGAGGCTTCTTTTTGAAAGCGCTCCTGAAGTGTTGACTGTAATTGATACAAGTGGATATTTTGTAAAAGTTAACCCCTCATTTTGCAAGGTATTTGGATATAGAGAAGAGGAGGTTTTAAACAAAAAGTTTGAGGACTTTATTCATCCTGAGGATAAAAATTTATCAATGAGGAAGTTTTCTTTAGAAAAGGGGGGAAGTAAAAAACCTAATTAATAGATACCAAACCAAACCAGGTCAACACAGATGGATTTCTTGGAATACTTCCGATAAGTTTGGAGAAGAAGGTTTGGTATTTATTTTTGGCCATGACATTACGGAATTAGTGTCTTTACAAACCTTACTTGACAATGCTTCTAAACTCTCAAGAATGGGTAGTTGGGAAATTGACTTGGTAAATAATGAACTTTTTTATCCTCCACGTCCAAGGAAATTTACGGTCTTCCTCAAGATAGTTCTCCTTCCCTAGAAGAACTTTCGGCATTTTATGATATAAAAACAAAGGATACAATCGAAAATGCACTTAAGCAGGCAGTAAGTAAGGGAAAGTCTTGGGATTATCAGATTCTATTAAAGCATTTGAGTGGAAGTGAAACTTGGATAAGAAGTATTGGTAAGCCTGAATTTAGCAATGGTAAATGTGTTCGTATATCCGGATCACTTCAGGACATCCACAATCAAAAGATAAGCGAAATTGAATTAGCGAAAAACAATCAACTTCTCGAAATAATTTCTAGAGTAATTGAAAAATTTCTGTTAGTTGAAGATTGGAAGGATGCCATAGAGAAGGTTTTTCAACTTACGAGTGAAGCAGTTGAAATTGATAAAATTAATTACTTTCAAAAAAATGAAGTTGGAGATGATGGGGAAGAGTATGTTACAAAGATGATTGAATGGACGCTAGGGGAGGATATAAACTTTACAGAAAATGTTGCTGTCCAAAAGCTAGCTGTTGATGATTTTCCTGAGATAATGGATGTCTTGAAAAGAGGAGAATTGTTTATCGTAAATACAAGTGAATTACCTTATTGTAAATTGAAAGAGAATTTTGAAAAGCTAGGGGTTTATTCTAATGTTTCAATTCCGATCACAATTAAAAATAAATTTTATGGATTTTTAAGTTTCAAAACCTGCCACTCGGAACGGAGTTGGACAGAGAGTGAAATTTCATTTTTACAAACCATTTCTTCCAACTTATCTTCAGCGATACAGCGAACCAATAGCCAAAAGGCCCTTTTGCAATCCTTTAAAGAAAAGAATGCCATTTTGGAGAGTATAGGAGAGGCATTCTTTGCTTTGGATAATGATTTTAAAATCCTCTATTGGAATCAGCGTTCAGAAGAAATTATCGGCATAAGTAAAGAACGAGCACTCAATAATGTGATTTGGGAGGTGATTCCGCGAATAAAAAATTCCAAAGTTCAAAAACAGCTATTTTTCGCTCTACAAAATCAGGTGAATGTTCATTTTGAGATGTTTTCCGATCGAAGAAAAATATGGTTGAATGTAAATGGTTACCCTTCCGAAGATGGCATTAGTGTTTTTATTAAAGACATAACCCAAGAAAAATTAATATCAGAAAAAATTCAACTTTCTAATGAGCGGTTTGAGAAAATAGCTGAAGCCACCAATGATGCTATTTGGGATTATGATATTGAAAACAATGAGGTTTTTCGAGGGGTGGGATTTCACACCCTCTTTGGATACGATTTGAAGGATAGCTCTCCGGATATAGTAGCCTTACAAGAATTGATTCATCCAGAAGATAGGGAAAGAATCACGGTGAAATTTAAAGAATTTATTAATAGTGATGTTCTTACCAATTGGTTCGAAGAATATCGTTTATTATGTAATGAAGGACATTACGCCTTTGTAATTGACAGGGCAATTTTTATTAGAAATAAAAGCAATAAAGTTACTCGGGTGGTAGGTGCCATAACTGATATTACCTATAGAAAAGAGTATGAAGAATCCCTTCAAGCTATGAATAATCAAATGGCTCAGCATGCCATTGAGCTGGAAAGGTCAAATAAAGAGCTGGAGCAATTTGCCTATGTAGCTTCTCATGATTTACAGGAACCTCTGAGAATGGTGAGCAATTTTATGGGATTGTTAGAAAGGAAATACCGAGATGAATTGGATGAAAAAGCGCACCAGTACATAGGGTTTGCTGTAGACGGAGCTATGCGGATGCGCCAAATTATTTTAGATTTATTGGAGTTTTCAAGAATAGGAAAACATGAAGACAAGCTGAAAATATTAAATATTAATGAATTAGTTGATGAGGTCTGTGTGCTACAAAAAAGAGGATTAAAGAATCCAAGGCAATTGTTAACTTCAATAAACTTCCTCGAATTGTTTCCTATAAAACACCACTATTTCAGGTTTTTTATAACCTTATTGGAAATGCTTTAAAGTACAAGAATGAAAATGAAGAACCAGTAATAGATATTAGTTTTGAAGAAAAGGATGGGTTTTGGCAATTTTCTGTCGAAGACAATGGAATTGGAATAGATCCAATCCACCACGAAAGAATTTTCACTATTTTTAAACGTCTTCATGGAAAAGGTAAATATGAGGGCACCGGGATGGGATTGGCCATTGTAAAGAAAATCATAGACAACTTGGGAGGAGAAGTTTGGGTAAATTCGGTAAAAGGTGAAGGTGCTAAATTTTATTTTACTATACCTAAGGCCAATCCGGAGATGAATATGGAGTGAAAAATCGTTTTAATATAGAAGGATTCAAATTTAAAAGATGGGTAAATTCTTTCTTAAAAAATAATGAAATGGGTAGCTTCGAGAAAAATCATCGTGATATTTAATCAAATTTTTTTTGATTAAATCTATTAGTAACCTCATTAGAGGGTTATTAATGTTGTTGAAATGATTAAAATAGAAAAGCCCCGGAAGCGGAATTCCGGGGCAAAAACAATTTAATTCTATTTAAAATACCACCACTAAGCACTAGTGTTCATTTTAAATGCTTAAGTGCTATATCTAATAAAGGTTAGGTTTATATTTTTGGAAGTTCAAAACCTTCTCTGTATTCTTTCGATACAAACTGATTGGCAGGTTCAAAATTGGTAACCTTCATGTTTTCACCATCCCACAATAGTTTAATGCCTCTACCAGGATAATCAAAGCCCTTACCATCGGCTTTAGGTGTTCTCAAGTCATAACTCTTTATGGCCAAATTGCCCATAAGTACGGATTCAGTCAAAGGACCCGCAATAGAAAAAGGAGAACTTAGCTCATTGTATTCTTTACTTCCATGACCTGCAATACATGCATTAACCCACTGTGCATAGTGACCTCCCACGCCACCTTCTACACGTGGTAAAGTGGGAGCTACATTTACGCTATCATTGATTGAAGAAGGTAATAACTTAGGATTCATACCATAGGTAGAACACATCATTTTACCCCTTGTTCCTTCAATTATAACGCCATTTCCACCATCACCCATTTCTTCATTAGGACCAAGCTCTTCAGGCCTGCTAGGTTGGATACCACCGTCCATCCAGTGAAATTCAATATTACCTCCATTAGGCCTGTCAAAACCCAAGGTGATATGAGAGGAAGGAGGACAGCTTTCAGGGAAATAGCCTTTTGTAAATTCTCCTGTATATACGGAGCCAACACTACATTCTGCACCGGTAGGGTATCCTAAGTCTAAGGTACGGAAAGCAGGTTCCATCAAGTGACATGCCATATCTCCTAAGGCACCTGTACCAAATTCCCACCAGCCTCGCCAGTTAAAAGGGTGTAAATTTTCCACATATCCCATTTGCCTTGCCGTTCCTAACCAAAGGTCCCAATTAAGATTTTTAGGCGCTTTTTTCCCTGATTCCCCAGGCCAAGGAACACCTTGAGGCCAAACGGGGCGGTTGGTCCATACTTGGACTTTGGTCGCCTCGCCTATTAGCCCTGCAGCATACCACTCACGCATTTTCCGAACCCCGTCTCCTGAAGCCCCTTGATTACCCATTTGGGTTACTAACTTGTATTTTTCTGCTGCCTGAGTAAGTACTCGTGCTTCGTGTATGGTATGTGTCAATGGCTTCTGAACATATACATGTTTGCCCATTTTCATAGCCGTTAAAGCCTGAACAGCATGATTATGATCTGGTGTGGAAACAGAAACAGCATCTATATTGTTATTTTCCTTTTCCAGCATTTCTCTATAATCTTCATAGAACTTTGCTTTAGGATGAGCTTTGATCCTTCCGGAGGCCCTATTTGGATCCACGTCGCATAGCGCAACTATATCTGCATTTCCACTTTCGTAGAAGCTCCTAATATCACTTCCACCTTTACCGCCGGCACCTATACCTGCAATTCTAAGTTTGTCACTCGGTGCCTTAAAACCCGGTCCTCCAAGTACATGTCTAGGTACAATGTAGAACCCGGCTGCTGCCATAGCAGAGGCTTTCATAAAATTCCTTCTGGAATTGTGTTTTGTGGATTTACTGATATCTTTCATTGGTAATTTTTTAAATTATTATAAAGGTCTAAAATATTAAAAATTGACGAAAGTTTCTTGTTTTTTTATATAGAAAAATAGATTTTGAAAAGCCCCCTTTATATAATACAATATGTGGCATTAAAATATACCTTTCCCTAACTTATATTACCATTAATCAATGGAAAAGACCAATAATTATTGGTCTTCTTTTTTTGTATCTACGTGAATGGTCTTTTTTGATTTTTTAATTTTAGGATTGGGCAAAAGGTAATCCTCTTGTATGTCAGGCTCATTTTGATAACATACTGGCGAAGAATTTACAGGGAGGTTTGCATTTTTCTTTTTTTGATCTGCCATTTTAACTGGTTGTTTCTTTTAATAGCTCACCAATGTAAGAAATATTATTGCCGATGGCAGCAGGATTTTTTTCTACAATTGCTAAACCTATATCACCCAAGGCTCCGATAAAATCAAAGGCCTTTTGAATATCTATCAATGAATTTATGCTGCCCTTAATCTCCTGATTAATACTGCTCAGCTTCGATAGGGCTGTTGCTGTCTCTTCTCCCACAATTAAGGTAGACAAAAGCTTCATTTCTCTTGCAGTTTTCATCAGTTGATTTGACTT
The DNA here is from genome assembly GCF_056867545.1 of Cyclobacterium sp. SOCE241. Taxonomy (NCBI): domain Bacteria; kingdom Pseudomonadati; phylum Bacteroidota; class Cytophagia; order Cytophagales; family Cyclobacteriaceae; genus Cyclobacterium; species Cyclobacterium sp. SOCE241. Next base: position 1,613,179 of record NZ_CP149779.1, on the reverse strand, counting down.
CTTGCCCATTTCTAGAAAAGTGTCATGGCTGATTTTTTGTTGACTTATTTTTTCGAACCGATAGTCATTGAATTTTTTTGCTATCTCTAAAAATTCATCTGCCAATTGGCTTATTTGTTCACTGTCGAATCTATCTTTCATTTTTTAAATTGCTCATAAGCATGATGTAGTGTACGTAAATCTTTGGACATTCTCCCAATTTCTGCTTTGAAATTCGTACTATTGAATTTAAAATCAGAGGCGACCAAACTATGGTGTTCTTCAGAAATAAGCGCTATAGCTTCTATTAATACCTTTATTTGGTTAGCTTGAGCTTTATGTTCCCCTAATAAATTATAGTATTCCCTAGCCGCATAGGCTTTGTTTATGGTGTTTAAAGTTGGGTCATAGCTCATGGATTTGTAAAAAGAATACCAAGCTTCGTTTTGAATCTCCATCAGGCCCAAAAGATTTTCTTTTAATACAAAAACTAGCTTTTCACTGATAATTTGTTGGTAAGGATCTGCTTCTTTCATATAGCTTTTAATCCTATTTTTTCTATATTGACCTGTAACCGCTTTTAGACTTAATTCAGATAATTTTTGAAAGGCTAATAATTGGTCCTCCTTGAACGCAATTAAATTAGACGCTGCTAGTGTTGAAGCCGGCCTATTTAAATTGTATTGATTCATTTCCATAGATGACAATTGATAAAGCCCTTCCCAATAATCCATTAGAGCGAAATATAGGTTATTTACCTCTTCATCTGCCATCAAGTAAGTATCACAGGCACAATTTTCTTCTCTTTCAATTTCAAATTGACTTACTTTACTAAAAGTGCACTCCTCTAGACATGCAGTATGGAAATTATACCCGATTTCCTTGAACATGCCAATTCCATTAAGGGCTTCCCTAGACAAATTTTGCACAGGTATTAGACTACTACAGGAAAATGACAGCCATATGACAAGAATACCGGTTATCTTTGGAATCATTTGCATATGCTAAATATACCGATATTTCCGGTATTTTGGAGATAAGTTTGATGGCAAATAATGGATTTTATTTAACAGATTGATGGTTTCTGTGTCAAATAGGTCATGTAGCAAATAAAGTTTAATTTAAGGGCTGAAATTCTATGCTTACCTTTTTTTGGAACCTTTATATGAAATAGTGCTGAACCCTTTTCCGTGAATTTTTAAAGATTAAAAATTGAAAATAAAAGGTTTTTCAATTTCAATTGGTAATACTTTGCATTAATCTTGGGAGTCATTCAGGTATCAGCTAAAACAGATTAATTTGATTGTCCGGATTTTTCACAATAAAATTTTTTAAGCAATCCATCTTGAGTTTCTTCTTTTTTGATAATAAAACCCGCATTGATAAGTAATTTTTTCATGATCCAATCCAAAGTTGAAAACTCTTCCTTAAAATGGATAATGGTATCCTCTCTCATAAAATCACCACCTTTTATCCCTTGGTTGGCGATGAAGGCATTGATGGCACCGCTTGGTTGGTGATCTGGAATAACTACATCATATAAATAAAACCTACCTTTGGGTTTCAAAACATTGAATATTCTTTCCAAGGCAATACTTTTCCAAAAGTCGGGAAGGTGATGTAAAGATAGTGAACTGATTACCCCATCAATGCTTTGGTCAGGAAGATTAAAATTTAAGTAACCGCTGTGGGTAAAAGATATGTTTTTGATTTGCTTGGAAATCGCTTTTTCTTGAGCATATTTTAACATTGCTTTTGAAATATCTATTGAATAAACTTTTTCGCAAATTCTTGCCATTGCTATAGAGAAGTTGCCTGTACCGCAACCTATGTCTAATACCTTCGATCCCTTATTTGGCCTAAACCATTCTATTACAACTCCGATTTCTTTGACTAAATCCCTGAAATCATTATGTGAGGGATCGTAAACTTCCACTTCCTCTTGCAATGAGTAATCTTTTCCGGTTTGTTGAAATTCGTTGTAAAGCCATATAGTGTTCATATTATTTTGAATTGGAGGTTGTTTCTGTGGGTATCATTAATTTTCAAGGTAAATATCCGAATTTAAAAGCAGTTTAAGTTGTGTTTTCTACTTTTAAAATTAATTGATTTTTCCAATTAATAGGCGGAAATTGAATCGGAAGGCCTCTTGGTCTATTTATTGGAAAATTATATGTTAAAAAAAGATAATGAAAGGTAAATCAATAGCTATCCTTGGGGTAGGAGGAGTAGGTGGTTTTGTAGGGGCTAAAATATTAGCAAATCGACCGGATGATTCAGTTAAACTTGACCTGATTTCGAGAGGAGCCACCTACAATAATATTAAATCAAAAGGCTTGATCTTTAGTAATCCTGATTCGGAGCAGGTTTTACAACCCGATGGACTTGTTTTAAGTGGAGAGTGTGAAAATACCTATGACTTGGTAATTTTGGCTACCAAATCCCAATCCATAGAGAAAGCTGTTTTAGAAAATTCTAAAATTTTTGGTGAAAGGACTTTGGTTTTACCTTTGCAAAATATGGTAAATGCTGCAGACAATATTCGCTCATTGGTTGGAAAGGCTACGGTTTTGGATGCATGTATTTATCTGATTTCAAACGTTCAAGAACCAGGGCATATCAAACATCTTGGGGGGCCAGGAAAAGTGATTGTTGGTTCACCAACGACAGATATCTATGATGATATTTTTAAATTTTTAAATCTGTGTGGAGTACCACTTGAATTGGTTTCTGATGCGAAATTACATCTTTGGAAAAAGTTTTTGTTTATTTCAAGTCTTGGTACATTAACTGCAGCAAAAAATGTCACTTTTGGAGAAATTAATACAAATGAGGATTTGAAAAAATTATGGATAGGCTTAATGGAGGAATTGGCTCAGTTGGCACAAAAACAGGGAGTTTTGCTTGATGATGCGGCTATAAATAATGCATTGACTATGATTTCAAATTTTCCTCATAATGCCAAATCTTCCTTTCAACTAGATATTGAAAGTGGACATATTGGCGAAAAAAAGACATTGGTTGATGATGTTATTACTCATTCAAAAAACTATGGTTTGAACTGTACCCACTACAGGGAATTGGAAAGCGAGATTATTAAGAAATTAGCAAAAAATTAGTAAATGTACTACTGATAATCAGCCCCAACCTGCTCGTTTTAATTGTAGGTATGTTCAACATTTTGAATTCTTGGTAATTTCTTACCCAAGAAAACCAGTAGGATTAGGATGGATAGGCACAAAAGAACTATTAGACCAATATTCTTAAAGGCATTCAAATAACCAATATTCGAGATGTTTAAAAAGGGTAAGGATAAAATCCTGAGAAATGTCCTCTTATTAATACAAATAGTAAATAGAAAATCGGATATAATATCCACTTGGATACAGATTCAAATTTTAAGTCTAATTTAGAAACATAGAAATACCAATAAATTAAAACCAAAAGGGGAATAATGCTGTGTAATAATTCATCAACAATATATTGAAAGCCGGTAGGTTGCCATATTCCTCTCAAAGCAATTTGATAGACCAAACCTACAATAAGTATAAATGTGGTTATGGCAGTAAGTGCTCCCGCCTTGTTAAAAATTGTAAATGGAAATGTCTTTAATTTAAAGGCTTTGGTTGAAAAATACAAGGCAACCAAGGTGTTGGTTAAAATAGTGAAAAAACTAAAGAATCTCACCGTTGTTTCTAAAATTTCAGTTTGTCTATTCATAATCATTAAATAGAACTGAGAAATAACTGTAAACCAGATGATAATTGAAGCTACTATTTCACTATATCTTTTCATAAAAATTTGGTTATAAAGTTTCCAATTACCAAATATAATCAAAAGCAATGGCTAGTGAATTAAGGCTCTTAAAGGTTTTAAGCAAGTAATAGGCATTAGACAATCAATTATGTACTGAAATTGTAAACAGCGTGATTTTCTTTTGATAGAAACAATCCATGAGATGACTCATGGTAAGCATAGTGAGGCGGATAACCGAATCCGGGTTAAACGAAACAAGCCTTCCAATTTTGGAAGGCTTGTTATTAATATTAATTAAGTTATGATTAAATACCTGTTCTTAAGGTTTAGATATTTCAAAATTTACTGACTTTCCTTTGATGGTATTGGTATTCATAACATTAATGACATGACTTGCATCTTTTTTAGGGATGTCCACAAAAGAGAAGCTATCATAAATATCAATTTCACCTATACTACCACCTGATACTCCAGTTTCTCCTGCGATAGCACCAACGATATCATTAGGACGAATTCGGTCTTTCTTTCCTAAATTTAAAAAGAGACGAGCCATATTTGGTTCTCTTTCTTTTTATTACCCCTTCTTCCGCTGCGATCGCCTCTTTCTCCATTACGGCCTCTAGATGATCCTCTATCGTTGCGGTCTCTTTTTCTTCTATCGTCTCTACCACCTCGATCCTTATCAGGGGTGAAATTCATTTCTTTAAACTTATCAATGGCTTCACCCAATTGCATTTTCACCAAACTTAAGGCGACTTGCTCAATAGAAATTCCTTCTGCAAGAAGGCTTTCTACTGCCTGCTCGTATATGCTATTGTCTTCTTCTTTTGCCAGTTGCCTGTGAATATCTTTGGTCAACTGATCTTTTTTCATTTGAATCAGCTGGTCTACGGATGGAGGGGCAGCTTTCTCAATGGTGGTTTTGATAAACCTTTCAAGATCTCTTAGCCTTCCTGAATCTCTTCTTCCAGACACAAAACTAATGGCAGTTCCTGACCTTCCGGCTCTACCTGTTCTACCAATTCTATGTACATAATTTTCCTCATCAAGGGGAAGGTCATAATTGAAAACAGCTTCAACGTTTTCTACATCTATACCCCTTGCAGCTACGTCTGTAGCTACTAAAACTGAACAATGTCCTTTACGGAACTTGTTCATAACTTTAGTTCTTTGTGCTTGAGACAAATCTCCATGCAATGCTTCAGCAGGGATACCTTTAGCTGTTAACTCTTCGGTTACTTCATCTGTAACCCTTTTAGTATTACAGAAAATTACACTAAGCTTATATTGGTGAAGATTAATAAGTCTGCTTATCAAATCTGTTTTTAATCCCGATCTTACGTCAAAATACAATTGAGATATGTTTTCAACGGTAAGCTCTTTTCTTAAAACCTTGATGATCTCCGGATCTGTTTGATATTTTCTAGTAAGTTCTAGAATTGGCTTAGGCATGGTGGCAGAAAAGAATACCGTTTGCCTTTCGATTGGCATAGAACTTAGTATTTTTTCAATATCATCCCTAAAACCCATGTCCAGCATTTCATCAGCTTCATCCAACACAATGATGCCAACTTGACTTAAGTCTAAGGTTCTTCTATCCATATGGTCCATAATTCTGCCGGGAGTACCCACCACAATTTGAACACCTTTTTTAAGCTTCTAATTTGTCTGTCAATTGATTCGCCACCATATATACAGGTAGAAGATATTTTTCTATTGTATTTGGTTAGTTTAACGATCTCACCTTCAACTTGTACAGCAAGTTCCCTAGTAGGACACAAAATTAGGGCTTGCGGCTTCTTGCTATTAGGATCAATACTGTCAATAATCGGGATGCCAAATGCAGCGGTCTTCCCTGTACCCGTTTGAGCTTGGCCGATGACATCAGCTCCTTGCAATAATAAAGGAATGGTTTGTGCTTGAATTGGGGAAGGTTGGGTATAGCCCATATCTTCCACTGCCCTTAAGATTTCTTCCGAAACCCCAAGGTCTGAAAATAATATTTCTTTTTCCATGAAATGTTCCTTACTTCTCAAAGCCACGGTATTCCCAAATATCCCAGTGTCGATCAACAATAAGGAACCCCACGGCGTAGGAGAAAAATGTATATTTTAAATAAGTTGCAAAGGTATAAAAAAATAGCTTAGCTTACAACTATTGTTAAGCAGTTTATGAAATAAATTCTAATTTTCAGCGGATTTCGCTAAATTATATTTTGCATAAATAAAAAAAGGGTCGAAAGACCCTTTTTTTATTTAATTAATAGATTTTGGATTACCTTTTGTCGATCGGTACGAAAGGTCTTTCTGTACTGCCTACATATACTTGTCTTGGTCGACCAATTGGCTCATTGTTTTCACGCATTTCTTTCCATTGTGCGATCCAACCTGGAAGTCTTCCCAAGGCAAACATTACTGTAAACATATCGGTAGGAATACCCAAAGCCCTATAAATGATTCCTGAGTAGAAATCAACATTAGGGTAAAGTTTTCTATCTACAAAGTACTGATCATTAAGGGCAGCACTTTCAAGTTCTTTTGCGATGTCTAAAACCGGGTCGTTGATACCTAATTTCTCTAGTACATCATCAGCAGCCTTCTTGATTATTTTGGCTCTTGGATCAAAGTTTTTGTAAACCCTGTGTCCAAAACCCATTAATCTGAAAGGATCATTTTTGTCTTTTGCTTTTTCTAAATATTTCTTAGAATCACCACCATCTGCTTTAATAGCTTCAAGCATTTCAATTACAGATTGGTTGGCACCTCCATGGAGAGGACCCCAAAGTGCATTGATACCTGCAGAAATAGAAGCATATATGCTGGCTTGCGAAGATCCAACAATTCTTACTGTAGAAGTAGAACAGTTTTGTTCATGGTCTGCATGTAGAATTAATAATTTATCTAAGGCTTTAGAAATAACTGGGTCTATTTCGTATTTCTCTGAAGGTAAGGAGAACATCATTTTCATGAAATTACCACAATAATCAAGGCTATTGTCGGGGTAATTTACAGGATGACCCATTTTGTTTTTATACGCCCAAGCAGCAAAGGTTGGCATTTTAGCCAATAACCTCACCATACTTAGTTTGATCTCTTCATCAGTATTGTTTGGATCCAAAGAATTTGGATAAAATGCGGTAAGAGAACAAATCAATGAAGAAAGAACTCCCATGGGATGCGCTACAGATGGAAATCCATCAAGAATTTTCTTGATGTCTTCATGCACCAAAGTGTGGTTTGTGATTCTCCCAGCAAAGTCATTGTATTGCTCAGTAGTTGGTAATTCACCATTTATCAACAAATAAGAAACTTCTAAGAAATTAGAATTCTCTGCTAAGTCTTCAATATTATAGCCTCTATACCTTAAAATACCTTTCTCCCCATCTAAAAACGTAATGGCACTTTTGGTCGATCCAGTATTTTTAAAACCCGGATCAATGGTAATTAACCCTGATTGGCCTCGTAATTTTGCAATATCAACCGCAATTTCATTTTCTGTACCTTCGGTGACTGGAAGATCATATTCTTTACCTTTAAAGGATAGTTTAGCAATATCCGACATGTGTTTATTATTAAATGATTTTATAAAGTTCCTAACTTATTCAGTTAAAATAAATTTGAATACAATTTAGTAAAATTTACGCAATATTTTTTAAAAATATGGCGTAAATGCTGTAGGAAAGTGCTTTCACAATTAAAATTATATTTGGAAAAAAGTAATACCTTCCTAATTATAGCAATTATTATATTCAAAAATTCAGCAATTCAAATTTATTATCGGTTGAATTGACCAAATTTATTTTAAGAGTTGATTATTGTTTTCTACTCAAATGAAAAATGCCCTAAAAGGGCACACTTTAACAAAAATGTTCGAAAACCTCAACCAAGTGATCTCCGATCATTTGGGCATTTCTTCCTTCAATGTGATGCCTCTCAATGAAATGAACCAACTCTCCATCTTTGAATAATGCCATGGCTGGGGAAGAAGGAGGATAAGGAAGTACCAATTCCCTAAATTTGGCTACAGCATCTGCATCGTTACCGGCGAAAACTGTGGCCAAAACATCAGGTTGCTTGGAAGCTTTTTCCAAGGCAGCCCTAACACCCGGCCGGGCAGCTCCTGCTGCACATCCACACACTGAATTAACCACGATAAACGTAGTTCCTTTATGCTCGCTAAGGTGATCTTCTACATCCTGAGCGGACTTGAATTCCTTAAAACCTGCTTCTGTAAGCTCTGCACGCATCGGTGCAATCAATTCTTCTGGATACATATTACTTTTGTTTTATTGTATTTTTATAAAAATCCCAGTTCCAACTTTGCTACTTCCGACATCATGTCTTGAGAATAGGGTGGGTCAAAGGTGAGTTCTACTTCTACATTATTTACTCCCTCAATATTGCCAACACTCTCTTTTACCTCTGAAGGGATAGATTCAGCTGCTGGACAATTGGGGGATGTAAGGGTCATTAAAATATATACATTGTTCACCGGGTAAACCGTAATTTCATAAATAAGGCCGAGCTCATATACGTCTACAGGGATTTCCGGATCATAAACATCTTTTATGGCGTTGATCACCTTTCCTTTTAGGGCTTCTTGATCGTCCGTTGATTGCTCTTTATTTTCCATAGCTGGGTTATGCATTAATTTTGGCTTTGTAAGCTATTGCAAATAATTTCATTTGTTTGATCATCGCAGTAAGACCATTGGAACGCTGTGAACCGATGATATTACCCATGCCGATCTTTTCAATAAAGTATAAGTCTGCATTGATTATTTCATTGGCAGGTTGCCCTGATAGAACCCTAATCAAAAGACTGATTAATCCTTTCGTGATATCGGTATTGGAGTCAGCCTGGAAATGAACCTTTCCCTCTTCTAAACTACTTGTTAGCCAAACCTTTGATTGGCAACCTTTGATAATATTGTCCTCTACTTTATCTTTTTCAGGAAATTCAGGCAATTGGTCTCCAAGTTCCATAATGTAATAAATTGTGGATTCCTTGTCATCACCTAGAATTTCAAATTCACCAATTATTTCTTCCTGAATACTGTTTATTTCTGCCATTAATTTTTCCTTTTTGAGATTCTTTTAAGCTCTCAATTAGCCTATCAATTTCTTCTATGGTATTGTAAACAGCAAAGGAAGCCCTGACAGTTCCCTCAACTTGTAACCTATCCATAAGTGGCTGGGTGCAATGGTGACCGGTTCTAACAGCTATACCTGAAGCATCCAACATTAAGCCCACATCAAAAGGGTGGATATTGTTGATTCCAAAACTTAGAACACTAACTTTTGCTTTAGCCGTACCTATAGGAATAAAGCCTTTTATTTCGGCACTTCTCTTAACTGCATGCTTCAACAGGTGATTTTCATGATTCCTAATGGTTTCTTTTCCGATATTGTTTACAAATTTGATGGCCTCACCAAATGCAATTACATCCCCAATATTAGGTGTTCCTGCCTCGAATTTATAGGGCAAATCATTGAATGTCGTTTTTTCAAAGCTGACCTCTTTGATCATTTCTCCTCCTCCTTGATAAGGAGGCATGGCTTCCAAAAGTTCTCGCTTCCATATAAAAAGCCTACCCCGGTAGGACCATAAACTTTGTGTGCAGAGAAAGCGAAAAAATCGCAATCCAAACCCTGAACATCTATGTCCAAATGGGCAGTACTTTGTGCCCCATCCATAAGAAATTTTGCTCCATATTTATGGGCTTGCTGGATCATTTCTTTGATCGGGTTGATAGTTCCCAATGCATTGGATGCATGAACTACAGCCACTAGCTTTGTTTTTTCAGAAAGCAATTGCCTGTAAGCAACTAAGTCCAACTCACCAGTGTCGTGAATTGGGATTACCTTTAAAATTGCACCTTTTTCTTCACATAAGAGTTGCCAAGGCACAATATTGGAGTGGTGCTCCAAGGTAGAAATGATAATTTCATCTCCCTTTGCAATAAATTTCCTACCAAAAGTACTGGCTACCAAGTTGATGCTTTCTGTTGTTCCCTTGGTAATAATTACTTCTTCAGAAGAAGGAGCATTGATAAATTCCTTGACTAATCGACGGGTGTTTTCAAAATAGTCTGTAGACCTAGAAGCCAAAGTATGTGCTCCTCTGTGTATATTTGAATTGTCTAATTCATAGTACTTTCGCAAAGCTTCAATCACTTGAATGGGCTTTTGCGTGGTTGCAGCATTGTCAAAATAAGCCAAAGGTTTTCCATTTACTTCTTGATGAAGTATTGGGAAAAATTCTCTGATCTTATCTTCAACTAGTATTCCTGAGTTATTTTTAATGGCCGCCTCCAAGTCGTTCATGTACTATTTTTTCACAGTAATTTTTAAAGGATTCATTGGTGATATGGTCCAGCACTTCTCCTGCAAATGCATAAAGCAACAATGATTTTGCGCTTTTCTTGCCTATTCCCCTTGCTCTAAGGTAAAAGAGGGCCTCTTCATCTAATTGGCCCGTAGTACAACCATGAGAACATTTTACATCATCTGCCCATATTTCAAGTTGCGGCTTGGTGTTTAAAGTCGCATCCTCTGACAATAATATATTGTTGTTTTGCTGAAATGCATTTGTTTTCTGGGCATCCTGCCTTACAAATATCTTTCCGTTGAAAACTCCTCTGGATTGGTCAGTTAAAATGCCTTTGTAAAGTTCATTTGATTCCGAATGAGGCATTTTATGATCCACATTAGTATGGTTGTCAACGTGCGTTTTTCCATTCAGTAAATAAAGTCCGTACATATTACCTACACAATTACTTGCGTTGATATTCAGACTTAGATTATTTCTTAGCATTTCTCCACTTAAACTCAACAAAACAGAGGTGAAGGTAGCGTCCCGAGCGATTTCCGACCCGGAATTGCTTACGCCAAGTTCTGCGTTGTGACCATCCTGAAGTTTATAATGCCTGATATGAGCATTGTCTTCTACATTCCATTCAGCAACTTCATTAAGAAAGACAGTTGATTCATTCAAATAAACGGTTATTTCGATGACAGTAGCTTGGCTATTTTTGCCTGCATGGTAATAGGTTCTTGGTTGAACACATTGGCCGTTAGCATCTGGATTGACAAAGTCTACCAAAACAATGGGCTGCTCCACTATTAATCCATCAGGAATGTCAATTCGAATCCCGGACTCAAAGGAATAAGCGTTTAATGCAGCGAAAGCGTCTTTGTCAACTGATTCGATGGATCCTATTTCACTCGCTTGTTCTTCATCCAATTCAGAAAATGCCTTAACTGAAAATCCAGCATCTTTATAATTGGATAATTCAGGGTCAAATACTCCATTGTTCCTGAATAGCCTATACCCATCAAGTGTGTTGATCAATGAATTGCCTTTGATTATTTCAGCAAGGTTATCAATTGATTGAGGAGAAGAATAGTTTTCTATCTTATCAATGATCCGCTTGGTGATATTAGTATATTTATACTCCTCTTCTTTCAAAGTAGGAAAACCGGTAGCTTCAAGCGATGATTTCGCAACAGTCTTCAAATCCTTGAAAGGGTTTGAATCATTTGAATCCGTCTGCTTAGAAAGGAATAATTCTACCAGTTTATGATCTTTCTTTGTCGATAATGTCATTAGAAATTATAATCTTGGATTAAAACTAAACCGTTGCTCCTGATAATTCATCTTTGATCCAGTCGTAACCTTTGGCTTCAAGTTCTAAGGCCAATTCTTTAGTTCCGGATTTTACAATTTTACCTTTGTACAATACATGAACATAATCCGGTACAATATAATCCAACAAACGCTGATAGTGTGTAACAACTATCGTTGCATTGTCCTTTGATTTTAGTTGGTTGACTCCATTGGCTACCACCTTTAGGGCATCAATATCCAGACCGGAATCAGTTTCATCAAGAATAGAAAGGGAAGGTTCCAGCATGGCCATCTGAAAAATTTCATTCTTTTTCTTCTCACCCCCGGAAAAACCTTCATTCAAAGCCCTGCTCAATAACTTCTGATCAATTTCAACCAATTTCATCTTTTCTTTCATCAAAGAAAGAAATTTTACTGCATCCAATGGGCTTTCACCCCTATATTCTCTGACTTGATTTACAGCAGTTCTAAGGAAATTAGTGGAACTTACACCTGGGATTTCTACAGGGTATTGAAATGCTAAAAACACTCCTTCTCTAGCCCTGTCTTCAGGACTAAGTTCCAATATGTCCTTTCCTTTGAAAGTTACAGAACCTTCGGTAACCTCATATTCTTCACGTCCGGCTAAAACAGAAGCCAAAGTTGATTTTCCAGAACCATTTGGCCCCATAATGGCATGTACTTCCCCCGGTTTGATTTCAAGGTTTATACCATTCAGTATTGGGCTGCCTTCTATTGCAGCATGTAAATTTTTTATTGATAACATTTTTCTAATTTTTTAACCTACGCTTCCTTCCAAAGTAAGGGCCAATAGTTTTTGGGCCTCAACGGCAAACTCCATTGGAAGTTGATTGAGTACTTCTTTTGCATAACCGTTCACAATCAATGCCACAGCATCTTCAGAACTTATTCCTCTTTGGTTACAATAGAAGATTTGATCCTCTCCAATTTTTGAGGTAGTAGCTTCGTGCTCTACCTTGGCGGAAGAATTTTGAATGTCTATATATGGGAAAGTATGGGCACCACATTTATCGCCCATCAATAGTGAGTCACACTGAGAGAAATTACGTGCGTTGCTGGCACGTTTCATAACCTGCACCTGACCCCTGTAAGAATTTTGAGACTTACCTGCGGAAATTCCTTTTGAAACGATTCTGGAACGTGTATTTTTTCCAATATGAATCATTTTAGTGCCTGTATCAGCTTGTTGGTAATTATTCGTAACAGCAACAGAGTAAAATTCTCCTATCGAATTGTTTCCCTTTAATATACAGGACGGGTATTTCCAAGTAACTGCAGAACCTGTTTCAACTTGAGTCCATGATATTTTAGAGTTGTCGCCGGCACATATACCTCTTTTAGTAACAAAATTGTAAATGCCACCTTTTCCTTCTTTGTCTCCCGGATACCAATTTTGAACTGTAGAGTATTTCACCTCTGCATTCTCTGCAGCATAAATTTCTACCACCGCTGCATGAAGTTGGTTTTCGTCTCTTTGGGGCGCAGTACAACCCTCCAAATAGGATACATAAGACTTATCTTCTGCAACAATTAACGTTCTTTCAAATTGACCGGTGTTAGCTGCATTGATTCTGAAATAGGTGGACAGCTCCATTGGGCAACGCACACCTTTGGGTATATAACAAAATGAACCATCTGAAAATACTGCTGCATTTAAGGCAGCATAATAGTTGTCAGTAGCAGGCACAACGGAACCTAGGTATTTTTTAACCAATTCCGGATGCTCTTTTACAGCCTCACTGAATGAACAAAAGATTACGCCAAGTTTTGAAAGCGTCTCTTTAAAAGTAGTACCTACGGAAACTGAATCCAACACCACATCAACAGCTACTCCTTGAAGTCTTTTTTGTTCATTTAATGAAATACCAAGTCTTTCATATATTTTCAAAAGTTCAGGATCTACTTCACTGATACTTTTTGGCTTGCTTTTTTGTTTTGGAGCTGAATAAAACCTTAATGATTGAAGGTCTACTTTAGGGTATTGAACATTTGCCCAAGTAGGTTCTTCCATCTTACTCCATTGTTCAAAAGCTTTAAGGCGCCAATCCAAGAGCCATTTGGGCTCTTCCTTTTTTGAAGAAATCCATCGAATGATGTTTTCATTTAAACCAATAGGAGCCTCATCAGTTTCATAATCAACTGACCAGCCATGCTCATATTCTTTGGATGTTAATTCTTCTAAGATTTCATTGTCCTTGCTCATAAAAAAGAGTTATTTAGACTAATTATATTTTGAACCACAAATATACAACATTAATCTATTTTTTATTGTTCTAAATGTGGTTGAATAATCTAAAATAACTTTTACTACGGGATGCAATTAATTGATTGTCAAGTAGTTAAAATTCTAAAAATACCATTGTTTACAATAGTAAATATTGAAAAAACCATATACTATATATGAAAATCTAAATAAATTTTTTATTTAGATTTAATCTTAATAATTAATTTGAAGTTATTTTTTATCCGTTATTAAATGAATAGGCCTATTGATACTTTCTTCAAGAACAATGAGGGTTTCAGTTCTATCAATTCCTTCGACCAATTGAATTTTGTTAAGTACGTCTCTTAAATGATTGGTGTCTTTACAAATGATTTTGGCGAATATGCTGTAATTACCGGTAGTATAATAAGCATTAATTACTTCAGAAATGTCTTTTAGTTTTTCTATAACCGTATCGTATAAGGAGCTTTTTCTAAATAAATCCCAAGGAAAGCCGAAATATCGTAACCTAGTTTAGAATAGTCAATGTTCAAAGTTGCACTCTTTACGACACCAAGGTCTTCCAACTTTCTCATTCTTACATGAACAGTTCCGGAAGAAACGAAAACCTTTTTGCGATCTCGGTATATGGGGTTTTAGCATCTTTGTTAAGTAGTGAAATAATTTTCAGGTCTACATTGTCAATATCTAAAATTTTGTCCATTTTTTATTAAGTTAATTGTTAATTCCAAAATAAAGATCTGCTTAAATTATTAAATTGTCAAAGAATTTAATAACTATTTTTGTTTTTACGAATAAGAATTCCTGTTTTTAAAATAATAAACGGCTATTTTTTGACCTTTAATTTCACAAGGTAGAACTTTAGAGGGCCGCCATTGCCAAATAAATTACTACTATTTAAGTTTTAAATAAACACAAATGATAATTATTTTTAGAAATTTCTTCTTAAAAGGTAACTTCACTGCTTGCTTCCATGGTAGGGTTTATTCTGCTAAGCAAGCTTCATCATTTAAGGAATGGTTAGGCTGATTTTATCCTAAAATTCTTAGTTTTTATGGAAACAAATAAGGAATAGATTATCTTAGGTCCAAATTGTATAACCCTAAATTTCTTTAAAAATTGAGATTCTCCTTTATCCTTGTTTTCCTTTTATTATTTCAAAATTTAAATGCTCAAGAAAAACGCTCGCTGAGTCATCAAGATTACGATGATTGGGAGTCCATTGGTGATAAGCAAATATCAAATGATGGAAATTGGGTCACAATTGAAATTTCTTTACAAGATGGAGACGGAAGGCTTGAACTACTAAAGGAAGGTTCTAATAAAAATAAAGTGTCCTTCCCCCGGCTTACTAATGCTTCTTTTTCTTCCAATAGTGAGTGGTTGATCGGGCTGATCAAGCCAGAAAAGGACAGCCTACGGCAACTTAAACTGCAAAAATTAAAGAAAGATGATTTTCCAAAGGATAGCTTATTTCTACTTGAGCTAAAGAGTGGTGAAAAAGTAAAAATTCCTGAAATCAATGGTGTTAAATTACCTAAGGAAGAAAAAGGATGGTATGCTTACCATCAAACCATCAGTGTAGAGCTTGATTCAAGTGCCAATAATAAAGAATCCAACGAAGAAAAACTTTGATTTAAAGGTTCATGAATTTGGGACTGAAAGGGCTTATAACTTTAGTGAAGTATTGGATTATGGTTTTTCTGACAATGGTGAGCGCCTGTTTGTGGTAAGAAAAGAACTAGACTCAGTAGCCACCTCAAAATCTGTGACCATTCTTGATTTAGAAACCGGTGATACATCAAAACCCATTGAAAATTTTACTTCATATAAATTCCCTGTTTTTTCATTCAAAGGGGATCAATTTGCCATTTTGGCTAGTAAAACTGTTCTTGAGGAAGAGTTAAAAATGTATCAATTGTTATTAGTGGATGATCAGGGTAACCTGAAAGTTTTAAAGGAGGTTCCCAATGTGCCTGCCCATAACATAAGTGAACACTACTCTCCTTCATTCTCAGAATCAGGCAAATACTTGGTATTTGGATGGCAACCTTTGCCAAAAGATTATCCTTATTTAGAAGATACTACCATTCTGAAGGAAGAAAGGGTAGAAATTGATATTTGGGGCTGGCAAGATGCTGAGATTCAGCCCATGCAAATAAAGAATCTTAAGGATAAAGAAAAAGAAAGCAAGCTAGCAGTTTACCATATGGAAACTGATGAAATCGTTGATCTCGGTGAGTCTAATAGTTCTCAAGTACATTTCAATAGATTTAAAAGGGGAGACTGGGCCATCAAACGTGACAATAGCCCTTACAGGAGGAATTACAGTTGGGACATTCAATCCGGAGAAGACCTTAGTAAGATTAATTTAAAAACCGGAGAGGTCGAATTATTAAAGGAAAATTTAATTGGAAGTCCAAGGGTTTCACCTTCAGGTAATTATGTTTATTGGTACAATGCTCCGGACAGTTCTTGGAGGGCAATAGATTTGGAAAGTAAGATGGAAATTAAACTTACCGCAGAGATTGATGATTTATTTTACAATCAATTGCACGACAGTCCGGCTTTACCAGGAAGTTATGGGAATGCTGGCTGGACCACAGCAGATGAGTATTTTCTAGTTTATGGCCAGTACCACATATGGAAAGTGGATCCATTGCAGACGCAAAAAGCTCAAAATCTTACAAAGGGTGGAGCTGAAAAGGTTCACATGATCTATCGATTTGTAAATTTAGATACTAAAAAAGACTATTTCGAGGTAAATGAAGAAATGGTGCTGAGGGGGTGGATCAAAACACTAAAAGTAGTGGTTATTTCCTAGGAGACTGGAAAGGAGTAAATTTACCTAAGAAATTGGTTTTTGGAGATGCCAACTATAGTGGATTGAAAGTTTCGAAAGACAAAAGTCATTTCATCTACCAAAAGTCTACCTTTAAAAATAGCCCTAATGTATATTATACGAATGCTGCCTTCCGAAAACATGAACAACTAAGTGAAATAAATACCCAACAGAGTAGTATTAAATGGGGGAATGTAGAATTGGTTGACTTTCTGTCAAATGATGGAGATGAGATGAAAGGCTTACTATTTAAACCTGAAAATTTTGATCCTCAAAAGAAATACCCCATGATGGTATATTTTTATGAGCGTAGATCCGATGCTTTACACCATTATTATTCTCCGGTACCATCAGCCTCCATAATTAATATTCCTTATTTTGTAAGCAATGACTATTTGGTTTTTGTTCCGGATATAAAGTACAAAATAGGGTTGCCTGGACCAAGTGCATACGACTGTATTGTTCCGGGAGTTCAAGCAATGATTGCAAAAGGATTTGTTGACAAAGAGAATATAGGCATACAAGGACAAAGTTGGGGTGGATATCAAGTGGCTTATGTAATTACTCGGACCAATCTGTTTAAAGCCGCAGGAGCAGGAGCGCCTGTCGTCAATATGACCTCAGCTTACGGTGGGATTCGCTGGGGATCGGGAATGAGTAGAATGTTTCAATATGAGCAAACACAGTCAAGGATAGGGGGACATTATGGGAAAAACCGTCTCATTATATTGAAAATTCGCCTTTATTTTTTACAGATCGAGTAAAAACACCAACCTTAATCATGCACAACGATCAAGATGGAGCGGTTCCCTGGTATCAAGGAATTGAGTTTTTTATGGCCTTAAAAAGAAATAATGTCCCTTCATGGTTATTGGTTTACAATGGCGAGGACCATAACCTTAAAGAAAGAAAAAATAAAAAGGACTTGAGTATCCGCTTGTCACAGTTTTTTGATCACTACCTGAAAGGAGCAAAAGCTCCTTTATGGATGACCGAAGGGATTCCGGCCATTGAAAAAGGCAAAACTTTAAAATATGAATTAAGTGAGGAATAGTAGGCCTCTTGGATAAATCATTAGTGCTCATTTTAAAAAGGATTGAAAATTATTTATTGCCTTTTTGAAGAGCCACGGATTATTAATTCATGCCTAAGGGTAATGGTATTGGTTTTTTGAAGGATTTCATGGTCCTCATCATCCAGGTGGTTGATTAGGTTTTTCATGGCTACTTCGCCCATGTGGTAGCTTGGATAGTTAATTGTGCTAAGGTTGGGCTCTACCATTCTAGATATTAGGTCATTGTTGAAACCAACAATAGCGATATCCTCAGGGATTCTAATATTCTTCCTTTTCAAAGCCATTAGGCAACTGGCTGCACATGCATCATTTGACACGAGAAGACCATCCGGTTTTGGGTTTAATGTAAGTATTTGTTCGACAATCCTATCACCTGACTCTTCTCCCAAGTCACTGTTGATTACGTTTTTTCTTCAAACACAATACCGTGATCTAAAAGTGCATATTTGTATCCTTTTAATCGGTCGGCATAAACATTTATTTTTAGGTTGCCTAATACATGGACAATTCGCTTACAGCCTTCTTTTATTAAATGACTGGTTGCATCATAAATGGCTTGGGTATTGTTGATCACTACTCCGGTACAGTTATTGTTTTCGGGCACCCTATCAAAAAATAAGACAGGGATATGCTTTTTAAAAAACGGAGAGAAATGTTCGATATCATCAGTAGTTCCTGCTTTTGATACCAAAAGGCCATCTACTCTGCTGTTAAACATCGTTGTAGCGTTGGTGATTTCTTTTTCCAAAGACTCGGTGGATTGACTGATCACCAAGTTATACCCTGCCTGAGTTGCTATTTCTTCCATTCCTGCCATTACTGATGATTGGAATGGACTATTTAATTTGGGAATAATTACGCCTATACTTTTTGACCTTTTTTTACGAAGACTGGATGCGAAAATATTGGATTGATATCCCATTTTTTTTGCGGCAGTAAGAATTTTCTCCTTCGTGTTTTCTTTGACTCTAGGGTGGTTACTGAGAGCCCTACTCACAGTGGTAGGGGACAATCCAACTTCTTTGGCAATGTCGTAAATCGTTATTTCTTTATCCATTTATTAGGTTACTTGGCGGTAATTAAACATAATACTACTTAAAAAAATAGAATAATGCAACCGATTTCAATTGTCAGGAATTTAAGTGTACTATTTCTGTGGAAAGATTTCCTTTTTGTAAATAAAGGTAATATTTTAAAATAAGTATAAAAATAAAATTTTATCTATCCATTTACTGACTGTTAAATCATTATTCTTTCTTTTATTCAATGTTTCAATAGATATTGGGCGTAATAAATTGCTTTTTTAATGGTTTTTATACATTAAAACAGATAAAATAATTTATGAAATCGGTTGTATTGAATTAAATATATTGATATGTTTACGGAAAGAGACGTTTAATGCAATATCCCAATAACACTTCAATATGAAATTTAATCTACTCATCTGCGCTTTGATAGCTTGTTTGCTTCCATTGGTTGGAGTAGGGCAAACCATTGCGAAGATATCATTGGAGGAAGTGGAGCCTTCAAAATTTGCTTACCCTGTTACTATAGATCTCAATTCCATTACAGAATTGCAGGATTCACTTTTGATAATGGTAAATATAAGTGAAGAAAAGCCCTATGAGGTACCTTTTCAATTAGACAATTTAAATGGCCGGAAGTTGACCTGGATGGTAAAACCAAAAGAAGGACAAACCAGCTATTCCTTTGAACTTCGCAAAAAAATAGAAAGAGAGTTTCCGATGTGTTTTTCTCTTTGGATCTTAATGAGACAGCCCTTGTCGTCAAAAAAGAAGGATTGGATTTGTGGCAATACAACCATGGGTTGACCATGCCACCTGAGGGTGTGGCCCCTGCATATGCTAGAAGTGGGTTTGTGCATCCAATGCGTACCCCTGAAGGGCTGTCCTTAACAAGAATACAACCTTCGGACCATTACCACCATTATGGATTATGGAATCCCTGGACACGGGTAGGTTATAAAAATGATACGATTGATTTTTGGAACTTGAATGATAAACAGGGGACTGTAAGGTTTGCCAACTATGTCAATAGAACTTCAGGTCCGGTTTATGCAGATTATAAAGTTTTGCATGAACATGTGGTTTTGAAAGATAGAACAGAACCGGAAGTAGCTTTTTCTGAGGTACAAGGAGTAAGGATTTTCGCAGAAAAAGAGAATGACGAATATTATTTAGCCGATATTAGTATTGTGCTAAATACGAACCCTGATGATTCAATTGTATTACAAGAATACAGATATGGGAGCTTGGGTTGGCGAGCTACTGAATTGTGGAATCGATACAATAGCGAAGTGATTACCTCGGAAGGTTTAGATAGAAAATCGGCAGACGGAAGTCTAGCAAGATGGTGTATCGTTCAAGGTGAATTAGGCGATGACTTTGGGGCTGTGGTGATGATGTCTTTTCCTGCAAATTTCAACCACCCTGAACCTTTAAGGATTTGGCCGGAAGACATTTATGACAAAGGGGATATGTATGCCAATTTTGCACCTACAAAAAACAAAAACTGGGTGTTGGTGGCAGGAAAGGCCTATCAGCTAAATTATAGGTTTTTAGTATCTTCAAAGAAAATTAGTCCTGAAGAGGCGGAAGCAGCTTGGAATCAGTTTGCTAAACCTCCAAAAATTACCATAAATAAATTATAGTATCCAATTACAATTCGTTCTAAATCAACCAAAAATAATGTTAAGTAGTACAAGTAAATCAATCTTAAAAAAACAAGTTCAATTCGCCGTTTTTATGGCAATTATTGTCTTGTTTAGCAATTTTTCAGCTGAAGCCA
This sequence comes from Cyclobacterium sp. SOCE241, assembly GCF_056867545.1. Classification (NCBI taxonomy): domain Bacteria; kingdom Pseudomonadati; phylum Bacteroidota; class Cytophagia; order Cytophagales; family Cyclobacteriaceae; genus Cyclobacterium; species Cyclobacterium sp. SOCE241. Next base: position 1,592,846 of record NZ_CP149779.1, on the reverse strand, counting down.
AGCCACCTAAAAATCACTTAAAGAATAAAAACGTCTTGGTTTTTTTCAAAAATGGAGAAGGCTTTGTCCATGATAATATTCCTTTTGCTGTTGCAAGTCTTGAGAAATTGGCGGTGAAGTATAATTTTAATGTTACGGTGACGGATGACGCGGCTTATTTCACCGAAGAGAACCTTAAAACAGTAGATTTAATGGTCTTTCCTAGTACCAACAATGAGGTCTTCACCGATAATAACCAGAGATTGGCTTTTAGAAGGTACATTCAATCGGGAGGAGGAATAGTAGGCATCCATTCTGCTGTTGGTACTGAGCGAAATTGGGAGTGGTTTAAAATGCTCATTGGTGGAAGATTTGTGTGGCATCCAAAATTCCAAAAACTTGCCATCACCAAAATTGATCCTAGCCATGTCTCTATGGAAGGATTACCTAATATTTGGGAAAAGGAAGATGAATGTTACTTAATGAAAGAACTATATCCGGGAATTAAAGTAGTGATGGCTCATGATTTGACTTCTTTGAATGGAGATCAGAATGACAGGGTAAAAGAACTAACTGCCTCTTTTCACAGGTATTATCCAGCGGTTTGGCACCAAGACTTTGATGGAGGCGTTGCATGGGTAACGGCTTTAGGCCACCATAAAGATGATTACGAAGATCCTGTATTTTTAAAACATATTTACCAAGGGATGAACTATGTGGCTGAACGTGTAACCAAGAAGGACTATTCCAAAGCCTATGCTAAAGCTTGGGATAGTCCGGTACAATTCAAATAAATAAAACTATTCAATAAATAGCTATAACTCAATAGAACGATAACAAAAATGTTTCTATGAAAAACCTCAAAAATAACAGTGAATCCAGAAGGAACTTTATAAAATCTACCGGTAAAGGTGCTTTAGCAGCATCTTTGGCCGCCACAGGGTTTCCAACCATTGTTCCCGCTTCAGTATTAGGAAAAAATGCTCCAAGCAATAAGATCAATATTGGTCAAATTGGCTTTGGAAGGATTGCCATGACCCATGATTTGCCTGAAACATTAAAGAATGACATTGCAAGGGTAATAGCTGTGGCAGATGTGGACAGCAATCGTGGTGCACAGGGTAAAAAATGGATTGAAGGAGTTTACGAGAAAAAAACCGGAAAAGCCAAGTATGTTGACGTAAGTGTTTACAACAATTTCAAGGAAATGATTCAGCGCAAAGATTTAGATGCGGTGATTATCAGTACTACTCGGATCATTGGCATGCACAACCGGCAATGGAAGCAGCGCTTGCAGGTAAAGACATTTATTTACAAAAACCCACATCTTTAACCATTGAAGAGGGTAGAATGCTGAGTGATACAGTTCATAGAACGGGCGCTATTTTCCAAATGGGTAGTCAGCAACGATCTCAAAATCCATGGCCTCAATTTAAAAGGGCATGTGAATTGGTTCGTAATGGCCGTATTGGAAAGGTTAAAAAAATCTTTATCGGTTTGCCTGGTGATCCGGCAGGAGGTGTAGCGACAGAAATGCCAATACCAAAAAACCTCAACTATGAAATGTGGTTAGGATCAACCCCTTGGGTACCTTACACCCTCGATCGGGTTCATTCTCAAGATGACATTACTTCAAGACCCGGATGGTTGCGTTGTGAGCAGTTTGGCGCCGGGATGATTACAGGTTGGGGAGCCCACCATTTAGACATTGCACATTGGGCGATGGGTAAAGAATATTCTGGTCCTATTGAGGTTGAAGCGACAGCTTCATTTCCTACTGAAGGCTTATGGACTGTTCATGGTGATTTTCACGTGAAGGCCAAGTATGACAATGACGTGATCATGGAAGTGAGCGGAGATTACCCGAATGGTGTACGATTTGAAGGAACTGAAGGATGGATTTTTGTTGCCAGAGGAAATGTTGGTGTGACTGCCAGCGATCCCGTTCCCGGAGGTAAAGCAAGTGATGCGTTTAAAGCAAGCGATCAAAAAATACTTACTTCTGAAATTGGTCCTGATGAAGTCCATCTTTATGAAAGTGAAGAACAACATAAAAACTGGCTTGACTGTATAGTTTCAAGGGAGCAGCCAATCGCTCCAGTAGAAGTCGCTCACAGGTCTTGTAGTGCTTGTCTGGTTTCTCATATTGCCATGAAGCTGCCTAGGAAACTTTACTGGGATCCTGTAAGGGAAAAGTTTAAAAATGATGACGAGGCCAATGCAATGCTTTCTCGGCCACAAAGATACCCTTACGGAACAACTAATGTTATATGATTAAATCATTAGATATAGTATGACATTGATTCAAAGCTGGCGTTGGTTTGGACCCAATGATCCCGTAAGTCTTAGAGATATTCAGCAGGCAGGAGCTACAGATGTAGTTTCTGCCTTGCATTATATACCACATGGAGAAGTCTGGCCATTGGAAGAGATTTTAGAAAGGAAATCCTTGATAGAAGCTTCAGGATTAAAATGGTCCATAGTAGAATCTGTTCCTGTTCATGAAGCCATAAAAACAAGGAGTGATGCAAGCGAAAATTACCTTGATAATTATAGGACAACATTAAAAAATCTTTCTAAGGCAGGTCTTAAACTTGTGTGCTATAATTTCATGCCCGTTTTAGATTGGACTAGAACCGACCTTTCTTATGGTCTTCAAAATGGGGCCAAAGCGCTTTATTTTGATTGGGCAGATTTGGCAAGTTTTGACCAGTATATATTGGAAAGAAAAATGCTTTCGCCTTCTACTCCGATGAAGTAGTCGAGTTAGCAAAGCAAAGGTGGGTTGACATGAATGAAGAAAGGAAAAAGGAGCTTTCCGATATCATTCTCATGGGTGTGCCCACTGAAAAGAGCATGACAAAAGAAGACCTTATGAATAGTATTGCTATTTATAAAGAAATTGGGAAAGATGGACTTAGGGATAACCTGGTTTACTTTCTTAAATCCATTCAGCAGACCTGTGAAGAAGAAGGGATTACCATGACCATTCATCCTGATGATCCTCCATTTCCAATATTGGGTTTACCAAGGATTACTTCTAATGATGAGGACCTATTGTACATTCTGGATAAAGTTCCGGAATCTTTCAACGGTGTCTGTTTTTGTACCGGATCTTTAGGTGCGGGAGCACACAACGATCTACCGGATATTTTGGCTAAGGTTGGAGAAAGGGTTCATTTTGCACACCTTAGAAATGTCAAAAGGAACAATAGGGGAGATTTTTATGAAGCGGAACATTTGGATGGAGATATAGATATGGTTTCTATTATGCAACAATTAATTAGGTTGAATAAAAAGCGAAATACTCCTATCATTTACAGACCGGACCATGGTCATCAGCTTTTAGATGACCTCGACAAGCAAACAAACCCAGGTTATTCTGCAATAGGACGATTAAAAGGCTTGGCAGAGCTGAGGGGTTAGAAAAAGGTTTGGATAGGTAGTTTTTTTTAAATTAAACTTGAGATTTGCATTAGCGCTTCGTTTATGTGCCGGAATTAATTTAAAACCATGCTTTTTTATTTTTTTGGATCATTAGATCCAACGGGTCGTAATAACATACTCATGGCTCATAGCCATTTGGGGAATTAACAAGTATATCACGGATTTATCAGTATTGTTGCCTTTTTATGCAACAATACTGACAAAACCGCTCCATTTGGGTTCAAATCATAAATCAAGCTCAAATTCCTCACTCCTGATTAAATAATTGTCAAATCCTTGTTATCAATTTGATTTGGGGCTTTATTACTAGGACTAATGGTTTGAAATTTTCGGTAAAGGGAATTACCTTGTTAATCGATCGCAAACAATAAATTTGATTAAATTCATCAGAAGAAAACATGCCCTTACAAAATTCAATTAAAAACAGGATTTCTATTAATGTAGTTAGTGGAAAAGGTGTTTCAGCACTTATCATTCTATTATTATTGATGAGTGTAACTCTGCTACAAAATACCATTGCTCAAAATGTAGAAATGCCGAGCAAAGGCTTTTGTGCGCACAGGGGAGCGATGACTAGTCATCCCGAAAATACCATTCCGGCATTTGAACAATCCATTGCTTCAGGAGCGCAGATGATTGAATTTGATGTTCAGTTTAGCAGGGATTCTGCATTGATTATCATGCATGATGGGACATTGGACAGAACCACCAACGGAAGTGGGGAAGTGGCCTTAACCGATTCGAAAGTAATAAGAAGCTTGGATGCCGGGAGCTGGAAAGACAAGGCTTTTGCCGGTACCCAGGTGCCTGTTTTAAGAGAGGTTTTGGAAATGATGCCGGCTAATATTTGGTTAAATGTTCATTTGAAGGGTGGATATGAGCTAGGTAAAAAAGTTGCTGAGGTTATTCTGGAAATGGAAAAAACCCACCAGGCAGTAATGGCTGTACGAGAAGGTGCAGCAAAGGGGGCAAGGTCTGTTTCAGATAAAATTTTGATCTGTAATATGGAGAGACAATCCGGAGGATTGGACTATGTGGAAGGGACCATTGCAATGAAAGCGAATTTTATTCAATTGAAAGGCCCTATTACGCCGGAATTTCAAAATTATACCAAAAGCCTTCATGAAAAAGGTATAGGTATCAATTATTTCGGAACTGATGATCCTGAGATTATGAAGCAATTGTTTGATTTGGGAATAGAATTCCCTTTGGTCAATGATATTGTAACAGCCATGAAACATGCCGATGAATTTGGAATCAAACCCGTGGTTCCCAGTTATAGTACATCGAAAAAACCTTCAATAATAAATTAATTGATATACAATAATTTTTTTGGTGAAAAGGAATGGTTTATCAATAGTAAAGGTAAAAGTAAGGATATAGGTGATTAATTTTTCCCGAAATTGATGATAAATTAGATTTACAAATAGCTTAGACCGTATTTTTATTGAAGGAAGTAATTTATTTGAAATCAGGTATTAAAGACCATATTTTTCATTATAAAAGGGGTGGGATATGCATTTACTTAGTCATTTTATTTCATTTATTTCATGAAATTTTAATTTTTTTGATAAATAAAAAATAGCTTTATTTAGCGGTCAAAATATCCTATAAAGCTAATTGAACTTAACTGATAAAGATCTTAGTCGACTCCTTTATAAAGGAAAAGAGGAGGCATTCAATGCTATTTACGAAAAGTATTGGAAGCAGCTTTTTGTATATGCCTATAAAATCTTTGAAGATCAGATTGTTTGTGAAGATATTGTGCAAGAGGTATTTGTGAAATTATGGGAAAGAGCTAAGTCCAATAAAATTGAAAAATTAGAGAGCTACCTGTTTAGGGCGGTTAAATTTCAGGCGATGAACGCTATTAGGGATTTAAAACCGACAACTGATCTTGATCAGTTTTTTAATCATCTGCCGGATAATTTGGGGGTTGACTTGCTCTTGGAAGAAAAAGAGATGGCCTCTAATTTAAAAATTATAATAAATCAATTACCTGCGAAGTGTCGAGAAGTTTTCATTCTAAGTAGGGAAGAACAACTTTCAAATAAAGAAATTGCAAGCCAATTGAATATTTCAATCCGCACAGTTGAAGCCCATTTGAATAAAGCCTTAAAATTTATTAAAAAAAATGTGAACGGAATATTTTTTTGTTTTTACCAATTTTTCACCTATTTAATTTAATAAATTTTTTAGTTTATCCAATATTTAAAATTATAATTTAAAAATATTAAATTAGTTTGATTAATAAATTATTAAAAGTAGGTAATTGTTTAAATAAATTTTTTACTTTCTAAGTGTAAAACGGGTTTCATGTTACTTTTATTATGACAAGCATGAAATCAATGAACAAAGAAATATTTATAGCTTTATTAAAGAAGCAGGCCAATGGAAAGGCTAGTCCCGAAGAAATAGATCAAATAAAACAGATTTTTGATCTGATTCAGAGGAGAGAAATAGATTGGCCGCTATCTCCGGCTGAGGAATTGGCATTGAAAAACAATGTCAAGCGAAAGATTGATGAAAGGAAAAAGGGTAATCAGGTTTCGTTTAATCCTTTGATCATTTTCAAATGGGCGGCCGTTTTATTGATAGGTTTTTCCCTGACTTATTTTTTGTTTTCTTACGGCCTTGGAAGTAAAGCTGATCAGGAATGGGTAGAAAAAGTGACCAGTCAAACCCAGAAAGGAACATTTACCTTACCTGATGGTTCGACAGTATTTTTGAATACCAATTCTCGTATCCGATTTCCAATAAATTTCTCCGGGGACAAAAGAGAGGTGATCTTGGAAGGAGAAGGGTTTTTTAATGTAGTTAAAAATAAGGAAAAACCATTTGAAGTGGTTACCAATGGTGTTTTAACGCGGGTATTGGGAACTTCCTTTAATATAAATGCTGCCAATGAGGAGTTGGTTGAAGTGGTGGTTGCAAGTGGAAAGGTTGGCGTGACAAATGATCTCACTAAAGGAGCAAGTTTAAATTTAATTGATCCAAATCAGAAAGCAACCATCAATCGAATCAACAAGGAAGTTTATGTGGAAGAAATTGACATAGAAGAAGAACTAGCTTGGAAAGCTGAAAAGATGTCATTCGACTTTGTTCCATTCGAAGATGTTATAGCCACTATTGGATCCATGTACCACATTGAAATCGAAATTAGAGGGGACGTTGATGAATCCTGTACCATTCGTTCTACTTATTCCAATAAAAGCCTCTATTCAATCCTATATGGATTAAAAAACATAGTTGATTTTGACTGGGAAAAGGTAGATGAAAGAAAGATTATTCTAAACTATAAAAGTTGCATCAATTAAATGAAACTGCCTATGTAAGCTTTAAAACTTTAACAAAAAGATCCGGAACTGCTGCAACAGTTCCGGGATTAAATCAAAAGGAATTATCCGAGTCCGGCTAAAACCTACATTTATTAATTTAACCTTATAAAAGTATGAAAAATTATTTACTGAGGATAATTGTGCGTATTTCAAAACAAACTTTAAAACTCTTCTTACCCATGTTGTTGGGAATCCAGACCTTGGTGGCAGAGCCTTCTACCAGCCAGAGTTTGGAAGATTATCAGGTTCAATTGTATGCCAACGGAGAATCGTTGGTTGATGTTCTAAGTAAGTTAGAAAAGCAAACTGATTTCATTTTTGCTTACAATCAATCCGTATTGACAGATAAAACCAAAGTTAAGCTTAGTGTTTCCAGTAACCTGAAAGAGGCACTTGAAAGGTTAGCGACCATAGTCCCTTATGACTTTAAAAGGGTTAACGAGAATATATACGTAATAAAAAAGTCAAAGGTTAATAAACTGTCACCGGTTTTAGCAAAAAATAAAATTGAAAAATTTGCTATAGATATTAGGGGTACGGTTGTTGACGAAAGCGGCGCACCTATACCAGGGGTCACAGTTTCTATACCGGGAACTTCCATAGGTACGGCCACGGATTTGGATGGCAAATACTCCATCAGTGTACCTGAAGGTTCTGAATTGGTTTTTTCATTTATAGGTTACGAAGCTCAACAGATTAAGGTAGGATCCCAAAGCGTAATAAATGTTACCCTTGTTGAAGAAATTTCTTCACTAAATGAAGTGGTAGTTGTTGGTTTTGGAGAGCAGAAAAAGGCTAACTTAACTGGAGCGGTAACTACCATAGACGCAGCAGTAATTGCAGAGAGGCCGGTACAAAATGTGGGGCAAATGCTTCAAGGTGTTATCCCGGGGCTAAATTTGCAAACCGGTGGTCTTGGAGGCGAATTGGATCAATCTTTAAACTTCAATATTAGAGGTGCCGGTACTATAGGACAAGGCTCTACCTCTTCCCCTTTGGTATTAATCGATGGAATGGACGGAGATTTGAATGCCCTTAATCCTCAGGACATTGAAAATATTACGGTGCTAAAAGATGCAGCTGCTGCATCTGTTTATGGGTCAAGAGCGGCATTTGGTGTGATCTTAGTAACGACTAAAAGTGGTAAAGAAGGAAAGGCCAAAGTAAATTACAACAATAACTTCCGTTTTGGACAGCCTAGGGGTTTGCCCGAGATGATGGATTCACATACTTTTGCTTTGTATTACAATGAAGCGGCATACCATGCGGGAAGAAGCCCCATATTTGACGATGAAACCATAGATCGCATTGTTCAATACCAAAATGGTACGCTAGAAACTTCTACCATTCCTGATAATAATGGAGAACGTTGGCAATATTATTCTGCATCCAATGGAAATACGGATTGGTTTGCAGAGCAATATAAATCAATGACTTTTAGTCAAGAACACAATTTGAGTGTGAATGGTGGGAGTGAAAATGCCAAATACTACGTTTCGGCCAATTACCTGGACCAGGGTGGACTTACCAGACATGCAGACGATAATTTCAACAGGTATGGCATCACTGCGAAAGTTGACCTTAAAATTAACGATAAGCTTTCCTTTTTATACAACAATAGGTTTGTGAGAGAAAATTTCACAAAAGCGATGCATTTGAACAACTTGTTTTATCACAATGTTGCCAGAAGATGGCCAACTGTGCCGGTAAAAGATCCCAATGGCTATTATTCTTACCCTTCTGAAATCAATCAGATGAAAACAGGAGGTAGGGTAAACAACCTGAAAGACTTCTATTATATGCAGGGTCAATTGACTTATACCCCAAAAGATAACTGGAATATCATTGCCAGCATTAACTACAGGTTGATCAATACCAATAATGACACCAACGTTTTACCCGCCTTTGCTTATGATGTTGATGGAGAAGCTTATCCGGCACCTGTATTCTGGAATGCCGCAGGACATACTGCAGTAAGTCAATTCAACCAGAAAGAGGATTTCTTTACCACAAATATCTATTCTGATTACAGCTTTGAGATTGGTGAAGGCCATAACTTTAAGGTAATGGCAGGTTTCAATTCTGAATTGAATAAATACAGAAACATCAGTGCTAGTAGAACGGGTTTAATTACTCCTACTGTAATTTCTATCAATACGGCTACTGACAATTTTCAAAATGCAGGTGCCCTTAATCATTGGGCTACCGCCGGTTTCTTTGGAAGATTGAACTATAACTACAAAGAAAAATACCTTTTTGAATTCAATTCAAGGTATGATGGCTCTTCAAGGTTTATTCAGGACTTGAGGTGGAATTTGTTTAACTCTGCATCAGTAGGTTATAATTTAGCTCGAGAAGACTTTTGGACTTGGGATGACAAAATTCAGATGTTTAAAATCAGGGGCTCTTATGGAGAACTGGGCAATCAGAATACTTCAAGCTGGTACCCATTTTACCTTACGCAGCCTTTCTCAGTTAATTCCGGAAGTTGGTTAGTAAATGGTGTAAAGCCAAATACTGCTACTGCACCCGGTTTAATCAGTAGGTTCATGACTTGGGAAAGAGTAAGAAGTTACAATATAGGTTTGGATATGGGGATGTTTGACAATCGCCTGACCATGAATTTTGATTACTTTACCCGATTGACTTTGGACATGGTGGGCCCGGCACAGGAATTACCTGCAATTTTGGGAACAGGTGTTCCTCTGATCAATAATGCTGATTTAAAATCTTGGGGATTTGAATTTGAGTCTACCTGGAGAGATAATATTGGTGACTTTAATTATACTGTGAGAGGTGTTCTTTCAGACGATCAAATGAAAGTGACAAAGTATCCAAACGATACTTATAACCTTAGTCAGTGGTACGAAGGTGAATTGAGTGGCAATATCTGGGGTTATGAGACAGTGGGGATTGCAAAAGATCAGGCAGAAATGGATCAGCACCTGGAAACCACCAACCAAAACCAAATGGGTACCAATTGGATGGCCGGAGATATCATGTACAAAGACTTGAATGGGGATGGAACAGTTAACGCCGGAAGCAATACCCTTGGGGATTCAGGAGATCGAAAAATAATAGGTAACTCTACTCCTCGATTTAGATATAGCCTGGATCTTTCCGGACAATATAGAAATTGGGATTTCAGAATCTTTATCCAAGGTGTGGGTAAAAGAGACTGGATGCCAAACGGACCCTATTTCTGGGGTACCGGAGGTCAAAATATGTGGCAGGCAGCTGGATTTATGGAGCACATGGATTTTTACAGAGACGAGAACTCGCCAATGGTACAAGCAGGACTGGCAGATGTGAATCTTGATTCCTATTTTCCGAGACCTGTATTTGATAATAGTAAAAACAACCAGACCCAGACAAGGTTTTTGCAAAGTGCAGCCTATATGAGACTGAAAAACTTGCAAATTGGTTACAGCCTCCCATCTGAAATTGTTTCCAGAATTGGTGTAGGAAACGCCCGCTTTTATGTATCGGGAGAAAATCTTTTGACCTTCTCTAAAATGTCTAAAATATTTGATCCTGAATCAGTAGGATTATCCGGTTGGAATGATGGTAAAACCTATCCTTTCTCCACTGTTTATTCATTGGGTCTAAATGTTAACTTCTAAAGAGAATTTGTGATGAGAATACATATAAAATCTAAATTATATATAGCCTTAGCAATGGTATTGCCATTGTTGAACATGTCTTGTAATGAGTTTCTGGAAAGAGAGCCTTTATCCGTAGTAACACCTGAAGCTTACCTGCACTCAGAAGCCGATTTAGCGGCTTATACCATTGCTAATTATGCTTTTCCTACGCATTCAGGTTGGAATGTAGGTACCTTTGGCTATGACAACCATACAGATAACCAAGCCACCACCAATGCCAGTAATAGATGGATACCTGGTGAATATAGAATTAGTCAGACAGGTGGTTCATGGAATTTTGGACAAATAAGGGACATGAATTATTTCTTGGAAACTGTTGTCCCTCGTTGGAAAGCCGATGGGATTTCTGGCAATACTTCCAATGTGGAGCATTATATCGGGGAAGGCTATTTTCTTAGGGCCTATGAATATTTCAATAAGGTGCAAAGTTTAGGTGATTATCCAATAGTTAAAAACACACTACCTGATGATTTAGAAACCTTAACTGAAGTTTCAAAACGTAAACCAAGAAATGAAGTAGCGAGGTTTATTATTTCTGACCTTGATTCTGCCATCAACCTATTATTGGTAAGCCCTCCGGGAGGAAAGAACAGAATCAATCAAATGGCAGCATTGACTTTCAAGTCTAGGGTTGCTTTGCATGAAGCCACATGGTTGCTTTACCATAAAGGTACAGCTCATGTTCCTGGTGGTCCCGGATGGCCTGGAGAAGGTGATAACCCTAATTTCAGCCTTGATATAGACCAAGAAATTGATTATTTTCTTGGTGAAGCCATGGAAGCTGCTGAATTGGTTGCTGATCAGGTTTCATTGACCACCAATACCCTGGATAATGGCTATGATTCCTCTGAAAATCCATACCATAAAATGTTTGGAGACTTGGACATGAGTCAGTATGATGAAGTATTACTTTGGAGACAATATGACCATACCTTAGGTATTCGTCACAATATCAATGCTTATATCAATTCAAACGGTGGGAATACAGGTTACACTAAAGGACTTGTTGAAAGCTTCTTGATGGCCAATGGACTACCAATCTATGCAGCGGGTTCAGGATATCATGGAGACGATTTTATTGCCGATGTAAAGGCTAATAGGGACAACAGGCTTCAATTATTTATGAAGGATGCAGGTGAAGTTAGGTTAATAGGCCAAACCAATGCAGATGGATCTCCTGTTCTTATAACGGAGCCGGAAATTATTGGTAACCAAGAAACCAAATATGTAACCGGATACGGTATAAAGAAAGGGTTTAGTTATTTGCCATCTCAGACAGTAGGTGAAGCAGGTACCGTTGGTTCAATAGTGTTTAGAGCAGCAGAAGCATACCTGAATTATATTGAAGCTTCTTACCTAGCCAATGGAAGCATTGACGCAAAAGCTGCCGCTTATTGGGAAGCCTTAAGGGTGAGAGCCGGCGTTAGTCCTGACTTTAACCTTACCATTGCCAATACCATTATTAGCAAAGAAGCTGAAGGGGATATGGGCGCATATTCTTCCGGAGAAATGCTTTCAGATCCAATTTTGTACAATATCAGAAGAGAAAGAAGAAATGAGTTGATTGCCGAGGGCATGCGGTTCTTTGACCTGAAACGTTGGAGAGCTTTGGATCAACTTAAATCGGATCCTTATATCGCAAAAGGTTTTAAATTGTGGGGACCTATGCAAAGTTGGTATGTGGATGAAGAGACCAATGAAACATTATTGATTCCTGCAGGAACAGATGATTCAGCGACTCCAAATGTTTCTAATCCTGATGAAAGTGATTACCTACTTCCTTACAGAATTATGCTTGGAGGTACCAATTTGGTGAAGGATGGTTACAAATGGGCTACCGCTCATTACTTGGAACCAATAGCCATTCAGCATTTTATTATCACTTCCACAAGTGGAGATCCTTCAAATTCAGTTATTTACCAAAATCCGGGATGGTCACTCCAAGCGAATGAAGGTGCATTGGAGTAATTACTTACTCGTATTAAACTAGAATTTTTAAAAAGCAATACCCTTTTGGGTGTTGCTTTTTTATTTCCAATTGTAGATGGAATTTTGTCAGTTTCTTCAATAAGCATACCCATACTGTCCCAAAAATACCTGTAGCTGCTAAGTATTTATATCCGAAATATGCAATAGACAATCTATTTCTTGCTGAAATCGCTTCAAAATCAGCCACTTCGTTGCTGTTTTCAATTTCACCATAGCGGTGCTATGCTAAAATCTCCAAACAGCCTGATTTTCTTTCGATTGCAACACTTCCCGTAAACACGGGAAATCCTATTACATATCCGGGTTGAAGCTGCTAGAATGGATTCAGATCGTTTAGTTAGGTAGGTTAGTATTTAAATCATCACTCTTTATAGGCAAACTAATTCGCTAATCTTTTTACCTAATAGGTTCCAAGGCAGTAACCTGTAACAGTTACTAGGAGCGAAAAATTAATGATTTTTTATTTGATTAACTAGGTAGTTTCATAAAAGGTGTCAATGGCTCTTTAGATGAATATTAAATCATGATTAAATGTTTAGTAATATCTTTTGTATATGAAATAATCAAAAAATTATCTTTTATTTTATATATTGTTGACCTGTAAATTTAAAGGTTATATTCAATTTCAATAAAATTGTATGCAGCCAAATAATCCCAAATATCTTGTATTAATTATTGCAGGGCATTTATCAATTATTCAATAACCCAAAACAATAAACCCATGAGAAAAAGTCTACAACCTCCCGGTTGGTATGGCTGTCTGCGTTTGCTGTATTCTTATTTTGTTTTCAAGTGCAAATAAGAACTTACGCAGGGACAACGATCTTCAATTCAACATCAGAAATTGATCATACCAACTCCAAAACCGATCTTCCTGCTTCTATTAGTGGGACGGTAGTCGATCAAAATAATGTTCCCATTCCCGGTGCTACAGTAATTGTGGTAGGAACAAGCATCGGAACTGTTACTGATATTGATGGTAAATTTAGTATTGAAGCCGGTTCCGGACAGGTGCTTAAAATTTCTTTCATTGGCTTCGAGACCGAGGAAGTAATTATTGCTAATCAAACAGTAATCAATGTCATTTTACAAGAAGATATGGCCTCCCTTGAAGAGGTTGTTGTTGTAGGCTACGGTGTGCAAAAAATCTGACCTAACCGGGGCTGTGGTAAGAGCTGACATTGAGGCTTTTCAGGAATCTCCAAATGTCTCTATTATGCAATCGCTGCAAGGTTCAGTTGCCGGTTTAAATGTGGGACAAGTGAACCAAGCCGGTGGTGAACCTGATATTCAGATTCGTGGACGAACCTCACTTTCAGGTGAACAAAGCCCTTTGATTGTTATAGATGGGGTCATTTATAGGGGCAATATCAATGATTTAAATCCGAATGATATCAAATCGATTGATGTACTCAAAGATGCAAGTGCAGCCGCCATCTATGGTTCCCAAGCTTCTAATGGTGTCATTATTCTTACCACTAAGAAAGGGGTGGATTTAGGTAAGCCCACCATTAACTATTCCAATAGCTTTACTTTTCAAAAGCCGATTAAAGAATTTAGAACAGGTACGGCAGCCGATTATTTAAAGAAAACTGAGGAATCTGATTTGTACAATAGCCGTACGGAACCATCAGGATATTTGGAGCCCAACCCTAACTGGGAACCTTCCTCCAATTTTAAAACAAGTGATGAAATATTGGCTTATAATCAAGGTCGATCAGACAATTGGTATGATTTGATGACCAATGACAACCCCTATATTCAAAATCATAACTTGTCCTTGGCAAATGCTACCGAAAGATCCAATTATTACATATCACTGGGTCATACAGATCAAAAAGGTCATATGGTGAACGAAGGTTACAATAGGATCAATGCAAGGGTTAACTTGGAAACCAATGTAACTGACTGGCTAACCTTTGGGCTACAATCCGCCTTTACCAGGAGCAATTATTTGGGGCCTACACCAAGCTTAGGGAACAGGTATCTATCTCCCTTTGCGACGGTAAGGGATGAAAATGGAGAGTACATTCAAATTACCGGGGGAAACACGATAAATCCTATGGTGCAATTGGAAGCAGATCTGGTAGATAAAAGGCTTAATTTCTTTGGAAACTTTTATGCTCAGATTGACTTTCCCTTTTTGGAAGGCCTAAGTTATAAGGTTAATTATCTCAACAATTATACAACCAATCAAGATTACTACTTTAGAGAATATGCAAGTAATTTTCAAGGTGGAGGTCAAAAGATGTATCAATTGAATTACAATTGGTCTAGTGACCATATTCTAACGTATAATAAAACCTTTAAGGATGTTCACAATGTATTTCTAACCTTGCTTTACGGCTCTGAAAGCCGTGAATCTGAATACACCCAAGCCAGCTCATTTATCTATGCCAATACAGCCCTAGGGTACAATAGCCTCCAATCAGGAAGTGCAGACCAACAGCGTACCAGTTCAGGGGCCTGGGATGAGTCCAGCCTTTATCAAATGGCAAGATTATTTTATGGATATGATCATAGGTATTTGTTTACAGGGACCATTAGGAGGGATGGCTTTTCCGGTTTTGGAGCTACCAATAAATTTGGCATTTTCCCTCCCTATCTTTAGCTTGGGCTGCCAGTGAAGAAAGATTTATTGCAGATAATACAGATTGGCTAAACAATCTTAAGCTAAGAATTTCCTATGGTTCTAATGGTAACAGAACGGTAGGTAGGTACCAAACATTGGCCACAGTGGCAGGTGGGTTTAATTATATAACCGCAGATGGAACTCCACTTTATACCCAAGCAATAAATAAATTGGCTAGCCCAAATCTAAAATGGGAAACCACTACGGGGATCAACCTAGGGGTTGATTTTGCAATTCTCGGAAATAGGATCAGTGGATCTATCGATTATTACAACAACGAGACCACCGACTTATTGTACCAAGTAGACATTCCGGGAATCAGTAGGTTTGAAACTTTTCCGGATAATCTTGGCCGAATTCATAATCAAGGACTGGATATAGCCATTACAACTGCCAATATTAGGAAAAATGATTTGACTTGGGAAAGTACTTTTATGTTTTCAAGAAATAGGAACGAACTTAGAGAATTGTTAGGTTTTGATCTTGATGGAGATGGGGTAGAGGATGATTTGGTTTCCGAAGGTTTGTTTATCGGGTATCCCTTGGATGCTATTTTTGATTATTCCATCAATGGTTTATGGCAAATTAATGATGAAATTCCAGTCTATTCGGACTTGGGGGCCTACAAAGTAGTGGACATCAATGGAGATGGAGAGATTGATCCGGCAGATCGTAGCATCATTGGCTATGAAGAGCCTTCTTACCGTTTTAGTATCAACAATACCCTAACTTATAAAAATTGGACCTTTAGGTTGTTTATTAATTCTATTCAAGGTGGCAATTCAAGGTATTTAGGGATGGACAATATCAATAGTTGGCAAATCATTAACCAAGAAAATCACTTTAATAATGATTTTCCATTGGGCTTGGATTATTGGACACCGGAGAATACAGATGCAATTTATGAACGCCCAAATATTAATATTTCCAGTGGAATAGCAGGCACAAGGTATATTCCAAGGAGTTTTGTTAGACTTCAGGATGTTTCCTTGGCTTATAATTTCCCAAGGGAATTGTTAACCAAGTTAAAAATTCAAAACCTTAAGGTATTTGTGAGTGGCAAAAACTTATACACTCTTACCAAATGGCCCGGATGGGATCCTGAAACCGGCCAAAATATTAACCGTACCGGAAGACCTGTACTCAAGGGATACTCTGTCGGATTAAATCTTGGTTTTTAATGATTTTTTGGCCGTTAAACTATAAATACATGAAAACGATAAAAAATAAATTCCTGATATTAATCGCATGCTTTCTTATTCTCGGCTGTAATGAGGATAGTTTTTTGGAAGAGATTCCTAAGGATTTTCTTTCTCCTGAAATTGCTTATGTGACAGTCAATGATTTTGATGCTGCTGTGTTAAACCTATACGCTCAGGTAAGAAACGAATTTTATACAAGCGATAACCAAAACAGTTTTCCGGCCATTTCATGGGATGGAACGGACATGGTTTATGCGCACAAGAATTTTGGAACGAGACCTGATTGGGGAGGTTCATTGCTTTTACCTACCAATACAAGTCTTGTTTATGAAGCCATGTGGAGACCTGCCTATCGCATCATCTATGATGTCAATGTGATCATAGGTAGATCTGAAGGCCCACAGAGTCAATTGACAGCTGAACAAAAGAAACGTGTGCAGGCTGAAGCCGCTTTTTTAGAGGCTTTATGTACAAGATGTTAGCCAACCTTTATGGAGATGTACCCATAGTGTTGGAAGAAGTAACTTCCCCTAGGAGAGATTTTGTTCGCTCCAGCAGAGAAGAAGTATACCGGCAAAGTGCAGCTGATTTATTGTTGGCAGCCCAGGAATTACCTGATGTGGACGATGTTGACAATTCCAGAATCAATAAACTGGCAGCTTACCATTTATTATCTGAGGTTTATATTTCTTTAGGTAAATGGCAGGAGGCGGTAAACGCGGCTTCCCAGGTTATTGATCATCCTCAGACTGCATTAATGACCGAAAGGTTTGGCTCAATGGTGGACCATCCTACATTTGGAGGTGATGTATATTGGGACTTATTCAGACAAGGAAACCAAAACAGAATGTCCGGAAATACGGAGGCCATATGGGTATTGCAGTACGAATTTAATGTTCCCGGGGGGAATGATGGTTTTCAATTGGAAAGGACTGTAATTCCAAGGCTTTGGCAAGCAAAAATTGCCAATAATGATGGGTCAGTTCACCCATTGATCCCTTATCCAAATACCAATTATTACGGCAGAGGATCAGGATTTATGAGCCCTACTCGGTATTTGTATGACAATATTTGGAGGAAAAGTGGTTATGATCAAGACATGAGAAATTCTGAGTACAATATCGTAAGGGATTTTATAGTCAATAACCCAAGTTCGGATCACAACGGGAAATGGGTTTTCAAAGACAATGTACCCATTGCCCTAAGTTCAGTAAATGATACAACTCGGAATTTCTTTCCTGTATTTGCAAAAGCTTCCGTTGTCGGCCAACACCCAACGGAATTGTACCATAATGATCAGACTGTTCCAGGCTCACTTACCAATTCAGCCCAGCGAACATTTAGAGATAGATACGCTATACGCTTGGCAGAAACTTATTTATTAAGGGCAGAAGCTTACCTTGGAATGGGGGATAAGGATAATGCTGCTGCAGATGTAAATACGGTAAGGAATAGGGCTCAGGCCCCGGTCATCAACCCGGCAGATTTAGACATTGATTATTTATTGGATGAGCGCTTGCGTGAATTGCATTATGAATCCTTTCGCTTGTTAACCCTTACTAGATTAGGGAAATTGGTGGAATGGACCAAAGCCAAGAACCCATGGGTCGGAGAACTGTATCAAGCTCACAACAATTTATGGCCTATACCTTTCAACGAAATTGAAAAGAATATTGAAGCAGATTTAGGGCAAAATCCCGGCTATTGATCAAATTTATCGAGATTGAAATAGCAGTATTCATTAATAAGCCGGTATTATTCTCGAATCAAGGAATAATACCGGCTATACCATTTGCAGTCATACAACTAAAGTTAGTTTATGTAATAGAATTTTCTGAGCTTTCTCAGAGAATTTAGTAACCGCAAGAAATTCAAACTGATTGGAGAATCTAGTTTAGGTAGTCGATGTTGAACCTGCCTACCCAATAGTAAGGTTGATAACAGTAGTGAAGGGCTGATTTTGAATTGCAATCAAATGCTGATGTTGTAACATATAATTAGATAAAAATGGAAGTGAAAGTGTCCAAAAGAAGATCCTTTTTAGGAAAGTTTAGTTTCTTTTTAATTTCATTTTTTGTGGGGAGGGTGAAACCCTTGTTGGCCATGAAAAATCTCTTTGGCTTGCCTAATAACACCGGAAAGTTGTATTTCCCGAATGGCTTTAAAGTAACCGAAGTATCTACAACTGAGGCAGTCGTATGGACCAGGCTTAGTCATAGTAAAAAGCCTAAACCGATTATTCATAAAAAGGCCAAAACAAAGCCTAAAGCCAACAATTATTACCCGGTAGATTTTGATGAAAATCAGCCGGTGAAAAATATGGATGGTGCCATTGTTGGGGCTAAAGGAAAAGTTAGAATTAAATACAAGGCAAAGGGGAAAACTGTAGTAACAGATTGGTATAAAACTGAATCGGTCAATGATTTTACTGCCCAAATACCTTTGACAAATTTAAAATCAGGTGAACATTATTCCTTTGAATTGGAGGCCATGCCAGCGGATAGACAGGTTCATTCATCTTTGTCAGGTAGTTTTAATACTGCTTCTGACCCAACGGAGATTAAGTCGGTAAACTTAACCACTTCCACCTGCCAATACTTCTGGAATTATGATGATGCCAAGCGGGGTTTCCAGACCTATGATGCCATGGCAAAGTTAAAGCCGGATTTTTTCGTCCATACAGGTGATTATGTGTATTATGATAGAATAGGTCCTTTGGCTACGAATTTAGAAAAGGCCAGGCACAAATGGCATGCAATGGACGGTTGGCCTTCATTGAAAGACTTCTATAAACATGTGCCTATTTATATGCTTAAAGATGATCATGATTTGCTGAAAGATGATGTATATCCGGATTCCAGTCCCTTGGGTGAGTTAACTTTGGAAAATGGTTTAAAGGTTTGGAGAGAAAATGTTCCCTTAAAAGACAAACCTTACAGGACTTTTAGATGGGGTAAAGATTTACAGGTGTGGCTTGTGGAGGGGAGGGAATACCGAAGTCCTAAAGAGATACCTGCAGCCCAGCCCAGAACGATTTGGGGTGAAGAGCAAAAGAATTGGTTCATGGAAACCTTTGAAGAATCAGATGCCACTTTTAAAATTTTGTTTTCTCCCACCCCCGTAGTTGGTCCGGATAGAGAGAAAAACGAGACAACCATGCCAATAATCTATTTGAAGAAGAAGGCAATTGGTTAAGAGGATTTTTGTCCGATAATAAGGGGGTTTTTGTAGTCAATGGAGACAGGCATTGGCAGTATTATTCTATAGATGAAGCAACAGGTTTGAGAGAGTTTGGTGCGGGTCCTGTATCAGATGCACAATCCGGAGGCTGGTCTCAAGATGATAAAAGGCCGGAACATCAGTATTTAAGAGTAAATGGTGGTTTTTTGGGTATCAAAGTGTTTCGTGAATCCAACAATCCTAAAATTAATTTCACCCATTATGATGTCCAAGGAAGTGTCATGAATCAAGAAGAATTCGAGAATTAGATTACATAAATAATAAATTAAATGTCAAGATTTACTATCCAAACCTTTGTAAACAATATGAATATAAGCCTACAAATAAAAGCAATGTCAAATTGTCTTTTTCTATTTCTCCTTTTGTCTTCTACTTTGAATGCGCAGAATTTTGGTGAAAAAGGGCACCCCATGAACAAGAGCACAGATAGTCGGGAGATTTTGAAATACTGGGGCACAACACCTTATGGTGAAATAAACCTTTATGAATCGGCTTATAAAATTCTATCAGCCGAAAAAAATGCCTCCTATGCTGATTTAATAAAAAATTCTTCATTTAAAGACCTGCTTATTCAGCAAAACCGCGAAATTCTTGCCGGCCCCATGCTTGGACAAATTAAATCCAATGGTGCTTCAGTCTGGCTAAGGACTTTAGAACCTGCAAAAGTAGAAGTGTGGATTGAGAAAACTGGAGAAGGGAAAATCTATGGGCCAGTATTTACTGATGAAAAAACCGAGTTATCAGCTGTTGTAAAAATTGATAATTTAAAACCTTCTACAAGCTATCCTTATAAGATCATTGTAAACGGTATAACCCTTTCGCCAAGCGTTGAACAAATCATCAAAACCTTGCCAGAAGACAACCAATATGAAGAGGTAAAAATAGCATTTGGTTCCTGTCCTCACCGTTGGGGATTAGGAAACCATACTTTGCTGGAGCAAATTCAAGAGAGAGGAAATCAAGCGATGCTGTTTTTAGGTGATATTGCTGTTCAAGATAGGAATGATCATTTGGGCATGCATAGGGCTGATTACTTGTTAAGAGATTTTTGCCTGCCTGGCAAAACTTTGCTGCACAGACTCCTGTTTATGCTTCTTGGGATGATCATGACTATTTTGATAATGACAAAGCCGGGATACCTGAAGGATACTCAGAAAAGGGTCGAAATGGTGTCAGGGAAGTATTCAAGCATTCATGGGTCAATCATTCCTATGGGGATGAAGCCAATCAGGAGGGGATTTTTACAAGAGATAGAATAGGCCCATTTGATATCCTTATGACAGACAATCGGTATTTTAGGACCGGAGAAAAAGGCTCATTTTTAGGCCCTCAACAGATGAATTGGTTAAAAGAACAATTATTGGATTGTGAAGGGCCATTTATTGTCCTGTCCTGTGGATCTATGTGGAGTGATTATGTGTCCAATGGTAAAGATTCATGGGGAGTAAACGACCCGGAAGGAAGGGAAGAGTTGTTTAGTTTTATCGAAGAAAATAATATCAGTGGTGTCTTGCTTATTTCGGGAGACAGACATGGAGCCAGGGGGTTTACCATACCTAGAAAATCTGATTTCGGTTTTTATGAATTTGAAGCCGCAAGTTTGGGGGCGAGAATTGGTCCACCCGCCATAGATCCATCCTGGGATACCCAACTCTATGGGACTGATGGACAATTTGCCTTTGGAGAATTTACTTACCTTCATGCTGAACAAGACCCTGCCGTAGTTTTTCGCTTGGTGGGAGAAGCAGGCAATATTATCTATGAAAAAACCATTCATAAAAGTGAATTGACACCTTGAGGCTCCTTCCTAATTAAACAAAAGTTTCTCTAGTTGACCCTATACTGTTTAGAATCGCTCCTGCTATAGGTATGGTATATTTCCATTTAATTAATTATAATAACCATTGACAGGATTAAGTGTAATAATATATTTATTTTTTTATAAATTACAAAGTTAAAAATTAATTTTATTAACTAAAAATTCAAATATCATCGAAAAATGTAAAGTCAAATTTATTGGTTTTTAAAAAGGAGTAGGTACAAATTCTCTTTAAAAACCATTTAGTTATTCACTCAAAACAATAAACCCATGAGAAAAAAATTACAAGCTACCGGTTGGTATGGCTGCCTGTATTTGCTGTGTCTTTTTTGTACACACATTTTCAGTCAAGTGCATATGCAACAATCCCAGGTCTTAATTCATCCCATAAACTTGAGACCACCATTAATAAACTATCTATTCCTGCCTCAATCAGTGGAACTGTAGTAGATCAGGACAACACTCCCATTCCCGGGGCCACCGTTATTGTGGTTGGAACCAATACCGGAACAGTGACGGATATCGATGGTAAATTCACCGTGGATGCAAGCCCCGGTCAAGTGATCCGCATATCTTTCATCGGTTTTGAATCTGCAGAAGTAACTATTGGTAATCAAACACAGTTAAATATTTCCCTAATAGAGGACACCTCCTCCCTTGAAGAAGTGGTGGTTGTGGGGTATGGAACCCAGCGAAAAAGTGATTTGACGGGAGCCATCTCTTCTGTTACTAGTGAAGATCTAAAAGAAACTCCCGCAGGCAATTTTTGGAACAATCTCAAGGTAGACTTGCGGGTGTAGATATCGTTAGATCAAATGGTTCTCCCGGTTCTCCAGTTCAAATTAGAATTCGAGGCAATCGATCGATTAATGCAAGTAATGAACCGCTTTATGTAATTGATGGGATTCCTACCAATGCAAATATCAATGATTTTAACCCCAATGATATTGAGTCAATGGAGGTTTTAAAGGATGCAAGTTCTGTAGCTATCTATGGTTCCAGAGGAGCCAATGGCGTGGTTTTGATTACGACCAAAAGAGGAAAAACAGGGAAGGCAGTTATTAGCTACGATGGCTATTATGGGGTAAAACAACCCATAGAAAACCTCAATCTTATGGATGGGAATGCATTTGCGGCCTATTCCAGAATTGCCAGAGGGCATGATGGAGACGATTCATCATTCGACAGTAATTTTCTTGCACCTTTAGAAATTGAGAATTTGCAAGCGGGAAGATTTACAGATTGGTTGGATTTAGCCATACAGACGGGCAGTCAACAAGACCACCAAGTTTCCGTTAGTGGTGGAACCGATAAAGTAAATTATTATGTTTCGGGCTCTTTTTTCAAAGAAGATGGTTATATACCGGGTACTGATTTCGAAAGAACAGCCATAAGGGTTAACCTTGAATCTAAATTAACGGATAAGCTTAAAATGGGGCTTAGTGCTACGGTTAGCCTAAGTGAAAGAAATCAAATGTCTAGCGCTCCCTTTTCAAATTCTTTGGGATATTCACCGCTAGTAGGTCCTTATGATGAAGAAGGAAACTTCTTGGCTTTTCCCAACCCTAGGGAAGGACTATTGTCCAACCCTTTGTTAAATTATCAACCTTACCAATATGTTGATGAAACAAGAGGGCATAGAATCTTTGCCAATTTATATGCAGAATACCAATTCAATGATCATTTAAAACTTAGGGTAAATTATGGCCCTGATTTCAATCTAACCAGAAGAGGGACCTATGGAGGTATGCTAGATGGCAACATTAACCAAGGGGAGATAAACAATCAAATGGATTTTGCTTATACTCAGGAGAACATCCTTTCCTATGACAAAAGTTTTGGTAAACATGACCTTAACTTGGTTGGCTTATTTTCAGTACAGTCAAGTCGATTTGAAACATCCTCACTCTCAGGTCAAGACATTCCTATAGAAAAATCCTTGTTTTATGATTTGGGAAGCTCTTCTACAATCACTGGAATTGGTAGCTCTCTAGGTGAATGGGGACTTACCTCCTATATGGGAAGGGCTAATTACCGCTTTGATGACAAATTTCTGTTTACCCTTACAGGTAGAGCTGATGGGTCTTCAAGGTTAGCAGAAGGCAATAAGTGGGCCTTTTTCCCCGCATTTTCTGCAGGTTATATTTTATCTGAAGAAGAATTAATGCAGGGGTCTAAAATTTCCTTTTTAAAGGTTAGAGGTGGATATGGTGAAGTGGGCAATACTGCCATTTCTGCTTATCAGACCCTCGGTGGACTTGAAAGAACCACATATGTTTTTGGGTCTACTGCTGCCTTTGGTTATGCCAATAACTTAATCCCAAACCCTGATTTGAAGTGGGAGATTTCAAAAACCATGAATTTAGGTCTTGATTATGGTTTATTTGAGGACCGTATTAACGGTAGTCTAGAATATTATATTACAAATACCAGTAATTTATTGTTAAACAGATTACTGCCCATCACTTCAGGTTATAACTCTGTACTGCAAAATATAGGGAGTACTAGGAATTCAGGTTGGGAATTATCCGTGAATGCAAATATCATCAATCAACCTACAGGGCTTAGATGGGATGTAAACATGAATGTTTTTTCAAACAAGGAACAAATTACAGAGCTTTTTGATGGAGACAGTGATGATGTAGGAAACAGCTGGTTTATAGGTGAGCCTGTTAATGTGTTTTATGATTTTGAGCAAGGGGAATCTGGCAATTAGATGAGGCAGATTTAGCTGCAGATTATGGGCAACAACCGGGTGATATCCGTATCAATGATGTAAATGGAAGAGGTGAAGATGGTGAACTTAACAAGCAACCCGATGGGAATATTAATTCAGATGACAGAAAGGTTTTAGGCTCCACCGTGCCTAGCTGGTCTGGTGGCTTGACCAATAGATTTAGCTATAAAGGCTTTGATTTATCTGTGCTCGTGCACGCCAGAATGGGCCAAATGCTGAATAGCGGCTATCATAATTTAGGAGGAAACAACTGGCAAGGTAGATACAATGCCATTACAATGGATTACTGGACAGCTGATAATCCTACCAATGCGATTCCTAGACCAAATGCCGGTGAGGCCCCATTGTATGCCTCTGCCGTTAGGTATTTTGATGGTTCTTATATTAAAATAAGAAACATTGCCCTGGGTTATAATTTTAATTCCGGTTTGATCAAAAAATTAGGTTTAAACTCAGCAAGGGTTTATTCTACTGTTAACAATGCGTTTATATTTTCTCCTTATAAAACAGTGGATCCCGAAACTTCCAACGGCAGTGTAGGTGGAGGTAGCCCACTCACTACTGCCTCTTATATTTTTGGAATTAATTTGAAATTTTAAATTGACGAAAACATGAAATATTTTCATATTATTATTTGTTTCATTTTGGGCTTGTCAATAAGTTCGTGTAATGAGATTTTGACGGAAGACCCTGTAAGTTTGGCAACCTCTGATAGTTATTATGTAACAGAGAGAGGAATTGAGGATGGCCTCAAGGCGTCCTATACGACGCTCAGGGATTTTTACGGCCAGCAAAATGGGTTTTTCCTAACCGTAACAGGAACCGATATTTTCACCAATGGTTTTGGAGGGATTGCCAATAATCCGGATATTAATAACTATTCTTCAAATTTTCTAGGTACAAATTCCACGGTAACCAATGTTTGGAATGCCCTTTATGTGGGGGTAAACCAATGCAATACCGTAGTGAGTAAAATCCCTGATGTCACGGGCATTTCTGAAGAGCGAAGGAAAGAGGTAGAAGCAGAGGCTCGATTTCTCCGCGCGCTATATTATTTTCATTTGGTACAGCAGTGGGGGATGTGCATTTTACTTTGGAGGAGACAAAGGGTGTGGAAACAGAAGCCAACAAAACACCTGCATCCACTATTTATGATAATGGGATACTCCCGGATCTTGAATTTGCTGTAGATAATTTACCACCAAGTGCTGCGGAACAAGGTAGGGCTTTTAAAGGAGCTGCTGAAGCCATTTTAGCAAGAGTTCACTTGACCTTGGGTAATTGGGCAGCTGCCGAAGCCTTGGCTTCTAGTGTGATTCAGAGTTATGATTTTGAACTGGTAACTCCTTATGCTGACTTGTGGGATATCAATAATGATAGCAATAAGGAATTTATATGGTCCGTGCAATTTACTGAAGATCCGCTATTGAATGGTCCGGGAAATTCGGGGCATTTGTATTTTATCTTTGATTATACTTTCAATCCTGCCATGGTTAGAGATGTCGAAAATGGTCGACCATTTCAGCGGTTTTTACCGACCAATTACTTATTTAGCCTTTACGATAGAGACATTGATGCCAGGTGGAACGGCTCATTTAAAACGGTTTGGTATGCCAATATCTCAGCTGAAATCAATGGACACCAAGTAAATCCCGGAGATACAGCAATCCTTATAGTCATGGAACCTGTTCCTGATGAAGTCAAAATGGCTGCTCCCTATTGGATCATTGATTACAAGGGAAATTGGATTGGAGATGTGAATGCTTACCAAGAGATTGGAACAAATCAGAGAAGGAATTACCCTTCTTTATTGAAGTTTTTAGATCCACTGCGTCCCAGTACCAATGAAACTGCAGGACGTAGAGATTTTCCTGTGGTCAGGTTGGCAGAAATGTATCTGATTGCCAGTGAGGCTGCCTGGAGACAAGGAGATGCAGGTACTGCGGCTGATTATATGAATGTATTAAGATCCAGGGCAGCTATACCCGGCAAGGAAGCTGAAATGTTGGTTGATGCCAATGACATTAATCTGGATTTTATATTGGAAGAACGGGCAAGAGAATTGGTAGGTGAGAAGCACCGCTGGTACGACCTGAAAAGGACAGGTACTTTGCTCGAAAGGGTTAGGCAATATAACCTCGATGCAAGTCCAAATATAAAAGAAATGCATTTGGTGAGGCCAATTCCTCAAACACAGATAGATCGGGCGAGTAATCCTGATGAGTTTGTGCAAAATCCCGGGTATTGATCTACTTAAAAAAGCCTCTCGTAGATTAAGCGAGAGGGTTTTTTTCTTTATTAGAAATAAGCTATTTTTAACCCGGATTATGAAATAGGATTCGTAATGAGTGTTGCAATCGCAAGAAAATCAGACTGTTTGGAGATTTTAGCATAGCACCGCTATGGTGAAATTGAAAACAGCAACGAAGTGGCTGATTTTAAAGCGATTTCAGCACGTAATAGAATGTCTATTGCATATTTCGGGTTTAACTGACACTTCCAAATACCCTTGTCATATGATGGGAATAGAGATTCAATAGCGCACAATGTTTCTTTGAGTTTAAAAAAGACAATAGAGTCATTCCTATCGATACTTTAGGTAGCATAGAAAATGGCAGGGAAGTGTTGAGTTAAGATTAGTTTTATTAAGTAAAAAATGGTTCATAGCCTATCGTTCGCATAATTAAGGAATGTCTAGATCAGCCAACTCATTAATAATTTAGAGCTAAAGTTTATCAATAGGTTGCAATCCAAAAAAATAATCATTAAAATATGAATTTTAATAGAAGACGAAGTTTTGTCAAAAAGTCCTTGCCGGGCTTGTGACTTTTACTTTAAGCCCAAAAGTTGTTACCAAGGCAGGTCCTACAACTTTTAATTTTAATACCAAAGGACCTTACTTTACCAATGGGTTTAAAGTCTCAGAAGTTGGGGAAAACCAATGCATGCTATGGACGAGATTGTGTGCTCAAGCTACTCCGAACCCGGTGAGACATGAACGAATAGAGAAAGTCTTTAGACACCCCATTGATTTTGATGAAAATCAGGAAGTGAGTAAAATGGATGGGGCCGTGGCAGGAGTAGAAGGTGAAGCAAGGGTAATAATAAAAGATAAAAAAGGGAAAACTATTTTCACTTCACCTTGGGAGAAAGCCACATCGGACAATGATTTTACCGTAAAAATACATGTTACAGGACTTAAAGAAAATAACGATTATTCAATTATATGGGAAGCCAAGGAATTGGATGAAGGGAAGGTGACCAAAGAAAAAGGCTCCTTTTCGACTGCCCCTGCCGATAGTAAAGCGGTCCCAGTACTTTTAACCACATCTACTTGTCAATATTTTTGGAGTTTTGATGACAAAAATAGAGGTTTCCATACTTATGACAGCATGGCCAAGCTAAAACCTGACTTTTTTGTTCATACGGGTGATTATTTATATTATGACAAACCGGGGCCTTTGGCTAAGAATATGGAGAAAGCCCGCCACAAATGGCATGCGATGAATGGCTGGCCTTCCTTAAGGGACTTTTTAAGAAAGTACCTATTTTCATGATAAAGGATGATCATGATGTTTTGAAAGACGATGCCTATAGAGGTAAAGGTCCTTATGGGGATTTGACCTTTGAGGAGGGGTAAAGCTTTGGTATGAAAATGTTCCAATTGAAGACAAACCTTATCGAACCCTTAGGTGGGGAAAGGACCTACAATTATGGATGGTAGAAGGAAGAGAATACAGGTCTAGGAATGATATGGAAGACGGAAAAGATAAAAGTATCTGGGGGAAGAACAGATTGATTGGTTTACAAAATCTGTAGATGCATCTGATGCTACTTTCAAATTGCTGTTTACAGCAACCCCGGTAGTGGGACCGGATAGGGATGGAAAAAGACAATCATGCCAATAGTAATTTTAGACATGAAGGGGATTGGCTTAGGCAATACTTATCAGAGAAGAAAAATTTGTTTGTAGTCAATGGAGACAGGCATTGGCAGTACGTTTCCAAAGATTTAGAGACGGGATTGATGGAGTTTGGCTCCGGACCGGTAAGTGATTTCCACGTCCAAGGATGGGATGCTGATGACGTTCGCCCTGAACACCAATACCTTAATTTGATAGGAGGTTTCTTGTCTATCCAAGTAGATCGAAAAACAGGTAATCCTAAAATTAGTTTCATTCATCGAGATGTAAAGGGGGAAATTTTGCATGAGGAATCCTTTACCGGATAAAGAATAAATGGATATTATTTTTAATTTTAGACCTGTCAATTAAAGCAACACAAAATTAAAACGATAAAAAAGTTAGGGTGAGGAAGCCAAGTCAACATAAAGAAGCTGAGTTAGTTCTTCTGTTAAAACAGGGAGATAAGTCAGCATTTGAAGAGCTATATCATAGGTATATAGACAGAATGTTGACCTTTGCCTCCTCCTTTCTTTTTAACCCTCTGGAAGCAGAAGAAGTTGTGCAAATTGTATTTATAGCGGTGTGGGATAACAGGAAGAATCTAGATCCCAGTAAGCCTTTCTCTGCATACCTATTTAGGTCTATCAAAAATAGAATATTGAATCGAATAAGGGATCAAAAAAATGTGTGATTTATCTAATGTTTCGGAAGAAAAATCACTCTATGGACTTGATATAGAAAGAGAAATTTGCCTAAAGGAAACCACTCGGGAAGCTTTAGCAATTGTTAGCAAAATGCCCAAAATTCAGCAAAAGGTTTTTATTTTAAGTAAGGTAGATGGTTTTTCTAATTCGGAAATTGCAGAAAAATTAACAATTTCTACGCGTACGGTAGAACATCATATTTATAAAGCAAAAAAGTCTTTTAAAGTTAATAATTTTGAAAAATTTGGGGTTATTATACTTATTTTTAATGAAATTTTGTTGTGATCATTAAACCTGTTGCTTTTTTTAACCTATCTTTAATGATTTTTTAACATTTTTTAAATAATGAGTACGTGTTTTTGCTTTTGCCTGTGTATTATAAAAAAAGGCAAAGCAATTGGACAAAGAAAAAATAAAACGTTTCCTGAATGGTTTATCTTCTAAAGAGGAAGAATTAGAAATAGCCAAATGGTTAGAAGAGAACAATTCAAATAAAGAAATCAATACAATATTTGAGGACTCTTGGGAAGAGTCGGGAAATACCATCCATGCTGATACAAGCAAAAAGCACCTATGGGAAAAAATTGATCAAAAGACCGGAAACAAAACCAATGTCAAGAAGGGTCAACGTAAATTTTCATTTTTAAAATCAGCTGCCGTTTGGTTACTATTAGCAGGCTTCTTAGTGTTATCTGCCAAGGTTGTTTGGGAAAACAACAAGGAAGAAGGTGAGCAGGTGGTCCTAACGGAATGGGTTGAAAAATCTGTTCCATCCGGAGAAAAATTACTTTTAACCTTACCAGATAAAAGCAAGGTATTGGTGAATAGTAACTCTAAAATTAAATTCCCCACATCATTTGAAAAAATTCAAGAGAGGTCTATTTAGAAGGTGAAGCATTTTTTGAAGTGAAGAAGGATAGTGACAGACCATTTTTTGTTTTTTCCGGAGAACTTACTACGGAGGTGTTGGGAACAAGCTTTAATATTAATAGTCGATTAGAGCGTACCAAAATAGCTTTATTGGAAGGCAAAGTAAAGGTGAAAAATGGTACTGAAGAGGCTTTTTTATCACCGGGTGAAATGGTGGATGATGGCTTCAATGGCTCCGGAAAATTGGAAGTAACATCATTTATATATGCCAAGGAAATGGGATGGAAAGACGGTCAAATAAAATTCCGAAAAAAACCGCTTAAAGCTATCTTACAGCAGCTGGAGGATTGGTATGGGGTGAAATTTGAACACGAAAAAAATATCAATTTAGACAGAACTGTTACAGGAACCTTTCAAAATGATAATTTGGATAATTTACTATCCGGATTAGGCTTTACCATGAACTTCAACCACACGATTGATAATAAATATGTGAAACTTAATTCTAATTAGCCTATGAGTTAAAAAATTACAGGATAAACCCTCCATCGCCAAATGTCCGGGTTTACCCTGTCCGTTCTTATAAAATTTTATCCTATAAAAACATACTAAAATATGAAAACAAAAATACTTCACCTAATTAAAATGGTATCACGTCATATCTTATATGGTTTGCTGTTGCAGGTGATCTTCCTAAGTACCTTACTTGCGAATGATACAAATGCACAAATTAAGCCAATAGATGAAACTTACCTTCAGGTCGACCAATCAGAATGGCAAATAATAAAAATTATCGATTTGGTTGAAAATCAGACTGAGTACAGGTTGGTTTTTGCAGATGATCAGCTGAATGCTGACAGCAAGATTGTATTAAAGCCGGGCAGAAAGTCTGTATATGAAATTCTGTATGAAATTTCAGCCAAAACAGCACTCAAATTTAAACAGGTAAACAATACCATCTATGTTGGTAAAATGCGTGAATCAAAAATTTCGCCTGAAGAAGAGGTCGAATTAATGGCTCCAATTAAGGGGGTGGTCAAGGATGTCAATGGAGCTCCCATACCGGGAGCCACTGTAGTTGTAGAAGGAACTACCAAAGGAACAGTGTCTGATCTAGATGGAAATTTTAGCATTGATGTTCCGGAAGGCAAAGCCCTTCTCATTAGTTTTATAGGTTACGAATCTCAGCGTATTGTACCCGGCTCACAGACCCAACTTTCCATCGTATTGGAAGAAGACCAGACTTCTCTAGATGAAGTAGTAGTGGTAGGATACGGTGTTCAAGAGAAATTATCTGTTACCAACTCATTGGCACAAGTTGACGGAGAAAAGTTAGAAAGAAGACCGGTTGCGGATTTTCAACAATCCCTACAAGGACTTGCACCGGGAGTAACCGTGGTAGATCAAGGTGGCAGACCGGGCAACAGTAATATTAATATCCGAATTCGGGGAATCACTACCCTTGGCAACAATAACCCCTTGATAATTGTAGATGGGATTGAGCAAAGGCTCAATGATATCAATCCGAATGATATCGCTTCTGTGACAGTACTTAAAGATGCTTCTTCTGCAGCAATCTATGGGTCAAGAGCGGCAAATGGTGTTATTTTGGTTACCACCAAACGTGGTTCAGAAGGAAAAATTGCGGTAAGTTATGATGGGTACTTTGCCCTGCAAGAGGTAACCAACCGACCGGAACATATGGATTTAGAGAGCTATTTTTACCTAGAAAATGACGCTTATGCCAATGCCGGAAGAAGTATTCCTTATACGGATGAGTACATTGCCAATTATGTAGCCAATGCACCGAGTCCAGAATATCCCCTTCCTTTTCCTTACTGGAGAAAAGACGAACTTGGCATGTTAAAAACAGCTCCACAGCAAAATCATACACTTTCTGTTAGTGGGGGTGGAGAAGATTTTTCAGGCAGATTTAGTGTAAGACACCAGGCAATTGATGGGGTAGCACCTAATTTCAGTGATAAACTGAATGAATTCAGAATGAATCTGGACCTTAAAGCATCTGAAAAAATTAAATTTTCAGGGGATTTAAATTACCGTACCAAAGAGTCAATGCAACCAGCAGGAAGGTCTACCTCAGGAAATGGAGAGTCACTGGTATTTCAATACATGCTTCATGCAAGTAAGTTCTCATGGCCACAATTTGAATCAGGTGAATATGGGCTTGGGCCACAGGTTAATAACCCACTATTGTTTGCAGAACTTACCGGAGATAGCAAAACAATTAATGATTACCTGACAGGAAGTGTGAAGTTTGATTATGAAATCCTTCCTGGATTAAATTTTTCTACCCAGTATGCCGTTAGAAATACGCATGTTCAGGTGAAAACTTTCCTAAATAAATACAGGAATGAAGATCCGCTTACCGGCAGGGTGGCTCAGCGTGCTTTCAATAGCCTAAACGAATACAGATCCAATACTCGCGAAGGAACCTTAAACAGTCTATTGACTTACAACAAGGTTTTGGACAATCATAAATTTACGGGCTTGTTAGGTTATTCCACTATTGAGCATGAGACCAACTTCATTACAGGATACCGTCAAGAGTTTTATAACAATGATGTACAGTCTTTGAGTCAAGGTTCAAATGAAAATCGTGATGCTACAGGAGTTGACAGTGAGTGGGGTTTAAGGTCTTATTTTGCAAGATTAAATTACAATTACAATGATCGGTATTTCGTTGAAGTAAATGCCAGGTATGATGGTTCTTCCCGATTTAATAAAGACAATAGGTACAGTTTTTTCCCTTCTTTTTCTGCCGGGTGGAGGCTTTCTGAAGAAACTTTCTGGATGGAATGGAAAGATTTGATCAATGAATTTAAGTTAAGAGGTTCTTATGGTGGTACAGGTAATCAAGCAGTAGGATTATATTCTTTCTACGAAACCCTAAGTGCGATCAATTATTCATTCAATGAAGCACCGGTTCAAGGTTTTACACAAACCAATCTTGCCAATCAGAATTTGACCTGGGAGACCACCTACCAAACCAATTTAGGTTTTGATATGGGGGTATTGGATGATAGAATTTCTTTGACTTTTGACTATTATGATAAAACCACAGATGGAATATTACTTCAGTTGCCTATTCCTGCTTTAATTGGCTTGGGAGCACCTGTGCAGAATGCCGGGGTTGTAAATAACAGGGGATATGAAATTGGATTGAATTTCCGTGGGGGTAATAAACTAAGCTATGACCTGGGACTTAATTTCAGTCAAAATAAAAATGAGGTGATTGATCTGGTTAATTCAGGACCTTATATTTCCGGAGGTACTACAGCTCCTCGATTTATTATTCAAGAAGGAATGCCTATCAATTCTCATTGGGGGTATATCACAGATGGAATTTTTCAGACCCAAGAAGAGGTGGATAATTATCCTACCTTAAGGCCTAATAGTGCTCCGGGTGATGTGAAATATGTAGATGTTAACGAGGATGGAATCATCAATGAAAATGACCATCAGTACCTGGGTTTGTCTTTTCCTAAATTTGACTTTGGAACCAACGGTACTTTCACTTATGGTAATTTTGACTTGTTTTACCAATTTCAGGGGGCCGCAGGACATAAAACCAGATTAGATGGTGCTTTTCAGCAAATCGCTACCTATGAAACTTTTACCCACGCCATTTATACCGACAACTATTGGACTCCGGAAAACACAGATGCAGAATTTCCGAGACCAATTAAAGGGGATCCTAGGAACTTTCAAACCTCAGACACCCAGTTGATTGATGCCTCGTATTTAAGGCTAAAAAATATAGTATTAGGTTATACTCTGCCTGAATCTATAATCGAAAAAATCTCTGTAAGTAGTATTCGTGTTTTTGTAGGGGCTACTAACGTGTTAACCTTTTCAGAGTTAAACAGATGGGATTTGGATCCTGAAATACCTTCGGGAAGGGGACAGTACTACCCACAAGTGAGTATGTA
Source organism: Cyclobacterium sp. SOCE241 (assembly GCF_056867545.1). NCBI lineage: Bacteria > Pseudomonadati > Bacteroidota > Cytophagia > Cytophagales > Cyclobacteriaceae > Cyclobacterium > Cyclobacterium sp. SOCE241. The sequence goes on along the minus strand of NZ_CP149779.1, from coordinate 1,559,370 downwards.
TTCCCTCGGAGCAAATGTTAAGTTTTAAGATTGAATCGCTGATAAAATGAAGAATTTTAAATATATATTGCTATGCTTCACCATCGTATCACTGGTGGCATGTCAGGAAGATCTATTGGAAACAATTCCAAACGATAGGATTTCAAAAGAGATCTTTTGGAAAACCCTCGAAGATGTTGAATACGCCTCAAATGCAGTATATCCTGCTCTAGATGGGACTAATATTTTCTACTATGATGGAATAACAGATCAATTGATGACCAACCATCCTTTCAATTCAAATACAGATATCCAACGAGGATTTGGCACCATTGCTTCAGGAAAATTTTATTCAGAATGGGAAAATGCCTACCAAGGAATACGAAGAGCCAATGATTTTATGGATAATGTAGACCTTGTAGAAGAGGATGATCAAGAGGCTATAAATAGGTTTAAGGGCGAAGTAATGACCCTTAGGGCTTACATTTACCTTAAATTGATTATGTTGTATGGAGATGTTCCATTGATTACTTCTGGCATAGACATAGAAGAAGGCCGTACGGTTACCAGGACACCAATTGCTGAGATTTGGGACTTTATAGAAGAAGAACTTACCCAAGCAGCAGAATGGTTGCCTTATGAAAACAATGGTAGGATAGGGAAAGGTGCAGCCTTGGCACTCAAAGCCAGAGCGATGCTTTATTCCGGGAAATTCAATGAAGCTGCAGAAGCCGCCAAAGAAATTATGGATAGCGGAGTCTTTAGTTTATACCCTGATTACTTCAACTTGTTTCAATATGAAGGAGAAAATAATTCTGAGGTTATTCTCGCGAGAGAATTTGCAGTGGATGTAAACGCACATAATATTTATTCGAGCGTAGCACCATGGAGCCAAACCTCAGGAAGTAGTGGGAGTTTGTATGTACCCACCAAAGCCATCATTGATGCTTATCCAATGGCCAATGGATTGCCTATAGATGATCCGGAAAGTGGCTATGATCCATACAATCCTCATGAAAACAGAGACCCAAGGTTGGCCCAATCAGTATTTTTAACCGGAATTACCCCTTTGCCTGATGGTGGGACTTATGGAACTATTCCCGGCACAGATGGCTCTGATGCAGTTCAAATAACTGTTTATTCCACTGCTTCGGGCTATAATGTGAGAAAGTATGTGGATGCCGCAGATTATAGCAACCCTTCAAATTCGGGTTTAAATATCATGTTGATTCGATATGCTGAAGTATTATTGACTTATGCTGAAGCCAAGATAGAAATGGGCGAGCTGGATGAAACGGTGTATGCTGCCATTAATGAGGTGAGACAAAGAGAGAGCGTTATGCTTCCTTCTGTTACTCCTGAACAAGCAGCCACCCAAGAAAGTATGCGGGAAGTTGTTAGAAATGAACGTCAGATTGAGTTGGCTTTTGAAGGCTTCCGCTTATTTGATATTCGAAGATGGAAAATTGCTGAAAATGTGATGCCCGGCGTCCCACTTGGGATGCAATACGTAGATGGCGATGGCAATTTGGTTCAAATATCCCTTGATGGCTTTGATAGGTCTTTTGATCCTGAAAGAGATTACCTGTGGCCTATCCCAAACAGGGAAAGAGAATTGAATACAGCACTGACCCAAAACACAGGTTGGTAATGGTAAGCACTCCCGGATTTTCCGGGAGTGCTTATTTTTTATCCATTTTGTAAAAGGATAACAAAACTTAAGGAGTCTTTATCAAGTGATAAACAGGGGCATATTTTGAAAATGGTGCTGCCATTGGTAAGCGATAAATCCTTTCATGGCATCAAATCAATACCTTAACTAGATTAGTCTTGTAGGCTTCAGGAATTTTGACTAATATCCCTTATCAAAAAGATAAACTTGATTTTACCATTTAATTCCATCTATTGATTGCTTACAACCACCACCCATGCAAAGACCTTATATTAAGCTTAAAAGTATCCCCTTTATTCTTATAGGAGTTTGTTTCCTAAACAGTATTTCTTCCTACGGAAGACAAAATTCCAATTCAAGTGCTCCTCCCAATATTCTTATCATTACTGTTGACAATATTGGTTATGGAGATTTTAAATTCCTTAATAAAGACTCTCCGATCATAACACCAAATTTGAATAAATTGGCCAAACAAGGAGCTGTATTAACCAATTTCTATACCGGATCTCCTACTTGTACAGCCTCCAGGGCCAGTTTACTTACCGGTAGGATTCCACAAAGAAACAAACTGGACTATCAACTTGGAGGCCTGGCAGGAAATTATGGCATTGGTCTTCCACAGACTGAAATTATTATTCCAAAGGTATTGAAAAGCAGTCCTCATGGATATCAGACAGGTGCTTTTGGAAAATGGAACATTGGCTTTGCCCCGGGCTCCAGGCCTACAGAAAGAGGTTTCGATGAATTTCTTGGGATTGCATCGGGAAATGTTGACCACTTTTCACATGTATATGCCGGTAGACATGATCTTTATCACAATACCACCTCCATCAATAGACATGGCGAATACAGTACCGACTTGTTTGCCAATGCAGCCATAGATTTCATTAATGAGAAAACTTCAGAGAATAAGCCATGGATGGTTTATTTACCCTTCGACGCACCCCATCATCCGGGAGACAGGAATATTGCACCGGGGGAAGAGAATATTTGGAAAGCGCCGGATTATGCTTTTAAACCTTACGGTTTGAGCCCTGATGAAAGAGATCCCAAAAAGAGATTCAATGCCATTGTTACTGCAATTGATATGGCTGTAGGCAGGTTAATGGATTCATTGGACGAATTGGGTATAGCTGACAATACCTTTGTATTTTTCTACTCCGACAACGGCGCATTTTATCCCTACTTGGATATTCAATCCAACGCGCCTTTAAACGGTGCAGGGGTAACCCTTTGGGAAGGCGGAATCCGTGTTCCTGCCTTGGTGAGATGGCCCGGTAAGGTGAAAGCAAATGAAACCATTGATACCAGACTTTGGTCCTTGGACCTGATGCAGGCTGCCGCTAATTTGGCTGAGGCAGAGTTGCCACAAGACAGGTATTACGATGGAAGAAATCCACTGCCAGTATTAACAGGAGCAACTAAACATTCTCCCCATGCCTCCATGTTTTTTAAATACAAGGGGCAGGAAGCATTGATTTGGGGAGATTATAAGATCTTCAGAGAAAGTAATGAAGAGCCTTGGAAGCTTTTTAACCTTCAGGAAGATATTGGAGAAACCAATGATCTTGCTGAGAAAAGGCCCGATTTGGTGAAAAAATTAGAAGAACCATTTAAATTAACAGAAGCGGAGATTAAGAGTGATTTGGAACGTGAGCGATTGACACCCTATTCCTCCAATAAAAATTAAATTAAATTCATGAATACCCAGCTAAGACGAATAGCATTATTTGCGACCTACCTTTTGTGTTTGTCGCTATCAGTGGAAACGATGGCTCAAAAGTCAAAGAAGCCGAATATTCTTTTTATAATTTCAGATGACCTTACAACTACAGCCGTTTCTTCCTATGAAAATTCGGCCGGTTGTACCCCAAATATCGATCAGTTAGCTAGGGAAGGAACAAGGTTTACAAGGGCGTATTGTCAGTATCCCGTATGTGGTCCTTCAAGGGCATCTATGATGTCAGGATATTATCCTCATGCTACAGGGACTTTCGGATATGTGAGTGGAAGAGAGAATATTGGTCCGGATAAAAAAATGTGGCCACAATTGTTCAAAGAGAATGGTTGGTTTACAGCCAGGGTAAGCAAGATTTATCACATGGGCGTTCCTATAGATATTGAGAAAGGGTCTAATGGGACTGATGATGAAGCCTCATGGAATGAAAGGTACAATAGCCAGGGTCCGGAGTGGACAGCTGATGGTGAAGCGGAATTGGTACAAAACAATCCCTATGGCCTTTTGCCAAGAAAAGGAGGAAATGTGATGACGATCGTCAAAGCTGAAGGTGATGACTTGGTACACTCGGATGGTAAAACAGCTGAAAAAGCTTCAGAATTGATTCGTTCTCACAAAAACGAGCCTTTCTTTTTAGCCGTAGGTCTGGTAAGGCCCCATGTGCCCTTTGTTGCCCCCAAGCCTTACTTTGAGAGGTTTCCCTATGAGCAGGTAGTCCTTCCTCCCAAAGTAGATGGTGATTGGGATGATATTCCTGTCCGAGGGATAAATTATGTTACCACAAAAAATGCTAAAATGACTGAGGAGCAGCAAAAGAAAGCCATTGCTGCTTATTATGCTTCTGTAAGCTATATGGATGCTCAGGTAGGTAAAATTCTTACCACATTAAAAGAAGAAGGCCTTGAAGACAATACCATAGTAATCTTTACTTCTGACCATGGTTTTCATTTGGGAGAACATGATTTTTGGATGAAAGTAAGCTTGAAAGAGGAATCTGTAAGGGTGCCTTTGATCGTGAAAATCCCCGGTCAAAAAGCCCAGGTTTCCAATAGTTTTGTGGAGTTAATTGACTTGTATCCAACCATAGCTGAGTTGGCAGGAGTGGATGTGAAAGATCAAATTCAAGGAATAAGTTTTGTGCCTACCTTAGATGACCCAGATTTTAAAACCAGAGACATGGCATTTTCTGTCAATAGGTGGGGAGGGAAGCATGCCTTTTTACTAAGGAATGACAAGTGGGCCTTTACCCTTTACAATGAAGATGGAAGCGATGGCATTGAATTATTTGACATGGAACATGATCCCAAACAATTTAATAATCTGGCAAGCTTTCCAGCCTACCAAGATATTGTTACTCAGTTAAAGGAGGAAGTTAATAGGAAGTTAGTGGCCATTAGAAACAATGATTTGCCGGCAAAACCGGCTAAATAAAAATGATAATTAATGACAAACCCAATGAATGACCTGACTTCTAAATACTTGAAACATTATCTTCTTTTGGTTCTTACATTAGGGCTTTTAGCCTCATGTAATGAAAAGGCTGAAACTCAAGAAAGCCTACCCAATGTAGTACTTCTGCTTGGCGATGACCATGGCTGGGATGAAACCGGATACAATGGACATCCATTTCTCCACACGCCTGTATTGGATGAAATGGCTAAATCCGGTGTGCGAATGGATCGATTTTATTCGGCATCTCCGGTTTGCTCCCCTACCAGGGGTAGTATCATTACCGGGAGACATCCCAATAGGTATGGCACTTTTACCCCGGGGTATTCCATACGTCCGGAAGAAATTAGTATAGCAGAACTCATGAAAAATGCAGGTTATGTTACTTCTCACTTGGGGAAATGGCACCTGGGCCCTGTCAAAGAGGCTTCACCTACCAATCCAAAGCATTTTGGGTTTGATGAATATCTTTCTCACGATAATTTCTTTGAAATGAATCCTCATTTGTCAAGAAATGGAGCCGAACCGGTTGTTTTTGAAGGGAGAGTTCTGAAATTTTGATTGCAGAGGCCATCGATTTTATCGAACGTTCCAAAGAAAAAAATCAACCCTTTTTTATTATGGTCTGGTATGGCTCTCCTCATGAGCCCTATAGTGCAAAACCCGAAGACTTGGCCTTGTATGACAATTTACCGGAGGATTTCGGAAATCGGATGGTTAGGTTGACTTCCAACGAAACTGGTGGACCGGTAGAACGGCTGCAACGTGAAGTCTTAAGGGAACGATTCGCTGAAATCACAGCCATGGATAGGTCTATAGGGCAATTAAGAACCTATCTTGACGGGGAGGGAATTCGAGACAATACCTTGCTATGGTACTTTGGCGACAATGGAACACCTCAGGAGGGAAATGCAACAGTTCCTTTCAGAGGTCAAAAAGGACGGGTATATGAAGGGGGTGCGAGTTCCTTCAGTTTTGGAATGGCCTGAAAAAATAAAGAATCCTTTTATTACCGAGGTTCATGGTGTTTCCAGTGATGTATTTCCTACCCTTTGTGAAATTACAGGTCAAGCACTTCCTGACCGACCCATTGATGGCATCAGTCTCTTGCCTATGCTGGAAGGAAAAATGGATAAAAGACCAGAGCCTATCGCCTTCTGGAATGGTAGACCAAGAAACAATGGCGAAGGTTTGGCCGATTATATAGACCCGGAATTACAAAAAGGTACCTCACCTCTAGTAAAGTTGATGAATGGGATACCCACCAGAAACTTTAAAAATTTCAAGCAAACCGATATCCAAGAAGAGGATTTTTCCGGTCCTCGGACTTTATTGGGTAATCAATACAAGTTGGTGATCCATGGAAGTACTGGTGATGCAGCCGAAAAAGAACTCTTTGATATCAATGCAGATCCGGCAGAGGAAAATAACATACTATCAGATCACCCGGAAATTGCTGAGAAAATGGAAAATACTTTACATGATTGGCAACAATCCGTCTTAGAGAGTTTGATCGGAAAGGATTATCAATAAATAAATGGATCAAGGAGTGGAGCAATCAATGGTGGTTGCTCCATTCTTTTTTATGGGAAATTATTCTCGTTTGCCCATCAATGGTTATTTGGTATTCCCCATAAAATGCATCGGCTGAAAATTGACCTTCAGCATCTGCTGTACCGGTCCTCTCCGTCCACCAAGTGTCAAAAATCAATTTTTGGTAAGCTTTAGCTGTAGGTTTGGGTTGCCAGTCTCTGGTATATAAGGAGGAGGCCGGAATCCAATTGGCACCTTCCCAAAAACCCCACATTAAGATACCTTCCACTGCCGGGTGGGCAAAGCAAATGCTATAATAATCCACCAATTCCATGGCATTTTGTTTTTCTTCTTCAGGACTCATGACCAATTGCGTGTCTTTATGGAATTTGGATCGTTGGCCGGGCATATTGAATTCGGTGATACGAATGGGTAAACCAAATTGAGCCAGGGAGTCAAGGCTACGTTTCAGTTCCTTTCTGTCAAAGGTACTGCCATGCAAGTGACCTTGCACGCCTATTCCGGCAATCGGAACATTATGGGCCATTAGATCCCTAATTTGGGCCAAATAGTCTGCCAATCTGTTTCCTGTTAGGATATCGTAATCGTTGAGATAAAGTTGAGCGTCAGGATCCCCTTCAAGCACCCATTTGGCCATTTTCGCGGTTATGTCCGGCCCCAGCCGATCTTCATAATAATTGCCATGGATCATTTCATTGTTCAGATCGTATTCTACAAAGCGCCCTTTGTACTTTCGAGCAATGCTAATGGCACGATCTTTTATGGTTGCCTCCAGTTCTTCATCACTCAATTCCATGATCCAAGGCTGCACAAATTTTTCTATACCCCAGAATAAATTATGTCCCCTGAGAGGGATGTCGTTTTCATCTGTCCAATTCAAAATGCCTTCTACGGTTAAGTGATTGACTTTACCTTTTTCCCTTTCCATATTGGCCCACTTGAGCGCATTTTCGGTGACGGCACTGTTGAAGTTTTTAAGAAAATGAGCCTTGTATTGGTTGAGGTCCTCCGGAGACATATTCCCGGATCCCAGTCCATTGGCAATGGCTGCCCCAAACCAGAATTCATGAGAAAGCTGCTCGATGGAGACCTTGGTTCCGGGTTTTGCCTTGACAATCAGCTTGCCTTTTCTATGCTTTGCAATAGCTTGATCAGTAGGGTTGGTTTGGGCAATGGTCTGCGCACTCGTACAAATCAGGACAACTAGACTAAATAGGATAGAGGATATTTGACGAAGGTGATGGGGTGATTTGGTGATAGGGTGATGTGGTGATTGGGTGATCGAGTGAGTTTGGGATGTGTTTTTCATTGGGTTTAACATTTTGGGTTTCATTGATGTAGAACGAAATTAACAATTAACCATTAATATTTAACCATTTTACGAGAAGGATGGGGTGATGTGGTGAGCTCGTGATGTAGTGATCGGGAGATGTAGTGATCGGGTGAGCAGGTGATTTGGTGATGGGGTGGTGTAGTGATTTGTTTTTTCTCGTTCTATTATTTGGATTTTGCTGATATAGAATGAAATTAACAGTTAACATTTACCCATTAACAATTAATAACTAGCAATTAACCATTAATAATTAACAAATATTGCATATTGCTGTTATTTTTGAATTCGGTAAATTGTTATCGGAATTGCTTTAAACCAATAAATACCTTTTGCATGAAAAAGTTCTTGCTTTCTTCCTCACTTTTATTTTGCTTTTTGGGCCTTGGCCTGGCACAAACAAGTGAATCACCAAATATAATATATATTCTTGCAGATGATATGGGGATTGGTGATGCCTCCTGCTACAATCCTGATGGTAAAATTAAAACCATTCATCTCGATAAAATGGCCGAAAATGGGATGAAGTTTACAGATGCACATACCAGCTCTTCAGTGTGCACACCTACTCGATATGGAATCCTAACAGGTAGATACAATTGGCGGTCTACACTTAAGAATGGCGTTTTAGGAGGGTATTCAGCACCATTGATCAGCAACGATCGATTTACTGTTGGAAAGCTTTTGCAAAAGGCCGGATACCATACCGGATTTATTGGCAAATGGCACCTGGGATGGGACTGGGCATTCAAAGAGAAGTATGAAAATATTGACAATTTAAATACCATTTTAGAGGTTGACTATACTCAGTCAATAAAAAATGGTCCCAATCAAGTAGGTTTTACTTATGCGTATGGTTTCAGCAGTTCCCTGGATATTCCGCCATATGTTTACATTGAAAATGATAAGGTTACAGCGCTTCCTGAAAAGATGACAGTTAATGTGGACGATAAGGGATTTTGGAGAAAAGGTCCTACAGGAGCTGATTTTAAACATGTGGAGGTGATGTCCAACTTAACACAAAAAGCAGTTGAGTTTATCGACCAAAATGCCAACCAAAAAGAGCCTTTTTCTTATATTTCCCCCTTCCTGCACCTCATACCCCTATTTTGCCCACTACGGAGTTTATGGGTAAAAGCAATACCAATATGTATGGAGATTTTGTTTTGCAAGTGGATGACCTGGTGGGGCAAATTGTAGCTGAACTTGAAAGAAAGGGAATTATCGACAATACCCTTTTGATTTTTACCTCAGACAATGGCTGCTCCCCAAAAGCCAATTTCTCCGAATTGGCCAAAGTAGGTCATGATCCAAGCATGGGTTTTAGAGGGCACAAAGCAGATATTTATGAAGGAGGCCATCGCGTCCCTTTTATTGTTCAATGGCCGGATAAAATAAAAGGAGGAGAAACAGCTGACCAAGTGATCTGTACCACTGATTTTATGGCCACTGTAGCAGATATTCTGAATGAAAAAATGCCTGAAAATGCCGGAGAAGACAGTTTCAGCTTTCTGAAGGTGCTTAATGGATCCATGGATAGCGAAGTAAGACCTTCCATAATTCACCATTCCATTGAAGGAAGATTTGCCATAAGAAAGGACAATTGGAAACTGGTTGCCTGGCCGGGGTCTGGTGGTTGGACGGCCCCACGGTCTGCAAAGGAACTTGCCGGTTTACCGGCCATGCAACTTTTTGATCTTTCAAAGGATCCGGGAGAACAAATCAATTTGATCAATGATTTTCCACAAGTAGCCTTAAACTTGAAAAAGGAAATGATAAGCTTAATTAAAGAAGGAAGAAGTACTCCCGGTCCAGCACTTGTCAATGATGGGCCTAAAGTTTGGGAGCAAGTCAAATGGGCTTATGAAGCGCAATAAAGTAAATTGGCACATTACCTTTTTGGTGACTTAATTAGTAAGCTAAACAGTTGATTTACAGGTCGGTAAATTAAGGGATTGATTTAGGTGAAATGATTGGTTCTGAAGCGTGTTTTGGCAAACCTATGATTGGTACTTTAAATAGAATTTGTAAAACAAGCTTATTGTTTACCTTACTTGGTCTGGCATCAATTCCTTTGTTTGGTCAAGGGATTAAAGGTTTTGTATCAGGGGAATATGGTAAACCCTTGGCTTTTGCCACTGTTTTTGCCAGAAACCTAAATGATGGTATCCCGACCAATCAAAACGGTTATTTTGAATGGAAACTTCCTAAAGGTAATTATAATTTGCTTTTTCAGCATTTGGGGTATACTACACAGCTAAAGGCGGTAGAAGTTAAAGAGGATTGGGTAGAAGTCAACATTTCCTTGGAAATGCAAACCTATGGATTGACTGAAGTAGAGGTAAAAGAAGGTGCTGAGGATCCCGCATTAACAGTTATCAGGAAAGCCATCGCTAAAGCCAAATACCATAAACTTCAAGTAGAAGCTTATACCATGATGGTATACATCAAGGGTACCGGAGAGCTAAGCGATGCTCCTTTTTCCTTAAGAAGAAGTTAGCGAAAGAAGGTGTTAGCTTAAATGAAGCCTATACTTCAGAATCGGTTTCTAGGGTTAGTTTTACACAACCGAATCAAATCAAAGAAGAGGTCATAAGCATACGGACAAGTGGAGACAATAACCAAACTTCTCCTGCTCCATATATTGGGGCGAGTTTTTATGATGACAAGGTAAATGAAATCATAAGCCCCTTATCAAGGTCAGCTTTTGCCTATTATAGGTTTCGCTTGGAGGGTACCTTTCTGGAAGATGAGGTACTTGTGAACAAAATAAGGGTCATTCCTCGGTCTAAAGGGGAAAAGGTCTTTGATGGTTATATTTACATTGTAGAAGATTTATGGTCTATTCATAGTTTGGATCTTAATACTTCTCTTTTAGGTTTTGAGATTAGTGTTCGCCAACAATATGCTCCCATAGAAAAAAGTATGGATGCCCATCACCCATACCTATATTTTTGGAGGGAAATTTTTCGGTTTTGAAGGGCAGTTTCAGTATTTGGCTTCCACGAGAGATTACGAGCTAACCCTCAACCCGGAGCTACAGTTTGATACTGAAATTCTAAATGAAAAAGTCACAGATATTCCTGAAGAAGTGAAAAGTTTAACCAATAAGGAAGCCCCACTTTTGCAATTGGAGGAAGCTGAACAGTTGAGTAGAAAACAATTCCGGAAACTAATCACTGCCTATGAAAAAGAGCAAGTTAAAGCACGAGAAGAGCAAGAAATAGTGTCAGTAAGAAGTCAAGTGATTGATTCGCTGGCGACCCAAAGAAGCATGGCTTACTGGGACAGTATCCGACCGACACCTCTAACTAAAAAAGAGATTTTAGGTTATGCTAGAGACGATAGTTTGGCGCTTGTAGCCAAAGCTAAAAACAGTGAGGTTGATAGTATCGCTCAAAAAGCAAAAAGAAAGTTTAATCCTTTTGATCTACTTACCTGAGGGAGGTACAATTTTGGAAAAGGTAAGTCTGCTGGGTTTTATACCAATTGGACAAAAATGTCCTTTAATACTGTAGAAGGCTTTAAATTGGGTTTTTCCGGATTTTATAGGAAGGAGAAAATCACCAAAATGGCTGATAGTGTGACCAATGAGGTAAGATCATGGAACTTTAAGCCGGAGTTTAGGTATGGATTTGCGAGCAAAAAGGCCTACATGACTTTAAATTTCCGTAGGTCTGTAACCAAAGGAAGGGAAGGGTATTCTTGGGGAATGGATGGTGGAAAATTTATTTACCAATACAATGAGGAAGCTCCTATAAGTGAACAAGTAAATGCCTTGTATTCCCTATTTTTTAGAGAAAATTATATGAAGCTTTATGAAAAGTACTTTGCCAAACTTTATTGGGCTCAAAGGTTGGGAGATCAATTTACTTATAGGGCAAGCTTTAGTTTGGAAGATAGAAGTCCATTATCCAACCAAAGTTATTATAGCTTGTTTTATAAAGATAGCAAAGAATACACTTCAAATAAGCCATTTCAAAAAGGCTTTAACGAAAGTTATTTTGATTCAAATCAAGCAGCCATAATTGATTTAAGCCTTGATTGGAGGCCGGGGTTAAAATACCATATGAGGAATAATCGAAAAATTCCACTAATGACTACTGCTCCTCTAATAATGTTCAGGTACAAGCAAGCAGCTCCAATTGTTTTTAAAGGGGCTGAAGTGAGTGAATATCAACATGCGGAATTGGGATTGAAACATTCTGTTCCCTTTGGCGTGAGTGGAAGGTTGGCATTTAATTTATTTGCGGGTGATTTTTTTGATGGAGCGAATGCCTATTTTATGGATTTTAAACATTTGGGAGGCAATAGAACGGTCTTTAGCAATATGGGGGCAGCCAGTAACTATAGGTTTTTGGATTATTATTCCTTTAGTACCTTGGATCGCTATTTTGGAGGTTTGATTCATTACCAATTCAGAAAATTTATTTTCACTCAGTTACCGGGATTGAGATTTTCAGGAATTAGGGAAAATCTTTTCTTTAATTATTTGAAAACAGAAAACTCCCTCACTATTGGGAGCTGGGTTATTCTTTGGATAACCTGTTTAGGTTGTTTAGGCTGGAGATGGGGGCAGGATTTGAAAATGAGAAATACAGCTCAGGTGGCTTTAGGTTTGGGATTGCAACCTTTATTTCAATAAATATAGCCGAGTAAAGGGTTTTAGTTTACTTTTGTATCATCCTAAATGCATACTCTTTGAAAGATTTACTTTTAATTACTCCTCCATTTACCCAGTTGAATACGCCTTATCCCGGCACAGCCTATTTAAAAGGCTTTTTGAACACCAAAGGGATCAGTAGTTTTCAAATGGATTTGGGCATGGATGTTATTCTGGCCATGTTTTCTAAAAAAGGATTGGAAGAGATTTTTTTATTTGCGGAGCATAACCAGACCATTAAAAGTGAAAACGCAGGTAGAATATATGCGCTAAAAGAGGTATACCTCCTTTCAATTGAACCTGTAATCCTTTTCCTGAAAGGGAGCAACGCGACCCTGGCCAGAAAGATTTGTGCAGATAATTTTTTGCCAAAGGCTGCTAGATTCGAACATTTGGATGACTTGGATTATGCTTTTGGAAATATGGGAATGCAGGATAGGGCCAAACATTTGGCTACCCTCTATTTGGAAGACTTGTCTGACTTTATTATTGAATGTGTAGATTCAAATTTTGGCTTCAGTAGGTATGCAGAGTCGCTAGGAAAAAGTGCCAACAGTTTTGACGAACTTTATGGTAAGTTAAACAGAGAACTTACTTATATCGATCGAATAAGTATTAAGTTGCTGGATATTCAAATGAAAACCATCCAACCTAAAATGGTTGGTTTATCTGTTCCTTTTCCCGGGAATTTGTACAGTGCCTTTCGCTGTGGGCAGTTTATTAAACACAATTACCCAGAGGTTAAAATTGTAATGGGAGGAGGGTTCCCAAATACTGAATTGAGAAGTGTTTCTGACCAAAGGGTATTTGATTTTGTTGATTTTATTTGCCTGGATGATGGCGAAAAACCCATAGAGATTCTATTGAGACTAATAGAAAAAAGCAATTTCCATTTGATTCAAATACGAAATTGAAGCGTACTTTTTTTCGGTATGGTGAGAATGTTATTTATAAGAATGATTCCGAAGAGAAGGATTATAAACAAAATGAATTAGGCACTCCCGATTATTCGGATTTGGATCTGAATAAATACATTTCTGTCATAGAAATTGCCAACCCCATGCATAGTTTATGGAGTGATGGAAGGTGGAATAAATTAACCATGGCCCATGGCTGTTATTGGGGAAAATGTACATTTTGTGACATATCTCTGGATTATATAAAAATCTACGAACCTCTAACTGCAGGGATTTTGGTTGATAGGATGGAGCAATTGATAAAAGAAACCGGTGAGGGCGGTTTTCATTTTGTCGATGAAGCTGCACCACCATCCCTTATGCGTGCTGTTGCTCTGGAAATTATTAAACGAAAACTTAGCCTCACTTGGTGGACAAATATTCGTTTTGAAAAAGTTTTTCACTTGACTTATGCTTATTATTGGCAGCTTCCGGTTGTATCGCAGTATCCGGTGGGTTAGAAGTAGCTTCGGATAGATTGCTTAAGCTTATTGATAAAGGTGTGACTGTGGAGCAAGTGGCTCAAGTTACCAGAAACTTTACAGAGGCAGGTATTATGGTTCATGCCTACCTTATGTATGGTTATCCTACCCAAACAATTCAAGAGACCATTGATAGCCTTGAAATGGTTCGTCAGTTGTTTGAGCAAGGTGTGTTACGTTCGGGTTTTTGGCATCAATTTGCCCTTACAGCTCATAGCCCTATTGGTTTGGCACCAGAAGAATTTCATATTATTTCCAAGCAGAATACAGTCACTTTTGCAAACAATGACATTGCATTCTCAGATCCAACCGGGGTAGATCATTCCCAATTTAGCTTTGGTTTAAAGAAGTCACTTTTTAATTTTATGCATGGCATAGGTTTCGACTTTCCCTTGCAAGAATGGTTTGAATTTAAAATTCCAAGGCCTACCATAGGTCCGGATTACATTGCTTCCTGTCTTGAAAATGCAGACCATAAAACGCCAAAGGATACCGCCAAGGTGGTTTGGATAGGAAACGCCCCAATTGTGGAAGAAAAAATCGTTCGCAAAAAAAGAAATCTTTCCCAAGGGTATTATTGACCTTTCACACTCCTTCAGCCATAGTGGACCTAAGCCTAACAAAAAATCAGACGGATTGGTTGTTGGATATACTGGAGGAGATGAAAACATCATCAAGACCTCTTTCCTATATTGCTTTTAAGGATAGCTTTGAAGAGTCTTGTGGGAATTTTGATGCTTTTTTTACACCCTCAATGAAAGAAGAATTAAATGCTTGTGGATTATTAATCCTATAAAAGGTTAATGTAACTTATTGATTAAGTTATACCATGGCTTTTTCAGTCTTAAAAAAATTGTATATTTAGCTTTTAATAAGTCCCAAAATAAACTAAATCCGATACAATTTATGAAGCGTAGAGCTTTCATCAAAAAAATGGAACATTAACCCTCCTTGCTCCATTTTCTAGTTTGCCAATTGCCTCTTTCGAACCTTCAAATAATAAAATAGAAATCAACAAACCAGAATGGTTAAAACAAATGATTTCTAATAATGATTTGTCCCTTCATAATATCCTTCTCAGGTTTGTGGGAGACAAGAGTGCGATCACTTATGGGGCTGTTTTAGATGGAAACGAAATGGCAACGGCACATTCTATCACTTCTTTTTTGAAGACGGGCATTTGTGCCTTGGTAAGTCCAGAATCAGAGTTTTATAATGACGAAAAGTTAAGAGAGAAATTAGCGTTATCCTGTCATTTTTTTCTAGGCCTTCAAAATGAGGATGGCACCATAGATTTGGTGTCTACCAATTTTCATTCCACTCCTGATACTGGTTTTATTGTAAAATGGTTGGCTCCGGTTTGGAGGCTTTTAGCTCACTCAGAGGTGTCTCAAAAACAACTGATTTTGGATCCTCTCAAAAATTCCTTATCCATGCAGGAGAAGCCTTAAAAATTGGAGGTATTCATACACCCAACCACCGATGGGTGGTAAGCTCGGCCCTTGCTGAACTCTATAAAATTAAGCCGGATGAAGCTTATCGATTAAGAGCTGAAGAATGGTTATCAGAACAAATTGATTTGGATGAAGATGGGCAATTTGAAGAAAAAGTAGCTATATCTACTCTTCTTTAAGTGATAGGGTGCTGATTAGTATTGCAAGAGGATTCAATAAGCCGGAATTGCTGGATTATGTAGCAAAAAATCTTAAAATGAACCTTTATTACCTGCATCCCAATGGGGAAATTGTAACGGAAGCCTCCGGAAGACAGGATAACTCCAGAATAGGGACCTTAGAAAACTATTATTATCCATTCCGCTACATGGCCCTAAAAACTGGAGATGGGCAATTTGCTACTGCTTGTAAGTTAATTGAAGAAACTTGTTTCAGGAAGACAACTGGTTTTCTATATTATTTCCTAGAGGATCCCTCACTTTGGGAGGAATTGCCTGCTTCAAAAGCATTGCCGGTCAATTATGCCAAAGAGTTTCGGAACTCAAATTTAATTAGGGTGAGAAGAGGGGATTATGATGCTTCAATACTTTCCGGAAGTACTGTTTTTTTTACTTTTCATAAAAAAGAATTGGCCCTACAAGGAATGAGGTTTGCCAGTGCTTTTTTTGGGAAAGGTCAATTCTCCGCTGATTCCTATAAGGTAGAAAATGGCAAATACATTCTCTTTAGAGAGTTGACAGGCCCTTATTACCAGCCCTTTCCAAAAGAAAACATTCCCGGTGATGGGGTATGGTCTAAAATGCCAAGAAGCCAGCGAAACCAATCAGAAGTTCAAAAGCTTTACAGTACTGTTACCATTCAGGAGGTGGCGGAAGGATTTTCGATTGATATTGCTATCACAGGGACAGACAATGTTCCGGTTGCGCTTGAGTTAATATTTAGGCCCGGAGGATCTTTTTCCGGTACTGTTCCCCATGAAGGAATGAAAGAGACCGTATTTTTAAAAGATGGAATGGGAAAGTATTTAGGGAATGGGGCTTCTATAATGTTTGGGCCGGGTTTGTACCAACACAAATGGGTAAACATAAGGGGGCTTTGCCTAAAATGGATGCACCTACGGCCTTTTTGACAGGTACAACCCCTTTTCACCATTCCATAAAAATCTCTTAATACGAACATGATGATTATATTGAATTGTTTAAAGAAGAACACTGTAAGTATAGGCCGCTTTGTGATTTGTTGTTCTATTGTTATGTTTAGTGTTGCTGGGGAAGTCTTAGGCCAGGTGAAAGCAAAGAGGGACAAACCTAACATTGTCTTCCTTATTTCCGAAGACAATTCCAAGCACTTTATGAAGCTATTTGATCCCAATGGTGTGGAAACGCCAAATATTGAAAATATGCTTCAATCAGGGCTGCTTTATCCCAATGCATTTTCTAATGCCCCGGTTTGTTCAGTAGCACGAAGCACACTTATTTCGGGGACGCTTACCACTAGGACAGGAATGTACCTACACCGGAAAATTAAACTGGCCCCAATGCCTGAAGGCTTGGAAATGTTCCCGGCATATCTTAGGAAGGCGGGTTATTATACCACCAATAATTATAAGAAAGATTACAATGCAGTAGAAAATGAGAATGTTTGGGACAATTCCTCAAACAAAGCCACATGGCAAAATAGACCGGACAAAAATCAACCATTTTTTCATCAGGAAACATTCCATGAAAGCCATGAAAGTAGGCTGCATTTTTCTAATGATGTAATGGCAAATCATAAAGTTACGGATGATCCTGCGCAAGTATTTCTTTTTCCCCAGTTTCCGAATACCCCTTTGTTCAGGTATACAGTTGCTTATCATCGAGATAAAATCAGAGAAATTGATGCTTGGATAGGAAAGAAAATTGATGAATTGGCAGTTTCAGGAGAGCTTGAAAATACTTTTATTTTCTATTTTGGTGATCATGGAGGCGTTTTACCAGGAAGTAAAGGGTACCTCTTTGAAACAGGTTTAAACGTTCCTTTGGTGGTGAGAATTCCTGAAAATTATAAACATTTGTCTCCTTATAAACCAAAGGAAAAGCCACAGGCATTTGTAAGTTTCATAGATTTTGCGCCCACAGTATTGCATTTAGCAGGGCTAGAAGTTCCAGAACAAATGGATGGTAGTCCCTTTCTGGGTCAGGGGCTAAAGAAAGCTAACCTAGAAAGCAGAGACGAGACCTATGGGCATGCAGATCGCTTTGATGAAAAATATGAGATGCTACGATCGATTAGAAAAGGGAAATGGAAGTATATTCGTAGTTACCAGCCTTATTATCCTGACGGTTTGCAAAACAATTATCGCTATAAAATGATGGCTTTTGCCTCTTGGAAAGATCTTTATAAAGAAGGACAATTGAATACTGAACAAGCTGCATTTTTTAGAGAAAAGCCTGTAGAGAGGTTATACAATTTGGAAGACGATCCTTATGAAATCAATAATTTGGCCGGTGAAGAGAAGGAGGTTTTAAAAGAACTCCGAGATCGACTCAACACATGGATGATGGAAAAAATGATCTTGGATTTTTTCCGGAAAATATTTTGGTGAATCGCGCCTTGGGTGATCCGGTTGCCTTTGGAATAAAGCATCATGATAAAATTAAGCAGCTTATTGAAATAGCCGATTGGGCCACAGAGGATTGGATGAAAGTAAAGGATAATGTTCTTGAAATGGTTCAGGATGGGGACGAATTGGAAAGGTATTGGGCATATTCCGTGGCATGTACATTTGGCGAAGAAGTAGAGCCGGATTACCATAAGTTTCCGGATTTTAAAAACGAAGCTGTTCCCATCGTCCAATTGAGTGCCATTACACTTTCGGGCAGGGTAGGGGCAACTAACCCCATGCCTGCGTTGATCGAATGGCTAAATCAATCGAAAGATCCTGTAGCAAATTTGATTGCCTTGAATACCTTGGTGTACTTTAAGGATCACACCCTTTATGGAACCAACTTTAATTCAGATAACTTACAGCTTTTGGCGGAAAATGAAGAGGTCATTCGTAGGTTAAAGTACCTTGATGGAACCTGGTGAACACTTCCTAAATGATAAATAGTGCATTCATCAAATTTTATGACCAAGAATAGGTGTTTGTACCTAACTTCTTTAAATTGTAAGTTGATTTAATTTAATTACCAAAAAATGTTCAATCGATTAAAATTTATGTCCTTAATAGGACTAGTGATCTTAAGTCAATACGCATGTACTTCCTCCAACAACAAAGAAGTAGTGGAGGATAAAGTTGATGAAATTGCTTCATGTCATGAAAATATTCCGGATAGATTTAGCACCTCAGGAGCGAATACAGCGGAGAGTAGTATAGAAGAGCGAGATGCACCTGTTTCTCATGAAGGCATGGTTTGGATTGAGGGAGGAGAATTTACCCGAGGTTCCACGGACGACCGAGGTAGAAGAGATGAATTACCGGCTCATAAGGCTAAAGTAGATGGTTTTTGGATAGATGAGACTGAAGTGACCAATGCCCAGTTTGCAGCTTTTGTAGCGGCTACCGGATATGTTACCATTGCTGAAAAGAAACCAGACTGGGAAGAAATTAAAAAACAATTGCCTCCGGGAACTCCCAAACCGCCGGATGAAGTCCTTGTGGCGGCCTCTTTGACTTTTCGATCACCCAATCAACCGGTTCCACTAAATAATGCCGCCCAATGGTGGGAGTGGACCCCCGGTGCCAATTGGAGAATGCCTCAAGGACCTGGAAGTAGTATAGAAGGAAAAGAAAATTACCCGGTGGTACATGTTGCTTGGGATGATGCAGTGGCTTATGCAAAATGGGCCGGAAAAAGATTGCCAACTGAGGCAGAATGGGAGTATGCTGCCAAAGGTGGATTAGAAGACAAATCTTTCCCTTGGGGAAATGATCCTGTAGAAAAGAATGGCTTTATGGCCAATATATGGCAAGGGGATTTTCCTGTGACGGATAAAGCAGAAGATGGTTTCCAAGGATTGGCTCCAGTTAAATCTTTTGAACCAAATGGTTATGGATTGTATGACATGGCGGGTAACGTATGGGAGTGGACCAATGACTGGTACAGGGAGGATTATTATGAAAGAATTACTGATGAAGTAGCTATTAACCCTCAAGGTCCAAAGGATAGTTATGACCCACAAGAACCAACTGTTCCTAAAAAGGTAGTGAAAGGTGGCTCCTTTTTATGTAATGTGTCCTATTGCGAGGGCTATAGGGTAAGTGGTAAAATGAAATCTTCAGCAGATACAGGCTTAGAACATACCGGTTTTAGGTGCGTTAGCTCAAAATAAACAAAAAAATATGTCTATACACATAAGTATTAGGTTTTTGGTAGTAGTGTTTATTTGTACTTGTTTTTTTCTTGTAAACAGCAAGAAGAGGAAAAACCAGTTCCCAATATCTTATTTGTAATAGCAGATGATTTGTCTTATCCACATACAGGGGCTTACGGTACAGATTGGATTAAAACGCCCGGATTTGACAGGGTGGCAAAGGAAGGCTTATTGTTTACGAGGGCATATACTCCCAATGCCAAATGCTCTCCTTCCCGCTCCATCATCATTACAGGAAGAAATTCCTGGCAATTGGAAGAGGCTGCCAACCATGTGCCTTTTTTTCCCGAAAAATTCTTATCCCATGTAGAAGTTTTGGGAAACAATGGTTATTTCACCGGGTATACTGGAAAAGGATGGGCTCCCGGAGATGCCGGTGAAAGAGAGCTTACGGGTAAAAGGTTTAGTGATCTTAAAATGGAGGCACCAACTCCTTCTATTAGTCCGATAGATTATGCGGCTAATTTTGAGATGTTTCTGGATGAGAAACCGGAAGAAGAGCCATTTTATTTTTGGTATGGATCATTTGAGCCCCATAGGGCTTATACTTATGGAACAGGAGCTTCCCTTGGAGGAAAAACCATAGATATGATTGATCAAGTACCACCTTTTTGGCCGGATACTGATTCTATCAGAAATGACCTTTTAGATTATGCTTATGAAACTGAATATTTTGACCAACATTTGGTGAAAATGCTGGCAACACTTGAAAAGAGAGGGATGCTTGAAAACACCTTGATTGTGGTTACAGCAGACAATGGAATGCCTTTTCCAAGGGTGAAGGGTCAAGGATATGAGTATTCAAACCACCTTCCCCTGGCCATTAGGTGGGGCGAGGGTATTAAAAACCCAGGTAGGGTGATTGATGACTTTGTAAGCTTTCTAGATTTTTCACCTACGTTTCTTGAAGTGGGCCGGGTTAATTTTGACAGTTCGGGCATGGCTGCATTTGCGGGAGAAAGCCTTTTACCCATATTTGAAACTGAAAAAGGAGGTAAAACTGACCCAAGTAGGAATGCAGTTTTAATAGGAAAGGAAAGGCATGATATCGGCAGACCGGATGATCAAGGTTACCCGATTCGCGGAATTGTCAATGAAGAATATACCTATATCCATAATTTTGAAACTGAGCGGTGGCCGGCAGGAAACCCTGAAACGGGATACCTTAATACGGATGGAAGCCCTACCAAAACAGTGATTCTTAATCAAAGAAGAATTGAAGGAGAGTACAAGTATTGGAACCTATCTTTTGGAAAAAGGCCCTCAGAAGAACTCTATGATAGAAAGAAAGACCCTTATGGTTTGAATAATCTGGCTTTGCATCCTGAATATCAAAATATTAAGGAAGGACTTAAGGATGAATTGTTTCGACAATTAAAAGCCCAAAAGGACCCTAGGATGTCTGGCAATGGCGCCATTTTCGATAATTATCAATATGCCCAAGATAGTCAAAGAGACTTTTACAATCGTTATATGAAAGGAGAGCCCTTTAAAACAGGTTGGGTAAATGATAGTGATTATGAGAAAGATTTTAAAGAGGAATAATGAAATCAGTTAGCTTTACCCTAGTATTAATGGCTTTATTAGCCACTAATACTTCAATTTATGCCCAAGATAATCGTCCCAACATTATCATGATAATTGCCGATGATATTGGTTATGAGGATTTAGGCAGCTATGGCAATGAAATTGCTGTAACCCCGATAACCGATAGAATCGCCACGGAAGGAGTGAGATTTTCCAATTTTTTCTAACTACTAGTTCATGCAGTCCAAGTAGAAGTAGCATTATTTCAGGAAGGTACCCACACAATACCGGAGCAGCGGAACTCCATACAGCCATGCCTGAGCAAATACTTACCTTCCCTGAATTATTAAAGGAAGCAGGATATTTTACGGGACAGTCAGGGAAATGGCACATGGGTCCCGTGCCACGTAAAGGTTTTGACGTTATTTATGATAAAAAACCTCAAATAGGTCTGGGTGGAGAAGATTACTGGGTCCCCCTTTTAAAAGAAAGACCCAAAGGCAAGCCTTTTTCTTATGGTTAGCGGCCTTGGATGCCCATAGACCTTGGGCTGAAAATGATTTTTCAGGAGCACATAATCCGGAAGAGGTCATCGTTCCACCGTATTTAGCAAATGGTAAGGCCACCAAGCAAGACTTGGCCAATTATTATGATGAAATTACAAGGTTTGATCATTTTATTGGATTGGTAGAGGAAGAACTAGAACGGCAGGGACAATTAGAAAATACCATACTATTTATTTTGTCTGATAATGGAAGGCCTTTTCCAAGAAGCAAAACCAGATTAATTGACTCAGGAATAAAATCTCCTTTATTGGTTAAATGGCCTAAAGGATTGAAGGCGGGATTAACTACCGATGCATTGGTTAGTAGTATAGATCTTGCCCCAACTTTCTTGCAATTAGCAGGTGTAGATATTCCGGATAATTTTCAAGGAAAAAGCTTTTTAACAGTACTGAAAAATCCTCACTTACCTTTTAGAAATTACGTTTTTGCTGAGCACAACTGGCATGATCAGGAAGCCCATGAAAGAATGGTGCGGACCAAAGATTATCTTTATATTAAAAACAACCGGGCTCAATATGCCAATCCCGGGCCTGCAGACTCTAATTCCAGCAATTCCTATGCAGACCTCAAAAAGCTTAGAGATCAAGGGAAATTAAATCCCGCACAGGCAGATATTTTTATCTCTCCCCGTCCATACGAAGAGTTTTATGCCATAGTTGATGATGAATTTCAATTATTGAATAGGGCTACCCCAATAGGTGAAAACAAAGCATTGGATCAATTGAGGAAAGCATTGGAAGTATGGTCCATTGAAACAGATGATTCTGTACCCCAAAACTTAACTCAAGATTGGTACGATACGGAAACAGGCAAAGCACTTGACATAAAAAGAGAAAGAGGAGAAATGCCGGGGGGAGTAATGCACTAATTACTACAGAAAAAGGTCCGTTTTAGGAAAAAACAATGAACACTAAACCCTCCATATCAAAAAGTAAGAATGCTTGGTTGCTTTATGTACTTTTACTTTTTTCTTTGATAAGCACTTCTTGCAAAGATACCAGTTCCAAAGCTAAAATGCGTTCCATGGATCCTTGGGCTTTTCGTTCTGTATTGGATAAAAAACCTCGAATGCTTACTCTCGCCTTTGATACTGCGAACTTTGCTGCATACGATCTGGGTAAAGGGGAGTTATATAAGGTTTGGAATGGTGGGGTGATCAAGGAAGGTACAGTATTTACCAATAAGAAAAATATTCAGCCAACAAGTTGGGGATTGCCTTATTTTGAAGAAGGTAAGCTTTTCAATCAATGGCAAGTGAAAAAATAAAGCTCCGGTTTCCATGAAAGTTAAGTATAAGGGTTATGTAATTTTAAATGAACAAATTACATTAAACTTCGATTTGGTATTGCCAAGCGGTGAGACAATTCATGTTGAAGAACAGCCTGAGTTCAATCTGGCTGAAGACGGTTCCATTGAATTTATGCGGAAATTTACCGTCAATAATAAATCAAAGGATTTAGAGGTTATTTTACATCAAGAATCTAATGCTGAAAATTTTATTTCAATCGCTGACCAAGAGGTTATTATAGATCATTTCCAGCCTGTTTCCAAACAAGAGAAACCCGCTATAGCCGAGGGTTACGATCATTTGGGCATTTTATGGATGGAAAACAGCGATTGTTATACTTGCCATGAGGAGGAGCATGCAATGGTAGGGCCATCTTTCAAGCAAATCGCGACTCGATATGAGAAAAATGCCGCTAATATCAGCCTTCTTACAAGAAAAATAATAAATGGCGGATCAGGTGTATGGGGAAATACCCCTATGAATCCACATCCGGATTTAAAGGAAAAAGAAATAACAACCATTCTAGATTACGTTTTTACATTTAGACCTAAGGGAGAAGAAAAATCTATTACCAATAATAAGCCAAAATCAATTAGAAAAATTAAAGCGGATCCCTTGCCCTTAAAACCCGGTTTTGGCGCCCCACTAGAAGGTGTACATCCAAGTTATGACTTAACAGTTTTACATAATGATGATTTCCAGCCCCGTGTAGGAGGTTTGGCTTTTTTACCGGACGGCAGACTTCTTGTAAGTACTTGGGACTCTATCGGAGGAATTTATGCCATGGAAGGGGTAACGGGACCTGACCCAAAAAAGATTAAAATCCAACGGATTGCTTCTGGCTTAGCCGAACCCCTAGGAATGGAAGTGGTAGATGGAGAAATCTATGTGCTTCAAAAACATGAGCTCACCAAGCTGATTGACCATGATGGAGATGGGGTAATGGATGAATACAAGGTTATCTGTGATGGGTGGGGAGTGAGGGACGATTTCCACGAATTTGCTTTCGGCCTGGTTTATCAAAAGGAACATTTTTATATTACTTTATCAATGGCCATGCGACTACTGTCCACCGAAAGGCAGCTTCCGGATCGAGGGAGAACACTGAAAATCAGTAAGGATGGGAGCATTGAAAGACTTGATTATGGTTTAAGAACCCCCAATGGAATAGGCGTGGGACCGAATGATCAATTGTTTCTTACTGATAATCAAGGACAATGGTTGCCTGCGAATAAATTAATACATGTTCAAAAGGGCAACTATAACGGAATGGCTTGGGGTTTATCCGAGGAAGAAGAAGAAAATCCGCCTAAGGCCAGCCCCCAGCTATTTGGTTACCAGATAATGAGATAGGAAATTCACCTTCTGAACCCATACTTATGAAAGACGGTCCTTATAAAGGCCAATTGTTACATGGAGATGTTAGCAATGGAGGTATCAAACGTGATTTCCTAGAGATGGTGGATGGACAATACCAAGGAGCTGTGTTTAGATTTTCACAAGGATTCAGTGCCGGGGTTAATCGACTAGTTTGGGGACCCGATGGCGCTTTGTATGTAGGTGAAGTGGGAATGGTAGGTGGCTGGAGTTGGAAAGAAAATCAATATGGTTTGGAGAAAATTAGCTACAATGGTAAAAGTACTTTTGAAATGTTGTCCATTAAAGCCAAACCGGAGGGATTTGAAATAGAGTTTACAGAAGCTTTGGATCAGAAAAATTTTGATACTGTAATAGATAAAATGGTTCTACAACAATATAGGTATGAAGCGACGGCTGCCTATGGAGGGCCTAAATTGGATTTGGTAACATTAAAACCCCAAGAAGTGTTGTTGGCCGATGATGGGATGAAGATAGACCTGAAAATTGATGGGTTAAAAGAAAACCATGTGGTCTATTTTAATTTACCAGTTGACCTAAAAAGTACAAATGGTAATGCATTGTGGTCTTCAGAGGCCTGGTATACCCTTAATAAAATTCCTAATTAACAAATTCCCATGGAGAAGAAAGACAATAATGGATTTAGTAGAAGAGCATTTTTAAGCAGGTCAACGGTTGCTTTGGCAGCCGGTGGATTAGGCATGAGCCCTTCCTTTGGTTTTGGTAAGTCTGAGAAAATAAGCAGAAAGATGAAAAAAATAAAAATTACTCATACAGATTCAAATTTCGAGAGAGAACCACTATACCCTTACCGTTTTAAAGGCAGCGCCATCACACAGGCTTGGCAAGCTGTTGCCCTGATGCAATCCGAAAGTGGGAGGCATAAAATTGGAATAGGGACACAGGGAACGCTTTGGTCGGATAAGACGGTGTTCCAAAATCATTCAACTACGGGAGGGAATGCATTGATGTATGCCATGACGGAGCGGGCTTTGCAAATTATTAAAGGTAATAGCTTTGTCGATCCAATTACTTTGCTTGATGAGGTTTTACCTGAGGTGTATGCCTATGGACAAAAGATTACCGGAAATCCTGACCTTAAAACTACTTTTGCTCTAAACTCATTGGTTCCGGTAGACAATGCGATCTGGCTCTTGTATGGAGAAGAAAATGGGATGAAAAACTTTGATGAGATGATACCCGAAGCTTATCGTCCGGGCTTATCTCAAAAACATGACAAGGTAGCAAGTATTCCTTCTTTTAGTGTGGGGGCTTCAATAAAAGACATAAAAGCTGCAGCAGACGAGGGACATTTTATCATGAAATTGAAAACTGGCGCAGCAGGTACACAAAAGGAAATGCTGGCCAAGGATATAGAATTTTTGACAGCGGTTCATAAAACTTTGGGTGATCGAGAAACCCCTTACACTAAAAATGGTAAAATACCTTATTATTTTGATGTCAATGAAAGGTATGAAAAGAAAGAAACCTTAGAGCGTTTTCTTGACCATGCAAAAAAAATTGGGGCCTTTGACCAAATTGCAGTCATTGAAGAACCCTTTGGAGAAAAAATTAAGGTTTTTGTTGGTGACCTTGGTGTAAGGATAGCCGCGGATGAAAGTGCCCATACAGTGGAAGATGCCTTAGAAAGAATTGAACAGGGCTATTCAGCCATTGCACTTAAAGCCATTGCCAAGACAATGAGTATGACAATGAAGATTGCTCAGGCAGCCTACGAAAAAAACGTACCGTGTTTTTGTGCAGATCTTACAGTAAACCCAATTTTGGTGGATTGGAATAAAAATGTGGCTGCAAGATTGCACTCATTTCCGGATATGCCACTTGGCCTTCAAGAAACAAATGGCCATCAGTATTATAAGAATTGGGACAAAATGGTAAGTTATCACCCTATGGCCAACGAAGAATGGGTAAAAACTAAAAATGGTGTTTACCCCACCGGAAAGGATTTTTATGAGAAAAGTGGGGGGATTCTTGCCACAATCCCTCATTACGAACAAATGTTTGACCATTAATTTATTAAGGAAAATTATTCTAGTTTAAAAGACCTATTTCCTAATATGATTAGGATTGATATGGTATTGCCACAACATAAGTAAGGCAATATCGTATTGGTCAAATTTAAAATCAAACCTATTGTCTATTTCCTAAAATACAAGTACCTATTGATGGTTTATAATTGTTGGGTAAATGTTAATTTGTTTTCCCTAATTTAAGTTTGCATAGGACTGGGTAAGTGATTCAATATTAATGCTTAAGAAATAAATTTTTTTATTAACTTAGAAGGAAAGATTATAAATATTTGCTACTAAGTTGCAAAAGTTAACCGGATAAGTAAAATAATAGCTACTATTAAGTGTTTGGTAAGGCCATAAAATATTTTTTATAAAGCTTATTTTAACTTTAACCATTTTTAAACTGTTCTCTTTTTATTTTTCAAGTGGCTAAATTTTATAACTGATTAGATATTTTTTATTACATAACTAGGAATAAGAATGATTTTAAGAAAAAAATACTGGATTATTTTTTTAATTCATCATTCTTGGTTTACATTTGAAAAAATGTATTTTAAATATATAAAAGTGCATATTAAAATATTGATCTGATTTAGTTTAAGATATGGTTCTTTAATGTAGATTAATCTTGGGTGAAAATTTGAGTTGTTTCAAGTAAATAAGTAGAATGTGGAAATAGTTTTGGTAGACGATGACCCAATCGTCATATTGTTACAAAAAAATTGATGCAGAAAGCTGGGATTTCGCATCAAATAATTTCATTTAACAATGGTGAGGATGCTTTGTCATTTTTGACCGTTAATGCAAATGAAAGTAAATATCTAATGTTTTTAGATATTAATATGCCCGGATTGTCCGGTTGGGAAGTATTGGATGAATTGGAAAAAATAAGCATAGACTTTGAATTAGAGGTTATTATCATCACATCATCCATTGAAGATGCTGATCGTTTAAAGGCCAAAACCTATGAAAGGATTGTTGACTTTTGGATTAAACCTTTCAGTTTACAGGATTTCACTAATTTGAAAGTTAAATTCGGGTTGAAATAGTTAATATATAGTAATACTCCAAAAAATATGGTTTGGGTAGCTATTGATTCAAATGTGCATTTTCTCAACAATTATATTTTGACATCATAAGCCTTATTTACCAAACCATACTTTAATTTTTTATATAATTTAAGAAGAATAATTTTTTATCCTCTCACTTTCTAAAAGCCACAGAAAGACTCCTGAAAAATAAGGTGACAGGGAAATTTAAATTTCATATGAAGCTGTGGACTTATCATTTTGCTTTTTTTCTTTCCTTATAATGCATATGTTTGGGTCGTCAAAAACCGATCCCTATGAAGATTTCACGTAACTGTTTTGCTTTAAGTTTATTGGTGTTTTTTTACTTTTCCTGCACTAGTGTATTTGCCCAAGAAAATTACCCTACCGTAGATGGATACAAAGGGATTTGGTTTACACTGGGCCAAAAGTCTGAATTTGGAGACAAGTATTCGGGAGGCCTTGGAACCTATACCGCCAAACATATACCTCTTGCCATTTATTCACCGGAAGTCAACCGTACTTTTTTCGTATATGGTGGTACTAGAAGTGAAGATGAAAAGTATTTGTTATGCATGATAGGTGAATTTGATCATAACACCGGCATGGTTTCAAAACCTGTAATTGTCTATGATAAATTAGGCGTAGATGATCCTCATGACAATCCAAGTTTAGCGATTGATAAACAAGGTTATATATGGGTTTTTGTTAGTGGAAGAGGAAGTAAAAGAATGGGCTTTAAATACAAAAGTACATTGCCCTACAGTACCGCGTCATTTGAGCAAGTTTCAGAAGAAGAAATGACTTACCCTCAACCAAAATACCTAGCCGGAAAAGGCTTCCTAAATTTATTTACCAAGTATACAGGAGTTCGCCAATTGTATTTTGAAACAAGTAGTGATGGTGAAGATTGGACTTCAGACCAGCACCTTGTGGGGATAAAAAGACCTGGAGATAAAAACAGTGGTCACTACCAAATCTCCGGGCAGAACGGTGAAAAAATCGCATTTTTTTGTAACTGGCATCCCAATGGAAATGTGGATTTAAGAACCAATTTGTATTATTACCAAACCGTAGATTTTGGAAAGACTTGGACCGATATTTATGGAAATGTGGTCAGCCTTCCTGTGGAGGATATTGCATCTTCCGGTTTGGTCAAAGAGTATTTCAGTCAAAAGCGAAACGTTTATTTGAAAGATATAAATTTTGACTCCAATGGAAATCCTATAGCACTTTATGTAGAAGGTCAAGGGCATCAACCCGGCCCAAAATATGGCCCTAGAAATTGGCACGTAGTCCATTGGGATGGAAGTGAATGGCAAGACCATATAATTACTCAATCTGATCAAAATTATGATATGGGTAGCTTGTGGATAGATGGTGATGAGTGGATGGTCATAGGACCCACCAAGGATTCACCTCAGCTTTATGGTGCAGGGGGTGAAGTAGAAATGTGGAAAAGTGCTGACAAAGGAAAGACATGGAGCAAAACCAAAAAGCTAACCAAAGGAAGTAAACGAAACCATAATTATATCCGTAGGGTGGAAAATGGTGCCGATCCATTTTTATACTTTTGGGCAGATGGTGACCCCAATGATTTTAGCAAAAGCCAAATGTATTTTGGTGACAGCAAAGGTAAGGTCTGGCAACTTCCTTATGAGATGGAAGCTGACCATATAAAACCTAAAAGATTAAGGTCTGGTATTTTTAGCAGGTGGTTTTAGCCACCATTTTACAGAGTTTGGAAAAATGAGGTCCGGCAAGTTTAAACTTGTCGGACTTTTGAATTTTATCAGTCCAAATATTAAGAATATTTATAACATGAATACTTGAAATTCAGGCCATATTATGTCCAAGGCTGAATGCTTATGTTGCATTGCCTCCTTAAAATTCAGATGATGTAATAGCCTGTCCCGTGTTTAGGTGAATCGATTTCCGCACGTAATAGATTGCCTATTGCCTATTTCTGGTTTAACATGTGGCAAGGTTTTAGTTGTGTAAATGCTAAATCTAAGATATACATTATGCCTCCTATTTCTTTGAGAATGGATTGTTATCGGTGATTCGGATTTAAAATGGTAACCAAACGATTTTACTGCGGCTTTATAATAAGTAGATCATCGAAAAGTTTAATTCTTCTTGAAACATGGCATTTTATTTAATGTTTTGATATTGAGTTTTTTCTGCATAGGACATAAAAAGAATGATGATGGATAAATCATTGAATAAGCATGTATGGCTAATTGGAATGTTATTTTTGCTTCCTATTTCATTGAGCTGGGCGCAGAGGATTTCAGGTGAGGCTACCTTTAGAATTGACGATAGTTGGAATGAAAGGATATATGCCATCGATCAGCTTGAGTTTTATGAAGACAGTACCAATACTTTGACATTTGGGCATATAAGTCAAGAAGAATTCCAACAGTTTATAAAAATTAGGCCGGATTTCAGCAAAAATAAGTTCAATACCAATTATACCTATTGGGTTAAGCTTTCCATTGACAATAACCCCGAAAGTCAAAAAAGGTGGTTATTGGAATTTTATGATCAAAGTATAGATCATATCGAGGCCTATATCCCCACATCAGATGGGAGCTATGAAATGATGATCTTGGGAGACAATTATCCTTTTTCGCAGCGCCTTTTCAACCATAAAAACTTTCAGTTGCAACTGGAAAATGATACAGCAGGTATTTCAAATTTTTACTTTAAAATTAATTCTACCCAAAAAGCAGATATTCGAATAGCCCTGAGGTCTATGAACCGCTTTGTGCATTATGCTTTAAGTGAGTATTTCCTTTATGGTTTATTTTATGGAATGATATTGATAATTGCCTTTTATAATTTTTTAATCTTCTTGGCTGTAAAGGAAATGAAATACGTTTATTATATCCTTTATCTCTTGAGTGTAGGCTTGTATGCCATGAGCCTTGATGGGATAGGTTTTCAATATTTCTGGCCAAATTTCCTCAATGGAATACCATCGTCAATGGTGTCTTTAGTTTTTCAATCGTCTTTTGGGCCATTCTGTTTACCGTTCGATTTTTAAACACAAGGAGAAAAGCCCGAATCTTTCATTATGCTTTGTGGTTGTCATTAACAGGTAAATTCATGCTATTTTGTATGGGGCTTTTTGTTGATCACAATTATTTTGAACTAACTTATTTTGACAGTTTACCTTTTTTATTGATTCTTACTACTGCCGTTTATTTGTTGATAAAACAATACAAAGCCGCTCGATTTTTTGTCATGGCTTATGGTGTTTTGTTTTTCGGCATTAGCATTAAAGTCTTGGCAAATTATGCCATACTTCCACATACCACACTAGTTTATTACAGCCTGCACATTGCCTTTCTTTTGGAGATGGTGCTACTGTCCTTCGCACTTGGTGATAGGATAAGGTTGATGAAAGAGATTCGTGACAAGGCTTTAAAAAGATCTCTTGCCCAATACAAAGAAAATATTTCTTTGAAGGAAAAGGTGAACAAAGAACTGGAATCCAAAGTAAGCATTAGAACTGCCGAACTTCAGGCTAAAAATAAATTACTGGAAAATTACAATAGTCAGCTTCAAGAAAAGGATGAGGAGATTAAACGGATCAATGCCTTATTGGACAAAGACAATTGGAAATTAAAAAGCTCCATTAGAGCCTCTTTTAAAGCCAGATTGACCCAGAAATCTTTAACACTTCCTGAGTTTAGAGAGATTTTTCCCGATCCATCCGCTTGCTACAGGTATCTAGAAGAATTGAAGTGGGCGGATACATTTCAATGTAGTCAATGTGGCAATAACAAATATGGAAAGGCGAATAAAGTTTTTAGCCGAAGGTGTACCAAATGTGGGCACATTAATTCTGTAACTGCAGGTACAATTTTTCATGGGATAAAATTCCCATTGGACAAGGCCTTTTACATCATTTACGCTTCCTACCTCACCGATGAAAAATTAACTCTGGATCAACTTGCAACTATTCTTGATCTAAGAAGAAATACAATTTGGGCATTCCGGAAAAAAATTCAAACAAGGATCGACAGTGAACCGGATTTTGATGGAGGTTGGGAGGAAATTGTACTTTCAGAAATGGTAGATTATTAACCCAAATAAATTCAAAGTTTCCTTAAAAAGTAGGCTTAGCCGGAAAAAAATTAAAGGGCTAACATTTGGAATTTTCACTCCTTGAAAGTCTTGCTTAACCTCCCTGGAAAAGGTAATATGGTTGAGTGTTTTTTAATGCTAGGTTTACACCCAATAGAAATGCCCTACCTGAAATAGACGGAAAATATGGGATTAATTACTTTTTGATGGGGACAATACAGCTGATTTAGTAGCTTGTTATTCATCCGATACAAAATTTCTAAAAAGCCTCTCATTTTGATTAAATGATGTTTTTAACTGATATCCATGCGGTATTTTTTGGTAAAAATAAGGAGGTGTTGAAGGTAATTGATTGTGTTTACTCCCTGTTTTTTATAGTCAGACCTTTCATTGTTTCTATTTTTATACTCGAATCAAATTGGATTTGATTTTAACCATAAACTATTAAAATTACCTAATCCCAAAAACCTATGAATTTTCCCTTTACTATTGAAAAAGGAAATTTTAAACCCAAAATCCCTTTTTCATTACTAATTTCAGCAATTCTTTTTACCGGACTTTTCTTCTCCAAATCCGAGGCATTGTATGCACAGGAGGTAACGGTAAGTGGTACCGTCAAGGACCCCTCAGGGAGTCCATTCCGGGGGTTAATATCCTTGAGAAAAATACAGGAAATGGAACTGTCACAGATATTGATGGCAATTATGAATTGCAGGTCAGCTCCTCAGAATCGGTTCTGGTTTTTTCATTTATAGGATTTGAAACCCAGGAGATCACTGTTGGTGACCAAAGTACAATCAATGTTAATTTTGAAGAAGATGCACAAGGACTTGAAGAAGTGGTTGTCATTGGCTATGGTACTCAAAGAGAAAGAGACCTAACGTCGGCCATTAGCACGGTAAAATCAGAGGACATTGTTAAAACTCCAAATTCCCAACCATGCAAGCCCTTCAAGGAAGGGTTGCAGGTGTACAAATTGTAAGTAATGGCGCTCCAGGAGCATCTCCCACCGTGAGGGTTCGTGGAGTAGGGTCGTTTGAAGGAGGAGGAGCTCCTTTATATGTTGTAGACGGGATGTTTTTTGAGAATATTGATTTTCTCAATCCCAATGACATCGAATCCATTTCTGTATTAAAGGATGCCTCTGCGTCTGCCATATACGGGGTTCGTGCTGCCAATGGGGTGGTAGTTATTGAAACCAAAGGAGGTAACTACAACCAAGAACCTGAAATCGTATACGATGGCTATTACGGCATTCAAAATCCTCAAAACGTTTTGAAAATGGCCAATTCCCAGCAGTTTGTTCAATATGTAAATGAAACCGGATCGGCTGCTGATATGGCATTTGTACAAAATGCCATTCAGAGGTATGGAAGAAGTTATGTAGACCCCTCCTTACCGGCAGTAAATACGGATTGGTATTCGGAAATGATGGCCCCGGCAGCGATTCAAAACCACAATCTTTCTTTCAACGGAGGAGGAACCAAGACAAGGTATTCCATAGGTGCTAGTTATTTTGACCAAGAAGGTTTAATGAAAGAGACCCGCAATAGTTATCAGCGAATGAACTTTAGAGTTAAGCTAGATACAGATGTAAAAGAATGGATGACAGTAGGTGGTAATTTAAATTTAAGTACGGCTGAACAATTCAATGGAGACAATGGGGCTTGGTTCCGTTCCTATTTTGCAGTACCTATCTTGCCTGTTTACGATGAGAGCAATACAGATGCTACACCCTATCGTTTGTCCAATGCTCAACAATTAGGATACAGAAGCAACCAAAATCCTTTTTACAATTTACTTTATTCAGACAACAGAAATAAAGTGGCCAAATTATTGGGTAATTTTTATTCTGAAATAGAGATTATTCCCAATAACTTAACTTTTAAAACCTCTTACAATTTCAGTATGGAAAATGTTAATTCCAGAAATGTAGGGTTTGCTTATAGTGACGGTAGGGAGGAGAGACAATCCTCCCTGCGAAGAAATTCATTTAGCAGGTTTGACCAGATTTGGGACAACTTTTTAACCTACCAAAATAATTTTGATCTACATAACCTAACCGTGGTTTTAGGTCAATCATTTAGGAGTGAAACGAATGAAGTGTTATTTGCTCGTGGAGAAAACCTCAATCCTGATCCTATAAGAGGTGAAGAGGAGTTTTGGTATCTAAATAATGCTACAGATTATGACCTAAATGGCATAGGTGATGGTGGAAACCGACTTTTCTACCATTCTTATTTTTCAAGAGTGGCTTATAATTATGCAGACCGATACCTTTTGTATGGAACATTTAGAAGAGATGGTAACAATAAATTCCAGCAAAAGTGGGGAAACTTTGCCACATTTGGAGCAGGATGGGTGCTTTCAGAAGAATCATTTTTTAATGTTTCGGCAATAGATTTCTTAAAAATCAGAGGCTCTTGGGGACAACTTGGAAACGATGGAATCAATTCTTCAGTTGGTGCCCCCGAATTGGTAGAAAACAGGGGCGCCTATGATGGTGTTTTGGTAATTGGCCGGAGGTTGGATCCGACTTTTGACCTCATCGACCGTTGGGAAACCACAGTAGAGTTAAATGTTGGCTTAAATGCCAGGTTTTTTGGTGAACGATTGGCTCTCGATGCTGATTATTTTGTCAGAGACACCAGAAATTTGGCAGTTAGCATTATTCCGCCGGTGATTAGAGCAAGTGAAAGAAGGAGTGTGGGAGAGATTAGAAATGAAGGCCTAGAACTTTCACTAAATTGGGAAGACATCGTTAGTCCTGAATTTTCTTATTATTTCGGAGGGAACATTGGTACTCTGAAAAACACAGTTTTAAGTTTAGGTGGACCGGAAAGTCTGGATGCAGGGTCAGCTGAATTCAGGCAACGATCTATCGTAGGTCAACCTTATCTTGCATTTTATGGGTATGAGACGGACGGTGTTTTTCAAACGGAAGAACAAATCAACAATTATGGTTATACCTCTCAGTTTATTTCAGAAAATAATTTACAGCCGGGAGACCTAATATTCAGAGACCAAAATGAGGATGGGCTAATTAATGATGAAGACAGGGTAGTACTTGGTTCATTTCTGCCCAAATATACCTATGGATTCAATGCCGGTTTTACTTATAAGGATTTTGAATTCTCTGCTTTGATCCAAGGCCAGGTTGGCAATAGTATTCTTAACCGGAAGAGGGGAGAAATAATTTTCACTAACGATACCAACATTGATGCTGAATTGGCAGAAAACTTATGGAGGGGAGAGGGAACTTCCAACCAATACCCTTCTGCAGCCGGTCTTAGAAAGAGCTGGAACCAAAACCTAAGCAATTATTTTGTGGAAGATGGTAGCTATTTCAGGGTTCAAAATGTTCGATTGACCTATGCTTTAAAAGACAAGCAACTATTTGGTTTGAACTTTCCGGAAAGTAGAATCACACTTACTGCGGATAGGCCACTTACCCTTTTTAACTACAATGGCTTTAATCCTGAAGTCGCCGATGGTATAGATCGCCAAGTGTATCCTATACCGGGCACTTATACGCTTGGATTAAATATCAAACTTTAAACTCGAAACAAAGATGAGAAATAAAAAATATAAAATCGTTTTGTTTTTGGCTTTGATTTTAGGATTGGGAGGTCAATCCTGTACAGATTTGTTGGATGAACCTCTGGAAAATAAATTTATTGCCGAAAATACTGATTACACGCAGTTTGAAAATATGGATTTGCTGCTTTATGGGGCATACAATGAATTTTATTCCCTTCAGTGGGAAAGTTTCCCTATCATAAGTGTTAGAGGAGATGATGTAAATGCAGGAGGGGATCAAGTTCCTTTGACAGAAACTGATAATTTTCAGTACAATAGGAGTTTTTGGATGTACAACTCTACTTGGCTTAACCTTTACTCAGACCTCCTTTTTTGGCATGGCGCCATGGAGGAAATTGAAAAATACAGAGAGGCCGGAGCTAATGAAGCTGATGCTCGCCAATATATTGCTGAAATCAAGGTGCTGAGGGCTTACGAACTGATGTATTTGGCTAAACTTTGGGGTTCAGTATTGATCCCAAATTCATCAGAGCCAAGCCATCTTTTTAATGTTGAGCTTTCAGATTTTGACGCAGTAATGGATCATATATCTTTACAAATGGATGAAGCCATTCCCGACCTTCCCAGTGTTCATCCCAATCAACGGTCAAAAGTACGTGGTGGAGTAACCCGCTATACAGCTTTGGCAGTGAAAGCTTTGGCCAATTTAGAAATGAAAAATTACCCGGAAGTAGTAAATGCCACAGATGAAATCATTGGAAGTGGATTGTTTACCCTAGAGCCTGATTATTACCAGCTATTTAAACTTCCCGGAAAACTTAATGATGAGAATTTATTGGAGTTGCAATATTCGGATTTTGGTCAGGCAAGCGGAACCAATACCAGGTATTTATGGGATTTTTCGGCCCTGCCAATTGGACTCCGACTGTTGCCGGTGCCGGAGGAGGATGGGGCTTTTGGGAGCCATCTCTTAAGTATGTAAAATTCATGCTAGACCGAAATGAGCAAGAAAGATTATCTACAACTGTGCTATTTACCCCGGATGGTATCGCCGAAATTCAAGCGGATCCTGCCTATTCCACCCTGCCCAATTGGGTAAGCAACAGCAGTGAAGATGGAGATGTTTTTAACAATCATCCCAGGTATAATTTCCTCAGTGGAAAACATTACCTGCCTTCTACCCAACTTACACCCGGACGATTCTCTTATGGAGAAAATAAAAATTTCACCTGCATTAGATATGCTGAGATCCTACTCATTCATGCTGAAGCGTTGGTAAGTGGGGCCTCAGGTGGGGTGATTTCTGCAGATGAAGCCGTAAATCTGGTACGAAACAGATCAGGCCTAGGAAACCTTTCTGGTGTTGATCTTGATTCAGTTTTGGATGAAAAATTTGCTGAATTTGGCATGGAATGGGGTATACGTTATTATGATTTGGTTCGCCATGACAAAACCGATGCCCTTAATTATGGGGGAAGAACCTATGATGCCGGCTCAGATAGATTCTTACCATATCCCCTTGAGCAGCAGGATATTTTACCTCAAATCAAAGAGGCGGCAAACAATAATTAATGAGAAAAATAAAATGTAATCCAATGATAAAGTATAGGTTAAGTTTTATTGTTTTGATGTCTATAATCATCGGTTCATGTACAGATGGATACATTGATGATATCGACTATGTGGCACCGGGCTCGGATAATGAGGCCCCTGAAATCACTGTCAATTTCCCAAGTGAAGGAACTCAAATTCGTGTTGTTGAGGATGTGACCGACATAAATATAGACTTGGAGGTAATTGATGATATTGAAATCGAGAGGGTCTCATTGGTTATGGATGGAAGTGAAATTGCCAGTTTCAATGATTTTCCCGATTATAGGAGGTTTTTATCTGTATACAATTTCGAAGGCCTAACCAATGGGCAACATTTGCTTGAAGTAACGGCCACAGACATGTCCGGTAAATCTGCTACTGAGTCCATCACTTTTGAAAAATCGGAGCCCTATCAACCCATTTATGACAATGAGGTGTTTTACTTGCCATTTGATGGTGATTATGTGGAATTGATTCAGCTTTTATCTCCTGATATTGCTGGTGCGCCGGCCTTTGCCGATGGCATTGTGTCCAAAGCTTATGCCGGAAATACCGACTCCTATCTGAAATTCCCTACTGAAGGCTTGAAGAGCAACTCATTTAGTGCCGTCTTCTGGTACAAGGTTAACGCCGATCCGGACAGGGCAGGCCTTCTGGTGATGGGACCTCCGGATGAAGCCAATCCATCAGCAATGAACAATAGAACCTCAGGCTTTAGGCTGTTTAGAGAAAACGCCGGAGGCATGCAACGGATAAAATTAAATATAGGAACAGGCACAGGTGAAAGTTGGTTTGATGGCGGTGCTGCTGCCGATATTGATCCAAGCACCGGCGAATGGAGTCATATTGCCTTTACGATCGGTCCGGATCAAGCTACTGTTTATATCGATGGTGAAGTAGTTAGTCAAAACGGTTTTCCGGGTATAGACTGGACGGGGTGTGACTTATTGTCTGTTGGCTCCGGAGCTCCCAGGTTTGCAGGCTGGGGTCATTTATCTACTTCAGGCTTGATTGATGAGCTGAGGATTTTTGATTCCGTATTGAGCCAAGAAGAAATAAAAGGGATTATTTCTACTGAAAGTAATTAAGCCGTACACTGAATGGTAGCCTGAATTATCGGGCGGGCTACCATTTTTTATTTTCTACCCCATGCCTAGAATAACTTATTGCTTTTTTTCCTTATTATATTCTTTTCCTGTCAGGAGGAAACAGTCGAACAGCCTATTTTGCAAGTAACAAAGGTAATGGCAGGATCTCTGGTCTTAAGTCAGGATTACGATCAAAATTCTGGAATAGAGACCAATGAAAGCATTACCATATATTTTTCTTCT
Organism: Cyclobacterium sp. SOCE241; assembly: GCF_056867545.1. Taxonomy (NCBI): domain Bacteria; kingdom Pseudomonadati; phylum Bacteroidota; class Cytophagia; order Cytophagales; family Cyclobacteriaceae; genus Cyclobacterium; species Cyclobacterium sp. SOCE241. Next base: position 1,521,335 of record NZ_CP149779.1, on the reverse strand, counting down.
GCAGTTGATCAGGTCAATTTGGAGGAATCTATTCAGCTAAAGGAAAAAGAATCCGGCCAATCAGTAAATTTTAATCTTAACTTCTTCAGTGAAAATAAGGAGGTAAGCATTCAGATTATTGGTTTGATGAAACCCGGTACCACCTATGTGCTAGAAATAGAGCAGGGGCTCAATGGGACCATGGAAGGTCTTTTCTTGGGCTATAATGTAAACTATACCACCAAATCAGCAGCTTCAAGCCTAGTGGATTTTGAGATCCAAGGCGCCGAATGGATTGGAAATCGCCGGTGGGCAAATGCGGCCGTCTCCTTTTCCCTAAAACTCACTTTCTCTAAGCCTACCGCCCTTACATTGGAGCACCTTGAATTAACACAGGATGGAGTGGCCAGGGAACTGCTATTAGAGGCAGGAGATGATGATGTCTTCTGGTTCGTAAAAAGTGCCAATAAATTAAGGGATTTTAAGAAGCATACCTTTACAATCAGAGACCTTGCTCAAGCCGGTGAATCTAAAGTTCTGGAAGCGTTTACCTTGGAATTTTATACCGGGAAATCGGAAGAAAATAAGTTTCCGGCTTTGGATAATTCGGCCTTATTAACACTTATTCAGGAACAAACCTTTAAATATTTCTGGGATTTTGCCCATCCGCACAGTGGCATGATCAGGGAAAGAAATACATCAGGAGATCTTGTGACCACAGGGGGAACGGGCTTTGGAATGATGGCTCTTATTGTTGGAGTAGAAAGAGGCTTTATCAGTAGAAGTGAAGGTGTGGAAAGGTGGAGAAAAGTGGTAGATTTTTTGTCTAAAGCTGACCGGTTTCATGGAGTTTGGCCTCATTGGTTGAATGGAAATACAGGGCAAGTGATTCCTTTCAGTCCCAAAGACGATGGGGGAGACCTTGTAGAAACGGCATTGTTAATCCAAGGATTGTTGACGGTAAAAGAATACTTGGATCCCAACAATACAAAGGAAAATGAAATCATAGGAAAGATCAATGAGCTGTGGGAGGAAGTTGAATGGGACTGGTATACCAGAGGAGGTCAGAACAAATTGTTCTGGCATTGGTCCCCCAATCATGTCTGGGACATGAACTTGCCTGTGACAGGCTACAATGAGGCTTTGATTGTATATGTTTTGGCAGCAGCTTCTCCAACCCATGCTATTGACGCAGAGGTGTACCACCAGGGTTGGGCCAGGTCCGGGGCTATAGTCAATGGCAAAACCTATTTCGATCAGACCTTACCTTTAGGGCCTGAGATGGGAGGCCCTCTGTTTTATTCGCATTACTCATTTTTGGGTTTAGACCCCAGATCTCTTCAAGATCAATATGCAAACTATTGGGATCAGAATGTGAGTCACAGTAAGATCCATAGGGCCTATTCAGTACAAAATAGTTTGGGATTTGTAGGGTACAGTGCGGAAATGTGGGGACTCACAGCCAGCGATAACCAAGAAGGGTATAGTGCCCATTCTCCAACAAATGATTTAGGAGTTGTGACACCAACAGCAGCCCTTTCGGCCATGCCCTATACCTCGGAAGCTTCTATGGAAGCACTCAAATTCTATTATTATAGTTTGGGTGACAGGTTATGGGGAGAATATGGCTTTTATGATGCCTTTAACCTTACAGAGAATTGGATTGCAGATAGTTATCTGGCCATAGATCAGGGGCCAATAATTATTATGATTGAAAACCACAGAAGCGGATTATTATGGAATCAATTTATGAAAAATGAACAGGTGAAAGAAGGCCTGGATAAGTTAGGATTTACTTATTAAAATTGATACATGGTCTGGCCATTAAAATACAAATAAAATGAAGAAGATATTCAACGCATATTTTATTATTCTCGGGATTGGACTGCTTGTTTTAGGCTGCACCGAAAAAGAGGTCTCATCTAATAGGATCCTAGCCAAAGGCTATGCCAGGCATGTAGAATTGCAATGGGAGCCTGTCCTAGGAGCTGAATCTTATACCGTTTTCGTTAAAAAGGAAGACAGCGATTATACGGAAAGAGCAAGTATAAAAGATACAATTTACCTTGATTTTGTCAATGATTTGGGAACTGAGCTTACACTTTCTTATAAGGTGGAAGCACAGTTGAAGGATGACTCAGAGAGTTTGGGAGAAGCTACCGTTGCTACCCGATCCATGACGGATGAAGAACTATTGGACATGGTGCAGTATTACACATTTCGGTATTTTTGGGAAGGTGCAGAACCCAATTCCGGAATGGCTAGGGAGCGTATTCATATGGATGGAAACTATCCCCAAAATGACCAAAATGTAGTGACCACAGGAGGGACAGGATTTGGACTATTTGGTCTGATTGCCGGAATTGAGAGAGCTTGGGTGAGCAGAGAAGAAGGTTTCAAGCGTTTTGAGCGCATTGTTGATTTTTTGTCTAAAGCAGACAGGTTTCATGGAGTCTGGTCCCATTGGATCCATGGGGAAAACGGTAAAGTGAAGCCTTTTGGTAGCGATGATGATGGGGGAGACTTGGTTGAATCTGCCTTCTTGATGCAGGGCCTTTTGGCAGTAAGGGAATATTATAACAACGGCAATGAGCAAGAGAAAGCATTGGCCCTAAAGATAGACGAACTTTGGAAGGCAATGGATTGGACCTGGTATACTCAGGGCGGGCAAGATATACTGTATTGGCACTGGTCTCCTAATTTTGGTTGGCAGAAGAATTTTGGCATAAAGGGCTACGATGAATGTATGATTACCTATGTGTTGGCAACATCCTCTCCAACCCATGCTGTGCCGGCTTCGGTCTACCATAAAGGCTGGGCAAGGGATGGTGACATTGTAGGGAACACTGAGGCCTATGGATACCAACTGCCCCTCAAACACAACGGATCCCCTGAGTATGGTGGCCCATTGTTCTGGTCCCATTATTCTTATTTGGGTTTGGATCCAAGAGGATTGTCCGACCAATATGCTAACTATTGGGAAAACAACCGCAATCATACATTGATCAACCGACAATGGTGTGTGGAAAATGATGGAGGATTTAAGGGCTATGGGGAAGACCTTTGGGGCTTAACGGCAAGTTATACGGTAACAGGTTATGCTGCCCATAAGCCGGGATCGGATTTGGGGGTAATTTCGCCGACTGCAGCCTTGTCCTCCATACCTTATACCCCGGAGGAAAGCATGGCAGTGATCCGGAATTTGTATTACAATTATGGTGAAAAGGTTTTTGGCCGTTATGGGTTTTATGATGCCTTAAGTCCGGAAAAGGATTGGTATCCACAGCGGTATTTGGCCATCGATCAGGGGCCTATAGTGGCCATGATAGAGAATTATCGCACAGGTTTGGGATGGGATTTATTTATGGCTGCCCCTGAGGTGCAAGAAGGTTTGGACAAGCTAGGGTTTAGTGTTTCTGAGTAATCGCTATTCCAAACGCTTTCAAATCCCTCCGCCACGGCGGAGGGTAAGGGGGTTATTACGGTAGGATATTATTTTCACAAGCTCGTATTTTAGCATGTTCACGAAAAAATCCCCCAAAATCTCCCTTTGAAAGAAAGGGGGATTTTGGTTTTTCAGGACTTATGAATACATTCCTGATTTAATAATTTAACTGACCACTTTAATTGTATCATTCAAGCTTTGGTCTTATAAGTGACTGTTTTAATTAACTTCGATACCATTTAATGATAAATTAAGGGAATATAGCCCCTATGGGTCATTTTTTATATAAAATCATTAAAAGCACAAGATTGAAAGTATAGATTTAATAGAAATCTTAGGAATCATACTTATATTGGTAGTTTATATGCTAAGCCCAACATTGAAGGCTTTAGACCTTGTTAAACTTTAAGCCCACTTGTAACTTTTAATGGCGCTATTTCAAAATTCCGTACGCAAAAAACACATCGCAGCACAGGATCATCCCGCTATGCAGGAGGCCTTTGAGCGGTATCGAAAGTATTTTCACAATCCTCTTATCCATTCCAATATCCGGGCGGCCAAAGAGGAACAGTTTCAGGAAGGTTTTCTTCGAGAACTCTTTGTCAATATTCTCGGGTATACCATCAATCCCAACCCTGATTATAACCTGACCACAGAACTGAAAAACATCAAGGATGCAAAAAAAACAGATGGTGCCATTCTCAAAGAAGGCAATGCCATAGCTGTAATTGAACTCAAAGGTACCGACACCAAAGACCTCGAAAAGATCCGAGATCAGGCCTTTAATTATAAGAACAACCAACCGAATTGCCATTACGTCATTACCAGCAACTTTGAGAAGCTTCGATTCTATATAGACAATGCCATTGACTTTTTGGAATTCAATGTTTTCTCTTTGCAGTGGGAAGACTTTACCCTTTTCTGGCTTCTCCTCCAAAAGGATAACCTCCTAAGCCATCTACCCAAAAAGTAAAAGAGGAGTCTTTACTTGTCGAGGAACAAATCACCAAAAAACTCTACGCTGATTATTCCTCCTTTAAGCAGGAACTCTGGCAAGACACAGTGGCCCGGAATCCAGAGCAGGATGAATTGGAGCTTTACAAAAAAGCCAAAAACTACTCGATCGATTCCTTTTTATCTTCTTTGCTGAGGACAAGGGGCTGTTACCTCCCAACTCCATCATGGAAATCGTCCGGCAGTGGAACCATCTCAAAGAATTGGATGCTTATGCGCCACTCTATGAGCGGTTCTTAAAATACTTTGGCTACCTCAATACGGGGAGAGTGCAGCCCGGAAAAGCCGAAATCCATGCCTACAATGGTGGGCTTTTTGCACCTGATCCAATTCTGGATTCTTTAAAAATTTCTGATGAGGTGCTCGAAAGGCACGTTAAAAAACTTACCGAATACGATTTCGAGTCAGAAGTAGACACCAATATCCTTGGGCATATCTTCGAACACAGTCTAAACGACATCGAGAATGTCCGCGCTTCACTCGAAGGCACTGCCATAGACAAAAGCAAAACCAAGCGTAAGAAAGACGGTGTTTTCTATACCCCGAAATACATTACCAAATACATCGTAGACAATACGCTTGGAAAGTTATGCGAGGAAAAAAGAAAGCCTATGAAATCGTAGACGAGGATTTTGCTGAAGGTAAGCGGGGCAGGCAGAAGAAAACCATCCAAAAACTAAAAGAGAAATTAGACCAATACAGGGGATGGCTACTGCAATTGACCATCTGTGATCCGGCCTGTGGTTCAGGAGCATTTCTTAACCAAGTACTGGAATTCCTAATCGCTGAGCATCGCTACCTGGACGAACTCGAATCCCAACTCTTCGGCACGCCTATGGTTTTGCCCAATGTGGAAAACCAAATCCTCGAAAACAACATTTTCGGTGTGGATATCAATGAGGAATCGGTGGAGATTGCCCGCCTTTCCCTCTGGCTTCGTACCGCTAAAAAAGGCCGCAAACTCAGCAGTCTCAATTCAAATATTAAAGTCGGCAACTCCCTAATCGACGATCCCGAAGTGGCCGGAGACCTGGCTTTTAATTGGGAGAAGGAATTTCCAAAGGTGTTCGATCCGTCATTGCGAGGAACGAAGCAATCTGGTTTTGATGTGGTGGTGGGTAATCCACCTTATGTTAGGGCAGAACTTTTAGGGGGAATTATAGAATTGCTTTCAAAGGAATATGAAGTTTATCATCCTGCCAGTGACTTATTTGCTTATTTCTATGAATTGGGAACGAGGTTGATCAAATCTGAAATCGGAATAATGGGTTTTATCTCAAATACTTTTGATAAGACAAAAGCTGGACAAGTCTTAAGAGCCTATCTGAAAGATAAAACCAGATTTTGGGAGTACATAGATTTTACAGAAGTTCAGATCTTTGAAGGAGCTACGACTTATCCTGTAATTATTATCCTTAATAAGAATCGTAAAGAGAATAGTACCTTTTCATATGTTAAAATACTGAAATCAGCACAAAACATAACCATAGATATACCACAACATGAAACGGTTAATGTTGTCCAATCTTCTCTCAAGGATGCTTCTTGGTCTTTTAATTCGGTAGAGGTTTGGAAAATTTTAAATAAAATTTCTGAGTTCAAAACTGTAAAAGAAAATTTTGGAAAATGTTATTACGGTGTTAAGACTGCGTTAAATGAAGCTTTTATTATTAAAAGTGAAGAGCCTTCTAGTGCCAACTTGAAGCCCATTTATGAAGGTAAAGACATAGAAAAATGGAATACACCAAGATCGAATCAACAGCTTATATTTTTTCCAAGTGGATGGACAAAAAAGAAATATGGCTTAGAAATAACCGAATTTGAAGCTATTCAAAAATTACAAATTGATTATCCACATCTTGTAAATAGTTTACTCCCTTTTGAGGTATCTGCCAAGAAAAGATATGATCAAGGTGAATTTTGGTGGGAATTAAGGAACTGTGCTTATTATAATTTATTTGAAGAGCCAAAAATTATATTTCCAAATCTTCAAAATTCAAATAAGTTTTCATTTGATGATAAAAGTATATATGTAAATGCTCCTGCCGTATTTTTACCGAACGATAGAAAGACCCTTCTTTGCATTTTAAATTCCAAAGTAGTTTGGATGTTTCTAAAATCAATCTGTGTTGTCAGAAGTGGGGGATACATAGAAGTAAAGCCACAATATTTTGAGCAGATTCCTATTCCTGAGATTAAGAATGAAGATCAATTTGAAAAATTGGCTGATCTAATTATTGAAGCAACGGATTCCAATCAAAAGGTAATTGCTTCATTTTTAAACCACGTCCAATCCAAATTCTCCATCTCCAAACCCTCCACGAAACTAAAAAACTGGCCAACTTTAGATTTTAAAGTATTTTTGGCAGAGTTAAAAAAGCCAAGGTCAAATTAAGTCTGCCGGAAGAAGCCGAATGGATGGCTTATTTCAACGAACAAAAAGCCAAAGCCCAAGAACTACAAACAGAAATCAACCGCATAGACCAAGAAATTGATCAGTTGGTGTATCAATTGTATGGATTGACGGAGGATGAGATTAAGATTGTGGAAGGGGTGATGGGTGAACCATCTAAAGGAAATAATTATTAGCGAAAACGCTTGGAAAATTCTTTTTGAGTTTGCCAAAATTCTTGTAGTATTCCTCTTAGGTCTTTTTTCTAGTTTTCTGATTAATCGAAGAATCAAAAAAAGAAATTGCGTAGAATCCGGGAATTCTATATTTCATGGATTAATTTTTCCCTTGAGTCAGTAGACCGGCAAGTAGTTTTATTGACAAATCAAATTAAAGAACTGTCTGACTCTAAATCTCCAAAGCTTATTTTTAACCAAAATCAATTACATAAGTTAGCCTCAATCAATAATGAAGAATTATTCGATGCATTTGTTTTAAGTAATAAAGGAAATAGTAAGGTTAATTCAATTAATTTACATCGTTTAGAAAGTCACATAGATTTTTTGATACTTTCTATTCGGGAGGTAAAAGAAAAATTCTTTGATACTCGTGACAAAAAAGAGGTTTGGAATCAAAAATGGAGTCAAAAAGTTGCAGAGTTTCATAGTATTGTTTACCAGTTTTTCCTTATAAATCCTGAATCAATTTATGTGGATCAAATTTTAGAATTGAAAACAAATATCGATAAATCCTATAATGTAAATAATGAGTCCAATAAATTTTTCATGAAAAATTATGTTTATCCGATCAAATCTATTTTTCAGAAACAGATTAAGGATGATACTTCAGGTATATGTTATGAAGGATTTGAAATAAGTGAATCCCTTAACATGTTATGTATGGAAAAGGAAGAATTTTTTTAAGCTATGAAAGATATTTGATACATTATGAAAAAGAATTGAAAGATACAATTAAAAAAATTGAAGAGATAATAAACTATTTCGAAAGAGACTGTAATCTTAACTCTGTCTAAGCTTGGAATTTAGTTTTAAATTTTATAAGTATAAGACATGAGTACACAAGAAAAAAGAAAGCCTAAAAGAAAGCATTAAGACAATTTAAAAAAACGGAGAGCCCCTATTTGGTAAAGATGGAGCGTTTGCTCCCATGCTGAAAGAGTTTCTCGAAGAAGCTCTTGAAGCGGAGATGGAAGGTCATCTGAGAAGCGATGAATCTGGCCGTGAGGCTGGAAATAAGCGTAATGGCAAGGGGCGGAAGACTGTCAAGAGCAGTCATGGGGAAGTTGATATCGAGACACCTCAAGATCGCCATAGTATTTCCAGCCCCAGATTATTGAAAAGCGACAACGTATCCTGGCAGACAACCTGAGAAGCAAATCATTGCTATGTACGGTTTAGGTAACAGCCTACGGGATATTCAGGATCATATTTCTGAGATGTACGATACGGAGATATCCACCCATGTCTACAGCGAGATCACTGACCGGGTTGTACCAAAGGTAAAGCAGTGGCAGAGCCGTCCTCTTGATCTGGTATATTGTATTGTTTGGCTTGATGCGATGCATTTTAAGGTCCGGGAAGAGGGAAAGGTCCAACACAAGGCGCTGTACAATGTGTTGGGTATCAACAAGGAAGGCAGGAAGGAGATCTTAGGAATGTATATTTCTGAAAAGCGAAGGAGCCAATTTCTGGCTACAGGTACTTACAGACCTAAATAATCGTGGTGTCGAAGACATCTTAATAGCCTGTACCGACAACTTGACCGGCTTTACTCAGGCCATTCATTCAATTTTCCCAAAAGCCGACATCCAACTCTGTGTGGTTCACCAGATCCGTAATAGCCTCAAGTATGGCCAGTAAAGAGCAAAAGGTCTTTATGAAGGATCTAAAATTGGTCTACCAGGCTGATACTAAAGATCAGGCAGAAACAGCTCTATTGGATTTGGAGGAAAAATGGGGAAAGAAATATCCAGTGGTGATTCGTTCCTGGAATGATAACTGGACCGATTGAGTACCTACTTTGAGTATAGCCAGCCCATAAGACGACTGATCTATACCACAAACACCGTAGAAGGCTTTCACAGACAAGTACGGAAGGTAACCAAGACCAAAGGAGCCTTCACCTCTGATATGGCCTTAATGAAGCTTGTATATCTGGTCACTAGGCGGATTGAGAAAAAGTGGACATCACCTTTGCAGAATTGGGGCTTGACAGTCCAGCAATTAGCTATTAGATTTGAGGGAATTAGAACTGATCTGAACACAGAGACCTAAAAAAATAGTGAATTCTCCTTCGGGGGGCTAGCCCCCCGAAGGGAAGCCAGACAGAGTTGAGCTAACACTCCCTTTCGAAAACGAGAATTAAGATTAATTTTTTTTGATTTTCTTTTATTTTTTGGAAGAAAATAGAATTAAATTTCGCCCCTGCAGGGCTTAGGTTGCAATACTGATTTTCCACACAGGGCTTCACCCTGTGCTATTATATCTGACCCTTTCAGGGCCGGGTTGTTTTGAAGGAGTTGCTGTTTAACCTTATTGAATTTTTAATTAAGAATGCTCTTATATTCCTGGTATTTTTCATTTTAGCCTTGATAGGGCATAGTAACCTAGCATAGGGTGTCAGCCCTGTGGAAATAGGTGAAAATTTAAATCCTGAGGAAAGGGTGGCAATCTCAGTTTGTCCCTTTCAGGATCCGGATAATTTCGGTTAAAATTCAAATTATTGAAAGATAAATAAATAAATCCATCTTTTCATATTAACTATTTAGTAAATTTCATATTAACTTATTTGCATTTTAAAACCTAAAAAAGTAATTTGAATAGAATTAATTATGTTTTATCCTAAATAACCATCTTATGATTACGAAAAATGCAGTTTCTATTCAATTTCCGGAAGCCGATCTTCAGGCGGTAAAAGAAGCTTTGGCCACCTTAAAAACCATCCTTGGTCCACAGCTGATTGCACTTAGCCCATCCGAGCGTCAGACAGTACCCAAAATGAGTGATGGCACCCTTCCCTTTGTGGAAAAGGTAATGGATTATGCCCAATCAGACAATCAGTTTTTACCTCCTTACGTTGATTTGAAAGAATTGGAGAAAGACTGGATGGCTGTAAAAGAGCTGATGCCGCTGCTAAGAGATTTGCAGCAGTTGGAAAGCAATCTAAACGATACCCTGATGATGGCAGGCTCAGAGGCCTATGTGGGAGCGCTCAGTTATTACAATTCAGTGAAGTATGGTGCCAAAGTAAATGCTGCCGATGCCAAGGTGATTTTTGAAGACCTGAAACAAAGATTTGATAAATCAGCAAATAGGGCATCCAATTGAACTGAAACCTAAAAAAGAAAAGTTGCTTATGTCACCTACAACAAGTTGATAGGTACAGTCGGGATGTTTCAGGCTGTACCTATTTTTTTTGTCTTCTTTTTCTTGAAAAATACTATATCTCTTGTCAACGTTCTACTTAAAAGACAGTTTCTAGCATGTTTTTACTTCGCTCTTGCGTTTATTTCCTTCATTCTTGTCAGTTTTTACTGCAAAGCTGAACCTAAAAACACGAATATTTAACCAAAAAGCCGAACATTTCCACTTTTTAACTTCAACTCCCCACTTCCTAACTGCTCGCTTCCATATAAAAACCTGACAGGAGGAGTTCCGAAGTCCCCTTACCCACTTCCGAAGTACCCCAAATCGTTTTTGAGAGCAGCATTTTCCGGTAAAAATGTCAGTCTTTTTAGATATTAATCAAAATGCTGTCATTTTTTAGTGGAAATTTTCAGTTTTGAGGTGAAAAGCCCCACTTCTGAACTCCAACGTTTGAGTTTATAACCTCAAGCTTGTCAGTTTTAAGTCCACCTACCTATTTGCGAAGTGGGGGAGGTGACTTTTTAAGTGGATAGGGGGACTTATGAAGTACCCCTATTTGGGATAAAGCCCATTGTTTTCCTAACAGATAGGTGTCAAAATTTTCTTAAAAGCCCTTAGCTTTTAGATTGGTCTGAGAAAGTGAAATGTAAAAATGTATTCGCTAATACAAACGATACAAATCCCTCCGCCACGGCGGAGGGTAAAGGGGATTTTTTTACGTGAACTGTAAACCCAAAGTAGTATTTGAATAATAATCGGTAAACATAATTTAGGACAAGTATTCATTACTTATAAATCCCGAATTGCTCAAATATTTCGCCCCTGCAGGGCTTAGGTTGCAATACTGATTTTCCACACAGGGCTTCACCCTGTGCTATTATATTTGGCCCTTTCAGGGCCGGGATTGATTTGTAGGAATTGATGTTTAAATTCATTAATATTTTAGTTGTAAATGAACTTATAAACGGATATTTTTTCATTTTAGCGCTGAAAGGGCATAGTAACTTAGCACAGGATAAATGAGATTTACTATCCTATCTCGGTCTCCTTAAAATCTAGCTTTTTAGCGTTGAATAATTTTTGATGGAGATATATTTTTTTCTTCATTAAATTATTTCTAAACTAATTACCTTTAATTTGGATGCAAATAACGGAATAACATTACATGGAGAGTCCTTGATTTTTTGGCAGATTTCAGGGGTCTTCTTGTGATTTTAATCATTTATATAATTTATAAGCTGGTTAAAAAATTATAATCTTCTCTATTTCCCTATTCGCCGTAAGTCTTTTCGCTCAGCCGCTAGTGTTGCTCCGATCATTTATCTTTATTTAACAGGAACAAGCGGAGGATTTCAAGGATTCAGGTGGTTATAATTTCACGTAATTTTTTTGGTTAACTAGCTGATTTATGTTTAAATTGAAAGAAATATAAACCTTCTATTGTGAATTTTTACCGCCAACCAACTTTTGTAGTAGCCATTTCTTTGTGCCTGTTTTTTTGGTTTTGGCTTTTACTTTTCCTTTGGGAATTAGGGAGAACCTGGTAGTTGCCGCTGCATCCACATTAGCTGTGTTTGGCAATTATTACCTGGTATTGGGCTTATTGATGGTTTTATTGCTTTTAGGCATAGCCATTTCACCATGGGGGAAATTAAAAATTGGGGAAGGGCCGGTGGCTTATGGCTGGTTTTCGTGGATTGCCATGTTGTACAGTACAGGGATGGGGGCAGGATTGATGTTGCGGGCCGTGCAAGAACCGGTTTATTATTTTACCAAACCTCCCCGAGCCACAGATTTGTCTTCAGAGGTATTTGCATTGGAGTATACTTTTTTTCATTGGGGTTTTACCCCTTGGGCTTTTATGGGCTTTTTGGATTGATGGTGGGTTATTTGGTTTACGGAAAGGGGAGGCTGATGCTCAGCTCTTCACTTTTGGTGGGGAGATACCGTAAGCCTGTTTTGATCGTCATTGTGGATGTGATTACCATAATTAGTACTTTATTTGGCGTGGTAGGAGCTGTAGGGCTGGGCAGTAGGCAACTTTTGGTAGGATTTCAGCAATTGTTCGTGGATGTTGAAATAAGCTACGGCAACAATGCTTTTGTGGTTTTGTTTTTGGGTAGTCTTGCGACCTTATCCGCCTTTTCTGGGCTAAGTAAGGGAATTAGAAATGTTTCAAGATTTAATATTTCCGTTTCCTTATTCTTGTTGTTGGCCACCTTATTTTCAGGGGATATCCTAGGCATTATCAATAATTTCGGCTTATCGATCGCTGCCTATATTTATGATTTTATACCCATGAGTCTGAATTATGGAGACAAAAGTGTCTCTCAGGAGTTTTTGATGGATTGGACCTTTTTTTATTGGGCATTTTGGTTGTCCTGGGCACCGTTTACAGGTGTATTTATAGCAAGGATTTCTAAAGGAAGGACTTTCCGCGCATTTATTTTTGGGGTGATTCTTGTACCTTCCTTAGGCACCTTTCTTTGGTTTTCAGTTTTTGGCTCCTCTGCTTTTGAGCTGATCGGAAAGCCGGAAAATTACCAAGGTCAATTTGATTCTTTATACGGATCTATTTTCGTATTTCTTGATAGTTTTTCTTTTGGTGGTATAATGAAAATATTGGCCTTCCTATTGGTCTTTACTTTTCTTATCACTTCCCTGGACTCTGCCATCTATGTATTGGGAATGTTTGCTGACAACGGAAATAGAGAACCAAACAATAAACATTTGTTAGGGTGGGGGCTGATCCTATCTGTTTTTACCATTGCCACCTTATTTATAGGCAAAGAGCAGTTGCTACAGGCTGTTAGTCAGTTATTAATTCTTATCGCGCTACCTTTTAGTTGGGTTTACCTATTGATGATCATAAGTTTCCTTTATATATTAGTCAAAAAGAAAAATCATGATGCATTATAACTTAAGTAAAGGTTTGCTATCCTTGTTCTTTATCATTTGTGCATCAATTAACTTTTCTTGTGAAAGCAATAAAAAACTGGCCTCCTATGAAGGAGAAAAGCACAAAGGCGTATGCTGGGTAGGTACCAGAAATCCATTTACAGGAGGGGAATTACAATCCCTAAAGGAATTGGGTGTGAGCCATCTCTCTCAAACACCATTTGGTTGGCAGAAGTCTGTTTCGGAGCCTGACTTGAATTGGGAAAAACACCGCAACAAAACCTGGTGGGGAGAAAGTAGCAATGGACTCTTGTCTACTTCCGACACGGCCAAGGCTTTGGGGATTACCGATATTTTGAAACCACATATATGGGTACGTGGGTCTTGGCCCGGAGAAATAGCCATGAGCAATGAGCAAGACTGGAACTTGTGGTTTGACAATTATAAAGACTTTATTCTTTATTACGCTCGAATAGCCGAAAAGCAAGGTATCCCTATTTTATGCATTGGTACTGAGTTGGAAAAGGCCAGTCACAAAGAGAAAAAGTGGCGGGAGATTATTCATGACATACGTGAGGTGTACACCGGAAAGCTAACTTATGCAGCGAATTTTACCGAATACCAAAAGGTGAATTTTTGGGATGCTTTGGATTATATAGGTATTCAGGCATATTTCCCTTTGGTCGACCATCAAAATGCTCCTGATTTGACCCAATTAATTAAAGGCTGGGAAAAAGTAATCCCGGAAATAGAGCAAACAAATATCACCTTCCAAAAGCCGGTGATATTTACTGAAATTGGTTATTGTAATACAGAAGATGCTGCACATTCTCCATGGGTTTGGCCCAATGAAAGACAAGATGCAGCCCTCTCAGAGGAGGTCCAAGCCTTATGTTATGAGGCATTTTTGAAGCTGTCTGGGATAAACCATGGATGCAAGGGGTGTATTTTTGGAAATGGTATCCTGTACCCAAAGTACGCGAACCTGATTTTACTCCCCAAAATAAATTGGCAGAGAAAATAATGAAGAAGTATTTTCTTGATGCTAAAATATAAACCTAAAGATCTTCATATATTGGCTAAAATACTCAGTCAGCCATTTTTGCAGGAATGGATGTCTTGCGATTGATATAGCCGTGTATACCTGCAATTACAATTAAGACCCCTGTCAATACCAGAGCCACAGTACTTAGGGTGGCATTCAATTCCCATTGCTTGACAGCAATTGCTGTTATTCCCCAAGCACCTACCAATGCCGCTTCCCTCATGTTTCTATAATAGGTTAACAAGCCATAGATAGTAGTGGCCACGATAAGTACCATAGCAGCCCAGCCTGTTTCTGTCCAAATACCCTCCAATATTCCTGTATTTTTGATTCCTACAGAAAGGGTCAAAACTGTAGCCAGAATCACCCAGCCAATATAGAGGCATATGGGCCACCATACGAAAAAGATGGTTTTCAAAGGTGCATCATAGGTTTCTAGTCGTAGTCTTATCACCAATTGAATCAATGAGAAGAGCAATACTAGGATTACCAACACAGAAAGGAGGATTTGTTCATTCACCCACACGTATATCCAAAGGGCATTACTCAAATTGGCTACGATAAACCAAATACCTGATGGCAATAAAGAGGTTTGGTTTTGCTTTTTAAAATAACCCATCCATTGATAGATAAGGTAGGCAATTAAGGCCAAATAAATTAAGCCCCAAATGGAAAATGCATAGCCTGCCGGGGTAATTAAGGTGGTGAAATCATCGCTGATGTCACCTACTGAATTACCAAAATAATCTCCGGAGCCTCCCAAGTAATTGATAAATAAGGTGAAAATAAAAGTGATCGTATTGGTTAACAATAGTGGTAATGCTTTCATTTTGAATTTGGGTTTTGTTGTAAGGTTAGCTGAAATTCAGATTTTTTTATGGCTCGATAAGTCCTTTTTCTAAGCAGGGGAAGGCTTTTTGCGTAATAGGCCGCCAAAAGGAGAACGCCTAAACTCCCCAATGCAAGCGTAGCCGGAGCCCCAATCCAATCCGAGACGAACCCTATAACAAAACTGCCCAAGGAAAGGGATCCCATAAACAGCATAATATAAAAACTCAATACCCTACCTCTTTTTTCTTCAGGAGCAATGGATTGAATTAAAGTATTTGATCCGGTAAAGATGATTACTCTGCCCAGTCCTGTAGCCAATAGAGCCAGTAGGGATAACCATAAAATTGAGCTAAAGGAAAATATACTCAAACCTATGCCAAAGAGAATTGTTCCTATCAATATTAACTTATCTAAACCTAAAACGTTATTTTTAGTACCTACAAAAAATGCACCAATCAAGGACCCCAGTCCAACAGCACTGGTCATGTATCCGAAAATAACTGCATCTCCATTAAATATCTCTGCTGCAAATACAGGTAAGATGACCATATAAGACATACCAATAAGGGTAATGGCAGCCACAAACAACATGATAAAGCGAAGGTGCTTGGTTTTAAAAGCATAACCGGCTCCTTCTGAGAATGCATTTTTGAAGTTTTGTTTTAAGGAATTGTTGGCCAAAGGCTTGTATTGAATGAAAGTGAAGAGCCCTACCACGCAAAAGCTTGCAAGGGCATAAAGTAGTAAACAATAACCCTCACCGATTATTGGGATAAGAATTCCCGCGAGGGCAGGGCCTACAATTCTGGCAGTATTAAAGAGGGAAGAATTTAAGGCGATGGCATTGGTCAGGTAGGCCTTATCCTCTACCAGGTCATTGACAAAAGCATGCCGGGATGGCATTTCCAGTCCACTGACCAAGCCAAAAACTATTTCTAATGCCAATAAAATATTAAAAGTTATATTTTCAGAAATTGTAAAAACCGCTAGGGTCAAAGCATTGATAGCAATTACCGTCTGACAAACCATCAAGAGTTTGTGTTTGTTGTACTTGTCAGCAAATACTCCGGCAAAAATTGATATTAGGAAGGCCGAGATTTCTCTCGAAAAGGAAATCACTCCCAAGAGTAAGGCAGAGCCTGTAAGACTATAAACCAACCAGCCTACTACCACTTGCTTCATCATATTCCCTAGATTTGAGAAGGCCTGACCTGCAAAGAAATACCTGTAGTTGGAAGAAGAAAGGGATTTAAAAATCAGCATGATGTATTAGAAAAACTCTTTACCAATAGGAGCCCAAAGACTTCGAATACCTACTTGCCTCTTGCAATGAAATCAGGATTATTTTAATGGGCACTTATCCATTGATCTATACATTGTCGAAAAAGGGAAGTCGGTATTAATTCATTTCGCCTTTCAGCCCTTGATGTCTAATAATCAATTATTCTGTCAATTGGTTTCAAATGCACAAATAAGTTTAAATGCTTTGGACAAAAGTCTCCCATTCTTTAAAAGGTTTGGCTTTCATTACCCGTGGGAATTTTACTTGCCCTCCTTTTTTCTTTTGTTTTTCATTGTAAGCAATGAAGGTAGATAGGGGGACAATTTTCACATCAATACTTTTTAAGGCCTTATTTCTAGCCACATTGTAGTTTTTATTATTTTCACGAAGAAAAGCATCTAAAAAGTCTTTAACATCTTCTTCCTCTGCAGTACCTGAATCTCTGCCCAGATACCAGCGGTGGAGGTAATCTCCATTTTCTTCTATTGCCGCAACGGTGTATTCCGGAATGGTCAGATTAAATTTTTCTTGGATGGCCTCCAAGGCTTTGTCCATTTGGTGCACCCCCAATTGGCTACCTACCACATTTAAGAAAAACTTTGTTCGCCCTGTGATCTTAATTTCCCCTTTTTCTTTATCTGTAAAGGCAATGGTATCTCCAATCATATAGCGCCAAGCACCGGAAACGGTGGAAATCAAAAGTATGTAGTCTTTGTTCTCTTCCACCTCATCAATGGTCAAGGCTTTTGCCTCAGGTTTGACAGCACCATTTTCATCCATATTTCCCGATTCAAAAGGAACAAATTCAAAATAAATTCCATTGTCTAGGACCAAGGCCATTGCATCAGTATCTGGTCTGTTTTGAAAGGCTAAAAAGCCCTCTGAAGCCAAATAGGTGTCTATATAGGTTAATGGGTGAGCCAGGTTTTTCTCGAAACTTTTTCTATGAGGTTCAAATGCCACCCCTCCGGGAGTATATACAGCCAAATTTGGCCAAATCTCATGTATAGAGGACACTCCATGGTAAGCAATAACCCGCTTCATCATTAATTCAATCCATGAAGGAATACCTGAAATACTTCCAATATCCCAATCTTTTGCATTTTTTGCTATTTCTTCAATTCTTTGGTCCCAGTCTTCTATAGCTGATATTTCAGGGCCGGGTTTATAAAAACTTTGAAACCAAAATGGGATTTGGCTGGCACTTATCCCACTTATTTCTCCTTCCAGAAAGCCATTGTTTTTTTCAGGGCAGTGGAACTACCCAACATCATAATTTGTCGCTCAAAAAATCAGGTGGTAAATCATATTTGGATAAACTCACCACCTGCTGTATACCTGTATTTCTGATCGAGTCTATCATTTCATCGGTTACGGGAATATACTTACTATTGCTAGTGGTTCCAGAGCTAACCGCAAAATATTGATTGATTCCGGGCCAGGTGATGTCTTCATGTCCCTCTCTAATCTTATTCCACCATTCTTTATAAATTTTGTCGTAATCATGATAAGGGACCTTTTCCTGAAATGCCTGAGAGGTGTCCTTTGCCTCAAGGATTTTCTTAAACCCATAGTACTTACCAAAGGAGGTGTCTTTAGCAGTATCTAATAATTGATTTAAAACTTTTGCTTGTGCTTTTTCAGGACTGTCCTCAGTACTTAGTTTACCCCCGAGTTCGATTGCTTTTTTTATTAATTCACCAATTACCGGCATATGTTCTTCTAATTTTTTTAAAGTCTAATAGTTTTATTGATAAACAAGCAATTATTAGACCACTAAAAATTTATTTTCTTTAAGTAGTTGTTATTTAGTCATTTAAAAAAATGATTATGTTTGTTACTTGCAAGTTATATTTTTGACTTAATACTAGATTTTTAGGCTATCTAATATTCTTACTTTGTTTTATTTAAAAAGCTGCATCCTGTAAGGTAGGTGATGGTAATAAAGAATAAGTTTAGATCAGTTAACAGATTATGGGTGGTGCCGATTTTTTAATGGTTCAATTTGAAAAATATTCCATAAATTTATTATGAACAATCCTTTAGAAATCACATTTGAGGCAATAAGTGATGCTTTATACAGTTTTGACTTCCCGGAAATAGATTTGGTATTGGGTCTATCAGAAAAAGGAAAAGCACCTGCTTTAATGATTGCTCATCAATTAGGTGTTGCCCTAAAAATCATGGATTTTTCGGAATCTTCTGAATCCAATGACTTGGCTGTACCCAAAGCTGAGGAGCAAGAGCAGGGTATGGACTTTTATGGGCACCACCGTATACTGATTGTTGATGATATGGCACTTGAAAGCAGGGAGCTTAGTAAAATTAAAGCAAAAATCGGGGTAGAAGAGGTTTATTCTTTTGTGCTTTTTGGAGAAGCTGATTTTGTATTGTTTCCCAAGGTGAAATCCAAAGTGAAAATGCCTTGGGCAATTGTTTGATGAAAATACCCTTACCATTTAATTGTCTCAGGGGATTTTTCCTTGGTGTTTAAACCATAATCGCTTAATTTGATACGCACAGGTATCTTAATTAAGATCCTAAATCATAAATATTTCTTACTTCTTTCAATATCTTATTGACATCGATATTAAGATCTATCAAGTTTCCTGTTTTGATATCAAAAACTACCCCATGAATAATGGGGCCTCCGTTGTCTAAAAAACTTTTTTGCCAAACAGCCATTTTAACAACATTGATGCACTGTTCTTCAACATTCAATTCCACCAAACGATTGTATCTTAGGGTTTCATCGGTAATGGCATTTAATTCCTCAAAATGTAAACGGTAAACATCCCTTATGTTTCTTAGCCAAGGGTTTAGTATACCCAAGTCCTTTGACTCCAAAGCTGCAGCAATGCCCCCACACAAGTAATGTCCACATACAATAATATGCTTTACCTTTAAATGACCTACGGCATATTCAATAACTGAAGCGGAATTATTGTCGTTATTGGGAACCAAATTGGCAATGTTTCTATGTACGAACACTTCTCCGGCATCCGCACCCAAAAGTTCTTCTGCTGTCACCCTACTGTCGCTGCATCCAATGAATAAATGTAAAGGCTTCTGCTCCTTGGTTAGTTTTCTGAAAAAATCAGGGTCATTTCCCAGTTTTTTTTGAACCCAATCTTTATTGTTTTTTAATAACCGCTTATATTCCATGTGGTCGTTTGTAAGTCTGCTAGAATCCTTAGTTGTTAAAAAATATATACAGCAGCATTCAAATATACCTCTATTCTTTTTGTGAACAAGCAACTATTTATCAAGTGCCTCTGTAGTAAGGAGATAGAATTTAACTCGGATTATGTAAAAGGATTTCTCCGCCCTGACAAGGTCAGGGGTGAAGCCTGTCTCGTGTTTACAGGAAGTGTTGCAATTGCAAGAAAATCAGGCTGTTTGTAGATTTTAGCATAGCACCGCTATGGCGAAATTGAAAACAGTAACGATTGGGTATTTTAAAGCGATTTCAGCACGTAATAGATTGTCTATTGCATATTTCGGGTATAAATGAGTCTCAGAATAATCATCTTCGCAGGGAACGGAAAACCAATTTGCTAGGTGAAGTTATAAGTGTATCGATTTGTTACAAGAAGTCACTTTTCCTTTCTTAAGTAAGAGGAATAGTTTCTACTGTAAATAAGCAATAATTTTATTTTCAAAGTTAGTGGGAAAAAGAGCTTAGGTATAGGGTTTGAAAAATCGCTATTTGATCAATTTCTCTTCATCAATATTGTAATGATTGCTATTCATTTTTAGAACCAGTAGCAATAGTAGAATGCAAATCAAAGCTATGGCTGGTGAAAAAGCTTAGCAATTAAGATCAATAGGGCAAGGTAATAAAGTGGAATGCCTACCAATCCTATGCAAAATTTAATGGTTCCATAAAATACGGGGTCTTCTACTTTGAGCGCAATCCATTTCCATACCAGCCAAAGGGGAAAATGAAAGACTTTAAAAAGCCGGTTTTTCCAATTTTGGGTAGGCTTTAATTTTTTATTGGGTTCCATTACCGTTTTTTCTCTACATCTGGTGATGTCAGCACCTGACAGAAGCATTTGTTTTAAAGAATTGTCATAATTTTCTTCAGGTAAATGTAAGGTTAGTGATTCCAGAGCCTTTCTTGATTGTTTGACCAAATCTTTTTCCTTTCCATAATATGCCTTAGCAGCTATTGGTGTTCCAATTTCTAATAAGGCCTTAGTGCCGGATTTTTGGTGGGCTTGATAGCTTATTCCTATGGGTAGGATAATTAAATCGAAGAAAGGGTCATCTTCCAAAGTAGCAGTAACAATTCTTGTAAAACCTTTACTAAGGGGCCTAAGCCTGCGTTTTAGGGAATGATTTCCTTCAGGGAAAATCAATATTGAACCGTTATTTTTTAAGATAGACTTACAAAACGCAAAGCTATTGTTGTTTCCGGAAATTGTTCCAAACCCATCTCTGATTCTATAAACAGGAATCATTCTTATAAAAGCCAATATTTTGGCAACCAAGGGGTTTTTAAAAACAGATGCCCTTGCGAGAAAATAAGGCTTTAGGTCGATAAATGTTGCGATCAATAAAGCATCCAATAAGGCATTTTGGTGATTGGCAATTATTAAGATGGGCCTGTCCTTATAGGTCTTCCAATTTCCAAGGACTTCAATATCTGAATAGTAAAACCATAAGGCGGTTTTCACTAAGCGTTTGAGTAGGGTATTAAACAACCTTTGCCACATAATTGTACTTTTTCCAAAGGCTAGCGATGGTAAGGCCTGAAATGATATGCCAAATGCCCCACCAGCCTGCGATAATAGACATTCCTCCCAAGCCATCAAAATAGTTAAAAATCAAAACCAAGGCCAGTCCTGAGTTTTGAATTCCGGTCTCAATGGTAAGTGTTTTGGTGTCTCCAAGGGTTAAACCGAAGATTTTCGACAGGCTAAAACCAGAGCCCAGGGCCACAAGATTATGCATCAAAACCAAACCAAAAACCCAACCAATGACTTTAATGAAAAGGTCGAAATTGCTATAAAATGCAATAATGACAATACTGATAAAGATTACCACACTGATAGGTTTGAGAAGGCTTGCCATTTTTTCGGCCAGAAACGGTTTTTTCTTGTTGACATATATTCCTAATAATAGTGGAATGCCAAGAATAAGTGCTACGGTTTCAAAAACATCACTGTAATTTAAGCTGATGCTTTTTAGTAAGTGCGCAGAAGGAGAATAAAGCTCCGACCATATTGCGAAATTAAAAGGAGTGAGAACAATCGAACTTAATGTGGCGAAAGCCGTAAGACTAATCGAGAGGGCGCTGTTACCGCCTGCATAATTGGTTAGAAAATTTGAAATATTTCCTCCGGGGCAGGCTGCTACCAAGAACATTCCCAAGGCTACACTGGGACTGGGTTGGATAAATAAAACCAACACCCAGGTTAGAAAAGGGAGCAAGAGAAATTGGGAGGTAATGCCAAGTAAAAATGATTTGGGCTGCGACCATAAATATTTGAAATCCGAAAGTTTAATTTCAAGGGCGACACCGAACATAATAACGGCTAGAGAAACGTTCATTAAAAATAAGGAATCCTCTCCAAAATTGATCTGCATTTGATCTAATTCTTCCATAAAGCAATTGAAGTAAAGATCAAAATTAATATAAATTTTCAGAACGAAAGGTTTGTCTGATAATTGATAAGTTTTTGAAACTATTCAAAACCAAAATTTCAATGATAAATTTAATTTTTATAAATTTGGCCATTGAAAATTTCGGAAGGAAAGATCAAATAGACCAATTGGCTAATTTTGAATTGTTCAGCACTAGAACTTCATTTTATTTCCAAGGCGGTGAACAGCAAAAAATAGTAATCTTTTAAACCATAGAATAGACAATCAACATTATGGAAAAAATTAAAGTAGGTATCAATGGATTCGGTAGGATAGGAAGACTCGTATTCCGTGCTGCACAAGAAAGAGAAGATGTTCAAATTGTGGGCATTAACGACTTAATTGATGTAGATTATATGGCCTACATGCTTAAATATGATTCAACTCACGGTCCTTTTAAAGGTGATGTTGAAGTTAAAGATGGCCAGTTAGTTGTAAACGGGAATGCAATCAGAGTGACTTCTGAAAGAAATCCTGCGGATTTGAAATGGTCTGAAATTGGCGCAGAGTATGTAGTAGAATCTACCGGTTTATTCTTAACCAAAGAAAAAGCACAAGGTCATATTGATGCCGGTGCCAAGAAAGTAGTGATGTCAGCTCCTTCAAAAGACGATACCCCAATGATCGTAATGGGAGTAAACGAAGGAACTTACACTTCTGACATGGTATTTGTTTCCAATGCGTCTTGTACGACCAACTGTCTAGCACCTTTAGCCAAAGTAGTGAATGACAACTGGGGTATTGAAGAAGGTCTAATGACTACCGTTCATGCTACCACTGCCACTCAAAAAACTGTTGATGGACCTTCAATGAAGGACTGGAGAGGTGGAAGAGGAGCCGGTCAAAACATTATCCCTTCCTCTACGGGCGCTGCTAAAGCTGTAGGTAAAGTAATTCCGGAATTGAACGGAAAACTTACAGGTATGTCCTTTAGGGTTCCAACTCCTGATGTTTCTGTAGTTGATCTTACTGTAAGGCTTTCAAAAGGAGCTACCTATGAAGAGATTTGTGCTAAAATGAAAGAGGCTGCTGATGGTGAATTGAAAGGTATTATGGGATATACTGAAGATGCAGTAGTTTCTAATGACTTCATTGGAGACGCCAGAACTTCAATTTTCGATGCTGGTGCCGGAATCCAATTGAATGATACTTTTGTTAAGTTGGTAGCTTGGTATGACAACGAATGGGGTTATTCTAATAAAGTTGTTGACTTGTTGGAATACATCGCTAAAAAATAATATGCCTTAGGCTTTAATAATTGATGAAATAGGGTTGGAATTTTTTCCACCCTATTTTTTTATGCTATTTTCGTAAGTGTTGATCCATTCTTGCATACTCACTTTTGTAATTAATTCACCTATCAAATCAAAGGGGATTTGATCCATTTTTTTAAGCGGATACAGCTTTTACCCATATCTAATTTGGCCTTACTGTGTTTTGGGAATTCCTCTTTAAACCATCGCATTAGTTCACTGTCAGCATAAATGCAGGAATGATACAAAGCCAAGTAGTTTTTTGATTGGCGATATTTACAAACGGTAAGGGAGTTTTGGATTGCAATGGTAACCTGCAGGATATGCTGAGTGAGGGACTACATAGCCAATCATGCCATAACTCATGGTCTCTTCAAACCCTTCAGGTAGGTTTGAAAGTATCGTTTGCCTTAATTTATTAAAAGCTTCTTTTCTTTCGTCAGGAATTTCTTCAAGATAGGCTTCAACTGAGGTGGCTTTGCTGTTCATAGAATTGGGTAAGGTTAATTTTTCTCTAAGGTAGCGGATGTTTTAGACAAATCATTCAGTAGTTTTAAAGTCTCCCTGTGAAGGATAGGGGCCGTTTCGGGACCTAAAGAATTAACTTCACCATAGGGGCAGTCTCTCGGCCATAGGTGAAAGGAGGTTTTTCATCCCATTGGCTTTTGGGTACAATATAACCAATCATATCATTGGCCATTCCACTAAAGAATTTATATTTGCCCGGCATCACGCTTTTTATGGCGGGCACTTCTACTGGTGCAATACCAAAATCAGCTCCTTCCGATGCTTCCACGCCACCGTTAAGGATTTCCGGGTACAATTCTCCCGGAATATGTACGAATGTGGCAGGGCCAAGTTTCCATACATTTACTTCAGACCTTACATTTCCCCATGACATAAAACCTCTGTCAAATACTCCTATAAAAGAGGCCAACCTGAATAATTTATTTTTCATGGGTAAAGTTACTGTCTTGGCTCGGATAGCCAAGTTACTTTGGTAAACCGTATCCATTCCTTTGGCCATGGTCTCAAAACTTATCTTGGCAAGTGCCAATCCTTGTGCATCTATTTTTTCTACGGTAGCAGCCTTTAGCGTGTCTTTGGTATAGGGGTGAATCACTGGATCACTAGGTCTGGTGGTCATCAATCCACCCAATGCACCATTAAGAAATATGGAAACACCTCCGAGGCCTTTGTGATAAATAGAATCGTTGTAAACAATGCCTTTTTCCATATATTCTCTCCAATAATGGGGAAAATCTGAACTTACCAATGTGTTATCAGCCCAGAGTGTTTCTGGATGGTTGCCCCAATTCATGATTGTTCCTAGGGTTTTGTCAGTTCCCATTTCCATTACCTGCATCAATCTTATGGCTGCATCATATACTTTGGGTGCTCTGGTGTCCCCAACCAATGGAGCTGCATCACTTTCGTTAATGGCAAATTTTAAATAAGCCGGTTTTCTATTTTCATAGGCCTCTAATACCGAGGCAGTTATTCCCTCAAACACCAGGGATTTATAGTGATCATCAACTCCTCTAGTAAATGGTCCCGGACCCCACATTCCCATCATGTCAGGAGAAGAATGCACATGTGTACTCGTGATAATTAAGTGATCTAGATCTGTTTGTTCAAGGATTTTTTTCCTTAAGGAAACCACTTCATCATTTCCAAACCCAATCATGTCAATGACACAAAGTGCAAATTTTATTTGGCCATTATCCAATACCATGGCCCTTGCCCATAATGGATCATTTATCCCTGATGCAGGCCTGTTTTGTTGAAATCCAGCCAGCCAAATAGGGTCAAATTTACCATTTTGATTGAGGTCGTTGTAATAATCCCCCTCTTCTTCATTGTATTCAGCATCTCCATTGACATCTTGCCAGGTATCATATCCCACGGGGCTGATATCTGCAATAGCAAAACCCGCGCTTAACCCTGCAGTGCCTTCATTTTGCAAGGAAAGGTTTAGGTCATAACCTTTGTGCCTATCCCGAAATTGATACAATCCAAAGACAAATAAAAATACCAGAATTCCTGCTAAAATTAGAAGAGAATATTTTAACCAACGATTCATAAAAACAGTTTTAGTTTATTACTTAAAAAATTGGAAAAAGGCCATTAAATTAGCTTTCTGATTATCAACAGGATGAAGCTGTTGAAAGACGGTATTGTGTTAGCCTTATCAACTTAAAGAAGTTTTATTGATAACATCGTTTATTTGAAAGTTTGATTTTATTATTCAATCAATTTTCACCTTTTCCTACGCCTTCCATAAGACCTCTAATGTAGCCAATGGCAAATAAGGTTCCAATGGTACTGTAACCCGGTTTATCATTACTGTCTCCGGCCATAGTAGGTACATGGTCAGGTCGCATTGGGCCTTTAAATCCAATGTCTCGATAAGCCTGCATTGCTGCAAACATGTCCGTCTTCCCTGCATCATGAAAGGTTTCTTCAAAGTTATGTTTGTTTCCAAGTACATCCCTAAAATGTACAAAATGGATGACATTCCTTTTTCCAAAATATTTTATGGCTTCAGGAATATTCACTTGCTCAGTACTATCTCCCATAGAGGCAAAACTTCCTTGGCAAAAAGTAATTCCATTATATACACTTGGATAAATCTCCAACATTTTTTTAAA
The DNA here is from genome assembly GCF_056867545.1 of Cyclobacterium sp. SOCE241. Classification (NCBI taxonomy): domain Bacteria; kingdom Pseudomonadati; phylum Bacteroidota; class Cytophagia; order Cytophagales; family Cyclobacteriaceae; genus Cyclobacterium; species Cyclobacterium sp. SOCE241. The sequence goes on along the minus strand of NZ_CP149779.1, from coordinate 1,495,507 downwards.
TGCCTGAACGGATGTCATGATGCGTGGAATTCCCTGGATATTGTCAATGGGTGGATCATCAGGATGTAAAGCTAATTTTACCCCATGTTTTTCAGCTTCCGGACATACAGCCTTTAAAAAATACTTTAAATTTTCCCACATAATTTCAGGTGTCAAGTTGCCGTATTCATTTATGGGCGGCTTATTTTTTATTGCCGTCACATCAAATCCACTTACTAAAGCACCACCTCTACTTGATTTGTCAACAATAGTTCTGGCCCAACTAATTATAGGCATCCAATTATAGCATATGGTATCAATCCCTTCAAGGGATAAATTCTTTATAAGAGTGATAAAGTTATCAATTTCTTCATCACGTCCGGGTAAGCCAAGCTTTGTTTTTTCTCCAAGGTAAGGAGGACCTTCTATGACTCTTAAGGTAAGCCCTTCACGTGTCCAAGCATTTTTTACGGCCTTAATTACTGTTCTTGAATTGTCTTTTTCTCCAGGCAAATTAGCCAATCCGGAATTGACAGGGCTAACTGCCCCAAGCACATCCATTTGACGTGATAGGGCTGTCTTTCTGGGTTCAATTCCCCAGAAATATGCAAGACATAGTTTAATGCCTAGATCTCTGGTATAATTTTCAATTTGTTCATACGTTTCGGAAATGTAAGGGAATGAAAGAGGGCCGGCTAAGGGAATACCTGTGAGTTTGACAGATTTTTGTAGGAAATGCCGTCTGTTTTTATTCATTATTAAACCTGAAATAGTTATCCGCAAAATCCATAAATAAATTCCAATCGTAAGGGGTCAGATTGTGTTTCCCTTCACGGATATGGTGACCTGCATAGGGTAGGTGAACAGGATTTCCCGGAGAGTTAATTGCTTTAGGAAAATCTCCTTTCATCTTATAAATCTCTCGATGCACCCTTGTTCCAAGTTGCAATGACATGTATTCTCCTTTAGGGTCTGCCCATAAATCCTCAGACGCACTGGCCACATACACGGCTCGTGGGGCCATGGCAGCAATTAACATATGTTGATCAATTGGAAGTAAGGCTTCATTATTATTGTATTTATTGAAATTATCAGTAAACCAATAAGGGAAAACAGTGTTGATTCTTTGGACAGTCTCTCCAAATTTCCTTCGAGATATGGCCGCACCACCGGCACCTGACTCATTAGAAATAGTAATGGCCCATCTAGGATCTGAAGCACCGGTCCAAAGAGAAGCTTTTCCTCCTCTAGAGTGTCCAATTACTGCTGCTTTTTTGGCGTCAATATCTTGACAAGTTTCAAAATAATCCATGGCGCGCATGGCTCCCCAAGCCCAAGCACCTAAACCACGCATACCATTTTCCTTTTCTAATTCTTCTGGATATAATTTACTTAAAATATCGTCTGTAAATGTAACTTTGTCATCATCAGCAACATCCTTTACATGAAAAGTAGCTGCGGCATAACCACGGCTTACAATTTCTTCGGCAGGCCAAAACCCCATTTTTATTGTTCGAGTTGGATCAATATTTTCCGGGTCCCTATGGTTAATCAATAAAAATACAGGAGCTGCTTCATCTCTTTCATTAGGAATAAATAATATAAGCCTCATTGTTGCGGATTGGGTCCTGTAAATCACTTCTATGTCAATTTCTTTTAAAGTGGCCATACCATTCATGGCCATTTTATCTTCATTAACTATAGTGAAATTCAACGCATCTATTGCTTTTGGCATAGTGCCATAAACATTGTTTTCAAAAAGATTAACTATTTCAGGCCTTCTCTTATATTCCCATTCCTGAATGGTATTAATTTCTTGTCCTTTTGAATTGACGAATAAGTCCGGCAAAGAAATATTAGGAACTTTTGATTCGTCATTATGAGTGTCTTTTTGGGCATAAGTTAATACCGGAAGCATTGAAAGGATTAACATGGAAAGAAAATATCTGAAGGTCATTTTAATATTTAATTTGATGGTTAAAATTGCAATATATAAAAAAACCTACCAAAAGGTAGGTTTGTATTTTCAATGGACATGTTTTAGTGCGGTTTTAAACGTTTAAATTTACAGTCGTAAATTACTTTGTTGTGATTACTATAACACCGTTTTTGGCTTTTTCACCATATACGTCCAATTTGTTAGGACTTACCACATCGAGGGTTTTTATGTTTTCAGGTTTGGGGAAGTTGCTAATTGGTGGAGCTTGATGTAGTATTCCATCTATCATATAAATAGGGGATTGAGCTATATTAAGAATTTTTGCTTCTTCTTCTTTAAAAACAATCTTAGTTATACCGGCATCTCTTAGGGCAGCTTGTACATTTTGAACTTCACCCATTTTAATATCTTTTCCCGCTGAAAAATTAACTAAAATAGATTGATGATCCACGGAGTGAAAGCTGGTATATGCTTTTATTAATCTCGGTAATCCTGAATTGACGGGCATGATGACACCATTGAATGAAATCAACCCTTCTTTTATAACCTGAACAGGGATTTCTATAGTTGTTTTTATCGCGTCTCTTTGCACATGGTAACCATCGATTTGAATGACATCACCATAATCATTATTCAAACTTGGAACTATATTATTACTATCAGAACCCGTAATTTTGAAAGATATAGGCAAAAGCAGTTGGTATTCATTTTTCTGCAAAATTGGTTTTAAGTTTGGTGCATTTGACAGGACTTCAAGGATTTCTTTTTCGAAACTGGCATCTATCCTTTGAGTAAAAGAAATTCCTTTTATACTTCCTGAAGAATCTGTTTTGAGGTTGATAATTGTTGTTCCGGATATATCTTTAGTAATATTGTCTTCAGGGAAAACCAGATTTTCAAGCAAGTGTGTCTTGAAGGCAGGACCTAAAGTTATTGCTCCGGATTTTAAGTCATCATTAACTGCTAAACCTCTGTTTTCAGGAAATGCATTAGAAAGGTTGGTTTGACGCTGATTCGATGATTCTTGGTTGGTGGTGGTTTTAAACTTGTTTGATTTTTTTAATTTAATATTGGTGTTTACTACTACCGCTACCGTCTCACCATCTTTTTTTCCGGGTATCCAAGTAGGGCTTTTTACATTGGTAAGGGCAGAGAGAAGCAATTGGTCCACCTCTTCTCCCAGACTCTTCTTGATGGATGCATTTACCACGTTTGCCTCTTTGTCAATAACAAATTCCAAGGCCACTAAGTCACCATCCATATGAATTCCTTCAATGAGTCTTGCGGGAATCTGTGACCTTAAATATTCCTCCCAAGCATTCCATCCTACTTTAGGCTCGGGTTTTTGATCTGCAAGTTGGTAGGAAAATGCATTCTCATATTTTTTATTTAGTTTGGAATTTGGTCTTAATGTTTCCACCAAGTTTAGGACTTTTATGTATTCCTGCTGGTTTTTAATTCCGGTAAATTCATAAGATAATTCCCCCACTTGAACATTTAATGACTCTTGATGTAGCTTTCCAATGCTTTCATAGTGAGTAGGGTTTTTTATATTCCTTAATTTTATGCCTACCTCTATGGAGTCTTGAAACGCCTCTATTTGATTTTTGAGAAATGAAACCGGAAGTGTAGAGTAATTATTGAAAGAAATAATACTATTGTTGCTTTTCATTGAAATCAAGCCAAAAACCAATACAGTTAAAGGTACCAGCATTGCTACCTTAAACCAATTTGTTTTTCGGTTGGCTTTCATCATCCTAATTCTTCTCAAGGTTGTTGAATTAACAAAATTACTACCTAGCGGAAGATCCATTCCTTGGAAAGCCATTTTTGCAACAAGTTTTGGATAGGAGTCCTTCAATTCTTCATCTTTAATGACACGGGCATCGGCTTGAAATTCATGTAAGTCAACTAATGCTCGATTCATTAAATGAATGATTGGGTTAAACCAAAATACATTGCTGAAAACCTGATAGATAATTATATCGTATGAATGCTTTTGTTTAACATGTTCAATTTCATGATTAAGAATCTGTTTTTTTTCTTTATTACTTAGTTGAAGAGAATCATCCCAAAAAACTTTATCAAAATAAGAAAACACCGGGGTTAGACCAAAATTAGGAACCTTGAAGTATTTTTCCTTAAGTATATAAGAAGTTTGGTACCATCCTTTTCTTAGAATCTCTTTTAATTGAAGATATTGCCAGTAAAACCTGGCAAATAATAACAAGACAACTACAAGATAACCAAAAACCAAGTAATCTTTAAAACCCCATAATGTGGGAAGCCTACTATCCGTTACGGTAACTTCAGGAAGACCATAAGCCCCTGCAATATCCCTTTGGCTGTCCAATTCTAATGCCTTTAAAAAAGCAGTATTTTCTAACGAAATGCTGGGTGTTTCAAAGGAAACAGGAATCTCAATTAAAGAGAATGCAACAGCAAGGAAGGGAGTGACCAATAGGTAAACTCTATTAAACACAAATGTTTTTTCATCTTTAAGGAAAACCCAATAAAAAATGTAGAAAAAAGAGAGGCAAATAATACTCTGCCAGATGAAGTTTATTATTGAAGCCATATTCAGTTTTTAATAATTTGCAGATTGGATTATTAATTCTGTTTTTTTACAATCATTATATTCTCTTAAGGTGATCAGCTTAATTGGATCTCAAATTTCCTTCAATTTTGAGAATGAATTTTTAATGAAACTTCCTTCTTATTCATTTCATTAACAGGGTGATAATTTGGATTATCTCAAATAAGCCAATTAAACTTATCGATTTAGTTTCAGAAATCCTAATAAACTTGGAAAAATACCTAAATGATTAAATCATAAATTTTAATCCATTTATTTTTTGACTTTTAATAATACAAATTTTTTTAACTTCATCAGTATAGCGTTAACGTAGACGATATTTCTCTAATTTTCAATTTTTAGATGCCTTGTGTTATATCTTTTTTCCTTTTTTATGATATTTTTTACAACAATTTATATTTATAATGCGTTTTGATTAAGTATATAAAAATTAAATAGATTTTACGGTACGGATTTTGTAAAATAAATAGAAATAAAACGTAACTTCGCTTAATTTATCATCTAAATAATTATTTTATGTCTATTCAAGAATTTTTAAACAAGTATTCAGATCTTTCTAAAACCAACGCTGTGGTTTATATGGAAGATGCGGATGGGAATATTTTCCATTCCATTGACGAAGCACACAAAAAGGGGAAACATCCCTTTGTAACAAAAAATCTAAAAGATTCAGCTATTGCTGATTTAGATAGTTTAGGTTTAAGCTCAAAAGGTGAGGCCTCTAAATTAATGGGTATCTTACAGTTTATCTATGGGGTTGATGCCAAAGCTGAAAAACCAGCCACAAGAGGTAGGAGAACTTATTCTGCTGAAGAAAAAGCAGGCATCCTTGCTGAATGGAAGAAAGCTGAAGCTGAAGGAAAAACCAAAGCTGATTTCAGTAAAGATACAGGAGTAACTTATCAAACTTTATTCAAATGGATTAAAGAGTCATAAGGAAATTAGATTATTTGATGCCCGAAGGTAGGGCTGAAAGATAATTTTATAATTCCTTATAAATTAGTATTAATATAATCTTTTTAGTTCTGCACAAACTTATTTGTTTGTTTAGATAAAGTATGTAGCACTTGGTTCTTACCAAGTGCTATTTTTTATATCATAGATTAGGGGAGGAATTGTGTTGATATATTATCTGATTTATTTTTGTTATAACATTAATGGTAATTCCCACCCATGTAGAAAATAAAATATGGTTTGCTAATTTGCTGTGCTTCTTGTCTGAAAATAAGATTTTATCCTTATTTGATAGGTTTTTATTTGTATTGAACGAAGGATATGGAGAGAAGACCCAATGCACCTACTTGAAAAAGTTAATGGGAGCACTAGAACTGACTGAAAATAGTAAGCAAAAAAGCCTTCTTATGAACCACATAAGAAGGCTTTTTTGTACACCCGGAAGGATTCGAACCCTCAACCCTCGGAGCCGAAATCCGATATTCTATCCAGTTGAACTACGGGTGCATGCAGGCCACTAGGGCCGCAAATGAATTTTATTTATTAAGCACTAAGCACATTTTGTACTTTTTCTGCAGCTTCTTTTAAAGTAATAGCAGAAGTTACTTTAAGTCCGGATTCATCGATGATTTTAGCACCTTCTTCAGCGTTTGTACCTTGCAATCTTACGATGATAGGTACACTAATGTCTCCAATTGACTTATAGGCTTCAACTACTCCTGATGCAATTCTATCACACCTAACAATTCCTCCAAAAACATTAATAAGGATAGCTTTTACTTTAGGATCTTTAAGGATGATTCTAAAACCTGCTTCAACGGTTTGTGCATTGGCTCCACCTCCTACGTCTAGGAAGTTAGCAGGCTCTCCACCGGAAAGTTTGATCATGTCCATAGTGGCCATCGCTAATCCTGCTCCATTTACCATACAACCTACGTTACCGTCAAGCTTCACATAGTTAAGGCCTGATTCTGCAGCTTCTACTTCAAATGGATCCTCTTCATCAAGGTCTCTCATGGCTGCAAGATCTTTGTTTCTATAAAGTGCATTGTCATCTAGATTTACCTTGGCATCTACTGCCAAAATTTGATCATCTGATGTCTTCAAAACAGGGTTGATCTCAAATTGAGAAGCATCACTTGCATCATAAGCAGCATATAAAGCCATGATAAATTTCACCATTTCTTTGAATGCATTGCCTTCTAAACCTAACTTAAAGGCCACGTTTCTTGCCTGGTAAGGCTGAATGCCCAACATTGGATCTACCCATTCCTTTATGATCTTTTCAGGAGTACTTTCGGCGATCTCTTCAATATTAACTCCACCTTCTGTAGAGGCCATGATAATATTGCTACCGGTGGCTCTGTCCAATAGGATAGAAAGGTAATATTCTTTTGGTTCGGAATTGCCCGGATAGTAAACATCTTGGGCAACTAGGATTTTTTGACCAATTTTCCTTCCTCACCTGTTTGGATGGTCACAAGTGTACCATTCAATATATCTTTGGCTTTTTCAGGAACATCTTCTAACGATTTAGCCAAAACCACACCTCTTGATCCGGTTTCTTTAATTTCTCCTTTACCTCTACCTCCGGCATGTATTTGTGCCTTTAGTACATACCAAGAAGTTCCAGTGTCTGCTGTAAGCTTCTTGGCTGCCTCTAGTGCAGCTTCAGGGCTATCAGCGACAATCCCTTCTTGAATTTTGACTCCGTAAGATTTTAATACTTCTTTAGCTTGATATTCGTGTATATTCATTATGGTCAAATTTTTGCCCGAAGTTAATGTCAAATGTCCGATTATTCAAGATTTATCATAGGCTTTTTGTTGATTCTTTTAATGTTTGTTTGCTGTCATGGTATTATTATCTTTTCATAGGATTAAAAATCAAGCCAATAGCGGGTAAAGGGCTTGCTGTAAATTTAACCTCCCAAAGAAATATTATTTTTGATTAATTTTAAAATACACCTATGTTTGTCCCAAACACTCACATAAATTACCTTTAAATATATGTTCGTTGCGCAGTCAGTTCAAAAATATTATGGAGACCTTCATGTCCTGAAAGGGGTAGATGTAACAATTCAAAAAGGAGAAATTGTTTCCATAGTCGGAGCTTCAGGCGCCGGTAAAAGCACCTTATTGCATATATTAGGAACCTTGGATAAGCCTGATGAAGGAACCTTGACAGTAGATGGTATTGATGTTTTGAAATTAAGTGGAGATAAACTCGCCAGTTTCAGAAATGATAAAATTAGTTTTATTTTCCAGTTTCATAATCTGCTACCGGAGTTCACTGCCGAAGAAAATATTTGGATTCCGGGTCTAATCGGTAAAAGATCAGAAGATAAACTTAGGAAAAGAACCAAAGAATTGGCAGCACTGCTGGGAATCTCCTCACGTCTAGGGCATAAGCCTGCTCAATTATCCGGAGGAGAGCAGCAAAGAGTGGCTGTGGCAAGGGCATTGGTGAATAACCCTGATATTATTTTCGCAGATGAACCTAGCGGGAATCTTGATACAGAAAATGCCCAATCTTTACATGAATTGTTTTTTAAACTTAGAGATGAGTTGGGGCAGTCTTTTGTAATTGTTACGCATAACCAATCTTTGGCGGGGATGTCAGACCGCATGTTAACCATGAAAGATGGTAAAATCATATCCTGATATAAAATGATTAATAACCATCTTTGATAAAAGTTGGTCAGGTAATCAAAAATTAATTTTTATCTTTGATGCTTCAAAACTTCACTTTATGGTATTAGAATTTGAAAAGCCTATAGCTGACCTTGAACTTAAACTTCAAGAAATGATTCAGTTGGCAAATGAAAAAAACATAGACTTGTCTTCAGATATTCAATCTTTAGAAGAAAAGCTTCAATTATTAAAGAAAGAAACTTTTCATAACCTTACCCGCTGGCAAAGAGTACAGCTTTCCCGACATGCGGATAGACCTTATGCCTTGGACTATATCTATGAAATGACCAATGATTTTATTGAATTGCATGGAGATAGGACAGTAAAGGATGACAAAGCAATGATTGGTGGCCTTGGTGATATTGATGGAAGGTCTGTCATGTTTATTGGTCAGCAAAAGGAAGAAATACAAAACTCCGTCAGGAAAGGAATTTTGGGATGGCTAATCCGGAAGGCTACAGGAAGGCATTGCGGCTTATGAAAATGGCCGAAAAATTTAATAAACCTATCATTACTTTAATAGATACTCCCGGTGCCTATCCGGGCATTGAAGCAGAAGAAAGAGGACAGGGTGAAGCCATTGCTAAAAATCTTCGGGAAATGTTCAAATTAAAAGTTCCTGTGATTTGTATCATCATAGGGGAGGGGGCATCTGGTGGAGCTTTAGGCATTGCCATAGGAGACAAAGTAATGATGCTTGAAAACTCTTGGTATTCTGTTATTTCTCCCGAAAACTGCTCCACAATTCTTTGGAGAAGTTGGGACCACAAAGAACAGGCTGCTGAAGCCCTAAAGCTTACAGGTACTGACATGAAAAACAATGGTTTGGTTGATGCCATAATAGAAGAACCACTTGGTGGGGCACATCGAAACATGTCTGATATGGCTGCTAGAATTAAAGCCAAGATCAAGGAAGCTCTGGTGGAACTTGACAAAATGAAAGTGGACAAAAGAATTGAAAAAAGAATAGAGAAATTTTGTGCTATGGGCATCGTTCAGGAGTAATGTATCAGTTATAGAGATTATTAGGGGTGTATTTTAAACTGATTTCCTATTAATTGTTATTTTGAAAAAAAGAATAAAATAGGCATTGCCTTGTCCGGGGGTGGGGTGAGAGGAATCGCTCACCTAGGTATCTTGCAAGGGCTCAATGAAGAAGGAATATCTCCCGATTATATTTCAGGAAGTAGTGCAGGAGCCATTGTTGCGGCTTTGTATGCGCATGGATATCCGCCGGAAACAATCTTTAACATTATCACTCAGACTAATTACTTCAAATTCTTTAAACCTTCCATTAGTTTTAAAGCTTTGTTGAAAATGGATCTGTTGGCAGATTTATTTGCTAAATATTTACCGGAGGATGATTTCTCTGCATTAAATATTCCCATTTTTGTTACAGCTACCAACTTTCAAAATAGTAGAACCGAATATTTCTCGGAAGGTCCATTGATCAAGCGCTTAATGGCTTCCTCTTGTATACCCGGTATGTTTGAGCCAATATTACTCAACGATATGCTATATGTGGATGGGGAGTACTAAATAATCTTCCGGTAGAACCACTTATTGGCTTGTGCGATACCATTATTGGTGTGAACTGTAATAATTTGACGATATTAAAAGGGGAGCCTAATATCAAAGGGCTGATAGAACGGTCGGTAATAATGTCCTTGAACTATAATGTTTACAGTAGAAAAAATCAATGTGATTACTTTATGGATCCTCCAGGTTTGGCTCAGTTTGGGGTATTAGAAGTGAAAAAAGCTACAGAGATTTTTGAAACAGGTTACCTTTTTTGTAAAAATTATTTAAAAGAAAATCAACCTTTACTTGATTTAAAAAATCAAGATAGCAACAATCAATAAATCATGAAATTACTTGCCCGATTAATATTTTGGATTTCAGGTTGGAAAATCTCTGGAAAATGGCCCGAAGGCTTAAAAAAAGCGGTCCTGATAGCCATACCCCATACAAGTAATTGGGATTTAATTTATGCGCTTTCCGCTTTTTATCTGATGGAAGTTCCTGTCAAGTTTACCATTAAAAAGGAAATCATGGTGGGCCCTTTGGGCTGGTTAATCAAAGCTTTGGGAGGTATTCCTATTGATAGAAAAAAGGTGATTGGAAAGCGGAAACAAACTTATACCGAGGCCATGATTCAAATGCTTAATGAATCAGATGAATTGGTGATGATGGTTACTCCTGAAGGTACCAGGAGTTATGCCCCAAGATGGAAATCCGGGTTTTATCATATTGCACTTGGTGCGAAAGTACCTGTAGTGGTTGGTTTTTTAGATTATAAAAGAAAATTAGCCGGTATAGGCCCTGTTATTCAACCAAATGGAAATCTTCAAGACCAAATGGATGAAATGAAAGCCTTTGGAAGAACAATTACCGGAAAATATCCTGATCAAGGAATTAGGTAAGCCTAAACAATCTTTACCCTTTATTTTCAGGAATTGTTGAAGGGGGATAAATGAAGATTTACATTTTATTTAATACTACCATATGCTTTCACGACTTTTTAGCCTTTTTTTGGCAAGTTAAACCATTTCCTCACTAACCTGTTTTAGAATAACCTTCCATTAGGTGCTGGAATATCTTCAGAATCAGCTTTTATGTGGTTTTTATTTTGACACCGTATCAAAAGCTTTTCTAAACCTCTCAACGGCCTGATTTTCATTGGGTGACAATGTTCACTCCAAATCCTATTTCATGATTCGGGGTCAATGGTGAATGTATCATTGGGTTGTACCGGTATGCTCAATAAGATTACCTTTTATTTGGGCTTAGGTAGGAAAATAGGAATGGTTTTTGGTACAATTCTCACGAAAAAATGTAGGCAATAATTATATGATAAAAAGTAAAATAAAACGGCTGAAAAAGTATTCCGTATTTGAAATATTAATAGATGGGGTAAAAGATTTTGGTAAAAATGATTCTTTTACCTTTGCTGCTTCCACTGCTTTTTATACAATATTTTCACTACCTGCCTTATTGATCATTATTTTAAATATTGCCTCGGTAATTTTAAATGAAGAGACAGTAAAGGAGGAATTATTGGCTCAGGTCTCTAAAATGATGGGTTCTGAAAGTGCCGCAACGCTGGAAGATGTAATGTCCAATGTATCTGTGACCGGACAAACCATGTACGCACGGATTATAGGTATAGGAGTTCTTGTATTTTCTGCAACCACCGTTTTTGTAAGTTTACAAAATAGTATCAATCATATTTGGCACATCAGATCAAAACCGGAAAAGGGATTTTTAAAATTTTTAATGAATCGTTTCTTAAGTTTTTCAATGGTTGCTTCCATAGGCTTTCTGTTATTGGTATCTCTTCTAGCAGATGCATTTATTGTTATCTTGTTAAATTATTTTTCCGGAATTTTTGAGAATAGTACCTTAAGGTGGGCCTCGGTAATCAATTTTTTAGTTACTCAATCCATATTTGTTCTTGTGTTTGGATTAATGTATAAGATCCTCCCCGACGCCAAAGTAAAGTGGAAGGATGTATGGTTAGGTGCTTTTGTGACGATGTTGCTTTTTGGCTTGGGAAAATATTTAATTGGCCTGTACATAGGTAATGCAGATGTAGGCAGTTACTACGGTACTGCAGGTTCACTGGTAGTGGTATTGATTTGGGTATATTATTCAGTGCTTATTTTTCTTTTTGGGGCCCAATTGACCTACTATATTGCTGAAAATATTGGAGGGCATGTTACACCCATAAAAGAGGCTGTGAAAGTCAAAATTATTGAAATAGAAGAAGAAAGTGATGAAGAAAATGAAGCCTCTGAGAAATAGAAGTGAAAACTGAAATACTGGATGTGTCCAATTCTAGATTTAATCCGAAATATGCATTAGACAATCTATTAGGTGCTGGATTCGATTCAAATTCAACCACTTCGTTGCTTCTTTTGATTTCACAATAGCGGTGCTATCCCAAAACTTTCCAACAGCCTTATCTTGTTGCAAGATGGCAACACTTCTCGTAAACGCGGGACAGGTATCACCCATGTCCATTGACAGGACGGAGAAATCCTACTAAAATATCCTGGTTTAATCAGGTAAAAACTCAAAGGTATAGGTAAAATTAAAGCCATAAAATTAGGATTTTATGGCTTTAATTTTAAAAACTTTGGTGAAATCTGTACTTTAGATTTCGATCAATAATATTCTCGCAGAGTTATATAGAATTAAATTACGCTTGAAATCCTCCATCTACAGTAAATACACTTCCTGTAGTATAACTAGAAGCTTGAGAGGCCAGAAATAGGGCCATGGAACCGATTTCGTCTTCTTCTCCAATTCTTTTGAGGGGGAGTTCACTTAGAAATTTTTCTCTAAGGGCTTGATTTGACCACAACACTTCCGAGAACTTGGTTTTAATCAAGCCCGGGCAGATGGCATTTACTCGAATATTATAAGCTCCCCATTCTTTTGCAAAAGCTTTGGTTAAGGATACCAGTGCCATTTTACTCACACTATAAAGGCCTAAGCCTTTCTCTGGAGATAATGCGCTAATTGAGCTTATATTTATAATTGATGCTGCAGAAGATTGTTTCAAAAAGGGAAGACTTAATTTTGACAGCTCATAAGGTGCTTTAAGGTTTACGTCCAAGATTTTGTCAAAAACGCCTAAGTCTGTATCCTCTATAGCCCCATAAACCGGATTTGTAGCTGCATTATTAACAAGTATATCGATCTGACCATATTTATTTACGGTCTCTTCGATCAAGTTTTTACGGTCATTTTCATAACCTATGTTATTGGCAACGCCCATGGCTATGTATCCCTTTTCCTTTAGTTTGCCAATAGCCTCATCTAGTCGTTCTTGGTTTCTACTATTTATCACCACTTTGGCTCCTGCCGCAGCAAAAAAATGGGCAATTGAAAAACCAATTCCACTACTTGCGCCCGTAATTATAGCGACTTTTCCATGTAATGAAAATAGTGAGCTTAAATCCATATAAATTTCGTTTTAGGAAGTCAAAACTGTGTCTAGTCAAATTTAAAATTTAAAGCCGAATTATCCAACAGAATTTTATTTCCTTAGTTTCCTATTAAGGAGAGTTGAGCTTGATTTTTAGTTAATAATCCTCAATTTTTCTTATAGATCAGACCAATTGTGTTATTGTCTCTCCGGACAAATGTGAAATATAAATAAGTCTTACTCAAAGCGTTGAATTGAGAGACAAAGTTTTTAATACCCTATTGAATGATTTAAAGCCTATTTAGGAATCGTTTTGCCGGCTTTTCAAGTCCCTCTTTACATTTTCACCCTCTTGTTGTTTTTCAATATTAGTAACCTCTTTACCCAAAACCTCTTTGGCTGAAATTTCTTGTTCAGCATCACCATTGAGTTTTTTGGTTTTGAAAATTTTATTGTAAAGTAAAAATATTGCAATTACAATTGCTACAATTGTTAAAGCTCCAATTAATAAATCCATAGTATTTTCTTTAGTTTATTGTACATTATAGAACAATAACAATGCCTAAAGTAAATATTAGTCGGATAATGGGATTTTAACCTTAAAAAAATATATCTCCCCTAGAAAAGATTACCTTGCACCGGTTGAGATTTTACCGGGCTATTTGTTCCTTTCAGAATTTCAAATAGAATTTTGTTGAAGCCATTTTTCCAACTTTCTGCGTTGATTTTAATGTCATTTGGTTCAAGATTTACTGAGCCGGATAACCTACAATACCCAATTAACATGCTCCAAATGGTATAGAAGGTGCTGTCTGCTTGTAAATCAGGACGCATACTTCCATCTTTGATCCCTTGTGAAATGGCTTTAATACCAATTTTTGCCAAATCGTTATGGCTTTGGAGCAATTTATTAAAATATTGACTTTCCAAAAGCAAAGGGTTTACTTTATCCTGGTCTTGCTGATACAATTCCAAAACTGATAGGAAGTAGAGAATGGCATCATGAAATACTTTCTTTTCTTGAACAAAAAGAAAATAGCCATTGACCAAGTCAGTCATTACTTCTATGCCTGTCTTGTCTTTTCCTTTGCCGAAAGATTTATTGAAGACCTCTTTTAATTCCTCGATCCCTTTTTTAGTGATAGCCATGTAAAGGTCTTCCTTACTTTTATAATAAAAATAAACAAGACCTTTACTAATTTTAGCCTTTTTAGCTACGTCTTCTACTTTGGTGGCATGGAGACCTTTTTCACCAAACAAAACGATGGCGGATTCAAGGATTTTTTTCTCTTTTTGCTGTCTTTCGTAAACGCCCATATGCTATTTTATGCCTATTAATCGTCAATCCCTATTTTAAATTTTATGAAAGCACCTTGATTATATAATAATTTTTCTTTCCTTTTTGTACCAAAAGGTATTTATCTTGGAGTAAAGTCGTCTCCACCTTATTGTTTGGATCCTCTATTTTCTGCTTGTTAAGAGATACTCCTCCTCCTTGAATCATTTTCCGGGCTTCACCTTTAGATTTAAAAATTGTTTGGTCCGTGGTCAATAAATCAAGAGCGCTTTCTGCATTTTCATAGGTAGCTTGATCCATTTCAATCACATCTACACCATCAAAAACCTGAAGAAAAGTACGCTCATCTAAGGTAGCCAAATCTTCGAGCGATGATTTTCCGAAAAGAATTCCAGAAGCTTTAAGGGCCACCTCGTATTCTTTTTCACTGTGAACCAGAATGGTGATGTCTTTTGCCAAGGCTTTTTGTAAAGCCCGAAGATGGGGCGCTTCTTGGTGCTCTTTCTCTAAATCCTCAACAGTTTTTTGGTCCAAGGTGGTGAAAATCCGGATGTACTTGGATGCGTCTTCATCAGAAACATTAAGCCAGAACTGGTAAAATGCATAAGGGGAAGTTTTTTCTGGGTCTAACCAAACACTTCCACCTTCAGTTTTCCCAAATTTGGTGCCATCAGCTTTCGTAATCAGAGGAACGGTAAGTGCATAAGCCTCTCCACCTTCTTTTTTCTAATCAATTCAGTACCTGTCACAATGTTTCCCCACTGATCAGAACCGCCTAACTGTATGCTGCATCCTTTGTTTTTCCATAGGTAATAAAAATCATACCCTTGAATCAGTTGGTAGGTAAACTCTGTAAATGACAATCCATAGCCATCTTCAAGCCTTCTTTTGACAGAATCTTTTGCCATCATATAATTGACGGTAATGTACTTGCCAACATCCCGGATGAATTCCAAAAATGAAAATTCAGACATCCAGTCATAGTTGTTTACCAAGAGGGCTTTATTTGATGCCTCTGCATCAAAATCTAAAAATTTCTCTAATTGCTTACGGATCCCGGCAATGTTTTGATCCAGGGTAGCCTTGTCCAATAGGTTTCTTTCAGCTGATTTAAAGGATGGATCTCCAATCATACCTGTAGCACCACCTATAAGCGCAACGGGTTGATGTCCTGAACGCTGAAAATGGAGTAAAGTCATTACCCCAACCAAATGGCCTATATGAAGTGAATCGGCAGTGGGGTCGAAACCAAGATAGGCTGCTGCTGTTCCTTTTTGTATATGTTCTTCCAATCCTGCGGTCATGTCCTGTATCATGCCCCGCCACTTTAATTCAGCTATAAAATCATTCATTCTACTTGGCTTTTTATTATGCGTGCGCAAATATAAGGCATCCTGATAAAAGGAAGGAATGAAAAGGGTTTATTAATTTGTTTGCAGGTTTTTTTAACAAAAAGTTCGAAAAATCGAGGAAAGTGCTTTTGGTTGATTTGGAAGAGCGTAGATAAATTTTCTTTTATAAACTATCTTATTTCAATTTAAATCTAAATTCAATTTCAACCGTTTTGCCTTTAAGTTCTTCAATGTTGAGGATTGGAAGATCTTTAATTACTCTTTTGCATTCTTCATACAACCTTGGATGCTGGTTTGATTCATTAATTAGTATGGGTTTTTCTAATGGATTGCTCACAAAGCCGACGATTACAATGTCATCCCTTTTAAAGGGATCACGTTTTAGGTTTCCATCCGGTAAATAATAAACCTCTCCGGCAGGTTGCACTTCATAAACTCCTGTCAATTCACCATTGTTATTTGTTTTAAAATATATAGTCACCAATCCAACCTGTCCAAATTTTTTCGACTCTTCGGGGTACCTTAGCGATTTGGAAAAATACCTAGTCATTTCATCTATAGTAGTAATCTCATTATTAGTTGATTTTCCTTTGACTAATGGGATTTCTGTTGCCATTAATTCTTTTTCCAGACTATCACTTTCTTCGATTGTAGGTGTTTTTTCAGATAAGCCTGCCAACAAGATTAGAAAGATAGGTAGCAGCCCTATTTTCCTTAATTTTGAAAATTTCGATGTGTTTTGAGATTTCATCATGAGGATACGGTTTTTGAGGTTATTAGAATTGAGCTCTGTGAATTGAGGTAAGGCCATTCGATCACTGACCATAGAAATCAATGCCATTTGGTATTTCCTCATATTCGATTTTTCCACTACTTTGGCATCAACTTGGTATTCGAGGTTTAATCTAGTTGCTTTATTGAGCATATAGGTTGCAGGATTATACCAATGGAAGGCTGATAACAATTCAATCATAAATAAATCAATGAAATGCTTCTCCCTGAGGTGCACCTTTTCATGGTCTATTACCATTTTTAAGTCCGGGTGATGAAGGATGTTTTTCCCAATAATGATCTTATTAATGAAGGTAAAAGCGCGAATGTTTTTTTCGGATAAATAGACCGTTTGACCTTCTATTTGGTTTCTTTCTGCTGCTTTGTAAATCTTATATGCTTGAAAGTAGCTTATAACAAATCTTGCAAGACCAATTATTATTCCAATACTATAAATTAAAGTCAATAGGAAAAGCCAATTAAAGGTTTCATCATGACTCGTTTGCTGAATTATTTCACTTGAACTTGAAGTAATTGAATTGATTCCCCTGATATGCACAGTGCTTGTTGAAAGATCTTCCTTGACAGGTATTTGTATCAATGGGATGATATGTGACAATGGGAGAACAAGTAGCAGGTAAATGCGGTTAAATGAAAATTGTTTATACCTCTTTAGCAAAAAATGGTAGGAGAGGTACATTACATTGGTAGAGATCGATACCTTCAATAAATATATAAAAAGAGCCTCCATAACTTATTTAGATTGTATTAATTTGATCAATTCTTCAACTTCTTTTTCATCCAACTCTTCCTCTTTCACAAAGGCTGCAACAGCACTGGGAAAAGAATTGTCAAAGTATTGGCTAACAATTTCTTTCATGTAAATTTTACGGTAGGCTTCTTTCTTAAGTAAAGGATAATATTCGTAGGTATTTCCATAGGCATTGAAT
This sequence comes from Cyclobacterium sp. SOCE241, assembly GCF_056867545.1. NCBI lineage: Bacteria > Pseudomonadati > Bacteroidota > Cytophagia > Cytophagales > Cyclobacteriaceae > Cyclobacterium > Cyclobacterium sp. SOCE241. The sequence goes on along the minus strand of NZ_CP149779.1, from coordinate 1,478,043 downwards.
CCAACGATTCCTTTTTCCTGCAAGACCCTTATAAGAGATGAAACGGTGTTGTAATGTGGCTTAGGATCCGGGTATTTGGCTACAATGTCTTTTACAAAAGCTTTTTTAAGTTGCCAAAGGATTTGCATTAGCTCTTCTTCCTTTTTGGTTAACTTTTCCATACTGATTCGAATTATAAATTTATATAAATATACAACGGGTTTTTCAGTTTATCAATTGTTTTACCAGTTTAATAACTAAATAGTTAAATAAAAACCAGTTATTCAACTTTGAACTGTTTTGAAATAGGCTTTCCATTTTAGATTTATTTCCTTTATCGCCTTAAAATTTACTTTGTTGGAAATCCCAAAGAATGAAATTAAATTTAAGTAATTATTTAAACCCAAAATTTCATGAAGTTTCTCTCCCTTGTAGTTATTGTGATTACCTGTCTTGTACAACCAATTCTTGGCCAAAAATCCGAAAGAATTAAATTGGCAGATGAAATGGCTTACTCCATCAATAATGAATTAATCAATCACTGGTACCCCAAGGCCTATGATACCCAATATGGAGGTTATATTAGCTCTTTTGATGCTGCATTTAATCCTACTGAAGATCAGGACAAGATGATTGTTTCACAAGCCAGACATTTGTGGACTTTGTCTAAAATGATAGAAAGAAGTCCCGATACAAAACATTATTATGAAGGTGCAAAGCTTGGATTTACGTTTTTGAGGGATAAGTTTTGGGACAAGGAAAATGGCGGTTTTCATACATTACTTAGTCGGGAAGGAAAAGTGAAATCGAGTGGAATTGGTCCCAAAACAGCCTATGGCAATGCCTTTGGCATATATGGATTGGCAGCTTATTATAAGGTTACTTCAAACCCTGAGGTACTAGAACTGGCTAAGAAGGCCTTTTATTGGCTAGAAGAGCACAGTTATGATCCGCAATTTGGAGGTTATTTCCAATCCTTGGCTTTGGACGGTACAGTTTTGAAGCGTGACAGTAACACAGCCTCTACCGCTACTATTGGGTACAAGGATCAAAACAGTAGTATTCATTTATTGGAAGCTTTTACTGAATTGTATGGAGTTTGGAAAGACCCCTTGTTAAAACAGAGAACTAAAGAATTACTTGCCATTATTAGGGATAAAATCGTACAAAATGAGGGGTATTTACAACTGTTTTTATTTCCAGATTGGACGCCGGTAAGTTTTAGAGATAAAGGAAGAGATGTTATAGAAAAGCATCATTCCATAGACCATGTATCTTATGGACATGATGTAGAAACGGCTTATTTGATGATGGAAGCCTCTCATATTTTAGGACTGGAAGAGGACTATGAAACTTGGGAGATTGGAAAGAAAATGGTAGATCATTCTCTCAGGTATGGTTGGGATAATGAAGTGGGAGGTTTTTACGATGGAGGTTATTATTTTCCCGGTGAATCGAAGCCTGAAGTGATGAAGGATACAAAGAATTGGTGGGCACAAGCTGAAGGCCTAAACAGCCTTTTGATTATGGCAGACCTTTACCCGGATGATTCATTGAACTATTTTGAAAAATTCCAAATCCAATGGGGTTACATACAGCGGTATTTAATTGACCATGAGAATGGAGAATGGTTTCCCGGTGGCTTAGATAAGCAACCGGATTTAAAAAATGCTAGGAAGGGACAAATTTGGAAAACCGCTTATCACAACTTTAGGGCCTTAAATAATTGTGAACAGAAACTCAGAGACCCCTCACACCTTGCTTTGACCATTAAAAAGGGTAGGAATGGACATTAACAGTAGATTCTAATCTTTGTAAAAATTTAATTTTTCACTTATAATCTTTTCCTTATATTTCTGGACTGGTATATAAAGATATATTGCAAAATAGTATCGGATATATGCCTTAACAAAGGAGACCTAATTCTTAATTTTTGAAGATAGTTTTCCTTTATCTTCTGTTTTTTTCTATTGTAGTAAAAGCAGACTTCCTAAATTATTAATTGTAAACCATGAAGCAATTGACAGTTAAATACCCTCTTTTTTTGAGTTTCTTTTCCATAGGATGTTTTTTTATTTTTCTTGGTTGTGGCTCAAAGGAAGAACAAGACCTAAAAATAACCAAATTTAACGCTTTAGAAACCCAAACGTGGGCTGCAGAATTGGAAGAGCAATTGAAGCCTGAAATAGATTCAGGTTTGTTTGTGAAGGTTTGGGCATCAGACTCCATGATTTTTGATCCCATTTCAATTGATTTCGATGAACAAGGAAGGTTGTATTACAGCCGAACCAATAGACAGAAAAATTCAGAGCATGATATTAGAAGACATCAAGATTGGGAAATAAGGTCCATCGGATTACAAACCATAGAAGAAAAGCGTGCATTTCTCCGAGATGAATTGTCCCCAGAGAACAGTCATAAAAATGAATGGTTAAAAGATGTCAATGGGGATGGATTTCACGACTGGAAAGACATGGCTGTGGAGAGAGACCATATTTATCGTGTTGAAGATACAGATGGAGATGGTTTGGCAGATGAATATCAGTTGGTATTTGATGAGTTATATGAGGAAGTGACAGATGTGGCAGGTGCAGTAATGAAGCATGGTGATGAATTATTTGTAGGGGCTGCTCCTGACATGTGGCGGGTGAGTGAGGATCCAAAGACAGGATTGGCATCCAAGAAAGTTTCTATTTCTCATGGCTATGGACTTCATATTGGTTTTGGTGGACATGGAATGTCAGGTTTGGAAATGGGACCTGACGGTAGAGTTTATTGGGGTATTGGGGATATAGGTTTCAATGGAGTGGATCAAAATGGGATTGAGCATAAGTATCCGAATAGGGGAGTAATCGCTCGTTCTAATCCTGACGGGAGTGATTTCGAAATTTTTGCAATGGGTGTCAGAAATACCCATGAGTTCGTTTTTGATGATTATGGAAACCTTATCAGTGTTGACAATGATGGTGACCATCGTGGTGAAAGTGAACGGCTTGTTTATTTGGTTGAAGGCTCTGATACCGGCTGGAGGATCAATTGGCAATTTGGTAAGTACAGAGATCCAAAAAACAATGGGTATAAGGTTTGGATGGATGAAAATATGGCTAAACCCAGACAGGATGGACAAGCGGCCTACTTTCTTCCACCCTTAAAAAACTATATCAATGGTCCTACAGGTATGTTATACAATCCCGGAACTGCATTAGGAGAAAGGTGGAAGAATACTTTTTTTGTAGCCGGTTTTTCAGGTAATCCGGCTAGATCTGGTATTTATGCATTTAAGTTAAATCCCAAAGGGGCAGGTTTTGAAATGACGGAGTCTCAAAAAATCTTAGGAGGACTACTGCCTACCGGAATGGATTTTGGCCCGAACGGTGCCCTTTATTTTGCCGATTGGATTGATGGTTGGGGTACCAAAGACAATGGAAGAGTATGGAAGCTTGAAGATGCAATAGGAGTAAATAGCCAAATAAGGAAAGATACAGAGATTTTGATCAGGGCTGATTTTAAAAATAAAGATAAGGAAGACCTTGGGAATTGGTTGGGCCACCCTGATCAGCGTGTGCGCCAAAAAGCCCAGTTCGAATTGGCCAAAAGGGGCAGCGAAGGGTTGGAAATTTTTAAGGAAAAACTAGCCGCAAATAATGAGCAGTTAGCTAGAATTCATGCCATCTGGGGAATTGCTCAGTTGGCTCGATCGGGGGAAGAAAATGCCGGCGATTTATTACTTCCTTTACTGGAAGATTCGGACTCAGAAATCAGAGCACAAGCGGCAAGATGGTTAGGGGACATAAGATATACCCTTGCAGCAAACGCAATAATTCCACTTCTTAAAGACAAGGCTCCACGCGTACAATTTTTTGCAGCGGAAGCTTTGGGAAGAATCAAAGCTCAAGCTGCTGTTCAACCAATCATAGGTCTTTTAGCCAACAACAATGATGAAGATGTTTATATTCGGCATGCCGGAAGCTTGGCCCTGGCAAGAATAGGAGATCTTTCAGCAATTGCAGCCTTGCACAATCACCCTTCTAGGGCTGTGAGGGTGGCTGCGGTAGTAGCTTTGCGACGGATGCAAGCTCCGGAGGTAGCATTATTTTTAGATGATCAGGAAGAATACATATTGGCTGAAGCAGCCAGAGCAATTAATGATGACTTTTCTATCGAAGAAGCTTTGCCTAATTTAGGGGAAATTTTAAATAGGAGAGGATTAAGTTCTGAACCATTACTCCGAAGAGCAATCAATGCCAATTTGAGGGTTGGTAATGCAAAATCCTTAGGCTTAGTGTTAGATTTCATAGGTTTGGAATCTGCTCCCGAAGAAATGAGGATTGAGGCCATCGAAGCTTTATCAACTTGGGACAGCCCATCATTGCTTGACAGGGTTACGGGAAGGTTTAGAGGTGAAATGAAGCGAGACCTTCAAGGCATTAGCGCTATGGCCTCCGATCCATTAATGAAATTAACAGCCCATACCAATTCTGAAATACGAAAATCAGCAGTGGCTGCTATCGGAAGCTTAAAAATTTCAGATGCTTCAGATAAATTGTTAAGTCTATTAAAAACAGACAAGGTAGCTGCGGTCCGAGAAGCTGCTATCAAGGCTTTGTCCAATATTGATTCTGATGAAATAGAAGTTGCATTGGAATTGGCAACTACAGACCAAGACAAAAGTGTTAGGATAGCCGGCTTGGCTATTTTGGGAGAGCTGGACCTTTCCGGAAATACTGCAGCCAACTTGTTGGAAAAAGTTACATTGAACCAAACATTAGAAGAACGGCAAGCAGCTATAACAGCTTTAGGAAAAGTAGATTCAACTTATGCTGTTCCAGTTTTTATCCGATTGCTAGAGGCCATGAAAAATAAAAGTTTGCCTTCTGCCGTTGAATTGGAATTAAGTGAAGCACTTGAGACATTAGGGAATGAAGCTTTGTTGACAAAATACAATTCCATTATCTCGGAAATGTACGAAGGTGATGTAATGGCAAGTTATAATAGTAGTCTATTTGGAGGAGATAAAATAGAAGGTAGAAAGATTTTCTTTCAAAACCAGAGTGCTCAATGCATGCGATGTCATTCTTACGATGATTTTGGAGGTAGTGCCGGGCCTCGATTAAATGGTGTCGCAAAAAGATTGAGTAGAAAAGAATTATTGGAGGCTCTTGTGGCTCCAAGTAACAAAATAGCCGATGGTTATGGTGCTGTTAGCTTAAAACTAAATGATGGTAAAAGCGTTTCAGGTATAGTAGTCAAGGAAAGTGAAAACGATATTATTTTAAAAATAGGCAATGAACCTGAAAAGAAAATATCCAAAGATAATATAAAAGAACGTACCAATGCCTTGTCTTCCATGCCGGATATGAAGGCGCTATTGACCAAACGAGAGATTCGTGATTTAATTAGCTTTTTGGTTACTTTGGATAAAGAAGATCACTAGCCTATTTCAGCCACGATTAGTAAAACTATACCCGTCTTAATATATAATGAATGTCCATGTTGAGAAATATTAAATTGAAAAAGCCTTATAAAATTTTTAATTTTTTCCTTTATGTTTTATTATAGGTTTATACTTTACCGCATGTAAATCAGATGAAAAAGCGGTTCCACTACAAGTAAAATCACTATCGAAAGCTGAGGTAAATCAACAAGCCAAAGCCATTGAAGCTTTGGTAAATCCCGAATTTCACCAAGACTTAAAATTGGATTTATGGGCAGTTGATTCTTTGGTGGCAGATCCGATTTCTTTGCAGATCGATGATTTTGGTAATGCCATCTATTCTAAGACGAATAGAAGGAAAATTTCTGAGTTTGATATTCGAAGTCATCAAGACTGGGAAATAGCCTCTATTGGTTTTAAAAATGTAGCAGACCGTAAAGCTTTTATCCGTGAAGAACTATCTCCTGAGAATAGTGAAAAAAATGAATGGCTTCCTGATATCAATGGGGATGGCTCTCATGACTGGAAGGACCTTACCATTGAAAAAGAGAATGTGTTTGAGGTAAAAGATACCGATGGGGATGGAAAAGCGGATCAGTCTCTTTTAATAGCAAGTGATTTTAATGAAGAAACTTCAGATGTTGCCGGGGCAGTATTAAAGTATGATGACGCATTATTTGTAGGTGTAGCCCCTGATCTTTGGAGAATGACTGATACCAATGGTGATGGATTGATGGACAAAAAAGAATCATTGGCGCATGGTTTTGGTGTTCATATTGGCTTTGGTGGACACAATATGTCAGGTCTGAAAGTGGGGCCTGAAGGTAAAATATATTGGGGAATTGGAGACATTGGTTTTAGTGGTAAAGATGATAACGGGAAGCTTCTGGATTATCCCAATTGCGGAGTGATCGCACGTGCAAATCCTGATGGATCAGATTTTGAAATTTTCGCTTATGGGGTGAGAAATACTCATGAATTTGATTTTGATGAATACGGAAACCTTATCAGTGTAGACAATGATGGTGACCATAAAGGCGAAAGTGAACGCATTGTTTATTTGGTAGAGGGCTCAGACACTGGCTGGCGAATTAATTGGCAGTTTGGTAAATACCGTGATCCAAAAAATAACGGGTATAAAGTGTGGATGGATGAGAAAATGCACTTGCCAAGAAATGAAGATCAAGCAGCCTATTTTATTCCAACCATCGCTAATTACATCAATGGACCTACCGGTTTCCAACATAACCCCGGTACCGGTTTAGGAGAACAGTGGAAAAATAAGTTTTTCGTTGCTGAGTTTGGAGGGAATGCTGCCAGGTCAGGAATCCATGCTTTTGACCTGAAACCAAAAGGTGCCGGATTTGAGATGGGAGAGACCCAACAGATATTAACAGGGATTTTGGCCACAGGTATGGACTTTGCTCCGGACGGAGCATTGTATTTTTCAGATTGGATTGATGGTTGGGTGAATAAGGGGTATGGAAGAATTTGGAAATTTACAGATGAAACTTCTAATTCAGCCATTAGAAAACTAACTGAAACCCATTTAAGTAAAAACTATTCCGAATTATCGATTGAAGAATTAAAAGATTTGCTGGGCTTTGAAGACCAACGGGTAAGGCAAAAGGCACAATTTGAATTGGCCAAAAGAGGGGCTGAAGGAATGGAAGCATTTAAGGCAGCGTTGGCCCATACAGGCAATCAGTTGGCTAGGGTGCATTCCATTTGGGGCATTTCTCAACTAGCCCGAGATAATTCTGGTTATGCAGAGGCATTGATCCCTTACTTGACAGACAAAGATCCTGAAATAATAGCCCAAGCTTGTAAATGGCTTGGAGATTTAAAATATACAAAAGCGGCAGGAAATATTCTGCCATTGCTTGATTCTGAGGCGCCGAGGGTTCAATTTTTTGCTGCGGAAGCATTAGGGAAATTGAAGCATCAAGCAGCATTTGAACCAATGGTGAAATTGTTACAGGACAATGACAATGAAGATTTATATATTAGACATGCAGCAAGTCTGGCGCTTTCCAGATTGGCTGAAGCTTCTACAATTGCTGATTTGTCCAAGCATCCGTCTGAGGCTGTTCGTCTAGGAGCTGTTATTGCGCTAAGAAGATTGGGCGATCCGGAAATTACCTCATTTTTACAGGACGAAAATGAATATATTGTAGCAGAAGTAGCCAGAGCAATCAATGATGATTTCTCGATTGAAGCAGCCATACCGGAATTAGGAAAAATATTGACCACTACTCACTTTTCTTCTGAGCCTTTATTAAGAAGAGCTATTAATGCCAATTTGAGATGGGGAACAGAGGAAGGCTTCAACAACTTATTGAGCTATGCAAATTCATCTCAGGCTCCTGAGGCCATGCGTGTGGAAGCCATAGCCGCCTTAAGCACTTGGACCTCGCCATCTGTGCTTGATAGAGTTGATGGATGGTATAGAGGAGAAATCACTAGAGACATAATGGCTTTCCAAACCTCAGCTGCTGAAATTTTGATGGACCTGAGCAAAGACGGAAGCAGGGAAATTAGGGAAGGTGCAGTTCTGGCCTTAGGGGAATTAAAGATTGAAGCTGCCAACCAGCATTTACTTACCGTATTATCAAATGACAATGATGCAGCTGTAAGAGCAGAGAGTTTACGGGCTTTGGCCAAAATCCCCGGTTCACCCATGGACAAGGCCGTGGAAAAGGCGCTTTCTGATAGCCAAAGAAGTGTGAGGGTAGCTGGTTTAGATTTATTGGAAGAATTGACCATTCCGGATGAAAGAAAAGCGGCCCTATTGGACGAAGTAATACAGAAAAGGACGGTTGAAGAGCAACAGGCGGCAGTTAACACATTGTCCAGACTTGATCAAAAAAGTACCAAAGATATTTTCGAAAAATTATTGACTCAATATGAATCGAATAAATTGCCTCAAGCCATAGAGTTGGAATTTTTTGAAGCCATGGAAACCAGAGAAGATGCCCAATTGAAGGAGAGGTACAATAAAGTGCATGAGAACATGTCTCAAGATGATTTATTGGCTTCATATAGTGGAAGCTTGTATGGTGGAGACCTTGTGAAAGGGAGAAAAATTTTCTTTCAACATGCCACTGCGCAGTGTATCAAATGTCATGCTTATGATGATTTTGGTGGAAATGCAGGGCCTAAATTAAATGGTGTAGGGGCAAGACTTACCAGAGAACAATTACTTGAAGCATTGATTGATCCAAGTAAAAGGCTTGCACCGGGTTTTGGGGTGGTTACACTTTCTTTAGATAACGATAAAAAGGTTGCAGGAATAAAAATGGATGAAACTGAGCAAAGCATAACCTTGAAAATGGGAAATCAGCCTGACACTCTTATTATGAAAAATCAGATATTGGAGAGAAAAGACGTGCCTTCCAGTATGCCTGATATGAAACAGTTTTTAAGCAGAAGAGAAATCAGAGATTTGGTTAGTTTCTTGGTGACTTTGGAAGAGGACTTTAATTGATGATCGGAAAGGTATTCATTTAAAAAGCAGAAGGCCCCAATTTCATGAGGCCTTCCGCTTTTGTATTAACTGAGAATGGAAAGTGTAATTATAAAGTGCCTTTGGTACTTGGAAGTTGATCCAAAGCATCAAGGTCTTTCTTTACTGCCATTTTAATTGCCCTTGCCAGGCCTTTAAATATGGCTTCTATTTTATGGTGTTCATTGTCACCTTCAGCCTTTATATTCAAATTACATTTAGAAGTATCACTAAAAGACTTGAAGAAATGATAGAACATTTCGGTAGGCATATCACCAATTTTTTCACGCTTAAATTCGGCTTCCCAAACAATCCAAGGACGCCCTCCAAAGTCAACAGCAACTTGAGCCAGACAATCATCCATAGGGAGTAAAAACCCATATCTATAGATGCCTTTTTTATCTCCCATTGCTTTCAGATAAGCTTCGCCAAGAGCCAACCCTGTATCTTCTATGGTATGGTGTTCATCTATATGTAAGTCTCCCTCTACCTTTATCTCTAGGTCACAACCTCCGTGCTTGGCGAGTTGATCCAGCATATGGTCAAAAAATGGTAGACCGGTACTAATACTGCTGTTTCCTGTGCCATCGAGGTTCAATTTAATGTCTATATTGGTTTCGGCTGTTTTTCTCACCACCTCTGCCTTCCGGGGAGGAAGCTTCAAGAATTCATAAATCTTATCCCAATTGTCCACCGATATATCCGCAGCTTTCACCGCTTCTTTACCAAAAAAGATAGATTTTGTACCTAGATTTTTGGCTAAGGTTACATCGGTCTCTCGGTCTCCAATTACAAAGGAATTCTCCAAATCATAATCCCCGTTAAGATAAGCAGTAAGTAAAGCAGTCCCTGGTTTTCTAGTAGGGGCATTTTCATGCTCAAAAGTCTTGTCTATATGAATGTCTTTGAAAAACACACCCTCTTGTTCTAGTGTTTTAAGCATTTTGAACTGGGCCGGCCAGAAAGTCTCTTCCGGAAATGAATCTGTCCCCAAACCATCTTGGTTGGTTACCAAAATTAATTCAAATTCTAGATCTTCTGCAATTTTAACCAAGTTGCTGATTGCCCTAGGGATAAATTCAAGTTTTTCCAGACTGTCTACCTGAAAATCAGTAGGTGGTTCTTTAATAATGGTACCATCCCTATCTATAAATAATAGCTTTTTTTCATGCTTTAATTTGTTCAAGTGGTTTTCGTATGGACTTGTAGGACCTCTTTTAAGGCCTGAATAAATTGCTTGTTTTCCTCCTCATTTCCTACCGTTATACGCAAACAATCCTCACAGCGTTGAACCTTTGATCGGTCCCTTACAATAATCTTTTCTTCGATCAATTTTTGATATACTTGGCTGGCATGGGGTACTTTTGCCAAAAGAAAATTAGCTGCTGAAGGATAAACTTTTTCAACTTCAGGAATCTCTTCCAAAGCCAAAATTAATTTCTCCTTTTGAACCAAGATTTCCTTCACCATGTCTTCCAACAGCTTTGTGTTACTCAAGGCATTTAGCACCGTTTCTTGTGTCAATCCACTAATATTATATGGAGGCTTTATTTTATTCAGAATACCAATTATCTCCTTCGAGGCATAAGCCATTCCCAAACGTAATGCTGCCAATCCCCACGCTTTGGAAAGTGTTTGCATGACAAGCATGTTTGGATAATGGTTTAGCTCTAAACTGAAACTAGGTTCATCACTAAAATCAATATATGCTTCGTCAATCACTACCAAACCATCAAAATTGGTCAGGATTTGATAGATGGATTGGCGGGAAATTTTATTTCCACTAGGATTATTTGGGGAGCAGATAAAAATAATTTTCGTGCATTCATCTACAGCTGCCAAAACCTCTCCCACCTCAATCTCGAAAGAAGTGGAAAGAGGTACTTTTTTAGTTGCTATATCATTTATACCTGCACTTACTTCATACATCCCATAAGTAGGGGGCATGATTATCACATTATCTAATCCCGGTCTGCAAAAAGCCCTAAATAGCAAATCTATTGCTTCGTCACTTCCATTACCAAGAAATATATTGGTAGGAAGTACTTGTTTTAGCTCACCTATTTTTTTCTTTAATTCTGACTGATAAGGATCAGGGTATCGGTTAAAAGCTTGCTCAGATACTGAGCCTATCGCATTTTCATTGGCATCAAGAAATATCCCTTCTTTACCTGTATATTCATCTCTGGCGGAGGAATAGGGCTTCAATGCAGCAATGTGTGGCCTTAGCAATTTCTGAAGATCAAATGCCATTTCTTACTTGTCTTTTTTTCGGTAATTCAAACGGATGCTTACTGCTTGTTTGTGCGCCATAAGCTGTTCGTTTTCAGCCATGACTTCTATAACAGGCCCCAATTCTTTTAACCCTTGCTCGGTGATTTTTTGATAGGTAATCTTCTTTACAAAACTGTCTAGGGAAACTCCTGAAAAGCTTCTCGCGTAGCCATTGGTGGGTAAGGTGTGGTTGGTGCCTGATGCATAATCTCCGGCAGACTCAGGGGTGAAATTGCCTATAAATACAGAACCGGCATTAACAATTCCTGCCACTGCTTTGTCCTCATTTTCAACATTGATAATTAAGTGTTCGGGAGCATATTCGTTGATTAGCTCCAATGCTGTTTCCATCTTATCAATGACAACCGCTAAGCTATTTTTCAATGCTTTTTCAGCAGTTTTTTGTCTTGGAAGTTCCTTCAGCTGTTGGTCTACCTGTTCCATTACTTTATTTACAATGGTCTCAGAAGGACAAACCAACACTACTTGACTGTCTGCACCGTGCTCTGCTTGCGAAAGCAAATCTGCTGCAACGAATGCTGGAATGGCAGTTTTATCTGCATAAACCAGCACTTCGGAAGGGCCTGCAGGCATATCAATGGCTACTCCCTTTTTGGCCGCCAATTGTTTTGCCGCAGTAACATACTGGTTTCCGGGGCCAAATATTTTGTCAACATTGGGAACGGATTCTGTACCATAAGCTAGTGCAGCAATGGCTTGAGCACCCCCAGCTTTGATTACCTTAGTAATGCCAATCAGTTTGGCAGCATATAAAATAGCCGGGTGAACTTGCCCTTTTGGGCCGGGAGGTGTACAAAGTACAATCTCTTGACATCCTGCCAGTTTTGCAGGTATGCCAAGCATCAATACTGTAGAAAACAATGGAGCCGTTCCTCCGGGTACATATAAGCCTACTTTTTGTATGGCAACACTTCTACGCATACAGGTGACCCCATCCATTATTTCAGTACTCAAGTCCGGAGTTTCCTGAAGCTTGTGAAATTTTTCAATATTGGATTTAGCCGTCTTTATGGCACTCTTTAGTGTTTTGTCGACATGCTTTCCTGAATTTTCTATTTCCGAAGGATCTACTACTATCGATTCTATTTCCACATGATCATACTCGAAAGCAAATTTACGTAAGGCTTTGTCTCCTTGCCGCTTTACTTTTTCATGATCGGTTTCACGATCTTTTCTATGTCCTTTGTTTTTTGAACAGGCCTTGCCAGTTCTTTTTCCAGCTTTTCTTGCTAGGATTTACCAGGATTTTCATACGCTTTGAAATTTGTAATGGGAACAAGTTCTTCCTAGGTATTGTATATTGTATGGGAAGAGATTTGTTTATCAGTTTACAATCGATTCCTATATTAGCATTTTCTCAATGGGAACAACCAATATACCCTGGGCTCCTGCATTTCTTAATTCTTCAATATTCTCCCAAAATTGATCTTCACTAATGACCGAATGAACAGAAGACCAACCGGCTTCAGCCAAAGGCAATATGGTAGGACTTCTCATTCCGGGGATTAGAGATAAGATTTTATCCAAAGAATCGTTCGGCGCATTTAGTAAAACATACTTGTTCTTTTTGCCTTCTTGGACAGCCCCCATCCTAAAGAGTAATTTCTCAACTGTAGCTTGTTTTTCAGAAGTGATGTCTTTATTGCTAATAAGAACAGCCTCAGATTGAAAAATTTCCTCTACTTCTTTAAGGCCATTCATCATTAAAGTGGACCCTGAACTCACAATGTCACATATCCCTTCAGCAAGACCTATGCTAGGTGCGATTTCAACAGAACCACTGATTTCATGGATGTCAGCATTTATGTTTACCTTTTTCAAATAATTTCCAAGGATTTTAGGGTAGGAGGTGGCAATGTTTTTACCCTCAAAATAATTAATTCCCGAGTATTCTTCTCCTTTTGGAATTGCCAATGACAGTCTACATTTTGAAAAGCCTAACTTCTTTAACACATTGACATTTTTATCTTTCTCTACCAGCTCATTTTCGCCTACTATACCCAAATCAGCAATGCCATCTGCTACGTATCCTGGGATGTCGTCATCTCTTAGGAACAAAAATTCAATCGGAAAGTTGGTGGATGAAGACTTTAATTTACCTGTGCCGTTATGAAATTTAATGCCACACTCTTTTATAAGTTTAAGAGAATCGTCACTTAGGCGACCACTTTTTTGAACGGCAATCCTGATAATGTTTTCCATGGAATAATGTATACAATAAATACTAGAATATATTTCGTTTGATTATTTCCCCTGGGTAAGGGATGAAAAGGAGGGGAATTGCTATTAGGAGCAATGATGACCTGCATGATGCATAATTGCATTCGCCGGAGATAAAAATATTGTGTTATTGAAGAAACTTCCTGATGTCATCATAGTATTGCAAATTTAGTCAGCTATTGCAAACTTGCAAAAAAAAATGGTGATTACTGCGATAAAAAAAGCCTCTTTTTGAGAAGTTTAGTAAGGAGGAAAGTAAAGTCTTACTTTAAGCTTCCAATTTGATCCAATACAGAAAGATTTGTCGTAACTTTTATCCAACCTGCTTAAGGATGCTTTACTTTACTTAAGATTTTTAAGTTATAAGATGAAAAAATGCATAGGTTTTTCAGAGATAGTAGGGCGAGCATTTCCAATTTGAAAGCTAATTGACAAAGCAGCTTGGCGCTTAATTCAAAAAAAACACGGGATAAACCCGTGGTAAAAAGTAATATTTATGTTTTGGCTTAACCAGTGAAAAGTTGAAAATTTCTTTTGAATTATTGCCGAAAGCTTTAATTACAAAGCCCAAAGATTATTTAAAAAGGATTAATTATATTGATAAAACTCGTTGACAATTTTATCGTAGTTGATGATATCCTTGTATTGAGTATTCCGTTTGATTTTTTCAATGGATTTTTTTAGTAAAATTTTATTTCTTTTATGATGGACCAAATCAAAATTTGATAAGGGCTCATTAGAAGTTAAAACCTTTGAATATTCAATTTGGTTTACGTTTTCTTTAAGATATGTTTTTATCAGCCCCAACATTTTTTGCGCTTTCTTATTATCGATCCAGTCAAAGAATTTTTGATTCTTTTTAATAACTAGAGGTTTGGCTTTTTTCAACCATTTTTTATTGATTTCCATCTTTTGCTCAATTATTTTATAAATGTCAGTAAGGTTAAATGGTATAACTTGGTTATAATCACTTAAAACTGATGTTATAGTGCTCTTAATAGATAAATCAATAAAAATCTTGGTGTCAAGAAAATCATGTTTAAAATAATATGATGGCAAAAATCGATCTGCATCCTCTAAAGTAGAAATTAGAATATCATTCTCACCTATTACATTTTCAACTTTATTCAAAGGTTCAAAAGTAAAATTGTTCAATTCTTTTCCTTTAAAATTAAGGCATGAAGTTATGCTTTTGTCTACTATTGTGATGTTCCCATAGCCTTGGTTGGAAAGGTTTCGGTATATTCTTTTGCTCAATGCGTTGAATCCAATTATTGCAATTTTAGGTCCCCTTACGTTATTTACCAATTCAGTCAGTAAATCGGAAACAATATAGGAGATGGAAAAATTGGGTAATTGATAATCCGCTTGTTCTTTAAGGAGCTTATCGGTACTAATTAGGTTATCCCACCATTGCTCCAAATATTCACCGATCATTCCACTTTCAGCAGCAAAATCATAGGCTTTGGAAAATTGAGGAAATAGGGGTGTGGTGCCATAGTTTGATGCCTGTACCCCAAAACACAATTCGGATAGATGAATAAATAATTTTTCTTCATCTGATGTCTGGTTGAATTCACTTTTGATGGGTAGTACATTACCCCCTTACAGTCAGCTACTGCTTCAAAAATTTTGTCCTCCAAATCAAAATTACTGTAGTATAAAATTTCTATCCTTTCGGGGAGTGATAAAATAAAAGATTCTTGAATTTCCGGCCATGACTTCAGCTCCAGCATCAACTGTTTTGTTTCCTCGAAGTCTAAATAAAACGCGTCGCTTTTTAAATTGTATAAATTTGTACTAAAGCTCATTAATCTAAACTGTCCCATCATGCCTTTCTATATTTATTGTTTAATGTTAAAAAACTTACGAATTCTAACATTCACCGGATTTACCGGCTAATAAAAGTTTGTACTCAAATGTAAAAATTATATAGAAGCGACTAATAAATAGTCGATTAACCTAGAAACATTGTCGGTTAAATTGTCAATTTCGTCGGTGAAATATTTTGTGGAAATGCTTTAAGGAACCACGATTTTAAAAAAAAATCCGGAATTATCCTCCGGACTTTTTGGCTTTATAGCCCATACCAATCAAATAATCAATTACTTTATCTCTTTGATCCCCTTGAATAAGGATTTCGCCATCTTTGGTATTACCTCCAACGCCACATTTGGCTTTTAATTCTTTACCCAAAGATTTTAAATCTTCTTCCTGACCTATAAATCCAGCTACAAGGGTTACTTGCTTTCCACCTCTGGACTTTTTATCCAACATTACTTTCAAATTTTGCTGCTTGGGTGGAAGAGTAGTTTCATCCCCGTCGTTTTCCAGATCAAAATCAAAGTTGTCAGCGGTAGAATAAACTACTCCATCTCTTTTTTCCAATCATTACTTTTTTTCTACCCATTTAATGTCAATTTATTTTTTGAATTTCATTGTCCAAACCGGCTTTTTTGAACTGTTGACCACATCCTCGGCTATACTTCCTCCCAAAAGATGTAAAAAACCTGTTCTACCATGTGTAGCCATTGCAATCATGTCTGCATTTACAAAATCTGCAAATTCATTGATACCTTCTTCTTCGCTATCTCCATTGAAAATATCTATTTCTGCATTTTCCAGCTTGTTTTCTTTGATAAATTCATTGATGTTATTCATTGAAACAATGGTTTTTTCAAAAGAATTAGGTGTATTGATTTTTACAAGCCTAATTTGGGCACCTAATAATTCTTGCAAATATTTCAGTTTTTTGATTACCTTTTTGCTATTGTCGCTGAAATCACTTGCGAACACAATCCTCTTGATGTCATCAGCACTGACTTTCCCTTTTACTGTAATGACAGGGCAATTTGAGTGCCTAACCACCTTCTCTGTATTTGATCCAATCAATAATTCTTCCAGACCGCTTGACCCCTTAGAACCCATGATTACCAAATCTGCTTTTACCTCAGCTATTTCTCCGGCTATTCCGGCATAAGGATTTCCAAAAGTCAAATTTGTGCTGAATTGGTAGGGCTTTCCGGCATGTTCTTGTTCCAACTTCTTAAATTGTTCTTTTCTTTTATTGGTTAAATCAACCATATAAACTTTATCCATAAAGTTTTCTCCCATGGTTACTTCACCCATTGTATTGAAATTCTGAGAAGTTGGAATTTCTAGAATATGTATAAGCTTGAGATTGCAAGCAGCTTTGGTAGCTATTTCTTGTGCAAGTTCAAAGGCATAATTAGCCTCTTCTGAAAAATCATAAGGTACTAAGATACTTTTCATAGACATGATGCTGTTTAAATTAAGAAACAATTAAACTATATAAAAGTAAACAATTATGAGGACAAAAAAGATCGATGAACTAAAAAATCAGCCAACCAATACCAAAAAACAAAACACAAAATAAAGTGGACATTGCCATGACTTTTAAATAAGGATCTAGTTTTTCAGGAGCTTCAAATTTAGCCACTGCCCATCCGGTTTTTAATATGGAAGGTGCCATCAATAGATAAGCCAAAGCTCCATAGGCATGTTCTATGATTACAAAAAGCAGCAATAAAACCAAGGCACTAATGATTAATCCCCAGTGATAGTTTTCTGCTGCTTTTTTACCAATTCTAACAGGTATGGATAGCTTTCCTGCTGCTTTATCTGATTGGATGTCTCTAATATTGTTGATGTTTAATACGGCTGTACTCAATAAGCCTATAGCCGCTGCAGGCAACCATAAAGTTGGGTCAAAACTAAGGGTGTGTAAATAATAGGTCCCCATGACTCCCACACAACCAAAAAACAAGAACACTGAAATGTCTCCTAATCCTGCATACCCATAAGGCCTTTTACCGGATGTATAGGCTATGGCAGCAATAATGGCTGAAATTCCTATACCTAAAAAAAGTAAAAATAAATAAATATCTTCTAAGGCAAGATACAAGAGAAACAACCCACTAAATAAAGAAAGAATAGAAAATAGGATAACCGCTACTTTCATTTCAGCCGGTTTGATAAGCCCGGATTGCACAGCTCTAATAGGACCCTGCCTGCCTTCATGGTCTGCGCCATTGATACTGTCACCATAGTCATTGGCCAGGTTAGACAAGATTTGTAAAAGAGTGGTGGTAATAGCTGCCATGATCAATACCGACCATCTAAACCCGGACTTCTGGTATGCGATAAAACTTCCCATAAATATACTCGATAATGCTAAAGGAAGTGTTCTCAGTCTAAGGGCGTGAATCCAAGCTTGCTTTTTGGTGAAAATGGTCAATTTTAATTGGTTTTTGCTATAGTAAAGGATCCAATCAAGTTTCTTAGCAACTTATCTGGATGTTTTCAATGATAATGAATATATGGAGTATTCAAGAGTCTTCTGCTTCAATTAATTCAATGATCTCCTTATCCATTGGCTTAACTTTTGAAGGAAAGAACTTTACCAATTCTCCATTTTCATTGATAAAGTATTTGCAAAAATTCCAAGAAGGCTCTTCATTGTTCCAACCATTTAATTTTTTGTCTGAAAGCCACCTGTACAGAGGATGTTTGTCTACTCCTTTAACAGAAATTTTTTCAAATATGGGAAATGAGATGCCATAATTTTCTGAACAGAAAGATTTGATATCTGCACTTGTGCCGGGTTCTTGGCCTCCAAAGTTATTTGCCGGAAAAGCTAAAATAGTGATTTTGTCTTTATAGGTTTCATACAAGTCCTGTAAGGCTGCGTATTGAGGGGTATAACCACATTTAGATGCTACATTTACAATCAACAATTTTTTCCCTTTATAGGTAGAAAGCTTTACAGGTTTACCGTCAATATCATTTAGTGTAAAATCATAGATACTATTGTTCTCCGCCACAGATCCTAAGCTGTAATTTTTCACATTGTTTGCTTTTACGGAAAGGTATGGTCTTGTATTTCCCATTGGAAAGGGAAAGGCAATCACTGAAATAGCGAAGGCTAAGAAAACTGATTTCATCGTTACATTTTTTGTGGAACATCAATGCCTAATAACTTCATTCCTGCACTAATTGTTTTTGCAACTTGTGCAGACAAGGATACCCTAAAGGCCTGTACTTCATTTTTTGTTTCACTAAATATAGGTAGTTCTGCATAAAATCTGTTGTATTCTTTGGCTAAATCAAATAAATACTGGGCAATTACAGCAGGTGACAACTCCTCTGCTGCCAAAGCAATTTTCTTTGAATAGTCTGAAAGCATAAATACCAATTGATTTTCTACCGCTTCTAGGGTTTTCAGACCCTCAAAATTATTGCTTTTGTAATCCAACCCAATTTGGTCTGCTTTTCTCAATATGGCTGCTATTCTGGCATGGGTATATTGAATGAATGGCCCGGTATTTCCTTGAAATTCTATGGATTCTTGAGGGTTAAATAGCATTCTCTTTTTGGGATCCACTTTTAATAAAAAGTATTTGATGGCGCCAAGGCCTAGCATTTCATATAGCTTTTCAGCCTCCTCCTTCGAGAATCCATCTATTTTTCCTAGCTCTTGAGTATGCGTTCGAGCAGTATCCACCATTTCCTGGATCAAATCATCAGCATCTACAACTGTCCCTTCTCTGGACTTCATCTTTCCGGAAGGTAAATCTACCATGCCATAGGAAAGGTGGTGTAAGTTGTTGGCATACGGACGCTCTAATAATTGCATGATTTTAAACAAAACTTCAAAATGATAATCTTGTTCATTGCCAACTACATATACAGATTTGTCTATACCATGATCCTTGAACTTAAGGTCTGCAGTTCCCATGTCTTGAGTCATGTATACTGAAGTTCCATCAGCTCTTAATACCAGTTTTTCGTCTAAACCTTGATCGCTCAAATCAGCCCATACAGACCCGTTTTCTTTTTGAAGAAAACTTTTTTCTCTAAACCTTCGGATACAATATCTTTTCCAAGTAAGTAAGTGTCGGATTCATAATAATATTGGTCAAAAGACACTTGCATTTTTTTGTAAGTTTCATTAAAACCATCATAAACCCAATTGTTTAATTTTTTCCAAAGGTTGACTGTTTCTTCATCTCCCTGTTCCCATTTGACCAACAAATCCTGCGCTTCTTTCATCCATGGGGCTTCTTTTTTGGCTTCATCAGCTGTCATTCCCTTTGCCACAAGCTCTTCCATTTGCTTTTTATAGGCTTTGTCAAACAATACATAGTATTTGCCTACCAAGTGATCACCTTTCATTCCGGCCATCTCCGGGGTTTCTTCATTGCCTAATTTTTGGTAAGCCACCATGGATTTACAGATATGAATGCCTCGGTCATTTACCAGGTTGGTCTTGATTACCTCATATCCATATGCACTGAGGATGTTAGAAACAGAAAAACCTAGAAAATTATTTCTTAAATGCCCTAAATGAAGTGGCTTGTTGGTATTGGGCGAACTGTATTCTACCATTACCTTCTGATTTCTTGGCTCAAAATGGCCGGGAGTCTTTTCTTCCATCAATTTAGACAAGAGTTCGATCCAGAAAGCAGATGAAAGACTGATATTTAGAAAGCCTTTTACAACATTAAAATCAGCAACCGATGGGTGGTTATCTTTTAAAAAATTACCGATTTTTCTCCGGATTGTTCCGGAGAACTTTTGGTGACTCTCAGGAAAGGGAAAAGCACAAAAGTATAACTACCTTCAAATTCTTTTCTGGTAGCTTGAAGGCTTAGGTTTTCACTTTCTACCTTATGATTAAATAGTTGTTCAAAGGCCTCTGCTATTGTCTTTAAAATGCTTTCTTGAATATCCATATTGTCAATTACTTCCTAATTATAGAGGCGCAAATATAAGGTTTTCCTTTCAAAGAGGAGAGAGCTAGACCTAAATTATATGAGAAGGAGCTTGGACAGTAGCTTCTTGTATTAACGGAAATGAAACAATAGCGTAAGTGGAGGAAATGTTATTTCTTTTACCTAAAGTCCATGTATCTGATAACCAGCAGATTCCCAAATCGATTCTTCCTAATGTGTAAATTTTCTAAGTGATGCCAATTCATTTTATTGGATTATGAGACTTGAAATAGGATTTACTAAGCACTTCTTAAGAATTATGTGGGTGAAAAATAAATTATTAGTAACAACCCACAACTATTAGACTAAGTATTTCGTAATACAATGCGATTACCTTTACCTAACTAAATAAGTAATAAAATTCATAAAGTTTAACATAGGTCTTTTATATGAAACACAGTCTCTTATTGCTCTTTTTTATTTCCGGGATTTCTACTGCTTTTGCGCAATTTGAAAAAGGAGATCGGTATGTTGGGGGATTTTGGTTTCTCCATCAATACCAGTGAAAACTCAAACCCAGGCCGTTCCACCTATCTTGCTATAAACCTCAGTCCAAATTTGGGTTACTTTATTAGTGACTTATCTGTCCTAGGTATCAATCCTCAGGTTAATTTTTATTGGAATAAAAACATTACATCAAATAACGAAAAAATTAGTTCTAATACAGTTTCAGGAGGTATAGGCTTGTTTTTCAGAAGATATTTTCCGGTGGTTGATAATTTTTACTTTTTTAGAACCCAAAGCCACCTATAATTCATCCTTTGATGAGGAAAGTAAGCCCAGATCATTTGGATTGTCTCTATCCCCAGGCGCATCCTATAAAATTAGCCCCAAATGGATGGTAGAAGCTGCTTTGGGAGGGCTGGTTTATCATAAGTCTTATAATTCTTCAGGGGCAAATCAGGGTTATGATGATTCCCGATTTGCCTTTGATTTAATCACCTCCAATAGTATAGGGATCGTTTATTTCATTAATCAAAAAGACCAATGAAAAAGTTCTTAATCCTTTTTGTTTGTTTGGGGATTTATTCCGTGTGTCAAGAGGTAAATGCTCAGATTTCGCAAGGAAATCAATCTGTGGGCTTGGAATTTGGATGGAGTGATAGGTCCGTAGATTTATTTGATGAAGGGACTCAACAGGATAATTACTTTATTTTAATGCCTAGTTATTCCTATTTTATAAAAGATCGACTCAGTGTCATAGGTGGTGGGAGCTTTTATAAAAGGAATAATAAAAGGATCAACCAAAACCCCAATTCTTCTGGATGGGAAAGAAAAGAATTGCTGGTTTTTGTAGGGGTGAGAAAATACATTGAAATCAGCCCCAAATTATTTATGCTAGCTACCTATGGATTAGAGTATTTATGGACTGATAATTTAGTCGAATCAGTTGTTCCCCATGAAGAGTGGTTATATTCTTCCCAACAAAAAATAAATCAACTGGGCCTTTTTGGGAACTTGGGATTGGCCTATTTCCCAAGTGAAAAATTTAGCTTTGAATTAATATTTATAGAGGGGCAATTTTTTAAGGTTTATAATAAACATATATGGGGTGGCCAATATAACAGCAACTATCAGAACAATGGTTGGGGTTTTGAAGTGGATGGTTTTCTGGACCAGCCAAGCCTTGCCGTAAGGTATTATTTTTAATTCGAGGAATATAGCAAGCCTTTAGTTTAGCGAAAGTAGCATTTTCCTTTTTGGGAAAGGTCTTATTGTGTTCATAATCCTATGAAGGAAGGAACAATGGCATTTACTCCAAGATAGAAATAGACTGTTATTATAAATATACCAATGCTTATTTTGGTCTATTGATGGAAATCCATAAATTGATTTTATACTCGTATTATGCATTAGAGTTTAAATATGGCGTAACGAGGGTGTTTTAAACCTATTCTAAAATGAACAAAAGCCATTTATCAAAAAAGAAATCAAGAGGGGAAGTAGTCAATGGGAATGAAATCCGAGACGGAATTTTTGAATTTATTAAATCTCAATACCCTGATTTTTCCAGAGAAAGCAATATTTCAATTGGAGAGCTAAATAAATACCGGCGGTTGTATTTAACCAAACTGATCGAGCAAGAAAAAGGTGATTTAGCGGCTATTGATAAGGATATTATGGATGCTGTTCGTAACAATTCCATACTTTCTGAAAACTTACAAGATGGCATCGATACCGCTGTAACTTTAGGTCAAAGGATGGCGGATAAAATCGCTTCTTTCGGAGGGAGTTGGACCTTTATTATTGCTTTCTTTTCATTCCTGACTCTGTGGATCGTTGCAAACATTTGGTTGCTAGCCAGCAATACTTTTGATCCCTATCCATTTATATTGTTGAATTTAATGCTTTCCTGTATTGCTGCTATACAGGCCCCGATTATTATGATGAGCCAAAACCGGCAGGGACATAAGGACAGGCAGAGGGCTAAGCTTGATTACAAAATCAACCTTAAGTCAGAACTTGAAATCCAACTGCTGAATGAGAAAATTGATCATCTATTGGTTCATCAAAATAAGAAAATGCTTGAAGTCCAGGAAGTGCAAATGGATTATTTAGAGGACTTGATGAAGGAATTAAAAACAGCAAATCAGGTCAAAGGAAATAGTAAGTGAAGCTGTTAAACTTATGCGAACAATCATAAACCCTTCTTTTCTCAATTTTTATATCATTTTTCAGCTTATTTCCGATAATAACAGAATTATTTACACTATTCAAATTAAAAATATACTTTTTATATAAGAAAACAACCTTTTGTGTAATTATGTGTAAATTGTTAATGTTATTTACAGTTTGTGGTTTTGGCTCTACATATTCCATAAGATTCATTTAAAAATCGTTTCAGTTATTTTTTAAAAAATATGGCTTATTTCAACTTTAACGTGGGTTTTAAATAAAATATGATCTTATAATATTTATTTGGCATTAGTTTTGGCTAAGAATAGTTGTAAATGATACATGAATAGTATTGTTTATTTAACTATTATTATAAACCATAAATATCCAAATTATGAAAAAGTTAATTTTAAGTATCGCCGCAATGACTGTTTTTGCTTTTGCTAATGCCGGTACAGCCATAGTTCCGGTTTCGCAAGAATGGTACCAAGAGACAACCAAAATCGATCCTGAAAGTCTTCCTGATAAAGTTAAGGAGGCCATTCAAAATGATCTTGAGTTGAAAGACCTGAAAATTTCAGAAGCGCATCAAGTGACAGAAGAGGGTAGTGTTAATTATCTGGTGAAATTTGCATCCACTACACCCGGTGAAGAGATCAAAAAGAAATTTGATGCTATGGGTAAGGAAATATTAAAAATGAAAGCCCCATTGGAACCGGTCAACAAGTAATGATTTAAAAAAATCAATTATATCTAACCTAATTACAATAAAAGCAGAGGTCATTGACTTCTGCTTTTTTAATTTCTCCTATAGTTAACCAATATCTCCTTACTTAATTACCCGTGTTTTGGTTTCTAAATATTCTGTACTGATTGTTAATTTCCCTAATAGACATCCCTTGGTGAACAAGTAATTGGTTTCTGAAGTGCAAGGGTTCTTTTTTATTTAGTAAAAGAGGCTCTCTACCTGGAAAAGCCATGTTCTGCATGCTGTTTCTTTTTCTAAGAATCCAACCTTGATAGGAGGGGAGTTTATCGGGTTCACCCATGATCACCACTCCAGGGTCATTAGGTTCTTTTGATGTGATATTGATCCAGTCACCTGCAGAGACGGGTAAATTGTTCGGAGTTACCTCACCATTTTCATCATAAAAACCTACCGTTTCTGATAATTTTAATCTGGGAGAGAATCCTCCATAACCTTTTGCATCCTCTGATCCACCTATGCGTACACCGGAAACAAGCGGTTTTAGGGTGATGTCAAAAGTGATTTTATAAGATTGATTTCCAATAGGCTGGTAAGTAATGGTTGTATTTTCTTCAATAATTTTCTTTTTTGAAACTTTATTAGCCTTCCATATTACCTTGACAGCTATGGTGGCTGAATTATTTGGATGAATATCTGTGTGGACTTTTTTACAACCCATTCAACACCATCACTAATCCAGGGATCTCCAATTCTCAAATCATTAACCCATAGTTGGTGCCAGGTCCAAAAAATTCCTCTGTGATGTAAATGGTCATCAGGGAAGTCTTCTGTTACAATCTCCCCCTTAGTGTCAAAGACAGGGTGAAGGTAGTTGGCCCTTGGATATTCTCCGTCTAGGCTAATCATGTCCTTTTGGTAAAACAACCTAGGTTTTCCGTCTGAAAGCAATAATACCCCATCCTCTTTTTCTTCAAAAGTCAGGATTTGAGCGGAAGCAGTGATTACTTTGGCAAATACAAATATTGTTGTTAAAAGGATAAGTGCTCTTGGTTTAAAAGATAGGGGTTTCATTTGAGTAGAAATTGGTTAGTTGTATATAAAAGTAAATGATAAGCTTGGGCTAACCAAGTGTCTATTTTATAAGTGGCTGAAGAAAGTTATATTGTTTGGGAATGTTTCGAAATATACAATTTACTTTCTATCACATGGTGAAATCTCTAAAAAGCTTGGTTTTCCTGCAATAACAACATTCCCTTAGCAAGCTCAAGACATGCATTGGTGCTTTAGTTTTTCTATCTGAGTGTTAGCGGTTTGAATGTTTTCCAATAGGGCATTCACCTTTTGAAGCAATCAGTTCAGCTTAAACAAAAAAAGCGGGGAAAATTCCAAGTTTTCCCCGCTTCAATTTTGTAAGAACAATTTATTTTCTTGAAATAGCTCTTTTTGCTGCTTCAACAATATTCTTGGCATTCAATCCATATTTTTCTAATAATTCTTCAGGCTTTCCTGACTCACCAAAAGAATCGTCTACACCTATGAACTCTAATGGAGCAGGTTGATTTCTAACAAGGGTTTGGGCAATACTGTCATTCAAACCACCGTTGAATTGATGTTCTTCTGCACTCACTGCACAACCTGTTTTCGCTACGGAAGCCAAAATAGCTTCTGTGTCCAAAGGTTTGATGGTGTGGATGTTGATAAGTTCCACTGAGATGCCTTCAGCTCTAAGTATAGCTTCTGCTTCCACTGCCTCCCAAACAAGATGTCCGGTAGCAAAGATGGTTACATCTGTACCTTCAATCATTTTCCAGGCTTTTCCAATTTCAAATTCCTGATCTTCGGGGTAAAAATTGGCCATTTTGGCCTCCCAAATCTCAAATAGACAGGGCCTTCATGTTCAGCTATGGCGATGGTTGCTGCTTTGGTTTGGTTGTAATCACAAGGGTTGATGACAGTCATATGGGGAAGCATTTTCATCATGCCCACATCTTCCAAGATTTGGTGGGTTGCTCCATCTTCACCAAGTGTAAGACCGGCATGAGAAGCACAGATCTTTACATTTTTATCGGAATATGCCACAGACTGTCTGATTTGATCATAAACACGTCCCGTGGAAAAGTTGGCAAATGTTCCGGTAAAAGGGATTTTTCCTCCTATAGTTAGTCCTGCAGCGGCACCAATCATGTTGGCTTCTGAAATACCCATTTGAAAGAATCGTTCAGGGAATTCCTTTTGGAAAGCCCCCATTTTCAATGAGCCAATAAGGTCTGCACAAAGTGCAACTACATTTTCATTCCTTTTACCGGCCTCAAGTAGGCCATCACCAAATCCGGATCTGGTGTCCTTTTTTCGGTGTAAGTATATTTTGTATCCAATTTATTTTCCATTATTCAAAATTTATAGATCTGTTATCACCGAAATCAATAATCTCCTAGTGTTTCTTTCAACTGGCCAAGGGCATTTTCAAGCTGCTCATCATTCGGAGCTACACCATGCCATTTGTGGGTTCCGGCCATGAAATCTACCCCGTAGCCCATATCGGTGTGCAATAGGTTTAACACAGGTTTGCCATTACCTAGCAAACTTTTGGCTTTTTCCAGTCCTTCGATCACACTTGCCATATCGTTTCCTTTCTCGGTTACGATGACTTCCCAACCGAAAGCTTCCCATTTGGCTTTTAGATCTCCTAAATTCATGATGTCCTTGGTTGGGCCATCTATTTGCTGACCATTAAGGTCTATGGTTGCAATGATATTGTCCAACTTATGATGAGGAGCACTTAATGCAGCTTCCCAAATCTGCCCTTCTTGTTGCTCACCATCGCCCATAAGGACATAGACATTTTTGTCATCTTTGTTGATTTTTTGGCCAAGGCTGCCCCAATGGCAACTGATAAACCTTGTCCCAACGAACCTGAAGCTACTCGGATACCAGGTAAGCCTTCTTCTGTAGCCGGGTGACCTTGCAACCTGCTATTTAATTTCCTGAAAGTCTTCAGTTCACTTGTATTGAAATAACCGCTTCTGGCTAAAACACTGTACCATACTGGGGAAATGTGTCCATTTGATAGGAAAAATAGATCTTCACCGGTTCCATCAAGGTCAAAATCCGGATTGTTGGTCATTTGGTCAAAATACAGGGCGACGAAAAACTCAGTACAGCCCAAAGATGCTCCCGGATGACCTGACTGACAGGCATGCACCATTCGTAAAATATCTCTTCTTACCTGGGAGCCAATTGCTTCTAATTGTTCAGTTGATTTTTTTCCATTGATTTGGAATTATTTAATAATTTGATTGGTGTGTTCCTTTGTTTTAACTTTTGAAATAATTTCTTCAATTACTCCCTTCTCATCAATAATGAATGTGGTTCTGGCGGTTCCCATGTATTTTCTACCATACATGTTTTTCTCCACCCAAGTACCATACTTTTCATGGACGCTTTTGTCCTCATCCGCGATCAATGGAAATGGTAAATCGAATTTCTCAATAAACTTTTTATGAGATTTCTCCGCATCTGAACTTATCCCTAAGACTACATAGCCGGCTTTTTGAAGACTTTCATAATTGTCTCTCAAGTTACAGGCCTGGGCTGTGCATCCGGGGGTGTTGTCTTTGGGATAAAAGTATAAAACAACTTTTTTACCTCTAAAATCGGACAACTTGATAGGGTTCCCATCTTGGTCCTTGGACTCAAATTCAGGTGCCGTTTGGCCTACTTCTAATGACATAGTTGTGGCTTTATTGTTTGATTATTAATTTAAGGGCTTAAATATCGGAATAAATTAAATCTTTCCATTATAAATGGCCTCGTTATTTGCTCGATCTCTTACTTTTAAGACTACTTCGCCTTTTAAAGTGGTTCCGGGGAGTGGTGCAGACCAAATTACTGCTTGTTTGTGTTCGTACTTCATCTGAGTCCATCTTCCATCTACCCAAGCTTCAAAATCCTTAATTCCCGATAAATTGTCCTTTATTACAAACCTTATTTCTCTTCCATTGATCCGAGTGGGACGAATAGAAGGTGGAATAGAATCGGTAGCCAATACAAAATCACCCAAAACCCGGGTGTTGAAATTGATAAAAGGCCCTTCCCATTTTCCACCTAGAAAGTTTCGGTGTCCATTTCTATACAATTGGTACATATGGGTTTTTGATTGGTCTCCCATAAAATCACCCATATTTGCTTTCACAGAAATCGATTGCCAAAGGTAATCAAACTGATCGTTTAAACTCAAGCCTTTCATCCCTTTGTCTTCAAAAGTATTGACCCTTAAATACAAGTCTTCAAGAAGGCTTTCTTCCTCAAAAGAATTTTCACCATTCCATTGTCAATAAGCGTTTCTTTTTCCGCAGGAATTTTGGCTATTACTTTCGGGAAAATGGTTTCGGAACATAGGTTAATGGAGTCGGGAATACCCAAGGCCATGTCCCAAAGGTAAGTTCGTTTATTTTTCCCTGCATAAGCATAAGGCAATTCCATACTTAGCCCATGAACATGAACTTGAGCCAGATCACCGGCACTTGCTTCACTGCTGTTTATTACTAAAACATTCTCTAAATATTCTATTTGTTGATTACCGGAAGTATAATTCGTACCATCCAGGGTTGTGGGTGCCAATTCTCCTAAAAAATCAATTTTAAGTTTGGATGCATTGGCATAGGCATCCAGAAGTTGGACCGTAATAGACTTCTCTTCTCCCGGTAAAGCGGAAATAGCCCCACTTAATACACTGTCCGGTTCATAAAATGAAAACTTGTTGTTGGGTTTTTTGTACAATCGAGTATATCGGTTCCGGTAGGTATGCAATAGAATATGTCGTCCTATGTTGAAATCTATTTCATTCACTTCGGCTCTAAATATTCTGTTTTCAGCATCATAGATTTCAAAGATTGGGAAACCGTTTCTATTGTACATCTCATCCAACTGGTCATATGCAAGGATTTCTATGCCCACCTTTCCGGAAATGTTAATGGTTGGTTGTACTTGAAAAGCACCGGAACTGTAAATCAAAGAGAATTCTTGCCTGCGATACATGCCATTTACTCTACTTTCGGGAGTCAAAGGACTGATGGCCACCCTTCGTACGATGGGGGAGGTGTTATCCACGATTTCCCTGAATCCGGCGTGTAAAGGGTCAATGGCCCGATTGAGGGAATCGCGGATTTCAAAATGCAGGTGTGGTCCACCTGAAGATCCTGTATTTCCGGAATAAGCAATGGTGTCCCCTTGGGATATGGGCAAGTCGCCAGGTTTAGGATTGTATTCCAATTCATTTTCTCGGGCTTCATAGATTTTCTGTTGCATGAATTCCGCGATCGGAGAGGCAAAATCTTTCAGGTGGGCATAAACGGTGCTTGTACCGTTGGGGTGTTTGAGGTAAAGTACGTTGCCATAGCCAAAAGAGGAGACCTTGATTTTAGCAACATATCCATCGGCTGAAGCGTGCACAGGTAACCCTTGTCTGCCTTCCGTTTTGATGTCAAGTCCGGTATGAAAATGATTGCTCCTTATTTCGCTCATATTGCCAGCAAGGAAGTTTTGCTGGTCGGGTTTGATGGGAAATAGGTAATATTCTTTCTGAGTTTGAGAGAGAAAGACAAGGGCAATGCATACGAATAGTAAAGTGTATAGGCCTTTATTTAATTTCAAAATCCAGCAATTTTTCATCTTCCACATAAGCCTCCAACCTGTCACCAATATTAACTTTGCCCACACCTGCAGGTGTACCGGTATAGATCAAGTCACCGGTTTTAAGGGTGAAAAATTGGGATATATAAGCGATAATTACATCAAAAGAAAAGAGTAGAAGGGAAGTGTTACCAGTTTGGCGACGTTCCCCGTTGATGTCAAGGTGAAAGTTGATATTGGAAATATCTGGAAAATCGCTGATCGGTTTAAACTGACCTAATGGGGCAGAGCCATTAAAAGCCTTGGCAATTTCCCATGGAAGGCCTTTTTCTTTGCACTTTTGCTGCAAATCTCTGGCAGTAAAGTCTATGCCAATTCCAATTTCGTTGTAATACTTGTGGGCAAACTGCTGTTGAATGTATTTGCCTTCCTTATTTATTTTTAGGACCAATTCCACTTCATGATGAATATTGTCGGAATATTCCGGATGATAAAAAGGGGCATTGTCTTTTAGCAAAGCCGTGTCCGGTTTCATAAATACAACAGGTGAATCAGGTCTTTCGTTGTTAAGTTCTTCTATATGTGCCGCATAATTTCGGCCTATGGCAATTATTTTCATCTTCAAAGAAATAATAGTATGGCTTGCAAAGAAAGGAATTCTAGGTCGATTTTAAAAGAGGCTTTATTTAATCGGGGAAAAGTTTAGAAATTGTTTTAGAATTTATCCTACTGGCTTAAAATCAATTAGCCCTCGTTTCCGGCTAAAGCGATAAAAAAGTCCCCTTTTTTCTTGTTTTGGTTTTGTTAAATTGAAGAATATTGGTTTATATTTGCATCACTGATCGGGAAGCGGTCGGAATTGACATTTAGTTGTGGATTTGAGAAAGCATTTTTTGTTGATTGTTATATACAATAAGCAGGCTTTAAAAAATCAAGATTAATTTGTTTACATGCTTCACCAATACTTAGAGAGTTGGGTGAGTGGCTTAAACCAGCAGTTTGCTAAACTGTCGTACGCCTAATAGCGTACCGGGGGTTCGAATCCCCACTCTCTACTGAACAAAACCCTGGCTTATTGATTTTCAATAGGTTAGGGTTTTATTTTTTTAATCAGGGGCGAATTCAGGGGCGAATTATCCAAATTTTCACTCTAACCGCTTAATTCAAATTAAGCATTCCTGTTTTTTCATTTTCTAGAATTTGCTGATTTTTTTGATGAGACCTAATTGTTTCCAACTTCAAATATTTTTTCATTACAACAATTGGGTGGAGTGACTTGAAAATTGAAATGCACTTAATTTTAGAATAAAACTTTTAGCTTTTCCTACATATCATCCAACGGCCAGTTTCAAACTTACATTTTCAAAATCTTTGATATGCTTCCGTGCAAGAATGAAGTCATCTCTTTCAATGGCTTGAAGGATCATTCTTATCAGTTCAATAAGCATTTTGCTTTCATGCAATTTTTTCCCTTCAAAACCCTCCATTCCAGCCAATAGTGAAGGTTCCCAAAAACTTGGGGTACTACCCCACCTAACTACCCCTGCCAACTTGTGACCATATTCGGCCAACAAACCAAACGAAAACTGAATATGAATGACATGATCTTTTCACCAATTGACAAAAGACAACTTATCCAAGAGATAGCTGAAGAAGTAGCTTCAAGGATAATCCCAGAGTTGCAACCAGCCACTCCCGACGATGAATTGATACAGATACCTGAGGCCATGAAACTGCTTGGGCGCTCCCGCACTACGATCAACAACTGGAGGAGGGAAGGGTTCCTGAAGGAACAAGTAATTAACACCAGGGTGTATTTCAAAAAGTCGGATATACTCAATGCCGGTCACCAGAAAAACGTTCGGAAAAAATAAAAGCGGATCATGCCCGATCCGCCTTAATTAATTTCATTAGGAAATGGTATCCCGTTTTTAATGAGATAAATATACCATTTCTGTATGGAATAATCAACCCAAATCTACAGAAATATGGCCGATGAAACCCCTATCAAAAAGATTGATGAGAAATCTTCGAGTGCAACCATTCGAATGATCAGATTCCTTATGACAAAATATGAGTTTAAAAATAACATGGTACTCAACGAGGTCTTTGCAAAAGAAAAAGAAGGAAAGAAGTACCACCCAGTCAATCCCCATACGCTTTACATAGAATGCCGTCAGGAGGGATACCGTACCTCGGTAGCAGAGATCAATACCTTTCTGTCTTCAGATTTTATTCCAAAAACCAACCCTTTCGTGAATTACTTTAAGCATGTCCGGGACACCTGGAGTGAAGCCAATCATGGGGATTATATCCGGAAATTCACTCGATATATTCAGGTACATGGACAAGAACGTTTTGAGATCCAGTTCAAAAAATGGCTGGTGCGCTGTGTGGCCTGTTGTCTCCGCGATGACTTTTTCAATAAGCAAGCCCTGATCTTTGTACAGGAGCAACAGAATAGTGGTAAAACCACACTTACACGTTTCCTGATTCCAGATCAGCTGAAGACTTACCAAGCTGAAAATATTTCTGTGGACAAGGACAGTCTAATCGCCTTGAGTCAGAATTTCGGAATCATTCAGGATGAGCTTTCCACACTTTCCAAAACAGAGATCAACGCACAGAAAACGCTGATGAGTAAATCACAAGTCAAAGTTAGGCATCCTTATGACAAGAAGCCTAAAATGGAACCGAGAAGGGCTTCCATTTGGGGATCCACTAATAAGGCTGAGTTTCTCACGGATGTAACAGGTAGTGTGCGTTGGCTCTGCTTTACGGTAAGGGAAATTAATTGGAATTACATAAAGGAAATTGAAATCGATAGGGTTTGGGCACAGGCTTATCAGTTATACCTGACGAATTTTCATTATGAAATGACAGCGAAGGAAATCCGGGAAAATGAAATCATGAACAACCAGTACAAAACCATTTCTCCTGAAGTAGAGCTAGTGCAAAAGTTCTTTACACCAGGCACCAAAGAGGACCATGACAAATTCATGACTGCAACGGATATCTGCCATCAGCTGGCTTTAAATATTTCCGGCAATCTAAGAATTAGCCCTGTGGAGATTGGGAAAGCCTTGAAACTGCTTGGTCATGTTCAGACCCAAGTACGGAGAAACGAAACCCAAACCTTCCCCGAAAAGGGATACTACATAAAACAAAACCAACCTACTACTTACTACAAATAGGGGTTAAATATTTGATATGCAGATAATTAACATGTAGTAAGATTAAATAATTAAAATTACTACAACCTACTACATATTGCGCTTTTGTAGTAAGATGCTTTTTAAGTCAAAATAGGTGTAAGAAACTGAATATCAATAGTTAAAGGGGTGTTTGTAGTAAGGTAGTAACTGTAGTAAGCGGATTTTCAAAAAAAAATTAAACTTAAGAGCAATGAATGCAAAAGAAGCAAATAAAATATCCATAATAACCTATCTGGACCAGATGGGAATCAGACCAAGTAAAGTAAAAGCAGGTTATTGCTTTTACTATTCTTCCTACCGGGAGGAATCAACCCCTTCTTTTAAGGTAAGCCCGAGCAAAAATCTATGGGTAGATTTTGGAGATGGTAATGCTGGGGGTACGTTGATTGACCTGGTTCTTAAAATGAATCCTGCTTATACTGTTCCTGATGCCATTAGGGAAATCAAAACAGTAAGTGGGTCTTCTTTTTCTTCACCAGCCTGCTATTCCCCGACCCGAATCATCCGAAGAGTCAGCTGAAGGAATCAAGATTATAAAAACCAAACAACTAGGAAACAATAGTGCCATAACGGAATATCTTCAATCCAGGCGAATCCTTCTGGATACAGCTAAAGAATTTTGCCGTGAAGTCTATTACCGCATTGGTGACAACAGGTATTTTGGGCTAGGTAATCCTCATGAAAACGGCTGGGCAATTCGTAACAAATATTGGAAAGGCTGCACTGCCCAGGGAGTATCTACATACTGTAATAATTCAACAGATCTATGCCTGTTTGAAGGAATATTTGACCTGTTGAGTTATAAGGAGATGAGAAAAGGGGACCAATACCGAGAGGACTTTATGGTGCTTAATTCTTTGGCCAATTTACAGGGATATTATTCGAAAATAAATAAGTACAGGCGTGTAAACTTATTTTTGGACAGGGATAAGGCTGGGAAAGAGGCGTCCAGAAAATTAATGGATAGGCTACCTCATTGCAGAGACCAGTCAGAATTATTTCATCCCCATAAAGATTTAAACGAGTATTGGATGAGTAGGGAAAATTTAGGCGTAAAAAGGTAACTGAACAAATTAAGATTTTTAGGATACTACAGAAAAATGTTTAGAGGATTAGATGAGACTTAAGGCTTTGATTTACAAATTTTTAAATATGCAAATATGCCTATATACCAATACTTACATACATTCCTATTCAGATAATGCTATACATAATTATATTCCGAAAGGGAGGGGGAATGACGAAAAATGGAATGTTGAGTTCCAATAATAAATGCCTATTCAGGTATCCAAATACACATTTGACCATATATTTAAAGATCCATATATCTCAATAAAAATATAACATTAATTTGCATATACTTAGATAAAAACATATGTTTAACAATATTATTAGTAATATTTAGTTATTAATTTATATTAAAACAGTTCTTTACTTAACCTACTAGAGGCTAACTAACACCTTGGAGCCACTAGGATTCCGCTGTGCGCGGTCCTTGCAAGTTGTGTCTTTGTCCGACAAAAAACCGCTGGTTTTTTCTGCCAAAAACGAACTTGCCCCTCCCGTTCCCCTTCCTGTTTGACAGTTGTGTAATGTGGAGTGGAGAAGAAAAATCCTCGCAACTCGGATTTTAACAAAAAAAATCAAATGAGAAAAGCAACCCAAAATGACAGGGAAAAGGTCGTAACCATCCTGTTGAAAGCATTCAAAAAAAACAAAAGTGTCAACTACATCGCTGGTAAAGAAGAAGAAAAAATTCGCTATTTGATGGAGTATTCTTTTGAAAACTGCATTAATATGGGGGAAGTTTTTATTTCGGAGGATGGCAATGCTTGCGCCATGATACAGTTTCAGGATAAGAAAAAGTTCTCTTGGAAAAGTACATATCTGGATATAAAGTTAATCTTAAAAACCATTGGTTTGGGAAATATTCCCAAAGCCTTATCCAGGGAATCCTTTATCAAGAAGCATTATCCAAAAGATCCATTTACCTACCTATGGTTTGTTGGGGTCAGCCCGGAAAAGCAAAAAAATGGCTTTGGCACTAAGATCCTGAGGCATGTATTGGATTATTCCAAAACACTTGACCGACCTGTTTATCTGGAAACATCTACGGAGAGCAACCTCCCCTGGTATCGAAAACACGGTTTGGAAATTTATACCGTTTCCGAAAAGTTTGGATTTCCCTTTTACTTCCTGAAAACTGCCTAAAACACTATGACTGTTCTGAATACTGAAATTCACATTGTAACCCTAGTATTTGTTTTGCTGGAGGTGATGATGTTTTCTCATCAACTGGTATTTTATCTCCAAAAACCGAATGAGAAGAAGAGGAAATATTACCTGATTTTGCTTTTTCTTCTGATCCTTTACAATTTGGCCGGAGGGCTTTTTCCAGACGAAGATTTACCTCTGTCAGTAACTTTGCAATACATTCTTGCCTATGGTGCCGGTTTCGGTATGGGAGCGTATTTTCCTTATTATTTTTACAGGGCATTCAATATTACTCATTTAGAATTTCATGCCAAATACGGGGTGCTAATATTTTTGATCTTACCGTTTGTACTTTTCTTTTGCATATTATATCCTTTA
This sequence comes from Cyclobacterium sp. SOCE241, assembly GCF_056867545.1. NCBI lineage: Bacteria > Pseudomonadati > Bacteroidota > Cytophagia > Cytophagales > Cyclobacteriaceae > Cyclobacterium > Cyclobacterium sp. SOCE241. The sequence continues at coordinate 1,443,053 of NZ_CP149779.1, read as the reverse complement.
GGATTGGATCTAATGACAGTGATCTACGTGGGAATGATCATCCCGTTTGCCTATGCTTTTTACATGGTGTACAATATCCTTTGGGGCATTCGCCAACGCTACAAAAAAAGTAAAGCCTCCTTCGACGCTATCCTATCTTATGTTGCTGTAGCTCCCTGGACATTGATGCCGCTGCTAGCCTATTTAGAAGTAACACAGCTGACAGAAGTTTTATTGACAAATGGTGGCTTTCTGGTAATCACAGTCCTGTATATCCGGAACATGGTCGAAGAAAATAGAAAAGATTTGGAAACCCTCAATCTTCTGCAAACAAAAAATGAAGATGAAATTTTCACTATTCGATGTAACAAGCTTGGCCTGACAAAACGAGAAATTGAAATCTGCGAATTGGTCCGGGAAGGACATATATACAAGGATATAGCTGACACTTTGTTTATCTCCGAAAGAACTGTGAATAAGCATATGCAGAATATTTTCAAAAAGCAGAAAGTAATAACAAGTTTGATTTGTTGAATAAGATTACCAAGAATGTGAAGACGGCGTGAATTGAGGTTGAGGAAATTGGCTAAACCTCCCAGTTTGAGAAGAACATAAGCTTTAACTGGACAAATTAAGAGGCTAATTTTTACTATGTATTTTTAAAAATAATCCTAAACAACAGTTTAATGGATCTGATTTTTGAGAAAAATTACTATTCAATCAAGCTGATACAAACTCTATATCTCGAAATTGTGCGTTTCATTTAGTTATTGTATTCCTTGTTTTTTAGTTATGATTAATTTTCCTTAATTTAATAGCATTAAGTGTATAGTTTCCGAATGTCCTAAAGTGGTTTTTAAATAATAAAATTATTCAACAAAATAGGGAATGGTAAAATTTAATTTTGGTTTATTTAATATTGATGTCAAAAACAAATTAGAAGGGATCTATTTGACGTGCCAATGTAAAAATTGGAACTGGAGGCATTTGTGGTTTTATGCAATTATTTATGTATCCTTCTCATGTCAAGAAAATAAAACTAAACAAGATAGCCAGGTAAATAGATATTCGGTAGACACGGTTTTAATAGATTCAAAAAATCGAATCTTGGATTTAAGGGGAAATTTAAGACATTTATCTTGGATGATAGTAGAAAATCATTTTTCCTTTTAAATCATTTTGATCTTTCAATCGATGAAGTAGACCTCGATAGGCATATTTTAGTCAAATCTTATCCACTAGAGCCTGAAGGACCAAACGGCGTTGGCGATTATATCCGTAGTCTTCAATCCGTGAATGATAGCTTATTTTTCATCAAATCAAATATACGCTCTTCATTAATCGATAAAAGTGGTCAGATTGTTATAGGATAGATTGGGATGATGCTAGGGATTCCAATGGAAGTGAATTGATGCAATTCTATAGAGACAAAGAGGTGTTGTCCGGTACCGATTATTTAAAGGTGTTCGGGGAAAATTTTGACCTTAAAAATGGTAATGTGTTTTTATATGTTCTTTCTGTTAGTGATAACAAAATTAATAGGTTTGATATTGATCCTGAAAACTCTTATCATGATTTTATATTCAGGTGGGATGATAATATAGCACCTCCCGAAGTCAACCTCAGTTCGGACAAGAAATATATTCGAATAAGTCATGAGTTTTCAAATGAAATAATTCTTTTTAACAACCAAGGAGAATTTGTGTAAGTAGTCCAATACGAGCCACAAAAGACACCTAAACGGGCTAAAATCCCGAGTGGCCCTTAGATAAAATTCAGGGATCAGGCAGGAAAGGATTACCAGCGTATTTTGGAGCAAGTCCGGTTTGAATTTCCAGTGTGGGATAGTGTGAAAAAGCGCTATTTGCGTTTGTCTTCTAAAAAATATTCACGGAAACTTATATTGATAATAATTTTGTCCCAGAAATCAAGAAAACCTTAGTATTTTTGCCAATTTTTGATGCCGAGTTTAATCTGATCTCTGAGATTGAAATTGGTGAGTTGAATAATGAACGTGTAAAGTATTTTGCCAAAGAAGGAAAGCTTTGGATATGCCAGAATTTCTCAGATGAACTTGGATTTATTGTTATTGATATTTAAGCCCTGACCATAGCCCTAATTTATAAGAAGATGGTCTTGGAAGTACTTATTAAGTAGATTAAGCAAAACTTTGAGCTTAAATATTTTTTGTCGGACAGTGAGAACGGGATCAAAATCCAGATTTGGGTGGTTTTAATACTAAATCTGCTGTTTACAGTCCTCCATAAGAGGATTAAGGAGGCAGAGGATTTTCCCCAAATGGTGATGGCGGCAGCGAAAAATTTATGCTCTTATATTAGTCTTGAAAAGTTTTTGGTTTACTCCGAAGCTTACTTTAATAAAATATTTCAAAAAGCTCAATATTATCCAAACTGATTTGAAATTCTGAGGGTAGGGCACTTTTTAAAAACCATAAACTAAGCCCTCTTAAATTCAGAAGGAAGACATTATTTTAAACTTTGTAGTTTAGTCCGAGGACAGTAATTTTTTTTAACTAAAAATTTCTCACATACCTCTTTTCTCTAGCTAAATGTCGTACTTTACTACTTCTTTATTATCAATAATTTTAAATTTCTTTTTACAGCAATTTTTATTTATGTGCTGGCTTACCAAATAAGTGATGAAGAAGATTTTTAAAACATATAATTTAAGCATTTGCTTAAACTTTTGTTTCTTACCCTCGTTATTTAATTAACTGCTTAAATAATTAAAGTATGACGAAATCATGTATCCGTGTATTTGCTGATGTAGCACAAATCCAGCAATGCAAAACCGAAATAGACCGGGTAGAGCCAACCATTGGCAGCATCGCCAGGGCCTTGAGCCTGTCAGGCAATGAAGTCCGGCTCAAAATCCTTTATCTGCTTAGTAAGGAATCCCAACTGTGCCCTTGTGACCTAAGTGACATTTTGGGTATGACCGTACCAGCCATTTCGCAGCATTTGAAAAAACTGCGTGAGGGAGGACTTGTAGTGAGCGAAAAAGTAGGACAAACCATATTCTATTCACTTCAAAAAGAGAACCTGAAAGTTATCAATCCCATTTTAGAGAGCCTTGCAATTACAGAACAAAAATCTACTGTGTCATGAGTACAAGTAGCCAACATTCTAAACAGTTTACTACGTCAACAAAAAGCGTGGGTGCCGGATTGCTGGCTGCTATAGTAGCTTCGCTGTGTTGTATCACCCCGGTATTTTCGCTGTTGGCGGGAATTGGTGGTATCGCAGCTACTTTTTCATGGATGGAGCCATTTAGGCCGTACTTAATTGTGCTGACAATTGGTGTATTAGCTTTCGCCTGGTATCAGAAACTCAAGCCATCCCGAATGCTTTCGGGACAAGAAGAAATTGACTGTGCTTGTGAAACAGACGAAGAACCTTCATTCTGGCAATCAAAGAAGTTCCTGGGAATAGTTACAGTGTTTGCGGCCCTAATGCTCGCTTTTCCTACCTATTCGCATATATTCTATCCAAAAAATGATAGTACCGGTCTTATTGCCGACAATGATCAGACGCAAATCAAGTTAGCCGATTTCAAAATCAAAGGAATGACCTGCACAGGCTGTGAGGAGCATGTAAAGCATGCGGTATCCTCTTTAAATGGTGTACAAGAAGTATCTGTTTCCTATAAAGACGCCAGCGCTCAGGTAAAATACGATGCGTTAATAGTCGGTTTAGACAAAATTACGGAAGCGATCAATGGCACAGGATACACTGTGATAGATTCAAAAATAAGCGATTGGCGGGGACAGTCTGATATTTTCCAAACAGTAGAATTTCAAACCATAGAATTACCCGTCAAAGGGATGACCTGCTCGGGATGTGAGTCTCACGTGACCCATGCAGTCAGTGAACTTGCCGGAGTGAAAGAGGTAAAAACATCCTACGAGAAGGGTAATGCCATTGTCAAATATGATCCGGATAAAGTAGAAAAAGACAAAATCATAGAAACGATCAATAAGACCGGATACAAAGTAGTAGAAAAGCCTAACAATCAATAACATGGAAAAAGAAATCGTATTACAATCCACCATCACCTGCCCAAACTGTAGTCATCAGAAAGAAGAAACCATGCCTACGGACGCATGTCAGTACTTCTACGAATGTGAAAATTGCAAAGAAGTGATCAAGCCCAAAGATGGTGATTGCTGTGTGTATTGCTCTTATGGGACAGTCGCCTGTCCTCCGATTCAGGAAGGTGGAAAAAATAGCTGCTGCGTATGAAAAAATATGATGTAATCGTCATCGGATCCGGTATGGCCGGAATGACCATCGCCAAGAAATGCGCCAAGAAAGGATTAAAAACAGCCATCACTGACTCACGACCTTACGGTGGTACTTGTGCCCTTCGTGGTTGCGATCCTAAGAAAATTCTGGTTGGAGCAGCGGAGATTATTGACCGGGCCAATAAAATGAGTGGTACAGGCATCTCAGGAGATATTTTCATCAATTGGCAAGACTTAATGGCTTACAAAAATGAACTCGTCTCCAAAATGCCCAAAGGCGTTGAGAAAGGATATGAAAACGCAGGTGTGAAGATGTACCATGGAGCAGCCAGCTTTGAGTCTGAAAACACTGTCCGCATTGGGAACGATTTGCTGGAAGGTGATAAAATCGTGATTGTCACAGGTGCAAGACCGGTAATCCTGGACATTCCAGGAGGTGATTTACCCATAGATAGTACCGATTTTCTAAATCTGGAGAAGTTACCTGAACATATCACTTTTATTGGAGGTGGTTATATTGCGATGGAGTTTGCCCACATTGCAGCCAGGGCTGGTAGTAAGGTCACTATATTCCATCGGGGCAAACGTCCTTTGGAAAATTTTGATGAGGATATTGTCAAGCACCTCGTTGATGCAACCAGAGCATTGGAGATTGAATTGCATCTTGAAACTGAAGTAGTAGGCATTAAAGAAGATGACGATCAATTCAAAGTCATCACCAAATCTCCGAATAGCACAGAGACATATAAGACCAATCTTGTAGTAAATGCTGCTGGAAGAGTACCAGAATTGGATGATATGAATCTGGAAAAAGCCAATATAGCTTCCAATAAAAAAGGAATCAAGGTAAATGAATATCTGCAAAGTGAGAGTAACCCTGCAGTTTATGCAGCAGGTGATGCAGCTGATAGCAATGGGCTAAACCTCACGCCTGTAGCCGTAATGGAAGGTCATGCTGTGGCGGCCAATATCATTCGGGGCAATAGCAAAAACCAGATTACTCCGAAATGCCAAGTGCAGTATTCACCTTACCTACACTGGCTGCTGTGGGTATGACTGAAGAGCAAGCGAAAGGGTCAGGGAAAGAACATCAGGTGAAAAGTGCTTCTGCCTCCAACGGGTATAATGCCAAACGGATTAATGAATCCACTTATGCCTACAAAGTGATTTCGGATAAAGATGGCCACATTTTAGGCGCTCATATCATCGGCCCTCATGCGGAAGAAATGATCAACCTTTTTGCGATGGCTATTCGGGCTAAACTAAAAGTTGCCGATATAAGGAACATGGTCTATTCCTATCCCTCTATGGGGTCGGATATCGGGTCTATGGTTTAATTGAAATTAAAAAACATACACACTTTTTGTTCACCACCCCGGACGGAAACGTACCTTTAATAAAATCTGAAGGATTATGATACCCAAGGACCTAACAAAAGATATAAAGACACGCTTGCAGAGCATCAAAGGCCAGGTGGATGGCTTGATAAAAATGCTGGATGAAGGAAAAGATCCGGAAAAAATTTTACTACAGTTCAAAGCAGCACAAAAAGGGTTGGACAAAGCCCATTATTTATTATTGGATGAAGCTTACCGGAAAGCTCTTGCCATTAAGATTTCAGAAACCGTTGAAGCCTGCCCAGGAAATTGCGGTAATGAAGATCGTATAGAATTTATCCGCCAGCAGTTTCCCCACCTGGAGTTGGATAGCCTTACTCAAAAAATGAAGGAAATAGCAGAGCTAAAGGAACGAATAGGCAATGTAAATGAAAAAAGCGGTTCATAAACCGTTGCTCTGTATTGCAAGTGTCGGATTTCCGCTCAGTATGATCCGGTAAAATCTCCGTTTTTCATCATCACTTTTCTTATATCAAGAAAAATAAATCAAATTTTGTAGTCATCGCCTCTTGGCGACCACCCCTCCCTAAGCTTACCTTTGAATTGTTCTTATCCGGAAAGAATCTCAAAATCATTTTACAGAACAATTCAAAAGGAGGAAAATATGAAACGTCAAGTAGAAATATTTACGGCTAATTGCCCGGTTTGTGATCCGGTAGTCAGCATGGTAAAAGACTTAGCCTGTGATCAATGTGAAATAACAGTCTATGATCTGGTTAAGCAATGTGAAGACAAAACTTGTCTGAGCAAACTGAAAGAATACCAGATTAAAAAAGTGCCGGCCATAGCAGTAAACGGATCGCTTTTATCCTGCTGTAAAAGCCAGGGAGTCACCAAAGAAGAACTGATCAAAGCAGGGATAGGACAAGGATAAAAAAAGAAGTAAGGTACGGCTTACAAAATATATTTCCCCCATGCTGCCGTGCTGGCGAGGGAATTCACTTAAACCAACACAGTTATGAAACCATTGAACAACGAAATTCAACAATGTATTGACAATTGTAACGAATGCATAACCGCTACGCGAATCTGTCTGGACCAGCATATGGGTGAACCCGATATGAAAAAATGCCATCAGCTTTGTCTGGATTGCCTTGCCCTTTGTACCGCCTGTGTCCAAATGCTGGCATCTCAGTCCGATTATGCCGACAGAGTATGCGCCATTTGTGCTGATCTGTGTAAAGCTTGTGCAGAAGAGTGCGGCAAATTTGACAGTGAAGTGTGCAAGCAGTGTGCAGAAAAGTGTGAAGCTTGTGCGGAAAGTTGTGCTAAAATGGCGGCATAAAATGAGAGTCTTAAAATCTCTGAAGCAGGATTTCGTCAGCATAGCGTCCCTGTTTACTTCTGTCTCAACGCTGCTCTGCTGTGCACTGCCCTCATTGCTCGTAGCTGTTGGGATGGGAGCGGTAGTGGCTGGATTAGTTTCGGACTTCCCTGCACTGATATGGTTGAGCAAGTATAAGGAGTGGACATTTCTGGTAGCCAGTATTTTGATCGGGTTCAACTTCTGGCTGTTTTACGGTCGCAAGAGTAATCAGGCATGTGAAATAGACGAATATGGAAATGAAACGGCCTGTGATACAGCCGCTCGGTGGAGTAAGATTATCCTTTGGATATCTTTTGGGCTTTACGTGGTTGGCTTATTCTCTGCTTATTTGCTGCTTCCGCTTCAACAATTTTTAGGGATTTAAAAAGTAAAGATGAAACAAACAGTATTAATTGTAATAGTTGCCATGATGGCACTTTCAAAAACCTACGCTCAGGGACACGGCCCGCTCTTCGGACTACAAACCCCTACTTTAGCCAAGGGAGGAGTTGATTTTAATGCGGTTGCCATGAGCCTGGCTACAGAAGATGATCAGTCTTTTATGCTGCGATATATCTGGTCTTATGGTGTTACGGAAGACCTACAGTTAAACATCACTACACCTACAATGATCAACCGGCTTTCAGATCCTCCAAGGACGAGAGGAAACAGCAATATGCCCGCTAATGGCGATATTGAAGCTTCGGTCTGGTATCGTTTCTTTTCCAATGCATTTGGCGTGGGGAAAAGATTTGAATCTACTGCAATATTAAGTGTTTCAACGCCTACCGAAGAAACAAGAGGAGGCATCAACTTAAGCAACTCCATTCATGGAGCGATCTCTACCGGGTATGCTTCCCGAACCTGGTACGCCTGGGTAGGTGGCGGCTATCAGTATTATTTTGAGAAGGGTAATGATCAATTAGGTGACCTTCCATATGCCAGCTTGGTAGTTGGCTATCAGCCCAACATCTTCATGGGAGACTATCCAAAGCCAGACTGGAGAATATTTGTTGAGTCGCTGGCGGAGTTTCCTGGAAGCAACACTTTTGAAGGCCAACTGTCTCCAATGGATCAAAGAGGAAAAAAGTTATGCTCGGGCCGTCATTTCTCGGTCTCTATGGAGCCTGGGGAATATCTTTTGGGGCATTATTTCCGGTCTATCAGAATGTAGTGCAAGGCCCTCAAGAGCGATACAGACTCTCAATGAATATAAGTTATTGGTTATAAATATTAAAACAGAAGAAAATGGAAAAGTTAGGAATAATAGCATTGTTGACAATTATTAGCCTGAGCAGTGCAATGGCTCAATTGATCCAAGTAGATCAGGAAGTATTTGGAATGGATTGTGCGCCCTGTGCATATGGCCTGGAACGCGGGCTCAAGAAAATGGATGGGCTTCAAAGTGTTAAAGTAAGTCTTAACGATGGTAAAGCATATCTTGAGCTAGCTGCTGACAATGATTTGACCTTACAAAAAATTCAGAAAGAAGTTAAGAATAACGGATTTTCAGCCAGAAATGCAGTAGTAACGTTAAATGGTGAATTGGTGAAGAAGGATAATGAGTGGAGTATAAGCGTAAACGGAGAGACATTCAAAATCAGCTCAGATACTCCTGATGACATACTTGCAAAACTTAAGTCCGGAAGGATTAAGCTGAAAGGATGGGTAGAAGATAAAGAGGATGATGAGTTAAATAGTAAATGGAATATTAGGATAACCGAAATCTAATAATTTTAAAATATTTATGAAGAAAAGTGTTTTATTAGGTCTAAGTCTGACTTCTGCGGTAGCCCCCTTCTTTTGTTGCTGGGGGCCGGCTATTGTTGTTGGTATTGCCGGTTTTTCGGGCACGGTTACGTGGTTTTCGTGGCTACACCCGATGCGGCCCTATTTATACACACTGGCCTTTTTATCATTAGGTTTTTCATTTTACCAGGCGTATGGTAATAAAAAGAACAATCAAAGGTGTGAGAATTGTAAAAAGGCAAAAAATAAAAGTATGGCGAGTCAGGTGTTTTTGTGGATTACTGCTTTGGTTGTATTTTCCATGTTTGTGTTGAACTATAGTTCCAATCTATTCTGATGAAAACACACCCAATTTTTTTCCAAAATAGTAGTTTCGGAATAAAATTCCTTAGATATAATCAGTCAGTATGTAAAGTTATTGTACCTGCTCGTCCTCTTTCACGCCTACCGTTTTTTATTTGGCTAATTCGTCCGAAATAGCTTCAATAGACATTTCATTCAACAAAGTGCTCTCAAAACAAGAATTCATACATAAAAGCCATAATACTGTACAGATCACCCCAGCCTCTCTCAATACTTTTGGATTCAATATTTCAAAAAGAGAGGATATATGTATATACAGAGTCAGGTAAAACCAAAAAGTTAACTAAAGTGGGCGTTGTTATTGGCCATATTATTAATAGTTGGTGGAGAAACAGTTGCCCAAAATGCCTATACACTCATCATTAATCAAGAATTTAAAGTATCAGGCACCTCTACTCTTCACGATTGGGATATGGTATCGGATGATGCCACTGGAGAGGGGCAAATAACCATTGAAAACCAAAAAATCACTCGCATCAATTCACTTGTAGTCACCTTGCCTACTAAATCATTAAAGAGTGGAAAAGGCAGCATGGATGACAATGCCTATGAAGCACTTGTTGCAAAAAAATACCCCGAAATACAATTTGAGCTGATAGAAATTGAGACGATTACCGATCAGTCGTTACGGGCAAAGGGTAATCTGATTATTGTCGGTACTAAAAGTTTGGTTTCCCTTCAAGTGGATTATGTAATTACCGGGAATACTGTACAGTTTTCCGGATCATTCCCTATCACCTTTACACAATTTAATATAGAGCCTCCCAAAGCCTTATTAGGCACAATTAAAACGGGGGACAAACTACAAATTTCTTTTGAAACAACTTTTAAGTTAATAAACTAAAACGCTTATAAATATGAAAACAAGAAACAATGGGTATAGAATTACCATACTATCACTAATACTTCTGACATCAAGTATAGTGTATGCACAGCAACCTGCCCTGCAGTATTTTCGGCCTAATGACAAAGCCGGTCTTAACGTATTTGAACCATCCAAGCAAGACACCGTGGAGTTTGATGGAGTGAAAGTACGTATAGGAGGTGATTTTGCTATGCAATTTCAAAGTATCAATCAAACCAATTCGCTAGACAGTTTGGTAGAATTAGGAACAAACTTCAATCTTCCCACAGCTAACCTCAACATTGATGTTCAGCTGTATGATGGGTTGAGAATGCACCTGAGGACTTATCTTTCATCCCAAAATCACAGGGAAGCATGGGTGAAAGGTGGTTATCTTCAAATTGACAAATTGGACTTTATAAAACCGGGTTTTATGCAGGGCTTTATGGATGTAGCCCGTATAACTATTGGCTTAGATGAGTTTAATTATGGAGATGCCCACTTCAGAAGAAGCGATAATGCAAGGGCTATTTTTAACCCATTTGTGGGCAATTATATTATGGATGCTTTTTCAACGGAGGCTTTCGGTGAGCTTACTATAATGAAAAATGGTTTTTAGGAGTAATTGGAATTACGAATGGGAAACTTAATCAGAGCGTAGTGGTCAACGATAATTCTGACAACAAGGCATCTTTCTATGGAAAACTCGGTTATGACAATCAACTAAGTGATGACTTCAGATTACGTTTAACAGGTTCCTGGTATATCAATAAAGGTACTACGACAGGCTCCTGGATTTACGGTGGAGATCGGGCAGGATCGCGGTATTACAATGTCATGCAAACGCTGGACGGTGATGGAGGCCCCTTTGAAGGACGGTTCAACCCAAGATTCAGAGAACTAACAGCCATTCAAATCAACCCATTCATAAAATATAAAGGACTGGAGTTTTTCGGGATTTACGAAGTAGCCTCAAGCAGTGACGATCAAGGTGGAGGGGCTTTTACACAGTTAGCAGGGGAACTTCTCTATCGTTTTGGCAATACTGAACAATTTTATCTAGGTGGAAGGTATAACACTGTTTCAGGAGAGATGCTTGAAAATGCTTTAACACAAGAAATTAATCGGGTGAATATTGGTGGTGGTTGGTACATGACTAAAAATGTAATGGCCAAGCTGGAATATGTATCTCAAAAGTATGAAGGCGAAGGCTGGACAGGCACCAAATACAATGGAGGTGAATTTGATGGCATAAACATAGAAGCAGTAATAAGTTTTTAAACAAAAGTATTTTTGTGCCGGAACATTTATCCGGCACTTTTCTGAGTATTAAAGTAAAAATGGACAAACTGCAGTATTGCAAAAAAATTCTTGAAAAAGTAAGCTTTGATAAAGAGCTTTTAAGGAAGGAATATGAAAAAGCATTGAAATTGCTGTCAGGTGAGGAAGCCGATGCACTGGACCTTTGGTACAACGAAAAGTTTAGGAATAATAACGGTCAGCAATCAGACAACAGCAAGAAAAAGTAATAAACAATGGCGTTTTGCTTACTCATGGTAGTCATAAATTTCAACCCAATTCTTTCCTGTAGTGCCGAGACATGCAAAGAAACACAATGGCGGGTTACAGGTAAAAGTCGGGTGGAGATATCAGGAACAACTAATATCAATCAGTTTCACTGCCTTTCAGTGAATTATGAAGGAGAGGATACCATGATGGAAAACTATCCTCAAGGTGCTGAAAACCCTTCATTTAATGGTGAGATTTTTATGAAGGCAGCTGGCTTTGATTGCCATAACTCTATGATGACCCGGGACTTTGCCAAGACCCTCAGGGCTAATGAGTTTCCGGAGATAAGTATTAGGTTTATTGAGTTGAAGGAGAGTTCCTCCCACGAAAACGGACTATTCGGCAAAGTAGAAATCACCCTGGCAGGAAAGTCTAATGTCTACACAGTTTCATGCATAGTAAAAGAAGAAGGTGAGAATCATAAGCATTTGGAGGGCAGCCGGACTTTTCTTTTTCAGATTTTGGTCTGCAACCTCCTCAAAAGCTATTTGGAACGATAAAAGTGAGAGATGAAGTATCTGTGGATTTTCACTTGAAATTGAAAAAATGTAATACTTGATTAATTGCTTAAAATGCTTAAAACAAGGGGAATTTACCTTTGCTACCTGAAAGGAAGAGAAATTTCATACATTTAAAACAAGATATTGAACAGGAACAGGAATCATTTTGGTTTACTTTGCGTATATCAAAATTACTGAGGAAGATAATTTATTGAAAAGAATAATTTCCATATCGCTACTTTTAATTTTTCTGGTTGGCAATTCCGGCTTTGCAATGGTAACACACTATTGTGGAGGAATGGCAATGGAAACGCAAATAGTAGTTGGCCATACAGAATTACATTGTGGTATGTCCAATATGGAAAGCGGTTGTGAAACCGAAACGTCAAAAGAAAATCAATTCAAGAAAAAACCCTGCTGTGAAAATGAGTATCAATCTCTTGAGGTAGAAGATGAATTTCAAGCTCAGGTTATTGGTAGTTCGTTAAGCTTAGAATTTGTAGCCGCATTTTTTGCAACCTTTATCGGCATAACATATTCTTCTGAAGCAGACAAAACAGAATATAAAAACTATTCCCTCCTTTGATTGAACGCGATATACCTATACTCGTTCAGTCCTTCCTTATTTAAGCATTTCATTCAATTAATCGTGATCAAGGGCATAGCTCGCTAAGGCCTGGAGGCATTATTTCTATGCCTTTTAAATCAATTTAAAAATTGAATGTAAATAATATGCTTAATAAAATTATAAGATATTTTCTTGAGAACAAGTTGGTTACCGTTCTCATATTAATTGGCTTTATTGCCTGGGGCATTGTTACCGCCCCTTTCGGCTGGCAAATAGGGGCATTGCCTTCCGACCCCGTCCCCGTGGATGCCATACCAGATATTGGGGAGAATCAGCAAATTGTATTTACCCAATGGCAAGGCCGGTCTCCACAGGATATTGAGGATCAGATTTCTTATCCATTGACTACATATCTATTGGGTATACCGGGCGTAAAATCTATAAGGAGTTCTTCCATATTTGGCTTCTCCAGTATCTTCATCATTTTCAGTGAAGATGTAGAGTTTTACTGGTCTCGCTCCCGTATCCTTGAGAAACTCAGTTCCTTGCCTTCAGGCTTATTGCCGGAAGGGGTACAGCCGGCACTCGGGCCTGATGCCACTGCCCTGGGCCAGGTGTATTGGTATACCATTGAGGGCAGAGATAAAGATGGAAACCCTACTGGGGGTTGGGATTTGCACGAAATCCGTACCGTACAGGACTTCTACGTCAAATATGGACTAAATGCAACGGAAGGCGTTTCGGAAGTAGCTTCCATAGGAGGCTTTGTACAGGAATATCAGATTGATGTTAATCCCGATGCCCTAAAAGCTTATGATATCCCCTTGCATAAAGTAATGCAGGCAGTACAGAAATCAAATAAAGACGTAGGGGCTAAAACCATTGAGATCAACCAGGCAGAATACCTGGTGCGTGGTTTGGGTTACATCAAAAAAGTGGAAGACATTGAAAAGGCCGTAGTTGCTGTTCAGGAAAATGTTCCCGTCCGTATTAAAGACATTGGTGTAGTTACCCTGGGCCCATCCACCCGAAGAGGACTGCTGGATAAAGATGGTGCTGAAGTGGTAGGTGGAGTAGTGGTGGCCCGCTATGGTGCTAACCCCTTACAGGTCATTAACAACGTCAAGGATAAGATTAAAGAAATTGCCCCAGGCCTGCCTAAAAAAACGTTGGAAAATGGAAGGGAAAGCCAGTTGACTATCGTTCCATTTTATGACCGCTCCGAACTCATTTATGAAACATTGGGAACCCTGGAAGAAGCTATTTCGCTTCAAGTGCTCATTACCATTTTGGTAGTGATCGTGATGGTGTATAATCTTAGGGCTTCATTTCTCATTTCAAGTATCTTGCCTATCGCGGTCTTGATGGTGTTTATAGCAATGCGCTACTTTGGCGTGGATGCCAATATAGTGGCCTTGTCAGGAATTGCCATTGCAATTGGTACAATGGTGGACTTGGGCGTTATACTTTCCGAAAATATTATCAAGCATATAGATGAAGCTCCTCCCGGTCAAAGACTGATAGAAACCATTTACAATGGAGCTTCAGAAGTGGGTACTGCTATTCTCACTGCTGTTTCTACCACCATTGTCAGCTTCATTCCGGTCTTTACCATGCAAGCTGCCGAAGGAAAGCTCTTTGGGCCTTTGGCATTCACTAAAACCTTTGCCTTGATAGCTGCCCTGTTGGTGAGTTCATTGATCATGCCTACTTTGGCACATTGGTTCTTTGGGTTCAAAATCAATAATAAATTTGTAAAGAAATATGGCGGCTACGCTTTAGTAGTACTGGGAATTATAGGACTTGTTATCGGTCAGATATGGGGTGGCGTATTGCTGGTACTATTTGGTACAATCGGAATTTTAAAGAATATTTTTGACACTAAAAAGCAAACTTTTCTAAACCTGTATTATTTCTCTACAATTATGCCGAGCTGATCATTGTACTCATTGGTGCAACATGGCTTTTAGCCAAATATTGGCTACCACTAGGAGCCTCAAAGTCTCTATTACTCAACTTTATATTTGTGACCTTGTTGGTAGGATTTATCCTGGGGTCGTTTACGCTTTTAGAGTATTATTATAAATCTATATTAAAATGGTGCCTGGATAATAAAGTTAAGTTTCTATTAATACCTACTTTCTTGATTTTGCTTGGCGCTAATGTCTGGTTGGGTTTTAATACTGTTTTTGGGTTTATACCTAAAGCGTTTGATAAGCTCGGCTGGGATCTTCAGACTACTACAGTCTGGTCTGGCCTGACCCATACCTTCCCGGGTGTGGGCAAAGAATTTATGCCTTCTTTGGACGAAGGAAGTTTCCTACTTATGCCTACTTCCATGCCTCATTCCGGCATTGAGTATAACCGCAAAGTGGTTGGACAACTTGATATGTTACTGACTAATATTCCCGAGGTAGATCTCACGGTGGGAAAACTTGGACGTGTAGAATCTGCTTTGGATCCGGCACCCATTTCCATGTATGAAAATATTATCAACTATAAACCGGAGTACATGCTCAGTGAAAAAGGGCATCGGGTAAGGTTTAAAGTTGATAAGGAAGATCGCTTCATACTAAACAGCGGTGATAGTCTTTCTAATGAGGAAGCCATTAACCGAGGGGTTATCTTGGAGGAACTCATACCTGATGATAACGGGAATTATTTCCGCAACTGGCGGCCACAGATAAAGTCCCCGGATGATATCTGGAATGAAATCGTGAAGGTCACCAAAATACCGGGAGTAACTTCAGCACCTAAGCTGCAGCCTATTGAAACCCGACTGGTCATGCTTCAAACAGGTATGAGAGCCCCAATGGGAATCAAAGTGTACGGCCCTGACCTGAAAACCATTGAAGATTTCGGGCTACAACTGGAAGAAGTACTTAAGAATGTTCCTTCGGTAAAAGCAGAGGCCGTATTTGCCGACCGGATTGTAGGTAAACCCTACCTTCATTTGAATATTAACCGTGATGAAATATCTCGCTATGGATTGAATGTGGAAGATGTACAGCAAACCATTGAAACTGCTATCGGAGGAATGAAGATTACTTCTACCGTGGAAGGACGCGAGCGTTTTCCAGTGAGGGTACGCTACCCCCGTGAACTCAGGGACGACCCTGAGTCATTAGGTAAAATCCTGCTGCCTACACCTACAGGAGCACAAATACCGATCAGCCAGGTAGTGGACTTTGAGTATGTGAGGGGGCCACAGGCGATCAAAAGTGAGGAAACCTTTTTGGTAGGCTATGTACTGTTTGATAAAAGGGATGGATACTCTGAAGTTGGGGTAGTCAATGACGCGCAAGCGGCTATCCAGGCCAAGATAGATTCAGGGGAATTAATTGTTCCTGCCGGGATCAGCTATAAGTTCTCTGGGAGCTATGAAAATCAGGTGCGGGCAGAGAAAAGGCTGACTATTATAGTACCGCTCGTTCTAGGTATTGTGTTCCTTATTCTCTACTTCCAATTCAAATCTGTAGCCACTTCATTGATGGTATTTACTGGTATTGCCATGGCATTTAGCGGGGGCTTTATCATGTTATGGCTGTATGGCCAGACCTGGTTTGCGGACTTCTCCATATTCGGCACCAATTTCCGTGACCTGTTCCAGATACACACTATCAATTTGAGCGTGGCTGTTTGGGTAGGCTTTATTGCCTTGTTTGGCATTGCTACAGATGATGGTGTGTTAATGGCAACTTATTTAGATCAAAGTTTTGATAGAAATAAAACAGATAATCTGAAAGGAATAAGAGCGGCAACAGTGGAAGCTGGTCAACGAAGAATAAAACCAGCTGTGATGACGTCTGCCACAACCATCATTGCTTTGCTTCCTATACTAACCTCAACAGGACGTGGTGCGGACATCATGATCCCGATGGCTATTCCCGCATTTGGAGGTATGTTCTTCGCTGCGGTCACCTACTTTATAGTGCCGGTTTTATACTGTATGAGAGAGGAAAGAAAACTTAATAAGATACAATCATGAAGATCATTGTAAATATCATAATACTTGTTTTTTTCGGAACCAGCGTGAGTGAAGCGCAGACCCTGGATGACTATTTAAAAATAGCAGCAGAAAACAATCCCGGTCTACAAGCGAAATACCGGGAATTTGAAGCGGCTATTCAGAAAGTGGAACAGGTAAATACTTTGCCGGATCCTAATTTCTCTTTTGGCTATTTCATTTCACCGGTAGAAACGAGGGTGGGACCGCAACGGGCCAGGTTTTCTTTAACACAGATGTTTCCCTGGTTTGGTACCTTGAAAGCACAGGGTGATGCTGCGGCTTTGATGGCTGAAGCTAAATACCAGTCTTTTCTGGATGCCAGGAACCGCTTGTATTATCAGGTCGCAGCAGCATACTATCCGCTTTATGAGCTCAATCAATGGAAAGAGATTGAGCGGGAGAATATTGAAATACTGGAGTCTTATAAAACCATTACCAATAAGAAGTTTGAAAATGGAGCGGGTACTATGGTTGACTTCTTGCGTGTTGATATTATGTTGAAAGATGCCAAAACCAACCTTTCCATTCTGAACGATAAGGAAGTTCCTCTGCTGACCCGGTTTAATAAACTGCTCAACAGAGAGGAAGACGCATTGGTAATTGTAGAGGACTCTCTCTTTGCTCAAGCCTTGCCTGATAATTTTAGAAAGGACTCTTTGCTTACGAACAACCCTATGTTGGAAGAATTGGACTTAAAAATAGCCTCCAGTGAGGCAAGTGAGGAGGTAGCCTATAAGCAAGGGCTTCCAAAGTTTGGAGTAGGGCTGGATTATGTAATGGTCGGAGAACGTACAGATCTGGCTTCTGATATGGCAGCTCCCCAAGACAATGGTAAAAATGCCTTGATGCCGATGGTTTCTGTCAGCATTCCCATTTTCCGAAGCAAATATAAAGCGGCTGTAAAAGAAGCACAGCTCATGCAGGAAAGCTTTGCGCTCCAAAAAGAGGATTTTGCCAATACCCTTACGTCAAACTATGAAATGTCTTGGTTTGAAATTCAACAACAGCAAGAGTTGCTTGAGCTGTATGATCAGCAAATTCAGGAATCCAATCAAGCACTTAACCTGCTTTTTACTGCATATGGCAATTCGGGAAAGGAGTTTGAAGAAGTGCTGCGTATGCAGCAACAGTTACTAAAATATGAAAAGATGAAGGCAACGGCCGAAACACAGTATCAAATTGCCCTGGCCAGACTCAATTACTTAACTGCAAAAACATATTAAGATGAATACGAATAAAAAAATAATAATCATAGCACTGTCAACACTGGCAATAGGGTTATTGCTGGGTTGGTTGATTTTTGGTGGTTCATCATCTGAGAGTAAAATGGATGATGAGCACCAGCACACGACAGAAATAGCCGGAGAGACCGTATGGACCTGCTCTATGCACCCACAGATCCGTCAGAGTGAACCCGGAGACTGTCCTATTTGTGGAATGGACCTCATTCCTTTGGAGGATGATCAGGATGAAGTACTTGACCCAATGGCAGTAAGTATGTCGCCTACCGCCATGCAACTAGCTGATATTAGAACTGCCACTGTGGGTACCATGGATCCAGTGAAAACAGTTAGATTAAACGGGAAGGTACAGGAAGATGAGCGGCTTGTTTCCTCTCAATCCAGTCACATTCCAGGTAGAATTGAACGACTGAATGTTAACTTCACAGGTGAATATGTGCGCAGGGGACAGGTAATTGCCTATATCTATTCGCCTGATTTAGTTACTGCTCAGGAGGAATTGTTTGAAGCGCAAAAAATCAAAGATACACAACCACAATTATTTAAATCAGCCCGGGCAAAACTCAAAAACTGGAAGCTTTCAGACGGTCAGATAGATAAAATATTAGAAAGTGGTACCCCTTCCGATGAATTTCCAATTACGGCAGACATTTCAGGCTATGTGTTGAGCAAAAATGTTAATGTGGGTGACTACATCAAGCGAGGGGAACCTATTTATGAGATTGCAAATTTATCACGCGTATGGGTGCTGTTTGATGTGTATGAGTCGGATATGCCCTGGATAAATAAGGGAGACCAGGTGCGGTTTACAGTTCAATCACTCCCGGGCCAAACGTTTGAAAGCAAGATAAGCTTTTAGATCCGGTAATTAATCCAAAAACCCGGGTAGCCAAGGCCCGGGTGGAAGTACCCAATAAAGACAATCAGCTAAAACCTGAAATGTTTGCATCCGGTACGGTAGAAGCTACATTGCCGAAAAAGTCCAACAATGTTATCGTTCCGAAAACAGCCGTAATGTGGACGGGTAAACGCTCTGTAGTCTATGTGAAAAATACCTCCGGCAGTGGAGTAAGTTTCATGATGCGTGATGTAACGCTTGGGCCGGGTTTAGGTGACAGCTTTATTGTGGAGAGTGGCCTGGAGGAAGGTGAGGAAATAGCCGTGAATGGTACCTTCAGTATAGACGCAGCGGCTCAACTGGCAGGGAAACCGAGCATGATGAACCCTGAAGGTGGCCCGGCCATGACAGGCCATAATCATGGGGGTATGGAGATGTCGGCTTCTTCTTCAACCTCCACACCTGGAAAAAAAGCGGAAGTAAAATCTGTTTCAATCAACCAAAAAGCTAAAGATGCATTAAAGCCTCTTTATGAGGAATACCTGAATTTCAAGGATGCACTAGTGGCTGATAATTTAGCTGAGGCTCAGAGTGCGGCTAATGAGTTGAAAGCAAAACTGGATGCAGTGAATATGTCAATTTTTACCGGAGCATCACATAATGCGTGGATGGACCATAGCAGTGATTTGAAAAATGCCTTGCAACACGTACAGCATTTGAAAGATATTGAGGCTGTGCGTAAAGCATTCCAACAGGTGTCTGAAGGGATGATTGATTTGACCAAAGCTTTCAACCCATTGGACCAAACCCTATATGTCCAGTTTTGTCCTATGGCGGATAATAATAAAGGAGCTAACTGGCTAAGCACCGAAGAGGAGATTCGCAATCCGTATTTCGGAGAGGCCATGCTTACTTGTGGTGAAGTGAAATCAACAATTAAATGAAAGAATGTTGTAAAACGGAGGATGAAAAGCCCCCATCAAAATTAAAAATATGGTTTTCTCGGATCATCTGGGGGATTGTGATTCTCCTGGTAATCGGTGTGGCCATCATTCAAATGTTTAATCTTTAAAAATCAATTATTATGAAAAATGTAATCTTAACACTTGGTATCGCAGCAGTTCTTGCAAGCTGTGGATCATCCAACAAATCAGAAGAAAAAGCCGAGCAAACAACCACTGCAAAATCTGAACAGACAGCGATGGAGGAAGAAGCATCTTCGGCAGACAAAAACGCAGATGTAAGCGCGGTAATTGAGGCTTACCTCTCCATCAAAGACGCACTGGTCAATGACGATCAGGAAACAGCCGCTTCCGCAGGTAAAACACTTGCCAATGCTTTGGGCGAAATGAACATGAGCCAGGTGGCAGAAGATCAAACGGCAGAAGCCAAGGAGATCATAGACGTGGCAAAAAATCATGGTGAGCACATAGCTGAAAGCGAAATTGATCACCAGCGAGAGCATTTAGAAGCACTTGGTAAAGACATGAAAGATCTCATCGCCTTTACCGGAACCGATCGCAAGCTTTACCAGCAATATTGCCCAATGTACAATGACCACAAAGGAGGAATGTGGCTGAGCGCATCGGAAGAAATCAGAAATCCATTGTTTGGCTCAAAGATGCTCAAGTGTGGTAAGGTAGAAGAGGTCATCAACCTTTAAACCATGCTGAAAAAAGTATTAATAGCCATTTTGATAGTGGGTGTGGGAATGCAGTTTATTCCCGTGCCCAAAAATCAAAGTGATGAACTACCAGAAACGGACTTTTGCCAGTCAGTAGGAGCTCCTGTTGACATCCGAAATATGATAAGGGCTTCTTGCTATGACTGTCATAGCAAGAATACCGATTATCCTTGGTATGGCAGGGTTCGTCCTTTGGCTTGGTTCCTTCAAAAGCACATAGATGAAGGTAAGGAAGAGCTCAACTTTTCCACCTTTCAGGAGTATTCTGACCGGATGAAAAGAGAAAAGATCCGCTCTATGATTTCGCAAATACGAGATGGAGAGATGCCTCTGAAGGAATACCTTTGGATGCACCCTGAGGCATACCTGAATGAACAAGAAAAAAGCAATTGACAGAATTTTTGACTCAGATCAACAATGATGGAAACGACTAATAACCTAAAAATCATACTCTGGAAACTACTGCTCGCCACTAGTTCTATACATATCAACAAAACCAGACGAAAAAATCAAATGAATGTTGCAAAACGGAAAGAAAATTAGGGTTTTCGGATCATCTGGGGAATCGTCATTCTTATAGTGGTCGGGATAGCCATTCTACAAATGTTTAACCTTTAAAAATTAATAATATGAAAAATGTAATGAGAAAAAAGGCAGTTCTAATGATGGTTCTGGCTTTCGCAACCTTCGGGGCCTTGGCACAACACGATCATGCAGGGCATGGTAAACAATCCGGTGGACAACAGATGGATCCAATGTTCAAAGATGAAGCGATGAGCAAAGCTTACGGCCATTATATTCACCTCAAAGAAGCATTGGTAGCATCTCATCCGGATGAAGCTAAAGGGGCTGCTGATAAGCTTCAAAAGTCTTTGGCTTCCTTAGGGAATACTAAATCTGCACAGGCCGAAGCAGGTAAGGTAGCTTCAGCTTCTATCCTGGATGAGCAGCGAAAAGCCTTTGCCGTGTTAAGTAATGAAATGACAACATTGGTTAAAGCCAGTACACTCTCAATGGGTGAAATATACCTGGAGTATTGCCCGATGGCCAATGGAAACACCGGTGCTTTTTGGTTATCAAATGAGAAGGAGATCAAAAATCCTTATTTCGGTGACAAAATGTTGAAATGTGGAAGTGTGAAGGAAACGATCAATTAAATCTCAAACCCTGTGGGAAAGGTTGCAGTTATTTCATCAATCAGATGATGGTCATTGCATTCCCACAGATACCATAAATCTTTTCAATTATGGACAGACAATCAATAATAATACTTTCTGGATTTGGCCTTTTAATCATGGGAGGCCTTTTCTGGCAATTTTCAAATGCGTTTAATCAAATTCCGGTGGGTGTGAATGAAAATGAGCAAATACCTAGGGAACTGGTTTGCATGGTGAATGATGCCTTTATGGGAGTAGAACAAATTCCTGTTGAAGCAGAAGGTAAAACTTACTATGGCTGCTGCCAAATGTGTATAAGTAAAATCCAAGAGAACTCCGATAATGTTCGGTACGCTACAGATCCTTTTTCGGGTGAAAAAGTAAATAAAGCAAATGCATTTATAACACTAAGGCCTGGTCAGGATAAAGGGGTTTACTATTTCATTTCTGAAAAAACATGCGGTCTTATTTTAAATAATATGATAACCAAGCTCCATATAAAAAATATGGTTTCTCCAAGCTGCATTTTGGTTGTCGAAAATGAATTGAAGGTTTGTGGTGTTGATATACAGTCTGTTAGGTTGGGTTGTGCCGAAGTGATAATATCGGCTACCATCTCACTGGAAGAAATCGATTTAAGAATAAAAAAGTTCGGATTTGAACTTATTTATGACAAAAAGACAATTTTAATAGAGCAGATCAAAATCGCAGTATTGGATTACCTGAAGTTCGTGCAAAAAAACCTAAAAATAATATAAAATTATCAGCATACATTTCATCAAGAATTGATAAGAATTACAATTACCTCAGCAAAGTGTTCTCTAAAGAAACAGGAGAAACCCTAGAGAAATATTACATCCATATTCGCATTGAAAAAGTAAAAGAGTTTCTGGAATATGGTCAGCTTAATGTTTCCGAAATTGCCATAAAATTGGGGTACAGCAGCGTTCATTATTTATCTAACCAATTCAAAAAGGTTACTGGTTTTTCCATTAGTGCGTATAAAAAAGAGGAGGAACTGATTCTAATTCTCAGGAAGGTTTGCCAAAAATCTAATTTTTTTAAAAAAAGTTAAAATTTTATACATTTTAATCAAAATATCATAAACAATATAAGGATAGATTGATTGTTTTACATCCTTAAAATTGAATAAAGGAATGATTATTGATTTACTGAAAACCTTATTGTATAACTAAAAGAATTAAAAATTAACTTATGCCATTACAACGCAGCCTTGCTTTAACAATTTTACTCTTACTATTAGGGGTAGCAGTAACAGCACAATCAGATACTTCAGTTTATAACCTGACTATTAAACAGGAGCTAGTGAATAAGGCTGGAAAGGAAACCATGGGAATGACTGTCAATGGCAGCATTCCAGGACCCACTATTCGGTTTAAAGAAGGTGATTATGCCGTAATATATGTAAAAAATGAGATGGATGTGGAAACCTCTGTTCATTGGCATGGATTACTACTACCCAACTTTTATGACGGTGTGCCCTATTTAACTACTCCGCCTATAGAACCTGGTCAAACTCAAAAATACGAGTTCCCACTGATACAATCCGGTACTTACTGGTACCACTCCCATACCATGTTGCAAGAGCAAAGTGGAGTGTATGGTTCTATCATAATAGACCCGAAAGAAGGGGAAACTCTGGAATATGATAAGGAGTTAGTGATGGTGCTTTCTGACTGGACTAATCAAAAACCAAGAAATGTGCTGCGCAATTTAAAGCGGGGTAACGAGTGGTATAACATCAAGAAAGGTACGGCAACTCCGCTCAATCAGGTCATTGCCCGTGGGGCCTTTGGTGCACAGTTAAATTTCTGGAGACAAAGGATGGAAAGTGCTGACATTGCCGACATCTATTACCCTGCCTTTCTTAACAACGGGGAGGAAGTGCAGGAATACCCACAATTTGAGCCGGGAGAGAAGGTGCGTCTACGCATTATCAACGGAGCAGCCTCTTCGCAATTCTGGATGACCTTTGGTGGGGAAGCCCCCTTATTGGTAGCTGCCGATGGACTAAATGTAGTACCAGTGAGGCGTAATAAGACTTTTATTGGCATAGCTGAAACATATGATTTTATCGTCACTATTCCGAACGAGGGTAAGATTGAATTTAGAGCAATGGCCCAGGATGGGTCTGGTCATTCCCAGGCTTATCTCGGCAAAGGAAAAATTTTAGCTGCTCCCGTGGTAGAAAGGCCGGATAAGATCAAGATGATGCAACAAATGGCCAAAATGAATATGCGAATGGGAGCACCCGCTATGAAATTCAACCCCAGTAATGAAGAACCCGATGAGATGATGAACAACTGGGGTATGCAGATGGATAGTGACATGAAAATGGAGGGTATGGATCATTCCAAAATGAATCATGGCATGAACAATCAGCAGGAAACCCAAATGGAGGGCATTAAGCAAAACATGGATCATTCACAAATGGGCCATGAACAAGACATGGAAATGAAAGTATCAAAATCGGAAGACCAAATGGCTGGTATGAATATGTTCTCCGAATACAATTATGATTATTTGAAAGCTCCTGCCAACACTGTAATTGATGACAATCAGCCCGTAAGAGACATATTGCTCAACCTGACAGGTAACATGTGGCGGTACATTTGGAGCATGAACGGTGTCCCTCTGTCTGAGGCGGACATGATCAAGATTTCAAAAGGGGAAAAAGTGCGAATCACTTTCAATAACCTGACGATGATGCATCACCCTATGCACTTTCATGGTCATTTTTTTAGGGTTATCAACAAGCATGGTGAATACTCGCCCTTAAAACACACTGTAAATGTGCCTCCCATGCAGAAAACGGTAATTGAATTTGACGCTATTGAAGATAGTGATTGGTTTTTGCACTGCCATGTGCTTTATCACATGATTGGTGGTATGGCCAGGGCAGTGAGCTACGATACAGAGCGCGATCCACGTTTGGCAAAATACCCGGCCAAAATCTTATTTAAAGAAGGCAACCGCTTTTATAACTGGGGGATGGCTGATGTCGCTTCACACATGACTGAGCTGAACCTCGTATCCTCCAATATAAGAAACCAATTCAACCTGAATGCCGAGGTTGGTTACAATGAAAACATGGAGGCTGAATTTACCTATGAACGATATTTATATGATTACTTCCGGGTATTTGCCGGGGTGAACCTGGAAAATGAAACAAAGAATAGCCTGGATGAAATTTCAGCAACCGCTATTGCGGGTATTCGGTTCTTTACACCTTATATGTTCAACCTGGATGTAAGGATGGATAATAAATTAAGGCCTGAAATCCGAGTAAGCCGGGAGATCATGATTTTTCCACGTACAGCCATTTTTGGTAATTATGAATATCAGGCCGATTTCGGCTGGGTAAATACTTTGACGGAAGAAGGTACCAATGAGCCGATTGACTACAAAGGAGAAACAACATGGTCTGCCGGCGTGGAATATTTTCTATCCAGAAATTTCTCACTTATGGGTAGTTATGACAATCGCTTTGGTGCTGGTGGAGGCTTATCTATGAGATTTTGATCAATCTATTTAATTTTAAACCAATTAAACTATATAAACTTAAAAAGATGGAAAATAACCAAAAACACAGCAACAATTATATTAAATTTTTTGCGATGATTGCCACATCAATGTTGGCGATGTTCTTTTTAATGTACACCCATTCTTACCAAATTATTGATCATTTCTGGTTTAGCGAAACAAGGCTTTTTATGACCCTGATAATGGCTGGAGCTATGATCATCATAATGCTCCTGTATATGTTGAATATGTATCAAAACCGAGGGGCAAACATCGCAATAATCGGGTTGGGTATTGTATTTATTGTCGGTGGTATAGGATTGGTAAGAAGTCAGGTCACCGTCACTGGGGTAGACTATATGGAAGGTATGATTCCACATCATTCAATTGCAATTTTGACAAGTGAGCGCGCGCAAATAAAGGATGTACGGGTAAGGAAACTCGCTAACGAAATTATTAAAGCCCAACGTAGGGAAATTATGGAAATGCAATGGTTGATCAACGACATCAGAGAAAATGGTGTGGTGGAGACAGAAGAGGAAAAGAAAAACAGACCCTTACCTGAGTTTGAAGGTAAGTTAGATGAAGAAACACGAAACATTAATGACTAGCTAGCTGATCTAAAGGTTGGAAGGTAGCAATTGATCGTCTCAAAGCGATAGACAACGTTTTAAGGGAGTAGCTAAACAGTTATGTAACAATTGTTACATCATTTTACGATTTAAATCACTACAATCCCATTGGATAGAAAACTAAAAAATTGAAAGATGAAATACTATCACGAAAAAACATTGAAAGACGCAAGCTTCGAGGAAGCGATCCAAAAAGTAACGGACGCCCTGAAAGAAGAAGGGTTCGGAATCCTTACCGAGATCGATGTAAAAGAAACCCTGAAGAAAAAGCTGGATAAAGATTTTCGGCCTTACAAGATTCTGGGTGCATGCAATCCGCCTTTCGCTCATATAGCATTATTAGCTGAAGATAAAATTGGAGCGATGCTGCCCTGCAATGTAATTGTACAGCAAGTTAATAATGGCGTTGAAGTCGCGGCAGTGGACCCGGTAGCCTCCATGCAGGCGGTAGAAAACGAGGGTCTCTCTGAAATAGCCAAGGAAATTCAAGCCAGGTTGAAGTAAGTCATTGAAAGTCTATAACCCCCTGTCATGAGCGATAAAAATAAAATAGCTGAGGAAAATTATAAGGAAAGCATGCATACGCCCTACGCTTTAAGCAGAAGGTACGGCTCGCTAACCTTTGAAGTTGCCGTGCAAAATGTAAGAGATGCATTGAATCAGATGGAGCTTAAGGTTGTCAATCACTTTAATCTTCATGATCATATTCAGGAAAATCTAGGAAAAGAAATAAATCGATACACAATATTGGGTGCTTGCAATGCCGAACTCGCCTTGGAAGCATTATCTACCGAAAATAAGGCTGGAATAATGCTACCGTGCAATGTTATTGTGCAGGAAATGGACAATGAAGGAATTATAGAGGTGTCAGTGGCAGATCCAACCGTGACTTTTTCATTGGCTAAAAATGAAAAGCTTACCACGATGGGTACCAAGGCCAAGGAAAGGCTGCATCAAATATTAGATCACATAGAAAAATCAAATGTCAAATTATGAAAAAGCCAAACATAATAATCATCAATTATTTTTACTCTTTTAATAATGGTAGCTCTTAGCAGTTCCTGTAGAAATCATAGTCAAAATGCGGATCAGAATCATGGCGACATGATGAATGATGAACAAACTGAAACGATGGAAGCTGATAATGATCACATGCATGAGGATGGGCAGTCTGACGAACACATGATGAGCGATACCACTTCGATGGACATGAACGAAGAAATGGGACAATATTGCAGGCTCAGGTACAATCCATCCCAGATTAAAAATAAATTATAGACCATTAAACAATAAAAATTATGAATACTAAAATATTAGCCATTGCTACCCTGCTCTTATTTTCATTAAGCTCCGCTTTGCAAGCGCAAAACGTAGAGAAAATGATGAAAAAGGAAAACAAGCAGGAAGAGGTCTTTGCTGCCATCATGAATGATGAGCAGATGATGAACAAATTTATGCATAAACTCTCCGGCAACCCTGAAGCGATGAAGGCCATGCATCAGCAAATGATGCAAAATCAGGAGCACCGAAAGATGATGATGAAAGATATGATGGGCAATAAGGAGGAAGGCCGGATGATGATGCAACAGATGATGGCTGACAAAGAAAAGAAGCAGATGATGATGGAAAAAATGATGGGTGACAAGGAGGCTAAAAAGCAAATGATGGAACAGATGATGGAAGACCAGTCCATGAAAAAGATGATGATGAAGGAAATGATGGAAAAGCATCACGACCAGATGATGGAGAAAATGACGGATAACCCGGACATGATGAAGAAGATGATGCAAAAGATGCACGACAAAGGTATTATGGATAAGAATTCAATGATGAAAGGGCATGAAATGATGGATAAAAAGAAAAAAGGAAAATCTGATAATCCTAATCAATAGGGTTTTATATCTATTTCAATCGGGAAGCCTGTCATTCACTCAGGTTTCCCTGTATTACTTACACTTAAAACACACAAATTATGATGTACGGATGGATCATCGGGACAATACTCGTGGTAGTTTTAATTGTGGCGCTGGGCAAAGGTGGCATATTTCAAAGGAATACTGGCACTACTGATGACGGTAACACTAATAATAATTCAGCGATGGAGACACTCAAAAACCGCTATGCCAAAGGAGAAATTGACAAAGCGGAGTTTGAAGAAAGAAAAACAGAACTGGAAAAATAAGTGCCTGGCATGAAATGATGAACAGCAATAAACCATAGTCATGTTCTGAATAGAATTAATTAATAAAAGCATTAAGAGAAAAATGGACATAACAGAAATAAGAACTCCTAAAAGGTCAAAAAATCATATGATTCCCAATAAGATAGGTACGGAACCTGATTTAGTAGAAGTTGATACTACATGGTGCAGTATTCAGCCAATGCAGGTTGCCCAGGGTGTGCTTACCGTTGGGGAACTGGAAGTACATCATCACCAAAAAAAGGATCTGCCCGTTATTGATGTCCGAAAACCGGATACTACCGGTGCGGTGAGCATTTCGGGTTCAAAATACATTCCTTATGACGAGTTAGTGGAAAGAATGGATGAGTTAGATGAAAATAATCCCACTATATTTTTTGTAATGGTCCGCAATGCCCACAATCATCGACAGCCATAAAGAACCTTTTAAGCGCAGGTTATCCAGCTAACAAGATTTTGTACTACAGAGGAGGAATGCATGACTGGATTACTTTAGGGTTGCCTGTACAAGGAAGCCTTCAAGGAAAGTGATACTCATGAAAAGATTTTTATTTCTATAATGGGTAAATATAAGAATAACAGCCTATCACTCACAGGCGCTATCTCGCTTGGAACTGGGGTTATGATTGGAGCAGCCATTTTTGCCTTATTGGGGCAGGTGGCGGAACTCTCCGGTGCATTGTTCCCCTTCATATTTTTGGTAGGCGCAATTATTTCGGGTTTAAGTGCTTATGGGTATATTAAATTGTCAAACGCCTATCCCTCAGCTGGTGGAATCGCCATGTACCTCAATAAAGCCTATGGGAAAGGATTAACAACTGCATTTGCTGCTCTTTTAATGGCATTTGCAATGATTATCAACCAAAGCTTGGTAGCTAGAACTTTCGGTTCTTACACACTTCAGTTATTTGATGTGGGTAAAAATAGCCTATGGATCCCTACCTTAGGGGTTTCCTTGTTAGTGATTGTATTTATTATCAATATATTAGGTAATAAAGTAGTCGATAGGGTCTCCTTCATTCTGGCCATTGTTAAAATTGGTGGTATCGTTATTTTTGCTGTTGGGGGATTATGGGTAGCAGGCTTTTCACTCTCAGAAGCTGTACCAAAAGGTGTTTCAAACGATTATTCAACGATTAACTACTTGGGTGCATTGGCCTTAGCCATTCTTGCCTATGCAGGTTTTACCACCATTACCAATAGTGGAGAAGAAATTGTAAAACCCCACAAAAATGTAGGTAGGGCCATAGTGATTTCACTCATAATTTGCACAGTGGTTTATTTGTTGGTAGCCTTTGCAGTATCCATAAACCTTTCGGTTCCTAAAATAATTGAGGCGAAAGATTACTCTTTGGCGGAAGCATCAAAACCTGCATTTGGAAAGTATGGCTTGTGGTTTACCGTGGGGATTGCCATTATCGCTATTTCCAGGATGACAGCAATGTTAACAAGCATGAAACTGATTCCTCATCGTCACTTTGGGATGCCTGGTAACGTCCAGCAACACATGTTGGTTTATACTGTGGTAATAGCTATCGTGCTCACTATCTTTTTTGATCTGAGTCGTATTGCCTCTTTAGGGGCAATTTTGTACCTGATTATGGATGTAATTATTCAATGGGGCGTATTTAAACACTTAAGGAAAGAAATTAAAGCAAATGGAGCCATTCTTTTAACAACAATAGTCTTGGACTTTGTGGTGTTAAGTGCTTTTTTATGGAACAAAGGTAATACCGATTTATTTTTAATTGCTGTAGCTGTGATTTTCCTACTTTTAGTTTTCTTTTATGAGAAATGGCTTTTAAAAACGAATAGCAATAATAGAGAAAATTGATAATTTGACCCATGAGAAAATATTTTATTCCTACAACTATTATCTTCCTGCTGATTATCGTCCTGTTAATCATTTGGAAGCCCTATCATTGGTGGCTCGCACTTTTAATTGTTCCCCTTATTATTTTGGGTACTATTGATTTTTTCAAAGGGGCGATACCATTCGAAGAACTTATCCATTGTTCGGAAGACTATCTAATTTCCTCGAAAAACAAAGACATGTATTGCAGGAAGTACTGCTTCTAAATAGAACTGAAGGAAAACCCTTTAATTGGATTCAGAAGGAAATAGTTTACAAGCGTGCATCCAATGAATTGATAAGTCAACCTTTTGGTACACAAAGTTCATATAAGAGATTTGGGCGAGAGTGGATGCTTCATGCACAATATCCAGAACAAAATGTTGAAGAGAATTTTAGAATAAATGTAGGCAGTTCACTGTGTAAAAAACCTTATCTATGCAGTATTCTAAACATAGGAGGGATGAGCTTTGGCTCCATAAGCAAGAACGCAACGCTTGCCTTAAATGGTGGGGCAAAGATTGGTGGTTTCGCTCAAAACACTGGAGAGGGAGGCCTAACAGCCTATCATAACGAATATGGGGCAGACCTCATCTTCCAGTTTGGTACTGGTTATTTTGGCTGCCGGGGTGAAAATGGAGATTTTGAAGATTTAAAGTTTGAACAGATTTGTCAAAATGAATTTGTTAAAATGATTGAAGTAAAAATCTCACAGGGTGCTAAGCCCGGTTTCGGTGCAATTTTACCAGCAAAAAGAATACTGATGAGATAGCTAAATACCGGGGAATTAAAGCACATACAGAAATTCATTCTCCTGCCTACCATAGTTCTTTTTCAACAAACGATGAGTTAATTAGCTTTTTGGATAAACTCCGCCAATTATCTAAGGGAAAACCTGTAGGAATTAAGCTCTGCATAGGAAGAGAATCTGATTTCAATTCTATGATAGAAGCCTTTTCTTATCAAAATAAATTTCCTGATTTTATTTCTATAGATGGAGGGAGGGGGATCAGGAGCAGCAAATGTGGACTCATTACATTGGGTTGGTTCCCCGTTAGATGGAGCCCTTCATTTGGCGAACCAAACATTGATTAGGTATGGTCTAAGAAAAGAAATAAAATTATTTGCCAGTGGGAAGATTATTTCATCATTTGATATATTTAAAGTTTTGGCACTAGGTGCGGATGCTTGCTACAGTGCAAGAGGAATGATGTTCGCCCTTGGATGTGTACAGTCATTGAAGTGTAATCTCAATACCTGCCCTACGGGTATCACTACAATGAAGGCTGATCGTGTTGCTTCACTCGTAATCAGTGATAAAAAGCAAAAAGTGGCAAATTATCATAAAAATACAATTAATGGATTGAAGGAATTATTGGGAGCCTCAGGAATCAAAAATATAAAACAAATTTCCAAAGCTATGATTGCTAGGAAGGTGAATGAGCGAGAAACGGTTTTGTTAAGCAAATTATATCCTTTTGATAGTGATATTTTACATAAAAAGTTATAAACGCAACTTTTGAAACTAATGGGAACATTCCTTAACTATTTGTTTAACTAAAATTTAGAATTAAACGAAGATGAATATAATTATACTGTTTTTTGCAATATTGCTTCTATTAATAATTATATGGGATTTTTTCATTACAGTTCTATCCATAAGTGGAGCAGGTTTTGTTTCATCGATGATATCAGCCCTAATATCGACAGTATTTCTAAAATTAAGCCGTTTGCTGAAGAATAGGGAAGTGCTTAATTATTCTGGGGTTTCGGTAATTCTCTCTCTTATTATATGGTGGATTGGTGGGTTGTGGCTTGGTTTTTTACTTCTTGTAAGCGATAGCGATTCAGTTGTAAACACTTCTACTCATGAAATGGCTTCTATTTCAGATAAATTTTACTACAGTGGGTACGTACTTTCTACTATGGGCAATGGAGACTTTAAGCCTGGTTCGTCTACTTGGCAAATAGTTATTGCATTCTTTCCTTTTTCCGGATTTATTTTTATCACCACTGCTATGACCTATCTTATCTCTGTGTCTTCTGCTGTTATTTTTAAAAGGTCACTTGCACATTCTATTACCGACATAATGGGGCTTGATAATTATGATGAAAGGATAAACTGCTTATATGAAAACACAGATAACATAAGAAATAGGATCAACCAACATAATCAGAATCATTTGGCCTACCCTGTGGTGCATTACTTTTATAGTTTAGATAAAAAAGCTTCTTTTTCGGTTGGCTTGTGGGAGCTAAATGCAATGCTTACCTCCCTTCAAAATGATCCTACTCAACCATTAAATAAACTGAAACCTCTCAATCAGGCTATTGATAATTATTTAAGTTCAATGGGGGAGGCATTTATTCCTAAAGTTCAAAGCAATAGTGAAAATGAAGGAGAAGATTCGGTAAAGAAACGTAGAAAACAACTTCAGAATTTATTAAAAAGTGATGGTTGGCATCTTAATCAAATAGAAATGTATTGAAAATTACAGCTTTCTTCTCAAATTGTCCTTTTAAAGGGGCCTAGACCAGTAGTATAAAAGAGGGTAATTTAAATGGATTGAGAGTGGATCAAGGAGCTTATATTGAAGAAATTTTAAGATGGGCAAGTGAATCCAAATAAATGCCAGGTAGTCGTAGATAGGTAGTAATATTATACATTTTAAATGGGATTTTGTAAAGGGCTTACTTATAAAAAAGGGTATATTTATAAGTAAATAAAATACAACAGATATGAAGAAGTTTTGGACCATAATATTTTTAACTTTTACGCTTTTTACAGTTTTGGCCCATGATGGCGAGCAGCATGAGGAAAATGCTCATCAAGACACCATCAACGCTGAAAGGCTAGTAAACGATTCACATTCTATAGATACACCAGAGGAGAGGACTATCCTAAATGAGGAAAAAAACTAACTGCGAGTTTGAATGATTTCCCAAATCTGCATCCGCTCATGGTTCATTTTCCTATAGTATTATTATTAATTGGTGCTATTTTGGCCTTTGTGAATGTTTTTTTCTAAAAATAGAAATAGATTGGGTAATCACCGGGCTTGTTTTTTTGGTGCACTGGGAGCCTATCTTTCGGGAAGAACTTTTCACCCACATACCCATGATTTAACCTTGCATGCCAAGCAAGTGCTCGCACAGCATGATTTATGGGCCGATTGGACCATATACTTAAGTATAATTGGTTTTGTGACACAAATCATCAGTCAGTTTATCTTCAAACAAAAACGCTGGGCCGTTGTAGTGGTTGCCTTTTTCTTATTGTATCTGGCTATTCTGTGTCACGTGCAGGTCATTATGGGGCTCAATTGGTACATATAGAAGCGGTAGGACCCCAAGGCAATTTCCTTGATTTAGAAGAAAGTCATAGTCATTGAAGGATAATGCTTCGAAACAGTGACAATAATCATGTTTTTACATAATTTTCATCTTTTGATTTATACCTGATTTTCACGATCTTTATGCTATAATTATTTAATGCCCAACGGTTTTGTTTTGATAAAGAAATTGCATAATATAAAACAAATTGTGATAACCCTGCTTCTTGCTGGGTTTATAAGTGTGTTTGTTTGCGAT
This sequence comes from Cyclobacterium sp. SOCE241, assembly GCF_056867545.1. NCBI lineage: Bacteria > Pseudomonadati > Bacteroidota > Cytophagia > Cytophagales > Cyclobacteriaceae > Cyclobacterium > Cyclobacterium sp. SOCE241. The sequence goes on along the minus strand of NZ_CP149779.1, from coordinate 1,409,767 downwards.
GCCCTTTGTGATTTTGGATTAATTTCTTGGGGAAATTACCCTACTTTTGTTAAAGAAGCGGATCATCATTCTATAAAAGACCAGGAGCATGAGCAATATGATGTGGCTAATGATCATCATCACGAAGATAGTCAGCCAGATGATGGTAGCGAGGAAGACGAGTGCTGTGACGAAGAAGTGAAAAACCTATATGCTTCGTTGATCAAATATGAGATAAGAGAACTGCCTGTGGAGACTCCTGTCTTTCACATGTTTTATCAGGTTTTTGCAATAAATTTTAAAGAAAAAACCTTTAATCAACAATTACTTCCATTTTTATTTACGAATCTGCCCCCACCTTTAAGTGGTATCCATATTCGTATTTTTATTCAATCCTTCCTCAATTAGCATTCATCTGTTAAGTAGGTGGTGAAGTCTGCGTTATCCTGTTTCGGAAACTTTGCCGTCATTTTTAAATTTATTCAATTATTCTTAACCGTTTTTTCTATGCAGAGCAAAGTATTTTCGGCCTTAAGTTATCGTTAAAAACATTCATTTGTGAATGAAAAATATAATTTTGACCGGTTATAGACTTTCGCGATCACTGGATTCTATTCAGAATTAGAAAAAGATTAACTCGAATTATGCAATCGTATTCGTAATAGCCTTCCTAGTATTGAATGGAGCGGCATTGCAATCACAGGAAAACAGCAAGGAATTTGTTGATTTAATGTGATTTAAGCACGAGTAATATTGGCGATTGCATATTTTCAGTTTAACCCATTGAACAGATGAAAACATTAATTCTTAATATAAAAAATATGGTATGCCCAAGATGTATTTTGGTTGTACAAAATGAATTAGAGGAACTTGGAGCATTAATTTCAACGATACGGCTTGGGTATGTTGCTATCCAAGTGCCAGATAATCTTAGCAAGGAAAAAATAGCCAGCAGATTAAATTCGTATGGATTTGAACTAATTGAAGACAAAGAAGAAGTCCTGATGGAACAGATTAAGCTTGGAATTCAACACTATATAGAAATCCTTGAAAAATCTACCAAAGAGGTGATGTTGTCTGATTTTCTGGCACACGAAATAGGTAAAAACTACAATTTTCTTAGCAAGCTTTTTTCAAAAATTGAGGGGCTTACGATAGAGACCTACTACATAAACAAAAGAGTGGACAGGGTGAAAGAACTGATAAAGTATGATGAACTGAACTTAAGTGAGATTGCTGTTAAGCTCGGATACAGTTCCGTCCATTACCTATCCAGTCAATTTAAGCGTGTTACCGGTCTTTCTGTATCTGATTATAAAGAAGTAATGAAAAACGAGAACCGGTACTACAAGAACTTATCTGAAGCACTGGGCGACTTAAGAGAAAAAGGCTACACCTATAATTTCAACAGGAAGGAAGATTGCCTGGAATGTAAGGATCTGTGTGCCAGCTTTCAAATTGAGGAATTGAATATTTCAGAGTTCTACCGGTTTGATGAAAATGAAGATGCAGCAGGTAAGTCTGTTATTTATGGGATCGAAACAAAAGATGGTTTGAAAGGACTACTCATTGACAAAAGCAACCTTCAAAACAGGGCCTTGTTCAGGAGACTTTCTGACAAGTTGAGAGATGGGTCTGGCGAAAAAATGGGTTGAAAATGATAACCTTAATCTCATACAATAAAGACAAGATTTCGAAAAAGGATCCTGCATTAATCCACTTATTTTTGATAAAGACTGAATAAAAAGAAAAGCTATGAATCAAACCAATTTTAACATTTCGGTCATAAAGGGGAAATGACTCTTTTACAAGGAATATACTTTACACATTGGCTATTATATGTATGATTTTCTTTAGCGTAAATATGGCAAAAGCTCAGGATTTATATCATACAGCTAATGGCCGTGTGTTGCTGATTGTTCCAGTTGGTGACTCTGTAATCAACCTGCATTCTCAAGAACTATTGCAGAACTGGGTTACAAAGAGGCTTGTTTTAAAATGACCCTTCCCGCCAATTCTTTGTATTCCGGTGTAGATTCTCTGGACGCGTCATTTCCTCTATGGAGGATGCTAAAATTATATTGGCGGGGCAGCTGAACATCACAAAAAGTGGTGAAGGTGAAGATAAGATAGATACAGGCAAGCATTCACCTAAAACTTTTGAGTTTAGGGCAACCCTTAACTATAAAACGTCAGATCTGCCAATAAGTGGAATAGGTTCCCTGGAACATATTGAAGGAGGGTCACACCTCAAATGTGTGCTTGGGTTAACATTTGAGGTTAGTGCAGAATTTCTTCAAAACAGGCTTTCGGAAAGCAAAAATATTAAAGTACATATTCACCAGTTGGTATTAGATCTAACACTATAATTTATTAAAATTTTTCATGGAGTATTATCACAGTAAACTTGTTAAAAACAGTTCTTTTCAGGATGTAGTAGATCATGTGGTTAAAGAATTGGGCAGAGAGGGTTTTGGAGTATTAACCGAGATCGATGTTCAGGAAACTATGAAACACAAACTTAACATTGATTTTAATACCTACAAGATATTAGGGACATGTAATCCCGAGTACGCATTTAAAGCATTAAAGGCCGAAGATAAAATAGGCACCATGTTACCCTGTAATGTGTTTGTGCAGGATCTTATGGATGGTCATATCGAGGTGTCAGTTGTAGACCCGATAAGCTCTATGCAGGCAATTGCCAATGAAGAACTTGAAATAGTGGCTTTGAATACTCGCCAGAAATTACTCGATGTCTTACAAAATGTATAGGTCATGTTAACCTTAAGAAAAGCAATATTATATACTTTGGCGTGGTTTACAATGATCATAAATACCTCCTGCTCGGTGGGTCATCATCACCAGACATCTAAGAAACATGCTGATCCTGTTTGTGAGAATAGCGTTGACGTAAATGCAGCACTTCTGTATTCAAATAATGATGAGATGTATTACTTCAACAGTGAAGAATGTCTCCAGGTATTTAAGAAGAATCCTGAAAAATTCAGTATGGCTCTAGGGGGCAGACCCGGACTTTTTCGTGGTAAATGAAGGGTTCCTGTAATGGCCGGATTGAGGGTAGTAGGTATGGGTACAGTTATGATCCTGGGTGATTATAACCACTAAGCTATTGATGTTTTGATAGCAGAATATCATACATCAAAGTCAAGATTTCAAAAAAGAGAGCGGGGCAATATGCTAAATTTGAATAAGTGCAAGTCCTTAGTGGCTTGATACTGTAATTTTAAAAGTTAATAAAATTTAAAAATAAATATTATGCATTGGTTTGAAGGACATTATGGCGGTATGCACATCATCTGGTGGGTGATTTGGGTGATTTTTATCGTTTGGATTTTGCAACGCCCTGGGAAATACCAGGGCAAAAAACGAAAAAGGAAACTCCATTGGATCTTTTGAAAAAGAGGTACGCTAAAGGAGAAATCAGTAAAGAAGAATATGAAGACATAAAAAAGACCTTGTTAAAATGAAGGAAATAAAAGCTTTCGTCAGGCCGAATCGATTACCTGATATTGTAAATCATTTGCGTCAAGAAGGAATTTGTTGCCTAACCGTCTTTGAAGGAGAGGGAACAGGGCACTACACGGATGAGCGCAAGGATTTTCCGTCTTTGAGGCACCCATTTTCACATGCTAAAATAGCAAAACTGGAAGTTGTTTTACCAGATAAGGAAGTGAAGACAGCACTAGAGATTATACATCAAAATGGAAAAACAGCCCACTCAGGGGACGGCATTATTTATATCACAGAGGTTAGTGAGATGGTCAAAGTAAAATCATTAGAACCCGACTTGGAGAACAGAGACTTATGAAAAATATTTTAGTACCTACCGACTTTTCAGAAACAGCTAATCGAGCGGCAGATATTGCCATTGCCATAGCAGAAAAATCAGGTGCGGAAATTATTTTTTGCACCTACAAATCACGCCTGTGCCGTGGGTTAAACTTGATAAGGAGAAGGAGCAGCGATTTCCCGAAACATTAAAGGAAATCGGGCATGCGAAGAGCGAGCTTAATAAGCTGGTAAATAAAGTGGAAACCAAAGGTTTGAAGGGCAAACAGTTTCTCGTATTTGATGTGGGTAGAGAGGAAATTCTCAAACATATCCCATTCCACCATCATGATTTTGTCGTCATGGGTTCGCATGGTGCATCGGGTGCAAAAGAAATGTTTATCGGATCGAATGCGCAAAAGGTACTAAGAGATGCTACTGTACCCGTTTTGATCATCAAAGAAAAGTCTAAGTGGCCCGTTAACAATGTGGTTTTTGCATCCAATTTTGAAGAAGATGTCAAAGAACCTTTCAAGACAGTGGTGAAGTTCGCTGATCTCAACGAATCCAATATGCATCTTCTTTATGTCAATGTGCCGTTTTCATTTGAGGAGACGGACAGGAGCCTTGAGAAAATGCATGCTTTTCATGAAACCTGTCCTCGCGGAGGAACCTGCACCACCAACATCTACAATTCGCTAAATGAAGAACGCGGCATTCTAAAGTTTTCCGAATCTGTAAATGCTGACCTTATTGCATTAACTACACATGGGAGGACCGGCTTTTTTAACCTGATAGGAAAGAGCATTACCGAAAACCTGGCAAACCATGCCGATATACCTATACTAAGTATTAACCTTAACCGATAACGATATGAAAAATATGTTAAAAACAGTGGTGACACTCACTTTACTGATAGCGGCTTTATCTGCCTGTCAGCAACAGAAGGATGTAAGCACAATGTTAGAGAATGATGACACCCGAAATGAAATATTTAATACCATCATTTCCGATCATGAATACGCTGAACAATTGATGACCAAAATGATGGAGGATGATCATACCCAAATGATGATGAAAGGCAATGAGCAGATGATGAATGCGATGATGTCGGACAATGATCAAATGACGACTATGATGAAAGATAAGCCTGATATGATGCATAGTATGATGACCAAAATGATGAACATGGCTGACTCGGATTCGTCCATGTGTGCCCACATGATGACCACGATGAAAGGTAAACCCAATATGATGGGACAGATGATGGACATGATGCACAAAGAAGGCATGATGGACAAAGAAACAATGATGAGAAATAAAAAATATGGGAGTAGATATTCATCCTGGTCACCACTAAAATACTAAACTATGAGAAATAATCATATGATATGGATGCTGGTTGGATGCCTGGGCATCTTCCTGCTGCTCTTCTTATTGCCGGTTTTCGGCTTTAATGGAACTAACTCGCTATTTATTTTCATCATTGTATTTTTTGTGGGCCACCTATTTATGTTGGGAAGTCATGGAGACCATTCTGGACATGACGGAAGCCAGCAAAATCAATCCAAAAACGAAAACGATCATGCAACACATCAACATTAAAAAATTCGCATTGGCTTGGGGGGTAGCAGGTGTGGTATTCTACCTGGGCTGTATTATACTGATGGCCACTGTAGGCCGTGAAGGTACCATCCTGTTTTTTAACAGTTTGCTCCACGGACTTGACACCAGCCCCATCATCAGAATGGACGTACCCTGGACCGAAGCACTCATCGGACTGGTAGAAATGTTCATACTGGGCTGGTTATTTGGCGCACTCATAGCTACGGTCTACAATATATCTTTTAATAAAAAATACCGATGATTTAGTAAGGATGATAGACTATGTATGGCTGATTTGGTCTTTGATCATTCTTGCAGTATGGGGAATGATCTTTTTATTTAGAAAAGATTATAGAAAGGTGATGCTCAAAATGAGCCTCATCACTATGCCTTTTGGCCTGACAGAACCATTATTTGTTCCTCAATATTGGAATCCTCCTTCACTTTTTGATTTAGCTAAAAGCACAGGTTTTGATATTGAAAGCCTGATCTTTTCGTTTGCGATTGGGGGCATAGGGTCAGTGCTATATCAGTTGGTTTTTAAAAAAGTAACCGTTGAAATGCACCCATCAGAACGCACGCATAGACGCCATCGGATGCATCGGTATATCTTGTTTGTTCCTCCGGTAGTATTTCTCATCCTGGCTTATTTCACCAGCTTAAACCATATTTATTGTGGCATTATAGCCATGTTTACCGGTGCAATTGCCACCTTATACTGTCGCCCTGATCTTAAAGGCAAGATATGGATCGGTGGTTTTCTATTTACCCTGTTGTACTTTATTTATTTCGGTAGTATCTTACCATTTTTCCCCGAGTATGTGAACCTCTACTGGAACCTGGATGCTTTGACGCATATACTCATATTGGGAGTACCCCTGGAAGAACTTCTATTTGCTTTCACCTTTGGCATGTATTTGTCAAGCCTGTTTGAGCATCTGTACTGGCAAAAATTGCAAGAACACCCTTTAAAAATGCATGTTTATGAATGAATATTGTAATACAGATGAGATGGTTTGCTTACCGGAAACCAATATGCCCCGGCTTGTCATTATTGGAGGAGGCTTTGCGGGACTTGCTCTTGCTAAGGCATTAAAGAGAAGTAGGATACAGGTTGTGCTGGTTGATAGACATAACTTTCATCAATTCCAGCCACTATTTTATCAGGTGGCTACCAGTGGCCTGGAGCCGGATAGCATCGTATTCCCATTTCGCAAACAAATCAGTGGTAATAAAAATACAATATTCAGGTACGCCACAGTTCAGCAAATAGAAGCAAAACAAAACCGGGTATTAACCAATAAAGGTATCATTGACTATGATTTCCTGGTTATAGCCACTGGGACTAAAACCAATTTTTTTGGCTTGACCGATATTGAAAAGTGGAGCTTGGGCATGAAAAGCATTCAGGATTCCCTGAATATTCGCCATACCATGATCCAGAACCTGGAGCAGGCAGCTATCACCTGTGATGAACATGAAAAAGACATTCTCACCAATTTTATTATAGTGGGTGGAGGCCCTGCCGGGGTTGAAATGGCAGGTGCCCTTGCAGAATTCAAGAAATATATATTACCGGGAGATTATCCGGAATACTCCTCCGAAATAATGGATATCTATCTGCTGGAGGCAGGTGATCAATTGCTGGCATCCATGTCTGACAAAGCTTCAGAAAAGGCACTGAAATATTTGACCCGGCTGGGCGTACAGGTTATGCTTGAGGAAGCAGTAGAACATTATGATGGATCGGCTGTCTCAACAAATTCAGGAAAGAAACTCTACGCTAGGAATCTGATCTGGACTGCCGGGGTAACAGGAGATTTTCCTGAAGGTATTGGAGAAGAAAGTATTGTTCGGGGAAACAGGCTTCAAGTGAATAACACCCTGCTGGTAAAAGGATACACCAATATTTTTGCCATTGGCGATATAGCTGCAGTAGTCAGCCAAAGAACACCCAAAGGCCATCCTCAGGTGGCACAGGTGGCCATCCAACAGGGTAAGTATCTGGGTGAAGTGATTAAGTACAGAATTGCGGGTAGAGAATATTCAAAACCATTTCGTTATCTGGATAAAGGGTCACTGGCCACTGTCGGTAAAAGAAGGGCGGTAGCCGATCTGGGTAAATTTCGGTTTGGTGGGTATATCGCCTGGTTGTTATGGTCGGTAGTACATCTTTTTTCCATTAGCGGTTTCCGAAATAAGCTGATGGTAGCACTGAACTGGGTGTGGAATTATTTCACCTATGACAAAGGCAATCGGCTAATCATCCAGGAGTACAAAAACAAGGACTTAGAAAAGGAGGAGTCCAAATGATTACCCGCCTAAACAACTCTTTGAATAATCTGGTAAAGAACCAATCAGCTTCAGGGATTGCCATTTTTCTGGCTGTACTGGTAGCCATGATCTGGGCTAATTCCCCATTCGGGGAAGTATATCAAAACTTTATTCACACTGAAATCTCGCTCTTGGTTGGGGAATTTGCTTTGTCAGAGTCACTATTACTTTGGGTAAATGATGGCTTAATGGCGATCTTCTTCTTACAGGTAGGCCTGGAGTTGAAAAGGGAAATTATAGGAGGAAAACTGTCTTCTTTCAGAAAAGCTATTTTGCCTATCGGAGCAGCTATTGGCGGCATGGTCGTTCCGGCACTCATTTACCTCATCTTCAATTTAAATACCCCTACAGAGCACGGCTGGGGTATCCCCATGGCTACAGACATTGCTTTTGCCATTGGAGTGCTTTCATTATTGGGAGATCGTGTACCGGCAGGGCTCAAAGTTTTTTTGGTAGCACTAGCCATAGTTGATGACCTTGGTGCCGTACTCATCATTGCTATTTTCTATACTTCCGGTATTTCTTATGTGGATTTACTTCACGGTGTACTGTTCATACTGCTATTGGTTGGCGGTAATTATATTGGAGTTCGTAAAGCCTGGTTTTATGCACTTATCGGGATTGGAGGTGTTTGGCTGGCATTTTTCTTCTCAGGAGTACATCCTACGATTGCAGGTATTCTCACTGCTTTTACGATTCCCGGCAGGGTCAAAATCAAGGAAGAGGATTACCTGAAAAACCTTCAAAAGCTTCATCTAAAATTTTTAGAAACAAAAGCCATCAAGGGCAATTTCATCTCGGAAGAACAACTTGGGATTTTGGAAGAAATCAAACAAAAATCAGATGACGCGGAAACTCCTTTGCAAAAGATAGAGCATCACCTGGCGCCCATAGTAGGGTTTTTCATTCTACCAATATTTGCCCTGGTCAATACCGGTATTCATATCCATGGGGATATAATTGAAATTTTGAGTCACCCGGTAAGCATGGGTATTACGTTTGGCCTTTTGGTAGGGAAATTTACCGGGATTTTAGGAGCCGGTTGGCTTTTAGTCAAGCTTGGGCTGGCAGAGTTGCAGCAAGAGGTTTCCTGGAGACACATTTCCGGAGTAGCCATGATAGCAGGCATTGGCTTTACCATGTCACTGTTTATCACGGAATTGGCCTTTCAAAAAGAGGAATATACATTCATTGCCAAACTGACCATTTTATTTGCTTCAGTACTTGCCGGTGTGATAGGTGTAATTATTCTTCGACAATCAGGAAAAGCAGCTCAGGTGATTAACTGACGATACATGATGACTTATAAAATAAACACGGGTAATTTCTTAAAACAACTGCTTAAACGAATGCGTCCGGCTCTTTTGTTGGTTGCGATAGTAGCGCTTGTGTACGTGTATCTTATGCAGTTTGTAGATCATGCACTAAGTTGGGTGCCTTATATTGTTATCTTTCTCACTTTTATTAAGAGCGGTTACTTTACATTTTTCACCTTCAGGCAGGTCAATAAGTCCATTAAACAATGTCATTCTTTCGGGCAACTTCTCTGGATTTTCGGGCTGCTGGTTATGCTCATTATTTTCTCCTATGCTGCAGACTTTACCTGTCTGGTCGCTGCCAATCCATCTTCTTTTAAGGGCTTTAAACCTTTTGAAAGCTTCAATTACTTCGAGTATTTATTCGAGACGTTTTATTTCAGCGTGGTAACATTTGCGGCCATCGGTTATGGTGACATTGTGCCAATAACTACCCCTGCCAAAATTTTAGTGATGATGGAGATAGGTCAAAGTTTTGTAGTGGTGGTATTCGGTTTTTCAAATCTGAAAAATATTCAAAACTCAAATAAATCTCAATAGTGATGAAATTCACCTTGGGAATTCGGAACCCATTTTATCACCAATCAAGTGAGCGTTTCTAACCCAAAATAACAAGTGATAAATTAAAATTTATTATAGACCCATGAAAAAAATAGCACTTTTAGGATATGGTGTAATAGGCAAAAGAGTAGCGGATGCCACTGCACTTCAAGATGACATGGAATTGATTGGGGTTTGTGATGTGATTAGCGATTGGCGTATTAAAGCCGCGGTAAACAAAGGATTTGCTATTTATGCGGCCACAAATGAAGCTAAATCTTACATGGAACATGCAGGAATTCCGCTATCTGGTAACAGGGAAGACCTTTTAAATGAAGCTGATTTAGTTGTTGATTGTACACCTAAAAAACAGCAACTAAAAATGCGAAAATCTATAAAGCCATGAAAGTCAAATTTATTCTTCAGGGGGAGAGAAGCATGAGACTACAGACCATTCTTTTAACGCTGAAAGCAATTACAGTTCTGCTTTAAACCGAGAAAGTACTAGGATTGTGTCCTGCAACGCAACCTCTATAATCAGAACACTTTCTGCTTTAAAAAAAGTGAAACTATTGAAAAATGCAAGCGGAATTTTACTTCGTAGATCTACTGATCGATGGGATAGTCATTTAGGAGGAGTCATGAATACACTTATACCTGAAAAAAATTCCAAGCCTTCAGGGACATGATGCCCAAACCGTAGATCCCGAATTGAATGTAGTAACGATGGCAGTGAGAGTACCAAAAAATCACAGCCACATGCATTATTGGAATATACGCCTTACCAAAAAAGTTGAAAAAAAGAGATAATAGAAACGTTTCAATCCTCATCAAGGATCACATTTATAAACTATAATGATGGGTTGGTTTCCAATAATACGATCAAAAAAAGTATCTCGATATGGGCAGACCATGGGGAGATATGTATGAAGTGGCTATTTGGAAGGATTTACTAAAGGTAGAAGGTAAAGGACTTTATTGTGCTTACATGGTAAATAACCAAGCCATTGTTATCCCTGAGACCATAGATGCTATCAGGGCCTTAACTGGAATCGAAGAAAATGCTGAAAAATCAATAAAAAACAAACCAGAGCTTGGGAATCAATAATGACATAATGAACTGATGAAATAACAAATTGTGACAATATTAAATTTATCCTTACAATATCAATAATTCACAAGTATTCAAAGCACCTGGTTTTTTTGATTAACAAATTTCAGGTAGTTTTCGAGCTGATACGTTGAATTTTAATGGGTGATTCTGACAAGCTTTTTTGGATAATAAGCTTTAGAAACTGTCAAATTAAAGGCTATGCGTTTTAACTCAAGGAATAGGAATGTATAAACGAATAATTTGGACGATTTTGAATTCTGGTTACATATATTCAAGCTTCTTGCGAGCAAGGCAGAATGCCGTTTTAGAGACTGCGTTTATAGGTGTTTCTTTATTTAAAAGGACTTTAAACATGCTATCCAATACTGTCTGAAGGGATTTAGTCAAAAAATTATAGAGTAGTAGGAACACTTAGTGGAAGGGGAGGCTTCTTTCTCTGTTGGTATAGGGAGTGTTAGCAACTCAAGTCTGGCTTCCCTTCGGGGGGCTAGCCCCCCGAAGGGGAAGATTCACTATTTTTTAGGTCTCTGTGTTCAGATCCAGTTCTAATCGTCCCTCAAATCTAATAGCTAATTGCTGGACTGGCTAAGCCCCAATTCTGCAAAGGTGATGTCCACTTTTTTCTCAATCCGCCTAGTGACCAGATATACAAGCTTCATTAAGGCCATATCAGTGAAACCTTTGGTCTTGGTTACCTTCCGTACTTGTCTGTGGCCTTCTACGGTATTTGTGGTATAGATCAGTCGTCTTATGGGCTGACTATACTCAAAGTAGGTACTCAATCGGTCCCAGTTATCATTCCAGGAACGAATCACCACTGGATATTTCTTTCCCATTTTCCTCCAAGTCCAATAGAGAGCTGTTTCTGCCTGATCTTTAGTATCAGCCTGGTAGGCATAGGCTGAATCCCTTCCGCAAGACCTTTGCTCTTTACTGGCCACATACCCAGGGCTATTACGGATCTGGTGGACCACACAGAGTTGGATGTCGGCTTTGGGAAAATTGAATGAATGGCCTGAGTAAAGCCGGTCAAGTTGTCGGTACAGGCTATTAAGATGTCTTTGACACCACGATTATTTAGGTCTGTAAGTACCTGTAGCCAGAAATTGGCTCCTTCGCTTTCAAAATATACATTCCCTAAGATCTCCTTCCTGCTTCTTGGTGATACCCAACACATTGTACAGCGCCTTGTGTTGGACCTTTCCCTCTTCCCGGACCGCCGTACATCGCGTCAAGCCAAACAATACAATATACCGAATCAGAGGACGGCTCTGCCACTGCTTTACCTTTGGTACAACCCGGTCAGTGATCTCGCTGAGAACATGGGTGAGATCCGTATCGTACATCTCAGAAATATGATCCTGAATATCCCGTAGGCTGTTACCTAAACCATTTTGTAGCAATGATTTGCTTCTCAGGTTGTCTGCCAGGATACGTTGTCGCTTTTCAATAATCTGGGGCTGGAAGCTTTGCTAACATAGCCGATCTTGAGGTGTCTCGATATCAACTTCACCATGACTGCTCTTGACAGTCTTCCTACCGCTACCATTACGCTTATTTCCAGCCTCACGGCCAGATTCATCGCTGCTAAGATGACCTTCCATCTCCGCTTCAAGAGCTGCTTCGAAAACTCTTTCAGCATGGGAGCAAACGCTCCATCTTTACCAAAATAGGAGCTCTCCGTTTTTAAATTGTCTTAATGCTTTTCTTTTAGGCTTTCTTTTTCTTGTGTACTCATGTCTTATACTTATAAAATTTAAAACTAAATTCCAAGCTTTAGAACTTGGAGTTTGAGATTACAGTCTCTTGGTATATGTTTTGTACTGGTCTTATTTAAACTTTTTAACCTTAATAATATTCATACCTCAATTATAAAGCGGTAAAACCCTGTCAGTTACTTAAAAAAATAGTACCAACAGGGCTTTTTTTAAAAGATGGATTCTCTAGAATATTGGTTTACTAGCCGTGAAAGGCTTAAATCATTGGCAACTACATGCTTTTGCAGCAGCTCCCATGGCCATTTTCTTTAGGTCTTCTTTCTCTTTCCAATTGTCTTGATAAATACGAAGTTTCGAAAATTTTGTCAAGAACTTTTTCCCTAAAAACAAGATCTCGATCACTTACGTCAAGTATTGTTTCCAGTATTTCAAGCATCAATTCATCATTGTCTTCCAATAACTCTAATAACTGATCTTTTGCAAATGCATTATCCTTTATCTCTTTAATTAACACATCTTTTTCCATAATGAAAATGTTTAGTTTTTTAAATTAATTCCTTTGTTATAGTATACGGAAGTGAGCCTAAGAGGTAGGTATAAGATATTGTTTAAAATGTATGAAATAATTTCCAAAATAATTGATATATAAGTTGAAATTTTTGGATTGCAGCACTTATGTCTTAAAGCAACTATATAATCTAAAGCGATGGATTATCCATAGAATAGATTATAACTAATCTATTCATCTTCAATATTTAGATCAACTCTACAATTTCATACATCTTAGACATAATTCCATAACGAAAGCCAAAGCTGTATTTTTAACTTTGGATATGAAATAAAATAATAGACAATGGATAAGATGAAAAAGAAAATAGCACTTATAGGATATGGCGTAATCGGCAAAAGAGTGGCGGATGCCATCGCACTGCAAAATGACATGGAATTAGTCGGAGTATGTGATGTAATTAGTGATTGGAGGATACAAACTGCTGTAAAGAAGGGGTATCTGGTTTATGCTGCTTCTGATGAGGCAAAAGTTAGTATGGAGCAGGTGGGAATTCCTCTGGCAGGTGGCATGGGCGAGCTATTGGATATTAGTGATCTGGTAGTTGATTGCACACCAAAGAAGGTTGCAGCTAAAAACGTGGAGACATATAAAGCACGTAAAATCAAATTTATTCTTCAAGGAGGTGAAAAGCATGAAACCACAGGCCATTCATTTAGTGCAGAAAATAATTATGCTTCAGGTTTAAATCGAGAGAGCACACGGGTAGTTTCTTGCAATACAACCTCCATTTTACGTTCACTCACTGCTCTCAAAAAAGCAGATTTGTTAGAAAATGCTCGCGGAACTTTGCTACGCAGAGCTACCGACCCTTGGGAAAGCCACCTCGGCGGTATTATGAATACGATGGTACCGGAAAAAGACATTCCCAGTCATCAGGGACCGGATGCTCAAAGTGTAGATCCAGAGCTGGACGTAATTACCATGGCGGTAAAGGTACCGGAAACGCTTAGCCATATGCATTATTGGACCGTTAAGTTAAAGAAAAAGCGTCTAAGGAAGAAGTGCTCAAGGCCTTTAAAACTTCGAGCCGAATCAAATTGATACACTATGACCAAGGCTTGGTATCTAACAACACCATCAAGGAAATGTTCATGGATATGGGCAGACCTTGGGGTGATATGTACGAGGTAGCCCTTTGGGAAGATATGCTAAAGGTTGTGGGCGATGAACTTTTTTACGCCTATGTGGTCGATAACCAAGCGATTGTAATCCCCGAGACCATAGATGCCATTCGCGCACTTACAGGAATCGAGACTGATGGTAATAAATCCATCTCAATGACCAATAAAAGTCTAGGTATTAATCAATAGCAACATAATTTTGATCCGGTAAATATTATAAAACTGGCCTCGGTGCAGGATGTAACGGGTTGGCCTTAACTTTTGGATTAATGGAAAGTAATCGACAGATAAGAGGGGTTTTGTGAGTTTTTGCCGAAGCCCATGGCCTCGGTATGGGCACGATTTTGTGGTGCTACACCCATAACGATGCTTTCAAAACGGATAAGGAAGACTATCACACCGCTGCGGATTTAACGGGACAGGCCAATCACTTTGGGGTCACAATTCAGGCGGATATCATCAAACAGAAATTACCAGCCACAAATTATGGGTTCAAAGCCCTAAAATTTGGTGAATATGACGATGCAATGTATGAAAGTCTGGCGACAGAGCACCCTATAGATTTATGCAGATATAAGAATGCTTGATACGGAAATAAAATCATTAAAATCCCTAAACCACTACCTGCGAAAACTAGTAGAAAATAGGCTGTGGCTCAAGGTTATCATTGCTTTGTTTCTAGGAGTTGGTGTTGGCTTATTGTTAAGCCCTCAAAATGGTTGGGTCAATAAAAGCACTGCCGATGTTTTAGGGAACTGGTTGGCCCTACCCGGTATGCTCTTTCTTAAATTGGTGCAGATGATCATGATTCCTTTGATCGTGGCCTCGATCATTACGGGCATCGCCAGTAACGATAAAGAAAATCTGAAAAGATTGGGCGGCGGGGTACTCTTATATTTTATTTCAACAACAATTATTTCAGTTACAATAGGCACCCTACTGGCGTTACTTTTTAGACCGGGAAAGTTTCTGCACCAACAGGCGGAGGTCGATCATGCAAATGCATTGGCCGATACCGCCAAAAGTACTGAACTTTCCTTTGGAATAAACGATATTCCGAATGCGATAACGGATTTACTACCCGAAAACCCATTGGCATCAATGGTAAGCGGTGATATGTTGAGTATCGTTATTTTCACCATTATAATAGGTGTTGCCGTGTTATCGCTTACCGACGACCTGCTCAAACCGGTAAAGTTACTCTTAGGGGCCATTCAGGAAATCTGTATGACGGTGGTCAAATGGGCCATGTTATTGGTTCCGATCGCCGTATTCGGTTTAATGGCACAGCTAACTTCGAGCATTGGGCTAAACTCCCTTTCAAGTTTGGGCTTTTATGTACTTGTGGTGCTTATAGGTTTGTTAATGTTGATCGGTTTTTACCTTGCAGTGGTAAGCATACTTGGCCGGAGCAACCCTCTTAAATTTTTACGTAAAATCACTGATGTCCAGCTATTGGCATTCTCTACAACAAGCTCGGCGGCAGTTATGCCCTTGTCGCTAAAAACAGCAGAGGAAGAACTCAAAGTGGATGCCACTATAAGTAATTTTATAATTCCAATTGGGGCTACTGTGAATATGGATGGGACGGCACTCTATCAGACCATAACGACTTTGTTCATAGCACAGGCTTATGGACTTGAAATGGGCCTCCTAAATATTGTTTTGGTCATTGTTACCATAGTTGCGGCTTCCATTGGAACCCCTGCCATACCGGGAGGTGGCGTTGTAATTTTGGCTTCGGTGCTATCCAGCGCAGGAATTCCCGCCGAAGGAGTTATCATAATAATAGGAGTTGAGCGCTTGCTTGGGATGTTCCGAACAGCAGTCAATGTTACCGGTGACCTAACAGCCTGTATGGTTTTCAATCGTTTTTATGGGAATGAAATGGAAGGAACTAAAGAGAGTGGTATAAAAGCAAATACGTAATATTTCACTGTTTAAATGTATAAAGAACTGGATGATGATAAAATCGATCAACGAAATAGATCTTTCCCCGAAACCGGGTAAGGCCTACTGGGTAAACTGTCACAGGGAATGGCGAGAGGAAATCATTTATTTTCTGATGGTCGACCGGTTTCATGATAGCGAGGCGCGACATTCGAAGAATTTCGATATCCGTCATCCAGGTTTCGGTAATGAAGATCAACTGCAAAAGCCCTTTGGGGGCACCATTAAGGGCATCATAAACAACATCGATTATATAAAAAATTTGGGTTGTACTGCCCTTTGGCTGAGTCCTGTGTTTGAAAATAATCCTGGATCCTACCATGGCTACGCCATACAGAATTATATGGATGTTGACAAACGCTGGGGTACCAAGGAAGAACTGGAACAACTGGTGGACAAAGCCCACGCGCTGGATATACGGGTGTTTTTGGATATCGTTCTGCACCATTCGGGAGATAATTGGTCCTATCCCTTTGATTACGACTATTTCTATGCGGAAGGGCAACGGTTTCCACTGGGAAGTTGGCGCGAGAAAGACAGGCCGCTTCCAGTCGAACTCAAAGATCAGGAGGTTTATAACCGAAAAGGGCAGATCAGGAATTTCGATGCGTATCCCGAGACCCAAGAAGGAGACTTCTGTACCTTAAAAACATTTAGGAACGATGGTTCCCCTGCTAGTGAAGATTTACAGGCGATATTGGCAAAGATACATTGTTACTGGATACGTGAGACGGATGTGGACGGTTTTCGTTTGGATGCCGTCAAACATATGAAAGGTGGCGATATCAGCCGTTTTTGTTCTAATATAAGGGAATATGCCTATTCGCTGGGAAAGAGAAACTTCTTTTTGTTTGGCGAAATTATCGGTAATGATGAGATGGGCAATCCGTATATAGGCCCCAAAATGCTGCCGGAGGATCGGAATGTATATTATGGGCTCGATTCCATTTTAGATCATCCGTTGCACAGTGTTCTTGCAGAAGTGATAAAGGGAAATTCTTCCCCGAATAAATTGATACAGCGGTATTCGGACTTACAAAGGAATGCCCTAAGCCGCGGTGAGTATGGGGATTTCCTGGTCACCTATATCGATGATCATGATCAAGTAGGAATGGACTTTAAACACCGCTTTGGCCATAATGCTACTCCTGAACAAATTGTTGCGGGCATGGGCTTTCTTATTTGTGCCCTAGGCGCTCCATGTATTTATTACGGTACTGAACAAGGTTTTGAAGGCAACGGCATGGATGACCGATATATTAGGGAAGGAATGTTCGATCCTGATGATAAGGAGACAAACGTATTGAACCAAGAATCATGGATATACAAGAACATTGCGGTCTTGGCGCATCTTAGACAAAAGGAAGCCATTTTAAAGTTCGGCAGGATGTATTTCAGGGAAACTTCAGAAAACGGACTTGATTTTCAATTTCCCAATTGTGAGGAATGTCTTTTGGCATTTTCAAGGATCCTGTATCAGGGAGAAATTCTTATAGTCTATAATTCTTCCCCAAAGGATACCAAAGAGGAATATATAGTGGTCGATAGCATTATCAATAAAGAGGTTATTCGTATGGAATGCATCTATGGCAACACGAAAAAATCCCGATCGAAAAAAATATAGATCAACAAGATGGCCGCCTTTTTATCAAGGTAAAGTTAAAACCCATGGAGTTTTTGATATTCAAAAACAGTTAAACAAGAATAAATGAAAACGAAAAAAACAATTTTTAGCCTATTGGCATTGCTGCTTTTTTTAATACTCGTGGCGTGCAAAAATGAAAATAAGACAAATAGGAATTCAACCCCTGAGATGCAAAGCCATGAAGAAATGGATGTTGAAAGCAATACGGGCCAATCATCGAAGGAAGTTTTAAACGGCGACACGGATACCGGCAGTGGAATGCATGCCCAACATAAATCATTAAAGGACAATTTTGCCCATCAGGACATTATCATCCTAGAAAATCCATTTCAGCCGGAGAAAAGCACCAAGGACGATTTGCAAGAAGTCGTACAGGCCTATCTCCTTCTTAAAGATGCCTTTGTCAAGGGCGATCTTAAAAGAATTGACGATGCCTCGGCCACTATGGAACAAAAGGTAGCTGACGTGGTGGCAAATAGCCTAAAGGAAGACGGATTGGTAGCGTGGGATCAACATAGCAAGCTGTACACCGGAAAACTAAAGGAACTACGGCATGTTACAAGCCTAGAAGAAAAACGCTCTTACTTCAGCCATATTTCCGAAGTGGTCTACTGTACTGTCAAAAGTTTTGATCTGAAAGACAAGATGGCGCTTTATGCGGCTTTTTGTCCCATGGCATTTGATGGCAAGGGAGCTTATTGGATTTCCGAAAATAAAGAAATTCGCAATCCCTATAATGGGGATAAAATGTTGAAGTGCGGTAAAATAGAAGAAGTTCTATAAAGATATGAATACACAAAAACGGGGATATAAAATTTTTAAAATGACATTGGGCATCTTAATATTAGTAGTGCTTCCGATAGCTATAATTGCCGGTTATCAATATCTCCAGGTAGTACTGGCACCACCCTATACTTTTGAGGCCATGCCCTCGAATTTTGAAATATTAGGGTCGGGGGAAAAGAACCTCGTCTTTATCCATGGCCTAACAGGCTCTAAAAACTATTGGAAAAGGGATTTGGATGCCATTACGAACACGCATAAAATTTTATTGGTCGACTTGCTTGGTTTTGGCGACTCCCCAAGCCCAATAGCGATTATAGACTGGAGATGCAGGTGGGCGCTTTGGAGGCAACTATTTCAAGGGAAGGTTTTGATCGCAGCAAAACAGTGCTTGTCGCACACTCCATGGGTACTGTGATAGCATTAGCGCTTCTTGCAAAGCACCCCGATTGGTTTAAAGGTGCAATAACGATAGGCACCCCTGTGTACAAAAATATGGACGAGTTCAAGAAAATAATGTCAAAACATTCACTTTTCGACAGACTTGCGACAAACAAATATTCCAAATACCTCTGTTTGCTGCATCCCATTTTTATGACCCGACCATTCAAGCCAGATAACCTGTCAGATGAAGTATTTGCAGACGCTAAAAAACATAATTGGCAGAGTTATAATAATTCGTTGAACGAAATAATCCTAGAAACGGACCTATATGCCATTGTCAGAAAAATCGGAGACAAAAAAGTTGTTTTTATCCACGGGAATCAAGATACGACTGCGCCCATGGATAATGCGATTAAATTGGCCGATACCATTTTAAATTCGAAGTTTCTGACCATCAACGGTGGCGACCACCAACTTTTTTTAAAGGACCCAAACATTGTCTGGAAAGCTGTAGGGATTTTTTTTGATAAAAAATCATAATACCAAGGACTGAATAAAAATTGAAAAACAACAGAAAAATGAAAGAACAAAAAATCAACGCAAATCAACTCTACGGGTTGATGCACACGGACATCGAGGGAATCGATGGCCTTATAGAACTGGCCCTGAACATCCGTTGGTCATGGAACCATGCCTCTGATGAATTATGGCGACAACTAGATTCAGAGCTATGGGAATTCACACGCAATCCATGGGTCATTTTGCAAATGATTTCACGGGATCGACTTGAAGGGCATTTGGCAGATCCGGCTTTTCGGATAAAGCTCGATGGCCTGTTAAAGAAAAACGATCAGGCGATTTCCATGCCTTCGTGGTTTCAGCACAACCACCCGAAGGCAGCACTTACGACCATTGCCTATTTCAGTATGGAATATATGCTCAACGAGGCCCTGCCTATTTATGCAGGTGGTCTGGGCAATGTGGCGGGCGACCAATTGAAATCGGCCAGCGATCTGGGTGTACCGGTTGTTGCCGTTGGGATACTTTATGCCAAAGGATATTTCCGTCAGGAAATCGATAAATACGGCACTCAAAATGCCTTGTTCCCCTATAATGACCCGGGGCAATTGCCCGTTACGCCCTTGCGTCTACCGAATGGGGAATGGTTGCGAATAAAAGTGTCGATGCCCGGTCATCCGGTATGGCTCCGTGCATGGCAGGTACAGGTAGGTAGGTCTAAGCTCTATCTCTTGGATAGCAACGACGCCGCCAACTTGCCCACACATCGTGGAATAACGGATGAGTTGTATGGCGGAGGGACTGATCTGCGTATAAAACAGGAAATCATATTGGGAGTGGGGGTTATAAATTGCTCCGGGCCTTGGATATAATGCCCGAAGTATGTCACTTGAACGAAGGACATGCTGCGTTTCTGGTTCTGGAACGCGCCAACGATTTTATGAAGGAGAACGGAACTTCATTTGCCGAGGCGCTTGCTGTTACACGGGCGGGCAACTTATTTACGACACACGCAGGTGCAGCCGGCCGGTTTTGACCATTTTAGCCCCTCGTCCATGGAATACCATTTAGGTACTTATGCAAAAGAACAACTGGGCCTGGACTTTAATGAACTCATGGCCCTGGGGCGGGCAAACACAAATAACCATTCAGAGAGTTTTAACATGGCCTATCTGGCCATCCGTGGTAGTGGGGCGGTAAATGGAGTTAGCCAATTGCACGGAGAGGTAAGTAGAAATCTTTTTAACAATCTTTTCCCGCGCTGGCCGGTAGCGGAAGTCCCGGTAGGCCATGTGACCAATGGAGTGCACATGCCATGTTGGGATTCCAAATATGCCGATGAAATCTGGACTGAATCCTGTGGAAAAGATCGCTGGAGGGGTGAACTAGATGACCATTCGGCACATATTTCTAAGCTATCCGACGAAAAACTCTGGGAATTTAGGGACCGATCTAGAAATCGTCTTGTCGATTTTAAAGGGAAGGTTTGAGAGGCAGGCCCTAGTCTCTGGCCTACCAGCAGAAGTGGTCGAGATCGCAAACCAAGTTTTTGACCCGGGCACCTTGACATTGGGATTTGCTCGTCGATTTGTGCCTTACAAAAGACCGGACCTCTTATTGTACGATCCCGAACGGCTTGTCCGAATTCTTACCCATCCGGAACATCCTGTACAATTGGTATTGGCAGGTAAAGCTCCCCCAGTTGATGAAGCAGGAAAAGGATTGATACGAAAATGGGTACGGTTTATTCAACAACATAATTTGTACAAACATGTCCTATTTCTAAGTGATTATGACATGATGTTGGCAGAAAATTTGGTTCAAGGCGTTGATGTGTGGCTAAATACACCGAGAAGACCATGGGAAGCCAGCGGGACCAGTGGTATGAAAGTACTTGTAAATGGTGGCCTCAACTTGTCGGAATTGGACGGTTGGTGGGCCGAGGCATATACTCCGGAGGTGGGTTGGGCATTGGGTGATGGCCAAGAACATGGCAATGATCCCGCATGGGACGCGCAGGAGGCAGCAACACTATATGAAATACTGGAGCAGCAGGTCGTCCCCGAATTCTATGCACGTAACAAAAAAGGAGTGTCGGAAATTTGGGTGGGACGCATGCGAAAAAGTATGGCAACCCTAACGCCTCGTTTTTCCGCCAACCGAACGGTTCGCGAATATACAGAGGACTATTATCTGCCCGCAGCAATCAACTATAAAAAATCCGCAGCTAGAAAAGGAGCTAAAGGGAAAAGAATTGTTAGCGCAGGACATGAGCTCAAAAATAAATGGGATGCCATAAAATTCGATCAAGTTGAAATTGAAAGTGTACGCCAAAAACACCACCTTAAAGTACCGATTTGGTTGAATGGAATAAACCCCAAACATATTCAGGTAGAACTATTCGCCGAAGGTATCAACGGTGAAACGTCTGAAAACCTCAAGATGAAATTTGATTGGATAGGAGAGGATGGGGCACATAACTTTTATGTACAGGTAAATTCTTCCCGACCTATCGATCACTATACAGTACGTATTGTACCCAGCTACGAAGGAGTTTCTGTGCCGTTGGAGGATAACTTGATAGTATGGCAGCGTTAAAAATCGAAATTAGAAACTGGAAATGAAAAAACTGAGAATTTTTTCTAAGAGGTTCAATAGTTAAAAATGCAAGAAGATGAAGAACATAAAACAGCAACATATAGCAGTATTTACCTCGGGAGGCGATTCCCCAGGGATGAATGCCGCATTATTCGGAATTGCAAAAAAGCAGAACAAAGTGGCATGAGGTTAAGCGGCATCCGAAAAGGATATGAGGGTTTAATAGATGGCGATTTGGTTCCTCTGGACACCCATAAATTGCAAAAGATGGCACATCGCGGAGGAACAATACTAAAAACGGCTCGAAGCAAACGTTTTTTAATGCTAGAAGGAAGACAGCGGGCTTTGGAAAATCTTAAAAAAAATGACGTTGATGCGCTGATCGCTATAGGTGGCGATGGCACTTTTAAAGGTTTGTTGGCTTTTTCGGAAATATGTGACCTCCCTTTTATAGGTATCCCCGGCACCATCGACAACGATATTTCCGGCACCGATTATACCCTCGGCTTTGATTCCGCAGTAAATACAGCTATTGAAAACATCGATAAAATACAAGATACCGCTGAATCGCATAACCGGGTGTTCATAGTGGAAGTAATGGGTAGGGATTCAGGGTACATCGCCATTCACTCAGGATTGATGGTAGGTGCCGATGCCATACTTATTCCTGAGAGTGGTGCAGATTTTATTTACCTATTGGATAAGATTAAAAATTACGATAGTGAAGATGCCTTTCTTATCGTGATTTCCGAAGGTGATGAAATAGGAGCTGAACTTGTTGCATCCAAAATAAAAGAAATCAATGCAAATATCGATTTACGGATTACGAGGATGGGCCACGTACAGCGAGGTGGCAATCCTTCTGCTTTGGATAGAATGTTGGGCATTCGGCTTGGAGTGGCAGCTGTAGATGCACTTTTAAAAGGTAGAAAGAACATAATGGTTGGTGTTTTAAACAATCGATTACATTCTACCCCCTTTGAAGAAGTGGTTAAACAACATCAAATAAATGATGAATTACAGGGACTTTTGGAACTATTTGGGAATGAAAAATACAATGAAAGGATCGGCAACTAACATAGCGATTATTTTCTTGCTGACTGCGGCGACCATAATCTTCGAGATAAGTCTGTCCCGACTGTTCTCGTACCTTCTTAGTTTTCATTTCGTGCTCCTTATCATTGCTTTTTCCATACTGGGTCTTGGCGTTGGGCAGATAACATATGCCAAGTATTCAGAGAAGATAGATCATTCATTGCTTTGGTGGATAGCACTACCGTCGATTTCGATGTTTCTGAGTTTTGCCCTTTTGCTTGGCCTTTCACAAATAGGCGTTTCATCATCCACAGATTTTGGCCTGCCCATTATTATACTCTTGTCAACTGTTCCATTTATAGCCATCGGAATTGTTTATGCCCACATATTTGAGGTAGATAAACGAAATGTGTCAACCCTATACGCCATAGATCTCATAGGGGCGGCACGGGCGCACTCGCCTCCGTTTTTTTGCTCAATACATTTGGTTTGGTACAGGTGGTGGTGATTGCCATAGGGTTACTGCTGCTGGCCCTCGTAATAGGGCTGATAGCTGTTAAGAACCGTTTTTTAAAAATACTGGTCCCCTTAGTGCTGGTAATTATTTTTCTGATGGGCTTTGCCAAAGATGCCCTGAACTTTGATATTCCCGTTGCTAAAGACCCTTCAAAGGATATGTACCGGTTAATAGCCAACCCTTCTTTTAAAAGCGAAAAACTGGAAAGCCGTTGGAGCGCTTTTGGGAAGACTGATCTGATCAAGTTTACATATCCTGACGGTACAGTGTCCAAATCAATGTTTATCGATGCCGCTGCGGGCACCAATGTCGTCAATATCGACGAGCTTGCCAAGGATACTGTTGAAATGGGAAAGGTGTTATCCGGATTTCCGGGCGTATTTGCTTTGAGCTTTTTAAGCGAAAAGGAGAAGGATTCCGTGCTGATAATAGGTCCTGGTGGTGGAATAGATATTGCTGCAACATACTTCATGGGCTTTAAATATATTGAAGCGGCAGAGGTCAATCCTTCCTTTGTAGCATTAATGAAAAAGCACAATCCCTCTACCTTCTTTGATAAGGAGAACATAAAAGTACATGTGAACGAGGGAAGAAATTTTGTGGTTGAAAACAAGGGGAAATACGATGCCATTATGTTGACCATCCCTGTAACCAAAAGTTCAAGGGGCACAGATTTTTACGGACTTACCGAAAACTATCTGTTTACCATGGAGGCACTTGCAGATTATCTAGATGGTTTAACGAAAGAAGGGGCTATCTATTTTACGATGCATGCAAGGCAGGAAGTCTATAAAATGCTCGCCAACTTTTTGGAGCTCCAGGATCAGATGGGGGTCAGTCAAATAGAGGCGTTAAAAAAGTTTATATCTACTCCAATGTTATGAACCCCGTATTGGTCATGAAAAAGCACCCTTTTGAGCAGAAAATGATGGAGAAGGTCCATGCTACGGCACACTATGAGGAATTGGATCGAGACCTGATTTATTTTCCATATATCCAACAAGAAGGTTTGGACACCACCGTACAAAACGTAAATTATAAGTGGTATATGTTCGACGATCTGTTGTATGATATCTCCAAAGGCTCCTATGCCTATGACAAGCTATGGAAAGCAGCATCCATAAATTTGAGCCCGGTTTCCGATGATTCCCCCTATTTTTTTAATTATAACAACGGCATACCCGATGCCATGACAACCCCCTTATTGCTTGGTCTGTTCATCGTCGGATGGTTCATATTCAACCATTTCAAAGGATGGAAATCGGTTTCTTTTTCAGAAAACACCACTATGGACATGCAAAGAAAATTTAAAGCCTGGGCACTCATGTCCTTTTTGTTGGGATTCTCGTACATACTCATACAGGGGTATCTTTTTCAGGTACTCAACTTAAAGCTCTCCAATCCTTCCCAGTCTTTTTCATTGTTGCTTTTTACATTTTTATTGGGCAATGGGGTGGGTAGCCTTTTGACGGGAACTTTCAAAAAAATCTTTCCCGCAAGCTCATCATATACACGGCCTTGATCATTTTGGTTTCTTTATTGACCGTATATGTACTGCTCCCAATATGGTATAAACAACTATCCGAATTCTGGATTGCCCTATTTTTGCTGCTTCCGTCTTTCTTTATAGGAATCCCTTTTCCAGTACTGCTAAAAATGGCTTCCTCCCTGAAAGAAAAGAAAAGCATCCCCTATTTATTAGGAATATCAAGCGTGGCGGGCGTGGCGGCCTCGATCTTTGCCATTGTCATCTCCATCCTTTATGGGTATAGGTTTGTATTCCTTCTCGGCTTGTTCGGATACGGTGTAGTGATAGTACTGGCCAACAGATTAAAAACCCTTAAAATCGTACAATCATGAAAAAATGGTCATTATATATGGGAAGCTACTCTGGTATCAAGGTATTTATCCATTGGACCTTCTGGATCATTATTGGATGGATATTCATGATGCACTTTCAAATGGGACACGGATGGGCCGAAGGCTTGGCAGGTGCCCTCTTTATCCTAGCTTTGTTTGGCTGTGTGGTACTGCATGAGTTTGGCCATGCACTAATGGCCAAAAAATACGGCATCCCAACACGTGATATTACCCTTTACCCGATCGGGGGCGTGGCCAGTCTCAATAGAATGCCCGAAAAACCTTCCCAAGAACTGGCCGTAGCACTGGCCGGCCCAGCGGTAAATGTCGTAATTGCCGGAATCCTCTATATTTTTCTGTTGTCAAACGATCAATTATTGCCCATCTCGGAAATAGACCACGTAGCTGGGGAAAATTTCTGGTTCAACCTCATGACTGCCAATGTGATCCTAGCGGTTTTTAATCTGATACCGGCATTCCCTATGGATGGCGGAAGGGTGCTAAGGGCAGTATTGGCGTTCAACTTGGACAAGCTTCGGGCCACCACAATCGCCGTACAGGTAGGGCAATTGCTGGCCATCGTATTTGTTTTCCTGGGGTTCTTTACAAATTTTTGGCTGGTGTTCATCGGTCTGTTTATTTTTTGGGGGCTGGGGCTGAGGCGGTACATGAAAGTGCCAAATCTGCACTTGTCGGATACACGGCAAGTGACGTTTTGGTCCAACAGTATACCCGCCTATCGCCCTTAGAAACCTTTGAAAAAGCAGTACAAATGTTGCGGAATACTCAGGAACAAGGATTTGTGGTGGTAGAGAACGATCAGGCAAAAGGTGTCCTGACACGAAAGGAACTAATTAAGGGTTTGTCCGAATATGGAAATACTTCTCCGGTATACAAAGTGATGCGAAAGGATCCTATCATAATCGCCCTCGATATGCCCTTGCAGGAGGTTTATCAAAATCTTGCGGCCAACAACCTTTCACTTGCTCTGGTAGTGGAGGACGGACAGCTTTTGGGCATTGTGGACATTAAGGGTATCAACGAACTGATTGCAGTAAAAAAGGACTCAAATTACCAAAATTCTCATAGTCAAAATGTACATTCAAAAATTTCAGCAAATTCAAAAACCTTAAAATTATGGAACGGAAATATAAGGATTTGACCTCGCCTGCGGACCTTAAAAGCCATGATACCGGCACCGGACCGGATAGGCAGCAGCGCCCGGACTATGTAGATTTACTTCCCCTTGTAACCATGCCTGCCCTGCCGGAGAAAACATACAGGCATGGCTGGCACTGGCACAGGACAAAAAGTTTGAAGAAGCCTGGCAGGTAATTATAGAGGATAACCCTATGCCTGCCGTGATGGGGCGTGCATGTTACCACCCTTGTGAAGATGGCTGTAACCGCACCTTTATAGACAGTCCGGTAAGCATTCATGCTATTGAACGTTTTCTGGGCGATGAGGCCATCAGGAAAAATTGGAAAGTAGAATTTGATAAAAAACCTGGGGGCAAACGGGTGCTGGTGGTTGGAGCGGGACCAAGCGGACTGTCCACAGCCTACCATCTTACCCGATTGGGGCATAGCGTTGAAATCCATGAGGCTGGGCCCATAGCAGGTGGTATGATGCACTTTGGGATCCCTGCCTACCGGCTTCCGCGAAGTATTTTGGACCATGAGGTAGAGCGTATTTTGGCCATGGGGGTAAAGATTGTACTGGACCATAAAGTTGAAAATGTACTGAAAGAAAAAAAGGCTGGTGGTTTTGATGCCGTCTTCATCGCCGTTGGTGCCCATCTCTCAAAAAATTGATATCCCTGGCATGGATACTGGAAAATTTTTGGATGCTATTGCCTTTTTAAAACAGGTGGAAGAGGGCGAAAAGCCTAAAATAGGTAGAAGGGTGGCCATTTATGGTGGGGGCAATACAGCCATGGATGCCGCGCGAACGGCAAAACGGATGGGGGCAACCGAGGCGACCATCATCTACAGGCGAGACCAAAAACATATGCCAGCCCATGAATTTGAAGCGGAAGAAGCCCTGGAAGAAGGTGTAAAGATCAACTGGCTACGCACTATAAAAGCGATGGACGAAGAAGCATTCACCGTTGAGGTGATGCGCTTAGAAGAAGGAAGACCCGTACCCACCGGGCAGTTTGAAACTCTGGAAGCCGATACGCTCATATTGGCCGTGGGACAGGATACCGATACAGGGTTTTTAAAAAACGTGCCCGGCATTGGTTTCAACAAAGATGGGACCGTAATTGTTGGGCCCGATATGATGACCGGCCATGAAGGAATTTTTGCGGGGGCGATATGGTACCCAGCCAGCGCAGCGTAACAGTAGCAATAGGACATGGTAAAAAAGCAGCACGCCATATAGATGGATTTTTGCGGAGTGCCTCCTATAATAAACCGCCTAAACATCCAATCGTAGGCCATGAACGACTGCAACTTTGGTATAATACAACTGCCCCACAAAAGGAGCAGGCTTCCCTTTCCGTTCAAAAGCGTATCGAAAGCTTTGATGAAATAAAGGCTGGATTAAGCGAAGAAGAAGCACTTTTTGAATCACAACGCTGCCTCTCCTGTGGCAATTGCTTTGAATGTGATGGTTGCTATGCTGCCTGCCCGGAAGACGCCATAATAAAGCTGGGGGCAGGCAATAGATATGAGTATGACTTTGATCGCTGTACAGGTTGTGCGATATGTTATGAACAATGCCCCTGCCATGCCATAGAAATGATTCCAGAACCTAAAAACTTAAGGCTATGCCCCTAAAGGATCAATCAAAAAAAGTAACCATTGACGGCAATGAAGCCGTTGCATTCGTCGCTTACCGAGTTAATGAAGTATGTGGGATCTATCCCATCACACCTGCCTCCCCAATGGCCGAGCATGCCGATGAATGGTCCGTAAAAGGAGTGAAAAACATTTGGGGCAATATTCCGGACGTCATAGAAATGCAAAGTGAAGGTGGCGCTGCAGGTGTTATTCATGGTGCGCTTCAAACCGGGGCGTTGGCCACAACCTTTACCGCTTCGCAGGGTTTGATGCTTATGTTGCCCAATATGTACAAGATCGCGGGGGAACTCACGGCAACGGTCTTTCATGTGGCGGCACGGTCGCTTGCTGCACAGGCACTGTCTATTTTTGGCGACCACAGCGACGTGATGGCAGCCAGGACCACAGGTTTTGCCATGATCGCTTCGGCATCTGTGCAGGAAGCCCATGACATGGCCCTTATCTGCCAGGCGGCAACATTGAGATCAAGGGTACCCTTTATTCATTTTTTCGATGGGTTCCGTACTTCTCATGAAGTGAACAAGATCAGCCTTTTAACAGACGGGCAAATCAGGGCTATGATAGATGATGATCTGGTTTACGCCCATCGCCAGCGCAGCTTAAACCCCGATAATCCCTTTATCAGGGGAACAGCCCAAAATCCCGATGTGTACTTTCAGGCAAGGGAAACTGTTAACCCTTACTATTCGGATATTCCGGGAATTGTTCAAAAAGCGATGGATGATTTTGGCAAGCTCACCGGCCGGCATTATACCCTATATGAATACTTTGGTGATATGGATGCCGAAAGAATGATCGTAATCATGGCTTCCGGTGCTGAAGTGGTCCGCGAAACGGTCAAAACTATGGCCCTGTCCGGGGAAAAAGTGGGAGTGCTGCAAGTAAGGCTTTTCCGTCCTTTTTCCCTAAAACATTTTCTGGAGGCCCTCCCACCTTCGGTAAAAAAAATAGCGGTACTGGACCGGACAAAGGAGCCTGGTGCTGCCGGGGAACCCCTTTACCAGGATGTAGTTACAGTTTTGGCGGAAGCTTACCGCTTGGGGCAGATTACTTCTTTCCCGAATATTGTAGGTGGGCGGTACGGGCTTTCTTCCAAAGAATTTACCCCGGCTATGGCCAAAGGCATCTTTGATGAACTGAAAAAGCCCCTTCCCAAAAATGGTTTTACGGTAGGCATCAAGGACAATGTTTCACATACCAGTATTGAATATGATCCTGCTTTCGATATTATTCCCAAAGGTACCATAAGCGCGCTCTTCTTCGGGCTGGGGTCCGACGGGACGGTAGGCGCCAATAAAAACAGTATTAAGATCATCGGGGAGGGAACAAATCTAAATACCCAGGGCTATTTTGTGTACGACTCCAAAAAATCCGGAACGCAGACGGTTTCCCATTTGCGTTTTGGCAAAGAGCCTGTCAACGCCCCTTACCTGATTCGGGAGGCCGGTTTTATTGCCTGCCATAAATTCAACTATATCGAAAAAGTCCAGATGCTCCGTTTTGCGGCGCAGGGAGCCACTTTTTTATTGAACAGCCCCTATAGTGCTGACGAAGTTTGGGACCGCCTTCCCCGCCCTGTTCAGGAACAGATCGTAGAAAGGGAACTCAAATTTTATGTAATCAATGGGTCTGGGGTGGCAGAATCCGCCGGACTGGGAGAGAAAATAAATACCGTTATGCAGGCTTGCTTTTTCGCGCTTTCGGGTGTACTGCCGAAGGAGGAAGCCATAGACAGGATCAAAGAATCCATAAAAAAACCTACTCCAAAAAGGAAAAGCCGTAATCGAGCAGAATTTCCGTGTGGTAGATGCGGCCCTGGATAATTTGGTTGAGGTAAAGGTGCCGACGAAAGCCTCGGGCCATCTTCCACTCCCTCCGACCGTACTGCCCGAAGCACCTGAATTTGTGCAGCAGGTTACCGCCATGATGATGCGTGGCGACGGCGATGAACTTACTGTTGGCCAACTGCCTGTTGATGGCACCTATCCGAGTGCGACCACCCGTTGGGAAAAGCGCAATCTATCCGATATGGTGGCCCAATGGGATAAAGATTTATGTATTCAATGTGGCAATTGTAGTTTTGTATGCCCGCATAGCGTTATACGATCTAAATTCTATAACGAGGCCTATCTGGAACCGGCCCATGAGGAATTTCCTTCCGCGCCTATCAATGCACGCGGATTTCCCGAGACACGCTATACCCTGCAGGTATATGTGGAAGATTGTACCGGCTGCAACCTCTGTGTGGAAGTCTGCCCGGTTACCGACCCTGATGATGAAAACATCAAGGCCATCAACCTGAGGCCCAGGGTACCTGTTCTGGAAAAGGAAAGAGAAAATATTAGTTTCTTTGAAAGCCTTCCCATAAACAATCGGGCAAAAATGGATTTTTCCTCGGTACGGGGCGCGCAATTCCTTGAGCCTTTATTCGAGTTTTCGGGAGCATGTGCCGGCTGTGGCGAAACACCCTATATCAAAGTGCTTACCCAGTTGTTTGGGGAGCAGCTCATTGTGGCCAATGCTACCGGTTGCTCCTCTATTTATGGAGGCAACCAGCCTACAACGCCCTGGGCTGTAAATAAAGAAGGCCGGGGGCCGGCCTGGTCGAACTCGTTGTTCGAGGACAATGCCGAATTTGGCCTGGGCATGCGGATTGCGGCCGATAACCATCTGGCTATGGCGAGGGGGTTGTTGCAGCATTTAAGCCCTGAGATAGGCGAAGAATTGACAAGCAGCCTGCTTGACAATGATCAGCTTTACGAATCGGAAATAAGCAGGCAAAGGGAAGCGGTAGCCAAACTGAAGAAAAAATTGGCCCAAATGGATCGGGACGAAGCTGAAAAACTGCTGTCGGTGGCAGACCACCTCGTCAGGCGAAGTGTGTGGGCGGTGGGCGGTGACGGCTGGGCCTATGACATAGGCTCGGGGGGCTGGATCATGTACTTTCCACAGGTAGGAATGTAAACATACTTGTTCTGGATACCGAAGTATATTCCAATACGGGAGGGCAAATGTCTAAAGCTACCCCGACCGCAGCTACAGCGAAATTTGCGGCAGGAGGGAAAAAAGTTGGCAAAAAGGACCTTGCTCTTCAGGCTATTTCCTATGGGAATGTTTATGTGGCGCAGGTGGCCATGGGTGCCAACGCACAACAAACTCTGCTCGCCATGCGTGAGGCAGAGGCCTATCCCGGTCCATCTATTATATTAGCCTACAGTCAATGTATAGCACATGGAATTGATATGCGAAAAGGGATGACCCAGCAAAAACTGGCCGTAGATTGTGGGCATTGGCCCCTGATCCGTTACAACCCAACCTTGCGGCAAATGGGCAAAAGCCCGTTTGTGCTTGACTCCCAAGGCCCACTATAAAATTAAAGGACTATGCTTACAATGAACTGCGCTATAGCATTTTGGCACGTACCAACCCTCTAGAGGCGGAACGCCTGCTTGACGGGGCACAGGAACTGATTAATTTACGATGGAAAACCTACGAAGATATGTCGGGATGGGAGGCAAATAAATTTTGCCCAGTGGTTTGATCAAGTCTCATAAAAAAAGATCTTGATAGAAAACATCTATTAATTATAAAACAAAACGAAAACATACATCAAATATTTTAATGAAATAGGGATCAAAAACATCCCACAGGTAGGGGTAAAAATGCTTCCCTTGGCGAAATGTACCATAACTTGTCAGATAAAGGTATTGGCGAAAATGTAGTGCAGGGAAGCGTGAACACCGGTGAGTTTTTAGTGTTCAAGCCATTTCTTGGCAAAGTGAACCAGGCCATTATTTCACGAAATTTTGGCACAAAGATAAAAACCATGATCTATTCGGAGAAATCGGTACTTGATATCGTAAGACCGGAAGATGCGATTATTAACATTAACACCCCTTTAGATCGGCAACAGGTCTTTAAATTGAGCGATGAGGAAGTGGCCAAATTGGCACAATGGATAATATTATAGAGCAACATCAAAAGGGGCACATGGATATAGAATGGGCAAAAGATGGTGAGAGTGGCGAACTCTTCATTGTCCAGGCAAGGCCTGAAACGGTCCATAGCCAAAAGGTAAAAACGGCATCCTTTAAGGAATATAAGATCAAAGAGAAAGGTAAACTGATCTGGGAGGGGATCGGCCTTGGCAATAGTATTCTCTCGGGGAAGGCTCGATTGCTGAAGTCACCTTCTCAAATGGACAAACTGGCCAAAGGGGAGATACTGGTAACGGGCTGGACCGATCCCGACTGGGAACCGGCATTTAAAAAAGCGGGCGCTATTATAACGGACCAGGGTGGAAGGACTTCGCATGCGGCCATCAAGGCCCGGGAAGTGGGCGCAACCGCTACCGTTGGCACCGGCGATGCCACCCTTACGATAAGGGACGGGCAGCTTATCACGGTTTCCACCGCTGAAGGCAATACCGGCTTTATCTATGACGGGGAAGCCAGATGGGATGAAAAGGAAATTGACCTTTCCCAAATAGAAATACCAAAAACCGATGTGATGCTCATTCTCAACCACCCCGATAAAGCTTTCAAATACTCTGCTCTCCCCAACAAGGGTATAGGACTGATGCGTATGGAGTTCATTATCAATAATACGATTCGGGTTCACCCAATGGCACTGCGCCATTCTGAAAAAATTTCGTATAAAAAGGTACGGCGGGAAATAGAAGAACTGACGCAGCATTGCCCCAACAAGCAGGATTATTTCATCCTCCGGCTGGAAGAGGCTACGGCCACTATAGCCGCAGCGTTCCACCCAAAGGATGTGATCGTGAGAATGAGCGATTTCAAATCCAACGAATATGCCAATCTTAATGGGGGCTGCGCTTTTAAACCAAAGGAAGAAAACCCTATGATCGGTTTTCGGGGAGCCTCCCTCTACTACTATCCCTTGTACCAAAAGGCTTTTGAAATGGAATGTGAGGCCATGAAGTTGGTTAGGGAAGATATGGGCTTAACTAATGTAAAATTGATGCTTCCTTTTGTCAGGAATGTGGCAGAAGCACAGAAAGTCATCCAATTAATGGGCAATAAAGGATTTAAAAGAGGCATTGACGGACTGCAACTGTACATGATGCTCGAAATTCCAAGTAACGCCCTATTGGAAGAGGAGTTTGCCAAGTATTTTGACGGTTTTTCAATCGGATCCAATGACCTTACACAACTCACCTTGGGTGCTGACCGAGACTCCGAATTGTTGCGCGAGGTATTCGCCCCTTCGATCAGGCTGTTAAACTATTAATTATAATGGCCATTGAAAAGGCAAATGCACTAGGGGTAAAATTGGACTTTGCAAGCAGGCTCCCAGTGATTATCCGGGATATGCCAAATTTTTGGTGGAGTGCGGGATAGATGGCATTTCTTATAACCCAGATGCGCTTATAAAGGGAATTGAAAACATTATTAATGCCGAAAAGAACTAAAAAAAATAAATCACTAGTGGCTAAAAACAAATGGGTAATTTTATATCTAATGATTAAACTATCAGGATGTTATAACCAGATGATACAATGGTGTACTCAGGGATTTGGGAACCTGTTTTTAGCCAGTATCGAATAACTATCAATTTTAGTTTATTTCTGCTTTTGTTTAGACTAAATTAACTTATTAACCTATCATATAACTAAACGGTTAATTTTCTGATAATCAGACAGTAGATTTTTGTTCTTCTATTTTTCTCTTTCAAATTGGTTATCAAAATCGCCAATAGGAGCATCACTCATTGATGAACTGGGTTCGATCCAATTTCATAACAAGAATGTCATCGGGAGGATTAGAGAGGGGTTTAAGTGTAGAAAGCCGTGGGAATCCCCAGTAAGGGAGGGACTCCCACACCCTTCCCTAGCCCAATCCCTCCCAAAAGGGTTCAAAGCTACAATTTAGTTGCTTTTTAACGCGATCTTATCCCTAACTCAGGTTATTAAACAAGAAGATATAAAAAGAGACTTCAGTATTCCGTACCAAGCTTATGAAAATCTGAGACTAGTCTGCATTTGATGCCTTTTTAATAATGGGATTAGAGTGATTTATGTCCTAAATCAAAAGATTCAAATAGAGGCACAATTTCATACATTGAAAGTGGGATATCATAAATAACTCCTAGGTTAAAATTCTAACTTTAACATTGGATCATAAAGAAATTTGAATGTCAGAAAAGATCGTTTTTATAACCAAAGCCTCAGGAGAAGAAGCACCGTTTTCTGTAATAAAACTCCAGCAATCTCTTGAAAGAGCTGGAGCTAGTTTGGATATGATAGACAAAATCGTTTTCAAGATAAAAGGGCAACTCTTTGATGGTATGTCGACAAAGAAAATCTATAACGAGGCATATTCATTACTGCGAAAGCACTCAAAACCTATAGCAGGAAGGTATAAAATTAAACAAGCCATTTTAGAACTGGGGCCTTCAGGTTATCCCTTTGAAAAGTTTGTAGGTGCAATTCTCAAACATCAGGGATACCGCACTAAAGTCGGAGTAATCATTCTGGGCCATTGTGTGTCTCACGAAATAGATGTGGAAGCAGAGAAAGATGATAAGCATTTTATGGTGGAGTGCAAGTTTCATAATCGGCAGGGTTACAAATGCAACGTGAAAATACCACTCTATATCAAATCTCGGTTTGAGGATGTGAAAAAGCAATGGGAGAAACGTACAGAGCATTCAAAAAGTTTCATCAGGGCTGGGTAGTAACCAATACTCGATTTACTAAAGATGCCATTCAGTATGGTGAATGTTCTGGTTTGGTACTTATAAGCTGGGATTATCCCAAAAACGAAAGTTTAAATGATAGGATCAATTTATATGGTTTGCACCCTGTTACTTGCCTTACAAGTCTCACAAAGGCTGAGAAGCAAAAACTGATTGATAAGATGATTGTGCTTTGTAAGGAACTATGTGAGAAACCCCAATTGCTTGAAGAAATAGGAATTTCTCAGACCCGGGTCAAAAAGATCATTAAAGAAGGGAAGGAGATTTGTTCAAGAAATACTTCACTCCATAAATGATTTGTATTTAGTACCTAAGACAGGCAAGATTAATAAACCCAGACCTTTGATATTTTATAACCCATGTGAATTCCATAGGAAGATAAAAATTAGACTTTACCCATGAAAGGAAAAATAAGCATAAAATTTTTAGGCGCAGCTGGTACGGTTACGGGCTCCAAATATTTACTTGATAACGGAGATAAAAAGCTGATGGTGGATTGTGGTATGTTCCAAGGATTAAAGGAATTGCGTTTACTCAATTGGGAACCACCTGAATATGATCCACAATCTATTGGTGCTGTTCTACTTACTCACGGGCATCTTGACCATACAGGGTATTTAGCTCGATTAGTTAAACTTGGTTTTAAAGGCAAAATATATGGTAGTATGCCTACTTTAAAAATTGCTGAAATTATTCTTAAAGACAGCGCAAAAATCCAGGAAGAAGAGGCAGCAAGGGCAAATAAAGAAGGGTATAGTAAGCATAGTCCGGCAGAAGCTTTTTATGACTTAAAAGACGTAGAAAATACCATTCCGCTATTCAATCCTGTTTCTGAAGGTAACTGGCATTTAATTGAAGAGGATTTTAAGGTAAGGTGGCAATACAATGGCCACATCATTGGATCCACTTTTATAGAAGTTGAGAGCAGCGGCAAACGTGTGGTTTTTTCCGGGGATCTTGGTAGAAAAAAGGATTTGCTTTTGTATACGCCAAAAAGCCTGAAAAAGCGGATGTATTGCTTATTGAATCCACCTATGGAGGAAGGGTTCATCCAGAAGAAGAGACTATTATTCCTGATTTGGAGCGGGTTGTCAATGAAACGATAGCTCGAGGTGGAAGTCTTTTCATCCCGAGCTTTGCGGTCGAACGCACCCAACTAATGATGCTCATGCTGTGGAGGCTATTAAAAGAAAAAAGAATTCCTAACCTACCAATGATCATGGATAGCCCTATGGGTGCTAATGTACTCCAACTGTTTCATATGTCCAGGGATTGGCACAAACTAAAACCCAATGAATGCGATGAGATGTGTGCCCACTTTCAGGTAGTGAGTAATTACCGGGAAACCCTGGCACTGCGGGCCGACAATAAATCTAAGATCGTCATTGCGGGAAGTGGTATGATGACGGGCGGACGAATATTGAACTACATGGAAACAAGGTCAGATAATAGTAACGATACCCTGCTTTTTGTTGGTTATCAGGCAGAAGGAACCAGGGGAAGAAAGTTGTTGGAAGGTGCGAAAGAAATCAAAGTCTATGGTAAATGGCTGCCGTTCAAAATGCACATGGAACACATTGAAGGACTGAGTGCGCATGGTGACCAAAACGATTTGATTGACTGGCTCTCTGAAATTAAAAAACAACCCGAAAAGGTGTTTATTATTCATGGGGAAGCAGAGCAGGCAGAAGCTTTGTCAAAAGCCCTGGAAGATAATAAAGGATGGCAAACAGATATCCCACAACTTAATCAAAAGGTAGAATTGTGATGGAAGCAAAGGATACCCGGCATAACGTATTAAAACTAGTAAGATTAGGCATAGATGCTCGAAACGAATATATGGTATTTATGCGTAAGGACTGCCCGGTTTGTATATCGGAAGGGTTTGAGGCTTTAAATCGTATAAAAGTTACAAAAGGAGAAAAAACTATCGTAGCATCTCTTATCGTTTGGGATGATGAGTCACAATTAAGTCACGATCAATTGGGCCTTTCTGATGCCGCCATTGAAGCCCTGGATACTAAAGAAGGTGACTTGCTTAGGCTGAGCCATTTAGATGCTATGAGTTCTATGAGTTATGTTCGAAAGAAAATTTATGGACACCGGTTGAATCTGGGAGAGTTTGATACAATTGTAAAAGACATTGTCAATCGGAACCTTTCAAACCTTCAACTTTCAGCATTCCTTGCCTCCTGTACTGGTGATTCGCTTGATAAAGAGGAAGTAATTGCGCTCACAAAATCAATGATCAATATTGGATACAAATTGGAATGGGATGAATTGAATATATATGACAAACATTGCATTGGAGGGCTTCCTGGTAATAGAACAACGCCAATAGTAGTCGCCATCGTAGCGGCTGCGGGACTCATTATCCCTAAAACCTCATCCAGGGCCATAACATCACCAGCAGGTACGGCAGATACCATGGAAGTGATGACCAATGTAAACCTTACCATAGCGCAAATGAAAAAAGTGGTAAAGCAGGAAGGTGGTTGCCTGGCCTGGGGCGGATCAGTACAGCTTAGTCCAGCTGATGATATACTTATCCGTGTAGAAAAAGCATTAGATATTGATAGCGAAGGGCAGATGATCGCTTCTGTGCTTTCTAAAAAGGCAGCAGCTGGTTCTACCGATGTAGTCATTGATATTCCCGTTGGGCCTACTGCCAAAGTTCGTTCTCAGTTAGCTGCTGAGCATTTATCAGAAAAAATGATTGCAGTAGGTAAAGCCATAGGGCTGAATATAGAAATTGTGTTGTCTGATGGTTTTCAGCCCGTAGGACGAGGTATCGGCCCTTCACTTGAGGCCAAAGATGTTTTGGCCGTATTGAGGAATGAGAAGAATGCTCCAGCTGATCTTAGGGAAAGAGCTGTAATCCTAGCTGGCGAATTATTGGAAATGGCCGGTATGGCCGTGGTAGGCACTGGGGAATTTAAAGCCTTGAAAATAATAAGAAACGGAACTGCTTACGACAAATTTCTGGCAATATGTAAGGCACAAGGGCATTTTAAGGAGCCCGGAATTGCTACTCTTAAACATCCTGTTTATTCCAATCAGAAAGGGAGGGTTTTTGAAATTGATAACCGCAGACTGGCTAAAGTTGCCAAGCTAGCAGGAGCACCGAGTGTTAAGACCGCCGGAGTTCTACTCTATATCTCTTTAGGTAGTGCTGTTAAAAAGAATGACATTATATTTGAAATTCACGCAGAGTCAAAGGGGGAGCTTGAGTACGCTCTTTCTTACCTAAACACCCAAAAGGAAATTATTAAAATCAAAGAATCATGATATTATGGATATGATAGTTTTTGCTTTGCCGGGCAACGAAAGCCTTACAGATAAAATAGCCAAAAATCTCAAGGCTGAAAAAGGAGAAGCTACCATCCGGAAATTCCCAGATGGAGAAAGCTATATTCAGATACATTCGGATGTTAAAGATAAATGTGTAGTGATGGTCTGTACCTTATACATGCCGGATGCAAAATTACTATCCTTGTATTTTTTTAGTAAGACGGCCAAAGAGCTCGGTGCTTCATGTACGTGTCTTGTAGCGCCTTATTTAGCCTATATGCGTCAGGATAAACAGTTCAATCCGGGAGAAGGAGTTACATCTACTTATTTTGCTCAATTGATATCAGGCTTTGCCGATACATTGACCACCGTTGATCCCCACCTGCACCGTAGAAGTGCTTTGAGTGAAATTTACAGTATACCTAATAAACTGATTCATGCTGCATCCCATATTTCAAAATGGATCAGCTCCAATATTGAAAACCCTGTTTTGATTGGACCAGATAGCGAAAGTGAGCAGTGGGTTTCTCAGGTAGCAAAAGAAGCCGACGCACCTTTTAC
The DNA here is from genome assembly GCF_056867545.1 of Cyclobacterium sp. SOCE241. Taxonomy (NCBI): domain Bacteria; kingdom Pseudomonadati; phylum Bacteroidota; class Cytophagia; order Cytophagales; family Cyclobacteriaceae; genus Cyclobacterium; species Cyclobacterium sp. SOCE241. Next base: position 1,371,007 of record NZ_CP149779.1, on the reverse strand, counting down.
AGTGTTAGAGAAGGTAAGACATGGTGACCGGGATGTTGAAGTGTCCGTCCCAGATGTAACAAAATACAAAGATCACACTCCTGTACTTGTGGATGATATCATTTCTACGGCCAGAACAATGATAGAGACAGTAGGTCATTTAAAAACAGCAGGCATGCGTCCACCGGTTTGTGTTGGAGTCCATGCCGTATTTGCAGGCTCAGCCTATGTTGACCTAAAAATGCAGGGGTGCGCCAGGTCGTAACATGCAACACCATACCGCATGAAAGTAACCAAATAGATCTTTCAGATATTCTGGCAAAAAATATTCACAAACTAATGAAAAATCATGCGTAGTGTTTTGCTCACCTTAATTGCATTTCTACAACTTTCCCCTGTAATATTGTTTGGACAGGAGAAAGAAATGTTCATCGAGCAAATAGCAAATAAAAGAATAGTTCGTGAAAACTTTGATCAAAATGGTGGCCTGTTAGGTAAGCAGGTGTTTTTTACAGGAGAGTTAGAGCAGGAGGGCAAAAATTATCTGATAAAGGTAATAACCGAGCTTTATGACGCAAGCAGCCAGCTTACAGAAAAGTACACGACCACCTATCAGTGTAAACGCAATGAGTTTGAGGTGTTGTTAAATGTATTTCCCTTTACTGATCCTAATGACGAAAAGATAAGAGTGGATGTCACTTCAGAAGATTTTCAGCGACTGTATGAATTGGGTAAAGGAGTAGCATTAATAGATATTCAATTGAAGATGAGTGTTGAATCCGGGATGTTAAGTTTTTTCGGATCTAAAAGCCTGGTCACCATAAAAAACAGGAAAAAGGAGGTAGAGGACCAATCGATAAAAATAAGTAGTGAAGCTGTTATTGAAGCATACATAATGGGAATCCGTATTAAAACGATAATCTATGTCGTGGAAGAATACCTGACTGAAAATTTTGTATTGCAACGTCAGAAATTCACTGAGGACAATGGAGCTTACTTTACTATGAAATATTACGATAACTATTGATATCTAAATCGGCTCAATGACAGATATGAATAACTACAAAAAGAATAGCCTAAGTTTAACCGGAGCAGTGGCGCTAGGCACGGGAGTGATGATAGGTGCCGGTATATTTGCTTTACTTGGTCAGGTGGCGGATCTTTCAGGGACTTTGTTTCCCTTAGCTTTTTTGGTAGGAGCCGTCATCTCTTATTTCAGTGCTTATACCTACATAAAGTTGTCCAATGCTTACCCATCAGCAGGTGGTATCGCCATGTATCTCAAAAAAGCCTATGGACCAGGTACGATCACTGCTGCGGGATCACTTTTAATGGCATTTTCAATGGTGATTGGTCAAAGCTTGGTTGCCCGGACATTTGGAGCATATACCTTACAACTTTTTGATGTGCAGAAAAATAGTATTTGGGTGCCTATTTTGGGCGTTTTATTGTTGGTAGTTGCCTTTTTAATCAATATTTCTGGTAATAAGGTAATTGGCCGGTCTTCCTTGATGATGGCAGTTATCAAAATAGGAGGTCTTGCTATATTCGCCATTGGGGGTCTGTGGGCAGCAGGCTTCTCATTTGCTGAAGCCTTACCTTCCTCTGTTTCTGGTGACTATACGGCAACCAGTTATATAGCAGCTTTGGCTTTTACCATTCTGGCTTATAAAGGCTTTACAACTATTACAAACAGCGGTGGTGAGATTGTAAACCCTAATAAGAATGTAGGGCGCGCCATTATGATTTCGCTCTTTATTTGCACGTTGGTGTATTTACTCGTGGCTTTGGCAGTTTCAGCCAATTTGTCAATCCCAGAGATTTTAGCCGCAAAAGATTTTTCGTTAGCAGAAGCTTCTAAACCTGCATTTGGAAAGTACGGTTTATGGTTTACTGTGGGTATTGCTATTGTAGCTACTATTTCAGGGGTCATTGCCAGCATGTTTGCCGTTTCAAGGATGACCGCCATGCTTACGGAAATAAATCTAATCCCACACAAACATTTCGGAATGCCGGGGCGATTGCAAAAGCACATGCTGATTTATACGATGATTATTGCCATTACCCTCACGGCATTCTTCGATCTAACCCGTATTGCCTCTCTGGGAGCTATTTTTTACCTAACAATGGATGTAATACTCCAATGGGGTGTATTAAAAAATCTTAGAAAAAATAAATGTCAATGTTGCCATTGTTATTGCCGCCATTTTACTTGACCTTATTGTATTAGGCGCATTCCTCTGGATAAAGGTATCCAATGATTTTTTGGTAATTATGGTTTCCATAGTACTGATGTTTTTAGTATTTGTTGGAGAAAGGAGGTTTTTACAATGGAAAACGGATGAACCAGAATAATTTATATAACACTAAATAACTAAAAAATAAAATTGTTATGGAAATTTTAATTGTAGCAACAAAAGATTGTCAACACAGGCCAATACTTGAAAAAGAATTGCAAAATGCAGACTTACCCTATACGGTCAAATATTTTGAAGAACATCCAGATCTAGTTGAAAAATATCAATTCAAGCATTCACCGTTGCTAATTGTGAACGAAAGGGTAGCGTCAATTGGCATGCCTGATTTGGATATGATAAATAAATTGAAAATGAAAAACGTGAACATTTCGGAAATAAGGACAGGGAAGAGGGACCATAACCATATGATAGCCAAAAATATTGAGGAAGGACTGGTGGAAGTGGACACGACCTGGGGCCGTATTCAGCCAATACAGGCTGCCGTGGGGGTAAGAACAGTCGGGGAATTGGAGGTGTACCAACACCAAAAAGAGGGGAGGCCCATTGTTGATGCCAGAAAACCTGATTCTACCAATGGGGTAACCATTCTTGGCGCTGAAAACATCCCATACGATGAATTAGTGACCAGAAAAGAGGAGTTAGATGAAAAAAGCATACTATCTTCTTTTGCAATGGCCCGCAATGCCCCCAATCTGCTACAGGCATCAAGAACCTCGTGGAAGCGGGGTATCCGGCCGATAGGATTTTATATTATCGAGGCGGAATGCATGACTGGATAACATTGGGGTTGATAGTGGGAAAAATATGAGAAAATGCATAATTTATATCTGTTAAAAAATTTGACATATAATTCATACAAAAGAGGAACTACAATTGCATCCGGAAGATTTTGAAGTGGATGCTTTTTATTGGTTTGAAGGCATGAGAAACCCTGACGATAATAGTATTGTGTATGCCACTAGTGGCAAGGATGGTATTAAAGGTGTATTGGTTAATGCTTATGAGGTATACAGTAGCAGCATCAGGGGAGCAATTGTTCAAAAACTTAAAACGAACGACATATGATTGAGTTAGATAACATATCCACGTTACCACCTAAAGAAGCGATCAAAATGGAAACTAAAAATGCACTGAAAAAAATCCGAAAAGAGCTTTTTCACCTGCAAAATAAGTTTTATGCCGATGGAAGGTACAGCATGCTAATTGTTCTTCAGGGGCTTGATACCTCGGGAAAGGATGGGGTCATCCGTCATGCTTTTAGTGGAATGAACCCACAAGGTGTGCAGGTTACTTCTTTTAAAAAGCCTTCGGCTGACGAGCTTAAACATGATTTTTTGTGGCGCATTTATCCTCATTTTCCTGAGAAAGGAAAGATCAGGGTCTTTAATCGATCCTACTATGAAGATGTTTTGGTGCCTTCCGTCAATAAAAGTCTATCAGGCGATGTATTGGATCACCGCATCAATTTGATCAATGAATTGGAACATCACCTGCTAGCCAATAATACTTTGATCTTGAAATACTACTTACATATATCTGCTGATGAGCAGGTAGAGCGTATTGAAGAGCGTAAAACGAAACCACACAAACGCTGGAAGTATACGAAAGAAGATGAACTGGTACCCAACCAATGGGATGATTTCCGGGATGCTTACGATACCCTACTTAATGCATGTGATCACTTGCCTTGGCACATCATCCCTGCAGATAAGCGTTGGTTTCGCAACTATACTGCTGCTAAAATATTAGCCGAACAGCTTGAAAAACTTAATTTGGATTACCCAAACAAATAAAAAATAGACATTATGGAAAATCATAAAGAGCATAATCACACCCACCATAGGCACGAAGAAAGTAAAAAGCATGAAGATCATTCGGGGCATGAAGGTCATCAACATGGTGGACAAAGCAGTCATTCAGGTCATAGCCCTGGACATGGTGAAATGGGACATGATCACCATAAAATGATGATTGAGGATTTTAAAAAGCGCTTTTGGATCGCCCTGATTCTCACCATCCCAATTCTTGTATTCTCTCCAATGATACAGAGATTCTTGGGCTATGAATGGTTATTGCCCGGAAATGCTTACATCCTTTTTGGCCTTTCAACCATCGTTTATTTTTACGGAGGATGGCCTTTCTTGAAAGGACTAAAGAATGAGCTGAAAGAAGGTGCCCCAGGCATGATGACTTTAATTTCAATGGCCATTAGTGTGGCCTATTTTTATAGCTCTGCGACTGTATTTGGCCTTGTAGGTGAGGATTTCTTCTGGGAGTTGGCTACCCTAATTGACATCATGCTTTTAGGCCATTGGCTGGAAATGAAGTCAGTTCTTGGAGCTTCAAAAGCTTTGCAACTTTTGGTAAGTATGATGCCTTCGGAAGCACATAGAGTAAAAGGGGATAGTGTGGAAGATGTAAAATTGGAAGACTTACAGAAAGATGATATTATCCTCATCAAGCCTGGTGAAAAAGTCCCTGCTGATGGAATTATTGTAGAAGGGGAAAGCTATCTGAACGAATCCATGCTTACGGGTGAATCCAAACCTGTAAAAAAGGGAATGGAAAATAAAGTGATTGGCGGGTCACTCAATGGAAACGGTTCTCTAAAAGTAAAAGTAGAGCATACGGGCAAAGACAGCTACCTCAATAAGGTGATTACGCTGGTTCAAGAAGCACAAAAATCCAAATCCAAGATGCAGAATCTCTCTGACCGTGCGGCTAAGTGGCTTACTTATATCGCATTGGCGATAGGCTTTGGTACACTGGCCATCTGGTTATTTTTAGGATTTCCTTTTGTGTATGCCCTAGAGAGAATGGTTACCGTAATGGTGATTGCCTGCCCACATGCTTTAGGACTGGCAATTCCATTAGTGGTAGCTATATCTACCGCTGTGTCTGCGCAGAACGGTTTATTAATTCGAAACCGAACTGCTTTTGAAGAATCGCGTAAAATCTCAGTCTTACTCTTTGATAAAACAGGAACATTGACCAAAGGGGACTTTGGAGTTACCCGGATTGAATCCGTAGATAAGAACTATGACTCAAACGAAGTGTTAAGACTTGCGAGTGCCTTAGAGCAAAGTTCCGAGCATCCGATTGCTGTAGGAATTATTAAAAAGGTTAAGGAAGAAAATGTCACAATACCTAAGCTTGAAAATTTCAATGCGATTACGGGCAAAGGAGTTGAGGCCAATGTGGATGGCAAAAAAGTCAAGGTGGTAAGTCCTGGGTATTTAAGAGATGAAAAAATTTCTATTCCTGAAGATGCTTATAGTGATGCCGCTGAAACAGTTGTTTTTGTTTTAATTGAGGGAAAATTGGCAGGGTACATTGCCCTTGCGGATGAAATTAGACCTGAATCAGCAGAGGCTATTAAAGTATTTAAAAAGAACAACATTAAAGTGTTGATGGCAACCGGAGACAATGAAAAGACCGCCAAAGCAGTAAGTGATAAACTGGGATTAGACGGTTACTATTCAGAAGTGCTACCCCATCAGAAAGTAGAGATTGTAAAGGAGTTACAAGCCAAGGGAGAGTTTGTCGCAATGACAGGTGACGGAGTAAATGATGCACCGGCACTTGCGCAAGCCAACGTTGGAATCGCGGTGGGTTCAGGTACCGATGTGGCGGCCGAAACGGCTGATATTATTCTTGTCAACAGCAATCCACATGATATTGCCAGTCTGATTTTATTTGGTAAAGCCACTTATAACAAAATGATCCAAAACCTGATATGGGCTACTGGCTACAATGTCATTGCCATTCCTCTCGCGGCAGGGGTGCTCTATTCTTCGGGCTTTGTATTGGGGCCAGCAGTGGGAGCTGTATTTATGAGTTTGAGTACCATCATCGTAGCTATCAATGCACAGCTGCTCAAAAAGAAAATAGGTAACAAGTAATGGGTAATCGGGAAATGCTTGGCAGGATAATAATTGTCCTGTTGAGTATTTTTGTGGTTATGAGCGGGTATGGCGTACTGCTGCCCGTTTTACCCTACTATACGGAAAGACTTGCTTTAAAGTCCGGTGTAGTGGCGGATGAGGATATCAACTATCACATTGGTATCCTTACCAGCATATACCCATTTTTTCAACTATTATTTGCGGTAGTTTGGGGTAAGTTATCCGACCGTTTCGGTCGCAAAGGACTGATCATTATGGGGTTGTCAGGCTTTGTCATTATGCAGGTTATGACGGGGCTATCAACTTCATTAGCCATGCTATATGTAGCCCGTATTTTAGGTGGTATATTTTCATCGTCTGTTATACCGGTGAGCAATGCTTACCTGAGTGACCTTACCAGTAGTAAGCAACGAAGAAAAATACTTGCATGGTCAGGAGTGGCTGTCAGTGCAGGTGTCATTGCTGGGCCTATGATTGGTGGTTATTTGGCTCAAACCAATCTACATTTTAATAACAGATTGGGGCACTTGTTATTGGATAAATTTAGTGTGCCTTTCCTTGCAGTTGCATTGTTAGGAATCGTTGCTTTAGTGGGGGTTGTGCTGTGGCTCAAAAAACCAAAGAAGCAATATACCAATAACCCTCAAGGAAAACCCATAATGATGGGGATGCTGGCGAATCCTGTTTTTCTAAGGCTCTTACTATTATCGTTGGTGATACAATTGGCCGTCACGCTATTTGAAACTGTTTTTTCCGTGTATGCCAAAGATATCCTTGTCTTTGATACCGCACAAGTTGGTCTTGGGTTTATGCTCTGTGGTTTGATCATGGCTGTTTTACAACCCATCTTTGCCAGTTTCAATGAAAATATCCTGCCTATGAGGCTGCAACTGATTATAGGGTTTTTACTGGCTGCCGCATCAATGGGTATTTTCACCCTAATGACTACTGACTTCTATGTATTCACGATGATCATAATTTTTGCCACAGGCGGGGCGATGGTGACACCAAACCTGATCGCCTCGATCTCGTTTATTGATGAAAACAATACCGGGACTTATTTGTCCACTCAAACCTCTACCAATAGTATCGGTCAGGTATTGGGGCCGTTGTTAGGTATGTGGATTTATTCTTTTGGCAGCTCATGGCCATTTCTGATTATCGGGATAATCCTGCTGCTAGTAACTCTTTTTACCATGCCGGGATTAAAATTTATTAAATGATAGCTCAACATTAAATATAACTGAAATGAAAAAAATAGCGGAATACTTAGGCGATCAGACAGAACACTTGCTGCTACATACTTGTGACACGATTGATAAAACAAGGCTTACCCTACCAGGGCCAAACTATCTGGATCAGGTTTTTCTGAATTCCAATAGAAGCCCACAGGTACTCAATGCACTAGCCCGGTTATATAACAGTGGCAACCTTGCCGGAACAGGTTATTTATCCATTCTTCCGGTTGATCAGGGTATTGAGCATACGGCAGGGAGTGCCTTTGGGCCTAATCCCGACTATTTTAATCCGGAGAACATTGTACAACTGGCCTTAGAGGCGGGTTGCAATGGAGTAGCCTCAACATTTGGCGTACTTGGATTGACTTCTCGGAAATATGCCCATAAGATTCCCTACATCGTCAAGATTAACCACAATGAGTTACTTACATATCCAAACAAGCATGACCAGATCTTATTTGGGTCTGTAAAAGATGCCTGGAATATGGGTGCATGCGCTATTGGAGCCACTGTCTATTTTGGGTCAGCCGAATCAAATAAGCAGATTCGTGAAATTTCAGAAGCATTTGCTTATGCCCATGAACTGGGATTGGCCACTATCCTATGGTGCTACACCCGAAATGAGGCTTTTAAAACGAATGATAAGGACTACCATGCTGCTGCTGATCTGACAGGTCAGGCCAATCATCTAGGAGTAACCATTCAGGCAGATATCATCAAACAAAAACTACCTGATACAAACGGAGGTTTTAGAGATTTAAAGTTCGGCAAAACGTCTGAAGAAATGTATGCCAAATACACTTCAGATCATCCCATTGATATGTGCCGTTATCAAGTAGCAAATTGCTACATGGGTAAGATAGGATTGATTAACTCTGGTGGAGCATCCGGAGAATCCGACTATGAAGATGCAGTAAAGACAGCCGTGATCAATAAAAGAGCAGGTGGCATGGGCTTGATTTCAGGAAGAAAGGCATTCCAGCGACCGCGAAAAGAAGGTGTTGAACTGCTCAACCTGATCCAACAAGTGTACCTGGATCGAGAAATTACGATTGCTTAAAGCAATGTTTCAAGTTTTGTTGAAATGGTCGTTTATATATTGGGTCCATACATCCAAAGAAGCCTATAATTTCATACATCAAATACTGGATTTTTAAATCATAATGCAGGGAATAGCGTTTATTTACTGAAGTGTTAATACAATTTTAAGATGGCGGAGAGTATAAAATTACATGTTAAAAATATGGTATGCCCACGGTGTCTAACAGCAGTTGAGCAAATAGTGGAAAGGCTTGAAATACCATACGCGAATGTAGCGTTGGGAGAGATTGATCTTAAGCATGCTATAGATGATGAATCGAAAAAACGGCTAAGTGAAGCCTTGGAAAAAATCGGTTTTTCGCTCATAGATGATCGTAAAAGCCGATTGATCGGGCAGATGAAAAATTTGATTGTTCAAAAAATCCATCATTCTCAGGACGTTTTGGAGGTAAAGTGGGCTGATTTTATTGCAGATCAACTCAACTATGACTATAAATACCTGGGTATGCTTTTTTCTTCCGTAGAAAGCATTACCCTAGAGCAGTATATCATTCGCCAGAAAATCGAGCGCATTAAAGAATTGCTGATATATGATGAACTTTCACTAAGCCAAATTGCCTATCAGTTAGGATACAGTAGTGTGGCACATTTGAGTAGCCAGTTTAAAAAGGTAAACGGCATGACACCTTCTAATTTTAAAGGTACTATTGATAAAAAAAGAAACACATTAGATAATATCTAATTATTCAAGATTTTGATTTGTTCACCCCTGCTACTGAAAATTTTATAAAAACTTCAGTAAATCCTATAGTACTTATTTCTCCTTAACTTCCGAATTTTGTAATGTTCTATTACGAACAATTAGATTTAAAAAGGATATATGGAAGCCATAAATAATACAAAACCCAAAGAAAAACCATCTCAGAAGATGGGCAAGACACAAAAACAATCCTTTCCGGTAACGGGTATGACTTGTGCATCCTGTGCTTCCAGCGTGGAATCCATTCTTACCCATACTGAAGGAGTGGCCAAGGCAAGTGTTAATTTTGCCAATAGTTCAGTTTTGGTAGAATATAAGGATTCACTCAGCTCAGAGAAACTTCGTAAAGCCTTACAGTCAGTAGGATACGATTTGATTATCGATGCTGAGAACCCAGCCGAAGCACAGCAGGAACTTCAAGAAAAGCATTATCAGGAAGTAAAAAGTCGTACCATCTGGGCTGCGAATTTTACACTACCGGTATTTACTTTGGGCATGTTTTACATGGACTGGGTGCCGGGCAAATGGATTTCTCTGGCTTTCACCTTTCCAGTCTTATTCTGGTTTGGTCGAAGCTTTTTCATCAACGCCTTCAAACAAGCTAAATATGGAAAGGCCAATATGGATACCCTTGTTGCCCTGAGTACAGGGATTGCCTTCATTTTTAGTTTGTTCAACACCTTATACCCTGAATTCTGGTACAATCGTGGCGTTCATCCACATGTATATTATGAAGCGGCTACTGTAATTATCACGTTTATTTCATTGGGAAAAGTTTTGGAAGAAAAAGCAAAATCCAATACTTCCTCCGCCATTAAAAAACTAATGGGCCTTCAACCCAAGACTTTGAAGGTGATTATGGATGGTGAAGAAGTGGAGATGCCTATCTCATCTGTGCAAAAAGGTTATACCATATTGGTTCGTCCTGGGGAAAAAATCCCTGTAGATGGTGAAGTGGCTGAGGGAAGTTCTTTTGTAGATGAAAGCATGATCACAGGAGAACCCATACCGGTAGAGAAAACGAAGGGTGAAAAAGTATTTGCCGGAACGGTGAATCAAAAAGGTAGCATTCGCTTTAAGGCTGAGAAGGTGGCCGGAGAAACCCTATTGGCTCAAATCATCAAAATGGTGCAGGAGGCCCAGGGCAGTAAGGCCCCTGTTCAAAAGCTGGTTGATAAAATAGCTGGAATATTTGTCCCTGTAGTCATGGGCATTTCCATCGTCACATTTATCACCTGGATGTTGGTAGGCGGGGACAATGCCTTTACCCAAGCTTTGCTTACTTCAGTGGCCGTGCTCGTTATTGCCTGTCCCTGTGCTTTAGGATTGGCCACCCCTACTGCCATTATGGTAGGTGTTGGAAAAGGGGCTGAGAACAATATCCTGATCAAAGATGCGGAAAGTCTGGAATTAGGACATAAGGTCAATGCGGTCGTATTGGATAAAACAGGTACCATCACAGAAGGTAAACCCGTAGTGACGGATATTTTATGGGAGGAGGATCATCAATCTGAAAAACTCAAATCTATACTGATGGCCATGGAGTCACAATCCGAACACCCTTTGGCAGAGGCTGTGGTTCAAAAACTGAAAGAAGAAGGTGTTAAATCAGCTTCCGTTTCTCAGTTCAATAGCATTACGGGGCGTGGAGTTGAAGCAATGGATGCTGATAGTATCATCATGTACTACGTTGGTAATCAAAAATTGATAAAAGAGAACAATATAACCATCAGCGATGATTTGAATGAAAAGGCAAAATTTCTGCGGGAAGAAGCCAAAACGGTTATCTTTTTTGCCAATCAGGATCAGGCTTTGGCTGTGTTGGCGATTGCCGATAAGATAAAAGAAACGTCTAAAAAAGCGATTGAAACGCTTCAGAGTCGAAACATTGATGTGTATATGCTTACTGGAGATAATAAGCAGACGGCTGCTGCGGTAGCAAAACAGGTAGGACTTCAGCACTTCAAAGCAGAAGTTTTGCCTTCGGACAAAGCTGATTTTGTAAAGGAGTTACAAGCCAAAGGAATGATTGTGGCAATGGTTGGAGATGGTATCAATGACTCACACGCCCTGGCTCAAGCCGATGTGAGTATCGCAATGGGCCATGGATCTGATATTGCAATGGATGTGGCTAAAATAACCTTAATCACTTCAGACCTGCAGTCCATACCTAAAGCGTTGAACCTCTCTAGAAAGACGGTTTTGGGAATACGTCAAAACCTTTTTTGGGCGTTTATCTACAACATCATTGGCATCCCAATTGCTGCCGGTCTTTTATACCCTATCAACGGCTTTTTACTTGACCCTATGATTGCCGGTATGGCCATGGCCTTCAGTTCGGTATCGGTAGTAGCCAATAGCCTACGACTGAAAACAACTAAAATTTAAAATTTAAATTTTCAAACTTTAAATAGACAAATCATGAATACTTTAAAATTTAAAACTAATATCAATTGCGGTGGGTGTTTGTCAAAAGTGACCCCATTTCTGAATGAGGAAAAGGACATTGAAAAATGGGACGTTAACCTTAAGAGTGAAAACCGTGTGCTTACAGTGGAGACGTCAAAATTGAATGCCGAAGAAGTAAAGAAAACAGTGCAGAAAGCGGGTTTTAATGCTGAGGCTATATAGGGCAACTTAAAGACTCATCTGCCACTAATTCTCAATATCCTCCCAGAAAGGCTTTTAGGCGGGCATCGATAATTCATTAAGTTTATATTCATTATGTTTTAATTTATAAACGTGTATAGCAGCTCGATTTCCATACTGAAAAATCAGACAAAGTTGTGTTATCGCGGCTAATTTTAATAGGACGATCTAGGCCAACCATTACTGGCTGGTGTTTCTGAGTTTTGCCTTGATTCTTGATGTAGAATTATTAGCTTGCCAAAAGTGACTTCTTTTGGATTTTTTTCCGAAAATCTAACATCCCTCCATTGAAAGAGCTATTCATATAATTTTTCAAAATGACTAGTCCTGAATAGATGTTACAGATTTTAAGAATAAATTTAGATAGCATCGGGTTACGACTCGGTGCTATTTTTGTTTCTAATGAAGAAACTAGAAAAATAGAGAGTGCTTTAATATTGCTGTATTGAAAATACTGATGTTGACTCCTCCAACGGTGATATTGCCCCCACTTATATTTTTGTAACGAAAAAAGGCCAGTTTGACAAAATTCCTTTAATTTTTTAAGACTTTCACTTTTGAGTTCAATTCTTTGAGAGAAATGTATCAACCGATACAAAATTGCATCAGCAATAGTGGCTTCACTTTATGTGAATCAAACAAACTTCCTAATGGTAATTGACTCACTATATATTGTAGGATTTTGTATATGCCTTTCTTCTATTATTTCCTTCAGATCCATTTGGTGTTGTTCATCCATATGGGTCAACCCAGAATTTTATAGGACAAGCAAATAGGTTTAGGGTATTTTGTTTAGAAGCTGGTATATGGTTTCTTTCAAGCGTGCCATTTTTGTATGTTAAATAAGTTTCTGACCATTAAAGAAGATGACTTTATTCCCCTATCACAAGCCTGATGTCCCAATTCTGAAGCAATAAAGCTTTTCCACAACCAGTGGCTTCATTTATCAATACAGACTCTTCGTTGTTAATATAACTGTCGATAGCTAAAGAATCTATTAGCCCTTTGTCAAGAAGCCAAGAAAACGTTCACTGTGAAATTGTAATTGCCGCAAATGTACAAGGTAGAGACCTTAGAAGTGTTGTCAATGATATTCAACAAATCATAGGAGATCAAATCCAGTTCCTGATAGGTATCGTGTAGAATATGACGGACAATTTAAGAGTGAGCATAAAGCTTCTCAATTACTATTAACCAATGCAGGTATGGCCGTTTTAATAATTGTCCTGTTGCTGTATTACGAGTTTCAAGAGATCAAGCTTCTCTTGGTGGTGTTGCTTAGTTTACCTTTAGCACTCATTGGTGGAATTCTGATTGTCTACTTTACTTTAGGTGTCATCAGTATTGCTACTACCATTAGTTTTATCAGCGTATTTGATATTGCAACTTGAAATGGAAAACTTCTCGTATCTAGATATGAAGACCTGAAAGGATGGGGAAGAGGGTTCTGAACCCTTGCTTAAAGGGGCAATGGATCGTCTCAATCCTATTCTAACGAGAGCATTAACTATCTAGCAGGCATTGATTCCCTTGGCACTAAAAGATGGAGAGGCTGGAAATGAGATTCAGAGCCCAATGGCTATTGTTATATTAGGAGGCTTACTTGCAAAAACCTTGCTAAATCTGATCGTAATTCTATGTCTGTATGAGTTGGTAAACAAGCGAAAATCTATTGTTCAATAATTCAATAATTTCTTTAATCAAAATACCTCAGGGAAATTCGCTGGAGTTTATTTTATAAATCATCTAGTAATTAATTTTCCATAAAATACTGGTGAGATGTTGTTTTTAGAAAAGACAGATTTTCTGATAAGATTGGTTAAGCAGTTAGCTTTCGCTGCTTTTTTAAATCAGGTTCTTCGGGTCGGACTAACTGGTACAGCAACTTAATTTAGATACGTCTTTTCCAAAAGTTATTGCTGCTAATTTGATACCTTCTCCCAAAGTCAGGTAAGGGTAAAAACTGTCTGCCAAATCTTTCACGGTAATTCCGTATTTGATTGCCATACTCAATTGTTGAATCAATTCTCCGCCTTCGGGAGCGACTATTCTTGCCCCAATCAATTTATCAGTTTCGCTGTTGCGAATGAGTTTGATAAATCCCCTAGTGTCATTCGCTGCTATTGCTCTTGGTACGTCTTTGAGTTCCAATTTAGAAACTTCAAATGGAATACCGTTCGCTTTGGCCTGAGCTTCGTCCATACCCGCACCTGCCACCTGTGGATCGGTAAATACCACCCATGGCAAGGAAGAATAATCTGCTTTATTCTCTGTTCCTGTGAAAGCGTTTTCAACGGCAATTTTTCCTTCAAAGGCAGCGGTATAAACAAATGTGGGCGTATTGGCTACGTCTCCTGCTGCATAGATGTTGGATAGATTGGTTTCCATTTTTTCATTTACTGCGATATGTCCATGTTTGGTGAGGTCCAAACCAATATTGTCTAACCCTAATTGGCTTGAATGGGGGTTGGTTCCTGTTGCAATTACTACCTTTCCTTTTTCAACAAATTTAGTGAATGAACCGTCAGGACATTTGCAATGTATTGTGGTTACGTTGCCTTGTTTTTCAAACTTTACCGCTCTGAAATTGGGTAACATTTCAATGCCTTCTTTTCGCATTTGGCTTTCCAATGCTTCGCTGATGTCTGGTGTTTGTGTTCGCAATACTCTGTCGGTGAATTCTATGACACGAACTTTTACCCCTAATCGATTGTAAGCCATTGCAATTTCCAAACCGATATAACCTGCTCCCATGATGGTCAGACTTACTGGTTTCTCTTCCAAGTCAAAAAGGGAAACATTGGTCAAATAGTCGATTTTGTCCAATCCTTCAATATTAGGAATGTTGGTAGTAGCGCCTGTGGCAATTAAAAATTTGATTGCTTTGTACCTTTCCCCATCCACTTCAATTGTTTGGTTGTCTATGAACCTTGCCCAACCTTTTAACATGGTCAGGTTTTTAAAATCGCTCACCACATCCAAATATTTTTTCTCTTGCAGTGTAGCAACCATTTTTTCTTGTCCTTGATGACTTGAGCAAAATCAATATTCACTCCTTTCGGCCGAATGCCTTCAAAGTTAGAATGAGTAGCATGATAAGCCGTTTCGCCTGCACGAATTAGATTTTTGGAAGGCACACAGCCCACATTTACGCAAGTACCTCCAAAGTCCAAACCGTCATTTACCATTAAGGTTGAAAGTCCTAAACTTTCAGCTTTTATAGCAGCTGAAAAGGCTGCCGAGCCACCACCGATTATTATGAGGTCAAATTGGGTGTAACTACTATTTTCATTTTCTAGTATTTCAACTTTTACTCCGTAGTTTTTAGTACTGTTGATGATATTGATTATTTTTTCCTTAGTCGTTTTTGAAGGATCAAAAGAGCATTCACAAGTAGCTTTAGAATAGCTTACTTTGGCTTCTTGTACCCCTTTGTTTTCAGCAAGTAGCTTTTCAATGCTTGTGGCACATTGGTCGCAGGTCATGCCTGTGATATCCAGTTTTATGTTTTCTTCGTTCATAATTATTACCTAAGCTTTTGAAATTTTTAATGGCTAAACCATATAAACGATATCAGAACTTGCTGACGGATAAGTAAATATCATCGTTTTAATATCTCTGGAAGTTAATCCTGTTTTTATGGCTATGGCAAAAAGATTAATCACCTCTTCAGAGTGCGGTCCAATGATATGTGCCCCCAGGATTTTTCCGGTTTCCTTTTCTATTAAGGTTTTATACGCATAGGTTTTCTCATTAATTCTTTTGCCTGTAAACCAATCCGGAACTGCTTTTTCTTCACCGTAAAGTTGATGCCTTGTTCCGTTGCTCTTTCCTCAGACAACCCCACAGATGCCATCGTGGGTAAGGTAAATACCACAGTGGGAATACCTGTATAATTTGGCTTTTTGGTGTTACCCTTTATTATGTTAGAAGCAATTATATGACCTTCCATGACAGCTACAGGGGTAAGAGGAATTCCCTCGGTATTGGCAGCATCACCGGCAGCGTATATCTTAGGATTGGTATTGCTTTGCAAATACTCATTTACTTCAATCCCTTTTCTACTGAAAGCGATATTTGCTTTTTCCAGATCCAGATCAAAAATTGCCGGTGGTCGTCCGGCTGAATTGATCACTGCTTCCGCCTCCCAGTTTTGTTCTCCGTTTTCATTCTTGCCTGTTACCAAATAAGAATTTCCCGATTTTTCAACGGCTGTTACATTGGTATTCAACACCACCCTAATGTTTAATTTTTTGGTGGCCTCCGTCAATTGCTCCACAATAAATGGATCAAAGTTTTCTAAAGGACGTTCACTACGATGCAGGATGATGACTTCGCTACCAAAGCGGGCCGCCATATGCGCAAATTCAAAGGCGATATAGCCACCACCTATAAAAACTATCGATTTGGGAAGTTTATCAAAATCCAGAAAGTCGGTACTGGTCAGCGTGTGCTCCTCGCCCGGGATTCCCAATACCTTTGGCTTTGCGCCTGTAGCTATCACGATTTTTTCTGCCTCTATTGTTTCATCACCTACTTGCAGTTGATTTTCTGAAATAAATTTAGCCGATTTGTGAAAGGTTTCAATTCCATTGTGTTTATAGCCTTTTTCAATTTTAGGGGGCATTGCATCTACAAACTCCTGTTTAGATTTCATCGCTGCTTCCCAATGTTTAGCGGGCACTTCAGCAATTTGTTTTTCGTGAAGGCGTTGTGCAAAATCCTTAGCTTCAGTAGCACCAAGCATTATTTTTTTGGGTCACAACCTCGGAGAGCACAAGTTCCTCCATAAGGCAGTTCATCCGTGATACCAACTTTCAGTCCTTTTCCGGCACAAATGTTGGCAATGTTCATGCCTGCCATTCCCGACCCTAATACAAATACATCAAACTTCTTCATAGCTGTTTCTCCTGTTTTTGATTTTTCCTCATGATTTAGACCTTATATCCAGTTTTCTCTATCACTTTAATGATAGCATCAGAGCTGGTTTTTCCGAGTCGTATTGGAAAGTCGCCAAATCGCTTGGGTATTCCGACTTATGTTCCAAAATACCCTCAACTTCTTAGATGGCATTTGAAATGTGGCTGGATAAACCCGCACAGGTCATTTCCGTGATCTTGATTTTCACTGTTTTACCTTCTTGTTGTGTTGCATTTTCGGTTTGTGCTTTACTGGCAGTTGATTGGCAACATTAAGCTTTGATCTGAGCAATTCCAATGAGGAACAAAACGCTCCATAAAATCAAATTCATTGTTCATTATGTAATTATTTAATTAAATTCTTAAATACAGTGCACAAAAAAACACTATTTCTTGCCGACCACTTTATAACCTGTGCCATTGATGACTTCTTCAATTTGAACCAAACTTACTTTTGATTTATCAAATTCTACTTTGGCAGTTGCTTCTTCATAAACTACATCTACATTTAAAATACCTGGTAGCCTGTTAACATCATTTTCTACGTGCGAAGCACATCCGTTGCAAGTCATTCCTTTTACCTCCAAAGTCACCGTTTGAATGTCTGAAGCATTGACCATTACAACTTCCTTGTTGTCATTTAAAGGATAGAAAATATGTGCATAGCTTGGAAAAGTGAGCATTAAAGCTGCAAACACCGTTACAATTCCTAAAAATGTTTTGGTCTGCATAAAAGGTTTTTTCTCCTCTTTGTCGCCTGCGGAACGGGTAGTTTCGCAATCGCATTGAATTCCTTCGGCGGTTCGCGGTTTGAGTTTCTGATACCAAGCAAAACCCAATACCAAAACGGTAATGCCAATAAGATAAGGTCTTGCTGGTTCCATCCACGAAAATGTAGACGCTACACCTGATGCTCCTGAAATCAGAGCCAAAACAGGTGTTATGCAGCAAAGTGATGCTGCTACTGCCGAAAGCACTCCAGCTCCAACAAGTCCGTTATTTTTCTTTTTCATACTGTTTCTTTTTTGAGTTATTGATAATATGTTTAAAAAATGGTTGTAGTAAAGGCAGTTGCTCTTGTCTTAAAGAATAGAAAATAGTTTGTCCATCTCTTCTTCCTTCAATTACATTTTTGTCTTTTAGTTTTCTGAGATGTTGAGAAACGGCGGGGATACTCATTCCGAGAATGTCTGAAAGGTCGCAAGGGCAAAGTTCTTTTTCTTCTTCCAAAAGAAATAAGATTTTCAACCTCACTTCGTTTCCTGCCAAGGCCAATAGCCCACTCAATTGACTGAATACTTTGTCGTTTGTTTGAAGCATTTCCCGACAATTGTCTATTTGCACCTTGTCGGCAAACACTCTGATACACGATTGGTTGTTTTCCATAGTTTTCCTGTTTTCGGATTAATAACGCATTACAATTAAGAATAGTTTTCTTATTTAAGCAAATACTTAAATTTATTAATGAATTTTTAGAATACAGCGGGCCCGAAATTGTTCATTAGCTTATCGGCCAGTAATTCAACAGGTGGTTTCTTCTCGGCAATACGGCTCATTAAACTAACTACCTGGTTCATGAAACTATCTTCCCCGATTTTGGAAACTTTAATTTGCAATGCACCGTCAAGATTTAAAGTACCACCACTTACAGTTGCACCAACTTCTTTATTTGCAGGTGTGCTTTCACCTGTAAAACTTGCTTCATCAACACTTCCAGCACCATCCAAAACCTCACCATCCAAAGGTATCCTTTTACCTGGCCTAACTTCTACAACTTCACCAACCAATATGTCTTTGGTCAATACATCAACAAATTGTTCGCCTCTCATAACCCT
Source organism: Cyclobacterium sp. SOCE241 (assembly GCF_056867545.1). Lineage (NCBI taxonomy): Bacteria > Pseudomonadati > Bacteroidota > Cytophagia > Cytophagales > Cyclobacteriaceae > Cyclobacterium > Cyclobacterium sp. SOCE241. The sequence continues at coordinate 1,352,423 of NZ_CP149779.1, read as the reverse complement.
TTCATTTTGTCAATGCATACTTTAGAGTCACATTGCTCAATGGTATTATATACTGTTATTTCGCAAGACTCGCAAGACATTTCTTTTACCATTTTTACTACTGGTTCACATATTGGACATCCAGCTGTAAATACTTCAATTTGTCGGTTCATCTTTTTAAGATTTTAATGATTAAAATTGATTACTCTACAAAGATGGGGTCGGTATAGGGGTGGTCTCCAAATTTATTTTCAATTATTTTTGTTTTCGCTTGACCATAGGAGTTTTCAGGCTGCACTTCCATTTGTAAAGTGAGTGCCGTGATAAGTGATAATAAGTTAAGGTTTTCAATGAATGAATTTACCAGTGATCGGGGAATACCTCTGGAAGTGGTGCTTGTAACGGCAGCATCATTGGCCTTTCCCATAGCCTTGTACAAAATCAACCCGGATGAATATATCGCACTCTGGATGGAATGTACCCACAAGGGGTGTGAAGTCAATGCGCAACCTAATTACTTGGTATGCCCATGCCATGGTAGTGAGTATGATGCAAAAGGAAATGTAGTAGAAGGCCCGGCAGAAACTAATCTTAAAACATTTAACATAACCACAGATCATGAATACATCTACGCCATTTATAAAAATCTCAATCCACTATTACTTCTTATTCTCATGGGAATAGGAGCTTCCGTTATGGCACAGCGGGTAAATAATGATACTACTGCCATCCAAATGAACATGGATGCGGTCTATAATCGTCCGTTTTTGCAGGCTGGCAGCTTTCCGGTTGCCTTGGGTGGCTATATTGAAGCACACGCCCAGTATTTTGTGACAGATGGTATTACGGAAGGTGTCTCTTTCAAAATTCCAAGAATAACCCTGTTTATATCCTCCACCATCAAAGAACGGATCAAATTCCTTTCTGAAATTGAGTTTGAAGAAGGTACCAAGGAGATCAACATTGAGTTTGCCGCCCTGGATTTTGAACTCCATCCTGTGCTGAACCTAAGAGGCGGAATTATCATTAACCCAATAGGCGCATTTAACCAAAACCATGACGGGCCGAAGTGGGAATTTGTAGATCGGCCTATAATGGCTACTACCATCATCCCGGCTACTTTCAGCAATGTAGGCTTTGGTTTGCACGGTAAGCCCCATCAGAAACAATGGGTTTAGGCTTATGAGGCTTATGTTACCAATGGTTTCAATGCTCAAATAATTGCCAACAGTGTAGGCCGTACCTGGCTTCCCGCTGCCAAGGAAAATGTAGATCGTTTTGAAGAAAACTTCAATGCTGTTCCCCTAATTACACTAAAAACCGCAATTCGTCATCGGAAAATCGGGGAAATAGGTCTGTCATGGATGGGTGATGTATATAATAAATAGGAAGAAGACGGACTTGTGCTAGATGAAAAGAGGCGATTGGATGTGGTAGCTGTAGATTTCAATACTTCCGCTATCAAAAGAGTCAATATCACAGGGGAATGGGTATGGGCATTCATCGAAGTTCCCGAATCCTATTCACAGCAGTTTGGCACTCAGCAGCAAGGCGGGTTTGTCGACTTTGTTTACACCATTTTAAAGCGGAAAATACTTGGATGGGACCATGCGATACTCAACCTGGCTTTGCGGCTGGAGCATGTGGATTATAATGTCGGCTCATTTGTGGAAACCGGAGGAAATATACATGATGATGTACAGGCCATAGTGCCTGCCATTACCTTCAGACCCTCATCTCAAACTGTAATCCGTGCCAATTATCGGTATAAGTGGGAGACAGACTTGTTGGGCAATCCGGCAGCCAAAACAGCAGGCTTACTGATAGGAATATCCAGCTATTTTTAGTCGGTCTGCTATCGTATTAACTATTTAAGTACTAACAATCCTGAGAAAACATGCGTTAATATGAAGATACAACTTTGCAATACCCTTGCATTGCATTAATCCGTATATTTGCAATAGTGAAAATTGCGTGCTACATATTAAGCTTTTACTTTATCGTCCTTTCAGGGATGGCCTGTGCGGATACAGTGCCACTTAAGGATAGCGAGAATAGTATTACAGTAGTCAAAGCTGCGGATAATAATCATGACCATGACCACAATCAGGGTTGGGACGGTTGTTCTCCATTTTGCGTATGCCATTGTTGCCATGTGCATTTTTTATCAACAGCAGGGGTTGATTTCACACACCTCGTGAAACTTTCTGCGGTTTACACTTCTTATTTTCAGGATTTCAGAAGCATTGAAATCTCTGGATTTATCAAGCCCCCCAAATCATAATTCTTCTTGTCTTGCAGGATAAGTATGCCCTGACGATAAGTCCTTTTAACAGGACTGAGTAAGCATTTTATTGATCCGTCAGGCATTTTCTTTTAATGGGCCTTTAGTACTCAAAGGCAAAAATTAATTGTATTCAACCCTATTCAGAAAGTTGAAAAAATTGAATAAAAACAAAACGAAAAAAAGGAAAAAGAGAACGAAGAAAATCACTGTCAAAATTCTACTGAAATGGTTTTTTATTGTGCTGATTAGTGCCATTCTCATTATAGCAACCATTGCCAGGCTTCTTCACTTCTTTGTTTTCCATGTAAAATAATTTAAAATCATATGATCAATAAAATCATTTCTTTTTCAATAAAGAATAAATTCATCGTGGGCCTGCTTACATTGGCGCTCATCGGGGTGGGGATCTACTCCATGTCCACAATCAATCTGGGTTCAGTACCTGATATAACAAATAACCAGGTACAGGTAATGACTGTGTCTCAAAACCTGGCCACAGAAGATATAGAACAATTCGTCACCTACCCTGTGGAATTAGCCATGGGGAATCTGCCGGGCGTTACAGAAATTCGTTCCGTATCCCGTTTTGGGTTATCTGTAGTTACCATCGTATTTGAAGACGAGATGGGGATATACAAACCCCGGCAATTGGTACAGGAAAAGCTTAATGAGGTTAGGGATAAAATCCCCGAGAAATTTGGTAGTCCATCTATGGGGCCTATAACCACCGGACTGGGTGAAATATACCAATATACTATCAAGCCTAAGCCTGGTTATGAAGACAAATACTCTCCTACTGAGCTTAGAACAATCCAGGATTGGATTGTAAAACGCCAGATGACACTGGTAGATGGTGTGGTGGATGTCAATGCCTTCGGGGGTAAAATAAAGCAATATGAAATCGCTATCAATCCTGAAAAACTTAACGCACTGAATGTATCCATCTCAGAAGTTTTTGAAGCCCTTCAGCGCAATAATGTAAATACAGGAGGTGCATATATAGAGAAGAACAACATGGCCAATTTCATCCGTGGAGAAGGTCTTGTGCGTTCGCTTGACGACATCCGGGAAATAGTAGTACGGAATGAAAACAACATTCCTGTCACGATTGGTGATGTAGCAGAGAAAGTACATTTCGGAAGTCAGGTTCGTTATGGAGCATTCACCCAGGATGGGCAGGAAGCTGTAGGCGGCATGATACTTATGCTCAAAGGCTCTAACCCCAATTCTGTCATTCAGAATGTGCAGGAGCGCATGAAAAAAGTGCAGAAGTCTTTACCGGAAGGCTTGGAAATAAAACCATTTCTTGATCGTAGTTCCCTGATTGAAAGAACTACCAGCACCGTAAAAACAAATCTTTTGGAAGGAGCCCTCATTGTGATATTCGCCCTGGTAATATTGTTGGGAAGTGTTCGTGGGGGTATTATTACTGCTACCACTATTCCACTTTCCCTATTATTTGCCTTCATACTCATGAAGCAATTCAATGTATGGGCCAACCTGATGAGCCTTGGTGCTATAGACTTTGGAATTATTATAGATGGTGCGGTGATCATCATAGAAGGAACGGTCTATGAAATACAGAAACGGATCCGATCAGGGAAAATTAAGTTTAACCAGGGTGTGATGGATGAGGTGGCTTATGATGCCGGCAGTACAATGATGGGCTCTGCATTTTTCGGACAGATTATAATTCTTATTGTATTTGCCCCAATTCTTTTCCTCACTGGGGTTGAAGGCAAGATGTTCCAGCCCATGGCCTACACCTTTGGCTTTGCCATGATTGGTGCCATTTTCTTATGTCTGACTTATGTTCCGATGATGTCGGCATTATTCATGAAACCTATCCAAAACAAGAAAAACTGGTTTGGGAAGTTTGAACGCTGGCTGGAAAAGGTAAGTGACAAAATTATAGATGGCATTCAATGGGCTTATGTACCATTACTTAAAGGTGCTTTAAGGTTCAAAACCATTGTCATCATTGTGGCGATCGTATTACTCGGACTGTCAGGGTTCATTTTTTCACGTATGGGAGGAGAATTTGTCCCGCAGTTGGATGAAGGGGATTTAGCTATGCAGGCATTGATTCGGCCGGGAAGCGGATTGAGTGAAGCAATTGATGTATCTACCAAGATTGAAAATATTTTACTTGACAATTTCCCTGAGATCAAAACAGCTGTGGCCCGAATAGGTGTAGCTGATATTCCTACTGACCCTATGCCCATGGACATAGCCGATATGTTCATTATTCTTGAAAAGGATATGGATAAATGGACAACAGTAGAAACTAAAGAAGAGCTCATTGCAGAGATAAAGGAAATACTGGATGAAAAACTGACGGGTGTCAACCTTGTTTTCAGCCAACCGGTAGAGTTACGGTTCAATGAGCTGTTGACCGGTGTAAGAGAAGATGTGGCCGTGAAACTCTATGGTGAAGATCTGGATGTGCTGGCGCAAAAAGCTGAGGAAATGGGTGAGATCATTCAAACTATTCCGGGAGTAGGTGATGTAAACCCTGAACGTACTTCCGGCTTGCCACAGATGACTGTGCGCTACAATCGCAAAAAGATTGCACAATACGGGTTGGATATTGAAAAGCTGAATGAATATGTGAGTGCAGCTTTTGCCGGAGGTGTTGCAGGTGTCATTTTTGAAGGGGAAAAACGGTTCGATATGGTGATCCGGTTTGATGAAAATCACCGGAGAAGCATAGAAGATTTGCGCACCTTGTACATTGACCTGCCGGACGGTACACAAGTGCCCATCAAAGAAGTAGCGGATATCAACTATGTGCCGGGACCGATGCAGATTTCCCGCGACAATACTTTCCGCAGGACCTACGTGGGTGTTAATACCAGGGGCCGTGATGTAGAGTCTGTTGTAACGGATATACAGGAAAAACTGGATGCGGAATTGGATTTACCACCGGGCTACTACATTACTTATGGTGGTGAATTTGAAAACCTGCAAAGGGCGAAGGGACGATTAATGATCGTAGTGCCAATAGCCTTATTTCTGATTTTTGTGTTGCTTTATTTTGCCCTGCAGTCATTCTCTCAGTCTATTATGATCTACATGGCGATTCCCCTGGCAGCTATTGGGGGCGTAATTGCGCTTTGGATGCGAGACATGCCCTTTAGCATATCAGCTGGTGTGGGCTTTATTGTGCTTTTCGGGGTGGCTGTATTGAACGGGCTGGTCTTGATCAATCGCTTTAATTCATTGAAAGAAGAAGGCGTAACCAGCATTCGCGAAAGAATTCTAACAGGAACTAAAGAACGAATCAGACCTATTATGTTGACTGCAACTACAGACATTTTCGGATTTCTACCCATGGCATTTTCAGCATCTGCAGGAGCAGAAGTGCAGCGGCCTTTGGCTACTGTGGTAATTGGTGGTATGCTTACAGCCACATTGCTTACTCTGGTAGTGCTCCCAGTGCTATACACTCTTGTAGAAGGAAGAAATGATAGAAGAAAAAGCCTGAAAGCACCGAATGCCAATGTGATCATCATATTGATTATTTGTGGTGGATTGTTTGGTTTACCGGCTGTGGCAAATGCACAACAGCAAGAACAAGAGAAAGACAGCCTTTCAACGATTACATTAGAACAAGCAAGAAAGCGTGCAGTAGAAAATTATCCTAAAATTCAATCGGCACGTTTGGAAATTGAAAGCCAACAGGCCTTAAAGAAAACAGCATGGGACTTTGGTAATACCCAGGTATTTACCGGAAAAGAGGAAGTGGGTAACGGCTCGGATGGAGTTTACACCCAGTTTGGTATTCAACAGCAAAATATTGATGTTTTTGGTATAGCATCCCGTTTGAAATTGCAAAAAGAACGAGTGGCACTGGCCGAATCTGCCCTTGACCTTTCCGTGATAGAACTGGAAAGGGAAGTGAGCCAGGCCTGGGCGATGGTGTATGCCACCAAAAACAACTACCAGGTGTATGAGCAGTTGGATTCGATTTTTACCGATATTGAAAGAGCCGCACGAATTCGTTTGGAAACTGAAGCTACTTCTAAACTGGAATACCTGGCTACCTCCAATCAGGCCAATCAGGTACAGATACAAAAAGAGCAGGCTTATCGGGATTACCTCAGTGCCTTGCAGCGGCTCAACTTGTGGTTTGCCAATGATACCCTCTTTACGGTACCGGATGTTCCAGCTACCCAACTGGATGAACCGCTGAATTATGTGGCTGATTCTTTGATGAACCACCCGTTGCTGAATGTGTCAAAACAGCGTGTAGATGTAGCGGACGCCACCATAAAAGAGAGGCGTTCACAGTTTTTACCTCAATTGCAAGGGCAGTATGGTCGGCAGCAGATAGCCGGACAATCCGGTTTTTATCAATACCAGGTAGGGATAAGGATTCCTCTGTTTTTCGGGCCAGAACTCGGGCGGACACAGTCGGCCAAAATCCAGCGGGATATAGCCGGACAAAACCTTCGACAAAACCAGTTGGAATTGAACGCGGCCTATCAGGGAATGAAGGAACAGTACCTGAAATGGCTCAATTCATGGAATTACTACCGCGATGAAGCGCTACCCCTGGCTCGGGAACAACGAACAGGAGCTGTAACGGCCTATAGAGAAGGTGCTATTGATTATGTGACCTTCCTGCAAAACATCAGGGATGCCATTCGCATAGAGGTAGACTCCTGGAATGCCTTTGGCAGTTACCTGGACAGTCGCTACCAACTGGAGTACTACTTAAAAACAACAAACTAATGATGGAATTGAAAGTCAATAATAAAGTCAGACAAATAATAGAAGAAATGAAAAAGCAAATTATATATATAGTAGCACTGGTACTGATGGTATCAGTATTTACGGGTTGCGGCAACAAGTCGGCTGATAACTCAGGTGAAGCTTCTCACGAAGAACACAGTGAGGGCGAGGCTGGGCACGAAGGTGAAGAAGAAGGTCATAGTGAAGAAGGAATGGCCGAGCTCCATCTTTCTGATATGAAATTTGCAAGTTTGGGTATTAAGGTAGATACTCTGCCCACCCGGGCACTCTCCGGAGTGGTTGAGGCCAACGGACAGTTAGAAGTTCCTCCTCAGCATGAGGCCACTGTTACCGCTATTCTGGGAGCCAATGTTACTTCCATCAAAGTGATAGAAGGAGATCAGGTGAGTAAGGGGCAGGTATTGGCCTATCTCTCTCACCCCAACCTGACCCGGTTACAGACGGACTATGTAAGGGCTTATAGCCAATTACAGTTTCTGGAAAAAGAAAATCAACGGCAGAAAAGGTTATACGAAGAGGAAGTAGGTTCCGGAAAAACTTATCAGCAAATACAGGCAGACTACCAGGCCATGAAAGGAGAGGTGAAAGGCTATGAAGCCCAATTGAAGCAGCTCAGTCTGAATGTGAAAAAAGTACAGGACGGTGATATTTACCAGTACGTACCTGTGGTAAGCCCTATAGATGGATACATTGAAAAAGTAGAGGTTCAGGTTGGCCAATATGTAGATCCTCAGACCGAGATGTTTATGATCGTCAATACCGACCACATCCATGCCGATCTGATGGTATTTGAAAAGGATGTTCACAAAGTGAAGAAAGGACAAAAGTTGTCTTTTACTGTGGAATCTGTTCCGGGAAATACGCTAACAGCCAAAATTTATTCGGTAGGCAAACAGTTTGAGCAAAATCCGAAAGCGGTACATGTGCACGCAGAGATAGATCAAAAGGAAGATTTTCTGATCCCGGGCATGTATATCAATGGTAAAATACGTACCGGAAATAATCAGGTAAAAGCCTTACCTGAAAGTGCCATTATAGAAGAAGAAGGCAAGCCTTATATTTTTATGGCAGAAGCGCATGAAGAAGATGGAAAGACCGAATGGGCATTTAAAGCAGTGGAAGTGCGAACAGGCATGACAGAAGATGGATGGGTAGAGATCAAATTATTGGAGCCACTTCCTGACGGTGCTCAGGTGGCATGGAATAACGCCTACTATCTGATCTCTGAAATGAAGAAAAGCCAGACTTCTCATAGTCATTGATTTAGTTGATTAGGCAAGGGCAGTTGGTAAATGTCATTTGCTAACTGCCAACTCTCAAATATTAAATTATAAAAAACAAACACATGAAATGAGCATAAACTTAGAGTCCTTAACATACCAACCAAGTATGAATAAGTTTATCGCGAATTCCATGTGACCGTTGGAATTAAACACATACACATGAAAGAAATAAAAGCATTTATAAAACCTAAAAAAGTACAGATAGTAGTTAAATCGCTGCGAGATGCAGGATTTGAAAGTGTAACCCTATCCAAAGGAGAAGGTACCGGAGCTCATAAAGATTCTGGTGCATCTCCATCATTGGATTTTCATTTTACCGATAGCCCGATTGTTAAGCTGGAACTGGTCTGCCAAAATGAGGAAACGGATAAAGCCATTCAACTGATCTGTGGCAAGGCTCAAACACCTGAACCGGGCGATGGCATTATTTACGTTTCAGAAATAGATGATGCTTATCGGATCAAGACTGGAAAATCTATTAAAAGATTTGATATGAAGTAGATATGTCAAGTCCAATTGAAGAAATGCAATATCTGGCCCGAAAAAGAGGAGGGCTTTGTCTATCCGATTTGTACATAAACAGCAAATCAAAACTGTGGTGGCAATGTGCTGAAGGCCATCGCTGGCAGGCTACTCCCTTCAGTGTAAGAATAAGAAAAAGCTGGTGCCCATTCTGTGCTAACAATAGGCCTCACGGGATAGAAAGGGTGAAAGCACTGGCTGCTACAAAGGGCGGTACTTGTCTTTCTGAAGAATATATAAATTCCAAAACGCCACTCAGATGGCAATGTAAAAACGGCCATCGTTTTCTGGCTACTGCAAACAGTGTGGTACAGGGGAAGTGGTGTAAAAAGTGTAAATAAATGTTAAACCTTAAACCCTCATAGTTATGATGCATGATTGGTATTTCGGAGGAATGCACTGGATTTGGTGGATCCTATGGCTGATCCTCATATTTTGGATATTTCTGATTCCATACCCTACACCCGGGCAAAGAAGAAGCAAGGATAAAGCCATGGAGGCGCTAAGAGAGCGCTATGCCCGAGGGGAGCTCAGCGATGAAGAATTTGAGCAAAAGAAGAAAGTTCTTCAAAACAGGATGAAATAGGTATAGGGTCGCAGGTGTCTTCACATCAAATGTGGCACCTGTGGCTCCAAAACTGACAAGAAGATGAAAAGCAAGTTACTTCTATACATCGCTATTGGGTTTACCCTCGGTATTTTCTTACTACAGCCTTTGGTTATTTCACTGCACATGTACGATATGCAGGGAGACCAGGGAAATTGGTGGGCCTGGCTACTTACTTCCTACCAGCAGGTTGTTGGATCGTGGGATGTGGATCAGGCGGTTACCAAATTGCTCTTTGGATTGTTAGGTGTTACCCTCGCACTTCTTTTTATGGTCAGGCAAAAAATATTTCAGCTTACCACGAAAAGGAATAAGCTAGAGGAGATCAGGGAGCTGATTGCGGCAGGAGAAAACCAGCAAGTAGAATTCAAATCTACCTTAAGGTGGGATTTGAGGCAGTTTAAGCCGAATAAGACTTTGGAAGACGTAGTAGCAAAAACCATTGCCGGATTTATGAATACCCAAGGTGGGCACCTATTCATAGGTATTGATGATGATGGTGAACCACTGGGTCTGATCGAGGACTACCGTTGTTTAAAAAACCGGGAAGAGATGGTTTTGAGCAGTATATAATGCAACTGGTCTCCACCAAATTAGGGACAAATTATTGCGCTCTGGTCCATGTGTCTTTTTACCAAATAGAAAGGCTTGATGTTTGTCATCTTGAAATTAAAGTTGCAGGTACTCCAGTATATATGCATAAAGATGACCGGTCTCATTTTTACATTCGCACAGGAAATGGCACTCGTGAGCTTGATATACCCGAAGCGCTAAATTATATCGAAGAAAACTTAAATAGCCGTTAACCATGAAAATTATATTTATTACACTGCTATTTTTTGCGCAAACATGGGTGGCTGTTGGGCAATCCCTTTACCGGACTACCGAGGGGCATATCGTGATGGTGGCCGAAATAATAGATGAACAAGTAATTGCAGAAAGCCATAAGCTGTTTCTTTTTTTGGATTACAATACCAAAGAGATTTCAGGAAAGCTAGATCTAAAAACCATAGATACCGGTATTGATTATTTAAATGAGGAAATTAGCAAAGCAGAAGATGAGGAAATGACGGTCTCTTTTTCAGGTTTTATCCCTGTAGATGATTTTATAAGTAAGCCACATGCTCCGATTTCGTTTAACTGGCCTTTAAAAGTAACGGCAGGTGAAAGAACATTTCAGATTATTCTTTCTGGCAACTTGAAACACTTTAACGGAGGTGAAGCCATAGCCTGTATGCTAAGCGCTACCGGAGATGTTGACACAAACGAAGTCGGCCTGAAATCAATTTTGCCGGAAATAGGTAAAACACTAAAGATTCATTTTACACAAGTAATACTTAGAAAAAATAAGTTATGAGCGTTATAAAAGAACTAGAAGAAAACCTATTGCAACACAAAATAAAACCTACAGCCATGCGGCTGCTTGTGCTAGAGTACTTGTTGGGCCACGAGATAGCAGTAAGTCTTACTGATCTATACAGGGACTTTGTGAAATCGGATCGAACTACCATCTACAGAACGCTAAAAGCATTTGAAGATAATGGACTGGTACACAGTATTGATGATGGAACAGGCGTGCCTAAATATGCACTTTGTTCAGATGCCTGTGATGTAGGTAAGCATGATGATGCCCATATTCATTTTCATTGTGACAAATGTGGAAAGACCTACTGTCTTCCAAAGTTCAGGATACCCGGCTTTGAGCTACCTGAAAAATTTAACAAGAGGGAAGTAAACCTAATGGTAAAAGGAAATTGTGCTGATTGTGCGAATTGAAAAATGCAATTCCTATGCATTAGTAATTGACATAACTTCACGAGAGCATTATGTAAAATAGAATTAAAAAAAAATAATGTGAAAAAACTACAAATAAAAATTCCTCTTCTCCTGCCTGAAGTACCGGACGAAAAAGATCAGTGTGTACATAAACTGATCAGTCGTCTTCAAGATACTGAAGGTTTGGAAAAAGTGCATGTGGCTGATGAAAAAGACAATGGTGTACCACAGCTCTGCTTCCATTACAACCCTGAGAAGATTTCTCTTGATCGTATTCAAACACTTGCAAAGCGTGCAGGTGCCTCTATTCTTGATAAATATGGGCACAAGCTAATAGAAGTGGAAGGACTTCGCCATACCAGGCATGCACGTAAAGTGGAAAATTCACTTATCAGACTTAAAGGAGTTTTACAAGGAGCCGTTTCAGCCTCAGGTATGATCGGTCTGGAGTATGAAACAGCAAAAATTGATGAGGCAGAGATTCTGACATTTCTTCGTAAAGAAGGACTTGATATTCTCAATACGGAAGTTAATGTGGAACGCTATATTAGAGCGACCTCTGAAGATAGCACGTCTCCTACTGATGTCAATCAACACGACCATGACCATAAGGAAAGTGGAGATCACGACCACTCACACGGTGGTATTTTTGGCAAAAATACAGAGATGATCTTTTCCATCATCTGCGGAGTGTTGTTGGGAATAGGTTTTGGACTTTCATTTATAGAAACAGTCCCTTCATGGGTAAGCTTGGCACTCTACATCGGGGCGTACTTCTTTGGTGGTTTTTATACCGCGAAAGAAGCTATAGAAACGGTTTCTAAAGGAGGTTTTGAGATTGACTTCCTTATGTTAGTAGCAGCTATTGGCGCAGCTATTTTGGGCGAATGGGCAGAAGGTGCACTGTTGCTGTTCCTGTTCAGTATGGGCCATGCCCTGGAGCATTATGCCATGAACAAGGCCCGTAAATCTATTGCTGCTTTGGCAGAACTGGCCCCCAAAACGGCCTTGCTCAAGAGAAATGGAAAAACAGAAGAAGTAGGTATAGAAGAACTGAGCATTGGAGACATCATCGTAGTGAAGCCTAATAGCAAAATTTCAGCCGATGGTGTGGTAGTAGATGGTCGGAGTAGCGTAAATCAAGCACCTATTACTGGGGAAAGTGTGCCCGTAGATAAAGAACCTGTGGATGATCCCAAAAAGACTGGTCACAGGAAAAAGACATCAAAGACGAGAACCGCGCTTTTTCCGGTACAATCAATGGTAACAATACATTGGAAATCAAAGTGATCAAAGTAGCGAAGGACTCTACACTCTCTCGCCTGGTGAAACTGGTCAATGAAGCCCAGACCCAGAAATCGCCTACACAGCGGCTCACCGACAAATTTGAGAAGTATTTTGTGCCTGCTGTATTGGTATTGGTGGTGTTGCTCCATTTCGCTTTTTTAGTTATTGACGAAACTTTTAGCGAAAGCTTCTACCGCGCCATGGCCGTGCTGGTAGCGGCCAGCCCTTGCGCTTTGGCTATCGCCACCCCGAGTGCGGTGCTCAGTGGAGTAGCCCGGGCTGCCAAAAGTGGGGTGCTTATCAAAGGTGGCCGTCCACTGGAAGATTTAGGCGTACTTACTGCCCTTGCTTTTGACAAGACCGGAACACTAACAGAAGGTAAGCCTATGTTAACGGAGGTGGTAGCCCTGGGTGATGTGAAAGAAGAAGAACTACTGAAAATAGCAATTGCAGTAGAGGGTCTTAGTGATCACCCACTGGCAAAGGCCGTAGTGCGTGACGGGAAAGAACGACTGAAGGGTGCTGATATACCAGAGGCGAAAGACCTGGAGGCAGTGCTTGGGAAAGGGATCAAAGCCACATTGGGAAGTGACAAAGTCTACATTGGCAACCTGGACCTGTTTGAGTCGCTGGATGATAAGAAGCCATCAAAGGAAACAGAAGAAAAAGTAAAGTCCTTGGAGTCTGATGGCAATACCACCATGCTCATCCGGCAGAATGACGATTACATAGGCATCATCGCCCTGATGGATACGCCAAGAGAAGAAGCGAAAAATACCCTGGAGCGGTTGAAAAAGATCGGTATCAAACGCATGATCATGCTTACCGGAGACAATCAGAAAGTGGCCGATGCTGTAGCAAAAGAAATCGGTCTCACGGATGCCTGGGGCAGTTTGCTGCCGGAAGAAAAAGTAGAAGCCATTAAAGAGCTTAGACAAAAAGAAGACAAAGTAGCCATGGTTGGCGATGGTGTGAATGATGCCCCGGCCATGGCCAACAGCACCGTAGGCATTGCCATGGGAGCCGCTGGCAGTGATGTAGCCCTGGAAACTGCCGATATTGCATTAATGGCCGACAAGCTGGAAACCTTGCCTTTTGCTATCGGTTTAAGTAGAAAGGCCAAAGGCATAATTAGGCAAAACCTATGGATGAGTTTAGGAATAGTGGCTTTACTGATACCAGCCACCGTTTTTGGGTTTGCAAATATTGGTATTGCAGTGCTCATTCATGAAGGTTCTACTTTGGTAGTAGTGTTTAATGCATTGAGGTTGTTGGCTTATAAGAGAGATAATAATTAAGCCTTTGATTCTTATGATAAAAAGCCTTTTGAAATACCTAATCGGATTGATATGAAATTAAACACCATCATGCCTAAAAAGCTTCAGCCTTATTTTAAACGAGAACTGAATGAATATGATCAGCAATTTAAAGCAGGTAATCTTCAGGGAGCCTGGCACCATCTTGAGCGAGCTCATATAATAGGTCAGGCATATCCCTGGCATCACAGCTATGTTCACTGGAAAATGCTGCTGTTTGGGGTTCATATAAAAAGTGCGAAAGAAATACTTGGTCAAATTCCCAGATTACTTCTTGGGGGTGTTAAGTCTTTTGTTGGGAAGATTCCGGTTGGAAACACCGGAGGAGCCAACGTGCCGCCCCTCAAGCCAATGAAAATAGAGAGTGGTCTTATGACCATATTCAAAAGTGCTGGTATTCATCCAAACACACAATTTCATGAATAAAAGCACATTCAAAATAACCAAAATGGACTGCCCCTCGGAGGAGCAAATGATCCGCATGAAGCTGGAACCTCTCAGCCAGGTAAAGCACCTGGAGTTTGACATTGCGGCACGTAAGCTGGAAGTATTTCATCAGGATGAAGTACTGCCTATACAAAATGCCATCAGTGAACTAAACCTCAACGATCAACTCCAAGGTACTTCTGAGGCAGAAATGCCCATTGCCGAAGACGAGACCAAGCACAGGAAAATACTGTGGTGGGTGCTGGGCATCAATTTTGGATTTTTTGTAGTTGAAATGACCACCGGATGGATTTCCAGATCCATGGGTTTGGTAGCCGACTCGCTGGATATGCTGGCAGATTCCATTGTTTATGGTCTTAGCCTTTTTGCCGTGGGGGCAGCTATTTCCCGTAAGAAAAAAGTAGCAAAGATCAGTGGTTATTTTCAGATGGGGCTGGCACTGCTTGGCTTTTCGGAAGTATTACGCAGGTTTTTCACCCAAAGCGAAACGCCCCTTTTCCAGTGGATGATTATCGTTTCCCTGCTGGCTTTAGTGGGTAACCTCGTCTCATTATGGCTGATCAACAAGGCAAAAAGCAAAGAGGCCCACATGCAGGCCAGTGCAATTTTCACTTCTAATGACATCATCGTCAACGGAGGGGTAATACTGGCTGGTGTACTGGTTTATTTTCTGGAAAGTAAGTGGCCCGACCTGGCGATTGGGGGCATTGTTTTCGCCTTTGTAATGCGAGGAGCAGTAAGGATTTTAAAGTTGGCAAAATGATACCCAAACAACTGAATATATGAATGCATGGTTATGGGCAGGCGTGTTAGTACTGGCCGCATGGGCGGCTCATTGGGGGGCAGATCAACTGCTGACCCCTTTAAAATTGCTTCGTAAACAATGGGGGCTTACCGCCTCGGCAGGAGCGGCATTTCTGGCCATTGTCACGGCCAGCCCGGAGGTGGCCATCAATATTACCAGTGCGGCAAGGGAAGTATCCGATATTGGTCTGGGTAACCTGCTGGGGTCTAATATTATTTCTATTCCTTTGATGATTACCATAGCCTATTTCGCCTCACGTAAGCAATTCAAAAACAATCCTAAGCATCAGGAACATTTGGATGCCAATATGCTGGCACTCAATAAGCGCTCTGTACCCGTTCTGTCATTGCCCTATTTAGGGATAATCGCTTTAGTAGCCATTTTGACTATACCCAAAGCGTGGCGCGGGTTACAACCGGTGGATGGCTGGATTATGCTGGGGGCTTATGCCGCTTTTTTGGCGCATGCCATTATCAGGGGGAGAAAAGAAGGAGAAAAAGTAAAGTGGACTCAAAAGAAAATATGGCTTTCCATAGCAGGTGCAATTGCTATAGCAGCCGGGGCTTTTTTCATTGTAAAAGCGACAGAAAACATCGTTTCGGCTTTGGGTATATCCCAGATTGTGGGAGGGCTGTTCATTACAGGTATCATGACCACCGCACCGGAAGTGTTTAAGACCTGGAGTGTGGTCAAAGGGGAGAGGTGACCGCAGGTACCACCAGCGTGATAGCCGACAATGCCATTACCATGACGGTTGCATTCTTCCCCTGGCACTGGTCAGCACTCCGGTACAGGATTTTCAATTGTATTGGGTTAACCTGGCCTTTGTTGGCTTGATGCCACTGCTTTACAGCCTGTTTGTTCATCAAAGCAAAGACCTGCATGGTTTCAGTAGATGGCAGGTATTCGTTTTTGATGGAGCTTATTTGGCCTATTTGTTTGTTATGGCATTTTTTGTCTTAAAACTTTTTTAACCGATGAAGGAAGAACTATTCAAAGACTACCAAAAACGCCTCAATGCCCTGGAAGAAGGCATCAGGGATGCAGTCCTGAAATATGCCGAAGAGCTCTACCTGAATCAAAAATGCTCTAAAGATGAAGCCATTGATCGGGCCATTGCTAAGGTTGAAATGGAAAGAAGAAAATTGTAACTAATAATATAAACCAACATGCTAACAATATTAGAATTTACCAAAAACAATGTAATAGCTACGAAAGCTCAGGAAAACCTGACTGAAGCTGACATTCAAAAAATTCACCCGCTGATTCATAACATCGTGAACCGTGGACAGAAAGTACGGTGGTACTTTGAGATGGAAAATTTTTCCGGATGGAAATTCAATGCCTTCTGGAAAGATTTAAAAATGGATATGTCTCACGCTGACGATTATGAAAAGATTGCTATGGTGGGCGACAAAAAATGGCAGGATTGGATCACTCAGTTCATGAAGCCATTCACCAATGCTGAAATCCGATACTTTGATAGTGAACAAAAAGAAGAAGCAAAGGAATGGATCAATCAGTAGATAGGAATAATACCGGGTTAGCATACATCAGAGAGACTGCCCGCAAGTTTCTGGATAGGGAAACCTCAGGTGGTTTGCTTTTAATTGCAGCTACTATTTTCGCTTTGGTTTTGGGCAATTCCCAATGGGCCGATGCATATCACCACTACCTCACTGACGAATTTATTTTTGAGTTTTCAGAGCATTTCAGTTTTGGACTGACCATAGAAGAATGGATCAATGACGGGCTGATGGCCATATTCTTTTTAGTAGCCGGTATGGAGCTGAAGCGGGAAATTATGGTGGGTGAATTGTCTTCCTTCAAAAAGCTTCAATGCCACTTTTGGCTGCCTTAGGTGGTATGACCATACCGGCTTTGATTTTTGTCAGTCTCAATACTGGAACAGAGAATATTAGCGGTTGGGGAATACCTATGGCTACCGATATTGCCTATTCCTTGGGTATCATCGGTTTATTGGGCAAAAGAGTGCCGTCACAGCTTAAAATCTTTCTGGTTGCTCTCGCTATAGCTGATGACTTGGGAGCCATATTGGTCATAGCCCTGTTTTACAGCAATGAGCTGAGTTGGTTATTCCTTGGTACTGGGGTCGGCATATTTATATTATTAATGCTGTGCAATCGGTTTGGTGTAAAAAGCTTAATCTGGTATATTTTAGGAGGCTTGGCCTTGTGGTACTGCTTTCTCAATTCCGGGGTGCATCCTACAATAGCAGGGGTACTCTTCGCCATCACCATTCCAGTAAAACCCAAACTGGACAGCAAAATCCTGAAAGAGCGTACCGCTAAGAATGTGGCCGCACTTGAAGAAACGGACATTGAGAACCGCGACCCCATGCAAGACACTCGTCAAAGCAAAATCCTTAAAGCCATGAAAAAGGACACGCAAAACTCAAGGCCACCTTTGCTTAAATTGGAAAACGCTTTGATTGACTTTAATGCTTTTTTCATTATTCCGATCTTCGCCATTGCCAATGCCGGAGTAAAGCTGAATGTGGGAATTTTAGAGGTGGTTTCCAGTTCTTTAGGCTTGGGTATTGTATTAGGCTTGGTTATCGGTAAAGTGCTCGGTATTAGTCTTTTTACTTTTGTTGGTGAAAAGCTCGGCATCTCAGAACTACATACCTCCCTACGTTGGAAACATATTATCGGCATGGGTATGATAGCTGGCATAGGCTTTACCATGTCACTGTTTATTACAAATCTTGCGTTTATTGATCCTGAGTTTATCAAGATCTCCAAGATCAGTATTTTAATAGCCTCACTAGTTGCTGCATTGGGTGGGATCATTACATTGTTATTTACCAAACCCAAAATTGAAAATATATGATACATCTGAGAATATTACTTTTGATGTTTTTCTGCTTTGGCCGATAACAAATAAGACTTCATCATTTCTGAATAAAAACAATAGGGATTTTAATGTATAACTAACGAGTTGGTTAATTGTTTTTCATTCTGAATTTGGTAGTCCCAGAGCCTGATTTTCTAAAAATAGGGCATATTACTCAGAAAAATCCAAAAATGATAGGGGTTTGGTAAGCTAACAGGTTATTGAATTATGCTAGAGCAGATATAAAGATATTACGACTAATGGACTAAATATTAATACCACCGGGTTAGTCCATATTCCAGTATAAACTAAAAAATAGGTGATAGTACACTACAACAATCTATAGCAGTCTCAAAAAAGGATCAGGAAATCACCTTACTAGAATATTCCGAAATTTTACTAGTAGTAAATACGATTTGTTGAAACTCCGTTTATAGATTAATATCTAGAACTTCTGATACAATGCCCTTTATCTATGAACCTATTTGGTTTAAATCGGCTTTTCCCATTCCAGTTTAACTGGATTTCACCAAAATTAAAAAATCAACATAATAATTTTCCAAAACTAGTACTTTCCGTAAAATTCTGAAAAATATGAATTGCCATTCGAAATTCATACTTTTGATTATTGATGAAAAAACTAAGAAAAATAGGGGGTGCTTTTATGTTGCTCATTATGCTAGTCATGATGATGCACAACTCATTCCCACATTTTCATCATCATCATGAGTCTCATAGTCATGATTTGAATAAAGGCAAGCATCATTCACATCAAGAAGAAGGTCAACACCATAACAACCAAAATCCCTCCAAACACAATCCTTTCGATTTTATTTCTTTTTTATTAACCAACCACGCCCACGCACATCAATTGGTTGACAATAATTTGGTAGTTGAGAAATGTGTAAAGGAGCAAAATCAAAGCAAGAAAACTAACTTTTTTATTGCAAAACAGGACGGGCAGAAAATTCCGCTTGATATTATACTCACAAAAAAACGGGTATTCCTTTTTTACCTGATTTCAATAACTTTTATTACTATACTTCCTCACCGCTTCGAGGGCCTCCAACTTTAGGATAAATCAATCTTTGATAACCTATCAAAGTCAATGAACTGATTTCATTGAGAACTATTGATTCATTCTAAATTCAACTTCATGTTAAAAAATAATGTACTCGCTTTTTGCGTGTGCTTATTTTCGTTTGTTGCTGCAGCTCAGTCTCCCAGTACAATGGATGCTTTACAGCAAATTGAACAGAATAATGCCACGCTTAAGGCTTTTTCTTCCTTTTTGGAAAGTAAAAAGCTATCGCAAAAAGCTTCAAATAACCTCCCTGATCCACAGGCGGATGCATATTACCTTCCATTTGGTAATCACACCTCAGGAGATTACACGGAGTTTCAAGTTACCCAGTCCTTTGAATTCCCAACGGTATACAGCTCCCGTGGTAACCTCATTGAGATGCAAGAGGCGCAGAACGCTATGGAATACCAATTGAAAAGGCAAGAGGTATTGCTTCCAGCTGTCAAACTATTGAATGAACTGATATTCTTTGCCAAAAAACAGAAGGTTGAGCAAGTCAGAGTCATGCAGTCTAAGAAGTTGTTTGAACAGATTAATCAGCTATTTGAGATCGAACAAGCCGGTGTTCTTGAACTCAATAAGGCTAAGATCTCCTGGATTCAAGAACAGTTTAAGCTGGATATTTTGAATGCAGATCGAAATAAAATCATGCTTCAACTTCAAAACCTGAATGGTGGAAACGAGTTGAAATTTACTCAAAATGATTACTTAAGCTCTCTGACTATTGATGATCCAGAAAATTTATGGCTGGAAAAAATACAAAGAGATCCTGAATTAAAAATCCTCAGAGAGCAAGAAAAAGTGGCTAATCAGCAAATCAAACTTTCCAAGAACAAGTCGCTTCCTAATCTAACTGCAGGGTATAACTATCAAGGGGTTGCAAAGGCTAATTATTCAGGGGTTTATGGTGGAGTTTCTATTCCCTTGTGGAGTAGTCGAAATACTGTCAAGGCCGCTGAGGCAAACTATGATTACCAAAAGTCTTTTACCCAAGTCAAAACAGATGTTATGCATAGTGAATTTCTGGGTGAATATGAAGTGTATCAAGTGATGCTGAAAAATATCAGGAATACCATTCCACGCTACAGTCCTTGGAAAGTGAAGCATTATTGCTTCAGGCATTTAAATTGGGTGAACTTTCCTTTATGCAGTATTACCTCGAATTACAATTCTATCAGCAGGCATTCGACTCCATGTTGGAAATGGAAAAACAGTTAAATCAATCCAAAGCTGAGCTATTAAAACATCAATTATAACATTCAAACTACAAAAATTATGAAAATCTCAAATATTCTATTCGCACTACTTTTGATCGTTTCTGTCTCATGTGGCAACAAAAAAACAACGATGATCATGGTCACATGCATACTACAGAAGAAGAACACGGCCATGCACATGATGCAGAGGATGCCGATCATCATCAAGAAGAATTCAAGGTAGAAAAAGACTCTACCGAGCATACCCATGACGACGGGACTACTCACAGCGATCATTAATCTATTCAAAGGATATTGATTATGCGATATGTAATTCTAATGATTACACTCCTCCTTGCCTCATGTCAGGCAAAGGAAGAGGAGGATCATGCCCATGATGCAAATGGTGGGCATGCGGTGGAAATAGAAGAATTCCCATCTGTAGATGCTACAGTGTGGACGGATAAAACGGAATTGTTCGTGGAATTTCCTGCCTTGGTTGTAGGTGGGACCAGTCGATTTGCCGCTCATTTTACAATTATGGATAGGCATCAGCCAGTCCGCGAGGGTTCATTGACGGTCAGTCTGATCAAGGGGGAAAACGGTATAAGAAATTCGGTTGATGCCCCCGATTCCCCTGGAATATTCAAACCTTCTTTACAACCAAGGGAAGCTGGGATCTATCAACTGGTATTTGAGCTCGAGACTCCTTCAATTACAGATAAAATAGTGATTCAGGGTGTGACAGTCTACGCTTCCATGGAAGATGCTGCAAACGATTTGAACACGGCAGAAACAGATGATGGTTCTATCACCTTTCTTAAAGAACAGGCTTGGAAAATAGATTTTCAGACTGCGAAAGTTGTAGAAAAGGAGATCTACCAAACCATCCCTACTTCAGGAAGATGGAAGGTTTCCCTTCGGATTACCAGACCCTTATTGCGCCCAACTCAGGGAAAATCAACTTCAGTAGCAATAATCTTAACGAAGGGATGAAAGTACAAAAAGGCCAAGTACTCATGTCTGTCAGCAGTGCGGAATTGACCTCAAATAACCTTTCTGCAGAGATCCAGAAAGCCAGAGCGGCCTATGAGCAGGCAAGCCAGGAATATGAGCGAAAGAAGCAATTGTTTGAATCCAAGATTGTACCCAAGGCAGAATTTGAGCTGGTGGAGCAGAAGTATTTAGTGGCCAAGTCAACATATGAAACCCTTAACGCAGGATATTCCTCAGGAGGCAAGCAAATCCTGGCTCCATTTGAAGGCTATGTAAAATCAATAGCTGTGGATAATGGATCGTTTGTTTCTGAGGGTGCGAGTCTGGTGACAATTACCAGCCATAAAACCAGCCTTCTGGAAGTCCAGATAAGTCCATCCTATGCTACTCAGCTCCAGAATATCCATGACATCTACTATCAAACCAGATCTGACCATTGGTCTGGTCTGAAAGCCACTACCGGAAAGGTCTTGTCTGTAGGAAAAGAGGTGGAAAGTGATCAGCCCCTGCTGTCAGTATTTGCGGAAATCAACGATGTAGTAGAAATGCCTGAAGGTAGTTTCACAGAGGTTCAACTAGCTTTTGGACACCCCAAACTGGCAGCAGTTATTCCTCAATCAGCTTTACTGGAAGATTATGGTAATTATTCTGTGATCGTGGAACTGTCAGGAGAAAGTTTTGAAAGGAGACCAGTAGGCATTGGGAGAAGAAATGGAGAGGAAGTGGAGATTTTAGAAGGCGTGCAGCTGGGTGAAGTAGTTGTTACGCGTGGTGCTTATCAGGTGAAGATGTCTTCTATGTCAGGACAGGCACCAGCGCATGGCCATGAACATTAATGTACTTAAGCTATGCTAAATAAAATATTATCGATTTCACTTCACAATAGATTGTTAGTGCTTTTTGGTGCAGTGATACTCACTATTACAGGACTGTTTTTGGCACGGACGATGAATGTGGATGTGTTTCCTGATCTGACGGCCCCGACTGTTACGATCTTGACAGAAGCACATGGGATGGAATCAGAAGAAGTGGAAAAACTGGTCACTTACCAGTTGGAGACAGCAATGAACGGTTCTCCAAATGTCAGAAGAATTCGTTCTTCGTCTGCTGCGGGAATATCGATTGTGTGGATAGAATTTGATTGGGGTACAGATATCTATCGTGCTCGGCAAATTGTGAGTGAGAGAATTCCAATGGTTCAGGAAAATTTACCCGAGGGAGTAAGTACACCAACAATGGCACCGATCTCATCTATCATGGGCGAAATCATGCTTTTGGGAGTGACCTCGGATAGCCTTTCTCCCATGGAGTTACGGACCCTAGCTGATTGGACCATCCGCCCACGGATTAAATCCATTGGAGGGATAGCAAATGTGGTAGTGATAGGCGGTGATTATAAGCAATATCAAGTTTTCGCCAACCCTGAAAAGCTAAAATATTACGATGTAACGCTGGGGGAATTATTGGAAAAAGTAAGGGCTTCCAATATGAATGCTCCGGGAGGCGTAATGAATGAATTTGGAAATCAATACATCATCAAAGGAAGTGGCAGAGCCTATGCAGTGGAAGATTTGCAAGAGGCAGTTTTGAAGCAGGTAAATGGACAATCCATTAAAATAAAAGATGTGGCCACCGTGCAGATTGGAGCAGCAGACAAAATCGGAGATGGATCTCTGAATGCATCACCAGCTGTGATTCTCACTGTTTCTAAGCAACCTGATGTCAACACATTGGAACTGACTGAGAGTCTTGATCTGGCAATAGCAGATTTGCAAAATACGCTGCCAGCTAGTGTGGAAATCAAAAGCCAAATCTTCAGACAGTCTGATTTCATCGAGGCTTCTATTTCGAATCTGAATCAAACTTTACTTGAGGGAGCATTTTTCGTAGTGCTTGTCCTGTTCATCTTCTTGATGAATTGGCGAACTACGGTAATCTCTTTAGTCGCAATTCCAATTTCGTTATTGGTATCGGTAATCGTATTAAACCTTTTGGGATATACGATAAATACCATGAGTCTTGGGGGGATGGCCATTGCGATAGGTGCATTGGTGGATGATGCGATTATAGATGTTGAGAATGTATTCAAAAGATTGAGAGAGAACGTTCGCAAGCCTATTGAACAGCGTCAGTCAGTTCTAAAAGTAGTTCGGGATGCTTCAGTTGAGATCCGTAGTTCGATCATAATTGCCACGCTGATCATCATTGTTTCTTTTATTCCACTTTTCTTTTTAAGTGGCATGGAAGGACGATTATTACAGCCTTTGGGAATTGCATTTATCACCTCAGTTTTGACATCATTGATTGTAGCAGTTACGGTGACGCCAGTTCTTTGTTCCTATTTGTTGAAAAATGAAAAGGTACTTGAAAAACAAGCGGAAGGAACCAAAGTTGAACGTTGGTTGCAAAAGCACTATTCCGCAGTCTTACGCAGAGCCCTGGAAATCCCCAAATGGATCATCGGTCTAACAGCTGGGGCATTTATACTAAGCTTAATCCTTTTCGCACAGCTTGGGCGAAGCTTCCTTCCAGAGTTTAACGAGGGCTCGTTAGTGATCAGTGTCGTAGGTATTCCCGGAATGTCCTTGGTGGAAAGTAACAAGACAGGATTGCTGGTAGAGCAGTTGCTTTTGGACATGCCCGAGGTAGACGTTGTTACCAGAAGAACGGGTCGGGCAGAGCTGGATGAGCATGCTCAGGGTGTAAATGCCGCTGAAATCGACGTTCCGTTTGTACTTTCTGATAAATCCAAAGAGGAGTTTTTCGAAGAGGTGCGAACCAAACTGAGTGTAGTTCCAGGCGCAAGTATAACACTTGGCCAACCCATTGCGCACCGGATTGATCACATGCTCTCTGGTACAAGGGCCAACATTGCTGTCAAAGTCTTTGGGTCTGACCTACAGCGATTGTTTGAACTAGGCAAAAATATCGAAACGAGCATCAAACCAATTGAAGGGATAGCTGATGTTGCTGTAGATCAGCAAGTAGAGGTTCCTCAACTGAGGATCACTCCGAATCGTCAATTACTGGCAGCCAACGGGATGACAGTGTATCAATTGATGGAGCAGGTTGATATTGCCTTTGCAGGTGAAAAAGCAGGTGAAATTTATGAAGGACAACAGTATTTTGACCTAGTTGTAAGGTTCAGAGCTGAATCCAGAAGTACAAGAGCAAGCATCGAACAGGCATTGATTTCTCTTCCCGGCGGAGGCCAGATACCGCTCGATCAGCTCGCAAATATAAGCTCTGTAAGTAGCCCAAATACCATAAGTAGAGAAAACGTGCAACGAAAAATTGTAATTGCAGCAAATGTTCAAGGAAGGGATCTTCGAAGTGTTGTCAATGATATCCAGCAAATCATCGGAGATGAGATTCAGCTCCCTGATGGATATCGGGTAGAATATGACGGACAGTTTGAGAGTGAGGCCAAAGCATCTCAGCTACTGTTAATCACAGCAGGTATGGCTATTCTGATTATTTTCCTTTTGCTGTATTACGAGTTTCAGGACATCAAGCTTTCCTTTGTGGTATTACTTAATTTACCTTTGGCTCTGATTGGAGGAATTCTGATCGTCTATTTTACCTCCGGAGTAATTAGCATCGCAGCTACAATTGGTTTTATCAGTTTATTCGGAATCGCAACAAGAAACGGAATTCTACTTGTTTCACGTTATGAAGATCTTAGGAAAGAAGGGAAAGGCGGAGACGAACTCCTGCTTGAAGGTGCCATGGATCGGCTTAACCCAATTCTAATGACAGCATTAACTACAGGGCTGGCCTTGATTCCCTTGGCGCTAAAAGGAGGAGAGGCCGGAAATGAGATTCAGAGCCCTATGGCGGTCGTAATTTTGGGAGGATTGCTTTCTGCCACTTTACTTAATCTATTTGTCATACCATGTGTGTATGAGTTAGTAAACAAGCGAAAATCTATTGTTTAATAATTCATTAATTTCTTTAATCATAACACCTCAGGGAAATTCCCTGGGGTTTATTTTATTTAAATTTCTAAGGAAGAAGGAGATGATCTGACAAGTTATCCTGTTCAATTTGACGTATTGGTCTTCAGTTTTCAGCCTATGAATTATAGACTGAAGATCGTGGGATGTTTTCTGAATAAGAGCCGATGAAATGCACTATTTTTTCACATCCCAGGTGCGGGATGGGTAGCTATGTTTTCAAGAAAAGTCTATCGAGATTTTATCTTGGAAAATCTGGCTTATTGTAGAAAGGAAAAGGGACTTTTCCTCTTTGGTTATGTCATCATGACCAATCACCTTCACTTGGTTGTTCAACAAAAAGATGCGAAATTATCAGGATGGGTGCGTGATTTTAAGAAATTTACAAGCAAGAAATTGCTAAAAATGATAATTGAAAACCCTCAGGAAAGCAGAAAGGAATGGTTGAAGATAATTTTTGCCTATCATGCGAAATTTAATAAAAGAACTGGGGAGATGCAATTTTGGACACATGAAAACCATGCTATCGAACTTTATCGAACTGAAATGATTGAAAGTAGAATGAATTATATACATGAGAATCCGGTAAGGGCAGGAATCGTGGAAAAACCAGAGGACTACATGTGTTCGAGTGCAAGAAATTATGCTGGATTAGAAGGTTTGATAGCCGTGGATCATTGGCAATTCCGTCCAATTCCAATTGCAAATTAAAAATAATAGAAGGGTGTTTTGCAAACCTACACCCAGCTCACGAAGGCATAAACTACACCTAGCCGGGGTCATTTTGGATCCTTGAAATAAAATTTCCCTCCCCGATGTACCGTTTGTCAATAATTCACTTTATTTTTTAAGAAAATGTGGGAAAATTAAGTATTAGGAATATAAATTGTTAACATTTAGTCTTAAAGGAAAGTGTGGCTCAATAATTTTTTCAAATATGAAAATAGGATGGTGTTCAATCAAAATTTGGTATTTCTCACGAGGTCAACTTAAATAATTCCGGGACTTAGATCAGCATTTTCTAATTTTCTAATCCAAAAATTATTACCAATTCTTAAAATTTAGAATAATATGAAAAAATTCAAAATACTCTTATTTCTAGGTGGACTATTAAGCCTCTTGGGGTTTGGTTGCGAAGAAGAAGAGCCTACAAATTGTGAACTGGCCGCATGTGACCCCGGAAGAAAAACCATCAAACAGTGGGTAGACAAAGAGGGAATGGTATTGTTGGACAACAGGAACCAAATGTATTATATAAGTA
The DNA here is from genome assembly GCF_056867545.1 of Cyclobacterium sp. SOCE241. NCBI lineage: Bacteria > Pseudomonadati > Bacteroidota > Cytophagia > Cytophagales > Cyclobacteriaceae > Cyclobacterium > Cyclobacterium sp. SOCE241. The sequence continues at coordinate 1,326,007 of NZ_CP149779.1, read as the reverse complement.
CTGGTGAATCACCTGATATGCATATACTTGGATATATTTGCAATTTACCTGAAGAATTTAAAAGTGAAGGAATGCTAGTTGTGGTAAGTGGTGATTTAAAAGAAGATTGTGATGAGCTTAACCTTATCACTGTAGCTCAGGAAAATTATTATTTACATATTGATAGTATTGAAATCATTAAGGATTAAATTATGGAAAAGTTTTACTTTATTCTCATCATGCTTTTATGCTCGGTTAGTGTATTCAGCCAAACCATTCAGAATTCTGATTCTGATATGGTCTTTCTTGATGGGAAGCCGGATAAAAAGAAATCCAACGAAAACGTCATAAATCCTAAATATGTTATTATTGGAAATGGGAATAATGTATGGGAAGACCGAATTATTACGTATTTTTTGATAATGGGACCCCAGATATTAGCGGGGATCTTGAAGAAGATGGGGTAAGAGATGCATTTGATATATGGCAAGCAGAAACTGATATAGCTTTTTTAGAGGTATGTAATGCTAACAATGCAGACATAGTTATTTCTTGGAGATCGTGGAACCATGGAGATGGGGCTCCATTTGATGGACCTAATGGGGTGTATGCTCACGCACTTATTGGTGAAACCACTAACCCCCTTGCTGGAGATATACATTTTGATTAAAGCGAAGATTGGACCATAGCTGAAACAAGTAATGATAACCAACCTATGGATTTGGTTACTTTTGCTGCCCATGAAATCGGCCATGCCATAGGTTTGGATCATTCTAATGTAAATACTGCATTGATGGCAGGTGGTCATGCTCTTTGGATACAAAATGGGTCTCATCGGTTTTTGACACAAGATGATATAGCTGGGATACAAAATCTTTATGGTTTACCTAATAGTGGGGAATTGGTTGATGGCCCTGATGCTCTTTGTTCCAGCGGGTCATATACGATTCAGGATGTACCAGCTGGTATATCAGTTGCATGGACGGTCAGCCCATCCCATATTTTCACAAATAGTTCCGGCACAGGAACAACAGCAAACCTAAATCTTGTAAATCCTATGACTGTTTAAGGGACGGCTACCTTGACCTATACCTTACAGGGAACGGGATGTGCTAATACGGAAATTACCAGGGAAATCCAAGTAGGACCGGAATATCCAGACTTTGATTTCTATCAATATCCTACTTGTGTTAGCCCAAACCAAGTAGTTACCGTTGTTGCCAATATCACTCAAGTGGATTATGACTGGACGGTCAATGGCGGCACCATTCTAAGTGGACAGGGCACACAGTCCATAGATATTAATGTGGGCAGCAGCGGTTACATTTCCGTGCATTGCAATGTTTCCAATGGTCCTGATGCCTGCGAGGGACCAAGGGGCACCGTCTCCCTCTATCCTATGGCCTGTTTTGGGATTGAGGACAACAGTGTGACTGCCTATCCCAATCCTGTCAATGATATACTTCATCTCAGGAGTGAAACTGAAGAAAATATCAAAGGGGAAATTCTAGTTATGGATTCCCAAAATACTCTGCGAAAGAGCATTTCAGTAGACAGCTGTGAAGTTACCATAGATGTTTCCGATCTTCAGCCCGGTATTTATCATGTGACTTATTCCATCGGTGACAGGTATCAAGTGAAAAAAATTAAAATAGAATAGAAAATAACAGTAAAAACCTTTGATTGGCCGGCCTCCAGAATTTGATCCCAGACACCACTCGCCAAGAGTTATCCAATGATAGCTTGACTCTCTTGGAAAACGAATAAGTAACCACCGAGGAAAGGTTGATATTAGCCTCCTCCGGGTTGTTTTGTGGTTTGTTTTTGACACGGATCCGCTGGTTGATGAATTTTTGCGGTGCCTGGAGGGTATGCATCGAGAAAAACCGTAAGCAAACGGCCAACCTCCTATTAATAATTAGCTTGGGTTCACGTGGTGATGTTTCCACCTGTGGGGCAGCAGGTCGGAGAATCTACCTTCATAGTTGAGGTCGTTGAGTTTTCGATGCACTTCGAGCAGCCGATCATGGGGATTTACACCGTGCTTTTGGCAGATTGTGAACAGGTAGTTTTTCCGCCCCAGGTTATGAAAAGCCTTACATAAGACAGGACGAAAAGCTTACCTGTTTTCAGGATCGCATAAGGCAGCAGAAATGGCTGCAGGCATGTATTCTTTCATGGCCAGCTGCAAGAATAACTATGTCAATGAGTTTGAGTGGCTGAAAGATGTCTTTGAAAGGATCCAGTCCCACAAACAAAAAGTTCTCTACCAGCTCCTTCCCTTGGACTGGGAGGAATATAGAATTAAGGCCTGACTATAAACATTCCCTACACTAATTCCTAGCTTGGGTTCCTCGGACGGATACTTTTAAACCATGAAAATAGTAAAGCACTATTCGGACGATTTTAAAAAAAGGTTGTTCGGCATTATCTGAACTCTGATGACAGCATGAGAACCACCGCTGTTAAATTTAATTTAGCGGTTTCTGCTTCCGTTAGCCAGTGGCTCCCTAAATTTGGACCAGAATCCAAATCACCCATTATGGACCAATCCCCTAAAAAGCACCAAAATCCACTAATTGATACACCAGAAATTATGGCCCGTAGGTTAAAGAAACTGGAAGAAGTTTTGGAAAGAGAGCGTTTAAATACCCTGGCAGCTAACATGGTAATTGACAGGAACCAAGCAGTCAATGTACATATACCTACATAAACCTCCACTCTTATATACGCATACCTACGTATCCGCGTAAAATAGCCCTTTTTACGTATTTCCTTCCTTATATTTTTTCCTTCTCTTTGGGTCTGTCAGTAATTAGCAAGAACCAGATAACCTGAAAAATATGAAAGATACCCAAGAAAATAAAACACACAAAATCACCTTTAGGCTTAAAGCGCAGGAGGCAAAATTCCTGGATGATTTTGCTGGGAGTGCAGGGATTTCCAGAAGCGATACGCTCAGGAACCTGATCCGGAAAATCCAGGGAGATGCATCCATTATCAAGACAGATAAATTGCTTAATACCCTGTCTGATCTTGCAGCTGAGCAGGGTAGGGTAAACAACAATATCAATCAACTGGCCAGGCATGCCAATCAATATTCCAAAGTAAGTGACCTGGACCCTAAGGTATTTGTAAGGTTTAATACACTACTAACCCGATACCTTGACTTTCAGGGTGACATGAACAGTACTTTTCGGAAAATCTATAAATCCATCAGCTGATGACCGTCAAAATTCTATCATCTACCAGTACTTTCAAAGGAGTGTCCTACAACACCAATAAAATGCAGTCCGGTAAAGGTGAGCTGATGAAATTCAAAAATTTCGGTTACCTGCAATCGGTCCAAAAAGTAAGCCCTGCTGAAATGAAAACCTTTCTAAAAGTCCATTCTAACCGGAATACCAGGGTGCAAAACAAACAATTCCATGCCATTATTTCTTGCAAGGAACGGGAATACAACAAGAAGGAACTCACCAAAATGGCGGAGAAGTGGCTGGAAAAAATGGGCTATGGCGATAATCCTTACCTGATCGTATTCCACGGCGACACCAAAAACAACCATGTCCATATGGTCTCTACCAGAATCGGCAACGACGGCAAAAAGATTAACGACAGCATGGAAAGGATCAGGGCACAAAAATGCATGTTGGAGATCATGGAAAGAAATCCGGCACAGGAATGCAGGAAGGTTCTTGATCAGTTAAAATCATTTACCTTTTCCACCCTCAACCAAGCCAAGTTATACCTGGAAATTCGGGGATATAACCTTCAGGAAAAAGAAGATAAATTGTTCCTTTATAAATTTGGTTTGCTACAAGGCGAACTTTCCCTAAAGGAAATAATGCATAAGACCAATGCCTATACCATCGATAAGGCAAGAAAAAGCAGCTACATGCCTTGTTTGAAAAGTACAGGAAGGTTTACTGCAGCACCCCTGTTCCAATATTTGAACCGCTGAAAGGCAATCGCCTTGGTAAACCAAAGGGCTACCGGTCAGAAATGGCCGACTTTCTGAAAGAAAAATTTGGGATAGAACTGGTGTTTCATGGCAGGAATGGCAAGACACCTTATGGCTATACGGTTATCGACCATAGCAGGAGAATCATTTTTAAGGGAGGTGAAATCTATCCGCTTAAAAACCTGAATCAGGAAGAAACCAGGGATAAAGTCAAAGTGATCAATTTCCTTTTTCCATCAGATATTTCTGCTTATAAAAGCATTACAGGCGCTTCAGATACCCTTTCCCGAATCAAACGTTTTCCAGAGAATGTGGCTTACCGGTTGAAATTACTGTCTGTTTTGGAAGATTATCCCAACCTCCAAATGGGCCTTGAGGAATTCAAATTACACCTACTGGTAAACGAAAAGCGCTTGTTTTTACTGGACACCCAAGAGCGGTTTTTTATTCGACTGGAAGCCATTCTGCAAAATAAAGAATACAACAGATTTGCCAGACTTTGGGAAGTCCCTCTCCGAAATGGGGCAGAACAAACTGCTTATATCGAATCAGGTTCTAATTCAAAAGTTCAATTACCAATACAAGCGGACAGCGAAAAGGTCTTATTCCACACTTTGGGCAATGAATACGCCGAACCAGACTGGGAGACAGTGTCCCCACTTCCCACTTTTAACCTGGATATCCATCAGGATGTGGACGACGAAGCAATGCATGGCAGGAGAAGAAACAAAGATAAAGGCAACAAAAAGAGAAGCATCAGATAAAAACCAATGCATATGATAATCCTATTCGCAAACCAAAAAGGAGGAGTCGGTAAAAGTACCCTTTCGGTGCTATTTTCCAACTACCTAACCCTGGCCAAAAACAAAGCGGTAAAGGTCTATGACATGGACTTTCAACGGTCGCTATACAACAAAGCCCAGGCGGCAGAAGTGATTGAAAACACGCCATTGTACCCCGTAGAGGCCGCCGAATTGTCTCAATTTAATGCCATACAAAAAAAGGACACCAAAAAGAAAATCAGGTCAGCATCATTGACCTGGCGGGTAAAATGGATGATGATGAACTTGTTCCGGTATTCCAAAAATCGGACCTCATCCTATGTCCCTTCAGTTATGACGAATACTCCGTGTCCTCTACCATCGAGTTTTCCTTTGTAATCAAAAAATTAATCCGAATGCTAAAATCATATTTATTCCCAATAGGGTGCGGAGCAGTGTGAAATACGAAACCATGAAATCAGTTCAGGACGCGCTGAAAAATTTCGGAGCAGTCACCAGCAGCATCACTGAAAGAATAGATTTCCAGCGGATCACTACCTATGACATTCCTTCGAATATCATAGAGGTAATCGAACCTGTTTTTGAATCCATTTATAACGAATACATAGACCCGGCATGGCACAAGATGATTACATGTGTTTGAGTATGTGGAATTATGCTGGACTAGAAGGTTTGATAACCGTGGATCATTGGTAATTACGTCCAATTCCAATTGCAAATTGGAAAGAATAGAAGGGTGTTTTGCAAACCTACACCCTGCTCACTAAGGCATAAACTACATCTAGGGGGACAATATATGGCTGGTCATTATTACGTAAGCAAAACAGAAGCGTATTTAGATAACAGTTTAGACGATTTACAAGAAGACGTAAAAAAGTATTTACCGTTCTAAAAAAATCTTTGAAATAGCAACTAAATACAGTTACTTCGTGTTATGTCTAAGAAAGAAAAACTACTGGAACGATTTCTTACACAGCCTAAAGATTTTCATTACGATGAAATGGTATAGCTTTTAGGTTACTTTGGTTTTGAGGAGATAAAAAAGGGTAAAACCAGTGGTTCAAGGGTTAAGTTTGAAAACGAATCGGGTGTACCGATTATGTTGCACAAACCGCACCCAAGTGGCATAATGAAAGCGTACCAATTAAAACAAGTAAAGGAGGTTTTAGACTTATGAAGTATTTAGATTACAAAGGATACACAGGGAGTATTGAGTATAACCATGATGATAATTTACTTTATGGAAAGGTACTCGGTATTCAAGGTTTAATTTCTTATGAAGGCTTAACAGGTCAAGAGTTAGAAAACGATTTTAAAGAAGCAATAAATGTTTATTTAGCTGATTGTAAAGAAGCAGGTAAAACACCGGAGAAACCCTATAAAGGGAGCTTTAATGTTCGTATTTCAGCTTCATTACATCAAAAGGCAGCTTTATTAGCAAAAGAAGCTAAAATGTCTTTAAACAACTTTGTTGCAGAATCCATACGTTCGCGAGTAACAAAAGAAAAAGTTTAGTAAAACACAAGTTGCAAGCCTCTGAGAAATCAGGGGTTTTTGTTTTATCCAACACACATTTACTCACCGTACACGCTCCGGATGGGTGTAGAATCCTCTACACCCTGTTATCCCTAGCTAGGTTGAGAATGACTAGTGGAAACTAGGTGTAGATTAATCTACACCTTCCTATCAATGGGAATTTGCAATTCCCTTACCTATGTTCATTCCACCACAATTAAAAAATATTTACAGATCGCGAATAAGGAATGAATTCTTAACACCTTCATTCTTACGGGATTTGAAGACCGATCTTTTCTATTTTTAAATTGAAACCTTTGCGATTGAAAGAAAAAAATTATCTTTAGGATCGTCAATAAGGGCAAAAAAGTTCTTTCAAATTTGAATTGAAGGCAGTTCCCGACTAGGTCTGATCAATTACGCATCCAAAGCAGGCTACCGAACCCTGGGAGGTAAACAGTACGAACTGTCCAATCACCTTGGAAATGTCCTGGCTGTAGTAACCGATAATATCCATCTCGACCAGGATTCCACCTGGGCCACTGTGGTCAATGTTACGGATTACTACCCTTTTGGATTGGCTATGGATGCGGGCCGAACGTTAAGAAACAGTCCGGTGGACTGTTTTAGAGAGGAGCCAGGAAGTGTGGGGCAGTGCAGGACAGTAGTTATCGTTATGGGTTTAATGGGAAGCAAGAAGATTCCAATGGTGAGTGGGGCGGACAGAGTCATTACGACTATGGGTTCAGGATCTACAACCCCTCCATAGCGAAATTTTTGAGTGTGGATCCGTTGGCTCCGGATTACCCTTGGTATACGCCATATCAGTTTGCGGGGCTAAGCCCAATAGCGGCCATAGACGTTGATGGCTTGGAGGAGGAAGTAATTGTGGATAAGTTCGGCAAGACTACGACGGCCGCGGCAACCGTGGTCACATCGGGGGAAGTGGCTGGAAGGGCTTTGCATAAGAGTAGAATGTTCGTCAATAGTGCCGGAAAGCTTATGAGGATGGGGCCACCTGTAGCAACGATGGTTGGCGGTGCGGTTTCGACCTTTTTGATGGTTATTATACCAGGGGACAACGGTTCTTCGGCAATTTATGCCAGCCTTCTAACCTATGAGGAACATAGATTCAAAGAATTAGCCGGAAAGCCTTACACTACTTTAAGCGAGATAGAGAAGCAAGGGTTAAACAATTATTACGGAAAGTATGAATTCGGAAAAGACGGTTCAATCAACGTTCGCCCGATGGCTTCCGATGATGCAGACAATAACATAGAACCCCCGGTATAATATATCTCAAGATTGATAATGAGAGGATACTCAAGCCGTATGTAGGCCAGACAAAACGAGCATGATAGAAAATATAAAGACTCGGATTTTGAGTATTTTATTATAGATAGGGGTCACTCTGGAACGGACTTGGACCTAAGAGAGCAGAGGGCGCTAGACGACCTTAAGGGTCCGACAAATAAATCTAATCCAGATGGCGGTACATCAAAGCAAAGAAATGTTATACGAAAAAAATGAGTTTGGCAATGAAATTAAAGGAAGGTGATGTATTCACGATACCGGTAAATGAGACTTTAACTGGTTTTGGACAGATAGTTAGGATTCCAAGCAAAAATAGTTTTGTAATGACCGTATTTAAAGATTTAACGGAAAGAAATAAAATACCTGAAATAACACAGGTCGTTAATACTCCATACTTTTTATTAGGATTTGCCACAGATGCCAAGCTGTACCACGGTGACTGGGAGATCATAGCAAACCATCCCTCAAATGTAGAAGGCATAAGAATGCCCTATTTTAAATTGGGGACTCCGCCTGGGGACTGTTACATAACAAATTATAAGGGGCAAAAGGTAAGGCCAATATCTCAGGAGGAATATTCCAAGCTGGACTTCAAATGGAGCAGATCCCCGATTGGGTTTGAGAAGGCTTTAAAGGCTTTCCATAATTTTGGTGAATGGAGAGAAGACTATGACCGACTTTTGTATGAGAAAACACTTAAAAGTATTGAGGTTGTTGAAGGGAAATAACATGAAATCTCTAACGATCAGGATCGAGTTGGACGGGCCTTATTCTTCGAATAACTCAAAGATACGCCATACTTTGGCCGAAACCATTGAAGAAAGAGGTATTGGTGAGGTATGGAATCAGGGGATGAGTGAGGATTATACGGATATCTCCTTGGATATTGTGCCGAGTGAAGAAAAGGAAAGGGAAATCAAATCGATACTTCAGGCATTGAACTTATGGGAGAAAGCAGTGTTTATAAACGAACAGAAAGAATAGCTTAAAGAGTCTCATATTATTCATGGGTTGACGCTAAAAATGTTTTACAATAAAATAGCAAGGCCAGGATAATCCTGGCTTCTGACTTTTATAATGTTCTAAACTTGGCGGCTTTTATGAGATTGTCCAAAGTATAGAAAATATTCTGTTTATCCTGCTATGGCGGTTAATCTATATCCTCCAACTGCTGGAGGGTTTTTTATCCAAGATTTTAAGGTCACTGTAGCCAACCAGATAATCCAAGGTAACTTCTAGGGCATCCTATTTTTCATTCACTTGAAAAAATCAGATGAAATCGAGCATGACGAAGGCGACGCACGGAGGGATGAATATAATTGCGAGATTCCATGTGGCAACTGAAAACAATTATAACCAGATGAAATTATGCTGGATTAGAAGGTTTGGTAACCGTGGATCAATGGTGAATCCGTCCATTTACAATTGCAGCTCGCTGGGATAGAAAAACAAAGAAATATTCCTTTCCTTGGATCCCTTCAAATTTCAGATATCCAGAAATAACTAAATTTCTGATAAGTAATTTTTATCAGGTTGATCCACAGGGGTTACTTCATTTTGAACAACCTAAAAGCGCCTGCACTCCGTTGAGCTTAGGCTATTTTATCTATTTTTGTTTCAGATGAAAGTTTGTATTGCAGAAAAGCCAAGTGTCGCCCGTGAAATAGCGGCTGTTCTAGGAGCTAATCATAGGCATGAGGGGTACTATGAAGGCAACGGATATATCGTTACCTATACTTTTGGGCACTTTTGCACCTTATTGGAGCCGAACGATTACGAACCTCATTGGAAGGTTTGGCACCTCAGTCACCTTCCTATGCTTCCTGAAAAATTCAAAACTAAAATTGTTGATAATCTGGGAGTCAAGAAGCAATTTGACGTTGTAAAAAAGATATTTGATTCAGCTACACTGGTGATCAACTGTGGTGATGCCGGCCAAGAAGGAGAGTTGATTCAACGATGGGTAATTGAACAAGCGGGGTATAAAGGAGAAGTCAAACGCTTATGGATTTCATCTTTGACCACAGAGGCTATCAAAGAAGGCTTTGACAAATTGCAACCCTCGGCGAAATACGATAATTTGTATTATGCTGGTTATTCTCGAGCAATCGGAGATTGGTTGTTAGGAATGAATGCCACCCGGTTATATACGGTTAAACATGGTGGGTACAAACAAGTGCTGTCCATTGGCAGAGTTCAAACGCCTACACTGGCCATGATCGTTAATCGGTTTAAAGAAATTCAAAATTTCCAGCCACAACCCTACTGGGAACTACAAACCCTGTATAGAGAGACTGTATTTAACTGTGAAGAAGGGAAATTTTTAAAGAAAGAAGACGGGGAGACTTTTGCCAACCAGGTCAAAGAAAATGACTTTGAAGTCGTCTCAGTTGCTAAGAAAAAAGGAAAGGAATATGCACCTAAGCTTTTTGACTTAACAGGATTACAGGTGCATTGTAATAATAAGTTTGGCCTTTCTGCCGATGAAACGCTCAAAATCGCACAGAAACTATACGAACAAAAATTAATCACCTACCCAAGAGTTGACACCACTTTTCTACCGAACGATATTTACCCCAAAGCACCAGGAATATTAGTGAAGCTAACCAAATATAGGTCGTTGACTCAACCCATTTTGGGGAAGAAATTAAAAAAGTCTATTAAGGTTTTCAATGACAAAAAAGTAACCGATCACCATGCCATGATTCCTACAGGTATGCAGGATAGTTTACACGACAATCAGCTAAAAGTCTATGATATCATTACCAAGCGTTTCATCGCAGTGTTTTATGACGACTGTACAGTGGACAATACCACCGTATTTGGAAAAGTAGGTACGGTCCCGTTTAAAGCAAGAGGAAAGGTGATTTTAGAAAAAGGCTGGAGGGTTGTTTTTGAAACTGCAGATGGCAAAGAAAAAAGGAGAAAGACGAGCTCCCGCTTTTTAAAAAAGGGGAAAAAGGGCCACATGAACCTTCTTTCCTAGAGAAAGAAACCAAAGCTCCAAAACAGTATACAGAAGCAACTTTGCTAAGAGGCATGGAGACTGCCGGTAAACAAGTTGACGATGAAGAGATGCGAGACTTAATGAAAGAGAATGGCATAGGTCGCCCTTCTACTCGGGCAAATATCATTGAAACACTGTTTAGACGACAATACATTGAACGTAATAAGAAGCAAATTTTGCCCACCGAAACTGGATTGCAATTGATCGATATTATTAAGAATAACTTGCTGACCTCTGCAGAACTTACAGGACAGTGGGAGAAGCAATTGAAAGAAATAGAAAAAGGGAAATTTCATGCGGGTTCTTTTGTGGTGAACATGAAAAAAATGGTGGCGAATTTGGTCTATGATGTTATACGGGAACAAAGTCATACTAAAATAGCGCATACCACTGAAAACAAGCTTCCTGAGAAAGAAAAATCAGCAACAACACTTGTGGGACAGCCCTGTCCAAAATGCAAGAATGGGTCCTTGCTAAAAGGAAATTCGAGTTACGGATGCAGCGCTTATAAAAAGGGATGTGACTTTTTACTTCCTTTTTCTTTCGAAGGAAAAACTATATCAGAGAATCAATATTTGAGGTTAATTAAGAAAGGATCTACGGTCAATTTAAAGGGATTTAAAACGGCGACTGGAGATAAAGAAGGATTGATACGTTTCAATGGGAAATTTCAACTCGTTTTGGTAGAAAAGAAAGTAGCCAACTCGGCGGCTTCTAAGAAAACTCCTCCTGTCATTTCATGCCCTCTTTGCAATAAAGGAACCATAATAAGAGGAAAAACAGCCTATGGATGCAGCGCCTATAAAGAAGGGTGTGACTTTAGATACTCTTTTGATACCCTCCGGGAAAAAGCGAACAAGAAACCGTTGACTGTTGAGCTGGTGACATCTCTATTGAAGGAGAGTGTAGTTGGTTAAACTATTGAAATAGTATCGATAAAAAACTGCTGCCCAGGTGGAATATCTATCCTATGCCTAAAACCAAAAGCAAAGCTTAAAACACTGCCAAATATCCATAATTCTCCCAAACTCTTCTTACCCGGATTATGTAATAGGATTTCACGTGTTTACGGGAAGTGTTGCAATCGCAAGAAAATTAGGCTGTTTGGATAGCATAGTACCGCTATGGTGGAATTGAAAACACCAACGATTGGGTATTTTGAAGCGATTTCAGCACGTAATAGATTGTCTATTGCATATTTCGGGGTTAAAGTACGCCGAAGAAAAAGGTGCCAAAATGCAAGCAGCTTCTGATTTGACCCAATCAGCTAAAAACAAGATGGTAGATGGTTTAAGTGAGCTGGGAGAAAGTCTTCAAAGATCCGGTAGTGGCAACCCTATTAACCTGAGTTCGATTAATAAATCTACGAAATCCGATGAATGAGAGGTGTTTCTGGTTTCATCCTGTTTACCCTGTCTTATTCAGGGCCTGTCCCGATGCGTAGCAAGTAAGGGGAAAAGAAATGAACGGATAAATATTCAATATGCCTTTACCTTTGCTAAAAACTGTAATAATAAGCCCAGCATCTCAATTTCCTATATCTATGCCAAAATATTTACTATTGCATTTGTTACTTTTTTGCTGCAGGTCAAAAAAGTAACCAAAAAACCCCGCCGCTGAGTATCTTTTTTGCTAAAATTTAAGGCCTCCCGCACACAGGCAAACTCCTTAGTTTTTGGTTTTAATATTGGCCTTGTTTATTTAATGTTTACTAAACCAAAAACTTCGTCAAACAGTGCCTGTGCCCTTGCCAATGCCTGCTTAAATTTCTTAACGCCAAAAATCTACAAGGCGGAAATTTATCTATCACTTATAGTGTATAAGGTACACTTTGCTAAATCTAGACCAGATATGGAAATTTAATGTATTCGCTAAACTAAGAGCGCGGTGGCCGGGCCAAAACTACGAGGGTGCGAGGGCCTTGTGGGTGGAAGTTTAGTTTTGGCTAGATTTTTCTTTGGTTCGTTTCTTTTCATCAATGGAAAAGAAATGAACGGAAAACCTTTGTTTTCAAGGATGAAATCACTTTAGTAAGCCAAACTCACCAGACAACGTTGAACCAGTAACAGTTCTATTAGTTCTTTTACTTTCCTATTAGTAAAGATTTAAAATTTGCCTGGGATTATTTTTTATATGGCAAACCAGTTTTTTACTAAACTAAGTTATATAAAATAACCATTTTTACTTTTTTCTACAGGTCAAAAAAGTAACCAAAAACCCCGCCGCTGAGTATCTTTTTGGCTAAAATTTAAGGCTACCCTCACACAGGCAACCCCCTGATTTTTAGGTTTGTACTTGTCCACTTGCTTCCCCAGTACTCATTCTATAAACCTTGGTCAAACATGCCTGTGTCCTTGCCAATCCCTGCTTAAATTTCTTAACGCCAAAAATCTACAAGGCGGAAATTTATCTATCAACCTGAGTTTGATTAATAATTTCACGAAATCCGCTGGTTCAAAGGTGCTTAAGAATTAATATCTTTTAATTCATTTATTTAATATGAATAATTATTAAATATTTATTTATTAATAAATTAACTATACTTAATCTTTATAATATTTAAATAAACACTGTAAAAAATAGAAAAAGTCATGTTCTTTTGTTAAATTAAAGGTGTGAATATCAACAATTTAACTACTCAAACATGACTTTGACTGACAGCAAAATCACCGAAATTTTCTATCTTATTGATGAATTCTGCATTGAATTTGACAAATCCATCGAAAAACATCTCCTAGGAAATAAACCTAAGAGAACTGCGAAAATGAGCCCCAGCGAGGTCATTACAATCATGGTGATGTTTCATACAGGAGGCTATCGGAATATGAAACACTTTTATCTCAATTATGTGCAGGTCCATATGTAACATTTATTCCCAAATACGGTCTCATACAACAGGTTTGTGGAATTGATGCAATCCGCTTCGTTGCCAATGACTATACTCTTGAAAACCTGTTGTTTAGGAGATGGGACAGGAATAGCCTTTATTGATTCTACCCCTATTAGAGTTTCTAAAAACAAGAGGATTAAGCGAAATAGGGTATTCAAAGACATTGCTCAGGTGGGTAAATCTACCATGGGGTACTTCTTTGGCTTTAAGCTTCATCTGGTAATCAATGACAAAGGGGAGATACTGAATTTTGTAATCACACAGGGTAATGTTGATGACAGAGAACCCTGAAGAATAAAAAGTTTGTAAATAAATTAAAGGGAAAACTTTATGCTGACAAAGGGTATATTTCAAAAGGATTGACCGAAATCTTGTTTATGGATGGCCTTCACCTGATTACCAATATCAGAAACAACATGAAAAATACCCTGATGGAGCTAAAGGATAAGATCTTGCTCCGAAAAAGAGCGGTTATTGAAACGGTAAATGACGAACTGAAAAACATGTGCCAGATTGAGCATTCTAGGCATCGTTCTTTCAATAATTTCATTACAAACTTGATAACAGGATTGATTGCATATACTTTTTTTCCGAATAAGCCCCGAATCAAATATGAAACCGTTCAAACTAACCAAATTGCCATATGCTAAAATCGAACTCAGGTTATTAACATTTTTTAATAAATTAGTATTATGTTTTTAGTTGAATTATTACTATTATTGTAATAGTTTGGAAGTCATCGATATATTGTTTCAGAATTGCCTTGTTTGAAAGAAGCAATTTTTGATTTGTTTTAATAGATGACTACGCGAAGGAGAGAAGTGAAGGGGGCATATTATAAGAATTTGAAGCTCAAGAGTATTTATTAAAAAGTCTGATAAGGGTTGCGAAAAGTAAAATTCGCTCTAATTCCACTTTTTTATTTAGATTCATAAATAGCACATTGAACATTAAGCTAGTCTTCTCACGCTACCAATTCAACTTGTAAAGGTGAACTGATAATGATAAATGGGATGATGGTTTTTAGTCATACAAATTATTGTTAAAAACATAAACCCGAAATAAAATGAAATTACTTATTTCATGCCTTCTTCTGGCCTTCATCACCTTTGGCTCCCATGCCCAATCCAAACTTACTATTCGTGGAGTGGTGAAAGATACAACGAATATGCCACTCGACTATACCTCTGTGCTACTCCTTAGCCCAAAAGACTCGGCCTTGGTGGCCTACACCCTGACCAAAGAAAATGGAGCGTACCAATTCAAAAATGTAGAGAGACAACCGCTACTCATCAAAGCCACCTATATGGGCTACCTTCCCGTTCAAATGGAACTGGTTCTTCCTGAAACAGGTGATTTGGAAGTCGATGAGATTCAGTTGATGCCAATCTTACAGGAACTCTACGAGGTAGTTGTAAAAGCTGCCAAAGCGCCGTTGATGATGCGTGGAGACACCCTTGAGTATGATGCAAGTAAATTTAAAGTGCCCCCTGGGGCGACTTTGGAAGAATTGCTCCGCAAGCTGCCCGGGATACAAATCGACAAGGATGGAAATATAGTTGCACAAGGGGAACAAGTACAGAAAGTAACTGTGGATGGAAGGCGCTTTTTTGGAGGTAATACAAAAATGGCTACACAAAACTTAAATGCTGAGTCAGTAAGCAAGCTTCAGTTATTCGATGACAAGTCAGAACAGTCCAAGTTAACAGGTGTTGAAGATGGAGTGAAGGAAAAAACCTTAAATGTTGAGTTGAAGGAGGAAGCCAGAAAAGGAGGTTTTGGTAAGCTTTCAGCAGCACTTGGTACAGACGGAAGATGGTCTGGAAATGCTTCATTCAATAAATTTGACAAAGTAAACCAATTTTCGGTGATCGGCTATGGCAACAATGTGAACCAATCCGGTCTGAGCTGGGATGACCTGCAGGAGTTTAAAGGGAGTGGTGCTTTCCAATTTGGCGACACCGGGGACTTTGGTTTTAATGGAGGTGGTTCGAATTATTTTTCGTTTTCAGGTGGGGACAATGAAGAATCCTTTGAAATCCCATTCAATAACCTCAACTCTGGTTACTCTAATAACCAAGCCATAGGTGTCAATTATAATTACCTGAAGGATAAAAAGGATTTTAATAGTAACTACTTCTATAGCCGTAGTGATCAAGCGCTGGAGAGTTTCAATAGCAGGACAAATTTTTTGCAGGACAATACTTCCTTTACCTCAACTGACCAAAACTCACAAAATAACATGGCAGGTCACCATCGGGTAAATCTTCGTTTTCAAAACGAATTAGACAGCGCCAATACTATCACCATTAACGTAAAAGGAAGGCTAAGTTCACTTACGACTTACTTGGCCAGCCATCAAGAGCTGATTCGCAGCAGTACGGAGCAAAGCCAAATGGATAGGAACAACCAATCGGATAAATGGTCAGGGGCCTTTCAGGGCACAGCAATATATAGGCATAAATTCAAGAAAAACGGACGAAACTTTGCAGCCAGTATCAGTGATACCTATAGTAAGGCAGACCAAAATGGTATACAAAAATCAGTTGTAGATCTCATGAACTCCACAGATCCAAATACCTATTTCCGAAACTTGGATCAATTGAACCAGGCACTGAATGGCTCCAACTTGATCAAGTCAAGCTTACTCTTTGTGGAACCAATCAAAAAAATATTTTTTGGGAGACTTTCTACAATTTCAGCCAGTCACAGAGCGAAACCAACCGGCAAGTATACGATGTGGAGTCAAGCGACACCCAAGAGCTAAATCCGGACCTCAGTCGATTTTTTGAAAATACAATTACCTACAACAGGTTTGGTTCTAGTATCCGATATGCCAACAAAGGCTCCAACTTAAGCGTTGGGTTAGCCGCTTCCAACTATCGGCTAAATGGACAATTTTCAGTCTTAAAGGATAGTGAAATATTGGGCCGAGTGAACAAGAGTTACCTCAATTTAACACCTAATGTAACTTTCTATAAAACAATGAAAGGGAACAAGCGCATCAGCGCAGGTTATAACATGGGCGTCAATCCCCCAAATATCGCCGACTTGCAGCCATACAAGGACATTTCTAACCCATTGTATATACGGGAAGGAAATCCTGATTTAGAGCCTCAAGTATCCCATTCATTCAATACTGGGTATAGCATGTATGATCCTGTTTCGTTTATAAATTTGCGGGTTTCTTTCAATTCAACATTCTATCAGAATCAAGTAGTTCAAAATCAAACCATAGACCCGGAAACCTTTGTCACTACCTACAAGGCTGGCAATGTTTCAGGGGGGCAGCGTTTTAATCCTTATTTAGGTTTTGGTTTTCCCATTGTAAAAACCAAGGCTTCCGCATACTTATATGCAAATCCCTCCTATACTAAAAGCCTTGCCCTCATCAACTCAGTGGAGACAGAGACCCAAACTTCCGGCAATAACTTTGGGGTTAATTTCAATCTGACACCTTTAGAATGGTTTAGCTTATATACCGGGTCATCCTTTAGGCTAAGCAAAACAAAATACGAACAGAATCCTTCCCAAAACCAAGACATAATAAATTGGAGTGCTTATAGTAATATGAACTTAAAATTCCCCAAAGATTTTTATTTAGATGTAAAATTCAACTATAACCGATATAAGAACGAAAGTTTTGGATTTGATCAAGAAGTACCTATTCTTAATGCATTCGTCTATAAACTACTCGGCAAGGCTAAAAAATGGGAAGTCAGGCTATCCGCTTATGACGTCTTCAAGCAAAATCAAACCATCAGCCAATATGCAGGTCAAAATTACGTTTCCACCGGTAGGATTGAAACACTATCAAGGTATTTCTTACTCGGAGTAACGTACAATATGCGGGGAATAGAAGTGAAAAAACGTAGATAGTGGAGTAATTGGGAAGATTCTATAGTCGCTAAATAAATAAGGTCAGCTTCTTAAATGGAAAATTAAGTTTACCGTTTGAGCAAGATCAATAGTAGTTGTGATTTAATTTATATTTGCTTTTTAAGCTTTATAAATCCTCTGGCTTTTGAGTGAAAAAGTTGATTCTTTCTAATTAACCATGATATATAGTTAAATAGGTTTGAATGCTGGTGTATTTTGCAAATCTATTTCACATATTCTGATTCAGCCAATTCTTAAAACATTAAAACAATGAAATTAAAATGCCTAAAGATCCTTATCCTATTATTAATTTCTACAGGTCTAAAAGCCCAAAATATAGTAGGAGAGGTAGAATATCGCTACCGGATATTCTATGATAAAATATACTCCAATTTGCCTCACATTACTGAGCAAGAAAAGGATAGGATCCTACTCACTTGGAGTAATCCTGAAGGCTATAGTACTCGGATGAAACTTCAGTTTTGGCCGGAAAAAGTCTTTATACATTTGGGGAACCCTATCAAGTCCAAAGCTATTCTTGGCAGGTAAAAGACTATTTCATTGAAAACAATTTTGAAGACCAGACCTATTTGAAGTACATGGATCAAATGGGCAAAACTTACATCGTCCGTGACAGCTTAAATACTCCAAAATGGAGAGTAATGAACGAAATACGTGATATACTGGGTCACATGTGCATGAAAGCTGTGTCTGAAGACAGCATTAAAGGCCAAAGGATCACTGCTTGGTTTGCCTCAGATATCCCAGTTCCAACGGGTCCGGAGGAGCAATTTGGGCTTCCAGGTTTGATTTTGGCTTATGATATTAATGATGGTATGCTCATCGTAGAAGCCGAGAAAATCACTTTTGGAGAACCTGAAGAAATCATCTCCCTGCCAAAGAGAATGAGAGGGAGAGAAGTATCAGGTACTGAATATCTAGACATAGCTCGAGAGTTTATCCAAACTTCCATCGAAAGCAGGAGAGCTTGGATGTGGGAAATAAGGTATTGAGAAGGCAGTAGGAAAATAACCCTAAATTAGAAATTGACCTTCTATTAAGTGGTGAAATGGAAAATAAGTTACTTCGTTTTTATTTTCCATTTCACCGAAGCGATACTATGCCAAATTCTCAATAGAATGATTTTCTTGTGATTACATCCATCCATCAGTCAAAACCGAATACCTAAAATAAGCGATTGAAAGATATCGTGCGTTAATAAGCGATTGAATCTAAAAATGATAATAAATGTTATATTTACTATGGGTTATTAATTACCAGTACCATGAACATAGAGACTAGGAAATACAAAATCATACAAAAAGTAATGCAATCTTCTGATGAGCAATTAGCAAAAATAGAAGAAATGCTAAAGGAAGAGTCAGAGCTTGAAGTGAAGTTGGAAAAAGCCATGCAACAAGTTAGGGAAGGCAAGGTGAAACCTCATAGTGAGGTGCGAAAAAGATATGAAAAATGGCTTTAGAAATAGTTTGGTCAGAAGAAGCCGAGAACCAGTTGGACAGAATTGTTGACTATCTGGAAGAAAACTGGACCTAAAAAGAAATAGAAAAATTCTTCAAACGTTTAGAAGAAGCACTAAAACAATTAAGTCAACACCCTCAAAGTTTTAAGTAATCTGAAAGGAAAGAAGGAGCAGGAGAGTTCCAATTAAGTCCTCACAATACACTTTTTTATAGCTATAATGCTGAAAGGTTAGAAGTATTGCTACTGTGGCCAAATAATGATGACCCATCTAAACTTGATCAATAAACCGTCTCCAAACGCTTTACCCATACCATAATGGCCAACTCGCCTACATACTACCAGATTAAAAGCTGCGATTTTTATCACTATTAAGGAAAAATTTATACTAATAAAACGGTCGCTTACTATTATTCTTTTATAGGTGTGTCGTGAAGTCGTTGATGTGAATCAAAGACATGTAGTATAAAAGATGGTCCTGGGTTTACTGCAATTGCTGAGTAGGCGGAGGTTGCAAATCACCTCTTTGTTTTGATAATTTCATTTATCCTTCAATTGCCACTTGCAAAGAATAGAAGGGGGTATACTAAACGCTTGTGGGGTGCATCTTATTTGCTTCTAAAATCGGTTATGGTTTTTCCATTGTATCGATACACCCCATCAGAGCCGAACCAAATACTTCCGTCCTTTGCTTCTAAAATCCCAAATAGCATCTTTCTTTCATTGTTGTTTATTTCGGTTGCTGCGGGTGTTTTATTTAAAAAGGTATGGGAATAATAATGTGTAAGTACCCAAGATCCTTCTTTAGTTTCTGAACTTGTCCAGATATTTCCTTTCTTATCCTCATGAATGTATCCAATAAAATTCTTGCTGATGTTGGTGAATTTACCCTCACCAGCCTTGAGCGAAGTCGATGGGTCATAGCGCCATAAGCCATCATTTCCACCTAGCCAGATAGTGCCTTTTTTATCTTCGATTATAGATCGAACATTGGTAAACGGCTTGTCCTTTTGGCTTACAATGGTAAATGTTTTTCCGTCATAAAGATAGGTGTTGCCCCTTGTGGCAAACCAAAAAATACCCGTATTGTCTTCAATGATGGAATTGACCTCGTTAGGGGGCGGGTGAAATCCGGAACTGTTTTCCCAGTTTTATCATCAACAATAGAATCTTCGGTCAACATAAAATTCTGAAAAGTTTTTCCATCGTACCGGCTAAATCCCCCATTTGTGCCCAACCAGATATTATTTGCTTGGTCCTCATAAATGCTGGTAATCTCATTATTCGGAAGCCCTTCCTTGGTTGTGAAATTTTGAAAGTCTTTTCCATCAAAATAATATACACCTGATCCAATACTTCCAAACCACATATTGCCTTTGCTGTCTTCCAAAACTGAAAAGAAGCGAGCTGAACTTACTTGCTTTGTTACATTGGTAAAAGACTTTCCATCATACCGAAACACCCCTTCCCAGGTAGCCATCCAAATGTTGCCTTTGCCATCTTGCACTATATTACGTACGATTGAATTAGGAGCGTTGGAAGTGTTTGAATTATTGCTTTGGAAATTGGATTGGTTTTTTACTTGGTCATTTTTGACTTGATCTTTACATGAAGTGTTAAAAACCAACAGCATTAGCCAAGAAAATAATCTTAAGTGTTTTTTCATTTTTTATTTGTTAAGCAGGTCCAAACCTAAAGCTATCCAAAGTCAAGATGGTAAATAGAATGTAAAAAGATTGTAAATCAAGGTAAAATTGAAAGATGACTTCTATTTAACCTTATATTTGAGTAATGAAAAAACTGATACAACCTGCCGGAATCGGAATATTCACCATGATTTTTACCATGATCCTTCTGTGGCCATGGAAGTCAGATGATTTTGCAGAAAACAGAGAAATCAGGTTGAGGAATGTGGGACACCAAATCTTGCTTGCCTCAGGAGATAGCACTTCTAGGGTTTTGCCAATCAAGAGAATCAGCGAGAGTGAATATAGTATTGTATTTGAAAACCCCTTCCAATTTGACCCGGACAGTTTGGTTAAAGTTATTCATAAGGGTTTGGGGGAAGGCTTGGTGGGCAAAAAAGCTGAAGGTAAATACCAAGTTAATGTTGTGGAATGCATAAAGAATCAGGTTGTTTACAGTTATCAAATGTCCAGTCACAAAGACAAAACCCTAATTCCATGTCAGGGACGTTTGCAGCCAAAAGATTGCTATAGCATCAAAATCCGGTTTGATAACAATACAATGAGGGTATCCAACTTTTCTGTACCGATTATCATTGGGATTTTGGCCTTTGGCTTTTTGTTGATATACAATAAAAATGCACTTAAGCCCAGCAAGAGTAAGCACATGGGCAATAGTCAATCCGTGGGTATCGGGAAGTTTGAACTGTATCACAGTAAACAGCTTTTGAAAATTGGAACAGAGGAAATCCAACTTTCCCAAAAAGAAAATAAGTTGCTAACCCTATTTGCCTTGCACCCAAACGAAATGCTTGAGAGAGACCACCTGCTCAAAGAAATATGGGAAGATGAGGGGGTATTTGTGGGCAGAAGCCTGGATATGTTTGTCTCCAAACTTCGCAAAAAGCTATTGCAAGATCCGAATATTCAACTCAAAAATATTCGAGGTAGGGGGTATGTACTTCAGGTAAAATGAAAAGCGGCGGAAAACAAATTGATACTTTATGATTACAACCTTCTTTCTTCCAGTTTTTGAAAAATGCTTCTCGGTAATTCCTGCTAATGGGATAATAGGATTTTCCTATCAAAATTTCATTGGATTGAACTTCATCAATTTGGCTCATATTGATAATAAATGAACGGTGGATGCGAACAAAATCCTCCGGTAAACCATGGGCTACATTTGTAAGGGAAATCAAAGACATAACTTTCCTGTTTGGGGTGATGATTTTGATGTATTCTCTTTGGGCTTCTATGGCTTGAACTTCCTCATACCTAATTTTGACAATGCGGGTATCTGTTTTTATGAAAAAATAGTCTGTGGTTTCTTTGGCTGGCTTGGTTGAAATTTGTACTGACAGGTATTCAATGGCCTTTTCAATGGCTTTTTTAAAACGCTCGAACGAAACTGGCTTCATCAGGTAATCAATCACATCCAATTCATAGCCTTTTACTGCATATTCCTCATAGGCTGTTACAAAAATTGTTAATGGCTTGTTACTAATTTCATTCAATAAATCCATACCTGTCATCAATGGCATGCGGATGTCGAGCAATAGAATATCTACAGGATACTTCTTTAATACCCCTAAGGCCTCTTCGCCGTTGCTGCAAAGACCCACCAATTCTAAATCAGCAAGTTTGGAAACATAGTCCATAAGTAATTTTCTGGCAGGAGGCTCGTCGTCTACGATAAGAATATGGTATTTCATTTTAGATCCAGGGTTAATTTTACTTCAAAGGAGGTGTTATTTTGATTTAATATCAACTCGTGTTGGCTCGGGTAAATTAGGTTTAGCCTTTTTTCTACATTCAGGAGGCCAACCCCACTTTCTTCCTCAGCTGTCTTACGGGCAAGAATTACATCATTGCTAATGTAAAAATGAAGGATGTCTTCTGCATCTATACTAAGCTTAATGGCTATCCTCCCGTCAATGGTGTTGCCATGCTTAAAGGCGTTCTCAAGGAAAACCAAAAAAATCAAGTGGGCAACCCTATGCCTTTCCCATACCCCTTCATAATTAAACGTTATCCGTGGCTTTTCATCGAGCTTTAATTTCCATAATTCAATGAAATTTTCCATGAATTGGATTTCTCTGGAAAGTGAAACATACCGCCCTTGGTCTTCATAAAGCATATGTCGCATCATTTCAGAGAGTTTCATAATCGCAGGGGCGGTGTTGTTTTCCTTGAAATACGCCATAGAATAAATATTATTCAAGGTGTTGAAAAGAAAATGTGGACTTAATTGAAGTTTCAGGAACTTCAACTCTGTTGCTAATTGACTGTTTCTAAGTTCAATTTCATTTCGCTGCGCTGATATCATATTGGCAAAAAACCAAATGACGGTGGTGATAAGGTAAAAGCCAAAGGCAGGTACTGATCGAATAAAGTAGGTATAGGTTACAGACCTGTGGGTCATTCCTAACAGGTTTACCCTCAGTAAGACTATGGTTACGACCACTGCAATGGAAGCCAAAATGTATCCAGTATATTTCCCTTTTTTATAAAGTTTTGGAAGTAGAAGGTAATAATTCAAATAGGCAATGGCCGAGGAAGTTAAGACATCAGAAACTACCGCTCTCGAAATTTCCCGAGAAGAATTGATCCAATTGCCTAAGGAGGCGTACAGAATCGTCCCATAGCATAGCCAAAAAAGACATACAGCACATAGAAGGCTGGTCGAGAAATAAAATTATTTTTCATTGTGGAAATATAGCTTTTTAAATAACACAATTTTATAGCAATCATCCAAAGGACAGTACTGATCTACAGCAGGTGGTTTTGATTCAATAAGTGGTAAAAGCCGTGCCTTTTGGCAATCATTTATAAGAGGTCATTTTCATTCATAGATCAAATTTGACATTCGGATGAGAGAACCATGCATTCTATTGATTTGGGTTAAATATTTAGAAATTTTTTTGTCTATTCGTAATGAATGGCTTTTATTATTTCCAGGAATAAAAAATTAATTATCAAAACCCAGATTTAAATGAAAAAGTACTTATGCCTGTTTGGTCTTATTTTTATATGCAATTCCATCACTTTTGCTCAATCTGCCATAGAGCAGGAAATAAAAAACTCTCTATGGACAAGTGGCAATGGATGGCTGAAAAGGATGTATCGAAACTGGATGATCTCTTTGACGATAAGGCTAGGTTTGTCCATATGAGTGGAAGCTGGAAAAAAGATCGTGAATTGGAGATTATTGAAACGGGAAGCATCTGGTATAAAAATGCTGAAGTTCATGATTCAGTGGTAGAGCTTTCAGGCAATATTGCAGTAGTATGGAACAGAATCACTTTGACCGCTTTTGTTCGAGGAAATGATGTAGAAAATGAATTTACAGTAACAGAAGTGTATGAAAAGCAGGGAGAGGACTGGAAAATGCTGGTTTTTACCTTTAGCAGTGTTAGAGATACCCACGAAATTGAACATTAACTCTACTTATTATACCTATGAAAAGGACGATTTTTGGATTAATAATCCTATTGCTGACCTCACCATTTGCCTTTGGTCAAGAGGAAGAAACGGAACAAGAAATCATCGAACTTTCTAAAAACAAATGGCAGTGGATGGCAGAGAAGGAGGGTGATAAATTGGCTGAACTCTTTGATGATAAAGCGGTGTTCGTTCATATGGGAGGTTCTTGGGGGAAGGAGCGTGAAGTGGATATTATTCGTAGTGGTGGCATTTGGTATAAAAATGCCGAAATACATAAGGTTTCTGTAGAATTAATAAACGATACGGCCATTTTACTGAATCGAATCACCCTGACTGCAGAGGTGGGTGGGAATGAAGTTACCAACCCATTTGAAGTCACTGAGGTATATATAAAAAAGCAGATGGCTGGAAGTTGGCTGCCCTCTCTTTTACCAAATTGATTGGAGCAGGCAACCACTAACTTACTAAACTAATGAGATTAAATCTGTTGCTTATTTTCACCTTTTATTCTCTGAGTTGCTTGGGCCAAACTCAATCTGAATTCATGAATTATGTTGATGAAGTGCATGCTAACAAAATCCTGATTGTCTTTTTTCACGGACCAATAATACCAAAGCTGTAGCCGAAATGATTCATGAAAAAGTTGGTGGAAAACTTGTAAGTTTAAAACTTGAAACCCCTTATCCGAAAGGGTATGATGCTGTTGTTGCTCAGGTGGCAAAGGAAAATGAAGAAAATATTTTGCCACATCTGAAAACAAAAATTAGTCTTAAAGAATATGAGATCATCTATGTAGGTTTTCCTACTTGGGGGATGCAACTTCCACCACCTATGAAAACTTTTCTTAGTGAAAATGACTTTGAAGCTAAAACAGTGATTCCATTTAATACCAATGCAGGTTTTGGCATTGGAAGTAGTTTCGAAACTGTAAAAAAGTTTTGCCCTAAAAGCCATGTATTGAAAGGTTTCTCCACTCAAGGAGGCATAGAGCGCGATGGTATTTTATATGTTATGGAAGGTGAAAAAGAAACGGAAGTAAGACAAGCAGTAAATAAATGGTTGGAAAGCCTACAAATATTCACTTCTGTTTCTTCATTTCATGAACAATAGTCCCATGGGAAAATGATCGAATGTTAGTTTTTAGGACTGAAAATGAGTAACTTAATTATTTATATTACCTATAAAATAAAAAGACATGCCTAGGCCTGCTAGCATCTTCAACAGAAGGTCATTTCTGAAAATTTCGGCTTTAGCCGGAGGAGGGATGGCTTTGAGTTTCAGCTGGATTGTCAGCTGTAAACCTAAAGAGGAAGAAAGCCTAGTTATGCCAAAAAACTGGTTCAGGTTGAATGGTTACATTCGAATCGGAGAAAATGGAAGTATCACTTTGATGTCTCCCAATCCCGAAGGTGGACAAAATGTAAAAACCTCTATGCCGATGATTATAGCCGAGGAGCTTGATGTCGATTGGAACAAAGTTATTGTAGAACAAGCCCCTTTAGATACGGACAATTTTACACGGCAATTTATTGGGGGAAGCCAGGCTATTCGTACCGGTTGGAAAGCATTGCGAACGGCAGGAGCCACTGCACGCCGGATGTTAATCTTAGCAGCTGCAAAAACCTGGGATATTCCTGATAGTGAAATTAAAACAGCTTCCGGTTTTGTGTTGGATATTTCAGGAAAAAGAAAAGCAGACTATGGGAGTTTAGCCGCATTGGCAGCCACTTTACCCATACCGGAAGATGTTAAATTAAAGGAAGTCCAGGATTTTAGAATTATTGGAACTTCTAAAAAGAACGTTGATCTACATAAAATTATAACAGGAAAACCGCTTTTCGGCATAGATTTCAAAAACCGGGAATGCTATATGCGATGATTATTCATCCGCCGGCCATTGGCAAGAAATTGAAATCTTTTGACGCCAATCGAGCGCGTGCAATGCCGGGAATAAAGGACGTATTTGCCATTAAATCCCTTCAGGATGATTATAAAAGAACTTTCTTTGACACCGTTCAATTTACAGATCTTATTGCTGTGGTTGGAGTTAGTACTTGGCAAGTTCAACAGGCCAAAAAAGCTGTTACAGTTTCATGGGAAATTCAGAAAGGTTTTGAAGAAAAACGTGCCATGTTTGGTAGAGCCGGAGTAAGAGTGGTTCCTGAAGGATTGGAGAATAGTGCCGAGCAGGAACATAAAATGAGGCATGCCGCCATGAGCCCTCAGAAACAAAGGATGGATGGTGATCCTATAAAAGAATTCGAAAAAGCTACTAGGGTAATTGAACGAAGTTTTTCAGGGCCATTTCTGGCTCACAACTGTATGGAACCTATGAATTTTTTTGCCCATGTTCAAGGTGATAAGGTGTTTTGTGCAGGGCCTTTACAGAAGCCTGAATTAACGGAACAGGCACTTGCTGACAGGCTAGGGATCCCTATTGAAAATATTGAAATATCCATGACAAGACTTGGAGGGGGCTATGGGCGCAGATCTTATGCCCATTGGTTAATTGAAGCAGCAGTGATTTCCCAAAAAACAGGCATGCCTATAAAACTTCTTTACAATAGGGAAGACGAAATGACTGCAGGAGTATACCGGTCCCGCTACCAAGCTACCTATCGTGCAGGATTTAACATCAAAAATGAATTAGTAGCTTTTCATGTCAATGCTGGCGGCTTACCTGAAAATCCATTGTACGCCAATAGATTTCCCGCAGGAGCTGTGCCCAACTATTTAGCTGAAGGTTGGGAAGTAGCTTCAAATATTACCACCGGTTCCTTTCGTGCACCCAGATCAAATTTTATGGCTTGCGTGGAGCAATCATTTTTAGATGAAATCGCGGAAGTATCGGGGCAGGACCCTATAGCGTTTCGATTGAAATTGTTACAAAGGGCAAAGGAAAACCCTGTGGGTGATAATAACGATTACAATCCGGAACGTTATGCCAAGGTTTTAGAAATGGTGAAGAAAAAGGCAAACTGGGGAAATGCTCCTGAAGGAGTGCATCAAGGTGTTTCAGCTTATTATTGCCACAATAGTTATGCTGCTCAGGTAGTTGATTTGAAGATAATAAATGGTGAAGTTCACTTTGAGAAGGTGACAAATGTGATAGATTGTGGAATTGTTGTAAACCCGGATGCAGCAAGAAATCTTTGTGAAGGGGCAGTAATTGATGGAATTGGGACAGCCATGTTTGGGGAACTAAGAATTGAGGATGGGGTAATAAATAAATCCAATTTTGATACATACCGGATGATTCGAATGAAAGAAGCTCCCAAATCCATAGCCACCTATTTTGTAGAAAATGGCGAAGATCCTACAGGTTTAGGAGAGCCTGCCTATCCACCTATTTTCGCAGCAGTGGCCAATGCCTTGTATAAGGCTACAGGAAAGAGGTTTTATGATCAACCATTTATAAATCAATTGAATGGCTGAAACCAGCTTTTATAATGTGAAGGAACTCAGGTATAAGTTGATAAAAAAATATATCCATTTGATTTCAATGCTGTAAAGCATTAATTTAGAACCAAATACAAAGACTAATGGCACAATTCAAGCTTAAAATTAACGGGAAATTGCATCAGGTAGACGTAGACCCAAATACACCAATGCTTTGGGTTTTGAGAGATCATTTGGATCTGGTAGGAACTAAATTTGGCTGTGGTATTGCCCAATGTGGTGCTTGTACCATTCATATGGATGGAAATGCTGTAAGGGCTTGTCAATTACCAGTATCTTCCGTGGAAGAGGCTGAGATTACAACCATTGAAGGGCTTTCTGAGAAAGGAGACCATCCCGTTCAAAAAGCATGGATGGAACATGATGTACCACAATGCGGATATTGTCAAGCAGGGCAAATCATGTCAGCTTCAGCCCTTTTGAAGAAGAACCCTAGTCCAAATG
The DNA here is from genome assembly GCF_056867545.1 of Cyclobacterium sp. SOCE241. NCBI lineage: Bacteria > Pseudomonadati > Bacteroidota > Cytophagia > Cytophagales > Cyclobacteriaceae > Cyclobacterium > Cyclobacterium sp. SOCE241. The sequence goes on along the minus strand of NZ_CP149779.1, from coordinate 1,298,166 downwards.
ATGAAGAGATTAACCAGGCCATGAATGGTAATATATGCCGATGTGGAACCTATACGAGAATTAGAGCTGCAATTAAAACTGCCTCCCAAAACGCTTAAACTATTAGAATTATGGCTTTTACAGATAATAAATTAGATAGAAGATCATTCCTGAAAGTTTCTGCCTTGGCCGGAGGAGGTATGATGCTTAGTTTTAGTTGGCTAGCGGGTTGTCAACCAAAGTCGGAAGATGTGCTGACCATGCCGGATGAATGGTTTGAATTGAATAGTTATATTAAAATTGGAGACAATGGGGTGGTTACTCTATTTAACCCCAACCCTGAATTTGGCTCCAATGTAAAAACTTCTTTACCTATGTTGTTGGCTGAAGAGTTGGATGTAGATTGGAAAATGGTCACCGTTGAACAGGCAGATTTTTATCCTGAAAGGTTTGACAGGCAGTTTACAGGGGGAGTCAGGGGATAAGGCAGGGTTGGATTCCTTTACGTACAGCGGGAGCTACTGCAAGGAAACTGATTGTGCAGGCTGCAGCCCAAAGTTGGAATGTGGCGGAAGGTGAAATAACTACCAATCAAGGAATTGTTAAACACATAACCTCTGGGAAGAGAGCGGGGTATGGAGAAATGGCCTCATTGGCTGGAACACTGGATACACCGGATCCTGAAACCGTTAAATTAAAGGAAATTTCTGATTTCAAAATCATCGGGAAATCCAAAAAGAATGTTGATGGAGATAAAATTGTAACCGGTAAATCAATTTTTTCGATTGACCATAAAGTTTCCGGTATGAAGTATGCAGCCATTGTGCATCCTCCTGCATTTGGGATGAAGCTAGTGGATTTTGACAGGAGTTCTGTGGTCTCATTGCCGGGGATTCAGGATGCTTTTAAGATCAATGTTTTTAAAGATGATTATGCAAGAAATTTTTCGATACCACGACCTTTCCAGAGCTTATAGCCATTGTTGGCAACTCAACTTGGGAAGTCATGCAAGCCAAAAAAAGTATTAAAGCAGAATGGGAACCCGCTTCTACAGGTACTTTCCCTATGGCAGGTAGAGGTGGAGAAAATATTGAGGTGAAGGTTCCGGCAGGATTGGAAAGCTCCAGTATTCATAAAAAAAATATGGCCGATTATCACGCTAAGCCGGGACAGGTTCGAAGAAAAGATGGGGATCCCGAAAGTGCATTCAAGCGGGCGACTAAAGTGATTGAACGTACTTATACCGCTCCTTTTTTGGCACACAATACCATGGAACCAATGAATGCCTTTGCAGATGTGAAAGGTGACAAGGCTGTCATTTACGGGCCTACACAAGCGCCGGATTTTATTATGGGAACGCTTTCCAGTAGCTTGGGGATTCCTCGGGAAAATATACAAATAAAGCTGGCCAGAATGGGTGGAGGTTTTGGCCGTAGGGCATATAGTCATCATTTTGTGGAGGCGGCATTGATTTCTCAAAAAATTCAGGCTCCTGTAAAAATGACCTATACCCGTGAAGACGACATGAGTGCAGGGGTATACCGGCCCACCTATTCAGCGACCTATAAGGCTGCATTGGATAACGAAAACAACCTTTTGGCATTTCATGTAAAGGCAGGAGGAATTCCTGAATCTCCATTGCATGCAAATAGATTTCCTGCCGGAGCTGTAGAAAACTACCTTGCCGAAAGTTGGCAAATTGAATCAAATATAACTATAGGAGCTTTTCGAGCACCGAGGTCCAACTTTATTGCAGGTGCTGAGCAAAGTTTCCTAGATGAACTTGCGGAAGTGATGGACAAAGATCCCATCGATTTTCGTCTTGAACTGCTTGAAAAAGCAGCGACCAACCCTGTGGGTGATAATAATGATTATGATCCAAAACGGTATGCAGGAGTCTTGAAACTTGTTCGGGATAAATCTAATTGGGAGAAACCTTCACCCGGAATTCACCGTGGTGTATCTGCCTATTTCTGTCATAATTCGTATGTGGCCGAGGTGATTGATATTTCTATTGTTGACAATCAGCCCGTCGTTGAAAATGTCTTTGCTGCTGTTGACTGTGGGGTAGTAGTTAACCCGGACGCTGCGGCCAATATGGGAGAAGGAGCAATTGTTGATGGAATAGGGAATGCATTTTATGGTGAAATGGCCTTTGAAAATGGTGCACCAACAAAAAGGAATTTTGATAAATACCGAATGATCCGCCATAGCGAAGCACCCAAAAATATTGAAGTGTACTTTGTAGAAAATAATGAGAACCCTACCGGTTTGGGTGAGCCTTTATTTCCACCGGTATTTGCTGCATTGGGAAATTCTCTTTACAAAGCGACAGGGAAAAGGCTTTATGAGCAACCTTTTTATCCACAAATCACACAAATACAAAATTTTAAAATGTAATTAATTGCAATGGGAAGGAATTAAGTTTAATTCGTAAAAGATATTTCTTGGGTTCTTTTCTGAAAGGTGAATAATTAGCCTCTATTTCTTTTCCAGTTGTAGTTTATAAAAAGTAATAAAATCCTGTTCCTCTCCGATAAATTCATCATTTCTGAGTGCGTAGAAGGGCTTATCTAACTTTTCAATGTTTAAAATGCTACCAATATTGTAGGGGACAATGATTTCATTGGAAAGGATAGAATCTTGAATTATGATTTTAAGTACTTGATTTTGAAAGTCTTTGTATTTGGGGTAGTTTTCTCTAAGTTTTAATTCATTTTGGATAAAAATGTCTTCCTCAATACCCTCGCGATATAAAACAATTGTTTCTTTATCTGTCACAAAAAGCTGATGTATCCTTCCATCAAGCATTTTAAAGTAAGAGATGTATTGATTTTTTTCTGGGTGTTCACCGTTGTCTAAAAATTTAGAAGGTTTAAAATCAATTGTATTTAAGTAGGTTTCCCCATTGTTCAAGTCATAAATATGAATCATTGGCTCATTGCTTAGTGCCAGGTGAAGTTTATTCCCCGATATTCCAAATTGGATTGTGGGTCTTTCAAAGTATTTGTCTGAGGAGTACCTTGAAGTACTTGGTATCCTAATTAATGGCACTGATCCTCCTGTTTTAGGATCAATTTTTTCTAAAAGAAAGTTGTCCCGGATGAAATGTGGCTCATAAGGATTTGCTCCATCTCTGCCCGGATAAAAACTGATCAATGAATCATTATAATATTCCAGATTTTTAATAAAGCCACCTCCATCCTGTGATTGGCTCAGAAATGAAAGCTTTATTTCTTGCTTCAAAGTTAAATTCGTATTTAACTCATACAGCCAGCCCATATAACTAGCTGCAAAAAGCCTTCCATCCTCCGTATGTTTTAGTTGAGTTGGGTATTGAACTTTTTCCGGACCTTCCTTTGGATAAGAAATTTCATAGCTGATTTTACCACTAGAGTCAAACGCAACCAGTTTATTTTCTTCAAAATTATAAAAAACGCCTTTGCCTTGTCTAAAATCTCCACCATCAACAGTTCCTAAATAGTCTACTTGAATTGAATCCAAGATGATGAGTTCCCATTCTGTGGAAAAAGGCTCTAAATCTGACATCTTTTTTTCAGAACATGCAATTTGTGATATAGAAAGAATAAAAATGGCTAAATACTTAAATCTCATTTTCTTACCAGTTGAAGTTTATAAAATGTAAGGTAATCTTGTTCCTCTCCAATATATTCATCATTTCTAAGCGCAAAGAAGGGTTTATCTGCGGACTCGATATTTAGAATTATTTTGATTTTTGAAGGGATAATCAACTCATTGGACCAGCCTTGTCCTTGCCTGTAGATTTTGAGGTAATTTTTTAGAAATTCAGGGTAGCGAGGATAATTCTCTCTTTCCTTTAATTCATTATTCACAAAAGTATCTCCATCAATTCCACCATGATAGCTAACAATGACATGATCCGGATCAGAATAAACGGCCTTAATTTCAGCTTCATACATTTTATTTTTTCTAGATAGGTAACAGGTGTTTTCTGTCCTGGAATCAATTTAAAATCGCTTGGGTTCATAGGAATACTTCTTTTCCAAAGGATACTATCCCCCATGGCATACACATGTATGAGGGGTTCATTGGAAAAGGTAAGGTACAAACTGTCTTTTTCTATAATGAAATTAATGTCAGGCCGATCAAAAAAATCATCACTACTATATTGTGATGTCTTGGGGGTTCTTACTACCGGTATTGAAGTTTTTGTTTTAAGGTCATAGAGTTCCAAAAAAGGGTAGTCTCTATAAAAGTGGTCAATGTATGGACTGATACCGTTTCGTCCCGGATACCAAAGCAGTATTTTCTCATTCCAGACAGCAATATTTCTTCGGTTATAGGCACCTCCTCTGGCTTCACCCATAAAAGGCATTTTCAAACGTTCCTTTATGTTAAGATTGGCATCGAAATGATACAAGTCACTAAATGAAGTTGTCCCAAAATATTCTCCGTTGTGTTCAATTAAAGTTTCTAAAAACATAACAGATTCGGGACCTTCTTGCGGGAATTCTTTATTCACCAAAATGGTTCCTAATGAGTCAAATTTTATCAAGTTATTGTTTGACATTGTTTTAATGATGCCTATTCCATTTGAAAAAATCCCTTCTCTTACATCAGCTAAGTAGTCTACCTGGATAGAGTCCAAAATTACGAGTTCCCATTCATTGGAATCAGCACTACTGTTGGAGGTTTTATTTCCATCAGTGCAAGCATAGACCGACACCAATAGCAAAATTAGGAGATTACGTACTTTGATCATTTGAGATTAAGTTTAATTTTATAAAGGATTAATGTTTTTTCCTCCCCTTTGCATCAGGTAATCTTTTGGTCAATACCCTGAAACCCTTTTCTTATTCTACTGTGAACTATGAAGTTAAGAAAAATAAAATTCATGGACGAATTTTATAAGATTTTTTAAATTGAGGCTTCTACCTATTTTAAGGTAACTCAGGACTATTTTTTTAGGTTAATGTTGTGATATAATGAATTTTTATATTAAATTCATTATATTATTTGGATTCAATTAACCGAGTTGGAATTATCAGATAAGCAGCAATCTTTACATAGCACCCTTTTATTGAACATGCTTCTACTATCTTTTTCTAAATTATTATAGAATTTTATGTTGGTTAATAAATGATCACTTCAAAATGGGGGAATTGAGAAAGCGGTTTATCATTGCTAGTATGGGTATGGCAATTTTATTGATGACTTTCGGTTCTTTTGGATCTTTTTATCCTTTTGATGTCGGTTTTTATACCTCAATTGGGGCTGCCATAGTATGGTTTTATTTGAGCTATTATGGGTTTAAAAGGTTTCAAACAAAAAAGTAGATTCAATCCTAAAATTTTTATTTGCAAAAAATACATCAATTTTGAGACCACCAGAACGAGAACCTTTTTATACCAACTGTGGTAGGATAGAACCTCAAAAATGTTCAGATTTTACTCCATTAGAATATCCTCTTAAAGCCATTTCTAGTAAATAGGATTGTTTAGGTATATGTTATTAGTGAATGCTACTGATTACTCTTTTTTGAACCCAATATTTATAGTAGTTTTACGATAAATAACACTATGGATGCGCTACCCATGATGCTGTGATTGTTTAGGTCAGGGCTAAACTAATGGACTATCAGCAGCAATTTGTTTTACAAAAACATGGATTAAATGTTCTTCTAATTGAAGGAAAAGAAACAATTGGTGGTGGTATGCGGACCATGGAGACTTACGCTTCCCGGTTTTAAACCTTGATGTTTGTTCTGCAATTCACCCCATGGCAGCTGCAGCAATTTTTCAAGACTTTGCCTTTGGAAGAATACGGACTGGAATATATCCACCCCGTTAACCCCTGCAGGACATCCATTACCGGATGGAACGGGGGCATCCTTACATCGGTCATTGAAACGGCAGATCAATTAGGGAAGGGATAGGGAAACCTATATTAACTTATTGAAGCCTCTTTTGTTGAGCATTGGGAGGCTTGCTCTTCCGATTTTTGTCACCACTTAAAATTCCTAGCAATCCAATTAAGCTTGCCCGTTTTGGCCTCAGTGCCTTGCTGGCCGGCTACAGTCTTGCCAAAAGATTGAAACAAAACCCGTGCACTTACCACTGGAGCCGGGATGGCAGCTCATGGAATCCCGGCCCTTGACCAATATTACTACCTCTGCCATCGGTATGAGTCATTAATGGCTGCAGATCATCATGTTCGTTGTACCCATGTTAAAAGGTGGCTCACAATCCTTGGCAAATGCTTTATCGATTATTTTGAGTTCTTGAGGAGGTAAAATTGAAAAAGGAAGATGATTACTGATTTTTGGTCAAATCATTGCCAAATGGTAATGTTTGACTTGGATCAAAAAATCCTATTGAAAATGGCGGAGGAAATTTTCAAGTTTACTCTGGTGGCAATTGAATCGCTACCATGATATGGGATTGGAGTATTTAAGATGGACTGCACTTTCTCAGCCCATACCTGGCAGTCAAAAGAGCTAAAAGGAGCGGGTACCGTTCACTTGGGGAGGACGCCTTGAAAGTCCCTTATCAAATTCAGCTGACTTGGGAAGAGTATACAGATAACCCATACGTGCTTTTGGCGCAACAAAAGCCTATTTGATACGACCCGCTCTCCGGAGGAGTTTCATACGGGTTGGAAACTGTTGTCGCGCTACCCTCTGATTTACAAATTGATATGTCAACAGTGATTGAGAACCAAATTGAGAAATATGCCCCGGAGCTTTAAGGAAACCATCATAAGGTAAGCATACTTTTAATACCAGGAGACGAGGACTACAACCCCAATTATATTGGTGACATCGATTAGGTGTTCAGGATTGGTCCCAATTGTTTACCAGACCGGCTGTAAGGATATCTCCCTACAGAACATCCGAACAAAAACATTTACATTTGTTCTGCTTCAACTCCTCCGGGAGGGTACATGGGAGGGAGATAGGTGGGCTATGCAGCCAAACACATTCAGATTTGTTTTAAGTTTTATTGATTTTTATATATAAAATTATATTAAAAAACATAAAGAAATGTATAATCTATTGAAGGAATATAGAATCGCCATTGTTTTATATAACAATTTTATTACTTTTTATTTCAATGGTGTTTGCACGATTAGTTAGTGACCTTATCTAGTTTGAATATGGCAACGTTTACAAGAAGTGGTATTAATGAAGGCATTTTGCTGCTAGATTATTTTGATGATTTATTTGAATAATGAGGAAGAGGTTTGGAAAGGAGATTTAAAGAAATTTTTAATCCCGTCAATTTAGTCAAGAGTATAGAAACAACATGCACTTCGTTTTTTTTAATCAGGAGGTACAAACTTGGAAGAATCCAAAAAGCAAAAGCGAAGGATAATATCCCTTATCCCTGGAGGTCAGATGATGCATGAAACTTTGAAGGATTGGACGACGAATGAGATGATCGGCACCCCAGAAAAGTTGATGTAGAAAAAAGCCATTTGAATCAGAAGAGGTGACCGGGTTTATTGTCAATGAATACAAAGAATATTACCATCTTGTAGATGGTTTTCAGTACAGGGAAATTGTTAAACACAAAGAATTTAAATTTAATGATGATTCTAAAATTCAGTAAGAAAATAATAGAATGGCTAGAAAATACTTGGAAACCTACTTTTTTCCAGTTAGGGTTAACTAGAATTTTATTTTGTCTCGGTTTTATTGTTGTTGGCCTTCCCCATTTTAATCAAATTTCAGGCTACGACCTTGAATTTTTTGACCCACCTGTTGGTGTTTCTTTGTTATTGGGGCCAATTACATCAGAAAATTTTTGGTGGAATTTTGATTTAATTATCAGGATAGTATTTGTACTTGTTTTGGCAGGCTTCCGAACCAAAGAATCATCCATTGCTTTTGGATTATTATTGATTTTTGGTTTTTCCTATGAATACAGTTATGGGAAAATTAATCACAATATTTTTCCGGTGATATTTCCTATTATCATGGCGTTTACCAATTGGGGAGGGGCCTTGTCGATTGATTCAATAAGGAAGGGTGGCTTACAATTGGAGCCAAAAGGCTGGCCATTGACCTTTCTTTCTTTTTTGTTAGGCTGGGGTTATTTTACAGCGGGACTACCGAAACTGATAGGAGGATGGCTTGACCCATCTTATTCTAGTACTGCCGGTTTTATATTGAGAAGGTATTATTCAAGCTCAGGCCCTTTATACTTAAATGAAATGTTTGTTAAAATTAACAGCTTGTTCATCAATAAAGTGTTTGATTACAGCACCTTAGCTTTTGAATTAGGGTTTATACTCACAATATTTTGGGCAGCGGTTTATTTAAGAGCAGTAGGTGTTGCAGTAATGTTTCATCTAGGAGTACTTTTAACTGTTAATATACCTTTCACACTTCACGTATTGGTGTTTCTACCTTATATAATTTATTTTTATTTTGATAGAAACTCTCGAACTTCTGAAAAATTTGAGAAATTTTTACTTGAAAAAAGGAAGTATTTTATAATTGTCTTAGTGGTATTATCTCTTGGGATAATTACTGACTACAATCCACAGTTATTTAAATTTCATAGACATATGATTTTGTTTTTGGTAGGTATTCCTTCCTTTTTTATGCTATTACCAGACTTTGTACATGTGTATTTGCGAAAAGTAACAAGTCGATTATTTACTTAGGGCATTGGCAGGTTTTGTATGGAGATTTTGTTGGAGGTAATCGGTTCTTTTTTGTAAATTATATTCTAATTAATTTAGGATAAAACCTCAAAAATGGCAGATTTCTCCATTAAGAAGGGTATTCTCTTAAAGCCATTCTAGTAAAATAGGATTGTTTAGGTATATGTTATTGAATACTGCTGATTACTCTTTTTTTGAACTAATATTTATAGTAGTTTTACGATAAATAACTACCTATGGATGCTACTTATGATGCTGTAGTTGTTGGGGCAGGGCCTAATGGACTATCAGCAGCAATTGTTTTACAAAAAACATGGATTAAATGTTCTTCTAATTGAAGGAAAAGAAACAATTGGTGGTGGCATGCGGACCATGGAACTTACGATTCCCGGTTTTAAACATGATGTTTGTTCTTGCAAATTAATTCCCATGGCAGCTGCAGCACCATTTTTCAAGACTTTGCCTTTGGAAGAATACGGACTGGAATATATCCACCTGATAACCCCTGCAGGACATCCATTACCGGATGGAACGGTGGCATCCTTGCATCGGTCCTTAAGTGAAACGGCAGATCAATTGGGAAGGGATAGGGAAACCTATATTAACTTATTGAAGCCTCTTGTTGAGCATTGGGAGGGCTTGTCTTCTGATTTTTTGTCACCACTTAAAATTCCTAGCAATCCAATTAAGCTGCTCCGTTTTGGCCTCATAGTGCTTACAGCCGGCTACGATGCTTGCCAAAAAAATTTAAAGAAGCAAAACCCGTGCACTATGGGCCGGGATGGCAGCTCATGGAATCCAGCCCTTGACCAATATTACTACCTCTGCCATCGGTATGGTGTTAATGGCTGCGGGTCATCATGTTGGTTGGCCCATGTTAAAAGGTGGCTCACAATCCTTGGCAAATGCTTTAGCCGATTATTTTGAGTCCTTGGGAGGTAAAATTGAAAAGGGAAGATGATTACTGATTTTGGTCAAATCCCCAATGCTCAAATGGTAATGTTTGACTTGAGTCCAAAAATCTATTGAAAATAGCCGGAGGAAAATTTTCGTTTATACCGTTGGCAACTGAATCGTTATCGGTATGGGATGGAGCATTTAAGATGGACTTTGCACTTTCTCAGCCCATACTCCTGGCAGTCAAAAGAGCTAAAAGGAGCGGGTACCGTTCACTTGGGAGGGACATTCTTCGAAGATATCAACCTGCGCTGACTTCGGGAAGGGAAGTATACAGATAACCGGCCGATGCGCGGCGCAATAAAGCTCATCGATATGACCAAGCCCGGAGGGATTTCAATATTGAAGGGCTTATTGCTCGCACCGCGGTTCCAAAGGTCGATATGTCAACAGTGATAGAGAACCAAATTGAGAATATGCCCCGGCTCTTAAGGAAACCATCACAGGCAGGTTAATACTTTCAATACTAAGGAGATACAGAAGACTACAACCCCACGAAGCCGTGGTGGAGACACGAATTCATGCCTTGTGGATTGGTCCAATTGCTTGGCCAGAATTGCCAAGATATGTCCTTTGTAACATCTACCCAAAACATTTACATTTTTGTCTGTTCACCGAGGAGGGGTACAATGGAATGGGTGGTTATTATGCGGCCAAAAGAGCCATTCAAGATTTGTTTTAAGTTTTGTTTATTCTCTAAACTTTTTGATAATTTAAATAATGTCCGAATTAATAAAGAAATATAAAATCACTTTAGTGTTTTACCTAACGGTTATTCTACTTTGTGTCAATGGCTTATGCTAAATTAGTGAGAGAGAACCTTATCCAAGTTCCCGAATATGCCGGCTTTTTCCGGAAGCGGCATAAAGGGCGGAAATTTATCGGTAAGCTACTTTTGAAATTGTTTATTTAAATACGAAGAAGAAGTGGCTGGAAAGGAGATTTGAAAGTGCTTTTTAAACCGAATAATCTAATTAGGTATAAAAGCAACATGAAATTTATTTTTTTCAACCAAGCAAATGTAAAGCGCGACCCTCCTAAAGGAAGATTAATATCTTCTATTCCGGGAGGAGCCAAAATCCGTGAAGTAATAAAAAAATGGACTACCAATGATGTAGTTGGAGGAGCTGATGAAATAATTCCTAAACTGATGTATGAAAAAAAACCGTTTGAGTCTGATAAGGTCACAGGTTTTAAAATAAAAGAATACAAGGATTATTATGACATGGTTGAAGGCTTTCAGAAAAGGGAATTTGTAAGAGAAAAAGAATTTACATTTGATAATGATATCATCAATTAACGAGAAAATTAACAACTGGCTTATCAATACCTGGGCTCCCAATTTTTTTCAATTGGGTTTATCAAGGATTTTATTTTGCCTAGGATACCTTGTTTATGGTTTGCCTGAATTTAAAGAAATAGCTAATATTCCACTGGTGTTTTTTGACCCGCCTTTAGGCCTATCTTTGTTTCTAGGACTGATTACTTCATATGATTTTTGGTGGGCATTTGATTTACTTGTAAGGATATTCTTTGTTTGCCTATTGGTTGGTTTTAGAACCAAATTGGCATCAATTATATTTAGTTTACTATTACTTTTTGGGTATTCCTATCTATATAGTTATGGGAAAATTGACCATAATATTTTTGCAGTTATCTTCCCTTTGTTTATGGCTTTTACCAATTGGGGAGGGGCTTTGTCTATTGATTCCTTAAGTTTTAATACTACCGAATTAAAACCAAAAGGATGGCCATTGTCCTTTTTCTCATTTTTATTGGGTTGGGGCTATTTTACCGCCGGTTGGCCTAAGTTGATGGGTGACTGGTTAGATCCTTCGTATTCAATTACAGCAGGTTATATATTAAGGAAATTTCACTCAGGGCAAGAACTATTGTACTTAAATGAATTGTTTGTTCAAATAAACAATTTGTTTATTTATAAAGTTTTAGATTATAGTACTTTAATCTTTGAACTTGGATTTATATTAACCATTTTTTGGTCTGCTTTATTTTTGAGATCTATCGGTATTGCTGCTATGTTTCATTTAGGAGTATTATTGACTTTAAACATAGCTTTTACCACACACGTTTTAGTCTTTCTGCCTTATATCATGTATTTCTATTTCAGCAACAGTTCAGAGGTTTCAGAAAAATATCAACAAATATTTAGCAAAAACAAAAATGTATTTATTACTGTCTTTTTAATTTTTTCTGGATTTATCTTAATTGATTATTACCCGTTGCCATTTCAAATACATTCACATATTGTTTTATTTATAATTTGTACGCTATCTATGCTTATGTTATTGCCCAAACCTATTCATCTGTATTTCATAAAAACGAAAATTAAATCATCTGAATAATTTTTATCAAAATTACTTAAATATTTTCAGGTTGTGTTTTGTTGATGGGAGCTTTAAAAAGTGATGTACTTCTGCTTGAATTGTGGTATTTGTAATGTAATCAGGTTCTTTTTCAGTGTAGATTATAATTTTAAAATCGATTTTGGAAATGACAATTGTCTCCATTTTATGGGATATATTCAAACTTTTAATTTATCCTCAAGCGATCAAAAAGTTGCCTTTTATAGGTGATGCCAATAGGTAGTTTCTCTTCCTCAATTTCCACAAAATCTTTGTCTACATTTTTTATTTTATCAATGGCTACAATGTAAGATTTATGGATGCGGATAAAACTTTCCTCAGGCAATAATTTTTCAAATTCCGTGGTGGAAATGGAGGCCAGGCAAATTTTCTGATTTTTATGGATTTTCACATAATTACCAAAGCTTTGTATATAGTTTAGCTTGTGTAACTTTATGTCTTTAAATTCTCCATCAACTTTCACTGTAATGGATTGTGGCCAATTTTTTTCCATTAATGGAAGTGTAGTTTCCGACGCAAAAAAGCGTTCTGTAGCTTTTAAGAAACGCGGCAAATCAATCGGTTTTAACAAATAATCAAGAACCCCATACTCATAACTTTCTAAGGCAAATTCTGAATAGGCTGTTGTAAGGATAGTTTGGGGAGGGGAGGAAAGGATTTTTAACATATCAATGCCTGAGATTTCCGGCATATTGATATCCAAAAACATCAAATCAATATTATTTTCTCGGATATAATTCATCGCTTCAATGGCATTGAAAGCCTGAAAAACCAGATTTAATCGAGGATTTTGATTGATATAATTAATTAGTACGTAGTGGGCAGCAGGTTCATCGTCGACGATGATACACTTTTTAACTCCCTTCATTTTTACCCATTTTAAGTTGTATTTTTAAATCAACATTATAGGTTTTTGGGTCATTTTTAATGTTCAACGTATAATCCTCTCCATAAGTTAACTTAAGCCTTGCTATGGTGTTCTTTAGTCCAATATTGGTAGAGACAACTTTTGATTCTTTTGGAACGGAATTCACTACATTTAGGTGCAATAAACCACTTTTTACCGAAATATTTATGTGTACAAAACATTTTTCGATGGCGCAAGTTCCATGTTTGAATGCATTTTCAATAAAAGCAATCAATAGCATGGGGGAAATTTTATAGGCATTCGCCTTGTCTATTTCACAATTATAAGCAATGTCACAGCGCATAGCTACCCTTTCCTTTTCCAGCTGTACATAGCTATTAATAAAATCCAATTCATTTTCCAAACATACAAATTGCTTGTTGGTACTTTCCGTTTGATACCGCATCAAATGTGAAACTTTCATGATTAAATCTGAAGTCCTTTCAGGAAATTGGAGGCTGATACCATATAAGGTATTGAAGGTGTTGAATAAAAAGTGTGGGTTAAGCTGGGTACGTAAGGAGTTAACCTGCATCTGGTTGTATAAAATAATCTTATCTGTCTGCTCCTTATAAATTCTATAAAACTTAAATACAATTATAGGACTTAAAATGCATACTAAAGTTCCTGATACACTGGCAAATTGAAAGGAAAAGCTCCTTTGATGGGAATTTTGGTACAACTGGCATTGGCTAAACATGTTCAAGGTCATTAGCTTGTTTAGCAATACCGAAAAAATAAATATCCCAATGATGGTTAGAAAGATATAAATGAGCGGTTTGTGCTTTTTAAAGAGTATCGGTAGGAAAATAAATCGATTGAATTGGGCGTGAACATAAAGGATAATATAAAATAACACTCCCAACATGATGGAGCCCAATGAGCTGATAAACATCCAGTCATTTTTGAGAGTATAGATGGTAAAAGAAAAAGCAACGACTGCGAACTCTTGCCACCACTTATTGTCCATGAGATCATTGATGATTTTATTCATAGGTTTGGGTTTAATAGGGCACAAAGAACAAAAAAATTAAACTTACTTTTTTGATTAAATGACGAATTGAATTAGTCATTTATGATTTTACTACAGCACTTTAACCGGGAATCATAAGCGGATTAGCTATAGTTTTGATACAGAATTTCATATTTGATTTTATGTGTATTAAAAAAATTACCTCATTAATTCTATTCCTTTCCGGCTCTATTGGTTGTTTTGCGCAAGACCTATCTCTGGTAGATGCTATTGATATAGGCATTCAGAATTATGGTGCAATCAAATCAAAAGTAAAGTATGCAAGTGCTTCAGAGGAAACGTTGAAACAAGCAAGGCTTGACTACTTACCGGATATCAATATTTCAGCCCAACAAACTTATGGTACAGTCAATGGACAGTATGGATCATTTTATGGGATGATAGGTAATGCAGCTGCATCAGGTCCCTCCTTAACAGAGCAAAACTGGAATGCAGCATTTGGTGCCCAATACTTGAGCAATGTTAATTGGGATTTTTACACATTCGGTAAAGTAAAGCAAAAGATAAATCTAGAAAAAATTAATGTTGGACTTAAAGAACAAGATCTGGAGCAAGAAAAATTTGAATTAAAAATTAAAATTACTTCTGCTTATTTAAACTTGTTAGCGAGTCAACGCATGGTGATCTCTCAGCAGAAAAATCTTGAGCGGGCTAAAGTTTTCCTAACCACTGCTACAGCTCGGGTAAAAAACGGATTGCAGGCAGGTGTAGACTCCACAATGGCCACTGCTGAAGTATCTAAAGCCAAGATAGCTTTAAACCAAGCTAGGTTTCAAGTGAAGGAATTTAACAATCGGTTGATTGATTTAATGGGAGTATCATCTTTAGATTTTACAGCTGACACCTTATTTGTAAGCCAAATTCCAAAACAGTTGTTAATCGATATAGATGGTGTACATGAAACCCATCCATCGCTTAAGTTTTTGCAGACCAAGGTAGATTTCAGCAATCAACAAGTGAAATTATCGAAGCGGTTCTATTATCCAAGTATGAGTATTTTTGGAGTTTTTCAATCCCGTGCTTCAGGGTTTAATTCCAATTATTCCCAAGACCAAAATGCCTTTACAAAAAACTATTGGGATGGTGTCCAGCCCAGCAGAAGCAATTATCTTTTTGGCGCAAGTATTTCTTGGAACCTGTCAACACCATTTAGAATAAAGAAGCAAGTAAAAGCGCAAGAGTTTATTGCTGAAGGGGTTCAGGAAGAATACAATCAATTGGAAAGAGAAATTCAATCACAGTTAAAATTGGCCGATGAACAAATTAAAATTGCCATGGAAAATTATTCCGAGGCTCCGGTGCAAGTCAAAGCAGCAGCTCAGGCTTATAGGCAGAAAATGACCTTGTACCAAAACGGGTTGACCACTTTAACTGATTTGACACAAGCTTTGTACTTGTTAAATCGTGCTGAAATTGACCGTGATATAGTCAACACTAATGTATGGCAATCTTACTTGGTAAAAGTTGCCGCCATTGGTGATTTCGAATTATTTATAAAAGAATTTTAATTAAATCAAATGAATTTAATACGTTTTGCTCTTCGCAAACCCATTTCAATTTTGGTTCTGGTTGCCGGGGTGTTTTTCTTTGGCATAGGTGCCGTTAAAGATATCAAGATAGATATTTTACCTAAAATGAATTTGCCGGTAATCTATATTGCCCATCCATTTGGAGGGTATACTCCTGATCAAATGGAGTCTTATTTTGCCAAGGGCTATATCAATATTTTATCATTTGCTAATGGAGTAAAATCTATTGAAACGAAAAATATTCAGGGTCTGATGATCATGAAGTTGACCTATTATGAAAACACCAATATGGCTCAGGCAGCTGCAGAGCTTACCGCTCTTGCCAATAGGATTCAGGTGATTTTCCCTCCGGGGACTCAACCTCCATTTATTATCCGATTTGATGCTTCTTCATTGCCTGTAGGTCAATTGGTTTTGGGAAGTAAAATCAGATCAAATAATGAACTGCAAGATTTTGCCAATTATTATGTGAGGGCGAATTTTACGTCTATACCGGGACTCCTTTCCCCGGCTCCTTTTGGAGGTAGTCCCCGAACCATTGAGGTAAATGTCAACCCTGACCTATTAAGGTCCCATAATTTAACACCCGATCAAATTGTAGAAGCCATTCGTTTAAACAACCAAACAGCTCCATCAGGAAACGTGAGGATTGGAAATTTAAATTACATAACCCCTACGAATACGAGTATTAAGGATATTAAAGATTTTGAAAAAATACCTCTGTTCAAAGGCGCTGTTCAAAACCTTACATTAGGTGATGTGGCCACTGTAAAGGATGGGGCAGATGTAACCAGTGGTTATGTTTTGGTCAATGGAAAAAGATCGGTTTATATCAATATTGCCAAAGCTGCCGATGCCTCTACTTGGGAGGTGGTAAATAAATTAAAAGCGGAACTACCTAAGATCCAGAGTACATTGCCGGAAGACATAACTCTATCTTATGAATTTGACCAATCCGTTTATGTGATTAATTCAGTCAAAAGCTTAGTGACAGAAGGGGTTATTGGTGCAGTGCTTACCGGTTTGATGGTGCTTTTATTTTTGGGTGATAAAAGGGCCGCATTTATAGTGATCATGACCATCCCAATTTCTATAATCGCAGGGGTTTTATTTCTAAAATTGTTTGGTCAGACCATTAATTTAATGACTTTAAGTGGTTTGGCTTTGGCCATAGGTATTTTGGTAGATGAAAGTACTGTAACCATTGAAAATATACACCAACACCTTGATATGGGCAAACCTAAAGCGCTTGCCATTTGGGATGCCTGTAAAGAAATTGCACTGCCCAAATTGCTTATCTTATTAAGTATCCTAGCTGTATTTGCCCCAGCCTTTACGATGGCCGGTATACCTGGAGCCTTGTTTCTGCCTTTAGCCATGGCCATAGGGTTTTCTATGATTGTTTCTTTTTTACTTTCTCAAACATTTGTACCTGTATTGGCCAACTGGTTGATGAAAGAGCATCCCAAGATCGCTCATTCTGCGGGTTTCTCAGATGATGAAACAATTATTAATGCCAAAGGAATAGACCTCGGGTCTGAAAGAAATACCATCGATCAGAAAAAAGAAATGGCTGAGCGGGAAGATTTAAATAGTGATGGGAAAATTAGTTTTTTTGAACGCTTTCGCATAAAATTTATCCATTTCTTAGATAGGTTGTTTCCTTTCAGGAAAGCCACAACCCTCATTTATCTTTTAGGGATTTCCTTGCTTGCAGGTTTGCTACTCATAACTATAGGGAAAGATGTTTTTCCTAAGGTGAATTCTAGCCAATTTCAACTTAGATTGCGGGCACCTGATGGGACGCGCATTGAGCGGACAGAAGAGATGGCAATTCTTTTGTTGGATGAACTGAATGAAATGGTTGGTGAAGAACACATTGGGATTTCCTCAGTATATGTAGGACAGCATCCTTCGCAATTTTCAATCAATCCAATTTACCTTTTTACTGCCGGGTCCCATGAAGCTGTCTTTCAAGTCAGTTTAAAAGACTATGAAGTAGACATGGATGATTTTAAAGATGAATTGCGAAAAAGAGCACATGTCATACTTCCTGAAGTAAAATTATCTTTCGAACCCATAGAATTGACGGATAAAGTTCTGAGTCAAGGATCTCCTACACCAATTGAGGTGAGGGTGGCAGGAAAAGATAAAAAACGGAATGAAGTTTATGCCAAAAAGTTGATTGAAAGGCTAGAAAAAATACCTTATTTGCGAGACGTACAGATTGGGCAACCCATTCATTACCCCGCAATGGACATTGAAATCGATCGTACCAGAGCGGCGGAATTGGGTGTGGATATGGATGATGTTTCTCGTTCATTGATTGCTTCCACTTCATCTTCAAGGTATACGGAAAAAAACAGTTGGATTGATGAAAAGTCCGGGATTTCTGTTTCTGTTCAAGTGCAGGTACCTTTAAATCAAATGAAAAGCAAGTCGGATATTGGTGAAATTCCATTGATGAAAAATGCTATTCGACCGGTACTAAGCGATGTTGCCACAATTACTCCTACTACTGTTAATGGAGAAAATGATAATGTAGGGGCAATGCCTTATATTACCGTAACAGCTAATATCCATCAAACAGATTTGGGAACAGCATCCAATGATGTTTCTGCAGCAATTGGGTCTATTGGAGAGTTGCCACGTGGCTTATTTATGGAAACCATAGGAATGAGCAAAGTATTAACTGACACCCTGAGTAGCTTGCAGGTAGGTTTGTTTGTAGCGATTGTTTTAATATTCTTAATGCTAGCCGCAAATTTTCAATCCTTCAGAATTTCTTTTGTGATTTTGACAACTGTTCCTGCGGTAGTATTGGGTGCTTTATTAATGTTAACCCTTACAGGGTCCACACTTAATCTCCAGTCTTACATGGGAATAATCATGTCAGTTGGTGTTTCTATTGCCAATGCCATTCTTTTGGTTACCAATGCAGAACAGCTGAGGCTTGTAAACGGAAACGCCTTGGATTCGGCCAAAGAAGCAGCTGCTTTGCGACTTCGCCCCATCATCATGACGAGTGTGGCAATGATCGCAGGGATGTTACCCATGGCCATTGGGCATGGAGAAGGAGGAGATCAGGTTTCACCTTTAGGTAGGGCAGTTATTGGAGGGTTACTTTTTTCAACCTTTACGGTTTTACTCATATTACCTTTAATATTTGCTTGGGCACAAGAAAAAGCAAGTACAAACTCCGTTTCCTTAGACCCAGAAGACCAGGAAAGCATACATTATATACCGGTAATAAAATCAAAAAATGAAAACTAAAACAACTCAATCACTTATTTCGCTTTTTGTAGGCTTCCTTTTCATTAGCAGTTGTACTTCAAACAAGGCAGAGGTTTTTGTTGAGGAAACACCTAGAATTGAAACCTTTTCTCTGGAAAAAGGGAAGTTGACTACAAAATTACGCTTGCCTGCAGAATTGACCGGTTTTCAACAGGTGGATATTTATGCAAAAGTAAGCAGTTATGTTAAAGACTTAAAAGTAGATATTGGGACGAAGGTGATCAAAGGGTCTTCACTAGTGGTATTGGAGGCCCCGGAAATCAACTCTCAATTAGCAGCTGCAGAATCCAAGTTGAAAGCTATGGAAGCCATTTATAAGACAAGTGAAAGTACTTATAATCGTCTTTTTAAAACCAGCGAGGTGGAAGGAACCGTTTCCACCAATGACCTGGAAATGGCAATGGGAAAAAAGAATCGGATTTTGCCCAATATCAAGCGGCAGTGGCAGCCCATAAGGAAGTAAAGGTGATGCAAAGTTACCTTCACATTATTGCTCCTTTTGATGGTGTTGTTGCCACTCGGAATGTTAATCTAGGTGCATATGTAGGCCCTGCAGGAAAAGGTTCAGATATGCCTTTGCTAACCATACAGCAACAAGATAAATTGAGGTTAGCTGTAGCCATTCCCGAACTATTTACCGGATATTTAAAGGAAGGAGATGAAGTCAGCTTTCAGGTGAAGTCTCTACCGGACACATTTCAAGGTACCGTAGCAAGGATGTCTGGAGCATTGGATCTTAAGCTACGGTCTGAGCGTGTGGAAATGGATATTGACAATTTGGACGGAAAACTACTGCCGGGTATGGTGGCTGAAGTGAATCTATCTCTGAATGCCAAAGACAGTACATTTGTAGTTCCTAGCTCTGCTTTAATGGATTCCGCCGAAGGTCAATTTGTGATAAAGGTAGATGAAAACCAAAAAGCCTTACGTATTCCGGTAAGTGTAGGAAGAGACTCAGATGGATTCTTTGAGGTTTTTGGAGATTTGAAATTGAAGGAAAAGCTAGTTTTGGAAGCAAGTGAGGAGATAAAGGATGGAGACTTTATCAATGAATAAGAATTATTGACCAACTATGTTTATTACCTGTAAAAGGGCATAGCTGTAAAAAGTTATGCCCTTTTTTTAATTAACAATAAGATGAGCAAACTTATTGCAACTTTCAGGCTTGAATCAGAGGCTTAAACCCGGATTATGTAATAGGATTTCTCCGCCCTGACTGTCAGGGGTGATAGCCTGTCCCGTGTTTACGGGAAGTGTTGCAATCGCAGGACATCAGGCTGTTTGGAGATTTTAGCATAGCACCCCTATGGTGAAATTGAAAAAGCAAGGAAGTAGCTGATTTTGAGGCGATTTCAGCACGTAATAGATTGTCTATTGCATATTTCGTGTTAATTTTTGTAATGTTAGTCCCCCTTAAAGGAAGCATAAAAAGCACTGATTTAAATATTTTTGTTAACCACAAGTTCGTAGAAAAAGTCCTTGTAATTCCCTCCAATGGTGATGTGCAGATCCTTGTCAATAAGTTTAACTTTGTTGCGACTTATAATCTCAATCTGATTGACTGAAACAATATAGGATTTATGGATTCGAATAAAGCCTTTGGAAAAGAGGCTCATTTCATAATGCTTGATGGAGTTTAGGGTTAGTATGGGCTGTTCTTTACCAATTAGATATATTTTCACATAATCCTTGTACCCTTGCAAGTAGGCAATGTCTTTTAATTCCACTTTAATGGTGAAATGCTCTACTTTAACAAAAATAAACTTGGAAGATTCATCATTTAGTTGATCTTGAAAACTTGGTTGGAGGCTAGTGGTAGGCTTGACTTCAGGAATATGGATTACCTTACTTACTGACTGAAAAAATCTACTGAAACTGATGGGCTTTAATAAATAGTCAATGGCATTGATTTCAAATCCTTTTACCGCATATTCACTATAGGCAGTAGTAAATATTACTTTGGGTTTGTTGGAAAGGCTTTCATAAAATTTAATGCCATTGATATCCGGCATGTTGATATCTAAAAAAATTAATTGGATGTCATCATGTACGATGCAATCTAATGCCTTTAAAGGAGAGTCAAACCTACCTTTTAATTCTAACATGGGCATTCTAGAGATATAATCTTCTAAAATATCCAAAGCCAATACCTCATCGTCAATGATTATACAATTTATTTTCATTTCTTTATTTTTAGAAAAGACTTAAATGTACTGTTTTCATAAATCTGCCTAAAGCTGTGTTTACCAGGGTACAGTAATTCCAATCTTTTCTTTAAATTCTCAAGCCCTACACCGGTTTTGTTGGTATTAATATTTTCATCATCCCTTTTACCCACGCTATTGATAACGGAAAGCGCTATTTCATCGTTGTTTTCTGTAAAGGAAATTAAGATAAAGGATGGGGTGACATAACTGATCCCATGTTTAAATGCATTTTCAATTAAAGTGATGAAAAGAAGGGGTTCTACAGCATAATTTTCATTCAATAAGGAAAAATAACATTTAATTTGAGGTGCATTACTATCCGAAAATTTGAGTTTCTCGAGGTTTATGTAATTTTTTATAAAATCTATTTCTTGGTGAATAGGTACTTTTTCTTTTCCGGACTCGTACAATACATACCTTAACATGTTTGACAGTAACATGATGGACGGGGTAGTGTTCTCTGATTTCTTACTTGCCAACGAATAAATATTATTTAGGGCATTGAACAGAAAATGAGGATTAAATTGATTCTTTAAAAAGCTAAGTTCCTTGATGATTTTTTGTCTTTCTAATTCATCATATCTTTTGTGCTCCTGTTCAAATTTGGCAATCAGTTCTATGGCAGTTCCCAACGCCATAATTAAAACGAATCTGAAAATAGAAGGAAATAAAAAACATTTGGTTTCTTCTCATCTGAAACCTTGGAGGAGGACGATCGCCTTCTATGGGAATAAAATCGAAAAAGGTATATTGAAAAAATAAGAATAAGGCTAAAAAAAGGAGGATAAATAGGGCGTATTTTAAATATTTCCTTTCGAAAATTAATTTTGGGATCAACCAAATTATATTGATCAGATAGAAAATTACAATGCTACTATTGGGAATACTTAGGTGAAAGTTTGGCCTGATTACCTCGCTTTTATTGGAAATAACAAAAAATACTGGGAATAATATTATTCCCAGTATTAAGACATGAACCAATGTCTTTAAAATTATTTTTTTCAATTTGAAGCATTTATATGGCTTTGATAAATTTAATCCTCTTCATCATAATAAACAAAAGGCTGAAATTCATAGATGTCATCAAACCTAAGACTAGAACTTCTTCCCAATAAAACGTAAGCCCTACTGTTGACTGAGAAGGCTGAAGCACCCGCTCTATAAACGGCTTCAATTGGTGTTTTTCTTCCCAAGTGTCGTCACTAGGGTGATACTCCCAAGTGCTACCCATCACCGAACCAATAGACCCGGCCACAATATAGCCATAAGAATCAATAGAAAAGGCACTGGCTTCACTTCTTACGATTGCATAGTCGTCACTGTAATCAAGGTCATTTTTCCTCGTCCACTCTAAGGTGTTGCCATCCAAAGCCCAGAAATCATATTCATAAGACCCATTATTAATACCTGTTCCGATATATGCAACATCATCGATTACAAAAACAGATGCTCCTTGACGTTTGGCACCTCCCATAGAGATTATTTGTGTCCAAGAATCGGTAGCAGGATCATACTGCCAAAAATCTTTTTGTTCACTTCCATCATATCCGGTTCCAATATACCCCTTATCAACAAGCGAAAATCCAATGGCATTGTATCGGGCTGTTCCTCCAAAAGAAGCTACTTCCATCCATGTATCAGTTTCAGGATCGTATTCCCAAAAATCATTGAGCTTATTTGTGCCATCATAGCCGGTGCCTACGTAGCCTTTTCCATCGATAGAGAAAGCAACGGCATTGCTCCGTGCTTGTCCGGGAAAATCTGCTTTCTTGATCCAGTAGTCTCCTGTGGCATTGTATTCCCAGAAATCACTCAAATACTCATCTCCGGTATAACCTCCCATAATAAAGGCTCTACTATCTATGGAAAAAGCGGCAGCATTGGAGCGGTTGCTACCTTCGAAATAGGATCTTTGGACCCAGTTGCCTTCCGAAGTTGTTTCATCATCGCTGATGCAACCTCCAAGGAGAAAAACTCCAACAATAGCTCCTATTAACAAACGTGTTTTATTCATAATAATTTAATTTAAAGGAAGAAATACAATATCTAGTTTAATTTTTTGTTGTGTTGAATGAGATGAAAAGGCCAAGTAATTTGTTGTAAAGGAAGTGCTCTGAGGGATGGTTATCCATAATGCATTTCCATTGTCGTAATTTGTGGTTAACTGGCTGTCAATAAAATCCTTTACAGGAATTTCAAAATAGGTGTTTTCCTGAAATTGATCATCAAAAGCAGTCATGCCTATAGTACCTAAAGAACCAATGATTTCGTTGTCTTTATCCACGACATATACACTGATTGAATAGGATGGGGTATTGAAATAATTATTATAAGTTCCCGGCCTCACCGGTAGGTGAAGTATGGCCGAAGAAATAAAGAAACTCTCGGAAATCTCTTTAAGACTTTGGGTTTCCGGGAACTCGATTCTGATTCCTGAATTATAGAGTGGATCCACCATCAAAGTCCCTGAAGTTTCTTCTGAACTTATGTTTGTATAGGCTTCAAAACCTTGAAAAATACCATAGGATTTATCTACTGTCAGGTTAGTGAATTGCTCTGTGCCACTTTGCGCTGTGATTTTAAAGTAGGAATTGGTTTGAGAAATGTCTGTTGAGGCTTTATAATAAAAACCAATATAAGACGTCTCTGCAAATGTCAGTAAAGGCCCCATACCAACCGGCTCAATTCTAAATCCTTTGAAATATTCTTCCAAATCATCATTTGAATCGAAGATAGTGCTACTGGATTTTGATTGCTCAAATAGTTCAAGACCAAACTCGTAGGGGAGTTTGATAGTAAGTGAATCTTTATGAGGTAAAGCCTGAATTGATTTGC
This sequence comes from Cyclobacterium sp. SOCE241, assembly GCF_056867545.1. Classification (NCBI taxonomy): domain Bacteria; kingdom Pseudomonadati; phylum Bacteroidota; class Cytophagia; order Cytophagales; family Cyclobacteriaceae; genus Cyclobacterium; species Cyclobacterium sp. SOCE241. The sequence continues at coordinate 1,274,389 of NZ_CP149779.1, read as the reverse complement.
TTACCAATGGATTTGAATCGTAGCTAAATGTTTGAAAGTTATAAATATCCCCATCATCATCAGGTTCAGGGCTTTCTAAAAGTTCATAAATATTGAGATCAAAAACAGGGATGGTATCATAGTGGAAGCTTTCGTAGAATAGTACGAGTACTACGGAATCCATTTGCGCTTCATCATTCATCCTGATACTACTTTCTGCCCCGAATTGTACATAAGGTATGGCATCAATCTTTCCCCTAATGGTGTCTTCGTATGAGCCCAATAAAAAACTGCTTCTATCATTGGTTACCAAACTATCCTTGAAATAACTATACAATAGTATATCAGTGCTTTCGATCAAACTGACATCCAGCTGATCATCGTCCTTAATAACCTCAGGCTGGACAAGGATGTCATTTTCAAAACACCCTGTCATTAAAAAAGCCAAAGCAGAAATGCAGAAGTATTTGATTGATCTGAAAATTGATTGCATAGAGTTAATTTTTGCCTCAAACCAAATCAATCTTCTTCGATTAATAAGTTAAAATAGACATAAGTGACAATCTTCTCGACGAAAGGCCCTTTGTTATCTATGATCCTTCAAAAATGGCTTATAGTCTAGTTTTTGCTTTTTGGGCGGTAAAAAAGGGAATTTCGTCTATACAAATTGCCCTTAGGGCTATTATAGAAGCATGTTACATTTTGTAGTCCTAGCTTTCCGAAAAAATCAAAATGACTTTTCCTATTCGATCGCTGTGTTTATGTCTTATGTCCTTGCTGCTAACAGGAAATTTGTTGGCGCAAAGGGGAGATGGTTCCTTATATTCTTCCTACGGAATAGGCTTGATAAATAATGACAATGTAGGACATGCTGCAAGGCTTGGAGGCACAGGTGTGGCAGTACAATCTCCATATTTCTTAAACCTTGTTAACCCCGCCTCCAGTATTGGGATATTTGGAGGGTATAATTTTATGGTCGATGCAGATGTAAAATATCAGATGATGAACATTGCAACCACTGATGAAAATGTTGATGTGAATAGGACTAATCTGTCTCATGTTGCCTTTTGGTTGAAGATTTCCAATAAATCTGCTTTAAACTTTGGAATTACTCCCATAAGTAGTGTAGATAACAGTTTTATGGAAACCACTTATTTTGTGGGGTCTGATGATCCTTATTCTAAGTTGACTAAGAATTACGGCGACATAAGTAAAGTTTATATTAATTATGCTTATGCATTACATCCACGCCTCTCATTAGGGATTAGGCCATATTATGCCTTTGGTGTAATTAATAATAATAATTCATATGCCATAGAAGGTGATGGTGACGGCTCCATAGATGACTTTCAATTGAACATAAAAAATAGCTATAGTGGTGCAGGAGTGGATGTGGGTTTACAATATGTAGCCTATCAAAATAAAGATAAAAAGTTATTGATGGGCTTGGTATATCAAGCTCCTGCTTATATGGTGGAAACCATTTCTGAAGAAATTCAACTTTCCGGCTCAGACACCTTGTTGTTTGAATCTACAGGTGACAAGGAAAAAATAGATTTCTATCAAACATTTAAAGCAGGATTATCTTATCAAAATAAAAGTTGGATTTTTGCCGCAGATTATACCTACAAACTATTTCCTGATTCTTGGGAGGATTATATACCAGCTCATCAAGTTAACTTAGGAATTGAGTATGTGCCTATTTCAAGTGGCTATCGATATCCTCAAAAATTGAGTTATGCAGCAGGTGCTTACTATGATACCGGTAACTATCAATTTCAAAATCAAGCAGTAGATCGTTGGGGACTTACTGCCGGAATTGGGATTCCTATCCAAGGGTTCACAAGGTTGAATTTATCTTACCAGTTTGAAAAACAAGGAAGCACTTCGTTACTTTCAAGAGAGACAACCCATGGTATTGTATTGAATATTAACCTAGCAGATATTTGGTTTCAAAAGGTTGGTTACAAATAAAATTATTTAACAAAATGTGCCTTAAATTCTAATTGATTAAAAATGAAAATTGCCTTAACACTCCTTTATTCTATTCTTATAAGTTCATTTACCTTTTATGATTATAATCAAACTACCCTTAATTTAAGTAATTTGAATTTTGACCTTGGAGGAGATGTGCGGGTTCAGGTGTTTAAAAAACAACCAATAAATTTGATGGTGGAATTGGAGCCTGTTGAAAAAATTCAGGTACCGTTGGAAATAGCCTCACATATTAAACTTCCGGCCTTGGAACCTGGAGAATACATGATTACTGTTTTTCATGATAGCAATAAAAATGGCAAAATGGATTACTCTCTTTTGGGAAAACCAAAGGAAGGATATGGGCTATCGGGAGAATTTTATTGTGGAAACAAGAATGCTAAACCTGAGTCCTATTACGTTTATTTAAATTCCGGAAATCAACAACTCTCCATTAACGTCTGTTATTAGGCCATCTTTTAACGAAATACGGAAAGAAAAAAACCACCAACCACCACCCACTCACTTCCTAACAGATCACGCAATCGCCCCCTCAGCAATCACTCCTTCACCTCATCAATCTTTTTGATATCCTTCCAGTAGACCCTATTTTTTTACATATTACCATTTTTTTAAAGTAAAAGGTTTTGCATTTGCCCCTAATTATTAAAAACCCTTCTATATTTACAGAAAAGGCAATTTACCTTGAACTTAAGTATAATCTAAGTTGATGTGCAAATTGACACCATTTCAAATCCACTTAAAAAACAACCATGAATAGTAAGCATAAGCTATGGAGTACATCTCTTGTACTGGCAGGAATATCATTATTAGGAATTATTTTTATGCTTGTATTGGCCAACAATGAATTGGCAGGATTACTTGTGTTGGTTTTTTTTACTTTTCTGTTGATTGGGATGCAAGGCTTTTCACGATTAAAAGGCTTTTCCTTTACGGTATGGGTTATTGCAGCTGTAGCCATAAGCATGGTTTATCCTGGTTATATAACTGAAGTAGGAGGGTACCATACAGAGGGATTTATAGTGCCTTTAATACAACTGATCATGTTTGGTATGGGGACTACCATGGGCATAAAGGATTTTCAAGGGGTCCTTAAAATGCCTAGAGGGGTAATTGTAGGGTTGATTTCTCAATTTACCATTATGCCAATTTTGGCTATTAGCTTGGCTCTACTTATGGGCTTCCCGCCAGAAATAGCTGCAGGAATTGTTCTTATAGGTTCATCACCAAGTGGTGTTTCTTCTAATATTATCACTTTTTTGGCCAAAGGAAACCTTGCCTTATCCATAACTTTAACTGCTTTTACCACAATATTAGCTCCTTTTTTAACTCCAATGTTAATGAAACTTTTGGCTGGACAGTTTATTCCAATTGACTCTTTTCAGATGATGATTAGTATTATCAAAATGATATTTGTTCCCATAGTGGCGGGTATGGTTTTCAACAAAATTTTTAAAAACAAGGCCGGGTGGGTGCATACTTCTATGCCTTTTGTGGCCATGGCTGCCAATGTTATAATAATCGCTGTAATTGTTGCAGCAGGTCGCGACAGCCTTTTGGAAATTGGTCTATTGCTTTTGCTTGCAGCCATAATTCATAATGCAAGTGGATATGTATTAGGATATTGGGGTTGTAGATTATTCAAGATGAATAAAGTTGACAGCAGAACCATAGCTATTGAAGTAGGGATGCAGAATGGAGGGATGGCGGCAGGAATAGCTTCTGAGTTAGGGAAAGCGGCTACTTTAGGTCTTTTTCCTGCTATTTTTGGCACTTGGATGGATATATCAGGATCGTTCCTCGCCAACTGGTGGCGCACAGCTCCAACTGGTGAAAATGATGTTTCAAAACTTACAGAAACCCCTCAACCATTAAAAGAAATTGAAAAATAATGCCTGATTTTTGAGTAACTAGTAGGATCAAAATGAATATTAATTAACAGAACGGAGGCAAAGATCATACTTCAATTGACTAAACTTTGTTTATAATAGAAGCTTTTTGATCGGTCCCAATGTGCTAAAATGCTTTTAAATGAAATCGCCCTCTTGGTATTACCAAAAGGGCGATTATCTTTAATCTGAATATGTTGTAGGATTTATATTGATTGTACTGAACTTTTTCAGCTAGGGTTTAAAATCCTGTAAAATCAGCCTGTTCAGAAATTTTAGCAAAGCATCACAATGATTAAATTGTAAGCGACTGGTTTGGTATTTATCCTTTAAAAGTGAGCAACTAATAATCTCCCATGCCAAACATTCCTTTACGTGCTCTTTTGAAGGTAAACCAAGTAGGGTTAACAGCGGTTGAACCTGGACTGTCTACTTGTATTAATTTTGAAGCAAATGGTTTATAAGCAGCATGTGGGGCAATATTACCTTTTGCTACGATTATTTTTTGGCGCTTTACATATACTCCATTAGATATTAATTGATGGGCACTGTTTGGGCTAGAGGCCAAAGTGGTTAATAACACCAAGTTAGGTTCATCCAAAGTTGATCCTTCCAATTGAATAACGGCAGTGTGTCCCATGTTCCAATATCGTCCGCCTCCATGACGTACCTCAGTTTCCAAATATCGACCTACATTAAGCGAGCGAACATGGCCTTTTATGCGAACAGGTTTACCATGCATGTCATCAGTTTTTCCGCCTACTTCAAAATCAAAATCATTTCCAACTCCGGCTTTTTCAGCAACGGCATAAGCCTCCGGATCAGCTATAACCATCACCCATCCTTGAGCGCCTTGTTTGATTAATTCTTCCAATAAAAATGAACTATCACCGGTGGATCCACCTCCAATATTGTCTCCCATATCTATCAAGACAACAGGTCGTCCATCATGCTCCATGGCCATTTTCACAGCCTCTGCAGGTTGAGGGCTTTTGAGTACAGTTTCATGGCGGGTATCCCACAATTTATCAGAAAGTCTTTGGGCTTCCTTTTGTGCGAGCTCAGCATCATTGTCTGTGACAACAATGACTGATGGACCCATCCAAGGTACATCAGCGTATTGGTAGCCTCCGGCAACGCTCACAGAAAGGATTTTATCATTTTTCTCCATTTCCTTACTCTCTGTTGTTATAGGCAATAAAGGATTAGAAAAAGTACTTTGATATACAATGTTGTATACCATTGGCGCTTTTACAATTGCTTGCGTTGGTTTGAGTCCTTCTTTAACCATTTCGGACATTATCTTTGCAGCTTGTAAACCTCGGTCAAATGTGTCTAGATGTGGATTTTCTTTGAAGGTGATCAATACATTTGAATATTGCACCAACTCAGGAGTGACATTGGCATGGAAATCATGAGTAACAATTATGGGCATTTCAGGGCCAAAAGTTTCCCGAACTCTTTTGACAATTTCTTCATCACCACTCGGGTAGCTTTCCACCACCATTGCCCCATGTAAGTTAAGCAGTATGCCATCCAATTTTGGTCCGGCCTTTAATTGCTTTAAAATCTCATCCATCATTGTATTGAAGGCGTCGTCAGTAACAGGCCCCATAGGTCTTGCTCTGGTGACCACGGTAGGATAAAGTTCTAAGCCAAATTGTTTAGCTCCTTCTATATAACCTGAACTTATGGTTTGAGAATTGGCAAAGGAGAAGAATTTTTTAGACAGTTCTTCTTGAGACTCTCCCTGTTTGAAATCAAATAAATCAAGCGTCGTTAATTGACTGCTGAAAGAATTTGATTCGTGGGCAATTCCAGCTACCCCTATTATTGGTTTTTTTTGTGCATTGGCTGTCAATAAGAAAAGCAGCGCGAGTGGTAAAACTAATGTAATTCTTAAGAAAGTGGATTTTTTCATTTTGGTTTTTTATAAGCTTTAAACCATTTATTAAATGATTTAAAAAGGTGGTTGTTTAAAGTAAATTCACCAATAATACCGTTTATTTCCTTAAAATTCAATGTTTTTAAGGGATATGTTTCAGATGTTCATTGTTACCAATTTCTTATAAATTTAGTAATTGGAGTCAGAACATTGCGAATCTATAATTTAGGTTTTGGTGATTATATTTATTTTTTTGAATAAAGAAAAGGCCTTTCGGTTTCCCTTTCATCTTCAATCTATTTTGGTAAGGAGGATATTTCCAATCTTTACAAATTTTTTTACCCCATAATTACCGTAGAAATAATAAAACATTAAAAAGATACTTTCATTGTAGCCAACTTTTTGAAGTTTTACATATATTCAGGCAATAAAACCTATTTTGACAACTATTTTCTTTGAAGTCTAGAGAGGTTGGCTTGCAAAATTTTATTTTTTGTATAAGCCAAAGTTACTAACCAAAATTTAGCTCAAACCATTAATTTCATGAAAGCAATAATTTTCTATTTATCATTGTTAACCTTACCGTTATTCTACAGTCACCTAAATAAGGTAACGACAAATCCTGAAAAGAGCGAAATCACCTCCAAGAACGAAGAAGCAGAGTATGTGGTGAAAAAGCTAAAGAAGGATTCAAATCCAATTGATGCTAATTGGGACAAGGCACAGTGGAAAGGAATTAAGGCGATCAGCCTTGATTACAATATGGGGAAGCAACCTAAGTTCCTTCCCAAAGTATGGGCAAAATTGATGTACGATGAGGAGAATATTTATGGGATTTTCAAAGTAGAAGATCGATATGTACGCTCAATAGTACAAGAATACAATGGAAATGTGTCGGGAGACTCTTGTGTGGAATTTTTCTTTTCACCGGATTCTGAGAAACCTCTTAGTTACTTTAATCTTGAAATCAACGCAGGAGGGACACCTTTGATTTTTTATATAGCTAAACCTTGGGATGATTTTACAAAATTAGGAAAAGAAGATATTGACCAAATTGAAATCGCACACTCTTTGCCGGAGGTGGTAGACCCTGAAATATCTGAGCCAACTACATGGACTATTGAGTATAGAATTCCAATTTCCATGCTGAAAAAACATTCCAATGTTACACAACCTAAAAAAGGCACAGTATGGAAAGCAAATTTTTACAAAACAGGGAGTAGGACCAGCAACCCAAATTTTCTGACTTGGTCATTTGTAGACAACCCAAAACCAAATTTTCATCTGCCTCAGTTTTTTGGCACTTTAAAATTTCAATAAATCCTGATCAACTTTATCTTTTACTTATTAAAAAAATAAAGGTCAGAAAACTATTTAAGCAATTTAATTAATTCACTAATTTAACCACAATCACCAAATGAAACGTCGGGAACTTCTAAGATACCTAGCCATTACGCCCTTACTTCCAGGGCAATTGCTTTCTATCTCCCCAGCCAATGGAGAGCCTTTAATTAAGCAGAATTCTGAAAGAATTCTTCCCAATAAACCCAAAAGAATTGCAGCTATTCTCACTGAATACCGGCCCAATTCTCATGCAGATGTTATCGTTGGGAAATATTTGGAAGGATACAATCAAGATGAAATGGATCCTTATCCTCGATCCAAGATAGTTTCTATTTTTACTGAACAAGTTCCCGAAAATGACATGAGTAGACCTATGGCTAAAAAGCATGGGGTGCCAATATTTGGGACAGTAGCTGATGCACTTACGCTTGGAGGAGATAAACTAGAAGTAGATGCTGTTTTGCTAATAGGAGAGCATGGAGTTTATCCTTCCAACGAAAAGGCACAAAAGCTTTATCCACGTTTTGAAATGTTTTTGAAAATTACGGATGTCTTTAGAGAGATGAAAAAATCTGTACCTGTTTTCAATGACAAGCATTTATCCTATAGTTGGAGGCAAGCCAAACGGATGGTGGACATTTCCAAAGAACTGGATTTCCCTATGTTGGCAGGTTCTTCAGTACCGGTAGCTTGGCGGATTCCTGCAGTTGATACACCGTATGGAGAAGCACAAAAATATGCGGTGGGTATTTCCTATAGCGGGTTGGATATTTATGGTTTTCATTTGTTAGATTCCCTTCAGGCAGTGGTAGAGCGAAGAAAAGGTGGGGAAACAGGGGTGAAAGCTGTGCAGTGTTTGGAAGGAGAAGACTGTTGGGCGTTTTTGGAAAAGAACAAATGGGCCAGTAAGTTGTTTAACGAAGCCATTGCACATAGCCTCACCAAAGTTGAAGGAGATATGAAGGATTTGGTTAAATCGCCTGCAGTTTTTGTTGTGGATTATAATGATGGGCTGAAAGTAGCAGCTTTCCTTTTGACAGGCTTGGTTCAGGATTTTACTATAGCAGTAGAATTGGAAGATAACCCGAAGCCATTTTCTACTTTGATGCGTTTACAAGGTAAACCTCACCATCATTTTGGTTGTCTTGTAAAGAACATTGAAATATTGTTTGAATCAGGAGAGGCCCCATATCCGGTAGAGCGGACCATGCTAAGTAGTGGTATTTTAGATTTTTCTTTAGAGTCTAGGATTCAAGGTCACAAAAAGCTTAAAACACCGCAACTTGCACAGGTCAGTTATCAAACTCCTAATGAGTCTCACTTTTGCTCCACAGGTTGGGACGAAGAAGGTAAAAGATTAGATTGAGCAAAGATTTTAAAATAAAAAAAATATAGAAATAAGGCTTTAATTGAATATCCACGGGTTACCCTCGTGGATTTTTTTACGAATAGCCATTAAAATGAAGGTTAAAAGTTCCTTTACTGAAGCCCCGAATCCTGCAATAAGATTCCTGACCTTTCTCTAGGAGTGTTGTAAACTGATTTTGAAATTTGTAATGGATAGTCTATAGAATATTTCGGTATTCTTTTTCAGTATATTCTTTGAGTCGTCGTAAATTGATTTGATTTAAAAATCTAAATACTAGGGGTAAAATTGGGAGTAAAATTCTATTTATTATCCAGTATTTTGATTTAAAAAAATGATTGCCAATACCTACTTGAGTAATTTTACTGTCTTTTTTTCCATTTGGTAAAACACCATAAAATCTAACAAGGGACGCTTCATTTGAGCTCTTTCAAAAATTTAATTCCTACATCGTTGGTTACAACATCCTCTATAGAAACTTCAAGGTGATTACCTCCAAGCACACATTCATGGTAGGATAGAACCCGGTTGATTTTTTGATCTTTTAGGGTGATTCTGTTTAAACTTTTCATCCATTTAATCCGATATTTGGGCTCTGTTAACATTTGTAGCAGCTCTTTTGGTTGGGCGCTTATATCCACCATTTTCCCTGTCTTTATTGTAGGGAAATTTAGCGATTTCCTAGCAGGAGGTTCTTCTATTTCTTTCTTAAATGGACCAAGGGAGCGGTAATAATACATCTTATTGTCCAAGCCTTCCAAATTTTCCTCACCAATAATAAGTGAATTCAAATGATGAGAGGATGGTTTCGAGTCGTGAATAAAATCACCACTAAAAAGGATGTACTCTGATTGGTCAATTCTATTCTTTAAAAACCTATGTGCCACAATCACATCTTCTCCTAATAGCTTTTGGTGTCCACCTACTTCAAATTGCGTGATTGTTCCAGAATGTAAAATAAATTTAAGCGATAATTTTTCCGTAGAATTACACGCACCACAATGGCAAATTCTATCTCTCGCATAATATTTTAGATGTTGATGAAATTTTTGAAAATTGTTATGCAAAGGGAAGTGAGTTTTTCAAAATCAGGGAGTGAGTTGTTATTGAAAAACAACACTGCATCTCCTTCAATTTCTGAGACGGAAAATTCATCACCAGTTTCCTTTATTATTAACTCAATTAATTCAGTAATAATGTGTTGGCTGTGAATGATTTCAGTTTTTTTGATGAATTGTGTAAATCCACTTATATCAGGTATGAAAATAATCCCTTTGCTTGAATTAGTGACAGGTGAAAAAGCATACATGCGATTTGAAGTTTGCCAAATATATCAATAATTTCTAGGATCAGAAGATGATGCTTAGAAAACAAACTTTATTAAAATTTGAAAAGAATAAGCTTCTTCTCAAATTAAGTTAGTTTTTATTGATATGAAATGATTGTCTATGAGGTGAATTGTTTTTAAGACTTTAAAAAAAAACGAAGGGAAGAAATTGGTTTCTTGCAGGATAATACTTCCCTAAAAATATTCTTTAACTACCGGATTGATTGTACAATTTTAACAAGCCTTTGGTAGTTTAATTGTTAATGAGTTAGGTTAAAATTTACGCGTTAATAGTTAATTCATTATAACCAGAAAGGTTGTAATATTTTGTGAAAAATCCATTTTGAGGGAACTTTGAAGTCAAATTACAAATTATTAATACCAATGAGGTAAAATGAGTGGCTTTATTAAGTTTTTCTTTTTACCTAGAAGAAGGCATAGTTTTAAATCACAATAGATCCCAATGAAGAATTTAAGCCAGGAGATTAAGCATGGTAACACCCATGAGTCCATTGAAAAAAACAACAAGAAATTGGATGCCATGCTACAATGTAAATGTCCTGTTTGTAAAGAAGGGGATATGTTTAAGACCTCAGCATTAAACATGAGCCAATTTAATGAGTTGAATAAAAATTGCGAAAAATGTGGTTTTGGCTTTATGCCGGAACCCGGTTTCTATCAGATATCTATGTTTTTCACCTATATGGTAGGCGTAGCTATATTTATGGTCTTTGGATTTCTTGCCTATTTGGTCTTTAATGATCCTCCACTTTGGGTCTATTATGTTTCTATATTTATCCCTACCCTTATAACTACACCTTGGAACCTGAGGTACTCAAAAGTGATCATGTTATATTATTTTGGAGATATAGGAGAAAATTAATAAAACTTAGAATTAAATACTTGGATTTATTCCTTTTCGAAGGTGAAGAAATCATATTCATTTTTCCAGTTAATGGTTTCACCGGGGTCTAATTCAAGTCTGATATAGGGCTCAGCGCAATAGGTTCTTGCGTTGGCCCAATAAACAATCTTTTCCAGTGCTTTGTCACCTGTAACTTTTACTCCTGCGCCGGTTTTTGTGTTCATTACCGAGAATTGGTAATCTTCTGGTAAATCCCTAAATCCCATCAAGGCATCAGTGTATACATTTTCTCCCTTTTCAAAATACCTGCTAAAACTAATGGTATGATCGGAAACCATTCCTAAGCCGTTAAAGTTAACTTTTTTCTTTTCTTCACTGTTGTCGAGGTAAACTTTATAAGGAAAAGTGGTTTTAATATTTGGGCCTGTCATTTCTTGGTCGATCACAAAGAAGTTATGATTGTAGACACTTGTTTTGATTGGTTGAATACCTATGTTTTCCAAGGTGTGTTTCAATACAAGTATAGGTTTATCATCCACTAACTCCACAACTTTAGTATACAAATAGCCATAGCCATCTGCATCAATTAATTCATGCCTGAATTCCACTCGTTTCTGATAGGTTTTAACTTTCCATTCACCGCCATTTACCAAATTATATGTATGGGAGAAGCGGTATTTTTCTTCTTTGATTTTTTCCAAGGCTCCAACTCCAATTTTAACAAAAACACCCCCTACTTTAGCCTCTTCATATCCTAGTGGAGAGAAATCTTCGACAGGTCCCATTATGGCATCATTGATCAGAGGGTCGTAGTTGTCATACCATTGCCCAAAATATTGATGACCTTTGTACGCTAAGCTGGAAATCACTCCTGACCAATCAAATCGAGTAGCCCGATAATAGCCATTTTCATGGTCCGGTAGGTAGAGTTTTGCCGTAATCAGCCCATTGCTGATTTCCGCTTGAGGTGGATTTGCTACTCTACTGAAACCTGTAATTAAAACTATGACAATTGATAAAGCGACGATAAAATATGATCTAGGCATGGTGTTTTGAATCGGGTAGGAGACATGATGTTATACCGGAAATATACAATGTCTTTTTTATTTTGCAGTGGAAAAATGAGTGAAATTGCCTGAATAAATAGATGTGATTGTGAGTTTGTGATGGGTGAGGTGTGTTATTTTTAATTTTATTTTATAAAGCATTCATTTTTGAGTTCCAAACAAGGTAAATAAAAAGATTAATGAGGTTTGGCTTTTTCAATTACCTGTATTTTTAAAGTTATATATACAAAATTAAATTTTATTGATTACTTTGAAAGTAGAATAAAACATTTGCCAATCGATGTTTGCTTTTGTTCTTAATGCCAACAAACTTACTTAATAAAAAAACACCAATGGCTTCCTATATGGCTAATTACATTTTCAATAACTGTTATTACAAATTCATTCATAACTTAGTGTCATAACAAATGCATTCAATATCATCTCAGGAATTTAAGCGTTTACTTAAAATCAAAACAGTAATTGGTCACTCCGGTCATCAAGACATCTTGATAAATGATATTCCTGCGATTAGAGAAAAGGTTCATTTGAAATTGGAAGAAATTGTAAATGGAAAACCTGAAAATTTCATTCTTATTACCGGTTTTGCGAAGGGTGCAGATGAACTTGTTGCAAATCAGGCTGCTAGCTTAGGAGTTGTTGTAATCCTTCTGATTATTGACGAAAAGATTTTCCCTTCTTATGGACAAGGTGATTTAGAACGTGTAGATAAATTAGAAAGTAAGGAAAATTACACTACTTTAAAAATAAAACCTTTAAAATCAGATCGTGATCAAACGCCTTACGAAATTCTAAATGAAATATTGACATTTAAGTCGAGTCACCTAATAACTTTATGGGATGGTATTGACACCGGAAAACTGGGAGGAACCTGGCACGCCGTAAAAAAATTCAAAAATAAATCATCAGCTAAGTCTTTCTTTTGGGACAGAAAAGTACAATATACCCTTCACCATTTATATACTGCCCGTGAAAAGAATGCTATCCCTTCTGCTCAATCTTACCTTAATCACCCAATTATACCTAGAAGTAAACACGATTGGGAGACAACAATAATAACTGCTTATTATAAAAATCTTATAACTAAAACATGCAAAAGGATACCCGGATTTGGACGAAATGTCTTCCCGATTTCTACAGGCATTTTCTTGCGGTTTTTACTCCCTTTATTTCTAGTATGCTGTGTTCTGGTCCTAGGTGTTACCGGCCATTATGGTATTGAGGAAAAACCTGGACAGAATTTCTAAACAGTGTATTTTTTTCCGCCAACTTGATCACCTTAGACCAATCCGTCTTTGAAAATTCTTATAACTGGAAAGTGGAAGCAGCTAGGATATTGGGCGGTAGTTTTACTGTTGTTGTTTTTTTTATAGCCCTATATTTTGCTTCAGGAAAAGAAGTATTTTACCGGTTTTTGTTTTATAAATTTAGGCTATGGAACCGCTTTAAAGGAGTTGTTTCACAATTCCTTTCTTGGATTTCTTTCCGGAAGTTCCGTCCAAAATGGGCGAATAATTTTGCAGTCGTGGTGGGACTGAATGAAATTGCATTCGATATTTTAAAAGACCTTAGAAATCCCTCAACGAAATCTATAAAAGGTGTTAAAGTGGTGGTTTTAAATCCGGATCCAACATCAGCACTTGTGGAACTTGCCAGAAATGAAGGTGCTTGGGTTATTACCGGTGTTCCTACAAGTTCCACCTCGCTTAATAAAACCTATTTTCAAGAAGCGGCACAAGTATTTGTGGTGACCGAATCCGAAGAGGAAAACGTCCGATGTGTAATGGAAATGGATCAGGTGATATCAAAAATCAAGCAGTATAAAAACGAGGATTGGTTTGTCCATATCCAGGACAGAAAACTAAAGCAATTGCTGCAACAGTCAATAAGTGCACGCACCAACTACGCTCTGACAGTATTCAGTCATGCCGATAATACTGCCCGCCGGATGTTGGCAGGGTTTCCCGAGTTACGCGGAACACCACTCAGCTGCTCAATATCAATTGTAGGATTTGGTTCGGTTGGCAGGTCTCTTGCCCTTAAATCCATACAGCAACTCGTTTTTACAGATAACCCCATGCCCAGAATTTTGGTTTTTTATCCTGATTCAGATGCCAAGGCAGTTGAGGATTTTAAACAAGAATACCCGTATTTGTTTAGAGAAAATGACCAGCAACCGGATGCTATTTTTAGTAGAGTAACGGATTGGACATTTTATAAGGAAAGGGATAAATATAATACAAAAGACCGAATCCAATTTTACCCCCTTCCACCGATTCCTCAACAGCTAACACATCCCCAAAGCCCACTGCTTCAATACTTAAATATTTATAAGAAATTAAAGGTATTTGCCTGCCTCAATTCTGGTTTGGAGAGTGCTTCCATTTTGACCTCTATACTACCCGGTTTGGAACGAATAAAACTTGAAAATCCCAATTATGATTTACAGGCTTATTGTTTTTATAATTTTCCGGATGAGAAAGAAGAGGTCTATTTAGAACAAAAAATCAATGCCTTGGCTCCACATATCCCTGTAAAATGCTTTGGTAATTATCTTTATGAATTTTCCTGTAAGGCGATCCAAAATAAGGAAGCAGACCACTTGGCCAAACAAATAGCCCTATGGTACTACCTCTTATATGATTACGGGAACAGATCTGTTAGGACCTCTCTCGAGGTAGAAAAATGGTTTACAAAATTGATTTCAAAGGTAAAGGCATTGAAGTTAGGGTATGTTTCCAATAATGAAGCTCTCACATATGACGAAGAATTAAAACATAAAATCGATGGGTTAAAAAACCTGTGGTTTCAAGCTTTATCCGACAGTTATGTCTTGGAGGGAATGGAAATGATGATGCGATACTGTTGGAAAAGCCTGTCTGAAACAGATCGGGAGGGGAATAGACAGGCAGCCGATCACCTTTGGATAAAGGTAACAGCTTACGGTAAGAAATGGGTAGTATCGGATCAAGTTCCGGAGAAAGCTAGTTTTGAAAAATTTTGGAGCAAAAAAGAAGTTGAAGATTTAGGTTTGATAGAACACAGAAGGTGGAACGCCATGAAGATTCTGGATGGTTGGAGACCATTTGTAGGAAAAGATTGGAAAATCTATAAAGAGACCTATAAAGCACAGAAACTTCATAATCTATTGGTTACTTTTAATGATTTGCCCGCCAATGAACAGTTTAAGGATTACCATCAGATAGAGGGGATACCTTACTTTATTTCATTAATGTATTTAGATCAATACGGAAATCAAATCCTAATTTAAGAGCGTTCAGGGTTAAAGTTTAACCTGAAATATACTATCTATTATGTGCTGGAATCGCTCAAAATCAGCCACATCGTGGCTTTTTTAATTTCACCATTACAATGCTATGTTAAAATCTCCAAAAGATTTTCTTGCGATTGCAACACCTCTCGTATACATAGGACATGCTTCACCCCTGACTATTGTCAGGTCGGAAAAATGCTGCTACACAATCAAGGTCTATGAATTGGATTTTATAGCAAAATACTTCAACCCTGTCAAAGTTGATAAAGAAATAATAGGTGTAGCCCGAAAGGAAGCGGTCTGTTTATGAGGATAATTTGTTATACCTGCTTTATTCGGTCCACTAGTTCATCAACCGACAAAAATTCCAATAAGCTTTCCCTGACCCGTTCCGAATCATTTCGTATATGATATTTAATTATGGATTCAATTTTATCTACTAACTTTTCTGCAGCTTCGTTGAGTAGGGAAACTCTAAGTTGGCTATCCTGTTGGTGATAGGCTTGATCCATTCGTTTCCGCAGACTAAGCAATCTTGGAGAAC
This sequence comes from Cyclobacterium sp. SOCE241, assembly GCF_056867545.1. NCBI lineage: Bacteria > Pseudomonadati > Bacteroidota > Cytophagia > Cytophagales > Cyclobacteriaceae > Cyclobacterium > Cyclobacterium sp. SOCE241. The sequence continues at coordinate 1,258,854 of NZ_CP149779.1, read as the reverse complement.
GTTTTAATGGATAAATGGTTCGTGGAATGTCGATCACTGTTCCATTAATATGTTCAAACCAAATCCCACCGTCTTTATCGGAAAGGATAGGTGCTAACTTTTCGAGAATCAATTCATAACCTGCAGCTATAAGTTTATCCTTCATAGCGCTTACATCTTCTTCATAAGTGTTAAAAACGCTTATAGGTCTGACCACGATCAGTCGTTTTATTTTGTCGGGGTAATGGGAGATAAATCCCCCATCCTTTAAAATTCTTCTTACAAAATTCATATAATACCCGGTGGCCAAACCTACCGCAGCTGAAATATCCACCACCGGCAAGCCTTCGTAAAACCGGGTAATAATGTTTTCGGTAAATGAAAAAGGAGAATTGTCTGAGAGAAAGTTTTCAATAGGTGGATGCAGGGTTTCAATAAGTTCTTCTTTCTCAAAATCTTTGACAGTATAGCATCGAATGCCCCTTAAATAGAAAGGGATTTCTATTTCATCTTGAACCAAAACCAAGTAAGGTAATCCCAAAGAATGTACTAGCCCAAGCTCATAAAATACATTGGGTGAAGGGTTGGTCTCTCCTGCTCGGGGTGTAATATTGAATACCACTAGATCAGCCGTATCAAGTTTAGAAAAAACATCTCGCTCTATGCTGGATCCTTTCCATTCCTCCGGGAAAGTTATGGATACATTTGCCTCTGTAACTCCATATTTATCTAAGTATCCTCTACAATTTTCATCTTGGAGAATTTCTTTTAAAGCATTTCTTATCTGAATACTGCTGTCATTTTCCTCACCCCTCATAGGGCCTAAAATGACAATCTCCAGCCTTTGGTCAGCAAAATAGGAGGTCTTAAACATAAATTATATTTTTAAAGATTCATTCTGTAGGGTAAATATTTATTATTCTCTTTTTCTCCACTCTTAAAATATATATTATTTTTTTTGAAGAAAAGTATCTCCTATTATTAATTGTTAAATTTTAATTTAAAAGTCATTAAATCCCTGTATTGATTCCTAATTATGTTAAATAATTAGGACCTTACTTCAAGATATATAGGGAGATTGGTGATGTAGTTATGTAGGGATCTGTGATTTAGGATTTGTGATGGGATGAGCGGGTTAAGTTTAGGGGAGAGAACTTTGGATTCAATGAACTATAATTTCGAAGGGTCCAGTTGTCTTTTCGGGGCTTTAGGAGATTCTAGAACCTTTAACTTCGAAGAGTCCAAGTTTAGCAATGAGATAATTGTAATGAATAGGCTTCAAAATTTTAACAGTTAGCCTAGCCTCATTAACCATTAATAAATTCTAAATTAACGATCACAATACTACGGTTCTTAAAAGGTATTGTGGAAGAAGGCTCCTGTTTTCCCATCTTATTGTTATTATTGTAAGCAAATCACTAATTGAAATCACAATGGAAAACACTTCTCGACTACATTCACTTTTATTCTTTGGTCTTGTTCTATTATTTTTTGGATGTAAACAGGAAATTGAGGAAAAAGCTATTCCACCCAATATCATATTGGTAATGACAGATGACCAAGGATATGGAGACATTTCAGCCCATGGTAGTCCTGATGTATTTACCCCAAATATGGACAAGTTAAAGTCTCAGAGTATAAGTTTGGAAGATTTTCAGGTCAGCCCTACCTGTGCACCTACCAGGTCTGCCATTATGAGTGGACGTCACCCTTTTAAGAATGGGATTACCCATACTATTTTAGAGCGGGAAAGAATGGCGCTGGGATTAACCACTTTGCCTCAGGTTTTAAAAAGGGGAGGTTATACCAGTGGGATTTTCGGGAAATGGCATTTAGGTGATGAGCAAGAATACCAACCAGATAGTCGTGGATTCGACGAAGTGTTTATTCATGGTGCAGGTGGAATTGGCCAAGCATATGCAGGTTCTTGTGCTGATGTACCTGACAATGGTTACTTTAATCCGGTAATAAAGCACAATGGCGTTTTTGTGAAAACCGAAGGCTTTTGTACCGATGTGTTTTTCACTCAAGCTTTGTCTTGGATCAAGCAAAAATCCTCAGCAGAGGAACCATTTTTTGCCTATATCACCACTAATGCGCCACATGGACCTTTTATTGCTCCTGAAAAATACAAGCAAAAATTCATTGATCAAAGCTACCCGGAAGATGCTCAGGGATTTTATGGAATGATAGAAAATGTAGATGATAATTTGGGGGTATTGATGGATAAGTTGGATGCCTGGGGCATTGCTGACAATACCATTCTAATTTTCATGACCGACAATGGCAAAACTTATGGAGGATACAATACGGTTCATGGAGACACCTACAATGCTGGAATGAGAGGGTTTAAAGGGAGTGTTTATGAAGGCGGCACTAGAGTGCCTTTCTTTATAAGGTGGCCTAAAGTCTTTAAGCAGGGTCAGGAAATTGATGTGATGCTTAATCATTATGACATATTGCCAACTTTCGCAGAGATTGCCAACATAGATATTTCAGATATTCCTGACATAGATGGCAAAAGCTTCTATCCTTTCCTAATGAATGACAGCACCCATTCGGAAGACAGGTTTCGGTTTTTTCATGGAGGTAGATGGCCTTTAAATCCAGAAAATATTTCAGGACAAGATGGAACTGATCGGTGGGTAGGAACAGAAGAAACCTCTAATCCTGATAATTCTAAATACAAAAAGTTTGCCGTTAGAAATGAACGCTATCGATTTGTAAATAACAGTGAATTGTATGACTTGTCTCATGACCCGGGAGAAACTTCGAATATAGCAGAAGAACATCCTGAACTGATAGCTGAAATGCGTGCAGCCTATGATGCATGGTGGATGGAAGTTCGGCCTTTAATGGTCAATGAAAATGCTCCATTGGCAGATGAAAAACCCTTTTGGGTGGAATACCAAAAACAAGAGGATTCATCCGGAATAGAAGATTGGGTAAAACCTGAATTGGAATAGACAACAAGTAATGCAAAAAAATTAAGGCTACAATAGTGGGCTATCCTACAATTGTAGTCTTATTTTAGTGTGGAAGTTTTAAAAAAAATATCTTTAGAATTGGGTTTGACCACCTAAAATTAGTTATATATCAATTTATTTTTTTAAATTTTTCCTTTTCTATTATTTAAATTCTTTAATCATAAAATGAAAATCGGTAAGCAATTCAACCAACTTAGCAAAGGGGAATATCTTTTCTATATTGACAATTACTCAAATTATTCGGACTTTAATACTTTGGGATTGTACCGTTCCATTTGTGAAAACGAAGGACTTGAATTAAATGAGCGGATAGAGGTTCGAGATTATGCCAATTCTATTTTTGAAAAGACATTTAATTTTTTCAGTTAAAGGATCCTAAAACCTTTTTTGATTTAATTACACTAGGACTTGATCTTACTATTGCAGATGAAAGACAAATTTGGTCTGAAATACGATTCAATCAAAAGAAAATTTTAGCAGATAAAAAAATAAAGCATAGAAATTTTGGCACATATTCCAAGCATGATTGCGGCTATGACCACTGTCCTTATAATGGCTTGATGATTAAGCAGGGTTCAAGTTTGTCAGAAGCCAGTATGCATTTTAAAACCGATAATAATAAAGTTTCTGCCCAAAAGAAATCCCTAAGGAATAAGAAACAAAGAAAAAACAAGCATCAAATTCTTAAAGATGAATTTGAAAAATAGGGTAGGTAATATTGGTCTTTAATAATGATTGGACCGGTTTATTTAAAGATAAGCATTGTTTATCACCATTATTTAGAGAAAATCCCAGGTTGTAGTTGGATTAAGGACAGTAAAATGATATTTCAAATATAATGATAGAAAAGGGTGTACCTTTACAGTTTGGAATAAACATGCAAGATGCAAACTTTTCCTCATAAGCACCAAGCGGATAAATGGAGATTAATAAAGACAATGGTCAGTTAAGCAAAGATCAGATTGATCAATGTATTGCTATTTTAGAAATATTAAACAATGATACAGGCCAGATATTTAATATACCATTGGACCGTAGAATTGAGCTGATTACCCAAGCAGGTAGACTTTCAAGGCCTCAAAAAGAGGAGCTGATTAAGCGAAAGAAAAACGCAAAGAAAAAGGTCAGGAAAGAAAAGGCTTTTCAAGACAAACTTGCACGCAATCAGACAGGTATCCGTAGTGCAAGAGAATCTCTAGTTTTTGTAGCGCCAAAAATGATAACTTCAATAGAAGAAGATAGAGAGAGCAATACCACATCAGTAGCTCCGCGTGAATGTTATGTTTGTAAGGAGGTTTTTACCACACTTCATCATTTCTATGATACCATGTGTAAAACTTGTGGAGATTTTAATTATGCCAAGCGTTTTCAATCGGCAGACCTTACCGATCAGGTGGCCTTGGTTACCGGAGCGAGGCTTAAAATCGGTTATCAAATATGCCTGATGATGTTACGTGCCGGGGCTACTGTCATTGCCACTACAAGATTTCCTGTAGATGCTGCCATTCGTTTTTCTAAGGAAGATGATTTTTTAATTTGGGAATCTCGGCTTAAGATTCATGGATTGGATTTGAGACATATTCCAAGTGTAGAACTTTTTTGTAATTTCTTAACTAACCAATACGATAGACTGGATGTATTGATTAATAATGCAGCACAGACGGTTAGACGTCCCGCTGGCTTTTATAAACATTTATTGAAAAATGAGGAATTAGATAAGGCATATTTGTCTCCAATAGTAAACAATATGCTGTCAGATCATAGGGACTGTTTAAAGGAGCTAAGGGCTTTTAGTAATAATGAGGAGGCGAATAGAAATTTACCGGTCGCTTGGCATGTGGATCAATTGGGTATCGGCTTAAGCGCTTCTGCTAAATTATCTCAAATTCCTTATACAATAGACCATGCTTTGGAGCCGGAAACAGTTTTTCCCACGGGGAGGATGGATGCAGACTTGCAACAAGTGGACTTAAGAAAAACAAACAGTTGGCGATTAAAACTTGGTGAGGTTCCTACCAATGAAATGTTGGAGGTTCAACTTGTCAATTCCATTGCTCCATTTGTACTTTGTAACCGCTTGGTTCATTTGATGAAAAAAGACCATACCGGTCAAAAGCATATTATCAATGTTTCTGCCATGGAAGGTAAATTCCATAAATACCATAAAGAAGCCCGTCATCCACATACCAATATGGCCAAAGCTGCATTAAACATGTTAACACTTACCTCGGCGAGTGATTTTGCTAAAGCAGGTATATATACCAATGCAGTGGATACAGGATGGGTAACTGATGAAGATCCTATCGAATTGGCTCGGTCAAAAGAAGAAACCCATGATTTTCAACCTCCTCTTGATATTGTGGATGGAGCAGCGAGGGTATTGGATCCATTGTTCGATGGAATTAATATGGGGAAACATTGGTGTGGAAAATTTTTGAAAGATTATCGACCAACCAGCTGGTAATGGCTTTGGTTATTTTCTTCTACATTTTACTTAGATTTTATTCTTTCATTTTAAAAAAAGGGGAGTTTTGCTTTTAACCCGAGACCGACTTTTAGGTTATAAGAAAATCGCTCTTCCGAGAATTAACCTTATAAAAACGCAACAATCCGGATGACAGAATTCAATGAAGGACTCTAGAGAGCAATCATTGAAACCCATGTTTTTAGTCATTTATGGTATTAATAAAGATGGCCTTTTATTGAAAATTTGTGGATTGGCTTGATGGTAAAAGATTTGAATTGGAAGTTCAAATAATTACTCACATCTCAAAAACTTTGGTTATAAGTTTACTTTAAAAATGATTTAAAACCCTTGAAAAGTATAATGTCCTATTGTTGTAGGGTTTTTCTTGAGATTTTTAATTGGTTTTAAGTAATTAAAATAGGGTAATACGCTATTTATAAATTCTGATAAAATACCATTTATGTAAAAATAATATTGAAATATATGGATTTCACATTTTATAAAAATGAAAAAAGTGTATTGTAAATTATTTTTTTGAGATTGACTTTTTCAAATAGTTGCTAGAATCCTTGAATTTTGAGATGTTTACTCAAAAAACGTTGATATTTTTTAATAAGAATACTTAAAGGAATACGTAAATGACCTTTATTTGGTACCATTTATCATATAAAAAATATAAGTTGCTTGCTATTGAAGTTTAGAATTAATAATTTTCATAACCTTAATGATTAAAGTATTAAATATATTTCAAATGATTTATGAGAATTGTTATACTAAAACCCTAAAAAATGAATAGACCAATACAAGAGACTGTGATCGCGAAAGTTGGGATTTTAATCCTCACTTTTTCCATTCATTTGATGTCTTCTGCCTATGGTATAGGAAAAATGCCAGCGCCGGAGATAGAGAATGAAATTTCTAAAGAGGTTGAAAATAATCGTTTTTCAACTAGAGAAAACGTTTTTGCGGACATTACCGTTAGCGGTACCGTTACGGATAATAATGGTGAATCCATTCCGGGAGTTACTGTTTTTGTTCCCGGGACAACCACAGGGACAGCGACTGATTTAATGGGGAAATACTCTCTTACTGTTCCTGAGGGATCAACTTTGTCTTTTTCCTATATTGGGTACGTTACCCAAAATATAGAAGTAGGAAATAAGACAGTTTTGGATGTTGTGTTGGAAGAGGATGTAACCTCTATGGATGAGGTTTTGGTCATCGGTTATGGCACAGCTAAAAAGAGTGATTTGACTGGTTCTGTAGCTAGAATTAATATGGAAGATAAATCCAATCAAGCCAATGTAAACTTGTTTCAAGCTTTAATCGGTGCTTCAGCAGGTGTAAATCTTGAAGGAAGAGGAGGGGCATCTAGTGAGCCTGAAATTTCCATTAGAGGTAAAACTTCCCTTTCAGCTTCAGACGGACCATTGATCGTATTAGATGGTGTGATTTACAATGGTAGTATATCAAACATTAATGTAAATGACGTAGAAACAATAGACATACTTAAAGATGCCAGTGCTGCTGCTGTTTATGGATCCAGGTCTGCCAATGGCGTATTATTGATTACAACCAAAAAAGGAAAAACTGAAAAACCTATCATTTCATTTGGTATGTATACTGGCTTCCAGGACATGACGAACAATCCAATGAGAGTAATGAATGGGGAAGAATTTGCCAATCGTTTGGTAGATTGGGATCATCAAAGCAAGGTATATGCCTGGTACAAAACCAATCCAACTAGTGCTGAAGGGAGACCCCAAAGGCCTGATTTAAGCAACCCGGAAATTGTTGGGTCTTACTTGAAAACGTATGAAGAGCAACAAAACTACTTGGCAGGGAATGAAATAAATTGGGTGGATCAGGTTTTGCAAAAGGCTCCAATGCAAAATTACAATTTGAGTATTCAAGGGATGACAGATCGTTCGACCTATTATATCTCAGGCTCGTTTACAGATGTAGAAGGTATACAGATCAATGACAAGTTCAAAAGAATTACTTTGCGCAGTAATGTAGAAAGTGAAATAACCGACTGGCTAACCTTTGGCTTAAATACTAGTTATAGTACTAGAGATAATTCAGGGATCCCTACCAGTCTTGGGAATGCTAGGGTAGCAAGCCCTTTGGTTAACAATTATATTGGTGAACCTAATTATGATATTTATTTGGGAGGCGAGCTGTTTCAACCTTATCCTTTAGTGAATCAGTACATTGACAATTCAGATATTACCAACGAAATATTTGCTGTTGGAAGGTTGAAGGTTTCGGTTCCATGGATAGAAGGACTTAATTATGAATTCAATTATTCCAATGTATACACCAATAGAAATAACAATACCTTCCATTCTAGCTTAACCCCATCAGGAGTCTCCAATAGAGGACTGGCCATTAAAAACCCTTCAGAATCTAGGGATTGGAACCTTAACAATATTATTAACTACTCCAGAACCTTTGGAGATCATCAAGTAAATGGTACATTTTTATTCAGTAGGGAAGGAAGGACAGGTAATGCTTCCACACTTTCTGCTTCCGGGTTTGAAAATGAAATTCTTGGCTATAATAATATAGGATTGGCAGAAGTAGTCACTGGTAGTTCATCTGCTTATGAGGAAAATAGCCTTTCTTATATGGGGCGAGTCAATTATAGTTTCCTATCCAAATACATGTTTACAGCAACTGTCCGGCGCGATGGGTTTTCAGGATTTGGTGCTGGAAATAAATGGGCAACCTTTCCATCAGCATCTTTGGCTTGGGTGCTTACTGATGAGCCATTCCTTAATGGTACTGATGTTTACCTTAAGTTGAGAACTTCATATGGTAAAAATGGTAACCAAGGCATTGGTAGGTATTCAAGTTTATCCAGAATGGGTACACGTTATTACGTTTATGGACAATCTACGGCGATTGGACTTTACCCAAGTAATCTCGGAAATGTAAACTTAGCATGGGAAACCACTTCTTCCTATAACTTGGGCTTGGATTTTGGTTTTTGGCAAAACAGAATCACCGGTACAATCAATGCTTATACAGCAAATACTACGGATGTTTTGGTATTAAGACAACTTCCTAGAGCGGCAGGTTATGCCAATATCTGGACAAATATTGGGGGCTTAAAAAACAAAGGAATTGAATTTGATTTGAGATCAATCAATATGGATGGACCCATAAGGTGGGAGACCAATTTTACCTTCGCCCTCAATAGAGATGAGATCACCAAATTGTATGGAGAAGAAGACGACAATGATATAGGAAATGGATGGTTTGTAGGTGAATCACTCAGTGCAATTTATGATTATGAAATGGCAGGAGGAGTATGGACCGAAGAAGAGTTTTTAGTGGGAATATTTTGGAAGATTGGTACCCTGGCCAATTTAGGTATGTGGATCAAAATGGTGATGGAGAAATAGATCCTACGAATGATAGGATGGTTATTGGTTATGAATCACCAAGTTATAGATTTAGCCTTAACAATAGCTTCACCTACAATAACTTTACACTCTCTGTTTTTATCAACTCAATTCAAGGAGGAAAAAATTATTACCAATCTGACAATGCTGATATCATAAACCCTCTCTTTTATTTCCCTGATAGAAGAAATAACTCGGCTGTAAATCCCTACTGGACTCCGGAAAACCCCACGACCAACACCACAGGGATATACAATGTTCCCCTTCGTCAAAGTGGAATTTACCAAAGCAGAAGTTTTGTAAGGTTACAGGATATCTCCCTAGGCTATACTTTCAAACAAAGCTTTTTGAATAAATTGAAATTTCAGTCTGCACAGGTATATGTATCCAGTAAAAATCCTTATGTGTGGACAAACTGGCAAGGTTGGGATCCTGAAACAGGTGTTAGTGATACGCCACTAATGAGGAATTTCATTCTAGGTTTGAACCTTAGCTTATAAGCGTTCAACTTATTTCATTAAGTAAAACCTGAAAAATATAAAAAATGATGAAGATAAATATAAAAAATCTTGCAGTTAAATCTTTATTGATGGCTGCGATTGTGCTGTTTATATTTCCGTCCTGTAATGATGATATTTTGGACGAGAAACCTCTCGATTTTCTTTCTCCGGATAATGCCTATTTAACTGAGGCAGGAGCTTTGCAGGGGATCACTGCCTTACACGACCGTGTCCGTTCTGCCTACTATTCATTTGGTGAATTTGGTGTAATGAACTGGGCCACTCATGGTTCGGATTTGGGATACAATGGTGAAACCCCGGGTCCCGGAGGTTCTTATTTAAATTCTTATGCGGACATGACACCGGTATGGAGAAATGTGATCGCTACATGGAATGTTGGTTTTGAAATTATTCAATGGGCTAATGTTTTGATCGATAGGGTAGAAAGTGCCGATCCGGAAGCTTTTTCGGATGGAGAAGCCGGTAAAAGTAAATACATAGCAGAAGCCCGCTTTTTTAGAGGATTTGCTTATAGGTATTTGGTTTCCACTTATGGGGATATTCCTTTATTGACGGAACCGATAAATTCAGCCAAAGCAGATTTTATTAGAAATCCGGTAGCAGACATCCACGACCTGATGGTTGAAGATTTTCAATTTGCAGCAAATAATTTACCAAAACCGGGTGAAGAAGATGCCCCCGGAAGAATTACACAAGGGCCTGCATGGCACTATTTGGCAGAGACCTACCTCGAACAAGATGATTTCCAAAATGCCGTAGATGCAGCTTCGAAAGTTATTGAAGATTATGATTACGATTTGATGCAAGAGCGTTTTGGAACAAAACTTGGAAATGATGTATGGGGCTCTGGAGATGTGTATTTTGACCTTTTTGGTTTTGGAAACCATAACCTTCCGGAAAATACTGAAGCCATGTGGGTAATTCAAGTGGAGCCTTTTATCATTGGTGGAGGTCAGATTGCAAGTGCCTATATTTTTGGACCACGTTACTTTGATATTGGGCTTACTCCTGATGGAAAAAAGGATTTCAAGGTGAATTGTATAATGGTCTTTATACAGGGTATTCCGATAGCCTGGGACGGCCAACTGCAAATGGCAGAGGAACCAGTCTGGTTTATTATGATATATGGAAAGACAATTGGGACATTGATGTTAGGAATGCTGAACATAACTTAAAACGTAATTTTTATTTTGACAATCCTGAGTCCGCTTTCGACAAACAAAAAATTGACTTCAGTCTTTACGATCCTCCAAGGCCTGATCCAATTGCAGATACCTGTAAAATTATTTTCCCTATTCATACTAAATTTACTGATCCATTAAATTATTTCTTACAGCCTAACCGCTCAGGAGGCGGTATTACGCACAAGGATTGGTATGCATTGCGTTTTGCTGAAACCTTGTTAATTCGAGCTGAGGCAAATTTAGAATTGGGTAACAATGGCTTGGCAGCAGCAGATGTTAATAGGATAAGAGAACGTGCCAATGCAACGCCTGTCTCTGCTGCAGAAATTGACATGGATTTCTTGTTGGATGAACGTGTCAGAGAATTGTATGGAGAAGAGTGGAGGCTTATTATCTTACGACGCACAGGAAAACTTCTGGAAAGGGTTAGGAAATACAATGACAACCCACTTGTTCCCGGAGCAGACATTGAAGAACATAACTTTAGATGGCCTATACCCCAGGAACAAATTGATTTAAATGTGGATGCTGATTTTCCTCAAAATACTGGCTATTAAGTAGGCAACAATAGAAATATGAATGGTTTTGATTGGAGCTAATGGTTTCAATCCCCGAAAATATCAGGTTTAGCTGAGAAATAATTTGGGTTTTATATTTCAAAGGAGAAGCCTCAGGTTTCTCCTTTGTTCATCACAATAGTTTCCCTTAAATTGAGGGAATTAGAAATATTTGTTTTGCATTGAATGAAAAATATTGAAAATTATGAGCGGTTTTAATAAAAGGTTGTGTGGCTTACTTTGTATGTTTTCCCTACTGTTTTTTATCCAACTATCCATAGCAGTAGGTAGTACCGGCAAAGAAAGCAGGCAGCTTCCCAAACATAACATTCAAGAGGGGCTTCGACTTTCTACGTTTGATATTGATGTTACTCCACCAATAGGAATGCCATTGGCTTACGATGTTTCCATTAATAAATGGGATCTAGGGTTGCGTGCCAAAGGTGTGGTATTGCAAGGTGCAGGTTTACCCATTGTATTGTGTGCTATAGATTGGCTAGCTATAGGAAATGAAGGAATGGATGATTTTAAAAGAGCCTTAGCTGCAGCTGTAGGGTCTATTCCAGAACGGATTGCTGTAAATGCTTTGCACCAGCATGATGCCCCAAGGTTTGATTCAGGAGCTGAACAGATCCTTTTAGAAGCAGGACTAGATCCTGCAAAGATTAACCCAAGCCAATATGATGGAACATTTCCTCGTGAAGCTCTCCGTAATTTAACTGTCGCCGTAAAAAGTTCTCTTAATGAAACCCAGCCGGTGACTCATTTAGGGCTAGGAAAAGGTACTGTTGACAAGGTTGCTTCAAATAGAAACATTTATGGCCCAGATGGAAAGGTTCGGGTGACAAGGATGTCTACAACTAGAGATGCAAAAATCCGTGCTGAACCTGAAGGAGTAATTGATCCGGAATTATCTTTGGTTAGTTTTTGGAATGAAGACCAACCGATAGCTATTTTCAGCTATTACGCCACCCATCCTCAAAGTTATTACCGTACAGGAATCCCAAATCCTGATTTTGTGGGTGTTGCCCGTTTCTTTCGGCAGTTGGCCGTGCTGGATGCTCTTCATGTTCATTTCAATGGTGCAGGAGGAAATATTGCTGCAGGAAAATACAACGATGGGTCCCATGAAAATCGACTCATTTTTGCACAGCGATTAGCTGCGGGAATGGAAGAAGCTTGGGAAGCAACAAAAAAAGAACCGATTACTTCTGCCAATGTTTCATGGACTGTAGAAAAGGTGGCTTTGCCTCCGGCTCCATACTTGTTTGATATGCAAGAAAAGTTAAAAGAAAGCAATGAGTTGTTAATACAAAATAGTGGAATCGCGAGAAAAATGGCTTGGTTGCGTAGAACACAGGAAGGTAAAACCATTGATTTGAAGTGTTTAAGTTTAAATAACGCTAGACTTTTACATATGCCCGGAGAACTTTTTGTTGAATACCAGCTTGCCGCGAAAGCAGCACGACCGGATTTGTATGTAGCCATGGCGGCTTATGGCGATCTTGGAATGGGGTATATTGGAACCACTTTGGCCTATGAAAAAGGAGGGTATGAGGTAAGCCAACGAGTATCAAATGTAGCACCTGAAGTGGAAGGGGTACTGATGAAGGCAATTGAAAATTTGTTAAAGAAATAATGCCTGAAAAGTTTAGGCTTTAGTGACATTAAATACAATTTCTTCACCTGTAATTATGGATCAATTGCTGTAAAATTGATCCATAATTACAACTTTTTGAGTTGAAATCAATTTGATGGTTCTTCAATTTTTAAAAGAGAACTATTTCCCTTTTAAATGACCTTTTAATTCAATACAAGCTATTATGACTCCATGAATATAATAGAAACAATAATTATTCAATGTAGTCTGTACTTTTTGATTTAAAGGAAATTATAAATGGTATAAGCTACCTTTATTACTTTTACAGATCTTTTTAAATAAAACCAACATTGCAAGCAAGGGTAAAACCAACCTAGGTTGTCATTGTATTACCAACCGAAATTATTTAGGGAAAATCATTCCTTCTTAAAATGAAAAAAACGATAATCTATTTTTTGCTTTTTGGACTTTCAGCTAATTATTTACATGCGGAGGAAAGTGATAGTCTCAGCTTTAATGAGATTACGCTACATGTGGGGTATCAAAATAATTACTTTAAAGATGAGGTCTTTTCTCCTTTGAATCAACAAGGCAATGGAATGCAATTTGGTTTGGGGTATAAGAGAACGCTACAGAATATTTTTGGGGTTTCCTTACAATATGGGTCCGGATCCTTGAATGTATATGAAAACAATAGCTATTCTGATTCTTACCTGAATATAAACCTAGCATTGGAGTATTTGGCCAAATTACCCCTTGGAAACACCACCACGGTTTTTTATTTAGGGGTACTTATGAAACTAAAGCATTTTTCTTAGAGTGGAATGACTTGGATACTTTTAGCTATACTTCCTCCCAAGGCTTTTCTATTAAAGGCCTAATAGCTAAAGAAATTAATTCAAAACACGGTATAGAAACTGCTATTGGAATTCCCATTTTTCAATGGTTAGGGAGACCTCCTTACAATGGTATTGATGAATTCATTATTGAAAACCAAGATAACCCCGTAAGCATTATGCTAAAAGGAAAGCCTTCCTCCTTTGGTAAATATTTAGGTCTAGATTGGGATTTGAGCTACAGGTACCGAATCAATTCACGATTGGTTTGGTACGTCAATTATTCTTTAAATCTTCAAAAAGTAAAAGATGTCCACCAATTCATACATTTGTCAATGGTTCCATCTACCGGTATAGCCTTTAAATTTTAATTGGTATGGTGACAAATCAACAAGTTTTGAGAAACGAGAAAGGTCAATTATTAATAACCCATTCAGCCATTTCCATGGTGAAGAATTTTCTTTATTTAATTGTTATTTCTTTCCTAAGCTTTGGCTGTGAAGAAACATTTTTAGGAGAAGCAGAACCCAATAGTCCAACAAATAATTTTGAAATCTTATGGAATGATTTTGACCAGCATTATAGCCTATTTGAGGTAAGGGGAATAAATTGGAAACAGTTGTACCAAAATTATCGCCCACAGGTCACCGATAAGCTTTCCAATGAGGAACTCTGGGAAATAGTGACGGAAATGGTGGAACATTTAGACGACAGTCACACTACCCTTTATAATGGCAATACGAGGTATAAGTCAGGTTATGCGCTTAATGAACAGTCAACTGCGGAATTTAGTGCTGACTTGCTGATATCAAAATACATAGATAGCAAGATTGAGGAAACATCAGAAGACGAACTCTTGTTTGGGCAAGTCAAAGACAAGAATGTAGGTTACATCTATTTGGGGTCGATGGGGGCAGTAACCCTTCGGTAATTGATGAAATAGTTAAAAAATTTGATAATACTGAGGCCATTATTTTGGACATAAGACAAAACAGTGGCGGAGAAGACAGGTATTCAGCAAGAATTGCACAAGCCTTTTCGGATGGAGTACATGAAATATATAGTGTACAGACGCGAAATGGGAGAGGATATAATGATTTTGATGAGAAGAATTTATACCATACTCAATTTGATAGCAATCATTCTTATACCAAGCCTGTAATTGTGCTTACAGATAGAAAAACCATCAGTGCAGGAGAAGTTTTCTTGTTACACATGAAGGCTTTTGAGCATGTTACACAAATAGGAGACACCACTGCCGGCGATTTTTCTACTGTAAGTAATATGCGCTTTCTTCCCAATGGGTGGAGGTATGTTTATTCCATTCAGCAATTTTTGTTGCCTAACGGAGAAAGCTTGGATGGTATCGGTCATGTGCCTGATGTTTATGCGAAAAATACAGTCGCTTCGATTAACGGTCAATCAGACTTGGTATTTGAGGAAGCTTTGCGCTATTTGACCGCAGAGGATGGACAGAGTAATTGTAATCAATAGCGTACATTAGTCTATTACGTTTGATAAATACTGTGTAACCCTTGATATTTTTTTGTAGCTTAAAGAATGTTAGGATTGAAAGGCTAGTAAATCTATTTAATCATCATGGAAGATAGGCTATTGACATTGCATCCGGAAGGTAAAAAAGGGGTAAATATAATGGTGTCTAAATACACCATTATGAAAGAATTTATCCTTAAAACCTTGAGCGAAAGGGAAAAAATTTCCTATAAAGAATTAAATAAACTTGCGATTGCATCATTGAAGGACAGTTTTGAGGGCTCAGTTGCTTGGTACTTGGTTTCGGTTAAACTAGACCTTGAGGCAAGAAAAATCATTGAGCGAATTCCCGGAACTAGCCCACATTTATTGCGGCTTTGTAAGAAAATAGGATAGGTAACTAAAAGCCGGAAGCAGTATCCATTCCTCTTTTATCAGCCCCTGCTTCCAAGGTGCCATCTTGTCGGACCAATATGGCGTCCACTCTTCCGATTGAATTTCTTTCAGAAAGCTTATGGCCCTTTTTTCTTAAATTTTCAAATAACTGCCTGTCTGTGAAGCTTTTCTCAAAGCTGATTAAATCAGGTTTCCATTGACTATGAAATCGAGGTTGGTCAACTGCTTGTTGCATTCCCATGCCAAATTCGACCACATTAATAATGGTTTGAAAAACAGATGTTGGGATTGTGGACCCACCGGGTGTACCTACAACCATAAATAACCTTCCATTCTTTTCTAAAATGGTGGGACTCATGGAGCTAAGCATTCTTTTTCAGGTTCTATTTTATTGGCTTCTCCTCCCAGCACACCAAACATGTTGGGAAATCCCGGCTTTATTGAAAAATCATCCATTTCATTGTTCAGGATAAAACCTGCACCTGCTACCAACACTTTTGATCCCATATTACCGTTGAGGGTGGTAGTACTTGAAACGGCATTTCCAGCAGGGTCGATAATTGAAAAATGAGTGGTCTCTTCACTTTCATTTATGATGTTTCCCTCCTTAATTTCTGATGATGGTGTAGCTTTCTCAGGGTCGAAATTATCAAATCTTTCCAATAAGTATTCCTTGGAAATTAATTGATTCATGGGCACAGGGTAAAAATCTGAATCTGCCATATAAGCGGCTCGATCTGCAAATATTCGCCTCTCTGTTTCCGTTTTTAAGTGGAGGTATTCACCGTATTTACTTTTGGTATTGGACACCTTGTAATCTTCTATAGTGCCTAACATCTGGAGCAAAATAATGCCTCCGCCACTAGGGGGACCCATCGTTATAATTCCAAAGTCTTTATAAGTCCCTCTTAAGGGCGCTCTCCATTTGCTTTTGTATTGTTTTAAATCTTGGTGAGTGATAATTCCTTCACCTCTTTTCATCTCTTCTACTATCAGATCGGCTACTTCCCCTGCATAAAAACCATCTCTGCCTTTGTCTCGAATCAAAGTAAGGGTTTGGGCAAGGTCTTTCTGAATTAAGAGGTCTCCTTTTTTAAAGGTTTTACCGGTAAAATGCGTAGGCTCTACTGAGGAATAATTTTTAAGTTTGATAGCGAAATCTGAGAAAAAATCGGCCTCTTTTTCGGTTAATTCAAAACCTTTCTCTGCAAGTAGAATAGCAGGATTAATCAATTGATTCCAAGGAAGTGAACCAAATTTTTCATAAGCCCTGACCATACCATCTACCGATCCCGGAACTCCGGAAGCCAAATGGCCATTTTGACTTTTTCAGGTAGGGCATTTCCTTGGGCGTCAAGATACATGTCTCTGCTCGCATGTATGGGGGCTTTTTCCCGATAATCTAAAGAATGGACGGTCCCATCATTTTCTCTTATGACCATAAATCCACCTCCGCCGATATTCCCGGCTTGTGGGTACACAACAGCAAGGGCCATATGGACAGCAATGGCGGCATCTACTGCATTTCCCCCTTCAATAAAATGGTTTTCCCTACTTCGGATGCCAAGGGGTGTGCACTGACCACCATGGCCTTATTTCCTATTAATCCGGTTTGGTGTTTTTGTGGCTTACAGGAAAATCCGATTGCCAATAATAAAATTAATATAAAAGGTCGATAGCCTGAAGAAAAAGAATATTTTGCCATAAATCCCTGTAAACCTGTTGAGTTAAATCGTTTCTTAAAATATACTAGTTAAGAATAATTATAAAAATTAATGAGGAGTACTTTTTAGGAAAAAATGCAAATCTTGTTCTAATTCATCTAGCGTCTTTAAAAAATCTGGATAAATATCCGGGAAATTATTCGTTATTTCTTTTTCAAGCGCATTAATTTTTTTATTTACCAAGTTGGCTCCTAAGAGACTGAATATAGGTTTAGACCTATGAAATTTCTTTTTGATGGCACTTAGCTGTCCCGTCTCGTAAAGAGGTAATAAGGTTTTTAAATCTTGTACATTCAATTCCAGAACCAACTCTATGATTTCATGGATAAGTTCTATATCCTCATCGAAATAATGATAGATCATATCGGGTTTGATCTGTTTGTACATAAAATTGGTTTTATT
Organism: Cyclobacterium sp. SOCE241; assembly: GCF_056867545.1. Lineage (NCBI taxonomy): Bacteria > Pseudomonadati > Bacteroidota > Cytophagia > Cytophagales > Cyclobacteriaceae > Cyclobacterium > Cyclobacterium sp. SOCE241. The sequence goes on along the minus strand of NZ_CP149779.1, from coordinate 1,241,297 downwards.
GTAAGTGGTGGTTGTCGAAACTATGCAATGAATAATATAGGTAAATTATTCCAAATGCAAAAATAGGACTGGAATGGTACATTTTCACATATTATTAGAAATTATTTATTTGATCTTAAAATTTTAAATTCCTTGGCTTTCAATTTAAACTGTAATATTCATTCGGTAAACGAATATAAATGCCAAAAAAGTATGTGTTTGGAGGGAACTATTTTGTCAAATACTTGATTAGTTTTGCAAATAAAATTCAGAGAAAAAATGAATAGAAACAAATTGATTTTTCTCATTTTTGGGATCGTTTTTTTGGCTATAATGCTGTGGATTGGTTACGATATGTCCACTAAAACCACATTCCCGGGTTCTAAACCTAATTTAAAAGAAAGAATAGAAAAGGAGTAGTCTTTCCATATTTTCTGGTTTACCCTTAAAAAATAGAGTCAGCTGATGCACCAACAAAAAATTGATCAATTAGTTAATGCCTTGGAAGAAATTGAGATTCGCTGTGAAACAGCTATCAATATTCCATTTAAAAGAAATTTGATTGAAGGGAAGGGAGAGGAGTTACTTTCTGAAGGGTACAATGATTTAAAAGGAACCGGAGATTTTCCTTTGCTGAATCAATTAAAGTTAGACTTTAAATTTGGGAAGTTTTTATTTCTTTTTGATGATGCTAATCATTTCAACAGGTACCGGCTTAAAACATTAAAAGCTGATGTTTATGAGACCTTCAGTTTTTCTTGGCATGGGAGCTATTTGCGGATGTGTAGGACTTTTGAAAGAGAATGTCTTTTGTCAGGGGCTCAGGATCGGGTTTGGAATGGCCCACCAATTGCCTCAAAATGTTTTGGTAAATCAGAAATTCCACCGGATCTTTCTGGAAATGGTGCTGCGGGTTGGAAACTAAATGCCTACAATGATTTACAATATGATTTGGTTAGTAGGTTATTAGGGTACAAACTAATTAGAATTCCTGCCTATGAAAATCTTATGATAGGAGGAAAGCTGCAGCGCATTGATAAGTTATTATTACGACCAAATAAAGAAACCTTGAAATCAGTAGGTACTTGGCTAGCCAGAAAAATGGACTAGTTGAACAAGCCAAATATTTCCCGATCTATTTTACCCACAATGGTAGAAAAATCTTCCGGGTTGTGGACGAAATCCATATTATTTACGTCTATAACTAAAAGCTTTCCCAGTCTATATCCTGATATCCAATCTTCGTAGAGGTCATTTAGATTTTTTAAATAGGCAATTTGAATGCTACGTTCATATTCCCTACCTCTTTTCTCAATTTGATCTACTAATTTAGGAATGTCAGCCTTTAAAAAAATCAGTAATTCCGGAGGATTGATATAATCTATCATGGAATGGTAGAGCATCTTGTAATTTTCATAATCTCTTTTGTTGATCAATTTTGATTCGTATAAGTTGGCCGCAAATATGTGTGAATCTTCATAGATGGTTCTATCCTGAATAGTGGAATTTGGGCTGGCCTGGATTCGTTTTACCTGATTGAACCTGCTGTGAAGAAAGTAAACTTGTAAATGGAAAGCCCATTTTGGCATGTCTCCATAAAAGTCTGACAAATAAGGGTTTTCTTCAACTGATTCAAATTCTATTTGCCAACCATAATGTGTGGCAAGTTTTGAAGCCAATGTAGTTTTACCACTTCCAATATTTCCTGAAATTGCAATATGCATTTTTTGCTTGTTTTAGGTTTTAGAATTTAAATACCTTACCATCACCAAACCTATCACTCATAAATCAAGTTTCCTTTAGTTTCAAAAGAAAAGCCGATTAATCATTTGGCATGAGCTTCATTTTTACTTGAGCCAGATAAAAATGACATTTTGGCTTTCTAATTTGGTTAATGAGTTTAATCGAATGCAATATTAATACCTGATTTAGAGAAAGAAAAAAGTTAAAAACCCTTTAATACTAGTCTTGTCTTAATAAGTAGGTTAATTCTTCGGAAAATACTTAAAATCCCCTCTAATTTTTTTCTAAAGGCATATTTTTCATTAATTAATTTTGATCAATCCCATGTTATTTCAAATTAATTTTTAATTTTAGGAGGCCTTTTTTTTAAAAAATCAAACTATTGTTAGCTGACTGGTTTTTTTCAAATTAGGAATAGTTTGATCGTGGCCCATTTTCTCATCCAAAAGTAAACTTTATATGAATCAAGAATCCAAAGGAAATGAACAACAATTAAAGAAGACATTAGGCCCATTTATGTTGTGGGGTTTGGGTGTTGGATATGTTATATCAGGAAATTATTTTGGATGGAATTTAGGACTTGCAGAAGGGGGGACACTAGGCGCTGGAATCGCCATTTTTTTCATTATCATAATGTATATCACCTTTACTTTTAGTTACACGGAGATGGCCTGTGCGATTCCCAAAGCCGGAGGTGCCTTCTCCTATGCTGAACGGGGGTTGGGAAAACACCTTGGGTTTTTGGCGGGTATGTCCCAGAACATTGAATTTATTTTTGCCCCACCTGCAATCGCTTCTGCTATAGGAGCTTATTTCGGAATATTTTTCCCTGAGTTGGACGCATTATTGATAGGGATAGTTGCTTATTTGATTTTTACCGGTCTAAATATAGTAGGTCTACAAGTGGCAGCTACTTTTGAATTATTTATCACAATAATAGCCGTTTTGGGATTGTTGTTTTTTGCAGGTGTTACATTGCCAGCCTTCAGGGTAGAAAACCTTCAAATCAATGCCTTGCCCAATGGCTACATGGGTATAGTTGCCGCCATTCCTTTTGCTATTTGGTTTTTTCTGGCCATCGAAGGTGTGGCCAATGTAGCTGAAGAGACCATTAATCCACAAAAAAATATTTTGAAAGGATTTGGCTTTGCCTTACTGACTTTGGTTATTTTATGTGTGCTTACTTTTATGGCGGCCGTTGGTGTTGGTGGCTGGGAAGCCATTGTATATCCTGATGATTCAGGCGTTGCTTCTGATTCTCCTTTGCCTTTGGCTATGGGACTAGTCACGGGTGACAACCAAATCTATTACCATCTGTTGGCCTTTATTGCTCTTTTTGGGCTTGTAGCTTCTTTTAATGGGATCATCCTGGCCGCGGGACGTACCACCTTTGAATTTGGGCGAGTAGGATATGCTCCCAAAGCCATAGGAGCGGTGAATAAAAAATTTAAAACTCCTGTCAATGCCCTGATTTTTAATATGATCATCGGTATCATTGCTTTATTCACGGGTAAAACCGGGGAGATAATTACTATTGCTGTATTTGGTGCCTTAAGTTTATACATATTGTCTATGCTTGCTTTTCTCAAGCTTAGAAAAAATGAACCAGAATTGGATAGGCCATTTAAAGTACCTTATTATCCTTTGTTTCCTATGGTTGCTTTGATCATCGCAAGCCTTTCATTGATTGCCATGATTATTTATAACTTTAATCTGGCCTTGTTGTTTTTCGCGATGCTATTGGGGGCTTATTTATTCTTTGTATTATTCCTTAACAAGACAAAAACTTCATGAAATTAAGTAAAGAAGAAGTCAAATCAAGTTTAAAAAACAGTTCATTTAATAAGGTTAAATTAGCCATAGTTGATATTGATGGAGTCCTACGTGGCAAGGTTGTTTCTTTGGAAAAATTCTTTTCTATATTGGATGGAGGATTAGGATTCTGTGCTGTAGTATTTGGTTGGGACATGCAAGATAAATCTTACGATAACGTATCTGTAACCGGCTGGCATACCGGATATCCCGATTTCCAAGCAAATATTGATTCATCTACCTACAGAAAAATACCTTGGGAAAATGACCTTCCATTTTTTTGGCAGATTTTAGTAATGACAAAGATAATGGGGCATTGGTTTGTCCGAGAACCTTGCTAAAAAATGTGCAAAAAGAAGCACTTGATGCCGGTTTTATCCCACAATTTTCGCAGGAATTTGAATGGTTTAACTTTGAAGTTACACCGGATGGTTTTGGAAGCAATAATTGCGCCGACACCAAACCCATGACACCGGGAATGTTTGGCTACTCCATTTTAAGATCATCATTAAAAAGTGATTTTTTTAATGATTTATTTGATCTCTGTCACAAGTTTGACATACCATTGGAAGGTTTGCATACCGAGACTGGTCCCGGAGTATATGAAGCTGCAATACAATACAGTGATATTTTATTGGCAGCAGATCGTGCGGTTTTATTCAAAAGTAGCGTTAAAGAAATTGCCTACAAACACGGCGTTATGGCCACTTTTATGGCCAAGTGGTCTGAGGAATTGCCTGGGAATGGGGGGCATGTACACCAAAGTATTTGGGACAAGGACTTGAAAAATAATTTGTTTTATGACGGCAATGCAGAGTGGGGAATGAGTAGTACCATGCGTCATTATGTGGCAGGGCAACTGAAATGTTTACCTTATATTTTACCTATGTTTGCTCCTACCATTAATAGCTACAAGAGGTTGGTAGAAGGAGCTTGGGCACCTACCACATTGACATGGGCAAAGGACAACAGAACAACAGCCTTAAGGATTTTATCCGGAGGAGCCAAATCTACTCGATTAGAAACAAGAGTTATTGGATCTGATGTAAACCCATACCTAGCCATGGCCGCTTGCTTGGCTTCAGGATTATATGGGATTCGGAATAAGCTGACGATGGACAAACCTGCTACCGTCGGTAATGGTTATGAAGATTATTCCAATGGTTCGATTCCTTCCTCACTAAAAGAAGCTACGGAAGCCATGAAAAATTCAAGCATTGCTAAGTCATTGTTTGGTGAGTCCTTTGTCGATCATTTTTGCAAAACTCGGGAATGGGAATGTCGGGAATTTGCCTCTAATGTTACTGATTGGGAAAGGAAACGTTATTTTGAAATAATTTAATTTCGACTTCAATACATTTAATAACTCTAGTTTTCATTTATTATAATGGATATTCTTCAAAAATATAATTTCAGTTTTCCTACGGCCATAAGATTTGGTGTAGGTGTTATCAGTGAATTACCTGATTATTTAAAACAAAATCAATTGAATCGGCCACTTTTGGTAACTGATCCTATTGTTAAAGAGCTTGATTTTTTTAAAAAATAGTAGGACAATTGAGCCAATCAGGATTGTCTGTAGAGGTTTTTTCTGATGTTCACAAAAACCCTGTAAAGACAGATGTACTCAAAGGTAAGGCATCGTATCAGTCTACTGACAGAGATGTTATCGTAGGCATTGGAGGTGGAGTGGCTTTAGATGTGGCTAGAGCTATCGCCTTAAGCATAAATCATCATAGAGATTTATTTGATTATGACGACTTAATTGGTGGAGATAAATACGTAACGGAGCCTATTCCACCTTTTGTTACTGTACCCACCACATCAGGTACAGGAAGTGAGGTAGGAAGAAGTGCCATTATATCTGAAGACGAAAGTAAAAAGAAAAGAATACTATTTGCTCCCACACTTATGGCGAAGATAGTATTTGCAGATCCTGAACTTACCATGGATTTGCCTGCCTTTGTCACGGCAGCTACGGGTATGGATGCTTTGACACACAATATTGAAGCCTATTTGTCTAAAAATTGGAATCCTATGTGTAGTGGGATAGCCTTAGAAGGTATTAAGCTGATTGGGGAATCCATAGAGACCGCTACATTAAAACCTGATTTGGAAGCTAGAAGTAAAATGCTAATGGCGTCCATGATGGGGGCCATAGCTTTTCAAAAAGGTTTGGGAATTGTACACAGCTTGGCTCATCCCTTGTCAAGTCTACTAGATACCCATCATGGTTTGGCCAATGCCATTAATTTACCGTATGGACTTGAATTTAACTATGAAGGATTTGAAGATAGGTATGAGCAAATGGGACTAATGGTAGGCTTAAAACAAGGTGATGGTAAAAAAATTATCCAGTACATAAGTGATTTAAATGAAACTTTGGGATTGCCTTCAAAACTTTCCGCTATAGGGGTAAAAGAAGATCATATTGATACCTTGGCATCGCTTGCAATTGCGGACTTTTGTCATCCTAATAATCCTAAACCGGTTACTGAGCTTGATTTTAGAACCATTTATAAAGGGGCCTTATAACATATGCTTAAAATTGGAATAAGTGCTTGCTTCATGTATAAGGAGCCTTCTAGAATTGTTTTCGGCCCTAAAAATTTGGCTTATGTTGAATGTGATATGTTCAGTTATGTGTCTCAAAAAGGCATACTTCCGGTGTTAATTCCGGACTTGCCCATGCAGCAACTAGAGGAAATCTTGGCAGAATTGGACGGGTTTGTTTTCCAAGGAGGAACAGACTTGGCTCCGGAGACTTATAATGAAACTCCCATAGTGCCCGGCAAATGGTTGGGTGATGCTTATAGAGATGCATACGAACTTAGAATCATGGAATATGCTGTAAAGCATAACAAACCTGTATTGGCAATCTGTAGGGGATTTCAATTGATGAATGTATTTTTGGAGGAAGCCTATATCAAGATATCATTACACAAAATCCTGATGCTATGCAGCACAGAGATGCGGAAAAATACGATGCTTTGGTTCATGAGATCGTTTTTGAAGCAGGTAAAACTTTGGATTTGGTATATGATGGAATTGATCAGCCAATAGTAAATTCTGTTCATCATCAGGGTGTTAAGACCGTAGGGAAAGGTTTAGAGGTATTGGCCGTTAGTAAAAATGATGGGATCATAGAAGCTCTGCAAAATAAAGCTGGAAATGTCCTAGGAGTGCAGTGGCATCCCGAGTTTTCTGTAGGCAAAGGAGCTCCCTTGCTTGACCCGTTAAAACTGTATGAATATTTTATAGAAAAAGTTAAAAATCAATAGGAATGGATATAATCAACCCTGCTACCGAAGAAGTTTTAAAGACTTTAAAAGAAGATACTGCCGCTGAAGTTAGTAGCAAAATTGCTTCTTTAAGAGAAGGGCAAGTTTTTGGGCACGTGTGCCTATAGAAGAGAGAATTGCCATAATAAAAAAGTACGGTGATTTAGTAATGGACAATTTGGAGGAATTGGCATTTATTTTAACCTCTGAAACAGGTAAACCCATTCAGCAAGCTAAAAATGAAATTAAGGGTGCGCAGAATAGAATAACGCATATCCAGAAAGATGCTGTCAAATACCTTAAGAAAGAAGTCATCACTGCAGAAGGAGATACGCGAGAAGAAATTTCTTTTGAGCCTTTGGGTGTGATTGCCAATATTTCTGCCTGGAATTTCCCATACAATGTTGGATACAATGTGTTTTTATATGCTTTGTTAGCAGGTAATGCGGTGGCCTATAAGCCATCAGAATATGCAACCCTTACAGGTCTAAAATTTCAAGAATTGCTTTGGGAAGCCGGAATTCCTAAGAATGTTTTTGAATGCTTTTTAGGGGACGCTGAAGTAGGGGAGTTATTGCTAGAGGCAGACCTAGATGGCTACTTTTTTACCGGGTCCTATAAAACCGGAAAGTACATTGCCCAAAAAGTGGCCTCAAAACTTGTTCCAGTTCAACTGGAACTGGGAGGAAAAGATCCTTTGTATGTAATGGATGATGTGGCAGATGTGAAACAAGCTGCCATCAATGCAGCAGAAGGAGCTTTTTATAATAATGGTCAAAGTTGCTGTGCAGTGGAAAGAATTTATGTTCATGAAGCTATTTATGATGAGTTTGTAGATGCATTCGTCAATGAGGTTTCTTCTTATAAAATCGGTGATCCTATGGCTGAAGATACTTTTATAGGAGCCCTCACTAGGAAAGATCAGTTGAATTTTATCCAATCTCAAATAGCTGAAGCCAAAGAAAAAGGTGCCAGGTTACTTATTGGAGGGAAAGAATGGGGAGAAAAAGGCTATTACCTGGAACCGGCAGTACTGACCGAAGTTAATCACAGTATGGACCTTATGAAGGAAGAGTCGTTTGGGCCTGTTATAGGCATTCAAAAAGTGAAAAATGACGAAGAAGCCTTGAATTTGATGAAAGATACCTCCTTTGGACTTACAGCAGCAGTATTCTCAGGTGATGAATCACGGGCCAAGCAGTTGTTAGAAGGTTTGCCCACGGGAACTGTTTATGTCAACTGTTGTGATAGGGTTAGCCCAAATCTTCCATGGACAGGAAGAAAAAATTCAGGTCTTGGAGTGACTTTATCTTATATGGGAATTAGGGCTTTTACCCAGCCTAAAGCTTACCAATTGAGAGGTTAGTTTTCTTACTTTTAAGGCCAAATAAGCTGTAGTTTAGGTGAAAATGTTTTTGATTTTCATTTAAGTTCGCTTATTGAAAAACCATTGGCTAAGTGGAGAATTAACCATTTGACAATAATCTATCTTTAAGGTTTTCACAGTAAAATTATAATTTTACCCATAAGTGGAAAAATATTTGGATACTTAAGCTTATTGATTTTCCCTTAGTTAGTACGACAACCTGAATCCGGTTTGAGATTTAATTAATGTGTTTAATATCGTATTTCAATTATGAATGAGAACAGAAGAGATTTTCTAAAAAAGCAGCGCTTTTTTCCGGTGGAATGGGTTTATGGGGAGTTTTACCTGCTTCCATAGAAAAAGCCATGGCCATTAATCCGGAACCGGGCACTACATTTCTTGATGCAGAGCATGTAGTTTTATTGATGCAAGAAAATCGTTCCTTTGACCATTGTTTTGGTAAACTAAAAGGAGTTCGGGGATACAATGACCCAAGAACCATTTCATTGCCCAACAAAGACAAAGTTTGGATCCAACGTGACAAGAACGGAAATGCTTTTACCCCTTTTAGGTTTAATATAAATGAGACCAAAGCGACATGGATGAGTGATATTCCTCATTCATGGGAAAATCAAGTAGACGCCCGAAATAACGGAAAGTATGACGGTTGGATTGAGGCCAAAAGACCTGGAAGAAAAGAATACAAACATGTTCCCATGACCATGGGCTATTATGAAAGGCAGGATATCCCCTTTTACTATGCCTTTGCAGATGCATTTACCGTTTGTGACCAGCATTTTTGTGGAGCACTTACCGGAACTACCACCAACCGAAATTATCACTGGGCAGGGAAAACTGTTGGGAATGTTGGTGAAAAACCTTTGGTTAGGAATGGGGAGCATACTTATGGTAAGGAAGTTGACTGGAAAACATTTCCTGATCGGCTACAAGACAATGGTATTTCGTGGAAGGTTTACCAAAATGAGGTAAGCTTACCAACCATGTTGAAGGGAGATGACAGTTCTTGGCTTGCAAACTTTACGGACAATAACCTAGAATGGTTCAAGCAATTTGAAGTTCGCTATACTCCGGGCCATTATGAATTTTTAAAGCACAAACAGAAAAACCTTCCTATAGAGATTGCAAAGTTAGAGGCTTCACTTCAGGATGCAGTTGAAACAGATAAAGAGGATATTAAAAAAGAAATTGCCTCCAAAAAAGAAGCTCTTATCTTCGTCAATGAATCCATAGAGAAATTTGGACCTGAAGCATTTGATAAGCTTTCACCAAAGGAGAAGGAAATGCATCAGCGTGCTTTCACTACCAATATCGCTGATCCCGACTATCACAAGACAGAGATTTTGGAATATGAAGAAGACGGTGAAAAAAGAGCAACCAAAATACCCAAAGGGGATATTTTTCATGAATTCAGAAAGGATGTAAACTCCGGAAATCTTCCTACCGTTTCGTATTTAGTTGCACCCAAAAACTTCTCTGATCACCCTAGTGCACCTTGGTACGGGGCTTGGTATGTTTCAGAAGCTTTGGAGATTCTGACAAAAAATCCTGAGGTTTGGAAGAAAACAATTTTCATTCTTAATTATGATGAAAATGACGGATACTTTGATCATGTTCCTCCTTTCGTTCCACCAAAACCGAATGATCCCAATGCAGGTAAGGTTTCCAAAGGAGTAGATGCGAGAACGGAATTTGTATTCAAAGAACAAGAGGAAAATTATCCGGGAATGGATCCGGAAGATGTTCGTGAAAGTCCGGTTGGTTTGGGATATAGAGTGCCTTTAATTGTGGCATCGCCATGGAGTAGAGGGGGATGGGTCAACTCGGAAGTCTGTGATATTTCTTCTACCATTATGTTTATGGAGAAATTTTTATCCCACAAAACCGGGAAAAAAATAAGAGAGGAAAATATCAGTTCTTGGAGGAGGACGATAAGTGGGGATCTAACCTCAGTATTCAGGCCTTTCAACGGAGAAAAGATTGAACTTCCCAATTTCCTAACCATGGAAAGCCATGTGAAGAAAATTCTTAATGCAAGTTATAAGGACATTCCTGACAATTTTAAAATTTTAACTGAAAGTGAAGTGAGTCAGGTTAATAACAGTCATTTACAGTCTCCTATTCTCCCAAAACAAGAACCTGGCACGAAACCCTCTAATGCACTTGCTTATGAATTGTATGTAGATGGGGAGATTAATCCCTCCAGGAAAGCTATCGTTCTAAATTTAGAGGCTTCAAATAAGAAATTTGGAGACAAAGCGCTAGGAGCGCCGTTTCTAATCTATGCTCCAGGTGCATTTAAGAACCCTACAACCAATGCATTTGAAACAGCTTCGAATTGGTCATTTGCAGTCAAACCCGGAGATAAACTGGGTTATGAATGGCCTTTGGATGCTTTCGAAGGTGGGTTGTATCATTTGCAGGTATATGGTCCAAATGGGTATTATAGAGAGTTTAAGGGTAATAAAAATGATCCCCAATTGTCTTTGGTATCTTCTTATACTGCGGATGGGGGTGATAATAAGACCGGAATATATAAGCTAGATATTGAAAACCTTTCTAATACAATGTTATCAATCAAGGTGACAGACAATGCCTATCAGCACGGTAAAAAAACCATTGATTTAAAGCCCGGAGAAAAAAGCCAGTTCGTGTGCCAACCGTAAAAAGTCAAGGTTGGTATGATTTTACCCTGATTGCAGATGGAAATGATGCATTCAGTCGCCGGTACTGTGGACGCCTAGAGTTAGGTAAGGACAGTATTTCCGATCCACTGATGGGTGGAGAGATGTCCATTAATCTGAGTTAGTTTATTGCTAAATTAGGGTTAAGTATCCAAGCCGGATTTTTCAAGTATTATAAAAATGATTCAATTGGTTTAATTTTAAGCCTGAATTAAATAAGTAAATATTTGGATAACTAGCCTAAAAAAAGACCTTTTCCTTATATGGAAATGGTCTTTTTTTATTAGGTCATCTTTAAACCCGAAATAATCAATAGACAATTTAATACGTGCTGAAATCCCTTCAAAATCAGCCATATCGTTGCTGCTTTCAAGTTCACCATAATAGTGCTATGCTAAAACCTCCAAACAGATTGTTTTCTTTCGATTGCAGCCTTCCCATAAACAAGAGACAGGCTTAACCCCTGACTATTATCAGAGTGGAGAAATCCTATTTCATAATTCGGGTTAAATAAATCATTTATTCTTCTACTACAGTTACTTTTCCTGCTTCGTAAACCACTTGTTTGTAATCTGCACTATTGTAACCATGGTTGGTTACTAGTATGGTGACATCAAATTCTCCGATTTCTTTATAAGTATAGCTGGTATACCAACCGGTCTCCCCCAAGGCAGTCTTAAAACCTCTTGCTTTAACGAGTCCATAATCTGAGTAATAATCGCTAACAATAAGCACAGGATTACCGAACATATCCAAAGAATCGGTTTCAGTATTCACTTTCTTTACTATTCTTCGTTCCCCTCCCGGCCATACTGTAGCGATGTCCGCATCAGTTTTCACCACAAAGCGAAAAGATTTGTTTACTGTAGGTTGGGTTATCAATGAATCATTTCCTTCGATATCCTCCATATACATTTCTACACTTTGTACTGTTGGGTTAGGTACAATGTCTTCTTGTAAACAAGAAATAAGAGTAAATGGGACTAGGAAACCCAATAAAATTAAATTATATATCTTTTTCATTTTCTTAATTATTTATTAGTACCCGGGATTTTGATTGAGTGAAGCATCCTTTTGGATCTCAGCCACCGGTATTGGTAGCAGGAGCTGGTATTCTTCAATGGGTTCTGTTGTAAATATTCTGGCATCAAAACCAACGACATTCATTAAAGCCCAAGATATCTTTTCTACAGCTTTACCTGTTCTCACCAAATCAAAAAACCGATGGCCTTCAAAAGCCAATTCAACTCTTCTTTCGTGTAAAATTTGTTCGATATCGAGTTGGTCCACAGTTAAACCTTTTAGACCGGCTCTTTCCCTCACCATATTAAAGTAGGGCAGGGCTTCACTTGCTTTATTATTTGCTACCAATGCTTCACCATACATCAACAATGCATCTGCATATCTTGTGACCATGTAGTTGAAATCTGTTCCTGTGATGTTATATTGTGCTAGGGTGCTTGTTTCTGGAGTGAACTTTTTAGGCCAGGGTTGTAATTCCGGACTGCCACCTTCCAGCTTTCCTGAATCCAAGGTAGCATTGTATCTGGACCAATCCGGTTCATCAATCCAGTCATTGTCTTCAACAAATTCTTTCATAAAGTTGAACATAACAATCGGCCCACCACCCGAAGCAATTCCATACAAGTATCCATTTTCATTGGTCATCCATTTAAAGAGAAAGTTTGGTTGACCTAAGGCAGCATTGTAATTGATCTCAAATATAGATTCTTCATTGAATTTGTTGTCCGGTTGATGAATTTCTTCAAAATTACTTAGCAAAGAATAATTACCGGCCTCTTTGTCTACAATCAGTCTTTTCAATATAGCTTCTGCCATTGTAGGGTTATTGATAGTTAAATAAACCTTTCCCAAGATTGTCAAAGCAGCTCCTTTGGTAGCCCTAGCTTCTTCTCCTTGTAAACCACCATCGTCTTTCTTCAAACAACCTTCAATGGCTGCTTCCAAGTCAGGTATGATTACAGAAGAATAAATCTCGTCTTTTGAAGTTCTTCCAATGCCTATGGCTTGGTTGGGATCATCTAACCTGTCAACCACCTTCGGAACATCCCCATAAAGCCTTACAAGGTTAAAATAAGCCAAGGCTCTAAGGAATTTGGCTTCTGCTTGATAAACTTTTACTAGGTTTTCCTCTTCAGCATTCAAAGGCGTATAATCCTCAATTATATCAATAATATTATTGGAATTGACGATGACTTTATAATGGTCTCTCCAAAAATTAGGACGAGAATTTCCAGTGTTTTTTTCAATAAATAGTCATTGCTTTGCCATAATACATCTTTGCCATCATCAGAAGAGATTTCTAAATATTGAGGCACCTGATTTCGGGAATAAATATTCTGAAAAGGGGCATAACAGGCCGCCAATCCGGCTTTTATTTCTGAGGGGTTGTTATAAACCCCCGTTGAAAGTGCATCCTCCGGTTGTCTGTCAAGAAAATCTTCTGAGCAAGAAAAGAGGAGACTAACTATAATAATTAAATTTATTGTTTTTTTCATGATTTAGAGCTGTTTACAATGCTAAGTTGATTCCTAAACTGATTGTCCTGGCTAAAGGATATGCTCCTCTGTCTATACCTTGAGACAAAGCAGAATTTCCTTGAAAGTTTACCTCAGGATTATAACCCGGATATTTTGTAAAGAAGAAAGCATTCTGTACACTCATATAAACTCGTAAATTATTAATGTTTGCTCTACGTGCAATTTCGTTGGGTAAAGTATACCCTAAAACTACATTTTGAATATTTATATATGTTCCTTTAAAAACAAGACTACCTGATACACTTGAGCCATCTGCACTTTTTCTTGTAGGAGAAGCATAGGCTGCGTCAGTTCTGGTTGGAGTCCAGTAATTATTGAAATATTCAGTGGTCATACTCCTTCTTCCTCCACCTCTTCCAAGCATACTTTCAAATTCAACCATAGAAAGGTCTCCCCTTGAACACCATTGACGTGCACGGAAAAATCAAAATTCTTATAGCCAAAGTTATTGGTCATTCCCCAGACAAAAGAGGGGTTGTTTTGTCCGATCACGGTTTGGTCATTGCTGTCCAAGATACCATCTCCATTGACATCTGCAGCTTTTGGCGTGCCAGGATTGGAACGTTTGCTCCACAAAGCTTGCTGTGGGTTAAAAATTGGAGAGGTTTTTACATCCTCCCAATCATCAAATGCACCAAGGTTCGAATAACCCCATATCCCTGCCAAAGGTCTGTTTTCAGCAGTATATCCGTTGTTATTGATAATCGGTCGTTTGTCTTTGCCAATATCAAGAACCCTGTTTCGGTAATAGGAGAGGTTGGCAGAGGTACTCCAAGTAAAGACTCCATCAATATTTCTTGTAGAAATAGCATATTCATAACCTCGGTTTCTCATAGAACCTGCATTGGCCATAAAGGAGCTAAAACCGGTAACCACAGGGAGTGGTAGATTAAATAGCATGTTTTCTGTGAGTCTATGGAAATAGTCTACACTTAACATCACTCTACTGTCAAAAAGCTCTACATCTGTACCCAAACTGAAATCTGTGGTCTCCTCCCATCCTAAAGATGAGTTGGCTACTTTTCCGTCTACATAAGAAGGAGCAAGGGTAGATCCGGAACCAAAGACATAGGCTCCTGAATTCAAGGTGCTAAGTGCGAGGTAATTACTTATGCCTGCATTTCCGATTACTCCCCAACCTCCTCTAATTTTAAGATCATTTATTACAGATCTAAAAGGTTCAAAGAAATTTTCATCAGAAGCTCTCCAAGCGACAGACATGGAAGGGAAAATGCCCCACCTGTTGTCTTTACCAAATTTGGAAGAACCATCTCTTCTGATACTTCCAGTAAAATAATATTTGCTGTCATAGTTATATATAATTCGAGCAAAACTACCAATCATGGATTCGCTTGATCGATTAGTTCGGGCATCATTCTGAGCATTTACAATGGTGGTCCCTTGGTTCAATGTAGGGATCAAATCTGTAGGGTAATCGTACTTATTGATATAAGTACTTCTATAACTGGCTTCGTCTACAGAGTACCCCACCATAGCGTTCAATGAATGGGCATCAAAACTCTTGGTGTAAGTCAGGAAGTTTTGAGAATTCCAGTTAAAGCTTGAGGTGACCTGATTAATTCCCCTAGACCTTGAAAACGGCTGTGTGACTGTAGGCATGGAGTTTGGAAGGAAATAGTTTCTTTCCCAAAACCTAAATTGGGTATGAAATTCTGACCGAAAGGTTAAACCTTCTATTAAATTGATTTCTGTATATAAAGTAGCCAGATTTTTTACTGTTCTTCGTTTGTCTTCAATTTGGAAATTGGCCAAAGGGTTGACGGCAAAATCTAAATTCCAAAACCATGGGTTTTCATAAGTAGCTTCTGTTCCATAATAGTGAGGGACGCCATTCTCATCTGTAGGGGCCCAAATAGGAGGTAATCCTAATGCGTTATAAAATGGATTTCTAGTGCTGCCACCTTCAGTATTGGCCAATACTTGTGTGTTTTCCAAGGAAGGAGCCAACATCAAACCTAATTTTAGGTAGTTATTCACTTTCATGTCTACATTGGCCCTAAAGGAAAAACGATCATATCCTGAAGATTTTACAATGCCTTCTTGATTAAAATAACCACCTGAAACTCGATAAGTAATATCTTCTGTTCCCCCGGATGCGGAAAGTTGGATGTCATTTGTTTTACCCATTTGAGTTATTACATCCTGCCAATCGGTATTATATGGACTGTTTTTTGTGGTGTCGGTGACGGTAATCCAACGGTAAAACATTTGATAAGGGTCTTGCATGCCTGCCGAATATTGGGAGTAATTGGTCCAATTACTGATTCTTGTTTCATCAGAGTCTGTCCATTGCCAAAGCGGGGCCTCCGGATCGTTGGTGCCGAAATTTGGATCTTCTATTACATAGGCTGCCGCCCTCGATTCATCCATCATTTGCAAAAATTGATCTCTATTCAATACTTCTACTTTATTAAGCATGGATTGAATCCCTGATGTTGCATTGATTGAAATGCTGGGCTTTCCTGATTTCCCTTTTTAGTGGTAACTAAAATAACACCATTGGCAGCTTGCGTACCATAAATCGCACTCGATGAGGCATCTTTTAAAACTTCTATGGATTCGATATCTGCAGGGTTGATTGAATTTAAGGGGTTTTCAGTTTTATTATAACCATCCTTAATCGGAAACCCATCAATTACTATCAGTGGACTGTTGCTCGCATTAATTGAACTAACCCCTCTGATCACAATGTTTGAACCTCCTCCAGGTGCAGAATTATTATTTGAAATTCTTACTCCTGGCATTTTCCCTTGTAAGGACTGTACAAAATTAGAGGAGGGCCTGTCCTTAAGATCTTCTGCCGAAGCGGAAGAAATTGCAGTAGAAATGTCTTTTCTTTCCTGAGTACCATAACCGATTACCACTACTTCTTCTAGTGCCGAAATGTTTTCCTTTAATGTAACATTCAGTATAGTACGACTTCCTACAGCTATACTTTGTTTCTCAAAACCGATGAATGAGAAAACCAATGTGGCATTTTCAGGTACAGACATTGAATAACTTCCATCAATATCTGTAACTGTTCCAACGGAAGTACCCGGTATTGATACTGTTACTCCCGGCAGTGGTTCTCCATCAATATCTGTAACAACTCCTTTGATAGTAATATCGGCAATGAGGAATTTTTCAGATGATTCATGTTCGCTTCTGAGGATGGCAGATGAACTGAAATCCGGGTTTGCCAAGGCCGGGTTAATTGACATGGTACTACCGGTCAAGGTGGCAAGTAGGATACCTGTGAATAAATTTCTACGTACAATCTGCCGTAGAAGTATACTTTTTTTCATAGCATTTGGGTTTAAAGTTAAATTAGATAATAAAATAATTATATAGTATTCATTTTCGTCTATGTTTAAATGGTGTCTGTTTTAATAATCTCTGATTTGTGAAGTCTTTAATTTTACATTATTCGAATAATTTTCTAAAATAGATTTATGGTAACGTTTACATTTAGACTGATTTTATATATTTCGTAGATTAATAATAGTGTTTAAATACAAGGATTGATAAGAAAAATAATAATATTATAATTGGTAATTATAAAAAAATAATTTATAATAAAAAAGATATAATGGAATTGGTGAAATTAATGGGTTGAAATTAGTAGGTTTTAAAGAATTGTATATTTATTGATTTTCTAAAATTTCCCCATTCTACACCCTAATAATATAGAAAAAAGCTTTTAATAGGTTATATGTGTTAATAATGTGTTAATATTTTTGAAAAAGCATAAATTACGATAAATGAAATTTAAATTTAATTTATTTACAAAATATGTTCTAGGCGGTTAATGTGTATTTCAGAATAGATTAATTTGACATTCGGCATGGTATTTGAAAAATCATTCAAGTATTGATGTAGCGAAGTGAAAAAAATGTTCCTAATTTCCTAGGTAATTTGGATAGAGGAACCTGTTTCATTTATGATCCAAAAGAGAAGGGATTTTTTTGTTGCTTTGGATGAATTCAAATGAAGTTCAACCAATATACCTTTTTAGTTTCACTAAGCATCATAGTACCATTTTAATTTATTTAGATCGAACAATCAGATGCGTAAAAAGACCATAATTAGTTTAGGGATAGTTGTATTTTTATTGCTCTTATTAAGATTATTTCTACCAAGTATTGTACTTCATTTCGTGAATAAGGAGTTAAAGGACATGGAAGAATATACAGGTCATGTGGAGGACATAGATATCGCTTTGATTAGAGGTGCATATGTAATTGATGGAATTGAGATTTTAAAAAGGGATACAAATAAAACTGCTGCTATAGATACTGTTCCTTTTTTCTCATGCCCTAAGATTGACTTATCTGTTCATTGGAAGGCATTGTTTCAGGGGAAAGTTGTAGGTGAGCTTTTGGTAGATCAACCTAAGTTGAATTTTGTTCATACACCAAGTGTTGAGCCGGAAGTTAAGCAAGATACTTCCGATCTTAGAGGGTTAATTCGAGATTTAATGCCTTTGGACATCAATAGGTTTGAGATCAACCAAGCTGAAGTCCATTACATCGATAATTTATCGAGCCCTAAAGTGGATGTTTTTATTAAGGATTTAAATATTTTGGCAACTCATTTGACCAATGATCCTGTGGAAGGGGATTCTTTACCATCTTCCCTTAACGCTAATGGTAGAGCATATGATGGAGTATTCAATTTAGATGTGAAGTTAAATGCATTAGCCGACCAGCCTACTTTTGATATGAGTGCTGCATTTGAAAATGTGAACTTGGTAGGGTTAAATGATTTTTTAGGGCTTACGGAAATTTTGATGTTAAAAAAGGAGAATTTAATGTCTTTACAGAGTTTGCTGCAAAGGAAGGTGTCTTCAAGGGATATGTAAAACCATTAATCAAAGATTTAGATGTGGTACAGTGGAACAAAGAAGAAGGCAATGTGCTCCAAATTTTGTGGGAAACTCTTGTTGCAGGAGCTGCGGAGTTGTTTGAAAACCAAAAAGAAGACCAATTAGGTTCAAAAATTACCATAGAGAATACTTTCGAAAACCCCAATATACATACCGGTCAAGCAATTATGATAATATTGAGAAATGCTTTTGTTCAAGCTTTAAGGCCCTCGATTGAGCAATCCATCGATTTAGGAAATATAGAGGAAGAGGAGGCTAAGTCGGGCTTTTTCGAAGGGATTTTTAAAGGAGATAGTGAGAAGTAAAGGTTGGATTTCTGGAAATCGGTGGTAATAATATCATTTTAGTTATAGTATTAATTTTTCATATTTAAGCTTTTTACTCCAAAAAATGTAATAAAAAAGCTTATTCAAATAAACGGCTATTGAATTACTCATAGGTGCCAAATAGCTCTATTACAAATATTTTTCCCTCCAAATCAATATTGAATTTGGTATTTATTCATTTCGGTAGGTTAAATCATTATACTTTTCAAGTATTAAATAATATTTTTAGCTAATTTTAAAAGTCAATCAACCTAATTTTCATTGATATTACCTATTCGGGGTAGCAGAGTGAAGGTGTTTTTGGTAAATCGGGGCTTTGATAAAATTTGAGAAAACATGATGAAATTTTTAAGTTGTGATTGGGGGACAAGTTCCTTTAGATTACGGATTGTCAATTTAAATGATGCAAGAATAGAAGGTGAGCATGTAAATGAATCCGGAATACAAACTACATTTAATAAGTACATAGAAGCAGGAAATGAGGCAAACAGAGTAAAATTTTATTTTGACCAATTAAAGAAGGAGATTAGGCAAATGAGTGAGAACCTTCAAGTCAATTTGGAAGGGATGTTGATCGTTTGCTCAGGGATGGCATCCTCCAGCATAGGAATAAAGGAACTGCCTTATTCTGATCTGCCTATAGATGTAAATGGAAATTCGGTGGGATTAGAATATTTCCCTATGTCTGAAGATTTTGATTATTCTTTGCTTTTGGTGTCCGGACTAAGGAGTTCTGACAATGTTATGAGGGGAGAGGAGACACAGCTCATAGGTGTGGTGAGACAATTGGAGAATTTTTCTGGCAATGGGATTTTCATTCTTCCAGGCACTCATTCTAAGCACATTAAAGTAGAAGGATATAAGGTTAGCAACTTCAAAACTTACATGACAGGTGAGGTTTTCCAGTTAATGGCGTATCAGAGTATATTATCAAAAAGTGTAAAATCCAACTCCAATGAAAAGTACAAAGAGATATTTGAAGTTGGAGTTAAGGAAGGGGCGTCAAGTGCTTTATTATCGGTGCTTTTTAAGGCAAGAACAAACGAATTATTTGGTCGATATTCTAAAGAAGAAAACTTTCATTATTTAAGCGGTTTGTTGATTGGAAATGAACTGAGTAATTTGGTGGAAGAAAAGGATTCTTGCATTTACCTATGTTCTGAAGGAAAATTGCATCCAAATTATGTGATAGGAATGGAAACATTGGGGCTTCATGCTGAGGTTTTACCCGAAGAATGGGTCCGAAAATCTGTCATTCATGGTCAAATTCAAATATTGAATCAAAATATAAACAATGAAAAAAACATTTTCCTGGGAAGCTTTTGATAAAGCTCCCATAGTAGCCATTTTTAGAAATTTAGATAGTAATGATTTGCTTCAAATCGCCCACTGTTTTAAAGTTACAGGGCTTTCCACCATGGAAATCACCTTGAATTCAAAGAATGCCACTGAAGATATTGCTCGCTTGGTCAAAGAATTTGGAGAGGAACTGAATATTGGTGCAGGTACTGTTTGTGACATGGATGACTTACATGCCGCGTTGGCTGCAGGAGCACAGTTTATTGTTACTCCAATATTAGATGAAGAGGTAATTCAATATTGCGTGACCAACCAAATCCCGGTATTCCCGGGAGCTTTTACCCCAACAGAAATTTATAAAGCTTGGAAATTAGGGGCCAATATAATCAAGGTATTTCCATCTTCGGCCTTGGGCCCCGGTTATATTAAAGATTTATTAGGCCCTTTGGATAGTATTAAATTGTTACCTACCGGAGGTGTCTCCAAGGACAATGTTTCTACTTATTTTAAAGCAGGTGCAACTGGTGTTGGTGTAGGAAGTGCAGTGGTTCCAAAAACTTTCTTACAGAACAAAGATTGGGAAGGTCTTCAAGAACACCTAAGTCAATTTTTAAAAGCCTACCAAGATACTGATTAATATACCGTCTTAATTCTGCTATTTCGGCTATTTTATATTTCCCCAATTGTATTTTATTTAATAAACCCATGGATCAAACGCTCTATCTTTTTATTATTACCTCTTTGTCTATATTGTTGTTGTTGGTATTGGTGATGAAATTAAAGGTGCATGCCTTTATTTCCTTATTATTGGCCAGTTGTTTTGTAGGTTTAGCATCGGGCATGCCTTTTATGGAACTTATAGGTAGTCTTCAAAAAGGCATGGGTGATATTTTAGGCTTTATTACCATTGTTGTTGGTCTTGGAGCTATTTTAGGAAAATTGTTAGAGGTCTCCGGGGGTGCACAAACCATGGCTCATTTTTTAATTAAGGGGTTTGGGGAAAAAAGGACTTCTTGGGCATTGATGCTAACGGGTTTTATTGTTTCTATACCGGTGTTTTTGGATGTAGGATTTATTATCTTAATTCCATTGGTTTATGCTTTAGCTAATAAATCCGGCAATTCATTGTTACATTATGCAATCCCTTTATTAGCAGGCATGGCGGTTACACATGCCTTTATACCTCCAACACCGGGACCGGTGGCAGTAGCAGAAATACTGAATGCACCCTTGGGCTGGATGATAATTTTTGGAGTGATAGTAGGATTGCCTTGTGCGATATTGGCAGGACCTATATTTGGTCAGTATATTTCTAATAAAATAATTGTGCCGGTACCCTCGCATATAGAATTTAAGGATGAAGCTACCGGTAATGCCTCTAAAAGAGACTTTTATTTAATAGCTTTTATAATTATTCTTCCATTATTATTAATACTCATTGCTACTACATCCAATTTATTGGTAGAAACCGGCCATATCAATGGAGATAATTATTTATTAGAAGTAGCGCAGTTTTTAGGACACCCTTTTATTGCTTTGACCATAGCTACACTAGTGGCCCTATATTTCTTAGGGTATAGAAAAGGATACAAAGCCAAGCAATTGCTTGAGTTTTCCGACAAGGCTTTAGCTCCAGCAGGACTTATTATTGTGATTACAGGTGCCGGTGGGATGTTTAAAGAAATCCTGGTACAAAGTGGTGCAGGGGAAGCACTTGCAGAAGTTTTTATTGCCTACAATGTGGCCCCTATAGTGATGGCTTATTTAATTGCAGTCATTATTCGGATAATTCAAGGTTCTGCAACTGTATCCATGGTGACCGCTGCAGGTATGATTTCTCCAATAATTATAGATATGGATATGTCTGATCCACACAAAGCCTTAATTGGAATTGCCATAGCAGCAGGCGCATGTATCTTATCTCATGTCAATGATTCAGGTTTTTGGTTGGTTAAGAAATACCTGGATATAAGTGAGAAAGAAACTTTACAAACATGGACTACATTAGAAACAATAATCTCCGTAACCGGGTTTCTTATAGTGTTATCCCTTTCGTTTCTTATCCCCTAAGTACCCTTTAAATTATAGGTGTTGTTTTGTGCTTTTGAATTGGCCTTTTATAAAAAGGAGAGCCCATTCTTATTTGTTCAATTTTCCAATTCATTATTCTTAGTAATAAGGAGGAGTGGGGGGCTTAATTTCTGGTAAATATGACTGCATGAAAATTGATTCATAAATAGGATTAGTTACTTGATTAATGCGTTTGCCCAAACGGATCACTAGGTAAAGGAAAGCCAATTGCTTAATTCAGGTCAATTTATTTTTTTATTGTAGGTGCCTAAATTAATTCTAAATAGGTAAAGGCGGTTTTTGCATGTACCTCAAATGATCTAATCCCGAGTAAATTAGTCTGATTGGTAATTGCCTTAAACCAGTTATTGTGTCAAGGTATTCTCTAATTGCTAGGGTGAAAATATCAATAAAATGACTGGGATTGTTCTAAGTGGAGCTTAAACACCCGATAGAAGGCCATATTGGTTATTTGCAAGTGTAAGCTGATACATGATAGTTCTACTTTACTTATTATATAGGTTTAAAGAAAGAACTGATTTATTCTCATTTTAAAAGTTTAAATTTCCTACTTATTCGCTCAGACTTTTTGAATAATAAAAATGAGATATTTTAGAGATTTATTAATAACTGGATTTTAAGTATTTCTATTGGAAGTAGAATTGAGAATTGGAGCTCAGGTAAAATAATGATTTTTACTTTAGATAAAAAAAATGGAAAATAGAATGAATTTAGGATATTTGTTAACTTGTTCTATTTTTATAAATCATAATTATTAATTTAAAATATTATTAAATTTTAAATAAATGATAAATAATTTATGATTTAATAAATAGGGGTACCCATCTATTAATTTATAGCTATTTCATGCCTTTTTTTTAGTTAGTTGTTAGCTCCATAATATGCAATTTTTTTGATTATATAAAAGGTGTTTTTTTGTGTAAATATTTAAAAACTATGTTGTTGTGTTTGTTGTATTAATTTTTAAATATATATTTATTTATATATAACCCATAAATATGTATGTTATGAAACAATCCTACAGTGTTTTAAGCTTTATTTTTCTGCTATTTATACTGCCAATGGGCTTAGTATATTCTCAGAATGGGATTCCCGATAATAAGGGAAAGGAATTTTGGTTAATGTTTAACCGGAATTTAGATAATATAGGGATTAATCCCGATTTATTTATAACAGGTGATATCGGAACTAAAGGATGGGTGTATTTGCCAAATGATGTTGAGATTGCTTTCTCTGTTGTTCCTGGAGAAATTACTAAAATAGATCTACCTGTTTCAATATTAGCAACAGATGAAGAAGAAATTTCACAAAAAGGTGTTCATATTATTGCAGAAAATGAGATCACTGTATATGGGCTTAATCAAAGGATTTATTCAACCGATGCATTTTTAGGGCTTCCTACTGATGTATTAGGGAAAGAATATGTAGTTATGTCGAACACTACATTGATTACTGATAGGACAGTTTCCTATTCTTTATTAGGAATTGTTGCTCCACTGGACAAAACAGAAATAACTATCATTCCTGCCAGCGATACTAGAAACAGAAAAAAGGTATACCTTTCAAAATAAATCTTAATAAGGGAGAGATTTTTCAATTGTCTTCTGCAGTTTCTAATGGGGATCTAACAGGGACTTTTATATCTTCCAATAATCCAATAGCCGTTTTCAGTGGACATACCTGTTCCTATGTAGGCATAGAAGCCCGAACCTGTGACTTTATTATTGAGCAAATGCCTCCAGCACTTTCCTTGGGTCAGTTTTTTGGTACGGTTCCTTTAGCTACGAGAAAGGGTGGAGATATTTTAAGAATAGTTGCTTTTAAAGATGGTACGGTTATTTCTATTGACGGAACGAACAATTTTGAAGAGAAATTTTCACTTAATCGAGGAGAATTTAAAGAAGTTAATATTCCAAATGGTGTTTTTGCCAATATCATGGCCAATCAAGCCATTTTAGTTGCACAGTTTTCTAAAAGTCAAGCTGTCGATAATGTGACTTCAGATCCATTTATGATGTTGATACCCCCTTTGAGCAATTTCAAAATAATTATACGGTAAGTACACCCGTCTCCGGTTTTAGCAAACATTATATAAATCTGGTAGTACCTATTTCCCAAAAGGGTAATATTACCTTGAATGGAAGTTTATTGAGCCCGGATATTTTTACAGATATACCCGGATCTACCTTTGCCGGAGCACAGGTAGAAGTTTCTCAAGGAACACATAATATTTCTGGAAACTTGGCTTTTGGGGCTTTTATGTATGGCTTTGGTAGCTATGATTCTTATGGATACCCGGGTGGTCAGGCACTGGCTAGCGTGGAACAAGTTCGCAATATTAATTTGGATATTGAACAAGAAATTCAACAGGGAACTACTTATTGTTTCAATTCTTCAGTGACAGATGATGAGGGCGTACCAATTTTTGGTGTTAGGGTGGATTTTGAAGTGGAAGGTGTCAATGAAAAAATAGGCTTTGCAGTAACAGATGAACAGGGTATAGCCAATTTCTGTTTTGATGCTATTAATGAGGGAACTGATAAAATAATAGCATCTGTAGGAAGTACAACTGCAGAAGCTACCGTTACTACAACCATTCCTAGACCGGATCAGGTGCTGCTTAACTCCCTGCCTGAATCAGTGACTTTGGGAGAGGAAATATGCCTTACCAGTCAGATTTTGGATCAATTTGATAACCCGATGGAAGGTGAGATGTTATTTATCGAATATATGGGCAATGTAATTTACAGTGGTGAATCTGATGAGAATGGGATGATAGAATATTGTTTCACACCGGAAGAAGGTGGAGACCTCTTATTTACGAGTTATTATGAGGGAGGGGATAAAACCGAAACTACCGTTATGGTCGCTGTTCCGGATCCAATGCCTACCTCAATAAGTATAGATGCCGCATCCAATGAGATCAATTTGGGACAACAGGTATGTGTGACTGCCACGATTAAAGATCAGTTTGGCAAAGTAATGGAAGGTGTTGAAGTTCAATTGGAAATCAATGGGGTGGATGCAGGATCTGAAATGACCGACGAAAATGGAGTGGCTGAATTTTGCAAAACAGCAGAGGAAGAAGATGGCGAGCTTCTAATTTTTGTTGTTAATTATGTTGGAGGCGGAAGCCCGGCTTCTACGAGTATTACTGTCCTTAATTCCGGAGGTGGCGGAGACGGAGGCGGTGGTGGTGGCCTTATAGCTAGTGCCATTTCAATAACCAATATATCTGCTGAGGTCAACCTTGGTGAGGAAGCCTGTGTAGAATCCCTAGTGTTGGATCAAAACGGTGATCCACTTCCCAATACAGAAGTAACTATAGAAGTCAATGGAGAAATTGTGGCCACCTTAATGAGTGATGAAGATGGAATAGTTGCCTATTGTATTGTTACCGAAAGCATGGGTGATCTAAGCTTTGCTGTTAATTATGATGGTGGAACTCCTGCCACAGGTACGGTAAAAGTCATTCAAGTTGTATTGGTTGCTACTACTATTTCAGTTGAACCTTCTGAGGGTGAAGTAAGTATTGGAACAGAGACTTGTTTGGAAGTAGAGGTATTGGATCAGTTAGACAATCCATTTGGTGTCATTGAAGTGTTTATTACCAAAAATGGAGAACCCGCCGGTTCTATGATGACCAATGAGGACGGAGTATTGAATTATTGCTTCAATCCGGATATGGAAGGTGAGTTTGAGTTCGGCTTTTATTATACAGTCGAGAACACTGTTACCGCCATGATCACTGTTACAGACAATGTCCCAATCCCTACCATTATTTCATTTGAAGAAAACGAAGTGGAAGTAGTTCTTGGTGAAGAAGTATGTTTGGCAGCCACTATATTGGATCAATTTGGAATGCCTCTAGCAGGGGTAGAAGTTTCTTTTGATGTGAATGGTGTATTCTATGGTAAAGGCATCACCGATGAAAATGGTAGGGTAGAACTCTGTGGAACTCCTGATGAGTTAGGTGATTTAATGGTGACTGCTTCATATGAAGGAGGAGAGGACGCAGAAGCAATCATTAAGGTAGTAACAGAATCTGATGACTTAGAAATCGAAAGCTTCTGGCTTGTAGATGCAGGAACCAATACCATTATCAGAGAAATAATGAATGGTGACATTATACCTTATTCTGAAGTCAAAGATAAAATGATCAATATGATGGTAATCACTGATCCTGAAAAAGTGGGTAGTGTGAAATTAGAATTGGAATCATTAACCCTATGTCCAACCTGTTCTCCTGACATGCGAAGTACAACTGAAAATGTGGTACCGTATGCAATATTTGGTGATATCAACGGAGATTATACAGGTAAAAACATATTGCCTGGGGTATATGGATTTGCTGCCACACCATTTGAAATGAAACATCTTTCCGGTAATCAGGGAGTGAAATCCATGGTAAACTTTGAAGTGATGTTTGAAGGAACCATTGACAGTTTCACTTTAGTCAATGCTACAGATGATACGGATATTATAAAAATAATGGATGGTGATGTGATAGATTTATCAGCATTCAAAGATAAAAAGTTTAATATCAGATCAAATGTTCCTGAAGACCAACAAGGTGGAATTGATATGATGATTGAGGGGCCAGTTAATTTCTCCATGTTTGAGAAAGTGATGCCATTTGCGCTCTTTGGTGACAATTTAGGTGACTACGCTGGAAGAGACCTCCCTGAGGGAAGTTATACCATGTCTGCTACAGCTTATCCATTCAAGTCTACTGTGAATAGAGGCATAGGTGGAGCCACTGTTACAATTAATTTTGAAGTAATTCACAATAGCAAAATTGATAAATTTACTCTGGTAAATGCGGATACGGACGAGGACATTATGGAGCTTATGGAAGGTAGTTACATCGACCTGAATCAGTACAAAGATGTAAAGTTGAATATCAGGGCTGATGGCAAAGGTGATAATATAGCTGCCATGACTTTCCAACTATCTGGTGCTAAAGATTACAATTGGACAGAGAGAAAAGCACCATATGCGATCTTCGGAGATTTACCCGCCAATGATTATGCAGGCAAGTACCTGAATGAAGGTAAGTATAAATTGATGGTTACGCCTTACAATGCTGACAATACCATGGGAGAAAGCATGACAGTCAATTTTATTGCAGGTTTTGATGGTGGCGACAATTTGAGGATTGAAAATGCATCTTTGAATCAATTTGAGGCCAATACCTCAGAAGGTGAAATCAACAATGGTAACATGGTTGAAGACTTAAAAGTCTATCCTCAACCTTCTCAAAATGTAGTGAATTTCCTATATCCTTCTTCTTTGAGCGAAGATGCTACGGTAATGATTTACAAAGGCAACGGGCAATTGATTCACGGTTCAAAAATGGGCAATACACCTAGTTTCAACTTTGGACGATTTGGTTCAGGCTTGTACTTGATTCATGTGTCCAATGGTGATAGGATAATTTCCAAAAAAGTATTTATCTATTAATTAATTATTTATTGAACTAGTTAAAGCTCCGGACCTTGGTTCGGAGCTTTTTTGTTTTATAGTGGAATAGAATTTAATCCGGTATTTCTAACAATAACCACTACAAAGTCAGGTATTTTGTTCTTAGTTTAATTTCTGCCTGTCGGTAGACAATTTCAATATAACATCCCTATCCTAAAATTCCCCTAAAAAGTGATTTTCTCCCGATTCCAAACCTCCATAAGAAAGTTCAGGACTGGGATTACGATTCCAGTAATAAACTCCCGGTATTTATTTATGAAAATAGTCTACAATTTATATTTCATGGGGCTGTCTCGTTTGAGGAGGTTTCTGACCGATTACTGAATTAAAATAAATAATAAGGATTAGCTAATTAAGTATTATTGGACATTAAAAGGAGGCTTATTCATGATGCTCTGATATGGCCTTTTCGAGAGTATTAATTATAACTTTAAAATAAATCTGTTGTATTTTTTAGTTATAAAAAGAAAGAAATTCTTTGTCTGTGTTAGAATAATCTAATGTGTTGAAATAAGCTGTTTTATAAAAAAATAACTTAACCTTAGAGGGTGATTTGTTGTGATATTTAATTATACAAGTTAATTTGTGCGTTAAATATTCAAAAAATTGCCTTTTATGAAAAAACTTTACTTTGTTTTATCCTTTATTTTTACGTTGGTTATTTTTCCTTATAAAACATCTCAGGCTCAGAATAATGTTCCGGACAATAAGGGTAAGGAATTTTGGTTAATGTTCAATCGTAACACTGACAATGTTGATGTGAAATTAGAGCTTTATATAACCGGAGAAAAAGTAACCTCAGGTTATGTAAAATTACCGGATAACCACCTGATAAATTTTCAAGTATTACCCGGACAAACAACTTCGGTTAAGATTCCTGAAATATTTATTGCTTCAGTGGAAGATGGAGTTGAAAAAAAGGAATTAATATTGTGACAGATAAAGAGGTGTCGGTTTATGGACTCAACCAAAAGTCCTCCTCAACAGATACCTTTTTAAGTCTACCAGTGGATGTTCTGGGAGAAGAATACGTTGTTATGGCAGGTAATTCTTATGCGCCAAACAGCACAGCTTCTCCTGTCTTTGGGGTGGTTGCGACCATGAACAATACAGAATTAACAATCATACCAACCACTACCACACAAAACAGGCAGTCCGGCATACCGTATCAGATTCTATTGCAAAAAGGAGAGTCCTACCAGTTGACAGCAGATGCTTATTTTTCTGATCTTACAGGTACTTCTATTACTTCAAATAACCCTGTTGCAGTGTTTGGTGGTCATACTTGTGGTAATGTTCCCCTTTTCACAAATGGTTGCGATCAAATGATTGAACAGATCCCTCCGGTAAATACTTTAGGTAAAAAATTTATAACTGTTCCCTTGGCATCTAGGGAAAAGGGAGATGTATTTAGAATTCTAGCTACAAATGATGGGACTTTTGTTAAAGTTGAAGGGAACAATGGATTTGAAGAAACTTTCACTTTTAACAAAGGATCCTATGAAATATTCGATATTCCAAGTAATGTTTCTACCAAAATTGAGTCCAATTATCCTATTTTGGTAGCTCAATTATCAAAAGGAGAAGCTTCGGACAATGTCTCCGCTGATCCTTTTCTAATGCTTGTTCCTCCTGTAGAACAATACCAAAATATATACCATGTAACTACTCCACAAACAGGCTTTGAAAAACATTTTATTAATTTGGCTGTACCAATTTCCCAAAAAGTAAAGTGCGGATAGATGGAAACCTTATAGGTTCTTCCTTATTTGTGGATATTCCAAATAGCAATTACGCCGGTGCTCAGGTACAAGTAGCAGAAGGAAGCCATGCGATTACTGCTGAACTGCCATTGGCTGTTTTTATATATGGTTTTGATAGTTATAACGCATATGGGAACCCTGGAGGTCAAGCCTTAGGTAAAGTCGCATTGGTTCAAAATTTAAAAGTTATGATGGATGATGAAGAGCAGCAAGAAGCCACTTATTGCGCAAAAGCCCTCGTGACTGATTCAGAGAATAGTCCCTTAAACGGTGTTAAAGTAGATTTTCAAATTCAAGGTGTCAATAATCACCTAGGCTTTGGTATCACCAATGAAGATGGTGAGGCACAGTATTGCTTTGAGGCCATCTCCAAAGGTACAGATGAATTAATTGCTAGTGTAGGGACTTCAATTAGAGATACAGTAACTGTTGAGAGTAATAAGCCGGTTCCTGCAACCATTACTTTTCTCGATTATGTTGTGAATGGAATAGTTGGTGAGGAAATATGTTTAAATGCAACTGTATTAGATCAGTTTGGCATTCCCATTGAAAATGCTAATGTATCTTTTGATGTCAATGGAATCTTCTATAAGGAGAAAACCTCAGATGAAAACGGTAAGATCGCTTTTTGCAAATTGTCGGACCAAGAAGGAGACTTAGATGTCAAGGCATATATTGATGATAATACTGAAACTGAAGCTACCATTTCGGTTGTTTCTGTTTTAGAAAACTTAACAGTGGATAAGTTTTTATTAGTAGATGCTAAAAGAAATACAATTATCCGTGAAATTAAGGATAATGATAAAATTGCTTACTCTTCCATCAAAAATATGGAATTGTCTTTGGTAGTTATTTCGGAATCTGAAATGGTAGGAAGTATTAAAATGGAATTGGAGTCATTTACCCAATGTAATACCTGCCCTCCTTCGCTGCATCAAATAATTGAAAATATAGCACCCTATGCCCTGTACGGAGATATTAAAGGTAACTATCTGGGTTATAATTTTTTACCGGGAGATTATAAGTTTACTGCCACTCCTTATCAATTTAGAGGTCAAACTGGTAATCAAGGAGTAAGATCTTCAATCAACTTTGAAATATTTTATGATAGCATGATTGAGAGTTTTACCCTTGTCAATGCGACGGATGATAAAGATATTGTGACATTAAAAGACGGTGCCACCATTGATTTGTCAACTTATAAAGATAAAAAATTTAACATCAGAGCCAATGTGCCACATAACCAAACCCAAGGCGGTGTAGAGATTTCAATCAGCGGGCCTGTCAATCTTTCACAATTTGAAAAAGTTGAGCCTTTGGCGCTTTTTACGGATGTTGGTGGAGATTATACCGGGAAAGAATTGCCAGAGGGAGAATATACATTGTCTGCATCTGCTTATCCATTTCCTTCAAGTAGTTTTAGAGGAATAGGAGGAGAATCCTATACTATAAAGTTTAATGTGATTCATAACAGCAAAGTGGATAAGCTGACTTTAGTAAATGCCGATACTGATGAGGATATTATGCCTTTAATTGAGGGAAGTAATATTGATCTCAATCGGTATAAAGATGTAAAGTTGAATATTAGAGCTGAGGGAAAAGGGGAGCAATTAGCTGCTATTGCCTTCCAATTATCAGGAGCAAAGAATTATGTTTGGACTGAAAGAAAGGCCCCATATGCCATTTTTGGTGACTTCCAAGGTGTTGACTATAATGGAAAATACCTTCAAGAAGGCGTTTACAATTTAATGGTGACTCCTTTTAATAGTAATAATGAAAAAGCTGAACCCTTCACGGTAAACTTTACTGTTGGCTATGGTATTGGAGAAAATTTGAGAAAAAGTTACGAAGACCTCAGTCAGAAAGAGGGGATTTTTGATGAAATTGTTGATCAGCATGATATAGAGATCGAGCAGCTCACCATTTTTCCTCAGCCATCTAAAAACTTGGTTCATATTATTTATCCATCCCATATAAATGAAGATGCAATGGTATTGATTTACAAAGGCAATGGCCAATTGATTCATGGTTCCCAAAAGGGTAACACATCCAGCTTTAATTTTGAACCTTTTGGATCTGGCTTGTATTTGATTCATGTAAATAATGAAAAAGAAATAATATCTAAAAAGATTTTTATCCATTAAAAAGTTTTTTCAGTTATAGTTTATTACAGGCTCCGAACAGATGTTCGGAGCTTTTTTATGACCGGATACATATTACCCATTGTTTTTCAATGCCTTGCTCTATTAGGTTTTACGGGAAAAGTAAACGATAGCCGCTACCTCCCAATCGTGTCAAAATAATATGTTTGGTTCAGCTTGAGTGGTTTAAAAATAGAAGTGGGTAGGGATGTTATGGTAGAAAAAGCTATTGATTCACCGGCTGTAAGTCTTTTGAATACATTTATTAGATTGTGTAATGCATCTTTATCATAAGGCTAATGATAAATTGTTTTTTATATACTTAAAAAAGTTTTAAATAATTATATTATTTACTATCTGTTTTTAGATAGTATGAAATATATACAAGTTTTAAGTTTATAGATTAAAAGTTAATTGACACGATATTAAATTTTAATATAGTTAAATAAAATTTTTTTAATTTTTTTTCTTGTCACTTTTTAAGATTACCTGCAAAATTAAGACTTCCAAAAGCAATATCTCAATTACCTGTTGAAATTGTTCAATTTGAAGTCATTTTTCAATAGAGTTGAGATTATCTAAATATTTGTTTTTAAGTATATTATATCGTTAATTATTGAAATGAGATTCATATTTAGAATTTCATTTTGATATATATGAAAATCAAAAAACAAGATTCTTTTAATTGAAATACCGTTTTTAGTTTTCATAAATCAAAAAAAGTAGGATAAAATAAACAAGGCCTTGAATAACAAGGCGAATCCTATTAAGCGAAGAAATATAAACTTTAAAATATTTTACCATGAAAGCTTCACTTTTTACTCTCGTTATTTTGATTTCGTTAGCAATGTCAATTAGTCAGGGATATGCTGCAAATTATTATATTTCTCATGAAAAAGGGGATGATAATCGGACTTCTAAAGAAGCGCAAAACCCAAACACTCCTTGGCGGTCAATTGATAAAATTAATTCTATATTTAATTATTTAAAGCCAGGTGATGCGATTCTATTTAATAGAGGAGAAGTGTTCTATGGTACATTACATATTAAATCTTCGGGGACTACAACTTCTCCTATTAAAATTGGAGCTTACGGTTCCGGTTCCAAACCTGTCATCACTTCATTGAAAACCTTAAGCGGATGGAAATCCATAGGAAACGGTATTTACGAGAGTACAAAGTCTATAGATACTAAATCTGTTGAGGTGGTTTTAATTAATGGTGAAATTCATGAGTTGGGAAGGTATCCAAATAGTGATGTAGCTAATGAAGGGTATTTAAAAATTGAAAGCGTTAATGGAAATTACCTGCTTTCTAGCAGTGAGCTGGGTGGATCACCGAGTTGGAATGGTGGTGAAGTGGTTATCAAAAAAATCAATGGGTAATTGATACCCATGAAATTACTTCACATAGTGGGGGACAGGTGAAGTTTAATGCTAGCAATAGTGCATATCCTGTTGAGAAGGATTTTGGTTTTTTTATCCAAAATCATATCAAAACACTTGACACTTTTGGAGAATGGTATTTTAACCCAACCACTAGAAAAATTAACATCTACTTTGGAAACCAAAACCCATCTTCAATGAAGGTGGAAGTAAGTACACTTGATAACCTATTGATTAAAGACTATAGGGATGCAAATATTACAATAGAGAATTTAAATTTTAAAGGAGTTAATGCTGATGCCATTAGATTAGAAGGAGGAAAAAACATTAAAATCTTTGATTCTGAAATCAATTTTGTAGGAGTAAATGGTATTCTCGCATTAAGTGTGGTTGATTTACAAATAGAGCGAAATAACTTTACTAATACTTATAACAATGGCATGTACCTTAGGTATGGTAATGACAATGCAATCATAAAAGACAATGAAATTAGAAAGACTGCTTTAATAGCGGGTAGGACCCAAAATCAGGATGCTGCAGGAATTGGTATTTTCGCTTATGGAGAGAAAGTATTGGTTCAAAACAATATTGTAATCAATTCAGGGTTTAACGGAATCCAATTTAGTGGTAACTATTCCATTGTTAAAAATAATTATATAGATACTTTTTGCCAGATAAAAGGTGATGGTGGCGGGATTTATACTTTTGGAGGTGTTAAATACCAAGGGTTTAAAGGAAGAAAAATAGAGGGAAATATTGTAGTGAACAGTATTGGTAGTAGAGGTGGAATTCCGGACAAAGGAATGAATTATAGGCCTTTGGCAGAAGGTATTTTTCTAGATGACCATTCTAATAATATTGAGATTACGGGAAATACTGTGGGTAATACTGAGAACAATGGCTTGAAAATGTCAAACGTCAACAATATCCTTGTTGAGAACAATACTTTCTTTAATTCACATACATCCATTACTTTAGGAAATAATGTTATTGGAGATGATACCAGAGGAGTTACCATCAACAATAACCAACTTTTTGCTAAGACTGCAGATCAAAACACCTACAATATCAACACCCACAAAGATGATCTGGAAATAATGGCTGAATTTGATAGAAACTTTTTCAGACCTTTGGGTGATGCCTTCAGTATTTATAATGAATATACTAAAAACGGAAAATCTATAGCTTCCATTGACAACTTAAAACAATGGACTGAAAAATTTGGTAAAGACAAAAATTCTGTAAGCAATTCAGTAGACTTGGCCACTTATTCTATAGATAAAAAAATTGGATCAAGCCTTTACTCTAATTCTTCATTCGATAAGAATACGAATGGTATTTCTTGCAGCAATTGCTCTCAGAAATGGGATGCAAATAGTAAAATGAATGGTGGAAGTATTAAAGTTACTAATTCTGGAAATGGTGCTTTAAAATTGAACTTAGGGAAATTAAAAAAAGACAAAACGTATTTGTTAAAGTTTAAAGCTTTGGCCAATAAAGAAGCAAATATTCAAACTTATTTGAGGTATACCGGAACTCCTTGGGAAAAATTATCCGGGGTGACTACTTTCCAAATTAGGAAGGACCTAGATACTTTTGAGGTATTGGTATCTCCATTTATAGATGCTGAAGAGGTATCCCTCCTGATTACTGCTTCTGAGGATGATTTAACTTATTGGATAGATGACCTAGAGTTTGTGGAAGTTGAAGCGTCTTTTGTTGACCCTGATGAGGAAATTATATTTGAATTTAATCCTACCAAAAACAGCAAGACTATTGCTTTATCCGGTGAATATGTGAATGCTAAACTCGAAAAATTCTCAGGTAAAGTAACCATCCCTGCGTACGGGTCTGTAGTGCTATTGCGTGTTTCCAAAGATCCTCAGGTTGAGAAAGTGGAGGAGGAAGAAAAAAATACAGCAGAAGTTGAGGCTTTTTATTACCATTTTGGAGATAAAGGAGCAATCACTTATAAAGGAAATGTGTTTGAAAAACTAAGCACGGAATACTTTCTTACTTCCGGATCAAATGTTTCCAATGTTATAAATGGAAGTGATGAAAGCCTGTTTCAATCAGAAAGGTTTGACAATGAGCTTCAATTTGAGATCCCTGTTGGAAATGGCAGCTACACGGTGGTGACCTATCACAATGAGTTGTATTATGGTCAAAATGGAAGGTCTCAAAAAGCAGGTCAAAGGGTTTTTGATATTGTGATGGAAGGTGAATTAGTAAAAGATAACCTTGATCTTTTCTTGGAAAATAGTAACCAAGAAACCACACTTTCTTTCGATAAAATACAAGTAGTTGATGGTTATTTAAACCTTGACCTTAAAGCATCTGTCAACAATGCTTCTATTTCTGCGATTGCCATTATTCCGGAAAGCAAAGAGATATTAAAACCTAGTATAAGCTTATCCATTAAAGAGAGTACCTCTCAACTAACCGAAGGCGATAAACTTACCTTGATTAGTGAAATTTCTAACTTGGATGATAATGTAGAAAAAGTTGAATTCTATTGCGGTTTGAAATTGGTTGGTACATGTGTTGAAAAGCCTTTCCAAGCTGTTATTGAAGAAATACCTTCAGGAGAAAATTATGTATGGGCTACAGTTACAGATAAAATGGGAAATGTTAATACCTCTGAAGAAGTGGAATTTACAGCCAAAGAAAAAGTTGTAGTAGTTGAAGAAAACAATTCGAGTGAATTGGTTGAAGGACAATTTTATCATTTTGGTTTTGGTGGAAACATCGTATATAATGGTCAGGACTTTATTAATTTAAATCGGGACTATTTATTGTCTTCAGGATCAAATGTTTCCGTTTATGAGGAAGGAAGTAAGGAAAAATTGTTTCAATCTGCAAGGTTCAACGATGAGCTTTTATTCAAAATTCCTGTAGAAAATGGCACGTATACCGTAGTTACGTATCACAAAGAATTGTATTTTGGTGAAAATGGAAGGGATGAAAAAGCCGGTCAACGTGTTTTTGACATTAGCATTGAAGGTAAAGTTGTAAAAGATAACTTGGACCTTTATTTGGAAAATAATAATCAAGAAACTGAACTCATTTTCAATTCAATAGAAATAATAGACGGTTATTTAAACTTAGATCTTAAGGCTTCTTCCAATAATGCTTTGATTTCTGCCATAGCCATTGTTCCAGAATCAGCAACTCCTCAGGACTTGGGAGGTTTTACGATGCATCTTAACACAAGTGAACAAAGTGAAGTTCTTTACCAGGAAAATAGTTTTGTCTCCGGTGCCAAATATATCAGTTCATCAAGTAGCAATACTTCAAGCAATACAAGTGCGAGTAGTGAAAAACTTTTCCAATCTGAAAGATATGCCAAGCAAATAAATTTTGATATCCCTGTAGCAAATGGCACCTATACTATAAAAACCTACCACAATGAGTTGTACTTTGGTAAAGGTGGTGCTACAGCTAGAGAAGGTAGAAGGGTATATGACATCTTTTTAGAAGACGAAATAGTAGCTGACAATTTTGACATCTTTAAATACAATAATAATAACCAAACCATTCTTACTTATGAAGGTATTGAAGTAAAAGATGGTGTTTTAAATCTTGATTTAATTGCAAGTGTAAACAATGCTTCTATTTCCGGGATATCTATTATTGAAGAGTCTAATAATTCAACCCTACCTACCGGTTCTGATCACATGTTTTTCTTAAATACCGGAAGTGATTCGGATGCATCCTTGAGTGGCATAACATATCTCGCAGAATCAAAGACTGATAAATATTATAATGATGGTACCGGTAGCTACAACAACACCAAAGCAAATGTAGAAAGCCTATTTCAAACTGAAAGAAGTGGAAAAAACTTGGTGTACACCATTCCTGTTCCAAATGGTACTTATACGGTATTTACTATGCACCATGAGGTATGGTTTGGATATGGAGGAGGAACTGCCAAAGCCGGTAAAAGAGTTTTCGATATCGCTTTGCAGGGTGAAGTTTTAAAAAATAATTTTGATTTGTTTGTTGAAAATAAAAATGCTCCCACAATGTTGGCTTTTGAAAACATCCAAGTTACCAATGGTCAGTTGACTTTGGAATTGAATGCATCTGTCAATAACGCAAGTATCTCTGGTATAGCAATCGTAGGAAGTGCTGCCAAAGGTGGAGAAATTGCGGCAAATCTCAGAACTGCTCAGGATGGTTATTCTAGAGGATATAAAGAAATGGGAGAAAGAGGTTATAAAGAAATGGATGTTTATACTGAAACTATTACTCGTGACGAGGTTAGAATTTTTCCAAATCCGGCCAAAGGAAGAGCTACTTTAGAACTTAATGCTGAAATAGGATTGGGAAGAGTGATTATTCACAATATGAATGGTCAATTGGTTAGCCATTTTGATTTGGCAAGCATTAAAACTGGTGATAATCAGTTTAACATTCCTCTTGATAATCTTTCTCAAGGCGTATATCTTGTAAGTATAAGTAATGAGCAGACAGTCATCAATAAACAACG
Organism: Cyclobacterium sp. SOCE241; assembly: GCF_056867545.1. Classification (NCBI taxonomy): domain Bacteria; kingdom Pseudomonadati; phylum Bacteroidota; class Cytophagia; order Cytophagales; family Cyclobacteriaceae; genus Cyclobacterium; species Cyclobacterium sp. SOCE241. Next base: position 1,203,985 of record NZ_CP149779.1, on the reverse strand, counting down.
ACTTATCGTAAATCCATAATTTTCAGTTTAATTATAGCAAAAAAATGTCCCGAATTCTTTTGGGACATTTTTTTGCTATCAGAAATATTGATGCCAAAATCACCATAAAAACTCAGTCTTCACATTAGCTAATTTTAATGTAATTAGACCACTCCCTACGAGCCCTAGAGTAAAACTCGAGCTAAAAAGTTATTATTAGGACATTTATAAATTATATGACCTATAAAGAAAGAATAAATAGAAAATAAGGAATGGTATAAATCAAATTTAATTCGCTTTTTTACACGACATATTTTAAGTTTGTTCATTATGAAAGTTTATAGAACCAAAAAGGGGATTGTAATAGAAAAAAGCAATCATTTTTATACTTTGCCTGATGAGGATTGGGATGCATTTATCAATGATGACAATCTATATAATAAGGTCAACCATATTATCCAATCTTCTGAGATTTCCAACGATGGCCATCATTGGATCAAGGATGGTTTATTGGCTCCTGTTGACAATCAAGAAGTATGGGCAAGTGGAGTGACCTATTTTAAAAGTAAATTGGGCAGACAAGAAGAATCAAAAGACAGTGGGGGAGGGACTTTTTATGAAAAAGTTTATAATGCTGCTCGACCGGAATTGTTTATGAAAGCCACGGGCCCCAATGTTAGAGGACATTTGCAAAAGGTGCGCATCAGAAAAGATTCTACTTGGGATGTTCCTGAACCTGAATTAACCTTACTCATAAGTTCTACAGGAAAAATTTTGGGCTATACCATAGGGAATGACATGAGCTCTAGAAGTATAGAGGGGAAAACCCCTTGTATCTTCCACAGGCTAAGGTATACAAAGGGAGTGCTGCCATAGGCCCTTGTATACTGGTCACCGATCAACCTTTACCAAGAGATACAGAAATTAAATTAGAGGTTATCAGAGATAGTAATTTGATTTTTAGTGATACCATTACCATAGATCAGATTAAGAGGGAACTCAATGAGCTGGTGAAATATTTGTATGCAGAGTATGATTTTCAATCAGGTTCATTTTTAATGACAGGAACAGGGATTGTACCGGGAAGTGACTTTACTTTGGCCTCTAAAGATGTTGTTAAAATTCAAATAAGTGGAATTGGTACCTTAATAAACCCTGTAGAATAAAAAACAAGTAAATATAGCTTTGATTTGTGCCTAGGATGCTAAAGCTTTGCTAGTGGGCTAGTTAATTTTAGGTGACAACTAAATCACTTTTGAAATCAAAATTTTAAAGCAATTCTAAGCCTTCAAGTCAATTATTTTACCTAATTTTGAATCCCATAAGAATATAAACAAAATTTCATATAACCATTCTTATGGCTGCGTCTACAAAACATATATTTATTACCGGAGGAGTTACTTCCTCACTTGGAAAAGGAATAATAGCTGCCTCATTGGCCAAGCTTCTTCAATCAAGAGGAATTTCTGTTACAATCCAAAAATTTGATCCTTACCTAAACATTGATCCAGGGACTTTGAACCCCTACGAACATGGTGAATGCTATGTTACGGAGGATGGCGCAGAAACTGATTTGGATTTAGGACACTATGAAAGATTCTTAAATTCAACAACTTCTCAAGGAAACAATGTAACCACAGGAAGGATCTATAATAATGTCATCACTAAAGAACGGAATGGTGAATTTTTAGGCAAAACCGTGCAAGTGATTCCACATATTACAGATGAGATAAAAAACAATTTTTATAAACTTGGAAATGATGGAAAGTATGATGTAATCATTACTGAAATCGGAGGGTGTGTAGGGGATATTGAATCCCTTCCATTTGTGGAAGCAGTAAGGCAAGCAAGATGGGATCTAGGCCCCAATAACTTTTTGGTAATCCATCTCACATTAATCCCATTTCTCTCAGCTGCCAAGGAATTAAAAACCAAACCTACACAACATTCTGTAAAGCAATTATTGGAAGCAGGTGTACAACCGGATATTCTTGTTTGTAGAACAGAACACCATTTACCTGTAGATGTTAAAAAGAAAATAGCCCAATTCTGTAATGTTCAATTGAATTGTGTAATAGAGGCAATGGATGCTGACTCTATTTATGATGTTCCATTATTGATGAAAAAAGAGCGTCTAGATGAACGGGTGATGACCAAATTAAAAATCACCTCTAAAACCAATACTGAATTAGAACAATGGAAGGAATTTTTGGGTAAGCTCAAAAACCCTACCATGGAGGTGGATATTGCACTAATTGGAAAATATGTTTCTCTACCTGATGCCTATAAATCCATCATCGAATCATTTATTCATGCTGGAACCTCTTTAGAATGTAAAGTAAACTTACATTTGGTGTCTTCTGAGGAATTGAATGAGGTGAATATTGGAAAAAAGCTGGAATTAATGGATGGTGTTTTAGTGGCGCCTGGTTTTGGAGTTAGAGGGCTGGAAGGAAAACTTATTGCTACAAAGTATGCAAGAGAGAATTTAATTCCTTTCTTTGGCATTTGTTTAGGGATGCAGGTAGCTGTTATTGAGTTTGCCAGAAATGTTTTAGGAAAAGCAGACGCATCTTCCAGTGAATTGGAACCTGATTGTAAAGATCCGGTTATTTTCCTAATGGAAGAGCAAAAAGGAGTTAAACAAATGGGAGGAACCATGCGTCTTGGGGCATATCCATGTGAAATGAAAAAGGGATCTAACGCCTATAAGGCTTATGGAAAACCTAAAATCACAGAGAGGCATAGACACCGATATGAGTTCAATAACAAGTACCTTAAGGAATTTGAAGAAAAGGGAATGTTAGCTTCCGGAAAGAATCCTGATAAGGGTTTAGTTGAGATTATAGAATTAAAAGATCATCCTTGGTTTGTTGGAACCCAATTTCATCCGGAATACAAAAGTACTGTTTTGAACCCCCACCCATTATTTGTGCGGTTTATCAAGGCAGTGAGTGACAATAAAAGGAATAAATCTTAAAATAATTAATTAGTGACAGGTATTTACCTGCATCAAACAACCGATTGAATTATGGATAAAAATCAAGCGACAGGACTAATTCTTTTCGCAGCGGTAATTTTGGTTTATTCGCTCTTTTTTGCGAGTGATCCACAACCAGTTATCGAACCCCAAAAAAGCAATGGAAGTACACAAGTACAATCTAGTGCTGGAGAAACTGAGCAAGGTATTGAGGCAAATGATAATGTAAATGTTGATAGTCTCCAAAATGTTGCAGCAATGCAGAAATATGGTGACTTTTCGAACCTTGTAAATGGACAGGAAAGTGAAACAGTACTTGAAAATGATGATGTAAAAATTACATTGTCAAACAAAGGTGGTGAAATTCAACAAGTCGAAATCAAAGGTTTCAAGACCTATGACCAGAAACCACTTATAATTTTTGATAGCGAAACAGGAACGATAGATTATAGAATTAAAGCTGCAAAAGGAGAGTTAAGCTTAAACGATCTTTTCTTTGAGGTAAATGAATCTAGTGAAGTTATTGACGAAGTAAAGGTTAGTACTGTAACTTTTACTGCCAATGCCGGTTCAGGAACGATAGTAAGAAAATACCATTTACCTGCAACAGGTTACCAGCTTTCTCATAAAATAGAAGGCCAAGGATTGAATAACTTGATTAATGATGATGTATTGACCATCAACTGGCAGAGTGAACTCAAAAGGCTGGAAGAGGATATGGGAGAATCCAGAAGGAAAACCTATATGAATTTTTATACATCTGATGAAACCTACGATTATTTATCTACCGGCGAAGGTGATGATTCAGAACAGGTCGGAGAACCAATAAAGTGGGTGGCTTTTAAGCAGCGATTTTTTACTTCCGGTATAATTGCCAAAGAGCAGTTTAACAATGGTAATTTAGCCCAGGAGACTCCTATAGACTCGTCGTATGTTAAAAACATGTCGGCAACTTTACAACTTCCTATCAATGGAGAGGTGAGTTATTATTTTGGGCCTAATAATTATAAGGTGCTCAAAAATGTTACACCGGAGTTTGATAAAAATGTAGACATGGGCTATATTTTTGTTAGTTGGGTAAATAAATACATCATAGTGAACTTGTTTCATTGGCTTGAGAATTTCTTCAATAACTATGGAGTAATTATCATATTGATTGTATTCATTATTAAGTTGTTCTTATTGCCTTTGACTTATAAGTCCTATATTGGTATGGCTAAAATGAGGGTGATTAAGCCTGAAATAGATGAGTTAAAAGAAAAATACGGGGAAGATCAAACCAAAATGCAACAAGAGCAAATGAAGCTCTTTAGCCAACTAGGTGTAAGTCCTATTTCTGGTTGCTTGCCTATGGTGCTTCAAATGCCCTTTTTATTGGCGATGTTCTTTTTCTTTCCTAATTCCATTGAATTAAGACAGGAGTCCTTTTTGTGGGCACATGATCTTTCTACTTATGACTCAATAGTCAACCTGCCCTTTACCATACCCTTTTATGGTTCACATGTAAGTTTATTTACCTTACTAATGACTGTGTCTCAAATTGCCTATACGCATTTCAACAACCAGTTGACTACTGCCCAAGGGCCTATGAAGAACATTGGCTACGTAATGCCTGTAGTGTTTATGTTTGTTTTAAACTCATTCCCCGCAGCACTTAGTTTCTATTATTTTGTATCCAATATGGTTACTTTCGGTCAGCAATATTTGATCAAACAGTTTGTAGATGATGATAAAATCAGAGCCAAAGTGGAAGAAAGTAAACTTAAAAATGCAAATAAGAAAAAATCTAAGTTTCAGATGAAAATAGAGCAGGCAATGAAAGCTGCAGAAAATAATAAGACTGAAACCAAAAAAAGAAAAGGGAAGAAATAAAAAGATCTTTTCGAATAAATAACAAAAAGGCATGGAAAACACCATGCCTTTTTTTGTTATTTCCAAGTTCGGTTTTACTAAACATTAAATTAAGCATTAAAGATCCTCTATACCATTGCTCTACCTAATGGTAAAATCGGCAAATGCATATAATGTAAATCAGTATTAAATACAACTTGGTATGTTAAAGGTTAAGCATTAGAGTGAAAGCCAATATTCCTTTTGTTGTTTTGGAATAAAATCTGGTGGAATTACTGATTTAATTTAAGTTTTTAAGAGCCCGCTAATGGTTAAGCAAATTCACCACCAATGTAAATCTTTTATGCTAGTGTTAAACCACTAATTATTAAATGGTTACTCTAGTTTTTCTGTTGATTATTCCTTCAATTCCCAATTATTAACTACCGGATCGTTTGGGCTTGCTGGTCATAGTTCGGATTAAAATGATATATTTGTAATCGCATGAAAAATCGAAATTCAATATAATCTATGATTGAACTGAAGTATTTTGGTCATTCGACTTTCTTGGTAACAATAGGAGGAAAATCATTGATATTTGATCCTTTTATTTCACCCAATCCACTTGCCTCCAACATTGAAATAGATAAGATCAAAACGGATTATGTTTTGGTCAGTCATGGACATGAAGATCATGTATTCGATGTGGAAACAATTGTTACAAACAATGAGGCCACTTTGGTTTCAAATTTTGAAATAGTTACTTGGTTTCAGAACAAAGGGGTGAAAAATGTTTGGGGGATGAATCATGGTGGTTCCAAAGTATTTGATTTCGGAAAAATTAAATATGTGAATGCCGTACATAGCAGTGCTCTTCCGGATGGTACAAATGGTGGCAATCCGGGAGGTTTTGTAGTTGAATCGGAGCATGGTACTTTTTATTATGCTGGAGATACTGCATTAAGTTATGATATGAAATTAATTGGAGAATCCTTTGACGTTGATTTTGCAATTTTACCAATTGGGGATAACTTTACCATGGGTATTACCGATGCCTTAAAAGCTGCTGATTTTGTCGGGACTGATAAAATTATTGGCATGCACTATGATACCTTTGAACCAATTATAATTGATAGAGTTAAAGTAAAAAGAGAGGCAGAAAAAAGTGGGAAAGAATTGATTTTGCTAAACATAGGAGAAAGTATTTCGCTATAAAAGACAATGGGAAAAGTAATCGCAATAGCCAACCAAAAAGGAGGCGTAGGAAAAACCACTACTGCCATGAATCTTGCAGCCAGCTTGGCTGTATTAGAATATAGAACTTTGGTGATCGATGCAGATCCCCAGGCAAATACCACGTCTGGGCTGGGCTTTGATCCTAAGGAAATAGAAACAAGCATTTATGAGTGCATGGTCAATGAAAGTGATATTAATGAAATCATCATATCCACTGAAATTGACCATTTGGATTTGGTACCATCACATATAGATCTGGTAGGAGCGGAAGTTGAGATGGTGAACCTAGAGGAAAGAGAGGAGAAAATGCGGAGTGTAATCCAGGAAGTAAGGGATCGTTATGATTTTATCATCATAGATTGTTCACCTTCTCTTGGACTAATCACAATCAATGCTTTGACGGCTTCTAACTCAGTAGTAATTCCCGTACAATGTGAATATTTTGCATTAGAAGGTTTAGGTAAATTATTGAATACCATCAAAATTATTCAAACCAGATTAAATCAAGAACTTGAGATTGAAGGTATACTATTAACAATGTATGACGTTAGACTAAGACTATCGAATCAAGTTGTGGAAGAGGTTCGAATGCATTTTAAAGACATGACTTTTGATACCATCATTCCCAGGAATGTAAAATTGAGTGAGTCACCTAGCTTTGGTATGCCCGTAGTGGCTTTTGATGCTACAGGAAAAGGAGCTGTTGCCTACTTAAATTTGGCCAATGAGATAGCCATTAAAAATGGTATGGCGAAAGAAAATTGAATAAATAATAACAATGGCTGTTAATAAATCAAACATTAAAAAAAGAAGTGCCTTGGGTAAAGGCTTAGGTGCCTTGCTGAAAGATTCTCCGGGAAAGGAGAAAAGTGGTGAGAATAATGAAAAACAAAATCCTGTAGCAGGGATTTTTGAAGTGCCTTTGGATGAGGTTCAAGTAAACCCTTATCAACCAAGGACTCATTTTGACAAGACGGCCTTAGAAGAGCTGTCGGACTCTATAAAAGTACAAGGGATAATTCAGCCCATTACAGTGAGAAGGCTAGCTGATAATGAATACCAGCTGATTTCCGGTGAAAGAAGATTTCAAGCTTCCAAACTCGCAGGTCTTAAGCAAATACCCGCTTACGTTCGTACTGCCAATGACCAGCAAATGCTGGAAATGGCCCTAATAGAAAACATTCAAAGAGAAAACCTTAATGCTTTAGAAATTGCCCATTCTTATCAAAGGTTATTGGCTGAATGTGAACTAAAGCAAGAACAACTAGGAGATAGGGTAGGTAAAAATCGTACAACAGTAAACAATTACCTTCGACTTTTGAAATTACCACCGGATATTCAGGCCGGTATCAGGGATCAAAAAATCAGTATGGGACATGCCAGAGCCTTGATTAATGTTGAGGATGTAGACAAACAACTTGCCATCTTTAAAAAGACGGTGGACGAAGAGTTGAGTGTGAGAAAGGTGGAAGCTTTGGTTAAGGAGTTGAATGACGGATCACCTAAAAAAGCAGATAAAGAAAAAGATTCTTTAGACCCCGTCAAAAAGTATGAAATCAATAAGCTTCAGCAGAAACTGGCTTCTCATTTTGGTACTAAGGTTTCTTTAAAATCAGATAAAAAAGATAAGGGGAAATAAAAATTCCTTTTCACTCGACAAGTGACCTTAACAGGATATTGGAAATTCTAGAATTGATCTAAGTGAAATGCCTAATTTTCTTTATGGCAAATAAAAATAATCCTAAAACAAAGCATTTGCATATTGTTTTAGGATTTTTATGTCTTTTTCTGGTTCATTCCGCAACTGCACAAGAAATAGATTCCAATGACTCTTTAACTACTCCATAGGTTTTGAAGCCCCTAAAAATGTTAAAGATCCTAAAAAAGCGATCTATTTATCTTTAATTTTCCCTGGAGCAGGGCAGGTTTATAATGAAAAAGTCTGGAAATTACCTTTACTTTACAGCGGTGTTTCCACGGCAATTTATTTTTTGAATTTTAACAATAGAAGATACAAAGAATTTATTGCTGCACTTGAGATTGTAAGAGAGGGTACAGAAACCAACCCTTTTCCTAATTTAAATGAAGATGGTATTATAAGAAACGTCAATTATTGGAGGAGAAATAGGGATGCCATGTACATGGTTTTTGGAGCCATTTATGCACTAGGTGCTGTAGATGCATTTGTAGATGCTCATCTCTCCGGATTCGATGTAAGCGATGACCTTACCTTCAAACTTGAACCCAGTATGGAGCCAATGTTGGCAAATAATAATGCCATTGGGCTTTCATTAAAAATAAAATTTTAATATGAATATACTGATATTAGGCTACGGTAAAATGGGTAAAATTATCTCCCAAATGGCAGAGGAAAGAGGCCACCGTATTGTTGCCAAAATTAATATTGAAAATGTAGCAGATCTGGATCATTTGAATACAGATGACATTGATGTAGCCATTGAATTTAGCCAACCGAGTTCTGCGGTGGGGAACATTACCTGGTGCATGCAACACAACGTCCCCGTGGTGGTAGGAACTACCGGATGGATGGAAGAAAAAGAAGCGATGACAGCACTTTGTACCCAAAAGAATGGGGCCTTGTTCTATGCTTCAAATTTCAGCATCGGCGTAAATATCTTTTTAAGGTCAATGCCTTTCTTGCAAAATTAATGAATGAGCAGACGGCCTACCAAGCAGATTTGGAAGAAATCCATCATACAGAAAAGAAAGATGCGCCAAGTGGAACAGCCATTACTTTGGCTGAAGGATTGATTAATAATAACAATAGGTATTCCAAGTGGAAATTAAAAGAAGGGGAGGAAAAAACTGAAGAAGGGGTGCTACCCATTACTTCTAAAAGAATTGACCCGGCACCCGGTACACATATCGTATCCTATACTTCTGACATTGATGATATTACCATCAATCATACAGCACATAATAGAAAAGGCTTTGCTTTAGGTGCGGTATTGGTAGCTGAATGGTTGCCCGGTAAGAAGGGTGTTTTATCAATGAATGATTTTTTGGATTTTTAATAAATAGAAAATGAGTCAAGAAAAAACAAAAAATCAGCCTCCAGAGAATGGATTGATGCATTGCTTTTTGCCGTTATTGCAGCAAGTTTAATCAGGTGGTTATTACTGGAACCTTTTACAATTCCTACAGCATCAATGGAGAAATCTCTGTTAGTGGGTGATTTTCTATTTGTAAGTAAAATGCATTATGGTACCCGAGTGCCAAAAACCATTCTTCAAGTTCCATTAACCCACCAAAAAATTTGGGGTACAGAACTTAAGTCTTATTCTGAAGCCATTCAGTTGCCTTATTACAGGTTACCCGGCTTCACTTCCATCAAAAGAAATGATGTGGTTGTGTTTAACTTTCCGGAGGAATTTCAATACCCTGTGGATTTGAAGACCAACTATATCAAACGAGCCGTTGCTATTCCGGGAGATGTATTGGAAATAAAAGAAGCCCAACTGTTTGTCAATGGTAAGGCCAGTGAAAACCCGGAAGAAATGCAGTTTTCTTACGACGTTATTGTTAATAGACCATTGAATGCTGAGTTTTTTGACAGGTATGGCATCAATCCGGATAGCTACTATCCCTTTTCTGATAATTCAGGGTATTTTGTTTTTGCAACCGATGCAATGATCAAAGAGCTTGAACAATCTCCAGCCATTTCTTCCATCCAAAAAAGAATCAGTAAACCGGGGCAGGGGGATGCAAATATATTCCCGGATGGGGCCTATTTTAAATGGAATAAAGATAATTTTGGCCCCTTAGAAGTACCGGCAAAAGGGCAAACCATTACGCTAAATGAAGAGAATGTCCGAAAATATGCTTTCACCATTGAAAAATTTGAAGGGCATGAAAATGTTACGGTAGAAGACAATAAATTGTTTATCGATGGGGAGGAACAACAGTCCTATACATTTAACCAAAATTATTATTTCATGATGGGGGATAACAGACACGATTCCTTAGATTCAAGGTTTTGGGGATTTGTGCCTGAAGATCACGTAGTAGGTAAAGCTTGGTTTCTCTGGTTGTCTTTAGAAAAACACAAAACCATGTTTAACAAAATCAGATGGGACCGATTCTTCAAGCCCATCAATTAAAAACTTTTTCTCTGGGATATCAAATCAAAAGGTCATTGTGAGAGTTAATGACTGACTAAAAAAACAATCCCCGGGCTATTTAATGGTTCGGGGATTGGTGTTTTATTACTTTTTAACTTTACCCTCAACAGTATAAATTACCATTGAATAGGGGTTAAACCATTTTTGGCCAAGTAAGTATTGGTTTGGCTGAAATGTTTGCAACCCAAAAAGCCTCGATGTGCAGATAGTGGGCTTGGGTGAGGAGATTGTAATTTGAAGTGTTTATTTGCCGGTATTACTACTGCCTTCTTTTGGGCATAGGCCCCCCATAGTAAAAAAACAAGGTTTGATTTATGTGCTGCTAGCTTTTCAATCACCGCAGTAGTAAAGGTTTCCCAGCCTTTCTTTTGGTGGCTTCCAGCCTTGTGGGCTTCCACAGTAAGGGTAGCATTAAGTAACAATACTCCTTGCTTTGCCCACCTTTCCAGATTTCCATTGGAAGGAAATGGTAGATTAAGGTCGCTCTTTAGCTCTTTAAAAATATTTAGCAGAGATGGCGGAAAAGGTACGCCCTCATTTACAGAAAAAGCTAAACCATGAGCTTGTCCGGGACCGTGGTAAGGATCTTGTCCCAGAATAACTACTTTGACTTTTTCTACCGGACACAAGTCAAAAGCCTTAAATATGGAATCACCTTTGGGATAGATCGTTTTGGTTTCATATTCTGATTTAACAAAACTCACCAAAGATTCAAAGTAGGGCTTTGAAAATTCATCTCCCAATAAATCTTTCCAACTATTTTCTATTTTGACGTTCATAAAAAGGTTTTCTATTGGTATATTTGACTTTAGGATTCAAATTTCGGATAAGTTTTGTATTTAAAAAACTAAATGGCTACTGCAATAACAGAAGGGATAAAAATAAGTGTGGAAGCAAGCTACCAGAAAGAGTTTTCGAACCCTAATATGCATCATTTTGTATTTACCTATAAGGTTACCATTCAAAACTGTAATCCCTTTACCGTACAATTGCTTAGAAGAAGATGGGAAATACATGATGCTGCAGAAAGCCTTAAACTTGTGGAAGGAGAAGGTGTGGTTGGTCAGCAACCTGTATTGGAGCCTGGAAATTCACACACTTATTTATCCGGATGTACCATCAAATCCGGAATGGGTAAAATGAAAGGGTATTTTTATGTTGAAAAGTTAAATGATGGTAAAATGCTTACCGTAACAATTCCTGAATTCCAGTTGATAGCCAATATTTTCAACAATTGATTTTTTAACAATGCTTTTCCATATTCGGGAATATTTTCTTTATTTTTTAAACAAAGAAGATCAACACAGTATACATTCTCCCTATTATTTTAATCTGTATAAAGATCTAAAATTATACCTGAAAGAGAATAAGAAGGGTATGCAAAAAATTGAATTGGTGAGAAAGAAATTTCTTGTCTCTAATCAAGAAATTTTGAGAATTGATTTCGGAGCAGGTTCCCGGTGGAGTCGTGGAAATAAGCAAAAAATAAGCGCTATTGCAAAGCATGTAAGTTCTCCACTGAAATTTTCACTGATTTATCAGTTTCTTTGTAAACTTAGCCCTGCTCATACTGTCTTAGAATTAGGAACATCTTTAGGAATCAATACAGCGTACCTGTCAGCCGTGACCAAAGGAATGCTGTATAGTTATGAAGGAGACCCTGCTTTGGTGGATTTAGCACGTGAGCATCTGAGCAAAGAATCAAATATAAATCTTGTGTCAGGAAACCTAAATGAAACCTTGAATATATCACTAAGAGCTTTGAAAAAAGTAGATTTTGTATTGATAGATGCCAACCATAGATATGAACCAACAATTAATTATTTTAATCAAATAGTTCCAAAATTGCATGCGGAAAGTATTCTTGTAATTGCAGACATTCATTGGTCTAATCAGATGAAAAAAGCCTGGCAAGAATTGAAAACTCACTCTTCAGTAACAGGCAGCATGGACTTTTTGATTGTGGGGTTTTTTTTTTGGTAACCATGGGGTAAGAAATGATTTTATTCTTGAAATTTAAATTAGGCAAGATTAAATCTCACATTGCAAATTAGGTGCAATTGCTACTTCCAACTAACAGTTTTGAGCACAATTTAAAAATGTTTGAGCCCGGATCAGGTAATAGGGAAAGTAGTTGTGTCATTTTTCATATTTTGTGTTTATATCAGGCCATGAACATGACAAGACTTTGGAGAACCTTATGGGCCTTCTTTTCATGTATATGGACAAGCCAACCTAACTTGGCTTTAATGGTAGTTGCAATCTATATAAAATCATTATAATTTGGTCATTTTAGCTTGATTCCTTGATATCCTATGTAAATTGCTATTTATTCAAAAGGCCATTTTTGTGCTAAGTAGGAACAAAAGGAAGAGAATTTTAACACAGAAAGTGAAATAAATATTGGTCTGATAATTGATAGGCTTAGTAAGTTATATATGGACGTAAATAAATGTCGTGCTAAAAATGAAATATGCAATTGTAAAGTGTTTTTATTTGTATGAGTGAAGGAGAAAGAAATAATAAAAGCAGTATAAATGTCGACAAAGGAAAAAACATTCTAATTATCGTTTTGGTAATTTTAGTAATTCTTAGTGGCTGGAGACTTCTAAATGATCATAGGGAAAAATCTAGAATTAATGAAGAGGTATCACATTTAACTGACGAAAATAATCAGCTGAATACCAGGCTTGACTCTATTACCAGAGAATTGGATGTCAGAATTAACGAAATAACAAGCCTGAATGGGGATGTAGAGGCACTGGTGAAAGTCAGAGAGCAGTTGGAAAAGGAGCGCAAGCTTGATAAAAACAGATCAGCGAATGATATTGCCAGATTGAATGCGCAAATCGACAGTTATTTAACCTTATTAGAAGAGAAAGATGCTGATATTGTTCGATTAAAAGCTCAGAATGTCCAGCTCTTTTCTGAGAATAAAGAATTGAAAACGGATAAGTTTGAGATTGAGGAGGAGATGGCTAAAATCAGTAAGAAGACAGACGATCTCGAAAAGAAAGTGAATTTAGCGTCTCAATTGAAGGCAGAAAATATTGTGGTGGCTGCGGTTAATTCTAGGGGGCGAGAAAGGGAAGGAGAATTTAGAAACAGGCAACTTTCAAGATTGAAAGTGTCGTTCAATATTTCTGACAATAAGGTGGCAGAGCCGGGTATGAGAGATGTTTTTATTCAGGTACTTTCTCCAAATGGACAAGTGATATTTGACATCGCAAAGGGTTCCGGTACCTTTGAATTGAATGGAAAAGAACATTTTTATACTTTAAAACAAGATTTCGTTTTTAATAACACCCGGCAACAATTGACCTATTTTTATGAGAAAGGCTCCGACTATGTCAAGGGGAATTATGTGGTTAAAATTTTTTCTGATGGATGGGAAATAGGTGAAAGTAGATTTGAAATAAAATAAAAGTGTATTCTTTTGATTATTTGGGCATTTAGCTTAATTTTGCAAACTGTTTTAAATTATTAAACAAAAGTTAAAAAGAATGTTCCAAAAAAATTATGAAACGGTATTCATCCTTACTCCCGTTTTGTCTGAAGTTCAGATGAAGGATACCGTAGACAAGTATGTAGGCTTGTTAAAGGAATTGGGAGCAGAGGTAGTAAATGTTGAAAACTGGGGCCTAAAAAAATTGGCTTACCCTATTCAAAAGAAAACTACCGGGTTTTATGTATTGGTTGAGTACAAAGCTGATCCATCTGCAATTAAAAAGTATGAAGTAAATTTCAGAAGAGACGAGACTGTATTAAGGTTTCTAACAACTGTAATGGACAAACATGGTTTGAAATACGCAGAAAGAAGAAGAAAAGGTGAATTCAATAAAAAATCTGAAGCTAAGGAGGAGCCAGCAAAATGACATTAAAAAACGAACCAATCAACAGAGAGCAAAACAGAAAAAAATACTGTAGGTTTAGAAAATTAGGTATCAAGTATATCGATTACAAAGATCCTAACTTCTTGCTTAAATTTGTGAACGAACAAGGTAAAATTCTTCCTAGAAGATTGACAGGTAACTCTGCGAAATTTCAGAGAAAGGTTGCTCAGGCCATTAAAAAAGCCAGACATTTGGCATTATTGCCTTACGTAGCAGACGGCTTGAAATAGTTAGTCTGTAATCCTTCACCTAATAAAATATTATAACAATGGAAGTTATCTTAAAAACAGATATAAAAGGACTAGGGTATAAAAATGACTTGGTAGATGTGAAACCAGGTTACGGAAGAAATTACCTAATTCCTCAGGGCTTTGCTTTACTTGCAACCTCTTCAAACAAGAAGATCTTGCAAGAAAATATAAAGCAAGCGGCTCATAAAGCAGAAAAAATTAAAACTGAAGCAGAAGCTGTAGCGGCTAAGTTAGAAAGCATCACTTTAGAAATTAAAGCGAAAATAGGCGATTCCGGAAAGATTTTTGGAAAAGTTACTACTTTGCAACTTTCTGATGCTTTGGCAGAAAAGAGCATTGATATCGATCGTAAGAAAATCTCTATCAATCAGCCGGTTACTACTTCAGGAGAATATGAAGCTGAAATTGACCTTCACAGAGAAGTTAAAACCAACGTGAAGTTTGTAGTTGTAGCTGAATAGTTATTTCTAACAATATTAATTAGAAAAAGCCAGGTTTTTCCTGGCTTTTTTAGTTTACAATAGCTTTCTCCAGATCCGCTATTAGCTTTTTTGAAACAGAACGACTGCTCTTACTTTTTACCTCCTTCAAAAGTTCCAATGCAAGCATTGATTTCATTTTTAGACCATCAGGATTGTGGTCAAACCGATAACTACCCAAGCACCATTTTAACTCAGCTGCTAAATCTTCATTGATTTTTAATTTGTTAAGTTTTTCGATGGTGTGCTCTACAGATTTTTCTAAAAGTGCTGAATCCATTTTCTTAATTTGTTAAAGGTTATAGTAAATCTTTCAACAATATTATCAATAATTATTAAATATTGAAATTTTACGTAAAAAATATTTATTATCTATATTTATTACAGGATATGGTTGTTGATAATATAAATAAAGATTCCTTTTTAACTTTGGTTTCCATTCCCTCATATTTTCGTTAATTTGATCATTGATTCTTACCCTAAGTTTAGGTCATTTTATTTAATTGATTGTACCAATGAAAAGTTTTAGAACTACTTTCCGCTTTAAGGAATGTGAAAAAGGAATTAACCATTCGTCAAATATAATTACCATAGGATCTTGCTTTTCAGAAGTAATAGGAGAAAGGTTACTTCACAGTAAATTCAATACTTTGGTAAATCCTTATGGGACAACATTTAACCCGGATTCTATTTTTAATCTCTTGGTAAAGACAATTACGGGTAAGCCTTTAGATGCCGACTTGTACTTGAATAGACATGATCATTTTTTTCATTACCAGCTTCATTCTTCCTTCAGTGATACTTCAATCGAAGCACTGGAAAAAAAATTGAGGAAACTCAGTCAAAGGTGAATGCGAAACTTGAATCTGCTACTCATATATTTATAACCTTAGGTACCGCCTTTGTTTATCGCTTATTAGAAAATGGAAGTTCTGTGGCAAATTGCCACAAACAGCCCCAAAAATATTTCTCAAAAAGCCTATTGGGTTTAAGTGAAATGCTGGATGGTTTCAATGCTTTTTACCAAAGGATTCTCCTGATCAATCCAAAAATTCAGGTGGTTTTAACAGTGAGTCCGGTGAGGCATATCAAAGATGGAATTACACAAAATCAGCTGAGCAAAAGCCTATTAAATGTCCTTTGCCACCAATTGGTCGCAGCCTATCCGGAGATTTACTATTTTCCAGCCTATGAAATTATGATGGATGATCTCAGGGATTACCGCTTTTATAAAGATGATATGATTCATCCTAGTACCATGGCCGAGGAGTATATTTGGGAGCAATTTCAGACTGCTTTTTCAACGACGAAACCAAAGAATTGATTCAGCATGTAGATCAAATCCAACGTAACCTTAATCATCGTCCATTCAATCCTCAATCTCAGGCGCATTATAGTTTTCTATTAAAACTACAAGAATTGATTTCTTTGATGCCTGAAAACCTTGATTTTACTTTGGAAAAACGATCCATAAAAGAACAACTTATGTTGTTTAAATGATTAGACATACCGAAGTTATGAAAGCGAATCATCTCATAAATAGTAAAAGTATATATTTACAACAACATGCCTATAATCCGGTGGAATGGTACCCTTGGTCAAAAGAAGCCCTAGAAAAAGCGAAACTTGAGAACAAGCCTATACTCGTTAGTATTGGATATTCAGCTTGTCATTGGTGTCATGTTATGGAAAGGGAAAGCTTTGAAGCCAAAGATGTAGCTAAGTTGATGAACGCACATTTTATTTGTATAAAAATTGATAGGGAAGAACGCCCCGATTTGGATAATATATATATGGAGGCTGTACAAGTCATGGGCTTGCAGGGGGGCTGGCCACTAAATGTATTTTTGCTTCCCAATCAGAAACCTTTTTATGGTGGAACCTATTTTTCAAAAGAACAATGGATACAAGTGCTTTCAGGAGTTGCTCAGGCTTTTTCCCAACAATACGATGATCTAGTAAAGAGTGCAGAGGGTTTTGGCCAAAGTATTGAGCGTTCTGTGATAGAAAAATATGGTTTAAAGAAAGGAAAATCAAAATTTTTCCCTGAAACCATAAGGCAGATTGCCAAAGACCTTATAGGTAAAATTGACCCGGTATGGGGAGGGATGAAAAGAGTACCTAAGTTTCCAATGCCTGTTATATGGAGTTTTTTATTGGACATGGCCATTTTAGATGATCATGAAGACTTGGGTGAAAAGGTTTGTTTTACCTTGGAAAAAATGGCTATGGGAGGCATTTATGATCACCTTGGGGGAGGTTTTTGCCGGTATAGCGTAGATGGAGAGTGGTTTGCCCCTCATTTTAAAAAATGCTTTACGACAACGGGCAGTTGCTAAGCCTGTATAGCAAAGCTTACCAATACAGTGCGAATGCACTTTTTAGAGAAAAAATTACTGAAACGATAAGCTGGTTACTTAATGATATGTGTGGCCCTGAAATGGGTTTTTATTCAGCATTAGATGCCGACAGTGATGGTGAAGAAGGGAGGTTTTATACTTGGACATTCTCTGAGTTGAAGGATCTGTTAGGGGATGATTTAAATTGGTTTTGTCAATTATACGGTATTAAAGAGCAAGGGAATTGGGAAGCCGGAAAAAATATACTTTATCAGACCCTACCTTATGTTGAAGTTGGTGAAAACTTTGGTTTTACGCAAGAAGCTTTGCTTTCAAAATTGCGAGAAGTAAAACTAAAACTCAAAGTAAAAAGGGAATCAAGGACCCGGCCGGGATTGGATGATAAAATCATTAGTGGATGGAATGGTTGGGTAATCAAAGGCTTGTGTGATGCCTACTTGGCCTTAGGTGAGGAAGAAATTAGAAATACCGCTGTAAGAACCGGTAATTTCATTTGGCATCATATGGTTATTGAAAATGAATTGTATAGAAGTTACAAAGGGGGACAAGCCTATACCCCGGCTTTTTTGGAGGATTATGCGGCTGTTATTCAATCCTTTATTTCGCTTTATAAAATTTCATTTGACTCATTCTGGCTTAGAAGAGCAGAATTATTGGCACAAAGGGTTTTGCGTAATTTTCACGATGAGGAAGATGAGATGTTTTATTTTAACGATCCTAAAATTGAAAAGTTGATAGCCAATAAGAAGGAACTATTTGACAATGTAATCCCCTCCTCTAACTCAGTAATGGCAAGAAATCTTCACCAGTTGGGGCTTTATTTATACAATGATACTTATCTTGCGCAAGCAAAAAGCATGTTACAGTTGGTCAGCGATATGTTGATAAAAGAACCTGATTTTCTAGCCAATTGGGCAAGCTTTTATTTAGAGCAATCAGTACCGACGGCTGAAATTGTAATTGCAGGCAAGGAGGCAAGTACTCTGGGCTTATCATTTCAGAAAACCTATCACCCCAATATTATTATTGCTGCTGAAGTTAAAACAACTGATGTACTTCCAATATTGGCGGATAAAGTGGGAGGTAAAACCACTTTTTACGTTTGCTTTAACAAGACCTGCAAACAACCTGTTGAGACCATTGATGCTGCCATTCGCCAACTGCCAAAATTGCCCAACACTTAAACAATAAGACTAATAGTGGAAGATCTCTTTGGACATAGCTACCCTTCAACAAATAAAACCCTGTTTGCAGACATTATCCTTCCTGTACCTATACCTCGTTCATTCACTTATAGTGTGGATCCTGAAATTCAGGATGAGATTGGAATTGGATATAGAGTAATGGTTCAATTTGGAAAAAAAGGATTCTAACGGGGATTGTGGCCAAAGTTCATCAAAAGGCTCCTGAGGCCTATAAGGCAAAACCTATACTTGATTTGCTGGATGATTTTCCTATTGTCAATGCATTACAAATAAAGTTTTGGGGCTGGATGGCGGGGTATTATTGCTGCCATATTGGTGAAGTTATGAATGCAGCATTGCCAAGTGGTTTAAAACTTTCCACTGAAAGTAAGGTTCAAATTCACCCTGATTTTGATCTAGAGAATCCTAGTTTTCCGATGGATGAAAGGGAATTGGTGATTTTAGAAGCGTTAGAGAAAAATCCGGAGATGAATGTAGATCAGCTTGAGCCACTGGTGGCGGCTAAAGACCTGCATAAAATCATAAAAAGCCTTTTGGCAAAAAAGGCTATTCTTGTTTATGAATCCGTAAAGGAAAAATACAGCCCCAAAATAGAAACCAGGGTGCGATTTTCTTCAGAATACTTATCTGAAAGTCATAAGTTAAATGAGCTATTCGAAAAAATCAAAGGTAAAGTAAAACAAGAAAATGTGCTGCTCAAATACCTTCAACAAGTACCTGTTTTTAATGACCAAGCTCTTAATGAACAGGGCTTAGCAAAAAAGGTTTTGACAGATGCAGGGTGTTCTTCTTCATCGATTGATACACTGGTGAAAAATAAGGTGTTTGAAACTTTTAAAATTAAAATTAGTCGGTTTGATCCCATTAAGGTTGAAGAGAAATCCATCGAACTTTCTCAAGATCAATTGGAGGCCTATGAATCCATACAACATGAATTTGGCACCAAATCTACTGTGCTTCTCCATGGTATTACCGGCTCAGGTAAAACAGAAATTTACATAAAATTAATCAATGAGGTTTTAGATAGTGGTTCTCAAGTACTGCTCTTGTTGCCGGAGATTGCGTTGACTACACATTTGGTTTCAAGGTTACAAAAGGTTTTTGGTGATACGATGGGTATTTTTCATTCCCGATATTCAGACAATGAGAGGGTTGATGTTTGGCAAGGAGTATTATCAGGTAAGTACAATTTCATTATTGGTGTAAGGTCATCTTTATTCTTACCCTTTGATAGTTTGGGTTTGGTAATAGTAGATGAGGAACATGAATCATCCTATAAACAATTTGATCCTGCACCTCGATTTCATGCACGAGATGCAGCCCTTATGTTAGCTTGGTTGCATCAGGCAAAAACGGTTTTGGGAACGGCTACACCGGCTTTTGAAAGCTTTTATAATGCTCAAACTGGTAAATATGGATATGTGAAAATGGACAAACGCTATGGAGGAGCGGAATTGCCGCATTTTCATCTCGCAGACATTCTAAAAGACAAAAAAAAGAACTTGCTCAAATTGGATTTTACAAGACTGATGAGAGAGAAAATTCAAGAGGCACTCAATAATCAAGAGCAAGTGCTTATCTTTCAAAATAGGAGAGGATATGCCCCCTATATTTCTTGTGAGGAATGTGGTTGGATTCCTGAATGCGAACATTGCGATGTGAGTTTGACTTACCATCAATACCAAAATGAATTGAGATGTCATTACTGTGGGTTTAAAGAAAAGGTACCCAATAAATGCCAGGCGTGTGGGAGTGAGAAAATCACTACTGTTGGTTCCGGTACCGAAAGAATAGAGGAGAATCTTTCTCTATTATTTCCGGAAGCTAGAATTCTAAGAATGGACTTGGATACCACACGTAGTAAATACGGCTACCAAAAGATTTTAGAGGAATTTGGTTCCGGCAATGTTGATATTCTGGTTGGGACTCAAATGATAACCAAGGGACTTGATTTTGACAGGGTTTCTTTGGTAGGAATTGTTGATGCTGATCGAATTTTATTTTACCCTGATTTTAGGTCAGGTGAAAGGGCTTTCCAACAAATTACTCAAGTAGCAGGAAGAGCGGGGAGACGCAATAAAACAGGTAATGTAATTGTTCAAACAAGAAGACCTGATCAATTGATTTTCAATCATATAATAGAAGGTAAGTATACTGAATTCTATCAACAGGAAATGGGAGAAAGGCGGCAGTTTTATTACCCTCCATTCGTCAAAAATATTAAAATTGTAGTCAAGCATAAAGATTTTAAAATTACAGAAACAGCTGCTTTCCAATTAAAAAATCTACTCGTAGAAATAGAGGGTAGAAAGATAATTTTAGGCCCGGAAAAAGCCTTGATAGGTAAAATTAAAAATTTATTCCATTTCGAAATATGGATTAAACTTGAAAGAAGTACACAAGCACAAGAACATTTTAAGCATGAAATGGCCCAGAAGATTTCAGAATTGCATGGAGATAAACGTTTTCGATCAGTTAGATTTTTAGTGGATGTAGATCCATCTTAATGTGTTTTCGGGTAAACTTAAATTTTTATTTAGACAATTATCCCAAAGTATCCAATAGACAATCCGAAGCTAAACTTTAATTTCCAAGCATTTTATTTGCTTTGATGTTTCAAACATCCCGGTAAATGCACAGGAAATCCTATTGGTATCATCCGGGAAGGAGGTACTTATTCAATTTTCCAAAATAGGGCTGGTTGAACATTTTCCCCTTGATACCATTTTAAAGAGATTAATATTTAAACGATTTCACGGTTTAGCAATAGCCATATCCAGGCTATTTTTTAAGTCAATTTTTATGAAGTGATTGGTATTCAATTTTCAGCAACTTGGAATTAAAAACCAGAATGTTCTTAGGCGTACTTTAGAAAATAGAAAGGGATAAGTTTGTTTTTAAAAAATTTCAAAATTAAGCCAATCCAAGTATTATTAAACCAATCTTCGGATAATTGTTTATCTCCAAAAATAAATATATAAATAGCATATTATTGAGTATTTTTAGTTATTTTTTTTAATAAAAGTCATTTGATGTTAATTTTATTTTGTTAAATTTATGAAGATAAAATTTTATACATGAGCCATTATTTTGAGACCATAACTTTTGAATCTTTGGATGGCTTCCACTGTGACCTGAAGCATCTAAAGTCTTCCAATGTCACCAAAGGTCCTGTGCTTTTGGTGCATGGTGCCGGGGTGAGTAGTAATATATTCAATCCACCATCCAAGAATAATATTATATATGCTTTGGAATCTGCTGGCTACGATGTATGGTTAGAAAACTGGAGAGGAAGTATTCAATTTGAGCCCAATGAATGGAATTTGGATCAAGTGGCACAATATGATCACCCTGCGGCTGTGAGAAAGGTGATAGAGATGACAGGAGCGAAAGAAATAAAGGCCATTATTCATTGTCAAGGAAGTACTAGTTTTATGATTTCCTCAATTTTAGGGCTTATTCCGGAAGTGAAGTTAATCATTAGCAATGCGGTTTCTTTACATCCTGTGGTTCCCTTTTATTCCGGCATTAAATTGAATTTACTCGTGCCTATGGTGAGTAAGTTTTTAAATTTCTGGACCCACAATGGGGTTTGCGAGCCCCTGATTTTAAGTCCAGATTGATGCTTAATGTAGTAAAAGCTACACATTGGGAGAAAGATTCTTTAGTGGGTAAAATGGTTAGTTTTACTTATGGGTCAGGGTTTCCTGCATTATGGGAATTAGAGAATATAGATGATCAAACAAAAAATTGGATTCAGTATGAGTTTGCTCATGTGCCACTTTCTTTTTTTCATCACATACAAAAATGTGTAAGAAATGGGGCCTTGGTAGAAAATGAAAAGGGAGGAAGGGATTATACAGTAGAAGCGCCAAAGACATCAGCTAGGTTTGTACTATTTGCTGGAAAGCAAAACAAATGTTTTTTGCCTAAAAGTCAGGAAAACACTTATGAGTATTTGAATAAATTACAACCGGGTTTGCATAAACTATATCTATTGGATAATTACAGTCACTTGGATGTGTTTTTGGAAAAAATGCTCATATAGATGTGTTTCCCAAAATGATAAATGAACTTGAACTTGGATGATAAATCGTTATGCTACCAAAAAGGATAAAAAATTATACAGGTAGGTACGCACTTGTAGATGGTATTCCCTATACCATGCCTGTCAGTTCTTCTGATTCTCCCGCCTTGATGGCAGGTTTTTCTTGTGACTGGGAAAAAGCCAATGCCTTACTGCCGGGAAATGAAATACATGCAATGAAATTGCCAAATGGTAGGGCGGCCCTGATGATCACTATTATTAATTATCTGGATACGAGTATAGGTAAATACATTGAGTACAGTATTGCCATCGCCTGCACACATGGCTCAAAACCTGCACCACGAATTCTAAATACATTGTTATTGGGACCATATGGGACGGGTCAATATATTTTAGACCTTCCGGTAAGCAGTGAAATCTCTGTGAAAGGTGGAAAGGGAATTTGGGGAATGCCCAAACATAAAGCGAATCTCGATTTTAAAGTTACTGATGATCAGGTGACAAGTCAGTACGAAAAAGATGGACAATTTGCATTTCGAATAGAAATAGACAAGCCAAAATCTCCTTCAATTAAATTAAAGGTTGGGGCAACAAACTATTGTAGATTTAGAAACATGTTGATGGCCTCCTATATCTATTTTGAAACCAAAGCGGGAATTAATCTTTTTGGCAAAGCCAAAGGAAGCCTTTTCATAGGTGACCACCCGAAAGTTGCACCCTTAAAGGACATAGACATAAACCCGGATCCATTTTTTACCACATTTATGCCGAAAACCAACGGTATCCTAGACGACCATTTTGAATGCTGGTTTATGACTTATGATGAACCTCCTAAAGAAATGACTGAAGGCTTGGAATCAGTGTTCCCACTTGGGTATTCAGAGGATTGGTTGGCCCCACCTTCGATTACTGATTATGAAAAATACCGTATCAAATAATAAATAATTTATAAGATGAGTCCTTTAAAAAAAACATTATTAGACATCAATAATGCTTACATATTTTTTGTGCATCTATTTATTTAGGCATGTTTTGGTCCTTACATTATTTCTGGTTTCCAAATTATCCGAAGACTTTAAATCTATCAAATTATTATGATGCCATTATTCCACAAACTGACCTGGCCACAAAGTTTTTCTTTGTGTCGATTCCTATCATGGCAGTGGCATTGGTGATAATGCTAATCACGGAGTGGAAGACAGGGCTTCGATGGGTGCCTTTGGCTTGGATCCCGGGTCTTTTAGCACCGGTTTTGGTGCAGCAGTTATATATTGAAGATGTTAACAATCAATTTAAAGCGGGATTGACAGATGAGGCCACCTTGCAAGCATTGTTGGATGAATGGATGTTTCTTAACGATGTCCGCTGGATTATTCTAACCATTATGTGGCTCATCACCATGTATTTCTTCATTGCAAAAGCAAAACCAAAGCACCAATACAATGGCTGAAAAAAATATTTGGATTGACTCCTAGGTACACAGAATTGTTGGTGGTAGCCGTTGCATTTATCACACTGATCTCCGGATTGGTACAAATGTTAGCCCCTTCTTTTATGTTGGGCTTCATTGGGAAGGAATTGCCAACAGCATCCTCGGCACATTTCTTTGGCATAGTAGGCATGTTTATGGCCTTATTTGGAGGAATGCTAATTCATGCGATATACAGTGCTGTAACAAATAAACAAGTAGTCTTATGGTCTGCACTTCAAAAATTTGGGGCCTTTATTGCAGTTTCAATAGGCGTATTTAATGGCTTGTTTTCAATCTTAGCGATGTCTGTTGCTGTATTTGATTTGTTTTCGGGTCTGCTTTTTATTGTTTATTTACGTGTACTCAATAGCAATAATGCATAACTTCCTAAATGCGAAATATAAGCAAATGAATATTTTTATAAATCAGGGAAACTGTATTCTATAAATAATTTATAATGTTAGTGACTAAGCAAGCATCTAAAGACCAACCAAACCGTGCATTAATTCTTGCGGGAGGTGGAATGCGTGTTGCTTATCAAGCAGGGGTTATGAAAGCCATGGAGGAAGAGGGTTTGGTCTTTTGTCATACAGATGGAGCTTCGGGTGGAATATTCAATGCCGCCATGTTGGCTTCAGGATATCCGGTTGAAAATATCATGGAAAAATGGAAAACATTAAACTTTAACCATTTTACCTCTTTTATAAAACTAAAGGAATATTTTAGGCCATGGAACCTTAGAGCTTTAGGAGATGCAGATGGAATTAGGGACAAAGTATTGCCACATTTTGGTGTGAATGCGAAGAATATAAATAAATTAAATTTACCAGTCACATTCTCGGTTTGCAATTTTACCAAGAAAAAGGTGGAAGCCATACCAACTGACCAAGTAGAAGAAAACCATTTATTGGCAGGGGTTTCCTTACCTATTTTAATGCCGGCATTAAAGGTAAAAAATGATTGGTTGATTGATGCAGTTTGGATTAAAGATGCCAATTTATTGGAAGCTGTGAAAAAAGGAGCAGAAGATTTATGGTTGATTTGGGGCATTGGCAATTACCCCAGTTACTTATCAGGCTCCCTTAATCAATACGTTCATTCAATTGAAATGAGCGCCAATGGAGCACTTTTTGAAGAATTTGAACAGATAAAATGGATCAATAAACTTATTGAGTTAGGCCATTCTCCATATGGTCAAATCAGAAAGATAAAAGTATTTGTGGTAAAGCCTAAGCTTCCGCTACCCTTAGACCCTGAATTGTTTCTAAAGAAATTAACGGCAAGAGCCCTGATTAATATGGGTTATCAGAATGCCAAAAACTATTTTAAAGAGTTACCGGAAAATGGTGACGCGCTAGACTTTAGCGCTACTCAGACCATCGATTCAGGTGATTATTTATGCTTGCCAATGGAATTTTCAGGAGAGATTTTGGAAGGAACAAAAAGTCATCAAGTGATTTTTTATCTTTTCCTGAGGCTTTCCCATAGCGATGAATTCAAAATTCTGGAAGCCTTTTCAAGTCTTTGTTTTGTGGAAAATGGGGAGGAAATGATTGGTGGTGAAACTTTGGTGGAGATGGTCAAAAGTGTTGAGGGCAATGACTCAATAGCAATAGAGACAGCTTTACAAGGTAAATCGGCTACTTATGTATTGAAAACTAAATTAAGGTGTTCCGGCCCTCGGTATTGGTTATTAGGTCTTGCCTTCAAATCCATTGATTTGAAATTGTTTTCCCCTTAGAAAAAAATGATTTAATGGCAGGAACGCTTTATCAATCCTTTGTTTCAAGGTTAAAAGGAGTAATATTAAGTTTAGCCAAAAAGAGAAATGGAACCAATGCAGGTATCGCGTTTAAATACAGGATGTTACAAAAACTATTGAAGAATGAAGTTTGAAAGAAAACCAATGGTCAATTGGTATGACCCTAAGCAATTGGCTTTCACAAGTGTTAAAACAGTCTTGTCTTCTGTTTTTGGAAATTTTGCAGACCGTAGGGAGCTTCAGGCAGCACTAGACCAAGATTGCAAGCCTTTTGATTATTCGAAAAAAGAAGCATTATGGTTTGACTATATTTCAGATTTAGGAGATGGGTTTAATTCTACCTATACAATAGCGAGCTTATTGGCCAGAGAGCAATTGGAACTAAGAGGGAAAGCCCTTAAAAGAGGAGATGTGCTTATAATGGGTGGTGATGAGGTATATCCCACACCGGAGAATATAGAATATGACAATAGGTTAAGGGGGCCCTATACCGCTGCTTTTCCAAAAGATGAAAAAGCCATAGAACGACCTGATGTATTTGCCATTCCCGGAAACCATGATTGGTATGATGGATTGACTAATTTTTTGAGGTTGTTTACCCAAAAGCGTTCTTTGGGCAATTGGAAAACACAACAAAATAGAAGCTATTTCGCACTCAAACTCCCCTATGATTATTGGGTTATTGCCATTGATATTCAGTTGAATGCTGATATTGATTTCCCTCAAATATGCTTTTTTAAAAAGATAGCCAAGGAACATTTTAATCCCAATAGTAAAGTGATTCTTTGTACTTCTGAACCTTCTTGGGTTTATAAATCATTTGATACAAAAAATAATTCTTTCGATAGGTTACAATTTTTTATCGACAGGGTATTATTGGGGCAAGGTGAAAAGGATTATGAAGAGAAAAACAAGTCCGTAAACATCGAGGCAATATTGACAGGTGATTTGCATCACTATGCAAGGTATGAAACAGTGAAGGACGAAGCCAAACCATGTCATTTTATTACAGCCGGAGGTGGTGGGGCCTTTATGCATCCTACCCATACGTTAAGTGAAGAAATAATTGGTACCCATGAAAGAAAGGCCGAATTAAAAAGACTTTTCCATCAAAATCAAGTTCTGCCAAACTTAGCTTACTTAATCTTGCTTTCCCCTTTTTTAGCCTTACAATGTTGTTCTTTTTTGGGACCTACAATGTCTTCACAACTTGGATCCTCCAAACGAAATCAACAGAGGGAAAAAGTTTGATGGAAAAATTGTCTGAATTTAACCTGTTTGATGGAGAATTGTCTCAAATTTTGGGCGTAATAAGTTCCAATTTGTTGCACTTTCCCTCCGCTCTTTTTCTAAACCTTTTATTATTTGTAGGTTTAATTTTATTTACCGATACCAGTTCAGGTAAGAAGAAGCTTAACTATATCGCCGGTTTGGTCCATGGATTGCTTCATGTGATTAATTTTTATTTTCTATTGTGGTTATTTTCCTACCTGAACCTGAACGTTTGGGGATTTGAAGTGAATCAGGGAAAACAAATTGCCCTCTTTACAGCTGAGATGATAATGATGGGTGGGTTTATTAGCTGCTTGATTTTTGGCCTTTATTTGACTATAAGTGTAAGCCTATTAAAGAACCATATTACTGAGGCATCTTCTTCTTACAGGTGGGAAGGGTATAAAAACTTTTTGAGAATTTCGGTCACTAAAGAAGGGCTTACCATTTACCCAATAGGAGTAAAAAAGTGGTTAGCAATTGGAAGGTGGTAGGAACAGAAAAAAATCCTCGTTTTGAAGGAGGACCCATTAACTATGAATTGATAGAGGACCCAATATTTATAAAAAATGAAAAAACTAGCTAAACCCCTCGGCAGTATACAACCGGAATATGACTATGTGGTTATAGGTTCCGGATATGGAGGTAGTATTTCAGCCTCTAGAATGGCCCGTTCCGGACAGTCTGTTTGCCTCTTTGAAAAAGGGAAGGAGTTTTTGCCCGGAGAATTTCCTGATTCCCTATTGGATGCCTCCAAGGAAATGAATTTCATAAAAGGAAAATCAACAAGTCTCGAAAAAAATGGACTATACGAATTTACCATAGGAAATGGAATTAATGTATTTAAGGGTTGTGGTCTGGGAGGAACTTCATTAGTAAATGCAAACGTCTCAATAAAGCCTGAAAAAAGGGTAATGCAAGATGAAATGTGGCCCTTAGCCTTAAGGCAAGACCTTGCCTCCTTTGAGGAAGGCGTGAACAGGGCGTGGGAAATGTTAAAACCAAACCCTTACCCGGAAAATAAAAATGGTTACCCTGTCCTAAAAAAGACAGAGGCCATGCGGAAATCCGCTGATTTTATGTCAGCACCTTTCGGGTTATTGGATATAAATGTAAATTTTGAAAATAAAATCAATCATGTTGGCATCAAGCAACCAAAATGTACAAACTGTGGAGATTGTGTCACCGGCTGTAATGTAGGGGCAAAGAATACCACTGCCATGAATTACCTTCCGGATGCGTTTAACCATGGGGCAGATATTTTTACTTCCATCAATGTTCGCTATGTCAAAAAATTTAAATCACACTGGCAAGTATACTACCATCCAATCGGTATAGGCAGAGATAATTTTGATGCGCCCTTAATGTTTGTCAGAGCAAAGAATGTGGTGCTCAGTGCCGGATCCTTGGGCTCAACGGAAATTCTATTCCGTTCTGCCAAAAAAGGGTTAAAGGTTTCCCAAAGATTGGGAATGAGATTTACAGGAAATGGTGACGTTCTTGGTTTTGGCTATAACAATGACGAAAGAATCAACGGCATAGGCTTAGGTAAAAAGGGTACGGATCAAATAGCAAACGTAGGACCTTGTATTACCAGTATAATTGACCTGAGGGAACGTGAAGATTTGGCCTCGGGAATGACCCTTGAAGAAGGAACAGTTCCCGGCCCAATTAGAAGTTTAATGCCAAAGGCATTGATTGCATTTTCTAGGTTGGTAGGAAAAGACACTGACAGAGGAATTAAAGATTACTTTAAAGAAAAGTTAAGGGAGTTTAGAAGTCTTTTTTTGGGAGCTTTTCATGGGGCTGTTGCCCATACCCAAATTTATTTGGTGATGACGCATGATGATGGAAATGGTGTCATGAAAATGGATGATGAAGGAAAGTTAAACTTAAGTTGGGAGGGCGTAGGTAAACAGGAAATTTTTAAGAAGGTAAGTGGAGAAATATTTAGTGCTACACAGGCATTGGGAGGAACTAAAATTCCAAATCCTACATGGAATAATCTGATGAATTATGATTTGGTAACTGTACATCCTTTAGGAGGGTGTGGCATGGGAGAGAGCATTGAATCCGGAGTAGTGGACCATAAAGGGCAAGTGTTTTCCGGAGAAAGTGAAACCGCCTTACATGAAGGTTTGTTTGTTTTAGATGGAGCAATTATTCCTAGGCCGGTTGGTACCAATCCACTTTTAACGATAAGCGCATTGACTGAAAGGAGTTGTAAATTAATTGCTGAGGAGAAAGGTTATGACTTAAACTATGATTTAGTCAGTCCCTCCAATCCGGTTGGTAATGAATTTACAGGGACTGGGGTCCAATTTACCGAAACAATGAAAGGCTTCATAGGTATAGGTGAAATGGAAGATTTTGAAAAAGGTTTTGCTAAAGGAAAACTTGAAAATACAACTTTTGAGTTTACATTAACCATACAAACAGAAGATATTGATGCATTTATAAGCAATGAAAAGCATGCAGGTAAAATGGTTGGAAGTATGAGTGCTCCTAGCGTTTGCCAAGAAGCCCTTTCCGCCTATAATGGTGATTTTAACTTGTTTATTCAAGATGAAGGGGATAGTGAAAGGAAACGAATGAATTACACTTCAGCACTCATTAGTCCGGAAGGTGGTAATTATTATTTTGAAGGCTTTAAAGACATATATAATGATAGGGTAGTGGATGCTTGGAAAGATACCACTACACTTTTTATTACGCTTTATGAAGGGGATTCTCCTGCCGGAAATATTGTTGGCAAGGGCAAGTTGGTAATTAAAGTTTCGGACCTACTTAAGCAACTTAGAACTGTCAAAGCCATTCATCCCAAATCTAAAGAAGAGGGAAGGAAAGCCATAGGTTCTTTTGGTAAGTTTTTTGCCGGTAATGTTTTTGAAACCTATTTTAAACCTTAGTTATTATTTTAGATAATGTAGTATTTGGTTTTATTTGAATTTTTCAAATATAGCGGATTTACTTTCCATTTTCTCACTTAACCATTGATTGGCCTTGGTGAGAAAATCCCTGTTATGGTAAGCTTTATGTTGAGTATAAAGTTTAATTAAGTGATTTTCAAGATTATTTAGCTGACTTTCGGTCAAACCGGAAGCTTGGCTTGATTTGGACTGTTTTATATCCTTTAATAGGTTGTCTGAAGACTTAAATACAATATGGTTGCCAATCTCCAAATTGTATTGTATGTCAAGTAATGATGAAAATGTTAATTTTTCCAAAGGAATATTTACTTGCATAATATGATTTGGATCACGCTTATCAATCAACCAGAACCTTGAGGAGTCATTGGCCAAGGAAGTCACGGAATCTTTCTCGCCAAACAAGACAATGGTTTCTTTTTCACTTATCCAATTTTCCCATTCTTTAGGTTTATATTTCTCTAAGCTTATCAAATGTAAGAGACTGTCTCTAAATTCTTTATTGTGATGAAACTGGTCAAAAGAAACTATTGAGTCTGTCAGGTTTAAAGCAATGTTTTTAACAGGGATACTCAAATCTCTCTTTTCCCATTCACTCCAATTCATGGTTTTTGGCTGATATTCTCCGATGGCTATTGAATCGCTTAGTAATTGATACAAGCCTACATTCCATTGAGATTGTAACAATAAGGTATCCATGCCTGTCCATAATGCAGCGGTTCGATCCTTCAGCATATCTCTACCTTTCTTATTAATCATCAACCATTCCTTCTCATCTATCAGACCATCTTCACTGATTTGGTACCAAAAAGTGGCAAAATGGTTATAGTTCAGTTTTTGGTCCTCAAATTCATTGGTTTGTAATTGCTTGAGCATTTGAACCATTGTGCTTAACTTATTTTCAGCCAATTGCCTGTTATTGTACCTGTCTTCCTGCGCTTCATTAAGGAGTCAATTTTTTGTAATTCTTCCTCTAGTGTCCTTTCGAACAATGCAGCCTCCTCATAACTGATGTAATGATCCTCTTGTATTTCCTTGGTAAGGTCTATGATTTCATCATGGTGGAAAATCACCTTCTTAACCTCTACTTCTGTAAGTAAATTGACCAGCCGACTAATAGTTTGACCACCGTTTAATTCGGCTTGTTCTATTATTCCTGCGGTTCTGGCATTTGTTTTTAGTTTTTGTATGGCATAGATTTTTACTTTTTTGCTATCCTTAAAGTTCACCTTTCCATTGTAGGTAAGTAGGTCAAAACCAGGAATTCCTTTTTCAGGAATAAACCAAGGATTAATGTCAGCATTTAGAATTTTAGGAGCCAAACCAAAAATATGCAATTCACCTACCTCTTCATTAAGAAAGTACATATGGCTTTGTAAATCATTGAAATCAAAACCTGCTTTTACTGTCCCTCTGCCGATCATGGCTAACTTTTTCTTTGCCTCTCCTCGAGGGAGGTCAGACAGTTTACTTGAAAAATAGTCAATAGTAAATGCTTCTGTGGACCATTGGGTATTGGAATCGTCCATGAACCACTTTTCCAATGTTTTCCTTAATCTATTTTCTCTTAAAGGTTCTGTGATAACATCCTCTTTTTCATTTTGCTTTAGGTAAATAAAGGATAATACTTCATTGAAAAAAGCATGCGACTTGTGTTTTCCCAATCCCCGAGATAATTAAGTTTCTCAAGAATATTACTTTTCCCTACTTCATTAACCAATGTTTTTGTTCTGGCCCTTCGTTTAAGTTTATTATCCGGATCCCCAATCTCCAGACGTTGGTCTACTTCCAGTTTATGAAAATCTCTTAGGTTATCAATTTCTTCCTGAATTTTATCAAATGTAGCTTCTGCCTGAAGGTTAATTTCAGGTCCCTGTTGAAAATCAATTTGTACTTCATCAATCGATGTCAATACCTCACCATAGTATTCAGCAGTAATCATTTCGCCAATTTCCCTAATTTCTGAGACCATATTCGCTGTCGGCTTCAAAGTGGCTTTTCCACCAAATAGGTTCATTGGGTTCCACATGTACACCAAAACCACTACAGCAACCACGAGTAGTATTTGAATGATAAGGCGAGCACTACCAAGTATTTGACCTATCATGGATTGAGGGTGTTGTCTGAAAGTTGAATTTGCCGTACTATCAAGGAATCACTTTTGAAATGGATGAAAATTTCCTCAAAATCAAAGTTTTTCAGCAATGTATGCATCAATTTCCTGGTATGGTTTTGACTTGTTTCTACCAAACCCATATAGGGAAGTTGATCCCTAATATCCATTTCTGCTAACCTAAAGAAAGTTTCCTGATCTTCCAGGTTAATGGAGTTCAAAAAACGCTTTGGGTTTGAAACCAATGAATCTTCTATAAAATCTTCTGGAGGATAGGAGAAATTAATTACCTCAATCGAAGGAAGATTAAGGGTTATCTTGTTCCCGTCAATCAAAATATCCTCTTCTTTAATTCGCTCGAGGTTGATTCCTGTTTTAATTTTAGCCCTAGAGTAAGCCAAAAAGGAGGCTTCATTTACAGGTACAAAAAGTATGTTTTTTCTTTCTTTCCGAAAACGACCTTGTCTACAACAAATTCAGTAACTACAAGGTCACTGGCTTGTTGAATTTTCCCTATAACCAACCCTCTTTTTTCTTCTTTGCAAGCGGTAATGCAACAAAGGATTATACTACCAACGAGTAAGGCTAAATGGGGCAATTTCGTTTTTAAGCTTTCCATGTGTGCTCATTTTTGAATTGCTCGTAAAAGTGTTTCATTTTGAGATGATACTCATTGACTTTATAGCCACTTCCATTGTATCCATAGGCAAAAGATTCCCAATCGTAATTTCCTTCATTCGCCTCAGAGATATACTCAATCAATGCTTTTCCACGAACTTTCTTGATCTTTATAAATGCAAGAAAATCTAAAAAATGGTAATACTCTGATTCATGCTGTTTGGCTTCAAATTCTTCTACATCTTGATAATTTCGTGATTTTATATTGTGTTCCATATTTTCACCCAAAATTTGAAACAAGCCCCAAGATGTGGCATATATGGCCGCTTTTGGATCAATTTTCCTAGCTGCTTCCAACCTGTCATATTCTTTAATACCGACCCTGTAATGGGTTCTTGTCCATTTTTTATAGATGATGTCTTCATTGCCTACACTTAATGCTTCCGGGTCTTTTCCGAATTGTTTGAGCCAATACCAAAACTTATGTCCTTCAAATAAAATTTTTGCCATACCATCGCTCAGGTGTCCACGACCCGCAGATTCCACCTTTACTAATGCTTTGATTACCGGTAAACTAATTTTAAGGTTTTCTTCTGCTTCCAATTCATCCAATGCGATTCTTATGTCCATATCGCTTAATATTTTACTATTGGTATTGTCTTTGATTTGAACATACTCTTCTCTTTGTAAACTTATTTCGGGTTGCACCTCAAAAGAGGTGGATAACATAGATCTTTGTTGGCTGGCAGGTGAAACTTCTTCAGTTTGAAGACCGTTTTCAAGGGAAAAATTCTGTCCTCATTGTCAAAATAAGCATTGTCTATTTCGAGATTGTCCATTGGAGCAATGGCATTGTCTCCCTGAGCTACGGATTGGTTGTTTTGTACTTGTCCTGCGGTTTGGACATTGTTTTGTTTGGGTACCCACCTTTCACGTAGGTATTTCAAAGACTTGTCTCCAAAATAGAAAGCAATCATCATTAGGAAAGCTGTTTCAAAAAATTCAAATTGTTGACTCAATAATGCTGCATCTACTCCTGAATATTGGGTACCAAAGCTAACGATCAACAATGACATACCTCCCATTAAGAGTGTAAATGCGATCATACCCCTTACAGTGCCGGGTGGTAAACCGAAAGTTTGGCTTTTATAGGGATTGTATTCAGGCATTTCTAGGTCTGATGGCTTTACAGGAATGCCTTTGCTGTGCATGTCTCTGAAATCATAAATGCGTTGCCAATCTTGGTCTGTCAAGCCATAATTTATATTGTAATGATAAACCGACCACATGAAGTAAATTAAAAATAAAGCTATCCAGATTACCGTTGTTGCAAGGCCAACCGCTTGAAAAAGATTGTCGTGTTCAATGTAAACAAATAGGGCACCGAGTATCGCAAAAATGACTAAGATAACAGAAAGAATTACTGTTCCCTTAAAGAAAAAGGTATGGTAGGGATTAAAGTTTGGATTCCTATCTTTTACTTTAGGGCTTATATGTCTTGCAATCAATCCATAAATAAAGCTTAAAGCTACTATAATAACAAAGCCGATCGCAAAAGCATGGTTAGCATTTTCCATGCTCGGAACAATAAATATCAGGGCAGCAAGTGCGATTACTACTATAGAAATGATATGGATGACCAAATAATTTCGTTCTGATATAAAGGAAGACTTAGTGTCTTGGTTTTCGACGGATGAGGGGCTTTTTTCCATGGAATTAATTCGTCAGTAGTTGTTTTTAAATTATGCTTTAGGCATTTACTAGTTGCTGCTTTTTTGTAAGTATTTCAAACCAATTTTCATTTAGAATATTGATAGTCAAGGGCTCATTTTGATTTATCTTTGGTAATACCATTTTATAAAATCGTTCGTAAGCTTTTTGAGACTGTAGGATCATTTTTTCTGTGCTGGCAGCATTCACTCCGTCGGCTATTAAAATACAGCCTTCTGTGTCCCGATGGGAATTTCCTATATGTACATAAACCTTGTCATAATTAGGGATTTCTTTTATCTCAATATGGTGTGAAAACCAGGGGAACCTATTTCTGTACCTTTGAGTCAAAGGACTGAGATTTTCATTGATTCCCAGTTTATAATGTCCCTCAGGAATTCTTGTTCCTCCGGGGACTTTCTCATCTCTGTGAGTATCTTCCAAGGTGTAGGCGAAAAATTTCTTTTGAATAAACATAAGGCCCAATGTTGTATTCCCATCATCCAAATATCTTAAAATAGTTATCAAAGCCTCGGGAATTGTTGCTACATCTTCGTTTTCAATCAAAGATTTAATACTTTCCAGATCGGAAGCTTGGGTTTCCTTTAAGTGCTTAATTTTATGGTTAATGTTTTCCTTTGGTGTTGTTGGATTAGGAGAAGGATTATTTTCTATAAACAAACCTTTAATTTTTTCATATCCTTTTCCAAGTAGAACGATTAAATAACCTATAAACCCAACCAGCCATAACCATATTTTGTCCAATACTTCAGGATTGGAATAAAAGAAAAGAACAAGTAAAATAACCCCGGCCAAAACCAGTAAGCCCGGTAATCTATTCATTTAAATAATAATTTAGGGTTTGAGGTAGAAAAATTGCGTTGGTTTATTGTACCTCAAAATTTAATTATTTATTTTTCAATAACAAAAAAATAAACAGCTTATTTTAAGGGTTTAAGTAGAGATGCGAAATTTAAAATCACCCAACTCTATTGGCATTTAAAAAATAGATTGGCTTGATCAATTTTATTTCTTCTCTTTATGCGATTCCAATACTTAGAGAAATTAAATATTTGTCTAAACCTATCTAAAATATTACTTTAAGCAAGCAATTGAATCCATGATTGAGATAAAAGGTGGATAGAAAAAGGACTTAAGGGTTTGAAAATTTAAGGAGAAATTAACTATACCTAATTTAATATGGCGAACTACAAAATTCAAGTCAACAACAAAAACTATGAAGTGGATGTTGATTCGGATACCCCTTTACTTTGGGTACTTCGGGACAACCTAGGTTTGGTTGGAACCAAATATTCTTGCGGAATTTCACAATGTGGTGCTTGTACAGTTCATCTTAATGATGCAGCTGTTAGGTCATGTGGCCTACCAATTGCATCTGTTGGAGATGCTAAAATCACTACGATTGAAGGACTATCAGACTCGGGAGATCATCCGGTACAGCAAGCCTGGAAAGAAGTAGACGTTGCTCAGTGTGGCTATTGTCAGGCGGGGCAGATAATGACAGCAGCAGCTATGCTAAAGAATAATCCTTCTCCTACTGAGGAGGAAGTAATAGAAGGGATGAATGCCAATCTGTGTAGGTGCGGCACGTACCACCGTATCAAAGAAGCAGTTTTATTGGCCTCATCAAAAATTAAATAACCATGGATAAAGCACTAAAATCAAACAGAAGGGATTTTTTAAAAATCGCGGCAACTGCAGGTGGTGGTTTACTGATTGGATTTAATTGGTCGGCTTGTGATTCTCCCAAAATGAAAGTTGTCAGCAATGAGGAGATTTTTGATAAAGCTATCAATTACAATAGCTTTCTTTCTATTTCCCCGACAAACCATGTAGTAATTTATTCCCCCAATCCTGAATTGGGTCAAAATATCAAAACATCCTTCCCAATGATTGTTGCAGAGGAATTGGATGTTGATTGGTCATATGTAAGGGTAAAGCAGGCCTTTCTGGATACTGAGAAATATGACAGACAGGTAACCGGAGGTTCAGGAGCCATGCCACATTCTTGGCAAAGGCTAAGACAGGCTGGCGCCACAGCAAGACAAATGCTCATGGAGGCTGCAGCAAAACGCTTGGAGGTACCTCTATCTTCCCTGACAACAGACAATGGCAATGTTGTTCACGGATCAAAAAACTTAGCTATGGTGAGCTTGCCACTGAAGCAGCGTCACTGCCGGTGCCGGAAAATGTAGCTTTGAAGGATATTAATGATTTTAAAATCATTGGTACGGCAGTCAAAAATGTGGACAATGATGCCATGTTTACCGGGCAACCTTTGTATGGATTGGATGTATACCGAGAAAATATGCTTCATGCCATGATTCAAAGACCACCCTTTGGCATGAAGCTGAAGCAAGTGGATGCAGAAGCGGCGAAAAAAGTAAAAGGGGTAAAGGATGTTTTGACATTTAAGGATAACGTAGCCGTTATAGGAGAAGGTACTTGGCCTTTGATGAAAGCAAGAAAACTACTGAAAATAGCCTATGAGCCAATAGGAGGTACTTTGGAATCCACAGCCTTTCACGATAAGAAATTTGATGAGTTACTGAATTCCGGGGCCGGTGAAGTCAAGAGAAAGGATGGAGATGTTAAGACGGCTTTTAAAAGTGCTTCAAGAATAATAAAAAGTGAATATCAATGCCCTTTTCTCTCTCATAGCCCCATGGAACCTATGAACTTTTTTGCCAATGTAAAGGAGGATAGTGTGGAGTTAATAGGTCCATCACAAACTCCGGATCGGGCTAGAAATGCTGCAGCAAAGATTTGTGGAATTGATCCTAAGAAAGTAAGTGTAGCATTAACTCGATTGGGAGGTGGTTTTGGTAGGAGGCTAAGGGCAGATTTTGTAGAGGAAGCGGTTGAACTATCCAAAATGCTTAAAGCACCTGTAAAATTAACATGGTCGAGAGAAGATGACATTACAGGAGGTGCCTACAGACCTGCTGTTAAGTATAGATTTGAAGCAGCATTGAATGATAAAAATGAATTGATTGGCTATAAATTGAGTGGTGCAGGAATAAATGCAGGAAATACCACAAGAGAAAACAATTTTCCTGCAGGAGCCATTGAAAACCTTGAAATAAGATCTGCAGAATATAAGTCACCGATAACGACCAATGCTTGGCGTGCGCCAATAACTAATTTTCTGGCTTTTGCAGAGCAGTCGTTTCTTGATGAAGTTGCAGAAGCCATGGGTAAGGATCCCGTTGAATTAAGGTTAGGACTTTTAGACAAAGCCAAGGAAAGACCGGTTGGAGAAATTCATTATGACATTGACAGAATGAAAGGTGTAATCAAGACTGTAGCAGAAAAGTCTAACTGGGGCAAAAAAGAAGGGGTTTCTCAAGGCTTCAGTGTGTATTTTTCCCATAGGTCTTATGTGGCCCAAGTTGCCGAGGCCAAAATTAAAGATGGTCAAGCTGTATTGGATAAAATTTACGCAGTTACAGACTGTGGAATTGTGATTAATCCTACCGGGGCAGATCAACAAGTTAGGGGTGGCATGTTAGATGGTATGGGACATGCAATGTTTGCCAATCTTACCTTTACAGATGGAGTTGCTGACCAAAAGAATTTTGATAGCTATCGTTTGATTCGAATGAAAGAAATTCCTGAAATTGAAACTCATTTTATTGACAATGGAATTGATCCGACAGGGTTGGGAGAACCGGCACTTCCACCAACAGGTGGAGCAGTAGCCAATGCCATTTATAAAGTGTCCGGACAACGCATGAGAAATCAGCCCTTTATCAATCAGAAAGGCATAAATAACTTTAATCTGGGCAGTCCGGCTTAGGTAAGTCTTTGTATTCAATAATGGTTTTAAAAAATAAAGATGGTATGATTAGCCACGGGTTGTTTTCCCGTGGCTTTTTATTTCATAATAGTATTCACTTAACTGGAGTTTCAATTGTATCAGAATTTGTAATGTGATTTCCTGAGCACTATCAGAAAGTGTTGTCATCAAAAAAATAATCCAGGCCTTTTAGAGGTTTTAGCATAACATTGCTTGGTGAAACTGTCAGCAGACAGGCAGGCTTAAAAATAAAATTAAATGGCTGATTTTGAGGGAAGTTTAGGGAGAGATTGATTGTTTATAGTCCATTTCGGGTTTAATTATTCGGATGAAATATTGTTTTTTTATTTATTTTGAAAAATTCGACACAATTTATTTGTATAGTTTTTATGTTTTCTTGGGTTTTCCTTTGAGCAATTTTTATACCTTGGTTCTATTAATAGATATTTATTAATTAGCTGCTTATTGGGTGATGAAAAAATAAGGAGTGAGGTAGATACATCTGTATGGTTTTCCTTCATTTGTGTTTTCTATCCACATTCTATTTTAATGTACCCCTTGTTAAAAGAAGAAGTTAATTTTATTTATGAGTATCATTCCTTTTACCATCTAGGTGGAGGTCTAGGTAAGGGTAATCCATTAAACTATAACCAAGAAGAAATTTTAGAGATGAGCAATTCCGAAATAATTATTAGGAATAATTTAAGAGAGACCTATGAGGATGTTTTTCTCCCGGAGTAATTGAAGCCCTTTCAATAATGGCTCCCTTTAATGAAGAAGTAAAAAAACTAATGAATATCCGGTTACGAAGGAGAAAAGAACGAAGCCGAAAGGGAAGTAAATTGACATTTTTAAATCCGGACACCAATATTCCGGGTACCAATATCTTGGTATCTGATGCCAGAGCCGGAAATTTTGAAGGGGCCGAAATACCTAAAGATCTTCAACAACAATGGATCCAGGGTACAGGTCCAGGGGCCAAACCCAATACAAGTTTAGAAAATAGTATTCGGAATGTAGCTTATGCCTTGCTTTCCGGTGCTGACGGGTGGATGTTTGATGGAGAAGATGCTTTAGGCCAAGTGTCTACCATGTCCTTAGACAATCAAAGAAACCTTAAATTGGCTATTCAGGACTCACCGATATTTTTGACGGTGGCCGAAGAAGTAGCTTTCCGAATGAACAATTGGAGTAAAAGTTTTTTTGGTCATGGAAAGATCACTGATTGGAAAACTCAGCTAGGCTTTACCACTAAGATTTTTAGAGCCAGAGGATTGCATTTAGACGATCGACACATTCGGTTAAGCAATGGTGCTTCATTTTCGGCTTCCATTGCTGATTTGGTGCTTTATGTCGTGAATAATTTTCAGGCTTTGATAGGTGCTGGTGCTTCCATAGTGCTGTATCTACCCAAAATTCAAACGGCAGAAGAAGCAGCCTTGTGGAACAGGATGATTAGTGCTTTGGAAAAGCATTTGGGAATGGAAGATGGTACCCTAAAGGTTTATGTTTTGGTAGAGCAGCTAGAAGCTACATACCAACTAATGGAAATTAGGGCGGCTTTGGGAAAACATTTTGTTGGGTTTAATACAGGTCGTTGGGATTATATCAATAGTGTCTCAGATGCGATGGCTTGGGATCAGTTCTTTATCAATCCTAACATAGAATCCATAGGGATGACTTATGGATACATGAAAAATTATGAAGACAGGGTAAGAAGAGCGGTCAATACACCTGATAGCAAAGGTAACTATGCCTTGTGGCAAGGTGGTATGGAACCTAATATACCTGTTGGATCTACAGAAGGTGTAAGTGCAAGTATGGAGAAAGCTTTGGCCGGGGCAGAAAGAGAGCTTAAGGAAGGGGCAAGTGGAAAATGGGTAGCGCATTGGAAAATGGTTCATATTGTTCGCCCTGTTTGGGAAAAGTCAGGAAAAGCCAACCAAATGGGAAGAAGTTTTGAAAAGCTTAGTTATACTCAAGAAGATGCTGATGGCTTGATCCACCTAGATTCTGCTCCTAGGACAATTAGAGGTGCAAGAAATCTATTAAGTGTTGGCTTGCAATACGGCAATGCATTTGGGCAGGGCATGCAAGCGGCTGCTTTGAAACCGGCTGACTTTTTGGGAATGATAATGTCCTTTACCTGATGGAAGATATGGCAACAGGTGAAATTCGACTGAGTATCCTATGGGAGTGGCTTCACAAAAAGGCTGAAATTACAGATGCTGATGAAATCTCAGGAGTCAATCAGGGAGCTATTTTTACCCAAGAATTATTCGATAGGCTATTGGAAGAGGAATATCATAAGCTATTAGTAGCCGATAGCAAAGATGTTCATGAGGCTTCCAAGACTACTACACTTCCCATTGCCAAGGCCATTGTAAAGAAATATGTTGAGCAAGAAGAGAAGATTCCATGGTTTATCGATTTGTTGAATATTAACCTAAACAATGTTGATTTAAAGCTTGCTGAAAAAAGAATTGACCGTTATATCAACCACTTGAATAAAAATGGGGAGCGGATTACAGAAAATTTAGATTTTATTGTTTAATGCTTTTATTGATTGTATACATTTGTTCTAAATGATGTCTCAAACCCTGTTGTTTTTTCTGGCCGTTTTTCCAATTTTGGTCGCATCTGTAATGTTGGTAGGATTTCGTGTTGCTGCCAAAATTACGATGCCTGTTACTTTCGTTCTTACCTCAATTTTGGCATTTCTTTTCTGGGACATGTCCATGTTGACAATTCTGGCTTCCTCTATTCAAAGTTTGTTTATCACTTTTGATATACTTTACATTGTTTTTGGTGCGATTTTATTACTTAATTTCCTGAAGTATTCAGGAGCTGTTAACCGCATTCGAGATGGCTTTTTTGGAATTAGTAAAGACCGAAGAATTCAGGTAATTATTATTGTTTGGCTTTTTGGGTCTTTTCTGGAAGGAGCTGCCGGTTTTGGAACCCCCGCAGCTATAGTTGCCCCATTGTTGGTTGCCTTAGGTTTTCCTGCTTTGGCAGCGGTTGTTTTGGGGATGATGGTGCAAAGCACTGCTGTAACTTTCGGTGCGGTGGGCACACCTATATTGGTTGGTGTCAAAGGTGGTCTGGAAAATCCTGAATTGACTTCTAGGTTGGATTTGATGGGTTTAGATATTGCTGATGTCTTGGCTGCTGTTACCGGAAATGCGGCTATTGTTCATGCCCTTGTGGGAAGTTTTATGCCCTTTTTAATGGTTTTGATGCTTTGTAGGTTTTTTGGAAAAAATAGGTCATGGAAGGAAGGTTTTCAGGTTTTTCCTTTTGCTATTTTCGCAGGGCTTTCTTTTACCATTCCTTATCTGATTACCGGCCTTTTTTTAGGGCCTGAATTCCCTTCTCTTATCGGTGCTTTAGTGGGCTTGGCTTTGGTCGTTTATTCGGCCAAAAAAGGATTTTGATGCCTAAATCAATTTGGGAAATGGAGGAAGTTAAGCATTGGCCTGAAGACTGGTTGGGTGCTGCCAATTTTAAAAATAATGAAGCCGAACTTGATTTGGCTTTAGATAAGCCAAAAATCTCCTTAAAATTGGCTTGGTTACCGTATGTTTTTTAGCCGTTTTACTGGTTTTAAGTAGGTTGCCTCAATTGCCTTTTAAGAATTGGCTTACCGGCTTTTCTTTTGGAATTGATCCTATACTAGGAACAAACATTGCTGGCACTAGTACTCCCCTGTATTTGCCGGGTACATTATTACTTATAGTTTGTGTTTTTACTTACTTTCTTCATGGGATGAGTGGTAAAGGAGTGAAAGCAGCTTTTTCTGAAAGTAGCCAAATGATATTTAAAGCAGGAGCAGTGTTATTGTTTGCTGTAGCCATGGTCAGGGTGTATATTAATTCAGGGGAGAATGCTTCAGGCATGCTTTCCATGCCTATATTGATGGCGGAATGGTCGGCAAATAAAGTAGGGATGGTTTATCCTTTCTTTGCACCATTTATAGGGGCTTTAGGTGCCTTTATTGCCGGTAGTAACACCATTAGTAATTTAATGTTTAGCTTGTTTCAATTTGGTGTTGCTGATAACCTTGTAATGTCGCCCACCTGGATTTTAGCCCTTCAGGCAGTTGGTGCGGCAGCCGGTAATATGATCGCCATACACAATGTTGTAGCAGCCTCAGCCACGGTAGGGCTTTTAGGCAAAGAAGGAAGTGTCCTTAGGAAAACAATCCTTCCTACCTTGTATTACCTTTTGGTGACAGGTTTGATTGGCTTCTTTCTGATTGGAGTAGTGGGGGTTATGGATCAATTCATGCTAAATTCATAAATTTATCTTCTTTTTAGTCAATAATTTTGATTATCTACTAATTAATCGATAAATTGGTTTATCTTGTAAATGGTAGATAAATAAAGCGTTCAATGATAGGGATCATCACAGCAGACTTGATCAATTCACGTAAAGTTCCGGCAGCTCAATGGATGCAGGAATTAAAGAAGGAATTGAAACAATGGGGAAAGGAGGGAACCGACTGGGAAATCTATCGGGGAGACAGTTTTCAATTGAGGATAAAGGAACCAGAACAATTACTATTTGTAGCCATATTACTAAAAGCTGCCATCAAGTCAATGGCACCATTGGATATACGGATGGGGTTGGGCGTAGGAGAGGAAAATTTTATATCAGATAGGCTTTTGGAAAATAATGGAACTGCTTATGTTTACTCAGGAGAGATATTTGAAGCGCTTGAAAAAGAACAACAGGGGATTATGTTCAAAAGTGAAAACAAGGAGTTGAATGAAGAAATAAACCTTATGCTTCGGCTGGCATTGACAATCATGGACGATTGGTCAATCAATTCTGCAAAAATGGTCTGCCTTGCATTCAAGCATCCTGAGAAAAATCAAACAGCATTAGGTGCAATGGAGAAAATCAGTCAAAATTCTGTAAGCGCACGGCTTTCCAGAGCACATTTTGAAGTAATTAATACATTGGTGAATTATTTTCCAAAACGAATAGCAAGGTTTACCTCATGATAGTATTTATAAAGCTGATTTTAGCACACTTATTAGGAGATTTTGTCTTCCAACCCAACCGGTGGGTGAAGGCAAAAGAAGCAAAAAGTTTAAGGCCTACCAACTTTATTTACACTTGCTGGTGCATGGCTTACTAATCATGATAATTATGGCTGATTTAAGTTTTTGGCCGTATGCAGTAGGGATTATCTCTGTTCATGG
Organism: Cyclobacterium sp. SOCE241; assembly: GCF_056867545.1. Lineage (NCBI taxonomy): Bacteria > Pseudomonadati > Bacteroidota > Cytophagia > Cytophagales > Cyclobacteriaceae > Cyclobacterium > Cyclobacterium sp. SOCE241. Next base: position 1,160,679 of record NZ_CP149779.1, on the reverse strand, counting down.
ACTTGTAGACCTGATTAAGTTATATGCACAAAAAGCGAGTACCAAAAGGTATTGGTTTTTTATAGACCAATTGGCCCATTTATTAACCATAGGAGGAGTAGTAGTTTGGATAGATCCGGGATTTATTAACCTATTGTATCCAATTTCCGAAAAATTTTGGTTGGTGCTAACTTTGTTGGTTTTTTATCGCTACCAGCCTCAATAATAATCAAGACAATCATTTCAAAATGGACCCCTGTAGCGGACGATGAAATTGGATCATTGGAAAAAGCAGGTCAATACATTGGTATACTCGAACGTTGGTTTGTTCTAATTTTTATTATTGCGGGGAAATGGGAAGCCATTGGTTTTTGGTGGCAGCAAAGTCTGTGTTTAGGTTTGGAGATTTGAAAGAATCTAAAGACAGGAAGCTCACCGAATATATTTTGATCGGAACCTTGGTAAGTTTTGGTTTGGCCATCTTGTGCGGGTGGTTGTACGACCAATATTGACAAAAAAGAGCCGATTTCAATTAAATGGAAATATCCTTTTGGGGAACAAAGTGAAATTTAAATTTAGCTTGTGGCCTGAGTTGAGAAAGTCTTGAAATGCCTATGCTTGTTAATTGTAAAACTCGCGGATATCCTCCGGTTACTTGAGCATCTTTCATTAGGATAATGATTTTTCCGGCTTGAGTCAATTGAACGGTCCCAGGGTAAACAGGACTTGAAATCAACTCTGGAAGGGTATGTTTTATTTTTTCTACCAATTGAATCCCCATTCTATTTTGGATAGGGGAAAGTGTCAAACAAGAATCAGTCAAGGCATGTTGCTGTGTTTTGCTCAAGCAAGAAAAGGATGGCCCTGGAAATACTGGAATTTGAGGAGATTTTGGAAAACCTCTTGGTTTTATCTTGGAGAAGTCAGTAGGTATATGGTTAGGAGAACTAGCAAAAGTTAAAATATCGTTGTCTTTAAATTTAGCCAAAGGTGTGACTTCCTGATAAAAGCTTTGACTACCCATAATACTTTCACTTTCAAAAAGCCCATTAATAGCCAAGTAAAGCCACTGTCCTTGACGAAAAGAAGCGATGTTTACCTTTGAATAGGCAGAAATATTGATAATTTCATTGGTGCCATATAACTTAGAATCCACTTGGATTTTAGCATCGGCTCCTGTACAAACAATTTGGCAATTTTCAGTAAAATAAAGCGAAACATTGCCCATATATATCTCCAGACATGCTGCACCTGGTTTTTTCGTACCAGCAAATTGGCCAAGTGAAAAGAAGATTCATCCATAGGCCCTGAAGTTGGGATTCCCTTATCTACAAACCCAAACCTCCCCTGATCTTGGATGGTGGTAAATAAGCCGGCTTTGATAAAGACTATTTTACCCATGATATATGGTTTTTTTCCAATGATAATTAGTTGAGCCTTGGATGTCGGTAAATTCCTTTGAAGAAATGGCTTCAAACTGAATTTTATCTCCGGGATTAAAAGGTAAATTTAGTTTGCCATTGCCAAATATGGGAATAGGCATTTTACCCACAACATACCATCCTCCAGGACTGTCTATTGGATAAATACCCGTCTGTGCACCACCTATGGCCACACTTCCTTTGTTGATTTTTCTATCAGGAATATCCCTCCTAGGTATATGCAAAGTTTTGGGAAGGCCACCTAAATACATAAAACCAGGTAAAAAACCATAAAAATATAGAAGGTATTGCCTGGCACAGTGTTGTTCGATGAATGTTTGCGCATCCATATTTTTCTTCTCCAAATAAATGTTAATGGAGGGGGCAATTTCCTGTTCGTAGCATACGGGGATGGTCCAAATCCACCTTTGAGGTAAGTCCAGCTCAGGTAAAGGTTCATTCATCAACTCTTCTAACCAAGCTATAAAAACGGTGCTATTGGCCACAAGCTTTAAGCGAACACTTAAGATTTGGTAACTATGGTAGATGGAAGAAATAATGATGTGCCATTTTTTTAGAATTAAATTTTTCAAGGTAATCATTTCAACCAGTAAGTCTTCTTCAATGATTTCCGGCCAGTGGAGTTCTATGATATCGTTTCCAATATATAGTATTTTAATGGGGTATTTCATTATTAGTGGTTTAAAGTGGACTTGGTGGCAAGCAAGGGGCCTAATAATTGGGCAATTTCCAAGGCTTTAGGATGGTCTCCATGAACACATATAGTATCCACAACTATATCATGTTTGTGATTGTCATAAGTGGGGACTTTTCCTTGGTTTACCATTGATAAAACCTGATGTTTTACTTCGTTTAGGTTGGTCAAAAGTGCGTATGATTTTTTTCGACTAACCAACGTGGAACTGGTTAAATAGGCCCTGTCAGCAAAACCTTCATTTTTTAATGGGATTTCATATTTTCGCGCGGCTTCTGCCATGCATGACCCATAGGGCGCATAAATGTATATTCCATTAAAATTATTGGATAAAAAAATGGCAAGTCTTTCTGCCAAATTGAGAGAAGTGAGGCTTTTGAGGTATAAGGCACCGTGAAACTTTATGTGGTTCAAGGTTTTGTTTTCAGTGAACGCTAATTTCTGCACTAAATGAATTTGTTGGAAAAGGCTTTCTTCAAGTTTAGAAAAAGAGATATCCATAGGCTTTCTCCCAAAATTTTCTTGATCGGGATAGGAAGGGTGTGCTCCAATATTTACTTGATGTCTTATTGCTAACTTAATGGTTTCAAGGATGGTTTTTTCATTTCCGGCATGTCCACCAGCTGCAATATTACAACTTCCTAAAAAAGGCATAATGGCATTGTCATTTGCCATTCCTTCTCCCAGATCACAATTTAAATCGACATTTTTACGCATAGGTACAAGGATACAAGTTTTTTGTTACAAAAGAGATAATTTCAAGGGAGGCTTGTATTGAGTTTTGTTTCAAATTATACTTTCATGCAACATTTTACGTTTTGTCTTCGTCTTGAAGTTAAAAATTAAGGTAAAAATTATGAAATATTCAATTGGCATAGTCACATTAATGCTTGGGATTTTCTTTTCCTCCTGTAGTCCTGTTAGGGTTTTTATGGAAAAGAATGAAGTTGCAAGTTTTGATACCTACAATACATTCTTTGTTATCAACCAATATTACGATAAAGATGCATTTGAATCACCTGTTCTCGAAGAAAATTTAAAGCATAGACTTTCAGAAGGAATGAGAGAAATGGGATTTGTGGAAGATGAAACCAAGCCGGATTTGATTGTAAGGTACAATACCAATCTTACGGATAGGCAAAAGGAGGTTAACAGAATGCCTATGATGAGCCCATACTATGGATATGGTATATACAGCCCCTACATGATGCCTTATCCTTACGGTGGAGGTAGAAGCACTTACAGTGTGGAAAAATATGATATGGGAGAGTTGGTGATAGACTTTATTGATACCAAAAAAGATAAAGTTGTTATGAGAATCAGTGCTGTAGGAGAAATAACCAAACCAAAGCAGAAAACCAAAAACCTCTTTACCTCAGCAGAAAAAATTTTAAAAGAGTTTTCTAAATATGTAGAAAAACAAGTAGGTAAATGACCCAAAGATAAGTCTGTTGCCTATGGTTTGGTGAATAAAATTAGCGTACAATTATATGTACTTAGAGAGTAAGGGCTTAATGAAAAAATCCCATCCATTAATATGATTGAGTTTATAAGTCAAGGAAAACATGACTTATAAACTCAATGTGTAATTAGATTTTAAGCTTTTATATACCAAATTAACAGGAAGTCCCATTACATTGTAATAAGAACCATTAATATTGTCTATACCCACCATTCCTATCCATTCTTGAATACCATATGCGCCGGCTTTGTCATAGGGTTTGAATGTACGTACATAGAAGGAAATCTCTTCCTCACTCAGTTTTGAAAAAGTCACTTCAGTCAGATCAGAAAAGGTTGTTTTTTGTTCGTATCCACAATGCAAACACCGGTTACGACCATATGAGATTTACCATTGATGGAATGGAGCATATTTATTGCCTCTTCTTCATTTTGAGGTTTATTAAGAATGGTTTGATTGGCAATGACAATGGTGTCAGCAGTAATCAGTACTTGCTGGTCTTTTAAATGAGGAAGGAAAGTATTGGCCTTTTTCTCCGCTAGATAGGCGGCCACTCGAGTAGCTTCCATATCAGCAGGGAAACTTTCATCCGTATGCATGGTTTTTACTTCAAAGGAGAAGCCCAAGTCCCTTAGCAATTGTTGTCTTCTTGGTGAATTTGATGAAAGGATGATGGTTTTATCTATTATTTTCATAAAAAAGATAGCATGTTGAGCCTGGAAGCTGCTTTATAAAGATTAGAAGTACTTTAAATTGTTGGCTAAACCAGAAAATTGAATGTTTGGTAAAATGGAATCTATTTATTTTTGCCACTTAGCATTTGCAAATCTACAATTTAAAAGTAAACTTAAACCAGCAATAAGCAATAGATATTGGGTTAAGGCAATGAATGAATTCACCAAAAATCAACGTAATTTTGTTGAATCCACTTAAAACTCTTATTTTTGAGGGTTTTATTAGCCTATTGAGTTAGTAATTTGTTGAACATCAAAGTAAATACACATTGGATATATTTGAAAAACTGAATACCAATCTTGGTCCGTTAGGAAAACATTCCGAGTTATCAGAAGGATATTTCATGTTCCCTAAATTGGAGGGTGAAATTGCGCCTAGAATGAAATTTAAGGGCAAAGAAGTTCTGAATTGGAGTTTGAACAATTATTTAGGGTTAGGAAATGATCCCGAAGTTAGACAAGCAGATGCTGATGCTGCCACAAAGTGGGGAGCAGCGTACCCAATGGGGGCGAGGATGATGTCAGGAAATACTGATCTTCATGAGCAGCTCGAGAGTGAATTGGCACAATTTGTGGGTAAAGAAAAGGCATATTTGCTTAACTACGGTTATCAAGGCATCATGAGTGTGATTGATTCATTGATCGATAGAAAAGATGTTATTGTATACGATAGTGAATGTCATGCTTGTATTATTGATGCTTTGCGGATGCATATCGGTAAGCGATTTGTATATCCTCACAATGACATAGAAAGCTGTGAGAAACAGTTGAAAAGAGCAGAAAAGTTAAGCAAAGAAACCGGTGGTGGTATCTTGGTAATTACCGAAGGTGTATTTGGTATGACCGGTGATATGGGCAAGTTGAAAGAAATAGTAAAGTTGAAAGAAAAATTTCAATTTCGCCTGTTGGTAGACGATGCGCATGGTTTTGGAACAATGGGTAAAACCGGTGCCGGTACTTGTGAAGAACAAGGAGTACAACAAGAAGTTGATTTATATTTTTCAACTTTTGCCAAGTCAATGGCAAGTATTGGCGCGTTTATTGCAGGTGATGCGAAAGTAATTCATTACTTGAAATACAATATGCGTTCTCAAATATTTGCGAAAGCACTGCCACTTATAATGGTGGAAGGCGCATTGAAACGACTGGATTTAATCAGGAGTCGACCTGAATATAAAAATAACCTTTGGAAGATTGTAAATGCTCTTCAGAATGGTTTGAAAGAAAAAGGGTTCAGCATCGGCACCACCAATTCACCGGTAACTCCGGTAGTGTTGAACGGTACTGTGGGTGAAGCGGCTACATTAAGCAAGGATTTGCGTGAAAACTATAATATCTTTTGCTCAGTTGTGATTTATCCTGTTGTTCCAAAAGGAATGATTATATTGCGTTTGATACCAACTGCGGTACATAGTATAGCAGATGTGGAAGAGACAATTGCAGCATTTGAAGCAATTAAAGAAAAATTAAGTAGTGGTTATTATAAAACTACGGAGTTGGCTACATCTTTTGGTGAATAAATCTAGAAAAAAGGGCCAATCCTGTACATTAATAAACTATTTACCTATATTGAGTAAAAAAACAATTTCATCATTAACCTAAATAAACTTTTAATTATGAACAGATTTAATGAAATCAAAGATCTTATAATGTCTCTTGAAGCTGATTTTGACAAATTCTACGATAAGAAAAATCAAGCTGCAGGAACAAGAGTAAGAAAAGGCATGCAAGATTTAAAAAATATGGCTCAGGATATCAGAAAAGAAGTACAGGATATCAAAAATTCTTGAGTTAAGGAGTAAAAAAAGGGGGACTTATTATATAAGTCCCCTTTTTTTATTTTATATATGTTATTCTAAATGTGGCGAATAAAATTGATTCGTATTAATGCGATCTGCTGCAGAAATAATTCTGCTTCTCAATTCATTGGAGGCCTTCTGTAAGGGTAGTCTAACATGGCTCTCACAGAGACCTAAATGCTCCATAAGACATTTTACACCTACAGGATTGCTTTCCTCATACATCAGAGGGTTGATATCTAACAAACTGAAGGTTCCTTTTTTGAATATTCTCCATTTCCGTGAATAATTGCTCCCATAATTTCAGGGTAAGCATTGGCCATAACAGAAATAACACCTTCTGCTCCAATACTTCTCATCGGAGTGGTGTTCATGTCATCCCCGGAGATTAATAGAAAGTCATCAGGTTTACTGTTTACAATACGCATGCATTGTTCTAAATTTCCACTGGCTTCTTTGATCCCAATAATGTTTTTATGTTGTGCTAATTTTAAGGTTGTAGCAGCACTTAGGTTAGACATAGTTCTTCCCGGAACATTGTATAAAATTATGGGAACAGGGCATTTATCCGCAAGTGCCTCATAATGGGCAATGATCCCGGCCTGGCTGGGTTTGTTGTAATAGGGACTTACTGAAAGCACCCCTTCAATTTCCGAAAAATCAATGGTATCCATTGCAGCCAATAGTGCTGCAGTATTATTACCTCCAAGTCCATAAACAATTGGAACTCTAGAGCGATTGATTTTCTTTGTGAAGGCTAAAACTTCCATTTTTTCTTCTTCAGAAAGTGTAGCTGATTCTCCTGTGGTGCCTTGTACCACCAAATAATCAACATTTCCCAGAATAACATGCTCAATAACTCTCTCCAAAGCAGGATAATCAATAGCTCCATCTGCTTTAAAGGGAGTTACTAAGGCTACTCCGGTACCTGTAAACTTTTTCATTTTAATTGATCTGCTTTAAATATTTTATCAACAGTGCGGTTCCTGATTGAATATCTTTTTCTTCATTGTTCAACATCAAGTCCAAATAGGGCTTCGTCTCCTCATTATAAAACCCCATACTATATGATGCCGATTGTAACTGTAGTAAAAATAGGGTAAAGTAATTCAGCTTTTCGGGGTAAAAATAATCAAATCTGGTTTAAGGGAAAGCAATTGAATTAGTTTTTCTCTAGGTTTACCAAATAAAGTAAAATCTTTATAAGAAAAAGCCTGTTCATCTATTGATTTCTCATCATAATAATTTCCTATTACCCTTATTTTTTCATCCAAATCGGAATGAATTACCTTTGTGATGGCCTCAATTTCATCCTTATTACTGGCAATTATGGATATGGTCTTTATATTTTTTGTATTCAATAAGATGGATTTTTGGGTAGGTTTCTTCTTTGGCTTTTCCAAAGTGCTTTTTACGTAATATTCCCTTATCCATTTCATCTGTTATTATTTTATTTCTTTATTTGTTGTACACATTTTTATAAAAGATTCCTCTGAAATCAAGGGAATGTTTAATTTTTCAGCCTTTTCCTTTTTGCTTGGCCCCATGTCTTCACCTTCAATAATAAAATCAAGGTTTTTGGAAACCGACTTGGAGTAAGTTCCGCCATGGGAAGCTATAAAATCAATGATTTCATCCCGCTTAAAATGATTTAAGCGACCTGAGGCCAGTATTTTTTTACCTTCCAATACTGTGCTTTCAAGTTGCGTTTCTTCTGAAGTAAGCTGGAACTGTAAACCTTTTTCTTTTAACTTCCTTATGATCGATTTATTTTTCTCTTTAGCGAAAAACATTTGAATACTTGTCACCAAAGTTTCTCCCACCCCATTGATAGCTAGGAGCTCTTCAGCACTTGCATTTTCTATATTTTCAATATTTTGAAAATGCTTGGCCAATAATATGGCAGTATTCTCACCAATATTTCTAATACCCAAGCCGAATAGAACTTTTGGAAACGGCTGGTTTAGGGATTGTGCAATACCTTCCAGCATGTTTTTAATCACCCCTTCTTGAAATGAATTCCCTTTTAATTTATTAATAGCGTCAAAAACCTTTTCAAAAATGCCATCCTGGTCATGAATAACTATTTCATGTACACTGTTCCTGTTTTTTGTAATTGGTTTTATTTCTTCTATTCTTTCTTCCTTACCAACCAAAATAGCCAACACATAAGCCACCGGGACATAATCTTCAACCAAATCGAAATGGCCATGATCGATTAAGACAGAAAGTTTTTCTATAGTCAAGCTATTTTGCTTGCCTTTTTTACCTCGATGAAGGGCATATGAATGAAACTCATTGACCTTTTGGTTGAGGCTCAATTCCTCATTTTCTGCAATAAACTCATCTATTTCCTTAAGTGTTAACTGCTGAGTTAATGCATATAAAGCCTTCTTTAGGCTTACGTATAAATACCCTTCACTATTTTTTGAGTACTGGTCGTCGGTGATTTCTAAACCAAGTAGCGCTTCTCTTTTTTCCGGTAAGTAATATAGATCAGCAAGGTCTTGGACATATTCTTGCTGTATCAATGCCCGAAGTCTTTCTGTTCCTAAGGGTCGATGTCCATGGCTCGCTTGGAAACAAAATGCTCAATTCTTCCCAATACTTGTGGTGGACATGCCTCGTCATTTGGACAGAAATGCTTGGCTTCTCCTTCATTTCTTTCTAATGGGGTGCCGCATTCCGGACATTCTCTGATGTAAACAATGGGTTTACTTCCTTCTATCCTTCGCTCCTTGACAACTCCTGTGATTTTAGGGATTATTTCCCCACCTTTTTCAACATTTACAGTGTCTCCTTCATGCAAATCCAACCTTTCAATTTCATTGGCATTGTGTAAGGATGCTCTTTTGACCGTAGTTCCGGCCAATTGTACAGGTGAAAGATTGGCTACAGGTGTGATCGCTCCAGTTCTTCCAACTTGGTATTGGATCGATAGGAGAGTGGCCTCTGCACTCTCAGCTTGGTATTTATAGGCTATGGCCCATTTTGGGACCTTTGCTGTGAAACCTAATTCCTCTTGTTGCCTATAGTCGTTAACTTTTATTACTACTCCATCTGTTTCTACAGACAAATCATGCCGTTTTTCTCTCCATTCCTCAATATACTCAAATACCTCTTCCAGGTTTTGACAGTTTTTGTAGGTAGGAGATACGTGAAATCCCCACTCTTCTAGTAAGTGTATTGATGTCGCATGCTGATCTAAATCAACTTCGTCAGCTATTAATTGATACAAATAACAATCCAATCTCCGTTTTGCGACCACAGTTGAATCTTGCATTTTAAGAGTTCCGGATGCTGTATTTCTTGGGTTGGCCAGCAAACTTTCGCCGTTTTTCAATCGTTCTGCATTGATCTTTGCAAAACCCTTTTTGGAAAGAAATATCTCTCCTCGAGCTTCGAACTTCTCAGGAAGATTTTTTTGTCTTTTATGTGCAATGGAATACTACGGATGGTTTTAACATTCTCCGTTACTACATCCCCTTTGTAACCGTCTCCTCTTGTTACTGCCCTTACCAATTCGCCCTTTTCATAAACCAAACTAATGGCCACCCCATCAAATTTAAGTTCGCAAAAATAATTATAATTTCTATGCTCCAGTCCCTTGAATACCCTCTCGTCAAATGCAACCAATTCTTCCTTAGAATAGGTGTTGCCAAGTGAGAGCATTTTAACAGAATGGCTTGCCGTCTCAAAATTTTTGGTGATTGTGCCTCCAACACGTTGGCTGGGACTGTCAGCTCTTTTTAGTTCAGGAAAATCTGTTTCCAGCTGAATAAGCTGATTCAGTAATATATCAAATTCAAAATCACTAATTTCGGAATTGTCTTCCTGATAATAAAGGTGATTGTAATGGTTGATCTGCTTGGTCAACGCATCAATTTGTTTCTTTGCCTCTTGTATACTTACTTTTTTCATTTAAAAAATGATCACAATTCCTGTCTTCAAATGTACTGTTTTTGATTATAAAATAATGGCTATGGACTTAAATAAAAGATGGAATTTGTATGAGATAAATTTTTTTATCGATCAATTTCTATTCTTCATCGAAAGCCTTTTTAATTTCTTCAGCAGTCATCTTTAATTTCTGTTTGCAAACTTTAACCAAACTACTGGCCTCCTTTACCATCTTTGTTAGGTCATCCATGCTCTGCTCACCATCTTCAAGCTGATTGACCAAATTTTCTAACCTAGAAATGGCCTCATCATAGCTTAAGTTATCCTTCTTGTTTTTCATTTTCCTCTAATTTATTAATAACAGAAGTTATTTTTTTCAATTTTGTATAAGTCACTAGCTCATCACCTATTCCTAAGGCTTGACCCCGAATAGGCAACCCATCTTTCTCTGTTTTAGTGTAGCCCCTGAGCAAAAGCGTTTCCGGATTAAGGCGGTCAATGGTTTTCTCTATTTGTCTAATCCGTTCTTCAGATTTGTTTACCTTCCTATCCACTACTTTTCTTAAATTGAGTGCCAAGTGATCGTTCTTTATTCGCTCCTTGTCTACTTTATAAATGGCACTCCTTTTTGCTTGCTGAGCATACCTTTCCAATAATAAATTATTTTTGTTTAATTTATTTTGAAATATATTAAACAATAAATGTGTTTTATCTGTCAGTCCTGATTCTTCGGCTTTTAATCTGGCCTGCACATTTCTTTCAATGCTCACTAGGTTTCTATGCAAGCGATCTTCAAACTCTCTAAAACCGGACAATATAAAACTTGCTACGGCAGTAGGGGTTTTCAATTTGGTATGGGCTACTAGATCTGCGATTGATTCATCTCTTTCATGCCCAATACCTGTAATAATGGGTAAACTTGAATTGGCTATGGTTTTTGCAAGTTCATAATCATCAAAACAATCCAGATCGGTCTGTGCACCACCTCCCCTAATAATGACCAATAGGTCAAATTTTTCTACGATCAATGCCTCTTCAATTTGATGAATGGCTTCAATTATTTGAGGTATTGCATCTTTGCCTTGCATTGCTGCCTGAAACAAACGGTAATGAACTTTGTATTCTTGAGAATTTTGATCCAGCTGGTTGATAAAATCTCCATAGCCTGCAGCAGTTACAGAGCTTATTATGGCTATTTTCTGACTTACTACCGGTAATACATATTGTTTGTTAAGGTCCATTAAACCTTCATTGGTAAGCCTGCCTATGATCTCTTGCCTTTTTCTTGCCCTTTCTCCCAAAGTAAAATTTGGATCCACATCTTTGATTACCAGACTAATTCCATACAATTCATGGAATTGAACAGAAACCAAAGCCATGATGTTCATCCCTGCTTGAAGAGAGGTACCTGTAACACTTTCAAATTTCCTTGATATTGATTGGTAAGTATAGGACCAAATATTGCCTCGTATTTTAGCAAGTATATTGCCATCGACTTTTTCTATTAAATCGAGATAGGCATGACCTCTAACTCCTGCCCTTAATTCTCCAATTTCTGCAATTACCCAATAAGTAGGAGAAAGGTTACTGTCTAAAGTTCTTTTGATCAGCTCGTTTAAGGAAAGTAGGGATATAGCTTGCTGCTGCATGCTACAAATAAACGAAAAATATGCTTAAAAGATGGACAATTTTACTTTGATGGTAAACAATATTGATTCCTTTTCAATGAATTTCTTGAAGAGTAAAAAAATGAAATGATACTAATTTTTAGGAAAGGATCAATGGCAATAATTCTACTTGAAACGAATTATATATAACAAATTTAAACGCTTAAATGGAAATATATGCTTCGTTCTAAGTCTTAGTAAATACCATAATTTACCACAAAGAAATGATAATTAATTTATTGCAAATAATTTTAGTGAAACTACTATACAAAGTCTGTTCTAATTGTTGCTGCTTTCGGACTTGGACTCTCGCTGTTTGCGATGCATTCTATAGATATGCCTAGTAAAATCCCTATTAATTTCTTCAAGCTTTAAGGCATGAATAGCACTTAGATTAGAGGCAATTTTTCTTGTGAAATTTTTCTCTGCAACCAATAAATTTTCTTGAAGCTTAAATCTTTTTTCTATCAATTCTTCCGCTTCTGCATTGGTTATTTCTTCTTCACCTTTTTTTGAAATTTGACGCATCTCACGCGTCATAGCATTTCTTTTTTCCTGGTACTCATTGTATAAAGGCCAAAATTTTGCAGCTTGATCAGGGCTTAATGAAAGCCGGTTGGTAATAAAGGCCACTCTTGCTGCCTCCAATTTTTCTTTGTCCACTTGATTGTTTCTTTGGCCATAGCCAACAATGGATAGACTTGTTAATAAGAAAACAATAAATAGCTTTTTCATATCAATAAAATATTTCATTCTCTAATAAACCTTCATCTACCCAAGTCTGATTACTCCACTCTTCTTCTGTAATATCATCCAGCAGTTCATTTGGATTTTCAGCCAAGGAAAGTACATCTTCTACATTCCATACCCCGGCTTCGATGTAGTATTCTACTTCTTCATTTAATTCTACTTGGTAGTTATTGGAAGAAATTACGGTTTCATTCCCATGAAACATAAAAAAGCCAATGACAACAACAGCTGCAGCTGCCATTCCACTTAGGTAATAGTGCAAAGCCTTTGGTTTTCTACGCTGAAGAATTTGATCCGGGAGTTGCTCAAAGTAATTTTCGGAGCCTTGAATATATTTTTCTTTGAGAATTTTTCCATACGACTGTTAGACAATTATTTTATCCAAAGGTTTAATCATTGCTTAGGTATTCTTCAATCTTTTTGACAGCATGGTGATATCCTGCCTTTAGACTTCCTACACTCGTTTCAGTGATTTTACTCATTTCTTCATAAGGCAATTCATCAAAATACCTTAAGTTAAATATCAACCTTTGCTTAGTAGGTAATTTTAGTATGGCTTTTTGAAGTTTTTTCTATCTCGTTACCATCTACTAGCGGGGATTGATCCACGTAATTTTCCATTTTCTCATGGTAATCTTCAATGGGTGAGGCCATCTTCCTTTTTCTTTTTCAATAAAATTTAGGCTTTCATTTACCGCAATCCTATAAATCCAGGTAAATAAGGTGGATTTTTGGTTGAACTTGTGGATGTTTTTAAAAGCCTTTATAAATGTGTTCTGAACCACATCATTGGCATCATCATGAATAATAACCATTTTTCTTACGATCCCATAAACATTCCTCTGATATGTTTCCACCAATATACGAAACCCTTTTTCGCGAGTTTTTGGTGAATTAATCAAATCTAGAAGTTCTTCATCGTTTTTTGGCTCCATTCATCTTTTAGACTATAATTTAATCAAATGGTTTAATCGGCTTGCAATTTTTTTATTTTTTATTATACCTTAAAGTTTACTATACTATCCTTTTCGGCTGAAATTAGGATTATTATTTAATCGGTCTAAAGCTGTTGGACAGATTTTTTTACTCAAATATTTTCTGAAACACAGCAAAGCCCTTGACTTAACTGACAAGGGTATTTCCCCTTAAAAAGTCTCCAATTCCCATTTTTTTCTTCCCTTCCAACTGTAATTCCAAAATAGACAGGACTCCTGCACCTGTTTGAAAGTGTACGTAACTTTTATTGTCTGTTTTGATTGTGCCGGGTAGTGCATTGGATTTAGTGTCATCCACTACTTCGGCCTTGAAAATTTTGCAACTTTTGTTATTAATGGTACACCAAGCAGCAGGGTAGGGCGATAGCCCACGAATAAGGTTGTTTATAGATTCTGCAGATTTGCTCCAATCAATTTTGCCGGTTTCCTTAAAGATTTTTGGAGCATGATTGATTGCCTTGTTCTCATCTTGATCTTGAGGCTCAATTTTACCGCTTTTTATGGCATTCACTGTTTTGACTACTAGCTTTGCCCCCTTGACCATTAGTTTTTCATAAAGATCCCCCAAATTATCTTCAGAAAGGATTGGGACTTCTTCCTGAAATAAGATGCTACCGGTATCAATTTCATGTTTAAGGAAAAAGGTGGTTACTCCCGTTTTAGTCTCTCCATTGATAATGGCCCAATTGATAGGTGCTGCTCCTCTATAATCAGGTAAAAGTGAGGCGTGCAAATTGAAAGTCCCCATTGGAGGCATTGACCATACCACTTCAGGAAGCATCCTAAATGCGACCACTACCTGCAAGTCAGCTTTGTAGGATTTCAAGGTCTCAATAAAATCAGGATGTTTTAAATTGGCGGGTTGGAGAACAGGAATACCGTGTTTAACTGCACATTCTTTTACTGCAGAGCTTCTTGGTTTTCTGCCTCTTCCTTGTAACTTATCTTGTGCAGTGATGACAGCTACTATATTCCAATTGTCTTGAATCAATGCTTCCAATGGAGCTACTGCAAATTCAGGCGTTCCCATGAAAATGATCCTTATGTCTTTCTTTTCCATATTTTTATTTATAGATCAGGTAAAGTTTTCTTTTTGTTTTGTAAACATCAAGTCCCTTTTGCCAAGAGGAACGAATGTTTTCCTCAGATTCGCCGGCAATGATTGATTTCCTTAACCGGTCAGAACCTGCGAGTTTGTCAAAAAATGAATTGAAAAATGAGTCCCCTTGGTCTGCAAGCCGGTAAGCATCCAATAAGTAAGAAAGGGTAAATTGATGACTTAAAGGTTCATTTCTTAAATCTTTGCCATAACATAGCTTGTCTTGTTGGGGAGGGTATTTTGACATGCCATCTATACTTACCGGTGTAAAGGTGAAATCACCAAATTTAGGGTCAGGATACCCGTAAACCTGAAAAGGAAACAATGTGCCTCTTCCCAAGCTTACATCAGTCCCTTCGAAAAAACACAGAGAAGGATACAGTCTAATGGCAATATCATTTGGCAAATTTGGCGATGGTTTCACCGGCAGTGAATAATGGTCATCATGTGTCCAGTTGGCTACGGGTATGATTTCAATTGGTGCTTTTACTTCATCTTTTAACCAGCCTTCTCCGTTGATCATTTGAGCCAATTCTCCTACAGTTAGACCATGAACAATTGGAATAGGGTGCATACCTACAAAGCTTTCGTAACCTTTTTCTAGTACGGGACCGTCAATATAGTCTCCATTAGGATTGGGACGGTCAAATATCATGAGCTTTTTATCTTGTTCGGCACAAGCTTCCATCAAATAATGTAAGGTGCTGATAAAAGTATAAAAGCGAATTCCTACATCTTGGATATCAAAAATAACGATATCAACATTTGCTAAGGCCTCTTTTGAAGGTTTTTTTGAACTACCGTATAAGGATACAAGAGGGATGCCTGTCTCAGCATCTATTGAATTGTCAACTTTCTCACCTGCATCTGCCTTACCTCTAAAACCATGTTCAGGTACAAATACTTTTTTCACCTCGATCCCCTGTTCTAACAAGAAATCTACAAGGTGCATATTGTTTTTGGAAGGCAAAATACTCGTCTGATTGACAGCAAGTGCTACTTTTTTCCCTTTTAGTTTTGGTAAGTAAACCTCCGGACGATCAGCTCCAGGGAGAATTTCCGGTTTAGCTTCCTCTGATTGAGCTGAAATTTCTATGGAAGAGCTGATATTGTCCGGCTTACTCTTACAAAAAGTCATGTTGCCAAACAAAAAAGCGAGGATAAGTATTAATTTAGTCTGCTTCATGTTAATTTGCGTTTGAGTTAACAAAATAAACGACTTCATTGAACCTTTCCTACTTCATTGCAAAAAGAATCAGTTTTAAAAAGACGGGAGGTTTTACCGGAACCATCCACAGAATCGCTGTAGCCAGTATTGCGCTTGGCTTGTCTATTATGATCATCTCCTTTTTAATTTTGGGAGGTTTTCAATCGGTGATTTCCAATAAAGTTTTTTCTTTTACGGGGCATTTTCAAGTAAATCGCTTTGTAATGAGTCAATCCTTAGAAGATTCGCCAACAAGTACAACAAGCGATTTTTATAGGCATTACAAGGAAAGCGATTACATTCGACATGTGCAAGTATTTGCCAACAAGCCGGCCCTTATCAAAGGGGAAGAAGAGGTTGAAGGGGTCATGATGAAAGGGGTTGGGAGAGATTTTGATAGCTTGGCCTTCAAACCCTCAATAGTAAAAGGACGATTCATACAATTTCCTGAGAAGGGACAATCCTCTAATGAAATTGTAGTCAGTACAAAGATCGCGAAGAAAATGCTTCTTGATGTAGGTAGTAAAATCACCATGTATTTTGTTCAAGATCCGCCAAGATTTAGAAGATTAGAGGTAGTGGGCTTGTATGAGACTTTTTTGGAAGATTTTGATGACAAATTTGTACTGGGTGATGTAAGAGTTATACAGGTGCTCAATGATTGGGATGAGGATAAAGTTGGGGGATTTGAGGTTTTTATCAACGACCCGAAAAACATTGATACTTATGAAGATGAGCTGTATGAAAGTATAGACTATGACCTAAGATTGACCAAGGTTACTGACAGGTTTATTCAGATTTTCGACTGGTTGGAATTACTCAATAACAATGTTTATGTTTTTTTAGCTTTAATACTGTTTGTGGCTTCTTTTAATATGGTTTCTATTCTCTTCATTTTGATTATGGAGAGAACCTCCATGATAGGCTTACTTAAAGCCATGGGAAGTACCAATCGTCAAATCAGAAATATTTTCATATGGAACGGCATACGGATAATTGGCAGGGGAATGTTACTAGGCAACCTGATTGGGCTTGGTTTTGGTTTGTTGCAGCAATCCACTCATCTTTTCAAACTCAATGCTGAAAATTATTACATGAGTTATGTTCCCATTGTTTGGGACTGGCCGATAATTTTTGGCTTAAATGTGTTGATTTTGTTGATTACAACTCTAGTATTGTTTATTCCTGCTGTGATTATCAGTAATGTAAACCCAATCAAATCAATCAAATTTGATTAACGGGCCTTGGTTTCACAAAAATGCTTTTTACTTTCATGTAGATTACGCCTAAAATAGCTTCTCTAAAAATATGTTTGGACATTTTGGAGGTGCCTCTGGTCCGGTCGGTAAATATAATAGGCACTTCTAAAATATTAAAACCCATCTTCCAGGTAGTAAATTTCATTTCTATCTGGAAAGCATAGCCGATAAATTTTACTTTGTCCAGTTGTATGGCTTCCAATACTTTTCTATGGTAACACACAAAGCCTGCTGTGGTATCTTTGATGGGGATCCCTGTGATAAATTGCACATATTTGCTGGCGAAAAAGGACATTAAAACCCTTCCCATTGGCCAGTTGACCACATTTACACCAGAAACATATCTGGAACCAATTACCATGTCATGATTTCCAGTGACAGCAGCGGTATATAAAACGCTCAAATCTTGAGGATTGTGAGAAAAATCAGCATCCATTTCAAAGATATATTCATATCCTTCTTTTAATGCATAGGCAAAACCCTCCAAATATGCAGTACCTAATCCTAACTTTCCTTTCCTTACGATCAAGGAAAGTCGGTCAGGATAAGTCTCCTGCATCTGTTTAACCAGATCAGGAGTGCCATCAGGAGAATTGTCATCAATTACCAATAAGTCGAAACTTTCAGGCAATGCCATGACCTCGACAATCATGTCTTGGATATTCTCCTTTTCGTTGAATGTAGGTATAATGACTAGTTTGCTGCTTTTCATATTTGAGAATACAAAAGTAGAATTTAATACGGAATATTCTCTGGCTAGTTAAAAAATTTGAAAAGCAATTATTGTTAAAGAAAGTGAAAAAATACAATTCAAATGAAGTTAATTTATCAATTTTCATGCGTCTCTAAAATTGCCTTTAGCATGGAAAAATCTACCACAGAACGATTGGGTTAAGGAAAATACTTATCCAAAGGTTTTTCCAGGCATTCATTCTGAAATCCTACATAATGCCTTCATGCACTAAGCAGTTTGTATGACGTAAGATTGGATTTCCTTAATTTGTGTATTACCCGCTGAAGTAAACCGATAAACATCACAGAAAGCATAAGTAGACTTTCCCATCTTAATTTCACCATTGACTGAGGCTTCTTTTCCGTGTGTGATAATTGTATGAATGATTAACTCATCTGCGATATTGTGTTTCATGGCATGGATTTCATTGGAAAAGTTTTGCTTCCCTCTGATAGATTTGTCTCCATGGATTTCCCAAACTATGTCTTCACTTACATGTGAGCAAATATAAGATGCATTTCCACTTGCAAAGGATTCGTTGAAAGTTTTAAGGAATTCTTTTTTTGGCGA
The DNA here is from genome assembly GCF_056867545.1 of Cyclobacterium sp. SOCE241. Taxonomy (NCBI): domain Bacteria; kingdom Pseudomonadati; phylum Bacteroidota; class Cytophagia; order Cytophagales; family Cyclobacteriaceae; genus Cyclobacterium; species Cyclobacterium sp. SOCE241. Next base: position 1,142,389 of record NZ_CP149779.1, on the reverse strand, counting down.
GTTCGCACAATCCGGAGTAATGGTCAACTTTGTCATTATTTCTCAATTTTATTGCAGTGTAATTTATTGCTTCATTTTATCGAAGTCCATGTATAAATAATTCCAGCGATGTCCATCTAAGTCTTTAAATGTAAAACCATACATCCAGCCTTGTATGACTGTGGGCACGGAAATTACTTTCCCACCGGCCTCTTCCACCTTTGAAGCCATTCTATCCACAAATGCTTTACTAGGAGCTCCAATGGATAGCAATAGCTCATTGCCTTGGGTAGTATCTGTGACTTTGTTTAATGCATATTTTTCAAACTGAGTTTCTGTAACCATTAAAACTGAAACTCCTCCAATTTTAAAGCCGATCATTTCGGGGGCATCCCTTAACTTTTCAAAACCAAGCTCAGAAAAAAATACTTTTGTATTTTGTAGATCTTTAACCGGTAGATTTAACCATAGTTCTTGTGTCATCGAATAATAATTTTTAGTGTAAATCTAATTTCCGAAAAAAATATTTATTTGTGCAGTGTTCATCCGACAGAGTTAGGGGTGATTGCGACAATTTTCGCCTTGTTGTATGTATGAAATGAAAAAGCATTGAATTGCTTCTTTTCAACCTTACTTTGGGGTGATTATATGGTTATCTTTGCTAGTCTGATGAAGCTCAAGTTTATTACCGTATGATTTAGTTATATTGGGTAGGGTACAAAAAAAGTGGTCACAAAATGACCACTTCTCAATTTTTCTAGGATTGGTTTTCTTAACCGATTACCTCAACGTTAACTGCGTTAAGACCTTTACGACCTTGCTCTTCTTCGTAAGATACTTTGTCATTTTCTCTGATCTCATCGATCAAGCCACTGTTGTGTACGAAAATGTCTTTACCTGAATCACTAGGAGTAATAAATCCGTATCCCTTTTCTTCGTTGAAAAATTTAACTGTTCCTTCTTGCATTGTTTTATTCGTTTTAAATTGTAGTGTTGTTTCTTATTAATCTATGCGCTCTACATTGACCGCATTAAGTCCTTTTTTCCTTCTTGAGTATCAAATGATACTTCGTCGTTTTCCATGATTTCATGGATCAAACCACTATTGTGTACAAAGATATCTTTGCCGGATTCTTTTGAGGTGATGAATCCATACCCTTTTTCTGTATTGAAAAATTTTACTATTCCTTCTTGCATTAGTATTGATGTATTGTATTGATAAATTGATTTTTATTTGTGGGGAGTGGTCGGATATGTTTTTTTCCAAAGTATTGCTATAATTTGATACTTTGAAGCTTAAATTTTTACCTTGATTTTGCCCTTATGTGTTGACAGATGTTGATATTTAAACTATGGTAATTAAAGAATTTAGCTTATAAACTATATTGTTTACACCATTGGTTTTAAAAATTTCGGTACACTTAATTTAAGGGTAACAAAATGATCAGATCCTGCTGATTTTTTGATGTTTATTTATAACAAAAGAATTAATTATTACTTAATTCAATAAAAAAGAAAATGTTGAGGGGATAGCTCTGGTTTATTGAACTATCGGAAACGTTGGGAGAAATTCTTAGAGGAAAATACTACTTTTACGTATACTGCTCACTGCCTTTTGCAGCGCACTTGCTTATTTATTGCACCAAACTATTTTTTGGATGGCATAAAGGTAAGGGTTTTATGTTATAATAAACTAATTTATCTTGAAAATATTTTGTAGAATCGGCGTATTTTTTGATTTGGCCATATAAAGTTGCTTTGTAAATTCAGGATTGGCTAATTATTTGTGAGGAATAATCAATTGTAAGCTGTGCAATCCCCTAGGTGCTGTTTAGCAAATTCATTTCCATTCATGGCAGCAGTTTCTAAATCAAAACAGGCTTGTCTAGGATTTTTTTCATCATACAGATCGCCCTTCTTGCCAAGGCATCATAATGTTTTGGAGCTAGTTCTAATACCTTGTCGAAATCTTCAATGGCCCAGGAATAATGACCAAATGTCATTAAACCAAAACCTCGATTATAATAGGCACTGATATTGTTGGGTTCTAGGTTGATGTATTCGTTAAGAGAAACGATTAGTCCTAGTCCGTCCCCTCCCTGTGCTTGGGCAATACCTTTATAGTAGTGTGGGCTGGCTTCCTCGGGTTTCAGTTTGATGGCCAAATCCAAGAATTCAACAGCACTTTTATGGCGACCGTTCTTTATCATGGCCCTTGATAAAAATAGCAAAACATCATAGTCTTCAGGGGCGAGCATGGCGGCCTTTAATAGGTTGTTTTCTGCTTCTACAAAACGCCCCTTATCCCAAGCGAGTTTTGCGATTCCGGTGTATGCATAAGCATATTCCGGATCTAAGGCTAAAATTTTTCTGTAGTCAGCTTCTGCTTTTTTCAATTCTCCTAACTCTTCATAAGAACGTGCCCTAAGGTGTAGGGATTTGAGGTCTGTAATGCTTACAAAGAGTACCTTATTGAATTCGGCGATAGCCTTTTCATAGTCACCACTGTTATACAGCTGTTCTCCGGTTTTATAATTACCAATACAACCGGTTAAAATGAAGCAAATTATAATCACACGTAAGGTCATAGGGATTAATACTTTATAATATTAAATAATTAGTTTAATATAAGTGGTTAAAATATATCTTGCAAATTTTTTGATTAAAAATAGGAGAGTATGCCTAATTTTTTAGAAGAAAGAATTGTTTCCCTTTACCAGGGCTGAATATTTAGGATTCCATATGCAAGTAGAGCTTACTTGAGATAGGTAAGGTTTCTATTCTATTTACCTTCTACAAAACTGTGTTTATGCGTTTTTCTTTGCCGGTTGTGCTAGTGGCCATAAGGATTTCTACAAATCAAAATGAGTTTTTAGTAGGGTCCAACCTGTTGATACAATAATTTAACATTAGGATAATATTTTGGTTGGTACCATTTCAGGAGGCTCTGTTTTCTTTGTAGGTATGAATTTTTATGAGCAAAATTGGTTCCCATACCTATTTATCTTTATTGGCTTGTTTGTTCATTTCCTGGGGATTGAAGCCTATAGTATTTACATTTTGGACGAGGCCAAAAATGCGGCAGCAGCAATGGAAATGTATCAAAACCAAGAATGGGTTTTGCCAACTTTCAATGGCTTACCAAGGTATGACAAACCACCCCTACATTATTATTTTTTTATTATTGGATATAAAATATTTGGAATTAACCCGTTAGGTGCACGTTTTTTTCTGCCTTAGCAGGATTTGTATGTTTTGTGATTTTGTATTTTTATTCATACAAAGTTTTCAGTAAAAGGTCAGCATTTTATGCAGGTTTAGCCTTGTTGTCTTCTATTCATTGGTTGCTGCAATTTCACTTGGCTGTTCCTGATCCATTTTTAATCACCTTCCTTTTATTGACACTTATCAGTTATGAAAGGTATGTCAGCTCTGATTTCCAAACCAAATATTACTTATATACAGCAGCATTGTTTTTGGCATTGGCCACTTTAAGTAAGGGGCCTGTGGCCATTGTTTTGATGGGATTGACAGTATTTTTTTATATGGTTTTGGACAAAAGACCAATAGGGTTTCATATAAAGCAAGTGGTAAATTTTAAGGCTTTTCTAATTTATTGTATCATTGCTCTTCCATGGTATGTTCTTATTTCCATCCAAACCAAAGGGGTTTGGCTAAAAGAATTTATCTTTCACCATAACCTTAACAGGTTTTCTTCAGCTATGGAAGGACATGGTGGTGGGGTATTGCTCACGCTCATTTTTGTGGCTGTTGGATTTATTCCGGGGATTGCGGCTATTATACCTGCTATAATTAAAGTCTTTAAGTCACGTAGACCTCCGGTCATAATAGTATTGGCATTACTATTTTCAGTTGTTACCATAGTGTTTTTTATGGTTTCTGGTACCAAACTTCCTAATTATACAGCTCCTGTATACCCATTTCTTTCTCTTTTGGTGGGTTGGTATTTTACAAACCTTAGCCCTAGCAAATTTAAGGCTCCTTCTATCTTTGCTTGCTTGTTGATATTTATTATTCCTCTGGCTTTATTTTTACCCTATATAAAACATGTTTTACCTGAGGTAAATGATCTGTCATTTTGGTTTTTTGTACCTTCTATTTTTGGCTGCTTAGGCCTTTTCCTGATATTAGATAAAAATTATGAAAAAAGCTGGTTGCTTGGTTGTTTGGGTTTTATCTGTTTTACCGGACTGCTGTTTTATGATGCCTTGCCCAATATTGATACAAAAATCCTGTGTTTCAATCTAAAAATCTTTGGGTAAGTAACAATCAGCTATACTATTTTAGAGCATTTAATCCTGCTTTTGTTTTCAATAGTAAACAAAGAATACCATCCATTGAAGATCCTAAATATGCACCCAAGGCCGGAGACCTAATCATAACCAATCACAAAAACCTAAATGAATTGGAAGAAAAAGGCATCAAAGCTTCCAAAATATTTGAAGGAACAGATCTCTTTGAGGGCTCAGTCACAGTTATTATGCGTGTTTACGAGGAAGAACTATCCATACGGCAATAGTTTTCGCAGGTAATATCCTTTCTTATATTTTAGAAAGGTTGAGTTTCATTCTTACTTACCTGATATTTTTTGTATATGAAAACAAATTGACTTTCCAAGTAGCTTCTATTTATCATGTACTGTCTATAGACTCATTAGTTGACCGAGTACTTTTTTCCGCTTAGGGAAAAGACTTTTCCTGAATTTTTTCTTAGAGAAATACTTAATCGTTAGCCAACGTCCTCCATAAGCAGATGCAACACCAAGAGCAGAGCCAGCAATCACATCCGGAAGGAAATGTTGCATTAAATATACCCTGCTGAAACCGGCTAAAATAGCAATAAACAAAAGTATCAGTTGGTATCTTTTCCTTTTGTGATTGAGCATGGCCAATGCACATGTTAGCATAAAGACAGTTGTGGTGTGTCCTGAGGGAAAAGTATTCCAATGACTCATAGGAACCCCCGGGACAGTATAAAAGTCAAAACCTTTCAAGTATTCTGCAGGCCTTGGCATGCCATGGAAAAGAACCCTTTTACCTATTGTGACTAGAAACATATGTATAAGTGTGGACCAAGCTAAAAAAATAGAAAAACTGTATTTGACCAAAAGCATGGCTAAGATGGGAAGAAGCACTATGGCGCCATCACCTAAATGGGTAATCCCAGCAAAGAACATGTCCAGTAAAGGAGTATGGTATTTATTGACCATTAATTCAAACTGTCCTTTTTCGTAAAAAGGTAGGAAGAGGCAGGCCATCACTAAAGTGTAAAGGTAGGCTCTAAAATAAATTTTTGCTCGTGTCTTTTTTTTTTTCATAACTTTGATGAAAAGGTAAGCACAAGCATATAAATACCCATTAATCCATTGTTATGGAAATTTTAAAAAATGGGTTTTAGGAATAGAAACCATAAACCCTGACTTTAAAATAGAAAGTCTACTTTATAATCAGGGTTTATCAATACATAACAAGGTAAACATTCTTACCTATAATAAAAGAAATGTATTATTCTGCTTTCTTTTCGGGAGATGTATTTTCCAAGTATTCAATTACTGGGGCTATTTTTCCTGTAAAGTTTCTCGAATACAATCTGTTCCATTTACCTGACTTTAATTGTAGGTTTAAAGAATAGAATTTTCCCCGCCAAAGTGTTTGAATTTTTTGGACATTCCATTTTTGAAGATCTGCATCAAGGTTAATATCCTCCCTTTTTAAAGGATGAAAAATGGTCAATTTATTTCCCTGAAGAATAATATTATTACTATTTTTAGTATTGGTCAGCAAAACAATCATAAGTGCAGACACGATTAAAATCGATACGATAACAATATATAAATAATCCATCTTAGTGTTCTTTAGTTGAAGAATACTAATTACAAGTCAAGAAATATGCCATAAAGTAATTTCTAGACGTGATTCAGATATGAGAAAATTCATTCATTTAAATTTTTACTGAAATTTCCGTTTGTGTCCATTGATATACTTTTATTTGTTAAGTTCATACCAAAGGTCAGGACTATCAGTAATCATTTGAAATATATTTACACTTACGATTCCGAAAATAATATGGGCGATAAACAAGGCAAAGAAATAATGATTTTGGGAAATTCTAGGTTGGTATTGGTGTAGTTGTAGATAAGATTTCCAAACCAATATTGCTACAATTCCACTCAGAGCTCCAATAATTACTGAATCGAAAAAATTAATTTCAAATATTCCCCAATTCCATAATAGGTAATAGGACATTGAGAAAATAATTCCCACGCTAAAATGAGCAAGGGTTCCTAAGATTATAGTGCGTTTACTTGGTGAATGTAAGTTGTGATCTCCTGAAATCATGCAGCCCAATAGATGAATCACCTTGGTAAAGTGCTTAAAGAGAGTGGTATACATATACATTATGGTTGTCATGACCGCAGTGGCAACAATTCCAGACAATACAGTGATGAAAAAATGTTTAATGTCCATGTTCTTAAGGTTTTGAGTATGAATTGTTTTTTAAATGGGTTCAATCAAATTTCTTATTTACGATTATTTTTTTCAAATAAGATATTAAAAATTCCATTGGAAGTATGAAAAGCCAAGTTTATAGATCAGGTTTAAATTAGATTTTATATGCCTCTATTCTTAGACCCGAAATTGGTATAAACAACCTTTTATGAGCTGAAATCACTTTAACTTGGCGATTTTGTTGTGTTTTCACCCATCCCGCCGGCAATCAAGTTCACCATAGCGATTAAAAACTTATAACTTCAAACTGCCTTTTTTTTATGGTTACAAAACCCATACCGAATGTTGTTTCATTCTAGGGTTTTAATGGTTAAAAAAACTAAAATCATTGTTATTGAATAAGGTGAAAAAGCAATGATTTTTAAGAAGTATTAATTTTAGGTTAATAAATGGTGAAATAACTAAAAATAACGTAAATAAATTGTTTTAATTTTGTTAAATACCGAATAATATACTTGTAATTATTTTTTTCGGTATTAAAATGTTTTATTTGATAAGTAAATAGGTTTGATAGGATAGAAATTATAAGTATGTACAGTGCTTTGAGCAATAAGGACCTTCTTTTTCAGATATCGGATCGAACCGATAAAAAAGCATTTGGTGAGCTCTATAAAAGGTACCATGAGAAGCTGGTTTCATTTGCTTTGTATTATTTACCTATTCAAGAAGAGGCTGAGGATGTGGTCTCAGATATGTTTGTGAATCTCCTTAAAAAGCATGTTTTATTAAAAGACATCGACAACTTTGATGGATATGTTTATTTTTCTGTAAAAAATCTTTGTCTTAACCGGATAAAGAAGAACAAGCACATAGCAAATTTTTTTACCATTTCACCAGAAATGGATCACATGGGCGCAAGTGAGCGTTCACATCCGCTTAATCAACTTCTGAATAATGAATTAAGAGAGTTTTACAATGAATTGATTGAACGTTTGCCAAGCAAAAGGAAATTGGTGTTTAAAATGATTAAGGAAGATAGCCTTAAGATAGCTGAAGTGGCTAAGCTTTTAGAAGTTACAGAAAAAACGGTTAAAAAGCATTTAGAACTTGCCATCAAGGATTTGAGATTAGGTATTCAAGGCTATCTAGAGATCAATGATAAGCATAAGAAAGTTATTGAGCAAACGAGAAAAATTGAAAAGGCTTTGGTTTAATAATTTTTAACTCCTTTTCAAGATAAACCTTGAAACCTTGTCCAAGGTAATTATTGGGTCAAAACAATTACATTTTTAATTTGAAATAATTTCAGCTTTCAGGTACTATTTGAATGCAAGCATAGGCTATAATTCTAATGCTTATTTATTAACCTTCCAATAATTTTTTCTAGATTTTAAAATGCCAAATATTCATTAATTTAATTTTATTTATAAAATTAATGCATCTCATTACGCCTTTTCTCCGGTAAAGTTGTCTTTATATATGTGAGACATAAGGAAGATAAAATAGATGGTCTCCTTGCAAAAATAGTGGCCCGTACAGCAAGTCCTTCGGAAATTGAAGAGGTGGAAAGGTGGGCTTTAGAAAGTAAGGAAAATTTTGAAACGTTAAATGTTATTAAAAAATTATGGCAAGAACAACCCTCAACACCGAAAGTGCGCTTTGATGAAGGGAAAATTGATGATATTTGGGAAAAAGGAATAGTAAAAAATAGTGAAAAAGCTTTTTCATATAGAATTTTTCTAAAGTACGCAGCAGTTGTATTATTTGTTTTTGGTTTTTACAGCACTTATTATTATTTTATTGCTGCAAACCAAGAGAAAAAAGAAGAAAAGGTAATAGAATATACAGTTCTCACCAACCCTGCGGGTAAGAAAACCAAACACACGCTTCCCGATGGTACAGTGGTATTTTTAAATTGTGCTTCTAATATCAAATTTATAAAAGCATTTAATAGTGAAGAGAGAAAGGTTTACCTCAAGGGTGAAGCTTATTTTGAGGTAGGTAACAATGTAAACAAACCATTTATTGTAGAAAGTAATGGAATAGCCACCAAGGCCCTTGGAACAATTTTTAATATTAGCGCCTATCCGGGCTATGAGACGATGAAGGTTTCCCTTTTTGAGGGGAAAGTTGAAGTAAAAAATCCTAGCAGCGAAAAACAACCAATTCTACTACTACCGGGAAAAGAATTACAAGTAAATATTCAAGACGATTCTTATGCAACTGCAACCTTTGAGCCTGAAATGGTAGCGGGTTGGAAAGAGGGGAAACTGGTTTTTGAAAATGAAAATTTTACAGAGGTAAAGGTAAAACTTGAACGGTGGTTTGGGGTAGAAATTTTGGTTGAAGGCAATAAACCAAATGACTGGAAAGTGAGCACTGTCTACGAAAAGGAATCCTTAAAAAATATATTATTGGACTTACAATATGCTAAACGATTCGCCTATGAAATAAATGATAATCAGGTAACAATTCAATTTTAAACCCTCAGAACCAAATGGTTAATTCCCTAATGTTTCTGAAATTTTAATCAGCAAATGTTTAAAAATTTATTTTGCTAAATCTTTTAATGCCTACACTGAATTTTAACAAATTAAATTATGAAAAAAACCTTTACCACTAATCCTAAAAATGACAAGGTATGTCATGCTTGGTTTTTTGCTACAATTAGTTTTCTTCAACGCCTTGCTTGCAGAGAGAATTGAAGCTAAAAAAATCAATGAAGTATTTGTAAGTATTTCCTTCCATAAGGGAAAACTGGTTGATGTATTTAAAGAAATTGAAGAACAGTCCGAATTTCATTTCACAGTACATGAAAATGATGCATTCTTACATGAATTGATCTCAATCCATCACAAGAAAATTTCAGTAGAAGACGCCCTTTTGCAAATAAGTGAAGAAACCGGCTTGGCCTTTCAACAGATAAACAACAATATTTCCGTTCGTCTTCATCGCAATAATGAGCGTAAAAACAATACAGCAGAAGCCCAAATAGATATTAAAGGGCAAATCATTTCCGGTACAGACAATTTGCCTTTGCCGGGAGTTGCAGTTAAGGTAAAAGGAACCTTGCAGGGAACAGTTTCTGATTTTGATGGAAATTATAGCATTCGTGCAGATGAAAATGCTACCCTCCAGTTTAGTTTTATTGGATTTACTACTTTAGAAGAAGCAGTAAATGGAAGGTCAATAATTGATGTAGTTTTGGAAGAAGACCAGCAAAACCTTGATGAGGTGGTGGTTACCGCCATTGGTATCAAGCAGCAAAAGAAAAAGCTAGGTTATGCTACGCAAGAAGTAAACACAGAAGTTCTGGGAGAGGCAAGGACCATGAACCTTGGGAATGCACTTTCCGGTCAAGTAGCAGGTTTAACGGTGACCAATCCCACCGGTATTTTCCAGTCACCCTCTTTTACTCTTAGAGGCAAGACGCCTTTGATCGTATTGGATGGTATTCCTGTAGAAACCAATTTATTTGACATTTCACCTGAAGACATTGAAAGTATCAACGTGCTAAAAGGCGGAGCGGCTTCAGCGCTTTATGGTGCCAGAGGAAAAAATGGAGCAATATTAATCACAAGAAAAAATGCTTCAAAGGAAGGGCTTACCGTTACGGCATCTACCAGTAATATGGTAACTGCGGGATTTACAGTATTTCCTGAAACACAAACAGAATACGGAAATGGATCCAATGGCAAGTATGAATTCTGGGATGGAGCTGATGGAGGCATTTCAGATGGTGACATGATTTGGGGTCCCAAATTTGAACCGGGAGTAATGGTTCCACAGTGGAACAGTCCAATAAGAAATATACAAACAGGTGAAACGATTGATTGGTACGGAAATGTAGCAGGTACGATTTATGATGACAAATCTTTGTACGAAAGGGTGCCAACTGAATGGAAAAGGCATGACAACCTAAATGAATTCTTGAAAACCGGAGTTGTTTCGAAAAATGATTTTTCAATTGCTTATCAAGGTGCAAAGTCCAGGTTTTACTTTTCCGGAAATTATTCTTATCAAAAAGGGCAAGTACCCAATACCGCGCTTAGTACAGGAGGTTTGAATTTTAATAGTTCTTTCGACCTTACGGATAAATTAACCTTGGATGCCACTTTAAGTTATAATAAAGTTTATTCTCCCAACTACCCTAGATATGGTTATGGACCTAAAAACCACATGTACACCATTCTAATTTGGATGGGAGACGATGTAAACGGCCAAGATTTGAGAGACCATATGTATGTCCCTGGACTTGAAGGCTATCGTCAAGCCAACTATAATTATGCGTGGTACAACAATGTGTATTTTGCGGCCTATGAATTGAACCAAAAGCACAATCAGAATACCCTAGATGGTAAACTAAAATTAAATTATCAAATTACTCCTGATTTCAATATACAGGGTAGGGTTTCTGCGAGGGAGTACAGGGTTTTTTCAGATATGCAAAGCCCAAAATCATACATGAATTACGGAGACTCAAGAAACGGAGACTATAAAATGTGGAATGACAGCCGTTTGAATCTTGATACGGATATTCTTGCATCATACAATAAAACCGTTAGTGATAATTTTGCCTTTGCTGTGAATGCAGGTGGATCAATATTTTACAGAACCTATCAACAAGAATATGCCTCTTCTGATGGCTTGATTGTACCCGGGATTTATAGTTTAAGTAACACTCAAGGACCTGTACAAGCAAGTAATTACTTTGATGAAAAAGCCATTAGAAGTACCTATGGATCTGTTAATTTTGATTTATGGAATTCAATATTTTTGAATTTCTCCGGTAGAAATGACTGGTCTTCCACCTTACCAACTTCAACCAATTCTTATTTTTATCCATCTGCATCTTTGAGTGCGATGCTGTCAGAATTTGTTCAGTTGCCACAAGCTATGGATTACCTTAAAGTTTACAGTTCCTGGTCTCAGGTTTCTAGTGATTTAAGTCCTTACAGTATTTACTCTACCTATCAAAAAGGAGTGACATATGGAGCGACTCCTTCTGTTTACTATCCATCAGGATTGGTAAATAGTAGTATCATGCCAGAAAAGTCAACCACATTTGAGGCTGGTTTCTCTACTTCTTTTGCTCAAAAAAGGTTGACATTTGAAGGTACCTATTATAGGATTTTAGATGAAAATCAAATCATTGATTTGAGTATTTCAGAAGCTTCAGGCTTTGGTTCAAGGAAAGTAAATGGTAATGAATACACCACCCAAGGCTTTGAGGCGATGGTCAATTTCAGCGCCATAGCCCAGAGTGACTTTTCATGGGATATAGGGCTTAACTGGACTAGGTATGTGAAAAAATCACCGAGATCTATGCAAACAATGAGAAATACGGTAATCTGGTCGTAGGAGACAGGGCGGATGCTTATTATGCTACTGTTTGGCAGAAAAGTGCCGATGGCCAAGTGATTTTGGATGCCAATACAGGATTGCCTACCAGAGATCCTTATCCAACAAAGATTGGACATTTGAATCCTTCGTGGAGATTGGGCCTTCAAAACAAGTTTAAGGTAGGAGATTTTAGAATAGATATGGACATAGACGGTGCTTGGGGAGGACTGATAAGATCCTTAACCATAGAAAAAATGTGGTGGGGTGGCAAACATCCCAATTCTGTATTGTATAGAGATGAAGAATATGCAGCAGGGCAACCGGTGTATGTACCGGAAGGTGTAGTAGTAACCGGTGGAGAACTTGTGAGGGATGTAAATGGAGCCATTATTACTGACACCAGAGAGTACTCGCCAAATACCACTGCTGTTAGCTGGCAAACATGGTCACAAATTTACCCATATAGGGCACAAGTTACTGAAGAAGAAAATTCACTTTTCGCCAATGTCTATGATCGTTCTTATTTTAAATTAAGAAGGTTATCAGTGTCTTATGACTTGATGAATATTATGACTTCAGAAAAAATAAAGAATCTAGATCTTTCTATCTACGGTTATAATCTTGCCATGTGGAAAAAGATGCCTTTGTTGGATCCTGACTATGGAAACGATGACAACTTGCAGGATCCTTCTTCAAGATATGTAGGTTTCACGCTACGCGCTACCTTTTAATAGATTTTCCAGACTAAGTAAAAAGACATAAAATGAAAAATATATTAGTTATAGGTTTATTGTTGATTGGGCTTGCCTCCTGTCAAGACCTGGAGGAAATGAATATCAACCCTAATTTACCGACAGAAACTCACCCTCAACTTTTATTGACCAATATTGAGTGGGACGCTTTTAGAGATTCGCGGGGAACTTCTCCTTTGTATGCATTGAAAATGCTAGTGCAGACCGATGGAGAAAATACCAACCAATATTATAAGTGGGATAGGGGAAGTTATGGTTCTTACGGTACCTTGAGAAATGTAACGAAAATGATGGAGGAAGGAGAAAGAATTGGAGAACCTACCTATGTGGCCTTGGGTAAGTTTTTTAGATCCTACTACTTCTATAACCTAACATTGACCTTTGGGGATATTCCTTATGCTTCTGCATTATTGGGTGAATCAGACCAAGATTATCAGCCGGCATATGACGATCAAGAGTCTGTCTTCGAAGGAATATTAATGGAACTGGAGGAAGCAAATGAACTATTAGCTGCCAATAACACCATTATCGCGGGAGATATAATTTATGATGGAGATGTGAACAGCTGGAGGAAGTTAATCAATGCATTTCGTTTGAAGGTTTTGTTGACCTTATCAGAAAAAGAAGGGATGAATGATGGAAGTGAGTTTGCCTCTATTTACCAAAATGAACCATTGATGGAAAGTGTAGAAGAAAGCGGGCAATTGGTCTTTTTGGATCAACAGGGAAACCGTTATCCAAACTTTAATTCAAGTAGTTTTAGTTCAGGTATGTATATGGATTCCACCTTTATCAAAAGGCTTCAAGATCGTGAAGATCCTAGGTTGTTTATTTACAGTACCCAAACCAAATCAGCGAAAGAAGCGGGGAAAGAAATAAATGACTTTTCAGCTTATGAAGGAGGAGATCCGGCAGCTCCCTATGCCGAGGTAAATGAAAAAGCCACAGAAGGAAATGTTTCCAAGGTTAATGACCGCTACCATCGAGATCCTGTTAATGAGCCCTATGTACTTTTAGGCTATTCAGAACAGCAACTAATTTTGGCAGAAGCAGCCACTAAGGGATGGATCAATGCTGATGCAGGCATGTTGTACGAATCAGGAGTAAAGGCTTCTTTTAGGTTTTATGAAATGTATGCCGAAAACTATTCTTCTTATGTTGGAGAAAGTGATGCGGAAAATTACTTATCTAAACCTATCAATGATTTCACAATGGCTCAAACTGAGGAAGAGCAATTGCAACTGATCATCATGCAAAAATACCTACAATCCTTTTTCCAATTGGGCTGGACTTCTTATTTCGATCACTTAAGAACAGGTGGTTACCCTTCCTTCAGAAGGCCTGCAGGTGTGGAAATCCCTTACCGATGGATTTATCCACAATCAGAATACAATTACAACGCCAATAATGTAACTGATGCCATCAGCAGACAATTTGGTGAAGGTAATGACCATATTAATGAGATGACTTGGTGGCTAAAATAATATAGCCAAATACCTAAATAAAAAGAGGGAATTACCGGAAAACCGGAAATTTCCCTCTTTTATTTTTTAGAGTTTATACCCACATAGTCTTATAGGGTGCGCAATAATTATTTTAATCCAAAAGAAAATTATATTGTTTGAAAAGGTTAGCCTAGCACCATTATGTTGAACCTGATTACCGATAGTCACTGGGACTAACTGTAGGAAAGTAGCTGATATTGAAGTAATTTCATCACTAGATAATTGTTTATTGCCTTTTTCGAGTTAAGCTTTAAATAATTTTAATGAAGGTTTTGTTAGATTCAATATTTTGGTTTAGGTGGAAAATGAAAGAAACAGTGAGTATATTTGAGTTTAGCCTGTTAAATTTTGTATGGTTCTTTTTTGGTCTTCCAAATTTAAAAACCCTGCCTATTAAATTAATGAAAGATTTTTCACCAAAAATAAAGTCAAGAAAGCAATTCCTAGTAATTTTTTGACAAGTCAAACAATAAGATGCCACTGACATAATGGAGTCAGGATTTGAAGGCAAATGGGGATTCTAGGAATTTTATTTATTTTTTCTTTCATGAACATAGTCTGATTAAAAAAAGATCTTTAAGACAAATAGAATTTAATCCTTGAATTAACAAACAAACTTAAAATAATGAAAATAGTAGCGATTTTAATGACAGTTTTATTGTCCGGTTTTAATTTGGCAGCTCAGCAATTCGATGATTCGAAAGTACCCGGTATAGTAGTGGCCTATAGCCCTGCTTCCTCCGGTAAATACATTGGCTCTCCAAGCTTGGCCGTTTTGCCTAATGGTGATTACGTAGCCTCCCATGATTTTTTGGACCTGAGTCCAATGAGCATAAAAGAGCTACTTCAAAAATTTATACCTCCAGTAATAAGGGGAAATCATGGAAGGAAATTGCTGAAATTGACGGGGCGTTTTGGTCTAAGCTTTTCGTTCATCAAGGTACCCTTTATTTAATAGGACCAGACAGACATCATGGAAATACGCTTGTTAGGCGCTCAGATGATGGTGGAAAAACTTGGACGCAACCTACCGACAAAAACAATGGTTTAATCCTAGAAGGGGAGTACCATTGCGCTCCTATGCCTATTATTGAACACAATGGAAGAATTTGGAGAGCCATGGAAAGTGCCATGGGCCCAATCAAGAAATGGGGAAAAGGTACGGTGCTTTTATGTTATCAGCCCCTGTGGATGCAGACTTATTAAAAGCAGATAGCTGGACCAGTAGCAATATTCTCTATTACGATTCCACTTATCTTGATGGTAATTTTGGTGGATGGTTAGAAGGCAATGCAGTCGTTGACAAAGAGGGACAAATTTGGGACATGTTGCGTGTGGATGACCGTTCTACTTTAGAAGAGAAAGCTGCCAGAGTTAAAATTAGTGCCGATGGTAAAAAAGCCACTTTTGATCCAGCAACTGGATTTATCCCCTTTCCTGGAGGAAGTAAAAAATTTACCATTCGCTATGATGAAAAAAGTGACCTTTACTGGACCATTGCTAATGTAATTCCGGATGATATCAAAAAGTCAACAGACCGTACTAACCCTGCAGGTATCCGAAATACTCAGGCCCTGTTCTCTTCTCCCGATTTAATTAATTGGGAGCAAAAAAGGTGTTATTGCAACATGAAGACATTAAAAACCATGGTTTTCAATATGTGGATTGGCTATTTAATGGAAAAGACATCCTTTTCCTGTCCAGAACTGCCTATGATGATGGGGTAGGAGGCGCACACAATAACCACGATGCCAACTTCCTTACCTTTCATAAAATCAAAAAGTTTAGAAAAATTAAGTAAAGTACTCTTTTCAACACTTATAAGGTTGAAAGTTGTAATAGGTTTAATAAACCGTGGGTCAAAATCCACGGTTTTTTTGGTATTACAAGTTTTAGGAAGCGAAATAACTAGACCGGTTTTAAAAATAATATGGTTTAGGTTTAACCATACTTATATTAATTATGTGACTATTAAGAACCCCTTTGGGGATGACATGATTATAGCCGGTGGCATTATCCACTGGATACGTTAAATAAACCTAAATTGATTTTGGCGGTATTGTTGCCCTTTTTCGCAACAATGCTGACAAAATCTCCCTGATGAACGTTTCCTCATGGAAATGAATTGACCTTGCAATCTTGGTCTCACTTGACTGGTTGATTTTTCATTATTCCCACTGTTCATTTTTGGCTTGACCCAAAAACGAACCAAAAAGGTCAAGGCTGTCAAATCTTATTTCAAATGATGGATTAGGTTTAGGGAAAATAGATCATTAACGTTTCCACCATTTGATTTTTGGCGCTGAATTCCGGGCTAAAAATGAGTGGATCTCCTTTATTGGAGCTAACTCATTTTTTTAACGCCCTCCATGCGTCTCCATAAACCATAAGCTTTGAAGGCCGAAAATACCTGACATAATATGCTGTCATAAAAGAGTTTCTTTGTCGAGATTCAATGACAAAGAAAACTATCTAGCCAATTGTAACATTAACCGAACTAGCAACTCCCTATTAAAACAAAATTTTGATCTTTACGATAACGGTAAACCCCTTTAGGGATGATATTATTATAGCCGGTGGATTTTTCCGCAACAATGCTGACAAAATCAAAACGTCTATTATTCATCGAAGACAGATTAAATACTATAACCTCACCAAGCCCTAAAGGGGTGTAATATACTAGCCAAGGGTGTCAGCCCTTGGAATTAAATGATCAACACATCTTGATTTTGGCGGTATTGTTGCCAATTCTGCAACAATGCTGACAAAATCTCCCTGATGAACGTTTTCTCACGGAAATGAATTGACCTTGTAATCCTGGTCTTACCTGACTGGTTGATTTTTCATTATTCCCACTGTTCATTTTTTCCCTTGAAGCGTAGCCAATCAGGGCAGGCCCTGAGTGAGTTAAAAATCAGGGCAGGCTATGATCAAAAACGAACCATAAAGGTCAAGGCTGTCAAATCTTATTTCAAATGATGGATTAGGTTTAGGGAAAATTGATCATTAACGTATCCATCATTTGATTTTTGGCGCTGAATTCCGGGCTAAAAATGAGTGGATCTCCTTATTGGAGCTAACTCATTTTTTAACGCCCTCCATACATCTCCAAAAACCATAAGCTTTGAAGGCCGAAAATACCTGAAATAACATGCTGTCATAAAGAGCTTCTTTGTCGATATTCAATGAAACACCTAATGCTATCTAGCCAATTGTACCATTAACCGTACTTGCAACTCTTCCTATTAAAACAAAATTTTGATCTTTACGGTAACTGTAAACTCCTTTAGGGGTGACTTGATTATAGCCAGTGGATTTTTTCGCATCAATTCTGACAAAATCATAACGGCACAGTCCTTTACCGAAACCATACATTAACCTTTATGACAACCGAAAACCCCGGCAGGGGTGACATGATTATAGCCGGTGGAGTCAGCCACCGGGTAAGAAATCAAATGTCACTTGATTTTGGCGGTATTGTTGCCCTTTTTTTGCAACAATGCTGACAAAATCTTCATTTAAAATCGGAATTCAATTTTCTCTGATAAATGCATTTTGGGAATCGCCAACCCATCTGTATTTATACAAGGTAGTCCGCTGTAATCCATTATCGCCTTTTTCATTGTGGGATATATAAAACAAACCATTACCCAAAGGCTGTATGCCCGTTGCTCCCCATTTAAAATGCCAACCACGAATACCTGTATCAGAATCCTTAGGCCCAGCTTGCAACAAAGACAAGGTCTTGACATTTATTTTTTATTATCGGAACGAATTTGGCTTCTTCTAGGCTTTTTATGGCCATCAATAACGAATAAATCATAATTCGGAAATTGGGTTTTGGATCCCTTATACACCGCCGCAAACAAATTCCCCGTATGTGAATCATAGGCTAAATTTTGGATACCATAACGGGTATTGCCGGTTTTCAAAAAATATTTTTCTAATGGCTTATTAGGACCTGAGGTATGCAGATTATCTTGAGATAGCTGCTTTTCATATTTATCCCAATTGCTGACATCATACTTTAAAATTACCTGATGGTCATTGTCATCCCTATCTACATCCCCATAAATTCCATAGGCAACATATAGATACTTCTTATTCAGATTAGAACTTCCTATAGTAGGAGCAAAGGTAAGTCCATCGATGCCTGAACAGGCAAATCGGTGAGGCATGATTTTACCAGCTACATTTACTTTAGCTTCATAATCTTGTACCACCTCTGATAAATAAACAGTACGCAATAGGTCCTCTGTTTCGGCATCCATATCGGACCGTACAATTTTGGCCCCATCAAAAATGGCTATATAGAATCCGTTCACACCCGTACTCTCTTCTTTTCCCAAACTCTTTTTGATCCCTTTACCTATTGCATCATTTTTATACTCCAAAGAACCGTAGATTTTACCATCTTCTTGGTTGAAATCCAAATCGCCCAGGTGACCCATAAATCCGCCTACGCTTCCTACCAATCGGCCTGAAAGGTCCATTTTGACCAGTTTATTGGTAAAAGAAAGATAAATAAATCCGTTTTTCCTATCCAAAGCCATGCCTTGTACATGCATTTTCCCTTGGTCTCCTGAAAAGAAAGCATCGGGCCAATGGCTTGGCATTTTAACTTCCTGCCCTTGAGTGTTCCCCTGCATCAAAATAAAAAAGAAGGAGAATAGTAATGTTTTTTTCATTGGAATTGGTAATCTGTTTCAGTGATTTGTAGACTTTTCTTCATTTCTGAAAAATAAGCCCATTGCCTTCATTATGGACGATTTTTTTTCAATAAATGGGATCAAAACGTATAGAATAATTGAAAATCAATATACCAATTATTTTAGTAGGCTTGAGATAAATTGTTATAGACCCGGGAGAATCCAAAATGATTTGTTAGCCATGGCAGTGGAGCAATAATAAAGCATAGACTGGATAAATAGATCAATTTTTATAAGGTTAAGAACTTGCAAATAATCTTGATTGAGCACCTGTGGAGCCAATAAACCCCTTTTTTAATTATAGTCAATCTTTTTGAATAATAGTCAGTAGTAACCAAATACTATTTAAAGACTTATGGTATCGATAACTTTTTGAAGTTGATGGGAAATATTCTAACAATGGGATGAACGGAGCTTTTAATTTATAAGTATTTGGTAGTTTTGAAGCTTAATAGGCTAAATAAAAATAGGCTTACCATAGTATTTGTTTGGGAAAACCTTTAAAATGGAAAGTTTTACCTGCTGTATGTACCTGCCGGAAAGGCATATTGTTTTGAATCAATTAAAAATAAACAAGTAAATAAATGAACTGTAAAAAATTAGCCTTAGTACTGCTGTTGCCGGCAATGTTACTGAGTACTGCAGCCTTGAAGGCCCAAGTGAAAAAAGTAAAACATGTGGTCTTATTGGGTTTGGATGGCTTAGGAGCTTATGCAATTCCTCAGGGTGAAATGCCAAACCTTAAAAGAATTATGGAATCCGGAAGTTACAGTTTAAAAGCCAGAACAGTCTTACCCTCATCCAGTGCAGTAAATTGGGCTTCTATGTTGATGGGCTCAGGTCCTACGGCCCATGGATATACTGAATGGGGAAGCAAAACGCCGGAGATTCCACCTGCAAAAATTGGTAATTATGGGATTTACCCTTCTATCTTTGGCTTGATTCGAGAGCAAATGCCTCAAGCCAAAACCGCAGCAATATATAGCTGGGGTGGCATTGAATACCTGTTGGAAAAGGATGGCATTGATGTGGTGATGCATGGAGATGATGATGAAATCTGTACCGAAAAAGCTTCTGAATTAATTATTAAAGAGAAACCAAATTTTGTATTTATCCATTTGAGTGAACCAGATGGAGTAGGACATGGGATTGGCCACGATACTCCGGAATACTATGCAGAACTAAAAAATGTAGACCATAGAATTGGTCGAATTTATGATGCCATTGAAGAGGCGGGCATTGCTGATGAAACCATTTTTATGCTGTCTTCAGATCATGGAGGAACAGGAAAAGGCCATGGAGGAAAAAGTTTGGAAGAAATATATATCCCATGGATTATTGAAGGCAGGGGTATAAAAAAGAACCATGAGATTTCAGACCTGATCATGACCTATGATACAGCGGCCACCATTGCCTGGATATTTGGTCTGGAAATGCCACAGGTATGGAGAGGAAAACCCGTGTTGGAAAGCATTAAATGACTTTTCCTTTACTATAATAGAAATAGTTGCCAAGTTTATAAATCAAAATAACCATGCTAAGGGCCGGATTTTATTTAATTCGGTCTTTTTTATAGAAGTTGATTCCTTTAAAGTTTAGGGGGAAAGGAATTTTTAATCAAAGGTTTCTGTGAATTTTTTGCACCTGCTTTAGTATTATAATAAACTATAATTCCAAAATCTTTTCAAATCACCAAATTTTTTGAAAGCATTGATTAAATAGGCGCAATTTCTGTTTATTTGTATTGTCGGGATTGTAATGATGGTTTTACTATTTATAAATCCGAAAATCTTGCAGGTTTTGTTGATAATCAGTGCGATGTTAAAATTAGCTGAGTGAAACCTGAAAGGTTTTATCTCAACAAGAACCAATTGATTAAAGAAATAGGCTGCGGAAATTAGGTATTTGCTATGATTTCGTTTGCCGATACACTTAACTGTAGACAGTAATACAATCACTGTCAAGTCAATAATAAAAATTTAAGCCCATGAGAATTGTCTTTGCTCTCTTTGTCATTAGTAATTTTCTCTTTAGTTGTACTGCCTCTCAATCGGAAAAAACAGCCATAGAAGCCCCTCAGTGGGAGGAAATAGAGCTGGTTTTTACCGCAGTCAATACCTATAACAATCCATATACGGATGTAGAAATGCATGCAGAGTTTGTAGGTCCAGATGGACAGCAACTGCGCCGACCTGCCTTTTGGGATGGGGGACAAACCTGGAAAGTCCGCTTTGCTTCTCCTATTGCCAATGGAGAGTGGAAATGGAAGACCATCGCTTCTGATAACAGTGACACAGGCTTGCATGGGCAAGAGGGAAAACTTAAAAGTGTGGCCTATGCTGGTGAAAATCAATTGTTGAGGCATGGTCTGTTGCGCATGTCTGAGGGCAAGCGAAATGTAGTCCATGCAGATGGTACGCCTTTTATCGTGGTGGGAGATACCCCTTGGGCCATGCCATGGAGAGCAACCTATGCAGATGTAGCACAGTATGCCCAAGATCGTGGGGAAAAAGGCTTTAATGCTGCTTTACTTATGAGCATTCAACCTGACCAAGGCGCTACCGGTCCCAATGCAAGGGATACGGATCAAGGCTTTGCTGTTGCTTTTTCGGACTTACCAGAAGGGCATATCAATCAAATTAATGCGGATTATTTTCAGTACTTGGACAGCCTGATGGGAATACTTGTGGACCATGAAATTGTCCCAGTCTATCAGCCTGTTTTTCATGGTTTTGGTTGGAAAGGAAAAGAGGTGTTGGGCAAGAATATAGTGGCCGAAGAATATGCCCGCTATTGCAAATACCTTGTGGCACGCTACGGGGCCCGTCCAGCCATGTGGTTGGTAGGTGCTGACGGAATGGGTAAAGAAGTAGGGGTTAAAGAAGGTGGAAAAACCGTTGAAGCTTGGGATGCTTACCAACAACCTACCGGAATTCACTACAATCCTTTTGATGATTTTATCCCTGAATGGGCCGATCCGGATACTTACGAAATACATTACAATAAAGCCTATCAGGATGCCGAATGGCTGGACTTTCAGTGGGCACAAACAGGACATACTGCCCAGAAGATTTATGATAAAGTAGAGCAAATGTATGAGAACAAGCCTATAAAAGCAGTGGCAAATGGAGAACCGACTTATGAAGGAATAAGAGATCCGGAAAATGGTTCAGGCTGGTGGCAGGGAGAAGAAGCATGGATGCAGTTGATGTCAGGAGGCACCATGGGCGTTGTTTACGGTGCAGGTGGCATGTGGCAGTGGAAAGTGAGTCCTGATGAAGCGGGATGGGCAGCATGGGCAAATTCTGAAGTGTCCTGGAGGGAAGCCTTGAACCTGGAAGGTAGTCGCTATGTAGGATATGTAGCACGAGCCTTGGAGGGCATGCCTTTTACAGATATGGAGAAACGCGCTGACTTAGCAGGAGGGAAGCTATGTCTGGCAAAAGCAGGTGAGTTTTATGTGAGTTATCTCAACGAAGGGGGAGAAATAACCCTCAGTGAATTAACACCTGAAATGCCTTATCAATGGTTTAATCCGAAGACAGGCGCATTTTTGCTAGAAGCTTCTGTGACTGAAACCGTTCAGACCTTCACTGCCCCAGACAATGAACCTTGGGTGTTGCTTGTTGGTCAAAGGGGAAATATTTAAATTGACTTTTACCTGTTTTGATTTCTTAATTTGTACCAATAAAATTTATTCTAGTGAGACAATCTGTATTTATTGCATTGCTTTTTATTATAGGTTCCTGTGCCAACCAAAAACCCAAAAATGAATTTTGGAACGATGGCAAATCCGTTTTTGAGTTAAGTGAGATTTTTGCAGGAGAGCGATTTCCCAATGTGGTAACGGCTAAGGATGGTTCGATTGTAGCCACTTGGGGAAATAAAAGTTACCAAGTGCGTAGGAGTGAGGATGGAGGAAAAAGCTGGGACCCAATCATTACTCTTGCCAATCCAGGTTTTCAAGGAGGAGGAGTCATTGTGGATGAAAACAGTGGAGATATTTTGGCATTTGTAGAAGAAGGTCATCCCATTTCCCCTTTTAAAATGTACAGGAGTAAAGACAATGGGAAAACATGGGCAGTTGAAGAAACAAGTCTAACAGGAGACAAGAATGGAAATGTTCCTTCCATGCACATGAATGAGCATGGCATTACCCTTCAATTTGGTGAAAAGAAAGGAAGATTGATTCGGGCAACGCGCAATTATGATGGCGGAAACAACAAGGAGTTTTGGCCCAACCATTATACCAATGCCATTTATAGTGATGATGCAGGTAAAACCTGGCACACAAGCGCCTCTTTTCCTGCCAATGGAACAGGTGAAGCCACGCTGACAGAACTTTCCGATGGAACGATCTACTACAATTCCCGCAGGCACTTGTCCACCGATGGCTTGAACCCAAGAATGAGACATATTGCGCACAGTACAGATGGGGGAGAGACCTGGGAAGGCCTATACGTCAGTGAAGAATTGCCTGATGGAGACCAAAGCGGGGATTATGGATTGATGGCAGGCTTGATTAGACTGCCAATCGAAGGGCATGATGTCTTGCTCTATAGCAATATAGTATCCAATGAAGGCAGAAACCACGGAACCGTCTGGGCCAGCTTCGATGGTGGCAAAACTTGGCCTGTAAGCAAACTGGTAGAGGAGGGCAAGTTCGCCTATTCCTCCATGACCGCCGGAAGATCCGGTACCCCAAGCGAAGGATTGATTTACCTATTCTTTGAAGGAGAAGGCGAAGATCCTAAAGGTTACTCAGGTAAAATGGCTATTTTCAACCTTGCCTGGCTTACGGATGGTAAGGATTGGAAGGAGTTTTTGAATAATTATTAATTGTTAATGGTTAATTGTTAATGATTAGGTTAAATCCGGAAACCTTCCAGGTTTTATTGATCATCAGCGGGATATTAAAATTAGGCGAGTGAAACCTGGAAGGTTTAATCTCTATTGGAACCAATTGATTAAAGAAATTCGCTGCGGAATTTAGGTGTTAATTTTTAGGTTACATAACAGCCCTGTAATGGTGAGATTTTATGGTTTTGGGTGAGCTCTTGGATTGGTAATTGAATGTTTAATGATTTTGTCCGCATTTTTGTTTTTTTCTACGTAACGATGGGCACAAAATCACTTATTGACGGTTTTATCCGTGTTTTTTTATTGAGAGGAAGTTTTTAGAGGTTTTTGTCAAATACTTTCGATTTTAGTTTGAATACCACCTATGGCATGTGATGGTACATTCTAAACAAGGCGATATTGCACTGTTAATAGATACTGCCTTCCATAACATAGAAAAAATCAATGCTTCCCAAAAAAGTGCTTCGCCCGATCATTAGGTGAGGGATGAGGTATACAAAGAGATTTTTGAGCAAGCCGAGAACTTTAAGAAGTACCAGAGGTGAGAGTAGGTTGGATATTAAGAAGTATAGACCAGTTTACGGGGTTCATTTTAACAAATATCTTCCATTGCTTCAGTAGTAAAAACAATCTCAAATATCATAGGCCAAGAAATTCCTTCAATTGATCATCTGTTAACTTAGTAGTTTTTCCCTCATTGTAGGATTGAATACTTTTTGCCAAACGTTACTTGACCATAAAGATAAATTTGAATAAGGTCTTCTTCTGCTTGGCGGGTAAGAATATAATTCATTGGCCATTTTTTACTCTTTGTTTAGCCTCTGCAAGAATTTCAGCCATAGATTTATTGGATATGCCACTATTTTCACCCTTTATAAGCTCATTCCTTAACCATAATCGCTCTTCTTCTTGTTCTCTTTGTCTACGAATCAGGTCATTGATCAATTCACTTTTACTGGAGAATTCATTCTCTTCAATTTTTGTTTCATCCAACGGTCATTCGGTTCATTAACAGAGATAGTTTGTCTAGCCATTTTTTTTGTGTGTTTATGGTGTAATAATACACCATATTTAACGAGTATACAATGCATCTTGTTTATTTTGTACAGGTTTATTGAAATGGCATATTATATCATTCCCTCATTCCAACGAAACCCGATAACGGTAAAAGACATTATAATCCAATTCGAAATTGATGTTTCTTTTTTCATGCGGGAAGTTAAATCCCTCCCGACTTTGGTTGCTACAGGCTCTGCCCTTTTAATTTAAGGGGAGTGGCTGAAAATGAGACTTGGGTTGATTAAAAGATGGTTTGGTTTCTTAGGCAATTGCCCATTTGCTAAGGAAGGCATAAGCACCACCAACCCATACTTTCTATAATCGAACTCAGGTACCCAAAGAAGGTTTTGACCTGCAGCATTGGCCTAATCATTATTAAAAACCTGGCTTTTCTTTTTCCAAAAGTCCTTTTAGTAAAAGAAACCAAAATAGTTTTGTTTTTAGAAATCTATGCCTAAGTTTGTGCCACAATCATGTCAAAGGCTTTCAAAATAGACGCCTTGATTTATAAAGAAGTAGCGAGAGACTGGCTCTATGACCTACTGGCAACCTTCATCAAATGAAAAGGTGCCAATTCCAGACTCTTAAATAAGAGGACTATAAAAAAGACAACATGAAGACAAATTACAACCCCATTATTTACACCTTTTCAAAGGAACTTTTTCGCCACAAGACGATTCATTTGTGTTGCTGTTTGCTGCACAATAGGGATAAGTTTATGTCTGGCTGCATGTAAAATTCATTTCCAATTTCCGATACTAAGACGATTTAGTCTATGGAGTGATTGCTTCAGCTTCACCCTTATAAAATCTTATTTATTATTTATTAACTTTTAAATTAAATAACCATGTCAGAATTAGTACAGCGAACATTCCAAGGACTTATTGAAGCTACCAAAAAAGATGTAAGCCTAACAAAAGGAGTATTTAGAGTTACTTCCGAATCGGAAGAACATGTCCGCGTGAAAAATACGGCGAGAGATTTTGAGTTTATCGCAGATGAACCAGAAGCTTTGGCAGGAACAAACTTAGGCCCCAATCCTGTAGAGTATTTATTGGCTTCTCTAGGCTCTTGCCAGGTGATTACCTATCAAGTTGTCGCTTCCTTAAAAGGAATTCAGTTAAACAATGTCAAGGTAGAAACCAAAGGAAATATAGACTGGAGGGATTCCTTGGAATAGACGAAAATGTCCGTCCGGGATACCATAAAATAGAAGTGGAAACGATTATTGATTCTGACGAAAGTCCCGAAAGGATACAAGAACTTATTAAAGAGGTAGAGGCCCGTTGCCCTGTATTGGACAATCTGGTAAATACTGTAAAAGTAGAAAGCAAGATCTCTATTGTCAATGAGAAAAATCCTGTTGTCTAAATTCAGCAATCATTAACCAAGCAATTGTATCCGGCGAAGGGAGGAAAACAGCGAGGTTTTTTAATTCATTTTGAAAAGCGCTGCAGCCCTGGCCCGGATATAATTTCCTATTATAGGAATTAGGAGAGGGTAAGAAGTTGAGTAGGTTGATGCATTTTTCTACAACAATGTTGAAAAGGTCCTTAAATGCTTTTTCAATCGAGTGGTGGTTCTTTTCTGACTATATAGGTCTAAAATTTAAAGTCAATCACCGCAAAACCCAATTCATCTTCGACATTGACATAGGACCAGAGCTTGCCATCTTTCCAAAAGTAGCTTCCCGGAGCTTGTTTTAAGCCTTCAATTTTGGTCTCGCCCAAAACATTGAAGTCTTGGTCATAAGCGAAAAAAAAAACCTCATAAGTAGATGGATCTTCTCGTCTTTCACCCAAAAATGTCTTTTTACCCAGTCGTAAAAACATTTCTCTGCTCTCATCCCAGCGCGGCTCCAAGTAATTCAAATGCTCGAAAACCTTTTTTCGATCTTCATTAAATTCTGCTTGTTCTACAGGAGAATTATTTACAGAGAATGTCATATGGTTAGGAAAGTTTTTGTGCTGAATATCAATAAATTCGAAGCTGTTTTTCATCAGGGTCTAACCGATAAACCGCACTCATAGCACCCACGGTAAGCAAAAGTTGTTGATTTTCGATATACATTTGGTTGTCGACCCAAAAGTCTATCATCCCATCTACGACCAAAGTCCCCGTAAATTCCATTACAGCTTTCATTTCAGGTATTGGCTCAATTTGATATTCCTTGGTTATCGGATCGATAATAAAAGGTGCTTCCTATTTTCCTTGACTTGGTGGTTGGGAATAGATTCCATTTGTTCTCAAAATCATAAACAGCCTTATCATACAGCTGTTGCACATTATTGGCTAGATCAGGCTCAATTCCTTCCGGCACCACATTTAGACTTTTTGTGCAGTTCGCCACTGCCATCAAATATTCCCTGTGTAGTATAGCCGTTGATAAAACAAATCCCCATTTGGTCCCGACTGAAACCTCTCACATAATTTGAACCTAAATTCCATTAGGCCCCTCCTCTTGAAATGGTGTTTTACTAACTAACTTGAGCTTATTCAAATCCACTTCCACTAAATTCAGGGCTATTTTCAAAAACAGCAATTTGCTTTTGTCTTGATTAAGGGCTTTAGTTCCTAGTCCTGAGCTTAAGATGAAAATATCCTCTCCCGAATCTACCAGTACCGTATCCACCGTATAAGTCAGTTTTCTAGA
The DNA here is from genome assembly GCF_056867545.1 of Cyclobacterium sp. SOCE241. NCBI lineage: Bacteria > Pseudomonadati > Bacteroidota > Cytophagia > Cytophagales > Cyclobacteriaceae > Cyclobacterium > Cyclobacterium sp. SOCE241. Next base: position 1,115,059 of record NZ_CP149779.1, on the reverse strand, counting down.
ATATTTCCTGATTCGGCTTTTTCAGATGATGCCTTACCGCAGGAAAAGAGAAGGGGAATCAAAAGGAGGTAGAATACATTTTTCATTGTTCTAAAATTTAAATTCCATCACTACAAAGCACAGTTCAAACTCGGACTTCTCAGATGCGGTTGCATTTTGGTAAATCGATATCTGAGATATAATTGACGATTTGTTTTCTAATAGGTAAATAGACCCAAAACAAATATATAATAAAAGATTAGTTTAAAAACTTATTTACTAAAAATTTAAAATTTAACCTTGTTACTAGGTAGCTTCTAAATAGCCTTCTTGCTATATTAAAAATGCTTTGTGGTTTGGGAAAGAGGTTGAGATACTTCTTAATACAACTTTGGCTTTGGCTGTGTTAAATATTAAGCCAACCTTAGATAGAATAGGTCTTACTTAAGCATCCAATCCTACTGGCAATTGAACTAAAAATGAATTTAAAAATAGGAAAGAAATAAAAATAAAAAATCATATATACCTGATATATAATTAAATAAATACTATTATTTAAAGTTATATAGAACTTAGTCTAAGCTTACTTCTTAACAGAATGTAAAAAATAATTGAAAAGCAGTTGTATGAGGAAAAACGGTACAAATTCGGTACAAAAATCAAAACGAAATTCTCATGATTCTAATCATCGAGCAATTCTTAAAACCTTTTTGCAAAGTAATTCAGTCATTCAAAATCCAAGTATTGGCTTTCTTCTTTTTGTTGAATTGCTCTGCTTAAAATTCGAATACCATCTTTTAAGGTTTGTAATTTTTTTGTTGCTTCTGGGCTAGTCTATTTTCATTGATTGCATAGCCTTTGGATATGGCTTTTAACCGTTTGGTTGCCCTTGACGGAATTTAATACCATTTTTGGAGTTGACTCTATAACCCACCGAAATGATCATATCCAAATTGAAGTGATCAATATTTCTTTCAATATTCCTTTTACCCTCAAGTTGAACTATCCGGAAATTCCGGATAGTTGAATCCCTCCCCAATTTCTGAGTTTTATATATTGTCTTGATGTGCTCGCTTATTGTTCTTACATCTTTATCAAAAAGGTCAGCCATTTGCTTTTGTTTCAGCCAAACAGTGTCCTTTTCAAACTTCACCTCAATTTGGGTCTGGCCATCTGTCCCCTGATATATTTCGATTTGGTTTTCCATTCTAAACTCTAAAATTTTCTACTACACGCATTTCGGCATTCCCGACTCACCATCATCTTTTTTTATTTAATCAACTTACTATCTTTTTCACCAATAGGTGTTAATATATACCCAAACAGGCTCAATACCTGATTTATCTTTGACAAGTTTAGATTTTCTTATGCTTGCTCGATCTTTCTGATCACAGTAAGTGCTACTCTGGCTTTTTCAGCAAATTCTTCTTGAGTTAAGCCTAGTTGCTTTTTTTTTGGCTTTTACAAATTTCACATTTGACGCATCGGCATTCATACATTTGGAACGCGAATTTCATCGAAATACGGGTTTGATTTTAGGTTCACTTAGTCCAGCCCTAAAAAAGACTGGAAAATTGAGGCACACACGCTACTATCTCTCAATGGTGGAAATCTTACATTGATTTTATTTCAATATATATTTCTTGCCGTCTGCCACCAGTTGTTTTAAAAATGAAATGGTCAATTCTAATTCTTTTGACTTGTAGCTATTATTTATGTGTTTAAATATGGCAGGTCGTTGAACATCAAAAATAGAAGTTATAGCATGCGCATCGAGCCAAACAGTTTTTTTCATAAATTAACCTCAATTTGGGTCTGTCCGTCAACTTCCCTGGTATATTTCGATTTGGTTTTCCATTTTTAAACGTATGCATACCACCAAGTACATACTAAGCCTTATTTTTGAAGTTCTGTGGGTAAAGGTTTCTTACGTTTATTTGGTTTGTCTGCATGATATTTTCAAGTGTATACTTGAGCCATTTAAATTGATTTACATCATGGTTTTTACATAATAAAAAAGGAGGAATAAATCATGGCAGCTCTTTGTGCTGATGCATGTGAACCTGCGAATATGTAGTTTTTCCTTCCAAGTGCAACAGGCCTTATGGCATTTTCAACTAAATTATTATCTATTTCCAACCGGCCCTCGTGAAGATAGTTGGATAATTCGGCCCAGGGGTTGGCACTGTATAAAAGTGCTTTTCCCATAGCCTCACGGGGTTTTATAATTACCAACTGCTCTTTTATCCACGCAGCCATTTCATTGATCACTGGAAGGGATCTTTCAAGCCTGAGTGCTTTGCGTGCTACAGGATCATGACTTTTTTCTTTAGCCTCTCGCTCTACCTGATAAAGCTGACCTATATAGGTGAGCGCCTGCTGTGCCGTTTTATCGTCGTTAGACATGGCTTCGAAAATCTCTCTTCTAGGATGTGCCAAGCAGGCAAGATGAATGACAACTTTTCTGGCGCCCGTCTTTTTATATCTGGGATATCCATCAGTCTGCAGATAGCCTTTGAAGCCACTGAGCACGTTTTCCATACTTTTCGCTGCACGAGTAGGCCTGTAGTCAAAAAGTAAGGTACCATCCAGCGGACTGTGGTAGACCCAGTAAAAACCTATATGACAGGACTTTTTACCCGGGTTTTCCAGTACTTTGATGGTTGTCTCATCAGCCTGGAGATAGCCCATCAAATTGGTGTTTTCAAGCAGGCAGTAATATAAAGGTTCCAGCCGTTCTAGGCCCTGTCTTGCCCAAAGTTCTATGGTAGAGGGAGCAATTGGGATCTTTTCCCTCTTAAACTGCTGTATCTGTCTGTAGAGTGGTAGGTGATCCATGTATTTACCAACTACTAGCATGTGAGCCAGTTGTCCGGCAGAGGGAATACCTTTATCAATGACCCTAGTCGACAGAGGGGCTATTTTTACCCCGTTTTCAATAAATTTATCTTTAGGGGCGTATTTATAGCGGATAAACCTTTTGATGAAAAACTTTGCGGGAACAAAATCTAGTTCCTCGGTCACTTCTTTACCGATGCAGACCATCTCCGAGAGGTCACCATCCGGATACAGTTCCACTTCTTCTACGGGAAGATGTTCAGCAAGAGGTCTGGGCCCTCCATGGGAGGTTTTCCTGATACTTCGTAGTCTTTCTTTCTTTTTTCAAACTCCGCTCCGCTGCCTGTTCCTGCTGTTTTTCGGCAGGTCCTAAAAAAGGAAGTGACATCTGATCACTGCTACCTTCGAAACGTTCTCTTCTCTGTCCGAATGCAAGTCGCCTGAACTTCTCGACAAGGGACTTTAGATAGGTAGCCTCCTCTTCTTTCTCACGGATAATACGCTCCCTGTCACCCAGAAGGGTGATGAGTTATTCTTTAGAGAGCCGTTCCAGAGAGGTTTCCATGATTTATAAATAGGGGACAGAAAGCGAATTTCCATGGATTATTTATCCACACGAGCTGTGGATAAATCGAAAGAAAAATGGTTTTTAGAAAAAATGGAACAAAATCATCCAATGCAGCCTATAGGAGCAGGTAGGTAAAGAATTTACTGACTTCCGGTCAATGAAAAAAGTGCTTTTACACCCTATTTTGGTACCTCTTTTTTGTTTATAACCTTGTAAAAGTATCCCTTCTGCCATCATAACCAGCTTCGGCCACCGGATTGGCCCACATGTTTGGGTCTTTTCGGGAGGGGTAAAGGTTCCTTGCTCCAATCGTTTATAATATTGTACGTATCCGCCTTGTTCCCAATGGAGCAATTTGATTAGGTTCCTGCCCCGATTCAGGAACACATACACCACACCGGATGATGGATCTTTATCCAAGTGGTTGCGAACTAGTCCGCAAAGCCCATCGAAGCTTTTTCTCATGTCCACAAGACTGCCGTAAAGGTAATAACTATGGATAGATCCCAAGCTAAACAGCAGTACAGTCGGATAAGCCGGAAAACTAGGTCGGGATCAGCACTATCAATCCGTAGTACTACTCCATTGGGATAGACAAGCTCGGACTTGCAATTCTTAGTGGAGAGGGGGTGTGATTCTCGATCTTGTGAAAGACCTCACGCGTTGTCGCCTCTCTTTGTAGCTTTCTGTACCAGTAATTGAATTTATGAAACCCTATCCCCTTATATTCACTGAAAAGCTTCTGCGTCTGTCCACTAGTTTCAAACTCATGGTCCAACTCTACCATTTCTTCTCTTAATTTCATAACTTATGTTTTTGCTACAAAAATAAAGGACTCCCTTTTAGATAAAACATACTCTTGGTGGGTTGGATACATCTCTTCTATTATTTTCATAACTTATGTTTTTGTTAAAAAAATAAAAGACTCCCAATTTAGAACAAACATGCACTTTGTGGGTCGGATAAGGTTTGTAAAGAAAGCCATCATGAGGGTTATTATTAAGCAGTATAAGAGGGATAAAGCCAAAAAATAAATTAGCAATAGAAATTTACAATTACGATTTATAGCTTAATATTGGCTTGTATAAAAATAAATACTGTCGAACTTTTTCAATGTAACATCTCAAGCAAGAAGAAAATATCATTTCTACAAGTGCTAGTCCCTAGTAAGGAAATGAGAGCTTTATTGTAAAGGTGGTGGTTGTTAAAAATCTGTTATTCAGTGTCTTAAATTTGTATTTAATCTTGATAGTTTATATATTGATACATCATTTCAATGCCTCTCATTTATATGAGGGAGAACTGACAAAACCTATATTCTGAAGCTATATTTAAATAAAAAAGTATCAGCAGAGTAATATATATCTATTTAATCAACTGGTAAGTTAAATAGATTTAGAGTATGTTGGAGTACATGAAAATAAAAATAAAAGGAAATAAAATTGCGTAAAGTCTACAATATAAGGTAGTATTTCGAAGAAAAACTGCGTCTATAAATGAGTTAGCAGAAATAAACTAATCGAACATGGGACTCAAGGAAATCATTGAAAATAACTTCATTATTATTCTAACAGGAGTTTGCATCTTATCAGGAGGAACAGTTTTTGGGATTACAAAATTCTTTTTTGATACTGAGAAAAAACTGATGGAGTTAAAATTTGAGGGAGAAAAGGATGAATTGACTTCACGAGTACTCTCAATAGAGAGAAACATTGGCGAACATAAAAGTTTTGATATAAGAAGGTTTTTCTTGAAAAACGATACCAACACATCTAGTAATTCTAGTTATATTCCAGTAGCAAATTTTTATGCCGACACTTCTAGCAATTTTTTTAGTTATGAAGCTCTTAATGAAATTGACTTCATAAAGAAAGTCTTTGGATTAAGCGATTCTGATTTTTTAATAATGAAGCTTTCTGATCCAATGTTTTCAATAATGTTTAATGACCCCACTTACTTAGCTTTTATAGAAAAGTATCCAGTTCACGCATGGTTCTCTCGAGATTCACTTGTTTTCGAGCAAGAAGGGGTAGTCCAAAAGTTAATTCCTCATTTATCTGTTCAGATTGTAGATGCCAATATTCTCAATGATATCATGGGTTTAGGAATTGATATAACTGCTGAGTTAGAATCGGATTCTACTGATCCAGAAGAATTAGAATTAACAATTGAAGATTCCGAAGAAATTGATGATCTTAAATATCAGCTAGAGAATCAGTTGAATAATGATTTTGTAAGCATATTCTTCGCAACTCAGCTTAACTTGAGAGTGATGTCAGGTTTAACAGCTGGCGAGACAACAACAATTGAAAATCTACAGAAAATTGGAAATGTATTGTATGCCAAGTTCAAAACTAAAACTCAAAATGTCAATATTAACGGAGCCTCTAGTAATGAGATTTATTTGATAGAAGAAAATATTATCATAAGTGAAGGAAATCATTTTTATTTCATTCGATCTCACATTCCGAGCTTAGAACCTCATCCAAGAGGTGAAAACATAAAAAATATCAATTTATGGTTCAATGAACTCAAATTCATATTATAGCTGCTAATAAATGAAATAGCACGTGCCTCTATTGAGGTATTTGAAATAGAAATGCAAAACGGAAACATTGACACCATTTGAAAACTCAGAGGCACGTACCTTATTTGGGACTTTATGCCTAATGAAAAACAATAACCAAAATCAAAAATCATGAGAAAATCAATTTTTACTTTGCTAATTACTTTATTGTTTGGATTAAATGTTAATGGGCAGGATTCAACAAAAGTTGAAAAACTCAATCAAGACAAACTACAAGAACTGTCAAATGATATTATTATTGAACAGGCGCGTCTAAAAGAGCAACTAAGACAGCTTGAACAAAACATACAATCTTCAGACAATCTTAGAGAAGTGCTGGGGAAGCGAATATAGCAAGATATGACTCTTACGTATCTACTCTTTCAAATCGCTTCGATGCTGGTCAAGAAATTTTGCATCACATCATTAAAGAAACCAACAGTTTTAACCTCTCCTTTAGTCAACTTGTCCTCCAAACTCAATTTAATAAGCTTATCGATCCAACTACATATTCAGAATTCAATACTGCAATGAATTCAACTTTAAATATATTAGGAGATCGGAAACCTTTCCCAACTGTTGACGATGTAAACAACCTAAAACAAGAGATACCTGCACTGGACAACCCCATTATTTCAACTGGGGTTTCAATAGTATCCTTTTTTTAGCTAAATATCATAAAAGGAGAGATTTGGAAAGTGAAAGTTTAAAATCACTTTCATGTGTTCTCTCTTTTACAAATACAACGAAAAAAGACTATGACATACTAATTGGACAATTATATTCACTGAGCAAAAGACTCGAGAATTATAACTTGGCATCAAAAAAGTATTTTTCAAGCTACTTACGTGAATTAAGGTTCGAAAAAGGCTATACTCAGGATTATCCTGACGAAATCGACCTTGTTGAAGGTAAAAAAAATGAATTTTTCGAGAACTTGAGAAATGAAGGCAATGATATTGGTATTTTAGGTTATGAATCAAGTAATGATGATAAAATTACATACCAGATTGAACAGGTGAAATTTTGGATGAATGAATATGAACTATTACTTCTAGAAATCAGTGGTTTCATTTCAAATTACCGTAAATTTATTGAGGACACCCAAAAGAGCGGACAATCGATGTGTTCAAACTTTAACGAAGAAACTTCAGAAATATTCACCGAGATTTCTAGCCAACTAGAAATTGTTGAAACGAATTTCAATACTGTTTATGTTGAAAATAGAATCCCTACGCCAATGAAAAGAAATTTGTTTGGATTTAATTAAAATCTCTGGGTACAATAACTAATTATTCTGAGGACTGTAACAGCATAGTCTGAATGCAGTGTGTGTGCCCAGCATGGGCATTTGGTATCGAAGATACCAAATTATTACAGAGAGTGAAAAGCCCAGACCTAGCTTTATCGGTATCTCTTATGTGTAGGGATTTATGTCCCGACCTTCGGAGCCATACTGACGTCCAAAAGTTGGGAAACTTACAGGCATCTTGCTGATTTATCCAGTGGATATGAGTCTCGTCCTGAAAATGGTTGACACTTTTGTTTTTCAAATATAGTAAGTGTTTTAATTTCTAAGAAGTTTCATTTAACTTACAGTACCACGATAAAGCGGAGGCAAGCTCTGCTGAGGAGCAACTTGCCAAGGAATAGTCGTTTGGTCCGATAGCGTTGCTATTTTCAGACCGGGCCTTGACAGGTTCGGTCTTCTTTTTCCAATTATATTTCTTTCCAATAACGCGTTCGGTATCATGCCTTGTAAAACCTTCGTCATGTACTTGGTTAGGTGTTAGATTTCCTAAACTCTCGTGTGGTCTCATATCATTATAGATTTTGATAATCTTAATGATGTATTTTTTCGGGTTGATATTTGTTTCTCCTGCAATATCCTCCAGCTGTTTTTCATCAGATCTAACCGATAAACCGCACTCATAGCACCCACGGTAAGCAAAAGTTGTTGATTTTCGATATACATTTGGTTGTCGACCCAAAAGTCTATCATCCCATCTACGACCAAAGTCCCCGTAAATTCCATTACAGCTTTCATTTCAGGTATTGGTTCAATTTGATGTTCCTTGGTTATCGGATCGATAATAAATAAAAGGTGCTTCCTATTTTCCTGACTTGGTGGTTGGGAATAGATTCGATTGTTCTCAAAATCATAAACAGCCTTATCATAAAGCTGTTGCACATTATTGCCAGATCATGCTCAATTCCTTCCGGCACCACATTTAGATTTTTTTAGCAGTTCGCCACTGCCATTAAATATTCCCTGTGTAGTATAGCCATTGATAAATAAATCCCCATTTGGTCCCGGACTGAACCTCATTGTACACCTTGAACCTACTCCATTAGGCCCCTCCTCTCGAATGCGTTTTACTAACTAACTTGTTTTATTCAAATCCACTTCCACTAAATTCAGTGGGCTATTTCAAAAACAGCAATTTGCTTTTTGTCTTGATTAAGGGTTTTAGTTCCTAGTCCTGAGCTTAAGATGAAAATATCCTCTCCGAATCTACCAGTATCGTATCCACCGTATAAGTCAGGTTTCAGAACATTTCTGATTGGGCTTTTTCAGAAGATTCCTTACCGCAGGAATAGAGAAGGGGAATCAAAAGGAGGTAGAATACGTGTTTTTCATTGTTCTAAAATTTAAATTCCATCACTACAAAGCACTGTTCAAACTCGGACTTCTCAGACGCGGTTGCATTTTGCAAATCGATAATTCGAGATATAATTGACGATTCGTTTTCTAATAGCAATAGACCCAAAACAAATGTATAATAAAAACTTAGTTTAAAAACCTATTTACTAAAAATTTAATATTTAACCTTATTACTAGGTAGCTTCTAAATAGCCTTCTTCCTGTATTAAAAAATGCTTTGTGGTTTGGGAAAGAGGTTGAAATAACTTCTTAACACAACTTTGGCTTTGGCTGTGTGAAATATTAAGCCAACTTTAGATAGAATAGGTCTTTCTTAAGCATCCAATCCTACTGGCAATTGAACTAAAAAAATGAATTTAAAAAGGAAAGAAATAAAAATAAATAATCATATATGCCTGATATATAATTAAATAAATACTATTAATTAAAGGTATATAGAACTTAGTCCAAGCTTACTTCTTAACAGAATGTAAAAATAATTGAAAAGCAGTCGTATGAGGTAAAAACGGTACAAATTCGGTACAAAAATCATGTTCAGGTTCTCATGATTCTAATCATCTAGCAATTCCAAACCTTTTTGCAAAGTAATTCAGTCATTCAAAATCCAAGTATTGGCTTTCTTCTTTTGCTGAATTGCTCTGCTTATAATTCGAATACCATCTTTTAAGGTTTGTACTTCTTGTTGCTTCTGGGCTAGTCTATTTCTTTTCATTGATTGCATAACCTTGGATAAGGTAGTCTTTTAACCGTTTGGTTGCCCAGATTCTGAATTGAGTACCTTAGTTTGGAGTTTACTTTATACCCAACAGATAGGATAAGATCTAGATTGTAAAATTCAACTTCCCTTTCAACTTTTCTTTTCCCCTCCATTTGAACTGTTGCATTTTTTGCAACAGTTGCTTCCCTAATCAGTTCACCTTCTTTGTAGATATTTTTTATATGCCGGGAAATAACGGATTTATCTCTTTGAAACAATTCTGAAATTTGTTGCAAAGGTAGCCAAAAGGTGTCGCCTTCAAAACGAACCTCTATTTGAGTCTGGCCATCACTTCCTTGGTAGATTTCGATTTTGTTTTCCATAAAAGTTGTTCCGTAAATTCACTCAAATTTCTACTGTTCAACTTGTTTCACACATCAATAAGCATGGCCATATCCAAATATAGCAATTTAGGAGCTGTTCAGGGGTGATGTGAATTTACACCTTAAATGGTAAAAAATAGAAAAAAATGATTTATTGTTTAGTTGTTTCTGCCTACTTTCCAGGCCATATAGTTGAATAAGCACCTTTTTTTATGGTTAAATATCAGGCATTTGGTTATTTCCCCTAAAATTTATTCTGATTGGAGACAGGTGTAGAAATTTTTGATTTATTTTTGGAAAAATAAATAATGAAATCTTTCAGTAATGTCAGATGTTCATATACCATTATTAAAATGCAAGGTAGAGGAGAAAATCATGGTTTTCATTTTGTGTATCTGAAAACGTAATGGGGCTTTTTCGAATTCCATCTGGGAAACCTCCATGTAAGCATTCCAGTTGAGGTACCTCATTTAAATATTAAGTATAAAAGGAGTAAGCTTACTTTCCGATACTATATCTTTTCTATACCTGTAGATCCGATAGTTAGGTCGCATTAGCAACAGATTAGCAACAAGAAGTGTTGATATTAGGCTAATTAAGGACTAAAGAAAGGAAAAACGAAGTGTGCGGGCATAAAAAAACCGCTCCACAAAGGAAGCGATTTTTAAGGAAAACACCAATTGCTTTACGCAACTGTTATAGAGCCTAAATAACCACGGGCGAAGATCGAGAAACCGAATGCGATTGTATATTTCTAAAGATGCGTTCATAGGTTTAATTCTAAGAAAAAATGCTTAATCAATTTCCATGCTTTTTCTAAAATGAGTATTGAAGAAAGAACTGTTTTCACCCTATTCATTTTACCTTTTTTTCTTTGTTTAGGGAAGTCAACCTATTTTCAAGTTCATTAACCCTACATTCTAAACTGGAATTTGCCTTCATGTTTTTTTTATTTTAAAATTGTTTAGGCAAATATGACACTTGATTTAAGCGTCCAAAGGAACAACACTATGCTACTTTTAAACGCCTTTGTTCCTATTGATCATCAAGCACATAGGACGTAATGTATTTATGTTTCAGGAGAAAGATTATGCCATTCTTTGATCTGCTCAACTACAGTTCTATCATCTAAAAATTTCTGATAGAAAACCCACGATTCTTTGAATAGCAAAGCAATGATTTCATAGTACTGTTGCCCAGGAAGTATTTTACCTTCTTCAATACCTGAATGATCCTTCAGAAAACTGTAGAGAGAATGTACCATACGGACCAAGTGTCTTTCATGTGGTAGGTTGATTCGTGGTTCTTTTTCAATCTTGATGCTGCCGTCTTCATTTTTCTTATATGTAGTTGGAACCACATCACAATCAAACTCAACCCGGTAACCTTCATAGTATTCTTTTAGGGCTTTCTCAATCAGAAATAGTGGTAAGCGTGAAGAAAGTGCCTGTTCTCCGTCTTCGCCTTCCATTGTGAAATTTATAGAAGTTAGCTTTCGTTTGTCTTTAACACCGTTCATTAGCTTTTTGAAGGCGTTCATCTCAGGATTCTGCGGGTCTTCCTTTACGCCTTGAGCTGTCATTTGGTGACCTACAAGCCAATTGGTCTCATTTATACAGGAAGCAATGTGGATGAGGTCAGGTAATAAATCAGTAATATCGAAGCGATGGCAAACGAAGAAAGCTGTTGAAATAGCATCGGCTCGTTTAGTGGCATTTGCCATTTCAAGAAAGTTGGGTTCAAAGTACTGCTTGAGCCTTTCAAGATCTGTAGGTACTTCTGCAAAAGTGAGCTTTGGTTCAAGATCATTACGTTTCAACCAATTCCGAATGTGCCTTGTTTTGACATCATCTGTTTCATTCCAATCTCCAACGGGAATCAGAGAAAACTCAATGAGTTTGGCAATGCAAAGCATTAGCCGATTTGGGTAGGAGTCTCTTCGGTAACTTCAAAGAACTTAGCTTTTGAAAATAGGTTATAATAAGACTTGGCTAATCGATATTTGAACTTTGATTTGTGTGCGTTCTCTTTAAATCGGTCAGGATAACGTGCAAGGTCCTTCTTCCAATCCTTGTAATGCATATCATCGTAGGAACTTTTCATGTTCTTGATAAACTCTTTAGCAAGCCATTCATGCTTCAATTTAATCGTGCCAGTATTGAATACAAATTTGATATGGTCTAAACGCGGTCTGACCTTTCCTTCGAACTGTCGCCAAGACTTCATGTCAACTCCCGACTGCTCAATGACCTGAATTGCTTTTTCGGTTTCTTTTTCCGCAGTGGTTATCAGCTTTTGGTTTTCCGGCATTTCCCAAAAAGCTACATCACGGATATAGGTGTCTTGGGCTGTCGCTATTACTTCCAAAAGCAGATCCCGAATGTGAAGAAGCTCAAAATCGTTGATTACGGTGAGAATTTCATGATGGATATTTGGTGGAATTACCAACCTAACATATTTGTGTTGAGGTTGATAACCTTCAACAAAAGCACGCTCTTCAAATACTTCTTTAAAAAATCTACCCGTAATGCAAGTTGCCAATTACTATACCTAATATGGAAGTCCCAAGGAGGTTTCTCTGGTGACTTATATAATTCTACTTCTACGCATTCAATCCTTTCTTCCCCTTCCATAATAGCACCTTCTTGGTACAGCATATCTTCACTGTATTCAAAATGGTGTTGGTGTTTTTCAGAATAGAATTGCCAATCATAAGTAAATCTGTTTCTCTGGAATTTTGCCCAATCGAATTTAGGCAAGCCAACCCGTAAACCTTCATTTTTTTATCTTCAGACATATGATGAGAATTAAAGGTCTAATTTGATTTTGTTGGCTGCTTCTTTCTTCTTGTCGTCAATAATTTTCGCATAAACTTGGGTCGTTTTAAGCTCTCTATGACCTAGCAGCTTTGATACTGTGTAAATATCTGTTCCAGCTGTAAGTTGTAATGTGGCATAAGTATGCCGGGCGCAATGAAAGGTAATGGTGTTGGATATTCCTGCTTTCATCATCCATTGTTGCAATTTCAGGTTGTGCCAAGCTGAGTATTTCAATCCTTTAAACACTCGCTCGTCTTTATCTTGGCGTTCGCCAAGCAAGCCAACGGCTTGTTCTGAGATTGGGAGTGTTTCTGCTCCTTTGGTTTTCTTCTGTCTGAATCGGATGTAGTAACCCCGATCATTTGAATGCTGCACTTCGGACCATAGGAGTTTATTTATGTCTGACCAGCGCAGTCCTGTAAGGCAAGAAAAAATGAATGCTGTCTTTAATTGGGTGTTTTCACATTCGGTATTCGCAGCTGCTTGCAGTTCTTCGAGTGTCAAAAACTCTCTTTCCGGTTCTCCCTGTTTAAATGCTTCTGCACCTTCGGCAGGATTATGTGGAATGATGCCATCCTTTACGGCTTGCTTTAGGGCAGCCCGCAACTTGTTAAAATAGGAGTATTTGGAATTTTGAGATAGTTTCTGAACTCCATGGGCTATGGCCTTTTTATCCAGGTATTCTTTGAAGTCCTGTACGAACTCTCTATTCACAAATTCAAAAGAAATGTCTTGAGGCATGAACTTCTTGAAATGCTTGATCATGCTATCCCAATTCCCGTAATTTCCTGCGCTGTCCTTGCGTTTATTGGCAAGAAGTTGCAGATAGGCAGTAAAACTGCCTTTTAGTTTTTCACTGTCACGAAAACCGTAAGTGCCGTTTGGGATTTCAATTTGCCTTTGCTCTCGGATGGTTTCAGCCAATTGCTGGGTCTTCTTATTGATTTCCTTTTGCTCCTTGGTTTTCGGGTTAGGCTCTAGGTAGAGATTTAGGTATTCCGTTTTGCGTTTGCCCTTGTTGTAGTAATCAAGGTACAGGCTGGTCTTTCCGCCCTGGTTCCTTTGTCTGAGTGTTACTTTCATGCCTGAAACAGTTTATCGATTTCGGTTCTCCTTATTATGGTTCGTCTAACAAGTTTGGCCGCTTTGATTGTGCCAGACTTGATTTGACGGTAGATAGTCATGCGACTTGTTCCAAGTAGCTTGCAGGTTTCTTCGATACTTAAAAAGTCTTTGCTTCCTAACTGATCTTCTTGGAGCTCTAAACGCTGATGGGAGACAGGAGCTGCTTCTTGTGGCTTAGCATCCCGCTTGCGCTTCTTATAATTTCGGGATGCGCATTTATGGCTACAGAAATGGGTAACCGTAGTCTTTGCGATGAATGACTCACCACAGTGCTGACAGATCTTCGGTATCTCAATGTTGCTGCTCACGTGCTTCCTTTTGTGGGCTTGTTTCCGTCACTGGGTGTATCTGATTGTATCAGTATGTATCCTGATGTAACATCATCTCGCCATTGCTCAAAAAATCTGTTGCTACCCACAAACTTGTTTCTAGTAACAACTGATTAGCAATAAATATACGGAAAAAAGGGATGATTAGCAACAAACAAATGAAGGAAAAATAGCCTTAATGATAGTATAAGAAGGGTTTAGCGGATGAAGGGAAAGTAACTTACTTTCCAATACAGAAAGTGATTAATACTGTAAATCAATTACTTACAAGTAAGGGGTACAAATAAGGTACAGGAATGCACGAAATAAGGCAAAAAACGCCCTTTTCCCGTGCTTTTGGTAAGTTGAATATTTCGTAATTTAGTCAGGGTTATTTCATCAGTTAGTTCATGGCAAAAAAATACTGTTTTGATTGCAAGGTAAGGATCTTACCCAGCAGCTTTTAGGGCTTTTTCCAAAGATAGCTGAATTCACCTGATCAGTTGAAACAGATTCAGATTCCTTAATTTGCTTCAGCAGCTTCAAATACTTTTTGGTAGGCTTGCCAGCATAGTATTTTTTGAAATGCTTTGAATAAATCTGTTCATAGGCTTTTTCACTTCCATAGTAAGTACCAAAAAGATTATCAAGTGAACGCCCGTACTTGCTGTATGTTTGTTTTTCATACATGCAATTGTACCCTTTAAACGCTGCACGGCTTAAAAAATAACCATGAACCAAATAAAGCTTTCTGCAATACTTGAAAGTTTTCGGGCAAATAAAGAACCAAACTTTACCCCTGTTCAGGTTCGATTCCTTCCAAAATAACTTCACCTTGTATTCACGTTCTTCACCTTGATAGCTATATTTCAAAACTATGTATGGATCGTTTTCAAGCATGGAAACAAACAAGCCTGCACTTCCTGTTTGCTCGCCTCGACTGCTCCATGTTAAGGTTGTATTTATTGTATGGTTCGGTTTCAGAAAACCCCAGCTTTTGAAATCAGAAATATTTATCTGACAAGTTGTATCAAACAGTATTGGGAAATTAGAATATTTTGGCATGCTTTCGATATTTATTCGATTTATGAAACCTAAATTATTAAAGAACTTACCTGTTTTTCAATCGCTTTCCATACGTGCGAACAGATAGTGGAATATTAATTAAAAACCCCAATTGAGGGGTTCACCTTCACCTGCTTTAATTGCTTCAACCTTTGGGAAAACATAAGGCATCAGCTTCAGAACTATATCCAGCCGTTCTTTCGGTTCAAGTTTGGCAAGCTGTTCAGGAAGTTTTTCAATTTCTTGCTGCATGATTGTTTTCATAGTTTCACGCAAGGTTTCTGTAAGTACAGGATCTTTCTTTTTCATAGTTTAATCAGTTCAATTTGTCCAATAAAGGAATTCATTCACATCAGCCATTCTTTTTGGATTATACCAAGCAGGTCTGTACCATTCAATTTTGCATTTCTTTGCAGCCTGAATAAATGCACTTTCCATTCTTGGTACTTCATTTCTAAGGAATTCAATTCTGTTTTTATCTTGCTCGATTCCTTTTCTAAGTTCTGTAATTCTGTTTGTAATTCCTGTATATTCATTTGTTTCAGGTCTGTTTATGGGGTTTCTGTATAGCTTCCAATCTTGCTGGATCAAGAAATCTGCAAGGTCGTAACCCTTCAACCGCTGTTCATCAGTTGCGTTTCTTTCCAGCAAATCAGAAACAGAAAATTTACTGTTTGGAACAAGTTCCTGAAGTTCCTTTGCTTTCCTGCTCCAATCGCTGAACGCCTTGCCTGTTTTGGATAAGTCAGGGAACAGCAAAACTTTTCTTCCATGCAGGTTTTTACATCTTTTCAGATTCAAACCGCTTAAGTTGTAAACAGCAAGCCAAAGTAAGTTTTCAGGATCTTCAGGTAAGCCAAAATACAAAGTGCCGTAAATCGCTGTTTTGGGTGCTTCAACAAGCGCAACAGGGTTCTGCTGGTACTTGCTCAACAAGTGTTCACCAAACAAGCAATTAAAAAACCTTCCTGTTTTCCATAGTTCATGTACTTGGTAAGCCATTCAGGTAAGGGCTTGTTCTGTTGGTTCAGCCCGTTGAAAATAACCTTGTCAAGCTTATCTGTTCCTGTTGTGTGGTTGCTATTATCAAACTGCTTAACCTGTACAGCATGAACGTTCCTGTTCTTGTCTATGTACGGAAATGTAACTGCTCCTTGTCTGTAACCTTTTGTAACCGTACCCAAATAATACAGGGAAATAATCTGTTCCACATCTTCAGGGCTGAAAGGATAAGAAACAGTATTCAAAAGGTTCTGAATAAATGTATTTTGGCTATATCCTTTTAAAGTATTTTCGAATACCTGAACAGGAAAGAAAACAGGTTCAATAACCTTATTCTGTTTTACCTGAATACCCCTGTTTTTTTGCTCCTGAAAGGTTAGATTCCTGTTTTGACTATCGTAGTACCTTGAATCAGATTCGTTCCATTTAAGCCCCTTAAAATCGCCTGAATCAGCAAGGATAAATTCAGCGACAAAACAGCCATTGGGCAAGCTTTCAAATACAAGGCTTTTCGGGAAATAGAACCTTGAACCTTCCTGAATAATCAGTACTGAATTTTTATGTTCCTGAATAGAATCAGCAGGAACAAAACAGCATCTTGTTTCCAAAGGTGGTAAAATATGGGTGCTGCAATTTGCTTCACGGTCGCACTTTCCGAAATCGCCCGTAATGTATTCACCTGATTCAGTTTCAACGTACTTCACAAAGGTTTTCTTCAGGCATACAGGGCAAGGAAACTTTCTGCTGGATTTATCAAGTATGTATCTGTATGTTTTCATTTTTTAGATTCTTTTGTTTGCACTATGCACTTTCAACACTTTGCGCACTTGCTGCACTTTTGAAGTGCATGAAATGCAGTTAATGCGGAAAGTGCAAAGTGCATTGAATTACAACAGCTTTTCATACTTGCCCCTTTCAAGGTACTTGAACAAGTTCTTATCCTTAATCCATTCTTTGAACGCCCTTTCTTTCATTACTTCCAATTGCAGGGAAATTTTAATTCCTTCACCTGTTGTAAATTCTTCAGGCAAGGCATCATAAAGTTTCTGTTTATCTGCTGGTAGCTTATCAAATGGGTTCGTTTCATTCAAAAGTTTGTGAACCTTGATAGCAGCGTTCTGAAAGTATTCAACAAGCTTAACAGCCCCTTGTACAGATTGCAGGCTTATTGCTTGCTTATCAGATTCAAAACATGCAAACCGTATCATTTCCAGCAGCAAAGAAAACCGTAAGGCATACTGTTCAATTTTGGCATAAATACCCCTTATTGAATCACTTTCTGTTCGGTTGCATAAATCAGTTAGTTTCCTATTGAACTGAAACATTTCTGCACGTGCTTCAGGGCTGAAATCCAATACTTCAGGCTGGTTTTCAATTTTAAGGTTTAACAACTTGTCAAGAACAGTAAACCATTCTGTTTCAATAGTAGGATTAAGTTCTTTTTCGCTCCAATATTCCTTTTGTAGCTTGTCAGGTACTACAAACAGTAGCCTATCAATAAAACCATTCTCTGTACGGTTTAACGCAAGCTGTTCAAGTACAGCAGGCTGAACAGTTCCAATTACTGAAACAAAAGGGTTCTGTATCATTATTGGATTGCTTGTTTTTCGGTTTATTCTAATCGCTGTACCGCTCCAAATACTTAACCAAAATTGTTCTTCACTTCCTTTGTTGTACCTGTTGAAGTTATTGAACCAAGCTGCAAGTTCATCAGCGTAAACCCCAATACCCCTTTTATTAAAATCCATTATTTCAGTCAAAGATTCAGGGGTGAAATCCGATACAAGCAGCTGTTCCCATTTAGGTTTTTTAGGAAACTTTACTTTTTCCTGTTTCTTTTTTCTGTTGGTGAAAGCCTGTTGTATTCCTCATACTTCCTGAACTCTTCCAAATATTCTTCAAACTTGATTTTATCCTTTTGATTAATCGGCTTCAATGCCCATGCAATTGGGTGTGTTTTGTTTGTGCCAGCTTTTCCGACAATCGACAAATAAAGAACAGCGTTCTGTTCATACCCTTGCATAATGCGCACTTTGTGAGTGTTCCCAATAGCAACAGATACAGCGTACATGATAGCAGCCCCAATAAAATCAACAGGAAAGTTCAGGCTTTCATTTGTTTCTCTGATTATCTTTTGAATAAGGTCGGGGAATACTTCAACGGGGAAAGGGTTCTGTTCTTTGCTCAATTCCTGTTTCTGTTCCTGAACATGGTTCAAGATTGTTTCAGGGTTAAGGTTTTCGAAAATTGGATTAAGTTCTTTCATTCCCCAGCACGTTTAAAAAGTTCAACAATCAAGGGAAACAGTTCTTGGTTCGTAGTATAGAACCCTGCACGGTGCTTTGAAATCGGACAAATACCAATCTTTACAAGCTTGATTTTATTTTCCTTTTTCCATTTAGCAATATACCTGCAAATATTTGCACGCAAGATTTTTGTTTCAACGGAAACGGCAAGCATGGTTTTTGGCTGTTTCTGAAATGCTGCAAATACCCTTTTCTTTTGTGCCTGAAATGCAGTATTTTTACCCTGTTCTTTATGCAAAAATACTTTTGGGCTGTTGGTGGTGGTTTTCTTACTTTCCATGCTTCAGCCCTAATTTATTGTTAGACAAATAGGCATCAGCTTCAGCCTCCACATCAGCAAAGGATTGTTTTCGCCCTGCTTGCAAGTACTTGGTAAGTTCCTGCTTTGAAAAATATAAACGCTTGCCCCTTTTCATTACAGGAAGTTCACCTTTGGAACTTTTACTGTACATGGTTGGAACAGTAAGGTTCAGGAATTCAGCAGCCTGCTGAATTGTAAGAACTTGTTCAGAATCTTCACCTGAATTCCGTTCAAAATTTACCGCTTTCAGGATTTTAGCTGTAACCCTTTCAGAAATGCTTTCAATAAGCTTTTCAGGATCAATCGGACTTAATACAAGATTGTGCATAATACTTTCTGATTATTTGATTATGCACGCAAGTTCACGGGGCAATTTCAGGGGCTTTTGGGGATTCGCCCTAAATTCGCCCTAATTACAGCTGTTTACTTTGCAGGTATTTTTTTAGTTCTTCAGGGTACTTTGTAAGTTCAAATAATATTTCTTTCCAATCTTCGCCTGCTATTTTAACAAGGTTTGATTCTGAATTAATATCTCCGTAATTGTTCCAAATTCTTGAAACCGCTTTGTAAAATGTATTTGGCGAAATCGCTCCGTTTACTCTTTTAAAACCAACTTTTTCAAGTTCTTTTTTTCCAAAAGAATAACTAACCCCTGTTGCATTACAGTCAAAAAGATAAGCAAGGGCATAGTGTTCAGATTTATATTTTCGGGGTTTTTCAATATCAGTATTTTCATTAATACTTTGAAGTTTTATCTTGTACTGTTTTAGTAATTCAGGTATTTGCTTAATCAAATCAACCCTGTTTTTCAAATCGTAATAATCAAAACCTTCAGGAATAGGATCTTTTATAAGGTGCTTTTTTAAAGATTCAGGCAAGGTATTTTCAAAATTAATAAGGTTATTTTTTAATGAAATGGCACTTTTAATAATATCCAAGTTTCTTAATTGTTCATCAAAAAATCTCTATTCATACTTATTGGTACATTTTTTCCATCAATGATTATTTGAAATGGATAGTTTGTTTTCTCGATATCTATTTTTGTCTTATTCCCGTGTTCATCAACTCCAAATATTTGATTTATATCAACAAATTCAATTTTACCCTGTTCGTTTTTTAAGGGAACAATACCGCCATAAACCTTTGATTTATACAAATCAATCCATTGATTAATAACCTGCTCAAGTTTCTCAACTATGTCTCTATTGTAATTATAATTTAATTCAATAAGGTTCAAATAATAGTTATACCAATCGCTTATTGGTAAGACAAAGGATCTAACTACAATTTCTTGATAATCGGTTGATAAAAGTCTTTTTCCCATTTGTTCTTTATGCTTTATCGGTTGGTAAACTTGTAAGTTGGATCTTGTTCGCTGCTTCCTGTTTCAGCTTGCTTGCAATCTTTGCATACACTTGCGTAGTTTTCAAATCTTTGTGCCCCAGCATCTTTGAAACGGTGTAAATATCAGTTCCATAAAACAGTTGCAGGGTGGCGTATGTATGCCTGAAGCAATGGAAAGTAATTTTCTTTGTAATGCCTGCTGAACCAATCCATTGGGCAAGGTGTGTATTTTGATAGGCTGAATAAGTAAGCCCCTCAAATACCCTGCTGCTGAATTCACCCCTTTCACCTAACAAGTTGTAAGCCTGTTCAGAAATTGGGTGGTTTTCAACCCCTTCAGTTTTTTGCTGCTGGAAGTTCAGAAAGTACCCTTGCCCTGAAACTTCCTGTACTTCACACCAAGTAAGTTTCTGAATATCCGAAAACCGTAAACCTGTAAGGGCTGAAAATAAGGCTGCACGCTTAAGCATCGGATCATTACAAGGTTTCTTTACAAGTTCGTTCAGTTCTTCAATTGAAAGGAATTCACGCCTTGTTTCTGCTGCTTTGATAGGTTCAATCTTTGCATTCAAATCAGTTTGCAGTATTTTATCCTTGTACGCTTGTTTCAAGGCTGCTTTAACCTTGTTGAAGTATGAAACCGCTGAATTGGTTGATATTTTGGTTTTCCTTTTGTTGTCAGTTGTGGTCTGTAAATAATCCTTGAAATCTTCAAGAACAGATTCATTTAAATCTGCGAACAGCAAAGTTCCTTTGGCAAACTTTTCAAGATAATTCAGGGCTGAAATCCAATTGTCATGGTTTGAAGCTTTACGCTTTTTTGCAAGCTTCCTGAAGTATTCAACAAAGTTCTGCTTTCCTGCTTCCTGAATTCTTAAGCGTTCCTTTTCGAACTCTGTATAAATTTCAGGCTTGTTCAGCTGGTTTTCTCGCTTCAAACGGATCTGTTCAGCCGTTGCAAAAGTTTTGCTGTTTTCCTGTTCAATGGTTTGGTTCAGTATTGGGTTATCAGAATAAACAGGTATCTGCTTTACCGTGCCATTAGGCATGGTTCTTTTCTTGTACTTGATAGGTTCGTGAACATACATTTTAAGGAATTCACGCCTTGTAAGTTCACCTGTTTCAGAATTGAATACAGCAGGGTAAAAATCAAGATACAGGCTTGATCTTCCTTTTGAAATCGCTTTTTGTCTAAGTTTTACTTTGATAGCCATTTGTTCTTTATGCTTCAGGTTTCACGTCAATTTTTCTGTTCCATTATTTTATTGAGTTCTGATCGCTTAACCCTTGTAAGCCTTTCAGATAGGTTTACAGCGTTGATCTTTCCCTTATCAATCAGCCTGTAAGCTGTACGGGTTGAACAGCCAAGCAGCAGGGCAATATCTTTCACGCTTAAAAATTCCTTTGCTTTAAGTTCTTCAATAGGCTTGTTCTTCACCTTCAAGGTTGCTGTATTTGATTCTTTAATCTTTTCTGCTCTTTTCCTTGCTTTGTATGCACGCTTTGCGCAAGCATCAGAACAGAACTTGGTTACTGTTGTGCGTGCCGTGAATTCCTTGCTGCAATGCTCGCAAATACGCTGAATAAAAATGTTTGAACTCATTTCAAGAATATTAAGAGTACTTAAGGGTATTTAAGGGTACTTAAGGGGAAATAAGTGTAATTAAGTGCCATAATTTCGCCCTAAATAGGGTTGAAGTTTGTACCTCAACCCTTCAGGTACAATAAAGGTACAAAAAGGTACAAGAAAAACAATAAACAAATAGAAATAAACCATAAACAAGAAAGCATAAAAATAAGCCCTTAAATAGGGCTTATTCAATGTTTTATGTATGTTTTTATATTGCTTTGTTTGTGGTGGTTACTTTCCAATACAAAACTTACTAAAAATATTTGCAAGTAAATCGTCGGTGGTGATCTCGCCGGTGATCTCCCCAAGGAAATGTAGGGAACGACGGATGTCCATGGCCAGAAAATCGTTTGTAACTTCTTCGTCCAGACCGGTCAATACATCCAGCAAGGATTGCCGGGTTCTTGTCAACGAATCGTAGTGGCGGATATTGGTAACGATGGTGTTTCCGGTTCTGAATTTGTCCAGGTTTACCAATTCAAGTATCCGGCTCGTTAAAGTTTCCAGGTTTTCTTTCTTACCTGCAGAAATAAAAATTGTGTCGGGATAGGACTTGGTTAATTCATTGATAAATAATGGATTGGCCTTGTCTACCTTATTGGCTACTTTAAGGAAAGGGATTCCTAGATTTTCTAATTTATTAATGTCTTTGCTGATTTCCACCATGTCCGTATCTCCCAAATCAAATAGATAGAGGATCAGTGATGCGGCCTTCATTTTCTCATGGGTTCTACTAACACCCATGGCTTCGAGCACATCAGTGGTTTCTCTAATCCCTGCAGTATCGGTAAACCTAAAAATTACACCTCCAATATTGATTTCATCCTCTATAAAGTCACGGGTGGTTCCGGCAATATCTGAAACGATGGCTTTTTCCTCTTTGAGTAAAGCGTTGAGTAGGGTGGACTTGCCCGCATTTGGTTTTCCGGCAATTACGGTTGGTACCCCATTTTTAATCACATTGCCCAAGTCAAAGCTACTGATCAATTGCTCCACAACACGGAGTAATTTTTCTACAAGAATTCTCAAATCATCTCTGCTGGCAAACTCTACATCCTCCTCTGTGAAGTCCAGTTCCAATTCTATCATGGAAGCAAAATGAATCAACTCCGTACGAAGGCTGGCAATTTCACCAGAAAATCCACCACGCATTTGATTCATGGCAGCTTGGTGAGAAGCTTCGGAATCACTGTGAATTAAATCTGCCACCGCTTCTGCCTGGGCCAGGTCAAACTGTCCATTTAAAAAAGCCCTTTGCGTAAATTCACCGGGTAGGGCAGGGCGGGCTCCTTTGCTTACCAGTAATTTAATTACTTGATTGATAATATAAGAAGAGCCATGGGTGGATATTTCCACTACATTTTCCTTGGTAAAAGATTTTGGCGCAATAAATAAAGATACGAGCACTTCATCGATTACCCGCTTTTCATCGCGAATCGTTCCAAAATGAATCGTGTGACTTTCCTGCTTCTCCAGGTCCTTGCCATAAAAAACCTGATTGGCCAGTTTTATGGCATTGTTTCCGGAGAGCCGGATTACGGCGATTGCACCTACACCTTGAGGTGTGGCCAAAGCGATGATGGTATCTTCTTTTTGACTGAAATGTAAAGCCATTAATGGTCGAAATTTTCAAGTAAAGATTTTAAAGCACTGACAAAATTTTCCGGTTCCCTGTAGCCGGGAAGTTGGGTGATGTTTTCCATGGATGCATCCATGATAATAAAATTGGGAAAAGACCTTACCCTCATATTTCGAGCCATCGATTGTTCGGAATACTCCTTGCCTTTAAATTCAAACTTCTTTTTTTGTTTTCGGCATTTAGTTTGACAGCGTAAAAATTATTATTAACATATTCAATTACCTTGGGATCGGTAAAAGTATTTCTATCCATTTTTTTACACCACCCACACCAGTCGGTATACACATCTACAAGAATCATTTTTGGGTTGGCAGCTGTTTTTTCTATTACCTCCTCAAAACTATGCCAGTTAATCGACTCTTTTTGAGCGAAGGAAAATTGTTGAATAAAAACCAGCATCACTATAAGTCCAACTACTTTTTTCATGGCTTTTAAGTTTCTTTTTTATTACCCTTACAAATTCGGTATTCAAATTATATTTCTCATGGCCTATGAAATTTCAATAAGTCATAGATATTATATTAACGTACATTTTTTATGCTAAGGTTTTATGAAACCCAATATTGGTCGAAACGGTTCCCTTTATTAATTGGGGTGAAGCATCACTTGAATATTAGTGGCCACTTCTTTGGAAACAAAAACCTTTTTTTGGTTGTCAATAAATAATTCTTGTGAACCATCATATTCTATTTTTTCAAGCACCAGTACCTTGGCACCTATATAAATGCCTACCTTATCCAAATACTTTAAAAAATTAGCACTTGTATCACTGACGGAAACAATTTTCCCACTTTGGCCCACAGGGACTTCTTGTAGTGTGATTCTGGGTTTGTCACTGAGTTCACCAAATTCATCCGGGATGGGATCTCCATGGGGATCAAATTTGGGAAAACCCAAATATTCATCCAAGCGACGGACGAGTAGGGGAGCCTTTACATGTTCCAATTCTTCTGCAATTGCATTCACTTCATCCCAACTGAATTTTAATTTATCCACCAAAAACACCTCCCAGAGACGGTACCTTCTGATGATGAATAGTGCAGTTTTTCTACCTTCTTCTGTAAGACTAACTCCATAATATTTTTTATAGTCAATCAATTCTTTTTCTGCCAACTTTTTAAGCATGTCACTAACAGATGCTGCTTTGGTATTGACAGAAGCAGCGATCTCATTCGTTGAAACTTTTTCTATGCCTTCAGTAACCAACTTATAAATGGTCCTTAAATAATTCTCCTCTGCAGCGCTTAAACTTTTCATGACTTTAATTTTCACAAATATATATTTTAGTCTTGTCTAAAAAAATATTTAATTTTTACCTAAATCACCTGTGGATAACTGTGTTCTTATCTTTTCTTCAATTTTAGATATCTATATAAAATAATTTAGACACGTCTAAAAATAACATAACACATTGATTTACAATGGTTAATACGGTTCAATTTTTTAAATCAGAAGATAGTTAGCCTTAAATGTGGAACTTGGAAAAGTACAATTTGAGTCTTTTTCCCTTAGTTAGGGGAAGTAATATTTATCAGTAGCTGTTGAAATTTTCTTTTCTCAGCCTCCCAAAACAGGTCTTCATCAGGTTGTAGTTGGTAATAATCAAGGTTTAACAGACTTTTCCACACTGAACTCACCTCCTCGGTTGCTAAAAAATCAATGCATATTCCTGCCGGATACTTATCCACAATGGTTTTCCACAATGGATTTTGACTCATAAGGATAACCTTTTGAAGGGCTATTCCCTCATAGAGTTTAGTGGGTATTTTATCTTTGATGCTTGGTAGTAAAAGGTAAGGTAACATCAATATATCTGCCTCCAATACTTTATTTCTAATATGTCCTATTGGTAGGGGGTGATCGGAAAGTTCAAGATGTATACCTTCTTCTAAACCATAATTTTTTGTCAGTTCCTGATAAAAACTAGTAAGTGGACAATGACCGACAAGGGTTAGTTTAGCATTTGGAAGCGCTTCTTTAAGCTTTAAAAACCACTCAATAGCAGGAATAACACCATAAACCGGGGTGATGGTGCCACAAATAATGAAATGGGGAGAAATAGGGTTAGGTAGTCGAAATGAGGGCTTAAATGGACTCGAAATAGCCGCTTTATTCTCTATGACTGTATAACTATTGATGCTCGGCATTTCCGTAACATAACATTGCTCGGCAAATATATAGTGATCAATGGCGGTTTTGCCAAGCCTTTCTGATAATCTAACGAGCGATTTGGCCACAACCCGAAGAAAAGCGGGCATGGTTTGGTTGTAGGTTATGTTTTTGCCGTAGTTTTCCTGAACATCATAGATGAGTTTATAAGAAAGAAAAGGTTTTGCTAAGGTGGCTATAGGAAGCAGTTCAAAAGTGGTAACAATTACCACAGCGGGCCTTATTTTAATTAGTTGACGAAGGAATTTAAAATGGACAAATATCCTTGAAAGGTTTGTTCTAGGGCCGGAAAAAATTTCTATCAGTCGAATATTTTCAACCTTTGGCGTTTTTTTGATGAAAACCCTATGATGTTAAGGTCGTATTTATTTGTTTCACGAATTGAAAATCCCAGCTTGTATAACATCCTGGAATCATCTACCGGTTTAAGGACTGAAGCAACTATTATAGGGGGTTTTTGAGGCATAAAATTGAAAAATCAAACTAAGCTAATATTAAATTTATGGAATTACAGCATATTATTGAAAAAGCCTGGGACAACAGGGATCTATTGAATGAAAAAGATGTTCAAATCGCCATCAAAACGGTGATAGCAGACTTGGACAATGGTAAAATTAGGGTGGCAGAACCTACATCAGACGGTTCTTGGAAGGTAAACGACTGGGTAAAGAAAGCTGTAATTCTGTATTTCCCTATCCAAAAGATGAGAACCATAGAGGTTGGTCCTTTTGAATTTCATGATAAAATGGCCCTTAAAACCAATTATGCAAAGCAAGGAATTAGAGTAGTTCCTCATGCAGTTGCAAGATATGGCGCGTTTCTTGCTAGCGGAGTGGTGATGATGCCTTCTTATGTAAATATTGGTGCTTATGTGGATAGTGGAACCATGGTGGATACCTGGGCTACTGTTGGATCATGTGCACAAATAGGAAAAAACGTCCACCTAAGTGGTGGAGTTGGTATAGGAGGTGTTTTGGAACCTATTCAAGCTGCACCTGTCATTATTGAGGATGGTGCTTTTATAGGGTCCAGAGCCATTATTGTAGAAGGGGTAAGAATCGGTAAAGAAGCTGTTATTGGTGCAGGGGTAACCCTCACAGCAAGTTCTAAGATCATTGATGTAACAGGTGTTGAACCTGTAGAGCACAAAGGATATGTCCCTGAAAGATCGGTTGTTATACCCGGAACATTAAATAAAAAGTTTAATGCCGGTGAGTTTCAGGTTCCTTGTGCCCTAATCATCGGGAAAAGAAAGGCCTCCACTGATTTAAAAACTTCTCTCAATGATGCACTCAGAGATAACAGTGTAGCCGTATAATTTTATTTTAATTTATGATTTCGATTAAAAACCTATTAAGCATTATATTATTGACCGGGGTTTTGGTGGCCTGTGGTAATAGCGCATCAAATAAAGGTGATGCCTTTTATAATGATGGCCAATACCAGGAAGCCATTGCCGCTTATACCAGTTATTTAGAGACTAAACCAAACAATGTACAGGTGTTGTACAACAAAGGTAGGGCTCATGAAGAGCTGGATGATTTCAAAAAAGCTGAAGATAGTTTCAAGCGCGCGTTGAAACAAGAGCCTAAAAACACACAAATACTGCTAAGTCTTTCCAACTTGTATCATAACAATGATAAACCGGAATTGGCATTAATGTATGCAGACCATGCTGTATCTGTTTCAGGTGCTCCTTCAATGGCTTATTTTCTAAAGGCCAGATCCATGCACAAATTGGGTAATGTAAAGGAGGCAATTAGAGAATACAATACTGCCATAAAAATGAGCCCTAAAAATGGTCAGGCTTATTATTACAGAGGCTTGCTATATGTGGCCACTGATCAAACAGCTAATGCTTGTAAGGATTTTAAAGCAGCAGTAACCAATAACTATGTTCCTGCAAAGGAATCTGTAAAAAAGTATTGTAGATAATTTATCCCCTTATTAATAATTCCAAAGGCCTGATTTTTCAGGCCTTTTTTTGGATAGTTTCAATTATGACTTTTTTTGAATAGTATTTAACATAATTGAACAAACGTAAATTACTGATTATAAGGAGTATATATAGATTTACATTATCAAAAGTTTAGTAAAAATTATTAGCTAAATTGAAAATAGATTTTCTATTTATTGTTTTGAGAAGTGCTTTTATTGAATTGTATTTAAATCAATTAAACGGTGTTTAAATTTTATAATCATGTATTATTCAATATGTTATGTTTAAATGCATTGGTTCGCTCTGTGGTTTTTTGATCATATGGATTATAAAGTTGAGAGCTTGTGTGCAGTGACTCTACCAAAATAGCGATTAAATAAGGTTCAATTAAATTGACCTTTAATTAAAATAGTTTAAAGAATTGGTAATCAAATGATTAAGCTGGTGAGATAAATCCAAATGATAAATACCGAAGTAGGGGATTCTATATTTGCTTTAACAAATAACAATTGGTTTTATTTACCAGCGTTTCTAAAAGGGATTAACGTTTGGTGCTTTATGATTTAGAAATGGCTTAGGAGTCATGTACCTTTATGCTTTTAGACGTATATAAGATAATATGGAATAGATGGTTTCCCATTCCATAATTAATTTTATAAGGGTTTTAATTCAATTAGGTGAAATGCGTTATGTTAAAGGTTAAAACTACTTTAAACCGACATTTGCCCTTGACAACAATCTTTTGTAGCATAATACCATTAGGTCTCTGGGGTTTACATCTCAATTTGAATGCTGTTGTGGTATTGATTGAAGTTTTCTCAGCGAGCTAATTGGGTGGATGGTGCTTGTTCAAAAGTTTCGGATGGTCCTGCTTTATTTAAATCTTATTTAAGGAAATTGAACTTTAATCAAAATGGATTATAATGTTGTAAAACAGCTGTTTACAATTAAGTATTCAAGGTTATTTTTATTAGCAAAGGTTATGACATTGATGTAATTGTAACAAATAAAAAAATACGATCGATACTCTCGTGCCTTTTAAAAATTTTATTTTAATATGATCTTTCAATCCAGTTATCTCCCACTATGTCAAAGAGTAAAAGTTAAAATGAATTATTTTTCCGGAGCAGTGTGGTCGCAAAGTTCTTCAGTAAGTAGGTGACCGGTACCTTCACAAACCGGGCAAGTATCAATTTCCACCAGACTACCATGACAGGAAGTACATGTTAATCTTCCTTTTCCTGAGCAACGTTCGCATTCAAAATACTCAAGGATATTGAAAACATTTCTTTTGGTCACCATTCCGTCTCCAGCACAGCGGCTACAACCAATCACTCCTCTTCCTTTGCAAAGAGAGCAAGCTTGTTCTGATTTTCCTTCTCCATGACATGTTTCACAAGTTCCATATCTATAGCCACGTGCATCACAGTACTGACATGAAGCAATTTCAGCTAAGGGACTCTCCAATTGTTTTTGAAGGTCTTTTGCTTGTCTGTAAAAACTTCCTTTAAATCCATTCAAGTCCAAGTATTTGTTTACAAAACTTTGACTGTTATGGTATTGCCCTAAGGCAAATAAAGTTTTAGAAAAAGGTATGGCATTTCAGCAGGAATAGGCTGATTGCTTTCTATAATTTCTCTAAATATTGTATTGGCTGTTGTATAATCACCATTCTCCATGGCTGTATTTGCCTTGCTCATCATTGCTGATGTAGTTCCCAAGTTGGGGCTTTGGGCGTAAGTACTAAATGGCCGGGAAAATCCAATAGCAACAAGTAGGAATAAAATTATCAGGAAAGGGTGTTTTTTCATTTTTATGAATCTTCTAGACAGCAAAGTAAATACCTTTAAGGTAAATTTCAATTTTAGAAATAAACTTTAATGTTTTTTAACCAATTAGCATTACTAAATATGAACTTGGGTAAAGGCAAATAAGCATCCATAGAATTATTCATACAATCCGTTGATTTTTTAATCTGATTTGCGGGAGTTTTGAAGGAATAATCAATATTTTTAAGTGTTGGCATGTTCTCATTTAATGCTTAACGCCAAATAATTCTCTCATTTGTTTAACCAATTAGTGCAGGATTATAAATAAAAAGGATTTTCAACAACGGAATTTAAGTTGAATATTTACATGAGAGTTTATGGTAATATTTTGTGATTTAATTTATGCCTAGTGGATTAAATAAATTAAATGTTTTCATATAATATAAGCATTAATTGTATTTATTTAAGATTTTATTTAGTTCATAAATTGAAAGCCCTAGTTAAGCGATTTAAAGAAAAAATACAGTAAAATTAATTTAATATGAGAATAAAATGCTCCATTTCAATGTATTTTCAGTAAATAGGCATCATCCTTTCTTAAAAAATGGAACGGTTATTGATAATTGAAAAAATCGAAATGAATTTGTTTTATTTAAGGAAACAGAAAATTATACTTTATTATCACCTAATGATTTTTGACAAAAAATAGGAATATTTTTAAAGTACAAAATAAACTTATAAATTACAGATTCAATTATTAAATTCTATTAAACAAAATTCATATGATTTCTTCACTTTTAGAGAATCTGTCACCTGAATTAATTTCAGGTTTGACACAAAAATTCGGGCTTGACCAAAGTAAAGCTTCGGAAGCAGTTAGCACTACCAAAAGTAGTTTATTTGAAAGTATTTCTAAAGAAGCAGCCGGTGGTAATTTAGATGGAATACTAGGAATGCTAAACCAAGGGAGTGGATTGACTCAGAATCCCATGTTCAAAAGTATTTTAGGCAATTTGACAGGAAGCTACGCTTCAAAATTAGGTGTTTCACCAGAAATGGCCATGTCCATCGCTTCCTTTGTATTACCTAAAATCATATCTGCAATTTCAAGTACAAAAAGCGGAGATTTAGAAAAAACAGATTTGGTAAAGATGTTAGGAGAATCATCCGGTAAAGCCATAGCAGATAAGGCTTCTGATTTACTCAAAGGTGGTTTGGGAGGCTTATTTAAATAATACTTTTATTCAATAAACTTAATTATATTATTATGTCACATTCTATTACAAAAATTGAAGGTATAGGTCCGGTAAATAAAGAGAAACTTTCTGCTGCCGGAATAGTAACTGTAGAGAAACTGCTAGAAAAAGGTGCTTCAAAAAGTGGTCGTAAAGAAATTTCAGCTGCAAGTGGGATTGATGAAAAAATAATTCTAAACTGGGTGAATATGGCTGACTTATTTAGAATTAAGGGCATCGCAAGTCAATTTGCTGAATTATTAAAGGCCGCAGGCGTAGATACTGTTAAAGAATTAAGAAACAGGAATGCTGAAAATTTACATCAAGCACTCGTGGCCACCAATGAAGCCAAAAATTTAACCAATGCTGTTCCGGCACTTTCCAGAGTGACAGATTTTATAGAACAAGCAAAAAATTTGGATCCCGTAGTGACCCATTAATTCAATAAAATTATTTATTTTTAAAGAGTAGTGCGGTTTTGAAATAAAGTTTGACCTTAACGAATAAACCTTTGAATTTGGTGGTCAATAATTATAAACCTTTTGGTTGGTCTTTTGTAATAAAACCAATTTTGCACCTATTTCTTTAGCTTGAGACCTTAATGCAAATTAATTGATTGCATTAAGGTTTTTTTATATTAATGACATATTGATGGAACAAACAGACAAATTTAAGGAACATATCAATCTGGGCTATACCTTTAAAAAGATTCTTTTATTATTGGTACAGGAATGTTTGATCAACAGGCCCTTAACGGGGCCCAAGTAAAAATCCCATTAAAGACCTTAAACAGACACGGTTTAATTGCCGGAGCTACAGGTACGGGTAAAACAAAAACCCTTCAAGTCATTGCTGAACAATTATCTTTAAAAGGGATACCATCAGTCCTAATGGATTTAAAAGGTGACTTAACTGGTTTGGCTTGTCCCGGAACCAACAATGAGCATATAGAAAAAAGATGTGCGAGTATTGGTGTGCCCTATGAAGCCACCGGCCTACCCGTAGAATTGATGTCTATTAGTAATGAAAAAGGAGTTAAGTTAAAAGCTACTGTATCGGAATTTGGACCTGTATTGATGTCTCAAATCCTAGATTTAAATGATACTCAATCCGGAATTCTCTCATTGGTGTTTAGGTATTGTGACATGAAGCATCTTCCATTGCTTGACCTTATGGACCTAAGATCTATACTTAAATATGTCATCAATGAAGGCAAGGCAGAAATTACCAAGGAGTTTGGGGCTGTCTCTTCCAATTCTGTCAATACAATTCTGAGAAAAATTATAGAGCTTGAGCAGCAAGGAGCTGAAAATTTCTATGGAGAGCGCTCTTTTGATGTGGAAGATTTTGTAAGACAAGAATCAGGTCGTGGAGTGGTATCCATCATTCGATTGACAGATATTCAAAACCGGCCCAAATTGTTCTCAACATTTATGTTAAGTTTACTTTCAGAAATCTACGAGACCTTCCCTGAGCAAGGTGATCAGGAAGCACCAAAGCTCTGTCTTTTTATTGATGAGGCACATTTGGTTTTTTCCAATGCAAGTAAGGACTTGCTAGAGAAAATTGAGGCAATAGTCAAATTGATTCGTTCAAAAGGAGTAGGAATCTTTTTCTGTACCCAAACACCCACTGACGTGCCTGATGAAATTTTAGGGCAATTGGGGCTTAAAGTACAACATGCTTTAAGGGCTTTTACTGCCAAAGACCGAAAAGCAATAAATAAAACTGCTGAAAATTATCCAATTTCACCTTTTTATGAAACCTCTGAGGTTTTGACTTCCATGGGAATTGGTGAAGCACTGATTACAGCATTGAATGAAAAAGGTATCCCAACACCCTTGGTACATACTTTGTTAAGAGCTCCGGTGTCAAGAATGGGTATTTTAAGTGCAGATGAAATAGATAATCAGGTTAAAAAATCAAAGTTGGTCAGTAAATACAATGAACCAATCAACCGGGAGAGTGCATTTGAAATTCTAGAGGAAAAGCTGAACAATGCGGCACCTGAGAATCGGGAGAAAGAAGCCCCTTCCAGCAGCAAAAGGAAAGCATCAGCTAAGGAAAAGGAAAGTTTTTTGAAGCCTTGAGCAAAAACACCATGGTAAGGCAGTTGGGTAGAACTTTCTTTAGGGAATTAACGCGTGGTATTATGGGTTCATTGACAAATAAAAAAAGATAAAAGTAAGCTAAATCATCAAATTGGAGAAATTAAAGGTTGGAATAATTGGAGGAGGAGCCTCAGGTTTTTTGCAGCGATTGAAGCTGCTAAAAATGGTGCAGAGGTTTTATTATTTGAAAAAACCAATAAAGTATTGTCTAAGGTTTTGGTGTCCGGAGGTGGAAGGTGCAATGTCACGAATGGAACCGAGTCACCTTCTGAGTTCCTGAAAGGTTACCCAAGGGGTAAGAATTTCATGAAAAAGTTTTTAAGGCCTTTAATTCCAAGGATACAATTCAATGGTTTGAAAGCAGAGGGGTACCACTAAAAACAGAAGAGGATGGTAGGGTTTTTCCGGTTAGTAACAGCTCATCCAGTATTGTTGAGGTGTTAAAAAAAGAAGCGAAAAATTATGGAGTTAAGGTTTTATATAAAACTGGTATACAAGAAGTAAAACGGTATGATGACAAGTTTATATTGAACAGTGAAAAAGAGAAATTTTTGGTAGATAAATTGGTGATTTGTACTGGAGGGAAACCCAAGAAAGAAGGGTATTCCTTAGTCGAACAGTTGGGGCATACAGTTCATGCTCCAATCCCATCGTTATTTACTTTCAATTCACCAACCTCTAAAATTATTCAACTTAAAGGATTAAGTGTCCCCAATGGACACGTACGATTTGAAGGAAGTCAGTTACAATATTCCGGTCCCATATTAATTACCCACTGGGGAATAAGTGGGCCTGCCGTATTAAAACTTTCAGCTTTCGGTGCGGAGTGGCTACATGAAAAAGAGTATAAAGCTATTGCACTTATCAAATGGCGAGATGAATTTACTGAAGAAGGCCTAAGGACTGAATTATTAGCTTTTAAACAAAATCACCCTTTAAAAGTGGTTCACAAAAATCCACTATTCGCTTTACCGGGTAGGTTGTGGGAATATTTAATTGAGAAAGCGGAAATCAATCCTGAATTAAAGTGGGGAGAAACTAACAAGAAAAAAATAAATAAATTAATAGAAAATTTAATGAGATTTTCTTTAAAAGTCTCAGGAAAAACTACCTTTAAGGAGGAGTTTGTAACAGCTGGCGGGGTATCCTTAAATGAGATTGATGCCAGAAACATGGAGAGTAAATTGGTAAAAGGACTATTCTTTGCAGGGGAGGTAATAGATGTTGATGGAATTACAGGAGGATATAATTTTCAAGCTGCCTGGAGTACAGGTTTTTTGGCAGGCAGCATGTCTAGCGGTAATGAAAATTAATCGGGCTAGATTGTAGTAGCGTAAATATGTGGCACTAGATTTATTTCATAATTTTTCTAAAACCTTGAAATATCTTGGCATATTCGTTTTTTTAATTCAGTCGTTTGATTAATTTAATGACTAGGCAATTTTAGTTTTCTACTAATTGACAACTATGGAAAAAAATTACACCAATATTGATTTCACAAAAATTGAAGAGATGGTTGAGGATGATGTAGACTTCCGAAATCAACTGCTAGATGCCATAGAGATCGCTGTTGAAGAACTTGAAACTACTTATCTGAAAGGAATAGAAAACAAGGACTCCAATAGTATCAAGCTGGCTCGGCATAAAATTAAACCTACTTTAGGGCTTTTTGGACTCCAACGTTTGTCTAATATATTGTCTGAAGGTAAAAAAATAATGGAAGAGGGTAATTTTAATTCCTGCTTAGAAGGTCATATGAAAGATTTTAAAAAAGCCACAAATGCTGTTTTAAAAGATGTGAGGGAGTACCGGGAATAAAAATTTTATTTCCTCCAATTTTGGCAGAAATGCATAAAGCTTTTAGGTAACCTAAGGGTAATTAAATACTCTCATTAGTAGAAACCTAGTTTCGACCTAAAATTATGAGAAAATCGTTGTTCCGAGAATTAACCTTTTATAATCGCAGCCATCCAGAAGACAGAATCCAATGTAGGACTCCAGAGGAGTGCAATTTTTGTAGTATCGAGTAAGCCTAAGCAGGAAGTACCTCAAATCAGTCAGGCTTACCATTGCGGCACTAGGTTAAAAGTTTCTCAAATCCTGATTTTTTCAGATTGTAGCATTACTTACGAATCTAAATCCATAATCCGGTTGAATTTTAGTAATTATCGAAATTGCAACCCTTTATTTTTTACCAGAGAATTTAAGGGTTGCAAATAAATACTTTTTACCCGTATCAATTTGGATGGAGAAGGTCTTTGTATCATTCCTATTAAACTTTTTGTAGGGCTAGTTCACTGATTTTATCAGCTATAGACAAGGCACTAGTTGCTGCAGGGGAAGGGGCATTGATAACGTGCACTGCTTTGGCAGTTTCTTGAATGGCAAAGTCATCCAATAATCCTCCTTCTCTGTCACAAGCCTGTGCCCTGACACCTGCACCTCCCGAAACCAAATCAGCTGAGGTTATGTCAGGTATCAATTCCTGTAAGGCTTTAGTAAATTCAGATTTAATAAATGAGCGCTTGTATTCTCCCAATCCTGTCCTCCAATATTTACCGGCTACTTTTTGTAAGCCCGGCCAGGTCACTGCTTCCAAAAATTCATTTAAATTAAAGTCAGTTTTTTTATACCCCTCTTTTCTAAAGGCTAATACAGCATTGGGTCCTGCTTCCACACCTCCTTTTTTCATTCTGGTAAAATGAACGCCCAAGAATGGGAAATTTGGATCCGGTACTGGGTAGATCAAGTTTTTTACCAAGTATTCTCTCTCTTTTTTTATCTTGAAATACTCCCCTCTAAAAGGTATAATCCTTATGGGTAAAGGGTCTTTTTCAAGCATGGCAGCAACCTTATCAACATATAACCCTGCACAGTTAATTACGATTTTTGTGTTGATGTCTCCTGCTGAAGTATTAATTGTAATAGAATTATTTAAATCATTAATATCCAGAACTTTATGATTGAACAATACTACTCCTCCTAAGGCTGTAAATTTCTTTTCATAGACCATGGCCACCCGCTTATAATCTACGATTCCTGTTTGAGGAACATGCAAAGCACCCACTCCCTGACAATACGGTTCAAATTCCTTTAGTTCCTCCATAGTTATGGAGCGCACTCCTTTTAAACCATTTTGTATCCCTCTCTCCATTAAAAAATTGAGTTGAGGTAATTGCTCTTTTTTAGTGGCTACAACCACCTTTCCCGTAATTTCAAAAGGGATTTCATTTTCTTCACAAAATTGTACCAATTGATGGTAACCATTGATACAATTTTTAGCTTTCATACTTCCGGGCTTGTAATACAATCCGGAATGAATAACCCCACTATTGTTACCCGTTTGATGGCAAGCTACTTCTGATTCTTTTTCCAGAACCGCCACTTTTAATTCCGGTCTTTGTGTTTTTATTTTTAAACCGGTGGCCAATCCAACGATTCCACCTCCAATGATTGTAATATCGTAAAGCATATTTCTTTTTTCTATTGCAACAAATATACACAGTAGATTGATAAATTATTTATGGCCTACTTATTTTACTTTTTGGAACGAATTCTTAAAATAAGAAAGGTTTTGTAGGGCTAACTACCAATCGTCCTCTTCTTCAGGGGCTTGGGACGCTTTATCTTTATAATCGGAAAAATAATTAAGAAAATTTTCTTCAGGAATTAGATTAACACTTTGAAGTAATTCATTGACTTTCAATAGTATTTCATAGCCGGGTTCCTGAATATGCAAGGGTACTTTAAATAACCTGGGGTCGTCTTTTTTAAGCTGCCTTCTTCTGAAAAGAGAAAGGGCCATAAAGTTTTTGAACAGGAGTAAGCCATATAATCTACCGGATACTTGTCTAAGTATTCAGAAAGCTTTTCATTAATATCTGCAAAGAATTTTTCTGAAGCTCCAAGTCTCACCCTTGAACCGGCCCGAGATTTTCCTTTGGTTTTCAAATATTTTATTTGGCTTTTACCTTGTTTTTTCCTCACCATGTAGGCTCGGAAAACCTTGTGCTCTGTGTTTATTCCTTCCTCAAAATAACCTACGGCAGCTGTTCCGGCACGGACTAAAAAAATGACCCAATTTTTTTCTACTTTATAGACTTCATTTTTCTTTGGGTCAAAAGACAACGAAAAGGGTAGCCATAAATCTCCTATTATTATATGCTTTGCATAAATTCTAATTTTATGCCTATCTGCATCATAGGTTAATTCAAGCTCCCTTTCGGTAACCCATGCTAAGAATTTTTCAATATCATTTATTATCATCAATAAGTTTTTGCAAAGAAAATGGTTGATTGAGCTCAAATTGATCCGTTTACATTTGATTGCAATTGGAATTGATTTGAAAATCAAAAATAAGAATAAAGATTGCCTTATGAGTTTATTTTCTTAACGGATTTTGCTACATTAATTTTTATAAGGTCAGCGTAAGTTCGTGCCTCAATGGTCTGCCGATTAGACCAATGCCAATTAATAATTTAATCCAAAATAAAAATTTATGAATATCGCAATGCTTGGTTCGGGGTTTATCGCTCGATTTTATGCAGATACCCTTCATGCCCAAAGAAGAGTGGATCGGATTATTAGCGTTTATTCTAGAAATGCGGACAATGCAAAGAGGTACGCAGAAGACTATGGACTAGAAAGTTACAGTACCTCTATGGAAGAGATTATCATGGATGAATCTGTAGATGTAGTAATTATCTCATTACCTAATCATTTGCATGAAGAGGCAGTAATGTCCTGTGTAAAAGCTGGGAAAGCGGTATTGTGCACCAAACCTTTGGGGCGAACGGCCAAAGAAGCGAAAAGAATGCTTGAAGCAGTTGAAAAAGCCGAACTTTTTGCCGGTTATTTAGAGGACTTGTGTTATACCCCTAAATTTTTAAAGTCTGTAGAAAGTGTCAATAATGGGAGTTTGGGTAAAATATTATGGACCAAATCCAGGGAAGCACACCCGGGTCCACATAGCGATTGGTTTTGGGATAAAGATCAATCAGGGGGTGGGGCCATTATAGATTTAGGTTGTCATTGTGTGGAAATTGGACGTAACTTTATTGGAAAAAATGTACGCCCAGTAGAAGTAATGTGCTGGGCAGATACTCAGGTACATCCCATTGAGGCCGAAGATCATGCCATAGGATTGGTAAAATATGAGAATGGAGCCATTGGTCAATTTGAAGTAAGTTGGACTTTTAGGGGGGGTGGATTTAAGAGATGAAGTGATGGGAACAGAAGGGACCATTTGGTTAAATAGTTTTCTCCGTACCGGATTTGATCTTTTTACCACCGGAAAAGGCGCCAATTATATTGCAGAAAAGGCCGAGTCAGATTCCGGCTGGTTATTCCCGGTGGGTGACGAAGCCCATGAATTGGGCTACCCACATATGTTCACAGATATGTTTGATGCAATAGATAAAGGAAGGGCACCTAGAGAAACTTTTTATGATGGCTATATTGTCAATGCTATTTTGGATGCTGCTTTCTTATCTGCCAAGAGTAAAAATTGGGAGCAGATTATAATAGAAGATTGGCGTGGAAGCGAGGGGAGAACCGGGGAGAAGGAATATAATAGCTATGATGCTGATCATTTTTTAATTAAAAAGGAAATTTTGCCCAATGGAGATGAAAAATTGATCTTGAAACACAAAGTTAGCAGTAAGATGATCCAAAAGACCTTAAAAAAATAACCATTTATACCCTCATTTTACTGTAAGTCATATTATCCTGCTTTTCTAATAAAAAATCCAATGTGCTGAACTAAGTTTTTGCAATAATTAGGTTATTATTGCGCAGAAAATTAAATATTTTATTAAATACTTGTCAAATGCTCAATTTTTAGTTTTGGCGGTAAGTGGATTGAATCATGCGGAAGAGTTTTACTTTATTATTAATGCTATTGTTGGCCATACCCGGGATGGCTCAAAAATCAATGATGCCTATAGGTTAAACATAAAACGGGCCAGTTCTCCGATAATCATAGATGGAGTAATGGATGAACAGGCTTGGGCTGATGCCGATGTAGCGAAAGACTTTTACATGATTCTTCCCATAGATACCAGTTATGCGGAAGTAAAAACTGAGGTAATGATGACCTATGATGATGATAAAATCTATCTTTTGGTTATCAATCATCATGGAGAAGAAGGGCCATATTATGTCGAGTCGCTGCGAAGGGATTTTACATTTGGTAAAAATGATAACTTTTTGCTATTCATGGATACATTTGATGACCAAACCAATGGATTTTCCTTCGGAGCCAATGCCGCCGGAGCGCAGTGGGATGGTATCATGTATGGAGGCGGAAGTGTGGATTTAAGCTGGGATAATAAATGGTTTTCTAAGGTTCAGAATTACCCTGACAAATGGGTTTTTGAAGCGGCCATACCATTTAAATCCATTCGTTATAAAAAGGGAATCAAAGAATGGGGTATAAATTTTAGTCGTAAAGACCTTAAGTCTACAGAAAAATCATCTTGGGCTCCTGTTCCTCGTCAATTCCCTTCTGCCTCATTGGCTTACACCGGAATTTTGGTATGGGATGAAGCTCCTCCGGAGCCGGGAATGAATGTTTCTGTAATTCCTTATGTAATGGGAGGGATGGTGAAAGACAATGTCAGGGATTTACCTTCAGATTACCAAAACAGGGTTGGGGTAGATGCCAAGATTGCTGTTAGTTCCTCTCTTAATTTAGATTTGACGGTTAATCCGGATTTTTCACAGGTTGAAGTGGATAGACAAATCACTAACTTGGATCGTTTTGAATTGTTTTATCCTGAGCGGAGACAATTTTTCCTGGAAAACGGAGATTTATTTGCGAGTTTCGGATATGAAACCATCAGGCCATTTTTCTCTAGAAGAATTGGTTTGAATGCGCCCATTCAATTTGGAGCAAGGCTAAGTGGAAAAATCAATAAGGATTGGCGTATAGGGGCCATGAACATGCAAACTGGGAAGGTAAGTGAAACCAATACCCCTTCACAAAATTATACCGTTCTTGCCGGACAAAGAAGGGTTGGACAACGGTCAAATATCGGAGTGATATTCGTTAACCGCACCAATATTGGGAGTATCCCAACCGGTGGAGAAGGTGTAGAAAACCCGATTACCAGTTATAATAGGAATGCAGGTTTAGAATATAATTTGGCTTCTTCTAATGGTAAATGGACAGGTAAAGCCTTCTATGTCAAGTCTTTCAGTCCCTTAGCCTCCAATGAGAGCGCAGTACATGCTGCCAATATTAAATATTTGGGGGAAACTTGATTTGGGAATGGAAACATGAATATGTAGCTCCTAACTATCTGGCAGAAGTAGGTTATGTACCGCGAAATGGCTATTACCGAATCAATCCGAATGCATCCTATTTGTTTTTCCCAAAAAGTAAATTAATTCTAAACCATGGCCCTACAGTTAATACCTCCTTGTTTTATGACATGGACATGAACCAAACGGATAATATTACCTCACTTTCATATGGAGTTAATTTTAGGAGCCAAAGTGTATTGACAGCAAAATATGCTTACAATCATATTATCTTGCAACAAGCCTTTGACCCTACCAATTACAGTCAATTTACTCTTGACGCTTATACCGAACATCAGTGGAATTCCTTTGGGTTGGAGTATGTTTCTAAACCGCAAAGCTTATTTACCTATACCCTTTCTTCTCAATATGGAGGTTATTTTGCAGATGGAGAAAGACTAAACCTCGCAGGGGAACTAGGCTATCGTTTTCAACCATATGTAGGTCTATCGATAACAGGGAATTACAACCAAATAGATTTGCCGGAACCATGGGGAAATACCAAATTTTGGCTCGTTGGGCCTAGGGTAGATGTAACTTTCACCAATACCCTTTTCTTTACAGCTTTCGGGCAATACAATGAGCAAATAAACAATATCAATCTTAATACCAGGTTCCAGTGGAGATTTAAACCTGCATCAGATCTTTACTTGGTTTATACTGACAATTATGTACCTGCGCCGTTTTATGTAAAAAATAGAACCTTGGCATTAAAATTCACTTATTGGTGGACCCTATAAAACTTTTGGGAGTTACCATAAAGTAACTCCCAAAAGTTTTTCTCCCAAGGGGCTTAACTTAGCCCTAGGATACAATTTCTTTTCCCATTCTCTAGGATCGCCCGGAAAGGCATAACCTTTGGGTGCTATTTTGTTTTTCCATGAGGAGATTCTCCAATTTCGTTTTTCCTCATTGTCTTCCTCAGCAGGCATCATGGATATGTATTGTGCCATACGAACCTGATCTTCACTAATATTAGGCCGAATACCATGTGGAAGCTTACTATTAAAGATCAACAAATCCCCTTCCATCAATTTCACTTTTTCAAGTTCAAAACCGGTTATGTCCGGCTTAAACCGGTCCCTATCTATAGGCTGTCCTTGTTTCCATGTTTCATAGCTTCGGTAAAGCTCGGGAATACATTGAAAACCGCCCACATCTTCATCAACTTGGTCATTAAGTGCAACCAATCCTTGGACATTTTGAGGATTTGTTTCCGGGTCGTAATCCCAATGAATAAAACCCTTAAACTCAAAGCCAGGCTTGGATGGAAGGTTTAGATTGGCCCTATCTATACTTACCCAAAGCTTATCCATGCCCCAAATATCTGTAAAAGCTTCATAGACTTTTGGGTATTGCCTGATGTCCCATAGGTATTGATGGTTGTAAATTTCAACCATGCCACTATTGGTAAGCTCTACCATCTCCATGTCTTTAGATGCGGTAGCATACCAGGTAGCCATATCATCCGGGTCTTTTTCCTCAAATTCCCATAAGAGTTTTGCCAACCTTGAAGTATAGGATTTTGGTATAGCTTGAGGAATAATCACATAGCCATTTTTGACCCAAAAATCCCAATCGGACTCAGTCAATATTTGTAATTTTTTCCCATTGGATCTGTCATTCAAGTGGAATTTACTTGAATAGGCTGTTGACGGGTTGCCGGGAATATCTTTGTGGTCTTTATTGCTGTCCATATTAAAAGTTTTTATTAAGACAAATAACCCTAATCAAATTTAAAAACAACAAGAATCAGTTTATTGATACCGAATTAATCTTTCTCACTTGAAACTATTTTTGTGAAATTCAGTAAGAATATTGGTACAATGCTGAGTAAAAGTTAACAATTTTATTCAGTTTCTCCAATGAGATCAACCGTGATTCAAATACTTAACTTGATCTGCCTATATTTCCATTAATATAATTTAGTTTTAGCTTACATTTCACAATGCTTACTTTTAATTATGATACCAAATCAGTTCAAGGAACTCTATAAAAAGCCCATAAGTTTATGCCTACTTTTAATAGGCTGTTTATTTTTTAATAGTTACCTACTAGCCCAAAGTAGTGCTTCAATTTATCATGGCTTATTAAAGCTAAAGGAAACCAAAAAGATATTGTATGTAGCTGCCCACCCGGATGATGAAAATACTAGGCTTATTGCTTACCTGGCCAATGAAGAAATGGCTGATGTAGCTTATCTTTCCTTAACTAGGGGTGATGGGGGGCAAAATTTAATTGGTAAAGAGCTAGGGATGGAGTTAGGGATGATTCGAACTCAAGAGCTTCTTAAAGCAAGAGAAACGGATGGGGGAAAACAATTTTTCTCTCGAGCCATAGATTTTGGTTACAGTAGAAATCCCAATGAAACATTGAATAATTGGGATCGAAAAAGCTGTTGTCTGATGTGGTTTGGGTTATACGTAATTTTCAACCTGACATTATTATTACCAGATTTAATACAACTCCGGGTATTACCCATGGTCACCATACCACTTCTGCGATTATTGCTGGAGAGGCATTTAAGGTTTCAGGCGACCCCAATGCTTTTCCCGAGCAGTTGACTTATGTGGAGCCTTGGTCTGCAAAACGAATTTTTGGAATGCCTACAATTGGGGAGGAGTATATGATCAAAAACCAGGTAAGCAATATTATCAATTCCCTGTAGGTAATTTTAACCCTATACTTGGGCTTAGTTATTCTCAAATTGCCGCCAACAGTAGGACCATGCATAAATCACAAGGGTTTGGTGCAACTGCAAGCATTGGTCATGAAATGGATCTTATAGAATTGGTGGATGGCAAATCCTTTGATGTTTCTCCATTTGAAGACCTTGAACCACGTTGGCTTCAGCTTTCCAATGGAAGTTTGATTGTCAACAAAATTAGCCATTTGATTGATACCTTCGATTTTGTGGAACCTTCCAATAATATTGAACAATTGATCGAAATAAAAAAAGAACTGAACAAAATTCAAAAGGGCTTACCCTGGGTCAAGGAAAAGCAAAGCCTTGTTGATCAACTGATAAGGGAAACTTTGGGATGGAGAGGACTTTTTCTTTCAGATAAAGAATTGAATTTTCCTGAGGCAGTGGTGCATAGCAAACTGATTTTAAATCAAGTCACTGATAAAAAAGTTAAAATAAAAACATTTGAGGTTCTTGACCGGGTGGTCAAACTAGATACGGATCTATCCAATAATAATTCCATAGAAAAAGAACTTGATTTTACCATTCCTAAAGACCATTTAAATTCCCAGCCTTATTGGCTTAGGTTACAACCAGATA
Source organism: Cyclobacterium sp. SOCE241 (assembly GCF_056867545.1). Lineage (NCBI taxonomy): Bacteria > Pseudomonadati > Bacteroidota > Cytophagia > Cytophagales > Cyclobacteriaceae > Cyclobacterium > Cyclobacterium sp. SOCE241. The sequence goes on along the minus strand of NZ_CP149779.1, from coordinate 1,072,013 downwards.
ATAATTTATACACAGTAAAAGATCAGGAAATGATAGGTAAAGCCTACAATTCACCGACCATTTCGGGAAAATTGACTTTTACCTTATTGGGAGAAGAGTTTGAGGTGAACTTACCCTTGCAATTCCGCTATAATGACAGGGTGAGCGGGGAGGTAATACAACCCTTTAAAATTGTACCTGAAGTGGCTATAGCAGTGAAACAAGACAATGTTTTCCTACTTAATGAGGCTTCCGGAATAGTTGATGTAATCGTTAATTTTGGCAAAGAATTAAAAGAGGGAGTTATAAGAGTTGATGGTTTAAATAACAATGAATATAGGGTTAAAGAAATTTTTCGAGACATTAAAAACAAAGCCATTCATTTTCAAATCGAATTGAATAAGGTAAAAGGAGAAGGAAAAACCAACCATCAAATTTCCTTTGTGACCAACAATGCGGAAGAATTTGATAAAGGGATCACAAGGATTATATACCCTCATATTCCTAATTTAACTTACTTCCCAAAGGTATCCTTTAATTTGATTAGGCTAAATCTAAATCTTAGTCCTCAAACCATAGGTTACATACCTGGAGCAGGGGACAAGGTACCTGAGATCTTACAGAATATTGGGTACAGGGTCGAAATGATTGATGCATCCCAGCTAGGATCTGACCTCCAAAAATACACAACCATAATAACAGGGATCAGGGCTTTCAATGTGAATCAGGACATGGTTTCAAATAAAGACGCATTAATGGAGTATGTCAAAGCAGGAGGTAACCTTATTGTTCAATACAATACTACCGCCTCATTACTAAGTAATGAATTTGGGCCTTACCCATTAACCTTATCTAGAGATAGAGTGACGGTAGAAAATTCACCTGTGGAGCTACTTCTAAAAAACCATCCTGTTCTCAATCTTCCCAATAAAATTGTGCCTGCAGACTTTGACGGCTGGGTTCAGGAAAGGGGCTTATATTTTCCGGGTTCTTGGGATAAAAGATACCAAAGTCCATTGCTGATGCAGGATCCCGGTGAAAATGCTTCAAAAGGAAGTCTTTTGCATGCTAAGTATGGCAAAGGAACGTATACTTATTCAGGCATTTCATGGTTCCGTTTACTTCCTGCAGGTGTTCCGGGTGCCATCAAGCTTTTTGTTAATCTTATCGAGCAAGGTCATGAAAAATAACAAAGCATTTAACCAATGGACCAAGCTATATTGGTTCCAAATGGTAGTTTTAGGGCTCTTGATATTTTTATTTTATTGGTTAACTGAACATTATTCATGAGTTATCTCGACTGGACAGTCTTATTTGGGACTTTGTTTACCATAGCGGTTTATGGCATATATAAGACCTATGGTCCTAAGGATATGGACAAGTATATTCGTGGTGGAAATGACATGAATTGGTTGACCATTGGACTTTCTATTATGGCCACTCAGGCTTCAGCAATTACTTTTTAAGTACTCCAGGACAAGCTTATTCTGATGGTATGCGGTTTATCCAATTTTATTTTGGCTTGCCTGTAGCCATGATTGTGATTTGCATGTTCTTTTTACCCCTGTACTATAAATTAAAAGTATATACAGCATATGAGTTTCTAGAGCAACGTTTTGACTTAAAGACAAGGACTTTGACCGCAGGTCTATTTTTGATACAGAGAGGTTTGGCTGCAGGAATCACCATATATGCACCGGCCATTATTTTGTCTACCCTACTAGGGTGGAACCTTACTTTTACCAATGTATTTATTGGAATCATAGTGATTATATATACCGTATCCGGTGGTACCAAAGCGGTATCTGTAACCCAAAAACAGCAAATGACGGTAATGATGGGAGGCATGGTATTGGCTGGTATAATAGTCATTCAGATGATCCCTGTAAGCTTTACAGAAGCCTTGCATGTGGCCGGGAAAATGGAAAAGCTTAATATTGTCAATTTTGAATTTGATTTATCAGACAGGTATAATTTTTGGTCAGGCTTCACAGGGGCGCTTTTCCTATTTCTTTCCTATTTTGGCACAGATCAATCTCAAGTACAGCGGTATCTAAGTGGAAGAACACTTACGCAAAGCAGAATGGGGTTAATGATGAATGGGTTTCTCAAAGTGCCCATGCAATTCATTATACTTTTTATAGGGGTAATGGTTTTTGTATTTTATCAATTTTATCAGCCTCCTGTTTTCTTCAATACGATTCAAACTGATAAGTTGAAAGCAAGTGAATATGTAGAAGATTTCGAAGCACTGGAAAATGAATACGCCAGTATATTTGAAAACAAAGAAAAAGTATTCACAGCTTATTAGGTGCGATTGAATCCGAAGACGAGAAGGCTGTGGAGAAGTACAAAGGGGCAATCAGTAATCAATCCATAGCTCAAGAAGAGGTGAGGGATAAAGTAAAAGAATTGATTATTCAAAATGACCCTTTGGCTGAAACCCGAGATACAGATTATGTGTTCATGCGCTTTGTGATGGATTATTTACCCAGAGGGGTGATTGGGTTGCTCTTCGCTGTAATTTTTAGTGCTGCCATGTCGTCTACGGCTTCTGAACTCAATGCCTTGTCTTCCACCACCACCATTGATATCTACCGAAGATCGATTAAGAAAGAAGAAAGCTCTAAACATTATATGAAGTCTTCAAGGTGGTTTACAGTGCTTTGGGGAGTTTTTGCCATTCTTTTTGCCACTTATGCTACACTATTTGAAAACCTTATTCAGGCTGTAAATCTATTAGGTTCCTTATTTTATGGAAGTATTTTGGGGATATTTATGGTAGCATTTTTTATGAAATGGGTAGGCGGACGCGCTGTATTTACGGCAGCTATAATCTCCGAAATTTTGATTCTAACCCTTCACTATTACAATGGCAAAACCGTAGGAGACTTTAGTATTGATATTGGATTTTTGTGGTACAATGCCATTGGTTGCCTATTGGTGATGTTTATAGCAGCTATTTTAAACTTATTTATCTCCAAGCCCAAGGACCCAATCCTTAAGAAGGATTAATTAAGGATTGCGTAAGTGGTAGCTCATTACTTTTCCACTTAATCCTTGGGAAAAGATTGATTTTGGAATGAATTTCTCCACCTTAGGGATGAAATATTTGAAAAAGAAAACCAGCTCTGTAGACTTCTTCAGAGCTGGTTTAAGAGAAAATGTATAGGTTTTAATTGACTAGAAATCATCACCTTAGATTAGTAATTGGATTTCCGTAGTCTACTCAGGGAGTTTTTCAAACACAAGGGATTAGGCTTCTTGCGTATTATAGTAACGCTTCGTTTTGGAGTAATCCTCTGTTGAAAAGAAGGGTTGAAAACTAGCCACGCGGCGGCTGATATTAAAGTGGTTTGAGCTCGGATATGGTTGTCTATTTCATGATTCGGCTTATCAGTGGTGGTAGATTTCCCAAATCAGTTTAATGTTTTAGGAAGTTTCCAAAGTCATTTATAAAGTATCGATCAATCGTTGATTTAGAGCTACATAATCTAGGTTACCTGCTTCTTCTGCTAATTTCATTGAAACCTGGGCAGTTGAGATTGCCTCTTGCTTTTTCCCTAATGCAGCCAAAATTTTTGCCTTCAAATGGACGGTATAATATTTTGGATCTTTTTCTACCGATTTTGTCACCCACTCAAGGGCCTTATTGAGATCCTTCTGTTGGTTGTAATAATAATTGGACGCTTGAAAAAGTAAACCGGCATCATCGCTTTCTCGATCTATCAATAGTTTTTTAATTTGATCCATAACCACACGGTCTACTTCCATTTCAATTGTAAAACCTACTGAAGTTTTGTCCCATGCAATATTGAGTTGTGCACCAGAATCTGTGAGTTCTGTAAAACTTATTTGCATAGACTCTACTGGGCTTTTTAGTTTGGTTACAGGCACATTGATTCTAAGGGCATCGTCTGAAGGATCATAACCCATAGCCCCCAAAGCTCTGTATTATTTGAAAAAATGATGGTCCATGATTTCTTTTCAGGAATGGTATACATGGCATATTTTCCTGCCTTCAATGGTAGACCATTTACCTTTATATCAATATCAAATTCGAGGGTAGTGGGATTATTGGCACCGGTTCTCCATACTTTTCCAAATGGTACCAATTCTCCAAATATTTTTCTTCCCTTTTTTCCGGGTCTTGAATAATCTAAATGGATGGTGGTTAAACCTACCTGCTGAGATACTTTGCTACTAGGACTCGCCTGAGGCATTTTTATTTGTGAAAATGCATTCATATTAACAATTGTAAACAGCACCATTAGGCAAACAATATTCTTTGTTTTCATTGATTTTATAATTAGATTGTCTTAAAGCTCTATAAAGAAAAGGATAACCTTACAGTATGGGTTATTATTTTGTTTAAACGGTAATATCACCCTTTTGTAAAGATAGTTAATTTGTAATTAATTATTTATCTGTTCAATTTTCGCTGTTTAAATTATCCTATGACTGTATATTTTTACAGATTCTTTTGACGAGTTTTTAATTAATTAGTTTATCCAAAACCAACCAATTCTTTTCATGGCATTAGCAATTGTTGCGCCTAATAAAACTGACAATGAACTCAATTCTTGGAGAAATATTTTCCAAGAATTGGCCCCGGAAATTGACCTTCAAGTGTACCCCGAAATTAAAGATAAAGCCCTTGTAGAGGTAGTGGTATTATGGCAGCATCCCAAAAACATACTTAAAGCGTTTCCTAACTTAAAGCTTATTTGCTCGATGGGTTCCGGTGTAGACCACATTATGGCGGATTACATTCCTAAAGGAGTTCCCATCACCCGGATTGTTGATCCTCGGCTTACTTTTTCCATGACCAATTATGTTGTCATGGGGATCCTCAATTTTCATCGCCAAATCAATAGATATATCGTCAATAAAAGACTTAAAAAATGGGACATGACCCAGCCCGAAATCCCCATATCCGTGGGAGTCATGGGTGTGGGAGAGCTTGGTGGTGATGTTTTGGATAAGGTTCACGGGTTGGGTATCCCGTGCTTTGGATATGGAAATTCACCCAAAACTTCTTTTCGACATCCATACTATTATGGTCCTCAACTTCAAGAATTTCTTGACAAGATAAATGTAGTGGTTTGTCTACTACCTTTAACACCCAAAACCGAGGGTTTCTTGAATGATGACTTATTTAAAAAATTCAAACCCGGAACTTATCTTATCAATGTTGCCAGAGGTAAACATCTTGTTGAGGAAGATCTTATTCCTGCCATAGAATCAGGTCAGGTATCCGGGGCCTTATTGGATGTTTTTAGTAAAGAACCCTTGCCTGAAACACATCCTTTTTGGAGTAAGGATGAGATCATGGTCACTCCGCACATCGCAAGTATTACCAATTATAAAGCAGCAGCACCCCAAATCATTGCGAATTATAAAAATGCAATGGATAATAGACCTTTGATTAATGAGGTCAGCACTGTTCAAGGATATTAAAATTTACTGATAAAATTTATTATGAAAAAATATACCATTCTTTGTCCTACTGACTTTTCAGAATGTGCGTTGAATGCCATAGAATATGCCGCAAGGTTGGGTGAAAAATTAAATGCAGAATTGACTTTATTTCATGTTCCTGACTCAGGAGATTATAAAAAATTATTCCCGAATAAAGAATTGGAAGAAAGCCTAAATGCTGCTGTAAATAAACTTAATAGCCTGGTCAAAACGGTGGAAGAAGAAAGCCTTGGCAAAGGCTTGCATGCTTGTAAATCGTTGGTGAAAGAAGGTAAAGCAGTTAATACTATCCTTGAATATGCAGAGGAAAATAAAGTTGACCTTATAATAATGGGGACAGAAGGTGTCAATGAATTCAAAAAGAATTATATAGGTACCAAAGCTTCTAAAGTGGTTCAGCATGCAAACTGTGATGTATTTATCATTCCAAGAAAAGTATTTTTCAAACCACCCCGAAAAATGGTATATGCTACGGATTACATGGAAGAAGACAAGTTGGCCATACAAAAGGTGGTAAAAATTGCAGGTTTATTTGAATCAGAAATTGATGTTGTTCATGTAAGTTCAAAATCCAATATTATAGACAAGGCCATGCATCGGGCTTTAAAAGAAGAATTGGCACCTTTTGCTCACTATGACAAAATGAATTTTGTATTGAAATCCTACAGAGATGATGCAGCTTTGGGCTTAGAAAACTATCTGATTACCTCCAAGGGAAATATATTGTTTACCTTAAGTATGAAAAAGACTTGGTTTGAAAACCTCTTTACAAAAAACCTATCAAAGAAAATGTCTTATTTTATTAATAAACCGCTTTATGTGATCAAGAACCTTTAAATTTCTCCTTTAAAAATGACTTAAACTCCCCTCTAGTTTTTTTATCAGTAAAAATACTAGCCAAAGTTTTGAAATAGATCTTCACATTAAGCGACTTTTTTTCTGAAATAGGAGGGTTGTTTTCATTGTTTGAACTCTCCTTTATTTCCGGCATTGGAGAGGTTTTTCTTCTGTTCTTTCAGGCGCTTTATACCCGGTTAGCTTGTCCGCTTTGGAAAAACTTTGTTGAGATTTTTCTTTGTAACCAAGTTTCTCCTCAACTATTCCTTTGTTATTGTGCGCCACCGCATCTTCCGGATCGAGTTCAATGGCTTTTTCGTAATCCTCTATAGCACCTTTTAAATCACCTATCCGATCTCTAAAATAGGCTCTGCTAGAGTAGCGATAGGGATTATTTGGGTCTAGGTTTAAGGCCCGGTCAAAGGCTTCCATCGCCTCTCTATTCCTGTTAAGCAAATGAAGCACCACTGCCTTGTCTGATATATAAGTGGTGTTGAAAGCGTCTGCTTTTAATAACAAGTCAAAATCGATTAATGCCTCTTCCATGGCTCCCAATCTGGATTGAACCCTAGCCCTATAATGCAAGTAAGCAGGTTGAGATCCTTCTTTTTTGATTAACCTATTGAATACCGCTAAAGCATCTTCAAATTTTCCTTCCTTATAATAAGAGATACCAGTTTCTATTGTTTCCACCTTTAATTCGATTTGTGATATTATACATACAAAAGTAATGAAGGTATTGTTTCATTCAACAGTTAATAATGCTTTATTCTTTTTATATTTGAACTGTTTTTGTTTCATTTTTAAATCAGGTATGGCCAGTAAACCGGAAAGTATTTTAAAAGAACTGGAAGCAAATAAATTTGCCCCTATTTATTTTCTTCAGGGTGAAGAACCTTATTTCATTGATAAAATTACAGATTTCATTGAAAACAATGCCCTTGCACCTCAGGATCGAAGCTTTAACCAAACGATTATGTATGGAAAAGAATCGACCATAGCCTCGATTCTTACCAATGCAAAACGTTTTCCTATGATGGCTGACAGGCAAGTGGTGATAGTAAAGGAGGCTCAAAATGTTTTTGAAATTGGAAAGGAAAATGGAGACCAACAATTGATCGCCTATATCAACAATCCGCTTCCAAGTACCATTTTGGTTTTTGCCTATAAATACAAAACCTTGGATGGACGGAAAGCCCTGGCCAAAGAGTTGGATAAAAAAGCCATTCTGGTAAAATCCGACAAAGTTCCTGAATACAAACTTTCCCCATATATTGAACAATATGTGAAATCAAAGGGACATTCTATCGAAACAAAAGCTTGCCAGATTTTGGCTGAATCTATAGGCAATAATATGGAAGTGCTGACCAATGAAATAGATAAAATGATTATCAATTTTAATGAACCTGTTAAAATAAACCCCGGGCATATCCAACAGTACATTGGAATCAGTAAGGATTTTAACAATTTTGAATTGACCAAAGCCTTGAGTTATAAAGATGTCAATAAGGCAAATACCATCATTAATTACTTTGGTCAGAATATTAAATCTCATCCTTTAATCCCCATTTTAACACTTTTATACATTCATTTCTCTCGACTATTATTGGTCAAAGCCAATAAAAACCTTGGGGAAAGAGAACTTGCCGGGCTAATCAAGGTAAACCCTTATTTTGTAAAAGAATATACCATAGCAGCAAAGAATTATTCTTTAGGCAAGATTATTGATGTGGTGGGATACCTTAAAGAGGCGGATTTACGTTCCAAAGGTGTAACCACTTCAAATGCTGTAGACGATAGTCAAATATTAAAAGAGCTAATTTTTAAAATTCTTCATTGACCACTAATTTGAGAATGAGAAAAACATTTCTATTGTATGGTTTATCCTTGCTAATTTACAGTCAGGCTTATACCCAATCCAGTTTACATGACACAAGCCTGGAAGCTAAATTTCAGGACGCCCTTGAACTGTTTCAAAAAGATCAATTTTCTTCCTCTCGCGAAGCTTTTGATAGGTTGTCTTTACATCCTGATGTAAAAAACAATAGTCGAGAAGTTGCCATTGCTTTTTATAGAGCATTGTCCGCCTTGCATGGTGATTTCCCTGAAGGAACTTCCTTGATGGATGCTTTTATCTTGGATTATCCCAATGAATCTTTAAGAAATGAAGCGGCATGGATATTGGGTAATGATTATTTCCAGAGTAAAAATTACAAAAAAGCCATAAGCAATTTTGATTTACTAAGGAATGTCCCCCTAAGTACCGAAAGACATCCGGAGTTGTTTTTTAAAATGGGATACAGTTATTTTCAATTAAAGAATTTTAGCCAAGCAAAAGCTTATTTTGAAAGAGCAAAAACCTATCGAAGTCCCTATTTGGCTAGTGCCTATTTTTATGCAGGTTATTGTTCTTTTGAAGAAGGAAATTTTGAAGCTGCGGCCAAAGATTTCAAGGAAGCCGAAAAATCTTCTGAATACAGCTTAAAGGTGCCTTATATGTTGGCCGGAATTTATTACCGGCAAAATAAATTGGACACCTTGATTGCCTATGCAGCTCCTATAGTAAATAAAACCAACTTAGAGAGTAGTGAACAAATTCATTTGTTACTGGCAGAGGCCTATTACGAAAAACAAAATTATGCGCAAGCGGCTTTTCATTACATGGGCTTTGTATCCGCTAACAAAGGAAAGCTTTCTAGAGATCAGCAATACAAGGCTGGGGTAGCTCATTACGAAAATAAACAGTTTGCGGAAGCAAGTCAGTTTTTTAAAGAGGTAGCTTTGGTAAACGATGAGCTGGGGCATTTGGCTAGTTATTTCCTGGGATATGCCTATGTGCAACAGAAAAATTTACCTTTTGCTGCCAATAGCTTTAATGCTGCCTATAAAATGGATTTTAGGCCGGAAATTAAAGAAGAAGCCCTTTTCAATTATGCGAAGGTAAGTCTGGAATTAGGCAAATTTCAAGAAGCCATTACGGCACTTGACAATTACCTGAATGATTATCCTCAAGGCAGTCAAAAAACAGCTGCTGAAAATTTGCTAAGTGATGCCTTGGTAAATACCAATAATTACCTCCGTGCCATTGGGCATATGGAAAAGATGAACAATAAATCCAGAAGGATCCAGGAAGCTTACCAAAAAGTAACTTTCTATCAAGCCATGACTTATTATAGGGACAACAATTTGAAAGGTACCCAACAAATGCTGACAAAATCTTTGCAGTTTCCAGTAAATAAGTCCCTTCAATTTCAAGCACAATTTTGGAAAGGAGAGGCCAATGCGGCCAATAATAACACTATTGCAGCAATCCAAGCATATGAGAAATTGATTGGTATGAATCCTCCTTCTATGGATCCAAGTTTGATTAAAGCACATTATGGCTTGGGCTATGCTTACTTTAATGAGGAGCAGTATGGAAAAGCTGAAACACAATTTAAAACGTATACCGATAAACTAAAAAACAGTAGTGATAAGCAGCATTATGAAGATGCTTTTGTAAGGTTGGGCGATACGTATTATATCCAAAAGAAATTCACGGACGCTGCCAATGTTTTTAGAAGAGCTGTAGCAGAGAACAATCAATACAGTGATTACGCTTATTTTAGAGGCGGAGTAGTAGCCAATTTCCAAAATAATAATAGAGAGGCTATCAGACAATTGGACATGGTGATTAAAAACTATCCGAATAGTCTATACATGGAAGACGCACTGTATCAGAAGGCGCAAATTCACATGGAAGAACTTAATTACAGCCAAGCCAGAGATGTTTTTACTCAATTAATTCGAACCAAACCTAACAGTCCATTTATTCCATTTGCTCTTGAAGGAAGAGCTGTCGCCAATTATTCTTTAAAAGATTATGATCAAGCCATAGAAGATTATAAAATGATCTTAGATAATTATCCAAATTCAGAAAATGGCGAAACGGCATTGGTAGGGCTGCAAGAAAGCTTGTCCTTACAAGGAAGATCGCAAGAATTTTCCACTTATTTGTCCGGTTATAGAAAATCCAACCCTAGTAATAATAACCTCCAAAATGTGGAATTTTCAGCTGCTAAAAGCTTGGTGTTCAACCAGTCTTACAGGGATGCAATAGCCGCATTGGAAAATTATATTAGAAATTACCCAAATTCCGCGCAAGTTCCGGAAGCGAAATATTATTTAGGAGATGCCAATTTTAGATTGGGAGATAAGGCAAAAGCTTTGGCTATTTTCTATCAAATAGAGAATACAAGTGACAATAACCTTAAGAGCCGTGTTTATCAAAAAATTGGTCAGATTGAGTTTGAAAATGGTAATTTCCCAAAATCAATACCTTACTATCAGTTTATTGCTAAAAATGCAAGAAGCAAAGCAGAAGAATACGAAGCCACCTATGCTTTGATGCAGGCTTATTTTGAAACGCGAAAATACAATGAAGCCATTGTTAATGCTGATAAGATTCTTGAACTAGGCAGCATTACTATTGATTCGGAACCCAATGCATTGTTGGTAAAAGCCAAGTCACTAGAAAATACAAATTCCCAGGCTCAAGCAATAGAAGTGTACAGGCAATTAATGGAAAGCCATAAAACAATACAAGGTGCTGAAGCTTTGTATAAAATGGCCTTGAATCTACATCAAAAGGGTGAATATGCTCGTTCCAATGAGTTGATTTTTGACAATTCTCAACCTTTTACACAATATGCCTATTGGTATGGAAAGCAATTTATAGTTCTTGCCCAAAACTATATTGCTATGGAAGAGAAATTTCAAGCCAAAGCAACTTTAGAGTCTATCATTGAAAATGCCACAGACGATTTGGTCAAAAAAGAGGCAGAAACTTTATTGCAAACCATCAACATAGCCAATTAATGAAAAATTTTAGAAATTTAATCACCGGGCTGTTGGTATTGGCAGGTGTTGCCCACGGATATTCTCAAGAGACAACAACAGATCCGCAAAGAGGTGAAATCAGGGATACGGAATTTATCATCCGTAAAGACAGGGTCTTAAGTTTACCTAGGCAATCAAGGGTTTTTGAAAAAAGTCCTTCTTTACCTCAGGTATCTACTTCCATAGATTATACTTATCAGGTTAAGAATTTTGCGGCAACACTTGCTCCGGTTGATGTAAGCTTTAAACCTTACCAAAAACCTTTTCCACGAGCTGATAATGACCAGACCCAAGCCATTGTAAAATTGGGTTTTGGGAATTATTCTTCACCTCTCATTCAAGCAGATTACCACAGTCTGGACAATGACGACTATACCTATGGGGCGCACATTAAGCATCAAGGTTTCTACACAGGTCCTGTAGATGGAGAAAACTCTGCAGAAGACCACACAGATATTTTGCTGAATGGCAGTCTATACAGGGATGATTTTGAAATATTTGGAAGGTTGGGCTATGAAAGGGATATGCATCATTTTTATGGATATACGCCGGATCCAGAAACCGACGTAATGCAAGACTCTATTCGTCAAAGTTTTTGGAACCTTTAAAATGATGGCAGGATTAAGGCGTGTGGATAAAGCAGAGCCGTTTGATTATGAGGCCAACCTTGCCTTGAGACTTTTCAATGATCGATTTGAAGCCAAGGAAAGTGAGGTTTTAATTCGAGCCAACGCAGGGTTTAGGGCCAATGATTTTCTAAAAGGTGGAATCAATAGCCTTCTAGCCTTTACATCACCTCAAGATATTTATTATGAGGATATCAAAAGGAACTATTTTAAGTTACAACCTTATGTACAATACACCAAGGAGTCTTTTAAGATCAAAGTAGGGGCAAATGTGATACAGGAAAATGATATTGTTCCCAATAAAACAGAAGACTTTCATATTTTTCCTATTTTAAAAATGTCTTACCATGTGCTTCCTGAACTTGGAATATATGGAGCTTATGAAGGAGATGTCATTAGGAATACTTACTATGATTTTATTCAGGAAAATCCTTTTTTAGGACCTTCAGAAAACCTAAAAAATACCATTCAGAATTTTCAAATAGATGCTGGAATATCTGGAAAAGCAAATGACCAGGTTAATTATAAAATTGGTTTTAAATATGGGGATTTCACCAATATGCATTTTTACGGAAACAATGAAATGGACAGTACCCGCTTCCAATTGATTTATGACAATAACTCCAAGGTATTGGAATATCATGCATCGATAGATTATATATTCGATGAATGGTATCAATTGGATGCTTCAGCCCATTATTACCATTACACATTGGATGAAATTAGCTTTTCTTGGCAAAGACCGGAATGGGAGTTGAAGATAAATAACACTTTTACACCTGATGATAAATGGTTAGTACATGCCAATGTTAATGCAATGGGAGGGATTAATGCTATAAATTTGATGTCTGACAATGAAAGGATACTTGGAACGCTTGTGGATCTTCATTTAGGTGCAGACTATGCTTTTACAAATAGGTTTTCTGCTTTCGCTTATGGCAACAACCTACTAAATCAAAAATACCAACGGTTTAGCAATTATCCTGTTCGCGGAATTCAATTGATAGGTGGAGTAAGCTTTAAATTTTGACAAATACGAACAATTCAATCCCGAGAGTTTAGCAGGACCATAAAATATAATTTGAGGAAGAGGGGATTTATTGGTGTCAATATTGGCGATTTGCATGTTTTGCTTTAGCTTAGTGGATTAAAATAACAATTTTTAAGATGTCTGACAAAAATTCCAAGGATCAAAAAAGCCAATCCGATAATGATGAGGACTTTGGCTTGCCTCCTGTCAATGTAACACCATTGGAAGGAGCTAAAGCAGCCGGGTCAATTTCAAGCTCAGGAAAGAAAGAATCTGGGAAACCATCCAAAAATATTCCTCCTGTTGAAGAAGAAAAGAAAGACAATACGGTTGGTATCTTTTTAATCATTTTATTGTTGATATTAGGCTTAGGTTTTGGGCTTTATTATTTCGGCATTTTTGATAAACTAGATCAGCAGCAACCCAAAAATTCAGTGACAACAAATCAAGTTGAAAAGCCGGCACCTGCTAGCAAAGAACAGATTCCTGAAACAGTAGTAGAGGAAGCTGAACCTGCAGAAAAAACCAGTCCACAATTGGTAGAAATTGATGGCAGAGAGACTTCACCACGTTATTTTTTAGTGGTGGGGAGCTTTATAGATGATGATCTTGCTAGAGATTATTCGGATAAACTCAATAAAGCCGGAAGGAATACGTTTTTGATACATCCTTACGGAAAGATTCATTATTACAGACTTGCCATTGGGCAGTTTGAAAATGTAGATCTGGCCTTGGAAGCTAGGGAAAGCTTTCAAGACAATTTTGAAGAAAACTTATGGGTTTTGAAATATTAATATGACTTTACTACAAACTTTGTCAACCAGTGATGGCCTTCAGGCTGTTGATTCACTTGCCCTTATGGAAGGCACAGGCTCCAATGATATTGGTCTACTAGATTTAATGATCAAAGGGGGCTATATGATGATTCCACTCTATCTACTTTTTATCTTGGCCATTTTTATTTTCGTAGAACGTATCATTACCTTAAAAAAGGCTTCTAAGACTCCTAAAGGGATGATAGATCAAGTGAAAATGATGGTTCAAAGCGGAAATATAGAACAAGCTAAAATGGTCTGTCAAGGAGAAGAAACGCCGGTAGCCCATATGATCTCCAAGGGATTGGAGAGAATAGGTAGCCCTCTTAAAAACATTGAAGTGGCCATAGAAAATGTAGGTAAAATAGAAATTTATAAGCTGGAGAAAAACCTTGGCCTATTAGCTACAGTATCCGGTGCTGCCCCCATGATTGGTTTTCTAGGTACTGTTGCTGGCATGATTCGTGCTTTTATTGGTGTAGCCCAAGAGGAAGGAATGGTATCTCCTAAATTGTTGTCTACCGGAATATATGAAGCGATGATTACAACTGCCACAGGCTTGGTAGTGGGGATTGTTGCTTATTTGGGCTACAATTATTTGGTAACCAGGGTTTCCAAATTGATCCACAATATGGAGTATACCACGATTGAATTTATCGATCTTTTACAGGATAAAAAGTAATATGGCACTTCAGTCAAAAAATAAGATAGAAACCAGTTTTAGTATGTCGTCCATGACGGATATTATATTTCTATTGCTAATATTTTTTATGCTTACCTCTTCGTTTATAACTCCTTCAGGACTTCCTGTGAATTTGCCTTCCAGCGAAAGTTCAGACATCGTTATGCAAGAGGTTACCGTTAGTATTACCAAGGATCTTCGATTCGCTGTCAATGATAAGCAGGTAAGTAGGGATCAGGTGAAAGGAGAACTTACCAATTTATTAAATGAGAACAAAGGGTATGTGGTATTGCATATAGATAAGGAAGTCCCCGTAGAATACCTGGTAGAAATTGGGGGAATTGCTGCAAGTCTGGATGCCAATGTAACCATCGCAACACAACCGTTTAAGTAAACAATGGAAATTTGGGAGGACCATAAGGCTACAGTTGAGAACAATAGAAAAGCAATCATCATTACTTTATTAATTAATGTACTGTTATTGATTGGTTTTTATTTTATTATGGTGTGGAAACAACCTGATCCACCTATGTCTCAATTTGGGCTTGAGTTAAACCTTGGCTTTTCAGATGTAGGGGCTGACGCGAAACCTTCAGAAACGCCGCCTTCTACAAGTCAGGAAACAGCTGAAGTTGCTCCGGCACCGGGTGAACCTGCCCCGCAACCCACAGAAAACATTACACCCGTTAGCCCTCCTAAATCCAATCCTTCTCCGGCAGAAGTTAAAAAAGCGAACCAAAAATTGAAGCTGTATCTAAAGCACCCAGTCCGGTCAAAGCTGAACCTAAGCCTGTAGAAAAAAAGGAAAGTACCAAAGAAACAACAAAGCAGGCAGAAGTCCCTGTAAAGACCGAACCTGAGCAAAAACCACAGCCGGAAAAAGTGGAAAAACCACAACCTAAAGTAGACCCAAGGGCAATTTTTGGTGCTGGTGGAACCACAGGTAGTGGCAATCAAGCGACCACTGGAAGCAGTCAAGGAAATAGTTCTCAAGCAGGAGATGAAGGTAAACCTAATGGAACAATAGACGGCCGGTCAATTTTACAATCCGGCAAAGGAAATACAGGAGACGGTGCAGGTTATGACCTGGACTTGGCAGGATGGGATTTTGCTTCCAAACCAAATATCCAAGACAGGGTTTCCAATAGAAATGGTAAAATTGTTTTTAACATTACCATCAATGATAGTGGAAGGATTGTGCAGGCAATACCTGATACTTATAATGTAAGTAATGAAGTTTTAAATTACTACCGTAAAGTAGTTAACAGCCTCACATTTAAACCACAAAGTGGAAATACAATTGCTGAATACTCCAAAGGAAAAATCACCTTTATTATCCGCGTAGATTAATCGATCCCCATGAATTATCAATCCTCCCTGGACTTTTTGTTTCAGGCCTTGCCCATGTTTCAGCGGGTTGGAGGTGCTGCTTTTAAAAAAGACCTAACCAATACCCTAAAACTTTGTGCCCATCTGGGAAACCCTCAAAATAAATTTAAGAGCATTCATATCGCCGGTACCAATGGAAAGGGCAGTACAGCTCATGCATTGGCATCTGTATTGCAGGCAGCAGGATATAACACAGGACTATATACTTCTCCTCACCTAAAATCATTTAGAGAGCGTATAAAGATAAATGGAATAGAAATTTCTGAAAATGAGGTGGTAGCTTTTGTTGAAGCCAATAAAACCTTTTTATCGGAAATAAAGCCTAGTTTTTTTGAAATGACTGTGGCGCTTTCTTTTGCTTATTTTGCTAAGAAAGGCATTGATTATGCAGTAATTGAAACAGGTATGGGAGGAAGGTTTGACAGTACCAATGTTATCCAACCTCTGCTTAGTATCATTACCAATATAGGCTTTGACCATGAACAGTTTCTGGGCGATACCTTGGATAAAATAGCTTTTGAGAAAGCAGGGATTATCAAGGACAATGTACCGGTAGTAATTGGGCAAACTCATGATAGGACGGCAAGTGTTTTCCGTTCTATAGCTGCAGACCGAAAAGCAGCAATTACCTTTGCTGACCAATCTTTGGATGTGAAATTTAACGGATACAATAGGCAATCTAAAGAAAAAACCTAGCTCAATATACACTTTCAGGTGGCACTGCCTCAATAGAAAATATTGAATTGGATCTTCTAGGAAGTTATCAAGCAAAAACCTCCCTGCCATCATGGTGGCCTTGGATCATTTGAAAACATTGGGTTTGCAGCTTCATACTGATCATATTAAAAAAGGCTTGTCCAATATTACTACCAATACAGGGCTGAAAGGACGTTGGCAAATTCTTTCATCAGATCCACTAACTATTTGTGATACAGGACATAATGAAGACGGGATTCAAGAAATAATAGAACAGCTTTTGGTATTAAAAGGCAAGCAAAAACTTTATATGATATTGGGTATGGTAAAAGACAAGGCCCACTATAAAGTACTAGCGAAATTGCCGAAAGATGCTTACTATTTCTTTTGTCAGGCAGATCAACCACGTTCGATGCCTGCAAATGCACTTAAAAATTTAGCCGCTGAGTTAGGTTTGCAAGGAGAAGTAATTGAGAATGTAAATGAAGCCTTACAGGCCGCAGAAAAAAGGCAACGAAAGAGGATTTAATTTTTATTGGAGGAAGTACTTTTGTAGTTGCAGAAATAAATGATTTATAATAATGGGAAGAAATAAACTAGAGCGGTTTAGGCAAAATGAAGCAAATGCCAATGTGGTGCAACCGGGTAAAGAAAATTTTGAAAAGATCAAAGGAAATTGGAAATCAGTACAATTTAAAAGCAATGCTCCTTTGGTGGTAGAATTGGCATGTGGAAGGGGAGAGTTTACAGTTGGCCAAGCCAGGGTGGATGCCTCAAAAAATTTTGTAGGTGTAGATATCAAAGGCTCTAGAATTTGGAAAGGTAGCACCATTGCCATAGCAGAAGGTTTAGAGAATGTTGCTTTTTTAAGAACTCAAATTGAGTTGCTTGAAGATTCCTTTGAGGAAAAGGAGATTGATGAACTTTGGATTACCTTTCCTGATCCACGTCCTAAAGACAGGGACGAAAGGAAAAGGCTAACTTCGCCTAAGTTTTTGGAAATGTATAAAAAAATCATGGGCCGGGAGGGGCATGTACATTTCAAAACAGATAATACCGGACTTTATGAATACACTTTCGACTTGTTTGAAAGTAGAGAAGACATTGTCATTTATAAAAATACGCGAGACTTCTACCAATCGGAATGGAAAGACATCCATCATGGTATTATGACGCGGTACGAGAAAATGTTTATGGACAAAGGAGAAACGATTAAATACATTGAATTTGGCTTTAAAGAAGCCTAGTCTTCAATTTCCAAGGTTTCTAATATATCAGCCAATTCATCAAAATCCTTTATTCCCGGTCTGATTTCATGACCGGCTTTCATGCTGATACCTTTGATCCTGGTTTGATCCAACAGCCGTTCAATGTTCTTTTCATCAAAACCAAAACCAAGTAATAAATCACATTTCTCTGCGATATTTTTAAGTTTTTCATGGATTTCAGGAGTAATTTCCAATGCTTTGTCAGCTTCCAGGTTTAGCATTACCTTGTTTTCTTTTAAGGTGATGGCATAATCCAAGAGGTCATCCAAGTCTGCTTCTTTACTTATAGTACTTTTAAAAATTAAGCCGTAACTGGAATTTTTAAGCATGGGAAGGTGCAGTTTTTCTTCTATTTGAATAAAAGAAAATCCCTCATATTGGGTCAAAGTTTCTAATATTTGTGCAGGATGACTGTTTGAAAATTCCGCAACGTATTCCAAGCCTGATAACCAATCGGTTATTTCTTTGAATGCCGTAGGGCTAACAAAGTATTCGTTGTCATTTTCCAGAGAAAAACCCATTAGGTCTACATACATTCCTGAGCAATAACGTGCATCACTTAAGTTGTTTACATTACTTATCTTTACAAAAGTTTTTAAAGCCATTTTATTTTAGTGGATTATTTGCGTAATTTTCAATTGAATTCAAAGATAGAAAATGAAAATTTTTAATAAAAGGTATTGGTTGCTGCCCCTCCTTATTTTTATGGTTAGCTGTGCCGAGGAGACTGAAGATCCTGACTTGATTACTTCCACTTATTTTCCTTTGGAAATTGGTACTTATTGTGAATACAGTGTTGCAGAGACAGTTTATTATGGGGAAAATGACTTTGAAACGTCAAATTATTATTATAGAGATGAACTTAAAGATTTCTATTTGAATGAGATGAATGAAATGGTGTATTTGTTTCATCGGAGTAAGTCAACGGATAGAAGCGAATGGGCCAATGAAGTAGTTTATACAGCTAGCTTTAAACAAAATAGAATCATCAGAAATTATAATAATTTACAAGAAGTCATTCTCGTGTATCCTGTAAGTCTGGATTTTAGTTGGAATGGAAACAGTTACAATAATAATGGAGAAGAAAATTATTTTGTTGAAAGTATAGGTAGCTATATTTTAAATGAATTTGCTTTTTCGGATGCAGTAAAGGTTAGGAAAAGTGAAGAGGATGATTTGATCACCATTCGAGACAATAGGTACGAAGTCTTTGTAAGAAATATTGGAATGGTGGAAAATTACTATGAAGTATT
This sequence comes from Cyclobacterium sp. SOCE241, assembly GCF_056867545.1. Lineage (NCBI taxonomy): Bacteria > Pseudomonadati > Bacteroidota > Cytophagia > Cytophagales > Cyclobacteriaceae > Cyclobacterium > Cyclobacterium sp. SOCE241. The sequence continues at coordinate 1,053,079 of NZ_CP149779.1, read as the reverse complement.
TCAATACTGCTCTAGAAATGACTGTTTGGGTGAACAAATCATTCAAGAAGGCCGTTCTACCCATATGAGGCTTATCGACTATGGTAAAATTTAGTACAGCAATAGTTTTATTATTTTGGTTGACTGTAGTCAATGGGCTGGCACAAGATAGGTATGCTGTACACTATAAATACAAACCTAATGGCGTTTTTAGTGAAAGTTTGCTTAGCGAAAAAAGTATCACAAGAAGGAGCCGAGACAATGTATTATTGGACAGCACAGACTTACCTGTTGCTACAAAATACATAGAAGCTATCCGTCCCTATGTGAATCGCTTTATTTATCATTCCAAATGGCTGAATGCATCGATCATACAGGCTTCTGAAGAAGCCATAAAAGACATTTCCTCCTTGGATTTTGTAAATGAAGTTAATCTTGTAGCTAAGGGGGAAGGGGGAACTTTGGAAAGAAGCACCAAAAATTATAAAGCTAAAAAGAAAAAAAGGGCAATAGCAGTGCTACAGCTCCATCAGATTTTGAATTTCAAAACAGCATACTGGGTATTTCAGCCATGCATGAGGCAGGATTCACAGAGAGGGGGTTTTGGTGGCCATTTTTGATGCGGGATTCTTAAATGTGGACAAGATACCTGCGTTTGACCACCTGTTTGCTGAACAAAAAATTTATGCCACAAAGGACTTTGTCGTGCCTGATTCAGACAATGTATATAGAGCAGATACGCATGGCACAGGTACGCTTTCTTTAATGGCTGCTTACGATCCCGAAAATCTAATTGCCGGTGCCTATGGAGCCAGTTATATTTTGTGTATAACAGAGGATGTAGATTCAGAATATAGAATTGAAGAATACAATTGGGTTAAAGCCGCTGAATATGCCGATAGTCTGGGAGTGGATTTGATCAATAGCTCATTGGGCTACAATTATTTTGATGATGAAGGGATGGATTACTCCAAGGAAGACCTCGATGGGCAGACAGCCATCATTACCAAAGGAGCCAATATGGCTGCAGAAAAAGGAATTTTAGTGGTCAGCAGTGCCGGAAATGAAGGAAACATCAGTTGGAAAACCATTACGGTACCTTCTGATGCGAAGAATATTCTCTCCGTAGGAGCCATTAATAGTAATCTTAATAAGGCAGGCTTTAGCTCAATTGGTCCGAGCGCTGATAACCGAATCAAGCCGGAGTTGGTGGCATATGGATCTGGAGTTACCCTCTGGCGACAAGAAGAGGGGACAAGTAGTTCTAGTGGTACTTCATTTTCTGCACCTCAGGTAGCAGCTTTAGCGGCAGGATTGAGAGAAGCAAATCCCAATTGGACCAATGATAAATTGAGAGAACAAATTTTATTGAGTGGATCACAGTTTTCTCAACCTGACAACGAGCTAGGATATGGAGTCCCGGATTTTACTAGGGCAATGTTTGGTAAACTCATTGAAGATGGAGAGCCGGAAGGTGAATCCACTACAAGGGTGTACCCAAATCCCCTAACCAAAGATGAGTTGCTAATTGAATTTGGGACTTCTATCAATTGTACCATGAAATTGTTTGCCAGCGATGGAAAGCTGGTAAGTGAGCTTGAACTAGAAAGGAGCAAAAGTAATTTTCCTTATAGTGCCAGTATGGAAGTTTTAAATCCCGGAATCTATCTGGTTGAATTACAAGACGATTCCTCTGTCTCAACGGTGAAGTTGTGGAAGAAATAAGGAATTGAACTTAAAAATGCCTTTTTTTGTATCCTAAACAACTATTGTATCATCCTAAATACTATCCATATGAATCCATTAATAGCCCCCTCAATATTGGCTGCAGACTTTGCTAATCTCCAGCAGGAGGTTGAAATGATTAATGATTCTGTAGCAGATTACATCCATGTAGACATTATGGATGGTGTATTTGTTCCAAATATTTCTTTTGGCTTACCTGTAGTGGAAGCCATTAATCGTCATGCCAAAAAACCTTTGGATGTCCACCTGATGATTGTGGAACCTGACAAGTACCTAGAAGCTTTTCATAAAGCCGGCGCTGCTCAAATTACAGTTCACCTAGAGGCTTGTCCTCATTTGCACCGGACAGTGCAAGCCATTAAAGCATTGGATTGTAAAGTTGGGGTAGCGATAAATCCCCATACCCCTATTAGACTATTACAGGACATTGTGAAAGAGGTTGATACCGTTTTAATAATGTCGGTCAATCCAGGATTTGGTGGGCAGGAATTTATCGAAAACACTTACAAAAAAATCCATGCTTTAGGAGAACTAATCGTGGAAACCGGTTCTCATGCAAAAATTGAAATTGATGGTGGGGTTAGTTTAGCCAATGCTAAGAAACTGTTTGAAGCAGGAGCCAATGTATTGGTAGCAGGTAATTTTGTGTTTTCGTCAGAAAATCCAACTGAGACTATAAATAAGCTAAAAAGTATTGTTTAAATTCAAAAATTGTCCCTAATAAATAATTTTTAGCGCATTTTTTTGTTCATTGTTTGTTATATTGGTTGATTCTGATTTAATTCGAGGGTATAAAGCATTTTATAAATTGAGATAAAATTATGAAGAAATTATTTGGATTGGCCTTTTTATTTGTAGGTCTAATAGGTTTTAATGCACAAGCACAGGACGAAGCTGCCGAAGAAATTACCGATGAGGAAATTGCAAAATTTGCTGCAATGGAGGATTCTGTAATGGCTTTTTATGAGCAAAAGAATGCAGAGTTGGTATCTATGATCAAGGACAATGAGGTGATAGATGGAGCTGGTCGCTACAATGAAATAAAAGGTGCATGGGATGATGAAGCCAAACTTGCAGAAATTGAAATTACAGATGAGGAGAAAGTTGCTTATGAAGCCATTTTAGAATTTATGGGTTCTTTGAGTACCGAGGTTAGGGAGATGAAAATTGGCTTGATCAAAAATGATGAAGTGTTGGGAATTTCTACCTTTAATAAGGTGAATAAAGCCATGAAGGCTAATCCTGAAATTAAGGAAAAAGTGGACAGTGAAATTGCTGAATTGAAAGAAAAAGAAGTACTGAAGAGGAAGAAAGCCCTTCTGATGCAGGATGATATTATTTATTTTCTATAGAGATAATAAAAAAACCCTCAATAATTGAGGGTTTTTTGGTTTTGATGCGTTAGTAAATAAAATATTGTTTATTGTTATGGAAACTAGAGAACGTTTGTTTTGTTTTTGTGGCTTATTGCTTACCCTTCTGTTATTCAATACCTATGAAAGTAGGGCGCAGGAAGATATTTTTGGGATTGAAAGAAAGATTAAGAGCAGAAAAAGCGACAATGAAGTTGGGAATGCATTTAGGAATGCAGTCAGCAATTTTTCTTTTGAATTATCTTCCGGAGCAGGTTTCCATGAATACCAACTTGATTTTTGAGTGAGGAGCCTGAAAACTACCCCATCACTGATTTGCAAACCATGGAGGCTCCAGAATTTTCAGGCCCGGATACCACCTTGTATAGCAGCACAGGCTATGCTTATCCGGTTAATTTAGGCGTTCGCTTAAATTTATTTGACCTCATTAGTATTGGAGGTGGCTATGGAAGAGAATGGGGTAGCTTAGATAAGCTGACCGGGAATGGCAATACTTTTACTTTAGCCCAGGAAAAATACACCTATGATAAATTATACGGTACCGTAGGGTTGGTGCTTTGGGATTCCAGAAAGCGAATTTCTTTTCTAAGGTGGAAGTACCGAAAATATTCTGATAACAACCTTTCTGTTCAAGCCCAACTCAGACAAAGGGCCAATTTACATTATCCTTGGAGGTTAACGTTGGAAGGTGAATTTGGTTCAATGACCTTTAAAAAATCTTTAGACCCTCAACTTGCTGTGAACAAAGGGTATTATGGGGTAGGTCTTAGAATCGAGCGAGATTTGGGGGAATATTCCAAGGTTTTTATAAAACCCGCGGCAGAGTTTAGGCCATATGATTATAATATGGTGGACCCCGTAGAAATTCAGGAGTCAAACAATCTCTTTATACCGTACAGCTAGGGGTAGCCATAAGTTTGCCTGGTACCAAACGCTGTAAAATCGCGGGTTGCAAGGTGGTAATGAAACATTTGCACAATGGAGTGGAATACCGGGGAAGCTCTATTTTCAAAAGGCAGAATAGAAAAGTGGGAGAGTGGTATGGCAACTGATTTTAGGCGATAGAAAGCTACTTTTCCAAATTATTTGCTGCAATTAGGAAAATTAACTCTATGAATATAAAAAGGATACCTAATTATTCAATTGTATCAAATATATTATTTTTCTAAACCTGTACTTTTTGCTATCTTGCAGGTTATTAGCGAGAAAATTTAAATATGGCTCAAGGAGAGAACGAGAACATCATCCCGATTAATATTGAGGACGAAATGCGTGGTGCTTACATCGATTATTCGATGTCAGTAATTGTTTCCAGGGCTTTGCCGGACGTAAGGGACGGTTTAAAGCCTGTACACCGCAGAATCCTTTATGGAATGCAGGAGTTGGGGGTTTCCCACAACAAGCCTTATAAAAAATCTGCAAGAATAGTTGGTGAGGTATTAGGTAAATACCATCCACATGGAGATTCGGCTGTTTATGAAACTTTGGTTAGAATGGCCCAAACATGGTCGTTGCGATACCCATTGGTAGATCCACAAGGAAACTTTGGATCAATTGATGGCGATAATCCTGCAGCCATGAGGTATACCGAAGCAAGGTTGAGGAGAATTGCTGAAGAATTGTTGACAGATATTAACAAAGAAACAGTAGATTTTCAGTTAAACTTTGACGATACCTTAAAGGAACCAATTGTACTTCCGGCTAAAATCCCTGCTTTATTATTGAATGGAGCATCCGGGATTGCTGTAGGAATGGCAACCAATATGGCTCCTCATAATTTGGGAGAAGTCATAGACGGAATTCATGCCTATATCGATAACAATGACATCACGATTCCTGAATTGATGGAGCACATAATTGCTCCGGATTTTCCTACGGGAGGAATTATTTATGGCTATAATGGAGTGAAGGCTGCCTTTGAAACCGGTAGAGGCCGGGTAATTCTTAGAGGTAAAGCTACCGTTGAGACCAAGGCCTCAGGAAAGGAAATGATCATTATCAATGAAATTCCTTACCAGGTGAATAAGGCGTCAATGGTTGAGAAAACCGCTCAACTCATCAATGAAAAGAAAATTGATGGGATTTCTGCCATAAGAGACGAATCGGATAGGCAAGGAATGCGGATTGTTTATGAGCTCAAAAAAGACGCTGTACCCAATGTGGTACTCAACAATCTTTACAAGCACACCCAACTGCAAACTTCTTTTAGTGTAAACAATGTGGCTTTGGTCAATGGAAGACCATTCACATTAAATCTTAAAGAACTTATTCTTCATTATGTAGAACACAGGCATGATGTAGTTGTAAGACGTACGCAATATGAACTAAGAGAAGCTGAAAAAGAGCACATATATTGGAAGGTTACTTGGTAGCCCTAGACAATATTGATGAAGTAATTCAGTTGATCAGAGATTCAAAAGATCCGGAAACAGCCAGAAATGGTTTGATGGAAAAATTTGATCTTACAGAGATACAGGCACGAGCCATTTTGGACATGAGGTTGCAACGCCTTACCGGAATGGAAAGGGCCAAAATTCAGCAAGAATACGATGAATTGATGAAACTTATTGAAGAATTGAAAGATATTCTGGCCAATAAGGATCGAAGAATGCAAATCATTAAGGACGAGCTGGAGGAGATTAAAAACCGCTACAATGACGAGAGAAGGACCACCATTGAACACAATGCTGAGGACTTCAATTATGAGGACATGATTCCTAATGAAGAAGTAGTAATTACTGTATCCAACCAGGGCTATATCAAAAGGACCGTTCTCACAGAATATAAATCTCAGAGTAGAGGTGGTGTAGGGTCCAGAGGTGTCAGTACCAAAGAGGACGATTATACCGTTTATCTATTTACTGCCTTAACACATAACTATTTACTGATCTTTACGGATCAAGGTAAATTATTCTGGCTTAAAACCTACGCCATTCCTGAAGGTAGTAAAACATCTAAAGGCAGACCTATACAAAACCTTATCAATATTGAAAGTACCGATAGAATTAGATCTATTATTCAAGTTAAAGATCTTGGAGATGTAGACTATATCAATAATAACAATATTGTGATGATTACCAAAAAAGGGATCATCAAGAAAACTACTTTGGAGCAATATTCCAGACCAAGGACCAATGGTATTATCGCCTTGAATATCAGGGAAGATGATCAGTTGCTAAACGTTGAACTGACCAATGGAGACGCGAATATTGTGATTGCTTCAAGTTCGGGAAGAGCAGTTCATTTTCATGAATCCAATGTGAGGCCAATGGGTCGAACTGCAACCGGGGTAAAAGCCATTAACCTAGATGGGGAAGAAAACCATGTAATTGGCATGGTTTGTGTTCAAAGAGAAGATGCAACGCTTTTAGTTGTAACTGAAAAAGGATATGGAAAGCGTTCCTTTTTGTCTGAATACAGGATAACCAATAGGGGTGGAAAAGGGGTGAAAGCCATGAACATCACAGAAAAAACTGGGGGGTTGGTAGCAATTAAAGAAGTAGTGGATACCGATGACCTGATGATTATCAATCGTTCAGGGATTACCATTAGGACTCCAGCTGAAGGAATCAGAGTGATGGGAAGAGCTACCCAAGGTGTTAGATTAATTCGATTGAATGAAAATGATGAAATTTCATCTGTAGAAAAAATCGAAAACATTGAAACCGAAGAACCCGACAGTACTGTGGAAGATGAAGGAACTGATAACACCAACGATTCCGAAAATTCTCAGACAGGGGAAAACGAAGAAAATCCTAATAAAGAATAATAATTGAAACCAATAAAGAACCGCACTAGTAACATGAAAAAATTAATTTTATCGTTGGCTGTGGTGGGCATCGCCTCGACAGTTGCCTTTGGCCAGAAAAAGGTAGTTAAATCTGCTGAAAAAACCTTAACAGGGGAAATCTTGAAGAGGCATATACGGAAATAAAAACAGCAACTGCTGATGAGGAAACCGGCGCTCAGTCTGAAACCTATTTTATTAAAGGTAAAATAGAGACAAAGATGTTTGAAGCAGATTCATCTAATACACAGAGCACAGTGGATTTGGGTAGAGTTGCACAAGAAAGTTTTGTTAAGACTTTTGAAATGGAGAACAATGACTCTACAAGTAAAGTAAGTAAAGATTTATTCAAAGAGGTATTACCCGATATGCCCCCTAATTTTCAAGGAGAAGGTATCTACCGTTTGAAAAATGCATCTTTTAATAAGGCCATAGCCAAATATGAAGAAGAAGACATGGAACTTTCTCATGAATTCTTCGCTTTAGCTGCAGACTTAGATCCAAATGATACTTCCATCGTATTTAATGCAGGTTATACTGCTAATATGATTGGCAATACCGAAGCTGCAAAAAAATATTTTACTGAATTATTGGATGTACCGGAATACAATAAGCTCAATGCCTATTACTTTCTAATCCAAATTGCAAGTGCTGAAGACAATGATCCTGAAGAAGCTTACCGTGTAGTAACAGAAGCAAGGGAAGAATATCCTGACGATAAAGGCTTAGCTGAGTTTGAAATTCAATTGTTATTGCAGTTGGACAAAATGGATGAAGCGATGACTTCTATTGAGAAAGCTTTGGTAAATGACCCTAACAATCCGGCCATTAGGTTGAGATACGGTTACTTGAAAGAAAAATCAGGTGACATGGAAGGTGCATTGGAAGAATACAAGAAAACAGTTGAAGCTGATCCTGAATTCTTTGAAGGAAATTATTATGCCGGAGCAATCTATCTAGACAAAGCCAGAAATATAATTACAGAAGTAAACAACCTTTCTGATGATGAGTGGGAAGCTAAATCTGAAACGATGCTTAAAGAAGCGGACGGATTATATTTAGAAGCATTGCCTTATTTTACCAAAGCTTCTGAATTGAAACCTGATAATACTGATATTATGGAAATTTTATTCCAAATTCATACGAGGTTGAAAAACGAAGCGAAAGCTGAAGAATACAATCAAATACTCTCTGACAAATTGGGAGATAACTGGATAGAAAGATAAAATTCAAAAATATATAATAAAAAAGGCCCGAGTGTATAGCTCGGGCCTTTTTTATTTGTATTACTCTAGTAAAATTTATGAAGGTAATCAGAAATTTAATTTTGGGTAGGTAGATAAGAAATAGCTTATTCTGGATAATACTGTTTCTGCAGAAATTTCATTTTTTGCCTGGGTTTAATTGTAAATGAGTTCTATATACAGAAGCTAATCACTTTTGAAGAACATCTGTAATCCCTTGCGATCAAATCAAATTGTATTTTTTGTAATGCCTTTCTTAATCGTGGGGTAGATTTTAACGCGATGAGTGTAATGATATGTTTTAAAATATTCCCCTTCAATTAAAATATTTTGACTTAAATTTAAATATCTTGACTAAGATTTATTTTTTATGTTTGGTTAACTTAAATTATTGATTTTCAAGTTTTTGCGGATCCAATAGATTTGACCTTTACTTCCAGGCTGATGGATATTTATTTAAATCAAGGTCCCAAATCCACGGCAGGTAAAATAAAGCCACGATTAATATCAAAATTATTGAAAGTAGATTTAGAAATAATCCGGTTCGCATCATCACCGGTATGGTTAAATAACCGGAACCAAAAACAACTGCATTGGGAGGAGTGGCTACAGGTAACATAAAAGCACATGAAGCGGCCATTGTGGCCCCTACCATTAAAGCATAAGGATGTACCCCCATGGCCAAAGCAACTGCAGATAGGATGGGTAGAAGCATGGATGCAGTGGCTACATTGGAAGTTATTTCTGTCAGGAAATTTACAGCTGCAATAATAATGAATAAAAACAGCCAAAAGGGAACATTATTGAGCAGTACAAATTGTTCTCCAATCCAATTGGCTAAACCGGTTTCTTGAAAAGCTTTGGCCAGAGATAATCCACCCCCAAATAAGATTAAAATCCCCCAAGGAATTTTCTCAGCTACCTTCCAATCCAATAAGCGCTCATTTTTTTCATTGGAGGCAGGGATTACGAAGAGTAACAATACGCCAAAAATGGCAATAATGGTATCATTCAATACCGGAATATAGGTTTGCAAGATAAAACTTCTAAACATCCAGCAGAAACTCACCATTAAAAATACATAAAGCACCCTACGTTCTTGCAAACTAATTGGACCCAACGCTTCCAACTGACGGTTAATTTCATCTTTACCACCTTCCAATTGTAAGCTTTTAGGAAATTTAAAAGCATAATTCACCAAATAATACCAGCATACAAATAAAAGTGAACTAGCTAAAGGCAAACCGATTAACATCCATTGCGCAAAACTAATCTCCACCCCGTAAGTGCTTTTTACCACCCCTGTTAATATAATATTTGTTGGAGTTCCTATGATGGTAGCAATGCCGCCAATTGAGGCACTGTAGGCAATTCCTAACATTAAGGATTGCCCAAAAGCGTTTTCGGTTCCTTTATTGGACTGAGACATTTGAACCACCACAGCTATGGCAATGGGAAGCATCATTAAGGAAGTGGCAGTATTGGAAATCCACATGGAAAGAAAAGCTGTGGCCACCATAAATCCCAGGACAATTCTTTTTAAATCTGTACCTAAGTAAGAGATAATTTTCAGGGCTATCCTTTTGTGAAGGTTCCATTTCTCAATACTTACGGCAATCATAAAGCCCCCATATACAGTAGTACCATCGGATCAGAATAGGGTATAGAGGTAGGTTTTAAGGCCATAATTCCAGTTAACGGAAAGATTACTAAAGGAAGTAGGGCGGTGGCTGCAATTGGAATGGCTTCTGTTATCCACCAAATGGCTATCCAAAATGTAACAGCAAGTAACGAAATACCTTCAGGAGACAATCCATCAGGCGCAATGCCAAAATATATACCTAGAAATACAATGGGGCCTAGGAACAACCCGATTTTTTGAGTTTGCATACAATTAATTAAAACTTAAGATTACCGAAAATTGATCAAAATCGAAAGCATTCTTTATAGTATTGGTTGGTAGATTTAATAAGAGACCAAATTTTCTAGCTATGTGGTTCCTTTTATAATTGATCTCAATTGATTTACACCAGATTTAGGAGGTTTATGTACTATTGTTAAAAATAAATGAAAAAATTTACTAATATTGAGGTCAGTCTAAAAGTAAAATCGGTAAAATTCTTTTGCTTGCGCTTAGTAAGAGGAAAAAAATTATGGTCAGATACAAGCCCAAATTTATGAAGCGAATTACAAGTTTAATTTTAATAGGCATTCTATCATTTTTTGCCTTTCAATGTGGTCAGGATGGTCCTAAACTTACTTTAAATAAGGGAGATCATATTATCTTGATTGGTAATAACTTGGGATCAAGAATGATGAACTATGGTCATTTTGAAACTGAAATGCATGTTCGCTACCCGGATTCCTTATTATATATAAGGAATATGAGTGATGGAGGAGATACACCGGGTTTTAGACCACATGCAGGAAGAGTTTCGCCATGGGCTTTCCCGGGTGCTGAAGAATTTCAAGACGAATTGGCTACCAATTCAGGTAGTGAAGGACATTTTGAGACCCCTGATGAATGGATCAAAAGACATGAAGCAGACATCATCATTGCCTTCTTTGGCTACAATGAGTCTTTTGAAGGTGAAGAGGGTTTGGAAATGTATAAAAATGAATTGGAAGCATTTATCAAGCATACAAAAAACACCATTTATAATGGTGAAGCCCCGCCTCAACTTGCTTTGGTATCTCCAATCGCTTTTGAAGACCTAAGTGATGATTTTGATTTGCCAAACGGAGAAAAAGAAAACAAGAACCTTAAAATGTATACGGATGCAATGAAGGAAATTGCAGACAGGAACCAGGTCTTGTTTGTGGATGCTTTTTCACCCTCTTCATCTTGGTTCTCTTCGGCAGATGAATACCTCACCATAGATGGCTTTCAGTTGACAGAGGAAGGATATAAGAAGTTTTCAACTTTTTTGACCGATAAAGTATTCGGTACAGATAAGGCTGTAGCAGAAGACAATAGAGCTGCCATACATGCCGCTGTAAAGGAAAAGAACTGGATGTGGCACAATGATTACAAAATACCAAATGGTGTGCATGTTTTTGGTAGAAGGTATAACCCTTTTGGCCCGGACAATTATCCCTATGAATTGAAAAAAATCCGTCAAATGACGGAAAATAGGGATCAGGCCATTTGGAAAGCCAATAAAGGTGAGCAATTTGACTTGGCCAAAGCTGATGAAAGCACCATAGAGTTGCCACCGGTGGAAACCAACTATAATCCTGAAAAAAATGGAAGCCTTGAATACCTTTATGGTCAAGATGCTTTGGATAAATTTGAAGTTGCTGAAGGTTATAAGGTAGAATTATTCGCATCTGAAAAAGAATTTCCGGAATTAGCCAACCCTGTTCAAATGACCTTTGATACCAAAGGTAGATTGTGGGTGTCCGTAATGCCAAGTTATCCGCATTACAAACCGGGAGATCCAAAACCGAATGACAAAATCTTAATTTTAGAAGATACCGATAAGGATGGCAAGGCGGACAAGCAAACAGTTTTTGCTGACAGTTTGCATTTACCTATAGGTATGGAGATCGCACCGGAAGGAGTTTACCTGTCTCAAGGCACCAATTTTATCATTTTAAAAGATGAAGATGGGGATGATTATGCCGAGAAAAGGGAAATTTTATTAAGTGGATTTGATGATCATGATACGCACCACAATATTTCTGCCTTTGTAGCAGATCCTTCAGGGGCCATTTATATGGGTGAAGGGGTATTCCTTCATACAGACGTAGAAACACCATATGGCCCTGTAAGGGCTACCAATGGTGGGTTTTACAGGTACAATCCTGCTAGAAAAAGATTGGAGAGAACTGCTCAACTTCCCATACCTAATCCTTGGGGAATCGCATTTGATGATTGGGGGCAAAATTTCTTTGCAGAAACTTCCGGACCTGATGTTCGTTGGATGATGCCGGGATCCGTAAAATCCCGCTATGGTGAAGGAAATCATAAAGGACCAAACTTAATAGAAGACGCCCACAGGGTAAGACCAACCTCAGGCTTGGAATTTGTATCCAGTAGACATTTTCCCGAAGAAGTTCAAGGAGACTTGTTGATCAACAATACCATCGGATTTTTGGGCATGAAAATGCACCGAATGGTGGAAGATGGAACAGGCTATGATAGTGAACACAGGTTGGATCTTATCAAAAGTAGCGATGGGAATTTCAGACCTGTTGACATGGAATTTGCTCCTGATGGATCCCTGTACTTCGTAGACTGGCACAATATTTTGGTAGGTCACATGCAGCACAATGCAAGAGACCCATTGAGAGACCATGTTCATGGAAGAATTTATAGAATTACTTATCCTTCAAGACCTTTGGTTACACCTCCAAGCATTGATGGAGCAACTATTGAAACTTTGTTGGACAATTTGAAATTGCCTGAGTTTAGAGCCAGGTATGCGACAAGAATAGAGCTAAGAGGTAGAGATACTGAAGAAGTTTTGTCTAAAATGAAAACATGGATAGCCGATTTGGATGAAAATGATCCGAGGTATGAACACCATTTACTAGAAGGACTATGGGTTAGCTGGGGGCTGAATGCCGTGGACCAGGACCTGCTGAAAAAATTGATGGATTCTGAAGACCATAGAGTAAGAGCAGCGGTCGCAAGAATTTTACGTTATACCGGACATCAAGTAGCCGACCAGGTAGATTTACTTAAAAAAGCCGCTGCTGATCCCCATGGACGCGTAAGGCTGGAAGCCATAGTAGCTGCTTCTTGGTTGGATAAAGAAGATGGATTGGCCATTTTGGAAATTGCCAATGAAAATCCAATGGATGATTGGATGCAAAAACCTTTCGAAACCTCTTTGGCGCACTTGAATGATATGTCGGTCAAAAATATGGTAATCAACCCTGATGGTAGTGTGGTATTTCAGAAAGCGTCTGAGGAAGCCAAGGCATCCAATTCAAGGTTGAAAGGTGAAGAACTTACGCTATTCCAAATGGGTAAGGCTATTTATAGCAAAGAAGGCTTTTGCATTACCTGCCATCAGCCGGACGGTAAAGGATTGAGCGCTTCAGGCTTTCCACCATTGGCAGGAACCAAGTGGGTAAATGGAGACGAAGAAAGATTTATTAAGATTGTGTTGAATGGGCTTATGGGACCAATTGAAGTATTGGGCAAGGAATATCCGGGTCAGGTACCTATGACCCCATATGCCGGTATGCTTAACGACAAGGAGGTTGCTGCTGTAATCACCTACGTTAGAAATAGCTTTGGCAATGAGTCCTCAGCAGTTAGTCCGGATAAGGTGAAAGCTGTAAGGGCCGCCATCAAAGACAAAACAGGCTTCTATTCTCCCACCGAGTTGTTGCAAGAACATCCGATGGAAGAATAATTTGATAATGGTAAAGGCTGTTAAATTGAATTTCAAAGGCCTTTCACCAGTTATACAATAATTCAGAAGGCCATCCCTAATATTAGGGATGGCCTTTTTTGTTAGGGCTTTTCGGGACTAGAACCTGTCTTCGTAATACTTAGTAGGTTTTCCGGACCCTGAGCTTGTCAAAAGGCAATTAATATTCCTAAAACTAAGACTCATTTGTTAGGCGATTTTATTTTGGATTACTGCGCTTGGTGAATTACAAAAAAATAGTCAGTTGGATGGCTCATCCATTTCACTATAGGGATGCGATCAAAGAGAATTTCCTAAAGAAAATAATGCTTACCTACTTTCCAAACATTAATTGATTGTAATACTTAAATCTGTATAAGGTGTCCCATTTCCACATCTATTTAAAATCCTTTTCACTTATTTTACCCAAAGCTCTAAGTCGGTAATAATCAATAATAGGATGATAAATGAAAGAATAAATAAAAGCAGCGATAACAAATTGACCGGTAGATAGATATCCTTCTAACCAGGGGTACAGTATCAATATGAACGTAGCATTAGGCACTAGATGGTATATTAAATTGTTTTTCATAACTTTTTCACAATCTTGCTCAACCAAATACAAGTGTTCTTTTATTTAATATGGTGTCTATTATTAATATAATGAATTTATTCTGTAAATAAAATGTAAAATTTCGGTACCCTTATGTTTGCTAAATAAAATCAGCGTAAGATATACTTACCGGAATAAAATGCTCATCTATTTGAACTTGGTGCCGTTCTATTTTATTAATCTTATTTTTATTGACCATAAAGGACCTATGGGTACGGATAAAATAGGAGGGGAGTAGCTTTTCCAATTCTTTAAAAGTCATCCTGCTTATTAGCTTTTCATTTTTCAATTGCAGACTAACATAATTTCCTGCGGCTTCACAGTACAATAGCTCGCCAAAATTTATTCTTTGTTGGCTATCCGTTGTTTTGACAAAAATATATTCGGGTTCACCCGAAGGTTGCAATGCCTTCCAGTCTCGGGCTTTTTGGCAAGCTTGTAAAAACCGACTCAAGGAAAATGGTTTCAACAAGTAATCCAAGGCATTGAGTTCAAAGCCTTTCACGGCGAATTCAGAATAGGCAGTAGTAAAGATGACCATGGTAGCTTCCGGAAGCATGGCCATCAGGTCAATTCCTGAAATATCAGGCATATTGATGTCCAAAAATATAAGGTCTACCGGAATGTTGCTATGGTATTCAAGTCCTTGGATGCCATCAGAAAAAGCAGCTTCTAAAGTAATAAAAGGAACCTTGGAGGCATGAGATTTGATTACCTCCAAAGCCATTCTTTCATCATCTATTGCAATTGCTTTTAGCATACTAATCGTATTTGATAATTTAATCTTTCTCTCAATCCAACTGAAGTGAGAAATGTACGAAAAATTCACTTTCATTGGAAATGATGGAAAGACTAAACTTGCCGGAATAATAGTGCTCTAGTCGCTTTCTTACATTTTCCAAGCCTATCCCGGATTCGTCTTTAGGGTCATCCGTAATTTTTTTGGGATGAATGCTATTGACCAAATCCAGGTGCACCGTTCCCTCCATGCAACGTAAGTTGATCCTTATCCAAGACTTGTTTTTGGTGCTAATGCCATGCTTAAAGGCATTCTCTACAAAAGGAATCAAAAGCATGGGAGCAATTTGTCCCTCACATTCATCCTTTGGCAATTTAAAGTCAACGGACAGGTTTTCCTCATTTTCAAAGCGCAACATTTGAAGGTCCAGGTAGTTTTTTACATAGGCAATTTCTCTTTTCAAAGGAATTTTATCCTGTTGGTTTTCATGGATCATAAAGCGCATCATGTCGCCAAGTTTTTGAACGCCATCGGCCGTTTTTTCAGCATTTTCCATCAATGCAGTACCGTAAAGGGTATTCAGGGCATTGAATAAGAAATGCGGATTAATTTGAGATTTTAGAAAGCTTAAATTGGCCGTGCCTACCTCTACCTTATGACTTAGGGTTTTAATTTGACCTACCATACCGAGGTATTTTTCGAAGGAAAGATTGGAAATTGGAATAATTACCAATTGTATCATTAATCCGATGCCTAGACCTATCAAAAGTGGAATTCCTTCATTTTCAACTAAGCCAATAAAAATAAATGTACCAGGGAAGAAGAGTATTAAAGTAATATTGAACCAGTTGGCAGCCTTTCTATTGCCCGCCTGTCGATTTTTATAAATAAGGTAATAATTATAAACCAATACCAAAAGGATGGAAGGCAATGCAAACGCCAAAATAAAGGCAATACTCCTGTGGACAAGTTGGTCAATTTGAAGTAGAAATAAAGTCAGGAAAAAGAAAATGCTACCCAAACGGATTGAGTTGTAGGATTGATAATCCTTCATTTTGGGTGGTGTCAACACCTGTTTTAAAAAAATCACCCAAACCAAATAGCCTAAATAAATGGCCATTATTTTAAAATAATATGCCGTAAAAGGAGCTTTGGTAATATTTGCTCCATCAGAAAATAAAGTAATGATGATGTATGAGAAAATGGCAATAAGAACGCTTAGAATAATCAAGCGGGCCATTTTTTTATTTTTTAAGTAATTTGGTATCAGTACTTTATGAAACAGGTAGAAGACTAGAAATAATAGGAGCGGAATTATAATTTTGGCGAAATAGCCAATTAAACCATCATTAAATGAATGGTAGCCCCCATTCCCTGCACTGAGTATATTGACCAAAACAATAATCAGAAAGACTAGGGTAACGATCCACCATTCGATTTGCCGAAATGCCAAAGGTTTATTTTTCATAGTTGTTCAATTTATAAATTAAAATTTAAACCGAATATTTTGCATTCGGTTCTGAGTGGGTTTAATTGATTGGAATATTGAATGGCAGCATAAGCCAGGTAGCAATTGTATAGTAATCCTACGATGGTCAATAGGATATAGCAACGTTTGTTGGTTTTTGTCATGGTTATTCTATTGAAAGCATTCGGTTGTGGTACATGCCCATTTTGATACCTATGAATATTTACACAAGAATATCCTCTTCAGTAGATCCAATCAAAAAATGTGACGAAATGGTGGAATTCAGGGATGGAAATGCTCCTGATCGCTATTGAAAATCCACCGATAGCCTCAACTGCTTCCCGACGGTTGAGCCTGCCTAAGCCTAGGGCAAATGATCGCTATACCGGCGGCTGAGCTTGTCGAAGCCATAGGTAAATGTAAATAGCTATCACATAATATTGGGATTTGCTGGAGAAAGCTCAAAAGAATCACCTAATCAGAAGGTTAAATAACTAAAAAATAAACACTACCCTATAGGTCGATCAAAATCTAAATTCATGGGACTCCCCTTAGCGAAAGGGGCAAAGCCTGTCCCAACTTTAATCGGGAGGGGATTTGTCAGGAACCGAGATCTGTGGCTATTATAGTTTCAGCCCTTCAGGCTTCTTCATTTTCGGTTTGGGAATACCAAAATCAATCCCCGGTAATAAATTAGAAGGAAGGGATGCCTTAAAAAATAACCTAATCAGTAAAAGAATGCAATACCGGCGGCTGAGCTTGTCGAAGCCATCGGTAAATGTAAAATAAAAAAATAGCTAATTTACTTAATTCGTTATGTAATTTATCTATTTCTTTAGTTTTCAAAATCTGAGTTTACGGCTTGATTTTTAATGTTTCCGGATATTCATCGATGATCTTTCCGTTTTCATTGATCATCAGGAAATGTTGGTGACTCCCTTGTAGGGTAGCGATAATGGCTGAATTTTCTTCAGCAGATTTCCTGAGGTACCAAACTTCCTCCGGACTTTTGGGCTTCTTTTTCTACACCCCAGGAACCATCTCCCAGGTAAATGATGCCGTTGGGGTCTATATTATCCCGGAGAAGGGGATAGCTGCGTTTATAAGTATGGTCATCATTTTCCAGGGCTACACGTACACCATATTCTTCAAATAGTGGAACCCAATGTGTGTGGACCTCCTGAGACCAAAACTGGTTGCGGTTTCCCCGGGCTGCACACGGCCGGAAGGGTAAGCAGGCTTGTGGTAAACCGGGATGATATTGGCCATGTCTTTTCTTTCTTCCAATCGTTCATGAAGCCAATTGGTTTGACTTCCACTAATAAGGTTGCTATGAGAGCTATCCAGTATAAATAAGCTCAGGTAATTGCCAAAGTCAATCACTCCATAACCGGGCTGTCCTGGGAAAGCAAATAGTCTGTAGAAAAATGGTGCTTTTTCCAGTCGTATTTCATCCGTAGGTTCCTCCATTTCTCCACGTTTTACCTTGGCAATAAATGCAGGCATGCCTATGCCTTTGTTGATATTGCTTTCTGAAGCGGGGTAATGGTGATTGATTACATCGTGGTTGCCAATGCCAACAACAAGAGGAACCACTCTGCCATCCTCAGTAACCAGGTCACGCAAAACTCCTTCAAACCACTGGTACCAAGCGGCTATATTTTC
Organism: Cyclobacterium sp. SOCE241; assembly: GCF_056867545.1. Classification (NCBI taxonomy): domain Bacteria; kingdom Pseudomonadati; phylum Bacteroidota; class Cytophagia; order Cytophagales; family Cyclobacteriaceae; genus Cyclobacterium; species Cyclobacterium sp. SOCE241. The sequence continues at coordinate 1,035,099 of NZ_CP149779.1, read as the reverse complement.
CTTTTGGCCATTGGCATAGGCCAAATCGCCACCCCAAACTATAAAATCCGGGTTATACTGCATGGCTGCCCGGTTCATTTTTTTAAACATTTCTCCCTGAGAAGTATCTCCACCTGCAGCAAAACGGATAGGTCGGTCATTGGTCTTGGGCATGGTACGGAAATAGAAAATTCGGCTAAATTCCCCTACACGAAACTCATAGTTTACATCAGGTTTTAAACCTGTCAGTTCTAAACGGTGTATTTTACGATCTGAAAAAGGAAAGTCAAAAGCAAGGGAGCTAAGAGATGTCCAGGTATCTGTTCCTTTTTCCCTGAAATGTAACAAATCAATCGCCTGATCTTCAGCCTTTGTATGCCAGTCGATGGTCATGGTGCTGGTAGGGTCATTTTGCCAGGTGAGGAATAAACCGGCCGGAGAAGTCTGGGCCAGAGTCTGCATGACAAAAAGAAAGAATAGAATCGAAGTAAGGAGCTGGAGCCTTAAATATTTGTTCATAGTTTTGGTCATTATCAATATATTTATCAAATATACCGTAAAAACTTAAAATGGTCTATTGGCCATAATTAAGGGATTGTTAAGGCTGATGAATTAATCAAGTAGCAAATAGAAAGGATCCCATATTTTATTGGCAAGCCTGGCTTATCTTGAAGCGGGGAGATGGTTGGGTAGGTCTAAATTCATTCTATTTAACATAATATAAATTATATAACATTTAAAGTTATTTACAATTAAAAGTGAGTGTGGAATGGTTTTATTTGACTAGTAAGGAAATTGTTCCGGTCTGTTTTTAAATACTTCATTCTTAAGGGTTACATTTTTATTTTTTATACCTGTGCTCCGTAAAAAGCCTGTTTGATGGGCTCTTTCATATCCGGTTGCTTACACTCTATGATTGTCACCGGAATACCATTGATGAACAACACAATATCCGGACGGTAATGATCCTTGCTTGTACTGCGCATCGTGCTTTATTCTTCACAAACATGAAATACGTTTTGCTCCGGATGTTGCCAATCTATGTATTGAAGGGTAAAACTCTTTTTGTCTCCGTCTATGTTTTGTTCAAGGGATTTACCTAATGTCAATAGGTTATAGACTGATTCACTTGCTGTGATATAACCCTCCTGCATTGGTGGGTTTTTCAATGCTTGAATACCTGCTTTTAAATTGTTATCACTGAAAACTAATGTTTCCGTAGAACTAACTCGAATTGAATTGATTTCTTTCAACTGCTTTCGCAAACCATTCTCTAAGATGAAATTGGTGGTTTTGTTGCCACGATAGGCCAAAGCTTCATCGGGAGTCAAATAGGTGTAGCCTAGGGTTTGCAAAACCTGCAATGCTAGTATTTGACTAATATGATCTTCTTTAAATGATGGTATTTCCATAGCCTATAGTTCTATAATAAGATCCAACCCAAATTTGTATATCTCGTATATATTCGTGATATTTGTTTAACAAAAAATATTGGACCGGGGTGTCCCCGATCGGCAAAAAGCTGGAATTAATTTCAGCTTTTTGTTTTTTAGGGAATATCTTAAGTCCATATAATTTACCCCCTCTTCTATAAATTTTAGGTTGAATCAGGTCATAGGCCGGATTGGCCCTATTCGGATCCAAAACAAATCTGGCCACCGGGTATGCGATCAAATCTGCAAGTTGTAATTCATTGATATTTTCTCTTTTTGATTTGAAACTGATGGCCATTCCGTAGTTTTTCAATCGTGTGGCATCTACATAACCCGTTCCCCTTGCCAACAATTTCTGAAAATGCTCAGCTAGCTGCCTGTCCTCCTTTTTACCTCGTTTCTCAATGAGGACTTCCAGTTTAATATCATCTCTATTGAGGGAATCCAAACAAAAAATACTGCGCTCAATGATAAATGAAAGTGATATTTCATAGACATCATTGGAAAGCCTTCCGTATTTCTTAATGAACTGGTCTTTTCTAATCGCCGCATTGATTACGGAATAGTCACTCTTAGCGATGCATAGGTTCAACTGCTCATAAAAGGAGCGCTTTAGAGCAGAGTCGAATAATACAACAAACTCCTTTTCGCATTTTCGGATGTCACGAGAATGAAATATTGCAGTCTTATTGTTCCAAAATTGCTTTTTAATATGATTGAAGTTTTCCTTCAACTGCTCGTAGGCCTGCTCCGACATAAGTACTCCACAGAGCAGGAATACCGGAAAATCAGGATTGACATGCGTCAATCCATGATCTCCACTTTCGTCTATAAACAGGTAGTATTTCATCTTTTACTATTTAACTTCTTCTTCCTCATCAATAACTGCTGCATCAAACCCTTTTTCTCATCCTTGAAAGCATTTAGTTTTTGATTTAGAATATCTATTTTTTTAGTGAAAGAAAACATATGTTTTGATTATACTGACAGGAATATAATTAATTTCATTTTTCTAGTGTAGCAGAATATCATCAAAGATGACATTCGTGGTTATATTCCCAAGATAAGCCAAAGATTCGTATGGAGTCAAACAGGTATAGTCTAAAGTATGCAATACCTGCAATTCTTGCATTTGGCTGTTATGACTTTTATTAGATGCCGGTGTTTCCATTCCGTATGTTAGTCTAAGGTCTGTTTTCGATTAAATCAATGTTCTCACAAACCCTGCTTATATTGCTAAGCTGGCATCAAGGCCAGCGAGTTTGAACGTGTAGTACTTCAAAATTAGACGTTATATTAAGTATCCAATAAGGACAGCGCCTCAACAAACCCTGTGCCGTGCCCTGATCCTGGCGCCTTATAATTTTTCTTTTGTCCAACCCACAAGAGAGTTTTTCTTCAACCGCACACACAAAAGATTTCCTCATACTTTACTCTGTACAATTCTCTAGCCTGTCAAATCGCGCTAGCGAGATTCACGAGGAGTTTGTGCGGTATGCCTGTAGCGTATGAGTAAAGAACTTGTGTTTTCCTAACCCTCCGGATCGAAGACCGATCAGCTCGCAAATTCGTTGATTAGTTTTCGTTCCGATTTTTGAACGGATGTATCAGTAAATAATTAATCGGATTCTTTCCAAACTGTTGAAGGAAACAAATACTTGGTTGGTTTCTCGCCATCTAAGAACAGCACCAACTTAATCCAAAGATCATCTCTTAATCCTCTTTCAAGGTTAGATTTTGAGACAAAGGCATAATTCGTCTTCTCGATATTGATCTAGCGGCATAGAATATCATGCTCTGACTCCCCTACTCGATTTATGACCTTGAAATGTGCTCCTTTATGATATAGATAACTCGGAATAACATGATGATTTTCAGAAAGTAAGAAAGCTGTTTTCTTGATGGTCTCTGCTAGCTGATCTAGCAACACCATCAATAGCTTCCTCATCTGTATGCCCGGTTGAAATCTTATGAAGATCAATCCTTTTCGATAAATTAAAGCACCTTTCGCTTGGTGCATTTATTTGTGTTTCCGGTATAATTCTTGGCATTACAATTTGTTCTTTTAACATTTGAAACTTTACTCTTTTCCGTAACAAGGTAAGAATTTTAAGAAAGCCAAAATGATGTTCGTGCTTGCTGAGATTTGATAGATTGTTGTTAAAGGTTAAAACCTTAACTATTAAAAGGGAGTTTTTCAAACTATTGTACCTCAATCGCGATCTTGAAGTTTCAGAACTCGTACATAATCCCAAAAATAAAACAGCCACGCAAGGATTATTATTGCTAAAATCCCTACGCAGCTTTCAAAAGTCTTTTAGGCGATTATCAAGTATGGTCTGCTCTTTTCAAAACATACTGTACCAAGCTAATTCCACCGCCTACAGCCATTCCTGTGCTGATCCAGAATGTAAGTTGGCTATTCATGTCTACTTTTAGGATGCCAAGCATGGTAATGCCTATGCCTAAACCTATGGCTATACCTATAGCGGTTCCTATGGCTACTTCGATTGTTGTTCCGATTTGAATGTTTTTGTTAGTTGTCATTGGATTATTATTTTATTGATAAATGAGTTGTACTTAATTGGTAAAGATCGATTGCTTAAAATTTCATACCTATGTAAATATTGGGCTCAAAGAGGAAATAATTTCTCCATTTGTCATCCAGGGCCTTAAAATCTTCCGGTGTATTGGTGTCCAATACCCAAAATTGGGAATGTACCTGAGGTTCAATAAAAAGCGTTTGCTTTTACCAAAGCCAATATGATAACCTAAGTGAAAGGAATTGTACAGCTTAAAGCCACTGTCAATTTTTTCATTGTTCTCATCCAGATAGGTTTTGAATTGTGGCAATACTTCTACCGTGGCAAACAATCCTTTCCATAACATGCGCTGATAGCTAAAGCCTATGCCGGTTTCTCGAACGTGTCCGGGATAAAATTCGCTTCCGGAATCTACCTTGTCCAAAAGCCCATCCCACCACAATATGCCCATAGGTTGAAACAATCTCCAGCTGGCTAGCTTTAGGCCAATGATGTTTTTATTGTCTAAGTTGCGTTTTACATGAAGTTCAATATGCTGTGTATGGGTTTGATCGGTCCAGGAATCTTGTACCAATTGAGGTAAAATAATTCCCGGAAGGCTTACCCTATATTTGTACTTTACAGCGGAACCGATGGCTTTCTCATTGTTGGTTTGAGCAAAGCCGGAAAAAATTTGAAAACAGAAAACGAGAATAAGTAACTTTTTCATGATTAAAATTTTTAATTTTTTGAATAATATTTTTGTGATTATCAGTGGACATTTGTGCCTATTGACAGTTCAAAATTGGGAAAGAAAACAAGGTCAATCGTCCTGATATGAAATTCTGGACCCTTTGGTGTATTTCAGTACTTTTCAAATTTTGCTTTGATCCTGACCTTATCCAATGGCAAACAATGCCGTGATTATGATGATATCCTGTAAAAAGTGAATCAGCCAGGCCCAAAAGATGCCTTTGGTCTCTAGTATGGACTTGGCCAAAAACCAACCTAGAAATCCCGAGACAATGGCTCCTGTAAAACTTCCAGGGGTTCCAAAATAGTGCACCGAACCAAACAGCAATCCAGAGACAATGGCAATTTTTCCATCATCATGAACTCCTTTTAGGGCCACAATTACTCCTATTCTACAGATGATTTCTTCCACTAATGAATTCACCAAGGCTACCAATACGGCCAAAGGAAACACTGCTGCTAATTTTGCTAATGAAGGGTTTGACTCCTCCCTGAAAAGCTGCAAATAGATCACTATTACAGTTACCAAGGAAATAACCAGTGCCCATTCAATGCCGGCTTTTTTCCAGGTTTCATTTGGTTTTGGCTTGATTCCAAAATATAGGGCCGGTAGGAATATTTTATTCGAATCTCCCTTTTGGAAATAAGTATTGAATACTTTTTTCCTTGAGTAGCTAAAGACCATCAGCATCACCAAAGCGAGCAGGAATGTCACCATTTGATAGCCCAATTGTTGGTTGATAACTAGGGAAAATTTTTCCGATAATTCAATCCCTCGAAGATGAAAGGCAATGGTTGGTAAGGACAAAGTGGCCAGGATGGTTTGAAGCAATAACCAATAGTTTTTCGCGTGTTTCATAAATTTTAGCTGTTAATGTCCACGAATAAGCTTTTGCTATTTAGCGGATTAACGCTTTCTACATTCCATTAAAACTTTTACCATCAACATTACCGCATCTTTTGAAGCCTCCAATTGATTGAGGGTACCCACCAAATACATATCCAGATCCGGACAATAATACATCGATGTACCATTCATTCCTGAGTGTCCGATGACCTCCCAATTTGGTAAGATGGGAAAGAGTTGCTTGAAGGAGATTTTCCGTAAACCATAGCCATAGAACATGCCTTTGGTTTCTTTGACCCACTTTTGCATCTTTTTAAAAGTTTCGGCAGAGAGCAAATCTCCTTCCTTTAGGGCGATTTGAAAACGGATCAAATCTTTGCCTGTAGAAACGATGGCGCCACCGGCCCAATCTGCACTTAAACTTTTAATAGTGCTAATTTCGTGTGTGCCGGCAAACATTTCAGCCATCTGAGCGGTCGGTTGAATAGAATTAGACCTTAAGTTGAGGTAGGTATGTTCCATCTGAAGGGGTGTAAAAATATGCTTAAGGAAAAAATCGTGAAGCTCCATTTCACCAATGTTTTCAATGATCAAACCCAATAAAACGTACTCTGTATCAGTGTAATAATAGTCAGTGCCTGGAGTAAAAGTAGGTTTAAAATGGTCCTTTGAAAAGTCAACTAATTCTTGCGGTTTCCAGAATCGGTCCGGCTGAGATAAAATCAAATCAAGCATGCTCGGTGAACCGTCTATGGGTTCCTCAAGATAATCGGGAATTCCGGAGGTATGTTGCAGTAAATGCGAAATCCTGATCGAATCCCCATAATCCACTCCGTCCATATCATGCAATCCTTCCATTAATTCAGGAGATAAATATTTCGCAATTGGATCTTCAAAGCTAATTTTTCCTTGATCTACCAGTATCCCGATGGCAGTTGCCGTAAAGGTCTTGCCTATGCTGGCCGTATAAAAAGGATTTTGAATGCTCACTTCCCTCCCATCCTTAAATGTTCCTTTGGCCATATGCCATTCAAAATCATCTGTAGGAGAATAAAGGGACAGGAATACATTGTGTACATTTTCCTTCTTCAGTTCTTTCTCCAATAATCGATCAATCTTTTGAATTACTTTGTCCTGATTTTCTTTTGCCAGCAAGGCAATGGTACTTGTCATGCAAATTAATAATGTAGCTAACTTTTTCATTTTCTTTTGATTTTGTACGCTACAAAGGTCTCTTCAAGAGGAGGAAATATCGTCCTGAATATCTCTTCCGGTGAAATCTCGGACTTCTTCAACCTTAATAATTGAGGATAATTAATAAAATGCTTGTTAAGGGCATTCAAAACCTTTTTGTCTTCTTAAAAAGCCATGAAGTAGTCCTAAATTTCATAATCCCGTCCCAAAATACAATCTGAAACGATCCCCTTAGCAATGCCTACTACTTTTGGATCATCTTAAAATTAAAAAGTAAAATAAAATGACAACGCTAATGGGAAAATTAAAAGTAATGCTGGCGATGGCCTTCTTGATAAGTTTAGCTTCTTGTATTGAGGAGGATGCCAACCCTCCTACGGATGCTAATTCTGAATATGATTCTGCGGAAGCCTATTTGGAAGAATTAGGATTTACGGGAAGTGTATTGATCAGCAAAGGAGATGAATATTTATTGAAAAGGGGATTTGGCATGGCTGATCAAGCCAATAATATCCCTAATGATCCCGGGCTAATCTATCGGATTGGCTCAATTACTAAATCCTTTACCGCCGCTGCGGTGGTCAAGCTCAAAAGAGAGGGGTATATCAATAGTTTGGATCAAACTTTAAGCGAATTTTCACCGGATTTCCCTTATGGAGACCAAATTACCATCCAACATCTGATGAATCACCAGTCCGGTATTCCAGATTATGTAGGGCCGGTTGAAAACTATGCTGAAGAAAACAATTACCACTTTGATACAGAGGAAATTTTTGATATTATCATTGAATCCATTGAAGAGGATGGTTTGGACTTTATCCCCGGTGAATTCTTCGCTTACTCTAACTCCAACTATTTGATTCTGGGTCTTCTTATAGAAGCGCTTACGGACCTTTCTTACCAAGAGTATTTAAGCCAAAACATTTATGCACCGTTAAACTTAAACCATACGGGCAAAGGCCCTGATACCATAAGTGGAGAAGAAAGGGCCAAAGGCTATAACAATGGGCAGGAAGTAGGTCCTTATCAAATGGAGATTGCCTACAGTGCAGGTGAGATAGAAAGCAATATTGAGGACCTTGAAAAATGGGGAAAAGCACTGCTTTCCGATTTTTTTACCGAAGGTGAAAAGGAATTAATATTTGCTCCGCCACTGGAGCAAAACAATATCAATGTACCCGGAGCGGATTTTTTACCCTAAAAATCAATGAACAGGTTATCTACCATCATGGAGGAGATATCGACGGTTTTACCAGTCTTTTGGTACTGTTACCGGAGTCAGAGGGTTTGATTATTCTGCTTAGCAATGAACAAGATAAAAGCGAAGAACGCTACCAAATCATGGAGACCATTGTCAAAAATGAATTTTAACCTGCAGGATGTTTTAGGATTTCTTGAAAATTAAAGAGGTTATATAGTGTAACCTCTTTAATTTTCTCCAAAAATAATTCTCGTTTATCTCTTTATGGTTTTTTTAAGTTAACCCGATGAAAATCAAAAAAGCCATTGTTTCCTCCAAACCTCTCTAAAACTTCGGTATTATCCAATTTCGTATTCTTCTCCATTTCGCAATATGCATGGTAAGAAGCATATGGATATTTTTCAACTAAAATCTACTCCCATCCCTTTACCTCACTGCTCCGGCGATTGCCTGAATCATCAACCCAATAGATGTACCAAAGTTTGGCATCTGACGGGATGCTTACTGTTCCTTTTGCTTTATCGAGTGGGATCAATTTCCATTCCCTATCCGGACTTCGTTTCTTATCCCCAGTGTAGGCCAAGTAAACTTCTTTTGAAGCATGAGAAATGGAATACTTTGCCTGATCCCCTTTTTCCTTCAATTTAATTGAACTAATAAATTTGGATTTATTTTCCAGCTTGGTACTTATAAAGTGGTTAATTTCCTCGGGTGCTGCTCCGTGAAGGTGACTGTGTTTCATTTCCGGTATAAGCGTAAACTGTGCATTCTTAGCCAGATTGGCTGTTTTTTGCCAATTCTCAACGAAATAGGCAAAGTCATTGGTGCCATTTACAAAAAGCATATCTGCGCTTGCATTTCCCACATAACTGGAAGGATCCCAAAGTTTTACCCAACGATTTGTTTTAGTTACTCCAAGGGAATCAAATTGTTTGTCCCAGGCACTGCCTATCTGTAAAAAGCCACAGCCATACACAGGTACAGCCGCAACAAAGCGCTGGTCTACTCCTGCTACCAGATTGGTTAGGTACCCGCCCCAGCTTATGCCTGTAATGGCTGTTTGTTCCGGATTCACCTCATCAAATGACCTTATCAGGGAATGTGCTCGGATAATACTTGATACAGAATGATATTGCCATTGTTCATTAAAACCCTCGCTTAAACGGTAAAATTTGTGCACATCGTCCTGATTAGGGCCTCCAGCCTCCATTCTTGTGCGTTTGGATCCCCAAGGGTTGTCTTGCTGTTCACTAGGTAAAGGCTGGTCTCCACCAAGATCCATGGCGATAGCAGCATATCCTCTTATTGCCCATTCCTTAACCCATATTTGAAAAGCCGTTCCTCCCCCACCATGAACCAGCACAATTCCAGGAAAGTCCCCAGATCCTACATTCTCCGCCCCAAAAGTAGCCGGACTGGCGTAGTAGGCGAATACTTTGGTTATCTTTCCTTCATATTCCTCACCGGTATAGGTCAAGGACCATACAGAATCAGATTGGTTCAGCCATTCAAAGTCAGGGGCTTGAGATAAGGTTTTTAAATCCCAGGGAATTTCTTCCTCAAGGTCTGCAGGAAGTGCCAAGCCACTTTGAGCCAGGACGATGCCTTGCAAAAGGAATAGTGATAAGCCGATTATAATGGTTTTTTTCATATCAGGAGATTTTGTAGATAAGCTCAATTCTAACTTTAAAATTGCTATGGTAAATGGGAAATATTCTTGTAATCTGAAGGTACCAACTCAGTAATATAGTCTTTTGGCAAATTAAGGTATGGTTTACACTTTAGGTATCCAAATCCATTGCAAGTTGTACATTGCCTTGTATTACTTCTATATGTTGGTGTATTGCCAGAACCATTACAAGTAGTACAGGTTGTTTTTCCTTCTTTATTACAAGACCAAGCATAAATGTATTCAGCATATGCTTTTTCTAATTTAAGGCAATCTTCCGAATTGGCCATATTAGATATTTTACATAAGCTATAATACAAATAATAAAAAGCATTATAATCTTTATCATATACAGATGTCCGTTCAAAACCTATTTTAGCTAATTGATAAGCTTTTGTTACATCTTTTTCCCTATTGTTCCCAGTTGCCAAAGCTAAAATTGTTGCAATATCTGAATTTGAATCTTCATAAAGTTCTTCTTTAAGTTCCCAAAAACTAGCCTTTTTTGAATCTCTAATATGTTGGTACGCAGAATTTCTATAAATATTGGACAATTCTCTCGCAAACTGATTATCATTTGTTGCAGCAGTCTCCATAACTTGAACCCCGGTTGTAGCTAAATTAGGATCTCCTCTTAAATAATTTATATGATAAAGATTATATCCATAGAACCAATCATCTTCATTTATTGAATGGCTGACAGTATCTTTATAAATCAAATAAGTATCAATCGCTTTTTGGGTTTGTTCCCAAGTTCTATTTATGAAAGGGCTTCTGAAAATAATATTAGAATAATCATAAAATACCTCTGAACTCATTTTTGAGGAATTACGCTCAATAGATCTACTATATATATAGCTTAAAGCACTAGAAGAGTTACCCGCTAATTCAATAAGTTTTTTCTTAACACTTACCCTGGATTTGGAATACAATAAACTTAAAAGGATATCTTGACTTATATGAAACCTGATTTTTTCATGGAATTTTTCTACTGCCTTTAAAGTATCTTTCTTAATATTATTTCCTTCAAGGTATATTTTACCTAGAGCTACTTTAGCTAGGGGTTGTATCAAACTATCTCTTAGTGATAAAATATGGTATGATCCCAAATCAATATCCTTTTCCACACCATATCCTTCATAATAACAATATCCTAGCATCTCTCTTGCTGGGTCATATCCCTTTTCCGTCAATTCCTTAAAAGCTGTAAATGCAGCTTTATAGTCCTTTGTTACGCCATGTCCAAATAAATAAAATAATCCTATATTATATTTTGATTCAAAATCCCCAAGGTTTGATGCTGCCAAAAACCAAGGAAAAGAGTCCTCTTTATTTATTTTATACATTTTTTTATTACCAAAGAAAAATCTTGATACTTGAATGAGGCTACTTTTTTTAAAAAATCAATATTTCCCTTTTTCACAAGCTTATCTAGCCTTTTTTGTTTATATCCTCTTACGTATTTGAATTTATGATCAAAAATCTTATATTCCTTTTCGGTCACTATAGGGCCTAAAATCTCAAAGGTGTAATTCTGTGCATTTGAGAGAAAGGATATAAATATAAATAGTATAGTTAAATATAATTTAATGTTCATGTTATAAATCATTAGTTGTATTTAGATTAATTTTAAATCAAATAAACTTTAAAATACATTTAGTTTGAAACTCCAATTAACTCCTAATATTTGAACATAGCGTACTCTACTCCATGATTAAGAAAGTTTGAGAAGTAAAAAACAAAGATTTGAAAATCTACTAGAGAATGCTTTCCATGAAGATACCTAGTAAAAACTACTAATTCTAAAAATTTTTAATTTCCTTTTTTCTCTCTACTTAAGAGTGCTATCGAGCTATCCATGGAAATTGAAATGAAGCAGTGGATGGGACCTATTCTTTCCAAAACATTATCTCTTAACTAAAAGAATTTTTGAATTGTACCTTATTTGGCTGTGAACCTGAATATTATAGCACTATTTGGGTTCCAATTCTTTAAAAAATTTATGTTTTTTTTATTTCCAGCGAGGGGTAATTTTGATTTTGTCGTCTAATAATTCAAATGAAAACGACAAACTAAATCTGAACTCCATGGTAACGATTAAAAGCCTTAATCGCATTAAATTTTTCCTTGCTATTCCTCTACTCTCTTTTGCTTGTACTGAAGACGAAGAAATATTGCCCGACACTGTGGCTGATGAGATTTATATCAATGAAATATATGCATCCGGTGAAGACTGGATTGAACTGTATAATCCACAGGAAACAAGTGTGGACTTGGGAGGATACACTTTATCAGATGAGGGCAATGAATATGCCATTCCTTCTGGAACAAGCATTGCCTCTAAGAGTTATTTGGTTTTTTTATGTAATGATTTAGGAACAGGGCTAAACACCAATTTTAAGCTCTCCTCCTCCGGCGAATTGGTTGTATTGGAAAATGGAGTAGGAACAGTCCTTGACCAAGTGGAGTTTCCTGATTTAGATGAGGGCCAATCTTATGCGAGATTTCCGGATGGATCTGGGGACTGGGCGATAACCGGTACGGTAACTCAAGGTACTTCAAATGGTGATGGTAGTTCACCTGCCATAAATTCTATCGATCGTAACCCTTTAGTACCAGGACTTGATGAAAGTGTAGAAATTTGGGCAGAATTAATTTCAACAGCTGCTGTGGCAGAAATGAATCTGTACTACCAGCTGGATGATGGCGCTTTTACAGTGGTAGAAATGACCTATGAGAGTGGTACTTCATATGTAGGAACAATTCCTGCAATTTCAACAGAGGCTGTTGTTTCCTATTATGTTGAAGTCATAGGTACTGATGGAAGCTCGTCCTACAAACCTTCAAGTGCGCCCGAAAATACAGAATCGTATGAAATCAATACAGACGTATTGCCCCAACTTTTTATAAATGAGTTTATGGCCAGTAATGAGAATTGCTGTCCGGATACAGATAGCGGTGAAGAAGAGTTTGATGATTGGATAGAAATATACAATGCCGGAACCTCAGCCATAAATATTGGAGGAATGTACGTGTCAGATGATGTGGAAGATCCATTTATGTACCAAATACCTTCAGATGACCCTGAGGCCACTACAATACCAGCGGGAGGTTATTTACTACTTTGGGCCGACGGTTCCACAGATCAGGGAACGCTACATCTTGATTTTAGCTTGAGCTCAGATGGAGAAGCTATAGGTTTGTTTTATGTTGACGGAAGGACCATAGATTCTTATTCTTTTGAGGAACAAAGTGAAGATATATCTTTTGGAAGGACTTCAGATGGTGGGGAATCCTGGAGTGCTTTAACATCACCTTCACCGGGACAATCTAACGACTAAAAAAGGTAAATATGTTTGAATTATTTCCGGACCAGCCTGTATATGAATATCCTCAGTTGGTAAATATAACTTATGGCTTTATATGGGCCTTTATTCTATCTTCAGTGATAGCCATAACCCATAGGTTAACCTTTATAGGAACATATTATCCCAATAATTTTTTCAATCGCTGGTGCTTGGAGCCGTAGTCACTTCATTGGTAATGATGGCCATAGGCGACAGCCTGGCTCGTGGTTTGGGAGTTTTTGGTGCCATGGCCATCATCCGGTTTCGAACCAGGGTTGATGATCCAAGAGACGTTTTGTTTTTGTTTGCAGCATTAAGTACAGGATTGGCCATCGGAGTTTATGGATATACCATATCTTTTGTCGGAACAATTATCTTTTGTTTGATTGCTTTTATGCTTCATTTTTCACCTTTTCGAAGTTTTACGCATAATAGCCAGCTGACCTTTTTAATGGTGGATGCTAAGGGTATCAGGCAAATTACATCACTTCTTGCTACCTATTGCATAGAATTTAGAGAGTTGTCCATTTCTCAAAATGCAGACAAACAATATAGGTATCAATATGCAGTAACCTTAAAAAAAGATACAAATACAGCTGACCTTGCAAAAGCCCTTGAAAATATCGAAGGGGTTATTCAATTGAAATTAGCTTCCAATGAAACATTAAATAGATGATGAAAAAGACAAATTGGTTTTATGTATTTATTGGGTGCATGCTTGTAAGCATGTTGTATATCAGTGCCAAATACTTCAAAGGAAGTGGTGAAGCTTCCATTGGTATTGCAGAAACTACTGAATACAAAGTAAAAACAGAAAAAACAGCGTTGGTAAGATCAGTCAATGTGGTACCTGGAATGGAAGTAGAAGCCGGGCAATTATTAGTTGAACTTAGCAGTGAGGAACTAGAAGTAGACATTGCCCGCCTTTCCAACCGTATTTCCATGGCGAAAGCCGAATTGCGAGAAAAAGCCAAACTTACCAATGCAAAAATTGCTTACATAAAGGCTGAAAATGGCATTGAAATAGAAGAGCTGGACGAAAAGGTAATGGAACTGGAAAGTGAAATGCGTATGAATGAAGCCCTTACCAAACAATTTATTACGGAAAAAGCAGTTGAAGTCAGTGCTCCTATGGCCAGAAAATTAAATTCGTTAAAGGTACAAAAAGAAAGACATTTGGAAGCCCAAGCCATTAAAATTGAAGATTTACTTCAGGAAAGTGAAGCCGATCAACATATCCTGCAAAATCAAATCCAACTATTGGAGAGTGAACTTAAGATTCTTCAAACAGAAAAAGGTAAATTAAATAAATATGCAACGGCTTCCGGTGTAGTAGAAAAAGTGTATGTAAAACCTGGTGAACAGGTAGATGCTTATGCCCCATTGCTAGAAATTAATCCACTTCATCCTACCACAGTAGTAGCTTATTTGGTTGGAAAAAAAGCAAGCACTTTTGGCGTTGGCAAGGAAGTTAATGTAGCCTCCTATGACCAACAAAGAAACCTAGTAGCAGGTAGAGTCATTGGATATGGATCAGTAAGCGAATTGCCTGAAATTTTACAAAAATCCACAGCTATAAAGGCATTTGGTCAACAGGTATTTATAGAGATTCCCGGAGAAAATGCCTTCTTCAATGGAGAAAAGGTTTTGATCAGGTAATTATGAGGTGTCTTTTAATATTATGCTTAATCTTGCCCATGTTTTCACATGCTCAGGTGTCAATGGAATCATTTTTAACAGCTGTATTGGAAGATCCTTTGATACGGTCTTTTGATGAACAAGACAGTTATCTAAATGCTTCCCCTATAACCTGGCACCAGTCAAAGAATTGGAACTACGTACAGAAAGTAACCAGCTTGATGGTGGGCGTCAAGAATATGCCCTTCGAGTTAAGCCTTCTAACCCTTGGGAAGTAAAAAGAAATAATGAATATTTTAATACCTATCAAGAATTGCTCAGTCTGGATCGTCAGCGTGAACTAAAGAACATGTTAAAGATTCGGTATGAAACCATTATTGAGTGGACCTATTTACAAGAGCAGAAAACTTTGAAAGAAGATGACCAAAAACTTTCTGATGCATTAGTTAGTATGCTAGAAGCCCAACAGTTTTCAAGTTTCTTTGACGCCAATGAGTATGCAGAGTTAAAAATAGAGCAGATTGAAAAAACCGCCTCTTTGGAAGATTTATACTTTGAAGAAGATAAGTTAATCAATACAATTGCTAAATTGTATCCCTACGCCCAAAATCAGACCATTTCCTGGTCAATGGATGATCTAATTTCAATAGATAAGCTACAAATGATCACTGCTTTGGGAGAAATCAATACCGGAGAAGGAGAAATTGCTTATCGAGAAAAGAAAATTGCATTGGCAAAATCCGAAATGGCATTGGAAAAACCAATATTGATATGGGCTATTTACAAGCCAAATATGAGCAATACCGAATTGAACAAGACCGAAGCCCATGGAGCATAGGATTGGGTGTAACTATCCCTATTTTCAATCCTAATAAAAACAAAATCACGCAAAGAAAATTAGAAATGATCGAAGCTGAGGGTGAGTTGAATGAGGCAAATATCCTTCAAGAGTCTGGATTTAATATGGCTTCACAAAAAATCAAGCAATTTATTATACGTTACAGAAAGTTGGAGAAACAACTGGAAAGTATGGACGTGGATGCTTTAGCAAAAAGGCTACAAGAGATGAAAAGCAGCAATCCGGTTGTAATGATCCAGTTGAAAAGGAGCATGATAAAGTCTAAAACAATTGCTGCAAGGCTAAAAAAAGAAATTTACCTAGCTTATATTGATTACCTGTCATATGCCGAAATGCTTCAGCAAAGTCCTTTTAAAAACTACCTGAGTCAAGAAATGAATTAGTTAAAGTACCCATTAATCATTTCCTTATAGGTAGAATGACCCTTTGCTATGCTTCAGCATCAAAAGCCAAATAAAAGTGAATACTTGGCAATAATAGTTTCTGCGCCTTTTAACACTTCTAATGACATTGGCGGATTAGTAGAATTTGGTTACAATATTAACCTAATTCAATTTTATAATGTTAATTTTTTTATTATTAGGAAAATTTGAAATGTTTTAAATGGTTGGCAAGTGCCCGGTTACTGGCATACACAACCCCCTGCTGGTTCATAAAGGTGGTGTCAGGAGAATTTAGGTGTAAATTATCTCCTTTACTATTGGTTACAGGCAAAGCCAATTCTTCAAAAATTAAGCGAGTGGCAGCAAAATCCCAAATGCTCCCTCCTCCTTTTTCCTTTCTGGGGAATTTAAAATAGCAAGCATTTCTATGAGACAAAACGGACAATGCGTTCCGAACTGCGCCAAAACCAATATGATAGTACACATTGGTAAGATTCTGACCTTCTGCCCATTGCCTTGTCTTGGCTTTTAGTTCTTGAAAATAACTTGCATCCTGCATACTTCTGTCTATGTAAATATTTAATGAATCATCATCGGCAGATTTTGCCAGACTAAAAGATTGACCATTTCGTACAATCCCTTCTCCTTTAATCGCACTGAAACACAAATCCTCATCAGGTATATAGGCCACTCCGACCATAGGATCTCCAGATCGAGAAATAAGAGCAATGGAAACCGCATATCCAGGACGCTGCTCGGTAAAAGGCAGTGTCCCATCTAGAGGATCAATGCACCAAAAATAATCTTTAATTAAGCGGGATTCATTATCTGCAGCTTCCTCTGTGAGTAAACCCAGATCATGCTTGGCTATATTGGGAGCCAAATGTTTTAGTATAATGGCCTGGGCCTTGAAATCAACTTCGGTCACTACCTGAGATGCCTTGGAATATCCTCCTTGCTTTTCTTGTTGCCTATAAGATTGATCTACCTGTGATTGTATCAATTTCCCAGCTTCTACGCTTGCTTCAACGGCTTCCTTGCAAAGTTTTTCTAAATCGTTTTTTTCGAGCATTTATTCACTATTTAGTTCTTCTATTACAGCTTGTGTAAGTTGTTTACTGTAACCATGCATCTTCCAATGACCTGTACTCCAGCCATCAAGGAAGCGGTATAGGTCTGCCCAAGCATATTTATAAAGCACTGACCATTCTTGTTTAACCATTTGAAAATCAATATGTTTATCCATCGCTGATTCAAGTACATTAAAATAATGGTTTAACAGTTCCTCTTCAAAGTGTTGGCAGTCTTCCTCTGCAAAACAACTGCTAATAAAGTAAGCCACATCCTTTATGCCACATCCTTTGCCCACATATTGAAAATCCACAGCTGCCACCTGGTTTTCGGGACCAAAACAGAAATTTGCTACCTTGGCATCTCCATGTATTAAGGTCTGAAACTTGGCTTCATTAAGCCTCTGATCAATGGCTGAAGCCATCTGCTTTAGAGATTTATTTTTCATTTTTGCCAACTCATCTGGCCTTGTATCCAGGTACCAATAGCTGCCTATTTCCCAAAGTCCTTTAGGTTGAACTTGCATGAATTTCCCATGGAAATTTGCCAGCCAAGTCAAGCAATTTTTGGCAGCCGAAATTGAAACGGTTTCAGGCTTCAGTCGGATAGGAAAACCTGAAGCATTGAGGTCTTCCATTATAAGCAATCTCATATTTCCTTCAGCTTCCGCATGTAGCAATTGTGGCACACGGCAATTCGGATTGGTTAAAGGGGCATAATGTTGGTACCAGTAACTTTCCACTGCATAGGATTGGACTTTTCTTTGATGAGACAAATCCGTGTTCCAACCTCTGGGATGCTTACCGGTCTCGGGAAGTAAAATATGCTTCACAATTATCGACCTGTGCTTCCCTCCTTCTAATGTATAGCGTTTTATAGTGCCATAACCACTCCATAAGGTTTGCACCTGTGCAGTCTTAAGAATGGCTGTCGCTTCTGTACATTGTAGGATTTGGGATTCGATTGAGGGCATGGACTGTATAGGATTTTAAATATATGGAGGTGTATGGTTACTAAATAAAAGGGCTGTCTTATTTACTAACTGACGCTAACTTAAAACCAAATTACCGAAATTTTCTTCTTATAGGCGAATTCTGTGTGGAATTATACATATCTGGTGATTTCTCTTCATATGGACACAAATCCCTCCTTTAAGGAGGAAAAAGGGAGATTTTAGTAAATGGCTATCTGATGTTTATTTCCTATAATTCATCGGGCTGATAAAGTTAGCAAGTGAACCGCATCCGCTAAATATAAAATGCACAAATCCCTCCTTTAAGGGGGAAACAGGGGGATTTTTTCAATTAAATCACTTTTGAAATAGATGGGTATTTACCCAACAAATTCAGATTTACAATGCATTTTAACTCTTTGAAACCAAGCGGTGTAAGGACGAAAAACTCCGCCTTTTGTAAAAGTTTCTACAAAAATGGCAAGACTGATGCGAATTTTTAGGCTCAGTAAGGTTAAATTACCCCTTCAAAATGCTAACAACCTTTAAAACACTAGACAGATTATGCCCCGCTTATTTAGATTACCCAAATTTGTTTATACGAATTTTTCCGCTTGCCATAGGTTTTGGAATTACATCTTATTCACCGTTTTACTAATCAGCTTTTCTTGTGAAAATAAGCAAGGAGTATTACCTACTGCTGATGAAGATAACGGTGGTTTAATTCTTCCGGGTGGATTTGAAGCCTTAGTGGTGATCGACAGTGCAGGCCCAACCCGACATATTGCCGTTAACGATAATGGAGACATTTATGCCAAACTGCGCTTTTCCAGAGATAAACAAGGAGGTACCATAGGCCTTCGAGATCTTAATGGAGATGGAAAAGCCGACTCCGTAGTCCGTTTTGGAGACTATGAAGATGTTGGCGGTTCTGCTGTGGGAGTTACCATTTACAATGGATACTTGTATACAAGCACTGTTAATCAAGTTTTGAGAAATAAATTAAATCCTGGAGAGTTGGTGCCTAGTAGCAGAACGGAAGTTATCCTTACAGATACCCATCCCAATGTAGCCCGGAATTGGCATACGACGAAACCTGCTGCTTTTGACGGGAAAGGAAACATGTACATTCCGTTTGGTTCCCCTTCAGATGCAGGGCAAGATATTGAGATATTTGGACCAACAGGTACTCCGGAAGGAAAAGGTTTAGATCCCAGTCCTGAACGTGAGATGAATGCAGGGGTCTGGAAGTTTGATGCCAACAGAGAAGGGCAAGTTCAATCAGATGGCGTTAAATTTGCAACCGGACTACGTAGCATTGTCGGCATGACTTGGAGTCCACTCGATGACCAACTTTATGGAGTAGTCAACGGAATAGATAATTTTCATACCCTATACCCAAAATTATATTCATCTTGGCAAGCTGCAGTATTACCATCAGAAAAATTAGTAAAAATAACTGAAGGAGCTGATTTTGGCTGGCCTTATGCCTATTATGACCATTTACAAGGTAAAAATGTTTTGTCCCCAGGTTATGGTGGTGATGGTAAGATAGTAGGCAGGGCTTCAGAATTTGATAATCCTGTAGTTGGATTCCCTGGGCATTGGGCTCCTATGGAACTATTATTTTACCAGGGAAACCAATTTCCGGAACGCTACAAACAAGGCGTTTTCATTGCATTTCATGGGTCCACCGATCGCTCCCCATACCCACAATCAGGATTTATTGTCTGCTTCGTTCCATTAGCTGATGGTATAGCAAGTGACTGGGAGGTATTTGCAGATGGTTTTGCCGGGGTAGGTACGGTAGAAAATACGGGAGATGCCAAATATCGACCCATGGGTTTGGCTGAAGGTCCTGATGGATCCCTTTATATATCTGATTCCAATAAAGGTAAAATTTGGCGGGTCATGTTCAAAGGGAGTAAAGATGAGTTTGGAGATGAACAACTTAAAGAAATGGAGCGGCAAACCGCTCATAAAACATATATCAAAACCCCTATTGAAGGCGTGGATAATTTGGACAAAGGTTCATTGCTTGAAGGAGGCATTCTTTACAACACTTATTGTGCTACCTGCCATCAGCGAAATGGGCAAGGGGACAATAATAGGTTCCCTCCCCTAGCCCAATCCGAGCGCGTTGTTGGGGATCCTGAAATACTTGTTGAATCAATTCTGAACGGCATACAAGGTGAGATCACAGTACGTGGAAAAACTTTCAATGGCTATATGCCTCCTCATGCTAACATTTTGGACGACCATGCTGTGGCTTCCATAACTTCTTATATTCGTAACAGATGGGGAAACAAAGCTACTGCCATAAGCCCGAGTGAAGTTTCCAAGATCAGGGCCAAGGTAGTCAAGTAAACGCACAGGTGCTCCTGAACCAAAATTTTATTAATTTACAGGTTATTAATGCTTAAACTATCAGATGAAAGTGATTTTCTCAGCGAAGCCCCAACAATATGCAAGCCCATTTAACTACGGATGGTTTTTCTTTATTCTCTTTTTGTTTTGGAGCGGAAGTTGTAGCCAAAAGAAGCGGGACAGCTATTCCAATTGGGGAGTTTATAAAGCCGACAATGAAAGTACCAGTTACTCTCATCTTGATCAGATCAACAAGGAAAACGTATCTAAACTTGCTCTGGCGTGGATTTTTGAACCCAATGACAGCATTACAGGAGACAGGCCACAAAATAGTGAAAGCAATCCAATTATCATTGATGATGTTTTGTATACCACCTCTGCTCGGGGTCGGTTATTTGCAGTTGATGCCGCCACAGGAGAATTAAAATGGAGTTTTGATCCTTTTAATGGGGAAAGAGGAGGTGGAGTCAAACGGGGTGTAACGTACTGGGAAGACGGTTCGGACCAACGCATCCTGTTTACCGGGGGTGATAAACTTTTTGCCATTGATGCATCTACCGGAATGCCGGTCCCCTCTTTTGGAAACGAAGGTAAGGTGGACCTAAACGAAGGCATGCGTGGCGATCCGGATAAAATCTCGGTAATTCCCACTTCCCCGGGCATTATTTTCGAGGATTTATTGATTTTGGGCACAGAGGTTTCAGAACTTTATGGTGCAGAACCAGGCCATGTAAGGGCTTACAATGTACGCTCAGGGGAATTGGTCTGGACCTTCCATACCATTCCTATGCCTGGACAAGTAGGGTATGATTCATGGCCCAAAGATGCCTGGAAATACAGTGGTGGTGCCAATAGTTGGGGAGGTTTTAGTTTGGATGCTTCCCGTGGCATGGTCTTTTTTGCTACCGGATCACCTGCTTACGATTATTATGGTGCAGACCGCAAAGGCAAGAATTTGTTTGGCAACTCCGTAGTAGCTGTGAATGCTCGAACCGGAGCTTACATCTGGCACTTTCAAACTGTACATCACGACTTGTGGGATTATGATTTGCCTGCACCACCGAACTTGGTAACTGTAGAACACGAAGGCAAAAAAATTGATGCAGTTGCCCAAACTTCAAAAGTAGGTTTTCTTTATGTATTGAACAGAGAAACGGGAAAATCTTTGTTTCCCATCGAAGAAAGGCCGGTTCCATCTTCCGATATTCCCGGCGAAGAAACTTGGCCTACTCAGCCCTTTCCCACAAAACCTGATCCCTATACCCGACAATTCTTGGACGAAAAAGATCTGGCCAACTACTCCCCTTCCTCTCGAGATTCTTTGGTGAGGTTATTTCGTTCTCTTCGGTACGAAGGAATTTTCACTCCTCCTTCCATACAAGGGACATTACAGTTTCCAGGTTCACGTGGTGGATCAAGCTGGGGTGGTGGGGCCTTCGATCCATCCACCGGTCTCTTTTATGTCAGATCAAATGATTCACCGGAAATCATGCGAATGAAAAAGGTGGAGCCTGAGAATACCATTACTAACCTCTCGGTTTACAAGCAGGGAGAATCGATCTATTCCACCTATTGTATCAGCTGCCATGGTAGAGACAAAAATGGAGATGAACAAGGTAACCCTTCATTAGTAGGGTTAAAAGGAAGAATCAGCGAAGAAGATGTGCTTGCTAAAATTAAACAAGGAGGAGGAAAAATGCCCAGCTTCTCTAGTGTAATAACAGACAAGGCCAAGGAAGAGGCAATATTAGCCTTTCTATTTGAAAACGAAAGCAGTGGCAGTCCCCAAGAAGAACAATCCTTATTGGAAGAGATCAATACTAACCAAGGAGCATCAACGGAAATCCAAAACACAGACAGCCTCAACCGTTACCTGAACCTTACAGCCTATGGATATTTCAGAGATCCGGAAGGAAGGCCGGGAATAAAACCTCCATGGGGTAAACTACATGCAATCGATCTAAATACTGGAGATTTTGCTTGGAGTGTGCCATTGGGCAATAATCGGGACCTCCAGACCGGTTCTGAGGAAACCGGCGAAAGGGGATCTGCCGGACCTATGGTTACCGCAGGAGGATTGGTTTTCATTGCAGGAACACGTGACAACCAACTTAGAGCTTTTGATAAGGTTACCGGTGAAAAACGTTGGGAAATCAAACTACCCGGATTTGCCAATGCCAACCCCAGCACCTATGAGGTAAATGGCAAGCAATATATTGTCCTTTCTGTAGGGGAAATTCGAAAAATACTGCCGGATCGGTAATGGCATTTTCATTGCCGGATTGATCCATTAAAAAATAAGGTGGGCCTTTTCCTTTATTATTAATTTTACCCTGATTATGTAATCGGATTTCTCCGTCTTGACGGAAGTCTGGGCTAATACCTATCCTGAGCTTTAGCACCTTATAGATTTTCTATTGCATGTTTCAGGCTTAAAATAAGGCTAATTAACTGATTCAAGGCTTAAAGGAAATGTTTCCAAGTTGAATGGTACACTGTATGAAGCGGGTATCATTCTACATAATATGAGAAGTATTTCCATTATTTCTAGAGCAAATTATATCCAAGCACCAATTTTATTTACGTTCCAATTATAGAAGGTAATGGATTGTAAGCTTAAAAAAGTGAATTGGCTTTCTTGTATGCCCCCTTACTATTCAGGCACATAAATAATTTCTCCATCGTCCAATTCATAGGCAATTCCTACCCTTTTGCCTTTATTTCCTTCCGCCTTAGCTGCTTGGTTGGACTTATAGCGGGTGATCTCCTCTCCTTTCTTTGTAATGATTTCCATGTTTTCCTTGCCTGGGTTTTTAACCATGGTAAAGTCTTCTTGGGTTAACATTTCTGCCATATTAAACCGAGAAACCAGGGCAACCATTAATGCTACAGCAAATACCATGGCCACATCAAAAAGATTGGCCACAGTGGAAATGGGATCATCAGTTTCTTGTTGGTCGAGAAATCTATTTTTTCTTCGTCTCATTTTCTTCTGTTATAAGGTCTGAAATATACATTAACTGAGAAAGATCTTTTGCGTACCAACGCTGGCGAACTTCAGTGAGACTGTATCCTATGGCACCTACGATTAAACCTACTACTGTAGTGGAAAAGGCTACTTGCATATTTTCTGCCATTGAGGCAATATTCCCCGAAGCTAAGCCTACCAAAGCAGGTCCCATTGGAATAAGTGTTCCCATAAGTCCTAAAACGGGTCCAAGTCTGGACATACTTTTTGTAGATCCGAGTTTTCTGTTCATTTCCAATTCAAAATCTGTAAGAATTTTTTCCCGATTTACCGGTGAATACCTAAACGTAAACAATTGTTGCAGGTATGAAAATAATAAACCTTTACCAGTAGGTATTGCTTTGGTTCCGAGGTCCTTTTCCACCGCTTCATTGAAAAAAGGATGAAGCTTTTTCTGGTCTTTCAGGCGGCTGATATAATCTCCATAGAAAGCCCCTAAAGAAGCCAAGGCCTTAAGAAACAGAAAAATTAGAACCACAATCACCGGTAACATTAAACCGGTAGCTATCCAATAGAGTATTTTATTTAAAATTTCCATTTTAATTTGATGTGTTTGGCAATCCTGGACCATAAAAAACCTAAGAGAAATAGGGTAATTACAGTACCTAGAAAGATCAATAAAGTATTTAATTCAAAACTATTATAACTGGGATGATAAGGGATTCCCTGACAAAGGACAGTAATCACTATAGCACCAATGATTTGTCCAAAGCTTAAGATATACCTTATTTCCATTCGTAGGTAAGGTTCTGGGAGCAATGCCCGTAGACCAAGTGGAAGTAGGCTAAAGACCAATAAAATTATAAGAGAATATAGAATGGCTAAGGTTTCAAATTCTATCCCTGAAAACGAATAAAACCAGTTCATTTGGAAATAAAGCAAGGCAACTAGCCAAAATAGCCCTGGATATAAAGCCATTGTCTTCAAATATCTAGCGACTGGCAGATTAAAAAATCTTTTAATCAATGCAAGATCAAGACTTATGAAAATAAGGGCTTCGATGACCAATATAACTGCCAACTGTTGCATTAATTCATGTTCAGCCATCCAAACTTCAAATTGCTCTCTGCTTTGTTCTAATGTCCAAGGATAAAACAGATAGGCTACCAGAGCCATAGTCACGGCACTGATTAACCTAACAGCCAATCCATGTTGGCTCCAATGTAATACAGCATTAAAAATGCCAATTCCAAATAGAAACTGTAAAACAAGTTCCATATTACTCTTGCTTCTTTCTTTTAATAATCAACAAAACAATCAGAATAAAAAGTAAACCTACAAGACTCAAAACAATTATATTGCTGTTTATCTCGTCATTTTCTTTAGTATTACTTTCTGAAAGTGTTTCCTTTTCCAAAACCATGCTTTCTTCATTGGTAGGAATTTCCTGAACAGCTTTTAAAGCTGCTTCATATTCAAGTCGAGATTCAGGACTTAAGTTTTCAGTAATGAATGCTTGCAATTTATCATTGTCACAAACAAAGCCACTACAACCTGCTTGATGTTTGCTGATTAGCTCTGTATGCATTTCCGTAAGAGAATGAATTTGGTCTGCAGATGCTTCCCAATACCCTTTTCTGATTGTTTCAAGCATTACTGCTGTCATTTCTTGCAAAGCATATGGGTTTTCTCTCTCGAAAAAAGCTTTCACATTGAGGTCTAACTTATCATTGATATACACCTCGTGCAAGTTATTCCAAAGGGCATCATCAATTGCGTTTGGTTTCATCACATTCCAACCATAGGTATTTCTGAATGTTTCAGCAAAGGTTTCGGCAGAAGTAGCACCACCTTTCATGTACTCCTCAATGTATTTGGGATTAAGTAATGTAGATCGTGCTTCTACCCACAGGGCCTCCTCCAACCCCTGAACATTGGCCTTTACAGGATTTCTGAAATCATTGAAGTAAGCATCAGGATCATTTCCTGTAACTGACCTTACTGCCAGGCTTAGGCCACCCATAAACTCATAAACATGATCCAAACTAAGTCCTCCCCAAGTATTACTTTCTCTCGGTTGAACAACGACCTCCGTATTCTGTAAAGCAGCTTCGAAAACCCCTTCTTGAAAGGCACCCCAGTTGTTTCCCTCATCGTAAATAGCTCCCATATTGTTGAGGTAGGTATCGGCCACTTCCTGCTCATCTTCCCAACCATTACCTTTTTCTACCATCCCCATGATATTGGTGCCATAAATGCCATTTACTCCGCCAAATACCCGTTGGGTAGACCATTCTCTAGCCTGTTTAGGCGAAAGTCCTTTATCCTTCATGTAAAGTTCAGCTGCTTGAACACCTTCCTTTACATAGTTACTATCTGTATCCACAGCCTCAGTAGCCAATTTTACAGCTTTGTTAATCAAAAACATCCGGCTAGCGGCCAAGTCCCTAAATTGTCCTGCAGTTTGGACCACCACATCTATCCGTGGTCTACCCAATTCTGCTTCAGGGATCAAACGTATATCTACTACACGCTTAAAAGGATCTCTTACTGGTTCCACACCTAACAAATAAAATATCTGAGCTACCATGGCCCCTTCTGTTGCTATAAAATCTCCTGGCCAAAGGGTAAAGCTAACTTTACGAGGAAATGTTTTATGTTTTTCCCTGTGGTTGTCTAGTAAAGATTTGGCCAAGTCTACCCCTACTTTCCATGCTTCCGGTGAAGGGGTTTTCTCAGCATCGATAGAAAATAGGTTTCTACCGGTGGGAACAGTGGCAGGGTTTGTTATGGGGTCTCCTCCGGATGAAGGGGCAATGTATCCTCCTTCAAGACCGGTCATTATGGCTGTCATTTCTTTAGCTGTACTTGAGGCAAGATCCTTTTCATATTTTTTTACAGAACGGACAGCTGTGACCAGGCTCATCACAGCTTTGGAATGGGCTTCTGCTTTTCTTTCCTCGCTAAGCAATTTCAACTCAACTTCTTCAACCTTCATTTGCAATTTGCTGACAAATTCCTCTTGAGACCAATAAGGTTTCAATACCTCAGGCTTGAGTTTTTCCACCAAGCTCCAATTAATCAAATTGATTTTTAATTGACTCAATTGTTGCGCTAGACTATAAGCTGGTTTAATCCCTTCCTTTTTACCATTGAATATATAGGCGAGTAAATTGAGGTTTTCAGGTTTACTTAACTTGTCAATAGCCTCTTCTTCCGCACGCTTTTTCTCCAAAGCCATTTGTTCTGCCAAATTATCATCCTCCAACAATTCAAAGGTTAACTGCCGTAGCGGTTCCTTTTGCATAAGTCTAAGGAGGGCAAAAACATCAGCCTGTTGGCCGATTTCAAGTGCTTCGGCCATTGCAGGAATGGCTTTAGCAATTGTTTTTGCTTTTTCAAGGGTTTGTGGATCCAATATTCCTGATTGTTGCTTAAATTTCTTA
This sequence comes from Cyclobacterium sp. SOCE241, assembly GCF_056867545.1. Taxonomy (NCBI): domain Bacteria; kingdom Pseudomonadati; phylum Bacteroidota; class Cytophagia; order Cytophagales; family Cyclobacteriaceae; genus Cyclobacterium; species Cyclobacterium sp. SOCE241. The sequence goes on along the minus strand of NZ_CP149779.1, from coordinate 1,008,470 downwards.
TCAGATTTTAGGTTCATGATAAAATTCACCCTTTCAGGAAAGGGTGAGATGGCCAATACAAGTTCTTTTACCTTGTCTTTTTCCTGAATAGAAGGTCCATTATTAGGCTTTCCTGCAGAACTTTCATCAGGTTTAGCATCTCCCATACCAATAAATCCTTTTACAATATCTGCATCAGACATTCCACGGTTTTGATTTTGCCATTGCTTTGCAATTTCAATGTCTTGTTTGCTAATCAAAGATTGCAAAACAATTTCTTCAGCCTGTCCATTGTGAATGGACTGGATGGGATGGCTCTTTTTGCCCTCTGGCGGTAATTTTTATCAAAATAACGGGCATTATCCAATTGTTTTTGACTTACAGTTCCTTTCAGTTTATCTAAAGCGGCCATATTGTATGCAATTGGATCTAAGGCCATCAGTTGAGTAGTATTATCTAATTGAGTGCGGTTATAGGGTATTCCCATTTTATATAGACCTCCGGAAACTTTTTCATATTTGATTTCTTCAATATGGTTGGACAATTGAAAAATTGTTTCATCATCAAAAATCCCGGTACTATCTAAACCAAGATCCTGATCCAGATCCAAACCCAACGCCAAATCCGTAATATTTTTTCTATACTGTTCCCTTAATACACCTGTGGCGCCTACAAAAGCCGACAATTTATCTCCTAATTCTTTTAAATCCCCAGTGACCTCAGACTCCATAAAAGGAGGAGTAAGGTAACTTAAGGTGGTTGCATAACTTCTTCTTTTGGCGATGATTCCTTCCCCCACATTGCTGATGGTATAAACATAAAAATGAGGGGTAGTCCCTATTAATGCGTCTGTCCAATCTGCACCTGAAAGTGCTACCTGTTTTCCCGGAGTGAACTCTAAACTTCCATGTGTACCCCAATGGATTACTGCATCGGCTTGAAAAGCATTTTTAACCCAAAGGTAAGAAGCGATATATGGGTGCGGGGGCGCACTATTGGTCCCATGAACAATTTTAAATGTGTCTTCCCCCAAACCTGACAGTGGCTGAGGCAGTAAAACGATATTACCAAATTCAAGTCTGGCCACAGCAAGGTGGTCCTGCCCTTCAATTCGGGTAGATAAATAATCACCCGGAGCAGCTCCGTATTTGGTCTCTACTTCCAGGTAGCTTTCTTGGGTTAGGTCTTTTTCGACCCAATTTTTATAAGTAGAAGTAGGTATAAGAGCCGGACTTCCTTCTTTAAGAAAATGATCGAAAGCACCTTTGGCATAGGGGCCCAGAACAGCTCCTTGAGTCTTGATCATTTCCCAAAGTTTATCAGGAGAATCAGGTAGGTTTTCAACCGTATACCCTTCCTCTTTTAATTTAACCAAGGTATTGTACAAGGAAGGGACAACTTCCATATTGGCAGCAACCATGGCATTTAATCCAGGGCCTTTGAAATAGTAAATGGCAACTTTTTTATCCTTATTGGCTTTTGTTTTTAAAGTAAGCCATTGTTCCACCATATCACCAAACTTTTGAAGCCTGTCAGGTATGGTTCTAAAAGATAAAAAGCCTTGCTCATCCTCATATTGCGCAATGATAGCATAAGGATTGATACCACCATCAAGTTCAGGCAATACCACGCTCATAGAAAGCAATGGGCCGGCAAATCCTTGAGGGTCAGTTACCCAATCATCGTAAGCTTGAAAAACACTTAATGGCGTTAGTAACGGGATATTTTTCTCTTTTAACCAGTCTATTGCTTCTTTCTCTTTTCCCAAGGTCAATCTACCATGAGGCATTAATATGACCAAGTCAGGGTTCACCTGTTTTAAAAAATCCAAACGTTTGGTGGCAGCACTTATGGTATAAACGTTTAAATTTCGTTCCTCAAGCATTTGTATCAATTCATCTATATGCTCTCTGTTTGCATTAAATGGTCCGGGAACGCTTGTTAGCAAAGCTACAGAGGCCTGGTTTGGAAGATGAGCACCTTTCTTTGTTAAATATTCTTGATAGGTTTCGAAATTTTCAAAAATGGCATCCTCATCCAAATGAATAAAAACATCCCTAGGTATGGGTTTGGGAGCTTCGGCTATGTCTACAAACCATTTTTTGCCATCCATTTCCTTTCGGACATAGGACAAAAGATTGGAATAATTTCTGCTTCCTCCATATTTTAAATAATCTGAAACATTATCCAGAATTTTTCCTTTAAGATTACTTACATCCATATTTGGATTGGTAGCAGCGTTAACAAAAAGATTCACTCCAGCATATCCCGCAGCTTTAAGTGTTTCCATTTGTTCATCAGACATTTGAAATCCTCGTCCAAAAATAAATACAGCGGTATAATCTCTGATCTTATCCAATTCATCTAAATCAAGGGCATCAATTTTTATCCAAGAATTAGTATTGGATTTACTGATTCTTGAAAGTTGAAACTCTTGATAATTAATAAAGGCGATTTTGGTAGGGCTTAGGTATTTTTTATAACTATAAAATCCTCCCAAAATAAAGACAATCCCTAAGACTATAAAGCCCACTTTTAAAAGCAGGTTTTTCTTAAATGGTTTCATAAATTATTATCATAAAGCCCTGACCTAATTGCTCTTAGGTCAGGGCCAATTTACAAATGATACTATTCCTCTATTAGCTCATATTCAAAAGTTGGATTGCCATTTTCAGCATTTTCACCTCCCTTATATGCGAGAAAACGAACTTTATAAAAATGGCCATCTTGATCTTTGACCAGATAAGTGATAAAATCATATATTTTGTATACTCCGGAACTGTGGGGAGTTAGGATATGCAGCCATGATCTTCCAATAGCATCTCCGGAAGTGCTACTTCCAATGCTGTAAAAGTCACTCATTCCGAGTGAGTTAAAATTGCTATCTTCAATGGTTTTTAAGTTTTTCTCTGATTCCGGATCATCATTTAACTCCAAAGAAGCAAACGGGTCATCTACAGCTACTTCTACCCCATCATAATGATTGATTAAGGCTGCTGCAGACAAACGGTAAACATCACAATTAATGCCGGGCATGGCACCGCCTCCTAAGGCAATACAAGGAGCTCCAGTTCTAACTGAAACACCAGTTAGCACAAAGTCCCAATTTTCCGGCTCCACCTCTACTGTTTCTTGAGAGATAAGAGAATAAAACGTGAAATCACCTTCGCCAAAAGTAAGGTCGGTGTTACCAAATTCAGAACCGTCCAGGTTGGCAAACTGTAATGTGGCACCTGTAGCGGTATGGGATGTAATCATGACTTTCTTTTTACCCAAAGTATTGCCATTTTGGTCTATACCCATGTCTAGAATGAACGGTACATTTACTTCCCAACCGGCCAATGCAGTATTGGACAGGTCTCCGTCCTCTGCATCATAGGTATAAACCAACCCGGCATCAGAACTTATTTCATCAAATGATTGTCCTTCAACATAAGTAACAGCCACCTTCTTGGCTGTATTGGTTTTAATGGCGTTACCATTGTTTTCAAAGGCAATTTCCCAAGTATTGACTGGAACAGAGGTTAAAATACCTTCAGATAAGTTAACATATACTTGCGTAGAAAGATCTGAGCCCATAGAGGCTGTTAATGTAGCTCCGAGTTCGATTTCATCTACCTGAGGAGTTGGATCATCTTCTGTGCAATTGGTCAATAAAAAGATGGCAAAACATGCCAAAACTAGTAATTGTAAGGATTTCATTTTTTTAATTGATTAAATAGTTCATTTTAATGAATATTGTTCTTCCCCAACTGATAGGGTAAAATGCTTCTCTTCCTGTTTGCAATACCAAACCTTTAGAGCCCTCTCCTTGCAAGCTGATATCTGTTACATTGAATAGGTTTTTTGCACCTAAAGTGGTGAAAATTTTTCCATTCATTAATGGTTTGGATAAGCTCAAGTCTAAGGTTTGATAAGGATCTAAAGTCAGCACTCCAATTTCTCCATCTTGGTTTCGCGAAAACTCAGATATGGGACCATTGTATTTGTAAAAAGATTGATTTTGGTATCCCAATTTTTTAAATAATGACTGGCATTGATATTGGCTTCAAGGCTATTGTAAAACCGGTCATCTGCTTCACTTCCTGAACGAGCAAGTAAACCCAAACCAGGGTTCAAACGGAAACCACTGGGCCAAGCAATTTCTGCAGTAAAGTTTATTCCATAAGATTTGAAATTGGGTATGTTCTCATAAACCCTGGCAACAGGCACTGTTTTAGGAACTTCATCAGGTAAATTATCCCTGTCAACAATTTGTATAAGATCAATTTTATTGTCTATTCGAGAAAAGAACAGCGATGAAGTAAGTGCTGCCTTTGCACCGTAAATCTCTGTCCTGAAAGTTCCGGAAGCGTTGAGATTGCTTCCTACCTCAGGCCTTAGGTTTTTGTTCCCAACGATATAATGATTGGCATCAATAAACTCATAGTACAATTCACGAACAGATGGTGTTCGGTAACCTTGACCATAAGATAACCTAAAATCAAAATTCTCATCCCTTGTATACATGACATTTAAAGATGGAAGTAATGGCAGGTTTGCATTTAAAAAGTTTATTTCACGGGTATCATAGCTATTGCTATAAGTGTAACGTACTGAAGGTTGTACCTTAAACTTTTTACTTAAAGGAATTTCTAAAGCAGAAAACAATCCATATTCGTTGACGTTGCCCTTGGCCTCAGCACTTATTCTTCCTCCTTCCGCATAATTAAGGGAAGCTTCATAGCCGGTTGTCAGATATAGTCCTTCTTTTTTATCCGTATTTCCATAGACATAGGTACCTCTGAATGTAAAAGTCTCAAAGCGGGTGGTATCATGATCTTCAGCATCCGAACTTAACCATTTGATATCATCGATGATGTCTTGAAGGTATTTCCTACTGGATTGTTCAAATGAAGAATAGCCATTGACTAAATTTAAATATCCTTTCTCTGAAATCTTTCCCTCTATTACAAAGGAGGCATTTAAGCGATCAGTATTATTGTAATTGTCGTTGGCTATGTCAGATATTTTATTGGTCCTATTATTAAAGGCTCTGGTAGCATTTCCAGGACTAGTGGAATTTTGCCATAACTTATCCACAGCTGCTACCAAATTTAAATCTTGAATTTTCGTTCTTAATTTCCCATTTGCTAGATACTGTGTTCTTGGAACCCAATTTTTTTTCCTTTCGCCAGTTGATGAAAACCCATTGAATTGATTTCTAGAGCCACCTATACTTATGGAAGTGTTGTCCCAACCTTTTGCAACGGTAAAGTCAGTGTTGTATTGACCTACACTTTCATAATAAACACTGCTATTGACACTCCAATCTTCTCCGGAATGTGCTTTGGTAATAATATTAATGGTTCCGGCTAAAGCATTTGTACCGTATTGAACAGAGAGTGGCCCTTCCACAATTTCGACCCGTTCCACATTATTCATATTGATCTGACTTAGATCAAATTCACCACCGGTACCATTCACCAGTGGAATTCCATCAATTAATATTTTTACATTGGGACCGGAAATCCCCTGCATTACAATCCTGGTTCCCAAAACATCATCTTGAATGGTTTTAAGATTTAACTGTGTTTGTAACAGGTCACTTAAGTTAACTGCTCCCCTTGCCTCGATCAGTGCGGCATCAAATTTCTTTACCTTATATAGGGAGTTTTGCATGGTGGTGGGTGCAAATGCACCTGTTACCACCACCTCATTTAAACCGAGTAAATCTTCCTCTAAAACTACAGTTATTGTTTCACCCGGATTAACAATTTTTTTAGTTCCTATAAAGCCTAAAAAACTGATGGAAATTTCAGAGGGTTTTTCTAATGGCAATACTGCAGTTCCTGAGGCGTCAGTTAACCAACCTCCGGAAAAATCCCGGTTGGACAGTTGAATGGTTGCTCCTATAATAGGTAGTTGGTCATTGGCAGCTACCACTTTTAAAGTTGTACTTTTGCCCTGACCCAAAAGGTCCAAAGGAACCATAAATAGGATAAATAAAAAGCCAGCTAAAGCCCAATGGGTAAATGGTTTATTCATTGAATGTGAAGTTGTGAGGTGGTTAAGTTCTTGGTATAAGTCATCAGGCGTTTAGAAAATGTCAGGTAAATCATTTGAATCCCTTTAAATTGGCCAGGTATCATTATATTGTTTTCCCGAATTCAAGGCCATTACTTCATCGTCAGTTAGCAAACAATTCCTTAAATCTGATGTAATTTGTCCCTTATCCATGTCTTGCCCTATAAACACAAGCTCAATCATCCGATCTCCCCATCGTTGGTCCCATTTTTCCATGATAAAAGCTTTGTTCTCTATAAACAATGGATTGGTTTCTCTTTCTAGTGTAGAAAGTCCTGCCCACCATCTACCATAAATCTCAGCTTTAAGCGAACCTCCTGCCTGGCTCCATAATATGGCCTTATCAGGTCGGGAAGCCATCCAGAATATTCCTTTGCTTCTGATAATACTGGTGGGAAAATCCTGACCGATGTATTGAAGAAACCTATCCGGATGAAATGGCCTGGGATCTCTAAATACAAAAGAGCCTATTCCATATTCTTCTGTTTCCGCTTGATGGGTTACCCCTTCCTTAGCTCGCTCAAGCTCAACCTGCCAACCGGCTGCCTCTTCTGCAGAATCATAATCGAAAAGGCCGGTATTGAGTATTTCTTTGGGGTCTATCTTTCCATTTGAAGTACATATAATTTTAGCAGTGGGATTAAGTTTATGCAGGGTGTTTTTCAATAATCCCAACTGACTCTCGTCAATCAAGTCTAATTTATTTATCACCAATACATTGGCAAATTCTACTTGGTCGGTGAGTAGATTGACCAGAGATCTTTGATCCTCCGGATCGTCGGTCATTTTTCGTTGAAAAATGTTTTCTGCACTGCCAAAATCTTTAAAAAATTACAAGCGTCTACCATAGTTACCATGGTGTCTAGGTGACTGTATTTTGTAAGATCCAAAAGCTCCTCTCCACTGGCAAAAGTAAATGTTTGCGCTACCGGAATAGGCTCAGAGATACCTGTGCTTTCAATTAGTAAGTAATCAAATTTATTCATCTTGGCGAGCTTTTCTACCTCCAGCATAAGGTCTTCTCTGAGCGTACAGCAAATACAGCCATTACTCATTTCTACCAATTTTTCTTCGGTTCTGGAAAGCATTCCTGCATTTCTTATTAACTTTTCGTCAATATTTACCTCACTCATGTCATTTACTATGACAGCTACTTTTAGTCCTTCTCTATTATTAAGAACATGGTTGAGTAGCGTTGTCTTTCCTGCACCAAGAAAGCCACTAAGTACGGTGACGGGTAATTTTTTAAGTTGACTAAATCGGTTGGTCATGATTCCTTGTATGCTTGATAAAAAGGGCTTCAATAAATATTTAAGGCCATTTTACAATGTTGAGACAATTTGATATACAATGGTGATTATTATCTCTTTCCGTATTCCAAACCCAATCACAGGTGATCACAATAAGCCATAATTTGAAAATTGAATTATAGGCGACAAGTATCAAGTCCTTAGCTCTTCACTATTCTACATTCCTTATTATGCTGAGATACAAATGCATAAAGAATTCTGTATTTTCTATTGAAAAGATATGATGAATAGCTTTCTTAATTGAAAAGCCCTTTGCAATTGAAGAAACTAAATAACACTTGAGCATGGAAACCAAATCATTCAATAAAGGAATGACTTACTCTTCTAGGGAATAATTATCCATTTTGGAAATGGTTTAGTAAGTATCCATTTTCCATTAAGAATGGAGTTCAGGAATTTGTAATTTTAAGCTGGGTTAGGCCTAAAATCAAATTTGGATGATTGGAAAGAAGTATTTTTCTAAGAAATAATCGGAGGTCCTCTTTGAAAATGGTACAAACCAGTTTCACCAATCAAATTATTGATCGTAACTGAATAGAAAAGTGAATTTGGGAGATACGTTTCCGGAAAAAATGCCGTATAAATATACGCCGTCTGACTATCATATAAATCACAAAGCGAACAATCAACTGTGGAATCTATGGTTATCGCCTCTTTCCTATCCGAAGTTTTATAATGCGAATGGCCATTGGTATAAATGCCAAACAGCAAGGGCAAAACCATAAAATAGGCTGCTAGGTATAGTGCTGCAATATGTTTGTTGATTTTCACTTTTGTAAAAGTAGGATAAATTTATTTTTAACGCAACATTATTGCATTAATAAAGTTTAGCTTTCTTTTATTAAATTTATTGTTTAACCCCACTTAAAAGTTTGTCTGGTAAAAAAGTTGTAGCTAGTATTATAGTGGCTTAACCAACGCTAAAGCAATAAAAATTGTGTAAATTCAAATTCTAAACAACTCAATCATGAAAAAGAATATTTTAATTGGAGCAGGTGTAATTGTTTTAATTTTTATTATTTGGGTAATCTATGGTTTATTTATCGCCACACCAGTAAGCCCGCCCTCTACTACAACATACAATGAAGGAGGACTGGAAATCACAGTGGATTACAGCCAGCCTTCAAAGAAAGGACGACTAATTTTTGGAAAAGAGGAAGATGATGCCTTACAGCCTTATGGCCAATATTGGAGGTTAGGTGCGAATGCTGCCACAGAAATTAGTTTTAACAAAGATGTCGTATTTGGAGGAAAACCGGTAAAAGCGGGTACTTATAGAATGTATGCAGTTCCTGGACCGGATGTGTTTAAGGTTACTTTAAATAGTGAAGTTGATGTCTTCTTTGGTGTAGCAGAACCTGACCATGAACGAGATGTATTGACAGTAAATGCACCCGTAGAACAGAATTCTACCATTGTTGAGACCTTTACTATCGCTATAGAATCTTCCGGACCAGGAGCAGTGATAAACTTCAAATGGGACGATGTTACCTTTACCATCCCTGTAGCTCTTCAATAAAAATGGCTTTCTCTAAAAAGAAATGGCTGTGGTTATTCCTTTTTACACTGCTTTTTCTGGGATTCAGCTATTGGCTGATTGGAAAAATTCAATACCGGTTGCAGGTAATGGATGTGGAAAATTATGAACCAGTTTCAACTTTAAAAGTTCCGGAACATTTATTAACTCGAGCTAAGTTTCCTTTTATTGATGTTCATAACCATCAATTTACTATGCCAATTCAAAATTTGGATAAATTGGTGGCCGAAATGGATGAACTCAATATGGCAGTAATGGTTAATTTAAGTGGTTTTAGAGGAAAGTACTTGGAATGGTCTCTAGAAAATGTCAACAAAAAGTACGGCAATCGATTTGTACTTTTTATGAATATTGACTTTGAAAAACTGGATGATGAAGGATGGCCTGAAAAAACCCTTAAGATAATGGAAGAAGCTGTAAGCATGGGTGCCAAAGGACTAAAGGTCTACAAAAGCTTGGGTTTGACAGATAAGGACAATGAAGGAAACCGAATTCATGTGGATGATCCCCGCTTAGACCCCATCTGGACCAAATGCGGAGAATTGGGAATACCCGTATTGATTCATACCGGTGAGCCACCAGCTTTCTGGTTGCCAAAAGACAAAAACAATGAACGATGGCTGGAATTGAAACAATACCCCAGCAGGTACAAAGATCCCAATAGCAATCCTTCTTTTGAAGATGTAATGGCCGAACAACATAGCATTTTCAGAAGACATCCGAATACTAAATTTATTGCTGCTCATTTAGGTTGGTTTGGGAATGACTTGAATCGCTTAGGTAAAATACTGGATGAAATGCCCAATGTATACACGGAACTAGGGGCTGTTCTAGCGGAATTGGGCAGACAACCTATTTCAGCCAGGAAATGGTTAATTAAATATCAGGACAGGGTATTGATGGGTAAAGACAGCTATAAACAAGAGGAGTACCATACTTATTTTAGGGTTTTGGAAACTTATGATGAGTATTTTGATTATTACAGAAAACGACACGCCCATTGGAAAATGTATGGTCTGGGTCTACCCGATTCTGTCCTTCAAAAAATCTACTATAAAAATGCCTTACATTTGATTCCGGGAATTGATGAATCCTTGTTTGAGGTCGTCGATTAATATACCGTTTGAATCACGGATTTTTAAGAGATTAAAGGATTTCACGGATTTAAAGAACGGTGATTTTTTTCTCTTGATTTGGGGTTTATTTTTTATTCAATTTTAAAAAGTCAAGGTATAAGATCCAGTAATAATATAACCCAAGCCCTGAAAGGGCATAATATCAAAACACAGGGTGAAGCCCTGTTTTAAGATTCCTCCCTTTCAGGGGTACTAACCCTCAACTTATTTTACGATGGGTGCCCCCATCCCTGGGATATACCGCCCTTCTAGGACTTAAGATATGGCTATTAGACTCTAACCTAATAACCATTGAAAAAAGGATAAAATTCAGAAGCTTGATGAGACGATATATAAAATATTAAAACAATATCAATAATAGAAATCCTAGGCCTGAAAGAGTTTAATACATTTCTAACTACAATTAATCCTCTAAAGTACAGATTACAAATGATTTATTTGATAAACTTTAAGCACTCATATAAAGGAACACCAACTGGTAATGGTTCCGGATTTTAACTTCAATAGCTACCTATAACTAAAACTTTTGCAGGTTGATTGTTAGTCAGTAAATTTAAATGGGATTTAATTCACATGGTGTTAACCTATAATTTCCAGAAAGAATTTTCTCTACTAATGAATTAATTTCAATTCAAAATAAAGTTTCTGATATATCAGGACTTTTTGGATTTTGGTTATTATAAAATGACTCCAAGAAATTATCAATGAAGAGAATTCCCATTGATAAATTCCAAAAACTTGGGTTTGTATTGGTCAGAAACTGTGATGCGTTGGTCGTTGATTAGGATTTGACTTCGCTCAATAACTTCAATATTATTTAAGGAAACAATAAATGATCGGTGTACGCGCATAAATTGATTCTCAGGTAATTCATCTTCCAAAGATTTAAGGCTCATGAGTGTTAATATGGGTTTGGGATGGTCCTTCAGCCAAATCTTTATATAATCCTTTAATCCTTCGAAGTACAACACTTCAGAAAGTTTGATTCGAACCTGCTTGTATTCAGATTTTACAAATAAAAACTCATTATTTTCAACTTTTTCCGGTGAAGTTTGTTGTTTCCCTCTTATCAAATTAAACCATGTACTCGCTTTATTTGCTGCCGCCAAAAATTCTGCATAATCAAAAGGTTTCAACAAATAGTCTAAAGCTTCTACTTTAAACCCTTCTAAGGCATACTCATCAAAAGCAGTAGTAAAAATTACCCTGGTGTCTTTGGGAAGCATTTTAGAAAATTCTATACCTGTAAGATCCGGCATCTGAATGTCCAAAAACAGTAAATCCACAGGAGTGGTTTTTAAAAATTCCATGGCTTCAATAGCACTACTGCATTTACCTCTTAAATCAAGAAATGGAGTTTTCTTCGCATAACTTTCCACAAGGTTTAGCGCCATTGGTTCATCATCTACTATCAGACATGAAATTTTAAAATTCTTCATTAAAATTATCCGGTTTCTATAATTAAAGTAACCAAAAACCGATCATCAATAAGTTCATGCTTAAATTGATATTTATTAGGGTATAGCAATTGCAATCGTTTTTCGAGATTTTGAAGTCCAATTCCTGAACCACTTTTATCAGCTACTTTTTTCGGAAAGTTATCATTTTCAATTTTAAAAACCACAATATCATTGTCCAATTTCATTTCAATGTCAATCAAATTTTCACTCCTTGCTGAAATGCCGTGTTTGAATGCATTTTCTATTAAAGATATAAATAATAAAGGTGCTACTGTGATGCCCGTGTTTATGGTGGGAAAATGATAATTTACCTTGGTTTTTTCAGAAACCCTAAGCTTCATCAACTCAATGTATTTCTTCATAAATTCAATTTCTTTGGATATGGGCACTTTTTCCAAATTTGTTTCATAAAGCATATACCGCATTAACTTACTAAGGCTATGGATAGATTTTTTTGCTTCCTCCGGGGAAATATCCACAAGGGAGTAAATATTGTTTAATGAGTTAAAGAAAAATGAGGTTGCAACTGGTAATGCAGATGCTGCAACTCAGTTTTTAATTTATAGTTGGCTGCTTCTTTACTTTCTGCCTCTGTTTTCACCCATTGTTGAGTGGTCTTTATGGCAATGGCAAATATCAAGGGTGCCATATAAGATAGCAACTGAACATAAATAAACATCTTAAAAGATGGACCATTATTGTCTCCTTCTTTATGGGGTTTTCTTGCAAGATCTGCAAAGAAGGTTGTGTCTATCCCTTCTCTTAACCACAATAAAAGCACCAACAAGATAATATTGACCCCAATAAATTCAAGCATTTTCTTTTCAAACAAGAATCGATCGATAAAAAGAAAATAATTGACATAAAAGATAATGGCATAAAATACCAAGGGGATCCAGAAATGAGCAATTACCCTAGTTAATTCCTGTTCCTGCCCATAGGACAAGACATAGGGCATGCTGAATAAAACAAACCACACCAAGAGGTGAGAAAAGGCCGTTATTTTCTTGTTATACTCCATATTTATTATTCGTATCGTAAAGCTGTGATTGGATCCAATGCTGCAGCCTTTCTAGCCGGATACCATCCGAAAAAGATTCCGGTTATCGCACATACAGCAAAAGACACAACAATTGAATACAAAGCCACACTTGTGGGCCAATGTAAGAACTTTTCAATAAAAACTGTAGCTCCTAGTCCCAATACCACACCGAGCAATCCCCCGGTAATACTAATAAGTATGGCTTCAATAAGAAATTGCATCAAAATATCTGATCCCCTTCCCCCAATAGCCATGCGGAGGCCGATTTCCTTTGTCCGTTCTTTAACAGAAACATACATAATGTTCATGATACCGATCCCTCCTATTAACAGTGAAATACTTGCCACTGCTACTAAAAGTATGGTCAACATTTCTGTTGTAGAACTAAAGGTTGAAATCAATTCTTCCATAGATCGGACACTGAAATTATCTTCCTCTGCGTCGGATAATTTATGTTGGGTTCGCATGATATCAATCACCTGATTTACTGCTTCAGGAGCATCTTCTTCACTTACCGCAGATGCCATTACCTGATTTAAATAGTCTATGGCAAGAATTCGTTTTTGTACAGTGGTGTAGGGCGCAATGACCACATCATCTTGGTCTTGTCCAAATGTATTTTCACCTTTTTCCTCAAGCACACCAATTACTTTAAAAGGAATGTTGTTGAATCGAATCATTTGTCCCACCGGCTCAGCTCCATCAGGGAATACATTATCAACCACGGTTTGCCCGATTAATGCTACCTTAGCTGCCGATTGAACTTCAGCTTGGGTAAACATACTTCCACTCTGAAGGTCCAATACTTTGATGGCCAGGTATTCGGGATTTACACCATAGATTGTTGAGGGCCAGTTATTAGACCCGTTGATTACTTGCCCCCTCCATTAACCATGGGGGTAATATGACTCAATAAGGTAGCCTCATCCCGGATGGCTTCATAATCCTCGAAGGTTAATGTTTGCATGTCACTTGCGCTACCTCTTACACCACCTCTTACTTCAGCTCCCGGCCTAATGGTAATGATGTTGGATCCCATGCTGGAAATACTTTCCCGAATGCTTGCTTTCGACCCTTCCCCTATGGCTAACATAGCAATTACGGATGCCACACCAATGATTATCCCTAGCATGGTTAGCAAACTTCTCATTTTATTGAGAACAATGGCTTTAAAAGCAACTTTTAATAAGTTAAATACTCTCATGATTAATGATCTTCAATGGGTAATGCTGCCAATTCTTTCTCAGCAGATAAAATATTAGTATTGAAATAATCCTTGATAATATTTCCATCCTTAAGTACAATGGTCCTGTTACTGAAAGTTGCAATATCAGGCTCATGGGTAACAAAGGTGATGGTTATACCTTTACGGTTTAATTCTTGAAACAAGGACATGATTTCATAGGAAGTTCGGGTATCAAGATTACCTGTCGCTTCATCTGCAAGAATCATAACCGGGTTGTTAACCAATGATCTTGCAATGGCTACGCGTTGCTGTTGCCCACCGGAAAGCTGGGATGGTGTATGGTGTAACCTATCTCCTAACCCTACCATTTCCAATGCTTTAATGGCCCTGGTTTTTCTTTCCTCTGAATTTACTTTCCTATTGTACAATAGGGGCAATTCTACATTCTCAATGGCAGTGGTTCTTGGGAGCAAATTGTAGGATTGAAAAATAAATCCTATTTTTTCATTCCTAATATTAGCCAGCTGGTTTTTAGATAAATCCTTAATACTCACTCCATCAATCTCATAACTACCCGAACTTGGTTGATCCAAGCAACCTAATATATTCAATAATGTACTCTTTCCGGAGCCACTTGAGCCCATTATGGTAACAAACTCACCTCGCTTTATGGTAAAGGAAATTCCTTTTAGGGCGTGAACCGTTTCAGTACCCATGGTGAAGGAGCGTTTTAGCTCATTAATTTTAATGATTTCTTTGCTCATGACTTTTTTATTTTTTTCGGTCTCCACCTGGTCTTTGAGGCATAAAAGGACTTTCGCTATCTGCTACTTTAGATATTTCTTGGCTTGTTTGTTTTAAACTGTAAACCAATTTATCACCCTCCTGAATACCTGATAAGATTTGTACATTTACTCCATCACTAGCCCCTATTTCTATTGCTTTAGAAGATAATGATGAGTCTTTATCTAACACCCAAACCTTGGTTTTTTCACCTTGCTGAATTGATTTAATAGGTGGTAAATTGTTTTGCATATTGTAATCATTCAGACTTTCTACATCCGGTGTAAAGTTTATGGCTTTGGCTTCAGCAGTCAGTACATCATTTAATTCCAAAGTATAAATTGAAATTGTGGCTGTGAGACCAGGTTTTAATTTTAGATCCGGATTATCTGCTCTGATTACAACAGTGTATGTCACAACATTTGAAGTAATAGTCGGGTCAAGTCTTACCTGTGTTACTTCACCTTCAAATGTTTCTCCAACGTAAGCATCAACAGTGAAGGTTACTCTTTGACCTTCTTTAACATTTCCGATATCAGCTTCATCCACATCAGCTTCCACCTGCATTTCTTTTAAATCCTGTGCAATGGTAAATAATGTGGGTGTGCTATAGCTGGCAGCAACTGTTTGTCCTTCGTCAATGTCTCGAGAAAGAACAACCCCATCAATAGGAGAATATATATTGGCATAGCCCAAATTTGTTTTAGCTGCCTGAAGATCAGATAAGCGCTGTGTTACTGTTCCTTTGGCAGTTTCGTAACTATAAAGCGCTTCATCATAATCTGACTTACTTATCACCTGATTCTCATAAAGCTTCTTTTGTCTTTCAAATATGGTTTCAGTATATCTTTTTTGACTTAAAGCATTGTCATAAGCTGCCTGGCTTTGAGTAAGGGCTGCTTTGAGATTCGTCTTGTCCAACTCGGCAATAAGTTGTCCTTCTTTAACCTCACTATTGTAATCAACATATATTTTTTCTACTACCCCTGAAACCTGGGTTCCTACTTCTACCTGTGTGATGGGTTCCATGGTGCCGGTGGCGGTAACCAAAGTGGTAACATTTGCCTTTTTGGCTTTAACCGTTTTCACCTCCATTACCACAACATCCTCTCCTTTGATAAATTTGTAAGCCACTAGGGCAAGTATTACCAATAGGATACTGCCAATGATGACATTTTTTTTAGTTTTCATGTTAAAATTAATTATAGTTTAATGTCGTTTCCTTGATAAAATTGTAACAATTGGTTGTACAGGATATTTAAATACTTGGCCTGCAAGTAATTTTGCTGAGCGTTGGTGTAGGTGTTCTGACTGATTACCAAATCCGTAGTGCTCAAATCTTCAAGCTCATATTTCTTCTGTGCTAGCCTATAGGATTGTTCCGCTGCTTCCTGAGAAGATTTTGCAGCAAGCAATTGTTCTTGGGCTGAAACGGCATTTTGATAAGCAGTTTCAACATTTTTGTAGATGACTTTTTCTGTATTTTGCTTTTGTATTTGCGCTTTTTCTATATTCAAAGCGGCAGTTTTTACTGCAGATTTGGTTTGATTTCTGTTAAAAATCGGAATGGTTAAAGTTAAACCGAGTCTTTGGTTAAAGTTGGAATTGTATTGATCTGAGAAAGAAAGATAATTGATACTGGTATAGCCGGTACCTACACTTCCGTTCAATGATAACGTTGGCTTGTAGGCACCTTTGGCGATGTCAAGTTCCTTTTCATTAATAGCAATGCTTAAATCACTTACTTCTACTTCCGGTAAAATTTGAAGAGCCTTGTAATAAATAGCAGTTTTGTTGAGTTCAAGATTTATTAAATCCAAATCCTTGTTAAGGGTTTGGATTTCAATTTCCTGCGTTGGAGAAAGTTCTAACAATTGTTTTAAGTCAATGATATATTGCTCATAAGTGTTTTTGGCTGTGATTACGTTGAACTTATTTGTGGCTGCCTGGCTTTGCGCTTCTGTATAATCAGATAAGGCTATAGTTCCTGCATCCAACCTTGCTTTGGCACGTAAAACTTCCTTTTCAGAAGCCTCCAGATTATTTTCTGCTATGGTAATGCTTTCTTTGCTGTACAGGGCACGTAAATAGGTCTCCAAAATATTTAGGGCAATGTTATTTTTCTCCACCTCTTCCTGAAAAATACTTTGCTCCATCAGCAATTTATTTTGCTCAATTTGGTTATTCAGTTGATTACCTTGGTAAAGTGTAATGGAACTGTTGATGCCTAAATTGTTACTATTGATTTTTTCAGAGACGAAATCACTTGTGATGGGATCTATACTATTTCCGCTAGTAAAAGTTTGTGAAGCGCTGCCAAATAAATTAGGTAATCTGGCGGACTTGGCCCTATCATAATCTACTTCTGCCAAGTCTGTATTCAGAAAAGCATCCTTAACCGTGATATTATTTTCAAGGGCATAATTAATACAATCCTCCAGTGACCAAATTTCCGAGCTGGGTGCAACTTCCTGTGCATTGATTGGCTGCACAAAAAATAAGCTAAATATTAGAAGGTACCGTTTCATTTTTTAAAGTGTTTTAGATTAACACTTTAAAGGTGAGATTATATGCTATTTTATTAAAGTGCAATAGACGTTTGCCACTATTGCCTATACAAAAGCCCTGAATTTATCGATGGGGAAAATTGATGACTAACTGTTCTAATCCAAATTGGCATACATTCTGTTGAATGTTTCTATTGTAGAACAATACTATTCATTATGGATTGGAATCTGAACCTAAACTTTTTAGCAGCAATGTTGGCCATGGTAAATCCAATTGGTCTTATTCCTATATGGTATGAAATGACAGGGGATGCATCACCAAAAGTAAGAAGGAAAATTGCCCTAATGGTTACGGGTACTTCCTTCTTGACATTACTTTTATTTTTAATTTTAGGGGAGTATATTTTGGTTTTTTTAATATTGATATTGAAGTTTTTAAGATTGCAGGAGGGTTTCTTTTGATGTTCACAGCATTGTCTATGATAAATGGATCTGCTACCAAACTAGAAGAATTAAAAGAAGAGGCAGATACCAATTTTGGGTTGGCCAAGCTGAGGTTTGAAAAAGTAATGGTTCCGCTTGTCATTCCGATGTTGGCCGGTCCCGGATCAATAACCACCGTGTTATTGTATAGCTTCCGCGCCACCGGTCCAACTACTTATGTGGGATTATCCGGTATTTTATTGCTCAGTTATTTTTTACTGTTTCTGGTTTTCAGTTTTTCCTATAAAGTGGAAAATAAGGTGGATGACATTCTGTTTGTAGGATTCACCCGATTATTTGGTTTAATAGTTGCTGCAATTGCCGTTCAATTTATGGTCGAAGGATTGGGAGAAGTTTTCCCAAATTGGATGGAAGGTGGGTCTGCTGTCGAACTAGAAGATGAATAAAACTGCTTATGGCACACTAAACTATTGGCCGATTCAATGGATAAAATGGTAAGAATTGGAGTTTTATTTGGCCGAAGATTAATTTTTAGATTCGTCACCTTTCATCATAAACCTCTCCGCTATAGTTATCTGTATCAAATACGAAGGTGCTTTCCGGAAGTCCCTGATTTATTTTGATGTTAGTATATGCGTAAGTAGTAATGGTTTGCTTTCTGTTCACAAGGACAACTTTCTCCTGGATTTTTGAAGTTTCATTGATCCAGAGCCTTGCCTAATGGTAGTTCAGTTCCTTTTCCGCAGCTACAGGTAACCAATGATTTAATATTACATATCCTATTTTAACTTGGGATTTTTCAAGAAGGTTGTTTTTAGGGTTTAAAATTAGCTTAATTTAACCAAATACGGGTTGAATTATTTTGTTTAAATAATTTAAATATAATGCAAAATAAGTTTCCCTTTAGTCAAGAAAATAATGATAAACTTAAATTTTACCATAATAGCAAAACACCAGCACCTGAAGAAGTTTTTTCTAAGAAATCACTTTTCCCGGCACTGGTGAACATAAACAACCTAAACTTACTTATAACTATAATCGGGTATTAAATATTTAAACTTTCTATTTTTTCTAATTATTTAGGTAACTACTTACTGCATTAGCTCTTGATGTTGCATGGGACATTAATGTGCTAACTGCATTTTGAAAGTCCCCACTGCTATTCAAAAAGGTATAACCATTGTTTTCACTGGTGGCATATTGTTCTATCAAAGCTGCATAGGTGGTGTATTTTGCTTGGACAGTACTAGTGTTAAATGCACCATTGATAACTTCCTCTACATAAGCATCATATTTTGCCTTGTAAACCTCATCAGCATATAAGTAACCAATCAATGGCCAGCTGGAGGCATTCAATCCGGAGAAATTTAATGGTAAACTTCCCTGTTGGTTTCCATTTTGAAGGGCTTCATTATGGTCCCAAGGAATCCAATTCAATTTATCAGTATCAGGATCATTGTACAGAAAATAATTATGTGTCATCCTCCCGTAAGTATCCCAATTTTGAATGATTGTATTTACGGCCAAGTACTTTAAGAAAACATCTGTGTCAAAAACTTGCTCAAGATTGGCTCTCCAAAGGGCCGGATCTGATGTTCTTGTAGCATCATGTAATACCGACAATAAACTTTCAACATCGGAGAAATCTCCTCATCCTCATTGGTCTTCTTCACATATTCATCTTCGTCAAAAGTTCCATAGGCAAAGCTGGCAGCATCTCCATCAGGCTTGTACAAATTTCCATCGTTGTCATTGTACTGGGTATCAATAACCGTATCATCAACTTCTTCGACCAAGGTGTACAATCCAAAATAAATCGGGCCATCTCCATAGTCAACATAGACAGTATAAAAGGCAGTATGTGAAGCTACTAATCCGGCATCTCGAAACACTTCAGTCGCAACCTTTTCTCTTAGCATGGATTTGTCATTGTAGTTATTCTTCAAGCTTAACTTCTTGAAACCATAAAAGCGTTGGTTTTTTATTTGTGGATAATCATCCTCAAATTCATCAAAATCAAGTTTAAATGATAACTTTAAAATCCCTGACTGCCAACTACTTTGTAAGCTGGAATTGCCTTTGAATCGAACCCCCACTTTGTACCATTCTTTATCTTCATAAAATATTTCAGCAGGTACAAAAACGGGATCTTCATCTGAAAAATTACCGGCTCCACCCGGGCCACCACCACCCCGAGAACCAAAAGTACCGTATATATTGGTCATATCACTGATCATGGTCTGCCAGCGATCTTCTGTAATGACTATATCCAACCTTTTAACCTCCTGATCATTGAACACTTCATCAAAATCAGGATCAACATCATTGCTATGCGTTGCTGTGGTCCAATCGGTAGCTTCAAAATCAGTATCATCTATGATTACCTCAACCTCATCATCTTCCTCATCAACAACTTCTTCAACATCTTCCACACAAGAAGCTAAAGCGAAAACAAAAGGCAATAGATACAAGAATTTTGTATACCTCAATAATGATGTATTTTTCATTTTTTCATTTTCGTCAAATTTGGGCCTTTAACCAACACCATTAATTACCAGTTGCTGATTGAAATTAGAAATTAAGACCTTTCATTAAAGATTACTTAAGGTTAATTATTCTCTGGGTCCCCTAGCAGGTCGGCTACCTCGTTCTTTTTTTTTTCTAAATAAGTTTCCAACTGGTTTTCAGTTAAAGTAGCCTGTAACTCGGTATCCATTTTTTCCCTTGCCTCTTTGGCAGTTTTTCTAGATTTTAAGTCATCTGCATACTTTTCGTGTATGGATTTCCATTCTGTTGCCTGTTCTTCTGATAGGCCCAATTCTTTAGTGGCCATTTCAATCATTTCATCCGTTGTAGGAGGTTCGGGTCTTTTACCTTGTGCGTAAGCCATCGACGTAAAAGCAACCATTGCGAGCATTATTAATATCTTTTTCATTTTTATTTTTTATTTTCCTCTTTAGACGCAGGTGTTTTAAAAATCCCTCTCTGTCAATTAAAAAAAAATCAATTTCAGCGAAATTTATTATTGAATAGATTAGGAAATAGAGTGAAATAAACCTGTAACTAACTTATGTTATGGGAGTTGTAAAATTTGTTCAGATTAAAAAAAATTAAAAAGAATTGTAAAATAGATTAATATTCAAAATAAAAATGAATCCTTTTAAGGATAATTTAGGAGCTTTTTTCCTTAAAAAATAAGGAGCAAAATATTTGAAGGCCAAGCTGGAGCCTTAGATTGAATGCCCTGATGCCTCTATGCCATCTCATAAGTTTTTTGTGGTAAAAAATTCTCTCTTACTGGTCGCAAAAGGAAGAATTAGCTAGGCTACTTAATATAAAACTATATTTGCCTTAATATTCATCCAAAAAATAAGCTTCCACATTTTAACCTTCTTTGCTCAACTTTTTCATCTAACAACAGAAAAGTTGGGTTAAGGTCTTAGGTCATTATTTATTTTTAGGCCTCATGGTACTAGGTATTTACCTTTTCTTTGGATTTAACTGCAGCTACTAAATCTTCAAAAATCATATAAAGACATGGAACAATTACTAAAATAATGGCTGTAGCGAATATGATCCCAAAACCTAAAGAAATGGCCATAGGAATAAGCTGGAATGCTTGACTTGAAGTCTCTAGAATTATGGGGGTCAAACCTCCAAAAGTGGTCAAAGTGGTCAAAATAATAGGCCTGAAGCGCCTTACACCTGCTTCATGAATGGCTTCGTAAGCCGAAAACGCTTTCCGATTTTTATTGGCATAATCAATCATAATTAGCGAATCATTCACCACCACTCCTGATAAAGCGATTACACCCATAAGGCTAACCAAAGATAAATCATATCCCAAGAGAATATGACCTATGACAGCACCAACAATTCCAAATGGTATGGCCAACATGATAATGATAGGCTGGGAATAGCTATTCAATGCAATGGCTAAAAGACAGAAAATCAAAAGCATAGCAATTATAAAACCTGACCATAGGGCTTCGGTAGATTCCCGCATTTGGGCTTGGCTTCCTTCATAGGTCCAAGCAATTCCGGGGAAATCAGCCCGGAGTTGAGGCAAAACTTGTTGGTTTAATGCTTTAAGCACTCTGGTTTGGGCCGCAGGAGGTTCTACGTCCATTCCTACATTCACCACTCTTTTTCCATCTCTTCTGTTAATATTGGTAAAAGTCTCTCCTTCCTTGACCCGAACCACATCCAATAATGGAACAGATACACCATTGGGAGCCTGAATGATAAAATCTTCTAGATAATGGATGTCTTTTCGCTCTTCAAGGGGTAGTTTTACCCTAACCTCAAATTCATTGATTCCTCTTAATTGTCTCATGGCCAAAGCACCAAAAAAGGCATCCCTAACTTGCTGTCCGACCATATTGGGAGTTAAGCCTAAATTTCGGCCTTCCGGTAACAGCTCAAAGCCCAATTGGCGTTTTCCTTTGTTATAATTATCACTTACATCACGGGTTTCAGTAAAAGATTCCACACGCTCCAAAAATGCCTGACTGGCTCTTTCCAAAACTTCTATGTCTGGATGACTTAAATCTACACTAATATCTTGTCTGGCACCGCCGGACCTCTTTCAGCCTCAAAATTAATTTGATCAACTCCTTTTATGTCACCAATATTGTCTCTCCATATTGCTATCAATTCTTTGGGGCCCATGTCTCGTTGATCCGGTGGCTTCATTACAATTTCCACATCAATAAAGTCCTTACCTCGAACATTGGTTTTGACACCATAGGCTACTTCATATAGGTCATAATCCTCAAACATCTTGTGGGTATTGTTTGTAATTTCAGTAGCTACTTTAGCTGCTTGGTCGTTTGTCGTTCCTACAGGCAGTCGAACTGCAGCTTCAATTTCATCTGCTGCAACTTCCGGCATCAAGACCGTTCCCATATGATCACTGTACGCAAACCACCCACCAGCACCAATAGTGATATGGCAGCTGAAAAAGTAAGGTATCTGTTTCTCAGGCAGAGATCCAAAAAGGGCTTGTAATACTTGTTTATTACCCGGTTAAAACCGGTAGCGATAGAGTTTTGCCAAACCTCCAATTTTTTCACCCAAGCATGCTTCTTTTCTCTCGGTGATTTGGTTACATGTGAAGGTAAAATAAATAAGGCTTCAAATAAGGAGACGAATAAAACTACGATTACTACCACAGGAAGAGGCCACCAGTATTTACCGGTTTCTCCGGGAATAAATAATAAAGGAACAAAGGCAATAACTGTAGTAAGAATACTAATGATTACTGGTTTGGAAACATCTTTTGCTCCATGGATGGCAGCGTCAATATAAGAATAGCCCTTTTGTCGAAATTCATAAATATTTTCTCCTACCACTATGGCATCGTCAACCACAATTCCCAAAACAATCAAAAACCCAAACATGGAGATCATATTGATACTTAATCCAACAATGGGAAGAAAAAGCATGGCCCCAACAAAGGATACCGTCATTCCCATCATCACCCAAAATGCTAGCCTGTATTCTAGAAATAGACCCAATATAACCAATACAATCACGATGGCCATTAATCCATTTTCTGTTAACAAAGACAGTCTTTCTCGAAAATCTTCAGCCCGATTGCTTTCAATTCTAACTTTCACCCCGGGTGGCAAACTTGGCTCAAACTCCGTCAAAATACTTTTGACCTTTTCTTCGATTTCAAGGGGAGACTGATCTCCTATTCGGAAAACTTCCAGATCCACAGTGTTTTGTTGTTCAAATTGTCCATTGAAGCCAACCTCTTCAAAACCATCTCGAATGCTAGCAATGTCTCCCAATTTAATGGTTGCTCCGGAAGCTGAGGAAATAATATCTATATTAGCAAATTCTTCAGCGATAAGCTTCCTTTCTTCCATCCGAAGAAGGATTTCTCCAGACAAAGTTTCTATAGACCCGGCAGGAATATCCCTGCTGGAAGCTTCAATTAAATCCGCTATCTCCCCTAAAGTAAGGTTGTATTGTAATAGTGTATTTCTGGGAATTTCCACATGGGTCACAAAGTCCGGTACATTACCGATTTCAACCTGAGTAATTTGCTCATCACCTAGTAATCTTGTTCTTAGCCGTTCGGCCAAAATCCTAAGTGTCCATACATCTACATTGCCATAAATCCCAACTTGCATCACATCCATTTGCTGGTTCTGTAAAACAATTTGAGGCCTTTCAATGTCATCAGGAAAAGTTTGGATCCGACTTACTGCTTGGTTGATATCTTGTAAGGCTTTCATTCGGTCTGTGCCGGGAATCAACCAAATCTCTACGGTGCCTGAACCCTCATTTGCTGATGATATCAGTTCCATGATCCCTTGGACTTCACGTACTTTTTCCTCAACAGGTAGCACAATACCTTGCTCTACTTCCTCAGGAGCAGCTCCGGGATATACGACAGAAACCTCAACGATGTCCAATTGAAACTGAGGAAATACTTCTTTTTGGATAGTATACATGGTATAAATACCACCAACCAAGAAAATCACCATCAAAAGATTAGTAATGATGGGGTTCCTGGCCATAAAAGCAATAGGGCCTCTCTCTGATACCTGGTTTGATTGTTCATTCATGGTATTTCCTTTAATCTTCCTCTAATCGAAGTGGAGAACCTTCCACCACTGTGGCTAAATCAGTGGCAACAATTCGGTCGCTGGAGGTTAAGCCCTCTCTAACGTAAGCATATTCTCCGTCTTCAAAGAGAATATCAACTTTCCTAATTTCTAATTTCCCCTCCTTTAATACCCAAACTGTATTTCCTGGTCTAATGTATTGTTTTGCCAATCTGACTACATCCTTCAGCTTTCGAGCTTCAATTTGGACTTCCACAAAGATACCAATGATAAGGGAGGTTTCTCAGGGTTTGGTCTTTCCCGCAAAAGTGGATCAGGAACACTTACAATAACCCTTGCGAGTCTTGATTGGTTGTCTAATGCTCCAACCAGCCTTGAAACTTTTCCTTCCCTAAATTGCCCATCTTCCCACGCTGAAGGATGAACAATTTTGACAGGGGCTCCTGAGCCTTCTTTGCCTTCCCCAATATCCAACCAATTAATTTTTGAAAGCGGAACATTGGCAATGATCCAATATTCACTGATCCCCACCAAACGACCAAGATCCGACGCCGGAGCAACCTGTGAACCAAGATTTACATTTCTTGTCAATATATGTGCATCAAATGGAGCCCGGATAGCCGTTCTTTGTAAATTCAAATTGGCCTGGTTTACAGCAGCTTCTGCAGCTTTAACATTCGCTTTTGCTGCTTCAAGTTGAGGCTTTCTCAAAACAAGATTTTGGTTTTTTGAGGATAACTCATCACCTATAAGCTCATAATCTTTAACTGCAACATCCTGACGCCCCAATTCCACTTCATAATCCGATTGGGCCAAAGCCAAGTCACTCTTTCGAAGCATTAAAGTGTTTTCATAATCTGCCGGGTTTATTTGCAAAAGCATCTCTCCTTTTTTCACATAAGCTCCAGGAAGAAATTGGGGGGCGATATGGGTCACTTCCCCTCCAACTTGGTTACTCAATGAGATATCTGTAGCAGGTTGTACAAGTCCTGTAGCAATTATCGAAGGATTAAAATCCCCTTGTTCTGCCTGTACAACATCTACCAACATTGCAGTGGTTTTTGAAGCGCCTTCCATTTCGGCTTCAGGAGCTGTCCAGAAAAAGATTAGGGCTATCAGTATGCTGCAAACCAATAATCCCAAACTTATCCCTATGGTTTTTTTTCGCGTCATTTTGTCGAGATTGTGTTTTCTTGAATGCTAAAATCTTCTTCATTTTCAATTGGGCTTTCAAATCCCCCGCAAGTGCCCGATATAAGCTGAGTCGATATAGCAATAAATTTAATTTTTCATTTACCAACTCTCTTTTCAATTGTTGCATTTGATCTAGGGTTACTAGAACATCCAAATAGGCAATCGATCCATTCAAGTATTCAATGCGCAATTGATTAAAAGCCCGTTCCGCCAAATCCAATTGGTTTTCAAGTTTAATGATGATCTCTTTTTGAAGGCTTTCTCGAACCAATGCATCTTCTACCTCTTGAACGGCTAACAAAACTGTTTGCCCATAGGCATTGAGCTGTTGCTCACGGAAAGCTTTGGCACGATGAGTTTCCGCTTTTAACCTTCCGCCATAAAACAATGGCATCAACAAACTACCGGTAAGTGATGCAGCCTGAGATTCAACAAGATTTGTTAGGGTATTGGATCTTAAGGCGCCTGTTAAATTAAAGGTCAAACGAGGATAAGTATTACTAATGGCCACAGCCACTTCCCTATCGGCTGCTTCCAATTGATTGAAACTGCTTTGTATGTCCGGTCGTCGATTAATCAACTCCATGGGTAGTCCGGCGTTAGGTATTGGACTCAAAGTAGGAAGTTTCATCTTTTCACTGATGTTTAGCATCCCCGGAGCTTTTCCCAAAAGCACTGCAAGCCTATTTTTCAAGATTTTTATTTCCATTTGTAAGGCCAAAGCCTCTTCTTTGGTATTTTCTATCAACTGTTCTTGTCGCAAAATATCCACTCCCCTAACTTGTCCGCTGGCAAATCGGGTCCGGATAAGCGCTAATATTTGCTGATTGTATTCGGTTTGCTCTTTTATCAAGTTCATTTGTTCTCGGGAAGCTTGCAATGTAAACCAGGTCAATGCGACCTCTCCTGCGATGCTTATTCCCATGGTTTGGTAATCCAAGAATGTAGCTATCATCCTGTTTTCAGCTGCTAGCTTACTTTGTTTGACTCTTCCCCACAGGTCAACTTCATAACTTGTTCTTAAGGATAGTTGGGTATTTCTCCCCCTACAAAATCAGGCGCAGGCCTACTGGCCCCACCTTGTAATTCCAAAAATACCTGAGGGACCTTTTGGGAAGCAATTATAGCTACATTACCGGCTTCTTGAGCGACCTGAAACCAAGAGCTTTTAATTCTAAATTGTGAGTGATGGCACTGTCTACCAATCTATTAAGTAGGGTGTCTTGAAATTTAGCCCACCAATTGGAATCCATAGGGCTGGACCCGGTAGGCAAAGAATATGCTTCTGGAAGGTCTACAGGTACATCTCGGGTGGCCACCTTATTTCCACACCCATTAGTCAAACAAATTAACGTGAGACTGAAAGTAATCGGCAGGAATAATTTTCGGATGACTTGGAGGGCTTCTAAAAGCCTAAATTTAGGGTCTATAAATTGAAACAAAGGATAGCATTTTTTTTTAAGATAAGAAAAATCAATTGGGATGCAAAGACAACTTTTTACTTTATAATTTATAACCTAACTATATCAATATTGTTTTAAATACAAAAGTTATGTTTTTCGTTCTATTTAGCAGATAATAACAAGATACGTTTAGCCCCTGTAAGGGGCCAACAAACTGAGGCAAGACCATTCCTATAAACATTTGTTTTCCTTATAATGTGTTTATTTTTAAATGAGAAAAGGAAAGATGGAATTGCTAAAATCAATAAAAATTCCTCATGGCCGGTTTGATACATAAACCAAACCTTAGCATTGAGGTGTATTGGTTGTAATCAAAGAGATTTTCGCCATAACCATTGTACCATTGCAAAAAAATGTATTGATTGGCAGATGAAATAGGTTTAAAATTCAATTCAAGAATGGTGTTTACTCTGCTAATATTATTATTGGGGTTAAGTACAAGGCTTCCCCAGAAATTATCATTAAAACTTCGATAATTTAAGGCCAACAATCCATATCCCCTGAATTTATAAAGGTCTTTGTTTTCATCGCCCAATAATCCGGCCCATACTTTGCTTTGAATAGAAATATTGGCATTGTAAAAATACACCGCTGATAAAGAAGCATAATTCCAGCTTCGGGAATAAATCGAGTCTAGACCGTTAGATTCATGCTCAAATGAAAGGGCAATTCCCCTTTTAATTGCTGCTTGCTCAGCACAGGTCTAATCAGTGTTATTCCCGGATTGTAATTGTTATCTGCAAACGGGGAAGAGTTTTCATAAATGTCCCAAAATGATTTTTGGGTATATGTAAGCAATAAAGAAGTTTTAAATGGCAATCTGGATTTCGTTAGTCGTTGGCTAATACTTATTTGGTATTTGGCATCGGCGGTGCGCTTGTTGATTTCCTTATTGGTTGGAACCCCTGTTATAAAATAATTGTCTTTGTACATTCCAAAACTAGGTTGGGCATCATACAAACTAAAAAAATCTTCTTCTGATATTTGAAGGTATTTTATGGTACGAAAATCATATTTACTAGTATCCATTTGTTGCTTCCACAAAGATTCCAATTCCCTGATTTGAGCATGGGAAATGAGCGAAAAAGTACATAAAATAAATAGAACAAGCCACTTGTTTATAAGAGGTGTTATATTTTTTTGAATGGGTTCAAATTTACACTGGAAATTTCGATGAGGAGGGGTTTTAAAGGGAAGGCCTAACATATCCCTGATGTCTATGGTCAAAAATAAAAAAAAGCATCTGAATTAATACCATGCAAAAGGTATTAAAAGAGCTACCTTTCCCTCAAATTCCAAATAAATAGAATCTAACCCAAAATATCCAATCCATAAAGTGCTAAAAAGGCTACAAACAGCCTGATTTTCTTTGAATTGTAAAGCCTGCCTATTCTCAGGGGGAAAAATCATTTTACATAATCCGTGGTTAGAAGCTATAATATTAAAGTTTTCCCAGGAATAGAAATTAACTTTATAATATAATTGCAATGCTTGTTTTAGGGTTCTTGGGAATTGATGTAGCATAATCGCTATTGTGTACCTGACTGACTTTAGGCAGGATGAAATTCAACAACAAGGATTCTGATTTTAAAGTGATCATATCGTGAAATGGAATTTTTATAGTGTAGTAGCGTATTAATTTGCCTAATTATAAATTTTCACCAACAAAAAAGCCTTGCCATTTAAAAATGACAAGGCTTTTAAATCTGATATGTTCTTTTTTAGTTACTCCAAACTTTAGCATTTTTTGCTTTAGGTCCGGTTACTCTTGGTCTTGTTGTAACCAAGGCTGTTTCTTGGTAATTCTTGGTTTCAAGTTCCCAAGTTTTTTATTTTTCGCGGAAGGTCCTTGTAGTTTGGTTGCAGTTTCTGAAGTATAAACCTTTATGGCAGGAGCTTTATCCTCTTGTTGCCAAGGTTTATAATTTTTTGCAGCTGGACCTTTTAAATCATTATCAGTTTGTGAAAATCCAACTGTTGCTATGGTTAAAAATGCGAATGCAAATATTAAACTTTTCATAGGAATACCTTTTTTTGTTAGTGTCTTATTTATAGTAAATTTAACGCTAAACAGTCTCTGGAGATACTCTAAGAAAATCGGTAAATTATAATAAGATGAATAACGGATGAGAAACATCCGTATTAATACGTAGGTTAAATTTATAGTAAATTTAGTTGAGCAGCTTTATTGATAAGTTCAGGGGTATTTTTCACATCCAGCTTTTTCATCATATTATTTCTATGGGTCTCAACTGTTCTGGTACTAATAAATAGTTTATGTGCTATTTCTTTCGTGGTTTGACCATCGGCAATTAATTTTAATATTTCCATTTCCTTGGGGGATAGCTTTTTAGGGCTAACTCCTTCTAAGGACATGATATTAATCATCCGCTGTGAAATATCCTGATTAAAATATTTGTTTCCTTTTAACACCGTGTCTATTGCCAAAAGCAATTCCTCCTCATCAGTATTTTTTAATAAATATCCATAAGCCCCTCCCCTTATGGATTGCATGATATAGTTTCCATCATCATGCATGGAAATAGCAATTGCTTTGATGCTGGGATACTTTTTTTCAATTTTACCAAAACCTCAAATCCGTTCATTTCTGGCATCGTCAAATCAAGTAAAAGTAAATCGGGATGTATCCCTTTTTTAAGCTTTTTAAAAAAATCTTTACCATTTTCTGAACTAATTACCACTTCAAAATTTTCCTGTTTTGACAATAGGGAATGTATTCCATCTCGGAATAACTGGTGATCATCAACAATTGCAATTTTGTATTTATTCATCTTTCAATGGTATTTCAACTTCCACTTCGGTACCGTTATGGTCAGAACTAATACTAAGATAGCCATTAAATATTTCAACTCTTTCCCTAATATTTCTTAGACCGGCTCCATATTTAATAGTTTTGGGGTCAAAGCCTTTTCCATCATCCAGGTAATACAATGAAATTTTATCATTAAATTCAGTCAAAGATATTGTGATTTTTATTGCATGAGCATGTTTCAAAGTATTGTTGATCAATTCCTGACTAACCCTAAAAATACAAATATCCAAATCCATACTTAACCTTCCCGCTCTGCCTTTGGTTGCATCATCATAGACAATTTCTATTCCACTGGATTTTTTCATTCTTTCTATAAAACTAGCCAAAGCTCTACCTACCCCAAAATCAACCAATACAGATGGCATCAAATTATAGGTCATTCTCCGAATTTCATCAATAGTGCCATCCACTACTGTATTGATCTTTTTTTATCACATGAAGATAATTCAGAGGTCTGCACCATCAACTTGAGACTAGTAAGTAAGGGACCAACTCCATCATGCAAATCTTTAGACAATCGCTTCCTTTCATTTTCTTGTCCTTCAATTAATGATTTCTTCGCCATCAACCGACTTATCTTTTCTGCATTTTCATATTCCATTAATTTCTTCTGCATCACCATCAGAGATTTCCCCAATACATCCCCTTCCCCTGAAAGCTCGTACTTTGCTTTCATGTTCATGTTCCCAATTTCCGTAGAAAAATAAATGGCCTCTCGAATAGATTTTTGAAGCTTTTTTAATGCCACAAACATTTCTTTTATCTCCTTAGTCTGATAATCATTTTCAATATTAAAATCATAATTTCCACGGGTCATAAAATTGAGGAATAGTCTCATTTTTAATAGTGGTTTGGACAATACCACAGTAATTAAAAATGAAAACGTTAAAGCAAAAAGTAACACTAAAAATGAAATCAGGAAAAGTTTATTTCTCATTATCAAAAGTGGGGCGGTTACCTCTTTTACATCAATTTCAGATAATATGGCCCAGTCTAGATTAGCAATGTCTAGTTTATGATACGAACTGTAAACGGATATACCCCGATAATCATCAATTATACCAAAACCATTAATTCCTTGCAAAGCGTGTTTAGCTCCCAATGTGGATGCTTTTATTTGACCTGGAGGTGTATCGGGCATAAATCTGGAAAGAGAACGCATACGGAAATCTCTACCTACTAAATATGTTTCACCACTCTCTCCCATTCCTGTTCGCTCCATCAGAATTTCCTGTATCGCATCAGAATTGATACACTGAATCTGTTGAATTTTATTTCCTTCCTTTTTTATCATGGCTAGTTTTACAACCCCTCTTCTTGCACATGAAGTAATATCAAAAAAACTTTCTCCATTTGGAATTAAATTCAACTTGTCTTGCAAACACTGAATATCAACCTCTTCAGCAATTAAACTGTATGGATTTGAAATGGAATCGGCAGATCCTTGGCTCAATTGTTTTTTAAACTCATCCATTTCCGCTTGTAAAAAAGCTTCAAGTTGAATTCGCTTCAGTTTTTTTATAGAGGAAAGTTGAAGTAATACCCTTTCATCAAGAGCATTTTTAAATTCTTTATAGGAAAAAATTGAAAGGGTAACCACAACCAAAAACACCAAAGAATTGATTAATAGGATTATCCATGACCTTAAGCTTTTCATTGATTAAATAAAATTTTTCTTTTGATCGATAATAAATCTATTACTCACTTCTTTTCAAAATAGTGCTTCACTTACAAGTAGGTTAATCTAATTGTACGATAAAGGATAAAATTTGAGCTTCTCCAATAGAATGATCTATTCTCAGTTTTATTTCAGTATAATTTTTAGGTGAAAATGACTCAATTAACTTATGAATTATTCAATTACCATTGAATATACTCACCCAATAACCATTAAGTTTTCCTTTATAGCAGAAAACCCATACCTTTTCGCCATTCCTAATGTTTTCCATAATAACTAAATGGTCAACAGTAGTTTTAAAGGTAAAGTTAAACTAAAAAAAATTCCCGAACCAGATGATTTTGCAATGAGATAAGAAAATCGATTTTAATTCATTGCCTCATTGCTTCAATCTTTTAAGGTTCGATTGCGGATGTAAACCTTTGAGGTCCGAGTTTAGCCTTATGAGGAAGTTAGAATTTCCTCCAACTGACTTATTGACCCTATTTTTCAAGTTTCCAATCAGTGAAATTTTAGTATTCGTAGACATCAATTTTTCAACCAATCTTACACAAATTTTATCATTAAAGAGCTTGTCTTGCAAATGCTAACCCATTGGTTACATAGGATTGAATAGCAAACAAACTTAGAATTTAAATAGGTATAGAGATGATCATTGGATTTTGACTGAAATTATAATTCTAAAAGGTATTTTACCTCTCATTGAAGTTTACCTTTTAAAGCATCTATAGGATTCATTGTAACTATCTTACGAGCGGGAATAAAGCTAACTATTGTAGCAGAAATTATTACAATAAGGGCTGAAGAAATCAAAAGTGAAAAACTAAAAGATGGATAAATCTTATCTCCCAAACCTATCCCCATGTCCGCTGTCACGGACCCGAAGGAAATCCCCTTATGAGACAGGTAGCTAAATAAAGGCGATCCAATTAGTGTACCAAGCAACATGGAAAATAAACTGTACATACAGCCTTCGAGAGTAAAAAGTCCTGCGACTTCATTCTTTGTCATTCCCAAGGCAATATAGGTCCCAATTTCTTTTTTCTCCGAAATACAGATAACACTTGAGTATCAAAAATCGCCAACAAAGCAATGCTTAATAATATGAAATAAATAATTTTTGCACTGGCTCTTTCTACTTCAATTATGTCGTTTATGTTTTGTAATAACCCTTCTTGACTCACATAATTCCAATCCTCAAAAAGGTTATCAGGCCTAGGTAGATCAGCAATCAAAATGGTTGCTTCGTTGTGCATTGCTGTAATCTCCCATAAGTCTTCCAAAGTCATCCAAATTTGACCTTGATCCACTGAACTTATCGTGGTATTAAAAATAGCAGCCACCTTCACCTTTTCTGCATCGAAAGTGCCATTTTTATCCCTCCAGCGTAAGCTTATTTCATCTCCTAAGGAAAGTTTTGCGGCCCTTGCCATTCTTTTGCCAATGGCCACGGGTATGGTTCCCTCAAGATTATTCAATTGACTGACAGGTATTTTTAACAGTCGTTGGGCTTTGGGAAGGCCTTTTAAAGTAATGGCCATCATTCGGCCATTAGGGTAAATTGTTGCAGGTCGCATCAATAAAGGAGTCAATCCTTTCGTGTTAATTTCATCAAATTTACCATGTGCCTCTTGCAGACTAAATGGGTTATATGGGTCATAATCCTTGTAATGAAATTGTCCGCAACCAAATTCCCAATTAATTGCATCTCTTTTTGCCTGTAAGTTCCAGCCATCCAACAAACCATTATAGAAAAGAATAACCAAAAAAGTAAATGTCAATATGCCTACGTTAAGCCAAGTTCTTAACCCGGCGCCAATTAGGTTTCTATAGGCAAGTTGAAAGGATAGTTTCATTGGAACATTATATTGTCAATTTAATATTCAGGTTAAATTTCCTGATTATTTTTTTAGGGAGGCCTTTGTGAAAATATAAGGAGGGATGGTTGGATTGAATTGAATTTCTTTAATAATAAAATCCGTTCCATTACCCGACTTCAGCACATCCTTAAAATTTACTTTTCTTGGGTACCAACGACCGTCAATTTTCGAAATGTCTGACATTGTTGTTTTTTTTAGGAGTTGACCACTTTTCGCAAACAATTCCTCTTTTAGTGGAATAAATCTTTCCTGATCCACCCATATTTTTCGCTTGTAATAACTTACATTTTCTACAGAAGCTGTTAATTCCAAAATCCAAGTTTTTCTTTCACCAATATTTTCTTCGCCTACAATGACTGCATCATATATTTCCTTTAGTTTTCGATCTTCCATCATGTCTTCATAGGACAAATCAGAGCCCATAACAGATTGCCGTAGCATATGACCTGATAGCTGGATGGTCCTGTCTGTGGATGGTGAATAGATCCATAATCGATCTTCCAGTTTCAACATCTTAGTTCCTCTTTCTCGCTCTGGATAAAGGTATTCTGTAAAAGATTTTTTGTTGCCTTCAGTATAGGATTTTGAACCTATGGTTTGTACATTTCTTTTGCCCTTAATGATCATTTCAGATTCCGTTATTTCTGTTTTTGAAACCATATTTTCATCAACCTTGTCAAGGATGGTTTGAGCATCCTGCGCCCGGCTGGGCATTATCCACATTATTAAAATACCGGATAAAAAGATAATCTTTCTACTATTATAAATTCTTAACGTATGCATAAATTTAGATCTTAATTTTATACTTCCAACTCTTTAAATAAAGTGGCTGTTTCTCTTTTATATATCCCTATTCCGGAAAGCATATTGCCAAAGACCATTGCAAATACACCGGGGATAAAACCAATAAAATAGAGGTTCGGCGACACTTTAGCACGCATTACCGTCGGCATCATCATGGAGGCGTTGTCCACCATACCTGCGATGTTGATTCCATAATTTTGCAAATAAAAAGCACCAGCTAAACCAATACCTGTTCCAATCATAGAGCCGATAATTCCTATAAGAGTAGCTTCCAACATTAATGAACGATAAATTCTACCTTTTGACTCTCCTAAGGCTAGTCGTATTCCAAACTCTTGGTAACGTCTAAGCCCACCTATCAGTCCGGTATTCCACAATACCACCGACATAGCTCCGACAAAAATCACCACAAAAATGGCCGACATACTGTTCGCATAATCCAGCAAGTCTCCTAAATTGTTTTGGGAGCGAAGCGTAAACATCCGGGGAGCATATTCATCAGGATTGCTCTCATATTGATTGTTGAAAGAGTTCTCCAATGCCAAAGCCGCTTTATCATTATAAACACCATTGTCAAAAAAGCCTAGTATTTCTCCGGCTCCATTTTGCATATCAAGCATTTGCCGAGCTGTAGAAATATCCAGCAAAATGGCTCCTTTATCCATGGCTGCAATACCGAAGCGAATAGTACCACTGATAGTGAGATTTTGGAATGTCATGCTGCCATTCATTGTGGTACCAAAATAGGTAACCTCATCTCCTATTGTAAGCTTTAGTTTTTTTGCAAACTCATCCCCAATTAGTGCTTCATTGGAATTTTTCGGTAATTCACCGGAGACGATGGCTTTTTTTATATTCATCCGCTCTATTTCACCACTTGCGGCATCCAACAAATTAATCGCTATTCCTGCAGCAGGGCCTTGACCCTTCGATTCACCTTCAGCATCAGGAGCATCGAGCAAGCCCCCAAAGCGTATTCTTTCAACCCATTGTAAATCCGGATAATTGGATCTTAGGTAAGTAACCAAACTGTCAACCCCAAGTAAAGCCAAATCATTGGGAAGTTGATCTTTATTTTCTGCATAAGCCCTGGACATGATTTTCACATGGCCGGTTTCAAATCTTGCATTTTGATCTATCATATCCGTCATTGCACCACTTAGAAAACCACTTAACACAATGGTAAGTGATACGCCAAGAGAGATGACAACTATTGGAAGTATGCTTCTGCTTTTGTCCCGAATAATCCCTTTAAACAAAAATTTTATCATTGTAACTTTCCTTTTAAGGCTTCAACTGGATTCATATTTGCTATTTTTTTAGCAGGTAAAAAGCTAACTATTGTTGCTGAAATAATTAATAAAATCATTGTACCTGCAATTAGCTGAAGGCTAAAAACAGGGAAAATCCTTTCAGCCATGGTCACTCCCATGCCTTGCGTTACTTCCGGAAATGAAATACCATTGATGGCTAGAACGCTAAGAATAGGTATTCCTATCAGGGCTCCCATGAGCATGGCAAGAAGACTGTACATACTTCCTTCAACTGTAAACAAACCTACTACCTGCATACGTGTCATTCCTAATGCGATGTAGGTGCCAATCTCTTTTTGCCTACGAAAAACAGACAACACCTGGGTATCAAATATGGCCAATAATGCAATGGTCAAAAGCAATAAATACATTATTGAACCGGATATTTTTTTAGATGCAATTAGTTTATTTATATCCTCCAGTAGTGTCTCTTGGGGAAAAAACCTCCAGCCGTTTCTTTTTTGATGCGAATAATTACTATTGGCGACAAAATAGCTGGCTCTATCTTTTAAACCTGTCATTTCCTGAAGTTGAGCCAAAGCTATCCACATTTGTCCGGAATCAATACTACCCACATCTGAATCAAAAATTTTAACAATGGTTACTTCCAATGCATCAAACGTTCCATGTTTATCTCTCCAACGCAACAGAACTTCATCACCTTCTTCTAAATGGGCAGTTGCTGCCATTCGTTTGCCTATGATTACAGGGATTTTAGCTTGCTCAGGGCTTAAAAATGATGTGGGTAATTTCAGTAACTTTTGATCATTCGGTATCCCTTTAAGCGAAATAGAAAGCATCCTCCCATTTGGATAAATTGAGGCCTGTCGAATCAAAATGGGTGTCAGCATTTTAAATTCCTCCGGTTGATAAGATTGGTGCCCATCTTGTATGGAGAAAGGATCATAGGGATCATAGTTTGCAGCACGCAATTCACCATAACCATATTCCCATTCAATTGAAGCCCGTTTGGCCTGGTTATTCCAACCATCCAACAAACCATTATAGAAAAGAATAAGGATAAAGGTAAAGGCTAGAATCCCAACATTCAGCCAGGTTCTCAAACCTGAACCAATAAGATTTTTATAGGCAAGTATTAAGGCCAACTTCATGATTGAAAGGTTTGGCTATTTATTACATCTGAAACAACTTTTCCATCTTTTAAAGATACCGTACGATCAAGATAAGTCATGACTTTTTCATCATGTGTTGAAAACAGGAAGGTTGTCCTCAATTCTTTGTTCAAATTTTTCATGGTTTTCAAAATGGCATGTGCATTGGCTGAGTCCAAGTTGGCTGTGGGTTCATCTGCCAGCAATATTTTTGGCTTTTTCACCATGGCCCTGGCAATGGCCACCCTTTGCCCTTCCCCACCGGATAATTTGTCAGGCTTTTTATGAGCCATCTTTTCTAAGCCAACCCATTCTAAAGCTTCCATTACTTCCTTTTTCCTTGTTTCTTTTGGTACATCCTGCAAAAGCAGAGCAAATTCTACATTTTCAAAGACCGTATATACTGGAAGAAGGTTAAAAACCTGAAAAATAAAACCAATGTGGAGATTCCTTAGATTGGCCGAAGCCTTGTGACTTAATGTAGCAATGTCTTTTCCCATTACCATTGCCTTTCCATCTGTGGGACTATCTAGGGAGCCAATGATATTTAATAGTGTGGTTTTTCCTGAACCACTCGGGCCTACAAATCCTGCGAATTCTCCGGTTTTAAATGATAATGAAACATCATTTAAAGCGGTGAAGTAACCATCACCAACTTCAAATTTCTTGGTTACATGTTCTAATGAAATGATATTTTCCATAAATATATTTTTAATGGTTATAGACCAGCATCAACCTAATTCCGGGACCTTGAAACTGGTTGAATAATTCATTTTGTTGAATGCCGGTCTGTGTATTTTCAGGATTATAATAAGCCATTAAGTAGCCGGTTAATTTTTGAAATTGGTGAGAATAATTTAGGAAGAAACTAGTATTTTTTGAAGCCCAATCATAATAAAAAACGGTACTCAGGTTATCGAAAAAACTTATGGGATACATAAAAGTAGCAGCAGAAATGTGCATGCCATTGTTTACTGAAAATTGCTTTTCATCAAAATTGACTTGCATATGTTCGAGCACCGCATTTAATCCAGTTCCTAAAGGAAAGGTATAATCAACACCAATATTTAGTAAAGTCTGGTTTGTCAAATTCTGTACATTTTTTCCTTATGTATATAAACTCCTTCAAACCATAAGCCAATGCCCAAATCCCACTTACCATCTAAGCCAATCCGGTTTTCCGGAATTTTATTTAAAGCACTTACATGACCTAAGGTTGTGGTATTTGCACTCCGGTGGTGATAAGAAAAAGCCAACTCCCCTTTTGGAACAGGGTGCTGTATCCTTCCTCCGAATTCAGGAATCGAATTACTGGTAGGAACGACATCAAACCCCTGGCCTTTTCATTGCCATACAGTCCCCAAATCCTGATATTTGCATTGTTTAAAAAGGTATACCTTCCCATAATGCCATAGACACCATTGGTCAATTGGAGTGGATCCCTTGGGTCTATCTGATTGAACCATTGTAGAGGACGTAAAATTGTAGCGGATCCAAAATCTATTTTTTGTAACCCCACCCTAAGCTCAAATTGCTTGGAACTGTACCTTATCCATATTCGGTAAGGGTTTAAATTAAAATTAGTATTAGAGGTTTCAAAATCAGAAAAAAGGATGGTACTAGATAAATTTGCTGAAGCCAGTATGTCAAAATTTTTTACGGAATCGATTTTAGTTGTAAGCCTAAATTCGGGGATATACCTTGTTCCAAGAAAAAATGGCAAATCATTTTTAGGACTAAAACTTCCTACGACCGAAGCTTGACCATGAAAGGAAGTCTTTTGGGCATTGGATGGCCTAGCGGACACAATAATTAAAATCAATACAAAGACTAAAACCTTCATTTTATTTTTTCATGAGATACAATGCCATAAAAAAAGAAATTTACCAATTCCATGATTAAGTCCTCGATACTGTCATACATGGCAATTAATTTTTCATCCATTAATTTGATGTTAATGTCGTTCATCATATGGATAAGAAATGGGAAATGCAGGTCTTTTCTTATCCACCCCTCCTTCTGCCCCTCTTTCATATGATGAATAAATTTTTGCTGGCCTTTTTTATTGGCTTCAACCATCAGCTGTTGTAATTCCTCATCCTCATTGTTGGTCACATCATGGATAAATTCCTGACTAATGCCACGAGAAAACTCATGTTCTAGTAGTATGACTTCTTTGATTTTCTGAGGAAAATCAATCTCTTTACCCATGATTTCATCATACAATTGTTCGCTTTTGGAAATAACATCTTTTAACACCAAGGTGGCGACAACTTTTTTATTGGCAAAACTTCTATAATAGGTCATTTTACTTACACCAGCTTTTGCACATATTTCCTCTACGGTAACCTTATTGATTCCGTACTTCCAGAAACAATCTTTGGCAGCTTTTAAAATCGCCAATTGGCTTTTAGTTTTCTTGGTCAAAATATATGTTACTTATTTTTTATAAAAATACATTTTTAGTAACATTAAACAAAAATAGTAACAAAAAAATAACTGTCAACGCAGCGGATTTTTTACAAACAATTTGAATTGAGAGAATTTTTTTGCGAAAAAAGGATGGCATAACCTCAAAATTAGTCCATACCACTGTGCATTTAACCTATAGATTAAGCCGTTTTTAATCCGGATTATGTAATAGGATTTCTCCGCCTTGACAATTGTCAGGAGTGAAGCCTCTGCCATGTTTACGGGAGGTGTTGCAAGACCAAGAAAATCTGACTGTTTGGAAATTATAGCATAGCACTGCTAGGGTGAAATTGAAAACTGCAACGAAATAGCCAATTTTGAAGGGATTTCTGTACGCAAATGATTGTCCCTTGTCTATTTTTGGTTTAACCTCAATTGACGGACGAGAAATTAGTTAATGGAAATTATATCAAACACTTAGGCTAAAAAAACGTCAATTTTGATCTTTACTAGGGTGTTAATTTAGGAATACAATATTAACCACTGGAAATTGGCCCCACTTAATTCAAGATGCAATGAATCCATTATTCAATTAGAATACCTTGAAATACCTTACTTTTGCCTCTATTGGCAAGACTTCTCGTCTCAATATTTACCTTTTTCCCGTCAAAGTAAAATTTAATAGTTTCGGTGTGAGGACTTTCTATGTATTTAATTTCAATCACAAGAGTTTGGAAATCTTCCCAATGGTAACTAGAAAAGACCTTATGGGGAGCAAGCCCATTTAAGGCATTCTTGGCCTGAGAAACCAGATAAGGCTGTTTTCTTTCCGTCATTCCTGCAACCCAAACCTCTTTACCGGAACTTATGTTTTGGCTTTTTTGATCTTCAATAGAATTTATTTCCAAATTATTACCCTGAAAATCAAAGTAATATTCAATTCTTCTCCCATTATCCTCAATAGCAATGCTTTTTTCATCCAGTAATCCTTCCATCAATCTATTTTCAACGCCAATTGTAGGTTTGTGAGAAAGGTTCTCAAGGCGATTTTGTAAAGCCAAATCATCCGAAATATTACCTTCACTATCAAAAGCAGGCAGTATATGGTTCCAAACCTCACTTAGTAAGGCTTGAAGATTAGAGGTTTCGGAAGTAATGACAATAACGGCTTCCTGTTTGGGTAATATTAAGATATATTGCCCAAAAGCCCCATCTGCACGGTAAGATTCGTGGCGGCTTCTCCACATTTGGTAGCCATAACCCTGAAGCCAGTCACTATTGGCTTTATCTTCCTTACTTGCTTCAGGATTTTGAAGTATTTTCAAACTTCTAGCTTCTTTTATCCAGCTTTCCGGTAATATTTGTTGTCCGTTCCAATTCCCATTTTGCAAAAAAGTTGTCCTAATTTGGCCATGTCCTCCGTTTTTACCCTAAGTCCATAACCTCCGGTATTAATGCCTTGGGGACTCATTTCCCAATCTACCTCTTCTATTCCCAGTGGTTTAAAAAGTCTTGGTTGTAAGTACTCCAATAATGTTTGCCCAGAAACTTTTTGCACGATTGCAGACAACATATAAGTGGCGATGGTGTTGTAAACAAATTGCTCTCCCGGTTGATTAACTATTGGTACAGCAAAAAATGAACTGGCCCAATCCTCGGTTTTCACAATAGAAAAAGTATAATCTTTTGCATGCCCAACACTCATTGTTAATAGGTGTTTAATCTGCAAGTTTTTAAGGTTATCACTGATTTTTTCAGGCAGAGAATGAGGGAAGAATTTTATTACTTTGTCTTCAACTGAAATCAGCCCTTCATTTACAGCAAGTCCAATGGCTGTAGCTGTATACGTTTTGCTGACAGAATACATGGTATGTTTTAATTTCGGACCATAAGGTTCCCACCACCCTTCAGCAATGACTTTTCCTCTCCGCAAAATCATCAAACTATGCAGTTCATGTTCGCTTGCTTCCACCTTATCTAAGAACGATAATATTCCTTTAGCGTCTACTTTTTCTTTTGTAGGGCTACTGTATTGGAAATCTGTTGCATTTTCCTGTCCAAAAACCTGAAAAGAAACAAATAAGAGCAATACAAATTGATAGATGGACTTCATGAGATTGGTTATTTTGGTTGGGCGATTAGGTTTATTATCGAATGTAATTTTGATAATGATGCAAGGTTCCCTGGTAATCAAACTGAAGATCTTCATGCAAACCGGAGATTAATTTCTCCATTTTCTTAACCTGTGCGGAATAAAGATTATCAATGACAGGATGATGGTATCCCAGATAACCATATCCAATTAAGTTTTCACAAAAATAAATAAGAACTTCGAGGGTTGTCACCTTGTCTTTGTTAAGTTTCAAGTTTTTATTCATCAACCTTCGGATAGCTTGAATTGATTTTTTGGCTGTGTAATAACTCCTCATATTAGCTTTCTGGAAGGCTTCTTCAAGTTCCTCCTTAACCATGTTTAAATATAATTCATGGTTATCTCCTTCAAAAAGTTGAAAGTACAAAAAGCTTTATTGTCTCGGTTTAATTTGCTCAATTGTAAAATCAAATCTACCAATTCAGCTTCATTTCTTTGTTTGAGTTCCTTTTTTATAGTAACGAGGCTTGGAATTTTCATTATAAAAACGTGTCTTAACGGTCTTTAAGGCTAATATTTTTAAAAATAGTTTGCAATTTAACTCAAGGTTTGATCGATCCACTGCTATCACCTACTTTTTTCTATCATCACCATTACTTAACAAATAGGTAAAAGCCTTGGCATCTGGTGTTTCTCGGAGAATAACAGTGATAATGGCAATAATTGGGATAGATAAAACCATTCCTATAATTCCCCATATGGCATTACCAATGATTACCGCTAAAATAATAAAAAAGGGATGTACATTTACCTTATTGCCTAATATAATGGGTTGAAATACGTAAGAATCCAGAAATTGAACAATTAAAAAAGTGACAGTAATTCCTACCAAGGTATATACTTCACCTCCTGACAGCAAACCTATAAAAAGTGCCAAAACATATCCGGCCATGTTTCCTATAAATGGAATCAGTGAAAGAAAAGCGGCAATAAAACTAATCAGAAAGAAATCTTCCGCACCAGAAATCCACATCCCTAAACTATAAAGCACAACAAGGATCACCATTAATATCAATCGGCCATTCAGGTAATGTCTTACTACCCGAGCAGAGTCATTCATTGCCCTACTTACATTATTCTTAATGGAATCAGGAAATAACTTAATAAAAAAAGTATAAAACATATGCCTAAAGTGAATAAAGAAAAAGAGGTAGACAAACATCAATAAAAAATCGGCTGCGGTTCCCAATACTTTTCCAAGCATCAAGAATGCTTCTTCTTGTGCTACTTCCGGTGAGGTAACTTTTCCCGTAGGTCTATCAGCATCATCATTTAATCCATATGTTGTTTTGTAAGCTTCCAACTTACTCCTTTCCAAGGGAGTATGCGCCAATACAAACAGCTCAACTTTTTGTGCTACGGGGCTTAACCGCTCTTTCATCACATCTGCATCCTCTAAAAATGACCTTACTTGCAAAGATATTATACCGGAAATCCCTATAAAAGCAACAAATACTACCCCCACTACAAAAGAAGTACTTAAAAGACAGTGTAAGCCTTTTTTTCCAAAAGTTGAGCAATGGGATATACCAACAAGGCCAATACCCAAGCCAGGACTAATGGAGCCAAAACTTTTGGGCCGCCATTAACCCCAAAACTAAAAAGTACAAGGCTATAATAATTAGGGCAGAAAGAACTATTGGGTTAAAACGGGTATTTCTTTTTCTCATGGGTACATTTTAGAACTAAAAACTTACATACAAAATGCAATAAATGTGCTACATTTTTTTACTACAACTGATGGATCCATTTCAACCGAAAACCTTTATCCATTGTTCAAAAAATAACACACGTATTTAGAAGCCTTGGAATTAACAATACCTGATAGTTTGTCTATATATGCTCATTTAGTTTTAACCTTTAGCAATTGGTTCTTAATGAATTATGGCGTTTATCCATCACTTTTTTGTTATATCGGATGTATTCCTCTGATAAAACCACACTTAAACCTATTGCATGAGATGAGAATTTAACTAAATTGAAATTTTGTAAAAATATATAATTTTAAAATTTATGATTAAGTATCAAGACTACCCATTGCTTTATGAGGCTAATCAACCTAAAACAGCAATATAGTATTTTGCATCTCAATTTATTTGTCCGAATGCTTCGAGTAATCTTTTATATCGTTTGGCCAAATAGTTCGAAAAATTACAATAAATGAAATTACTCCTATTAATCTCTTGAAATAATGCCAATGAATAATTTACCCAAAAAGCCTATTATCATTATTCAAATAATTTTTGTTTTACTTTATTGTACTGAGGTATGGGCTCAGGTAGATGAGATAAGGTTAATCCGCCAAAGAATAGTCTCACAATTGAAAAGCAATCCGATAAAGGCCGAAGAAGTTTCAAGACTAATGAATAACATTCAATCGGATGGAAGTTTTAAGTATATTAATTATGAGGATTTAAGTAGAACAGCAAGTTTTCCTCAAAGAAAACACACGGCCGGATTGGTAACTTTAGCTCAAGCCCACGAAACAGAAGGGAATCCTTATTATCTTAATAAAGTTTTATTGAATAAAATCATATTGGCTACCAATTTTTGGGTAGAAAATGATTTTGTGGGGGATAACTGGCACAATAACCAAATAACAACCCCGGGAAACTTGGTTAATTTAATGCTACTTATAGGAGAAAAATTACCGGCGGAACTAGTAAATAGAGCGCAACCTATTATAAGTAGGGCCAACATGAATGCTTCCGGAGCCAGACCTAGTGGAGATCGAATTGTAATTGCCGGGATTCTAGCTAAAAACTTGCTCTTTATCGAAGACAAAACAACTTTTGAAGAGATTATTAAAATTATAGCAAATGAGATAAAATTCAGCACAGGTGAACGTGGGATGCAACATGATTATAGTTTCCACCATAGGATTG
Source organism: Cyclobacterium sp. SOCE241 (assembly GCF_056867545.1). Taxonomy (NCBI): domain Bacteria; kingdom Pseudomonadati; phylum Bacteroidota; class Cytophagia; order Cytophagales; family Cyclobacteriaceae; genus Cyclobacterium; species Cyclobacterium sp. SOCE241. The sequence continues at coordinate 964,713 of NZ_CP149779.1, read as the reverse complement.
ACAGAGTTAACAATACTACTTCTTATGGTTATGGAAAATATGCCAATGCCTTTGGAGAATGGTGTGATTATGTGGCAGGTACCAAGTATGCTTTTGATAAAGATAAAATCAATCAATTGGTGGATTATTACCTGGATGGGGTTTATAAGCAGTTAGTTTTTGGAGTATACGAAGACATAAGCGTAAAGAATAGGAGCATTGCAAACAGGTCTACCTTCCAAGCTAAAGGGACTTTGGAGATAGAACGATTGCTACGAAGTACTTCTTATCGAAGTAAAGAATTAAAAGAAATTATTAAATTGAGAAAAGTGGAAGTCACTCCTACCCTATCCTTTGCCAAGTATTTTTGGCATTCTGAACACTTTGTTTTGCAAAGGCCCAATTATTACACCACTGTCCGAATGTTTTCCAGTAGAAATAAGAATATGGAAAAACCTTATAACGGGCCGGGAATAACTACCCACCACAGGGCCGATGGCACCAATTACCTGATGCTCAAAGGAGATGAATACCATAATATTTGGCCGATCTACGACTGGCAAAAAATATCCGGAACTACCATTCTACAAAAACCGGAATTACATGATGGTGAAAGTATACAAAAGGCAGGAATCATGGATTTTGTAGGTGCTGTAGAAAATGGACAAAATGGTGCGGTAGGTTTTGATTTCACCAGCCCCCATGATGGTACCAAAGCCAAAAAGCTTGGTTCTTTTTTGACCAAAGCTATGTTTGCTTAGGAACAGGCATTAAAGGGGACAAAGGATTACCAGTGGCTACTACCGTTGATCAGGTGCTGATTAGATCTCCAATAAGCACCTTGGAAACTGGAAAAAAAGCTGAACTACTACCTGATGGAAATCATAAGTTTAGGCAATTGAAATGGCTGTACCATGGAAATATAGGCTATTTGTTTCCTGTAGAAAGCAGTGTACATGTAACAAACAAAGTAGAAACAGGTCGATGGTCTGATATTACAGATCAAAAAAACATATCAAACAAAATCGTCTCAAGAGAAGTATTGAAAATATGGTTTGACCATGGAGTGAATCCACAAAATGGAAGCTATATTTATATGGTTTTTCCCGAGATTTCAGAAAGTGAGTTAAAATCCCTCTATGTATCCGGAACCCCTTATTCCATATTATCCAATACAAAAGAACTTCAGGCGGTAAAGAATAAGGAAGAACAAGAAGTGCAGGCAGTATTCTATCAATCCGGGAACTTACTATTAGAAAATAAATTAAATTTGAAAATGGATAGTGCAGGTATTATTTTGCTTCAACTGAACCATGGAAAGGTGCACTCCATATCCATCTCGGACCCAACTAGAAAATTGAAAGAAATAACATTTACGCTCGATGGACTATATAAGGTATTAAATAAAAACATTAGTGCCATTAAAAACAAGCAGTCGAATACAACATTTTTTACCCTTAAAATGCCTGAAAAAGAATATGCAGGGAAAAGTATTACCTTTCAACTTAAATAGTCAATATAAATCCTGATTGTTAAAGATTAACTCATTTATAAATATGAAAAATGCACTAGTACTTTTAATTCTTATTTCTTGTTCATTAACCCTCCTAAATGCCCAAGATAAGCCAAATATTATATTGATCATGGCAGATGATTTGGGTTACGAAGCACTGGAAGCATATGGCAATGATTTTAACAAAACCCCACAAATTGATAAAATGATTTCGAAAGGCATGAAGTTTGAAAATACGCACTCTATGCCATTGTGTACTCCATCTAGGGTTCAGTTAATGACTGGAAAGTATAATTTTAGGAATTACCTGGGGTTTGGGATTTTGGATCCTAAAGAAACAACTTTTGGACATCTATTAAAAGCGGAAGGCTATGTTACTTGTATTGTTGGCAAATGGCAGCTTTATGGAAATGAGGTACAAAGAAAATTGGCCAATGGGCAAGGAGGAAGCCTACCTCTTGATGCCGGCTTTGATAAATACAGACTTTGGCAGGTCAAGGACCTTGGCTCCAGGTATAAAGATCCATTATTAGATAGCCGTGAGACAGGAGTGGAATTCTTTGAAGGAAAGTACGGTCCGGACTTGTTTGTGGATTATATGGAAGATTTTATGGAAGACCAAGGCAATAAACCATTCTTTGTATATTACCCAATGGTCTTGACTCATGATCCATTTGAGCCTGTTCCTGCATCAAATGCATTTGCCTCCTATGATCCAAAAACCCGACTAAACGATCCGGAACTATTTCCTAACATGGTAACACATATGGATCATTTGATTGGTAGAATAATAAAGAAAGTAAATGATTTAGGAATTGCTGAAAACACCCTGATTTTATTTATTGGGGACAATGGAACAGACAGAGATGTGGTGTCTACTGTGAATGGAAAGCAGTTGAGGGGAAATAAAGGTTATACAAATGATTTGGGCACACATGTACCCATGATTGCTTACTGGCCGGGAACAATTAAAGAAGGTAGTGTCAATAATAACCTTATAGATTTTACAGATTTTGTACCTACGTTAATGGATGTTGCCGGGGCTAAAAATAAAAAGTCATTTACTGATGGAATCAGTTTTTATCCACAACTCACTGGTAAGCATAATATTAGGGAGGTTCGGGAATGGGTTTTTTGCCATTATGATCCTAATTGGGGAAAATTTGCTCCAAGAACATTTGTTCACGACACCAAATATAAGTTGTATCAAAATGGAGAAATTTATAATCTTAAAGAAGATTTGTATGAAAAGGATGCCTTGAAGAAAAATGACCTAAATAAAAAAGAAAAGAAAATAATTAGCAAATTTGAAAAGGTTTTGGATGAAATGAATTTAAGTGAAGGAGATTAAGTTCAATCTCCAATTACTTTGATTTTTCAAGACAAAAAAATATATTTTTTCCCTTTTAGTTTCATTCTTATAATACCTACTTTTTTATAGGTATCAATTAATTTAAAAAAGAATTAATAAGGCCTGGAAGTTCAAATCCGGGCCCTTTCATATTTTTTAATTTTCTTATTTTCATATAAATAAAATAAGAATTGCTTGCCCCCTATTTTCCGTAAACTATAAGAATAATATATATTGCAAATTTAGTTGGTTTTGTCTAGTTTTGATAAATTTTAAAATTTATTAAACCTAAATCAGCTTATGAATAAACTCAAATTTTTATTGCCAATGTAAAATCCATTGAATGGATTAAAGCCCAAAGGATTACTAGTTAAAACGTCTAACTTTTTATTTAAAATATCAAATAATTAGCTGGAACAAGTAAAATCCTATTAATATTACCTAAACAATTAAAAATTAAACCTAAAATTACCATGCAAAAATTATCCTTAAAATTAGGGTATTTAATCCTTTTGATTGGATTAAATACCCAATTGCTCATGGCCCAAAATGTGGAGATAAGTGGGAGAATTGTAGATGAAAATAACATCGGCATACCAGGAGCTTCTGTACTGATTAAAGGTACTTCCACCGGGGCTGCTGCTGATGTAGAAGGGAACTATAACCTTTCAGCCCCTTCCAATGCGACACTTGTGTTTTCCTTTATAGGATATTCATCCAAAGAAGTAAAAATTGAAAACCAGACAATAGTAAATGTTCAATTAGAACCGGACATCTCCGATCTCGATGAGGTGATTGTTGTTGGTTATGGTACTACTAAAAAAAGTCAACTGACAGGTGCCATTTCTTCTGTAGGAAATAAAGAAATTTTAGAACTACCAATTACAGATGCGAGACAAGCCCTACAAGGACGTGCCACAGGGGTGGACGTCACACAGGCTGGTAGTAAACCAGGAGCTGAACCACAAGTAAGAATCAGGGGCAGACGTTCATTTAATGCCGGCAACGATCCCCTATACGTTGTCGATAACATTCCTATTGTAGGTGGAATGACTGACTTTAACCCACAGGACATTGCCTCAATGGAGGTGTTAAAAGATGCTTCAGCTACTGCCATATATGGATCGAGGGGTGCAAATGGTGTGGTTATCATTACCACCAAAAGAGGAAATGCAGGAAAGACCAGGGTCTCGGTAGATTCTTATTATGGAATCAGTAAAAGTCTTGGAAGAATCCAAAATTTTAATGGAGAAGAGTTTGCAGAATATAAAAGAGAGTCCAGAAGAGCTGTTGGAGAATATCCTGAAGGCCCTGCAACTCCGGAGGCGGACGCTTCTCTATTTGAGCCTAATGAATTAGAAAGCATAGAATTGGGAAGAAGTTTCGATTACATTGATGCTTTAACTAGAACAGGATCCATTCAAAATCACAATGTCAGTGTAGGGGGTGGTAATGAAAAAACCACTTTCTTTATTTCTGCAAATTTTTTAAAGACATTGGCGTAGTTAAGTTACAAGATTTTACCAGACATACTTACCGGATAAATCTTGACCATAAGTTCAATGATAAATTTAGAATTGGTACTTCTACTTTAGCTACCTACAGTGAAAGAAACGGTGCTAATTTTAATCCTATCGGTGGTGCACTCCAGGAAAATCCTTTAGGAAAAACCTTCAATGATGACGGGACCATTAACTTCAAACCTACCCAGGATGGTTTAAGGACAAACCCGTTGGCTGAAATTGTACCAGGTGCTCATGAAGACTTAACCAAGAGGTACAGGATTTTTAATAGTTTTTATGCAGTTTATGACATTACACCTAGTTTAACTTACCGATTTAATTTTGGTCCTGATATAGGTATAAGTAGAAGTGGCAGATTTATAGGATCTCAAACCAATGCCAGGCGGGAAGGGGATCCTACAGGTAGTATTTCTGAAGAATTTCAATTCAACTACACAATTGAAAATATCATCAATTACACCAAAATTCTAAATGAATCCCATACTTTTCAATTTACAGGACTACAATCTTTACAAAGAGACAATAGGGAATATTCAAGTATTAATGTATTGGGAATCCCTGCAGAAAGCCAAAGTTATCACCAATTAGGCGATGCAAGTCAAATAACAGGTGCCAATACCAATTTAATTCAATGGACTTTATTGTCATTTATGGGGAGGTTAAATTACGATTACCAAGGTAAATACCTGATGACTGCTACTTTAAGAGCTGATGGTTCATCAAGGTTTGGTAAAAACAATCGTTTTGGCTATTTCCCTTCGGTAGCATTAGGCTGGAATATTGGTGATGAGCGCTTTCTACAGGAAAGCACAGTTTTAGACCAGTTAAAACTAAGGATAAGTTACGGAGCCATCGGCAATCAGGGTATTGCACCTTACCAAACTCAACCTTTGCTTGCTAGAACTTCATATGAATTTGGATCAAATGCTGCTTTTGGCTACTTACCCAACACCATTGGTAATCCGGATTTAAAATGGGAAACTTCTACTACAGCCAATGCCGGTCTTGATTTTGTTTTCTCACAGGGAAGAATTGCAGGTTCTGCAGAATATTATATTACCACCACCACTGACCTATTGGCTCCCCAACCCTTGCCTAATTCAACAGGTTTTGGAGGTTTTATTACCAATATAGGTAAAACGCAAAATAGAGGTATTGAATTGACTTTAAACACAATAAATATCGATAAAGGAAATTTTAGGTGGTCCACAGATTTTATTTTTAATAGAAACAGAGAGGAAATTCTAGAATTGGCTGATGGAGATGATGTAGGTGCAGGACGCTTTATCGGAGAACCTTTAACGGTATTCTACGATTGGAACAAAATTGGCATTTGGCAAGTAGATGAAGCAGATGAAGCCGCAGTTTATAGTGATCAACCCGGTATCATTAAAATAGAGGATGTGAATAACGACGGACAGATCAATGCAGACGATCGCCAAATTCTAGGTTCACCGGTTCCTGATTTTGCAGGAGGAATCACCAATAGGTTTTCTTACAAAGGGCTTGATTTTTCCTTTTTTATTTTTGGAAGGTTTGGGTCCATGATCAGAAGTGGTTTTCATACAGGCGGGTTCAATGCACTTGCAGGTAGATACAATAATTTAAACGTGGATTATTGGACCCCGGACAATCCAACGAATGATTATCCTCGTCCAAATGTAAACCAAGAATTTCCAAAATATTCCTCTTCTTTGCAATATTTTGATGGCACCTTCCTTAAAATTAGAAATATAAATTTTGGTTACACCATGCCGGAAGGCATTGTTGAAAGACTCAAAATGGAAAGCCTTAGGGTTTATACCAGTATTCAACAACCATTTATTTTCTCAAAATACAGAAGCAGACATGCAGGAATTGATCCTGAAACCTTTATAGATGGAGAACAGGGCGTAGAAGGTGGAGTTATCAATTCTAATATTGCTCCTGCTGTTACACAGTTTACTTTTGGAATTAATGCTAAGTTTTAAAACTGAACCTAAATTTTGCTAAAAATGAAAATTAACTATAAAAATAAATTATTAAGCTATTTTAAAGCCAGCTTGATAAGTGCAGCAATTTTTGCGGCAGTAAGCTGTGAAGGTTTATTGGAAGAAAATGTTGTTTCAAACATTGGAAACGATTACTTAAACACACCCAGTGGGCTGAATGATGGGCTGCAAGCCGCTTACAGCTCTTTTAGGTCATGGTATGGAACCGAAAGGGGAAATAATTTTACCGTTTTCGGTACTGATACTTATACCAATGGATCTGATGGCTCCTTTAAATACATGAATTTTTACACTTCTGATTTTGATTCTCAAAACTCACATGTAAGAGAGGTTTGGGACCAGCTTTATCAAGGAATTAATACGGCCAATGCTGTTATTGAAAGAGCACCGGAAGTTGAAGGTCTATCAGAAGAAATTCGGCAAATTAGAATCGCAGAAGCCAAATTCATTAGAGCCCATCATTATTTTATTTTGGTGCAGCTTTTTGGTCCTATTGACTTACAGCTTTCCGAATCAGTCATTCCAAATAATGAAGTAACGCGTACACCTGTTCCGGAAATTTATGCTGCAATTATTAATGATTTAGAAACAGCTATTCCTGAGCTGCCAGCAGTTTCTCAAGCGGATGATTATGGAAGAGCCACCCGACCAGCAGCAGAAAATTTATTGGGTAAAGTTTATGTTACTAAAGCTACTTCTGAGGCAGCCGCCAATGATGATTACGCCAAGGCTGAATCCCTACTACAATCTGTGATTGAAAATTACAGTTTTAGGCTTCTGGATAATTATGGGGATATACATGCCTTTGGAAATGAAGTAAACGACGAGGTAATATTTGCAACGCAATACAGCAATAACCCATTGACCAATGGAACTGGCAATAATACACATGTTTTCTTCTTAATGGAATATGATGTTCAGCCTGGAATGCGAAGGGATACAGAAAATGGTAGACCGTTTAAAAGGTACATGCCTACTGATTATACCTTAAATGTAATTTTTGCAGATAGAGAAAATGACAGCAGGTATCAACAATCTTTCAAACACACTTATTATTCTAACAATCCGGGAACTTTCAATACTAGTTTTGATCACTCCAAATCTCAAGTAAATTTTGCTGCAGGAGATACTGCTATATATGTGCCAGGTTACGAGATGTCAGAAGAAGTAAGGGCACAAAAGCCTTACCAGGTATTGGTGCCAAGTGCCTATACAGAAAGGTTGTTCCCTACTCTCAATAAACACCTCGATCCGGGGAGAGCAGACTTAACTCAGTTTCAAGGTACGAGAGACTATATCTCATTTAGGTTGGCAGATACTTACCTTCTTTTAGCTGAAGCTCAATTGAAGCAAGATAAAATTGCAGAGGCCACCGAAAATGTCAATATGGTAAGAAGAAGGGCTGCTTTTCCCGGCAAAGAAGGGGAAATGGAGATTTCTACTTCAGATATGGATATGGAAATGATTATTGAAGAAAGAGCAAGAGAACTATTGGGAGAGCAACAAAGATGGTTAGACTTGAAGCGATGGGGCATTCTTGTGGAAAGAGTCAGGGCACATAACCCTAAATCTATCGGAATAGAAGAGTTCCATGTTTTAAGACCTATACCTCAAAATCAAATAGACCGCGCCCAAGGTAATAGTGCAAATTTCCCTCAAAATCCAGGGTATTAATAGATATCGAGAGAGTCACTGGTTCTTTCTGAGCTGAAGATTTCACTGGTAGTTGAGACCAAAAGTCATATAATAATTTATTCACAGACTTAAGGGTTTTTACTTATTTAGGAGATCTTCGGATGCACAAGAATTACAAGAGAATAAGTTTTAAAGTAAAAGGTCTGGATAGAATCCAGACCTTTTTTATGACCTAACCTAAAAAGGTTATATTGATAATAAATGTTTTTAGTTCTGATGTTGGAGAAAATATTGAATTAAATCTTCTGGTTTTTTCAAGGAATTCACAATTTCCTCATTTAGCTCCATCTGGAGAACATTTTCCACATCAAAGATCAATCCATTGAGGAAAACCTTGTCAAACCCAAGATCGTCTACAAAATCAGCTTGTCTTACCTTGGCTACAGGAGAAATACCATATTGTCCCATTACCTCTACAATTGCTTTTAATCTAGTGTAATTGTTCATCTTATTTGATTTAATTGTATGTAGTAAGCTAGTATTAAGCTGTTTAGGAGTAAACGGCCTAATACTAACTTTTATTTTAAATATGATTCTATTTATACATAAGCAGCTACTTCGGAATCTTCTTCGGACAATTCCGTTTCTTCTACCACAATTTCCTTTTTCTTATCCATACCAAACTTGGCCAATATCCTATCAAAAACATAATAGATAACCGGTACAATTACCATGGTCAAAAACATAGAGGAGATCAGTCCACCAATCAAAGCCCATGCAAGTCCATTTTTCCATTCAGCACCGGCACCGGAAGCAAGAGCAATAGGAAGCATACCAAAAACCATCGCAAGAGTGGTCATAAGGATCGGTCTAAACCTGATCTCGACAGCCTTAAATAGAGCTGTTTTAACTTCTATGCCTGCAGCTTTCAACTGGTTGGCAAAATCCACCAATAAAATCGCATTTTTAGCAACCAGTCCCATTAGCATAATCAATCCAAGAATACTAAATATGCTTAAAGAAGAACCTGACAATGCCAAGGCTAACAAGGCACCTATGATAGCTAGGGAAGCGAGAACATCACCACCAAAGGATATACGTAATTGTCATAAAGAGCGACCATAATTAAATAAATTAGTAATATGGAAGCCAATAATGCAATACCCAAACTACCAAAACCTTCATCCTGCATTTTCATATCACCTTCATAAGAAATACTCACTTCATTGGGCATGTCAAGCTTTGCAATTCTATCTTTAATCTCCTGCCCTACTGTTCCTGTTGGTCGACCTGAAACCTGGGATTTAACCGAAACAGAAGTGATTCTATCTTGACGTTCAAGTTGACTTGGTCCTTCAGAAGGAATGGCAGAAGCAAATTGCTTTAGCAAAATCACTTCGCCTCTTTTGTTGACAAAAGCCAAATTTTCTATGTCAGCAACAGATTTTCTATCAAACTCATCCAACTTAATGTTAATGTCATATTCAAAGTCACCATCCCTGTATTTTGTATCAGTATTTCCATTGAAAGCAACTTGCATGGTACCACCTACCAGTGCCATGTCAAGCCCCAAATCGGCCATTTTTGCTCTGTCTACTTGAACACTTATTTCCGGGTTTCCCTCTTCTAGGGAGGTTTGTACCTTTCTTGTACCTGGAACTTTACTAACTTCTTCCAAAACTTTATCAGAGAAAACTTTTAGTTCATCTAAATCCGGACCTGAAAGAAGGATTTGGATAGGTGCATCACTGGCTGTCCCTGTAATGGCAATGGGCACAGCAGTAAATTCAGCCCCCACAACATTTTCCTCTAAAGCAATTTCCATTTCTCTGGCAAATTCAGGAGCGGTTGTATTCCTCTCATCTGCAGGAACCATTTTAACTGTTAGTTCAGCAGCATATGGTGTGGAAGTTGCACCTGAAAAACCTCCTGTAGTTTGCCCTACTGAAGTAAAGATTCCACTTATCTCCGGGTAATTTCTTAGGAAGTGTTCTGCCTCCATGGTTTTGAAATTTGTTTCCTCTAAAGTAGCGGATTTAGGTAGTTCAATCCTCATAAGAAACTCTCCCTTATCACCTTGTCCAACAAATTCGCTCCCAATAAAACCATTGCTTACCAACATAAAGGAGGAAACAAACATTACAAAAGTCAAGATTAATGTAATGGCTTTGTTGTTGAATGCCCAGCTAAGAATACCTGTAAGCCAAGCCACAATGCTGTCAAGAATCTTTTCAAAACCGTTGATTATTTTACCAAAAATACTGTTAGCATCTACATGTTCTAATTTTGAAAATCTAGAAGTTAAGAGTGGAATTAAAGTAAATGCCACCAATAAACTGATCAAGGTAGCCACTGCCACAGTAATACTAAATTGTGTCAATATTCCTGCAATCAAACCGCCTGTTAAGGAAAGTGGAACAAATACAACAACGATTACTAGGGTAATGGAAACCACCGTACCACCTATCTCTCGAATTCCATCATAAGAAGCTTGAACAGCAGATTTTCCCTTTTCCATATGTCGGTATATATTTTCAATCACCACAATGGCATCATCGACCAGAATCCCCACTACTAGTGAAAGGGCTAACAAACTCATTAGGTTAAGTGTGAAACCTGCCAGATACATTAATGTAAATGTAGCGATGATAGAAGCAGGTACTGCTATCATTACAATCACAGCATTTCTGATACTGTGCAAAAACAATAACATGATTACTGCCACCAATACTACGGCTATAACTAAATCGTGAATCACAGCATTTGCAGCTTCTAAAGTAAAAGTTGAGCTGTCTTGAGAAACTTCAAACTTCAGGTTATTGTCTTTATAAGTATCTTCTAGGCCGGCTAATGCAAGGGTTACATTTTTAGCAACATCCACCGCATTGGCATCCGATTGTTTTTGAATGGATACTCCAATGGCAGCATTTCCATTTAGCCTACTCAAAATTTCTTCGTCTTTATTGGAATCAACTACCTCGGCAAGATCTTTTATTCTAACGATTGAAGCACCATTTTGAGCTACAACAAGATTCCTGATTTCATCAACAGAAGTGAATTTCCCCGCCAATCGAATCAATATTTGCTCGTCATCATTTATTAGCTTACCTGTAGGAAAATCTAAATTTTCTGTAGCTATGGCTTGATTCACTTGAATTGGCGAAATACCCAAAGCTTCAAGCTTATTTTGATTCAAGTTTACCTTAATTTCTCTTTCAGTTCCCCCCAATAAATTTACCTGTGCTACACCATCAATCTGAGCCAATGTAGGCTGGATTCGTTGGTCCATTAGGTCATAAAAATTAGTGGCACTCATTGTGGAGTAGGCTCCCAACTGCATGATAGGCATATCATCTAAACTAAATTTGCCTAAAGAGGGAGGGTCTACATCATCTGGAAGATCCCCTAATATGGCATCAATCTTACGCTGAGCATCCTGTAATACTACATCTACATCTACTTCATCTTTTAACTCAATGGTGATAATAGAAAAACTTTCCAAAGAGGTAGATTTCATCACATCAATCCCTTCAAGAGAGGCCAATGCATCCTCCAGTTTTCGTGTAACTGAATTTTCAACTTCCGAAGGTGCTGAACCCGGATAAAGAGTAGATACAGTAACTACATTTGGACTGAACTTCGGCAATAGCTCATAAGACATTTGACTGTAGGAAAAAATTCCTAGAGAAGTCAATATGGTAAAGAGCACCACCACTATGGTGGATCTCTGTATGGATATTTTAGTAATTTGCATCGCTTCTACTATTGAATTTCAGTTACAGCCATTCCATCTTTAAGGTTGATCAATCCGGAGGTGATCAACTTATCCCCAATTTCTAAGCCATCAAGAAGCATCAATTTATTGTTACCTACCTGAGCAATTTTAATTTCCTTTAAATTGGCTTTGCCATCTTTGAGTACGAATACCTCTGGATTCTTTATTCCTCTGATAAGGGATGTTCTCTCAATCATTATGGCCTCTTGGGCAGGATACTCAAATGTGGCATAAGCAAACATTCCCGGTTTGATCTTTTCTGATGCCTCTTCCAAATCAATTTCTACCTTATATTTAAGGGAAGCATCCCCTTTGCTACTTGTAAATGAAACCTTACCGGTGAATTCCTGATCAGGGATTACACCTACTTTAACCTTTACTGAATCTCCAACCTGAATATTCGCAATTTCCATCTCCGATACGTTCACTACCAATTTTAATGGCATCACATTGACGATTTCAACGACATTCATACCCGGACTCATTAAGGTACCTATTTCAATAAAATCTTCATTGATAAACCCTGATATAGGTGCAGTGATTACGGTGTTGGCAAGTCTTCGGTTGATCATTTTTATTTCCGAAGCTCCCATTTTATGCGCATTCTGAATTTCCTCAAGTTGTTTTTCAGTAATTGCCTCCGTGCCCGCTAGGTTTTCATACCTGCTGAGGTCTCTGGTATATTGATTAAATTTAGTTTCTGCAATAGCTAGTTCAGCTTGTATTAGTTCATCATCTAATTTCGCTATAACTTCTCCCTTCGAAACTTGATCTCCTTTTTCTTTAAAAATCTGTGTTACTTTACCACTTCCTTCAGATTTAAGCAACAATTCTCGACTTGGAATAAAAGTACCATTAATCGTAAATGAAAGTGCATTCGAAGTTTTAGCAATCTTTTGTGTTCTCACAGGAATAGATGTACTAGTTTTCATTGCTTCTTCTGCTTTTACTTCCATTTCTTGTTTATTTTTATAAAGTGTAAAACCAATAACAGCGGCTATAAACACAAATACCAAGGGTGTGATTAATTTTTTCATAATTATTTGAAACAATTTTCTTTTTAATTTCTATTTATTTTATTCTGCTATCTTTTCAATTTGACCAATGGATTGATAAAAATCTGCTTCCGCAGTTTTAACATTGATCATTTGATTAAAATAAGCGGCACGTGCTTCTCTAAGTGCAGTTTCTGAATCCAAAACATCTGTTAGCGGAGATAAGCCTTCTCTATACAGTTGATTTGTTTGATCAAAAACGGTCTCTGATAAAACCAAATTAGATTGCTGAGCCTCTAAACTTTTTAAGCTGTTATTTATTTTCTTAACCGCATTCAAATAGTCAGCTTGTGCTTTTTGTTCTGCCAAATATTGATCATGTTTTAATTTTTCACTTTGCATCCTCGCTTGCGCAATCTTATTTTTTCGCTGATTTCCATCGAAGATTGGTATGTTTAATTGTATGCCAACTAAAGAGCCCCTATACCATTGGTGGCTACTCGATAAAAAATCAAAACTATTTGAAAATGCATTGTAATTTAGATCTGCAAAGGCAGCAATAGTGGGATAATAACCCGATTTTATATTTTTTATATTAAGCGCGTTCAACTCCTGTTGTTTGTCCAATACCTGAAGGTCATAGCGATTGCTTAAGTCAACATCTTCAAGCAATATTCCATGTTGATTGGAATGGTCTTCAAAGTTATATGCAGCAAGAGACAATTCATCTGTTACCGGAATACCCATAACCAATTTCAAATAATTACTCCTTTGTTCAATAAGCGTTTCCAGGTCATCCATTTGTGTTTCTAAACTGGTAAGGTTTACCTTAACCCGATTATAGTCAACTTTTCTGGCCAAATCATTCTCGTATTGGGACTTAATAATAGCTTCAAGCTTTATAAGTTTGTCATGATTTGCCTCAAGATTGATCATTTGAAGTTGGGTAGCAATTACCCCGTAATAATTCATGGCAATATCATAAATGATGTCTTCGGTTGTCATTTCTGTAATAAGCCTGTAAAACTCTTCAGAAGTTTTTGCAGCCTTTAAGCCTATAAGATAGGATTGACTAAATACCAATTGACTTAATTGAACGCCTCCTTTCAAACTCTGAGGAACTCCAAAGGCGATCACATCCACACCATTCGGATCAGAGTTTGGATCTAATATACCTCCCGGAATTGCTTGAGGATACACATCCAAAAAATTATTGTAGTTACCATAGGCTTCTAACTGGGGTAAACCGGTGCCGGTTATTTCTTTTCTTAAATATCCAGCTTCTTTCTCATCTAGAATTGATTTTTTAATTTCAGCATTATTTTTTAAACCCAATTCAATACATTCTTTTAAGGTATATCCTTCCTTATTTCCCTCTTGTGCATGCACCACTCCTCCAAATAAAAGGAATAAAATAAGAGGCAACCAGTTTTGTTTTTTCATTTTATTTAATTGTATTATATTTAGTAAATAATAGTTTGTTCTGTATTTTATGAACCAACCGAATCAAAAAAATTATTTGATCTGATTTTTATAAGTTTCAATCATTCTTGGTAACTCTGCTTTCATGAATTTCATGAAATTAGAAACCTCGATCAAATACCCATTAAACTCTTGATTCTTTTCTCCTCTAAGCACAATGATTTCTTCGATAATATCATTGAATTTAAAAACACCCTTCATGTCTTCATGAATATCTTCTTTCCAATTACGAATTTTCAGTCTAAAGTATCTTTTCCTTTCTCCCGGTTTAGTAGTATACTCAACTTTATTTTGCCCTTGTAACAAAGTTAAGGCTTGACTTACAGCACTCTTACTTACAAATAAAGCATTTTGAATATCTTCAAATGTAGCCTCTGCCTCATCAACAACCATTAGTAATCCTATGATTCTACCTAATATTGGTTGGTTTCCTTTTTCTCAAAAAATACCCCAATCTTTTCTATAATCTGTTGTTGTTCTTTGGTAAGTGTCATAATGGTTTTTTATTGCTTTATCCAATTAACGATGCAAATATACAAAAGGTTTTTTGGTTCATAATTTAATGAACTAAACTTTAGAATTTTTTTAAGAACTGAAAAAAAGGTTAGCATCAAATACATGGTTGATCAATTCTATTTTTCCTCATCATTAAAATACTATCAAAAATTGAATACTTTTTTATCCTTTACAATAGTATGGTTGTGTTTTTTCTTGCCATTATACCTGGCTTAGTAGCGTTCTCAATATAAATAGTTGAATATTTCATACCACTAATTTTAATTAGATTTATTCTAAATAAATGAGGAAATTCTTTGGGAAATTAACAGTTAGCCTATACTTTTGCCACTGTTAAGAATAATTCTAAATAATAAACTATGAAATATATTATACCATTACTATTTTGGCTAATAACAGTTCCGGCTATTGCACAAACCGGGAATTTATCAGGCTCAATAAAAAACAATAAAGGTGAACCTCTTGAATTTATCAATATACTGATAAAAGGAACCCAATTGGGTACAATAACTGACAAGGACGGGTATTATTTAATTACCGGAGTACCTATTGGAAGCCTAACGGTGATCGTAAGTTCATTAGGTTATGAAAGTCAAGAAAAAATTGTGAAAATATCCGAAAAGGAAACTTTTGTTTTGAACATCGAAATGACTGAATCTGAGTTAACATTGCAGACAGTTGAGATATTGGGAAGGTCAGAAACCTCCTATCAAAACAAATCATCTTTTATTGGAACCAAATCTGCGACGGCACTAAAAGATGTACCACAATCGATAGGTTATGTTACCAAAGAGTTGGCTTTAGACCAAGGAGCTTTCCGGGTAAACGATGTAGTAAAAAATATCAGTGGTGTTAATCAGTTCACTTTTTACAATGATATCACCATCCGAGGTCACAGAATCCAGGGACAAAAAACTTCTGGAAATCTAGTGAATGGTATGAGGGCCATGACCAGTTTTTGGAAACAACAATTAATTCCGCATATAGAACGAGTAGAGGTAATTAAAGGACCCGCTTCAGCTTTATTTGGTAATGCCTCGGCAGGTGGAACCATTAACCGGGTAACCAAAAAACCTTTGAAGGAGTCGAGAAAGTCGGTAAGTTCTACCCTGGGTAGTTTCAATACCTTTAGAGTTTTGGGTGATTTTACCGGACCTATGACTGAGGATGAATCTTTATTGTTTCGATTAAATTTAGGATACGAAAATTCAGGGAATTTTAGAGACTTACAATATGATAAAAATTTGGTGGTAGCTCCCTCCTTTTCATTTTTACCTTCAGACAAAACTAGGTTAAACTTGGACGTTGTTTACCAACAGTCTGATGGAAGATTGGACAGAGGTCAGGCAGTATTCGGCAATGGAGATTTATTTTCAGTACCAATTACTAAATCTCTAAATGCTGTTAATGATTACCTAAAAGAAGAAAGTGTCAATGCTACTATCTCCTTAAACCACCAATTTAACTCCAATATTAGCTTTAACTCCGTTTATATGCGTTCCAACTATGCAGAAGATTTACTTGAACATAGGTCCAACAACGTCTTTGCCTTAAATGGAGATGGAAGCATAGATCCTGAAAAAGTAGGTATGCGTGTCGGTATTCGTAAGCGAAATTGGAGCAATAACAACTTTAGCAATTACTTTAACTTTGATTTTACTACCCAAAAGATTTCACATAAGTTACTTCTAGGTTATGATTATTTCCAACAAGTATTGCTTCCGGGAGGTTCTCAATTAGCGGCTAGAGGGTACTATAGTGCTGATGGACAAAGTGCCATAAATTCTTATAACCCGGAAAATAAATCGGATTATTTGCTCGACAGTAACGGCAACCCTGTTCCCATTGTTGCACATTTTGATTTGACAGACCCATTTGCCAATCAAATGAGAGACATGAGTAAGTACATTTATAGTACAAGTAATTTTGCACCTTCAAAGCTTAATTCCCATGGTTTTTATATTCAAGAACAAGCCAGTATTGGAGACCTTAAAATCCTTTTAGGTTTGAGGCAAGAATTTTATAGGGATATCTTGAATTATAAAGTAGGAACAGAAGAAGATGTAAGTCAAGACGCCCTGATTCCCAGACTTGGACTAGTATATAGCATCAGCCCTAAAATTAATGTGTATGGTACATATGTTCAAGGGTTTCAACCACAAACAGCAACGGTTATAAATAATCCGGATGCCGGAGGACCGTTTGATCCATTAACCAGTGAACTTTTAGAGATGGGGGCGAAAAGTGAATGGTTTGATGGTAAATTAAGTGGAAGTCTTGCCTTATATAATTTAAAAGAATGGGGTTCTTTATACAATGCCAATGAACCGGGTCAACCTGATCTTTTGGTACAAAATGGAGAAGAGGTTTCCAAAGGTGTAGAAATAGACTTAGCTGGAAATATTACTCCAAATTGGAGCATAACGGTAAGTTATGCATTTAATGACGCCGTGATCACACAAAGTGATGATGAAAACCTGATAGGAAGACAAAAGCCCAATGCACCAAGAAACACAGGTAATATTTGGACCAAATACTTAATAAAACAAGGTAGTCTAACAGGTCTAGGATTTGGTTTTGGTGCCAATTTCGTTTCTGAACGTTTTGGTTCTTTAGGTTCTTCCGAAAATCCACCAATATTCCCTAGTTATGAACTATTCGATGCGGCAGTTTACTATAAAATGAATAGGTTTCAAATTCAAATGAATGTCAACAATCTGTTTGATAAAACCCACTGGGTAGGTGGCTATGATTACCTTCGCGCATTTCCGGGTGCACCTAGAAATGCCATGACTACTATCTCCTATATATTTTAATTAACCAAACAACCTTTCTTGAACATTTCAAGAAAGGTTGTTTACTTTAATATGAATAAAAACTTTCTCTGGAAAATTCACAATTGGCTAGGTCTTTATACCGGTATAGTTATTCTATTTCTAAGTATAACTGGTGCTGCAGCTTTATTTAGACCGGAAATTGATCTTTTGCTAAATCCAAACCTAAGGCAAGTAGAAACAAGCCCTGAAAAAGCATCTTTGACAGCAGCAGTGGACAAAGTTCTTCCCATGCATCCAGACAAATACCTTTTTGAAGTGGAGATGCCAAAGGGCAATTTAGACACCTGGATTATTCGGATGATGCCAAAGGAAAAAAGCAGCCTAAACCCAATGATTTGGGAGGTTTTTGTGAATCCCCACACGGGAGAAATTCTAGGAGAACGCAATTACTTTAAATCGTTCAGCTACTTTTTAAGGAATATACATGTACGGTTTTATGAAGCCTATTACGGTAGGCAAATCGTAGGCCTAGCTGGGATAGCCCTATTTTTGTCTACCATCACCGGTCTTTTGATATATGGGAAGTTTATGAAAAAACAACCATTTGGTAAGATCAGGAAAAGCAAACTTAGAATCACACAGGCAGACATCCATAAATTGGTGGGCATTAGTTCACTTGCCTTTAACTTGATGATAGGCATCACTGGTGCCTGGTTAGGCCTTCAGGCCTATTTGATGGTGGGACTAAATATTGAGCAACCTAATAGCTTTACCCGTTCTATAAAAGTTTTAGATGCCGAGGATGACCTCAACTACCAATTGGACTTTGATGCGATCTATGAGAAATCCAGAATAGCATTTCCAAACATGATCCCTTGGTTTATACGGCCTACCACCAATGGTGAAGGCATCGTGCAGGTTCTAGGAAATGTTCCAGGACAAGCCTATGAAAGGCGCTCTAATAAGCTTGTATTTGACAAGCAGAATCAAGATCTCCTTTTTAAGTACAATATTAGTGAGCAGAACGTTGGAGCTAAATTATACTTCGTTCAGGAATCTTTTCATTTTGGAGATTTTGCCGGAATATCTTTGAAAATAGTATATTTTCTATTGGCCTTGAGTTCAGGATTTCTTTCTTTGAGTGGCTTTATTATTTATTTGGAACGTACCAGGAAATCCAAATCTAGCCTTGGAAAATCCATCCCTTTAAAATCTCAGATAAGCCGATGGACAATTGGTATTTTGGGTACAATTGTAACCATTGGCATCCTGAGTATGAATTTCGGCTTAGGTATTCCTGCCTTGCTGGTAGGGATAGCATTTTACGGATTTTTTATTGTCATGATTATTAAAAAACTCCTATCAAAATTTAAAGGAAGTTCATTGATTAACCCGAAAATATGAGAACCAAAACAGATAGAATGACCGAGCACTACCTAATTCCCATACTGCTTTTTTTAGCAGTATATTTTTGGTGGCAGGTATTTTTTATTGGAATGAATGGTTGAATGTGTATTCAGAAAACTACCTATCACCCTTTTACCCCTCAGGGATCTTGGAGGCCGTAGGGACTTCTTAGCAGCCACCAGTATACATGCCCTATGTTATTTAACAATTGCAATGGTGAGTATTGGCTCAATTGCCCTTAAAAACAAAATCCTGTGTGTTTTTAGCATTTCCCTTTCCTTGATAGGCTTTTTTCTCCTATTTTATTAAATAAAACCTCTCCTTTTATTCTTTCCAATTGGTATGAAAAGCCTGATCTGCGTCTTTATCATTCCTTCGATAGGTATGAGCACCAAAATAATCCCTTTGCGCTTGAATTAAGTTGGCGGGTGAGTTTGCGGTTGTGACTCCCAATAAGTAATTGATGGCATTGGATAATACCGGTACGGCAAAACCATTTTGTAACGCCTGACCCACTACATAGGATAAATCACCTTGGTAACTTTTTAAGGCTATTATGGCTTCATAATTAAGTAAGATATGGTTACTTTCCTTAAAAATTTCTACCAATTCTTCCATTAATTTAGAACGTATGATACAGCCGTTGGTCCAAATTCTAGCTATTTCGGAGAAATTTAAAGCCCAATTGTTTTTTTCTGAAACTTCCAGCATAAGTGAAAAACCAACTTCATGGTTGATGATTCGTGTCGCCTGGTAGGCCGCCTGTAATTTATCCAAGAAGTTGTCTACATCTTCTATTCCCGGAAATCTTTCAAGATCATAAAGGCCTGATGAAATCATCCTCAGTCCCTTTCTTGCGGAAAGATTCCTTGCCATTACTGCTTCGCCAAGCACCCCATAAGGCACCCCATATTCCAAAGCGGTATTTAAAGACCAACCACCTGTTCCTTTTTGAGCAGCTTGATCCAGTATCTTATCTATTAAAGGTTCCCCATTTTCATATTTTCTTAAAATATCAATGGTAATTTCTAACAAATAACTGCTTAAATCACTGTCCATCCATTTTTCAAAAATAGAAGCAATTTTAATAGGATCTAATTGCAAGTAATTTCGCATCAACGAATACACTTCAGCAATGGCCTGCATCTCTCCATACTCTATGCTGTTGTGCACCATCTTCACAAAATGACCGGAACCACCGGGTCCAACATAAGTAACACAAGGATTGCCTTGAAAATCCTTTGCAGCAATCTTTTCTAGAAAGCCTTCTATTTTAGAAAAACCCTCCTTATCACCCCCAGGCATAATTGAAGGACCTCTTCTTGCTCCTTCCTCACCTCCGGAAACTCCAGTACCGACAAATAATATCCCTTTCTCTTTTAATAATTCAGATCTTTGAATGGTATCCTTGTAAAATGAATTTCCCCCATCAATAATAATATCTCCTTCATTCAGTAAAGGAATCAATTCCTGTATTTGAAGATCCACTGCTTTTCCTGCAGGAATCATTAGCAATATGGATTTAGGAGAGGAAAGTGAAGCAACGAACTCCGAAATATTTTCAAAAGGTTGAATAGTAAGGTAAGCAGGATTTTCCTCCAAAACTTTTGCAGCTACGCCTTCTTCTTTTCCTTCAACATATCTATTATAAATTGATATATTCACACCATTATCAGCCAAATTTAGCGCAAGGCTTTTGCCCATCACTCCCATACCAATCACTCCAAAGTCGGATTTACTTTCCATTTTCTTAAAATTTTTGATGATGTCTTGAACAATTTTTTCAGGTGAACTATCAATGGTCACCTTTAAACCATAATCAGGAACTTCCAAAGCTTCCATTTGTGAAGCAAGTAATGCAGGATTCATAAAGTGTCCTACCCTATCTCCTAATCTTTTTTCTACAAGTGATTTTTTTCCATCAAGTAAAACCCATTCTATATTTGATGTTACTTTTAAAATGTTTCTGTATTTTTCATTCAATGCTGAACAGGCCAAAACAGCTCCTTTTTCTTTGGCAGCATCCTGCAACTTCTTGGCAACATTTCTTAGCCAAGGGATACGGTCTTCGTCATCCAAAGGTATGCCGGCATTCATTTTGGTTTTATTGGATTTGGGGTGAAAATCATCCGCGTCAAGAAAAGGTAATTCCATTTTATTTGCTAATAATTCTCCAATGGTACTTTTTCCACAGCCTGTAACCCCGTAAACTATTATAATCATAAACGAAATTATGAAATTCAACCGGATCAAACCATTTTAAATTGTAATTTTACCATTTGAACCATATCATTTATTTTTATTGTTACCTATTGAATTTGGGTTCAAGGATAATACAAATTATGTCTCAGCGTAAAAAAAGAGTAGTAGTAGGCCTTTCAGGAGGTGTGGATAGTTCGGTTACCGCTTATTTGCTAAAAGAGCAGGGCTATGAGGTAATAGGTATGTTTATGAAGAATTGGCATGATGAATCAGTAACCATTTCTAATGAATGTCCCTGGGTGGAAGACAGTACTGATGCCATGTTAGTGGCCCAAAAGTTAGGCATTCCTTTTCAAGCCATAGACCTTAGTGAAGATTACAAATCCAGAATTGTAGCTTATATGTTCTCTGAATACAAGGCAGGAAGAACACCAAATCCTGATATTCTATGTAATAGAGAAATAAAATTTGACATTTTTTTAAAGGCAGCCATGAAACTAAAAGCGGA
The DNA here is from genome assembly GCF_056867545.1 of Cyclobacterium sp. SOCE241. Classification (NCBI taxonomy): domain Bacteria; kingdom Pseudomonadati; phylum Bacteroidota; class Cytophagia; order Cytophagales; family Cyclobacteriaceae; genus Cyclobacterium; species Cyclobacterium sp. SOCE241. Next base: position 943,059 of record NZ_CP149779.1, on the reverse strand, counting down.
TTTTGTTGCCACCGGACACTATTGTCAAAAAGAAGAAATAAGTGTCAACGGACAACCTATGTACAAATTGATAGCAGGGGCAGATAATAATAAAGATCAAAGTTATTTCCTTTGTCAATTGGATCAAGAACAATTGAGCAAGGCTTTGTTTCCCATTGGCCACCTGCAAAAAGCAGAAGTCAGGGAGATCGCCAAAAAACAAGAATTAATAACTGCCGAGAAAAAGACAGCCAAGGATTATGCTTCATTGGTAAGGTGAAGCTACCGGACTTTTTACAGCAACAGCTCAAACCCAAAAAGGGGGATATTCTCACTGTACCTGCTGAATCCCCAATTTATGCTACTATGGGAATTCCGGCAGGTGTGGCCTTTGAAGATTTGGACACGAACCAGTTGAATGAAACCTGCTATCCATTACAGTACGAGGCAAGCATGGGTGAAAAAGTAGCCAAGCACAATGGTGCACACTATTTTACCATCGGGCAGCGAAAAGGCCTCAACGTGGGGGGGACAGGTAAACCATTATTTGTAATTGCAACAAACACCAAAGATAATATTATTTACACAGGTTTGGGAGAAGATCATCCCGGACTTTTAAGACATGGTCTTTTTGTCAAAAAGGAAGACATCCACTGGATCAGACCTGATAAAACTTTAAATGTGGGGGATTCAGCTTCCTATGTTGCAAGAATTCGGTACAGGCAACCGCTATCTAAGGCCACCCTACTAATGAAGGAAAATGGTTTATATGTTTTATTTGATCGTCCACAAAGGGGAATAGCCTCCGGACAGTTTGTGGCGTGGTATGAGGGCGAAGAAACGATTGGATCAGGAGTAATCTATTAAAATGCAACAGCTTCCGATTCTATTTGAAGACCAACACTACATTGCCATCAATAAACCATCCGGTGTTTTGGTCCACAAGACGCCCTTAGAAAAAGATCCGGAGGCTTTATTTGCGGTTCAAATGCTAGAGCATCAAGTTGGGTACAAAGTTTACCCGTTACACCGAATAGATCGGCCAACTACCGGTGTTTTGTTGTTTGGAAAAAGTGCAAAGGCTGCTTCAACCATTCAAGCTCAATTTATAGACCATAGCATAAAAAAATATTACTTAGCCATTTTAAGAGGCTATTTACCAAAAGCTCATGGAATGATTGATCATCCTTTGGCCAAAGATTTGGAATTTGTACTTCAGGAGGCAAAAACGGAATATTGGACATTGAAACAATGTGAAATTCCTTTTGCTTCTACAGGGAGGTATCCAAGTAGCAGGTATTCTCTAGCCAAGATTTATCCTCATACCGGTAGAATGCATCAAATTCGAAGACATTTTGCACATTTGAGACATTATATTATTGGTGATACCACTCATGGAGATAATCGGCAAAATAATTTTTTTCTAGCCAATTTCAACTTGAAAATATGCTATTACATGCTTGGGAGTTGACTTTTTTCCAACCTTTTTCTAAAGAATCCATTACCATCAAAGCAGATTTACCTTTACATTTCCTTAGCATCATGAGAGAATTTAATTGGCCCGAGAAGGAATTAAGTAATCATTTAGTATAATTGTATATAAGCCTGAAAAAAAACCATATGATAAACATAAAATACCTCCTAGCAATTGTATTTTCATCCATGTTTTTCTTTGTAAGTTTCCAAGGAATAGCCCAAAAAGTAAAAATAGACGGGGTCATTGAAAGAGCAGAAGCCTTGTCTCATTTTAAATTTTTGGCTTCAGATGAATTGAAAGGTAGAGACCCAGAACGTCCTGAAATTGATATTGCAGCTTATTATATTGCCAATCAATTTGAAAAATATGGTGCCATTCCACTTTCTTCATTGAATGCCTATTACCAATATGTACCATTTGTCGCATCCTCCCTCCAACTGTTGGAGAATTAAATGGAAAGGCTCCAAGTTTAAGCATGGAGAAGATTTATTGGTATTGGGAGGAAACGATTTGTCAGGAGATTTTGAAATGGTAGTTGCCGGCTATGGCTTTGAAGATGACTATGCCGATAAAAATGTTAAAGGGAAATGGGTCGTTGTAAGGGTTGGTGCACCCAATCGACTCACTCCTACCGAACTTTTTAAAGCAGGGAGAGAAAAACAAGCCCTTGCCAAGTCCAAAGGCGCCATCGGTTTAATTGAGATGTACAATGTACCGACAACCCCTTGGAGAATGTTGGTAAACTATCTTAACAAATCTCAATTAGCTTTAGATTTAGACCCTGACAAGCATGATGATTTGCCTTATCTTTGGATGAAAGATCTAAAAGGAGAGATCATTAAATCCATTGCTTCCGGTAAAAATGAGATATCCATCGATATAAAAGGTAAGAAGAATAGAAAAATTAAGGGTAGAAACGTGGTAGCTGTGATTGAAGGAACCGATCCTCAATTAAAAGACGAGTATGTGATGCTATCAGCCCATTATGATCATTTGGGTATTACCAAACCTAATGCTGAGGGAGATTCCATATACAATGGGGCAAGAGATAACGCAGTAGGAACAGCAGCATTGATCCAAGCAGCAAATTATTTTGGTGAGCACCCACCAAAAAGATCCATTCTTCTATGTGCATGGACAGCAGAGGAAAAAGGCCTACTAGGTTCCTCCTATTTTGCCGATAACCCTCCATTACCATTAAAAGATATAGTTTTCAATCTTAATATTGACAATGGAGGCTATAATGACACCAGCTTGGTTACCATTATTGGCTTAGGCAGGTCATCGGTAGATCATCTTATTTCAGTTGCAGCAGAGGACTATGGCTTGGAAGCAATAGCAGATCCATCACCGGAACAAGGGTTATATGACCGTTCCGACAATGTAAACTTTGCCAAGAAAGGTATTCCGGCACCTACTTTTAGTTTAGGTTTTACTGCCTTCGACCAAGAAATCGGTAAGTATTACCACCAGGTATCTGATCAGGTTGATAATTTTGATTTGGATTATGCCATAAAATACTGGAAAACCTATATTCTATCTGCAGAGAATATTGCAAATAATCTTGAAAAACCAGTATGGAAATCCGGTGATAAATATGAAGAAGCATCAAATGCCTTGTATGGCATAGGCAATTGATCTTCCCGAATTCAATAAATAGATTGGTAAGTAAAAATTGAAAATTTATTTCATCAATTCCTCAATTTTAGGATACAAGGCTTCAAACATCAATCGATGCCCTTCAGGGTTTGGGTGAAGAAAATCTGGCATCAATTCACGGTTTACCTTTCCGTCTTCGTTATAATATACATCCGATATATCCATGTAATGAATTCGAGAATTATCTTTGGGAAACTTAGCAATTAAACGGTTGGTGGTTTTATTAAGATTGTCTCTATGATTGGGTTTGTAACCATAAGGTAAAATCCCCATCAATAAAATCTTTGTCTCCGGTAGCTTTTCTGTAATTAGGCTACAAATTTTGTGGATCCCTCCAGCCAATTCTTCCGGAGTACTTATGCTAAGATAATGATTGCCATCTGTGTTATTTGTTCCAATCAATACGACTGCAACCTTGGGGTTAATGTGTTCTAACGAGCCATTTTCCAGCCTCCAGATAACATTTTCGGTTCTGTCCCCCGAAATTCCCATATTAATTGTTTGAAACGGATTCAAATATTTTTCCCAAACCTGATTACGGTCCTCATTATCTAAGGAGTGAAATATAGAATTGCCAACTAAAATTAATTGGGCTTCAGGAGTACGCCTTCCTAGAATTTTTTGGTGACGACTAAGCCACCCTTCATCCTCTTTTTCTGAGCAATAGCAGCAGGATTTTCTTGACTTTCAGCTATTTCATTACCATTTCTAGGATGTTTGCTTTTATTTTTGCTCGGTCCGCAAGCTATTAGGATAAAGAAAGGAATAATATAAATCAAAGGTTTTATCATGGAATATTTAGTCTTATGGAGCTTTAAAGATATTATTTATTACCAATATTTTACCACACAAACAGGACACACATTTCTTTTTTAAAGACCTCCTTAAAGGAAAATCATTTTCAAACCCTGATCAAATATTAGGTAATTCTACTATAAAAACAGTACCTACCTCAATATTGCTATCAACATAAATCTTCCCACCATTCAATTCAATAAATTCTTTACAAAGGGCAAGACCTATCCCTGTTCCCTCCTCATTATTAGTGCCTTTTGTTGATATTTTCTCTTCAATTTTAAATAATTTTTTTAGGTTCTCTTTAGGAATACCAATTCCATTATCCTGAACAAATACCTTTACCATTTTTCTATTGGGGGATGATTTTATTCTCACAGTTCCTCCCGGATTGGTAAATTTAATAGCATTAGATATCAAATTTCTAAAAACCGTATCTATGGTATTTCTGTCTGCAAAAACATTTAACCTATCATCAATTTCATTGATTAATTTTATCTTTTTATTTTTCGCATTTTGGAGTTGTAAATCGAAATTAACCTTTATCAGGTCATGAATGGAAACCTTTTCCGGATTTAATGTTATCTCATTGGTTTGTGAGCGAGACCAGCTTAATAAATTTTCCAAAAGCTTAAATAGCTGAGCACTTGAATTATATATTTCCTCAAGCATATTTGTTTTCTCCTCTTCTGAAAAGGACTTTGGATTCTTCAATAACAAGTCTAACAAAACCAATAGGCCTGAAAAAGGGCTTCGTAAATCATGGGCAAGAATAGAGAAAAACTTATCTTTTGTTTTAATGTTATGTTTTAATTCTTTCGTTCTTTCTTCAACAATGAATTCCAATTCTCTCTTGTTCTCTTTTAAAAGATTTTCCTCATTTTGTCTAGCGTTCACAATAATATTGATCATGATAAAACCCATTCCAAAAAGCCCCACAATAATAAGTAGCAAAATCTTACGCATAAAGAGGTACCCTTTCAATGCCTCATTAGCGTTTATTCGAGTAGCCACTCCCATATTTAAGGTATCATCCCATACGCAAACTTCATAAATATTTTCACCCTTATAATCTTCAATTTCACTGAGCACATAACCGTTACATAAGGAAAATTTATTTTCTTGACTAACCCTAATTGAGTCTGTTTCATTTTCGAGCCTATTCTCAAGATTGAATTCTTTAATACCTTCAAGTTTTTCGTCAATTCGACTATTAGTAACTATTACACCTTGACTATTGAAGCCATATGATTCCCCACTTTCTCCTATTCTACCCATCTCTAGAATTCTAGAGAAATCTTTTTGGGTATCTAAGCGAATAGCAAATGCAGCAATGATTTTTTCTTGTTGGAAAATTGGGGTAACCAAAAACATGGTATGCCATTTTTCTTTGGTGTATTTACTTTCCAAGGCTACATCAGACTTAATTGGAGGAACCAAGATGGTTTCACCACGCAGAAGTACTTTGTCCAATAATGATTTACTTTCTTTGGCGATTAGGTTGAAACTACCTGTGTTTGAATCCCTCATTGAGAAAACACTTATGTAATTAGGAGATATCAAGAAAACTCCTAAATCTTCATTAGTATCCAAAATGGGTTGAAAAAAACCCTTAATTCTGAAGTTATAGGGGAAGATATCAATGAAGATGAATCCCTAGGTAGTTGTAAAATTTCGGAGGTTTTATTAACTAAAAAATCATTACTTCCTAACTTTTTAATATTGTTTTTTCGGAATTGGATCCATTGTTTAAGTGCTTCATGTGAAGATTTATTGACAGTAATCAAGGATGTTTCTGCCGATTGTATACTAAAACTTTTTAATTCTTTTAAGCTGAAAATAATTAAAACAACTGCAATAAAGAAACTTATTACTAATAATAAGTATTCATGTTTTTTTAAGGATAGTATTTTTTTCATGAAAAATATTATTTTACAAATAATCTTATCTTACCCTATACTGTGTGTGATAGGAGATGTAATTAAAGTTTAACCGGAAGTAAATCATTCTTTACTATTTGGAAAATTTCGGGTTAGTTTTAAGGATAAATCTAAAGAACTAGGTACGTAATAGGTGATTAAATGCTCTTTATGATTAGAAAAACGAAGAGTGATAAATTATTAGGTAAAAATTAACTTAACCTTCTGTGCAAGGTAACAATTTTTCATCTAAAAAACATTGAATTAATTAGAAAATCGGTACAATTAAAATGGAAAAAGGGTTTTTATTGTATTATTTTTATACAAATTCTTTTAAAAGGAATAGCTACCTATGCTAACATAAATTTCAAAAGGTAGGGATGTTAATTAAAGGCGATAGGTATAAAAACTGTATAGGATTGTTCGCCTTTTTTCACTGCCAAGCACAATGTTTTAGGTTGATTATTTTCAAAATAAACAAATGGTCTTTCCATCCTATCAGGTCGGATGAGATCTCCATTTGCCAAAGGAATTTCTTTATTGAAAACTTTAAAATTAGAAGGTTTCTTCCAATTAATTCCATCATTTGAATAAACCAAACCTATGTATTCATGTGCATGAAAAACACCATAAAACTTCTGATTTTCAGAATCGTAATAAAGCGACATATCCTCTGTATCCTGGTAATCTATCACAGGATTCGGCTGCATTTGAAAGGGACCTACCGGAGAATCTGAAATGGCAATAGCTTGATTTCTAATAAAACGTTCTTCATCGGGCTTATCACCTTTTACTATTAAATAAAAACGATTATCCTTTCCCTTCGCTATGGCTGGATTTACTGTTAAGGTGGTGATAGGTCCTGAAGGCTGTATGATGGGCTGATCCAGCCTTTCCCATGGTCCATCTAGTGAGGAAGAAACTGCAACACCGGTCCTTTGGTTTTCTCTCAAGGTTTTACGAATTAAACTTTGATCTAACGATTTTCCATGAGAAGCTATTAGATCATTATCACTATACTCCATCTCACCTAAATTAGTGGCAATATAATATAGGTAATATTTACCGTCAAAATACTTGATTTTTGGATTGTGTGCAGTAATAGCATCCCAATAACCTTTACCTCTACCCTTCAATACCGTTTCCCGATATTCCCAAGGTCCGTTTGAACTACTAGAAGTGGCATGTGCAATTTCAGAAAATGTCAGCCAAGCCGAAAAATCCATCTGCCACCTAGAATAAAACAAGTGATAAAGGCCATCCTCACCTTTAATTATAGATCCACCCCAGTTATAAAATTGGTGATCTTTATAAAGGTTATCTTCAGTAATTGGCTCAAATTTACCTTTGAGCAATAAAAAATCTTCTTCTTGAGTATATCCTTGGAGAAAATTCCCAATAAAAAATAAAACCAACAAACTGATTCTCATTCTTTTAATATTTTAATCAACACAATAAAAAGAATTCAATAGAAATTCTTACTGAGATTTCGGAAACAATAAAAACCAAAATTTTTCAATATTCCTAGTTTTAATATGGTGTAACCTAGCATTATTTCGGTACCCATAAGTTTCGCAAATTTTCCTATCAAAAGCATAGGCTTCAACATCCTGGTTAAAAAGTATAATTAAAATTTAAAAGGTATATAATAAATAATTAAGGGCCTTTTATCCACTAAATATTTCTTATTAAATAGACGATTTTTTTATGATTCCGGCTTATAATCATAGCCAAGATTACAATAGCCAACAAAATTAGGTAAAACCAATTGGCAATCCCTCATAAGGAAAGGTGCTATTATTTGATTAATTAATCAAGTCAATTTATTGGAAATTCGTCCCTTATTTAAACAAAAAATTATTCAAATATTATTAAACGATGATGATTGTTGAAATCGCTTAATCAGCTATTGCATTTGAATCTGTATTTACAATATTGCCGAAAATTTAAGCAAATGATCAAAAGTTTTAACCCGCTTTTGCCTTAAAATCATGATAAAGTATTAATAAATAAACCTTCCGAAAAACAATAATAGGCCTATGATGTAAAACCAAACAAAATGAAATAACTATTAGTTAGCGCCTGAATTAATGGCGTAAAGAGTCAAAAATTTCTATTTAAGAATTTCAAAAAATGAAAAAACATCTACTTTGTGAAGATTTAACCGGTCTTCCCCTTAAAACCAATCAAGTATTGCGGTTGTGCTTGATTATGTTAATACTTCAAACTGCATTGTTTAAAAGTAACACTGCATTTTCTCAACAATCTCCAAACAAAACAATTACTGGCGTAGTTACAGATTCTGAGGGATTTCCGCTTATAGGGGTAGCTGTCCTCGCTAAAGGGACTACAAACGGTACCGTAACCAAGCTTGATGGAGATTATTCCATAAACGTTCCTGCCACTACAGAGGTGTTGCAGTTTTCCTACATTGGTTACCAAGCACAAGAAATAACTATCGGATCACAATCTATTATTGATGTAACCCTTACTGATGCAGTGGTAGGACTAAACGAAGTGGTCATTACAGCCTTAGGTATTTCGCGTGAAAAAGAATCCTTAGGCTATTCCGTTGGAACCGTTGATGGGGAGGAATTAAATAAAACACCACAGGCTAGTGTACTAAGCTCTATGCAAGGAAAAATAGCAGGTGTTCAGATTTCTCAGACTTACGGGGTGAAAGGTTCATCAATGAATATGGTAATCAGAGGAGCTTCCTCTTTAAACTCAGACAATCAACCTTTGTTTGTTATAGACGGAGTGCCCGTTTACAACACTACGGATAACCTATTCAATCAGGCTGACCTTGGTAATGCTATCTCAGACATTAATCCGGAAGATATAGAATCAATGTCTGTATTAAAAGGACCTAGTGCAGCAGCTCTCTACGGGTCACGTGCAGCAAATGGAGTAGTACTTATTACGACCAAATCAGGTACAGGTGAGAAAAAAGGTTTAGGGGTGGATTTTAATTCATCATTTATTGTCGACAATCCATACGAATATCTTCCTGTGCAAACTGAGTTTGCTTCAGGCCAAGAAGGGGCTTTTGTATTTGAAAATGATGCTTATGAATTTTGGGGTCCTAAGCTAGACAATGGTTTTATTGCCCAACAAAGAAACCAGGATAGTCCAAGTGAATTGGTTTCTCATGAGAACAATATCAACCGTCAAAAAGATTTTTACCAAAACGGCTGGACACAGGTAAACAATGTGGGCGTTAGCGGTAACTATGACAAAGCCAATTTCCGCGTTTCTTTGGGTAATTACCTTAACAAGGGTATTATGCCGAATGTAGATTTGAAAAAATAATATCAGCATCAATGGAACGATGAACCTGACTGATAATTTGGAGGTAACAGTAATGACCTCTTTGAATGAGTCAAGTTCAGGCAATAGACCAAATACCAATGATGGTTTTCTTACGCCAACAAGGGCAATTTTAACTGTAGGACCACAGGTTGACATGTCTTTGTATAGTAATCCTGAAACATGGTGGATGCCCAACCAAGAAGGTATCGTTCAAACCCGCTGGAAAGAAAGGTGGAACAATCCTTACCTGATGCAAGAGTTGGCCACAACAAGTTTTGATAGAGTTCAGGCCATGACTAAAGTACAAGTAGGTTGGGAGTTTGCCAAGGACCTGCGCTTTACAGGAAGGTATTTGCGAAGTCAATTGAACCAAAGAGCAGTTAACCAAAGACCGTGGGATACAAATAGTGCCCCCAAGGGAAATTATGATATTCAGAATTCCAGTTTTAGGGAACAAAACTGGGAAGGTCTTTTCTCCTATAACAAAACATTTGGAGATTTTGACCTACAGGCCAATGCAGGTGGAAACCTAAGGTACAACTACCAGGAAAACATTCACAATTCAACCACTAATCTGGTTATTCCCGGTTTGTATACCATTAGTAATGGAGGTCCCGGTTCTGTAATATATAATAACTTCTTGAGTAAAAAGAAAGTAAACAGTCTTTTCGGCCAAACTTCCATTGGCTATAAAAACATGGTTTACCTAGACCTTACTGCTAGGAATGATTGGTCTAGTACATTACCCAAAGAGAATCGCTCGTATTTTTACCCTTCAGCTTCTTTAAGTGTGCTGGTAAATGAAATGTTTGATATGCCGGCTTGGGTTAGCCTTGCCAAGGTTCGTGCAGGTTATGCTCAGGTAGGTAATGATGTAGATCCTTATCAGCTTCAAAGGTATTATAATTTTGGTGCAGATTGGGGAGATACCAAAAGAGCCAGTATTGCCAAAGTTGCTAAAAATTCTCAACTAAAACCTGAAATAGCTACATCCAAAGAAGTGGGTATTGACCTTTCTTTGTTTAACAACAGACTAACACTAGATGCAACCTACTATACCATGGACAATAAAAACCAGGTACTTGGCATTAGCACTCCAATTACTTCAGGGGCAAACAGCAAACTGATCAATGCAGGATTGGTAAGAAGTAATGGTTGGGACATTACCCTAGGTACCTCTGTAATCAGACAAAAAGATCTTTCATTTGATTTAGGATTAAATTTCACTAGAAATAGAACTACCATTGTGGAGCTAGCTGATGGAGTTGAATACTTTGGTTACAGCCAAGGGTATGCTTATTTCTATACCTATCCGGGAGATCAGGTAGGAGATATTTACCAAGCACCATACTTTAAAGTAGAAGATCCAAATTCTGAGTACTATGGTCATGCCATTATTTATAGCAATGGTAAGCCTGAAAGAGATCGAAATCCTGAGAATTTAGAAAAAATTGGTAACTATAACCCTGATTTCATATTGGGTATTAACCCAAATGTGCAATATAAAAACTTTAGTTTTTCAGCAGTTATTGATTGGAGGTCAGGCGGTCAATTCTATTCAGAGACTTTGAGGCAAGGTAAGAATGATGGTAGATTTCCTGAATATATCAATGGTAGTGTAGATTATGACCCCAATGTAGACATCGTTCAGCAAATCAAAGATAACCCTGAGAAGTTTTCACACGAATGGGTTGGTGGACGTGATTCTGAATATGGTGGTTTTGTATGGCAAGACGAGGAACAAAGAGAAGCCAGAAGCTATATTAATGCGGATGGGGAAAAAGTTTATGTAAACGATGCCAGTTTTGATGTAGGTGTTAGAGAAGATGGCCAAGGTGGATACATAGAGAATTTTGGAGGACCGGGTACAATTTGGCTTAGTCCGTATAATGCTCAAAAAGGAGCGGATAGATACTTGGCCTCAGCTAACCTGTACAGTGCAACTTATGTGAAATTAAGAGAAGTATCAATTACTTATAGGTTCCCTAAGGCTATCGTAAATAAATTTAACCTTCAAAACATGTCTTTATCGCTACTGGGTCAAAATTTGTTTATGTGGACAAAGCACAATGTATTTATCGATCCTGAAACTGCCTATACCGCTGTAGGAAACAGGAATGAACCTGGTTATGAGTTTTACAATGTGATTCCACGAACCCGCAGTTTCGGTATGAAATTAAATGTTGGGTTTTAATTATAATATATATTGATCATGAAGAAAATTATAATAATAATATTATCTATTGCATTCATTCCAATTTTAAACTCCTGTAGCGATTTTGATAAATTGAATGTAAGCCCCAATGATGTAAACGAAGTTGATCCAAACTTCCTCTTAACGACAAGTACCTATAATTTTGCCAGTACCTATAGTGAATTTGGCTATTGGGGTTCAAGAATTCCTTCCTTATTGCAGTATTACCAAGTGGGTGATGGTTATAAATCTGAGGAATTTAACGCCCTGTATTGGACACCGGGACAAAGTAGTCCGTGGGGAACGATCTACTCTAATTTAGTAGATGTTCAAGCGATGTCCGACCTTAGTGTTGAGCAAGAAAACACTTTCACAGAGGCTGTAGCTTTAGTATATCAAGCCGGACTTATAGATCTAGCTACAAAGATTTATGGTGATGTGCCCTTTTCAGAAACCAATCAGCTGGAGGAAGGAATTGTTTTCCCTAAATATGATCGGCAGAAAGAGATTTATGAAACCTTGCTGATTAATTTAAAAACAGCAAAAAATATGATTGAAGCCCTTCCGGGGGAGGAAGTCCCCGTGTTGGATGGCTATGATCTATTGTACAATGGAGATAAAGACAAATGGATAAAGTTTGTTAATTCTCTCAGAATCAGGATGTGTTTGTTGTTGAACAACAAAAAAATGAATTAAGTATTGATTTAGATGCTGAGTTCCAAGATGCTGCACAAAATGTGTTCACCAGTACAGATGACAATGCTGTTTTAGATTATATAGGAAATTCTGCAACTACTTCTTTTCGAGGTGGGTCATTTAGGGCTTCAGAACTTACTTATGCGAGAAGAATGGGCTTAGGTTTTCTTAATTCTTTAAGGGATCAAAATGATCCGAGATTGTACAGATGGTTAAGGCCTGTAGAAAAGAAATGGGACAAGGATATTGCTACCGCAACAACGATTCAATATACGGATCCATTGGGACAAACCTTCCCTGTAGAAGTGTTGCCCTACCCTAGTGGGTATGATGACCTGGATACTAGCCTGTACGTTGGATTACCTGTAGGTAGCCAAGCTTCATGGACAGCTTATAATGCAGGTCCTCAAGCAACATCTGTTGAGCCCAAAACTACTCCGTTTAATAGTCGTCTCAGTGAGATATATTTTCAAAATGCCAATCAATATGTTGGCATGAACATTATTACCTATTCAGAAGTGGAATTTATTTTGGCAGAAGCTGCGGCCATTGGGGCATTTGGTGCCAGTGATGCAGAAGGTCATTACAAAAAGGCGATTGAAGCTTCTATGGATGAATGGGGTATATACGGTGACTATGTAGGAGGATTTGATTTTGAAGAATTTTACAGCCAGGAAGAAATAGACTTAAGTCAAGCAACCAATGTGCATGAACGCATTATGACTCAAAAATACATATCCATGTTTTTCAGACCTGAGCCTTGGTTTGACTGGCGTAGAACAGGTTATCCGGATTTTGTACCTCCTGTAGATGGTGCACAACCTGCCATTCCAATAAGGTATCATTATGATACACCTACCCCTCCGGATCCTCAGAATGTTGAAAAATACAATGACGCTGTAGAGAGATTGGAGAAATCTGAATTTGTACAGGTGCCAACGAATGATGATACCCGCTCACGTATGTGGTTATTGCAAGGAACCAATATTCCTTACTAAAATTATAAAATAGGAACCAGTTTTATAAGCACTAATTCTTTTCTGAAGGTTTACTGAGAGCAATTTCGGTAAACCTTCTTTTATTTGCTTGGGTCAATAAGACTAGCCTCATAAACTTAAAAAGCGATATATTTTGCAAACCGGAGTACCATACTTCCTAAAACCAGATTATTTAATAGGTAATATTTATTATTTCCAAATTTTATTTGTTTAGCTTTTCCGCATAGAGATTCATAATTTATCACTTTCGCCTTTTCATTTTTATAAATAATATTTACAACCCGTAATCAAATTGCATCCCTAATAGGATTATTCTAACCCTTAGCCTAATTGAGACTGAAAAATAAATTATTCCGAATTTTATTATTTAATATGTCATACATTTGTATTTTATTTAAATTTGCATAATATTTAAAACTGTTTTGTGCCCAAAGCCTGAGCATAGACCAGTTTGATTAACAATAAACCAACTATTTTTAGGTAGGTGTTAAACCTACAAAATTACTATATCCACCTGACTTCCAATATTTATTGAGATGTCGGGATGGTAGGCAATACTATTTGAATTGCTACTACTACACAAAGTATTTCTTTCAATTGTTAAATTTATTACTGCTACCACTTATCTTGTTTTAGCCTCCATTATCACCCAATAATGCCCGCTAATAATAAGAAAAAGTGATAAAGAACTTTGGCTTTAAATCAAAGATGGAACACCCATTTAATACTGTATTTAAAATATTACTTAATCAAATTTTAACCCCATAAAGTCTGCCTATGAAATAAACCAAAACAAACGATCAAAAAGTAATGACAACCGAGAATTACTAAAACAAGCTCGGTTCAATTGAATTTTATTTAAAATCGAAAAAGATGAAAGAAAAATTATTTAAAAGAGATTTTGTGAATCTCCCACGTAAAACAATGCGGATTTGGCAGTTGGGTCTGTCTTTGTTGGTGTTCAGTGCTGCAATGCTCCATAATACAATTACTTATTCCCAAAATACAGGCATTAATCAATCTCAAAGTAATACAATTACAGGAGTAGTATCAGATTCAGAAGGTTTTCCACTAGTAGGTGTTGCAGTATTAGCCAAAGGGACTACAAACGGTACCGTAACCAAGCTTGATGGAGATTATTCCATAAACGTTCCTGCCAACACTGAAGTGTTGCAGTTTTCTTATATAGGGTATCAGACGCAAGAGGTGGCTATTGGATCCAGGTCCATAATTAATGTTACTTTGGAAGAAGACCTTGTAGGATTAAACGAAGTGGTCATTACAGCCTTAGGCATTTCGCGTGAAAAAGAATCCTTAGGCTATTCCGTTGGAACAGTTGGTGGGGAGGAATTAAATAGAACACCACAGGCTAGTGTACTAAGCTCTATGCAAGGAAAAATAGCAGGTGTACAGATTTCTCAGACTTACGGGGTGAAAGGTTCATCAATGAATATGGTAATCAGAGGAGCATCTTCTTTAAACTCAGACAATCAACCTTTGTTCGTAATTGATGGCGTTCCGGTTTACAACACCACGGATAACCTATTCAATCAGGCTGACCTTGGAAATGCTATCTCAGACATTAACCCGGAAGATATAGAATCAATGTCAGTTTTAAAAGGACCTAGTGCTGCGGCCCTTTATGGTTCACGGGCAGCGAATGGTGTCGTGCTTATTACAACCAAATCAGGTTCAGATCAGAAAAAAGGGCTAGGTGTAGATTTCAATTCATCATTCATTATGGATACTCCATATGCCTATCTTCCTATTCAAACTGAGTATGCTTCAGGCCAAGAAGGAGCTTTTGTATTTGAAAATGATGCTTATGAATTCTGGGGACCTAAGTTAGACAATGGTTTTATCGCCCAACAAAGAAACCAGGATAGTCCAAGCGAATTGATTTCTTATGAAAACAATATAAATCGTCAGCAGGATTTTTATCAAAACGGCTGGACTCAGGCAAATAATGTAGGTGTTACCGGAAACTATGACAAGGCTAACTTTCGCGTTTCTATGGGTAATTACCTTAATAAAGGCATTATGCCAAATGTGGACTTAAAAAGAATAACATCAGCATCAATGGAACCATGCACTTAACGGATAAATTGGAAGTGACTGTAATGACCTCTTTGAATGAGTCAAGTTCAGGCAATAGGCCAAATACCAATGATGGTTTTCTTACCCCAACAAGAGCCATTTTAACTGTTGGACCACAAGTGGACATGTCACTTTATAGCAATCCGGACACCTGGTGGATGCCAAACCAAGAAGGTATCGTTCAAACCCGCTGGAAGGAAAGGTGGAACAACCCTTATCTGATGCAAGAGTTGGCCACAACCAGTTTTGATCGCGTTCAGGCCATGACTAAAATACAAGTGGGTTATGAGTTCGCTAAGGACTTGCGTTTTACAGCTAGGTACTTAAGAAGTCAATTGAACCAAAGAGCAGTAAATCAAAGGCCTTGGGACACAAATAGTATGCCTAAGGGAAACTACGATATTCAAAATTCCAGTTTTAGGGAACAAAACTGGGAAGGTCTTTTCTCCTATAACAAAACATTTGGAGATTTTGATCTACAAGCCAATGCCGGTGGAAACCTAAGGTACAACTACCAGGAAAATATTCATAATTCAACAACTAATCTGGTTATTCCCGGCTTGTATACCATTAGTAATGGAGGCCCTGGTTCTGTAATATATAATAACTTTTTGAGTAAAAAGAAAGTGAACAGCCTTTTTGCTCAAACCTCTATTGGCTATAAAAATACGGTATATCTTGATCTTACGGCTAGAAATGACTGGTCAAGTACATTGCCCAAAGAAAACCGCTCCTATTTCTACCCTTCAGCTTCTTTAAGTGTGCTAGTAAATGAAATGTTTGACATGCCGGCTTGGGTTAGCCTTGCCAAGGTTCGTGCAGGTTATGCTCAGGTAGGTAACGATGTAGACCCTTATCAGCTTCAAAGGTATTATAATTTTGGTGTAGATTGGGGAGATACTAAACGGGCCAGTATTGACAAGGTTGCTAAAAATGCTCAGCTAAAACCTGAAATAGCTACCTCCAAAGAAGTTGGTATTGACTTGTCACTTTTCGATAACAGAATATCGTTAGATGCGACCTACTATACCATGGATAATGAAAATCAGGTTCTTGGAATTAATACGCCTATTACTTCAGGGGCAAATAGCAAACTAATCAATGCAGGTTTGGTAAGAAGTAATGGTTGGGATATCACGCTAGGTAGCTCTATTGTTAGAAAAAAGGATTTTTCATTTGATTTAGGAATAAATTTCACTAGAAATAGAACTACCATTGTAGAGCTAGCTGATGGGGTTGAATATTTTGGTTATAGCCAAGGATACGCATATTTCTATACTTATCCGGGAGATCAGGTAGGAGATATTTATCAAGCGCCTTATTTTAAAGTGGAAGATCCAAATTCTGAATATTATGGTCATGCCATTATATACAGCAATGGTAAGCCTGAAAGAGATCAAAATCCTGAGAATTTTGAGAAAATAGGTAACTACAACCCTGATTTTGTATTGGGTATTAACCCAACTGTACAATACAAAAACTTTACCCTTGCTGCAGTTTTTGACTGGAGATCAGGAGGTCAGTTTTATTCAGAAACTTTGAGGCAAGGTAAGAATGATGGTAGATTTCCTGAATATATTAATGGTAGTGTAGATTATGATCCCAACATAGATATCGTACAGCAAATCAAAGATAACCCTGAGAAATTTTCACATGAATGGGTTGGAGGTCGAGATGCTGAACTGGGAGGTTTTCCTTGGCCAACAGAGGAACAAAGAGAAGCCAGAAGTTATATAAATGCTGATGGGGTAAAAGTTTATGTAGAAGATGCCAGTTTTGATGTAGGCGTTAGAGAAGATGGTGAAGGTGGTTATATCGAGAATTTTGGTGGTCCGGGAACAATATGGTTAAGTCCGTATAATGCACAAAAAGGCGCTGATAGATATTTAGCATCAGCTAACTTGTACAGTTCAACTTATGTGAAGTTAAGAGAGTTATCCATTACTTATAGGTTTCCAAAAGCTGTAGTAAATAAGATGAAACTTCAAAACATGTCTTTGTCTTTGTTAGGTCAAAATGTATTCATGTGGACAAAACACAATGTATTCATCGATCCTGAAACTGCTTACACGGCCGTAGGAAATAGAAATGAACCTGGGTATGAGTTTTACTCGGTGATTCCACGTACCCGTAGCATAGGTTTGAAATTAAATGTTGGGTTTTAATTGTAATAAATATTGATCATGAAGAAATTTATAATAATAATATTATCCATTGCATTCATTCCAATCCTAAACTCATGTAGTGATTTTGATAAATTGAATGTAAGTCCTAACGATGTAAACGAAGTTGATCCAAACTTTCTATTAACTACAAACACATATAATTTGGCTAGTACTTATAGCGGGCTGGGTTATTGGGGTTCAAGGATCCCTTCCTTATTGCAGTATTACCAGGTTGGTGATGGTTATAAATCGGAGGAATTAAATGCACTTTATTGGACGCCGGGACAAAGTAGTCCTTGGGCAAGTATTTATTCTAATTTAGTGGATGTTCAAGCCATGTCTGACCTCAGCAAAGAGCAAGGAAACGTTTTTACTGAGGCAGTAGCTTTGGTATATAGGGCTGCATTAACCGACCTAGTTACGAAGATATATGGAGATGCTCCCTTTTCAGAAACGAATCAGCTGGAGGAAGGAATTGTTTTCCCAAAGTATGATCAGCAGAAAGAGATTTATGAAACCCTTTTGATGGATTTGAAAACAGCAAAAAATATGATTGAAGGAATTTCCGGCAATGAAGTGCCGGTTTTGGATGGATATGATTTGCTTTACAATGGAGATAAAGATAAATGGATAAAGTTTATTAACTCCCTTAGAATCAGAATGTGTTTGTTGTTGAACAATAAAAAGGGAGAGTTAAGTGTTGATATAGATGCTGAATTTCAGGATGCTGCTCAAAATGTTTTTACTAGTAGTGAAGACAATGCTGTTCTAGATTATATTGGAAATTCTGCGGCTACTTCTTTTCAAGGGGGCCCATTCAGGGCTTCTGAACTAACTTATGCTAGAAGAATGGGCTTAGGTTTTCTTAATTCTTTAAGAGACCAAAACGATCCCAGATTGTATAGGTGGTTAAGGCCTGTTGAAAAGAAATGGGATATGGATATTGCTACAGCCACAACGATCCAATATACGGATCCTCTTGGACAGACTTTCCCTGTTGAAGTGTTGCCATACCCTAGTGGGTATGATGACCTGGATACTAGTCTGTATGTTGGATTACCGGTTGGTAGTCAGGCCTCATGGACAGCCTATAATGCGGGTCCTCAAGCTACATCAGTAGAGCCCAAAACTACTCCATTTAATAGTCGTCTTAGCGATATTTATTTCCAAAATGCTAATGAATATGTGGGTATGGATATTATTACCTATTCTGAAGTTGAATTTATATTGGCAGAAGCTGCAGAAATTGGGGCATTTGGCGTCAGTGATGCAGAAGGTCATTATAAGAAGGCTATTGAAGCTTCCATGGATGAATGGGGAATATTTGGTGACTATGTAGGAGGTTTTGATTTTAATGAATTTTACAGTCAGGAAGATGTTGACTTGAATCAGGCAACCAATAAACATGAGCGCATCATGACTCAAAAATACATATCTATGTTTTTTAGGCCCGAGCCTTGGTTTGATTGGAGAAGAACAGGTTATCCGGATTTTGTACCACCATATGATGCAGCACAGCCTGCTATTCCAATTAGGTACCATTATGATTCACCCAACCCTCCCGATCCTCAGTATGTTGAGAAATACAATGAAGCGGTAGAGAGACTGGAAAAATCTGAATTTGTTCAGGTGCCATCAAATGATGATACCCGCTCAAGAATGTGGTTATTGCAAGGAACAGGCTTACCTTATTAAACACCTATAACCACCAACTAAATTAAAAAGGTTTACTGAAAGTAATTTCGGTAAACCTTTTTTAGTTTCGGTATAAACGCTTAAAGGGATAAAGTCAAAAACAACAATTAAGATTAACTTAGTCACTGCAAAAAAACACCTTGGAAGATGATCTTCTCAAGGTGTTTGCGGTGATATTAAACAATAATAATCTCCCTATTCAATTAAATCTTCATTCCTATTTCCGGGATTATCTTTGTACCAATCCTCATAGGCAGTTCCTCCAGATTCCGCCCAAGCTCCAAAGAAATTATAAGCTGAATTAATATCCACTTTCTCTTTGGGAACTTTAAAATCATGAATAATGCTTATTGCCCATGGGTAGCCATTTTCAGAGATAAAATTCCCATCGATGTCTTTGTTATCCCCCGTGAATACATAGCTTTGATTGCCCAAGCTGGTAATGCTTTTATAAGGTAGATGTACTTCTTTTTCCCTCTCCTTGTTTATGATTATAAACGGATTAAAAGGTGCTACACCGAGTTCAGAGGTACTAATAGGTTCAACAAAACTAATCGTTATTGTGGTTTCGTTCAATAAATTGTCGACATCATCGGCTAAAATAATAACGGTATTCTCTTGATCAGCCTCGGTACCATTGTCATTGGTGGTAATATAACCTTGATTCAATACTGTACCTGTAACACTCGCCACTTTAGAAGGATTAAGACCTTCTATTTCAAAGCCTATGCCATTGGTATAGCCCGCCCCATTGGCTTTTATATTACAAATAAGCTCCAACCTAACTGCTAGATTGTCTGAATTTAAAATTGCGATGGCTTGATAACTCAATGCAGCATCATTAAAATCGTAATCACCGGAAGAAGGCCATAAATCTTCAAAAGCAATGGTACCTCTACCATACTTACTCGGAGTAAAAGACTCAAAGGCAGCATCTGCATCATCTGGAAAAGCATCATCAGAATCTTTAATGCCATCACCATCCGAATCCGTTTCATCAACCACATCGGAATACACCCTAAATGTAGTTAGGTCATTTAACTTCCTTCTATAACTTGTACCATTATTGGCACTTGCACCATATTTGTATTCCCATCCACCTGTTTCTGTGTCCATTATAATCAAATCTGCACTTGAGGAGGCTTCAGCCAACCATAATTCTTTGTTAGAATCAAAGGTCATTGAGGTTGGGGTAAATGGTAAATTATCGGCACTGATTCTAGTACTTGAATAATCTCCATCATCATTTAATTCCAACTCATATAAACCAGAAAATGTACAAATGAAAAGTGTTCCATCTTCTGCAAATGCTAAATCCCCACCAGTAGTATTGTGAAGTCCTAGAATACTCTTTTTATCCAAATTTTCGCCGGTAGCAGGATCAAATACAAAAAGGTTGGCGCTGTTATCAGAAAAATACAACAAACCGTCTTTGGTGTTAAAATCCAATCTAGGACCTCCCATACCAAGATTCGCTACCGTTTCCCAACTATTATCCACTATCGAATACTTCATTAATGGGTAAGGTTTAGATTTACCAATCGAATACAGCACCTTATTTTCTTGGTCTATGGCACAGGTGTAACTTCCCATAGGCATAGTTGACAAATCTGTTAAATCACCTGTTAAAGGGTCAACTTGAAACAACTGTCCATTTCCATTGACACAGTATAAATAATCGGTAACATCCCCTTCCGCCAAAGTTCTTTCATTTGGATTTGAATTGTTAAATGAAAAATTTACTTTTTGGTCCACAATCTCCTCTATAGTTGAAGAGTAATTTAAATTCTCATTTCTGCGGATATATACTTTATCATAAAATTTAGGCAAATTAATTGTTTGCTCCAACACACCATCATTAGGGACACCGGTAAAAAGTAGCTTTTCCATAACTTCAGATTTGTAGATGGTTTCTGTGACAGTTTCACCAAACTCATCTTCAAATGTTTCAGTGCCTGCATCATATAAATCTTCTGTATAAGCAAAAATTTCATATTTCGCATAGTTGCCATCGTCTTCTATATTGATGGTCACATCATGATATGTACTGAAATCAAACCCTGATGGAATGCTCAAGGATAACAAATCGCCATCTGTATCTACCTTGTCTTCGGGAGAGAAAAGATTACAACCATTTAATAGCGATAAAACTATAATCGTTAATAAATTTAATTTAATTTTTTCATAATATTAGGGCTGTTATAATTAAATGATATAAAAAAATTATTCTTTATTTTTCTATGTATTAATTTATATAAATTAGGATGTGCAATAAAATAGTTTATTTATAATAATAAAAATCAACTACTAGAGCATTACCTAAATGGGAGAAAGCATTCCTTTCTTTATCTGCAGAAAAAAGCAGCACCGTACTAGTTTAACCACCTAAAAAACCATTTATTTGGATATTTAACCATTCACGTACAAAAAACATCATTCCAAGAAAGCTGATAGATTTCCTAGAATTTCACTCAATTGTATATGCAAAATTAACAATTTTACTATATATAATATATGATCAATGTTAATTTCCCAAACTTTATTTAGAAAAAATATTCAAAGAACAAAAAATAATATCTAAAACACAAAAAAGAAGATACAGTCTATATATTTATTTTTTGAAAAAATTATTCAAATAATAATTTTACTACATATTTCAATAAAATCTTATGAATACTGAAGCAAAACCCATAAAAAACTTCGCTTTAAGGAGTTAAGAAAATGGCTTTTATCAACTTAAAACTCACTGTAAATTCACATTAATTTTCCGTTTTTTCTGATTACGAATAATCGTTAAATCTAAAACACCACGCCATAAATTTTCCTGGTACTTTAGAAGTAAACCCGAAATGTTTTCTATTTCTTCCCCTCCTACTTCCACAATAACATCAGCATCTTCAATGCCTGCCATTTCCAATTTACTTTCTTTAGCCACACTTAAAACAATTACTCCAGCCTTTTTATGTAAACCCGAGGCAGATTGTTCAGCTAGTGTTTCTACATTCTTAAGTTTAGCTCCCAACCAGTTTTTTAAATTTGTATCATCATATTGAGCATACAAAGCATTTAATTCAGGAATATTGGGTTGTTTAGCTATCTCTTTTAAATTAGCTTTTTGAACACCAAAATTATCCATTGGGATATTTTTAAACCCCAACTGAAGTGCCGGAGAATTTTTTGCTACCGTAAAATCACCTGTTTCAGGAGAAAGAAATTTTGGATTTCCATAGGTACTATTAAAATCTGTTCCATTTTTTCTTGCTAATGCTAGTGAAATTGAATCAGGTAACAAATTATAATCTACTTCTTCACCCCATCCTTCAAGGCGAATAGGGAAATGTTTGGTCATGCTTATATTCTTTCTAAACACATCTTTACTGTCTTCAAACCAAACATGAGGGTGGAAACCATTGTTTAGCATAATATTATTTTCCACCTTTCTATTAAAACCTTCGCGTAATTTTATTCCTCCATTTAGACATAAATTATTGAAAATATGATAGTTGGAAGATCCATCATCCAAATCAATGTCCCATCCATGGTCGCAACGAAAACGATTATTTCTGATCACCGTTGTATGTATGGCATCCCAATAAGGCATTTGAGGGTTTACTTTTACAAGACTATCCATTATCTTCCTTTGGGGATGCCAGAATCTATCTCTACCCCAAGAGTTAAAAGCCCCATGATCCCCGGTTTCCAAAACAGTATTGAACACGTCATTATTTTCAATTAAATGACCTCCCCATGTTCCTTCACTCACATTAATTCCTGCCCTAGGTACATCATAAATACTATTATTTTGAACATGAATATTCATTGACATAGATAACTGTATACCGGCTACTTGCTTCTCCACACGGCCAATTCTATAAATTAGATTGTTTACAACTTTAGCATTGGCAGGATAAAGATCATTGGCCGGGCCTGAAATAGTATCCATGGCTTGCAAAGAAACGAACTCCTCGTATTGAAAAGCACCCGAACGAACTGCAGAAGGATCACCAACAAAAGCGATGGCTGTTGCACCGCAATCATGGATATGGTTACCCATAATCGCTGTATTACGGTTATATCCGTTGATGAAAATTACATTTCCTCCCAAATTGGTGAATTCACAATCCAAAATAGAAACTGAATCAGTTCCTTTTAATAAAATGGCTCCTCCCCTGTAAATGGTCCAATCGCTTCTTAGCAATTTATCATACTCTTCCAAAAAGGTTGTCCGGGTATGGGTAAAGCGTATTCCTTCTATTTTGACATTATTAACCGGGTTTTCTCTATTTCCGCTAATTTCTATCAGGTGTTTAAGCCATGAAACTTCGGTGGTTGCATTGCTTAAATCAGTACCTTCTTCTACCCATAGGTAAAGTTTTTTTCCTTGCTTATCAAAATACCACTCTCCTTCACTGTCTAGCTCTTCAAATATATTTTCAACCATTCTGAGTTCCGGGTGCATGCTTGAAGGTCGATTATTCTGATGTCCTCCGCTTAGCATAAGTTCTCCTTTAGCATCAATTCCATTAATTAAATAATGGAAACCTCCCCACCTTCCTCGATGCATGGCATGAACAAAACCACCTTTAGGATTATTCCAAGTACTTACTCTTTCTTTAGAGATTGCATCCGCAGCATGTCCTTGCCAAGCCCCTCCATTTTCATTATAATTTGGATATCTGGCAAGAATTTGTTTTTTGCCATTGATATATACTTGGCTAAAATCAATATCTTCTTTAATCTCAGTATAGTAAATATTTTCATCAAAAGCCTTCCAATTGGTTTGAAGCACTTTTGACCCTTTTACGCTAACTTTTTCTGTCCCTTCACCAATAATCGCTAAATCACTTAATGCATTTGAGATAACTAAAGGATTAGATAAATAATAATCCCCTTCCTCCAATAAGATGCTTATTTGCCCCTTTTCATTCTTTCTTAATTCCATTGCCTTTTCCAAAGCTTTCTCAAGGGTTTGCAGAGGAAATTCTTCGGTGCCTTCCAGACTGTTGTCGCCTTCCGGACTAACATATATCACATGTTCCCCTTCACGACAACTAATAAAGAAAAATAAGACTGTTATTAAAAATAGGATGGATCTAATTAATTTCATATTTGATCAGGTCTCTTTATTACAAAGAAATAAATATAAGCGATAGAATCATTTATTAGTTGAAACAATTTGGAAAAAGTGAAAAGCAGAAAATTCAAGATCTTCTATGTGGTCCAAAAATGAAGCCCCACCTTGAAAGTACTGGGTTAGTAATTATCAGACCAGATTTTTTCAAATCAATTTCCTAATTTTACTGAATGAAATTTTCGATTTGCCGGCTTCGGCTCCACTCATTCCCCCATGGGATGACAGAAAGCAGTAATAACCCGAAATCAATGAAATTTCAAAGCATAATCTTCATTTTTTTATTTTAAGTTAACGAAATCCCTAGCCCAACAGAACTACCACCCACTTCTCACTCCATCATAAAATCCCCCATCACCCGATCACCAAATCAATACATCACTTTTCCCACCTCTGACTAGCCAAAACTTCCGATACCATCAAAGCCCGATCAAAAAACCTTATATAATTTAGTTCTCCTTTTATCCTTGAACCTAGTAGTAAAGTCTTTGAGCCTTCTGGCGATTTGAAGTAGGGACTGAACCTGCCCCAGCCAAATTGCCTGTGCGCTCCCCCATCATTGAAGCGCTCATCTGTTACAAATGAAATAATATTTGGACCTCCGTCTATAATAATACTTACTTGATGCTGGGTATTCGCGTGAATTGTTCCTGGATCAGCACTCCAAGCAACTTGGGTTTGTCCATCGTTCATCTGAAAAATTATGTTGTTTTTATCGGAAATGCTTATCCACCAACCCTTACCTGAAGCATCTCTAGTATCCGCCAAAACCTGACCTTCTTTGATCTCATTAAGCAAAAAACCCAGTTCTATGGTAAAGCCTGCATTGCTGCTTTTCCCTCTGTAATCAGCCGTATTGCTGTCCCTAACCCAAAAGGTTGGCACAGCCGGAGCAGGGAGTTTTTGGGGTAAACTTTCGTTTTGTCCTGACCAATTGAGCAACAAACCATCCCGAACCCGTACAGGTTCCTCAAATTGGCCCCAAAGGCGTTCTAGAAAGGCATTGTCAATTTGATGCACACGGGCAATGTCCTTTTGGGTCTCCGTAATATAATAATTGCCATTTTCCTCAATCAGGTCTGGGTAACTCATTCGAACCAAAGGGTCCTCATCATAAAGTAAGACCTCAGGTTGGCTCCATTGAATCACTTTTCCGTCATCACTATCCACTTCTACGCCTCCCACCATCCAAACCGGATTGCGGTCATTGTAACCTATAGCCGCAGGATTGGGATGTTCTCTGATAAACTTTCCACCGTGATTGTGAAACCAATAGAGGTATTTACCATTGTCACATTTCCAGGCAAAATTGGCTGCCCTTGGGTTTTTCATCAAGCGCCCATCTGCAAATCGCATATATTGTGGTTTATCCCAGGTTCTCCCCTTATCCCGGCTATAACTGTAGACCGGATGCCCATCCAATGAACGGTAAACCGCAAAGAAAGAGCCATCACTTAGTATAGAATAGCTATGTTCAGCAGCTATTGAACCGCCATTCTCCGGGGTTTGCAAGCCTATGTCTCCATCAGGCAATGTAATCCAATTAGCATCAGCCGGATCCGCCACATCCAAGAGATTGTCACTTTTTAGTAAAACACCTTCATTTGAGGTAAAAAAACCATTGCCAAATCCACCCACTTTGGTCAAAGGAACAAAAGCACTCCCGTCGTGAGAAAAGGGTTTGCCTACATTCCAGAAAAATCTAATCTCTCCCTTATACGGGTTGTTTTTATCAATTTCAAATTGCCTGACCGGAATAGTATGCCTTTCCTCTGACCATGATTGGCCATGGTCATCCGAATATTTAAACACATAATAGCCCTGACTATCCACTCTTTTAACAATCCCGTTATTATAAGGTGGATCGTCTCCTTTCACTTCTCGTAAGTTGTCTGTGTTATGATTGTAAAACACAAAAATACGACCTGAAGGAGCTTTCAATAGGACAGCATAGGAAGCTTCAGGCCCATCAGAGGGCTCTATTTCAATCATATCTTGCCAGGAAAGCCCTTCGTCAAAACTTCTTTGGCTGATGATATGTTGTCCACTGGCTCCCTCATGGCCGGATCCTGTGGTCATCACACACAACCAAGCTCCGTCATCCGTTTTTACGATATAAGGCTGATCACTATAGCTTTTGTCAGGAATAACCCGGCCATTTTCAATATTTCTCCAATCTACTTGCTGTGCGTTTACCCAGGTAAAGCAAGCCATAAACAATGCCGATAAATACAGACATTTTCCACTAAAGCCCCAGCATTTAATGCTAAAAACACCATGTAGATGGTAAAAATAAGTATAAAAAACATGCATGATTTTAAGTTATAAATTAGGGTTTATTGGTGTTTGATTTTAATAACCTAAAAACAATAAAAAAATCCATAATTCATCGCCTAACACAAACTTTGTTTCTAAAGATCTTATCAAAAGGTTTATAATACCAGCTATTCCTATAAAATTAAAGGTTTAAATTACCGAGAATCAAACTATAATGACTTCTTTGCCATAAAATTAATTTTTAAATAAAATTCAATGACTTTCATTTACATCAGATTAAATTCCAACCTAAATTACATGAATTTTGCTATTTAGTTAGGTTAGAAGTATATTTTTAACCCAAATTTTTTATAATTATTAGGTATTTGTCATTTTTAGGTTTTAATTTATTAACGACTATCATACCAAAGTTTCAGTATTTAAATAAAATTCACTTCTTTATCCCCTTACATAATTTCGTTTGGCAATACCTGAATGAAAATATACCAATTCGTTAAGGAGTTGAATGGTATTACATGAATAAATCACCCATTATTAGGCTAAAAACTCCTTATTGGGTGGATATAAACCGACTATTGAACCATATTATTCCTTTTATTATGAAAAAAGTATACCATGTTCTTGCGATACTAACGGTAATAATTTTCTTTCCTAAGCAAAGTCATGCCCAATTTGATTTAGATGGTCAAATGCTTGTGAGAAGTGAATACCGCAATGGTTATCAAAAATTAATGAATAAAAATGTCGATCATGCCGGCTTTATAGCTCACAGGGCAAGATTACAAGCTAGTTATAAGGTTGATCGCCTTACTTTCTTTATGAGTATACAAGATGTGCGTACTTGGGGAAGTAGTTCTACCGCCAATATTTCCGATAACTATTTGTCTGTTCATGAGGCTTGGGCAGAAGTTGACTTTGGGGAATATTGGAAACTAAAATTAGGAAGACAAGAGTTAAATTATGACAATGCACGATTTTTAGGAAATCTAGACTGGGCACTTCAAGGTAGGTCCCATGAATTTGCTTTGATGAAGTATGAAAAAGAAAATGCAAAACTTCATTTTGGGTTTGGTTTTAACCAAGACGGTCAAAAAATACAGGACCATGTCTATTCTTCCTTTAATAATTATAAGGCCGCTCAACTAATACGCTTTGAAAACAAAGCCGGTAAATTAAATTACGCCTTTCTTTTTGGAATGATGGCAGGCAATTTCAGGAAATCGACCAAGTTACCAACACCACTAACTCTGGAATTCGTTACTTACAAACTTTAGCCCTTCCAACTTTAAAATATACCATGCCTCAAACCCAGCTTTCAGGCTATTTTTATTACCAACTTGGGAAAGATATATTTGATAGATCTACCTCAGCTTATGATATAAGTGCGCACATAACCCATAAATTAATGGAAAACAAAGAGAAGGGAACCAAGTATACCGCAACAGCAGGCTTTGAACTGATTAGTGGGACACCGACAAATGACCAACAAAAGAACAAGTCATTTTCTCCTTTATACGGAACCAATCATGCATTTAATGGTTTCATGGATTTATTCTATGTTGGAAATCATTTTAATTCAGTGGGCTTAAGAGATATTTACCTAAGAACAAGATATAATTTTAATTCCGGTTTTTGGATCCAAGGTGATTACCATAATTTTGCAGCAAATGCTACCCTTCTTAGGGATGAATACAGTGGTCCAGAATTAGACAAAGGGTTTGGATCAGAAATAGACCTAAGCCTTGGGAAAGTAATTAGTGAATCTGTATCCATTCAAGCAGGCTATAGTCAATTTTTTGCCTATGATACTTTTAAACAAATTCAATCCAATGGTGAACTTAAGGAAAGTCAAAATTGGGCCTATATTATGTTTGTTTTCAGACCAAATAATAAAGCAAAATTTATAGGCGTTCCATTATAGTATAATCGTTAATTGACTTTATAATATTTGCCTATGCTTAAATTTTGTGAATTCTGAGCTATTTTTGATTTTGACCTTTCTTCTGAAAAAATCGATTACATCAAAACCTATGAGCATTGTGATAGTGAAGAACAAATAAACAAAAAAGAAGAAGAAGGATTTTTTTATATGAACCTAAAAATCAACCTTTCCAATAGAAATTTACGAGAAACAAAAATCATCACCCCAAAATACCGACATGAATTATTTTTATAAGTTTTAAGCCGACGCTACTTTTGATGCTAAAATTTAATTACGAAAGAAATAAAAGGCAGTATTAAAAATCAATTAATGATTCTTAAAACTGCCTTCTATTATTTAGGTTCTAAGTTTGTTTTCTATTTAGGACTGTTCACCTAAGACTGCCTTCATAAATGTAACCTCACCGGTATCAACATCATAATACCCGCCTGTCATTCCTATCTCTCCATTTTCATACAATTCTTTCAAAACCGGACTTTCTTGTAAAATCAAATCCATGGTGGTAATAACGTTTCTTTTTTCCACAGCTCGGATAAATTCAGGGTCCGAATGGTCTACATCCGGCATTTCTGAAGCTACATCTCCAATGGCAGGATCAATTTTTTCCAATAAACCTGATAAATTACCAATTTTCACACCAGCACAGGCTCCTTTAATCGCCCCACACTTACTGTGTCCCAAAACTACAATTTGCTTTGAACCGGCAAGTTTACAGGCAAATTCCATACTTCCTAATATGTCCTTATTCAACACATTCCCTGCTATTCTAACACTGAAAATATCTCCCAAACCTTGGTCAAAAATCAATTCTGCTGAAGTTCTACTGTCTATACAGCTCAATACAATTGCAAAAGGAAACTGGCCATCTTTGGTAGCATTTACTTGTTCAAGAAGATTTCTGTTTACTTTTAAATTACTTACAAATCGTTGGTTTCCTTCCTGTAATATTTCCAAGGCCTTGGCAGGTGTCATTGTGGCCTGAGTTTCTGCAGTATGTGCTTTCATTCTTTTTTTAGAGTTTTTTAAATATTGGGTTGAATTATTCAATCAAAGACAATAATTATTCCATAAGCCTCATTCCGGTTCATATTTATCAATAAACAGCCATTTTAATAACCATCAAAGATTTTGTAAATGTAATGACTTAAAAAATGAACCTAAAATTAAACCAAGCAGGATTATTGCCTTTCTTGCGATTACAATTACATTAATTATTGAATAGTTGACTGATTTTTTCTTCAGACAGAAGGTTTTTGTCAATGTATACCTTATTGTTGGTTTCTATGTCATTATCTAATCGATAAGCATCTTTAAAACCTACTAATACTACTTTTATTCCTTTTTCTTTGGCATTAACCATTTTAAATTCATGTATTAAATCCAACACATCTTGTGCGATATATACAGTATCAGAAGCATTGATTATCACTTTAGAATTCTCTGGAAGTTTATTGAGTGTAAGTTTAATTGCCGCTTTATTTAAGAAAGATACCTCCTGGGCCAAATCCACATGAATCACATCACCACTGCTGTATTCTTCTTTCCTGAAGAAATAAGCTTTTTTAATGTTTCCTCTTAATATAAATATAACACTTAAAATCATTCCAAGAGCTACGCCATTTAGTAAACCTAGGAAAACTACTGCCAACATGGTTACAATGAACGGGATAAACTGGTATTTACCACGATCCCAAAAATGCTTTATGGTAGAAGGGTTTGCAAGTTTATAACCAATTGTCAACAGTATGGCTGCAAGAGTAGCCATAGGAATCAAGTTAAGCACCATTGGAATACTCAATACGCAGATTAGTAAAAGAAAACCATGGATTATTGCTGACATTTTAGTCTTAGCACCTGAATTAGCATTTGCCGAGGACCTAACAACTACAGAAGTCATTGGAAGTCCACCTAAAACACCACTTATCATGTTTCCTACTCCTTGTGCCTTCAATTCCACATTGGTATTAACAAACCTTTTTAAAGGATCTAACCTTTCGGTTGCCTCTATACATAACAAAGTTTCTATGGATGCAACGATAGTAATCGTAACAGCAACAATCCAAACACCGGGATTAAACACTGCTTCATAAGAAGGGGTGACAAATATTCCTTTAAATTCTTCTATACTTTTTGGAACCGGTAAATTAACCAAGTAGTCAGCATCTACAGCAAAGGAACTGTTGGTTGCAATAAACAAACCATTTATAAAGATACCCAAAAGTACTGCTACCAAAGCACCCGGAACCAATTTCAATTTCTTTAATGCCGGAGTTTTTTGCCAAGTGATTAATACAGCTAATGAAGCAACTGTGATAATAAGAATTCCCGGCTGGATGTCTTGAAAGGCGGCAAAAATATCTAAAAATATGCCTAATCCAGAGCTAATTTCAACATCAGCACCTAATGCATGTGGAATCTGCTGAATAAAGATAATTATACCAATTCCCGCTAGCATCCCTTCAATTACGTTTGAAGGAAAATAATTGGAAATTGTACCTGCCTTCACGAAGCCAAGTATCAACTGCATGGCTCCTGCCAAAATCACGGCTACCAAAAATGATTCATAGCCAAGATCAGCAATGGCTACAAAAACAATGGCTGTAAGGCCTGCCGCAGGTCCTGAAACACTAATGTGGGATTGACTCAAGAATCCTACGACTATTCCACCTATAATTCCTGCAATAATTCCTGCAAACAAGGGGGCACCGGAAGCCAATGCGATTCCCAAACATAAAGGCAATGCTACCAGAAATACCACCAAACCTGATGCAACATCTGATTTCAGATGCGCAAATAGATTGTTACTTTTCATTTAATTTAATTATGAGTTTAAAATTTCTTTCCCCTAGAAATTTGAAATAGGATAAATCCAAGGGTTAATAAAAAACCAATGACAACTAACAGTCGTCATGGACCAAAAGAAAAATTAATTAAACTCTGGAGGAGGAACGATTATGCCGGGATCAAAAAGGCTATTGAGGATATTATTTATATTGAATTTACAAGAAACAATATCATCAAATGATTTGGCCAATAAGAAATGATTGGTAGGAAAAAATCATCGACGTCCAAGGCACATTTCACTTCATGTTCTTTGGTTTCTTCCTCTGTGAAAGAAAAATACATAGAAATATTAACCTCATCATCAATTGCTGCCACCAATATACTTGGCATAAACAACAACGATAAAAAGAGGGTTAAGAACCCAAAAGCTATACTTCGATATGTCGATTTTTTAAAATTCAACCTAATTCATTTACTTCTGCAATATAACGAATAACTCAAAATTTAACGTCTTACAGTTTAAAATGTTTAGATTAATTGTCAAAATGATACTTATAAGGGGCAATTCTACATCTAAATTGAAAAAATATTAATGGTTACAAAATATTTTTTTCTCTGTATGAATTATAAATTCTAAATCAAATCTAG
The DNA here is from genome assembly GCF_056867545.1 of Cyclobacterium sp. SOCE241. Classification (NCBI taxonomy): domain Bacteria; kingdom Pseudomonadati; phylum Bacteroidota; class Cytophagia; order Cytophagales; family Cyclobacteriaceae; genus Cyclobacterium; species Cyclobacterium sp. SOCE241. The sequence goes on along the minus strand of NZ_CP149779.1, from coordinate 911,291 downwards.
GCTTTTTCTCTATAAAAAATCAGAATTTTTCCATCCTTCCATCCAATAAATGAATGATTTTCTTTCCATAAGCTGCATTTTTTCTGAATGGGTAACTTGAATAATGGTGACACCTTCACTGTTTAATTGTTTAAAAAGCTCCATAATTTCTTCTCCTTGCTTAGAATTCAGGTTGCCTGTAGGTTCGTCTGCAAGAATTAATTTTGGCTTACCAATTAAAGCGCGAGCAATACCAACCAGTTGTTGTTGACCGCCACTCAATTGAGAGGGAAACAAATCTTTTTTACCTACAATATTAAACCGGTCAAGCATATCTGCAACAAGTGCCTTTCTTTCAGCACGCGGATGTTTTTTATAGAGTAATGGCATTTCAAGATTTTCATAGACAGTCAACTCATCGATCAAATGATAAGCCTGAAAAACAAAACCAATGTATTGTTTGTAGAGCTCAGCACGCTGTTTTTCTTTCAATTGGTGAACAGGTTCATCCATAAAATTGTATTTACCTTCATCAAAGACATCCAACATACCAATTACATTGAGCAAAGTAGACTTTCCTGAACCGGAAGGTCCCATAATGGAAATAAAAGCGCCTTCCTCAACTTCAAGGTTGATGTCTTTAAGCAAAAAAACCCTTCTTCCGCCCTGCTGGACCCATTTAAAAATATTACTTAATTGTATGAGCATGGTATAATATTAGTGTTAAATATTTTAATTTTCAGTGCTATTCTTCCTTTAAAGCATCCACAGGATTGGCCATGGCAGCATTGAGACTATGCCAACTAACAGTCAAAAGGGCAATGCCAATGGCAAGTACTCCCGCCAAACCAAATACCCACCAACTGATCGTTGTTTTATAAGCAAAGCCCTCCAACCAATGGTGCATACCATACCAAGCTATAGGCACGGCAATGATAAAAGACATCAATACCCATTTTAGAAAGTCTTTGTTAAGTAAAATTATAATTTCGGAAACTTTGGCACCATTTACTTTTCTAATCCCAATTTCTTTGGTCATTTTTGCCATAGAATAGGAAGCCAAGGCAAACAAACCCATGCAGGAAAGTAAAACAGCAAGTATAGAAAACCAAGCCACCAAGGTGTTGATTTTTATGTACTCTTTGTACTGTTCGTTAAGTTTTTCATCTGCAAAATAAAACTTGGGTGCTATTCCTGAAAAAGCAGCACTCCATTTTTCTTTCAATTGATCAAGCACCTGAAGGCTTGCTCCTTTCTTCGCTTTGATGGAAAAAAATCCCCAATTGGTAAAATCCTCCTGATCAGCAAAAATATGGACCAATGGTTGGGCTTTGTATTGAACTCCTTGATAGCTAAAATCATCCACAATACCCACCAACTTCCGAATGTCCCCACTTGTTGAGCTTTCATTAAGAATCTGCCCATTTGCCTCCCTATAACCCAACAATTGTGTAGCGGCCTTATTGAGAACAATCGCATTTTCAAAATCTACGCTTCCTTTTTCAAAGCCATGACCTGACAATATTTTTATTCCAAAGGTTTTAAAATAGTTTTCTCCAACATAGGCTTTTCGAAGGTGTATCGATTCTGGCAAGTTTTCTCCCTGAGGGTAAAAAATATTGTAATTTTCACCATAGTAACCAGGGAAACACTGAGAGAAGCTGAGGGCCTCGACCAATGGACTTTCTTCCATCTCCGCAGCTATTCGTTTGTATTGACTGCTTGTCTTTTCCAAGTCAGGAAATTGCCAGGGTTGCAATTCTGTAATGATTACATTTTCCGTGTCAAAAAGAGGGTCTTTCTCCATCATGGCCTTGACTTGTTTTCTGACCAAAACTGTACCTGAAATCAATACAATAGCTATGGCAAACTGAATGACGATAAGGGAGTGTCTTGCACCTGAAGACCTGCTTCCTGAAAAGGCATTTCCTTTTAGACTTTCAGTCAATTTACCCCTTGCCCAGAAAAAGGAAGGTATTAAACCTGATAATGCTCCTACTACCGCCCAAATGAGAAATGGTATCCAAATAAAAACGGGCTTTTCAAGGGGTGAATAATGTAAGTTGGTTTCAAACAGTGAATTGAAGCTTGGAAGAAATACAACCATTAAGCCTAACCCTAAAAACAGGGCAACAAAGCTAACTGCAAAGGATTCTGTCAATATTTGCCCAAAAAGCTCACTCCTACTGGCACCATGTACTTTCTTAATGCCTATTTCCTTAATGCGAGAAAGCACACTGGTAATGGTTAGATTTATAAAATTAACAATAGCGATACTTATAATGCCAAAAGCAATTATGCTGAGGATTACAATTAGCGTTTGGTTGGATTCTTCAGCAGCATGGTATTCACTTAAAGACAATAGGTTAAGGTCTGTTTCATTTTGACCTACCGGTAAGTAATTTTCTTTAACAATTTGCTTAAGTTTTTCATCAAGTGCTTCGGGGTTTATTCCATCTTTTAGTTGAATATAAGTAATTGAAAAGGTGTTGTACCAGTCATGTATACCCTTCATCCAAGGGGAAATCTCCTCCCCTGTATCATAGGAGGAAACAATATCAAATTTTATGGAAGAATTTGAAGGAATGGCTACCACCCCTTTAACTTCTAGGAATACATCCTCAAATTTTATTTGCAGTTTTTTACCTACAGCAGGTTCATCACCAAAATACTTTTTAGCAAGGTTTGTACTTATCACCACACCATATTTGTCCTGAATGGCATTTTTTGCCGATCCTTCGGTAAATGGAAAACTAAAGACAGAGAAAAAACCTTCATCTACGTATATTATATTTTCCTGGAAGGCAACATCTTCATAACTTATGCGAAAACCTTCCCAATCAAAAATTCGCGTACCATTTTCAATTTCAGGTATCTCTTCCAATAACTTTGGCAATAAAGGTCCTTTGGTCTGCACTGATTCACCATCCCTGACCCTGTAGATATTTTCATAATTATCATGAAATTGATTGTAGGTCAGGTCGTTGTGGACATAAAGTGCCAAAAGCAAAAAGAAGCAATCCCAATGCCTAAACCAAAGGTATTGATCAGGAAGGTCCCCTTGTTGTTCTTTATATTTCTAAAGAAAAGTTTTAAGTTATGTCGTAGCATTGTTTTTTACATTATAAATGTCCATTTCCTGCAATCATTTTTACGATCTTTATGCCACAAATATAATCTTCTTATAATCAGTGCATTGTATTGCGTTCAATCTGGATCAGAAGACGAAATGTAAAATATTTTGACAAATTATGTCAAATAAATTTACACTTTGAAGTCGCTTATTCCGTACTTAAACTTTTCACAGGGTTGGTATTGGCTGTTGCAAATATTCGGATACTGATGACAGCCAATGCAATTATTGAAATACCTAAGCCACCAAGTAGGAAAACCCACCAACTCATGGCCGTATGGTTGGCGAATTCCTGCAACCAGCTACTTATTCCCCACCAGGCAATAGGAACAGCAATAACAAAAGCAATGCCCACCAGCGCCATAAACTCTTTACCCAGTAAGAGGTTAAGTTGCATGATAGAGGCCCCCAGGACTTTTCTAATACCGATTTCTTTGGTGCGTCTTTCGGTGGTATGGATTACCAAACCAAGAAGGCCAAGGCAACTGATGAGTATAGCCAATCCGGTTGACCATTTTAAAAGCGTGGCCGTACTTTGCTCCTCGCTGTAAAATTTCTTGACATCCTCATCCACAAAATTAATTTTAAACGTTTCGTCAGGAAAGAACTCCTTCCACTGCGATTCTATTTTATTTATTGCCAAAGGCCAATTTTCTATATCGTTAGCCTCAAAGGAAAAGTGTAGGGTTCTATTTTGACTATCCTGAAGAAATGCCATAGGCTCTATTTCCTCCCTTAAGGAACTTTGGTTAAAGTCTTCCATAACCCCTACAATAGGTATATTTTTATTGTTTACTTTGAATTGCTGGCCAATGACCTCTTCCGGTTTTTGAAATCCAATTTGGCGCATCAATGTTTCATTGATTACATATTCCGAAATAGAATCCTTGAGAGGTAAACGACCCGTCAAAAGGTCTATTCCATATAAATCGAGGTAATTTTCATCTCCATAGAGCAATTGTATTTGAACATGGGTTTCCTCTCCCTCAGAAAAATAGCTCACTCCTCTTCCTGAATAGCTTTGGGATGCGGGAGGATCTCCAGCAATACTTAAATTTTTTACCTCAGGGACTGCTTCAAGTTCCTCCCTAAACGCTTCATATTTTTCAAGCGAAGCATTACCTCTCGGAGCTTTAATATAGGCGATGAACTCCGTCTTAAATCCCATATCCTTATTTATCAGGTAGTTTATCTGTTTGCCTACCAATAGCGTGGCTATAATAAAGACCTGGGCAATAACAAATTGGAAAACAGTTAGGAATTTTCTTAAACTCCCCTTGTCCCCATCCAAAACCGATTGATTTTTGAGTACGGATACTGGTTTAAAATGAGACAACACAAGGCCTGGATAAAATCCCGCCAAAAAGGTAATGAGGATTAGTAACAGCAATAAAAAAAAATAAGTACCGGGTTTTGCATTAAATCCAAGCTAAGCCCTGATGGTATAAAATCGGCAAAAACACGAAGCAGTAAAGAAGCCAAGAATAGGGACAAAATAGCTGCCGCAAGGGTCAAAATGAAAGTTTCGCCTAGGTATTGAATCACCAACTGCTTTTTGGAACTTCCCAAAGTTTTCCGAATGCCAATTTCTTTTGCCCGCTTGGCAGATTGAGCTGTATTAAGATTGATAAAATTAATGCACCCTAAAAGCAATAGAAAAAGGGCAATAAAACCCAAACCAAATAAAATATCAGCGCTTGCCCGGTAACTGCTGTTGTCAAATACACCGTAATTATCGTTAAGGTGTAGGGCTTTCAAAGGTTGCAAATTGAAGGACCTGAAATAGCCCAAAGCAGCCATTTCTTCATTCTTGTACTCTTCAGCCAATGCATTCAGTTGGGCTTGCACGGCTTCTTTATTATTAAATTTATCTGTTTTAATAAACAATTGGGTTGATGAACTGATACTTCCCCAACTAGTATCATAGATATAACCATACTTCTCTGAATTTTGAACCGAGCTTCGGGATAAAAACTCCTTGAATGTAAAGTCACTACGGTCTTCAAATTCAGCCACAATTCCTGTCACTTTTACGATTAAAGAATCCTCATAAACCAAGGTATTGCCAATGACTTCTTCTGGTAATTTGCCAGGAAAGTATTTTTCCGCCCTACTTTTGCTCAATACTACTTCATACGGATTTTCGAGTGCTGCATTGGATGATCCTGCAAGCCATTGGTAATTGAAAATCTTAAAGTATGCCTGGTCAGCAATCACTATATCTCCAGGCCAGTCAAATTCCTCTTGACTAGAAGCTACAGTTACTTTATCAAAACCAAAAAGGAAAAATGGACTGACATGGTCAATTCCTGTACTATTGGCTTTCAAAGCATCTATTAGTGGTACAGGAACACCTCTAGAATGGCCTTCTCGGTCAGGTCCTTGGGTATCTACTACTACACGGTAAATCCTATCCCTATCCTCATGAAATTTATCAAAAGTAAGGTCATAATAAATCATAATTCCAATCACAAAAGCAGCACTCAAACCTATGGATAGACCAATTACATTGATCAATGAAAAGGTTTTGTTTTTCCAGATACTTCGAAAAGCGATTTTTAGATAATTTCTGTACATGGCTTTCTGGTTTATTCAGTTCTTAAACTCTTCACAGGATTTACATTTGCGGCCTTAAGGGCTTGGAAGCTTACCGTCAATAGGGTAATGAGCAATGCACCAGCAGTGGCATAGCCAAAAGTCCATGCAGATATTTCCATACGGTAATCGTAATTCTGTAACCACTGACTCATAAAGTAATAGACAATAGGAATCGCAATCATGCAGGAAATCAGCACAAGAATCACAAAATCTTTGGAAAGCATTTGCCATAAATTTAAAACTGATGCCCCCAACACTTTTCGAACCCCTATTTCCTTGGTTCGTTGCTCCGCGACAAAGGAAGCCAAACCAAAAAGGCCCAAGCAACTAATAAGAATGGCCAAAAGGGTGAAAACTCCTGCCAAATTCCCCAGGCGCTCTTCAGATTCAAACTTTTGACCAAAAGCCTCATCTACAAAACCATAATCAAATTGGGCTGAAGGAACAACTTTGGCAAATACCTCTTCAATCCGGGCAATGGCATCACTGGCAATTGCATCGGGCTTAATTTTAATGTTTATATAGTCTACCCTATCGTAATCTATATAGAAAAAGGCCTGTTTAACAGGTTGATAAGGTGACTGCATTACCATGTCTTTTGTAACACCGATGATCTCTGCCCGGTCGTCATTCCCAAATGTAATGAAGCTCCCTACCGGATTTTCCAACCCCATGTATTTGACAGCCGTTTCATTTAAAATAACCGTCGCGGAGTCCGAAGCATAGTCCCTGGAAAAGTCCCTGCCATCCACAAACTGCCAACCAACGGTATTCCCATAATCATGCGTTACCCGCAAAATACCAAAGTCAGGTGACATCTCAGGATCTTTGCCTTCCCAACTGATACCCCCACCTCCATTGCTATAAACGCCCATTAATGGAGAAGAAGACTGGGTCATGTCTTCCACAACTCCTGTGTTTATCAATTCATTCCTCAATAGGTTGTACTTTCCATTGTACTCGGGATTATTCATTTGTATCGAAATAAGATTGCTTCGGTCATAGCCAATCGGCCGGTCCTTGGTGAACTCTATTTGGTTAAAAACGATCACTGTTCCCACTGCCAACATTATCGATACAGCAAACTGAAAGACTACCAATACCTTTCTGGGAACTGCGGAATAGGGTCCAGCCTTAAATGTTCCTTTCAATACCATGATCGGACTAAAGGAGGAAAGGTACAAGGCCGGATAACTACCAGCCAACATCCCAGTTAGCAAGGTGACCCCCAATATAGATGCCCAGAAGGTCAGGTTGGCCCAGGGTATCTGCATATTTTTGCCCGCCAATTCATTGAACCATGGAATGGTGAGCAATACCATTGCCAATGCGAAAAGTAGGGCAATACCTGAAATCAATATGGATTCACTTAGGAACTGGAAGACCAATTGCTGCTTATTGGAGCCCACGGTTTTTCTAATGCCTACTTCTTTGGAACGCTTTTCAGAGCGAGCTGTACTGAGGTTCATAAAGTTAATACAGGCCAGAATCAATACAAATAAACCTATGGCTATAAATAACCACACAAAAGTGATCCTACCTTCTGTAGGCTCCCCTTGAGCATCAAATTGGGAATACAAATGCCATTTGTCCATGGGATAAGCAAAAGGATGTAGACCACGTTTCTCGAAACCCTCCAATGATTCCGCGGGTCCATATTGAAAATACAAATCCTTCAAAGCAGCATTGGCTGTTTCAAAATCAATTTCCGGCCTTAATTGTACATAAAATTGGAAAGACCAATCGTCCCATACTGTTTTTATTCGTTCGAATCTTTCGGGCTCATTGGCCTCTGTCAATTTCCAATTGGCAAAAAATTTCACATTAGCAAAACTGTTGTTTTTGGGGAGTTCCTTGTAAACGCCATTTACGACGGCATCCATCTCATTATTGATCTTTATAGATTTACCTATAGGGTTTTCTTCTCCAAAAATGGCTGCAGCAGCAGTCTCTGACAAAACCACAGCATTGACCTCTTCTAAACTAGAATAAGCCCCTTGTATCATTTCCAAAGAGAGCATTTCCAGCCCCTCACTTTCAATAAACTGCCCTGTTTGGGTGTGATTTTCTCCCGCATTCGTCAATACATAATTCCCTACCCAGGTAGCACGTATTGCATGAATAAAATAATCTGAATAATTGTCTTTTATCACGCTACCCATGGTGTACAGCGTAGAGGGAAAAGACTCAATTTCACTTGTATCCAGATTTTTAGTTCTATTGTAAATCTGAGCAATTTTATCATGGTTTTTATGGTAGGTATTAAAAGTAAATTCATCCAGAACCCATAAACCAATCATGATAACAACAGCCATTCCCAGTGCCAATCCTCCGATATTTATTGCAGAGTAGCCCCTGTTGCGGGTAAGGTTTCGCCAGGCAATTTTTAGATAATTTTTATACATGATTTTATGATTTATTCGGTTCTTAAACTTTTTACTGGGTTAATATTCGCTGCTTTTATTGCATGAAAACCTACTGTCAACAGTGCGATAATCAAAACCATAGCACCTGCCATGACAAAAACCCACCATTGAATTTCTATTTGATAAGCAAAATCCTCCAGCCAATAATTCATAACAAGCCAGGCCAAAGGAGACGCCACTATAATTGCGAGTCCTACTAGTTTTAAAAATTCTTTGGACAAAAGTTTTACGATGCCCATTACGGATGCGCCGATCACTTTCCGTATGCCTATTTCCCTCCGTCGCTGCACAGTACTATAAGCTACCAGGCCAAATAAGCCCAGACAGGAAATAATAATGGCCAGCATAGAGAAATTAAAAATAAGGTATCCGAATCGCTCGTCAGCTCGGTATTGACGGTCAAAGAATTCATCAAGAAAATAATAATCGAAGGGTTCGTTTGGTAGAACGGCCTTCCATTTTTCCTCAATGGTGGATACTGTATTTGTTAAATCATTTGAGGATAATTTAACCGTCAGAAGCCCTTTTCTACCTCTGTCCACCCGCATGGTAAGGGGATCAATGTTTTCTTTTAAGGACTTAAAATGAAAATCTTGTACTACCCCGACAACCCTGCCTGAACGCCCCCATTGCTCAAATTTTGCCTCCAGAGCATCCTTCGGAGAAGCAAAGCCCAGCAATTTCGCAGCACTTTCGTTAATTACCATGGCTTCTAAAGTGTCTGTTGGAAACTGGCTGGAAAAACCTCTTCCTGCAACTACCTTCATATCAAATTGAGTAATGGCATCAAAATCCACAAAATAGGCATCAACATCTACTATTTGTTGGTCATTGTTTACATTTTGAATCCTTGAATAGGCCAAAGGATTGTCTCCTCCTGGAATGCTTGATACCAAACTCGTTGAGACTACTCCAGGTAAAGCCTCAAGTCCATCTTTTAGCTCAGTATTACTGGAGTTCAATATTACCATCCGATCTTTATCAAACCCCAAATCCTGGTTCCGCATAAAACTCATCTGGTGATAAATGACAATGGTACCAATGATTAATGCTATGGAAATTGAGAATTGGGTAACGACCAGCCCTTTTCGCAATAGAATCCCTTTCGTTCCATTGGAAAAACTGCCTTTCAATACATTTACAGGCTTAAATGAAGACAAAATGAATGCAGGATAGCTACCTGCTAATATTCCTATAAGTATTGCGATTCCTAATATAGACAAGACATGAGAGGGATTAGACAAAATACCCTCAGCTATGGTTTTACCCGCCATATCGTTAAAAGCAGGTAGAATCAGCGAAGTAATGGCAAGGGTTAAGGAAAATGCCAGTAAACAAATGAGGGTAGATTCACCGATAAACTGGAGGCCCAGTTGTCTTTTTCAGCACCAATTACCTTGCGTATTCCCACTTCCCTGGCCCTTTCCGTGGACCTTGCAGTAGTAAGGTTGATGAAATTAATACTGGCAATCAACAAAATAAAGAGGGCAACAATTGATAGGGTATACACATTGTTAATGTTTCCACTTATCGTTCTGTATCGGTCTGATCGCAGATAAACCTCCTTAAAAGGTTCCAGGTACAATGTGACGTAGGCCTGGAGTTTTTTCATCCCTTCCCCATCATTTCTTTCTAAGAATTCTGGGAATTTAGATTCCAATACCTTGGCATTTACCTTTGGCATGAGCAATATATAGGCATCCGGCTCATACCCTTCCCAATTGTCATTCAAATTGGGACTATAATTTTCAGTAAAAAAGTGGTTAAAGAGATCAAAATATCTGCCCTTAAATGGGAATTTACAGGCATATCTTCCATCACAGCTGTTACATTGCCTACAAAACCATAATCCTCAATATCCAAAGACTCGCCAATGGGGTCCAGATCTCCAAAATACTTTTTTGCCATTGATTCAGAGAGTACAATGCTGAAAGGAGCTACAAGTGCATTTTCCTTATTTCCAGATAAAAGTTTAAAGTCAAACATTTTGAAAAATCCGGATCAACTGCCAAACCATTGTTTTCGTTGTATCTTTTACCATCGCGATGAACCAACAGACGGGTTTCCTGAATTCTTACTGCTGATTCAACTTCTTCAAATGCTGTATGCAAGTGAGGTGGCACAGCCCAGGCAGGTTCACTATTTTTTATGGTACTTGTTGGTGTTTCAATATCCGATACCACCCGATAAATCCTGTCTGCCTTGCTGTGAAACTGATCATAGCTGAGTTCAAAGCTCACATAAAGAAGAATCAGGAAACCAGCACTAAGCCCAATTGCCAGCCCTGCAATATTCAAGAACGAAAAGCCCCGATGTCTCCAAAGATTTCGAAAAGCGATTTTTAGATAGTTTTTGTACATGGTTTTTCTTCTTTAATTGATGCGGAATTTTACTCCGTACCTAAACTTTTAACTGGGTTCACTATTGCTGCTTTGATGGCGTGAAAACTCACTGTTAGCAGTGCAATTATTATTGCTGAAGCCCCTGCGAGAGCAAACATCCACCATTGAAGGGTAATGCGGTAAGCGAAATCCTCTAACCAGAAATACATAAAGAACCAGGCTATAGGGGCAGCAATAAAGAAGGAGATAATTACTAATTTTACAAATTCCCTGGACAAGAGATTTAATATTCCTCCTACCGAAGAGCCCAACACTTTTCTAATTCCTATTTCTCGTTTGCGCTGTAAGGTGCTGTAAGCTGCAAGACCTAATAATCCCAGACATGAAATAAATATGGCTAGCGCTGCAAAGTTCAAGAAGAGATTTCCAAAGCGTTCTTCGGTCTGGTATTGTTTATTAAAAGATTGATCTAAGAAATAATAATCAAAAGGGGCGTTTGGAATTATAGCCTCCCATTTGGATGCAATAGCAGCTACAGTTTGTTGAATATCTTTTGGGTTTACTTTCACAACCAGTAAATCAGTACCTTTTGGTTCAAGCCGCATTGTCAAAGGCTCGATAGGTTGTCGAAGAGATTTAAAATGAAAATCTTTAATTACCCCAATAATTTTACCTTCACGTCTCCATTGTTTAAAATTGGCACCAATGGCTTCCTCAGGAGAACTGTATCCTAACAACTTCACTGTCTCTTCATTCACCACCATGGCCTCGGTAGAATCAGTTGCAAATGCTTTTGAAAAGGATCTTCCGGCAACAAGCGGTATATCGAATTGAGGAATAAATTCTTCATCTATAAAATAGAGTGCGAGGTTGGCGATCTGCAAATCACCATTTATATTCTCCACTTCAGAATAAGCAGAACTATTGCTTTTTCCAGGCACACTTGAGGAAAGCGAAGTTGAAAGTACATTGGGTAAATCATCAATGGCATGTCTCAATGCTTTTTGAGAAGGCGAAACACCTGTACCCAGGACAATGGTTTGTTCTTTGTTGAAACCTAGTTCCTGGTTGCGCATATAATTCATCTGATTATAGATGACAATGGTTCCAATAATCAATGCGATTGAGATGGTAAATTGAGCAATTACCAATCCTTTTCTCAGAAGAATCCCTCTGGTACCAGAAGAAAAACTTCCTTTTAAAACACTAATAGGCTTAAAAGAGGACAATACAAAAGCTGGGTAGATACCTGCCAAAACGCCAATACCCAAGGACATTAATAGAAGTATAGGCAATTGATTAGCACTAGAAATAATACCTGGGCTTATTATTTTACCGGCCATGTCATTAAAAAAGGGAATGGCTATAGCGGTAAGAACTAGGGCGATTATAAATGCCATAAATGAAATAACAATGGACTCCCCTAAAAATTGAATGCCCAATTGTCGTTTGCCTGCACCAATAACTTTTCGGATTCCAACTTCTTTGGCTCTTTCGACTGACCTGGCAGTAGTTAAGTTTATAAAATTGATGCAGGCTATTAATAAAATGAAAATAGCCACAATAGAAAAAATGTATACATTACTAATATTACCACCCCCAGCACCTCCCCTGGTGGACCGTAAATAAACATCTGTTAATGGTTCAAGAAAAAGATTGACATACATCTGCGACTTCTTCATTTCCTCTCCATTATTTCGCTCTAAAAATTCTGGAAATTTGGCAACAAGTTGATCAATATTGGCATGTTCCGCTACGAGAATATAGCCAGCCGCACCGTAATTGTTCCAAAAACTATCCACATCCCTATCCATTCCTTTGGTATAGGTGGCCATAGATACCACCATGTTGGTCTTGATGTGTGAGTTTTCGGGAAAGTCTTCCATCAAGCCAGTAACAGTAGCTAAATGGCCTTCCTCCATGATTTTGACTGTTTTGCCAACAGGATTCTCATTTCCGAAGTACTTCTTTGCAGCCTTTTCTGAAAGCACCAGGCTGAAGGGGTCTTTTAAAACATTGTCTGCATCTCCTTGTAGCAGCATAAAATCGAATACATAGAAAAAATCGGCATCAACAATTATGGCCTCTGTTTCCTGGAATTTGATGTCCTCTTTGCGGACCAACATATCCAGCCCTGAAATCCTAACCGCAGCTTCAATTTCAGGGAATTGTTCTTCTAAATGCGGCGGTACAGCCCAGGCAGGGATATCTGCTTCGATATTGTCTGTAGGTGTTTTTATATCTGCAACAACCCGGTAAATACGGTCTGCTTTAGAATGGAAATTGTCATAACTTATCTCAAAACCTACATAAAGTAAAATAAGAAAACCGGCGGTTAGCCCAATGGCCAAGCCGCTTATATTTAAGAACGAAAAGCCCCGATGTCTCCAAAGATTTCGAAAAGCGATTTTTAGATAGTTTTTGTACATAATTTTCATCTTTTGAAGACAGCCCAAGAAGTAAGTACTTGTGAAATCATCGGTATATTATTCTGACCGTAAACTATTTACGGGGTTTGTTAAGGCAGCTTTAAATGCCTGAAAGCTTACTGTTGTCATGGCAATTGCAACTGCAATGGCCCCTGATATCAAAAACATCCACCATTTAATTTCAATGTGATAGGCAAAGTCCTGTAACCATCTATCCATACCAAACCAGGCAATGGGAAAGGCGATTAAAGAGGCAATGGCGACTAGTTTTCCGAAATCTTTGCTCAACATCAGGGTAACAGAGATAATGGAAGCCCCAAGGACTTTTCTTAAACCAATTTCCTTTCTACGCTGAGCAGTTACAAAAATCACCAATCCCAACAGACCAAGACCTGAAATGATAAAAGCCAGGATCGTAAAGACGAGTGATAATTTTCCCTGTTTTTGCTGGGACAGGTATTGCTGGTTAAAGTTTTCATTGAGAAAATGGACATTTGCTTGATTTTCGGAATCGAATTGTTCCATTGTACTTTTTACAAATGCAATCCCTGCAACCGCTTTACCTTTTGAGATTTTTATATAAAGATTGTCTCTTTCCCTATCATTTGGTGGCATCAACAGTACCATAGGTTCGATTTTATGCTGTAAAGAAGTTGAATGAAAATCTTTAATAACCCCGATAACCTGCCGATTTACCAGGCTGTCATTTCCGGATTTATAATTGATTTTCTTTCCAATGGCATCTGTATAGCCAAGGGAATTCATCAATGTTTCGTTAATGATTACGGTGCCTTCTTTATCTGTTGGCATATCAGGTGAGAAATTTCTACCCTGTAATAACGCCATTCCATTGGTTGGCAGAAAATCCTCATCGATGTAGAGAAAATTTGCCATAGTGGCAGTGGTTTGCATTTTTCCATTTACCTCAAAAAAGAAACTAAATTTGCCAAGGTAATTGGTACCTAATGGATTACCGGCTGTTGCCACGCTTTCTACCATAGGGCTTTGCAAGAGTGTAGCTTTCAATGCTGGTATTTTGCTACGTACTTTTACATCATCGATATGGCTTATCAGCACCTGAGTTTTGTCAAATCCAAGGTCTTTTTGAGAGACAAATTGCATCTGTCTGTAAATAATGTAGGAGCCACTAATCAGGCAAACTGTAATGACAAACTGGACTACTACCAGTGATTTCCGTAAGAAAATGCTAGTACCCATATTGCTAATTTGCCCTTTGAGTGAAGGAATCATTTTAAGCCTTGACAAAAACAAGGCAGGATAACTCCCACATAAAACCCCTGTCAAAACCGTAAAAAGAACAATTGCCCCAATGGTTTTAAAAGCTCCGAAATGCAGGAGTGTCAAATCTTTTTCTGCAAATTGATTAAATACAGGAAGCGTTAATTGAACGATAAAACAGGCTAAAAGTGAAGCAATAAAGGTGACCAAAATTGCCTCACTTAAAAACAACCCTACGAGGTGTTTTATTTCAGATCCTACTACTTTCCGGATACCGATTTCCTTCACCCGCATGGTGGCCCGTGCTGTAGATAGGTTCATGTAATTGATTACCGCAATCAACAATACTAGTAGCCCAATTACAATAAATAAGTAGACCAATCCGGCATTTCCATTGGCACTTAATTCATAATCCAGATGAGAATGCAGATGAATAGCTGTCAATGCTTGTAATTCTATCTTAAAATCAGAAAAATTCATTCGGTTGGCCAGGTCCTTTTCAAATGGAAGCAACTTGTTTGCAAATGAATCTGGGTCAGTCCCTTTCTTTAAAAGAAGGTATGTATAGAGAAACGCAGCATTCCAATTTTCACTTCTCAGATCTTCTAATGCAAATGAACGGATTGCACTGAATTTCAAGTGGGAGTTTTGAGGAAGATCCTTTATTACCCCCGTTATTTTGATAGGCTGTTTTTGGTTGCCCAGGGCAATTGTTTCATTGATTGCTTTTGAGGCATCCCCAAAAATTTTAATCGCAAGGCTTTCAGTAATGACGATGGTTCCAGGATTTATCAAGGCAGTTGCGCCATTTCCATAAAGAAACGGGTAATTAAAAAGCGCAAAGAAAGTATTTTCTGCAAACCAAATGCCCTCCTGGTTGATACTTTTATTGCCGTAATTGATTAGGTCACCACCTTCAATATTGATTCTTACTGCCTCTTCCACTTCAGGGAATTCATTTTTAAAGCGACTGCAAATGGTGGGGAGGTAAGAGCAATGTCCATTTTTCCATTGTCCCAATTCGCATGCTGAGCAACCCTAAAGATTTGCTCCGAATTGGTGAAGGATCGATCATAGCTAAGTTCATCGGCTACATACAATGCTATCAACCAAAATGCTGCGAGACCTATGGCAATACCGCTAACATTCAGAAAGCTGTAGCCTTTGTTTCGTTTTATATTTCGCCAGGCGATTTTAAGGTTGTTCTTAAGCATAAATCCTTATTTAAAGCCTTCACCAGCTTTTAGGGCCAGTGATGACTATTCTAATTTATTCTGACCGTAAACTATTTACGGGGTTTGTTATAGCAGCTTTTATGACATGAAAGCTTACCGTGAGTACGGCAACCAATGCCACCATCAGCCCAACCCCAACAAATGTAAATGGGCTAATCACAATGCGGTGCTCATATCCTTCAATCCAGCTTTGCATGGCATACCAGGCCAAAGGGGCTGCTATTAGTAAGCTGATAAATACCAGCTTTAGAAAATGGAATGAAATCATTTTTACGATTCCATTGACTGAGGCACCCATTACTTTTCGAATGCCTATTTCTTTGGTACGAATTTCTATGACCAAAAGGGAAATGGCAAAAAGCCCCAGACAAGACAGGAAAATAGCGATGCCCGATGCGATACCAAATGTTGTGGTTAAAACACTTTCTCCTTCATACCAGGCTTGCAGGTTTTCATCTAAAAAGGATCCTTTGAAAGCTACATTTGGAATTACTTCTTCCCAGGTCGTAGCAAGTTTATCCATTGTGGCACTTGGATTATCTGATCGAACTTTTAAGAGAATATAGTTGAAAGGTTCATGGGCAGAAAGGTGCATCACAATTGGCAAAGACCTGTCCGATGGTGAATACGCGTAAAAATCTGGCACAACCCCTATAATTTGATTGCCCGACTGCTCTCCCTCTCCCCCAAAGTATTTTCCTATAGGATCAGTTTCTCCCATGGCTTTGACAAAACTTTGGGTGACCACCACTGCATTAATGGTGTCTGTCGCGAAGTCAGAATCGAAGTCTCTTCCTTTAATAATTGGGATTTGCAAGGTTTTTAGGTAGTCGAAATCCACCAATATCCAGTCTGTGTCTATCTTGTTTTCATTGTAAACAAAATCTATATTCACCCTTGATGTAACCCGGTCTAGTCCCCTACCCAAATTACCTCCTGCTCCGGATACGGAAACAACCTCAGGATCGCTTGCCAGTTCGTTTTGAAGTCTTGACAGTACTTTTCTACCATCTTCTTGATTTCCTACAGGAATGCTAATCACTTGTTCTTTTTCAAAACCTATGGGTTTTTCCTTTAAGAAATTCAATTGCTGACCTGCGATTACACTTACAAAGATCAACAAGCTGGAAATGGCAAATTGACTCACCAATAAAGAATTACGCAAGACTCCAGGTCTATTTTTGGAGACATTTCCCTTTAAAATGGCCACCAATCCGAAATTGGCCATTTTTAGAGCAGGATACCCTCCGGCAATCAAAGTGACGAGCATGAAAACACCAAACAGGATGGCCAGGAAACCAGGCTGCAATAAGGTGTCTATTTGAATGCCTCCTCCAAATTGGGCATTAAAAACAGGCACCAATTGAAAGGCAATCGCAATCCCCAATATAAATCCTATGCTATAAAGTAAAAATGCCTCACCCCATAATTGTAAAATAAGCTGCCCTTTGAAAGCGCCTAAACTTTTTCGGACACCTAATTCCTTACTCCTTTTAAAGGAATGTGCCATGTTTAAGTTTACAAAGTTGAAACAGGCAATCAGCAGTATAAATGAACCTAAAACTGCGATGGCGTAGATCAATGTTTTGGGGGAACTTCGTTCCCCGGAGAAATGGACCTGGTCGATAGCTGTAAGATTAAGGCTTAACAGTTCTCTGGTACCCATGGCCTCCGGATTTTCGATTTTGAGCGAAGCCAATTCCTCAGGGTAATATTTTTCCACCATTGCCACCAACTTCTCTTCAATAATTGTCTGGTTGCTGTTTTTTGAAATTTTCACGTACAAATTGGGAGCATTAATGTCCCATTTGTTTTTATTGCTACCATAATTAGCAAGTGACTCAATGCGTGCCACAGCATCGAAACGAATACTGGAATTCTTTGGGGCATCTTCTATTACAGCGGATACAATAAACGACTGCTGTTCTCCGATTTTTCCAATTTTTAATTCTTTTCCAATAGGGTTAATGTCTCCAAAAATGGCGAGAGCAGTGCTTTCGCTCAAGGCGATGTTATTGATATTTGAGAGGGCTGTTTGCTTGTCTCCAATAAGGATTGGGAAATTAAAAACGTCAAAAAATTCAGCATCAGTCCTGGAAATAATCTTCTCAATGCCTTTATCGCCATAGGTTATGTTTTCAGGAATGCCTCTTTGAAGGTTTATCGCAGTCTCAATACCTAGTATCTCCTCTTCCAGAACTGGGCCCAGTGGTAATGGCATACTGGAACTAATATTCATTCCCTGTGAAGCATTGGTAAAACGCGAAACCTTGAATAATTGGTCTGAATCCTTATGAAACGAATCAAAGCTAAAATGAAAATAGGCAACTAAAAACAGCATTATGCTTATAGAGAAGGCAACCGCCAAACCTATAATATTAATAAAGGAATGGAGTTTATACCTTCGGATATTTCGCCAGGCAATTTTTAAATAGTTATTGAACATGATATTTTTGGTTTTTAGCGGCCATTATTTCTACTCATTAGAAACTTGAGTTTCATTATTCCGTGCTTAAACTTTGAATAGGATTTTTTATCGCTGCCTTAATACTTTGATAGCTCACAGTTAGAATGGCTATGCCTATCGCCAGAAAGGCAGCATAAGCAAATATGCTCCAACCGATTTCTATTCGGTAGGTAAAATCCTCAAGCCATTTGTTCATGGCATACCATCCTATGGGTATGGCTATCAAAATGGAAATACCTACCATTTTTAGAAAATCCGTCGTTAAACGCAGGGTGATTTGCCCCACACTTGCTCCTAAAACTTTTCGGATACCAATTTCCTTCGTACGCTTTTGGGCGTTGAAAGCAGCCAGACCGAATAGGCCTAGACAAGCAATCATTATGGATAAAACAGTAAATACCATAAAGATCTGTCCTAGTTTTTGTTCGGATTCGTAGACCCTATTGAATGAATCCTCCATAAACCTGTAGTTGAAAGGTTGGCCGGGCGCCATTTTGGTCCAAATTGACGCTATGCCTTCAATGGCATTGGGGAAATCACCAGATTTTATCCTTACAGCCATTGTACTTGAGGAACTGCCTAATGAAAGACTCAATGCGCCAATATCTTCCCTTAAAGATTCAAAATGGAAATTTTTAACTACCCCAATAACTTTATAGAAATCTGGGTTTTCTTCCCCTAAATCCTGAGACAGTCTCAAGCCCAGGGCCTCTTCAGGTTTTAGCCCTAAAATTGCCAAGGCGGATTCATTTATTATCATCCCCGTAGAATCTGAAGGGTAACGTTTGTCAAAATCACGACCGGCTATTAATTCCATATTCAAGGTGGATATATAATCATGATCTACCTGCCAATTTTGCATCTGCAAAGCATTTTCCTGTTCGGTAGATCCTTCCTTAAAGAAACCGTTGTCCTGTCGGAAGGATGGCGTAGGCAAATACCCACTCAAAGAAACATTTGCCACCTGACCCAATTGCTGAACTTCCTCTTTAAAGGCTTCAATTTGATTACCAGTTGCATATACATCATCAATCACCAGGATTTGATCTTTGGTATAGCCCAGGTCTTTACCCTGAATAAAATTAAGTTGCTGAAAAACAACCAAAGTAGCCACGATCAATATAACCGAAATGGCAAACTGGAAAACGACAAGTGAGTTTCGAACCCCTCCTCCCCCAATACTGCTTTGTCCACTCCCTTTAAGGACTTTTGCGGCCACAAATTTCGACATAAAGAAGGCAGGATAGCTACCTGAAAAAAGGCTTAACAGTATGGTAGCCGACAACAAAATGATCCAGAAATAAGGGGCTGCAAAAGGTAGGGTCATTGATTTCCCCGAAAGTTCATTGAAAAAGGGCAGTGCTAAGACTGCAATCCCTACAGCCATCAGCAAAGAAATAAAAGAGATCAAACCTGCTTCTGTCAGGAATTGCCAAACCAGTTGGGACCTGTCAGAACCCAAGGTTTTGCGAATGCCAACTTCTTTGGCTCTTTTTAGTGAATAAGCCGTTGACAAGTTCATGAAATTAACGCTTGCCAATACAATTAAGAACAAACCTATAAATGAAAGAATGTATACATTTTGAATACTACTATTTGCGCTGAGCTCATGGTGGCGATTGGAATGCAGGTGAATATCAGTCAAAGGAATGGTACTGTACCTTAAATAATTACCGGATGCAGCAAAAGATTCCGCTGTTATTCCGGGATAGAACTGCTGAACATATGGAAAGATGTATTTTTCCAACATTGAATGCAGAGGCGCTTTAAAATCTTCAATAGTTGCACCTGGTATCAGTTTGATAAATGTAAAATAATTGTGGCTGGTCCATAACATTTGCTGTGCATCATCGTACCCAGCCAATGCCATAAACAGAGAATGATCCCTCAAAAAACTATTCTTCGGCAGGTCGTCCATCACGCCGGTTACCGTATAAGTATCCTCATTGTTTACCAATAAAGTTTGGCCCAAAGCATTGTTAATTGAGAAGTGTTTTTCTGCGGCTGTTTTGGTCAGCACCATCGTGTTTGGCTCAGTGAGCGCGGTTCTTGAATCCCCTACCAACAAGTTTATTCCAAAAAAATCAAAAAGTGTAGAATCTGCAAAAGCTACCTGGTCTTCCTTTGTGTTTTCTTCAGTACCACTTTTTCTGAGCAGTAAACTCCCCCGATTCCTGATCCGGGTAACATTTTCAACCTGGGAAAAATCATTTAGAATTGTACCAGCCATTGGAGCTCCGGTTTCAGCTATGTTCATGACCGCGCCACCAAATTTAATGTCCGCATTGATGCGGTAAATACGGTCAGAATCAATGAACATTTTGTCAAAACTCAGTTCGTCGTAAACGTACAGAGATATGAGCATGCCCCCCGCAATACCTATGGTAAGACTGAAGGTATTTAGAAAGGTAAAGAAAGGCTGTTTCTTCAAACTTCTCCAAGCAATTTTAAGGTAATTTCTAAACATGATACTGGTTTTTAAATTGCATCAAAATTATTCCGTCCCTAAACTATTTATCGGATTAGCTATCGCCGCTTTTATGCTTTGATAGCTAACCGTAAGAATGGCAATGGCTACAGCCAGAAAAGCTGCAAGTGCCATAACCCACCAACCCACTTCTATTTTATAGGAAAATTCTTCAAGCCACTTGTTCATGGCATACCAGCCCAAAGGCAATGATATTAGCACCGCAACTCCTACTAACTTTAAAAATCAACTGATAACCTAAAGGATATTTGACCTACACTGGCTCCTAATACCTTTCTGATTCCAATTTCCTTGGTCCGTTTTTCCGCATTAAAAGCAGCCAGCCCAAATAGTCCCAGACAAGCCACCAGAATAGAAAGGACCGTGAAAATGACAAACAGCTTACCCAACCGTTGATCTGATTGGTAGGTGTTGTCAAATGAGGCATCCATAAAGTAATAATTAAAAGGAAGTTCAGGGGCCAACTGGGTCCAGATGGTTTCAATCTGGGTGATGGCTTGTGAAAAATCACCTGCATTCAGTTTTATGGCCATAAGGCCTGGGTTTTCGCCTATTACCAAACTTAAGGGATTAATGGTTTCCCTAAGGGATTCATAATGGAAATCATTGATGATTCCGATTACTTTATAGAATTCCTGGTCGGTATCCACCATATTGGAATAAAACCTTTTTCCCAAAGCTTCCTCAGCTGTTATACCCAGCACTTTCAAGGTGCTTTCGTTGATGAGCATGGCGCTGGAATCTGCAGGCCTTTCTCTGTCAAAGTCTCTTCCAGCAAGGATTTTAAGGTCCAAGGTAGCCACATATTCATGATCCACCGCCCATGTTTGCATGCTCAAGGCTTTCTCCTGATCGGAAACGCCTTCCTCAAAATACGAATTACTACTTCTATTTGAAGGGGTTGGTAAATACCCACTTAGAGTTGCTTCTTCAACTAGGGCCAATTCCCGAATTTCTTCCTTTAATGTGCTTGTCTTCGAACCCAGCGCATACACATCATTAATGATTAATACCTGGTTTTTTTCATACCCAAGATCCTTTTGCTGTATGAATTGCAATTGTCCATAAACAACCAAGGTTGCCACTATTAGAAATACAGATATTGCAAATTGAAAGACGACCAATGCATTGCGCAATTTCCCGCCCCCAACAGCACTCCCGCCATTTCCAGAAAGTACCTTAATCGGTGAAAATCGTGAAAGAAAGAAAGCAGGATAACTTCCAGAAAACAAACCCAAAAGGATTGTGGCCGAAAGAAGCATCAACCAAAAACCAGGAGACATAAATGGCAGAGACAATTGCTTGTCAGATAGGTCATTGAAGTACGGCAGGATTAGTAAGGTTAAACCTATTGCCAAAAGCAAGGAGGCAAAACTGATAAGGCCTGATTCGGTCAGAAATTGCTGGATCAAGGTGTATCGATTGGATCCTAAAGTTTTTCGTATGCCCACCTCTTTGGCCCTTTTTAAAGAGCTAGCAGTGCTCAAATTCATAAAATTGACGCTTGCCAAAACAATCAAAAACAGCGCAATAAAGGAGAGAATATAGATATTTTGAATACTATTGTTGGCACTCATTTCTCCTGTTCGCTGAGAATGAAGGTGAATGTCGGTCAATGGAATGGTACTGTAGCGAATATAATTGCCTGATGCAGCGAACTGTTCCTCAGTGATACCAGGGAAGACCGTTTGGGCCCAGGCCATCACATAGGTTTTCACAATAGTAGGTAGGGCAGCATCAAAATCAGCGATCCTGGTATTTGGCTTTAATTTTACAAAAGTATTGTAATTGTGGCTACCCCAATGGGCTATTTTAGCATCAGCATAGCCTTCCATAGCTATAAAAAGGGAATATTCACTCAAAAATGAATTTCTAGGCAAGTCGTCAATTACGGCGGTTACAGTATAGATGTCTCCCCCATCAAAAACAAGTGTTTGCCCCAATGCTTCATCTACTGGAAAAAACTTTTCAGCAGCAGTTTTGGTTAGGACCACTGTGTTTGGTTCCGAAAGAACCGTTTCGCTGTCTCCCACGAGTAAATCAATACCGAACAATTCCAAAAATGAAGGGTCTGCATAGGTAGTTCTTGATAACTTCACCTTTTGTAAGGTGCCACTTTTGGTAACAAATGTACTGCCCAAAGTTCTAAACCTGGTGGCAATTTCCACTTGAGGGAAATCACTTTCCAAAACCCCAGCCATAGGTGCAGGCAAAACAGCCGTGTTGTTTTCCGATCCTCCGAACTTTATGTCTGCATCTAAGCGGTAAATTTGTTCTGCATCAGTGAACATCTGATCATAACTCAACTCATCATAAATGTACAATGCGATAAGAAGTCCCCCTGCCATGCCCACAGTAAGTCCGAAAATGTTGAGAAAAATGAAAAAGGGTTGCTTTTTCAAGCTTCTCCATGCGATGATAAGATGAGTTTTAAACATGACAAATATTTTAATATAATAATAACCTTCTATTGTCCTCACTAACTATCCTATATGGTTTAGTCAGATTTGTAATTCAACTGTATTTCTAAATTTTAATCTTCCTTAATTGCTTTTACTGGATCTAAATTTGCCGCCATAAGGCTCTTGTAGCTTATTGTGGAAAAGGCAATAAATAGCGTAATCAAGGCAGCCAAGCCATATATCCACCAATAAATCTCTATTCGGAAGGCAAATGCCTGTAACCAATTCTCCATCAGGTAGTAGCCGATAGGAAAGGCGAAGAAGAAAGAGATCCCTACCAAAAGAAGAAAATCTTTGGTAAGCATGGACACTATCTGAAAAACGGTAGCACCCAATACTTTTCTAATCCCAATTTCCCTAAAGCGTTGTTCGGCGGTAAAAGTGACCAGCCCAAATAGTCCCAAACACGCAACAGCAATGGTCAATAGCGCAAATCCATTTAAAACTTTTCCCATATTTTGTTCGGTCTGATAAGCCCTTTGGTAGGAATCATCCATAAGGGAAAAGCCAAAAGGTTCTGCAGTACCGAAAGAATTCCACAACGATTGCGTCTCATCAATGAGAGCAGTCATGTTCAATGGTTTGGCTTTCACGATCAAGCCACCATAAGGCCTGAAATACATCAATAAAGGTTCTATAGGTTGATGCAAAGATTTAAAGTGAAAGTCTTTTACCACGCCTATTACCCTACTTGTATGGGTCCCATCAGAGATGGTTTTTCCTATAGGATCATCATCAAAGCCAAAAATTTTAGCTGCCGTTTGGTTAAGGATCACATTTGATGAATCAGCGCCAAAATCTCTTGAAAAATTTCTTCCTGCAACCATTTCCATTTCCATTGTAGGAATATAGTTTTCGTCAATATTGAACACTGGCATCCGCCGATTGAATTGACCATTGATATAAATCTGTGTCACATTATTGTCCGAAGGGCCTGCTGGTACAAAGGAAGACTGAGTGACAGCACTTACTTTAGGATTTTTTATCAACTCATTTTTAAAGGCCTCCTGATTATTTTCCAACAGATAAGCATCCCTAATGACCAGAATTTGGTCCCTATCGTAGCCCAGGTCTTTGTTTTGAATATAGTTCATTTGCTGATTGACCACCAAGGTCGCCAATATTAGCCCTGCCGAAATCACAAATTGAAACACCACCAATGCACTTCGAAAACTTTTATTTGATCCCCCTGAAACACTATTGGTTAAACCCTGAATGGCCCGAAAGGAAGACAAATAAATGGCTGGATAGCTTCCTGCCAAAAGACTTATCAATAAAGTAAATACGGGCAGAGTCAATAGCAGCTGTGGCTGCAAAAAGTAGGATAACTCAAGTGCTTTCCCAGAAAAGTCCACATAAAAAGGATGGATAACAATTACGAAAACAACCGCCAGAAGCATGGCTGCAGTACTTGCTATAAAGGATTCGGAGATAAACTGGTAGAAAAGCATTTTCTTATCGGCACCCAATACTTTGCGAATGCCGACCTCTTTTGCCCTCTTGGCAG
This sequence comes from Cyclobacterium sp. SOCE241, assembly GCF_056867545.1. Taxonomy (NCBI): domain Bacteria; kingdom Pseudomonadati; phylum Bacteroidota; class Cytophagia; order Cytophagales; family Cyclobacteriaceae; genus Cyclobacterium; species Cyclobacterium sp. SOCE241. The sequence continues at coordinate 886,986 of NZ_CP149779.1, read as the reverse complement.
CAGTTGCTGTTGCCAGGTTAATAAAATTGGCACAAGCAATCAAAAGCATAAACAAGGCTATTGCACTGAATATGTAAACGTATTTAATGTCCCCACCTTCTTCTAATTCGCTGTAGGAGGCATTGTCGGAGTGCAAATGAATGTCAGTCAAGGGTTGTAAGATAAAACCAAGTTGGTTGTCTTTGGTAAATTCCTCAAAGGACAGGCCCATTTCTTCCTGCATGGAAGGTCCCATGTATTTCCCAATCAAATCCGGCAGTTTCCCTTCCAATCGTTGGTGATCAAATCCCTTTTCCAGCAAGAGATAGGTGAAAAAATCACCTTTGAACCAAGAATTACTGTTGGCTTCAGGAAATCCTTTCATTGAGGCAAAAAGGTCAAAATGAAAATGGGCATTTTCAGGCATCTCCTCAATAACTCCCGTAATGGTATAGGGTTGTTCCTGACTTTCCAGATAAAACAATTTCCCTGTTGCATCTTTGGTTCCAAAATACTTTAATGCCATTGTTGTAGTTATAACGGCAGTGTTTGGCTGGTCCAGCGGATTTACAGCATTTCCCTTTATTATTGGCAGGCTAAAGATGTCGAAGAAATTTGGATCTACGTAAGCAAATCTCCCATCTCTGTGAGACTGGTTGTCAATAGTAATTTTCGGTGTCCCAACCCTTCGAATCCTAGTTGCATCAAGCACTTCGGGGTATTCCTCCTTAAGCGTCTGTGCAACAGGGGCCATCACCACTCCTTCTTTTATTTCCTCACCATTTACCTTGGCTCTAAAAACAATCCTTGAAATTTGATCGGCCTTCACATTGAACTGGTCATAACTCAATTCATCCAGGACAAAATGAGATATGATGACGCAAGAAGCTATGCCCAATGCCAAACCTAGGGTATTGATGGAAAACAGCACCTTGTTTTTAAGTAGGCTTCTCCAAGCTATTTTTAGGTAGGTTTTGATCATTATTGCCAGTATCTAAAATGTTGCGAGTATTTTGGAACGTTTATAATTCGGCTCCTATGGCTCTATTTTGACTTTCTGTTACAATTTGACCATCGAACAAGTTAACTACACGGTGTGCGAAATGAGAGTCATGCTCAGAGTGGGTTACCATCACGATGGTCGTTCCTTCTTGATTTAGTTCGGTCAACAGGTTCATTACTTGCATTCCATTTTTCGAATCCAAGTTACCTGTAGGTTCATCAGCCAGGATCAACTTGGGCTTGGTGACTACTGCCCTAGCTATGGCTACACGCTGCTGTTGTCCTCCGGACAATTGATGCGGAAAATGTTTTTCACGGTGGGCAATTTTCATCCGCTCCAAAACCTGCATTACCTTTTCTCTTCGTTCTGCTTTGCCCATTTTCAAATAAATAAGAGGCAGCTCCACATTTTCAAAAACGGTCAATTCATCTATTAAATTAAAGCTTTGGAAAACAAAGCCCAGGTTTCCTTTTCGGAGCTGTGTTCTCTGATTCTCACGGAGTCCTGCTACCTCATTTGATGCAAAATTGTAACTGCCTTCAGTTGGATTATCCAACATGCCTATAATGTTGAGCAAGGTGGATTTTCCGCAGCCTGATGGGCCCATAATGGCTACAAACTCTCCTGCTTCAACTTTGAGATTTACTTTATTTAGCGCGAGGGTTTCTACCTCTTCTGTACGAAAGCTTTTTACTAAATCTTTGATGGTTATCATATCTTATCTAATTTTTTCTATTGCTTAGTTATGCTATCTTTTTTGATGTATTTGCTTTAGGAGTAGATCAGTTCAAAACTATTCTATCGGCCTCACCAAAATTGTCATAGTTACTTGTGATTACTTTTTCTCCAGGCTGCAAGCCATCCAGAATTTCATAATACCTGGCATTTTGCTTTCCTATTCTAATGTTTCTCTTTATGGCTTCGTCCCCATCCTGGTTAACGACAAAGACCCATTGACCTCCCGTACTCTGGAAAAAACTTCCTTTTGGCAATAACATGGCATCAGAGGACTCTCCTAGTTGCAATTTGATATTATAACTTTGCCCGGTTCTTATGTTTTCAGGTTTGTCCTCTGTGAAAACAAGGTCAACCCTAAATTTTCCACTTCTAACCTCCGGATATACTTTCCTAAGGCGCAAGCTGAAATCCTTGCCATTTCGCTCCAATACAGCCATCAAATCTCTTTGTACCCTGTCGATATAATGCTCGTCAATGTCCGCTTCGATTTTGTAATCAGTCAATACATTGATCTGACCTATGCGTTCTCCCTGAGCGATGCTCTGCCCAATTTCCGCATCCAAAAATCCCAATTGCCCGTCTGCCGGTGCACGCACATTTAAATGATCCAGTCGCTCATATACCATAGACAAGGTCTTTTCCATCCGCTCTAGATCGGTATCTAGGCCAGTCAGTGAAGTTTCACGCAATTCTTTGTCCTGTTCGGTCTGAAGTTTTACGATTTCATATTGCTTTTCAGAAAGTTCATAATTCTCTTTAGCGATCAGGTATTCTTCTCTGGAAATTAATTCTTCTTCATACAGCGCTTTGTTTTGCTCATAATTTCTTTTAAACCTTTGAAGGTTGGTACTTGCTGTTGCCAGAGATTTCCTTCCTTCCACCTGCCTTGAATCAAACGTTAGTTTTGTAGAACGCAAATCATTTTGCTTAAGGGCCAGGTTACTTTCGCTGGCGAGTATTTGTTCATATAGGTTTCTGTTTTCTAACACCAGAATAATGTCCCCTTTTTTAACAATAGCCCCTTCTTCAATTAATTTCTCCGTAACTCTACCTCCCTCATAGGCATCCATATAAATGGTGGCAATGGGGGCGACATTTCCGTTGATGGTGATATAGTCATCGAATTTCCCCTCAACTACCTCGGCTATGGATAATTTGCCCTTTTCCGTACGGAAAGTAGAGACAGAACTGGTAAACCAAAGCTGATAGCCTGCATAGATCAACAGTGCTGCCACAGCAGTGTATCCGTAATGTTTTGGCCTTAGCCCTTTTTTCTTTTCAAGTATAATATCCATAAGTTATTGAATGTTAAAAAGGGATACTCCCCTATAAAAATCGATGGTACTGTTATTCACTTCAAGGCGCAAGCCTACTTCCAAGTTCTCATTTTGGGCAGCAGAAAATAGATTTTTTGCACTTGTAAGCTCTAAAATACTAATAAGCCCTTTTTCATATCGTCTTTGAGCAATAAGAAATGTAAGTTCTTGAGCTTTTACTTTCTGCAGGCTTTGAGCATATTCATTCTGCAGGGCTTTGTTTTCTACTACCAATTGCTGAATATCATTATAGACCGTCTGTTTTTGAATTTCAAAATTATTTTCTACCCTAAGCAGATCAATTTTACTTTGTTTAATTCGGGATCTTGTGGACCATCCCCTGCTAATTGGAATATTTAAACTCAAACCGACCGCTCTGTAGGTATTGTCCCTGATCTGATTCCTGAATTCTATTGTATTCCCTAAAGTATCTCTTGTTGTTTGAAAATACCCCGTTCCAATATTGGCATAAAGTGAAAGTGACGGATACAGGTAAGCCCTGTTTACATCGATCTGTTTTCTGGCAGCATTTACGCGAAATTCCTGCGCTTTAAGCAAGGGAAGAAAGTTTTCTGCCTGTTGGTAGATGGAATCAGTATGAATGGCTTGAAAAACCTGCTGAAAGCCATCCTCTTGCTTTTTCCTTGCGACGTAGAAATTATCTCTATCCTCTAAGTTCATCTCTTGCATCAATTGAAGCTTTGCTAGTTCCAACTTGTTTTCACTTTGGGTAAGGTTAAGCTTGTCTGACAGTAAAAGTGATTCTGATTCATAAAGGTCAGCACCTGCTTTTAAACCTAACTCAATTTGTCTTTTTACCAAATTATAATTTGCCTGAGAAACCTCTGTTTGTCCTTTGGCAACTTCTACCAATTCCTCATAAAAGCGAACGTCATAAAATGCACGCATCACCCTAAAGGCAAGTAAATATTTTTGTTGTAAGGTTTCCTGTAGATTTGCCTCATATATAAATCGAGAGGTTTTAATGGCATTCATTTTAAGAAATCCCTGAAACAAATCAATTGAGGAACTTAGAGAATATCCATTGGAAAAGAATTCATTGGTAACCACATCATTGGTGAATGGATCAGTACTTCTACCATAATTTATGTTGTATCCCGTAGACGCATCTATTCGGGGAAGTAGGTTTCTAATAGATTGCCTATAGTTCTCCTTGCCTGATTGGGAGACATATTCAAAATCCTTTACTTCCAGGTTATGTGCCATTGCATAGGCCACACATTCTTCCAAAGACCAGGATGATTGTGCTTGTACCTTTAAGGTAAAAAAACTTAGTAGAAGTAGAAATGCTTTTAATTTTAGTGCCATACGTTAATAATTCTGTGAAACACTTATACCAGCCTCATGCCAGAATTATTATTGTGCTGATATACAGTTGTATACAACTATTTATCTATTATATTCAAGGGGAGTTGTAAAATAATTGTACGTGATTTGTCAAAAATTTTGACACTTTTTAGCAGGTTATCTAGAGGAATAGTAGTTTTAACCCGGTACTAATTGAATACAAAAATGATCGATGCTAAAATTCTGGTGATTGATGATAACAAAAGCATGTTGAGTGCCTTGGAGATTTTATTACAGTTTGAATACAAACATGTAGCAACACTAAACAATCCCAAGCAGATACCATCTTATCCAGGATTTTCTGATATAGACATTGTTTTATTGGACATGAATTTTTCCGCGGGAGTCAATTCTGGCAATGAAGGGCTTTTTGGCTCAATCAGATCAAAGAAAAAGCTCCTTACATCTCAGTAATAATGATGACTGCCTATGGCTCCATAGACCTTGCCGTCAAAGCAATTAAAAATGGTGCTGTAGATTTTATTTTAAAACCCTGGAGCAATGAACGCATGCTGGCAACTGTCAGATCAGCATACCAACTCAGAAAGTCCCAAAAGCAAGTCATCCAACTTCAAAAAAAAGAACACAACCTCAAACAAGTCATAAACCAACATAACCATGCTATAATAGGGCAATCCGAAGCCATTAAAAACGCTTTAAAACTGACTCGGAAAGTAGCTCAGACAGATGTCAATGTTTTGGTAACCGGAGAAAATGGTACGGGTAAAGAGTTAATAGCAAGAGAAATTCACAGGTGTTCGCAAAGAAGTAATGAAATATTTATAGGAGTAGATATGGGGTCCATTTCAGAGACTCTGTTTGAAAGTGAGCTGTTTGGTCACTCAAAAGGAGCCTTTACAGATGCCAAAGAAGAACGTATAGGTAAATTTGAGGCGGCTGATGGTGGTACCTTATTTCTAGATGAGATTGGAAATCTTTCTTTGAAAATGCAAACCAAATTACTTTCCGCAATTCAAAACAGAACCATAGTAAGAGTAGGCTCAAATAAGCCAGTGCCAGTGGATATAAGGCTTATATGTGCGACCAATTGTGATCTTGAAAAAATGGTTAGTGATGGGCTTTTCAGGGAGGATTTAATGTATAGAATCAATACCATTCATGTAGATGTCCCTCCTTTAAGAAAAAGAGGTGAAGACATTCTGGTATTGTGTCAATATTTCTTGGAAAAATTCATGCACAAATACGGGAAACCGGGTTTGCGCATCAATCAATCTTCGGAGGAAAAATTGCTGAAATACAAATGGCCAGGAAATGTTAGGGAATTGCAACATACCATGGAAAGAGCCGTGATCCTAAGTGAAGGAAATGTGTTAAAACCATCCGACTTTTTCCTAAATTCAGCAGCCATCTCTTCATTTGACTCTTTCCCCGGTTCATTAGAAGAAATGGAAGCCTTGATGATAGAAAACACACTCAAAAAATGTGATGGAAATTATACGCTAGCAGCTGAACGATTGGGTATATCCAGACAAACTTTATACAATAAAATAAAAAAAATCAGAGACTGATGGCCAGCCGGAATTTCTATTTTCAATTGATCATCAGGGTACTTTTGATCACAGTATCAGCTTTAGGTTCGGCCTATTTTATTGTGATTCAATGGTACAGTTTGGGTGCTGCATTGTTATTAAGCATAGGTTTTCAAACTTTCGTCCTAATCACTACTATAAATAAGACCAATAGAAAAATAGCCTATTTTTTCGATGCTATTAGAAATGAAGATTTCACCCTTCGTTTTCCAGAAAAAGTTTCCATTCAATCCTTTAAAGAATTAAACAGCAGTTTAAACCGGGTAAACCAACTGATTCAGGATGTACAATTACAACTTCAGGCAAGGGAAAGGTATTACCAGGAAATTTTAAAGCAGATAGACATAGGCATTATGACCATTGATGAAAAAGGTCATATTCTTTTTCAAATCCCTTTTTGGAAAAACTTCTCAACTTCAGACCACTTTTGCATGTCAAACAACTGCAACAAATTGATCAAAAATTATTTGAGTTAATTGAAAACCTTGGTCCTTTTGAACAAAAGTATTACCAATTGGTAAATGAGCGGGAAAAAAACCAATTGTTTTTCAAGGCTGTTCCCATTAAAATGGAAGGCAAAGCCTTGCTCCTAGTGACCGTACAGGATCTTCACAAAGAATTGGACGAAAAAGAAACCGATTCATGGGTACGCCTGATTAGGGTGCTTACCCATGAAATCATGAATACCATTACTCCTATTACCTCTATTTCAGAATCTTTATCAAATTACTATAAGATTGATGAAACCGGAGAGTTGAGATGGGAAAATTTAAATGAAGATCAAATAAAAAACACCGTTAAAGGTTTAAATGTAATTCGTATTCAGGGAGAAGATTTAATGGACTTTGTTAAGTCTTATAGAAGCTTTCTTGATCTCCCAAGTCCGGACAAATCATTGGTCCCAATAAAATCATTACTAGACCGATTGAAAGTATTGATGCGAATGGAAAATAGTAAGCAAAAGGTCTTAATTAATCTTTTGGTAGAACCTGAGGATTTAGAGTTTTTCTTGGATGAAAAACAAATTGCACAGGTATTGATCAACCTTTTCAAAAATGCCATTCAATCAATGCAGGCCAAAGAAGATGGTATACTGACAATAAAAGCAGCCGTCAATGCCCAAGGCAGAAAATACATAGAAGTTAAAGACAATGGACCAGGTATTCAAGCGGATCAAATTGATGAAATATTTGTCCCCTTTTTACTACCAAGCAAGGTGGAACAGGAATTGGCCTAAGTTTGTCCAAGCAGATAATGCATTTGCATGGAGGGAGCATTAGGGTACATTCCACTCCCGGTAAAGAAACTTCCTTTATACTGACCTTCTAAACCAAAATAGACAAGAATACCTCTATTTTGAACATAAAAATTAGTCCATTAACCACTAAAAACAACCATCTTCGCTCATTTATTTACTTGACCTCTTTCCAAAGTCTTCGAGCATAAGAAGAAGCCATAAGTAAATCGCTTCCATGTATTCTTATTGATTGATATAGATTTACCAGCAATTAATTGCCTTATTCGGTGATATCATGTATAATTGCATCTCAAATTAGGTCGTTAGCTCAGTTGGTTCAGAGCGCTGCCTTGACAGGGCTGAGGTCACCAGTTCGAGCCTGGTACGACCTACTTTTTTGACTTTATTAATGTCTGTCTAGTTTTCTAGATAAGGACCTTACTTCTTCCTTTAGACTTTCGATTTTTTCTTGTAGATGAGCGATAGCATATAAACCTTCCATGTTTATTTCCATATCATAATGTAGCCTAGAAAGTCTTTCTAACAGTGCTAAATCCTCCTGTAAAACATAGGTTTTTTCTTCGATAATAATGATTTCACACAAGTCTTGCTCTGCTAAAGAATAGACAAAGGTCGTTTCTATATTGCAGGATCGGCAAAACTGTTCCAATGAAACATGTTCTTCACTTAAATTATTCATGGTTTCTAAGATTAGCCAATTGTTCAAATAGTTTTTTCTCCTCGGAGGTAAGCGTACTAGGTATTTTGACCAAATAGGTCAAATACAAATCCCCAAAAGCTCCCTCCTTATTATAAACGGGAAAACCTTTACCTTTGAGCTTCACCTTAGTACCATTCTGAGTTCCTGGAACCACTTTCAATTTCACCTTTCCAGTTAATGTGGAAACGATGATATCCCCTCCTAATATGGCTTTGTATAAGTCAACTGGTACTTCTTTGTGTAAATCTGAACCCTCTCTTTTAAATTCTGGGTCTGGGGCTATTTTAAAAGTGATGTACAAATCTCCCCTTGGCCCCCCATTTACACCATCACCCCCATGATTTTTAATTTTTATGGTTTGTTCATCTTCAACACCTGCCTTGATGGTTAACCTGATTTTTTTTCCATTGATCTCTAAAGTACGTTTATGGGATTCAAGCACATCCCTTAGGTGAAGCTCCAAAGTAGCGTGAAGGTCTTGACCTTTAAATTTAATGTTTGAACTGGAAGACCTTCTTGCTCCGGCCCCAAACAAGGAATCAAAAAGTCTGAAAATCCTCCCTCTCTAAAGGCCTGTTCAAAATCAGCATTACTGTATTGATTTTGCCTTCTTCCTCCCCCACCATTACCGGTATTTTGATAAGCCTCTTGGTTTTTCCAATTTTCACCATATAAATCGTATTTTTTACGTTTTTCAGGATCGCTAAGTACTTCATTTGCCTCATTTACGGCTTGAAACTTCTTTTCAGCTTCTTTGTCGTCAGGGTTGAGATCAGGATGGTATTTTCTGGCCATTTTCCTATAGGCTTTTTTAATTTCATCAGGAGTAGCCGATTTATTTATCCCCAATAGTTTATAGTAATCAATAAATTCCATGGTGTATAAATAGCGTTATTTTTGATTAAAGAAGCTTGATACAATAATGCATGAATATACAAAAATTGTGATTTATTAGTATATTTGCTAAGCCTTAACTTCAATTGAAATCGTAATGAAAAAATTAATTGGTCCGGCAGTCATTTTGCTGCTCATAATACTTGTAGGAGTTTTTTGGTGGAGGTATTATTTTGTATTTGCAGAAGGAGTTAAAGCAGGAAATCTGAATTATTTCGAGAAGAAGGGCTTTATTTTTAAAACATGGGAAGGAAGACTCGTACAGGATGGTTTTCAAAGCCCAAACCCAGGAGCACTTCAAAGTAATGAGTTTAGATTTAGCGCGGAAGGGGATTCCGTTGCTTTAATTTTAGAGCGCTCCGGAGGTAAATTTGTGGAACTTCGATATAAAGAATATTTAAATCCAATCCCTTGGAGGGGAGCTAGTGAATATGTGGTAACAGAAATTATCCAAGTTGGGGATTCAAGATCCGATAATTTTCCGATTAAATAAATACATTTTTTTGGCTAGTTTTGCTGCAACTATATTTCACAAAAATAGCTATGAGGCTTTTTAAGGTTCTAATTTAACAAGAAAATCATCAACCACATTAGTATTATCAAGTAAAGATTTTAAGGTAGATCCAAGCTTAAGATCGGCAATGTCACCCAAGACAATGACCCAAATATCCTAATAAGATTCGATTCTTTACAATCGGCTTATCACCCATTTATTGCTTATTAAACTATTTTTACAAATGAGTAAATCGTGTTGTAAATCTGATTTAAAATCATTTATTATTCAGATTAAAATGCCTTATTCTAAATTTCTTTGATGATTATTTAACAATTATAATCGAATTGAACATTAATAGAAAACCTACCTACCTTGTATTAGATTCATATATGGATCAATTATTGCAGTATCCTGTATAAAAACTATGGTGAAAAATTAAAACTTTATTAATACAATTGAGTTTATAATATAGGTTCTTATTGTCTTTTTGAATCTTCATTTTCAATTAAATTCTTTTGATTTTTTTTGAATATTTAATTCAATAAGTAATGAAATAATCATTCAAGACAATCTAGCTAAGTGTTTTCAAGTAAATGATTTATCTAAATATTAAGACGAGAAGTCTTAAAAACATTAACTGTAAAGATGTACAATCTCTTTACAATTATTATTACTTGACAAAATGAAAAATTTAAAATTTCAAAATATTTTATTGATATCAGATGATACAAAACATTATTTGTTATTGAATGAATTATTTAAAGAGATCGAAGGAAGTGAACACCAACTTTTTAGAAGTAAAAATATTCAAGAAATACCTCAAAATAAATTTGACATTATATTTTTTGCTTTAGAAAACGTTAAGGATTTTAATCCTGAAGTTGTAGGTGAATTTCACAATTTACTAGGAGGAATTCCAATTATAGTTTTGACCTCCAACGCAGATTTAACAGGAATTGATGATATATTGGAACAGGGTGTGCAAGATGTATTGACAATAGAGCATTTGGATAAATTCCAATTGTATAAAACTTTGTCAATTGCTTACCGAAACAAAAATTTCAAAAATAAATCTTCAAAAAGAAAGAAACCTCCAATGGCCCAATAAATACTTCACCTCATAAGCTATACAATTTACTTTTCAACGAAAGTACATTACCCAAATTTCTATGCAGAGCTGACGATTTATCTATCATTCAATGTTCTAAAAAGGCAACCGAACTATTGGCACTGTCTGGTAAACAGGTTGAATATATATACGAACTTTTTTCAGATGTAGAGGATAGTTTAATTAAAAATTTCACTGGTACTCGACCTTCCAAAAGCAATGGATCTTTACAAACAATATTTTATCCTAAAGATAAAGATTCAGAACCCCTATCTCTACATCTTACCGTACAATTTATTCAAAATGACGAATACCCCATGCTCCTTTTGACTTGTCTTGATATTACTGAACTTGAAAGAACAAAAGAATCACTAAATAAAGGTGAAAACCGTTATCAAATGGTGTTGCAAGCCACCAATAATGTTACTTGGGAGTATGAAATAAAAGAAGATAGACTAGAATGGAGTAGCAATTTCACATCCTTATTTGGTTATAAATCGGAACAACTTAGTAATATCACTAGCTGGGCAGAAAAAATACATCCTGTAGACCTGCAGTCAACCTTGGATGATTTTAATAAGGCTTTAAGCAGTATGAATAACCAATGGCAAGCCAATTATAGGTTTCAGAAAGCGGATGGAAATTATGCCTATGTGTTCGAACAATGTGTATTTATTAGAAACTCGGAAGGCAAGGCAGTTAAGGCATTTGGAGCCATGCAAGATGTTACCAAGAAAAAGGAAAGGCAGCATCAATTGAGTTTAATGGAAAAAGTGGTCAAAAGTGCCAATGATCCTATTTTAATCACAGAAGTTGATGAAATCAATCCTGCAGGACCTCGAATAATTTTTGCAAATGATGCTTTTTTAAATCAGACTGGGTATACAAAGGAAGAAATAATAGGTAAATCACCACGTATTTTACAAGGCGAAAAAAGTAACAATAAAGAATTAAAAAGATTAAAGAAAGCATTGACCAGTGGATATCCTTGTCGAATTGAGACAATTAATTATAAAAAAGATGGAACAGAATTTTGGGTTGAATTTTCAGTTGTGCCCATTTCGGATGAAAATGGCTTGATAACAAACTGGATAAGTATTCAACGTCAAGTAACAGACTTGGTGAAGAAAAGGCAACTTGAAGGGGTTTTCAAAAAATAAACCATGCTGTTGCTCAACCAAAAAATATCGAGGATAAATTTTCTGCATTACTAAAAGTAATTTTAAACTATACAGATTTAGAAGTAGCTGAAGGCTGGATAATGAACATTGACAACAGTAAGCTCAACAAGGTCAGCACTAGCACCACTAAAGCTAAATATGAAAATTTTTCAAAAATTCGTTCAAATTTTAAGGAGGCAAAATATGGTGCTAGGTTACCAGGCATCGCATGGAAAAAAGGGCAAATTATTCTTTGGGAAGAAATTAAAAAGAATGCTGACATTGTTGGTATCGAAGAAATGAGAATTTTCGGAATAAATTCGGCAGTCGGAATTCCAATTTTAAATAATAAAAATTTGGTGGGAGTAATCACAATTTTTACTAGTAAGAAACAGATCCAATTGGAAGAACATTTCCCATTTTTTGAAAGCCTAAGTAACCGACTTGGAATGGAAATAATGCGCTTAAAAAGTGAAAATGAGCTGCTAACAATATTTGAATTAATACCCAATCTTTTATTTGTAACCGATGCCAAAGGCATAATTGTCAAAGGCATAATTGTCAAAGGTAATATTCAAGCTTCAAAAATCTTTGAATGCGCTGAAAATGAATTAAAAGGCATTTCCTTCCGTGACATGATTCCTTTAGCTGAAAGAATAAAATTTGATGATTTTCTCTTCAAAATTGAACAATCTAGAAAGGTAGATGAAATAGATATTCCAATTTTGATTAACAACCAAATAAAATGGATCAACTTGACAGCAACTTTTCTTCCCTCTGAATCATTTATTTACTGTGTAGGAAAAGACATAAGCCATCAAAAATACCTAGAAGATTTAATAAAAAGGACCAATGAAATAGTTAAGATAGGTACTTGGGAAGTTAATCTCTCTCAAAACAAATTGTATTGGTCTCCAATGACAAAATTCATCCATGATTTAGATGAAGATTATATCCCCAATTTGGGAGGTGCTATTAACTTTTATACAGAAGGTCAATCACGTGATTTGATACAAAAAAGTTAATTTAGCCATCAAAGGTGAGATAAGTCATTTTGAATTGGATGCTCAATTGGATACAGCAAAAGGCAGAACAATATGGGTTAGAGTGCAGGCTGAAACAGAGTGGATTAATGGAAAGCTTCACCGTATTTATGGTAGTATTCAAGATATTGATGAAAGGAAAAAAACTGAACAAGAAATCATGGAAGCCAAAATACGTTATGAATTGGCTTCCAAAGCTTCTACGATTGGAATTTGGGAATGGAATATGGAGAAAAACACCATTGTATGGGATGAGACCATGCAAAAATTATATCAAAGAAATATTTGCCAATCAGTAGATCAATATGCCGAATGGAAATTAAGTTTGCATCCTGATGATCGTGAGTACCAAGATTCTCTGATTCAAGAAACCCTACTAGGAAACAAAGACTATAATACAAAATTCAGAATCACATTACCTAATACAGGCAAGATACGATTTATAAAAGCCATTGCTCAAATTATCCGTAATAAATCAGGAAAACCAGTGAGAATGGTTGGAATCAATTATGACGTCACCGAAGAAGAAATATACAAGAAGGAGTTGGAAAGGGTTAACCATGAAAGAGAAGAAATTTTGGGGAGTATTACTGATGGTTTTTTCTCTGTGGAAAAAGACTGGAAAGTAACCTATTGGAACAAGGCTGCCGAAACAACATTAAAAATGCCAAGAGAAGATATCGAAGGTAAAGTTTTATGGGATATATATCATGATGCCATTGACCTGAAATTCTTTTCTGAATTTTCTATTTCAATGGATAAAGGAGAAGAAAGGCGTTTTGTTGAATATTACCCAACAATAGACATCTGGCTTGAGTGTTCTTCATTTCCAAAGGAAAATGGGATTGTGGTCTATATGAAAGACATTACAGATAGAATAAAACAACAACAGAAACTTGCCGAAATAAGGTTGCTTCAAGAACACGTAATCAACAGTACGGATGACCTTATATGGGCTATAGATCGTCAATATAATTTAATTTTAGCAAACAATGCTTTCTTGGATGAAATGGAAAGAATATCGGGGCATAAATTTAAATTGGGTGAAAGAGTTGCAAATTTTGTTGGAGAAGATGCTTCTTTTTATGATGATGCCAATAATTTTTGGAACGAAAAGTATAAAAATGTATTGAAAGGCGAACAACAAAACTTAACCTTTGAGTCTAAAATTCCACATAAAGAATCAAAAATTTATCAAGTCGGATTTTATCCAATTTTAGAAAAATCAGGAGAAAACCAAATAATAGGTGCTGCCTGTTTTTCTAAAGACATCACTGATAAAATCAATCATATAAAAGCCATTGAAGAGCAAAATAAAAAATTAAGCGATATAGCTTGGAAACAATCCCACGAAGTAAGAGCACCTGTTGCAAGGATTATGGGACTTTTAAACCTTCAAAAAGAAATGAATTACCAAGGAGAAGATTTAGACGAAATATTAACCTATATAATGATTTCTTCTTTAGAATTGGATCAAATTATTAGAGATATCTCAAAAAACATCAATAACAAATAATTTAAAACTTTAGTTAATCATTATATTAAAACTAAAGGTAAACAAGATGAAAAATTCATAAAAAAGGTGGTTTTGCATATTATAAAATTAAATTCAGATTGTAGACTAACATTTAAGAGTGTTAAAAAAACCTCCTTTAAGTTAATAAAGGAGGTTTTTTAAATTACCAGTTTCTATCTTCTAAGTAAGCATCTAACTCTGCTTTGCTCATTGGAAGGTCTTTTTCTTATTTAACCAATCCATGAAATCAGCTTTAATTGCTTCACTCCATCTACTATCAATTTCACCTGCAGTATATTTCTTTTCCTTCAATCGCATGTGACCAAATTGATCTCTAAGAGCGGTAAATTCGGCATTGATTACCAACTCAGGCACCAAATGAGCAGGGATAAAAACCACACCCCATTTATTAGCCAACACAGCATCTCCAGGTAATACGGTGGCCCTACCAATCCTTATCGGATAATTTATAGTAGTAAGCATCATATCTTGAATATAAGAAGGATCATGACCTTTGATCCAAAGATTAAATCCTTCTATTTTAGATAATCCATCCATATCTCTTACAGAACCATTGAAAATAACACCTCTTTTGGAGTTAGAGTAAATGGCAGTACCAAGATTATCACCGATCAAAGTACCATTGGCAATCTTACCGTAACTATCCGCGATATATACATCACCTTCTACCAAACCATCGATTGGCCAGGAATTGGTTCCTCCGGACTGTGCACGACCTTCCTCTTTTCCAATCTTTTTTACTAGATTGTCAACATCTTCTCTAAACGGCATATATTGGGCAGTAACAGCCCTACCCGTCATCACTTCATTATCGTCTAAAATAACCCAGTCATTTTCAAACTGATTGTTATAGCCTTTGTTTCTCAATATACCCCAGGCTTCTTCCACAGAAATGGCCTTTAACCGCTCCAAGTGCTCATCAGAAACTTTAGGTCTACCATCAGGGAACCTTTCCCCTTTCCACTCAGCAGTAAGTGCGATTATTTGTTCCGGACTAGGTGAAATCTGCTGGGAAAAACTTTCCAAATTAAATGCAGACAAGCATACCAAGCATACAAGCAAAATCTTCTTCATCATTTTCTATTTTTTTACTAATTAAACGTGAATTTCCTTAAAAGTATGTAATAAAACAACCTCCCTTTCATCTAAATTAATTACCATCAATTTAGTATAGGATTTTATTAACTCCACCACCTGTCATTTGAACGATCAGTATTCCATTCTTCTGTAGGTGCAAAGTACTCAGTACCATCCTGTAAGTGCTCTTTTATCACATCCTCATTTAAATCAATTCCCAAACCGGGACCTTCCGGCACTTTAGCAAAGCCATTTGTGACGAGTGGTTTGGGTATATCTTTCACCAGATCCTCCCACCATGGAATATCTACAGAATGGTGTTCCAGAGAAATGAAGTTTTCAGTGGCTGCAGCACAATGAATATTGGCCATAAAGGAAACGGGAGTTCCGGCAAAATGCATGGCCATCGGAATACCTTTTTCTTCTGCATAATCTCCAATTTTTTTGGTTTCCAAAATTCCTCCGGAAGAGGCCAAATCAGGTTGGATCATATCTATGGCTCGTGCATCAATCAACTTAATAAACTCTTCTTTAAGAAAAATATCTTCCCCTGTCAAAGTTGGCGTTTTAATGGCATCCGTTATCTGTTTCCATTTTTCAGTATAAAACCAAGGTACCATGTCTTCAAGCCAAGCCAAACGATATGGTTCCAATGCCTCTCCCAACCTGATACATTCCTTATAATCAAAATGACCAAAATGATCTGCTGCTAAGGGGATATCATAGCCAACCTTATTTCTAACTGCCGCAACATATTCGACCATTTCAGCAATCCCTTTATCTGTTATTTGAACTCCTGTAAAAGGGTGTCCGGTTCTACCATAGCTTCCATATTCTGAATCCCAAGATTTGCCTTTTTCAAAGGCCCTGGTATTGACAACAGATCCCTCATTGTCTTTTACCATCTCCACACCAAAATCCATTTTAAGAAAGGTATAGCCTTTGTCTTTGCGGGCTTTCAACCTATCTGCAAATACTTCAGGATCATTGGACTTAGTAGTGTCGGAATATAGCCGAATAGAATCTCGGTATTTTCCACCCAACATTTGATAGATAGGTACATTATAAGCTTTACCTGCCAAATCCCATAAGGCCATTTCTATGCCACAAACACCTCCGGCTTGTCTGGCATGGTTTCCAAAAAGTTTAATTTTTTTAAATAATCGTTCTACTTGGCATGGATTCTCTCCAAGAATTCTACTTTTCAAAACAAGAGCATATCTCGCACTCGCCCCATCTCTAACTTCGCCCAAACCATAAATCCCCTGATTGGTATCGATTCTGATGATAGGACATCTCATTGGTGCATTGGCCACTTCTGCAATCCTTAAATCTGTAATCCTTAAGTCTGATGGATTAGAATTCCTATTGACATGCTGCATTGAATGAGCTAAAGTATCTTCAATAGGCATTGACATAAATGCGCCTAACCCCAGCCCTCCCAGGGCCGCCTTTTGAAGAAATGATCTTCGTTCAGGAATATTTTCCTTCACAAAGTTGTTAGGCTGAGGCTTTTTAACATCCTTTCCTACTTTTTCCGGGAGGTCAAAAAGATGTTTGAATTTTGGGTTGTTTTTAGGTTTCATTGTCATGGTATTTAATATTTAATTATTCAAAAAAAGGAATATCCTTCACTGCGTATTTTTTCATACCTTCTTCATTAATTTCCACCCCTATCCCGGGTTTTTCTGATAGGTTTATAAAACCGTCTACCGTTCTTTCTCCATCATAAGTCACGATGTCTTGCCACATCTGATCTGTGTCCATATAAATTTGCCATTCCATGATTTGAAAATTCGGCACAGAAGCACAAACATGACAGGAAGCCATGGCTCCTAAAAATGAAGCAACCATATGTGGACTAAAAGGAACATAATACAAATTGGAAAGATTGGCTATCCTTTGTGCCTCACCAAGCCCTCCGGCTTTCTGAATGTCTGGCATGATAATGTCAGCCCCACCCTCACTTAAAAGATTGACAAAGCCATAGGCCAAATAAACATTTTCTCCTGTACAAATTGGAGTACTTGTTTGTTGGGTAAGCTTTTGGTAGAGTTTTGGGTTATCAGCAGGAATGGGTTCTTCAAGCCACATTAGGTCTAAGTCTTCATACATGCGAGCCATTTTTACCCCTGTGATATAATCATACCGACCATGCATATCTACACAGATATCTACGTCTTTTCCAACTTCTGCTCTTACAGCAGCTATAGCAGCATACATCCGGTCAATTTCTGCCGGACTAGCTGTCCAATTGAATCGATCATACTTATTGGGATCTCCCCCATCATCTACGTCAAACTTAACCGCTGTATAACCTCTATCCACCGCTCCCCTAGCAGCTTGCGCATAATCTTGAGGGCTCGGGTTTCTGGATGTGTACAATGCTGTATCGCAGTACACCCGGATTTTATCTCGGAACTTACCTCCTAATAATTGGTAAACCGGAACACCAAATACCTTCCCTGTAATGTCCCAATGAGCAGTTTCTATGGCCGTTAGAACTGCAACAAATACTCCCGATTGCGCACCCCCGAAAAATGCCCCCTTTCTTAACTGCTCAGCAAGCCGGTTGGGGTTTAGTGGACTTTCTCCTTTGATTTGCCTACCGAGTCTTTTTACCAAGTGATAGGTGCCATGGATGGCATCAACGGCCTCACCACAGCCAAAAATATCTTGGTTGGTATAAATCTTTACATATAAAGCTCCCCTTACATAGCCACATTTCACATCTGTAATTTTTAAATCTGAAGGATTGGAATAAGAGGGCATTTTTTCTACTGCGGCAGAAAGAGAGGATCCGTAACCGGATAAAAATGCTGCTCCTGTCACTCCTGTCAAGGCAGCTTTAGACAAAAATGATCTTCTTTTTAGATTATTGTTCATGATAGGTTATTTGGGTTAAATCAATCTATTGAAATAAGGTCAATTTCATTAAATTCCGTTCAATTTTTATTACATGAAATAATATATCAAACTATTTTTCAATGAATTAGATATTTAAACTTTTAGAATTACCAGGTTCTTTCCCTCAATATTTCTTCGATTTGTTCTTTGGGTATGGGCAAATCATTTTTATGATTATTGAGCCATTGTGAAAAATCTTTTTCAATTTCAGGAGACCATCGGGTATCAATTTGTCCTGCAGTATAGACTCCTTCCCTAAGCCTACTGTGCCCAAACATATCCCTCAGCCGAACCACTTCTGAAGTAATCACTACCTTTTCTGCCAAATGAGGTGGTATAAAAGTAACTGCCCCATCCCTACCTAAAACTACGTCGCCCGCCATTACAGTTACCTGTCTAATTTGGGTAGGTTGATTAATTCCAATTAACATGGTATTCAAGTCTCCGGCTTGATTGTGATGTGAAGGGTGATAACTGGAAAAGAATGAAACAAAACCATCAATGGCTTTTAAACCATTGATATCTCTTACAGCCCCATCATATACAATTCCATTACCGGATTTGGCATAAATGGCATTGCCAACATTGTCTCCTATTGTTGGGCCACCTATATGAAGCCCAAATTGGTTTGCCACGTAAACATCTCGGGGCATTAATAGATCTACAGGCCAACTATTTTGGCCTCTTTTCCCTTCAGCCTTTCCTCTTTTATCAATGGCATCGTGAATATCAGGTCTCCCGGGCATAAAGGTGGCTGTCAAAGCCCTTCCAACCAAAACCCTATCTGAATGAATGGTTTCCCAGTTTTCTGCATATTGGTATTTATACCCTTCATTCTTTAAGACTGCCCATGCTTCTTCATGTGTTACCTCCTTCATTCTATCTAAAATTTCATCGGCAACTTTTGGGCGACCATCTTCAAATCTTTCTCCAGTCCAATTTGGTGTAAGAAATAACAACTCTTCTTTACTAATTTGCTGCCCAAATCCAGGCAAATTGATTAGAAAAGAAATTAAAAATACTAGGGCTATTGTCCTGCACTTTCTCATGTACACCGGGTTTAAAGTAAAACAATAATATTAACCCATCTCTTTGGTGAGATGGGTTTTTCAATGATAACTTACCAACGGACTTTTTGAAAAGTCCAATCCGGATGAACCTTTTGCATTTCAATTTGATCGTCCCTTTTGGACAGCCCTGATCGAAGGTACTGTTGGTGAAGCTTTTCTAAAGCTTGTCGATCAAGTTCCACCCCAAGTCCGGCTCCTGTAGGCACTTCAACTGAGCCGTTGACAAAGGGAATACTCCCTCCTACAATAACTTCTTCAGATTGCCATGGATAATGGGTATCTAAGGCATAGGGGACTTCCGGAAGTGCTGCACCTAAATGCACCATGGCAGCCAAGGATATCCCCAAGTGACTATTGGAATGCATGGAAAGCTTCCTGCCAAAAGTGGTGCAAAGCTTGGCCAATTCCATAGAAGCTTTTAAGCCTCCCCAAAAATGATGATCACTCAATATGATATCTTCAGCTCCCAAGCGAATACTTGCAGGAATTTCATCAAATGAAGTTGTACACATATTCGTAGCAAGAGGGGTTTCAATGGCATTCCTTAACTTGGCCATTTCTTCTTGGCTACGTACAGGATCTTCTAAATATTCTAGAATAGGTTCCATTTTTTTACCATACTTCAAGGCAGTTTCCGGTTTCCATATGGCATTGGGATCAAACCTCAATGGCATTTTATCGCCGAATGCTTCATGCAAAGCAAACATGGCAGCTACTTCCTGGTCCGGAGGAAAGGCCCCACCTTTTAATTTAATAGATTGGAACCCATAGTGTTTACACATGGCATGGGCTTGGGCAACGATTCCCTCAGGGTTTATGGCTGCTTTCTGCCTGGCAGCATCCCAACCGGTGGCCTTGTTATCGGTACCAAAACCAAGTGAACCTCCGGCACCCTCATATTTATAAAATAGGTAAGCCGCAAATGGAACTGCATCACGCATTTTGCCACCCAAAAGGTCTACAATTGGGCGGTTTACTACCTTTCCAATAATATCTAGACAGGCCACTTCCAAGGCCGAAAAAACATGTACTAGCTTTCTTTGATCCCAAGGTGCATCTCCCCGATCCTTACTCGTATCTGTACCGAAATAAGCATTTATTGAGGCTTGCAATTGGTTAAGTTGGTATACATCTTTTCCGATAATTAATTGAGCTGCTTCTGCTAGGGAATCATTGATGGCATCATTTCCGGGAATTTCACTTATTCCAACAATTCCATCCTCAGTAACCAACTCAACAATTGTTCGCAAAGCATAAGGAGCATGTAATCCTGCAGCGTTGAGTAATGGGGGATCTTTAATAGCAATAGGGGTAATAATCATTTCTTTAATAATCGGCCCCCTACCTGAAAGAATATTGTTCATAATTTGGGCTTTAGGATTTAGTCTACATTGGATAATTTTTCCATTAGCAGAGCCAAAGCGCTGTGGTCTTTTTCATCCATTCCCGCTGCCAAAACAGCATCCATATGGCTAGCAACAAGAGCTGAGCCATACAAAGGCACTTTAAATTCTTTGCCGGCCATTAAAGCGATGTTCATGTCTTTTCGATGCAATTTGATCTTAAAACCAGGCTCAAAATTTCGATCAATTATTCTTTGGCCATGTAAGTCCAGAATTCGACTCTGAGCAAAGCCTCCTAACAATGCTTCTCTCATCTTTTCCAGATCAACCCCAGCTTTTTTGGCCAAAGTAAAAGATTCAGCCACCGCCTGAATAGTCATCCCCACAATCATTTGATTGCAAGCTTTGGTCATTTGTCCTGCTCCGGCATCACCAATCAACACTGCACTTTTTCCCATTACCTCAAATAAAGGCTTGGCAGTATCAAAAGCGGCCTGCTTTCCTCCTACCATTATTGATAGATTCCCTTGTTCTGCACCAACTTGCCCACCTGAAACAGGAGCATCTAAAGCATCCACTCCTTTTTTTAGCATGGCCTCCGCAACTTCTCTAGCCGTGGATGGGGCAATGGTAGACATATCTATAAAAACAGCACCTGATTGGATACCTTCCAATACCCCTCCTTCTCCAAAAACAACTTCATTTACTTCAGGAGAATCAGGAAGCATGGTGATAATAATCTCTGAATTTTCAGCCACTTCTTTGCAACTGGAATAGGCCTTTGCCCCTTTTTGAGTTAAATCATCCGCTGCTTTGTTGCTGTCTAATACAATTAAATCATATCCTGCATCAATTAAGTTGATGGCCATGGGCTTCCCCATAATTCCTAATCCTATAAATCCTACTTTTTTCATAATAGTTGCGTTTTTATTTTTATTGGTCACTTATTAATTTTTATTGATAGTCATCTGTAAATCAACCATTGTCAGCTTCGTCCTTTAAAGCCTGAAGAATACCTATAATATGTCCATAAGCGAAGGCAAAAGCTTGAGCACTCGACCCCTCTGCTTCGTGTTTCGGGACATGATCGGGCATTACCATCCCATCAAATTCCACTTCTCGCAATGCACGCATAACATGGAAAAAATTCATCTCTCCATTGTCCGGAAATACTTCTTGGAAATTGTTATAATTGCCTTTAATATTTCTAAGGTGTACATTAAATATTTGCTTTTGCTTGCCAAAATATTCGATTATGGGGAAAATATCATTTTTAGGATCTCGAGTCCCTCTGCAATAGACCCAATGCAAAAATTAAATCCATGATAGGGACTGTCCGACAATTTAGCAAACCTCTTCATTCCCTCAAAAACTTCAGGACTATTCCATCGCATTATTCCCTTATATTGATCAGGTACCGGGGGATCGGCAATATGGTTACCTAACTGCACCTTGTATTCCTCTGCCACAGGAATTATTCTATCCAGCATGTATTTTATCCGTTCAAAAATTTCATCAGCATCCACATTCCCCGCTACGGTCAATGGTTGCTCCCTTTTTAGAGCTTCTTCATAATTCCAGGTACTGTAAGAAGCATTTCCTCTATTGGGATCAATCGTTCTTCCGGTTCTTAATACAGGCAAAATGGTGGTATTATAATTCAATAATTTCACCCCGGTTTTGGCTGAAACTTGAATCATTTGCTGAATCATCTCAATTTCTTTATCTCTCTCTGGGGCTTTACCTAGCATGATGTTAGGAACAACCACACGGTCAATTCCAGCAGATGTAAGGGGAAGATGATAAGCATCAAGGCTGATACCATATTTCTCACAAGCATCCCTCTTTCTCAAGCTATCCTCTAAGTCCCAGCCTTTTCCCGGAATAAATTTTGGCATGCCTCCGTCCATGTTATAAACACCATGTCTGGCTTTAAAAGCCAGATTTTCTTCTGAGGTTCCGCCGGACTGGCAACCTACTTTCATTAAAACCTTTTTAGCCTTTTGGTTGGTAGGTTTCAATGTAGACCTGTCGGCCCCTAATGCTACACTTGCCGTAGTAAGTGCACCGGCGGTACCTGAAGCAAACAGCTTCATAAACCTCCTCCTCTGTAAAATTTTTAATATATCTTTCATATTACTTTGGGTTAACTATTTTAAACTAAAGGAAATATTTTCGCGGCTATCATAATGGTTATTAATCCAACAATTCCCATAATGGTAAGCAAAGGAGAAAAAGTCCTTAAGGCTTCTTTCTCAGTTAGATTACTCATTTTACATACAATCCAAAATCCGCTATCATTCATCCATGGAACCAATTTGGATCCACATGCTATGGCCAAACCCAAGTATAGATGATGAAAATCCAAACCGGTGGTTGACATGCCTGATAAAATCCCGGATGCAGTGATCATTGCCACAGTAGCTGAGCCTTGGGCAGTTCTCACCAATGCTGTAATAAAGAAAGCCAAGGGTATTAGTGCCATCTGATAGCCGGATGTAAGCTCTGCAATTCTTAAACTTATCCCAGTTTGTTGCAACATGGCGCCAAAAGCACCTCCTGCTGCGGTTATCAATATAATTACTCCACCACTGGTTAGAGCAGACTGAACAGCCCCCTTGATACCATCATTTGTTTTCTTTTTCTGAATAAAGAGCGTCAATAATGCCGCCAAAGCCCCCATGATCAAGGCCATATTTTTTTCTCCGAAAAACTGAAGCAAAAGGAGCAATTTATTGCTATTCATTGTACTGTCTATATCCATAAAAGTATGAACTGTAGCACTTCCTGTAATCAACACTAAAGGCACCAGTATAGGAGATAAAGAGATTCCTAATGATGGCAGTTGGGCAGCATCTTTATTGGCCAGTGCTTCAATTTCACTCAATGGAGCATCAAGGGATTCTCGTAATGGAATTGGGTTTCTTTTATTGACCCACACCGCAAAGAAATAGCCTACAATAATAGTCACAGAGCCTACTAAAAAACCCCCTACCATCATCATGCCTATGGGAATATCCATTTCGGCAATTAGAAATAGAGGTCCGGGTGTCGGAGGAACCAATGAATTGGCCATAGCTGCTCCAGCAGTGATGCACAATACGAGGAGTAAATAACTCTGCTTCAATCGCATGGCCATGGCTTTGGCCAGAGGTATCATAAGGTAAAATACCGTATCAAAGAAAACAGGTATTCCCAAGAAAAAACTACCACTCAAAAATGCCAGTGGAGCATTTTTCTCACCTGTCAACCCTAAAATAGACCTAACGATCCGTTCTGCAGCACCACTCATTAACATGGCCTTACCAATAATGGCCGCCATAGCGATTAAAATACCTATTTTCCCCACGGTACTTCCAAAAGCCGCAGCGATTCGTTCGCCAATAGAGGTATTCGCCAAAGCCTGAGCGGCTGTTTCAGATTGTCCTTTGCTTAAAGCAAAGTCCACAATAGCTACTGATGGAGTCAACCAAGCCACCACCAATGCAGCCACAATTAGCGCAATAAAAGGGTTTAATTTCCCGAATATGATGCCACCAATTACGATAAGCATCCCTATGACTAGAATAATTAAAGGGTCTTGCAACATCTGTTTACCCTTTCCTATTTTTAGCCGAATTCAGCTGGCTAGCCATCGCCCTTGCTCCATTGGCTACAAAGGTAGCATCAGCACCACATGCGATAAGCTGAATCCCTAATTCATTGTATTTTTGAAAATCATTGGGATCGAAAAGCAAAATACCCACGGCTTTACCTGCTTTTCTTGCGGCTGCAACAATTTTTTCCACAGCATCAACAAATAAAGGGTGAGACAAGTCTCCATCTATTCCCAAAGCCATGGTAAGGTCTGAAGGACCAATAAATAACACATCTACTCCCGGAAGTTCAGCAATTTCATCCAATACCTCTAAAGCTTCCAAAGTTTCAATTTGAATAACACCAAGTAGGTTTTCCAATGTCCCTTTCTTATAAGAATCAAAGTTTTTACCAAATCCTGTGGCCCGGACCATTTTGGCTACTCCCCTGACACCGTTAGGAGGATAATGAATACCCGCAATAGCTGACTTGGCTTCTGCTACTTTTTTATTTGAGGAACCATTACGCCATTGGCACCAAGATCCAGTACCCGATGAATTCTTTCTTTTTGGTGACTCTCTACGCGTACCAATGCTGAAGCTGGTGTATGCTCTAATGCCTGGAGTTGGTGTAAAAGATCAGCTTGTTCACCTGAACCATGTTCTAAATCAATAAGTACCCAGTCGTAGCCTGAAGAACCAACAATTTCTGCGGTTACAGAACTACCTAAGTTTAGCCAGCAACCGGCCAATGTTTCCCCGGATTTTAATCTCTTTTTAATATTTTTCATTTTTAGGTTTATTGTCAATAACAATCGATTCAGAACAGCCCTGCCATTCGAAATTCAGCTGAGACTCAACTGATGCAATAAAGCCTTGGCTATGTAATAAATGCTACATTACATAGCCAAGGTAAATTGAACATGGATTAATAGGTTATTTTATGCTATTGCTTTACGTCCCACCAAACCCTTGTATCCAATATATCAGGTCCCATTCTACTTGTGGCAACATCAATATTCTCCTTGTTAACAGTCAACTCAGAATCAGGATAGGTAAGCCTTCTAATAAAGTCCTCATCTTTAAGGTCACTACCCGGATAAGGATTAGGAGTTAAGATAGGGTAACCGGATCTTCTAAAATTAGACCAGGCTTCATGGCCTATCAAGAAGGAAGACACCCAATATTGGGTATTGATAAGTTCAAGTTCTTTTCCAACTTCTAGCGGGTGAGCTGCTATATAGCTATCAATCTCTTCTGATGAAATGGCCATGCTATTTTCCCACAATGCCATTTGCTCCATATGTGCCCTTATACCGGCATGATACAATTCTTCCGGGTCACCGGGAGCCCAACCACGATAAGCCGCCTCTGCCCAAAGAAGCAATGTTTGAGAGTAGGTAACCAAAAAATTGGGAGCTTCTGGATTTCCCATACGGCTTCTATCCAACTGACTATAATCAAATAAACTGGCAAGTCCTTCCTGCTGCACCACAGGGATAATGGTAGTATTGTCATAGCCTTGTGGCATACCTATTTGAGCATCAAAAGTTCTTACGGCATTGGCTTCCACCTGATCGTTTCCACTAAGAGCGCCTACATACCTCACTCCTATGGAGGTCAATCTTGGATCTTCATTGGCTTTAAAGAAATCTACTAACTCCTTATCAAGATAGTAGAATGGCGCCTGCCCCCATTCAGGTTTGTACCTACACCATTTCTATAATCAGCATTGTGCCTTACTACTGCATTGTCATCATTGGATTGCATCAAACCTCCAGCCACTGCTTTGCTTGCATATGCTGCTGCAGAGGAAGGATCTACCTTAGACAAACGCATTCCGGCACGTAACAGTAAAGAATTCCCTAATCTTTTCCATTGTTCAATATTGCCACTATACATGACTTCTTGACCTATATCATCATTTGAATCATTCAACCCTTGAACAGCTGCCTCTAAGTCATTTAAAATGGAGGTGTAAATACTTTCCTGAGAATCATATTTAGGAAAAACCACACCATCAATATACCCTTTGCCTGCTTCAGTATAAGGGATATCACCATAGGTATCTGTTAAAACTATAAAAGCATGCGCCTTCCATATTTTCATGATATGTTCCAAATTGGTTCTTTCAGGCATATCTTCAAGTGCTGATAATCCGTCAACCAGATTTTTAATGATGGTTTCATAATAGGTATACCAATTGCCTTGGGTAGCTGCTCTATTGTCTTGATTTAAATTTCCTCCGGTACCAACACCTTGAAAAGGAGTTATCATTTGCCTTACTATCGTAACTTCATAGGTCAAATTATTGTAACCCGGAGAACTGGTAATAATGGCCTGATTTAATTGAAAGGTAGGATCAATTGAAGTTAACCTAACCGGGTTGGTATTCATTTCATCAAACCCTGAATCACAGGAAAACAAAAGGAATAGTAAAATAAAGGGATATATATATGATTTTTTAGACTTTTTCATCGCTAATAAATTTAGTTATAACACTCATTTTATTGGTTCACGCAAAGTCATTAAAACTTCACATTCAGATTAAAACCAATACTTCTGGTAACCGGCAAACCGGTAGCTTCCAAACCTGCCATATTATCTGAGATAATGCCATTTTGGTCCGGATGGATATGAGGTACCCATTTCTTTATTACCGCAACATTGTTTGAAACAACGTTAAATCTTAACCCTTTGATAAAGTTATTTTGTGGAATCAAGCTGCTTAGGTCATAACCCAAGGTCAATTGACGCAACTGCCAGGAACCTGCATTGAATACAGACTGCTCAGACATTCTTCCGGAACGGATCGTTTCATAATAAGTCTGTACAGGGGCTTGAGCTGTATTGATTTCTCCATTTGGGTTTACTCCATCCCCAACAACATAACCTTGCTCTCTTCCAATAAGTGTGGCTTTGTCTAAACCGTGCCTATATGCATTGGTATGAGTACCTGAAATCATTTTATGGCCCAATTTAAAATCGATTAAGAATGAGAAACTAAGTTTTTTATAGTTAAAACTATTTGTAAAACCTCCAACCCACACCGGAATTGCAGAGCCAAAGTTTAATTGCTCATTTGATCTTAATGGTCTCCCACTATTAGGGTCAAAAACTTGTCTTCCTTGTTCATCTCTAAGGTATCCCCAACCGTAAAGTTGAGCCATTGGTTTACCTACTTCCTGTCTTAATTCACCATGAAATTCTGCAAGACCTACGGTAATAAAAGACCCATCCACATCATCACCAAGACTTAAAACTTTGGATTGATTATAGGAAGCGTTAGCTCCAAAATTCCACTCAAAATCAGCTGTTTTTATGGGTGAAATATTTGCATACATTTCCACTCCTTTGTTCTCGCTTTCTCCCACATTGATGAGCTGATTTACATAGCCAGAACCATTAGAAATTTGCGCCTGCAATATTTGATCAGAAGAGAGTTTATCATAATAAGAAACTTCAAAACGAAGATTATCAAACAAGGTCATTTCCAAACCAATCTCTTTTTCTCTAACCCTCATTGGTCTCAAATTGGAATTGGGCACCACTGAACCACTTACACTACCAACAGGCTGAGCCACTCCATTAGAATTGGGAAATTGCTGCTGATTGATATTGTAAAACAGATTGTTGGCATAAGGTTGCACATCGGTATCACTTCCAACTTCAGCATAAGCCACTCTAATTTTACCAAAAGTCATCCAATTAGGCAGGTTTTCAAATGCTTGAGAGAAGACAAAACTACCTGTGATCGAAGGGTAAACAATACTTCTATTGGCAGGAGAGAGTGTAGAAAACCAATCGTTCCTTACCGTACCATTTAGATACAAATAACCCTTCCAAGATAATTCTGTGCTACCATATAAGGAGTTCACTTGCCTTTCAGAAATGCTGTAATTGGTAGTTATTTTACTTGCATTTCCAATGGTATAAAGATCTCTGGTATAGAAGTTTTCTCCCAATAGGGTGTTTACATCTAATTTACGGTACATTTGATTACCTCCAAGGTTAACCATTAAGCCAAAGTCCCCAAAAGATTTGTTCATCCCCAACAAGAAATCTGTATTGACCTCCCTGAATCTTCTGATGTCCTGGACATATTGACCATTAACAAAACCTGGAGGTGGAGAAGATTGTCTTTGAGAACCTGTTGGTAAATTGTATTCTGAATCTCTGGAATAAAAATCTTGGCCAAACCTACCTTGAACATAGAGCCAATCTGTAATATCGTACCTAGCAGTAATATTTCCGTAAACCCTATCTCTAATATTGTTTTCGAACCTAGAAAGGGCAAAATAGGGATTGGTTCTATTTGTAAACCTTGAGTAAGGAAATTCATCCCCATTTTCATCAAATGCATATTGCTCTAAAAGGTCTAAGGGCATCGTACTTGCCAAGGTATAGATGACAACAGGACTAAAATCCTGTTCTGCTATATTTGGAGGATTGATTCTATCCTCCTTGGAGTAATTAATGTTCCCGGAAACAGTTAGCTTGTTGATGTTTTGGGTAAATCCCAAATTAATTGTTTTTCGATTGTAATTGGAGCCAGGTAAGATGGCCTTACTGTCCATATTTGCTACTGATAAGCTAAAGCCACCATTTTCTCCTCCTGAGGATAAAGTAACTGTATTAGACAGGGTTGAACCATTTCTATAGTAATCTCTAATCTTATTGGGTTGAGCAGTATAAGGAACTTCTATTCCATCAAATAATATCTGAGTCATTCCGGGCTCAATTTTTTCTCCAAAACTCCATACCCCCGAAACCGGTCGGGCTGAAGTAGGTCTTAAACCACCTTCACCTTGCCCATATTCATATTGATAATCAGTAAAATCAAGGGGCGTGTCATTGGTATAATTGGTATTAAGCTCTATTTGAATTCCTGAACCAGAAGCCCTATTTCGAGTGGTAATCATTATCACACCATCCTTAGCCCTTGCCCCATATAATGCAGAAGCCGCAGCACCTTTCAATACAGACATCGATGTGATATCATCAGGGTTGATACTACTCAATCCATCTCCACTATCAGATCTCCTGTTACTTCCCACCTCAGAAACATCCCCACTGACACCAAAATTGGTGTTATCAATTGGAACACCATTAACCACAATAAGAGGGCTATTATTTCCTCCAAAAGAAGATACCCCTCGAATCCTAATTTTACTACTGCCCTGAGGTCCTGATCCCATGGAAGATATATTTACCCCTGCAACTTTCCCTTGAAGTGAATTGATGAAATTTGGGGTTCTGTTGATGGTCATTTCCTCTGATTCTACAGTAGAGGTTGCATAACCTAAACTTTTGGCCTCCCTCTTAATACCTAAAGCAGTTACCACTACTTCTTCCAAGCCGGCGATGTTCTCCTCAAGGGTCACATTAATAATAGACCTCGAATTGATTTGGATTCTTTGGGTGGTGAATCCTATATAGGACACCATCAATTCTCCATCTTCAGGAACAGTTAACGAAAAATTCCCATCAATATCCGTTATGGTGCCCACTGTGGTTCCGATAACTGATATGGCAGCGCCGGGAATAGGTTCACCGGATTTATCCGTTACCTTGCCTTTTACATTAATATCAGCTCGTTCCAGAACAATTTCAACCTTATTCTGATCTTGATTTTCACCTAAATACTTGACACTAATATTGTTGTTAACCTGCTTGAAATGAAGGTTTTTTAGCCGCGCCAGTTCCTTCAGTATGTCTGCAACCGTTCCCTTACTTCTATCTAGGGTAAGTACTTCAGAATCTTTTACTGCCTGATCTGTGTAGAAAAAACGATAATCTGTCTTACTTTCTATATTTCCTAAAAGATCTTTCAAATTTCCTTCAAGAAAATCCATCCTAATCTTTACATCTTCAATACTCTTGGCGGTATTTGCAGCTGATGTAGGCAGCACGGTGATTATGCTTAATAACCCAACGATAAGTATCCTATACTTTAGGCTATTAAACTTGTTAAATAAAACATGTTTCATGGAATTTTGGGTATTGGTTAGAAATAATTTTAGTACTACTTATTCATTCATATTCATGGTATTTATAGTTACTTGGTTCTTGTTTATATCAAAATTGAAGTTTAAGGCATGCCCCAATACTTTTAAGACATTTGTCAGATACGTGTTTTTTTGGAAATCTCCATTGCATTTTTCTTTGGGAATATCCCCCTCAATGGTAATTTCAACTCCGTACCAGTTCTCCAATTTTTTCACTACTCTTTCAAAACTTTCATCATTGAAATGTAGAACACCTTCTTTCCAAGGCGCGATTTTCTTGGGATCTATATTGTATTTTATCATTTCCTCCTTGCCTGTAGGTATATTGCTTGCCTCTCCCGGAGATAATATTAATTCTTCACCAGAACTGCCATTTAAAATTCTTAATGACCCTGTGGCCAATCCGATTTCAACTGATTCCGGAAATAGGGAATTCACATTAAAGGAAGTACCTAATACTTCTGTTTTAATATTGGAGGCTTCTACTGTAAAAGGATGATCTTTGTCACTAAAAACTTCAAAAAATGCTTCTCCTTTTAAAATTACTTGTCGGTTAATTGCAAAGTTTTCGGGGTATTTAATTTCACTTCCTGAATTTAAGTACACCCATGAACTATCGGGTAATAAAATCTTTGATTTAATTCCTTGCGGATTGGATTTACTAAGCCATACAATATCCTTCTCAACTTTACTTTCTTGCATCAAACGGTCGGGCCAGAAATCAATGGTCTTAAAAACCATCAATAATGCCATCAAGCAAGCAGCATATTTGAAAATTGATTTAAATGCAGCAATTTTTGAGGGATAAAAGCGATTAAAAAAATCCTTATCATTAGTGGAAGGTAAATCTATGTGGGACTTAGAACTTGGAGCCTTTGAAAACTGTGTTTTTTTTACTGATTTTATTTCTTCCTCTTCTGCCCAAGTTGCTTTCAAGAGCTTTTGATAGCAACTTTTACCAAGGTCACTTTCTAGAAAATTCAAAAATTCAATCACTTCCTTTTTCGAAAGTTTGCCTTCATGAAAATCTTGCCATTTTTTGGTGAAGTTATCCATCTAAAACCAATTGTTTATATGGTATATATCCTTATCTACCCACTTTTACTTATGTCAAATATTAATTTTACATTATATTTAATTTTACATGACAAAATTTATAAAATCATAAACCTTTTTAAGGTCGAATTAATAAATAAACAATATTAAAAGCATTTCATAAGGTATTAATTCATTGGAAATAAATTGTTTTTTAAGCTTTTTTGTGGCTTTGTACAATTGATTTTCAACAGTTCTTTTGGAGATTTGTAACTTTTCCGCAATTTCATCGGATGTCAAATGTTCAGAAAATCTAAGGGATATAACTTCTTTTTGTCCTTTGGGGAGGGCAGCTATTGCTTTGTTTGAAAATGACTTTATTTCTTCAAATAGAATGTGCTCCTCTGTGCTATTGTCTGCCCTATTTAAAAAATGAATATTGTATTTCTGATAAGCAATTTCCAAGGCCTGCTTTTTAGAACGTTTGAAAATTCTGGTCTTCATAAGGGTTAATAAATAAGCATTGAATGACAAAGTACTGTCAAGTTTTGCTCTTTTTTCCCATACTTTTAGAAACACTTCTTGCACCACCTCTTCTGAATCTTGCTGATTTAAATACATTTTCCGGCAAGTATTAAGAATTTTGGGACCGAATAGTTTGTACAACTTATTATAGGCTTTTTGATCTCCGGTCTGCAATAAGCCTACTAGCTCAGGAACGGATAGGTTATTGTCCATTGGGTTGATATATTGGTAAATAAAACAATACAAGTAATGAATTTTTCCTGAAATACACAATTTATATTCACTCCCATTTATTTTTACAATCAATAATACTGTTGAAATAAATTTTAATAAAAGAATATTTATTTAAGAAATATTTTTATTAAAATTCTACTAAATATTTTAATTTAAACTATCGATCTAGTGGTTTTTATAAAAATCAAGGAAAGGAAAAATGCATTTAAATATATTTTATAGGCTATTAACCAAAAAGATTTCACAAAGGGAGAAAACTGATCATTGATTTTACTTTTCAGGAAAAACGGAAGGTGTAAGGACCAATCCTTTAATCCTTGAACAACATGTGATTAACACAACTAAAAGGTAGGTAAAGCATAATCCAATTAATTTTCTCCTAAGGGTATTACAGACTATATGGCAATTTTAAGAAGATTGTTCCCAATTTTTATGTTTAATCGAATGCTTATGTTTAGCTTTATCATTAGAATAAAGAAAAAACTGCAGGTATGAAAATTCAATTGTTTGGAATTTCTAAGGACATTGTAGGCGAGAGGGAATTGGCATTGCCGAAAGATCCTTCTATACAAACCGTTAGGGATTTGAAAAAATGGATATTGCAAAAGTATCCAAGAATGGGAAATCTCAGCAGTATTGGTATTGCTGTTGACTTGGAATACGCAGAGGACGACCATCCCATTGGGGAGGCAAAAGAAATAGCTTTAATACCGCCTGTAAGTGGAGGATAATATGATACACGTTAAATTGGTGGAAAAAATTATTCTTGAAGAGGTATATACCTACTTACAAGACCCTGAAGCCGGAGGCATAGACCTATTTATTGGTAGCGTAAGAAACCATGCCTTGGGAAAAAATGTTCTAAAACTGAAATTTGAAGCTTATGAACCAATGGCCATCTCAGAAATGAAAAAATTGGCACATAAGGCAATCGAGAAATGGCCCCTAAAAAAAGTATTAATTGTTCATGCTTTGGGCGAAAAACAGATTGGTGAACCAGTGGTTGTAATAGGGACCTCTTCTGCCCACCGACAAGATGCTTTTGAGTCTTGCAGGTACCTCATTGATACACTCAAAATGACTGTTCCAATTTGGAAAAAGGAATATTTCACAGACCAAACAGTATGGGTAAATGCACACCCTTAACCCTTTCAAGGTGTCAAATAATCCCATCAAATTATTATGGAACAAAAGCTAATCGACAAATACGGTAGAAAATTAGATTATTTGAGATTATCAGTGACAGATCGCTGTAATTTCAGATGCTATTATTGTATGCCGGAGGAAGGTATGAATTTTGTTCAACGAGATGACCTACTCAGCTATGAAGAACTAGATTATCTTACTAGAATATTTGTTGATCTTGGAGTAAGGAAAATTAGAATTACCGGTGGAGAACCCTTTGTTAGAAAGGGCATATTAGACTTTATCGAATTGCTTTCCAAAAATCAAAACCTTAAAGAAATAACTCTCACAAGTAATGGTTCCATTAGCAAGGCTCAAATCAACCAATTAGCCAAGTTCGGGGTAAAAAAATAAACATTTCATTAGATTCATTGGATCCTAAACGCTTTTACGAGATTACAAGAAGGGATAAATTTGAGGAAGTAATGGGTTGTATAAAAAACTTACTATCCGAAGACTTTAATGTAAAACTCAATTGTGTAATCGATGGAAAAAGAACATTGAGGACATTGTGCCATTTATCAATTTAACGAAGGATCATGCGCTTTCTGTCAGGTTTTTGGAAGAAATGCCCTTCAATGGCACTGGTAAATTTGATATTCCTGAGTGGAACTACCAAGCACTTTACAATTATATTGACTCACAATTCCCAGGTA
Source organism: Cyclobacterium sp. SOCE241 (assembly GCF_056867545.1). Lineage (NCBI taxonomy): Bacteria > Pseudomonadati > Bacteroidota > Cytophagia > Cytophagales > Cyclobacteriaceae > Cyclobacterium > Cyclobacterium sp. SOCE241. Next base: position 853,221 of record NZ_CP149779.1, on the reverse strand, counting down.
TTCAAAAAATAAGTGATGAATCCAATAGTACATCAGTCAATTATAAGGTGCCCGGTTTCAGTGGCTCTTTTGGTATTATTCCCGCTTTCAGCCGAACTTTTTGCGGTACGTGTAATAGAATTAGACTTTCTGCCACCGGTGAACTTAGAACTTGTCTTTACGGGCCACCTGTGACCAACCTGAGAGATATTTTAAGGAGTGGATGTGGAGATGACCAGCTCAAAAGTGCCATTTTAGAAGCAGTTGCCAATAAAGCGAAAGATGGTTTCGAGGCGGAAAATCAAACCTCGAACCAAGCTAAAAATTCCATGTCGTTTTTAGGAGGATAGGTTTTTCAAACCCTGACAATTTACCCCCATGATAAGTGTAAGCGAAGCCCAAGAAATACTGTCAAAATTCTCGAATAAAGGCCCCATAGAAAGGGTATCTTTTGAAAATTGTCTGAACCGATTACTGGCAGAAAATATATATGCAGATCGAGATGCTCCACCCTTCGACCGTGTCGCTATGGATGGGATAGCCATTCAAAGTGATCAGTTACAAATTCGACAACAATTTGTAATCGAAGATATACAGGCCGCAGGACAACAACAAAAAAGTCTAAATAAGCCTGAAAATTGCCTGGAAGTCATGACAGGTGCAGTTTTACCGGTTCATACAGATTGTGTCATTCCTTATGAAAAATTAACCATCAAAAATGGTGTGGCGCGATTAAATTCTACAGATCATAAAGCATTCCAGAATACGCATAAAAAAGGAATAGATGCGAAAAAAGGTGACCAATTGCTTGCCTCCGGTACTTGGATTCACCCCGGTGTAAAAGGGGTTTTAGCCACAACAGGGCACACAGAGATAAAAGTAATTCAAGTACCAAAAATAATGATCTGTTCTACAGGGGATGAATTGGTGCCTATCACTCATAATCCTTTACCCCATCAAATTAGGCGGTCAAATGTTTACATGCTTCAAGCGGCACTAAAAGACCTCAATATAGAAGCGCATACTACTCACCTACCCGATGATAAAGACCAGCTTAATGCCTCCATAGGCAAACTTTTGGAAGAATATGACTTGCTTATGTTTTCAGGAGCTGTATCCAAGGGGAAATATGATTTTCTACCCACTGTTTTTAAGGAACTAGGCATTCAAATTCATATCCATGGAGTCAAACAAAAGCCCGGGAAACCTTTTCTGTTCGGCACCATAGGTTCTAAAAGTGTTTTTGGTTTCCCAGGAAACCCTAGTTCTACCCTCGTTTGCTTCCACCTATATTTCAAATGGTGGTACAATCATTACTTGGGAATAGCTCCTAATAATAATTATGCTTACTTAAATAATGAGGTTACCTTTAAAAAGCCCCTAACCAACCATCTACTCATTAAAAGTAGTGTTGAGGATGGGAAAATTCTTGCCAACCCTGTAGCCAATTCAGGTTCAGGAGACTTGGTACACTTGGCTTTAGCAGATGGATTCCTAAGCCTTCCGGCGGAGAAAGACACATTTAAAAAGGGCGAAATATTCCCTATCACTTTTTTTCACCAAACTGGTTTATAGGTAAATGAAAGAAATTAAAGAAATCCTCAAGGCATATGATTTGGCCAAACGACACAATGAAAAAACGGCTTTGGCTACTGTTGTTAAAGTGGAAGGATCTTCTTACCGCCAACCGGGAGCTCGGATGCTTATTACAGAAAACGGTGCACTTACAGGGGCTATTTCCGGAGGATGTTTAGAAGGTGATGCTCTCAAGAAAGCCCAAATGGTAATTTTTAAGCAGCAATCTATGCTAGTCACTTATGACACCACAGATGATGACGATGCTAAATTTGGCGTAGGTTTAGGTTGCAATGGAATTATTCATATTTTGATTGAACCTATAGTGGAAAATAGGGAAAATAATCCCATTCAATTGCTCAATACTTGCACAAAAAACCGAGATCAAAAAGTGCTGGTTACCCTATTTGATATAATAAATAAAAGAGAAAGCCAACCCGGTACTGCACTTCTATTTCAGGAGAAAAGTAAGATTTACAACCAATCATTTACCCGGATAAAACCTGATGCTCAATCTTCAATTTTAAAAGCATGTTCAGCTGTTTTTTCTGACCAAAAAACTCTAATTCATCCCATTGAGCAGTCAAATTTCACTGCATTTGTGGAAAACATGCAACCCTCCATCCGCTTAAATATTATTGGTGCCGGAAATGATGTATTGCCCTTGGTAAAATTAGCCAAAGCAATGGGTTGGGAGATTACCATTGCAGATGGTAGAAGTGATTTGGTCTCTGCTACACGCTTTCCCGAGGCAATTGAGCTATTATCAGGCAAAGGTAATGAGGTAGTAAGCCAATTAAAAGTAGATCAGAAAACAGCTGTGGTTCTTATGAGTCATAATTTCAATTATGACCTGGAAATTTTAAAAGGACTATATCCATATAAATGCCCCTATATCGGAGTACTTGGTCCTAAAAAAAGCTGCTTAAATTAATGAACAAATTATCATGTCATGGTATTGTATTACAGGAAGAGGAAGAAAAATTAATTTTTGGCCCGATGGGTTTAGATCTAGGTGCAGAAAGTCCGGAAGAGATCGCCTTGTCCATCTTGGCTGAAGTGAAGGCAGTAATGAACGGAAATAAAGGTGGACATCTCAGGTCAAAGAATGGCCCGATTCACAACCATCCGACTGGTACAAGCAGGCCTTGAACAAGAATAGCTCCCTAAAGCAGTGAATGGTCCTAGAATCTAACTTAAAACTAATTTTTTATGCAATATATATTTTTTAATTTTAGGCATTAAATGAAAAGGTCCCTGTCCATATTGTTTGTAGTAATGTTTATGCTCCAAAGCACAAGCGAGTTATGGATTATGGCCTCCTTCTATGCACAAAGGGACTTTATTATAGAAAATTTGTGCGAAAATAGGTTTGAACCAATGACCATTTGTGGAGGGGTTTGTTTCCTTGATAAGCAGTTAGTCGAGAACGAAAAAGAGGAACAAAAATTACCAAATTTCAATGAAAAAGAAGTACAATTTTATTGCTCAGAATTAAACTCAATTGCTGTCAAGCAGAATTTTACAATACCAATTATCTACCCTAACATTGGCTATACTTCGGCTGCAAATATTGGATATATCCTTGCTATATTTCATCCTCCCAAAGCTTAATTTTTTCTTAATTATCATCCATCTAATTTTATTACTTAAACACTAAATTCCATGCAGGAAATGGACATTTCCTTTTGTGACATGGGCTTGTTTGGTGACGGTATTGATCATTTCTGGGTAGAAGATTTAAAGGGTTTGTTAGAGGATTATCCGATTTTGGAAAATCCTCACAAACAAGATTTCTATGTACTTCTTTTGATAAAAAAGCAGAGGGAGAAGTCATGGTTGACAACCAGAAAATTCGCCTAGATAGAAACAAAGCCGTTGTCATAAAGCCACGTAGCATCAACTATATCAGCATCAATAGGGAAGCCGAAGGAAAAATAATATGTTTTACTGAAGACTTCTTCTCCCTAAGGTACAATAACAATCAACTTTGTAAGTTTACTTTTCTAAACCAATCAGAAGGATGTTTTGTGAGGATCAAACAAACAGATTGGGAAAAGTGGGAGCTTTTATTATCGTTTATTTATAATGAATTCAGGCAGAAAAAAGGAGAATATACCCATTTATTAAGGTCATACCTCAACATTATTCTTTTCGAACTTGACCGCCAATGCCCTTATACCGGTAATCAGAAAAAGAAAGCTGCCAGCCGAAGTAAAATTCATAAATTTGAACAGTTAATAGACAAGCATTATAAGGAGCAAAAATTACCTTCATTTTACGCAGAAAAACTCAATGTAAGTGCCAACTATTTAAATCGATTGTGCAAGGAACAAACCGGATTGACCGCCGGAGACATGATAAGGAAACGGATAATTACTGAAGCAAAAAGACTATTGATCTATACGGACAATAGGATCAATGAAATTGCTTACGAATTGGGTTTTGAAAGTACTTCCTACTTTGTGACTTTCTTTAAAAAATATGATAACCACAGCCCTGAAAAGTTCAGGAAAAAATATTTGGATTGAGTCAAGACCTAAAAACAAATATTAAATGTATTGAACTACACGCGGTTTATAGGTCGAAACCAATTAGAAAGCTGAAAAGTCAGGGTTTTGCAAAAATTCCTCATCAGTAAGGGTATGTAAAAAGGCTATAATTGCCTTTTTTCTATCTCAGAAAGAGCTAAACCCACTTTACCATTGTTTTGGTACAATTTTCTGCTCGTAGTTGAAACATCTTTTATTTCTTCTGAGTAATGTTGCAAGACTTCTTCAATTCCGGAAAATCGACCATCATGCATGTAAGGGGCGCTTACCATAACATTTCTTAAAGTTGGTGTTTTGAAAGCCCCCATGTCTTTTTGCTCAAATGTAATTCTATACCTACCTTGATAGCTTAGCTCATGGGATTCATCTAAAAATCTTTCATCTATGCCATTGTTATGGAAACCATTATCTGTAAATAATTCTCCACTATGGCAACTTGAGCATTTTTCTTGAACAATAGTCAATCCTTTTAACTCAAGTTCATTGAGCTCTCCTCCACTTTCATTTCGGATGTATTTATCATACCTGGAATTGGATGAAATTAAGGTTCGTTCAAATTGAGCTAAGGCTTTGGCTACATTTTGAAAGGTAACTCCATCTTCAAATGCTTCTAAAAATAATGCTGTGTATTCAGGATCTAAAGTAAGTCTATACTCCAGATTAGCAAGGCTCATCCCCATTTCATCTGCATGTGTTAAAGGTCCAAAAGCTTGGGATTCCAGGTTTTTAGATCCCCCATCCCAAAATAAACCTTGATCCATCCAAGCCATATTGATCAATGTTGGAGAATGCCTAACGAGATTCTTACCGGAAACCCCAAAATTTCCTAGTGAAACCCCATCCGAAAAAGCTAATTGTTGATCATGACAGCTGGCACAAGAAACACTACCATCCAAAGAGAGGCCAGGATCATAAAAAAGAGTTTTGCCCAACAGCACGCCTTCATTGCTTATTGGATTATCAGGCATTAAGACAGGTGCAGGAAAATTACCGGGAACTTGTAAACCTATTAAAGTAGGAGTATTAGGTAAATCAGGAGGGTTTTCGTCGTGAATAATATCACAGGAGGCCAAAAACAGGCCTCCTGCGAATAAAATCACCAACCACTGAAAGGATTGAAATTTGAGCATCTTTAATTCTCAGTAATCAATTGAGATGTATTTAACTTATTTAAGCTCAAATTCAGCCGAAACCAGTGAAATAGCAGCAATATGGTTATTCGTTAATTTTTCCATTAATTCCGGCGTACTCGCTCCAATGAAACTGTTTTCCCATGGAGCATCTATTTCAAGGCTCTTTTCAACATCATATTCAAGATTAATAGTTGAATTGGTTTTCGAACTTATGGTAATAGGAGATTCAAATTGAACTTCTTTTTGTATGTAATAATCATTGGATCCAACTTCCCAGATAAAGCTTTTGGACTCCGGCTCATCTATAAAAACTTCCATTTCTCCGGAAATAGATGTAAAGATATAGCTTGTATGCCAATGCCAGCTAGATTTTGACATGCCATTAAGTGGGTTCAATTCACCGGATTGTAAAGAAAGGTTATCATTGTATTCCGGCGCAACCCCAATGCTAAACTTTACTCCGGAATAGTTTCCTACAGGAATTCCTGAAAGTTCAATCTCTTCACGTTTTTTGGCAGGATACACTTTATTATAACTTCCTTCTTGAATAGGAATTTCATTGGTTTCCTCTACTAGATAATGAGAGTCCGGCACGAGGAATTCCTCTCCATCTTCATTTACTAATATGACATTACTTACCCAATACCTTAAGTTTGAAAATTCATATTTTAGATCAACTTCCTCACCTCCATCAACAAATTTATAATCCATTGCTTTGTTAAGCTCGAAATCTGCATCCCCATATCGAGCATCAAGAACCAACGTAGTCTCACCCGCAGTGGCCATTTCGACTTCCTTTTCTATGTATTCTACTTCAGTTTCTGTACAAGACACAGAAGCCAAAACTAAAGATCCGATAGCTAAATATTTTTTCATTATATCTTCTTAAAATTTTAATTAAATGTTTTGTGATCGTCCTCCTTTATTATAAATGTATAACACATTGGGTTGCCTGTAGAAATAAATATTGCATTGAATAAAACTTGTTGATAAGGAATATCTAAAGCTTTAATTATCAACCAAAACAGTATTTAGGCTACAGCAAATAGGAGCTTTTATTAGGAATTTCACTGGTCATTTTAGGAACCAGCTGTAGAGGCAACTCATAAGCCATGTCCATTAAAACAATGAGCAATCTACTGCTCATGCTAATGTTCAATGACATGAATTACCATTCATTCATGCAATGGGGGGACGAAAAACAGACCGGGAATGGTTATTTCCTAAAAATAATTGTTGATAGGGCGAATAAGCCCAAAATTTAATCCTTAAATCAGGAACAAGTGAGGTTGAAAGTTCTTCAAGTTGAACAAAAAGTTGAATGCCTTTCAATTCAATCTCCGCCTTCCCTTGATCCCTTTCCTGCTCTTTTTGTAAATTCTGCATTAATACGCATTGTCCACCGCAAGAGCTATTCGGCACAAACCTGTTAATGCATTCATTTTTTATGATATACTCCCTATTTGCATAAAATGAAGCCATTATCCAAATGGACATTGATCCTTGGACTAACATTATAATGGACATCAATAGGACAGCTTTATTTTTCATTAATTGTATTTAAACCTCCTCAAGTTATTTGTTCGAGAATTTTTATATTCTCTGGACAACTAAAGGGCATGTAGTAGTTATACTTTATCTTTATCGGGGAGCAAAGTTATTGCTATAAGCTGACTTGATCGTTTATCTATTTGTGCCAATTTTTTTACTAGACCATCATGTTAGTTTCACTATTCAATTCTCTTGTTTAGGTTTACAGTACCGTTTTACCTGAATGCTCAAGTGGTATTAGTCGGAAAAATTGCCAAAACTAACTTAACCTAAGGAGAATGCGAACTTTTGGTAAAGATGTAAAATGAATAGGCTTATTTTAAATAAGTCAAAAAACAGAAATTAAAGAGAATAGTCTTGCCTACCCTCGTATTACTAAAGAAATAATAAGATTAAATACTATTCAATTTTATTTCCTTTCAATCAACCGATCTACTTCTTAAAAATAATTTAATCGAGGTAAATAACTCGATTACTAATATTAAATTATAACTATAGTGGATAAAACATTACGATTTTATTGAAATATACCAATCTTCCTACTTTGAACTATTTTGTTATTTTATCAATAATCTGTAATTTAAGTGTGAATATGTTCCTTATAAATATATTTTCATAATTTTGTTTTCAATTTGAAAACTTTTTCCTACCTTCCAACGTTGTAAATACACTGCATTGAAAAACATCGTTTCAATCAAAAATCTGGTTTTATTTTACAAAAAGTATCCAAATGCTAAAACAAGTATAGAAACATGGGTTTCTATTGCAAAAGATGCCAATTGGAAAAAACCATCGGATGTAAAAAATGATTTTTCAGATGCCAAACCGGTAAAAAATAACCGGATTGTATTTAAAATATCAAATAACCGATACAGATTGGTTGCACAAATTTCTTATCAAAAGCAATGGATTTTTATCAGGTTTATTGGAACACATGCTGAATACAATATCGTTGATGTGAATACAATTGAACAATTTTAGTACTTATCAAATAGTAACCATGAAGTGGGAAAAACAATCACTACGGAACAAGAATATGAAATTGCTTTGGCAAGGCTTTCTACAATTTTCGATGCTGATGCGGATAGTGCAGAAGGAATGGAAGCTGAATTATTAGTGACACTAATAGAAAAATATGAAAAGGAGCATTACCCTATTTCACTTCCTGATCCTATTGATGCAATTAAAGATACAATGGAAAGAAAAGGTCTTAAAGACAAAGACTTAATCCCAGCCATTGGAAGCAAAACCACTGTTAGTCTTGTGCTCAATAGAAAAAGACCTTTGAAAGTAGAAATGGTTAGAAATTTATCAACTTTACTAGGTTTATCGGTAAACCTTCTAATCCAACCTTATGCGCTAGTTGGTAAGAAACAAGAGATCAATCAATAACTCTTAAGGCCCTTAAGTTTTTCAACTATTAACACAGTTCCGATCAAAAAACCTTAAAGTGCTTTCCAGATGTTTCTGCCAATAGGGCCATTCATGAGCTCCTTCAAATTCCTCGTACTGATGAGGAACACTCAATTCCAGCAATTGTGCATGAAGTAAGCGATTGCCTTCAATTAGTTCATCCCCTTTACCGCAATCAAAGCGCAAGACGGGAATAGATTTTGGATTTTTCATTATTGAATCGATCACATCATTGTCCCCATGCTCTAAATCATAGGCATCCAGAGGCTCTTCTACAAAACCCTCCATTTCAGAGAATTTAGTGATGGCACTGTGTGCAGAAATGGCCTTGAAAACTTCCGGAAATTCGCTACCCAACCTTAAAGCCCCATACCCTCCCATAGATAGGCCGGCTATTCCAAGTGGAGATTTCTTGCTTGCAGAGGGAATATTCTCATAGACAGCATTTGGCACATCAGAGACGATCCATTGCTCAAAATCCCTTTTCTTATGCCTCAAATAACCAGAGCCATCTCCCCATAGCCCATCGGAAGGCATGGCAAGAATGGCTGGCCGGATTTCACCGGAATCCATCATCCTTTTGGCTGTATGGTGAGCGCCACCTTTCATTGCCCAAACCCAAGAACTCCCATAAACACCATGAAGCAAAATATAAATGGGCAGGTCAACAAGGGTATCTGTATCATCAGGCACAAATAGACAAATATCTCCCTCCCTTTAAGGTTTGGCGTTTTGACAGTGAGGAAGCGCAAACCGTCATTTTCAAAGGTTTTGTCAGACAATTCGCTGGTTCTAAAGCTACTCATGGTATCTACTCAATTTACTTAAAAACGATGACACCTTTTGCATTCTTTCCTGCAAGCATGTCATCAAATGCTTGTTGTAAATCCTCCAGTGCATATTCCCGGGTGATCATCTGATCCAACATCAATTCACCCTTTTTATAGAGTTTCATAATTTTTGGAAAATCTATTTGTGGCCTACATTTACCATAAAGGGGATTGATATAGACTTTATCCCATTCAAATAGCCTCATGTCTATGCTTATTTCTTCTTCTATTCCACTCACCTGAACCGCTGTTCCAGCATTCCTAACCATGGCCAAAGGTGCAGCACCCAAGGCAGGAATGGCCGTACACTCAAAAGCATAATCAGAGCCTCGACCTCCTAATAGTTCCTTTACATCTTTAGCCGCAGCCAACAAACCTATGTCCGACTTGTCCGCAAGAATCGTATCCGTTGCTCCGAATTTTCTAGCCAATTCCAACTTTGTAGGGTTTACGTCTACTGCGATAATTTTCGCTGCTCCTGAAATTTTACAAGCGTTAATCACGTTCAGGCCAACTCCCCCGCAACCTAATACCACAGCTGAACTTCCTGCTTCCACCTTTGCCGCATTTACAACGGAGCCAAAACCTGTCATCACCCCGCAACTCACTATGCTTGCTGCCGAAAAATTAAGTCCGGGTTCTTCCACTTTCACCACTGCAGCCTCTTTCACAAGAGCATACTCACTTAGGGTTCCAAGATTAAATGAGCGCTCAATGCTCTCTCCGTTCCATTGGCTACTCTCAAGCTTGGCATGACCGGGAGTATGTCCATTTTCCCCGGCTACAACCGGTGAATTGTTCTCACAAATGTGCTGATTCCCCTCCTGACATTGAAAACAATGCATGCAAGGGGTTGCCCAATTAAGAATCACCTGATCCCCTACTTTGAGTTCTTTTATGGCTGATCCAATTTTTTCTACAATTCCCGCACCTTCATGGCCCATCACAAGAGGCTTTCCCCAATTGATTGAATCATAATCTGTATGGCAAAGTCCTGCAGCCTTCATTTTGATTAAGACTTCGTCCTCTAGAGGATCAGAAAGGTTGACCTGAGTAATAATAAAAGTCCCGTCCCCTTTGGCTACAGCACTTTTAGAAGCAATTGACATGGTGAGTTCGTTTTGGGATAATAGTTAGGATAAATCTAGTGGTAAAGATAGTAGTCTTAACAAATAATTTTATTTAACAACTGCTAATTCAAGTATCTCGATTTGCGCTTATTCTCCCTTGGCTTTGTGTGAGGTTCGTCTAGCAGAAGAAAAACGCATGATACTTTGATAATCGGAGTTATTGTAAATATGGGAAAGTCCCCACCGAAGAATTTCAGTAGGTTCCTTTTCTGAATCCGCACTGCGGTTTAAGCCAATGGCATGAGGAGCTCCTTTGATCGAAGACATAATTTCAAAATTGATTCCATCAGGTGCCCATTGAATGGTATTTTTTTCCGGGCCATCTGTGGTGATTAATGAGGCTATTCCACCATCGTACGGCCAAACACATATCTCATGTCCACTGTTACTGATGGGGTTGTAAGGAGATTTGACATAGGGTCCTTTGGGATGGTCTGCAATGGCCACCCCATGCCGGATCTGTCTACCTCCAAAAGTAATCTCCTCGCCCATTTGTTCTCCTTTGTAATAAAGGTAAAATTTGCCTTTATAGGGAAGAATACATGGATCATGGACTTTATGACTGTCAAAGTCCCCTTTTTTCACTACAGCAAACCTATCCTGTTCTTCTCCTTTCCAAATGCCATTGTCTGCCGGACTCAATATTGGTTCAGTACTTTTGGTCCAGGGGCCATCAGGTGAATCAGACCATGCTAGTCCTATTTGATTTTTCACCCGCACATTGTAGGGGGATTTCACTGTTTGATAGGTCAGGTAATACATATCTTCATGCTTCATGATTTCAACGGTGAATACCGAGCGATCATCATAGGCTCCTTTTTCCCCTCTGCCTACCGCCATTCCTTCTTCCTTCCAGGTCCAACCATCTTCTGAAGTCGCGTACCAGATATCGCACCTATCCCAAGGGAATACTTTGTCTTTGTCAATGTTCCCGGCAAATCCATCCGTTGGTCCTGTACTTTTGGAATACCAAACATAATATTTACCATTTTCAAATAGCATGGCACTAGGGTCTCTCCGAACGACTCCTTCTTCATAAGCCAGATCCCCTTTTAAGGGCTGTAAATTTGAAAATTCTATAAACCATTCATTCCCAATATCCGGCCAATTCAGTGCACGCTTGGAGGCGGCGCTTAGGTGCTCCGTATTGGTAATTCCCAATTTATCCATTTGCTCCGGGCTGACTGCAATTTCATTCTCCTCTTTATGGTTTTCAGAATTTGGTGTAGACTGACATGATTGAAATAAAAATACACTTAGTGCACAATAAATTAGTAGTTTAAAATCCATATTTAATTTATTTGGGCTTGTATCAATTGTTAATTTAGAGTAATAGTAAAACTGAAAATGTACGGCATTAATTTACACTTATTTATTTGGTCAATAAAAAGTGAACCCTAAAAATTTCGCTAGTGAAGTTTGCAACTACAGGGTAAAAATTAGATTTATTAAAAATTCACTGCTATAACAAAAAATAAACTATGGCTATTTTATCATTTTATTCTCCATCCAGCTTTCCATTTACGATTTCATCTGCTAAAACAGGTATATTCTTTTGAATTATTCCCCTTAACATCTCAGGTTAAACCGAGTCATAAGCATGTGAAATAATATTTCTTAATCCAATGATATTTTTTGACACTGTAATTTGAATCTCAGGGTTGATCTCAAATATTTTCCGATTGGTTTCTCCAATAATCTCTAAATCCCGCTCAACTGCACGTTGGAAGATTATACTTCAGAAAAAATGTTTAAGTCATTCTGCGTTTTATTTTTAATAGATTCGATTTCCTCAATAACACTTTCTATATCTAAAATGTATTTCAGTGGTTTACGCTGCATATAATTCTACTTTTGTCTGGTAAACCTCCTCTTTTAATACCGGGTTTTTCATTGATTTACTAGACACAAGGTCTACTTTTCTATTTAAAATGTTTTGAAGCGTACATATCCATTAATGAAAAGTAATTGTCGGCGTAATCTAAAATATCAATATCATCAGAAAAGGCTACAAGAAGGTCGATATCGCTATTTTCAAGCATAACATTTTTTGCAGCAGAACCAAAAAGAGAAAGTGTTTCTACATGATGTTGCTTACATGCTCCTTTTATTTCATCAATGTTATTTTAAATCAAATCCGCCCTAGTTTAAAGATACATAAAATAAGAATAACCTAAATGAACTAATAATTAGAAATGCAACCATCAGAAGAATGAGCAGCTGTTTATACATGAATAAGGACTTTTTGAAGTGAATTATTTATGATTACGAGCTTTTTCTATTCCAAGTGCTTAAAGATAGTGGGGTGAAGTTGCTAACCACACCATGATATCCGTAATCATTAGAATAATCATAAAATTACGCCAATTAAAAAATCTGATTTGATCATGGTATCCTGCTAAAATGTAATTGGAATCAAAAATAACCTATAGTTTTAAAGGATTGAGTAAAATCAGATTACTTTTTATTTTCTCTGACCCATTCACTTGGTGTCTTCCCTGTATTATTCTTAAAAAAAGCATTGAAAACAGTTTTTGAATTAAATCCGCATTCATAAGCCAAGCTTAATAGAGTGAGGTGAGTGTAAGTCTTATCAAGAGCCTTATGTTTAAAAGCTTCCAATCTAAATGTATTGATATATTCATTGAAGTTTTTACCTACATGTTCATTGAGCAACCAAGAAAGTTTGTTTGGATGGACGTTTATTTTATCAGAAAGAGATTTTAAGGATAATTGTGGATTGAGATACCCTTCTTCATCATCCATAAAACACACCAAGGCATTTAGAGCAGTCTTGATTTCATCGGTTTCCATTTTTATTAATGATTTCCCCCTCAAAATTTTAGACTTAATATGTTTAATGTCTAATTCGGGATGTTCAAGTTTAATTTGTTGGAAACGCTTATCTTCCCTTAAGGGCGTTAAAAATGGATCATGTCTAAAACAGAAGTACTGTCCAATTTGATTTTCTAATCCAGTTTTTAATAAAGCAAATGCATGATCGAGTTTTCCGGATTGGGTGGCATAATACAACTCCCATGGTAGAAATTCACTCTTATAATCCTCTTTTTGCCAAGATTTTTCCCTATTTCCTTGGATCAAGTTTTTTAGCCTCCAGAAATTATGTGCAAATGAAAATTGCTTGTTTTGGTCGAAACAAACATTAAATTCTTTATCCTTTTTTAGCAATAATAAACATGCCATTTTTACCTGATGGGCAAGGTGCAAATTGGGGTTAAGTTGGATTGCAATATCCATCCACTCAATGGCATTTTCATACTCATTTGCATAGAAAAAAATATTGCCTTTCATGAAACTGTGATTGGCAGAAAGTGGATTAATTTCAAGTGCTTTATCAATAATTGCCACTCCTTCATTAAAAGATCCAATCACAATATAGAGACCTGAAAGGGCCTCAAGAGCATCAATATTTGAAGGGTTAATTGATAAAGTTTTATTCAATTCGGCATGTGCTAATTTTAAATTCCAATGTAACAAAATGGCACAATTAGAAAGGGCAAGGTGATATTCAGGTAGATTTGTACGCGTAAGTTTTAATTTATTAAGATAAATAGTAGTCTGCTTTATTGCTTCAATTTTTGTAATCGCTTGCCACATAAATAAGTAACTATAGCACTGCACAAGTCCAAAATAAGGAGGTATCCATCCGACAAACTACATCTTTTGTAAAAGCTAATCTGTTGCTAAACTTGTGTCATGGAAAAGACAGACAAGCAATATGCGTAAACTTTATCAAGAATGGTTATCCTCAGGGGTTATGAATCCAGCACATTTTGATATGCATGGGATCGTTCGAACAACTTTTTTATTATTGGACCAAAAAATTCAGCACACAGGAAGAAGAAACAAATAATGGGAAAGCTTTCCAATTGCTGGACATTATTGTTATCTGTTGGTCGAGAAGGCCGAGTAATAGCGCATATTCATTATCCTTCGGGAATCAGCACAAAATCTATGATGGGGTCTCGCATACCGAGTTTATTAAAACGCTTCTTGTCTAACGAATGCTTGCGCTATCCTCTTCATGTCGTTACTTTTATATGATAAGTCCACTGATATGCGTTTTGGTATCAATGCCTTTCTGGACTGGTACGTAACAAGCTTGGCTTTGACCCCATGAATGGAGATGTGTTCATTTTTATTGGCAAGCGAGGCAACCAAATCCGACTTTTGCAATGGGACAAAGATGGTTTTGCCTTATATATCAAAAGTTGGAACGAGGCACTTTTGAACGTCCTATTCTCATCGGAACAGCCATTACGAGTACTCAACTCAGCTTCCCTCTTACAGGGGTAAGGCTGGAATCGGTACGCTACAGAACCGATACACACCCTTAAAAAGGGCGTGAAAATAAACACGTGAATTAAGTAAAAAGTGCCTTAAAACTACTTCAAACTATTTTTTTATGCTTATTTTTATGTCATGGAAAATGAGACAATCGACTACAAAAAGCTATATGAGCAAGAGCTCCAAGCCCATCAAGAGTCATTGTTGACCATCTGAAAAGGAAAGTGCAATAGCAGACCTAAAGCATGAACTTGAAAAGTTCAGGGGGTATATTTTAACAAGAGTGAAAAAGAGAACCGCTAATGTGGGACTAAATCAGATAAGGGCTTTTCGAGCTAGGCACTACCCAAGCTGTACAAGAGGAGCTTTCCAAGTTAGTACCTACCACAGAGCAAAAACCACTCAAAGAAAAGAGCCAAGGGCACCTCTCGTATGAGCCTTTGGCTCGGAAAGGGAAAGTGGTGATAGAGCCAAAAGAGATCCGCATGAAGGTTGTGTGCAGAATGGGTCGGGGCTAACCGAAGTATTGGAAGTAGTTCCGGCATCTTTTTATGGCAAAACGCTACGTACGTCCAAAATACGCGAGACCGAACGGTGAAGGCATCCTCATTGGTACATTACCAGACAGAGTAATAGAAAAAGGAATACCTTCAGAATCGATGATTGCCTCGCTCATCGTGAACAAATGTGTCTACGGAATGCCGCTTCACAGGCAGCTGGATAAATACAGCAAGATGGGCGTCAGAATCCCTGCTTCAGGTGCCTCTGACTGGGTAATCAGGGCTGGGAACAGCTCAAGCCACTCTCCGATCTACTCAGTATGGTAGTCCTAAGTCAAAAATACCTTCAGGTAGACGAAACGCCTATAAAAGTGTTAGATAGAGATCACAAAAAAGGTATTCATCAGGGTTCTTGTGGCTTTATCATGCGCCGATGATTAGTCTGAAGTACTCTTTGATTACAGAAAAGGGAGGGATCGATCGGGTCCTAAAGAAATGCTTGCTGACTTTTAAGGGTATCATCCAAACAGATGGCTACAGAGTGTATGATTCCCTTTATGGGAAACATGACGCTATTCATTTAACGTTTGCTGTGGCATGAACATAAGTTTATGCATGGCGCTCAATGACAATGAAGACTTGAGCAAAACCATGTCCTTGATGAAATGCAACTTCTCTATAAGCTGGAAGCCTAGATGAGAGAAAAGGGGTATGACTATCTACAGGAAACGAAGGAGAGAAAAAGAGCATGCCACTCCTGTGCTGGACAGATTAGGGCAATGGCTGGAAAAGCACCAATACAGCCCACAGACCAACAAGTCCAATGGGTAAAGCTATAGAATATACCAGGTCAAGATGGGCAGGACTGAGTGTTTATGCACTTCATGGACGATAAGAATGAAACAATATGGATTTACAAGAAATGCGGTTCGTCCACTAGCTATTAGGTCGTAAAGCGTATCTATTTGCAGGATCGCACAAGGCTGCGGAGATGACAGCAGCCATGTATTCTTTCATGGCCAGCTGCAAAAAGAACAAAATTAATGAGTTTGAATGGCTCAAGGACGTATTCGAAAGAATCCAGAGCCACAAGCAAAAAAGATCTCTATCAACTACTACCTTCCAATTGGGAGAAATATAAATCAAGTAGCTCCTCAAAGCATAAAATCCAACAACTCCAAATTAATCTATATGGGTTCCTCGGATGCTTCAAATAAGGTATAGCGTAACTAGGGTCAATTTTAGTTGCTTCATTATAGTAACTGATTGCTAGATTAAAACTGTCAATATTCCATTTCAATTGATGATAACGTCCTTTTAAATAAAGGTTGTAGGCTTCTATTTTTGGGTTGGGGCTTCAACCAAATGATTCTGAATGTCGAAATGCCCATAATTTTCTCTAATCTGGTCAGCTATAAGCAGGCTGATTTCATCTTGTAAGGCAAAAATATCATCTATTTCTCGGTCAAAATTTTTGGACCAAATGTGTCCACCATCTTTCGTATTGATTAGCTGAGCCGTGATTCGGACTCTTTTTTTGACTTTTCGTACACTTCCTTCTAAAATAGTACCTACTTCCAACTTTTTTCCAATAGAACGAACATCTTCATTTCTATTTTTAAAAGCAAAGGAGGAGGTTCTAGCAATGACTTTCAATCCCCGTACGTTGGTCAATGCATTGATGATTTCTTCAGTAATACCATCGCTAAAATATTCATTGTCAGGATCGGCACTCATATTGACAAATGGAAGTACCACTATGGATTTATTTGAGTTATATCTATTGGCATTTTCCATTTAATCTAAACTTTTGAATTTCATACAAACGCTTATTGTGACCATTAGCATTTTTTAAAATTAAGTATTAAAAACAATTTTTGAATAAAATGTAAAATGCCTATTTGAAGCATCTAAGGCTTTTTGCAGGAAAATTACAAGTCGAAAATTATGGATCTGTAGGCTAAAGAATATACCAATATTTTCATTTAGCAACCAAGAGAGTTTGTTGGGATAAGGCATTAATTTCCCCATTAGCATTAATATCCATAAATTGAAATCTAAATATAGTTTTTCCTTTTCTAATATTTTTTGAGATAGCTAAAATGATTTCATTTGCCACCACTACTGTACTTTACACTTACACCTAGCTATCCAATTACCTCTAAAGACACGGGTAAATCAGTCTTATAGCAATTTTTAATTGGCAAATCGATGACAATCAGTTATTTCAAAAGTGTGGGAGAGGCCTATTAAATAAAAGATCAGGAAATGCCTCATTTCCTCACTTTCTAGGTAGTTGGTAGAGCAATAATTATTACATAAAAAAAGACTTGTGCTCTAAACAAGTCTTTTTTTACTAAAATATCAATTCAAAAGAAATTTTTATTCACTACCTCCCCATCCAGCCACCATCTACCAACATTGTGGTGCCATGCATATAAGATGCAGCCCCAGAGCATAGGAATACGGTAGGCCCGGCAAAGTCTTCGGGTTTGCCCCAACGGCCCGCAGGTATCCTTCCAAGAATACTGGCCGCTCTTTCCGGATCATTGCGAAGTGCTTCTGTATTGTCTGTTTCAATGTAACCGGGAGCGATGGCGTTAACATTTACCCCTTTGCCTGCCCATTCATTGGCAAAAGCCATGGTCATCTGACCTATAGCGCCCTTACTTGCCGCGTAGCCGGGTACGGTAATGCCTCCCTGAAAAGTTAATAAGGAGGCTGTAAAAACAATTTTACCTGCTCCTCGACTCACCATGTCCTTACCGAATTCCCTAGTAAGAATAAACTGGGCATTTTGGTTTACTTCGATGACTTTGTCCCACATTTCATCAGGATGCTCAGCAGCCGGTTTTCTGAGAATGGTTCCTGCATTATTGATAAGGATGTCTATTACCGGAAAATCTTGTTTGACGACATCGATAAAACGATACAAAGCTTTTCTATCACTAAAGTCACAGGCATAACCTTTAAAGGTTTTGCCCAATGCTTTACTTCTTGTTCCACTGCACTGCCTGATGTTTCGAGGGTGGCACTTACGCCTATGATATTCGCACCTGCTTCTGCCAAGCCTATGGCCATGGCCTTGCCTATGCCTCTCTTGCAACCGGTTACCAAAGCTGTTTTACCTTCTAAACTGAAAGAATTCAATACTGACATTTCAAATTGTTTAAATGTTAAAATTTTTATTACCTCAATACAGGTAATTTCGTAATGATTTTGTCAGTATTGTTGCAGAAAAAAGCAACAATACCGCCAAAATCAGGTTCTAATTTTATACTTCTGTCTATTAGGTTAAAACCCATATCATTGCATAAAATAGCAAATACCGCCCTAAAATCTCGTCCAATCTATTTCCCTTGTCCATTAGATATAACGCATGGCTACCAATTATATGCTTTTTCTTGAGCAAGTTAGATGGAACAATGCGATGGGTTTTTATGTCCTTTTATAGCTGGCAATCCATTAATACTTTTAAGCCAGAAGGATTTTTATCTATGGACTCAAAAACCTGCTGAATATTGCTCAAAGGCTGTACATCGGTGATCATTTTTTCAAAAGGTAGCTCATCAGCTGTGATCAGTGCAATGGCTTTTTCATAATCCTCCTTTTCATATACCCTTGCCCCTATAAGTTTCAATTCCTTCCAAAAGAATTTGAACAGATCTACCGGTTTCTTTTCCCCATGGATGGCAACCATGACTATTCTCCCTCGAATACCTGCAAGCTCCGTCATTATGTCCAAGGCAGGTTGCACTCCTGCTACTTCAAAAACAACATCGGCTAGGCGACCTTCTGTTTGCTCTCGCACCAATTCAACAATATCCGTTTTTGTAGGATTAACCGCCTGCAGGCCAAATTCAGCTGCTTTTTTTATTCTAGTCTCATTCACCTCAGAGATGATCACATTGGCGCCGGCATGCTTTGCGACCAAAGCCACCAATAAGCCTATTGGTCCGCCACCTAGCACAACTGCTGTTTCTCCGGAAACCAAACCACTTAATTTTACATCATGCACGGCTACTGACAATGGCTCTATTAGCGCCGCCAATTTCAAGTCTGTTTCAGGCTTTAATTTATGCAAAACAAAAGCCGGAACATTCCAATATTGCTGCATGGATCCCGGACTATCAATACCAATAAATTTAAGGTCCGCACATATATGGTTGTATCCTTTGTCTGAAGCTTTGACCAAGCGATCATCCAAAGGTCTGACTACTACTTTTTCACCAATTGAGTATTCGCTGACATTTTCGCCAATGGCATCTATGGTTCCTGACATTTCGTGCCCGATGGTTTGAGGTATAGCTACCCGCTTATCCATCATGCCATGGTAAATGTGGACGTCTGTGCCACAAACTCCTGTATAAGCCACCTTAATACGGACTTCGTCCGATTTGGGGGCTTCTAATTTTATCGATTACAGAAAAAGTACCATTCCCTTTATATACTGTTGCTTTCAAAATAATATAGGTTAAATTTAAATTTCTTTGTAAATCATTATTAAAACATTCGTATTCAGAATGTTTTAAAATCAGTTTTCATTAATGATCAAATTAGTCCTTAAAAGTACTACGTTCCATTCCATCTTGGGTTTTATTTGATAAAATCCGATCAAAAAAGATTATTAAACCAAGACTGCAATTGGAATAACTATTCAGGCAGTATGCTTGCCTTTAAGTTTCGGGGCACTGATTGTCATTTTTTTCAGCCACCTGAGATTGCAAATAATCAGCTCTCAACTTAGTAGCCAATTGGTAATTGCCTGAATGGTGCCATCCAGGGGTTTGAACATGTACAACAATTTGTTCTTCCATCCGGGAGCGTTAATTACATCCTTGTATAGGACCACAAATTCTCCAAAATAAACGTCCATAAAGTTACCGGAATCCATTTTTCTAGTGATTCCATATTCTATCTTGACATTTTCATCCTCGTTCTGTAAAGTACCAAATACTTTGTCCCAGATTAGTAACAAATTACAAAAATTTGTATCCATGTACAGTGGGTTTTTGGCGTGATGCACCCTGTGGTGGGAAGGTGTAAGGATAAACTTGTTGAGAAATCCCATTCTTCCATCCTTCATTAAGTTTTCCCCCACATGTATAAAGGCTCCATAGGTTCCATCAACAAACATTATTACAAACAACATTTCAGGCGGTACTCCAAGTAAGATGCAAACCGAAGTACGTATGGTATCGGCATAAGGAGCTTCCAAGAAAAAATGTGCATAAGTTACAGATAGGTTCATATTTTCCGGTGCGTGGTGGGTAGAATGTAGGCACCAAAATAAACGGACTTTGTGTCCCCAATAATGATAAAGATAATGCGCAAATTCCCATACAATGTACCCATAGATAAACCAATACCAAGTAAGTTCCGCATGGAAAAGCGCGTAGGGTTCTAACAAGCCTATAAGCAAAACCACCATGGTAATGGCGATAAATCTTCCGACAACCCGATTAAAAACATAAATTAAAAAGTTGACTTTATATACCTTTGTTTGAGGTTTTTTATAAATTAAACTTAAAGCCAATTCCAACAAAACCAATAATGGAATAATTGGGAAGATCAAAGAAGTAATTCCATCATAGGTTTTAAAAGCTGCATAATCACCGGAACTTAATATTTCCAACAATCGGTCAATTCCTAAAAATCCTGTTATTTCACTGAGTAAATTGTATAATAATTCCATTTAAATAATAAAGTAATCTAGGTTAATGGGTGGTTAATGAACAAAAATTCTCACTAATCAAGTTCTACACCAGCAGAATTGGGTCATTAATAATTAAGGTTTCAAAGCAAACCATTTATTGGCGTTTTTATAGTAAATCTTATCTACAACTTCTTTGGGCAATTGAATTCCTTGAAAAGACGAATTAATTAAGTCGCTTTCCATATGATTGTCAGTGACAAAGTATTCCCAGTCTCTTTTCCAAGTATTTTCCATTCGGTTGACCAGCTCTTCTTTGGTCATTGATCCATTGTCTGCTAAGTCTGTTCCGTACATAATTCTGTCCTGATATTTGATAAAGAAATCCCTGACTTTATCTCTATTTTCTACAGTTTGATAAAAAACCTGACCCATTCTAGCCGCAAGGCCTATGGCCATGTTGGGAAATTTTTCAAACCTTGTTGCCAAAGAATCAACGCTGTACTCCAGACTTCCCATATGAGCCCCAACAAACTTAAGGTTAGGGTGTTTTTCGAGCATCCTATCCCTACTGGCAATAATTTCCTCATGGGTGGGCATTTCAGGTTGTTTGTACATATGGTATTCCGGGTGTTCCTTAAAATAACTTCTGTCATTATTGGTAGTCATTTCCTCCAATGGTAGCCAGCAATTTTTTGGTTCACCCAAATGCCCCAACAATGTCTTTCCACTTTGCTGTATGTGTTCTATGATAGGATCAAATTTCTCATTATCGATGGTTATTAGATTCCCTGCTGAATCCCTTGATACCATGCCTATGTTTTTCCAGACTTTCACTCCGACTGCTCCTTCGTTAAAACAACTGTCAAGCCATGAAATCACTCTGTTTTCCCAAGCAGGGTCATCCCAATCTGAGACCGCAAAAGCCGTAACCAAATCAACTGTTTCCGGATTTAGTTCTTGCTGGTTCTTGCCATGCTTGTACTTAAAGTAAACATCACCCCAGCCTTTATTTATCTCAAGGGCTACATTTACCAAGTGAAAGTTATCGGCTTTGGCTTTTTCCACAAAGGTAGCCC
Source organism: Cyclobacterium sp. SOCE241 (assembly GCF_056867545.1). Classification (NCBI taxonomy): domain Bacteria; kingdom Pseudomonadati; phylum Bacteroidota; class Cytophagia; order Cytophagales; family Cyclobacteriaceae; genus Cyclobacterium; species Cyclobacterium sp. SOCE241. Next base: position 831,518 of record NZ_CP149779.1, on the reverse strand, counting down.
GGTCTGCAGTGATATGGATATGTATGTCCGTCTTATTGACCGAATGATAATCCTCCATTGAATAAAAGGTGTTCTTCTCGCCACACGAGACCATACATGCCAATGCAATAACAATAGGTAAGAGTTTTTTCATTTCTAATTAATAAGAATGTTCATTTTTTAATTTAAGTAAGTTGAATGCAGGACGCTCTAAAGTAAATCGATAGATTGCAAGGGTGAATACTGAAGCCTTCAATGACGCTTTTAAACTGTTCTAATCCACTTAATTTGGCATAATTTAAAGGAAAAAATTACCAGTAAGAAAAAAACCAAGAAAAATTATTTTCTAATCATCTATAAATTTAAAAAAATAGTATACTTTGTCCCTCTAAATTTTAATCTGAACCATTGGTACTTTGATTAAATGAGCTTATCATCAAAACCTTTACACTTTTAATTAAGTGTAGCAAAATTAAATTGAATGCACTTTTCCGGAAAATCATTCCAATACCTATTGGTTGCTGCGGTACTTCTAACCAGTTGCAAACAAGAAAGACCTTATACCGAAATCTCACCCTTAGAAAGAATGGATCCTAAACGGATGGAAGCCCCTTTTCCCGAGGTGGCTATACCAGAATCTGCGGACCTCACTTCTCCAAGATGGAATGGTATTGATCTAAGTCCTATTGCTCCATTGAATCCTCTTTCTGCGGCTGATGAACAGAAGACTTTTGTTTTACAGCCGGGTTATTCGATGACACCAATCCTTACAGAACCCCTGATCAAAGAACCTGCAGCCATTCAGTTTGATGGCAATGGAAGAATGTATGTACTTGAATTAAGAAGTTATATGCAGGACATCGATGCGGTGGGTGAATTGTTACCAACCAGTCGAATTTCAAGATGGGAAGACAAAGACAATGATGGCGTTTATGAAGATGGCGTTGTCTTTTTAGACAGCTTGGTTTTTCCAAGGTTTGTTGTCCCCTTTGGGCCGGGCACTATATTATCCATGGAGTCAAACGAAGACAACGTATACAAATACACAGATACAGACAATGATGGCAAGGCAGACAAAAAGGAACTCTTTGCCACCGGCCTAGGTAGGTCAGGAAATGTGGAACACCAAACCAGTTTCCTTACTTGGGCCATGGACAATTGGATGTACAGTACTTATAATTCTAAGAGAATCCGTTGGACACCTGATGGTATCATTCAAGAACCCACAGGAAATCCTTATGGCCAATGGGGTGTGACCCAAGATAACTATGGACAAGTTTGGTTTCAGGATGGTGCCGGTGGGGTTCCTAGAAATTTCAATTTTCCGATCGTCTATGGGAATTATTCAGTTGAAGAACAATTCCAAAAAGATTTTAGGGTACCATTTAGCTTGGTCAGATTAGCTGATTTTGAGCCGGGAATGAGAGAAACAAAACCGGATGGCTCATTAAATAATGTTACCGGTGCTGCCGGAAATGATGTCTTTAGAGGTGACAGGTTGCCTAAAGAATTGGTAAACCAGTATTTTTATGGAGAACCTGTGGGAAGGATTGTGCGACAGGTGTATTCCGACAAAAAAGAAGGGATTACTTCTATTCAAAACCAGTACTTAGACATAAAGTCTGAGTTTATACAATCTACTGACCCTTATTTTAGACCTACAGATATGGCTACTGCCCCTGATGGCACCATGTATATTGTAGATATGTACCGTGGCATTATTCAGGAAGGAAACTGGACTCAGGAAGGGAGTTACCTACGGACAAAGATTCTTCAATACCAAATGGATGATGTAATTGAAAATGGTAGAATCTGGAGGGTATCCTATGAGGGAATGGAAAGAGACAAAACCCAACCAAGGATGTTTGAGGAAAGTGCAGCAGCCCTTGTCAAGCACTTGGAACATCCCAATGGATGGTGGAGAGACAAAGCCCAACAACTCCTTATCCTCAGGCAAGATCAGTCAGTCGAGTCAGACTTGGCGAAAATGGCTCAAAATTCAGACAATGAACTGGCTAGAATTCATGCGCTGTGGACTTTGGAAGGTTTAGGCCTTCTGAAAAAAGATTTGGTTTTGGGTTTCCTCGCAGATAAAAGTTCAAATATCCGAATCCAAGGCTTGAGAGCAGGAGAAACCTTATACAAATATGGAAACAAAAGCCTCGAAAAATCTTATATAGAATTGACAAAAGATACTGATCCATCTGTAGTCATTCAGGCCCTTCAAAGTGCCTTTATTTTGAAAATCACAGACCATGAAGACTTGTTAAAAAAACTAGAGGCAACAAACCCTGCCAAGGGTGTACAATTGGTAACTAAACAACTACTAGAAAAAATAGCCGAAACCAAAAAAATGGCGGAAACTCAATACTCACCTGAGGAACTTGTATTGTTTAATCAAGGTAAAACAATATTTGATAGTTACTGTGCCACTTGTCATGGAGTCAAAGGCTTAGGAACACCTACAGGAGCAGCCGGAGGGCAATTGATTGCACCGGCCTTCTCCGGTTCACCACGTGTCCAAGGCCACCCTGAATACATAGTAAAAACACTTCTTCATGGATTAACCGGTGCCATTGAAGGTAAGGAATATGAGGGAGTGATGATTGACATGAGTTCAAATGATGATCAATACATTGCGGCAGTTGCCTCCTATATAAGGAATGATTTTGGTAATTCAGGTAGTTTTGTTAACCCGGATTATGTGGCTCAAATTAGAGCAAATACTTCCCAAAAAGAGGATAACTACCAATATGATGCCTTGATAGCTGAAATACCTAAAGTACTAGCCCCTCAGGACAATTGGAAAGTAAGTGCCAGCAGTACTTCATTACAAGGTGTAGGTTCCACCCGAGACCCTTCGTATGTTTTTGGTTTTAAAGGATGGAAAACGGATGGTAACCAAAAAATGGCAGTTGGTTTCAGGTAGAACTACCTCAGCCCGCCACACTGACAGAAATATTCTTTGAAACAGGAAATGATCAATACCCTAGAAAATACAAGGTATCCATTTCTAAAGATGGCCGGCAATGGACGGAAGTAGCAGAGCGAACCGGTGAAAATGGCTCCTTAACCACTTCTTGGGCAACCAATATGAAGGTCAAATTCTTGAAAATAGAAAATTTAGAGGATGCTGACAAACCTTGGAGCATGCGAAAATTAAGTTTATTCGCCAGGTAATAAAAAGCTGACAAATCAGGACCTTGGGTCTTGATTTGTCAGCTTTTTATTTATTATCTAACATTGATCATTTTTTAATGCTTAACACCAAAATATGAAAAAGGCGATAGCAAACCTTTTTCGCGCTGAAATCCCATTCTAACCTCCAAAAAAATGATTCTCTTCCCTAGAGCCTTAGAATTTGATTTTATAATTTGAGATTTCTGGTGTGGCCTTACTTCCATACAGGTCTTCTGGCATTCCTAAATCATAGGGTGAAGGTTTCATCCAAGTACTTCTTACCCCTTCCACAACTAATTTTCCAGAAAGATCTACTGTCACCAAGGCATACAGCGGTTGCTCATAGGCCGCAATATGAGGGAGATTGGGATATTTTTTGTACTGCTCCTTGGGAAACCTCTCCAAACTGGTGTATTTTTCTCCTATCCACTGATAAGACATACTGTTAATTTCAATATAATCTATGCCATTGAGATGACGATGAAAATCAATATGGTTATGCCCATTGAAACAACAGATGATCTTGTCAGCTTGAGCTTCCATAATTTCCTGTAGACGCAAACGGTTGTTTATGCCCCATTGATGGTGCCACAGACTTTGATGAGAGAGTACAATGGTTGGCAGTTTTGTGGCTTTTAGCTCGGCTTCAAACCATTCAATCTGTTCATTATCAATGAATGTTCGCATAGAACTGTCAACATAAAAATTGGCATTTTTGTAATCGATGAATTTCCCATCTTGGAATAAGAAATTGGCGTCTAAAACTATAAAGTGAATTCCTTTTACATCATAAGAATAATAGGTCTTAGGCATACCCCAGAAATCCAACATTTCTTCTTTCGAATTTCGATCCATGTCATGATTCCCTAAAACATGATATTTGGGACCTTTAAAGGTTTCCCATATGTTCATAAAATCCTTGTTTTTATGATCAGCCATGCAAAAGTCTCCCAACTGAATAACCATATCAAGGTCACTGTTTATAGATTTATCTATAAATTTTTCTAAGCGCTGGTTCGCATCAGGAATTAAATCTTTGTGAACATCTGCCACCAAACCAAATCGCAATTTTTGATTTTCTGCCTCATTCGTGGCATATGCTTTAAAAGACAGTGAGGTAAATGGAAGACCGGCTAGTAATGTGCTTGTACCGATCTTATTTAAAAATTTCCTTCTTTTCATGAATTATAACAATCTTATTAATAATATCAATTACACCCTAGCATCGACTTATTGTAAATAGCAGGCTTTTAATTAATACAATCTTTTTTTGTAGCTTTCTTCCAACACATTTTGAATTTCCTCTTTAGAAAAATTGGAGCTATTGATATGGTCAGCCAAAACCTTCGCCACCAATGGAAGTTGCTCTTTATCCGGCCAAGCCTCAGGTTCCCACAATTTTGAACGTAAAAATGCTTTGGCACAGTGAATGAAACATTCTTCGACTTCTACAATAATTCCAATTTCCGGGTTTTTGCCATTTACTTGATACTTTTGCAATAGGTCTTTGTCACGGATTAGGATGGCTTTGCCATTGATCCGCAATGTTTCTTTTAAACCGGGAATGATAAATATCAAGCCAACTTGGGGATTGGAAAGAATATTTACCAAAGAATCACAACGCTTGTTGCCGGGCCTTTCAGGAATAACTAGGTATTGCTCATCCAATACATCAACAAAACCGGCAGGATCCCCTCTGGGAGAAACATCACAACTGCCTTCCTTATTGGCTGTACTAATAAATAACATGGGCGATTTGGCAATAAAGCTTTTGCAATGTTCATCAATAAAATTGATGGATTTTTTTGCACCAATTCCCTTGGAAACCCCATCACACCTCTTAATTCTTCTAGGGTTTCTATTTGATTTTTAAATGTAACTTTCATAGAATTTTGATTTACTTAACTGCCAAGGAGCGGTTGCCTTAGGTAAGGTTTCCAATGAATTGGTTCCTTAGGAATTAAAAATTGAATTTAAGAATAAATCCTTATTAATTGTCTAATTTAAGGAGGATAGGTTATAAAGGAATTTTATAATTTAAATGAATAATCCATTCTAATAAAAACGGGTAAAATACAGGGTTACTAAAGGGAACTATTTTTTAAGAGATCAACTTTAATAAATTGGGTATTGCCAGATCGGTGGCCACCAAAAGCTAAAATACTTATGGGACCTGAATTGGAAGTAAAACTTGAAGAAAAAAGCATCAAACCAACTACCATGAGGTTATTGGTATTAAAAAAATTGGTGGATTCCAATGTAGCAATAAGTCTAAATGATCTTGAAAGCAAATTTGATCGGGCAGACAAAGCCACCTTATACCGAACCCTAAAGACTTTTGAAAAGAAAAAACTAATTCACAGCATAGAAGATGGAACAGGAGCAGTAAAATACGCCCTATGTGAAGAAGGTTGCGCATGCGAGCCAAAAGATCAACATACCCATTTCCATTGCATCAAATGCAACGAGACTTATTGCCTCACACAATCCAAAATCCCTGCGGCCAGTATTCCTGCCGGTTTTAATGCATTAAGTGTTAGTATGGTTTATCAAGGCGTTTGTAATAAATGCTCTTGAACAATTTCACCTTAATAATAACTAACCCTTCCAAAATAAATGGAAAGATTCAATAATCTTACCTATTTATCTTTTGGAAAATAACAAAAGATAAGACAATGACCCTCTTTCAAGTAATCTAACTACAGGTCAGAAAAATGCTTTTTAATAATTTACGCAGAGTATTTTAAATTAAAGAAAACGTCATACTGAAACTTAGACCTAATCGCATTTGGTCAAAACCTTAACGGCTATGGACTATAGTTTTAAAACTTATTTCATTGTTTTTTATAACCGGCGATAAATATTGAAAATTAAATCTTTAATATTGAGTTTTATTAGACTATTTTTAACTTAAAACTTTTAATTATGCGTTTTAAAAGTAGCATTATTGGAATGCCATTTTTGGCAATTATTTTAACTTCAAGCCTTAACCTATCTTGTATTTCAGATGATAATGAGCCTGAAGAAGGAGCTTGTGGCGGAAATGAAAATTTCCCTTATATGGAAGAAGGAAATCAATGGACTTACCAACTTGAATCATTTTTCATGGCCGATGCCGAGATGACCGTAACGATAGCAGAAACATTGGAACCGGGGAAGTTCAAGGTATTGATTGATTCAGATCTAATTGATGAACCAATAGAAAATATATGGTTTTCCTGTGGAGAAAATATCTCCCAAATGAATACAGCTACAGATGACCCTTTAAATAATATTTTCAGGAAAAATGACCCTGCCATAGGAGCCACTTGGGAAGGTAATAACAACAATGAGGTTGGGAAGTATGAAGTCATTGATAAAAATGTGACGGTCATTACCGATGCAGGATCTTTTGTTTGCGATAAAATTACTTTTCATATTGAGGATGCATTTAATGTAGATACCATTTATGAATCATCGAACTATGGAACAATCAAGTATGATGGGATATTTTTAAAATATGAATTATCCCAAAAGAACTTTTAAAAAATGCTAATGATTATAAGTATTGCCATTACTACTGATATAGGATTAGCTATTAACCATTCAATTTTAGTTGGTTTACTATAATTAGGTCATACCGGAACAGATGTTACCATCCTGATGGCCTTTTTAGGGAATATTTTGCACCAATTTCCATATTTATTTAATTCGTATTCCCATGGTATTTAACTAAATTGGCCTATATGAACAAATTTCTATCACACCAAAAAATGGAGATCTTTAATACAAAATTCAAATGGGTCATTTTTCTTGGTTTGCTCTTGCTGTTGATGCCGGGTTTTAGTCAGGGACAAACCGATACCCTTCCTACCCCATCAGATAGCATTATGATTACGATCATGATGAAGCACCACCAAGATAAAAACATTGAAGAGCTAAGAAAGATCAGAAACAAAAATGGATTTTTGGAAAAATTTCCTCCAGCTTCAGCAAGAGTTATCAATTGGTATGTTATGATGGGAATCGGACAAGTGGTCACCCTGAAAATTCCTGCCAGTGAACTACAAAATCTCAATATAGCTGTAGAACAAAGTGTGTGGGGTGCCTTCTCAACAGAGTTTTACCCGACATACGATCTTTATCCAGTAATTAAGGAAGCAAAAGAAAATCTAAATAAAGGTCAGTGAATTTAAACTTAATTCAAATAGGTATAAAATACTGGCTATCAACGGTTAGAATCGCCTTATCTTAATGCTTGGTTATAGGAATACGAAAATCACCTGTTTAATAAAATTTAGATGAAAAATAAAATTTGCTTAATCACAGGTGCCAATGCAGGCATAGGATTTGAAACGGCCAAAGCCCTTTCTTCAAAAGGATTTAAAGTGATTCTAGTTTGTAGAACCGAAGAAAAAGCGAAAATGGCAATGGAAAAAATTCTAATAGGGCATGCTGAAGCTGAGCTAGATTATGCCATTGCCGACTTAAGTTCTCAAGCAGAAATTAGGAATCTGTCTAAAAATATAATTACCAAATATCCGGTATTAGATGTGCTGATCAACAATGCCGGTATTTGGTATTCTGATATGCAATTAACAGCTGATGGAATTGAAAGACAATGGGCTATCAATCACCTTGCCCCCTTTCTTTTATCCCATTTACTACTACCCTCCCTGTTAAAAGCCAAAGATCCCCGAATTATCACAGTGAGTTCCGACTCTCATTTTCATGGGAAAATTCATTTTGAGGATGTAAATTTAACAAACAATTACCATGGCTTGCGCGCTTATGCACAGTCTAAATTGGCCAACATACTTTTCACTAAGGCTTTTGAAAAGCTTAAACCAAATAAAAAATTATCCATTTATGCAGTTCAGCCAGGTTTGGTAAAAACTGATATAGGCTTAAAACACACCTTTTCTTTTCATGGTTTAATGTGGAAACTAAGAAGACTTACCGGAAAGACACCTGCCAAGGGTGCAGCAACCTCCGTGTTTTTGGCTTTAGATAAAAGTGTAAAAGGTATTTCAGGCAAGTACTGGGACAAATGCAAACCAAAGCCCTGTTCCAAGAAAGCCAACTCCAGTCCTGATGCTGACCAGCTTTGGGCCTTAAGTTGTGAGCAATGTGGAATTGCTGATTATTTTGGAAATATTGTTCAATGAGTACTGTATACTCTAAAAAGACGCTCAAGCAATCGCATTTTTAGGGATGTTGGGAAAATCCGTGATATTTTCACCAATAACCAATTGACTTTACCTGGAACAATTATGGTTTTTCCACTTATTAAACCTTCTAAAGCAATTTTGGCCACTTCATCAGGCATCAATACTACCAATTTAGCCCTACTACCGTGGGCTTCCATGCGGCGTAAACCTTCAAGGTTGGTTACTACCGGTCCGGGGCAAACCACAGAAACCTTTACCGGCCCACTTTTCAATTCCTCTCTCAGTGCAAGAGAAAAGGCATACACAAAGTTTTTGCTACCTGTATACACTGCTTTATAAGGTAAAGGAAGATTGGCTTCCATGCTACTCATATTTAAGATATAAGCAAAGGTTTGCTTATGTAGCAATGGCAGGAAATAATGGCACATCCGTACCAATACTTTATTATTCAGATCTATAATTTGAAGCTGTTTTTCCAAGTCAATATTTTCAAACTACCCCCGGTACCAATTCCGGCATTATTGATCAACATCTGAATAGCAAATTTACTTTCCTTACAAAAAGAAAACAATTTGGGAATGGCATCATCCTTTGTAAGGTCTATCGGAAAAAGGTGTACTTTAACGTTATATAGGGCTAAAATGTCATTTTTCACCTCTTCCAAAAGCTTATCTGGTAAGGCAACCAAAATGAGGTTCATGCCTTTGCTTGCACAAGCCATTGCAAAGGCCCTACCAATCCCCATACTTGCTCCGGTAATCAAAGTAAAACTTTCCGTTTTCATAGGCTTAAGATAAAAAATCTAGGTCATAAACACCGCTATTCAGCCTCTTTGAAATAAAAAATCTTTTCATAGTGAAAATTTTAACCTTTTCATCCCCATTGTTTATCTTTATGCCCTATGCAGAACAATGATGTGATAAGAAGTTTAAGGTACACCTTCGATTTCGGAGATGACCAGATGATTAAAATTTTTAGCCTTGCTGAACTTGAAGTGACAAGAGCCGAAGTAAGCGATTGGTTAAAAAGAGACGACGACCCGGAAGCCAAGCCTATTAGTGATTTCAAGTTGGCCGTCTTTTTAAATGGCCTGATTAATTACAAAAGGGGTAAAAAAGAAGGTTCTCAGCCTGTTCCTGAAAGCAGACTTACCAACAACCAAATCATTAGAAAAATAAAAATCGCACTTCAGCTCCAAACTGAAGACATTATTGAAATTTTGGCTTTGGCAGGCAGGGACATGAGTAAGCATGAAATAAGCGCATTTTTTAGAAAACCGGACCAACACCAATACCGCCTTTGCAGAGATCAAGTTTTAAGAAATTTTTTACAAGGCTTACAAAAGAAATTTAGGGCTTCTTAATCTCCTCTACAAATTCCTCCAAAGTAATCTTAATTTAAGAATGGTATGTTAAAGATTTTCTTGTCCACAGTTCTACTTTTGGCTAGTTTGCCCGGTATGGGACAGATTTTGAAAAAACCTATTCCGGAAAAAACTGTAGTCTTGACTTTTGATGATGGAGTTGCCAGCCATTATTCCACCGTAGCACCACTATTGTTAGAGTACGGTTTTGGTGGCACTTTCTTCGTTTGTGAATTTCCTCCTAATTTTTACGACAGTACACTTTATATGAATTGGCGACAAATTCAACAGTTAGATAGGATGGGTTTTGATGTGGCCAATCATACCCACCACCATGCAGCCGTAGGGAATTTAACTGAAGAAGAAATATTGAAAGAAATCACCTACATCGAGGAGAAATGCGAAACTTTGGGTATTAAAGCTCCCCTAGGATTTGCCTATCCGGGATATTCGATGAGTGAAACAGTACTCGAGGTATTGGCCAAGAAAAATTACTTATTTGCGAGAGCCGGAGGAAGTAGAGCATACAATCCTTTAGAAGATCATCCTTATTTAATCCCAAGTTGGGCTACTGACAAAAAATGAAAAGGAAATATTGGAAGCCTTAAAGCAGGCAAAGAATGGAAATATTGTGGTCCTTACCATTCACGGTGTACCGGATCTGGAACATCCTTGGGTCAATACCCCTCCTAAAATGTTCAAAAGGTATTTGGAATTTTTAAAGCAACACAAATATAATGTGATCTCGTTGGAGCAATTAACAGCGTATATTGATTTCAAAGAAGCACGAAATCAATTCAAAGCGGACCTAAATAAAGGGTTGAAAAACTAGGCTATCTATAGGGAAAGGTCAAAATCAAAGATTTTTATTGCACATGAATCCAAAATGAATTCAACCCTTGTAAACAGGCCCAATACCTGCAAACATTCCCCTACTTTGATAGTCAAAAATATCCCTAAATATATGTGATTGATAGCTAATTAGATGCTTTGCTGTGAAAGTAAAAGATTTGGTTTTTACAAAATAAAGCAGTAGTCTTGTCTTGAAAAGGGTTTTTATGTAAATTGCCCTTTAAATTTTTCTTTGTAGCTTTGAATTACAAGAATTTCATTTAATCATAAAATTTATACAACAATCATGTCCAAAAAGTAGTTACTCTTGGTGAGGTAATGCTTCGCCTTTCTACCCCAGATTTTAAGCGTTTTGTACAAACTGATACATTTGACATAACCTATGGTGGTGGTGAAGCTAATGTAGCTGGAGCCCTTTGCAATTATGGGCTGGAAGGAACTTTCGTGACTAAGGTGCCTGACAATCCAATTGGCCAATCAGCCATCAATCATTTACGCAGGTATGGTGTGGACACACAATATATTGCCAAAGGTGGGAAACGATTAGGAATCTATTTCCTTGAAACAGGTGCCTCTATGAGAGCCTCTCAGGTAGTATATGACAGAGCTGATGCAGCCATTTCAGAAGCTGAAATTTCAGAATTTGATTTTGATAAAATATTTGATGGTGCTGTTTGGTTCCATACCACAGGTATCACACCTGCTCTAAGTGACAAAGCTGCTGCTTTGACAGAGGCTGCGCTTAAAGCTGCTAAAGCAAAAGGTGTTACTACCAGCATTGACTTGAACTACCGTAAGAAATTATGGAGCAAGGAAAAAGCAAAAGAAGTAATGACCAGACTTTGCCAATATGTGGATGTATGTATTGGAAACGAAGAAGATGCTGAAACAACTTTAGGTTTTCATAGCAAAGAAACTGATGTTACTAAAGGTGAATTAAACCTTGAAGGCTATAAAGATGTCTTCAAACAAATGAAAGAAAAATTTGGATTCAAATACATCGCTTCTACTTTAAGAGAAAGCTACAGTGCATCTGACAATGGTTGGAGTGCTTTGGTATATGATGGAAACGAATTCTACCACTAAAAAAAATATGATGTAAGAATCGTTGACCGTGTAGGTGGTGGAGATTCTTTTGCCAGTGGATTAATCTACGGCTTGATCCAAGAAATGGGTCTGAAAGACGCAACTGAATTTGCTGTTGCTGCTTCTGCCTTGAAGCACACTTTCCCTGGAGACATGAACCATGCAACCCTTGCAGAGGTAAAAGTTTTAATGGGTGGTGATGCCAGTGGTAGGGTTCAACGATAGTAATAGCTAAAGCAAAATTCATGATACTTGATACCTTATCCAATGCAAGCAGGTACTACAGCCTGCACCCATCGTTTGAAAAAGCCTTTGCTTTTATTCTATCCAATAATTTGGATGATATGGAAGATGGTAAATATGAAATTGATGGGGATGGTTTGATTGCTGCTGTATTTGAAAAAGAAGCAAAAACTCAAGCTGAATCCAATCAGAAATTTGAATGCCATGACAAGCACATTGACATTCAAGTGTGTATTAAGGGTAAAGAAAGCATAGGTTGGAAACCCAGAGAAAAATGCACCGAAATAAAAGGCGATTACAATCCTGAAAAGGATGTGTCTTTTTATGTGGATTCTCCGGAAATGTATTTTGGAATGGAGCCTGGCCAATTTGCAATTCTATACCCTGAAGATGTGCATTCACCTATGATTGGAGAAGGGAGTATCAAGAAAATGGTTGTTAAAGTTAAAATCTGACAATCATACATATACCATTACAAATCAACACCTTAACAATGATTACCTCGGGATTTTCCCGAGGTAATTTACTTTAAATTTAATCACGATGAGTAAAAACGAAACCATATTAAAAAAATAACGGATCAGGCTATCCTTCCTCTTTATTTCAATGCAGATGAAACCGTAAGTATTGAAGTTTTGAAAGCCCTCTACACTGCAGGAATTAGAGTGGTAGAATACACCAATAGAGGAGAAGCTGCTTTGAACAACTTTAAGAAAATGGTTGCTTTGAGGGATAGCGAAATGGAGGATCTACTGTTGGGAATTGGTACTATCAAAAATGCTCAGATGGCTGAAACGTATGTGGAAGCAGGAGCTGACTTTATCATTTGCCCTGGATTGGTTGAAGAAGTTGTAGAAGTAGCGGATAAGCATGGGATGATTTGGATCCCAGGATGCATGACTCCTTCTGAGATTATCAGAGCCGAAAATCTTGGAGCTAAAATGATTAAATTGTTCCCCGGTGATATATTAGGGCCTAAATTTATGGCTGGAATCAAATCATTATTCCCAAATTTAATTTTCATGCCTACCGGTGGTGTGTCTCTAGACAAAGACAATGTACAGGCTTGGTTTACAGCAGGCGTAAGTGCAGTTGGAATGGGCAGTAAATTGGTCAGCAAACAGTTATTGCAAGACAAAAATTACACTGAAATTCACGAATTGGCTAAGAAAGCCATCGCATTGGTGAACGAAGTAAAAGGGTAACCTTACCCATTGAAAAAAGAAAAGCGACCAAATTTTGGTCGCTTTTCTTTTTTAAGCTTTATTCAATTAACAGAAACACAATACTTTTTAATGCTTATTCAGCAGGTTTCATATTTCTAATGGCTGCTATTTTCCATTGTTTCCCCTTTTTCACCGTTATAAAGGAACTCCACATTTTCCTTTCTGTTCCATCATCATTTTTGATCGTATAGCGGGCATCAGCTATGGCCACATCCTCTTTGACATAACGTACCCTTTCTACCTTCAAAACCCTATCACCCGGATTACTTCGAGAGCTTTCTGCCATTCCTTTGACAGCAGCTTCCACTCCATGTCTCCATTCCCCATTTGAAACCAATTGATCTATGTCTTCCGTAACTATATACCTAAGCATAACAGTATCTATACTTTCCCTTGCTTTGGCGTAACTGGCTACTAAGCCTAATATGGCTTTACCATCTTCCATGTCTTGCCCATGCACATGGGTAGCAACACCTGGAAAAAGCAATACAGCAATAATAAAAACTTTAGAAAGATACATATGAATTTGGGTTTGTAATAAAAGTAAGAATTTTTGTAAAATTTCCCTACTTTTTTGCCCCATTGTTTGCTACTCTCTTATCCAATGCATCCAAATTAACGGGCCGATAGGCATGAATCAATCAACTATATATAAAAATAAAATACATAATTGGATAAAGGAGAACAAACCAAATCACTGGTTGAATTTTAAATATTAAACGGTAGCTAGTTAATTTTTGGGGAACCTATTTCTTTGAACCATCCAAAGTAATTGCATCTTCCTTAGGCTCCTCTCCTACTATAGGCATGTTTGAGTGAAAATCATTAGAGAATTCTTTCACTTGCATATTGGAGGAGAAATTTTTTGATAAGTCTATAATGACCATATTTGATTCTTCCACTAAGGTTTTACCATTTTCTTCACTAATATTTGATTCAAGTGGTGAAACTATATGGCCAAGTGATGACTCAAAGTCAATGGTGTTATTGGGCAGATTATTAGGTATATCCAGTTTATTTGGAATTGAACGTGGTATAATCAATGCCTGACCAAATGCAAATGATGAAGAAAAAACTAATCCTAAAATGAGTACAATTTTATTCATGGCTATAATTGATAGATGCTATTTTAACTTTATCAAACGTTAAATTAAACATTAAGTTTGGATACCCTTCTATAAAACTCCTTTAACAGAGGTAATTATGCAAAAATTTAACAATAAATAACATCCAAAAGAGCTTTTACGTCTTACATCCACCTTGTTTAAAATTCTCCCACTTTACGCTTCATTGCATACCACAATTTTACTTCATCAAATCTCCTCTCAAAACCTTCTTTTACCCCTTTTTCAATATATGCCTTTACAGTTTTTGCTCCCCCATTTGCTCTTTCTATATTTTCTTTCTCCTTTGGAATCATGACTACTAGGTTAATTTTTGCCAAATTTCTGGGTGGCTTTCGCGTATTTATGGCTAAATTAAACAAACAATCATCAATAGCCTTGTTAAAAGCATGAGATACCTACTAATTGTTTTGTCCTTTTTCTCCCTTTGCCTATTCGGAGAAGTAACTGCACAAACTGAAAATGACTATTCCCACAAAGAGCCATCGAGAGATGGAATTGGTAAAATATATAGAGGAAGGGAAATTGCTCATGTAATGGGTTTTCATGGGGTAGCTTGGCTGGAAAGAGACAGCCGTGAGGAAGAAGAAAACACTAAGCTGACCATTTCTAAGCTACCTATTAATGAGAACAGTAAAGTAGCAGATGTGGGGGCCGGCTCAGGCTTTTATACTTTTCGTATTGCTGATAAGGTACCAAAAGGTAAGGTATATGCTGTAGACATTCAAAAAGAGGCACTTAACTACATCAAAAATAAAGCGGAAAAACAAAAAGTAGACAATGTAATCCCCGTTTTGGGAACAGAGAAAAGTCCAAACCTACCTGAAAACACACTGGATTTAGTAATAATGGTGGATGTTTACCATGAGTTGGCTTTTCCCAAAGAGATGCTTTTAAACATCAAGAAATCCTTAAATCCAACGGGTAAGTTATTGCTTATTGAATACCGTGGGGAGGATCCAAAAGTAGCCATAAAGCCATTGCATAAAATGACCGTTGAGCAGGTAAAGAAAGAATTGGAAGCCAATGGGTTTAAATTGACTACCAATGGGCAATTTTTAAACATCCAACATTTTCTTCTTTTCGAAAAAGAGGATTAGGATTATTTAATATCCAATGAAACTTCACAGCGCTGACCCTGTAGCATTGTGGAGATAGCTTCCTGATCCCAAGTTCGTTTTAATTCTTTAAGAATTGCTCCGTATTCACTTTTGTACTTTTTCCTTTTTATAGCTTCTACAAATCGCCTGACATCGGTACGAGTTTCCAATAATAATGGTGGTACAGGTGTGGGCTTGTCGTCCTCTCCTTTGGCCACCATGGTAAAGTAACAGGTATTGGTATGTTTTACTACCCCTGTTTTTACATTTTCAGAAATCACCTTTATCCCAATAATCATAGAACTATTGCCTACGTGATTTACTGAGGCTTTCAAAGAAACCAGCTCACCTACTTCTACTGGCTGTAGAAAATCGACGGTATCCACTGAAACCGTGACACAATAAGCGCCGCTATGTTTGGTGGCAGCAGTATAGGCCACCTTATCCATCATAGAAAGTAAAATGCCTCCATGAATTTTTCCTCCAAAGTTGGCATAAGAGGGTATCATAAGTTCAGTGATGGTAACGCGTGAAAAACTGGCCGGTCGGGCACTTAGGGATGCACTCATTTATTAAAAGAATTTGTATGAATCAAGGCAAGTCGTAGCGACATGCACCTACAAATATATGTATGATTTTTATAAATCAGCCTGTAGAAGGCAAATGGATTTCCTAATTCCTTATCTTGATTGTACCCATACCATATAAATTAGAGTGACGTAATGATTTTGTCAGCATTGTTGCAAAAAAACAGCAACAATACCGCCAAAATCAGATGGACTCCTCATGCATTATCCAAGGGTTGTCACCCTTGGCTACAAAAATGTCACCCCTAGGGGTTTGGGGAGGTTTAGTAACTTAATGTACGTTTTTGGTAGAAATAATACGTAATGATTTTGTCAGCATTGTTGCAGAAATAGTCGACAATACCGCCGGAAGCAGTATGTGTCTATCAGTGCATACCAACACCTGACTTCCTTGACTATAGTTACACCACACATTCAGCCTTTTTTATTATGAGGGAACATATAATTAAAGTCTCCTTCCACCAAAAACAAGGTTTTAATTGGTACTAAAATTTGTCAGCATTGTTGCAGAAAATGAAACCATGGCTCTAAAATCAAGAAAGGAATATCATTTTCTTTGGAAAGCTTAAGCATTTGGCTATCAATATACCACGATTCCAAAGTCTATCCACCTTCTACAATATCACTAACTCAACCCATCACCAGATCACAACAGCACCAAATCACAACATCACAGATCACCCCATCACAGATCACCCCATCACTACATCACTGATCCCCCCATCACCAAATCAATCCTCCTCTTCAACAGGCCTTAACTCATAAATATAATAACATTGGTATTCTTTTTCTTCTTCATGAATGTCAGCCTGATCAGCATAATGTAAATAACGATTTTTTCCTGAGCCCAGTTTGAGGTTTCCCGGCTTATCCCAGAGGACAGGGAGGCCAATTAGAATGCCATCTTCTATGGGGTAATAATAGATTTTTCTAGTTTCCATTAGAGCCATTCTTTCTTTGTAATCGTCAGTTTCAATATTGTCTTCAGGAGCTAATCCTGCTTTATATTCAACAATAAATGCATCTCCTTGTCCAACAATATGCGTAAAACCACCTCCTAGGGCAAAATCAAGGCCGATCGCGCCAAATTCATTTCGATCGGCCATTTCCATGGGAACCTTGGCAAGTTGATCAGGTTCCTCTCGTTCCAGTTTGATTTTATTGACCAAGTTCAGGTTTTGATCATATTGAAATAAAATAGAATCTGCCGGTAAGATTAATGACATTACTTTGGAATTCAAATCTGAAAAATAAATAGGCTTGTGCTTACCAGGATAAAAATAATTCTGTTTAAAAATACTGCTTTCATCTATTTTCCCACCTTTTATTACAGTCCCATCCTTTGGATTTACTAAATGAAAATAGTTTAACGTATCAAAATAATTCATGGGAAATTTATCCAATCTTCGATCACTCAAATTGGCAATACCATAGGCAACATTGTTTATACTAAATTGGTGAAAATTATCCAATGGAGTATGAATCATCCTTACCATGGTATGTTGCTCGAAGGGAATTTCCTGAGTTGCTGTAAATCTAAATCATATACAAAGATTTCCTGATCACTCACAAACATTATTTCATCCCCCACAAAGCCGGCCCGATGCAAAACCATCCCAAATGCATTGGGGCCTTCACTTAAAAGTTCTTCAGCAAGTACTTCCCCTTGGCTGTTTATGATAAAATACCTGCCCTCAACACCTTTGGTAACCATTAAGTAAACATCCTGCTCCCTGTGATAGTCCAGCACATTTAATATTTGCAATTCGTCAAAAACCAAGGAATCCACCTTTACAAATTCCATTTCTTTAAGGGCTTTGCTTCGATTCTCTGTACTGTTACAAGAAACCAAACCAATGGATAGCAAAACCGACAATTGAAAATATCTAAATAGCATAAGAATACCGTTAACTTTAAACTAATTTAATAAAAATATAATTACAAAATTAATTTACAAGGTTTTTTTTACTATTTAAAATATTGAATTTATGCTTCTAAACCCTTGATTCTAAAAAAAAATCGGTTTCAAAGTTATAGGAAGAACCAGTGGTCAATCAAAATTTCCAATAATAAAATTAAAAAAATATTGTACCTGATATTCTTCGTTACTTTTTATATTTAAAGGTTATATTAACAATAAATATCAGGTACCTAAACATTCCCATGAAAAGAATTTACATCCTATTATTTCAATTAATTTTATTCACTTCCACAGCATATTCTCAACAAAAATTTGCCCCTGAAAACGGGGACAGGCTTGTGCTCTTGGGCAATGCATTGATTGAAAATGAACAACAATTCGGATTCCTTGAATATAGACTTACCAATTACTGGCCTGAAAAGCACCTTACCTTCAGGAACATAGGCTGGTCAGGAGATACTGTATTTGGTGATGCAAGAAGCTACTACACCAATCCCCCCGGCCCTTATGACTTACTTATTTCTCAAATAAAAGCGGCTGAGCCCGATTGGCTTATCATAGGTTATGGGAATGTGGAAGCCCAGCAAGGAGCTGAAGGCTTGGACCTTTTCAAAAATGGTATGAATCAATTGCTCGATAGCGTTGAGGCCATAGGTGCAAAAGCAATTTTGCTATCTACCATTCCACAGATTTCAGCCGGAACGGAGAATTTATTGCAATTAAAAAACAATGAATATCGCAGCTATAACCAGGCAATTAAAGAAATTGCCCTGAAGCGAAAAATAACTTTTTAGATGTTTTTGATGCCTTTAATACAGCTACTAGTGCTGAACTTTATGAAAACAATGGGATTCATCTAAATGAAAAAGGTTATGCTCAGCTTGCCGAAACGGTTATGAATCAACTGGGGCTGAATAGGGAAAAACCTTCAATTGAAATTGATGCCTCTACCGCTAGCGTTGAAAGCAATGTACCGGTACAGAACATTTCCATTGCAGATAAAGCCAGAAATATATCCTTTAATAGCATACAAAATCTAGTTTCTAATCCTAATCCAGGCAATGAAACCATTAAGGTGAATGGCTTAAAAAAAGGGAATTACTCCTTGTCTGTGGATGGAAAACTTTCGGCCATTGGAAGCAGGAAGCAATGGGAAGAAGGAATTATCTTGGAACAAGGCCCAAGCCTAGAACAATCCAAACATTTGCTAGAATTGATAAGAGAAAAGGATAAAATCTATTTCCAGCAATACCGTCCGCAAAATAGAACCTATATTCTAGGCTTCCGGTCTTATGAGCAAGGAAGGCATAAGGAAGGATTGGAAGCTTTGGATGCATTGATCCTTTGGTTGGATGATCAGATCAATCAAACCAAAAAGCTCAAAGCCCTTCATTACCAACTAGAAAAACTGCCTTAAATGTCGGATTTTAATCGATTGAATCATTTTACCAAGAAATCCTTAAATACCATGTTATTGGAATTAAAAATATTTACAAATTTTTTGATAAGTGTGGCTAATAAAGCTTCCCATATATCAAGATTATTAGTAGGAATAGCTTCATTTTTGATTGTACTGAGTGTCAATGGTACCATTGCCAATGCCCAAAATGCTCTTCGGGATATCCCATCTACGGACCCTCAGGTTCAAATGGACAGGTTTCAGGTAGCAGATGGCTTTGAAGTCAATTTATTTGCCAGCGACCCTATGGTGGTCAAGCCCATTCAAATGAACTGGGATGCCCAAGGTAGATTATGGGTAGTAAGCAGTACCATTTACCCTCACCTTAGACCCGGTGAGACGGCCAATGATAAAATATTGGTAATCGAAGACACCGATAGAGATGGAATAGCAGATAAATCCACTGTTTTTGCCGAAGGTCTCTTCACTCCCACCGGCCTCTTGCCTGGTGATGGAGGTGTCTATGTGGCCAATTCAACAGAAATCCTACACTTAAAAGATACAGATGGAGACGGCAAAGCAGATGAGAGGACCAAAATACTATCCGGCTTTGGAACCGGTGATACCCACCACCTCATCCACACTTTTCGTTGGGGACCTGATGGTTTGATGTATTTTAATCAGTCCATTTATATCTACAGCCATGTAGAGACTCCTTGGGGCATCCGCAGACTTGAAGGTGGTGGTGTTTGGCAATACAATACAAAAACCAAAAAATTAGAAGTATATGCCAAAGGATTGATTAACCCATGGGGCCTACAATTTGACAAATGGGGCAAAAGTTTTTTGACAGATGGTGCTGGAAGAGAAGGGATTAATTACGCCTTTCCTGGCGCTACATTTGTAACTGCCCCTGGTGCTGAACGAATTTTAAGCGGTTTGAATCCTGGTCAACCAAAGCACAGTGGTTTGGATATTGTTTCAGGCGCACATATGCCGGAAGATTGGGCAGGAAGCCTTATTACCAATGATTTTAGGGCCAACCGCGTGAATCGTTTTGTTTTGGAAGAACAAGGTAGTGGCTTTGTTTCTAAGCAGGCTGATGATTTATTATGGACAGATCATATTGGCTTCAGACCTGTTGACATCCTAATGGGACCTGATGGCGCAATCTATGTTGCTGATTGGTACAACCCTATCATTCAACACGGGGAAGTTGACTTTTTGATTCCAGAAGAGACCAACAACATGGCCGAATCTGGAGGATAACCAAAAAGGATAGCCCTTTGGTCAAGTATCCTGATTTGCAGAATAAAACTATTCCGGAATTATTGGAAGCCTTAAAATCAGAAGAAAACTGGGAAAGATTACAGGCGAAGTTGATCCTGAAGAATAAGGACGTACAAGAAGTAAGGGAGGCATTAAGTAAATGGCTCGATACGCTTGATCCTTCAAATCAAGAATTTGAGCACCATTTAATGGAAGGGCTTTGGATGCATCAGGCCATTGGCGCAGTGAATGTATCTTTATTGGAAAAACTATTAACAGCTAAAAACCGGAAGCAAGAGCTGCAGCCATAAGGGTATTGGTGCATTGGAAAGAAGACATCCCTGAAACCCAATCTTTATTGGCCAAAGCCACTAAGGATAGCCACGCAACAGTAAGGTTAGAAGCGGTTGTAGGGCTTCAGAATTTCAGCACTGCAAAAGCCACTATTGCTGCTTTGGAGGCATTGGATCAAACCATGGATGATAACTTGGACTTTGCCTTATGGCACACCATCAACACTTTAAGCCCGGTTTGGTTACCAAAATTATTAAATGATCCTGGCTATTTCGGGAATATGGACAAAACCATATTTGCTTTAAATACCGTAGGTGACCCAAAATCCACCTCTTTGCTTGCTCAAATGTATAGCGACAATAAGGTCCCGGAAAAATACTTGGAATTGGTTCGTGAAAAATTGGCCAAATATGGCACCAAAGAAGATTTAACCAAAATCTACCAACAAGCAATCAATCCAAAATCTACCGATAAAGAAAGCCAATTGAAAGACCTGGAACTATTGTACAAAGCAGCTTCAGAAAGAGGCTTGGTGCCACAGCATACTTCTGCTCAATTGAGATCCTTGCTTTCAAGTAATAATGAAGCGGTAGAGATAAAAGCATTGCAATTGGTAGGTATGTGGGAAAAAAGCCGACCTATTGGATCTTATCTTGCTAAAGAACCAAGACAGCAATGAGGAGGTAAGACAAGCCGCCATGGAAGCTATGGGTAAGATTGATGATGCCGATAGTCAGGAACTTTTGCTCAACATGGCCAAAACGCATAAAAATGAAAGCATCCGCATCTTGGCCATTTCTCAGTTGGTGAAAACAGCTCCGGAAAAGGCTACAGATGCTGCAATTACCCTGCTTTCAGAAAAGCCTTCAGAAAATGGCACGCGAGAATTATTTGCTGCATTCCTTTCCTCCAATAATGCCACCACTGTGTTGGCCAATTCATTGTCCAATACACGCATCCCAACAGAAACGGCCAAGACAGGAAGAAAAACCATGCAAGAATTACTCCCCGTGCATAGAAGAACCAGAACCGGAGCCATACAGCTTAAAGATGCTTTGGAAGCCTCTGGTGGAGTATTACCTCCTGAGAAAATGCCTCAGCAATTAAGCGAACGAGAAATCTATCTCCTTGGAATAGAAGTGAAAACTGAGGGAGATCCGGTGAAAGGCGAAGCCATTTACAGGCGAGCCTCTATGATGTGTCAAAACTGCCATGGAATAGGTGGTGCCGGTGGTCAGTTGGGACCGGACTTAAGTTCTTTAGGTACAAGTTTACCTATAGACAATATTATCAAATCCATACTTGAGCCTACAGAATCAATCAAAGAAGGTTTTGAGTTGCAGAAAGTAACCAAAAATGATGGTGGAATTGTGATGGGTTATTTGATCAATGATGGGGCAAGAGAAGTTGTCATTCGAGACATGGCAGGTAATGAAAATGGCATTCCTAAATCACAAATTAAAAATGTGGAAAAGGTCCCCGGTTCCTTGATGCCCGCAGGAATTACTGCTAGTCTGGAAAAACAAGAATTTATAAATTTGGTCAGCTATCTTTCCAAACTGGGAAGCAATGGAGATTTCAGGGTTACCAATGAAAAACTGGTGAGACGCTGGAAGGCAGCACCTGATTTTAAGGCTTTGAGCAAAATTGATGGAGTGAATACTTGGGAAAACCTGCCGGGTAAAAAAATTGCACCTGGCACAAAGGCTTTATACAGCAAAGTAGCCGGTGACTTGCCCTTGGGAGATATTCCTGTGATTACAGACAACAATGGTAAAAAATTCAGTCTTGTTCAATTTGAAGTAAGCATACTTAAGGCAGGAGAATTCAGTTTGAAATTAACCGGGGTAGATCAGGCCAAAGTCTGGGTAAGTGGTAAAGAAATCTCTATCAATAATGGTACAGGAGCTACTAATCTTAGTGTAGGCAAACAATGGGTGAATATAGTTTTTGACCGAGAAAAAGTCGCTTCAGGTTCATTAAAGGTATTGATAGAAGATGGAAAAGCCAATAGTTCACAAAGTCAAATAATTGTAGGGAATTAATAACACGCGAGTTATAGGGATATTATGACCGTTTAATATGATTTGAATATTAAAGGTACTGGTTGTCGATATCTCTTCCTGTTCATTTTTGGCTTGATCCAAAAACGAACCAAAAAGATCAAGGCTGTATGTAAATCTTAACGCAAAATGAATACTCACTGGCTAAACAAAAAAAAACTCCGCCGAAAAGGCATCAAACAGATTTTTTGTTCTTAACGCCATTGAGCAATCATTTTACTAATTTCCATAAGGCCGGAATAAAAAAAATAGCAATGATAAAAATTAACTCCCTAACGTTATTTATTGTCGATTCTTTAAATAAATCATAATAGAATGAGGCGTCGTTCTCCTCATTTCCCAGCCCTGAAGGAGCTTAATATATCAGCCACGGGTGCAGCCCGTGGTTCGGTTTATGCACATTAAACGATTTTGGCGGCATTGTTGCTTTTTTCTGCAACAATGCTGACAAAATCTTAAGACATCCTTAGAAATTTAATGTTTTGGTATGGGTTTCTCCTGCTTTTACTTCCACTTCTATTGTTTGTGCGGCTTTTTCTTTATGGGCTCCCAATGGTCGGATGGTTACCACATAATTGCCCGGGTTTAATAGAAATTTGGCTCCCTTATTATAAGTTCGGGCTCCAGCAACACTTTTGCCGGACTTTTCTTCTTTTATGGAAACTACCGTATCTATATTCTCTCCTCCAACCTGAGTATAAATTTCAAACGCTCCCGTTTTAAAATCATAAACCAAGGGCAAAGTTTTTGCAGCAGCAATGACGACGCTATCCAGCTCGGTATTCGTTTGAAGCCCTTCCATTTTCAAGGCCTGAATGGCTACTTTATATACACCGGGATTGACTTCAACTTCCTTTTTGGCCCCATAGGTTCTGGTGGTGGCCACTACCTTTCCATTGTTATCAATTATCTTGACCATACTGTCCCAGCCCTCCCCATTATTTGAAGTAAATACATCCAATTTACCGCCATCAAAGGAGATCATTTGGTGGCCGATGGTATGCTCATGACTTTCTACATTGTTAACTGTAATCATATCTACATCACTTCCCTCCAACGGAACCACTTCAAAGTTGTATTTACTTGGAGGCAAGTAGAAATACCCGGTATCCTGATAAGTTCTAAGCATAATGGGTTCCCTTTTGGCTACAATATCATAAGCCTTTACAAAGACGTCCAATGGCTTGCCATTTTTTAGCGCATAAACAGAGAAATTATTGGCAGGCTTATCCACAGTAGAAGCAGTGGCTACATTGAGGATTTCTCCTAGATTCTCTGCGTTCGCCGCACTAAAATAGCTCCCTTCCCCTGCTCCTGCTGCACACCTCAATTGCTGGGTATCTTCTTCCTTTAAGCCAAAGCCGATGATATGCAATTTAAAATCAATGCCCTCCTCTTTGGCGGCTTGGACGATCTCACAAATATTTCCATCACAGGATTCTATCCCATCTGTAATAAGGATAATGGTGGCTTTCTGCTTGGCCGCTCTTAATTGGTCAATGACCAATGTTGCTGAATAAGCCAATGGTGTTTTGCCAAGAGGTTTAATCCCTTTGACGGCTGCTATTACTTCCTTTTTTGTCCCTGTCTCGGAATCCACCATAAATTCCACATCCTCGCAATCCCCTTCCTTACGGTGCCCATAGGCAACAAAGCCTAATTTTTGATGCTCAGTAAGATTTCCTATGGTACTACTCAAGGCATTGGCGGCAATTTCCATTTTGGTTTTTCCTTGCATCTGTCCCCACATGGAGCCACTTGCATCGTATATAAAAATAATTGGAGGCTGATTTTCCAGACTTTGTCCTTGGGAGTTGAAAACAATAAATAGGGTCAGGAAAAGGAAGGTTATCTTTTTCATGGGAAGACCATTTGATTTACAAATCGTGTTGGTGAAGAAAAGCCTATAGCACGTACTAAAGAGAGCTTTTCGAGGTATTGGCCTATCTAAAATAGCAATTTTATTTCGTTATAACACTAAATACCATGTACTTATGTATAAAAAATAGTATAACTCATTTTTAATCCTGAAAAGATTTTAGGTTTATAGACTGACTCAGGTGCAGTTTTTATTCGACCCCGTATGGGTCGGGCTCTAAAACTAAAACCATTAACTATAAACATATGGCCCTTTTTGGGTCATAATTTATCTAATCACATAAGCAGCAAAGAATACTTCTTTATTGGTTGCTGGGCTTTATTTCCTGTTCCTGTAGCTTACTTGCCTATTCCTTACCGGTGCTCTTGCATTTTTTCCCATTACTTTTGCATTCCTACCACTTCCCTATGAATTTTCTCATATTACAATTGCATTAATTAGGGTTACTCTTGCATTCCTACCCGTTACTTATGCTTGCTTACCCCTATCTTACCTATTTTCTCCACCTCCTTTTGCATTCCTTCGTGTTACTTTTGGATTCCCGCAGGTTTCTTTCCACTTCCTTCACTTTACTTTCCGGTTTTTTCTGATAACTAATGCCTTCCTTCCGGGGACTCATGCTTTCCTTCAACTTACCTCCTATCTGCTTTACTATTTAGGAATGGTGGCAAAAACATCCTTGATGGACTTGCTTAAATTTTCGGGTGTAGGCGGTGAAAACATCGTAACCATCCTTTTTCCCTCTTTGTCAAATACTTTATGGGTGAGGACATCACCGGCAGCACTCACCAAGCCTGAGCTTGATGGGAAGCCATTTGGGTAATAGCTTTCCCATTTCCCAAGCAGTACTCCCTCGGAAGCTGTTATCAATATCAATTTTTCATCTCCTCTGATGAATGAGGTTTCACCATGGACCAAGCCGTTTTTGTAATGCACCTCATAACTAAATCTATCCTCGTTATTCTTGATATAGTCAGGATAAATCCATAAACCCTCTTTTTTACCTTTGGCATATTTGCCTTGCATTTTAATGGTACCCTCCTCATTATAATGCGTACAATCCCCTTGAAGCACTCCATTGAAATAGTGCATTTCGGATTTTAAAGTACCGGAAGTATAGTAGGTTTGTAGCTTTCCAACAAGCTGTTCTTTGGCATTGCGATAGCCTTTCTCATGAATTTCCCCATTGGCATGGTAAGTGCTAAAGGGGACTGATTTATGTGTGACTGTCTTTGTCTCATTGGTAACCTTAGTCGTTGGCTGTATTTCTTGTTTAGGGATGGACTTATAAAACGTTCTCATGGCTTTTAGAAAAATTTCGGTTTTTTCCTTACTGACCCCAACCTTGTCTACAAACTCCCCTCTTCCGTATACAAGCCCCTCAATGTGAATTTATTGTCACTGGAAATAAAGCCCACAGCCCATAAATTATCGCTATTGTCGTAATACATTTCCCATATTGTATTAGGTGCGGGCTTACCTAAAAAAGCATGTATGGAGCGGATTTTATGCGTTCCTTCAAAAAGGATGGTCTCTCCATGAAGTTGGCCGTTTTTATAGTTCACAGAGAAGTGATAAGGAAGCCCCTCTTTAGAGGTAGCGTAGTTATTATAGACCCAAAGCCCATCTTTTTTGCCTTGCACATATAACCCTTCCCTGCTTATTGAGCCATCCTCATTGTAATGAATGCATAACCCATTCGGTACACCATTGTCGTAAACGGCAGTCATGGATAATTTTTCAGAGGGAAAGAAAATCGTTAGAGTATCAACGAATTGCTTGTTAGCATTCACATAACCCTTTTTGTAAATATTGCCATTGGCATGGTATTCTACATAAGGGCTGGGTTTAAATACCACCCTATTGTATTTTACTTGCGCCTGGACAAGATTAACTATGGAAAAGTAAAAAACAAGAACGATAAGCACACGTAATACCATGATTCTATACCTGTTATAGCGGATAAAGCTAAAGGTATAAAAATGTCAATAAAATACCCCAATCAATGGTACAATCTTATAGACAAATATGAATACAATTGGCCGGTGCTAAATCACATAAGGCCATCAATGTATGGCTCAGAAAAAAAGGCGAATTCAACTTACTTTTGGATTAACAGTTAACCAGTGAATAGGTAACCTGCGCTACTGCCAATTACAATTTAAATCCGCTTAGGTGGACCACCTTAGTGAAGTACTCGGGATTTAAAATCAGTTCATTAAGGATTTTCTCCATATTTTTACCCAATTCATAATCGCTGGTATAGGAGACAAAGACATCTCCTTCAGGGGCAAAATATACCTTTGAAACATCCAATTTGCTATCCTTGGCACCGGTTTTTAAAAGGATTTCCCACAGTTCCCCTTGCAATAAATCATATTTATCCACCAACATATAGACAAAATCATCGTCCGGTTGTTCCGGTAACCAAACGGTATAATTACCGTTTATTTTCGACCTTTCCACTCTACAGAGATATACTTTACTGGTTTCCATTTCATTACCATTTTTAAAGAAGGCTCGCATTTTTCACCTTTTTCGCACCTAGCTGTATGCCATACAATATTTCCTCTAGCTGGTCTAATTTAAACATAGCCAACAGCACACATTGTCTAGGATAAAACTGGTCCCTGAGCTTGTCGAAGGGACATTGAAGTTTCTCCTGAACATTTTTCAGGGTTCAATCAAGTGGATGGCGTTTCTACCAATTCATAATTTGTACTTCTTCCACCACTTGTTTTTTTTTGTAAAACATCCTTTTTAATTAAATCTTGAATATCTCTAAGCGCAGTGTCTTGAGAACATTTACAAATTTTTCCCCACTTTGTAGTTGTGAGCTTGCCTGTAAATCCGTCAAGTAATCTATTAATCATTTTTTGCTGACGTTCATTTAAAATAGTAGATGAATGAGTTTTCCAGAATTCAGCTTTTTGTAATACTCTATGAAGTACATCATAAGTTGAATTTATAGCTTCTTGCAAACATTCTAAAAACCACAAAATCCATTCAGTTATATCAGAATTTTCTTTCTGCGTTCTTTCTAATACTTCATAGTATTGTTTCCGTTGAACTCTTATTTGAGCCGACATACTATAAAATCTTTTAGCACTATTGTCTGAACGAGCCAATATCATTTCAGTAATTGCCCTTGTTATTCTGCCATTTCCATCTTCAAACGGGTGTATGGTTACAAACCATAAATGTGATATTGCAGCTTTTAGAACAGGGTCAACTTCTTTTTCTGTTTCAATCCAATCAAGAAGTTTCGCCATTTCAGAGTCTATCCGTTCTGCTGCTGGAGCTTCAAAATGAACCTTTTCTCTTCCCAGTGGTCCTGACACAACTTGCATTGAACCTTTTATGTCCTTACGCCAATCAGCTACTGTAATTTTAAACATATTACTCCAACCAGTAGGAAACAATGCCGAATGCCATCCAAATAATCGTTCTTTTGTAAGAGTTACGTCATATCGCTGGGTTGCATCTAACATCATTTCTACGATACCATCAATATGCCTTTCAGATTCTACTGCACCAGCAATGTCAATCCCAAGTCTACGTGCAATGGAAGAACGCACTTGTTCTGCCTCTAAGATTTCTCCTTCAATTTCAGATGACTTAACGATTTCTAGTGTTAGTGTATTCAGTATCGCTTCATTTTGTAAGTCAAATCCAAGCGACTCCATCCGTCCTAGTAGTTTTCCTTGTAAGTTCCTAGTTTCACTTAGCTTCAGTAGAACTTTCTTGTCATTCCAAGTGAAATCAGTCCAATCATCTCTATGGTGAATGTAAAACGTCATATCTCCGCAAATTATGCGGTTAATATACAGTCTATTCTCCGCATTTAAAATATTCTCCGCAAAATATGATCTAAATAACAGTTATTTTCTCGGCAGATGTTCGTTTTTTCTTACCGCCAACAGTCTGGCTAAAAGCAGTAGCCCGCATATTGTAGGCTTCCCCATAAATTCACTCTTAATGGATTAAAATTGCAATAAAAAAACCTTAATCGCATCATAGCTGTTTAACTGGGAGTGTAAATTAATGCTGTTTTCAATTCGTATATTTTAATACGGTTATTCCACACTCATAAGCTTTTGCTTCTTCCAACTTCAACTCCTTTTTATAGTCAGTTTTCTCAAATATTGGCATTCCGTCACCTAAAATAGAAGGGTTAATAAAAAAGTAATATTCATCAATCAAATTTTCTTTGATTAGTGATGAAACAAATGCTCCCCCACCATAGGCTATCATGTCATTTCCTGTTAAAGATTTTAATTCTTGTATCTTATCTGTCAAATCTCCCTTTTCCAAAATGGTATTTTCCCAATTCGAGCTTTCAAGTGTTTTGGTAAAAACTATTTTCTTAGAATTATTAATTTTTTCAGCACCTTCCAACTCCTTATTTGATCTCCAGTATGGAATAAATCCTTCTGCCAGTTTGCGACCCAAAACTATAGTGTCAGTTGATTCCGTTAATTGGGTTACGAAATCCTTTAGCTTATCATCCCAATTCCAAATCATCCAGTCCATTTCTCCATTAGGACCAGCAATGAATCCATCAATTGAAAGTTGAATTTGAAGTTTTAATTTTCTCATTTTCAATTGTTAAAACATATGTATATACATAATTCGCATAGAAGTTTTGCTTATTTGGATTATATCCCTTCTACTTTTGCTAATTGTATTTATTAAAATAAACATTTCAAACCAGAAATTAAGCCACGATGCTAAATTTTTAATTCAAACTATAGTATACAAGTTTAGGTTGTTTGTTTGGATGCTTCCAGCTTCTGTAAATCAGCCTAGACTTAATTTCCCAATTTTTTGCTACTTTCCTCAAGCTGACGCGTGTATTGTTACATGAAGCTGTATAAAATTTCACTATAGCCTTATTCTTATTAATTTTTATCTTTTTGATAATTCCTTTTTGTTTAGCATTACTATTGTTTCCATTATATTCTTGAAATTCAACGTTTCCATCATTAAAGACAAAATACCCAGATCCATGAAATAATTTATATTCATTAATATCTTCTTTCCCAATACCTTCCATATATTTATTAATTACTGAATCAGCCAAAACAATCTTCATCAATGAAGTCTTTGAATCCTGTGCAAATGCGCATAATGTTAAAAAGGTAAAACTCATAGTAAATAAATATTTCATAGCAGCTCTTTTTGGTTTATGAGATTAAGAGTTTGAATCTATCTAAAATGTTAAAATAATATTTAGTTTTATATTATCCAATCTTATACCTATATATTACATTGTTAAACTAAAACACCGGAGATGATACCGGGAATTAGCAATGGTTTTCCAGAAGAGTAATAGCTTTTGATTATACACATCTTTCTTAACTTACTTATTAAATTAAGAATTGTGAAAACATTTTACATTGAACCTAAAAGAGATTTAAAAAACCTCATTCAATGAGCGAAAAATGGTATTAATACGCTGAATTTGAATACTTATTGAAAAAAGGGATAAAAATATTTCATTAAACTAAGCCAATACTTAAATAAGGAATTCCGGCTCTTTGGCGCATGATCTTTCAATCCATCTGTTTTTTATTATAAAAACAATGCTTCAGCAGGCTTAGGGTTCGGTTTTTGATCTTAAGTTTTTTGGCAAATGGTAGTTTTTATATTTCTTTGGATACCAGATAAGTCGTGTAAATCAAATAGAAACTTAGTAAGATTAAAGCCTCCCATCGATCAAGCTTTTTTCTTTTGCCGGTAAACATTGCAATGAAAAGAAAAGCTGTACCACCAATTAATATTAACAAATCTTGATTAAAATTCGGATTGTATGCTATCGGATTTACAAAAGAACTGATTGAAAGTATCAGCAGGATGTTAAAAATATTTGAACCTATCACATTACCAATTGCGATATCACTATTCTTTTTGGTGGCTGCAACTATTGATGTAACCAATTCAGGAAGGGAAGTGCCGGCTGCAACTATGGTTAAACCTATAATCTTTTGACTAACCCCCAATTCAATTGCAATATTAATACTGTTGTCAACCACCAATTTTCCTCCAACTATAAGTCCAGCTATTCCAATTATTATTAATGCCCAAATTTTATAATTTGACTTTTCTTCATAGGCAATCACATCAGATTGCTCTTGTTTTAATTGGGTGAAAACATAATAAATAAAACAAAGGAATCCTACCAATAATATGACTCCATCAATCCTTGAAATTTCAGGGTTTTGGTTGATTAAAAAATCATTGACAAGGACAAATAATAATAGGACAACAAATAACGAAATAGGAATTTCTTTCCATGCTGTTGAAGATTGAACCGTAATCGGATATATTAAACCTGCAATACCTAGGATAATGAACAAATTGAAATTATTACTTCCGATAATATTTCCAAAAACGATATCGGAAAATCCATTAAATGAAGCTACACAATTAACGATTAATTCTGGTGCAGAAGTGCCAAAAGCTACAATTGTCAAACCTATAACCAGATCAGGAACATTATTTTTTTCGCTAAAGAAGAAGCTCCTGATACAAGCCAATTCGCCCCAAAAATCAGGCACGTAAACCCTAAAACAATCAACAATGAAGCTACTATCATTTTTTATCAAGATGTTTTTTTACACCATAAAATCTACCAAAATATTTTAGCTTAGGATTACGTATAAATACATTAAGAACCTTTATCCTTCTGCTAATTTTTCCTGTCAAATTAAGCATTCCAAACAAAGTATCCAGTAAATTGACTAATAATTTAATGGAAACTATTGAAAATCGTCTTAGAGCCTATTCAATACTATTTATGTTGTGTATATATATTAGGTGTAAGGCATTCAATTTAAACTAACTCCTCTTTATTCAAATTCTTTGACAGGCTCAGACTGTGATTAGGGGCCTATTTTAGGAGTGAGGATGCCTAACCAACTGACTATTTATTATACAGCTCGCTTTAACTTTCTAAACCAATTCTGGAATATTCAAAAGCTGTCCTGATAGCCAAAATTTTCCGTGTACTATTCCACCTACCTTTGGTTCGGTCGAAAAGAATCCCCAATCTGCTACTACATCTATTTCCCCTCCCAGCGTATCCACAAGCATCCATTGAAATTCTTGACCTGTTAGATCATTGTATTTCTTCTCTGATTGTTTAATTGTTCCGGCTATAATTCCCAAAGCTTCTGGTTTATTGAGCTCAGGGTTTTCATTAGAATTGAATAATCCACTCGGCACAAAGGATTGAGTTGACCATTTTACTCCACCCTCTTGCCCTTGCTCAAATGCTGTTTCATTTTCATAATAATCTATGTCCTGCGCAAATGCAGAGAGCTGTATTGCTATGCTTTGAGGAACCTTTATACTTCCCAATGATTTATGGTTTGGAACATCAAAAACAAAGGGATAAGCCCCACTTTCAGGATTGCCTGGTTCAGTTGGGTCGGCCCATGAATGAAATGCTCCATCTAACTCGCTTTCCATCCTATCAAGGGAGGCTGTTAAGCACACATTCCTTTTACTAATTCCTTTATAATGAGGTTTAACACCTAACAATTCATGATTCAAATTGCTTTGTATCCAAAGCTCTGCACCGGAAGAATCTGAATACTGAAAATAAGTGCCTTTATCAGTTTTAATCGAGCTAGCCTTTGCATATGCTTTTTTGCCAATTTGTAAAATTCCTCTTCACTATCTATGTCAAATCCAATAGCTGATAAATGACTCATTCTTTCTCTTTTTTAATGCCTCGTTAAATTAAGGATTCCGGACTAAGAATCCAGTGAAGCAAAGGATTTTTAAATGGAATTAGAAAAAATGGTCTTTAATCTCTACATGAATGTGCTGTACAACACCTAAAAAAAGAAAGGTCTGGTGGGATACCAGACCTTTCGGGATAGTTGATTATTTTAAAAAGTGGATTATAAATTCATTTTAGCGATTGATAATTAATTTCAATTGTTCAATCACACCTTCATCTCCTAGCAATCTCACCATATATACACCTTGTTCAAGCCTACTCACCGGAATTGTGTATTCATTGGTAACCTCATTACTTACATTGAAATTCATTACTTGTCGTCCATTCAAATCATAAATATTAATCCAAACAGCTGAAGAACTTTCAGGTAACCTAATAAAAGCTTCATTGATTGCCGGATTAGGATAAATTATCGCTTTAGATAACCTGAATTTCAGTAAATCCTCTACGGAATCCTCTTCATTGGCATCACTGTCGGAAGTACCTGCATTCATGATTCTTAGACTGCTTCCTTCACCATCTTTAGGCTCAACACGTTCTAGGATAATTCCTGAAACGCTGGCATTATTTGCAGAAGCAATGAAAGTCAAATTTAATTCCCCATCTGTGACTTGGATATCTTCGAAAATCAATTCAGTTTCTTCGTAGTTACTTTCCAAGTAAAGGTCAAAATCATCTCTAACCAAACTGTCTTCGATCATGATGTCAAATACACGCTGTCCAGGCTGACCGGTGGGCCCTCCTTGACCAAACCAAAGTTCATTATGGAAGGTTCTAACTCTATAAGTACCGTTGTCAACAGGTATAGCATAAGCTAAATTTTTTCCATACCTATCAGTTTGAAATATTTCTACGTTACTAGAGGATGAATTGCTATAAGTTTTAGTACTGTTGTACAGTTCAGGGAAGGCATTGTCGCCTAAGAATAACTTACCTTGATAAGATGTATTAACAGCTGAACCTGCATTCAAAATCATGGACCATACAGGGGCTTCTTCCCAAATATTTATTTCTAAAGTATCTTTATCCATCACAGCCATACTGTCCATCACAGTCAAAACTACATTATAAGTACCTGCTTCCTCAAATAAGTGATCAGGGTTTGCCAATTCACTAGATCCTCCATCACCAAAATTCCAATTGTATATCAGTTCACCGGTACCGGTTGAAGAAGACCCATTGAATGCAATTTCAAATGGTGCTGATCCTTCTACTGCTGAGGAGCCAATGATAGCTACGGGAGGTAAATTAACTGAGGTTACTTCCTCAATCACAAAACCATTGATGGTGGCATTGTTTTTACTGGCTTGAAGCCTAATATTCAATTCCCCATCCCTTACTTCTATATTTTCAAAGACAAGTTCAGTTGGGTTATTACCGGATTCTACATACAAGTCGAAGTTGTTTTTGACCACTTCTCCTTCTATACTGATCGTATATACCCTCTGTCCTACTTCTGAAGCCGGTCCTGATTTTCCAAACCACAACTCGTTGTGGTAAGTTTTAATGGTGTAGATGCCATTTTCCAAAGGTGTAGAAATGGTAAAGTTTTTACCCGACCTCTCCGTCAAGAACAATTCAGGATCACCTGCACCCATATTATTCCAAGTGGCAGCATTGGTAAAGGTAACCCCTGATCCTGACTCGCCTTCAAAATCCGTCCCCATATAGCTGGTAGGCAGATTGGTACCTGCATTTACACTTAATGAGTATGCCGGAACGGTGATATCCTCTCCCACAATTATTTCAAGTTCATCCGTAGCAATGTTGCCATTTTCATCTGTTACCTTAAGGCTTACCTCATAACTTCCATTTTCTGTAAAGGTATATACCGGCTGAAGCTCAGTGGAAATGGAATCATTTCCAAAGTTCCATTCATACGTAAGTTCACCCGTTCCGGTAGAAGTACCTGCATTGAAGGTAACTTCCAAAGGTGCGGCCCCGGCCATGGTATTTGCTTCTGCAATGGCTTCAGGATATGTAATCACGCCTTGCTGGGCCATTATTGAAAACCCGGATAAATTGGCATTGTTGATCACCGCCACCATTTGGATATTTAGTGTATCATCATCAACCACTATATTTTCGTGGGTCAACTCAAGGGGTTGATACTCATTTTCAAGGTACAAGTCAAAGTTTTCTCTAATCAACTCTCCCTCTATATATATATTATACACACGCTGATTTGCTTTGCCCGCCGGGCCATCTTTACCAAACCACAATTCGTTATGGTAGGTTTTGACAGTATATACTCCATTTTGAACAGGGACTGCATAGGTAAAGTTTTTACCCCACCGCTCTGTTAAAAACAAAGGCGGATTTCCTGCTGAGTTGTTGCTAAATGAATTGGAAGCAGAAAAGCTTACACCGGCATTGTTTTCGCCCAGAAATGTTTCTGAATTGTAATCCACTGTAATTTCACTGCCCGCATTGATATGAAGTTCATATTCTGATGGTGCGATCCCATTGACAGCAATAGAATCAATGGCAACATCACCAAAGGCACTTGAAACAGTTAATTTCACATTGTATTCTCCGGGCTCTTCAAAAATATGTGTAGGGTTTTGGGCAGTGGAAGTATTACCATCTCCAAAATCCCAAGCGAAAGTAAAGTCTTGTGGCCTTACAATTTCATTTTCAAAACTTACTTCTAAAGGAACAACCCCTCCAACCGTTGAAGATTCTATATGGGCAATAGGTATTGCTCCGATTTCACCCTGATTGACAATAGATATTCCCGCAATGGAGGCATTGTTTACCTTTGCAACAAGGTTTAAATCCAATACTCCGTCAGTAACCTGAATGTCTTCAAAGACCAAGGCAATTGGTTGGTTTCCATTTTCCACATACAGGTCAAAACTAGGCTTGACTAAATCATCTTCCAAAATAATGTCATAAACACGCCTTCCCGGTTCATTCGGACCACCATTCGGCATACCGAACCATGTTTCAGTATGGAAGGTAGTTACGGTATACACACCATTTGGCACCTCAATTTGGTAGGCAATATTGTGAGCATACCTTTCAGATTTATACAATTCACTACCAGCTACGTTTTCATTTCTGTAAACAGCCCCTCCATTATGAATTGAGAGCAAGTTAACATCTCCCTGATAAGTATTTCCTTCCAATTCTACATTTGCAGTAGACCCTGTATTATAAAACAAAGAGACTTCTTCAAAATTACCATCTGCAACAATCGGCACGATAAGCTCATCATCATTCCTTAAGGTAATCACTAAGTTTGCAGAACCTGTAAGACTTTCTCCAATGAAGTCCAAGGTGAAATTATAAGTGGCATCTGCTTTTAGCAATACTTCATTGAGCAATTCTCCTTCAGTAACTTCAAAGTCTTCTGCATTTTCTCCCGTAATGGTGATAGATTTGATA
Source organism: Cyclobacterium sp. SOCE241 (assembly GCF_056867545.1). Classification (NCBI taxonomy): domain Bacteria; kingdom Pseudomonadati; phylum Bacteroidota; class Cytophagia; order Cytophagales; family Cyclobacteriaceae; genus Cyclobacterium; species Cyclobacterium sp. SOCE241. Next base: position 795,663 of record NZ_CP149779.1, on the reverse strand, counting down.
TAAAGGCCAGTTTGACCATTAGCAAGGGCTAAAGTTATTGCTTCGGGTTTGCCTTTTTTAACAAGAATAGATTCAGGAAGAATCAATTCACTTTCTACCAACGGGTTAGTATTTGGATCATCGAAACCAAAGTATTCCATGTTACCAATATTTCCACCTCCTTTTCGAGGAGAACCGGCTACCACATATAACCCTTTGCCTGAGACAATACCTTGTGTACCGTGGCGGCCAAAATTGAGGGTATCAAGTGTTTGCCAAGTTTGCGTCAATGGATCAAACATTTCTGTCGTAGAAAGTGCCAATGGGTCGGTTGCAACTTCCCCTCCTGCCACAATCAGTTTACCAAGGTAATTGTTGACCACTGCAGCAGCACGTGGAGTTGGTAAATCCAAACTGTCCGGTAAAGTGGTCCAGGTTTGAGTATTAAAATCATATACATCAACCTCAGGTAATACTGGTGCAAAAGTACCTTCCGGTCCACCGGACTGTCTACCGGAAACAGCATACAATTTATTGCCTATGGTGGCAGCAAAGAAATGATCTCTGGCCCTTGGTGCATCATCTAAGACAGTCCACTCTCCTGTTTCAGGATCATAGCTATCAAAGTAATTTACATACCCTCCATCATGTCCATCTGTATTCCCTCCTACTACATAGAATTTGCCTCTATATTCTACCAAACCGGCTGATCCTCTTCTTCTATTTTCCGGAATTTCGGGACCTTCAATCCATAGCTCATTCACAGGATCGAACATCCAAATATTTGTTGCAGGAGTTTCATTTGGAAAATCATTGGTATCAAATGCACCAATCACCCAAATAAGTCCTTGATAATATACTGCCTGAAAATGATTGAAACTGTATGGGTTGATATCATTTAATGAACGCCAAGAATCATTTTCAATATCATAGATATCTATGGTAGTAGAACTTTCTCTACCTCCCATTAGGTAGAATTCATGTCCTGCCTGCACGAAGCTACCTTCATGCCTCGGATGGTATGAACGGTTCTCATTTTTTTCATGCCACGACTGGCTCGTCAACTCAGGGCTAATGGTCCAATTAAAGTTAAAAGAAACAGCATCCGAATGAATTTCATCTTCATCATCTATGGTAACTGTAATTCTATAAGGACTATTGGCCAAAGCTCCCTCTTCGATAGTACCATAAATTGTACCATTGGTGGGTTCTAGATAGATTCCAGGAGGTAACCCTGTAGCGGAATAGCTTAAATTGCCATTTCCACCTGAAGCTTGGACAAACATACTTCCATCGGTCTCATGTCCTACGAAATTAATTTGATCTTCCACTTTGGTGAAAGTGATTGGCGTTTGTATAGGTTTCCCAAGAATTTCTATACCATTGAAAAGTGGGTTTTCCTTTTGTTTATCAAATCTAATGTTCAATTCGCCATCTGTGATATTCACTTGGTATTGTTGCATCCCACCTACCTGGTGACCAAATCTATCAATTAAGTCGAGAGAAGTTTCAACTACTTCACCTTCTATACTTATTCCATAGTATCTTTTGCCTAGAGCTGATGTTCCAATGTACCCATTTCCTAAATAAAGGTTTACAGCATATTGACCATTTGGAAGGGGAATAGCATATTCCAAGCTGTCATTTGTGGTATAGCGTTCAGTATTAAATATTTGAACATATTCCTCGTCTGTAATGTAACTAGGTATAGATTCATGTCTGTTTTCCAAAGGAAAAACGTTATTTCCACTCTTTCCACTTGTTGCTTCAAATAGTGATGTATTGGCAGGACCCTGAGCAGAATTTTCCACCCATGACGGACTTCCATCCGTGGTATTGATTAGTTCTCCTCCTCCATTTATTCTTAGCAAGATTGTGAAGTCTTGTTCTACCATGACTTCAAATGTCTGCTCTATATGGTAACCATTTTGATCAGTTGCCCTGACTGTAATTAGAGAAGTAACTTCATCTATAGGAATATCTACTGTAAGAATTTTGTCAATGACACTTGCTCCTACTACAGGGTTGGTATTTCCTGACACGGTAAAAGTCAAGTTATTTTCTCCATCATTATCACCAAAGTACTCTGTGAGATCTATGACCACATCATCATCCCCCAAGAGTCGGTTGATATCTTGTAGTTCACGAATATTATAAGGTTTTTCACCTATCACCCGCATAAAGTTCCATACTCCAATAAAACTTTTGGTCGTATCATTTGAAGTTCCATATATTCCAAAAGCCAAAGGTTGGTTGATGTCCTGAATGGCAGCAAGGATGGCACCAGTAGCTTGAATGGTTCCAAGAGGGACCATTTCTTGATTGCTGTATTTATAGAATGGCTTGACTGTTCCATTTACCGGATCTACATCAAAAGAAAGTTCTATAAGAGTATTAGCACTAGGTCTTTCATTTTCCGGGATTGGTAAAAATAAGGGGTTTGTATCTTCAACATCATTGACTTCTTGGGCAGCAAGCACTCCGTCTTCGTTAAATACAAGTTTGATAAAGTTGCTCTGGGTACCATCTCCAATTTGGATTCCTACTTCACCATCACCATCATAATCGTACAATTGTCCCGGAGAAGATAAGCCAATAAGCCCGGAGGTCAGGACGTAATTCCCTGTTTCGCTGCCCACATTCACTCCTAACTGAAAGCCTTTTTCTTGATTATTAGCTATACCATTGGCAGAGCCTCCTGTCATCGAAACCTGAATGGCTCCTGCAGTACCACCATAAATATCAGGTGGTCCCGGGCTATCATTGCCTTTATCCAGCCAATCCAACCAATTGGGATTAGGATCTCCATTGTTCATTAAACCGGTAAGCCCAAGGCCTAAATAGCCGAATTCGTCACCTGAGGCATCCGATTGATTGGTGAACAATTGATTTTCTAGGGGTAAATCACTTGAGTACCCTATTTGAAAAGCATCTAAATGATCTAATATTCCGTCACCATCGTCATCATCATCGTTAAGGTTGGATATCAAATCTTTGTCATAATCATCAGGAGCAGATCCACCGGAACAAAAGTCCGTACCATTATCTATTTCATCCTGATTGGTATATCCATCATGATCATAATCAGCCAATGGATCAAATTCCGGATCATCTTCAGCAATACAAAATATATCATCGGCCGGAGTCAAAATCATTATCCTATTATCAAAAGTTGCTGCCCATATCGTTCCCGGATAGGATGTACTGTCTCCATTAGTGGTAATCCCCAAGGCATTGCCTCCATTAAGGTTCCATTTATTAAATTCAGCTTCCTTTAATGTTCCATCTTCATTGAGATGAATCAAATGTAAAATCCCTCCATTTTTACCCACAATTAAAGATCCCTTGAGGGCTCCATCAAAATTGCTCGCGGTGTATTCGTCAATCCCATTCGAATTGTTGGGCACCACTGTTAGAATGTCCGGCTGAGGACCGTTTGAGTTGGGAAGAGTTGGGGAAATAAAATCAGCCTCTACTCCATTTGCCAAAGTCGGTGGCACTGGAGGCCAGTTGGCAGGAAGTGTATTGGAGGCGTATTCTTCAAACCCCGGTTGACCGGGGGCAATGGGTTCTAAAATTTGTGTTCTAAATTTATCAGTAGGGGTTACAGTAGGTGTGATATTGGTAAAATCCTTGTCATCACCGACGAATTTGGTGTAAAGTCCTGCTCCTCCCGGTGAAAAAGGAAAAGCACTACCGGGTTGGTAAGCTTGCCCGGGATTTGCCCTAATTGGCGTTGGATGCCCACCATAATAGGTGCCGGAAGTATAATTTTCCAGGTCATTTGTGATCATTAATAAATGATCCTGATTGTCCACAAATTCTCCGGAGGAGGTTGGGTTTAAGGGACTCGCTCCCGGTTCTAAGGGATTATAAGCATTGGAAACCAATGTAGAATCTCCTTCATTTTCAGGCATTCCTCCCCAGTTGATATTGGCACCATTGTCCGTCAGATAAACCCTTTTATTTTCAGTTACTACAAGATCATAAGTGTTTCTGTATCCTGGTGAAAATATTTGTACCGGACCATCCAAGGTTACCATTCCCATATTGAGTCCATCATTTCCTCCAAAGGGATCATTTATATCAATTCCATCATAAGCCGGATCATTGGGATCATAAATACCATTTACATTGGCTCTGGTAGGATCATCCAAGGTAGGCACATCGTATTTATACGGCCTGCCAGAATGACTATCATACATTGTAGGAAGAGCGTCTAAAGCATCTAAATCAATTTTTAAAACAGCTCCTGCCAAAGCGTATTCTGTGATATAAGTGAAATTTTTGGAAGGTGCACCGGCGTTGGTAAAACCACCATTACTGATTAATAAATAGGGTTTACCACCTATGGTCGTATACTCTATCCCATTAATGGCATGATTTTCTTCTGATCGCGCAAGACCACGTACCAAATCAATTACTTCCCATTCCGTACCAGTAAAACTTAATCTCGTAATGATTCCTGAATTGGTATCCAACATGGTGTCTCCACTTGGACCTCCCCATTTAGGATCACTTGAAGTAGCATAAATTACAGGGTAATCTTTTGTACCGGTAACGGTTATTCCGGTTATTTGCCTTCCATATCTATTATCGAATGCTAAGAAGCCATGATCATCATAATTAGGAATTTCTTTCACTCCTAAAAGCACTTCCTCTCCAACAACATCATATTGATTGGGACCTTCCTTAGAAATCGTATAAATTTTGATTTCACCTTTTAATTGAGCCACATATAGTCTTTCATCCGGTCCAAATTCCAACGACGTTCCCAATTGGATTTCTTCAAATTCGTTAAAATTTAATGCTGTTTGATTGAAGCTAATTGATTGACTAAATACTGCTCCTGAACTTCCTAAACCGATCAAAATAATGATAAAAAACATTTTGACCGGAATATTTACCCGCTTTTCCATCTTAATTAAAATTAAATAACATAAAACTGCTTAAATAGAAAAATATAAAAATTTTCAACTGTTTATCTGTTACAATATTAAACATTTAAGTTAAACAAATCAAATTTGAAAAGCATTTTAAACTATTTAAAATACATTTTTGACGCTTTATTTATTTTAATTGTCTTGATTCGTACAAAGAAGGTCAATTAATTATTTTAATGGCTACTTTTGTACTTATCTATGAAGCAACAAAAGAGCTATTTTATATTGGTCTTAATTCTTGGGGCATTGAGCACCATAAGTCCATTTTCTGTGGACATGTACTTACCTGCATTCCCCGCCATAGCCAAAAGTTTATCTACAAGCATATCTAAGGTTCAATTGTCTTTGACGAGTTATTTGATAGGAATTGCTATAGGACAATTGTTTTATGGTCCTCTATTAGATAAATTTGGAAGAAAGAAACCTCTATATATAGGCCTTTGGATATATGTTGCTGCTTCAATTGGCTGTTCATTCACAGGATCTGTAGAATCTCTGATACTTATGCGCTTTTTACAAGCAGTGGGTGGCTGTGTAGGTATGGTGGCGGCTCAGGCCCTTGTAAGAGATATTTTCCCGGTAACTAAAATTGCTCAGGCTTTTGCTTTGCTCACTTTAGTTATTGCAGTTTCTCCGATGATTGCTCCCACCTTAGGTGGTTATATTACAGCCCATTTTCACTGGCATTGGCTATTTATTATTCTAGCAATTATCTGTTCTCTGATAATTTTTGCTTGCAAATGGCAGCTTCCGGATGGAGCTGATCCAGATGATAGTATTTCTTTAAAACCTAAGGCTGTTGCATTTAAATACATTGGAGTATTACAAAATAAAAAGTACCTCACTTATATTTTAGTAGGAGGAATTGCCGGAGCGGCACCTTTTGCCTATATCGCAGGTTCTTCAGACGTATTTATAAATATTTATGGGTTGTCAGTAACTGAATACGGTTGGCTTTTTGCTTTTCTTTCTGTGGCAATGATTGGCGCTACCCAGCTAAACCATATATTATTAAATTACTTTAGTAATAGAAATATAGTCATTACGGCTTTATGTTATCAGCTCATTATTGGCTTTATAATGATTCTAGGGGTTTGGACAAATGCTTTGAATGTATATATCCTTATTGGATTGATGTTTATATTTTTAACAGGGCATGGTTTAAGTGTACCAAATTCTGCGGCGATATCCTTGGCGCCTTTTGATAAAGATGCCGGGAGTGCTGCTGCCATGATGGGCTTTATGCGAATGGCAATAGGTGGCATAGTTTCCGCTTTGGTAAGTTTATTTCACAATGGGACCGCCATACCCATGGTCCTTTTAATGGCTTCCTGTATCCTGATTGCAGGATTGGTATTACTTTTCTACCTCTACTCTACAGGGGAATTGAAATTTATACTTAAAAGAAAAGATCAATAGTGGGCAAATTGGCATATAATAGGTGATACCCGAATATTTTTTTAACTTTGCACTTTCTTAATATAACGCTAGGCAAATAGAATGATTTCAGTAGATAATTTATCCCTAAAATTCGGCAAAAGAACCCTGTTCGAAGAAGTTAATTTAAAATTTACACCAGGAAACTGTTTTGGCGTTATCGGAGCTAATGGTGCTGGTAAGTCCACTTTTTAAAGATTCTTACAGGAGAATTGGATAGTACTACGGGTAGTGTAAATATTACCCCCGGCCAAAGAATGGCTGTATTGTCCCAAGATCACTTTGCCTTTCAGGATGAAGAGGTCCTTAGAACTGTAATAATGGGTCACAAGCAACTTTTTAACATAATGAATGAAAAAGATGCGATCTATATGAAGGAGGACTTTAGTGAAGCTGATGGAATCAGGGCAGCTGAACTGGAGGCTGAATTTGCAGAAATGGACGGATGGAATGCAGAAAGTGATGCTGCAGCCCTCCTTTCAGGACTAGGTGTTACGGAAAACTTGCACGGCAAACTAATGAAAGACCTTTCTGGAGATCAAAAGGTGAGGGTTTTATTGGCCCAAGCTCTATTTGGTAATCCCGACATCCTGATTCTTGATGAACCTACCAATGATTTGGACGCCGAGACAATTGGCTGGTTAGAAGACTTTCTTGTGAATTTTAAGAACCTGGTTATTGTGGTATCTCACGATAGGCACTTCTTAGATGTTGTGGCTACTCATATTGTTGATATTGATTTTGGCAAAATCAATATCTTTTCAGGAAATTATACCTTCTGGTACGAATCCTCTCAGCTTGCAGCCAAGCAAAAAGCAGATCAAAACAAAAAAGCTGAGGACAAAAGGAAAGAGTTACAATCCTTTATAGAGCGATTTTCTGCTAACGTGGCAAAGTCAAAACAAGCAACGGCAAGAAAAAGATGTTGGAAAAATTAAATGTGGATGAAATTAAGCCTTCTACAAGAAAATATCCGGGCATTATTTTTAAACCTGAACGTGAAGCAGGAGATCAAATTCTACTTTCAGAAGAGCTTGAGTTAAAAAATGATGGCACTACGTACTTTACCGACCTAAACCTAATGGTAGATAAAGGTGATAAAATTGCCTTCCTTTCTAGAACCAAGCAGGCGGTAACAAAATTTTTCCAAACAATAATGGGAGAAATCCCTGTTCAATCGGGAAGTTTTAAATGGGGAGTAACCATCAATAAGGCTTATATGCCCAATGACAATTCTCCTTATTTTGATTCTGATCTTAAATTAATTGACTGGCTCAGTCAATATTCCGAAAATCAAGAAGAAGCTTATGTTCGGACCTTCTTGGGAAGGATGCTATTTACAGGTGAAGAATCATTTAAAAAAGCTTCCGTTCTTTCCGGAGGTGAAAAAGTAAGGTGCATGCTGTCAAGAATGATGCTACAAAACCCAAACTTATTGGTATTAGATGAACCTACCAATCACCTTGATTTGGAATCCATCCATGCACTTAACAATGCAATGATAGATTTTAACGGTACAGTATTGTTCAGTTCCTATGATCATGCCTTTGTGCAGTCAGTTGCCAATAGAATAATTGAATTTACTCCTACAGGCACCATCGATCGCAGGATGGATTATGAATCTTATTTAGAAAGTGAGGAAATCAAAGCCTTGAGAGACAAAATGTACAAGACGAATTGATTGTAATATAAAAAAATAAAAAGCTGTGGAAATAATCTCCACAGCTTTTTTTATTTTATTTAAACACTAACGCCGGTGGTACCGCCACCTTTTAAGGTTAGTTCTACCGGTGAATTGGTTTCCCATGATCCGGCTGTAAAGTCAGGTACATCAATAGAATTGGACCTATTGGCTACAGACCATTCGCTCAATGGACCAATTGCACTCCACAATGCCCCATCATAAACATCTTGGTCAAGAGGTAAACCGTTTCTAATGCAATCAATCATTCGCCAATCCATCATAAAGTCCATGCCTCCATGTCCTCCAATTTGTTTGGCCATTTCACCTACTTTTTTTACGATTTCCGGAGTATATTTTTCTTCGAGAACCTTCATTTCATCAGCCTTTAACCACCCCTCATGACCGGTAGAAATTCCCGGTACAGGATATTTACTCGCAGCACCTTTTGTACCACTGAGCAAGTGAATCCTAGAATAAGGACGCGGGGAGCTCACATCATGCTGAATCATAATGGATTTTCCTTTTTTAGTCTTCACCATGGTGGTATTCATGTTACCCCTATAACTTTTTGTTGCAAAAGAGTTATAGAAATTATCTGTCTCAGCTAATTTTTGAGCATGTGCTTTCATAAGAAAATCATTGCTGGAAAGGGAGGTCAAATAATCCATCTGATCACCCCGGTTGATGTTCATGGCTTGACAAACAGGTCCTAGCCCGTGAGTAGGATAAAGGTTACCATTCCTGAAATTTTCTTTTAAACGCCACATGTCTTGGTAGCCTGTTTTACTAAAATTCAACCCCAATAAATCATGAATATAGGCACCTTCTCCATGAAAAACATCCCCAAAGAACCCATCTCTGGCCATATTGAGTGTCATCAATTCAAAGAAGTCATAACAGCAGTTCTCCATCATCATGCAATGTTTCTTTGTGCGTTCAGAAGTCTCCACTAACTGCCAGCATTCTTCCAAAGTAACCGCTATGGGCACCTCACTGCAAGCATGTTTACCTGCCTCCATGGCATAAACCGCCATTGGTGTATGCCATTCCCATGGGGTAGCAATATAGATCAAATCAAGATCATCCCTGTCCACCATTTTCTTCCATGCATAAGCAGAACCACTGTAAGTTTCAGGTTTATGAGATGTTCCTTCTAAGGACTTCACTACCTTGTCAACCATTTCAGGTCTTAAATCACATAGGGCCTTAATTTCTACACCTTCAATTTTGCTCAATCTGTTAACAGCACCCGGTCCTCTACTTCCTAACCCCACAATTCCAACTCTCACCACTTCCAGTTTAGGAGCAGCATAACCTGACATATTAAACCTTTGGGCATGTTTTTTCTTGCTTTGGGCAAGAACTTGCTCCTGTTCTTCCAGCGACAAGCCTTTAAAACCAGTTCCTACTACTCCTAATCCGGCTAGGCCGGAGAGTTTCAAAAACTCTCTCCTATTATTACTCATAAGCACATTTATTTTTAGTTGATTCCTTAAAATTATATTTAAATTCAATTTTTTTATCAGATTCTAAAAAACAATTTCTTTTTAAACAGAAAATAACACAAGTACCACATAATGGCCAATGTGAAAATCCCATTCAATAAGGCCAGCACATTTTCCGGAATGCTTAAAGGCTCTAAGAATCCATAATTGAAAACATGAACCGCATCATACAACCAATTGTGTCCAAGTAAATTGGCAAATAAATAGATGAATATGGAGTTCATACCTACAACAATAAACATAAAAGGCCATTCATTGTATTTCTTCACATCTATCAACCAATAAAAGAATGCAAGTACAAGGATGGACCATCCACCGGATGCTAGCACAAAAGAACTTGTGCAGATTCTTTTAATGATTGGAGTAATTCCCAACCAATCCAAACCATAACCTAGTACCAGGCCTATCAAACCCGCAATTACCAAATATTTAATCTTTAAGGAATAGGCGCTTTTACTAAGTAAAATTTTACCGCACATTGCTCCCCATAAAGTGTGAGCAGCGGTTGGCAGGCAATTGATAGCTACCCATCCCCCACCACTTAATTTCCCCATTAAAATCAAATCAATAAAGGATCCGAAATTTTCTCCTTTTACAAATGGGGCTGAAGGATCATAGAGTCTGTACATCAATTCTGTCAAAATCAATAAACCAATTGATACTGTAAATTGAGTTTTTAAGCTATGATTGATTAAAAAATAGGTCAATAGAATGGTAAACGACAACTGGGTAAGCACATTCCACAATTCAAATACCAAGACCCCGGATCGTATACAATGCAGGCCGGTTCCAAAGAGAAACAACAAAAGACACCTTTTGAGAATATGTAGGGTTACTTTCCTCCTATCCCCTTGCTTTTCCAATCTCTTATTCAAGGAAAATGGCATGGCAACACCTACTATAAACATGAAAAATGGCTGAATCAGATCCCAGAATCTCAAACCATTCCAAGGATGGTGTGTGAATTGGGTGAAAAACATTTGCCAACCGCTAACTTCAGGAAATAACCCCTCAAAAGCACCATACAACCTGGCTGACTCTGCCACTAACAAAAACATCGTAATGCCTCTGTAAGCATCCAAAGAAACTAATCTTTTATTACTGGCACACTGTAAAACGGTCATTTATTGAAAAGGGAACAGGTAAAGCTTGCAAATCCAAATTATCTAATATTTCAAATATAAGTTATCATGATGCAGGTTCAAACAGAACATCATATAAATTATATAATTGGTTGAAGTCAAATGTTAAAATTTTTCACTTTGTCCCCTATACAATCAAAAATTAGTTAACGAACAAAATTATAAAACAGAATAGAACATCTGTCTCAAAGATTCTATTAACACATTATGTGAAATAGGTTTCACCTCATTCGGGAAATCATCACTTTGACTCCTTCGTTTTTAGTCTAGTATTTCTTTTACTATAGAATAATAACCTTTGGCATGCTGGTCCATTCCCAAATCTGATGGATGTGTCCCATCAACTGTCCCATCCATCGTAAGTCCAAGTTCATCTTTTTCAAGGTAATAGAGCTCTTCAATTCCTTCAGCAATTAAAAGCCTATAAGTATTTTTGGACAAATTATTTCTGGATTGATAAGCTGTCTTTCTTTCATCATTGACCCATTCATCTGTATACCCAGCATGTTCCACCATCAAGATTGGTGTCTCCGGCTTCTTTGCTTTCAAGGCATGAACAGCTGCAATAATTCTTTTGGTAACTTCTTCTTCCGTAAAGGTATTTCTAACCAAATTGGGTAAACAATCAAGAACATAAAGGCTACTATTTACTGAGGCCATGTATTCAATAAGCGGAGTTTCCAATAATCCATTCCCTGAGAAACCAAGGTTAATCATGGGTTTATTTATCATTCGTTCTAATATGGCTGTCCATGCCATACCCGGCCTTGAGGCGCATGCTCCTTGAGCTATAGAAGTTCCATAAACCACCACCGGAAGTTCCTCGTTGGAAGGGCTAATAAAATTAAAGCTTGCATTTTTATCCACGCCTATTTCAAGAAAGGTTACCTCATTGTACAAGGGCAAATAAAGGTCAAAGTCTTTGGCCGTAATTTTATCGGCCTTTAAAGGAAAGGTATATTGAATGGTATCACCGAAGGAATAACTCCCACGTACCCAAATCCAATCATATTGATCATGAATATACAGGTCCAATCCGCTTACTCCTGTGGCAGGCATATGCGGCATTGACTGTCTTGAAGAAACCACGTACCTGACTTTAATTTCTTCAGCATCAGAATTGAATTTTAATTTTACCCCAGCTGCATGACGAGACAAATTCCAAACTGCCTTCCGTACTTTCGTTTCAGCTTCATCAGGTAATCTATGGTAATCCAAGCCCGGCCAACCCTGGCCATGGACAAAATTCTCATCAGGATTTTGCAAAGGATTTAACCATCTTAAATCATCCTGAGCTTGCAGCATTGAAAAATGGCAAAATAATAAGGCCAATGCCAAATACATTTTTAGCTTCATAATAATAAAATTTGAGAAATTATTTTTTAGGAAAGATTAAGCAACTAATTTAGAAAAATTAAGAAGATAAAAACCTAAATAATTCAATTAACTGTGAACCGAATTTTATATTCCTGCCTGATTTTAGGGCTACTCTTTAGCCAATCCACACTGGCACAACAAAAAAACACCTCTAAAAAACCAAATGTAATTGTAATCCTTACAGACGATCAAGGGTACAAAGATCTAGGAAGTTATGGAGCCAAAGACTTGGTAACAACAAATATTGACAGATTGGCTGAGGAGGGTGTAAAATTCACCCAGTTTTATGCCGCAGCACCGGTTTGTTCACCCTCTAGGGCAGCACTCATGACCGGAAAGTATAATTTTAATGCAGGTCTATTCGGTAACGTTTCTCCCCCACATTCAGATCCTGAAGGGAAGTCAGGTCTGCCTACTGAGGAAATTACCATGGCCGAGATGTTCAAGTCAAATGGCTATCGAACAGGTTTAATAGGCAAATGGCATTTGGGGCACACCCCGGAAAAATTACCTAATGGGCAGGGGTTTGATTATTTCTTTGGTCATCAAAGAGGTTGTATAGATAATTTCTCACATTTCTTTTATTGGCATGGTCCAAACCTTCATGACTTGTATCGGAATGAAACAGAAATTTACAGACCCGGAGAGTTTTTCGGTGACCTAATGGTACAAGAGATGAAGCAATTTATTAGCGAAAAATCAGAAGAACCATTTTTCACCTACTGGGCCATCAATATGCCACATTACCCCTACCAGGGAGATCCTAAATGGCTTGATTATTATGCTGACTTAGAAAGCCCCGTAAAGAATATGCGGCTTTTGTCTCTACAATTGATGAAATGGTAGGAGAAATCTACCACCACCTTAAAGCAATAGGTGAACTGGAAAACACCATTATTGTATACCAATCAGACCATGGATACAGTGTTGAGGAACGTGCGTTTTTTGGTGGTGGGGATGCAGGCCCTTTAAGCGGTGCAAAATTTAGCATGTTAGAAGGAGGAATAAGGGTTCCGGCCATAATCAGATTCCCTTCTATGTTGCCAAAAGATGAAGCTCGACACCATTGGGCCAACAGCATTGATTGGATGCCTACACTAGCTGAGTTGACAGGTATAAAAATCCCAGCAAGCCAAAATATTGATGGAAAAAGCCTACTACCTTTAATACTAGATGCCAATGTACCAAGCCCTCATGAAACCATGTTTTGGGGTACCGGAGACCCCGAAAATAAAAAGCATGCTTGGGCAGTCCGTAAAGGCCCTTGGAAATTGCTAGGCAATCCAACTGACCCAACCGGCAAGCTGACCTTTACCGAAGCTGACAGACTCTATTTGACCAATATGGAAATGGATTCTACAGAACACAAAAATCTTGGCCAACAATATCCTGAAAAAGTGGAAGAGTTGTCTAAAATGTATGAAAACTGGATAAATATTGTTAAAACCGAAAAAAGTGAGGAAAATATTCAAATAATTTTCATTAAATAGTTTCCTCATGCAGCAAGAATAAGGTTAAATAAAGCTACATTAATACCCTATTTTACAAAAATAACAGACATACAAAAGTAGTTTCATAAATTTTTCACAAATTAAAGAGAGAAAATAAAATTGTAAGGAAAACACTTCCTCAATTTATAATTTTCTCTCCTATTTGATTCAAAATTGAATATTGTTAAACATCATAATTATTCATTAATTTTCGAGATAACATTATTCAATCTTTTTTTCGAAACAATATTCTGATATTTTATTATGTGTGGAATTGTAGCATACATTGGATCCAGAGAAGCCTATCCAATAATTTTAAAAGGCCTTCAAAGACTTGAATACAGAGGATATGATAGCGCCGGCGTTGCTTTATTAGACAAAGAGTTAGCTGTCTATAAAAAAATGGGCAAAGTTGCAGAATTGGAATCCTCATTAATAGGCACCAATTTGCATGCCCAATCAGGAATTGGCCACACCCGTTGGGCGACACATGGGGAACCCTCTGACCGGAATGCACATCCGCACCGATCTACCTCCGGAAAGTTAGCTATGGTACACAATGGTATCATTGAGAACTTTGCTCCGATTAAAAAAGAACTTCAGCAAAAGGGTTATGTTTTTGAAAGCGATACAGATACAGAGGTATTGCTTCATTTCATAGATGATATTTATCAAAACGATGCAAATAACCTTGAAGAAGCTGTCCGAATAGCCCTTAAAAGAATTGTTGGCGCTTATGTAATTATATTGTTGGATCAAGATCAACCTGACACGCTTATTGCTGCACGCAAAGGAAGCCCTCTAGTTATTGGTATTGGAAAAAATGAACATTTTTTAGCTTCTGATGCCTCTCCAATCATCGAATATACCAAAGAAGTGGTATACATCAATGATTATGAAATGGCCATTGTGAAACCTGACGAGTTGATTCTAAAAAACCCGGGAAATGAAAGGATTACTCCATTTATTACCAAGTTAGACATGGAATTGGCAGCCATTGAAAAAGGCGGCTATGAACATTTTATGTTAAAGGAAATATTTGAGCAACCTACAGCTGTTTTTGACTGTCTTCGAGGAAGGTTAGATGCAAAAAAAGGAACCATCACCATGGGAGGTATCGATCAGCACCTTGACTTGTTGCGGGAAGCCAATAGGATAATCATTGTGGGGTGTGGTACCTCATGGCATGCCGGTTTATTGGCAGAATATGTTTTAGAAGAACTTTGCAGGGTTCCTGTTGAAGTTGAATATGCTTCTGAATTCAGGTATAGAAATCCGGTAATTAACCCCGGAGATGTGATCATTGCTGTATCCCAAAGTGGTGAAACAGCGGATACGCTAGTTGCCTTGGAAAATGCCAAAAATAAGGGAGCCTTTATTTTCGGCGTGGTCAATGTAGTAGGATCAAGTATAGCAAGGTTATCCCAAGCAGGTGCCTATACGCATGCCGGCCCGGAAATAGGCGTAGCTTCTACTAAAGCCTTTACGGCTCAACTCACAGTTCTTTATATGATCGCCATTAAGCTTGGTTATTCTAAGGGCACCTTATCCAAAGAAAAATACCAGCATTTGATCAATGAATTGTCTTTGGTTCCGGATAAAATTCGGGACGCATTAAATGAAGCAACTTCCATTGAAAAATTAGCCAAGAAATACCAACATGCACGTGATTTTCTATTTTTAGGAAGAGGATATAATTTCCCCATTGCTTTGGAAGGGGCCCTTAAATTAAAGGAAATAAGCTATATACATGCCGAAGGTTATCCGGCAGCTGAAATGAAACATGGTCCAATAGCACTGGTTGAAGAAACATTACCTGTGGTTTTTGTAGCTACAAGAGACGTTTACCATGAAAAATTAGTTAGTAATGCAAGGGAAATTAAAGCTAGGAAAGGTCAGGTTTTGGCGGTAATTACAGAAAATGACGACCTATTTGAGGAAATTGCAGATGATACCATCTCTGTTCCTGCTGCTGATGAACTTATTGCACCTTTAATTAGTGTTGTCCCTTTACAACTTTTGGCTTATTATACAGGACTAGCCAAGGGACTGGATGTAGATAAACCCAGAAATTTAGCAAAATCCGTTACTGTTGAATAATTTTTTTAATACAGCTAATCGTATAATGAATAAAATAACACGCCACCCTATTTCAGCTTTAGGTTACCAATTCATAGAGCCAAAATACCTTCCTGAAGGGGCTGATGAATATTACCTTCGGAATAAGCAAAATAGAACCAAAACCCTCTTTCGGAATCTCAATGCAAATGAAATCGAACAATTAGTTCGTAATCAAAATCAAGCAGATGATTGGAATAAGATTTTGGTTTCCGACGCATTTAATCCGGAGTTGGTCAAAAACTGCAAATTCTTTGGCTTGATAAGAATTGGGAAATTAGAACCTTTTTCTTGGAATACCATAATCTAAGAATGCCTGTAGGTCTTTACAATAGTCATATCATAAGTTGTGATATTGGAGACAATGTAATCATTGACAATGTTAGCTACCTTTCTCATTATATCATAGGTAATGAAGCCATATTGGTAAATATCAATGAAATGTCGACTACAAGTCACGCAAAATTTGGCAATGGCATTGTGAAAGAAGGGGAAAAGGAAGAAGTGAGAATATGGTTAGAACTCTGTAATGAAAACGGAGGAAGGAAGGTAGCTCCTTTTAGTGGAATGCTTCCGGGAGATGCATGGCTTTGGTCAAGGAACAGAACAGATACACTTTTTCAGTCAAGACTTTTGGAATTTACCCAAAATGAATTTGATGTTAAGCGGGGTTACTATGGCAAAGTAGGTGATCGTTGTATCATTAAAAACACCTTAATTATTAAAGATGTTTGGTTTGGTTCCGATGCCTATATAAAAGGTGCAAATAAACTCAAAAATTTAAGTATACACTCAACACCGGATGCAAGTACCCAAATTGGTGAAGGGTGTGAGCTTGTCAATGGGATTGTAAGTGAAGGTTGCACTGTTTTTTATGGGGTAAAGGCTGTACGATTCTTGATGGCAGCACAAACGCAGCTTAAATATGGTGCCCGATTAATCAATAGTTATTTGGGTTCAAATGCTACCATTTCATGTTGTGAAGTTTTAAATTCATTGATTTTCCCCTCCCATGAACAGCACCATAACAATTCGTTTTTGTGTGCAGCATTAGTGCAAGGTCAAAGCAATATGGCAGCCGGAGCCACTGTAGGCTCCAACCACAATTCCAGAGGTGCAGATGGTGAAATCATAGCTGGAAGGGGCTTCTGGCCGGGCTTGTGTGTAAGCCTGAAACACAATTCCCGCTTAGCTACATTTACCATTGTTGCAAAAGGAGACTACCCTGCAGAATTGGATATACCCATTCCTTTTTCTTTGTTGAGCAATGATGTTACCAATGATGAGTTAGTAGTTATGCCTGCCTATTGGTTTCAATACAACCTATATGCATTGTCTAGGAATGCATGGAAATATGAAGCTAGAGACAAAAGGATAGAAAAGTTTCAAAGATTAGAATTTGATTTTCTAGCTCCAGACAGTATGATGGAAGTACTTAAATCCCTTGCTATCTTGGAAGAAATTTGTGGGAAAGCTTATTATCAAAAGTTTCCTACCGAGGATAAAGTGTCCATTCAATCCATAAAAGAAAAAGGAAAGGAACTGCTAGATTCTGATGACCCTATCCTGCAAGAATTAACATATTTTGCTTCAGGCTGGGAAAACAGCAAGAGAAAAATACGAGTAATCAAATTGACAGATGCTTACTTGCGTTTCAAACAAGTCATTAATTATTACCCGGTTTACTGCTTAACAAAATACTATGCTGAAACAGATTTACGTGATGGTGGCTTGATAAAAAATTTGACATCTGACCTTTCCCAACCGGAAGTATGGGTTAATCTAGGTGGTCAACTGGTACCAAAATCAAGTATGGATCAAATGATTACAGATATAAAGAATAAAAAAATCAACTCTTGGAAGGAATTGCATTTGTGTTATAAAAATCTAGGAAATGAATATGAACAAGAAAAAACCAAACATGCTTTCGCTATATTTTTTGCATCAGAAGTCATTCCCACTTCTGAATTCACCAGTGCACATTTGATCCAAATGTTGACAAAGGCGAAAACTTTTCGACAATGGATGTCCGATAGCATATACATCAGCAGAAAAAAAGATTATGACAATCCATTTAGGAACATGGTATATGCTGATGAAAAAGAAAGAGACCAGGTATTGGGTTCATTGGAAGACAATAGCTTTATTCAATCAGAAAAGATAGAAAGTAAAAAGTTTATGGAACAAATAGATCAATTCCTAATTGCCTTAAAATAGTTCTTAATCTGATTATGTTCCCCATAAAACATGGAAATTTAAACGTAGTAGGCTTAGGGTTTATTAGCTTCTGCTTTAAAAAAATGCTAAGTATTTTTCCTCTTAAATTAAACCCGGATTATACAATAGATTTTGTAAGGAGGGATGCAATCACAAAAATTTAGGCTGTATGGAAATTTTAGCATAGCACCGCTATGGAGAAATTGAAAACAACAACAGAGTGGCTGATTTTGAAGCGATTTCAGCACCTAATAGAAGGTTGATTGCATATTTCAGTTTAAAATCCTTATGCATTGAAAACATAAGGATTTTTTATTTACCCAATAATTTTCTTAAATTATATATCATTAAATATTTGGTCTAAAACCATTGAAATTATGATAGGTAAAGCGCTTTTTAGGGTGAGTTTTATGGCAATTTCATGGTTAATATTTACCTATCCAATTTATGCTGAACCTTGCCCTGATTTAACACTAGGTCCTTCTGCTACCAACCTAAGTTATTTGGAAATCATATCACCAACAGGCACTCAGGAGATAGCGTTACCCGAAATCATGGTCTTCCCAGAAGGAAAAGAACGGATTTATTGCCTTTTGCCTGACTTATTGACCACTCAAAAAATCCCTATCATTCAATGGAATGAATTGGTTTTAAAAAAAGGTTTAAATTCCTCTGACACTTGGCAGGGAGGAATAGATAGGGCAAACTTTCACCCTACCCCATGTCTACCTAATTTGAAAACCAGTCATTTCAGCTCCGCCACTTCATCAGATGATTTTATTTATGATGTTCAAGGAAATAAAGTTACCCTACAAGGTCGGATTTCCTTTACAGCAATCGATGGGGTAAATATCCATTTGTACCTAAACATCAAAGAACAAATCATACCCAGGCCAAAAATAAATAATTTACAAGGAAAAATATTTGGACCTTCGGGAGAGCTAGAAGTTATTTCAGGGGAAGTAAGTTTCAAAAAAATAATGAAATCCTACGTGGTTCCGGCCTTGCTTCATCACCCAATGGAAACCTAGGATTTGAATTTTCTATCCCAAACTATGTAGGACAATCAGGGAAATTCTTAGTCAATGAAGGAAATGAAAAATACCCATTGTATTCTGCCTATCATATTGAAGGTGAACCAAAGGATTCATTAAAAATATTTAAATATGAAATAGCACCTAAAAATTTAGATTTTAAATCATTTTTTGACCCTTTTCCCTACACTATTGATTCTTTAGATGATAATGAATTGCTCTTAAGGGCTGAATTAATCAGCAAGTCCATTGCCTTGGACCCAAAACCCTCACCTGTTCTTGTTCCAGTTACTACCTCTACTGATCATGAGTTTAAGCCCAACATTTTTTATAGGTATATAAAAAACGATAATGACCTTATCACACCAAACAATTGGGAAGAAGAATTAAGTATAAAATTAAATTCTTTTCCAATCTGGAAATATAGAATTAATAAAAATAATACAGACACCAACAACCACAATTACATAGTAATCAATGACATAGATCCTAAATATGGTAGAATAACAAAAACTTCTTCCCTCTCTATAGAACAAGTTAAAGCCATGAATAGTGGTTTTAGTAATATTTTTCAATCCTTTGATATTGACCAGGATACCTTGAAATTGAAGGAGTCCATATTGGCGCTTTTTTCTAAGAACAAATTGGCTACTAAAGCATCTAAGGAGGATAATTTTGAAGATTTTTTAGTAACAACTGTTTCTGAATTTCGAAAAGAAGAAGAAGCGACATTAAATTCACCTACCTCTGCTTTCGATAGTATGGCTACAGACAATAATAAAATTTCATCCTACTTGTTGTGGTTAGATGAGAACAATCATTTTCCAAAAAAGAGAATATATAAACATGGTGAAACAAAAATTCAAATTCATTATGGTGACAGCATAACCTTAATTGCCAAAAATGCGACACAAGGTGAGCAAACTTATTATCTTCCAGGAAACCCGGGATTATTTGATATATTACAGTTTCATGGTGCATTGCGTTCTCTCCCCTCGACTTGGGCCTGAAAGTAAATTTGGGATTTTTTGACCTTTCTGTCCAAAGTCAAATTCTTTCCGTAAATAACAAGTCAGTAAATCGAAAATTGATAATTCCTGAAGTTATCCAAGCGTCAATAAACGTAGAAGAAGAAATAATGGTTGATAATCAACAAGCATTTAAAATATATGTTAAGTTTGAAGGATTGAATAATAATCTTTTTGTAGAGAGCCTGCAAAATGAAAGTTCAGGTTATTATTACCTGAGTAAATCATGGCCTCACCAACTTATAAAAGCCATCTACCAAGAAGGAATAATTCTAGAAAAATAGATAAGAATAATGCACCACCACTTAAAAACCCAAAGCCAGCGAAATCTATGTTTTTTCTCTATTGGTTTAATTTTTCTTATTGGTTCATGTAATGAACCTTTAACTAATGTCGATAATGCCAAGGAAAAGTTAGCCATCGAAAATGGTTATTTGGCGCATGAAGGCTTTCGAAGAAGCTTATTATTTGTCAAGGCATGGTTAGCCCAAGCTGATCAGGAAAGTGGATTGATCCCTAGAAATCTTAAAGAAAGCATTGATATTTGGAATGCCAAAGATGCGGCTGCAGACAATTATCCTTTCATGGTGCTTACTTCTGCAATCTTAGACCCTGCCTTATATAATGGAAAAATGGCAAAAATCCTTCAAACCGAAATAGAGCTAACTTCTAGACTTGATAGGCTTCCGGACACCTATTCCTTTACTAAAAAGGGTTTTGATAAAGAAGAGATTGACAAGGATGAAATTATTTTTGGCTCCTCAGAATACATCAAAGACGGTCTTTTACCTTTAACAGAGTACATAGGACATACTCCGTGGTCAGAAAGAATGATTGCATTAATAGATGACATATGGAAAAATGCCATTTATGAAACAGCCTTTGGCAACATACCTTCTTTAAATGTAGAAGTAAACGGTGAATTACTTCAGGCACTTTCACGTGTATATTGGATGACAGCGGATGATAAATACTTAAATTGGGCAAAACGCTTAGGGGATTACTATTTATTAGGGGATCAGCATCCTACAGATGATATTGAAGTACTACGGTTAAGGGATCATGGATGTGAAATCGTTTCAGGTTTATGCGAACTCTATGTTGCAGTGGCAAATAGTGATGCGGAAAAAGCCGCTGCCTACAAGCCTCATATTTACCGAATGTTGGACAGAATTCTGGAGGTTGGCATAAACGAAGATGGCCTATTTTACAATCAAATTAATCCAGTAACCGGTAAAATTTTAGATGATAAGTTAGCAGATACCTGGGGTTATACCTACAACGCTTACTATAGCGTATTTCTGCAAGACAAGTATGAACCGTATCAAAAAGCGGTAATCAAAGCTTTGAAAAACCTTCACAATTATAGCCAATATGATTGGGAAGATGGAAGTGCAGACGGATATGCTGATGCCATCGAAAGTGCTTTAAATCTTTACAATAGAGAAGCATTACCCGAGACTAAAGAGTGGATTGACAGCCAAATTCAGCAAATGTGGTCATTACAGGATTCCGCCCATAGAAAAGCTACAGAAGCTTATAGAAATACAGGAATAATTGAAGGTTGGCACGGAGATGGGAATTTTGCTAGAACTAGTATCATGTATTCATTGTGGAAAAGCCAAGGGGTGACGGCTTTTCCGTGGAAAAAAGAATTATATCTAGGGGCAATCCCTTTGGAAAATGGTATTTTAGTAAGCTTGGTGAGTGACGAAAATTGGGAAGGAAAAATCAAGTTTGATCATCAGAGGCATCAAAGTATTTTCAATTTACCTTTGGATTACCCAAGGATCAATCAACTTCCTGAGTGGTTTACAGTAAACAAAGATCAAAAATACTTGGTCAATTTCTCAAAAGGAGAATCTAGTCAAACTTACCAAGGAAAGGAATTGATGGATGGCATAGAAATAAAATTAGAAAAAGGACATCAAATATCTTTTGTGGTTAGCTCCAAAGAATAACCTCTTAAATCAAGCTGTTGGTATTTTTTCAGTAATTCAATCAATGGTAAAGTAGTTTGATTTTCTTCCAATTTCTTTAATAGCGAGTTGCAGGCCAAGTCTAAAGGCACTTCAGAAAAGTAAGTATCTCTTAAATAATGCGTCATTTTGAGTACCATAAAACCGTCCATCCATTGCCAAAAGTTTTTGGCAAAGATTTTGGCAGATTTTGATTGGCATTTTAAGTCTGTAAGTCTATTTTCAAAACCTTGCTCACGTAGGAAATTTTGTATGGGTTCAGGCAATTCCTTTAAGCCTTCTGCTGAATGATATAAGTTTGGAACAAGATTAAAGAATTGCTTCAATAAAGCATAGGTTTCGGGATGATAAGTGTTTCTAATTTGAGCTCTAGCATCCAAAAACTCCAATTGAGCTCTTCCTGTACCAAATGGCACCCTATCAGAGGATCTACAAGAAGGATAAACCATGGCCGGGAGGTACGTAAACTGACTAATCGGAAGAAGCTTATGCATGAAATAAAAATCCTCCCCTGCCTTTCTCCTATTCCCCCCCGGACTTTGCATAAGCAGAAGCTCTAACCACCATGCAAGAACCAACCGTGTGCTTGGCATTTGGATATCCGGCCCACTTTAAACCTTGAATATGATATCTCAAGTGAAGTTCATATTGAACAATACCATTCTTAAGATTTTCATCTTTTTCCTTTAAGAATAAGTGTTTGAACTGATAATGGGCAAGTTGGGTCAATGGGTCTGAGAAAGCCTTTTCGGCTACAATCAAATAATCTTTAGAAACAGTACAATCAGCATCTAAACATATAATTGGTCCATCCTTTTTTGCCAAAGTCCACCTTTGTAAAGCTTCATCCATCCCAATCTTTCTTGCCAAACCTGCACCTGCAAACTTTTTAGGAAGCTTTTCCTCTGCTATAATTTTAAGCCTGATTTTATTTTCGGCCAATTGATTTTTCCAAGTGTTCAATTGCTTGAAGGTATTTCTATTAACTTCCACTACCTCCTGCAGCGAATTTTCAGGAGAATTGACCACCACTAGGAGTTCCACTTTTCCTTGGGGGGCAATGCATTGGCACAAAGAAGCTAAAGTGAATGAAATATTCGGTTCCTTGTAGGAGGGAATCACAATTATAAGTGAAAGATCTTCCGAGGGCAAATCTCTAAAGTAAGGTTGATTTACATTGAATCTTTTTATATAATTAGCTGAAATAGTAGCTATATCTTGAGTCATTTTCGTAATTATTTAAATAGAAAAGCCATAGAAAACCTGCTCAAAATTGAAAAAGAAATAGTACATTTACTTCTTTAAGCCTAAAAATTATTGTAAATAATTTCCACATGAAATACGCCATTGACCTTAAAGTTCCATCCTCTCAGGAGTGGCTGAATGCAGTAATGCAAGATTTCGATACTTTCCTTCAAGACCATGCAGATTGTGAAAGAAAAGCCTCGGCAATGGCCACTTCGCTAATTGCGAAATATCCTGATAGGGAAAAAATAATTCCGGAAATGATCGAAACTGCCATTGAAGAATTAGAGCATTTTCAGGAGGTATTTGAACTGATGCAAAGTAGAGGTGTTCCTTTGAATAAAGAAATGAAAGAAGACCTGTATATCAAGCAATTAATGCCGTTAACCCATGGAGGAACCAATGAAAGTCGATTCTTGTCCAGGTTATTAATGGGTTCTATTGTAGAATGCAGGGGCTGTGAAAGGTTTAAAATGGTCTCTGAGGCACATGAAGACCCTGCTTTAAAGAAGTTTTACAAGACCCTGTGGACTTCAGAAGCCAAACATGGTAATATTTTTGTAGAATTGGCTTTGCAATATTTTGAAGAAGAAACAGTTTACAAAAGATTGCATGAAATGATGGAATTTGAAGGAGAGGTTGTCAAAAACCTCCCCATTAAACCAGCCTTACATTAAAAGTTAAGCATAATTTTATTGATCTTCCTCATGTTTTTCCTTCAGCTTTTGCTGTACAATATCTGCAGGATATTTTAAGGTAAGGTCCCTAATTTCAAAAGAAAAGTCGTTGTATAATTTTTGCCAGATCTCTTTTTCTTCTTCAGTGTATTCATAGAACCCTTTCCCATTGAAAATGCCTCTTCCACCACCATCAACAATTTTGTTCATAAGCTTACCTGGAGCATCTGCATTGTTTAGGGTAGGAAAAAGATCTTTCATTACTTTATGATAAGAGGCAATTCCTGTAAAATCCATCCAACGAAAGACCCCCATCATCGGAATAAAATATCCGGCTACATTTCTACATGCCCGATCCACATCTTCTACTGAGGCATAATCTTCATCCACCAGATGCATGGCTTCACGGTACATGGCATACATTAGCCTATTGGCAATAAACCCCGGTATGTCTTTTTTCAACAATACGGTTTCTTTTTGCCACAATTCACCCAAATCATATAGAAACTGAGCTTTTTTTAGATCGCTTTTATCCCCACATATCACTTCTAAAAACCGGGTAGTAAATGCAGGTTCCATCCAGTGTAACCCAAAAATCGTTCCGGATTACTCACAAAAACCTGTAATTCACTTATTGGAATTGCCGATGTATTGCTAGTAATAAAAGCGTCCTTGGCCACAATGGCATCTACTTTTTCGAAAACCTCCTTCTTTATTTGAATATCCTCCTTGATGGACTCTAATACCAAGCGGCAATCCTTCAAGGTAGAAAGGTCCGAAGAAATAGTTAGCTTTTTCAGGTAGTCCTCAGGAGAACCATTTAAAAGTCCTTTTTCCTGAGCCAATTTAAAGTGGTTATCAATTCTTGTTTTAGCTCCTTCAAGCGCTTCTTCTATCAGCTCTACACCTGTGACCGGATGTCCGGCAATTAGCATACAAACAGCAATGCTGCTCCCCATCATTCCTAAACCAATGATTCCAACTGGAAATTCATTAGGGTCAAATTCACTCGACATATAAATATTTTAAGGGATAATTGGCCGGCTATATCGTAGCCGGCCAAAATTCAATGAAACAATTTTATAAATGTACAACTTTTCCTGTTCTGACAGATTCATCACAAGCAAAAGCTATCCTTAAACTATTGACTGCATCCTCCATGTGATCCGTTAAATCAATATCTTCTTTAATCGCTTTCAAAAATACTCTTGTTCTCGTTTACATAAGCCATTGTGATCCGGCTCATCAGTCAAATCAATCCATTCGTCTTCATGGGCAAATTTCTCGTTGGCATCCAACTCAGATCTGTGGTATAAAAGTGATTCGGTTTTTGTATGGGCCTCAATACTATCTGATTTACCAGATCCACCCGCTTCTTTAGCGACAATGGACACAGAACCTTTTGGTCCAAAAACATCTTTAATGAAAAAGGCAGTTTCACTGACCATCGGTCCCCATCCTGCCTCATACCAACCAACAGAACCATCTTCAAACCTGATTTGAAGATTTCCGTAGTTATAATTCCCTTCAGGAATTTCTTCAGTCAATCTGGCCCCGATTGCATACACTTGCACTGGCTTAGAACGGGTCATCTGACACATTACATCAATATAATGAACCCCACAATCTACAATTGGGCTAAGGCTTTTCATTAGATTCCTATGCAAAGTCCACATTTTATCCTCACTTTGCTGGTTAAGGTTCATTCGCATTACCAAAGGCTTCCCTAATTTTTGACTTACTGAGATAAAATTCTCCCATGAGGGATGATGTCTCAAGATATAACCAACTACCAGCTTTTTATTGTGTTTCGTAGCTGCATTCACTACTCTTCTGGCTCCTTCAACGGTGTCAGCCAAAGGCTTTTCAACAAACACATCACAACCACTTTCAATAGCTTTAATGGCAAAAGTCTCATGCGTATCAGGATAGGTAGATATACTTACAGCATCAGGTTTGGTTGCCTCCATTGCTTTATAAAAATCATCATACAAGGCATATCCCCCACCTAGTTTCTCATTCAATACCTCCTTGGTTTTACCTCCGGATACAAGTCCTACAATTTCATATCCATCCAATTGATGGTAAGCAAGGGCATGCGAGGCTCCCATATTTCCACATCCAACTACTAATACTTTAACTGATTCTTGGCTCATGGTTTATATTTTTTTATAATTAAAGATTAAACTTATTGAATACATGCAATTGATAAAAATAATCCTAAAGGTTTATTTGATCAGCGGGTAAAGGGTTATTTCTTTAAAGGCTATGGTTGCCCCTTCTGATTGAACCTGTATCCTTCCAAACTCAGGTTTTACATTGGTGGCAAAGTTGACAAGTTTACCATTTAAAAATACAGCAATATTTCCTTCCCAAGTCTGAATTTCTAAATCATTCCACTTACCCATTTTCTTTTCCACTTCTTTTTTGCCTCTAAAACCTATGGTATCTGACCACTTTGGTGACCTTCCATACCAATTGATTCTACCTTTATTGATTCGTTTTAAATCCCCACCCGGCTCATAAAGGTGTGAACTTCCCTGTAATTCTTTTGCCACCGGTGCACTTAAGCCAAATGTTTCTGTACCATCTCCAACTACTAAAAAATCACCAGTACCGCCTTCAATGATTTGCACTTCTATTCCATGCATCCAAATTCCACTGTATCCCCCATCTTTACCTTTTGAATGAATTAAAAAGCCGCTATCTCTGGCTTTGGTTTTTCGGTCACCATAAGTTTCTCCTTCCCAACGAAAAGATGTTTTTAAGATGTAATTGTCATAAGGATTTATGGTTGTAATACAACCCCATTCTTCACCACTAATGGTCAAGATACCATCTTCCACCTGAAATACTTTCTTAGGATCTTCATCCCTTCCTCTGTCTTTAATAAAAGTATACCAGTGATTCAAATCATCTCCATCAAATAGGGCTATTGCTTCACCCTTTTCCCAGCTATCAGGTAGGTCTATTGGATAACTTTGGGCAAATGCGGAAAAACGCACCAAATTGAAGGCAAAAAACAATACTAAACAAATACTAGGCTTTCTAAGCATAATTGCATTTTTACATTGGTTAATAATAATTTAACTAGTTATTTCTCGTATAGATCCCATCCGGAAGGGATTGAAGATAATGCATTAAATCACTGATTTCTTGATTACTCAAATTGCCTATCAAGCCTGCAGGCATCAAAGATTGGTTGGCCTCCTCCAATGAAATAATATCTTTTTCATCTACAGTTACTAAACTGCCGGGACCAACGGCCAACTCATACCTTCCATTCTCAAAACCCTTTATAATCCCTATATATTTCTGCCCCTCTGTTTGAATGGTTACAGTTTCGTATTCACGAGCAAAACTAACTCCTGGGAAAAGCATGGCCTCCAAAATATCATGCTTAGAACGAATCTCGCCAATGTTGGTAAGGTCCGGACCGAAAGTCTCTCCTTTTCCTGATACAGCATGACAAGTACTACAAGCCCCAACTCCATAAAATATAGCCCTACCCCGGTCTACATCTCCTCTCACCAAGCCTTCAGCCAGTTCTTCCAATTCCGTTATCCTCTCTTCTTGTCTCGCTTCAAGACTATCTATCAAGGTCTTGCCGGCTTTACTTTTTCCGAAAATAAGTTCCAACTGATGAATGGATAAATTAGCCCAAACTTCTTGACGTTCCAATAATTTTTCTTCTAATTTTACTAAAATATTAACATCTTCAACATCATCAAATAATTCAAGTAAATAAGACACATCACCATTGGCAGATTTAGGTAAAATTTCCTGCAAAAGCCAGGATAAATCCTGAATATTTAAATCTAAATTTCTTAAAATATTTATTGCTTCGCCATGCAGTGCTTGCCTTCCTTCCACTAGTAATTGCTCAGCAACCCATTTTAAATCATTTGTAGACAAAGACCTTCTAGACTTACTAGACCGTTATAAACAGCCAATTTTAAAGAGGCGTCTTTTTTGGTTTCAGTCAATATTTTATTAAAGGCGGGAATAAATGTTTTCTCTTTTAATTGTACGGCCAAATTAATCACCGCTTTTTGGGTAACTTTTTGTGAACTATTTAATAATTGGAATAAACTACCTTCGAGGGCGGGCAAAAGTTCTTTCGGCGGGCTTTTCTCCAACGATTGCAAAACCTTTAATTTTTCTTCTTCAGTTATGGTTGTCCTATCCAAAACACTAGCTAAATAATTTTGAACTGCCTGTTCATCAATAAAAGTGGGGAGTATCGCTTCTAATTCACTCATCCGACCACTTCCCTCCTTAAAAAAATTTCAAGTAATTGGTAAAGGCAACTTCCCAGTCGGAATGATTCTCCAACACCCAAAGTGCCGTTCCCCGAACTGTGCTATCTGAATTACTCAAATAGTTTTGAACCAAGTTTTCCTTTAACAATGGACTTTGCTTTTGATCCAGAGCGATCAAGGCTGCTTTATTAAAATTACCATTCTTTAACTCCTCTAAAAGCAAATCTTCGTTCTCCATTTGAATCAAAGCAAAAATTACCGCATGAGAAATAAACCTATCTGCTCCATTTGTCTTCATTAATTTCAATAACGGAGTAGTTGCCTCAGGATCCCCAATTTGACCTAGAGCTACTGCCACTTGTCTTGCCAAAGCAGGATTAGGCTGTTTGTCTAACAATTGAATCAATTCCTTCTTGGCAGAAATCACCTCAGCCATCCCCACTACTCTTGCTGTTGCAATTTTAACTTGATCACTTTTATCTTTCAATCCCAGAACGAGTTGATTCCATGCCCTAGGGTTTTGAGTCCTAAATAATAGAAAAACTGCCTTTGTCCGAATGGCTTCATCAGGATGGGTTGCTAATACATTCACCAAATAAGGTATCGCAGCAAGCGGCTGTTTCAAAAGGTACTCCCCGGCCTTTTCGGAAACCTTCCAGCGTGAATCTTCCAAAAGTCCCACCAATTCAGGTACAGATAAGGATTCCCAAGCAATTTTATTACCCCAAGGGTCTTTTTCAGTATCAATTTTCTTTTTACGTATTCTAAATATTCCGCCAGGTACTTCAGGCTTGGCAGTTCTACTCAATGGACAACCAGAAATAAACCAGCCACCGGTATTGACTACCAAAAGATTACCATCGGGCTCTTGCAATACATCAGTTGGGTGAAAATCAGAAAGACTAGAGGTCATAAAATGTTCACTATCCCCTTCGTAGCTTGCACCTGAAGCAGAAAGCACAGTTTTCACAATTCTGCCGGTGTTGAATTCAGCATGAAACAAATTGCCTTCATAATCATTCCCCCATATGTCTCCTTCATAACGCATTATTCCTGATGGAGAGACCCTGGCCATTTTATGCATAACTGGCATTAAACTGCCGGTACGGACCAAATTATCTTCAGCAATCACGGCATTGTGTTTTGGGTATACTCCATCTTCCACCCAATGCATAAGTGCATCTCTATATCCACCCTGGGGATCGGTAAAATAAGTCATCGTTCCCAAAACATCACCAGATGGAGTAAAGGCCAACTCTATTGAGTTATCAAACCCGCCTCCGGCAAAGCTCTGTAATTGAGTCCCATTAGGCAAACAGCGCCAAATACGTGCCCCTTTACCCTTAAAATTTACAAACTCCTTGCTTTGTA
This sequence comes from Cyclobacterium sp. SOCE241, assembly GCF_056867545.1. Taxonomy (NCBI): domain Bacteria; kingdom Pseudomonadati; phylum Bacteroidota; class Cytophagia; order Cytophagales; family Cyclobacteriaceae; genus Cyclobacterium; species Cyclobacterium sp. SOCE241. Next base: position 766,175 of record NZ_CP149779.1, on the reverse strand, counting down.
TATCAAAACCCCTTCTGGCATCAGCCATGTATAACCAACCATCCGGTCCCATAAACGGCCCACTCAATATTGCTGCATTATGATTTAATGTCCAACCTGTAAGCAATACCTCCTTTTCTTCAGCAATGCCATCCCCATCATTATCCGTAAACTTGATCAAATCAGGAGAAGCCGAGACGATTAAACTTCCATCTACAAAGGCCCCTCCCATAGGAAATGGCAAATTGTCAACGTAAACGGTTTTATGATCAAAAATACCATCCAGATTAGTATCTGTTAATAACAAAATTTGAAAATTCGGTTCTTTTAAAATTTCTTCTGTACCCTCTGTATGTCCACTTGATTCCATCACAAACAACCTACCTCGGTCATCAAATACCCCAAACATGGGATATTGAACTAGTCCGGGCAAAATTGCCTCTTCAATCTCGAAACCTTCAGGTACTTGAATACCGGGAAGTTGCCGGCTAGCCCCCTCCCAAATATCCAAAATTGACAAAAAGACTAAGGTTGCTGCGAAGGCAATCAACCCCATCCAAATTTTATTCTTAAAAGTGATTTTTTGCATGAATCAAGGAGTCAATGTTAATGCTTATTTCTATCGATAAGCATAGGGAAAAATTGACCTTCCAATTTTTCGCCCGGAGAAAACACAGGCACTCCTTTTAATAGCTCTTGATCCGTATTTGACTTGGTTCCATCGGCAAATACATTAAGTACAAAGGCCCTTCTAGATCTTTCTGACTTGTTCTCATAGGAGCCATGTACCATCAAAGGATGATGAAAAGTACCATAGCCTCTTTCCATTTCGATTGGTACAGGTTTAAATTCTTTTTTCTGCTCTTCGGTGAGGTATTCCATTAAACCTTCCATATCTCCAGCCAATTCAGGTTTATCTAATAAACCCCAATTATGACTTTTAGGAACATAGTAAAGACAACCATTGTCTATATCTACGTCATCCAATCCAACCCAACAAGTCAAATGTTGCATAGGAACAGATCTTGTCCAATAGGAGTAATCCTGATGCCAAGCCACCACACCTCCATGCTTGGCCGGCTTACAAAACAATTGATCATGCCAAAATCGTACAGAATTATTTCCCAACAGTTGGCTGGCAGCCATGACAAAGGCAGGATTCCATAAAATATCATGAAACCCTTCTTTAACCCTCCAATGTCCCAATGAATGGAATAAAACAGTATCAGGATTAGCTGATTCATTTGAAACAAATTCGTAAAACAAATCCATTCCCGGTTGATTGGGATCTGTAATACTTTCTAATTCTTCGTTTAGTCGCGCTACTTGCCAATGCGCTAACAATTTAATATTAGGCAGATAGCCATTTTCATGGAAAAAGGCAATTTGTTCTCCTGTTAATCTATACTGATCCCAATCTTTTTCATTTTTTGGCCATTCAAAAAGATCTGATATCAATGCATGAACTTTTGATAAATCACTTATCATTGGTAATAAAATTTAATTATTTGTTTATGGGTTTGGCAATAAAGGAGCGATCTGCTCTGCTGAGGTCACTCCCGGTGGTAATTCAGTTACAGTCAAATTTCTAAAATGAATAGGCGCTCCTTCAGACTCAAGACAGATATACCCCTTTTTTTGACTGGACTTGCTGATACCGTTCACAAATTTACCATTCACTGAAAGTTTGATCACTCCATCTATACAAACCACCACATAGGTATTCCAAAGCCCTTTTCCTAAACACCTGTTTTCAATAGATTTACTACGGGTACCTCTAGGAGTGTCCGGCACGGTTTCTACCCCACCTACCCCAAACAACTCACCATGTACATATGCAATTGGGGGTAATTCACCTTTTTCATTTTTATGTTGATTTACCCAATCTAATTCGAGCATTTGCACTTCCACTCCATTGGGAAGATCATTGGGACCGGGAGTGGCATCGGACCATACAAATGTTCCGGAATTGCCTCCATCAGACATGTGTTTCCATTCCACATACATGATGAAATTTTCGTATTGGTTTTCAGAACGAATTACCCCTATAGGTAAACCCTCACAAATCAATTCATCTCCCTCAAAACGCCAAGTATCCTTCCCTGTATTTACATCAATCCAATTGATAGCTTTGCCCTTGTCTTTTTTACCCTGAACCAAGGCGCTAAGGTCTTGTTGGACACCAAATTTAAATAGCTTTTCTTGCGCCACTGAAGACTCCAAGAAGAAACTCATAAAGAATAGAATAGCAAAAATCTTATAAATAGTCCTCATTAGTTAATTTTTAATAGGGTGAAGTTTTAGACCGCTTTGGTGATTCCGGGAATGGCAACTTGTGGTACATCAACTACCAGATCCCATCTGTAATCAGCTGCTGCAGGTCCAAGCTTCACTTCACTCTTCATTGCCTCTTCCCAAGTAATGGTTTGGCCACTGTACCCTGCCATTCTACCTATGATGGCTAGCATGGTGCTATTGGCCATCAATTCACCTTCATTCATCGCTTCTCCTGACCTTATGGAAGCAAATAACTCTTCATGCTGGGTTTCATAAGGATTGTTAGATGGCCCATCATAATCCCAACGTTCACTGCCCATTGTTGCATGAACCCTTTTCCCCACATCAATTGTAGCAAAGCCTTCTGTTCCTGTGATATTGACTTTATTTGTATTTGAGCATCCTTTTTGCTGTCTGCTGAAATGCACCCCCTTAAGGTTGTTTTCATATTCGTATTCTACTGCAAAATGGTCATAAATATTCCCCCACTTTTCTTCCGTTCTGGCTTGTCTCCCTCCAGTTGCTGTTACTTGAATTGGTAATCGGTCGCCAAATGCCCAAGACATTAAGTCCAAACTATGGACCATCATCTCTACAATATAATCTCCGGATAACCAGTCATAATAATACCAATTTCTGAGTTGATACTCCATTTCAGTCCAACTGTCTTGGCGTTCTTTATACCAAAGTCCACCACCATTTCTTGCAGTAAATACATCCGTTATCTCTCCAATTTCACCTCCTTTAATTCTTTCAAAAATAGCCCTTTTAGGAAAATCATACCTGAAGGTGAAACCTGACACCACTGATAAGCCCTTTTCCTTGGCCATTCTTGCTGACTCTAATACACTTCTTACACCCGGTGCATCAACTGCCACCGGTTTTTCACATAAAAAAACATGTTTCCCCGCTTCTACGGCAGCTTTAAAATGAGATGGCCTAAAAGCAGGAGGTGTGGTTAAAATAACTACATCCACGCCCGAGTCAATAACTTGTTGGATGGCATCAAAACCTATAAATTTATGCGCTTCATCCACTTTTACTTGTTCAGGATTAATCTTTTTAAGAGACTGGTAAGATTCCTCTAAATAATCCGAAAAAATATCTCCCATGGCAGTAAGCTCAGCATCTTTATCCGCTTTTAAAGCCTGTGCAGCTGCTCCAGTTCCTCTTCCTCCACATCCAATAAGACCTACCTTAAGCTTTGCCTTTTGGCCGGCAAATCCCTCTCTGATATTGAATCCAAATGGTAATACTGTTCCGGCAACTATTGCAGTACCTGTAGATTTTAAAAATGATCGTCGATTCTTATTATTTTGCTCCATAGTTTGTAACTGTTTTGAGACCAACCGGTCCTATAGAATAATGAATATTGCGTAAAATACAATATGTCTCATCAACTTCAAACAATTTTTATATCAAAAGGTATGGCATTTGATAAATAAATATTTGTACTTGTTTGGTTTGGGTAAAAAATAATATATTTATACCAATTGATAATAGGCTTGCACTTTACCAATAAACCAAAAGCTTTACAACCTTCCCAAATCATTCCATATCAACATAAAAAATAAGGATAGAATCTGCTAAACACTCCTTTTACCTTAGGTACCTTACCAACGAATGCTAAAATTCACCCATTGTAATAAGAAACTCCTAGCGCTAAAAATACATTTTATTAAGCCCTGAAAAATAATTCCAGTTAGCACTCCAGGGTTGGCAAAAGCGAGGCTTCATTATTTCTATGCAATAGTTTATATTAGATATATTCGTGTGAAATTTACATTTAACGATTTTACATTAATATGACTCTAAAGAATTCCTAGACATCAAAACTCCTCTAACATATAAAAGATCGCTTTTTAATCAACCACTAGGCATCCGGTCTTCATCTCGCCTGTAGGCAGGCAGGTTCACCTAGCGGCGCTGGGTTAACATCTCTGAATAACCAAATTTTATTACAATTTCAATTTTCACAGTGAAAGTTAGAAATATACATTACGAATCCTATTAATTAATAAAAGTTAAAAATAAGACGGAAAAAAATGATCAAGAGAAAAGTTCTCTTGATCATTTTTTTTATCTCTCTCTTTGTGGAATTAAAATTGTACACCAAAAACTTTGGCACCAGCTACCGGCATATTGCAGGTAAAAACACCTCCACTTAACGGATACTTTTCCAACATTTGAGAACTCATATTTTCCTGAGCTGTGGTAATCAATAATTCTTTTCGATTTTTTCCACCAAATGCACAAGAAGTGACATGAGGGGCAGGAACCTCAATTTTATCTAGTTGTTCTCCGGTTTCCGGATCCCATTGATACACACCAAATCCACCATAATGTGCCACCCAAAGCTTTCCATTCTCGTCCATGCACATACCGTCAGGTGTACCAAGTTCTTCAGGAACTTTTACAACTACTCTTTTAAATTCAATTACCCCTGTACTTGGCTCATAAGCAAAGGCCTTTATTTCTCTTGTAGGACTGTCAATGAAATACATGGTTTTGTGATCCAAGGACCAGCAAATTCCATTAGAAATAGTGACACCCTCCACTTTTTTATTTACTGTTAGGTCTTTTTCAACACAATACAAGGCACCGGCCTTCTCTGTAAATTTTGTACTCATGGTGCCAACCCAAAGCCTTCCCTCACTGTCACAAGCTCCATCGTTACAACGATTATCAGGCTGGTCACTTTCAATGATACATAGCCAGTCAAACTTCTCTGTTTTGGGATCAAAAACAGCCAATTTTGCATCCAATGCCAAGATAAAGTTACCTTTGCCATCAGGGACTACTAGGCTAATCCTATGAGGAAAAGACCATTTTTTAACACCAGGCTCTTCAGGTATTAGCTGGTATAAATGGCCTTTTTCTATATCCACCCAAAGGTAACAACCGGGATCATCCAACCAAGTTGGGCTCTCAGCCAAAACACATTGAGCATTTAATAATAATTTCGCTTCCAAATCTAAAATATTTTAATCCGTGCAATCAAATTGCACGGATTATTTAATGAATTATTTAGGCCAGTAAACAGCTATTTTCTTTTGTAAGAAAGCTACGCTTCTTTCCAATTGATCCATGCCGTCTACACCATCTTCAATACTGATCCAACTATCAAACCCGACACTTTTTAATTCAGTAAAAATGGCATCATAATCATTCAATCCTTTCCCGATTTCACCATGACTCAACCTCTTGGCATATCCTACAGCTCCACCTTCTTCCTTTCTTAAATCATCAATGGTTCCAGTTTTTAAATAGCGGTCACTTGCATGCATGGTAACCACTCTTTTAGAAACCCTTTTCAATAATTCGATAGGGTCTTCTCCTGCTAGAAAGGTATTACTAGGATCATAATTTACACCAAAATTCGGACGATCTATGCTATCCACCAATTTACAAAAAACGTCCATTTGCTGAGCAAATTCAGGGTATTCCCAAAAATCATCCTTATAGTGATTTTCAAGAATCAGGGTAATTCCCCTTTCTTGTGCATAGGGAATACAAGCCATAATTGAATCTGCAGCCAATTTTACACCTTCATCTAAAGTCAATTCAGGCCTTTTTTGTCCGGACAATACCCTACAATAAGACCCTCCTAAAATGTGGGTCATGTCTATCCAGTGTTTTTGCTTTGCAATTTCTTTGTCACGGAAAGATTTGTCGGGATGCGTAAAGTCCGGTGAACAACACATCATGGGAATAACTTTACCTGTATCCTCCACCATTTTTCTATAGGTAGGCCACTTGGATTCGTCTTCCATATCCAGAAAACCTGCGTACCACTCCAGCCCCTCTACTTCCAAAGTAGAAGCCAATTGTATCCACTCTTCAAGTTTCATTGTTCCATCTTTGCAGAGTGCCTGCATAAAGGCTTTGGGGAATGCTGCTAATTTAGGCATATTTTAAATTTCAATAGTTATTTTAATTTATTGTACTTGTGTCTTTGGGTGCATTTCTCCCGATTAAAGGATACTGCTCTAATTCCATTACTTGTCCGCTAACAGGACCGGACTCATCTGATAACCAGAAGATAGCTGCTGCAGCGATTTCTTCAGGAGCTATGATCCTTCCGGCGGGCGCATACATTTTTGGTAAGTCTTCAAACCACTTGTCCGAAAGCCCATGTTCCTTTTTCCTTTGTTTTTCAGTTTCAGTCAAAACCCAACCAGGGTTTATTTGGTTTACCCTGACACCATGATCACGAAAGAGACTGTCTCCAAGATTTCTGGTCATGGTCATCAATCCACCTTTTGATATACTGTAGGCAAGCAAATTTGGCTCTCCACTCCAAGCATTTACTGAACCTATGTTCAATACGTTTCCTCTATTAAGTTCCATCTGCTTTAAAGCTGCCTTGATTAGAAGCAAGGGGGCGATGGTGTTGATTGACAATACCTTTTCCAAAAACGGCCTATTCACTGATTGAAAATCAGAAGAAACTACCCATGCGGCATTATTTACCAAAGCATCTAATTTACCAAATGTATTTACTGCCAAATCGACCAATCTTTCAGCACATCCTTCTTTTTGCAAATCTTCAATATGAAGTATTGCTTTGTCCGCTCCAATGGATGCTACAACCTGCTGTCCCCATTCTTCTTCCAAACCATGGATAACCAATTTGGCTCCTTCCTTGGCACATTTTAATGCAATGGCCTTTCCTATACCGGTAGTGCTGCCGGTAACGATAATTACTTTATCTTTTAAGCGCATGATTAAACGGGTTTCAACACACTTTTAACCACCTCACCATGGTGCATTTTCTCAAAAGCTTCTAACCAAGAGGTAACAGGCCATACACCACCGATAATTGGCTTCACATCCAAAGTACCTGAACCCATCATGCCAATAACTTTTTCCCAAATGGGCCAATTATGACTAAAACTTCCTTGTAATCTTACATTTTTCTGTACGATAGGATCCAAAGAAAAATTACAAGGCTGTGGTCCCCAGCCAACTTTGGTAATTTGTCCGTTTGGCCTCACTAAATTCATTGCGATTTTAAGGGTAATACTGGCACCAGCTGCATCTATTATTAAATCTGCACCCAATCCATCCCTTTCTCTGGCCCATTCTGTAGCATCACCTATAATGGCTTCACATCCGTAGCTTTTGGCAATTTCTAACCTACCTCTATCAGCTTCTAAACCTACCACTGCTACTTCTGCACCATTAATTTTAGCCATAACTGCACACAACATCCCAATTGTTCCCGGACCAATTACCAAAACCCTGTCTCCCGGCTTGATATTTGAATTGACAACTACTGCGCTATAGGCCACACAACAAGGTTCAGTCAGGCATGCTTCCTCAAAAGGCACTTGGTCAGGAACATTATGTAAACAACGTGCCGGCACTTTTACATACTTCGTCATGGCACCGTTTACTCCATATCCAAAACCTTTTCGAGTAGGGTCTAAATTGTAAAGCCCAATTCTACTCATGGGATTTAATGGATCTATTACGGCTGCAGTTTCACTTACCACCCTATCTCCAACATTCCAACCTTCTACTCTAGGCCCTACTTCTATAATTTTCCCTCCAAATTCATGGCCTAATACCACCGGATAATTTACCGGCCAACTGTGGTCTGAAGTCCATTGATGCAGATCACTGCCACAGACTCCAACATTGGCCACTTCTAACAATACTTCTCCCTCTCCTATTTCAGGTTGTTCAATTTCTCTTATTTCAACGGAACCTTTGGCTTCCGCATAATTTACTACAGCTGCTGCTTTCATTATTTAATATTTTTAATTCTGATTATATTTTTACATCTCCATAGGCATGGATGGCATCGCATATTTTTCTTAATGAAGCTTCCAGGTCCCCATCAGCAGTCTTAAAAGCATCTGCATCAATAGTTAAAGGAGCTCCGAGCACAACAAGTGGTGCTCCATATTTAGGCGTAGAAATGGCTTGTTCTAAACTTAAACCACCAACCGCCTGAACGGGTACACTAACAGCTGCTACAATTTCTTCCAATTGGTCTAGGGGACTAGGCATTCTTTTGCCTTGTGCAGCAATTCCCCTTCTTTCATCATAACCAATGTGATGGACAATATAATCACATCCATGATCTTCGAGGAATTTTGCTCCGGCCACCATATCCGGACAACCTAAATTATCCCCCATGACTTTTGCACCATGGTCTTTCCCTGCTTGCACCACACATTTGATGGTTTCTTCATGGGCTCTAGCCATAACCACCACATGGGTAGCACCTGCCTTGGCCATCATTTCAGCTTCAAGGTATCCACCATCCATGGTTTTTAAATCTGCTACAATAGGCGTATTAGGAAAGGCTTCCCTAAGTTTTCTGACGCCATGAAGACCTTCCGCCAATATTAACGGGGTTCCTGCTTCCAACCAATCTACTCCCGCACGCATGGCTAGAGCAGCCGTTTCTAAAGCTTCATCAATGTTGGTTAGGTCTAAACTAATTTGAACAATTGGTTTCATTTATTAAAGGTTATTTTATGAGAAATGAATTGTTTGTTACGGTTTATTGAAAGAAAAATCATCTTTAAAAATAAAAATTGAAGTTCGCATCTTTCCCGATCAGTAAAGGATAGCAGGCTATATTTAACCCTAGTAGGCTAACCAAAAAAAATGATAGGCCTTTAAATTTGTACCAATCAAAATTACTAAGCTTTCCTGTCGTGCTTTAAAAGATTTTCACACTGAAATATTAAGATTTTTTGTGAAATGCAATTTAAAGTAGCGCAATTTTCAGTTTGTTATTTAATAGCGATTAAGATTTTTTTATTCAGTTTCAATTTAATTATTTAATTTTGATCAGAACGGATATTTTCAATAGAATTACCTCATTTTATCATGAATGGGCTATTCTTTAATTTAAAGGTTTTACAATTACATTTCTTACAATAAATTCATCTTCATAATGCAAGAAAAGTGGGTCTTCAAAAGTGAAACTATAAAAAATGCAAAGGATATAAATACTGCACTTTCTTATGTTTTCGATGAGAAAAAAATGAACTTGAGATTTTTTTAAGTCTATATACAAAATTAGATGGAGCCTTGGCTGAAAACATTCAATTGGTGGATCCAATAATCCCTTCTGAACAATCCACAGGGTCTTTCCTCGTGAGCTTCAATAAAAGTTTTTATAATGCCTGCTTAAACATAAATGAGGCAGATCTTGATAAAATTGAGCTGACCTACGAATTTAATCCTAGAAAAGGAAATTTGATTTTATTCGGTCCTGATATCCCTGAGAGAGAACCTGATGATTTATAAAATTACTGATGAAAGAGTTTGACATTGCCATTATTGGATCGGGTCCGTCAGGTGCCATGGCCGCCTATCATGCTGCAAAAAAAGGAAAAAAGGTAGTAATCATTGAGAAAGAAAAACTCCCTAGGTATAAAACTTGTGGAGGAGGTTTGGTTTATAGAGGCCGAATTAACCTACCCTTTTCTATTGAGGAGGTGGTTGAAAAGGAATTTTATGAACTGGAAGTGTTTTTTGAAAAAGCCCTCATTTTTTTACCGCAAAAAGAAATGAACCAATCATTTCAATGGTCATGAGAGATTCATTTGACCAATTTCTGGTAAATAAAGCATTAGAGCAAGGAGCACATATCATAGAGCAAACCACTATGGAAGGCTTGGTAAAGAGTGAAAATGGCTTGCTTATAAAAACTTCAGGTGGGGATATCAAATGCAAGTACTTAATTGGCGCTGATGGTGCCCTTAGCCAAACAGCTAAATTTGGCGGATGGAAGGAGAGCCGAAAGCTTATTCCTGCATTAGAGTTTGAAGTAAAAGTGCCTGAAAATGATTTTATTAGATTGTCTAAAAATGTCCGCTTTGACGTAGATGCAGTCCCTGATGGCTATGCTTGGTGTTTTCCTAAAAATGGGCACCTTTCTTTAGGTGTTTGTACTTTAAAAAAACAAAGAATTGATCTTAAAAAATATTATAAGAACTATTTAAAAAAATTAGAAATAAAAGAGATTTTAGAATCTGAGGTGCATGGATTTCAAATACCTGTCGGCCAAAGAAAGGATGTTTTTTCAAAAGATAGAATTTTTCTTTCCGGTGATGCAGCAGGTTTTGCAGACCCTTTAACTGCAGAAGGAATTTCAAACGCTATATTATCTGGAGAACTTGCTTCCAAGGCCATTGTTAACAATTTCGAAAATGAAAAGGCCGCCGCTAATGCCTACAGGCAATTACTTGATCAACGGATATTATCTGAATTAAATAGTTCTACATTTATAGCATTTATCTGCTATGCCCAACCTGCCATTAGGAATATGCTTCTAAGCAAATACGGACAAAAAGGATGTGAGATCTTAACCGATATTTTTATGGGAAAAAAGCTTTCCCTGATGACCTGAAAAATAAAATAAAAAAACGTGTACCTCTGCTAAAATTCATCTGATAGCATAGGTACACGTTATAATATTTAGCTCAATTAGCTATTTTAATGGAATCCTGAGCACATAACTGTCGGCAGTAGCAAATAATAGGTTTTCCTTTTTATTTAATGCAACATTGGACACCCGCTCTGAAAGCTTAAGCCTGCCTAATAATGATCCACTAGGCCCAAAAAACCATATTCCGCCGGGTCCCGTCGCAATGACAGTTCCATCATTTTTGATTTTCAACCCATCCGGTAAACCGGCTTCATTGCTTGCTACCTCACTTGCATCATAGAAAACCCTTCCTGCTGTCAAACCATTAGCTCCATCTAAAGAATAATGGTACCAAATGGGGTTTTCCGGATCTGAATTAGCTATAATAAGTTGTTTTTCATCTGGAAATAAAGCAATTCCGTTAGGTCTGGTAATGCTATCCAATAGCAATTGCAATTCCCCATCCTTATTCAACTTGTAAACGCCTTGAAAGTCAATTGCCTTTTTTGGGTCGTCCATTCTATATTCCAAACCGTAAGGAGGATCTGTAAAATATAAATTGCCTTGGGTATCGTAAACAGCATCGTTGGGACTATTTAAAGGTTTCCCTTCATATTCTCCAACAATCGTTTCATAGACCGGTTCCGGAGCATTCAATTCAGCGGTCATTCTAGCCATTCTCCTGTCTCCATGCTGACACAAAACCAATTTTCCATAGGGGTCCAAGAGTAAACCATTGGACCCGACTTCCCCACCTCTGTTTTCATTGGAAGTCAAACCTGCAGGTTGCAAATAAACTTTAGGAGAGCTTCCTTCTTTCCAAAAGTGCACCTTATTGGCAGGGATTTCCGAAAACAATAACATTTCCTCTTCTTCAATCCATAACGGCCCTTCAGTCCATGCAAAACCACTACCCAATATTTCAGCTTGGGTTCCCTCCTCAATAATCGAATGGAGCCCATCCCCCTCTGCAATTATCGTAATGGGCAAAAATGTTTGCTTTTGCTCTACAGGTTTAGTGGTACCACCACAGGAATATAACATGGCTGTTAAAAGCAACATCAATATAAAAATAGGAGAAGCTTGCATAGGATCATCAATCAATCACAGAAAATTTATATATACATTCATGTGAATAAGTTTCTTCCGGCTTAAGTGTCACTGAAGGAAAGGAAGGCTGATTTGGAGAATCGGGATAATGCTGAGTTTCCAAACAAATGGCTCCTTGCTTTTGATAATTTTTTCCGGCTTTTGATGGGCCTCCCCTGTCATAAAATTGCCGGTATACACCTGTACCCCGGGTTGATCGGTAAATACTTCCATTTTCCGACCATTTTCAGGGACCCATACAGAAGCGATTTTAATCGTTTCTTTGTTACCTTCTTCACGGTTTACTACCCAGTTATGGTCATACCCTCCTCCTTTTTTCAACTGCTCATTGTCTGCATCTATGCGTTCCCCTACAAGGTGAGGTTCTCTAAAATCAAATGGTGTACTTTCAACAGATCTAATTTCACCCAAGGGTATTAAATTATCATCTACAGGAGTAAAATTATCTGCATTTAACTGAAGCATATGGTTTCTCACGCTTCCTTCACCATGTCCATTTAGATTAAAAAAAGAGTGATGAGTTAAATTGACAATGGTAGTCTTATCAGTATTGGCTTTATAGGTAATTCTAAATTCATTATTATCTGTCAAATAATAATTCATAAAAACAGTTAACTCTCCTGGAAACCCTGCTTCTCCATCTGGTGAAACATATTTCATTTCCAACTTTTGACTGGTAGCTTCAAGTACTTCCCAAACCACTTTATGATAACCCTCCGGAGCTCCATGAAGATTATTGGGACCATTATTGGCCTCTAGAGAATAAGTCTTACCATCTAATGAAAATTGTGCATTGGCTATTCGATTGCCATACCTACCAATTGGGGCTCCATAATAGCCTCCGGGATTATTGCTATACTCTTCAAGATTATCATAACCCAAAACCACATCTTCAAAATTCCCGTCCTTATCCGGAGCAAACAATTCTACTACCCTTGCGCCAAAATTGGTTACGGTCATTTCCATTCCATTCTTATTGCTGAGGTGATACAATTTCACTTCCTTACCTTCAATTGTTTTTTCAAATGCTGAATCTTCCATTGCTGTTAAATATTTCGGTTCTGTTTGTTGTTCGTTTACCGCTTTCTCTTTATTGTTAGGTCCACATGAGGTAATTAGACCCACTAAGACGAGGGCTTTTAAGGTTAAGTATTTCATTTCATTGGGATTTTAATGGTATACAATTCTTTGTGCAATTGCTTTAAGAATTGGGGCTCCAATTTGGAAACTTTTCTATCATAGGTCATCAGTCCATTGGTTTCTACTTCCACATCAGTGGTTTGCGTATATATGGCAGCAGAAAGCCCCATTGGGATAAGTGGTTTAAGGTCTTGGATCAGTTTACTGTACCTTTCTCTCAAAGCATCTTTATCTTTAAAGCTTTGGTAACCCCAATTGTCTTTATTTTGCCAAGTATGCCCTTCTATTGGCAAACCTAAACCTCCATATTCTCCCAAAACAATTATTTGGTGGTGTCCCCAAATTTTGGGATCAGGCATTACAGGATCCGGGTAATTGTGCATGTCCATAATTTGCCCTTCCAAGGTATAATTACCACCACTAGCTCCATTTACCAATCTGGAAGGGTCATATTCTACTGTCCATCTCACAATTTCCTCTGTATTGAATTGGCCCCAAGCTTCATTGAAAGGCACCCAAACAATAATAGAAGGAAAATTGTAATTGGCATCCATAATGGCTTTCCATTCTTTTTTAAAAATAGCCATGGATTCAGGGCTTCTTTTTCGCTCAGTGCCTTTTCCTACTACCCCGGGTCTGGCTTCCCACCTATTTCCCATGTCACCACTTGGCATATCTTGCCAAACAAGCATACCTATTTTATCACAGTGATAATACCACCTGGCAGGTTCTACTTTCACATGCTTTCTTATCATATTAAAGCCCATCTCTTTGGTTTTATCAATATCATAGACCAAAGCTTCTTCCGTGGGAGCAGTATACAAGCCATCAGGCCACCACCCTTGATCCAAAGGACCATATTGAAATAAAAACTTATCGTTCAACAACAAGCGCTGATTTCCATAGGCATCAGGCTTCATGCTTATTTTTCTCATGGCTGTATAGCTTTTGACAGCATCCAATTGCTTTCTACCATCCATTAAACGTGCTTCAATATCATATAAAAAAGGGTTATCCGGCCCCCATATATTGGGGTTATCAATAGAAAAAATTGTCGATTCTCCTGCAGGCACCTCTTTTTCATCTAAAAGCTCGCCATTCGCAAATAGGCGAACAGTAATCATTTGTCCGGGTTGAGGATCATTTACTTGAGTCTCAACGGAAATCTGTTTGTTGTCTAAATCAGCAGTGTTTTTAATATGGGAAATATACTGATCAGGAACAGCTTCCAGCCAAACTGTCTGCCAAATCCCAGTAACCGGGGTGTACCATATTCCATGTGGTTTATTGATTTGTTTACCTCGAGGTTGAGGTCCTTCATCAGTTGGATCCCAAACCCTAATGCTTAATTGTTGCTTTCTTCCGGAAACCAAAGCTTCACTTATTTCAAATGAGAAAGGATCATATCCTCCTTGATGCATACCTACACTTTTTCCATTGATAAAAACCTCTGCCTCCCAATCTACAGCGCCAAAATGAAGCAATAAATTTCCCTTCCTCATTCCACGATCGACCTCAAAGCTTCTATGATACCAAAGTTCTTGGTCTTTACCTACAGTTTGGCCCACCCCTGATAATGCAGACTCTATTGCATAGGGAACCAAAATATCTCCCTGAAAATTGTCGGGTTCCGTGCTTCCTTTCTCAATTATGGCATATTTCCAAATACCATTGAGATTGGTCCAATTTTCTCTACTCATCTGTGGCCTTGGATATTCAGGAAGTGGAGCGTTTGGGTCAATCTTAATTGCCCATTCGGACAATATTTTATCTTTTTTTGGTTGCCAATTATGTTGTTGGCTGAATGTGGGAAAAACTAAAAATACTAAAGCAATCCAGCAGGTGATTTTTTTATCATGGGTTATCGTTATTTCTGGAATTGTAAGTTCCAATTGACATAAAATTAAAAGGATAACAGCGAAAATATCAAAAAATAAGATCAAATCGGCCATAAATTAAATGAAAATGAAAAAAACTTTTGGCCTTATTAAATCTTTTCTTAAACCTTTCCTTTTCATTTGATATAGGCAAAAAAGAGATTGAAAATAGGAATAATGAATCTCTTAAATAATCATCCATATTTTTTAAGAATTCTCAAGTCTTAAAGACTAGATTTACATTCATAATAATTTAAAATTCAGTTACTTATTAAATTTGTATTACCTACTTTTACTTATGGATTTAAAAAAATTCCATGCGATTCTTTGTTAAATTTTGGCATTTTTATAAGTGTTTTTTTATAAAGCCCCTCGGTAATACAGTTGAAAATAAATAGTAAATATATTATTCTCAGTATCATTTTATTTTTAATTTTTGGACTTCAAATTTTTAAAATTAAAGGTGAACTAATAAATCCTTTTGCATCCATTACAATTCAGGATCAAATTGAAACAGAGGTTATGTTCGATGGGGATTTGACTTTGTCACTTGACATGCTGTCCATCAATTATTCCGGAGATAGATCTAAACTACAATTGGAGGTACAAGCTGGAAATGGTTATTCTCTCTCAGGTAAAACCATTTCTCCTTCCATTCAATACGCAGAGGATTGGGAAGCAAAAGGCAAGGAAATTATTGTTAACCTTCAAGTAACTGATGGTGTGGACCACAGTCAGGTATTCCCGTTTAAAGTTCTGGTGATCCCCCCAATTTTACCTTTGGCCTATTCAGAAAACAGCTGTAAGGGTATAATCTCACTTACCTTAAGCGCTTATAAACCCAATCAACGACATGAAGAATCTTTCCCCTTTACCTTTAAGCTAATCGATGATCTGGGGGATACCTTAAGGGTGGTGACTGTAAATAATACGGCACCATTTCAAAGCTCAGCTACCGCAACATTTGGTCAAGATTATGAATTGAACAGAGACATAGAATACCAAATATATGCAATTGATAATCTAGGAAGGGAATATTTAAGAGACTCAGGTCCCTTAGGTCAGGCTTATTCTCTGGATTTTGAATTGAATTTTGCCGGTTTGCTTTGCCCGGAAGACCAAACAGGCCTCGTTGAATTCATTATTTTCAATGCTACACTTCCGGTTAACAATTTTATTGTAATTGATAGTGAAGGCAAGCAAAAGCAAACAGATTTTGAAATAGTTTCAGATTCGGATGGTTTTATTGTAATTCAAGCCAAAGACTTGGAACCCGGTACATACACCATCGAAATCGAAGATAGATTTCAATGCAATGGTAGCGAAAGTTTTGAAATTGTCATTCCTGAACCTATGGACGCAGTTGAAACTGTAAAACATGTCACCTGCTTTGGGAACAACGATGGTGAGATAAGTCTTATTATTGATGGGGGTTGGTCATCTCCCTTCCCAAAAAGCCATCGCAATGAATGGGCCAATTATGAAGTAACATGGTTTGACGATAAAGAAAACGAAGTTAAAACAGTAAACAACTCATTTGTAAGTTTGGCAGGTACTATTATTGGAATGGAAAGTAAAATTAACAACTTGCCTCCAGGTGATTATTATGCCAAAATTAAAGACAAAGGAAGGTTATTTGATATTACCGGTGCTGCTCCGCTGGTTTGTGAGAAAACAACCGGTTGGATAACTATTGAGGGACCGGAACCATTAACCCTTTCAGAAACCATTGAAAATATATCTTGCAATGGTATGGCTGATGGAAGTATTAGCATAAACCCGCTGGGAGGTTCTCCAGAATATTCTATTGAATGGTTTAAAGGGAATTTTGCAAACCTAAACTCCCCAGAACCAGGAGAGTTGACCTCTTTCCCTCTCAACTCGGAGGAAAGTGAATTATCAAGGCAGCACTTAGACCCGGGAGAATATGCTGTTTTAATAAGAGATCAAAATGGATGTATTGTAGCAAATAATTACACCATCAACGAGCCTACACCACTGATACTTAAAGAATTGAGTGATCTAAGACAAGATGTAAGATGTTTTGGTGAAGAAGCAGGTACCATAGCCATTCAATTGTATGAAAACACCCCTACACCATTTTCAATAGAGGTTTTTAGAAATGGATCTACTTTCAAATCAATAGGCCCTATCAATAAGGTCGATTCGGACACCCTTTATTTTTCAAATTTAAAAGCAGGAAGTTATGATTTTAGAATTGAGGATGAAAGTGGATGTGATTACTTGTTGGAAGGAATAATAATTGATGAACCGGAAACAGGTTTACTTATTCAGGATACCCTTGTTTCCAATTTTAATGGATATCAAATCTCTTTTCCCGGAGCAAGCGATGGTAGCATTTCTTTGGAAATTGTTGGAGGGAAAGGTGATTATAAATACGAATGGAATGGGCCGAATGGCTTTGAGGCAAACACCAAAGACATCAGTAATCTCTCCCCGGAGATTATACTTTTATTGTAACAGATGACAACAATTGTACCGCACGATTGGCTTCCATAACGCTAGAAGCCCCACAACCATTGACATTGACTCCCTACATACCTGAAGTGAATGGCTTTCAGATCAGTTGCAATGGAGCTGCCACCGGTAGCATTAAACCAAATCCGGCAGGAGGAACAGGTAATTACACCTACAGTTGGTCCGGTCCTAACAACTTCTCTTCGACAAATAGTAATATAGAAAACCTATCTGCAGGCTATTATTCATTGACACTAGCTGATGATAATGGCGCAATCATCCAAGCAACTTATAAGATTTCCGAACCCAATGAATTAATCCTATCTGAGCCAGAAGATTTAAGGGTTCCGGTAGCTTGTTTTGGTGAGCGCAATGGTGCTTTTACGTTAATGATAGCCCAAGGTTCCATGGCTCCTTATAGCCTCACTGTAGGGATTATGGGAGATACAGAAGCAATCCGAACTATTACTAACTTTAACAGTGATGAATATACCTTTGATCAACTCGTCGGTAACCAATATTGGGTAACTGTAGAAGATGCCAATGGCTGTATTAAAAAAATAGATAACATTTTAGTGGATCAACCTGAAACCGGCTTACAACTCAGCAATTTACAATTGTCAGATTTTAATGGATACCAAATCACTTGCGCGGGAGGAACAGATGGAGCTATTTCATTCAACATCACCGGAAACCAAGGCAATCTAACTTATAACTGGACAGGTCCCAATGGATTTAAATCTACAAAAACCCAATTGGAAGGCCTAGAAGCAGGAAATTACCACGTCTTAATAACAGATCAAAACGGCTGTACATTGCAGAGGGACTTTGACCTGAAATCTCCTTTTCCACTGGAAGTTAAAGAGGATGTATCTGACTACAATGGATTTGGGGTGCATTGTAATGGTGGAAATGAAGGATACATTTATTTGGATATTTCCGGTGGATCTGGAAATACTGAAATAAAATGGAAAGGGCCAAATGGCTTCAGTTCAGACACTGACAGCTTAAAAAATATTTTTCCTGGCATTTACCAAGCTACAATAACAGACATAAATGGTTGCGAAATAACCAAAAGCTACACCCTTACAGAACCTCAAGGCCTAGAAATTGAAGAATTAGCAGATCAAAGAATTAATATTTCCTGTTTCGGTCAAGAAACTGGCGTATTGGCTGCAAGCATAACACGAAGTTCAGCAGGGCCATATAGGTATGAATTGTCAAACCTTAATGGAGACATTTTAGAAACTTCACCCCCTACTGTACAACAAGAATGGTTTTTCAGAAACCTTCCTGCCAACACTTACATGATAAAGGTAATCGATGCCAATAACTGTTTTAAAGAGATAGACCAACTCGAAATCACCCAACCACAAGCCGGATTGAGTATTGATAAGGTGGAAGTTTCTTCATTTAACGGATATAATATTAGTTGTTTTGAAGCAGCAGATGCCTGGATTGAGGTAACAACTTCCGGAGGTTCCGGGAATTTGAAATTTGATTGGTCAGGGCCGGGGAATTTCAAAGCCAATGGTCCTACTATTGAAAATTTAATTCCCGGTGATTACCACCTTACCATTATTGATCAAAATGGCTGTGAAGCCCTTACAGAAATAATAAGTATCAAACAACCTGATCCTTTGCTGTTCACTCCCCTAGTAAAAGTCAAGAATGGTTTTGAAATAAGTTGCAATGGGGCCAATGATGGGCAAGTTTCGCTAAATATTACCGGAGGCAGTGGGGTTTATAGAATAGTTTGGTCAGGACCTGATGGTTTTACTTCTAATGCCGGGGATATAAAGGACCTTTCACCGGGAAATTACCAAGTAAATATAATTGATGAAAACGGTTGTGAAATAAGTGAGCATTTCAACATTAGGGAGCCTGAACCTTTAACCATCAGGCTAAATAATAAAACAGATGTCTCCTGCCATGGAGCCCCCACAGGCAGCTTATCTTTTATTGTCTCAGGAGGAATTACCGGCAGCTATCAATACCAATGGGAAAAAGACGGTTTAGCCATTAATTTAAATTCTCCTAAGGCAGATAACCTTTTATCAGGTACTTACAAAGTATCGGTCATTGATGCCAATGGTTGTGTTGCCAGCAGCTCAGCCATTACCATTTCACAACCCACTGCTCCTTTGGAAGTATCGATGGTACAAACAGAGGTTTCCTGTTATGGGGCCAATGATGCCAATTTATCCATTGCTATAAAAGGAGGTATCAAACCTTACCAAATCGAATGGAATACCGGTGATAATCAAAGTTCTTTTGAAGGTATAGGACCCGGCCTATACCAAGTCACGGTAACAGATGCCACTGGCTGTGTAGTCTTCAAAGAAACCACCATTAAAGAAGTTCCAGTATTTAAGGTGGAGCCTGTGGTAAATCCGATTTCTTGCTTTGGTGCTAAAGATGGTAGCATACAATTAAACCTTGAAGGAGGTAAAGCACCTGTGACAGCCACCTGGGAACATGGACCGGAGCAATCAGCCATTTATAATTTAAGCCCGGGAGTTTATAAGGTTTTTTAAAAGATGCCAATAACTGTACCATTGAAAGAACTTTTAATTTGGTTGAGCCTGAACCTTTGGAAGCAGTGGGCCAAGTACAAGATGCATCCTCCTGCCAAAATGGTCAGAGTGGAAAGATATTGCTTGAGGTATCAGGTGGCAGAGCCCCTTATAACTACAAATGGAGCAATGGCGAAACCAGCCCTTCCCTATCCAATCTAACCAATGGTTCTTACACCGTTAATATTACAGATCAATCAGGATGCTATGTAAGCAAAACATTTAAAGTGAACCGGCCTGCCCCTTTAAATATTAGCTTGACCAATACGGTAAGTTCCCAATGTGAGCCCAAAGAAATTTTGGAAATAAATGAACTAAAAATTGAAGGAGGAGTTGCTCCCTACTCCATTCAGTGGAGTAGTGGAGAGGTATATGAGGATGGTTATCGAATGGAGGCGAGCGCACCCGGCAATTATCAAGTGACAGTTACCGACAGCAAGGGCTGTGTGCAAACCCAAAGTTTTTCTGTACAAAACAATGTAATATTAGTAAAAGGAGAATATTTATCTGAATCATTTCCGCAATATGGGGAAAACTTAGTCAATTTTGATGTTAAATTCACCAACAAAAGCAATGGAAATATAGGTTTATATTATTGGGATTTTGGTGATGGAAACAATTCATATGAAGCCTCACCTACCTACCGCTACAAACTTCCCGGAACTTATCAAGTCACTTTAATTGCGACTGATATTTGGGGATGTGAAACCAGCTCTACTTTTTCAATAAAAATCACTGATTTTTTCTTAGAAACGCCTAACGTATTTAGTCCTAATGGTGATGGTCTCAATGATTATTTTTTCCCCAAGTTTTTAAATATCAATAGCCTATCACTTATAATAATGAACACCTGGGGAGAAATATTGTATCAATCTTCGGACATTAAAGACCCAGGTTGGGATGGTACTTTCCGTGGGCAAAAATCCGCTCCCGGCAATTACGTATATAAGTTAAACTACACCACTGCAGATGGAAGAAATTTTAGTAGCACCGGTGCTTTCATGCTTTTGGAATGAGAAATATAAAATTTATAATGCTGTTTGTAAGTTGCTTTTTATCCTACCCCTTGGATTTATTGGCACAGGATTTCCAATTTACACAGTTTTACGCAGCTCCACTCAACCTTAGTCCGGCTTTTGCAGGGGCCATGGAAACTACCCGTATTGGCATCAATTACAGAAAACAATGGCCCGGGTTGGGTTATGATTTTACTGCTTCAGGAATCTATTATGATAACTTTGTAGATGAGACCAATGTCGGTTTTGGCTTTTCTGCCTCTCAATTTTCTGAGTCATTGCTTAAAATTAAGTCCACCGATATTGCAGGATACCTATCTTATAAATTAATACTAAACAATGAAAGTTTCTTAAGATTTGGAGGTCAATTGGGACTGGTCAACAGAAGCCTGACTTTACAGGAAATGGTTTTTGGGGATCAAATTGACCTATTAAACAGGACAGTTAATTCTTCAACAATCGATCTACTGCCGGGTGAAGACAGCAAATGGTACCCTGATTTATCATTTGGAGCACTGTTCCAAGCCCCTGATTTTTGGTTTGGTCTAAGTAGTAGCCACGTATCTCGACCCAATATAGGCTTTCTGGAAGATGGAATAGGAAATGAACTTCCCATAAAATGGGATATTCACGGAGGTTATGTTAAAAATTTGGACCGAAGAATGTTTAAATCCGGAGAGGTACGTAAGGTATTTTCAGTCTCTTTTAATTATAAGAGACAAGGTACCTTTCAGCAAATAGAAGTAATTCCACAAATACAAGTTGAAAATTTTATTGGTGGTTTAGGGTTCAGGAATATAACCCGATTCAATGAATTACCGGATCAAAACTCAATCAATGCAGTATTAGGATTAGTTTAATGAGCGGTATCACCATGGCATATAGTTATGACTATATGTTGAATAAGTTTAGCAATCCGGCCCATGTTTCTCATGAAGTCTCCATCTATTTTACAGACCTAAGGAGGAAAAAGTTTATGCAAACTATTCTTCCCTGTCCAACCAGCAATGGAAGAAGGTATTGAATGGCTCATCAATTGGGTGGGTAATGCCGAAAGAATTACTTTATACCGGTTATTTTGATTATGATGTTATCCGTAAAAGATCATTTTATAAAATGTCATAACCACTATATTTATAGGGCATTAAAAAAATTTTAATAAATTAAAAATAACATAATTTTTTAATAGGTATTTTCTAAATTTAGTTGTTGATATGGGTTCAGCTTTAAGTAAGTATAATTTTTAACAAACATTTTAATATTGAATATTTTTACCAAAATTTTACCTAAGCAGTTTAAAAGTACTTTCATGCGCTTACTTTCTGGACTGGTATTATCTTTAGTACTTACCTATCAAATTTTTGAATCAAAAGGCGAGATATTCACCCTATTCGCACCCATTACTATATCTGACCAAGTGGAAACCCAAGTGCTTTATAATGGAGACCTGGAAATTACTCTTGACATGCTTACTATAGATTATTCAGGTGATAAATCTAATTTGAGCCTAGCAATCCTTTCCGGTACCGGATATTCATTTTCGGGTCAAACCATTGATCCGGAGGTAATATATGATGATAGTTGGGACCCAAAAGGGAAAGAAATAACGGTCAATATTCAGGTTTCTGACGGTGTAGATGTAAGCGAAACTTATCCTTTCAAAGTACTTGTTATCCCTCCTATTTTACCCCTGTCCTATTTTGAAAATAGTTGCCAAGGCACCATAGCTTTATCCGTAAGTGCCTATAAGCCGGACCAAAGACATGAAGAATCTTTCCCTTTTACCTTTAATCTGATTGATGAATCAGATAATATTCTCTCTACTGTTACAGTGGACAATACCGCTCCCTTTCAAAGTTCAGCCTCTGTTACCTTTGGCTTAGACAATGAATTGGACCGAGAAGCCCAATATAAAATTGAGGCCATAGACAATATGGGCAGAGAATATTATAGAAATGCCGGTCCGGTTGGACAGGCTTATTCATTGGATTTTGAACTAAACTTTGCTGGTTTTCTATGCCCTGATGATGATACCGGAGTCGTTGAATTTATTATTTTCAATGCAGCCCTTCCGGTAAACAATTTTGTGATTATAGATGAAGATGGTAATGAAACGCCCACTGCTTTTGATTTGGTTTCAGACGATGATGGCTTCGCCGTTATCCAGGTCCAAAATTTAGAAGTAGGAACTTATACCTTAGAAATCGAAGACAGGTTTCAATGTAATGGGCGTGAAAGTTTTACAATTGTTATTCCGGAACCAATAGAAATGGACGAATCCGTTGAGCATCTTGCCTGCTATGGCGAGGCCAATGGAGAAATAAGTTTACTTATTAGCGGAGGTTGGTCCCAACCTTTTACAGAAAACCCTCGAGAAGAATGGATCAAATACGGTGTCACCTGGTTTAACGAAAACAGTGAAGAAGTTGAAGGCGACATCAGCACTTTTGTAACTGTAGATGGTGAAATCATTGGCATGGAAAGCAAACTACAAAACTTACCTGCCGGTGATTATTATGCTACCATTACAGACAGGGGAAGGTTATTTGATATTGCTGGAGCCGATCCTCTTGTGTGCGAAAAATCTACCCCATGGATAACAGTCGAAGGTCCGGATGCCTTGGTCCTCTCTGAAACCATCCAAAATATTACTTGTAATGGTTCCAATGATGGGGAAATAACCATCAATCCTTCCGGTGGGGTTCCGGGCTATACCATTGCTTGGTATACCGGTAATTTTGACGATTTAAATGCCCCTAATACAGATGATCTGGATATCTTACCACCAAGTACAAATGATGATGTTTTTACGAGACAAGAATTAGCTCCGGGAGCCTATGCCGTATTGTTAACGGATGAAAACGGATGTATTTTAGCAAAAACTTCTCATTAACTGAACCTGATCCTCTGACTTTAACTGAACTTGATGAGCTGAGACAAAATGTTAGGTGTTTTGGAGAAGAAACCGGTATTATTGCCATAGAATTGTTTGAAAACACTCCTACTCCATTTTCCATTGAAGTTTTTCATGATGATGAATTAAGAGAAGTATTTGGCCCTGTAACTACCCCAACTTCGGACACTTTGTTTTTTAGAGACCTGCCAGGCGGTACCTACGATTTCAAAATTGAAAATAGCCAGGGATGTAATTTTCTCTTAGAGGATATTGTGGTAGATGAGCCAGCTACAGGATTGATGATTCAAAATACTACTGTTTCAGATTTCAATGGGTTTCAAATATCTTGTGCAGGTGCTGCTGATGGTAGCATTGGCTTAGACATTACCGGAGGAGTTGGAGAGTTAGATTATTTCTGGACAGGTCCTAATGGTTTTGAAGCGACTAGTAAGGATATAAACAACCTTGAACCGGGGGAATATCAATTTATTGTTACCGATGAAAACGTATGTACAGCGAGGATTGAAAGCATAATTATAGAAGAACCTGCCCCTTTGACACTAAATGAAATCATTCCGGAAAGCAATGGATTCAATATTAGTTGCTTTGGTGCAGCCGATGCCAGTATAAATCCTAACCCATCAGGAGGAACCGGTAATTATACATATGTTTGGTCAGGTCCGGATGGTTTCACTTCTGAAGAAAGTAGCTTAACCAACCTAGAAGCAGGATCCTATACTTTAGCTATATCTGATGAAAACGGCTGTTTGATAGACGCAAATTATGAAATCACCGAGCCAAATGAATTAATTGTAACTGAAGACCTCGATGCCCGTATTCCGGTAACATGTTTTGGAGAGAAAAATGGAGAATTTACCATTTCTTTTGACCAACAATCTCTTCCACCCTATACCATAACCTTAAAGCTGATGAACGAAAGTTCAACTTTACAGCAGGTTACTAATTTTACTGAAGATAACTATTCTTTTAAAGGTCTGGAAGGGGGACTTTATTTTGTGGAAATTGAAGATGCGAATGGCTGCATTCGACTGGTAGAAAACATTCTAGTTGACCAACCTGAGACTGGCTTACAATTAACTGATATTCAAATCACCGATTATAATGGATACGAAATTTCATGTGCAGGAGAAAGTGATGGATCAATTTCATTTGTTGTCACAGGAAACCAGGGACAAATTGACTACAGTTGGGTTGGACCAAATGGTTTTGCCTCTACTGAAGATAATTTGCAGGGATTAGAAGCCGGTACTTATGAGTTGCTTCTTGCGGATGAATCAGGTTGTACCCTAAGTAGATCTTTTGAAATAGAAGAACCAAATCCATTGGTGCTATTAGACGAAGTTTCAGATTACAATGGCTTTGGCGTTCAATGTAATGGAGGAAATGAAGGATATATCTATCTTGATATTTCAGGTGGCACCGGAAGTTCTACAATTAGTTGGACAGGACCGGATGGCTTTGTCTCTTCAGATGAGCGCCTAGAAAATATTTATTCAGGAACTTATAACCTTACCATAACAGACCTTAATGGTTGCGAAATTGTCAAAACCTATACCCTCACCGAACCTCAAGGTTTGGAAATAGCGGAACTACCTGATGAAAAAGTAAATGTTTCCTGCTTTGGTCAATTTACCGGAATGGTGGCAGCCACCATCACAAGAAGCTCAGCGGGACCTTATCAATATACTTTATTTGATGAGAATGATGAAATGGTCAGTGTTTCTCCACCTACCTCTGAATCAATCTGGTATTTTAATAATCTCGCAGCAGGTATTTATTCTTTTACAGTAAGCGACATTAATAATTGCCTGCAAGAAATAGAAAATATAGAAATTACGCAACCAGCAACAGGTTTACAAATCGAAGAAGTAGAAGTTTCAAATTACACAGGTTTTAATATTTCCTGCTTTGGTGCGGACAATGGTTGGATTAATGTGAGTACTACAGGAGGTTCAGGCAATTATGTTTATGAATGGACTGGACCAGATGGATTTACAGGAGACAAACCTAACATTGAAAACCTAAAACCCGGCGCTTATCAACTTACAATTATAGACCAAAACGGATGTGAAGTAGTTACTGATATCATTAATATCAATGAGCCTGACCCTTTACAGAGCAATCCAAATGTGTCTTTCCATAATGGTTATGAAATCACCTGCCATGAAGCTGATAATGGGAGCATTTCTTTGACGCCTTCCGGTGGGGCAGGAAGTTATATGGTGACTTGGACAGGACCGGATGGATTTACTTCCAATAATGAACATATCACAAACCTTTCACCGGGAAATTATGAGGCAGTTATTTCAGATGAAAATGGATGCGAAATAACAGAACAATATTCCATCTCAGAACCTGAGGCTTTATCACTTCAAGTTATTGAAACAATTAATGTATTGTGTTTTGGAGAAGCTACCGGAAGCATTACAATATTGGTAGAAGGAGGAATTGCTGACACATATACCTATGAATGGACCAGAAATGGCCTACCAATCTCTGCTAATAGTCCGAAAATTGATGGATTATTAGCTGGTGAATATTCGGTAAAAGTTATAGATGCAAATGACTGTCAGATAAGCCAATCGAATATTATAATTTCACAACCGGATGAAGCACTGGAAGTAAACATGATGCAAACAGAAGTGTCCTGTTACAATGCAAATGATGCCAATCTTTCTATAGACATTCAAGGAGGTGTGGAACCTTATCAAATAAGTTGGAATATAGGTTCAACTCAGAGCGCTTTTGAAGGCATTGGGCCGGGATTTTACCAAGTAACCGTAACTGATGCCAATGGCTGTACAGTGGTAAAAGAGACTACTATTGCTGAGGTGCCTGTATTTGAAATTGATCCGGTTGTTAACCCAATCTCCTGTTTTGGCGAAATGGATGGTAGCATATTATTGAATTTAAATGGAGGCCTTGCACCTGTAAAAGCAACTTGGGCTCACGGTCCTGAACAGTCTTCATTGTACAACCTAGGTCCAGGCGTATACAGTGTGTATTTGGAGGATGCTAAAGGTTGTACCATTGAAAGAACTTTCAATCTGCTGGAACCCGATTTACTAATGGCTATAGGACAAGTAGAAGATGCCTTGGATTGTGAAAATGGTGAAAGTGGTGCTATTAACCTTACAGTCTCTGGCGGAAGACCACCCTATAATTATTCTTGGAGCAATGGAGAAATTACACCTTCCATTTTTAACCTTACCAATGGAAATTACTCAGTAGAAGTCACTGACCAGTCGGGTTGTTATGTAACACAAACTTTTGAAGTTAAAAGACCTGACCCAATTGAAATAAATTTAGCCAGTACAACCACAACGCAGTGTGAACCCAGAGAAATATTGGAAACAATTGACCTAAATATAGATGGAGGCGTGGCCCCATATAACATCGTCTGGAGCAGTGGTGAAATTTCCAATAATGGATACCGCATGCAAACCACCAGTCCTGGAAATTATGAGGTTACCATCACTGATGGCAATGGTTGTATTCAGACCCGTAGCTTTGAAGTAGAAAACAATGTGGTCTTGGCAAAAGGAGACTATTTGTCTTCTTCCTTTGGTCAATATGGAGAAAATTTAGCCAATTTTGAAGTACAATTTATCAATAATAGTAGTGGGAATATTAGCAGTTATTATTGGGATTATGGTGATGGAAACAATAGCTTGGAGGAAAACCCTATACATAGTTATCAAGTTCCCGGAACCTACACAATCACTTTAATGGTAACTGATTTTTGGGGTTGCGAAACTTACGATACTTTTGAAATAATAATCACTGATTACTTCCTTGAAACCCCCAATGTCTTTACTCCCAACGGAGATGGAGTTAATGACACCTACTTTCCTAAGTTTGTACATGTAGATTATATTGTCTTTACTGTAATGAATAAATGGGGAGAGATATTGTATTATTCTGAAGACCCATATGATACTGGCTGGGATGGCACCTATCGTGGACAAAAAGCAAGTCCGGGAAATTATGTATACAAGTTAAATTACACCACTGCAGATGGAAGAGATTTCAGCGAAACCGGTGCGTTTATGCTTTTAGAATGAGAAAGACAAAGATCATATTGCTCCTTATTGCCTGTATCGTTTTCTGCTCGAAAAACCTAAGAGCGCAAGATTTTCAATTTACCCAATTTTATGCTGCTCCCCTAAACTTGAGTCCTGCTTTTGCAGGAGCCATGGAAGTAACGCGCATAGGAATCAATTATAGAAAACAATGGCCCGGATTGGGGTATGATTTCAATGCCTATGGGCTTTATTTCGATACGTATATCGATGAAACCAATGTGGGCTTTGGCTTTTCAGCTTCTCAATTTTCAGAAAGCTTACTTAATATTCAATCAACAGATTTAGCAGGTTACCTCTCTTATAAACTCCTCTTAAACCACCAAAGCTTCCTACGATTTGGGGGTCAGTTAGGGCTGGTCAATAGAAGTCTTACTTTACAGGAAATGGTTTTTGGAGATCAGATAGATTTATTGAACCGTACTGTCAACCCTTCCACTATAGATCTTTTACCCGGAGAGGATAGCAAATGGTATCCGGACATTTCTTTTGGCGCATTGCTTCAGGCACCGGATTTTTGGTTTGGTATGAGCAGCAGTCACCTCTCTCGTCCCAATATAGGTTTTCTGGAAGATGGCATAGGAAACAACCTCCCAATTAAATGGGGAGTTCATGGAGGATATGTCAAAAATTTAGATAGAAGACTTTTTAAAACCGGTGAAATGCGAAAAGTATTTTCTGTGTCATTCAATTACAAAAGACAAGGAACCTTCCAACAAATTGAAGTCATTCCCCAAATACAGGTTGAAAATTTCATTGGTGGCCTAGGCTTCCGGAACATCACAAGATTTAATGAACTACCGGACCAAAACTCCATCAATGCCGTATTGGGATTTAGCCTTTTAAATGGTATTACAATGGCCTATAGTTATGATTATATGCTGAATAAATTTAGCAACCCTGCACACGTTTCTCATGAAGTTTCGATTTATTTTACAGACCTTTTAAAGAAGCGATTTATGCAAACCATCCTCCCCTGTCCTCCAAGTAATGCAGATTGGAGGTACTAAGGAGAATTCAACACTGCCCAAGAAAAAAAGATCTACTACTTGATAACAAGAAATTACTTGGCATTGATCTTCAATAAAAGGTAGTATTTTCCCATAATTGAAATGATCTTTTTCAATGTTGCCTTACAAATAAGCAAAACGACCTGTTTCGTTTAATCGACAATACTTTAACAATAAACATACCCAAAAATGACTTCGAAAATGAGAAAATTGGTAAACTATTGCTTAGCCTTTGTGCTTTCCTCCATGCTAAGCATTCTACCTGTACTGGCACAACAAACCTCAACTAATAAATCCAAAGGAGAAGATTTAAAAACCCGGGTAGAGGCAGCTATAAAAAAAGGAGTTTCCTTCTTTCACACTGTCAACACAGAGGGCGGTTATGTGTACTTTGTAACTCCCGACTTGACGAAAAAATGGGGAGAAATACCTCTCGACAACCATACGATAGAAGTTCAGCCTCCCGGTACACCCGCTGTAGGACAGGCCTTTTTAAGCGCTTATAAATATACAGGAGATCAAAAAGCCCTTGAATTTGCAACAGAGGCTGCCCATGCATTAATTCGAGGACAAAATAAATATGGAGGCTGGAACCATACCATCAACTTTAAAAATCTGGATATGGAAAAAGTAAGTTTTGATGATGACCAAACCCAGTCAGCCATTAGCTTTTTAATGGCTATAGATCAGGAGGTTAATGATAAACTAATCCAAAAAGCCACTCAAAGGGCATTGAAAATGATGGTTACGACCCAACTGAGTAATGGTGGATGGCCTCACAAATATCCGGAACAAGGAAATTATCATGATTACGCTACTTTTAATGACGGAGGAATCAACGATTGTATACGTGTCATGATAGAAGCTTTTCAATTTTATCCTGAAGATGAAGCCATTGAAAAAAGCTTGAGGAAAGCAGCAAGATTTATGAATATCTCTCAACTCCCTCCTCCTCAACCCGGCTGGGCGCAACAATACAATGAATTTTTACAGCCTGCTTGGGCACGAACCTTTGAACCTCCGGCTGTTTGCCCGGCAGTAACAGTAAACAATATCAATACCTTAATTGATTTATACCTTGCGCTAGGCCAAAAAACTATTTTAGAGCCGATCCCAGATGCCCTAAGGTGGTTGCGCGAAATAAAAATGGAAAATGGAATGTGGGCAAGGTTTGTAGAACTTGGCACAGGCAAGCCACTTTATTACGACAGACCTAGGATTCGAGTAGAAAGATTAGAAGACCTTCACCCTGAGCGACGAACCGGTTATGGATACCAGTCCGATTTGCAAGCAAGACTTGAAGCAAGCACTGCACGCTACGAAAAGGCAATAGGTTTGACAGCGGAAGCATTGATAAAAGAAGGCTTACAAACCAAAGAAGAAGTTGCAAAACGATTGGAAGAAATTAGCCCGCAAGTAATTCAAATCATTAATGAACAAGAAAATACCGGTGCTTGGATTACAAAAAATGACACCTTCAAAAAAAGAATGCCAGATGGGGTGAGATGGAATGGTCAACATTTAACCATGGATAGGATTAGCAGTGAAGTTTTCAATAAAAACATAAGCCTTTTGACCACTTATATTGATCTTAATAATCAACTCAATAAATTTGATTAATATTTAAATATTGGTATAAATTGGGACTGTCTAATGCTAAAAAGAAAATTGATTTAGAGAAAGAAGCTTTAATTGAAGATAAATCACAATAAATGAATAAAAAAACGCTTGGAATAGGAATAGTTGGAGCTCGATATGGAGCCCGAATGCATCATGCAAATTACATGAGCTTAACACCGGGACTGGTTGAAATCAGGGGTATTTGTGCCTTAACTGAGGAGAGTGCGAAAACATTTGCCGAAGATATAGGTGTGTCCTTTGTAACAACTGATTTGGATGAATTACTAGCCAGGGAAGACGTTGATGTGATTGATATTTGTACTCCACCAGCCTCCCACCATGAAATTGCCATAAAAGCAGCTGAGGCAGGTAAGCACATTATCATGGAGAAACCTCTTACAGGATATTTTGGAGAACCTGGAGATGCTGAACCAATTGGGTTTCATGTGCCTCGTGCGAAGATGAGAGCCGGAGCCATTCAAAATGCTGAGGCAGTTAGAGAAGCTGTAAGGGCAAATAAGGTTCTTTTTTGTTATGCTGAAAACTGGGTCTACGCCCCACCAATTGTAAAAATGCGTAACCTAATAGCTGCCTCAAAAGGCTCAGTTCTTGAATTAAGAGCAGAAGAAAATCATTCCGGATCAAATTCCTTCTTTTCAAAAGAATGGAAATACATGGGTGGAGGTGCCTTGCTCAGAATGGGAGCTCATGCGGTTGGGGCATGTCTTTACCTCAAGCAATGGGAAGGGCAGCATCGCAGAGGAAAAAGTATTTTGCCGGTATCAGTAATGGCGGATACTGCCGACCTAATTCATACAGAAGCCTCAGAATATGCTAAAAAGGCCAATGCCCATCAATGGATTAGCTCTGATCCGGTAGATGTTGAAGACTGGGCAAATGTGGTAATCAAGTTTGATGATGGGTCAAGGGCCACAGTGTTGGTTAGCGATGTTGGTTTAGGTGGACTCAACACACGAGTTACTGCCTATATGACGGATGGTGTCGTCAAGGCCAATATGACTGCCAATAATGTAATTGAAACTTATGCAGTAGATCCTGAAACTTTTGCAGGTGAAAATTTTACGGAAAAATTAGAGACCAAAGCAGGGTGGAATCGCCCCAGTTGTGATGAAGACTGGTTTCGTGGATTCTCAAGAGAGATTGAGGATTTTGTTCATTCAATACATGAGTCACGCGAACCCCTATCGGGAATAGATTTGGCAGTGGATGTTGTGCATGTGATTTATGCTGCTTACCAATCTGCCGAAGAAGGCAGGGTAATCCAATTATCCACTAAGTAATTGCAAAACAAAAATACTTTCCGGAAAGAAAGAGACCTTTTTTGCTTTGATTTATTGCCAGCATTGTTACTAATAACCTAACAATGCTGGCAAAATATTTTTATACCAATCAACACCAAGTAGTTATTACGAAAGCCGCAAAACGGTTTCATTTTTAAACCCGAAATATGAAATAGTCAACTTATGAGGTGCTGAAAACGATTCAAAATCCACCACTTCGTTGCTGCTTTCAATTTCACCATAGAGGTGCTATGTTAAAATCTCCAAACAGCTTACTCCAATTAAAATTAATTTAAAAATTGGTTTTTAACCGTTTGATTCTTAACAAAAATTAACCTTTTCTTAACATTCACGACCAAGGGATATATTTTTTTATCCCGTCTACAAATACATATCGTCACCCTTTGGCCGGGTTGGCCAGTTTGTAATATCTAAACCAATAGAATGCTTATGAAAAAGTTATGGATGAACACCACAATCCTGGGATTGTTAATTTTCAGTGCCTGTAATGAGGAAGTAGAGGAGGTAATGAACGAAGAACTAGAAGAGACTACTGATACTGAAACCCTCTTTTTAGTTGCTGATCAACAAAACAATGCTGCCCATATAATTACCTATGATGGGGAAGAGCTCTTTAATTGGGATTTTAATAGCGCATTAGGTAATGACATCAATCTTCTTTCTGATGGAAGTTTATTGGTTTGTCTTAAAGCAGATAATGCTGCCATTACCTATGGAGGTTATGGAGGTGTATTTCGAAAAATCAACGCCGATCAATCAGTGGCTTGGGAAATTTCCTATTCGACAGAGGATTATACTGCTCACCATGATGTAGAATACCTGTCCAATGGAAACATAATATTTCCGGTTTGGCAAGAGTTGAGTCAAGCTGAGGCAGCAGAAGAAGGATTTGGAGGTAATTATAGATTAAATCCGGAATCCATTATAGAAATGAATCCAATTACCCAAGAAATTGTTTGGGAATGGCATGCGATGGATCATATTATTCAAGATGAAGATCCCTCAAAGTCCAACTATGGAAGTGTTGCGGATAATCCCAATAAAATTGATATTAATTATAATTACCGCACCAGAGACAATGGTGACATCATGCATATCAACGGACTTACTTTAGACGAAGAAAATGACTTACTTTATTTAACCGTCAATAATTACAGTGAAGTTTGGGTTTTGGATCACAGTACCACCACTGAAGAGGCAAAAACAAATTCCGGAGGTAATTATGGCTTGGGAGGAGACCTGGTTTACCGCTTTGGCAACCCTGAAACTTATGACAATATAGGAGATGCAACCTTAAGCAATGTGCACTACCCAAACCTTTTGGAAACAGGCAATATGTTGGTTTATGCCAACAGTGTTTATGGCAATCAGTCAGAGGTGGTAGAATATGACTTGAACCCACCCTACAGCCTAGTGGCAGGTCAAAACAATGAACCGGATGTAGTTTGGACATTTACTGATAATGACCTTTATTCATCAGGAATTTCGAGTGCGGTTAGAATGGACAATGGAAATACTCTAATCACAGAAGGTAGAGAAGGAACTTTATGGGAAGTAACTGACGCCGGAGAAATAGAGTGGCTCTACAAAACAAATTATTCTACAATTTGGAGGACTTATGTTTTCTATAAAGATGATCCTGCTATCTCCGCTTTAGGCCTCTAAAGAGTATTATATCATAATTTGAAGGTAAATAAATATTAAATTCGATTATTAAAGTTTCTTTCAGTCTCAATGGGTGACAATTCCCGTTGAGACTGATTCATTTTAACAATGAGGGAGCATACCTTTAAAAATCTGAATAAGCTTTTCGGAGACCATTAATTTCTTCAAAAATAGAAATTTTTCCAATTCATTATTTAAATCATTCCTGTGCTTACTTTGTGAAACCCAAAAAGAAAAACACCAACCTAATCATCAATCTTGATTTACTATTACCACCGATTTGGAGGTATTCAAGCCTAAAAAAGTTATGCAATAGCCCCTCTTAAACATAATTTTTTATTAGAATCGGGAAAAATCACATTTCAATAAAAGCTAAACATTTATTAAATAATCTTTATTAGAGATACTTTTGGTCCAATAAATGAGGAGTATAATTCAAAGCTATTATTTTTGTCAAAATTTGTATTTTATGAAAAGAAAATATTCCATAGCCGTAGTGCAACTTAACCTTAATGACAGCCCTGCAAATAATTTATCCAAGTGCAAAGATTGGGTAGAAAAAGCTGCAAATAAAGGCGCTGAAGTAATTTGTCTTCCAGAATTATACAGTAGCCATTATTTTTGTCAAAGTGAGGATGTAGATAATTTTGAATTTGCGGAACCTTTATATAGCACCTCATTTACAGCCTTTAGTGAGTTAGCAAAAAAATTAGGAGTGGTAATAATCGTTCCCTTCTTCGAAAAAAGAATGGCAGGAATTTATCACAACAGTGCATATATTATTGATGCGGATGGATCTGAAGCAGGACTTTACAGGAAAATGCATATTCCTGATGACCCACATTTTTATGAGAAATTTTACTTTACCCCCGGAGATTTAGGTTTCAAAACAATTCCAACACAAAAAGGTAAAATTGGGACTTTAATATGTTGGGATCAATGGTATCCCGAGGCCGCTCGATTGACAGCCTTACAAGGTGCTGAAATACTGTTTTACCCAACAGCTATTGGCTGGCATCCTTCCGAAAAAGCCGCATATGGGGTCAATCAACATGGCGCTTGGATGAATGTAATGAAAGGCCATGCTGTTGCCAATGGAACTTATGTTGCCGCAGCCAATAGAATAGGCTTGGAAAAATACCTTCCCGGGACCGATGGCATTGAATTCTGGGGTGCATCATTTATAGCGGGACCACAGGGAGAAATATTGGCTCAAGCTTCACATGATCAAGAAGAAATTCTGATCGCAGATGTTGACTTAGACTTGCAGGAAAATGTTCGACAAAATTGGCCCTTCTTCAGAGATAGGAGAATTGATTTTTATGGTGAAATTACCCAAAGAGCAATAGACAAAAAATAGAATGATTGAAAGCCGAAGGTTTCCTGCAGAGTGGGAAAAACAAAAAGGAATTTTATTATGCTTTCCTCATAATGGAAATGATTGGCCCGGAAAATACCAAGCGATACAGTGGGCTTTTGTGGAATACATCAAAAAAATCACACAGTATGAAACAGTATACCTTTTGGTTGCCAATTCAAACTTGAAAAACAAGGTTTTTGAAATGCTGGAAAAAGCCGATGTAGCCACAAACAAAGTCGTCTTTATTCAACAAAAAACCAATAGGAGTTGGATGCGTGACTCAGGTCCAATCATTGTGGAATCTACAGAAGGAAAATGTGAAGCCATTAATTTTAATTTTAATGGCTGGGCAAAATACCCTAACCATCAACTAGACAAACAGGTGCCATCAACTGTGGCCCAAGCATTGGGGATTCCTTTAACCAAGGCAACCTACAAAGGCAAGCCGGTTGTTTTAGAAGGTGGAGCCATCGATGTTAATGGTAAAGGTACGCTTTTGACTACGGAAGAATGCTTGTTACACCCCACCATTCAGGTTAGAAATCCGGGTTTTACCAAAGCAGATTATGAATCTGTATTTGCTGAATACCTTGGGATAACAAATGTAATATGGCTAGGTGAGGGAATTCAGGGTGATGACACGCATGGACATGTTGATGACCTTTGTAGATTTGTAAGTCCGGACACCATTGTCACAGTTGTGGAAAACAATAAATCAGATGCAAATTTCCTACCGCTGCAAGAAAACCTTAAACGGTTAAAAGCTGCGAAATTAGAAAATGGCAAATCACCAAATATCATAGAATTGCCGATGCCAAAAAATTGATATTTGATGGTATAAGAATACCACCCAGTTATGCAAATTTCCTAATTATCAATGGGGCTGTTTTGGTACCCACGTTTAATGACCCTAATGATAGGATTGCCTTAAACACTTTAGCTAATTGCTTTCCTGATAAAGACATTATAGGTATTGGAGCTATTGATCTAATTTGGGGTTTTGGGACCTTACATTGCTTAAGTCAACAAATTTATTAAACCTAAAAAATACAATAGCCAATCAATGGGTGCTGAAGGCGATTCAAAATCAGCCAATGTCTGACAGTTTTCTATTCACCCTAAAATAAATTGTTTTAGCTAAGGGAAAAGGTAGCTTGGAACCATTCTTTAAGTTTCAAATATCTTTTTCCTATGGTTTATACCCCACAGTTGTAACTCCCTAATCACTTTTTTAATGTCTTGGAATATTCAGTTGGCTTGTATTCTGTACGAACAGGAAACCCATTGATTACTGTTCTTGTAATCAATTGATTAACTTCCATATCTTTTAATTCTTTTGATAGTACTTTTGTACTTAAATTTGGAATACTACGCTCTATTTCCCTAAAATGTTCATTACCTTCCCAAACAGAAATAAGGATCAAAATTTTCCATTTCCCCCTATTATATCCAGTGTATCCCTCACAGGCATCAATGCAGACATGCACTCCTTGTGTTCCATTTTTTTCATGATCTCGACCATTATTCATCCTAAATACTGGTTACCTTTAGGTAACTGATAACTATTTGTAATCAAAATTAATTAATTTTACATTCATTAATATCAAAACAATAGAAAAATGAAAAATAAAATCCTTACCGTATTATGTATCCTCTTTGGCCTGATGATGATTAACGCAGGTTTGAATAAATTCCTTAATTACATGCCTATGCCGGAAATGTCTGAAGAAATGGCGGAAATAATGGGAGCCTATGCGACAATTGGGTGGATTTTCCCTTTAGTCGCTATTGTGGAAATTATTGGTGGATTATTAATAGCCATACCTAAAACAAGGGCATTAGGAGCAATAGTAATTCTTCCGGTTATGGTTGGAATTCTTGTACATCATTTGGTCCTTGATCCTTCAACACTAGGTATGGCTTTCGTTCTTTTGGCAATAAATCTTTGGGCAATTATCGCCAATATTAAAAAATACTTGCCACTAATTAAAGAGTCTTAGTATTTTTAATTATACATGGTAATTATCAATCCTTACCATGGAAAATGTTGGTTTTAAAATAACCCAAACTTATCATCAACCTCCAAAGTCTCTGCGAATTAAGCAACTTTGGAGGTTTTTTTATTGAGATTTCACCAACTCAAAAAGAATATAAATTTCGAGATATTGGTGAGTCGGTAGAGTAAAATTGGTCTAATCAATACTTGTTTATAAAGAACTATTGTGCCAATCTAAAACTTAATTTACCAATTTTAGTTTATAGACTATGGCTTTATTGCAATTCACAGAAAAAGGTATTTTTTGCGAAAAGGCAAATGTGTACATAGACCCTTGGAAACCGGTGGACTATGCCATCATTACCCATGCGCATGCCGACCACTCACGTTGGGGGAATAGGTTTTACCTCTGTCAACATCTATCCAAACCAATTATTCAACACCGTTTAGGCTCGGATATTCACATTGAATCCATGGAATACCAAGAGCAAAGAAAAATTAATGGAGTATCTTTTCGTTTTTATCCTGCCGGCCATATTATTGGTTCTGCTCAAGTACGCGTGGAATACAAGGGTGAGGTTTGGGTTGCTTCGGGTGATTATAAATTGGAAGATGACGGTTTTTCAAGTCCATTTGAACCCATAAAGTGTAATACATTCATTACTGAATGCACATTTGGTTTACCAGTATTTCAATGGCAAGATCAAAAAGAGGTATTCAATGAAATTAACCAATGGTGGAAAAAAACCAAGAAGAAGGTAAAGTTACATTTCTTACCGGGTATGCATTAGGAAAAGCACAGCGGTTGATTCAAGGAATAGATCCATCCATCGGGAAAATCTTTACTCATGGTGCCATCGAGAAAACCAATGAAATCATTAGAAACATGGGAATAAAGTTGAATCCAACAACTTATGTAAACCCTGAAATAAATAAGTCTGCTTATCGAGGTGCTTTAGTAATTGCTCCCCCATCTGCCTTAGGTACTTCTTGGCAGAAAAAATTTCAACCTTTTGAAGTTGGTAATGCCTCCGGTTGGATGAAATTGAGGGGAACTAGAAGAAGAAGATCTTTAGACAGAGGTTTCGTTTTATCAGATCATGCAGATTGGGATGGTTTGAATTCCGCAATAAAGGCTACAGGATGTGAAAAGGTAATTGTAACACATGGGTACACCAATATATTTAGTAAATGGTTAAATGATCAGGGAATAGCAACACAAATTGAAGCTACTGAATTTGAGGGAGAAATAATGGCAGAAACAGATAAAACCGAAGCTGAATGAAAAATTTTGTCCGATTGTTTATCCAACTTGACCAAACCACCAAAACACTAAAAAAGGTAGCTGCTTTGGTGGAATATTTTGACAATGCGGAGGAAAGCGATAAACTCTGGACAATTGCCATACTAAGTCATAAAAGACCTAAAAGAATGGTAAGAACTTCCCTACTAAGGTCTTGGGCAGCCTCAGCTGCCAATGTCCCCCTTTGGTTATTTGAAGAATCATATCACATTGTGGGAGATTTAGCAGAGACCATGGCTTTGATGCACCCAAACCTAATAAGTAAACATAATAAGAGCCTCAGTGAATGGATATCCTTTATAATCGACCTTAAAAATCTAGAAGATGACCAAACAATTGAATCAGCTAACCTAGAAACAAAAAGACAAAAAGTACTTTGGGCATGGGATCAGCTTGATGAGACCGAACGCTTTGTTTTTAACAAGTTAATGACCGGAAGTTGGCGGGTAGGTGTCTCCCAAAAATTAATGACCAGAGCATTGGCTCAGCACAGTGGTATTGATGAAAACACCCTTTCCCATCGATTGATGGGTAATTGGAGTGCTGAAACAAGCTCTTATCATCAGTTAATCATTGAAACAGATCCTGCGGACAAAATATCGCAACCTTACCCGTTTTATCTGGCTTATGGATTGGAAAATGAGA
Organism: Cyclobacterium sp. SOCE241; assembly: GCF_056867545.1. NCBI lineage: Bacteria > Pseudomonadati > Bacteroidota > Cytophagia > Cytophagales > Cyclobacteriaceae > Cyclobacterium > Cyclobacterium sp. SOCE241. The sequence goes on along the minus strand of NZ_CP149779.1, from coordinate 727,407 downwards.
TTCATGAATTGGGAAAACCAAAGGATTGGCTGGCTGAAAGAAAATGGGATGGTATTAGAGGGCAATTGATAATTCGAGAAAACCAGTTATTTCTTTGGTCAAGGGGAGAAGAATAATTACGGACAAATTCCCTGAATTTGAAATACTTATAGAGAAACTTCCTAACGGAACCGTCATTGATGGAGAAATCATTGCTTATCAACTCGACCAACCACTGGGATTTAATGTATTACAAAGCCGTATAGGCCGAAAAAATGTTAGTAAAAGCATATTAGATAAAGCTCCGGTAGTAATGATTGCCTATGATCTTTTAGAGCTCAACGGTAAAGATATTAGGGAATCTCCTTTACATTATAGGCGACAAGAATTGGAAAAGTTGGTAAAGCAAGGGGCATCAGAAAAATTACTTATATCTGAAGTGGTCCAATTTAATGAATGGGAAGATTTAATAAAAGAAAGAGCCGATTCAAGAATTTACCATGCAGAAGGTTTAATGCTCAAAAGTAAATTCGGCACATATAAAGTAGGAAGAAAAAAGGTGATTGGTGGAAATGGAAAATTGATCCACTAACTATAGATGCTGTTCTTCTATATGCCATGAGAGGCCATGGAAGAAGGGCAAATTTATATACGGATTACACATTTGCAGTTTGGAAAGGCAATGAACTTGTACCTTTTGCCAAAGCCTACTCAGGGTTAACAGACAAAGAAATTAATGAGGTGGATGCATTTGTCAAACGGAATACGATAGAGCGGTTTGGGCCTGTAAGAAGTGTTAAACCGGCCTTGGTGTTTGAAATTGCATTTGAGGGAATAGCCAGGTCTTCCCGCCATAAATCAGGTGTAGCCTTACGTTTTCCAAGGATGCATAGATGGAGAAAAGACAAACCCGTTCATGAGGCCAATACTTTGGAAGATTTGGAACTACTATTGAACTTGTATGGATAAGCAAAACTCCATTATAAGAGCTGGTATTATTCTAAACTAAATATAGACAAATTGTGCGGTCTTTCTGAAATACAAGGTCTTGATTGGAATCAAAAGATACAATTATGGTTCATTGAAATAAAACTTATTATAATTAGATGAATTAGCAAATCCTTGAAAAAAGCAAAATAAGGAAATTGATCCTTTAAAAGGGTTACATATGCTTACGGTAATTTGTCATACCAATTCCCATTTGGCATGATATTTATTCTAACTGGTAGAAAAAATGGTCAATAATTTTAACATACTTGATTCTGTACCTGATTCAATGGCTGTTATTAATCGCAGGGGACAAATTATTTTCACTAATAAAGCATGGAGCAACTTTTCTGTTGAAAATAGTGGAGACCTTTCCCGTACAGGAGTCAATACCAATTATTTATCTACCTGCGAAAGTGTTAAAGGAGAGGAAACTAGAATGGCAATGGAGGCCAAAAAAGGCATTCAGCAGGTTATCAATAGGAAGGTTGAAAAATTTGAATTAGAATACCCTTGCCATTCTCCCACAGAAAAAAGGTGGTTTATTCTACGGGTAACACAAGTACTGGAAAACCCCGACTTAACCTTAATGGCCCATATCAATATTACCAACAGAAAAATGGCAGAGTTGGAAATTGAAAAAAATTACAAGCAGTCTCTAATTCTTAATGAACGGCTTCACACAACTTTACAGAAAATTGTCCATGACATTCAAAACCCATTGGCTTCAATAATGGGGCTAATTAATTTATCAAAATCAGAAAACGATAAGGAAAGTGTCAACGAATATTTGGATCTCATAGGAAAAGGAAGTGCAAACCTAAGGTCCTTTGTCAAAGAAACCCTAAAGCATATTGCTTCAATAGGTGATGTAAAAGCCATCGACATGGAACAAATCGTAACCAAATATTTAGATACCATACCCCATCTTCTTAACCAAAATGGCATTGAGATAAAGTTAGACATACAACAAGACGGAGATTTTTATAGCAACGAAAATGAGCTTCAATCCATCTTTTCCAATTTGGTAAGCAATGCCATCAAATATTCAGACCCCTTAAAAACAAATAAATTTATTGCATTGCATTTTAAATCCGATGAAAATAAAGGGGTTTTACAGGTTGCCGACAATGGGCTAGGAATAAAAAAGAGGACATCCCTAAGCTAATGAAGCGCAATTATCAGGTTAACCGAAAATCAAGTGAAGGTGTAGGGTTAGGTTTATTTTTGGTTCAGAAATCGATTAGAAACCTAGAAGGCTTTATTAAAATAAATTCTGATATAGGAGTTGGTACCACGTTCACCGTTGAAATTCCAAACAAAATCAAACTTCAAAGTTAAAGTAAAAAAGCGTCACTTATCTTATCAAAGTGACGCTTTTTGAAGAATTGCCAGATTAACCGGCTGGGAAATATTTTGGTACCAATCGCTTGATTTTATCCAATGTTTCAGAAACTGATAATTCGCTCATTCCTCCGGAGGCATTCATATGCCCACCACCATTAAAATTTTCTGCTGCCATAATATTTACCGGATTTTCCTGCCCTTTAGAGCGGAAAGAAATCTTCATAATACCATCTCTTTCCGTGAACACAATGGCCGCTTTCATACCCTTGATAGTCAAGGCTTGATTTGCCAGGCTGTCGGTATCTCCCTTTTGAAAATTGTATTTGGCTAATTCTTCTTTTGATAAAGAAATTATGGCCACCTTATTTTCTTCCATAACTTCCAATTTTTCACACATTGCATATCCTTGCAAACGCAAACGACTTTCGGTATTGTTATCGCTTAACATTTCATGGATCAAATGATGCTCAACACCGGATGCTAATAACTTGGCTAAGATTTCATGTGTACGTGGACTTGTTGAAGGAAAACGGAAGCTACCTGTATCCGTGAGAATCCCCAAGTAGAGTGGTGTTCCGATTTTCTTATCAAGCAATGCGCTATTTCCAGATTGTTCAATTAATTCCACGATTAACTCGGCTGTTGAAGAAACTGTAGTTTCTGAAACTAATATATCAGGAAAATCTTCAGGATCAAGGTGATGGTCAATCATTATCCTTTTGCATTTTAGTCCTTCCAACAAGACTTGCATGTCATGACCTACTCTGTTGGTTCCGTTATAATCCAGACAGAAAACCAAGTCAGCCTTAGAAAAAGCCTCAGTTATGGCTTCTGATTCATCCGTCATTGTTAAAAATGCTGAAGTATCTAACCAATCCAAAAACCCAGGAGCAGGATCCGGGTGGCATATTGTCGCATTTTTCCCCAATTTTTCTATAAAATATAGCAAACCCAAAGAACTTCCTACAGAATCACCATCCGGCGATTTATGAGAGGTGATAATTATATTTGAAGCAGCTTTAATTTCTGCCACTATTTGTTCGTATTTATTCATATATATTGTATTCAATTTTTTACGTTGATAAAGTCTAATAGCAAAATTTGATTAATTTACTCCTTCTCGAATCAATTGAATGGCATCGATTCTTATTCTTGCATTTGTAATCAACTCAGCTAGCTCATTTTTCTGCTCCAAAGCTGTTCTTATTTCATCTGGTCTTATGGCATTATTTCTTTTATACAAATAAGCCAATCTCCCAATTTCATGATCTAAGGTATGGTTCATGTATTGAAGTCCTGAATCAATTTCTTTGTCCTTCATTTGGTCGGCTATTTCTTCTGCAGTCTTTATCATTTCAGGAAATATTTCATCAACGAATCTATCATTTCCTATCAACTCGGTGATTTCTCCTGACACCAATTGCTTGTTTAATAAACCAACTGGATAACTATCGGTAACTTCTTCTCCCAAATGATTTACGACTACACGTAAAGGTGTGTTGGGAAGAAACCGATCCACATATACACCTTCTTTTCCTGAAGTTTCGAGAACAAAAATTACTTCCATAAGTATTCCGGTTTTTGTTGTACCCTTAAGCCGCCCAAAACTAGCAGCTCCAGTACCCATTCCCAGCACCATATCAATCGCCCCTGTCACCATGGGATGGTCCCAACTGATAAAATCAATGTCTTCCCTACTCAAGGCCCGTTTTCGATCGAAAGTAATTGAAATCCCCTTTTCGGGTATAGATGGAAATGCTGTGTGATTGGCTTTACTCGGACGCAACCAATAAGTACGAGGAGCCAAATCTTCCATCTCAACTCGAAAATGTTCAAAAACCTCAGACATATAGTTTTCAAGTTTTAAATCCTTGTCTGCCTCATGAATTTTGTCTACCAATTCCATAGCAACCTTAGGTCTAAAAGAGTTCATTTCAAGTAACCTGTCTCGACCATTAGCTAAAGTTTGCTTAAGTGCTCTTTGGTAACTTGCAGTCTCCCTTATTAAGCTTTCTAGATCGGCAAAAACCTCATGTTTCATAGAAGTCATTGCTAGCTCAAATAACCGCTCTCCAAACAATTCTCCAATCTGGTTTCCACCTTCTATATTTTCTTCAAAAGCATTCAAACTTTCATGAAACCATCGTGCTAAAATTTCTTGGGGACTGCCTTTTAAAAAGGGCACATAAATACGAATTTTTTCTGCTTGTCCTATCCGATCTAACCGTCCTATTCGTTGTTCCAGTAGCTCAGGATGCAATGGTAAATCAAACAATACCAAATGATGCGCAAATTGAAAGTTTCTCCCTTCACTACCTATTTCGGAACACAATAAAACCCTTGCACCACTTTCTTCAGCAAACCAAGCAGCATTGCGATCCCTTTGTACAATATTAAGGTCCTCATGAAAAACCCCTACTTTTGCACTGCTAAGGTTTCGCAAGGCTTTTTCTAATGCCAAAACTTTCATTTTAGATCGGCAAATCAAAACCAATTTATTAGGATTTAGCTCTTCCAATAAATGTACCAGCCATATCACCCGAGGATCCTTTAAAAAATGAAAAGGATCTTTTGATTCCCTTCCAGAGCCTTTGTCTATTATAAATTCAGCTGACATGCGCTTAACCCATTCTTGCTGACTTGTTTCGGTTTTCAAAGGAATTAATTGAACTTCTCTGGTTGGAAAACCACTCATTGCAGCCCGGGTATTTCTAAACACTACCCTACCGGGGCCATGTTGATCCAATAAATCTTCAATTAGTTGATTTTCGCCTATTCGCCCTTGTTCCTCTAGTTTCGCAATTCTTTTATCGCCAAATAAACTCTTTAATAAGGCTTTGTCCTTTATATCTGCCTTTTCTCCTGATGCCAATTTTTCCACAATGTTGGCAATGGCAGTATGGTCTTGTGATTCATTGACGAAAACATCATAATCATTATACCTTTCTGGGTCTAACAATCTTAATCGAGCAAAATGGCTTTCGGCACCAAGCTGTTCAGGGGTAGCGGTTAATAGTAAAAGCGCTTTTGCAACTTTACTTAAAGCTTCTACAATAGCGTACTCAGGGCTGATATTTTCCAAAGACCATGACAAATGATGCGCCTCGTCTACTACCAGCATGTCCCAGCTTGCAGTGATAGCTTGCCTCGCTCTCTTTTGTGATCCTGATAGAAAGGTAGTGCTACAGAGTACCAGTTGATCATCCAAAAAAGGATTTCCCTCCGGAGCACTTTCATCCAATGCCTCACATCTTTCTTCATCAAAAATATGAAACCATAAATTGAAGCGTCTTAACATCTCCACAAACCACTGGTGGATCAATGAATCCGGAACCAATATGATTATTCGCGAAGCTTGACCACTTAACAATAACCGGTGCATAATAAGACAGGCCTCAATGGTTTTGCCAAGACCTACCTGATCGGACAGTAATACTCTGGGCGAATACCTTGAACTTACTTCATGGGCAATATAAAGTTGATGGGGAATAAGATCTATTCGACCTCCTACAAAACCATTTATCGGTGCAATCCTACGTTTATGGTCATACGCCAATGTTTTCCTGCGTAAGGCAAAAACCGCAGGTTTATCTACTTCCCCTAGTAAAAGTCTATCATCAACCCCATGAGTTATGGAAACATCTCCTAAATCTGCTTCTGATAAAGTGCCTTGATTACCTATATACACAACAAGTTCACCAATTTCTTGCACCCGTTCAATGACAAACGACCGTTTGTTGACATCCTTTACAGTATCTCCGGGTTTAAATATCACCCTGCGCAAAGGTGCATTATCTATTGCATACTGTCTCGTTTCCCCTGTGCTAGGGAAACTGACTTTCACTCGATTTTTTTGCTTCAATAATTACACCTACACCTAAGTCCGGCTCACCTTCACTTGCCCATCTTTGATTAGGATAGAAATCCATCATAAACACTATTGATTTAACTTACACCATAATAATCCAACAAAAGGATTCCTAAAAAAATGCAAGTTCTTTAATTTTTATCCGCTTCACTAAGAACTTTAGCTTTTTATTTTTGTATGGATTTCAGAATTCCCAATTTTTTTCCAATGATTAATTTATTCCTTTCGAATTAGCAAAAGTAAACCAGGTTATGCTGAGTCTTCGCTTTATCCTTAAAACACCATATATTTTACCTATGTTCGGTTCAGGTATAATTATTGCGACATAAAAAACTAAAAAAATCCTTAATGTTCTTTTGATAGTTAATTGTTTCTGAATTAGGAAATTAATAATTATTTAACCAAATACTTATTACACCTGAACGTTAAGATTAAATAAAATTTATCCTTAACCTATACCATGGCCCTTTTATTATTTTATCTTTTTATTGCCCTATTTATTTCATTTTTGTGTTCAATTATGGAATCGGTGTTATTATCTGTACCGGTATCATTTTTAAAGTCCCAGTCTAAAAGAGGGAACAGAAACGCAGATGCCATGCTTCATTTAAAAGAAGATATCGACAAACCTCTTTCTGCCATATTGTCTTTGAACACTGTAGCACATACAGTGGGGGCTGCTGGTGTGGGAGCACAGGCTACAGTACTATTTGGAGAAGCCTATTTTGGACTTATATCTGCCATCTTAACCATCCTAATTTTGATATTTACAGAAATAATTCCCAAAACCCTTGGGGCCAATTACAACAGAGATTTGATTGGCATTACCTCTAAAATCATTAGAGGTATGATTTTTATTACCTACCCATTGGTTTGGTTAGCTTCTATACTAACAAAATTACTTTCCAGAGAAAAAACTGTGCTTACTACCAGTAGAGAAGAGATTTCTGCCTTGGCCAGTATCGGTACTCAAGAGGGTATTTTTGCGGACAAAGAGAATAAAATTATTCAGAATTTAATCAAACTTAAAAATTTAAAGTTAAAGACGGTCATGACTCCTCGGATTGTTGTCGTAGCAGCAAATGAAGAAATGACTTTAAAAGAGTTTTTAAAGAACAAAGAGTTCTTGCATTTTTCAAGGATCCCTATATTTAAAGGAAATAAAGATAATATAACAGGCTACGTTTTAAGAGAGTATGTTTTCGAAAAGTTAGCGGAGGATCACTTTGACTTAAGGCTTATAGACATCAAACGTGAAATTTTGATATTCTCAAGTAATATCAGCCTATTTGATGCATGGGAAGAAATGCTTCAAAAAAAGAACATATTTCTTTGGTCGTAGATGAATATGGAGGGATGGATGGAATTGCAACCCTTGAGGATATCATAGAGACATTGCTAGGGTTTGAGATTGTGGACGAAAAGGATAAAATCGAAGACATGCAGCAATATGCCATGAAACGATGGAATGATAAACAAAAAAAATACAAAATGCTGGATAATGATGATTAACCATCCTGCCAATTTTAAAATGTTTATAATAATTGAGCATTCAATTTATACCATAAGCTGTTCAGCTTAAAAAAGCTGGTAAATTGTAGAAACTTAACAGATAAGATTTTGCCAACGAAATTACTCAACTTAGAACTTCCGCTGACAAAATCTAATCTATAAAAGAAGGGTAACACCCTCAGATTTTTAGAGTAGCCTAAATAGCATTTCCTTCTCCCAAGAATAAATACGGATTAAATAATGGGATTCTTATTGATGTTGTAGTCGAAAAAAACAGGCTGTTTATAAATTTAAGTAGCTCGTTGCCAAAATGAAAGTTGGTCCAGTAAAGAAGCGCTGACTTTATCTTGATTTCAACTCGAATTTGAAGGGCTGATACCTATTTCGGAATAAAGCTCCTTAGGAAACACCTACTGCTGAATGCCTTTAATTTAGGTTTGTTAAATTTCTATACCATTTTACAATTAATCCCCTACCTAAAATAAATAGTAAAAAATAAAGCCTCCAAAAATCGCAATGGATATAATAGAAATTACAAAAGCTACAACTGCCTTCGGTTTTAACATAGATGATACAATCGCAATCTCAGGAAGACTGGCTCCTGTCCCTCCGATAAGTAATGCCATCGCTGCCCCCATACTCATTCCCTTGCCAATCAAAACATTAAGTAAAGGTATCGCCATCTCGATACGTAAATAAAGTGGCACACCTACTACAGCAGCTAAAAATATAGCCATTGGGTTGTCATTGCCTAAATAATTTTCCACAAATGTATCAGGAACAAAGACAACAGAAATAGCACTAATGATTGCCCCTATAATAACATAAGGCATAATTCTTTTAAACAATGACCAAGCGAAATCCAATGCTTCTCTAACCTTTTCATTTTTTATGCCATTGAATTGACTTTGAGAGGTCGCAGAACAAGAGTTCACCTGATTAAACTCCTCACAACTTGTTTTGGTTTCCACCACTGCAGCGCAAGCGGTTTCTGATTTTACTACCACCTGACTAACTTCACTACAAGAAGTGGTTCCGCAACTTTGGATTTCGGGGTATTTTCGCCGCATCCTTTATTATTGGGTTTGGTATCAAAAGTTTTAATGTGATTTACAAGAAATGAATTACCGGCGATGGTACCAAAAATTATAGCTCCGATAAAGACTATTAAAAAATAAACTATGGCAACTTGTAGGCCAAAAACTGCAAAAATAAATGCCACAACTACGAAATTGGCCAAAGGTGCTGACAGTAAAAAGGAGAAAACCATGGAAAGCGGAGCTCCCATTTCAAGCATTCCCATTGATACAGGCACCATTGATGCACTGCAAAATGGAGTAGGAATTCCTAAAATAGCCCCCATCACACCACTGTATTTTCCTGTTTTACTAAGTCTTTTCTGTAACTTTTCTTGAGGAATATAAGCCCGAACAAAACCTGTAAGGAGGGATACCAAAGCTATAATAAAGAGTAAGGCTACACCCACATGGATAAACTCGTCTACAGCTAATTTTAAATTTTCATTCATTGATAATCGTGTTTATTTGGTTATGAAATATATTAATTAACATATGCGCATTTGCGCATATAAAAGGTCAAAAGAAATTATATTATTTTTTGAGCTAAATGAAATAATAATTTAGGATTTCCGTGCCAAAAGTTTTTGCTGACACCGTTCAATTTCAATGGCCATTTCCTTTTCAGGTAAAATGCTTATGGCTTTTTTAGGTAAGATAAAAACTCACTGTCTGTCTCTTTTATATAATAGTAAACCCATTTTCCTTCTTTACTTTCTTCAAGTAAACCGGCTTTACTAAGAATCCTCAAATGACGAGAAACATTATATTGAGGAACATTTAACACATCAACTATTTCCGAAACACATGTTTTTGAATCCATGTTAATCAATAGCCAAATTATTTTTAGGCGGGTGATCTCAGACAAGGCTTTAAAAAGAATTATGCTGCTTTGAATACTTGGCATGCTTTCGACAGTTACTAAATAAGATTTTAAATAAATTGAGTTTTCAATATTCCCAATTGAACCCAAAACCACATATGCACTATTCCACATATGTTTTACAAACATAATTCAATCCTCTTAAAAAGCCAAATTGATATTAAAAACCTTTCAATTCCTTTCTGTCTTGCACTAACAATCAGTCAAAAAACATATTTTTTTTAGTGAAAAAAGCAGGTAGATTAGTAAGTTAATTAGTCAATTTTATCAAAGAATCTTATCGCTTGTAAGACTCAAAACCAGATTCCCATGCACCAATTGCTATTTGATTATATTTCTAAATACATGCCCTTGACATCCGAGGAAAAAAATGTTATTCTAGAATTAAACTTATTCAGGGAAATAAAGAAAGGCACCCTTTTACTTGAAGAAGGACAGCAATCAGATTTGGGGTATTTTGTATTAAAGGGTTGTATAAGAAAATATTATATTATTGATGGAGAGGAAAAAACCACCAATTTTTATACTGAACTGCAAGGTGAAGTTCCGGAGTGCGCCATAAATAAAAAGCCTTCTAGTTATTATCTCTCTTGCATTGAAGACTCAATAATCTCTGCTTCTACCAGTGAACTTGATGATGAAATGTTTGCTAGATTCCCTCGATTTGAAACCCTATGCCGAATTATTTCGGAAGAATTATTGCAAAAAAGTCAAAGCTCTCTTGATAATTTTAAGTACTCCCCTCCTGCCAAACGTTATGAAAACTTAGTAGCAACGAGGCCTGATTTGATTCAAAGGGTACCACAACATCAATTGGCAAGTTTTCTGGGAATTACCCCACAATCCCTTAGTCGTTTAAAAGCAAGGCTTCAGAAAACAAAAAGGAATTAAACTCATTTCTTACCTTAAGTGAACGTTTTTTAGGCAGCTTACCCCCCAACTTTGCATTATCTTTTAACTTAAAACATTAAAAATAATGCAAAAATTGACAATAATAATTTGCTTCATTTTATTAAGCGTCTTTCCTTTCCAGGTAAAAGCGCAATATGCAAAACAGGATACTACCCATAGCAAGTTCTTCGTTGGGAGCACCTTCTTTGTGTTTAGCAATTTAATACCTGATGACAACTCCCCAGACTTTGCCCAGTTGAACTTAGGGTACCGCTTAGGCCCTAAAGATGCCTTGTCTTTAGAGCTAAAAACCTGGAAATATGCCTGGTCACTAGGGATTCCTTATGGGGATTCTTTTGAAGCACCCGAAGAAAAGTTTCCAGGCTATATTAGGGAATTTGGATTTGCCTTGGCCTACCAACGCTTTTGGTGGAAGGGCTTATATACTGGCCTTCACGTAATGAATGGCTGGCAAACTTTTAAGGATGAAGAAAACAAAAAAATAAAAAATGGCTTCCAAATTTTCAATACCTACCGGATTGGTTACCACTTTAAGTTATTCAAGGACAAATTCTTCATAGAACCGTCCATTGCAGTCACTCATCGCCCCTATCATACCGAAATGCCTGAATCGTTTAAGCAATTGGACGATAAATGGTCGAAATTTCAAATAGGTGAACCGGGACTTCATTTTGGTTATAATTTTTAATTTTAGTTTTGGCTGAGCAGCCGGTCTTATTCCATTTGTCAGCATTGTTCTTCAAAAAATTTACAATGCTGACAAATTCACTTTTCCCAACTTTTTTTAAAAAGCAACTAGGTTTAACTTTTTCGTTCCCTTGAACTCCACTGAAATACAGTTTCAATATTTTCATCTATTCATTGGTTGGCAGCCGATCCCTTGTGCAACTAAAGGGACTTGTACGTTTAGATAACTCTCTGTATATTAGACCAACAAACCTAAAGATAACGAACAGATTTTATAATTTTAGTCAGGAGAGTAGTATCTGTAGGATTTTTGCCTTTATAGAGTATTTTTATGAAGCTTCAAAATGGCAATTACTAGACTACCTTTTTTATACCAACTTTTGCCATCGAATGTCTCTCCAAAAGCCACCTTTTTAACAAAATGAATAACCATGTCTACAGTAAACCCAAATTCTCAACATGTACCATATGGTCCTAAACAAATTCCGTGGATTGATCAGGTACCCCAAGGCGCCGTTGTATCCAGGCCAAGTAATGACCCAAAAGAAGTGTATACTCCAGTACCTCCTAAGGATGTATGTGGAAATTTTCCAAAAATAGAATACAGTCAATTTGAAATCCCTCCAACAGGTTTGACCGAAGAAGAACGAGCAATAGCCTTGTCTTCTTTTAAAGCGTTTATTGAAACCCAACATTCCAATTTCGCAGGGTTTCAAGGAAATCAGGATCAGAACTATGCAAATCGATTTCCATACCTTATGGACATGCATGCCAACAATATTGGGGACCCTTTTAGCAGTGGCCGTTATACCCTTAATTCAAAATTTTGCGAGCGGGCAGTATTGGACTATTTTGCAGCGTTATGGAACAACAATTGGCCTCACACTGCAGCTATAGATCAACAGGATGCAGATTCAAGGTATTGGGGGTATGTGCTTACAATGGGATTTACCGAAGGAAATATTTACGGGTTGTTCAATGCCAGAGATTACCTTAAAGGCAAGACCATTCTTGAAGACCAAAAAACAAATGCGCAAATTGATGCTTACACCAGAAGGGGAAGAGAAACAAGAGGCCAACATTTTTCTTATAAGGCTCCTATAAAAAATGAGGAAAGTTCTGAAAACGCCTACACCCCTGTGCTCTTCTATTCGGAAGATGTTCATTACTCCATACAAAAGGCATCGCATTTGCTTGAACTGTCTACATTTCAGCAAATAGGTGAAGAAAAATTTCCCGGTCAATGCCCCATAACTGGTAATGGAAGTTGGCCTGAAATGGTTCCTTCCCATGATTTTGACAAAGACAATCCGCAATCCGGTTCGGTAAAAATTGACGAATTAAAAAAACTGGTTCATTTTTTTATAGATAAAGGCTACCCTGTAGTTGTTGTGGCCAATATTGGTACTACTTGGAAAGGAGCTTATGATGATGTTCCTGCAATTAATGCCATGTTTGAAGAGCTAGGCAAAGAATATCCATGGCTTTGGGAACGAAAGGTGGTGTATGGAAAAGACGAAGAAGGAAATCCATTATTTGATATAAGAAGAGGCTTTTGGCTCCATGTGGATGGGGCGCTCGGTGCAGCTTACCTTCCCTTTGTGGAAATGGCCCACAACCGCAATCTATTGAATGAAAAAGGCCCCATATTTGATTTTCGTAATCCGGCGGTGATGAGCGTAGGTTGTTCCATGCATAAATGGCTTGGTGGGCCTTGGCCTTCGGGTATCTTTATGACGCGAACCGGCTATCAACTTTTGCCTCCGGATGCTGCAAGTTCTTTTTAGGAACGCCTGACACTACACTTGGAGGTTCTCGGTCTGCTTTTTCGCCCATGATCCTATGGGATTATTTTTCTAGAATGAGTTATGAAGACAATATGAATAAGGCCGTTGAAACAGAAAATATTTCGGCCTATCTGGAGGCAGAATTGTTTAAATTTGAATCAGAATTAAAAGCTAAATTTGGTAACGAAGTGGATCTATGGATTGCCCGGTCCCGCTTAAGTCTGACCGTGCGTTTTCGTTTGGTCAATGAAACTTTAAATTACAAATGGTCCTTAGATACGGATAGACTTTGGGTTCCTGTCAATGAAAGTGAACGGCAGTTGCGTTCTTATTCCCATATTTTCGTTATGCACTCAGTTGGCAAAGAACGGATTGATGCTTTTTTGGCTGATTTAAGAGAAAACTGTAAAACAGATTGGCATATTGCCTTTCCGAAGATAGATTTAAGTGCTGTACCACCAGCCCCAAACCCGGAATTCCAAAAAAATAATTTCATTCTAAAATAGAAGAAATTATGCCTTTCTAATTTTTAAATATGCCCTTTCAAACTAACTTTAACCCGGAATAAGTAATGGGATTCTCCTCCCTGGCATATTCCGGGGTAAAGCCTCGCCCGCCTATGTTAACGGGTAGCTGTTTGGAGATTATAGCAAAGCACCGATAAGGTGAAAGTGAAAGCAGCAACGAAGTGGTTGATTTTGAAGCGATTTCACCACGTTATTAATTCTCTATTGCAAGATTAGGGTTTAATTCACCCGGATTTTTAAATTAAAATAAAGGAAATAGTTTAAAAAATTAAAAACTTTGCGCGGAGAAATAACATGCTTTTCCTATTAAATGAAAACTACTTATTTTATTCAACTAAAGTAGGTTGAATATTAATTTTTTAAAAAAGATAAAATGTGCTGTGAAAGTGTTTTAAAACATGTATTACTTTTTTCTGCCATCCTATTCATTTCAATTTCTTGTGAGGAAGACAGCTCGGTACCAATTGTAGGGTTGGATCAAACTAACCCGATTATTGAAATAATAGAACCTTTAAATGAGGAAATAACTTCTGAAACTTTTGAGGTGTTGGTAGAAGCCTCGGACAACATAGGTATTGAGAAGGTGGAATTATTTCTCGATAATCAGCTTGTAGGTAATTTATGGAGTCCACCCTATAATTTCATTGTAAATGCCAATGATTTTTCATCAGCAGAATATACACTTAAAGCTGTAGCTACTGACAGTTCAGATAATTCAGCTAGTATGGAAACCACCATTTTACTAATATTACCAACTATGAATACTCCTTTCCACCTTCAAGCATCAAAGGGTGAATTTGGTGGTAAAATAGTATTGAACTGGTTTAAAGACAATCAGGCAAAAAATAATCAAGTATTCAGATTAAATGAAACCTCTGATCAATATGAACTGATTGGTGAAACCGAGAACAATTACTTTGAAGATGTAAATATTCCTTCGAACTTGACAAATCATTATTACAAAGTAAGAGTCTATAATTCTAAAACAGAATTCAGTGAATACAGTAGCAAGGTGTATGGCTATACCAACGAAGATCTTTATGATGTCAAGACAACATTTGGTTCACAAGGCAGTGATAATGGACAATTTTATTTCAATGAACATGTAAGTGTAGATGCCACAGATAATATTTATGTGGCTGATGTAAATGCTAATAAAATTGAAATGTTCAATATGACAGGGGATTATATCAGGAAGTTTAAAACTATCCAATCACCGAGAGACATTCACTTTTTGAAAAGTGGAAATGTGATCATCACAAGGTCAGATGAAAATAAAATCTCCATTGAAAATAAAGAAGGAGCTAAGATTGTGGAATGGGGTGGAACAGGGAATGGAGATGGCCAATTTAAATATTTCAGGCAAATAACTGTAGATAAAGATGAATATATATATGCAGTAGATCATGCGAATCACCGAATCCAAAAATTTGATAAACAAGGAAATTTTATTTTAAAATGGGGGCATAATGGCACCTCCAACGGAACATTTCAATACCCTTGGGGAATTGCAGTTATGGGAGATAGGGTATTGGTTTCTGATAATAATGCACTTCAGGTTTTTGATCTAGAAGGTAATTTTATCCAAAGAGTTATTATTCCAGACATTCCAAGAATTTACGATATTGCCGTAAAGGACGAAAAAATATACTTGGCATGTTCCAAGGTAATTATTAGAACTGATATCCACTTTAATATAATTGAAAGGATCAAAGAAGATTATTTCTCAATTGCTTCGGGTATTGATCTCAATTCAAAAAACCAAATCATTGTGAGTGATGTTGGCGATAGAAGGATTATTATTTTAGATGAAAACTAGCTATATTTTTACCGGAAAATTGAATGCCGAAAGAAAAACTACCAATCACAATTTAATTTAGAAGCCCCTACCTATGCAAAATAGCTTCCTTTTAAGAGATTAAATAGCCCATTTATGAAACGAATTGATGTAGTTGCAGGTATAATCCTATTTAAAAATCGCATATTATGCGTCCAAAGACCCGAAAGCAAACAACAATATATTTCGAAAAATTTGAATTTCCGGGAGGAAAAATTGAAACAGGGGAAACTCATATTGAAGCTCTGCGTCGTGAATTACTGGAAGAATTGAATTTATCTTTCAGCAATCAATCTTATTTTCTCACTGTAATTCATCAATACCCCAACATAGAAGTTACCCTGCATGCCTACCTTTGTCGGGTTGATTCGGACGAACTTAAACTTCATGAGCACATCAGCCTTGAATGGCTAAAAACTGAAGAGTTGGACACACTGGATTGGGCAGCAGCAGATATACCCATCGTGCAAAAATTACAAAATAATCAATGAAACACATTTTACTATAACCAAAAAATGAATCCTATTTCCACCTTTGTAACCAAATTTGATCAATTGAACTTGTGGGATAAAAAAGTAGAATTAGAGCGAAAGGAACACTTAAAGATCAAAGGGAGTATTGATACAAATCTTTACTTTGTGAAAAGTGGAAGTTTGAGAATTTATGTGTTGGAAGAATTCGAAGAAAACTGCATTCGGTTTGGTTATAAAAATAACTTTATCGCAGCTCTAGATTCCTTCATTACTGAAAAGCCGTCAGATTTATACATTCAGGCAATTAAAAAAACAGAGTTAAAAGTTATCAGAAAAACTACCTTTATGCGCTTCGTTCAAAGCAGCATAGAATATTCCAATACCTGGCAACAGATGCTCGGAGAGTTGATCTACCAACAGATGGAAAGAGAGCGAGATATTTTAACAAGCTCACCTCTAAAAAGGTACAAAAGAGTATTGGCCAGAAGTCCTCAATTGTTTCAGGAAATCCCTAACAAACACATCGCTTCTTACTTAAGAATGACACCGGAGACATTGTCTAGGCTAAAAAAATCTTGATCTAAATCAATGTTTTACAATTGATTTACGTCGAATTTTGTTAAAAAAACGATGAAAATAGCCTCAGAAAAATTAATACAAGATTTGGTGGAACGAACACGGATTAACATCAATCAGGTTAAAAAATTCAATAGCTTATCCGTAGAAATACTGAATCAAAAACCCGGATCGGAAAAATGGAGTATTTTGGAATGTATAGAACATCTGAACCTTTATGGAGATTTTTATATCCCGGAAATTAGCAGAAGCATAGGCAAATCAAAAACCGAATCAAATGCAACCTTCAAATCCGGTTTTCTTGGTAACTATTTTGCCAAAACCATGCTTCCTAAAGAGAAATTGAACAAAATGAAAACCTTCAAGGACAAAAACCCTATAGGTAGCTCACTGGACAAAACAACTCTCCAGCGGTTTCTAACCCAACAAGTACAGCTATTAGATCTTCTCGAAAAGGCAAAAATGGTAGACCTTAACAAAACCAAAACGGCCATCAGTATCTCAAAATGGATTAAATTGAAATTAGGTGATACTTTTAGGGTTGTCATTTACCACAATGACCGTCATATGGTACAAGCCAACAAAATTCTACAATAACAAATAGGTAAATACCTGCGAGAAATTATTTATTCAGAAACTTCAATGCCATTGTGAACAACATTGTGTCCCCAATCTGCTATGGATTGAACCACCGGAATCAATGTTTTTCCAAAATCGGTCAGGGAATAAACTACCTTAAGAGGGGTTTACTGGTATATACCTTTCTTTTAATAATACCATCTTCTTCTAAGGTTTTCAATTGCAAGCTTAAAGTACGCTCTGTAACTGTGGGCATTTCTTTCCTCAGTTCATTGTACCTCATGGCTTCATTTCTTAGGTGAAACAGTATTACTGTTTTCCACTTACCACCGATTAGTCCCATCGTTAGACTGGCACAACAAGGGTATTCTTTGCCTTTAAATTTATACATTCTTTCAAAAATTTTATACTATCCAATTTGACCGTTATTGCAAAGTTATAACACTATCTTTACTTTTGCAACTATAAATCTTATAGTATAAAATTATGGACATAAAGAATGTATTAAACTGGCGATATTCCACTAAAGAATTTGATCCAAACAAGAAAATTTCAAAAGAAGATTTTGACCAAGTAAAGGCACTTTTAAGGATGAGTCCTTCTAGTACAAATTTACAACCTTGGCATTTTATTATTGCATCAACTGAAGAAGGCAAAAAACGAATTGCCAAAGGAACACAAGGGTTTTATTCCTTCAATGAATCCAAGGTATTAAATGCTTCCCATGTCGTATTATTTTGTTCAAGAATCACTGCAGATGAAGACTATATGCAACATGTTTTGGCCGTGGAAGACCTGGATGGTAGATTTCCAAATGAACAGGTAAAACAAGGTATGCATGGCGGTAGAAATGCCTTTGCCAACATCCACAAATACGATTTGAAAGACCTACCACATTGGTTAGAAAAACAGGTTTATTTAAACATAGGCAATTTCTTACTCGGAGTGGCTGCTCTTAACATCGATGCAGTACCTATGGAAGGTATTGACGTAAAAGCATTAGATGAGGAGTTTGGTTTAAGAGAAAAAGGATTTACTTCAGTAACCGCCGTTTCCATAGGTTACCGGACAACCACAGATTTTAACACTACAGACAAGACACCAAAATCAAGACTACCAGAGCAAGAAATTTTTACCCTTGTCTAAACAGTAATGATGCTAACAGGCTTACCCTAATTATCATTTGGTTACCCAATTCAGAATTACATTGGGTATGAAAGTAATTACCTACCGATGTGCTAATAAAAATGACCCTGATTGGGTCATTTTTATTTTTACGTCAAAATAAAATCATTTTATAAAACACTCAAAAGGCATATCCTTATAAATAAAAGATTATCACACCGATTTTAACCATTTTGAATAAACAATGCATTATCCCGGATTATGTAATTGGATTCGTAATAAGTGTTGCAATTGCAAGAAAATCAGACTGTTTTCAATTTTAGCATAGCACCGCTATGCTAAAATTGAAAACAGCAACTAAGTAGCTGATTTTAAAGCGATTTCAGCACGTAATAGAATGTCTATTGCATATTTCGGGATTATCTACTACTTGTTGTAAATATAACTTTTATTAGGACTAAAATCCCATTAAATTAGGGACATAAAAATTAGCCAGCTACCTATAAGCCAATACTTAACTATCAAATGGAAGTTGAAGCCTAAGCCCACAATCTTTACCGAAGTAGGGCAGCCATTGCAATGAACTCAGATAATAAAACCATGCAATTCCTTGTAGCGTTCCTCCTCATTATTTTTCAAGTTCATTTAAATTATGGACAAACTTCCTTGGCTAAAATAGACCTAGACAAAGGCCCCTATAGCGTTGGATTTCTGCATTACACCAGCGCAGACAGTTCCAGAACCTACAGTAGAATTTACGATTATAGCAATGAAAAAATCGCAAGGCCCATTCCTACAAGCATATGGTATCCTTCTTCCCAAAATGTTGACAGTATAGCAGCCCTACGGGTTCTTGATTACCTTCAGATTTTAAAAGAGGAAGAGGAATGGGAAAACCTTCCCAATGAACAAATATTGAATTGGTTTTATTATGCCAACAGTCCCGCCAACCAAGCCCATCTTAAGGAGAAAACCAATGCTTATACTGATCTGAAAAAGGCCAAGGGAAAATATCCATTGGTTGTGTATGCACCAAGTTTTCAAGCTTCCTCCATTGAAAATTTCGCCCTGTGCGAATACCTGGCAAGCGAGGGTTTTATAGTCATTTCCAGTCCCAGTAGAGGAACGGATACGAGGTGGTTTGGAAATAACCTGGCAAAGGAAATAGAAACCCAGGCCAGAGATGTTGAGTTCCTGATTAGAAAGGCCATGCAACTCCCAAATGTTGATCCCAATAAAATCGCTGTCATGGGCTTTAGTTTTGGCGGCTTATCCAATGTTACTGCCCAGATGCGCAATGAAAACATTAAGGCCATTGTCAGTCTGGATGGTACCGAAAGGTACCAGTATGCTTTATTGAAAAAATCCCCTTCTTCGATTTGAACAAATTGGATGTGCCCTACTTACATATGGCCCAAAAAGACATTCCTGAAATGGTGCTCAAGGAAGACAAGATTGACTCGACTCTTAATACTAGGTTTGATTTATATGACAGCCTATCCCTCAACCGAACTTATCGACTAAAATTTCTTAATTTAACCCATGCGTATTTCAGCACCCTTGGGGTTCTTTTTGAAGTTCGAGACACCAGACAAGACAAAAGTGATCTTGAAATAATGAATGCTTATAAATGGGTATCAATACTTAGTTTGAGTTTTTTGAAAGCCTATTATTGGATGATAATATGGCAAAAAAACCTTCAAAGGCCAGTTAGAGCAGATTTCAACAAATAATAAAATCATAAGCTACCAAAAGAAGGGGCAAAAAAGCACTGCCTTTACTTTTATTGATTTCAATGATTTGGCTGCTGCAAAGGATTACAATGGACTATGGGAACTATATGAGCAAAGTAAAATTAAACACCCCAACCTTAACCTTCCGGAAGGAAGCTTAAATACCCTAGGACTTCAATTGATTTTTAATTCCAAAACCTCAAATCAAGGGGTGAATGTATTTAATTTGGCAATCAGATTATACCCCAAATCAGCCAATTTATATGATAGTTTGGCTGAGGGCTTTCTTTATTTAGGCAACCATAAAAAAGCCATTGTAAATTTTAAAAAATCACTTGATTTAAACCCTCATAATCAGAATGCCATAGACAGACTCAAGTCCCTTACAGCTACCCCTTAAATATTCACAAAAGCCTTAATCCTACTTTCCATGAACATTACACGTACTTATCATTCTTACATCATCAGTCTTACTTTGGCCTTTAGTGTGTGTTTTTCTTGTACTTCCAATAAAAAGGAAATAAAAGAGGAAAGGTCTCCGAATATCATATTTATTTTAAGTGATGACTTGAGTTGGGGAGACTTAGGCTGCTATGGGCAGGAAAAAATCAAAACCCCAAACATTGACAGAATAGCCTATGAAGGAATCAAGTTTACCAATGCCTATGCAGGTAGTTCTGTTTGTGCTCCTTCCAGATCTTCTCTGATGCAGGGATTGCATCAGGGACATGCCAGAGTAAGGGGAATTCGTACCAATCGTACCGTGAATCTTTACAAGAAGGAGATTATACCGTTGCCATGTTGCTCAAAGAAGCAGGTTACAAAACCGGCCTGTTTGGGAAATGGGGTTTGGCCTTGGAAAACCAACCTGGAATCCCCAATAAGATGGGTTTCGATGAATTTTTCGGTTATCTCAACCAACGCCAAGCCCATACCTATTACCCTCAATTCTTGTATCACAATCAAGAAAAAGTATTTTTCCCAGGGAACCAAAACCACTATGAAATTGAAAATTATTCCAAGGCCAGTGCTTATGATGAGGAAGGGAAAGTTATTCCAAACGGCATCAAAGACCCCTCTTCCGCTGTTTATTCCTTTGATATCATCAACGAAAAGGCCTTGGATTTTGTTAAGGAAAACAAAGACCAACCTTTCTTCTTGTACCTCGCCAATACAGTGCCCCATGGACCACTTATCGTACCTGAACTTGGAGAATATAAGGACAAAGACTGGCCAATCCAACACAAAGAGTGGGCGGCTATGGTTTCCCGTATGGATACAGAAGTGGGCAAATTAATGAACTTATTGGAGTCCTTGGGCTTGGATGATGACACCATCATATTCTTTGCTTCAGACAATGGGGATTCAAGTCATGGCTATGAAAAAAGGTACCTCGATGTCAAAGAAGGCCCTACATTGAGTGAGTTCTTCAATCACCAATCCCCTACAAGAGGACATAAAAGCAATGAGTACGATGGGGGTTTTCATGTACCTGCCATGGCACGTTGGCCAGGTCATATTGCTCCTGGTTCTGAAAGTGATCATATCTGGGCTTTTTGGGATTTCCTTCCCACGGCAGCTGAATTGGCTAGAGTTAGCCCTCCTGCAGGTTTGGACGGCCTCAGTATTTTACCAACCCTTACAAGCAGTGGAGTACAAAAGCAACATGAATACCTTTACTGGGAGCACAATCAAAATCAAGCCATCAGGTTGGGGGAATATTATGCCCACAAAGCCAATGGTAGTCCTTTGGAATTGTACAATTTGGTAGCTGACCCACAACAGCAAAATGACATCAGTGATGACAATACGGAGATGGTGGAAAAAATCAATAAAATGATGGCTGATGCCCATCGGCCCAGCGATGTATGGCCAAGCCCAGGTGAAAGTAAGGAAGCTTTTCAGAAAAGGATGGAAGAGCAAAACATTCCTAAAAAACCCAATAATATTGGCCATTTTTAGGGAGGAAATAAAATGGAAATACAAAAGGGAAATGGCTTTAAATCTTAAAATTCGAAAACAACCAACCGGAACATTTGTAATTTTTTAATTATTTAAAAAAAACCATTTTCAGTTTAATTATCTTATCCTTAATCCATAAAGACTGCCTGAGTATCCGGGTTTTATCTATTTTTCCTTTAACTATTAAAAACTTTGAATAAATTCGAGGGATTTTTTCCTTTAGCCCGTCTAACTTATTAAATGATTCTATTCAATAGCAATTTTTAATTTTAGGAATAATGAAAGTCCCAAGTTTATTAACACTCGTTTTTGTAGTATCAAGCCTTTTGTTTTCTTCATGCGCCAGTGATGAAGAAACTTGTACTGAAACTACATGGTATCAGGATTCAGATGGTGACGGTTTGGGAAATCCAAGTGTAAGTACCACATCTTGTACCCAACCCAGTGGATATGTGGCAGACAGCAATGATGATGATGACTCCATTGCAACCTCCACGGGTAGTACACCTGTTGCAGCCTTCGATGAATTCAATGAAGACGCGGTGACTGTTTCTTTTGATGGCGATGAGATAACCATTGAATCCAACGGATTGCCAAATCATACCTCACCCTACTGGAGCGAAAGCAACAGCTTGTATATAGCACCAAGTGTGGCCAATGAAAGTCAAATGTCTCCAGGTACTATATCAAGCACGAGTTACACACTTACTGTGCAAGCTACTCCGGAGAAGGCTTCTTCTACGTCAGCTACAGGATTGGGGGCTATAGGCATCGCTGTGACCGGAGCTCCAATTTTTAATGATGAAGAAGGTCCAAATATCGCATTATCTGCCAATGTAGCCTCTGGTTTCGACTATGCAGGTGCGCATATGGGACCTACCGGTTACCATTACCATTTGGAGGCTTCAAATGTGACGGAAAACACCACTTTGTCCTATGACGATGAAAAACTAGTAGGAATACTACAGGATGGTTTTTTACTCTACGGAAGAAAATGTGATGCTACAAGTGATCACCCTTCAGATTTAGACGCTTCAGGTGGACATATTGCTGCTACCCAACATAGTGATGGAGAAGAATTTTATCATTATCACATCATCAACGAGACCTATATAGGTTCATACATTCTGTTATTTGGTGTAGACCTTCAAGGCACTCCTAACACCATTATGTAAACTTGTTCTTTTTTGATTTATTGATTAGAACTTATCCAGTATTTCACTTAATGGAAGGGAACCAAGAAAATAACTAATAATCCATGAGAAACTTAATGTGTATCCTTCTAATTCAATTGATCTTCAGCTGTGGACAAGCCTCAAAAAGGATGATAAAAGCCTTAAACAGGAAACATTCACCCGCTTGGAGGTTCCCTCAAGTACGATCGATAAATCTAAGCTTGTTTATGACAACAAGATTTCGATTTGGACCTTAGATGGGGAAAAATTTTCAGGTTATGCTTTAACTTATTTTCCTGACGGCACTATAAAACAAAAGATGGGTATCCTGGAAGGTCGAAAGCAAAATGAAACCAAGGATTGGTATGCCAATGGACAAATCAAACACATAGCCCATTATCACAAGGGGAAATTACATGGTGAGAAAAAACCTGGTCTGCCGATTCAAGGCACCTTTTAATCTCCCACCTAAATTATAATTCAGGAAAGTTACATGGGGTGCAAAAAAAATGGTACTCCACAGGTGAGCTATTTAAGGTACTCAATATGAATATGGGCAAAGAGGAAGGCATCCAAAAAGCTTTTAGGGAAAATGGAGACCTCTTCGCCAATTATGAAGCAAAAGATGGCAGAAATTACGGGCTAAAAAGAGCTTTTCTTTGTGTAGGGCTGGAAGATGAAGTAGTACAGTATGAAAATTAAAAGATTTTTGCTCCAACCCGGATAATGTAATAGGAATCGTGATAAGTGTTGAAATCGCAAGAAAATCAGGCTGTTTGGATATTTTAGCATAGCACCGCTATGGTGAAATTGAAAACAGCAACGATTGGGTATTTTGAAGCGATTTCAGCACGTAATAGATTGGCTATTGAATATTTCGGGTTTAATCCGTCTTCATCCCTAATTTTTGGCTGGTCAAAATTTTAGAAAGAAACCTTTCTTAAAATTTTAAAAATTCGAAATTTCCCATTCCGCTTAGAAGGATTTGATGATAATTGATTTTCAAATAGATTTTGGGATAGTGAATATTTTTGGATTGTTATCTCATTTTGATTAGATATTCTTGCCATTCCCTAAAGAAACAGAGAAGCCTGAAGGGCTGAAACTATAATAGCCACGGGTGAAGCCCGTGGTAAAGGAAATCTGAACGAACTTGATTTTGGCGGTATTGTTGCACCTTTTCTGCAACAATGCTGACAAAATCATACTAACCGAAACGCTTTAAGAGACTAAATAATAAAATTACCCAGCTTTGTGGCTTTGGCTTAACAGGATCCAGTTCCTAAGTCTGCCCAAGCCATTGATTCCAATTCCATACTGAAGAAGAGACTTTTAACGAAAGTTGAAAACTTTTTTATGGTAGGTCTAAGTGACGCAACGCTAAAATTTGACCAGGTGCAAATCAGATGTAGGTCAACACTAAACTTACAAATCCCCTGAAGAGTCTGTGCTTTGGCTTTGATTTTCTAGAAACTGCAACAGCTGACGCTCCACAAAACTGTTATCATGGGGTACCATCTGCTTTAGTGCCTGATTAAACTCAAGATTTTTTACTTTATGATGCGAAAAAAGCTTTAACAACTTACCAAGCTGTGGCCCGCTCAATTCTTCAAGGATAGGAATTGAAGCATGCACAACAGATGGATGTAAATGAGGGGCATCAACCAATTTATCAAAAATCATGTTTTCAATGCTATAATCCACCTTGCCTATAAGACTGAAAAGATCAAGCTGCAAATGCTCTGATTCGAGTTGCTTTGATGAAAGTGATTTCAAAAGCAGGTAGGATTGAAAATGCTCCCCCTCAAGAAGTATCCTCCCCATGGATTCAATCACAGAATCATCCAAATCAGAAAGCTGAGCGATCCTTTCCAAAGCCCAGGTTTGGTCACTTTGATCTTTGCTCTGCAGGATTTTATTAAACAATGAGGAATTGAGCTGCTGCTCTGTCAGGCGAATCACTTCTTGTTGAATGGGACCATGGATCAGATTCCACAGCTTATGAGTAGTATAAGCAGCTCCGGGCACAATGTATTCAAACACGTCTTTCATTGTGGCGCCCGAAACGCCATCCATGGATTGGCTGACTGTATCCGGCTTTTTGACCAACTCCTCAAAAGTATAATTGCCCAAAGGTAGGAATGGATCAGCCAACAACTGATCCAGTTCCTCGTACTCTTCTTGAGAAAAGGGTTCATGGTCAAATTTACTCAAGAATTCTCCATCCACCAGTTCAAAGCCCAGGTACCTACCGGTAATGTTCCAGTAGATCAGTATATTCAGCGGTCGGCACTCATTTTCAAAACATACCCCTTCCTGAAATACTATATAATAATGTACAGGAGTACCCGTTGATGTTTTCACCTGGTAAATATCCTGACTTGATAAAGAATCATAAATAGAGGATACAATCACCTCAGAGGAATCAGTTAGCGGTATGGTGGATTGTTGAAAATATCGAATGTCCTCTCCATTTTCAAAAGAAAATGGGAGCAATAATGCACCAACCAAAAAGCCTTTGATCCAATTGATCATCTATTTATTTTTTGAATGAACAACTTACGCATTGGGTACTATTCCTCCATGTTCCTTTAGCATATTTTTCAATTCTGGAAGAGGAACATTTGCTGGTGTTACCTTATGTTTGATGGCCAATACTGCTGCGGCCGCTGCGGCCTGCGCCATTCCCATACAAGAAGCTTGAACACGTAGTGCGGAATTGGCCAGCCTGTCACTGCTTAGACAACGTCCGGCCACCAAGAAATTCTGGCTGTTTTTGGGTATCAATGCCCTCAGTGGAATTGTGGCAACCACGTCTTCCTTTAGAAATTCCTGGTAAATGGACTTCCCGTTTCTATGCAAATCAATTGGATAAAATGAATAGGACAAGGGGTCCTCAAATACTTTCCCTGTAACATAGTCATTATGAGTGATTTTATAGAGTCCGTCAATTCTGTAGGTTTCCCGAATGGCCGTCTCAGGTCGTGCATCCAATAATTTAATCTTTTCACAACCTGGGAATGTTCTTAATTTCCTAATCAATTGCAACAATGAAGCCCTTCCCTCCAGGTTGGCCTTTGTATGTAGCTCCGAAGTAGAGGAGTCAGCACCATGTACGTAGACATAATTATAAGGAGAAGTTGGAGGGAAATTATTAACCGATGATTCCACTTTCACATCACTATTGATAAGCATGTTTTGCTTGAGCCTGGAATGGTATTCTTTAGGAATCTTCGACAGGTCCAGCTTTTCCAAATCATAGCCACCTATTCTGAATACAAATGACCCTGGTTGGGTATCTTCTTCTCTCAAAAGCTTAAAACCTGCTATAGAGGCTGCGGTAGCATTACCGGTACAATCTATGATCTGATCACATATAATCTCATTGCTAAGCCCTTTACCCACTGTTTTCACAAACCATTTTCCATCTTTAAATTCGATACTTGTAGGCGTTTCGTAATAGTGAATATTAACACCTGCTTCCACACACTTTTCCTCCGCAATCAAGGCGTAAAGTGCTGGATTAACGGTTACCTGATGCCTCCAATGGCGAATGGTTGTATTATTGGGTATAATGGAGAAATTGGGTAGGATATCATCATTAAGATTTACGGCTTCCATCACCAGTTCCCATCCTATGCCTCCGATGACCTGTTTTCCCCAGGCATGGAAAATCCCGGGAAAGGAAACCCCTCCGGTAGTGGTTGTTCCTCCCAATTGGCTACCACTTTCTACTAGGGTTGTTTTAGCTCCTGCTCTTCCTGCCTGAATGGCTGCTACCACTCCAGCAGTACCACCACCAACAATCAAAATATCGGTTTCAATAGTTTTCTCCGTGATTTTATACGGCTTTTTTACTACCTCTGCTTTTGAAAGTGGTGAGGAGGCTAATCCAAGGGAAATGGCTCCCATGGTGGAAATCATCTTTCTTCGCTTCATATGTTTTGTTTTTAACCCTTTTAACATGCTTCTGTCATGTTGGTAAATGATTTCACACTATTTTTTATGCAAGAAATGCTACATTGAAATATCAATAACTGTTTTACGGT
The DNA here is from genome assembly GCF_056867545.1 of Cyclobacterium sp. SOCE241. Classification (NCBI taxonomy): domain Bacteria; kingdom Pseudomonadati; phylum Bacteroidota; class Cytophagia; order Cytophagales; family Cyclobacteriaceae; genus Cyclobacterium; species Cyclobacterium sp. SOCE241. Next base: position 700,333 of record NZ_CP149779.1, on the reverse strand, counting down.
ATCCCTCAAACTTTGATTCAACCTGGGTTTCAAACCAAGCCTAGTTATTAAGTAGACTAAGGTAAGGATTAGCATTGAAATTATATAGCCCTATGTCCTTGTAAAGGCATATATAATAAAAATCTAAATTTTGGCTAAAGTCATATTTTTTGATGGCACCCTATAAATGAGCTAACCAATTGAAAAGTCAATAACGCACTCGGAAATTCAAAAAACCGAAATCCCCCTTTAAAGAGGGAACAGGGGGATTTATTACGTAATTATCAATTACTTCGACCGGCGCCTGAGCCTATAGAAGGCATAGTTTTCGGAAACCCAGCCGGCGCCTAAGCTTGTCGAAGGCAGAGGTTTCGGATAACGAGATCATTACTACAACACGTGGTTTCGACAGGCTCAACCACCGGGGACGTACCGGCGCCTGAGCTTGTTGAAGGCAGAGGGTTCGAAAACCAAACCGGCGCCTAAGCTTGTCGAAGGCATAGGTTTTGAAAACCCAACCTGCGCCTGAGCTTGTCGAAGGTATAGGTTTTGAAAAACGGGATCATTACTACGACACGTGGTTTCGACAGGCTCAACCACCAGGGGCGTACCGGAGCCTGAGCTTGTTGAAGGCATAGTTTTCGGAAACCCAACCGGCGCCTGAGCTTGTCGAAGGTATAGGTTTCGAAAAACGAGAACATAACTACGACACATCGTTTCGACAGGCTCAACCACCGGGGACGTACCGGTGACTGAGCTTGTCGAAGCCAGACTTCCGAAGCCAAAGGATTTTACTTATATTGGTTATTTTACAGTGGAATACAAAAATCAAGTACAAATAACTAACATAAAATTGGTCAAAGAACTGTTCCTACGGAACAGCAATCCTTTTTAATTAAAAATATAACCATCCTATAATGAAAACAATGACCTGTAAACAACTGGGGGAGCCTGTGGGCTGGCCTTTCATGCCAATACCTTCGATGAAATGGCTGAGCTAAGCAAAAACCATGGCATGGAAATGTTTCAAAAAAGATCCCGAACATTTAAAAGCCATGAAAGAAATGCAGCAACTGATGCAATCTCCTGAAGCAATGAAAAAATGGTTCGATGACAAACGAAGGGAATTTGATGCATTGCCGGACAATAAATAATTACGCTTAAAAAACAAACAATGCCTAATCAAAGAAAAACCCCAGGCGTTTATGTCTCGGAAATAAATTCCTTTGGGAATTCAACAGTACCAGTAGCCACCGCAGTTCCGGCTTTTATAGGCTATACGCACAAAACAAGCTACAATGGAGAAGATTTGCGCAATAAGCCGCGCAGGGTAACCTCGCTGTCTGATTATTATACGATTTTCGGCAATGAACCGCCAGTGACTCAATTTGACCTTGAAAAGACCACAACCGATGCAGCGGATTTTACCTATGGGGAAGACGGGGAAAGCTATATGGTAAAAGCAAATGGGCCGCAATACCGAATGCACAGTGCCCTTCAATTTTTTTATAACAATGGCGGAGAGGAATGCTATGTAGTTTGTGTTGGCGATTACAAAGACCCTATCAAGGCAGCGGACTTAAAAGCGGCAGTAGACCTACTGGAAAAAGAGGTGCGCCCTACCCTACTCCTTATTCCGGAGGCAGTGGAATTATACGATGACAGCCAATCGGCTTTGAAAGACAGGTATAAAGACGCTTATTCATTACAATCCCATATGATCAACCATTGTGGGTCCATAGGCAACCGTATGGCCATTTTGGACATTCCCAGGGGCTATTGGGAACCTGAAAAAAATCCATCTCAGAGCATTGATGCCTTTAGGGAAAATGTGAACCCTTCGCAATCCGCTTACTATTCTTTTGCCGCAGCCTATTACCCCTGGTTACACACAAATTTGTATTCCGAAGCTGATTTCTCCTATGAAATCCTTACCCGTCAGTCCATGAAAACACTGGACACTTTGCTCAAAATAGATGCTTCGCAAGTTCCTGAACAATCAAAAGGAGCAGTTTTACTTATGATATCCCAACTGACAAGCCTGGCTGCTGCTGAAGGAGCCGATGCTCCTCCAACGGAAGACCCCAAATCAAGCAATGAAGAACAGCTAAAAATCAAAGCCGACCGTCAAAAAACGCGCATAACAACCTTCAATCCATTAGTAAGGCGTATAAACTGGTGCTTAGAACAATCCAGAAGAAAGTAAATACAATGCCTCCATCTGCTGCCATGGCGGGGATTTTTACTTCTATGGACATGAACCAAGGAGTGTGGATAGCACCGGCAAATGTAGCCATCAATAGTGTAACAGGTCCCGCGGTCCATATTACCTCTGAAATGCAGGAAGACCTTAATGTGCCTTTGTCTGGAAAAGCTATAAATGCTATTCGTACCTTCCCGGGACAAGGAGTTCTGGTCTGGGGTGCCCGTACCATGGATGGCAACTCCCAAGACTGGAGGTATGTCAACGTAAGGCGAACAACCATCTTCTTGGAGCAATCAATTAAATCCGCTATTCGAGTCTATGTATATGAACCCAATACTGCTAAAATCTGGGCAACGATTAAAAGTGAGATTGCAAACTTTTTAACGAATGAATGGAAACAAGGAGGACTTATGGGCTCAATTCCTGCGGAGGCTTTCGTCGTATACATAGGTTTGGGCAGCACCATGACGGCAGAAGACATTTTAAACGGTATCTTACGTGTATCCGTAAAAGTAGCCCTCACCCACCCCGCAGAGTTTATCGAAATCAGCTTTGAGGAGAAGATGATAAAGGGATAGTGGTTCAGAAAAAATTGTTTTATGAATTGAGATAGATGAAAATAGATGCAGCCTTGAGGTAATTCTCTCCTTTGAAAAGTCATTTTTGGGTAAAGAGTGTCATTGAAAACTATTGAAACCAGATAACTTTTATACTTATGACGATTGAAGAAAGAAAAATAGCACTTATCAACTGGATTACAAACTTGGAGGATGAGCAGAAAATCAATCAAATTGAAGCTTTTCGCCAAGTTTCAACAGAAGATTTACCTAGAAAGATCGTTGAATTACTAAAGATTCCGGATGCTGAGCCTACTGAGGATTGCATATTGCACAGCAGTATGAGAGATCTTCTAAAGAACCAATAAAGAAATTAATCAGGCCCCCGACTGCAATTAGATCACTTCAATTGATCTTAGATTTTTTAGTAACCTGAATGCACCGAAAATCTACAGACGGTCGCTACCTCTATCGAAACAAAGACTAACTGTAAGCAATTGACATTTAGGTGTATTCAGCTTATTTGGTTATATTGAAGAGAAAAGTCAATACCATGGGCTATTAAATCAATCCCCTGCCAGCCTTAATTTCTTCTGAACTTTGAAACCGATTGTTGTCAAATATATTCAAAGTCTGAACTTGTTGAAAAAGGACTATAAAAAGAAGTAGACGCTACCAAATAAATTTAGGTTATGAAAAAGATAAAAATAGGAATGATGCTTGTTTTATGTGCTTTGGTGACTTTTGCCTGTGAAGATGATGAGGATACACCTGCAAAAGTAGAGCTACAGTCTTTTGATATCATGCTAGACAATGCCTATTCCATTCCTATGGTAACAGGAAGAAGCGAGACGGGTAATATTCAAATGCGCCTTTATGATGACAACTCCCTGACTTTTACCATAACTATTGACAATCTTATGGCATCAGATGACCTAACAGTTGCTCATGTACATACAGGGGATGTGGTAACGGCAGGAAGTGTGGCTATCACACTTGTAGACGGGACAGACATCGCATTTTCAGGAAACATGGCCACAGGAACGATCAACTTGACAGCCGATCAAATTAACACACTCCAAGGAGATGATGTTTATGTTAATGTGCATTCCTCAGACCAAGCATCAGGCTTGGTAAGGGGACAAATTGACCAAACCATTGATAATGCCTACAATTTAACCATGTCTTCATCCAATGAAATCCCGGCTATTATTGATAGAAATGAAACGGGGGAAGCTTATATTAGAATTCTGGGTAATACTATGTATTATAAGGTCATTGTCAATGATCTGGAGGCTTCAGATGCCATCACAGCTGGCCATATTCATGAAGGATCTGCCACTGTAAACGGAGGAGTTTTGGTAAATCTTGGCATTACAGCCAATGCTGAACTTGAACAAACGAAGAGTCTAACTCTAAGTACAGATGAGCTCAGCAAAATTAATAATGATGAATTGTATGTAAATATCCATTCAACCCAATACCCCGGAGGTTTATTGCGAGGTCAAATTAGGTAAAGAAAGGATTCTCGGTGCCTAAGCTTGTAGAAGGCACCGAGCTTTCGGAAACCCAACCGGCGCCTGAGCTTGTCGAAGGCATAGGTATCGGAAAACGAAAACATAACTACGACACGTGGTTTCGACAGGCTCAACCACCGGGGGCGTACCGGAACCCGACCTTGTCGAAGGCTAAGGTTTCGAAAACCAAACCGGCGCCTGAGCTTGTCGAAGGCAGAGGTTTCGGAAAACGAGAACATTACTACGACACGTGGTTTCGACAGGCTCAACCACCGGGGGCGTACCGGAACCCGACCTTGTCGAATGCATAGGTTTCGGAAACCCAACCGGCGCCTGAGCTTGTCGAAGGCAGAGGTATCGGTAAACAAGAACATTACTACGACACGTGGTTTCGACAGGCTCAACCACCGGGAGCGTTAGCATGTCGAAGGTAACGGTGTATTGGTCTATTAAATCTAAATTAATTATGAATGGATGGCTCTATATTTTGGAATGTGCCGATGGGACCTACTACACAGGTAGCACCATTAACCTCGACCTTAGGCTTCTACAACATCAAAATGGAGAGGGTGCCAATTACACTAAAAAAAGGTTACCTGTTCAATTACTTTATTCTGAAGAATATCAACGAATAGATGAAGCATTTTTCAGAGAGAAACAAGTGCAAGGCTGGGGCAGAAAAAAGAAAGAAGCTTTGATCAATGGAGAACACAATTTATTGCCAGCTCTTGCTCTAAATTACACACAATATCCGAGATAGGTATTAAGGGGAAATTGTGGGTAGATCCATCATTTAGTTTCGGGTAAACATTTCAGTGGTCCACCTTGTCGAAGGCAAAGGTTTCGAAAACCAAACCGGCGCCTGAGCTTGTCGAAGGCATAGGTATCGGAAAACGAAAACATAACTACGACACGTGGTTTCGACAGGCTCAACCACCGGGGGCGTACCGGAGCCAGAGCTTGTCGTAGGCATAGTTTTCGGAAACCCAACCGGCACCTGAGCTTGTCGAAGGCATAGGTTTTGAAAAACGAGATCATTACTACAACACGTGGTTTCGACAGGCTCAACCACCGGAAAGTACCGGAACCCGGCCTTGTCCAAGGCATAGGTTTTGAAAACCCAACCGGGGCCTGAACTTGTCGAAGGCAGAGGTATCGGAAAACGAAAACATAACTACGACACGTGGTTTCGACAGGCTCAACCACCGGGAGCGTACCGGAGCCAGAGCTTGTCGTAGGCATAGGTTTTGAAAAACGAGATCATTACTACAACACGTGGTTTCGACAGGCTAAACCACCGGGAGCGTACCGGAATCCGGCCTTGTCCAAGGCATAGGTTTCGAAAACCCAACCGGCGCCTGAGCTTGTCGAAGGTATAGGTTTCGAAAAACGAGAACAGTACTACGACACGTGGTTTCGACAGGCTCAACCACCGGGGGCGTACCGGAGCCAGACCTTGTCGAAGACGATGGAATCATTAATTTTTTTTTGCTCAATATTTTATTGATTATTTTTACCTTCAATCAAACACACCTCAGCTATGACTGTCCTATTTGTGCTCTTTTTTGCCATGGTTTTTGGCTTTATTGGATTTTATTGGCAACGGAAAAAACAAAATAAATGGAAAGTCCCCTCCTCCCCATTTCCAACTGAATGGCGCAGCATTTTAATGGAAAACATTCCGTATTACAGGTCTTTGTCATCGGATGATAAACAGCGTTTTGAATACAAAATCCAAGAATTCTTATTGAACTGCAAGGTAACCGGAGTGAAAACGGAGATCAACTTAAAAGACAAGATACTTGTGGCCTCCAGTGCCATTATCCCAATTTTCGGTTTTGAAGATTGGAAATACATCAACCTTTATGAGGTCTTAATTTACCCTACCTTTTTCAATGAAAAATTCAGCCTAGACGCTGCCGACAGGAGGGTTTCCGGGATGGTTGGCAATGGACCTATGGAGGGTGTGATGATCTTGTCAAAAAAAGCCTTGGAATTGGGCTTTAAAAATGAAACTGATAAAAAGAATACAGCCATACACGAATTTATACATCTAATAGACAAAACCGATGGGTCAGTGGATGGCATTCCCTCTTTGCTAATGGAAAAGCAATATGCCATACCTTGGCTAGATTATATCAATAAAAAAATAGAGGAAATTCACGAAGGAAAGTCAGACATTAATCCATATGGTGGAACTAATCAAGCGGAATTTTTTTCTGTGGCCAGTGAATACTTTTTTGAGCGGCCAAAACTACTGAAAAGAAAACATCCAAAGTTATACGCCTTATTGGAAAGGGTATTTAATCAGGACATGGCTTCAAAAAACCTAAGAAAATAGACTTCAAAAACCTGCGATTTATTAAAATATTAGTACCTATTAATGATAAAATTTTTTATATATTTGCCAATAACGAAAAACGACTATCGATATTTAATTTTATTAATCCTAAATATATAAAAGGATAATTTATTAAATAACTTTTTAGAGTACAAAACCACCTTGTAAGGTCTTTTGTTAAACAAACAGTCTTTAAAGATTTAATTTTTAATTTCGAATTGCATGAAAGCTCATTTTTTAGTTGTATTCATTTTAGTACTTAATGCATTTCCAATAAGCGTTGCGTTGGCAGCCAATTATTATATATCTAGTGAAACTGGCGACGACAGTAGATCACTAGAAGAGGCCCAAAACCCCGCCACTCCTTGGAAATCTATAGCAAAAGTCAATTTTATATTTAATTCACTTAAACCTGGAGATGCCCTACTTTTTAAAAGAGGAGAAACCTTTTATGGCAGCCTTCACCTCAGTGCTTCAGGAACAGCTTCTTCTCCAATAAAGATCGGTGAATATGGATCAGGAGCAAAACCTATCCTAACTTCCTTTCAAACCATTGAAAAGTGGAAACCCCTAGGAAATGGGCTTTATGAAAGTTTAGAAGTAGTCGATTCGGACGAGGTACAAGTCCTACTTATCAATGGTCAACGGCATGAAATGGGACGATACCCTAATATTGACGCTGCAAATTCCGGGTATCTTAACATTGAGAAGGTGGAAACCAATGTAATCAAAAGCGCCCTTTTAGGCAGTTCCCCAAACTGGGAAGGTGGCAATGTAGTGATACGTACAAAAGATTGGGTTATAAATAATTATACCGTGTTAAGTCATTCCGGTGGACAGGTAAGGTACAATGCCAATATTAGTCAATACAAAGCAGAAGAGGGTTACGGCTTTTTATTTCCAATCACCTAGGCACGCTGGATTCATTTGGAGAATGGTATTTCAATCCTTCTACAAAGAAAATTTCTGTCTACCTAGCTGATCAGTCCCCAAAAAATCTAAAAATTGAAGTCAGTACACTAGACAATTTACTTACGAAAGACTACCGAGACCAATACATTAACATTGAAAGCATCCATTTTAAAGGTGCAAATAAAAATATTATTCAATTGGAGGGTGGGAATGACATTAAAATAAACAATGTTGAAATTGATTATGCGGGTGAGGATGGAATACATGCTTTAAGTGTAATCCGCCTACTTATTGAAAACAATAATATTAGCAATGTCTATAATAATGGCCTAAACTTAAGGTATGGAAATGATGAGGCGATTGTTCAAAACAATACCATCAGCCATACGGCTACAATGGCAGGAAGGACTCAAAATGATGATGCAGCAGGGATTGGAATTTTCGTCGGAGGTGAAAATATTTTGGTTCATAACAATTCAGTTATAAACACAGGCTTTAATGGCATTCAATTTAGTGGAAACTATATTGAGATCAGGAATAATTATGTAGATAATTTTTGCTTGATTAAAAGCGACGGTGGTGGGATTTACACGTTTGGGGGTACAAGTTATCAAAAGTATTTTGGTAGGAAAATAGAAGGCAATATTGTAATTAACGGAATAGGCAATCCTGCAGGCTCACCGAAAAGAGAGGTGGGTTCTAATCTATTGGTAGAGGGAATATTTTTAGATGACAATTCAAACAATATTGAAATAATCGGCAATACGGTGGCAAATACCAGCAACAGTGGCCTTAAAATAGCAAACGGTAACAGCATAACTGTAGATAATAATCTTTTTTTAACAATGGAAATGCCCTTAGCATAGGAAATAGCACCACTGGAAATGATACAAGAAATAACCGCATTGTAAACAACCAATTTTTCAACAAACATATTGACCAGAATTCATATTTCATCAACACATACAAAGATGACATTTCTCAAATGGCAAGCTTTGATAAGAATTACTTTTTCAGACCCATGGGAGATGAATTCAGTATACTCAATCAATACCAAAAAAACGGTGAGAAGAAGAGACTGCTACACGACTTAAATGAATGGAAATCAAAGTATAATAAGGATCAAAATTCTACAAGCAATACTGTTGATATTTCCACCTATTCGATTCATAAGGTTATTGGTGAGAGCATATATGCAAATTCCACTTTTGATGAGAACATCAAAGAATTATCCTGTAGCAATTGTCTAGAAACCTGGGATGCTGAAAGCAAATTATCAGGAGGGGCATTAAAAGTGTCCAGCTCCACTCAAAGTTCTATTAAGATAAACCTTGGTACCTTAAAGCAAGATAAAACCTATGTATTGTCTTTTAAAAGTTATGCAACCAAACCTACTCATCTTGAATTTAATTTAAGGTTTTCTGACAGTCCTTGGGAAAGGCTCTCCCCTATTAAAACATTTAGGATCAACGAACAAGTAAGTTCTTATGAAGCAATTTTCACCCCTTATCAAGATGTAGAAGAGGTATCCCTAATGGTTCATTTCAATGCTGAAGAAAGCATAACCTATTGGCTTGATGATTTGGAGTTTGTAGAAGTGGAAGCTACCCTAATCTCTCCGGATGATTTGATGTTATTTGAATACAACCCAGGCAATACTAACAAAACAATTAATTTATCAGGGGCATATGTTAATGCTAAATTAGAGCAGTATTCCGGTAAAGTCATCTTACCTCCTTATGGTGCCTTGGCTCTTTTCCGCACCTCTGATACTAATAAACCCAATGAAAGCCAGGATGAGTTGTATTACCATACAGGTGAGGAAGCTTCTATTGAATACGATGGTCAAACCTTTGAACCAATCAAAAGTACCTACATCACCAGTTCAAGCAGTACTTATAAAAATACCAATGCCAGCAATGAACAGCTTTTTCAGTCCGAAAGGTTTGCAAATGAATTGACCTTTCAAATACCCGTAGAAAATGGGGCTTATACGATTAAAACTTACCATAACGAATTGTACTTTGGTAAAGGTGGGGCAACCGCCCAAAAAGGAAACAGGGTTTTTGATATTTATATAGAGGAGGAATTGGTGAAAGAAGATTTAGATCTTTTTGTTCATAGTAACAATTGGGAGGAAACGCTTACTTTTGAGTCGATACAAATCACTGATGGACTGCTTGACCTTAAGCTTATTTCCAGCGCCAATAATGCTACCATATCCGGGCTTGCTATCATTTCAGAAAATAGGATTGATAGTCCGGATGGTGAATTTACCTTTTTTAAACACCGGTGGCCAAAGGGAGGCAACCCTGATTGGCAAAACCTTTGTTGCTGAATCAGAAAAAGCCATCTTTTTTAACGATGAATCCTCTCGGTTCGAAAATATAGATTTAGATGTTGAACAGCTTTTCCAAACCGAAAGAAACGGAAAGCATCTGGTTTATTCAATTCCTGTTCCAAGTGGCAATTATACCTTATTTACTTTTCACAATGAGTTATGGTTTGGTCAAAATGGAGTTCCGGAAAAAGCAGCAAGCAGGGTTTTTGATATCTCAATTGAGGATGAAGTTTTGACAAGTGATTTTGATCTTTTTGTAGAAAACAATAACTCACCTACAATATTGTCTTTTGATAATATTGCTGTAACAGATGGGCATTTAACCCTCGAGATGATTTCCAAGCTTAACAATGCTAGTATTTCGGGAATTGCCATAATAGGCAACGGAGCCAAAAATAGTGAATTGGTCGTTGAACTGAAAAATCTACAGGCCTACTATTACAATATTTCTGATAAAGAAAGTCCAAACGAAAAAATCAACTATCGGATATTTCCAAATCCGACAAAGGGGGAAGCAAATTTAGAAATTGGTGCTGGGATGGAAAAAGGAACAGTTGTGATTTACAATAGCAATGGTCATCTGGTCAACAAGTTTGATTGGGACAAACCAACCAATAACAATAAACTAAGCATCCCTTTAGAAAATTTATCGATGGGTATCTATTTTATTAATGTCATCGATGAGCGTAACCTTTTATTCAGGCAAAAATTAATTATCAGCCCCTAAGTAATCGATCCTTATTCGGACGGAGGGACACGTTTAAATTCCCGAAAATTCGAAATCAATGGAAATTAGAGGGTATGATTATCTTTATAACCTTCAAAACATTCGCCAATAAACCAAAATAAAAACAAAATGAGAGTTACAGTTCTTTTGATGGCAATTTTAGTAACCATACCTATTATGGCTCAGGAAAATTTCCCATTGTGGAAGCCAAGTGAAAAGCTACCTGAATTAAGTGAAATCCCCACCATTGATGATATAGAATTTTCTGTCATCAAACCTTTTGAATTTGATAAAGACGGTTATCGATTTTTACATGGGGTGGCATTAATCTGGCACAAAAACAAACTCTACGCATCATTCGGCCACAATAAAAACGGTGAAAACACTGTAACAGAGGAAGCCAATTACCGTGTCAGCGAAGATGGGGGCAAAACCTGGGGACCACTTAAAAATATTGGAGGAGGTGATAAGGTTGCGGTAAGCCATGGTGAATTCTTATCCTATAAAGGGCAGTTATGGGCTTTTCATGGAGAATACGATGGCATTATGGAAAACCTTCGCATGCGGGCTTATCTTCTTGATGAAAATACAGACACTTGGGTGGATAAAGGCATCGTGGCAAGGGATAATTTTTGGCCACTAACAACTCCCGAAAAAATGGACAATGGCAATTGGATAATCTCCGGCTTTCAAGTTAATGAGATTGGAAGTGGTAACAACCCTCCGGCTGTAGCCATTAGTAGTGGAGATGATTTTACAGATTGGAATGTGGTGGTGATACCTATGGAAACAAAAAATGTCTGGGGGGAGAGTTCAATATTAATTGATGGACCCAATATCATTAACATTGCCCGATGGGGTGAAGAAGCCATTGCTTTGGCCTCAAAAAGTGCTGATTATGGACAAACTTGGTCTAAAGTTAGCCCAAGTAATTTACCCATGTCCACTTCAAAGCCCTACTCCGGACGCTTGAGCTCCGGTGAGTACTATTTAATAGGAGCAACTTATGAAGGTGTCAAAAAATCAAGAAAAACCTTAACCATTGCACTTAGTCAACCGGGTGAATTACTCTTTTCAAAGATCTTTGTGATACGACACGCAGATTTTCCTGAAGGTATAGGTGAATCCCACCCCAATGCCGCATTGGCCTATCCTCATGCGGTAGAACACGAAGGTAAACTTTACATTGGTTATTCCAACAATGGTGGAAAAGTGGGTCGGCCGGAAGGCGAAGGTCGTGAACTGTGGAACAACAACAGTGCAGAGATGGCCATTATCCCTATTGATCAACTTACTCAACCCTAATATTTATTTATGTTATATATCAAATTCAATCGTTTGTCCTCTGATAAGTTTGAAGATTTTATCTTGCTTTACAAGCACATGGAAATGGTTCGCCAACCCGGTTTTAGTTTTGAAGAAGAAGAACCTGAGCCCATTGAATGGGAAAAGTTAACTCAAGCTGAAGTTGATGAAGCAGTAGACAAATTATGTGAATTTGTCTTTGAAGATCCGGCAGCAAGAAGATACCAAAGGTTGATCCCTGAATACGCAAATGAGATATTATTGGAGTATTTGAAAATAGACAATGAAAGATTAGAAGAGCTAGGTATTGAGAAAAAGCTTTCCATATTTAACTATTTGGAGTTTGGCCTTGAAGTGGATTTCACAAATTTGGAATACAACGAGGAGCAAAAGGGTATAATTGAGTTTTCAACATTGAATTACCCTTTTGGAGGAATTGACCGGTTTTTGATAGTTTTAAAGGCATTTGATATACTTCCTACGGAGTGTTTTGATGGTTTTAATATTTTTAGGTTTGACTGGACAAACAATTTCGAATACAATGCCCATGAATTGCCGGAAAAAACCGCCGCTTACATCAAAAGATACGAAACTTAAAAATACCATGTTAAAAGAAAATGACTCAGTTGAATCAATTCTTGTTCGCGATTTCAACAACAATTCAGTTGATCTGATTAAAAAATACCAGGGCAAATCACTTTTGGTCATTATCTATAACAACCAATGTTTGGGCTGTACAGGTAGAGCTATTCCTTTGGCCTATGAATTACAAAAAGAAAATAAAGAGCTTCAGGTTATAGGCATTCATACGAGCTTCAATGCAGGCCAAGTGACAGAAAGCGATATTAAAAGCATTTTTACAATTAATGAGCTTCCATTTCCTATTTTTTAGACAATGGAAGAATGGTTTATGATCAATTTGATTCATCCGGCACCCCTCAATGGATATTAATCACCAAAGGGGGAAAATTGTCCCGCACCATTTTTGGATCCCAGGAAGGAGCGCAAAATCGATTGTATTATGCCATTGAGCAGTTAAAGGGAAAATAGCTAATTGCCAATTCACAATTTTAGCAAATAGAATACACGCTTAGTTCATTTTCAACAATCAGGGACATTAATCCTGCAATTGGAAGCTGAAATTCAGCCCGAGTTAGCTAAAAAACAATACTTTTTTTAATTTATGAATTGGAGTTGATTCGGTCTCAATCGAACTATTTTACTTAAATTGAAATTAATTTATTAAATATTTCTCAAGACCTCATCTAATTCATAAGCCATTGCCCATAAGGCGGGCTTTTGACCCCACTTGACATTCCCATTTATGAAAATGTACATTGTCGTAAAAGACAGCATTCCAGATAAATTAATCCCAGTCATTACTGCCCATGCTTCTTTAGCCTGCTACAAAAAATTTGAAGAAAATGAACAGATGATCAAATGGATTAATGGAATATTTAATAAAGTGGTTTGCGTAGTTAATGAAGATGAATTTGAGCGCTTGAAAAAAGAGGTCGATCATGTTTTGTTAACGGAGTCAGCCTTAGATAACCAAGAGGTTTGCCTGGCATTTTGTCCAAGAGAAGAATACCCCAAAAAATTCAAGTTTTTAAAGATGTGGACGCCTCAAGGGCTTGGATAAATGGAAAACCAACTTTTCAGTTTGTTTCCTAAGAAAGGAAACATTGTTATTGATAAAACTGAATACAAGATACGTTTGCAACTCGACTATGAAAATGGAGATCATTGTCTTTTGGCTTCTACGGATACCCAAGATCTCATACAATTGTTAACAAGTCTTTCACAGCAAATATGGGAGGACTAAAATTACACAAAAACACCTTATGTAGCACAATTGTTTGTCGAAAATCATAATGTTTACCATTGGAAAATAGATTCTTCAGAATTAAGCATCGAATGCAATGAATCAAAAAATGGTATTGAACTTTATCACAAGGGCAATAACCCTATGCAATTAGAAATAAACCAAGTAATTGAAATCGTGCAAATTCTGGAAGGATTGATAAATTAACCAAGCGTGTTGAAGGCTTATTTACATTTTCATAGGTAACTTGCTTTTTATAATTTTAAAAGTTTAAAATAGTTCAACTCGGATTTCACAATCGGATTCGCGGCGCCATTACCATATTTGTATAGGGAAAAGTAGCAATCCGAAGAAGAGAAGGGTATTTGGAAATTCAAGTCGAGTACATTCAAGAAAAATTTGAAAGGGATTCACCTTTCTTGCGTAACTACTGATCACCATATCGCTAGAAAAAAAGACATAAAAAAATAATGGGATTAAATATTGTATTAGTTGAACCGGAAATACCAACAAATACCGGAAATATTGGCCGATTGAGTTTGGGATCCGGATCAGCCTTGCACCTTATCAAGCCATTTGGTTTTGAATTAAGCGACAAACGACTTAAAAGAGCTGGACTGGATTATTGGAAACATGTTCCTCTTTTTATTTATGAAAACATTGCGGAATTCTATGATAAAAATGAAGGCAAGAATTTTGTTTATTTCTCAAGCCATGGCAAACAGGATTATTGTTCAATTGACTATCAAGATGATATGTTTTTGGTATTCGGTAAAGAATCCACTGGTTTACCCACAAACATAGTAGAGCAAAACAGTGATTTGGTTTACAATATCCCAATTTTCTCCCCACATATCCGAAGTTTAAATTTAGCCAATGCGGTAGCAATTGTGGTTTATGAGGGAATAAGAGCTATGAAAAACCGATAGTTCATGACTTCTTCTAATCTAGATAAATTGCGTCTTCACCCAAGGAATAAGAACAGGAAGAGGTATGATATCCATGCATTGACCAAGGAAGTTCCTGCTTTGAAAAACCACTTGAACACCAGTAAAACCGGAGCCATCACAATCAATTTTTCTAATCCAACTGCCGTCAAATTATTAAATAAAGCAATACTGTTTCACCATTACAATCTAAATTATTGGGAATTTCCTGATGGAAATTTATGTCCTCCCATTCCGGGAAGAGCCGATTATTTGCACTATATGGCTGATCTATTGGGAAACAGTAATAATGGTGAAATTCCCAAAGGAAAAAAATAAACTGTTTGGATATCGGGGTTGGTGCAAGTTGTATATACCCCATCATTGGCAATACAAGTTATAAATGGCAATTTACCGGAACGGATATAGACCCTAAATCAATCGCTTCCTCCCAAAAAATTATCGACAACAATTCCATTTTAACCAATAAAATAACATTACAATTTCAAAAAAAATCAAATGCTATTTTTAGGGGCATAATCAGACCTGAAGATAAATTCGACCTAACAATTTGTAACCCACCCTTTCATTCGTCCGCAGCGGAAGCACATAATGGTACCATAAGGAAAGTAAAAATTAAATGGAAAAAGGGTTAAAAACCCACAACTCAATTTTTCAGGTACTTCCAGAGAGCTTGTTTTTGAGGGAGGTGAATTAAAATTTATTCAACAAATTATTAAGGAAAGCCAAAATTTCCCTGACAAGGTTTTTTGGTTTTCAAGCCTAGTTTCCAAACAATCAAACCTTAGTTCAATCTATAAATCTCTAGCAAAAGTAGGCGCAAAAATGCACAAAACAATCCCCATGGGTACAGGCAACAAATCCACTAGAATTGTAGCTTGGACCTTCCTGACCACCAATGCCCAGAAAGAGTGGGTGGATAGGAAATGGTAAAGTGATCAATTTTAGGACGGAGATTTTGAGTCTTTTTATATTGATAATTTTAAGGGCTGTTTATATTTTTTCTATTTAAAGAATAGGTAATGAATGAAAACAGTTTTTTAACACACATCATGTGAAAATATTTCTGAGGTGCTTACCTTTGTTCTCTCAACTAAAAACATCTTATAATATCAAAATAACATGGCCTTTCCGCAAGAGTTTTAGTATTGATTTTAAGCTATTATATTTTTTCAAGCAAAAATAAGCACTAATATAATTTAATTGTAAAGGCCAAATACAAGGATCCTTATGAACCGACTATTTATTGTACTGTTACTCAATCTATTTCAAGCCAACCTTATAGGGCAAACCTTTCAGGGGTCAGTTATCAATAATAAAAAAGAATCGATAGTTGATGCTCAAATATTAGATCTTAATTCTAAAAAGCATACTCATACGGATGCAAATGGCAAATTCATTATTCAAGATATTTCCCAAGGTGACAGCCTTAAAATCTCTCATATCGGTTTTGAGGTAAAATACTTTATTGTCCAATCTATGAATTCTTCTCCGGTAATTGTTTTAGAGGACAAACCTGTTTCATTGGAAGGTGTAGTTATTTCACCGAAAACGAACGCACTGAACCTAATTACAGCCATAGATATAAAGACCAATCCTGTGAATTCTTCTCAAGATATACTTACACAAATTCCGGGGCTTTTTATAGGTCAGCATGCAGGAGGAGGAAAAGCGGAGCAGATATTTTTAAGAGGTTTTGATATTGACCATGGAACAGATATAGGCATTACTGTAGATGGCTTGCCGGTCAATATGGTTTCCCATGCCCATGGTCAAGGTTATGCAGATTTGCACTTTGTTATTCCCGAAACCGTAGACAATATCGATTTTGGAAAAGGTCCGTATTATGCCGACAAGGGTAATTTTACTACTGCTGGGTATGTGAATTTTAAAACCAAAAGAAATCTTGAAAACAGCACAATAAAATTAGAGAAAGGGCAATTTAGCACCAATCGATTATTGGGTATGTTTGATGTATTGAATACAGCAAAACATGATGCATATATTGCCGCAGAGCACCTTAGCACAGATGGACCTTTTGACAGTCCTCAAAACTTCAAAAGAATCAATTTGTTTGGGAAGTATACTGGCAATATTACTTCTACGGAAAAATTAGGCATGACATTCTCTCATCTTTCAAGTAAATGGGATGCCTCCGGTCAAATTCCACAAAGAGCAGTTGACTCAGGTTTGATTGGTCGTTTTGGAGCCATAGATGATACTGAAGGTGGGAATACAGGAAGAACAAATGTATTGGTCAATTATGAGAAAATTTTAACCAATGATTCCTATATAAAAAGTAGTTTGTATTACAGTAAGTATGATTTCGAGTTGTTTTCAAACTTCACCTTCTTCTTAGAAGATGAAATCAATGGGGATCAAATTAAACAGAAAGAAGATCGGAACATTTATGGGCTAAATAGTGAATTTAATAAGTCACTTGATTTAAATGATATAGAGGCTTCCATCCAAGTAGGTGTCAATTTGAGAAATGACCAGAGCAAAAATAATGAGCTTTCTCACACTTTAAATCGTAAGAATACGCTTTCTTTTATACAGCTTGGAAACATCAATGAAACCAATTTTGGCACCTACCTCAACACTAACTTTTATTATAAAAAATGGACTTTTAATCCTTCTATTAGGTTAGATTATTTTGATTTTCAATACAATGATGCATTACAAGAAATTTACCAAACTCAAACCTCTACTAAAACTATTGTAAGCCCAAAGGTAAACGTATTGTATGATTACACCCCAAACCTTCAACTGTATCTTAAGGGTGGAAAAGGATTTCACTCGAATGACTCCCGGGTTATCCTTT
The DNA here is from genome assembly GCF_056867545.1 of Cyclobacterium sp. SOCE241. Classification (NCBI taxonomy): domain Bacteria; kingdom Pseudomonadati; phylum Bacteroidota; class Cytophagia; order Cytophagales; family Cyclobacteriaceae; genus Cyclobacterium; species Cyclobacterium sp. SOCE241. The sequence continues at coordinate 682,852 of NZ_CP149779.1, read as the reverse complement.
CGAATGCTGCTAAAGAAACACTTCCTGCTGCTTATGGATATGATGTAGGCCTAGTTTGGAAACCTGTACCAAAATTACTCCTTAACGCCGCCTACTGGTATTTATTTCTAGAGCAGGAATTTGTTTATGTAGGCGATGCAGGGATAGTTGAGCCTAGTGGTAAAACCCGAAGGCAAGGATTAGATTTGAGTATTCGTTACCAACCATTAAAATGGTTGTTTTGGAATTTTGATACCAACTATACTCATGCGAGAGCAATAGACGAAGAGGCAGGTCAGGATTATATACCATTGGCTCCGGATTTTATATTAAAAAGTGGGTTAAATGCCCTTCATGAATCAGGTATTTATGGAGGAGCAAATGTGCGTCATATCAAAGACAGGCCTGCCAATGAAGACAATTCAATCGTTGCCAAAGGCTATACTGTGGTAGATCTCAACATGGGGTATAAATGGAAGAATATAGACTTTGGGTTTCAAATTCAAAACCTTTTCGATACAGAATGGAATGAAACTCAATTTGCCACAGAATCCAAGTTGCAAAATGAAACATCAGCCATAGAAGAAATACATTTTACTCCAGGCACTCCATTTTTTATTAAAGGTGTAATTGAATACAGGTTTTAATTGAAATAAGCTATTGGGAATAATTTAGGATTAAAGAATTTAACCTTTCTTTTATCCCTATAAATTCATTTGGTTCTCCTTAAAGTGCCTTCGCATTAAACGTATCCCCTTGTGCAATATCTCCAGTTTCAAAACCTTTTTGAACCACCTTACCCTTTGTTCAGAGGTGCCATGGGTGAAGGAATCGGGAACTACCCTTCCGGTAGATTGTTTTTGCAAACGATCGTCACCAATGGCATTGGCCGCGTTCAATGCTTCTTCCAGGTCTCCTGCCTCCATCATACTCATCCTACTCTCCGAACGATTTGCCCACACTCCGGCAAAAAAATCGGCTTGTAATTCTAACATTACAGAATATTTGTTGTATTCTGCCTCACTAACTTGTCCCCTAAGTTTGTGTAATCAGTAATTCCCATTAATTTTTGCACATGATGTCCTACTTCATGCGCGATGACATAGGCTTGGGCAAAATCTCCCGGAGCATTTAATTTACGCTCCATATCATCAAAAAAGCTAAGGTCAATATATAGTTTCTCATCTCCCGGACAATAAAATGGACCTGTAGCACTTGAAGCTGATCCACATGCAGAAGAGACAGAACCCGTAAACAAAACAAGGGTAGGTTCTCGGTAATTGTCCAATATCTCATTCCAAACATCTTCCGTACTCGCCAAGATTGTCGCACTAAAGTCTGCCAGTTCATTTTCCTCATCTGTACCTTGATAGGTAGTAGAAGTGTTTTGTTGACCAACGTTTCCTGAGATTAATCCACTAAGTAGACTCAGTGGATTATTTCCCGTGACAAAAGAAACCACTATAAATATACCCGCTATAACCAACCCTACTTTGGAGAATAGAATTTTGATCAAAGGTCCCATTAGCAGTGAACTTAATCCACCAATTCCCTTACCTGAACCGGAATGCCCTCTTCGGTCATCGACATTCGAACTTTTACGCCTACCTTGCCATTTCATATTGTTACCTTATTGATGGTAAATATTTTATTCCAATAATTACTTAAATATATTTAATTTATTGCCTCGCTAAAGCATCAAGGTCAAATAAAATTATCTCTTTGCTACAATATCCGCTGCAGAAGATTTTTATTGATTATTTTCATTTTATGCTTGATAGTACTTAAGATTACTCGCAAAACTCACAATAATGGCAGCAGAAAAACCACGATTGGCTAGATTAACAGCAATGCTGACTCAATTACAAGCAGGCAAAATTGTAACTGCTAAGGAGATAGCTGATAGGCACAGAGTAAGCATCAGGACCATATATAGAGATATCCGTACACTTGAAGAATCCGGTATTCCCATTGTGACCATAGAAGGAAAAGGTTTCTCCATTATGGAAGGTTATAAAATCCCACCTGTTTTATTTACCCAGGAAGAAGCCAATGCACTTATTACAGCAGAACAATTGGTAAAAAATAACAAAGACCATTCTTTAACCACTCAATTCGAAAGTGCTATTACCAAAATTAAGGCCGTTTTAAAGTACAATCAAAGAGACAAAACTGCATTTCTTTCCAGTAGACTTCAGGTAAGGGATAACTTTGAGAAAAATAAAACAAGTAACTATCTTATTCAACTTCAATCGACGATTACCAATTATCAATTGATAAGAATTAATTATTTTTCATTAGAAAAAACACGGAGCAATAGGGAAATTGAACCTTTTGCACTTTATACAACACAGGAAAATTGGATTCTCATTGCATTTTGCCGCTTAAGAAATGATTTTAGGGCATTTCGATTGGATTGCATCCTTCAGATGGAGGTTTTATCTGCTAACTTTAAACCCCATGACATGACTTTAGAAGAATACTTGGAAAAGTGTAGAAAAAATTATTCGAACACCCCTGACATACCTATGTCAAAAGCCTAACTTATATTTGCTCTATACCTAAAGACAAAAAAGATGCAGACAAAAATAATTGAGCCTTTTAAAATCATAGGAATTTCAATTCAAACCACCAATGAAAATGATCAAGCTTCGAAAGATATTGCAGCTTTATGGGGAAGATTTATGGATGAAAATCTTCTGACAAAGATTCCTAATAAAACTGGAAGTGATATTTATTCTTTATATACCTCCTATGAGGGTGACCATACCCTACCCTATACCACCATTCTAGGTTGCAAGGTGGAAAATTTGGATGAGATTCCGGCAGGAATGGTAGGCAGATCCTTTGATGGAGGTAAATACTTTGCAACAAGTGCCAAAGGAAATTTGATGCAAGGTTTAATTGTAAAGCAATGGGAGAAAATATTTGAATTGGACTTAAATAGAACCTATTTGGCTGATTTTGAAATTTATGGTGAAAAAGCTCAAAACCCATTAGCCGCGGAAGTGGATTTTTATGTAGGAATAAAAGATGAATAATCCCTAAATCATGAAGTTAACAACAGATCCAAAAGTTGATACGGTATTTGACAATTATCCGGATCATGTAAAAGAAAAAATGCTTACCCTAAGGAAATTGGTGATTGAAACGGCTGAAGAAACTAAGGTCATCTCCGAACTTCATGAAACATTGAAATGGGGAGAACCAAGCTTTGTTACAAAGATTGGTAGTACCCTTAGAATGGACTGGAAAGCCAAGAATCCCAATCAATATGCCATGTATTTTCAATGTACCAGCAGACTGGTCTCTACCTTCAAATTGATTTATAAAGATCACTTTCACTTTGAGGGAAATCGTGCCATTGTTTTTTCAATGGATCAAAAAATCCCTACTTCTGTTTTAAAAAATTGCATTAAAGCAAGTCTTACATATCATAAAGTAAAAAACTTGATGACTTTGGGAATTTAAAAAGCATCTGTCATAAATTTAGAGAACATTGGTGCCATTTAAACCCCTTTTATGCAAAAAGCAATTCGAACTTCATCAGCATGTGTTGTAGCTTAAAATGAAATAATGCACTTTTATCAAATATTAAAAAATGTGTTTGACATAAATTAGTTAATTGAGATATCTAAATTGAAAGAGATCAATCAAATATTACAAGATCATTTTGGTAAGCTCTCTCCTCGAGAATTGGAAGTAATTGAACCCTATTTTCATGAAGAAAAGCTGTTAAAAAATGATTTTTTCACCTTGTCCGGAAAGAAATGTGACCGCTTAAGCTTTATTAAATCGGGAATGCTTAGGATTTACACTTTAGCTGATGGTAAGGAAGTTACACAGTGGATTTCTACAGAAAACTATTTGATCACTGAAGTAATGGGCTTTTTCTTTAACAAACCTAACCGCTGGAATATTCAGGCCATGGTAAACACTTCTTTGATTACAATTAGTAAACAAAATTACCTTAAACTTTGCAATGAATTTCCCAGATGGAATAATCTAGAAAAAGAATTCATCGTTAAGTGTTTCGTAATGCTCGAGGACAGGGTTTATTCTCATATTTCCATGACAGCTGAAGAGCGTTATGATTTGTATTATGCGCAAAACAAAGAACTATTTAACCAGATCCCTTTACAATACATTGCTTCTGTGTTAGGTATGTCGGCTGAAACCCTAAGTAGAATAAGAAATCGTAAGCGTACAAGTTCTTGATTAATGTCAAGGGGAATCGAATAAAATTTGTTGAATTTTGTAACCAACAAAACATTTCAGAAACCATGACAAAAAATATGAGCGCCCTATTGAAATCTGAAGAACTAGGGCAATTTTTACTGGCAATTTACTTGTTTACTAATTTAGATTATGCTTGGTGGGTTTTCCCGGCTTGTATATTATTGCCGGACCTCTCAATGATAGGCTATTTAATCAATCCTAAATATGGGGCTTTTCTGTATAATTTTTTTCACCATAAGTTAACAGCAATATTAATTTTTATGCTTGGCTCTATAACCAGCATGCCCGTCATAATTTTAGTGGGTATAATTTTATTTGGCCATTCTTCTATGGATAGAATTTTTGGCTATGGGCTAAAGTTCAATGACAGTTTTAACCATACGCATTTGGGCAAAATAGGAAAATAGAAAATATTCGAGGATAAGTTTTATTAGGAAAAATTCATCCAAATCACCCCATTAATCAACAACATAAAACACTGTCATTAAGTACATTTGGATTTTTTTACCTATTTTTATTAATGTCTTTTGGGTGACTCAAAAACCCTATTCGAACTCAATTTACCTTATAAAAACTTCTACTTAAAATTTCTTTCATCCTTTAATGTCCTTTCCTAAACAAAATAGACAAACTGGTAAAGATTAACAAAAGGACAAACGGGAAGCTTGAAATCAGCACCTATTATCGATTTAACTTTTCAAATCATGAATATTACTTTAGATATTGCCGCTTTAGCAAGTGCCATACTTTATCCATTGGTAATATTAATTGTATTTATCCTTTTTCGAAAAGAAATTCCTTTATTAATCAAAAGTCTGACGGGTCGCTTGACAGGCTTATCATTTGCAGGAATATCTTTAGATTTGGCAAAAGCAGAAGAATTTTCTCCCAATTGGTTAGCCCAGGGAGCATTGGACTTGAGACAAAAAGCACAGGCAGCAAATGTGAATGATAGTACGGCTGGTAATTTCAGATCCATTCTTGAGACTAAAGATGATGTAGATTATGTAATAGTTAATCTTGGCAGAGGGAAAGAATGGTTGGCTTCTCGCTTGTATATTATGGCCATTATTTTTGAAAATAGGAAAGGAATAAAAGGTATTGTATTTTTGGAATCTACAAAAAATACTAGAAAAAATACATTGGCTGGGCAGAACCAGAAAAAGTGAGGTGGGCATTGGCCAATCAATTTCCATGGTTCGAAAAAGCTTATTCTGAAGCATATGGTATAATTCTAGACCAAGGCGCCAAAATCATAAATTCCGAAGGAAGATTAGGTAACAGCTATGATCCTAATAGCTCAGGATACAGCATTACTTTATTGGAAAACTTCCTGAAAAAAATTCAGTCGCCTCCCGAAAACCCTCCATTACCTGAAGAAGAAATAGAATGGGTAAATTTACCTTCAGACCCCTTAAACCCAACTCATACAAAAGAACACACATGCTGGCTGAATGGCCAAAGCCTAGAAAACACACTCGCTGAAGTATTGATTACGGAAAACATTAAGCCTTCCAGTCAATCCTCCGAAGCTATTGATAAACAAGTGAAAATGGCTTTGATTTCATCTCAAAAATTTATAGCAGTAGTAAACGAGGAGAAGCAATTCTCCTTCTTGGTCAAACGAGAAAAAATATTGGAACAACTACTTCCGGATTAAACCAATTGTAGGCAAAATAGAAGAAATGTTTACTTTTTATTAATCAGTTGTCAAACTGACTTAAAAGTAAACACTCTATGTGTTCGTCTTTCTGCATTTTGTGTTATACTTTTTAATATTATTCGTTGAAATTTGAACCTGAGATAAACAAAAAAATGCCAGAAGATATATTTCATATAAACTCCATTAGCGAACTACATAAACAGCTTGGTTTACCTAAGCCTTCGCATCCTCTAATCAGTATCCTAGATGTAAGTCAACTGGAAATAGGCCCTCAATGGGTCGGTAAAAAGTTGGTTACTGATTTGTATTCCATAGCCCTAAAAGATGCCAGCTGCGGCATGGATTATGGACGAAATTCTTATGATTTTAATGAGGGAGTATTAATTTTTACTGCGCCTAATCAAGTTACATCTACTCAAAAGGAACAGCGACTAAATGAGATCCAAGGGTGGATGCTGTTTATTCATCCTGACCTTATTCGCAATACCGACCTAGGTAGACGGATGGATAATTTCGGTTTTTCTCTTACGATGTGTATGAAGCACTTCATATTTCCGACGGAGAACAAAAAACCTTTAACGAATGTATCAAATTGATTCAAACCGAAATTGATGAGCGCATTGATAACCATAGTCAAAGGGTTATCGTAAGCACATTGGAATTGCTATTGAATTACAGTTTGCGCTATTATGAACGGCAATTCAATACCAGAACAGCTCAAAATATCGATGTTGTAAGTCAATTTGAATCTTTGTTAAAAGATTATTATAAAGAAGGGAAGTTTGAAGAACAAGGGCCTCCTCCTATTGATTACTTTACTGAAGCCATCCACCTTTCGCCCCATTATTTAAGTGATTTATTAAAAAAAGAAACCGGACTAAGTACTAAAGACCATATCAATCATTTTCTAGTAGAGAAAGCCAAATTGCTTTTACTTAGTCAGTCAGACACAATCAGTGGTATTGCTTACAAATTAGGCTTTAACTATCCACATTATTTCAGTCGCTTATTTAAATCAAGGACAGGTTTAAGCCCAAATGAGTACAGAAACAAAGCCTCATTAAACTAATATTCAATGAAAATAATTATTACAGGGGCTTCCGGCATGGTTGGCCAAGCCGCACTAATAGAAAGTCTGAATTCCCCAACAGTTTCAGAAATATTGATTATCAATCGGAAGTCAATTGAATTAAAACATCCTAAGCTTAAAGAGCTCTTGATTGCAGATTATTCGGAAATCCCATTCCATACTGACAAATTTATTGGGTATGACGGATGTCTACACTGCATGGGGATCTCTGCAGTAGGAATTGATGAAATTGATTATACCAAAATAACTTTTGGCTATAGTAAAATTCTATTTGACAGCCTGTTAAAAATAAACCCTGATATGAAAATAATTTATGTATCGGGGGCAGGAACGGACAGTACAGAAAAGGGTAATTACATGTGGGCAAGAATAAAAGGCAAAACCGAAAATTACCTTTTAAACTTAGGCTTTAAAGATGCGTATGCTTTTAGACCGGGAATAATTTTGCCTGAAAAAGGGGTAAAATCAAAAACAGCTTGGTACAATGCAATGTATTCAATCCTGCGGCCTGTTTTCCCTTTAATAAAGAAAATGAAAGGTACCATTGGAAGTAGCGATTTAGGCAAGGCCATGCTATCTCTCCTTAAAAAACCAATAGAGTTAAAAATCATTGATCCTTTACAAATTAAAAATTTGGCGAAAAATTTTACAGAAAATGATTTATAGGAGTTAAAATCATACATTTTAAGTACTTTAAAATATAAGATCAGTGCTCAACTACCCTAGTTATCAAATAAAATAGTTCCTATTCGAAGGTTTAGCAATATTTCCTACCACATATTGTCAGAAAAAAAATTCAAAAGATTGGATTAATCTCCTATTTGTGTTTTTTATTCTGAATTTTGTGTTAACCTTCCTCTCAATTTTTAAGAATTTTAATCCGGAATACTAAACCTAAATCATGTAATAGACAATCTATTACGTACTGAAATTGCTTCAAAATCAAATATTTGATGCTATTTCCTCCCCAACTAATCGCTAATCAGGTATACCAAAGGGATGCTATGTTTAGATCTCCAAACAGCCTTATTTTCTTTCTCTTGCAATACTTATCAAGAATACCTAATGAATAATCCAAATTTAACTTTCATAATAAATTATAAAAAATGACGACAACAGATAAATCTAAACCGGTATTGGTAACAGGAGCCAATGGATATGTAGCCAGCTGGCTGGTAAAAAACTGCTTGATGAAGGAATAACGGTGCATGCAGCTGTTCGAGATCCTAACAATGACAAAAAAATAAGTCACCTAAAAGAGGTAGCTTCCAAGTCTAAGGGTGAAATTAAGTTTTTTGCCGGAGATTTAATGAAACCGGACTCTTACAAAGCAGCCATGGAAGGTTGTGCTTTGGTTTATCATACGGCTTCCCCATTTTCTTTGGATATAAAAGATCCTCAAGCAGAATTAATAGCACCTGCCGTAAATGGAACAGCCAATGTTTTGAATACCGCGAAAGAGGTAAGTAGCGTCAGACGTATAGTTGTCACCAGCAGTTGTGCAGCTATCTACACGGATGCTATTGACACGGTCAACGCGCCAGAAGGCAAAATAACTGAAGAAGTTTGGAATACTACAGCCTCATTAGACTACCAACCTTATTCTTATTCGAAAACTTTGGCTGAAAAAAAGCCTGGGAATTAGAGAAATCACAAAGTCAGTGGGATCTGGTGACCATTAATATGTCTTTAGTACTGGGCCCTGCATTAAACCTTGGCAATACAACTTCAGAAAGCATAAACATACTGAAAATGCTTGGAGGCGGAGAACTCAAAATGGGAGCTCCTAAAATGGGGCTTGGGGTGGTAGATGTTCGTGATGTTGCAGAAGCACATTATAAAGCAGGGTTTACCCCTGAAGCAAAAGGGCGTTACATAACGTCTGCTTATGACACAAACCTCTTGGAAATAAGTAAAATTTTACTGCCTAAATACGGGAAAAAATTCCCTTTACCCAAAAGAGCAATGCCAAAATGGCTTCTAATGTTGGTTGGGCCTTTGGCAAATAAACTTTTTACAAGAAAGTACATTAAAAACAACGTCAACATACCATTCCATGCTGACAATTCTAAAATTAAAAAAGAGTTGGGCATCAAATTTATACCCTTGAAAAAAACGATGGAAGATTCCTTTCAAATGATGATCGATGAAGGGATTTTTAAATCCAAATAGGTTACTCACTGTTGCGGGAAAGGAAAATTCAAAAATAGAAAAGCGGTCAATTGGATCTCTTTTCTATTCGCTATCACTTTGCGATGTCCATACATCATCAATACTATAGCGTTTGTAATAAATTTAGATCTCAATAAATGGTCTGATCCATATCTTGGCTTAAAAATGCCTGTCAGCAAAATCTAGGTATTGTTGCCAATCATATGGCAACAAACCATGGCCACCGGATCGAATGTGATAACCGATGGTTCCCATCACCGGTTGGTCTAATGGAGGCAGCACTGTTGCAGGCATTCCTACTTTTCCAAATAACTTGTAGGCCGGAGAAGCAGCTACACAAGACAAAAACTCCCCTTTGGGATCTGCCCACTTATCTTCTGCTCCACTTGCCACATAAAGAGGTCTAGGAGCCATTAAAGCCAATAATTGATGTTGATCTACAGGCAAATCATTTTCCCTTTTATAGTAAACTTTGAAGCTATCTGAAAACCAATAAGGAATTACCTCAATCATTCGCCCAACGGTCTCTCCATAAGATCGACGAGACAAGGCTGCCCCCACAACCCGAGTTATTGGAGATCACCATCGCAAACCTTTCGTCCGTTGCACCTGCCCATAATGCAGCTTTACCTAGCCTACTGTGTCCCAAAACAGCCACCTTTTTATTGTCAATCCAATCTTCACCTTCTAAGAAATCCATCACCCGAGAAAGTCCCCAAGCCCAGCCAGCAATACTTGCCCAAGAGTTGGGCTCTCTTTTTCTTTCGGAATACAATGCATGTACACCATCTTTAAATCCATCTGCATAATCGGGGTCTATTTCACCATAATACATGGTAACCAAACCATAACCTCTAGTAAGAATCTCTTCATAAGGCCAGTTAGCTATTCGTTGACCTCTTCCCTTTTCTGAAGCTTTATTATTAAAACTCCCCATTTTCTCATTGTTTCTTATCCAAGCATCAGGAACAGCCACCTGCTCATCGGAAGAAATGGTATGATTGCCATAAAAATTAAGCCCTAAAAAAGCAGGTACTTGTTTTCCCGAGTTTGGATAAAAAACCAATAAATTAAAATCTAGCGATTTTTCTCCCCTTTTAAAGTTAATTTTACCACTTTTCTAGTGGCTTCACCATTCAGGTAATCCTTATTTTCAAGTAATACTTTACTTGAAATTTGTCCATCCCATACAGGTGATTTGCCATAAATTTCATTTTCAAATATTTCTACTAATTCAGCCCTCCTATTGCTCCATTGTCTTTTGTTAGTAATAAGTTGCCCATTTTCCATCCTTAATAAGTCGGGCAACTGATACTCTGGGACCTTATCTTCTTCATAATTGGGTTCAAAATCTTGAGCTAAAACCTGAATAGAAATACCTACAAAATAAATTAGGGTAAATATTGTTTTCATTTGGGATGCATTAAATTAAGTAGACTGACCTAAAGTTAGGAATTATTCAGTGTATTTGTTCATGCGCTAAAACATAATAATACAGACTAACCATTTGGTATATACATCTATCGGCTTACCATCCTTTCTCAACTTATTTTATCATAAAAATAGGATATAGCTTTCTAAAGGGAGTAATTTTGAAGTCCGTTATTAATAAAGGATTTCTTTCTACGATTCCCTTTAAGTAGTTTAAAGCCGATTTATGAATGAATTTTTTAAAAGAAAATCATTTTAAAGGGTCCTTAAATATTTTATTTCCTTATGAAAAAGGGGAGGCAATCAAGCTCGGGTAAGAACAAAATATTTTTAAAGAAGTTTATCAAATAAGGCAAAAAAATCAATCAATCCGTTAAAAATCGAAAGTTTTAAAGGACAATACGATAAAATCCGTAAAAAAGTGCTTTTTTTGCACTGCCAAAGTTAAATGTTATTTTGAATCTATTTAAATGCGAGGCAAAGCGATGATTTGATTTTGGAAACTCAATGTTTGGAATACGTCAATAAACCACCATTATGATTTTAGGAATTTTAAAAGAACCTTCCCCGGAAACTAGAGTTTCTCTACATCCGGAAGCAGTAAAGGTCCTAACAGGAACAGGAAATAAAGTCCTGATTGAAAAAGGGGCCGGTGTGTCCTCTTTCCTTTCTGATGCCACATTTTTGGAAGCAGGTGCTGAAGTAAAAGAACGCCAAGAAGTTTTGAAAGAGGCAGAGATGATTTTTCAAATCACGCCCTTAGCACCTGAAGATTATCCCTCGTTAAATAAAGGAAAATTTTTATTTGGAGTCTACCAACCATTGGTAGCAAGAGAGCTAATGAAAACCATTGCAGATACCGGAGTATCCTTATTCAGTATGGATTCCATCCCAAGGATCACAAGGGCTCAGAGTATGGATGTACTTTCTTCTATGAGTACAGTTTCCGGTTATAAAGCGGTATTACTTGCTGCTGCCAACTTACCGAGATTTTTCCCAATGCTTATGACAGCTGCAGGCACTATTGCACCGGCTAAAGTATTGGTAATTGGTGCAGGTGTAGCTGGATTACAAGCTATTGCAACAGCCAAAAGACTGGGTGCTGTAGTAGAAGCCTTTGATACCAGACCTTCAGTAAAGGAACAAGTGGAGAGTTTAGGTGGGAAATTTGTTGAAGTTCCCGGTGCCGTTGAAGACAAAGGTGCCGGTGGATATGCAGTTGAACAATCGGAGGAATACAAGAAAAAGCAATCTGAAATGTTGGAGCAGTCTATTGTCAAATCAGATGTTGTAATCACCACTGCCTTGATCCCGGGAAGAAAGGCTCCGATACTTATTACAAAGCCTATGCTTGAAAAAATGAAGGCAGGAGCTGTAGTCGTGGATTTGGCCGCTGCTAATGGCGGAAACTGTGAAGGCACGCAAAACAATGAAACTGTTACAGTCAATGGTGTAACTGTAATAGGAAATTCTGCTTTGCCTTCCACAATGTCTCAGGATGCAAGCAAGATGTACAGTAAAAACGTACAGAATCTTTTAAAATTACTTTTAAAAGAAGATCAGTTGAATCTCAACTTTGAAGATGAAATTATTAAAGGAACCTGCATCACACATGATGGAGCGATAGTTTATGAACCCTTATTAAAATAATATGGAAGCGATTATTGAATATATATCAATTAACCAACAAGAACTCTATATTTTCATTCTAGCGATTTTTGTGGGTGTTGAGGTGATCTCTAAAGTACCTACAGTTTTACATACCCCGCTAATGTCAGGTTCAAATGCCCTTTCGGGAGTGGTAATTGTCGGATCAATTATAGTTTTGGGAAAAACTGATCCTTCAAATTATTTGGCCTTGTCTTTAGGCTTTTTAGCAGTATTGCTTGCTACACTCAATGTGGTTGGAGGTTTTGCTGTGACGAATAGAATGTTAGAGATGTTTAAGAAAAAACCCGGTAAAAAATAAGAATGATGATTTTACAGATAATAGATATTTGCTACCTGATTGCGGTAGTACTTTTTATCGTTGGGATCAAGATGATGAGTCATCCGGATTCTGCGAGGAAAGGTAATAGCATTGCATTATCAGGAATGATATTGGCTATTTTAGCCTCTTTTCTAACACCAGGTTTAGACAATCTGGCACTAATCATAATTGCCATGGTTCTTGGAACCATCGGCGGTATTTATTCGGCCAAAACCGTACAAATGACAGCCATGCCTCAATTGGTATCCTTCTTCAATGGGATGGGAGGAGCTGCTGCCGCTTTGATTGGTTTGGTAGAATACGGAGACCTTCCCGTAGATGATATTGGTAAAGGAGCTGTGTTGATGTCCAGCTTAATTATTGGGTCGGTATCATTTTCCGGTTCATTAATTGCGATGGGAAAACTACAAGGGGTTGTAAAAGACATTCAAATTAATAAAATTTTCGGCTTCGCTGTACTTGCCATTGCCGTGGCTTTGGCTGCATATATCCTAACTTCCGGCGCACCACAGCCAATATTAATCTATGTATTGGTAGTGTTGTCATTGATTTATGGTCTTATGTTCGTTTACCCAATTGGGGGAGCAGATATGCCTGTAGTTATTTCACTACTCAACTCACTTACCGGGGTTACAGCCGCTACTACAGGTTTACTTTATGACAATAAGGTAATGTTAATGGGTGGTATTTTGGTAGGTTCAGCAGGGATTCTATTGACCTTATTAATGGCCAAGGCCATGAACAGATCAGTTTCTAACATTTTGTTCACTTCCTTTGGTTCTTCCGCAGGAGGAGCTGCTGCAGGTGTTGATGGCGAACAAGTAGCCAAAGAAATCAATGCCTACGATTCTTCTATTTTAATGGCTTATGCTAAAAGGGTAGTGATTGTACCTGGCTATGGTTTGGCCGTTGCTCAGGCCCAACATGCAGTACATGATTTAGAAAAAATACTGGAAGAAAAAGGTGTTGAAGTCCTTTATGGTATTCACCCTGTGGCAGGTAGGATGCCGGGCCATATGAACGTATTATTGGCTGAATCGGATGTTCCTTATGACAAGCTTATCGAAATGGATGACATGAACGAGAAGCTACCTAACACAGATGTTGTCATGGTGATTGGTGCCAATGATGTTGTTAACCCGGCTGCCAATGACGATCCATCCAGTCCTATATATGGAATGCCTATTCTGGAAGTCAATAAAGCTGCCAATGTAATAGTGATAAAAAGAAGTATGAGCTCTGGTTATGCCGGAATTCAAAACGCACTTTTCTTTGAACCTAAAACCCGAATGTTATTTGGGGATGCCAAAAAGGTGCTCAATGAACTTGTTGCAGAAGTTAAAAATATGTAATAAAAAAAGGCTGCTTATAAAAGCAGCCTTTTTTTTGGAATGAATCTGTAATTCTCAAATAGTTTTTTCTGATTTCTTGAAGGTTTGTCAGCCTTATTTTTTCTTCCCGACGAACCGAATGACCGAGCCTTTCCCATTATGGTAAAGCCCCTCTCCCAACTCTACCTCTTTTTCTTCCAACTGCAAAATTTCATAATTGGGAAAGTCAGTTTTAAGTTCCTCAATAGAGAAAAGAGAATCTAAATCTCTAGGTCCTCCAATCTTCTCATTCTGAGCCCTATATTCCAAATTATTTTTACTAAAGGCTTCAAAAACCACAAAACCTCCTTTTTTAAATATCCATCCAATGTTTTATGGTATGCCGACTTGATATTAGCCGGAAAATGAGCATAGATAAGCCCAATAACATCAAACTCCTCCTTAGGGTAATTTACAAGCTCTAAGCTTCCTACTTGATAGTCTATGTTCACTCCATTCTTTTCTGCCAATTTCATGGCCTTCTTTTGCCCTTCTTCACTTTGATCAAAAGCGAAAACAGACCAGCCGATTTTGGCTGCAAACACTGCATTTCTACCTTCCCCTTCAGCCGGTAATAGTATTTTACCGCATTTTAACCCCTTAATCTTTTCCTCAAAGAATACATTAGGCTTTTCCCCATAGGCATATTCTTCCTCACCATATCTTTCATTCCATTTTTTTATCCAAATATCTTCCATAGCTTAAGGTTTTCTCAATTAACAAACTTGTTTAAAAAAAGATCTTTATTCCTAGCAGATTTTTATCAGAAAGCCACTAGTATGTAGACCAACACAATTTCCATCTCAATACCAAAAATACATCTAAAACTCAGAAAAAGAAAAACGCTTATATCCATACGAAACACATTTAAACTATTTTGAAATACATTATTAATAATTTAAAATACATTACAATGGTTTAAAAAATTATATTTAGTTTTGACAAACGTTTTTTAAAGATATGAACAAATGGAAATTAATCCAGTACATTCAACTTTTTAGTTTGATTGTTTTGGGAGCATGTACCACAGAGTACGAGCAACACATACCAACTGATGGAACCGTGAGCTTTAAGGTCAATGAAACCTATGTAGATAATGAAAGTAACAGAAATTTGGCGCTACCTGTCCAAGGAGTGAACAGTGTTATTCTATCAATCGAAACTGAAGATGGTTCTCAAACCATCTATGAACGTAAATCTTTACCAATTTTGGGTTTTGGTGATGAACTCCTAATTGAAGATATACATCTTTCACCGGGAAGCTATCAACTTAGTGCTTTTTATTTAACTGATAACACCGGTAACATCCATTATGCTACGCCAATGGAAGGCTCCGAATATGGGGATTATTTAGCAGCGCCTCTACCTATTCCGTTTGAAGTGACCGATAACGAATCCCAAAACTTAAACCTTGAAATCATCTCTACTGCGGGAAAAAATCCTGAGCCTTTCGGTTTTGAATCAGGTATGGAAGGTTTCCGGGAGACTTTTTACTTTTTCATTTCTGCAGTACGTGAGATGGTAGATGACTTTATGGACTTTATTCCGGCTGAATTGACAGTTAGCCAAGGGGAGCATTTGCTGACCCGTCAACTTACTGGCAAATTGAACAAAATTGTACTGCCAAAGACAAGTGAGAATTATGATTTTTCACTAACCTATGGCCCTTTCCAGCCTATAACAAAGGAAATAAGCTACGATAGCCTTCAAAAATTTGAGCATCTTCCTTTAGTAATTGAAATGACCAAAAAACGCGATGATGCCTTTTATATAGGCGGAACATTCAAAGGGAATATAACTTTGTCCACCCAAGCAGCCCTTGATTCTTTTGGTTTGAAGGGATATGATATTATCGAAGGAAATTTAACAATTGGGAATACTCCTGATGACTCAGAAGACCCTATTTTAGACCTTTCTCCATTGGCTACAATAGACCAAGTAAAAAATAATTTAAACATCATAAATAATCCGGAATTACGATCATTGGAGGGACTGAATTACCTCCGATACATTTCTCAAGAATTAATAGTAAAAAACAACTCCATGCTAGAGTCATTCTATGGATTGACATCTTTGGAGAAATTGCCAAGTCTGAACCTAACCAATAACCCTAGTATCCGAGACTTTAATGGATTTAACCATGTGGCTCCTACGATAGCATCTTTACATATTGAAAATATGGAGCATTTTATTGGATTAGAAGGAGAAGGATTTGAAAACGCAATAAATTTGAGCCATATAACCATTCTTGCCAATCCCAATTTAATTGATTTGAGTTTCCCTACCCAAACTCAAACCATCATTTCTAACCTTTATATAGCTAACAACCCTGCTTTAATCTCTTTCGGTGGTGGTGATGGAGGATTTAGATTTATATCCAACCTCGAACTAAATAATAACGAGAATTTGGAAAACTTGGAAGGACTTCTTCAACCTAAAGGTGAGGGAGTAGATGATTTAATTGTCTTAAACTGTCCCAAACTTACTACCCTTTCTCCTCTATTTTTAGCTGAGCAAGTTGGTGAAATCCACTTAGAGAACAATGCTACTTTGGAAGATATAACGGCAATTGCCTCTGCAAAGATAATTTTCAGCGATATTACTATAATTAATAATCCTCAACTAAAAAGTCTGAATGGTTTCGAAGGTGGAAAAGTCCTTTATTACTTTGTTTATAAAGGGGAAGATCCCTATCCGGGATATGTCTGGACACCGCCTGTAAAAATTACTATCAAAGATAATATATCACTTGTCGATTTTTGTGGACTAAAGGATATCAAGGTTACACTTGTTAATAACCTTCCTTTTGGCACAGAGATTAAAGGAAATGCCTTTAATCCAAGTTTCGACAATATTCGAAGGGGGGTGTAAACCATGAGAGAAATTATATTAAAATTCCGTTTAGTCTTATTTATTCTTTTTATTTCTCTTGGTGCAGGATTGGTCTCTTGTGAAGAGGCTGAAAAACCAACTGTAATCCCAGATCCGATTACAAACCCTGGAGAAGAAGAGGAAAACCCTGAAAATCAGGAGAAATTACCCACAGTTGTAATTAAAATTGCTAAAACTTCAAACACATCTTCAAGGCAACTTAGGGTAACCGCTTATAGTAAAGCAATTATTACAATCCAAACGGCAAACGGAGATTCAACCTCCTACACTAATAAGAATATTCAGGTTCAGGACATGGGAGACCATTACCTGACTGAGAAGATCATTCTTCCGGAAGGCTCCTATCAGGTAGTTGCATTTTATGTGCTGGATGATAACAATGACATTGTAGAGGCCACTCCTAAGAAAAACTCATCACTGAGTGAGGACCAAAATTTGTCATTGCCTTTGACTTTTGAATTAGAGACCATAGAAACAGAAGAGGAAGCAGAGATACAAATATCCATGCAAGTGGTAGCTGCAGAAGGACATAGCCCCTCGGACTTTGGTTTTCAGTCCTTTGGTTTGGATATTGTAACTGCTACTTCTAATAATATCTACGTGGCAATGGTTACTGACCAGCGATTAATGGACTTTCTGCCTGGATCAATAGAAATAACTGCAGACGGAGAAGTCATTACCCAAGAACTAATTGCCGGAATTAATGAATCTGTAACACTTCCCATAGCTGATAGTTATGCTATACTTTTTAAAAGCTTCAACTTTGATGATTTCATTGATACCCTAAGTTTTGATCAATTAAAGTCCTATGTTGAGCAGCCGTTGGTAGTTGAAATGGTAGAAGCAGAAATTAAATGTGTGGGTGGTGAATTCATCGAAGATTTGGTATTGACTACCCAAACTGAATTAAACGATTGGGCATTACGCTGTCATACCGGTATTCAAGGAGACCTTATCATTCAGGGTGGCGATGACCAAGACCCTATCGTAGACCTGAGCCCTTTGGAATTGGTTACTCATGTCTATGGGAGTTTAAAAATTGAAAACACTTCAAACCTAAAAAACCTTCATGGTTTGCAAAACCTAAATCTTGTAGAAGGATGGGTAACGATTGATGGAAACAGTAGTTTGGAAACACTCGAGGGTTTGTCTTTATCTGAAAACCAGCAAGTACATTTAACTATTTCGAGCAACCCCAACTTATTAAATTTTAATGGATTGGAAAGAATAAATAAATTAGGCTATGTAATCATAAGATCTAACCCTAAATTGGTCAATTTTAAAGGGATGGATCAAGTACAAGAGATTTCTGGCTTGGAAGTTTCTTTCAATGAAGTACAAACTTCATTCGAAGGGCTCGAGAATGTTCGTCTAATAGGTACTCTTGAAATTATAGGTCTAAACATTACCAATTTTAATGGATTCCAAGGAGTAGAGTCCATCAGTTCCCTAACACTGTACAACCTGTATGATTTAAAAGACTTTACAGGATTTACGGGCACCGTGACATCTTCCATAGATTTAATGAGTAATGGTATCAGGAAATTGGAAGGACTTACGGTTTCAGAGGAGCTTAGTAGGGTTAATATCAAAGATACCTCTCTTGGTAATCTTCGTGAATTGAGCAATCTTAAAAAATAACTAGAAGCCTAACAATTCAAGATAATATTAATTTTAACTCCTTGGAAGGACTCGATAACCTGGTCTCTGTTGCCGGTAGCATGATTATTCAATCAAATAATTATCTCACAAATTACTGTGCTATATCGAAATTGGTAAATGAGGGTACCCATCCGAAAATAACGATTGATAACAATGGTTATAATCCCACTTTGGAGCAAATTCAAGGAGAGGAATGTAAAGGGGAAATGGAATGGTAAAATTATCCCGGATAAGCAAATTGCTTATCCGGGATTACTTATTAAACCCGAAATATGCAATAAAATTTCCCTCGTGAAAACCACTCAATCCTTGCATAGAATTCTAGGGCTACCAATTTTTATTCAATCAAATGAAAAAACTACTTTTTTTGAAGTTAAAAGAAGTTATCAAAAAATCAGGGTGTTACAAAGAAAAAATCTTTTCCATTAGCACCCATTTCTCCCCGGGTTTTGCCCAAGGTAAATTTTTCTGAAGGGTTCCCATTAACGTTTCCCACTCCTGCACTTTTTCATTGCTAGCGTCCATTTTGGCTTTCTCTTCAAAAGAAAAGGAGTCCCCTACCTCCATAATCATAAATAGCCGATTACCTGTCAGGTAGATATCCATCACCTGGATATCCGCATCCTTAATACTAGAGATAATCTCATCAGAGACCTTTTTGTGATGCTCTACATACTTTTCAATAATTTCCGGATCATCCTTTAAATCCAGGGCAAGACAATACCTTTGCATAGTATAAGTATAAAATTAAAGTTGATAGAATTTTATGGCATTGGCTCGCCAAACTTTCTCCAATGCCTCTGGTGAGCAGCCTTTAAAATAGCCTTCGACCAAACCAATAACCTGTTCATAGCTCCCTGCCAATTTACAGACAGGCCAATCTGACCCAAACATTACCCGGTCTTCTCCAAATGCTTTCATTATAACATCCAAATAAGGATAAAACTCTTTTTCATCCCAATCTTCCCAAGCTGCTTCTGTAATCATACCGGACAACTTACAATAAACGTTAGGCCTCTCTGCCAATGCTTTGATATTGACCTCCCAATCTTTGATTAGGCCTGCTTTGATAGGGGGCTTGGCAATATGATCCAATACAAACCTCCCCTCCTCAAAATTAGAAACCGTTTGAATGGCTCCATCTAATTGATGGGGATATACCAATAGGTCATAAGTAAACCCTGCCTTAAAAATTGATTTTAAGCCATTTTGAAAAGCTTGATTTAAAATAAAGTTAGGGTCAGCTTCATCCTGAAGTACGTGCCTAAATCCTTTTAACTTTTTATGGTTTTTATAGCTTTCAAGTGTAGTTTCCAGGTCTGGTGATTTCAAATCTATCCAACCTATCACAGCCAAGATAAAAGGGTGTTTTTCTGCAAGTTCCAAAAGGAAAAAATTTTCTTTTTCATCCTGAACGGCCTGAACGGCCACCGTACCTTCTACGCTATTTCTTTGGATGATGGGAAATATATCATCAGGAGAAAATCACGCTTCAATTGAAGCATCTTATCATCAATCCAAGCATATCTTTGCTTACTATACTGCCAAAAATGCTGGTGTGCATCAATTTTATTTATCATATTTTGGGTTGCTTGACTTAAGGGTGAATGTATACAAAGGCATTAATATTCATTCCAGCCCCAACCGAGGCAAAAATTGAATGATCTCCGGATATAAAACGATGGCCTTCCTTCGCTCCTTTTGCGATTAAATCATATAAAATTGGAACTGTAGCAACTGAATTATTACCGAACTCCTGAATACTCATAGGCATGAGGTTTTCAGGTATTTCATGCTTGTCATACAATAAAAAAAGCCGCTCTAAAATGTTATGGTCCATTTTGGCATTTGCCTGATGGATTAACACATGTTGAATATCTTCTACTCTTTTTCCTGCTCGATCCAGACATTCTTTTAGTGTAGCAGGCACTGTTTTAATTGCATATTCATAAAGCTTCCTACCATTCATCTTTAAAAACCGTGTATTGTCTGGATAGTTTGGATTGTAAGAAGCATCCATATTCAGCAAGTGAGCATGGTTCAAGGTATCTGACCTTGTGAGATGGGCCATAATTCCTACTTTTGAGTCCCCTTCTTTAGCTTCCAAAATAACTGCCCCGGCCCCGTCAGAGAAAATCATACTGTCAATGTCATGAGGATCAGATATCCTTGACAAGTTTTCTGCACCAATCACCATCACTCTTTTTGCATCACCCGACTGAAGGTAATAATTGGCTTGAATCATTCCCTGCACCCATCCCGGACATCCAAATGGTAAATCATAGGCAACGGTGTACGGATTTTTTATACCCAATTTGTGTTTTACCCTTGCGGCCAAAGTAGGACAGGTATCGGTCCGAATATTATCTTTTAGTAGGTCACCAAAATTATGGGCTACGATAATATAATCCAACGTTTCTCCATCAATACCAGTAGAGGAAAGGGCGTCTTTAGCTGCCAAATGAGCCATATCTGAAGTCATTAAATTGTCTTCAAGGTACCTCCTCTCTCTTATTTCAGTAATTTTTTGCAGCGTGGCAACAATATCAGCATTGGGTTTCACCAATCTTTTGCCACTCGCATCGTAAAACTCTTTTGTTAAAAAATAGTCATTGGGAATAACCTTGGTTGGTAAATATTTCCCTGATCCAACAATTATGCTACTTATTATTTTCTTGTCCATTAACTAATTGTCCTTTCCAAAATTCTAAGACCGCTAAAATAGGCATTTATACTATTTATTTGATGAATTATCCGAAATGATACGGCTTCTATAAACTAAATAAACAGACATATACATTACTACAATCAACATTGGTGTAATTATAAGATGATTGTATAGGAAAAAACTATGCCTTACTCTTTAAACCCAATAAATTATAACAGCTCCTCAAATTTAAATACGTTCAATTAACAATAGAGACTATTAATCATTACAAAAATCAATAATAATAAAAATAATATTTGTACAATATTATTTTTATCCGAAGCTATTGTTTAAATCATTCATAAAAAAAGGCTGAAATAATTCAGCCTTCTCAATGTTTTTTACAAGTCCGGTTGCGGTGTAGTTCTTAAGTAAGGTTTAATTTCTTTAAATCCTTTAGGGAATTTAGAAGGAATGTCTTCTGTTTTAATCGCTGGAGCTACAACCACGTCTTCACCTCTTTTCCAGTCCGCAGGTGTGGCTACAGAATAATTTGCAGTCAATTGTAAAGAATCAATTACCCTTAATAATTCGACAAAATTTCTTCCTGTACTGGCCGGATAAGTAATAATTAGTTTAATTTTTTTATCATTACCGATGATAAAAACAGAACGAACGGTAAAGCTTTCGTTTGAATTAGGATGAATCATGTCATATAATTCAGACACTTTTTTATCCTCATCAGCAATTATTGGAAAGTTTACAGTGGTATTTTGTGTTTCATTAATATCTTCGATCCAAGACCTGTGGCTGTCCGCACCATCTACACTAAGGGCAAGCATCTTAACATTTCTTTTATCAAATTCCTCCTTTAATTTAGAAGCTGCGCCCAACTCAGTGGTACATACAGGCGTATAATCTGCAGGGTGTGAAAATAAAATTCCCCAACTGTCCCCAAGGTATTTGTGGAAATTAATTTCTCCTACGGAAGAATCAGCGGTAAAGTCTGGAGCAACATCTCCTAATCTAAGTGCCATAATTGAATTTTTTAGGTTTTTGAATTATTTTTTAGGTTTAAATAGAAAACAGAAATGATTAAAATAAAGTTTACCGTTGGTTAAATAAATTAATTGAATAAATTTAATGCCTTATTTTCAAAGGATTGTGTCTAGTTTTAGAATATTTTTTTGGTGGGTTTTGGTTTGTTCTTGAAAGACCCTATATTTGCATCACCATTTAGGAAAAAGAGCACATCACTCACAAAATGGTCCGTTCGTCTAGGGGTTAGGACGTATCCCTTTCACGGATGAAACACGGGTTCGATTCCCGTACGGACTACATTTTAGTGCTCTTTTCCTTTTATTTGGTCCGTTCGTCTAGGGGTTAGGACGTATCCCTTTCACGGATGAAACACGGGTTCGATTCCCGTACGGACTACAACAAATTCTGTTTGTTTGCCGCCAGGCAAGCAAATTTTATTTGTGGTTGTTAGTGGTTAAAGTGAATAAAAAAACCTGATCATTCGATCAGGTTTTTTTGTTGCCTATTTTTGGAGAAATAGATCAAATTTCATCTATTCTGAATAATCCCTTAACAATGCACGGTAGTTGGTTAATATTTTTGAACGGCTAATAAAACCCATAAAATTTCTTTCTTCATTAAGCAAGGGAAGTTGCCACACATCAGCTTCATCAAACATTTTCGTCACCTCCATAACAGAATCCTTGGGAGAAATAATAAAGGGTGGGGCTATGGCCAATTGACTTACACTTGTTCCTTCGGCAGATTCTTTATTCAATAGAAATGGACGCAGTTGCTCCCTATTTAACAAACCCCAAAACTGGTTGTTGACGTCTACAACAGCCATACTGTTTTGATCACTATTTCTGAATTTATGCAATACCTCTTCCATGCTATCCGTAGTGCAAATTTGCACTGAGGAAGGGTTGATACAGTCTTTGAGAGAAATATGAGAAAGAATATTTTGATCCTGTCTGGTAGTAAAGATGTCGCCTCTTTCGGCCAACTCTTTAAAAGATGGATTAATTGGTGAGAAAGATCTGTTGATAAGGTAAGAAATAACAGAAACTATCATCAAAGGAATAAATAAATCGTACCCACTACTAGACTCTGCAATTAGGAAGATGGCTGTCAAAGGAGCATACATGGCGCCTGACATCACCCCTGCCATTCCTACCAACATCAGATTGGTAGTAGGTACCTCAGTGAATCCCATTAGCTCTAAAGAAAAACCAAACACAAAGCCAAGAAGCCCCCTGCCATAAGAGAGGGGCAAAATTGCCTCCATTACCTCCGGAATACAAGGTGATACTGGTAGCGAAAGCCTTGAGCAAAATTGTAAGTGATAAGAACACAATAATAATCACTTCTGAATTGCCGAAGTAACTAAAGAGGCTGTCCTCAATAAGTAACTTCACATTCCCCTGATAAATGGTTCTTATATTGATATACCCCTCCCCAAAGAGTGGGGGAAACAAAACACAAAGGACTGATAGCATTAAACCTCCTAGTAAAGCTTTGAGAAGCATTTTCTTCTTAAACCGCTCAAAAAACCTATGAACATACTGCCCAACCACTAGAAAATACCTGGAATAAAATCCAGTAAGCACCCCTAAACCCAAGAAATAAATCACATTAAAATGGTTGAAGGTTTCTCTGGCTTGAAAATTAAAAAGTATGTCTTCATTCAGAATAATTGTGGATAGAAGGCTTCCGCAAATAGAGGCAATAACCAGTGGAATAAAATCCGTAAATACTAATCCAGTAAGAATTATCTCAAAAGCAAACATGATACCGGCAATCGGCGCATTAAATGCTGCTGAAATTCCGGCTGCTGCTC
The DNA here is from genome assembly GCF_056867545.1 of Cyclobacterium sp. SOCE241. Classification (NCBI taxonomy): domain Bacteria; kingdom Pseudomonadati; phylum Bacteroidota; class Cytophagia; order Cytophagales; family Cyclobacteriaceae; genus Cyclobacterium; species Cyclobacterium sp. SOCE241. The sequence goes on along the minus strand of NZ_CP149779.1, from coordinate 658,857 downwards.
CTGCAGCCAACAGTAAAGTACGTTCTTTAAAACCCAAACGGTACCTTTGGGCATAATTGGAGCCAATGGCAGAACCTGTAACCGCAATTGAGTCTCCAGTCCTACAGAACCTCCAAAACCAACTGTAATTCCACTTTGGAGGATTTGGGAATACATTTTGGTAATTTTAACCTTACTCTGCTTTTTTGAAATGTCTTTTAGTATAAAAGATATCTCCTTTTCCTCATCTCCATTAAAAAAGTATTTGACTATAAATGCCGTCAAAGTAATCCCTATCAAAGGAAAAATTCCATAAATCAGTAACCTTTCCTCAAATGGGACATCAGTACTAATGGACGATTGGATATAATGAACAAATACCTTTAAAATTACCCCGGCAGAACCCGCACTCAACCCCACCAAAATACCCGATAAGACAAGAAACTGAGAACGTGTCAATTTCTCACTTACCCAAATTAAAAAAGCTCAATAAAATTAAATTTCCGGTAAGGATATTGAATAAAATTCTTTTTGAATTGTAAAAAGTTGATATAAAGAATTTTTACTTTCCTGTTCATTTAATTTTTCAAATCATTAAGTTGAAATAAAAGAGCAATAAAATAAGTAGAACATTAAGCATGATTGTTGGAAAAGCAATTTAATGCTAGCCTCCCTCCCACATCTCATGCTTTGGTATTACCTTTTAGATACCTACCTCTGAGTTCATAAACCACCTTTAACTCTGATTTCCACGTTTTATTCACAGCCAAATCCAGTTAAAAGGTAAATTTATCTTTTTTGAAGTATTTTGGGTTTTTTGGAGAATTTTCAAGATTCAAAGTTAGCATAAATTTTACATTATTTGTAGCTACCAACAACTTAGACTAACTGTGGTTTTATAGAAAAAATTTCAAAAATTCATTTTAATAGAGAATGGACATATTCATCCAATTAGACAGTAACGTCCGATACAATTAAAACTATTACCATTTGAGGTGTCTAAAAGCCATGAGTCCATAATTCCTTTACATAGTTTCGGATCTTTTTGGTCAATAAAATGCATCAAGCCTTTACTTAATGCCAACTCAAACCTGAATCAATCAATGGGTCTTTTGCTTTGAATGCTTCAAAACTTCGGTCTTGATTATCCTGCCACCATTCAAAATAGGCTTGGGCAACTTTGGGATGCGCATCCTCTTCCGGCACAAGATTGAAATCGCCGTCCCTTTCCCTCACAATCGGGTTTTGAGAAGGAAACCTTCCTATTAAATATTCGCTTTCTATAGCTACCGCTCGAATCGATTCTATGGTCCATAACACATACATTCCCAAAGAACATTCCTCATTAACGTACGAAGAAATCCAATTTCTAGGGAAATTAGTGATTTTCTCGGTACGGTTTCTATAAACCAGTAGTTTAGGGATATCTGATTCGGTAAATTCCGGCAAATTCATAGCAGTATACTCACCATTGATCAGTAACGCTATATATTCCTCAACATTAACGTTTTGAAAAGGATCTTCTTCATTAATATTACAGGCCGTAAAGACTAGAAAACAGAATACGAAAATACAACACCTTAGATTTTTCAAGTTGTAAATGTTTTAGTTAATAAATTCTAAATAAAAAAATTACTCTAGCTAAGGCTCTAAATGCTTCAATTCTAAACCAATAGAGGTTCTAGGTTTAAAACCTTTCCAAGTTTCTTCCAACGAATCTTCAGGTAAGTCAAGAAAAGATGTAAAATCTTTACCTTTTAAATGAATACCCAAGAATGCTGTTACAAAATGTTGGTTGATATTGTTTATTCTTCTTTGGTCCCAAGAAGACTCTGCATAACGCAAATATTCATCCAGATGCTTCCCTTTTTGAAAAGATTCCGCAGGCGGTGGATTAGGTGCCACATTGTGCCTGGCATTAATGTAGGTCAGCAAGTACCTGTTCGCATTGAGAGCTCCTTCAAAAATAGCCTTGATTCCATCCTCATAACCTGAAATATCATCCTGATCCCCGGCTACAAAAAACAATGGGGTTCTAAGGTTTGCCAAACCTTCACTATCCCAAACTCCTCTTGCCATTCCCCATGGTGCAAAAGCCACCACAGCCTTAATTCTTGGATCAACAGATGTTGCATAAGATGGATGAGAAAGACTACGCTCCATTATTAGGTCACTACCTCCTGTCATTTGCTTAAAAAAACTTCCAAAACCTGATGAAAAGCCCGCACCTGCTGCATTTAACGCACCATAGCCCCCCATGGAATAACCCACTAAGGCTGTATTCTCTACATCGACTATCCCTGCTAAAATACCATCAGCCCCTTTCTTTCCCAGTTTCTCCATTTCATTTAAGACAAATAAATCATCAATTGGTCGATGATAAAGTGTACTAGAAAATTTCCCCGGGTCCTCAAAGGTTGACTCGGTGTGGTGAATGGCTGCTACGATATATCCTTTAGAGGCAAGATTTTCAGTAAGATAGGTCATCAAATATCTGGAACCAACATAACCATGGGAAACAATTACCAATGGAAACGCCCCTTCATCATTCTTGGGAGGTGCATCTCGTGTCGCTCTTCCTTTGAAGGAGAACGGAGAAAGCGGACGTTTTTCATCGTTCGCGAGTCCAATAAAATCATCATAAATAGTTACAGTAGGGCTATCTATTTCTGCCGGATACCAAACTTCTACTTTTAAAGGCCTGTCATAAAAGGGTTTTTCGTCTTTATTAAAATTCGCAACATCCGGCTGATTATTATTCTGAAAGTTTAAAGTCTTTACACCAACATTATACATCCCCCGCTCTGCCAATTCCGGAGCATCAGGCAACAAGTCTCCATAGATAAAACCGGAAGGATTGGTTTGACCATCTGCAAGTTTTAAAGTAAATAGACTGAAAAGAATGACAGATATAGCGTAGTATAGCTTTGTAATTTTCATAAGGCATTTGGGTTATTTGCTTTCCATTAAAAAAGTCTAGAGATTAAAGATAATTTTTTTCTTTAGAATAAATATTTAGGAGTTAGAATAATTTTTTACTAATTCTTATTCTATTTTTGTTACACCGGTTTGGTTTGGAAGGAAAATATTAGTCCTTCATTGGGCTAGAGTCATTGTTGGTGCTGATTTTTTTATTATAAATAGTATCAATCTAATTAATTAACAGTCAACTACAAACGAATGGATAATAAGGAAAATAATACATTAAGCCAGGGAATTTTTAAAAACCCATCGAAAGACATCCCTGCTGGGATTGTTGTATTCTTGGTGGCCCTACCTTTGTGTTTAGGAATAGCGCTTGCGAGTGGCGCTCCTTTAATTTCAGGATTAATTTCCGGAATGATCGGAGGTTTGGTTATTGGGCTGTTGAGTAGGTCTCACACCAGCGTTTCCGGACCTGCTGCAAGCTTGTCGGCTGTTGTATTGGTTGCGATCCAATTGTTAGGTTCTTTTCAGGTATTTCTACTTGCCTTGATGATAGGTGGTTTGATTCAAATAGCTTTGGGTTTTCTAAAGGCAGGTGCAATAGCCGATTACATTCCTACCAATATTATCAAAGGCCTTTTGGCAGCCATAGGTTTGATTTTGGTTTTTTCACAATTGCCTTATGCTGTAGGAGTGGAAATCGATGATAGCAGGCTGTTAGATTATTCCAAGGATACATTTGCAGGTTTTGAAGAAAGAGTACTAATGGTAGTTTCTTCAATTGCTCCAGGTGCATTGGTTTTGTCTATCATTTCATTGGGGATAATGATATTTTGGGATAAAACCCCGCTAAAGAGATTAAAATTATTTCCACCTTCACTTTTTGTGGTGGTTCTTGGAGTGGCGCTTAATCAACTTTTTAAGGTATTTGTCCCGGAATTATTTCTGGAGGGGGTTCACCTCGTTAATATTCCGGAAATCAGTCAATTTAGCTCCCTCTTCACCTTTCCTGATTTTGCTGCTATCAGCAATGGTAAAGTTTGGACTTATGCCTTCACAATCGCAATAATAGGTTCAATTGCTACTTTACTAAACCTAGAAGCCACAGACAATCTAGACCCTCACAAAAGAAGGAGCCCGCCCAATCAGGAATTGGTCGCCCAAGGTGTAGGAAATACTTTGACTGGCTTATTAGGCGGTATTCCAATTACATCTGTAATTGTCCGAAGTTCAGTAAATATAGAGGCAGGTGCTGAATCCAAACTATCCACACTCATTCATGGCTTTCTATTGACAATTAGTGTATTATTTCTCAGTAATATCATCAACCTCATTCCTTTAGCTTCGCTTGCCAGTATTTTACTTCTTGTAGGATACAAACTCACCTCATTTCATATGATACGGCAAATGTATCACAAAGGCTGGCCCCAATTTTTACCTTTTGCTGTAACCATAATCGGCATACTTCTTACAGATGTGTTATTAGGTGTATTGATTGGTTCTGCAATAAGTGTGTTTTTCTTACTTAGGAGTAATTTTCACAACCCCTATTTTATAGAGACTACTAACCCAACCAATAAGAAAAAACCATTCGACTGGAGCTTTCCAATGAAGTTTCATTTTTAAATAAGCCCGCCATTAAACGGACACTATGGAATTTACCGAAGGGCTCAAAGGTAATCGTCGATGCCTCTTTTTCTTCTTATATTGAACCAGATATTATTGAAATATTTAAAGATTATAAACAGACCTTTGCCGTAGAAAATAATATTGACTTTTCAATATTAGGTATGGGTGAAAACCTTTCCTCCAAGAAAAAATAATTTTAGACAGGAAAGACACTCAAGACAGAACCGATTTAAATTCTCCCCAAAAATATTAAACTTCCTTGAGGAAGGCAATAAGCGCTATACAGATGGGGATTTAGTTTCCAGAAGGTATCAAAACAAAAAATTAAAAGATTTCATTAAGGTTGACCCCCTTGCGGTAATGGTCAACTGCATAGATATGCGTGAACCACTCAACATGCTAATGAACACGGGTATAGGAGATCTTATTCCTTTAAAGGTTGCAGGGAATTTATTGGATAGGCACTTGATAGAAAGTATTGAAATTTCATGTAGAAAACAGAAAGCCAGATTGATTTTAATAATGGGAAACACTTCCAATAAGTTAATTTTATCTTCATTGAAAAAATCTTGGAAAATCCCGATTCCTGCAGCCCTTTATTGGTTCCTGCAATAAATGAAAAGTTTTTAAACCTGAACAACTAACTAAAGCCAATTTGGAGGAATGGTCGGAAAGGTTGATGGCTTGGAATTTAGAGTTTTCTAAAAACTTAATTCTCAGCCAAAATCAATATTTGAACCATGAGATTTCACTAGGTAAAATTGGTTTATGCACCGCCATTTTTGACAGAAAATCTGGTAAAATAGAATTTTCTCCACTTCATATTTCCGAAAAGGTAACCAATAATAATCCTTAAATTAGTTTTTGAAACAGTTTACCCATAAAATCTAGAAAAATGAAGTGTTCATTGATCAATAATCAACAAAAATATATTCTGTCATCTTTTGCATGGTTCATTATGCTATTAATTTACTCTTCATGTGAAAGAGGTGAATCAAAAACTACTGATGAGACAATAGAAGAGGCATGGGAGATCATTTTCAATGGCCAAAATCTGGATGGATGGACACCAAAGTTCCAACACCATGAAACGGGTGATAATTATGCCAATACTTTTCGTGTGGTCGATGGAGTGATCCAAGTAAATTATGATGGTTATGATAGTTTCGATGAGCGCTATGGCCACCTATTTTACAAGAATCCTTATGGCTCCTTCCACCTTAAATTCGATTATCGTTTTACTGAGCAATGGATGGAAGATGCGCCAAGTTATACCTATAGAAACAGTGGAGTGATGTTCCATTCTCAAGCTCCTGAAACCATATTAAAGGAGCAGGATTGGCCGATATCCGTTGAATATCAAATGTTGGCAGATGCCGGAGATGGTAAGCCAAGACCTACTGGAAATATGTGTTCTCCGGGAACTGAAGTTTACTTTGAGGGAGAAATGGATCCGAGGCATTGTATTGACTCCAGCTCCCCTACCTTTCCTTGGGATGAGTGGGTACATGCTGAATTAATTGTGTACAGTGATTCACTTGTGATCCACAAAGTAAATGGTGAAGAAGTATTACAATATACCAAACCTCAAATTGGAGGTGGTGTAGCCAAACGTTTTGATCCTTCCTATAAAGTAGATGGGAAATTATTAAAAGAAGGATATATTGGCCTACAGGCCGAAGGACAAGGCGTTGAATTTAAAAACATAAAAATAAAAGCCTTTCAATAACTTTACTATTTAAGAAATCTTTCAGTAAAAGCTTCCTTATAAGCCCTCCCAATAGGTAGCTGCTCTCCATCAATTAAAGTAATCATATTGCCGGAAACCTTTTCTACTTGGGAAATATTTACAATATAGGATTTGTGAATTCTAACAAATTGCGATTCATCCAACAATTCTAACCACTTTCTCATGGGCTCAGAAGAAAGGTACTTCTTTCCCGGAAGAATTATATCGCAATAATCACCATCCGCTCGAATATAGATAATGTCTTGGAAAGCTATTCTGATATGTTCATAGCCCAATTTGACAAAATGTTCTTTTTTCTGCATTTCAGTCTTATTTTGGACATACTCTTTAGCTTTTGAGGGATTGTCAGAGGGAACTTTTCCTACAGCTTTTACAAACCTTAAAAAAGAAAAAGGTTTTAATAAATAATCCACCACATCAAGCTCATAGCTTTCTAAGGCATATTCAGAATAGGCTGTAGTTAAAATAATATAGGGCTTTTTATTAAGGCTTTTGAGAAATTCTAAGCCTGTTAACCTTGGTAAGTGTATGTCAAAAAAATTAAATCTATGGCATTGGAATTTAAAAAACTCATGGCTAAAATAGGGTCACTAAAAGTACCTTTTAGCTCAAGTGTACCCAAGTCATCTATGTATTTTTTAAGTATTCTTTGTGCTGGTGGCTGATCTTCAATAATGATACAGTTCATATTAGTTTTCATTCAATACCATTTCTAAAGTTACCTTATACATTAAATCCGTTTGCTGAATTTCCAATTCATGAGCATCATGGTATAACAAATTCAATCTTTTCCTAACATTGCTTAATCCAATACCTTTTCCCGCATTAGCATCTATATTAGCAGCTTTATAGTTGTTCTGACAAACAAAAGTCAACTTTCCTTCATCACTCAATGTCAACCTAATGTCGATCACTATTTGTTCCGATTGACCGGATTGACTGTGTTTAAATGCATTTTCAATAAAAACATTCAATATTAATGGGGCAATGACAAAACCTGAAATTGATTCAGGGGCCTCAAAGCTAACATTACCTCTTTCTTCAATCTGCATTTCATACAAGCGGGTAAAATTTCTCAAGTGTTCAATTTCCTTGGAAAGTGGCACGGAGGACTCTTTGCATTCATACAACATATAGCGCAATACTGAGCTCAGCTCTAAAATAATTTCCGGTGTTTTAGCAGACTTTACTACAGCGTATGAATACAAATTGTTCAGATTATTAAATAGAAAATGAGGATTTATTTGAGACTTTAAAAAGGTCAATTCTTCTTCTTTAATGATGGCCTTTAACTCCTCTACTTTTCTTTGATTTCTAAGGGCATCCCAAGCAAATTTAAAGCCTGACAGGATAACGATAACCGGCAAGACCTGACCCAGGCTAAACATTACCCCCGGAAAACCTGCTCCTCTTGAGTCAGGAAAATACCATTTTTCTATCACAAACTCCTCCATTAAAATGACCAATGCAAGGATAATAATAGTTAAACCAAAAAAGGCTAAGTATTTCTTAGTGTAAAAAAACTTAGGTAATAAAAGATAGCTTATGCAAAGATTGGCGATTGTATAATTAAGAAAAAAACGACATCATACCAATGGAAAGTATTGACCTTGTTGGGATGACTGCTATCAATTACATAAAAACTAAACACCAAAGCATGTAATATTAGTTGAAAAATTAACTCTTTTTTAGATAGATGTTGAACTATAGGCTGCCTATTCATAATATAAATATAAGAATTAGGTAACCCATTGGGCAAATTTTAAGGTTGAACACCAATTATATTCCTGTAAACAACAAGCTTTTCATATAAATCAAAATTATGTCGTTTGACAGATAAATAGAGCCGTTTACCGAATACTTTATAAGTATTGCGAATTTATTATCAAATTTAAATTATAAACCGAAAATATTCAACTACATGAAAAGACTTCTAACTTTTGTCACGGTTTTGTTTGTGACATTATTTACCTCACTGGCCCAGGATATTGAAGTATCCGGGAAGGTGGTGGATTCCAAAAGTAAAAGCCCCATAGAATTTGCAACCATTAAGTTACTGGACAAAACCTCTGGTAGTCTATTGGTAGGAACTACTACAAAGGCTGATGGTGGTTTGTTGCTCATTACACAAGAGGATGACTTTGTTCTTGAAATTAGTTTTATCGGCTTCATTTCTAAGACCATTGAAGAATATGAAATAAGTAATGGCAAAGTAGATTTCGGGACAATTTTGTTGGAAGAAGACAGCAAGTTAATGGATGAAGTGGTAATCCGTGGAGAACGGTCTTCTACTGAATTTAGACTAGACAAAAGAATTTTTAATGTAGGGCAAGACTTAAGTAGCACAGGTGCAAGCGCCCTTGAAGTACTAAATAATGTTCCATCAGTAACAGTAGATATAGAAGGACAAATTCAACTACGAGGAGCAGGTGGGGTTCAAATCATGATAAATGGTAAGCCATCGGTATTGACAAGCGATGGAGGAAGTGCCTTGGGCACATTGACTGCCGATATGATTGAAAGTGTTGAAGTTATCACCAACCCTTCTGCCAAATATGATGCTGAAGGAACTTCAGGCATTATCAATATCGTATTAAAAAAGAAGAAAAAGAGGGATCAATGGTTCTGTTTCATTGAATACTGGCGTACCTGATAACCATAGTTTAGGTTTTAGTTTAAATAAAAGAACTGAAAAATTCAACCTTTTCAGTCAAGTGGGGGTTGGTAAACGAAAATTCCCTGAGAACTATAAAGGTTATAATAGAAATGAAACAGCCAATACTGAAATAAACAACTTTGGAGAAAGAGATAAGGGGGAATCCTTCTTAAATGTAATTTTGGGAACAGATTATCACATAAATGACAATAATGTCCTTTCCCTCACCGGTAATTTTGCTTATGAGTGGGAATCAGAAACTTCTTTGATAAACTATAGTGCTATAGGAGCAGACAATGTGGTTTCCTCGCTTGGCAAAGGGACGAAGTAACTTCTGCCACCAACCCAAAATGGCAATTTGAAATGCAGTACAAAAAAGACTTCTCTGATAAAAAAGATCATTTTCTATTAATAAGTGCATTAGGCAGTTCCTTTTCGAAAGATCAAGAATCTTCCTTTAACAATACACCCGAATTTGGAGAAGAAGCATTGAGTGACCAACAGCAAACCCAAACTGACTTTGGACAGGTGGAATATACTTTTAAGGCGGATTATACCCAACCTTTTACTGAAAAAATTACTTTTGAAACCGGTGGGCAATACCTGATAACAGACGTTGGTAATGACTATTCTATCAGTAATTGGGAAAACGATCAGTGGGTGGTTGTAACGGATTTGTCCAACTCTTTTCTATACAACCAAAAAGTTTTAGGGATCTACAGTACAGGATCTTATGAAGGTGAAAAAGCGGGTATAAAGTTAGGCTTAAGAATGGAAAACACTGATTTGTTTACCCTCTTAGAAGAAACCAACCAAGAAAACAATCGGAATTTTACCAATTTTTTCCCTACGGTGCATACCTCTTATAAAATGAGGGATAACTTTAGTCTTCAAGCCGGTTACTCTCGAAGAATAGCAAGGCCAAGACTTTTTGATTTAAACCCATACTATAATATAAGAAACAACTATAGTATTAGAACAGGAAATCCTGACTTGCTTCCTGAATTAACGGATAGCTATGAAATTACAGGTATATTTGATCACAAAACATTTTCGTTAAGCTCTTCCGTTTATCACCGATACATTACCAGTACTGTGGAAAATGTGACTAGATTTGAAGGGGATATAGCCATCTCTATGCCCATGAATATTGGTACAAATAAAACCACCGGCTGGGAAATTAATGGAAAATATACTCCATTGGATTGGTTGTCATTTAACGGGGATTTCAATTACAATTATTTCCATAGAGAAGGTACTTACGAATCAACAGATTTTGATTTTAATGCAGATCAATGGTCATCAAGGTTGACTACTAAAATTGAATTTCCTGCTGATTTCACCCTGGAAATGGTAGGTAATTACCAATCGAAAAGACAAACTTTCCAATCCCTAATGAGTGGTTATGCCATGGCCGACATAGGGGTTAGGAAGAAAGTATTGAAAGGAAAAGTAATCCTTAACTTGAGCGTAAGAGACGCTTTTGCAAGTAGAATTTTTGAAAGTGAAACCATCCAAGACTCATTTTCCCAATACAGTCATCGTATGCGTGGAAGGTTTGTGACCTTTGGTTTAAGCTACGGGTTTGGAAAAGGAGAAGCCATGGAATTTAGTGGCCAGAAAAGACGTTTTTAATGCGCATACAGCGGGTAAAAATTGGCTATTTCTTTAAGTAAATAACAAAAAAGTTGCCTCAAATGTTTGAGGCAACTTTTTTTAGTTGATGACTTAGACGAAGGTTAATCCTGAGATTAGGGATAGATAATTGGCTACAAGAACCGGATTGAATAGATTTTCCTATTTTCAATGCGGAAAAAAACAAAAAAATGCCTTATTCAACTGAGATTGAATCATCGGATATTTGTCTTTTTTCTATTCACATAAAATCCCAAGAGCAACATTGACTGTACATCCAATCTTACTCTTGGGACATTTAACCAGAAATAAGCAACTGACAATCGAATAAGTGCTGATATCACTCCAAAATCAGGTACGTCGTTGCTGTTCTCAATTTCACCATAGCTGTCCTATGCTAAAATCATCAAGCATCCTTATTTTTTTGCGATTGCAACACATCCCAAACACGGGAAGGGCTATCACGAATCCAATTACATAATTCGGGTTTAACCTATGGCTCTACATCGAATAGGTCAAGGGAGAATTTTTAAAATTAGGCGCTAAAAGCTAAAGGTAAGCTCCCATAACTTAACATAAAAGATGGTACTATTGGTTACTGCCAACCACCACCTAGAGACCTGTACAAATTGGTTAGGGACTCAAGTTGCGAATACTTGGTGTTGATCAACTTAATTTCAGAATTCAATGCATTTTCTCGGGCAGTAATTACTTCTAAATAATTTCCAATTCCATTGTCAAGGAGTTCCTCAGAATATTCGATGGCCACCTTATAGGCATCTAACTCCTGTTTTAAAAGCCCTTCTTTTTCTTTGGCTGCATGAAAGTTATACAATGCATCTGACACTTCTTTCTCGGCATTAAGTATGGTATTTCTAAAGTTTAAATAAGCCTGCTCTTGTTGAGTCTTAGCCACTTCCAACTGGGTTTTCAATTTTCTTCCATTTAATATTGGTTGGGTAATTCCCGAAATAACATTGGCAAAAGCAGAGTTCAAACTAAACAATTGATCCAGTTCCAAACTTTGAATACCTCCAGTGCCTGTAATACTTAAGGAGGGATATAAATTAGTCTTTGCCACATTACTCAATTCAAAAGCATTGATCAGCCCATATTCTGCTGCAAAAACATCCGGTCGGTTTCGCAATAGTTGCACTGGAAATCCTATTGAAAATTCTTCAGGCAAGCTTTGCTCCTCAAGCCTTCCCCTCGAAATTTCTTCAGGGGATCTAGCCAATAATATTGCCAAAGCATTTTCTGTCAAATGGAGATCCCTTTGCAAATCCACTTTCAAGGCTTTAGCAGTAAACAATTGAGCTTCTGTTTGCTTCACGCCTACTTCTGTAACTATACCTGCAATTTTCAAGGAGGCAGTTGTTTCCAAAGCCTGTTCCCTGTTGTCGATGGTCTCATTGGTCAATTCCAATTGCTGATCCAATGCCAGCAATCTAAAATATAGGTTGGCGATGTCATTAATCAACCTGGTTTTGACTGCCTGATGGGCTGCTACAGATTGCAAATAAGTTGCTTCAAAAGCCCTTCTTTGACTTCTGATTTTCCCCCAAATGTCTGCTTCCCACGAAAAGCCAACAGAAACTTCATATTGGGTAATGCCTCCATCAAAGAAGGATCCAAATTGAGAGTTTTTTGACAATTCCTGGTGTGTAGCCTGACCTGTCCCGGACAAAGTGGGCAATTGCCCCCACTTTCCTTGTTTATAATAGGCCTGAGCTGCCAGAACTTTCTGTAAAGCTGTTCGAATGTCAATATTGGCAGCAAGACCTTCTTCTATATAAGCAGCCAGAGTAGGGTCAGTAAACACTTCTCTCCACGAATAATCAGCCATTGTCACACTGTCTTCAGACAGCAAATCTGTACGATAATAACTTTCATCTATCACATCGGAGGGCTGTTGGTAATCTTTAGCCACAAAACATGAAGGTAATAAAATTAACAAAAAAGGTATATATAGACTATTTTTAAACATAGTAATTAAGCGTTTTCTAAAGCTTTAGCTCTTTTTTTGGACTGATTTTTTCCTGAAGCCATTGAAATAAAATAAACAATATAGGGATGACAAAAACGCCAAGTACAGTACCGATCAACAAACCACCAACCGCACCAGAACCAATGGAACGATTACCCGCAGCTCCAATACCATTGGCAAAAGCAAGGGGCAACAACCCGATAATAAAAGCAAACGAAGTCATGAGTATAGGTCTTAGCCTAACCTTTGCTCCTTCAAAAGCCGCCTCGGTAATAGAGGCTCCACCTGCCCTACGTTGCATGGCGAACTCAATAATCAAAATCGCATTTTTTGCCAATAGCCCTATCAGCATAACCATGGCAATTTGAAAATATATATTGGCCTCCATTCCCAAGAAATAGGTAGTTAAATACGCCCCCATTACCCCAACAGGTAATGAAAGTAAAACAGCCAATGGAATCAGGTAACTTTCATATTGGGCAGCTAAAATAAAGTAAACAAAGAGAATGCTTAGCAAGATGATAAATGTAGTTTGGCTACTCGCATTGATTTCCTCTCTAGTCAGACCGGAATAATCCACGGCAAAGTTTCTCGGCAGTTCGGTGGCATTAACCTCTTGAATGGCCTTGATGGCATCCCCTGTACTGTAGCCGGGTGCCGCAGCACCGTTGATGGCAACAGAATTAAATAAGTTAAATCGAGTAACTGCCTGAGGACCATAAACCCGCTTGAGAGAAAGAAATTCAGAAATAGGAGCCATCTCTCCTTTACTATTGCGGACAAACAATGACTTAAGGTCATCAACTTCAGCTCGATCTTGAGGCAATGCCTGAACATAAACCCTATATTGCTTACCAAATTTAGAAAAGTCTGCTGCATAAATACTTCCAATATATCCCTGAAGTGTTCCCAATATGCTACTAACGCTTACCCCCGCCTCTTTGGCTTTGGGTATATTGAGGACCATTTCATATTGAGGATAACCTGTGCTAAAGGCCGTTTGTGCATATAGAATTTCCGGCCTTGCCATCAACTTGGCCATGTATTCTTTGACCTCAATATCCAGTTCATTAAAGCTTCCTCCGGATTGATCCAAAAACTTCAATTCAAATCCTGAAGAAACACCAAAACCTGGGATACTCGGTGGAGCAAAGAATAGTATTTTGGCACCAGGAATCCCTGCAGCAATTCCAAACATTTTACCAATAAGGGCTCGGGCAGACAATGAATCGGCTCCTCTTTCCTCCCAAGGCTTCAAGCGAATAAAGCCCAATCCAAAATTGCTCCCTTCCCCGGAAATTAAACTGAAACCGTTTACCATCGAGCCTCCCTCAACACCTGGAAGATTTTCAATAGATTGCATCAATTCATCGGTGACCGCAACTGTTCTATCCAAAGAAGCTCCTTCAGGAAGAACGATATCTGTAAATATTAACCCCCTATCTTCTTCCGGAACAAATCCGGTCGGCGTATTTTCGGCAGCCCAAATGATGGTACCTATAGACCCAAGAATGATAACACCCGTAATCCATTTGAAACGGTATAAAAATTTCAATGCACCCACATACCTGGCTGTAGTAATTTCAAATGCTGTATTGAAACCGTTGAAGAATCGTTTGGCTAATCCGGGTTTCTTATTTTGATCCTCAACGTGTGGTTTCAGCAATAATGCACATAGCGCCGGGCTTAACGTCAAAGCATTTACAGCTGAAATAGCAATGGCCAACATTAAGGTAACTCCAAATTGCTCATAAAAAACACCAGTTGGGCCGGTAATAAAGGTAACTGGGATAAATACTGCTCCCATAACCAAAGTAATTGAAATAATGGCTCCGGTAATTTCTTCCATGGCTTTATGGGTGGCTTTTCTGGCATTTTTTACACCGCCCTCCATTTTAGCATGAACGGCTTCCACTACCACAATCGCATCATCTACCACTATTCCAATGGCTAAGACCAAAGCAAATAGGGTCAATAGGTTGACCGAATAACCCAATAAATTTAGGAAAAAGAAAGTTCCGACTATGGAAACAGGAACCGAAATAGCAGGTATCAAGGTAGACCTAAAATCCTGTAGGAATATAAATACTACAATAAAGACCAATATAAATGCCTCAATTAATGTTGTGGTCACTTTTGCAATAGAGGCATTTAGAAAATCATTGGTGTCAAAATTTATAAATATTGACACCCCTTTGGAAACCTAGGCTCCATATCATTCAAAGACGCTTTTACATTGTCTATGATTTCTTGGGCATTAGAACCTGGGGTTTGGTATACAGCCATACTCACACCGGGCTTTCCATTGGTATAGGACATCACAGAATAGCCCTGAGCATCCATTTCAACATCTGCCACATCTTTTAATCTAAGGAACTGACCATTTCCTAAAGCTTTGATTACTATATCTTCATATTGAGCCTCATTTTTATATCGCCCACCATATTTTATTACATACTCAAAAGCCTGGGCATTATTCTGGCCAATTGATCCGGCAGCCGCTTCCAAACTTTGTTCATTAATGGCCGCGGTAACATCGGCAGGCATCAAACCATAAGCTGTAAGTTTATCTGGTTTTAACCAAATTCTCATGGCGTAATTTTTCGAACCAAAAACCGTCACATCTCCCACTCCTTTGATTCTTTTTATAGTAGGAATGACATTGATATTAAGGTAATTCTGAATAAAAGTGGCATCGTATTCAGGATTGTCGGACACCATGGTGAAAAACATTAATGAACTGGTTTGCTGTTTTTGGGTAATCACCCCTGACTGAACCACTTCGCTCGGCAATAAAGGATTTGCTCGGGCAACTCTATTTTGCACGTTTACAGCCGCTATATCCGGATCCACTCCTTGCCGGAAAAAACCTGAATTGTAGCTGTTCCACTGTTACTTGCAGTAGAAGTGATATAATCCATATCTTCCACCCCATTTACTTGTTCTTCTATGGGTATAATCACACTTTCCAACACTGTCTCGGCATTTGCCCCCGGATAAAAAGCCGTAATTCTCACTGTGGGTGGGGCTATATCCGGATACTGGCTGACGGGCAATGCCAATAAACCTAATACTCCGAGAATAAGAATTAATATAGAAACTACTGTGGATAGTACCGGTTTGTCTATAAATTGTTTGAGCATTTTATTTTATTTAAAAGCTACTTTTAATTTTCCTGCTACGCTATCAAAGGGAACTAGACGAGGTGAGATTTTCATTTCTCCTCTTACCTTATCAATTCCCTGATAAACTATTTTATCTCCCTGGTTCAGGCCTTCTTCAACCACTAAAAACTGACCTACTTTGGCTTCAACCTTTATCAAAACCTCTTCTACTACCGCATCTTCACTTACTTTATAGAGGTAAGTTTTACCTTGTTGTTCGAAAATTGATGCTTCCGGGACTATGGGCTTATTTTCATAGATTTTGGGTATGCGTATTTTCCCACTATTGCCATGTGCGAGCAAGCGGTTGGGGTTAGGAAATGTAGCCCTAAAGTTTACTGTCCCTGTCGATGGATTAACTTGGCCTGTGACGGTTTTAATTTTTCCTTTGTATGAATAAATTTGACCATTAACCAATTCAAGCTCCACCTCTTCCATATTCTTTAATTTTTCATCAAGGTTTTCTCCGGGTGTAATTTGAAGCATGTTTAAGTACTCTTTTTCATTCATGGCAAAGAATGCAAAAACATTGTCTACTTGAGAAACGGTAGTCAATGGATCGGTAGGACTTACCAAAGCACCTTGACGGTAAGGAATTGCCCCTACATGACCGGAAACAGGACTCTTGATGGTAGCATAATCAATATTGGCAGAAATGCTATTATAAGTAGCCAATGCTTGATTGTACCTCGCCTCAGCTGTTTTGAGTTGAACACTACCGATAATTCCTTTTTCTACCAAAGGTTTCAACTTATCAACATCCACTTTTGCGGCGGCTACATTGGCCTTAGCAGCTGCTGCATCGGCATCCAATGACTGAGTTTCAAGTTTAAACAAAGCTTGTCCTTTTTTCACTGCTTCGCCTTCGTCAACTAAAACTTGGGTAATGTAGCCTGATACCTTTGCCCTAACCGAACTACTTACAACCCCTTCCAAGCTGGCCGGATAGCTATCATAACCTGTTAGGGTTTTGTTGGGAACTTCGAGAATAGGTATGCTTGGGGCCTGTTGGGTTGCCATGTTTTTTGGTTCTCCTTCCGAACAGGATTGACCCAACACCACAAGGATGATGAGTAATACAAAAGAAAATTTGTTCATTTAAATATTAATTTATTATGCTAGTTAAAAATTTTGATTACGCTTATACATCTGCCATTCCGTACCACAACTTATTAATCAACAATTCTCGGTCTCCTTCATCCAATAAAATCGAACCGAAGACATTGATTTTCGAAGCCATTATTACGCTCCCCATATACATGGCCACATAAATTTCAGGCTTGGCAGGTTTGAGGTACTTTTTGTCAACTCCCTCCTTCAGAAAGGTAAAATAGGCTCCGGTAAAATGATGTGGACTTTTTTCCTGATTGTAAGGAGAATTAATAAACTGTTCAAAAAACTGTAAAACCTTAGGGTGTTGGGTATAATAAAGGTACAATGTCATCCATCTGGAATAAAACCTCTGCTTGTATTCTTTTTCCCCTTGCAAATGACTTGAAACATGTGCTTCCACTTTGCTACGATAGTAACAATACATTTTTTCATTAAGTCATCTTTGCTTGAGAAGTAATGATAAACCGTTCCTGTAGAAACCTTAGCCTCCTTGGTCAATAAACTCATTGATGTCCCATGAAAACCATATTTTGCTACAAGTTCAAGCGCACCTTCGTAGATGGCTATCTCTTTTTCCGAGAACTCTTTTATATTCTTCATAACTTTAGATCGAACGTTCATTCTATACGCAAAACTAAGAACTAGAGTTTGGGCTACCAAGGAATAAATACTAATACTTATAAAGAAAAAAGGATTTTTTATCTGTTAAACCTTATTATAAATCAAAATACAATAGAATATTTTACCAATTTAAAAGTACTATCTATAGACATTCACCCTTCAAAGAGAGCATAATTTGACAAAATTGATTATATTCAAAATAAAATATACCATTATGAATAATTGAGCCCAATTAGATTTATCTATAGTAAGGTTTAAAAAATGACTTCTATACCATCAATTAAAAACGGTAAACCCAGATTAATAATGAACTATTTTATCCCTTATAAGGAACCAAGGTTTTGGTTAATTTATCTTTTTGTTTTCATTATCAACAACACCTTTTCTCAAACCCATACCAATGATGCAAAATTTGGTCAAGCCTTTCATCTTAGTGTCAAACCTTGGGATAAATCCAAGGTGGATAAAAATGATTTTCTCGAGTTGATTGAAGCAACTTGTGAGGTAATGGCGATTAACCAAAACCCATCAGGGGCAATCATAGATCCCTACCTCAAAAGAGAACATCAATATTCTACACCTTATTTTGCCTTTGCAGTAGGGGTTTTGTTGAAAGCAGGCAAAGGGAAGCATCTGAAGGCTGCGGGAATTAAAGCGATGGAACATAGCACCTTGGCTTTTTCTAAAGGAAGCAAAGCTATTCCTGACGAGCACGGGGAATTTTTTATTAGTCCACTAACCAATAGCCTTCAATTCTACAAAAACCATGTATCACAGGATCAATTTAAAACTTGGACTGAAAGAATGCGAACCCCATTAGAAGTGGTAATGCAAAATTTTGATGGCAGAATTAACAATTGGAGAACCTATGCCATGAAAGGAGAATGGAACAGGGTCAACCATAAGCTAAGCGACAAAAGTTTCGCAACTGAATTTATAGAAACTGCTTGGAACCAATACAGTCAAAAAATTAGAATTGTCAACGACAAATGGAATATGTACCAAGATTGGAGCAGTGATCCACAATCTTTAGCAGTGGAAGCAGTGGGTAGAGGTAACCTTATCGCATTAGCAACAGAAGGGTACGATGGCCCATCTTCGCCTGAAATATGGAAGGCAATCAGAAAAGGCACTTATACTAGTCTATATACTCAATCTCCGGATGGTCAGGCTCCACCAAATGGTAGAACAGACAACCATATATTTAATGATGTATTGTACCAATTGGCTTTTGAAGTGATGGCGGAAGATGCTTGGAAGAATGGTGACCAATACCTGGCCGGTCAATACAGAAGAGCAGCTAATTTAGCTTTTAAGAGCATTTATCGCTGGCAGAGAGATTCAGGTCCATTCAAGGGCTCTTTTTATATTACCAAAAACCATTTCGACCCTAAAGATCGGATTGGCTATCAGCCCGCCAGTCAGTGGGGCAATTATACCGGTGCATTGGTTCAACATTTGGCAGAAGCATGGATCAGTCGAAAAAATGAAATCCCTGAATTCCCTTCACCTGCAGAGATTGGTGGTTATGCTTTCACTACAGACGATAGCTTTGGAGCATTTTTTGCCAATGCCGGTGGATTTCAAGTTATGGTCAACCTCAGAGGAGCTTCGGTACCCAAATATGGTTTGAGTTGGACACCTTTGGGCACCGTAAGAATGGTTAAGCAGGGATGGGATGGTAGATTGGGGCCATCTGATGGAAAACATTATATTCAAAAAATTCCACTTATCAAATGAAAACAGATAACGGGACACACGTTGATAGCTATGGGCCTCAATCAGGAATTAGCTTTGGCCCCGAATGGAAGGAAAGAGGACATTGGGTAAGAATTGCAGATGTACCCTCCACCTATCGTGCAGAGGCGGAGATAAAGTTTGTACACCCTTTATTGGTGAGGTTTACCATACATTACACCTACGTAACCGGAAGAGGGGGGCCATACTTTAGCCAAGAATTTATATTAACTCCGGATTTATTGGTTACAAGATTAAAAAATGCGCAAAGTCATCAGTTTGGATTAACAGTTCCTTTGCTGGAAAATGATGGCAGGCCGCTAATCACATCAATATCAAATAATATTGCTCAAACGGGATATTCTAAAAATGGTGATCAACAATCTTTTATAGGTTTAAATAAAGATATAAAAATAGTATCAGACGCTCCTTCTATTCAAAGTACCTATGGTTGGTTAAAACCTATCAGGTTTGAAAGTGAAGAAGAATCAATCGACCTTATGGTATATCCAAAAACTTCCAGTGACATGAGTAGTTCAAAAATGCATGAAAATTTCAAATGGACGGCGAATGGATTCACCACTCCCCTTGCTGAGATAAAAGGAAATCTTTACCGTGGAATCAATATTGCAGGAGGAGAAGGTGATGCCATGGACTTGGATGCAGATGGAAAATCGGATGTGGTTTTCAGCAAAAAATGCCGCTTTATGTTACAATTAAACGATAATTCTATTGATCAGGTGGAAACAGATCAAGATGTTATCATGACCTATCAAGGGAAAAATCATACTTTGACTGCATTTCAACCCTTTACTTTAAATTAATAAAAACAGTGTTTTTTTTAATTCCTTATAAAGCAACCAAACTTTCCCACTAGCTTTGTGGTAACATTTGTTACCATTATTGTTTACTCATGAATTTCAAAACGCTGTTCCAATACCTTTGTCTTTTCCTCTTGCTAGTTTCTGTAAATGCATGTTCAGGAAAATTAGAAACAGGTGATATAAATATAGAAAATTGGAAGAAAGACAGAAACGGATGTCTTGGCTTACGCATACAGGATTTAGAGGAGATTAAGAAATTAAAAAATACTTTTTAGCCAAAAACAACCAGGAAATTATCATCACCTTTGGACGACCGGACAGGGTAGAACTTGTAGACAAAAGTCAAAGTTTCTTTATTTATTTTTTAGAACCTTCTGATCGTTGTGAACAGAAAACAGAAAAAGAACCGTTAAAGGTTCTTTTTCGACTCAATGCTATTAATAAGGTTAGTGAAGTAACCGTTACAACGCTTAATCCATAAAACACAATGCAGCTGCACCAAGTGTGCCTGCATCGTTTTCTAGTGTGGCTTTAGACAAGGTCAAATCTGTAAGGTAGTAAGCACTTAAATATTGACGAATTGTTTTCTCCAACTGGGGCTTGATAAAAGGCAGGGCTGCAGATATACCACCACCAAAATAAATCTCAGTAACATCAAGTATTCGTATCGTAGAAACAAGTGCTTCTCCTAAAATTGCTCCCAGTTCAGCAAAAGTTCTTAATGCAATACCATTATTGTTTTTCGCAGAAGCAACCAATAGGTGAATACCAAGTTCTTGGCCTTCCATCTCACCAATTTCATCAGGAAATTCCTCCATCATTTTTTGGCCATATTCAATATTCCATTTCTGCCGATCAATGGCTCTAACCTGCTATTTCCTCGGGATAGCATGTGTCCTACCTCCATGGCATTACCTCTTACTCCTTTAAACACTTTTCTATCAAGGATCAAAGCACTGCCAATACCTGTACCCAAAGTAATGAATAGGTAATCGTCTGAAGTATTTCCTTTACCAAAATGAAATTCTCCCAGGGCTGCTGCACTTGCATCATTCTCTAAGTGGAAAATGATATCGGGATAATTTTCTAAAAGTGCCTCCTTAAGATTGAACCCGTTCAATTCAGAAATCGCAGGAATTTCCAGGGTCGTCGTCCTATCTTTACTTACAAGGCCGGGTAGCCCAATACCCACATGTTTTACTTCGGGGTTTTTCTCCAGGTATTTCCCTACCACTTCTACAAAGGCCTTGTTAAATCCTTGTGCACTTTTCCTTAACAAGCCTGTATCTTCTTTGCCAAATTCAATGATTTGGCCCTTGGTGTCAACGAGACCTATTTTTACGTGGGTTCCCCCACATCTATACCTAAAAAAACTTCAGTTTTGTTATCCATTCTATACTCAAATCAAATTTCAAGATGTAAATACCGCTAAGTCAAGCTTTTGATCAACGATCAGTAACAGCAAACCTCACGCTGACCAACAAAATACATGAATAGGGCAAAAATAGCAGATTTTCTTTCAAATCCTTTAATCAATAATATAATTAAAAAAAACCTTTAGGAGAGGCCTCAAACCTTATAAATGCCGTCTTCCTTAATCACAATCATTTTCTTTCGGTACAATTGACCGATGCATTGCTTGAAATGCTTCTTACTCATCCCAAAAGCTTCCTTAATTTCTTCAGGGGAAGATTTGTCAGTCAATGGGATAAAACCATCTTCCTTAAGTTTATCATAAACATGGTCAGCACCTTCGTCAAACTTCTGACGTCCTATTGGAGTAATGATCAAATCGATTTTATTGTCCTCTCTGATCTTTTTGATAAATGCCCTAACCGTATCCCCTACTTCTAGAGGCTTAAAAACTTCATTGGCATAAATCAATCCCTCATAAAAACCATTGACAAGAACCTTATAGCCTAAATCGGATAGATCAAAAATTAAAGCACTCACTTCCTCCCCAACTTTAAATCCACTCGTATCGGAAAGAATAAAATCCTCATATTTACTTACGGCAATCAAACGAGAAGTTCGATGATCTACACAAACTACCACCAAAACCTTATCCCCAGGAGATACAGACTGGCGCATTTCAGAGTTTGGGAGAAATAAATCTTTCTCTAATCCCCAATCTAGAAAAGCACCAATACTTGTAACATCTTTTACCTCCATTACGGCAAATTGATCCAACAATGCCAATGGTTTGTCTGTAACGGCAACAGGTCTATCTTCACTATCAGTATATATAAATACTTCCTTTAAGTCTCCTTCTTTCTCTTCTCCGCTAAGGTATCGTTTAGGAATCAATAGTTCGTTTCCATCACTTAAAGCAAGATAAGCACCATTGTCCGTAAATCTATTGATCGGTAAGGTACTGATTACTCCTAATTCTTTCATATTTAGTATTTCCGTATGGTTTGTAATTGACTACAAATTGCGACAAAGGTAATGATTTTTAATAGGGATTTAGCGAGGATCAAATAAGTTGCTCCTAAAATATTCACTTGCCCAGCTATAACACTCCGAACTTAGTTATCTATTATGGGCCTTTTTTTATTTTAATTTCACTCATAGTAAGAATAGGTTCCATTTCTCCCAAACAGCACCCTGATGGATCCCTACCATATCATTCCATAAATAGAGTGGCTGCCCTTTTATTATGAATTAGTCCTCTACTATAAGGAAAGGGGATATTTTGTAATGAAGTATACCTACACTGGATAATGAACAATGGGTAATTTTAATCAAGTAATTCCATTCCAGAATTCAAGAACTACCTACAAGCGGGCAGATTATAAAACATGCTTATTTTGCAAGAATTAAGCAGTAGTGCAGCCCCTACATCGTTTTAAAAGCATTCAAAACGATATATTTATAGTAAATTCGTCATTGGTGATCAATTTTTTACCTTCAAAATTATTATTACACCTAATTTAGGTTTTCTTTGTGTAACAAATATTCTTTTAAGCCAAACAATCAATATGGAGTCTATAATACACGCCCTTAACAACATCATTTGGAGTAATGCTTTAATTGTACTTTGCCTGGGTGTCGGAATATATTTTTCATTTGTTACAAAATTTCTTCAAATCCGATATTTCAAGGAAATGATCAAATTACTGTTTGGTGGAGAATCTTCTGATAAGGGGGTTACCTCCTTTCAGGCCTTTGCTATCGCCATTTCCGGTAGAGTGGGAACAGGAAATATTGCAGGTGTAGCAACTGCCATAGCTATGGGAGGCCCGGGAGCCATTTTCTGGATGTGGATCATTGCTTTTTAGGAAGTGCTTCTGCCTTTATAGAAGCCACCCTAGGACAGATGTTTAAGGAGGTTAAAGATGGTCAGTACCGTGGGGGGCCTGCATTTTATATAGAAAAAGGTTTGGGAATCAGGTGGTATGCAGTTTTATTTGCTTTTGCCACCATTCTTAGCACGGCTTTCTTTTTGCCTGGTGTTCAAAGTAATAGTATTGCCATAAGTGTAGAAAATGCTTTTAATGTACCTGTATGGATCACAGGTTTGGTAATTTGTGGTTTTCTTGCACTAATCATTTTTGGAGGTGTTAAACGTATAGGAAAGGTAGCACAAATAGTGGTTCCTTTTATGGCTGCGGCCTATATAATAATGGCCATAATTATAATGGCCATGAACTTCACAGAAATCCCTGGCGTAATTAAATTGATCATAACATCTGCATTCAACGCTGAAGCTACATTTGGTGGTATATTTGGCATGGCAATCTCATGGGGTATCAAAAGAGGAATTTACAGCAATGAAGCAGGACAAGGAACAGCTCCTCATGCTGCAGCTGCGGCTGAAGTAAGTCACCCTGTTAAACAAGGGTTAGTGCAAGCATTTTCTGTGTATGTTGATACTCTTTTCATTTGTACTGCAACTGCTTTTATGATCCTCTTTACAGGTCAATATAATGTAATCAATCCGGAAGGGGGATTTTTAGTAGAAAATCTCCCGGGCGTTACCTACGGCCCGGAATTTACCCAATACGCTATCAGCGAGCATTTCCCTAACTTGGGGGCAGGTTTTATTGCCATTTCTCTGGCTTTCTTTGCCTTTACTACCATCATGGCTTATTATTATATCGCAGAGACTAACTTAAGTTTTCTTCAAAAGGATCAGCACCGCGATTGGCCTTTATTTGCACTAAGAGCTTTACTCTTAATAGCAACCTTTTATGGAACTGTGAGAACTGCTGAGTTGGCTTGGACTTTAGGTGACATTGGCGTTGGGATTATGGCTTGGCTCAATATGATAGCTATTATATTGCTTCGAAAACCTGCAATGGCTGCCCTCAAAGACTATGTAGATCAAAGGAAAAAAGGACTGGATCCTACTTTTGATTCAAATAGTCTAGATATAAAAAATATTAAAGAATGGGATAAAATCAATTGATTAAGGCTAAATATTTTTACTTCTAGGTACCACTTTAATCATTAAAAGTTGGTTAAGGTATTTTAAAGTAGTCTTATACTTTCTAAAAAATATAGCCCACTAATAAGACAAGTATTCTCATCGACTCTGGTTGATAGTTTATTTTTCGACCTTCTTATTTTCTTTAAGGAAGTCCCATGAAAAGGTGACTAGATTTGGTATCATGACTCTTGTCGGGTTTCCATTTTAATTCCCGGCAATTCGTTTTTTGGTCGGATTATTGATATGCATAGCAATAATTTCTTATCTTATTAGTATTAAATCTTAAACCCAAATTTAGCATGGAAAAGAAACTTTCTCAACCAACCCATGGAAGTCTTGTTCTCCTCCCCACCTTATATAAGGTGTGGTCAGATGCCAATATTACAAACAATGAACACAAGGCTTTTCAGTCTTTTTTTAATAAAGTTGATTGGTTGAGCAAAGAAGATAGAGAATACCTTACCAATAAACTCGACCCTGAATCTCCACCATCTAGAGAGGAGTTGGAGATGTGGTGGCAAACCATTAAATCGGCAATTGCTGAGGAAAAATCGTACCCTCACCTTTCAAGTATCGGTGTGGATTTAAAAAAGAATGCCCCCATTTTCGCAGAAACTTTTCCTGTTGAAAAAGCGGAAATTGAACTGGGAAAGCTGGAAAATCAACTGGGAATCATCGGTAAATCTGCAGCCTTGACTTTTAAGTCTATTCATTCCAATATCTCTACATCCTATGAAACCCAAACAGCATTTGCCACAGAGAAATTGACATACCTTTTAGATGGCAAAAGAAAACCACTAATTGATGAAGTCAAATCTTTTATTTCTAAAAAGGAATTTGATTATGTAGACCCGGGAAATTTAAGAGAATACAGAGAACAAGTACTTCTATGGTGCAAGATGCTGGCTGATAAAGGTTATGGATCCATAGGCTTTCCTAAAGAATATGGAGGAGCTGATGATATGGAAGGATATTTTACAGTAATGGAAACCCTGAGTTATCGGGATTTAAGTACTGTAATTAAATTTGGGGTTCAATTTGGATTATGGGGAATGAGTGTATTTTCCTTGGGAACTAAAAAACACCATGAAAAATACCTTAAAGATATAGGAAGCTTACAACTTCCGGGTTGTTTTGCCATGACTGAAACCAATCATGGTTCAAATGTACGAGGGATTGAAACCACTGCCACTTACAATCACAAAGAAAAAACCTTCACAATCCATACCCCCATATTAATGCTAGGAAGGAATACATCGGCAATGCAGCCCTTCACGGTAAGATGGCCACTGTTTTTGCCAAGCTAATCATCAATGGAAAGGATTATGGAGTAAGTACTTTCATTGTTCCACTGCGAAATGAAGAAGGCAAAACTTTACCGGGCATTTCTATCACCGATTGCGGAAGAAAAATGGGCTTAAATGGCGTAGATAATGGTTTGATAAGTTTTGCCTCTATCATAATACCCAAGGAAAATATGCTGGACAGATTTTCATCTGTCGATGAGAAGGGAAATTTTCAAAGTCCTATAGCAAGTGACAATAAGAGGTTCTTTACCATGTTGGGGACCTTGGTAGGCGGAAGGATTGGAATTCCCCGCTCAGCTCTTGCTGCCTCAAAATCCGGACTAACCATTGCCATACGGTATGCGGATAAACGAAGGCAGTTTGGGCCTGATGGCACAGCAGAAGTACCCATTCTCAACTACCGAATGCACCAACGAAGATTGCTACCTTTATTGGCTAAAACTTATGCTTGTCACTTTGCCATGGAGTACGTAACTGACCGTTTTTTGAATAGGAAAGAAGAAGAAATGCAAGAAATTGAGGCATTGGCAGCAGGGCTAAAATCTTATGTTACTTGGCACAATACAGAGACCCTACAAGAATGTAGAGAAGCTTGTGGTGGCAAAGGTTTCTTATCTGAAAACAGGATTGATGCATTAAAAAATGACTCAGATGTTTACACCACATTTGAGGGAGATAATACAGTATTGCTACAACTTGTAGCCAAGAGTCGGCTTAGTGCATACAAAGAACAGTTTGAAAACATGAATTTGTTTACCATCATAGACTATGTGGTAGCCAAAGCCAAAACAAGCCTAACCGAAAAGAATTTAATTATCACCAGAAATAAAGGCGAGGCTCACCTTTTAGATTCTGAATTTCACATGAATGCTTTTTATTACAGAGAAAACAGCATTCTAAATTCTGCAGCCAATAGGTTAAAACGCTTAATGAGTGAAGGGATGGATCCATTTGATGCGGTGAATGTTGCCCAACATCACCTTTATACTTTAAGTCTCGCATTTATTGAAAGAGTTGTTTTAGAGAAATTTATAGAAAAAATTGAGCAAACAAGCGACCCTGAACTTAAGCAAGTTCTAAAGCAACTTTGCGACCTTTATGCCTTGCATCAGATAGAGAAACACAATGGATGGTATTTGGAGCAAGGCTATATGGAAGGTGGTAAATCCAAAGCCATCCGAAAAATGGTGAACCAATTGTGCTGGGATATGCGTAAGGACGCCGTCCCATTGGTCAATGCATTTAATATTCCGGATGCTTGTCTTGCAGCCCCTATCGCCACCTAGGTATATATGGAAGAAATTCAGGTATTTGTAATTCTAGGTCTCTCCCTATTGTTTTTTATATGGGGAAAGATCAGGTATGATCTTGTCGCGCTTTCTGCATTAATTTTATTGGCTATACTGGGCCTAGTCCCATATGAAAGTGCCTTTTTAGGATTTAGTCATCCGGCTGTAATCACAGTAGCCGCTATACTTGTTGTAAGCAAGGGTCTAGAGAATTCAGGCATAGTAAATGTAATCGTTGCCTTAATGGAAAAGGTGGGAAAAACCTTAGCCTACAGATCGCTGCCATGTCAAGTGCTGTTGCTTTAGCCTCGGGATTCATGAACAATATAGGAGCCCTAGCTATATTTATGCCTGTTGCCATACAACTAGCAAGAAAGCACAATTATTCTCCTTCAATCATCCTGATGCCCATAGCCTTTGCTTCTTTACTGGGTGGTCTCACAACTCTTATCGGTACGCCTCCAAATATCATCGTGTCTGCATTTCGAAAACAAACTGGAGAGGCAGCCTTTGGAATGTTTGACTTTACTATTTTAGGTGCCGTGGTGGCTATATCCGGCGTAATCTTTATTTCTACAATTGGTTGGCGATTGATTCCTACAAGAAGAGGCAGCCTATCCGATGAGGCTTTATTCAAAATTGAAAACTATATTACAGAAATTATCCTTAGAGAAAATTCTACTTTGGAAAACAAGCCTATCAAAAACATCACAGCCGATAAAGAATTAGATGTCAAAGTTTTAGGAGTAGTAAGAAACAAGGTCAGAATTCACGCTCCTAGCCCCTATTTTATTCTTATCCCGAATGATATTCTTATTCTGGGGAGTCTAATACTGATGATTTGGAAGAGTTTATTAATAAATACCAGGTTGATTTGGTAGGAGATGAAGACTTTTTGGAAGAAATCGTAGATAAAAATGAAATCGTCAATACTGAAGGAATCATACAAGAGAACTCATCATTGATTGGTCAGACAGCATCAAGTATTCATATGCGTTCTCGATTTGATGTTAACCTTTTGGCCTTATCCCGAGGAAACAGGACTATAATAAAGCGAATCGATCATGAAGTCTTTCGCTCGGGGGATGTATTATTGTTGCAAATGAGAAGAGACAAGATCTCGGAAATTTTTAAAGAAATGCAATGTTACCCTCTAGCCAAGAGAAGCATAAAGATAGGTCAACCAAGACGGACTGCTTTGGCCCTTTCTCTTTTCGTTCTATCTATAATTGCAGTAGTATTAGGCTGGCTCCCTGTTGCCATATCATTTACTTTGGCAGCCATGGGTATGGTTTTTAGTAAAATTCTTCCCTTAAAAAATCTGTATTCCAGTATCGACTGGCCTGTAATTGTATTGCTTGGGGCTATGATCCCCGTAGGTCATGCATTTGAAAGTAGTGGAGCAGCCAATACCGTTACCCGTTTAATATTAGCAAGTGCTGAAAATTTACCAACATGGACTCTCCTAGGCCTAATAATGCTTACCACCATGCTGCTATCTGCCTTAATAAATAATGCTGCAACTGTCGTACTGATGGCTCCGATTGCTCTACAAATAGCTTCCACTTTAGAATTCTCTGCTGATCCATTTTTAATGGCCATAGCCATAGGAGCCTCGTCCTCATTTCTCACACCTATAGGACACCAATCAAACACACTGGTATTGGGTCCGGGAGGCTATCGATTTGGTGATTATTGGAAACCAGGTTTGCCACTAACCCTTATTGTAATTGTGGTAAGCATTCCCATGATTTTATGGGTTTGGCCACTCTAGTCAATTTAATTTGGATGAATAAGGTTCGTAATAAGTAGTGCTATCTCGAAAAAATCAGGTTGCTTGAAGATGTTAAAAAAACCATGCTATGATGAAGTACAACTGCAAACTGGCGGCTGATTTTAAAGTGATTTCGTAAAGAAAAAGATTTTATTCTACCTAAATCGGGTTTAAATAAAATAGGGGCATTGTTCCTGTTTCAGCAACAATGCCCCACTATTGTCTTTAAAATACCTTTTCTTCTCAAAGTTTATTCCCCGGCTTCACTACCCCACCAATCTTCATTGGGTTGCCAGTTTTTATCTAAGAAATCAAGTCGTTGTTTTTCTAGTCGAGGCATCAATTCATTTTCCATTTGATGGCGTCTTTCATCAAATAAGGATTTATCGAAGGCTTCATCCGGACTTGGCATCAATACTTCCTTATCATTTAGGTAATTGGAAAGTAAGTTGGACAAGGAGGTCTTAATGTCAGGAGAAGCCGCTGAAAGCTCATTTTCCTCAAATGGGTCATCGGGTATACGATACAATTCCTCATGACCATCTTCAAAATATCTAATCAATTTCCAGTCTCCTTTTCTCACCATGGCAGAAGGGACTCCTCCTTGGTTGCCATAGTGAGGATAATGCCAAAATATAGGTCGTTCTTCCAGAGCTTCCCCTTCAATTATGGGTTTCAAGCTTCTCCCTTCAATCTCCTGCGAAACAGCTACTTTGTTTGGAAGATAATCCAATAAAGTTGGTAAAAAATCTGCCCCCACTACCGGATAATCAACAGGATTTTTTGGTTGTGTTCCCGGAACTTTTATCAAATAGGGTACACGAACGCCCCCTTCCCAATGGTGACCTTTTCCTCCCTTAACGAACAGGTTGGAGGTGGCAAATGCATCTCCTGCAACAACTCCCCCATTGTCTGAGGTAAATACCACGATGGTGTTTTCTGCAAGCCCCAAACTTTCTAACTGATCCATTACTATTCCTACAGCATCATCCACATATTCCACCAAACCTGCGTAATTGGGGTTGTCCTGAACAGTTCTATACGGAAGTTTTTCTCCCATTTCAAAACCTTTTTCAGCGATACCCATGGCCTCAGCTTTGTCTCTATATTTAGACCATTTCTTTTTGCTGGTTTGTACCGGAGCATGTACGGCATAAAAGGACAAAAAAGCCAAAAACGGTTCATCTTTACTTCTGTCCATAAAATTGGCCACTTCATTTGCCAATCGGATGGTGAGATTTTCTCCATCGGGTCCATTTTTCAATTTGGGGTTGGTGTAGGGTGCAAAAACCTCCTGAAGGGGAGCCTTTATCCCATCCACCAATGTTTTCATCAAATCCATGATCTTCAGGATAACTACCCTCATCTCCCAAATGCCATTTTCCGGCAAAAAAGTATTGTATCCATTGGCTTTGAAAGCTTCTGCCAAGGTGGTACTCTCTTTGGGCAACTGGTAAACATAATCTGCAGGAAGCATGGGGTCATGCCTATTGTGTGTTCTCCAATTTTCTCTTGTCTTTGCTCCTATCCAATCAGTAATGCCATGACTGGCTGTGAACTGCCCGGTCATAATTGTGGCTCGGGCAGGACTGCATACCCTACTTCCTGAATATCCATTGGTAAATTGCCAACTATCTTTGGCCAAGTTATCGATATTAGGTGTCTCATAAAATGTAGATCCTGAATATCCTAGGTCCGCATATCCCATGTCATCCACTAGGATAAACAACACATTTGGAGCCTTTTCTGAGGTGTCTACTTTTTCTGAAGAACATGAAAAGCACCCCAGACATAGCAAGTATAAGCTTACTAAACTAAATTTGGATAATTTAATCATTGTTAAAAGTCTTATTAACGTAAAAATTTACTTATCAAGTTCTGAGGCATACAACTTAAAAACCGGATTGGGTGTATGGTTTTCCTCCATTAATGCTTTGAATGATTTCACCAAATCAGGATGCTTTTCAGCTATATTATTTTCTTCGCCAGGGTCTTCTTCCAAATTGTATAACTCAATTGGAGGGTTATTGTCTTTTCTTAGATTAAGTCTAATAGCCTTCCATTTTCCTTGTCTAATGGCTTGTTTTCCTCCTTGCTCAATAAATTCCCAGTATAAATACTCATGTTGTTTTTGTTCGTTACTTTTGCCCAAAAGCGTAGGCTCAAAGGAAATACCATCTGTCTTACCGGGTAATTCACTTCCTGTTAGAGCAGAAAGGGTTGGATAAATATCCCAGAAAGCAGAGATATGATCTGTTTTGCCAGGTTTAATTTTCCCAGGCCAATTGGCGATCATTGGAACCCTGATACCACCTTCATATAAATCTCTTTTATACCCTTTCCACGGACCATTGCTATTGAAAAAATCGGGATCCGCTCCCCTTCCTTATGGGGACCATTATCTGAAGTAAAAATAATAAGCGTATTGTCCCTAATTCCTAGTTCTTCAAGTTTGCCCACGATTTCTCCAACTTGTTTATCCAATAATTCCACCATGGCAACAAAGGCAGCTCGAGGCTCTTCCTGAGACATATAGCCTCCAATTTTATAATCAGGACCTTCATCTACTCCTTGGTAAGGTTTTTCTTCAAATCTGCCCCGATAATTTTCCATAATATCTTCAGGAACTATTAATTCTGCATGTGGGATAATAGTGGGTACATAAAGAAAAAAGGGATTTTCTTTATTTTCTGATATGAAATCCAATGTCTTTGTTTGGATAAGTTCAGGACCGTATTCCTCAAGATTTTTACCGGCATTTCCTTCCAAAACTACTGAGTCTTGATTGTCCCAAAGATGAAATGGGTAATAATTATGCCCCATTCGTTGGCAGTTATATCCAAAAAACACATCTACTCCTTGTTTGTTCGGATCTCCTTCAGAACCCGGATAGCCTAGCCCCCACTTACCAAAAGCACCTGTGGCATAACCTTCTGCCTTCAAAGACTCAAAAATTGTGAAGACAGAGTCGGGTAGCGGATATTGGCCTTCAGGTTGAATTTCATAATTGCCCCTTACCGGAGCATTCCCCGTATGAAAACCCGAAACCAAAGTACTTCTAGAAGGTGCGCACACCGTTGAGCCGGAATAATGTTGGTTAAAAAACAAGCCTTCCTTAGCCAGTTTATCAATATTTGGCGTGGAAATATGTTCCTGTCCATTAAAACTTAAATCACCATAGCCTAAATCATCAGCCAATATATAAATGATGTTTGGTTTGGATAACGTAGGTTCGGAATCTGTGTTGGTTTCTTGTGTTGAGTTACACCCAATCAAAGAAAGGGTAAACAAGCCAAGACTTAAAAAGAGAGAAGGTTTGTTCATATAAATTACGGGTATCCTAAGGTTTATTATTTTATTAAATTTTACATCTAAAACTGATATTTCCTACGACCAATCTAAATCACGCTCTCCACAAGCAAGTTCAAATAAATTTCAAGCTTAAAATAATATGTCTGTATTCATATCAATCTATTCTTGGTGACTTTTCGTCTTCCGATACAAATGGCAAATTACATATTCTTTCGCTTAATTAAAATGATGTTTCAGCCCTTTACTTTTTTATGTGCATTCACAAAATCCGGATCTAATGTCACTCCCAAGCCGGCTCCGATAGGAACGCTAACCATTCCATTGATTATCGAAAGGTCAGAAGTCGCGCATTCAAAAGGAATTTCTTGGTTCAGACCTTTAAACTCATGAAAGGGTCCAGCATTAGGAATTGCTGAAACAAAATGTAACATGTATAAATAACCTAGCCCCGATCCTGAAATATGTGGCGTACAATCTTTTCCTTTTATTGCAGCCATTTTTGAAACTCTCATGGACCGAATCATTCCCCCAAAGTAAAAAATATCCGGTTGAATAATATCCAATGCATCTTTTTCAATCAACCATTTAAAGTTATGTATGCTTGGTTCTTGCTCACCTCCAGCGATTGGGATCTTCAATGATTTATTTACTTCTAGTGTTTCTTCATACCAATCAAATGGGACTGGTTCCTCAAAAAAATCAAACTTATATTCTTGCAATATTTCACCAATTCTGATTGCCTCTTTTACTGAATACGATCCGTTCGAATCAGCATAAATAGCCATATTTGCACCGAATCTTTCCCTTATTAAAGGAATCAATTTCTCAGTTCTTCCTGGTGGGAAGTCCTTGTCATTACTCATTCTCCCTCCTACTTTAAATTTCAATGCTTTGGCGCCTGTTTCGCCAACCTGAGCTTCGATTAGGTTTATGGATTCTTCTGCTGATTTACCTCTAAAATTATTGGCCTGGTAAACAGCTATTTTAGGGTTATGGATTTTACCAATAAGCATAGCAATACTTTTGTCGGTTAATTTCCCTAACAAATCTAAAATAGCAAATTCCAGTGTGGCTAAAGGTACCCACAACGCCAAACTTTGCAATTTGTAATTGCTCTTGTATACATATACCTCTTCTAACAATGACTCAAGATCCCTCGCATCCTTTTGAATAAAAAAGGGTTGAATACGATGTAAAAAATGGGGTAAAGGTATACCATTTGCATATTGTTACTAACAGATATACCTTCTACACCACCTTTAGACCTAACCCGACAAATAAAATTATCCTTCCTCCTTAACAGCTCAATTGATGCAATCCAAACGGGTTCTTTTAATTCAGGAATACTTAAAATAGGCTCTGTTAATGCCTGTCCTATGGCCTTGTTTTTATACAATTCAGGGTTTTTATTCAAATGAAGCTTCCCATTCGTTCCAATCAATCCGGCAGCAGATCCCAACCCTGCCTTTTGGATGAATTTTCTTCTTCCTGAATCCATAATAAATAGACTATTTCAGTCGAATGGAGTACAATCCTGTCCTAGCCGTTACGAAAAGGGTTTTCATATCATGCCCTCCAAAAGCCAGGTTAGCAGGCGTTTCCGGAAATTTAATTGTACCTAGCAATTCCCCATTTTCGGTTAAGACTAAAACTCCTCCGGGCCCGGTAGCAAATATATTTCCTTCAGGATCTACTTTAATACCATCAGGATTACCTTCCCCAGATAATCCTGATGCATCAAAAAACTTTACCCTTCCCTATTTTGCCTGATTTACTGATAGCATATTTAACAAATTGCTTGGGTTGACCCGAATTGGCTACGTATAGGCTACGTTCATCTGGAGACAAAGCAATACCATTGGGTCTATAGAGGTCATCCGAAATCAAATGGATTTCTCCCTTAGAATATTTATAGACTCCATTAAAAGATAATGTATCAGATGCATCTTTCGGCCTGCCATATGGAGGATCTGTAAAATAAATAGCACCTTGACTATCCACGATCACATCATTGGGACTGTTTAGTTTGGTGCCCATATAATTATCTACTATCGTAGAATAATTGCCTTCGGGGCTTATCTTGCTTATTTTCCTGCCACTGTGTTCAGCAATTATCAAGTTTCCTTCTTTATCAAAAGTTAGCCCATTAGAATTTTGACTGGGTTTTCTATAGGAAACGATTTCACCGGTAGGCTCAAGTTTAAATATTGTATTGGCAGGAATATCACTAAATAATAAATATTGACCTTCCTCATTCCAAACCGGACCTTCGGTAAACTGAAAACCATCATGTAATTTAATAACCTGACTGTTCTCATCAACTATATTTAAAAGTGCCGGATTAGCTATATCTAAATGCTGCCCATATACTGAAGAGAAGCAAAAGATAGTTATAATAATTATTCCAATCCTTTTCATAATGTTTTGGGTTTATATAATTAGATAGGGTTTTGCTTCTGAAAGATAAAACTAAACCGTTATATTTCCATACATTTCTATAGAATATCAACCCTATAAAAAAGGGAGCAATCAATAACTAGTTTCGTCTATTTTTACTTTCCCCTAAAAGTTACATAAACGAAGGCGGTATATCCCAAAACCAAAGGGGCTCCAATAGCAGCAAAAGTGAGCATTATTCCTAAAGATTTATCTGAGGAAGCAGCATTGTATACGGTAATTGTGTATTTGGGATCTAGGGTTGAATACAAAAGGTTGGGATACAATTCAATGGCCACCAAAACAAGCAACAAACTAATTGTTAGGGATGAAAAAAGAAATGCTTTTCCGAACTTTTTTTATTGGCTAGCCTAGGCACATTGGCGATACATAGCAAGGCTGCCAATGGAACCACAAATAGTTCCGGATTGCCTCTAAAAGTATCAGATAGATGCGGAATATAAATGAGGGTATACAAGGAAGTAATACTAAAACTTACCATAAAGAAAATCATCCCCTTCTTTAATAAAAGTTTGAGTTTTGCATACATTCTTCCTTCTGTTTTCAATAAAAGGTAAATGGCACCATGTGACATCATGAGGGCAAGTGTTGATATGCCAACCATTATCGCATAAGGGTTCAGAAAGCTCAAAAACCTTCCCCCTCATATTCAAACCCTTCTCCAAGGGGCATGCCCAAAAGCACATTACCTAGAACTATTCCAAGTAAAAATGGCAACATGATACTAGAAATTGAATAGGAAATGTCCCACATTTTTCTCCACCAAAGCATGGGTTCCTTGCTTCGAAACTCTATAGAAACTGCCCGCATAATGATCACCAATAAAAATAACATAAAAGGAACATACATGCCTGAGAATAAGGTGGCATACATTACAGGAAAACCTGCAAAAAGAGCTCCACCTCCAATCACCAACCAAACTTCGTTTCCATCCCAAACCGGACCTATGGCATTAAGGGCCAATCTTCTGCTTTTTTCTTTTTTAAAGAACAAATGCCAGGCCCCGGCACCAAAATCAAAACCATCCAAGATAGCATAGCCTGAAAATAAACCTCCTACAACTAAAAACCAAAGGGTAGGATAATCGATTCCAAATAAGGTTTCCATAATTTTTTATTTATCAGGTGAAAACGAAGCTGCAACATCATGCTGAAAAGGCCGATCCAAGTCCTCCTCTTCATCGTAAGGACCATGTTTTATTTTTTTGTTGAGCAAGTAAAGAAACAAGAGTAAAAGTATGGTGTAGACGATAAAAAATAAGATTAACGAAAACAACACCTGATTAGCGGTTACAGTTTTGCTTAATGCATCACTCGTTCTTAATAAACCATAAACTACCCAAGGTTGCCTTCCCATTTCAGCGGCAAACCAGCCCACTTGGTTGGCTATTTGAGGTAATATTACAGCAAAAGAAAACACCCAAAGCAGCCTCCTGCTTTCAAAAAGCTTTCCTCTGTACCATTGAATACATGCGGCAATGGTAAGTACAATTAAAAACATACCAATGCTGATCATAATATGATAAAATTGAAAAACTGCATTCACTTGAGAAGGCCGGTCTTCCTCCGGAAAGGCATTTAAACCTGTAACAGGCGCACCAAATTCATAATGCAATAAATAGGATAAACCACCGGGAATACTTAAGCCAGTTACTGTTTGTGAAGATTTATCTACCCAACCGAACAAGTACATGGGAGCGGCAGCATTTTCTTCAAAATGCCCTTCAAAAGCAGCCAATTTTGCCGGTTGATTAACAGCTACTCCATTGGCAGAACTATGCCCGGAAATCAATTGAGCCAAGGAAAAAACAGTGGCAACAATCAATGCAATTTTAAATGCTTTTTTTGAAATGTCTAGATACCTTCCTTTTCTTAAGTAATAGGCATGAACACTCAAAACCAAAAATGCTCCTGCTAAAAACGCTCCCTGCCAGGTATGAACAAGCCGGTCCATGCTGGAAGGATTAAATACCATTTCCCAAAAATCTATAATCTCTGCCCTGGCTTCCATGCCTTCTCCCACAATATGAAAACCAGCAGGTGTTTGTTGCCAACTATTTGCAATGACTATCCACACCGCCGAAAACATAGAGCCTAAAAACACGCCCAAGGTCGCTATCCAGTGAACCCATGGTTTTACGCGATTCCAACCAAAAAGTAATACTCCTAAAAACCCACTTTCCAAGGCAAAAGCAAAAATCCCCTCTGCCGCCAAGGCACTTCCAAATACATCGCCAACATAACGGGAGTAAGTGGCCCAATTGGTACCAAATTCAAACTCCATTACAATGCCGGTTGCAACACCTATTCCAAAGGTTAAAGCAAAAATTTTGGTCCAAAACTTTGCCAAAATCTCATATTCTTTATCTCCTGTTCGCAAATAGAGACTTTCCATGATAACCATGATCAATCCCAGCCCAATACTTAAGGGAGGATAGATGTAATGAAAAGCAATGGTGAAGGCAAATTGTACTCTGGAGAGAATTTCTACATCCATTTTTTCTTAATTTTAATTTATTTCACTCCAAATATTAATCAAACTTACTTAGTTCATACACCATCTAACGAAAAAAATACTGATTCTCTCAAACAGAAAAAGGTGTAATATTATTTTAATTTTTAGTCTGAATATTAAGATATAAAGTTAAAAAATCAGGGGAATTGATCAAATTAATAAAGGTTTAATTAATTTGATCTTATATAATAAAATTGCTTATCATTTCATGTATCTATCAAGGTATAAAAGCTATACGAACATCATCAATTTAAGCCATGGAAAAAATTAGCTCAACTCCTAAACCTCCCTATTATGCCGTTATTTTCACCAGCATTAAAGGACAAAACCTGGTAAATTATGCTGAGGTGGCATTGCACATAGAAAACTTGGTAAAATCACAACCCGGATATCTAGGTCATGATTCAGCAAGCGCTGAAATAGGAATTACCGTTAGTTACTGGAAAGACTTGGAATCAATTAAAGCCTGGAAAAACCAAAAAGACCACAGCTTGGCTCAGGTTCAAGGAAAATCTTCTTGGTATAGGCATTATAAAGTCCGTATTTGTAAAGTAGAAAAAGAATATGGAATTTGATAACCAATTGCAAACCTGTTTATTTAAAGTTTTGTTTATGAAATATTTACCCATAAGAATTATAGCAAAGTTAAAATTTAATTTGTTGTTTTTTGTTGGGTGGACTTGCTTCTCTTTAGCCTGTACCCCATCCTCAAATATGGATGAAGCCACGTTGGTTTTCAAAGGGGGCACCATCTATACCCAAGATGCGGAAAATCCAATCGCAGGAGCGCTTGCCATTAAAGATTCTCTCATTCTATTTGTAGGTTTAGAGGAAGACGTCGATGCTTTTATTGGACCACAGACCCGAATAATTGATTTTTCCGGTAAAATAATGACTCCAGGATGGATAGAAGGTCATGGCCATTTTATGGAAATGGGATATAGCCAATTGAACTTAGACCTATCCACGGCCGCCACCTATGAAGAAATTGTTGCTAGGGTAAAAGAAGCTACCGCCAATACAATTCCCGGTCAATGGATTATTGGCCATAGTTGGCACCAAAGCAAGTGGGAAACCCAACCTGATGAAACGGTCAATGGGTTACCATTGCATAATTCACTAAGTATCAGCAGCCCTGATCATCCTGTAGTGCTGTTTCACGTAAGTGGACATGCGCTTCTTGCCAATGCAAAGGCGATGGAAATTGCAAAAATCGGCCCCTTGAATCAAGAAATGAACAATCATAAAAAGCTAGGTGGTGGTGAAATTATAAGGGATAAAAATGGAAATCCGACCGGAATCTTTAATGAAAACGCCATGGACTTGATAATTGGACACCTACCCGAAAATAGTTTAGAAAGGAATATTCAAGCCTTTAATTTGGCTCAAAAGGCTTGCCATAGTAAGGGCATTACCGGCTTTCATGATGCCGGAGTAAGCCAAGAGACTTTAAATTTTTATCAAAAGCTACATGGGGAGGGCCAGCTTAAAACAAGAATGTACCTTATGCTCGCAGGCAATGACAAAGACTTATTGGAGGATTGGTACCACAAAGGCCCACTGATTGACCCCATGCTTACT
Source organism: Cyclobacterium sp. SOCE241 (assembly GCF_056867545.1). Lineage (NCBI taxonomy): Bacteria > Pseudomonadati > Bacteroidota > Cytophagia > Cytophagales > Cyclobacteriaceae > Cyclobacterium > Cyclobacterium sp. SOCE241. The sequence goes on along the minus strand of NZ_CP149779.1, from coordinate 620,171 downwards.
GTGCGCTCCATAAAATTAATGGCTGATGGGGCCTTAGGAACAAGGGGTGCTTGGTTACTGGAAGAATACACAGACCAAAGCGGTCATTTTGGACATGAAACCATGCCGATGTCGGAAGTATATCAGACAGCTTTAAAAGGTATTGAACACGGGTTTCAGATAGCTACACATGCCATTGGAGACAAGGCCAATCAGGAAGTACTTAACCAATACCAAAAAGCATTCGAGACAACAGGTTCCAAAGGCAATCAGCATAGATTTAGAATAGAACATGTACAACATCTTCATCCGGAGGATATCCCTAGATTTGCACAATTAGGGATCATTCCTTCGATGCAAGCCATTCATTTATCTTCAGATAGACCTTGGGCAATTGATCGCCTTGGAAAAAAACGGATTCTAGATGGAGCATATGTATGGCAAGCACTTTTGGCTACAGGCACGCCTCTTATTAATGGAACCGATGTTCCTGTGGAACCCCTGTCTCCTATAGAGAATTTCTATGCAAGCGTTACACGTAAAACGCTAAAGGGAGAACCGGAGTCCGGGTATGAACCTCAGCAAAAAATGACGAGGGAACAAGCACTAAAATCCTATACCCTATCACCTGCTTTTGGGGCCTTTGAAGAAAAAATTAAAGGCAGTATCGCTACCGGAAAATTAGCAGATCTGGTAATATTAAATCAAGACATTATGAAAATAAAGGAAGACCAAATCCTTAATACCAATGTAATGATGACCATTATCGGAGGTGAGATTGTTTATCAACACGAAGAGTAAATATAATCCCATATAGTTTACCCACTTAATAGCTTACCCTTTTAAAATTTTTCACTTTTCTAAATATTCCTCACCTGTCATTATGGGAAATAGGCGAAGAAGTTCTTCAGAGGTAAACAATCGAGAACGGATCATAAATCGTATACCTAAAGGAATCTCAATGGAGAAACTACTCCCCTACCCTTAACCACATCTAAAGTTAACTGGGTATGTTTCCAATAGTCAAATTGATCTTCATTCATAAAAAAATCGCAACCATACACCTTACCCATCCATACATCACTCGCCCCAACGATGAAATCACCTTTCTCAAAACACATTGGCGAAGACCCATCACAGCAACCACCACTTTGATGAAACATTAAGTCATTGTTATGAGCTTTTTTCAATTGATCAATAACGGCTTTGGCTTCTTCAGTAACCAAAACCCGAGGTGTATATTCTTCCATGCTAATTCCACGATTAAATGAGAAAAAATGCCGGAGTCACAAGACATCCGGCACTTTGTCGATTAAAAGAAACCCAACTTATTCTTATCATACGAAATCAACATGTTTTTGGTTTGTCGGTAATGGTCCAGCATCATCAAGTGGTTTTCCCTGCCAAATCCAGATTTTTTATACCCGCCAAAAGGAGCATGTGCAGGATATGCGTGGTAACAATTAACCCAAACCCTGCCAGCTTTTATGGCCCTAGGAACCTGATACAATTCATGGGCATCTCTTGACCATAAACCTGCTCCCAAACCATACATGGTATCATTGGCTATTTCTATGGCTTCTTCAGTAGTTTTAAATGTGGTTACTGAAGTTACCGGACCGAAAATCTCCTCTTGGAAAACCCTCATTTTGTTATGTCCCTTAAAGATAGTAGGCTGCACATAGTATCCTTCTTCCAATCCACTGTTCAGCCCTGCTTTAGCTCCACCACACAAAATTTGAGCCCCTTCTTTTTTACCGATGTCCATATAGGACATGATTTTCTCCAGCTGATCATTGGAAGATTGGGCACCCATCATGGTGTCCTCTGCTAGCGGGTGTCCCATTTTTATGGCTTTTGTCCTTTCGATAACCTTCTCCATAAAAACATCATAAATATCCTCATGAACTAAAATTCTGGAAGGACATGTACAGACCTCACCTTGGTTAAAGGCAAATAAAACAGCTCCCTCTACAGCCTTATCAAAATAATCATCATCGGCATCCGCCACAGACTTCATGAAAATATTTGGAGATTTACCACCCAATTCCATGGTCACGGGCACCAAGTTTTCAGAGGCATACTGCATAATCAATCGACCAGTAGTAGTTTCTCCGGTAAAGGAAACCTTAGCTACTCTCTTTGAACTTGCTAATGGCTTTCCGGCTTCAGGACCAAACCCAGTAATCACATTTAGCACACCCGGAGGTAATATATCTCCGATCAACTCCATCAATACCATGATGCTAGTGGGCGTTTGTTCAGCCGGTTTCACTATGGTACAACAACCTGCTGCCAAGGCAGGCGCAATTTTCCAAGTTGCCATTAGCAAAGGGAAATTCCATGGAATGATTTGAGCTACCACCCCTAGGGGCTCATGTAATGCTATGCTGACAGTATTTTCATCATGTTCAGAAATGGTACTCTCATCAGCTCTAATTACGCCGGCAAAATACCTGAAATGATCGATTACCAAAGGCAAATCAGCCCCTCTGGTTTCCCTTAATGCTTTCCCATTGTCTACCGTCTCAATTCGAGCCAGGATTTCAAGGTTGTCCTCAATTACATCAGCAATTTTATTTAATAATTTACTTCTCTCAGCCGGAGAAGTTTTAGACCAAGTTTTGAAGGCCTCATGGGCAGCATCCAGAGCCAATTCCACATCCTCCTTATTTCCTCTTGCTGCTTTGGTAAATGGCTTACCATCTATGGGTGAAATATTATCAAAATATTCACCATTGGTAGGCGCCACCCACTTTCCTCCAATAAAATGATCGTATTTTTCTTTTACTTCCGGCCTATTCACCGGTATACTTTGGGATAATGTTTGTGTTGACATTTTATTATTATTTTGAGTTTTATCAAATTTATAAGTAAATTAAATTTTAAAATCCACCTGAAACACCATCTTATCCACTTGAAAAATCATTCTGCGATTTAAAACCTATAAGATGCTTTCAACGTGAATTAATAAAAGGCATAATGTATGCTTAAATGGTAACTTGTCTTTTGATAATATTATGCCACAAAAACCCTTAATAGCCGGAGTTCCTTGGAGAAATGAATTGGACCTAAAAACATTGGTTGAAAATAGGACCACCTATTCGTTGAACAATTGTGAACTTAATATCTTTGAAACGCATCAAAAAGCTTCAAGCGTCAACCTTAGTTTTGGAGACTTGGTTTTAACCACCATGATTAAGGGTAAAAAAGTAATGCACCTTTTTGACAACCCCGGGTTTGAGTATTTACCCGGAGAATCTGTCATTGTTCCGCCAAATGAATTGATGAAAATAGATTTTCCCGAAGCAAAATGGGACAATCCTACCCAATGCATTGCTCTCTCAATTTCTCAGGACATGATTGAGAATACTTTTAACTTATTGAATGAAAAACTTCCGGACAAAGAATGGCAAAAGCAGTGGGGGCTGGATTTAAATTATTTTCATTTGATAAATAATCAGGACTTATCCGAAATTATTAACCGATTTATTCGAATTGGGGTAAAGGAAAGATCTAAAGAAAAAGACTTGATTGCCTCATTGGCTTTAAAAGAATTACTTATCCGTCTATCGCAAACGCAAGCAAGGGATATACTTGAAAAGACCTACAAGTCATTGGCAAACTCAAACAGAATTGCCCATGTGGTCAATTTTATCAAACAAAATTTACAAGAGAATTTCACCTTGGAATCATTAAGCAATAAAGCCTGCATGAGCAAAACTCATTTTTCCAGAACTTTTAAAAATGAATTTGGATTAAGCCCTATGGAATATATTTTGGAACAAAGGTTGAATAAATCTGCCCAATTGCTTCAAAACATCAACTATCAGATCCAAGATGTGTGCATGCTGTCCGGCTTTAACAATGTTACGTATTTTATCAGGGCATTTAAAAATAAATTTGGGGAAACGCCAAAGGTTTATCAAGCAAGGTTTATTCACCTTCCTTAACTCGTTTATTTTTTTCATTAGGAGTTTCAATATTATATTCTTTTAATCTACACTAATTACCAATTGAAGGCTTTATGTGGCACAATTGTAGGTATTGCTGGTAAGCACAATTAATCTCAAAACTCATTTTAACCCGAAATATGTCATAAACAATCAATTACGTTTTGGAATCAATTCAAAATCAGGCATTTCATTGTAGCTTTAAATTTCACCTAAGCGGCCCCATACTAAAATCTCTAAACGGCCTGATTTTTTTACGTTGGCGACACTTCCAGAAAGCACGGTACAGGCTTCACTTCTGACTATTGTCAGGACGGAGAAATCCTATTACAAAATCCGGGGTTAAGGATCAAAGCTTACCTTGATTAAGAGTTATTCATTATGCTAAAGAAAAAAATCATCCCAATTAAAATCGGATTTTACAATAAGGGCTCTGGTAAATTCTTTGCTATCTATTGTACCCCTCAAAACTTTCATCCTTATCAACCAACAGCTATGATTCCAAATCAAATGTAAAAATATAGTCTTGCTGTGGTACATTCTTCTAGCCAAGGGGTATTTAACTAACAATCACAAATAATTAGACAATGAAGAAGACTTTTAAAGCCGGGCTTATTTTACTGATTGCCCTGATAAATGGTAATTATCTCTTAGGGCAAGGGAATACAGAGCAATATTGGAAACCTGTAGCAGACAATCCCTATTTACAAGAACGCAGAGAAGTAATACCTACTGATAAGCCTATAGACCAGGTGGCCATATTGGATGAAGTTGTTTACACAGTAAAAGAAGGCAAGTTATTTTTTTTGCAAGGGCAAGGATTAGTACCGGTAAAAGGAGCTCCGGAAAAAATTACTAAAATTGAAGTATTGAAAGGTGGCCTATGGGTAAGCAGTAATTCAGGCCTTTATCTATTCGACGACAAAAAATGGGCTAAAATCAGTGCTGAAAAGTTTGTAGATTTTTGTATGCACCTGAATCAGGTCCATGTAGCTACTACGGAATCCATTTTTAAATATGAAGATGGTAAATTATCCAATATAATGCCTGAAGGAGGATATCTTTCAAGTGATGTGACCATGTTTATGGAAGATGGTACTCAACTACTCGCCGACCCTGTAACTTTGGGTCCCATTACTGCCATAGAAAGCTATAGCCAAACCTTACATATTCTGCAGCCCGGTAAATTAGTACAGCTGGCAGGAAAGGTGGTCAATGAACACCTGATTGATTGGGGAAATTTACCTTCTAATAACACCAATGATTTACTAAGTATAGGAAGTAAACTTTATATCAGTACCGATCGGGGCTTAGGCCTACTGAGAGGAACATCTCTGACCCAAATTAAAGGAACAGATGGCTTACCGGTAGAAAACACTGCTCAAATGGTCAAAGGTTTTGACAGCGACATGTGGATAGGAACTCCTCGTGGTCTGATCAGAATGACCGCTGATGAATTCCATTATTTTGGTTCCGGGCTTTGGTTACCAGACAATAAAGTCAATGGAATTGCAAGCACCAAGAATAAAGTAGTAGCTGCCACTGAAGGAGGATTGGGGATTATTCACTATGAACCTTATACTTTACAGAAGAAAGCAGCCCATTACGAACAATGGATGGAGGCTTACGGCCATAAAAGAATGGGCTTTACCCATTTATTATCCAAAAGAAATGGAGAATGGTTCAGAGACATTAGTGACAATGATGGTGCACATACTGCCACATATCTAGCGGCTATGAGTTATAAATATGCAGTGACCGGTGATGAAGCGGATAGAGAAGAAGCTTTGGATGCTTTTCAAGCCATGCTATTTCTAGAAAGGGTAACACCTATAGATGGTCTAATTTCAAGGGCTGTTTTTTCAAGAAAGGGAGACCCGGGAACTATGGACAACAGAGGATCTGGTGGTTTGCCAGCCAAATGGTATGCCACTGCAGATAGCTTATGGTACTGGAAAGGTGATGCCTCAAGTGATGAAGTAATTGCCCATTATTATTCGGTAGCAATCTTCCACGATTTAGTAGCCAAAGGAAAAGAGAAGGAACTAGCAAAGGAGCATATGACAAGAATGACTTCTTATATAATGGACAATGGTTGGAAATTAATTGATGCGGATGGAGAAACTACCAGATGGGGTCGATGGAATCCGGAGTATTTACTTAGACCATATGGCTATGAAGATCGGGGAATTAATGGATTGGAAGTACTTGCCTTCACTTATGCTACCTATGCGCTCACCGGTGAGGAAAAATACAAAAAAGGCTATGATCAATTGGTGAAATGGGGGTATCCTGAAAACACAATCAAACAAAAGAAAACTTTCCCACCTTCACAAATCGCTCCTTGGGATGATAATTTGGCTTTAGAGTCCTATATGATACTGCTTCCTTATGAAAAAGATCCAGACTTGCGATCCACTTATTTAAGAAGTTTAGAAAGAACATTTGAAATCAAACGCATGGAAAAAATTCCTTGGTTTAATTTCACCTATGCAGCGCTAACAGGCAATGATGCAGACCTTGGGGCTGCCACCCAACACCTTAGGGAATGGCCACTTGACTGTACCAATTACAGTTATAATAATTCTCATAGAGATGATTTATTTGTTGAAAAAGGATACATATCTTATGAAGGGGGAGTTAAGGCCATATCTCCTAGAGAAGTGGCAGCACTCAGGGAATCCAGAAGAGCTATTGTTTTGGATGGTGGTAGAAATGGTAATAGAATCATGGAGCCTACCGGCTATTTAAGAGATTATTGGAAAGGCAGGTATTATGGATTTATCAAAGCACCAACCGTTACGGATAAGAATTTATTAACCGTTGAAAAATTTAGTGGGACAAATTTGGGCGCTAAACCATATGATGGTACCGAAAGACCTGATTATTTAAAATAATTTAAAGAAAATAAAAAGCTTATATAGGTGGCAGGGCGATAATAGCTTCAGTCACCTATTTTTTTGCCCTATTTTTAACCCGAAATATACATTAGACAATCTATTTGGTGCTGAAATTGCTTCCAATTCAGCCACTTCTTTGCCGCTTTCAATTTTCACCATAGCATTGTGTGCTCAAACCTACAAACAGAACAGACTGATTTTCTGTCGATGGCCACATTCCCCAAAATCATAGGATAGGCTTCATCCCTGACTATTGTCAGGGCGAAGAAATACCATTACATAGTATTGGTTTATTTAATTATAATAAGGCATTGGGATCAAACATTGTCTGTCTACCCAACTATTATAAATTCAACCAATAGTTCAACTTCATTACAAAAGCTCTTTGTTTAGAGGCAAATGAATCCGGAAAATAATTGTCTGTATAAACCATAAATAAATCTGAAACCGGGGCATACCTCCATTGTAAACGGGTATTGATATTGATATTGTCGATCTGATTATTGTATTGAATAAATGTAGTCCAAAAGAGGCTTCTCGTAAAAGTTAAATCAAACCTTGGACCAATTAAAATCAAATCCACATCTTTTTGAGGTTGAGGAAGCCTAAGGCGGCTGTAACTTAAATTCATGGATATATTGGCTGTATAACCAACCCTCCACTGGGCTGTACCCATGAAATTAGCCAAATTTCCATTGTAATATTGTCCGGCTTGACCGGTTCCTATCAAGGAAAAGGATTTTCTTGGATCAGTCTTCATTTCTATACCAAAATAATTATATCTGTAAGAAGTACCCTGTGCTAACGGCTCTCCTCCCGTCCTTGTAGGATCAAAAGGGAAAAATAAATAAGTATATTGATTATTGACACTGAAAGTCACTTCTGCATAAGAATGCAAGCGAATCAGGTAATTAAGGGTATGTAATTCATCGGTAATCCCTAATGAGGGTGTCCACAAGGTCTCCGACTCAAAACCCGGCCCATGCCGATTGATTAGTTTAGAATCCGGAAAAAAAGTATAACTCATGATGGGAGCAATCCTCTGATAACCCACTCTAGGAGTATACCCCACCAGAGGATTGTAATGTTCCCCCACATTGGAGTAAGACAATCCCGCCATTAAGTTAACATCGGTAAAAGTTAATTGAGCATGGCCTGTTCCTGTATTCTGGCGCTTACCTTCTTCAAATGTTTTATGGTAAAAAAATTTTCCCGTCCAGCGATTGTCTTTAGAAAATAAATTGTAATCTATCCCGACCAAACGATTGTGTTGCCCATTGACCAAATTTAAGCCACCTTGCTCCATGTCCATGGTTTCTCTGTTAATGAGCATTACCCCAACATTTGAACGGTTAAAAACTTTACGTTGCAAAGCAGCAACGGTAAAATTCTTTCCTGAGATGCCTCTGAGTGGATCGTTGGCAGTTTGCATATTCATGGCTCCAATTCTCCAATCTTCATTCAACTTCCCACTTAGTCTAGCACCATATAGGATCTGATTTTGCACATTTTGCCCGGTATTTTCATCTCTGTCCACCCCAATTCTCCTAGAAAAAAAAGGCCTAATTCTGTCTGTACCAAAGTCAGCAAAAAGATCCACATTCTCCAAAAAGAATTGTCGCCTTTTCGGAAAAAAGATTTCAAACCGATCTAAGTTGGTCACTTGTTCATCCACTTCAACTTGAGAAAAATCCGGATTAACGGTAAGGTCCAAATTCATCGCCGGGCCTATCCCAATTTTTGCATCTCCTCCAAAGGATGGTTTTAATGGTTCTTTTATCCCTTTAATGGAATTATTGGATGAAGCAATTGCAGTATAGGGTATTATAGAATAATTTCCACCAGATTTAGGCAAAGGTTCAGAAAAATGTAGGTTACGGGAAAAAGCAGTATGGGTAACGTTGAAGGTTTTTGGAATAGGTGTCCATGTGGTTTTCTCGGAGTATTTGCTATCTATCCTATAAAAATTTATGTTCCAGTCTCTAGCCCCATCTTTGTACCTTAAGGTGGACAAAGGAATACCAATCTCAACAATCCAATGATCTTCATGTATAGTGGCCTCTGAGTACCATTTATTATCCCAAGCCAAATTGAAATCAGTAGATAACAATCCACCATTACCTACCATGGCTTCTCTTTGCACACCATAGGGATTTACTCCAAAAATATAACCATTGGTTTTGTCATTAAAGGTGTCAATCACGATACTGATGCCATCGTTTTGATTGCCACGATAATCCCTTCTTAAAGAAGTACTCACATATTTCTTCCTTGGTTCAGGATTTAAAAGAATGGCGGCTATATAAACGAATTTGTCATCAAAGGCTACCTTTACTTTGGTCTCAGCAATTGCCTTTTCTGTATCTGTAGGAAAAGTCTGAATAAAATCACTTTGCCAGCCAACATCTCTCCAAATAGGCTCGTTTAGGACTCCATCTATATTGACCGGCTTTTCTGCCTTCTCTGCAATAATACCTGGGTGTTCTGAATCTTGACCTAAAACAATATTAATTGTTAAAAACGTAATTAAAGAGGTGATAATTATCCTATACATAAATAAATGGTATTCGAAGACTAAGTTAAGCCTTCAAACACCAAATATTTTATTAGTTTTACACTAATGGTAGGCCAGAAAGTAATTTATAATAACTTTTAATTATTTATCATTTGTAACCCAAACATTTAAGTATCCATTAGGCAACTCCATTACTACTTTTAAATCCTCGTATTCTGCCTTTAAATCCAAAATAACCTCCTTGTCGCCAAGTCTCACTTCTCTAATTAGCCGGTAAATATCTGTTTCACCATATTTAAATTGGTTGGTATCGGTGATCCAAATTTTTGCCATTCCTTCGGATGAATAACTTTTCCATGAAAGTTGAAGTGATTTACCATCCAACTTACCTGAGAAATGACTGGCATAAGCTTCCCCAAAAAGTGCTGCTCCATCCAACTCCATGGCTTGATTTTTTGGAATACTAATGTCCATGAAATTTGCAATGGTTGGGAAAATCGATACAATTCCAGGAGTTTGTTGGAACACATCATTGAATATTTTATTGGTAACAATCCAAGTGGCCCGTTCTTCATCTGTTTGTCCTCCATGCCCATGACCTCCTACTTTTCTTCCATGATCCGTTGTAACTATAATCATCCAATCCTCGTTATAATCTTGAATTCTTTCCTTAACCGCATTCCAAATTAAACCCACCTGCCGATCGGCTTCTTGAATACCTGCATCCATCTGTGGGCTTTCCCCAAATCTGTGGCCCATGTCATCCGTATACTGTAAATACACCCATGTCATGTCAGGATTTTTTCCATTATATCATTTGCTGCATAAGCTGCAACAGCTTGATCAATCCTTTTGATATAATCACTTTTATCATCATGAGGATATGAAAGCGTATCTATTTCCAAGCCATCGAAATGGTAGTCCAATTGAAGATGTCCGGTTGCCGCTAAATTTTCACCCACCAGCTTTGTTCTATTGTCCAACCAAGTAGAGTAAACTGCCGTGGTTTTGTGGGGATAACTGTTCTTAAAATTCCTGAATATGGTTGGGTAAAAATAGTTGGGTTGACGAATTCCGTTGCCTTTAACATTGTGTTTATTTACCCAAACCCCTGTAAGCAAACTATTGTAACCCACTGCTGAAATGGTCGGTGTTTCTGAATAGCCTCCTTTTTTACCACCCACATAAGCATGGCTGTAGCCACCATGGGAAGCAATTTCATCAAGATTGGGCGTAGGGTTACGTTCCAAAAGCTCCCTTTGGATACCATCTAAAATAATAAAAAGCGTCTTTTTCTCTTGGGCATGGACAGCCAATGAAAGCATGTTGCCTACCACAAAAATAATGGCAAACCTTATTGTCTTTTTCTTCATCTAATTTGGGTATTAAATTCCTTTTTTAGGTAAAACGAAAGTAAGCTGTTGAAACCAAGTGGTTCCAACAGCCTAAATGGTATTCTTTTCAACTGGTTATTCCCATCCAAAAATTTGTTCAAGGTTTGGATTGAGTGTAACCTGCTGTACAGGGATAGGTCTGTAATAGTATTTGGGCTCGATGAAATTTCTAGGAGTTACTTCTGTAACCAAGGTACCTCCATCTTCCCCATTTTCAAGATAGACAGTTACATTATCATCTATAGTACCCGCTTTATAATAGATGAGCTTTTCACCTAATTCATTTACTTCTTTGTTGCCATCTTCAGGGATATCTGAACCTTCATCTACCAATTTCACATCCGGAATTCCATCTCCTGTTAAATCGAAATTTCCTAGCCCCGAAAAATACATGCCTTCCGGAATATTTTCAAGCAATTTCCCTGCTCCATAGCGCATTAGGTCATCAAATCTATAACCTTCAACGGCCATTTCCACCCTTCTTTCTCGCCGAATCTCAAGCAAGACTCCGGTCATTGGCCCCGACACATTGGGATATTTGTTGACCATAAATGGATCAGGTTGGGCATTTGCCTGATTTATATGCAAAGACGGCATCCCAACACGACTTCTAAGTAGGTTGATGGATGCATCCAAATCTGCTTGAGTTAATGTTCCGAGCTCAGCAAGGGCTTCAGCATATGTCAAAAGTACCTCCGCATACCTATAGACAGGAAAGTCTAAACCACCTAACTCCAGATTGTCTGTGGTATTGCTGTATCCTTTATGCTGGTAATAACCTGTAAAATTCCTATTCAATAAAGGGATGTATGCACTGGTTTCCGGTTCTCTGATCCAACCCGGATAAACCAATGTTTGATACAACCTAGGATCTCTGCCTTGAAATTCTTCTACGTAAGTGAACTTTTCGTATCCGGATTTTTGAGTAAAACTGGTACCATCAGCCATCAGGTAAGCTTGTACCAAATCTCTTGCAGGAGATTGTTCATAGGTACCAAAAACCCCTGTGTTGACATCACTGCTTCTGTCTTTATTTCGGTCATACGCATTAAATAATATCACTTCACTATTGCTAGTTAAGTCTTGGCTATTGAACAATGCCTTATAATCATTTTCAGGATTTCCTGTATTATAAATACTGAATTCCCTGAATCCATAATAATTTTAGAAATCTCACTTGCTTTGGTCAAGAAAGTATTGGCAGTACTTTGTAAAGCCAATTCCTCATGATACTTCCTAAAAGTACCTTCATAAAGGGCAAACCTTGCATAAAACAGTTTCACAGCCCAATTACCGGGAGTTCCTGTCGGCACATCTTCTCGCACATGTTCGCTGGCAAATTCCAAATCTTCCATAATTCCATTCACTACAGTTTCCCTAGAATCCCTTCCTTTGTACAAATCCTCATCTGTAGGAGAAAGCAGTTGATCATACCAAGGTACATCAGAATAGCGTTGTACCATATCTGAATAAAAAATGGCTCTATAGTACCTGGCAATGCCTTCAAAATGTTCGATCGCTTCAACACTTGCATCCGCTTGGCGGCTATTTTCTAAGAAATAATTAATATTTCTTAACCTGCCCCAATCCCATCCATTTGTAATGTTCTGAGAGTTTGGGGTACCTGTCATTATGCTTTTTACTTCAACTGCTCCGGTTGTAGCAAGGTTATCACTACTCTGATCCGCTTGGTACTGAAACATGCCCGGAAGAGACAATAATCCATTGACATAAAGTTCTAAATCCTGTTCAGTTTTGAAAAACTCTTCAGGTGCAATAGAAGTCTGGGGGTACCTGTCCATGAAGTCTTCATTGCATCCGGTAATCCAGAAAATATTCAGTATCAATAAATAAAATATGTATTTTTTCATTTCTATTTTTCGTTTATAGGTCAATATTTACCCCGAATGAAAGCTTCCTTTGGAAAGGGTACGCCCATCCATTTCCACCATTGATAGCTTCAGGATCAAGAAATGACTTGATTGCTGAAAACTCATAAAGGTTTTCTCCTGAAGCAAAAACCCTAATTCTACTGGCTTTAACCTTGGAGACCCAGTGCTCAGGAAGATTGTAACCAATGGTAACATTCTTTACCCTAACATAGGCTGCATTTAATAAATAGCCTGTTTGGGAAATATCTAAGCCTGATCCATAATTGGCATCCGCAAGCCAGGACTGTAAGACAGGGTAACTGGAATCTGTATTTACATCGGCCAATCCGGCATCTAAATACGATTGACTATGTTGAGCACGCATGGCATCACTATCTGCTTCTCCCCTATAGAAATCTAAATTCCAAGGGTAGATATTGGCATAAGGCTGTTGGTATGGCCCCCAGAAAAGGTAATGCCTAGGGTAATAATCCTGTTTGCCTACCCCTTGAAGGAATAGAGAAAAATCAAAGCCATTCCAAGCCAGGCTTAGGTTAGCCCCCAGTTGATACCTTGCACTGCTATTCCCAATAAGCTTTAAGTCTTTAGGGTCATTGGCAGAAAGTCCTTCTTCAATTTTCCCATCGTTGTTAAGGTCCACATATTTTGGCCAACCTGGAACAATATCCAAAGCTCCCCAAGGAATAATTGCAGATTGATCTAATTGGCTAATTTCATCTTCTGAGGTAAATAAACCATCATTGGTTAGGCCCCAAATTTCACCTACTTCTTCACCGACCCGATAATTTGAAAACAAGCCTTGTTCATTTTCAAACCTTGTAATGTAAGATCTGGAATCTGATACGAAAAATTTTGAAGTGAATTCAATGGGCTTGTTATAAGCACCAAACTGATTTCTATAATTCAATGAAAGCTCCCAACCTTTGGTTTGCAAATCTGCGGCATTTTGTTGCGGTGGCGAAGTTCCCAATACGCCCGGAAGTTCAACCGGGTTGGTCAACATATCTTTTGTATCTCTAATAAAATAATCAAAAGTAGCAAAGAACCTGTCTTCCCATAAACCAAAATCAAGCCCGAAATTTGTAGTCACTACTCTTTCCCAAGTATAGAAATTGGGATCAACGGCTAATAACGGGGAACTGGAAACCACTACTTGTCTATTGTTATCTATCAAATAACTTGAAAGCTCAGTTGGCAAAGATTGTAAATAACCAAAATTAGAAACATTTTGATTTCCTAAACTACCATAAGATGCACGTAACTTGAGTGTAGGATCAGAGGAAAAGTCATTAAGAAATCCTTCATCACTGATAATCCAAGCCCCCGAAAGTGAGGGAAAAAAACCCCATCTACTAGAACTTGGGAACCTCGAAGATCCATCGTATCTACCATTAAATTCGAGAATATATTTATTGTCGTAGGTATAATTTGCCCTACCAAACACACTCTGTGTAGCATAAGAACTATACCCAGGAGTGATGAAAGAATCTCCTGTAGTTAAGCCAATATAGGGCAAAGATGAAGAGATCAAGACCCTTCTCTCAGATTGTACAGAGGAATAAGAATAACTTTCTTGATTATAACCGGCAAGCAAACTTATCGTATGGTCACCAAAAGTTTTGGTGTAATTACTGTACAAGTCAAAAATAGTATTTTGTAAGCTTCCATTTCGCTGTACCACAGCCCCATCTCCTCCTTCAGTTCTTACATCATCCGGCCCAAAGCCTATATTATAACTTTTGGTATTCCAGCCATATACCCATTGTTCTCTCTTAAAACTGGCATTTCCTGTCACCGTCAAATCACCCTCCAGAAAGGTCCCTATGGCCCTAAAAATGTTATGAAAACCAAACATATCTTCTACATTTCTACCTCCATCAACCAACCGTGCAGCCAATCTTCCTGCATCTGTATTCGCCCAGGTTCCGTCCGGGTTTTCCGCCACTTCAATCGGCGTTAGTGAATAGATATCTGTAATATTATTGGTAGACTCTTCCCGTTTCGTTTGATAAATATTAAGGTTATTGTCCAATTTTAACCATTTCTTAGGAGTGGCGGTAAGCCTTGCTCTTAAGGAATACCTGTCCCAGTTGTCAGGTTGTAATTTATTCATTCCATTTTCTCGTGTATAATCACCCGAAACATAATAAGTCATGGGCATCCCTTCATTATTGGAACTACCACTTATGGATAGACTTTGGTTGGTAGAAAAACTAGAACCGTTAAAAAAGTAATCATACCAATCATTATTTCCCATATAAGCCCATTGGTTTGGATTGTTGGGATCAACTCTTACATCTTCTACAGAAGGGTCTTCAGACCTTTCTTTGGCCCAAGAATAATGGTAATCATTAAAATTAATATAATTCCATGGCGTATTACTTGTTGCTTGGTCCATTACCCTACTATAAATATAAGGGTCAGTTACGGGTTGAGGCATTACGGTTGGTTTTCCCCAAGAAAAATTACTGTTATAAGAAATCACCTGCTTGCTCCCCCCTGTTTTGTTGTAATCAATACTACGCCAAATGCAGCTCTGGCACCATAAATGGCAGCAGATGCCGCATCTCTTAATACTGAAAATGATTCAATATCAGCCGGATTCAATCGCAACAAATCATCATAAGCAGCCGCCACACCATCAATTACAATTAGTGGTCCACCTCCATTAATAGAAGTAAAACCTCTAATATTAATATTGGGTATACTACCAGGCCTTCCTCCTGAATAAGTAATGTTTAAGCCCGGACTTACACCTTGAAGGCTTTGCATCACATTTCCAACAGGTCTATTAACGATATCCTCTCCCGAAACCTGATCCACAGCACCCGTAAGATTAATTTTTTCTGGGTTCCATATCCAACTACAACAACCTGTTCAAGTAAGGTTTCCTCTGCTACTAAAGTAATGTCTATGGTTGTCCTATTGCCCACTACTATATTTTGACTCTCAAAACCTATAAACGAAAAGATTAATTCAGCTTGAGCATCAGAAACTTCAATTTTATAAGCCCCATCTAGATCAGTAATACTTACCTTTCCACTACCTTTTTGATAGACAGAGACCCCGGCAAAGGGATGTCTTCTATTCCATCTTTAACAACCCCAGTTACCACTGTTTGGGCCTGGAGTGTCAAAGCGAACAGCATGAAAAGAGCGATAAGCCCTATTTTCAAACTGTTTTTCTCAAATAATTGTAAATTTTTCTCCATAAATTTTGAATATAAGTTGGTATTGATTGAGTTATTCGTCTTAATGAGCGCAAGTTAGTTGCTGAATATTATCAAAACATTAACCGGATTTTATCCTTTGTTTATTGAATATTCATTCAATATATATCATAATAAAATTAGTGATTTTTAGACTAATTAATAATTAAAAATGATTATTTTCGCACCTTTATTATAAACTAAAACATGAAGTCAAACATTAGAACAGTTCGAAAGAAGGAAATTATAGAAGGGTTTTACGAATTGTGTAAGCGGGAAGGTTTAGAAAATGTTTCAATAGCTAAAATTGGAAAACAACTGGGAATGCCTCCCAGTTTGATCATGCATTACTTTTCAAACAAGCGGTTATTGGTCCTAGGACTAATTGACCATATTTTGCATCAATACCAATTGATTTACAAACCAATTCTGTTAAAATTTGAAAAAGAAAGTAGTCTTGACCCCATCTTACTGGTTGATGACCTCTTTTCAAGAGAGTGGAATCTATTATTTGATGATGGTGTATTTTTTAGTTGTTATGCCTTTATTTTCAGGGATACTACCATTAGAAATGCGTATAAAAAATTACACCTAAAATTAAGAAGCACCCTAAAAACAATACTTGATAAGGATAAAGATCTTTCACAAAAGGATACTGATTTGTTAGCAGAGAAAATTTTTGTGGTAATTGAGGGTGCGTATTATTATTTATCAATGATCGAGGAACCAAAGGAGTATCAAAGAAAGTTGGATATCTTTAAGAACCAGGTATTGGAACTTATTCAGATGAAACAAGGTGTCAAACATCAGGAAAAATAAAACACTAAATTATCGGTTATTGCAAACACTATTATTACCTGAAAATGAAGCTATAGTAAGGATACTATCCTCCAAGTCATTGTTTTAAAACTATTGTAAAAAAATACTCAAAATTTTGAAAAATAATTGAAATCAAATTGTCTCCCTAAACCATTATTTATGCTAGATAAAACGTACTTCATATATTATTAACCGCAAATAAAAATGAATGAGCTTCCTTTCATAAATTTTTAGAATCAAAATCACGAAATAAGTCAAAATTTTAGCCATATAAAAATTAGTCTTTTTAAAGAATAATAGATTAATTTGGGCAAATATGAAAAAACGAAGCACTTTTGTTTTTAATCTCGTGAATTATTGGCAACATTTTATAATATTTTTTATTTGCATCCTAATAGGAACAGCTTGCAATAATACAATTTCTAAAATTGAGGAACCATCCCCGGAAATTACGGCAGCATTAGAAAATGCAAGTATTATTTTAAACAATGGTAAATTAAACCATTCCTATCAATTTTTTGACAGCATTTTCACTCAGATCCCTAATAAGACATATTTAGACTTATGGGAAGGATATAATTTTTACGCCACGCATTATTTAAAATACGAATTTGACCTTATTAAAGCAGAACAATATTTGGATAGCATGTATTTGGTTCTTCAAAAAGGGAATACCCTAAATGATTATAGGTATGTGCAGACCAAATTTATGGAAGGAGATATTTTGAAGGCCAACCATAAATTTAACATGGCTTTCCAGAATTTTTTAGTGGAAGAGAATACGCCTTAGAAAATCTTGACAATTGCAATGTAAGTAATTTGACTTACAGATTAGGGATTTTTCGATATGACCAAAAACAATATCAGGAGGCCATTCCTTTTTTCAAAAAGGCAATAGAAGAAAATCGGTCTTGTTGGGGAAATGACAATATCATTCAAAACATAAATGAGCCCCAATTGTACAGAAATACAATGGCACTCTGTTATGAGAAAATGGAAAAATACGACAGTGCCGCTTATTATTATGTGGATGCACTTGCCTACCTTGAAGAAATCAAACCTCTTTATCCTGAAAAGGAATTATTTATCAATTCTGCCATTGGAGTAGTAAAAGGAAATTTAGGTGGAGTCATGGCCAAATTAGGGAATATGCCAGTAGCCAAGAACCTTCTAAAAACAAGTATTATTATCAATAGCCAACCCAATTATGACCACAGTGATGCACAAACTGCGAAACTCAAATTGGCAGATATTTTTATAAAAGATCTTGAATTGACCAAGGCAAAAAAATATTTAGACGAATTAGACAAAGAATTACCACAAGCAGAAATTAAAGACAGAAAATATTACAATGCCCTGCTCAAGTGGTATTTGGTGAAAGAAGCATATTTTGAAAAAATAGGAGACACAAGAAATGCATTAAGAGTGATGAAATCCTACCATCACCTTAATGATTCCTTACAATTAATAGACAATAATTTAAAATTTATTGACATTGAAGGGTCCTTTAGAAATGCTGCACAGAAATATGAACTCTCGATATTAAATAAGGACAATAAAATAAAAAACATATACTTGGCAACTGCAGCCGGTTTCACAATTCTTTTGACTATATTCTTAATTGTAAATTGGTTTAATCTCAAAAAATCCATCAAAGCAAACGATCTTATTCTCCAAAAAAACAGTGACCTTCAAGACACCTTAAATGCATTGGAGCTGAGTCAAGCAGAAAATGCTAAAATCATGTATATGGTGGCCCATGATTTGCGAAACCCAATAGGAAGCACATTGATGATTGCCAATTTAATATTAGAAGATCCTGATATCAAGGTAGAAAACAAATACCTATTAGAAAACATAAAAACCTCCTGTAATAACTCAATGAATCTTATTACAGAAATGCTTCTCCCTAATAAAAATCAGAATGAAATTAAGAAGGAATCCGTAGAAATTGACAGGTTATTAAAATATTGTGTTGAAATATTAAATCATAAGGCGAATGAAAAAAATCAGAAAATTCACCTTGATATTTTTCCGGTCTCAGCATTGATCAATAAAGAAAAAATGTGGCGTGTCCTAACAAACTTAATTGCTAATGCTATCAAATTCACTCCAAACGGGAAGGATATTAATATCTTAATGAAGCACAACAATGAAAAAGTAACCATAATAATAAAAGATGAAGGAATAGGGATACCAAATTCAATCAAAGACCAATTATTTGAATGGGATACCATGAGTAAAAGGGATGGAACAAATGGTGAGAAACCTTTCGGAATGGGCTTGGCCATATCCAAACAAATCATTTCTGCTCACCAAGGCAAAATATGGTTTGAATCTCAAGAAAATATAGGGTCAACTTTTTATGTAGAATTCCCTGTTAAAAGTTAATTACCCTTCAAAGTAATAAACATCAAAAAGTATTAAATATAGCTTATTCACAAACGTACTATACTTTGCTCCCTTTGAAGACACTGGTCCATAAATATTTATATTACCAAAATCTACATTAAAAAAACACCAGATGTGAAGATAAAATTTCCAAGGATAAATGGTTTAATTTACATTTTTTAATGCAATTTTGAAGCTTAATACAAGCTTTGCATTGAATAATCTTTTGGAATGAACAAATACATTGACTTAATAAAGCAGACTTTCGATTTCCCTACAAAAGAATTTGAAGTGTCTAACAATCAACTTCATTTTAATGGCGTTAATCTTTTGGAAATCATAGAAGAATATGGCACACCACTAAAGTTAACCTACCTGCCTAAAATCTCTGAAAACATTCAGAATGCTAAAAAGTATTTCGGCAATGCCATGAAAAACCATGACTATAAAGGTAGCTATACTTACTGCTATTGCACCAAGTCTTCTCACTTTAGTTTCGTTGTAGATCAGGCACTAAAAAATGGTGTGCATATTGAGACAAGTAGCACTTTTGATATCCCACTAGTAAGAAGCCTATTCGAAAAAGGGAAGATCACAAAAGATACCTTAATTGTCTGTAATGGATTTAAAAGAGATCTTTACAAGCAATACATTTCAGAGCTACTCAATGATGGATTTGTCAATTGTATTCCTGTATTAGACAACATTACAGAAATAGATTATTATTTGGAACATGTGAAGGTTCCTTTTAAAGTTGGGATTCGTATCGCTGCAGATGAGGAACCAACGTTTGGATTTTATACTTCTAGATTGGGAGTTAGGTATAATGATATCATCAAACTTTACGAAGAAAAAATTAAGAACAATCCCAATGTTAGCCTTAAAATGCTCCATTTCTTCATCAATTCAGGAATCCGAGATACGGCCTATTATTGGTCTGAATTGACCCGGTTCATTCAAAAATATGTCGAATTAAAAAAGGTAGCTCATGAATTGGATACCATGGATATAGGTGGAGGCTGGCCTATCAAAACCAATGTATTTTTTGATTATGATTACCAGTACATGGCCGACCAAATCATTAAAAACATCAAATGGATGTGTGCCAAAAACAATACCGTAGAACCAAACATCCTGACAGAATTTGGAAGCTATACGGTAGGAGAAAGTGGTGCAGTCCTGTATTCTATATTAGATGAAAAGTTGCAAAATGACAAAGAATTATGGTACATGATTGACGGTTCTTTTATCACACAACTGCCAGATAGCTGGGGACTAAACCAGAAATACATTATGCTGGCAGTCAACAATTGGGACAAAGAGTACCACAACATTTCTTTAGGAGGACTAACATGCGACAGTATGGACTATTACAATTCAGAATCCCATCAATTCAATATCTATTTGCCTAAAATGGAAAAAAACAATCAACAATATATTGGTTTCTTTCATACCGGCGCTTATCAAGAATCTTTGGGTGGATACGGGGGAATACAACATTGCCTAATCCCTGCACCCAAACATGTCATTATTGATAGAGATGAGGAAGGGAACATAAACCACCATCTTTTTGCTCCGGAACAAGCAAGCAATGACATGATGAAAATATTAGGGTACTGATATTCTCCATTAACTAAATAAAAAATAGCGCTTCCTCTTTAGGGGAAGCGCTTTTTTTGCATCAAAAGTACATACAGAAATTAAACTAATTTATTAGTCATTTTTTGAATAAAAATAAGCTATGAAAATTTTTTCATAGCTTAAGTCAATTAACAATAAACCCAAAATAACCAAAGTTGTAATAGCGGGATTTGAACCTGCGATGAAACATCATCTCCTATTTCCCTTTCGGGGTATTACAAATACCATTTCTTTCGATTTGGTATTACAAATATAGCTATAAATATTATTTTACAAAAGTATTCACTACTTTTTTATATTTTTTTAACTATACCTATTAACTAAAATAATTGAGACAACTCTTAATATTATAGTATTTGAAAATAAATAACAAATTAGGGTTTGTGAAAACCATAATAAAAGCTATTTGCCAACATTTATTTTTTTCAGGTCTATTTTTAATCCCTTTTTATCATTTATTCAAAATTTTATGCAGACTCCTTTAAACAAGAAAAAATACACATTGGGTATTGTGGATTTGAGTTACCCACATACCAAGATTAAGTCATTAATCGAATTTCAAATAAAACCCAAGGGTGATATTTCTAATAAAAAGCTCCTAAATAAAAAACGATGCTTAACTAGGCTAAATATTATTCACGAGAGTCTTTAAATGTAATTTTCCATATATTTCCTCCCAGCTCCCTACCGCCATATTCAATCACATATAAATTTTCATCCACTAGGACAGCGTCAACGGGTTGTGAAAAACCAGTGGCTATACTGAAGGCATTTAAATTAAAGTTTTCTTCGGCATTAGAAAATTCCAAATCCAACAACAAAAGATCCTCACCTTCGGAGGTAAATGGTTGCATAAGTACAGACTTCTTCCCACTGGTGTACCTTAGAACCATTGCCTTACCTTTAAATCTACCCGGAAGCAGATTCGCATTATCAGAAACAAGACCAAGAGGAGATGAGTGTGGGGTAAATGTTGTTATCCCTACCCCTAAATTTGAAGCGTCCTGAATTTCACCGGTAATTTCATCTCGGAATTTATCAGCATCCGGACCATAATTTACGATACTCTTTCCAAATTCCACCCCTTAGGTTTTTCAGGAAATTCTGGATCATTGTAAAAATCATCCGGCCATGCTGCTGCTCCTTCATTTAAGAAAGGGTCTTTTGACGGATCTGGAAACCAGTCTGGAAACTGTTGTGGAGATTCCATTCCACCCATAACCCAAGGATATCCGTAGTGAAAACCTTCTCTAACCCAAAACATGTCTTCATTTTGATCATAATCACCACTATTTACTACAGCTAAGAGACGTCCTTTAGGATCTAATGCTAAATCATAAGCATTTCTAAGACCTTCTGCATACAAATAACCACTCTTTTTAAGGAAACTCAGATCATCGGGAAGAAGTAGGTTCTCAGCATCTATTGGTATACGGAAAATTTTAGAAGTAAGCGCTACATCTCGAGAATTAGGATAGGCTCCCAAATTGTCTTGAACCTCCCCATGATCCGTTCGACTACCACTAACAACAAAAATACTCTTGCCATCTTTACTTACTTGTAAAGCAGACCAACCATGGTCGAAAGGTGTATTCGTAGTTCCGTATTCCGCTGTTGTAAACATTACAGTCACCTGTGCATTTGCTGAATTATCCCAGTTTACACGAACCATTCTTCCCATTGTACCTTTATTATCATTGACCCTTACATTGCCAGACAAAAAAAGCTGTCCCGCATGCATGGTGGCACCTTGAAGCCTACTGATTCCATGATCAGACAGTTCAAGCATTTTTTCCAATTGATGAGGATCATTCATTGGCAGCCTGTAAACATCTCCCCCAATGGTTGCATACCAGAGGAATTGATCAGGTCCTTCCCAAATTCTCACCACTCTGGGGACTACTTTAGTGAAATGTTCGATAACTAAATCTGAAACAATGGGTTTAGGTTGTATTGTTTTAGATGTACTGGGTTCCATCTCTTTGAGATGCTGAATAAACACTACCAATGCCCAACGTTCTTCTTCAGTTAATAAATCTCTAAATGAGGGCATAACACCTTTTCCTTCTGCTATCTTATAAAAAATTTCACCCCCGGATTGAGCTAGAACTTTTTCTGAAGTCAAGTCTGCCGGGTGGGCTCCCATGGCTTGACCGGCAGCTCCATCTCCCCTGCCTTCATTACCATGACAAGTTGAACAGTAAATTTGAAATAAATTTTTCCCTTTATCTATACTATTTATGCTTACCTCAGGTTGATGCGCCAATTTAATGGAATCCGGTATAATCCAAGAAACTTCTGATTCAACTTTATTTTCTTTCTGATCTTTACAGGAAACAATGGACAACAAAGAACATAAAAACAATAATTGTAAATTGGCATTCATAATTTTGGGTCTATAATTAAATTATTCCCATAATTTAAAAAAATGTTAATAGGTTTATATCATTTCCTTTTTATTTCTGAAATAAAAGCAAAAAAAACATCAATTATCACACCTTGAATATACTCAAAATCGACACCGTCCTACTTTTACCCTATTGTAACTAAAAAATTAACATTAAAAATTTACTAAATTAGTTTAATCCTTTCAATTGAACTTTTCCTACTGAAAATCATGAAAAAACTACTTGTAACCATTATTTTATTGACTGGAATCAATCTTTCTTCCTTTGCCCAAAAAGGAACCAACCAAATTAATATAGGCTTTGATGCAGGTGGCGTGCTTAATGAGTATTATCAATCCCAATTCCTGGCAGGTTTTGGGGCTTCCGTTAAGGGTTTATTGGGCCTTGACATCAACTCACAATTTTCAGTTTCGGGGCATTATTTGTATTTTCCTCTAAATTCAAATTATACCCTCCCCAAGGGGGAAAGCATAAGCTTACACCAAATTCCAGTATTTATTGGATACAGAGTGTATAGGGATTCTTTCTTCTTTGAACCCCAAATAGGTACAGCATTATTGCTCAACAGTAGTAAAAATCAACTTGGTAAAACCTCCTCCAATGACTTTGAATTTGCTTTTTCCGCAGAAATAGGCTATGTGTTTAATCAATTAGAATTCAGTCTTAGGTATCAGCAATCGGGGGGTTCACCCTTCCAATTGGCTTTCTTGGGGGCCAGGGTAGCCTATGTCTTAGGTGGTATAAACTAGGTTCTCAATTTCCCTTGACTGCTAACTTTCCGGATAAAAAAAATGCCTCTAATCATTAATTAGAGGCATTTTCTCCTGGCTTCGACACTGGGACACCCAAAATCAAAAACCGAACATTTTCGCTAGATTTTGTTGACTTTCAGTCAAAAATAGGGTCTTTCTTAGCTTTTTCCCTGAAGATTTGAGTTGTACTTCTACAGTATAAATTCCTTTTTGCTATTTCATGGCTTTTTGGGATGAGAGTTTTGATCCTTTTTCCAATAATTGCTCTTTCCAGCTCTTTGTATACTTTGTAAGCAACGAATGCTATACTTATATGTGCCTCAATTCTACGTTGTTTATAATGAAAAACTGGCCTCACTTTTATTTCGTTTTTGGTTATCCTAAATGCCTTTTCTATTTTCCATAGATTATTATAATTCTCAATTACTTTGTCTTTATCCAAGTCAGTATTTGTGATATATCCTTTGAGACCATCCCATTTCCCATCCTTTTCAAATTTTTCCATGTCTAGGGCAATCTTTACCTCTCCATCCATTTTGAGGTATTTATTATAGCCTCTATTGTTGATGTGGGTTTTGTTGAGCTTCCCAGTTTTTATCTGTTTTCTAGCTTTTAAAACCTTTCTCCCTGTTTACCTTATCTTTTTTTTGCTCTTTTATCTGAATAACTGACAACCATCCTAAGTTCCTCTTCCCAATCTAGTAATCTACTTTCCGTTTTCAAGTTCTAAGGCCAATACCTTCTTTACTTTTATCTGATGATAAAAAAAAGTTACCTTGCTCCTAAAATAAACTCATATCCATTTTTACGTAATTCTTGAACATTTCTTTGATAATAACCCTGAGTCTGCAACAACAATTGAGCGGGTAGACTGTACTCTTCTTCTGAAAGTTTCTATGACTGGAATCATGGTATGTCCTTCAAACTTATTACCCTCAAAGATCTCATAAGCTAGAGGATAGCCTTCCAGACCAACCAAGAGGCCCAAGACAATCTGAGGGTTTTGATGTTATTCTCTGGAAAAACCTGTTTTTCTCAAATCATCTTCCTGATCCACTTCAAAATAGAGAGTTGTCACATCATAAAAAACGATATTAATGCTACCTCCAATACCTTCTTTGTGTGTTCAAAACTGATCAACTGAACTGTTTCCTTGTAGTTATTGTAAAGCTTATCCATATACCTATATAGATCCTGAACTTGGAATTCAAGACCATGATAAGTGGATAAATAATCACAAGTTTTCAGTTTGCTGGCTGGAAAACAGATTCGTGAATAGACCAACCATCTAAAATATCATCATTGATAACATTGAACCCGATATCGTTGAATATCTTATCAAGAAGTAACTCTGTTCCAGAAACAGTAATTTTTTCTACCCGATCAAGGACAGAATCGGCAATCTGTTCTTTCATTATTAAACGGTATCTCAAGATTACCTTTATACTCTTTAATCCATTGCTCTCCAAGAATTACAAAGCTTTTCAATTTCTCGGGACTCGATGGAACTACTTCCAATCGTTTTGGCAACTTTGTATTTCCCTCTAACTTTCTCGATTACCTGAACACTTATCTTACCACTTTTATTTGGCTTTCTGCGAACGAACATGCCTAAAAGTACTAAAAATCCCCTCTGGGACACCTAAATTAAAACCATAAAAAATATAAATCACTATTATACAGTTGTTTACATTCTAATGGGACTGAAATGAAGTCAGGAAAAAAATGCCTCTAATCATTAATTAGAGGCATTTTCTTCTAAACTTTGCTAATGTATATTATTTTCAACTAATGGTTTAACAATCAAAATTTCACGAAAGATAACAGCAAACTTTTCTCCATTCCAACTTGGATTAAGTGGTATAAACGGAATTGAACATCACATAATCAGTGGTAAGATCTGATCCCCAGCCAGTGGCTTCTTGCTTTCCGGTATTTAGTTCTAAATGAACGATTATATGAGATTCTCTAAGCAGTTTTTTCATATAATTTTTATCAAATTTTGTAGGAGCTCCTTTCAGAAGCACCTGAACTTGGCTGTCAGCATCTCCGAGGTACAAATTGGCTTTTTTGTAGTTAAAACTAATACCTGCATTTCCACAAGCCGCAATAATTCTACCCCAATTGGGATCGCGGCCAAACATGGCAGTTTTCACTAAAGTTGAGTCAGAAATTGCTCTGATAAGCTTCATGGCTACATTTTCAGAGATAGCCTTTGTTACCTTGTACTCAATAAACTTTGAAGCGCCTTCACCGTCAGAAACGATTAATTTAGCCAAGTGGGTCAATAGCTCTCTGAGCTTTTCTTTAAATTTGAGATAGAGTGGATCCTCTTCGCTGGTAATCTTTTCATTCCCTGCCATCCCATTTGCTAAAATTGCCACCATGTCATTCGTAGAAGTATCTCCATCTACCGTGATCATGTTAAATGATCTATCAACACAATATTTCAGTGTTTTTTGTAGCAACTTTTCGTCAATAGCTATATCTGTAGCCAAGAATGAAAGCATGGTTGCCATGTTTGGGTGGATCATACCTGAACCTTTGGCCACACCGCCAATAGATATGGTTTTTCCTTCCCATTCAAAATCCACAAACCCTTCTTTAGCAAAAGTGTCTGTCGTGAGAATTGCATTGGCCAAAAAAGAACCTGCTTTGGCATCGTTGGATAATTTTGGTACGGTGGTCTTAATTCCTTCCACTACATCTTCCGTTGGGAAAGGCTCACCAATTAAACCGGTAGAAGCTACAATTACATCTTCCGGGGAAATATTCAAGGCTGCAGCTACGGTATCGGCCATGGCCTCGGCTCCTTCTCTTCCTTGTTCGCCGGTACATGCATTGGCATTTCCTGCATTGCATACAATCACCTGAGCCCTATTATTGGAAAGGTTTCGTTGGGTTACCTTGATAGGTTCTGCTTGAACCTTATTTTGAGTTAGCGTAGCAGCCGCTGCTGCAGGCACTTCCGAAAAAATGATGGCCAAATCCCTTCTCATGGACTTTACTCCGGAATGAGCCCCCCAACATTTTATTCCTTTAACACTTGTTATATTTCTAATCATTAGATCTTTTAATTTATGGTTGCATTGGAACCTGTAGAAGGCCAATAGATTCGTTCAATCCCAACATAATGTTCATATTATGAACAGCTTGACCAGCTGCCCCTTTGACCAAGTTATCTATTACCGTGATTACAATGGCTTTTCCCGTTCTCTTATCCCAATATGGATAAACATCTGCATAATTGCTCCCTCTTACTTCCTTTATTGATGGAGCTTGGTTTCTTAACCTTACAAAAGGCTTATTTTTATAAAAATCCTTGTAAAGAGCGGTCAACTTTTCTTGGTCCATCTCTGTATCAATGGAAATATAAGAGGTAGCCAAAATACCTCTATCCACCGGTAAAAGATGGGGCGTAAACTGTAAAATAACTGATTTTTTCAGTAAAAACGAAAGCTGTTCCTGAATTTCTACAGTATGCCTATGAGTGCCTATTCCATAGGCTTTGAAATTGTCATTTACATTGGAAAAATGTGTGGTATTACTGGCCTTAACCCCTGCTCCTGTAGTTCCTGACTTGGCATCAATTATGGCCCCATCTGTATTCCCAATACCTGCTTCAAATAATGGAGCCAAGCTTAATACTGACGCTGTGGGATAGCAGCCGGGATTAGCAATTAAACTTGCTTCACTAATGGATTCAAAATGCAATTCAGGCATTCCATAAACAGCTTTGTCGAAACCTTTAGGGAAAGTATGGTCTTTTTTGTACCAATCTTCATAAACTTTCGGACTTGACAATCTAAAATCTCCGGATAAATCTACAATCTTCACTCCTTCATCTATCCAGCGCTTAACAAATTCCATGGAAACACCATGAGGAAGAGCCAAAAATACTACATCTACTTCGGCCACATTCACATCATCAGCTCCAACCAATTCAAAATCAATTATCCCTGAAAACTGACCATGCAAATCTGAAAATCGCTTTCCTTTATGGCTTTCAGAAGTGATACTTACGATTTCTACTTCAGGATGATGGATTAATATCCTTGCTAATTCAGACCCTGTATATCCGGAGGCACCTACAATGCTAACTTTATATTTACTATTTCTCATTTTGTTCAATTGATCCAATTAACTTTTCCAATTTTTCCAAAACTGTATTCACATCTTCATCTGGAATATTTAGTGGGGGCACTAGACGTATCACCGTCTCTGCCGTTCCATTTACAATAATTCCATCATCCAATAGTGCTTTTACAAAAGGGGCCGCCGGACGATCCAAAACGATACCAATCATCAGTCCCATGCCTCTCACTTCTTTGATCATAGCGTGCTTGGTTTTCCATGATTTTACGGTATTCATTATCCAATTTCCCTTTTCAAGAGCTCTTTCCACCAACCCTTCTTCGAGTATGGCTTTCAAAGTGGCCAATGCAGCTGCAGAAGCCATAGGATTCCCTCCGAAGGTGGTTCCATGATCTCCATAATCTATCGCATCTCCAACTTTTTCATTACAAAGCAATGCTCCTACAGGCATTCCTCCACCTAAGCCTTTGGCTAGGGTCATGATATCAGGTTGAATTTCAAAATGCTCTTTCGCAAAAAGCTTACCTGTTCTACCTATTCCACACTGAATTTCATCAAAAATCAATAAAATATCCTGTTCGTCACATAATTGGCGAACCTCCTCTAAATATTCTTTTTCTGCAGGCACTATTCCACCTTCTCCTTGGATTGGTTCCAGAATTACAGCTGCGGTATTTTCGTTTAGGGCGGCTTTCAATGCATTGATATCATTGAATGCAACCTGAGAAAATCCTGTCGGTATTGGAGCAAACCCTTGTTGGTATTTTTTTTGACCTGTGGCTATGGTGGCTAGGGTACGCCCATGAAAGGAGTTTTTCATGGAGATTATTTCTCCTCCTTTATTGCGCTTATGAGCATATTTCCTAGCAATTTTAATTGCACCTTCAACAGATTCCGCTCCACTATTAGTTAAAAAAACATGTTTTAATCCGGTCAAATCAACTAACAGTTTGCTAACGGCAACTTGAGGAGGACTAACAAAAAAATTGGAGATATGCATCAACTCGGCAGCCTGATCTTGGACAGCCTTTACCACTTTTGGATGACAATGCCCCAAATTATTAACAGCTATTCCAGCCAGCATATCAATGTATTCCTTCCCATCTGCATCCCAAAGTCTACTCCCTTTGCCCTTGATGAAAGCAAGAGGAAAGCGTTTGAAAGTGGGTAAATAATTTTTCTTGTCTTCTTCGTACAAATACTCGTTCGAAATATGCATGCTTAAAGTTTAATTGTTGTTCCTATTGAAATTTGCTTGATAAGATAATTTGAAATTTGTTCCGGACATGTTCCATTTAAAATTACCGCTTTTTTAACTCCGGATTTAACGGCATTGACACAAGATTCAATCTTTGGAATCATACCGCCAGAGATGGCCTTACCATAAAATTTTGGAATGGTAGTGGTATCAATTACTCTAATAATGGAGTCCGGGTTTGGATACTCTTTGTACAGTCCATCTACATCTGTCAATACAATATAAGCATCAGCTTGGATTGCTGCTGCAATTTTACCCGCAAAAACATCTCCATTAATGTTGTAATCATTCCCCTCTTCATCAGAGGCAATGCATGTAATGACAGGTGTGAAGGCATTTTCCAATAAGGACTCAATTAACAATGGATTAACAGAAACAACGTCTCCTACCTGACCCAAGTCTACCTTTATGGCTTCTCCATTCTCCTGTTGTCGAATATGCCATCTCTTCTGAGCAATCGCTAATTTTCCATCTTTCCCTGAAAGTCCTACAGCTCTCAGCCCTTGCTTGTTCAGCAAATTAACAAGGGAACTGTTTACTTCTCCTTTTAAGGTCTTTTCAATGCAGGACATGGCCTCCACACTGGTGTGCCTGTGACCATCAAAAAATTCTGATTTAATTCCAGCATCTGCCAAGGATTTATTGATAAATGGCCCTCCACCATGGACAAGTATTACCTGAATACCATGACTTTGCAGTTCTTTTATTTTATTAGCAATGTCATGTTTAAGTTCTTCACTGACCATTGCATTCCCACCGTATTTAATGAGAATTTTGTGATATTCCATTGTATATATTTATTTCGTCAATATTAGAAATTCCAAAACTTAGCAAAATAAAAAAGCAATAATTATACCAAGGAAAGAAATTTATACTGAAAAAATCATAATGAATGAATTCGTTTAAATATTGATACAGAATATTGAAATAATGAAACCCTATTCCTAAATCTTGACAGTATGTCATGAAAGTAAAGGGTAGAGCGAAAATGGATCGCGTCTGGATCAGGTTTAAAAAGCTATTTAATTGAACAAAGAACTTTTAATCTTTTTTATCAATAAATACAACGATACGAAACTATCAATCCAGCTTAGGAAAGCCTTTCATATTGGCCAGACAAGGTTACCTCTTTACCATTAATCTTGGTGTAAAACCTTCCCCTTTATCACTTAGTTGATCTGCTACCATCTCGTTTTTTTAAGCCTTTCAGCCCAAAAAGGTACTAACATTGCATGTGAGGAACCGGTGGCATAATCTTCCAGCTGGCTTACGTGTGGAACTAAAGTTCTACTTACAAAATCAACCTTATCTCCCGGAGCAGTTATGGCATAACCAAAAATTTCTGAATCTCTTAACCTAGCATAATCGGGATTCATATGCTTTACGGAGGTAGCTGAATCAGTAAGAATCAGGTGTTTATTGGCTGTTTCAAAAACACCTAAAACAGGTATGCCTAATCCCTCCCTTATCGGCTCAGGACATCTAGGAAGCTCCCTAATAACGGGAATGGCACCTAGGCTCATGTAAAAAGTTTCTTCTTCAACCGTCACAACAATTTCTCCACCATTGTAATAAAGCACTGTGTCTTTCTTATTTAAATAATCGGAGAGGAAAATTCCAGCAGCTGCAGCCCCATGTCCACACAAATTGATTTCAGCATCCGGTGCAAACCACCTTACATTACATCTACCTTCTTCATCAATATTCACAAAGGTAGTAGCAGGAAGACCAATCACGGTGGCTTTTTGTTGCATGTCTTCGGTACCCAACATTTTATCACAAAGAAAAATAGCAGCCGGATTTCCTGTGAAACCCAATTCTTTTGAAGTAAATACGGATATTACTACTGGTTCCATGGTTAAATTCGTTTAGTTAGTTGGCCCTCCAGAAATACGGAGTAAATAAAACCAATATAGTAAACAGTTCCAATCTTCCCAACAACATTAAAAAACTAAGGAACAATTTTGCAAAAGGAGAAAAGAAGGCAAAGTTATCTACAGGACCTACCCTTCCAATTCCCGGTCCGACATTTCCCATCGAAGTAGCTACCGCTCCAAAAGAAGTAATCAAATCGTAACCTGCTATGGACATTACAATAGAACCTAGGACAAAAATCATTAGGTACAACAAGAGGAAATTCATGATATGAGTAATTACCTTGCCCGTCACTCTTTCACCATTAATTTTTAAAGGTACCACAGCCCTTGGGTGTACAATACGCTTGAACTCAAGGGTTGAGTTTTTAACAAAGGTCAAGTGTCTGATAAATTTTATCCCGCCACTTGTTGAACCAGCACAAGCCCCCATGAATAGCATCATAAAGAAAATAATGGTCAAACCATTGCTATACCCCGTATAATCAGCGGTAACATAGCCGGTAGTAGTGATTAAGGAAACCACCTGAAAAAGCACATCTCTAAACGATTTTTCAATGTTTTCATTGGCTAAAAAGTATACGGCACCAAAAATCCCTATAACCAAAAAACAGACACTAATAAAATAAGCCCTAAACTCATCACTGGCCCAGATTCTCTTAAAATGACCTTTGAAGGCAAAGTATATCAAAGTAAAATTAGTACCAGCTAAAAACATAAAAAACACAGCCGTGTATTGAATAACAGGACTGTCAAAAAAGGCCATGCTATTGTTTTTTGTGGAGAATCCACCAGTGGACATTGTGGTAAGTGAATGATTCATTGCATCAAAAAATGACATCCCTTCCAAATAATAAATCACCACTAGAAGAAGGGTAAGACCGAAATAAATTAACCATAGTCTTTTGGCGGTCTCTCTAATCCTGGGGTGCACTTTATCCGAAGTAGGTCCCGGTGATTCCGCCACAAAAAGCTCAATTCCCCCAATTCCTAACAAGGGGAAAATGGCTACAGTAAGAACAATAATTCCCAACCCACCTATCCATTGGGTCATGCTTCTCCACAAAAGTATACCTTCTGGCAAACGTTCAATGTCTGTCAGAATTGAGGCTCCTGTAGTAGTAAATCCTGAAACAGTTTCAAAAATGGCATCTGAATAATTGGGAATAGTTCCACTTAGAAGATAGGGCATCATTCCAAAAACCGACATAATGATCCAGCTTAAGGCAACAATCATATAGCCCTCTCTTTTTCGGATGTTTTGATCTTGTTTGGCAAATGAAAAGAAAAAGTCCCCCCAATGGTCAAACAAATTAATGCTGATCCAATTAAGGTTATCTGATCTCCACTTTGGTAATAGTAAGAGAAAGCAACGCTTGGAAACATCAAAACTCCCAAGAGCATCATCAATCCTCCCATGACTTTTAAAATGGCCTTATAATGAATCATGGTTAATTAAATAATTTTTCCAGTACCGGTTTGGCTTCAGGGAGAGCCAAAACTATTGCTTTGTCATGAAGTTGTAATTGAAATTGACCATCAGGAATAAAAACTTCTTCGCCCCTAATAACCCCTGCTACCACAGCTGTATTTGGAAAATGCAATGCCTTCAAGTTTTTCTTGGTTAGTTTATTGTTTTTTGTAACTGCATATTGTACAAACTCTGCCTCTACCCCTTGAATCCCTGAAACAGCTTCTACTTGTCCCTTTTTCAGGTACCTGCTTACATGGTTTGCCGCCACCAACTTTTTATTTATCAGAGAATCTACTCCAATACTGTGCGATATATGGATGTATTCTCTGGTATCCACATGTGCAATGGTTTTATATACTCCGTGGTTCTTGGCACTTAAACTGGTAATAATATTTGTCTCTGAACTATCTGTTAATGCCAAAAAGCCGTCCATTGTTTCCAGACCTTCCTCAATCAAGAGATTGATATTTTTATAATCTCCGTGGATAATCAAGGCAGTATCCAGTCTTTCTGCCAACCATTTACATCGTTCTTTTTCATTATGGATCAATGTAACACCATAGTCATCCTCCAATTCCCTTGCTGTAGAATAGGCCAAATCATCACCTCCAATAATCATGACGTCATGAATATCTTTTTCCTTATGGTGTACAAGGTCTTTGACTGTATTTACAGATTTGTTATTGGAAATAAAAAATACATGATCATTGTTTCGAATAAAAATATCCCCCCTTGGAATTATGGTTCTTTGATCACGAACAATGGCAATAATCCTAATTTCTTTGAAAATCGGGTCAGTTCGAGTATCAGAAAGCTTCCTATTAATCAATGGAGAATATCGGTCCAAGGTAATCCCGACAACACTTAACCTTCCATCTTCAAATTCAATAACATCTGAAAAGCTAGAGCGCTTCATCAATCGCGATATCTCTTTGCTACAGAGCATAGAAGGAGAAATGATGGAGTCTATCCCAAGGTTCTCAAAATAAATTTTATTTTCCGGGTATAAATAATCATGATTTCTTACCCTAGCGATAACCTTTTTGGCCCCCAATTGTTTGGCCAAAACGGCCGTACAAATATTGGTTTTTTCTGAAGTAGTAACAGCCAACATCAATTCAGCATTGTGAATATTCGCTTTTTCAATACATCAATCGAAGCCGAATCCCCCTCTATGGTCAATACATCCAATCTGGAGCCTATATTGTCCAGAACATCTTTGTCCAAATCAATTAATATGATATTCTTACTTTCGTAATAAAGCTGTTCTGCCAGGTGAAAACCCATATCTCCTGCACCAGCGATCACGATATTTACTGCCATAGCGTTGTATTAAATATTCAAAGGTAATATTAATCAAAAAAGGTGCAAGACCAATAATTATTAACTGATTTCCTCATAATATAAGGGCTTGCCAAATTTTAATTGGATTAATGCTCAATCGAATTTTTCAAAAACCAAAGCAGTTCTGTTGGTCATATAGATGCTTAATTGTTGCTTTTGGTCTGTAAAATAGGCCAAACTATTGTCAATTCGGCCAAACCCTCCATACTGCACATCATCTGAATTGAGCACAAGCCTGTATTGCCCCATTTCGGGAGCTTTAAATTTATAATCGGCAATTGCTACTTGGGGGTTGAAAGAAAAAGCAAACAATAATGCCCCTCTTCGAAAGATTATTACCTTATTCGCCGGATCAGCATGCACTTGATCGGCAAAGGGAGCACATAAAACCTTATGCGCTTTAATAAGGGCAAGCATGGACCTGTCCCAGTTAAGTAAAAATTGATATTTAAGATCCTTGTCTTCTGCCAAACTCCACTGTCTTCGTGCATACTTATAGCTCCAATTGTTCCCTTCTCGTGGAAAATCTACCCATTCAGGATGTCCAAATTCATTCCCCATAAAGTTTAGATACCCTTCTCCTCCTAGTCCAATAGTGAAAAGTCTTAATAACTTGTGTAGGGCTATCCCCCTATCAATAACAATACTTTCATCCCCCACGCGCATGTGAAAGTACATCTCCTTATCCATTAACCAAAAAGCGATGGATTTATCACCTACTAAAGCTTGATCATGAGATTCTGCATAGGCAATGGTTTTCTCTTTGTACCTACGATCACTGAGCTCTTTCCAAAACTCAAGGATATCCCATTCTTCGTCTTTTTCTCTCTTTGAGCATTTTGATGTAAAAATCAGGCACACCCATGGCCAACCTATAATCAAAACCCACTCCACCTTCTGCAGGCAACCTACAAAGCCCGGGCATTCCACTTACATCTTCTGCAATGGAAATGGCATAAGGTTTTACCTCCTTAATAAGGCTATTTGCCAGTTGCAAATAAATGATTGCGTCCCAATCTACATCTTTCAAAAAATACTTCTCAAAATGATCAAAAGTTGTCAATCCGTGGTGAAAATAAAGCATGGAAGTTACTCCATCGAATCGAAATCCATCAAAATGAAATTCTTCCAACCAATATTTTAAATTGGAAAGTAAAAACCTTTTTACCTCCCATTTTCCATAATCAAACAACTTAGAATCCCATACCTCATGGTATCCTCTGGGACCTGAATGAAAATACTGGTGATCTGATCCATCAAATGCATTTAAGCCTTCAGCAACATTCTGTACAGCATGGGAATGCACAACATCCATGATCACTGCAAGCCCAATTCCATGGGCTTTATTGACAAGGTATTTCAAATCTTCAGGAGTCCCAAATCTACTGGAAGGACAGAAAAACTAGAAACATGATAGCCGAAAGAACCGTAATACGGGTGTTCCATTACTGCCATTAATTGAATGGCATTGTACCCTAAGTCCCTAATTTTCGGCAATATTTTATCGGCAAAATCCAAGTAAGAACCTACAGCTTCTTCCTCAAGCCCCATACCTACATGACACTCGTAAATCAATAAGCCTTCTTTGTCGTGAACAGGTCTATACCCCTTATCCGTCCAAACAAAAGGTTTTTCCGGAAACCATAATTGGCCGGAAAAATCTTTAGTATTTTCATCCTGAACTACTCTTCTGATATAAGCAGGTATTCGGTCTAAGCCTCCTTTTTCGGAAATGACATGAACCTTTACCAAACTCTTATGTACAAAATTGTCTTTATACACTTCATATGGCAATTCAATGGACCAGACTTCCCATTCATCCATTTTAAGGGGATGGCTGGTGCGATTCCAATTATTAAAATCACCTATTAAAAATAAAGCTTGGGCCTCCGGTGCCCATTCCCTATAAATCCATGCATGTTTTGACTTATCAAAATTAATCCCAAAATAATCATGTCCGGAGGCAAATTCTTTTAGT
Organism: Cyclobacterium sp. SOCE241; assembly: GCF_056867545.1. Classification (NCBI taxonomy): domain Bacteria; kingdom Pseudomonadati; phylum Bacteroidota; class Cytophagia; order Cytophagales; family Cyclobacteriaceae; genus Cyclobacterium; species Cyclobacterium sp. SOCE241. Next base: position 584,296 of record NZ_CP149779.1, on the reverse strand, counting down.
CCTTTATCTGGCGTCTTAATTTCATCATATGCCCTTTGAAACCTCACCCATCTTTGGTAAATCTCTTCTTTGTAATCCTCTAACCAGGGATCTTCTTGAACAATTTTCAGTTTCATATAGCTGTCTGCAAGGTGAATGTTTAAATTATTAAAAAGTGAAATTATTGCTTCACAGGGTAGCCATTCTTTTTCCAAAGATCATAACCTCCTTCTAAGTTGAACACTTGACTAAAACCCTTCCCTACCAATAAATCAGCAGCCTTTTTGCTTCGCCCGCCTACTTTACAATATACCAGCACTTTTTGATTTTTATCCAGTGTAGCTATTTTTTCAGCAAAATCGTCTTGAAGAACATCGATATTCACTGCTCCGGGAATCAATCCTTGGGCCACTTCTTCTTGAGTGCGAACATCTAATATCACCGCATCCAACTCTTTTTCTGCCAATAAAAAAGCCTGTGGATCAATATTGATTGCTTGTGCCATTTCTTCAGAAAGAGATTGAAGGGAAGTTTTATTTTTTGATACTACCGGATTGACCCTTGCGTAAGCTGCTTCATCAAACTGAACTTTGTATTCTCCCTCCCACCTGGCATCTGCTTGATAATAATCAGTGCTTATCAATTGTGCACCACTTGAAAATGCCATTTCACTTCTCTTTGTATCATTTAATCTGGCTTCTTTCGTTCCTGCATCTGCCCTTGTTCTTACTATGTATCCTTTTTTAACATATTCAGATATTTGATCATGATGATTGATTGGATCGTTGATGATATGTATGGCAGACATAGGATGTTCTTCCGGAACGTTTACAAAAATGAGGCCTTCCCCTTGGCAAGATACTTTCCAATCTTTTCTTCTCCCTCATCCAGAATAAAAATAAACTTCCCTCTGGCTTCATCCAATTCAGGCCAACCGGATTCCAACACCGCGGTTTTTAGATCTTTAAAGTCTCCTTGAATACTTCGAGGGGTGATTAATTTTTCTGTACCCAAATAATCCACAATTTCTTTGTCCAATAATTTAAAGGCTTCTTGGTCAAATGGTATTGCCTCGGTAAACCCCAAATCAGGATAGTTTTCATCTTTTGCATTGATACTTATAAAGATTGGTAAATGATGGGGGTGAAAGGAAGACCAAGCCTTAAGGTCTTTCAGGTACTCCCTAAATAAAGCATGATGACTCAGAAAATCTATATCTTGAACGTGAAACACCTTAAAACCCGGTTTATCAAAACCATTGTCCCATTGCAATGAATCAACCATTTCTTTCCCCAATGGATTGCTAAACTTCCCTCCTTCAGGATCATGATAAACATCTAGTTCAAATAATCTAAGTCCGGCCTCAAGCTGTTTCCAAAGATTGGGATGACTATAGTCCAGACTTTCTGCCATTTCCGGATTTTCTCCTTTTATCTTGTTTAACAATGGCCCAGGAATTGCTTTTTTATAACTATTATGGGTACCAATTAATTGAATTTCATTGATTGTCAATGCTTTCTGTACATGAACTTTTTCTTCTTTATTGTCGCAACTGACAAAGAATATTAATAGACAAATCGCAAGACACCTTAAAATCATAAGCATTTATTTTTCTAACTTTAAATATATCGAATCTAACTCAATTATTTAACTCGAGTAGAGAACTCTGCCCAAAGCGGAAGATGGTCTGAAATTCTCCAAGACAATTGAAAAGGAGTCAATCCTTTATTTTTCTTAATGTGGGGTCCAAAATCAAAAACACCGCCATTTAGGTATCGAATAGAAAGTTGAGGGATTTTAAATTGATTTTCAAACCATGCAATCTGGGAGTAAAATTTTGTTTGATTGTCTATTAATGTTCTGCGCACATCCCATAAATCTTCCGGCACAGATAAACCAGTTGAAACAAATGCTTCGTAACGAGGGTCTCCCCTTCTATCTATATTAAAATCTCCTAAAAGTATTAGGCTTTGATCAAATGAACGCATATTAGATGCCCAGTCTCGGAGCCATTCAGCAATTGCCGTCAGCTCTCCTTCCCGATCCGAAGCTTTTTTCCCATACAATACATGAGCACTAACCAGGATAAAAGTTTTATCTTCTACCTTAAATCCCACGGCATAAGGTGTCCGGGCAAATTGCCGATTAAAGGCCCCTTCTTTGATATTATTATCCTTTTGTTCGGGAACCACAAGCTCGCAGGCCAAACCGGACAATTTAACCTTTCGGGTATCAAATAAAAACCCAATCCTTTCATCATTCCCTTCGTTTCCTCCCGAAACATCTGTTAGAATAAAACTCCAATGGTTACCCAATAGCTTAAGCATATGCCGAAAAGCTTTCAAATCCCCTTTGAGTTCCTGTACAGCTATGATGTCAAACCTAGAAATAATTTGGGCAATTGCCATTATGGAATGAAGATCCCTTTTGGGAGAATCAGAATCCTCGGCTTCCCACTTTTCCGTTAGCCCACCAAAAGCCCGAATATTCCATGTAGCTATTAAAATATTGTGATCCAGTTTTTTAAAAGGAAGCCCCTTATCCAAAACTGTATTCAGCGCCTCCATTTCTTCTAAAATATACTCCGGAGCTAAGCTCAAAATTTTTGAAGATTTTTTGTTCATGAGAAAATGGATTTTACAAGCAATTTTAAATAAAAATAAGGTTTTTTATGCTTTATCAAAACCATAACCCTTATTCATTCAAAATTTAAAAGAAATATAGTATTGAAAAGCGATTGAAAAGTAGTTTAACATCAGTTAACAAGCCACCTGAGTAAAGCAATTAAAATCCCAACCATTCCACCAACTACTGCTCCATTGAGCCGAATGTATTGCAAATCATTACCTACCTTATTTTTTATCTGAAGCATTATGCCTTCATCGTCCAGTTTTGCCAAACTGCTTCTCACCATAGCTCCCAATTCAGGATGGTATTTCGTTACCATTTGAGTGATGGTTGACCTCATCCAAACATCTATTTGGTTTTTACTTTGGTCATCAGCTCGAAGTTCATTTAAAAAGCGTTGCAATTGCCTGTCAATTAATTGTTTAATTGGAGTATTTTCTTTGGAAAATTGTTCATGAATGCTCACTTGTAATTGGGACAGTAGCTTAAGTATCATGCCTCGGGTTTGCTCATTTAAAACCCAATTTCGCTTTAATTTCTCCACATAGGCCAAGGTTTTTTCATCTTCATTTTCAAGGTTAGCTGCAAATTCCAAAACGTATCCCTCCAATTTTTTCCTTATGGGATGGTTTTTATCATTCTTCACTTCCTCTAATAGGGCCAAGACCAAATCCATTATCCTGTCTATCATTAAGTCCGGATCAATTCCTCCGGTTTTCTTCCCTATCCAGACTGCGGATTTTTTTACCCAATCTCTATTTGCATAGGAAAGTAAGGCACTTTTCAATTTACCTAAGATTAACTCTCTGGTATCCGGTTCTTGTACAGAAAGCGCAAATTGATCCAATGCTACAGCCATAAACTCATGATGTTTTCCTTTAACCATCACTTCATTTAACCATATGCCAAGCGGTCTAGCTATATCAGTACTTTGAAGCTTATCTTTTAGTAATTTTTGGACCAGTACAACAAGTTTTGGATGGTCTAATTCGGCGGATAACCTTATAAATACTCCGCTAAAAAAATCAAGCAATTTTCTGCGATTTCCATCAGAATCTAAAGCTTGCAAAACTCCATCCGAGATTTTAATATTCGTGAGTCTTTCCCTTAACACCTCTGGAGACAACCATTGGGTAGTAACCAAATCAACAATGCCTTCCGTTAATTTTGACCTATTTTTAACAATAATATTGGTATGCTTCCTTACATAAGGAATAGGTATTTCATAAAAAAGTGCACTTACGGCAAACCAATCTGCCAATCCTCCAATTGTCCCTGCCTCAAACCCCGTAGCCAAAATTCGCCAAATGTATCCTTCCAGAAAATCATAATAGATCCCAAACTCTAAAAGTAGAAAGCCAGATATAGCTATTAGCAAAGAATTCCTTCCAATTTTACTCTTCAAAATTTAATGTTTATTGAGTGAAAATTAAATGTGTTAAATCAAAAGCCTTTATATTAAGGCATTACCACAGAGAAAGCAAAATTTGATCCATTTATAGAAATTATTAATATATTTTATAGGAATCTTGCTAAAGGAAATATTTATTCACTATTTTTATTGGCCGTTCCTAAAAGTATATTTTAAAGCCAATTATTTAGGGCAATAGTGGATAGACGGCCCCTGCCTCTAGGGATTTTTTTATTAAACAGCTATTAATCTTCATGTGGAATAGGTATTTATTATTTATTAAAAATATTTGTTTAGCTACCGAACAAAATGCTGATCCCCTCGATCATTGGAGGGATAGACTCTTTGTTTCTGGAATCGCTTTCTTACTTCCTTTTTGCCTCATAGGCCTAATTCCGGGACTAATCATGTCCTACATTAATCAATTTATTCCTCTCTTTATTTTCGATTCGATTGCATTTATCGTCTCAGTAATAGTAGCCTTGGTACCAAGAATCCCTCTTGTAATTCGTAAATGGGCGATTTTTATGGTTTTTTATGGTATAGGTGTTGTCCTTATTTTTTTTATTGGCAATTATGGCCCCGGATTAATGTACCTTCTGGCTGTCTCCATTCTCATGATTTTATTCTTACCGAACAACCAGGCTTATATTAGTTTTTACTTTAACCTTGCCACTTGCATTATATTTAGTTTGTTGATACACTTTAAACTAATTTCCAATCTTCCAAAGCTTCCGAATTTGGATTTGGTTCATTGGATAACTGTATCTTCAAATCTTATTTTCTTAAGTGCCATGTTTTCATTTCTTATCCCCAAACTATTCTCAAGACTAGAAAACAGCTTAAGAGAACAAGTTACTCTTCAAGAACAATTGAAAAAAGGTAATGTAAAACTGGAACAATCCCTTGAAGAAGTAGAATCTAAAAACAAAGAGTTGGAGCACTTTACTTATGTTATATCTCATGACTTGCAAGAACCTTTACGAATGATTTCCGGCTTTTTAGAACTGCTTAAAATAAAATATTATGGAAAATTGGATGATAAGGCTAATACCTACATATCTTACGCTGTAGATGGAGCCAACCGAATGCGGTTACTTATTTTAGACTTATCGGAATATTCCAGGATCAATAAAATTACTGATGATCCGGTTCTCCTTAATCCAAAGAAAATTCTTGATGAACTCCAAATCACCTTTCAAAATGAAATTCTAATAAAAGAAGCAGAATTTACCTCAGAGAACTTAAAACCATTTTACGGTTACCCTAGCTTTTTTTCTGTTCTATTACAAAATCTTATTGCCAATGCATTGAAATATTCAGACCCAAATCGTCCGCCAAGAATTCACTTTTCAATGACGGAAAGGAAAAAGACTATTTATTTCAGCTTACAGACAATGGGGTAGGAATAGAAGATGAGTATTTCGAAAAATATTTATCCTTTTCCAAAGGCTTCACCATAAAAATGCTGGAAGAGGAACAGGAATGGGATTGGCAATAGTCAAAAAAATTACCGATATGTTAGGAGGGGAAATTTGGGTTTCATCAGAGGTAGGTAAAGGCTCAGTGTTTACCTTTACCCTACCCATATACCTAGAAGAATAAATAAGCTTATTCTTTGTTTCTCACATAGATCAACTTTTCCCTCCGTTCAACTTCAAAGTTAGGAATAGCACTTACCAAGGGGTAAGTTTCTGAAAGCCATAATTTCTGGAATCAAAATTAGGTTGTTTTTTCTGTAGTAAATTTCCAATATCTCCCATAAAAGCCCAACCATCATCCTCTGCCAAATCAGAAATGGTACTTGAAATTAAGCGAATAAGTTTGGGGTTAATTTTATCTAACTGAACAGAAGCGACCTCTTTATTCTTTCCATTTTCTTTGCTTACACTGGCTTGTAAAATCTCCAAATAAATAAATTTGTCACAGGCTACAATAAATGGATTGGGGGTTTTCTTTTCTCCCATTCCGATCACCAACATCCGGGATTCGCGCAGTCTGGTCGCTAATTTGGTGAAATCGCTATCACTTGATACCAGGCAAAATCCATTGACCTTATCAGAATATAAAATATCCATGGCATCTATGATCATGGCTGAATCAGTAGCATTCTTGCCTGTGGTATATCCATACTGTTGGATGGGGTTAATGGCATTCTCCAATAGTACATTTTTCCACTTTCCCAATTGAGGTTTTGTCCAATCCCCGTAAATTCTTTTAATGGTTGGGTTGCCATATTTTGCAATTTCCTCCATCATTTCCGTTACCTGAGTGGAAGGAACGTTATCTGCATCTATTAATACGGCAATTTTAATATCTTTTTCCATATGGTCTTAATATTGAGTAATAATGATTGTCAGACTAATGTAATTTGTCTTAACCAATCCAAAACCCATTAATTTATGTTTTATCTGGTCTTTCTTTTATGGCCTTGATTAAAACTCCCCAAATCTAAACAATTCTTAAGAGATTGGTTATTATTAACCGACTTATCATTTATTCTATCGTCTTAAAGGCTAATCTGACTTTAATTGGAATTCGTATATAAAATTTTAGAATCCATATCAAAAGTAAACTCGAATAACTTATTGCATCGAATGTCAAACTAGACCTCACAATAATACTATTGTTGGTTATTCACTTTGCTCTTGTTTCTGCTTGATAAAATATTGGTTATTGTCGTATTTCGATGCTTTGGCCCACTTCACATTTGTTTTGGGTAAAAATTTTGCCAAATGCTTTTTAATTTCTAGATACTTTGGATTTTCAGCGAGGTTATACCATTCATTGGGATCTGTTTTCAAGGCATATAGCTCTTCCGAACCATCTTCATAGTGAATATACCTATACTCTTTGCTTACAACAGCATGGTTATTTCTTGCCCAAGTGACAATGGCAGGTTTATCCCAATTTAACTTTGTATTATTTATCAAAGGGTAAATGCTCTCTGCCTCAATATTTTCAGGTTGGGGAAGCTTGGCCAAATCTGCTAAGGTTGGATATATGGAAAATAATTCCACAGGTGATTCTACTTTTTCCCCTTTTGGAATTCCCGGTCCGGCATAAATTAATGGAGTAGCAGTTGCACTGTTCCAAAGGGCCACCTTGGCAAAAGTGTTTTTTTCGCCTAACCTATAGCCGTGGTCAGACCATAAAACTACGATGGTATTTTCTGCATGTTGGCTTTGTTCCAAAGCTTCCAAAACCTCCCCAATATAATGATCTACAAAGGAAACGCTTGCCAGGTAACCTTGAAGAATGTTTTTCCATTGTCCATTGGCCAATGCCCATTCTGTGGTAGGCATCATAGGTAAATCATCAATCTCAAGAGCAATAGGAGGTAAATCCTCCCGGTCATTCTTCAGATATGGAGGAAGGGTAAGTTTGGCTGTATCATATAAGTCAAACCATTTCTGCGGGACATACCAAGGTACATGAGGCCTCAAAAACCCTACAGAAAGAAAGAAAGGTTGATCATATTCTCTGTTGAGTTTTTCTGCTGCCCATTCTGCCGTTTGGTAATCCGGCATTTGTTGGTCTTTCTCCGGAAATGGTCCCCAGTCCGTTGAAGTTCTTTCTTTGTCCCAATGAAAATTTTGTTTGGCATAGGGACCAAAACCTTTGGCACGGCCTCCACTTTCATCAAACAGACCATTTGGTGCATGGTTGTGATAAATTTTACCAACACCCATAGTGTAATATCCTTGCTCTTTGAAATACTCATGCATCATTTTAGCTTGCTGAGTAGCCTTATTGGTCTCTTTAATCATATCATCAGCAATGAAGCCATAAATCCCTGTCGTAGAGGGACGAAGTCCAGTCATTATTGCTGTCCTTGAAGGGCTACACATGGGAGACTGACATTGGGCATTGGTGAAAAGTAAGCCACTGTCAATAAGCCTATCCAAATTGGGAGTAATGGCATTTGGATGCCCCATTCCCCCACAAAGTTATTCAAATCGTCCACCGCAATCATCAATATATTGGGTCGATCTTGTTGGGCTTTTCCGCTAAGGCTAGTAAAATAAAGACTTATAAAAAACAGTAAAAGGAACTTTTGGGACATGGTAATTTTTAATTGTTAATTGGATAATGATTAATTGTTAATTGACAATTTCTTCCAATTAGAATTTTAATTTCAGTAAGTAGGCTTGTCTTGATCCAGAATGTACGGAATTAAAGCCAATCATATCCCCATTTGGGCTCCACCTACAGTGAATATCACAGCGCCAATGTCCTTTAAATGATTCCGGTGTTACAAACTGACCTAAGGTTCTCACGGCATTGGTTTTCATATCCATCAAATAGATTTTCTGTTCTCGAAATTTGTTCTCTCTGGCATAAGTGTCTGTAACCATCCATTGGCCATCAGGTGAGAAAGTCCCATGCCCATCAAAATCCAGTAAGCCGTTTCCTAGTCTTTTATAATTTTCTTCACCGGTAGTGTACAATATGTGAGAGTATTGGGTGTTCTCAAAGGATCCTGTAACCATCAATTCCTCATCGTTTAACCAATCAAAATGGGAACCTCCCCAACCATCAGGAAAGCACTTTTCCAATTGGCTTCCATCAATATTTACGACCATGGAAGTGGTGTTTCTATTAGGTATAGCCCTGGCTAACCAAAATATTTTGGTCCCTCCTCTACTAAATAATGTGTGGTTAAAATATTCAATTCCTTCTTCCGGTATTTCAGGAACAATTTCTTTAACATCAGCTATAGAAACGATAAGTTTAGATTTACCTGATTCCAAATCAATTAAAAACAACCCATCATCTTCTGGAAATTGAAAATCCTCCCGCTTATCCTGTCCTTCTCCCCCATATCCATAGTCACTTCTGGTAATGCGTAATCTTGAAAAATTAATGCTAACGGCCTTCTTCCCATCTGGAGAAACGGCACTTATTGGATGTGGGATGGTTTTAATTTCCTCTTGGGTATGAACATTCATGATTATGGAAACAAACGCCCCTTCTCTAAGGTCATTGTAAATGATTAAAGAATCGGGAGAAGAAGCCAGCCAATGAGCCATGCAACCTTGCTGAAAATTCCATGCCTTGGTTGTAGTCAGAGGCTTAAACTCCATGGTTTCGAGGTCTACAAGTCCCAAAGTTGCTTCATCTTCCTCAGTTGGGAGCCTATCTACAATATCCGTTTCTAAAACAGTGGCATACCTTTGATTGGCGCTAAAGGAATTGATTCCATAATAACTGGCATAAAGGTGTTCTTTGTCATTGTCCACCAATTGAATTGGCTCCGAAACTTCCGGAAAATGAACAAGATTGGGATCATTCTTCTCCAAATTGGAAGGACGCTCGGCACAAGCTATTACAATTAAAAAACTAAGCAGAATAAAAATTGAAGGTCTCATTAAATTTGGTTATTTGGTGGAATTCGTTTGCTAATCAAAATAGTTGAAGGCACAAAATAGCATGAGAAAACGATCTTTCAAACATGAGGATTAAAATAGCCCGGATTATCACCTGAGCAACACCCTTTAAAAGGTCTTTTTTTATATGTGCCCCATTTTTTTTTCTTAATAACCAAAAAGCTTGCTGTAATCCAATTTTTATCCGGTTTTATGCGTGTATTCCTTTCCATCCTAAGGCAATTTAGTCATCCACTATTGCATAACTTAAATTACAATTTCATCGATTAAAGCAGTATTTTACTATAGAATTATTAAAAGATTACTTGTAATATTTTAAACCCAATTATTCATAAAAACTATCTATGTACTTTCAATTGATATTTTTTTTCTATAAAACTAAATTTAGAATAATTTAAACTGCTTTTTAGTTTACTTTTGATTATCATTATCATTTAATGTAATAATGTCAATTAACCGGTGATTATCCACCATTTAAAAAACCTAAAATCAAAATTATGAAGCAACCCTTATTAAAACATGTGAAACCCTTAATCCGATTGTTTTCAATGGCAATTATTATCCAATGCATAAGCATGGATTACTTAATTGCAGCAAACAAAAAGGGTAGAGAAAAAAGCTTAGAAAATTCAGGAAAGCATTTTTCAATGCCGAGTGGAAAACCAAATTCCACCCTTACAAATGCTAAAGGCTTTGGCATTAGCATTTCATCCAATCAAGCAGATGTAACGGTTACCGGAACAGTAACAGATCAGGAAGGTGAACCGATTCCCGGAGTGACAGTTTCCATTCCCGGCAGTTCTTTTGGAACAGCCACTGACTTGGACGGCAAATATTCAATTACTGTTCCCGAGGACGCCACCTTGGTTTTTTCATTTATTGGATTTGAAACACAAAGTATAGAAGTGAATAATCAAAACAATATTGATGTTACCTTGGTAGAGGACGTAGCCTCTCTAGATGAAGTTGTTGTGGTGGGCTATGGATCCGTCAATAGAGAAAACCTTACAAGTGCGGTCAGTTCCTTAGATGAGAAGGATTTTGTAGCCGGCACTGTTTCTCCATTAATGGCCATACAAGGAAAAGTTCCGGGTTTAAGTATTCAGTCCACCAATGGTGCTGATCCAAATTCGGATGTCTCCATCCAATTGCGAGGAGTAAACTCTGTAAATGCCTCTCAAGGACCACTTATTGTCATAGATGGGGTGCCGGGAGGGAATATCAATTCCGTAGTAAAAGAAGACATTGAATCAATTGAGGTACTTCGTGATGCCTCAGGAGCAGCCATTTATGGTACCAGAGCCTCCGGAGGGGTTATTTTAATTACAACAAAATCTGCAAAATCCGGAGAGTTGACTGTTAGCTATACAGGCGAAATGTTTGCTACAACAGTACGTCGTTACAATGAACCCCTTGGTAGAGAGCAATTTCTTGAGGAGGGTTTGGGAAATGACCTTGGACACAATACTGATTGGTTTGATGAAGTCACCAATGACACTCCTTTAAGCTACAGAAATGTATTGAGTTTTAGCGGAGGGGTGGAAGATGCAAGAATCCGTGCAACCATCAGTAATAACAATGCCAAAGGTTTGGCCATCGGGTCGGACAGAAATGATCTGCAAGCCAGAATTAATACTGATTTCACCTTGTTTGACGGCTTCCTAAGGATCACCAACAACCTTTCGTATAGTGAAAGACAATCTAATTATTCCAACAACGATATTTTCAGGATGGCTTTACAGCTAAACCCAACTGAAACACCATATGATCCAAGTATGCCTCATGGGCTAAATGTTTGGACAGGAGGGTATGACTGGTATAATCCTGTAGCGGATATTCGCTTGATGAAAAACCAAAGAAAATACGAATATCTCCTTAACACCACTTCCTTGTTATTTAACCTTACTGATAATTTATCCCTGACTGCTAGGTACTCTTTAAACAAAGGAAGTAATTATGGAACCTATTGGAGATCTGCCCAACATAAAACATCCTTGGATGAAGGAGTTGCAGGCTATGCCAGTCATAGTTATGGAGAATTTCAGGACAATACCTTAGAAGCTTTCTTCACCTACGATGAGACCTTTGACCTACACACTATCAATGCTGTTGGAGGTTATAGTTTTCAAGAATTCAATGGACAAGGGTTTTCTGCAAGCAATTCAGATTTTGCCGTTGATGGAATAGAAGAACATGATCTGGGAACAGGGAGATTCTTATCTGAAGGTAGGGCCGGTTTAGGTTCTTATAAAAACCCAAGAGTAAGATTAATGGCCTTTTTTGGAAGGGTAAACTATAGCTGGAATAATAGGTATTTGATAACAGCAAGTTTAAGAAGAGAAGGCTCATCCAAATTTGCCGCCGGAAATAGATGGGGAAACTTTACTGCCCTTTCAATAGGCTGGAATATTCACAATGAACCTTTCATGCAAAGCCAGAATATATTCACCAACTTAAAACTTAGAGCAGGCTTTGGTGAGACAGGAAATGAAGGGTTTTCACCTGGTGTAGCCACCAGAATGTATGGTCCTGATACTTGGTGGCTAATGAATGGTGAATGGCGAAGGACTTACGGTGTTTCCCATAACCAAAACACTGACCTAAAATGGGAAACAAAAAAGAATACAATCTAGGGATTGACTTTGCTATTCTTGAAGGAAGCGTGTATGGTAGATTTGATGTTTTTAGAAGAGATGTTGACGATTTAATCTATGATATCTCTGTCCCACAACCACCGGCAATTCATGACAAAACAACCATGAACGTAGGGATATTAAGAAATACCGGCTGGGAGGCTGAGGTATCATGGAATGCGGTCGATAATGCAGATTTTAAATACACCACTACTTTGATTGGTTCTGCCTATAAAAGTGAATTAGTAAGCCTTTGGGGAAACCAGACATTCTGGGACAGAAAAGGGTTTCCGGCACCGGGGAGCCCGGGTAATGCCGTAAGACTATTTCCCGGGGAACCCATAGGAAGGTTCTTTGTATGGGAACACGCGGGATTTACCGAAGATGGAAACTGGATGTTGAGAGGAGATGACGGGGAAGTATTTGATGTTACCGAAAGGACAAAAACCAACCAGGATAAGAAATTTATTGGCAATGCCATTCCAAAATTAATTCTTGCTTGGAACAATCAATTCACCATAGGAAGATTTGATGTAAATGCTTATTTCAGAGGTTGGGCAGGTCATGACATTTTCAACATGCCAAACTTTTACTACGGCATACCTTTAGAATCAAGAAATGTCTTAGTAGAGAATTACGAAGAACAAAAGCATATTACCGGGGAAAAAGAGCTGAGTGACTACTGGATAGAAGACGGAGATTTCCTTAAGCTAGATGTATTATCAGTAGGGTATTCATTTGATTTAAAGGGAAGTAAACATGTCAAAGGCTTGCGTGTATATGCCACAGGGCAAAATTTATTCGTGCTCACCAATTATTCAGGGTTAAATCCTGAAGTAAACATTAATGGTTTAGATCCGGGATTTGAAGAAAGGGCAACTTATCCACAAACCCGAACTTTCATGTTAGGAGTACAAGCAAATTTCTAAAGCCAAAAAAATTAAGACAATGAAAATAACAAAATATATATTAATTCTATTTACTGTCATCATAACAAGCTGTTCTTTGGATGAGGTTTGGTATGACCGGGTGGTACCGGAAACCTTCTTCAAAACTGAAGGAGATGTATTGGCAGCATTATACCGTCCTTTTACCCATGCAAGGTGGTATTTAACAGGGGATCGATGGGTGGCTCAAGAATTTTCAGGAGACCACTTTGCCCGAACAACTAAAGGAAGACATTGGTATGATGGAGGGCGTTATGCGCGCTATCAACATCATGAATGGACACCGGATGAATCTCAATTGTTTGGAACTTGGAGAGGAACCTTACAAGGTGTAGCACTAGCTCTGGATGTTAAGCAAGATTTAGGCAAATTAAATTACGCTGAACTAGCGCTTACTGAAGAAGATAAAGCGGCCCACCTAGGTCAGCTGGATGCATTGATCGCATTTTTCTACTTGAGAGGCCTGGATTTCTATGGTGGACTACCAATTTTCACTAGTCTCGACCAGGAAAATGTCCCTAGAAGTACTGACCAAGAGACTTTTGATCACATTGAAGGTTTATTAAAACAAGCGCTTATTGACTTGTCTGTGAAAGAAGATGGAGCACCTCAGGAAGGAATAGCAATCACGAAAGGAGCAGCTGTTGTTAGAGTTGCCTAGGCTTCAATGCTGAAGCTTATATTGGTGTGCCTATGTATGCAGAAGCTGCTGAAATATCCAAAGCAATCATTGCTAATGATTATGGAAATTATAGTTTGGACACGGATTGGAAAGGACCCCATGATTTTGATAATCACGAATCTCCTGAAATAATATGGTCTATTCCATCCGAATTTAACCGATTGGAATACACGCATTATGGTCACATGTATCATTACAATTCCCGTGTATATTTTGATGTAGACCTTGGATCAAACAATGGAACACATTTGCAACCCTCAAGAAAACCGGATGGCTCTTTGTATTCAGAAGATTTTAAGCTGGGTTCACCTTACGAAAAATTTGAAGATAATGACCTTAGAAAGAAACCATTTAAATATTTGGGCTCTGGAAGTTATGAAGGAATGTTCCTAGTAGGACCACAAATATCCCCCATTACAGGAGATCAAGTGATAGGTAATGAAGAATACAATGATCAGCCACTTGAGTTTGTAGATAAAGTAGCAAGGTTTTCCGAGTTAGGTACCACCTATTCTTCCATTGAGGAACTTCCCTCAAATATCGGTGCCGGTGAAGAAAATACCGGTATTCGTTTGGTGAAAATTCCCGTTCCATCTAGCCAAGACCTGACTTTGAGATGGGCTGCAGATCACCCGGTTTTTAGGTTGGCAGAAGTTTATTTAATGCTGGCTGAGTGTCAATTAAGGCTAGGTGAAGAAGCTGAAGCAGCAGAATTAATCAATACTGTACGCCAAAGGGCTTTTGAAGGGGGAAATGACCCTAACCCGGCTAGTGCGGGAAATTTAGATTTGTACAGAATGGCAGATGAATGGGGTATTGAATTTTTAGGAGAAGGAAGAAGAAGAACCGATTTAATAAGGCTCGGTTTCTTCACTACAGAAGAATGGTGGGACCACGCTCCTTCAAACTCAGACCATCTGAAGCGATTCCCTGTACCAACTGCTGCACTTTCAGCAAGTAATGTACTTGAACAAAATCCTGGTTATTAATTATTACTAAGAAAAATCAATTGACGGGCTTCTTGCAAAGGAACCCAAAACTGAAATGTTCAATCCGGCATCTCTTACTAAAGTATAGGTGCCGGATTTTTTCTTTTGATGTATTTGAAGGGAGGTAATGGTTAATTGTTAATTGTTTTTAAGGTATAAACTTCAATAATCTATTACCGTTGCCTGAGACTGATGGGCATCCGAACTACCGGTGCCTGAGCCTGTCGAAGGCAGAGGTAAGGCAGTAGAACAATTATTTCCAGGCTATTTTTGGCTTTGATTCACCTGTCTTAGTTTATAGAAATCTGGTTTATCATTGTTAAATGTAACCAAGACATAATGGGTGCCATTAAAGTTGATTATGTCTAAACCTCTTACCGCTTTTTGGCTAAAATTTAAACCAAGCTGATTTCCTTCTATTATTTTTCCTTCTGAAGTAATTGTATTTCCTGAAAGACTTCCAAGGCGACCATGATATGGGGACACACCAAAATAATTCCCACCTGCCATGACTTCTTCCTTGCCATCTCCATTAAAATCATACTTTAAAAAAGTGGTCAACGGTGCTACTTGTAATGAAGCGTCAAAACTTTCAAACTTAAACTTACCCTTTACATTAAGCAGGTATCCGGAAGCCAATTGCTCCGCTATAAGAAGGTTGGCTTGATCCAATTGCTCATCGTCAAATAGCTCTTTCAAGGGTTTTCCTGCGAAATCTTTATAAGAAGTAAACTTTCTTTTAAAAAAGTTCATTTGGCTCCCTAGTTCATCCAAGCCCGCAACAGTATAATAATTTTCATCTTTTTCATAAGCCACTATTGTTTCTGTGCTCCCATTTTCATCAAAATCTGCATAATACATCTTCAAGGGGAAACTTTCTTTAGAACTGAATTTGCTGTTTAAGCCCCAATTCCCCAATAAATAATCCGTTGCTCCATCTCCATTAATATCAAATGGAATAATGGCTTGCCATAGACCAGTTAACTCTTGATCCAAAATCTCTTCTGTAATGTCCTTTAAAATTCCTTCATGATTTTGAAAAAATCTGGGGGACATCCACTCCCCTACTACGATTAAATCCACCCAAGAATCTCCGTCAAAATCTGTCCAGACGGCATCCGTCACCATTCCAACATTCTCCAGTACTTCATTTCCAATTATTTTAAAAGTACCGACTTCATTTTTCAAGAGTACAGATTTAGGGATTTTTCCAAAATCTTTTGAAACTGCAGCCCCACCAATAAATAGATCTATATCACCATCTTTGTCATAATCATGCGCTTTTACAACCGAACCATTTTCTCTATAAGAAGGAAGCTCTTGTCTATAAAAGTCCTTTCCGTCATTGATCAATAGACGGTCTTTCAATGCTTCATTACCTGCGGTAAACTCTCCTCCTGCCGAAACCACAAACAGGTCATTTATCCCATCATTATTCAAATCTTCAATTATAGCCGACACATCTTCATGTAAGGAATCAAAAGCGATTTCACTGTAGTATTTTTCAACAAAGCCATTCCCATCCTGAAGAAAGATTCTAGAGGGTTGAGATTTAGCCCCTCCAAAGAAAATGTCATCACTACCATTTCCATCAAGGTCTTTGACTACGACTGCAGGTCCCCGATCAGAAATCTTGTAAGGGATAAGCTTTTGACGGTTAAAATCTATAAACCTATTTTCTTGGTGTTTATAATTTAATCCCGGCAAATCGTCAACCTTTTGAAACCAAGTGTCTTGTTCAGGGAAAACACTTAAATAATCCACCTTATCGCGAACTTCTAATGGTGTTAATTCTAAGGTTTGATTTACTGCGATATCATATTTTTTTCTATGGTATTGTCTGGCCATATTACATACAGCGAATCAACTTGTAGTGAATTTCCGAAACCGAAATGTACCAAATGTTCAGAGGAAGACTGAAAACCCCTTGAGGTAAATAATTGCTTCATTTGCATCTTCCCATGGTGCCAAGTGATCACTTTGGTGCCAATCCCAAAAGTATTTGGAGCCATGAAATTTACCTTAATTTTTAAATAGGCTGAATTTTCATTCAAGTCATTCCTGTATAAGGTAGCAGGTTCATTGATAGTGTTGGTTACTAAATCTAGGTCACCATCATTGTCCAAATCCGCCCAAGCGGCTCCGGTAGATAAATTCGGTTGATCAACCATCCACTTGCCTGTTTGATCAATAAACTTAAGTTGATCCTCACCTTTAAAAATATAGTTTTTCACTTTTCCAGAAGGCATTTTATTCAATGCTTCCTGATCCAATTTATTGGAAGCATTAAATTGGCGCTCTACTTCCTCACTTGAGATGTAATTGATATAATCATGATCATTGGGTCTTCGGGAAATCCCTGTAGAAATGAATAAATCCTGCTTTCCATCCAGATCAAAATCTGCAAATAAAGGACTCAACTCCAATCCGTAGCTGAGACACCACTGTACAAGGCGACTTCCTGAAAGTATTCTCCACCACGGTTGATTTGCAACATATTTCGCGCATACTGAGGATGATAATTGAGGCGTTCTATTTTTAGGTCATGTGTATAAATGGGGTCATCACTCATAGATGATTTAAGTACTTTTTCATCTTCAGGAAGCATATCCAAAGTGACAATATCTACAAAGCCATCTTGATTGATGTCCACAGCATCATTCCCCATAGAAAACCTGCTTACCTGGCTGAATTTATCCTTTAGTTGCTCGGTAAAAGTGCCGTCTCCATTGTTGACATAGTAATAATCGTCTTCGTGAAAATCGTTGCTTATATAAAGATCAGTAAATCCATCATTGTTAAAATCTGCAGTGGCCAACCCAAGTCCATAGCCATTGGCCCCACCAAAAATCCCTGCATCCTGACTTACATCAATGAAGTTTCCACCTTCATTCCTAAGCAACTTATCACCACTTTCCTCAGTGCGCTCATGTCTTATCGCTGCCGGGCCATAGGAATTATCAGTATGGACAGAATGGTTTAACAAATACATGTCCAGATCTCCATCATTGTCATAATCAAAGAATGAAGCCATTGTAGAATAGTTTTTAAAATCCAATCCATATTTCTTCCCTTCTTCGCTGAAGGTCAGGTCACCATTGTTGATAAACAGTTCATTCTTACCCTTAAACCCATGGATTCCTACAACAGCACACACATAAATATCAAGATAACCATCACCATTTATATCAGCCATCGTTACCCCTGTATTCCAATCAGCTAATCCGGCAACTCCGGCCTTATCAGTGATGTCCTCAAAAACCATGTTCCCTTTATTTAAAAATAATTTGTTGGCTACTTGATTTCCGGTTAGATAAATGTCTTGAAGGCCATCATTATTGATATCCCCTATGGCCACACCACCACCATTGTAGAAATAGAGGTAATAGAGAATACTTAAATTAGCAGACTCCTTTAATTCATTTATAAAATTAAGATCAGAAATTTCCGATGGTATGGATTTAAACAGAAATTCTTCGTTTCTAGACTCAGAGCATGCAAAAAGTGTGAAAAATAGTAGTGCAACTACGGCTATTTTCATTTTTCTATTGGGTAAATGATGAACCACTAATTTACTAATTTGAAATGAGGCAAAAGAAATTTAGATACATATTTTTGCTAATTCATTACCGGAAGTTGCTATACCAATCTGATGTAAAGAACTTAGGGTAATGAGGAGGCTAAACCTTGTGTTCAATTAGAAAACTTTACTTAATACTATTACCCATACTTGTACCAGCAATAATGAGGTTGAATAAAAAGACTGCTTCAATTACAAATTTTCTCCTGCTTCATACTAGCATGACTTAAAAGAAATAAAAACAAAGCACCAAATTTTTTATGGAAGTAATTTAGGAAATATTTCACCATGACTCCTTCCATAATTAATTCCTTTAGTATTAACCACTTTCTACAAAACTGCTGGATTTTAATATTTTCTCCGTTTTGCTTTCCATTCTGCCCTGCCGTATTCACCCAAACTCAATATACCGTCCATATTATTGTTATTCGCTACTCCAGTAAATTGAAAATTAAGGCGCACACCTTGCTTTGTATAAGAACTTCGTATCAAAATATCATTACCATAAAGCGTACCTGTTAGCTCACGAGGTCCGAAACTAGCATGGTGGGTACCAAAAATTTCATTTCCTCTTTGTTCAAGCATGAAAGTTTGGTTCACAATGCTCGCGACGAATTGTATCTCTAAGTCCCAAAGGCCACCTAAGTTAAAAGCAGCAGGACCACTAGGCTTTTGCATCTTTGGTGGATTGGAAAGCAAGTCATAAACGCTTTTGGCAATTACCTTCTCCTCGCCTGCCATAAGTTGGGAAGGGTTAATCCGTATGTTAGGCTCCATATTTGGAGGGAAAGGAAGGTAACTCCCAGCACCGCTGACAGCAATTCGGGGATTGTTTTCCCACAAAAGTTCTTCAACATCTTCTCCTGTGAGTGGAATTAAAGAAATATCCCATTTTACATGAAGAGAAGGTGATCGATTAGATCTTCCTTTTGGGAGAAGAATCTCTGTCTTCACCCCAGGAACCTGCTCCAAACGATGGGAGATGTAATTGGCCCACGAAATCCACATCCTCCACTCTTCTGTATGATCCCGTTTTTTCCACATTTCTACTGCTGTCAGCATCCCCATTATCTCCTCTCGTCCCACCTTAAACCCACGTCCAAAACCATGGTGGGGCGCACTTGTGATCCAAGAAGCTTGGACCAAGTCTTTGCGTCCTATCAATAAGCCGGCACATTGTGGACCTCGTAAATATTTACCTCCACTATAAGCAACCATATCTGCCCCTTGGGCTATATGTGGATTTGGGACTTCTAGTCCCTCAGCCGCTGCATCCACAAGGATTGGCACGTTAAGTGGCTTGGCCAGAGCCGAGATTATTTTCAGCGAGAGAGGCCCGTCCTCAGATGCACCACTTGCTAAGACCATAATCATAGCTGTTCGGGGACCCAAGGCAGCTTTTAATTCTTCTGGGCTATTTACCTCGATCATTCTCACTCCCACCGCCTTTGCTGCAGCATCATAGGCCGATCGAGAATATGAAGGAATAATCACTTCATCCTTCATTCCATCCAGATTGGGGATTTGCCAAATCTTATCAGGGTCGCCTCCTGTCACACAACCGGCTGTCGCAATAGATATTGCAGCGGATGCACCTGAAGAAACCACGCCCCATTCCGCCCCTGTTATTTCTGCTAGGCGAAGTCCTACTCCATTCATCAGTTCATCAATTTGAACAAAGTCCTTCACCGCTTCGTCCATCGCCACCTGTACTTCAGGCAAGACCCGAGTTGCACCAACGACAGTAACAGTGCCTCGGGCATTAATCAGTGGCCGTACTCCAATCGAGTCATATATGCTTTTGCCAAGAGCCTTTTTACTTGGGGACACAGTAGTGGTAGGCATTGACCTGGCACTATTTGTACCCAGAAGTGCTCCTAAAAACAGACCTCCAAATGGCAGGCTTGATAAAATATTTATTACTTTTCTTCTGCTAATCATGATCAATTTTTTTCAAAATAAAAGGTAATAGTATATAATTAGATTTTTGTCCGAATTAGAATTTAATTTTAATTCTCATGGATGAATAATTTAGCATTGATGTATGAGGAAGATGTAAACCAATGAACGCACCCTGAATCACCAAAATTCTATCGATTATTTAACCGAAGATATTTAACTGAAAGATCAACGCTACCTTCAAAGACAATAAGCACAAATATTTCCAGTCTCTCTAAAATCCATTTTTTTCTTCCGGTAACTTTTTTCCTTGATTTTCTTTTGGTCTCAAGGTTCAAGCATACTTTAACCCATAATTTAGAATACACTATCTCTAAAATAGTCCTAAAATCAGTATATTTATAGTATGGAAGTCAAAAAACCGGATAATGTCAATGAACCGGATTTGGAATATGGGAATTATTCCTATGCCGATTACCTGAAATGGCAGATGGAGGAAGTGGTCGAACTGGTCAAAGGGAAAGCCTTTAAAAAAGCTGCTGTTGCCCCAAAACGTATCCATCAGCAAATTTCAATAAAGTTGGCTGCTAAACTCTATTACTTTTTGGAAGACAAATCATGTCAAGTTTACGATGCACCCTTCGATGTGCGTTTTCCAAAAGCATCCAGAGCAGATCATTTAATACATGATGTGGTTCAGCCGGATATCTGCGTGATTTGTGATCGGGAAAAATTGGATGACAGAGGCTGCATAGGAGCCCCAGATTTGATTGTTGAAATTCTATCCCCTAGCAACAGTAAAACCGAATTGAAGCATAAGTTTAAGCTTTATGAGTCCAATGGAGTTCAGGAATATTGGATCATACATGCTGAAACCCAGGATTTGTTAATCTATAGTCTTTCTAACGGAAAATATGTCCCCTCCCTTTTGCTTACCTCCGGAGATGTGGCAGAGTCAAAGGTGATCCAAGGGTTTAAACTGGACTTAGAGGAGTTTTTTGGGGATATAGATTAGTATTTAGAACCAATAGTAAGGTGAAGCTTTCCGTTCAATTCTATTAATTTTTATAGAATTTCTTTTTGGGTAAGGAATCTTTCTTGAATTATACAACTATTTAAGCATAACTGTCTTGAAATATTTACATCAATTATTGTTTATAATAAGCCTTCTTA
Organism: Cyclobacterium sp. SOCE241; assembly: GCF_056867545.1. NCBI lineage: Bacteria > Pseudomonadati > Bacteroidota > Cytophagia > Cytophagales > Cyclobacteriaceae > Cyclobacterium > Cyclobacterium sp. SOCE241. The sequence goes on along the minus strand of NZ_CP149779.1, from coordinate 562,985 downwards.
TGGTTACATTAAGGAGCGACCTGGCTTATGCTCAGCTGTCACAAAACAATGCTAATCAATCGTATCAACTCAATAACCCTATATCGGTACCGTATCTGAAAAAGAATCTTCAGAAAGCCCAACCTAGATTAGTTTTAAATCAAGCAACTGAAAAAAGGCTAAGAGAAAAGCTTCAAACCGATCCCCTTATTCAGCATATTTATCAAGCCATCAAGTACAATGCTGCATCAGTACTGGCATTGGATTTAATTACAGTTGACATCCCAGATAATCCCCGATCTCAACAAAACCAGCTTGGTATTTCTAGAGATTTCCTCTATCGAATAAACATGTTAGGAATGGTCTATTTCGTAGAAAAGAATCCTGATATTTTGCAAAGGTTAAATGAAGAAGTGATTGCTGCCTGTAATTTCCCTACTTGGAACCCAAAGCATTTTCTTGATGTAGGAGAAATGTCATTGGCCATTGCTCTGGCACTAGACTGGACCGCAGGGAAATTACCCAAATCAACCATCTCTTTGGCGAAAAAGTCATTGATAGAAAAGGGTATTATGCCTAGTTGGCCTGAAAATGGGGAGACCCCTAGGTGGGTCAATGGTACCAATAACTGGAATCAGGTTTGTAATGCGGGAATGATTGCAGCCTCCATAGCCATTGCTGAGGAAAACCCGGAATTGGCAGCAAAAACCATGAAAAGATCAATCGAAGGCATGAACCATGCACTTGCAGCATATGCTCCGGATGGTGCTTATCCTGAAGGCGCTACCTACTGGGGTTATGGGACAATGTTTTCAGCAGTAACTGCAGCGATGCTTGAGAGCGCTTTTGGAACAGATTTTGGAATAGGTGACTATCCGGGCTTTAAAGAGAGCGCAAATTTCGGACTTTTAACCACAGCACCTTCCAAACTATTATACAATTATGCAGATAGTCCGGATGTACCGGAGCTATATACCGATTTTACCTTGAGTTGGTTTGCCTCCAAAACAGGAGATAGAAACTACTTGAATACTAAAAGATTTATGCAAACTCCTGATGAGATAGGGAAAATCTCTCGCCTGGCAGGAGCAGGCTTGGTTTGGACAGCACAGTTCGAAGAAAAGGAATCAGGACTTGTTCAAAGTGCCTGGAAAGGTGAAGGAGCAAACCCAATTGTGATTTTTACCGGTCAGGGGGAGAATAAAGAAGGGTATTATTTTGGCGGAAAAGGGGGGCGAGGATCGATAAGCCATGGAAATATGGATGCCGGTTCTTTTATTTTTGAATTAAATGGTGTTCGATGGGTGATCGACCCGGGCAACCAGAGCTATGGGGTGCTGTCGAGAGCCGGTTTCGATTTATGGAATAGGTGTCAGGAATGTGACAGATGGAAATTACTTACAAAGAATAATTTTGGACATAGTACAATCTCGGTAGATAATAAGCGGCACATAGTTGATGGTTTGGCAACTTTGGTAGACTTTAAAGGTGGGAAAAACCTGAAGCCACTTTTGACCTTACGCCGACTTTTGCAGGTCAACTTAAAAGCGCTGCTAGGAAGTTTATTAAAGATAGCCCAAGATCAATTATCATCGAAGACCAAATTGAAACCAACGATGCTACAAAATTGATCACCTGGCAACTTATGACGCAGGCCGATATTGAGTTAGTAGATGGTGGAGCTGTTTTGACTCAGGATGGCAAAACCCTCAAATTGGAAAACCTATCCCATCCTGAGTTTAACTTGTCTATTGTCTCACTTGATCCGGCTCCACTTGAATTGGACAAGCAAATTGAAAACCTAAAAAGAATTGAGCTAAGAATTCCTTCGTGGGTTTTAGAAGAAAATAAAGGGGAAATAAAAGTGCGTTTGTCTGGGGAATAGCATGAATACAGCATACTTAGGTTATTGTACTCATTGAGAAAATTATAATATGAAATTTTATTGCTAAGGATTCGGAACATTTTCTAAAAATTGCTTTGCCTTTTGAGCCAAATAGTTGTTATCAGAATTGCTCAACAAACGAACTTTTTCCAAACTGGTGGCATCGTACATTTTCTGTTTTTGATATACCTCTAGGAGTAACACAATTAAAGGAACTTCTAAGTCAAGAATCGACTCATAAAAAAAGGTTTTTGTTTCCGGGTGAACATTAGGAGCTTCTTTAAACAAATCTAGTATCCATTTCTTTTTACCACTATCCATTTGCGGAAATAGGGCGATCAGATCCATTTGGAAAGATTGGGAAGATAAATTCTGTGGATTAATAGTTTGTATGGCTTTTTCAGAGAGACTATATTCACTGCTTTTTATAAACTCAAAAATCAATGGGTTTATTTTTGGGTATTGATCAAGCTTTCCTTCCAATTGCTCCAGAGTCCATAGAATATCTGAAAGATTTTCACTTTCTAATAGAAGTGTAATATAATTAGCATCAAAATTTTCAGTAGTCCATTCTTTAATCACTCCATTGGTTGGTCCATATATCAAGTGCCATAATTTGTAAGTTGTGAAAGCAGCACCTTCAACCACATAGTCAAGAATAAATTTAGAGGTAGCACTCGACACAGCATCAATCTCTTTTACCTCATATTGGCTATCAGAATATTCTTCTTTAGATCCTTCCATCACAATCTCATTGTAGGAATATTCTCCCAAAGGAAGGAATGGATCTGCTAGTAATGAATGGAGTTTGATATACTCTTCCGCTGTAAATGGTTCATGATCATGTTTACTAAGGTGTTCTTTTTCAGGCAATTCAAAACCTAAATACCTTCCTGTAGGGTTCCAATATACAATTACATCAAGTAACCTACATTCTCCATCAAAGCAAACACTTGTGACGACATTTCGAGAGTAAAATACCGGATCGCCTTGAACGGATAAATGTCCATAAAGCGTGTCCATTGAGATCTCCTCTTCAAAATCAATTAGTCTTTTATCAACTTTAACAGCCTCAATTGTTAATGTTTTGTCTTGGAAGTAATGTATGGTTCCCGTATTGGAAACGGGAACCATACCAATAATGAACGCAGCAATAATTATTAGAAAATGTTGCTTTGTGACTTTAAACATCGATTTTATTAGCTTTCTAAGATGCTACAGAGGGAACAATGGCACCATGGTTTCTTAAAATTTGTCTTACCTCTTCCAATGAAACATCAGCAGGAGAAACATTTCGTCGGCATGCAACCGATGCTGTTGCTCCTGCAACCTGCCCCATGCCCATACTTGAGGCTTGAACCCTCAGGGCAGAATTGGCTAACCTGTCACTAGACAAACACCTGCCGGCAACCATAAAGTTCTTGCTGTTTTTGGGAATCAAAGCCCTTAAAGGTACAGTTGCAACCACCCCATCACTTAGTTGTTTTGGAGTAACACCATGTTCTATTATATGCAAATCTATCGGGTAATAAGAATAAGAAAGTGAATCCTCAAATACTTTTCCTGAAGTATAATCCTCGTGTGTGATTTGATACAAACCATCTATCCTATAAGTTTCTCTGATACCGATTTCTGTGCGCATGTCCTCAATTACAATATTCTCGCACCCAGGCAAGCCCCTTAAAAATTTTAGGTGTTTTAGAAGTGAACTTCTTGCTTGAATATTAGCGACAGTATGAGACTCAGAGGTTGTGGAGTCTGCGCCTCTTATATGTTGAATATTATCGCCTTTGGTACTTAGAAGGCCAACTATATTGCCTCGAAACTCTTCTCTGACCAATTGTCCACGATCTATAGCCTCTTCATATTCCCTTTTAATCATATCCAAATCCAAGGCTTCCATGTCATAGCCTCCCAACCTAAATATTAGGGTTCCTGGCTGAGTTTCAGATTCTCTTAACAGGTCAAACCCAGCAATATTTGCAGCAATTGCGTTCCCTGAACAATCAATGATTTGCTTGCATTTTATTTTGGTAGTAATCCCTTTACCAACGGTCTCCATTTCCCAGAATCCATTCTTAAACGCTATCCTAGTAGGTGTTTCATAATAGCGCAAATCAACTCCAGCTTCTACGCATTTTTGTTCTATTAATATGGAATACAGAGGACCGTTTAATCTCACTTGATGTTTCCAATGCCATCGGCCGTGAGGGACAGAAAAATTGGGTAAAGTATCTCCATTTAAAGCCACAGCTTCCTGTACCATTTCCCAACCAATACCACCAATAATCTGCTTCCCCCAAGCAAAGAAAATACCAGGAAAAGCCACTCCAGCGGTAGTAGTGGTACCACCAAGCTGGCTAACGCACTCGATTAGGGTTACTTTTTGACCTTCTCGGCCAGCTTGAATCGCTGCCACTGCACCAGCGGTACCACCTCCTACTACTACAATATCCGTTATTATATTTTTTGAACAACCTTGTAAGGTTCCTTTAATACATCTCCTTTTGCAAAGGGCGAAGTAGCCACACCTAGGGAAAGTGTTCCCATGGTGGCTATCATATCTCTTCTTTTCATAATTCTTTTTTATTACCAATCCGAATTATTTAAATAATCCACTATCAAAATATGTCATCGCCTTTTTAGAATGTTCTCCATCCATTAAATTAATAGCTTCAATAACATTCGGCTTGGTTATCTTATTTATTAAACTGGTTAATAACCCGGATTTTGATCCGTATCCGGATCCAGAGCCCCATTAAAGTTCAACTCGGATAATGGAATTGGCCATAAATAATGGGCGTCTGCTATGGTAATGCCTTTATTTTTCATTACCATTTCCTGTGCTCTTCCTACCCTTTTCAAATCTAACCAACGCTTACCTTCGAAGATAAACTCGTAAGCTCTTTCTTGTAATAAGGCATCAAGGAATTCTGTAATTTCACCCGAGGAGAAAGAATAATCAACTTCCGATGGTGAATCAATGGCTAAGCCATAAGCTCTTCTTTTTATTTTATTTAAGGCTTCTAAGGCTTCAGCAGTTACTGCATTGGCATTTCTAGCTGAAGATTCAGCAAAAATTAAAAGCACTTCAGCATACCTATATATTGGCAAATCATTTCCTCCATCACTCCTTCCAACAGCATCCAGCTCCATGTACTTATTACTTACCAAGGTATTTGGTCCCAAGCCAAAATCAACTTTGTCCCAAAGTTCTTTTCTTAAATCACCATCCTCCCAATTGATATAGAAAGGGTTAGAAGCATCGCTATAATGCGCGTAAGCCCCTCCAAAATTAAAATAACCGGTACTAGGATGATTCAATATAAATAACATGAAGTTTCCCTGTCCAATTTCCCTTGAATATTTAAAATAAAATACTTCTTCTGTGCTAGTAACCAGATCCGAACCGAAAATATCGGTACGGATGTCATTGGCTTCATTTATTTCTACCAAAGAATAATTGTTTGAATCAATAACTTCTTTGCTTTTCGCCATTGCCTTATCATAATTGCCTAAGGTCAAATGAACATCAGCCAGTAAAGTTTTGGCAGCATATATTGTAGGCCTTCCAATAAGGCTAGCAGTAGCATTAAGGTGCATTTCAGCATATTCAAGGTCTGATAAGATTAAATCATAAACATCACTAACAGAACTTTTTGGCAAGTCAATTTCCAACATATTATCCTCTGTTCTTAAGGGTACACCGGCCCAATTTCTTACCAGGTCAAAATAACTCAATGCTCTAAGAAACTTTGCTTCAGCAATAAAATAATTGATCTCTTCTTCACTAATATCATTCCCATTTGGCGCATTATAAATGACCAAATTGGCATTTCTTATGGCTTGATAGAAAGAATTCCATCTGGATCCTGCCGTATTGATATTTGTAGCATTTAACCCGGAAAAATCATTGTATTGGGCACGGCTTCCTCTACCATATCCCCAATCTGTATGTGCATCTAATATGGCAATCTGCTCTGCTCTGGTAGAACGCAAAGGTGAATAAATCGCATTTACAGCGGTCTCTACTTCCTCAGCCGTATTGTAAAAGTTTTCTACAGCAACAGTTTTAGGTTGTTCCAGTAATAAGTCCTCACAACTTATTAATAACAAGAGGAATACCGGAAGAATATATAATTGTATGGTTGTTATCCTTTTCATCTTTTTTCACTTTTGGTTGAATATTTGTTTTCACTACCCTGTTTAAAAACCCAATCTTACCCCCATTGTGAGGGATTTAGGAATAGGATAACTATAATGGTCTATTCCTAGTTGGGTACCTGCACCCCTAGAATTAACTTCAGGGTCCCACCAAGAGTAACCAGTCAAAGTGATGAAATTTTGAGCACTCACATAAACCTGCGCGCTATTAAGTGATTTTTTGAACAGAAGAGAAGCAGGTAGGTTGTAGGCCAGCTGAATATTTTTAAACCTTAAATAAGCCCCATCTTCAATAAACCTATCTGAAACTCTAACCTCGGTATTTCTGCTGATCAAAGGGTATTTAGCAGTAGTATTTTCAGGTGTCCAGTGATCATACAAGACTTCTTTTGGCATGTTCATACCCTGCCCAAAATCCATTGAGCTGGTAATTGAACTTACATTAAAAATATCATTTCCATAGGATCCTTGAAGGAAAAAACTAAATTCAAAGTTTTTGTAATTCATAGTGGAATTAAACCCATAGATAAAATCAGGGTTAGGATCACCAATATAAGTTTTATCATTTTCGTTAATGATACCATTGTCATCTTGATCGACAAAATTGATGTTACCATTTTCATCATAACCATCTTCCTGATAGCCCCAAAATTGACCTATAGGTCTTCCTTCTCTAAGGATGGTAACATTATCACCAACTACCAACACACTAACATAGGCGCCTAATATATCCTCGCCATTATGTAGGCTTACTACCTTATTTTGGTTAAAGGAAATATTACCAAAAACGTCCCATTTAAAGTCACCTGTCATAACTTTTCCATCCAAACTGAACTCCACTCCTTTATTTTGAACCTTTCCAACGTTTTGTATTGTAGTAGTGAATCCTAAAGAACTTGGAAGCCTAACTGTATTAAGTAAGTCACGGGTATTTTTAATATAATAATCTGCATTAAACAAAATTCTGTCATCCATAAACCCAATATCTATTCCAACATCAATTTGCTCAGTGGTTTCCCATTTTAAGTTGCCAGGCAAGACTGTACTAGGTGCAAAAGTGTTGAATAAACTATTTTGAAATACTGTATTTCCAGGGCTTAATTGGTTCAGCGTTGCATAAGGAGAAATTGCCTGACTACCGGTAAGCCCCCAACTAGTTCTAACCTTTAAATCTGAAAGCCAGTTACTATTTTCAACAAATGACTCCTTGAATACGCGGTAAGCAAAGGCTCCTGACGGAAAATAACCCCATTTGTTTCCTGGACTATACTTGGAAGAGCCATCCGTCCTAAAACTAAAAGTGAATAAAAACCTGTCGTCAAATGTGTAATTAACCCTACCTAGATAGGAAATCAATACAGAATTTGAATACCCGCTGCTCGGAATTCCCGGTGTACTTGCCGCCTGAAGACTGTAGGTTTCAAAGGAGTCACTTAAAAACCCAACCCCGCTTCCACTTAAATAAGTAGAGGTAAAATCTTGGTAAGTAAATCCAAGCAAGGCATTTAATTGGTGCTTGCTCGCAAAGGTTTTGTCATAACTTAGGGTGTTTTCACTTAAAAGACTTCTAAATTGACTTGTATTTACACTCGCTCTACCATCAGAGTTAAAGAAATTTCTAGAGGTGTAAGCATCCGTTCTGTCATCTCTGTTTTCAATTCCTCCAGAAATTTTTAATGTCAGATCTGGAATGGGTTTGTATACAAAAGCCATATTGGTCAAAACAATATTTGCCTTCACAATACTCATCTGTTCATTGAGGAAATTGAGCGGATTGATAATATCTGGAGCAATAAATGGATATTCATTTCCTAATACATTATAACTACCATCTTCATTATAAGGTTGAGAGATTGGTGCAGCAGACAATGCAGCCCCAATCATAGAATTACCACGTGAACCCCCTCCACTGTCCCTTCTTTCCGTTTTAAGGTGGGTAAGGTTACTATTAAAAAGTAAAGCTATCTTATCACTAACAGTATGATTGATGTTTGCTCTAAGGGAGTACCTATCGTAATCACTTCCTTTAATTATACCATCCTGACCAAAAAAACTTCCCGAAATAGAATATTTAGTTTTAGGACTTCCTCCACTAACATTTAAAGATGTGGACAATATCGGAGCCTTAGTAAAAATTAAATTTTGCCAATCAAACCCCTGACCAAAATTAGCAACCTCCTGTTCAGTAAAATACAAAGGAATATTATCATTGGTAGCTTGAATATTCTGGATTTGAGCATACTCACTGCCATTCATTAGGTCCAAAGTATTGCGAATGGATTGTGTACTATAACTTGTTTCGAAATCAACTTTAGAAGTACCTTCTTTTCCTTGCTTGGTGGTAATCAGCACAACTCCGTTGGCTCCTCTGGAGCCATATATAGCCGTTGCAGAAGCATCTTTTAAAACTTCTATACTTTCAATATCAAAGTTGTTTAAATTTGTAGGGTTACCCGAAAAAGGAAATCCATCGACCACGTATAATGGTTCATTGCCCCCTTGGATGGAATTAGTACCCCGAATTCTAACACTAATACCAGCTCCGGGAGCACCACTATTCTGGATAATTTGAACCCCTGCTGCTCTACCAGCCATCGCTTGCATAACATTCGATGTTGGGAAAGCATTAATTTCGTCTGATTTTACACTCGATACTGAGCCTGTTAAATCACTCTTTTTGACCGTTCCATAACCAACCACAACCACCTCTTCTAGATCGTTATTGTCTGGCTCCATGATAATGTTAAATTGGGTTTGGTTGGCTATAGATACATTCTTAGTTTTGAAACCAATAAATGAAATCACCAGAGTAGCTCCTTCTTCAACCTCAATTGAGAAATTTCCATCTAAATCTGTAACAGTTCCATTTGAGCTATTAGCAATTGTTACTGTTGCCCCGGGTAAAGGATCGCCATTTTCATCTGTCACGACGCCCTTAACAATTATTTGTTCCAAAACTTCTTCAACTAGAGCCGTTTTATGGTCCATTTTCTTAACATGGATGTTGCTATTTACCTGTTTGAAACTGAGATCCGTTTGAGCAGCAATGGCAGACAATAGAAAGTAAAGGCTTTCTCCTTTACTTTCTACATTGATTAACTGACTGTTCTCGATTTCCCTAGAGGCGAAAACAAAATTGTAATCCGTTAGCTTTTCTAACCTTTTAAAGGCTTCTTTTACCTTTACATCTCTTAAAGAAAGGTATACGGATACCTCCTCTATGCTTTTAACTTGGGCATTTCCATTAAAAGCTAGAAGGAAACTCATGCTCAAACACTGAAGAGTGAAGGCTATTGTAAATAATTTGGTCATGTAGATAACATGCTTAAGTAGGCATTTATTCATATCTTTACATCGTTTGTTTAGAAATTCGATTAAATAAACATTTTCGGAAAAAGGATGGCAGTCCTAGTTCCGGTTTCATTGAAGGTCATAAATGTTGGCGCATTTATGGCCTTTTTTAAATTTTAGACATTACATAGGCATACTAAATTTAGTGGAACTTTAAAGTCGCTTTATTTTTTCTAATTTGTATTCAAACCTTGCAGAATGACTTAATCCTTCAAGAACATTCTCTAAACTCTGGTCCTTAAACCTGCCTGATATTTCTAAATCTGAAGCTGGACGATTAATAAAATCAATATTTACTCCATACCAATTTTCAAGAACTCTCTTTATTTCAAACATAGACACTTCATCAAAAATGATCACCTTTCTTGTCCATCCAAGTAACTTTTCGGAATCAAAGGATAAACTTTTAATCTCATCCTTAGAAAGGTCTATTTCCAAGCCTTGTCCTTTTTCAAGATTGAGGCGTCGGGATTCATTTAATTTAATATCTACAGCCACTTTACCTGATATTAAAGCGATATCCAGTGGTTCATCGTCATAGGAGGAAATATGGAAGGTTGTTCCAAGTGCTGTGGTTGTCACTGCCCCGGTTTTTACACTAAATGGCCTCGATGTGTCTTCCGCCACTTCGAAATAGGCTTCCCCTGTGAGTTCCAATACACGTCGATTACTTTCGAAATTTTTTATATATCTTAAGGTACTTCCGGAGTTTAGTATCACTTTGGAGCCATCCTGAAGGGATAGGTTGGCCTTGACTCCGGGAGGGGCATAATGTTCAAGCATTTCCACCTCCTCTACAATTTCCGTATCATTCACACTAGGTAGATAAATATTAACCAAAATTGCCAGAAAAAAAATGATGGCTAAAATTCCAACCAAACGGTAAAATTGAGAAATTACCCTAGTGTTTTTAGTTCTCTTATCTCTAAACTTGAGAACAGTGCTAACAGCGTTCAAAGGAACAGTATTTTTATTTTTTCCTTAACCACCGTTTTTCCAATAGCCTGTTCTATATTACTCCAAGTTTCTTCAATTTTATCAGAAGATACCTTAGAAGAATTTCTTGACATATTTGCTACTATTTTTATTGCAATAGCAATGTCCTCCCTTTTTTTGGGTTTTCATTCAGGTATTTTTCCCAATATTTTTTCGTTTGGGCATCAGGGTTAAGCACCCATTTTTGAAATTCCGGGTCCAAAACAAAGTCGGCTATCTTATAATCTCGCTTACACATAGTAAAGTGTTTCAATTAAAGGAGACAAAAACATAGAAAAGTTATCCTCTTTAATAGAAAAAAAGTTAAAAGATTTTTTCTATGCCTATAAAACTTTTTAAAAAATGAACCATTGGCATAAAATTACAATATTTTTTACTAAGAGTTTTATTAAACTATATATTTAATTAATTTGAGGTTTAAATAGAATTTAATTCAACTGCGTTCATATGCTTTTGCATGGTTTCAAGCATAGAATATCACCTTCCAATCCCAAGAAAAGAATATTATTAAAACGCTAATTGAAATTAAATACGCTGATTATCAATAATTTAATTCATATAGCTAAAAAATTACAAAAAAGGAAGGTTACATTTATAGATTATTCTGCTTTATATTTATATACCCAAATAGGATATTGTCAATAAAAGACCAGGCTTTACATTTTAGTCTAATTTTGAATTCTTTTAATGACGATTAACTGAAAAGAATAACCCAAAATGCCTGAAAAGAGAATCTCACCGGTCTACTTAGCCAAGGAAGAGCGTAATTCCTCGTTAACCAGTTCAATTTTTTCTTCAGAAACTGCTGCATGGGATGCGTTCAGGCAGGGCAATGAATCAGCATTTATCTTTATTTATGAATCCTATTTTGAGATACTGTATGCCTATGGATTCAGCATTGTATCAGACGCAAATTTGGTGAAAGATACCTTACAGGATTTATTTGTAGAGCTCAGAGAAAGAAGGAGAAATCTTGGTGCAACAGATGCCATAAAGTTCTACCTCTTTAAATGCCTGAAAAGAAAACTTATAAAGGAAGTGACCAAATGGCCGAGTAAAAGGGAACCCCTTGAAGTCTTGCCAATGGGATTCCAATTTACCCTTTCTTATGAAGCCCAACTGATAGACCGGCAATTGAGCGAAGAGAAAATTACTAAGTTAAATATTGCTGTGGCCGGGTTGAGTCCCAGACAAAGAGAAATTATCTATTACAGTTTTTATGAAGGATTTACTTATAGGCAGATCCAGGAAATGATGGGCTTGGAAAGTCAACAAGCCACCAGAAATTTGATGTATAAGGCCATGCAATACTTAAGAAAATGTATTTAGTCATTTCTGTTTGTCCATAATTATCTAGAAGAAACTAAGCACCTATATTTATTTATCTGTGAATACATTGAACAATATCGAAGACTTTTTAACCCATCCGGAGTTTGTCAGGTGGGTTAAAAAGCCTGATAAAGAACTAAATTCCTATTGGGACCAATGGCGCAAGGCCAATCCGGAACAATTGCCAACCATGCAATTGGCAAAAGAGTTGTTGCTGAGCACCACATTTCAACCTCCACATTCCCCTACAGGGTTAAAGCAGGAGGTACTTCAAGAAGTACTTAGGCAACGGAAAAAAAGGCTAATCGACCCGAAGTTAAAGAAAATAAGGAAAAGAAATTAGGATACCGATCTTTATGGAATAGACTGGGACAAATGAATAGAGTGGCGGCCATTCTCTTGATCACCTTAGCAATAGGCGGATCATTTGGCCCCATCTTCACAATTAATTTTATTGCCGAAGAGGAATTGGAAACAGTTGATACCGTCTTTAAGTATACCGGTTCGGGTGAGAAATTACAATTGACTTTAGGGGACGGAACCAAAGTATGGGTAAATTCCTCCAGCCAAATAGAATTTCCAAAAAATTCTCCAATAGCGAACGGATCGTCTATTTAAAGGGTGAGGCTTATTTTGAAGTCAAGAGAGATAGTTTAAGGCCTTTTAAAGTAAGTACGAATGGATTGACAACTATCGTTCTTGGTACCAGCTTCAATATCAATGCTAAAGTCCCAGGTAACATTCAGGTGTCACTCGTAAGTGGAAAAGTTAAAGTAAGCACTTCTCTCACCCAAACCTCCTTATCTCCTGGAGAGATGCTTGATTATAATAGTGCAAAGGGAACCTACGATGTAAAAGTATTTGATGCTAACGATATATTGGCATGGAAAGAAGGAATTTTAAAGTTCCATAAATCCACATTACCTCAAGTAAAGGCTGCGCTGGAAGAATGGTTTGGGGTTAAAATCAAATTACAAAACGCCGAGGGGATAGTTTGGGAGTTTTCCGGTACCTATCCTCAACAAACGCTTGAGGAAGTGCTGGAAAGTATGTCCTATATCAAGGGTTTTGATTATCGGATTAAGGATAAAGAAGCAATCATAAAATTCTGATCATATGAAACATGAAGACAGTTCATAAAAAAACCGTATAGGAGCTTGCTCCTACACGGCATCTTAAACAACCTGTCCATGGGAATCATTGGGGAATGCACCCCTGGCAGGCTGGGCTTACCAAAATCGAATATTTAATAAACCTAGGTAAAATTATGAAAAATAAATTACTAAAGACAATCATTATGTTGTCAAAAAGTTTTCTATATGGTTTCGTATTACAGACCCTTATGCTAAATCTGGTTATTGCCATGAATGCAAATGGGCAATACAAAACCATTGAAGAGGTCAGGGTCACTTTAACAGCGGATCAATTGACTCTTGATCGTTTTTTTAGGGAAGTGCAGCGACAGACACCTTTTAAGTTTTCATTTGAAAACAGAGACATGAAAAGGAATCTGGACCTTAGCTTTGCCAAAAAGGAAGGCTCCGTAATGGACTTTCTAAAAGAGGTATCCCTTCAGACGGAATTATCTTTTCGGCAAATCAACCATGGCATAGATGTGCTAAAAAAGGAAGGAAATGGGAAAGTCTTAATTTCCTCTCCTGACCCCATAACAGTAAGCGGAACCGTAACTGACGAAAATGGACAGCCTATTCCGGGAGTTACGGTATCTGTTCCGGGATCCTCCATAGGCACTGCCACCGATATTGATGGTAAATATTCATTACCTGTTCCGGAGGAGTCAAAACTCGTCTTTTCGTTTATAGGTTTCGCTAGCCAAACTGTTGAAGTTGGTACCCGGAGTGTCATCAATATTGTCTTAAGCGAAGATATGGCTTCTTTGGGCGAAGTAGTAGTGGTTGGATATGGATCCGTTAAAAAAGTGATTTAACCGGGTCGATTGCCTCAATTAAATCTGAAGAAATCAAAGGCCTACCTGTAAGGTCAATTGCTGAATCAATTCAGGGAAGAGTAGCAGGTGTTATGGTCAATAAAAGTAGTGGAAGACCGGGATCTGGATCTGAAATAATTATCAGAGGTGTAGGATCAATTAATGGTTTAAGTCCTCTATTTGTTGTAGATGGTGTGATTTCAGGTAACTCACCAACCTTCAATCCACGTGATGTAGAATCAATTGAAATTATTAAAGATGCCAGTGCAGCTGCAATTTATGGCGCCAGAGCTGCAGGTGGAGTGGTCTTAGTGACCACTAAAAGAGGATCTTTTGGTCAGAAAAATAAGATTCAGTTTACCTCCAATACAGGAGTTAGAAAAATCTCCAACACTTATAAAATGTTGGAAACAGATGATTACGTGAGGGCACGAAATGGAATTGGAGATGACTACGATCTGTGGGATAATCCGGACCTTCCAAATACTAATTGGTTTGACGAGTTATTTGAAACAGGCATGGAGCAGTCCTATTTACTTTCTCTGAGTGGTGGAAGTGATAAGATAAAGTATTACCTATCAAGCGGCTATGAAAGAGAAGAAGGTATTCAAAAGGGTAATTATTGGGAAAGGTATTCAATTAGACTAAATGCGGATTATGCAGTTTCAAAAAATGTAACACTAGGCCATCAACTTTATTTGGCTAAAATGCAACAGGATCCTTATACCATGGAATTACCTTGGAGAACATTACCCTATATGGATGTTTACAATGAAGATGGCACATTTGCCGCAGTACCTCCTGTTGTTGAATTTTCAGGAGGTAATCCGATAGCTGAATTGGGCTACAGACATTATAAAAGCCGGGATTTGTCAGTTAATAGTATTTTTTATATGAATTGGGAAATCACTCCAGGTCTAAATTTTAAAACAACAGGATCGGGTTCTTTTGCTTCCGGATATGATGATAATTTTAGTGAAGCAAATCTATTAAGAAGAGCTCAGACCAATGAAAACTACAGTAAGTCTTTGAACTATTCAGAGTCTTATATATTAAATTCAACGTTGACTTATGATCGTGTGTTTGGTGAAAAACACGACTTTAAAATAATGGGTGGCTATGAAGTAAGAAACTCTCATGGTGCCAGCTTAAGTTCTCAAGCAACAGGGTTTCCGGTTAGGGTAGCAGAGTCTTTTGCATTATCCACAAATAACAACAAGACAGCTAGCGGTGGGCTATCGTATGGTAGTTTTTTATCTCAATTTGGCAGGCTCAATTATATCTATGACAGCAAATATATTTTAACTGCAAATGTAAGAAGGGATGGCTCCCCAAAATTTGGACCTCAAAACAGATGGGGTGTATTCCCCTCTGTTTCAGCAGGTTGGAAAATAAATGAAGAGGACTTTTTCAATGCGGGTTTCTTTGACCTTTTAAAACCACGAATCAGTTGGGGGATACTCGGAAATGATAGTGCATTAGGCAACTTCTTGTATCAACCCTCCTATCAGCAGGTTACCATGCATAGTTTTGATGAAGTAAGCAGTATCGGGGGGTTCAATTCCATAAGAGTTGTAAATGAAAACATAAAATGGGAAGAGATTCATTCTACTAATATAGGAATTGACGTTGCCATGCTCAATGGTAAAATTACATTCAATGCTGATTACTACTGGAGAAATACCAAGGATATGATTTATAATTTATCCATTCCATTATCATCAGGTATAGGAAACGTTAATAGCAACCCTAGTTTAATGCCTGTTAATATTGGAAGTATATTGAACCAAGGATGGGAAATAAGTTCACAGTACCGAAATACCATAGGTGATTTAAAGTTTTCTATTGGTGCAAATCTATCTCACAATGAGAACAAAGTGCTTGATCTAGGTCTACCTACTGCCTACATATACAGTGGGGGTGCGTGGCCTCTCAGTTCAAACTCTCGGCCTTTCATTACTGAAAATGGACAACCTGTGGGTCAATTATATGGATTTATTGCGGATGGTATCATCCAAAGCCAAGAAGAAATTGACGGATTAAATCAGGCTGCATCTGATTTTGCAGGTCAACCGGCATTCTATAATCATCAATATACAGGACCTGGAGATTTAAGATTTCGCGATCTTGATGGTGATGGTCGAATTACCGCTGAAGACAGAACAGTAATTGGAAACCCATGGCCTAAATTCCAATATGGTTTTAACTTATATATGGAATGGAAAAGGTTTGACTTAAATGCAACCATTATAGGAATTGCCGGAAGGGATATAATGAATGATGTCAAAGCCTTTGAGCAAAATTTTCAGCAAGATTTCCAATCAACATATGATATATTTAATGCCTCCTATTTCTTGGATAATGGGTTAACCGATCAACCTAGATTAGGACTATTCGATCCATCAGGTACGGGTGCCTACATTGAAGATCCCAGTAAGAATTACCGTTACTACTCAACTTATTTAGTAGAGGATGGATCTTATCTAAAAATCAAAAACATTTCTGTTGGTTACTCTTTTCCTAAATCAATTCTTGATAGAGTTGGCATGGATAACCTAAGAATATATTTATCCGGTCAAAACCTTTTCACCTTTACCAAATTTTCGGGACTAGATCCTGAGTTTTCCAATGATGTCAAGAATCATGGGCAGTACAATATATCTACCTATCCTCAGACCCAGTTGATTTCATTTGGATTAGAATTAGGTATATAAGAAACATTAAGACTTTATAAATATTAAATCAATTAGATATGAAATATTTAAATAAAAGATATTGGTTACTGGTAATAGTAATATCTTACTCACTTATCGGATGTCAAGATTATTTGGAACTTGAAGACAATACTTCAATTTCCGCGGGTTCTTTTCCCACCACATTGGAACATGTGGATCTATTAGTCGCTTCTACTTACGGTGCTCAGCATGATTGGGGTTTTTAGGTCATTATTGGCATGGATACGGAATTTATTGTTTTGACCACACGATAGATTTTCAATGGAAAGGGACCGAGAGCTGGATTGGAATGAGCATTGGAATGGCAGAGTTAGGTGATTCCAAATTGGTCAATGAATGGAGAGACTTATACAGAGGGATTTATTATTCTAATAGTGCTTTGGAAGGAATAAGAAGCTATCGAAGTATTGCTCCCGAATCAGAATTAACACGATTAAACCAATATGAAGGTGAAGTCTTATTTATGAGAGGCTTCTATTTGTGGCACCTTCAAGTCTTTTACGGCCAACCTAATTTAGATGGAATGGGAGTGCCTGTAATTACCGAGGTTCCTGGTTCTTTAGAGTCGATGTCAGTGGGTAGATCATCCACAATGGAAACTTATCAAGCCATGATTGAAGATTTCAAGAATGCTTCCACCCTTTTAGAAGGTCAATTAGACAACCATAGGGCTACAAAATGGTCTGCAAAAGCTGCTTTGGCAAAGGTTTATTTATTTGCTGAAATGTATGATAGCGCCAAGGTTGTCTTAGAAGACTGTATCAACAACAGCGGAAAGTCTCTGGTCTCTTTCGATCATTATAAAAACATGTTCAATGGAGATACTCAGTATGAATACAATTCGGAATCATTTTATGAAGTTGGTAACCGGGCTGAACCGGAAAAACCAATAATAACGGTTCGAGGGTACAAAACACCGGCTCCTCAGTAACGATTCTTTACACTCCTTTTTATATAGATAGTAATAATGAGAGAAGTGCAATGGGCTATAGTAATCAATATACACATGATAAAAATCTAAAGCGATTTGGCTATAATGACCCGGCCCCTCTAACGCAAATTGAAGAAGTTAATGGAGAATATAAACTATTAGACAGTTATGTAAGCCAACAGATGGAGCGAAGAGCAAATGCAGGAATGCAGGCCGATGGTCCGGATCCACGCCTCTATGTTTCTACTTTACAACCATTTTTTGATTCGGTTACAGTTGCAGGTGTGGAATACCCTGTAGCTCAAGCAGAATTTGGAAAATGGTGGGAAATGTCCCCTACGACAGGGATCGATCCAAACACATTTTACGGCTGGCCTTTAAGAAAAAATCAATTTCTTGGAGGTACTATATGGGAAACGAGAGCCGTTTATGGAGCAAATTTTTACTTTATCCGATTACCCGATATTTATTTAATGTATGCTGAAGTGATTAAAGATTCAAACCCTACTCTTGCTTTAGAATATGTTAATAAAGTACATCGAAGAGCGTATGGATATGATCCGGACACTCCCTCTCCAGTTGATTACGCAAGTTTAACTGACAATACCTTGGCCCCTGCAGATGATCATTTGTCAAATAACCCCCTCTTGTATGAAAGATGGGCAGAGTTTTTTGGGGAAGCAAAATGGTGGGAAGATATCCGCCGATTGCGCCTAGGTGATGAAGAATCTGATTTTTATAAGTCAGTTGCTTCCGGTAGGCAGATTGTGTGGAGAGATGAACATTATGCTATGCCAATTCCTCCTTTGGAGTTTGAGTCCAATACCAGTGAAGAATTAATTCAAAACCCAGGTTACTAAGGCTTTCAAAATGCCAAGACTAACACTGTTCCTAAGCATTGGCCTAAAATGGCTGTGCTAGGAACAGGTTAGTTTAAAATACAATCCTTCTTACTTCCGTTAATAACTTCACTCAATCGCTATTTGCTTAAACTTAATTACTGATTTTCAACAACATACCTTAACATTAAAAAAAATGTTAAGGTCATATTTATAAATAATCCTAATCTAAACTTAAAAACCAGATAATACATCACATTAATCGATATAATATTTGGTTTATAAATGTTCATTTTATCATTTACAAATGATCAATTGAAATAAAAAACCAAAATGCCTGAAAATAGGAACTCATCGGATTTGCTATGCAAGAAGAAGCTTAATTCATTAGTAACTTATTCCCTTTTGTCTGAGGTAAACTAGCGCTAGGAATACTGTCAGTCAAGCTAATAATTCTCCATAAATCTTTAAATAAGAACCCTATTTCTGAAAACTTTATGCCAAAAGATTCAGCATTATTTCAGAACCCTTTTTCCTAAAAGACAACTTGCAGGATTTATTTTGAGGTCGGGCGAAAGAAAAGTACAATTAGCATGTTGAACACCATCATGTTCTACCTTTTCAAGAAATGAATCTATGCAATAACTGCTTGCCTATAAATTATTGCCACAATAAATACTACTTAGGGTCTCAATTGAACTCAGGGTCTGCAAAAGGGTTGGCAGTAAGTGGTGTAATCAAGTAAAATTCAAATTTTTGGGGACTGAAACAAAATAGAAATAGGGCGAAACCGTCTGCCAACAAATAGGGGTGAAACCAACAACGATGGGACTGTTTTTACAGTGATTTCATGACACAATAGAAGATGATCAATTACCTATTATGATTTGAATATCAACAATATAAAAACAAGAAACACTAAAAAATGATTGGTTATAAATAAATTAGAATTAAGATATTATCGGAATGACTTGAAATAAAAAAGGGGCTACAACAACTTTAAATATGGGCTATTTTAAGTAATAAATTTGATTTATAATCTAAGTGTTCCCCACTCGGATAAAGATTAATATTTCAGTTGTATAAATCAAATTAATAGTTCCACACTCGATTTTTTCTTTATTACTTATTTAAATGATGAATTAATTACTTATAAAAAAGAATGAAATACATCAACCTTTCCTTGTGTCTTATCGCACTGATATTTCTCCAATGCCATTCACCTTACTCCAATCAGGATGAAAAAAAACTGATATTAACCGGTTCGAAATTGAACTTGTAGCAGAAAACCTTAATCAACCTATGTCCATGGATGTTTTGACTGATGGCCGGATTCTAATTGTTGAAAAAGATGGTGTGTCAAGGTTTTTGATCCCTATTCACAACTTGTAAGTACCATTGCTCAAATTCCGGTAAACAAGAGGTTTAATCAACCCTTTACCACTTCAGGTAAAAAATACGATGCCGATGATGGCATGCATGGAGTAGTTTTGGATCCGGATTTCGATAACAATAAATTGGTCTACATGTATTATTCTCCGGAAGGTGAAGATTCTAAAAGTGTATTGGCTAGGTACAAGTGGGAAGGAAATTCTTTGGATTTAAATTCGAAAAAAATCCTACTGGAATGGTCTACGCAAAGAGAAAGGTGCTGCCATTGGGGAGGAGGAATGATATTCGACAGAGAGGGCAATCTACTAATCGCAATTGGTGATAACTCTGGTTTTAATATTAATGATAAAGATGGGGATTCACGTCGGACTTCAGGAAACTCAAATGACTTAAGAGGATCAATTCTCCGCATAAAACCTGAGGAAGATGGAACCTACTCCATTCCTGATGGAAATTTATTTACTAAAGGTATGGAAAAAACCAGACCTGAAATCTATATTATGGGTGTCAGAAACCCTTGGAGGCTCACCATGGACAGTAAAACCGGTTGGTTATATTGGGGAGAAGTTGGACCAAGTACAGATGAATTTAATCGTGCGCGAGAGGCCGGGTATTTTGGATGGCCTTATTTTATAGCTGACAATAAAAAATACTGCTATAAAAACTGAATATGATACATTACATATTGTAAACAATTCTCAATACAATACCGGATTAGTGGAATTGCCTGCTAAACCTATCCCCTCAATTGCTTGGTATGATCGGAATCCATCAGAATTATTCCCTATTCCGGGAAGCGGAAGCCTTAGTGCTGTAGGAGGTCCATTTTATCGTAAAGCAGATTTTAAAAATGCTGAAAGACCTTATCCTGCATATTATGACGGAAAATGGTTTGTTACAGATTATGTTAGGGGATGGATCATGGAGTAATTAAGTAGATGATGAAGGCAATTATAATTCTATGGAAGAATTTATGCCGGAAGGAACATTTAAGGGGATTAATGATATGGACTTTGCTCCCAATGGGGACATGTATGTTTTGCAGTATGGGCATGACTCTTACGCACCTTACGCTAAAGATGCTAAACTATTTAAGATAAAGTACAATGGTGGTAATCGCCAACCTATAGCAAAAGCATCATCCGATAAAATTGCAGGATCTGTTCCAATGAAAGGAAGATTACTGACCGAAGGTACAATCGATTATGACAACAATATTAGCCAATACAACTGGGTACTAGCCTCAGAAAGTGCAGAATCCATCGAATTTAGTGAACAAAATCCGGATATAAATATTGAGGTTCCCGGAGTGTATCAAGCTATTCTTACCGTCACTGATGAAGAAGGAGCTATCGATCGAGACACCATTGAAATCACAGCAGGCAATGAACCTCCCCAAGTCTCAATTGAATTTCCTGAATCAAATAGTAGTTTCTATTTTCCTGGTGATGAAGTTAAATATTCAATAAATATTAGTGATGACGAAGATCACCAAATCGATAATTCAAAAATTAAAATATGGGCAGATTATCTTCCTGAAGGATTTGAATTACAAAACTTTATAACCAATTTAAAGAACTCCCCAATTCATTTTTCAGCAAATTCAATATTGGGCAAGCAGCTTATCAATCAAAATAACTGTACACAATGTCATCGTTTAAACCAAAAAGCAGTTGGTCCTTCATTTTATGAAATTTCAAATCATTACAAGGGCAAAGAGGGTGTCTATGCACAATTATCTGAAAAGATTATGGGCGGAACTAAAGGAAAATGGGGCCAAGCTGAGATGCCAGCTAACCCTGCTGTAAGTTTAGTAGAGGCTAATGCAATTGTTGATTATATTTTAAATTCTACTAACTCACCTGAAGATAAAACCAGCTTGCCACGAAGTGGTACTTTGAAGGTTGCAAATAAAGATGATGCGGGACACCTTATTTTTAAAGCAAGCTATACAGACAATGGATGGGGAGAAATTTCCCCGTTGGAAACCACCACTGTGGTAGGGTTAAAAAACCCGAGAGTTTTTGTTTCGAGTTATGACACCACGTCAAACATGCGTTTGTATACCCCACATTTTAAACAACCTAACCATCTAATCCCGAATGGAAAAACTTCCTATATTGGATTAAATGATACTGATTTAACAGGTATCACAAATGTAGGTCTGGATATCATAAATTTCGCAAAAATAGAGAAATCAAATTGGAAAATATCACTTAAAGCAAACTCTCCAAGTGGCGAAATTATAGGTTCATCCATGCTTGACAATTTAAACGAAGATGTTGATAAATTCATTAAAATTCCTTTAAAATCTACGATAGGAAAGAAGGATTTATTTATTGTAATTGAAAACAATAACTACCAAAAAGGGATGGAAGTGTTTGAAATAAGAAGCGTGAAGTTTTTCAAATAAAATAAACAATAAAAGCCTAATAATATGTTATTAAATCTAAGATCAATGAGTACTTTTTATAAAAGTCTATTTATATTTCTTTTATCTATATTATTTTTTATTGGTGGCTTGAATGCTCAAGAAGAAAAGATTCCTTCCGAAAATAAATTCCTAGACAATCAAAAGTTAGATGGTTATCGCGGTATTTGGTGGTTTCATCGTCCCATGGAAGACCGCCCTCATTCGCCAAGCTATGGTTCTACTGACTTTAAATACTCCGGCCCCCTTTCTTTTGCCTGGCCCCATACCGTAGCTCCAATGGCAATATATGCCCCTGAAGTGAACAAAACTTTCTTCGTATATGGAGGAGATTCCGGTCCGGAAAACAGGTATTTACTAGCAATGGTTTCCTACTATGATCACGAAAAACATCGTGTGCCTAAACCAACTGTGGTTAGAGATCAACGTGGGGTTGATGACCCACACGACAATCCAAGTATCACGATTGATGAGCAAGGGTATATCTGGGTTTTTGTGGCCGGCCGTAGCAGACATAGACCCGGCCAGATTTTCCGAAGTAATGCGCCATATTCTATTGATTCATTTGAACTTATTATAGAACGGGAACAAACTTATTCCCAAATATGGAGAGTACCTCAAAAGGTTTCTTTCACCTTTTAACCTTGTATACTAGTGGCAGGGAATTATATTTTGAAACCAACAAATCCGGTAAAGATTGGGAACCAAATCCGGCTGATAAACTTCAAAAACTAGTTGGGTTTGGAGGCCATTATCAGGTTAGTAGAGTCAAAGGCGATACAATAGGCACTGCGTTTAATTACCATCCGGAGGGAAATGTAGACCGAAGAACAAATTTATATTACCTTCAAACCACCGATTTTGGGAAAACTTGGACAACGGCAGATGGGACACCGGTTCAAATTCCACTTGAGGACCAAGATAATCCGGCCTTAATCAATGACTATGAGGCACAAGGTAAAAATGTATATCCTAATCAACTCTTATTTGATAATGAAGGAAGACCTGTCATATTATATATTACATCATTTGGGGCAGCTCCTGTGCCTGAAAATGCACCACGCGCTTGGAAAATTAGAAGATGGACCGGAGAAAAATGGGTTTCTCAATACGTGACAATATCTGACCATGCATACGATGAAGGTGCTTTTTATATTCATGATGATAGATGGACCCTCATTGCTCCAGCAGTACCAGGTCCTCAACCGGGTTTTAATGGCGGTGAAATTGGCGTTTTTGAAACGACAGACCCAGGCAATCCTGACAATGATTTTTGGCAATTGAAAAGACAAGTTACACGTAACAGTCCATTTAATCATGGTTACGTACGTAGGCCACATAATCCAAAGGATCCATTTTTTGCTTTTTGGGCAGATTCAGACCCTAAAAAAAGCACTATTTCACGAATCTTTTTCACTAACTCAAGGGGTGATAGAGTATACATGTTGCCTTACAATATGAAAGAAGATTTTGCCCAACCAATTTTATTAAACCCACCAACTCCACCTGAAGGCAAAGATACCTTTAAGTATTGATGACATACAGGTAAAAAATAATATAAATTCAATAACCGTAGGCTCTGGTTAAGCGTCTGCGGTTATATTATAACTTATATTGTAACCCGCTTTTTAAACTATAAATGATTAAACAATTATAAAAAAATATTTATCCCAACAAGTTGCAATTTTTAAAACCCGGATGAGGTAATAAGGTTTCTCTCCTCTGACAATTATCAGGGGTGAAGCCTATCTCATGTTTACGGGAAGTGTTGCAATCCCAAGAAAATTAGGCTGTTTACATATTTTAAGATAGTACCGCTATGATGCAATTGAAAACAACAACGAAGTGGCTGATTTTGAAGGGAATCAAGCACGTAAAAGATTGTCTTTTCATATATCGGGTTAAACCATGATTAAAAAACCTACTCTTTAATATGGACATTCTTATCTAACTAAAAAAAGTACCGGACAATTGCCCGGTACTTTTTTTTAGTGAAATTCGTTGCTCTACTGAAGGCTTATTTTAACCTCAGCCGGATTTAATTCTCTTTAAAAACAGGTACATCGTCACTAGAAACCGTTTTTGAGCCTTGGTGAGGCAGTAAAGGATGAAACAGCCTCATACATTTTCGGATCCCTGAGCCTGTCGAAGGGTCCCACGGCTTCCTCTACGCAAATTCCTTCCCAAGCTTATTAATCCAGATTTTTAAGTTCAGGGCTCAAGCTCAACTGGCAATTGTCACAAGCCGGATTCACTATTAAGCTTCCTGAAGGCGATTGCCCTATAAAGCCAACTCACTAACACCCCGGTTGGCTCCTCCAGTGTCGACTAAAACGGAGCTACAAAGATTGCATTCCGCTAGAATACTACCTAGATCCTGCCATCCGGATTGTTGCGTATTTTTATAAAATGCTAAGTCTCGGAATTACCACTTTCTTATAAATTATAGGTCGAACTCCTGTCTATTTTAATTGGCTTCCCGGAATAGGTTCAGGAAAGGCTCTCATTGGGCTGTATCTAATATAGGAATCAAAGACTTCTTTGTCAGGCCCTACAACTCTCGGGTCATTAGTAGACTTTAATTCCGACAACAAAGCCTCTTGCATTTCATCTTTGACCGAAGCAAATTCAGGATCATCTGCTAGATTATTTAAGCAGTAGGGGTCATTTTTTATATCATAAAATTGCACTTCTTTATTCTTTGCAAAAGCAGCGTCGAAAAAAGGCTTTATGGCAGGGTCCTTATAATTTTCGATTATATAGGATTTTGTGGGGGATTCATCCACATCAGTAAATGCCCATTCAGAATGGCTGATCCCATCCGCATCAATTCCAAACATGGGAAGCAATTCATTTTCATTCTCAGGGTTTATTCTTTGGGGAGCACCGGCAGGCCAACGATCAGGCTTCATGTTCCAAACCAACAAATAATCCTCACTCCTAATTGATCTTTGTGGATAGCCCCAATTGAGATACCTTGAAGATGAATGTCTTTCCCTTCCTGAAAAGGCATACTTTTTAGAAGGGTTAATGGTCCCTTGCTTTTCAGATTCCAGGAGGGGGCGAATACTTTTACCGGTGATTGGTAGCATCCCATCCTGACTTGTATTTGTTAAATCTAAAATTGTAGGGGCAAGGTCTATAAATCCTATAGGGTCGTCCACCTTTCTTCCTCCGGGAAACTGTTTGGGATACCTTACTGCAAAAGGCACATGAATACCATAATCATAACTGTTTGCTTTGGCTCTAGGGAAAGGCATACCATTGTCTGCGGTGACAATAATTATCGTATTCTCAAGTTCTCCTATTTCCTCCAAGTAATTGATCATGGAATCCAGATGACTGTCATACCATTCAATTTCTACCGCATAATCCAACATATCTCCTCGGACAATTTCATTGTCAGGGAAGAATGCCGGCACTTCTACATCCGACAATTTTTTATCCGTTCTTTTCCAAGAATCTTTTTCATAAGCACGATGCGGTTCTGTCGCCCCAAACCAAAAGAAAAAAGGTTTGTCTGCCCTTTCATTTTCCATGAAAAATTTAAAATTTTCATAATAATTTATGTTGCTTATTTTGTCGGCTGGCCTTAAATCTTCAGGCCCTTCTTCGTACCTTATCTTGCTGTGCTCTATACCCGCAGCATCGGTTTTTCTCCAAAGGCTATCATTTTCGTTTCGAGCATAACGAAAAGGGGATACTCCTTTGCCTGTTCTTCCTGTCTTATACCCATTCTCCTCCAAGATATCTACAAAAGGAACGTGTTTTTTAACCAAGGAGCAGCATGCTGGCCTGAGGATTCATTTTGCCAATGATGTCTTCCTGTAATGATACTGCTCCTTGAAGGAGCACATCCGGGAGAACCTGCCATAGCGTTGGTGAAGTATACTCCCTCTTTAGCTATTCGATCAAAAGCAGGAGTATTTACAAACTTACTACCTTCAAAACTTGTATGATAAAATGACTGATCGTCACTTATCACAAACAATATGTTGGGTGGTTTACTGTTCGTTTCTTGGTTTTCTCCACCACAACTTGATAATAGAAGGATAAAAAACCCTCCTATTATCATTAGCTGATTATTTAAACCGTTTGATTGGCAACCCTTTAAAAGGGCTGCCAAATAATTTTTCTTTTTCATATATATCTATTTAATCTGCTTCATATCCCGGATTTTGGCTTAGTTCAGCACCAATATTTCTTTCTATTTCCGTGTAAGGAATAGGAAACAGGTTATGATAAGGTTCAACATCCACCCCAAAATTAGTTACATCAGGCCTTCCATTACAATACTTATTGGTACGCTCATACAATAGTCCTAAACGACTTAAAGTAAGCCTTCTTTTTTCCTCGACCCCAAGTTCGCGCATTCTTTCATCCAAAATATAATCAATATTCACTTCAGATGGTAGAACTAATTTCGCATTGGCACGTGATCGAACAATATTGATATCATTTGCAGCCTCCGTTAGCTGGTTATTTCCAAGAAAAGCTTCTGCACGCAATAGGTAAGTCTCGGCCAACCGAATATGGTATTGGTCACTATATGTTGTACCTGCAGTAGAAGAATTTAGGGTTTTAAGTTCAGGGTCCGCATACAATTCGGCAGGGTGCTGGCCCGGAGTGGTCACTTTGGATTGATAAGGATAAAAATACCTGATGGTATCATCCAGACTTTGTCGGAATAATTCCATATGCTCAGAAATTTTTTGTCCGTACCATTCAGATTCCGGATTATTAAACAATACATCTCTAACGAAATTGAATTCAGAATTACGCATGTCATTCCAATCGTATTCCCAAACACCATAATTAAAATGGTCTGTTCCTCTAAACCTACCTATTCCTCGGCCACCTGTGTAATCCGATACGCCAAGCGGTAGAAAAGGAGCAATTCCTGAGGGATCTCTTACGATAAAACTCCATGGCCTTGGGGAGTGATCACGCTCCAATTGTGGACCTCTTTTGGCTGAAGATGATATAACTCCACCGGGTATATCAACTTCATATTGCCAAACCCAGATGCCCTCCGTATTGCCAACGCTTCTATTTTGATTGTACCTTCTAAACAAATCCCAATAAACATCTCCAGGTTCATTTGACAAAGAACCAAATCTCTCTGTCATCAATGCAGTATTGGGATCATCTATGACCATAGAAGCCGCATCAATGGCATCCGTCCATTTTTCTAAAGAAACGTAAACTTCTGCCAAAATATGATATGCCGATAAGTTACTTATTTCACCATCTTGAACTGTTGCAATACCAGGTAGGTTCACTGCTGCAAAAGACAAATCACTTGCCGCCTGCTCATAAACCTCAACCCTACTCGCCCTCACATAATCAGTCTTAGGAGAACTTACTTCTTCCAATTCAAGGGGAACCCCACCGTATAAATGAGCCAAATTTCTGTAGGAAAGACCGCGAAACAATTTGGCTTTGGCCTCAATGCTCAATTTCTCTTCCGAAGTCATCGTCGCCCCTTCTAGTCTGCTTAATATAATATTGGCTCCGGAAATTACCTTATAGTATTGCTGCCAATGAAACTCGGCCACTTCACTAGTAGGTAAAAGGGTCGCTTTATAAGATCCAAACCTAACGTTTAGCTGATTGGCTCCATTGTATCCCAAATCTGTTCCATAAATATAATCTAAAGGACGGTGTTCGCCATTAGAAAGAATTTCTCTGGACTGATCATACAAAGCATAAACCGCTGCATTAAAATCAGAAAAGGAAATGTAGGAATTTTCGGGACTGGCAAAGTCCAAAGGCACCTCTTCAAGTATTGCTGATTCATCACAAGCTTGGATACCTAACAGTAGCAAGCTTAACAAAACGAAATTGTATTTTATATTTTTCATAGCTAAATTCAAATTAAAAACTAACATCCAGACCTAAAGAATAACCCTTCATAACCGGCAAACCGGATGGTTCAAGCCCACTTCCTGTCTCAGGGTCCCATCCTTCCCAACTCGTCCAGGTGGCTAAGTTTTTTCCACTTACAAAGAATTTCACCCCTTGAAGTCCAAGTTTATCTACAACCAATGAGTTATTCAGTTTATAGGCAAGGGTCACGTCCTGAAGACGAACAAAACTCCTATCTCCATAATAGTTATATTCTATTCCTGCTACTTGATCTTGACCTCTGTATCTGGCATCGGGATTGGCTGGAGTCCAGTAATCATAGTCTACAAACATATTGTTTCTCCTGGCATTGTCAGACTGTCCAAAATTGGGATTGTTCAGTCCCAAATAGCCATTTTTTCCACCTTGAATGGAGTTGATAAAAAACCTAAAGGTGAAATCTTTATAAGTGAATTCATTCATCAATCCAAAATTGTATGCTGGCTCTTCTCTTCCTCTGATGACCCGGTCCAATGCATCAATTGAACCATCGTCATTTTGATCCACTATTCGATGGGTACCCACAAAAAATCCTGATGGAGCTTCTTCTCCCAACTGGATAATACCTGCAGACTCATAATCATATATAGAATTAATGGATTCGCCAATAAATAGGCCACTACCTATAAGGTCATCCTCCTTACCATCTCCATCCGCATCCTGTCCCAATAAGGATACAATTCTGTTTCTATTGGAGGCAATATTAAAACTTGCATTCCATTTAAAATCACCTTTTTCAATAACTTCTCCTCTCAAGACAAACTCTATTCCTCTGTTGGCAATTTCTCCAACATTGGTTGAAATGCTTGAAAAACCGGTTACTTCAGGAATATTTATATCATATAACAAATCATTGGTGGTATTCTCGTAGTAATCCAAAGTTCCCGTAAACCGGTCTTGCAAGAATGAAAAGTCAAAACCAAAATTAAATCCTGTGGTAGTTTCCCAAGCTAGGTTAGAATTTGCCAATGTATTTACAGTTTGTCCAAAGACTGTACTTCCACCATTGCCAAAAACATAAGCCGGATAAATTGAAACTCTTGCCAATGAAGAATAGCGGCTGGTAAGGTTTCCATTGGCCCCATACGAGCCTCTGAATTTAAGGTAATTTAAAGCAGATTCTTTCATGAATTCTTCTTCACTTATTACCCACCCTAAACCTATGGAGGGAAAAATTCCAAACTTATTGTTTTTGAAAAGCCTGAAAAACCATCCCTACGAACGGTTGCTGTAATCATGTACTTGTCACTGAAATCATAATTTGCTCTAACTGTCTGGTAAACGTAGCTTTCATCCCATGCACTAGAATTAATTAATTGAAGTTGCCCCAGACTTAAATCATTATAACCTAAACTTAGATTAGAATAATTGGTACCATTGGCTTCGGTGCTCTCATATTTTAATTCTCTGCGCCCAAACACCATGGTCAAATCAAGGTTGTGGTTATTATTAAAACTTTTGCGGTAGGTTAAAATATTATCAAGGGTCCAGTCATAAGAATTGTAATTTCTTTTAAATGCCTCACCGGCCGCACCGGCCCCATAGACATTGCTTCTGTAATGCCTTCTCCAGCTATAATTGTTACCAAAATTCACTCGATATTTTAAACCCTCGATAAAAGGGATTTCTAAATCCATATAAACATTGGCAAATAAATTATTATTCTTGTCAAAATCATTGGACAATGGGCTTAAAAACGGGTTGGCACGAATGGCGCCATCAGGATTAAGAATTACATTGCCTTCTTCATCATAAGGGGTAACCAATGGAGGCATGGTGGTAATCTGACTCAAAGCAGGAATTTCACCCGAATTATCAGCAAAGGAACCGAAAGTTTGTACCCCAAATCTAAACCAATCCAATATTTGATGGTCAAGGTTAATTCGAGCTGTCACCCTCTCATATTGGTCGTTCATTATATAACCTTCCTGTTTCGTGTATCCGGTAGAGATAAAATAGGAAGTTGCCTCTGATGCTCCTCTTACACTTAAATTATGGTTGTTAATAAAACCTGTCTGAGTAGCCGCATCCCACCAATTAAAATCTGTCCCATTCTCATAGCCTGCATAGACAGTAGGTTCAAACAAGGCCGCAACATCATAATCAGGATTAGGTTGTGTATAATCAGGGGCTAAGTATGCCTGAGGCCAATCTTGGTCCCTAACTTTTTGTAAGAAACCTTCTCTATCCATTAATTCTGGTCTATTCGTAGGAGACTGAGTGGTTACCGTTCCCGTATAGTTAAAAATTGGTTTCTGCTCCATTTTCCCGCCCTTGGTGGTTATCATGATCACACCATTTGCTGCTTGCGCACCAAAAATAGCCATACTACTGGCATCCTTAAGTACATCGATAGATTCTATGTCAGCAGGATTTAAATCCGCCAAATTCCCGGTAAAAATTATGCCATCCACTACGATTAGGACATTTTGATTTCCACTTAGGGTGGTCCTTCCTCGAACCGAAATGGTAGGGTTTTGCCCTGCCCTATTTACTTGTCCAACATTTAAACCCGGAACAGATCCTTGTAAAGATTGAGCAATATTTACATTTGGAGACTCTCTAAAGGCTTCAATATCAGCCCTGACCACAGATCCGGTAACATCACGCTTCTTTTGGGTACCATATCCCACCACAACTACTTCCTCTAGGGAGGTATCGTCCAATTCCATTGAAATATTAAACTGGGTTTGGTTCCCCACATCTATCCTCTTGGTTGTATAGCCAATGAAAGAAACAACAATCGTTGCACCCTCAGGAACGTCAAGCTCAAATTTTCCATCTATATCTGAAACTGTTCCTTGGGTACTATTGGCCAGTGTGATGGTTGCTCCAGGCATAGGGTCACCATTTTCATCTAAAATCACACCGGTTATTTCAAGGTCATAATCGCCCTTTGGATCATACCTGTACGCATGATTATTAGATAATAAAGAATTATTAATATTTGGCTTTTCTTTTGAATCCCCACCCTTTGAGGCAGCGAGAAGGTATGTAGGATTGAAGACCAGAAGGCTCCATGATAGTGCAAAGAGGGTGAAAATATTTCTCGCACTATTAAGTACATTTTTATTCATTTGGATATTCATTTTGGGTTAGATAAATAATTATTAAATATTGTGTTAAAGACATTTTTTACATAGGCGATTATTTAATTTTTATTAAAAGTGAAGCATTAGAAATTTAAAGATTGACCGCTTAAAATTTCTATGGCATTGATCTTTCTAAATTTGGTGATATTGAATGCATTCCAATGATTTTATTGGATAGGCCTATATGAATAGTCCCTTGAATGGGGTAAATCAGCTATGGGGATCGAATTTATTTAATTAGAAAAATTCAAAAATATGCACCAATCCCTGCAAAAAAATTATGAAATGAACAAGCTTTTTAAGGCTATGTATGGCTTTCCAAGCCAATGTATAAACTGATCGAAGGTTAATACCCATTAATTTTGAAACTTCCTCGTAAGTCAATTGCTCAAAAAAAGCAGATTAATTACCTCCTTCTGTCTTATTGGTAGCCTATCTAATCCTTTTGCTAATTTAACCTGTAATTTAATTTCTCTTTGAACATTAATCATCTCACTTTCAATGGATTCAATAAAATGAGAATTGGCCAACGAATTATCCCAATTCACCGTATTTTTATTTATTTTATTACGATTTTCTTTGAATAACTTGTGAGAAAGTGCCCGAAGAAGATAAGCTTTTACATGATCAGGCTTACTCAAAGATTGATGGTATTTCCACAAATCTATAAACACTTCTTGAATGCAATCCTGCAATAAGTCCTCCTGCTTTGTAAGCGCTTGTCCATAACTAAAAAGCGTGGTGGCAAATAATTTATAGAGCCCTTCTAATCCAGAGCGGTTGCCCTGCATTAACAAATCCCAATAATAATTGGGTCCCATTGAGGAGTGTTTCTTCTTAAAGGGTTCATTTTGGGTTTTTAATAATATTATTTTCAATTATAGCTAAAATATAATTTTCTTACAAGGAGTATTTTGATTATGGTAACAACGAAGGCTAAATGGTATCAGCCAAGGAAATCTAAAAATAATTCAACTATAAAAATGAAACAATTGTACACCTATGGCCTCAATTATTGGAGGATCTTAGCACAGGAACCAATAAAAATTCTTTGCAGGCACTATTCCTTTAAACCGAAAAAAGAAGTAGATTTCCATTACAAAACCTACATATAAAATACCTAAAGATCAATCAAAAAAAGCCGAACAAGCTAATGTTCGGCCTATAAAAATTATTTTTAATCTTATAATCCTGCGGCATCAAATAAAATTTCTACCGGGTGATTTGCTTTTTTTCCGGTTCCATCCGCTATTTGATGCCTGCAGCTTGTTCCCGGTGCAGCTATCAAATCTTCACTGCCTGCACTTCTCACTGCAGGGAAAAGCACCATCTCGCCAATCTTCATACTTAATTCATAATGCTCTTTTTCATAGCCAAAAGAACCTGCCATACCGCAACAACCTGAAGGGATTACGGTTACTTGATAATTTTGCGGCAATTCTAAAATTTTCTTAGAATAATTGACCGATGACAATGCTTTTTGATGACAATGTCCGTGTAATTTCACCTGTCGCCTTTCTTTCGTAAAACTTTCAGCTGTGATATTGCCAGCCAAGCTTTCTTTAGCTAAAAACTCATCTACTAGCTCACAATGGAATTTTAAAGATCTGGCTCTCTCTTTGTATTCAGGGCTTACCAGTCTAGGGTATTCATCTCTAAAACTAAGAATGGCTGACGGTTCCACTCCCAATAAAGGACTTTCTGCTTTTATAATTTCGGAAAATATTTCAACATTTTTGTTTGCCATTTTTTGTGCATGGTCAAGCAAGCCCTTAGACATTGCCCCTCTCCCGCTTTCCACATGGTCTACCATCTTCACTTCATAACCTAAATGTCTAAGAAGTTTTATGGCTTTAATGCCGGTATCAGTATCATTGTGGTTGGTAAACTCGTCACAAAAGAAATATACGGTTTTTATTATCGGCTTACCATTTAGCTTGGCATAGTTCTTCTTGTACCACTTTCGAAGGGATTGAGGACTTAATGCCGGTAAGTTCCTTTCCGGAGCCACGCCAAGAACCTTTTTCATGATTCCACCGGTAAGCCCATTGCTCAAAAAGAAATTGGCTATTCCCGGCACCCTACTTCCCAATTCATTCAATGAATTAATATGGGTAAAAGCTTTGGAACGTAAAGGAACAGGGTTGGATTTAAAATACTGGTATTGAAACTCTGCTTTCATGGTCGCCATGTCCACATTAGATGGACATTCAGAAGTACATCCTTTACAAGAAAGGCAAAGATCCATTACCTCTTTTATCTCCGGATGATCAAAGGGATTTTCCTTCTCACTCTTTGTCAAAAATTCACGCAAAGTATTGGCTCTGCCTCGCGTAGTATCTTTTTCATAACGGGTCGCCTGATAGCTGGGACACATGATGCCCCCGCCGGAATTAGGGAGTTTTCTACAGTCCCCGGAGCCATTGCATTTCTCAGCCATGGGGAGAATTCCCCCTACCTGACTAAAATCAAATTTCGTTTTGTGTTCCCGCTTAGGCAAGTCAGCCTCATACCTTAAAGAAGAATTCATCGGGGGAGCATCCACAATTTTCCCCGGATTAAAGATTCCTTTGGGATCCCATTTTGCTTTTACTCGTTTAAAAAGGTCGTAATTTTCCTGCCCTACCATTAGCGGTATAAAGGCTGCTCTTAACCTTCCATCTCCATGCTCCCCACTCAAAGAACCATTGTATTTTTTCACCAATTTGGCACTGGCTTCACTTATCTTATAAAACTCGTCGACATCTTTGGACTTTTTAAGATCAAGGATGGGTCTTAAGTGAATTTCTCCAGCTCCTGCATGGGCATAATAAACAGACTGCTGACCAAATTCAGCAATCAATTCAGCAAAATCATCAATATAATTCGCCAAATCATCAATATCCACTGCTGTATCTTCGATACAGGCTACCGCTTTCTTATCACCTGGAATATTTGCCAATAATCCTAAGCCGGCACTTCTCAACTCCCAGGCACTGCTTGTTCGATCAGGACCAATTATTGGATAGGCATACCCCAAGTCTACATTTTTTAAAGCTGCTATAAACGCAGCACCTTGAGCATTTGCTTCCTCAATGGTTTTCCCCCTAAACTCCACCATTAAAATGGCCATTGGGTCTCCCTCTACAAAATCTCTGTTTTTACTCTGTTCTACATTCTCTTTTGTACAATCTAAGATCTTTTTATCCATCAACTCTACAGCTGTTGGCTTTTCTTTCATGGCTACTTGGGCAGCCTTCATGCTGTCATGAATGGTCTCAAAGTGAGCCGCTACCACAATATCAAAAGGATCCGGAAGTGGATCGAGGTGAATTTTAATTTCTGTAGTGATCGCTAAAGTACCTTCCGAGCCGCATAATAATTTACAAAAATCAAATGGAACATCTTTGTCGGAAAAACCTGTGACTCTAATAAGTAGTCCAATGCATAACCTGTATTCCTCCTATGTATAGTTGATTTAGGGAAATTTTCCCTAATGTTTTCTTGTATTTCCTGCTGGCTTAATTCTTCTCTTACATGGCGGTATAGTTCCCCCTCTAAGCTTTCTTCCTTACATTTGAGGTCAAACTCATCCGGAGTCATGGATTTGAAAACAGCTTCACTTCCATCACTTAACAAAACCTTAAGCTCAAGCACATGTTCTCTCGTACTACCATAAACAATAGAAGTGGTGCCACAACTATTGTTTCCCACCATTCCACCTACCATTGCACGGGTGGCAGTACTTGTAATTGGGCTAAAGAAATATCCGTACTCTTTGAGGTAATTATTTAATTCGTTTCTTACAACACCCGGTTGGACCCTTACCCATCCTTCTTCCTTATTAAACTCAATAATTTTGTTGAGGTATTTGGAAACATCAACCACTATTCCATCTCCTACACATTGACCGGCCAAAGATGTTCCTGCTGTCCTTGGGATCAATGAAAGGCCATTGGAATTGGCAAAATCAATCAATTTTTTGATATCAGCATTGCTTTTCGGTAAGGCAACTGCCGTTGGCAGGGCCCGATACACTGAGGCATCAGTGGCATACAAAGTTTTCATCAAACTATCGTAATGCAATTCACCATCCAATTCAAGCGCTAGTTGGCTTAAAAGCGGACTGTCTTTGGTTGTTTTACTCATGACCCAAAAATAAAACAGTTAATGCTAGAAAAGAACTCAAGAGATAGATTTTATTTGAAGAAAATAACCTTTATTCCTTTTTTGGTTTCTATTTAAAAAAATACAAGGTAATTTTCTGAAAAAACGAATACAATGCTAATCAAAGCACCTCTTGATTCCACCCATATTGACTATTTGAAGAATATTGGAATACTTTCATCCAATGAAGAAGTGACCGATTCATTCAAAGCTGGTGAAGGAAATATGAATGTCACCCTTACCATAAAAACCAATAAAAGGACAATTGTCTTGAAACAATCCAGACCTTTTGTAGCCAAATATCCGCAAGTACCTGCTCCGCTGAGCCGAATTGAAATTGAGTACAAATACTATAACCTTATTAGTCTCGATAATTTTCTATCTTGTTTTTCACCCAAAGTATTGGCCTTTGATAAAAAAGCTGGCTTTTGGTTTTGGAACATCTAAACAATGGTGGAGATTACTTAAGTATGTATCAATCCAAATCAATCCTTGGAGAAAATGTACTTGATTTATTGCTCAGTTACTTAAAGAAACTGCATCAACTGCCTGTTTATGAATTTCCAGACAACATGGAAATGAGAAAATTAAATCACCAGCATATTTTTGTTTTCCCTTTCCAATCAGATAATGGATTTAACTTAGATGATGTTCAAGATGGCTTACAAACCTTGTCAGAAAGGGTTAAAAATCATACCCCATTAAAAGCGAAAATAAAAGGTATAGGTGACAAGTATCTAGGCAGGGGCAAATCGCTTATCCATGGAGATTTCTATCCCGGCAGTTGGTTTGAGACAGACAACGGTTTGAAAATCATAGATACTGAATTTTCATTTTTAGGTGATCCCGAATTCGATTTAGGTGTGATGCTAGCCCATCTTAAAATGGCAAGGATACCTGATGAATTAATTCAAAAAGTCATCCAAACCTATCCCTTGGAAAATGGTTTAATATCCTCCTATATGGGAGTAGAAATTTTAAGACGGCTATTTGGACTGGCACAACTTCCTTTGAATTTGTCTATTGTTGAGAAAGAAGAATTAACCAACGATGCAATAAATCTGATCATGAATGAAGAAATTTAATTTTATTTTTTCACTTTATTTAGCCTTTTAATGCTTTCATGTGAACAAAGCAAAAAGGAGGTAGAAGATACAGTCCCTTCAGTCTTAACACTTAGCCAAGCTGAACTTTCCGACAAAATAAAAGGCCTTTTAGTAGGCAGTGCTATAGGAGATGCCATGGGTGCCCCTACAGAAATGTGGCCTAGAGAAGCTATTCAACATACTTATGGGTGGGTCAATGGACTGGATTCAATGGTTAGGGAAGTTTCACCTGAAGGAATTTGGCTGGCCAACCTTCCCGGAGGAGGCACCACCGATGACACCAGGTGGAAATCCCTGATGGTAGATTATTTGGCAAAAAATGAAGGAAACCCATTTGATGCAGATTCTTTTGCAGAACATATCATTCAAGTTTATGAAGCCTATTTTAATGGCTTGAAAACCTTAAAACCCGAACAGACTTCGGCATTGGAAAGGGTAAACCTGAAAGTTTTTTGGTTGCAAGAATGGTATAAAGTTTCCTTAGCTTACCGCGAAAATAATTTAAAGGCTTATCACAAGGCACTAGGGAAATTTTATGGTGGAGAAATGGTTTGTGCCGGTTTGCTTTATTCACAAACCATTGGATTGATGTATCCCGGAAGGGCTGAGGAAGCGTACAAAAAGGCATTTGAACTGAGCATCTTTGATTTAGGTCTTGCCAAAGACATTGGCTCCCTTTCCGCAGCGATGACAGCTGCAGCGATGACGGCAAATGGGGATCAAAATAAAGTTTTGGATGTATTAAGAGAAGTAGATCCGGAGGGTTATTTTACCAGTCGATTGGTAGGCCGAAGCAGTTACAGAGTATTTGAGTTGGCCAAATCCATTGTTGCAGCAGCCAAAGACAGTACACTGGTGGACGAGAAATTACCAAAAGGAAGCAAAATCCCCAATGTTTCTATCCAGCGGGCGTATGACTTGCTTGATCAAAACCAACAGGACATGCCCTTTCATGCTGCAGAGATTCACCTACAAGTATTGACAGCCATGTTGTTCAACGATTTTAAATTTGAAGAAACACTTGTATTTCTAACCAATTATGGCAGGGACAATGATACCACTGCGGCAATTGCAGGAGCAATTTTAGGCGCTTACCACGGCTATGAAAAACTCCCTAAGACCATGTCTGAAAAAGTTATTAAAGTGAATAAAAGTCATTTAGGTATTGATATTGAAAAAATGGCAGACAAACACTTTACAACCATACAATCTATGTACATATGGCCCGAATGATTAATTTTTAGTATTATTATGTCAATAACCCCAAATAACAATTATGGAAAGCAATGTATTTACTGCAGTTTTTTTACCACTAGCCCTTGCCTTTATCATGCTAGGTATGGGACTGACCCTAAGTATTAAGGATTTTAAAAATATCTTCATCTCTCCCAAAGCCATCAGTTTAGGCCTGTTTTGCCAACTTCTAATGTTACCGGTATTGGGATTTTTGCTTATTTTGGCCTTTGGCTTGGAAGGTTCCATGGCCGTTGGTATAATGATTATTGCAAGTTGTCCTGGAGGTCCCACTTCCAATATGATCACTCATCTATGTAAGGGAGACACTGCCCTTTCGATAAGTCTAACAGCTTTAAGCTCTGTAATCACAATCATCACCATTCCTTTGTACATCAATTACGCTATCATTTATTTTGGTGAAGAAGGGACCGTTGCTTTACCGGTTTTGCAGACCATAATCCAGATCACCGGAGTAACCCTCATACCGGTTGCCATAGGTATGTATTTAAAACATAAATTTCCTGCACTGTCACAGAAAGCGGATAAAACAGTTCGCATCGCATCCATTATATTCTTTGTGGTGATCGTTGGTGGTGCAATATTCAAAGAAAAGGACAATATTTTGGGCTTTTTTGCAGAGGCAGGTCCGGTAACAGTGATCCTCAACATACTTACTTTTGGTTTTGCCTGGTTAATTGCCAAAGGGTTTGGATTGCCACTGAAACAACAGGTTTCTATAAGCATAGAGTCCGGTATTCAAAATGGCACCTTAGGTATTATGATAGCAGCTACCTTATTACAAAATACTGCAATGGTGATCCCTGTGGTCATTTACAGTTTGATCATGTTTATAGCCTCCATATTAATTGTAGTAATTCTTGGCAATAATGAAGAGGCTGCATTGGTAAGAAATAAAGCTTAAAGAATTAAGTCTTTGGTTTTAAGAGCCGGAGACTTTTTCCTGATTAAGAAAATAAACCTTCAAAGAAATTTATTATCATTGGCCCCGTTGGAAGGGTAAAAATTAACGGCAATGAAATCGTCACCAATTTTATCCACCATTTCTTTTTTGAAAGCAAAACTAGAATAACCCCTGTGGGGTATAATATAAGGCTTAGGAATAGAAAAAAATTGTCCATGAAAAATAACTGGCCAAAAGTATGGCAACAAGCCCACCAATGTAGAAAGCATTGCGATTTTTTAATTTTTCCATATTATAAATTTTAGTGTTCTTAAAATAATCGCAGGCTAATCAGGCTGAAATTTGAAACGGGTAATCCACTGTTTGATTGAATCAGCGGATTCCTAAATAGACGGGAAACAAGCCCCGACCAATAGATTTTAATTCTATAAATCTTTCTAAGATAACAAGTAAATATTTATTAATAATATTTTAAAAGAATTATATTTTGAAATAGCTGTAATAAACCACCCTTCTCTGAGTGATTAAGAAATATCAACCTAAGTTGATGTCAACTACTTTACTGGTAAAAAATGCTTGAATAATAAAAACAACGTTACCATAGGTTAAGTAATAATTTCACATTAAAATCAAGCCGTCTGAAGATTGAGTATGGTGCCAAAACAAAAGAAACCTACTGCCTTGTCTGCTGGAGGCTACTACCCAACTATTGGCCAAACCTTCTTTTTGTATTCGATCATAATCCATCCTATAATTTTGGTTTTCCGTTTTTAATAACCTGTCCCAAAACCTAAAATACAAACCATAATTCCCCTTAGGTTTTGCATGATGAAGATTATGATAAGTTGAGCTAATGAGGACTTCAAATAAAAAAGAGTTCCTGAACCATTTTGGTGCTATTTCATAGCCTAAATGCCCATAAACGTTAAAACAAAAAGACAATAACCCAAAAAATATCAATGACAAAGGATGCATTGGAATCAAAACTAAAATTAAAGGAACAGCCAGGGCTTCAGTAATTGCTTCATAAAAATGAAAAGAAAATGAGGTCCATGGAGAGGGATTTGTAGACTTATGATGGGTAAAATGTATGCTCTTGAACAATTTAGGGTGATGTACAATCCTGTGCATCCAATAAAAATAGCTATCATGCAGTATTAATGCTAATAGTATGCTTAATGGTATCCACAGAAAATGGTATTCATGAAAATCATTGTAAATAGTAACATAATCACGTAGTGGGGTAAATAAAAACAAAGCTATCACCAGGCCAATCACAAAGCTCGATTGCACTGAATGCAAAATCTCACGGATAAAATCTTTATTCTTAGCAAGACCTAACTGAATTTTGTTCTTAAAAAATTTATTGGGATAAAACTTATAGAAAATCACATAAGCCGTACCTGCAACCAAAAAGTAGCGAATAATATTGCTAGCTATAGGAGTAAAATAGTGAATGCTAAATCCTTCCATGGTTTTATTCGTTTATATTGATTTCATAATTGTTTTCATTTACTGTTAAGGAAACACTGCCATTTCCATTGAAAACAATTGTACCATAAAAAGAAAAGGGAATATTTTCACTCAATCCTGATAGAATAAATGTTCCACCACCAGAGGATATGCTGTAATTTGATTTATCAATAAGCACATTAACCAAATCAGCATTAAATTTACTCGATAAGCTTCTTGTATTTAGGTTTGTAGTGATGCTTTGGATTCCTTCTCTATTAAAAAAACCACTAAACAAGAGCGAAGAAGCTGATGGCTGTAATCCTGAAATGGCTATGACAGTATTGGTAACATCATTGGAATTAATTCTTGATGTTGAATAACTACCAACTGAACTGGCCTCAAATTCCACCATTTGTGGTACATTAAGACCATTGCAAGCCATCATATAGGACCAATCTATCTCATAATCTGCTAGTATAGGAGCCTCGTTATAATTATAATTAAAGGAGGCTTCATACAAGGTGCCGCAAAGCTCATTTAAGGTGATATCTGTAGTCAATTCTTCAGAAAAGGTGTTGGTCATTTCATTTAAACCTCCTGTACTTTTTTGCAGGGAGCTTTCTATTAGCACTACAGCTTCTACTTCAGAGACTACATTTTTAATTTCCATATCCTCTTCGTTTGCGCAAGAGACCAAGCTTAGGATGACAAAAGCTGCAACAATTGATTTTGAAAGTGTCATGATATTCGTTTTTAAGTTTAACAATGACACAAATCTAAAACAGCCCTAAGGCTAAAGGCGTTAACAAAAGATAATTTATAAAATCGAATGATTAGTATTTTGAAGCTATCCTTTTTCTAATCCTGCTAAGTGAAACTGGAGTAATGCCAAGAACATTTGCAATGTATTTATCCTGAACCCTATTGGTAATCCCTGGGTAGTCTTTTACAAACCTTTGGTACCTTTCTTCTGGAGTCAGTAAGACGAAAGACTCAACCCTCTCCATGGACTCTTTTAATAGACGTTGAAGCACATACTTTCTATTGGCCTCTAATTTCGGATTCCTTGCGACCAAATCCTGCAATACATCATAATCAA
This sequence comes from Cyclobacterium sp. SOCE241, assembly GCF_056867545.1. Taxonomy (NCBI): domain Bacteria; kingdom Pseudomonadati; phylum Bacteroidota; class Cytophagia; order Cytophagales; family Cyclobacteriaceae; genus Cyclobacterium; species Cyclobacterium sp. SOCE241. Next base: position 522,042 of record NZ_CP149779.1, on the reverse strand, counting down.
TAAAAAATACCTCAGTATTTTCCAATGCTTCATAAAAATATCTGGAGGCTTGGCTAAACAAAATCAAGTCAACATTGGCCACAACCTGATGTTCTGGGATTAATTTTAAGGTAATTTCTTCTCCCTTATCATTAATATTAAAACAACGAACCAAACCACTTTTAATATAGAAAACATCATTCCTTTTGGAGCCTTCATTTATGAGAAGCTCTTTCTTGCTAAAAGAACCATTTTTTGCGGCCTTTAATAAAACCTGGATATCCTTTAAACTAAGCTCCTTACCAAACTTATAAATTTGTTTTAATCTGTTTAGATCGACCATTAAAGTAAAAGCTAATTGTACTTGAAATTCCTAAGCTAAAAAAGAATATACACAGCATAAAGAATATTTCCATTATCGAGGCATTATTAACCCTACTTTTCAATATAATTGCTAAATAAAATCCTCTTCTTGGGAGGAATTGCTTTGCTTTTAGCTGCAATTTTCAGCAATTCCTGGTTCTTTTCTTTTGCGAATACCAGTTGAAATAAGGATGCTACGGTTAAACTGTTTTCAGGCCGTTCTACAAGGATAAATTCATCACCAATACCAACATGGCCTTCTTCTAGAATACTTACATAAGTACCTCCAAAACCATGTTCAATAAATTGCTTAAGTACTTTTTGGGTTCCAAATTTATGTCCAAACTTATAACAGGGTTCTCGGTATTGGGAAATCTGAATCATGGCATCCCCTACCTTATAAATTGCACCCAGCTGCACCTCTCTTTCATCAAATCCACTTACTGTAAGGTTTTCTCCCAACATGCCCCAAGACCAATCAAGGTCAGGATACAAATCCTTCCAGTAGGGATATTGTTCAGCAGAAAATAAATAACAGGCTTTATAATAGCCTCCATGGTTCAACCGATTGGAAATCTCATCACCTAACACATCGTTTTTCGCCCTGGCTTCGACACTGGGACACCCAAAATCAAAAACCGAACATTTTCGCTAGATTTGTTGACTTTCAGTCAAAAATAGGGTCTTTCTTAGCTTTTTCCTGAAGATTTGAGTTGTACTTCTACAGTATAAATTCCTTTTGCTATTTCTATGGCTTTTTGGGATGAGAGTTTTAGATCCTTTTTCCAATAATTGCCTTTCCAGCTCTTTGTATACTTTGTAAGCAACAATGCTATACTTATATGTGCCTCAATTTACGTTGTTTATAATGAAAAACTGGCCTCACTTTTATTTCGTTTTTGGTTATCCTAAATGCCTTTTCTATTTCCATAGATTATTATAATTCTCAATTACTTTGTCTTTATCCAAGTCAGTATTTGTGATATATCCTTTGAGACCATCCCATTTCCCATCCTTTTCAAATTTTTCCATGTCTAGGGCAATCTTTACCTCTCCATCCATTTTGAGGTATTTATTATAGCCTCTATTGTTGATGTGGGTTTTGTTGAGCTTCCCAGTTTTTATCTGTTTTTCTAGCTTTTTAAAACCTTTCTCCCTGTTTACCTTATCTTTTTTTGCTCTTTTATCTGAATAACTGACAACCATCCTAAGTTCCTCTTCCCAATCTAGTAATCTACTCTCTCCGTTTTCAAGTTCTAAGGCCAATACCTTCTCTTTACTTTTATCTGATGATGCTTTCAGTCTTGCTCCTAAAATAAACTCATATCCATTTTTACGTAATTCTTGAACATTTCTTTTGATAATAACCCCGAGTCTGCAACAACAATTGGAGCGGGTAGACTGTACTTTCTTCTGAAAGTTTCTATGACTGGAATCATGGTATGTCCTTCAAACTTATTACCCTCAAAGATCTCATAAGCTAGAGGATAGCCTTCCAGACCAACCAAGAGGCCCAAGACAATCTGAGGGTTTTGATGCTTGCCTTCCTTGGAAAAAACCTGTTTTTCTCAAATCATCTTCCTGATCCACTTCAAAATAGAGAGTTGTCACATCATAAAAAACGATATTAATGCTACCTCCTAATACCTTCTTTGTGTGTTCAAAACTGATCAACTGAACTGTTTCCTTGTAGTTATTGTAAAGCTTATCCATATACCTATATAGATCCTGAACTTGGAATTCAAGACCATGATAAGTGGATAAATAATCACAAGTTTTCAGTTTGCTGGCTGGAAAACAGATTCGTGAATAGACCAACCATCTAAAAATATCATCATTGATAACATTGAACCCGATATCGTTGAATATCTTATCAAGAAGTAACTCTGTTCCAGAAACAGTAATTTTTTCTACCCGATCAAGGACAGAATCGGCAATCTGTTCTTCATTATTAAACGGTATCTCAAGATTACCTTTTATACTCTTTAATCCATTGCTCTCCAAGAATTACAAGCTTTTCAACTTCGACCTTGATGGAACTACTTCCAATCGTTTTGGCAACTTTGTATTTCCCTCTAACTTTCTCGATTACCTGAACACTTATCTTACCACTTTTATTTGGCTTTCTGCGAACGAACATGCCTAAAAGTACTTAAAAATCCCCTCTGGGACACCTAAATTAAAAACCATAAAAAGAATCACTATTATACAGTTGTTTACATTCTAATGGACTGACCATTGTCGAAGTCAGACAGGCTTTATAATAGCCTCCATGGTTCAACCGATTGGAAATCTCATCACCTAACACATCGTTTTTCGTTAAATAGAGCCTTTCATTTGTAGGCTTTTTATAGATGCCAGTTGTTTCTTCCTTTCCTTTCCAAAGAAAGGTAGTTGGTGTTCCAATATTCGTTGAGATTATTTTCATAGGCTGTTCATTCGAGAATTAACTAATTATAGTAGAAAAATAAGAAGCCGTGTCCCTTTTCTAATTCAATTATTTTATTTGTTCTACTAATTCAAGCCTTTTAACTGTACTTTTTCTTGCCAAAATAGTTCCTGGAGACAAAACAGCATTGGCACCAATCTTTGTATTATCCCCAATCAAGGCTCCGAATTTTTTGGATCTAGTATTTATCACCACCCCATTATGTTTAACATATATGGTCTTGTCCTCCCGCTCGTTATAATGGTTGGCACAAATTGAACCTGCTTCAAAATTAATGTTTTTGCCTATTACACTGTTTCCAATATAATTAAAATGAGCTAGGGCGGTATTTTCAAAAATTAGGGATTGTTTTATCTCCACGCCCGGCCCTACTTTTACTGACTTAGCCATAAAAATTGGCCCCCTTAAATAAGCATTGGCACCAATAAAGCAGTTTTCAGAAATGATCACACTTCCTTTAATTGTTACTCCTTTTTCTAGAGTAGCTGTCTTATGGATGGCAATATTATTTTCTACCCTATAGTCAGATGATAATTCAGAAAATCGCTTTTTAATCATGCTATCAAGTTCATTGATTATTTCCCATGGTAGTTTATTTGTACATTGAGGAAATAATATATTAAAACCTTGAATATAATTTTCAATAGCTATCATAGTTCATAAAACTCAATTGGTAAATCATCAGGATCGGCAATAAATGTAAATTGCTTGTTTGTAAATTCATCTATTCGAACCTCCTCCACAGCTATCCTCTTGGATTTCAAGTAGTCAATAGTTTCCGATAAGTTGCTTACCCCAAAGGCAATATGCCTCAAACCTCTTGCTTCAGGCCGGGAAGGTCTTGAAGGTGGTTTTGGAAAAGAGAAGAGTTCGATTAAATATTGCCCGTTTAAGGAAAGATCAAGTTTATAGGATTTTCTTTCTTCTCTGTAAATTTCTTTGTCTATCGCAAAGCCTAAAATGCCTGTGTAAAACTTTTTTGATTTTTGGTAGTCGGAACAAATTATGGCGACGTGGTGTAGCTTTTCTATTTTCACTATAGATCGGAAGTTTCTGAATGAAATGAACAAGGTGAAAAAGAATCTTTCGAAGGTTCCTTTTCACCCTTGGAAAACACTAATTTAATGTTTTTAGAAGTAACAGTATCTTTTTGCAGCTATTTTTCGGTTCTAACCATAAAAACTCAATGTCCATTTCATGTAGGGTTAAAGTGTATTTTTAGCAATCTTTTTGAAGTTCCCCTTCTATACTTTCTACTTTTACCGGTTTTTAGCAAGAAAACCATACCTCTCTAAATTAGCATTTATTATTCCTGTTTTTATCAAAGAAATAGCTCAACTATTGATCCAAAAACTCAGTACGAAAGTGCCCCACCTGTTTATTCTTTACTGTTCGACAATTTTTTAATATACATAACATGTCCCCCACCTCTACTCATTTGAGCAACAAGTTTTGTTTTGGCATTAACAGCCATACTGCGTATAGTATAAGATTCTTTATTGGTTAGGAAATCAGAATTTTCGGCATCTTCATAAAGAATCGCTTCGTAATTTTCATCCTCTGATAAAAAACTTAAATCCAATGTAATAGAGCGTGCCTCTCTGTTGGTCAATGAACCTACAAACCAATCATCCCCTGCTTTTCTGGCAATGCTAACATGCTTATCAAGCAAAGCATCAAGTACTTTAAAACTGTCAAATTGTGCAGGCATTTTCCGAATACAGTCAAACAAATCTTCTTTTGTAAATAAGCTTCAGGGCTGTCAGGCAATACCATCCATCCGGAATAAATGGTAATAAGCTTAGCTACTTCTGCAACCACAGTTCCTGGTAGCTCCTCAAAAACTTTAGGCCTACCCACATGTGCACTATTTAAATCAAACCATCCATTGGTCATATCCAAAGGCCCTGCAATCTGATTAATTAAAACTTGATTGACAGCTGTTTCCGGAAAATGAGAATATTTGGCATCTCCCTGAGCATGACCAAATTCTTTGGTAATAAGGTTGGGCCAAGTTCTTCTGTCTCCACTTGGGGGAATTGGATTGTCATGGAAATCAACCATCAATTTGTACTTGGCACACAACTCGACAATGACCCTGGTTTGCTTTACCTTCTCTTCTAAAGTCCCTTGCATAAAGCCATATTTCACGCCTATGGCCCCCCATTCTGAAAATTGCTTCAAAACCCTCTCCAAACCAAACTTTTTGGCGCCTACATCATTTAAATAAAGGATGATCCCAATATTATTTTGAGTAGCATGTTCCATACATTCTTCTATATCAACCCCATCTCTGGTGGTCGTTGGGTCTGAATTTTCATTGAACTCATCCCCATACCAATCAGCATCAATTAATAAGTACTGAATATTATTTTCAGCAGCGAAATCAATCATTCTTTTATGGGTTTGGGTGTTTAGTTGATATTCAAAACCATCGGCAGCTCTATAACCTAAAACACGCCAATCCCACAATGATTTGCCTCCTTTAATCCAAGAAGGGTCTGAAATTTTATTGGGTTCATTTAAATTCACTAACAAATTAGATTCAACCAAGTCTCCTACCTTTTCTCCCAACATAAAAGCCCTCCATGAGGTCTTAAAAGGTTGGTTGCGTTTTGAATAAACTATATTAAAAGCAAGTGATTTGTCATTGGACGAAGCAGCGATAGAAAAAGGAGCAAATCCCATTATTTCTGCTTCATGGATGGCCATAAAACTATTGTCATGAAATTGCATAACAATAGGGATTCTAACTTCTTCAATACTTTCTTCAGTCCTGGTAACAGGCCCTACATTATGTTTTTCACCATTGTATGCCCAATAGGTATAGTCATCCTTGAAATTTAAGCTGGTTAATTCTTGATCAATTTTTATACTGTCTTGAATGGCTTCAGTGGGAAAAATATACCGATAGGCAAAACCATCATCATAAACCCTGAACTCAATTTCATACCCATAAGATGAGGACTGGGTTTTAGCAATTTTGAAATTAAATGCATTATAATGGTTTTTGACAGTCGCTTGTTTACCATTTATGGTTTCCCAGGTTTCATTAATTTCGGCCTTTTTAAAGTCGCTAAATGATACATTTTCAACAAAACTAATACCGTTAACTTTTAGTCCTATTCTGGAGGATTCCAGAATGGTATCCGAACCATTCATTACAGTAAAAACACTGGAATTGTTAAAATTTGAAACATTGACCTGTAGTGCCCCATTTGGAGATAACAACTGAAAATCACTTGGTTTTGAACAAGATACAAAAGCCAATAAAACCAATATTATGGAAATTTTAATCTTCATACAGGCAAGTTTTTTGTTTTAATGGAGGCCAAATTTGTCGCAAAAATATCACTAAGAAACAATACCTCAACCTAATATGCTTTTAAGGTAGTTAAAAGGATTTTATCTAACAAAATTGGAATCCCTGTGGTTTTACTTTCAGCCTAAGGTTTATAGGAATGCGGCAATCTTATCCCCTAATATTTGCCAAAATGCATATTTTTAATCCCTTACTATTTTCACTATGCGGTTGTAGATGATTTCTGCAAGATTCCAATCATAACCATCAAAATTAGTTGTATTGTTAAATTGAATCACAACCGCATCAATGTCTTTGTGGTATTTTGCAATACTCTGATAGCCAACAATCAAACCTGTATGCTCATACACATAAATTGAGGAATAGATTTCCTGTTCCCCTTCATCAAACAGTGAACCATCGTTTAATGCTCTCAAGAAGGTACCCACATCAGCTGCTGTGGCTAACATTCCTTGTTCCTCCATCTTAAAATCCTGCTCCTCCCCCACATAATAGCCACTCATGACATCGTCTATATTTACTTCACTAAGTGAAGCAAAAGTATTGTTTAACCCCAGTGGTATTAAAATCTCCTCCTTGATAAATTGGTTGTGATTGTATCCCACTACCTTATCAATAATTTGGCAAAGCAACAAATAATTGGTGTTCGAATATTCATAATCATCACCTGGTTCAAAACTAGCAGGCATTTCTATGGCTAATTCAAGGGCTTCCTTATTGAAATTCGGTCGATTTTCCCAGTAAGCAGGATTGTCGATAAAGTTGGGAATACCAGATCGGTGTTGCACCATTAATCTTAAAGTAATCCTTTCTGCATATTCAATTTTCCCCACAAGTTCTGGGAAGTAATCAGCAAGGGTTTTGTCCAAAGACAAACGATTGTCATTAGCCAATTTAGCGATAGCAACTGCAACATATAACTTGCCTATACTGGCAATCTTAAATAGGGCATCTGGACGGGCAGGTATTTTCTCTTCCCGGTCATGCCAGCCGGCTGTATACAATGTGGGTGACTGACCTGCTTTATCCACATAGACTACCATTCCATCAAAGCCATAGTCAATTGCTTCATTTACTTGATCCTGAACTGTGTGCGGTAATGGTACTATCCACGCCTTAACCAAAATCCACGGTACGAAGGCCAAAGAACCTATGCTTGCAAGGATAAATACTATCCTGAGTATTAGTTTTGTCCGTTTCATACTCTTATCGTTTCAAGCCGATTCGCTATTATTTAATTGTGGTTTTGCTATCGGCCGTTTGTGGGATTTATGTTCCATGACTAAAACTACATTCCCTCGCTTATGCCCCTTATCAATATACCTATGTGCATTTCCAACTTGTTCTAAGGGATAACTCTTGTCTATAATTGATTTTAGTTTACCTGTTTCAATGATCTCCTTTACTTCTTTAAATAGTGACTTTAATTCAGCAACGGGTTTCAATCCTGTAGCAGCAAACTTTGCTTTCTTACTTCCAAATATTGAGGTCCATAACATTTGAAAAAGGAGTGGCATCCCAAGTACTGGAGAGATATACATTCCCTTTTCAGTCAAAGAACTTTTGCATGCTGAAAATGACAGCTTCCCTATCGTATCGTAGATAATGTCATATGTTTGGTCATTTTTAGAAAAGTTTTGTTTCGTGTAGTCAATAACATGATCGGCACCTAATGACTTCACCAATTCCATGTTTTGGGTACTACAGATTCCAGTCACCTCAGCACCATAGTATTTGGCAAGCTGTACTGCAGAAGTCCCTAAACTCCCTGAAGCGCCATTGATCAAAACTTTTTGTCCTGGTTTTATTTCAGCCAATTCCTTTAGAAAATTAATGGAGGTTAATGCCCCATCGCAAACAGGCGCGGCTTCCTCAAAAGTCATATTATTAGGTAGGGTGGTAATTATCCCATCTTCAGGAAGACATAGATACTCTGCTTGTGTACCGTAATTCTCAAGAGACTCTCCGAATACCCGGTCGCCTACCTTAAAAGACCTCACCCCATTCCCTACTGATTCCACCACTCCTGCAAAGCCAGTTCCCGGAATGGGATTCTTAGGTTTCAACAGCCCTAAAAATAAACGGCCAATATAAGGTTTCCCTGTGCGCATCATACTTCCTGCTCTTGTGACGGAAGCTGCATATATTTTTATCAAAACTTCATTTTCCTTAGGTAGAGGCATCCGTACTTCTTGTACTTGAAGAACCTCCGCTGATCCATACCCTGTGCTTATTATTGCTTTCATCGTTTAGTGTTTTTGACAATTCAGATTTTGTTTTAACCCGGGATATGTAATAGAAGGTCTATTGCATATTTCGGGTTTAATAATGAAACAAATGTAAGCCGGATGTTTTGGTAAAATGTTCGTGATTATAAACCCGAACCTATTGTAAGTCACTCTTATCCTGATTTTTAAGAAACTGCTTTGGAGTTAAACCTGTTTCTTTTTTAAAATAGGTATTGAAAACGGTTTTTGAATTAAACCCACTGTCATAGGCCAATCCTATTAGAGACAAGTGGGAATTGTTAGGATCATTCGCAATTTCCTTAAAAGCTTCTACCCGGTAATGGTTGACAAACTCATTAAAATTTTTACCAATGCTCTCATTAAGCAACCATGAGAGTTGATTTGGATGCATTTCTAAATGATTGGCTAAAGATCGCAATGATAAATCACTGTCCAAGTAGGGTTTTTCTTTATCAAAAAGTGCTAATAAACGGTTTTTGTAGGTTGCCGTAGCTTCCTCATCTAACAAAGCTTTTTGGAACCTATAGGTAGAGCCTCATTGCTATTAGGATAAATGATTTTTTGGTATTTGGTATATCTTGAATCTTTTTTAAATCAAAAACCATAGGATCGGTGTACCGAAGGAGCAATAGGGAAGCCTTGTTTTGAAGGGCCTTCTCTACCCATTGAAATGCCTTGTCGACCTCACCTAAAACAGCGTACATCAAGAATAAATAGGAATCAGCCGTAAATCCATTAGGTGCTTTGGTTTGTTCTTCCAATTGGCGTTGGTACTGTATAATTTTGGCTTTGTCTTTTTTCATCGCATAAGCCAAAGCAATCGCTCCTGTTTTTTCTCCTTCAATAATGACGTCTTCAGGCACATTATCAAAGTAGGTAATGACCTCATCGAATTTCCCTAATTTCAATAAACACAATATTTTAACACTGTGGGCAGGAATATTTTTACTATTATTGGTTATGCACCGATTGAGCATTGTCAGGGCTTTCTGATAATCCTCAATCATATAATGAAAATAAGCTCTGAAAAAATGGGTTTCATCTGAAAGTGGATTGATGCTTAATGCTATATCAAGGTGATTTTTTGCTTTAGCCCTATTGCCTGCTATGATATATAAAAAAGAAATAAATTGTTGTGCATCGGCATTGTTTGGATTGATCTCTATCGCTTTCTTCATTTGAGTAAGCGATTTGGCATAATCACATTCTATAAAAAAAGCTTGATTGGACAATTGATAATAAACACCTGAAGATTTATCGTTTAATTCGATAGCCTGATTCGTATACTGAATAGTTCTCCCCATGCTTCTTCAAACGGCATGAATCCAGTAGTTCCTAAAAAACTATAACAGTCCGCCTTTCCAACCAATGCCTCAGAATATTTGGGGTCAATCTTTAAAGCCTTATCATAAAAGGAAATCGCCGTTTCAACATCTTTCGGATTCCATTTGTTTTTGTGAAATTTTGCTTTTAAACAGTACTCATAGGCACTGATACTGTCTGTCGGTTTGGTTACAAGGTGTTCATTTATTTCAAAGTGCCCAAAATGCTCTCTTAATTTATCCGCAATCAAAAGACTGATCTCATCCTGAACCTCGAAAATATTCTCCAGTTTCCTGTCCCATGTTTCCGACCAAAAGTGAAAATCTTCCTTTGTTTGGATCAATTGCGCGGTAATCCTCACTGTATCACCAGCCAACCGCACACTACCTTCAAGAATGGCAGATACATCCAACTCTTTCGCTATTTGTTTGATTGGAACATTTTTATTTTTAAAGAAGAATGAGGAAGTTCTGGAAGTAACTTTCAGACGCTTAATTTTTGCCAATGCATTAATGATCTCTTCCGTAATGCCATCGCTGAAATATTCATTTTCAGCATTCGTACTCATGTTTGTAAAGGGAAGCACTGCAATGGTCTTATAATTATTTTTTTGCTTTCCACCTATCTCCTGAAGGAGAGGGACCTTAATTCCCTCATTGCAGATTGCAAAAACCTCCACGGGTTCTTCTATGTTCTTTAGTTCAAAATGACCAAGTGAAGTTGTAGCAATAGTGGGATGGTTTTTTAGCTCATCATTTAATTTATCCGACAAGAGAATACCACCCGCGACGCTCATGCTTTCAATCCGTGACGCAAAATTCACTCCATCCCCATACACTTCAGTTTCGCTATATACAATGTCACCCATATGCAGACCTATTCGCACTGGTACTGGGTCATTACCTAGCAAAAGGTTTTGGATTTGGATGGCGCAATTTGCCGCTTCAATGGCACTCTTAAAAACACTAAGCGTACCATCTCCATAATACTGAATGATTTCACCATTGTAGATTTTATGAAGGCTTTCGAAAACCTCTCGGTGCCGTGATCTAATCCTCATGGCCACAGCTTCATTTTTTGCATTAATGCTGTATAACCGACAATATCTGTAAACATGACGGCCGCCAATTGCCGCGTTATCTTACCTTTCATTAATTGTTTCTTCTGAAAATTTTAAAACCCAATGGCTCAGGAAAGTATCAATTTAACACATTCTCATATTATATCCTTTAAAAATAAGAATAAAAATACAACCATTAGCATTCCCTTTCTTAAAATCGAAGTGGGCAATAGATCTGCTATTTGGTGCTGAAATCAGTTCATAAAAAAACCTATCCTGTTAAGTACAGGATAGGTCATGAAGCTTTACCACAAAGTGTCTTGCTAGGAAGCTACTTTATTTTCTTCTCCTAGGAATCCAAGTAGTTGGGTTTTAAAGGCCTTAATTTTTACCGTCTTTCACAATTACATCATGCGCACCACCTTCAATGATACTGGTCGATGATACCAAAGTCAATTTGGCATCGGATTGTAATTCCTTAATTGAGGATATTCCACAGCTACACATGGTTGATTTAGTTTTCCCAATAGTTTGGTCTAAATTATCTTTTAATTTACCTGCATATGGAACATAACTGTCTACGCCTTCTTCAAATTTCAAATTGTCCTTTCCTCCCATATCATAGCGTTGCCAATTTCTTGCTCTATTAGAACCCTCGCCCCAATATTCTTTGACATAATTTCCACCTACTAGAAGTTTTCTCGTCGGACTTTCATCAAAACGGGCAAAATACCTCCCCATCATCAAGAAATCCGCCCCCATGGCAAGTGCCAAGGTAATATGATAATCCTGGACAATTCCACCATCTGAACAGATGGGAATATATTCTCCACTTTCTATAAAATACTCATCTCTGGCTTTGGCAACATCGATAAGTGCTGTAGCTTGTCCTCTACCTATACCTTTCTGTTCCCTAGTAATACAGATAGAACCGCCCCCAACACCAACTTTAACAAAATCGGCACCAGCTTTGGCTAAATATAGAAAGCCTTCTCTATCTACCACATTACCGGCACCAATCAAAACATTGCCATCGTATTTTTCTTTCACATAAGAGATGGTGTCTTTTTGCCATTCTGAGAAGCCATCTGAAGAGTCAATACATAACACATCAACACCAGCTTCTACTAATGCAGGTACCCTTTCCTCATAATCTCTTGTGTTAATCCCTGCCCCTACGACCAACCTTTTCTTAGCATCTGACAGCTCGTTTGGGTGGTCTTTATGGCTGTCATAATCTTTGCGAAACACAAAATACTTTAATTTGCCATTCTTATCGACAATTGGCAAATTGTTCAATTTATGCTCCCAGATGGTATCATTAGCCTCATTTAATGTAATTCCATCCTTAGCTGTTATCAAATTGGATAAGGGTGTCATAAAATCTTTCACCTTCTTAGTCAAACTTTCCTTGCTAACCCTGTAATCCCTACTCGTTATTAGCCCTAATAGTTTACCACAAGAGGTGCCATCATCTGTTACTCCAACAGTTGAGAAACTCGTCTCTTTTTTTAAGGCCAATACATCCTCTAGCGTATGTTCAGGCGTTAAATTGGCTCTGCTTTCTACAAAACCAGCCTTATATTTTTTTACCTCCATCACCATTTTGACTTGATCTTCAATTGACTGAGAACCAAAGATAAATGACAAGCCTCCTTCTTTTGCCAAAGCGATGGCAAGTCCATTGTCTGATACCGATTGCATAATGGCAGAGACAAATGGAATATTTAAGGTGATTTTCGGAACTTCCCCTTTTTTATACTTAACTAATGGTGTTTTTAGATTTACTGCGTCTGGGGTGTTTGACTTCCTTGTTAATCCGGGTAATATCAAGTACTCGCTGAAGGTCCTTGAAATTTCATTTATTATATTTGCCATATTTTTTTTCAAATAAAATTCTACAAAATTAGAAAATAATTCTGGTAGATATGCTTAATTTATAATTTACCCTTCATTTTAAGCCATTACCTACTCTGCATCAAAGGTTTAGCATTTGAATTGATCTACCCATTTCTTTGTCAATAACTAAACGGTGATATTTATGCAATCTTAAAATAAGGATAATCGCCTTAACTAGTTTATAAAATTTTGTCAAAACTGCAGCGAATGGCTCTCAATTCACTGCAAATTAACCTTAATTTATTTCACCTTCAACCCCAACAATAACACCGCCATCCTTTATTACTGACATTGTTAATTTACTTTTGCTTTATACGCTTAACACAATTACCCCATCCATTTTATGTGAACCTGATGCAGATTGTTCGGCTAGGGTTTCCACATTTTTAAGTGTAGCACCAAGCCAATCTTTTGTGCGATTAATGTCATTTTGAAAATAAGGCACATTAAATTCTGGAATACTCGGTTGTTTGGCAATTGCCTTTAATTCCGCTTTTTGATCACCAAAATTGTCCAACGGAAAATTGTTGAATCCCAAATGTAGTGCAGGAGAATTCCCTGCAACCGTAATTTCCTCCGTTTCAGGAGAAACAAACATTGAGTTTCCATAAAGACTATTGGCATCAGTATTGTTTTATGAGCTAAGGCCAAAGACTCGGCAACAGGAAAAAGGTTATAATCCACTTCCTTACCCCAGTTAACTGATAATGAAACCACCCTGTCAGCCACGATGCATGGCGTGATCAAAACATCAAATTAGATTCCTTCCATGTCGCTACATGTACTTTGCTAAGGCATCTTCGGCATGGCCTTGCCAAGCACCTCCATTTTCATCGAAATTAGAATGCCTGGCCAGAACCCAACGGCTCTTGCAATTTTAAAGTATTAAAATAATTTGAAATTAATCTCCAATACTATCAATAAAAGGGCCTAGTGCTTCTCCCCAAATTTGATAACCGGCTTCATTTGGATGACAGAAATCAAGGGTAACCTTTTTGGTAAGGACCCCTTCAGATGTCAACATTTTAGATGAAATGCCTAACAAAGTTATGCTATTTTCCTTTGCATATTGCTTCAGTAAGTGGTTGGTTTCATTAATTAATAATCTCCGCGAATCGTCCGGCATTTCTTCACGAGGCATTATTTCCATTAAAACAATTTTTGCATTTGGTGTTTTAGAACGAACCTTATTATAAATAGCCAGAATCCCTTCAAGTATTTCAGCAGCTGTATTTTTTCGTGCATTTTCTGTTTCACTTGTATTGTTGGTTCCTATATGGATAACCACCAACTTGGGGGCTACACCATCCAGTTCCCCATTATTTAGGCGCCACAGCACATTTTGTGTTCTGTCCCATCCGAAGCCTAAATTAAGGACACGTCGGTTTTGAAAAGTTGACTCCCAAGAATTTGGGCCATTAGCCACTCTTAGGCTACCATCAGCATTTTTTAAGGGGGAAAATTTCCTCCCCAAAAATGGGTGATGGAATTTCCAATAAGCACAATTTCGGGATTTAATGAATCCTTTACCCCAAGTACATCATTATGGCGTTCCCACCAATCGTAACTGTCATTTTCAAGTTTTGGAACCGGTATTATGGCAGTATTGGTAGGTTTTAATTTATTACCCTCCTCCACTTCAACGCTTCGCTGTTTACAACCCCATATTAAAAAGGAGATATACATGCAATAAAGGATGCTTTTAAAAGGTTTCATTTCAAATAATCTAACAAGGGTTTTCGATGCACCAGTATATTTTTTCATACACATTAATTAGAAAGCAAATTAAGGAAAAGCTACCCAATTACCTTAAGGTATAGCTTTAAAGGTAATTCAAAGATTCTCTTTCCTACCCTTAATTGAAACTTAGAATAAAAAATTAAATCCTAGCAAATAAATTTGAGAGAAACCGGTTAGTTTAACATTAATTTTACTCGGTTGATGTAATAGGATTTTAGATAAGCGTTGTATTCGAAATGAATGGCAGAATATAACATCGAAATGGTGAACCTGTCTGCCGACAGCAAATAAAGTAGTTTTATTCCATATTTTAGGCTATAACATTATTTACCCCCTTTACTCTTATTCTTCGAAAGGGTAAATATAAAAAACCGCAAACGAATCATTTGCGGCTTTCCACTCTACTGTTATTTAATTTGTTCTATTCAATTAGCCTTTAATAATTAGGGTTTTGGGTAATATTATCGTTGATCTCCATTTCGACTTGAGGAATAGGCCATAAATAATCTCGATCTGCTCTGAAAGTTCTGGTCAATCCACTGGTTATGGTTTCCCATTCCCCACTGGCAGTATTGAGGTAATATAGCCCTTCTACTGTACCAACTTTTTCTTCTCCAATTTTCCATCGGTTCATATCATACAATCTTAATCCCTCAAAAGCCAATTCTACAGCTCTCTCATCCCGAATAATGGCTCTCAATTCTTCCTGAGATTTTCCTGAAGTTATGATAGGCATTTCCACTGTTGGTCTCTGCCTTACCTCATTGATTGCATCATATACGGAATCATCGATTTCACCCAATTCAATTTTTGACTCAGCATACATCAACAAAATATCCGCATAGCGAATCAAAATCATATTAATCGAGCCAGTATTAGGGTTGCTTCCATCTGCAGCAAAATCTACCCATTTCTTTAAATTGTACCCATTTACTGTAGAAAACTCAGAAGACCTGACCCTATCGGCCGTTGGACTATCTGGTAATGAGTTGAAAGTGCTTGTACCTATGGGCTGACCCGTGTAGTAAGTGGTATAATTCCAACGTGGATCGATATTCTCAAATGGGTCATTGGGGTTCTGAGGTCCCTTATAACCATATTTTAAAAATAGATTGTGCACGGGTTCTACTACAGACCCTCCCCAATCGAAGCTGCCGCATAAGAGAAGGCATTGTACGTATCCCCTCCCACAGCATATTGCCTATCAAAGATTACTTCCGAAGAATTTTGGCCGGCATATTGAAACAGGGCTTCATAATCAGGGTATAATTCGTAGATTCCAAGATCCATCACGGCCTTGGCAGCGTCTCTGGCCACAGTATACCTTTCATTCCTATAGGCAATCCGGGCTTTTAATGCTATGGCAGCCCCTAGGGTGGCTCTTCCCACCTCTTGAGAATAAGTAAGTGGAAGTTGATTTCCTTGAATTATTTGATCCAATTCAGCAATAACAAAATCAACCACTTCAGATTTTGCCGTTCTTCCTATATGGTCTGTAATTTCTAATGGATCTAAAATCAAAGGAACATCTCCCCAAAGACTACTCAACTGAGTATAAAAGAAAGCCCGTAAAAACCTCGCTTCTGCTTCGTAACGAGCAAGTAAATTCTCATCTCCCTGTTCTATTCTACCAATATTAGCTAACACATTATTAGCGCGCTGAACACCCCGGTAATACCTGTCCCACTGAGAGCCAATCGCCGCATTCACTGGATCAAAAGTCCCCATACATACGTCATGGAATGATCCCGGCCCTGAAGGAGCCCTAAAGCCAATGTCAGTGACGGCATCTAGTTCTTTGACCATGGCTTGTCCATCCAATTCTGCATAAATTCCATTTACAGCTAGATTTGCATCTTTTTCTTGTTGCCAATAGATAAGTTCAGAAACTTGGCCAGGTGGGATTAAATCCAGCCCATCATCACAACTGAAAAAGCCTAAAGCCAAATAGGACAGTCCTATGTATTTTAAAGTTTTATTTAATATTTTCATCGCTTTTCTATTTTAAATTAAAAGGTGATGTTTACTCCACCACTGAAAAGTTTGCTGTGAGGAAAGAACTGGCTTCTTCCTCTTGGTGTCTCAGGGTCGAAGAGTTCAGTCTCTGTAAATGTCAACATGTTTTCACCTGATACATATACTCTCAAATTGGCTACTACATTCTGGGGAATAGTATATCCGAACTGAAAGTTTTTTAACCTTAAGTAACTTGTATTTTGCAACCAAAAATCTGCTTCCATTAGGTTGGCGGAGTTACCCGACCTTACCATCGGCCATGTTCCATTTGGGTTTCTTTCAGGATGATAAGCCTCCCTTGCCATGGTCACCGGAATAAAATTGGTATAATTAGGCCCTTCCATCAATGCTCCATCCAAGGAGTGCTGTTGGCGCAACACACCTTGCCAAAACATAGAAAAATCAAACCCTTTGTAAGAGGCATTGAAACGCACGCCAAATTCATATCGTGGGTCTTCATTCCCCATGATATATTGATCCCCTGCCGGGTAAAGGGATTGAGAAATCACACCATCTCCATTTAAGTCTTCATAAATGATGTCTCCTATGGTAACAGTAGGAAATATGGTGGCAGGGTAGTTGTCCAGGTCTTCTTGGGTTTTATATATTCCGGGGATTTTAAACCTCTCAAAGAATTGATGGATTCACCTTCAGTCCATACCGTAAACTTGTCCGGAAAAAATGGCCCAGTACCCTTTAAGTCTTCAATTTTATTAACTACATCTGAAAAATTAATACCTACTGAATACTGAAAACCACTCTCAGAGGCCGGGGAACCATGATAATTTACAGCTAACTCCCAACCCTTGTTCGAGACAGCAGCTGCATTTTGTACTGGCGGGTCATAGCCAATCGTTCTTGGGATCGGCAGTTCTATCAAAATATCATCGGTATACTTGTAAAAATATTCAGCAATTACCTCTATCCTATCATCCATAAATCCCATATCCAAGCCTATATTAGACATGGTGGTAGTTTCCCAAGTAATGTCCGGATTGCCTGCACTTGTAATGGCAGTACCGGGAACCAGATTATTATTGAATTGATAGCCTGTACCTAAGTTGTAGGTATTGAGGTATCTGTACAAACCTATACTTTGGTTACCCAATTGGCCCCATGAGCCTCTCAATCTTAAATCACTGAATAAGCTACCATCATTGAGGAAATCTTCTTCTGAAATTCTCCATCCTGCGGAAAAAGATGGAAATACCCCCCAACGTTTTCCTTCTCCAAACCTAGATGACCCATCATAACGAACATTGGCCTGAAACATGTATTTGTCATCGAAACTGTAATTGGCTCTACCGAAAAACGACCTAAGTCTCCACTCTTGTGAATACCCCCCTGTTCTTTGGTTTTGCACATCACCTGCATTGATATCTCTCAGGTCATTGCTGAAAAAATTATCCCTATAGGCGGTTATTTGCTTAAATCGATTGTAGATTTCTTCATAGCCTGCTGTGGCTTGAACACTGTGCTTTTCAAAATTTTGGTCATAATTCAAATACAGTCGCTGACTCAATTCCCGCTGGTTGTCTTGACTTTCCGTGAGCTGTGAAGTTGCAAACCAACCTCCTACATTTACCAATTCACCTGTTACATAATTTCGCATTCCCGCCAAACTGTTCTGAAATATAAATCCATCTGTTGATTCAGTATTTAAGGTTACATTACCTTCCAATGAAAGGGCGTCATTGATGGTATAAGCAAAACCTAACTGGCCAAAAACATCATCACTAATTCTACTTGTCTCACCTTCTTGAACCATTGCGCGAGCATTCCACTGGCCGGAAACCAAATCATAGGTTCCATCAGGGTATTCCATCACAATGTTTCTATTGATATGCAATAAAGCCTGGGTGATGCGTTGACCGGTAAAACCGGGACCACTAAATCCTCTATTTCTATACATCAAGTTGGTTTTAATGGTTAGCTTGTCACTGGCATACATATCGGAATTTATCCGCATGGTAACTTGCTTGTTGTTAAAATTTTGTAGGATCCCATCGGTATCAGAATAATTGACAGAAGCAAAAATTCTCCCTGACTTCCCTCCGCTAGATAGTGAAATGGAATGCCTTTGTTGAAATGCATTGGGATTAAAGATTCCCCCTTCATAATCTGCAAAAGGATATTCCAAAGGATTTGTTCCTGCAGCCACATTTTCTATATAAGTTTCACTATAAGTTGGACTGGCACCAACATTCGCTTGAGCCTCATTTTCCAAACGCATCCATGTGACGGGATCCGTAGGTTCCGGGAAAAAGTTAGGATTTTGCCACCCTACGAAATTATTGTAACTGATTTTAACTTCTCCTTCTTCACCTCTTTTGGTGGTTACCAAGATTACTCCATTCGCAGCTCTGGAACCGTATATGGCTGATGATGCAGCATCCTTCAACACAGTGATGGAAGCAATATTATTAGGTTCTACAGTGCTAAGAGACTGTTCTACCCCATCAACTAGAATCAATGGGTTGGAATTATTTAATGTCCCTACCCCTCTGATTCTGATGCTTGTACTTTCGTCACCCGGAGCACCTCCATTATTTTGAATGGTAAGGCCCGGTGTGGTTCCTTGTAAGGCAGAAGCTGTATTGATTACAGGACGTCTGGCTAGATCTTCTCCTGATACTGTACTTACTGCCCCGGTAACATTCGCCCTTTTCTGAGTGCCGAAGCCTACCACTACCACCTCATCCAAGGAAGAAGTAGCTTCTATTAATGTTACATCAATAATAGAACGGTCACCTATCATAATTCGCTGGCTTTCAAAGCCAATAAAAGAAACAACCAATTCTGATCCTTCCGGAACGGTCAATGAATACTTACCGTCTAAATCCGTAGCAGTACCTATTGTGGTACCGGGAAGAGAAATCGTCGCCCCCGGGATAGGCTCACCGTTCTGATCTGTGACTGTTCCTGTGATTGTTACGTCTACCCTTATGGTTGATAATGAGGACACATCATTAAGGGCAGGTATTTTCTCATATAGGACATGGGCATGACCTTTATGGTTTGAGGGGTAAAATAGCTGAATAGCCATAAGGAATATCAATATTTTAATTGACAAATACCCCTTGAGTAGTCGTTTTTTCATAGCTTTGTAAACTTTAGTGTTGTTATATAAACTGCATTAAACGAGATCAAATGGATGAACCTGAGAAACTTACCCATTGATCTAATACTTTTACTGAAAGCCGTCTTTTAAAAGATGGCTTTCTCTTTTTTGGAGGTTTTATTACATATAAATCTACTTTTAAGGTTTGTGATAAATCGAGAGTCCCCTATTTAATTTTGAGGTAGTTTAATAAACTAATTGGGTCAAGGGTCAATTGAAAAATGAATCATAAAATCCGGCTTGAAATGCGGATTTAAACCAATCTGTATCGTTATACACTTTAACTATCTCCTTCTAAAAAATAAATAACATGGATCAAATGAATTTATTTTAAATTTATAAAGGAAGTCATATAACTTTTTAAACAGGATACCTAATTGCTATAATTTATTGAATCATCTTTAGCCTATCAGAATAGCTGTATTAAATTAGATAAAATTTCAGTTATAAGCAATACTAAAGAATAATTCATCAAATAAATCTAACCTTTTAATAAAAAAGAAGGTAAAAGATGGTAATAATGGCTTAAGTTGACATAATTATAGTCAAGAATTTAAAAAATAAAAGAAAATTAACATTAAAAAATATATTTTAAATAATAATAATCTAATGTAAATCCGGCAAAGTTACCGATATGGGTTAAAAAATAAGCATTTGGATTAGGAATCTTAATCTTGGCAAATCATTTTGTTTGGCTAGGCTTGGTTTTAATGAGACGACAGCTTAACTTCAATAATAAGTAGGTCTATCAATGTTCATCTCCTTGATAAATCCACATCGGCCGGGTTTCACCTGCCAACTCAAATCCTGATTTTTCATAAAAGCCAATAGATTCTCCATCTGCCGTTAACATATGCATGTGGAAGTTCTCATATTTCTTTTTGAGTATTGCGATAATATTTCTCCCTATCCCTCTCTTTTGATAGTCTGGATGAACCAATAAATGAGGATAATAAACGACCAAGTAGCCATCAGAAATTGCATTTCCAATGCCCACCAATTTTTCATCCTCCCAAGCTGAAACCAACCCATGGGAATTCAAAAGTGCTTTTGTCAATAGTTTGGGTTTATTTGCAGCAGTCCAGTTATTGGCCAAATAAAGTGCTACAATCTGATTTTCATCGATCACTCGAGTTTCTGAATAAGTAATTTCCATAATTTGATTTTATTGAGGGCTAAAAGGCGGAGATACTTTTAACATAGATATTACCCTATGTTGAAATTCACTAACAACTCACAAAGATGATTAGTCAATTTACAAACTTAAATCGCCATTAAACAAAAAGGCCCACTTAATAAGTAGGCCCTTTGGTAATTAAAGAAATAAGATATTTATTAATAACCCGGATTTTGAGTTAATCCCGGTTCCACTCTTAAACTGTTTTCATGAAAAGGCCAGCGGTAATTATGCGGTTGGAAAGAACGGTCTTCAATTTTTAAAGAAACCATTTCACCATTTTCCATACGTGTATGTCCCAAGGCAGGTTGATTTAATACGTCCTCTGCAATTTCCCATCGAATTATATCTTCGTATCTCAAGCCCTCACCCGCAAATTCAATTCTTCTTTCATTCCTGATTAAATTGATCCAATCTTCTTGACTAAAATCACTATATTCAGCCCCTGTAACATCAGCTATACTCATGTCTAAACCGGCTCTTTGTCTAATCATATTGATGCTCTCCAATGCTAAATCATCAATGTCATTCAACATGATTTTAGCTTCAGCATAAGTTAACAACACCTCTGCATACCGTAACAAACCAAAATCAAAATTCCCTCCCGATCTAAATGCGTCTGCTTCAGAGACAAATTTCTTAAACCAGAACCCAGATTTACTTGCTCTCTGATTTTCAAAAACATCGGGTTATTGGTATTGTAGATATCTATTGGCTCACCGTAAAATGTATCTCCATGCCCCATTATACTTGATTCATATCTTGGATCTCTATTTAAGTTCGGGTCTAATAAATACTCTTCTTCAGTATGGAGAGGGCAATTTGAGATAGACCTACCTTGGAGGGTCCAATACGAATCTACCAAGGCTTTTAATGGAACTACATACGACTGACCATTCCCCGTACGATAGTGTGGACCTAAATCTCGAAATGAATTGGTAGCACTATTGTTATGGCTTTGCATATCGAAATGCATTATAAATTCATTGTTTGTTGAAGCCCCTTCATATTGGAAAAGCTCCTCATAATTTGAATACAATTCATACTTTTCACTGTCCATTATCTCTTTAGCTAATTGGGCAGCTAATTCATAGCGACCGTTGTACAATGCATACCTCATGGTCAGCGCCTTGAAAGAATATTTATTGAACATATACTTGTCTGAAGTATATTCATCAGCGGGCAAACGTGAGGCAATATCATCAGCTAAAGGGAAAAGCTGGTTCAATATTTCTTCTTTAGGAGTAGTAGGCTGAAGTGCATCCACCAAATCAGCAGGCTGTAAATGAAAAGGAACATCTCCCCACCTGAAGGTAAGCTTAAAATAATGCCAAACTCGTAGTGCTTCTAAAATGGCTTTGTATTTTGTTCTTACTGCCTCATCTTCCACATAGGGTATATCTGCATTTTCCACAAAAGTATTTAACCTACCCAAATGCTTCATTTGTAATTCGTAGTAGAAAAGAAATGCTGAGGTAGTACTATTGATATTTCCATTAGCTATTCTTTGGTGATGATGCCCGTCTACCCTACTGTATGCATTATCAGATTTACCTTCCTCCATGTAAAATAAAGTCTGATGAGAACTTGGATGAGTAAAAACATCCAAGTAACTACTATAAACTACCCTACGTAAATCTTCTTCATCGTTAAAGAATTCAACAAATGAGGTTGCAGTTGGATCCGTTTTATCAAGAAATTCAACACAACCTGTAAGGCTAAGTCCAATTATTGCGAATATTATTAGTATTTTTCTCATGGTTTCCTTCTTAATTTATAGTGGCTTTAACTCCCAAACTAAAAGTTGCCATCCTCGGATAATTACCATTTCCTCCATCTCTTTCCGGCTCTAAACCTTCCCACTTAGTAAATGTAATTGCATCCTGAGCATTAAAATATATCCTTACGCTATTGATATTGCGTCCAATTTTAGGAACAGTATAACCTAATTGTAACATTTTCACCCTAAAGAAAGCTGCATTGCTAAGCCAAACATCACTTAGTAAAGCATTCGGACTAGAACCTGTCCAAACCCTAGGGAAACGGCTATCAGGTGTTTCCGGTGTCCATCTGTTATTCATGTAATATTCTCTTGGAGCACCAAGGTTGTTATTTACACCATCCATTAAAACCGGATAGCCTTCCATTCCATTTAATCTTCCTAACCTTTTACCTACTCCCTGTCCTAGAAAATTAAAATCCCAGCGACGAAATCTTAAATTGAAATTAATTGAATAGTTTAGGTGAGGAAAAGGGTCTCCAAGATTAATTTTATCCTCATCATTAATTACACCATCACCATTTTTATCCTTGTATTTGATATCACCGGGATAAGTATTGGGTAATTTTGCTTCAGTACCATCAACTTCCTCCCAAGTCTGGAAATAACCGTCACTTTCGTAACCAAAATAGTTGTCTATTGCAATTCCTTCATACCAGATTTTATCTTGATTACTTTTAAAAATCAAGGTATCAGATCGATTATATCCTGCTTTAAGCACACGGTTTTGGTTATCAAAGAAGATACCACCAATACTATAATCTACCTCTCCAACCTTATCGCCATAATTAGCAGAAAATTCCCAACCTTTATTCTCGACTTCACCAATATTCACTGAAGAGGTTAAATAATAAGAACCTGTCAATGGTGGCACCGGAAAATCAGAATAAATTAAGTCATAAGAGAATTTATGATAGTATTCAGCCGTCAAGTTTAATTTATTATTAAAAGTAGTCAGGTCCAAGCCAAAATTTGATTGTCTTTGTTTTTCCCAACTAAAATCGGGGTTCGGTACGCGCATGGTCCACCCCCAAGTATTAACTACTTCCTGCCACAAATAAGGGTCGACGTTTTCATTACCGATTAACCCATAAGATGCCCTAAATTTTAAATTATTCACAACCCCCGAACTTATTAACCCATTCATAAATGACTCATTGTGAACATTCCACGCAAAAGCACCGGATGGAAAAAATCCCCATCTATTATTAGGTGCGAATTTACTTGAACCATCACCTCTGGCTGTTACTTCCAATAAGTACCGGCTATCATAAGAATAGTTTAATTTTGTAAAAAAGGAAGATTTAGAAAACTCTCGATAATCTGTGTAAGTATTGTTCATTATCTCAGCACCCCCAATAAATAAATTTTGTCTTGGCCTTGCCTAAGTTCCTTTTCATAATTAATCAATGCTCTAGCTGTAACTTGGCTTTGGCTTACTCCCTGACTAGCACCAACAGAGTTACTCCAAATATTAACAGGTTTACCATCACCATCAAAAAATTTATAGGTCAACCTTTTGTATTTATTGGCAGACTTATTTATCATATATGAAACATTGCCTTCTACGCTTAGGTTTTTATTAATAAAATACTTAGGTCGAAGGTTAATTGTGCTTCTATCATGTAATGCATTCCATGATCCACCATGCTCTATTGATGCCAATGGATTAATATTATTATGTAGAATGTAATTGTCCTCTAATTCTGATTCATAGAATATAGGCTGAGTTGGATTCATCCTCCAAGCCAGTTGATATAGCCCGTGACCGTCACTATTGGCTTGTAATCTATCAACCTGCAACCTATGAGCATAAAAATCCGCAAGTAAAACAAATTTGTCTGCGATATTAATATTTGTATTAAAACGAGCCGAAAACTTATTTGATCCTTCCAACTCATTCATCCCGTTTTCATCAATATAACCTAACATTAAATTGAATGTACCAACTCCTCCACCTCCAGATATACTTGCAGAAGTATTGTGTGAATAAGATTGTCGTTGCATGATCTTATCAAGCCAGTTAACATTTGTGTAATTTCCATTCTCTGCAGCTGCTATGTCTTCATCAGAAAATAAAAGGGATTGGCCTTGATAACCTCTTGCTTCATTGTTAAGTTGCATATAGTCTGGTGCTCCAACAAAATCCGGTAAGTCTATGGGATTATGTAAAGCACCCCAAGAATGCAAATTAACCTTAAACTGTCCTGTTGTTCCACGATCTGTTTCGATAATTATCACACCATTTGCTCCTCTAGAACCATAAAGTGCAGCCGAAGCAGCATCTTTTAATACAGTGATATTTTTAACCTGATTGGGGTCAATATCAGTTAAAGATTGCTCCATCCCATCAATAATTACTAAAGGTCCGGCATTTTGTAAAGTACTAATACCCCTGATTGAAATAGAACCGGGGACACTGCCTGGAAGATTATTTCCCTGCATCAAAGTAACACCGGGAATTGTTCCACTAAACGCTTCTTCCAATTTAAAAATCGGACGGCTTTTTACTAAATCCATATCAAGCTGCTCTACAGATGAAGCCAAATGCTGTCTTTCAACCTCGCTAAAACCAACAACTACCACTTCATTCAAATCCACACTTCCTTCTAGAAGGGTTACATCAATGACATTCTTTCCATTTGTACTAATTTCCTGACCGTTAAAACCAATCATATTGAAAATTAAGGTAACATCTCCGGGCACTGAAATACTATATGTCCCATCAAGATCAGTAGTAGTTCCAGCAGTTGACCCTTTGATTAACACCAATACAGAAGGGATGGGCTCACCCGATTCATCAGTAACTTTTCCCGTGATACTACGCTGTTGAGCCATTAACGTGCAAATTGGCAACATCAACAATAATAGTAGGATAATTCTACTTTTATACATATTGAAAATTTTAATAATTGTAAAATATTTAACAAATAATTGAATTTTTATTAAAAAAACACTTTTTAAATATTACTCAACTAAATAATTCTTGACTCTACCAAAAATTATTTAAATTAAAACAGAATAAATTACCTCATATTTTACCTCCTTTCTTATTTTAATTTTAATTTTTTACATTAAGACATCACATATATTTCATTATTTTAAAAAAGAAAGTTAAATATAGTTAATATTTATTCATTTCAAAATCTAGTTATAATATTTATCAATAAATTAATACTATCATTATTTTTAATACTCATAAATAAATTAATAACTGGTATAGCCATTTAATCAATAAACCTAAAAGGTTAAAAAATCTATATTTTGGAAGACTTTCAATAATAATCAGATCACAGCAAACCCCGACAAAAAATTGATTAACAACAATTTACAGTTACTTGAAAAACTGTTTTCTTTGCAAAAAATTACAGGCTAGAAACATGAGATTTACTTCTTACTACGATTACAAATGACACCAAACAAAAATTAAAAGTCCACCCATATTGAAATCACATCACAATAGCTTTTAGGTAAGGATTTAAAAAAATAAATCATTGCATATATGCAGCCACTTAGAAGTAAATTTACACCGTTTGGCAAGCAGGTTAACGGGAGATCAATCACTAAAATGGTATAAAAATACTGAGGCTAGAAAGACTAAAAAGAATTGAATCTCGTTAATGGCTTACTAATACATAGCCCTATTGATTGGCTAAAAATCCAAATACTCCGAAAGACCTATTATCAAATCTTTCCCAAATAGACGGGCTTTTTCTTGGGTCACTACTTGACCATTATTGATCCCGAAAGGAAACTCCAATGTGCCGGTCATAATCAATCCCTCATCTAAAAATCCTGA
Source organism: Cyclobacterium sp. SOCE241 (assembly GCF_056867545.1). Classification (NCBI taxonomy): domain Bacteria; kingdom Pseudomonadati; phylum Bacteroidota; class Cytophagia; order Cytophagales; family Cyclobacteriaceae; genus Cyclobacterium; species Cyclobacterium sp. SOCE241. The sequence goes on along the minus strand of NZ_CP149779.1, from coordinate 495,765 downwards.
TGCCCATTTACTGAAAGAGTAGCCTTGTTCATAATTGCTCCCCTTATTCCAAGCTGTACCAAAAGCAAGGAAACCTGTTTTGCTATCCATTTTTAATGGCCCTCTTTGAACTTGAATCAGCGTCTTAACAAAGTTCTCTTGGGCCGCAGCTATTCGCTCGTCTTCATTCCCTACAAAATAAACCCATTCATTGTTTTCTCCCTTAATCCAAGGATTGTGGAGATCGATCCCTATCCATGGTAAACCTGCCAACCATTTCGGAATCTCCTCCCGTATTGCCCTTGTACTTGTATAAAGGCTTTTTCCTGAATAATCTCGATTATGATCTCTGGGACTGCGGTACTTACCTTGATCCCCTTGTTCAACTCCATCCTTATCTAAAAAAGGGATTATCATTATTTCAGCCTTTTCTAAAAGTTTTTTCATCAAAGGATCTTCAGAATGTAATGCATCAATCATCCCTTCTATAATGTAATTGCTCATCATTTCTCCGGCATGTGCTCTAGCTGTAAACAATACCTTAAACTTTGGCTTAACTCCAAAATCGCTTATCAGTAGCTGTTCCACTTCTCTTCCTCCACGCGTGGTACTGAGTACAGCATTTTTTATGTATTTGGAAGAATTGTACTTCATCATAAACTTATCAAAGTTTTTTTGGGTATAAGCCATCCCCATACTTAACATAACAGGCTTCCCATCTCCAGAAAAACTATAACTAAAAAGATCCGACCCAAGGTGATTTTCCTGATCAATCCAATGCCAATTATAACCGCCATCTGTGCTGTAAGCAGCTCCCATATTGCTCAAAACATTAGGCTTGGTAGTTTTAAAAAACCATTTTTTATTGGAGGTGTTTTTAACAGAAAAACACCAGTAAAACCATTCTCTTGGGGTATCTCTGAGATCAGGTTTAAAAAAATGGTATCGCCTAAAATCTTTTCAATAATAACATTCCCTCCCGGGAAATCACTTTCTATTGTTGGGATATGAGCCGTTCTATTGGCAAAATTCAGCTTGTTTGCGGTCCCTACTCTTAAGGGATTCATTAACACTTCTTGGCTGCGTAGCTCTTGGGTGACAAACAGGATGATGGCAAAAAATATATGGAATCAATTTATTCAATAACATAAATGGAAAGGCTAAAGTAATTATTAGGAAAATTGATTTTCATTGAATTTTAAGATGCATGAAAATTGAAACCGATAAGTTACTGGCCTACTTAGGCAAGAATGTCTTTCACCACATTTCCATGAACATCAGTTAATCGAAAATCTCTTCCCCCAAAATGATAGGTTAATTGTTTATGGTCTACTCCCAACAATGATAGTATGGTGGCGTGAAGATCGTGAATGGTAACTGGATTTTCTATTACTCTATATCCATATTCATCTGTTTGGCCATAAATAGCACCTTTTTTATTCCGGCACCAGCCATCCACATACTAAAAGCAGAGGGGTTATGATCCCTACCATCAGCACCTTGAGCAAAAGGGGTCCGCCCAAATTCTCCTGTCCAGACTACCAAAGTTTCTTCCAATAGCCCTCTGGATTTTAGATCTTTTAGTAATCCTGCAATAGGCTGATCTACAGCATGAGCATTTCGTTCATGCCCATCCTTAAGGCTATGATGCTGATCCCATCGATCAATCCCACTCATATAAGGACAGGTGAGCTCCACAAACCGAACACCTCTTTCCACCAGTCTTCTCGCCATTAAACATTGGGCACCATAATTCCTCGTATTCAAATCTTCATCGAATAGTCCGTATAATTTTTGTGTGGCCTTACTTTCTGCAGAAAATTCTGTCAATTCGGGTACTGAAGACTGCATATGATAAGCCAATTCATAATTTTTTATTGCAGCCTCAATTTCACTTGAACTCCCTCCTCTTGGGCGTCCATTTCATGTATAAAGTCCAACTTTTGCTTTTGATATTTTGCTGAGATACTATCAGGCTTGATATTCGCCACGGGTGTATGGCCTGTTTTCATAATAGATGCTTGATAGTCTGCAGGCAAAAATCCATTTTTAAAATTATCAACTCCGCCCGGTGGTATTAAGCCTCCATCCAACACCACATACCCCGGCAAGTTGCTGTTTTCTGTCCCCAAACCGTAATTAACCCAAGCCCCCATACTGGGCCTCCCTTGCAAACCACTTCCTGTATGAAGAAAATAATTGGCATTGGTATGTTCCGGAAAATCTGAAACCATGGATCGGATCAAAGCCAAATCATCTGCACAACCGGCTATATGGGGAAACAATTCACTTACAGCTAAACCGGATTCACCATACTGCTTAAATTCCCAAGGGCTTTTAAGAATTTTACCATTGTTATTAAACTGAGTGGCATCTATCTTGAATTTAGGATCCATCCCATTTTCTTTAGTAAGGCGGGGTTTGGGATCAAATGAATCAACTTGAGAGACCCCTCCATCCATGTACAAAAAGATCACATTTTTAGCCTTTGGAAGGAAATTGGGTGCTTTGGCCAACTGACTAAGCAAGGCTTGTGACTCTGGATCTGTAGATTTACAAGCACTACCTAAGCTCCCCATCATCCCCATGAGTGCCAAAGATCCAAATCCACAGCTACTTATTTTCAACATCTCCCTCCTGCTTAAGGACTTATTAAGAAAAGGCTTGTGATAATTCATGGGTTTACATTAAATAAATAAATGATTTCATATTAAATAAAGCATGGCAATATTCTTTCCATGCCAAAACATCTAGGTCTTTATCTGTTTGTGCATGACTTGACAACTGAATTTTGGTTTTATTGACAAAAGCCAATCCCTTACTCATTTCATCAGCTGAAGGGAGTCTTGCAAAAGCTCTCAAATAAGCATCATTAATCTTATCTTCATCTTTTATCAAATCCCTATTATTCAATAGTTTAATCGCCATATGATTTGCCTGTTCGGCAATAAATGGGTCATTCATTAAAAACAAAGATTGAGCAGGTACATTGGTTACATCTCGCTTTCCGAAAGTAGTAAAGGGAGTAGGCCTGTCAAAGGCCGTCATCATGCGATCCAAAAAGTTTCTTCTAACTTCCAGATAAACTGACCTCCTTCCATTTCCATCTAATGGCCCAGAATCTCCTGGTCTTCCCCTTCCTTGCATAAAGTCAGTCAAGTGGACAGGTACCGGCTTACCAAACATGGTACGATCCAAGGTGCCCGCTGCTTTTAAAACAGCATCCCTGATTCCTTCGGCCTCAAGTCGCCTAATAGAATAACGGCTCAGGTATAAATTGTCTGGATCCATGGCCATGCTACCTTCGTAAGTACTCCTTTGAAAAGCTTGTGTAAGCACCATATTTTTTATCATGGTCTTTATAGACCATGAATTTTGGACAAATGCCAGAGCCAAATAATCCAATAATTCCGGATGAGTAGGTAACTTACCTTGAAGGCCAAAATTATCCACTGTTTCTACCAGACCTTTGCCGAAAACATGGTGCCAAATTCTATTCACCATTACTCTAGAGGTAAGCGGATTATCCGAAGCCAGCATCATTTCAACCATCTGCTGTCTGCCACTCCCCTTTCCGCGATAAGGCTGTTGGGATTCAAATATTCCTGAAAGGAAACTTCTAGGAACCTTTTCTTTACTAGGATCCGAATGATTTCCACGGATAAAAATGGAACTTTCTCCTCCAAACCCCTCTGTCACTCCCTGAATAAAAACACTGTCTTTTACCAATCTTCCTAGGGAATCGCACTCCATTTTTAAAGCCAGTGCAGATGGAAAATCCTTTTTCAACTTCCCTTTAGTTATTTTCTCATTGAGAAAGGCAATTTCTTTTGCGGAGCTTTCCCCATTCACCCAATGCTTAACCGCTTGAGAAAAGGGAACCTCAGTTTCTGAATCATTTAATTCTGGCGTTTGCCATACTTCATCAAAAGAAATTGCATATTCAGCCTCTATATAGGCATCCTCTTTCTGGATGTATTGATGTCTGACAAAGGATCCGGGTAGAATTTCAATATATACCTTGCGTCCTTTCCAGGCACTTAGATCAAAAGTATAGTTTTGCCAAACTTCATCATTCACTTTTTGATCCAAACCACCATAAATAGGATAACTTATCAATTGAAAATTTTCCATTACTATACGGATACTTGCGCCTTTACCCCTCGCTTTAACACCAATGAAATTCTTGTCAACTGTAAAATCCGGGGACCTCAAAGCTCCCCAAATCCCTCTGCCAAATTGTTGACTGGAGGCAAATCCCGGCGATAAGGCTTTTAAGGTCTTTGAGGTAGATGAAAATATTGGTTCCCCTAAAGCAGTACTAGCTCCAAAAGCCAAACCATCTGCTTTCCAACCTTGTAAATTTAACCCTCTAAAATCAGCAATAACATCTACAGTTTTAGCTGATTCCGGTACTGTCTTAATATTTACAAACCGGACTGGTATACTGTCTACATCCGTAGGCACAGCCCATTCTTTGGCCATCAAGGATTTAATTTTTCTCTTTAATTCAGTGGCTTTTGAAACTGTATTAAATTTTATTTGGGCATTTCCTACCGGTAAAGGACTGAACCTGGTACTTCCTAGCATTCCATAAAGTCCATAATAATCTGCAGTAGGTATAGGATCAAATTTATGGTCGTGACATTTGGCGCAAGCCACCGTCAAACCTTGAAAGCTTTTTCCTACCACATCTATCATATTGTCTATCCGGTCAGCCTCATCCTTTTTAATATCTACCGGACTATGGGTTCCTTCACTCATCGTAAAAAACATGGTTCCTAAGGATGATTCATTCTCTCCTGAAACGGGATTTTCTCGGGGAGGTGAAAGAATATCTCCCATAAGCTGTTCTTTCAGTAATTGATCATAGGGAACATCTTGATTAAAGGCCCGAATTAAATAATCCCTAAATCTCCAAGCTCCCTGAATTTGATAATCAAACTCATGACCTTTGGTCTCTGCATACCTCACCACATCCATCCAATGACTGGCCCATTTTTCTCCAAATGCAGGATGATTAAGGTATTCATCTACCAACGCTGTATAAGCTTCCGGACGCTCATCGACTACAAACTGCTTCACCCTTTCTATATCCGGGGAAGGCCTGTTAAAACAAATGACAACCTTCGTATCAACTGGTATTTATCTGCTTTACCACTTATCTCGAGGCCCTTTTCGTCAATTTTTTCATTAATCAAGGCATCAATTTGTTCACTAAAGTCACCCTTTCCCACTTTTTTGTTCGTCTCCGGAGGCATAAAAGCCCAATGAGGCTCATATTCAGCACCTTCTTCTATCCATTTTTTAATAAGGGCCACCTCATAATCAGACAAATCTTGCTTTAAGAGGGAGGCGGCATTACCACTTCGGGATCATCACTTGTAATCCGATCAATCAGAGCGCTTTGATGAACAGCAGCAGGTACAATGGCAGTTTTACCACTTTCCAAGCGCATGGTGGCGCCTTCTTTTAGGTCTAAACGAAGACCTGCCTCTCTACTACTTGGATCAGGCCCGTGGCAGAGGTAGCATTTCTGCACGAGGATTGGTTTAATATGAAAATTAAAATCTACTTGGGCGGGTAAAGCTTGATTGCTTTCTTGTTTACAAGAAAGTAAAACGGAAAAAACTAGCATTACAAAAAATGCAGGTAACAAATAAAAATAACCCCGCCAATTGAGCATTAACATTCCGAATATTATTTAGACTTTTAAATTATTTTAGGTCAATAACCTTCAATTTACTTTTTTTTACAAATACTTCAATGGCAAATGAAGGAAAATACTGCCAATTCATAATATTACACGAAGTTTATCCATCTCTGCACAACGGAATTTCAGATTCATAAAAATTTAATGAAATCGATTGCTACATAAACAATATGTAAAATAAACTTGACATTATGAATACTTAACTTATCTTTGTGTAAAGTTTGTTTTACAAAATGTATAAAATATGGAAACTCAGAATTGGAAAAACCACCGCAAGCAGATTACTAAAGATTTAGCAATATGGACGGCGTTATGGTTGATAACCCTCGCTTTGGTAACCTTTGGACATCAATTTTTGTGGAATGAAAATTCTCTTTATACTTGGATAGGCTTTACTGTAAATTTATTTTTTGCCGGAGGTTTGTTATTGGCAAACATTCGCTTTCTCAAATCCCTTGATGAATTGGAAAAGCAAATCCAATTGGAAGCCATGGGTATTGCCTTGGGTGTAGGAGTATTTGGTGGTATTTCATTTAACTTGATGGACAATACCAATTTAATTCCGGTCGATGCTGAAATTTCATTTCTAATCATTGCAATTAGTCTCACTTATATGATTGCAATTGCAATTGGGAAAAAGCGCTACCAATGAAAAATAATTTAAAAGTTCTCCGTGCTCAAAAAATTGGACGCAAGCGGATCTCGCAGACAGCCTGGCTGTTTCTCGACAAACCATTAACGCCATTGAGAAGGGGAAATTTGATCCAAGTCTGCCGCTTGCCTTCCGAATCGCCAAACTATTTGGCTGCACTATTGAAGAAATATTTGATGATGAAAGCGAAAATTGAACCCGGGTAATGCTTTAGGGTTCGGGAACCTATCGTCTGTTTACTGCGTGCAATCGAATAAAAATCTGCTATGTGGAGACTTTTGCAAAAAGTCCCTATTTTAAAATTGAAATCAGCAAGTAATCAACTGATTTTGAAGCAATTTCAGCAGATAGAAGAAGGCCTTTTGCCTATTACAGGTTTAACAAATACTAATCAAAAACTAAATGATAGAAATAATTCATGGTAAAAATTAAACCTATCGCGAACAACCTATCATGGTACTATGACAAAAAAACTCCTCAACCGCAATGGATGAGGAGTAGAATATTTTAATAAATAATGGTTTACAATCCAAACACGGAAGGCAACCAAAGTGTAAGCTCCGGCACCAATGTGATGATAAGAAGCCCTAATAACATGGCTACAAAGAAAGGGAGCAAAGGGAAGAAAACCTTGGCGATGGTAGTTTTGGCTACTCCCACCCCAATAAACAACACTGAGCCAACAGGAGGCGTACAGACTCCTATACATAAATTCAAAACCATCATGATTCCAAAATGAACAGGGTCAATACCCAAAGTTACCACTGCAGGTAAAAAGATCGGGGTAAAGATTAAAACTGCCGGAGTCATGTCCATAAATGTTCCAACGAAAAGTAAGATTAAATTAATCATAATTAATATTACAAATTTATTATCACTCAAGGTCAATAAAGCTGAACTTATTGATTGAGGGATATTTTCACTGGACATTGCCCAAGACATACTCATTGAAGTAGCGATCAGTAACATCACTATGGCTGTGGTTTCTGAACTTTTCAATAAGATGGCCGGAAGGTTACTTAGTTTTATTTCACCATATATAAAGGAAAGGACCAAAGTATAAACAACAGCAATAGCAGAAGCTTCTGTAGCAGTAAATACCCCAATGACAATCCCCCCAATCACCACAACCAAAAGCATTAGGCTAGGAAAGGCTGCCAAAAATTTGGAGGCCAATTCTTTAACACTGGTGGGCTCTCCGGGCTTAAGCTTGTGCTTTTTAATAAAGATTGCTGCAGTAATCATCAAGAACATCCCAATGAGCAAACCGGGAATATAACCTGCGATAAATAATGCTGCAATAGAAACACCTCCACTGGCTAAAGAATAAACGATAAGCACATTCGATGGAGGAATAATCAAACCGGTGGTAGAGGCAGTAATATTTACAGAGGCGCCAAGTTCTCTTGGGTAACCTTCTTTTTCCATACGAGGACCCAAAATTCCTCCAATGGCCGAAGCCGCTGCTGCTGCAGATCCTGCAATGGCTCCAAATAGCATGGCTGCAATAACATTTACGTACAATAAGCCACCAGGAAGCCTTCCTGTCATGGCCTTCGCCAAATCAATCAGTCGGTTGGCTATTCCTCCTTTGTTCATAATTTCACCTGCCAAGATAAAAAATGGAATGGCAAGTAAGGCAAAACTATCCAGCCCCACTCCCATTCTTTGGGCAATTGTGGTGGCGGAAGGAACTGAGGCAATGGTGACCGTTAGGGTAAGAAAACTTGAAAACCCCAGGGCCCAAGCAACAGGCACCCCTATGCCCATCAGAATAATAAAACTAACAATCAGTATAAGTATGCTTAAATATTCTTCCATGGTTTAGCTATTTTGGGAATTCTTTTGGTTCATTAATATTTTAAGGTCTACCAGTTGATAAAAAAGAACCAATAAACCTGAGAATGGGATCATCATATACACATAAGCCAATGGCAATTGAAGGGTAGCGGATTTCTGTTCCAAAATAAAAGTTATATAAACCAAATTGGTCCCTCCCATAATCATCACAGGAATTACAAATAATATTATTACCACATTGATGACCATCAATAATTTTCTTTTGCTTCTCCTGTCAATTTGGTTGGCAATATATCAATTGCCAAGTGATTACCTTGGCCGGCCACATAAGCAGCCCCTAGCATACCTAGCCAAACCAACAAATACCTCGAAAGCTCATCTGTAAACGAACTTGGAGATTGGATAACGTACCTGGAAAAGACCTGCCAGGTTACATTCATCACCATTACAGCCATTATGACCATAAGCATGACCCCTACAACTTTATCTAACTTTGATTTAAAACTGACCATCGCTTAATATTTTCTGATTTCTTGTACCAATTTATACATTTCCGGATCCGTTTCTTTCATTAATTCATAGACCTTTTCTGCCTCTTTTCTAAAAGGCTCTTTGTCGGGATGTAAAACCTCCACACCGGCTTCTTCTAGAATCTTCATTGATTCAGCAACAGATTCTTCCCATAGTTTGTACTGATAAACAGCCGATTCATCAGCAGCCTCTTGCAACCATGTTTTTTCCTCCTCGGATAAAAGGTCCCAAACTTTGGTACTAACAATCATCATATCGGGAATAGCCGTATGTTCATTTAAAGAATAATATTTACATACTTCATAATGGCGGGAAGTAACAAAGCTGGGCGGGTTATTTTCTGCCCCATCCACAATCCCTTGTTGCAATGCCGTATATAGTTCACCAAAGGATACAGGAGTGGGCGAACCACCAAAGCTCTGCACCATATTTACTGCAGTAGGACTTTCCATGACCCTAATTTTCAATCCCTCAATATCTTGAGGAACCATTACAGGTTTGTCTTTTGTATAAAAACTTCGTTTACCACCATCGTAAAAACACAAGCCTTTCAACCAATATTTCTCTCCGGCAGCCAAAAGTTGCTTCCCTATGGGGCCTTCCAAAACCCTAGCTTGTTGAGCATCATCCTTGAATAAATAAGGTTGTCCTAGTATTTTAATTTCGGGAGCAAATCCCTCCATGGCAGCAGTAGAAACTTTGGTCATGGCCAAGCTACCAATTTGTAGCAACTCCACAAGTTCCCTCTCCGTTCCTAATTGTTGGTTGGGGTAAACTTGAACAATCATTTCTCCATTGGACTTTTCTTCGGCTTTTTCTGCTAAATAAAGCATGGCTGCATGAACCGGATGGCTGGTATCCAATCCATGGCCGAGCTTTAATACCCTAACCCCTCCGGGTTTTGAGCAGCTCACCAGTAGGGCTGCCAAAAGCAGCATACTGAGGTAGATTGGGAAATTTGTCTTTTTTAATTTCAGCATATGAATTGCAATCTTATTTGGGTTTCTATTATTTTACTTCTTAAAATTATGTGAATTAACTTTTATTACAATAATTCAAGCACATTATCTCTAGGCAAATATTAAAGAAGGAAATGCCAAAAATACACACCTTAATATCTATTCACTGATTAATAATACTTTAGCATGATTATTATTAAAAAATCCTTTTCCAAATTTTTCCCTTTACTTTTATCGTAATCATTCCTAAACCATCACTTTTCTTTCTGACCTAAAATTGAAAATCCTACAATTAACCGTCAAAATTAATGGGGAATCAAAAAAAGAAGCCCTGAGCCTCTTTTCTTTTAATTTATTTCTAAATTGTGCAATCGATTGCTCAAGATAATCAAATAATTGAAATGGTGCATAAAGTTTTACGAATTCATCCCGACGACAACGTTTTGGTTGCGTTAACGGACCTTAAAAAAGGCGAAATTATCCAATTTGAAAACAATGAAATTACATTAAAAAATAGTGTTTCTGCCAAACACAAATTTACCATTACTGATCTGGACCAAGGTGATCAGGTGTACATGTATGGTATTATTGTAGGTAAAGCCTTATCCCCGATTGCCTCAGGAGAGGTGATTACTACCACTAACTTGGCCCATCAGACAGCAACTTACACCGGCAAAAGGAAAGATTTTAAATGGAATGCACCAGACGTCAGTAAATGGAAAAACCGAACATTTGATGGATACCATAGACCTGACGGACAAGTTGGAACTGCCAATTATTGGCTGGTGGTACCATTGGTTTTTGTAAACCGGAATGTGGAAATCATGAAACAAGCCTTTGTAGAGGAATTAGGTTTTGCTAAACCCAACCCCTACAAGTCCTTTGTAAAGCAAATGAAGCAACTTTACTTGGAGGGTGACAAAGAAGGTTTGAAACAAGTTGGCGTTGAAGCCTTGGAACAAGTCGGTGAGGATAAGCTTTTTAAAAACATTGATGGAATAAAATTCCTCACGCACAATGGCGGTTGTGGGGGCACTAGACAAGACTCTGAAGCACTCTGTGCTTTGATTGCAGGCTATATCAATAATCCAAACGTAGCTGGGGCCACTATTTTGAGCTTGGGTTGTCAAAATGCTCAACCTGCAATCCTTAAAGAAAAATTGGCCAATATCGATCCGGACTTTAAAAAACCTGTAATCATTTTAGAACAGCAGGAAGAAGGTACAGAACCCCAATTACTTACCAAAGCCATTCAATCCACTTTCTTGGCGATGACCGAAGCAGATCAATTGGAGAGAAAACCAGCTCCTTTGAGTCAATTGACAATAGGACTGGAATGTGGAGGATCTGATGGATTTTCAGGAATTTCTGCCAACCCATCTTTGGGTCAAGTCTCTGATATAATGGCTGCTTTGGGAGGTAAAACCATTCTTTCTGAGTTTCCCGAACTCTGCGGTGTAGAACAAGAATTGATCAATAGGTGCACTACTGATGAAAATGCTGAGAAGTTTGTCCGATTGATGCGTGCTTATGCAGCTTCAGCTGAAGCTGTAGGTTCAGGTTTCGATATGAATCCCAGTCCCGGAAATATCAAAGATGGTCTGATTACAGATGCAATAAAATCAGCCGGAGCTGCCAAAAAAGGTGGTACCTCCCCCATAGTTGATATTCTCGACTATACTGAGATTGTCACTAAACCCGGTTTAAGTTTGCTATGCTCCCCCGGCAATGATGTAGAAAGTACCACAGCCATGGCAGGTTCCGGTGCCAACATTATTTTATTTACTACCGGCTTGGGCACCCCTACAGGCAATCCCATTACCCCTGTGATTAAAGTTTCTTCCAATCATAAGCTTTCTGAAAAAATGGCTGACATTATTGATGTCAATACAGGAGGAATTATTTCGGGCGAAAAAACCATTCCTGAAATGGGAGATGAATTGTTGGAGTACATCATTCAAGTGGCCAGTGGTACCATTAAAGCAAAAGCCGTCTTGTTAAATCAAGATGATTTTATCCCATGGAAACGTGGAGTATCTCTTTAAATTAAATAGTATAACCATAAAATAAAATGTCTCAATTATTTTCAGTAAAAAACAAAGTCATCATCATTAGTGGTGGAACCGGTGTTTTAGGCAAAGCAATTGCCAAGCACTTGGCACAAGAAGGTGCACAGATGGTAATCCTCGGAAGAAATGAGGAAAAGGTAAGTGCACTGGTAAATGAAATTAAAGATGATGGAGGATATGCTTATCCGGCAATAGCAGACGTAACGGACGAAAAAGCTTTATCTCAAGTCAAAGAAGCACTTGAGAAAGAGTTTGACCAAATCGATGTATTGATCAATGCTGCCGGAGGAAATATGCCAGGAGCAACGGTAATGCCTGATCAGATGCTTTCTGACCTATCTTCTGATGCGGTAAAAACCATCATGGACCTCAATTATATGGGTACATTTTTGCCGATCAAAAACTTTTTACCTTTACTAACAAAAAACAAGGAAGCATCCATAATCAACATCTCCTCAATGGCTGCAAGTAGACCAATGACTCGAGTTATGGGCTATGCGTCAGCAAAAGCTGCCATTGACAATATGACAAAATGGATGTCTGTTGAATTTGCTAAAAAATATGGTGCAGGAATCCGTGTAAATGCTGTAGCACCTGGTTTCTTTTTGACTGCGCAAAATGAAGCTTTACTTACTAATAAAGATGGAAGCCTCACTCAACGTGGGAATCAAATCATTGACCATACACCAATGGGCCGTTTTGGAAGTCCGGAGGAACTTTATGGTGCTGTGCAATGGCTTTGCAGCGAAGGTTCAAAATTTGTGACCGGAACAATTACAGAAATAGATGGGGGATTTAGCGCGTATTCAGGAGTATGAGTAACAAGAAACAACCAATATATATGGAGCAAACCATGCGTTGGTATGGTCCAAATGATCCCGTAAAATTGTCAGACATTCGACAATCCGGTGCTACGGGCATTGTAACTGCATTGCATCAAATTCCAAATGGAGAAATATGGCCTAGAGAGGCAATCAAAGAAAGAAAAGACATCATTGAGGCTGCAGGCTTGACTTGGTCAGTGGTAGAAAGTGTACCAGTACACGAAAACATCAAAACTCGCTCAGGTAATTTTAAAACCTATATAAAAAATTATCAAGAAAGCATAAGAAATTTAGCAGCAGAAGGAATTGGTACTGTTTGTTATAATTTTATGCCCATTCTGGATTGGACAAGAACCAACCTTGCATACGAAGTGGAAAATGGAGCAAAAGCCTTGCGTTTTGAAATGAAAGCAATTGCAGCCTTTGATTTACATATTCTCCAGCGTCCCGGTGCCGAAGCAGAATATAGTGAAAGCATGAAGCAAAAAGCTAAAGCCTATTTTGATGCCTCGAATGAGGAGGAAAAACAACAGTTGGTCAACAATATCATCGCAGGATTACCGGGAGCAGAAGAAGGATACTCAGTTGAAGACTTTCAAAAAGCATTGGATACCTTTAAAGACATTGATGCAGCTAAACTTGGTGAAAATCTCAATTTGTTCCTGGATGAAATTATTCCTGTAGCAGAAGAGAGTAAGGTTCTTATTTGTATCCACCCTGATGATCCCCCTTCCCTATTTTTGGTTTACCAAGGGTAGTAAGCACGGCGAGTGATTATGACCGAATCCTAGCAAACAATAATAGCCCTTTCAACGGGTTTACTTTTTGTACCGGATCTTTGGGGGTAAGGCCTGATAATGATTTGCCTGCAATGGTTGAAAAATATGGTGAACACATCCATTTCATTCACTTAAGAAGCACTCAACGGGATGAAGAAGGTAATTTCTATGAAGCCAACCATATGGAAGGAGATGTCCCAATGGCTGATGTAGTAGAAGAAATAGTGAAATTACAGCAGAAAATTGGTAAATCTCTCCCCATGCGCCCAGACCATGGCCATCAAATGTTGGATGATCTTGGGAAGGTTACTAATCCCGGTTATTCCGCAATAGGAAGATTAAAAGGACTTGCAGAGCTTCGTGGTTTGGAAATTGGCATCGCTAGAAGTATATTGAACCAATAGTTGGCAAGTATTGAAAACTTTAAAATTTAACAAACCTGAAAATAATTATGAATAATTCAAATGATTCCAGAAGAGATTTTATAAAAAAATCTGCTATGGCTACCATGGGGATTTCCGCTTTAGGAGCTGTAGGTTTTTCTGCAAAAAGCTATGGAAATATCATTGGTGCAAATGACAAGTTAAATATTGCAATAGCCGGATTGGGAAGAAGATTAGGTGCCTATTACGAGCCAATCGGACAAAAATCGAACAATGTACACCTTAAATACCTTTGTGATGTAATGCCTTCGCAGAGAGAAAAGGCGGCAAAAAACTTTGAAAAGCACATCGATTATCAACCAACCCTTGAAAATAGTATTTTCAAAGTATTAGAGGATAAAGAAGTAGACGTATTGATCAATGCCACTCCGGATCACTGGCATGCTCCAGGCACATGGCTTGCTTTAGAGGCAGGAAAACACGTTTATGTAGAAAAACCATGTAGTCACAACCCTTATGAAGGTGAGCTATTGGTTGCCTATCAAAAGCACTACAATAAGGTGGTACAAATGGGAAACCAACAACGTTCTTCTCCTGAAAGTATTGAAGTAATCAAGGCCATACATGCAGGTGAAATTGGAAATGTCTACAAAGCCACCGCATTTTACAATTCAAGTAGAGGTGAAGTTCCTGTTCAAAAGAAAGCAAGTCCTCCAAATGGATTAGACTGGGAATTGTTCCAGGGACCTGCTCCAAGAAGAGATTATACAACTGAAACTTGGGACTATAACTGGCATTGGTATGGCTGGGATTATGGAACAGCAGAATCCGGAAACAATGGAACACATGAGCTTGATGTAGCCAGATGGGCATTACAAGTAGACTTCCCTGAAAAAGTTATCGTAGACTCAGGTAAGTACCATTGGCCAAATGATGGATGGACCATGTATGATACCATGGATGCCGTTTTCAAATTCTCCAATAACAGAACCATTCAGTGGGATGGTAAAAGTAGAAATGGTCACAATACCTATGGACCGGGAAGAGGTACCATCATCTATGGTACTGACGGTTCTGTATATGTGGACAGAGGTGGATACAAAATGTTTGATAGAAAAGGCAAGGAGATCAAGAGCAGCGCTTCAAATAGTAATGAAGCCGGTACCGCTTTAGGTGGTGGCGGAAGCATGTCCACTTTGCATATGGTAAACTTCTTTGATGCTATCAGAGGTAAAGCCACACAAAATAGCCCGATTGATGAGGGTGCAAAAGCGTATTGCTTTGCCACTTGGCCAATATCGCTTCAAGAACAGGCGAAGTACTTACCTGTGACTCTTCGAATGGTCACATTACCAACAGTAAAAAAGGTAAAGCACTTTGGAAAAGAGAATATGAAAAAGGATGGGAACCTAAGCTTAAGGCTTAATTCTTTAATTTTTTCTGATATTAATTTAAAATCCCTGAAAATTTCAGGGATTTTTTTTTAGTTCAATTTTCATGAGGTTAAACTAAACTTCTAAAATAATTTAATCATTATTTCATCCTCAAAATCAATCCCTTAGTCACCCTATTCAATCCCACATTTTGGCAGACAAATTTTCCCTGGAGAGGCTATGCCGAAATTCCAAGGAAACTGATTTTGCTACGATCACTACCTAAATTACGATCTTTTTTTATATAACGATTACTCATAAAGCGCTTACTGTTTTCAATGATTATTTAACAGTGCTTTTTCTTCTACCTACCGCATTAAGGTATTTGGCATACCTATTCATTACCCATAGATGAAGCCTTGCTTGCGTATTTACATAAATCAACCAAGGAATCTTAGGAACAAATTCATGTATGGCGGAAATAATGTATTTACCGTCTAAGACCTCTCTGAATTCTAGCCAACCATAATTGGCTCTGCTCACTAAATAGCCTCCTGTAATATAAAATAATTGTCTCTTTTTATCGCTTCTGTCCTTAACCCAAGACAACTGTAACATTGGTTTTTTGATAGAAAACAAATAAAAACTTATTACTTTTTTTTCATCTTCCTTGGCCTTAATTATAGATTTGAAGAACGTGGGCAACCAAACCTTGTACCTATTCGCAGCCCAAAAAGCACTTCTACCTCGTAAATTGGCCATTCTTTGTATACTTCTAACTGTATTTTTCTGGGTTTTTAGTGACCTAAACTTAGGTAGAACAGGCTCTTCTTTTGATTGTAAGGCTATTTTCACTGCTTCATCATAACTCTGGTAGGAAATATTCTTTTGCTTAAATGACAATTCTTGCGACACCGTCATGGTATGTTTCAAGCTTTCCACCAATGGTGAAACCAATTGAGAAGGACTTTCTCCAAAATAGCCAACCCATAGTTTTGAAAGGCCTGGAGAGAAAAAAGGTACCGAGAAAATCCACCTTTTCTTTCCCATTACTTTTGATGTGCGGATTAGCATTTCCTTATAACTCATCACTTCTGGGTTCCCAATTTCTATGGCCTTGTCATACACTGCTTCATTTCCTAGGCAAGAATCAATAATGGTAAGGGTGTCTCTAAGAGAGATAGGTTGTGTATTGGATTCTGTCCATTTTGGGCAAACCATTACAGGCAGTTTTTTTACGAGATTTTTGATCATGTCAAAGGAAGAACCTCCTGGCCCCACAATTATACTTGCACGCAAGGCAGTAAGGGCTGCTGATCCGGTGGATAAGGTTTTCTCTACTTCCAGACGGCTTTTCAAATGGAGTGACCATTCTTCTTCGGGTTCTCCTTTAGGCAAAATCCCCCTAGATATATGATTTGCTCCACCGCATTAGCTGTAGCAGCTCGTGCAAAATTATCGGCTAGAAGGAGGTCTGTATCCTCAAAACTTCCTTGATTAAGCCTGGTAGTTGCATTCATTGAGTGCACTAAATAAATGGCATAGTCCACACCTTGGAGAGCCTCTGTAGTAGAGGAAATAGAGTACAGTTCTACTTGCCTCCATTCAATTTCTTTCAAAGGGTTTTCAACTACCTCTTTCCTACTTAAACCAATAATATGGTAGTGATCTTTGAATCTGTCCATAAACCACCTGCCTATATAACCGGTTGCCCCTGCTATGGCTAAAACTTTCTTTCTTTTTAAAGTCATACTTATATCAACTAGTCTAAGCTTAAATTGTTAGTGCTTCTCTAAGTTATTCCTATTTTTGCCTTTAACTTTATTTAAGTAAATAAAAAAACATAAGTTATGCATAAGTTTTTCAAATTCTTTATGGTAGCATTGACCATTTCAGGAGTTGCAATGGCTCAGGAGGAGGAGGCAAATTGGGATGTTTCAAGGCCAAATGGAGATTGGGATTTTGACTGGATAAATTTCACTACTGATGAAGGAACCTGGATGAATCTGGACGTGAGCCCAGATGGTAGCACCATTGTGTTTGATCTGCTTGGAGATATTTATTCCATTCCAATTAAAGGAGGTAAAGCAACAGTCTTGAGAACAGGAATGCCTTTTGAGGTACAGCCAAGATTCAGTCCGGACGGAAAATGGATTTCCTTTACCTCAGATGCCGGAGGGGGAGACAATATTTGGATAATGAAAGCGGATGGAACTGAAGCCAAACAAATTACCAAGGAATCTTTCCGTTTGTTAAACAATGCAGATTGGATGCCTGATGGAAATTTTTTAATTGCTCGAAAACATTTCACTTCAGGAAGATCTTTAGGTGCGGGAGAAATGTGGCAATATCATATTTCAGGAGGAACAGGCCTACAACTTACCAAAAGAAAAAATGATCAACAGGATGTCAATGAACCTTCTATTTCTTCGGATGGTAAATATTTGTATTACAGTGAAGACATGGCTCCAGGAGGAAGCTTTCAATACAATAGAGACCCCAATGGACAAATTTATGTGATCAAGAGGTATGATTTTCAAACCGGAGAAATAAAAACCATCACTGGGGGACCCGGTGGAGCAGCAAGACCACAAATCTCTCCTGATGGAAGCAAGCTAGCGTTTATTAAACGGGTAAGAACGAAGACAGTATTGTACATACATGATCTTAAAACAGGTGAAGAGTGGCCGGTTTATGACCAGTTAAACAAGGACCAGCAAACCGCTTGGGCTATTTTTGGTGTATATCCGGGTTTTGCTTGGTTACCTGAAGGTGACGAATTGGTTATTTGGGCAAAAGGTAAAATCCACAGAATTGATATCGCTACACGCTACCAAAGCATTGTACCCTTTTCTGTGGATGTGAATATGCCATTGGCCAAATGGGTTCATTTTGACCATCGAATTGAGCGTGAAGAGTTTACCGCTAAGATGATAAGAGACGTAAGCACCTCTCCTGACGGTCAAAGCATTGTTTTTAGGGCTTTGGGCTATATTTGGACTAAAAATTTACCCAACGGAAAACCTAAAAGGTTAACGAATGGTGAGGATTTTGAAGCTGAACCCTCTTTTTCCCCTGATGGTAAAAAAATTGCATTTGTAACCTGGAATGATCTGAATAAAGGAGCCATATTGGAAATTGACCTAAGCAGCAAGAAAATCTCACCGCTAACAAAAGAAAAAGGTATTTATAGAACTCCAAGCTATTCACCGGATGGTAATACTTTGGTTTACAAAAAAGAAGGCGGAAATTTGGACCAGGGAAGGACCTTTGCAAAGAACCCAGGTTTATACCTTTTAAATTTAAAAACAAGTCAAGAAAATTATTTAAATGTATCGGGAGATTTCCTAGCTTCACTAAAGATGGAAAAAGAATTTTCTTCCAATCCGGAGGAAAGTTTTTGGAAACCTGACAAAAAACTTAAAATCAATCAACTTAAATGGAGAAGATGAACAAACCCATGTAGCATCTAAATATGGCAATCGCTTGGTTCCAAGCCCAGATAATAAATGGGTAGCGTTTATTCATCTGCACAAAGCTTACGTGTCCCCATTGGTACTTAATGGCCAAAAGATCAACCTAGACAACAACAGCAAATTTGTTCCGGTGGCAACCTTGGATAAAGATGCAGGACTGTACTTACACTGGTCAAAGAATAGTGAAAAAGTACATTGGGTTTTAGGTGACAAATACTATAGCTCAAATTTGGTCGACAAGTTTCATTTTCTAACTGAGAATAAAATAGAAACTGACATTGAAAATGGAGGCCTTGAAATAGGTCTTACTGCAAAGGTAGATCAACCCAAAGGATCCATAGCTTTTACCGGAGCTACTATAATTACCATGGAAGGAGAGGAAATCATCACAAATGGCACTTTGGTAATTGAGGGAGCTAAAATCCTTTCTGTAGGAAAAAGTGGAGAAGTCGACATTCCTAAAAATGCCCTGGTTTATAACATGAAGGGTAAAACCATAATGCCGGGAATGGTAGATGCACATGCTCATATTGGTGCTTTTAGAGATGGGCTGACTGTACAACAAAACTGGCAATTGTATGCCAACCTTGCTTATGGTGTAACAACCTCACATGATCCCTCAGCCAACAGTGAAACGGTATTTACATTATCAGAAATGATAAAAAGTGGTAAATTAGTAGGACCAAGAGTGTTCAGTACAGGTTTTATTCTATATGGGGCTGATGGTGATTTTAAGGCAGTGATCAATAAACTAGAAGATGCTAAATCCTCCATTAGACGCACCAGAGCATTTGGCGCCACAGCTGTAAAGTCATATAATCAGCCGAGAAGAGATCAAAGACAGCAGGTACTGCAAGCTGCAAGAGAATTAGGTGTCAATGTGGTCCCTGAAGGAGGCTCCACATTATTTCACAACTTATCTATGGTGCAAGATGGTCACACAGGAATAGAGCATAATATTCCAATTGCTCCGGTTTACAATGATGTGATAGAATTTTGGAAAAGAACCAAGGTGGGTTATACACCTACCCTCATTGTTAATTATGGAGGTCTCAATGGAGAAAATTACTGGTATCAAAAATCAAATGTATGGGAAGATGACAAACTATTGCAATTTACACCAAGAGGTCTAGTGGATGCTCTATCCAGACATCGCAACATGGCTCCGGATGAGGAATATGAAAATGGCCATATACTAACTTCAAAGCAGGTAAATTCACTTGCTAAGAATGGGGTAAAAATAAACTTGGGTGCTCATGGTCAACTGCAAGGTTTGGGTGCACATTGGGAACTTTGGAGCCTTGTACAAGGGGAATGTCAAACCATGAAGCCTTACAAGCGGCCACCATAAACGGAGCAGCTTATATAGGCATGAGTAAGGACATTGGATCAATTAAACCAGGGAAATTAGCCGACATCATAATTTTGGACAAAAACCCTCTGGAAGATATCCGAAATTCAAGTTCAATTTCACACACCATGATCAATGGAAGGCTCTATAAGTCAAATACTATGGATGAAATAGGAAATGAAGCAAAAAAGCGTCAACCTTTCTATTGGGAAAACAGCCTTTTTCATGAAGCATTCCCTTGGCATGAAAGTATACAAACTTATATGCAGAGCGGATGTGGCTGTCATGCACACACCAGCCAATAATTAATTGGCCCTATCAATAAAATAAAAGAGATCTTGTTTCAAATACTTGATCCCTTTTTCCCATATTGCCGAAGCCATCATTACAATGCTTTTGGCCTCCAAAATCTTACCCGTTCTGTACTCGGCAGGTTCAAGAACATCTAATAAGCGATCATAGCGTTGCTCATAACCATTAAACCCATGTCTTTGGTAGGTTTTCTTTATCGCATTTCCGTTTGATAATTGCAGCGTATGTGAGACCTTTTCTCCAAATAAATAGGGTGGAATGATTTGCTCTTCAACCGCATGCATGGAAGTATTGGGTTTGCTGCCACAACCCAAAAACAATACTTTTCCACCTATCTGTGGTAGCCTGGCAAAAGGTGAACAGGGACCACAGGGTGTCTCATCCAAGAGATGATCTTTTAAAAGGAAATCTGATTTACTTCCAATACCACATACAGAATGGGTTGGATGAATACTTCGCTTAACACCTGGATATGTTCTAAAGAACTCCGTTAAGGCTCCTACACAAGAAGCTGTGTTCAACTCATCAAAAACAGGTTGTGCCTTATTTACGGTTTTGTAGGATAAACTGGGCATCAAAAGAGTTCCCTCTTCTCCTATTTGATCCAAAAAAGCCTGAACTATAATATTTGCTCGATATGGAAACTTTCCAACGGAATTTAGGGAAGCATGCACCAATACGTGATCTCCTTTTTTAATTCCTAATAAGGACAAGTCCTTTCTAATTTGCTTCACAATTTCATTCATAAGCAGCTATAATAAATCAAGATAATTTTCACATTACTTAATGGTGAGCATGATCATTTTGTAAAAAGATAGCTATATAATTTGATTTTTAAAGCTAAAAAAGTTTGGGTTTTGATTTCAAAATCTAAGTTACTCGGTTTTACCTGAAATAAGCTTTTGACAACCTATTTTAAAAAAACTCAAAATCAGTCACTGGGATGGGCCACAGATTAAAATCCCATAACATAATCAGGGTTTAAATTAGAAACAGTTATCAACCAAAAAGCTTCCCAATTTTGCTGAAAACAATAATCGGGAAGCTTTCATTAAATTTAAAGTAATCTTTAATTTTCTTTGGATAGGAAAAATTAATGGGCTTACTTAAATAAAGGATGGCTTATTTATTCAAGAAGGATGAGTACATCCAAACCAATTTCTCTTGTTCGCTGATATAATCACTCATTAAGGCATTGGTACCTTCATCTTCTGCATCTGCGGAAAGAGCCAACAGTTCTCGCTGTCTTAAAATAATGGTTTCAAATGCTTCCAATATACTCTGCACACCTTCGCTTCCATCAGAAACATTACTAACACTTTTGATTTTAGCTACTTTCTTATAGTCATCAAAAGTATGTAGAGGAGTCGCTCCCAGTGTCAGAATTCTCTCTGCAACTTCATCTACCTTAACTAATAGATCATTGTACAATTCTTCGTACTTCATATGCAGTTCAAAAACTTCTCGCCTTTTATATTCCAATGTAGCCCTCTGGTATTTTGGTAGAACATCATATAATCTGCGAGCAAATTATTAAGCTCTTCAGCAAGGGATTTACTTTTAGCAACATCAAGTCCAATTTGATTTGTTTTTTCATTTTGGTTTATATTTAAAAATCAATACTAAATTTTACTTTGCAAACTGTTCCAAGCACCTCCATTGTATACTACCTTATAGCCGCCGGCTTTCAGAATCCTTTTGGCCGAGGCACTTCTCATTCCACTAGCACAGCATGTGATTATCGGCTGGTTTTTATCTTTCAATCTGCTCAGATGATTACTTAACGTATCTAAAGGGATGTTGGTTGACTTTATTATGTGTCCTTCCTGAAACTCCTTCTTAGTCCGAACATCAATGATAACAGCACCGCTATTCATTACTTCGGCAAAATTAATTTTAGGACCAAAACCGAATAATTTTTTGATTGTGTTTAACATTGAATTAAGCAGTTTGTGTTTGGTAGTAATTAACTTCCAACCAAGATCCCCCATTATAACATTCTATTCCCTGTTGTTTCAAGAATTGGGTAGCTTGTCCACTCCTTCCCCCACTAGCGCAACACAAAATTAAGGGTTTTTTCAATAATTCGAGTTCCTCTTTTCTGCTTTCAAGCTCTTGTAAGGGCACATTTATTGAACCTTCTGCATTGCCACCACTAAATTCCATTGGAGTTCTAACATCTATTATTGTACCTCTATTTTCCTTAATTAACTTATTAATATCCATTTTAATTCATTTTTAAATTGTCCTCATAAAATCAACCTAGACCCACAAACCATTAAGCCATACAGCTTAATGGTAGTTAAACCCGAGATATTCAATCAACAGTCTATTACAAACTTTACTGGATAATCCGGGGAAACTTATTTTAATAGTGATAGTACATCTTTATAAATTAAATTTGTTAACTAACCCTACAAAACAATATTTGTCTCTGTTGGATAGTGTAAAGGTGCAAAATCTTGATTTCCTATTCAGGGACTTTTGTTACATAAGAAAAATAAAAAGCATCTTTGAACCCTACCCTATTTGTACAAACCAATCCGGGACTGTCTAATTGGCTGATTTCAGTGTTATTCTATATATACTCTTAAAGCCAAAAGCCAGCAATACCATTTTGAAATTAAAACAAACTTTTTGATAGGACTTTTAAAACAGAAAAAAACTTATTTGCGAAAAATTGAATACAATGCTTAATTATGGTTGATACCAAGGTGATTCCAAGCATTGGGCTTCTGGATTGCTACTATACTTAGATTAAAGAAAATCTATTCGACCAATTGTTCTCATAGACTAGCTTATCTACACTTACCAATACTACTTTTCAAAAAAACTCAAATGATTGCGTGCCTCATTTATCCAAATTCGTGCTATTAATTCATGTCCGGCAGGCATGGGATGTAACCCATCCCAAACCCAGTATTTTGCCGATGTCTTTTTAAGAGAATTATTAAAAGGTTCCTGTAATGCTATATGAACACAATTATAATGGTCGGCTAGCTGTCTAATAATTGACTGCATTTTGTTCATCACCTCTTCCCACTGCAATTTTTTCACCCTAGACCAATCATCTATCAATAAAAAAGGTTCGCATAAAAATATTATTGTATTGGGGAGTTCCGCTTTTGTTATTTTAATCAAGGTTTTATAATCCTCCTTCCATTCCTCTAAAGTATATTCATTGGCAATAATTCTTGACACATCATTTACTCCAATTAAAATACTTAATAAATCAGGCTTTAAATCGATGGTATCTTCTTGCCAGCGATTTAAAAGGTCTTTTACTTTATTTCCACTAATCCCCCTATTATAAAACATTAATTTTTTTTAGGGTAGTCGAACCATAGGCGACTAGAAATAAGGTAGGCATAACCATGTCCCATAACGTGATTCCAGTCTTCGTTTCTTGATCTCGCTCCATCAGTGATTGAGTCTCCTTGGAAGAGGATAGTTAAACCTTTTTCATTTTCTTTTAATAGGGTGAAATTTTTTCTGTCATTACCAGAAAGAATAGCCGGAAATGTTAAGCCTGCGAAGCCCATTAAGCTAATTTTAAAGAAAAAATTTCTTCGTGATTTCTTCATTTGCTTATTTAATCCATTAGATTGCCTCTAATTCATTAAGCTACAGAGATTGGTTATTTTCCGGGCCACTCCCAATTTATCAAATCATCACTCCAAGCAATTCCTATTGAAGCATTTTTATCAAAATCTCCTTCCTCCTCTGTTTTAGGGCCTGAACCATGAAAAAACATTAGATATTTACCATACTTTGGGTTTCGCCTTAAATTAACCACCGTTCCGGCAGTAATTCTTCCTTTGGCCCATTGCCATTGGTCTTGTCCCAAAACGATCAAATCCCCCCAATCTTTCCAATCTTTTAAATTGGAAGAACGTTTGATATGGATACCATTTTCAGGAGAATGAAACAAAAGGTATTCATTATTTTCAGTAAGAACTGTTACATTTTCACCTGAACTGGTATGACAGCAATAAGTCCAGTTATTCAAATCATAGGAATAGGACATGCTTACCCCATTTTGCTTATAAAAGCACCACCATTTACCTTTTTCATCCTTGTCTTCAACAAGGTATGGATCGATCATTCTTCCCATATCTTCTTGCTCTACCTTGGGCCCCTTCACTTTTAGCAGCTCAGGCTCAGTCCAGCTTTTCAAATCCTTGCTCCTCATGGTATAAATTCGTGCTTCTGAAGTTCCATACGTGACAGGATCATTTACACCTAAACCTGGTCTAGGATAAGTTTGTAAGCTAAGCACCCATTCATCATTGAATCGAATCACATTTCCCGGACTACAAAAATTAAAATGTTGACCTTTAGGTGTAATAATTTCACCCGGGCTCCAGTGAATCAAATCTTTAGATTTGCTAATGGCTGTATAGGAATAAATCAACCCTTCCTCAGCCTTTACCAAAGTATAAAACAGATAGAATACATTCTGGTGAAACAAAATTGCAGGATCTCTATATGCTATAGAATCGTTACCTTTTAAAATAACAGGAGATTTAAGCGCTTTTAAAATACTTTCTTGGCCTTCTGTTTGGTGCGTGAAAAGCACTATAAACAAAAGCAAAGTTAAACTATTTTTAAAATACATTATTTATTAATAAAAGTTTGAAATTCGAATAGAATATTCCTATTTCCGAAGACCTCTTGCAAACAGCCAACATACAGATAATAATCTATAAAGACCATTTTCTTTATACCCAAAATCCGTTATCCGCCGTAAGCACCAAAGGTTCATTTTCAGTAATGAGAATGGTATGTTCGTGCTGGGTAACATAACCTCCCTTATTTCCAACCAAAGTCCAGCCATCCATTAATTCCACGGCATAGGTAGATTTGGTGGAAATAAATGTTTCAATGGCTACAGTTGTATTTTTCTTGAATCGATTCCGATTACTTTTCACCCTATAGTTTAAAATATCTTCAGGCTCTTCGTGTAAACTAGCCCCCACACCATGTCCTGCCAAGTTTTTTATCACCTTAAACCCTCTTTGTTTGGCCTCATTTTCAATCAAATATCCTAAATCAGCTATTTTCACCCCCTTTAATACTATTGATGGCCTTTCGTAAAATTGTTTCGGAAGCATTAACCAAAGGTTGATGGTTGTAAATATCTTTTCCAATAATAAAAGATCCCCCATTATCTGCCCAAAATCCATTTAACTCGGCGGATACATCCACATTTATTAAATCTCCTTCAGCTAATATTTTGCCCGACGAAGGAAGGCCGTGAGCTATTTCATGGTTGACGCTTATACAAGTATACCCCGGAAAGTTATAGGTTTCATATGGGGCAGATTTTGCGCCAAAGCTTTTTAGGATTTCTCCACCATACTGATCCAGGTCTTTGGTAGACATCCCTATTTTTGCATAGGCTCTCATTAATTTAAGTGTAATCCCTACAACCTCACTTATTTTTTCATACCGATTAATTCGGCATCCTTAGTTATGGACATATGTCAATGTTTATTTATGATTTTCGAAGTTATTGATGCTAAAACCACCGGGCCGTTATGGTAACTTTTACTCACTATTGTTTAATTTAAAAGGTAAAAAAATAGTAAATATACTTCCTTTTCCTACTTCACTAATAACCGATATCTCACCACCCAATTTGTTTACAAATTCTTTACTTAGTGCTAAACCTAGACCTGTCCCTACCTCATTCGCGGTACCAAGCAATGTTTTAGTTCTGTAAATATCAAATAGATTTTCTACTGTTTTCTTACTCATTCCAACTCCATCATCTTCAATAGAAATCTCAATCCCAACCTCCCTTTTAGCTGAAACAACATTAATTTTTCCACCGTTATTTGTGAATTTAATGGCATTTGAAATCAAATTTCTGAGTACAATTTTTAATATATTTTGATCTGTGCAAATTTTAATTTCATCTAAACACTTATATTTTAGTAATATCTCTTTAGTTGCTGCAAGCTTGTTTTCAAGTGAAATTACTTGCTCAATTGTTTTGGATAAACTAATCTTTTCCGACTTAATATTGAGTTCTCCCGTTTGAGATTTCGCCCAGTTCAATAAATTATCAAGTAAAATAAGAGTTTCTTTAGCAGTAGAATTAATTATTTCAATGTATTTTTCTGACTGCTTGTCTTCAAAACTATCTGAACGTTTTTGGAGCAAGCTGGAAAGGCCGATAATATTGTTGAAAGGACTTCTTAAATCATGGGCTATAATAGAAAGCAACTTATCCTTGGTTGCATTAAGCTTTCTATACTTATTTTCATTTTCCTTTAACGCCTTTTCTGCATTTTTTTTTCAGTAATATCACGAATAGCCCCTACTAAAAATTTATTCCCATTGGAGTCAATAAATCGTGATTTCCTAGTAGAAATAATTTTAGTTTCATTGTTAATCGTTAGGGTTTCTTCATTTATATTTTCAATTCCTTCAGTAAGTACAGCCCTGTCAATTTTTAAAAAGCTTTCTCTTTCATCGATTGGGACATTTTCAGCAAGCGTCTTTCCTATAATTTCAGCTCTTGTAAGTTGGAATAGCTCACAAAAAGCATCATTAACAAGCACTAACCTGCTTTGATCATCTTTCACAAAAACAGAATCCCCCATATTGTTAAAAATGGAAGCAATGGGAGCCACATATACCTCCTTGAGATTTTCTTTATCAAAGGTATTGAATCGCTCATTTTCATGAAAATCATTGGCTATTGATTTCAGTTCCTCATTTTGCCTTTTCAGTTCACTAATTTGTATTTCTAATTCTTGCCGTGTGGGTTTATCCTTCATTCTTTAAGTTCTGAGATAAATGAAAATTAATTTCATTTATTGTAATGTTCCAAAGAGCAATTTCCTTCTTTCTTTGTGATTGTTTAAATTCAGAAATCAAATTTAATGATTTCCCTACCTATCTGAGCAAAAAATCACCCTAATTTAATAAGGTCTATCTTTCTCAAAATCAGAAAAAAGCAATTATAAATTAAAGTAAACATAAATAACTATAAAATCAATTGTTAAATCACAAGAAAATAGTATTCAATATGAAACTTACTGGTGCTCCTTAATTCTAAAATTGAAATTAATTTGATAACCAAGAGCTAAAACCCTATCAATAAGTAAGGTTAAGCTCCAGAATTATTCTAAAATTCACTATTCATACAGGCCTTTTGGGATAATTCTGAATCATCAGTTCCATTAAGCAAAAGCCCTAATCAAAATCAATTTTTCCTGAAGATTGAATTAATTTTTTAATAATAAAGCCCTTCCATTTTTACATTACATTGAAAATTAGCTACATAACTAAATACAAGTATTTAAAGGATTATCTCATCGCTCTACTTAGTGAAAACATAGAAATAGAGTTATAAAATCAATTCAGATAAAAAATATTAAATATTTAATCACCTTTAGTATCTTTCCTTTTTAAACCCATAAAAAACTATTCCTATGAAAAATTTAAAATTCCAATACACATTATTATGCCTTTCACTATTAATGGCATTCACCATTGTTTTCCAATCTCAAGCTCAAATACAAATACCAGCACCCAGTCCCGCTAGTTTTGTTTCTCAAAACGTAGGTTTTACTAAAATCAGTATGGCCTATTCCTCACCAGCTGTAAAGGGAAGAACCATTTTTGGTGAACTTGTGCCTTATGGAACCCCATGGAGGGCGGGTGCAAATGCACCAACAACTATTGAATTTAGCACTGCTGTTAATCTAGGTGGCAAAACACTCAATGCAGGTAAATATTCAATTTTTATCACTCCTAATCAATCCGAAAGCTGGACTATACACTTTAATTCTAAAGGAAATGCCATTTATGCTTACATGCAAGATGGAAAAGTAAA
Organism: Cyclobacterium sp. SOCE241; assembly: GCF_056867545.1. NCBI lineage: Bacteria > Pseudomonadati > Bacteroidota > Cytophagia > Cytophagales > Cyclobacteriaceae > Cyclobacterium > Cyclobacterium sp. SOCE241. The sequence goes on along the minus strand of NZ_CP149779.1, from coordinate 467,715 downwards.
TACAGCAGCTCTTGAAAAAGATGATGCAGTATCATTGAATGTAAGTCCTGAAAAATCAATGGAAATTCACGAAAGGCTTACTTATTCAATATCAGCTGAAGACAATAAAGTAGCAAAAGTTACTTTTGAATGGGAAAAGGTAAATTTCTCTTTTAAAATAGATACGCAGGTAGATCAAAAACTGGAAGAATTCAACACTGTATTTAAGTAAAAATAAAATCCAATTGCAACAATATTATGAATCCAAAAAGTCCTCTTTAAAGGAGGACTTTTTGATTGTCCTGTACTGAAATTGCGTTACATAAAACCTAAATATAAATTCGGGTTTATAAATAATTAATTGAGTTCTTCTCAAAGAAAATTATACAGGAATATTAACTTCAAAAGTTGAATATTTCCCAAATTCTGAATCTATTTTCATTTCTCCTCCCAGACCATCAACTAGGTGCTTTACCAAAGGTAAACCAAACCCGTAGCCCAATTCACCAGAAGTGCCCTTAGTCGTTTGACTCTCCCCATTTAATATCTCCTCAATTTGTTCCACCCTCATACCTGTTCCTGTATCACTTATTATTGCCCTCAAACTATTAATGTAATTCTTTTCTTCGAGGCTAAGTAAGATGCTTACACTTCCACCTATGGGTGTAAATTTGATGGCATTAGATATTAGATTACCTAAAATTTGCAATAATTTAACCTTTGAAAATCTTGTCTCAAAGTTCTTACTTGTAATCTCAACTGTTAAATTTATTTTTTTCTGTTCTGCCTGAACACCATATAAATTTTTTAACTTCTCTTGCAACACTTGGAGGTTATACTCATTTTGAAGGTTTAATTGTTCTGGTGCTTTTTTTCCTTTAGCTTTTGTTGAAAGGATTTGATCTGCTAACTCTAATAGCGATTGGCTACTGCTTTGAATAACCTTAATAAACTCTAGAACATCTTCCAATTGATTATTGGTACCTTGATCTTTTATAATTTGGGCCAAGCCTATTATTCCTCCAATTGGACCACGTATATCATGGGCTACCTGTTCTTGTTTTTCCAATGAGTCTTTGACCTTAGATTTCAACTCATTTACAGACTTGATAATTTCCAAGCGATTAATAATTTCCTCAGCTATGATTTTTAAAAGGTCTGCTTTTTCGGGAGTAATTGTTATTGCCTTAGTATCCAATACACACAAAGCACCCAAATTATGGCCAGAACTTGTTTTCAATGGAACCCCGAAATAATACCTTAAATTTGGATCATCTTCCACATAGAACTTATGTTTGAATCTTTCATCTTTAGAAAGGTCTTTTATTTCAAGGGCTTGATCTCCCTTGATGGTATATTGGCAAACCGAGTCTTCTCTTGGCAACTGCATCACCGGTAATCCTACTCCCGCCACGCTCCATTGTGTTACAGCATCAATTAGGTTAACAAGTGAGATTTCAGTCCCGGCCACTTTAGCTGCTAATTTGGTAAGATCCTTTAATTGATCTTCTAACTCCGTAGTATCCAAATCATAATCGGCCAAAGCCAATAATCTATTAAATTCATTTGGGATGTTTGGACTTTCCATAAAAATATAAATATAAAATTTTTTGAAATATAGCAGAAAATAGGGCCTTTACCTAAAAGATTTTAAAATTGTTCTCTCAACAAAAATGAGAATATTTAACGATAGGAATCACAGGCCAAATTAAGACTAAATCAGGTTTATTTCGAAAATAAGTTGTTCTTTTTACCAATTACTTTAAAAAAGAGGGAAACCATTATTAACTAAACAACTAAAAAGCTCTCATCTAATTGATTTTAATATCATGATCCAATAAGACCTGACTATCTGGGATTCTTAAATATCCATCATAAAGATTTGAGAATCAAACCTAAAATAATCACAAGCACTCTAGCTATAAACTCTTCAAATTTAAACCACTAAAGAAAGAATTGCATGTTCTACCCATCCTTTAAATAAAGGTAGTTTGGTCGAGAATTTCAATAATTTACAAAAAAATAAACTAAAACCTACTTTAAAACACATTATAAATAGGTATTAACTAAGGTTTTAAAAATTAAATCAATTGCATGCTCCAATACTACTTGTTCTGAGTTTGTTGATAAATTTTACTTATACTGAGAAATTACCTTCACGAAAACATCATATTATTCACACATGGTTGAATAATCAAAAACAAATTGTTCAAATTCTGACCATTTAGGATCCTCCTTGTATTTATCGATAATAGCAGGGCATTCTGCAAAGAGTTCTTCCATGTCTTTTTTATATTCCTTTTTCTTTATCCTTCTCGCAAGGTCTTCACCACTCTTTTTAATATAGTATGATTTATCCAATCCCCCTGCTACTGTCATACCACCAAAATTTATGCTTGCTGATTCCTTTGCAAATGGATCATTGAAGACTTTAATTTTTTTACTGAAAGTTGGATTCATTACTTGCAACATACAGTATTGAGTTTTGTTCTTTTTCACTTGCACATTAGATGACTCCATATAGAGGTAGCCATCATCCAAATGCTCAGAAGAGAGTTCATTATCTTGTAATTTGGTTAAGTCAGAACTTGCATCTACAAACTGGCTAAACTTGGCCAAGGCACTAGGGGGAATGTACATGTGGTCAATTTCCTCAGGATTTATTTTAATTTTTTCTCCATCACTGGATTTTTCAACTTTCAAATCATCAATTAGACCTTTCTTAAAAAACAATTTTTTAATAACTACTGCTATTTCAGTTCCATTTTTAAGCGTAATATAAGTTGTTTTCTTTCTACTATAGCCTTGAAATGCTGGTGCAAAAGTTTGAGCTATTGTAGAAAATGCAATGAAAAAACATACGAGAGTTAAAATGTATTTATTTTTCATAATTAAAATATTTTTAAATGATCATTATTAATAATAAAAAAGAATAAATATTAACTATTTAAAAATCAATTTATGTAAAACTAATCAATTACCTCTAAATTCCTAAATATCATATATAAAAAGTGAAATATAAAAATATAATTTATTTTATCATACTAATAATAACCTGTGATATAAATCATAATTAGAATTTATTTAATAAGTTATAATACTTTTTACCCAAACAAAAAATAAATATTATTTTTGAGATACATAAGAAATAGATTGGATATACAATAAAACGATAATTCCATGGGAGGGCGGTTATTTACCCCTTCTTATAAATCAATTATTACAACAAAAAAAATTATTTGAAATCGGATTAGGTAATAGTATTTGTAACAATAGTTCCAATCGAAAAAAAATCAGATTGTTTGGCTAATTATTCTATCATAGATTTAGTGATTTTTTTTACAGACAAACATCATTGAAAAAACCAATTAGCAAATTTTGAAGTGATTTCTTCACGGAATAGATTTCGGGTTTATATTTAAGTGAACCTTACTTCGTCTCTTGAATAATCAAAGATATACCATATGATACATTAATAATCGAGATTAATTAATGGTTTTTATTGGCTATGGTGAAACCATAATAAAACCACTTGAACTACTTTGAAATTTGCTTAAAATTCACCAAATCCCAATAACTAAATTCAGTACTTTCACTTATCATTTGATCCGCCACTTTTTTGTACTTCTTGTTCCCGTATTTATAGGCCGCAATATTCAATTGATCTTTTATTAGTACCGGATTAAGCGGTTTAATTTGTTTAAAAGGCCAATCATTTTTTGTTTTGGTATATTGGAACAAAAAGTCCATGCCCTTCGCTATACTTCCACCTTTTTCATTTACAGCATCCCACAAATTGATCCCGACTTTCTCACAGGCTTGAGCAAAATACATTATTGCCAACAAGTTCATGCTACTATAATTCCATGAAATGGTTCTAGCAAGTTCTGCGGGTTGGCTTCCATCCTTTTCAATCATTTCTTCTAAAATTAAAGGTAGCCCTGCCTTTGCTAAACTATCTGCCCTGTCAGACTGATCCAAATAAATTGTCAGTGGAATAATTTGAGCAAAATACCAAGTAGTATGGTTGTTTCCATGAACTGCCTCATCCTTACCATGCTTGCTATTGACTAACCATGAAACATAAGCTGCCAACCAATCCTTCATTCCCTTTTCCATGCTTACTTCCCAATGTTCAGAAGCTGAGAGCATTTTTAACACATCAGGTAAAACTGCCATCCGCCTAGTATCTATAATACCGATACCTCTACCTTCTGTTCTTCCCGGAATTCTTTGAGCATAATATAGGTTTGGATTCATTCGCGTTTCTGAATCGAGAAACCATGTTTTAATTAATCTAATTGCGTATTGGGCATATTGCTCATTTTCTAAAAAATAATAAGCCTTACTTAATGTATTCAAGGACTTCATTAAAGCTCCAAATTCATCGTGGTCTTTATAGTCATAAAACTCCGGATTGATTTCTCCGTCCCGTCTTATATAAGGAAGTCCATCCTCTTTTTCAGGATCCGGCCACCAGTAAGGTCCCATACTGGTATAATCATGAATATCCCCACTAGGAGGCAATTGCTTTTTATGAACTACTGAAAAAGGTCCACTTTTCAAGGCCATTTCTGCCTCATTTTCTAACTTTCTCATTTCAGGCATTGCCATAGAAGTACCTGAATTTTGTTTTGCTTGATTTAAAACCGCTCCCTCCCATAGAATAAATTCTTTTTGCGCCCAAAGTAAATCAGAAGAAATCAGGACAAAAACTAAAGTAATAATAAGGGTAATTTGGTTTTTTGGGTAAAAGCTCATTTTGGAAATATCAGTTTTAAATATGTATAATTATCGAATAAGAAAAGAAATAATGAAAAAGTTTCACCAACTGTGGAACATTATCCGGAACACTTCATTTCATAAAATCTTATAGTGTCAAACGAAATAAATGTTATTTTTAGACCCTAACAAATCAGATGACACCATAGAACTCAATGAGCAAGGATTGTCTCTTTATAAATTATGGAAAAATCATTAATTAAAGAAACAGGACCGTTTAATTTGTCATTTCTCAATATTTGAAACCGGTAATACCAAACGCCGTTCAAAATAACCATATCCATAAGTCAAGATAATCCTGTCGTCCTTATCTAGGGAAAGCTTCTTTTCACCAACTACCACCCTATTTTCTTTAATTTGCAATGATCCTATCAATTTTAAAGCCAAAGGAGAAGCCTCTTTCAAGCTCACCAAGAGGCTTTCGCCGGCTTGATTGACAATCTTTATTTTGGCAACATCTGTTTGCTTATAATCAAAGTTAAGCGGTGCAGTAAGTGCGATTGTATAATTCCCATTTCCCTTATTTTCCAAAATTATATCTGTATAATAATTGGCCATATAAGCCATGCTCATATTAAATGCAGTATTGAACTGAACCCATCCCTCTGTCCAACCCAAGTCACCTACCTCGGGGTAATTAGGGTAATGAAAGGATTTTGGTGAACCATCAAATACAAATTGAACATCCTCTAATAAACCAATTCCACCTTTATGTCTGCTGTACCAACCAAGATCCACCCCTTCCACTTCCTCAGGCCCCTTATATGAAAATTGACGTCCGGTAGGGTTCCGACCAAAGGCATTCTCAATATGGGACCATGCGAGCATTTCCATTTCTTGGACTAAAGTCTTATTTGTCAAAATCCCACATGCCGCAAAAATAGCAGCCGGAAAACCTAATATATTTCCGGTCTCATTCCATCCGGGTGGGGTCCATTCTTCTTGACTGTACTTCCTAAAATCCCAAAGATTTTCTGATCGATCCAACATCATTTGCGCCCATTCATTCACTTTATCAGGAATGCCTTTTGGTGATCGTTCAGGAAACTGATGATAGAAATAAGCAAAGGCCCGCAGGGTCATGTGCTCAGACATCCTTTGTCCCTTGGTGGTCATTGGATCTGCCCAATCCAAATGCTTTACCATCCAATCCATTTGATTATAGGCAGCTTCAAAATACTTTTCAGCATCAACATCACCTACTCGTGTAGCAACTTCATACATCATCAGGTTGGGTATTACAGAAAAACCTGGTGGCATTTCTCCTTTGGTCGTTCCAAGTTGAGTTTTCAAGGATAACAGATTATGCGCTTTACTCTTATTGTATTGAGAAAGGGAATGCTTAGAAACTGCTTCTTTTTCCCAATTGTCTTTAACATATTGATAAATCAAGTCGAAATTTTGCTGAGGAAGCCACCTTTTGATATAAGGCCAAGCATAAAGAAAATGTGCCAACTCTGCTTTTTGCATTTCATGATCCAACCTTTGACTAATTTTAACATCCGCATCCCAATGCATCAACTGAACAATGTCTGGAGTGTTTTCAGCAAATGGTTCCAATTTTCCCCATAGTCCCCTGTACTTTTCAGAAAATTCTTCATTGGAAATATAATGACCTTTTCTTTCCATCCGCTCATAAGCCTCGGGATTACTTAGGTACATTGCCACCAGACTTTGCATGGACCAATTGAAAAAATCACCATCTCTCCAAGCAAAACTTATCTGCCGAATATCATCAACCGTACCCACATAATGTCGAGCTCCCAACATAAAGTCAACCATATTTCTATAGGTTACTCTTTCTATCCAGTTGGGACCTATCCGAAAAGGAAAAGATTCAAGTCCATTAATTTTTACCAAAAATTCATCTTCACTTAAGGGGTTGAAATTTGAAAAATCTCCTTTCTCTCCAACTACTTTTCCTGTAAACTCTACCTCTCCACTTCTGCTATTGACAATGGCAAAAGAGGTGTTGTCTTCGACCTCTGGTGCTGTAAAACGTTTGCTTCTATAAAGATTATATCCACTTTGATTTACGAGTATCGGCTTATTCTCCAACCCGCTTGTATCCGCATATTTTTGTCCCCACAATTGCACTTCATTGAGTTGCATCTCTTGCCCATCTATTGCTAGCAATCTAACCCTTTCTATCAGTTGAGGCTTCTTTAAATTCACCTCCACTTTATGGGCAATATTATCGGTCACTTTGTGAAATGTTCTCCATTCTCCATTGAGTAAATACTGTAGATTAAAAGCTTCATTGGGCACTGTCGATGGTACAAAATTTATATCTACTTTTATCACTTCTGTGGCACCCGGAAACTTGAGAATTATCCAAGCATTCTCATCATCCGGCCGGCTTCTCCAATGGGTGTTTGAATCCCCATCAATGGCAAGTTTGGGTTCGTGATTTTTTCCATGGAACTACTGCTTGCCTGAGCAGAAAAAGACAAATTGTTCTGTGCATTTACAAGAAGTGAGCAATAGTAAAACAGCCAGAAAAAAAACCAAAATGGTACTGATTGTAAACGCTTATATTCTTTCATTTTTATAAACATACTATACCAAATAAAGCTACTGGAACATGCTCAAATTTTTGCTTAAAAGATAACTTCAATTGGTCCGTTTCAATTGGGTCTTTGAATTTAAGTGATACAACAGTTTGATGATTGTCCTGAATAGCTGCTAATACTTTTCCCTGTCCATCCCTGATTTCAATCTCTCTCACACAAAAAGGTATTTCATGTTCCGGATGTCCCATTAGGGTTGACTCTAGTGCATGGTCAAAATCAGTATCAAAATACAATTTTAACTCACTTATAATCTGGTATTTATCCCAAACCATCTCAATGAATGGATGAGAATCATTTAAGCAAGCTGCCCAAGCATTTGAGGACACTGTAGGTCTAAAAATGCCATTCACTAAATCTTTTGTTGAATATAGGTCAATAGCCTCAGAAAACTCAAATCCTAGGTTATGACCTTCAGGCCTTCTTTCCGGTAACCAAAAGTCAAACTCCTCAATACCAATACCTTTTGGTGGTTCTTGCCTGCTAGAGGTAGCTACAGCTTTATTGAATTTTGGAAGACGGTGAGGAGTCCTGTGGCCCTTGTTTGAGAACACCTTATCGACACCTTGTCATTGGCTTCAAAAGCCACAAAATAATATTCTGAATTTTCTATATTAACCTGTAAATCAATTGTTAAATATTGTTCACCTAAAGTTAATTCAAACTCTTTTTTAGCTAATATTACCTCCGGGCTGAAGTTACCTTTCTTTTTACTTTTTAGCAAAGACACCTGTATTTTGGTGTTTATTTTAGCTTTGAACAGGAATTTCATGGTCGGTAATTTCCCGGGGGAAAGGGGCAACATTTGTGCTGCAGCGAAGGTCAAAGATTTCCAAGGTCCATCAAAGGCCAGTCCCGACAATCTCATGGTGGAAGAAGCAGATATCGTTGCCAATGGAGCCAAATCTTCTTTCAATTTCAACACATGATTAGGGATGTATTGCCCCTGTAAAACCAAGCGATCTTTTAAGGCTTCTATCCTACCCTCATTTAGGATTTCTGAAGGGCTAATTTCCTCCTCCTTGCAGAGCACTGCAGCCATGGCCACGGCCTGGGCATTGTGGGCACAAGTCGCCATTACCCGACTCGATCCAAAGGCCACATGACTGGCACTAATTATCCTTCCGGTCAAAAATAAATTACTGATATTTTTGCTGTACATGGTCCTGTAAGGAATCTGATAAATACCTTTTGTATGCCATTGCGTACAGCCGGGTTTTTCTCCATAAACTCCATCTGCAGGATGTAGGTCCAAAGCCCAACCACCATAGGAAATCGCATCACTAAACTCTCGTTGTTCTACCAAATCTTTTTGAGACAAAATATAATCTCCTTCAAATCTTCGGCTCTCTCTTTTTCCTGGAATCGAACCTACCCATTCCAAGGTATGGGTGTCTGTTTCCGGGTATTCTCCTGAATTTTTCAAGTGATTCCAGATGCCGTAAATTACTCTCCAAAGTTCCCATTTAATTGTTTCAGAATCATGAATTGTATCTTTTCTACCGCCATATTCCACCCACCAAAGCCGGCAACCATGGTCTTTCAAATTGAAAGATTTAAATCTTGGTAATTCCTCAATTTCGGTATTAGCATATTGGGGAGCAACAAACCTAACAGGTTTACCTGTATCTTTACTGTAAAAATACAAGCTGTGTCCCAGTAGCTCTCCATACGCTTGATCCGGTGCGAAAGCTTCATCGAATTCACTGGCGGCCTCAGCCCCCATCCTGAAAGCAGCACCTGCCATAAAACTCATAATCCCATCTCCGGATCCGTCCACAAACAATGGGGCTTTTAGCCTATATATCGTGGAGTTCTGACTGCAAAATGCCAATATATGATCAATGGTATCGTTCCCTTTCTTCTCTAAATCATACATAGCTGTATTCAACAGAAGCTTGATATTCGGAAGTTCAGTAACCTTCTCAATAAGGATAGTATCCAATATCAAAGGATTCCCTTCAGGGTTTCGGTATAAATTTTCCAAAAGAATCTCATCGATAACTCCTCCTTCCCTAGCCCAACGATTATTGTTACCCATATGTGAAGTTGCCCCAAGAATCCATAGGCGAATTTCAGATGAGCCATTCCCTCCCAATACAGGCCTATCTTGTACTAACACTACATTGATACCTTGCCTTGCTGCTGTAATGGCACAACAGGTCCCTGCAAGACCACCTCCTACAATCACAAGGTCTGAATCAATATTTTCATTTTTAAGCCCTCGCTTCTCTTGCGTAAAATTTTCTTTGATCATCTAATTAACTGAATTCAGGTTTTATTATATATTTTGAGCTTTCGCTTTTTTCTTGAATAATGAACAGCAAAATATCCGAGGAGAAAAATTAATGTTCCCATTATAAAGAGATAAATGCTACCTCCTCCTCCCCATATCCCCAGACCAAAGAACAACAAACCAATGCCAATAAAGGCCCAACCCATTACCTTATAGCCATAAGTATTCTGACTTTGACCATCGTTTAAACTATTAGTCAAATCTTTATCCTTGTTTCTGCCTAAATAGTTTTTGTATTGCTCAAATTGGACATTTTCACCCCTCGCAAAAATTTCATAGAAGGCCAAAAGTGCAATAGGTAAAAACACTCCTACAATCATTTCACTACTACGCCCTAAGGCAAAAGAAAATAAGGCCGGAGAAATAAACTTAAAAAATAGATTGATTAAAAGGCTCAGTCCGGTAACAACCAAAATGGAAGATCCTGTTTGTTTTTTCGAAAATAGCCCCCAAATAGCAGGGGCATATAGGGCACCTCCGGTAACTGCCCCGATGCTTAGCACTACCTCCACTATACCTCCGGCCAGAGGGACCATAAACGCCACACCTATGGTACCCAAGCCAAAGAGGAGTGTTGCTATTCTGGCCACTTTCATCAGAGTCTTAGGGGCAGCATTTGGATACAGAGGCTGGTAAACATCATTGGTCAAAACTGCAGCAGCAAGATTGAGAGAAGTGTTGACCGAGCTGGCTGTGGCAAAGATCATTCCTCCAAGCATTAAACCCAACATACCTACAGGTAACACACTCATACACATTCTCAGATAGGCTCCTTCTGTTTCTAATCCTGTAAGACTGGGATCCAAAACCCGATAAATCATAGGAGGCAACATCCAAATTAAGGGACTAATCAGGTACAATGCACCAAAAAGATAACCTACCTTACTTGCTGATTTGGTATCTTTCACAGAAGTATACCTTTGGACATAAGCCCAGTTTCCACCTATAAAAATGGTGTTGTACCCAACAAATGCCAGGATGAACCAAAAGGTATATTCACCATTGAATAGATTAAAAAAGTGTCGGGAGCTTCAGCAATAAATTGATTCATACCCCCACCTTCTCCAAAGAAAGCGGTAATACGATCAAAACCGCAGCAGTTAAAATCACAAACTGCAAAACATCTGTTACAATTACTGCCCAAAGGCCCCCAACTGCAGTATAAAGCATAATCATTCCTCCCAAAAGCAGGATGGCATAATAAATATCAAAACCTGTAACTACATTTAATATTTTTGCCACCGGGTAGAGAAATGCACCTGTATAACCTAGAGATAGTACTAAGAAGATGAATGTATAATACTGTTGCACTTTTTTTCCAAACCTATTGGTAAGGTATTCTGCAACGGTAATAGATTGTGTTTCTTTCCATTTGGGAGCCAAGTATTTGCCAATCAGAAAACCACTGGTACACATGGCCATTTGAATGGTGATGGCTACCCAACCCCATTCATAAGCAATGGAACCCCAAACTACAAAGGTTCCTGCAGAGAAAAACTCATGAACAAAGACAGGCCACTAATGGACCAGGGAACCGCCCCCCGCAGCGAAAAAAGATTTCATATCTCCTCCTTGTCTACCAAATGACAAGCCTGCTCCAAGAATAATTAATGTAAAAATAAAAATGGTTAGGTAATCTAATTGATGCATACAACTGGGAATAAGGTGGGGAAATGCTTAATGATGATGGAGAAATATGGACATTCTAAATAAGCCTATTTTAAAATATAAATTTAAAGATAATTGTAATATTTAAACTTATAATAGTAAAGACATTTCCAAATCGATTAATGATATTCCTTTAATAGAATTGGGCCTGGATGGTTAATTGAATAAGCCGAGGTAGCTTCACCAGGCATTTCTCCTCTCTTCCATTCTAGGAGACTGCCATCCAAAGTTGCTTTATTTGGGGTAGGATTATTGGGTATGTTATCCCCTGTTTGGTTGGTCCATTTTGTCAATACTATTCTCATTTTGTGAACGAGGGCTCTATTTTCAGGTGCATAAATCACATTCTTAAGATTATGGGGATCATTTTTGGTATGGTAAAGTTCTTCTGCCGGCTGGGGCAACATAGTGATTAAAGACTGAGCTGCCGTAAGTTCTCCTTTTTCATACCTGTTCCACAACTCCTTTGCTGCAGGAAAAGCATGAGGGTCTGACTCTCCGGAAAGATTCCGTTTATTGGGCCAGTTGTTTCTAATGTAAATCCAATCACCCATTCTGACCATTCTTTCGTGCATACTGTACCGATGCCAATTTCTTTCGGCAAAGGCCACTTCACGAACTATGGCAGAATGCTCTTGTAACACTTTCACAAAGCTTATACCTTGAATGCTATTGGGCCTATTCAGTCCAGCAAGCTCAAGGATTGTCGCAGATAAATCGATAGCACTAACCAAGGAATTGGTTCTTCCTTGGTTGACTTTTGGTCCTGAAATAAGCAAAGGTGTTTGAATGCCATTCTTATACAAGTAGGTCTTGCTTCTGGGAAAAGGCCTGCCATTGTCAGAGACCAAAATCACATAAGTATTGTCCATTATACCTTGTGCTTCCAATTCATTCAGCACTAATCCTACATAATGATCCAACCTACTGATTTCATGGTAATATCCTGTTAGATCCTTTCGAGTAAGCGGACCATCGTACATATAAGGCTGTACCTCGACCTGGGAAGGAAGATAAGTACGGGCCTGATCATTTACCTGCCAGTCCCTGTGGGCATCATGAGAGGCAAACCAAAAGAAGAAGGGCTGGTCTTTGGGACGGCCTTGAAGGTGAGCCAACCATTTTTCACTACCTGCTGGCCGACCTTCAGAATGTTCCACAAATCCTAACTGATCGGGCGGTGCCATGTGATTTTTACCAGATAAAACCGTATGGTAACCCGTTTTTTTAATTCTTGAACAAAGGTATTTTGACTATTTGGAAGAGGTACATGGATTTCAGGTGCTCCGGTATTGTGTGGGTACCTACCGGTAATCATGGATATCCTGCTAGGCGAACAAGAACTTGCCGTTAAATAGGCATTATCAAATACCAAACCTCTCATCGCCAGCCTTTCCAGATTTGGGGTTTCAATCGATTGATTGCCATAAATGCTAAGATCCTCCGCTGAAATATCATCGGTGATGATAAAAATAAAATTCGGAGGCTTGTTGAAAGCTTGAGCAAAATATGTCCCAAACAAAAACCAGGATAATAGAATTGGTATTTTAAAATAATTCATCTTTAAAGCCAGGCTTATTTATTGGGCAATGTAGGATAAGTATAAATATTTAAAGGGGATTCGATAATTCCCATAAATTCATCCAAATGCCGTGTATACACTTCCCTAGGACTTGCGTTGTTTCTATTAGCGACATAAGCTGCATAACCTACGGCTTCTCCCATCATCCCACAAGTTCGCATCACTCTGGTACTTCCAAATGCTACATGTGTAGTGCTAATATTTCTTCCTGCCATGTACAAATTATCAATGTTTCGTGAATACAAGCAACGGTAAGGTATGGTATAAGGCTTTACCCTAATATGCTTGGTGGCAGCAAAGAATTCCTCTCCCTCAAAGTATTTGGAGTTTTTTGCATCCGGAAAATGAAGGTCAATGGTCCAGGTAGCCGTTACACTTCCATCAGGATACATCACCCCATCTTGAATATCCATTTGGGTCAACACATGGTCTCCCATCAATCTCCTTGACTCCCTTTTACCCCCTATATAAGATACCCAAGCCAATTCATTATTTTTGTATTTCTCGGCTTTCTCTTTTTTCAGGTAAGACCAATTGCCATAAATAGCCCGCAAGTTGTGGTCTCTGATTGCTTCAGCCTCATAGATGGTGTTGAAATTACCAAAACCGGTCTCCCATTGCCAATCAGCTTTGTGTTCATCGATGTGGTATTCATCCGAAAACTGTAGTGCCCACGGGGTTTCCGGGAAATCAGAAGGATAATCCTTTTCTAGGGAGGCCCATAAATTAGAGGTTCCTAAAGTAAAATCATCTGCAGTATCAGCTGCCAATGATTCTCCGGTTTCCTCTTTGCTTTCCCGTCCCATCCGGTATTCGGCGCCGGCAAGGAATCCCAATGTACCATCTCCCGTACAGTCGGAGAAATAAGTACCTTCAAATCGGTATTCTTGGTTGGTTGCAATATCGCGACCTATCACCGCCTTGATGCTATTCCCATCCATTTCCACTTCATACACATGGGTATTGAGATGGAGGGAGATATTGGGTTCAGCCTTTACAATTTGCTCCTTTCTATCATCTCCATATCTTTTTTCGTCAGGATTACCATTCCCCGGATCCCCATTGTCTAATTCCCGAACAATACGGCCTAATTTTGGGTAATGGTTTACATCTACTCTTCCCATCAGGTGAACCCTTATTTCTGAGCTATTGTTTCCACCCAATACCGGCCTGTTTTGTATTAAAGCTACCTTTAAACCCATCCTAGCCGCAGATATGGCTGCAGAAGTACCTGCAATACCACCACCTACTACTACCAGGTCAAATTTCCCTATCTCCTCAGGGCCATCTGTCAATCCCAATAATTCCTTGCGTAGCGTGAGGAGTTTTTCATTATCATTTATAGGCTTGTCTTCCTTGGAGGTGGAAAAATAAATGGCATCAAACCTTCCGTTAAATCCGGAAAGATCTTTAGCAGTTAAGGTATTTTCTCCTTTTTTCATATCAACAGAGCCAGCATAATACCAATCCCAATCTATGATTCCACTTTGCCCAAAAACTTGGTCAATTTCTCTCCCATTGATCGACAATTTAAAAGCTCCGGGCCCTGTAGGATATGGAGCCCAATCTTTGGTTCTTACCCACATATGATAAGTCCCACCCTTTTCAAAATTCACTTTGGTACTGGCATCTTCCACCACGCGTCCCATACCATGGGCCATCAGATAGGAACTGTACAATACATCGAAGGATTGCTGGTCAATGACCCATCCTCCTGTATTTTGGAATGATTCTGCTTCTACAAGCACCCTGTCTTGGGCTTGTAGGTTTACTTGGGTAAAGGCCAGCAAGAGGCCAAACATCCATAGAATACGTTTCATTTTAGGTTTATTTATTTAGTGTTCAGTTGTTTTTTTATTTTTTTATCAAGTTTATTTTGACCGAGTAATAGTTCTATCAATCCATCTTTCCATATACCTTGCTTTATGTAATCCAAAACCTGATATTGAAGTGATTTGCTAAGATTTAGCTGGTTTTTTAATACCGAATAAACCTTTCTTTGCTGGGCAGGATTGCCTTCTTTCAAGCCTTCCAACAATTTGATTTGTAGTTCGGGGTACAATTTCAAAGTGTTAAATTTATCGAGCATCTTCATTTGTAACTTATACGGACTTTTCTCCATGGTTTGCCAAAGCCAAACCTGCCTTTTTAAAGAAGAGAAAACCTCCTCAGGCAAGACTTTGATTAGGTGTGAACTCAGAAAAATATTGTCTCCAAGCAATACCTCAAGCATAGCTGTTGATAATTTATCGTCGGTATATAGGTCCTTATTAATAACCTTCTCAATAGCCCAATATTGATAGGGATAATGTCCACTTTCTAGAAACTGTATCAACAAAGCCTTTGAATAAAGCCCCTCTGTATGCACCTTAACCTTTTCCGCCATCTCCCCATGCGCCAAATGCCATAAAGTATAACAAGAATAAACAGCACCGTCTATAACTTCATTTTTAATTGTTTTGAGGGTAGCTCCTGTTACGGCATCCACGCCATTTGCGGCTACCGTTTGTGTGCTTCCCACCAACTCTTCAATCTTATAGTCTTTGAGAAGCGACCTTTCATTACTAAGAATCTCCTGCAACTTTTCATGGTCTTCATCATCAAAGGGCACGTGGTCTAATTTGGTTAACAACTCTCCTTCCGGAATTTCATATTTTAGGTAATTACCTAAAAGATCCCAATAGAAGTCTATATAAACCGGATAACATTCATTGGTATGACAAACAGGGGTAAAAATTTCTGCCATATACCCCTCTGACTCTCCCAGCTCATTTTCCAGCAAATACATGTCATAGCGTAAAGAGTCTGTTTGCAAACTTTCTATTAAAGTCTTTTTGCCAGGATTATCACGCTCTTGTAAGCCTAATAGACTTATCGTAAAAGCCAATAGAATTAAACCTCTAGTCAAATTCATTAAATCTCATTCAGGTTTTAAGGTTTGCCTTGTATTTTTATTTATAAGAAAATTGAGCGCTTGCTTTACAATTTTGATTTCCTACCAACCTTACCCACCTGGCTTCAATCCCTTCAGGAAATTGCTCCACATGGGTTTTACCTGCAGGTACGGTTACCTCTTTATAATCCATCCAAGGTCCGTGGCCTATCGGTTCCATTTGAATAGTAAATGTAACGGCCTCCTTGGCATCATGGCTAAGCTCTAGTGTACGCGTGTCGTAAAAAGCAAACAAGTAGGGATCGGAAGGTTCGCCGGCTTCGATATCAGAATTTGCCCAAGGGCCACCTTTTCCTACAGGTTTCCCCAATTGCCAAAGATCATCAATGGCTCCGGTCCATACAGCAACTTTACCATCATCAGAAACAACAATGTGTTCATTCGATGCCGCTGCTTCAGGGTCAACACCTGTTAACAATAGCATTCCCCTGTAAGAAGCATAATCATTGATTTTTAACTGATGGGAAGCCACCGGTCTGATTTTAGCATAACCATCTGCATTTTCAGCAGGCAATTCATAAAAAGTCCCATGGCAATTGAACAAATCTCTCTCTGTAGCCACTTCTCTACAAATTCTTAGGTTTCCTGATAAAGAGGGCTCAGTATAGCGCTCGTTGCCTTTAGGTAAACGCCACCTTCTGCCCTTGTCATCAATAACCAACACAGAAGCTTCATCCACTTCAAACACATTTTTAGGAATCTGAAAATTGTCATTGATAAACTGCAGGGTAGTGGGATCCTCCACTTTTACCAATTGGAATTTATCGTCCATTTCATAATAGCCCAGGTCTGTAGGTTTCCCTTCTTTATAAGACTTAGCTACCAAGCCTAACTTTCTCCTATCATCTCCCAAACCATACAAGAATCCACCGATAAAATCATTTTGCTCAATGGTATTGACTCCTTCAAAAATACCAGTTTGGATTGCTTTCCTGGTTTCAGGATTGGCAAAAGCCATGTGGGCAGTAGCTATGGTATTTTGATTGGCAGTTAATCGAATCCATTCACCACTTGTGTTTTGATCAAAATACTTTCTTGTACTCTCTCCTGCTTTCACTTCCACCTCGTCCGTGGTTTCCCAATTGCCATCCCCTTTGGCATCAATTTCAATTGTGAAAATCACATTCGATTTACCTTCATTCTTTATCCAAAGGTTTCTATTGTCCCAACCGGCAAACAACATGGGATCAGAAGGGATATCTGCTTTCACCTCTTCATTGAGCCATAATGCACCATTGGCAGTATTGGGCCCCAATTCATCAGGCAGATCCATACTACCAAACCATAAATTGGAATTGGACTGGCCGGGACCCTGAATATTTCCTTTGGCACTTCTGGTATTTAAAAACTCTTTATTGGCAGAATCATCTGTACCAAATACCAATCCATCATTCCAACGTGTAAAATCACCTATCACTTTCAGGTAGGCGGATCTTGGTCTAATTCCCGAGGTATTACCCTCTTGAAAACCTTCAGGAAACTTCCAAAACATACCATGCATGGTCATTAGATAGTCCGGCTCACCGTCTTTTCCTACGTTTCTGATTCTAGGCCATTCAGTATTCCAACCATGTGCGCCATCATAACTGTGACTGGCTTTGGGAAGGCGATAAAATGACCAACCTTTTTCCGCATCTCTGGAAGCAAGGATAACCGACTTATGGTCCCATCCTGTCGCCCATATTGGATCAGTCTCCGGATTGGCATTGCCATAGATCCCACCCGGTCCTGTTACTTCTACAAACTGGTTTCTTCGGACAAGTTTCCATTCTTCTCCATCCCACTCAGAGAGTGAACCCGCTTCTATATCAAACTGCTCCAAGGCTTTACTTCCTGACTCCCCATTGTTGGAGTAAACAGTAACGCCTTGTCCTGAATAATACCCTTTTCCGTGGGCACCTTTCAGTAAGCTACCTGCAGGGTTGGTGTCAGTATCGTCTTTCTTCTTTCGGCGAATATTTCCATCTTCATAAAATTGTTTGACAGACAAATCATGCACATCTACCTCATAGAAACCTTCTTCCATACTGGCATAATAAATCTTATTGGCGGGATCTGTCAAATGTCTGGCATTTCCTGTATGTCTTCCAGGCATATCTGTATAAGGAATTGTCCTTACTTCACCATTTTTACCGATGGCATAGGGGCCTATAAACAATTGTTCACTTTCCTTGTGAATCATTCTATTGGCTGGGGTACCCCCAATACTTTCAGGCCTGATTTGCATATTTAGGTCCTGATCGATCTCATAGAGCATATCAGAAGAACCCAAGGGTAGATGAGGTCCATAAGTGATCACCCACAATTTATCTGCCCATGGCACCACAGCACCTGTTCCGCATTCTCCTTCATTGTTATAATAGGCCAAATGGGGATAAATACCACTAATTGAAGGATAAGTGGATTTCGTTTCCGATTCCTCCGGTTGGCAAGCTGAGGCCAAGAGTATCATTAGCATTAGCAGGTAAAGAAAATTAGTTTTTAACATATCAATTTCTCAAGTCTGGGTAAAGTTTATTGTTGTAATATTGTCTGTTTGTGTTGTTTAATTAGTTTTTGTGCCTCGTTTACTTTGGAAGTTACTTTTTCCGATCCAATTAAATTATGCAATTCTAGTGGATCTTTCTTTTGGTCATAAAATTCCCTAAAAACAACCTTTTCCAAAAGCGAATCTTCAAAAGTCTCAATATAACGAAAATTTTGGTTGATTACCGTTAAATTAGGCAATGCACCACCGTAGGTTCCAAGCCCTTCATACACAAAAGCCTTTCTCCACTCCAACTGATCACCATTTAGCAAAGGCCAAATACTACTCCCGTGGATATTCTCCGGAATTGTGATGCCAGCCATATCAAGTATAAGATGCAAAGATAGGTATAGACCTTTCTTTAAATATCTGTATCTTTAATCAGTTAGGATAGATTTTTTTGTGGTCAGTATTAAAAAATATATTTCTTTGCGACTCTGCGGCTCTGCGTGAAATTCTTTTCAAAAACGAATCCATTCCTTTTTATTTGCTCGCTAAGGCGCTAAGACGCAAAGGAGGGAATTTATCATTTTTTGAATACTTGTGCCTTTGGTCTGTTATTTTAGGGTTTTATTGTAGCAAGTATTAAAAAATAATTCTTTGCGACTCTGCGGCTTTGCGAGACCATTAGAAAGAAACTATGGTGTAAAATGTATGCTTGACAAGACACTGAGAGGGTTTGGGTCTAACAAAAAGGGTATTGGCATTCTCTTTTTTACATCTAAATTATGAGAGGAGCATACTTAAAAAGCATTAATGCTTTCCACATCGTGATCAAATATCAACAACGATAAAACCCAATTCATCTGAGAAATTTTTAAAAACCCATAGCTTCCCATCTTTGGCGAAATACTTAGTAGGTTTCATGGTTAATTCAGGAATGGGCAACTCAGAGACTAAATTGAAATCAACATCAAATACAGATAAATACGCCTTCGATTCTTGTACTTCTGGGAGAAAAGAATTTTTTGATTCCTTCTCGGAATATACCGATTTGGTAGATAAACGGAGGTATCGTTTATTCACCTCATCCCAAACCGGTGGATAAAAACAAACTTGCCCCAAGTAATTTTTATATTCTTCCCGTACTTGTTTCAAATCAGCAAGACCTTTTTCATTTCCTTTATTGACCCGCTTAGGTGTCAATTTAGGTTCATAATCTACTTTTTTTATAAATCCGCCTTCAGAATTAAATAAAAGCACTTCATTTGAAAATTGATGGCTTATTATAATAGAATTATTTTCAACCACCAAGAAGACATTGGGGTCTAAAACATATTGGGTACCTTCAACAGTCAAAATAAAATCACGATATGACCTTTCGGCATCTATCTCAAATCGTTTGACCACATTTTTCTGTACCGACAGCACATCAAGACCTATTTCTCGATTTTTATAATCATAATTGAGTCCAAATACTGTCAATCCAGTATGCTCACCCAATAACTCGATATTGGGGACCTCTCCATATTTAATACCGGTTGAATCCATTGAATTTATCCAGTCAATTTTTTGTATTAAGGCACCACTTCTATCGAAAACTCCGGACTTACTAAAAGATTTAATGAAAAACCGACCATCTTTCATTACATTAAAGTTATTCACAGGCTCTCCTGTACCATCAGGCCCTTCTGTTTCGAATGGATAATTATTTACAAGTGCCAATTCATCTAGATTAACTTCATCAATTGAATGATTAAAATCATTGAATAAATAAATCGATCGTTTCTCCTCGTCAATACTCGAATTTATAAGTTGATATTTCAAATAAAGAGGTTGCCCTTTGGAATCAATGAGGAGGGTATCTACCGAATACAAAGTGTCATGACTCCCCTGATCATTATTTTTAGAATGACAGGAAATCAATACACTTACAATTAATAGAAATGTTATTTGTCTCATATGATTCTCGTTTCTACTTAAACGCTTTAATAGGGTGAATACCCTGTGTGAAGGGCCATTTCTACGTGCTGCTATTTGTTTTATTGGTGCTTTAGTCAATTGAAAAACTTTGCTATTATTTAGCTATCCTTCTATTAAATTTGTGTTGACACAATAATTACTAAAAATAACTCCTAGATTTAACCTCGTTCTAAGATAGCAGAAAAGGAATATCGGTATGTTAGAAAATCAGTGATTATACCAATATTTAACTTCTTTTAGCAACTACATTAATCTTGGCCCTTTACTTTACAAATTGTAAACCTATCCAAAAAAAAAGAAATGACCCTATCCTTCTTTTTGCTATTCATTTCACTAAATATTTTTGGCTATCAAAGAGAAGCAGCATCTAAAAATACCCTTCCAAATATAATCTTGATCAACGTAGATGACATGGGATGGAGAGATACAGGTTTTATGGGCAGTCAATTCTATGAAACCCCCAACCTGGACCTTTTGGCATCAAAAGGAGTGATTTTTAATCAAGCCTATGCTGCAGCGGCCAATTGTGCTCCTAGCAGGGCTTGTATGATGAGTGGTGAAAACACGCCCCGCCATGGCGTATATACAGTGGCAAATTCCGATAGAGGGAAATCTGAAAACCGAAAGCTTGTTCCAACTGTCAATATTCCAACCATTGCTGACCATCACCTATTATTCTCAGAATTACTGCAACAAAATGGTTACATCACTTGCCATTCGGGAAAATGGCACATCAGCAAGGATCCTTTGACCCGAGGATTTGATATAAATATCGGTGGCTCTGATGCAGGGAATCCTGGTAGCTATTATCCTCCTTACAAAAATGTACCAAGTATTCAGTCTACAAGCGATGATTACCTGACAGACCTGGTAATGGACAAAACACTCGATTTCATAGCCAACAATCAAGAACAACAATTTTTCCTCAATTATTCCCCTTACGCAGTACATACACCTATCCAACCGGTGACCGGCTTGCTGGACAAATACCTTGGTAAATCACCTTCAAACGGTCAAAGCGATGCTAAATATGCTACCATGGTGGAGAATTTAGACCGGAATATTGGTCGCCTAATTGATTTATTGCAGGAAAAAAGTTGTTTGAAAACACCTTTATCTTTTTTGTTACCGACAATGGTGGCCTTTATAAAGTTACCAAACAAAGACCCTTGAGGGCAGGAAAAGGTTCTTATTATGAAGGGGGATTAGAATACCTGCATTTGCTGTTTGGCCTGGCAGGATACGTCCCGGACAGGTATCCGAGGTGCCGATTACCAACCTTGACATTTTTCCAACCCTTCTGGAATTGGCGGGTATTGAAAAACCGGAAAATAAAAATTTGGATGGAATTAGCTTACTCCCCTTGTTGACCGCTGGCAAAAATCTTCCCAAAAGGCCGTTTTTTTGGCATTTCCCCATTTACCTTGAAGGTGGCAATGCGGAGAGTCAGGATCCGGTGTTCAGAACACGACCCGGTTCTGCTATTCGATATGGAAATTGGAAACTCATCCAATATTTTGAGAACAATGATATAGAACTGTATAACCTTAAGGAAGACATTTCGGAAAGTAATAATCTAGTGAATGACAGGCCGGACAAAGCCAAGGAACTGTTAACTTTACTCGAAAATTGGAGGGAAAGTACAAATGCTCCCATACCTGAAACTTTAAACCCTGATTTTATAGCCAAGAAGGTAACCAATTAAAAAAAGGTTTCATATATTGAATCAATTTGAAAAAAGGTAACTCCCACTTGTTTAAGCTTTTCTATGGTTTCTTCTGGAGTTTCCTTCTTCTTGTGCGCATAGGCCCATGTATTCACAGCGCCCACCACCATAAATGTGTGCTCCTTGGCCCAATTAAAATCTGCTGAAGGGATCGCACTGGAAAACAGGTAATAGTTATTGGGATTAAAATCCTTTCTTTTGACATTCTCTTTCAATTGATCTATAGAGCAGCTTAATTTGATCTTTCCGGTAAAATATTCCGTAGAAGCCTCAGTACCAATCATTAAAGCTTTGCCCCTTAATCCATACCGATCAAGCAAGTTGATGATTTCATCGAAAGCTTCTTTTTCAAATCCTTGGATTTTGTTGTCTATCATCACTTGAATTTTTCCTTCACAATGAGCCAAGACAGTTTCTAACTTCAAGACCTTTTGCCCCAAATCACCTGTTAGTCCCTGAATTTCTTCCCAGGTCATGGTTGTTACGAGCCGGTCCTCCCCATAATACCTTTTAAAGTCTTTGTCGTGATGTGTAATTAACACCCCATCTTTGGTCAACCTCACATCCACCTCTACCATATAATACCCCCGATTGATTGCCTCATTTAAGGCCTTCAAACTGTTTTCAGGAATTTGTTTGTTTACTACTCCTCCTCTATGGGCTATTAACTCAAAATTATTCTCGTTCTTCAAAGTTTGGCTCAGAGCGGACAATTGGTAACAGAGTAAATTTAATAAGACAAACAGGAATATCAGACTCCTCATCGGGCAATTGGATTATTTAAACAAAATCACTTTTCTGATCAAATATACAAAGCAAGTGCGTACCGCCTGATTCACTTTCAATTAATAATTCATTAATTCTTATCATGAGGAGGGTATTGTTCGTCACTAAATATAGATTTCATTCTCTCACTAA
This sequence comes from Cyclobacterium sp. SOCE241, assembly GCF_056867545.1. Taxonomy (NCBI): domain Bacteria; kingdom Pseudomonadati; phylum Bacteroidota; class Cytophagia; order Cytophagales; family Cyclobacteriaceae; genus Cyclobacterium; species Cyclobacterium sp. SOCE241. Next base: position 444,791 of record NZ_CP149779.1, on the reverse strand, counting down.
AATCAAGTAGTTTTGGTAAATATTATTCAAAAACTAACCAAACCTGTCTCTTATGAACAATAAATCATTCAAATTAGGCCTATTATCCCTTTTTCTTATGCTATCCTTCCATATTCAGGCCCAGGAAGGGATGCCTAAAGGGTGGAAAGTGGGCAGTCAAGCCTACACTTTCAGACTTTTTTCTCTTGAAGAAACATTAGAAAAGCTTAACAGTATAGGAGTAAAATACGTAGAAATGTATCCCGGTCAAAAAATTAGTAAATCCGGCAATGAAACCACTGATTTTACAAGTATAACTGCTAATGGTAAAGCAAAAATCAAAGCCTTATTAAACAAATACGATATAGAAGCCGTAGCTTATGGCGTAGTCAATGCCAGTGATGAGGATTTGCCCAAATTATTTGATTTTGCCAAAGAACTAGGAATAGGAATACTCACTTCAGAGTCAAAGCCTAACCAATTTGACCAAATTGAAAAGCTTTGCGAGGAATACCAAATTAAACTTGCTTTACACAACCATCCGGTACCTTCTTATTATTGGCATCCAGAGGTTGCTTCCAGAATGCTAGAAGGAAGATCAGAATTAATGGGTGTATGTGCAGATATTGGCCACTGGGTAAGGTCGGGCCTCAATCCTGTAGATTGCCTTAAACAATTAGAAGGTAGAATTATCAGCCTTCATATAAAAGATTTAAACAAATTTGGTGTTAGAGATGCTCATGATTTGCCATGGGGAACAGGCACAAGTAATGTAGCTGGTGTACTTCACGAATTGCATCGACAAGGTTTTGAAGGAGCATTTTCTGCTGAATACGAGCACAATTGGGAGAATAATCTTCCTGATGTGGAAGAAAGCATTGCCTATTTTAAGCGTGTAGCAGCTCAGTTATAAGTATTAAATGCTTTGACGTGACCGGAATTACCCTTTGGGCGGCACGTTTCAATGATAACAAATCAGCTATAAAAAAGGGATCACTTTAACGAAGTGGTCCCTTTTTTTATTAATAGCTTAAACTTTTTGCTTCTATTCGTGAGAAACGTCTTCAAGCATTTGCTTTACCTTTTCAGGCACATTGTCTCGCTCAATAAAGCCAATCAGTATATAAGTAATCGTAGAGCAAATTACCGGCAAACCTATTTCGAGTGCCAGACTTCCAACATCTACATTTTTGGTAATCACAAAAGCTAAAAGTCCAACTAGAATTGATCCAATAGCGGCTTTTGGGCCACACGATTTGAACCATGGAATCAAACCGAATAACATTGGAACAGCAATAGGACCTACCAAGGCACCAAACCAACTTATAATTAATCCCAAAACTCCTCCAAATTTCTCAAATTGAAGAGCGACAAGGATTGTTCCAAGGGTAAATAGGAAAGTAGTAATTCTTGCCGTCAATAAAGAGGTTTTTCCATCCCTGAATTTTTTATTTACCGCAGGTAAAATGTCTCTGGTAATTACTGCTGAAATCGTGTTGATATCAGAAGAAGTCATAGACATTGTATTGGCAAAAAGAGAGGCGATTACCAGTCCTATTAAGCCTACAGGCAACAATTCCATTGTCAAAATCCCATATGACTGTGTTGGGTCTTCCAGATCCGGAAGGATCACGGGAGCTGCCCACATTGGAAAGAACAATATCAATGGCCAGATAATGTATAGGATACCGGATAATCGCGCTGCTTTTGTAGCTTCTTGCTCTGAAGGGGAAGAGATGTATCTGGTAGCCAAATTCCACTGCCCACCATTGTAAGACAGAAAATTGATAAACAAAAACAAAAGGGCAAAACCCACCGTATAGGGCTCATTAAATGGATCTCCATTACCTTCCGGTAATTGATCCCATACGGTAAATACACTTTCAATACCACCTAGTTTCTCGATTACCACATAGAACATAACAAGACCTGCAATGATCTGAACAATAAACTGAGCAAAATCGGTAATAATTACTGCCCACAAACCTCCAAAGGTAATGTAAAGCAAGGAGATGCCACCTGAAATCAAAATACCATAGGTCAATGAAATTCCAGTGAATACATTCAGTAATATAGCTATTGCCGCCCATTTGGCTCCAATATCAAATAACTTCAAAATTACCCCACTCCATGCCATTAATTGCTGGGTGGCTAGGTTATATCGGTTGGCTAGAAATTCCAAGGGAGACTGGATTTTGAACCTTTTCCTTAAGCGTACCCAAAATACAGGGAAAATTTTTGCAGAAATAACAACAGACAAACCTATACCCAGTGCCCACCAGATGTATAAAGAAAACCCGTGAGTATAAGCCAAGCCTGCATAGGCCACAAAAACGGCCCCACTGTAACCTGATACGTGGTGGGATATCCCCGACAGCCACCAAGGAAGTTTACCTCCTGCAACGAAATAATCCTCAGCATCATTGTTCCTAAAATAGGACCATACGCCAATGAGTAGCATCAGTAAAAAGAATAGCCCGATTACGATCAGGTCAATGGTACTTAATTCCATGTAAGAAAATTTTGTTGATTGATTGGAAAAAGGCCAAACCAGATGGGTTTGGCCTAATTAATAATATAGAGATAAAGTATTAAACTGTTGGTTCCCAACCCGGTTCGTACTCTCTCTTCCAAAGTTCCATTGCTTTAGGATCGTATTTTATTTTACCGTTGGAAGAATCAACGTGTAATGTTCTTCCAATCCTTTGAGAGATATTTCCTAATTGTAACAATAGTGTACTTTGGTGAGCTCCTACAATTTCAGATCTAACCTCAATTCCATTGGTGATACCATCAAAGAAGTTTTGGATATGCAAAGCATCCAAAGCTTGTGCAGGGTTAGACCTATTGGTTGGATCTATTACCATGTCGTTTGTCACTTCTTTTACCAATTCATTTTTAAGGTTGAAAATCTTGTAGGAATTTCCACCTTCTATTAAAAGGCTACCATCTTCACCATAAAATAATGTACCTACACTACCTTTTTCGATTTGCTTTCCATTACAGCTCCTACCTTCCCAAGTGATCATGGATTTATTGTCAAACTCCATATTGATAATCTGCGTATCCGGTGTTTGCCAATCGTCATCATACCTATATCTTCCACCTGAAGAGTTTACTTTATTTGGGTATTTAACCTGTAAACCCCAGCGGGCCAAATCCACCATATGGGTACCATTGTTTAGCGCTTCCCCTGTTCCCCAGTTCCAAAACCAATGCCAATTGTAATGAATTAAATTGTCTCTGTAAGCTTCTCTTGGGGCAGGGCCTTGCCATAATTCAAAGTCCAACCATTCCGGAACAGGAACTTGGTTACCGTTACCGATGGGCGCTCTGTTGTTTGCGTACCAAGTTTTTGCCATATAAGGTCTTCCGATAACCCCGTTGTGAAGTTCCTCAATACCTTTAATTACATTAGGCCAAGAACGTCTTTGGTTACCCACCTGAACTACTTTATTGTATTTTTTTTGTGCCTGCATTAGCAATTCACCTTCGTGTGGATTGTGCGCACAAGGTTTTTCAACATATACATGTTTTCCTGCTTTCAAGCCCAAAATTGCCGCTGGAGCATGCCAGTGATCAGGAGCTGTAACGATCAAAGCATCAACATCTTTGTCTTCAAGAACTTTTCTTACGTCTTTCTCAATTTTTGGACTTCTTCCTTGAATCTCATTGATAGATCCTGCAAATTTTTCAGCAGCTCTTATATCAACATCACAGCTATAAATTACATCACACTGTTTTTGGCTGGCAAAGTTTGTTCCAACAGCATGTCCCCTGCTGACAACTCCCATACTTGCTGCATTGATACGATCATTTGCACCAATAATCTTACCATAACTCTTTGCGGACATCGCAGGTAGCATTCCTCCTACCGTAGCGAAGGTGGCGCCAGCGATTGCCTTCTTTACAAAGGTTCTTCTACTATTTTTCATATTATAGATTATTTAAATTTTTATTTTTAATGCTTCTCTTTTACCTTTTGCCAAAACAGCTTCCAAAGAAACAGCTTGACCGTTCATTTTCTTGCTTTCGTCCGCTGCTTGCATAAAAGCAAAAATTTCAATCGTTTCTTCATCACTTATGGGCGACTTGCCACTGTCAAAGAATTTAGCAATCTCAACCAATAATGGTCGGTAGCCTCCATATCCTCCCATATCTAGGATGCCTTTTTCTCCAAAAGCTCTTCCACCATAGCCACTCTTTCCGGTCCTGGTCCCTCTAAATGTTCCAATTTTACCACCTTCCCAAGTTCCAACTACAACATCTGCTCCTTCTGTATAGGTCCTCTGAACGGTTTTACAGCCCGCGCCCATCAATCCATACAAGGTTTCAACACCATGAATCCCATACCAAAACAAATCCGGGTGAGTAGCTTCATATTTAGCCGGACTAAATGCATCCGCACCATAAACTTCACCAATTTCGCCATTTCTTACAGCTACAGCATTCTCCATATACCTCAAGGAACTACTGGAAAAAACAGGAACATTGTATTTTTTGGCCGCATCAAATATGGCAATAGCATCCGGCAAGGAGGCAGCTATCGGCTTGTCAATAAATACAGTCTTTCCGGATTTAAAAACTTCCAATGCCTGCTCCAAATGAAGCCTACCATCATTTGTTTCCAACAAAACAACATCCACTATGTCTAAAAGTGAGGCTATAGAGTCCACGATCTCAACCCCAAGCTTCTTAACATCTTCAATGTATCCAGGAATTCTTTCTACAGAAGTTTTGATATCCTTACTACCATGAGGATAAGCCGCTACTATCTTATAGCCACCCAAATCAGGTGCAGCATCAGAAGCATTAAAAGCTTTGGCAAAGGCTACACTATGTGAAGTATCTAATCCTATAATACCTACCTTCTTATTCCTTTTAACAGATGCGGTGCCAAAGGCAAGGGTAGATGTTGCCAGCCCCAGACCAATCCCGGCGAGTGCAGCTTTTCCCATAAATTCTCTTCTTTTAATAGATGTGTCCATAAATTGTATTGTAATACTTAATTATAATATTGACTTTTTTGAGATAATACATTCAATTATTAAATCTAATCAAACAATTTACTAAAAATTTTAAAAAGGTAAGGTGGAATTTATATGAATTGCATTTTAGTGGCCAATTAGACCAACAACCTAAAAATTTATTACTGGAAAAACATCGTATAAAAAACTAATTTACAAACACTTAAAACACAATCAATAACCTTTCGATAATCAGAGGTTTTTCATGAACGGAACACAAAAAACTTAGCCCTCATAAAAAAACCGGCCATTTAAATTAAATAGCCGGTTTTTTAAAGATCTAAAAATGATGTTCTATCAATTCATTTCATTGCGCAAAGGAATGTCAATAATTATCCCTTTGCTGTTTTGGAAGGTCTAACTTCTATTTTACTAGGTAAAGTTCTGGCATCCAATTTAAATAAACCCACCACAATTTCTCCAATGTCTTCTTTCTGAATTTTCCAGGCATCTTTTTCATCAACTTGATGATCATTAAATCCGGTGGCAACTGAACCCGGCATGATGGTACTAACCCTGATTCCTTCATTCCTTAAATCCAACATCACAGCTTGAGTAAAACCTGTCAATCCAAATTTACTGGCATTGTAGGCAGCACCTCCCGCAAAAAAGTTAGTACCTGCAAGACTTGATATGGTCAAGAAAAATCCCTCTGTGGCCTTTAATGCTTCGACAGAAGCTTTGATTCCGTAAAAAACACCTGTTAGATTCGTATCAATGGTATCCTGCCAGTGTTCTGTACTGAGTTCCTGAATAGGCGCAAAATGCCCTACGCCCGCATTTGCTATAAAAAAATCCAGCTTTCCCCATTTTTCAACAACTTTGCTAACGGCCTCTTTCTGAGCCTCAAAATTTTTAACATCCAACTCCAAGGCCATTATTTCTCCTTTGGATGAAACGGAATCCTTAATTTTTTTGCGGCCTCCTCTGCTCTTTGCAGAGACCTACTTGTGATGGCTACATTCACTCCTTCTGCAATCAAAGCTTGGGCAATTCCATACCCGATACCCGTATTTCCTCCCGTAATAAAAGCAGTTTTATTTTCTAAACTCATAATAATTTAATTTTTGATAAAAAAAGGCCAATGAACTTCATTGGCCTAGTAACAAAAAAATTATTACTTGGTTTTATCTTTTGCTTCTGCAAGCATATTTTTTCCTTTGGTCTTGGTTTCTTCAGCTACGGCAACGATATTTTTATTCATTTTATCCAACTTTTCATTTACTCCTTTGACCAAATGATCAAATTGACTGTTGACTTCCTTTAAGTATCCTTCACCTTTTTTAGACAGCTTCTTGCGGGTAGTCTTCCCTTTCTCCGGAGCAATCAACAATCCAATTTGTACGCCTATTGCTACTCCTGCCAATGTTCCTAAAATTATTTTCGCTGATTTCATAATGTCTTAAATATGGTTTAAAATTTAAAAACTTAACATCCTTTTCTTTTGATGTTATACCCTAGAGTTAACAAGTTTTATACCAAAGTGAAGATTTATCCAAAAAAGATTTACATTTCCTATGAAAACCTGTTATTGTCTTGTTTCCTTAAAAAACGGCCACTTAATATAAATTTAATGTGGATTTCTAATTTAAATCCAAAGCAATAATTCTAATATTGCATACTCTTTTAAATCAAACCTAGCATGCAATCGATTAAACGAACTGTTTTTATTATCCAAATTGGAATTTTGTCATTACTATTAATTTCCATTCCTAGTTATGGCCAACAAACACGGATACATAGTCACAATGATTACCTTCACAATGCCCCATTTTGGGAGGCTTATGCCAATGGAGTTAGCTCAATTGAAGCGGATGTTATTTTAAAAGGTGACACCCTATATGTGGCACATGAAAAAGAAAGTATCAAAGAAGGACATACGCTTACCTCACTTTATTTAGATCCACTACTTAAAGCCAAAAGTCTGGGCTTGGGTTCACAGAAACCTTTACAATTATTGGTCGACATTAAAACAGAAGCTTACAGTACACTAGATAAGGTTTTGGAAGTCATTAAGCCTTATGGATTATTGTGGGAGGATCATGAATACCCTTTTGTGAAAATTGTAATATCAGGAAATAGACCAAAAGTTACAGACTATAATAACTATCCCTTCCCTGTCTTTTTCGATTACCAAAGCTTAACCAATTTAACTGCCCTGCCTTTGGAGAAAATTGAACTTTTCAGCTTAAGTTTCAAGGATTTTTCCCAGTGGAATGGAAAAGGAAGGATGGTTGACCAAGATATAGAAAAAATAAAGAATGTAGTAGATAAAGTGCATTCCTTTGACAGGCCTTTTAGATTCTGGGCCACTCCAGACAGCAAAACTTCTTGGAAGGCTCTTAGTGAATTGGGTATTGACTTTATCAACACTGATAAACCCTATGAAGCAAATGCCTATTTAACTAGTCTGGATGAGCGATTTTATCAAACCAACCATCTAAGCGATATATACAAGCCGACCTTTGAAAAAGACGGTATAGCTGGCCCGGTAGACAATATTATCCTGCTGATAGGCGATGGGAATGGGCTAGCCCAAATTTCTGCCGCCATGTATGGAAATGGTAATGACTTGACGTTGACACAACTTAAAAATATTGGTCTGCTCAAAACTCAATCCAAAGATGATTTCACCACAGACTCTGCTGCAGCCGGCACAGCCTTGGCTAGTGGGAATAAGGTAAAAAACAGAAGTGTTGGAGCCCTTCCGGACGGTAGCCCTGCCGAAAATCTTCCTGAAGTTTTGGATAGCCACGGTTTTGTAACAGGTATTGTGACAACAGACAATTTAACGGGAGCTACTCCTGCGGCATTTTACGCACACAGGACAGAAAGAGACTTAACCAAGGAGATAGCAAGTGACTTGGTCAAAAGCCCTTTGAATTTGTTCATTGGAGGAGGAAAAGATGACTTCACGAAATTCGAACAGGATGAAACAATAAATCTTAAAAAAGCCGGTTTTGAACTGAGCAGCTCCTTGGAGAAGTTGGAAAAAGCAAATCAGAAAAAGTTGGCTTTTTTGCTTCTCAAAATGAGTTGCCTAAAGTAATGAATGGCAGAGAAGGTTACCTGAGTACTGCTACCAAAGCCGGCTTGCAATTTTTAGCCAGCAAAAACAAGCCTTTCTTCCTGATGGTGGAAGGTGCATTCATTGATTCAGGAGGACATATCAATGACAGTCAAACTGTAATAGAAGAAGGAATCGATTTTGATCAAGCCATCGCAGAAGCACTAAAATTTGCTGATCAGAATGGGAAAACTTTGGTAATTATTACTGCAGATCATGAGACGGGTGGTGTAACTCTTCCTCAAGGCAATATCAAAGAACAAAAGGTTGAGCTTGAGTTTACAACGGAGGACCATACTGCGATTATGGTACCTATTTTTGCATATGGACCAATGTCCAATAATTTCAGGGGCGTTTATGAAAACTCAGAGGTTTTCCAGAAAATCAAAGAGGTACTAGCGCAACATTTACAATAAACCAACCTTTTAAATCTGTTATCGGTGAATGTTAATAGAATTTTAGAAACGATTATATTATTTATTTGGTATTATTTAGTCATCAATTTTCCCATTATATTGTGACAACCAAACTTTTAACCCGAAATATGCAATAAACAATTTATAACGTGCTGAAATCACTTCAAAATCAGCTACTTCGTTACTGCTTTCGATTTCACCATAGCAGTATAATGTTAAAAATATACAAACGACTGATTTTCTTGCGATTGCATAACTTCCCCTAAATATGGTACAGGCTCCCACGAATCCAAAATCCGGGTTTAATTAAGTCATGGTTCCGGAATTAGATTTAATATTGAATAATTGTTGTTTTATAGTATATTCGAACATGAAGTATTTTATAGAAAACTTGTTCTTTACCAAGTGCTTAAAACAACTAAGTGTTGTATGCTTACTTGGCATATTAAGTTATCCCCATTTGCTTATGGCCCAGACATCCAAAGAAATTATCTATGTAGGCACCTATAGCCAAAACAATAGTAAAGGTATTTATGTACTTGAATTTGACAGAGAAAATTTAACTACGCAAATTATTCAAACCATTCATGACAAGGAAAGCCCAACTTTCTTGGCTTTGCACCCCAATAAGAAATTTTTATATGCTGCCTATAGGGAAGGGAAGAATGAACAAGATGAAGCAGGTACTGTAATAGCTTATTCCATTGCTCCTGAGACCGGGAAACTTACAAAAATCAACAGCGTTTCATCTGTGGGGGCTAGTCCCTGCCATATTAGTGTAGACCCTACCGGAAATGTGGTTTTTCTCTCCCACTATAAAGGAGGTAATTTGTCTACATTTAAAGTTTTAAAAAATGGGGGGCTTAGTGAAGCAACTTCATTTATCCAACATACTGGAAAAAGTGTTCACCCCAACCAAACAACAGCTCACATGCATGCCATGATACCATCTACTGACGGCAAATGGGTGTATGCTTCGGACTTAGGGATTGATCAAATTTTGAAATACAAAGTCGATATTAAAAAGGGGACTGTAGAAGAAAATCCAGTAATCTTTCAAACATCTCCGGGATCAGGCCCAAGACATTTTGTTTTCCACCCCAGCCTTCCTTATGCTTACTCATTAGAGGAATTAAGCAACACTGTAAGTATTTACAGCTTGGATAAATCAAACGGTGACTTGAGCCCAATTGGTAGAATCAACATGCTTAATGACAAGCTACATAGCGATTATAATGCAGGTGCTGATATTCATTTTTCTAAAGATGGACTTTGGCTCTATGCGAGTAATCGAGGACAAGACAATTTAGTTGTTTACCAAGTCGATCCGGAAAGCGGTTTGCTTAAAACCCAAGGACATATACCTTCAGGGGTGTACATCCGAGAAATTTTAAAGTAGACGAAATTGGAGATTTTGTTTTTGTAGCCAATATGGAAACCGATAATATTGCCATCTTTAATGTAGATAACAAAACGGGAATGCTTAAAGCGACCGATAAAAACATCGAAATTCCAAGGCCTGTTTTTATCGAGCAACTTTTTATTAAATAATACATTTTACTATTTTCCATCTGGCCACGAAAAAGGCATTAATGGAATTTTGCTAACGAAAATTTACTTATTAATCTCTTTTAAATCAGAGGTTAAAATATAATACCACTTCCCTGCCAATAAATGGGAAGTGATTTTTACTTTTTGCCTTTTTACTGCAGATTATCCAAAGACAAATGTGACAACACTAGCTTTTCGTAAGGATTTTTTTCTCCTTTTTCATATAAGCAGAGAATATCTCCATTTGGCAAAGCGGCCAAAGCCGAATAAGCGGAAGGGCCTTGGTTCAAAACCTTAGATGCAATCCAAGTTTTACCACTATCCTTACTTAGCTTGATCGTCATGTTTTCTCTTTTAGTGCTTGACGGATTGGAAAATAAAACCAAATCTTTTCCTTTTTCATCCGGCCAGGAATACCTTATAAATGCGGCTTGGCATACCGGTTCAATTAAGGAAGTTGCCTCCACCGGGTCAGACCAAGTCTCACCGCCATCCTTGCTTACAGACAAAGCCCTCCTATTTTTACCATAATAAGACCGCATGTTCATTAAAAGTGTTCCTTTGCCATCTGCCATTTCTATTAATTGACTTTCATTCATCTTAGGCCTAATGCTTCCGCCTAATTCCCAGGTAACACCATGATCGTCACTAAATATTACATGAGCTCCATACTCAAACGGACCGCCTCTAACTTCCCCGTTGGGGTCATCATAACTGTGATTGGCCGGGATTACCAAGCGACCCTTATTGGGTCCATGCTTGATTTGGATCCCCATACCGGGACCAGTGGCATACCAGCCCCACAATGGATTTTTTGTTGTTTTCGTAATATCCACTGGTGCTGACCAACTGTCTCCATTGTCAGAAGACTTCATTACAAAAACCCTCCTGGTATCTTTACTCTTTTTAGTAATAATATCTCCTTCATGGTCATCTCCCCTATTCCAGGTGAGCAGTAAATGTATGTCTCCGGTTACTTCATCTAAGACAGGATTAGGATTGCCACAGACAGATTCTCCATCGTCCCAAATCACTACCTGTTTAGACCATGTTCTCCCACCATCGGTAGATTTTTTCATTAGAAGATCTATATCTCCTGTATCTCCCTGACCTGATTTTCTACCCTCTACGAAAGCCAAAACAGTTCCATTTCCTGTAACAAGCAATGAAGGTATTCGATACGTATGATAGCCTCCCTCACCTGCAACAAAAAGATCCTGCTCAACAATTTGATTGAACCTTTCAGGCACATAAATCTGTAATAGTGTAGACAAATAAAGGGAAATAAAATAAAACAGTAAATTGAGCATTGGGCTTACTAATATTTGGTTAATTAATATATGTTCCAGTCTTTTTATAATATTATCTACTCTTGAAAATTGGACGGGTACCTGATAATTTCCAAGAGGTGAGGCTTTTGAATAAATTCATTAGCTACTTTTTTATTTCCGACGCTGTGACGCCAAGAACTCTTCCTTCTGCACCTAAAACAGTGTCCAAAGGTAAACCACTCGTTATGGCTGCGACCAACTGTCCATGCCAATAACCATTTCTCTTCATATTTTCTTCCAAGTCAAGCCTCTTGGTTTCGCGGACTTTTGCTAAATCAGCTTCATTTGGCCCCTCTTCTTGGATTTTACGAATCTGCTCCCAAACAGCTGCTGTCAACTTTTCTACTGACTCCGGACCGCATGGAAAGGAAACGGAAAAATTAAATCTCTCTTTAGGAACCCTACTCAAACTTCCTCTAGCCCCTACTCCATAGACACCTCCAATTTCTTCCCTTAAGGTTTCAATTAGTTTAATTGTTAGGATTTCTCCCAGGTAAGAAAGTTGCTGGGATTTAGCCAAATCGTAGGAGGTTTCCCCACTAAAGTATAAAATCACCTGACTTTTATCGTCCATCCCCACTTTTATGGTTTCCTTCCGGTCATGCGGAGGAGTCAAACCTAAATCCAGAAAATTTTCTTTTTTTGAAGGGTCACCCGGTAAACTTCCTAAATATTGAGTAATTAAAGGAAGGACTTCTTCCATATTTATATTACCTGTAAACAAAACATTAAAGTCTGCTGCATTGGCAAATCTGTCTTTGTAAATCTCTAAACTTTTGTCCAAACTTATGGAATCCAACTGTTCTGCAGTATAAATGCCCCGACCTCTTGGGTTTCCATTGCTAATTATTTCATTCACCCGTTTATTAAATTGAAAGTCAGGATTAACACCGGCACTTTCCAGTTGATTTTTTTGGTTGGCAATGAAAACATTCCATAATGATCGATCCATCCTTGGAGATGTAAAATATAAATGAATAAGCTGAAGGGTCATTTCCAAGTCACCTGGGGTGGTGGCACCGGAAATTCGCTCAGAATACGTACTAATATTTGGTGTAACCTGAACGTTTCTTCCTGCCAATACCTTTTTAAGTTGAGACGGAGTAAAATCACCTATTCCCATAACATTGATGGCAGTCCCGGAATAGTTGGCACTATAATGATCTTCCAAGGGGTACAAAGACGTTCCCCCATTACTGCTGGCTGTAAAAATTATTTCATTATTTTTATAATCGGTTGGCTTAAAATAAACCTTCATTCCATTGTCTAAGGTCACCGTGGTTACATCGACCCCCTCATTATATGCCCTACCCACTACCTCTCCTGGCTGGGGTTTGGAAAGCATCAATTCTTCTCTTAGCAAATCCTCTTCATAAGGCTTCGTTTGAATGCTCGTTGCATTTTCCAAGACCGCCAATAGGTCACTTTCTTTGGGTAAGCTCTCTTTGTCCTTCTCCGGAGCAGATACGATCAACACAATATTGTCATTCCTGATCAATTCATCTGCCAACTCATTGACTTCTTCAAGTGTTATTTGGGGGATGATTTCTTGGTAAAACCTATACCTGTTCTCAGGCCCATCTGCAAAGCTTTGGTTAAGGAAATGAGAAACATACCTTCCTACCAAATTTCTGGACTCAACTTTGTCCATTTCCTTAAAAGATTTTTCAGCACTATTCAATAAGGACCTTTTAACTCTATCCAATTCACTTTGGGTAAACCCATGGTCAACCACCCGCTGATTTTCGGTAAGAAAAGACAATAAACCATCCTTAAGTTTTCCAGGGCCAACGACACCTGAGATGGTAAAAAGTCTAAAGGTTTTACTAGGTTGCCATACCTTGCACCTGCAAAAATAAAAGGAGCATCTTCTTGCTGCCTTATCTCGTCTAACCGTTGTGTGATCATCCCTCCAAACATTGTTCTAAGGATTCTACCTTTATAATCACTGTAATTTATTGATGGTTTGGCTTTGTGCTTATAATACAATTGTACTTGAATACCCGGTGCCTCTTCATCTGTTATAATTTTAACAAAATTATCTTTATGGCTGGGTACTTCATAATATTCACGGGCAGGAGCATTTTCCGGTTTTTTAAATTAGAAAAATACGTTTTAATAAGTCCTTCAACTTTTTCTGTAGGCACATCACCCACGGCCACAATGGCCATCAAGTCCGGGCGGTACCAATCCTTATAAAATTTTCTAACCAAAGAATCCGCAGCGTTTCTAATAATCTCCATTTTACCTATTGGCATGCGTTGTGCATAGCGACTTTCATGTAGCAATACGGGCAGGTAAGCATCTCTTAACCGCTGCCCAACACCTTGTCCGGTTCTCCATTCTTCCACTACTATCCCTCGTTCGGCATCGATATCTTCTGTATTCAATAAAAGCCCACCGGCCCAATCCCTCATTACCTGAAAACCATTGGTCAGTTTTTCTTCTTCATCAGTGGGTATTGGCAACATGTAAACCGTCTCATCAAAGCTGGTGTAGGCATTTAAATCACTACCAAAAGCTACCCCAATGGATTGTAGGTAACTGATTAGCTCATTTTTTCAAAATGCTCAGATCCATTGAAAGCCATATGCTCGACAAAATGGGCCAAGCCCAATTGGTTATCATCTTCCTGCATGGCCCCAGCTTTAAGAGCCAATCGCAATTCCAGTTTATTTTCCGGTTTCGGATTGTGTTGAATGTAATAAGTTAAGCCATTTTCCAAATGTCCAATCTTTACTTGTTCATCCAAAGGGACTAAAGAATTAAGGTTTTCTTGGGCAAAACTAAGCGGCTGAATGAGTCCAAAAAGGAATAAGAAAAATAATGGCTTATAAATTTTCATCTGAGTGTGAATATCAGTAAGGTTGGATTTAACAATTCCTAAATAACGCAAAAAACGTCAGAATTTCCATAGGTACCGACAATCATAATCAAAATCCCCGCATCCTATGACTATAAAAATAGGATAAATGGCTATTCCTCACGATATTTATTTTCCTAATATTTACTTTCACAATACCGATAGACATGAGTTTGCGATTAATCCTATTGCCTTTAATTATTTTATGCATTGTTTCCTGTACTTCATCACCATTATTTAAAATCGAATTGGATGCCGATGGAATATTGCGAGAAAATCACCCCTTAATAATCCAGATAGATGTCCCTCTAACCAAAGAGGAAAAGTATCAGCTTCTCAATGAAAAAAATGGTACAAGTTATCCCGCACAAGTCTTGCCCTCCGGAGATTTATTGGTCTTTATTGACCATATGACTGCAGAAACAAAGGCTGAATTTAGTTTGATGAAAGCGAATGATACTGACAAACAAAAGGTAACAATATCTCAAACAGAAGAGGGAGTGGAAGTTTTATCAGAATCAATCCCTGTGCTAAAATACCAGACAGCAGTGGCAAACCCTCCCGGTGATTTACCCGATTATTACAAAAGAAGTGGTATGATCCATCCCCTTTACAGTCCCGGAGGTCAAATAATTACAGACGCATTTCCGGCTGGACATACCCATCATCACGCTATTTTCAACGCATGGGTAAATACCAAATATAGAGGAGAAAAAGTAGATTTCTGGAATCAACATTCAGAGACCGGTACAGTAGAACATGTAAGTTTGAATCAGGCTGAGGCAGGAAACAGTGGAGCAATTATCGAAAGTAATTTGCGCCACATTAGCCTAAAGGATGGAGAAGTACTAGGAGAAAAGTGGACAATCATGGTTTACCCAACTGAAGATTATTTCCTATTTGACTTGATATCGGAACAAACCAATACGAGTAATGACACGCTATTTATTTTAGAATATCATTATGGAGGAATGGGTTTCAGAGGAAGCAAGGAATGGAATAAAGTAGACAGCACACATTTTACCAATACTTGGGAAATACTAACCTCAGAAGGATTTACCAATGAAAATGCCAACCATACCAAGGCCTCTTGGGTTACTGCCTCAGGAAAGATCGCGGGGAAAACTTCCGGAGTTACAATATTTGGGTTTCCAGAAAATTTCAGGTATCCACAATCTATTCGAGTTCACCCTACCATGCCTTACTGGGTATATGCACCTATGGTTGAAGGAGAATTTTATATTGCTCCAGGGGCCAGTTATAAAAGTAAATTCAGGTATTATGTACCCAATGGTGAATCCGACATAGAAGTCATTAGGAATATCGACAAAAGTTTGAAATTCCCTATAAAAGCTAAACTATTAGATTAGAAGTGGTCTAGTGGTATTTAGTCACCTTTGTTACGAGGCAACAAAGGTGACTAAATAAAGTTCTCTTAGGATTACATCTTTTTGTATCCAAAGGTTATCTATTCACTTAAAAATGAACCGTATAACTCATTACAGGAAACATAGAAAGTTGTGGTATTTCATCAATTTCCTTTTTAACATTATTATAGAAATAATCAATTGTCGTATTGTTATTCGTCAGATTTTGAACATCTAATTTGACCTCATGACTAAGCTTTTGTTTATTCACACGGTAACTTACAGCAATATTAAGGTAAAAGACATCATCAGCCTTATTCCCAAGGTACTGGCCTTCAATTCCCACTTGTTTTTCTTGTTTAATGGATTCTTCCAGATCAATAGAAGTATACCTTCTGCCCCCCAAAAGGGTAACTCTTGAATTAATTCCTATGGTTTTATCAATAGAATTTTTTCGCCCCACAGAAAATTCCTTTCCAAAAAGAAAATTGCCTACATAGTTTCCATTGTACCTTGAATTTTTCCACGCTCCATTTTTTGCCTTGTATTTAGAATCATAGAGGGAAGAAGTAAGCAAGAAATAATATTGATTGCTAAAATACCGCTCAAGGGTAATTTCCAAACCAATATTTTTTCCCTCACCATCATTCACTAAAGCCTTATCCACAAAATAATCATCCTGATTAATCAATGAATAGAGACTCCTACTTTATCCTCAACCGGAATATTATTCAAATGCTGATAATAGGCTTCAACCTTTAAAATCAAGTTGCTATTCAATAAATTTTCATACCCTAATACATAATGGGAAGCCTGCAACAGCTCCAAATTTTTATTGGGCATAAAATAATCACCATTGGGTTGGTAAACCAGTGCAAAATGGTTTGGTAAAGATGCCATTTTACTGTGTAAACCAAAAGCGGCATTGATATTCTGAGTTTCATCCAATTGGTATTTCAAAGCCAATCTGGGTTCCATGTATACCTTCTCATTCAAACTACTTTTGGAAAGATGGAATCCATTCACTGCAGTAAGAAACTCTGAAATTCTCCATTTCCAACTGAAATAACCCTCACTAAAATGGGCTGCGCCTTCATTCTCCTGCCCTTTCAGATATAGATTTTGGGGTATGCTGAAATAGTGATTATCTAAATCAAAGTTAGTATAAGCATACATTAATCCAACCTGAAAATTGTGCTTGGAATTAATTTTATGGTGTAAAGTGGATAATAGACGTGTTGTTTGATTATTCAATCTGGTGTTATTAAATTCTTTCAATATTTCCTCTTCATAGGGCCTTTGTTCAATCAATTTACTTCCATTAAAGCCATAAGAGACAATTGATTTTAAATAGGTATCCTTTCCCAAAGGAATAAAATGTTTGAGTCCTGTAACAGCCAGATTGCTGTATTGAGAACCTTCTTCCAATATTATTTCCTCGTCTTCCTCATCTGTAGTATTAAAGCCTATTTTACTTGCTCCTCCTAATCCAAATAAGGTGAAGATTCCAGCATTTTCTGTTGGAAAATAGAATTTAAAACTTAAATCCTGATACCGGGGTACACCACCAAAGCTTACAATTCCCATATCATCTAACAAGGATAGTGTAGAGTATCGATAATTTACCAAATAGCTGCTTTTGTTCTTTTTATTGATAGGTCCCTCTGCAGTAAAATCCAAGCCTAATACCCCTAGTGAAAAACTATATTCCTGTTTTTCATCATTGCCTTTTCGGAGTTTCATGTCAAAAATACCAGATAAAGCATTGCCATATTGAGGGGCAAAGGCACCTGAATAAAATTCTGAATTGGCTAACATCTGACTATTCAGTGCATTAATGGGGCCTCCTGTTAATCCCTCAATGGCAAAATGATTTGGGTTGGGGATCTCTATGTCCTCCAATCTCCATTGTATAAAACGAGGATTATTTCCACGCACAATAATGTCATTGTTTCCGGAACCTTCATTGATTATCCCCGCAAATGAAGACACCAAGCGGGCAGGATCACTTATGGCTCCTGCATGTCTTTTGGATTCTTCAATGGAGAGCTGTTTGGTGGAACTTATCGCCATCTCATTCGTGGACTCCCCCTCTTAAATGCCTTTATTTCCACTTGGTCCAATTGTTGAAATGATTCCTTCATCTCAATATTCAAAACAGTTTCTTTACCGGATATCAGTAAAATATTTGGTACTGTTACCCTTTCATAGCCTAAGTTGGTAACTACCAAAGTTATGCGACTTACGGCTACATTTTCAATTTTAAAATATCCATCAATGTCCGAAGTCACACCTATTAATGGATTTGAATTGTCAATGGTGATATTTGCAAATGGAACGGCCGTTTTACTATCAGTATCCACAACCCTCCCCTTATCGTTTGATTAGGGCTTTGTGCGAAAACTACATTCACTATCAAAAAAGTGGCGAAAATAAACAGGCCAAATACTCCTGGTTTCATAAGATAAATTTTTAGTGTTTACCTAATGACAACCGAATTCGTATTCCCCCTTAGTTAAAATTAAAAAATAAAGAAAGTGAACAAAGCCCATTGTCTCAGCTAAGCCATTTTCATAACATGTTTACTACGGCAAAAATACCCTTCTCTATGATTAATGGTGGTATCTTAAAAGCAGGGTCCGATCTCACTAAATTAGCTTAGCTCTATCAAATTTCCTGAATAATCTCACCTTAATTAATTAGTTATTTTTAATGCCTTTTGATGTGGCCAAGGCAATTACCCTTCCTTCGCTACCCACGGCATTGTAAAAGTGGTAAACAATGCCATTCCACTTTATCACCCATGGCTTATGCGCATATTTTTGATCGTATGGTTCTGAAGGGGCAACCAAATCTTCTCCCTCCCAATCCGTCCAGTTAATTAAATCGTAAGAACAAGCAAACCTTTCAAAAGCACCGGGTTTCCAGAATGCCCCAAAATAAAACATGACGTATAAATCATTAATTTTAGCTATTTGGGCATCCCCACAAATACCTTTTCCTCTGCTGATGACCGGCTCATTTCCAAAGCGTTTCCAAGTCAACATATCATCTGAAACTGCCATCCCAATACTCTCATAGTTTGCCGTATCTCCTTTGGCATTGTAATACATGACGAAAGGATGTCCCGTATGCTTTTCATTGTCCCTAATCACCAGGCTTTTGTATATTGTTTTGTTTTCAAACCATCGCACATCATCATCCACTGGAGACAATAAAGGCTCATTATTGGTTTCCCATTCTTTGGCCTCTGTTAATATTGTGGAGTTGGCCATTCCTATTTTTAATGTTCCTGCTTCATAGCCTTCAGAACTCCCGCCCAGATAACTCATCCAATACTGGCCCTTAAACTTTTCTACCCTATAATCTCCTCCCCATTCCGTATTGACTAAGGATACATATCCTGCCTTTTGATTGCCATCCCAGGTGTCTTGAGTGAATGACAAAATCTTGCCTTTGGATTCCCAGTTTAGCAAGTCCTCACTTTCAGCCAACCATGTTTCGTAGCCTTGGCCATCAAAAACAATATAGGTCATGTACCATACTTCATCTTGCCTAAAGATGGTTGGTGAATCAATCATTTTACTAGTATCCGGATGTTGAAAAACCACACCATATTTAAAAGGGGTTTTGATCTCTTCAAATACTTGCTCCATAACCTCATGAGAAACAATTGGACTCGGATGGGATTCTTTATGATTGCATTGAGTAAAATATAGGATAATTGCTAAGAATAACAGATTTCTCATAGAAAAGATAGGGACAAATTCAGCTTAAACTTTGATTGGTTTTGAGCATCCAAGAAGAAGGAAATTAATTTACAGTAAGAAAAATATGTAAATAAAATTACGATATTTTATAAGCTAAAACCTACTCAGTAAAGTTATTATTTAAAAATTATCTCAAACAGCATTATAATTAATCAAAAAAGCTATAAATAAAGGTTAATGGTCAAATCAATGGATTCTTCAATTTTCACCAAGCCTCCTAATCGGCTGGATGCATTGAGTCCAAGCTCTTCCATAGAAAGGTTTAGTATCCCCTGAAACTTATCATTTAAATGATGAAAGGCAACTTCTTTTAAGATGTGATCTTTACCCGCCATCTGCAAGTAGATGTCTCCATATAGTTTGTTGGGACCTCTACGTAACTTACTTACTGAAACCAAGCAATTTGGAAATACATCCGCCTTGAGGGTTTTCATAAAATCCCTATTCAGTAAAAAATTTCCACATCCAAAATCACTGATAGGAATATTAAAATCCAGTGTAGAAAATTCAGATGAGTCTAAATCAAAAAGTAGCGTATCACGTTTGTCTTGACTCTCATAGCTACATTCAAAACTTCCTATTGTAGTTCTGCCCTTAACAATGATCTCTGTTTGATCAATAACCAAAGCTTTGTTTTGAAACAACCCGGTTAAAAATAAACAACAGCCAAAAAGCAACGTGATACGCATGATTACCTTTATTAAATTTTTAAAAACCTATTACTCCCTCAATCATTAATCCATTAAAAGATCCCCCATTAAGAATATCCGTAGATGCAAAGTCCTGGTAGTTTTGATTTACATACTCTAGTTTTGCCAAAATATTTTTGGTAATGTACCAACCTCCACCAACTTGTACTCGAGAAATGCTTGGTTCAATTCCACTTTCCATTTCCCCTCCGGCCTTATTATAACGTCCGGCCAAATAGTAGTTATCCCTAGCCCCAAAGCGATAAACTGCATCTACTCCTACTTGATTCCAAGTTCTGTCTTCACTTTCATTAGATGCTTTACCTTTTGTTTGCTCAAAGTTCCCAAATAGCTCTAGGCCCCGATAGGCAATGAAGGGATTCAAGACCACTGCTGTGACGTTGTCTCGCATACCAGGGTTGAAGCGGCCGGTTCTAAAATCAGAGGATGTAGAGGCTAATGTATTGGACATTACAAGGTAATATCGTGACCCTGACCTATCTCCGGCCCATAGGGTATTGTTGATTGATCCAGCAGTGGTATATATAGAACCGGTAAGTCTTAAGCGAAGCTCATTGTCTAAGGTTTTATCATAGCCTAGTTTACCGATTAAAGATGGTTTTCTACTGTCTGGATTGGTTATCCCACCTTGAATTTCTCCACCTGTCATTGAAGCAACTGCAATGAAACCATTGTTTTGATAAATTACTTCAGCACCAATTTCGGTAGCAAATGCATCCATAATATAATTTCCCACAAATGGATTATAAAAAGCATTGCCATTGTCAGATCTCCTAAAGTGAGAATCGCCATAATTTACCTCCATATGGCCTACTTTAATGGTCACTTTCTCCATAATTTTATCAAAAGCAGGGCTATTAAGAAAGGAAAGCTTATCCAATTGCAAATACCCTCCTTTTACCCAGGTTTCAGGGTGGTGCCTAGAAGATAAATAAGTAATCAAGTTCAATCGGATTCCATCAGCTAGTGCAACATCAATATTTAGATTGGCTGTAGCAAGATTGAATCCTGAACCTATGTCCATCAACTGGTTGGTATTAATTCCATTGTCATTCAAAACTGCTGAGGCTGTATTTTCATGACTAATGGACTGAAATTGTTGAGCAAATGCTCCTCCAATTCTTACTTTTACCCCATCGAAGGCTACAGTGTCTGCCTTTCCGGATTCAAATACATTGTTTCCTCGCTGATCATAGGGACGCCAATACTGCATGTCTCTTTGTTGTGCGAAGCTGGTAACAGAAAATAATATTGCTCCTGCCAGAAATAAAATGCTCTTTTTCATGATAGCAAAAATTAATATGTTAATTAATTGGATTTAGTTTCATATTGATATGGATCGTCATCTCGTCCCCTGTTTTGATCGTACCAAAAACAGCAGTAGGTGGTGTCACATTAAAATCTGTCAATTTGATGTCAGCAAGACCGGACAATATGATATTTTCACCTTCCGGTGCGATTTTAATTGAAAATGGAATTGATTTCGTTTCTCCGGCAAGTTGAAGTCTGCCGGATACCTTCCAATCATTCCCACCATCTTGGTGGGCTTCTAGCATAGAAAACGTAATTTCCGGATACTCCTCTTCTTTTAGCGCGTTGTAAGCATTTTTATCCATCTGACTTTTTCCACTTTTGAGAGATTTTACCTTCATAGAGACTTCGACCGATTGAATGGCTGTCACTTTTCCAGCTGAGCGTCTAATTGAAGCAGTCCCTGTAGCCTCTTTGGATATCATGTCCCAGTCATGAAGTGTAGAGGTACCGGATACCTTCATTTCAGGATTGGGGGCCACCTCATAGGTTTGCTGTGCAATAACCTGAACACTACGCGAGAGGAAAAGTACAAGTATGAAAAATAAGGTCAATTTTAAATTTTTGTACATATCGGTTTGGCTTAGCTTAATTGAAAATACCCTTTCGAAACAATGTAATTTGGTTGTTTGGATAGGTCAAAGGTAAACTGCAATCTTAGTGAAAACCATGATCAAAGTCATGTTTCATTATGATATAATTTGTCAATTTCTTAAATTTTACGTTTAACTTTAATCATGTGTTAGGATTC
Organism: Cyclobacterium sp. SOCE241; assembly: GCF_056867545.1. NCBI lineage: Bacteria > Pseudomonadati > Bacteroidota > Cytophagia > Cytophagales > Cyclobacteriaceae > Cyclobacterium > Cyclobacterium sp. SOCE241. The sequence goes on along the minus strand of NZ_CP149779.1, from coordinate 422,648 downwards.
ATAATTCATGACGTAATCAACAGGAAATCAATATGTTTGGAGATTGAATGATGACATCGCAAAGGTGCACTAGTCTGCTGAAAGGCAGTGTTGAAAACAGCAACAAATTGGTGGATTTTCAAATGAATTCAGAACGGAAAAGATTGGCTTTTGAATATCTCAGGTTCTGCAAAAATAAGGGCTAAAAAAGCCTATCAGTTGAAGGTTGGATACCCCACTATACCTCGCCTATGATATGCATTTAGATTTATTAATGCTACACCAAATAATATTTATAGATATAATAAATCAAATATTTTAAATTAAGTGATTTTCGAGCCTTGTAAGCATCTTATTAAGTATTAAAAAATTACAATTAGCCGGCGCTGAAAATTGTTTTTAATTTTATGGGGTTTTTATAAATCTGAACTGGCCAAATCTCTTGATTGATCTAATTTATTCCTCATTTCCCCTAAAACTTTTTCATAACTTTCTTCCCCTACCAAATTGATATTCTCTTCCGGGTCATTGAGGTGATCATATAACTCCTCATTGTTTCCTTTCGCATCTTTCCCCCAACGATTGTATCTCCATCTGTCGGTTCGCAAACTGGCTCCATCATTGTAAATGGTATACGCATAATTACCTTCCCTACCCCTACTTTCGCCTTTTAACAAAGACAGCAAACTTTTCCCTTGTAGTATGGATGGTTTCTCAGGAGACATGCCTGCAAGATCCACTAGTGTTGGATATATATCCAATAGTTCTGAAATACTTTTGGTATTACTACCGTAATTCCCTTCGAAATCGTTCCCGGGCACTGAAATAATCACCGGAACCCGAACACTACCTTCCCAAAGGCTGGATTTTGACCAACAATCATGTTCACCAAGATTATAACCATGGTCTGACATAAAAATCACAATCGTTTCTTTTCTTAGGTCTAATCTATCCAATGCTTCTAACAACCTTCCTACCTGTTCATCCATAAACCTGACACTTGCCATATAAGCACGAATGGTTTTGCGCTGCTGAAGTTCATCCATACCCCATACTTTATCATTTTGCCTCTTCAAGGCTTGGGGAGGTACATTTTGACCAATTTTAACTGTGGGGAGGTTTACCTTCTCTATAGAATATGGAGCGAAACTTTTTTCAGGTGCGATTAAGGGTACATGTGGCCTAACAAACCCCACTGCTAAGAAAAACGGCGCATCCTTTTTATCCCTTTGCTTATTGGTTCCACCCGAGGGAATTTTTCCGGCGCGATTTTCCAACACAGCTATAGCCTGACTAGCTGCCATATAATCAGTTTGGGTTCCTTCTAAACTGTCAGGAATAACCATTTGCGCGAAATTTGAACCATAATGAAGATTTTTTGGGGATAGTAGTTCCAATTTTCCCTGACTTAAAGTTTCCGGACCAAGCACATTATAAGCATAATCCCAAGAATCAGGATCATCTCCACCCACAGCTCCCCTTTCTATTCCACCAGGCACTCCCATATGAAAAATCTTAGATATTCTGGCGGTATAATATCCTCTTTCTTTGAAAAATCCCGCCATTGAGGGGTGATTAGCCAAAGCCGGAGTTTCTTTCCTGTAACTACCCAACTGATCATTATTGCGCAAAACACCGTTGGTTTCAGGGTACAAACCGCTCATAAAGGAAGCTCTGGAGGGACCACATAAGGGAAATTGACTATAAATTCTAGAAAAACTTACTCCTTCTGATGCAAGTCGATCTAGATAAGGCGTATGTTTATCGGTATTCATATAGGGCCCAATATTGGTATTTAGGTCATCGGAAATGATTAACAAGATATTGGGTTGTTGAGCATTTACGTTAAACGAAGCATTCCAAAGGAATAATAGGAGTGTCATAATTATAATTAAGACGCTATTTTTTTTAAGGGAAGATAGCAATGCTTTATTTTGAATCATTTCTTTTTGGATTTGATGTTAAAGGGCTTAAAAAACAGAATTTACGACTAATATAATTTATAAAAGCCTCCATACTTTAAAATCCTTATACCTTGCACTTCTGGTATACATATGCCTTAAGCCAATTCTACCGGCATTATATAGGGGGAAAATAGAAGCATCCCATTTACAAATCAATAAGTCTAAAGTATCCATTTTGTTTTGGATATGCATTTCAATGGTATCGTCAAATTTAAAAACATGTATGTGGTAGGTTACATTTGGTTTAAAAAGGCCAGTATTGAAATAATCTTCCGGTACATCAGTTCCTGTTAAACCATCCATTTTAGGGTGGTATCTACGCAAACGTATATAATCATTTTCAAGAGAATCTTCCTTGCCACCAAATGCTGCATAACTTATATGGTAAGTATTCATATTATTAAAATAAGTACTCATGGAGGGTACTTTTCTTTTATCATTCCACAACGAAATATCTTTAGGAAAGTCCTTATCCCCTTTTCCAGTCGCATGAAAGTAAAGGATATTAACAAAGTTAGAAGCAGTATCCGTTCTGGTATAATCGTATTCAATGCAAATATTCCCTTCAAAGGATGGTTTTGTCCACAACACTGTGTGGTGGGCATTCTCACCTTGTTCAGGTCCTGCCAGAAGTTCCATTCCCTTATTGCTGTTGACTACCTTTGCCTTTAGCCCATCTAACATCCATTTATTCTCCCAATTTTCAATTCCTGAATCTTCAAATAATATTTCGGATTTGGTCCATGAATCTTTTATTGTTTCTTTGGATTTACACCCAAAAATAGATAGGATAGAAAAAATGATGAATAAAGATGGTTGGCTGAACTTCATTGATTACTTGAATAAATTAATCTGTAGACTTATATCCGGGACCTCTAATTACTTGCCCCGGCAAGGCCCGGTATGCTCACCCTCTTTAAGTACAGGGATCCCATTAACTAAAACGTGCACCATTCCTGTAGCATATTGCATGGGCTTATCATAGGTCGCATGATCTTGTATTTTATTGGGATCAAAAATGGCAAGGTCAGCAAAATACCCTTCTTTTAAAGCTCCCCTTTTTTTGATTTTCAAATTGGTAGCCGGCAATGTTGTAAGCTTATAAACGGCTTCCTCCAAGGAAATGATCTTTTCATCACGCACATACTTCCCAAGGAGTCGTGCAAAATTCCCAAAAGCTCTAGGGTGACTTCTTGATTTAAGGAAAACCCCTTCAGGAGCATATGAAGCCGCATCTGAGCCAAAGCTCATGTAGGGCAGCGCTATTTTCTTTTTGACATTTTCTTCAGACATCATAAAATAAACCGTTCCCACCCTGCTTCCATCCTGAACAACCAAGTCCATGGCCGTTTCTATAGGAGATGTATTGCGCATGGCCGCTACTTCAGCCAGTGATTTACCCGTCAGGTACTTCAATGAATCGTTTTTAAAACCAATCAAAAGCATATCATCATAAGATGCTACACCCATCATCAAACTCTCCCACTCATTGGTTGGAGTAACCATCTCAATCTTTAATTTGTCTCTGATTTTTGGATCCGTTAATCGTTCGGCCCATTTATCATAGCCACCTTCTTGAACCCAAGGTGGCATGGAAGCATCTAGCCCAGTGGCCCCGGCAGTATAGGTATACATATTTGTGGTGATAGTAAGGCCGGCTTTCCTAGCGGAATCAATCTTTGAAACCACTGCATCTAATTTATCCCAATTGTTTTTACCGGCCATTTTCAGGTGGTAAACCTCAGCCCTAATATTGGCCTCATCAGCAATCCTGATCAACTCATCTAGACTTTCCAACAATTGATTCCCTTCACTTCGCAAGTGAGAGATGTACATACCATCATATTCAGCTGCTACTTGACAAAGTGCAATTAACTCCTCCGTACTCGAATAAAAAGCCGGAGCATAAATTAAAGAGGACCCTACCCCCATTGCACCTTCTTCCATGGCTTGCCTAACCAAAGCTTTCATTTGTTCAAGCTCTTCCTCACTAGGGGCACGGTTTTCGTACCCAACCGTATGAACCCTAAGGGTTGTTGCCCCAACGAATGAAGCCACATTGGTGGAAACTCCTTTCTTAACAAGAGCCTCAAGGTACTCACCTAAAGTAGTCCAGTTGATTGGATATTTGATATCACCCTGACTATCTTTTTTATCCTTCTTCATTTCCTCATTTAAGGGGCCCATTGAGCTTCCCTCCCCGAAAACTTCCAAGGTTACCCCTTGCTTGATATCACTTTGAGATTTACCATCTTCTATTAAAGCATCAACAGCCCAACTTAGCATATTAATAAAACCTGGGGCTACAACTAAACCGGAAGCTTCGATTTCAATCGCTCCATGGGCTCCAGTCAAATCACCAATAGCAGCAATGGAATCAGCCACTATTCCTACATCACCGGTAAAAGCAGCATTGCCGGAACCATCCACGATTTGTCCATTTTTTATTAGCACATCAAAAGTTTGGGCAGGTCTGCAACCGTATATAAGAAAGAGGCCAAACATGCCTATAAGAAGTGCTTTCATAAGATTTGGCTTTGAACTGTTTAGAGGTATTTTTATCCCTCTAAAATAACAATATTGTGTATAAAACTTAAATTAGGGTCGATTAAATGATTGGTTTTCATTAAATAAAACGATTATTTAAATTATTTACTATTCAACTGGTCGTATTCCATAATATTTCTCATCATCTCAGAAAAATAATTTTTAAAGCTGTTTTCAACAATTCTTAATATTTTAATAATTAGAATTAATGTTTCGTATCGCTAACAGTTGAGTGGTAAATTTCAATTATATTTAACCTCAATCTAGGCATACTATTTCAGAGAGCCAACTATCAAGGATTGTGATTTATTCCCGAATTATGAAGTAGGCAATCTTTTACGTGCTGAAATCCCTTCAAAATCAGCCACTTTGTTGCTGCTTTCAGTTTCACCATACAGGCGCTATGGAAATCTATAAACAACCTAATTTTCTTGCGAGTGCAACATTCATCACGAATCCTTTTACATAATCCGGGTTTAATAACCAGGATTTTGGGTAATGTTATTATTGACATCAATCGCTCGTAAAGGAATTGGGAACAATAATTTGTCTTGATTAATATCAAATCCATTCGATTGTAAAACTTCTACGGCCCTACCTGTCCTGACCAAATCAAAAAATCGATGAAATTCGAAACACAATTCTACCCTTCTCTCATGTTCAATTGCCAATGTTAGTGTATTGTATTTTTCAGGGTACCCTTCTTGGCCAAATCCCGGTAACCCCACCCTAGCTCGAACCATGTTTAAGTAGGATGGATCATTAGTTACTTCTGAATACATTAATAAAACATCTGCATACCTAATAATTTCAAAATTTTGACCAGGATACCTCCAATTAGGATCATAAAATTTCATGGTAAAAGGATACTCAATAAACTGGTCAGTATCTAAATTAAGGTATCCAGGATATATAGATATATTTTTTCTTAGCACATCATCGGCCTCAAATTCATCAGCCAAATTTTGGGTAGGGGTATTCATCCCATTCCCTCTAAAGGTTTCATTCATACCTGGCAGGTGAAAAGCCCAATGGAAAGGAGTGTATTGAGATTGATGATTGCTGTTAACTGAATTTTCACCCCCAAGATATTGAGCTTCCAAAAGGGATGCTTTAGAATTTTTAGTATCAGGAAGAAATAAGTATTCATAGTCGTCAGCATTGATGTTTCCATCATCATTGGCATCTAAAGAAAACCTCTCACTCTCAATAATTTCTTTTAATTCAATGGAAGCATTCTGATTTTCACCTAAGGTTAGGTATACTTTGGCGAGGATTGCTGAAGCGCCAAACTTAGTAACCCGTCCTACATCATTCCCCGAATAACTTTCCGGTAGATTAGTTTTAGCATATTTCAGATCACTAATTATCTGCTGGTAAACTACTTCTTTGCTTTCTCTAAGATACTCGTATCCTTCTTCAGGTTTCAATGGTTTTAAAGGTAAAGGTATGCCTCCCCAAACCCTTATCATATTAAAGAATATCAAAGAACGAACCAAAGTAGCTTCTGCTTTGAGCCTTTCCTTCAGGTCCGGATCAGTAAATGCAACATCAGCATTATCCAATTGGTAAATCGCATTGTTGCAAATAAAAATGGCATTGTAACAAGTTTCCCAGGCATTTTCAATAAGTCCATTGTTGGTCCTGATATAATAATCTGTTATCTCTTCAGAAAAGGTAGTTGAACCACCAGTAAATTCAATATAAGTATTGTCTGAACGAAGTTCTCCATACAAGTCTGCTATTCCTTGAGCATTGTATATTCTACCCAATTGTCTGTAAATATCATTCACAGCTAAAACTAACTGTTCCTCATTTTGATAAAAATTACCTTCAGTTATTTGTGTCTTTGGATAAAGGTCCAATTCGTCCTCATTACAGGAATAAAAACCCAAAACAAGAAATGAAAGGATGTATATAATTTTATTTTTCATGATTTCTAAGGATTTGGTATAAGTGAATTAAAAGCCAACGTTTACTCCCAAAGTATAAATTTTAGCAGATGGGTAGGGAGAATGAGCCACACCTCTTCTTTGAGCTTCTGCCGCACCACCATTAAAATTCTCCGGATCAAATATTGGGCTTTGTTTCACCGTCAACATGTTCATTCCATTGAAGTAAACCCTTAAAGAACCCAACTTCATCCTTTGCAAGAGTTCCGGCTGGAATGTGTAGCCGAAGGTGAGGCTTTTTAACTCAAATAAGACCCGTCCACTATCCAATAGCTAGATGCCGTTCTTTCTAAGCCATCAAGATCCACCGTCAATTTATAATGATAACCATCCCCTGGGTCTTCCTCCGACCGCCACCTGTCCACCATCTCATGGTAATAATTCCTGCCCTCATGGTATTGCATAGATCGGTGAATATTGTTATCAAAAACTTCACTTCCCTGAACTCCCTGAAACAAAAAACTAAGGTCAAAGCCTTTATAACTAAAGTTATTTGTAACTCCCCAAGTAAAATCCGGTGCGTAATTTCCGATGATGGTTCTATCATCAGAATTGAGAACATCGTCGCCATTGACATCCGCATATTTTCCATCCCCTGCCATGGCAGATTCATATCTTGCTGGATCAGAATCCGCTTCTTCTTGGGTCATGTATACCCCATCATATTGGTAACCATAAAAGTTATAAACCGGATGACCTACTTTATTGATAGATTGCATTCCAAAACCTGCATTATAAATCATAGGAGCATCGTCCTCCCCAAGTTCCACTACTTTATTTCGGTTTCTGGAAAAATTCAATTGAGTAGTCCAAGAAAACTCACCAGTCAAATTATGAGAACTTAAATTTAATTCTAAACCTTTGTTTTCTAGTTTTCCAATATTCCTAAAAACATTTGTGAACCCTGTTACTGATGGTACGGGTACATCTAGCAATAGCCCGTCAGATTTGGAAATGTAATAATCGGCTTCTAAAGAAAACCTCCCCTCAAAAAGCCCCAAATCCAATCCCATATTCACCTGTCGGGTCCTTTCCCATTCAAGATCCGGATTGCTAAAATCTGAAGGATAATAAGAAGCCCCTAGACTGTTGCCTAATGCCATCCGCCCTTGTGCCATGGAACCTATCCATCTATAATCAGCAAACTGGTCGTTCCCTGTAAAACCATAGCTTGCTCTCCATTTAAAATGACTCACAGGCTCGATGCTATTCATGAAACTTTCATCTGACATTATCCAACCCAAAGACAAACTTGGAAACGAGCCCCACTTTTTATTTGGGCCAAAACGGGATGATCCATCTCTCCTATAACTTGCAGATGCTAAATATTTCCCTTTATAATTGTAGGTTACTCTTGAAAAATAGGAAATCAAAACCCTCTCTGTGGCGTTGTCACTGGCTTGGAAGATGTTTTGTCCTCCACTAAGGTACGGTACTAAGTCATTATTGAACCCCCTTCTTTGTGCGCTTGTAAAATAATAATTATCCTTGAAATATTCATTGCCTAACATGATAGAGAATTCATGTCCCTCAAAGGCCTTCTCATATGTTAAAAGATTTTGCCAATTGTAGTTCATTCGATTATTTTGGTTGACCGTCATCGCCCCTTCTGTGATGTAATTAGGCCCCATTTTGTGATCAACTGCCTGATAATTGGTATCATCTCCTCTCCTATATAAATAATTAAGTGAAGACCTGAAATTTAAACCTTGAAGCAGGTTAAAGTTGGCATAAATATTTCCTAAGCTGTTAAAATTTTTATGCTGAATGTCGTCACTTATTCTATATAGGGGATGGCCATTAACTGCTCTAAAGAGTATTGCGCCATAATTTTCATAACCACTTGTTGTGGAAGGTTCACCCAAATAACCATTGTTCCCATATACTGGAAATACTTGGGGATATTGAACTGCCCATTCCACAATCCTATTGTATGGTTCATTCTCATGATCATAAACAACATTCAACATTCCTCCAATCTCTGCCCAATCAGCAACTTTAGAAGAAACCTTTAAGTTTAAGGAGTATTTTTTATAATCAGAATTAATTACTATACCTTCTTGATTTACGTATCCACCTGAAATTAAATAGTTTGTATTTTCATTTCCTCCGGAAACATTAATATCAACTCTTTGCATAGGGGCCACTCTAAAAATCAAGTCTTGCCAATCCGTATTGGGCAAACTTTCTGGATTATTAAAAGCTTCCGGCCAAGTATATTTGTAATGCCCTCTTGCTTCCACTGTATTAGGTGCATTTGGATCACCTCCAGATTCAAGCCAGCCATTTTGAGCTGCATCAATAGAAGCCTGAGCATATTCAGCAGAATTCATGACTTCGATTTTATCAATCTTTTCCTGTAATCCATAAGAATAATTGATAGTTACCTTTCCTTTACCGGACTTCCCACTTTTGGTTGTCACCAAAACTACTCCATTAGCACCCCTTGAACCATAAATTGCTGCCGAAGCTGCATCTTTCAGTATTTCTATTTACGCTATGTCTGAAGGATTAATCAAGTTTAAGTCATAATTGGGTAAGGGAATTCCATCAATTACAATTAATGGAGAACTATTGGCGGAAATAGAATTTATTCCTCTTATTTGAATTGTACTTGAACCTCCGGGACGTCCATTGCTATTGATCACCTGAACGCCGGCAATCTTCCCATATAGAGCTTGTCCAAATTCTACCATTGGCCTGCTACTTAATTCTTGATCCATTTCCAAGGATCCAACAGATCCTGTCAAGTGACTTTTTTGCTGTGTACCATAACCTACCACGACCACTTCTTCCAACGATGCCAAGTCTTCATTCAATATCACGTCTATTACACTTTGGTTACTTACCACAACCCTTTGTGATTCAAATCCAATAAAGGAAAAAATCAGTGTCGCCCCTTCAGGAACAGACAAAGCATACTTACCATCTAAGTCTGTTGCTGTTCCTATCGCCGATCCCGGAACAGAAATGGTTGCGCCGGGTATTGGAGTACCATTGGCATCAGTGACGGTTCCGGAAACCTCAATATCAGCCCAAGGGCTTTCTAAATTCTCTGGATTTAATGGTAGTTCAGCCATTTCACTATTGGAAAAATCAAAATGTAAACCTGACAGTATCTCCTTTAGAGATAATCCATTTTCAAATTTTGAATCTTCAAAAGATTCTGCGTCCATCCTTTGATCTGTTTTAGCTGATTTACCATTCGTTTCTCCTGCTATAAGGAGCCCAATGGTTAACAATTGAATAAGCAAGGCATAAGTACATCCCCTGACCAGGCTTATAACATGTCGTGGTACAAGATTTTTCATACGGTTAGATTAAGGGTTTATTAAAATTTTAGGTTAGGTTTTGGATATAATAGGCCTCTGAAATTTACTTTAATTGGGATTAAACAACTGTAATTACCTTCATTGCTATTGCTGATTGGGACAATTGATTTTCAGTACATTCCATTGTCAAATCGGCCAAGCTATCCTTTTTCTGATTTAATTTATCATCAATATTTACAAAGGCTTTTGAAGAAATAATTCCAGGTCAACGGAGATATAAAATTCTTCTAGGCCGTCCACTATTATATAAATGACTTCTCATTGGTCTAAGCCTTAAATTCATCCAAGAAGCCGGCTCATATGACTATGGTTAAAACTTTTTTAAAGAAGAAACGAGGGAATTCAGTACAATGAATCCTTTCCGATTTTACTTGCCATTCATCCCTGCTCTTATACATTCACCTTTGAAAATATTTCTTCAAAATCAGTTTTTTTCATTATATATTCTAATCCTTTATACAATTGGTAATGCCAACTCTTCCAAGATTATTTCAGTATTTAAATGATTTTGCATTAAAATGAAATAGGTCATTTTCCAATGAAATGCCGGTTGGGTGAAATTCCAAAAAATAACCTCGAGCTTCCTTATTCCCATAAGCCAACCCCCATATAGGGTCAGACTCAATTTTAAAAGCTCAATACTACATTTGGTAAAAAAATTTGCCAGAGCTAAACTCTCATTCCAATAAATTTTCTGGAGATAATTCGGGTAACGACCAAATTGATCAAAATTCAAATATAATTTTTCCTTTTTCATTTTGGGTATTATGGGTTTATTTAATTAAAATTAGCTATTAATCAATAAATATAAAAATTAATCATCGTTAATTTATTGGTTTATAATTAAGGATTTCAAACTAATCTCTTTATATAAAATCATATCAAAAAATTAATATTTACCTATTAGAGTAGGTAATATTCTTTGTTTTGGTTGGAATAGAGGGTAAGTCAAGCAATTGCTTTTAAATTAAAAAATTGATCAATTAAATGAATCAAAAATACACAGGAGAGTTAATAAACACCAATAGAAACACAAGGTTGAAAACTGATTTAAATCCTACTAATAGTTTTTTTCAATATAGGTTATCAAATTTCTTTCTGATATTCTCTTAAAATACTTTGAAGCTGAGGATTACTTATGTGCGAAAGGTTTGATGCTATATTATTCAACCTATCCTTATATTGATCCCTATTTTTCATTACTTCAAATACCCTTATAATGTACCAATCCTGTTGGGTTTCCAAATGGTGAACAATCGCAAGAAACAAGGGCTCAGGGAGATTTTCTACTTTTTTGAATTCATTAAGTACCTGTAGCTTTGTTTTTAAAGGCAGACCACCGTACATGTCAATTATATTTTGAAGAAAATAACTGTCAGAATAATTGCACTTGGAAAGTGTTTTTAGGGCCACTTCTTTTACTTTAGGCTTATCATCCATACCTAGACTACTGATCACCAAGGAATTGAGGTAGTCTTTTTGCTTCAACTTCCCATTGGCGAAAAGTTCAAGGAAAAATAAGCTGGTGTGTTCTAATTGAGGGGTTTGCATAAGGAATGTCATAAGCTCTTCATCCTTATTCAATTCATTTATGGTCAAATTCACCAGTTGTTCTTTTTCTCCAACGTGAGACAAATGCCATATGGTATGGGTCGTATATACAGCATCAACCACAGCTTCCGCAGCGATTTCTTTTTTGGTAGCCCCAGAAGTACCATCTACCTCTGGGTCTCCATTTTCAGGTTTTTCTACAAGATCAGAAAGTTTATACTCTCTCAAGGGTGACCAATCGTTTTCTAGAATTTCAATAAGTCGTAGATAGTCCTTTTCAGTAAATTCGCTATGGTCTGTTTTGGTAAGGGCCTCCTCATAAACCTCCAGACCAAAAAATCTCCAGCAAGGTCCCAATAGATACCAATATCTATCAATTTGCACTCACCAATGAGACATACAGGGGTTTTGAGTTTTCTATGCCAATATAGAAATCCTTTATTGTCTTTTTTAGCGAAAATTTCTACTTGCTCTCCCTTATCATCCTCAATATGATAAACAGAGACATCTGGTTGCCAATTTACTCCATGTAACTTTTCACTTTGGAAGTAAACGTCATCATTATTATTGAACAACAATAGCAGAAAAGCAAACAGTATTTGTTTACAAAACATGAACTTTTAATTCTATTACCTCAATTAAACTTCAATTGTTTTTTCCAAATTCCTAGTGGGTCTTGGATATTGTTTTTCCGCAAGGAACCTCCTCCATTTTAGAGGGTTGACACCAAAATCCTGATGAGTAATATCCCTGAGTTCTGCTCTGGCAAAAGCTTTATAATTGGAATGAATATCTTGTAGGTAACTAACCAAGAGGAGATAACCAGACTTGGCACCGCAACGAGCCAGAGTGGCTGCAATGGAAATTTCAAGCAAGCCACCATAAACCCGCCATCTTACCTCATCATAATCTTCCGTCTTGAATCCCCCAATATTTTCATCTTTTAAAAGCTTTTCAAAGCCCGGAATAAATTGCGCATCAGGTATCCTGTCTCCATAGAAACACAAGTTATGAATCCGGTTATAAAATGGAATAATTTTTAAATCAATTCTACCATTAAAATAATCATTCGTTCGGTTGACTACCCCTCCCCTGAAGTGGTATTTTCAATGATATTTCGAATGACAGGTATTGAACTTTTGCTGCCTGTCATTGCCAGAAGCGCAATGTTTTGATTGATTCTCCAGAACAAGCCTTCCAAAACATTCTTTTCTCTCCCTCTTATAAAATCATAATCATCTACATATCCGCCTGGGTAGCCCTCTTTTTGTTCCTGGTCAAACATTTCTTGTAATTCTTCTTCTATGAGCACGTTTCCATCGCTTTCTCCAAACCAGGCTAATGCCTTTGCCAGAAGAAGTTTGGCTTTTTCATCTTCAGATTTACCATAATAGGTTTTCAATACTGGAATTGCTTTCTCTTTAGGCAACCTGCTGCATTCGTATAAAAACTCTCGTTTTCCTTCTGAAAGTTCTGCTATTCTGGTGTTGATTTCATCCTCTTGAAACCTTTTATCTTCATTGGAAGGTCGGTCATAATCCTTTGGAAGATACCCTAGATCGGCCCACTCACGTTGTAAATCACTCACATCAAAATCACGAGGTCTCGTATTGGTCCATGCCAGATCAGCAGCAATTTGTCCTGTCAGGTATCCCAATACAAGGATATCTGCAGTCATGCGGGTAAATTGCATGGCATTATGCGTTTGGCTTATCCCCCTACCGGCAATTAAAAGCCCATCCAGTGATTTGGGTACTATACAACGGTATGGAATTTCTACAGTTAGATCATTTGAATGTGGCAATAAAAAGCCACATTTCGAAAATTCAGAACTTCCTACATTATGTGGGTCAAAATCACTACTTGCCAATGCAATTACATCCTTAAAGTGAGTTTTTTCAGCAACATCATAGAGATTCAATACATGCATCCCTTCTATAAGGCGTGATTCTCTAACAGTAAGGAAAGGGTGAAAATCGTAAAAATGAGCTTCATAATGAGAAAGAAAGAGTCCACGTTGCAATTCTGAAATTTTGGTAGTGTCCAGCACATCATAATCTCTATTGGTGGGTGAGGAAGAAATTGAAACTGCTCCTTTAACATCCCACTGACTGTAATTTTGTGTTTCACCCGTTCGGGAGTTTCCTTGTGAAAAGCTAGCCCCAGCAAAAGAAGCAATGTCTCCATCTCCAGTGGCATCAACGGTGACATCCCCATTGATGGTTTGTAGTTTACCATTTCTACAAACCAAGAACCCAGAAACTTTCTGATCTTCCAAGAGGGCACCACAGAAAATCGCTCCTGGAATAAACCTACCTCCGGCATTCAAAATTTCCTTGAGGTGGTAATATTTCCGGCCTACTTTTGTTGACATGTTATTCTCAAAAGCTGTCCTTTCTGCTTCTTCATTTTGTTTTTTAAAGAAACCATTGCTCGTTACCCCATGGTAATACCCCATGACTCCCCCATGGTTTTTGTGCCACCTAAATCATTAAAATAATCAGCAACAATGGTATTGGCACCTTTACCTGCAGCGCCCTTAGCGACAAAAGAACCACCCGTACCTCCTCCCGCTACGGCAACCTGACAATATTCTTTGTCTTTTACTAAAGCGATGTAATCAAAGGATACTTGCTCCAATGGAATAGAAAAGCTGGCTTCATCCAATCCTGTGAATCGAATCTGATCAAGGGGAATCTCAGCATTATGAATTCTTAATGTCGATGCTTTAGCTTTACGCGGGGATTTTGGCAATGATTCAACCATTTTACGGGCTTCTTCATTAATGGCTTGAATATTTTTACTAGTAACGGCTTTGCCATTCAACATAAAATATCCTTCAAGATCAACCTCCGGAAGACGATCATCAATTAAAATTATTGAGGTTTCTAGCCCATGTTGATAAATTTCAGCATTTTTAAGGGATGGATCAATATTTTTGAAATTTTGACCTAGCAATGCTGCTTTATGTCTCGCTTGATGTTCTATTAATTCTAAACTTTGCTCCTCCACCTTGAACTCAAAATCTAAGAAAGCCTGGTCCTCAGACAACTTCCCTCTGTGTAAAGCAATTTGGTCTTGATAAACTTTATAATCCCTAGAAACTGACAAGACTTTTTCTGAGGGTTTTCAACGTTTTTCAATTCTAAAACGAAACCGGCCCTATCAATCTCATAAGCCTGATTAAAAAGTTTCTACTAAACATGACCTGATCGGAAGCATCGATAAAATTATTGCATTTCACATGTTGCAAACCTTGCTTACCCGCCATCAAGACCCCTTTAACTTTTCCTTTGTCTTGAAAAATCCCGCAAACATCTGTCATCAATAGGACATGTACCTTACTGACCAGGAGATTTCTCAACATGCCTTTTCTAATACTTCCGGAAAACAGCAATATTTCATCCTCAAATTTACTGTTGCCGGGACCTGTCCCGAGGGAATTGTTCATTTCCGCTACTTCTCCTTCAGGCAAAAATAAATTAGAAAGTTCAGGACTGAAATCCTCAAAACCATCAGCCTCCATCCATAATTTGTGCTTTGCAAAAAGCTCGAAGCCTGGACTTGTCCTCTTTTCAATCAATAATACCTTTTTACCTAATTTTGCAGCTTCACTTGCAGCGAAATATCCTGCGAATCCTCCTCCATTGACCACAACATCATAAGTATCAAAATTGCTGCTCCCGGAAAATTGCCGGTAAATTTCAGACTTTGCCTTCAAATTCATTATACCCGGCCCCACCATTATGGCTCCTGTAGCCGGTATGCTTATATTAAGAAATTTTCTCCTGTTCATTTGTTTTGGTAATTTTTTCTTGATCAATTAATTTGCTAAGATCTGCAACATAGACACTTCGAACATCCCCATCAAAGCCATTGAATACTACAAATTTACCTGAACGATCCCAAGCCGGATGGGCATCCAATCGGAATGAGCTATCCTCTACGTCAGGTGTCTTAACTTTAGTAATCAATGTTTCTTCCCCGTACGGACATTAAGCAGTCTAACCGGCACATATCCATCTCCGTCAGTTACCGTGGTTTCCTTTGCATAAGCATCTGTTATAATGAATGGAAGGCCATGAGGATGAAAACTTGGATGGCCTGATCCAGGGGTAAATACTTCCTGCAAATCTGATCCATCAAATTTAACTGTAACTATTTCAAGTCCTTCTTTACGATCGTTTACTTCCAGGTTCATTGACAGGTAATCGCCATCTGGCAACCATGCCATATGGTGTCCCCCTTTACCATATTGGGTTGTAGTAATCGCTGTTCGTATATTTGAACCATCCGCATTCATGGTTACTACTGCTACTTTTCTTTTGCCACCTGAAATAGGCTTCAAAAGAACACATGTCATGATTCGAGTCATTTGAAGATTCCACATGGCTTTGAAACAATATATCTCAAAATCCTCCGGATTATTTATCCCTAAACTGGGTTTAGTATTTTTATAAATCTCTTCTATACTCGCAATCAGTTTACATTTGCCTGATTCCACATCAGTAACATAAATACCATCGTCACTTGATAGCCCGAAATTTTTGGAACGATATTCATTGGGTACAATAACACCATATCCGGATTGCGCATACTCAGAATTTCGGAGATTATGTGATACTAATTTTTCACCATTTGAGGACACCATGAATAGCCCACCGTCAATCCTCTTGTCCTCTTGGGTTTCTATATTATACCGCACGGTAAAAGATTCCCAGGTAGTAGTGTCCACTTGGTTAAAAAACAATTGGGTATCATCCTTTCCCCATTGAACATTTGCACCAAGCTGCATTTCCCAACCAAATGACTTGGCTATCTCCCTCTCTTCACCAGTTTCAAGATCGATTAAAACTACAGATCCAAATTCCCCGGTTTTGGATACCTATCTTGAAAAGGAAGGCGAAATAAAGCTATGTATTTTCCTGATGGGCTAATTGGAGAGGTATCATGAAATCTATGGATTAAGCCTTCACTACCTACTTTTACAATTGGTACAGCATCAATGTCATGGTCTAGAATTTCAGCAACCGGTAAACCATTAGAAACCTTAAATGGAAAATTTTTATAGTTAAAAAGGAAACTAACAATAATTAATGGATAGATAATATATTTTTTCATTGTTATCGAATTTTAACAAATTAATCTAAGATTAATTTTAACTTAGAAAGGGTAATGTTAGAATTAGGGGTTTTATATAACCAAAGCCTCATTTTAATACCCTGGGTTTTGAGTCAGATTTGAATTGATGTCGAGTTCCCTTTGAGGAATCGGAAGTAATTTATCTTTACTCGGATTATAGTTTCTTGTATCAAATACCCTTAACTCACCAGCATAGGCTTCATATACCGGGGTACCATTCTCATCAAATTCAGGTATATGATATGACTTATATTCTCCAAGCGGTCTGCCATAAAGCGGCCCTGAAAGAACATCTTCAGCGATTTCCCATCTTCTAATATCAAAAAAGCGTAAGCCTTCATAAGCAAATTCCACTTTTCTCTCTTGTCTCACAATCTGTCGCAACTCCTCAAGAGATTTTCCTTGTTCTATTCTAGGTATTCCTGCTCGTTCTCTTACAGAATTGATGGCCTCATAAACTGTATTGTCTACTTGACCTAATTCGATATGAGATTCAGCATAAATCAATAAAATCTCCGCATATCTAATTAGCATAATGTTCAACTCAGACTCTCTTCTAAACTCTCTTTCATCCGACGACACATATTTTCTATATTGATACCCTGAAAAGGTTGCATAAGGGTTGATTACTTCCTGATTATCGATGCGTTTAGGTGGGTTTTGATTATAATCCCATACTTGTAAACTATCGGGATGGGTTTCAAATTGATACCCTAGAAAGATTGATCCGGGGACAACACAAGTAGCGTTTAGTCGAGGATCCCTATTTTCAAAAGGATTTTTGGGATCATACAATGGAGACTCATTAATGCTAAGCCCATCAATTGAGGCATAGGAATCAATTAAAGCCTGAGTTGGGATTTTTGTAGCAAAGCCTCCTGTTAGTCTTCCTCTTGTATGAATTGGGGTTTCATGTGTCAATTGGTTTGCTCTACTGAACTGTATGGTTAATAATTCTTCTGAATTGTTCTGTCCTTCATAAGTAAACAGTTCATCAAAATTTGAGTAAAGCTCATATTTTCCCAAAGCCATTACTTTTCCCGAAGCTTCAGCAGCAATTTCCCAATCATTATTAAACAATGCCAACCTTGCTTTTAAAGCCCAAGCTGCACCTTTGGTGATGCGTCCTCTATCACTTGAAGGATATTCTTCGGGAAGCATATCTCCTGCCAATTCTAATTCTTCCATAACGAAATGATATATGGTTTCCTTATCTGTTTGAGGAAGTCCAGCATCAAACACATCCAAGGGATCTGTGGTAAACGGAACATCTCCATATAGATTAATAAGCCAACCGTACCAATATGCGCGGAAAAATCTAGCTTCCGCTTCAATTCTCTTAAAAGTATCAGCATTTGTTACATTCTCTGCTTTGTGCATATAGGCCAATAACCTGTTACAATTTCCTATATTCACGTAGGCATTACTCCAGGCACCAAAAATTAAAGTAGGTTCTACTGAGGTAACCTGGCCTTGACCCAAGAGTTGCCAAACACTTAAATTCCTATCCCAACTAATATCAGTAGCAAAGTCAAATAGAAATTGAAATGGAACGTGGGTGGTTGCCCTATCAGTAAAATAAAGACTACGGTAAACTGAATTAATAGCCATTTGAAGTTCAGATTCTGTACTCCAAAAAGTTGCATCTGATGGTTGGTCAAGTGGATATTTAACAAGATAATCTTCGCAAGAATACAATAGTGTTGAACTAAAAACAACCATTGATATCATTATAAGTTTTATATATTTTTTCATGATTTTGTCATTAAATGGTTATTTCCAATCCAAAAACGAATACTTTAACTTGAGGATAGAATGTACCCTGCCCTACAGGAGCTTCAGGATCAAAACTGTCATAAAAATTATGAAAGGTTAACAAATTCTGCCCATTTCCAAAAAGTCTACACTTTGAAATATTCAACCTTTTTGTAAGGACAGAAGGAATGGTATAGCCCAATTGTATGGTCTTCAACCTAAAATATGAAGCACTTCTTACCCATTGAGAAGAAACTTGTTCGTTGTTCGGAAAGTTAAAAGTTAATCTAGGATAAGCAGCTGTTGGGTTTTCCGGAGTCCAGTAATCTTTATGCCATTCTTGAGCAGTACCTCCTAGGTAAAAAGCCATGGTTGCAAAATTATCTAAGTACCCATCAACTTTCCCTACACCTTGACCTAATAAGCTGAAATCAAAACCCTTATAATCTAATGAAATATTGACCCCATAAGTATATTTAGGGATGGTATTCCCAAAAATAGTACGATCTTCTGCATTAATAATTCCATCATTATTAATGTCTGCATATTTGATATCTCCAGGGCTAACTTGTCCAAACTGTGTTGCGTGCTGATCTATTTCTTCCTGACTTTGAAAATAACCTAAAGATTTAAGTCCAAATAAGGACATAAATGGTTGTCCTTCCTGATTGATTTCTCTTTCATATATATGAGGACCACTACCCATCAAATCAACAACTTGGTTGTTTACATCTGAAAGGTTGGCAGAAACACTTAGATTAAGTTCCCCAAAAGTCTTTCTGTATCCAGCACTTAAATCCCAACCATTATTTCTTACTTTACCAGCATTTTGATAAGGCTCAATTAGGCCTGCAATGCGAGGAACAGGTATTTGAAGAAGAATATCATCTGTATTCCTTACATAATAATCACCTGTAAAATCAAAGTTTCCTATACTTGCGTCAAAACCAAAATTAACCATTCTTGTAGTCTCCCAGGTGATATTTCTATTTCCTGAATAAAGCAAGGCTGCCCCTAAGGCTGGAACATTATCTCCAAAAACGTAATTTTGTCCCATTGTAACCGTTGATGCAAAAGGGTAAGTACCAATTTGTTGGTTACCCAAGGCCCCCCATGATCCTCTAATTTTCAATTCATTAATCCAAGTGGCAGTGGAAAGAAATTCCTCTTCTGATAATCTCCATCCAAAACTAAAAGACGGGAAATATCCATATTTATTATTCCCCAGAAACCGTGAAGATCCGTCAACCCTTAGGTTAGCTTCAAACAAATACCTATTATCAAAATTATAGTTTATTCTCCCAAAATAGGATTGTAAAGACCACTCCGAGGCAGAACCTGTTGCTTGTTGATTTGCTATCGAACCAGCATTTAGCACATCATAATTCTCTAGAGGGAATTGATCTCTAAAACCAGTAAGCCAATCATTTCTATAATCTATAGCCTCCGTCCCTGCAAGAATTTCTATAGAATGGTTTCCAAAATCTTTATTATAGTTGATTAAAGCCCGGTAATTATTACTTATAGACCTTGTAAACTGTTCATTTAAAGATGCTCTATATGGACTGGGATTTATGATGGTACCATCAGGAAAAAATAAGTCCACATGTTTACTGAAATTTTTAACATGGCGGTAATTTACATTGGGAGCTGCTTGCAGATTTATGTTAAGGTTTTTGAATGGTTGCCAATCCAATTTTAAATTTGCCATTAACTCATGGCGTTTGTCAGAATTATAACCTCCATCTTCCATCGAGGCCCAACCATTGCTTCCATCCCATCCTACTCCCCATGATCCATTTTCATTTAATCCTGGAATATTATGGGGATACCTTGCCAGCCAATGCCAATTTTGCGGAGGCTCATTTCTATCATCATTTCTAGCCAATAAATCTATTCCAACTTTTAAATTGTCTCGAACCTTAATATCCGTGTTTAACCGGATATTTAACCTTTCAAATTTTGAATCCATTAAACCATTTTGATTCTGGTAGGAAACAGACCCTAGAATGCTAATTTTCTCACCGCCTCCGTTAATTCCTAAATAGTGATTTTGCTGAAGGGCTTTGTCTCTTAGCATAACTTCATGCCAATTTGTTTCTGGATAGGCATCGGATGGTGCGTTTTCTCGGTAAGCATCTATGTATTCTTGCTGAAAAGCAGGATTTCTCCCCACATTTTCAAAAGCTTGATTGATCATCACCATATGATCATAGCCACTCACTTTTTCGATCAAAGCTGTTGGTTGTTGCCATCCTATGCTATTCCTATAGTTTATTGAAAACTCGCCCGCTTTTCCTCTCTTTGTGGTTACTAAGATGACTCCATTTGCAGCTCGCGAACCATATATTGCCGCAGATGCTGCATCCTTTAAAATTGAAATTGACTCAATTTCATTAACATCAATATCGTTTAAACTCATAGGTACACCATCAATTAATACAAGAGGATTAGAATTTCCTAAAGTACCTATTCCACGAATTCGGATAGTTCCACCATCAGCTCCGGGCTTCCCCGATCTTTGGGTTACTGTCACCCCTGGTGCCAAACCTTGCAAGGCGGTTGAAGCTTGGCCAACTGGTCTGGAAATAATATCATCAGAATCAATAGCATCCACCGCCCCTGTTAAGTTCACCTTCTTTTGGGTTCCATATCCAACAACCACCACTTCTTCTAATGAAGTGTCATCAAGCTCCATTTTAATCTCAAATTGAGATTGATTAGTAACCTTAATCCTCTTAGTACTATACCCAATGAATGAAATTACCAAAACAGCCCCTTCCTCCACTTCCATAGAAAAATTACCCTCTATATCTGAAACCGTACCAGAGGTGGTATTTTCCAAAGTAATAGTTGCTCCAGGTAATGGTTCCCCATTTTCATCGGTAACTTTTCCAGAAATATCGATTTCGGAAGGCCTTTCAATTTTAAGCCTATAGTAGGTTGAGTTTTCTAGACTACCTGCTTTTCGAACATGGATATTTTGATTCACCTGTTTGAAGTACAAGCCTGTTTGTCTACCTAGATCAGTCAATAAAGAATAGACACTTTTGGTGTTATCTCCAATACTGCTAACCCTTGGAATTTCTTTTAACTCAAAATCAGTGTGTACAAAGTTGAATCCGGTTTTATTCTCAATAGAGGAAAAGACCTTTTCAATTTTGCTGTTCTCAAAAGATAGGGTAATCATTACTTCTTCAATGTCCTTCACTTGAGCATTGCCATTCCAGGCAAATAGAAAACTCATAGAAAGGAGCTGTATCAGAAAAGCGTAAGTAAATAATTTAGTCATGCGTATGACATATAAGAGTACAAGATTTTTCATATCTTTACTTTGTTTGTTTTAAAACTATACAGAATGGTTTTTGATGAACATTCCGGAAAATTCCTGCAAAGAATATCCGGAGATTACTAGTCTAAGGATGTTGACGCATCCTTAGGCTTACTTTTATTCTAAAATTTTATCATAAATTGTTCTTTAACTTAAAATGTTATTGTTACATTTTCATTGTCAATTATATATTCAAACCTGGTAGAAAACCTTAACCCTTCCAATACGTTTTCTAGGGTTTCATCTTGAAATTTACCCGATAGTAATATTTGGTGTGTGGGTCTGTTTTTTATTTGTATTTGAACTCCATACCAGTTTTCAAGAACTCTAATGGCTTCAAATAATGGCGTTTTCTGAAAAATGATTCGTTTCATCGTCCAGCCAATAACCTCCTCCTTATCAAATCTGGACTTCACAAAATTGTCATTTTCTAAATCTATTTTTAAGGCTTCTCCGGGTAATAGCGTGATGGTTTTCGCTATCAAATTATCCTTATCAACGACTACCTTTCCAGTGATAAGAGAAACATCAACAGTTTCACCTTGATATGCACTTACATTAAAACTAGTTCCTAAAGCAGTGGTAGAGGTTTCTTGAGTACAGACAATAAAAGGTCTTAAAGAATCTTGGGTCACATTAAAAAATGCTTCTCCTGTCAAATACAACTCTCTCCTATTTTTTTCAAAGTTTTTAAGGTATCTCAATTTACTTCCGGAATTTAAAACAACCTGCGAACCATCGCTTAATGTAAGATGAGATTTAACTCCCGGGACAGTAGTATGCTCTTCATACATCGCTAAGGCCACATTATTTTCAGGTACCGGTAAATCGGTAAAGTACCAACTGAAAAAAGCACCAAAGGAAATAGCGAAAATCAATACGCAAGCAACACGTAAATTAAAATAATCAACAAATTTTGCTCTGGGTGATGGTTCTTCGATTGCTTTTTCTAAAGTGCTAATAGAGTGAATGGGGATTACTCTCTGATCTTTTGCTTCGGATTTAACTTCAGTTTTTCTTGACAAGCGCAAATCAAAATCCTTACGCATTTTCTCAAATTCAGAATCAGAAAGCCGAGGTTGGTTTTTGGCATTTAGTTGCAGGATGATTTCTCTAGCTCGCTTGGCATCCTTGTATTTCATAGGATTATTTTCCAATAGACTTTCCCAATGCAAGTTTGATTCTGCATTGGGTTGCATAACCCATTTTTTAAATGAAGGGTCTAAAACAAAATCCTCTATGGTGTAATTCGAAATCTGCATTATAAATTAAATTCACCTACATAAGTCTAGGCTTAAAAAATCTATCCATATTCAAGGGTGTTTTTTTGAAAAAATACAGAAAACAAAAAATATAATCTTACAAATTGTTAAATTAACAATAAATTGAACGAATAAATACTAAATACTCAAAAAATAGGGTAAGTAAATAAGTGAAACCCACGCTACTATGTTTAAACTTTTCTTTAGGTTAGCTATAGCTTTCCAGGCCAAGGTATAAACCGACTGAACATTGATGCCCATAATTATAGAGGTATCTTCATAGGAATGATTTTCATAATACAATAGATGAATTACTTCACGTTGCCGAGATGAAAGAACCTTTATGGACTTCATTAAGGCTAAATTCTTGCTTTCCTTAACATTATTAATATCCTTGTCAGCTTCAGTTTCACTGTATAATCGATCTTCTAATTCAAGGTTAAAAAACATACCGCTTTTTTTCTTTACCTACTTCTTTGTGAATTTTATTACTAAGACACTTAAAAAGATATAGCTTAACATTATCCGTTGTTTTGACAGTATTTCGGTATTCCCAGATTTTAAAAAACACCTCTTGAATACAATCTTTCACCAAACTTCGGTCACTTTTAATAGACATACCTAGTCGAAAAAGTTCTTGGGTATATTTAAGATACAAGGCTTCTAAACCTGCTCTTTCTCCCCTTTTAATTTGTTTCCAATATTCTATATCATCAACTTCCTGAACAGAAGTTCTATATAATTTTTCTTCGTACATTTTGGATATTATGGGTTTATTCATCCCAAATTAGGTATTATTCACCTAATTAAAAATAAAAGCATTGTCTTTTGACGATTTTCCTTCTCTAAATTCTACGAAAAGTCAATGCATCCCCTTAATATCTTTTAATTGAAGATCTATCAGAAAAATTTTACATGGTTAAATCCGATCTGTTCAGCTAGACTTTTGAAATCAAATTCACTTCATATTTAATACTACTCCATGTTGCATTTAATATAAAAAATTGTTTTGTTGAAAACATACACCTAATGCCCCTCCCCGTATAGGGCTTATTAGTTGCTTCAACCAAGGCTTCCAGCAATTCCGATTCACTATAATTCTCTAACATCATTTCCGGATTATGGATTAATTTCACAGGTTTGTATTTAACAAGCTGTGATGGGCCAGCATGTACTTGTAAGGCTATAAATCCTTCTAGTTCTCCATCGGGTTCCTGGTAAGCGACAGATAGGGTACCATTGATGGCAGTCCAGATATTATTACCAACGGCCAGAATTTCATAAGTATTCCAATCGTTCTTTTTAACAGCTTCTTCACCTTTTCCTTCCCAATGTAATTTTTGCCTACCACTTTCATGGTATAACCTTCCCCACACGCCTTCACCTATATCAGCCTGATAGCCTAAAGCTTCTTCTCCCATTTTTTGAGACCGAAATTGAATGCCGGCATTGGTGGTATTTGGCACCATTTTCACCTGAACTTTCAAATAAAAATCCTTTACTTTTTCTTTGTGCCAAATGAATTGATTGTGTACAATTGAATCTTTACCTTCTCCTCCAACTATAGCCCCATCTGATACTGACCAATAACTCATATCAGCTGAACTCCAATTGTTAAGGTCTTGTCCATTAAATAAGACAACTTCCTCCTGTGGGCTCTTTTTGCTACAAGCACTCAAGAAAACCGTACCTAAAACAAATACTACTAGTCCTATGTATTGAAGGGGGAATTTTATCATAATTATTAATTAGTTAAACGCATATTTTCCTGAATGAAAAGCCAGCCCATACTTCTATAAGTAGGCGATCATCGTAAAAGATGAGATTTTCAATCTGAAGATACATTAAAATCACCAAAATACTGTCAATTGCCTACCAAACGTAACCAAAGTCGATTTTAAATTCCGTGGACCAATAAAAATGACCATAAAAATCTAATTAAGGTTTAACCCGAAATATAGCTACTATCCATTTTTGGGAAGGGTAAAATAAAAAGTTGACCCTTTACCCTTCTCACTTTCTACTCCTATATTTCCAGCATGCTTTACCACAAATTCTTTACATAAAATCAATCCAAGCCCGGTCCCTCTTTCATTATTTGTGTCAGGAGTTGATACGCTTGAATCGATCCTAAATAATTTCTCAAGTCTGTCAGCGGCTATTCCAATGCCTTGATCTTTTATAGAGACATGAATGTTTTCTGGATTCTCCTTTACTGTTATGAGAATTTCCTTATTCTCCTTTGTAAACTTAATGGCATTAGACAATAGATTCCTAATGACAGTACTGATCATTTGCTTATCAGCAAAAACAGTTAATTTTTCAGGTAATGAAGTTTTAATGCTAATTAATTTTTGACTTGCGTTCCCGGCCAAAAGCATCTTGTTTTCCTCTATCAATTCTACAATTTCAAAGTTTTCTGGATTAAACTCCATCCGACCGGTTTGAGAACGTGCCCAATTCAACAGGTTTACCAATAAATTCATCGCTTTTTCTGTCGATTCACTTATATAGGTCCCATATTCTTCTATTCCTTCGTAATCTTTTTCTTTTATTTGATCAATAAGCAATTGGCTTAAGCCCATTATTGCATTAAAAGGGTTTTTAAGGTCATGCGCAATAATTGAAAAAAATTTGTCTTTCTGAGCATTAAGTTCACGTAGCTTCTCCTCGCTTTTACGTAATGCCTCTTCGGCATTGTATCGTTCTGTAATGTCCTGAGTAACGCCAAACCATCTTATATCTCCATTTTCATAGCCTATAGGAATAGATTCAATCCTAAACCAACGTTCATCATTTTTAATATTAAATCGACCTTCCCAAACAAAGGGTCTGCGATCACGAGCAGCTTCCATATTTGCTAATAGAAAATCTTCTATATCATCTTTGTGTATTTTATTATTAACAGTAGTTATATCGGTCATGTCCTCATCAGGCCTAACATCATGAATATCTCGCCATCGATCACTGACATACTCAAATTCCATATGGCCATTAGACCTTATCCAAAATATATAGACACCCACCGACACCATTGCCACCAGGGTATCAAAGCGTTCTAAACTACTTTTGAGGGCCTCCTCAGCGAGTTTACGTTCTGTAATATTTCGCGTCCGGCAATACATCTCTAATTGCCCTGTTACTCTATTCTTGACAAACCTACTTGTCAACTCCACCCAAACTTTAGAACCATCTTTGCGTAATAATTCAACCTCAACATGGTAATTATTGTCTTTATCAGAGCTGTTTATCTTGAAATTGTCTTTCGCTTTATCAACTTGTTTATGGATAATTTTTAAGGTTTTGCGAGTTGTTACAAGTTCAATAGATCCTGACAGTATTTCTTCGGATGTATAACCAAGAAGTTGAATTATCGAAGGACTCACATAATCAATTAACATTGATTCGGTATCAATGCTCCATACAACTTCTTTCATGTTTTCGGTAAGCGTATGGTACTTCCCCTTTTTTTCAAGAAGCTCAATTTCAGCTATTTTACGTTGAGTGATTTCCCGTGAAATTCCCATATAACCGATTTGATCACCTTGCTCATTGAAGTAGGCATTAATAACTATTTCCACCCATATTATATGCCCATTCTTATGGTTTTGTTTAACTTCAACAGTAACAGGTTGGTAACTCTTTTGCTTCACTTCATCCCTCAAGTCCGCTATTGCATCAAAAAATCTTCCTGAGAATCAAGGGATATTGTGTCTTGAATTTTTTCCTTCATTGCCTCTTCAGGCAGTAGTCCTCGTAGTTTGCTTATTGATGGACTGATATAAGTATAGCGATAGTTTTTATCTAAGGTCCAAATGACATCCGGGCTATTCTGCACCATCAAACGAAAGCTATTTTCCCTTAAACACTTTTCCTCAGGTATTTGGTTGTTCTTTTCTTTTTCCAAAGAAAGTCTTAAAACATCATTTGTCTTCTCTAATTTCTGAAGCTCCTTTATAAGTTCTTCTTTACTTTTTCCTTTATAATTCAAAGTGATGCTTTTTATTTATGACGTATTGCTTTCTCATTAATTTGGCTATTTTAAAATATATACCCTTCACGTCTTGCTATTTAATTGTCTTCTAGCTATTCTGACCTTGTTCAGTGGACTTTTTAATTATAAGAAATTCAAGCTACGTGGGAATATCAATAGGTAGTAGCCATAAGATTATTTGAGAAATAATTTGAAGCATAAACTTTTTTCAAAGGGGACCAGTCGTTAGCAGGCACCCCTGAAAACACAAAATTATACTATTTTTTGAAATTTATCTATGACGAGAATCAGTTATAACTAAAAATATTGGTTAAAATCTGTAAATGCAAATTCGAAGATTAGAATGGTAGAAAATACGCATTCAAATCACTTTTTACATCATCTGATTGGCCCAAACAAAAACAACTTTTATCGTTTTCAAAACGAATACAAATATTGGCTAAGTCATCTTAAAGCAACAATGGCAAGACCATCTCTTAGAAAAGCCATGAAAAACAATTCTTCTGTGGATATGAATTAATATTAATAAATAAACTTATAGACACTATTTTACACAATAATTTATTAGGCATTCCGAATAAAAACTAATCACAACTAAATTAGACGGTTTGGGTTGATTTATTTATCTTCGTATCCCATCCACCAAAAACCTTTCACTATGCGATTGTTATGTATTGGAATTGCCATTGCCTTTTTCTTCAGCTCTTGCAGCAAGAATACCAAAAAGGAAATTGAATTCCCAGAGCAGCTTAGCTTTTCCCTAGACACCGTTTATGTGGATCCCGGAGATGAAATTCTTTATTTACAAGACAAGCTGTTCCTTTCGGACCTTTCTGCAGACAAGAGTTACCTCATCAATTTTAACCGTAAAGATGTAATAGCAGAACGTATCAACCTAGATGAATTAAAGCTTGAAAAATTGA
Organism: Cyclobacterium sp. SOCE241; assembly: GCF_056867545.1. Classification (NCBI taxonomy): domain Bacteria; kingdom Pseudomonadati; phylum Bacteroidota; class Cytophagia; order Cytophagales; family Cyclobacteriaceae; genus Cyclobacterium; species Cyclobacterium sp. SOCE241. The sequence continues at coordinate 394,916 of NZ_CP149779.1, read as the reverse complement.
TCCCCTTTGAGAAGGAAGGACCAAACGGCACCCCTGCTTATTTTTCAAGGTTCAGCCTAAACCATGAGGAACAGTTACTGATATGGTCGTATCAATTTTATTCTATTTTTGATCAAAATGCTAAAAAGTAAAAGACCTTGAACTTGAAAAAATAGCTGCAGATTATCTGGCAGGTTCAGATTTCTATCCAAGTATGTTGTTTGAGGATCCTAAGCAACCTGATAGGCTATTGGGCGTATTTATATCATGGAAAGACAGGACCTATTTTATTTTAGACTTTGATCTGAATGGCAAGAAATTTAAAAAAACTGACTTGCCGGAGATGGATAAACTTCAGGAATACAATACAGATATTGTAATGGATGGGCAGGCCATGGGAAGCTATGGAGTGGCCGTACATACCATAGCTAAAAATGGTAATATAATACTTACGAACAATTCTTTTAATGAGGCGGTAATTTATGATACAAACAAAGACAGTACCTATGTAAAAAGCTGGGATACTCCACTTTTAGGAAGTAGAAAAAATTATACCCCTCCGAAACAGGTTGAATATTCTTCGGGTCAAAGAGAAGAAGTAGTTAGAGAGTCAATGAAGGAATTTAATTACGGAAATTTGGTTTGGGATGAAGCCCAAAATCGATTTTACCGATTCTCCATTAAGCAACAATTCGGCGAAGATAAGGACGAATATGGCCAATACATTGCCACCGGAACGGATGTTTACCTGGATATTTTTGATGAAAACCTGAATATACTGGCCGAATCCTTGGTACCTCAACTGGATGCTCCACCAAAAAAGCACTTTGTCAAAGATGGAAAGATCTGGATATTTGAAAACATAGATGATGAAATGGCCTTTCTTCAGTTAACCCTAGAGTAGAAGCCTAACGCATGATACAGAAATTGACTGATCGGAGTCGAGTTCAACGGATTAAGTTGGTCATGGGGGATGGTATTGCAAATTAAAATAATCAGGACCTACGGCATTGCTCCTTGTCCAAAACTTCTTAAATTATAAGTTAATGACAGCATAAAAAACTGTTGAAGGACTTGAGTTCGCTCATTCTCAATATAGACATCTGTAACATTTCTATTAATGCTTGTATTTTGATTGAGTAGGTCAAATACCGTTACCTTCAATTCAAACTTTTGATTAGGTGGAAACCTATACCCTAAATCCGCATTCATCAACCAAACGGATTGGTCAAATTCCTCACCCAATCCGGTATACCATTGATTATTGACATTGGTACTTACAAAAAACCCCCAAGCAAAATTCCAATATAAATCCAGTCGTGTACTTAGGGTATAGTAATTATTGTTCTGGTTTTCTTGCAAACTACTTCTTACAATATTGTAATTCCCTCTTGTTGAAATATTGAAATCTATATCTTCCCCCAGATTGCTACTTATTCCAACCCCGGGACCTATCCCTAGGTTTTTATTGTAATTGGTTTGTCCATTAATTAAACCAGGTTGGTTGCTATAGTTTACCCTACCGCTCAGCTCGAGGTTACTTTTCATAAAATTGAGCGGAAATCCGAAGGAAAAATAACTCCTTAAGTCCCAGTATTTATCTAAATTTTCGGGTCTACTTAATTGGCCACCTTGCCTCAGCAAAACATCCCCTTGAATGAGTGTATCTTGTGATGCGATATAAGTTGCATTTCCCAAATAGTTTGAACGCACCGACCCGCCCATATACATAAAGAAGGATTTTGAAGTTTCAGGGTCAACATTTCTAATCCTGGTATACAATCTATGTTCATATTCTTGCTCCAAATCAGGATTTCCCATTGATATTTGAATAGGGTTACTGTTGTCGATTACATCTTGCAATTGGCTTACAGATGGTGCATCGGTGTCTCCCCTATAATACAGTCTTATATTCGTATTTTCATTCAAATCATACATAAAGACCATTCTAGGGACAAAATTCTTAAAGGTGCGATTGGTGTTTTGGAATCCCGGAAACAGGCGATCACTATCTAATATTGAAACTTGATAATCAAACGATGAATAGATTCTGATTTTATCCTTGTTGTAACTGTATCCTAAACCTACTTCATGTTGTAAATAGGAGTTTTCGAATTTATTGGTCAAGGTGGAATCTACCTCAAATAACTGGGACTCCATTTCTCTTTGGGATACCTCCCGATTGGTTGTACCAAGGTCATTTCCTAGTTCGTATTCCAACCTAAGTTGGGAATTCTCACCTATTGGTTCCGTGTATTCAATTTCAAACTCATAGTTAAATGAATTGGCATTATTTAAAGAGTTTTGTATAAGACTATCTGTATTTGAAGTTTGAAAATCACGATTTACAGAAACCAATCTAGCGTCACTTTGAGATTCACTTAACCGAGTATCAAATTGAGCCGATAAAGTTCTCCCTTTTTTATTGAATTTATAACGATAAATAAAATCACTTAAAAAACTAAAAGATTCATTTTTCGAATTGGTATTGTTTTGTGTCTCATTAATTGGAGTGTTTGAATTGAATAGGTTTTCAGCACTTAACCTACTTATAGATGTCCCTTTTTCATACCTTAACCTAGGCCGCCAAATGATGGCATGCTTTTCTGATATATCATAATCCAGCCTTAGGTCTAACCGGTGGTTTTGATTATAGTTTTCATCATTTCTTCCTTCATCGTATAATTGGAGACTATCACTGGATAAAATATATTCCCGAGAGGAATTTCGGTTTAAATAATTAGTGCTCTCATTAAAAAAGTAACTCCCTGTTAATTTCGCCTTCCCTTCATCAAATTTATCAGTAAAATTAATTCCTATCGCATTGGTATTGGTAACACCAGGTCTTTCACCTGTCGTTAAAGGATTACTTTCGCCTCTCCTACGCCCTCCACCTCTTTGTTCTCCACTTCCGAAAGCACCTGTAAGATCGTCCGCAGAAAAGTTTTGCTGATTGATATTATTGCTTAGTCCCAAAAGGGTAAGTCGCTGTGCCCCATTAAAGAAATTAACACTACCCCCAACCAAATAATTGTCATCCGTTCCATATCCGGCAAACATCCTTCCGAATTCGCCGCCTCGTTTTTCTTTCTTGGTGATAATATTGATGGTTTTGATTGTTTCCCCGTCGTCAAAGCCTGTTAATTGTGCCTGAACGCTAATTTGATCCAAAAACTCGATTCTATCTATTATTTCTACAGGTAGGTTTTGCATGGCCATGGCAGGGTCATCTCCGAAGAAAGGTTCACCATCCACCAATACTTGGCCTACCGTTTCTCCCTGCACCTCTATGGTGTTTCCTTGCATGACCACTCCCGGCATTTTACGAATCAATTCACCGGCACTTGCCTGTGACCTGGTCTTAAATGCACTAGCGTTAAAGGACAAGGTATCCCCTTTCATCTCACCAGTCATGGTAGCTGCTTCTACCTCATAAGTTTCCAATAAACTACCTTCTTCAACCATCTCAAATGTCCCTAAATCACTACCTGATGGAGTAGCTATTGCCTTTTCAAAAGCTTCAAATCCAATAAAGCTGATCGTCAATATAAAGGATGGTAACTTGGGTTTGGCAAATTGAAATTGGCCTTTTTCATCAGTGAAAGTATTGGCTAAAGTGTCCCCTGCTGAATTTTTCACGAAAACATAAGCACCAGGTAATGTTTCACTCGTCTCTTTATTCTCCACTATCCCCCTAAGGATACTTTGTGATTTTAAATTTCCGTATACGAAGAAAAGAATAAAAATAAATAATACAATTTTATTCATAATAACTTAGAATTAGTTGTAATAATCTAAATTTAAATCTAAAGGCTGGTATACAAATATACAAAAATCAACAAATTTTTTAGTTAATTTTATATAAATGGAATTGTAATTGATTAAACGGAAAATGATCCTTTTAAGGTTAAAATTTCCCTTAATATCAATAGTTAATTTTGAATTTTAAAGAACACACCATTCCAAACCATCGTTTAAATGAAGCGGAATTCTACCCTAGTTTCAGAATAATTATCGGTTATCAATCGGAAATAGAATTGCAAATTCCATTGGATAAAACGTGTAATTGCAAAACACACCTAAAAGGAGATTGGAAACATTAGCAGTAAAGTAACGATGCCTAATCGGAGATCGGAACCGATGAAAAAAAGAAACGGTGGCTGAGTGGAGTCGAAGCCTTAGTTTCCATATGCTGATTGATTAACTATAAATATAGAATTACAATTTATCTCAAGTTAAGGACTTTCGCTTTCAGAAAGGGAACCAAACTAGAGGAAAAGGATAATTTAACAACAAAAAAACACTGTATATACAATTTCCTCATAAATACCAGTACAAAAACAAACGTGTTATTTCAATTTCTTTGTATTTATGTAAAATTGTCATTTAATTCAATATTGATTTACACTGACACCAGCAAATATGCAAAGAAGGGATTTGATAAAAAAGCTAGCGCTTTTGCCATTAATGGGAAACCTGGGATTTAAGGAAACACAATTGCCTCCAAATCTGAATAAAGCTCAAAAAAATCGTTTAATCATCGATACCCACGTAGAAACCTGGAATTTTGATGAGCGATTCCCCTTTAAGCATCCTGAAAATCCTAACTTAAAAGTATCTATAGAGGCACCTATAGAAAATCAGATCAAACAAATGGCGGACTTCGGGCTTCGCTATGGTGTATTGATCAATCCACGTTACTATGGATGGGACAATTCCTATATGGCCAACTGCCTAAAAACCTATCCAAACCATTTTGTAGCGCATGGTTTACTTAATCCCGAAGATCCTAAAATTGTAGAAAATTTAAAATATTGGGTAAAGGAACATGGGTTTCAGGGAATGCGGTTTAGTCCCATTTATGACCCAAAATCAACATGGCTGAATTCACCTGAACATTATCCTTTATGGAAAGAAGCAGAAAAGTTGGGTGTGGTGTTCAATTATTACATTCTCCCCCATCAAATGCCAATGTTGGAAGACATGGCGGAAAGATTTCCTGGGGTAAAAATCGTAGTTGATCATGCTGGAAAACCAGACTTGAAAGCTGCGAACTGTTGGGAAGAGTTTAGGAAGATGTTCGCATTGAAACGATTCCCTCAGGTTTGGATAAGCAATTCTGAACCCTATGAAATGTCTGAAATCAAAAAGTACCCTTATAAGGATACCTTACCCTTTTACAAGGCCATCTATGAAGAATTCGGTCCAGAACAACTTATTTGGGGCACAGGTTATCCTTTTCCGAGGTGGGAATTGCCCATGGACAAGGAACTGGAATTTGTAGACAAATACTGCTCATTTTATACGGAACATGACAAAGACTTATTAATGGGAAAAAATGCACTTAAAATTTGGAATTTCCCCAACAGCGCTTGATACCAAGAATACAGGTTAGCAATCACTGATAATTATCCCAAAATAAGCGAAGCCAATGGCAAGGACTAAACAAATCCGAACCTTTTTCTGAACCTAACTAATATCTCGGCTTCATAATGCTAAGCAATTTCACTTTAATAATGGTAAATTATACATTGTCACCATTCATTAGGAATTTTTAAGTACCCCCTATTAATTTTCTCTCCAAGCATCCCTAATACTTATTGAGAGAGAAAATTTATTAAAGAATCTAAATTTAAAATTAAACGAGATGGAGTCTGATTTTATCTTAAAAAGCAACTATCATTTCTTTATCGGAATAAATCACACCTAATAGTTACCTTTTCCCTATTTTTCAGCCAATTTGTATTTTATTTAAATAAGTTTATTCAAGGTGGTCTAACTTTGGATTTTGAAAAAGAATCATTAGTTTTAACTAAAAATTATTACACATACCTAAATTTTATTTCATGATCAATTTTAACAAAATTTTTTATTTTCCCATTTTAATTCTTTTGTCTATAGTCTTCTTGGCTGGATGCGGAGAAGATGAGGAACCTTCAGGATGTAATAGCTTAAACTGGACTGCTGATCTTAATGATGAATTGACTGCCTTATCAACGGCAATTTCCAATTTTGGTCAAGAACCAAACGAAGCAAATTGTAACAGTTACCGACAAGCGCTTCTAGCATATGTAAATGCCTTACGCCCTTATGGCAACTGTCAAGGTTTGACTGGTCAGAACAGGGTAGAATGGCAAAAATTAATTGATGAGTACGAGGAAGATTTAAATGAAATGGATTGTTCAGATTTGTAACCTCGTAGATTAAATAGATTGAAAGTTTTCTGATGCTGGAATTGCTTTCAATCTGGCTTAGAAGTTATCATTTTCAATTGGATTGAAAATGATAACTTCTTTTGATCTTTTCATTATATAATTATTTCAAATCTTGTAAAAGACAAGCTCTCCAAGCCAATTGTTTGATAACATTTTTTTATTTGGTTCGAGTAGGATTACCAAACACATCTAGTAATGCATACTTCCAAATTTTGATATAAAACTAAACCGCGTCCTATTACCAAGGATGTTTGTATGTCTTCAAACCATATTATACAATATTATTGAAGAAGGTGTGTAAGTATGAATTGCCTATCCAAAACCCTCTGTCCCTTCACACACAAAAACTTCACCACAAAGAGTCCAATCCTCTTCATGGTGAAGTTTCATACCATTAAAAAGCGACTAATTCAGCAAATATTAAAGACTGAAAAGCAACACCTATTTCAAATCGTTAAACAAATCCAACAATTGAGCAATGATCTTGTCTGAGGCTACTTCCTCTACCCTATTGGTGGACAACCAAGTTTCGTAACCTCCCAGTTTATGTTGTTCTGGGGTGGGTAAGTAACCATAGAGGCCATTGGCCAAACCAATGGTAAAATGATCATCTAAGGGACTTCTTTCTTTTAGTTCGAGTCCTATTTCAACAAAGGTTTCGAAGGGTATGGCGCCAATGCCTAAGTCTCCAATTTTAAATGCTTGAATAATTACATCAATATCATCCGGGAAAGTTTCCATCTGCTTAATCCGCTTGGCATAGGTTTTTTCAAGTCTATGCCTGCCTTCTACAGTTTCGGGCCTGGCATTCACTTCCTCTACAAACTTGGCCAATTCTGGACTTGGCCTTCGAACTTTTAGGTTCAATTGCGCTTGTTTGGCATCCAAAGGCACCCAATCCAAATAGTTTATATCATGGTATCCTTTCATCACTGCCTTGGCCACATCATCTGCCACCAACTTCATTTTTTCATAAGGAGGGCGGCTTACCCTAGGGCCGCGGAAATTGATATTGTTTATATCTCCGGAAGTACCATTGGACATCATGGCAACAAACCCCGGATTCTGTCGGTCTGCGCCAAGTAATTCCTGAATCTTGTCAGCAAACATACCAAAATAATCTGCTGACACATGGCCTGTAGGAACACCTCCTACATAATGCAAGGAGTAATTGGCAAAGAGCGCCAAAGGCCGACCGTCTGTTGCTTGTATAGAAAGGTAAGAAACCTCAGGGTCCGTAGGACCAGCCGGTTCCAATAGGTTTGGGTTACCCACTCCAGGGTTCATCACGGCAATGTCATTCCCTCCCAATGGATTTGGGGTTGGTGTACCCGGCTTCATCTTCCAACGTCTGTTGAATACATGTTGTGGTACATCCACAGATCCCCAGCCTATCCTTGCCGGCTCAAGGTTACCCAGGGCAATTTGTACACCATCCGAGATTCTGGAAGCCATAAAGGATTGGTAATCATCTAATGGTTCATCAGGGTGCCATTCTCTGCCTTTTTCCCCCACACCTCTAGCACTTGTAGCAGAATGGGTATGGGTAGATGCTATCAGAATATGTGAAGCCGGAATACCTGTGGCTTCCTCAATCCGCTGCTTAGCTACATCAAACACTTTTTGGTCAACGCCAACATTGTCTACAGTAACCATTACCAATTTATTCTCTCCATCATCCATAACTATACTTCGGGCAAATAACTCATCATGGATGTAATCAGCAGGGGAGAATTCCATCCCCCAATGATTGGCCCACCTAATTTTGGGGTTATGTTACTTTTGTATGCTCCTGCCATAAAGGACTTATCTCCTTGAGCGTGGACAGGATTGAAAATCAAATAGCTTAGGAATACCAAACAAATGGCAAATCCATAGAGACCTATGTCCTTACTTCGTAACATACACTCTTTTGATAAAATCTTCTTCATAACTTTAAAATATTTAAGATGGGTCAATTTGTTTATAGGCTTCCAAAACAGCCAAATCGCCAGCTTTTCCTGGCATGCTAGAACTATGTTCAAGGCCTAAAAGCCCCGGTAACCTTTGTCCCAGATATGTTGCAATAAATTTTTGTAATTGATTTCACCTGACATGGGTTCAAAACGACCAGGTGTGTCACCTATCTGAAAATAGGCAATTTGATCCCAGGCATAATCAATGCTAGGTATTAAATTCCCTTCCTGGATCTGCACATGGTACACGTCACAAAGTAATTTTACACTAGGACTATCCACAGCCTTGGCCATGGCATAAGCCTGAGGAAGTGAATGCAAAAACATGCCGGGGTGGTTGATTTTGTGGTTCATTGTTTCCATTACCATCACCAATCCATGGGGTTCGTAGATTTCGGCAACCCGCTTCAAAAGCTCCCTGGCATTGGCCAATTGAAAGTCCCAGGGTAATCTTGGATCAGCCATTCCAAGTACATTGTGAATAAATTTGGTGTTCATCCGCTTGGCAACTTCCACAGAAGCCCTCACTTCCTTAAGCACATTGTCTCTGATGTTTTCATCTCGTCCAGCAAAGGTTACCTGCTTGAAATCCATGGTCCCTACAAACTGCCCGAAATCCATCCCCAATTTTTGGAGCATGTTACTGATCTTGTTTTGTTCTTCCAATGGACGTCTTTGCAAAAAGGTGCATTCCCATGCGTGAAACCCATTGTCATGGCCCCACCTTATCTGGTCTTCCGGCAACTTTCCGGCCACATCGGCAAACAGCCCAAAATCGGGTGAAAATTTCATATTAAAAGGGCTGGCCTTTGCTTCAGCTTCTCTACCTAATGGCAAACTAAGCCCCGCAAAAGTAGCAGCACCTGCAACAAGGCTATTCTTAAAAAAAGTTCTCCGTTTCATAGTATTGGTTTATTTTGGGTTTAAATCAAGGAGTCAGGTTGCCAAAATACTTGACAGCATGGGTGACATCTCCAAGATTATCCTCCATTTTATGTTCACATTCAGCATAGACTTCCCCATCAAATCGCTGCCTTTGAAGCTCTTGAACCACGCCTTCAAAGTCAATCACTCCTTTACCTACCATCACATCCTTAGCGGATTGTTTGGAAGCATCAAGGTCCTTAAGGTGAATGCTGATCAAATGGCCTTCCAGCTTTTTAAGGCTTTCTACAGCATCAAGACCACTTCTAGTCCAATGTCCCAAATCCCCACAGGCCCCGAAATTCGGATGGTTCTTGATGGCGGATAGGACTGAATCCGGATGCCAGTAAATACTTCCGGCCTCCCTTGAATGCTGGTGCAAGGCTATTTTGATCTTATACTCTCCGGCAAGTTTATCTACCATGTCCCAATGCTCTCTTTTAGGTTCAGCTACCAGGTATTCAATTTTCAAGGATTTAGCCAACTCAAAAGCTTTTTCCCAACCTTCTTTGTCTTGTGCTTTGCCCACATACATGGATTTCATTTTCAACCCATTCTGCTTCAAAAGTTTTCTAACTTTTTTCGCATCTGAAGGTACCAGTTCATTCATGAATTTATCACCAAAATCTGAACCTAACTTGTGAAAATCAAAGCCTTCCACAAATTTTACTCCCGCAGTTTTTGCCTTTTCCAATGTGGTTGGAAAAGGAAACCTATTGAAGGAATACAAGGCCACGCCGATGTTCCAGTCACTTTTTCTAACTGACCATTCCTGTGCAGGATTTTTCACCATGCTTGCCAAACCAAGCAACAGTACTGGCAAAGCCATAAACACCCAATATTTTTTTAACATAGTCTTCTATTTTACTAATGATGTATAAATTTTCTCTTTATTCTGAATTTCTAATAAAGGCCATCAGGTCAGCGATTTTTTGCTGGTCGAGCTGTTCAGCCAAGCCTGGCATCAACGACAGTTGCATTCCTTTTATGTATTTTATGTCCTGCCTGTTTATGGTTTTTTCTACACCTGGGGAAATCCTTAGACTTATAGCCGCTGAAGTTTCATTCATAATCATTCCCTGTATGGTTTCTCCATCTTTAAGCATCACTTCCCATAAATCAAAGCCTGGAGCGATAGATAAATTGGGATCCAGAATATTGGCCATAAGGTCTTTTGGATGCCAGTTGTGCAATGTTCCAAGATCAGGTCCAAAAGCCACTCCACTTTTTCCTCTAAATTGGTGGCAAAGGGCACAATTTTCTATGTACACTGATTTTCCGGCAATAGGATCTCCATTTATTTCCAAAGCCTTCTGGTACCGCTTATTGATTTCCTCTCCTTCATCCTTAGTCAATAGTTCTCTTGCAAAATTACGCGTGGCTTCATCACCATTGTTCATAAGCCTTACCCTCATTTTCCAGCCAATCGCTGCTGTGGGAATTTCACCATCTTTTAGCGCCTCAAGCAATAATTTGACCCGCTCGGATTCGCTCATAAAGGTTCCCAATGCAACATCCCTTATTTCAGGAGTCAGGGAATTCCATTTGGCAAGAACATATTCAGGCACTTCTGTTCCTTTAATATTCCCCAAGGCTTGCATGGCTGCGATTTGCAATACAATCGGTTCAGTAGTAGCAATCATTCCTTTTAACTGTCCGGCATAAGGGCTTACATTTCCCTCTGGTAAGAACCTTAAGACTTCTGCTCTTCGGCTCTCAGGAATAGACTGATCAGTAGCTATAGCCATGGCTTTGTCCATGCTGGCTTGAAGCAAGTTCTCGTCCTTGAAATCCAAGGTTTTGATCAAGTTCAAAGCAGATTTTCTAAGCTTAGCATCCGGGTGCTCAAAAAAGGCCAGTACAATTTTATCCAGATAATTTGTCAAAATCTCCTCATTCTCTTCATTTCGTTTGACACCATCGGCTATACCATCCAGCACTGCGGCTTCCCATCCATTATTTCCTGATAAGTTCAGGGCTTTTTGCAGCAATTTTTCTGCTTCTCCATCATTTTCATTTGCAGTAATCATGGCGGTTAATCGCCTAATCAGACTACCATAAGCAGGTTGATCCTTGTCAAAACGGCTGAGCACTGTGCGAAGCAAAGGCATGTTTTGAGAGGAAGATGCCGACAGGGCTGCTATCTGAACCCATTCATCTGACAAGTCCTGAAACAGCAATTCTTCAGCAACTTTCGTCGCTTCAGGGGTATCTATAAATCCTAAGGTACAGAGTAGTTGAAACCTTACTCTGGCATTGGGGTCTGTTTTTAATTTTAATAATTCGGTAATTAAATCATTGGATTCACTGAGGTGCATTTCAGCAAGCTTGATGGCATTTTCCCTAACACCTTCTTCAGGATCATTTAGGGCATCGATGATAAGCTCAGTACTTAGGCCTTTCAAACCCTCTAAAGTCCACAAAGCATGCAATCGTCCTTCGGCCGAATCTTGATTTTTGGCCATCTTTTCCAAATCAGGAATTACCTCCTGACTTTGGGCGGTAACCAAGAGTCTTTGCGCATTGTTTCTCCACCAATTGTTTTTACTGGCAAGATGTTGAACCCATTCCTGAGGACTTTCATTGCCGAATGTTAAACCTGAAGTCCAATCTGCTTTTCCAGTCCCCTCGGGGGTAATTCTAAAAATTCTCCCCATCCCTACTCCATCAGAAAGCCCACCAGCAGCAACAGCTTCATCAGACATCCACTCGGGATGCTCAATAATTCTACGGTAATAATCTAACACATACAATGCACCATCAGGGCCTACATACATGTTTACTGGTCTGGACCAAGAATCTTTTGAGGCCAAAAATTCTTTGTTATCTCTCAACCTTTCGGCAACGAAAGTAGCCCCTTTCTCCTTCAAAATATCCACATGCACCAAGTTACTCACGGATTCAGCCACAAAAACTGCCTTGTCAAATGGGGCTGGAAACGCACCGCCAAGATAGGCCGTAATACCACTGGAAGATGTCGTCAGCCCTACTGGGGTAAAAAGCTGACGATCTGGGTTAGTGGTTATTTGAAAGACTTCTGTTTCCTTTCCATGATCCGAGATGGATTCACTTGCGTTGGAAACGAGTAAGCCTGGGTTTCGGGAAAGGTAAGGTGCGGCAATGACTTCGTGGTAAATATGGTTTTGATTGTGTGTCAATAAATACCTCCCCCAACGGTCAAAGGTATGGCCGAACTGGGAACGTGTGGAAGCCAACTCTGCCACCTGAATATCAGGTTTAAATCTAACAGAATGACCATTGGCATTTTTAGGTAGTTCTGTACCTTCAGGCATGTTGGGAAAAACAATGGCAGAACCTTTGTCACCAAACTCAGCCTCGTACTTTCTTGTACCAATATGCCCCAAGTGAGATAAATGGATCCAATTGTCTATTCCATAAACAGGATTGTTGACATTTACATGTGGATTGGACAAGGAGAATCCGGTCATTATGGTTTCCCGAACATCAGCCACCCCGTCCCCATCGGTATCTTCCAAGTACAAAACATCTGGAGCATCTGTTACCAAAACTCCCTTTTTCCATCTCAAAATACCATTTGGCAATACCAAGTTGTCCGCGAAGATTGTTCGCTGGTCCATTACCCCATCTTCATCTGTATCGGACAACAATGCGATCCTTCCGGTACCACTTTTATCAATGGGGTATCCTGGCATTTCCACCACGTACATTCTCCCAAATTCATCAATTTCCATGTCCACGGGATCCATTACCATGGGTTCATTGGCTATTATCTCCATTTGAAAACCAGGTGCAAGCTCAAAGGAAGCAATAGCATCCTCAGGAGCAATGAATCCATCTGAAGCCGAATTGACCCCATTCTCTCCACAACCAGGCAGGCAGCAGACAGCGGAAAGGCATAAAAAAGTAAGAGTATTACTAAATATTGTTTTTTTCATTATTTATTAGGATAAAAGCTCCATTGGCTAGGGTTTGTAGATGGATAGACTTATAATTTTTTCTTTAGGCGAACTTCCTCTTTTTCCTCCCAAAAACTATCTATAATTTCGATGGTACGATCAACTAAAAGTTGCCCGCCCTCAGCACCAACTACATTACTTTGACAAACTGCACTATAGCCTCCACCTGCAATGGCCTTTTCGGTAGGTAAATAGGTGCCCGGGCCAGCCAGCTGTATGACAAAGGTTTGAATGGCTTTGCTTCTGGCTTGAATGCGGATACCATAATCGGTAAACAATTCAAATTGATTGGTAGCGATGGCGGCATCTCCAATTCTTAGAACATGAATCTCTGATGCATAGGTCGCTTCAGGATTTTTCTGCTGTGCTTTGTACCTTTTTAAGACATCTCCAAACCATGTCATCTTTGCATAAAGCAATGGCTTTTTACTAGGATCTGCTGCAATTTGATCCTGACAATCTTTGACTACTTTCTCCGATTCAATGTATTCTTCTTTGGTGATGATTCGCATAGGAAGTTCCAGGTTTTCAGTTTTATGAAAAAAGGCAACATTACTATGACGGTCGTTTTTAACGATTTCATAGGTATTTTCCACTGCCCTGATAATGCGTTCAGCGATGTCATCCATACGGGTCTTTTGAGAAAGCATCTCCATTCTTGCCAAACCGGCTTTTCGGTACATACTATGTGGCGATTGGTCTCCTGCAGCGCCTATCCAACCCAATACACTTACCTCATTTCCAAAGCGGGCTTTTAGTTTTTCTCTTACTGGATGCCAATAATCTGCATTGACAGTAGTTTTATGCTCAAACTCCTGTGCAGGACAGGCTACATCTACACTCATTGCCAACAACTCATCCGCATCGTTCCAGAAGAACAAAGCATTCATGTCATGGTCTTCATAACCTTCAAGGTTTTGAAATTCCTCTTTGTTGGTATTCCCATACATTACACTGGTACCGTCTTTGTAAACCGTTCGTCGATTGTAACCTACCGCTGTACGTTCCATTCCCCAGGTTACGCTTCCTTTGCTACGATTTTCCCAAGCTTCAACAATGCCATCTGCTACATTTCTTACAAATAAAGCCCTATAATCCTTCACATTGGTCACTCCTTGTTCCGGTATGGGATAGATAAAGGAAGATTCTTCCAAATCGTCTTCCAAAACCGGTGCAGTATGGGTATGAGTTGCGCTTACGATGATTTTATTAACATTAAAACCAGGAATTCGTTTGGCTACCTCATCCCTAAGCTCCTGGCGCAAACGGGCAGAAATATACACCAGGTCACAGGAAACAAAAACTGCGGTATCCAATCCAGCCTGACCATCTCTTGATTCAATGGCCACTATACCTGCATACAAAGGGGTGTCCGCCGTTTCTGCAATTCTCATATGAAACTGTCCCATAAGTGCCACGGGTAACTCAGGGCTAATGTCTGCTGTAGCTGCTCCCAGATACAGATCATTGGCTTGTAATGGCCCATTCAACCAAAAGGCCATGACCAGTAACACACATAATCTCACCATAATATTATTGTTTAACTATTTAACTTATTTGTTCCACAATTTATCAATCACCTCCACGGTCCTGTCTACCAATACCTGTCCTCCTTCGGGGCCTACTATATTGCTATGATTGATTGCACTATAAGCCCCACCGTTTACGGCACGCTGTGTGGGTAAGTAAGAACCCCAATCTGAGCTTCCGGCAAGCTGTATCACGAAAGTTTGCAAAGCTTTGCTTCTGGCAATCATTCGAATGCCAAAATCCGAAAACAGCTCGAATTCATTGGTACAGATGGCGATGTCTCCCAACCTGATTACATGAAGGTCCATTGGGTACAATTGTTTTGGATTTTCCAATTGCTTCTCGTAGCGTTTCACCGTTCTTTCCTGCCAGTTCATCATGCGGTAAAGAGCATCCGCTGCCTTGGGATCCTCGGCTATTTGTTCGTTTGCATTTTTGACAAAAGCTTTGGCTTCCAAATAGTTTTTTCAGTGACCCAACGCTCAGGCAATGGCAATTCCTCTACATGATGTTCAAACAAGGGTGCTGAATGTCTTTCTTCTTCTACTGCGTCAAAAGATTCATCTACTGCCAGAATTATTCTTCGAGCCAATTCTTCTGTTCTACTTAGGTTTCTAAGGTTTCGCATCCTGTCATCGGCATCTTTTCTGTACCTCATATGGGGCGTAATGTCACCTGCAGCAGCGGCCCATCCCAATACATTCAAATCCTTTCCGTATTTTTCCTTAAGGCCTTCTCGTACCGGATGCCAGTAATCTGCATTGACAGCATAGCGGCCTTCCACTTCCTGAGAAGGACTTGCTACCCCTACAACCATGGATACTAGCTTACCCTTTTCATCCCAAAAAATAATGTATTGACATTGTGGTCCTCTGAACCTTCAAAACTTCTAAATTCAGGTAAATTGGTTTTACTACTCATGCCGGAAGTACCATCGGAATAAACAATTCGTCTATTATAACCTGCCACAGCATAGCCCATTCCCCAAGCCACAGATCCTGGAGCCCTACCGTTCCAAGCTTCAACAATAGCAGTACTTACTTTATCCACAAAGAATTTGCGATAATCCTTGACCTGGGTAACCCCTGTTTTAGGAATCAAATATTCCCCCTCTAGTGCTAAAACAGGTGCTGTGTGCGTATGGGTAGCATTGAGGAAAATTTTGTTTTCGTCTATTTCCGGCAATTGCTTTTTCACCCTTTGCCTCACAAGTAAAACCAAATCAGTAGGGATATACAGGGCATCACATGAAACGATGATGGCAAGATCTCCTGAGCTTCCTCTGGTCTCCATTACCAATACTGTTGCTGCCAAAGGGGTTTCCGCTACTTCAGCAATCCTAAGATGGAATTGACCTGTAACGGCAACAGGCAATTCTGGTGTAATGTCTACCGTTCTAGCCCCTATATATAGTTGTGAGGCCACAACAGGAGCAACTAGAAAAAGGTTAAGCAAGTGACTGTTGTAATTTTATTAAAAATTTTCTTTACCATTTTACTGCAATTCAAATTTGAAGCTTATAAATACCAATCATTTTCCAGATTAATCCGGCCAAAGCTTATTGATCATTGCTACAGACCAGTTCACCAAAATCTGTCCTCCTTCAGGACCTACTTCGTTGCTCTCCACAATTGCAGAATAATGACCACCACGAACGGCTTCTTTGGTCGGTAGGTAATTACCTGGCCCCACCAATTGAAGCACAAAGGTCTGCATGGCATTGCTTCTTGCTTTCATTTGAATACCATATTCAGTAAATAGTTCAAATGGATTGGTACATACCACAACATCACCAATTCGCAAAGCATGAAGCTCTACCGGATACATAGGTTGTGGATTTGATTTCTGAATTTCATAACGGTCTACTACTTTACTGTACCAGACAATTCTACGGCTGAATATTTGAGCGCTCTCAGGATCTTTCATGTCCTCGGCCCTCATTTTTAGCGCATGTTTGTATTCTGTTTCGGTCACCAAGCGCATTGGAAGCTCAATATTGTTCACCTCATGCTTCATAACAGGAGCATCATGCTTGTCAATCTTTACCGTTTCATAAGTTTCACCTACTGCACGTATAATTCTTCCTGCGATCTCATTTAGGTGGTATTCATTTCTGAAATTTACATCACCAGAATGTTCAGCAAAATCAGGACTCTTTTTTCATTGCGCAAAGCGATCATCCTCCACTCTGCAAATTCATCATATCTAGGTCTAGGCGTTTGGTCACCTGCGGCACCTATCCATCCTGCCACTACCAATTGCTGGCCATATTTTTCCTTAAGGCCTTTTCGAACAGGATGCCAGTAGTCGGCATTTACTGTAGACCTATTTTCCACTATTTGCGCCGGACTTGGTACATTGATACAAGTCGCTACAAATTCACCTTTTTGGTTCCAAAAAACAAAGATTGAATGGCCTGATCTTCAAAGCCTTCGACTTTAATGAAATTTGCTTCATATGTACGCCCATACATTTTAGCTGTACCATCTTCATATACGGCTCTTCTATTGTAGGCTACTTTTGCATGACTAATGCCCCAAGAAACACTACCTCTTTCACGCTTATTGTAAGCAGTAACAATGGTTTTAGCCACCTTATCTGATACAAATTTCAAATAATCCTTTACCTGTGTAACTCCTTCAGGAATATTGTATCGATTGTCTCTCACAACGCCTCCAGTGTGGGTATGGGTGGCGTTTATTATAATTTTTTGGTATCTAAACCAGGCAGGCTTTTTTTCACCTGATTTTGGATCATTTCTTTTAATTCTGTGGGTATGGTTACCATATCACAGGATACCAATACTGTCGTGGTCCCCCCTTTGATTCCAAAACAATAACATTTGCTGTCAATGGTGTTTCAGCAACTTTTGCAATACGGACTGTCATCTGACCATCTACAGCTACAGGTAGCTTCGGGGTAATGTCAACAGTGGCTGCACCGACGTACAAATCCTGACCAAAAACGCTATTTGGTAGTAACTGGAAAGCAGTAAAAACTGTGAAGAATGAGATGGCTAAAAATAGGTTTTTCTTAAATTTTGAAACTCGAAAATCGTTATGCGTTTGTTTTTCCATAATGATAAATTAATGATTTATTTTATTTATCAGGTCCGTTTTTATATGAAGCCGTAGTTTATATCCATGGCTGAAACTTTTCTGATTAAAGTGGTAAGGATAAGCTTACCACATGGTATTAATAATCGACAGCGTTTCAGCTACCAATTCATCCCCTCCTTTAGGGCCTATAAGTGTGCTCGCCGGAACAGCACCATAAGCACCTCCTTCGATGGAACGCTTGGTGGGTAAATAAGAACCTGATCCTGTTAGTTGTACAATAAAAGTTTGAATGGCTGGGCTCTGAGCCTTCATTTGCATCCCATAATCAAGGTATAACTCAAATGGATTTGTAGCAAAAACAGCATCACCAATCCTTACTACATGAACTTCTATGGGCATTTTAGGCTGGACTTTTTCCAATTCATACCTTTCAGACACCACCAAACCTCTTCTGAGTTTGCTGTAACTAATGGTAATGTCTTTGTACCATCTTGGGGTTTTTATTATGGATGGATTGTCCCGCAGCTCAGCTTTTAATTTTTCATATTCTGCCTGCCAGGTTTTAGCCTCCTTAGTGGCCTCCGCTACATCCTCTTTGCTAAGGAGACGTCTGGAAAGTGGCACCAATTTCATTTCATGTTTGAACTCAGGGGACCATTCTATATTGGCCTTCATGACTGGAAATAGATCGATGACTTCATCAGCTATTCGCTTGGCAATTTGCTTGCGTTGACCAAGACTTCCTCTGCCTGTCCCCTCTTCATCATAGCCTAGGAGATGTTGCATCCGTTCTTCGGCCTTGGAGCCGACCATTACATGAGGAGATTGGTCACCTGCTGCACTGGCTTGTGCCAAAACATATACTGATTTACCTAAACTTTTTCTTAAAGCCACTTTGGTGTCATGCCAAAAGTCTGCTGACAATTTGTAAGAATGTTCACTTACTTGTGAAGGTGAGGCTATATTGATAATAACACCGGTCAATTGCTTATTCATATCCCAGAAATACATCAGGTTTAAGCTATGGTCTTCATGTCCTTCTATATGACTAAATTCAGGTGAATTGGTATTGCCATACATCCTAGATTTGCCATGTTTGAGGGCCTGAAGTCTATTTAATCCCACAACAGCATGTCCAAGTCCAAGGCTCATTCCTCCGGGTTTCCTATTTTCCCAAGCACTAATTACTCCATCAGCTATTTTGTCTGCTGCAAAGGGTATATAATTTGCAGGGGACATTGCTGGCTTGCCATCTGTCATGTGTTCCAAGCTTACCCCATAAATGTCTTCTACAGCAGCTGTAGATGCTACGTAGGGTGCCGCATGGGTATGGGTAGCATTAACAATTATTTGTTCAGGCCTAATAGCAGGAATTGCTTTGATAACCCTGTTTCTTATTTCATCCCGTAAATTGGCTGTAGTCCTCATTCCATCACTTATCCCTACCAAGTCACAACTTATCCAAATGGTTTTCTCAGCATTCGCGCCTTCCCCTGACTCAATCGCCAGGATGGTAGCTGTAACAGGATCCATTACCCCTTCGGAAAGTCTGGCATAAAATTGCCCTGCTACTAGTACAGGCATATCAGGTGTTATATCCGCAGAGGCCCAGCCTATCTTAAGGGCATTACTTTTTCCTGACTGGGAAAACCCATTAAAGGGAATAATTAGTGATAAGAGGAGGATGAGAAATGGTTGTTTTAACCTAATCATATTTTGCTAAATTGAATTTAAATAACAATGAAGCATTAACTTAAAAACCATTGCCTCACTGATTTACTAATTTAATTTAAATTAACCCCTACTAAGTCCCAACCTAGATTTTGATTGAGCAGTGGGTTTAGAGAAAGCTTCTATAAAAATAGCCTAGAAAAACCCATGCCATTGTTG
This sequence comes from Cyclobacterium sp. SOCE241, assembly GCF_056867545.1. Classification (NCBI taxonomy): domain Bacteria; kingdom Pseudomonadati; phylum Bacteroidota; class Cytophagia; order Cytophagales; family Cyclobacteriaceae; genus Cyclobacterium; species Cyclobacterium sp. SOCE241. The sequence goes on along the minus strand of NZ_CP149779.1, from coordinate 375,426 downwards.
CAGGTAAACCTTCCTCTATAAATGTAATAATTTCATTTATACCCACTTTGCTTTCTAGGATTTTAAGCCAAGAAATTCAAGTTTTTGCACTTATTATTACCAGTAAAACAATTATACAAGTCTAATAAAAATAAATTGGCTATTTTGTACGATTAACATTCAATAGATATGGGATAACCCTATAATAAACCTAATCTATTGAGTTATTAGTATCAATTAACAAACAATAATTTTTGCCCATCAAACGAATGAACACCATCACAAAATCATCAGCCCTAGGACTACTATTTACCGCACTATTGTTTTCACAACTTATCAGTTGCACGCAAAATAAAGAACAAACCTCAATCGAAGATTATCCGGATCCGGCAATTAATCCCGACTGCAATTTAATGTTAACCGGCGATTGGTTTGGGCATCCGCATGACATTGATTTTGATAATCTTCCAAAATCCCCTCCCAACATGCTGTAGTAAGTGATGTAACTTACGGAAATGAGCATAATAGTTTTGATGAGGCGAAAGGCAGTGGAGGGGTTAATCAGCATTCTTATCTTACATTTTACGATAACAAATACTGGCTAATGTGGAGTGATGGACCGGGGGTTGAGGACCGAGTTGGTCAGGTAGTAAAATACGCTACCAGTCCTGATGGGCTTAACTGGACCGAACCAGATTTCCTTACGCATTACCCTGAAGGTTCCGGTCCCGAATCAACCCATTACAATACCCGGACCGAAAAAGGAATGCGTTGGATATCACGTGGCTTCTGGATAAGGGACGGAGAACTTCTCGCATTAGCTTCCCTAGACGAAGCGGCTGGTTTTTTTGGTCCAAGTTTGGAATTAAGGGCTTTTAATTGGAACAAAACTTCCAATTCTTGGGAAGAAAAGGGACTTGTTTATAAAAATGCAATTAATAATTTTCCGCCAAAACTGCTCCCATCCGGAGATTGGCTGATGTCTAGAAGAGCATATGATTATAAGGAAAGTGGCATTGAATTTCTGCTCGGCGGGACAAAAAACTTTGACCAATGGGAATCTTATCCGGTAATGGGCTCCACCGCAGATATGGACCCTGAAGAACCTTATTGGTGGGTTTTGCCTGACGGAAAAAACCTGATGGCACTTTTAGAGACAATAGAAAAAGCGGCTACCTCTACAGGGCATTTTCTATAGACAATGGAAGGACTTGGAGCAATCCAGTTCGAACTAACTTCCCTGATGCCCGATCAAAATTTAATGGTTTAAGGTTAAGTGATGGCAGGTATGTATTGGTATCCAACCCACACCCCAAAAGAAGAGATCCACTTGCCTTGTCCATTAGTGAGGATGGAATGGTATTTACAAAAATGGGTTACCTCACCGGTGGGCGTCATATTGATTACCCCCATGTAATTGAGCATAAAGGACACTTGCTTGTTGCATTTGCGGGATCGGCTAAGCAAAAAATCGAAGTATTAAAGATCAAAATATCAGATTTGGACAAACTGGAAATGCCTACTTTAAAATAGCAAATTAAAAATTGGCACCCCCCTATTAATTTAAAAATAGGTTATCCAAAACTCCTAAATAATGAAAAGAAGAAACTTTATAAGAATAAGTGCATTAGGTACCCTAATTACAGGAAGTGGGTTGTCTGCTTCTTGTATGGGTAAGATAGCAGACTCTAATCTAGAGGATATAACTGATATTGCAGTGGTGGGTGGTACTCCTGCAGGAATAATGGCTGCAATTGCTGCGGCAAGAATGGGCTCTAAAGTAATCCTTACCGAATACCATTCCCACTTAGGTGGCATGACCACAAGTGGATTAGGCAAAAGTGATATAGAAAATAAAGAAGCCATAGCTGGACTTTTTAAGGAATTTACAGAAAAAGTTCTGCAATACTATATTGATAAATATGGAGAAAATTCCAATAACATCAAGCTTTGCAAGGAAGGCTATTATTATGAACCGTCAGTTGCCGAACTTGTATTCAACCAAATGATAGCTGCGGAGAAGAATATAAAGCTCTTGTTCAATTATCAATTGGAAGAGGCTGAATTAGAATCCGGGAAAATCACCAAGCTTGGATTTAAAGATAGAAAAACCGGTGAGAACAAATTCCTTAAAGCTGAAGCATTTGTAGATGCCACTTACGAAGGGGATGTTTTTGCACTTGCAGGGGCAGCTTATCGCTTGGGAAGGGAAGGAAAAGAGGAATTTAATGAAGCACATGCCGGCCATATATTCTTTGATTTCAATGAAAAAGCATTTTTAGAAGGAGGTAGTGGTAAAGAAGATAGCAGGTTGCCTGCCTATACTTATCGGCTTTGCATGACAGATGACCCGGAAAACAGCTATGTACTTACTGATCCTCCTCATGGCTATGACAGAAGCAATTATGTAGCTTATTTCAAGGATTTAGAGGAAGGGAGACTAAGTGCTCCCAAGGTATTCAAAGAAGGACATGGATATTATGCAGACCACTTTGATACAATGGTCCGGGTCTTTTCTTTCACCGAAATACCAAATCGAAAGTATGATGTCAACATCAATCCAAGACCATTGGGATTCCCATTTGTGGGAGAAAATTACGTTTATCCTGAATCCGACTGGGCTGCTCGAGAAAGAATATTCCAGAGGCATAGAGAACTGACCCTAGGCTTGATTTACTTTGTTCAGAATGATCCGGAAATTCCGGAAGAACAAAGAAATCTTGCCAAAAAATACCACCTACCCAAGGATGAATTTACGGACAATGAACACTTCCCTTGGCAATTGTATATCCGTGAGGCCAGGCGACTAAAAGGAAAATATACCCTCACAGAAAATGATGTCACCCTAAATGGGGATGCTCAAAGAACAACAGTTTTTGAAGACACCATTATTACAGGTGAATTTCCAATAGATAGCTTTCCTGTTTCCAAGGTTCCATCAAAGGACAATAAAGTATTGGAAGGCTATATTGGGATGTATGAAATATCTCCTTACCAGATTCCCTACAGGATTCTGGTTCCTGAAAAAGTCCTGGGATTGATTGTTCCGGTGGCGGCATCCACTACCCATGTAGCATATTCTACCGTAAGAATGGAACCTTTATGGATGGGAATTGGTCAGGTAGCAGGTATCGCTGCCCACCTATCCAGAAAATTGCAGGTAGAAATTAAGGATGTACCTGTGCTACAACTCCAGGACATTTTAATTAAGAACCATCAAATCCTAACTTACTTTAAGGACATAGACAGGGCTGATAAAGCTTTTGACGCGGTACAGTTTTGGGGTACCAAAGGATTTTTAATTCCTATTTGGCCAGAACAAAGGAAAAACTATCCTACCAAGACTATAACCTATGGCTAAGTATTCTACGAAACATGCCCAATATGCCAAAAGATCTTTCTGCCGGCAAACCGAGCAAGTCTGTTGAAACCGTATCAATTTCTACCATTAAGAAACTTACTCAATCACTCAATAAATCAGGGGACTTAAATCTAAACGCAGACTCTTGGTTGTATAACAAAAGGGAAAAGGAATCCGAAGTACTTCGAGGGAAGCCTGCCTGGCCATGTATCAATTGTATCAGAATACTAGTTTGACTTAGAAAGTCACCTACTAATTAACTCCATCAAGTAATTCAATTTTCCTTATTTTATTAAGTACTGCCTCAATAGAAGTCAGCGTTCATTTATAGGTTTACTTGATGAACGCTTAATTTCCTAAGCCCTGAAATTCGTTCTAATATTCAAGTCGGGCTTTTTTATTTTTCACCGAAGCTCCGATAACGTTTCCGTTACTATTTTTAGAATATTCTTTCATTATTTCTCTTGTATTGACTATATAGTAAAGAGATTACTGCATATACAGAAATTTCATTGAAAGAAGGAATCCTCTTTACCATTCCAATTTTTACAACTTATTTTGACCACAAAAGATCTTGAAAAATGAAAAATAACCGCAGAGAATTTATCAAAGTTGCCGGTATGGCTGGTGCTGGCATTGTTGTAGGCGCCAGCAGGTCTCAAGCTGAAACCCAAAAGAAGCAGTTACACAAGCAGTCTTTTAACATGCATGGTTATGCTGCACCAAAATTGGACAGGGTACGGATGGGTTTTATTGGAGTTGGAAGCCGGGGTTCAGGAACATTAAACCGTTTTGCAAGTATAGCAAACGTGGATATAATCGCTTTATGTGATATTCTACCTGGAAACATTGATAAAGCACTTAAAACGATAGAAGGTTTTGGGCATCATCCTGAAACCTATACAGATGGAGAAGAAGCTTACAAAGCCCTTTGTGACCGTAATGACATAGACTTGATTTACATTGCAACTCCATGGAAGTTTCATGCTCCCATAGCAGTCTATGCCATGGAAAGAGACAAGCATGTTTATACTGAATTGCCTGTAGGTATTTCGCTTGAGGAATGCTGGCAGGTGGTAGAAACTTCAGAAAGGACAAAAAAGCATTGCTTTATGGGATGTGGCTCATGTCACGACGGCATGGCAGCTACCGTTTTAAACATGGCAAGAGATGGCTTTTTTGGCGAATTGATTCATGGAGAGGGTAATTATGTTCATGACAGGGTAAATGGCCCAGACAGGTGGGAAAGAGATGAAGACAATTGGTTCGGCTACCGACCTTGGCGCTTAAAAGAAAATGTAGGCAGGAATGGCAATCTTTACCCGCAACATGGTCTGGGACCAGCTGCTCAGATGATGGATCTCAATTACGGAGATCAAATGGAATATTTGGTTTCCATTTCCAGTGGTGATTTTACCATGGCTCCTAAAATGAAAAAGCTGGCTGAAAAAGACCCTTATTTCGAACCTTATGATGGGCTTAAATTCCGTGGGAACATGAATACTACCCTGATACGTACTTTTAAAGGGAGAACCATCATGTTGCAACACGACATAAGCTCGCCTAGACCTGGTTCCAGATTCCAACTGATCAGTGGCTCCAAAGGCATCTATGAAGCCCGCCCACCTAGAATTGCGATTAGTGAGGATTATATGGAAGAAAGTGAATTTAAAGCACTTGTAGAGAAATACACACCAAAGATGACGAAAACCTTCCAGGAGAAAGTTTCACAAGCTGGAGGAATCAAGGGAAGCAGATCTTACGAAAGAGTAACGGCCAGTGATTGGCGATTGATTGATTGTCTTAGAAATGGATTGCCTTTGGAAATGGATGTGTATGATGCAGCATTGTGGACAGCAGTAACTCCTTTGAGTGAACAATCAGTGGCCCAACAAGGAAAGACGATGAAGGTTCCTGACTTTACCTCAGGTGCTTGGAAAACAAATAAAAGAGGAATGGACATTGATTTAAAAGAAGGTGGTACAACCAATTTAATCTAAGGGCCGGAAGGAAATGTTTCATGTATATTAAAGGTAATTTCCCTGAACGGCAAATGGGATTTATGAAGCCTAGGTGCCAAGAAATAAAATCCTCGAAGAGGTTATTAACAGAACGTCTGTTAAGAAAATTCATAAGTTCCCTATGAAACCTGGCATTTTTTATGAATAGTGACAAAAAAATAAAGATTTCATTTTGGATTAAGCAACAGAAGTATTGGGTCCAACCCTATATAAAAAGGAATTAACACACTAATTATTAACTAATTCCAGCCAATCTTCATCTAAAATTACCACAGGCCAATCACCAATGGGTATATTTTGTAAGGATAATACTTTACCATTTCTAATGTAATTGTCTTCATCGAGGGAATAAACGGTTCCATCCATAAGGTTGAGGAAAACCGGTTTTATTATTTTGGTATGTGTTATGGTAAAGCTCACAAATTGTGTATCCATACTATCTTCAGGTTTCACTCCCCCTATCCATAAGGTGATGGCTGCCCCCTTTACACCTTTCTTAGTGTAAGAAAAAACCATCAAATCCTTAATTTCTTTTTCAACTTCAGCTTCTTCGATTTTACTAATTTTTCCTGAAAAAACACTCACCGTATTTTGGAAGGCTTTATAGGATAATTTGGGTCTTTCTATACTTCCATCCGGGGCCACTTTCAGGAGGCCTTTAGAATTGAGTCCTGCAAAATGGTCTCCCTTGGCATACTGCATGTCTGAAATCTGAAATATACTGGTAACATCTACACCGTGGCCCATGTCACCAAGCATCCTTCTCAGGACCCATTTGGCTTGAGAAGTTTCAGACCAGTCATATTTGGTCATCGCCCCAACAGATTGGCCTTTGGGAGTACTTGGCGCACCGTTTTCCCCTTGCCAAAGTTCAATTTCTGGATTAAAGGAGTTGACAATTTTTCTTAATTTAGCCACTGCCGAATAGGATCTCTCCGGCACCGAATTGTAACCATGAAAAGAAAGCACATCAAATTGATCCAATTTGTTTTTGGACTTTAAAATATCCAGAATTGACTTTACATATTCGGTCCTACTCAACCCTGCAAGGCCTAGGGCAATAATTTTGGCATCTGGTTGGATGCTTTTTATGATATCTCCAGTACGAACATGAAAAGCTGCAAACTCCTCAGCGGTCATCTTTTTACTTATATCCGGCTCATTCCAAATTTCCCATTCCTTGACCTTCTCTTTATACCGATTTACCATGGCTTCTACCCACTGATCCCAAGCTTCCAATGCCTCTTCTGAGGTAGGAATGCCCCCAGCTAAAGCCGCCTCTCCACCACCTGGATAAATGGGATTACCATAGGAAACCTGCAGCCAGGGTTGAACATCTTGTGACAATGCATCATCAATTATCTTATCCAACCATTCAAAATCATAAACCCCTTTCACCTGTTCAGATTTTGCCCATCCGCCTTGCAGACGGATACGCTTAGCTCCCGAAGGACCAAGGTATTCTTTATACGCATGGTAATCTGCATAATCCCGATCCAGGGTTTCACCTCCTATAGACCACCTGGAAGATTCTATTTCACTGGCAGAATAGGTTTTTAACTTTCCCAGAATTTCAAAAGAATAACTATCTTGAGTCAATCCTTCTTCGCAACTTAACCAGGAAAAAATAAGGCTAATAACAAATATTTTAAGGTATCTCATGGTCATTGTTTATTGATGTATCACTTTATATTTATGGTCTTTATTTATTATTTCAAAATTAAATTAGAATAAGACATTAATAATTCAATAGATAATTCCGATTTTTCCTGAACTTCTAAACTAGCTAGAACATATATTATTCTTGTTTCATATTTCTATTGATAAGTTCATGAATAAATGCCAGTTTTTTGCTAACTGGGGTTGAAATGACAAAAGGATAGGTATCCGGAAGTCCCATACTTCTATTAAGGCTATTCAAAGCCAAAGTCAAAGAAGTCCATTGATTGAGGAGTTGTGAAAAATCAACATAACCATAGGCATCCACGGTAAATTGGGTGGAAACAATATCAGGAATCCCTGTTAATTTGGGGTTAATAGCCAATCCAAATGCATAAGCCGTCTCTAAAGTATCCACTATATGCAGGTAATGCGCCCATGATTCTGCCCAATCTTCCCATGGGTGTGCACTGGCATAAGAAGAAATAAAATTCTCCTGCCAATTTTCAGGAGGGCCATTGCGGTAGTGAGATTCCAAGGCCTCCGGATAAGATCTCCTTTCGTCCCCAAAAGAGAACGGAATCTTTCCAACCAATCCGATTCCGCGATCAATACCTCCCAATAATAATGACCGATTTCATGTCTGAAATGTCCCAAAACGGTCCTGTAGACTTCGTCCATTTGTTTTCTAGCCATGGCGCGCTCTACATCATCAGCCTCTGCTATGTTCATGGTAATAATACCGGAAGCATGACCTGTCAACACATTTTCTTGCTGTTGGCTGGCTTTAAACTCAAAGCCCAATCCTTTCCCTGAAGATTCTTCCCACGGAAAAAGGGAGATTCCAACGCAATAAAGCATATACCAGCCTGTGTTTGGCTTGTTCGATTTTTATCCACCTTTTCTTATAAGCAGGATTAACCAAATCCGGTATAACCCTATTTAGCGAACAAGCCCTGCAAAAACGATCTTTTGAGGCATACGGAACCAACCAGTTGCAAGCGTCTAGCTTATTGTTTTCGCAAAAGCGAAAGGCAACTTTGTCTTCATCTTTTGTTATAAAATGGCCATTGGATTCTTGGAGAGCCAGCAGGTCCATACCAATAGGGTCAAAACCCAATGAGGACTGACAATGGCTACAATGGGTATTTTCAAAAAAGTCAGCTGCCGGCAATGGCCACATTTGAAAAGTTTCATGGTTATCTTTTTAGGCAATGTAACGAAATTCGGCGATATAAAAACAACACAAGAATTTCGAATTCAATTATAAAAATTTAGAGATACATACCATTAATTATTGTCAAAAAACCATCAAAATGGATGATGGCTTAAGACTAAAAAAAGATCATAAATCTTCAATTTAAACTTTATCTGGGACCACATAAGGTTCCCTATATATCCTAGAAAGCATGGTATCAGCTTCCGAGTCATTGGCAAATCGCTCATAATCTCCCATAAACTTTAGTTCACGTTTTACCCGGTAAGAAATATTGGCCAACAATGGCAAGGCTGTAGAGTAAAATCCTTCATGCATGTCACATTGTAGCATTTTATGGTCACCGGAACGAATGGTCTCAATAAAATTGGAATAAAGTGTGGCAGTTTGTTCTCCATTCGCTTTAGAACTAGCAAATGGTTGTGTTTCCCGATGATGGAAGGCCCTCCAGGAGTTACCGCTGATTTCTAACCACCCATCCTCACCATAAAACAAGTTGCCGACTTCTTGGCCACCACTTCCTTCATGGTTGGTATATCTACCACGAGCTTCATATTCTAACATGGTTCCGTCAGCATATTTAAATAGCCCAGTTTGAATATTGGGCGTTTCTTGAGCTGATTTATCATGCCCATAAGTGTTTACATCCCCATAAACTCTGGTACCCGGAGTACAATTTTCAGGTAGACAATCATCTAAGTTAAAACCATAGATACCTCCCATGGAATAAATGGTTTCAGGATGTTCGTTTTTCTGAAGTCCCCATCGGGCAATATCTAATTGATGTGTTCCAGTATTTCCTGAGTCACCATTTCCCGTATCCCAGTACCAATGCCAATTGTAATGACTTCTTTTATCATTGTATGGGCGGTAAAGTGCAGGACCCAGCCACTGGTCATAATGAAAACCTTCAGGCGGCCTGCTATTTTCAGCAGTACCGTATGAATTTCGTAATTTAAAAGTAAGTGCCCTGGCCATATAAACTTTACCAATTCCACCCTCATGCAAAAACTGTATGGCTTCCCTTACGTTATTGTAAGACCGGTTTGTTAGTCCTACCTGCACTGTTAAGCCGGTTTTCTGAGCGGCCTGAATCATCTTCCTTCCCTCCCAGATATTATGAGAAGCCGGTTTTTCTACATACACATGCTTGCCTGCCTGCATCGCCCAGATGGAAGCCAAAGCATGCCAGTGATTAGGTGTAGCAATAGAAACAGCATCTATTTCCTCATTATCTAACACTTTACGCAGATCCCATTCCAATTTGGGCTTCACCCCTGTCTTTTCACTCACAATTTTGCTTTGGCATCAAATAAGTTTTCATCGGTATCACAAAGTACATTTAGCGTTACATTATGGCTATCTTTAATATTGCAGTAATTGTCTATATGAACAGTCCCTTGATTTCTTATACCGATTTGGGCTAAGTGAATCCGATCATTTGAACCTATAATGGATCCATAACTTTTTGCGCTAAAGGCCATTGCTCCTATAGTAACCCCGGCTGAACCTAAGGCTGTTTTCTTTATAAACTCTCTTCGTTTTGTCATATTGAATTAAAATGAGGTTTGGGTGAACAGAATAATAGCCATAAATAATAATTAATTGAAACAAAATGCGATTTTTTTGCATCCTTTTCATACTAATTAAGAGAGAAACCAGAAGTACCACCTGCTAAAATTGTCCAGAAAAAATGCATATTACCTGAATTTAGTTTACCGAGGGTTTGGCCTAATTTTTTTTCCTAAAGGTTATAATTGAAAATAAAACATTAATTATTTTTTTCTCAATAAAACAATGCTTTCTATTGAATTATTTTTTATACTTTTAGCCTCTTCTGCAAATTGACATTTAATCAATAGATTACGCTCAAGTACAAGCCAATAACCTTTAATATCAATTAACATGCATATAACCTTAATTAATCTAACTCCCAAAATTTTTAGTAAAAGGTCTTTGGGTGGAATTTTCATTTGCCTTTCTCTCCTGAATACAAGTTGTAAAGAAGAAGTCCAAGAAGAACCTTTTTCACTCAATGAAAAATATTACTCAGAAGACACTCAACTTTATTTACCGGATGATTTGGAGGCAAGTTTATGGGCTGAATCACCCCTATTTTTCAACCCAACCAATATGGATGTTGACGCCAAAGGAAGAATTTGGGTTACGGAAGCACTTAATTATCGTTTGTTTCGCAATGATCCCAATAAATTCAAGCACCAGGAAGAAGGAGACAGGGTGATGATTCTTGAGGATAAAGACGGAGATGGAAAAGCTGAAAGCTCAAAAGTTTTTGTACAGGACAAAGATTTAACTGCTCCTTTGGGCATATCCGTAATAGGCAACAAAGTCATTGTTTCTAGTGGGCCTTCCGTAATCATCTATACTGACGAAGACGGTGATGATAAACCGGACAATAAAGAGATATTCTTAACAGGTTTTGGAGGGTATGATCATGACCATGGCTTACACGCCATGATGGCAGGTCCCGATGGGAAATATTATTTTAATGCAGGAAATGCAGGACCCCATATAGTCACTGATAAAAGCGGATGGACACTCCGTTCAGGAAGTTTATACAATGGTGGATCTCCTCATATGATTGACAATGAGCCGGGAATGGTCAGTGACGATGGTAAAGTCTGGGTTGGGGGTATTGCCATGAGCATCAACCCTGATGGTACAGGCTTGAAAGTATTGGGTCATAATTTCAGAAATTCTTATGAATTGGCCCTTGATAGCTATGGCAATATGTGGCAAAATGACAATGATGATGATGGCAACAAAGGTGTGCGTGTATCCTGGTTAATGGAGGGCGGCAATATGGGCTATTTCAATACAGATGGCTCGAGAAAGTGGCAGGCTGACAGACGACCGGGCCAATCCATACCCATGGCACATTGGCATCAAGATGACCCCGGTGTAATTCCATTTGGAGACAATACCGGCTCAGGTTCACCTACAGGAATCACCTTTTATGAGAGTGATTTGATGGGAGAGAAATACCGAGGCACCTTACTGGCAAGTGAAGCTGGAAGAAACGTAATTTTGGCTTACAAACCTGAAGCTAAAGGAGCTGGTTTTGAATTAAATAGGCACAACTTAATTACTAGCTTGCCCGAAGAAGAAGTAGAAGATGCAAAAAGCCGAGCGACCGATGAAGACAAAACCAAATGGTTTAGGCCTAGTGATGTAGTCGTAGGAACTGATGGTGCCATCTATGTGGCCGATTGGTACGATGGCATGGTAGGTGGACATCGGATGATCGATAGTACCGGTTATGGTAGAATTTATCGAATTACTCCCAAAGGTAAAAAATTAAGCCGTCCGGAGATTGACTTATCTACTACTCAAGGACAGATAGCGGCTTTAAAGAATCCCGCCATCAATATTCGGAATGCGGGTTTTGGTTTACTTGCTGCTCAAGGTGCTCAGGCTGTACCTGCAGTAAAAGAAGTGCTTAAGGATAAAAACCCTTACCACCAAGCAAGGGCCATTTGGCTACTTTCTAAAATGGGCGAGGAAGGGGTTCAAATTGTTGAGGAGCAGTTAGAGGCTAGTAACCCTAATATAAGATTAACGGCTTTCAGGGCTTTGAGACAGGTTAATTCTGATATTCTACCTTTTGCAAATAAATTAAGTAAAGATCCCTCAGCAGCCGTGCGAAGGGAAGTGGCAGTGGCCATGAGGGATATGCCTTTAAACCAAGTCCAAGATATATTAATTGAACTGGCCTCCCGTCATGATGGTGATGACAGGTTTTATGTCGAGGCACTAGGTTTAGCTATGGATAGTAAAGAAGAAGAGATCTATCCTACGCTTCAGGAAGAAATAGGCGCAGAAGCACTTGACTGGAACCCAGGATTTGAAGACCTCACATGGCGGCTGCACCCCAGGCAGGCAGTCAATGGCCTGAAAGAAAGAGCTATATCCGAACAATTAACTGAAGCTCAACGAAAAAAGCGGTTACAGCCCTTGGCTTTATCAATGACCAAAGTGCTGTAAACGCCATGCAAGAAATTGCAGCTTCAGATATAGCGGACGTGAAAGATCAGGCATTATGGTGGTTAAGGTATAGAAGAAACAATGAATGGAATGGATTTGAGATGGAGATTCCTGAATTAAAAGCCAACCTAAGCCCGGATATCCAAAAGGAGATGTTGGCGAATAAATCCATCCTAACAAAAAATAATAGCGCTGAATCTGACAAAATAAAAGCAGCCCAAGCCATGGCGAAAGATAAAACCGGTGGCATGATGTTGATTGGTTTGGCAGAAAAAGAAGCGCTTTCAGAAGAATTGAAAACCGAAATTAGTAAGGTTATTTTCCAAAACCCTGAACAAGCCATACGCGTATTGGCGGGAGATTATTTCAGTAAGCCAGGCACATCAAATGCTATAACGCTAGAGGATATCAGTGCCATTGAAGGAGATGTAACCAAAGGAAAGCAAGTTTTCCTAGGCAAATGTGCAACCTGTCATCAGGTGGGTGAAGAAGGCCGTAACATTGGCCCGAATTTAAGCATGATTGGAGCGAAGCTTGATCAGAATGGCTTGTTTGATGCCATAAGCAATCCTAGTGCAGGGGTTGCCTTTGGTTATGAAATGTGGCTGATCAGCCTAAAAGATGGGACAGTTGCTTATGGATTCCTCCAAGCAGATGGGCCAATTGTTGTTTTGGAAGGACTACAAAATGAAGTATACAATATTCCAGCAGAGGATATTGCTGCGAGAAAGAGATTTGCAACCAGTATTATGCCCAAGCCTACTGATTTGGCCTTGAATGAAACCGATATTTCAAACCTTACCGCCTATTTGCAAGGATTAAAATAGCATGGTTAGCACAGTATAAAAATAGTAATCGCCAATCATTATCCTTTATATTGAAACAAGGAAATGATTGGCGATTTTATTTTAACTCGAAATATTGTTTTAGAAGGGCTGTTTCCCTTAAAATTTGAAATAAATCTATAATTAAAACCCATATTTTTCTAAGCATTCTTTACTCCATTGAGTCATCATAGAAAGCTCTTAAAAAGGCTTAATTATCATTTCAGTTTCACCTTTTTACTTTTCATTGTTTGCGGTAACATGGATACATTTCCATCTCGATCACTGATATATAAACGAGACTCAGAGGATTGTCTACCGTGCCCATCTGCCCAAATGGCATAAAAATCAGGATGAGCGTTGACCGGTCTCCTTGCATAAGTATGATTATAAGGGCTAACATTGGTCATTTGCTTTACCATCTCCCACGATTTACCTTGATCATTGCTTTGCCAAAGTGCAATTTCTCCTCCCGGGTTATAGGGCTGTGGCCCTACTTCGGTAGGTGCGATTAAACGCCAGCTACCTTTTTCGTCAATATAAAGCGAACCCATATCATAATTATTATCAGAAGTTGTAATGTCATTGATTTCCCAATCCGTTCCATTCCATCGGGCAGTTCTCCATGTTCTAGGACCATTTTGAGGACCGGCTTCAAAACCTTTGGAAGTAATGAAAAGAATTACAGGCCTATTTTCATTGTCATAGGTAATATCCTTCATATAGACATTTAGGTCTTCATCGTAATAATCGTAGACCAATCCTGCATTTTCAATGGAAGTCAAAGGTAAAGACAAGCTAGTCCCATCGGCTGCTCTCCAGGTTTCACCAAAATCAGGGGATTCAACATAATAAAGGTTGGTTCGCCAGTTTAATCCATTCTTTTCTTTGGTATCCGGATGAAAATTAAAAGCTGAGCCTACGACATTATTTCCGACAGCACTGATTTGATAATGTCCTTTTTTAATCGCTGCAATGCGTTTCCATTCAGACCAGTTCTTTCCATCTGGACTTGTCATAAAGCAAATCGTTCTATCTGCTGGATAATTGTACCTAGTAAAAAAGCTTACAAAACCCTTATCCGGCACATTCCAAGTCTGCATATAGGAAAAGTTATCCAAAGGTACTTTTTTGCCATTGTCCAATTTATTAGCCTCTACCACTTCAAATGATTTTATATCATACGGTTTCCGGCTTCTGTGAACATAGGAAGGCCTAGACGTACCATGAGAGGTAGAGAACAAATAAATATATCCATCCTTATCTATAGAAATTATGGGATTATCATGCGCATCTATGGTATTCTTATCCAAGACTAACGTTGGTTTGGGTATTTCCCCGGTTTCATGATCATAGTAAGAAACCATATGGTGCAAAGTAGAATTCTCAGCATCTGTTCCTCCATAACAAAAGAAAGTTTTATTTACTTCTTTTCTATAAATCGCAATAGGGTTGTGTTTGGCGGTATAAGTAGCCAATCCGCCACTATATTTAAATTTATATTCGTTATCTAGGGGCTGATTCATGTACCAAATCCCATTGTAGCCGTTCACCTTTTTATTAACCAATACACCTTCATGCCTTTGTAGGTCAGGATGTAATTTGGCATTTTCTTCTTTGGACTTTTTATCTTTTGACTGGTCTTGCCTTTGCACCGAACATCGGACAAATAATATGGAGATAAAAATCAAGAGGACAATTTTAGTTTTTTTCATGTATTCTTTTCTATTAGATAATAATATTTTATAAAAGTTTAGCTTGATTAGTAGGTCATTGTTTGGCCCACCAAACAGGAATTTCATAGATAGTTTGATCATTTATTTCAGATGGCGTATTGGGGTTTCTATTGACCTCAGAAGGTGGATAAGGCAACCTAAGTGGTGTACCTTGAGGGTCATTCATTTGAGGAATCCCGGTTCTCCTGAAATCATTGTACGCTTCTATGGATTGAAACATCCAAAAAGAAATATTTTTCTGGCCAATTATATGGTTTAGGCTCAAATTATTTGCACCGGGAAAAACAGAGCCTTGGCTTAAATATTCTTCAATTTCATCTTCAGAAATTCCGGACCTTCTACAAGCTGATTCAACAGCTTCTTGGTAAGCGACATAAGCTTCTTCATTCAATCCTAACCTCAACTTTGCCTCCGCCTCCAAAAATTTCATCTCATCATAAGTAATTAGGGGCTGTGGAGACTCGTCATATAATACTGTTTCTGTTGATGGTGCTGAATAAACGGAGTGAGTTTGATCCGACTGGGCTTGGCCTGTTGGTGCGCCAACAAATTCTCCATTAATTCGTGTGAACCATCTGTTTGCTCTAGGGTCTGTATATCCCGAATCATTAAAACCATTGACTAAATCAAGAAAGGTTTGGCTGATCGCGTAGGTTTGTTCTGATTTCTGCCATCCGGCCCATGGATTATCATTGGTATTTCCAGAAAGGTAGCCATCAAAAATCATCCCTTCATCTTCTGATTCAAAAGTACCTGCCAGCGCATCTAAAACATTTTGAGCTGAAGCTTCCGGCTGAATATTGCTCAATCTATTGTAAAAACGTGCTTTTAGCCCATAGGCAGCTTTTTTCCACATTTCTGTATCCCCTTCATAAATTAGGTCAAACCTAGAAATGTCTCCTATGGATTCCTTATCCAAGTCAACTATGGCTTCATCCAGTAAGTTTTGCAAAAAAGCATATATGGTCTCCTGATTATCAAATGTAGGTGAACGATTTTCGCTTCCTTTATTTGCTTCAGAATGGGGCATTTCCCCAAAAAAATCTGTTCCAACACTCAAAGTATAAGCGTACAGAACTTTGGCGATACCTACAGCATGAAACTGACCTTCTTCATTCCCTCCTACTGAGCCTTTCTCTATAATGGTATTAAGGTCTTTTAAGGTATAATAAGTACTGCCCCAAACATTATCATTAACATTAAAAGGCATTCTTGGATTGAGGTGTACATTGGTCGTATGCTCCACAAAAAACAGGCATACTCTCCCCCACCATCTCCTGCCACACCGTGAACGGTGCTGACTGTTACCTGGGGCAATAAAAGGCTTATGGGAACATCTGTTGAGGCATTGGGATTCTTATTGATCTCATCCAAGATGTCTTCACTGCAGGAAATCAACAGTCCTGATAATAATGCAATGAATAATAGATTAATATATTTCATAATTATTTCTTATTTTGGGTTTAAAAATCTACTCTTATACCACCGCCAAAACTCTTGGTTTGTGGATAGGAATTGTAAGATTCAGCCTCATTGGTATTGAACATTTCTGGGTCGAAATGAGGCATGGCTGCGCTCAACAGTAAATTCCTACCAACGAAGAAAACTGAGGCCTTACGAATAAATGTATTTTGCAACCAACCAGTGGGAAATCTATAATCCAATCGTAATTCTCTGAGTCGCACAAAAGTGGCATCATAGACATTGGCTTCACTTATCGGATCATCATTCACCCTGTAAAAATCAAATCCTTTCTGAATGGTAATGTTATTATCCCCTTCTACTACAAGATTACCTTGGTCATAGTACCCCATTTTTCCGGGAAAGATTTGATCTGCTTCCCTATTTTCAGTTTCACTAAGGATTCCATAAAGTTTTCCTAACCTATTGTAACCGGAGGAAACTTTGCCCCCTTTTCTCCAATCAATTTGAGCCGAAATAGAGAAGTTTTTAAAATTAAAGCTATTAAGGAAACTCATGTCAAAATCAGGTTGGGCACTGCCTAAAATCACCTGACTGGTGGTCCTTAAAGGCATTCCATAGCGTGTGTTGATATTTCCGTTGGAAAGTGTTGGTCTACTGTCAACAACAATCTCTCCACTGGCAGGATCTCTTGCATAGCCAAAGCCTCTGAGGGAGGGATATTCTTCTCCTTCTACAGCCACAGATTGCACCCTGAATCCACCTAATTCTAGTTGGTCAATCCCTTCTGCCAAACTTACCACCCTGTTGGTATAAGTCGTAAAATTAGTAGTAAGGTTCCAAGAGAAATTTTGTGTGGAAATAGGCGTCAAATTAAGCATGATTTCGTGACCTTTTACACTCATTTCACCGGCATTCCTCAACTCACTGGTATAGCCTGTAGATATAGCAATTGGTACCCTATAAATTTGGCCGTCAGACTTGGAATCATAATAGGTATAATCCAATCCTACCCTATCATTAAAAAACCGTAAATCAACTCCTATTTCAAAAGTTCTTGTGTTTTCAGGTTTTAAATCTGAGCTATTTAAAGCATTACTTAATGTAAATGCATTCATACCTTGGTAAGGAAAAGTAAAACCACCTACGGCTGCTCCCGGTACAAATAGTGTGGAAGTTGAAAATATTGGACCTGCTTGACCAACTTCTGCTACACTAGCCCTAAATTTTCCGAATGTCAGGATATTTTCAGGTAATGATAAAAACTCCGTAAATACTACCCCTGTACCTATAGAAGGATAGAAAAATGAGCGGTTTCCTCTAGGCATATTTGAAACAATATCATTTCTACCGGTAGCATTTAGAAATATTGAATTTAGCCATGAAACTGAAAGATTTCCATAAAAACCAACCACCCTACTTCTAGACAAGTACTCATTGGTTGTTTGAACAGCTGTATTAGAAATATGGTGAAAACCACCAATTACCAAATCTGATCCATTACTTGAAATCGAATTTCCTCTAATATCATAAACCTCATTCCCAAGCATAAAGTCCATATTAAAATCGCTCCCAAAACTCTTGCTGATATTGAGGTTCAAATTGGAATTGATTTGTCTCTGATTCACCATACTGTTACTAATACTTCCCCCACTTGGTGGATCAGTTCTCCCACTACCAGAGCCTTTCTCTATTACGTTTTTATTTTGAGTAGTATACTCATCCAATCCTATCCTGTAGTTAACTGACAACCAATCGAATGGCGTATAATCAAAACTAAGATTACCAAAAGTCCTTGAGGTTCTATTCTCAGAATAATTATTTTCCATGGCCCAATAAAAATTATCATGTTGCCCCCTAAAATTTATCTGTTGGAATGGATCTCCCGGTACATGAGTAGGCTTTCCTTTTAAGTTGTAGGAAGAGGGTATGGCAAAAGTGCCCCACCAAGGTAATTCCGTACCTTCAATCAGGTTATTAGAATAATTAATGGAAGTATTAACTTTTAATTTATCAGTCAAATTATAACCACCTGCGACTTTAATATTCATTCTTTGCATGCCTGTATTTTTCAAAATACCATCTTGGTTGGCCATGCCTACATTGATTGCATAATTCCCTTTATCCAGCGCATTGGAAATGGATAGGTTTGTGTTAGAGGTCCCTCCTGTCCTAAAAGATCTCCTACATTGTCATACACAGCAGCTTCTTCCAATTCTCCCAATTGATTGGTATAAACACCCATTTCATCAATTCTTGGTCCCCAAGAGAATGCGGAATAGGGAAGAAATACACCCCTTTCCCCCTGTCCGTAAGTGGTCTGAATGTCTGGTACTCTTGATAATTGGTCAAAATTGTAATTACTTTCCAAAGTAACTGTAGGCTTGCCCCCGAGCACCCCTTCTCCTTTCTTCGTCTCTATAACTACAACTCCATTTGAAGCCCTTAACCCATACAAGGCAGCTGCTGTTGGACCCTTCAGCACATTCATGGACTTGATATCATTCGGGTTAAGATCTATGGTACGACCACCACTTGAAATAGGCATTCCGTCTACTACATATAACGGCTCATTGTTTCCTACAAAAGATCGACTTCCTCTAATATTAATTTTTGAAGTACTACCAGGTGCACCGGAACTTTGTTTCACTATTACCCCTGCAATCTTACCTTGAATACTATTGACCAAATTGGTATTTCCTACCGCTGACAGTTTGTCCCCTTCTAGTTCTTGAACAGCATAACTTAGTGATTTCTTTTCTTTCTTTATACCAAATGCAGTCACCACAACCTCTTCCAGCGAACTGGCATCCTGGATCATTTGTACATCAATTACACTGGAATTTCCGATTGTTTTACGCTGACTTTCAAAGCCAACAAATGAATAAACCAGTACATTTCCTTCTTCTGCATCCAAAGTATAATTACCATCAAAATCAGTAACAGTACCCACACTAGTTCCTTCAATAATAATGGTCACACCCGGCAAAGGCAATCCTTGATCGTCTGTCACTCTACCTGTTATTTCTATAAACAAATTAGAGACAACTACTTTCTGTTGATTACTACTTCTTTTTGACTTTTGGACATGAATATTTTGATTAACCTGCTTAAAGTCTAAACCTGTTTGATTGGAAATCTTTACCAGCAAGTTATAAATGCTTTGGTTTGACTGGGCAATAAACAGTTCCGGAAGATTTTTTATTTCTTTGTTAAGGTAGACAAAGTTAAATTCTGAAACCTCCTCTATTTTAGAAAATGCCTCCTTTACAGAAACCCCTTCCAGGGGTATTTGCACTTTGACTTCTTCAATACTTTTCACTTGCCTCTTTACCTCTCTTGCCAGCAGTAGCCCTGAAGACATACATAGGATAAGAAAGATAAAGGCAAATACTTTAATCATGCGAACATCATGCCTTTGTAAATAATTTTTCATACAATTTTGGGTTTTTGTTAATTTATTAATTGAATAATTCAGGTGATAAAAACATTAGCAAATTTGATAATGAGTTTTTTCTTTGCCTTGGAGAGAAACCCCTTTTACCAAATCACTTTTATTATCTCACCTATTATTGTCATTGACTTTTGAATTCAATTGTTACCGTCTCTCCAATTATACTGTAATCGATTTGAAGGGTATGCTTCAAGCCTTCCATTACATTTTTAAGGGTTTCATCTTGAAATTTCCCGGAAATATTCAGGTTTTCTTGGGGCATATTATAAAGCTCAAATGATACACCATACCAGTTTTCTAAAACTCTAATCGCTTCAGAAAAAGCTGTATTATCAAAAACAATTAACTTTCTAGTCCATCCTAATACTTCATCTTCATCAAAAGCTATTTTGCTAACTCTACCATTTTCATGAGGAATGTTTAAAACTTCCCTTTCCTTTAACATTATGCTGTCTACTCCTATTCCGGGAATTCCAATAGCTACCTTACCTGTGACCAAGGCCACTTTTACATCTTCATTTTCAAAAGCTTTAATATTAAAAGAAGTCCCAATGGCAGTGGTACTAACCTCAGCAGCAGTAACTGTTAAAGGTTTTTCAGGATTGGGGTACACATCAAAAAATGCCTCTCCTTCTAAATAAATTTCTCTTCTTTTTTGATCTACATTATCATTATAAGTCAATATGCTACCTGAATTAAGAATGACTTTTGTTCCATCTTGTAGAGTGATCCTTGACTTTATGCCGGGAGGGGCTTGATAGGTTTTGACAGACGCCGTTGTAGACCCCTCAGTATCCATATTGGGCTGTAGATCATTTAATAAGAGATACCCTACACCTAGCAATAACAACAAAATCACGGCAACTCTAAGATAGCTTGTGAAAACATGTGAAATTGGTGTTGATTTACTATTTTGCTCTTGAACTGATTGAGGTAAAGGTTTATTTGGGCTTATTCTTTTTTCCTTAAAACCCAAAGTTGTTTCAAAAGTATGGCTATCAATGAATTTCCACATCTCATCAAATTCTGCAGACTGAAGCGGATCCTGATCTAATAACAGATCGCGGATAATATTTTTTGCCTCTTCCACATCCTTTGCTAAAATTTGGTCTTTAGAGAGTGAATTTCTCCAAAT
Source organism: Cyclobacterium sp. SOCE241 (assembly GCF_056867545.1). NCBI lineage: Bacteria > Pseudomonadati > Bacteroidota > Cytophagia > Cytophagales > Cyclobacteriaceae > Cyclobacterium > Cyclobacterium sp. SOCE241. The sequence goes on along the minus strand of NZ_CP149779.1, from coordinate 354,614 downwards.
TCTATCAGACGCTAAATTGGAAGCCAAGACCCATTTTCTGAACTCTTCATTCAAAATTAAGTCTATTACATTTTCATTTAAATTATTCATCATGGTGCATTTTCATAGACATGTGTCAGAAATTGCCCAATTCTATCCTTCCGGAGGAAAAATTTTATTTTTTTCTACTTGATTTGAAAATTTAAAAAATGAAGTTCAGGGAGGATAAGGCAATAGGATTGCCTGAGTTTTCCTAGGGAGTTGTGCAGTCAAAAGTAAATCATGCTGTTGGATGTTTTACTACATCATCCCTGTGATGAAATCGAAAACTGCAATTAAGTTACTGATTATGAATTGATTTTAGCAGGAAACTGATTGTACATTTCTGGATAAATGAAGATTTATTTAGCCAACAAAAAAAACAATAAAAAGACCATTAATTTGCGAAGGTTATTTATTGCTTTCCAGGTTAAGGTGTATACCGACTGAACATTAATTCCCATAATTTTAGCAATTTGCTTATGAGGAATATTTTCTAGAAACACATAAATAACTACTTGTCTTTGCCTTAAGGGCAGTAATTTTAAAGCTGATTGTAACTTGGAATTGGATTTTTCTTCAGTGAATTCAATATTGCTTTCTGGACCAGGCATCTGAGATTCTAATCCATCTGGATGCATCAGCTGCTCAACCTCCCTTCTTTTCACTCTGGCTTTAATTTCTTTTCTGATCTTATTTGAAAGCACCTTAAAAATATAATTTTTGACATGGTCAACCTTTCTGCTATTTTCTCGATATTTCCATAAGTCAATAAATAGGTCCTGAATACAATCCTTTACAAGTTCTCTGTCTGCATTTATCTTTAATCCATAAGCCATTAATTCATAAGCATAAAGACTGAACATACCCTCCAATCCTGACTTATCACCTTCCATAATCAGCTCCCAATATCGATCCTCTTTGGATCGATCCAAAGTCTCTATATACTTTTTAGATTCGATCATTTTGAAGGTTATTTCACTAAATATTCATAATCACCTAATTTAATCTATTTCCATCAAAATAAAATTACAAATACCTTATAATTACACCCTTATTTGGCCCATACTTTATTTAGTAAAATTGCTGCTGTATCTACAATTTTATATCCGGCTTCGGGTTCCAAACGAGTCCAGCTTATGGGGGAGCCGGAATACCCCCACCAAGTAAACCATAGATGGTAGGACAATAACCGTTGTATCCATCTGTCATGCCCACCACAATTGTACTCTTACCCGGGCTCCTTCTTTTAATGTCAAGACCAAATTGACTAAACAACTCACAAGGTTGAGTTACCATGGCAAGCCCTCCAATCCTTAGGGCATGAACAGGCAAAATATCAAAGGGATTTTCCCCAAAAGTTTCTTGAAGATGTACCGATCCAAAAGCCATGATCATTTCCATTCCTCGAATAGGTTCACCTTCGTCAATCCGCTTTAGAATTGCCTGGGACTTTACAAGTGTGCCGGTGTCAGGCAACCTAACTTTTACTTTTAAATCATGATACTCATGTGCCAGTTTAGGGTTTGTTTCATAAGTTATGCTTTCATATAGTCGCATGGTCTCCTTTACCAACAGCTTAGTAATTCTAGCCATTTTCTCTTCATCAGATTCAGCCTTTTTATCCAGCATATTTTCCATACTTATATCCCCTTGCGCACCATTAAGAAACAGCACGGGAAGGTCATCACTGAATTGTTCTCTGAAGGTCTTTCTCACTTCCCCGGGGAAATCCGAAGAAAATACCCCATCGGCATAAAAAATGGTGGGATGGGTGGTATTATGGTAAAGGATTGACAAAAGATTTCCCTTAAGGTCTGCAGCAAACATGGCCAAATGCTGAGGATCATCAGGCCCTTCCAAACCTGCAAAATCTGTTCTGCTTGCATCCCCGTGCATGGAATGAGTACCATCTGCCCAAGTTAGGCGACGATTGTAACCTATCTGCGCCTCACCTTCAGCCCAACCGATTTTTCCAGGTACTGCGTTTTTAACAGCTTCTTTGGCCAATGATACCATCCTTGGTACCAAGCTTTCCATATAAGCTGTATCCAAGGGCATCAAATAGTTAGTTTTCACCAGAGAGGGACCTCCATGGGTATGGGTAGATGAAATTAATATATCTCTGGGCATAATCCCCGTAGCCACGCCCATGGCTTCCCGTAACCTTACATTCAACCCCGCTTCCATACCAACCAAATCACAACTGACCAATAGCATTTGAAACCTTCCTTTGGAAATGTAAAGTCCATTGGCTTCTAAGTCATCTCTAACCTTAGTGGCTTTTTTGGGTACTCCGGCTCCCTGGACCCAGCTGTTTAATTCAGGGGTAATTACTGTCGATGCTGCCCCAATTTTTAAAATTTCCGATTGGCCAAGGCCGGAAAGCGGATATATTAAAATTATGGCCCAAAGGACTTGAATTAATGGCTTCAATTTAAACATTTTAATATTTTCTTAGGTTACTTCTCATTTCTTCTAAAATCTCTTGATAGGATGGTTGATTGATGATATTATTCAACTCATAAGGGTCTTTTTTCAAATCATACAATTCATCCATATTTTGAAGATCGGTATATTGGATGTATTTATACTGAGTGGACCGAATGCCTTTATATCCCATATTGACCATCCTTGGCCAAACCTTATCCGAATAATATTCCATATAAAATGATATCCTCCAGTTATCCGGTTCTTCTCCATTAATTAAAGGTTTCAAAGACCTTCCATCCATCAAACTATCCTTTTCAACCCCTGCAAAATCAAGTAATGTGGGAGCCAAATCGATATTCAAAGCCATTTGATCTACTTCGAATCCTTTTTCTGTGAGTGGAGGATACCTGAAGATTAACGGAATTCGTAAGGATTCTTCATATGCCAATCGCCTTTCTTCATTTAAACCATGCTCTCCATAAAAATAGCCATGATCTCCGGTGAATACCACAATGGTATTATTGTCCAGTTTTTGTCTTTTGAGCAAATCAAGGATTTCACCCAGGCCTTCATCAATGGCCATTAACATTTCTGCTCGGCTTCTTATCACTTCCTCCTTGGTCGCTGTGGCTTTGCCTAATTTCGGCAAACCATCTATTTCCCGCATCAATGCAGGCTTATCTTGAGGAGTAATGAAGGCATTTGGTCGTCGATTAAAAATAGCATCTTTGTATTTACCCTTATGCCGCTTGGCAGGGACAAAACCACCTTCTCCAATATTGGTGACCTTGCCTGAGGCATCTTGATGAAGATTAGGATGTAAGCCCTTATGGGAAAGGTATAATAAAAAAGGTTTATTGCGCTTTTCATTTATAAATTCAAGTGCATAGGCTGTTAAAATATCAGTAACATATCCTTCTCGATGTGTTTCTGATCCGTTCACATTAAAATCCGGGTCAATTGCTTTTCCTTGTCCTTTTAGTGCCACCCATTGATCAAATCCGGGTCTGGGAGTATTGTCATTGCCCATATGCCATTTTCCTATAAAGGCGGTTTCATAACCCTTCTGCTGTAATTTGGCCGGAAATGTCTTCAATTGATGGCTTAAGGTGCTTCTATCCGTATTGTCAATGATTCCGTGGGAAAAGGCATATTTTCCTGTTAAAAAACTTGCCCTACTTGGCGAGCATAAAGGTGTGGTGGCGAAGGCATTCTTAAATAAAACAGCATTTGTGGCCAACCTGTCAATGTTTGGCGTTTGGATATAATTATGACCTCCAAGGCCAAATTCATCCCAACGTAGGTCATCAACCAATACAAACACAATATTGGGAGCAGACTTGCTAAGAACAGATACATTATTCTTTTCGCCTTTACATCCTAATAATACCACTATTAGAGTTATGAATACTGCCATTCTATTACATTGCACAATAATATTTAATAGGTACATTTTTTTATCGTTTAAGGTAGGGCAATATTGTCTCTGGTGGCTTTATGATGTTTTAACATTCTGCTCATTTCAGAAATGATTTCTTGTTTTTCTTGATCCGCTACAATATTTTGGTTTTCGTTTGGGTCGATCGTTAAATCAAATAACATATTGGCTTTGACTTGCCCTGCTTTATTATAAAATTCCGTATAGGAATGGGTTTTAGTAATCACTGTTTCTCCTCCCAAATTGGACCTGCTATACAAAGCCACTTTTCCTACAAAGTTTCCACCGTTAAGCAGACTTGCGAAGCTTTTGCCTTGCACATGAAAAGGTGCTTTAATACTTGCCAATTCACATAAAGTAGGGAAAATATCCACCGTTTCTACCAGAGATTCATGTTTCACACCAACAGATTCACCGGGAATTTTAAATATTAAGGGTATTTGTAAAGAGGTGCTAAAATTGGAATGCTTGCACCACAGCCCATGTTCCCCCAACTGCCAGCCATGGTCTCCCCACAACACCACTATAGTCTCCTCTTCCAAGCCAAGATTTTCCATTGCATCCAACACCCTGCCAATTTGAGCATCTACATAGCTTATACTAGCATAGTAGCCATGAATCAGCTTTTTTGAAAGGTTTACCGATAATGGTCCATTTACAGGAATATTGGAATAGGCCCGAAGTTCACTGTATTCATGAAGCGATTCTTTTGGCGCCTCTTGAGGTGGGTAAAAATTATCAGGCAATTGAATCTCGGCTGTATCATATAGTTCCCAATATCTTTGGGGAGCATTAAATGGTAAGTGAGGTTTTTAAATCCAACTGCTAAAAAGAATGCATCTCCGTTGGCTTTAAATTGTTGTAATTTTTCCACTGCTTTAGTAGCAATTTTTCCATCTTGATAGATCTCATCTGAAATCCTAGGGTTTTCAAATGCAGGGCCTCTTTTGGGTAGATTTTGATTATTTCTTGGTTCTGAATTGAACTGCCTATTTTCATTGCGCTTTTTGAAAATTTCAATGCTTTCTTCCGATTGGTAATCCCATTCAGTTGTTGTCAGTGCAGGTCTCCAGATTTCATCCCAACTTCCTTTACCATCATCAAAATTATTAAAAACCTTTCCTAGAGAGACTGTAGTGTAATGGTTATTTTTAAAATGCATGGGCAGGCTTACAATTCCAGGGACATCCTTATCTAGCGAACAATTCCATCCATTAAACCGATTAGGACTACCATACAAACCGGATAATAATATGGCCCTACTGGGACCACACACAGGATAGTTAACATATGCTCTCTTAAATACTTGCCCCATTCTTGCCAACCTATCAATATTGGGAGATTTAATATGAGATTGCCCATAGCACGCCAACTCTGGCCGTAGATCATCCACCATAATGAACAGAATATTAGGCTTCTTTAAAGTATTTTTTGTCAGCTGACCATAGCTATGGAATGTTTGGCTAACAATCATAAAAAACACAATAAATTTTCTCAACATAAAGTCAAATGTTAATTCAATTCAACAGCTCAACAGCTAGGTAAACTCTATTACAAATAATTATTCCGCTATGTAGTAAGACAGTCAATTTTGTAAAAAAACCATTAAACTTACTTTTTCCACCTTATAAATTATCATAATCACCCAATAAATCCAAATGAAATTTTATGAACCGAAAATAGGATAGTTGAATGACATTGATTTTTTAAAAAAATGCTTATCCAGTCATTTTTTAATTAAATACCACTTATCTAAAAATGCCTCGATTAGGTAAGAACAGTTGCTACCCTATGTGCTTTCTTGGCATAATTAAGTAGGAGAGGTTAAACCGAAATTCTCAAAAGACAATCTATTATGTACTGAAATCGATTCGAAATCAGCTACTTCGTTGCTGTTTACAATTTCACTATAGAGGGATTTTGCTAAAATCTCCAATCAGGCATATTTCTTTTGCGATAGTAACACTTACCTTAACCACAGAACAGGCTTCACCCCTGACTATTGTCAGAGTGGAGAAAAACTATTGTATCATCCGGATTAAAAAAACGAATGAATTAAAAAATAATGGCCAATATTAATTTCAAAGAAATCAATATTGGCCAGTCTTAAAAGGTGTTATCTATAAACTATTATACCACCCTGCTGACAGATTCCCACAGGTCAGCATTGTTACCCAACTCTTCTTTAAGAGGAAGAGTAATGTCATTCAAATGACTAATCATATCAGGCGTCAGTTTTACCTCCATTGTCTTTAAGTTTTTCTTTACCTGGTCAGCATTTCTACCGCCCACAATGGGAGCAGCCACACCCTTTTGAGCCAAAAGCCATGCAAGGCTAAGGTTTCCCATTGAGACATCATTTTCATCGGCAAATTTTTTAATTTCCTTCAATGTTTGAAAGGTCAATGCTTCACATCCTTCATCTTGATGCCTTGCTTGCGGTCTATCTTTTGTAAAGTGTCTTGTTCTTGCCCTATCATCGGGAACTTCAGCGGCAGAGGCAAATTTTCCGGTAAGTAAGCCTTGCATAATGGGTGAGTAACATAAGATCGGTACATTATCACTGACGCATTGAGGTAGGATGCTAAACTCAATGGCCCTGAAAATTAAATTATAGGCCATTTGATTGCTACTGATCGTAAAGCCGGAGTCTTTGCAAGTATCCAAACTTTGATTTCCGAAATTTGACACACCATATGCCCTAATTTTCCCATCATCTTTTAGCTTTTGAAGGGCGCCAAGAGTGTCTACCAGAGGTATTTCAGGATTTGGCCAATGCAATTGGTAAAGGTCAATATAATCTGTTTTAAGATTCTTCAACCCTTTTTCACAGGCTTTAATAACGTTTTCTGGAAGAAAGTCCTGAGGACCTACCTTAGAAGCAATAATGATATCTTGTCTTTTATCACCCAGTGCTTCAGCCAAAAGATTTTCAGATGCTCCATTTCCATAAGCTTCCGCTGTATCAAATGTAGAAATTCCATTGTCAAATGCTTCACGCATCGCATCCAAAGAGTCTTTCTTGTCTTGATGCCCCCAGTTAAAACCTCCTACTACTGCCCAACATCCAAAAATCAATCTTGAAATTTCAAAATCTGCATGAGGCAACTTATAATTTTCCATAATTATTATTAATTTTTATATTAATAGTTTGTTGATTATTCAGTTTTGACATTCGTCAAAGTTATATTTTCCTATAAACCTTCTGATAAGACAAAATCTCTATCATAGACCAACTTTAAAAGAAGAATCAATGATCTGAATTTTGGAATCAGCCAACCGATAGTTGTATCAAATTCTTAATTGTCTACAAGAGATAGGTTACTCAAAAACCCAGCAATAAAAGCTCCTTGCTTGGCTCTGGTCTCCTCTCCAAAATGAACATGATCTTTAAAAAGGTTATCCCCAAGATTTAAAGTAAATTGATGTAGGTCTATAATCGGAACATTCCAAGATTTAAATATTTCATCGGCAACCTCATTGTACTTTGCCACATCGGCAGCATACCTATAGAACGTTTGCTGTTTGGAATTGTGCATAGTATCGTCTACCGGAGTGGTTCTCACCCAAACCATTTTTATTCCTTTTTTAGCCACCAAATCATAAATTTGTTCAAGGTTTTGTTTGTAAGCTTCTAAACCTACCTGCTTTTTTCCGGATTGCGCATCAGTCTTAATGTCATGAAGACCGCAGTTGATTAACAATACATCAGGCCGAAAATCCGGAGCTTTAAGTTTGTTTTGCAGATAGGCCAAAACCCTATCAGAATCACCCCCATTGGCGTATTTAGGTTTTTCAGTACTTTCAGGATTTGAAGGCTCTTCTCTTTTTCTATCATAAGCATAAACTCCCTCCAAGTATTGTTCCAAATATGGACCATATTGCATAGAAATGCTATCTCCAACTACAAATAACTTAGGTTCAGAAAAATTGGCCCAAAAAGTTGAAAAAAACCAATTGCCAATATTAATAAAGTTTTATTCACCAGTATCATGCGCTTTAAGGTTTGGTTTATTTTCAAAACCCACAGATATGCATTTGCAAACAGGGTTTTGCTCTCTGGCAAAATTCATCCCCTGACGCCACCATTTCTTCATTTGGTAAGGGTCAAAAATAAGAGAATTCTCTGTCAGTTGAGCCGGAGGGTAATAAAAGTTTAATTTTACTTCACGGTTTCCACTTAATAATTGGCCTATTTTTATATCATCGCTACTGATCTGATCTAGCATAAAATCAAAGGCCCTAGTGGTAAGCTCCAAGGCATTTCGCACAGGCCTTTTCAAGGCTCTCCCTGCTTTTGCTTTCAAAACGATTACATCGACTTCGGTGGCTCCCCTATAAATGGCTTCCGAAATTGGCACCAAGTCTGCAAACCCTCCATCGGCATATTCACTACCATCCTTTTCCAAAAGACTCATAAAGGGAACAATATTGGAAGAAGCCCAAATCCATTGACAGAAATCAATATATGAGCAATCTTTCAACCTTTTATACTCAACAGTATTTGTACTCAGGTTAGAGACTGTGACATATACTTCAGCTGTATTGTTCTTCATCCTTTCAAAGTCTGAAGGAGTAATTATCTTTTTAATCAACTTAAAAAGATTTTTGCTTTCACCAAATGTCTTCTTGCCCCTCAAAAACATTTTTATTATCCCAAAGTGATTGATGCGGGTTTTGTAAACACCTCTATCTTTGTAAACTATAAACGGATTCGAACTAAATATTGAATCTTGAGTAACTGTGGTATAAATCGCCCTGATTTTTTCGATCTCATCAATGGAGAGCAATGGTACCAGCAAACTTCCGGTGGAAGTGCCGACAAATATATCATAGTTGAAATTACATTCTCTTATCAGGTATTCTGCAATTCCTCCTCCAAAGGCACCTTTGCTTCCTCCTCCTGAAATAACCAATGCTCTTTTATTTTGCATTCCTTAAAGCTTGAAATGAATCAATTGACAAATTTAACCTGAATATCTTCCAATAGAATTTCAGACAATAGCTTAAGTTCTCCATTTTTAAACAATTCAGATAAGTCTTCCACGGATAGAGACTCGTCTTCGGGTTTATAGTTCTCATAATCTTGTAAAATCAAACCTGAAATTTCATGGGTATTAATTGCTTTTCTAAACCTGAGACCTCCCCCATCAGTGTGGTAAGAATAGGCCAAATAATCCACCAAATGAGTTTCTTTATTGATCCAATACAAAAATTCATCTTCAAAATCTTCTCCACCACCCTCTTTTTCAAAGGTAACTTTTATTACATTATATTCCTTACCCTCTATGGTTTCAGCCCCCATTGATTTTTTGATGACAGCTGCATCATTTAGGCCATAGGGCAGAAATGCAAAATAAGCTACAGAGTTTACAGAATTGGTGTAGGCAATCTTTTCCTCTTCAGGCAAAGCAACCTTTTGGCCGTTCACTTCTCTACTAAAACCTTCCTTATTTAAAACATCTACAGTTTTCTTACCCTCATCGTTAAAAGAACGCGAATAACTATAAGAATTAGGTGACTTAAAGATCTTGTATTGCCTTTCTCTAAAGGTAAAGCTAATTTCTGCACTTTGGTACAAGTCCCCTCCATGGGCCTTTATTGATTGATTGATAATCGTTTCAGCCTCATTCGGTGCTTTGCATGCTGCTACAATAACTATTAAAAACAATAGATACCATTCCTTTTTTATCGGATTTGAACTCATTCTTATCATCCTCCCAAATAAACCTAATATTAATCTTTTACCTGCAAATTTCATAACTATTCTCCGTTTTAGCCCCAAAGTATTCGCTGTCAATGCTAAAAATTACCCCCTTTAACTTGCCATAAACTACTCTAATGGAAAGTTCTAGAAAGGCCAAAAAGCAATGATTAAAAATAAATTACTTTAAAACAACTCTCTAAAAACCACCCAATAACAAGTAAACAAAGGCTAAGCGGCTCCACCTTTGCCAATCTTTAATGTTTTGACCTACTTAGACCAATAAAAAGAAACGTAGAGCCGAATGTAAGGTTGTTCAAAATACCATTGAATTATTATCATTGCTTGTTCATTGAGTAGAGATAGCATTCATGCAATAATCATGCACCGGCACACTTTTTTAAGCCTACGGATTTATTGTAGAATATTGAAAGCGGATATCGATCCCTTAATTGTTCCTCCTTTAGGAACTGGTAATTTTAAGCATGATAGAATCATTTTTAAGCTTAGTTACTTAGAAACAAAAAAATACGTAAATATTTTACGTATTTTTACTTATTTTTAAAAACATGTATTACCTTAGCATTCAATTAGCACTGGAAATGTTGAGTAAATCATTGCAAGTAGAGTTGCATAAATTAAAACAGACAAAACAAAAAAACCTATTCAAATCACTATTATTCAAACACTTAAAATAAAATAATTTCAATTAGTAGAGCTATTCTTGAGAATCAATTAACACAACCGTACAATTACGTAATTATTCCATGGATTAATTTTCAAAGACCACAAATTGAAATTGTGTATCCGGAACCTTAACAATAAAAGAAAGTCATTAACGAACAGCTATTCTAAACTCAATTAGGATTCCAAAATTCTCATTATTAGAGATTGAAGTTTTCACTCGTATCCGAGCACTGGGAAAAAGCCTAACAAATTTATTTTCTTCTAAATACAAAAGCTATGAAACCACTTATCAACAAAGCGACCTCTATCAACCTATTTGATTTCAAGTCTCCACAGATGCGTGCCTTCCATCTTTCTTGGTTTGCATTCTTTCTATGTTTTTTCGGTTGGTTTGGAATTGCTCCATTAATGGCCATCGTGAGAGACGAATTGAATTTATCTAAATCTCAAATAGGCAACATCATTATTGCTTCAGTCTCTATCACAGTATTAGGAAGGTTATTTATCGGTTGGTTAGTAGATCGAATAGGACCTAGGATTACCTATACCTACCTTTTGCTCATTGGATCCATACCGGTAATACTTATTGGATTGAGTAACAGCTATGAAAGCTTTCTATTGTTTCGATTGGCAATAGGTGTGATTGGAGCTTCTTTTGTAATCACTCAATACCATACCTCAGTAATGTTTGCACCGAATGTAGTAGGCACAGCCAATGCTACCTCTGCAGGATGGGGAAATATGGGTGGTGGAGTCACACAAATGGTCATGCCATTAATCTTTGGTTTTTTTGTATCCTTAGGCTTTTTGGAAAGCAGCGCTTGGAGATATGCCATGATGGTACCTGGGTTTGCAATGATACTTACAGCATTTGCCTATTACAAATGGACAACGGATTTTCCTGAAGGAAACATTAAAGACCTTAAAAAGAGTAATCCGGATTTTAAAATTAAGAATAAAAGTAGCCAGAAAGGGGCATTGAAAGAAGCGCTGTCAGACAAAAGAGTATGGGCCTTGTTTTTAATTTATGGGGCCTGCTTCGGTATTGAACTTACCATAAACAATATTGCTGCAATTTACTACCATGATTTCTTTGATTTAAACCTGAAAACTGCAGGATTAATTGCTGGTTTGTTTGGTTTGATGAATTTATTTGCAAGGTCTTTGGGAGGCTTTTTTGGAGATAAGGCAGGCATAAAATGGGGATTAAGAGGACGTGTAGCATTCTTGGGAATCGTTCTATTAATAGAGGGAATAGCCTTAGTAGTTTTTTCTCAAATGACAATTTTGCCGTTGGCTATAGGATCCATGGTAGTATTCAGCCTTTTTGTGCAAATGGCAGAAGGAGCAACCTTTTCTGTGGTACCTTTCATTAACAAAAAGGCAATAGGAATGGTCTCAGGAATTGTAGGAGCAGGAGGAAATGTAGGTGCAGTGATGGCTGGATTTTTATTTAAAATGGAAGGCTTAAGTTATAGTCAGGCATTGTCTATTATGGGGATTGCTGTAACAGCCGTAAGTGCTTGTTCACTAATAATCAGATTTTCTAATGTTGATGAAAGCGTCGCAAAAGAGGAATTGGATAAGTCCTTGGAACACAAAGCAGCACTTCAGGCAGAAATGGTACGAAGTTGAGTTTTGACAGAATAGAAATGTCCTTACTTCAAAAATCTTCATTAATTAAATGCTTAATGTCAACCACTTGTTTTGGTCCTTTCTAAAGTATTTTAAAATTAAAGGACCAGCCCTAGAATAAAAAGCAAAATTCAATCGCCATCTATGTCAACTCAGGAAGAATTAAGTTATAAAAGTACCTGCTCCTATTGTGGTGTAGGTTGTGGGCTCATTGTAAAAAAAGATAAGAAAGGTCAAATCAGCCTTAAAGGAGACCCGGATAATCCTGTAAACAAGGGCATGCTTTGTTCAAAGGGAATGAATTTAAACTATGTTGTAGCAGATGATTCTGACCGTTTATTACAGCCTCAGATGCGTTGGGGAAAATCCCACCCTTTGGAAAAAGTTGAATGGGACACAGCATTGGAACGGGCAAGTGCCGTTTTTAAATCCATCATTGCCAAGCATGGCCCGGACGCTGTCGCCTTCTACGTTTCCGGTCAATGTTTAACTGAAGAATATTACCTTGTCAATAAGCTTACCAAGGGTTTTTGAAAACCAACAATATTGACACCAACTCTCGCCTTTGCATGAGTTCTGCAGTTATGGGTTACATTAAAACACTTGGAGAAGATAGCGTACCCATCTCCTATGAGGACATTGAATTGGCAGACTGTTTTTTGTGGCAGGTGCTAACCCTGCTTGGTGCCATCCCATTCTATGGAGAAGAATTGAGCAACATAAAGAAGAAAACCCTGAGGTAAAAATTATTGTCGCAGATCCACGTGCCACCCAAAGTTGCTCTATCGCTGACCTCCACCTTCAACTCAACCCGGGAACGGATGAAATACTTTTCTTGGCCATTGGTAGGTGCATTATTGAACAAGGTGACATAGACCTATCGTTTATTAAAAACCACACGGATGGATTTGATGCCTATAGGGATCAGGTAATGACAACTACTTTAAAAGAGGCTTCAGAAATTTGTGGGGTGTCTATAGAAGAAATAAAACTGGCTGCCTCTTATATTGGAAATGCCAAGGCATTCCTTTCCCTTTGGACCATGGGCCTTAATCAAAGTGCCGATGGAGTGAATAAAAACCTCGCATTGATCGACCTGAATTTAATCACAGGCAATATTGGAAAACCTGGAGCGGGCCCATTTAGTTTGACAGGGCAACCCAATGCAATGGGTGGACGGGAAGTAGGTGGCATGGCTACTTTGTTGGCTTGTCATCGCAATTTAAACAATCCTGAACACCGAAAGGAGGTGGCTGACTTTTGGGGTGTGGATAAAATTTCACCCAATCCTGGAAAAACTGCTACACAAATATTTGAAGGCCTAGAAGATGGTTCGATAAAAGCAATATGGGTTATTTGTACCAACCCGTTGGTAAGTATGCCTGAAGCTAGAAAAGTAGAAAATGCCCTTAAAAAAGCTAGATTTGTGGTTGTTCAGGATATTTCTAACAAGAATGAAACCATACCATATGCTGACCTTGTACTTCCTGCTGCAGGCTGGGGAGAGAAGGAAGGTACCATGACCAATTCGGAAAGACGAATAAGTCACCTCAGCCAATTTAAATCCCCTCCTGGAGAAGCACTTCCCGATGCCGAAATCTTGATTCAGTTTGCCAAAAAAATGAAGTTTTCAGGTTTCGAGTTCAACAATATGGCAGAAGTTTATGCCGAATATTGCCAGTTGACCAAAAACACTAATATTGATATTTCCGGTTTAGATTATGACTATCTAAAACACCAAGGCACCGTGCAATGGCCATTTTTAAATAAGACCCAGGGAGGCACTAAGCGCTTATTTACAGACCGTAAATTTTATACACCAAATAACCGCGCGCAAATTTTAACGTCCGGACTCAAAAACAGTTATGAAAAAACCACTCCTGAATTCCCATTAATTTTAACCACAGGAAGGATTCGAGACCAATGGCACACCATGACAAGAACCGGGAAAGTCAACAAATTAAACAGCCATATCCCCAGTCCTTTTCTAGAAATTCACCCCGATGATGCAAAAGTACGGGGGTAAAGGAAGGGGACACCGTATTGGTATCCGGTCTTAGAGGTGAAGTTAGGGTGCATGCACAAATAACCGACAAGATTAAAAAAGGTATGGTCTTTATCCCCATGCATTGGGGTAAAATATTAGGAAATGATTTTGCCAGAGCCAATAATTTAACCGGGAACTCATTGGATCCGGTTTCCAAGCAACCCGATTTTAAATATTCGGTAGTACAGGTGGCCTTGTATAAAACTGTGAAACAAAAAATAGTGATAATAGGGGCCGGGGCAGCTGCCTATCGCTTCATTAATACTTATAGGGAATTCAATCAGAAGGACGAAATCCATGTATTCTCTAAAGAAAAGCATCCATTTTACAACAGGGTCCTACTCCCTGATTATGTAAATGCTCATAAAAATTGGAATGATTTGTTAAAATTCAAATCCCCTGCCGCCATGGACAAGCTTAACATTAAACTGTATGTGGAAAATGGCATAGAATCCATTGACAGATCCAACAAAACAGTCACAGATGAAAAAGGTAAAGTTCATCATTACGGAACCCTAATATTGGCTACCGGTAGCAGGGCTTTCGTACCACCGGACGCCCCTATGCACCTGCCAGGGGTATTTACCATGCGAAATAGAAAAGATGCAGACGACCTTAAAAAATACTTAAACTATAAAGGCCATGTACTTATTGCAGGAGGAGGTTTGTTGGGTTTGGAACTGGCCGCGGCACTTAGAGAAATTGACATGCAAGTGACCATTGTCCAATTGGGTTCACGCTTAATGGAAAGGCAATTGGATCCTATGGCAAGTTCACTATTAAGAGAAAGACTGGAAGAAATGGGCGTTCAGTTGTTTATGAACAATCAATTATCTTTGCTAGAGTCACATGGTGACAATAAAAATATTACTGCAAACCTCAAAAGTGGGCAGAGTATCGCTTGCAATGCGATAGTATATGCCATCGGAACTCGGCCAAATATAGAGCTGGGTAAATCGGCAGGACTAATTTGTGGTAGAGGAATTAAAGTAAACGACTACCTACAGACCAGTGACCCTGATATTTTTGCCATGGGAGAAATTGCTGAACACAAAGGGAAGCTCAATGGGATAACAGCCGCTGCGGAATCTCAAGCAGATACCGCTTCCAGATTCATTAACGGCGATTTACTCAGTACCTATAAAGGAAGTGTTCCAATGAACATTTTGAAATTTGCAGACCTTGACCTCTGCTCCATAGGCATACCTGAGAAACCTGCCAATGCAGAGGGTTACGAGGAAATTCTTTTAATAGATACGGCTCAAACTTTTTATAAAAAATGCATTGTTTTCAAAGATCGACTGGTGGGGGCAATCTTAATGGGAGATAAATCTGAATTTGCTGAATTCAAAAAATTAATTGAAGAAAAAACTGAATTGTCCAGTAAAAGGCAGGAACTTCTAAGAGGAAGTTCCACCAAAGAAGAAGTCATCGGGGAAGTGGTTTGCTCATGTGGTCAAGTTGGTAAGGGAAATATTACAAAAGCCATCCAATCGGGATGCAAAGAATTTAGGGCACTTTGCCAGCAAACCGGTGCTGGCTTGGGATGTGGAAGCTGCAAACCTGAGGTCAAAGAAATCTTAGATGAAGCACGAATGGCTACCATTCAAGTATAAACGATTATGGCCCTACAATTCGGTATATAGGTAGAAAAAAATTACCTTCATCATTGATTGAAAGCCGAAAACTTACAGATAAGTTAAACTATAAAGAGAAAACAGTTATCAGCTTCACATCTCTGGTCCTATACTACCGGGATCAAATGAATATCACACCATATTAAATTGTTCAGGGACCAAAATGAACACTTCTATGGTCAAAAAACTTAAACCAAAATGCAAAAAGCAGACTTAGTCAGAGTATTTGTCAAAGGAGGAATCATCTCTCCGGGTGATTTTTTAAAAATGATCCAAACAGTCCAGGCTCTCGGTACCAGCTATATTCACTTAGGTTCCCGTCAGGATGTATTATTCCCTTTGGAAAACAAAAACCTTAAATCCCTTAACCAAACGTTTAACTCGATCGACACTCCTTATGACACTGACGGAGAAGAGTATCACAATATTGTCTCCTCCTATCCGGCAGTGGATGTAATGCCTACTACCCATTGGCTTGCCTCACATACCTACCACTATGTATTAGACACTTTTGATTACAAACCCAAGCTAAAAATAAACATTACGGATCCTGTTCAAAGTCTTGTGCCACTTTTTACCGGCAATATAAACTTTGTGGCCTCACCTATTGAAAATTATTGGTATTTGTATTTAAATTTCTCCAAGGTCGATACCAAACCATGGTGTGCTCCCGAGTTAATTTATGGCTATGACCTAGCAAAAGTGGCCAAAGAAATAGAAGCTTTAGCTCCTTTTGAAGGGAACTTGAAATATGAGGAAATCTATCAGAAGGTCATGAGTAATGCTCAACCGGACCTACAAAAGATGGAGCAGGAATTGGATTATCCTGAAGGGACCACTCCCTATTATGAAGGCATGAATAGGATTGTTGGTGGCAAGTATTGGCTGGGCCTTTACTGGAGAAACAATAAATTTTCAATAGCCTTTTTAATCGCCCTTTGTCAACTATGCATCAAAACCAATATTGGAAAAATATGTTTAACACCTTGGAAATCTCTGATTGTAAAAGGAATAGCTGAAAAAGACAGGCTCAGTTGGGAAAAATTACTAGGTAAATATGGTATAAACATAAGACACAGCTCCATTGAGTTAAACTGGCACGTACCGGTACTTGATGAGGAAGCCCTTGAACAAAAAATTACCTCGTCCGTGCCTTAGACAAGCAGGACATAAGTACTTATGGGCTCAGCTTTTCCATTAAGACAAAGCCCATGTCCTTGTTTACAACCGTGGCCATAGAAAAAGCTATAAAAGAAAAAGAAAATGACCCGGACACATTTAATATCCTTTATTCAAAAAAGTTCAATCCAAATCTTTCTGAATACCTTTACTTTGTAAAACAGGTTCCTCTAGAAACCCTTCCTCCTTTATTAATTGAACTTAGTTATAAATATTATGACCAACTAGAACTGCAAAAAACGCAAGAATATACGGACCCTAAAGCTTCAGAAGTAAAGAAAATAAATAAAAAATACCAATGTAAAAACTGCCTTTCTGTCTTCGATGAAAAATACGGGGACCCGGAATCAGATATCGAGCCCTATACCTCTTTTATTAAATTACCGGATAATTATACTTGTCCAATATGTGACAGCCCCAAATCTGCATTCAAGTTTATTAACAGCTAAAATTACTATTAGCCGATTTATCCTTACTTTCCGTAAGGCAGGAATTAGGAACAAAGGACTAAATCCATCCCATGTTATAATATAGTTCTATTATTTTATTGTGGCCCCCAACATTAGGTAATCCCATTTGTCATAAGGGCTGGAATCGCAGAAAAATCTGGCTATTTGGAGATTTTAGCCTAGCATAGCTCTGGTCAGATCCATAGTAGCAATGAATTAACTGATTTTAAAGTCAGTTCGGTCCACAATAGTAGGGCTAACCATTGATCAGGTAAAACATTGCATATCAGTCCAACCGTTGAAAATCTAAACCATAGTCCATCAACTGTGATGCACCATTTTATTTCATTCAACCAGCCTCATTTCTTGAACAAGCTTTTCCTTGAGTTTCCTTTCTTCCACCACTTTTCCTATTACAATTACTGCGGGAGCCTTTAAACGGGCCGTTTCTTGTAAGGGAAGTATGCTTTTTAAATCTCCGGATAAAAACCGCTCTTCTGCTTTACTTCCATTTTGGATCAAACAAATGGGTTCATCACTGCCTCGGTATTCAGCAAAAAGTTTTACAATCTCAGTAAGTTTCTTCATTCCCATTAATATAATTACTGTGGCAGAAGATTGAGCAGCAAGGTATAGATCATTTGCCGTACCATGGTCTTTTAACGTCCCTGTTACAACCCAAAAACTTTCATTGACTCTTCTTTTTGTAAGGGGACTCCAGCAAGGCCTGGGACGGCCATGGCACTGCTGATCCCGGGAATATAAGTTGTTTCAATCCCGTGTTTCTCAGCATATTCAAGTTCTTCATGTCCACGCCCAAATACATAAGGATCTCCTCCTTTGAGTCTTACCACATGACTTCCGGTTTTTGCCCAGTTGACGATCATGCTATTTATTTCTTCTTGCTTGTAAGAATGTTTGCCGGCTCTTTTTCCTACAAAGATCTTTAAGCTGCTTTCCGGAGCATGATCCAATAAAGCCTCATTGGCCAAGGCGTCATACAAAACCACATCTGCACTTTCTAATGCCTTTATGGCTTTTAAGGTGATCAATTCAGGATCTCCCGGTCCTGCTCCCACTATGGATAATCTGGCTAAGCTCATATTCATTCAGTTATATTACTTATTTACTAAAACAAATTTAAGTAATTTTTTACGTATTTATACGTATTTTAAAAATTTACTTTTAACTTAGCACTTGATTTAAATGAAATACGAATAAGAAACTACTTAGAAAGGCAATCTTCCACCGTTAAAAAAACCAGTATGACAAAGATAGTAGTAATCGGAAATGGCATGGTAGGATATAAGTTTTGTGAAAAACTTATTCAAGCTGATCCTGAAAAGGCTTTTAAAATCACTGTTTTTGGGGAAGAGCATTGGCCTGCCTATGACAGGGTTCATTTAAGTGATTATTTCACTGGATCCACTGCTGAAGATCTATTGTTGGCCCCTTCATCCTGGTATGAAGAAAATCACATCCTTTTACGAAGAAATGAACTAATAGTAGAGATCAATAGGCAAGAAAAGAAAGTAATCAGTCATTTAGGGACAGAGGTCTCTTATGACAAATTAATTCTTGCCACGGGATCAGGGGCAATGGTCCCTCCTATTAAAGGGGTGGAGAAAAAAGGAGTTTTTGTATACCGAACCTTAGAAGACCTTGAGGCCATCATAGATTATGGCAAAAATGTCAAAAAAGCAGCAGTTATTGGGGGAGGACTTTTGGGACTTGAAGCAGCCAAGGCCGTAAGGGACATGGGTTTAGAAACGCATGTAGTAGAATTTGCTCCCCGTTTAATGCCGAGGCAACTGGATGAAGCAGGTGCTTCCCTACTCAAGTCAAAGCTTGAAGATTTAGGTATTAGTATTCATCTTAACAAAAATACCCGACAGATCAAGGGAAACGGGAAATTATCAGGATTAGATTTTACAGATGGTTCGGAACTGCCTATAGAGATGTTGGTTATTTCTGCAGGAATTAAACCACGTGACGAATTGGCAAAAACCTGTGGCCTCTCTTATGCGGAACGCGGAGGAGTGATAGTGAATGAATACCTCCAAACAGTTGAAGACAAGGATATTTTTGCTATAGGTGAGGTGGCTTCGATACAAAACATGATCTATGGGCTTGTTGCTCCAGGTTACGAGATGGCTACTCAAGTTGTCAATCAGCTTACCGAAAAAAGGTCAAGCCTTTTCTGGGCTATGATATGTCTACCAAACTTAAACTCATAGGCATTGATGTAGCCAGTTTTGGTGATCCTTTTGGGACAAATGAACCTTCCACTCCAATTGTATACCAAAATAAAATTTCAGGTGAATATAAAAGAATCAATATTTCTTTGGATGGCAAACGCTTGCTAGGCGGAATATTGGTAGGTGAGGCGTCTGGCTACGGCATGCTCTTACAGATGACCCAAAATAGTATGCCATTACCCCCTAATCCTGAAGACCTCATTCTCGGTTCACGAGGAGGAAAAGAATCATCGGGTGCCGGTGTAAGCGACCTTCCATCTGAAGCCCAAATTTGTTCATGTGAAAATGTCACCAAAGGATCACTATGTAAAATTATTGAAGAAGAAGGCCTTACAAAATTAGATGAAATAAAAGCGTGCACCAAAGCCGGAACAGGCTGCGGGGGCTGTATTCCAATGGTAAATGATCTTTTGAAGAGCCAATTAAAAGCCATGGGGAAACAGGTGAAAAACACGCTTTGTGAGCATTTTGAATATTCCCGACAGGAACTTTTGGACCTAGTAAAAATTAAGGAAATCAAATCTTATGAAGAGCTTTTGGATCAATTAGGAACAGGTGATGGCTGTGAAACCTGTAAACCTGCTGTGGCCTCTATCCTTGCAAGTACTTGGAATGAACTCATTACAAAGCAGGACACCATACAGGACACCAATGACCGGTTTTTGGCCAATATTCAAAAAGGAGGAACCTATTCTGTGGTGCCAAGGGTTCCCGGTGGAGAAATTACTCCTGATAAATTAATGGTTATCGCTCAGGTGGCTAAAAAATATGGGCTTTATACAAAAATCACCGGTGGTCAACGCATTGACATGTTTGGTGCGAGGGTAGATCAACTTCCGGATATTTGGGAAGAGTTAATTGATGCTGGATTTGAAAGTGGTCATGCCTATGGTAAATCACTGAGAACAGTAAAAAGTTGCGTAGGCTCTACTTGGTGTCGATATGGCGTTCAAGATGCTGTCTCCTTTGCTATTGAGGTGGAAGAAAGGTACCGAGGCCTGCGCTCTCCCCATAAATTAAAAGGAGCCGTTTCAGGTTGCATCAGGGAATGTGCTGAAGCCCAAAGCAAGGATTTTGGTATTATAGCTACAGAAAAAGGATGGAACCTTTATGTAGGAGGCAATGGGGGTTCCAAGCCTCAGCATGCAAAACTCTTAATCAATGATGTGGATAGCGCTACTTGTTTAAAATACATAGACCGTTACCTGATGTTTTATATCCGAACAGCAGATCCTCTGACCAGAACATCAACTTGGTTAAACAAACTAGAAGGCGGTATAGATTACCTAAGGGAAGTTGTTGTAAACGACTCACTCAATATAGGAGAGGAACTTGAGAGAGAAATGGCTTTTAAAATTGAAACCTATGCTTGTGAGTGGAAAGAAGTGGTTAACAATCCAATACTTAGGGCAAAATTCCAACATTTTGTAAACGACGACCAAGGGGATCCCCAAGTAGCTTTCAATGAAGTTCGAGGACAAAAAGCACCTACAAACTGGTGATTAATCACAAATTGAAACCTAATTTCTTCCAAAATCTAATTTCTTAAAAATGACAACGACAACATTACTGGAAAAGTATAAAACTACAGATCATACCCAAATCACCACTTGGTTTAAGGCAGCACCTGTTTCTGCCTTTCCTGAAAATGGTGGTGCTTGTGTGAAATACAAAGACCTTCAAATTGCCATATACAAGTTTAGTAGGCGCGACGAATGGTATGCCTGTCAAAACCTTTGTCCTCACAAAATGCAAATGGCATTGTCTAGAGGAATGATAGGATCGGAAGGCAATGAACCGAAAGTCGCTTGCCCCTTCCACAAAAAAACATTTTCTCTTCAAACCGGAAAAAACTTAAATGGAGACTATTGTGATATTGCAACCTATCCCGTAAAAGTTGAAAATGGATATGTTTATATCGGGTTTACCGAATAATAAATTATTTGGACCACCATCACTTTAAGCCTACAACTTCGTTTGAACCAAACCAAGTAAAAATACGGAATAGATTTAACGAACAGCATTGGTCTATCATAAATCATTTTCGGTGTACTTGGTTGATTCTGTCATCCAGATAACCTTTTATTTCTTTCTTATATTGGATGGGAATTTTAAGTGGTTTTACTTACTTTTAAGCAGCCAAACCACTTATGGAAAGTCAGGATGCATCCAAAAAACCAAAATTTAAGAAGCTAGGTAAGTATTACCTTGTGGCATTGAGTGCAATTGCCCTTAGTATCATTCTGAGCCAAATATTGGTTCAGAAGTTTATCAGTGAGCAGGAAAATGATTCACGGATCGTTAACCTTTCAGGTAGGCAGAGGATGCTTAGCCAAAAAATCAGTAAGTGTGCGCTCTTATTGACCGACCCCTCGTCCTTTTCAAATGACCTAAAAACAGTTAAGGAATTAGAAGAGGCTTTGAAGGAATGGAAAGCTGTTCACTTCACCCTCCAATCAGGTATAGATTCACTAGGTGTAAAGACGCAAAACAGTCCTGAAGTCAAAGAATTATTTAACCGAATCAACCCTGATTTTAACACCATTGTAGTTGCCACAAAAGAGATCCTTCAATTATTAAAAAAGAATATTGGCAGTCCAAAAGGGCAAATATTAAAGAATACAGAGGTAATTATTTCACATGAAGCCTCATTCCTTAGAGGGATGGATGAAATTGTATTTCAGTATGACAAAGAGGCAAGTGTAAGGGTTTTGAACCTGAAAAACATTGAAGGACTTTTGTTAATCCTGTCTTTGGCTGTCATTTTTTTGAGATATTCTTTGTTTTTATACCTTCCGCCAAAACCATTCGAAAAACTTTCGAGCAACAAGACAAATCTCAAAGAAAATCAAAAAAGCTTACCCTAGAACTTAGTACATTATATACTTCATTGGAACAAGCCTATCAGGATCTTTTAGAAGTGGAAGTGGCTGTAGAAGATTTTACCTTATATGCAAAATGTGAAGTTAATGGAGAATTTATAGACTTTTCGGAAAAATTTATTTCCATCATGGAGTTTGAAGAAGAACGCCCTACAAATATCTTTAGTTGGATGCAGGACCAAGGATATGGTGAAGATTATTTGAAAAACATACAAAAAATGATCTTAAACAATAAGCCTTGGACGGGTGAAATAAGGGTGGTCAATGCTGTTGGTGACTTTGTTTGGCTCAAAATAAATTTAATCCCTACTCAGAATGAACATGGTATTCCAAATCAAGTACTGATGATTAGTACTGACAAAACTGAGAAAAAAGAAGCTGAGACCATTTCCAGAGAAATAAATAAAGAAAAAATTGAAAAAAAGGTAAAGGAGCAACAGTTTCGTTCAGCCCTTATCTTGGAAGGCCAAGAGGAAGAACGCAAGAGAATCTCCAGAGATATGCATGATGGTATTGGACAAATGCTTTCAGCCATGAAGTTTAATTTGGAAGCCATTCACTCTGTCAAAATAAATGCGGAAAAGGAAAAATTAAAAACCGTAAAAGATTTACTCAAAGATGTTATCAGAGAAGTAAGAAGGATTTCATTTAACCTGACTCCCAGCGTCTTGTCTGATTATGGTATCGTACCTGTTCTTAGCAAGTTTGCTCGTGAGATCACCAAAATATCTGACCTTAAAGTGGTTTTCGAAAATAAAACCGGGTTTCTGACTCGATTGGAAGGAAAAATAGAAAACAACATTTACCGCATTTGTCAAGAGGCTGTAAATAATGCCATCAAGTATTCGGAGGCCAGCGAGGTGAAAATTACCCTTACCCATAATTCACAATATTTGAACTTAGAAATTGCAGACAATGGAAAAGGTTTTGATATTGATAAATTGGAAGAAAAAGGACACTTTTCAACTTCGGGTCATGGAATTTTTAATATCAGAGAGCGGGCCAATTTCATCAATGGTGACTGTGAAATTCAGTCAAATGAAGGTATAGGAACTACCATCAGCATAAATATCCCTTTAGAATAAACAATATAAACCTAAAAATGGAAAAAATAAAAGTTGTTTTAGCAGATGACCATGTGGTGGTCAGGAGCGGAATCAAAAACCTTCTGGAAAATGAAGGAGAAATTACAGTTGTAGGTGAAGCTTCAAATGGAAAAGAAGCCATAGTGGCTGTTGAGAAATTAAATCCCGACATGCTAATCATAGATATTCGAATGCCTGAAATGAATGGTTTGGAGGCAACAAGAGAACTTAATAAAAACCCTGATGCCATCAAAATTCTAATTTTATCTATGCATGACGACGAAGACTATATTCTTCAAGCCATAGAATGTGGTGCCTCAGGATACCTATTAAAAGACACTAGTAAGGAAGAATTCTTGAAAGCCATAAAAACCATCAATCAAGGTGGAAAGTATTTTAGTGGAGACATTAGCCAAGTATTGGTGAATAATTACTTAAATATAAATACTAAAAAAACCAATCCGGAGAAACCCATAGCCAACGATTATGACATCACCAAAAGGGAAAAACAAATCCTTAAAATGATTGCCAATGGCATTGGTAATAAAGAAATTGCAGCTCAACTTGGAAAGAGTATTCGAACCATAGAAACCCATCGTTTCAATATCATGAAAAAATTGAAAGTAAATAATGTAGTGGAGTTGCTTAAAAAAATTGATGATGAACCCGGATTAAAAGCCCATATTGAAGATTAAAACCCGAAATATGCTTTCCGATTGTAACACTGCCCTTAAACAAGGTATAGGCTATCAAAAATCCTTCTTAATCCGGGTAAAGCATCCGGATTCATTGTATGAATTCCTTTATAATATAACCATTCATTAATGTTATTGATTAAGAAACGGCAATTCCCTTCTCTTTAAAAATATATGATAAATTAAATAGGACAATAAAAGCAAATACTCCAAAGCCAAGATCAGGTAGTTTTCATGGTAACTCGCATCTGCATAGGCATGATAAGACAAAAATACTAATCCACTCCATGCTACAAAGATATAATTTGAAGTAAAAAGACTTAGTCCTAAAGCAGGGATAAGGTACCAGGGATGCACGGTCGTTTGGAGCAACAGAAAAACCAAATACATCCAAACCATTTTATTCGCCAAACCACCCGCGTTGATTTCCTTATTGGTGACACCAATGACCAATAAGCTGAGTGTTGCTAGAATGTTAAGACTTGGACCTAATGTCCCAATAGGATTATAATCAATAAAAAACCAAGAAAACCATCTCAGCAAATAATACAATGAAGCATTGAATTCGAAACTACTTTGGTAAAGCCGAAAACTGGTATAAAAATTTTCAATATGACCACTTGTGAGCAATGGAGCAAAAAACAAGAGTAATAAAATGATCGTCATTAGGGAAAATTTCACAAAGCTCCTTTTCTTCCAAGCATTAATCCAAATGGGGGCTGTAAGTAATGGGCTCAATTTGATTCCTACAGCCATACTCCAACCTAAAGCCGTATTTTTCTCATCCTTTTGGCAATAAAAGTACAAAGTCATTAGTAAACCTGTCAAAACCATGCCTTCAAAGTGAAGGTTTCCTGTGAGTTCTATTATAACCAATGGATTGAAAGCATACCAAGCCAATTTGTAAGCAGGTAATTTCAAGCGGAATAAAATTTCTTTTATAAACCATAAATTGATCAACTCAAATAAAAGTAATATACTTCTTAAAGAAATAATATTCAGAAAAATGTCCTCTCCAGCCCATGTGGCCATCCAAAAAATAACTGATGCAAAGGGGGTATACCGAGTAATAATTGGGGAATTCATTTTATCCAACAATATTTCCCAGTAGACATTCTTCTCTAACATTCCATTTGTAAACCAATCTCCGGGCAATGCAGCATAAGGATTGAGTCCTTTTCCTACTAGTTGGCCATCAAAAAATACCTATAAAAATCATCAGATAGCACAGGCTCTGCCCCAATTAAGAGTAAACGCAAACCCATTGCCAAGGCAACAAGCGAAAAAAAGGAATAATTTATTTTTTTACTTGATAAACCAATAAAAGGTAGGATAAAAAGCCAAGAGCAAATAAAAAAGCTGCGGTACAAAAGCAGAACGAGGAAAATAATACCCCATTCCTAAAATCACCAAGGCATAAATAATAATTACGAAATAGTTTTTCAACACGCTTGTGAGATGTTAATTTAGTTTTAATTCATCTCGTAGAAATTCATCTTCGATTGCTTTTCTATTCCAGTAATCAATCACCTTGGTTCCTTTTCGCTCAGCCTTAGTCAGCTCTTTATCACCATTATTATTGGTATGTTCTTCTTCCCAACCCAATATTTGATAGGGAAATTGTTTTTCATAATTGATCTTCAACACACGATTCCCCGAACTATAGGTCACCTCAAGTTGGCTTCTGTTTTCACTAATGTCTAGTGCACGGATAAATACTTCTTCAGCAATAAAATCGCTGTGGGTAAAGCGCTGATAGATGAGAGAAGGCATCATCATCACACTACCTTTCGGTACTTGGTTTGGATTTATCCTTATCAAGTTCCATAAATCATCCTCAGCAATTCCTTCTATCGAAAAAGACTTTTCACCTTCTTCCTCAAAGTAACTAAACAGCTCCCCCTTATAGTCATTGCCACTTTTTAAATTAAGCTGAGTAAAAGACTGCCCACACCACTCTTGAGAGCTGGCGGTAAACTTCAATCCTTGAGAGGCTTCCTTGGTGGGGGTAAAAGCAGACAACATCATATGGTAAGGATAAATCCCGGTGACAAACTCCCTAGTTTGATTCATTTTAAGCACTGAAATCTTGTCTCTTCCTGCTTCATTGGGATGATCCAATTTTAAATGTTTCTTTCTGGAGAAATCTTCGGTTACAAAAATTAATACGGCCTCCCCTTCTCTAGCTTCACCATACCGGTATTGAGTAAGTTTATAACTGTTGATTTCAGCTTTTCCCTGAAACCAATAATCACCCCACTCCTTAAAATCTACATTTTCTCTTTGTGGTCTATTGCAAGCAAAACCTAGAAAAATCAAGAATACAGCTATACTAGTTTTCATAAGACTACCTTTTATGTTTAATTTAATAAAAATAAACGAATTGACCTCTATTAATCCTTCCAAACGAAATTTAAACTCAATAAGATTATCCACATGGGTTTAATCTTAAATCGGCAAGACCCTCCGCTAGCAAGATGAATCAATTTCCTTGCTAGTCAATTCTGGATTTTACCTGTACTTCCAAATGGTCCAAAGAATTTTATAACCCGCCCCAAATACTCCTTTAATTGTCCCACTAACCTTCGAAACACCAATTCTTTTCCTATAATTCACAGGTACCTCCGTGTAAGATAAACCATTTTTCACAGCCTTGATTTGCATCTCTATGGTCCATCCATAGTCTTCATCCTGCATATTGAGGGCTTTTAGCTTGTTCCACCGGATGGCCCTAAAAGGTCCTAAATCTGAGAAATCAGCTTTGAATAACTTAAACATCAATTTTGTGGCCAACCAATTTCCAAAAACCTGCGGTAAGGTCATTGCCCCATATTCCCTACTACCCTTGGCCCTGGAACCAATGACCATGTCCGCATTATCCTGAAAAATAGGCTCCAAAATATTTACCATTTCCTCAGGGTAATCACTATAATCGGCATCTAAAAATACCACTACATCAGGTGATTGCTTTAATCCCTCCAGATAAGCAATACCTTTTAGGCAGGCTTTGCCATAACCTTTTTGGGGTTCATCCAAAACTATCGCTCCGGCATTTAAACTTACTTTGCGGGTATCGTCATTGGAGTTGTTATTTACCACAATAATATTTCGGACAAAAGCCGGAATCTCAGCAATTACCTTTCCTACGGCATTTGCTTCATTAAAAGCCGGAATAATAACATCAATTAACATAAAATGTATTAAATAAAGGGGACCATATAAATGGAGGTCTTGGGTTCAAATCAAAAAGTTAACGATGGATCATATAACTTTTAAAAGAGGCAATGCTTACCAAGCTAAAGCCTAATGCAAGCATGCTGTGAAATACCAACATCTCATAGGTACCTGTATAAATTGAAACCACTACCATGACGCTGAATACTATAGCCAAGATAGCTTCTAAATAAGCTGTAGGAGGAATTTTCAATTGGTTGTAGGTATTGCTTACCCAATTACTCCCCTTTACTGCCAAATTGTATTTTGGAGTTCGTACAAATGGTGATTTTTTACCGGTTAAGCCTTCCCATACCGCTTGGGCATTGTGAACAGATAGTCCCATGGAAACAGCCAAGAAAACCGGCAACTCCCACAAAAACCTCAGGAAGCTTTTGAAAGTGAAATGGCTAAGATTTAGATTGGCAAAAAAGTAAACAGAGGCAATGATCACAAAACCAAAAAGGAAGAAAGCCGCTAGTTTAAAATATTCCAAAGGAATAAGACCTTTATAGAAGCCCCACCAAACAGGAATGCTTGATAAGCTAACCAATAAAATGGCGATAAACAGTGTAGAGTTTAGCAAATGAGCAGCTGCATGAATTTTCACTTTTAAGGGAAAAGTACCCTTTAACACATGCCATAAATGTTTTCTCGCACACTCTGCCCCGCCTTTGGTCCAGCGAAACTGCTGTGATTTGATGGCAGACATCACCGGAGGTAATTCTGCAGGAGATACCACATCCGGTCGGTAAATAAATTCCCAGCCTTTCTGTTGCGCCCTATAACTCAGATCAAGGTCTTCTGTAAGTGTATCCGCATGCCAATCTCCGGCATCCAAAATACAAGATTTTCTCCAAATGCCTCCGGTTCCATTAAAGTTAATAAAAGCCTTTTGAGCGTTTCTTCCCATCTGTTCCACCATAAAATGGGCATCTAAAGCAAAAGCCTGTAAACGTGTAAAAAGCGAATAGTCTTCATTCAAATGGCCCCACCTGGACTGAACCATACCAACTTTATCATCCTTAAAATGACCAACTGTTTTCAATAAAAAATTAGGGTCGGGTACAAAGTCAGCATCAAATATGGCTATCAACTCTCCTTCCGCAACTTCCAATCCTTCTTTCAAAGCTCCGGCTTTAAACCCCTGTCTATTCTCCCTGTGTAAGTATTTAAAGTTTACTTCAGGAAATGCTTTTAAACAGTTTTTAATGATGTCAGCAGTTTCATCAGTGCTGTCATCCAAAACTTGAATTTCCAGTTTTTCTTTGGGGTAGTGCATGGATGAAATGGCTTCAATCAGTCTTTCGACCACATACTTTTCATTGAAAATGGGCAGCTGTACAGTAACTTTAGGAAGTCCCTTGTCATTTATGGTTGCCATTGGCATTTTGAGGTCTTTAAACTTGAAAAAATGCCATAACAAATTGGCCTGTGCAAAACTATAAAACAATACAAAACACATGGCCAAACCATATATTACCAAAAACAAATTAATTAACATTTCTATACTTTTGCTTTAACTGAGTCATTACCAATGATAATGGGCATATCATTGATCCTACCTTCTTCTTTTCCATTTTCCAACTTCAATACTCCTCTAGGACAAACCGCAGAACATACTCCACAGCCCACACAGGAAGATCGAACAATGTTTTGTCCCCTTTGCGCATACCATCTAACGTCAATACCCATTTCACAATAGGTAGAGCAATTTCCACATGAGATACATTGCCCTCCATTGGTAGTAATTCTAAATCTGGACTTGAATCTTTGAACCATTCCCAAATAGGCGGCTAAGGGACAACCAAACCTACACCATACTCGGTTCCCCATAAAAGGATAAAATCCGGTACCAACCACTCCGGCAAAGATAGAACCTATGGCAAAACCATAAATAGAATGAATCTGCTCAGTGGCTTGCCCCAAAAGTTCAAAGCTCATAAAGTAGTTAATAATCGTTAAAGCTGTCATGACAACAGCAAAAACCAACACCCCGTGAATAAGGTACCTTTCAATTTGCCAGGATTTTAGCGATTTATCAGAAAGTTGACGGTAAGGATCTCCTAAAGTTTCTGCGAGCCCACCACAACCACATACCCAACTACAGTACCAGCGTTTTCCATACAGGTAGGTAAACAATGGGACCCCAACCACAATCAATAATATGCCAAAGATAAGCATAAACATTCCTAATGCACCTGAATTCAACATTCCTTCAATTCTATACTCATAGAAAAATGAATAATCCAGCGGCCAAATATTTTTGAAGTCATGCCAAGGCTTGTTTAACAATACCAAAATTTCAGGAAGTAAGAAGGCAAATGACAATTGAAAAAACATCACAGAAGATGTCCGGATCATTTGGTATTTATTCCCTTTGTATTTCCTAAACATACGAAGTCCCATCACTACTATAGCCAATGAGTATATAAAACCATATAGAAACCATTGGCTAGCTGCTCCGCCGGATAATGCTTGGCTCAATGGATCTACCATCAAAACCAAATTGGTGAGGTATTCCGGAAACCAGTACAGGATAATATAAAATAAAATTAAATACGAGCCTGTAAGCATACCTAACCAACCTCTAGCCATCATAGATGAGAAAAATATGCCATCATTTTTAATTCCTGAAGGCTTTCCCCGATAAAGAGGTAAAATATAAAACAATCCTCCAATTACAGTTAGCCCTATGGAAACCATCAAGTAAAGTAAAGGATAATCATTGACCGGTCCCAATGATGCGGCCTTGGTTAAGGTGAATGTGTAATCATCCCAAATAACTTTATCCCACTCTTGATTGGCCTTTAATTCCTCATTATAGGAATTGAAGAGCTCTTTAAAGGAACTTATAAATTCAATATTAGAGGTATACAACTTACCAAACATGGGTTGAAGCACCTCTACCATGGCCTCGGTATGGATTTCTTTCGTGTTTTCTATGGTTGTTTCCTCATCCAATTTGTAATCACCTAAAAATGGGATGATCGTAAAAAACAGCAACCCAATCAAGGTAAGGATTACTCCAATCTTCTGTAGAATATTCATAAATTTTAACCAAATATTTTTTGAAACATTGACTTTTTGGGCAGACTTACTGCTTTACCCGTTTCCTTATTGTACGATTTCAGCACATCTCTATGGTAACTGTCATAAAACTCAGGATTAAAACTTGCCTCCCCCAGCTTCTCAAGAACCTTATCAGCATGCCAGGCTTCTTTTATCGCCTTATCGAAGAAAGCGTGCCGCATCCTCCAATCAAAAGCATTGACGGCCAGGATGCGTTCTTTATCATCAAATAACAATCTAAGTGCTATTTTACCTTCTTTATTTTCCCAATAAAAAGACCATTTATCTTTGCTCCAGGTACTAGGTAGAAAACCATAGGTTTGGTATTCTATATCAAAAAACTTAGCAGAATTGAACCAAATCCCGGGTTTATATTCCACTTGTTTATCATGTGTAAGATTATAAGCAAGTGTTTCACCGTGCATTCTCCCGGTATACCAAACCTGCTCAATTACCTTTCTATCAGGACCGGGAGCCTCGGAAAATTCAACACAGTCACCAATGGCGTAAACCTCCGGAATATTTGTTTCAAATTTTCTATTCACCACAATCCCCCTATTGGTGTCAAGTTCAGAACCCTTTAAAAAATCAATGTTTGGTCGGACTCCGGCAGTTAATCCCACAAATTCACAGGGAATGAGTTCACCTGAAGAGGTTTTAACTGCCTTAACTTCTCCGTTTCCATCATCTAGAATTTCAGATAATTCGGTTGAAAATCTCAAGTCAATATGATGTTCTTTGATATGTCGCCCTACTAACTTTGACTCTTCCGGAGGAAGTACATTGGACCAAAAATTTTTTTCTCTAACTAAAAATGTCACGGGAATCTCTCTGGTAGAAAACATTTCAGCCATTTCTACACCAATCAGGCCACCGCCTACAATAACAGCATGTGAGATTTTTTTGGATCGATTTTCCATCTGTTCAAGATCCTGATAGCTATAAAGACCTTGCACACCTTTTAAATCTTGACCCGGCCAACCGAAATAGTTTGGTTTAGAACCTGTAGCAAGAATCAACTTGTCATAGTCAAGTTTTTCTCCATTATCAAAGCACAAATGGCGATTTGAAAAATCCACTCTCTTAACCCATGCAAATTTAAGTGCGATCCGGTTTTTTTCCCAGAAATCATCAGCATAAGGTTTGGTATGTTCATACTTCATATGCCCCATATAAATATACATAAGGGCTGTTCTAGAAAAAAATGTTCTGTTTCACCGGAGACAATAACGATTTTTGCCATATCGTCATTTTTTCTAATATGTCGAGCGCAGGTAACACCCGAAATACCATTTCCTACAATTACTATTTGACTTGCCATTTTTGATAACGATAAGTATTAAAATCCATATTTAAGCCTATTACGGGGATGCTAGGCTAATTGCTTAACGGGAAAGAAAGGAAAATGAATCGATTTTACCCAATTAATTTAAAAATAATAGTCTAGTGAAAAGGTTTTATTATCAAAAAGTAATGGCGAAAAGTGCACTTATTCTAAATTTTTGAAAGTAAGAATGAACTCCGACCCATTGTCTGACTTGCTGCGAAGTTCTATTGTACCTCCCAATGTAGTCACCTGTTTATGAACCAGATACAAACCTATACCCTGACTTTCTTCACTATCACTGAATTTCTGATCAAACCCAAAGATTTTTTTCCAACCTTACCCATATCAAAACCTATCCCATTATCTTTTACGGAAAGCTTCGTAACCCCGGATTTTTGACAACTCTTTATTTTGATTACCGGGCTGACGTCAGGTCTTGTATATTTAATGGCGTTGGAAATAAGGTTTAGAAAAATACTTTCCAAATAATTTCTGTTAAAATGAATTTCAGGAGCCTCAGAAAAATCCGTTATTATCTTGGCATTGGAATTTTTTATCAAAGATTTGATTCCATTGATAGATTGATCCAATACATCCTGAAAGTAAATTTTTGATACCTTTACAACTAATAATTCCTCTTTTTTTAGGGATGAAAGAAATTCATCTAGCCGTGATTTTATTCCTAAAGTTGATTTATAAAGTAAATCCACCAATTCAAGAGTTTCCTCATCTTGGATTTTTTCATTGTCTAAAAAATTAAATACTGCCAATAAATTATTCACCGGAGACCTCAAATCATGAGATATGGTTATCGTCAGTTGTTTAAGCTTTTCATTGGTTATCGTAAGCTCTTTAATTAGTTCGTTTCTTTTGGCCTCTAGTTCTTTTTTGGGATTAACGAGTGTTGCTACACCAAAAATCAATTCCTTTTCGGGTATCAATTTTGAAGTCCATGAAAGCCATAAAGTTTCTCCAGTCTTAGAGACATACCTGTTTTCAAAATTATTTAAAGATTTTCCTTTTTTAAGTTCTCACGAATTTGGTAAGTGGTATCTCTATCTTTTTGATGGACAAAATAGTCAATAGGTTTCTCTTTTAACTCCTCTTCGGTATAACCCAAAACTTTTTGAAAAGAAGGGTTAACTTTTTTAAAATAACCATCATACCCCACTATACACAGTAATTGGGGACATAAATCAAAAAACACATTAAAATCTAAATCTGGATTATCCACTCATTATATATAAATACCAGCTATCTATTTTAAAATTACGAAGATTAATAACAAAATCGCAACTTTCAAATATAACTATTTATATAAATAAAAAAACAGTAATTTATTTTTTCTAAAATTAAAGCAATTAATCCTGACACATTACATATAAATTAAACAACTTCCAATTTAAATTGAAATAAGGCAATTTAAAATACTGATCCCATATAATTATAGAATCACAAAGCTATTTATATGCATTAAATTCTGCTATAGGTACAATTTGAAATGTCATATGGGCTTGACTACTTTCATATAAAACCCCTATTTCCTCTTCATTTATCTTAGTCAAACAACTGTATCCCCACCCCTTTTGTCCATCCAATAAGATTTGTTGATTATCCGGCCAGGTTAAGCCATCATCGTTACTGGCTTTAATGGTAATATGGAATCGTCCTTCAGTGGTTGCCGGATTAGAAAAGAATAATCGATCTTCACCAAATTTTATTAAGCTCGCCATACAGATAGGTTCAATTAAAGCGCTTCTATTGGTAGGATGTTCTTGCCAGCTATTCCCCATATCCGCTGTGGTGTAGATTGCCCTTGAACCTCCTCTATCATCTCTCATATTCAACATCAATCTACCATCTTCCAACTCCACCACCTGTGCTTCTGTGGTTTTGGGCCTGGCACCCGATCCTACTTGCCAAGTCTCTCCATGGTCTTTACTAAAGATGATAGTACTGTGAGGAATTTGTTCTTTATCTTTATACTGTGCAGCGAAAACCAACGTCCCATTTTTCATACTTATCCCTTTACCGGGACCATTGAAAAACAATTGCCAGGAGGCTTCTTTCATTGGTTGAGTAATATTTCTCGGTGAAGACCATGTCCTGCCATCATCTTCTGACTTTACCAGCATTAATTGTCCGGTTTTTTCAGGGGATAATCCCGGCTCTGAACTTCTCCAAGCTGCTGTACCGGGTTTTCCATGGATCCAAAGCGCCACAACATAAATGGCTCCTGTCTCATTGTCTACCAATATAGCCGGGTCTCCGATTCCATTCTGATTTTGTGGCAATCCACCCCATTCTCCCATATCCATAATAATCTGCATCGGTTCCCACGTTATCCCTCCATCATGGCTTCTACTCAGGCCGACATCTATATCACCTTGCAAGTCAGAAGAATTCTCATGCCTCACATCATAAACTGCCAATAAAACCCCGCTATTACTGGTTGCTAGTCCTGGAATTCTAAAAGCTGCAACCCCATCATCATTGGCTGTCCTAAGTGCTGTGGCAGGCCGCCAAGGCTTGATGTTTCCTAGTCCATCCGGAAGGCATTTCTCCTTCCCTATTTCAATTAAAGGAATGTTTAACGAAAACTTGCTTTTCAGGTCTGCATCCTCCGGAATAGTAACTTTTATAGCCAATTGCTGTTCCCCCTTCTCCAAGACTATTTCTTCTTTCAAACGCCATAAATGGCTTTTAGAATCGTATACCCCATTGATAAATTTTTCTTGCTCCTCCTCGCCTACTAAAGTTACCGACACATTTTCAATAGTCGTTCCTGAAGCCATTTCCACTTCAAGCTGCCTTAGATATTCCTCCTTTTCCAGATTAAAATTAAGGTAAGCAATTGTAGCTGTTTCTCCCTGAATCACCGGAATATACACCTGTTCAAATTCAATATTTTCAGCTACAGGTAAACTATGCTTTTCACTACATGAAATAAACAAACACAGCGATGCAAATACAAGAATAACGAAGGGATTAATTTTCATTTTAACGATCATATATTAATTGTTTCTTATGAAATTACTGATTGAAACATAGAATTTTCATGTATTTCTAATCATACAACATTAACGCTGGGATATATGCATACCAATAGAAAATACAAGTCCAAAAGTCAAAAATTACAATTCTACATTGGGTGAACAATGCCTATTCTTAATGGAATCAATCATTATAGGTGAATTTTTACTTTTAAAGATAAGTCAATTTTTTCAATAATTTACTTCTAAGATCATTGTGTCCATCAATCGTTTAATAGCGTCATAGGCAATAGGTATGATTTAATAGTCCTACCCAAAAATGTGGTAGTTAAAGGGACCTGTTTTCAGAGTAGGCAAGCACAAAAAAAGGCTATCCCCAAATTAAGGGAATAGCCTTCTCTATATAAATAATGGGCTTATCTATATATTGTTAAGTTCGTTTTTTAAATTTTCAATGCTTTTTTCAGCTTTTTTCTCAAGAGATTCAAATTCTGATTGAATTTGCGCTTTTCGCTTTTCTGAAGCATTTTCAAACTCTTTCACCTTGATTTCCAAATTTTTCAAGCTATTGTCTGCCTCTGATAAGTATTGATCAATTTTTTCGTTGGCAGGTTCTATTTGATTCTCTTTTATGTTATTCTTGATTTCTTGAAGTTCATCCTCAAGTGCTTCTTTTTCGTCGGTGATTTCATTTTTGAAAGAAGTAAAATCTTCTTTTATTTCCTCACTTGTTTCAACACTTCTTTCTTCCACTTCATTTGTAGTGGACGATATTGGATTTTCTGTGGATTTGTTTTCTCCACAAGACGAAAGCAAAAGCAATGTCGAAGCTCCAATACTTAAATACAATGCACTCAATTTCATAATTAATGTTGGTTAAGTTTTATAATTAATTTGCTCCTTGGCCAGTTTAAATTATTATGACCAAGGTCATATCTATAATTGGACAAAAACGATGCCATTAGCTGTTTTTGAAGCACTACTTTCCCTTTAAATCTGAGCTAGATTTAATAAAGCTTTTTATAGGTAATTGACGTTGTTTTTACTTTTTTTAGTTCCTTTTTGGTAAAGGTTGTTAGATGCCAATACCTGAAATTCACTTTGTGTTCATTCCCTATTTTCAATGAGAAAATTATAACTGTTAAAACCTTATGGCCTTAAAAAACCGTATATAGGATTCTAAAAAAGGTAAAGCAAAGCCATTTCAACTTGGTTGAACTTAAATCATAACTGAACAATTTTAGAAACTTTACCGTTTTAAAATTGGATTAAAACACATATTTATGAAATATCCCATTAAACCAATGTTATTAGCATTGGCATTGATTTGTATAGCAGTGACATCATGCAATGGATCAAATAAAGCCTCAGGGGAGGTGGAACCTGAAAACATTGAATCTTATGCCGGAAATACCGAAAAAGCAACATTTGCTGGAGGATGTTTTTGGTGCATAGAATCTCCATTTGAAGGCATTGATGGCATTTTATCTGTCGTTTCAGGCTATGCCGGAGGAAAGGAGAAAAACCCCACCTATTCTCAAGTTTCTTCAGGTAAAACAAGCCATAAAGAGGCCGTACAAGTAACTTTTGATCCGGATGTGATCAGTTATTCAGAGGTAATTGATATTTTCTTTCAACAATACGATCCCACAGATGAAGGAGGAAGCTTTTATGATAGAGGCAGTCAATACGAATCCGCAATTTTTTACCATGACAACAAACAGAAAAAAGTGGCCGAATCTATTAAACAAGATATTGATGGTGCAGGAATTTTTGACAAGCCCATAGTTACCCCCATAGTGAAATTCACAAACTTCTACCCAGCAGAAGCGTATCATCAGGATTATTATAAAAAGGAACCTCAAGCCTATAAAAGCTACAGGACGGGATCCGGGAGAGACCGGTTTATCAGCAATTATTGGGAGGTGCCTAAGGCAAGCAATTATCCTAAACCTTCAAAAAAAGAGTTGAAAGAAAAATTAACTCCCCTTCAATATCAAGTTACAATGGAAGATGCCACAGAAAGGTCTTTTAACAATGAGTACAATGGCAATAAAGCAGAAGGAATCTATGTATGTATTGTTTCTGGCGCTCCATTGTTCAGTTCTAGTGACAAATATGAATCAGGCTCTGGTTGGCCAAGTTTTACCAAGCCCATTGATGCGAGGTATTTAGAAAAACCAATAGATAGAGGGCATGGAATGGTGAGAGTTGAAGTTAGAAGCAAATTCGGTGATTCCCATTTGGGTCACGTTTTTAATGATGGTCCTGAACCTACCGGTTTAAGATACTGCATGAATTCGGCAGCAATGAAATTCATTCCAAAAAGTGAAATGGAAGCCCAAGGCTATGGACAATACCTTTGGAAAGTAAAATAGAAAACTAGCTTTTTAATTACCATACTTAAAGCTTCCGGTATATTTAATAAAGCCTACCGGAAGCTTTTTTTATTTTCTTCACATAATCAAATAAGCCAAGCGGATTATTTTTAGCTTTATTACCTTTCTCCGAGTCGAGCTTCAAAAATGCTTGATCTAGTTTTAAATAAACTCCTTTAATTGATCCATTTGCTAATAAACTGTAAAAATTTTTCTTTATATCCATCACTAATTCCGATGCTCATTATTCCCATATTCACGGTACTTTTGCTGATACTTTTGATCTGTTCCAGTGATATGATATAAGAACGATGCACGCGCATGAATTGATTTTCAGGAAGTAATTCTTCCATATTTTTGAGCGTTGTCAAAGAAAGCAGAGGCGATTCTTTGCCGTCCAGATGAACTTTAACATAATCTTTATAGCCTTCTACCAAAATAATGTCTTTTAGCATCACTTTTACCAATTGGTATTCCACTTTTAAAAATAAATAATCTTCCGCAATAGAATTTCTATTTTCAACGCGTTGCTCAAAATATTTTAAAGCTTTTTGACTGGCGCTTAGAAATTCTTCGTAGCCAAAAGGCTTTAATAAATAATCAAGAGCGTCAACTTTATATCCTTCTATTGCAAATTGATTATAAGCAGTAGTGAAGATTATTTTAGGTGAATGATTTCCTTTGCGCCCTTCTAGGACACGGGCCAACTCCATACCGGTTAAATCAGACATCTGTATATCTAAAAAATCAAATCGACCGAATTAGCATTGATAAAAGACAAGGCGTCTAGGGCGCTATCAAATTTGGCTTTCAGCTCCAAAAAGCCTGTCTTGTTCACAAAGTTACAAACCAACTCCAATGCCAAAGGCTCATCATCTACTACCACACATTTGATTTTCATCCCAAATTTAAATTTAATTGAACCCGATATTCATTCTCAGGATTTTCCTCATCAATCAGTAATTTACATTTTTCTCCATAAATTAGGTCCAACCGCCTTCTGGTGTTGGTAAGTCCAATACCACTCCCCATGTTCTCTTTGCTCTTCGGGTTGGGAGGGAATTTTAAATTTACAGTTTTAAGCTCGAGGACCTTACCTTTTTGGCCAATATAAATTTCAATTTTGCTTTCAGTTTTTGAACTTACTCCGTGTTTGAAACAATTTTCGATAAATGGAAGCAATAGCATAGGTGCAATGGTAATGTCTTCTCCTGTCTCCTGAATATTCAAGATCAGCTTTACCTTATCTGTCAACCTTAACTGCATCAAATCTACATAATCTTTGATAAAGTCAAGCTCCTTACTCAAATAGGTAGTATCCTTATCTGTTTCGTACAAGACATAACGCATCATTCTGGAGAGTTTTAAAATGGCTTTTTGTGCCCTTTCAACATCTATATTGGTTAATGAATATATATTATTCAGGGTGTTGAAGAAAAAATGAGGATTAATTTGAGCTTTTAAATAGGACAATTCAGAAGAGACTTTTTCTTTTTCCATTTGCCTTCTCAGACCAGCATCCGTCTGCCATTTTTCAACTACCACCACACTGGTACTGATCCCCAGACCAAACAAAAGCAATAATATGGTAAAAAGATCATAACTGAAATTTCTGGGTTTGGGTAAGTAAGGTTTGTCGGGCCTAAATGCATTGTGCATTAACTCAGGTAGATTCACAAGATTCTCAAACTGAATGATCAAAAATAAAAATAAAAGTATTAGTAAAATACCTAAACCTATAAATGCCCAAATTCTATCCTTGAAGAGTAATTTAGGTACCAAAACGTACATATTAAGGTAAAACCCTAGGATAAGAAATAAAAGTGTCAGGCCTTGTTTGAACCAATACTCTATCGGTAGGTCTACTTTCCACGAAAGGGGCTTACTACAAAAATCACTATGGCTATAAATATCCAAATCAGAATATGGATAAGAAAAGTGATTTTTCTAGGCTTAATTGAATTTGTCATAAAGAATAGATTTGGAGTTTATTGGCTCCGAAATGTAATAATCCTATGTAAACATAAAAGAAAGTTATTAAATGAAAAGTTTAAATCTACCAAATAGGACAGAACATCGTTAGATAGCGGGAATTCATCTATAAAACTTGGTTCCAATTGTGTTCATCATTATTGGTCTGCTCAAATCCGCTTTTGGTCGATTGATCTACCCTTCTTATCTATTGCACTTTTATAATTGGAGAGAAAATTTTTCTTTTGTATAGGTATTAAATAACATTAACAATATTGGAAAACATAGACAAATGAGAAAAATAGCCAAACTATTATTTATTTCCATAATAATGCTGACCCAAGCATCTCAAATTGCCATGGGTCAACAAACTTCGGAAAAGAAGGAATATAAAATATCAGGAAAAGTAGTTAATCAAGCTACAGGTGAGCCCATCCCCTATGCTACGGCATTTCTAAAGGAATCAGCTTCTGAGACATCCATTGCAGGAGGAGTTGCAGATGACAATGGAGAGTTCTTTTTTAATGTAAAAGATGCCGGGAAATACAAAGTGGAATTGAGTTTTGTAGGCTATGACACATTTGTCAGAGATGATATCCAAGTGGGACCCAATACCCCATCATTATTTTTAGGAAACATTGGCTTGAGCGAGTCAGAGGTTTCTTTAGAAGAAGTAACTGTTCAGGGACAAAGAAGTCTTATTACAGAGAAGGTTGACAGAACCATATACAATGCTGAGAATGACAAAACCACCGTTGGTGGAGATGCTTCAGATGTATTGAGAAGAGTTCCAATGTTGACAGTAGACTTGGATGGAAATGTTTCCATGAGAGGAAGTAGCAATATCCTTGTATTAATAGACAATAAACAGTCTGCGATCGTAGCCAATAATATTGCAGATGCCTTAAAGCAAATACCTGCGGAAGAAATCAAGTCCGTAGAAGTAATTACTTCACCATCCGCTAAATATGATGCTGAAGGTACAGGTGGCGTAATCAATATTGTCACAAAAAAGAACAAACTTCAAGGAGCTTCCTTAAATATCAATACCAGTGCAGGTTTGAGAGGTTCAAATCTTGGTTTAAATGCGGCCTTGAAAAAGGTAAAATGGGCTTTTCTTTAGGCGGTTTTGGAAGAGCCGGATACAATGTCCTGGGTAGCTTTGAAAATGAGCAAACATTGCTTGCTGATGATGGTTCATCTACCAGAATATTACAGGGTGCTGACACCAGAAACAATATGATGTTTGGTAGGTATAATTTCGGTTGGGATTATGAAATCAACAAATATAATTTCATGACAACCTCAGTGAGTTTTGGGCTTAGAAACATGAAGAATAAGCAAGATGACCTATATACAGAAACTTATATAGAAGACATGCTGGTCAGTGAGTTACTTAGGGATGTGAGTACTGACAATCTTTCTAACAATTTGGATGTTAGTTACAATTACACCAAGTCTTATGAAAAGAAAGGTAAAGAAATTAGTTTTTCAGGCCTCTATTCAAGAAGTAATCAAACCAATGACTTTGTCAATAGCTTATACAATGAGACCTTCGATCAAATAATCAGTAGGATTAGAAATGACAATGATAACCTCAATGAGGAATTCACTGTTCAGGTAGATTACGTCACCCCTCTTGGCGCTAAGGATGAACAGATTATCGAATATGGAGCTAAAAACATTTTAAGAAGGGCCACTAGTGACTTCGCTTATTATAGCGCAGCGGGTGCAGATGGTGAA
Source organism: Cyclobacterium sp. SOCE241 (assembly GCF_056867545.1). Taxonomy (NCBI): domain Bacteria; kingdom Pseudomonadati; phylum Bacteroidota; class Cytophagia; order Cytophagales; family Cyclobacteriaceae; genus Cyclobacterium; species Cyclobacterium sp. SOCE241. The sequence continues at coordinate 313,770 of NZ_CP149779.1, read as the reverse complement.
TATGTGGAAAATGAAGATGTTGACTTGTCTAACCAGTTTAATTACAACCAAAATGTAACTGCCGGATATTTGTCTTATACCTTAGGGTTCTTAGAACATTACACCCTCAAAACCGGCATTCGGTATGAATACACCAATATTGATGCAGATTTCCTTTCTTCAGACGTTCCGGTTGAAATCCCATCTTATGGCACCGTAGTTCCCAATATGAACTTTGGCAGGAAATTGGCCAATGGAAATATGCTAAAAGCCGCCTATAATAGAAGAATTCAAAGACCATCTTTGAATTACTTGAATCCAAATATTCAAGCCTCTAACCCGCAGCAGATCACTCAAGGTAATCCTTTATTGGATCCGGAAATGACTGATAATTATGAATTGTCCTACAGTACCTTTATCAAGGGAACTTCACTCAACTTCACCTCCTACTTGAGAAATACTACAGGTTCAATTCAACCGGTTAGGACAATTCAAGATGATGATGTAATCTTTACCACTTACGAAAACATTGGAAATGAAAGAGCTTATGGTCTGGGCATCTTTTCCAATATAAATATATCAGGTAAGTTTTCTTTGAATGGGTCTATTGATGGATATTATGCCCAATTGGACAATGGACAAGACAACCCACAATACAAAGCCCAGAATGAAGGTTTTGTGATCAGTGGAAGATTATTTGGGAATTATACACTACCGAAAAACTGGCAAATCCAGGCCTTTAGCTTTTACCGAGGCAGAAGGGTACAATTGCAGGGTTCTTCTGGAGGTTTCGGTATCTATAGCTTAAGCCTAAACAAGCAATTTGCAGAAAAAAGAGGCAGTATTGGTTTTGGTGCTGAAAACTTTTTCACTCCTGAATTTAAAATCAGAAATGAATTATCTACCCCTACCATTACACAACAAAGTGTAACAGGTATGCGCTTCATGAATTTCAAAATCAACTTCTCTTATAGAATTGGGAAGCTAAGTGTAGATGGTGGAAGAAGGAAAAAAGAGGGGTTAACAACGAAGATCTGAAAGAAAGCGAAGGAGGAGCTTCTCCGGGAATGATGAATTAGCCCTAGCAATTATAAATCAAAAGTTGCTTCATAAGCACCACAAAAAATGGGGGAATCCATATTAGAATCCCTCATTTTTTGTTTTTATACACGGATTATTGGAATATTTACAACATATTAGTCTTCTGCAATCAACTTTATTTCTACTCTCCTGTTCTTTTTCCTACCGGCCTCATTTGAGTTGGTCGCAATAGGCTTTTTGCCACCCCGGCCTTTGGTTTGTAAATTGCTAGCTGCAACCCCTCTATTCACAAGGAGTTCTTTGATTTTATCAGCACGGGCCAAAGATAATCGCATGTTTACATTGGCATTCCCGTAGCTGTCTGTATGGCCCTCTATTAGCATCTTTTTGTGGGGGTACTTTACCATAAATGTAGCCAATTCATCCAACACAAGTATGGAGGATGCTGAATCCAATAAATCTACAGTAGCCTTTCTAAACAAAACATTTTCTAATATTAGCTGTTCGCCAATCGCTAATGCATCTAATTTTTCAGATATACCAACCACTTCCTTGCTTTCTCTTTGAGGGTTTGAAAGCAAAAGGGTATCCGAATTGGAAATGGAATTTACAATAGTTGAAGAGCTATTTGGGCGATCATTTGAAACACTTGTAGGTCTTTGGTCAGTACGATTCTTTGCAAGGGGTGGAGCAGGAATCATCTCAGGAGCTTTGTTTTCCAAAATATAGATATTTCCAAATCCCTCGCTTTTCTGAGTGTTAGTAAAAAGGCTCTTTTATTTTTAAGGTCTTGAAAATAATACATTTCAATACCCTGCAATTGAGACAGTTTTAGCAATACGGGGGACTCCAATTTGTCCATGTATTGTCAAGCCTTTTACTGCCATATATTTCTATACCTTTTTGTGTATCATAGGCATTGCTAGCAAAATAAAGGCTATCCCCGGCATAAGAAAGGCTGGGACTTAATTCTTGTTTGTTAGTATTAATTTCCCCTCCAATGTTTAAAGGCCTTGACCAAGATTTACCATTGTATTTGGACACATAAATATCTTCATTCCCATAGGTCCCATAGGAATCCATAGATATCGTCATTATTTTCCCCGTAGCATCAAGAGAGGCGCTAAAGTAATCTCCATTAATTTTTAGACCTGGAAGTTGGATGACCTCCCCTTTTTTCCAACCCTCGACATCCTTGATATAGGATTGAATTACCTGTTGGTTGTTTAAGTTGGCATGATAAACTAGCACTTCACTTTGCTGATAAAACCCAATTAGCAAGTCGTAATGTTTAGTGGAAAGCTCCGGAACAGGTACCGGGGAGCTAAAACCCTGGTCATCTTCTGTAGCAAACCAAACATCACCACTGTCTTTCTGTCCACCTTTATTTTGGGGGTGATAAGCCAAAGTAAAATACAAATCACCTTCAGGACTTATTATAGGCTGTTGTTCATCATAAGCCAAAGAAAATACAGGTGATTGTCCATAAGATGGATAAAAGTGAAAAGAGCAAGCACAATAAATGTACTTGCTCTAAATAAAATTGCTATTGCATTGTTCATTTTGTTCAATTCATTGCCCCAAAACAATCGCAAACACTAAAGGTGCTACAATTGTGGCATCTGATTCTATAATATATTTAGGTGTGTCTATTCCCAGTTTTCCCCAAGTTATCTTTTCATTTGGCACAGCTCCTGAATAAGAGCCGTAGGAGGTGGTACTGTCTGAGATCTGACAGAAATAACCCCACAGAGGAACTCCATCTCGCTGCAAATCCTGATGGAGCATCGGCACTACACAAATAGGAAAATCACCGGCTATTCCGCCACCTATCTGGAAAAACCCAACGGTGCTATCTTCTTTGGCATTTTCTGTATACCACTCTGCCAAAAACATCATGTACTGAATACCTCCTTTTACGGTATGGACATTTTTTATGTCTCCGGAAATAACATGTCCGGCAAACATATTTCCTAAAGTAGAATCCTCCCATCCGGGAACAATAATTGGAATGTTTTTCTTTGCAGCTTCCAATAGCCAGCTGTCTTTGGGATCTATCTGGTATTCACTTTCAAGTTTCCCTGATAATAAAATTTTATAGAAAAACTCATGAGGGAAAAATTGTTCTCCAGATTGATCTGCTTTTTGCCATTCTTCTAGGATTACATTTTCAATTCTCCGCATGGCTTCCATTTCAGGAATACAGGTATCTGTCACCCTATTCATGTGCCTGTCAACCAAGTCTTGCTCTTGCTGCGGTGTCAAATCTCTATATTCCGGTATCCGCTCATAATAATCATGTGCAACTAGGTTGAATACATCTTCTTCCAGATTGGCTCCTGTGCAGGTAATGATATGAACCTTATCCTGACGGATCATCTCTGCCAAAGAAATCCCCAGTTCGGCAGTTGACATCGCCCCGGCAAGGGTTACCATCATTTTTCCATTGTTGTCTAAATGGGATTTATATCCCTCGGCAGCATCAATGAGTGCTGCTGCATTAAAATGTCTGAAATGATTTTTTAGAAAATTGGTGATTTCCATCTCTATCGTTTATAATTAACCGAACTAATAATTCCTCTTAAAGCCATTGTTGGCTATTCCACCAAAAGGCATTTTTCATGCCAATCGAGTAAAAATTAAAAAAAAGCCCGGAAAACCGGGCATTTATAAATCTTATACTGATATGTGCCCTTATTATTCACTGGCAGGAGTTTCTTCCTTTTCTCCTGTACCTGAATTGTCATTATTTTTATAATCATCATTTAAACCTGAAATCACCTCGTCGGTAATATCAAAGCTTTCCTTAGCATACCATACGCCACCACCTCTAGTGTAAGAAAGGATCATCTCAAGACCATTTTCAGTCGCATACTCATTTAGGTAAACCTGGATTTTATCGTATACCTCATTGTAAAGATTCGTTTCATCAGCTTGCAGTTCAGTCATGATGTTCTGTCTGTAAGTCATCAGGTTTTCCTCTTTTTTCATCAACTCTTCTTGCTTCGCCTGCGCTTGGTTTCTGGTCATATTACCTCCCGTACTTTGGAAACTGGCAACTTCTTGTTCAAATCCCTTGGCCCTATTGGTCAATTCATTCTGGTATTTATTACCTTTCTCAGCAATTTCAGCAGACTTTTCTTTAAAATAATCAAAATTATTGATCACGCTATCTGTAACGATATAAGCAATTTTTATATCTGAAACATCTTTCTTTTCTTCTCCGCCTGACACAGATTCGTTAGGAGTCGAAGTATTACAAGCCCCAATAAGGAGTCCTAAGAACGCGATCGCACTGAATAATGTTAAATTTCTTCTCACTTTATATTGGTTTTAAAATTGATTGAGGCAAATATAAGGATTCTTAATCTTTTACAAATTCTATGGACATTAATAAATCCAAAATACCTGTTTTTCTATTATTCAGACATAAAACTAACATATAATATTGTCTGTATCAAAAGGCTAATAATCATTAACATAATAATACTTAGAAGAAAAGCTCCTGTGCCAAACGGAAAGTATTGGCATGGGCCTCAATAATATCACTTATTTTCAGTGAATATCCTCCTCCCATACAACACATGATCGGAATCTTGTTTGTTTTTGCATGAGTCAATACTAGCTTGTCTCTTTCTTTACAACCTTGAATGGTCAATCCCAATCTTCCCAATTTATCAGTAGCCAAAACATCTACTCCGGATTGATAGATGATAAAATCAGGTGCAACCCTGGTTATTAACTTTGGCAGATGACTTTCCAGCAGTGACAGATAGGTTTGGTCATCCGTTTGGTCTTCCAAGGGAACATCAAGGTCTGATTGTTCTTTGTGCATGGGGTAATTGTGCTTGCCATGCATGCTAAATGTAAAAACCTCCGGGTCATTTTCGAAAATGGAGGCCGTGCCATTGCCTTGATGCACATCTAAGTCTACCACCAAAACCTTATCAATCTCATTTTTTGTAAGGAGAAATTTAGCTGCAATGGCTATGTCATTTAATAGACAAAAACCTTCCCCTCTGTCCTTGAAAGCATGGTGGGTACCTCCGGCAATATTCATTCCTATCCCATCCTTCAAAGCAAATAAAGAGGCCATTACCGAACCATTCATGATTTGAATTTCTCTTTCGACCAATTCTTTGCTCAATGGGAAACCTGTTCTCCTTATCTCTGACTTGTTGAGTGATAATCCTTTTAATTTTTCCAAATACAGACTTTCATGAATAGCGGTGATTACTTCTTCCTGACAGGGCTCAGGCTCAAAAAAATTATCTTCATAAAGGGTTCCTTCATAAAGTAATTGTTCGGGAAGCAAATCATACTTCTCCATGGGAAATCTATGTCCCTCCGGCAACGGATGAGCGTATTTCGTAGACCAAGCTACTTTAAGCATAAGTAAGTAATTTTTTTATCTCCTACCACAAAGTAAAGGTAATTGGTAATAAAATTAAACCAGTAAATCATTAAATCTAGATCATGCAATAGGATTTCTCCGTTCTGACAATGGTCAGGGTTAATGCCGCCTGTCCTGAGCTTTCCCAGGAATTGTAGTTTTCGAAAAATGATCAGGCTGTTGGGATATTTTAGAACAGTATTGCTAAGGTGTAATAAAAAGCAGAAAGGAAATATTTGATTTTGAATTGATTTCTGCCCGTAACGAAATAAAAGGGATTTTGATATTTAGGGCAAAATATTGGGGCAAATTAAAAGATTTTTATGATATGGAGTCAAATTTTTAATCTTCTTCCTCTTCTTCAGATTCAAACGTATAAAAAGTATCGTCAAGTTTAAGGCTGTCTTCGTTAAATGCCTCAACAAAATCTTCAATGGCTTTTTCATCCAGAGACTCCAAATTAAGGGCAGCATCCAAACCGATACCATAATCGTGGTGAGTATCCAAGTCTAAAAATTCCTGGACTTTTACGGCACCTTCTTCCTCCATGTCCATAATCATTTCTGTGATAAACCACCCAATTTCCTCTTCTTCCGCTTTCAAAGGAATAAGATTACCGTTCTCATCTTCATTGTACTTGATCCCCTGATAATTAGGGAATTTTTTGGCTGCCTCATGCTCTGCCAATTCATACAACTCACTTTGATAATGAAGCTTTAGGGTATACAATACAGCATCATATATCACTTCTTTTCCTTCATATTTACCTATAAAATAAAAATTGACATATTCATCCGTATTATCCTCGCTGGGAATAATTTTAAAGCTCTTATTATTTGATTTGAGTTCCTGCTTTAACTCTTCTATATTTTTTGGCAAAAAACCGTCGTTTGGATATTTCATCTTTTTGGAGGGTGGGTTAATTAATTCTATTTCGCTGCATTAAAGTCACAATTAAAAGAAAATTGGAGCATACTTCATAATATCTATTCGATATTTCCTTAACTATTAGCTATAAAAAAATCCTTTCAGAAAGCTCAAACCTATGGCACTAATTATCAGACCATCAAACCAAAAATCATATTAAATAAACGCCTTTTTTAATTCTTATATAAAATGATGATTTTTTTACAGATATACAAACTTAACAGGCCTTTTGTCAAAATGTTTAGATGCCTACTTAAAATATTGCCTTTTTTTAGCTGCCTAAACCTCGACCAAGCGAAATACCAAGAATGGAATTTACCAACGAAAGAACCAAACTAAACAATAGTGCCCACCAAAAATTCCCTACAGCAAAGCCATTAACTATATCAGCTGCCAACATCACCATCAAAGCATTAATGACCAATAAAAACAAACCCAAAGTAAGTATAGTGATCGGAATCGTGAAAAATATTAAAATTGGTTTAATAGTGACGTTTAGTAAGGCCAAAAGCGCTGCGATAAGAATACCTGTGATCAGGTCATCTACTACAATTCCGGGTAGTAAATAAGCTGTAAAAATAATGACTAAGCCAGCCACTACTAATTGTAAGAGAATAGAAAGAATTTGTTTAGACTTCATATTGTTATACTCATTAAATACTTTTAACCTTCCATGGTATTATTAGCCATCCTAAGGTGGTAAAATTGAACCAACAACTCAGCAAAAAATATGCCGAGTTGTTGGATGATTTGATTAACTCCAGGTTCTGTCCCAAGACCTAATTTCATTCCAATCATCAGTGGGAGCGAAAAATTTCTCCCCCTCTCTCAATCTTTTCTTAACTTCATCCTCATTTAATTCAAGGCCTATGCCGGGAGATTCAGGCACCGTAACATAACCATCCTTTACAAAAGGTTTATCAATCCCTGTAACCAGATCTTCCCACCAAGGATTGTCTACTGAATGGTGCTCCAAACCTATGAAGTTATAGGTGGCCGCTGCTGCGTGTACTGTGCCCATAAAGGTAATGGGTGAAGCCGCATGGTGAAGTGCCATACCTATGCCATATTCTTCAGCATAATCCCCAACCTTTTTGGTTTGAAGATAACCTCCAACACTTCCAGGATCCGGGTGAACCAAATCCACTGCCCTGTTTTCTATAAGGTCTTTAAAATTCTTCTTATGGTAGGCATCTTCACCGGTAAGGGTAGGAGTTGAAATTGATTCAGTGACACGTTTCCATTGTTCGGTATTTTGCCAAGGAATCAAGTCTTCCAACCAAGCTATATTGTATGGTTCAAAGGCATTGGCCAATTTGATCATTTCATTGTAACCCATATGTCCAAAGTGGTCAATCGCCAAAGGAATTTCAAAGCCTACCTTTTCCCTTGCTTTGGCAGCATATTCCACCATTTTCTCCAAACCTTTGGGCGTAATTTGAACATGGGTAAATTGATGAGGTGTTTGTGTATAACTCATCACATCTGTATCTGACCATCCCCTCATTGGCCCCCATGGAGACTTATTGGTTAAGGTGTCTTTTTGATCTTTAATCAGACCTATTCCTATGTCCATCTTTAACATGGTATATCCCATGTCTACACGACTTTTCATTTTATTTGCAAATTCATCAGGATCTTGAACGGTAGGCGTATCCACATAAATTCTTACTTTATCCCTGAATTTTCCCCCTAGAAGCTGGTAGAGTGGCACACCATATGCTTTTCCGGCAAGGTCCCAAAGGGCCATTTCAACGCCTGAAACTCCCCCACCTTGCCTGCCATGCCAGCCAAATTGTTCTATTCTTTTAAATATTTTCTCAATATTACATGGGTTTTCACCCAAAATTCTACTCTTCAACATCAAGGCATAACGCTTATCCCCACCATCTCTCACATCCCCTAAACCATGAATTCCCTGATTGGTATAAATCTTTAATAAAGGCACATTCCCATATTGGGCAATGCGCATATCGGTAATTTTTAGGTCTGAAGGATTAGAAAGACGGTTTACTTTAGAAGTGGTGTGAGCCAAAGTTTCTTCCATAGGCAGGGACATCATTCCCCCCAAGCTTATTCCTCCAAGAACTGCTTTCTTAAAAAAGAACGCCTTTCATTTTTAGGCTCTTCAAATAATGGTTGTGTTTTTTCTGTGTTAATTAATTTAGCGTTTTTCTCATCCTGAAAACGCTGCTGTAAATATTCAGTATTTTTTTCATACTTAATAGGTTTGTTTGGGTATGGATAATATTAAATAAAATATTGAAAACACAATATGCTTAAAAATGATAGCAATTGAAAATATTTATAAAACAAAAACAGCCACTGTTTTCCAGTGGCTGTTTTTGTTCATGAGTAGCTTTAACTAGCTATTTAAAATAATTCACTTATTTGAACGAAATCTTTAAAAGAAAAGGTTAATGATAATCTTTTCTTCTAATTTTTATAATTAAATCAGGTGGACAGAATACCGGCAATACGAAGGTCTTCATCATCAACCTCTTTATCATCTATTATAGCTCTTTTTATGGGGGTGTAAACAATTTTATTATTGATAATTCCAACCATCACATCGAATTTACCTTTTAGCAACCCTTCCACTGCAGAAACACCTAACTTACTAGACAAAATCCTATCAAAAGAGGATGGAGCCCCACCTCTTTGAAGGTGCCCAAGGATCGTCACCTTAATGTCATAAGTAGGCAAAATCTTTTTTACCTTTTCAGAAATTTCTTGCGCTCCACCACTTTTACCGCCTTCAGCCACTATGACTATATTACTTTCTTTTTTGGCTTTCTCCCTAAATTTTAGCCGATCAATCAATTTCTCCACAGGAAATTTCTTTTCCGGAATAAGAATCGCCGCAGCGGCACTTCCTATGCCCGCATTGATGGCGATAAAACCGGCATCTCTACCCATCACTTCTACAAAAAACAAACGGTCATGTGAAGTGGCTGTGTCCCTAATTTTATCAATTGCTTCTATGGCTGTATTACATGCTGTATCAAATCCAATGGTCAAATCGGTTCCAAACAAATCATTGTCAATGGTTCCTGGCAGCCCAACAGCTGGGATACCAAATTCTTTATAAAACAAGTGAGCACCGGTAAGGGAACCATCTCCACCGATCACCACCAAGGCATCAATACCATGACTTTTTAAGTTATCGTAAGCTTTTTTCCTTCCTTCAGGGGTTCGGAATTCTAGACTTCTTGCTGATTTTAAAAATGTTCCCCCTCTCTCTAAGACATGTGCAATGGATCTACTGTCAAGTTTTCTGATGTCATTATTGATCATCCCTTCATAACCACGGTATATTCCATATACCTCCAAATTATAATAAAATCCGGCACGCACCACTGCCCTAATGGCAGCATTCATTCCCGGAGCATCTCCTCCTGAGGTAAGAACTCCAATTTTTTTTATGTTAATAGGTTGGTCTTGCATGTTATTCTACTCTAGGATCCTTCAATTACTTATTGAAATATTTTATCATCAGCTCTGCTGCTGCCAAATTGGTTGCCAAAGGGACATTGTGAACATCACAAATTCTCATCAACATTTGAACATCCGGCTCATGCGGGTGCTTTCCTAGGGGGTCTCTAAAGAAAATCACCATATCTAACTCTTTTTGTGCCACCATGGCACCTATTTGAGCATCCCCTCCCAAAGGCCCGGAAAGTAATTTTTCAACTTCAAATCCAGCTTTTTCTATATGTGATCCTGTAGTTCCTGTTGCAACAAGGGTTATCCCCTCCAATGCCGGTTTGCATCCACCAATAAAATGGACCATATCTGCTTTTTTCCCATCATGGGCTATTAATGCTATCTTCATTATTTCATTCTAAATTGAATTCCAATATTAATCGTTAACACAGAAAAGGCAAACAATAGTTTACTTATTTAAAAAATAAAATTTATTATTTTTTTATTTGATCTAAAAAATATAAAACCATTTGCTCCCATTCCTGCTCAAGACCTATGGAAGGTTTAGTTTTACCTGCTCTTCTATACCAGTAGGAAGCATTTCCTATATCTCCTTCTTTTCTGTGTAAATAAGCATGCAAAAAAGCAGCATCTTCATCTTCCATTTGGTCAATTAACCCATGGGCTTTCGTCCAATCTCCATTGCCATCCAACCATAAAGACTTCAAATAAACAGTCAATCCTTCCGGCATTTTCCCTTCTTGAATGCTGTCTTTAAATTTTGATAAATTCATAGTGATTAGTTTTTAAGCAAGGCCAAAATAAATACTAATTACTCAAGGGGACAAATATTAAAGCCAAAATCGGATATAATTCCAATATAAATTCGACTTAGATTTTTTAACCACCTAGAAGGCAAAGGAAAAGGTTTTCTAGAAAAAAGAAAGGTATAAAAAGTAGGGCGATATTGTTTTATAAGACAAACAAAAAATCAAATGAATCGCCATTAAAAACAGAATTACTGAACCGGTACTAGCGCTTGAGATAGACTATCCATGCTTTTGGATTGCATATTGTATTTTTCTCTACAATATGCAAAATGTTTAAGGATTTGTTCCACCTCTCTTAGGCTTTCTTCCGGGAAATTACCGTGGTTATGTGGATGCCACCAAATGTGGTAAACTTCATTGTTTATAGCTGCCGTGTTGATTTCTTCAATGATTCTATTGACTTTCATTTGGTTAAGTCGTCCAAGCTTGGCCTGAAAGGGTCTTAAAAATCGAGAAGCAGGGATTATTATGGGCTCATGAATCTTCTTTTCTCCCAGCTGATAGGATGTTTTTTTACCCAAGGAAAATATAGCATCAGAGGTTCTCCATATTTTTTTTAGCAACTCTCCTTTTTCCGGTGTTTTCCAAAACCAATCCACAGGATTTGTTCTTACGGAAGTAAAGCCCAATTCGCTCGCTACCTGGATGGCTTCAGCATTGAATTGATTGCGAGGAAAAACCAAAGAACTAAGCTTTTTGCCGAATTTTTCGTAAGCTATCTTTTGGGCTGCCATCAGATCTGCTGGAAAAGCCAAATTTTCTTGTCCATTTTCCATTGTATAATAATGGGAAAATGTATGACTTGCCAGCTCTTGTCCCGGAGTTTCCAGGATTGCCTTCACCAATTCAGGAGCAAAAAGGGCATCCTTGGTTGCTTTGGTTGCTTTAAACCAATTGTATGCTGAAAGATTTGAATTCTTATAATTTGGCTTTATTTCCGGACTATATTTTAACCATTCTTCCGGACCATCTGCCATTAACATACCAACTGTGGCCCAAGTAACTTCAACCTTATATTTTTCAAACATGGCCAGTAAATGGGGAACAATCCGCCTAGTGGTTTGGTAATAGGCTTCACAGGCTTGGAGAGGCGCTTTATCAAACCTCCCCCAGTGAAGCTCAAAATCCAAGGATATGACTAAAGTTGGACGATTCATTCTTTGGCCTTTTTATTGGCTACTTCAAAATAAAGATAAAAACCTAAAATAATAAAAAATGGGAGGTATATACTTTTCATTCGCATGATAATGCCCAAATTATTTAAGGTAATGCTGTATAAAACAGATAAAAGCATCCCATATATCAGTGCTATCCATAGGTACATAGGAATATTAATTCGACCTTTCAAATAAAACAGACCATACACTGCAATACAAAATATTACTAGTAAAAAAGTATTTTCAATGCCGGCAGCTAAGGTCCAAAAATCCTTTAATTCCCAAATAAATGGCCTAAAAACCACTGTAATTAACTTTTCAATCCAGTTGTATCCCTGCATATCAACTGAGCTTCCTCCTCCAAATGATGCCAAAAATTGATTTTGCCAATCCAATAGCTTACCTATCCACTCCAGGTTAAAACCATAGATCAAACTTCCTTTGATGTATCGATAGGCTATAATTAAAAAAATCGAAAAAATAGCCAAAGGAAAAACTTTGTTACGGTATGGTTTTAAGGATTTATGAAAGGGTAAAACCAATAAAACCGCAATGGTTAAGACCAAACCTTGAATAGGTCTAACCATTAATGAGAGTAGTAAGCCTATAATAATCAATATTGACCTGCTTGAAAAGTAATGAATACCGAACAAAACCATTGCCAAACCCAACCATAATAATGCCTCCTTACCAATACCGGCTGTCCAGAAATGTACATTCGGAAAAAATAAAACCACTACAATTACTTGAGAAAATATTCGCTTACTAAAAGTATTAAAACTATTGCTTATTAGTTGAAATACCAGCAGAAAACCAACAAAAGATAGGCTTGAATAAAGGATGGTGCCGGCAAAATACCCCAATCCCCCAATTGAGAAAAAGGGTAATTGAACCAATACATAAAATAGGTGCCGGTGCCAAAAAACCCATCCAGCTAGAGATTTCCGTGTTTTCCGGATCAATGGTCCAATATCTATAACTGTCTCCACCATTCGAAAGAATATATTGGTAAAAGACAAGGCCAATTAACAGGTGATAAGCCCATAAGCCAAATAACCAAGCAGTTTGTACAGATGAATAACCTTGCGTTTGAGCCCAAATGTTAGTACCATAAGAGAAGCCCACTATCAAAAAAATTATAAAAAAGATATCTCCGAACATCTTCTACAAATTTGAAGACTTCAGCGCTTGTTTGTATTCATTTATGCTATTTTCTAAAGCAAAGCTTTGGATAGATTGTGCCCTAATGTTCTCCCTTGAAATTTCTTTTATTCCCAAAAGCCAGTGATTTAATTCCTCATTATTACCAGAGGGGTACATAAAACAATAAGATTCCTCACCTATCATTTCATCCAAATCACCGATTCCCCTGGAAGATATAATTGGTAAGCCGGCCAATAAGTACTCGCTTACTTTGATTGGAGCGATGCCTACAAGGCTAGGCGCAGGTTTCCTTAAATTGACCCCAATATCTGCTGCAGCATAATAAGCAGGCAAAAACTCATAACTGACTGACTTTAAAATTATGGCATGTTTTAACCGACTGGGGATGGCTTCAGCTAGAAAAGTAGGGTTTCTAATTAGAAAAAGAAACTTGCTTTCAGGATGATGAATATGGTAAGAATCAAACAATTGCAACATCTCACTTAAAAGATACTGTGGACCGATACTTCCGGAATACAACCACAGCATTGCGTGAGGTAATACGTTTAGCTCCTTTCTTATTTGTTCCCTTAAAGCCGGATCAGGTTTAAACCTACTTTTAATCCTCCCGTTGCTTACTTTAAAAAACTTGTCTTTATGGGCCTGACCAATATTTTGAAGGTGAACATCTTTGGCCAATACTGAACGTACCAATACCAAATCAGCTTGCTTTAGCAATTTCGTTTCTGCTTTTTTTAGCCAATGGTATTGTAAACTGTTTTCTTTTAATCCGGCATAATCAACCCTTTCCTGGATTGGTAGTCCATCAGCATCAAATACAATTTTCAAATTCCTCTTTTTTGCCCATTTAAAAATAGAATTGACCATCATTGCCGGCATAGTAGATCGGGGCATTAGATGGGTTATACCATGTTTTGCCACCATTCTTTTTATAACGTTTTGGCCTAGTTGTTTAGCCAACAAGGAACCTAAAACTGGGTGGGGCTTTCGCCTTACCGGTTGTTGCTGAAAAGTAATTTGAAATTCTTGAGCAAGGGCATTAATTCGGTTCACCTCTCTCGTTTCGGCCCAAGAAAATTGAAGCACAAAAAATTGACAGTCCAATTCCTTTTGTAAACCACTAAAAATTGGAAAAACAAATTTTCCATGTAATTTGTTTGATCAGAATCCCAGGAAATAAATAGAATTTTCATATTTGTGAAATTTATTAAAAAAGATTATTTGACAATACTGTCATCCGAGTAATTTTCTAAATGTATTAAAATATTGGTTTTACAGGCTAATTAGGATACTTTATCTTTTCTTTGAAAACATCCTTATGTTCAATAATGAAAATATCTAATTGTATTATTTCTAGATCTCGTTGTTCTGCATTGAGGTAGCGGGATTTTAGCATAGTTTGAAAGCAAATATAGGAGATTAGGTTACCTTTTGCCATGGCGACCAAGGTGGTGAATTGTTCTGCTTCTTTTATCCTTTTGTGAATGACATTGAAGATCAGGTTGCCTATTAACACGATCAAATCTTGCGTTTTGATACCCTAACGGCTGTCCGAGAAAAAATATCCCAACTTGATTTTTTTAATGAAAGGTAGCCCCCAGCGGTTCCTATATAACAATAGGATCGTGTAAGGTTTAAAGTCAAACAAGTTGCTCAGAAACCTGAAAATTTTGCCTGTCAAGGGGGGTAGGTTATTAAACTTACCTTTAGTGATGCTCCCGCAGCTCTTAAGGTGACAGACTGATTTAAAGTAGGACCTGCAGAAAGGAAGTAGTGAATGTCTTCCCTTTGTGTACTAATCACTTCGTAGTTCTTATTCTCATTGAGCCGTGTGACGAAAAATGAGCCGTCTTCTATCCATTTTTTGTAGACCGAGTAATTAAATAGCCCTTATCGAAAACATAAATACTACCCTTCTGAGGTTTAAGCTGTCTGAGAGAATCGTTGTCATTAGTACTGGCTGTTGTCAGCCAGACCAATTCAGAATACAGATTGTCCAGCGGAAGCACTTCATGAGCATTTATACCTCCATTTTTCTTGCGGTCATGGGGTTTCTTCCTACTCATTTAAATACATCGGTAAATAGAATCAAAGTAGCAGAATCAACTAGCTTGACTTTATCAAGCGGCAATTCTCCCTTGATGGCAAACTCAGATAACCTTCTGAGAACTCAGGCTTTTTATGGGCTAACAGCAAGTAATAAATATAATCAAATACTTCATTTGAACGCTTCCGGTTGGCGTCAGAAAGCGTACTGCGGGCAGGAAGTTTATAAACACCTAAATAGCTAAGCTTAATCTCCAAACAAAGCAGGCACTTGCATAGACTATTCAGCGAATTAGTTTTTGATATAACTCCATAAAGCATAAAAACGAGCTGTTTCCAAGTACTCATGTTCTTATGATAGTGATCTGGTTTAAAAGTTTCCGTTGCTTGATCCACTAATTTCCGAGGGATGAAAAAAAGCAGTTGGCAGATAATCGGCTGTCCGGATAATTTTGTATGTTGCATTGGGAAATTGTTGTATTGTAACTACAACTTACTAAAAAAGGCGAAATTACCAAATCGGTGTTCCGCCTCTCTATTTGTACTATTTCGAGATTCATGAAATACCTAAATCGAAATTTTACTCGCATGTTACTGATTTGACATTAAAAAAGAAGTTAATAATCCAATTCAAGGTTAACTATTATTACTTTTTGAATTTCATTATAAGCTAAATTACTTCTAAAACCAATATTATTCTAACCGCGATAAAATCCGGCCCAAATTAACGGTTCTGAATTAAATCATCCAAAATTCTAATCTTTCCTTGAATTAAATTCTTTATTAAATTTGATCAAAAATAATTATTTGTCAAATTTAAAAATGTCCTAAAATAGGGAAGGCTAGAATAAAATCATATTATTCACTCGCAATATCCTGTAAAATTCACTTTGAAATACCAAAAGGAAAATGACTGGTTAGGCTAAAAAAACATATTAGAATTTTAATTCCTTCAAAACTTTAATTTTATTTGAAATAGATAAATCATTTACCTAAAATCACCAATATTAAGCCTATTTAAAACAACAAAAATGACCTTTGTCCAATCAACTTCGAATTTTAAAAATATAAAACAGGCTATAATAATATTTCTAACTCTATTTATTCCATTTACAATCAAGTCTTTACAACCTGGATTAGAAATTTATCCAGCCATTATTTTTCCAACTGGCGCTTCAACGTTAAATGTTCAAAATGACATTAGGACCTTTGAAAGGTACGAGCTTTATGCAATGAAAGACTCTTTAGTTAAACTCAATTCACAAACATTACTTAAAAATATACCACCTCAATATTTTCACTCAATAATAAAAGGTAATTTTGGTTTGGAACCATATAAACATTTCTACCTCATTCCTTTTACAAAAAAGAAAATATTCGAAGGAAATAACTTGACACCAAATAAAATTAAAGCTACTAAACTGTGGTTACGTACGAATTTAAATGAAGCAGGCTATTCTGATTCAATATTTGTAATAAGAAAAATACAAATGAAATACAACCTAAATCAAAAGCAAATAGAATCTGAAACCATTATTTATGAAAAAACTTATAGCCTTAACTGAAGCATTTTTAGGAGAATTTTTTAATCGGATAACTAAAATTACAGATATTAATGAAAAGCATTTAAGTTTTTATAGAGTATTTTTTGGTATAGTCTTTCTTATATATTTTAGAACAAAATTCTCATGGATATCTTCTATTCCTGACAGCTTATTTTTACCAAAACCTTTCAGTGTTGCTAATTTATTTGGAGGTTTTCCTCCACCTATTTATTTTGAATTAACAGATTATCTCATTCTTATTTTTTTATTAGCCACGATAATTGGTTTCTTTTCTAGAGTTGCATTTATAGGTCTATTTTTTTGACAATTGTAAATAACGGATTTGGATATAGCCTTGGAAAGATTGACCATAAAATATTTGAGTCCATAATATTCCTAGTTTTTGCTTTTACTAATTCATCCACATATTTTTCAATTAGGCCCGATAAGAAAATAACGGTTCATTCCAGGACATTAATGTTATTTAGCATTGCTATAATATTTGGATATTTCACAGCAGGCTTACAAAAGGCATACCACTGGATTGACTTCGACCTAACTACAAACGGTTTTTTAAGATGGGTATATGACCTATATTTTCCTGCCACACAAAAACCTTTACTAGCGGAGTTCTTTTTAAATGCAAATCCTATTTTATTAGAAATAATTGATTATTCAGGAGTATTATTTGAGATATCAGGTATTATATTTTTGCTTTATTCAAAGCTATCATGGAGAATTTATCTCATTCTCGCCTCATTTTTTCATTTAGCAAATGCTCTTATCCTCAATATTTCTTTCACCATTCATTTCCTAATTTTTGGAATTTGGTTATTAAGTCCAGTTTTATTTAGATATAAAAAAGCAACATTTCTATTCGGATTAGCCTACTTTTTTAAAGGAATATATTTGGATGTTTATTTATGGATTTTGTCTATTTCAATAACTTTTGAAGGATTGTTTAAAAAGGAAAATTATTAAATTCCTAAAATGAAGATGGAAAAAGATATTTAAGATAAATGGTTAGGCCAGCATCACAGGGTTTAAAGAGAATTTACTGATGGGATATTCGTATAAAATGAATACAGACTCTTCAATAGTAGAAATTATTTGGGAAATTCTTGGTCTACCATTTTATTAAATCTCATAAAATTTCCCTGCAAGGTATATTCCCTAAACACCTTTTCCCGACCTTTTTTCCCAAACTCCATTCTCAATTGAGGGTCGAGGATTAGTTTTTCCAAGGAACATTTCCATTCTTCAGATGTACCGGCTAAAAATCCATTCTCACCGTGATTGACCACCTCTTTGTTCATTCCTATTGGGGAGGCAACCACCGATAAGCCACAAGCCATGTACTGAATTAATTTATAGGCACATTTCCCATTTTCCCAAGGATTATCAGGCAAAGGCATGATGCCAATGTCCATTTTATGGATGGCATCCACCTCCCCTTCTTCTGTCCAAATAATTGACTCAATTTCGCCCTCAAACTTTATTTTACTCTTACCGTCAACCAATAAAAACTTTATAGAATAATGTTGATGAAGCCAATTTAAAACCGGTAGCATAGGTTCTAAGTATTTTAGGGTGCTTGGTGAGCCAATCCATCCAATGGTTACAGTTGTATTTATTGAATTAGAAACTTTTTTATTGTACCTGAGGGTATTTATAACCGTGGGAAAAACCACAATATTTGTTGCTCCGGCCAAAGTGGCTCTTCTTTTTAAGTAATCATTGCCGACAATCACCCTATTTGCAAATTGCATCACTTGGTCTATCTTGTTGGACATAAGCAAACTTACCAACCGATTGGTACCTTGGTCATAATTATGAAAAACAGCATCATCATAATCCACCCAATACCCTTTAATTTTAGATAAAATCCATTCAGCAATTGCCGGCAAATAAGGGAAAATCTCTTTTTCAATAATTATCAAATCGTACTTATAAACCGTGAAGAGTAGTGAAAATCTACGGAAATAACATTTCAAAACATGCCAAATCCCAGGAGATTGATGGCTGTAAATTTTTTCCAGGTAGTGTTCAGTAAAAAATGAACTTACAGAAACTGTGTACCCCATGCTTTCCCACAAAGGCAAAAACTGGTAAGTCCTTAATCTGCTACTCGCTCCTTTTCTTGGGTATTTGGGCAGAAATAATAAATTTCTTTTTTCAAAGCCTATTAAAAATAAAGTAATCAAATAGCATTTTTCTTTTTGGCGTCAATAATGGCTTGCCTACGCTGAAAGAATTTTTTCCGATCCAAACTCCTCAGGTAAAGGGTGTATTTTTTATGTGTGATCAAGTAAAAACAAAAAAGCAAGAAATAAATCATCAGCATATTTTTCATGCGCATAGTTATTCCCAAATTACTTAAAGCACTCATAAAGGCAAAGGTCACCGGTATAAAAGTAACCATGGCTACCTTTAAAAATAACGGCATATCCCTTAATGCTTCTACCGACCAATTCTTATAGATAAAAAAACTTAACCATAAATAAAGCAGGTTTTCGAAGGAACTTATAAAGGTTACAATATTATGGGCATCAAAAAACAAGGGTCTAAATAAATAAGTAAATAGCTTCATGGGTAAAGAATAATTAGATATATCCACTCTAGATCCTACATTTCTAGTATTTAAATTACCTGACTTGCTTGCAGAAAAAGCTTCTAAAGTCTCTAAATCAAAACTTTCCAATTTCAATGCATCCAAAGTATAAGTACTCATGTAAATGGAACCTATCAATGCCAAAGATGCCAAACCAAATTTATAGGTGTTTTTAATATCTGTTCCCATGAGAATAGCGACTGTAGCTCCTCCAATAATCGCTTGCCCCATATGAGGCCTACACATATAAATAAAAAAGAAAGCAATGGAAGCCTGCCACCATTTTTCTTTGTATTGCTGAATGGAAAATAGAAACCAAGCAATGGCCCAAAAGCTAAAGCATCCTTCCCTACACCCGAAGTCCAAAAATGTAAATTTGCAAGATAAAAAACAGTTGGAAATAAAGACACACCTAAAATTTGATGGTTAGTAGGAAAGTATTTATAAACCAATAAAAATATATACCGAAGTCCTATAAAACCTAAAAACCCAAATAGAAGGTTCCCGGTATGGTAAGATAGCCCCAAAAATTTACTGGGAATATATGTTAACCAGAGTATAAATGTTGTACCTTCTCCAAAATATTTCATCCAGCTAGGGTCAGCAATTTTTACCTGCTCCATGGTAAATAACCAGTAACCACGAGAATCTCCTCCAAAATTAATTATATACCAACCATAAAATAAACTAAAAAAACATGATATATCAATAAATAATGTAAGTGATATAAATATTTATTGGGTAATTTATATTTTAAACTAAAAGTGATATTAGATTTATATATCAGGGTTAAAAGCAATAATATGATAAAAACGTCTAACAAATTTAAAACAGTTTATTTTTTTGAGGCAGTAAGGGAAAGATAAAGATTTTCTAAAGAATTGGTATAAGTTTTTATTCCATATAGCCTTGAAGCTCTCAAAAACCTTCTTTACCCATTTCAATTCGTTTCTCAGAACAATTCATCAAATAGTTTATACCATTTGCAATACTTTGTGGGTCTGATGGAGGTACCAAAATTCCTGTTTTTTCATGTTGAACTACATCTTTTAAACCTCCTACAGCTGTTGCTATAACCGGAAGTTTATAAAACATGGCTTCAACTGCTACTAAACCAAAACCCTCTTGCGAACTAGGAATACAAAAACAATCCATTAATTGATAATAAGTTGAGGTATCTTCCTTAAACCCCAATGAAATAAATTGGTTTTCAACATTTAGCTCACGAGCAAGTTGCTTTAATTTAATTAAGTCAGGTCCATCACCAATTAGTAAAAATTTAACTGCTGGATTGTTAATTAATTTAATTGCACGTAGGATATCTGAAAATCTTTTGACTTTGTCATGTACTCGACCAACCGATCCCAATACATAATCTGAAGGTTCAAGAAAAATATCATCTCTAATACAATTCTGTGTGGAAGAAAGGAGATGAGTATTGTCAACCCCATTGTTAAGTAAAAACACCTTTTTTGAAGGTATTTTAGCTTTTTGTATGAGATAATGTGTTACAGAAGGTGAAATTCCAATTACCTTATCTGCCAATCTTGCCAACTGCCTTTGAAGCCAAACGGCCTTTGCGGACCGTTTCTGAGGGTCTGAAGTCTCTTCCATTATTATGATCGGTACATTTCCAAGCAAACCACAAATACTTGCCATGCACATACCTTCATATACAGCCCCATGAATAATGTGGGGGGAGAATTGTTTGATAACCCTTAAAACTTTTTTATACTTTGAAAATTCAAATGGAGATTTAAACGAACCGATTTGAATAATTTGTATGCCTTCTTCCTCTAAGGCTTTTTTTATCGGCCCTTTTGCGGTAGTACAAACTATTCGAAGGTCAAAATGCTCTTTATTATAATGTCTGGCAAAGCCTAATCTTAAAACCTCTACTCCACCAGAAGAGATAGTTTCTATACAGTGTAAAACCTTTATTTTTTCCAAACCTTATCAATTAACATTTTAAATATAAATCTCGATACAAGTTTATCAAATTATTCCCGTAATTTTCAACTGAAAATTCAGCCCCTCTTTCTACTGCTTTTATTTGAATCTTATACAATTCCTCTTTCGAAAGATTGGACACATGATTCATTAGTTTTAATAATTGAATTCGGTCCTTTGGGTTAAATAAAAAACCATTTACACCATGATTAATAATTTCAGAAGGCCCACCAATATTTGTGGAAATAACAGGTAAACCACAAAGCATGGCTTCAACTAAAGAAATAGAAAAACCCTCTGAAAAAGAAGGTAGGATAAAACAGTCCGTTTCTTTAAGCAATGGAATAACATTACTAATAAATCCAAAAAAAACGACTTTATCAGTAATATTATAAAGATGAGTTAACTCAACCAATTCATCTCTTTCCGGTCCATCTCCAATAATCCAAAGTGAAAACTCTTCATTTGAATTAACAAAATTATGAAAAACATTAATTAAAAATTTTAGATTTTTAATTGGGACTAACCGGCAGGTAGTAACAAAAACATATGGTTTATTTGATTTTTTAAGTAAATCCGCTCTTATTTTACCAATATCGAAATCATTTTGTGGTGTAATGATGGACACAGGATTATAAATAACAGAAATTTTATCCCAATCAATTTCATTCAATTTTACTACACAATTACCAACTGCTTTTGAAATAGCAATCAAACAGTGCGAAAAAGAATATACCAATTTAAAAAGAACCCTGAATATAACTCCATGATTTGGAAAACCAATTTCTTCACAAATTCTAACTGGAACACGTGCCAAGAAACCGCCAATTAATCCATGAAAATTGGCTTCAGCTCCTGAAGTATGAATGACTTCAGGTTTATGGAAGCGTAAAAATTTATAAGTTTTAAATATCAATTTCCCATTGGGAATCTTAACATTTTCATTGAACACTTTAACCAAAAATCCCTTATCATTAATTTCTTTACATATCTTGCCACCGTCTCCTAATACGAGAATAATTAATTCGTCTTCTGGGTGATCTTGAAAAAGTTTGAAGTAAGTTTTAACCTTTGCTCAACTCCACCAAAATCTAATTGGCTTACAATTCTACAAATTTTCAAAGGTTAATTATTTTTTTATTCTATTCAATGATTTATTTTTGGAATAATAATTTGCAATAACCTTTCGATTACATTTAACTTCATGTTCACTTAAGGGAAATGTTAAAAGCTGTGAGTTGGTAGCTAGATCTTCTATTGAGTAAAAACAAACTCCTAATTGTTTTAAAAATTGATAAACAGGATTTTTTTAAAAAGGAATAATTTAGTTCCGGAATACAGCAAAGAATAAATATTCCCCATTCCTTGTTGTCTTAAATGAGGCATAATAGCAAAACCACATTTATCTAAGATTTGATTATATTCATTTAATGGAAGAAATTTATTTAACAAATTTATATTTAGTTCATTAAAATCTCTTGGAATTATTTCATTTAGAAATTCTTGGTATTTGGTGTTCCCATAACTAAGTGGAATATTAATAGAATTAGATATTTTCAACTTCATAAGCAAATCTAATATATCAATATGATTACAAGCAAATGTTGCACTATTTCCAAGAAGGATGTCATTTCCATTAATTGTTTTATCAGTAGTACCTAGAAAATCTATGTCCCCAAAGGTAAAATCAATATAGTCAAATTTAAAAGAATGAAATTTCCTTTTAACAAGAGAAAATTCATTTGGGAGAATTGGAGCAAAATAGGTTAGAGTTTTAATCGCAGGCAAAACTTTTATATGAAAAAATAATATTTGGTATATTGTTAAAGCTGTACGCTTAATAAAATGATGACCTTTAAAAGTATTGAAACATTTTTTTGTTTTTTTTAGATATAGGGAATGAAAGACTCTAGAATTCAATAAATAATAATAATAATCAGCTCCATATCCTATCCATATTTTTTTACATTTCAAATTTTTTCTTTTGTTTAAAAAAGAAATTGTATGTAAATGTAAAAAATAAAACACTAAAATATCATCCCCATTTGGTATAAAATTATATAAAAAATATTCTTTCGAAACAAATTTTACACATGAATCAGAAAAGTGTTTAGAAACTCCTTTATTTGAAACCAAAATAAATTGTTGATTATTAAAATTTTTAAAGGAATTGATAACCCAATCAGTAAATTTTTCATCATTCAATATATGGTATATCATATTAAATAAGATTTTAACAATAAAATATTAAATTGAATAAAACAAAAAATTAAAAAGTATAATATAAGAATTATCTTGAAGTTGGATTACCCATAACAATACTAAAAAATTCTCTAAAAACATTTACATTAATGGAATGGCATACTTTAAAAATTTTTAAAGATTCTATTAAATTTATTGTTACCATTTTTTTAAATGCAAATCGATATCTTCTCAGGATAAATCTAATAAGGTAGAAAGAAAATTGAAAAATTTTACTTTCATATTTTCTAGTATAGGTACCTCCCAATAGTCTTCTATATTTAGAAGTTAAATCATCAACCCGATACCTAGCAGGATGTGATACAACAATATCATCTTGATAAATAATATGATATTTTAAAGAAATTTGACCAGAAAGTTTAGAATCACCATTAGATTTAAGTGATGAGTCGAATCCTCCGAATTCTTGAACAACAAAAGCATAAGAAAACCAGTTTGCTGTTACAGCTTTTCCTTCTGATGCATAAGCTTTAGTTGTAAAACCTGTATACTTTTCATAAGTCTCTGCAGCGGATAAACTAGAAGAATCTTTAAAAAATAACGGGATAGGACCGGTTAATACACCAATCGTTTTATCTTTATCTCTTTTGAAATAAGAAAAGGCATGTACTAACCAATCATTCCTAGGTATACAATCTGAGTCAGTAAATGCTAATATGTCTCCTTTCGATTCTTTTATCCCCTTATTTCTTGCTGCATAAGAACCAGGTATTGGTTCTTCAAAAACTTTTAATTTATAGGAAACACAAAATCCATCAGGAAATACCAAAGGTGAATTGATGTCATTATTTACAACTAATACTTCCCATTTGTTTTTATTTAAAAGTTGACATTCTAGGTTTTTCAAAAGAATTAATAGGCGTTCTTTGTCCTTATAATGAGGGATAATAATAGAAATAAACATTATAAATTTTAAGTATTAAAATATAATTTTAAAGTAGAAAATAAGTTAAAGCTTAGATTTAATATAATTGATTAAAATATAGGAGTAGATTTTAATATATATTTGAAATTTAAATAGATTGTAGTAAAAATAATTTAAATAATATGGATGAGGAACCTTATTTTCATCACAAAATACACCAATAGACCCATAAAAATAATATTTATATATTAATGTAAGTTTATTTTTTTCTTTAGATGATTGATTATTTTTACTCTTAAATTTAGCCAATTATGTATTCTTTTATATTTATTATGAGAATTTGTACTAATAGAGTTTTTTCTTTATGAATTAATGTAAGATATTTATTATCAATTATAACATTTGGATTACACAAAATTAGTCTAAACATTAAATCATATTCCTGACTACTACTTAAGAGTTCATTCCAACCATTTACCTTTAAAAGATATTTTTTATTCCAAAGAATGGAACTTGTTCTACCCAATTTACTTCTAATCAACCCCTTCCAAATTTGGGAATCGACTTTCATAAAATGCTTTTTACCATTTGGTAATACGTGAATACAATTTCCTACTATAAATGCGATATCAGGCCTGACTTTTTGAACTTGACTTTGAAGCTTACCTTGCAAAAGTTCGTCATCTCCATCCAAAAACTGAATCCAATCAAACTTTGCGTATGAAAGTCCAAGATTTCTTGAAGCAGAAGCTCCTTTGTTTTCCTTATTGTGATGATGTATTACTTTAACTATGGACTTATTTTTACAAAGATTTTCTAAAACTTTTAATGAATTATCAGTAGAACCATCATCAATAATCAAAACCTCAGAAACAACTGGCTCGCTAATAACTGATAACACAGCACGTTTAATGGTATTTTGATTGTTAAAAACAGGAATTATTACACTTATCAATTTTTAAGAAATTAAGTTTTGAATTATTTGAAGTGTACGTTTTTTAAGTGCACCTTCATTAAATAGTAATTCTAGATTTTTCCTATTCTTATTAATATCAAAATCAAAATTCGTCATTGACTGAGCATCCTCAACAGAAAACACTCTAATTTCCTTTGATAAAAAAAAATTGTAAAGAGGATTACTCTTATTTAAGATAACAACAGACCCAAGATAAATTGAAAATAGCAAATTACCCAAACCAATCTGTCTTTTAGAATTGAAGAAAACATATGGACACGATAGAAGAAGTTTTAGGTAATCATTATACTCCAAAAAACTAGTTAACGGTTGAAATTTACCTTTAAACTCGTTAATAAATCTTTCAATTACCTTTTGCCTATATTCATCAGAGCCAGAATAACTTAAAGGACAAATGATTTCATTAAATTTAAACTTAAAAGATTTTATAATCTCAATTCCATCAATATGATTATTCCATAAAGATGAGTTATTACCAAAAAGGAGGTTTTGTCCAGAGAATGTTAATTGCTTATTTTGAATACCATTTAACACATCATTTTCTAAATCAAAATAACTAAACCAAATGAATTTAAAATTGCCATTGGGAAAATGAGATTCGAGTATTTTCCTTTCTGTCGGAACTACCGTTGAAACAAAATCTATTCTTTTATTAACAAAATCAATAAAAGCATGTTGACCAAACTTTTCTGAGAAAGAATTATTTTTACTTATGATATTTCTTGTCTGTGGCAATAAAAAATTAGTCTTTGATCCATTTAAAGAATATAGATCAAATCCCCAGAAAATACCCAAAATTTTCACTTTTGGATGAACGCAGTTAAATCTTAAATTAAAGAATGAATTACTAAAACCATGAATAACTATTCCTTTAACTACATAATGAATAATAGGTATAAGTATATTGATAGTAAAGGTGGGCAAAGAAATTATAATTGAAGATTCGATTTTACTAAACCTAAACCTACCTATAGAAATAAAAACGTTTAAAATTGAACTATCTACAGAAAATTTGCTAATAGTAGCTTTTAAAAACTTTCTATCTTCAATTAAATGAATGATACATTTCATATAATGACATTAAAGAAAGACTACCACGCTTATTAAAAATACAAAAAAATTAATTATGCTTTTTTCCACCAATAATTAAATCGTTTAATCAATAACCCTATTTTGATTTTTTTCTTACTCTTTTAATAGTATTTATATTTTCATCCTTATTTAATTCCAAAATAACATTTTGAAATTTTTTATCATATTTATATTCATGGAAATTATTCAAATTTTCTAAAATACATTTTTTTAAATCTTTATTCGCCCTATTATATTCCTTAGAGTTGGTAACACCTTGATTATGAACTCGGTAAACACTCATAACTTCATTAATCCTTTTAAAATATCCCTGTTTAGAGAGAATAGAAGTTAAGGCGAAATCGCCACTTAACATTGTAACATACCAACCTGGAAAAACCAAAGCTGATCGCCTAAAAAATAAAGAGGATGTATGAATTAAAGAACTTGATGAAATCAATTCTTCTGTTCCAATTTTTTCCGGCACTTCGTGTCTAAAAATTTTTGTCAAATAAGGCTTTCCTTCATACTCTACTTTAACAAAATGAAAGCTACCTACAAGGGATTGGTCTTTTTCTAAAAGATCAGTCTGTTTTGACAATTTTTTTAAATCTATCCAATAATCATCACCTTCACAAATAGAAATATATTTTCCTGTACATTGTTTTAATGCAAAGACAAAATTTTCAATTATACCTAAATTACTTTCTTGAGGGAAATATTTTACGGTAATATTATTATTTTGGATAATTTTTCTTTGGATAATTTTTTTAGTATCGTCTAAAGAGCAATCATCAGATATAATAACTTCAAGATCAAATGGACCGGTTTGCATAAATATTCCATCCAATGCCTGTTCTATGTAAGCTTCATGATTGTAGGTAATCATGCATACACTAACTAGGGGTAACTTTTTTTCAGTTACTTCAGTTTTCACTTTATTACTGATTTAATTTTAGCTGGCACACCTATACAAGTGGCTTCATCTGGTACATCAACAGTAACTACAGCTCCAGCAGCAACTTTTACATTATTACCGACTTTTACCCCAGGTAATAATATAGCGCCGGCTCCAATAAAACTTAAATCTCCTACACAGGCATTTCCCAAAACCTGAACGCCCGGACTTATGGTAGAAAATCTTCCTACGGTAGCGCCATGATGAATAAAACTTCCTGTATTAATCAGAGTACCTAGGCCTAACTCAACATTTGCCCCAATAAATGAATGATGAAAAACATCAGAGGTATCAGAAGGTGAATAGGTGCTAATTATAGCCGATTCAGTGCGAATACCTACAAGTTCACCCCCTAAAGAAACAAATAACTTATACATAAACTCCCTTACCTCACACTCCCCTACACCAAGCATAAACCTGGGATCCATTTTAAAAGCATCTGTCAATTCATCCTTGGACTTTAAAACTGGATATGAAGATTGAAAAACATTTTCTGATGATACATTGTCAAAAAATTTGACACCTACATTCATCTTTTTGGAAATCAACACATCCAATACTTCCATTGCATGACTACCTGCACCTGCTATTACCATATTATTGCTATTTAGATTTATTTTCCCAAGGAAAACTTTCAATTTTGCGTTCAAACTGAAAAAATTGATTAAAATCACTTACGCCTGTTTCTTTTTGTAAATTGAGAACGAGCAATTTATTTTGCCTGTCTTTAAAATGGTATTTTACTGACGCATTGTGATTTAAATAAAGGTTGATGAGCTTTTCCTTATCATATAATATTCCACCTTCTTCGAAGTCATACACCTTGCATAGAAACTCCCAAATCCATCCATTGTATACATACTTACTTTCTTTTAATGATTTTATGGTAGGGAATTTCCCTTCATTAAATTGCTGAGAGTGAAACCTGAGCAGAGAGTGGTACCATTCTTCAGGGGAATTTCTTTCGGTTAGGATAAATCTTGCGTCAGGATAAAGCTTGTCGAGTACTTTAAATATACCGGGAGCACTAAATGGATAATCTTGAAAAAATTGAGCCGTTTTTATATAGTTTATCAGTCCTCTGTACTCTCCTTTTGGTAATTCATTTATTAATAATTCGCCAATTCTTTGTTCACCTATAATAAAACCCAAGTCTGTAAAAAGTGATTTCAAAGAAGTAGTACCGGTTTTGTTAAAGCCAATACAGAATATTTTTGGTTTGCCATAGACCTTAATTCTGTTGATAGCTGTAGCTATTTTATTTTTATAATTTACCATTCAATTTAAATATCAGGTCCTCCCAGCAAAAATCTTCATAGGTAAAAATCATCATTCAAAACGCCTGTAAACTTATCATTTTACTAAAATCGGTTGATTTTGATTCAAGTTCATTAAACGTACCATATGAAGCAATCTGACCTTGTTTCAAAAGGAAAATCTGGTCCGCATTCTTGATGGTGCTCAACCGGTGGGCTATTATTATTATGGTAACTTTCCCCCTTAACCTTTCAATATTCTCCTGTATGTCCATTTCAGTTCCAGAGTCAAGTGCTGAAGTTGCCTCATCCATTAATAAAAGATTTATTCCTTTATACAACTCTCTGGCGATAGAAATTCTTTGTTTTTGCCCCCCACTTACCATAATGCCATTATTTCCTAGCCTGCTATCTTCACCCTCTTCAAGCCCGTCTACAAAATCAAATATTGCAGCTTTCCTTAAAGCCTCCCTGCACCTTTCCCTATTTGTAGCATTGTCAACATCCCAGAAACTAACATTATTAAAAATACTATCATCAAAAATTACCGGTTCCTGAGTAATGTAACCTATGTGTTTTTGAAAATGATTCCTGTCAATTTCCCTTATTTCTACCCCATCAATAAACAATGACCCTGAATCAGGTAAATACAATCCAGCCAAAATATTCATTAATGTGGATTTTCCTGAACCACTTTCCCCGACTATTGCCAATACCTGATTGCGATTTATGGATAAGGATAATTGATGTAACACTTTATGTGATCCATAACTAAAGTTTAGATTATGCAACTCCATACATTCCTTTAAACCGTCTTTTTTTATTGTTCCTTGTGTATCTTTGCCATTGGCCAGTTCTTCTGTAAAATTTTTTAAATTCACTAGAGATCCATAATTTGCAATCACTGAATTCCAATAAGATTGTAATGCAAGTAGATAGGTTAGAGAACGATAAAAAAACAATAAACTTAATATGATTCCAGCTATACTACCCCCATAAAGGTTGATTTCTACCAAGATTACAGTAACGATAATTAAAATAATAATTGGTTCTCGAATAGCTGTAATTATCGAAGAAAGTAGTCCCAACTTTTTATAGAAAAATTCAACCTTTTCAATTTGCTCCCTTAATTTATTACCATAATTGCTTAACAATCCACTAGATTTAAGGTATTTAAAATAGGTTATCTTTTGTATCAAAAGACTCTGAAAATCTTGATTGTTCTTGGATATATCTACAGAATATTTTTTAGATTTTTTGAAAATGGAAGCATAAAGAAAATTTGATAAAGCACCGCCCGACATAACTAGTAGTGAAAACCTTACATTTACACTAAATGCCATTCCCACATAAATAAAAATCATTGCAAAAGCCTGCAATACATTCATATAACTACTAAAAGCCACTACTATCCTTTCAATTTCACTGGTAGCAGCGTTTTGAATCCTGCCTGAATCCTGCTTTATGAAATTTTTAAAAGCATACCGATCAAACAAATTTACAATGGATAACCTCATTTGTTTAATAAAAAAGCGACGAAGTAATATGCTATAATATTGCTCTACAAATTTAGTACCCCCTTTAGGGAGAAAAACAGAGCCATAAGTAATAGAACCACCGAAATATTCAGTGGAATACCGTAATTTTGCATCAATGTCAGGATTATCCCAAACCTACCCATACTCTTTCCATCCGGGTTACCTCCATCAGCCATTTCCAACAATGGTAAAAACATGGTTAATCCAAGTCCATCCATCAAAGCGACCAACATACTTAAGCCAAATGCGATAAAAAGTCTTCCTTTTACTATCCTATAGAAATAAGAAAAGTAATAAAAATACTTCTTAACAAATGCTTTGAAAATATTCATTAAAAATGGACCAAATGTGGCTTTAAACTAGTTTGGTTTCTAAATTACTTTTGACAAAGTGAAAACACTGAATCATACTGCTTAGATGAAGGGCTACCAATGCCGGACCAGTACTTTCGTCTACTATTCTTCCAAAAAAGGCCCAACCTGCCCGTATGTGTCCGGCAAATATCCTCTGTAAGATGATCCATTTTATGTTTAGGTAAGATCTCTACAAAACCTGCAGCCAATGCGGATGGTACGAGCATATGCGATCCATGCACAGCAACTACCACCTGACTCTTACTAAAAATGGAATTCCATCTTTTTTCTATTTCAAAATTGATTGAAGTC
The DNA here is from genome assembly GCF_056867545.1 of Cyclobacterium sp. SOCE241. Lineage (NCBI taxonomy): Bacteria > Pseudomonadati > Bacteroidota > Cytophagia > Cytophagales > Cyclobacteriaceae > Cyclobacterium > Cyclobacterium sp. SOCE241. Next base: position 283,111 of record NZ_CP149779.1, on the reverse strand, counting down.
ACCCTCTCATCCTTAATTCGATCAAGAAAATCAGTTGATTTTCCCAGCCCTGTTACAACAAAATTTACTTCAAAAAAACTTTTATTGATAATTTTGACCAGCCGGTTGAGAAGTGTCTTTTGTCTCCATAAAAAAATTGGATTAAAAATTTTCTCCAGCTTGAATTTTCTTGAAAACATATATAGCCAATTGAGTTGACGATTGGCCAACCAAAACCTGTCTTCTCTCCAAATAAAGGTAATTTGTGGTACACCTTGATCAAATTGCGCCAAATCAAAAGGTTTTTCTCCCAAGATTCTTTCAAAATCCATCTGTTGATGATCTAAATGGACAAAAACAGGATGAAGCAGTACCATTTTAAACCTATGAAATTGATTTTTCACCCAAGCATCTAAACCAACCACTCCTTCGGATAAACTTTTTAAGGGCACATCTACCGACCAAATCTCCACCTCAATTTTTGACAACAACCACCTGCATTGCTCAGGAATTAATACCGCAATGTTCCGACTTGAAGACCTATCCTTCTCTTTATAAACATTCCAAACTTTGGTGAATACATGTCCAAAACAGCTGTCCAGACAATTAACCAATAGCAGTTCTTCGCCCGAACTTTTGTTAAAAATTTGGAAAGCTCCTTCTGCTCCAAGCTTATCCTTCATGGAATGAATCAATGGATCAGCCAACCATGCGGCTTTTTTTGATCAAATAATTGATATCGACTATCGCTAGAAAATGAAACCGGGAAATGGGCCATATGACCTGAAGGCAATCCTGTAAAGTACTTTAAATTGCAAGCTTGGCAAGTGTATTTCCCTAAAACATGCATTCCCTGAAAATAAAGAGCTGACGTAGATTGATTACTACCCTTGCAACAAGGACATAAGCCATTAGCAATCCCTAGTTTAGGATAAATTTCAATCATCTCCTACCATTTCCTTATTCCTAATTTATCTAAATGATAGCCCATCAAGGTTTTTATTCGGCTTAGTCTGGCCTCTTTACTCTCTACAATTGTGTATTTAACCTCTGGGTTAAATACCAATGCCGCATAAGATAAATTGGATGGTGATAAGATCAGTTCTTTACAATAAGACAGGCTAATACAGTCTAATAAAGCTTCTTTCGCAAGCCTAAGACCATCTTTGTATGCTTCATTGTTATGGATTGGAATTTCACCATGGGACCTGATAAAATCATGAGCAATAATTTTAGGCGAAAATTCATTTTTCAACCTCTCCAAAAGCTGCTGATCGTCTGTTGCAATAAAAATCTTGTCATAGGCTGAAAAATTCTTTTTAATTTTTTGAAAAAAAACAGATTCATCAGCAGGAGCAACTTCCATAAAATGATCGGTCTTGCGAAAATGGACGCCCAAAACTTTTTCATTTGCTATCTCGCACTTGATGTTATCAATCTCTAGCTTTAAAGAGGGTTTGAATTTTAATCCCTCTTTCATTATTTGATGTAAAAATCTATGATGCTTTCTATTCCAAATACGCAATGGATAAACTTCATATTGCTGATTTAATAGTAAGGTATCGGTACTATTAATAGCTATCTGATCAAAGAAATGCTCCCAAAAATTACCTCTTTTCTGATCGTTTTGCTGCCCTGAATAAGCATAGTTAACATTGCTGAAATCGACATAATGCGGTAATCCATACTTTTTAGCAAATGCTATTCCATATATCACTTGTAGAAATAAAGAAAAAAACCTCTGCTACATTTACCTTCTGGATGATGTTCACAAAAAAACTCATTCTGATTACAGGAGATTATGTACCTGGCATTTTTTTGGTCAATTGGATTAACCTTTCTGGTGAAATTGAAGACCTTTTAGGCATCTATCTACACATCTTTGTATACCCTATCCAAATTTCGCCAGCTTTCGACAGGAACCTTATAATGCCTATGAATATAAGGCTTAGCACCAAAATTTTCTTTCCACTTAAAAAGCCCCTTATTGATCATAAGCCCTTGATTTTCGTTGGAATGACCAAAATCTAAAAAAGAGTATTTCCCTGTAAATGTGTTCGCAAGATGATTGACCAAAGCATCTAGAGCATGCAATTCTCTGCCTGTACTATTGCTAGCCAAGTATTGAGTATGGATACAATTTTTGGAAAAATACACCGTGGCACCCGCTACCATTCTCTCATCCTGATAAACATTAAATTGTCTGATTTTATCAGGAAACTTTTCCACCAAAAATGTCATTTCTTCATAACTGTGGGTAGGCCTTGTTTGGTACCTGTTTTGAAGGTTGGGAACAAGTAATGTATCCCAAAAGCTTTTCACCTCATTGGATTCAGTTATTTTTAAATTCTGCCTTCCGGCCTGTTTAATATTGGCTTTTTTGCCTTTATTTTTCACTTCTAAAGGTAGTTCTATGGTCAATGACAATTCCATTTGTGTAGTCTTGGCCTTTGCCAAATGCAGGATATAAGCCATTGCTTCCTCCTGAAGCGAGTTATAGAAGGTCGGAGTTTCTTTAATTTGTAAATGGCTTACCCCCAATACTCAAAATATTGCATCAAGGTCTTGAACTGTTCAAGTTTTTGGTCAAAAGTACCTGGAACATGAATAAACCCCGCGTAACTTAAGCCTTTATGAGAATGGACGAATTCTCCTTCCCTATGGGCCGCAAATACGGCTACCGGCTTGTTTTTATTGTATAGGATTACCGAGCAATCCTGAAATTTACCTGAAGAATGGTAAGCTAAAAAATCTCTCTCATGCATTAATGTGGCGTTCGTAGCCTCTTGAAGTACTCTTCCCCAGTCCTTCTTAAGATCCGGAGAATAATGCATGACCTCATAATTTTTGACAGGCAACAGTTAGTCGATGTTTTCGGGTTTTAATCCCGGACGCCAATGTGCAATCAGGGTTTCTTTAATAGGTTGAAACCCAAATTTTTTATAAAAATCCATGGCTCTTTTATTGGCTTTCTGGGTAGATAATCCAAGTAGCTTAAAACCGGATCCATCAAGCATTACTAGGGTCTCATGCATTAATTTTCTCCCTATTCCACTACCCTGCTCACTTCCCTTGACAGCAAATAACCCAACATGGCCTCTGCCTCTCAGTAATTTAAATGTAATAAAGCCCACTAATTTTCCCGAAATTCGAGCAACGATAACTTTATGTTTCTCCGCTTTGATGGTTTCCCACCAAGTACTGTATAATTTTTCGTATTCTTGATTGGCCAAAAGTAAATCTTGCTTAAATCTAGACCATTGCCCACTTGAAAAAATCAACTCTCTTAAGGCTTTCTGATCTGATTGAGAGAGATTTCCCGACACTATCATTTCTGAAACTTCGACTTTCTGGTCTACTTTCGGGCTTTGGATCAGATCCGTTTTAATAATGTTTTTTACCAGATCTACTCTGGTACTAATGGGAGACCATCCACCCAATTTAACCAAGCCGGGTTTCCCCATAACATAGATTAAATCAAAATTTTTGGCTTGATTGTTTACTTTTTCTAAATCGGGAAGGCATCTCCCTAACTGCAACTGGCCTACCCTGTATCCAAACAAAGAAGTGTCAAAAGGTAAAAACTTTATCATTTTAAGTCTTTTGGTCTACAATATAGCGTGGACGGTTCTTTACCCCTTCAAAAGTTTTCCCAACATATAGCCCCACTATTCCAATGGTTGTTAATAAAAGCCCAAAGAGTATCCAAAGGGAAATGATAATACTTGCATAACCCGGCACTACAATGGTTCCTGAAAAATAACGTATCAAGGTGACCAATGCAAATAAAAATCCGATTAATGCGATAATTAAGCCTAATTTTATTGTCAATCGCAGAGGCTTGTCAGAAAAAGCTAGGAGGGTATTTAATCCCAAATGAAATTTAGATTTGAAAAAATAATTGGAGTGTTGATTGCTTGAAGCCCCATGTTTTACATTCAATGTGCTTTGCTTAAAACCCACCCAATGTACCATCGTGGGGAAATACCAATTGGTCTCCTTCATCTGTAGCACCTCCTGAATGACCTTCTTATTGTAAACCCCAAAATTACCAATACTGGGATCTTGATTAATCCCGGACATAAAATAAAAAAACTTATAATATATTATGGTCAAGACCTTTGAAAACCAAGTAGCCTTTTTATCCATTCTTCTGGCCAATACCGCATCATAGCCAAGTTGAGCTTTGGTCAACATCATGGGTATCTCTTCGGGGAGATCTTGTAAATCCGCATCCATTACCACTATCCACTCCCCTTGAGCCAATTCCAAACCGGCAAAAATAGCTTGATGCTGTCCAAAATTTCTGCTGAATCGCAGACCATTGATAAAATCATCTTTATTTGCGGCCTTACGGATGATGTCCCAACTCCTATCTTTACTTCCGTCATCAACCAATATCAATTCAACCTCTGAACTAATCGCTGATAAAGCTCGCTTTAATCGATCAATCAACTCTTCTAAGCCTGCTTCAGACTGAAAAACGGGAATGACCACAGAAAGAAAAATTGAGGGCTTAGAGGTCATCACTTGATTGTTCATAAACCAGCAAGCCGGGAAGACCTCCTTCAGGTTCGGTTTCCAAAATCTTAACTTTTAACTTCCTATTGATTTTCTCTTCTGTTTTATTTATTAAGAATTTAAGGTAATCCTCATTGATTTTCTCTGCAATAATCGTCAATTCAATGGTTCCGGTGTCTTTTCCTTCCGCATAATCTCCACTTATAATGGCTTTATCCACACTTCCTAAACCCTGTACAACTTGATCGATAAGGGTATCAAAACCTAAATATTTGCGTACAATATTTTTAATATCCATGTACAAGGGATGGTTTTCATTGGCTTGGTAGCTTTTGGTTTTCCCCTCGGTCTTCCAATTAAGTAAACCGGCATTGGAAAGTCTATTCAGTTCTATTCTTACAGAGTTAGTAGATTCTCCAAATTCCTCTGCCAAACCTCTTAAGTAACCTCGGTTTCTAGCATTAGAAAAAAATTTTACAAGTAATTTAATCCGAGTCTTGGATGTAATCAGAGATTCTATCAAGATAAAAATTTAAAGTTGGTGACTACAAAAGGATACCAAATACTAATTACTGGATACAAAAAACATAAAAATCAGCACTTTAATAATGTACCTCCTATGGCTTTCACAGCTTCGCCTCGTAACACACAATGTAGGAGTAACAAAATTACTCGATCATGGCAAAATCGCAAGTTTTAATTTAAATATTATTGGCTAGACTAATACATCAAGCCCAAGCTTAACCCAAAAAGAAAGAGGGTTTAAAAGAGGAAACAATGAAGGGAAAAGTCAGCAAGCATTGAAAAATACAAATGTACCTTCTATCTTTAGGGCTAACCTTTTAAATAAACCGAATATAATTACATGGAAAAAATTAAAGTAGCGGTTGTTGGAACGGGGTTTATTGGCCCTGCCCATATTGAAGCCCTAAGAAGAAACCCAAATATTGAGGTAGCCACACTTTGTGAAGTCAATGAAGAACTCGCCAAAGAAAAAGCTGCTTTACTAGGCATAGAAAAAGCCATGCTTTTCGAAGATATGCTAAAAGACGAAGAGATTAAAGTTGTACATATTTGCACGCCAAACTTCCTTCACTATAGCCAGTCCAAAGCTGTATTGGAAGCGGGAAAACATGTAGTTTGCGAAAAACCATTGGCTACTAAAATTGAAGAGGCTGAAGAGCTAGTAGCCTTGGCAGAAAAAACAGGTTTAGTCAATGCTGTTCATTTTAACCTAAGGTATTATCCGATGGTAAGGCAAATGAAAACCATGAGAGAAAGTGGTGAATTAGGTGATATTTATTCCATCATGGGCTCCTATTTGCAAGATTGGTTGTTTTTGCAAACGGATTACAATTGGAGGCTGGAGCCGGATAAATCAGGAGATTCCAGAGCCATCGCAGACATAGGCTCTCACCTGTTGGATTTAACCGAATATGTAACCGGATTAAAAATCACGGAAGTGATGGCGGATTTTTCTACCGTACACAAAACAAGATTAAAACCACTTAAGGCAATAGAGACCTACAGTGGAAAAAGCCTTGCACCTTCAGACTACGAAGAAGTGCCTATCAATACCGAAGACCATGCCACGGTAATGTTAAGGTTTGACAATGGAAACAAAGGTTCTGTAACAGTTAGCCAGGTGAACGCCGGCAGAAAAAACAGGTTAAACATTGAAATTGCCGGTTCAAAAGCAAATTTTGAATGGTGCAGTGAAAAACCTAATGAAATGTGGATCGGCAAAAGAGAAACGGCCAATCAACAATTAATGAAAGATCCATCTTTATTCAATGCAGAGGCAGGCAAGCTCATTAGCTTTCCAGGTGGCCATAATGAAGGTTTCCCGGATACTTCCAAACAAATGTTTAAGGAAGTATATGCAGCAGTAATTGATGGCAAGCAACCTGAGCAACCAAGTTATCCAACCTTTGCGGACGGACATCGTGAGTTATTAATCTGCGAAAGAATAATTGAAAGTCATAAAAAACAGGCTTGGGTTAAAATTTAAAAATTTTATATCCCTCCCCAATATTCTCTTCCCGGCTTTTCAGGTGAAAGGCCGGGACTCTAAAGCATTACTAAAGACAGACTGACGGGCAATAAGAAAATTAGCTAACTACTAGTATTTTTAGCCATCAAAAGCTTAACAATTTTTAATTTTGTCCGTTTATTATAGTTATTCAAATATTTTAACCTAAATAAAACCAAAACATGAAATCATCAACCTTGAAAATGCTAAGCTTTTCTGCTTTCCTTATGCTTTCAGTAGTATTTATGTCGAATGCCCAGAAAAAAGCCAGCCCTGCTAAAACAGCTACAGGAACTATAAATGGAGCAGAAATCACTGTTAATTACAGTAGCCCATCTGTGAAGGGCAGAACAATTTTTGGAGACCTTGTACCACTGGGGAAAGTTTGGAGAGCCGGTGCCAATGAGGCTACAATTTTTGAGACCAGCAAAGACATTACAGTGGAAGGAGAAAAACTACCTGCCGGAAAATACAGCTTCTTTATTATTCCCGGAGAAAATTCAAGCACCTTTATCTTCAATAAGCAGACAGGCCAATGGGGAACTAAATATGACGAAAGCCAAGATGCTTTAAGGGTTACCGTTAATTCAGGTCAAACCAGCACCCTTACAGAAAGTCTAACTTATACTGTAATGGACGATGGCCTAGAGGTGAAATGGGAATATGGACGTGCCAAGGCATCAATAAAATAATATATAAAAAGGCTGTTTAATTAAATAAACAGCCTTTTTTATTTCTCTAAAACAAATCCCGAAAGCTTTCCTTGCTGCAATTGTCAGTTTTTCCTGTTCAAAATCATAACTGAGTCCATTTTGTTTTTTTACCTTTGTATCAAAACAATCACTTTTGAAGGACTTCCCCAAACTTCCCATTCTAGAGGTAATCCCTCAATTAATAGATCGACTTAGAGCTTCCCCAATTGTATTGCTTCATGCTCCTCCAGGAGCAGGTAAAAGCACACTTGCCCCCTTGACTTTAATGAAGGAAAATTGGCTCAATGGAAAAAAAATAATAATCCTTGAACCCAGAAAGCTTGCAGCCATAAGTATTGCACAAAGAATGGCTCAACTTATTAATGAACCTGTAGGGGAAAGCATCGGTTATCGGGTCAGGTTCAATACCTGTGTGGGCAAAAATACCAGAATAGAAGTGATTACAGAGGGGATTCTGACCAGAATGATGCAGCAAGACAATGGTCTTGAAGAAGTTGGTTTAATTGTTTTCGATGAATTTCATGAACGTAGCATTCATGCAGATTTGGGACTTACCTTTGCGCGGGAAATCCAAGAAGTGCTTAGACCAGACCTAAAACTTTTAATCATGTCTGCTACCCTTGATAGCGATGACTTGTCGCGTAACCTTAAAGCCCCCTTGGTAGAAAGTTCAGGCCGATCCTTTCCGGTAAACATTCAATATAGGGGCGGTTCTGACTTGTTCAATTTACCTAAAAACACGAGTCTTATCATTAAAGAAGCCTTGGATAATCATGAGGGAGATATATTGGTGTTTTTACCTGGGCAGGGAGAAATCAATAAAACAGCCAGCCTAATGGAAAATTGGCCTGATGACCTTGCCATTTATAAATTATATGGGCAAATGGCCTACAACCAGCAAAGAGCTGCACTTTTACCTCACCCTCAAGGAAAAAGAAAAGTGGTATTGGCTACAGCCATCGCCGAGACCAGTCTAACCATAGAAGGGATTAAAATCATAATTGATGGAGGGTATATGAGAAGTGGAAAATTTAACCCCAACACAGGATTAAATAAGTTGGTAACGATCCCTGTGACCGCCGACACTGCGAATCAAAGAGCTGGAAGAGCAGGCAGGCTAGGTCCCGGAATATGTTTTAGGTTATGGTCTAAAGGTAGCCAAGCAAACCTGATTCCCTTTAGACAACCGGAAATAATGGAAGCAGACCTGAGTCCATTGGCCTTGGAACTTTATCAATGGGGAACACATGATCCTTCTCGATTGAATTGGGTCAATCCTCCACCCTCGGGTAATTGGGCTCAGGCAGTGGAAACATTAAAAAACTTAGGGGCTATTACTAATAAAAATATCACCCCACACGGTGAATCCTTACATGATTTTCCATGTCATCCAAGAATTGCACATTTACTTGTTTACAGCCAATTATTAGGTTTGGAAGCCTTGGGCACAGACCTGGCTGCTATTCTGGAGGAAAAAGACCCACTAGGGCCCGGAAGAGGCATAGATATCAACTTGAGAATTGAAGAACTACGCCGGTATAGAAGCGGAACCTCCACCTATTTCAACTTTAAGAAAATTGAACAAGTTGCCAAAGCCTACAGACAAATACTTAGTATAAAAGCAGAAAATTCAGCCATCGATCCTTATGCCACAGGATTATTAATTGGGCAGGCCTTTCCTGAAAGAATCGCCAAGGCAGGTGATCAAGCCCAATTTAAATTGTCTAATGGTAAACTTGCGCGAATGGATAAAAATGACAACATGGCTTCAGAAGATTGGATTGCAATAGCCCACATGGATGAAAGAGATGGTGTCGGCAAAATATTCTTGGGAGCCCCATTAGACCCGAAAGCAATACAGTCCATGGTAAAATCTGAGGAAAGGATCTATTGGGAAGAGGCCTCAGCCTCCATTCAAGCAGTTGAGGAACGCAGAATAGGGCTAATTGTATTGGAAAAAATTCCATTAAAAAACCTGACCCTCTGTTGATACAAGAATGCTTGGTAAAAATGCTTGCCAAGTCGGGTGAAAAGTGGCTTAATTGGGACGATAGGACAAGACAACTTCAATGTAGAGTCATGAGTCTAAGCATTTGGAACGAAACCGGATCATTGCCGAATTTCAGCACAGATCAGTTATTAAAAACTGCGCATGATTGGCTCTCTCCTTATTTAGGAAATATACATTCAGGCTCAGAATTAAAAAAATTACCGCTTTGCAATATATTAAAGGACAGTTTGACATTTGATCAACAAATGGAACTCAATCGCTTGGCTCCGGAAAAATCAAACTCCCCAGTGGTTCAACCCTACCCATTGCGTACAATTTTGATGGAAATCCCCCGATTTTAGCCGCACGCCTTCAGGAGCTTTTTGGATGGAGTCAAACCCCTGCAGTCAATGAAGGTAAAAATCCTTTATTGATCCATTTGTTATCTCCCGGTTTTAAACCTGTTCAGGTAACCCAAGATTTAAAAAGTTTTTGGGACAATACCTACCATGAGGTAAAGAAGGAGTTGAAACGAAGGTATCCCAAACATCATTGGCCGGAAAACCCCTGGGAGGCCCAAGCAACAAGAGGTGTAAAACGAAAAAAATAAGATTTGTGAGGATTTTTTTTATACTTAAAAAACACTCTAAATAGCTAAGATATAAAAATTTCAATCATAGAAAAGTGGATGAATATTTGTTAAAAACATATCCCGTATCTCGATAAATGATTAATCAAATCTCTTATTTTTCATACATTCAAATATTTTAAAGTATGCAATACTAAATTAATATAATAATTATTGTAGCTTTAAAATTTTAAAAGGAGATAAATTTGACATGTCTTTAACAAAGCAAAAGAAAGGCAATTTTTTCAATTCATTGCAGGTTTTTAGAGGATTGGCAGCGCTGATGGTAGTATATCATCACCAGTGGATATCCTTCTCTTATTTTTTTGATGTTCAAGATACTATACTTTTATTCATTGCCACATTGGGCAAGCATGGGGTGGATTTTTTCTTTGTATTATCAGGGTTTATTATTACTTACTCTTGTTACAATAAAAAAGCCGGTAAACTTACCATCAAATCGTACCTTATAAACCGTGTTTTTAGAATTTATATTCCTTACTTACCCATTTCGATATGCATGCTTTTGCTTTACCATTTATTTCCTAACATCTCTGGAAGCAGTCGTTCCATAAGTTTGATAACTTCATTAACACTATTTCCTGATGGACTTCCGGCACTTTCTGTGGCATGGACACTTATCCATGAGATGATGTTTTATTTATTATTTATTATTTGGTTTTTTTCTAGAAAAGGTTGGTTCATTTTCACATTAGTCTGGACAATGGTGATCGTTTACCTAAATTGGATAAATCCTTTGTCATTCTTGAACAGCATTCCAATTCTAAAATATCTGATCTCATCCTATAATTTGGAATTCATAATAGGCTTTTATTCAGCCGTTTTTATTAAAAAACACGCTATTTTAGCAAACAAAAACATTTTTCTTCTTATCTCTTTCATACTATTCGGAATTGGTCTTGTACTGAAATGGTACGGTTGGAATTTTACCTTTTTGATTTTTGCTTTTGGATTTGCCTTACTTATTCTCGGCAGCCTTGGGTCGAGATTAGACAAGGTAAATGCTTCAAGCCTATTAATGTTAATAGGAAATGCCTCCTACTCTATTTATTTGATACACAATCCAGAAATTAGCATCTTGATTCGGTTATTTACTAGCTATTTAACTTTTATGTCGGAGGGGATGATATTTATCGCAATATTCATTAGCTGCTGTGTCACTGGTATCTTATACAGTAAAGTTTTTGAAGTGTTTTTATTGGGCAAAGCAAAATCCAAATTCTTACCTATTCCACCTATGAAGCACAGCTTCACCATAGCCAAATAACAAAAATTACTCTCTGTTTGAACCAATGGAAATAAATCGAATTCACTTTTATATAAGAATAAAAAATTCGATAAAAAAACTGTTAATTTTCAGTCTTTGATGGTAATGATATAATAATTTCTACGCTTGAATCTTTCTATAGTTTTAGCTATTTTTACGAAGATATACTGAAAAACCATCCTAAATGAAACATTTATTTTTCTCTTTCTGCTTATTATTAGTAATTAATTTCGCGATTGCGCAAGAGTATAGAGTTTACAAAGCCCCAACTTTTAGAGAAGAATGGAGCAAGCCTAGTTATTACCCCGATAGGGTGGTATTGAATTTTGGGGCAGATCCGGCCACCGAAGCCAATGTAACATGGAGAACCGACACTTCTATTCCTACAGGCTATGCTGAAATTGCGATAGCAGACGGCGCCCCAAAATTTTGGAGAAATGCCGAAACCTATGAAGCAAAAACAGAAGTATTAGATGGATTGAAAATTGAAGATGTAAAAGTCGAAGCAAACTACCATTCCGTAAAATTTAAAAACCTCAAACCTGGCACCATGTATGGATACCGGGTAGGAGATGGTGAATCATGGACTGAATGGACACAGTTTACAACCGCATCCAAAGACAATAATAAACCTTTTTCTTTCCTGTATGTGGGAGACGCGCAGAATTATGTGCTTGAGCTTTGGGCTAGGTTAATCCGAGAAGGTTACCGCAAAGCTCCGGATGCCAAATTCATTATCCATGCCGGTGACCTGATCAACAGGGCTCATAGAGACCAAGAATGGCACGAGTGGTTTACAGCCGGAGGCTTTATCCATAGCATGGTCCCATCAATGGTTACACCTGGAAATCATGAATATAGAAACATTCCGGAACTAGATGGAGAAGATGGGGAGAGAAGACTATCTATACAATGGCGCCCTCAATTTACACTTCCTGAAAATGGCCCTAAAGGACTGGGACTAGAGGAAACTGTATACTATATGGACTACCAAGATGCTCGTATCATCTCCTTAAATAGCAATGTTGCTCAAAAGGAACAGATCCCTTGGCTCGAAAAGGTTCTCTCAGAAAACACAAAAAAATGGACCATTGTGACCTATCATCATCCTCTGTTTTCTGCTTCAGCAGGCAGAGACAATGATGAATTAAGAAAAGCATGGAAACCTATATTCGACAAATATAAAGTTGACTTGGCATTGCAAGGTCATGATCATAGTTATGCTAGGGGCCGTGTATCTCCGGAAGACAATGTCATGGATGGATTGAATGCAAGGGATAAAACAGGAACTGTTTATGTAGTATCTGTTAGTGGTGGAAAAATGTATAGTGTAAGTGAAGAAGGGTGGAAAGGAAAAGGTGCAGAAAGGGATCGTAAAGCTGAAAACACCCAATTGTTTCAGGTGATTAATATAGATGGGGATAAACTAAGTTTTGAATCCTATACTGCTGTAGGTGAATTATATGATGCTTTCGATTTGGTAAAACAAGAAAATGGCATCAATGAATTTATCGAAAGAAAAGCTGAAGCAGGAGATGAGAGAAGGTTCTCAAACACCATCCCTTATGAAGACCCCTTACCGGAAAATCTTCAGACCATATTGCTTTCTAAATATCCGGGCAATGAAATCACAAGAGTAAGTGCTTCTAAAAATGAAAAAGGAGTTTTGGTTTTTAATGTTAGGCTAGAAAAAGATGGGGAAAGGACTAACGTATCCATTGATGCCAAAGGAAATATTTTAGATTAACTCATTGAGGGTTGATTGACATAACACTCCCAAAAAAGGGCCAATCCTGCTTAGGATTGGCCCTTTTTTATTGGATTAATTTACATTTCCGGTAAAGCAAAAGCTACATAGGCATCACCCGCCGGGGTTCCTAACCTGTTTGCCCCTCCGGCAGCAATCACCACATACTGCTTTCCGCTTACTTCATAGACAGCAGGCACAGCATACCCCCCAAAAGGGAGCTTGTATTCCCATAAAATTTCTCCTGTCGCCACATCAAAAGCCCTAAACATTTCATCGGGAGTTCCTCCCATAAACACCAAACCTCCGGCAGTGGCAACACAGCCACCAAAGTTCTGTGTACCCGTGGCAGGCACTCCTCTTTCTTTCAATTTCGGATATTCACCTAAGGGAACTTTCCATTTTATGGTTTTCGTTTTGAGATCAATTGCATTCAATGTCCCCCAAGGAGGCTTACTCCCGGGAAAACCTTCCTCATCGGTAAAAATCCTAAATCCCTGCAAAACATAGCGTTCACTGGGGCCCTTCTCTTCTTTGATCTCATGAATGGGATCTGAAGTAGGCTTTTCCTCAAGCAGAAAGTCTATCAAGGCTTTTAATTTATTTTCTTCAAATCCTTGAAAAGCGGGCATCAATCCATTTCCATGGGTAATAATTTTAGTTAATGTTTCTCTTGTGTGTCTGTCCTTTAATCCCCTCAATGAGGGAAATGCATCATCTAAACCTTGAAGTTCTGCTCCATGACAATTGGAACAGTTGGATAAATAGGTACTCCTACCAGGATGCTTGGAAGGTTCTCCCTCTTGACCTACCTTTTCTGCAATGTTCCGAACTTGCAGGATCATAGGGATTTCATTGGCGTTTACATAAAGCATATGGTTGTCCGGATCATAGGAAGCTCCTCCCCAAATCATCCCTCCTCTCGTAGCCGGGAAGGTGAGTGTCCCTTCTAAACTTGGCGGAGTATACAACCTTATTTCTGTATTTTTTAAATTCCTCCTTGACATAGATATTGGCTTCTTTGGAAATATCGGTGAGCATGGTACTGTCCAAGCCTTGCCGAGTTACAGTAATTCCCTGATCAAATTTCTGAGTGGGGTGAGCTACTTCTCCGGGAACATACGAAGGAGGAACATTTCTTTCTTCCATAGCCATCAATGGCTCTCCAGTTAACCTATTAAGAACAATTAATTCTCCCATTTTAGTAGGTTGTACCAGTGCTTTCACCATTCCATTTCCAGAAGGTATATTGACTAATGTAGCGGCACAGGCCAGATCATAATCCCAAATATCATGGGTAACCGCCTGGTAATGCCACTTTCTTTCGCCTGTTTTTGCATTCAGGGCAAGAATCGAATTTCCAAAAAGATTTTCTCCTAACCTATTCCCCCCATAAAAATCATATGCCGGAGAACCAGTAGATACATAAACCCATCCCAATTCTTCGTCCAAGCTCATACCTCCCCAATTATTGGCCCCACCATAATTTTCTCCATCCTGCCATTTCCATGTGTCATGCCCCAACTCACCTTCTTTAGGTATGGTATAAAATACCCATTCAAATGCACCTGTTTTAGCATTATAAGCCCTAATATGCCCGGGTGATGCATCATAACCTTCTCCCGTGGCCGAACCAAGAATAATCAGGTCTTCAAATACAATTCCCGGTGTGCTCATGGAAATTGATAAAGTTTCGGGATCGACTCTAAATTCTTACGCAAATCAAGTTTCCCTTGCTCTGCAAAATCCGGTACCAATTCACCCGTTTGGGCATCTACAGCAAATAGATAATAACCAACAGCCATAAAAATCCGAACATGATCGCCTGCTCTGTAATGAAAAAACCTCTGTTAACTCCTCCCGATTGACCATATTCTTCCGGGTCAAAGCGCCAAAGTTCTGTTCCTTTCTCGGCATCCAATGCAATCAGGTCAAGCTGAGGAGAACTAACATACATCACCTTTCCAATAATCATTGGATTGCACTCCATGGGAGTTCTTTCTTTTGCATCACCTGTATGGTAGGTCCAAGCCGGCTCAAGCAAATGAACATTTTCCTTGTTTATTTGCTCCAATCCGGAAAACTGAGCAGCTGTTTTGGTTGCACGGTAATGTTCCCAGCTTTGGTAATTTTTAGATTCCGATTGGTCTGGTTTTTCTGAACATGACATTAACCCAAAAAGACCAATTAAAATAAACCCACTACTGATTGTCCTTAACATCTTATTTTATTTTTGCGTCAAATGGCCATTCCGGATCCTCAACTCTGCTTTTTTCCATTAAAAGCTTAATTTCTTTGACCACATCAGGATGGTCTTGAGCCAGGTCTGTGGTTTCACCGGGATCCTCCTCTAGGTTATACAAGAGAATGGTTTCATTGCCCTTGAACACATCCCTTTTGATGCCTTTCCATTTACCTTTACGTACAGCTTGTTTACCACCTTTTTCATGAAACTCCCAATATAGGTGAGAATGTGTCGGCTGTCCACCTTCACCCAAAAGGGTAGGTAAAAAGGAAATACCATCAATAGGCTCTTCCAATTCCTCATCTACCAAAGCAGAAAAAGTGGGTAAAATATCCCAAAATGCACTAATATGGTCTGTCTGACTTCCTTTTTTAACTTTGGCCGGCCAGCTCAATATCATCGGAACATGAATCCCTCCTTCCAATAAGTCTCGCTTATACCCTTGAAAAGGTCCGTTACTATTGAAAAAATCAGGGTCTGCTCCTCCTTCAAGATGTGGGCCATTGTCGGAAGTAAATACAATCACCGTATTTTCTAAAATATTCAACTCATCCAATTTAGCAACAATTTCTCCAACATGATCATCAAGAAGAGTTACCATTGCTGCAAAGGCGGCATGTGGGTAGGCTTGTGAACCGTATCCACCTACCTTATATCGGGGGTGTTCAGGATCATCGACACCCTTATAAAAAGTCTCAGGACCCAATTTACTTTCATACTGGTAGGGTGGTTCAGGATTGGTTTGGTTAGAAATTTTTCCATATACTCTTCCGGAGCAAAAAGTTCTGCATGAGGAATAATCGTGGGAACAAACATAAAAAAACTCGTATCCTTATTAGCTTCTATAAATTCCAACCGCTTTTCCTGAATAAGATTAGGCGCATATTGTCCCTGCTCTGTGCCTTGATTTCCTTCCAAGCTTATAATTTTATCATTGTCCCATAACTCTCTAGGATAATAATTATGAGCGATGGTCTGGCTATTGAACCCAAAGAAAACATCAAATCCCTGATTTAGCGGAGCGCCTGAAGATCCCGGATATCCTAATCCCCATTTACCAAATGCCCCGGTAGTATACCCGGCTTTAAAATTCAAAACTCCTGCCAAGGTTTGTGAGCCTGCTGCTAAGGGAAATTGCCCATCATTCAAGCCTCTATTTCCTCTTACTTGCGTATGCCCGGTATGCATCCCAGTCATCAAAGCCGATCTGGATGGTGCACAAACTGTCGCTCCTGAATAATGCTGTGTAAATACCATCCCATTCGCAGCCAACTTGTCAATATTTGGGGTGCTGAACTTTGTCTGCCCAAGAAAACTCAAATCACCATACCCAAGATCATCTGCCAGAATATAAATGATGTTAGGCCTTTGAGTGGGAGCGTTATTGCTTGAACCATTGCTACAGGAAGAAATCCCCAACAAAAGCACTGCTGAAATGGCAGCCATTAGTGGAAGCTTATATGTTTTAATCTTCATTTCGAGTGTTAAATTAATTGTTGTTTTTATTATACAGTCCTGTGTCACCTTTTTCCAATTGTACAAGCAATTGCTCCACTATTTCGGGTTGCTCATTGGCTATGTTTTTGGTTTCCATAGGGTCATTTATATGGTCATACAATTCGATTGTAGGTTTTTCCTCTCTAAAATATTTCATTATGCGGTACTTTTCTGTTCGCATCGAAATTCCATTTCTGAAATAACTGAAAGCCAATGCTTCTCTATTTTGATCACTACCATTTTGTAACAGAGGAACTAAGCTTTGTCCATCCAAAGAAAAATTGGTCGGGATATTGGTAAGCTCCATTAGTGTTGGATACAAATCAATACTACTTACCGGCATTTCAGAAGAGATTCTTTGAGGCTTGTATCCCGGAACTTTAATTATCAATGGACTTCTTACGGCTGTTTCAAAAATGGTATGCTTTCCCCAAACCCGATGGTCACCTAAATGCCATCCATGATCTCCCCACACCACCACAATGGTATTGTCTGCTAAGCCCAAAGCTTCCAGCTCATCCATAACTTTCCCTACCAACGCATCGCTGTAACTCACTGCTGCATAATAAGCATGTTTGAGCTTTTGAGCATATTCATCCGACAACTGGTGATCCAATCCGGCTTTTTCCTCTCCCAAAGCGTATTGATTGAATTCTCCACTAGCCTGTAAACTACTCATTGAAACATTTTCAGGTAAATTGGGGGCAGTGGACAAAGGTATGTCTTCCCTCTTATATAAATCCCAATATTTCTTTGGGGAGGTAAAGGGCAAATGGGGTTTAAATAAACCTAAGCCCATAAAGAAAGGCTCTTCTTTACCTGCCAATTCTTTTAATTTCTCTATCGCCAATTGTGTGGAAAGCCCATCTACCCCTCATCCGTAACATCGGCTGCTTCGTAGGGTTTCACTTGTTTCTTTTTCCCTTGCCTATTTGATCCATCCGCATATCCAAAAAAAGCATTCCAGCCGGTACCCCATTTACCGGGATTGAATAGCATTTCATCCCAGCTATAGGGCATTTCAGATTTTGCCCCTTCAGGACTCGCTTCATACCCATAAACAAGACCATCTACTGAATGGCTAATTTTTCCTATCCCCACAGTATAGTACCCGTTTCTTTTCAAATGATGAACAAAGCTCTCCGGTTTTTCTCCCTCGGGAGCGTCTGCCATCATATTTGCAATAGCAGAGTTGCTCAAGTGCGCACGGGTACTGGGTAGCATTCCTGTCAATATACTGCTACGAGAGGCTCCGCATGTCGGTACTTGGACATAGTGATTTTCAAAGACAGTTCCGTTCTTACCTATGGCATCTAAATTGGGCGTATGGATAATGTTGTTACCATATACTCCCAGTTCAGGTCGGAGATCATCAATGGCAAAAAATAAAATATTATAAGGTTTTTTTCTTGGGCTTCTAGCCCATAAGACTGAAGAAAACAAATTATAGCACAGCAGATTGCCGGAAACAGTTTTGGTGTCATTGGGTATATTTAAATTATAATTTTATGAAATAAAGCAATTTAAATATAAAGGTTAATCATGTAAATAAAAACAGGCTTTTATTAAGCGGTAAATGCCTGAGATAATCCATGCTATAAGCATTTAATTAATAGGAATGATCGCAAATGTTTTTTTAAAAGAGAAAAATTTAACAGCGAAGAGACCAGCCTTCTTCATTTTAGCTTAGAATTATAATTCTTTTTACCTTGTAATCGCATCAAACCAGTGAAAAACATCCGTACCATACATGCAGCCTAAAAGAAAAGTGAAAATCAGTACACCTGCAAAGACAGCTGCAGGTTTAAAATCCATTCAGACCGTTGCCTATAGGATTTGGGAAGAAACCCATATTGGCAAGGGGGTGAAAACCTTATTTAAATTAAATCAACCCGAAGGCTTGGACTGTCCCAGCTGTGCGTGGCCCGACCCTGATGCCAAAGACGTATCAAAAATTGCTGAATATTGTGAAAATGGAGCCAAAGCGATCGCTTGGGAAAGCAGTGTTAATAAAATTGAAGCTTCCTTTTTTCAACAACATAGCATCAATGATTTATTAGAAAAATCAGATCACTGGCTGGAAAAGCAAGGCAGATTAACACAACCTATGGTCATCAGAGAAGACCAAGATCACTATTCTCCCATTTCTTGGAAAGATGCTTTCAATTTATTGGCAGAAAAACTTCAAGCACTTGATCATCCTGATCAAGCCATATTCTACACTTCCGGTCGCACCAGCAATGAAGCGGCATTTTTGTACCAGTGTTTTGTCCGACAATTTGGCACCAATAACCTTCCTGATTGTTCAAATATGTGTCATGAAGCATCCGGAAAGGCATTGACTGAAACCGTTGGCATAGGTAAAGCCTCTGTGATTTTAAATGATATCCCCAAAGCAGAATTATTGATAGTTATGGGGCAAAACCCTGGAACCAATGCGCCTAGAATGCTTACTGCGATGGAGAAGCTAAAGCAAAATGGAGGCAAGATTGTTTCAGTGAACCCACTTCCCGAAACAGGTTTACTCCAATTCCGTCACCCACAAAAACCTTGGGAATGGGTCGGGAAACCAACAGCTATCCATGACTTACACCTTCAAGTAAAGGTAAATGGTGATCTGCCATTATTAAAGGCTTTGTTAAAATTGCTGCTGGAGGCAGAAAAACTTCAACCGGGAAAGGTTTTTGACCAAGCCTTTATTCTAGAAAAAACCAGTGGTTACCAAGCACTTATATCACACCTTGAACAATTAAATCTAAAGGAATTGATTCAAGAGACCGGCGTTCTGGAATCACAGGTCAGAGAATTGGCCGAAATGCTTATAGCGAAAAAACGCATTATTATCGCTTGGGCAATGGGCATTACTCAACATCGGAATGCTGAAAATACTATAAGGGAAATTGTCAATATTTTATTGGTCAAAGGTTCTATAGGTAAAGCCGGGGCAGGCACTTTACCGGTAAGAGGACACAGCAACGTACAAGGAGACCGAACAATGGGGATCTGGGAAAAAATGCCTAAAAGTTTTATGCAGCGATTGGGAAAAGTATTTGATTTTCAGCCACCTGAAAAAGAAGGAGTTCATGCTGTCGGGGCCATTCATGCCATGGCTGAAGGTAAAGCCAAAATCTTTATGGGAATGGGTGGAAATTTCGCTTTGGCTGCCCCTGATACAGCTAAGGTTTTTGATGGCCTAAAGCAATGTACACTTACCCTACATGTCTCCACCAAACTTAATAGAGTCACTTGATTCATGGCAAAACAGCCTTGATCTTACCCTGTCTTGGGAGAACAGAAAGTGACATCAGTAGCCTTGGTCCTCAGTTTGTAACTACAGAAGATACTGCAGGAAGAGTTAGAATGTCACATGGTGACCTTGAACCCGTTTCTCCCACGTTAAAAAGTGAAGTCGGTATTATTTGCGACATGGCCAGAGCAGTATTGGGCAAGTCTAATACCACAGATTGGGAAGGGATGAAAGAAAATTACGACTTAATTAGAGAAAAAATAGAAGCTGTTATTCCCGGCTTTGAAAGGTATAACGAAAATGTGAGGAAAATAGGAGGCTTTTATTTACCCAACGGAGCAAGGGAAATGAAATTTAATACGCCGGATAGAAAGGCTCAATTAACTATTAATCCGCTTAATCCAACCAGGCAACCGGAAACACCTTTTATTCTTATGACAGTTCGAAGTCATGACCAATTCAATACTTCAATTTACGGTTATGATGACCGATATAGGGGGATTAGCAATAGCCGTGAAGTGGTCATGATGAATACGGACGACATGAAAAATTATAATTGTACAGCCGGAGACCTAGTGAAACTTACCAGTATTTTTGCAGGTAAAAAACGTGTACTTGAAGGTTTTCAAGTAGTTCCTTATAATATTCCCCGGGTTGTCTTTCTGTTTATTTCCCCGAGGGGAATGTGTTAGTGGCTTTGGATAACAATTCAGTGGAAAGTCACTGCCCTGCATCAAAATATATAGAAGTATTTTTAGAAAAATTGAGTGATGGAAGGGACAGATAGTCTGGTTAGTCTTAGAAAAATTTATAAATACAGTAAAGCTGAAGCAGGTCATTTGAAGGACCTCCTTGCAGTGGAATCTCCATTGCAAATCCGTTTAGAATTTGAAAAAAATCACGAATGGCATAAAAAAGATTTACTGGTAACCATGAGAAGTCCTGGAAATGATTTTGATTTGGCGCTGGGTTTTTTGTTTGCTGAAGGAATAGTAGAAAGCAACCGAGACATCCTACTGATGCGGTATTGCCAGCGGGTAAAACCGGAAGAAAAAGGCAATGTTTTAATTGTAAAATTTGTGGAAGGATTCAAGGTTGATTTAAAAAAGCTTGAGCGAAATTTTTATACCAATTCAAGTTGTGGAGTTTGTGGCAAAACTGCTATTGACGCGGTAAAATGTGGCAATGATGTTTTGCCCATTAACCATCAATGGCAAATAAATCCGGAAACCATATTAAGTATCCCTAAGAACCTGCTCACCTCCCAAACTGCTTTCAAATACACCGGAGGTTTACATGCAGCAGCCTTATATGATCAAAATGGAAATCTATTATTGCTTAGAGAAGATATTGGCAGACACAATGCATTGGATAAACTAATTGGGGCATGCTTAAAAGAAAATATTGATTTAAGCAAGGAGAAAATTGTTTTGCTAAGTGGCCGGGTAAGCTATGAAATGGCACAAAAGGCCATCAATGCAGGCATTCCTGTAGTATTGGCCTTTGGCCCACCAACTCAATTGGCAGTTGATCTTGCTCAAGAAAAAAAGATGACCCTTATTGGATTTTTAAAAGAAGAAAGTTTTAATATTTATAGCGGAGAAGAAAGAATTAAAATAGTGGGTAAAAAAATATTTTAACAGTTACCCACTATTTGCAATGGAAAGATTCCATTTTGAAAAGTTTATTTATCACCTGATTCAAAGGTACGAAGGCTTCACAGTTTTAAAAATACCGTGATCAGGGTATTTTTTCTGCATTTAAGCTTTTATTAAAACATATCCCACCCTAATTTTATCAGGATAAAATTAACATAATTTCCTTATTTTAAATGATTTATAATAAAATACAGGCAGTATGAACTGGAAATTGACTTGGATTTCGTGCAAGGGTATTTCTATTCGGTTGGCAGAATAAAAATAATGATAATCGAATTTATGGTAAAATTTTGTCCCAAAAAAATTCCACCAAAAGAATGAGCAAAATTTGAAAATACCCATATATGCGCACAAAAAAATCAACATATCTAACATTAAGTCTGTCTTGCACCTAGAGTAGTATTATAGTTTAAAAAGTAAAAACAAATGCCCTAGAAAGCATTCCCTCTAAGTTTTTCTGAATAAAGGCCATTTCGAAGCATCCACTTTTTCAAACGTGCCCTCTCTTCTACTGTAAGGATTTGGTTTGCTTTATTTAACTCATTCTTCAACTTGCCTAAATCAAAGCTAACGCTTTTTAATATCCTCTTGTAGTAATCTAAATAAGAAGTTTCCATAACCATTTAATTTAAAACCCTACTGATCAATTTCTTGGTAGCTACCAAGTATTATTATTTAATGAATTACCTTACGGAAGCTATTCGAAAATGTTAGCTTTTCGAAACTTATTATTTTTAGCTTATACATTCTTATACGTCCACACCAAACCTTATGCCAAAAGTTGATAGTTATTTTTAATTCAAATTCCGCCATTTTATCCATGACATTCTGTCTGTTTGCCATATAATTTTTGCTTATAATTTGATTTTTAGTCATCAATTTAAAATTCGATGACCATACCGAATTATTTCTTTATTCATGAGCTATTGATTAAATTTTAACTTAGTTTTACATTTCATTTATTTCGCTTGCCTATGATTAAGGTCATAAAAGTCGGTTTTTTAATATTAATTTCATTTTTTATTCTGATAATGCATTTTCTTATGAGTTAAAACCATTTGAAGCCCAGAAGGAAGAGAACACTTATCCCATATCTCTTTATAGTTATGCAGAGCTCTCAGACCTTGGTGAAAGCAACCTTTCCTTTCAGGAATTTTTGACTAGGGAAAATAAGCTAAATTTTAAACCTCTGATTGGGCCTTCCACTAATTTAGGCTTTACAAAAAACAATTATTGGTTAAGGTTTCGAATTCATAATGTAACAATGGTTTCCTTACAATATTATCTTGAAACTGCTAGACCGGTAACAGATTTAGTCACATTATATTTATTGACAGAAGGAGAACCTGTAAAAGAAATTGAAAACGGAGACCTTTTACCATTTTCAGCGAAAAGTGTAGCCCATAGAAAAATCATTTTTCCATTGCATTTGGAGCCTGGAAAAACCTATAATCTATATCTTCACTACGTAAGTGATGGAGAGGTGATCAATCTTCCATTGGATTTACACAGTCCCACAAGCATGATATTGAGTACTTATCAAAATCAATTGCTGAATGGGGTATTTTATGGCATTTTACTTTTAGCTGCTTCCGTCTACCTGCTTTTCTTTTTTGGAATGGGGAATAACAGTTTTCTCCTTTATAGCCTCTATGTATTATCTGTCGGGTTGCTTCATATGTCCCTAGATGGCTATTTTCACCAATATATTGATCCTGAATCCGGATGGTTTAATCAAAATGCAATATTGATCACAGCTTCTCTTTCAGCCATGGCCTTTGGCAGGTATGCACAGATCTATACCAATCTGAAGAAATTGAGCGAAATTTTGAATACCGGACTTAATATAATGTTAAGTTCCTTGGTTATTTTACTTTTCTTCATTGTATTTTATCAGGGAGGAAAACTGTATTATTATCCCGTCGTCAACTTACTTAGCTTTATTGGCCTTTTGATTTTAATCACCGCTGTTATCCTAAGCTATATCAAAGGCAAAAAGCTCGATGTCTTTTTTCCTTGGCTATTTTCAGTTTCACGGTAGGTATATTTATTTTAATCTTTAATGACTTTGGCTTAATTCCTAATTCTTTTATCACAAAAAATGGCTCAAAAATAGGCACAGGCTTTGAAATTATTTTTCTTGCCTTGGCGATGTCTAATCGAATTAAACTTTTAAAAACAGAAAAGGAAAAACACCAAGAGATCGCCTTGCAAAAATCTGATGAATCCAATGAAATTAAATCCTATTTTCTCTCCAATATTAGTCATGAACTTAGGACCCCTTTAAATGCAATTATAGGTTTGACCCAATCCATTAAGGAAATAAATAAAGACAAAACTATTAATACGGATCTTGTTGTAATTCAATATTCTTCTCTAGGCTTGCTTGGAGCAATTAATGATGTTCTGGATTATTCTAAAATAGAAAAAGGCCAATTAAAACTGCATAAAGAACCTTTTGACTTGGAAAAAACGATAAATGAAATCGCCTATTCTTTTGGACTTCAAGCAGAGGATAAAGGGCTCGATTTCTGTTTTAATAATAAAAACTTAATATCACAGCATATTATAGGAGACAAAAATAGAACTGTACAGCTACTGGGAAACCTATTAAAAAATGCAATTAAATTCACTCCCCATGGTAAAATCTCCTTTGAGGTGGAAACAATAAAACTAGATCAATTAAATATTTTATTGAAAGTAAAAATTAAAGATACCGGAGTGGGAATCGAAAAGAAAAAATTGGATAGTATTTTTTCCTCTTTTATTCAAGGGCAAAGCAATGACAAGAGAAGATTTGGAGGGTTGGGGCTAGGCTTATGGATTGTCAATGCACTGGTTAAATTGCATCGCGGCAAAATTAATATTCAAAGTGAACAGGGAGAAGGTACTTCAATTGCACTTGAATTATACTACAATTTTCCTGAACCAAATAAACAAAATCTCCCCTACGACTTTTCTCAAGCTGGCGAATTTGATTTGGAAAACAAAAAACTCCTGATCATAGAGGACAATGTACTTAATCAACTGGTATTAAAAGCAATATTAAAAAAATGGCATAATACTCATTTTGAATTTGCCAATAATGGTCTAGAGGGTATCGAATTGCTTAATGAAAATGATTTTGATTTGATTTTAATGGATTTACAGATGCCTGTGATGGATGGCTATGAAGCCACACAGGCCATTAGAGCTGGAGTATGCGGAGTTCAAAAAAGCAATATACCAATTATAGCGGTAACAGCAGATGTGACCCAAAAAGCTAGAAGGAAAGTATTTGAAATAGGGATGGACGATTACATGACCAAGCCCGTGGAAAAGGAGGAACTATACAATAAAATAAAAAACGCCTTTTTAAACTTGAATGAAAATTCGCATTTTCATTGGTAGTAAATTCTCCTTTCTAATATACCTTCTCCAAGATGTCAAACCTTCATTCATTTTGATTTAAAATAAGCCATTAAATAAATGGTGAAATTTTGCCTTGCTTCCATAAGTAAAGTCTCCTACCCACTTAAAAACCGATTTCAATATTAACCTCAAATCAGAATTGAAGATAAATTCTCCATTAAAAGGCTAATGCTAATTACATGTTAATATAAAATTAATTCTGATAGGTTACCCAAGCAGAAAAAAGAATTCGGCAAAAAAGAATGCATATTTGTAGAATCGATTAACGAAAAATAAAAATTACAGAAACATATTTATAGGTTTTTAGTTGTATTTTAACTTAATTTACACTTCATTTATTTTGTTATAATATGACTTACCTTATTAAAACTTGTTTTTTAATACTAATTACATTTTTTATTCTGTTACAGCATTTTCTTATGGATTAAACCCATTTGAAGCAAAAGGCCAAGACAATCAACAATCCATATCTCTATATAAATATGCCGAAATTGCCAATGTTGGAAACAGTAGCTTTACATTTGACGAATTTTTAGCTAAAGAAAATACACTAAAGTTTGAACCAATAAATGGCCCCTCTACTAATCTGGGTTTTACTGAAAACAAATATTGGTTAAGGTTTAGGATTCAAAATCTTACAGAATTTCCTTTACAATATTATTTGGAAACAGGAAGGCCGGTAACAGACCTGGTAGATTTATACCTGATAACGGATGGAGAAGCAGTAAAAAAATTTAAAAACGGTGACCTCATTCCATTTTCAGAGAAAAGTTTTGCCCATAGAAAGGTTATTTTTCCGTTACAATTAAATCCTGGAAAAACTTATCGTGTATACATCCATTATATAAGTGATGGGGAAGTAATCAACCTTCCCTTAGAACTTCATAGCCCAACGAGTATGATTTTGAGCGCCTATCAAAATCAGTTGTTTCATGGTGTATTTTACGGCATTTTATTACTGGCAGGTGCGGTTTATTTACTTTTCTATTTCGGAATCGGTGAGAAAAGTTTTCTATTGTACAGCGTGTATGTATTATCGGTTGGACTTCTTCACATGTCTTTGGACGGCTATTTTTTCCAATACATTGATCCAGCCTCCGGATGGCTCAATAAAAATGCAATATTGATCACAGCCACACTTTCTGCCATGGCGTTTGGTAGGTATGCTCAGATTTATACCAATGTAAAACAATGGAGCAAGGGATTAAACAACAGCCTGAATATTCTGCTTATTGCTTTGCTAGTACTCATTACATTTGTTCTGCTTTACCCCGGAGGAAAGGCTTACTATTACCCTGCAGTAAACCTAATTAGCTTTTTATTGTTAATGATATTGATTTGTACAGTTCTCTTTGGTTATATTAAAGGTAGAGAAATCGATGTCTTTTTTTCTGTAGCTATATTTAGTTTTACGGTTGGTTTTTTTATCCTGATCTTTAACAATTTTAGTTTGATCCCCAATTCTTTTTTTACTGAAAATGGTTCAAAAATAGGTACAGGATTTGAAATTATATTTCTCTCATTGGCTATGTCTAATCGAATCAAGCTTTTGAAATCAGAAAAGGAAAAACACCAAGAGATCGCCTTGCAGAAATCAGAAGAATCCAATGAGATAAAATCTTATTTTCTTTCCAATATCAGTCATGAACTAAGGACCCCATTAAATGCCATCATAGGATTGACGCAGTCTATAAAAGAAACAAATAAGATAGACACCATAAACACAGACCTTGATGTTATTCATTATTCTTCCTTAGGTTTGCTTGGGGCCATTGATGATGTACTCGACTACTCCAAAATTGAAAAAGGGCAATTAAAATTGCAGGAAACAGCCTTTGACTTGAGAAAAATGATCAGTCAAATCGCACATTCTTACACCACCCAAGCCAAAGACAAGGGACTAAAATTTGACTATCAAGAAATTGGAATAATTCCGCAACTTATCATAGGAGACAAAAGGCGAACCGAACAGCTGATTGGTAACCTTTTAAAAAACGCTATCAAGTTTACACAACAAGGTGGCATACAACTAAAGGTGGAAGCCCTAGCCCAAAAGGAAAATCAATGCTTACTGAAAATTCAAGTGAAGGACAGTGGAGTGGGGATCAAAAAGCAAAAGTTAGAAAGTATTTTCGCTTCATTTACCCAAGGTCAGAACAATGACAAGCGAAAATTTGGTGGATTAGGACTAGGCCTTTGCATTGTCAAAGCACTTGTGAATTTACATCAGGGCAAAATAAACATCCAAAGTGAAGAAGGAATAGGTACCCTAGTGACATTAGAATTAACCTATGCACTTCCTGAAACTGGTGAACAAACTGATCCTTATGATTTTGCAAAAGAAGGGGTATTTGACTTGGAAAATAAACATATCCTTATCGTTGAAGACAATGCACTTAACCAAATGGTATTGAAGGTGATTTTAGGAAAATGGTCCAACACTAGTTTTAAAATTGCAAACAATGGACTTGAAGCTGTAGAAATGCTTAAAACCCAAACTTTTGATGTGGTTTTGATGGATTTACAAATGCCTGTAATGGATGGGTATGAAGCCACTCAGGCCATTCGTTCCGGAGCAAGCGGAACCAATAATAGCAATATACCAATCATTGCAGTAACGGCAGATGTGACCCAAAAAGCCAGAAATAAAGTATTTGAAATTGGAATGGACGACTATATGACAAAGCCGGTTAAAAAGGAGGAAATTTATAATAAGATCAAAAAAGTGCTCTTTTTAAAAGAAATTCAAATTCATGAGAAAACTGTTTGATCTGAATTATAAAGTAAAATTTCTAAGTAGGGTGGTAAGCCTAAGAATAATCAGCCAGTTTGGAGTTTTACCCGGATAATAAAGGATCTTTACCTATTACTGCCTATAACAAAGTAATAGCCCCCATTGCTGCCACTTTGGATCCATCCTTTACTTTGCATAATAAATCTTCATTCCATAACTCAGGAATAATATTATCACTTGCCCCTTTAATTATTCCTTCCCAATATCCAGGCAGACTGGCGGTCCCTCCTCCTATCGCTAACCTTCTAGGGTTAAAAAGATTGACAAGTCCAGCAATACCTACCCCCAAAAATACCCGGCTTTTGCTATGGTTTTCAAGACAAGTTCATCACCTTCAACCGCTAAATCAGCCATTTCTTTGGGTGTCAAGCCCAGTTGTTTTGCCAAATAATCTCCACCACATAACGTATCAATTCGCTTCGTTTCACCATTGACTACTAAGGGAAAATAACCAAACTCTCCAGCCCAGCCAGAATCACCGTTGAGGATTTTTCCATTGACTATAAAAGCGGCACCCACTGCAGTTCCTACCATTACTATTCCGCAAGTCAGGCTGTCATCAACATCACTAAATTCCTGAATAAGCGCAGCCCTAATATCATTTATTACCCTTATTTTTGGACTAATATCTGCAAAAGCATTGTTTGCATTCCAGCCATTAAAGCGAGGTAACACATCACAAAGCAGTACATCCCCGCCTGTATTTAACAATCCGGGAATAGCTATCGCAATACCTACCGGGTCCAAGTTATGTTTCTCAATAAAATTACTTATTATTTCTTCCAATTGGAATGGAGTAAAATCAAGTCCTGTAGGGTGTTTTTCCTCATTGGACCCCGCAATAATTAATACCTTGGTTCCTCCTAAATCTATTCCGATTTTCACAGCATTCATTATTATCTTAGTTTACGCATAGTCATGCAAGCCAACTTTAACGATATTGTCAGGTTTTCTAAGATAGAAACTACACTCCTATTTTACCAATTATTACTTCAATCCTACTAGAAACTTTCTTGGGTTAACTCATGGTTGATAAAAACACCAGCAATATTTCCCTTGTACACTGCAGTGGCCAACGAGCGCATCATGGTACTGCAATCTCCACAAGCAAAAACTCCATCCACTGTAGTTTTACCCATTTCATCAACCTCAATATATCCCTGTTCAGTAAATTGGCACCCCAATTCATTGGGGATTATGGTATTTGATTCGAATGGAATAGAAGCATAAGCAGCATCAAATGCTTCCACAGCACCGTCCTTAAAGCGGATATTTTTTAGCTTTCCTGCTTCATGTTCAATGGCTGAAATTTCTTTTTCAATGATTTTAATTTCATGATTAATTAACTTTTGTAGTTGTTGACCATCAAGTGAAGATTTACCTTCAGTGAGAATTGTTATGTCTTTAGTCAAATTTTTAACCAAAGAGGCAAGATGGATTGCAGTGTCCCCATTGGCCATAATTGCCGTTTTTTGATTCCTTATTTCATAGCCATGACAATAAGGGCAATGCACTACGGTTATTCCCCAGCATTCTGAAAATCCATCTGTCTTAGGCATTAAATCCTTTATACCTGTTGCAAGTATTAGTTTATTTGTGTGGAAAGTATCTCCTCGGCTTGTGGTAATGTCAAAGCCATTGTCAACTTTCTTACTTCCGATTGCCAATCCTTCGTAAAATCTCACGGTATCATATTTGGCCACCTGATCCTTGGCAATTTCCGTGATTTCCTTAGGTGTACTACCGTCCTGAGTTAAAAAATTATG
The DNA here is from genome assembly GCF_056867545.1 of Cyclobacterium sp. SOCE241. Taxonomy (NCBI): domain Bacteria; kingdom Pseudomonadati; phylum Bacteroidota; class Cytophagia; order Cytophagales; family Cyclobacteriaceae; genus Cyclobacterium; species Cyclobacterium sp. SOCE241. Next base: position 253,595 of record NZ_CP149779.1, on the reverse strand, counting down.
AGAATGTGGTGTTTGCCAATTACAAGGTTTGCCACCATCTATTATTAAAACCTTTCTTAACGAACGTCCCAAGGCCATTCCTGCCGAAAGCCCTGCATAACTCCCCCAATGATTATTACTTCAAAATGTTCAATCTGTGTCATAAGCCAATAATTTTCAAATGCCTGCCGGGAAGTAATAGAAGACTGAAAGCTACCCAACTAAGCGCTGGCTTTCAGATTTTCTCCTGCCCTATTTTCTAAATGCTTTAGGCAAAGGTAGTCAAAACAAAATTTAATGCAACATAGTTGCATTAAATTTTGTTTTGACTACCAATCAATTAAAGCAAAGAAGAAAGCAATCCTAAGAAATGACATAAAAAACGTATCTGATAAACAATACTTTTGAAAATGAGTAAGGTTCATTTGCCATCGTTTTAGGGGCAAAATATTAATACATTGGAACAAAAAATAACTATTAAACTTGGAAACAAAGCAACTTAAAATCTATCAATATAATAACTAAAACTGAACCAAAAGGGGAGAAAGATGGTATTACAAATGCCTTGATAGAACAATTCTTAAAAAAACCAATACTCCTCCTTCATTCAATTTATTAACAACAACTTTCTCAACCCAAAATTTTATTTCCAGGCCACGTTTTGCTTAAGAATTTTGGCTGGAACCCCACCCACCAAGCATTTTTCAGGTACATCCCTATTTACTACAGCTCCTGCTGCAACAATAGCTCCATCTCCGATTGTAACTCCTTTTAATATCGTAACATTCATCCCAATCCAAACTCGGTTACCAATTTTTATTGGTTGGGTGTCTTTTTGATCAGAAGTTGAAATAGTATGGTTATCGGAATCCCTAATACATACATTTTCCGAAATTGCCACATCATTCCCAATTTCAATTCTTTCAAAACAGGACAAATTGAAGTTATTGTTAATATACCCACTCCCTAATATTAAACTTGCTCCATTGTTAATATATATTCTGCTTCCTGAGTAAATAGAAAAATTACCCTGAACCGTCAAGTTTGAATTGTCTAGCATGGCCAACAAGGAAGGAAATGGATCATTTTTAGTCCATTTAGCGTTGAAATAAAAGGTTTTACGGATTGTTATTTTTGAGGTCTTAGCCAGGCTAATTTCTGATTTTTTATAAACAATAAATTTTCTATTAATCCTCAAAAGCGGTAATAAATAAACATTTTTTAATTTTAAAAAGTACATCAATTTACCTATCATTATAATTTATTATTTATTGTGTATTTCTTTTATGCTTTATTATGGTTTGAATAATATACTCTAAAGCTTGTTCCTGTCGAAGGATTTATTCTTAATTAAATGCATAATAAATTTGTTGGTTTTTTAACATCAGAAATTAAATATTTGGCACTACCATAACGAGTTAAGGTAACTTTCCTGACATTAATTTAATACAATTATCATTGTAAACGGTATCCAATTTCAAACTAAAAAACAAAACAACCTTTACAATACATTTTATCGAATTTAAAATTTAAAAACACCATAAAATGGTAACGCCTTTACAATCTTTTGGCTTCTAAGTTCGGTCACCTTTTTGATCCATTAATTTAATATGAAAAACCATATTTATTCTGTTTTTTATTGAGGAATCAGAAAGCGAAAAATAAGTTTCAAGAAACACTTTAAAGGCATTACTAAAACGGTAAAAATAATATCATTTTTAGAATATTTTTATTCAGATTACCTAGAGCAGAACTTTTAACGGGTGCAAGCACCGCTTATCTTTAAGTGAGCGAATTAGCCATTTAACCCACCTACCATTCAAACAAGGTTTAGAAACATTTATCAAACCATTATTTTTACATGTATTAACGGCATAATACAGTAAAAAATTCTTACAAATTGTAGAATTAAAAATAATTCATTAAATTAAAACAAATAAATCAAGTGCTTATAAACGCTTTTATTTGATTGCTTAAATTTCCACCATTGCTAAATAATCCCCTGTTATTAAACCTTGATGAATCATGCAACTATCCCTTAACTCAAACTTCAGCTCTACTTTAAAAACAACAGCATGGGCGTTGCCTGTAGCCATTGCTCTACCAATACTGGTTCACCTTGCTCCTCCCTACAATGGATTTCCCATGGGTGCTTATTTATTGCCTATGTTCTATATGCCCATTGTCGCCCTAATCGCCTATCGATTACCTGTTGCCTTACTCCTTGCTATTTTGGCTCCGCCATTAAACTTTCTAATTTCCGGTAACCCACATTGGGGCTTGATGGCTATGCTTACGCTTGAACTTGTAATATTCACTTTATTGGCCTATGTATTCTTACTTCAAAGAATTATTAAATGGATCGCAGCTCCTTTGGCCTTTTTGGGAGCCAAAACCATCTCATCTGCATTATTGATATTTATTCCACTGATTGAAGCTAATCCGGTGCAATTTTTTAGCACTTCATTAAACAATGCAACCATTGGAATTTTAATTTTATTAGCTATCAATATCGTTTGCCTAAAGTATCTTCCCAATCAAGAAATAAGGGATAAGGTATAAATCCAAAAAGGCTTTTAAATATCCTCTCGTCTTAAAAATAAATTCATGGATTCAAAAGTCTTCTTACCTTTTGACAAAATTAGTAAAGCCCTGAACGGCTTTGCCTTTCCTCCCACTGACATTATTGTAGGCATTGGCAGAGGTGGGATTGTTCCTGCCAGCCTAGTGGCACATCAACTTGAACTACCTCTTTTTATAGCCTCAGTAAACTACAGGAATGACATTAATGAGCCTATTCGGAAATCTCCGGAATTTCTAGACCTCTTCGAAACTTCTTTTCCACATCGTTGCCGCATCCTTCTGATAGATGACGTAGCCGTTTCAGGAAAGACTTTGGATTTAGTAAAAGCTTCATTAAAGGATTATTCGGTAAAAACATTTGTCCTAAAAGGTAAGGCAGATTTTGTGCTTTTCCCCAATATTAAAACTTGTGTAAAGTGGCCATGGAATCCTTCCCCAAAATCCTATATTTATGAAAGTTAGTGTCACCCTATGCTTTTTCTTTGCTTTTTACGCCAATCCACTATTGGCTCAAGAAAAGGACAGCCTAACAATTGCCTTAGATGAAGCTGTGGTCACGGGAACGAGGATAGAACGGCAGAAAAACAAAATAGCTGCTTCCATTTCCACCATATCACGGGAAACCATTGATCGCTCTGGAGAGATAAATGTTTTACCACTGCTTACTTATCAAGTACCGGGCTTTTTACTTAATGATCGCAGTATAACAGGTTTTGGAATAGGCCCGGGGTCAGGAGGAAATATTAGCATTCGGGGGATTAGTGGTACACCCAATAACAGGGTTTTGGTATTGATAGATGGGCAGCCCCAATTTATGGGCATATTTGCTCATCCCATTGCGGATGCTTACAGCGCCTCTGATATAGAGCGAGTAGAAGTGCAAAGAGGAGCCGCATCTGTTTTATATGGCTCCAACGCCATGGGCGGTGCCATTAATCTGATCACCCGAAAAGGGACAGATGAGGGCTGGAACGGGTCTGTTAATGTAGGCTATGGTTCCTTCAGGACATTTATGGGAAATGTTCACGTTTCTTTTAATCAGGGAAAATTCCATTCCATGGTAGCCATAAATAGAAACAGTACTACGGGTTTTCGAAACGATGCGGAAGACAGCTTTGAAAACACGACCGGCTACCTCAAAATGGGTTATGCCATCTCTCCGGGACTTTCACTTTCAGGAGACATGCAATTGGCTGATGCAACTTACTTTCAGCCGGGTCCTACTGTTGCCCCATCGGAAACAGATAAACGCGAATACTTAAGGGGAAGAGCTGCACTTTCCCTTCGCAACGACTGGGAAAATATTAGTGGGGCTTTATTGTACTTCCATAACTTTGGCGAACATACATTTCAAACCGGATTTTCATCCAAAGACCAAAATCAAGGCATCACCTTTTACCAAAACTTGAGTGTACTTCCGAACCAAATTCTCACAATTGGTATTGATTACAAACGCTATGGTGGAAAGGCATTCAATGAAACCCTACCTCCCCCTGCGCGAGTAGGCTTGGGAACGCAATTTACGATTCATGAAACTGATCTTTATTTGCAGGCCCAGCAAGAATTGGGAGAAAAAATAAGTTTTAATGCAGGACTTCGCCGGGTTAGCAATTCCCAGTATGGTCAGAAACTCCTTCCCGGCTTTGGTTTTGCTTATAGGATAAAGCAAAATTTTACGCTAAAAGCCTCCTCCTCCAAGGCCTTCAGAAGTCCCTCCATAGTAGACCTTTTTCTCTTCCCCACCTCTAATGAATCTTTAAGACCTGAAGAACTGTGGAGTCACGAGGCAGGTTTTCAAACCCTTATCCTAGATAACAAACTAAGCCTTGAAATGATGGCCTTTATGGCCAAAGGAAGTAATTTAATTCAAATCAACCCCATGATCACGCCTTCCATTGGCAGCAATTCAGGGAGTTTCCTTAACAAAGGACTAGAAAGTCAATTTCGTTTTAAAACTGCTGAATCCTTGCAAGTCATATTCAATTACGCTTATGTGGATGTAGACGAAAACATTTTATTTGCACCCAAACATAACCTAAGTCTTCAGACTGATCTACAATTAAGTAAATTTTCAATTGTTCCATCAATTCAGCACATAAGCGGACTCCGAAATAGCCTTACAGAAACAGATAAAAATGAAAACTACACCCTAATAAATTTGAAAAGCATGTATTCCATAAGTCATAAAATCAACATCTATATCACCGGGAAAAACCTGCTAAACACCTCATATCAGCTGGAAAAAGGTTTTCCAATGCCGGGAATAAATGTAATGACTGGCATCCATCTTAAATTTTAACCCAAACGATCATGGAAAAGAACAAGCAAAATAACCAAAGAAGGGCATTCTTAAAATCCTTGGCCGGATTGACTGCCGGAATGATGCTGCCCCTTACCAGTATCAATGCAGAAGGAAAAGCAGTGCCCACTCCCTATATGCGAGACAGACTAGGCGACTTACTACCCAAGCGGAAATTTGGCAAATCAGGTTTGTCTGTCACCATGCTTGGACTGGGAGGTGCCCATATTGCTCGAATGAAGGAAAGTGAAGCCGAAAGAACAATTGAACGCGCTCTTGAAGGTGGTATCCGGTTCTTTGACAATGCCGAGTCTTATGGTTCAGGTACCGGAGAAAGAAGGTATGGGCAATTCCTAACACCCAAATATAGAGACATTGCTTTTATTCAAAGTAAGTCAACCGCCAGAGATGGCAAAACCGCCCAAGAACATTTGGAAGGCACCCTTAGCCGAATGAAAACGGATTATATAGACCTTTGGCTGATTCATGCAGTAACAAGTCCGTCAGATGTGGACAGCAGGTTAAAAAATGGGGTCTTAGACTATGTTTTGAAGGCAAAAGAAAGTGGAAAAGTAAAGCATATAGGATTCTCAGGACATTCGGATTACAATGCTCATTTGAGAATGTTGGAAAGTACGGATGAACTGGAAGCCTGCCAAATGCCCATCAATGCCTTTGATCCAAATTACAAAAGCTTTATCACCAATGTGATGCCAAGACTAATAGAAAAAGGAATGGCTCCTTGTGCAATGAAAACCCTGGCCAATGGTGGCTTTTTTGGGGGTACCACCCATTTCAATAGTGGAGACAAGCCACGCATCGTGCCGAATGTTTTGACCGTAGAAGAAGCCATTTATTTCTCCTGGTCCCTACCAATTAGTGTTTTGGTAACCGGTGCAGACCATGCTGACATGTTAAGTGAAAAGATAGATTTTGCCAAAAGGTTCAAAGCCTTTGACGAGAAAAAACGCCAGGAACTGATAAGCCGCGTTTCCGGATTTGATGGGAAATTGGTGGAGTATTATAAAGTTTAGGGGAAAGATTGTGAAAAGCAGGTGAAAATATTCAAATAACTCCTATACCGATTTATATCTGAGCACGTGGTAGTTTCGGTTTAAAAGTAAAATAAGTGATTTTAGTAATGATACTCAAATTACGCTCATCTATCAGAAACCGTTGAGTTTTGACTCAAATCAGCAAGCCTGTACTTTTCTATTTAGGAATTGAAAGGGGATTAAGAAAGAAAAAACACTTTTTTACCTCAGGAATAATTTGGTACTTTCGATACCGATTGTTTGCGCGACCAAAAACCAATGGGCTATTATTGTTAAAATTTAAAAATTTCGGTTTTCAAGCTACTATATTTAAGACCCTAATAAGCATATTTTACAATCAAATGGAGCCAAAAACAAATCGTTAGTCAGAATTACAAGTAACTCATGATTAAAATTTTGAATTTATTTAGGCCAAATAGTATTAAAAAAAGGATAATTACTGCCATAAAAACAAGGAAAGAAAAAAACAGACTTGAATCAAGCTTTATCCCCAAATTTCCTATTCAGCCTCAGACCATTGCAAACACAAAATTACTTCTCAACAGGGAAGAATTGTTAAAAACCTTTCCTAAAAATGGGGTAGTTGCAGAATTAGGAGTAGATGAAGGAGATTTTTCTAAGCTAATATTAACCACCTGCAAACCTGAAAAATTGCATTTAGTGGATTTTTGGGGAAGTGAAAGGTACAACCAAAACAAAAGAAAGAAAGTCGAGGAACTTTTTAAGTCACAGATTAAATCAGGTACCGTACAGATTGACCTTGGCTATTCTACAGAAGTTGGTAAAAATTTCCCAAAGGACTATTTTGACTGGATATATATTGATACAGATCATTCGTATCAAACTACGATAAGTGAACTCAACATATGGGAATCCAAAGTAAAAGAAGATGGGATAATTGCCGGACATGATTATATCTTAGGAAACTGGGATGGTATGGTCAGGTATGGGGTAATTGAAGCTGTTTATGAATTTTGCTCCAAACGTAATTGGGAAATAATTCACCTCACCATGGAACATGATAACAGCCCAAGCTTTGCGATTAGAAGAATAAAATAGGTAATACAGATTTGTTTTAGGGAAAATTTTTATTTGTTTTAGTAAATTTTCACTAAATATTTACATAAAATAAATTTAGAAAGCATTTTATTTCATCTCTAAAGGTAGTTATCGGGTTAGCATGCTTTAGCCCCGTATAGCAACATATGATGTGATAATTATGTGTTTTGGGACTGATGCCCTAAGCTCAGGCAACATATACTAAGCACCCTATCCTCTCAAGAAATAGCCTTATTCTATAATTTGCTCCAACTTAAAAAACTGCTTATTTTAGCTTAGGCTGTATTCTCATTTTAATGTGGTAACTTTGAAATCCAATCCATGAATAAAAAGAGAGAATCCCATCACAGCTTCTTTATATAAGATACATTGATGGACAGGAAATGTCTCAGTGGATTGGGTAAAGTGCCTTGAGACTGCTCTTACTTTCTCGATGCAAAAGTTTGTCATAAATAACGAAATCTGCTTCTTTTGTAGCAGTTTCTATTAAAAACAATTATTTCGGAAACTCTCAAACCAAATTTTACGTCATATAGCTTCATTGATTTAAAAATATTCTTACCATGAAAAAAATTCCTATTATTATCATCGCCGTGATCGGTTTTATTGCTTATAACAAAGCTGTAGGTGTTTACAATACCTTCGTGCAAACTGAAGAAACCATCAACGGTCAGTGGGCGGAAGTGGAGACCCAATACCAAAGAAGAGCTGACTTGATTCCTAACTTGGTAAATACAGTAAAAGGATATGCTGACTTTGAACAAGAAACCTTAACGAATGTAATCGAAGCACGCTCAAAAGCTACTTCCATCAACTTGCAGGCCGATGACCTGAGCCCTGAAAACATTGCTAAATTTCAAGATGCTCAAGACCAATTGAGTGGATCTCTGAGCAGGTTATTGGTGGCTGTGGAAAGATATCCTGACTTGAAAGCCAACCAAAACTTTCTTGAGCTGCAGGCTCAATTGGAAGGCACTGAGAATAGAATTGCGGTAGCAAGAAGGAATTTCAACCAATCTGTGCAGAGCTACAATTCCAATCTGAGAACTTTCCCGAACAATATTTTTGCAGGTTGGTATGGCTTTGAGCGCAAGGGCTATTTTGAAGCTAGCGCAGGTGCTGAAAATGCCCCAACGGTAGAATTTTAAAAATCGCTTATTATGGCAGAAAAATTATTTAGTAAAGCAGACCGAGACATCATTATAGGAGCAATTCGGAATGCGGAAAAGAAAACTTCAGGTGAGATTCAAGTCCATATTGAAAATCACTGCAAAGGAGATGTACTTGACCGAGCTGCTGAAGTCTTTGAAAAACTCAAGATGCATAAGACAGCCCAACGCAATGCAGTGTTGTTTTACCTTGCAGTGCTTGACCATAAGTTTGCAATTCTCGGCGATGCAGGAATTAACCAAGTAGTTCCCAAAGACTTTTGGGAAAATATCAAGGAAGAAATGCTTGTTCATTTTAAGACAAAAGCCTATACTGAAGGGCTTAGAATAGGCATAGAAATGTCAGGTAAGCAACTGCAGCAGCATTTCCCCTATGACCATGAAGGAGACATCAATGAACTCCCTGACGAAATATCCTTTGAATAAGACATCATGATTAAAAAACAGCTTTTCCTTTCCTTGTTATTATTGGTACTTTCATTGGCCAGCTGGGCTCAGGGGATTTTCCTGAAAAGCCTAACCCTCCTCGCTTGGTTAATGATTTTTCAAAGACACTATCAGCCAATGAAGTCCGACAGCTGGAGACCAAGCTAGTGGCTTATAATAACAGTACCTCTTCGGAGGTAAGTATCGTTTTAATCAATTCTGTCGGGCCTTATGACATCAGTGATTATGCTTTTCAGTTGGGGGATCAATGGGGAATCGGTAGAGCAGACAAAGACAATGGTGTACTTATTCTGGCCGCAATGAAAGATAGAAAGGTATTTATAGCCACAGGATATGGGATGGAGGGCGCAATTCCGGATGCTTTGGCAAAAAGAATTGTAGATCAAATGATTATCCCCAACTTCCGAACAGAAAACTATTTTACCGGTTTGGATCAGGCGACTGACATGATCTTTAAACTTGCATCCGGGGAATATAAGGCAGAGGACCTTGGCTCCTCAGAAAAACCAGGAGGAGGACTCCCCTCTTTTTAATATTGATCGTAGGCTTTGTAATCCTTACCCTGATCAGAAACCGAAATGACAACAACAACCATATGGGAGGAAAACGAGGCGGAGTGGATTTCTTCACCACCTTATTGCTAGCCAATATGCTTGGAGGAGTCGAGGTAAATTTGGGGATTTTTCTTCCGGAGGAGGCAGCTTTGGTGGCGGAGGCGGTGGCTTCGGCGGTTTTGGTGGTGGTAGTTTCGGTGGTGGCGGCGCCGGTGGGAGCTGGTAAAGATTTTGGCGGTATTGCTGCAATTAATGCATCAATACCTCCAAGGTCGTTTGATTATCAATTCATTACTTCACAGTCTGATACCTGTTACTTCAATAGTTTAACCCATTCAGGTTTCCTATTTTGATCCCACTTACCGACTTACTTTATCAATAGTGGTACTTCTCCAGAGGAAAAAAGGTCACTTTAGCGTATAAACAATAAGCACCGGGTTTTCTGAGTCTTTTGCCGCCAAGGCTGTTTTTGCCAAGTCTCTTCCCTTACCTTTAGCCCAATTCTCAAATTCTTCCTTCCCCAACTGCTTTTTCTTTTCCACCAATGCCTGATAAAGGTCTTTACCAGTAATTCTTGTCCCCACTTTCCCCGGTTCAAAACCATAGCTTATTAACTTTGGATCATGCCCTTCATCGATATCGTTGATTAGATTGCCTTCAATCACATGGGATTGTGATTTCTCCCTGTCATAAAATAAATTGTAAACCTTCTTTTCAAAACTAAGGATGGTGTAAAGCTGTTTTTCGGAAACATGGTATCGACCTAGGAAATAAAGTTTAGCTTGGCTAGACATAAATTTTGATCTGTCCATTATTCCCAAGCCTTTTAATTCTTCCAAGTCTTGGCCATACTTCCCAAAATCGAATACAAATTTGGGGACCAATTGTTGATTTTGGAATTGATAAATGGTATCGAGAAAGGTCATCCCAAAATAAAGATATTGTTTACTTTTTTAAAATAATTCCTACCGGACATCATACTTTCAAGCCTTTCGGAATAGAATGGCAAGAAATTAATAGTATCCTGCAAATTTTCATTCAAGGTTTGGATAAAAAATTCTCCTGTATTTCTAGCCGAGCTGTATAAATAATAGCGGTTGTCGAATTCAGAAAACACACCGGGGCCGAAGTGATCTCTCAAGATCGTTTCACGTAGAAACTCACCTTCCAGGCTAAACCACATGATTTTTCTGGGATAAACTCCTAATAAGACCAGTTCCTCATTTACAACTGCCAAAGCATCAAATTCTAGAAATTCACCGGGGCCTTCACCATAAGCAGCAATCTTTCCCAAGTACTCCCCTTCCATATTGAAAATTGAAATGCACTTACACCCGTAAATATCAAGGGTATAAATTTTATCTCCATAAAAGAGAATTTGATGTAAGCCGGCATTAAGTTGTGCCTCATCCAATTTATCTTTCAGCCAAATATAGTCGATTTTAGGTGCGAAAAATTCAGATAATTTCCCGATTCGGGATTGAGAAAGATCTACTGAAACAATTTTCAAGTCGCTCTCTTTCTTTTCAATATTCGGTTTTTGTTGACAACTGCTAGCCAATAGCAATAGCAAGCTACCTGATAGCCAGAACCAGTATTTGATATCTTTCAAATATGCTATTTGAGAAAATTTTATTGAAAAAGCACTTTCTTTATAGATCATTTGATCCTATTATATCCTAACAATTTAAAAATATTTTTTTAAATTGCCTAAATATTTAGGACATTTTAATCTTTCATATAAAACGCAATTTGCATATCAATCAAAAATTATTTCTTTTCTCTATAAGCAAAACATATGAACTCCTTTTCATTTTGTTGATCATGTCGGGTCATATTACATAGTATTTCTTCATGAGGGTTATCGTTATTGATACAAGTAATACATAAAGATGGTTTTTGAATTAAATCCATCTATATTTCATACCCATCATTATCAAAGAAGCCCGCTATTTGAGCTGGCCGGATTTCGTCTATATGCCTTCGACCAGCGCTTTTATTCTTTTTTATTAAGGATTCAATTTCATAATCATTGTTTGGATCGCTTTCCCCGTAATACAGGTAAAGCAACTATTTCCGACAGTGGCAGCACCTATAACCCAAATGTCATTTCCACAGGAGCACTTCACGCCTCTTTTGTAATCTGCTAATGCAGTCTGAAGACGTTTATTCAAATCTCTTTCATTTTCACTTGGGTTGTTCTTCAAGTGCTTTTTGACATATTCTTTAAATGAAATTGGAATAAATTGCATATTCAACTTCATTTAATGTGATGTCATCTGAAAATTGCTTCCCAGATTTTTAGATAACAAAAAAATCTTTTATAATTATTTATTCTCACTCAAGTAAAACCAAGTAACAGCCCCCTGCTATGCCCTATTACTCTTCATTAAAAGCAAAGGCTGGCGAACTCGTAAAGTCCGAACTCACCATAGTAGGGGCCCAGTATTTTTCTACATGGTCTATTACCAAACGAGTTCCCTCAAAATGGTCTACATAAGGTGCCATTTCCGGGTTGTACATGGTATCTGTCATGTCCCGCATCAATACCACATTTTTATTAAGGTTCGCCATCTGACGTATGGCAAAAGGCCTGCCTAATACACACATGTTTAAATGGACCCCCATTACCACTATATGGTCTATATTATTTTCAACCATAATATTAAATACTTCCTGCCCCTGATCTGTGATAAAATCATTGTCCTCAATACTGATGGAAGCAATCTGTCTTGACCAAGCTGTCATTTCTTCACATGGATCACCATCAGCACAGGGCTTATCGCAACCACCATCACTGTCATCTATGGGTAAAGCAGCTTCTTTATTTTTGTCAAGGTAACACCAATCATTTATTGGAAAACCCTCAGGAGCCTTATGATTAGGCGTTTCAATCGCAGCATTTCTTTGAGGGGTATCTTTATAGAAATCCATGGTTCCGCTTGGTGCATGAATAATGGTTACGCAAAACTCCCTTGCCTTTATTAAAGTTTTATTCATGACCGGAGCCAATTCAGCCACTCTTTGGGAAGCACTTTCACACCAATGCCTATCCCACATATCGGTTACAATGATTGCCGTCCTATTAGGGTCCCAGGATTCAGTATATTCAACCGTTTCCCAGCTATTAGCTTCGCTCTCTGACTTTACTTTTTTTCTTAGGTTAATTGATACCGTTTTAACCTCACTTACAGCATTGGATTTTTGCTCCTCTTTCTGAGCAGATTGGCAACTTAAAATTAAAGTTGGCAAACAAAGGAATATTAAGTAGAACAATGGCCTCATACCAATTTTTACTTCCAATTTACGTTATTACTTTAACCTTTTAAAATAAAATGCTATGGAATTTAGGTCTTTTTATTCTTAAGAACCTATTGATAATCAACAAACTACTAAAAGTAACTGAGCTACTAAATTTATCATAAAAAAAAACGCACATAGTAAATTATGTGCGTTTTTTCCAATTAGATAATTTCTAAAAACTAGACTTGCTTTTCGCAATTTGTTTCGGCTAACCTAAAACTTTTTATTTTAAGGTTTTGAAATACAAGATAACAGATTCGATGTCCTGATCGGAAAGTAATCCCAGAAAGGAAGGCATCTCCCCTTCTCTGCCTTTTACAATCTTGGCACCCGGATCAACGATCGACTCTTTGATATAGGCATCGTCTGCGGTTGCAGTAGTACCATCTTTAAACTCCCTTTTGGCTCCATAAAGTCCTTTGACACTAGGACCAATTTTCCCGGCCACATTATCGTCAATTGCATGGCAGGCAATACATCCGTATTTCAAGAATATTTCTTTGCCTTTAATGGCATCTGCTGTTCCTTCTTCCTTGGTTGCCAATAAGGCCGGATCAAAGTTCTCTATCAAATCTGATGGGTTAAAGTCCCCAAATCCTTCTGCTTTTAACATGGGTTGGTTTACCTCATTTACTGTCATCCAAACCTTGTCTGACCATGAGGCACCTTTAGCAGTTTGTAAATCAAAGGCTACTTCCATTTGCATCACCACAGCAATATTTGGAACAACCAAAAAACTGCCTTTTTATCCTCCGACAACTGAGCCGCCAAAACAGGAAGATGTTCCTCCCCAACTGACCCATCCAATTGGTAATGTCCGGAACCGTATTTTTCCGTTCGCATATAATTCCATCTTTTGACTTGATAATTGGCCAAGTCTGTTGCGGTTTCTTCATCTAATTCTTGGCCAAACCTCAATAGGATTCCACCGTCTCTCACCTTGTAATCTTCAGGCAGCAAACTTTCTTTCCCGGTATACCTTAGCCTAAGTAAGGCACTTAACTCTTCTGAATTATGTCCCCATAAAGAGAAGCCGGCAAAATAAACCATCCCATCACCGGGGTTTACATCTCCCTTCATAGAAGGGGCAGGATAATTACCGGGAATAACAGAAGCACCCCCTTGTACAATATTGGACCCACTGTCTACTTTCACCACAAATAATCCTGGTCGGCCGTAAGACAGGTGAATCATTTGGTTATTTAATGGACCCATTTTGTCAGAAGTTACCCAAATTTGCCCTACTCCTGACCGATCTTCACTGTGGGGAATCCAAGTAATTGGAGGGGTGGTTTCAGGAATAGGCTCCCTGTGTGCAGTAGCAGGAACTCCAAAATAATCATCTTTTCTTATCAGCATTACCGGGGTAGATGGCATATAATGACCTTGCTGATCAGAACCTGTCAACCATCCTTTTTCAGGGTGTATTCCTAAATAAGGCCCCCTAAATCCTGTTGCAAACTGCTCTTTGCTCTTACCATCTGCGGAAATTTTATGTATGGAACCATCATCATTTGATGCTGACCTAAATCCCATTAGGGCTTTGGGTGAGGAAGCCTCAGGCCCCATATCTAAAGCTCCAAACTTGGCCACATAAAACCCTCCTTTTGGATCGGCCACCATGTCACTTGCCCATTCACGGGTTTCAATAGACTGCGCCATCACATTGGAAAAATTTTCGTAATAATCTGCTACGCCATCTTCATTTAAATCGTGAAGTTTGGTGATTCCATCTTTCCCATAAACATAAATCTCACCATTGACTACTTCAATACTTTGCGGTTCATACAGACCTGATGCCACCCTTGTCCATACAAGACGATCCAGTAACTCATTGATCCCTGCCACCTTCCAAACATCACCTTCAAATGTTACCATAGCGGCCTCGGAATCACTAAGAAAACTAATGTCAACCATTCTCACATTACGGTTCCAAGGATTAGGCACAGGTAAAGTCAATCGATCTGTAACAAAGGCTGCTGTATCAGGAGATATTTGGCCCTGAGTCAACACTTCTTCCTTCCAGTATGGATTGTTACCATTTTCAAAATCAGGAATTACTGTCAGTTCTTGGTTCAAAGCCCCGGCAAATTTATCCTTTTCAGTTTCCTCACCATTCCATAGTATCAATTCAAAATCTACAGTAGAAGTATGTGCAGCAACTTCAGCTATCAGATACCTGTTATCTTTAACAGAAAGGTTTACCTTTTCACTACCTTTAGCAAGGCCCATGGCTGTCACCTTGTCCCCATGGTAAACCATTACTTGGTCTCCTTCTTGTTCTACTTTACTAATATTAGTAATTTCAGCCGCTATTAAAAAGTTTTCTCTTCTGCTGGAGCCATGGCAAATCTCCTGCTGAATACAGACAACCCTTCATGGAGCCTACTACCCGGTAATTCATAAACAAGTGTTTCACCCACAGTATAGGAAAGAACAACCTTGTCATCTACTGGGTAAACACCTTCATACCTGCCAATTTCTGCAGGTATGGCACCCCATTTGGGACTATCTGGATGAGGAGATGGGTTTCGGGGATCCTTGACAGCTGCTTGCCCTATGGCCCAACCTGGATAAGTGCCTGTAGCCAATTTGGGATCACCTCCTATAGTAGGTATTTGGTTGCCTTTGTTATGAAACTCTGCATACGATACCTGTGCCATGGTTACCATTGGCATAAATTCACCTGTCCAAGCCACAGACCAACGCAACATATCTGTATCAAAACAAGCATACGAATCGTTCCCCAATTTTATAGCCAATACTCTACCAGAAATATTGTTTTCTGGGAACTCCTCTCCCAAACTCCTACCATCAAAAGAAGTAGTAATATAGGGAAAAGCAGGCTCTACAAATGGAGCAAAGCTCTGCTCTTCAAAGTTCACTGATGTTATCAAGTCCTCTTTCTCTGCTTCCCCACAGGCCGAAATCAATAATAATAATAAGGAAAGTGTACCGAAAATACCTTTAATTTTCGGCCGTTGAAAAAAATACGCAGCAACAGTCTCAGTATGTTTCATTTCTATAGTAAGCAATTTAGCTAATGGATTATAAAATTTAAGATTTAATAGGACCTGGCTTTTAATAAGGTCAATATCATTCAAAATGCTTTTCAATTATTCTTTCATTCCTGTGTTATGCATCGAATATCCCTTTGTGATAAGGTTATTTTACCGAATCTTATTTCACCAAGAATTAACCAGCGTTGAAATTACACTCAAAACTGCGAATAACAAAAAAATAGGTGTCAGCCTTGGTATTATATGGGTAATAAGCTCTAGCCTATTTAAGGGTAAACAGAATATAGAAAGTTCATTTTTTTAACCCGCTTCAGAGCAACATTAAATATGAAACCTGTTCTTTAACAAATTCATCATATAAACATTGATTTCCCATTGATTTGCCAGAGGTTTTTCCGAATAAGGGAATGTGGGCATATAAGGGTAAGGACCAAATTCAGTACAGATGGTTAAATCCCTATCACTATTCCTGTGCAGTTCAATTACTTTTCCCCACCAATTCAAATGAGCATCTAGTGCTGTTTCCCATTCCGGAGCTCTAGGATCATTTACCTGAGGCCCTTCTGCATGTCCTACTCTGCTGTGAATATGATCTGTTCTAGATATGGCTAGATCAACAATTTCTTTCTGGTCTTCTAGTAATGATTCATGGACATTGCACCAATTGGAGATGTCCAAGCAAATGCGTAGATTCGGAAGGCTTTCAAAATACTGTTTGGCGACAGGGGCTGCATACAAACACTTCCCTCGGTGGGTTTCATGGGTAATGGGAATCCCTGAATCTTTAGAAAGTCTTTCCGCCACTTGAAAGAGAGGTAAATTTTCCTCCAAGGCGAAATAATCTTTACCCGTTTGACAATTGATCAATACCGGGTTAGCAGCAATCAAATGTCTTAAATATTTTTCATACGAATTCAAATTTGCTTTTGGGTCTGTTTCAAAGGATTGATAATATTGTCCTACCAATTCTAAATCATGGTCCTTAAGTATTGCCAGCAAAAGATCCTTCTGTTTTGTCTCCTGCGGAAGGTCCATTTCTACCCCCTGGTATCCTGCTTCTTTCACTTGCTTACAGAAGCTTTCAAAAGCCAAGTTATTCCCCCATAATGGGGCATAAAATTTAATTGTCATCGTGTCTCTATGCTGATAATAAGTGTAGTGCAATTTATGATTTAATACAAAGCTTTAAAAAGGATAACTAATGAAAACCTAGCTTTCATTAAAAACAGTTATTAAGGATTTTTCGAATCCGCCCTTATTCAGGCTGAAAGGTGGCACGCCTTCGACTCGGATTCTGTAATAGGATTTCTCAGCCCTGACAATGGTCAGGAGTGAAGTCTGTCCTTTGTTTACTGGAAGCGTTGCAATGCAAGAAAATCAGACCAATCGGAGCTTTTAGTATACCACTGCTATGGTGAAATTAAAAGCAGCAACGACGTGGCTGATTTTGAAGCGATTTCAGCACATAATAGATTGGCTATTGCATATATCAAGTTCAATAGCAGGCCAATTCAAAAAAAGTAAAGGGAAATGTTAGTAAACATTTCCCTTTACTTTTTTAAAATAAAGCTATAAATTGGGCTAAATTTATTTTAGCGCCAAGGTATTGTCTTCTTTATAAAAAACACGCCAGATTTTTCCGGTAACAGAGTCAGAAATTATTACTGTACCATCAGGAGCCATTGCTAAACCTGTGGGTCTGTGTTTTGCGTCACTAGGTGCCTCTATTTCTTCCACACCTGCAAAGCCATCAGCAAAATCCTGTTCTTCTCCACTTGGTGAACCATTCTGGAAAGGTACCATGCTTACCTTATACCCTTTTTGTCCCAAAGGTGCTCTATTCCAAGAGCCATGGAAAGCAATAAGAGCAGCTCCTTTATACCGCTCAGGGAATTGATCTCCGGTATAAAACAATAAGTCATTGGGAGCCATATGCGCAGCAAATGTTGCAACAGGGGCCACTGTTCCTTCACACCTATCTGAACTTTGTTTGTCTCCTCCATATTCAGGAGCAGTCAACCTGATATTTTGTTTGCCGTCGTAATAACAATATGGCCATCCAAAATTTGCACCGTCACTCAATCTAAACATCTCTTCTGCAGGCTGTTCCACACTTTCTTCTGTTGTGTACATGTCAGGAAACAATCCGTTCAACATATCTCTCCCATGTTGTACAGCATACACATGTCCATCAAAAGGATTGAATTCAAGGGCTACAGCATTTCTAATTCCGGTAGAATACCTATAGCCATCCTCCAATTGAGTTTGACCTGTTTTTTCTGCATCAAAGCGCCACACGCCTGCATGTCTTTCCAATAGAGGGCATGGATCCATGGCAGGTGACCCCTTAGACCTGTCTTGTTCTTGACAAGCATTAGACGGAGCACCTATATTAACATACAAAAACCCTTCGTCATCAAAAGTAAAGGATTTGGCAGCATGTGAAGTTTGCACCGGAAGTCCGGAGACGATGGTGTCAGGAGACGCGGCATTGTCAGGAATTAAGGAGTCCCCGGTAAAGGAAAATCGAAAAACAGTACTGTCATTAGAAGCATAAAGGTTTCCATTGTAAAAAGCCATACCTGTACCTCCAAAATCACCAAAATACTTTATTTCATCTGCTCTTCCATCTCCATCAGTATCTCTAAGCGCTGCAATTCCTCCTTGCTCATTGGCTTCTCTGAGGTTAACATAAATGTCACCGTTTTCCCTTACAGCCAAATGCCTTGCCCTACCTAGGTCTTCAGCAATAACATAGGATTGAAAACCTGAAGGAAGATCCAAGCCTCCCTGGTCTTCATCTGCTGTGAGGTGGGGTATCTGTTTCAGTTTCCGACTCCGACGAACTTCCACAACCGTAAAGCAAGCCTCCACAAACTAAGGCTACTGATAGGAATTTTAACTTTGAATAATTCATGTTTAATTATGGTTTTTAGTAGGTTGAAGTATAAATATACCCCAATACATCAGTAGCTCCAAATCTTGCACCTATTAATTCAGCTATTTACCCCCCAAATAAAAAGCCAATGTTAATGATTTAGGCCAAGCAAAAACCCTATATTGCCAGTCATAAAGTTGCCGTAAGCAAATATTAGTTTGAATGAAAAATCCTTCATTTTTATCGACACCCTATTCTTTGTTTTTATTTCTTATGCTCTGTCTTGCTTGTCAGGAAAACAAAAGGTTTACTAAATTAAGTCCTGATGAAACGGGAGTGGATTTTGAAAATGGTCTTATTGAGGACGAATTTTTTAATATTCTTACCTATGAATATTTTTACAATGGTGCCGGTGTAGCTGTGGCAGACTTCAACAACGATGGCCTAGATGACTTGGTCTTTACTTCCAATATGGGTAATTGTGAGATTTTTTCCAATGAGGGTGATTTTTCTTTTGTCAATCGAACAGAATCTTCCGGTATTTCCACCAAGGGAAAATGGGCTACAGGAGTATCAATAGTGGATATTAACCAAGATGGATTGAGAGACATCTACCTCTGTTTTTCCGGACCCTATGGCGCAATCCAAAGAAAAAATGAGTTGTACATCAATTTGGGAGATTTTAAATTTTTAGAAAAAGCTGCTGATTATGGACTGGATGACTCAGGATTTAGTACCCAAGCAGCCTTTTTTGATTTTGACAGGGATGGTGATCTGGACATGTACTTAATGAATAATATGACAGACGAGACCGGCCCCAACATCATTCGGCCTAAAAGAGTCAATGGAGAAATGTTAAATACCGATAAATTATATCAAAACAACGGTAATCTAACTTTTTCCGATGTGTCAAAAGAAAGTGGAATCACCATTGAAGGATATGGTCTGGGATTGGCAATTGCCGACATAAATGGAGATTTATGGCCGGACATATTTATAAGTAATGATTACTTGTCGAATGATATTTTATACCTGAACCAGAAAGATGGAACTTTCAAAAATATTGCGGAAAAGGTATTCCCACACACCAGTTATTCCGCCATGGGAAACGATATTTCCGATATAAACAATGACGGCATGCCGGATTTTATAGAAGTAGACATGTTGCCAAATAAAAACTATCGACAAAAACTTATGTTTGGGAAGACAGGCCATGACAGATTTACCTCTGAAATAAAGACCGGGTATGAACCTCAGTTTATGCGGAACACTCTTCAGCTTAATCGGGGCTATTCTAAGGACTCCTTACCTAGGTTTTCAGACATTAGCTTTATGGCAGGTGTAGCAGCCACCGATTGGAGCTGGGCTCCTTTATGGGCGGATTGGAACAATGATGGTTGGAAAGATTTGTTCATTACAAATGGTTATCCGCGTGACATCACCAATCGGGATTTTGTAGACTACAGGTCCAATTTTGCTACGTTAAATAGCCTTGAAATATTTGAAAAATTAAAACCTCTCAAAGGCGCTCACCTTGGCAATTTTATGTTTCAAAACAACCAAGACCTCACCTTTAATGATGTATCAGAAACCTGGGGTTTTGAAATGCCGAGTTATTCCAGCGGTTTGACGTTTTCAGACCTGAATAACGACGGTCAACTAGATCTTGTAATTAATAATACCTACAGTAAAGCTTCTATTTATAAGAATAACGGCCAGAAAGATGAAAATAACCATTTCCTGCAAATTAAACTTACCGGAAAAAAGGGAAATTTTCAGGCCTTAGGTACCAAAGTCAATCTTTACAGTAATGGACAATCTCAATACTATGAACATTTCCTTACCAGAGGCTACCAATCTTCCGTTAGTGAAACCATTCATTTTGGATTGGGTCAAAAGCATACTGTTGACTCCCTTTTGATCCAATGGCCGGATGGCAACCAACAAAAATTATTCACCATCTCGGCCAATCAAGTCCTCAATATTAATTATAATCCTGAGCCAAGTAATGCAAGGCAAAAAAAGGCAAACAACCTCCACGTCAAAATAGGACAAGGACCTACCAAACCTCTTCCGGTATTCGAGCATCGAGAGTTGTATTACGCAGATTTCAACCTTCAACCATTATTGCCCCACAAGCATTCACAGTTGGGGCCGGGAATAGCTGTTGGAGATATCAATGGAGATAAGAAGGAAGATTTGTACATTGGTGGTGCCTATGGCCAATCGGGAAAGTTATTTTTTAATAATGGAACCGAAGGATTTGACACCCTTACTTTTTCAAGAGACAATTCTCAATATGAAGACATGGGTGCCCTGTTTTTTGATGCTGATTCGGATGGAGATCAGGACCTATACATTGCATCAGGAGGAAACGAATTTGAAGTAGGCTCCAAGTATTATAAGGATCGTTTATACATCAATGATGGTAAGGGGAATTTCGCCCTAGACTCCCTAGCACTGCCTGAAATTTTCGCTAGTAGTTCAACAGTGGTCGGAGCAGATTTTGATAAAGATGGGGATTTAGATCTTTTTATTGGTGGAAGATTGACTCCCAATTTCTATCCTAAAGCGGGAAGATCTCAGTTGCTTCAAAATAATAAGGGACATTTCACTGAAAAAACTGATGAGATTGCGCTGGGGTTAAAAAATATAGGCATGGTCACTTCGGCCTTATGGACAGATTATAATCAAGACAATTGGCTTGATTTGATTGTTGTTGGTGAGTGGATGGAAATTAAAATATTTGAGAATCAAAAAGGCCGGTTGGTTTTAAGGGAAAACATTCCCGGTTTGGAAGAAAGTTCAGGCTGGTGGAATAGTATAGCCGGAGCTGACATCAACCAAGATGGTCGAACCGATTATATTATTGGAAACCTAGGTTTAAATAGCAGGTACAAAAGTAGTGTAGCCAATCCACTTCGGATTCATTGGGCCGATTTCGATAAGAATGGAAAAAGTGAGTCCATAATTTCCTTTGTTGAAGAGGGAAAAAGGTATCCGATGCACCCTAGGGATGACATTTTCCAACAAATCCCTTCCTTAAAGAAAAAATTCAATGATTACCATAGCTATGCACAAGCTACATTGACTACATTATTGGGACAAGCATACCTTGATAGTACTGCGAATAAGCTTGAGGCTATGACTTTTTCTTCTGTCCTTTTATTAAACAAAGGAGAGGAAGGATTTGACAAAATACCCTCCCCCAATTGGCACAAGTCTCGCCAGTATTTGGTATAGACGTAGGGGATTTTGATGGAAATGGTCGGATGGAAATTTTACTGGCCGGCAATTTTCACCAAGCAGAGGTAATAACAGGTGAATATGATGCCGGCTATGGATTACAGCTGGAATATACTGAAAATGGAACTTTCCAAATAAAAAATCAAACGCTTCATTTGAGTGGGGATGTGAGAAGTTTAGCTCCGGTTTTTATAGGAGAAGAAAAAGGATTATTCCATTTAGCAGCTAAAAACGACCAACCTTCGCAATGGCTAAGCTTACCCGGCAAATCAAACCGAGCCCCTTACCAGAAGTCGATGACTCAAAAAAAGCAATCTTATTTTTTAAAAATGGAAAAATAAGATTAGTAGAATTTTACCATGGCTCAGGCTACTTGAGCCAAGGAGCCAACCATATTTTTGCTGAGCAAGGTCTTGAAAAAGTTATGTATTTTGATGCCCATGGTAAAGCCATAAAAACAATACAATTCTAGTCATTGGCCTAAAAAAAGTACCTCCATTGTAATGAAGGTACTTTAAAGGTTATCATTTTATCTTTCAATCAGTTTACCTTGGAAAAATAACGGACTTCGAATCTATTCTGATTTTCACCTTTAAATAAAGGCTTTTTTCCGCTCTTAATACCATGTTTTCATCATTAATGGAGAGGATTTCATAAATA
The DNA here is from genome assembly GCF_056867545.1 of Cyclobacterium sp. SOCE241. NCBI lineage: Bacteria > Pseudomonadati > Bacteroidota > Cytophagia > Cytophagales > Cyclobacteriaceae > Cyclobacterium > Cyclobacterium sp. SOCE241. The sequence goes on along the minus strand of NZ_CP149779.1, from coordinate 231,343 downwards.
CTGACAAGGTTACCCTTTTCATCATAGTAATTAAGATGCTTTTCATCAATGGTATATTTGTTTCGAATAGAGGAATTTACTGCACTGGTGATGGCTTCACCAGTGGGTAAATAAGTATATCGCTCATCTTGATGCCAACCATCACTGGAAAAATTGAATTGATTATAATGATAATAAGCTGAATCCAATTTCCATTCCCCAATGATTTTCTGTTTCGTATTGGAACTACAAGACATTAGCAAAGCCAAAACAAATACAAATAACACTCTCCAAATAGCCATTAATATTCGGGATTTTGTGTCAACACTCCATTACTCAAATCAATTTCTCTTTGAGGAATTGCAAAAAGGTAATGTTTAGGTCTTTCAAAATTTCTTGGTGGTTTCAAAGGGCCCAAATCTTTTTTATAAATAGCTACTATATCTACAATATTGGCCTTGTCCCAACGGATAAGATCTTGATGCCTTTGATTTTCCCCCGCCAACTCTACTCTTCGCTCATGTATTAAATCTTCCATCGTTGCATTGGAAAGAAGCTCTCTACCGGCTCGCTGTCTTACTTCATTGATTTCAGCATCGCCATTTTGGCCGGACCTAATTTTGGCTTCAGCTACCAAAAGCAATACATCTGCTGTCCTAAGTATAGGGTTATTATGGCTCATATTTAACCCTCCTTGAGGATTCCATGAGGAATATTTTCTGAAATGATAGCCAGTGGAAGAAAGATCTGCTGTATACTCCGTTAAGCCATTGTCACCTCCCAGGTCCACCATATCCCCGGGTTTGTAAACGGTATAGTCTAGCCTTGGATCACCCTCTTCAAACTCCTCTATAAGGTCTTGTACAGGTTCATGAAAGTCCCAACCTCCCCAAGGCCTGGGAGTAGTATAGATGATATGTGTGTTGTCTTGCCATCCTTGAAGACTTTGTATAGAAAATAATACTTCAGGATTATTTTGCGTTTCAACCCGGAAATTGTCTTGAAAATCATCTGCAAGAGGATATGGGCCGTCCAATACCATTTGCCCGTAGGTAATGGTTTTATCAAACTCTTCTTTGTATAGGTACATTTTAGCCAATAATCCATTGGCCGCACCTTGATTAGGTCTACCCAAATCATCTGAACCATGAGTGGAAGGTAAAAGATCTGCCGCCTTCATCAGGTCTGATTCAATCTGGGCAAAGGTTTCTTCCAAGCTTGCCCTCGGTTTATTGTAATTGTTAGTTAGAACGTCCTCCTCTAAAATTAAAGGTATACCTCCATAAATTACGACAAATCTCCAGTACATAAAACCTCTAAGAAAATAGGCTTCACCTAAGGTTCTATCCTTAAGGGTTTGATCCATCGTAATCTCAGGAACATTTATTAAAACTGCATTTGCCCTTGAAATAACTTCATATTTATGCCTCCAGCTGTAATACAATTGCGGATTGCCGGCATCAAAGGTGAAGGATTCGATGGCTTGATCTTCCCCATGATCCCCTGCCCTGAATTGATCATCAGAAGGAATATCAAAAGTATGCTCTGCATGCCCGTAAAAGTCCTCCACTGTAAGTGGCTCATACATGGCATTGGCAGCTGCTACAGCATCCTCTCCATTTCTCCAAAACTGTGAGGAAGTAGATTGGCCATAAGGTGTCGTCTCTAGTATATTGTCATCACATGCTGTAGTAATAAATACCAGCAACAAAAGAAGTTGAATTATATTTTTCATAAGCTTTATTAGAAAGTTATTGTTGTACCGATGGTCCAGCTTCTGGATTGTGGATATTGCGCATAATCTACATTCAACTGTAAATTTCCATCCGTATAACCCAATTCCGGGTCCATGCCGGAGTAGCCCGTCAAGACAAATACATTTTGTCCGGTCACATAAAATCTTGCTTTGGAAATCCCCAACCTGCTTGTTAATGGATCAGGTAAAGTATACCCCAATACAACATTCTTTAACCTTAAGAAATCTCCTTTTTCCAAAAACAGGTCGGAAGTTCTATGGTTAAGGTTATCCCTTTTGGTAGTCATTCTTGGGATTTCATTGCTGGTTCCCTCACCATTCCATCGGTTGATTGTCTCAGCATACATATTAAAAGGATAAGTTGGATCTATCCCCTGCATCCTGTCAGCATTGTAAATATCAAAGCCAGCATTACCAAGAAAGAATAAACTAAAATCAAAATTCCCATATCCCAATTGAGCATTCAAACCATAAACAACTTTTGGGTGAGGGTTACCAATGATTTCTCTATCTTCTTCATCAATCAAACCATCTTCATTAAGGTCCAAAAACTTAACATCTCCCGGCTGAATCAATCCGGCATCTTTTCTTGGATCATTGGCAATATTGGAATCATTCTGGATTTCTTCTGCAGTTTGGTACAGACCATCAGCCCTCCACCCATAAAAACTGGCAATTGGAGACCCCTCATAGGTTCTGGACAACTCTTGGCTTGACCTACCATATAATCTCGATCCGATGAAATTCCCATCTACCAATTGGGTAACTTCATTCTGGATAAATGAAGCATTACCGCTAATACTATAGGTTAATTTTCCTTGTGTCTCTCTGAACAATACTTCCATTTCTAACCCCTTATTTCTAAGTTCTCCCAAGTTTTGATTTGGGATTTGAGCAGTGCCAATTGAACCAATGGTTGGTGGAGCAATGAGCATGTCTTTGGTATCTTTGATAAAGTAATTAAAGTTTGCCAATAGACGATTGTCCAAAAACCCTAAATCCAATCCAATATTCGTCATTTGAGCTGTCTCCCAAGTAATTCCGAGATTTGGAATCCTTGTTTGTGCAGCCCCCACTGTTTGGTTGCCACCAAACGAATACCTTCTACCCGAGCTGATTAATGCCAAGTACTGTAAACCTGGAACATTTTGATTTCCTAGACTTCCCCAACCTCCTGTTAGCTTCATATTGGAAATAAAACCTACATTTTTAAAGAATTCTTCCTCAGAGATTCTCCAACCTAAGGAAAATGCCGGAAAGTAACCCCAACGGTTACCCGAAGCAAATTTAGATGAGCCATCACTTCTGAAAGTTGCTGTTAGCAAATAACGTTCATCATAATTGTAAGTAGCCCTACCAAAGTATGAGGCCAATGCATCGTATGATTTTCCACCATCAATGCCGTACAAAGTCTGCCCCACGCTCAGGAATCTTTGGTCATAAGACTCATCCAGAAAATCTCTTTTACTGGCACTAAAGCCATCAGAATTGAAGGTTTGGGTGGTGTATCCTCCAACAAAATTGACTTTATGAAGCTCATTGAATGTCTTATCGTAAGACACAAAGTATTCTGCCAAAACAGAATAGTATTCATTGTAGCTCCTGGAAAGTGAATTCTGTGAGGTAGTTCTTATTTGGTCATTTACAATGATATTAAAATTATACCCATCATTAATGAAGCCATCAAGACCAAAATTTACACGAAATTTCAACCCTTCCATTAGCTCATATTCCGCATTTATATTTCCCAAAATTTTATGCGTTGTGCTATTATTGTCTTGGGTATCCTGAGTGAATATCGGGTTATTGATATCACCAAATTCCCCCGATATTTGAGAGGAGCTATAAGAACCATCAGGATACATGACAGGTAAGCCGGGATGGAAACGTATAGCGCTCCACAACACCCCAGTTTGCGCAGACAAGGTATTAGGACTTCTTTGGTTGATTGATACAAGTTGAAGGTTTTGACCAATTTTAAATTTCTCACTAAGCTTGTGATCAGAATTAAGTCTGAAACTCAAACGTCTGAAATCAGAATTGGTAATCATTCCTTCCTCTTTAAAGTATCCTCCGGCCATCATAAATGAAGAGTTATTGTTTCCTCCTCTGATAGTAAGGTCAACATTCTGTGTGGAACCTTGTCCCAAGAGTTCTTTCTGCCAGTCGGTCAGTTGAGTCTGATAGGCCGGATCTTCCCAGATGGGATTAATAGCTAAGCCATCATTGGTATACCTTTCTCTTTTAAAGTGGCTAAGGTCGGAGCGTCCAATACATCTATGGTTTTAATGGCATTTGAAACGCCCAAATATCCATTTACTTCAACTTTTAAGGGTTGATTAAAATCACCACGTTTTGTAGTCACAATCACCACCCCATTGGCCGCTCGTGTACCGTAAATCGCAGAAGCTGATGCATCCTTTAAAATCTCAATGGACTCAATATTATTTGGATTTACATCATTTAAACTGCCTCCGGGTACTCCATCTATAATGATTAATGGATCAGCATTATTAAGGGTACCTGTTCCTCTAATTCTAATGGAACCTTGGTCACCAGGTGCCCCGCCATTTCTCACTACATTTACACCTGCAGCCCTACCTTGAAGCGCTTGTGCTGCACCTGAAACAGGTAAATTCTCTAGATTATCCCCTTTAATGGAAGAAACTGCACCGGTTACATCGCGTTTTTCTTGCGTACCATATCCCACAACTAGGACTTCATTCAAAGAAGATTCTTCTTGAACCATTTGAATATTAAGAAAACTTTCATTTCCAATAGTTAGGGTTTGAGTTTCGTACCCGATAAATGAAATGATTAAAGTACCATTTTCAGGAACCTCTAAGTTGAAGTTACCATCGATATCAGAAACCGTACCTTGAGTGGTTCCTTCAATGGTGATCGTCGCACCGGGCAAAGGTTCTCCGGTTTCATCAACAATCTTACCTTTAATATCGGCTACCCAAAAACTATCAGGAGAGGCGGCATTCACCATTATTGGCTGAATTAAAAGCAAAAGTGTAAAGAGCTGAAAAACCAACATGATTCTTCGGTGGTTTTTCTTTTTTAGAATAGTTTTTCTCATAGGGTACGGATTAAGTGTTATATTGAAATATTGATTTATTAAAATTTACTATTTTATTATAATATAAATACGTAAAAACACTAATTAAAAACTATACTATTCTACTATTAACCAAATTTATTTTTTGTTCGATTTATTTTAAAAACACTATTCACCCTTTTAAACCAAACGGTATTTGCTCACTTAGTATGGGAGACCCCTAAACCCCTTAGTTCAAATCTGCTTTAAAACTAAGTATTCTTTTTAAAAACAAAATTGATTTATTTTTTAATCTGAAAACAGAAAACTAAATTTTTATAAATTTACAATTATCTCTATTTTATTTGTTAAAATAATATTAATAAAACATTATTTAAAAATCATTTAATCCCTTTAGTTTTTTTCAAAACCTATAAAAAATCAAATGAAATCTTGTTTACTTTAAATAAAACTCAACTAAAACCTTTCGATTCTCAAAATTTAGAATAATCTTCTAATGAAAGTCCTTGAGTAATCTTCAGTCCCATATCCCTGAACCATATTATTAGAAATTTGCATGAACGTTTTCAAAATTATTTTTCTATTGTCCGAAATTGAATGAACTAACTTTCAACTATATAGCAGGCTATTTTTAACCGATCTAAATACAAATAGCTGATTATCAGCTATTTAAATTCATTCTAATCGAATGGTATCGTAGTTTTGTTTCATAACTAAAACCAAAACATTATGTCTATTAGATTAGCGAGTAACTGCAATAATTGTGAGAATTTGAGTTCAAATGGCGTATGTAAAGTTCATGGTGTAAAAGTCAACGATAGCTATACATGTGACACCTTCGAAATGAAGGCGGCATTAAAGGATAACAGAAACTGTGACTCATGCCTAAGGTATGAAACAACAGATTGTGCCAACCCACAAAAAGCGGCTCCTGGAATGCTTTGTTCTCATTGGGCCCCGCAAAGTGCGAATGCATAAGATTATAAAAATTGTAAATCAAAAAGGGTCAGCAAGTAATTGCTGACCCTTTTTGATTTATTAAACTTAAGCAGCCTAAAAGCCCAAAGGAATTGAATCCGTAATATGCTGTAGACAAACTATTACTGCTGAAACCTTTCAAATGCAACCCTTATGAGGAATCCTATTTAATAATCGGATTAGAAAAACTACATCTTCACACCTTTAGTTTAATCTATCCGCTCAAATTCCACCCATAAAGGGAAAATACTTTTTCCTCCACTCATAAAATGAGGCGTGACACTTCCTATATATGCCTTTAAGGAAACATTTTTAAGTTCAATTGTATCAGTAGGCATATCGCTAATATGGGATTGAATAATTTGCGTATTGGTTTCCAGCATTACCTTTCCTTCCTTCTCTAAAGGTTCTATAAATTTGTACCTGATATTGTAATTTCCTTCAACAATTTGAACGTTCCAATAACCATAGACTTCCTGTTGAGTCCATATGCCTCTTTGTCCGGAAGCATCATTTCGGTTTAAAACAAGTGGGTTTTCATGGGATGTACCAATGATAGGCCGCTGTTCTTCTTTAAGATTTGGGGAGGTTGTTAATTCATTAACCAATAGATCCATGCTCTCTTTTAATTCTTTGGCCTTTTCAGGCTGTTGCTCAACCAAATTTTCGAGCTCATATGGGTCTTTTTCCAGATGAAACAATTCAAAATCTTTAGGACTAGCATTAAAGCTTGTATTTCCCACCAATTTATAAGGACCTTGCTGAATGGCTACATTGTCGTATAATTCCGGTAATTTTCGTGTCCAATAGAAAAATAGAGGTCGTTCTTCAAAAACTGTTTCAGATTTAACCTCCCCTTTTAATATCCTTGCGAAACTTTTTCCATCAATCTCCCTATTTTCCGGCAATTTCACTTGGCAAAGCTCAGCCAAAGTTGGCATTACGTCGATGTGTGCCAGGGTAGTATTCACTGCTTTATTAGTTGCTAGACCTTTAGGGTATTTGATTAGAAAGGGCACCTTTACCCCTCCACGGTAAACACTCCCTTTCTTACCTCTTAGGCCTGCCACATACCTGGACTGTTGCGGGCCGTTGTCTGTCATAAAGACAAAAATAGTATTATCAGCAATACCCAACTCATCCAACTTATTTATTAATTTCCCGATATTGTCATCAATATTGGAAACCATGGCGTATACTTTTCTTGCATCTTCTTTGTCCTTTTCACTCATCTTTGGAAAAGGCATCCCTTGACTTTCAAAACCTAAAGATGGATCAATGTCCTTGTATTTTTCATAATATTTATCCGGCACCTGCAAAGGGGTATGTGGGGCATTAAATGACAAGTACAGAAAAAACGGTTGATCTTTACTTTGCTTTTCTACAAAGTGGATGGCCTCATCGGTAAATATATCCGAACAATAGCCAAGAAAAGATTTCTGTTTACCGTTGTACCAAAGCGTAGGGTCAAAATAACTTCGGTCCATTTTAAAATAGGTTGTAAAATCACCCGGCTGACCCATTCCTCCTGACAAATGAATTAAAGATTCATCAAACCCCTGATCTCCCGGTCGAAAAGGATAATTGTCTCCTAAATGCCATTTTCCGAAAATACCCGTTGCATAGCCCGCATCTTTAAGCATTTCTGCCAAAGTAATTTCTTCCGTAGCCATGGTGGCTCCACCGTTATAGGTATCTCTCACTCCCGTTCTAAGAGAATACCGTCCGGTCATCAAACTAGACCTGGTAGGAGCACATACCGGAGAAACATAAAAATTATTCAACCGAATGCTTTCTTCTGCTAATTGGTCTAATTGTGGGGTTTGAACATGAGGGTTACCCGTAAACCCAAAGTCTCCATAACCCTGATCATCTGTAATAATTAGGATAACATTGGGTGGCTGTTCTTTAGCTTGATATGCATCCACCTCTATGGATTGAAAACATAAAATAAAGGTGAAAATAAAAAAGAAAGCTTTCATGTTAGGTCTATCTTGGGTGATTGATACGTTATTTTGGATATTTTTCAAGTTGATTTTCCACCGGAACAATGCTCGCTTGGTGTGCTGCCAACACCTCTCTGATCTCAGCAATAATCTCCGGATGGTCTTCTGCAATATTAAATCGTTCCCCAGGATCAACATTTACATTATATAATAAAGGCGTTTCTAAAACAGTCGCTTTATTCTCAACAACCACTTCAGGCCGAGTTACCGGATGTGCAGTAGGGTTACCATATTCTAGCTGTGTAATAAAGTGAGCTTTGTAATCTCCTTTTCTGATAGCATATACTCTTTGACCCCGATAATAAAACACCGTTTCTCTTTCACTTTTACCTGTTCCCTTCAGTAATCCCGAAATGTCATAACCGTCATAAATCCTGTCATCCGGCAATTCAGTTCCTGATATGGCACAAAATGTTGGTAACAAGTCCATTGTAGTTCCCATATCCATCACCACCCCCGGTTTGATTTGAGCAGGCCACCAAAAGACAGTAGGCTCTCTCATCCCCCTTCGAAGGTCCCTCCTTTGGCTCCTCTTAGTAAGCCGGCTGTTCCACCATGTGTTTTAAACACATGCCAAGGTCCATTGTCAGAGGTGAAGACCACCAAGGTATTCTCTGCAATTCCTTCCTCTTTCAAGGTGGAAAGAATTTGACCGACAGACCAATCAATTTCTTCAATCACATCTCCATATATTCCCCCAAGAGACTGATCTTTAAATGCTGCAGACCTGAACAAAGGTATGTGAGGCAGGTTGTGGGCCAAATAGATAAAGAATGGTTCGTCTTTGAAAGCTTGGATTTTAGATACGGCTTCTTCTGTATATCTTTTTGTAAGGGTTCGTTGGTCTGTTGGCCTTTCAGCAATTTCCGCGTCCTTCATCAAAGGAACATTATAGGCATCAAACTTTTCATTATCGGTCAAGGTAAAATGATCCGTTTTGTCGATCTTATCCATATCATTGGAGTAAGGTATACCAAAATAACTATCAAAACCATGATCTGTAGGTAGGTAAGGTGACTTATGCCCCAAGTGCCATTTTCCAATTGCCGCAGTTTGGTAGCCATTTCCCTTTAGAGCTTTAGCAATTGTAATTTCTGATTGAGGCAGTCCACCATCTGAATCCGGAAAAAGCACCCTTCTATCATCACTACTCATCCCTGATCGGATTGGCAACCTTCCGGTAAGTAGACCTGCCCTACTAGGTGTACAAACTGGGGCAGCAACATAAAAATTGGTCCACTTCTGCCCCTCAAAGGCCATTTTATCCAAATTGGGAGTCTTTATGGATGGATGACCAAATACACCTAGGTCTCCATATCCCAAATCATCTGCAAAAATCACAATTATATTGGGTTTTTCTCCACCCTGTCTTGCCTCCGCTGTTGTAACAAAAAAACCTATACAACTGATAAACAAGCCTAAGGCTATTCCGGGGTTAATTAATTTCATTTTTTTGAACTTATATTTAATAAAAACTATAATATGCTATTCAGGTTTTTGCCAAGGAACTTTGCCCCTTCCTGAATATAAGACATTAAATAAGCATTTAATTTTTGAAAAACCTCCTTATTTTCCAATATAATATTATTCTTCTCGTAGGGGTCTTCTTTAAGATTATATAGCTCCATAGGTTGGAAAGGGCTGTTTTGCAGTAATTTCCAATCACCTAAACGTAAGGCATGATACGCTTTTCCTCCATACCTTGTTCCTCCCTCCCTTCTTACAAAATACAAAGGTCTTGCTTCTTCCTTCATGGTTTGCCCCAATAGTGTAGGAAGAAAACTTCTTCCATTGATAGCATGATCCAAATCAACCCCTGCAATTTCAGTAAGGGTAGGGAAAATATCCATGGATAAGTTCACCTGATCTGAAGTACTCCCTGCCTTTATTTTCGCGGGCCAAGAGATGGCTGTAGGCACACGTAAGCCTCCTTCGTACATGCTTTGCTTTCCGTCACGTAATAAACCGTTATTTGCCAAATCAGGAAGGGCCCCCCATTATCGCTAGTAAAAATAATCAGGGTGTTCTCATATTGACCGGTTTCTTTAAGCGCATTGATTACCTGTCCAATCCCATCATCCAAATGTTCAATAAACGCAATCAAATTGGCTCGTTTTTCAGGCAATCCCGGCTCCCTTTTATTCACTTTTTCAACCCATGATTTTGGAGGCTGAACAGGGAAATGCGGCGCATTGTATGCCAGATAAAGAAAAAATGGACGCTCTTCCTTTTCTCTTTCTTTAATATAATTTACCGACCATTGGGTAAATAAATCGGTGGCATGCCCCTTAGGGTCGATTATTTCTTCATTTAATCGCATGTAATTTTTCCCATGCCTTCTATGAGTCAAATAATCATCCATCATGTCTTCCAGCCAACCATGAAAATAGTCAAATCCATGGTCGTTGGGAAGATTAGGATGCATTAAACCAAGGTTCCATTTACCAATGTGTGCGGTATGATAGCCCCCTTTTTTAAGCATTGCCGGAAGCAATATTGTTTCCGGATTTAAATACCCCCAATTGTTGGCAGGATTTGACCTCACCAATCCGGGTACACCTACATGATCAGGGTATCGACCCGACATCAAGGAAGCCCTTGTTGGCGCACAAACCGGCGAATTGGTATAGAAATAATCAAATTGCATCCCATCATTTCTAATGGCATCAATATGGGGAGTTTGAATATCTTCTGTACCATAATAGGAGACGTCATGATACCCCTGATCATCAGTGAAAATAATTAAAATATTTGGCTTCTCGTTGTTCTTTATGGTTTGAGCATGCACAATTCCTAAACCTAACATCATACAAGTAAGGCCTAAGTTCTTCCATCCGGTAAACTTCATTATTTATATTTTAATTTTTAGTATTTAATTATTGTCCCATGAAAAACTTCTCCAGTCCAGCGCTTCTTCTACGATTTCTTCATGCAATTGAATCATTTCATTTTTCAAACTTTCAAATATTTCAGGATTCTCTGAGGATACATCCTTATTTTGCTTGGGATCATTTCTAAGGTTGTATAACCTAAAATTAATTAACTTAGTCTCTTTGATCATCCCAATATACGCTTCTTGAAACATATTTCCTCTGGGAATGTCTATTTCAGGATCGGCTATCAGATTCCAAGGCCCTTGCCTGATTACGGCAACAGGTCTGGAAGGAGGATAAAACCAGTATAAAGGCTTTTTACGCTCAAACTTGCCTGTCTTAAATAGGGAAAGTAAGCTAGTGCCGTCAATTACAATTTCAGGGTCAATTTTTACACTGACAATTTCCCTAATTGTCGGAAAAACATCTACCACCCCCGCAGGCCTGTTCTCTATGGATCCTTTTGCAATTACTCCCGCCCAACTAAAGATGCCCGGCACCCGTATGCCCCCTTCCCACAAAGTGGTTTTTCCTTTGGTCAATTCACCATTGCTGCCATGGGCTCCTCGGTAACTTCCATTATCCGACATAAATACAATTAAAGTTTCTTCTGTTAGCCCTTGAATTTCCAGTTCCTCTAAAATTCTACCAATGGCCTCATCCATATTTTCTATACTTCCATAGTAAGCAGGAAGGTTTGTATCCTTGTGTTCGGATAAAAATTTCTCGGGTGCAGCCACTTTTTGATGTGGTTCATGAAACCATAGGTTTATAAAAAATGGTTGGTTTTTTGGCCGCTTTTTAAGCCAACCTATGGCTTCATCTGCAAGGATATGAGAAGAAAAGCCTTCAAGCTCACCCAGGGCTTGGCCGTTGCGTACAAAATTAACCGGATTTTCATGGGAAGGAATGGCATTATTGCCGGTTGCAATCCAGTGATCAAATCCCTGATCTCCGGGATTTGGACCTGGGCCCGATGCTGCTTCCAGGTCATAACCTAGGTGCCATTTTCCTATATGGGCAGTAGCATATCCGGCCTTTTTTAATACTTCAGCTGTGGTAACTTCAGATTCAGCCAAATGCATTTTATGAGAAGTGTGAATCCAGCTATAGATTCCTGCCCTAACGGATGAACGCCCGGTCATTAATGCCGCCCTGGAGGGGGAACAAACTGCAGACCCTGCATAGAAATCAGTGAACCTTACTCCCCTTGCTGCAAGTTTGTCTAAATTGGGCGTATTTACCTGTGTGCTACCATAGCAACTTAAATCCCTATATCCCAAGTCATCTGCCAATAGCAATACAATATTGGGTAAATTTTTACTTTGAGCCAAGACCTCTTGATAAGAAGTAAATGCCATTACAAGTAAGATTATCAAATTACGTATCATTGAAAACATTTTTCGATTTGAACAATTGAAATACTATATTATATGGTCTTCATCTTTTCTACGGTTCCCATTTCTTTTTCCCATTCCCCCAGCTTTTCCAAAAGCTCCTTTAAAATGTCTGGGCTTTCCTTAGCAAGATTGCGTTTTTCCAATAAATCTTGGTCCAAATTCACTAATAGGGTATCTTGATCAGAAATAAGAAGTTTCCATTCTTGATTTCTGGCAACTAATTGGTTTCGGTATCTCCAAAATAGTAACCTTTCTTGAAGGGCTTGTCCCCTAAAAAGGTGGTCCGACAGGTCCACCCCATCAAACTTGAGCTCTTCCTGGAAATCTGCCCCGCTAATCTTAAGTAAAGTGGGCAAAATATCCATACTTAAAATTGTTTCGGCCGATTCTCCAGGTTTAATCTTCCCCTTCCAATAGGCAATTCCAGGCACCCTGTGACCTCCTTCCAAAAGGTTACCTTTACTTCCGCTTAGCTCTCCATTGTTTCCAAATACTTCCGCTCCATTGTCTGAAATAAACAAAACAAGGGTATTTTCTTCTATCCCTGATTCCCTCAAGGCATCCATGATATCTCCCACTCCTTCGTCCATAACTTCCACCATTTCATTGTATACTTCCAAGGTATCTTTTACCGGCCCATGATAGCTAAACTCCTTACCGGGAAACCTGTATCCCGGATCATTTCTCCCCTGAAATGGAACATGTGGGGCTTCCTGAGATACATACAGAAAGAATGGCTCTTTTTTATTTTGTTTTATAAAGTCCACTGCATGCTTGCTGATTAAATCAGTCACATATCCCTCCTCATAAATGCTATCCAAATTATGCCACCAATCATAGATTCCGGCATTGTCATAATGGGTATGGTAGTCAATGTTTCCACTTAAATATCCATAAAAGGTATCAAAACCATGGTGCACAGGGTTGTATTGCTTTTCATATCCCAAATGCCACTTTCCCATTATTCCAGTTTGATAACCAACCGATTGTAGCAACTTGGCAACAGTCAACTGACCAGTATCGAGGCCCACCTTTCTGGTTTCTCCTCTTACATATATTACACCCTCCATTCCTGCACGCTGCTGGTAATTACCGGTCATAAGTGCAGCCCGTGTGGGTGAACAAACGGGGGCATTGGAGTGGAAATCGGTAAAACGAATCCCATTTTCAGACAAATAATCAATATTAGGTGTTTTAAGTGTACTATCCCCATAAGCTCCTAGTCCTCCATAGCCTAAATCATCAGCTAAAATGACAATAAAATTCGGAGGAATATCCTGCTTCATCTCCAGCTTATTGCACGCCCCTAGGTATAGAGTCAAAATAAGGAGCGGGTAAAGTATTCTTGACACATTCATTTTTTCCTCTATTTTCAGTTTTTAAAGAAAAGGTTTAACCGGTCTCTGCCATCGCATAATTTCAGAGACCGGATAAGTTAATCCTTTTTACCAACCGGGGTTTTGGGTCAAATTTTCATTCAGTGATATCTCACTATCGGGGATTGGAAGTAACTGATAAAAATCGAGGTATCCATTCGGGAATTTTGTCTCAATTACATCGCCATTATGATCTTTTACTTCTACAGGATAAATTTCAGGCCCAATTCCCCATCTTTTAATGTCTGCCCAATACAATCCCTCTAAGGCAAACTCTATCCTTCTTTCATGCCTTAGTTTTTCTCGTGCTACTTCTTGAGAAAGCCCAGTGGGCAAAGGAGTAATCTTCACATCATCCCTTTCTGTTCGAATTCTATTAATTAAACTGATGGCTTCATCAATGTCGCCATTGGTTTCAATAATGGCTTCTGCCTTAGATAAAATCACATCCGCATACCTTAATACTATATTATTAAGGCCTGATTGGCCGGAAGGGGCAAATCTGATTCAGGTTCAATTCGATATTTCCTTGCACTAAGATGTTTTAATCGGTTTCCCGGATGGTTGAAAGCGCCTCCCGGATATTCATAATTTGGAAACCTATATCCCAAAATATAGGCACCGGGCACCACTACGGTAAACTCGAGTCTGGGATCTCTCCCTTCAAATGGATTATTGGGATCAACTTCCGAACCATCAATCATCTCATAAGCATTGACCAAATCATCAGTAGGTACATAGCGGCTTCCCCGGGTCCAGCTTCCGGTACCTGTACCACAATACTGATCATGCAAAGATCCTTGAGAATTTTCTCCGGAGATGTATTGAATATCAAAGATCACTTCCAAATTATTTTCATTTTCTAACCTAAACAATCCTTCATAGCTATGGAAAAGCCCATATTTATTCAAAGCATCAATTTCATTGATGACTTGCAATACCTCTTCATATTTACCTTGGTAAAGTAAAGCCCTCATTTTCATACCCAAAGCCGCCCCTTTCGTTGCCCGGCCTAGCTCAGGAGCTTCTGCATTAAGATTATCTATGGCCATATTAAAATCAGCCAAAACCTGCTCCCAAGTTTCCTCCCTACTTGCTCTGGTTATAGACCTTGCTTCTTCTGTGGAAATGGCTGTTAAAATAATCGGAACACCACCAAAGCCTTCAGCAAGTATAGAATAAGCCAATCCGCGTAGAAATCTAGCTTCTGCTCTGTAGATTGTTTTATCGGCTTCGGGGATATCTACCTGATCCAATGCTTGTAAAAGATAATTTGCTCTAAAGATTATTGCATAGGACCTCGTCCACCTAAAACTTACAATACTGCCATCACTAGAATTCAATTGCCCCGTTCCAGCCCTTGCAATTGGTGTATTCCCCCAATTGAACGCATTCGGTGTCGCTCCATCCAGCACACCGAAACCAAAAAGCCCTTCATTATAAATTGAGTTTTCGCGTAAGAGCGCATAAACCCCATTGAGTAGTAGTTTTATGTCCTCTTCATTTTGGGGGAAATTGGCTGAAGTAATTTTGTCTTCCGGATAAAATTCAAGAAAGTCATCTTCACAGCTTGAAAGTGGTAAAAGCAAAACTATTGATAATAGGTATAGTATATATTTATTGGTCTTCATGTTTTTAGAAATTTAAATTGATACCAGCTGAAAAAATTCGAGGGGTCGGATACACCTGATATCCCGCATCAAAAGTATTTCTTTCGGGATCATACCCTTCATACCCATCGCTGGCGATAGAAAAAACATTTTGTCCATTTACATAGAGGTAAATTTTTTGTACCCCCAATTTTTCAGCCATAGTGGTTGGAAATGAATAGCCTAATTGAACATTTTTCAATTTGATAAAATTAACCTCATTCACCCAATAAGATGATTGGTTGCTATCCCAAGGATTATTAAATTTTAAACTTGGATTTTCAGCATCCGGATTGTCAGGAGACCAAGCATCTCTCCAACGAGTAGAAATCATTCTGTTTTCCCAATCTAGGTCGGTGAAATTATTTTGGGTGTACATGTTAACTCCTAAAATCCCTTGAAACAATAAGTTCAAATCAAATCCTTTGTATTTAAAGCTTGGAGAGATGCCGAAAGTATACTTAGGTAAAGTATTTCCCAGCGCCATCTTATCTTCATAATTCAATCTCCCATCGTTGTTTAGGTCCTCATATTTTAAATTCCCGGCTTTGGGGGTAAATGGATTGGCATGCATATGTTCCAAAGCTTCATCATCTGACTGATAAATACCAATAGCATTGTATCCATATAGGGTTCTAAAAGAATAGCCTTCTCTAAGTAGGTACAATTGATCAGGTGAGTCTCCTCCCCTGAATTTGGTCACTTCATTTTGGATATAAGTCAAGTTAAGCCCCATATTGAATCCCAATTGGTCCCTATCAAATTTTAAGTTATTGTAATTGAGGATAAACTCAATGCCATTGTTTTCCATTTGACCTACATTCTCAAAAGGTGAAGAAATCCCTCCCATCACCGACGGGATAGGAAGCTGCACTAGAATGTCTTTGGTCGTTTTCCTAAAGTAATCCGCTTCCAAAGTAATCCTATCATCCAGAACACCTACTTCTAATCCAATATCTAAAGAAGAAGAGGTTTCCCAAGTTATGTTCTCATCTACTAATGCCGTTACAGCAGCCCCCGGAGAAAAACTCCCATTGTAACTATAACTTAGATTGTTATTTTGGCCAATTACTGTCAGGTAAGGCCAATATCCTGAAATATTCTGATTTCCTAATTGCCCCCATGAAGCCCTCAATTTAAGGTTAGATATTGCAGAAACATCTTTAATGAAATTTTCCTCAGACAATCTCCAGCCTGCAGAAAAGCCGGGAAAAACTCCCCATCGGTTGGCTTTACTAAATCTGGAGGATGCATCCGCCCTCACGTTCGCTTCAAATAAATACTTGCTCATCAGGGTATAATTCGCCCTTCCGAAATACGAGAAAATACGGAAGCCATTCATATTCCCTTCCCCTTGAATCCCGGAAGTACCTGCATCCACTTGGGTTAATCCTTCTTTTGGCGGTTCTGAACGCCTAGAAAACATATTCTTTACCTTGAAAGTCTCCACTTGTATGCCCCCTATCGCCGAGACACTATGGATTTCATTGTAATCTTTTTTGAAGTTAAAGGTGGAGAATAAATTATTTTGAAGACTTGAAACTTGTGATCGATTGATTTCTAAACCTTCGCGGTTATAGTTCCTCGTGGTTGTTTCAATTCCTGTATCCGTATAACCAAAAACGCTGGTATTGTATCGATCAACCAAATTCCAGTTACCATTGGAAGAAACTGTGGTTTTAAAAGAAAGATAATCGGTTAATTTGACATCTGCACTTAGGTTTAGCGTCAAAATGTTCTGCTCTGTATTGGTTAAACCATTGGCAGCATCAATCAAAGCATTTCTATTGTCAAAAAGCAAATTACCATCTTCACTAATGGCCTGAACGGAGCCAAATCTTCCATCTCGGGTATAGGGAGCAATATAGGGAGCAGAACCACCAAGCATTTCGAATACCCTTCCTAGGGAACCATAGGTAACGTCAGCATAGGGTTCATTGGAATCTTTGTGAATATAATTGAAGCGACCACTTACAGTCAACCAATCTTTAACATTGGAAGTAATATTGGCCCTCAGCCCATAGCGCTCAGAATTTGTATTGGGCACCATCCCATCCTGATTGAGGTAATTGAAAGAAAGGAAGGAGGAAGATTGCTCTGAACCTCCACGGATCGAAACATTGTGCTCCTGGATACTGGCTGAATTAAATATCTCCTTAAACCAATCTGTATTGGGATATTTGTAAGGGTCGGTTCCATTTCTAAATGCAGCTATCAGTTCATCTGAAAAAGTGGAGTCGATCCCTCATTCATTAAAGCTGTATTGGTTAATTCCATGTGTTCTGCACTGTTATTGATCACATCATACCTTCTACCTAAGGATTGTACACCAAAATAAGAGTTGATATTAATCTGCATGGCCTCATTCTTTTTACCCATTCGGGTGGTAACCAAAACTACTCCATTGGCAGCTTTTGAACCATAAATGGCAGCACTTGCAGCATCTTTTAACACAGAAATATTTTCAATATCATTGGGATTCAGTTGATTGAAAGAACCTTCAACACCATCAATTATTATCAGAGGGTTGGAATTATTGAGTGTCCCCCATCCTCTGACCCTAATTTGGGCCCCATCGCTTCCGGGTTTACCTGAGTTTTGGCTTACCCAGACACCTGATGCAGTTCCTCCTAAGGCTTGGGAGGCATTGGTCAATGGGCGATTGGTTAATTCATCGTCAAAATCAACGGTGGAAATGGCTCCTGTAAGATTTACTTTCTCTTGAACCCCATATCCCACCACAACCACTTCATCCAAGGAAGTTGCATCTTCTACCAAAGTAATACTAAGGTTGGTTTGATTGCCGGGATTGATTCTTTGTGTTTCGTATCCAATAAAAGAAATTAATAGGACTGCACCTTCAGGTACATCCAGGCTAAACTTCCCATCAATATCAGTAACAGTACCGGTAGTGGACCCTTCAATAACCACCGTTGCTCCGGGAACAGGTTCACCTTCATTGTCAGTAACTGTTCCTGAAACATTTTTAAAATCTTCTATTGCTGGGTTCAGGTAGGATAAGGAGGCTTTGTATGGGCTTGTTTCTGCAATGCTTTTTCCTTCTTTAGCATGAAGGGTTGGTAATAATAAACATTGCAATAAACTTCCAAAACACAAGGTTTTAGACACCTTACCACAAAGGTAGCGTATAGGTTTATTCATAATTATTTGGGTTTATTAAGTAATTGATTTTGGTAAATTTCGATTATTAAGGTACTATCTCAGTCAAATTTCCCAGAGGTAGGGCCTTAATAATTCTATCGGGCAATTTTTATAAGATTATGATTGTCACAGAATTATTTATTAAAATATTAATTTGAAAATTTTGTACAACATAAAAATTAATTTGTTGTAATAAAAGATTTTTATGTATCTAAACCATATTTTATTAGATATGTGGTATTATTATCCAATAAATGTAAATTTTGTAATTCTATTGCAGTTGAATTTACTGGGAAATATTACACTCAAATCTCAATTTTATAAAGCAGGAAAACTCGGCATCAATATCTAGATCTAGTGACCATTGTTGATTTCAAATCAAATTCAACCCGGATTATGAAATAGGATTTCTCCGCCCTGACTGTCAGGGGTGAAGCCTGTCCCGTGTTTACAGGAAGTGTTGCAATCGAAGGAAAATCAGGCTGTTTGGAGATTTTAGCATAGCTCCGCTATGGTGAAATTGAAAACAGTAAAGAAGAGGCTGATTTTGAGGCGATTTCAGCACGTAATAGATTATCTATTGCATATTTCGGGTTCAAGCTATTGGAAGGTTAATATCTAGGGCTGCCATGATTACATCTATCTCCTCTTAGAAAAGGCTAAAAATAAGGATCCCAAAGTGACTATTGGAGTACTTTATGGAGTAATAAAAGCTCTATGATAGGATTGAAAGAATGCTTTAAGCAATGTGTTAGGAGATAAAAAGCAATAAAATTATGATTAGGTTTTGGTGATGGCTTCTTCCAAATTATAAAGGGCTACGATGACTTGCATCAGCGCAGCAGTCCTCACCGCTTCTTTTTTGAAGCCGGCGATTCGCCTATATCCAAAGAACCGGAGGCAATTTCAGGACTATTCTCAAAGCGTAACACCTCCTCTGCATAAAAACCCAAAAGCAATTGATTTTCCTCGTTTTTAGGCAAGCGACCCAGGATTCTTACAAATGCCTCTGCAATTGCCGCCTCTTCATCTTTTAATTCATGGACTAATTTTTCTGCCAGAACCCTTGAGGCTTCCAAAACCAAAGGATCATTGAGGAGGGCTAAAGCCTGCAAAGGGGTATTCGTACGGTTTCTATTGACTTGGCAAATGTCACGATTGCTGCCATCAAAAATAAGTAGTGAAGGAGGAGGCAAAGTGAGTTTAATAAAGGTATATATTCCTCTTCTATACAATTTGTCCCCCTTGTCTTGCCGATAAATATTCAACTCTCCTCTTCCGGAACTGGAGGCCTCCCAAAGCCCTTCCGGTTGATAAGGTTTAACACTAGGCCCACCCAACTCGTCTACCAACAAGCCACTGCTTGCCAAAACCATGTCTCGGATTAATTCCGCGTGCAAGCGCAAGCGTGGGAAACGCGACAAGTAGGTATTATCCGGATCAATGGCTAAGGTTTCCTTGCTTATGGCAGAAGATTGTTGATAGGTGGTGGAGCTAACAATAAGTTTAATAAGCTGTTTGATGTCCCAACCACTTTCACGAAATTCCACTGCCAGCCAATCCAATAATTCTGGATGGGTCGGGAGTTTGCCCTGCATGCCAAAGTCTCCGGAAGAGGGCACGAGCCCCACACCCAAAATTTCCTGCCAAATAAGGTTGACAAAGACCCTTGATGTCAAAGGATGATCCTCGGCAAAAGCCCATTCTACCAAGCCTAGCCTATTTTTGGGCAAATCTTTTGAAAATGGCTTGATGATATCCGGTGTTTTAGGGTTGAGGGGTTCGCCTGTTGGCGCATCATATATGCCCCTGTCCAGAATAAAAGTGGGTCGAATAGAATCCTTTAAGTCCTGCATAATGGAAACAGCTATCTTATTGGAATCCGGATGATTGATAAAATTCAGGATACCTTCCGTATCCTCAGTATCCACCCACATCAGTGGTGATTTGGCACGTACCGGAGAACCTGCCCCTCCTTCAAAACCCTTTTCGGGTGTATTGTTAAAAAAAGCATAAAGATTATAGTAATCCTTCTGAGAAATTGGATCATACTTGTGGTCATGACATTGGGCACATTCCATGGTCATGCCCAAAATCACCTTGCTAAAGGTATTGGTTTTGTCCAAAACATATTCCACCCTGTACTCTTCATGAATTACTCCTTCCTCTTCAGTGATTTTATGGTTCCTATTAAAGGCCGTAGCTAAAAGTTGTTCCCTGTTGGGCTCGGGAAATAGGTCTCCTGCCAATTGCCATTTTAAAAACTTATCGTAGGGGAAATTTTTATTAAAAGCATGAATAACCCAATCCCTGTACGGCCATTGGGTCCTGATATTGTCATTCTGGTAACCAAATGAATCTGCATATCTGGATATATCTAACCACAACAAAGCCAATTTTTCTCCATAAGCAGGTTTGCTAAGGTACAGGTCAATCATTTGCTCCCAGGATTTTTCGCCTGAATTGAAGCTCCGCACTTCTTCAGAAGTGGGTGGCAATCCGGTAAGGTCCAGACTTAACCTTTTTAACAAGAAATTCTTTTTTGCTTTTGGATTGGGTGTAAGCCCATTTTCTTTCATTTTCGCCAATACAAAACCATCAATTGGATTTTGATTCCAGTCCGATAGAGATGATAGGGGGATGTCTTTCTTTACAGGTGGCTCAAAAGCCCAATGTTTTTCATAAATTGCACCTTGATCAATCCACTTCTTAATCAATTGTTTTTCTTGATCGGAAAGGCTTAAATTGGATTCAAGGGGAGGCATTGTTTCAGTAACATCCTCAGAAAAATTCTTGCAATCACTTCAGATTGATTGGATTTACCGGGGACAATGGCATGTCCATTAGGGTTATCATTGAGAGCTGCGTAAGCCCCTACCTCTGTATCCAACCTTAAACCCGCTTCTCTTTTGTTGGCATCAGGCCCATGGCAGGCAAAGCAATTGTCAGATAATATTGGTCTAATATGGAAATTATAACTGACCTGATCAGGAATTGAAGCTTGCTTATAGTTATTCTCGTTTGAACAGCTGTTTAAAGCCACTGCGGCAATAAATAGCATCGTTAATATTGACGTAAAAACTGCTTTATTCTTCAATCCTACCGGGTTTACTTTAATTACCATTCTAATTTAATGGATATCAAGCAGATTGCCAACATTTCTTCCGTAGTTGTATTTTAAAACTATTCTATTTATGAGGATTTTTATTTAGTATAACCATTGCCTACCCACTAAAAAACATTATCCGCCCTAATTAACTTTGTTGGCATAAGGCGGATAATGACTTTATCTTGTGATCAACTCAAAAGAGCATTAGAAGATTAATGGCGGTTAAACTCCATCCAATTCCTCAAATCTCCAACGCTCATTAGGAGATGTTGTGTGTTCTCTGGCTACAATTTCCTCAACTTTGTTTACTATATCCGGATTTTCTTTAGCTACATCATGCATTTCCAAAGGATCACTTTTTAAATCAAACAATAACCAAGAAGAACCTCCTTTTTGAACATCCAATTTTAAGGCTTTCCAGTCTCCCATTCTGACGGCTATCTGGCCGCCATAGGAAGGAAATTCCCAATAAAGGAATTCAGGTTGAGACTGTTCGTGCCCCAGTAATGTTGGGAAAAAACTGGTTCCATCAGTGGCTATTTCTAAAGGTTTCCCTGCTACTTCGGCCAAGGTGGGCATGACATCATAAAAAACTGATGCATGGTCACTAACCGATCCTTCTTTGATTTTCCCTGGCCATGAGGCGATCATCGGTACCCGAATACCACCTTCATAAAGAAAGCCTTTGCCAAAACCTTTTTCTTCTCGAAACGCTCCCCCACTATTAAACCATGGAGAATCTGTTCCCCCATTGAAGGTAGGACCATTGTCAGAAGTGAAAATAATCAATGTATTTTCATATAGTCCCTTACTTTTTAATTGTTCAACAAGTTCCCCTACTTGCTCATCCATATAACTAACCATGGCTGCATAAGTGGCCCTTGGGTAGCGCGATGGATAATAAGAATTTTCTCCCAAATAAGGTTCTTCTTCACCAAACTTTTCCACATAATGGTCTATCCATTTTGTAGGGGCTTGAAGAGGTACATGAGGTATTGGGGTTGCCCAATATAAAAAGAAAGGTTCTTCGCTACTCTGTTCGTCCACAAAGTTGGTAATCTTATCAAACATCAGCTCAGGAGCATAGTCAGTAAGAAAATAATCTCCATAATTTTCCAAATTATAGGGATCAGCACCTTCCGCCAATTTTTTATTTGGAGCGATTGTATCGTTGTTCAAATATACCCGGTGTTCATTTTCGTAAAGATGGACCGGATAAAGGGTATGGGCCTGCCTTTGACAGTTGTAGCCAAAGAAATAATCAAAACCTTGATTGGTGGGAATTCCTTCTGTATGTGGAGCCCCTAAACCCCATTTTCCAACGACAGCCGTGGTATAACCGGCTTCTTGAAGCATACGCCCAAGGGTATAAGTACCTGTGGCTATTGGTCTCTGGCCTTCGAGGGTCGAGTCTGCCAACATGGCATGGTAATTCCAAACATCACCTCTACTACCCCACTCATCATTTCCCCTTACCTGAGAATGACCGGAATGTTGCCCGGTGAGCAATACTGCACGGGCGGGTGCACAAACAGGTGCCCCTGAATAATGTTGGGTAAACATCATTCCTGAGGCTGCCAAAGCATCAATATTGGGCGTTTCAATTTTTTCTTGTCCATAACACCCCAAATCTCCATATCCCAAATCATCTGCCAGGATGTATATAATATTGGGAGGAACAGTTTCCTCTTCCTGACTTTGGCAAGCTGGCAATAGGGAAACAATAAAAGGTAGTAATAATAGTAATCTGTTTTTCATTCTTAATTTATGTGATTAAGCAAATTTTAATTATACTTTCAAAAATGGCCATATTTTTTGGGATGTATTATACCATATCGGCATCAAAATCAACTTTAAGGGTTGGCAATTGATCAGAAAAGGTATTCAACGCATTAAACACCATGCTTTTTCCTAACTTATCGTCTGTAACTTTCACGAAGTAATTTCCCTCCCTGAAAACTTTCGGCCGGAAAACCTTATCATTGACCCTAAGTGAATAAACCAATTCCCCTGATTGTGCTTCAAATACTTCTACAATCGGTTTGTTACAATTGCTTAAATCCAAAGGAGGAAGCGTTCCTTTGGCATTTCTTGCATAATTTTCCTTTTGAGAAACCGTTATCGGCCAACCTTCATATTGTCCGTTTGGGTTGGATTTTGGATCTACGTATCTAGGCCAACATTCCATGGTCATTTGCTTACCTTTCTTATCAAAAGTGACAATTCCATAGCCGGTAGAACGGTCATGAATTAATGCAGGTTCAACGCCTGTTTTTCGTGGATTTGCCACCGCATGCACGGTCATTTTATTTCCAAATCCATCATTAAAATTCCCAGTATACTTTGGCTTTCCTGGTAAAGGTTCATGACTTTCAGGTACCGGTGGCCACCAGCGCCTAGGAAATAAATTATTCAATGCAGGCCCGGCAAAAGCATAGCCGGAATCTTTGAATTCATCTACCCCATATTGCACAACCGAGGCCAAATGTTGGTCTCCGGCAATATGCAAGGCAAAAGCCTTTCTAATAATTTTTATGGCTTCATCTCTCCCTTTCTGTGGCCAACCGTTGGAATCCATGTCAGAAGTAGGCGCATCTCCAGGCACATATTCTCCCAATTCAGGAATGGGTAATTTTGGCACAATACTGTCGATTATACTACCCTCCGGGAGGGTCGCTACGGTACAAAAGTTGGTTTGCGATAAAACCGCCTTCATTTCTGCACCTTTGCTCCAATCTGTAGACCAATGCTTTAAAAATTTTAACTGGCGTTCGCCTAATAAGTCTGCTTCAATATCATAGTATTCTTTGATGTCAAATTCCCTGTTTTGGATAAAACCATTGGTAACCTTAGCCTCCTCAGGCAATACATTTTTGGTGCAGATTTGAACTTTCTGTCTTCAAGAATAGCAAAGCTAATTCCCCCATAAACCCAATCGGTATAGTATGTGCCTATACCTTGTTTTACAGGTGTTGGATCAAATGCATCCGGAAGGTGGCCTGTTTGGGTCAATTGCACCATATTTACCCACTCTGCCGGCATTTTATAACCTCCCTGATCTTGGGCTACATAGGTCCATCCTTCATCGGTTGGAGCCACCTTTCCTGCTTCTCCCCAAACATTGCCATGGTAAACATCATGGTCATCCGGAATAAAAGCCGAAGGTATATGTCTAAAAATTTCCCTGTAGGACCAACCAAACATGTACCATTTTCGAAGATAATCCAGGCTTGATTTTTCCAATGGTGAAGTTTGAATACCAAATCCACCGGTACTTTCATAAAATTGATCCCCTAAAAACACCGCCATATCCGGGGTATGTTTAAGAGAATGTAGGCTAACTTCATTGTCCGGGAATCCATAATCTGCATTGCAACTAAAGACCGCTAGTTTTACCTGATCCTGATTGACCGGCTCTTCAGCGATAGTCCCTGAATAAAAATGGCTTTCTACCCCACTTTTTAAGGGTAAGTCTACTTTCACTCGGTAAGGAACTGCACGTTCCTCTGCCCAGTCTTCTAGTCGGAAGTGGACAACTCTTCCCAATTTATCAATAGCTGCTTCTTGCACAGTGTTCCAAGCCGCACCCTTTTTTAGTTGCAGGCTGATTTTATTGCCCGTTATTTTTTCAATAGGCGCCAGTTGCGCAGCTAATTTTAATACTCCATCGTGCAAGGTATAATGGGCAAAACACACTGGTCCAAAAGTTTGATTTTCTGCAGCCAATACCTTCTCGCCAGTAACAACCCAATCTGAAAAAGCCACTGAGTCTTGGAAAAGTGCTTCTTCCGGAAAGTGAGATACCAGCGCAATATTTCCTCCTAGGTCACCCTTATAATTTTCAATTTTCAATACCCCCAGGAGTTGCTTGCTTTCAGAAGCAAAAGCTTCTAAAAGCAAATCCCCGCGCTCTCCTTTCACCACCAAGATAATTTCTTTATCCAAAGGCAATTTCTCAGAACCCATTTGGTTACCAATAAATAAATTACCTCCACCATTGATGCCAGCATCAAGGCCTTTGCCGAAGACTGCAGCAGACCGATAATCCTCAAATTTTCCTTTGGCACCAATTCGCATGCCTACATAGGAGGCTGGGTTCCCAATATTATCTTCATTGAGCCAGTTTACCTTTACTTCAGCCTTGAATGAGTCGTTTTTAGGGCTTAACTGATGGGTGAGGCTATGGAGTGTACGGTTCTTGGCGCTGAGGTTGCAAACCGCTTTTCCATCTCTCAACTCCCAATCTTGCAGGCGATTTCCCCAGTATTCAGGACCTACCCAAGCCATGTCCGGCCAATTTTGCCAATTGCTTTTAAACGGACTCCCTTTTTTAAAGGGTTGTAGGGGCCTTGTTGCGGCCCAATTTTCAGTAAGGACCAATGATGAACCTACTGTTCCTAAGGCGATTGATTTGATGGCTTTTCTTCTTTTCATAATTGTATTAAAGCTAATTTGGGGTCAATTATTTATTTTTGTAGGCTGTTGCTATTTCCTGTGGTCTATAAAAATTTGTTAAATAAGTTTCAATATAATCCAACACAAACCAAAGTCATAGGATTTTTGACAATTTTGAAAAATTAGCATCTATTTTTAGTCAATTCCTTTTCATTTTGTCTAAAGTTATTCAACTGCCCCAGTTGTAAGTTTATCCTTCGGGAAAATAAGTTGCTTTATCGCTCTAAATCCCTTAAAAAGTTTAAATAATAAATTATAAAAAGGTGCATTTAAACTTAACCTATACCCTTATTAATTGATCATATTAATGTAAAAGTATTCAACATTTTGTTACGAAAAGCAAAAAAACAATCACTATAACTTATTATTAGTAATAAATATTCAATTTAATTTTGATTGATCGTAAATTAAAGCAATAAAACCCTCTACCACATGAAAAACAATTTACTGATTCAACTCAGCTATTGTATTGGCCTTTGCCTTTTGATTAGCTGCAGTACCAACTTAATGGTCTTGGAAGACATGTTGCCAAGAGCCAAACAAAAATCCTTTGAAGTGAAATTTAGTCAAGCCACACTAACTGATTTTTCGGTAAACTTTGATCTGGTCTATGAAATCAGCAATCCCTATCAAAAAGACCTTCCTATACCAGATCATGTCATGGGGATATTTGTAGATGGCAAAGATATAGGTTTGGCCCAAAGCCATGCAGAAGTGCTTATACCTGCAAAATCCAACTCCTTGCTCAGGTACACTTTTTCACTAAACTCAAACCAACTAAAGCAATTGATAGGGAAAAACAACAACCTCGCATTTAAAACTGCCATTTCTCTTGACCTCACAGATTATAGCAGTTTGCTCCCTGATTTTCAGCTTGCCCTTAGTGACGATTTTGATTTGGAGTCTTCGGAACTAAAGCCATATGTGGGTAAAATGCTTCAAAAAAAAATTGGAAAGTTTGACTTTTCCTATGAGCACAGCACACAGGTAAAAATCCCTGCTCCCCCCTGATCAGCAAGTCAAACCAACCCATTGAGATCCGACTTCTAGGTGAAGGAAGCAACCTGATCAATCCCAATGCCATCAAAACAGCCCTGATACCATTTGGCGATTTATTAATTAATGGAGAACTGAATGGGCTAAAAACCCATTTATTGATGCCGTCACTAGTTTGACCATCCCTGTTCCTGCTCCTACTATTACTCAGTGGGACAGAACCGTTAATGTGAAAATTGAAGACCATGTATTGAATTTACTCAGTCCCTTTGACCCCAATATCAACAATAAATGGGCAGAGATAAAAAATATAATGTACAGGACCAACAGCTTTAAAGCAACGGATTACTTTGTAGACAATTTCTTGGATCCTGCAGGTTTCCCTGATGCTTCAGAAAAATGGGACAGTTTTCAAGCTTCCTATAATCAGCTAAAGTATACCGTATTTCCTGATCAGCTACCCGGACCACAGACCAGAGGCTTTGAAATCCTTGTTCCTTTTATTTTTAAAAATCAAAATGCCTTTCCTGTAAGCATACCTATTTTCCGTTCCAGCGTAATAATGCCAGGAGGACATCCCTTTACCATGTATGTAAAGCCAAAAGACATGGGAGAAATAAAGTTGGGAGAAGTACCCTCCCAGCAAACTCAAATTGAAGCCAATACCGAACAAACATTGTATGTGGTGTTTACTTTTGACATGAAGGCGTTTAATCAAGGCATTTACAGTCTGTTTATGAAAAATCAATTTGAGCCCAACCTTGGTGGTATCATGTCTTATGATTTTGGCTATGGCCCTCTTTATATTGGGTATGATCTGAAGAACATGAGTTTAGATTATAAATAGGAATTGGGGCTTCGTAGGTTAGTACGTTATACCCGAACGGATCAAAATCCCCTTTCAAAAAGGGGGCAAAGAGCTTGTCCCGGCCTAAGTCGGGAGGGATTTCTTCAACGAATTGTTAATTAATCGAAAAAATAAATGAAGGAAATTCCCCCTTCCCCGGTGGCTGAGCGGAGCCGAAGCCTCAGGGTGGTGTGAACTACACCTTAATTTGAACGTTATAAATCAATAGGTGCCGCTCCTCTGGAGCTAATAATCGAAACTGACTTCATATACTACAAAAATATTGCTCCTCTGGAGCACCTAAATTCTCGAGTAAATTATAAGATGGAATAATAAAGGAAATCACCCCTTCCCCGGTGGATGAGCGAAGCTGAAGCCTTAGGGTGATTTGATGATACAGTATTAGGCCTAGCCCATTAGAGAGGTTAAAATTTTAATTTTCCTCACCAAAGAATCTTTTGACCTCTTCATTTCTTTTCTCCTGACCGCTGCGCATCAGGACAGGCCCTGACTTGCCTCGCATCAGGGCAGGCTTATATGAAAAGAAACGAAGCAAAGAAAAATCAAGCCATAAGAAAACTCCTCCCCGCATGGCCCAACGCTGCCTCGTTCTCTGGCATGCCCCCGCGCTTCTTGCGATAGCATAGTGTAAAAGTTACCATAATTGGAAAAAACATGCTAGGGTATTATTGGCATTTTCTCCTGACTTGTAGGTTGTGCTTGAAAGAAATAGAGGCAATCCCATTGCAAGGAAGTAGGTGTGTTAGACGCATTAAAGTAAATAGCCACAATTCAAACTGGTGGCTGAGCGAAGCTGAAGCCTTAGGATGATTTGATGATACAGTATTAGGCCTAGCCCATTAGAGAGGTTAAAATTTTAATTTTCCTCAGCAAAGAATCTTTTGACCTCTTCATTTCTTTTCTCCTGACCGCTGCGCATCAGGACAGGCCCTGACTTGCCTCGCATCAGGGCAGGCTTATATGAAAAGAAACGAAGCAAAGAAAAATCAAGCCAGCAGAAAACTCCTCCCTGCATGGCCCAACGCTGCCTCGTTCTCTGGCATGCCCTCGCGCTTCTTGCGACAGCATAGTGTAAAAGTTACCATAATTGGAAAAAACATGGTATGCCATTATTGGCATTTTCTCCTGTCCAGTAGGCTTCGTTTGAAATTTAGAAGAAATACAGGCAGTCCCATTGTAAGAAAGAAGGTATGTTAGACGCATTAAAGTAAATAGCCACAATTCAAACTGGAGGCTGAGCGAAGCTGAAGCCTTAGGGTGATTTGATGATACAGTATTAGGCCTAGCCCATTAGAGAGGTTAAAATTTTAATTTTCCTCACCAAAGAATCTTTTGACCTCTTCATTTCTTTTCTCCTGACCGCTGCGCATCAGGACAGGCCCTGACTTGCCTCGCATCAGGGCAGGCTTATATGAAAAGAAACGAAGCAAAGAAAAATCAAGCCAGCAGAAAACTCCTCCCCACATGGCCCGACACCGCCTCGTTCTCTGGCATGCCCACGCGCTTCTTGCGATAGCATAGTGTAAAAGTTACCATAATTGGAAAAAACATGGTATGCCATTATTGGCATTTTCTCCTGTCCAGTAGGCTTCGTTTGAAATTTGGAAGAAATACAGGCAGTCCCATTGTAAGAAAGAAGGTATGTTAGACGTATCAAAGTAAATAACCACAATTTAACCCGGTGGATGAGCGAAGCTGAAGCCTTAGGGTGGGAGTGACGTGATGATCTGGTATTTGGCTTAGCATAATTGAGAGGTTAAAATTTTAATTTTCCTCAGCAAAGAATCTTTTGACCTCTTCATTTCTTTTCCTTAGATGAAAAGAAACGAAGCAAAGAAAAATCAAGCCTGCAGAAAACTACTCCCCACATGGCCCGACGCCGCCTCGTTCTCTGGCATGCCCCCGCGCTTCTTGCGATAGTATAGTGTAAAAGTTACCATAATTGGAAAAAATATGCTACGGCATTATTCGTATTTTTTCTACCTTGAAGGGTTAACTCTTACCCCTTCAACTCCCTTAGGCTCCGTTTAAATCCATTACTTACTCCATATTTTATAAGATAATATTTCATTACTTAAAAAATTTAAACCATATTTAGGTAACGTAACCGTGCAAAATTTAAATTTGTCTATTTCACTATTTTAAATTCAAACACGCTTTCTCTTACCTATATACCCAACTAATGAAAAATCACAAATACCTTTTGGTCGCGCTTTTAATTTGTTGTGCTCTAGGCTTACCTAAAGTAATATTTGCAACAACCTTAGGCCCCGATGAACCTAAGGAACCAAAGCATGTGGTGTTTCTAATCAGTGAGGATCCCTTGAACTATGAGGCCCACCTTACGGTTCCTCCTTTTGCGGAGATGCTTGATGAAAAATATGAAGACTTAAAAATTACAGTGCTCAAAGGTGAGGGTACACACGGTGCCTACCGCTTTCCTAATTTTGAGATACTTAAAGAAGCGGACCTATTGGTTGTCTTTTGCAGAAGACTGGCCCTGCCTTTTGACCAAATGACAAGCATCAAAAATTACCTCAGGTCAGGTAAACCATTGGTAGGTTTGCGAACAGCCAATCATGGGTTTTCAGTTAGAGATGAAGTGGAACCCGGATTTGAGGGCTGGTGGGGTTTTGTACCGGACATATTGGGTTGTGAAAACAATGGTTATTTCCCTGAGAAATTAGGGACAATTGTAAGCGTTTACCCTGGGGCTGAAAATCATTCTATTCTAAATGGTCTTGACTTAAAAAACTGGAAGAGCAAGGGTCAGGTGTATAAAGTTAAGCCAATTATAGATCCAAATGCGGTGGTTTTACTCAATGGCAAACCAAGAGGAAAATCTGACATCGAACCTATAGCATGGACAAGAAATACAGCTTATGGTGGAAAAGTTTTTTACACCTCATTGGGCTATCCTACGGATTTCAAACAAGCACCCTTTATTCAATTGCTGATCAATAGTATTCATTGGGCTTTGGTAAAAGAGTAAATGAGTAATATGCTTCCTAAAATGAACAAGAGAAATTACCTCTTCACTTTACTTTTTTTTAGTCTTTTGGTAAATGGCCTAAAAGCCCAAAACCCTTTGCCCAATTGGGAAAAGGTGAGCGAAAAGGCGGACTGGCAAGCCAGGGATTCACAAGGAGAAATGGTTTATAACGACAAACTCTGGATTTTAGGTGGCTGGTTTGACTCCCATCATGCGCCACCAAGAGATGTGTGGTCATCCTCCAATGGAAAGGACTGGGACAAAGTAGCATCAAATGCGCCATGGATCCACAGTGACCTGCCCATGACCTTTGTTTTTAAGGACAAAATGTGGATTACAGGTGGTTGGTACAATGGTCGGCTGGAAGGACATTCTGCCAGCAACAGTGTCTGGTCCTCCACAAATGGAGCAGACTGGAAATTGGAAAAGAAGGCAGCTTCCTGGACAGCTAGAATTGCATCAACCATAGTGGAATTCAAAGGCAAGCTCTGGTTAATGGGTGGTATAGAGAATTACTATTTTGGGTGAAAAAAGCCTTAAAAACGATGTTTGGGTTTCCGAAAATGGTAAGGATTGGGAATTGGCCACTGCCGATGCTGGCTGGTCTCCAAGAGCTTACCATCAGTCCGCTGTGCTCAATGGCAAGATGTATGTTTTCGGCGGAGGCAATTACACCCCTGAATACCATGCAAATAACGATGTTTGGGTCACAGAAGACGGTATCAATTGGGAACAGGTAACCGAAGCTGCCCCATGGCATAAGCGGATATGGTTTTCATCTGTCGTGTACAGGGACTGTATCTGGGTAATGGGAGGATGGTCCAACAACCCTTACAAAAACTGGGGAGATGTCTGGTACAGCAGGGATGGCATAAACTGGACTGAATACAAACCGGAAATTAGCTGGCCCGGCCGACACGAACATTCGGCATTTGTATTTCAGGATAAAATATTTGTTGCCGGAGGCATGCTCCCTCCCCTAGTCAATGACGTTTGGTCACTAAACTTGCCTGAGGACTGGTAAAGCTCAATTTACTTTTGTTAGATAAATCCTAGTTAAGCATAAACCCAAATATTAAAGTCTCCTAAACCTAATCCCACATCACCCCATCGCAGATCACAAGATCACTACATTCCCAGATCAATTTATCATCAATAAATTGATACCTGTTAACAAATAGAGGGTATAAAAGATTAGAATTCTTAATCATTCTCATTTAATATCAATATTGCTAAACCTCCATAATTAAAACCCAAGTTAAAAAAGAACAAACAATTATTTAAATACCCATGTGCTTCTCAATCCGGATGAGACGCTGTTCATGATCTGAAACGTGATTCCCGACAAAATGCATAAACTCATCCATCTCTTCCTGGAATTCTCCAAAGGAGTTTTTGAGTTGACCTGTTGAATCATGTAAATAGGAAATTTTGGCATCCATGTTGTTCAAAGCCCGCTTAATACGATGTTCAAATTCTTCAAATTTTTCCATGCTGTTTGGTAGAATTAGCTCCTTTAAATATAGTGATTTTTTTTATAATGGTTTTAGTAAGTGTTTTTAACGTATATTTCATTCTAGTAGAGAGCTAACAAGGCCATTTTTTTTATGCCCTGATTGCCAAAAAGAAAATTTAACCACTATACAAGAGATGTCAAATCTTCATTCCTGACGGGTGATAAAAAAGATAATGGCAAAAGAATGGTACACCTCATCACTACATCACCCCATCACTCAATCTCTATATCACAAATTCCTGATTTTCTTCTCATTACAGTCTTCACACATGCTATTCACAAGATAAAAATGCCCATTCACGGGAAAAAGCAGCCAGTTCACAATAAATATAATTATCTCTTTATGAAAAATAAATTTAATTGGTTTAATTAAAACATCTTTTAACCATAAACCAAAAAATAGAATGAAAAAGTAAATAACTTTGCAGAAAGCTACTGTTGCCATGGGAGTAGTGGCCATGAGTGTGGGATTATTTAATTCCTTTAATGTGGAGGCAGATGGAGGTTGTGGCTATTATAAAGAAAACGACTACTGCCAAAATTATTATCCCAATTTGTACCTTTGTAGTAAAAAAATGCCGGGAAGAAGGAATTTTTACCTGCGAAGTTTGGATGCAAAACCCATGTAGTCTCGCATGTGGAGGCTTTTAAGAAAAACAATGAATTCTTTCTCTCAAACATTACCCGGAATTATCTTTAGTTTTTTATTTCTCTGCTCCTGCTCAAATACATCCAATAACAATAATTTGGGTTCCCAAAATATGGCAATTCCCATACCTGAAGAAAATATCGAAAGATTTTCAGAAGTTTTTAATAAAGTAAATTATATAACTGTCCAATTACCACTTGAATCATCCATTGGCCAGGCCGATAAAGTAATTATAACTGAAGATAATATATTCATTGGAGACTTTTACCAAAATCCCAAAGTAATTATCCTTGACAAGGAGGGTAATTTCCTAAGCAGTATCAACGCATTTGGGGAAGGACCGGGGGAGTACACTCAAATTAACGACTTTGTCATACATCATGAAGACCCGAAAGTACTTATTTTATCTACCAAAAAAATATTGGCATTCGATTTCAATGGAAATTTCGTTGAAGATTTAGACAGACCAATAAGTGGTGGATATAAATTCTTAGCTACCAAAAAGGACGAGTTGATATTTTACGTTCCTCCAAACATTTCGTCGGCTGACCCTAAGCATGGCGATAATATATTATTTTCATATGAAAACCAGAAAGTCCATCCTTTTTTTACCTCTAAATTTATGGAAGAAAAAATTCCGTTTTTTGCCGACAGGAATATCTTGGTCTACTTAGACAACAAAACTTTCTT
Organism: Cyclobacterium sp. SOCE241; assembly: GCF_056867545.1. NCBI lineage: Bacteria > Pseudomonadati > Bacteroidota > Cytophagia > Cytophagales > Cyclobacteriaceae > Cyclobacterium > Cyclobacterium sp. SOCE241. Next base: position 197,825 of record NZ_CP149779.1, on the reverse strand, counting down.
TACAAAGCATTTTTCCGATACAATCTACGTATTTGAAGGTAAGGAATTGAAAGAAAAGATGTATTTGGATTTTGAGAATTCTAGAAAGTTAAAGTTAAATATATTTCAGGAACATGACTCAAATATTCTAAATAACTTGGAGTACATGCAAGACTATGTATACCACATGCCCAATTTACCCCTATCCGGAAAATATTTGGTCACTTGTTTTAGGGAGAAAAATTACAGAAGTACGCTACTCTATAATAGAACAAAAAAAACATCTAAATCCATCTCCAATGCTACCAATGATTTAGATGGGTTATTACCTTATTTAAATGTTAAATATTTATCCAATAATACACTCATTAGCGTCCATTATCCCGATGAATTTATTACAATTGAACAGATGGAAAATTCAGACCATCCCCTGCTTGAGTCACTACAACAAGAAACAGTTTCTTTTGTTTTTGCCATATATCAAATAAAGGATTAACCAATTCCTTAAGAACTCCTCTTCAATAGATCACAAGGTCACTCTATCACCCAATCACTACATCACAAGATCACTACATCACCATATCCAATAAATATGCCCATTCACGGGAAAAAGCAACCAGTTCACGATAAATATAATTAATCGTTTATGAAAAATAATTTTAATTGGTTTAATTATACCTTATTTTAACCATAAATCAAAAAATAGCATGAAAAAGAAAATAACTTTACAAAAAGCTACGGTGGCCGCTGGGGTTGTGGCCATGAGTGTTGGATTATTTATTCTTTTAATGTAGAAGCAGATGGAGGTTGTGGCTATATGTGTTGCCCAGGCACCTCATACTGTACTGATGAATCTGGAATAGTATGGTCAGAGGACAGACCGGTTGATAGAGATTTTCCAGGTGATACCTGTACGAATCATCAATAATCTATGGTAAATAGTAAATAAAAGGCTTCACGATAAGAGTTATTTTATATCTAGATTTATTTAGGTTAGTTAGAATCTTTCGGTTTATCGTGAAGCTTTTTAGCAAATTGTAAATTTAATACTGTTGTGAAATTAACTAAAAAATCAAATAAGGTTTTATTAAATGCGGCAATGTTAATCATTATACTATTGTCTTTATCGAATTGTTCAGAAGACAAATTGAAATCTGATAACGTAAAAAGCTTTACTGAAAAAACGATACCTAGAACAGTAAACCTGGCTGGCAAAAAATACTTTTTTGAGGAAATAAAAGTGCCGCTTAAAATTTTCATTAAAAACAATAAGTTGATCATTGGCGAAAGCAGAAGGGTACCTGAAGATTTTCCTCCAATTCATGTCCTCGATGCAAAAAAATGAAATATTTGCGGCCATTCGGTAAAATAGGGTTTGGACCCGGTGAAGTTTCTGACGTCTCAGGAATTGATTTAGGTGCCAATGATAATACTTTCTGGGTTTATAGCGCAATGTCAAAGCATTTTTCAGAATTCGACCTTGATGATACCACATCATTGTCAAAAAATCAAATCAAACAAGAAGGAGACTTCTATATGGCCATGGCCATGGCTTGGTCCTCCGATAGTACAGTTATGTGCCGCATGGTAAATGATCCCCATCAATTTGTAGAATTTTCGATTGATGGAAGGCGCTTAGCGAATTATGGGAAATGGGAAGATCATTTAGTCAGAGAAGACCTAACCAATTATATGATGTCGGATTTACATATGGGATGGTTTAAAGGAAACCAGATAAATAATGTTTATGCATCTGCTGGTGTTTATAGAGATAGAATTGAAATTTTAAACAAAGAGAAAGGAAAAATTTTCATTACAGATGGCCCCTTCAATTACATTCCCAAATTTACAATTGCTAATTCCAGTGGCTCATCTAATAAATTAATCGTGGGTATAGCCGAACCCTTGGCCTATTTGGACATTGCTATATCCAAAAACTATATTTTTGGTTTATATTCTGATAAAACCGAAAAACAATTGAGGGAAAGTAATGAAATCGCCAATGATATCTATGCATTTGACCTGGAAGGTAAAATTAAATGTAATTTTATATTGGATATTTCTATCAGAGGATTGGCGGTAGACGAGGAATCCCAAAAATTATATGGCATCACCACAGATGAAGATCCAGGAATTGCTGTTTTTGACTTACCTGACCTAAAATAATACCTCAATGGGCAAAAATACTTCGCTAAAACAATCTTTTTTAATCCTCACCAATAAAACCTCACTCCCTTTAATTCAAAAATACCATAAGCTGTTTACAGCTACCCAAAATATGGGAGATACAGTGGTGTTGTACCATTTGCTAGGGGATAATTCTAATCCAAACTTAGAAGACGTGAATACGCACATCTTTGACGATGAAGTCTTAAGCTCCTTGAATTATTTCCCACTTGGCTTTACCCTGGTACCGGGTAGCAATCATTTCCCCTTGCTAAAATTCTACCTTTCTCATCCACATTACGATTACTATTGGTGCATTGAAGACGACGTGGAATTCTCGGGGGATTGGAAATCCTTTTTTGAAGATTTTTCCTCTATTGACACTGATTTTATCAGTAGTCATATCCGCCGCTATAAAGAAGAACCGGAATGGCCTTGGTGGCCTACCCTGGCCCATCCCTACACCGTTATCCCACAAGAGCAACGGATCCGGTCCTTTAACCCCATCTACCGAATTTCACGTCAAGCTTTAGAATTACTTCACAAAGCACTCTTAAGCAAGTGGTGTGGGCATCATGAAGTACTCATTCCTACCCTGCTTTATGAAAGTGGATTTTCCATCCAAGACTTTGGTGGGAAAGGGGAATTTGTACCCGAAGGCCTTGAAAACAAATTTTATTCGGAAAATACACCTAACAAAAGAGGTATACTTTCCGACGGCACCATGCGATGGAGACCCGTTTTCGAAAAAACAGGGAATTTGAAAAATAAACTTTACCACCCTGTAAAAATAACAGATGAATAAGGTTACACAACTTTTCCATACACGAGATGAGCTATTGTTGGGACATTACACCAGCCTCGAAAATCCTGGACTCTTTAAAGGCAAGTTTGGCCTTTGCCTTTACTTCTTCGAAGCCTTTCAACAGTGCGAAGAACTAAAATACCAGCATGCAGCGGAACATTTACTACAAGAGGGGTACAATTTTATTCACCAAAACCCGATGCCGACCTCATTTGACAATGGACTGGCCGGAATTGCCTGGGGAATTAACCAATTAATCAAAAGAGGTTATTTGGAGGGTAATGCCGATGAATTGCTAATGGAAATAGACACAATCCTTTTCAAGGTTATTTCTGAAAAAACGAACGAGCTTGAATTTGGCTTAAAGCGTGGAATATTAGGCTACCTGATCTATATCCTCGACCGTGTTTCAGTCCAGCCTAAAAATGCGCCAGAGAAGGTAAACAGTGAAATATTCACTTCTCTTGCAGTTTTACTGATCAACCGCATCCACCTAATGGCCGAAGAAAACAGGGGCAATTTTACTGAGCCAAAAGAATTTAACCTATTCTGGGACCTACCCAATTACCTGTATGTGTTGGGTGAAATCAACCGCCTGAACATAATGCCCAACAAAACCCGACAAATGATTCGAAACATTTCTCCTCTGCTGCTTTCCTTGATTCCCCAAAATTTAGGAAACTGTCTCAGTTTGCTTTACGGAATGAGCAAGGTGGCACATGAGGATTGGTCAGCACACACCCGACTTCTGCAAGAAAAATTAAATAGTGCTTCAATCACTTCTTTTAGGCTTGCAAATAAAAGCCTGTATGTAGAAAACGGTCTTTCCGGTTTGATTTATATTAGACAAGCAAGTAGGGTTGGAAATAGATGATTGGAAGGGCTTGTTTAATGATGAAAAAAACGTACAACTAGTGATGCAACATCTGGAGAAATCCGAGTATTGGAGAGCCACCGAAAAAATCCAGAAAACGAAATGGGGTTTATTTACGGAATTACAGGAATTCATTACGCTCTCCTTTTTTGAAACAAATTAAAGATCCTCAACATGAATAAAGCGTCTCTGCAAGATATCAGCTTTCTTATTCCTGTCCGGTTGGATTCAGTCATTCGGTTGGAAAACCTAATGGTGGTGATAGACTTTCTACACCATCACTTACGCTCTCCTATTTTAGTCCTTGAAGCTTCCGCTTATAAAACCGGGATTATTTCTGCTTTAGCAGGGAATAAAATAAATTATTGGTTTGAAGAAGATAGGGACGATATCTTCCACCGGACAAAATACATCAATACATTGGTAGGGTTTTCTAAGACACCATTTGTAGCAATTTGGGACTGTGATGTTATCATTCCACCAAAACAAATCATAGCAGCCCTAAAATGCATGAAAGATGGCGAATCAAGTTTCGTTTTTCCCTATGCCAAAGAATTTTTAGATACGGGTATGATCCTTAGGGAAATTTTTATAAAAAATCGGGATCTTACAGTATTTACTTCACACAAAGCTAAAATGATGTCAATGTATGGACCTGACCCCATAGGTGGTGCTTTTCTTGCAAACCTTCAGGATTACAAGGCAACGGGGATTGAAAACCCGAACTTTTACGGGTGGGGAAGGGAAGATGGAGAGCGAATACACCGATGGAAAGGGCTAGGTTACAATCATAACCGCATAGACGGACCCTTGTTCCATCTTTCTCATCCTCGTGGAATCAATAGTAGTTTCCATAGTAATCGTGAAGACCAGGGAAAATGGAACGACATTCTTTATATTAAATCACTGGGGAAAAAGGAGTTAAACAACAAAATCCAAGAATGGTCTCAATCTTAAATTATTTTACAAATTTAACTAAAAAATTGAATCCTAAATTGAAGATTAAATCCCAGGTTGAGTACTGGATTCATATTACTGGGAATAAGAAAAACTGGACGGTAGTACAAATTGGAGCCAATGACGGCAAAACCAAAGACCCACTTCATAAGTCTATTTTAAAAAATAAAAAATGGAAAATGCTTTTCGTAGAGCCCGTTCCCTACCTATTTGAAAAACTAAAGACCCATTACCCCGATTCAACTAGGTTTTTATTCGAAAACACCGCCATCAATAATGGCACAAGGCAGGAATTTTATTGGGTAGACCAAAAGGCCAAATACATCCTAGGCAATCTTCCGGACTGGTATGACCAATTGGGCTCCTTTGACAAAAACCATATCAGTAAACATCTGAACGGTATTTTAACCCCTTTATTGTTTCCACAAGCATAAAGGGAATTATCCTGAAAACTTTGCTTCAAAAGCATGGAATTCAACAAATCGATCTATTGCGGATAGATTGTGAAGGCCACGACTGGAAAATACTTAGACAATTGGATTTGACCAGATTTAAACCCTCTCTTATATTATTTGAAATGAAACACTTGAACCGGGAAGAATTAAAAGCAGCACTTTTATTACTTTACAATGACTATCAGGTTTATCAGTTTGAGGGGGACTTTTTGTGCTTTTCAAAAGTCGGATATAACGAATTATCTAAAAAAGACATAAAATACCTTCTTGACTTTCATTCCATCGAGTCACTTAAAAACAAGCTTTAGAAAATGAATGAAACTTCAAAAAAATTAAAAATTGCGTTCTTAGTTGAGCGTTTCCCCAAATTATCCGAAACATTTATACTCAACCAAATTAGTTATTTGATTGAGGCAGGCCATAAGGTGGATATTTTTCCGGCAGGCAAGTCTGAAGAAACTAAAGTACATGATGAGATTCACCGATTAGGATTACTCCAGCATACTTTTTATCCACCTAAAGTACCCCAAAACAAAATATGGGCTTGGCTAAAATTCTTTGTGTTGGTAAATATTAAGCAGGCTGTTCGAAAATTGGTTAAGTTACTTGATTCTCAGGATTTTTACCGCAATCAGGATATGATACGTCGGTTATATTTGATTTCTCTCTTCTATCCATTTATATCAAAAAATAAATATGATATTATTCATTGTCATTTTGGCCCTACCGGCTTGAGAGCAGTTTTTGTGAGATCACTAGGACTTTTAGATGGTAAAATGCTCACCACCTTTTATGGCTATGATATCACTCATCGGGCAATGGGTGAAAATTATTATCAAAACCTGTTTTCCAATAGCGATATATTTATTGTCATTTCTAATTTTATCAGGGAAAATGCAATTTCAGCTGGATTTGACAAGAATAAAATTGTGGTTTTGCCCATTGGTGTGAATCCTAGAGAATTTATACCTCATAAGCAGAAAACGGACAAAAATTGCATTCGACTGTTAAGCGTTGCGCGATTAGTAGAGAAAAAGGATTGTACTACTCCATCTCAGCTTTTCACCAGCTTGTAGAACTTCACCCAAATACCTTTTATGACATCGTGGGCGATGGTGAATTGATGAAACCTTTAATGGAACTGGTAACCTTTCTTGGATTGGAGGAAAAGGTTTTCTTTCATGGAGAGAAAAAAAGGCTGACATTATCAATTTTTACAGAATTTCCGACATTTTTGTACTTCCTAGCATTACGGCGAGTGATGGCAATTCTGAAGGACAGGGTCTGGTACTTCAGGAAGCCCAAGCCATGCAATTACCGGTAATTGCTACCTTACACAATGGGATACCTGAAGGAGTAATGGATGGCATCACTGGATACCTAGTTCCCGAAAAAGATATCAATGCCCTTCAAATAAAAATGAAATACCTTATTGAACATCCAAGGGTTAGAAAGGATATGGGAAATAGTGGTAGAAAATTTATAGAACACAAGTTTGACAACTTCCATTTAGGTAAAAAACTGGAAAAAATATATACTGATCTGCTATAAGTCATTTAGGACTCAAATATTTTTGTTTAAAAGCACTGATTAAACAAAAAATATATACAAATAAATTTTAATCGGTAATAGAAAATAGATCGTCTATTACATAATTCTGAGATTAAAAATGTAATTCCAATACAAATGTCAAATTAACACCTATTATTTTGTTAAATTCTATTTTTTTTTACTTTAACAATATAGTTATACTACTAAATATTTTTTATGGAAACCTCCTATTTAATTCTCAAATGCAGCCAAACCATACTAAAACTAGAGTTGAAAAAAAATAACGCATTTTTTAGTAAATGATTACCTGCTCACGGTCTTTTGTTTGAATAAAAACAGCCATTCTTTCTATTCTTCTTTTAAAAGTATGGAAGATAAGTTGCCGGAAAACTTTTTCAAAATAAACCGAAACTGCATAGTAAATGTAAATTTAATCTATTCTCTTCAAGTAAAAAAAGGGAAATAATTATGCAAAACGATTTTCGCCTTAAGGTGGCCAAATCAAAATGGACTGAAATAAAAAAGAAAATGATTCTACTAAACCAACTAAATAATGGCTTGGAAAATACAAATTAATCCTATCTCTTGTTTATTTAAAGATAAAACTGGAAATAATAGCAGGAAGTCAAAACCCAAAGAAAGCATTGAGGTAGAAACAATTTTTATCCTCAGTGCAGGTAGAACAGGCACCCGTTTTTTCCAGGATTTTTTTAATACCTGTTTCAGTCAGGTATATGCAGTTCATGAGCCCCAACCTGATTTTTTTGACATGGGTATGCAAAAAATTAGGACAGATTTGATTTTTGACGTCAGCTGCCAAAATATATGTGAATTCAGAAAACCATTACTAAAGCAAGTGCTTTCCACTCCAGAGACCACCTATATAGAATCAAATCCGCACGCTGCATACCTTATTCCGGAACTAATGGCTACATTTTCATCTATCAAGTTTTTGTATGTAGTCAGAAATCCAATAGACTCCGTCAGGTCATTTTATGCTAAATCTCCAAAAGATAGTGGTGGGGAAATGTTGTTTTATGGGGAAAACGATCACAGGAAAAGGATCTGCCCCAAGGACTTTCCAGGCGATGGATGGGAAAAAGAATGGCCCGATTTCAACCGGGTTCACAAAATAGCCTGGTACTGGAATAAAGTCAATAGCATTATTCAGGAATCCTTGCAAAACAGTGAAAATTCCCTACAAATTAAGTACGAAGATTTCTTTTCAAAAAACCAGTCTATCAGGGAAAAAACAATTTTACAAGTTATAGAATTTTTGAAATTAACCGAAAAAAGGGATGCAGATTGGAACAAAATAAACCATATCATGAATCAAAAGTCGAATGCAACCAAGGTAGAGTACCTCCCACCCTTTGAACAGTGGCCCATAAGGGAAAAAGAAATGTTTAAGGCGTTAACAAAGGAAATGAGGATCAAGCTAAATTACAAATAATACCTAAAACCCAGTTTCTTTCACTAATCTTCAATTACCACATCACTACATAAAACCTTCTCCAACTCACCACGTCCGATAAAACCGCTAGTTCACGGGAAAAAGCAGCCAGTTCACAATAAATATAATTATCTCTTTATGAAAAATAAATTTAATTGGTTTAATTAAAACATCTTTTAACCATAAACCAAAAAATAGAATGAAAAAGAAAATAACTTTGCAGAAAGCTACTGTGGCCATGAGTGTGGGATTATTTAATTCCTTTAATGTGGAGGCCGAAGGGGGTTGTTGTACAAGTTGGGTGTGTTGTCAAGCTGGTTTACCTAATACCATATGTTACGATGAAGAGGGAAGACCCTGGATAGGTGATGAAAAAAATGTAATACAGATTCATGCACAGTTTAAAATAAAAAGCTCTGAAGCCTTAATCAAATGGCTTCAGAGCTTAAATCGCAGACTAATTGATATATGAAAATACTATTATTATTAAATAAAAATAATTTATTGATCTTAATTTCAGGTCTATTACTTTGTGCCTGCAAGAAGTCAGATCCTTCTAACAAGGTATTCACAAAAGAGACCATACCAAAAAGCATTGAGTTAGTTAGCCAAAAATATTATTATCCTGAATTATTAAAACCAAATAATCTTCTAGTTAAAAATGATTTTATTGTAATACAGGAGTTGACCAATCAACCCCCCATGCACATACTGGATAAAAAAACACTTCAATACTTAAATTCGAAAGGTGAATCTGGTTTCGGCCCCGGAGAAATTACGGATTCTTTTATGTTTGATTTTGGCAATGATGAGGGTACTTTTTGGGTTTACAGCTTAGGTGGAAAGACTTATTCTGAATTTGAACTAAGAGATGATTCGCATCAACCAACTCAACAAATAAAACAAAAAGAAAATTTTATTACGGCTATTAATTTAGTTTGGGCTACTGATTCCAGTGTGATGACCAGGATGGCAAACGATCCTGCCCGATACATTGAATTTAAATTGGAGGGAGATAGAATAAATGAATTTGGCACGTGGAAGGAGATAGAGCCCAAAAAGGAATTCAAGGGAATTTCCAATTTTAATCTTGGGGATTTACACCAAGGAAAACTGTTGAGGAAACCCAATAGTGATATATTTGTTCATGTGGGGATAAGAAGAGACAGGATCGAGATTTTAAACAGAAAAACAGGAGAAATTTTAGCGATAAATGGACCATTAAACCATGTCCCGGGATTTTCTATTGTTGGAAAAGGGAGCGGTGCTGGATTGGTAATAAATGAGGGAGAACCCTATGCCTATTCAAGCGCTTGTTTGGGAAATAAATACATTTATGGGCTTTTCTGCGGAAGGAATAGGGAAGAATTACTAAATAGTGAAATCAACTCAACAACAGTTTATGTATTTGATTATGAAGGAAATTCGAAATTTGAGTTGATATTAGACAGGTCTTTACAATCCATTGCTGTAGATGAAAAGTCCGGTAAGCTTTATGGTATTACCACAGATCGGGATCCTGGACTGGCTGTGTTTAGCCTACCTGATAATTTTTGATTTTATAGATTTGTGGTAAAATCTAGGTTTATGGCCTAGGAAATTGCAATTACTTAAGTTTGCCATATGACCTGATTTTGAATGAAGGCAATTATTAATATACCTCCCAGAATTAAGCTTACCCCTTCAGAAACCGGATTGAAAAATTAATTACAAAAACTATGGGTTTTAATCTTAAGCTCCCTGAATTATTTCCCTCTTGGCTATACCCTTGTGCCTGGAAGTGATCACCTGGAAGTAATCATTTACACAATTACCAGATCACCACATCACCAACTCACTAGATCACCACATCACTTAGCAAAAAATTTCCATGCACGAAAAATGACACCCATGTACTCGGAGAAATTGAGCGTCAACAGTTTATCAATTCTATAAGTTGTTAAAAAACTAAATATTTTGGTTAAAATCAACATTTGTTTTTAGTTTAGTTAATATGAATAACTTTATGCTATTTGTTTTAATTTCTCTGGTTTTTTCTTGTTCTTCCACAACGAATGATGGAAATCTATCAATCATTGTAGAAAAAATTCAAATCCCAATTGATGAAAAATTCTTAAATACTTATCAAATCTGGGATTCCTATTATGAAAATGAGGAATCCAAACTCCTTGCCTATAACGCAACAAGGCATTCATTTGATTTGTTTAGCTTAGATAAACAATCTACTTTAAGCCAAATACCACTTGAACGTGAAGGGCCTGATGGTATAGATAAAGTTGATGGGCTAGATTACTATAATGAAGATTCAATTTTTTTGTACTCGAGAGGTAAACTATATATTTCTACGATAGAGGGGAAAATTAGTAAAGTTCATTCACTTTATGAGTTGTTTAATTTTGATGGTGGAGGAGAACCATCTATAAATTTCTATTTTAAGCTTCGGTATAACCCTGTGTCAAAAAGTGTAGCTTTCTTTATAGTCTACCACAATACAGATCCAAAATCAAAAGCAATTCTTCCTCTTATAGGCTTACTTAATCTTGAAACATTAGAAACTAACTATTTACCAATTTATCATACCGATTTTTTTAAGGAAAATTATGGAAATGTTGGTTTTGTTACCTATTTAGGATTCAATAATTTTTTCGAGGGAAATATGATTTTTAATTATCAGTACCAATCCAATATTTATAGTTTAAATACCAAAGGAAAATTGAAGGAAGGAAAAGAGGTTAAGCATATATTGCCTTTAATCAACTTAGATAATATTGATTCGCATGCCATAAACAATACGCATTATCTTTCCCCAATACCTGACCCTTGGCGGAAACTTATTTATAGATTCAATTGGGAAGCGCCAATTAAAGGGAAAGAAATTTCATTTCTAAAAAGAAAACCTCACTTACCGTTTTTGATTCCAAATTGAAAAAACTTCAGCACTATTCATTACCTGATTATACTTACCAGATCAATAATTGGTTTGCAACTAAAAAGGGTTTATTTTTAAACCTAGCACATCCTGCAAATCCTGCATTGAAGGAAAATACCCTAGAGTTCCATGTTGTAAAATTAAGGAATGACAAATTTTGATAGCTTTTCTACTGTTTCTAAGTGCAATCACAGGTTTTCACTTTCCTCCCTCTGATACAACTCATTTTTTACTGGTACCGCTGGATCATCATATAAAGAATGCTAGGAAAATAGAAATTAGCTATACCCTAATGCATCCCTACGATAAGCAAAAGGAAACCATTCTGCTAATTGAGGATCCTTTGGACAAGTATTTTCAGGAAAGCATAGACATGCAGCCGCTGTTGGATGAATTTAATATCGTTCATATCAAAGGTCGGAATGAGGCTGATGCCATTTTGCAAATTATCAATTCTTCAGGGGAAATTGATTGGGCAAAAGCTTATCAATTGCTAAATATGGACCAACAAGCAAGGGACATAGAGTTGATCCGTAATGCCTTGACCGGAAACCACAGGGTACATTTACTGGGCTTTTCAGGTGCCGCTGCCTACCTGCATTATTACCTTGGCCTTTTCCCTGAAAACGTCAAGTCTTTGATTTCCTTCAACCCCTACTCTTTGACCTTCAAAAAAACCTGAATCTTATCAACCCCTCACAGTGCCTGGAATCTATACCACTTGAAAATGCTTCCTACCTTGGTTTTTTGTGGTACAACAATTCCGAGAACCTTTGTAAGGAACAAACGGGGACTGAAGACATTGACCTGGCCTTTTATACTTATTTAAAATGGGGGTTTCAGTTACCGTCTTTAGTAGAAGCAGATAAAGCCGATATCGTTCAGAAAATTAGGCTTTTTGAGCACAGTTATGGATTGACCTATAATGCAGCTTCCAATTTACTAGAATCTAAAATAGCGAAGTGGATGATGCTAGAAAGTCATGAAATATGGAAGCAGTTTGAACGCATACCTTTCTCTGTATATGGGGTAAATTATGACCGGGGATTAGATTTTAGTGGTAAGGTATTGATTGTAGGTGCAGTACATGACAAATTGCTTTCCAGATTTTGTTATGATGTGTTGGCAGAGTTTTATTTAAATTCCACCTTATTGCTTATTCGGGATGGGCATTCCTTTGGGAAATTAGGAGCTACTATGTTGCACAGTAAATTGATAAGCTCCTTTATCAATAATGATATTCAGGAAAAAATCACTGTTTATCAATTGCTACAGGATGAAGGTTTACTTTTTAACAAAAAGGATCGGGTAAGGTATTGAGTAGGTTAAGGTTAGTTCTGTAGATTAGTGTTGGCTAGATTTTTCTTTGGTTCGTTTTTTTATCATGTTAACACTGCCTTATTCAGGGCTTGTCCTGATGCGTAGCAAGTCAGGACAAGCCCTGAAACGAAGTAACTCAGGAGAAAAGAAATGAACGGGTAAATTTTTATTTAGGCCTTTACCTTTATCAAAAACTTTAATAGGTCCATGATGCGTTTTACATTAATATTCCTTATATATATTTACCATGTTATTTATCATGACCATTTTTTACTTTTTTGCTACAGGTCAAAAAAGTAAAAAAAAACCCCGCCGCTGAGTATCTTTTCAGCTAAAATTTAAGGCTTCCCGCGCACAGGCAAACTCCTTAGTTTTTGGTTTTCACATATTTCGTTATTTATTGGGTATTCCCCTAACCAAAAACTTCGTCAAACAGTGCCTGTGCCTTTGCCATCCCCGCTTAAATTTCTTAACGCCGAAAATCTACAAGGCGGAAATTAATTTATCATTTGATTAATAATGGGCGATTTTTAACGCATTCGCCAAACTCAGGGCGGGGTGGCCGGGCCAAAACTACGAGGCGGGGTTGGGCCTGGCGGGGGGAAGTTTAGTTTTGGCTAGATTTTTCTTTGGTTCGTTTCTTTTCATCAATGGAAAAGAAATGAACGGAAAACCTCTGATTTCAGGGATGAAATTACTAAGAAAGCCAAACTTATCATGTAGCGTTTAACCAGAAACGGTTCTATTAATTCTTTTACTTTCCTATTAGTAAAAATTTGAAATTTGCCAGTGATTATTTTTAAATTACAAACCAGTTTTTTACTAAACCAAGTTATATAAAATAACCATTGTCACTTTTTTGCTGCAGGCCCAAAAAGTAACCAAAAAAGCCCGCCGCTGTGTATCTTTTCGGCTAAAATTTAAGGCCTCGCCCACACAGGCAAACTCCGGTATTTATGGTTTCGCTTTTAACAATTGCTATTTCTAGAGGCTCATCCTCTAAATCCTATTCCAACCATGCCTGTGCCCTTGCCAATCCCTTCTTAAATTTCTTAACGTCGAAAATCTACAAGGCGGAAATTAATTTACCATTTGATTAATAATGGGCGATTTTTAACGCAATCACTGTATTAAGGGCGGGGTGGCCGGGCCAAAACTACGAGGGGGCGAGGGCCTTGCGGGGGAAGTTTAGTTTTGGCTAGATTTTTCTTTGGTTCGTTTCTTTTCATCAATGGAAAAGAAATGAACGGAAAACCTCTGCTTTCAGGGATGAAATCACTTTAGTAAGCCAAACTCACCAGACAACGTTGAACCAGTAACAGTTCTATTAATTCTTATACTTTCCTATTAGTAAAGATTTGAAATTTGCCAGGGATTAATTTTTATATTGCAAACCAGTTTTTTACTAGACCATGTCATATAAAATAACCATTGTCACTTTTTTGCTGCAGGCCCAAAAAGTAACCAAAAAAGCCCGCCGCTGTGTATCTTTTCGGCTAAAATTTAAGGCCTTCCGCACACAGGCAAACTCCGGTATTTATGGTTTATTTATTTCCATTGGCTTCCGGGTATTCAATCCCAAAATAATAGGCTAACCATGCCTGTGTCCTTTCCATCGCTTCTTAAATTTCTTAACGTCGAAAATCTACAAGGCGGAAATTAATTTATCGTATGAACTGAACCCTAATCAGGTTTATTTAAAATGCGTCATTCAGAGACTTTGAGTAGTGGAAGTCGAAGAAATCCCCAGCGTAATGAGGTTGCCACACCCTTTCCTTCACTTCACCTCCCCAAAAAAGGGTTCGCAATGACGAAATGGTATAGGGCTAATTCGGTACACTTCGACAAGCTCAGTGACCGAAAAAACATCATTCCCTGACTTTGCAGGGGCTTTGCATAGTGGAAGTCGAAGGAATCTCCAACGTAATGAGATTGCCACACCCTTTTTCTTCACTTCTCCTCCCCAAAAAAGGGTTCGCAATGACGAAATGGTATATGGCTAATTCGGTACACTTCGACAGGCTCAGTGACCGAAAAACGTCATTCCGAGACTTTACATTTTAAAAGCTCAGAGTTAAGATGACTATAAACAATAAATCACTCCAGCAGAGTTCAACCTTTGTAGTGCCCCGTCCTGATGCGCAGCAAGTCAGGAACTCCAATCAGCTGTAATAGAAATGGCCCAAAACCCCATTGGGGGTGCCATTTTTGTAGCCAAGGCTGTTAAGCCTTGGTTAAGGCAAGAAGTACAAACTGATTTTGGCGGTATTGTTGCTTTTTTTCTGCAACAATGCTGACAAAATCTCTCACGCAAGCGTCATTCCCTTACATTTTTTTCAATATCCAAATCCCAACTAATAATTAATCTCTCTTTCCGGTATGTTATCTCCATGCCATGGGAAGGCATATGTCGGAGGATTTTGAAACCGGGTCATTTCAATTTCCAGTTTCACAACCGATCCCGGTGCTATCTCAGCTTGAAAAAATTTGTGATCGATTGTATCAAATTGATAAGGGTATTTGTCAATCATATTTACCCGCTTGATATGGTGTTCTCCAAACATCCCGCCTTGAATGATAACTTTTTTTGTTTCAGTTGGATGAAGATTAACCAATGTAAGGGAAATACCGGCATCTGTGATTTGTTCAACCAATGCTGCCATATCCGGAGGAATTCCGGTTCTCCTATTCTCAGGATCAAAATAACGAACTGAAGTATGCAATAGTCCTCCATGGTAGATATGGTTGGGAGCACCAAGCATGGTTTGAACGATTCCTTCTAACACAACCGGATTTAGGTTCAGCCAATGATGGACATCCTGGAAATCAGGTGTGGTAGTGTCTTTTCTAATACGGTCCAGTCTGGAAAGCATTTCATTGTACGTGGCCTTTAAAATATCTACCGGATAGGTGGGAACCTTCCCTTCTAAATACCCAAACCATGTTGCCGTATTGATTTCATCTCCTTTGCCCTTTCTATAAGTCAATTTTTCCATTTCCTCAGGATCCAACAAGTCTTTTACCCTTTCCCAATCCTTATTTTCCCGGGACATGTACCATAAATGCGTAGGATACATGGGCTGCATCGGCCGGTAGTCGTACCAGCCTCTTTGATCATAACGGTGGGGAACCAATTTTTTACCATTTTCTTCCTTTGCCTCATTTGAAACGGATGCGATTACGGCATTGGGTAAATCCAGGTATTTATCATCTCCAGAAATCAAATAGGCATTTGAAGCGCCAATTGTGGTGGCTTCCAACTTATTTTTGACACCATGGGGCCATTTCCACCCATAATATCCTCCCCACCAATTCCCATCCATATGTTCTCCAATCTCCCCCGAAAGGCCCACATTATCCGGGATTATCCCATTGTTTTTTTCTGTCCTTTCCATCCAGGCATTGACATAGGAGGTTACCCATACTTTGTATTCCTCCTCCCCAGAGTACATATAGGCATTCAGCATCATGCTTGTTGAAGCCAAATTTAAGGGCACATCTCCTTTCATCATCCGGTTATTTAAAGCCTCCAAAATAAATTGGAATTTGTTGTCGTTGTTCCAATCTTTTCCGGATGCAACATTAGGTATGTCGTCATAAGGAAGGGGATAATTACTTAAAATGGGTCTATGGGTAACCCAGTCTTCAGCAGTATTCACAAACCTGGGACCAAGGCTACCTGTAAGTGGTGAACGAATAAGTTTCAGTTTACTGTCAAAATTGGAGTTTTCGGTACCATCATCAAAATACAATTTTGCAAATTTCATGGCCCTATCCCGCATCTTTTTATCTGTAGGATCTGCCAGGCCGAAAAAGTAAAAATAGGTATAGGATTCCCCATGATGCATCCAATCATAGCCTGCATCAAATTCATCCACTATCTGACCATAGCCGGTAAACTGTCTGGTAACTCCTTCCCATAATTTTCTGGAAAGCAGATCAATTTCTTTTGGTCCGCCTAGCGCATAATACAGTGGGAAATTATAAAAGCTCTCATATCCGTCATCAGAACCATCCATCCCAGGCCATTCATCTCTCCAAATTAAAGTACCATCAGGATTGGTATATTTTTCAACAAATTCCATGGCGGCAGGATAGAGTGCTTCCATCATTTGCCTTTGTAGCAAAGCCCATTCCGGAGGTGGAGAAGGAGAGTGATAGGGTACGGATTTGAGGTTGGGGATTGAATCTAATTCCTGGCTTTCAGCAGGCTGAAGATGTATTATAATAAAAAATATTACTACTATAATATATTTCATAATTCTCTAATTTCAGAATTTAATTTTAATCTATTCCTAATATCAGTTTATTTTAAATAGTTTTTAAAGTTATAAAAATAAGCCATAATTTTATGGAATTTTGTATGATTTTACTATGAAATAAAAGGATAAGGGATTGAATAGGAGGTTTATAATTATTCTAGAAATATTTATACATTATTGTCACTTTTTTCCGCAGGCCTGCCTGACCCTATTCAGAGGTCAAAAAAGTAAGCAACTTGCCCTGAAGCGAAGCAACTCAGGCCTGTCCTGAAGCTGAACTAGTCAGGAGAAAACCCCACCGCTGAATATCTTTTTCACCTCCACCTATCAGTCAAAATATGCCGGATTTGGGGTTATTTATTTCCATTGCTGTTCAGCTATTCTTTCCTTTCATTGAAAGGTTACCCATTCCTACGCATCATTGCCTAATATAAAACAACCAAAGATCTCTGCATCACGCTATCACAAGTTCACATCATCTCTAAATCATTAAATCTCCCCATTACCAGCTCAAGGCGCATAATAATAATTAAACCGCCCAAGTGGTGCCACATCCCCGTGTAAAAGAAAGTCCATTATTCCTCCATTTTCCTGCATATTATCTGACCATTTGAACTCAATATTCACAGCCTCATTTAATTTTAATACTGCTTTGGGAACGGCTATTTCCATTTTATTGGCAGACATTTTCCAATCCAATTCAGCAACTTTGGTCCAATCCCAGCCTCCGGTATTTTTCTCTATGTTGGCTTTCTCACCGGGGCTTGACCGGTTAATTACATAATCATACCCTTCCCAACCAGTATCCCGATTTCGATCAGTGTCGATGAATAACCTCATCCAGGCAGGACCATCAGATGGGCTTAGTGGATTTGCGGTTTCCACATAAAAATAGAGATTGTCATTGTCACTGCTAACCTTGCTAGCCACTATATCATTTCTACCTGTTGTATTTTTATATACCAAATCTCCCCAACCTGCACTATTCCTTTCAAGGGTATTCCCCTTATGTGACTTGAATTCCGGAGACACCGTTTCCCAGTCCACAAATTTACCATCGATGCTGATGTTTTTGTTTTGGGTGAATATAGGAGGCTTGGCTACTCCTTTAAATTTCCGAATATTGGCTACCATCTGGTAGTAATAATTGTCCCCATGTCCGTCCTTCATGGGCTCTATGTCTCGACTATGCTCCTGATTGTATTGGTCTGGGAAGGCATTGTGCTGTTGCTGCCACTCTTCATACCTTCCGGCAATCCACTCATTCCAACCCGTGATGAATACAAATTCCGGATCGAGCTCAAAGGCCCTTTCCCATTGCTCCTGAAAATTCAAACCATAATTGACAGCATCTGGATCCTCCATATGACCATTTGCATCCGTATAACTCCTGCCAAAAGATCCTGGGGCATTCATTGCTGTAAGCCCCCTATCTTTTGACCAATTCTGGGATACACCTACAGTCACTTGCTCAAACCCACCATTCTGATCACTAACAAAACCGTGTTGAGGAGTTATTTCTAACCAACCCCAGTGATCTTCTCTCATCGGGCCCTTATTGTAAACAGGTTGGCCAGGTCTAAAAGTAAAAACTCCCTAATTTCCTGATGCAATTTACTGGTTTCAGGATCTCCTTCAACAGCTGTAAAACGGTCAGGATAACCCATAATTAGTGGTTTTCCTTTCCAATAAAACCAAAGGTCCTGATACAATCCCGGTGCGTAAAGCTCTTCGTACAATTCCTTGATCGCCTGGTAGCTGCCATCTGTGGGCCAAAAAGCCATCATAAAAGCAATCTGAGGAGTTTTTATTCCGTTTTTCCGTGCCTCTGTGAAAACTTCAGCAAGGGCTATATAGGATTCCTTCCAGGTAAAGGAGCCATTGGTACAATCAAACATTACCATGTCCACACCCGCATCGGCCAACATCTCGGCATGCTTGTACAATACCCAACGATCTGTATCCAAATAATATCCATAAAGCGGTTCTGACCAAAAGAATGCTCCTGCTTCTTTTCGAGTAGGCCAAATAGGATCATAGTAATCGTTAATCGCTTCAGGCTTTTTTGCCAGAATCTCACTGGCATTAAATGCTTTAACACTGTTATTTGATTGCTGCGTATGCCAAGTCCAGTAAAAAATACCTACAAATTTATCCTCTTTGAGCTCTCCCACCTCTTCAAATCCGGGAAGTGAGCGCCCCAAAGCATCCGTTGCAGGGAGATTAGAGCTATAATTGATTAATTCGTTTTGTGCTTCCACCTTTGTGTGAACTACCAAAATGAATATAAGCGCAATGACATAGTTATTGATTTCACAAAGTTTCATTTTATTTCTTTTGTGTGTCTTACCTCATCCCAGGATGAAATACCAATTATTTTTTTAGCAAAATCTATCGCGTTCAACTCTTGCTCAGTACCAAGGGCTTTGTATACATACCAAACTGGTTTTTTACCCGCCGGGTCCCCGTCATCGTCAGGAAAACGTCTAAGGCCAATTCTCAAACCACCCTCACCTCTGTTGTCCAACCAATTGTGAAATTGGAAGGCATCAATTCCATCCAAAACCTCCATTTTTTTCCAAACGTAAGCAATGCTAGCTGCCTGTTCATTCAAATGTTGAGGAGTATAATCTCTGGAATTTGGACCTTGCTCTGAAAGGAAAACAGTTCGCTTGGTTTTGTTTTTAAATTTGACATAGGGTTGTTTGACCCAAGCGTCCAAGACTTCAATATTTTTGAAGGTAATCAAAGGAGTGTCAAAATTAAAAACAGCCTTTTCATCCAACCAGCTTTTGGGCTCAAAAAGAGATTCTGGATAAGGGTGATGGGCAATTCCCCAATCAAAATCACCTTCGAGATCACTATATTTGATCAAAATTTCTAGTAAATCTCTGGACAAGAAAAAATGCCTGTCCACCGTCCAGTTCCAATAATGGGTAAGGGTGATAAAAGCCTTGGAGTGAGCAACGTATTGCTTCGAAATATTATTGATTAAGCGGAGGGATTTGTGATAGGTGTCCATAAAAGTCAAGCTATCTGTCTCTCCCATATTTGTCCAGACCCAACCTGCATCCACCTCATTATGAACAATCCAGTGATGAACTCTCCCATAAGTTCCATTTGGATCAGTATACCTTTTGGTCAGAAAGTCCATGGTTGCAGCATACATGTGAGTGGCCTCAAGGTTGGTGAGGTTTGCCATACTATAAATCCCTGATGGATCACAATCCGGATGTTCCATAATCGCTCCTATCTCCTTATCAGGTGTGTTGACTTCCTTGTCAATTAAAATTATAGCGGAAGTAATTACACCTCTTTTCTTGGCTTCTATTAAAGCTTTATCATGCTTAGCTACCCATTGTTTATCAGCAAAATAATCCTTTCCACCGTAGTGAAAAGTGATGGTTTCCTCAGAAGGAACTGAACGTAACATTTTAGAAATCCACATATTGGTGGTGATGCTTCCTATTCCTAATGAATCCAAGTCGGTCACAAAAGAATTGCTATGAAAATTACCCAGCCCCTTTTTATTGCTTAAAACAGGCTTTTTGGTAGGGTAAGCAGGTTCAATTTTATCCATATAGCGAATATGGGATTGAAGTTTATGTGATTCTCCATCCTTAACTAAAATAACCCAGCCCGATAACAAACCGTCCCAAATCTTATTATCACGATTATTATATCTTGGTACTTCCATTTCAAACTCATTCTCAGAAATTGTAATTGGGAATAATTGAGGAAATGAAGCTTTTTCAGTAACCTGAAGGTATATGGGTACTTCCGCAATGAAAAATTCTTTTTCCGAATCAAAGGGGATTTCTCCTTTGATAACAATGGTAGAATCATTTACTGAGACCTCTTCTAGTTTACCGAGAAAATCAGTATTTAAGTATTGAATTAATCTGGATTTATGGGACGTCTTTTTCCTCTTTAGTGCTTCTCTGTCCTTAGCCTTCTGAATTTCATCTTGATTGGGTGCTCTAAACCTAAAATTCCTAAATTGCCCACTATAGCCTGCTCCACCACCAAAATCAAGTCGCATAATATCACCGGGCTTACCCCAACCAATGGGCAAAGCCTCTTCTACAGGTATGGAGTGAACACTCCAACCTTCACGCACGCCTAAAGAAGAGTGCAGGCTAAAGTTTTCACTAACAGGAGGTCCAAAAAACACCTGAAAATTGTCTAGGTATTCAGTAGAAAAATACTCAAAAGTGAAAATGGTCTCCTCATCGGCAATTTCAAAATCCATTGGTTCTGTGAACAAATAAGGATCTGGCCCAACAGCAGAAATTATAATATTTCCATTTTCTTCTTTTTGTATTTCAATATTATGGGTATTCTCTTCCGAAACCTGAACGGTTCCTTGCTGCCCATAGGTGAATGAGTTGATTAAAAGGAGAAAATAAAGAGGTAGAATGTACTTCATCTATTCTTTTATTATAAAGTTTAGCCTTCCTCCTGGTGCAACATCTCCATTGACATACCAATCTAAAGGGTCATCGTCATCCTGCATATTGTCTGACCACTTAAATTCCAGATCCAAGACATTCAGTAAATTATTATCAAGAGACCTAGGCATTGCTATCATCATCTCATTGCCGGACACCTCATAATCCACTTGATCCACGGTTTCCCAGGTTTCATCCACGTACCGCTGAAGCTGATTCCCTCTGATCACCCTAAAATCATACCCCTTCCAACCGGATGAATAATCCCTGTCTACATTCAGGTAAAGACGCATCCAGTTGTCGCTATTATTCTCTGTTATTGGTTTAGTGGTTTGGGCATAAAAATAGATGGTTTCATTATCTCTGGCCACTTTTAAAGTTTGAAAGTCATTCCTCCCTGTAAAGTTGGTATAAGTAACTTTAGGTTCTGACTGTGCCCCCACATGATTTCTTGGGTCTGTGTCGCCGATATAATCTGTAAATTCCACATTGACTTTGGTCCAATCTTCTAATCCCTTGATGGTCACTTCATCCCCAAAGGTGATTGGGGCTTCTCCGCCTTTGTACTTACGAACGTTTCCTACAAGTTGCATGTAGTAATGATCTTTCAAGCCACCAGTTCTTGTCGGCTCAATGTCCCTGCTGTATTCAGGGCTCGCCTGGTCACAAAACCAAGAATGCTCAGGGTTATCATCATGGCTTTCAAATTTAGTAGCAATCCATTCATTCCATCCCGTCACAAAAACAATAGGTGGGTCCTTTTTAAAAACATTATCCCACTGCTCTTGAAAATTGTAGCCCCAAATTATATCCTCCATGGGATTTCCTTTTTTCCCATTCCGAAAGCTTCTACCCCAATTATCCTGATTGCCATAGAAAGCCGAACCTCCCATACCTGCTGTGGGATTTGGATGCTGGGCCACCGAAACGTTCATTATTTCTACTTCCCCTTTATGGTTTTTATGAACCCTTTGCTCCCTCTGAAACTCAATCCATGGCCAGCTATTTTCCTTATAAGGTTCATTTGGCCACTGTGATTCCCTAACAGTAAAGAATTCTCCGGCTTCCTTTCCTTGTAATTCTTTGGAATGACCGAGGATCATCGGTTTCCCTCCAAGTAAAACCAAGATTCGGGATGGTAATATTTCGCACCTTTCTTGTAAAAGGTCTCATAAACCTTCTCCATGGTTTCACCTGAGAACGTATTGGTGTAGAATACAATTTTAGGAGGGGTTTTTCCTTGTTTTCTAATCGCTTCCATGGCATTCATCAATACATTTGCCCTTTCGGCATAAATCAAACGATTGGTAGCATCAATCACCAATAAATCTACTCCCGCATCAGTGAGTAGTTGCAGGCTTCTTAAATGCACCCAATAGTCATCTGCCCTGTAATACCCATAGATAGGCTCTCCCCAATAGTACATTCCACCACCACCCCAATGGGGGTTATTGAAGTCATTTAAGACCTCAGGGTGCTGTGGAATTATCTTACTTAAATCATAGTGCCAGGCAGAAGTATTGTCGCCGTGCCATAAAAAATAAAACATGGCAACTGTTCTCTCTTTTGCCTCTCCTATTTCTAAATAAGTAGGCAAAGTCCTTCCCAAATCATCCGTACCTCCTGTACTTTGGGCATGAACAAGGGTAACAAAACCCAAGGCAAAAACAATACAGACTAAACGCTGTATAGGGCCTTTTAAAATTATCGAAACTTTCATAAATCTAGCCATCCTGGATTTTGCCAATTTTCTCCTGTTAGTCCAACCACTTTATTTACTTCAGATTGATCGATAGGATACCTCAAATACTTATCAGCCGCTGAACCTCTATCATCGAAGCGAAACCTTTGAAATTCAGGAGACTCGCCATCCATTGTTATGCGCATTCCGGTTACAAATTGGTCTGTTTCATTTAGAATGTTCCACCTTCTAACATCGAAAAATCTATGCTCCTCGAAAGCCAATTCAATTCTTCTTTCATTCCTGTACTTTTCTTCAAAGTCCTCTACACTCAATCCAGACGGAAATTCAGGCATTCCTGCTCTAGCTCTTACAGCGTTGACAGCATCCCTAGCACTTATCGAAAGGCCATTCGCTGAAATGGCTGCATCCGGCCCATTGGATTGATAGGCAGATTCCGCAAAATTAAGGTACAACTCTGCCAACCTAAACAGACGAATTCCGCCATCAGCATTATTATTTAAGCCGGATTGATAATTATTAAATTTTCTTAGATAATAGCCTGTTCTGGTATTCCTTCTGTTTGTGCGCGAAATTTCTTCTGCTCCACCTACAAAGGTTTCCACCTTTTTCCCTTCAGGTTGATTCAGGTACCGTAATGCTCCATTATAATAAATAGATGCATAAAACCTCGGGTCTCTGTTGGCATAAGGATTTTCAGGATCATAGCCTGAATTTGGATTGATAATAGGTTGCAGCTGGTCTGCATCTGAATAGCCCAGAACCGGAGCTAATCCGTTACTCATTTCATAGCTATCTATCAAACCTTGAGTAGGGCAAGGCCCCGTTCTTTCCATGCCGTCGTTTGTAGGAAGACCAGCAAATTTCCAAACCTGCATTTGATCCCCCCAATGGTAAATGGTTTCTTTATCTACAGCTCTTTGGTCGTTGGAACTTGTAAAAAAGTATAGGGCATAAGCGTTCTGAGCAATATCAGCGGATGGTTCTACATTGAATAGCTCGTAACCATTGTTTAGGCATTGAGATAGGGCTTCAGCATTGATTGCTGTAGCATCTTCCCAAGTATAAGATCCATCTGACCATAAATCACTGGCCGCATAAGTGACCGCTTGAGACTTTATGGCGTAGGCCACTGCTCTGGTCATTACTCCATATTGATTGTCATAAATATCCCATGAAAAACCATCCCTTCCTTCTGGAAAGGCCAAGGCAACATCACAATCTTGTAGGATAAAGGAGACTACTTCTCCGAATGATGCCTTACGATCGGAAGAAAAATCATATCCAATCTCCAAAGGCTTATCAAAAATCGGCACCCCCATATCTTTTGATCAATTGAAGGTAGTAAAGTGCTCTCAATGTATGGGCTTGAGCTTTCCATGATGCTTTTTCATTTTCTGAGGCATAAACTGTAGCAGTTTCAATGTTTTCCAAAAAAACATTGCACTTCCTAATGCCTTCGTATAAACTATTCCAAGGACTTCCATCAGCGGAATAATTGGGATAGGAAGTTGCAGTAACATTCCCTCCATACCACACCACATAATTTGAGCCTGGGGTGATATCATCCGCATCCTGAGCTTCGTCAGTGTAGGAAGACCTGTCCATATAGGGTTTTGGTGAATACCCATAACAAGAATTTAGGTATCCCCGGGTTCTGTTATAATCACTGAACACTTCATCCATAGTAATCCTACCGTCGCTAGGCAGGTCCAATTGTTCATTACAGGCCATAATTGACACCAAAATGAGGATAATAAATAGATTTTTTATAAGATTCATAGCGCTAAATATCAAAATGTTACACTTAAGCCCAGGTTATAAACTCTATAGACAGGAAAGCCAGAATAACCTCCCCCTTCAGGACCAAAATCAGAAGTTTTTATCTTATCCCAGGTTAACAAATTTTGTCCACTAAGAATGATTCTAGTATGCTCTGATCTAATAATCCTGGACACTGAGAGCGGAAAAGTATATCCTATCTCAAGATT
Source organism: Cyclobacterium sp. SOCE241 (assembly GCF_056867545.1). Classification (NCBI taxonomy): domain Bacteria; kingdom Pseudomonadati; phylum Bacteroidota; class Cytophagia; order Cytophagales; family Cyclobacteriaceae; genus Cyclobacterium; species Cyclobacterium sp. SOCE241. The sequence continues at coordinate 172,930 of NZ_CP149779.1, read as the reverse complement.
TTTAAGCCGAACATAGGACCTGTCGAAATTCACAAAATCGCTTGGTTCATGATTGATAGATTTAGCCAGTGATAATGCCGGCCAACTTATAGGTTGATCGTTGGCATACCTTTCTGCTGTCCAGGCATTCTGATGAATACTTCCAAAAATACCATCAAATTCAATTTCCCAGATTCCGGTTCCACCGATTAGCGAAGAATAATTGCCTACCCCTGAAAGAGGAAATTTAAATCGAAATTCTTATAGGTAAGACCTCCTGATAACGCATAGGTAGTTCGGGGAATGATACCATTACCAATGGGAGCGTAATCCCTTTCATCGATTTTCTCATCATTGTTTAAATCTTGATAAATCAAATCCCCCACTCTTGGTACACCAAAAGCATAGATTAGATTACTTGCTTCCAGTTCTGACTCGGTGTTAAAAAACCCATTACCATTAGAATAATCAACCAAATAACCAAACTCCTGTCCAAATGAATAACCTTCCTCTCGCTTTCTATAGGCATAATCATCGGTAAGTTCAGCTTCATTCCAATTGATAATTTTATTTTTAGAATAACTGAAAAGACCTCCTATATATCCAGATAAATTGGAGTTAAACTTTTTGCTGTAATTGGCAGATACCTCAAAACCTTTATTTTCAAATTGCCCACCATTGACCTGAGGGTAGTTGGATAAAGGTATTCCTTGATAGGCAGGAATTGTAGCCAAGGCACTGACGATCATATTGTCCATCCTTTCATCAAATACATCAACTGATAATGAAAGTGCATTAAATAATCCTAAGTCTACTCCAACATTGGTTTTGGTAGAAATTTCTGCAGCAATATTGGGATTTCCAACCTGATTTTCATTGATTATGTATTGCAAGTAAGGGATAGGCCCTCCTCCACTTGCAGTTACGTTATCAAGGTAAGCATACCTGGCAATCCCTGACTGGTCATTGGCCGTCTTACCATAGGATGCCCTAAGTTTCAAATTACTTAACCAGTTTGCTGAAGAAATAAACGGTTCATTGGAAACTACCCAAGCAGCCCCTACTGCCGGGGTTGTGGTGTATCTCACATCCCTGGCATACTGCTCAGAACCAGAATAGCCTACCACCAACTTTAATAGGTATCTGTCATCAAAGGCATAATTACCCTCAATGCCACTACTAATCCGGTTATATGGTAACAATCCCGGAGAGGAGTTGTCTGCCTTGGTTAAATTCTGATAGAACATATAAGCCATACCGGAAACTTTGCTCAACCCAAACTGCCTTTCATAGTTTAAGGATGTATTGTAGGACAAGTGATAATAGTATTGGTGACTTTTGCTATAAGCCAATGGCGTATTCTGCTCTGCTCCTTTTTTAACGAATGACAGTTCAGTTAAATCATCTGTTCTCAGCCACCGCTCAAAATTTTGAGTCGTCCCTAAACTACCTACAGAATTGGTTTGGTAAGCAAAGACACCTGTTAAGTTTAGCCCATCAGTAAGAAAATCCATATCAAGGTCTAACCCAAACTGAGAGGCAATATTGGTGACAGTGTGGTTATAATATCCTGACCTGTTCAACATACCGTAAGTTGGAGAGGATACCCGCTCAGTGGTGATTACCTGACCTGCACCCGGATATGGCTCACCATCCGCTGTCAATTCAGGAATGACCGGACCAAACATAGTTGGGGGAATCTGAAATATACTACTGTAGATGCTCTGATTGCCAACCCCTGGAGTGTGCTCCCGTTTGATATTGCCACTCAACCTCACAAAACCGGAGAGAAAATCATTGAATTTCATGTCCACATTGGATCGGAAATTTACCCAGATATTTTTAGGGCTGGGATCATAATTGCTCTGATCAGTTTTGAATTGTCCGGATTGATGCATGAAATTAACATTAGAGAAAAACTGAACCTTCTCATTGCCTCCGGTGACATTCACCCCTACTCTCTGCATGGTAGCATGGTCTTTTATAAATCTGGAATACCAATCATTGCTGGGGTAATTGGGATTGGTTCCATTCTGAAATTGTTCTACCTCACTATTCGTAAACAAATACTCCGCACCCAAGCCATCATTGTACGCTGCTTGGTTTCTCATTTGAGCATATTCACCTGCTGTGAAATATTGAGGTTGAGTAGTTGCTTCCTGAATAGAATGGTCCAATCTGGCTTTTACCTGTAATGGTCCTTTTCTACCACGTTTGGTCGTAATTACAATAACTCCATTGGCTCCTTGAATTCCATATATTGCCTGAGTGGAAGCATCCTTCAATACAGCTACCGAGGCAATTTCATTCGCTGATATGTATTCCAAAATCTGGTTGCTATTGTAGGAAACAGGAATACCATCAATTACAACCAATGGGCCGTTTTGACGAGCTCCTGATATGCCCCGAACAAATAAATCCGTATTTGCTCTGGACAATTCAGAGAATGTTTCCTGAGTAATTAAACCTGCAAACCTTCCTGAAAATGTCTGGCTAAGATTTGCTACAGGAGAACGTTCGAGTTCATCTCCGTTTACAGTAGCAACTGACCCGGAAAGCTCTCTCCTGGATTGAGTTCCATAACCCATTGGGATTATCTCATCAAGCCCATGCCTGTCATATCTCAGTTCAACCGTGACGTTATCACTATTTTCGATTTGCAGATTTTTATTCGCAAAACCACTTGCTTTAAATAGCAGGTTTTCTTCAGTTGAAGGTATTATTAAAGTAAAATCCCCTCAGCATTAGAGTAAGTACCCTGATCCCCTGAGTTAGCATTAATTAAAACTCCCGGGATGGGTTGCCCCAATTCATTTACAACTTTTCCACTAATGGTGGACATTGTCTCCTGAGCCGTTACAAGGTTGCTTTGCAGGTAGGTCAACAGGCAAAGGAAACTTAAAGTAAGTCTTATATAATTTATTTTTGTTTTCATTTTGTCTTCATTCTAGTCTTTCAGAAATGCTTAACAATAAAATTTACCAACCGGGTGTTTGCCAATTTTGACCGGTAATGGATTGAAGCCGATTGGCTTCGTTAAGAGGAATGGGTACATGTAAAAATTTATTGGTATAATTTTTACGCTCAACCTCTCTCACATTTCTCCTACCATGGGTGTAGGTTCCATCGGCATTTCGAATAATCTCTGTTCCTGTTATCCAACGGTCTGTTTCCGAAAGGTCATCTTCCGGTGAGGACCATCTTCTCACATCAAAATACCTATTCTCCTCCAAGGCAAGCTCTACCCTCCTTTCATTTCTGATCCTCAAAATGAGTTCTTCCTGCGTAAGAGATTGGGGCAATTCCGGCATGTTCACTCTGGCCCTTATTTCATTTACAGCGGTTGTCGCCTCCATCAAATAACCAGCCTCGGCAGCTGCTTCTGCAAGGTTTAATATAATCTCTCCCAATCTGTAATATTTCCAATTGGCCCCACCTACAGGGTTATCTCCTCCGGAATTGGGGTGCAAAAATTTTCTTTGAAAATAACCCGTTCTTGTTGCCCTTCTCACCGTCGGATGAATACCGGTCTGTGGTTCTCCAACATAAGTGGCGATGATCCTTGTTCTATTTCCGATTGGCGCCGGATAATTTTCATGAGACTCCGGAGCTTCAGCAAAATTCCATAATGCTTTCCTTTTGGATCCGTTATAATAAATAGAAGCATAAAACCTAGGGTCTCTATTTTTATAAGGGTCTTGTGGGTCATATAATGTATTGTCCGGATTGTAATTCGGGTTTAAATGTTGCTCGTCAAGGTAGGGGTTCTCTAGATTTAAAATGGGTTCGCCGTCAATGGTCTCATAAGCATCTACCAGTTCCTGAGTGGGGCATGTTCCTGACTTGTATCCATCCTGAGCACCAATCCCATCAATGTTCCAAATATTACCTTGCCCTGCCCTACTTTGGTAAATTGTTTCTTTATCCACAGGGTTAGCGGAATAAGCACTGGTCTGAGTGAAATATTCATTGTATAGAGCCGCGTAGGGATTTTTATCCTCCCCTATAAAAGCAACATCAGAGAGGTAGGTTTGGGGTAAGTTCACCTGATTATACAACTCGTAACCATTGCTTTTAAGGTTTTGCACTGCCTTAAGATTTATTTGGTAGGCTTCTTCCCAATGGTTTTGACCATCATTGTATAGTGTGCTTGCGGCAAATAAAATGGCCGTAGATTTTATGGCCTCTGCCAAAGCTTTATTTACTCTTCCAGCTTCACCTCCGGAGGTAATTCTATAGGGCAACTCCTCAATAGCTATGGCTGCCTCACAATCTTCAAGAATAAACTGAACTACTTCATAATAACTGGCCTTTTTTACCGTGGAGAAATCATCAGAAAAATCAAATGGAGTCCTTACAATAGGTAAACCAGTCCCGTACCATTTCAACAATTCCATATAATAATAAGCTCTCAACACGTGAGCTTCAGCCTTCCACCTTTCTCTATCTTCAGGGTTTTCTACAGTGGCTTCATCAATCCTTTCGAGAAACATTGCCAGATTACGAATAGAGCTCCAATATCTATCCCAATAAGCCCCGTTATTTTCATTTCCCCATTGAACCGCAGGATGATTAGCCGCTGAAGCATCCCCATTATAGAGTCTGCCAGAAGTAAGCCAAGACTCAGCCTCAGCATCTGTATCCCATGATTCATCACTCCAATTAACAGGTCCCCTACTCCAAAAGAAATAACGGGTTCCTTTTACAGGAAGATTATCATAGCAACTGTTAAGAAATGCACCGACTTTGTCACTGTCAGCAAAAACATCATCCAATGATATTTTTCCATCAGGAGCCATATCCAGCACATCAGCACAAGAATATGTAAAAAAGATCGCTGGCAATAATGCCAGGTATATTTTTATAGATTTCATGGTTTTTGGGTTTAAAAGGTAGCGTTGAAACCAAAGTTCATCATTCGGGTAACCGGGTACCCGATGGAGTCATTATTCTCAGGGTCAAGGTGTCCCATTCTCAAATTATCCCAGGTCAATAGATTTTGACCACCCACATAGACCCTAAGTGAACTCATGCCGATCGCATTAATTAGATAATTTGGAAGTGTATAGCCTATGTCCAAATTCTTTAATCTGACAAAAGACCTGTCCATAATAAAAAAGCTATTGGCTGTATGATTAGTAGTACTCCTAGTACTTAATGCCGGATAGGTTATTTCTTCTCCTGAAGCATACCTTTCAGGTGTCCAGGCATTTTTATGATAATCAAAATATGTCCCTTGAATGATGTTTTCATAAACTCCCTGAGCGGCATAATTACCAGAGTATTTACCTACCCCCTGAAAGAAAATAGAAAAATCAAAGGATTTGTACTGGAGGCTAATTCCGGCACCATAAGTAACCCTTGGAATGGAGGAATAACCGATTGGTGTACGGTCCTTGTCATCAACAATTCCGTCTTCGTTAAGATCTTTATATATAAAATCACCCACTCTAGGTTCTCCAAAACCATATTGAGTTTTTCCTCTATAAGCATCTAATTCTTCTTGGGAATTGAAAATACCATTTCCATTGTCATAATCGATCTGGTAACCCCAATTCTGCCCAATAGAATATCCGGTGCTTCGGTATCTGTGAACATAAGATTCATCCCTTATTTGTTCATCTATAAATTTGACAACATTGTGATTATAGCCATAATTCCCTCTCACATTGATATTAAAATCCTCAGACAAGTGCTTTCTATATACAAGTTCCAATTCAAAACCGCTGTTGTCCACTTGTCCCATATTTACTTTAGGAATATTGCCGAGAGGAACTCCCTGAAATGAGGGCACTGTTCCTCTGGAAATAAGGATATTTGTTCGGTTTTCAATGTAATAATCAAAGGATAAATCCAATTGATCCATTATCCCCAAGTCAATACCATAGTTTTGTTTGTCAGCTATTTCCCATGTAATATTTGGGTTTCCTAACAAGCCCTGACTTACACCTTGACCTCTACCTAGACTCGGTAATGGCCCACCGCTCATGGTAATATCACTCTGGTATAAAAATCTAGCAGAACCCATCTGGTCATTACCAACCCTTCCATTAGAAGCCCTTAATTTTATATTGGTAAATACCGGGTTATTTAATAAAAAATTTTCATTACTAAGGATCCAACCCAAAGATACCGCAGGAAAAAACCAAAACGTTTACCCGGGGCAAATTGCTCAGATCCATTGTATCCGATATTTATCTCAGCGAGGTATCTGTAATCATATTCGTACGTGGCTCTGGCAGCGATACCCAAAACATTAAATGGAATTTCACCTATTGTAGACTCCCAATTGTCACGTTGAGCCAAAATCAAACCACCCACTCGGTGCTTATCGTTGAATGTTCTGGAATATTGGATGGCAGCCTGCATGTTAATATTAAACCTTGAGTCTGCTCCCTTTGATAATGATAGTAGAGTTTCATCAGGCCTTTTGACAGCATAGCTCAATTCATCGGTATCGGGATTTACTTCTGCCAAAAACAACCTTTCTGATTTACTTCCTTCCATGGCAGTAGTAGCTCGAGCATCATAGGAAATCATTCCTCTTACACTTAAACCTTCTGTCACCATATTGCTCAAATCTAATTCCAGGCCAAAGGAAGAATTAAGATTAGACCTAACTTCATTCCTATAGCCAAAACGATTCATGATTTCGAAAGCAGAACGATCCATATATCCTGGGTCAACAATTTGACCAGGTGCCACTCCAAATCCATCAATGGTGGTAGGGCCTGGAGTTATAGGTAATATAGTTTGTGCCTGATAAAACAAATCCCTCATCATCCAGTTTGTATCGCCTCCCCCATAAAGCCAGGCAGCAGGCATGTTGACTTGCTCTATATAGCTTCCTATATTTAAAAAAGCTTTGAATGAATCGCTGATTTTATAATCGAGATTCCCCCTGAAGTTATATCTTTTCATCCATGAAGATGGATCGTATCCCAATTGGGATTCCGGTTCTGTGTTTAGATTCCCCCTTGGTTAAGGTAAGCACCATTTACAAAATAGCTGACTTTATCCGTACCCCCTTGCACTTACGTTTACCCTTGTTTGTGGAGAGTATCTAGAAATAAATTCACGGTAATAATCATGATTAGGATACATGTATTGCCGAACCATTGCTTTTCGTTCATAGTCTGGGTCATTTGGATCTAGCCCCGTTAGTGGGTTGGAATATTTTGCCATTACCTCCTCACTAAAGAAAGGGGTTGTCATGCCATCATTTCTTCCTGCCTCATTCCTTAGGTTCATATATTCCAAAGAAGTCAACCTTTCAGGTTCATATGTAAAAGAACTGAAACTTTGATCAAGGCTTACATTTAATTGCATTTCCCCTTCTTTACCTCGCTTTGTAGTAATTATTATTACTCCATTTGCTCCCCGAACACCAAACACAGCTGTAGCAGAAGCATCTTTTAAAACAGTGACTGATTCGACTTCATTAGCATCCAAAGTTCTAATATTATCTCTGGGAACTCCATCAATTAATATCAATGGGCTTCTACCATTTGTAGTAGCCGCTCCCCTTAGGTAAAGGGTTGCATCATCTCTTCCCGGCTGGCCTCCTCCGGATTGTATGGAGGTAAGACCAGGCAACCTTCCTGCAAGGGCATTTGCCAGACTTGGAGAAGAACTTTTACTAATTCATCAGAAGAAACGGAACTCACTGCACCGGTAACAGATAACTTCCTTTGTTCGGCATACCCTACAACGACAACCTCCTCTAAAGAAGATTCATCTTCCAATAAGGTCACATCTATAGTAGTTTGGTTTCCAATATCAAAGCTTTGATTTTGGAAACCTATATAAGAAAATACAAGCGTTACTCCTGTTTCAACCTCTATTGAATAAGTCCCATCTATTCCGGTAACTGTTCCTTTGTTTCCTCCCATAACAGAAATAGTAGCACCAGGTAATGGCTCTCCTGTAGCATCCTTTACCGTACCGGAAATTGTGATCGGATCTAAAAACTGATCTTTAATAACACTTTCTCTATTTACCATTTTTACATCAATGGTATTGTTAAACTGTCGGAAAAATAGATTGGACTGATGACTAACTTCTATTAAAAAATCTTCTACAGTGCCATTGGTGGCACTAAATGATATGGCTTTCGACCTTTTAAGACTTTTTTTATCATAGGAGAACCTAAAAGAGGTTTGACGCTTGACCTCTTCAAAAAAAGTAAAAACACCTAATTTATTACCTGAGAGGGTGACTTCTACCTCTTCGATGCTTTTATACTGGCCTTTTGCTTGTATAACACTGGTAAAATTAACTACCAACATTTGGAAAACTAAGCCGTACAAGAAACCTTTGGACAATATCATAATTGTCTTAAGTAATTTTTTTCATATTTTTAAGGGTTTATTGATTTATTCAATTCACAGGGTCTTCAGATGGTCCCATTCCCCAATGTTCTCCATCTTTAGACCGCTTATTACCGGTTGGATCAATCCAACCGGTTTTATTAAGGTGGTATTTTTATCATTCTATTTAATCTTAATCGTAACATTTTTTCCATTTAACTCAAATTCAAAGTTTTGTACATACCCCATACTCTTCAACACATTCTCTAGGCTTTGTCTATGGTATTCACCGGAAAATTCCCAATTAGCATTTGTAGAATTTTCAACCTCAATCTTTACCCCATACCAATTTTCAAGTATTACAACCACCTCTTCAAGATTTGATTTCTGAAATAAAATAGTCCCTTCCTTCCATGATGAAATAGTATGCCTATCGAACTTCCGAATGCTTTTTTCCTGTAATAGGGTCTCTATGCAATTGTTCTCCCGGACTAAGAAAGAAATCTTCTCTTTTGTCAACATTCTCAACCTTTACTTTACCGGTTACCAATGAAATACTAATTTCTGCCTCCCCTTTTTCCTTAATATTAAAAGAAGTACCTAAAGCTGTGGTCACCAATCCCTGAGCCTCCACCTTAAACGGTCTAAGACTATCCTTCTCCACTTCTATAAATGCTTCTCCTGCTAATCTTACTTTGCGCTCCACACTTCCGAATTTTTCCGGAAAGGATATTTCACTATTGCTATTCAACCAAACCCGTGTGCCATCAGGAAGGGTCAATTGCAATTTTTCACCTGGGCCTGTATTTTTGTGAAGCATAACCAAAGCTTCTTCAACCGGCGCTAATAAATCTTTTGTGAAAATTCCGGATAACCACACCAAAGTAAAACCTATGAGCAGCATCGCTGCCAAATTAAATAGCCAACGGTAGCTTTTCTTTTCATTTATGTATTCTGTGGATTTTTCGGCCAAAAGCTTTTGCCTAATATCCTCTTTCATGCCTTCAGGAGCCTTATATTCCTTATACCTAGAGCGCAATAATACTTCACGGGCGAGTTTTAATTCCCTTACCTGTTCGGGATTGGCATCCATCCATTTCACCCAATAGTCATTCAACTGATCATTGGGATGTAATGTCCAGGCAATAAACTCAGGGTCCATTAAAAAATCCTCTTTGGTATTCATTTAAATTTTCTTGACTTTATATGTAAATACAAAGCTCCTACAAAAGAACACCTATAAAATCTGATTATTTTCGAATTATTTTAAAATGAAGCGTTGAAAGCTAAAAATTACACCTTTTGTGGTACCCTATCTAAGGGTTTCACGCAAAAAACCCAATGCCTTGTACATTAGATTTCGAGTTGTTTTAACACTGTCCAATCCCATAATTTCTTGAACCTGAGAATAATTGAAACCTTCGTAAAAAAAATAATAAATGATTTCTTTTTTCTAGGACTAAGCTTGGCAATAGCGCTATTTAACTCCTCAATCTTCTCCATATCCATTTGTTGATCAATCAACTGCTGTTCATAGGATATCGTAAAATCAAAATCCTTTCCGAAGTCAAGATTTTCTCGTCTTTGTTCCCATTTAGAAAACTGACGCTGAAGCTTTCGTTTAAGGCATTTGAGTAAATAGAACTTAATATTTTCAGTAGGGCCTATTTTGTGACGTAGGCGCTTTAGGTCAAAAAAGACTTCCTGGATCCCGTCCATGGTCTGGTATTCATCCTTTGATAAACGCATACCATATGCAAATAGGCTATCAAAAAATTGCTCATAAATCTGAATTAAGGCCGCATCTGCACCTTTTCTGAATTCATCCCACAACACACTATCTTTTAATAATTCGGGGACTCCAAATTATTAATATTGAACTTTTCACTTGAAAAAGAATCAAGTTTAAATTGAGGCATTTTAGGGTTTATTGTTGCTTAATTTTTAAATATAAGGATATTTTGAACACTCACTATTTAAAATTAAAATTATTGCCTAAAAAATAGAACAATTACATATTTGAGCATTATACCGTAAATTTTAGTAATGTTGTTGCGTCTGAAAAACTAGAAAATAGACTTAATTTCTACTACCACTACCTCATAAACCCCGGAGGACAATTTTGATGAATAGTACAAAGCACCTTTTTTATCTATTGTTTTTTCGAAACTTTTTCTTTTTTGGTTTAAAAAATAGGGCATCTTCTTTCCTTTTACCGGCAACCTTATTTCAGCCTCTGTATTGGAAGGGACGGTAATGATCCATTCTACTCCTTCCGGTATTCGCTTCCAGTGACTTTTGATCATTCCATAGGGAGAGGAATGTCCTGATTCTACCCATTCCAGTGCTGAAGGAAAAGAAGGGGTGAGCATAAACTTTTTGAATCCTGAACCTTCATCAGTTGGACGGATACCTCCTAGGCTTTTAAAGAAATAATCCCCTATAGTACCGAACATGATATGGTTTCGAGATTGACTCCCATCCCAATTTTGGAACATGGTGTTGGCATTCAGCTCATCTATCCAATATCCCCAGCTCGGAAAGGTTCTTTTATTGGCCATTTCATACAATACCTCCTCCTGATGGTAATCCATCAACACATGAAGAATGGCTTTGGTCCCCACCACCCCCGCATCAATATGCCCGTCTTTGGCAGCTATGGCCTTTAACAAGCCTGACAACACTAACGCTTCTTTCTCCTCAGGAACCATTCCAGTGAATAGCGGTACAGCTTGAGAAGCTTGCCCTCCATGGTCATATAGACCGGTTTGAGGGTTGAAATAAGCCTTATTGAAGGCATTTGCAATATTTGCTGCCAATGCCCCATAAGTTTCCCTGTCTTCCTCTTCACCCAAAAAACCTGCCATCTTAGCCAGTAAATTGCTGAAATAATGAAAAAGGCAGTAGATAAAAATGGGCCTTCCGTTAATTTCTTTAGTTGCTTGTGATCATCAATTCCAAAATTTAACAGGTAACCATCCGCATGGTCTGCCAGATAATCTATATATTTTTTCATATGGGGATAATACTTGGCCAACAATAAGCTGTCTCCTGAAAATCGGTACATCTGCCAGGCTACTTCCAGAAAAGCTCCCTCCCAATGGGGACCATAGCCTCTTTCCCGATCAAGTCCTTGATTGAAAGTATAGCCCCAGCCGCTGGTTGGAATTATGCCGGGAAGATCTCCATTTTTTGCTGCTCGTCCACAAAGTCATCCAACCATTTACCGTAAGCCGGCACCATATCAAAATTGTAATTCCCCATCTCTGCTACCAATAGCGCGTCACCTGTCCATCCCATTTTTTCTCGATGGGGACAGTCGGTGGGATACCCGTGATAATTTCCCAAAAAGACCAACACATGTTTTCCTGCAATTGATTAAACATGGCATTTGAACTTCTGAAATATCCTTTTTCTGACAAGTCTGTATGCACTACATCTGCCTTAATTTCCAATAAATCTATATCAGGTTCACTTAGAGTAACTTCCATGTATTGGAAACCTTGGTAGGTGAAAACAGGGTGCCATGTTTCCTCTTCCCCACCTTTCAGGTAATACCTGTCTGTTTGGGTATCTCCTGACCATATAAATCGGCTAAGCTCCTCGATATCCAAAGTACTGTTAGAATAAATCCTTTCACCATATCTGATTTTCACCTTTGAATGGGCCGGTCCCTGTACTTTGATATTGGCCCACCCAGTGATATTTTGTCCTAAATCAAACATCAGGGTACTGTCGTCAATTGCCCATTGAGCCTTGGGTTCAAGAGATTGAATAACCTTTATCGGAGGCATTACCTGTGCGACCATTTTACCTTTTGGCCCCCTTACCAAATGGGCCATTTTCCAGTCATTCGCTTCAAAATCAGGCATATTCCAGGAATTCATTTCCTTTCCGGCATCATAAGTCTCCCCATTGTGCACACTATCAAATAAAATTGGACCATCCAATGTGAATTTCCAGCTACCATCTGTATAAATCCAATGCTCAGCCCCCTCAGTATCCACGATTTTCAATTGTGTCCTTAATACAGGCACTCCCCGCCAAGGAGCCTTGTCAAAATCCCATGCTTCTCTGGTATGCTGGTTGTACCAACCATTTCCTAATACCACACCTATAGCATTCCCCCCTGATTAAGCAGCGCAGTCACATCATGGACCACATATTTTACACTTTTATCATAACGGGTCATTACAGGATCCAGCACATGATCTCCCACCTTAGTTCCATTGATAAAGGCTTCATAATAGCCTAAGCCTGAAATATAAAGCCTTGCAGATTGTATGGATTTATCAAAGGAAAACTCTTTTCGGAAATAAGGGGCTGCTGTCAATTCGGGATCACTGTCCACTATATTTGTAGCAGCTATCCATGAAGCCTTCCAATCCTCAGGCTTTACAAGCCCCATCTCAAACCAAGTGGCTTCGCTTTCATAAAATATTCCCTTATCATCCTCAATAATTACTTTCCAATAGGCTCTTTTTCCGGAAGTAAGGGTTTTTCCGGTATAGGAAATCCCTAAAGAATGATTAGAGAAAATCAATCCGGAATCCCAAAGGTCTGCTTTCCCCACTTCTAAATCCCCCGGTTTTGAGGCCACCAAAATTCTGTAATTTTGTTGGTGAAAATCCGTCAAAACCTCTTTCATCTGCCAACTAAATACCGGATTTTCTTCTAAGCCAAGAGGACGCTTAAGGTGGTTGGTTTTTAACTCACAGACTTTGTATGTAACTGTAGTATTGCAAGCTAAAACCAAGCCTAACACTAAACAAGATGCTATTTGGACTATCCTTTTCATAATTTAATTATGTTGACATGGTATACACCGAGGGAAAGGGTAAAAGATAAGAATTTTTTAAACCACCACAATTTTTACTCACGATTTGTACAATTAACCCACCTTGGAAATTCCCCTAGTGCGGGTAAGTCCAATGCATGTAAAATATATACTGCAAGGAGATCCACCTACTGAATTACCACGGCTTCGTAGCACACCTTGCGTTAGTATATAGAAGTTGGCGGTTAAAAAATATGGCTGAAAGCTGTTCAACCCAGTGGCATTTATTCAATTAAACTATTGGTTAAGGCCCAATTGAAAAATGGCTCGATAGACCCTTGGATGACCACAAAAACCTACTAAAAATGTAATACAAGCATTTTTTTAAATTCAATTTAAACGACTCATAACCTTATCTATTCAATCTAAATTATTATTAGGACAGAATACAGTTTTAATTTGTTTATATTACTTATTATTTGTTAATTAATAACCATTTTAAAATAAACTACCATAATATTAAACACTTACCCATTATTTAAGCATTTGTTCAATATTAAACTAGCCAACTCAGATTACGATTAGAGAAAATGAGCTTTTAAAAATTCTCAATGATCCTTTTTATTAGGATTCTCTAAAACAAAAAATGCAAGAACCACAGAATCTTACTATTGCTGAATTAGGTTCTAGCTTGCTAATTAATAGTGATTTTTATTAAAATCCAATGAATAAAAGTCTACTTATTTTAATGCTTCAAAATCAATTAAGACAATTATGAAGTTGAACTTTATTGTGGCATCCTTATTTTTCTTTGCTAATTTGACATCATTATTTTTTTATTTAGCGGATCTAAACAGACCAACCAGAAAGACTTTATCTTCTTTTTAGCCGGTAGTTATGAAGGAAAACACTTGATTTTTCCAAATAGCAATACAATAGGGTTGATCACCTATTGTATTTCAACATTTACAAAGGTTTTAATGACACCCTTAATACGCTTTGCTAAAGAAATATTCTATAAAACCATCCCTTTTGGCAGGGCTACTGTCACACTAAAACCTTCCTTTGGAATTGAATTATTAGCCGACAATGATCCCCATATGAGGAGTAGTTATACTTCAAACTTTGATTGGAGAGATGAATTGAATAATGTCCTTTCCAGGATTCAATGTGATTTTCTCAACAGAGTAAAGGGTAATATCTATGTTTAATTGTAATAAACACCTATAAAAAACAAAGCCTATGTAAAATCTAGAAAACAAAATTAAGCTGCCCCGGTTGCACCCGAAGCAGCGCTGCCTTATAAAAGGCAAAAATTGAGTCATTATCAATTAACCCAAATCAATACTATGAAATTACAATTATCTAGGATGAATTGTATCCTGTTTAAAAACCGTGGACTTCATCCAAGGAATTGTCAAACATTGGCAATCCCTTTTAAAACGTTTGGAGCCAGCTTTTTAGTATTTCTGTTAATGATTACTATTACAGCTACTAAGGCCAACAATCAATTACCGGATCTTGAAGATGTTTTTGTCAGTATAGAATTAAAAGACGAGCCACTGCAAAGCGCCTTCAAAAAGATCAATGAAAGCACACCTTTTAGGATCTCTTATAAGGTAGACCAAATCAAAAAACACAAAAATCTAACATTAAATAAGTCTGAAAGAACACTCAAAACCACGCTGGATCTACTTCTAGCGAGCACCGATTTACAATATTTTAAGAAGGAAAACAGTATTGTAATTACTAAAAAGGAAAACCTACCTCAAAAAGGACAACAATCCAGCGCTACTCCTTCCCTTAGGTTTATTACGGTAACCGGAAAAGTAACTACTGAAACAGATCCTGAGGGTATCCCCGGAGTAAATGTAAGGGTTGTCGGTACTCAAAACGGAACTGTCACTGATTTAGAGGGACGTTATGAGATAGACGTCGCCGATGGGAATGCAATATTGGACTTTTCATTTATCGGATTCGAATCTGTACAAGAGACAGTAGGCACTAGAACAGTAATCAATGTCACCCTGACTGAAGATATCAGCGGCCTCGATGAGGTGGTGGTGATAGGTTATGGTACGCAAAGAAGAAGTGATCTTACAGGATCTGTTGCCAGTGTATCCACAAAGGAGCTCGTAGACAGGCCTGTTGTCAATATTGGACAAGCATTGCAAAACAAGGTTTCAGGGGTTCAGGTAGTTAAACAAGGAGCCGGGTATCCGGGTTCAAATCCTATCATTCGAATAAGAGGTACAAACTCAATTAATTCTAACAGTGACCCACTATTTGTTGTCGATGGGATTATTGGAGTAAGTAATGCTTTGAGAAACATTAATCCACAAGATATTTTGACCATGGATATTCTGAAAGATGCATCAGCCACTGCGATCTATGGTACCCGAGGAGCAAATGGCGTTATCATCATCACCACCAAACGAGGAGAAGTTGGTAAAGTGAAAGTTAATTATAATGGTTCCGCGACATTGGGAACAATGCAGCGACATAATCATACGGTTACAGCTGACCAATTTTTCTACCTCTATGAGCAAGCGTTTACTAACACACCTAAGTATGGTACCCTGGATAAATCAAAGGATTTCAGAGGCGGACAGGGCACAGGCGCTTCTTGGTCTGAAATGCCGCATTTGTTTGAACAGGTTGCCCAAGGAGAATACTTTATGGACCTGGTTGGGAATGACGGAAACTATTACAAACCAAGATATTATTCAAACTGGGAGGATATCGCTTTTGATAATTCCTTTTCACAAGACCATTATATTGATGTGAGTGGTGGAACTGCAGATGCAAAATACTCATTTGGTCTGGGCCATACGGATCAAGATGGCCTTTTGATGCAATCTTACTACAGGCGTACCAATGCCCGATTTACAACAGATATCGAATTGAATAAATGGTTGGGCGTAAGTACAAATATTTTGTATTCAAGGGCAAAAAATACAAGAGGTGATGACCAACTTAGAACAGTTTCAGAAACATGGCCAATATTGCCTACCAAGTATCCGGATGATCCTGAATTTGGTATCTATGCAGGTACTTGGAGTACGGGAAGGGATTTTCCTGTTGGAGAAAATTGGAGAAATATTGTGTACACAACTGATCAGAGAGACGGATATTATCTTAACCAACAGTTGACAGGAGGTATAGTTCTAAACGCGCAAATTACTGACAACTTAAGTTTTAAGTCTAATTTTGCCATCGACAACAGAAGTGAGGACAGTAGATGGTTTAATGGAGATTTCCAAGGAACAAGGAGCTCAGATGCCAGGGGAAGCAATCAAAGGTGGTTTTATTGGCAAAATGAAAACTATTTTAATTACGATAAAATAATTGACAACCATTCATTTTCCGGTGTACTCGGGCTTTCCTGGCAAGAAACTAAAATGGATTGGTTAGAAGCGCAAGCTTCCAATTTTCCATCAAATTTTTATGGTTTCAACAATTTAAGTGCAGGTGCAAATACTCCGGTAGCCCTTTCTTCTAATCAAAGAAGTGCCCTTAACTCCTATTTTGCGCGTGTCAATTATGCTTATGACGGCAAATACATGTTGACCGCAACCGGGCGTATGGATGGATCTTCAAAGTTCGGACCCAACAATAAATATTCATTCTTTCCATCTATTGGATTAGGCTGGACAATTTCCAATGAAGAATTTTTAAAAGATAGCAGGGTAATCTCTAACCTAAAAGTCCGAGGCAGTGCCGGTGAGACGGGTAACCAGGAAATCGGAAGCTTTGTAACCCAAAGGTATATCAACACGACGAATGTGATGTTTGGTGATGGCTTAAGATCAGGATTCTATCCGGGGTCTACGGGTAATCCCGACTTAAAATGGGAAACAACTTTTCAGTGGGACGTTGGAATAGACCTTAGCCTGTTCAATGATAGGTTCAATATCGTAGCTGACTATTACCATAAAACTACAAGTGATATGTTGTTTAATCTTCCATTACCAAATTCAAGTGCACCCGGTAGTGCCTTCGTAAACTTAGGAGAAGTAGAAAACAAAGGGGTAGAAATCGGATTGGCAACCACCAATATTCAAAGGCAAAATTTCACATGGGCTTCACGCTTTACCTTGTCTGCCAATCGAAATAAGATTTTGAAACTTGGTCCCACAAATGCCGACGTTTTCGTTGATACCGGGGCAGGAAACGCTACTTCAGTATATAGAGTTGGCGAACCAATAGGTTCTTTCTTTGGGCTTAACCGTATGGGTGTATATAGTACCCAAGAAGCGGCTTTGGCTGCGCGCTATGGTAGGGTGCCCGGTGACCTGAAGTTTGAAGATGTAAATCAAGACGGAAAAATCGAGCTGATTTCCGATGGTAATATTATTGGGAATTCCTATCCTAGAGTTTACGGTGGATTTATCAATTCATTCACTTATGGAAATTTTGATGCGAACATTACGATACAATTTGTTGGCGGGGTAGACAAAGCCATCGTGCATGAGTCTGCTGAAGACCGGCAATTTGTATCAGGTATGGTAAACAGGGTTCTAGACGCTTGGCGTCCGGACCATCAGGAGGGCACGATAGTAGCCCAGGTTAGAGCGGGTAATGCCGGTGCACGTTACGATTCTTTTACGGATACCCATGAAATTTACAATGCAGCATTTATCAGAGGCCAAGCAGCTTCGATAGGCTATACATTTTCTGAATTGGCAGGTATTGATAATTTGCGGGTTTATTACTCAATGGAGAACTTCTTCCTGTTAACGGCTATAGAGATGGAAGGGTATGATCCTGAAGGTAGTTCGTTGGATAAAGGGCGATCTAATATTCAGAATATTGATAAATATCAATATCCTAATCCTACAAATTTCATTTTAGGAGTTAATGTTAATTTCTAATCTAAAAAGAGCTAATAATATGAAATACAACAATAATTATATCGTGATAAGACCCGCAATTTTCTTATTGGTATGCTTTATTACCCTAAGTAGTTGCGAGGAGTTTTTGGAGGAAGTACCGACCAATCAACTTACCGCTCAGGGGGATCTGACGGCTAGAGAATTCGGAGAACCTTTGGCTATTGGTGCATACAGAATGCTGTCTTCCTGGACAGGTGGTGCTAGAGATTGGGGAAATATTTTGCCCAATACCTTAGAGTTCCCTACAGGTGGGGCATTTACAAGTGAACCACATGCCCAGTTTGATAAATATGCTACCAATCAGGTTACAGGTAACCTATTGGATAATTTCAATAATCAGTGGGCCAATTGGTATGCCGGAGTTCAGGATGCTAACCTTGCACTGGATTTGCTCCCTTCTGTCGACCTACCCCAAGCTTTAATGGCTCAATATCAGGGAGAAGTTCGTGCCTTACGTGCATTCTATTATTTCAATATAGTTCGGTACTGGGGCGATGCAGTGATGATCACCGCACCGCTTGACAATGTAAATGAAGCAGCATTACCTCGAACCAGTCTCAAGCAGATTTACGATGAGGTAATTATCCCTGATCTTGAATTTGCACTAAATGCGGTCCCTGCCGGTAAATCAACCAATGGACGAGTAACACAGGATGTTGTCAGAGCCATTTTAGCGGATGTATACCTTACAGTTTCCGGATATCCATACCAGGAGGTAGAGACTGATCCTAGTAAAGATTGGTGTAGAGAAGGATCTTGGGCCATGCAGGAATATCCTGTGAGCGGTGGCAGTGCGACGGCATTTTTGCAAAAGCAAAAACCCAGCTTGACGCGCTTTACGGTAATTATGTTCTGGGTACTTATGATGATTTGCATGACCCGGCCATGAATAATAATGGAGAGGCAATATTTCAAGTACAATATTCCACCCAGCCAGGTTATAATAATGGCATATTACAACCTTCTTTACCATTATTGACTAAAATATCGAAATCTGATGAGAACGGTTCCTTTGTTCCAGCTCAGCATTATTATGATTCCTATGGCACCAATGACAAACGTGCCATGGAAAGAGCGATGTTTTTACTTGGGATACGAACATTGATGATGAATCCGACACAATTCGGTTTCAACCTCACTTGTTCAAATACTACGATGCAGCAGCCGTAAAGTCAGTGAATGGATCCGGACTGAATTGGTCACATTACAGGTATGCTGATATATTGTTAATGCTTTCAGAAGTAAACTGGGCATTGGGGGAAAGTCCCGCAGAAATAGAAAAAGGAATAAATGAAGTAAGGCTAAGAGCAGGTTTAGCACCTCTAAATGGCGCAACAATTACATTGAAAGAAATACTCAGTGAACGGGCCTGGGAGTTGGTATTTGAAAACAAAATGCTTTGGGATCAGCGACGTACAAGAAGGTGTATTGTGTATGGAGATAATGAAATCTCAAGCATTGACAACTTCATTGGTCACCAAGCTAAAATATTCAACTTTGCTTTTACCCCCCAGCATTTATTATCTCCAATACCTGGAGATGAAATGAACAACAATGGGGTTATTCAGCAGAATTTTGGGTATTTGCCAACGCAAACAAATTAGTCTTGAGGAGTTCATGTAATCAAAAAGTTGAATAAATATGAAAACTAAAAATATATTGTCGATATCATTCATTGTGTCATTTGTACTAATGATGGGGTGTACAGAGCAACCCTACTTTGACATCCCTTATGATGAAAATGGAGAGGTAATCTTTACTGATATTTCTGAAGTCACATCATCCGGTGTGACAGCATCAGATCCTGATTTTACAGTTAATGCCTACTTTCCAAATGCAAAACCGGGAGATGTGATGAAAGCAGAGGTATTAAAAAACCAAGTACCCTCATGGGATCCGGAAGGGGCTTTACAGTTATTGCCTTTGGAGGGATCTTTAAAAGAAGTAACGGTTGGCGGTGATTTCACCACTTCCGTCACCTATACAAAGGAGGAAGCTGGTTTGAATAATGTAGGTGATGTGGTTACTATAGTTTTTTCCGGAGATACCGATTCAGGGATCATCTCGATCACGCTTGAACCATAGATCATTAATTCAATTTATGTTTTAATGAACTCCTTGCCCCTAGAAAAAAAGGCTTATTGGTCAGCGAAATATTGATGGTGAATAGATCGTCATGAGAGGCAAAGGCTGATAACACTAGGTGAGTTACCAATGAGATCCTGCCAAAAATTGGCAGGATCTCTTTTTTCGTATTGGTCCTGCCCTGAAGTGGAGCAACTCAGGAGAAAAGAAATGAACACTTTACTTTCCGTTAAATATATAATTTTTACAAGCAGTTCAATGTAATAAAGCATTTCTATTTCTACTATACCAAGTAATTGGTTATGACCATTTTTACTTTTTTGCTATAGGCTTGCCCTGAAACGAAGTAACTCAGTGGTCAAAAAGTAAGCAACCTGTCCTGAAGCGGAGCAAGTCAGGAAAACCCCACCGCTAAGTATCTTTTCGGCTAAAATTTAAGGCCTCCCGCACACAGGCAAACTCCTTGTTTTTGGTATTATTGTTTTATTGCTTTTTTAATGATTACTAAACCAAAAACTTCGTCAAACAGTGCCTGTGCCCTTGCCTTCTCATCTTAAATTTCTTAACCCCGAAAATCTACAAGGCGAATTTTAATTTTCTATAAGACCTTAACCCCAAGTGGTTTAATAAATAATCCGTCATTCCAAAACCTATCATTTTAAAAATACAGAAACCAATTTGACAATCCAATCCAGCACTCCAGCGGAGTGTAATCTTGGAAGCCCCGGGTAAGTCGACGCAGGAGATGCGACCCAGGGTATTATTAAGTTGGGGTTTTAGGGCATAGCCTATAGTAAGCTCAAATTTCTGTTCCTACTATACCAAGTAATTGGTTATGACCATTTTTACTTTTTTGCTATAGGCTTGCCCTGAAACGAAGTAACTCAGTGGTCAAAAAGTAAGCAACCTGTCCTGAAGCGGAGCAAGTCAGGAAAAACCCCACCGCTAAGTATCTTTTCGGCTAAAATTTAAAGCCTCCCGCACACAGGCAATCTCCTTGTTTTTGGTATTATTGTTTTATTGCTTTTTTAATGATTACTAAACCAAAAACTTCGTCAAACAGTGCCTGTGCCCTTGCCTTCTCATCTTAAATTTCTTAACCCCGAAAATCTACAAGGCGGATTTTAATTTTCTATAAGACCTTAACCCCATGTGGTTTAATAAATAATCCGTCATTCCGAAACCTATCATTTTAAAAATACAGAAACCAATTTGACAATCCAATCCAGCACTCCAGCGGAGTGTAATCTTGGTAGCCCCGGGTAAGTCGACGCAGGAGATGCGACCCGGGGTATTATTGAGTTGGGGTTTTAGGGCATTAGCCTATAGTAAGCTCAATAGTGAAACCGGCTTTTCGCTAATGCCAGTGGCCCCTTGCTGCAAAACAATTTTTACCTAATCATTACTTCCCAGTACTTCGTGTGCTTAGATTTACCAGCCGGACCTTCTACGGTTAATGTCACTACTTTGTGAATTCCTTTTTCTTTAAATTCATAGATGGGATTTTGTTGATTCGAGTAATTACCATCCCCAAAATCCCATTCCCATTTTAAAATCTCACCTTGTGATTCATCTCTGAAGGACACACGCTTGTTTTCCATATCTATTACTTCAAAGGACCAGTCTGCCTTGAGCAAATCCTTTAATTCACTCTCTATGGGCATCAATTTAAACTTGCGCAGGTAGCTTGCATCTTTTACCATGCGCGTATCATGGGATAAGTTAAAATGTCCCTCTCTTTCCCCACCATCAAAATCCAATATTGACCAGGAGAGTCCAATGCTCTCCCCTTGGATGAGTTCCGATTCAATGGCCTTTTGAGGACCTTCAAAAGGGGCATAATCATAAGGAGTAACCCAAAACTCCAAAACGAGTTTCCCTTCCTCCCCAGGTTCAAAGTTGTAATCATAAGCATAATTGGATTGAGGAAAATCACCTATCCAATGTTGATTTCCCCAAATCAAAACCCATGCGTTATTAACAGGCGGTGTATAGATATGGTAATTCTGAGCGTGGACACCACTGAATGTAAAATGATTTTCTAAATAGGCTTCCGTTTGGCTATCCCACTTCAGGTCTTCTTTAGTATAAACCGGGTTATAAATAAAAGGACCACCGGAAAGGTCGCCATCAACCACTATTTCGAAAATATCATTGAGGTAACCCTTGTTACTAAACCTCCCAAAATCCCAAAAATCATCAGTAGCTTCATACAAAAAGTATAACCTGTTCAAACCCTCTACCCAACCTACTTTGACGCTTACATCCAAATCATTGGTATGATCAATAGCATTTCCCAATCCATCCTCTGTATCTTTCAACATTTCATTGCCATATTCATATGAACTTGGTACTATTTCCCAGTCATCGGATTTCCCATCGATACGTGGCATCTGATCTTTAGGAAACTGAAAAATTTTGAAAAGTATTTCATTTCCGGAGGTCTCATTCGAGGATTCATTTTGCGACTTCACCGAAGAAGTACAAAAAATGGCCAATATAGCTAACAGACAAATTTTCAGTTCGGTCATTGTTGTTCATTTACCAAAAACATTTAAAATGCATAAGAATATTTATTTATCTTTTTTTACCAATCATTTATATGGGTTGCTAATGCGTTGCGTATACATAACCTATGCTTTCAACCACTTAGGTCTATTATTTATCAAATTAAGTATTTCGGTCAAAGAATCTAGGGAGTGTCCACATTTTTTATTGGAATTGCCAATAGTTTGTCGATCCAGTTAGATCTGATTGGCTTGTAAAAAGGTATTGAATCAAAAAAGTAAGGATCAAATAGCTTAGTCCAAATGGTATAAACAGTCCAAAAATCAACCTTAAACCATCGGAAAAGTGGCTTTAATCATCTAAAAAAGTAAAAGAGGGAAAATCTTTCCACATAGTAACCCATATTCCCGATACTATGAGCTGGACCCAATACCGAAAACCGGATCCTGAGCCGGTGGTTTCTGAGCCTGTCGAAGGGTCAAAGAGTCAAAGGTTGTCATGGATTCGTACCGTTAAAAGGCTTGGTTATTGTATCTCGTTATTCTTTCTAATGATTTTTACGATTCGATTAATTGTAATTTCAGATAAATTCCACTCATAACCATTAAAATCTGTGGTATTGATAAATTGAACCACTACCGCATCGATATCTTTGTGGTATTCTGCAAGGCTTTGATAGCCAACCACCAATCCTCCATGATTGTATTCATAAGGATAGATTTCCTTTTCTCCTTCGTCAAATACCGAACCATCGTTTAAGGCTCTCAAAAATATACCCACATCTTTTGCTGTAGCCAACATCCCATAGTCACGTGCTTTGAAATCTTCTTCATACCCAACATAATACCCACTCATAACATCATCTAAATCGACTTCATTAATCGAAAAAAGTGTTTTTAAGCTCAAGTGGAATCAATATTTCCTCTTTGATATACTTATTGTGGCTATACCCCAAAACATCATCTATAATCCTCCGAAGCAATAAATAATTCGTGTTGGAATATTCATATCCCTCATTGGGTTTAAAACTAGCAGGTAGGTCGAGAGCAAAATCCAAAGCATTATTGCCATTTTCTTGTTCGTTTTCCCAATACGCTGGATTATCTGTGAAATTTGGAATACCGGAACGGTGTTGGATCATCATCCTCAAGGTAATTTCTTCAGCATTTTCAATTCTACCTATAAGTTCAGGAAGATAATCAGCGAGTGATTTATCAAAAGACAAACGCTGTTCTTTGACCAATTTAGTAGCTGCTACAGCGGTATATAACTTGCTAATACTTGCAATTTTAAACAATGAATTTGGGTCAGCTGGTATCTTATTTTCTCTATCTTTCCAACCACCAGTATAATGTTTCGGTGATTTTCCTGCTTGGTCCACGTAAACAATCATGCCATCAAAACCATGGCCTAGCGCTTCCTCTACTTGTCCTTGAATCGTATCAGGAAGAGGTAAAATCCAGGCTTTAACTAAAATCCATGGCACAAAAAACAAGGAAATTGCCGTTCCACCGAACAAAATGATTCTAATTATTAAGGTCTTCTTTTGAGTCATAATTTACATGAATGACAGTTTTCTTAATCAACCGCAACCATTCTAGATTGGTATATTTAATCTTGGCATTTCGTTTATATTGACAATGTTATCAACCACTTAGGGCTAATATTTATCAAAATAAGTGTTTCGGGCAAAAAACCGAAGGGAAAGATCACATTTTTATTGAAAATGGCTTTAATTATCAATAAAATCGAAAGAGGGAAACCAATCCCGCTATATACCTTTTTTAAGGGACCTGAGTGGACCTTGAGCAAGTAGAAGGGGAATACTAGTGTTTTCCCCAAAAACCGAGATCAAAAAACTCCCCACTTTCAGATACACTACTCGAAGCTTATAAAGATTCATGCTTATGGGTTTTAACGCTCAGCACCTAATAGATTATCTATTACTTATTTCGGGTTAAAGCTTGCAAATAAAACCGTATAGAAAATTCGCGAGGATTTTCATAAATAGGCTAGAACCAAGCAATTAACTATCCACGTTCTTGGAGGTAGTTTTTTTAATTCCATATGTAAAGTTGGAAAAGGTTTTCCGGATGAATCTAAATCAGAACGTTTAATAACTTCAAACCCGAAATGCTTGTAAAACCCGACAGCTTGTTCATTTTGTTCATTTACATCAACTTTTCTCACGTTCAACTTGTGTATTGAATAATTTAATAGCGCTTTTCCTATTCCTTTTCCTCTAAAGTCAGGATCAATAAATAACATTTCTAGGTTTTGGTCAGCCACGCCAAGAAAACCTACTATTTTTCTGTCATTATTCCTAATACATTTTAATTCAACTGCATCTAAATAGGTATTTAAAATTAGTGGTTTAAAATATTCAATATCTTCCTCTTTTAGAAAATCGTGTGTCGCTCGAACAGAGGCCTCCCAAATTTCTACGACTTCTTTATATTCTTCTTTACTAATATTATCTATTGCGTTCATTTTGTTTTAATTACAGCCAGCTTTCACATTTGAGCATACCGAGCTTCAGCGAAACCCTCACGAATTTAACTGTCGGGAGTTCTTCTAAATAAAAAACAAATTATTTAGGTAGGATTTACACCTACTGGATTACCATAGCTTCGTGGTACACTAACGGTCTAGTATAAGCGTAACGCAGTTTTAATAGCGATTCACTTTCTGCTTATACTAAACTTTACTGGAAACCAAAATACTCAATTTTAGCCAATCTGCCCACATTACGCTTATACAATGTTATGTGGATACCCTTCTTTGTTTTGTTGATTTAGAAATATTTTTTTTAATTTTATCGCTATGAGAATAACTGTAATGCTATAATATTCCTTTCGAGCTTAGTTCTTTAAGCAATGCGCTTTATTTATACAAAGCGTACTTTTTTTATTATTCACTCATTTTATTAATAACCCTATAACCAAGTATATTGACGACAGTATTTATTGTTGCCTGGGGTTGGTTATATAAACAAAAATATATGTCAGATATACTAAGTAAAAAGGAAATAGAGCATTTTATTTATAACGGTTTTGTTCGTCTTGATAATTCATTTTCCAAGGAAATAGCAGATGCTGCTTTAGAAATTCTTTGGAAGGACCTTCCTTGTGACAGGTCAAATCCTTCAACCTGGGTTGAGCCTGTAATTCGTTTGGGAATGTACACAAATGAACCTTTTGTCAGTTCCATAAACACTCCAAAGTTGCATAATGCATTTAATCAGTTAATTGGTAAAGACAAATGGATTCCTTGTCGGAATGTAGGAACATTTCCTGTCAGATTTCCATCTAATCAGCAACCTAGCGATACGGGAAAACACGTAGATGCAAGTTTTCCGGGAAATGACCCAAATAATATTCTTGAATGGCGTGTCAATGTCAAATCGAAAGGAAGAGCGTTATTGATGTTGATTCTTTATTCTGATGTCAGGGAAAATGATGCTCCAACAGTTATTTATGAAGGTTCACATATTGATGTTGCAAAGGTACTGTCTAAAGAAGGAGATTTAGGACTTTCTTTTATGGAACTTGCAGACAAATTGGACGAGTTGCCAAAAAGAAAAGAAGTTTATGCAACTGGTAAAGCAGGTACAGTTTACTTATGTCATCCGTTTGTAGTCCATTCAGCTCAACCACATAGAGGAAGTACTCCTAAATTTATGGCACAACCGCCTTTGTTGTTAAAGGGCGAATTGTCTATTTTAGATTCTGATATCGGCTATTCTCCCGTTGAAAGGGCTATTCACTTAGGAATAGATTAGAAAGCATACACTGGCCTATATTAACCAACAGGGGCCACCAGCCAATTGGTTTAATAAAATAAGAAAGCAAAAGAAAAAGCGCCAGTCAGCTTAATGGGACAGCTATGTCCAAAAGGGAAAAACCACCTAATAATCACGATTAAAACATCATAAAAGTGGCTTCAGCCTCCAAAAAAAAAACGTAAAGGAAAAACCTATAATTACCTAACTTTCTCATTCTCCAACCATTAAAAAATAAAACAGGGAAAACCATTCCCCAATGTAAACCAAGTTCCCCACACCCTGTACTGGTCCATGAGCACGGCCCCTGAGCGAAGTCGAAGGGTTCCAGCCGTCAGAATACTTAGTTATTGGCAACAGTTATTTATATTTCCAGTTATCTAAAATATCAGCTACTTCTTTTCCAACTTCTTTTTCTAATCGAGTTGATAATTCCGATTCAGTAAGAAGTTTTGTTTTACTTAAGTCCGTATTTATTAAAAACTTTTGAAGCTTTATTAAAATGTCACTTTTATTTGAATCAATTATTGACTTTGCGTTTTGATAGAGTTGCATTTGAAACCATTCGTAGTTTTGAGGTGTTAGTTTCTGAACATATTTTTCTTCAAAGTCTTTGAGTGTTTTAAATTCAGCCATTCTATCTCCAGATTGTATTACAAATTCAGGATAGGTATTCATCAATTGGTAAGAAAAGTTTGATTTTTCTTTTATGAAAGAATACATACTCATTGTGGCAAATAATTCTTGTAACCACTTTCTTTGAGGTTTAGTTCCTTCTTTAAAATGATAGAGATGGGCTAATTCGTGAATTGATAATGTCTCTCGATAAAAGAGGTCTAAATCTATATTCTCTCCGTAAACAGTCTTTAATGAAGTCAAATATTGTTCAGGTAGTTGGGAAATCATTTTTTCCACTCCCATTGAAACTATTGATTTATCCAGTCCGAGTATTACATTTCCTGTTCCAGCTTGAGGTAAACCAGGTGGTGGAAAATAAGCATATTTATTCCATTCTCTATTTGCTATGAATAGGACAGCAAAATCTAAATCAGTTTTAAAAATTTCGTCAAAATACAGTTTAGCATTGTTAAGGTTCTTAAGGGTTTCCGATGTGGTCTTAATTGAATCATCCGAAACCAAGGTTTTAAAAGAGTAATCTGTTTTCAATTCTATTAATCCACTATAAATAGAAGTGTCAATCCAAGATTCTTGACCTTGCAATTGGGTTGTTAAACAACATAGTAAAATTATAATCAGATTTTTTAAAATTAGTTTTCTCATAGTTCTGTCTTAATTGTTGCATAGAGTAGAGCCTGATAGCCGACCCTATTTAATTACCTATAAAGATAATAATAAGCAGTAAAGAATCAGCAACCCTTCATTAAACCGTACCCCGACAAAATGGGGCAGGCAGTGAAATTTCCCCTCATACGGCTCACAGATAGCTTTCTTTACTTGCTTTTCAAATGAATCTACCAAGCATAGGTATAATCCATCTATAACCACGCCACCCCTATGACTCCGGTAGACCATTACACTTCACATTGCTGTTAATCCTGCATGCAATATCCCTGGGTTTTCCCTAAAAATCGGGATCAAAACGCTCCCCATCAATAGGATACACTTCTACATTAACTACTATGGGTTTACGCTTACGCATTACGGCTTGCACATTTGAGCATACCGAGCTTTAGCGAAACCCTCACGAGTGAAGCTCTTCTAAATGAACAGCAAATTATTTAGGTAAGATTTACACCTACTGGACTGTCACAGCTTCGTGGCAGGCTAACGTTTAGTAGAAGAATAGTAGCCGATAACGTCCTACAAACTTTCAAGCCATAAAACTACAACCCTTGAACTTACTGCTGTTTCGTCTATAATTATTGTACGTTCTTAGGCTTTTTTTATTTGAATTTATATCTTGTGGAGTTTTTGTCTCCGATTTTCTCAACCATTCCATTTTCAAATGCAAACTTTAAATCACGACTTGCAGTTGCTGATGATATTTCTCTAAAATTCTTTAGGTAATCCTTTCGGGAAAAGTAACCTTCCTTTATTATTGATTTGAACAGGTTGATTCTGTCAATATTTTTGAGGCTTACATTCTGTATATTTAGTAATTCTTCAAATGATTCATGAATAATTTCAAGCATAAATTCAATGAATAGGGTTGATTTTCCGGAATTATCAGATTTCCTTAAAGCCTCATAATAATTTTCCTGACGTTCCATTATTAAGGTTTCTATGGGCAAAAACTCAAAAACGGGGTGGTATTTTTTTAAAATTAGGGTTTGCCATAGTCGTCCCATCCTTCCGTTACCGTCTATAAAGGGGTGTATAAATTCCATTTCATAATGAAACACACAACTTTTGATTAAAATTAAATCATCATCATTCTTAAGATAATCAAATAAATCATTCATTAAGGGTTTAAGCATTCCACTTTGTGGAGCAATATGCGCAATTTCTGACCCCTTAACTATTCCAACAGATTTACTACGGAGTTGTCCAGCAGATTCAATTAGGCCATTCATTAATAATCCATGGGCCTCACAAAAAGACGCGAAACTATTGGGGTTTAAGTTATCCAAATAGTCATATACTACTATGGCATTTTTACTTCCAGAATGTCCTTCTTGGGTCCAATCACCCTTCTGTTTTCAACAATTGCAGTAATTTGTTCAATGGTCAGCGTGTTTCCCTCTATTTCAAGAGAAGAGTGAATTGTTTTAATTCTGTTTTTCTTCCTTAGTTCGGTTGGAGGTTTACTCAAATGAGCAGCGTTTACCTCGCCTATCTTCTCTGAAATTAAAGCAACAAGCTTTAAAATTTTACCCGTTATAGTATAAGGTGGTTTCATTCCATACAATCATGATAGTATCATTTGATAGTATCAAAGATAGGCAATAGCCTTTAATATTTCTACAATTTTCAAATTGTTGTATTTTGTGAAAGACAAAAGCCGTTGAGTAAAGCCTAATAACCTAAATCATTAGTACCAATAATAATAATAAGCAGTAAACCATCAGTGTCTCCTTTATCAAATTGTATTCCGTTAAACACAGGGAAAGCTATAAAGCTTTCCCTCATACGGCTTACCAATAGCCTTCTTTATTTGCTTTTCACATGAATTTACCCAACATAGGTATAATCCATCTAAAACTACCCCACCTCTATGACTCCGGTAGACCATTGCACTTCGCATTGCTGTTAATCCATGTCATATTCCAGGGTTTCCCCGAAAACCGGGATCAAAACGCTCCCCATCTATAAATTTACTTCTCAAAGGTACTCTGGGTTCACGCTTACGCATTACGGCTTGCACATTTGAGCATACCGAGCTTCAGCGAAACCCTCACGAAATTTACTGTCCGCTTTTCTTCAGGGTGATCAGTCAATTGCCCTGGTAGGATTTACACCTACTGGATAAATGCCACTTCGTGGCGCACCAACGTTTTGGGGTTTTGCGTTCGGGCGGGTTTCGGAGCACAAACTTTCAATTTATTACTTGTATTCATTAGAAGCACAAAACTTCAAGTATGCACGTCAGCCCGCCTGACGCAAACTCGTGTTATGTGTGCAGTTTTAATTATAAAAAGTATCGTAAAAACTAAAAAATGAATATATATCATCTATTTCTGTCACACAAACTTGATTTATTATTTCATCTTTTGTTTCTTCAATATTTGTAAAGTTACCACCAATTAGATAATAATATTTTAAATATTTTGTTTGTCTATAAGCATTTGTAGTTCCAATTATTGTTTCAAAACCTAACTGAGTATTATAAGATTCAAACTTGTGGTGATTTTCTATAATAACTTCTGAAATTTTGGCTTTTCCTAAAATTTCATCATCTTCTTCAAATGACAATCTACAATTAATAGGATGATTATTATCTAATTTTGAAAAAACAGTTAATGCAACAACATTGCTATATCCTTTACTAGATATAACTTCAAGCTTAGCATTTTGAAATTCAAATATGTAATTTTCGTATTCGTTTAATTGATGTTTTCTTTGTGGTTGACCAAAATCTTCAATTAATTTGTCAATGGTTATTTTTCCAGGTTCATATTGATATAGAAAATCTTGACTAAGAATTTTCAAATCTTTTTTGCCAACAATTGAATTCTCAACTTTTATTTTTTCTTGTTCAAGTTTCTCTTTCTCCTTTTCTTTCTTTTCGGTTAATTTCTGAACAAAAAGTACAATTAAGCCACCTATAACTCCACTAAAAATATTTTGAAAATATGAGTTTTGAAACAAATTGTTGATTATCTCCATAAAAACGTCTAGTTTGGGAAAATTTCACAGGAGAGTTGAGCCTGATAGCCTACCCTATTTAATTACCTATAAAGATAATAATAAGCAGTAAAGAATCAGCAACCCTTCATCAAACCATAACCTATTAAACACAAAATAGGCAATGAGGTTTTCCATCATAGAGCTTACCGATAGCCTTCTATTTGCTTTCAACATGAATCTACCCAGCATAAGTATAATCCATCTATAACCACCCCTCCCCTATTACTCCGTAGACTATGCACTTCAAATTGCTATTAATCCATACAACATTTCAGGGTTTTCCCGAAAAACCGGAATCAAAACGCCCCTCATCTACAGATACACTTTTCAAAGCTGCTCCTGGGTTCACGCTTATGTATTTTACTTGTACATTTGAGCATACCGAGCTTCAGCGAAACCCTCACGAATTTAACTGTCGGGAGATCTTTTAATGAGACAGCAAATTATTTAGGTAGGATTACACCTGCTGAATTACCACAGTTTTGGGGCAGGCTAACGTTCCATGGGTAGGGCAGGCGGGATTTTAAACCTGCTTATCTGTCTGCCAAGACAAAATTTTGTTTAAAGGATTAATGTTTGATTTAGAAGTATCTCCCCCGCTTGCTTATACCCGATGTTGGCATAATTATTTTATTATGTCCGTATTGAATAGATACAAACTAGGCTTTTGGCAGTAGATCAATGGTAAACGAATCATATTCTTTGCCATCATCTATACTGATTAAAATTTGTTCAGGGGATTCCGTGCCTAATGTTATTTCGTAATTTACCCCTTCAAGATTATGTTGATACCATTTCCCTGGATTTCCACCAATCATATTATAATCCACGGAACCTCTATCGGTTATCACAGTAATTTTGCTCTTGTTTCTGTGAAACCAGATTTCTAGAGCGAAATCTCTCCCACCAACTTGGATATATTTGTCGTGCCCTTCTTTACCTGAGAATTCTGACAAATATTCAGTTTTGTCACGACCTTCAATTTGTTTTGCTTTTTCATCGCTCTCCTGTTTTATTCTATAAAGTGCTTCTATTTTCTTCTTATCGTTGCTTAATTTTTTAATCAGTTCTTCACATGTAATCGCTCTGATTCTCCAGTCCGAAGCGCTTTGAGGTATTCCCGATTGTTTCTCAAGTATTTGAATAAACTTTTCGTAGTAACTCTTATTGAAAATTCTGGTGATGAATCTAAACATAGCTGCTGCGTATTTTACGTATTAATGCTAACGGTCAGGTGTATGTGGCGGACGAAGCGTTAGCGAGACTGATCATCATACAATATGTTAGCCCTCGTGTCCATTAACTTATGTATATCATTTCAAATTTTGACATAATTTTGTCAATTTCCTCAATATCTATAGCTTTTAGTTTAAACCACTCACCTCTAGTTCTTTTGCTATTGAAATATTCATGTAATTTATTTTCAATTTCCTTAGGTGCTTCCCATGCGGTGATTAATTCAATCATCGGGTCAATCCCTCTTAAAGTTGCTTCAGCAACATCCTTTTTTCTCTTCTTAAGCATCCCTTTTGTTTCTCCGATTTTTATCAAATTTTCTTTTCTATCATACATCAAATAAATCTTTGGTGATTTATCTTTTTCAAAGACTTTTCTATTTCTTTTAAAAAATGATCTATAAAAACTCCAAATATCTATTCTTAAAATTCTGTCAACTCCATGTTTGTTGAATGGAAGTAATATAGAAATTGAACTCCCAAACTTAAATATGTATTCTGGAATACAAACGATACCATAATTTTCATAAACTTGTTGGACTTTGGATTGAAAGGTATTAAAAATCTCCAAGGTATTTAATTTGGGGAATTCGTTTTCAATAGCTCTGGCAAATCTTAAGGTGTATTCGTCTCTGTTTTTTAAATTTCTTCCCGATTTCAAAACTAAACCACTAATTTCAGGTTGATTTCCAATGAATATTAATGAATAATCATTTAAGCTTTCTTCCTCTGTAAATGCGATAGTAAAGAAGAGGCTTTTAAACCCTTCAATAACATTGTTCAATTCAACTACCTTATGAATTCGATAAAAGGTACATATATCTTTGTAAGTCATGTAGCTAATTCTATCTTTAAATTCATCTTTCATATCTGCGATTTAATCATTAGATCGTAGAGTAGCACCTAACAACCTACTTTATTAATACCTATAAAGATAATAAGAAGAAGTAAACTATCAGCCCCCTTCATCAAACCATAACCTATTAAATACAAGACAGGCTATGAAGTTTTCCCTCATAGGGATTACCGATAGCCTTCTTTATTTGCTTTTCACATAAGTTTACCCAGCATAGGTATCATCAATCTATACCCACCCCACCCCTATGACTCATATAGCCCATTACACTTCACATTGCTGTTAACCCATGAAATGTTCCAGAGTTTTTCTAAAAAATCGGTATCAAAACACTCCCCATCTACAGATACACTTATTAAACAACTATGGGTTCACGCTTATGTATTTGGCTTGCACATTTTAGCATACCGAGCTTCAGCGAAACGCTTTCGGGTGTAACTGTCAATAGCTCTTCTTGATGAACAGCAAATTATTTAGCTAGGATTTACACCTACTGGATTACCACAGCTTCGTGGCACACTAACGGTTTGGCTATGCTCAGTGCGGGATTAAAAAATCTTAACTTTTCAAATTTGCACGGACGGTAGCCAAAGCTGCGTTTTGTGTTTTTAAATTTATTCAACAAAACGTCAAAGCGAACCTATGGCGGAATAGATGCACCGACCTTTCGGCTTTACTGTTAACCTGCATTGCATATAGGTTTTATTGGCTTTAGTTTTTAATTTTTATTTCTACTATTTCTTCTTTAGGTCCTACTATTATGCTTACCAAACCAATATTCAGTACCTGTTTGTAATGAGAATCATAGAACTCATTATAAAGTAGAGTTGATAATGTCTGGGTATCAAACATCTTATTTGCAGTTTAGGAGCCAAAAAGAATAATAGGCTTTATCTTATAGTCAGCTTTTAATGTGAATGTAACATCAACATTGCCTTCATTTTCATTTACTATTTCATGTTCAATTATTTCGTCAATAAAAAAGCCATTCACTTTGCTAACAAATTTACCTGCAACCGCACCTATTATACCTAAAATGATGCAGGTTATAGTGGAATCAAATCCAAGTATTAAACCTGCGAAGCTGTAAAAGGTCGCAAATCCTAGAAACTCGTAGATGAATTTTTTAATATTCATAGGTTTGTTTAATTAGATGGCGAAAAGACCAATTATGAAACCAAAAATTGGTGAAACATTAAGACTGAACTCATATGCGTCTGGCTTTGCTCTGTCCCATGCAGATATACTTAAATACGATAATAAAACCATTGTCGCTACAATCCACCAAAAGCTTATTTCCGCCTCAAGATAAGAAGTTAAATAAACAACAAGAAATCCCCTGACAATTCCTTGTATTACCATGTCAGGTCGGAATCTATACATGGCTGGATTATTTTGAACTTTGCCAATTATCCATGTAATAGGTAAGGTAATAATTGGTGTTATGATACCTAGTAGAAGATTAATAATGAAGGCACCTATTGGTGTCAATATGTACAATAATATTTTCATGTTTCGTTTTTTCAAATTAAAACCAACAATTGTAAATAAACCTATTTAGCCTCAGAGTTACGTATATATCAACTAAGCCCCCAACCCCTTCGGCATGTAATTATTTATCAAATTAAGTGTTTCGGTCAAAGAATCTAAGGGAAAGACCACCTTTCTAATGAAAATGGCTATAAAATGACTTTCCAGTTAGATCTATTTGGTTTGTATAAAGGTTTAGAAGCAAAACAGTAAGGATCAAATAGCTTAATGGGACAGGTATTTCCAAATGGTAAAAACAGCCTAAAACCCAGGCTTAATCCACCAGAAAAGCCCCATTGATCACCTAAAAAAAATGCAAAGAAACAACCTACAACCACCTACTTTTTTATTCCACTAACGCTAAAAAACAAAAGAGGGAAAACCATACCTCAAAGTAACCCTAATTCTCGGTACGATAATCTAGTCCCTGAGCACGGTCCCTGAGCCTGGTCCCTGAGCGGAGTCGAAGGGTGCCGAAGGGTCGAAGGGCCAGCCGTCAGAATGCTTGGTTATTGTAGCTAGATTTTTTTACATTTCTATTTTTAATCCAATTGCCTTTAATTCTTTAATTATCTCATAGCCAATTGAGTCTATGGTATCTGACACCTTTTTATAAAGAAGTCCCGAAACGTCATTAGGAAGAGTAACACCTTCTTTATAAATGCAGCAAACATTTCTTCTTCCTAGTTTTGCAGTGAAGTAACCAAATTCAAAAATGACATTCTGCCGGGCTCTATACTCAATTTTCCTTTTATCTTGTTGCTTATTGTATTCATCTACAGTCATTCCAATATCGTCCGGAGTTAATAGAATAAAAGCGTACACTACGTCTGAATGTTTCTCAAACTTTTCAATTATTGTTAGACCTTCATCAGCTTTCCGGTGGAGAATTACTGGTTCAAGGCCGATATCTCGAAGAAAAATATCTACATCATTTTTCAATTCAGAATCATGACCATGTACCACAAAAACCTTGTTATTAGATTTCTTTTCTGTTTTGGATATCGCTTTTATTTCCTTTCCTTTTTTATAACCTACTGGTCCTTGTATCAATTCATCTGTTACATCCTGGGCTTTTGATGCCGAACGCCATGAATAACTTGGTCCACCTATAAATGCTACAGTACTAGCCCTATCCTCAGCCTTTATTCGTTGAATTATTTGCTTGCTTGTTTCACTACTTTTGCTTATTCTAATTCTATCGATGTCATTCGGCTGTATCGTCTTCCCATTGATTATTATCGGCTCTCCTTGTTCATAGGGTTTCAAAATCCGAACTTTTAGTTGTTCCTCAGTAAAGTCGGTTTTTGTTTCATCACTTGACTTTTGTGATTTAAGTGAAATTCGTACATGGTAATTCATAGAGTCCTTTTTAATATTAACCAAAACACCTATGTTTGAGGCTTGTGCACCCACTTGGCTAATAGCTCCAAAATAGTAAAGTCTGCCTGTGAATCCAAAATTAGTAGAAAGGACTGCGTTCTGAAGAATAAAAATCCCCATACAGCATAACAGTTTTTCGGTGGCAGAGAAAACGGTTTATTTCTGATGCAGGCTGTAGAAAGCACCCAAGCATATACCTTCATACATATTGTTAGGGCGAGTTTATTCTTCGTTAAAAGATATTCTGGTCTTCGCCCCCCGTGTTCTTTGTTGTTAATGTCCGTTAGTCGTTCCAGTAATGCTTCTTCGTTCTCATCAACCCCGTTCAGCCAGTTTTCAAATTCATCCCTTACTGATGGAGTTAGGGTGTTAAAGTCGAAAACACCGTATGTTAATCCGCCATCAATAATCTCAAAGAACTCGGTCATTAGGTAGGTGACTGACTCTTCTACAAGTTCAATACCCGAATTAATAAAGTCACTACCGAATACCATGTCTTCAGGCATTCGAGAATATGTATGGACATATTGGGAAAGATCAATGCAATATTGATCCGATTTTTTGTAGTCAAACTTGTTGAGAGTTCCACCTTCAAAAATTGCTTTAGTTGCGGCACTAGAGAATGATTGATAGCGATATTTCAGTATTTTATACTTCTTGTTCGTCTGCTGAATACCTGTTTTACCGCGAATGCCATTCAGGAATTCCTCTGTTTCTGTACCTCTTGCTGCAATTGCTAAAAGTTCGAACTCTAGTCGTTCAAATAGATTTCTAGTTTCAAGAGCTGCATAAATAACAAGGCTTGAATCTTTAAATTTTTTGGCTGACCGAACTAAATTTTCAATTTGACCTATCAACCAATTTGCTTCAAGTGATCTTTCAAGTGGTTTGAATTCTGACATGATCTTGATTTTTATGCCATAACAACTGTATATATACCTTTTTGGACTAGGAGTTACGTAGATATGGCCTATTCACTAATCCCCTCGGCTAATTATTTGACAAATTAAGTGTTTCGGTCAAGGAATCTAAGGGAGAGACCATATTTTTAATGGAAATGGCATTAAAATGACTTTACAGTTAGATCTGCTTGGTTTGTATAAAGGTTTAGAAACCAAACTACAAGAAATAAATAGTTTAATGGGAAAGGTATTTTAAAATGGTAATAACAGCCCAAAAATCCCGCTTAAACCATCAGAAAAGCCCCATTTATCACCTAAAAAAAATGCAAAGAAACAACCTACACCCACCTACTTTTCTATTCCCCAGGCGCAAAAAACAAAAGAGGGAAAACCATACCTTAAAGTAACCCTAATACTCGGTATGATGAACTGTCCCCTGAGCACTGTTCCTAAGCCTGTGATCCCTGAGCATGGCTCCTGAGCGGAGTCGAAGGGTGGCGAAGGGTCGAAGGGTCAACCGGCAGAATGCGTAGTAATTGGCATGCGTTCACTTTTCATTGATATAAGAAGTCATTGAGTTCACCAGTTTCAGGGTTATAGAGAATGAATCTCTCATAACCACTTAAGTTTCCTGTTGGAGGGATATAGATCGGCTCCATAAATTCAACTGTATCGTATTTCAGAATCGAATCAACCCTAGCATTATCTTGCATAACAAGGGCTCTTGAGGCAAAATTCTGATAGTGTCCTATATCAAATTTCCATGGTATCGTGTCAGTTTGATACCCCATTAGATAAAGGCTGTCAAGAGGAGCATTCTTTGCCCTTAAATGTCCAATAATTAAATCGAGTGCATCACTGAGCTCAGTTTCTTGAGTCTCGAATTCGATTAATAATGGCGCATCAATCTCAAGTTCTAAGACGTTAGATTTTTGTTCCGATGTGCTAGTTGCGCAGGAATGTAGCGTTAAGGCAAGAGCAAGTATTGTAATTTTATTCATCATTGCAGATAATGCACCACAACGGGGTCCAGCTTTAAGCCGGAGGGCATTTGGAGACGTTCTCTTCCAACCTACTACTAACCTCCTAAAGCTATTGATTTTGCTATTTAATCGGAACCGCCCGCTGTATCCATGCTGAGGTTATAGCGTGTATTTTTTTGTTGTCAAACTTCAATAGTAATTTTGACTTTTCCTCCCAATCCTTTTTCTACTATGTCGAAGAGCGTTTTTAGCGTGAGGTTGCTTCCGTTATTTTCAACTCTTGAAATATAGGTTCTTTTCTTATCTACTAATTCTGCCAGTTGTTCCTGGGTC
This sequence comes from Cyclobacterium sp. SOCE241, assembly GCF_056867545.1. Taxonomy (NCBI): domain Bacteria; kingdom Pseudomonadati; phylum Bacteroidota; class Cytophagia; order Cytophagales; family Cyclobacteriaceae; genus Cyclobacterium; species Cyclobacterium sp. SOCE241. The sequence goes on along the minus strand of NZ_CP149779.1, from coordinate 135,066 downwards.
AAATTCTTGTCCTCTCTGGCTTTCTTCAATAATACACCGATTTTAAAGGATTCAAAATCTCTATCAAGTTCATCTCTTCTGGGTGTGCCTTTCATTCCATACACATCCTCTTTTATGTCTTTCCAGCTTTTCGTATTCATGGTTTCGTCCTTTTCTTATTTTCTGATTCTTTTTCGGAAAAGTATTGGTCCATCAACCTATCCGCTTTTTCAATTTCCTTGGGAGGTGTTTTTTGTGATTTCTTTTGAAAGCCATTTAATAAAACAACAAGCTTGCCTTCGTCAAAAAAACAAAATACCCTCCAAATGTTTGAACCCAACTGAATACGGGCTTCAAATAACCCTTTCTTGGTCTTGATAGGTTTTAAGTAAGTTTTAGGTACTCTTTCCAGGGTCTCAATAGCCTCAATCACCTTATAGATTTTATTTTGAACTTTTTCCGTCTGTTTTCTCAGAAATTTCTCAAAATGGTCTTGGTAGGCTATGACTTCCCTTACTTTATCCATAGACGTAAATGTAACTTAAAAGTTACTATTTTCAAAATTTAAAACTTGTTGATAAGTAACCCCTATCGGCAAATTATTATTTGTTAAATTAAGTATTTCGTCTCGATACAATAATCTTAACCCTGAACATGATCCCTGAGCCTGTGGTCCCTGAGCACGGCCCCTGAGCGGAGTCGAAGGGTGCCGAAGGGTCGAAGGGCCAACAGGCAGAATGCTTGGTTATTGGACAAAGTATTTTATTTAACTTACCCCATTAATTATTTCGTTAACGATTCTCCATTTATCAGTCTTGTCCTTTTTTAAAATCATTTCACCACCCCAACCGCACTCTCCGCCACATACAAAGCCAAAACGTACAAATCCAATACTTTTATCAAAATTAAATACCGGAATACTAAAATAAACATACTCATTAGGTATTGGATTTCCCTTTTTGGCTAATATATAATCTGGAAAATCTAACTGGCTAAGCCATACTTCCATATTAGTCTCTTCTTGCTCTTTAAAAAACTGAAAATCCTCATTTGACATAACATAGCTTGGCATATTTGATTTTAAAATTTGTTCGATATCAGGAAAAATGTACGGGGAACCGGGCGGAGGCCCAGGTGTGAATTCTTCCCATCCTTTTCTTGAAATATATTTGGGTAATTGTGCGTAAATTTCAAAATCAGGGAAGTTTTCTTGAAATAGGTTCTCCTTAATTATGACTCTTACAACTTCAACGATTTCCCTATAATGAGCATTTGAAGCATTTTCATTAAAATCGTAAAAACTTGAAGTAATAATTGAAAAAGATAACGATATAAGGTAAGGAATCTTCATATTATTATGTCGTAGAGTAGTGCCTAAGAACTTACTTTATTATTACCTATAAAGATAATAATAAGAAGATAATTATCAGCACCCCCTTCATCAAACCATATCCTGTAAAACAAAGGACAGGCTATAAAGTTTTCCCTCCTACGGCTTGCCGACAGCTTTCTTTATTTGCTTTACATATAAATCTACCTGTCATAGGTTCAAGACATACTCTTGGGTACAGATTGCGAAGGAAAAGCTCAATTACAATCCTGAAAGGTGCCACTGCTGTGGAATTGAAACGCTTAATACAACCAAGCTAATCGTCCCAGAGCAAGTACCACCTTTACGCCAACTTAAAAATGCATAAACTCGCCAATAATCACACTTTATCAAAAAGGCTTCACTGGAAGCCTTGGAACACCTATTCATTAGGTTTTATAAGACCTCAAAAATCAATAAAGCAAGTACTTAAAAGTGCTACTAGACAATCAATTCGTCTACTTTTTAATAATTTTACTGCCACCTAATTCCCTGAATTACCCAACAAAACCAATCCAATCCCCATAGCAGAAAGCTACCGGAGACTGAGCCCGATCCCGATCGATCGGGACTACAATGAACCGAAGCCTTAATCGCATAATTATAGCTTAATTGTTGTAAACCGAATTTTCTACGGTTCGTTTTAAAAACTTCTTATATTCTTTTAATGTTTCGGCTAATTTCATAGCGTCAATTTTGTCATCTTTTTCACCAAGCCAATCGTGTTTTTTGACAATTGCAACAGTCATATATTTTCCGTGCCCAAATCGGTCAGGTCTTTTAATTTTGCCTAAACCTTCTTTTTTTGAGCTTTCTGTAATCAAGTGATAGATTTTATTACGAATTTGACTTCTTGTTATATTTTCAGGCATTTCCAATTCTTTTGGGTCTGTTGAAATTTTAAAACATAAATTTCCCTGTTCTATTTGGAGAAAAACAGGGAATATATCCCAATAGTCCCAATTTAAAACAGCATTCCAAAATCCGCCATTTTGATTATTTACGTAATGCCAATTTACCAAACCGATTTCTTTTTCTAAAAATTGATAGAATCCTTGCCAATCTGCGCCATTCCAATCGCCAATAATTTTATTCGTGTATTGATTGTTAGAATATTCTAATTTTGCAAGTCTTTCTTTAAAATCGATAAAAATATCATTATTGATTTCTGTGTATTTTTCTAAAATCTTTAAAAAATCTTGCCTTTTAAAAATTAAAAACCTTGTTTCACTACAAAATCTAAATTCCGCATCGATTCGTTTCCAGTTTTTAGGTAAATACAAATTGGTTCAATGTATTTTTTTCCAAACACCAATCAATTGCTATTTGTTTGTAACGAGCTAACTGGTTGGAATGAAAGGAACTGAAAGTTTTATCCTCAATTATTATTAAATATTTCTCATTTATAGTTGCCCAAACATCAATTTTTTGCCATTGTCTTCCAGCCTCAACATTTACTATTTCTTCATTGAAATTTGGTATTTGACTCTTAATTAAACTCGTAATAAAATCTTTACCACAAGTATTTAAAAACTCATTTGTGTTTCTACATTCATTGTCTGAATATTGAAGTAGCCAAGTCAGAAAAGCATCTTGGTTTAATTCTTTGGTTGCAATATTGAAAATATTTGGTTTCATATAATTTATAGTATTTCCATGTGAAGTCTGTCGCGTCTAAATAACATTTTAATACTAGAATGGAAACGAGGTTCAATATTATATTTTCTTGTGAATTCTTGAACGAATTTTTCTCAACAATATTATTAAAAGGTGAGCCACTAGAACCCAAACCAGTAACGGCAACTTTCACATTGATACCATCGCCATATTTCACCCCTCCACCTCATCCATTTCCCTTAACCCTAAATCTATAACCAGCACTATTTCCTGACATCTCATGTTTTATTTCTGGCGATGTTGAGCTTTCTCTTCTTACTGTTTTTGATGATTTACCACCGAACAATCGGGATATGAAACTTTTTACCTTGTTTAAAATATAGCCAATAATACCAAGCCCAATTAACCAACCAATTAATGAATTACCATCTTCTTTTTCTTCCGATTTACCATTGATTGAAGTAATGTAATTCAATGATACAAAGCTTTGAAATTCTTCTGTCTTATTTTCCGAACAATTTCCTGATTTTGAAATTTCTATGACTTTTTCATTTAGTTTAACCTGTCCAACAACATCACACCCCGTCCCTTCGCCACTTCTAACGTTAAGAAGTTCAGTATTTACGAAAAATTAGATTTGTAAAAAAGTCTGAAAAGAAATTAATAGAAGCCCAAAAGTATAAATGTATATCATATGTTTCTTGGTTTGTTCAAATGGCTTACGTTGAGAATATGGAGCGTTTAGCATTTTGAAACACCAACCTATCAAACGGTTATAAATTTTATTAAATGTTAACATGCTCAAATTTAGCACTATCCGACAAATGACCAATATTTATTGTTAGGCACTGGGCTTAGTTCCTTTTATAGTTTAATATTATTCTTTCAGATATCTTTCTTATCAAAGTAATATATTTCTCAAGGTTGTCATTAGATATTATCGTCGTCTGTTTTATCGGGTATGACCTATTGGAATGAGTACAATTACATCTATAATCATAAATGATATTTGCTAGCATTTGAAGGTCTTTAATATCTTCCTTTTTCTTTATGAGTTTCATATCTGTTAATAATGCAATAATCTCCTTATTAACTAATAAATATGCTTCATCATGCAATTCTCCTTTAAAATATTTTTCGAGAACAAGTTTTGTTTTATTTCTGTCATTTTTGTCTTTATTGTACCTGTCAACGATATTTATTAGGAGTCAATATCATCATTATTCGTATTTGAGAACCAGTTAGATTGTAAAATTCCCTTTACATCTTGGATTGTTTCATATTTATATACTTCATCAAAAATGCACTCCAATACTTGAAAATATGCCAAATACATAAATTCACTCTCTACCATTATTGAAGCTCTGTTATAATATGATATCAAATCATTATCAAACTGGTCAAAGGTGATTACAGTACTATCAATCGGACCTACCTTTTTTCCTCATAGTAGTAGGTATCATATTTTTCATAGTCGGATAAGTTAAGTAACTCAACTTGTAAATTATGATTATGATGTAACTCAAAGAAAACCCTTTGAGCTAGAGCATTCCAAACTTTCTTTATTTCATCTTCTGAGTCAATCCTTAATACTGTATTTGCGTTAAATATTTTTAAACTAATAAAGTATTCCGTAGAAAAATTATCCCATGTAATTGTCTCATATAGGAATTTACCTAAATCATCCGATAATTCACCAATAGAATAGTATATATCTGAATCTTTGAAATTTGTCGCCTCAATATCTAAATCATCCTCGAACCCTCCGTATAAATAATAATTCTTAACGGCGATTACTGCTTCGTAATAATCCTTTTTTCTAACACTTCGCCCTTCAACGTAATCATAAGATAGGAAATCTTTAATTCTTGATAAAGTGTCGTTGTCATTGTCTAAACGGTAAAAATCATAATCAAAAAGAAAGTCCTTATGGCTCACTTCAATTATTTCATCACCAACCGAAGCAGTTAAATCTTTGCCTAATTTTTCAATTTCTAACTTTAAATCCATTATCGTAATATTATTATATACTCATTCGCTGGGCGACTTGTGCCTAACGTGTTTCAGCTTGGAGGCGGCAGGCAATCGAATCCGTTCTCTTCCAATCTACTCCTAACTTCTTAAAGATACTGATTTTAATATTTAATCGAAACTGCCCGCTGTATCAAAGGTGATGTTAGCTGATGTCACTTATTTTTTAGAACTAGTTTCATACATTCCCAATCTTTATCGGGTTTTTCAGAAATTACGTGCGCCAGTTTAGTTGAATCAAATAATTTAATTTTGTTCTTTTCTGCAAATTTTATTGCTGGTTCTGTATACCCAAAATGTGAAAAAACAATTAAATGAAAAGCATTATGGTTAATTTCTAAATATTCAAGTTCATCAAACCTAATGAATAAAGAATCACCAACTAGTTTCCTAATTACCGGTGTATCAATTCTTTTATTAAAATACTTAGTTTGTATCAACAAATATATGTCTTCATCAAACACTAAATCTCCTATTTCTTCTGAAAGTCTAACTTTAAAACTACCAAGTATGTCAATTCCTTTATCATTTGTTACTCGTGTCTTATTACATTTTATTCCCAAATCTTCTAAAAAAAGCTTACAAAAATCTTCATATACTATCCCTTTATTCTTTTGCAAATCAATTCTATTGAGAAACTTAATAACTTCTAAATATTTACCGATTTGTTCATTACTTTGTGTTTGCTTTTCAATATAGTATCCATCTAATTCTTCACAAATAGAAATCTTTTGAAAATATGAATTTGAACTATTAACAGAATTAATATGCTTAATTAACCTTTTGAAATTGTTATTTCTTGAATCTGCATAATTATCAATAACAAATTCTCTAACTTCATAATTCGGAATTAAAGTATGAGAAACATCAATAATCAAGTTTTCCAAATTTACTTTACCTGCCCAATTAAAGCTAATAATCAAGTTGACCAAGTCCTCTACTTTCATATAGTTAGCTTGTAATTATTTGTAAATGTTTTGATATTTTAGAATTTATACTTTCTAGTTTTTCTTTTAAATCTATAGCCCAATCTTGAACACTAGGGAAACTCGAAATTTTGTCAAACATTTGATCTAGGTCAATCTCCCATTGCTCTTTATCACTAACAATTTTTCCTTTTTTACTTAAATTGATAAGTAAAGTTGGTGAAGAGGGATCCAGTATATCATTTATTAGCGTATTAAAATCTTCTGAGGATTCTATCTCTTTTGAAATATCTATTATGATATCTCTAAATTGTTTAGTATTTAACCCTTGATGTAAAGCTTGACTAATTAATTTTGGAATTTGTATTAAAATTTCTTCATAATATTCTTCATCATTATCCTCAAATTCATTAGTATCTTTGTTAATCCCTATTTTTTCACGGATAGAAACATTTTTATCAAAAGCTTCTAAATAACCCCAATGATCATCAGATATAGGCTCTGATAATTCTGCTATTTTTGAGAAAATATTATATCTAATAACAGACTCACGCACTTCTTTTAATCCAATTCCTAATTCGTTTGAAATAAGCTTATATACATCATGAGAACGTTTACCTTCAATAGAATCTTGGTATAATGCGTTCAAATGTTTTGCTTTTGCAACTTGGCTCCATTCTTTGACGATTGTTACATTTGCAATTCCTTGTGTAACTCTTACTTGTTTCCAAAATTCTTCTTTAAATTCTCCATCTACAATTTCTGCCAATAATACTGGAATTTTTGTTAGATCATCATATCCAGGTATTTTACCTGATTTTAAACAACTTATTCTTGTATTCCCTTCAATAACAATGTATTCGAAGTTATTACTTGTTTTATTTAATTTTTCAGAAAATTGGTGTGTTTCAATTTTTTGAATAACAATTCTATTAACCCATTTTATATCTTGTTGCATGCTTTTTAATAATTCCTTGGATTGTGAAGATTGCAACATTTCATTTATTAATGATTCCTGAGAGACTATTTTTTCATTAACAAACCTTGGATTAAATGGGTCAATCATTATCTTTTTTAATTCGACTTCAAATGGATTTAGTTTCATATTGTTATTATAAATTATTAAATATGTGATTTTCTGTGGTTTCAGCTAACTCATCTATAGACCCAGTTTATCTTCAAAACACTACCATATTTTGTTGACTTGGTGCAGTTTTATTTCCTTTTATACTTTTATATCCTTGTCCTAAATCGGACACCGGATTTCTTTAATTCCCCGAATACTTAGCTATGTATCAATCTCTGTGGTATTACTGCTTTGATGTCCATGTAGCTCCTGTTTGTATCAGCTCCCCTTCATGCAAATGAGTAGCATAGGAATGCAATAACAAATAGGGAGTAAAAGGCTTTTTAATACCAGCTTATTCCGCAGCGAATCTCAATACTTCTCCCAAGCTCCTTTCCCAATAATACCCTCCCACATAAAAACCAGGATAAACTTGTGCATAGCTTTAAATAAAAAGTCTTTTTTTACCAATCCATTTTGAAACCATGGTCCGCTGGGTCAATGTGCCATTTGTCCAATAAACCTTTGGCTGCACGTAGATCGTAATGGTTGCGGTTCAATTCTTCTGTAGCTCCGATCATTCCTAGTACTGCTTTGTGGCTAAATTCGGAATCGTCTTCTATGCAGTCTATTACATTTAAAGCATGGGTTCTGGCAAAAGAATTGGGCGCTTTTAATACCTCGGCCAAGGCTTGCCATGCTTTGTCTTTTTCACCCAAATTGTACAGGGCTTCTGCAGCAACTGACTTGACAATTGGAGAGGAATCATTTAAGGCTTTCTCCAGTGCACCCAAAGCCGGCCTGGCCTTTTCTCCCAAAATCAATAATCCGGTAGCTCCCCAGTACCGTTTAGCGGCTTCCTCCGAGTTCAGTAAGTCCATCAATTGGGAAAGGTCTTCTTCTTTGGCTGTTGAGGCCAAATTGGCGGCTTCTATCAATTGCTCCAAATTGATATCGGAGTTGCGCATATAATCATAGGCAGTAGTGCCTTCCGTTCTGTCTATCAACTCCGCTTCGGGGATAAATCCGGTATCGTGAATTTCCAACATCCACTCTTTGGCCGCTCCACGCATCCGCTCCAATACCTCACGGTATTCGGGATCATTGGCCAGATTATTTACTTCCCATGGATCATTTTCCGTATCATACAATTCTTCCGCAGGCTTGGTATTCCAAAAGGCCGATTGAATGGGGTTCAACTCTCCGGCTTTAAAAGCAGCTTGCCAAGACCTAATCGATGGTGCCCTGAATAAGTATTCTAAATATTGCCCATAAACCCTGTAAGGGATATAGTTACGGATATACCTGAATTTTTGGTCACGTACTGCCCTACTCATGTCATAGCGCTCATCCATTCTACCCCGAAACATAAATACATATTCAGGATCTTCTGTTTTCTTCTCTCCCAAAAGGCTTTTCCTTGCAGGTAGTCAGGAATATCGGTGCCGATAATGCTTAGCAGTGTAGGAAATAAATCCACGAAACTGATCATTCGATCTACTTTATCACCCGGTTTTTCGGAAGGAAACAAGTGCTTGTATTTTTCAGGGATTCGCACAATAAATGGCACGCGGGTACCGGTTTCATACACATAGCGCTTGCTCCTGGCCAATACCCCACCATGATCGCCATAATAAAAAACAATGGTGTTTTCCGCTTCTCCACTTTCTTCCAATTCTTGAAGAATCTCGCCGATTTTTTTATCCATGTCCTCCACCTTGTCATAATATTGAGCCCAATCATGGCGCATTTCCGGAGTATCCGGATGATAAGGAGGTAAGGTAACCTCCTCAGGACTGTGCCTTAAGTCTTCATTGGGAATGGATTTGTGAATCGAACTTTCATGAGAGATGGTACTGTTAAAAACAGCAAAAAATGGCTTCCCTTCAGGTCTGTTTTTATAGTGCGCATCTTTACTTGAGTCGTCCCAAATGTTTACATTTTGCGCTGGGTTGATATTGTAGTCTTCTTTGGAATTATTAGTGGCATAATAACCTGCCTCTCGTAATATTTGTGGATAGAACTTCACTTCATCCGATTTGTCATAATAACTCCTCATATGCTGGTTTCCACCCGAGATCGCGTAAATACCTGTCAAAATAGTATTTCTGGCCGGGGCACAGACCGGTACATTGGCATAGGCATGGGTATAAAGAAATCCCTCTGCTGCCAGGGCATCCATATTGGGAGTGGTGGCAAATTCATCTCCATAGCATCCGGCGATTGGACTGTTGTCCTCACTAGTGATCCATAAAATATTGGGGAGAGGTAATTTTTCTTCAGCCTTTGCACATCCAAAAAATAACAAGAGTGTAAGAAAATATAAAGTATGTTTCATTTTGGGTTTTACTATTTATTATCGTGAAAACATAAATAAACTCATTTTTTTGAATTTATTTAGCGTATAAAGTGAAAACAAAAAATTTATCTATAAAATAAGTTGGTTTGAAGCTATCAATTTTCGCAAGCCATTATATGGGTTTCTTTTTATAAGTAATTCCATTGCCAATTGCTTTCTTATAAATTATGGAGCCAAGGATTAAATTACCTGACCCCATTAAATTGATATTCAACAATTTAAAATCAAAAAAAGTGAGTTATATTCCTTATTTTAGGGAGTAAATACAGGTCAAAAAACCATGGAGCCTTCCAATCCTTCTTTATCGATCAATAGTTTTCAAAAGTTAGGCCGGCAAAAAATCGCTATAACCGGCCTGTTATGCATTGTAGGACTTGCCATTAGCCAAGATTATTTAACAAGTAAAATTCAAAACACCGGATTTTTTATTTCTGAGTCGATGCTTTACAATAGCATTTGGGTATTCCTATTTCCATTTATTTACCTTGAAATGCTTCTTCTAAAAAAATTACCATTAAAGAAGCGTTCCTTCCGTTTTCTACTGGCCCTTTCCATGGGTTTGGTTATCAGTTTATTGCACACACTGATTTTTGCCGGGTATTTTGTCTCCATCAGTCATTTTATATATTCACCAAGTCATCATTTTTCTCATCTATTCAACACGGCTATTTCCAACCAGCTCGCGTTGCTATTTCTAATTTATTCATTGGTACCTTTAATATACAGGTCATTTATTACAACAAATTCACATGTATTGGCCTCCAATCCTCTCCAATATCCGGAAACAATCAATATTCGCCAAGGTTCAAAAATTCTCCTCCTACCAACAGCAAAGATCCAATGCATCACCACCAACAAACCCTACCTCTTTGTTCATACAGATAAACAAAAGTACTTGGCGGATCTTAGGTTAAAAGAATTTGAACCTCTCCTCGACCCAAAAATTTTCCTTCGTGTTCACCGGTCAAGCATTGTTAACTCCACTTGTGTGAAAAGCCTCCAATCAAGAAAAAACGGTGATTTTGATGTCTCATTAAAAAATGGCCAAACGGTTCGGTTAAGTAGGCATTACAGAAATAACTGGCAACAACTCCTCCACAGGGACTGACTTCTACTCCACTGGGTGAGTTTCATAGGGTCCATTGATTAAGCATTATTTGTTGTTCCTATATTGAAGGAAAAGGCAGCCCATGAACCGTTTAATTTATTATAGTCTTCTACCTCTTCTTTGTAGCATCAGTCATAATTGTACCGGACAACATCCAAAAATGGATGTAGACAATAATTTACTTAGCCAAGATTTTGATCAATCCCCTCCCATTTATTACAAAATGCCGGCTCAGCTTTTGCCTACAGACACCAGCCCGGGGTATTCCCAAGAAGGCCAAAAGATATTGTTGACCGGTAAAGTCTATAAGAGAGATGGCCAAACGCCTGCTGCCAATACTATTCTTTATTACTACCACACCAATATCAACGGAAAATATGCAACAAAACCTTCCGAAGTCTCCAACATGCCCAAAAATAAGCTCGGGCAAACCCATGGATACATCAGAGGTTGGGTAAAAACAGGAAAAGATGGGAAATATTCAATTTTCACGGTAATGCCCGGAACCTATCCCAACCGATCAGAACCTGCCCATATTCACATGTACGTTAAGGAAGAGGGGAAACTCCGGCATATTATATTGATGATTTTGTTTTTGATAACGATCCCTTACTTACTACTTCCAAGCGATTAAAAATGGAAGAAAGAGGTGGCAATGGTGTCATCCGTTTTATTGAAATTAATGGCCTTTGGGTGGGAGAGAGAAATATTTTTCTAGGCTCAAATATAGAGGAGAATTTGATGACCCCTGATTCAGCTTTTAGCACAGGCAATGCAATAGGTGAAGCCATTTATTCCTTTACCCCCTACCATGCTTATGGTCCTGATAAAGGGACACAAACCTGTCCCATTTGCAAATATGGCTGGTACCATGGTATTTTGTATTTTGTTGGTAATAGGCCGAATTGGTCGAATATTAAAAAATGGTTACTTTTCTTGGACAAGGAAAGCATCCTTAGAAAAGAGCACCTAAAAGTATATTTCGTATATGGCAATGAGCGGAATTATCATAAAAACGAGCGAATTCTCCAATTAGAGAAATTAGGAAATCAAATTCAATTACAATCTGTAGCTTTGACCTTTGTCCCGTCATTCTCTGACACCCTTTCAAAAATCCACCTAAACAGAATAAATCCGGATGTGAACAATACCATGATTGTCTATAAAAGGAGTATTATCATTGGGAAATTTATCAACCTACTTCCGGACCAAGCGAATTTCAATACCATCCAAGAACTATTGAACAAATCATCCAACCAATATTTTAAACTTCGACCTGTAAGGCCCAAGTAATATCAGGTATTTCAATTGCCGATAACCCAACCGTTACCTAATTCCTTAAGAAAATATCCCTTTTCAATAAGAAGAACTCTAAATAAGAAATTAGCGAAGTTTGCACTATTTATAACTCCAATAGGATTCCCCTCACAGAACTTTATATCATCCTCTTTTTTCTATAAAATTCAAATAAAACCTTATTTATTTATGGCATTTCTTTATTAAATAGAAATAAAATTTTTTTATATTGTATCAAATATTATAAGGTTTATGTCTACAATTCATAAAGGGCTTACAGTTACCGTTACGTTACAAGAAGATAAACTAGCAGATGTCAATGCCCTATTGTTTCAATTTCGAAATGAGCTAAAGACCAACAGAGAACAATATGAGAAAGCTTTGCCCGGCACCTTTTTTATCAGCTGGTTGACCTTACCCACACAGGTTTACGAGGAAAAGGAGCAACTTCCCGCCAGGATTATTTTAATGACAAGTTATGTTGGTGATAAAAACCAACACATTGAAGAGCTAGTTGCCTTTTTGGAGCCCAAATTAAAGAAGGTGTTTGGGGAAAGTGAGGAGTTTCCTGTTAGTTATTCAGGGGAATCAGAAATGATCGCTTTTCTTCACGATAAATCTGTGCCCAACACTTTTTATAGTGGTTTTAAATTTATCAGTACTACAGATGTGGTCAGGGAGAAAGAACTTAAAGCCAAAGTATGGGAGTATGCCCGGCAAATGAACACAGATCCGGAGGGTGCCCAACTTCCACCTTCAAAAATAAAGCAAAAAATTGAGTCTTATGTAGCCAATAACCCCACACTCAACTGGGCTGTTTCGGGCATTCCTTATGCCCGAAAAATAAAATACAGATGCTTCTTCCCCTTGTCATTTTCGGCTTGATCATGGCATGCTCCATTGTTTGTATTGTTCTAAGTTTTTTTGTGGATGCATTATTTGTAAAGGTCATGGCATGGGTTTTCCCATTGTTTCTCCTGTTGATGGGGGAATGTTATTGCTGCTTCGCCAAAATGAAAAAAAACCGCATATACCGGGTAAGGAACTGACAGATGAGGAAGTAAGAAAGATCGTTGCCTTGGAAACCAATCCGGTTATTAATGAAATGACTGTCATTGCTCCATTGAAAAATGGCTGGATCAGAAGGGCTTTTTAGGTGTAAGTTTAAAACTAGTGGGGCTGCTGGCCTACTTCACCTATATCCCCACAGTGCATACTGCAAGGTGGTTGCAACTGGACAAGGGGAAAAGATTGGTTTTTATCGCCAACTTCGACAACCTATCTGAGGCTTATGCCCATGACTTTGTAGACAGTGAAAGAAGGACCAAAAACATGGCCGTTATTTTCAGTCATGCATTTGGTTTCCCTGCCACTCGTTGGTTGATTCATAAACAATACAACCACAGATCTGAATACATGAAAGGGGTCCGGGCCCACCAAAAAATCACTCAATTTTGGTACAGTAGAAACCAGTATGAAAGCGTAGAAAACCTCAAAAGAAACCGAGCTTTCCGAGAAGGTTTGTTTAAAGAAATGGATAATGAAGCAATAAAAAAATGGCTATTAACGATTTGAACCTATGAAATTGGAAAAAAGACATTCAGGGGCTTATGGTTCGTGGTCATGGAAACCTAAAAAGCGCAAGATTTTTATTGTACAACTGCACAGATCCTGCTACCTCCTGTGATTTCTTGAAAGAAATAGTCCCATTGATCACTAATGCCGAAGAAAAACCTGAAAAAGAGGCCATTCAGATCGCTTTTACCTATGAAGGACTTTCTTTTCTTCAGTTACCTCCACCTCTTTTAAATAGCTTTTGCCGAGAATTTAAAGAAGGCATGACTGCCGATCAACGAAGAGCTGTGTTGGGGGATATAGGAGACAATGACCCGGATCATTGGGATTGGGGACAAGACAGCATACATTTTTTGTTGATGGTTTATGCCAAAGACCAGGAGCAGCTGGATAAAAGCATGCTTCGAATAAAAGAACAAACAGACCGCTGCGGCATTGAATTAATCCACACGCTACCTACGGGCCTATTGCAGCATCAGAAGGAACATTTTGGGTTCCGGGATGCTATCTCCAGGCCGGTTATTCGGGAATTATTGAATGAAACACCACCTGAAAACATTACCACCTTTCCTGCGGGAGAATTTATCATAGGCTATAAAAACCTCTATGATGAATATGCACCTGCTCCCCATGTCCCTTTCGAGCTGGATACCAAAGGGATATTGCCTGTGCATCCGGATTTCCCGGAGAGAAAGGATTTGGGCAAGAATGGCAGCTATTTGGTCTTCAGACAGATGCATCAAAATGTCCACAGTTTTTGGCAATACATGAAGGAGCAAACCGGAGAGAAAGGGGAAGCCATCAAATTGGCAAGTAAAATGGTGGGCAGGTGGCCGGATGGTTCCCCACTGGCCCGCTGCCCAATGGCTCCCGATCCCGAATTATCAGAATCTAACGATTTTGGTTATTGGGACGATGACCAAGCCGGACTAAAATGCCCTTTAGGTGCCCATATCAGAAGAACCAACCCCAGGGATCACTTGGTGACCGAAACAAGTAAAAAAGACTCCTCCGAAATGGCAGCCAAACATCAATTGCTTCGAAAAGGCAGACCTTACGGGCCACCGGTCACTCCGGAACTTGACCCGCAAAACATTATGGATTCCGGTGATGATGATCAAGAAAGAGGCCTACATTTTATTTGTATGGTAACAGACATCAGAAGGCAATTTGAATTTGTTCAGAACAATTGGGTAAGCTTTCATAAATTCGGTGGTTTGGAAAATGATGCTGACCCCATCATCGGCAACCACTTCAATAATGGCCACTACAAAACGGATGAGTTTAGTGTCCCCAACTACCCCATTAGGAAAAAGTATAGCAATCTTCCCAATTTCACCTTAATTAAAGGTGGAGCCTATTTCTTTTTTCCGGGAATCAAAGCCTTACAATACATCGCAAACCATGAATGATAACCAAAATACCAGAGAGGAAGAGGAGATTCAAGACTTGATCCGGACCATGAAGGATTACCTGGACAAGGAATACCGGAATGGTAAGAAACTTAGAAATTTCCATCCCAAAATGCATGGACTTTTAAAAGGCACCTTAAGTATAGCAGAGGGTTTACCGGAAGAGTTTAGGCAAGGTCTCTTTAAAGAGGCAAGAAGCTATGAGGCATGGATCAGGCTTTCAAATGCACCCCCAAGATAAAATCAGATAAGCCGGCCTCCGGAAGAGGCTTGGCCATTAAAGTAATGGGCGTTCAGGGAGACATTATTGAGCAGGATCCCATAGGAGTACCCACCCAAAACTTTTTATTGACCACTAGTCCAATTCTATCGGCCTGGAATATTTCTTTGTACGCCAAAGCCATAAAAGCCGTGTTGTTCGGTCTTTGGGAACAGGTTAAATTTGCCCTCAACCCTTCACATTGGAGAAGTATTTACCTGACATTTAAGTACAGTAAAAAGCACGACAACCTGCTCTCACAAACCTATTTTTCGGGGGGAGCTTTTAAATTTGGTCCCAATTTGTATGTCAAATTTGTTTTAACTCCTATGGAAGCCAATTTGGGTTATACACTCAATGAAGAAAAGGGGGATAATTTTTTGAAATCCCAATTAATAAAAGACTGTGAAACAAGGGATAACGGATTTACTTTAAATGTGCAAGTCCACAAAAATGACAAAGACCAGCCATTGGAAAACACTTCAATTGCCTGGAAGGCTCCCTTAATTCCCGTGGCCACTTTACATATTCCCCAGCAATCTTTTGACTGTGAAGGCCGAATAGAAATGGGAGAAACGCTGGAGTTTTCTCCTTGGATGGGATTAGTTGATCACGAACCTGTTGGCGGTATCAATCGAGCAAGACGAAGGGTTTACAAAGAATTGGCGGCCTATCGAAAAGAGAATTGATCAGCACCGATCCAATTCATCAACTGCCCACAAACCAATACCATTCTCATTTTCAATTACTTGCATATACCAATTAGTTTTGGTATTTTAGTTGAGGACAATTCATCAACTGAGGTAACCATTACCTTATTGATTTTCTGTTCAGCCATTTTTTTGATCAATGCAGTTTTGAGACCCAATAAAAAGTCCTGCCATGAAAGAGACTTGCCTATCTTTGCTCTTTACCTATCTGCTTGTTTTTTCTATCGCAGCCCAAGTCCCAATCAAAGGCCCCGTTCCGTTACCCACAAACGGATTACTTCATCAACCCCCTACAACTTCCTTGATTAGAAAGCCACTTCCCTTTAAAGAGGAAATTCGACAAATACAATCCATAAAAAAGCTTACGATTCTCTAAATCGGGAAATCCGAAAACTACAGGAAAGTAAAATTGACAGTACCCAAAAAGATAGCCTTGTGAATGGTTTAAAGATTCGTGGGCTAAAAATTATCGAACAGGAAAAAGCCATGCTTCTCGGATTAAGCTCTCAAACAAGTTCTTCAAGTCAACAATTAAAAAATTCCGCCAATTACCTTTTAAGTCAGGTAGAAAAGTCACAGGCAGCCATGCATGAAGCAAAGGATATGGTTGCCATAGAAAAAATTATCAGGCAAAATGAGGAAAACTTGAAAGCAATTTTCAATGAACAGCTGATGCCTGAACTCGAACAAAAACTAGGGGGCCCCTAAGTAATCAGATAAAATCTACCGGTGCAACCACCATGGATTATTATGGTAAAGGCGCAGTGGAAGAATTGGTACGTGAAAAAATAAGTCCAACACTTACCATGGCCAAAGCTCAAACTATGGTTAAAGAAAAACCAAGGGTATTACTAATGAATACTTACGGAACATCGGAAATAACTATAGCAAAATAAGTATGGACTCCTTGGGAAATATCCAAGTGGAGGAGGCGAAAAAATCAGTTAAAAAATTTAACCTTAGGGAATCCAAAAGCTTGAAAAATGCTCCATTTGTTAACCGAACAGGTTTATACTTTTGGTATGATCCATTGACCTCATTTGCGGAGGGAATTTTTATAGACCTAGGTATAAAATACAGCATAAACAGTCAGTGGCACCCCTATGCCGGAATCATCGCCAAACGTCAATTTAAAAGTCAAATAGGACCTGTAAGTACCGGTGAAGGAATTAAAGGAGGATTGCGCTTTACCCTTGGAAAATGGATGGTTCAGGGAGAATTGGCAAGAAGTAGGCTTAGCGTGGCATATGCCCCTGGTTATGAACACAAAAATTTTGATGGAGTCATCTGGATATCGGGTTTAGGGGCCGGAAGAAGCATTCCAATTGGAAAAAGGCTTCAATCAGTATTTTTCCTGACCTGGGATCCCTTATTCAAAGAAAGTCGGAGCATTTCTACTTCCAGGTTTCAATTGAAAATTGGCTTTGAGCTAAATCAACTAAAAAAAATTATGGAAGAAGTCCCAAAGAACCTAATTCCTACAATTCCCCGCCCAAAGGCTACCAGTGAGGGCATGTAATTACGAGAATCGACATTTTAAAAATGAAGGAATTAAGATTTTAGTAATCAATGGAGTTCTCCAGGGGAGTGCAATCTTTGTAGCCCGGGGTAATCCGACGCAGGAGGAGCACCCCGGGTGTTAATGAGTTAGCTTTTAGGGCATTAGCCTTCAGTAAGCTCAAAAGTGAAACCGGCTTTCCGCTAATGCCAGTGGCTCCTTAACCCTGATTTTTGAAATCCTTCATTCCGAGACTTTGCAGGAGCTTGGTGTAGAAAAAATCGAAGGAATCTCCAACCTGTTAAGATTGCCACTCCCTTTCCTTTCCCTTCACTACACCTCCCAAAAAAGGGTTCTTAATGATGAAATGGTATGGCTAATTCGGTGCACTTCGACAAGCTCAGTGACCGAAAAACGTCATTCCGAGACTTTGCAGGGACATTACTCGTAGAAAGCTTAATGAATTTCCAGAGAATTGGGATCGAAAAATTCCCCTTTTTCCCTTCATAAGATTAAGCGATTTACATTACTTGTATTTCCTGTATCTAGGGAACTGGCTTTGATCACTAAACCTAATTTTACCTGCTAAGATTTAAAATCAAATCCAGATTATACGATAGAAGCCTGAAAAGCTTCAACAATAATAACCACGGGTGAAACCCGTGGACGGCCAATTCCACAACTATTCCTCAACCCCGATAGCGGGTTGAACAATACCTCTCTTCACAACACAAAAGGTATACAATCATAGTTTTCAGGATGTTAGGCTTTAAATCTAATGGATAGGTTCCTCGATATTTACCAGTAAATTTCAGCACTCCAGGAGTGCACCTTTGTAGCCCGGGGTAATCCGACGCAGGAGGAGCACCCGGGGTATTAATGAGTTACTTTTGGGCATTAGCCTTCAGTAAGCTCAAAAGTGAAACCGGCTTTCCGCTAATGCCGTGGCTCCTTAAACCTGATTTTTGAAATCCTTCATTCCGAGACCTTTGCGGCCTTGCGCGTAGAAAGTCGAAGGAATTCAACAATGGCGAGACTGCCGCACGCACTATTGGCCCGCCTTAAAGGTTCACAGTGACGGCAACTAATTTCGAGAATTATCATTTTGAAAATGCAGAAACCAAGTTGACAATATCCAATGCAGCACTCCAGAGTAAAATCTTGGTATTATATTTCCGATTTTTATATACATATACAAATAAAAATACAATTGTTACTTTTTTGCTACAGGCCCAAAAAGTAACCAACCTGTCCAGAGACATCGGGAAAAGCCCGCCGCTGAGTATCTTTTCGGCTAAAATTTAAGGCCTCTCGCACACAGGCAAACTCCTTGTTTTTGGCATTTCATTTTGCATTATTTCATGTTAATTACCTAGTCCAAAAACTTCGTCAAACAGTGCCTGTGCCCTTGCCAACCCCGCTTAAATTTCTTAACGCCGAAAATCTACAAGGCGGAAATTAATATTATCTGCTCTTTCGGTGTTTATTTCAGGGAGGGCACTCCTTGACTAAATAAACCCAATTTTACCCATAAGATTTAAAATCAAACTGAAATTATACGATAGAAGCCTGAAAGGCTTCAACAATAATAACCACGGGTCAAACCCGTGGATGGCCAATTCCACAACTATTCCTCAACCTCGATAGCGGGTTGAACAATACCTCTTCACAACACAAAAGGTATACAATCATAGTTTTCAGGATGTTAGGCTTTAAATCTAATGGATAGGTTCCACGATATTTACCAGTAGAATTTCAGCACTCCAGGGGAGTACCTTTGTAGCCCGGGGTAATCCGGATGCAGGAGGAGCACCCGGGATGTTAATGAGTTAGCTTTTAGGGCATTAGCCTTCAGTAAGCCCAAAAGTGAAACCGGCTTTCCGCTAATGCCAGTGGCTCCTTAACCCTGATTTTTGAAATCCTTCATTCCGAGACTTTGCGAAGTCTTGAAGCGTAGAAAGTCGAAGGAATCTCAACAATGGCGAGACTGCCGCACGCACTATTGGCCCGCCTTAAAGGTTCACAGTGACGGCAACTAATTTCGAGAATTATCATTTTGAAAATGCAGAAACCAATTTGACAATATCCAATGCAACACTCGAGAGTAAAATCTTGGTATTATATTTCCGATTTTTATATACATATACAAATAAAAATACAATTGTTACTTTTTTGCTACAGGCCCAAAAAGTAACCAACCTGTCCAGAGACATCGGGAAAAAGCTCTCGTTGCTGAGTATCTTTTCGGCTAAAATTTCATAAGCCTCTCGCACACAGGCAAACTCCTTGTTTTTGGCATTTCATTTTGCATTATTTCATGTTAATTACCTAGTCCAAAAACTTCGTCAAACAGTGTCGCCCTTGCCAAGCTCTGCTTAAATTTCTTAACGCCGAAAATCTACAAGGCGGAAATTAATATTATCTGCTCTTTCTGTGTTTATTTCAGGGAGGGAACTGCTTGACTAAATAAACCTAATTTTACCCATAAGATTTAAAATCAAACTGAAATTATACGAAAGAAGCCTGAAAGGTTTCAACAATAATAACCACGTGTGAAACCCTGGACGGCCAATTCCACAGCTATTCCTCAACCCCGACAGCGGGTTGAACAATTCCTCTTTACAACACAAAAGGTATACAATCATGATTATGGCCTATAAATTTTAAACCTATTTGATAAGTGCCACGAATTTACTAACAATGAAATTTTCCAAATAACCCAAATTAGGAATCCTGAATCCGCTCCAGAAATGCATTTTTGAAAGTATCCCCACCAAAGAAAGCTTGCTGAACCTCCCAGTCTTTGAACCTGGGAAAGGCTTTTTCAACCCTTGCTCTGTACCAGGGTTCTACAGATAGTCCCCAATGTGGTATGGCTCCAAAGTCCAACAATTCTCTTTCTAAACGCCTAAAAAGCGGGAGGCTTCCGGTAACCCCTTTCACGCTTACCAATTCAATCATACAGGTATCGTGCTGATTCATCATGGATAGGTGGGCATCACATTGTTTTACAAACCTCAAAGAAAAAGGAGCCGCCAATAAGTGTTGGTAAGCTTGGGCTTCTTCGCACACCTTAATAATCAAATCTACTGCCTCAAAAACCCTTTCCAAAGGAAAACCAAATTCTACGGCATAGCCATAAAATTTTAACTCTCCCAAGCCCTGATCCAAAACAAAACGGCAATCGTCTTCAAAACCTCCCCTTCATCTCCACTATGGTCAATCAATCTATGAATAGAATTATTGGTCATGGCAGGAATGGACTGGTGGTTTTTATTGAACACCCAAGGGGAAAGCCTTCCGGAAATGGCTATGCCAGAAATAAATGAAGAGATATAATTCCGCTCTCTACCGGCCTGTTTCCTGTTGGAATTTTCACAATAATTTCTAGTAGTTACCAAACATTTTCTTTTTTGGCCTTCTTCAGTTTCGGCAGTAAGATCACAATAAGGGTTGATCAACACCTCAAAATGACGGTGTTGATTTATAAAATGATGTAAATCATCTTTTTGCATCTCTGCTTTAAGGTCCTCCCAATTGTACCTTTTTCTTTCTTCAAAAAGTCGGTAATTGGGTTGGGCTTCAAGAATCATTGAAAAAACAATACCTATAGAGCCTATTCCCACCATAACTGCATTGAATTTCTCATCGTCCTGAATCAATTCTATGCCATATTCTTTGACCTTTCCGTCTTTATTGAATACCTCCGGATCTGTGATACCATCGCTAGGTTCTACTCGAAAAATTTTGCCTCCCTTGCCAACAATGGTCATTGACTTGGCAAAAGCAGACACCGGACCGATACCTATTCCCGAACCATGGGTAGAAGTGGCAATGGCACCTGTAATGGACTGGATGCTGGACCCACCTTGGTTGATCAATGCCAAGCCATGATCGGTCAAGGCCTCTATTAGATGCCGGATCTTGGTCCCACCTCCAGTTTCAAAAAGGTAGTGTTTTTCCAAGGACTTTTTATTGCCATAATTCACTTCTACATCGAAACCATCCTTATAATCCGCTTTGATCCATTCTTCAGCAGGTCGCTGGGTCATGTTCATGTTTTGGGTGCAAACCAAAAATCTTCACATTGAGCCACTGCAGTCAAAGCATGACCGGAACCAACGGCCCGTACTTTTCTTTTTCCTTCTCGGCATTTCTCACCAATTCACTTACCTCCATCAAACCCTTGTAATCATACCTATTGCAAGCCTCATTATTAGGAGAAAAGTTTTTATAATCCCCATTTCCTGGGACAAAAAATCTCAATGGTTCCGAAAAATGGTTGCCATACCAATTGCCCCACTTTTGCCTGTGGGGCTTGTCCTTGTCAAAAAAATCATCCTTGGTCAATTCTTTATCGAGCGACAAAATCACTCGCTCATGCTCAACCATATTTTTGTTTAATTGGGATTCAACCAATCTCCTAACAAATCTGGGGGTTACCATAAAATTAATGACACTAACCCATCGATTCCTCTTAGTCCTTGAACAGTGATGGGTAAGTGTATCATCCAGCACCTCTATATGTGCCGGTACATTCTTTCGATTAAATATCACCTGAACCAATAAGCCAAAAAGTACCCATGAAACTACTGTGTTACCTTTCTTCCAGGTAATAAATTTTGTTAATGCGGACATGTATTTAATCTTATATTTTAAAAATCATTAATCAACTATCTAATTTATCGAAAATATTAAAAATACACCTATTTTACCCTTTATTAATTTAGAATTCCAGCTTCTCTTTCATACAGCCATAGTTAAGACTGCTTGCTTTACATGGGTTATTGAATATCTTTGTAATCATTATTGTATGCACGGGGTGCTGGACTTAAACCGGCTGAGAAAATACCCGAAACCTGATTTGGATAATGCCAACGTAGGGATGCAAGCCAGATTTCCTTTTGTGATTTGAAGCTACATTCCACTGGTATTATCCGTTCGAATGTTTTTTTAAAAAAAGAATGACAAAATGGAAATAGAAAAACAAAAAATGGGGCTGATCCCACAGCAGCAACGTAACTGGCAAAATAGGCCTGAATGGTTCTTCAACAGAGACCATACCGACACTTATGAACTTTGGTATGAAGGCCGGTATAAGAGAGCCGAGATCTGGCAGAAAAAAGTAATGGAACAGCTGGTCACCAAAGACAAAAGGGTAAAGACCTTACTGGAATTTGGCTGTGGCACCACCAGATTTACCAGGTGGTGGAAAGAAATAGGCATTGAGTCCACCGGTGGAGACATTTCCCCATTGATGTTATCCCAAGCAATTCATTTATTTGATGGGGACTTGGTGATGGCAGATTCCCACCATATGCCTTTCAAAGACCACACTTTTGATTCCCTTGCTTTTATTACAACATTTGAATATTACAAAGATCCTGTCAAGGTAATCCGTGAAGCGGCAAGGGTTGGCAAATACGGTATAGCCATGGGAATGATGAACAAAAACTCTCCCAAAGTCCTTAGACGCAGGGTGCAACAACTATTTGGCAAAAACCCTTTTTATGTGACAGCCACATTTTACACCCCAAAACACCTTATCAAAATTATCGAAGAGGCATTAGCGGGGAGAGATTATACCATAACCTGGTCCTGCACCGGTTTGCCTAAGTGGTTTCCAGTCCAACAATGGAATATGCCCTATGGGGATTTCTTTGGTCTTTATGTTCAGTTCAATGATGTCAAATAAATGAGCCAAAAACCTGGAAAGATTGATGAACATATGTTAGGTAATTTTATTACCTCACGTTGTGGAAAACCCAATGAAAATGTTCGGGTAAAACCGGGCTTTGGCATTGATGTATCTGTGGTGGCCTTAGCCGGAGACCAAGGCATGGCACTCACTAGTGATCCACTTTCCTTGATCCCTAGCTTGGGATTACAAGAGTCGGCTTGGCTCTCGGTTCACCTGATGGCCAACGACATGTCTACCACCGGATTCGCTCCACAATTTGGTCAGTTTGTTTTGAATTTACCGGCTACCTTTAGTCAGGAGGAATTTAAAACATATTGGCAATATATTCATGAATATTGCACGGCACTAGGAGTGAATATTACAGGAGGACATACGGGCTTTGTTGAAGGACAAAATTCCACCATTGCCGGTGGGGGCACCTTTATTAGCATTGCACCACTTGAACAAATTTTAACCACTACCAAAGCTCAGGAGGGAGATAGTTTACTGCTTACTAAAGGAGCAGCAATTTCTTCTGCGGCTATTCTGGGCATGTGTTTTCCCCAAACAGTTGCTAACAAACTCGGGAAAGAAATTTACCAACAAGCAGAAGCATCATTTTATCAAACAAGCTCGTTGAAAGATGCGCTGGTGGCAAGAGGAAAACCTGAAAACAAAGAGGTCACGGCCATGCATGATGTAACGGAAGGTGGGGTTTTGGGTGCTGTTTATGAAATGGCTACAGCAGCCAATTGTGGTGCAATTATAGCGGAACAATCGATCCCTGTTGGTGACGTTCAAAAGGCTATTTGCCAACTTTTCGAACTGGATCCAAATCATTGCATTGGAGCAGGGGCCATGTTGATTGCCTGCAAAAAAGATAAAGTTCAGGAAATCATAGGTCGGTTGAAAACAGAAAATATTCCCTGTGCTGAAATTGGTAGTTTGACTAGTCCAGATAAGGGTGTTTTGCTTCGAAAGGAAGGAAAACTTACCCCTTTACCCTACCAGGAGGTCGACCCCTACTGGGCCGCATTTTATGAAGCATATAAAAAAGGCTGGAAATGAAAAAACTAAACCTACAATCTGAAAAAGGCATTTACTTGGTGATTGACCCTTCAGATAAACCTGAGGAGGAGCTATTTTCTTTACTAGAAAAGTTGTTTACCTTCCCTCTTATTGCTGTTCAAATTTGGGATAATTTTGGAGAAACGCAAGATGCGGTAGCATTTACCAATAAAGTAGTCAATTTGGCTTCAGCTTATAATTTTCCCATATTGGTAAATAACAGATGGGATTTGCTTAAGCTTAGTCAGGCTGATGGCATTCATCTAGATAGCATTCCGGTTAACTTGTCCGGAATCCCTGAATTTTCCCAAAAAAATCATTTAGTAGGATTGACAGTAAATAACGACCTAAATCTGATCCATCAGGCTGACCTACTGGGCTTCGATTATGTTTCATTCTGCTCCGTCTACCCTACTTCTACTACTCAACATTGTGACTTGGTAAGTTTCGAATCCATTAGGAAGGCGGCTGAAATTACAAACCTACCGGTATTCTTAGCAGGTGGAATCAAGACAAGGCACCTACCTGAGCTACATGCACTCCCCTATTCGGGAATTGCGATCATTTCCGGGGTGATGCAGAATGATAACCCCGAGATGGCCTTACAAAATTATTTAAATTCAATTCAAAAGAATCAATCATGAGATTATCCACCATAAATAAACTATGTTGCCCATTTGATAAAGCCGACTTGAGCCTAACAACCATTACAGAAGACACGGAAAAACGCGTTTTAGAAGGTTGGCTCCACTGCAGTAAATGTAAAAGAATTTACCCGATCGTAAAAGGTTTGCCGATTATGAATCCAGACGAATACAGGGAACTTTCTTTAGAGAAACCTTTATTGGAGAAATGGAGCAAACACTTGGAAGGTAAAACTGTTAGCAATTTCAGATTGATAGAAAGCGAGAAAGAAACAGATTGAGAATAACAAATCACCTGAAATAATATGGGCTACCTTCCTCACTCCTTCCCCTATTTTAACCTGAAATATGGAATGGAATTTCTATTACGTGATGAAATCGATAAAAATTCATCCATACTGTTTTAGTTTCACCTTAGCGAACTTCCTGAGAAAGTCCAGGAAATTCTATTGCCTAATTTGAGATTAAGTTTGATTGGAGAGAGTTGAGTTCATTGAAGGTAATCAACAGCCGAAATAGCCCAAACTATTTCGGCTTTTTCATGTCCAATCCACGCTCTATCCGAGTTATTCTTAATTGATAGCAGTGCTTAATACTTGGTTGTGGCCTAGATTTATTTTATATCTTCAGCAAGTCCTAATTTGGTATTAGGTGAAGGTTTTTCACCATCTAGGGAAATCATTATAGCATGTTTTGAAATTTTTTAAGGCCTTAATCCGGAAATATTCAATAAACCTTTATTAGGTGCTGAAATCAGGTCAGAAAATATAAAAGGCTACTGTATGCAATAGGAATCTTTATCGTTTATTCTAACATAATATCTATATTGGCGTCTATAAAGATTCCTTTTCCAAGTAGTTTATGCGATTAAAAAGACCTAGAATTCGGAGAAAAATTTTATTTACCCTGGAAAGGCAGTTGGTGAAGGGTGCCCAATACCAATTATTGGTCGTAGCTGCTTTGATAGGCATGATATCAATTATCGGAGGTTTGCTGGTAGTTCCGACCAATAGCCCCAGCCAAACCTTGGGAGAAGCCATTTGGTGGGCTTTCTTGAGGCTCACTGATCCCGGCTATTTGGGAGACGATCAAGGTAATTGGCGCCGTTTTATTTCAACCCTATTAACCCTTGCGGGCTACGTAATTTTTTTAGGTTCCTTGGTAGCGATTATTACCACATGGATGAACCGAAAAATCAGGCATTTAGAACAAGGGCTAACCCCTGTAACAGCCAATAATCACATGGTTATTTTGGGCTGGTCCAATCGTACAATTCATATAGCAGCAGAAATTTTCCAATCTGCAGGCAACCTAAAAAGGCTTTTCGAAAAATTAAATATTAAAAAGTTACAACTGATCATACTTTCTGAGGAGGTGAGTCCTTTTCAAATGCAGGAATTAAAGGACAACCCCATGATAGGCCGAAAGGCACATGAAATAATTTTAAGGACAGGAATGGCCATAGACAGAGAGCATTTGCGGAGAGTAGATGCTTTGAATGCCTCTGTCATCATAATTCCCAGTTTGGCCTATGACAGAAAAGAACTGATTAATCCAGACATTGAAACCATTAAATGTTTACTTTCATTAAATGCTGAAGCTAGAAAATTTAATATTACCAACCTTCCCTATGTGGTGGCAGAAATCCAAGATGACAATAAAATCAATGCTGCTTACAGGTCTTATAATGGCCCATTAGAAATTATAGGAAGTAATGCGATCATCAGTCGATTGATGGCACAAAACATTCGTCACCCGGGACTTTCTCAAGTATATAATGAGCTATTGGCCCAATTGACAAAAAACAATATTTTTACTAAGGAGTTTCCCGAAGCTATTGATTTCTCATTTGGGGCTGTAAAGAAAGCCTTTTCAAGCGCGATAGTTGTAGGTATCGTGAAAGAAGAAAAGGGAAAATACATCCCTTTATTGAACCCGGATAGAAAGCAAAAATTGAATCCGGAGATCAATTAATTTTAATCTCAAGAAAATATTCGGATTTAGAAGCGGATTTAGAGATTTTGGAAAATGATAGCCTAGAATTTTCCAATAAAAATCCTTTGCAAGTTGAGGAACAAGGTGAAGTAAATCGTATTCTAATTTTGGGTTGGAATGAACACGTACCTTCTCTAATTAAAGAACTAACAACTTATGAAGATGAATCTTATTTTATAAGGCTAGTTTCTTTAAAACCACTTCAGGAGAGAACGAAAGATTTTGGGATTTTCAATGAAATCCCCGAAAGAATTGTTATCGATCATATTGTAGCAGATTATGTAAGAGGTCTGTCATAAAAAGGATTGAAGTCACAACTTTTGATCATATTCTAATGTTAAGTAGCGACAGAATGGAGGAGGAAGAAGAGGCGGATGCTAGAACAATGGTAGGCTTTGTCCTTATAGAAGAGATTTTAGAAAATTCGAACAAGACCCCATCTATATTATTGGAATTGGCTGATCCAAGCAACGAATCCTTGTTAAAGCCATTTCAGAGTGAAGTGATTATTAGTCCGATGGTATTAAGTCACCTATTGGCCGGCATTGCTATGCAAAGGGAACTTTATAGCATATACAATGAACTTTTCACTGTTGGGGGTCCGGAAATGATCTTTCGAAAGATAGAAGAATATGCCATGAATGGATCCACTGCTACTTTTTTGGAATTAGAAGCCCAAGCAGAGTCCCATGGTGAAACAGCTTTGGGGATATTTATAGAAAGAGCCCATGGAAAAGAACTTTTACTGAATCCTGCAAAAGATTTGGTATTGAACTTATCAGAAGTGGACAGTCTGGTAATCCTCACTACTGTCTATTAAACCCGAAAAATACAATAGACAATCTATACGTGCTAGAATTGCTGTAAAATCAGCAACTTCTTTATTGCTTTCAATTTCATCATTGCGGTGCTAGGCTAAAATTCCCAAGAAGCCTGATTCTCCAAGAGATTTCAATCCTTCCCTTTAACACCGTACAGACTTCACTCCTAACTTTTATCAGGACGGAGAAATCTTATTTCATAATACAGGTTAAAAAAATAAAGGCTAATATATTGTTGCCTGCACCCTTTGGTCAATGTTGAATAGGGACACTATTTTATATGTATAAACTTTACCTATCCTTAAGAAATAGGCCTCTAGAAGGATTTGACTACATTTTATACCCTTAATGATTACATTTGAATACCCTCCTGTAGATATATATTTGATAAATTTGATAAAGAAATAAGGTAAAGCTCAAACGGACACATTCTACCTTATCAAAACCTATTTTCCCTAGCTACCGGTATTTAGAAAGCCGGTAGCTTTTTTTGTTGCGATTGGCCTTAATTCCATTTTATGGTTTTAGGTTTTAACAAATTTCCAATAGCCTTTTCTGAAAAACCAGAGAGCGATCAAGGCATGCAAAGAATGACAAAAGGCAATGGTTATAAAAATCCCCATAGTATTGAGATCAAGTACAATTGCTAAATAATAGGCTAAGGGAATTTCCAGTAACCAAAACACACCCACGTTGATATAGGCCGGAGTCTTGGTATCGCCAGCCCCATTAAAAGCTTGCACCATCACCATACCAACAGCATAAAACACATAACCCAATACGGTTACTTTTAACCCAACAGCTGCAATGGATCTTACAGCAGCATCTTGCGAAAAAATTCCAGCCAAATAATCTGCAAAAAGCAAATAAAACAGGGTGACGGAGGCAAGAAAAATAAAATTGTACCTGGCCGTAAGATAAGTAGCTATTTCCGCTCTGAACGCTTTTCCTGCCCCTAGATTTTGACCAACAAGGGTGGCTGCGGCAGCAGACAAACCCCAGGCAGGCATAAGACTGAAAAGCAGTATTCTAAAAGCAATGGTATACCCGGCCACAGCTGCACTGCCAAATTCTGACGCTATACGGGTAAGTACTATCCAAGCAGCAGAGTCAACCAAAAATTGCCCCATACCCCCCAGTGAAATTTGAATGATCTTTTTAAGGGTTTCCCAACGCACCATCAGGTTGTCAGCCCTAATCACCAAGCGATGCTTCCCATTGAAAAGGTGGTACAGTTGGTATACTACACCTAAACTTCTTCCAATTGTGGTGGCCCAAGCTGCACCAGTTAAACCCAAGCCTTCTAAAGGTCCTAAGCCAAAAATCAGCAGAGGGTCCAAGAAAATATTTAACCCATTGGAAATCCACAAAGCACGCATAGCCAAATGAGCTGACCCTGCTCCACGGAAAACACCATTGATCAGAAACAGTAACAACACGGCAGTGTTCCCTGCGAAAATCACCTTGGTATAAGAGGTTCCTGTTTCCAAAACTTCCATCTCTGCCCCCATCAATTGCAAAATTTTGCCGGCATATAAGAATCCTGCTATTCCCAGCGCCAGGGAGACCAAAATGCCCACCAGTAACAATTGAAAAGCCAAGGTCCCTGCTTGCTTGAATTTTTTCTCACCAAATCTCCGTGCCACCAAAGCCGTACCGGCCATGCTTATGCCTACTCCCAAAGAGTAGATCAAGGTCAACACGGCTTCTGTAAGCCCCACAGTGGCAACGGCATGTTCCCCAAGCTTGCCCACAAAAAATATATCAACTACCGCGAAAAGGGATTCCATGACCATTTCCAAGATCATGGGAATTGCCAAAAGAAAAATACCGGTTTTAATGGGCAATTTGGTAAAATCCTGTTCGCTGCCACGGATGGCTAGCAAAATCATACGATAAATAGAAAGTAACTTCTTCATGAGGAATTCAATAGCCAAGCCTTGTGTCTTTATAGGAACCAATGATCCACTTTCAACCGATAAATTAAGATGGGGTCAAACCAAAGAATTCTTGATAGGATGAGCAGAAATCGTATAAAATCTACTTTCAAATCCCCTAAATGATGTCTTCAAACTTATATATAATATTATTAGCACCAAGATAATTTCCCCTGTGAAAGCCCTACCAAATTGGCAACCCTATACAAAATTCTGGCTCCAACAATGGCATCCCATTCATCTCCACTTTCCCCACGGGCTACTTCTACTAAATCAAAACCGATAATCTGCCTTCCCGATTTGACCAGCATTTTAATTAGAAACATCAATTGCTGATAATCCAATCCCCCCGGAACAGGAGTACCTGTATTGGGACATAGATGGGGTAAAAGGCCATCAATATCAATTGTCAAGTACACCTTTTCCGGTAGATCTGCAATAATCCGTTTACAAATCTCACTCCAGTTTACTCCCTGATACTGCTCTTCTTTGAGTTGGTCGTCAGTATACAATGAGATCCTTTTTTCAGATTGAATGTAGGCCCATTCCTGCTCACAGAAGTCTCTCACACCCACTTGGACCAGGTGTTTCACTTCCGGAATTTTCATAAAATTATGGGCAATGGATGCATGGGAGTATTCAAGGCCTTTATATGCTGGGCGTAAATCTGCATGGGCATCAATTTGGAGAATACCAAAAGAGAAATGCTTTTCTGCCATTGCTCGAATTAAGCCAAGAGGCGTACTATGGTCACCTCCCAGCAATCCGATTATTTTCCCCTGTTCAATGTACAATTTTGCATGCTGATAAACCCAATCGTTCATTTTCTCGCATGCTCCATTGATTCTTTCAGGGCTTTTTTCATAAAGATTCCTTACCGTTTCAGGTTCACCTGCCTCAAGCCATTGATCATAAGCATTGGCAATGCTTCGTTGTTGCACACCTTGGGATTTAAGCAGTTCGTTTATGGGTAGCATGGTAATTCCCATTTTCCACGCATCAATAATATCTTCTTGAAAAAGGTCTACTTGGGTGGAAGCCTTGAGAATTGCTTCGGGCCCATTGATAGTGCCTTCTCTATAAGTTACGGTCACCTCCCATGGCACAGGAAGAATCACCATCTCCGCCATATCTACTGTAAAGGGTAATCCAAATAGCTTTGTGTTGACACCTACGCCATTGGGATCAAATTTAGAGATTTGGGATAATTTTTCTGATGCTGACATTCTCTTTCACTTTTGGGTTATTGATAAAAATCATAAGCATTCTTTATTGCAGAATTTCTATAAGTACGCCACTATTTTTAGAAATATGCTCCCACTCTTCCACATAGAAGGCAATTCGAACCATCATTCCCGGTGAAAAAGCAAATGGTCTTCACCTGTAAGGAAAGCTGCAAAATGACTTACACCCGGATTATGTCCCACCATCATTACATGGGTATCTTCATTTTCGAAGTTATTTAAAACTTGGAGCAACTCTCCATGTCCGGCCTGATATATATCCATAACCACTGAGGACTTCCTTACTTCAAGTTGTGATGAAAGAATTTGCGCAGTTTGCCTACACCTATTTGCGGGGCTATGGGCCATATGGTCACAAATTTGTCCATTTGAATTCAAAAGCTTGGCTAACCTTTCCAATTGATCAATTCCGGGCTTTATTAGATCCCTTTTAAGGTCATTTTTATCAAAACCGGGAGCCTCTGTAATCCCATGTCGCACCAACAATAATTCCTTAGCCATGTCCTTTATTTAAACTTCAAAATGAAAAATAAATATGTGGAAATTTTGTCGGCAATAAAAATTGCTTTGAATGAATATTTGGAAGAGAATAATATGACATCTATTTTTAGGACTTGAATTATGGGAATTAACCTGGTTCCATTTATTTTTATCTTTAAAGAAATTAACCATGCCAAAGAATTTAGTCATAGTGGAGTCTCCTGCAAAGGCCAAGACAATAGAAGGTTACCTAGGGAAAGACTTTAAAGTCACCTCCAGCTACGGGCATGTAAGAGATCTCCCTAAGGGTGAAAATGCCATAGATATCAAAAACAAGTTCCAACCTACCTATGAGGTAACTTCGGACAAAAAGGAAGTAATTAAAGAACTTAAAAAATTAGTAAAGGGTGCAGACACTGTATACCTAGCAAGTGATGATGACCGTGAAGGAGAAGCTATTTCTTGGCATTTAAAAGAGGTACTTAAATTAAAAGATGAAAATACAAAAAGGATCGTTTTCAGGGAAATCACCAAATCTGCCATTACCAAGGCTTTAGAAAGTCCAAGAAGCATCGATTATGATTTGGTAAATGCACAGCAGGCAAGAAGAATTCTCGACCGACTTGTTGGTTTTGAGCTTTCTCCGGTACTATGGAAAAAATAAAAGCAGGGCTTTCCGCAGGTAGGGTACAATCTGTAGCCGTTCGTTTCATTGTGGACAGGGAGCGGGAGATTGATAAATTTAAACCTACGGTATCTTTTAAAATAACAGCCCTTTTCGATGTAGAAGGTAAAACCCTGCAGGCAGAATTGCCAAAGAAATTCCAGAGCAAGGAAGAGGCAGAGGAATTTTTGAAAAATGCTTAGAAGCTGACTTTTCTATAAAATCTCTCGAAACGAAACCGGCAAAGAAAAGTCCGGCACCCCCTTTACAACCTCAACATTGCAACAGGAAGCCAGTAGGAAGTTATATTTCTCTGTGGCCCAGACAATGAATATTGCCCAGAAGCTATATGAGTCAGGTAAAATTACCTACATGAGGACGGATAGCCTTAATTTATCTGATGATGCATTAAAGGATGCAGAAAAAGAGATAAAGTCGGCTTATGGGGATGAATATCATAAAAAGAGAAAATTTAAATCAAAATCTGAAGGGGCACAAGAAGCCCACGAAGCCATTAGGCCTACCTCTTTTGCCGAACATGATGCCGGTAAAGACAGGAATGAGCAGCGCTTGTATGAATTGATTTGGAAGCGATCCATTGCTTCTCAAATGGCAGATGCACAACTTGAAAAAACAAATGTTAGCATAGCCATATCAAATGTAGACCAAACATTAAGTGCAAGTGGAGAAGTAATTAAATTTCAAGGATTCTTAAAGGTCTACCTTGAAAGCACTGATGATGAGGAGGAAGAAGAAACAACAGGAAAAGGATTATTACCTCCACTGACAGTAGGACAAGTTTTACAGCTAATCGAAATGAAAGGGCGCCAGTCTTTCACTCGTCCACCGGCGAGGTATACAGAAGCATCCCTAGTAAAAAAATTAGAGGAGATGGGCATAGGAAGGCCTTCTACCTATGCACCTACAATTTCTACAGTGCAGAAAAGAAATTATGTGGTGAAGGAATCCAGAGATGGTGTTCAAAGAAAATACATTGAAATGACCATAGGTGATGGACAATTCAAAGAAGCAGAAAAAACAGAAACCACAGGAACGGAAAAGAACAAATTGTTTCCTACAAATATTGCCATGGTGGTCAATGATTTTCTAGTGGAGCATTTTCCAAATGTGATTGACTTTTCTTTTACAGCAAAAGTCGAAAAGGAGTTTGACCATATTGCTCAAGGTGATCAACCTTGGGAAGAGATGATTCAAAATTTTTATGGAAACTTCCATTCAAAGGTTGAGCTTACAGAAAACATCAAGCGAACTGATGTTAACTCAAGCAAAGAGTTAGGAATTGACCCCAAATCAGGCAAAGTAGTAATTGCAAGACTTGGAAAATTTGGCCCACTCGTTCAGATTGGGGATGCAGAAGATGAAGACAAACGATTTGCCAGCCTTCGTAAGGGACAGTTTATCGAAAGCATTACCTTAGAAGATGCTTTAGAGTTGTTTAAGCTTCCAAGAGATTTAGGTACTTTTGAAGATAAAAAAGTGGTCGCTGCCATTGGGCGCTTTGGTCCTTATATCAGGCATGATAGTAAATTTGTTTCTTTAGGCAAAGAATACGATCCTCTTTCAGTTACTTTGGATGAAGCCATTCAGTTAATTAAAGACAAAAGGGAGGCAGATGCCAAAAAGCATATTAAATCCTTTGATGAAAACCCTGAAATTCAGGTACTCAATGGTAGGTGGGGCCCCTATATCAAGATGGGCAAAAGCAACTTTAAGATCCCTAAAGACAAAGAGGCAGAATCTTTGACATACGAAGAAGTCATGAAACTTATCGAAACACAGGGGGATGCTAAAAAGGCCAAACCAAAAAAGACGGCCGCAAAAAAGCTCCGGCAAAAAAGAAAGCTAAAAAATAATCAATTATAGAGGCAGATAAGTATCTGCCTCTTTTTTTATGTTTTAAGCTTTCAAAAATTTTTACCATTTAAGACCGGTTATTAGGATTAATCTATTATACCTTTTTACAGTTGGCCTATTATTTGTTGGTTATAGAAGTAGTGCAACCTACTTAAAAATCTGTTGTAGATAAACAGATGTTTTACAATATGGTATTTGCAAATTTTTAGGGGAAGTGGTTCTATGGAATGTTTCAAGAGGGATTAAACTTAAATTGTATTTTCCCTAGCCGTATTACAACCATTTAAATTGCCATTATTTATTCTCCAGCTAGTAAAACTTAAAGTAGTTTGACGCATTTGAAACAAATAATCATTATAAAAACATGTTTAAAATGAAAAATTTATTTCTAAGAATTATAGATAACTACAAGGTGAAAGCTAATGATAATTTCCTTCAGCGATTAGCCTTAACTTTTTTTGCGCTCATTCCTTTTCCCCTCTTGGCCCAAATACAAAAGGGACTCCCAAACCAACAGATCCTGTGGACCCGTCAAAGACCAGTGATTTGGTAATCTTTATTATATTACCAATAGTAGTACTTATCTTGTTTTTCTTTTGGAGAAGGGCTAAAAAAATAGAAGGGATCAATAAAAAGCACCATATAAGTTAAAGCCACCTCTCCAATATTACTGAGATTTAACTTTAATTAATCACTAAACTAAGGTTTATTCCGGTTTAGTGATTCCTTAATTTTTCGATCAACTCTTTTTTATTCAATTGACTTACACCCTCCATGCCAATCTCTTTTGTTTTCTGATAGAGTTCCTCTCTGGTCCATTCTTCGTATGGGGCAGCTTTACCCCCTTTCTTTCCAGTCTTTGTATCTGGAGAATTGGCAATTCTAGCTGATTTTTCCTTACTGTATCCTTGATCTCTGAGCGCTTCATACTGCGCTTCATTTTTAATCCTTTTCATTTTATTATCCTTTTTACTCATTGTTTTCACTTTTTTCTCTTCTGTATTTTTCACTTTCGATCGTTACATCTTTGTCCGCATTTTTTGCTCTTCTCAAAGCATCCTTGGCAGCTTTACTGGACTGCTCTAAATCTTTCTCTTCCGATGATTTTTTTCAGCCTTTCCATCTTGAGCCTCTTCCTGAGCATCAAGAAAGCTATTGTCCTGAAAATCTTCTTCTTTTCTGCTTCCTTTTGTATTTTTCATCTTGGTCTTTTTTGTTTAATTATATGTAAATTATAACCAAAACCATTCCAAATTGATTTTGACATATATTTTCACAGAAAAATTTTACCCTAAATCCATTTTTACTTGTTTATCCTTTTACAAGGAAATATATTCACGGATCATTAGTTCAGAAAAATTTTAAAAAGATATGAGCAGTAACTTAAAAAATTCCAGAAGGAGCTTCCTAAAAGGTAGCCTTTTGGCGCTAGGAGGTATAAGTATTGTACCCCGACACGTTTTGGGAAAAGGACACCTGGCCCCAAGTGATCATTTGACGAAAGGCATCATTGGTGTAGGCGGTATGGGGAGAGGACATTTTGATTATGCCGGAACCAAAACTGTTGCAATTTGTGATGTGGACACCCGCCACATAGGTATTGCTCAAGAAACTTTAGGTAAAACTGTCAAAACTTTTGCTGATTATAGGGACCTGATTCAACTCCCTGAAGTGGACATAGTTCACATTGCCACTCCTCCACATTGGCATGGTATCATGGCTGCAGATGCTGCAAGGGAAGGGAAAGATATATGGTGTGAGAAACCAATGACCAGAACTATTGGTGAAGGAAAAAAGTCATGGAAGCCGTCAAGCAACATGGAAATGTATTTAGGTTAAATACTTGGTTTCGCTTCGATAGCAATTTCTACGGAATGAATACTGAGGTTAAAAATATAAAGAAATTGGTAGACTCAGGAATGCTGGGTTGGCCTTTAAAAGTAACTGTGGGTAAACTAACCGGTTTTGACTGGAAATTTTACTGGGTAGGAAAAACCGGCTTAAATGAAATGCCAATACCTAAGGAATTGGATTATGACAGGTGGCTGGGCCCTGCGCCTTACAAACCATACAATGAACACAGAACGCATGGTACTTTTAGAGGTTATTGGGATTACGATGGAGGTGGACTAGGAGACATGGGACAGCATTACCTGGATCCGGTACAATATTTCTTGGGTAAGGATGAAACAAGCCCGGTAAAAGTGGAAGTTGACGCTCCACAACAGCATCCGGAAGCCGTAGGTACCTGGAGAAAGATCACTTATACCTATGAAGATGGTTGCCAAATAATATTGGATGGGGAAGGGACCACTGAGGCACCTTATATCGAGGGGCCTGAAGGGAATTTATATAGAGGATTTAAATCTGACATACCCAATCTTGAAAGAAAACTGGCTCAATTCCCAGAACCTGCCCCACAAGTGACAGACTTTGTCGATGCAGTTAAAAACAGAAAGAAATTTGCCTTGAACGAGCAAAATGGGTTCCGTTCTTGTACCCTTGTAAATATGGGATTGGCAGCTTTGAGGCTGAATAGAGATTTACATTTTGACCCTGTGAAATTAGCGTTTATTAATGATGAAGGGGCAAATAGACTTATAGATCAGCCCATGAGAGCACCCTATACCATTTAATTAAAACATTAAAGGAATACCCAGAATTATGGAAAAATATTTTATAAAGAAAATGACTTTTGTTCTTTGTCTTTTAATAGGCCAAGTCTTTATAAGTCAAGCGCAAAATCAACTCGATGCGGGAAGAACCACCGCTACAAAAATTGCAGATTTACTGAACCGGTTTCCTGCTGAAAATGCCGGTAATTTAGAAGCTGCCATGAAACAAATGGAAGCACTTGGCGCCAATGGCATTACCGAAATGGCCTTAATGCAAAAACCGGGCGTAAACAATGAAAAAATAGAATATGCCTTGGCGGGATTTGCTTTTTATGCAAGCAAAGATGGTAAGGAAGACTTAGCCAATATGGCTGTAGCCGCTTATATTGCTGCCATTAACCAATTGGATGACCCAGAAGCACAAAATTTTGTTTTGAAGCAAACAAAGTTCATTGCCAAAGATGAAAATGTAGCTAATATTGAACCTTATTTGACCGATGACAGACTTTCTGGAACTGCCTCCAGAGTTCTGGCAAACGTTGGTTCCACTGGGGCAGCAGCAGCATTGATTGCTGCGTTAGAAGCATCTACAGTTGATGCACAAAAGGCGAATTTTATTGAAGCATTAGGTGATATTGGTGCCATTCAAGCTTCCGAAATTATTGCTCCCTACGTCAATAGCAACCAACCTGAACTTAGAAGGGTAGCTATCTACGCTTTGGCTAGCATCGCTTCTCCTGCTAGTGCTGACCTCTTGTATGCGGCGGCTAAAGAGGCAGGTTTCACATTTGAATCTACCAATGCTGCAGCCCAATATTTAAGGTATATTGACAATTTAGGAGAAGCAGGCAATCAAAAGCTGGCGCTTAAACTGGCCAAAAAGCTTGATAAGTCTACCAATGTAACTAAACATTATCATACTAAGGCCGGAGCATTGGATTTGCTAGTGAAATTTGACCCACTCAAATCGAATAAAAGAATCATCAAAGCTGCTCAGTCAGATGAGTTTAGATACAGGGGTACCGCCTTACAATACCTAAACAACGACCAGTTGATCGAAGAATTGGATGATTGGAAAAAGCTTTGAGCAAAGCTTCTGATGAAAGTATTGCAGCCATTCTTCAAAGAATGGGTAAAATCAATAACAAAGCGGTTGCAGAGGTAATTTTGCCCTACCTCTCAAACTCAAATGAAAAAATTCGTCAAACTGCCATTGCCGCTGTTGTTACTGCCGGAGACAATTTGGCTTTAACTCAAATACTTGATCTTTTGGCAACTGCTGATGAATCAGATCAAGCCCAATTGATAACTGCTTTGCAGTCAATGAAAGGTGACAATGTCACGACTGAAATAGCCAAAAGAGTTTCGGATGCTGACGATGTGCTTAAAGTAAAATTGCTAGGGCTTTTGGCTTCAAGGGCTGCAGAAGATCAAATTGACGTTGTCTTCGGAGCTGTTTCAAGCGGCAATTCAAATGTCAAATCAGCTGCGCTAACAGCGCTTGCATCTATGGCTACACCAAATGACCTAAGCCAATTGGTTAGCTTGCTAAAAACAGAAAGCAATTCAGATGACTTGGAGAAAATCCAGGAAGCTATTATTGTGGCAAATGCTCAAAAAAGAGACCTAAGTGCCGAGACAAAATGGGCAATGGACTTGTTGCCGACTTTGCTTTTAGACAAACAAGAATATATTTATAAAGTATTGGCTAAAACGGGAGGCACTGAAGCCTTGAGTAAGCTACAGGACATTTATGAGACCGGGAATGTAAAACAAAAACAAGCAGTCGTTGGTGCATTAAACCAATCAGAAGATCCGGCAGCAACTGTTCCTTTATTGCATATTGCCAGAAATGCAAGTACAGACAAAATGATGGATGATGCCTTATCAGGCTTTATCAGATTAGTCCCTTCAACGGAAGGAGCCAATGAACAAAAGGTATTGATGTTAAGGGATGCATTGGCACTGGCAAAAAGCCAAGACAATGTACAGGCTATATTGAGACAACTTGGAAATTACCCTACTTTTCAGGCATTGCTCGTTGCAGGAAAATATCAGGAAACACCTGCTTACCAGCAAACCGCTGCCAGAGCCGTTATGAAAATTGTCTTGAACAATGACAATCTATATGGAACAAAGGTTAGATCAATCGTTGAACGCACCATAGAAGTAATCAGTGGTCAGGATAGCCAGTATTATAAAACCTCATTAAAAAAGTTCTTAGATGAGATGCCTAAAACCGAGGGTTTCTATAGCCTATTCAATGAGGAAAATTTAGAAGGATGGAAGGAGTCTTTAGCAATCCTATCAAAAGGGCTGAAATGAGCGAAAGAACCTTAAAAAAGGAACAAGCCAAAGCTGACGAAATCATGAAAGAAGGCTGGGTAGCTCAGGACGGTTTATTGGTTTTTACCGGTAAAGGTCAAAACATCGCAGCTGTAAAAGAATTTGGGGATTTTGAAATGTTGGTAGATTGGAAAATCACACCTGATGGAGATGCAGGCATCTATTTGAGAGGCACGCCACAAGTTCAGATATGGGATATAGCAAGAACCAATGTGGGGGCTGAAGTAGGATCAGGAGGTTTGTACAAAATAAAAAGAATCCTAGCAAGCCTCTTAAGGTAGCTGACAATCCGGTAGGAGAATGGAATACTTTTCATATCATTATGAAAGGTGAAAAAGTTACCGTCTATTTGAATGGCGAGTTGGTAGTAGACGATGTTACCTTAGAAAATTTCTGGGATAGATCAATGCCTATTTTCCCAACCGGCCAAATAGAATTGCAAGCACATGGCACTTATGTTGCCTACAGAGATATTTACATTAAAGAATTAATTGGAGCTCCAAAATTTGAACTTAGCGAGCAAGAAAAGAATGAGGGGTTTGAAGTTCTATTCGACGGCTCAGATTTAGAAAAATGGACAGGTAACAAAACTGATTATTTTATAGAAAATGGAGTTTTGGCCATCAATCCCGGAAGAGGAGGAAGTGGAAATTTAATGACAAAAGATGAATTTGAAGATTTTGAATTTAGGTTTGAATTTAAATTGACTCCTGGAGCAAACAATGGTTTAGGTATCAGGTCTCCCCTTAAAGGTGATGCAGCCTATGCCGGCATGGAGCTTCAAATTCTTGATGATACTGCTGAAATATACAGCAAACTTAAACCTTATCAGTACCACGGCTCATTGTATGGGGTAAGTGCTGCTAAAAAAGGGCACCTAAAACCTGTAGGAGAATGGAATTATCAGGAAGTGATTGTTAAAGGAGACAGAATTCAAGTGATTTTAAATGGCACCAAAACTTTGGATGTGAACATTTCCGATGCACGTGAAAATGGCACCTTAGACAAAAGAGAACATCCGGGACTCTCCAACAAAAAGGGACATATAGGTTTCTTGGGACATGGTGATATTTTGTATTTTAAAAATATCCGAATCAAAGCCTTATAAGCAAACCACAACGCGATAGCGTAATTTTTTTATAATCAATTAGAGAGAGAGGTTTTAAAAAGCCTCTCTTTTTTTATGCTATATAATTATATAATCCATTTCCTCTGCCGAAAAAAGCAAAATACACTGTTACTTATTTCGGTCTCCAAGGGCATCCCGTGACATTTTTTAGGGTCCTTATTTAATAAAGAACACCTGGTTAATTTGAATGCTTGAATCCGGTTTAACCTTGATATACCTTTCCATCAAATTCGTCACCAAAGAGACGATTCATATAGCACTTGTAGTCCCCTCTAGAAGCTGAATCGCATTTGGAAGTTTTTGTTAGCCATCCCTTATAACTAAATAGTAAGCGAAAATCTGGCATGATTATAGATTAACCTTATATAACTGTTTTAAAAAAATATTATTGCACAAAAAGCAAAATAATAAAACAATTATCTACATTGGCCCTATATCGTTTAAAAATATGATGAAAAATTTATTTATCCTTTGTTTAATTTTGACAATTCCTATGGAGGTTTTTAGTCAAATAAAATCGGTGAGCTTTTCCCCCGAGAAAAATCAGATTAACGCCGGTCTGCCCCTTCCTTCTGAAGAAAGATTCTTAATTCAAGGTCTTATCCCTTCAGGTATAAGAAGGGTTGAAGTGAAAATATTCAAGACAAATAAAAAAGAGAATTCAGCAGAAACTTATACTTGGAAAGCTGCCTACCTAAGTAATCCATCTGATTTTGAAATTTACGTTGCCTATCCCCTTCGAAGCAATGATACTTATACCCTTAAATTTTACTACTTTAATTCCACGGACACCACTGAAATGAAGGCTGTAAAAGAAGCCATACATGAAAATTTGGAAACCTATCTTAATGCTAACTTTGTGGTTAACAAAAAGGAAATTAAAGCCTTGGTCAGTCAAAAAGCCATGTTGGTGCAATTGAATGAAATAGTCACACAAGGGCTGAGCAATTATTCACACCAACTAGACCAGGGATTTAGTGGTTTTAGTGATGTTGTAAAACAAAAAATAGAACAAATTCATGGAATAAAATTAAAAGATTCAAAATTTAATTTATTGAAGAAAAGTGTGGATACAAAAGGCACCGATAATGCCTATTATGCCAAGCAAGTTATCGACCAGCTAATTGATCTTACAAAAGCTGAAACCAATCAATACCTTCGGTCAAATCTACTGATGCTGGTAGACATCCGTGAAATTAACAACTACCCAACAGAGAAAAAACCTAACTATTTACCTATCAACATTGGTTATGCGGGAACTTACTTTGGAGGAGGTTTCAATGATCTTGATTATGGTACTTCTGCTTTTGCAGGAATATCGATGCCACTTGGTAACAAAAACTTTACTAAAATTCTAGGCAATGCATCGATTTCTACAGGGGTGTTCTTTTCCAACATGACCAACGCCAGCCAAACAGAAATCAGCGGCCCCCTTATTGGTAGGCCAAGTTATATTGGCCTTGGGTATAGCCTTTTTAGAATATTACGGTTTAATGCAGGGGCTGTATTAACTTCTACAGAAATCAATAATAAATTCGAGGATGTTACCTTGTATCCATTTGTAGGTTTCAGCGCAGAATTTCATATCTGGTTAGGGCTAAAACGCTAAAATGTTATGTTTAAAACCATATTGATTTTATCATGCTTGTTATTATATCAATCAGCTGATCTACTAGGTCAATTGAACCCCTATAAATTCCGTATAGGAGCTGGTATTGGCTATTCCAATTATTACGGAGATCTCAGTCATTACAGATATGGCAACTTTCCCGATTGGAAGGCTATGGGAGAAGCTTATTCATACAATAAGAATTATAACCAATCTCCTTCTTTTTCTTTATCAATCGAACGAAGATTAAATTCGAGTTTTGGACTGCTTCTCAATGGTGGACAATATATTTTATCCATGAGTGATCGCTACCTTGATAAGAATGATGTCTTGAAAACTGATTTTCCAAACTTCCATAGGTCATTAAATTTTGAAACAAGCGTTAGAGACATTGGTTTGGGCTTTACATTCAGAACTGACAATGGGAAAATTTTAAGAGAAAATGCCCTAGTTGCCCCTTACCTTTCTATACATGGTGGGTGGTTACAATTCAGCCCTAAAGGAGATTTATTGGATGCAGAGGGAAACCAATACGATTATACACAAAACCTTCTGATTACTGATGGGAACTTCGAGACAGATTTGACTAAACTTAAAGCTTCGAGTAATAATGGCTATGATGAAAACACTTATTATATAGGGGCAGGGGTTGGCTTTAGAATAAAATTATCCAAGCAAATTGAAGTTTATTTCCAATCTGACGTAAAAAACCAACACAGATTTTATTGATGATGTTGATGGATCTTCAATTACTACCTTTCTTGATGAATTTCAAACGTATGCTGCCTATCCGGGCATAGACCTGAGCAATGCTAACAGCAATATCAGAGGAGATGTTCAGTCAAATAAGGATTGGTTTTTCAATCACCAATTTGGCCTGAAAATAAGTTTTTCACCTTCAAAAAATGCATTCAGGGCAAACGCCATTAGTCCATCTTTTACCCATATCCGGTCAGAATACTCCATAAATGATGAATATATTGAAGTGGATTCATCAAAAAATTCAGCAATATCAGAGTTAAGGATTAATCACTCTAGCAGGATTAATGAAAAGCAGGCTTCTCCGGAGGAAAATGCCTTACCTAATGTTTACAGCAGCCAGGAAACTCCTGCATTAATGGAATTGGATTCTATCGGAAACTTCACCTTAGAAAATTCCGAAAGGTATGAAGCAAATCAAAGAGCAAATAGGGTAATGGTTTGGCAATATCCATATAGAATAAATGATTCAAGATTTGAAAATCCCCCCTATGAACAGACCTATTATAACCCTTATTATGGCAATTATCCTGCTGAACAAAATATCCCTCAAAAGAATGAAAAGTTAATCCTAGGTGCTTCAGATGGGCAGGTCACCAATTCCAGTTTCCCCTATTTTCTCCCTTATTACAGTCGTTCTTCAACTTATGTCAACCAACCGGCTAACGCTAACAAACCTATGGGTATTGACTCAACTTTAATAGTTGACAGCAGCAGGTATGTACCCTTTGATAGTGTAAAAACATCATCCTTAAGCCCCGAAATCAAAGCTACCTCAAGACAAAATATAGCCTCGCAAAAATACAAATTTGAACCGGGGCCATCTATTCAGGGAATGAACCTAC
Organism: Cyclobacterium sp. SOCE241; assembly: GCF_056867545.1. Taxonomy (NCBI): domain Bacteria; kingdom Pseudomonadati; phylum Bacteroidota; class Cytophagia; order Cytophagales; family Cyclobacteriaceae; genus Cyclobacterium; species Cyclobacterium sp. SOCE241. The sequence continues at coordinate 92,150 of NZ_CP149779.1, read as the reverse complement.
AAGGGTATAATTCAGGCAAAGGTAAAGTTGATTTAATAAAAAATGGTCTTTATGCAGAGGTGTTTTTTGAAAACAATGAAAGTAAAATATCAGAAGAAGAGGTATTAAAACTTCTCCCTTTAAAGCAAATGCTAGATCTATTTCCCAACGCAAAATTATTGATTAAAGCCTATGCTGACAATACAGGGGCCATGGCTTACAATATGATCTTGATTGAAAGGCGAGCAATGGCGGTGGAAGAAATACTAACCAATCAACTTGGTCTTGCTCCTGAAAGAATAACCCGACAACCCGGTGCGCAATTAATACGAGGAAGCCACAAAACTTCTCGCCCTCAAGACAGGAAGGTGGAGGTCCAGGTACTATATTAAAAAATTAATGCCAATGAAAAATATTGTAGTATTAACAGGAGCAGGTATTTCAGCAGAAAGTGGGTTAAGGACTTTCCGAGATGATAATGGCCTTTGGGAAGGTCATGATATTATGGAGGTAGCTTCACCTGAGGGGTGGAATAATAATAAAGCAAAAGTACTGGAATTTTATAATGCAAGAAGACAAGCATGCCTTAAGGCTAAACCCAATCAAGCGCACCTGAAATTAGCCGAGTTGGAAAAAAGCCATGATGTCACAATAATCACTCAAAATGTGGACAATCTTCATGAACTCGCAGGTTCTTCCAAAGTAATTCATTTGCATGGAGAACTTTTTAAATCACAGAGTACGAAGGATCCAAACCTAATTTATGATATAAATGGTTGGGAGCTGAAATTGGGAGATACCTGTGAAAAAGGAAGTCAGTTGCGACCTTTTATTGTTTGGTTTGGAGAAGCCGTACCCAAAATGAAGGAAGCCATTGAAGCAGTAGAAAAAGCCGATGCTTTGGTTATCGTAGGTACCTCCATGCTGGTATACCCTGCAGCGGGTCTGATCGACTATGCACCTGAGAAAATTTTGAAAATTATCATTGACCTGAAAATCCCTTATTTAAGTTCACGAAATAACATCACTTGTATTGAGGAAAAAGCCAGCTCGGGTATCTTAAAAATGGAAAATATATTGAAAAGTTGGAATTTTGAAGACTAATAAACATATATTTTATAGTTTTGACTTTCACTTTTAAAACCAATCAATTGGATACAGAATACAGCAGCAAAGCAACTTCGGGAATTTCCAGAGTATTAATTAAAAGTTTTGTAAAATTAACTTTGGCAGGCTTGCTAATTGGCTTTTTCCATGCTTATGATTTTTGGATAGGTTTATTACTGGCCTTGTACCTTGTCTACTCTATTATAAAAAGGTGGCAGCGAAATGCAGAGGACAAGATGGTATTCCTAACAGGCACTCTTTTAGGAGGGATATTTGGTGTTTGCTGTGAATTATGGGGAATATATTATGGATATTGGGAATACCATGACCTTTCTTTCAATCGTTCCTTTCCATATTGGCTCCCTTTTGCTTGGGCCTTAGCCTTTACCTTTATTTACCAGCTGGAAAAAGATTTATTCAGGGTTTTAGCTGTTTCTAAAATGTCAACTAAAATTATTCTTTCCCTAATTGTGGCAATGATTTTCCCAACCTATGGGGAAATCATCACCATTAATTTAGGAGTTTGGACCTATTCCTGGCCTTTTCAGGTATTTGGTGTTCCTTTATTGGCCATATTTTTACTTGTAGTTTTTCACACCGGTGTCAACTTTTTGATGGTTTTGATTTGCAAACAGTTTGGCTGGAAAAACCCTGTATTCAATCCATAAAATTTGACATATACAAGCCGAACATTCTTAGGAAAACTACAGCAATCAAACCCATAAAGCCCCAAGATTGTTAATCCATCCTACCGATCTCATCATTGGTAGAACATCAAGGCAATAAATATAGATTTAACACCTCACTAATTCTTTTTAAATCAGTATACTAAACCTGCTATTACCTGACTACTGAATCCAAGGTTGCCAAATAGACCCACTTTTGATCCCTAGACTTTAGGCCTTCAATCATCGCCTCCTCTTCTTTATCGGTCATTTCCATGTCCTCATACTCCATAGAATTAAAAAACTGAATATAGTCTTTATAAATATTCATGGTCAAATGAGTAGACTTGGCTTCACTACCAGTAGGAAGAGCTGTTCTTAGAAACCTCCAATCCTCCATCAGATCATTTGAGATTTTTTTCTGATGAAGAGGAAGAAATATTTCCTGCTCAGCAATTTCATAGTCTTGAAACTTACCTTCTACTGCCTTCATAAGATCAAAAGTTGCCAAAATCCCTGGCTTATATTGAAAATCGTCATCCGTTCTGGCTACCTCTATCATATAACTTCTGACAGCCAGGTCACGCATTTCCAAAGAAGAGGTTATTCTATTTTTAGCCTGTTCGGCACTTAGATTAGGGAAGGCTTGAACGGCACTGTTCACCAATTGGTCAATATTGTTTCCATTCATCATTGAAACAGGATCGTCATAATAGGTAACCGTCAAGTATTGAAAATTTTCCCCTTCTAAATCAGAGCCGGATTGAAGGGACCAAAAATCCCAGCCTTTTATATGGCCATCTTCTTTTTCCTGTTCGTAAACCTTGGTTAAAAACTCTTTGTATTCTAAATAATCCAGAACTTTATTGGGCTCAACCTTAATAAATTCCAAGACTAAAAATTGTTCGTCTTGTCCATAAACATTGGCTACTGCAAATAGGGAGATTATCCAAATTATTAATTGCTTTTTCATACCTTATTATTTTGGGTTCCTAGCCAATATACAAAATTTAGAATACAATATATACCGATTATAATTTATTTTTACCTGTAAAAATAAATTTATTGGAATTAAAAAAAGCCCTAAAACATCATACTGGTTTTTAGGGCTTTTTAATTCCGAATATTTCGGGATAATTCTTTTTATTCCTTTAAAATGGCTTCGATATTTTTCAATTCAGCTGTGGAAAAGTCCAAATTATCCAAACTTTTCACATTGTCATGAAGTTGACTAGCCTTGCTCACTCCCACAAGCACTGAGGTAATGGCAGGGCTTTTAAGCAGCCAAGCAATAGCCATCTGAGCCAAACTTTGACCTCTTTCAATTGCAATAGCGTTCAGTGCCTTAACCTTGGCTAGTATTTCAGGGGTAATGGCATCAGACTTCAAGTACCTCCCATCTTTTACTGCTCTGGAATCTTCAGGAAAACCGTTCAAGTATTTGTCTGTAAGAACCCCTTGTTCCAGAGGAGAAAATGCAATGGCACCTATCCCTGATTTTTCCAAAACCTGCAAAAGTCCATCTTCCACCCATCTGTCCATCATATTGTACCTCGGCTGATGGATCAAGCATGGAGTACCCAATTCATTAAGTATTTTTGAAGCCTTTGCAGTGTCCTCTGCGCTGTATTGAGAAATGCCTACATATAAGGCCTTCCCTTGTCTAACAAGAAGATCTAAAGCACTCATGGTTTCTTCAAGCGGAGTATTGGGATCAGGTCTGTGATGATAAAAGATGTCCACGTATTCCAAACCCATTCTTTTTAGGCTTTGATTTAGGCTGGCTACCAAATATTTTTTAGACCCAAAATTCCCATAAGGCCCCGGCCACATGTCCCAACCTGCTTTAGATGAAATTAATAGTTCATCTCTATACGGTAATAAATCTTTCTTAAAAATTCTACCAAAATTCTCTTCTGCCGCTCCATAGGGCGGGCCATAATTGTTAGCCAAATCAAAATGTGTAATCCCTAAATCAAATGCAGTTCTTACAATCTCCCTTCCTAATTTAAAATCATCGCTATGTCCGAAATTATGCCATAACCCTAAAGATATTGCCGGTAAATCCAAACCACTCTTCCCACACCTACGGAATTTCATTTGATCATATCTTGAGGATGCCGCTACATAGGTCTGTAATGGTTCTTTGTCGTTTATTTTCATAAATTTTTCGTTTATTAATGGGTTGTAAATAGGTCTATATCAATTATTGGTTAAATAAATTATATTTTTTTCAGGGATTTTATCCCAATAGGATTTTAGTAAATACCGGGTTTCAATCACCCTTTTAACAGGTTTAAGCACCGCAACCACCTCCTCTGCTGTCTGAAATGATTGGCTCATATCAATAAATCCATAGGCTGATAAAAAGCCATCCTCAAAGAATAAAGCTACCTCTTCACCAGGGTTTCTACCACAATCTTTGACTAGAAATTTCTCTCCTTCAAGCTTCACCCCGGCAATTAGTTCTTCGGCTCTTTTGTTATAATCTTCAGCAGCTTCCACCCCACAGCAAGCACCGGAACATTCACCCAATTGAAAGTCATAACAAGCTCCATTTTTCTTCTGGATTCCATTAAGTTTTGGACATAGCTTCAATTCTTTGTTTTTATCTAGGAGAAATTTCCAAGCAGAAGCGTGGCTGGTAAATGTAGCCAATGGCTTTATACCGGCCACTACTTTATTGAGCTGAAAACGTAAATACCCCTCTCTATCGGTATAAGAAAAAACTCCCCACGATAAGGCTTTCACTTTTAGAGATCGGTTATATTTTGGCCAAAGTCGCTTGATTTCCAATGCCTCCAGTAACAAAGCCAGCAACTCACTACCTGTAATTTCGTAGCTCACATCAAAAATTTCAGTTTTTAAATTCAACTTGGCCTTCCCGCTAAAATGACCATTGAATCTACGCTGAATATTGACTGCTTTACCTACATAAATCACCTTACCATTGGCATCATGGAAGTAATATACACCTGTAGATTGAGGAATTTCGTTAAATTTTTCCTTGCTTATGTTGGGAGGCAAAGTTAAAGCCTTATGTTTTCCCTTTATCGCTTGTTCAATATGCCCTTCTTTGTCTGCCTGCAACAATTGACCGAATAAAATGGAGGTTGCCCAAGCATCACCCATGGCCCTATGCCGATCATTCACAACAATCCCCCTCGACTCACACAATCGGCCTAGACTGTAACTTTTAAGACCCGGAAACAATTTTCTACTTAGCCGGACAGTGCAGAGTCTTTTGGGCTTGTAAACCATCCCCTCTCTTTCGAAAGACTGTTTTACAAAACTGTAATCAAATCCTACATTATGTGCCACGAAAACCTTTCCCTCCAATAAATTATAAAGCTCACCTGCTATTTCCGAGAACTTTGGAGCTCCTATTAACATTTGAGCATCAATCCCTGTTAGACCTGTAATAAAACTAGGGATAGACATTTCAGGATTCAACAAGGTCTCGAATTGGCCCGTAATTTGCTCACCATCATGAAAAACCACCGCAATCTCAATGATCCTATTATTTGCAGAAAAGCCTCCGGTAGTTTCAATGTCAACGATCGCGTACATAAATAGGTTTTTGTTAATAAAGCACTACTACAAACAAAATTGTTCCCTTTGAATTCCACTTGAATTAAAGGTGTCAAATTTGTAATATTAAATATTTAACTATCGAATGAAGTAAACAATTTCCTTCAGGTCATCTTTTTATTCAAAACTTATCAAATAACTCACAATGATCAAAGAGAAAGCAGATGCTTGGCAAATGGAATTAACTGAAATCACCTGGCAATATGAAAAGATCTTGGAAGACTTTGACCTTACTACCTTAAATGTTAAACCTTCCCTGAACAATGGAGCCCTATGGAAATTGTGCACCATTTAATTCTCGTCAACACTTCTTATTTTCCTATTTTCGACCAAATTATTCTTCAGCGATACAAAAGCCCTTTGATGGGAAAACTCCCATTTTATGGCTCTAAAATGGGAAATATTATTTTAGCTTCCATGAACAAATCTTCTAAAATTAAAACTTTTAATTCGTGGAAACCGTCGGACAAATTGCATAACAATGATTTAAAAATAAAATTTTTTACGCAACAAGATCTACTGTCAAACTATTTACAAAAGCTGGAACCATTTCTGGGAAAAAATTTAATGATAAGTTCCCCTGCAAATAAATGGATTGTTTACCCCTTGGATTCCGCAATAGATATCATCCTTGCTCATGAAAAAAGGCACTTTTCACAAATAAAAAACATTCTTAAAAACATCTAACCCATGAAATCAGAAAAAGAAAAAATGCTCTCCGGTGAATTGTATCTTGCTTCAGACAAAACCCTTAGCAATGACCGCTTTCAGGCAAGACAGCTACTAAAAGCCCTTAATAATGAGCGTCCGGGAGACAATGAGCACACATACAATATTGTCAAAAAGCTTTTCAATAGAGTAGGAAAGGATTTTGGATTGGAGCCTCCTTTTTTCTGTGACTATGGTTATAACATTAGTGTTGGGGACCAGGTTTTTTTTAATTTCAATTGTGTCCTTTTAGACATTACGCCAATTAAAATAGGAAATAGAAGCATGTTTGGTCCCGGAGTACATATTTATTCAGCCACTCATCCTCTTGATGCAAAGACCAGAAGTAGTCTGCTTGAGTTTGGGAAACCCGTTACTATTGGTGATGATGTTTGGGTAGGTGGTGGTGCTATAATTTGCCCGGGAGTAAATATTGGTGACAGAAGCATTGTGGCTGCAGGAGCAGTGGTGACCAGAGATGTACCGACAGACGTAATCGTGGGTGGAAATCCGGCAAGAATTATAAAAGATATCGACCAAAAGAAAAGATGGCCTAATTGGCCATCTTCTTTTCATGATTTTCTTTAATAATTCTTCGAAGGATTTTTCCTACATTAGATTTAGGTAGTTCATCTACAAAGTATATCTCCTTGGGAACCTTATAGCTTGTCAGGCTTTGTCTTGAAAAAGCTATCAACTCTTCCGCTGTAAGTGATTTGTCATTGGCAATAACATATGCAACTACCCTTTCAGTAGACCTCTCATCGGGGATTCCTATTACACCTACCTCATTGACCATTTCGTGGGCAGACAAAGCATCCTCTACCTCATTGGGATATACGTTAAACCCTGATACCAAAATCATTTCTTTTTTGCGGTCAACAATTTTGAAAAAACCGTCTTCATCCATAACTGCAATGTCGCCGGTTTTAAACCACTCCTTTATAAATGTCTCTGCTGTTTCATCAGGTCTTTGCCAATATCCGGGCATTACTTGAGGTCCTTTGACGCACAACTCCCCTCTCTCCCAAGGCCAAATCGTTTCCTTCGTCGTCTATAATTTTTACCTCCGTATTCGGTAGTGGAATACCAATGGTTCCAAGCCTCTCTGTTCCATCAATAGGGTTACAGGTAACCACAGGAGATGTCTCAGTAAGTCCATAACCTTCAGAAATAGGAACCCCTGTTACTTCCTTCCAGCGTTTGGCTACAAACGATTGTAGGTAGCCATACCACCTGCCACTGCGATTTTTAATGAACTAAAATCCAATGACCTAAAGGACTCTTGATTGAGTAATCCATTAAAAAGCGTATTGACCCCCGTAAATACACTGAAGGGATGCTTTTTTAGAATCTTACAAAATGCCGGCATATCCCTAGGGTTTGTGACCAACACATTATGTGCTCCGATTTTCATCATCGCTAAACAATTTACCGTTAAGGCAAAGATATGATACAAGGGAAGTGCTGTAATCACGGTCTCTTTGCTTTCTATCAGCTTGGGCTTCATCCATGCAGAAATCTGCTGCATATTGGCTACAATATTGGTATGGCTTAACATGGCTCCTTTAGAAACCCCTGTGGTGCCTCCGGTATATTGCAAAAAGGCTAAATCTTCTCCTTTTAGATGTTGCCTTTCATAAGGTTTATTTTTCCCTGCTGCCATGGCGCTTTTAAAACTCCAAGCTTCGGGAATATTATAGGCGGGCACCATTTTTTTAACATACTTGACCACCAAATTGACAATTGACCCTTTCAATCCACCTAGTGAATCTCCGATTTGTGTGACAACTATCTTTTTGACACCAATTTTTTCTTTGATTTTTTCAAGATTATGGGCAAAATTGGCAACAATGACAATGGCCTTTACACCCGCATCAGAAAATTGATGTTCCATTTCTGAGGAGGTATACAAAGGATTGGTATTAACTACAATCAAACCAGCCCGAAGTGCGCCGAACATAACGATTGGGTATTGGAGTAAATTAGGCATTTGAATGCCTATTCTGTCTCCCTTTTTTAATTTAAACTCATGCTGTAAGAAAGAAGCAAAAGTTGCAGACAATTGATCCAATTCATTGAATGAGATGGTTTTATCCATGCATTCGTAAGCAATTGCATCTCCATATTTTTTTATGCTTTCCTCAAAAAGATCTACAGCACTACTGTATTCCTCCGGATCTATTTGCTTTGGAACAGCTTCCGGATAAAATTGAAACCATGGAAAATCCATCATAATTGTTAATTTGAGTATATTGTTAAGGGCATTTGTACTAATATATTCAATGTATTTCTTTTATTAAAAGGTTTTTCTCAATTAAATTTATTCCCTAATCTCATTGAATAGCCTACTATGAACATAATTTTCAGGGAAAAGCAATCTATTTCTTCATTATTTTGTTATAATGAAGCTATCATCATGATTTTAATCCATAATTATGTTTAGATTCTTGGCAGGAATAATAACTGCATTAATGGTTATTTGGGCAATTCAATATTTCACGGACAAAAGTAAACAAAAAGATGAAATCCAATTCAATTCAGCACTTTTAGAACAACAGATCAAACAGGTAGGAAAACTTATCGTTACTGAAGGACAATTTTCTCAGGTCCTCAGTTATAAAAACACCAAAAAAAATTACTTCGATATTTTTTCAGCCAACAAAAAAGCCTTGGTGATAGTCAATGCGAAAGTAACAGTCGCTTATGACTTGAGGCAAATTAAAACAGAAATTGACCAAGAGAACAAACAGGTGATCATATTAGAAGTACCGGAACCTGAAATCAACATTTATCCTGATCTTAAATACTATGATATCAGCCAAGATTACTTCAATAAATTTGATGCAGCAGATTATAATAAGATCAAAGGTAGTGTGGATAAAATGATCCAAACCAAAGTTGATCAATCGGATCTTAAAGTGAATGCCAAGGAAAGGCTGATCAATGAGCTTTCCAAAATATATATTTTAACCAATTCTCTAGGTTGGAGCTTACAATGCCAAGAAATGACCATAAACTCCCCTACTGATTTAGACAATTTAAAATTTTAAATATTTTGTAAATCATTTGTTTACAATGCATTAAAAATTTTTTAAACCTTAATCCTATTTTAAACCCGAAATTTGAAATAGACCATCCTTTACGTGCTGAAATCGCTTCAAAATCAGACACGTTATTGCTGTTTTAAATTTCACTATAGCGGGGCTAGGCTAAAATCTCCCTACCCATTTCAAGTTCTATCACATAATCCGGGTTGAAGTAAACTTTTATTGTACCCAAATGTACCGTTTCATTACGGACTAATTTTGTCCAGTACCGGTTTCTATTTTTTCAGAAGCAATATTTCCCGTCATAAAAATACCAATTCCGTTTTCTATATTAGAAAAAACTTGAACAGGCTGGGCGAAGGGATCCCCATCATTCCAATCTTGCAATCCATATGTAGACTGAAAGTCATAATAACTTTTAGATATATTTTTTAACACAAAATAAATTTCTCCTCCATCCTCCAATTCCATAAAATTGCCTGATGTAAAGAGATCTATTTTAGCTTGTTTGCCTTCAAATAATTTATCGTCTATAATAATTCCACCATCTAAGAAAAAATCGGTTTCATAGCTGGGGTTTTTAGGTTCCAGATAAATGGTTCGATTGTCTTCGTAATAGACCTCTTCCCCATATTCGTTAATATAGTGCTCTCTTCGTACATAATAGGCAGAAATTTCATAGTAATGTTCACCCACGGGGTCGTTAAAAATCAGAGAAAAATCATCTCCACTTGTCCATGCATCTTGCTGTCCTTTCCCATTATAAACCAAATCCTGGATAGGAACATAAATGGGAACCATTTCAGTGGCCTGCACTTTTTCATATCCTTCCAAATCTACTTCTATTGTGTATTCAGTATCTTCAGAGACTAAATATTGTAGATTTGAATATTCCCCACTCTCCTCATTATAATTCAAAAAATAAGTTTCATTTCCGGTGATTAGTTTTACTTCAGCCGTTTTTATTGGCTCAAACTCCCAATTGGTATCCAGAATATGTCTGGAATAGGTAAGCCTAACTTTCGGAAAAGCATTGTGTAAAAAGGTAGCATTTAAAGTGACCTGGGGTTTTTCAAAAGGAATATCAATGTCCACAGTAGTTTCACAAGAGCTGATGAACAACCCCGCCGCAACAAAAACAAATAGAAAAACCCTTCGAAAGCTTAATAATGTATTCATTGTCATTAAAATTTAAACCCGTAAGAAAATGAAGGTATAATGGGAAAGAGACTGTACTGTTTCACTTTTTTGTTGCTCTGCTGATCATAACCAATGTCCATAAAAAATGGATTCATTCGATTATAGACATTGTATATACCTAATGTCCATTTCCGCTCCCCCCACTTTTTGGTTTTCCACCAACTGAAGCTCAGATCAAGTCTATGATAGGCCCTATTTCTAAAGTTATTTCTACTCTCATAATATTCTACATCCGGTCTCCATGAACCTCCAAACCGGGTATTAACCTCTGCTCCTTCATACCTTTGGGTGGGCAAGGATACCGCATTTCCTGTACCATACACCCATACCGCAGAGAAATCTTTATTTTCTGTCCACTCATGGGTAAGAGCGAAGCTCACATCATGTCTTCTATCATATTTATAAGGAAACCATTCCCCAAAGTTAATTTCATCAAACCTCCTTTCGGTTTTGGAGAGGGTATATCCAATCCATCCTGATATTTTGCCTACCTTCTTTTGCAGCAGTAGCTCAAGGCCATAACTCACCCCTTCACCTACAGCCACTTTATCCTGCCAATCTTCATCCAGGTTAAGATAAGTTGCCCCATCCTTGTATTCAATCAGGCCATCCATGGTTTTGTAATAAGCCTCAGCACTAAATTCAAAACTATTGAAGTTTTTAACTCCTCCTAAAGCCACTTGCATCGCTTTTTGAGGGCCAATATTGGCTGTGGCCGGCACCCATAGATCAGTAGGTAATCCTAAGCCCGCATTGGTTAGTAAATGTATAAATTGTGCCATGGTAACATAAGATGCTTTGATAGAGGTGCTTTCATCGACTAAATACCTGGCAGATATTCTTGGCTGGAGGGAGTTATAATGTTGGTTATCTGTGTTGAATCCTGAATAATGAAGTCCTAAGTTGGCTTTCAAGCGACTGCTGATATTGAAATCATCTTCAGCATATACCGAATACTCCGTAGAGTTCAGTTCATCTGCACCTAATTGAAGATCATTGTCTCCGGAACTGCTTTTGCTAGCATATACACCGGGGAGAACTTATGAAATATAACATTGGTCCCAAATCTAAAATAATGATCCGGATTAGGGATAAATTCAAAGTCTGCCCTCCCTGCCCAATCTCTGATTCCGGAGAAATACCTGTCCGAATAAACATTGGTTTCCGTGGTACCTAAACCGGTAATTGTCTCCTCATAATTGCTAAATAAATCAAAATTATAACGACTATAGGTGAAAGTATAGTTACTAAAGAGGCGACTATTGATCACGTTATTCCATCTTAGAGCAGAAATAAAATTCCCCCATTTCAAGCCAAATTCCTCATCATAATCGGTCCTTTCATTGTCATTGACATAAAAGTTTTTATACTTTGAATAAGCCTTATCATCTCCTGAATACACACTCAGGTACAACCTGTTTTTATCATTAATGATATGGTTAACTTTTCCATTGAGGTCATAAAAATAATAGCCTATGTTTTCATCACCCTCAGTGGAAGCCTTGATAATCGGTTGAGCCAAAATATCCAAATAAGTCCGCCTCGCAGAAAGAATAAAAGATGTTTTGTCTTTTTTAATCGGTCCCTCAAAGGTTACTTTAGAAGCTATAAGACCAATAGACCCTTCTCCTTTAAACTCTTGCATGTTGCCTTCCTTCATGCTGATGTCGATCACAGAAGAAAGGCGCCCCCCATACCTTGAAGGAAAGCCACCTTTTATAAGTTCTACATTGTTGATGGCATCCGCATTGAACACAGAAAAGAAACCAAACAAATGCGAAGCGTTATAAACCGGTACACCATCCAATAAAATCAAATTTTGGTCAGGTCCTCCTCCCCTAACATATAAGCCACTCCCACCTTCAGTTCCTGATTGCACACCGGGCAAAAGTTGTAAGACTTTAAAAACATCTACTTCACCCATCAATGCCGGCAATTCCTTGATTTGCTCTATTGGGACATTTACAGAGCTCATCCTGGTGATTTCTTGAATTTGATCCATGTCAGATGCGGAGACCACCACTTCTTCCAGGTTGCCGTCCGGCACCAATGTCACATTGATTACGGTATCAGTTTTTGCTTGGAATTGGATATGTTTGGCCTGGAAACCAACAAAACTAAAGTAAAGATCTAAACTATCTCCGGTAGTGGTATAACTATAAAAACCAAACTGATTCGCCACAGTTCCTTTTTGAGAAACCTTGTCATAAATATTTGCCCCTATAAGGTTTTCACCTGTGCCTTCTTCTTTTACTGTGCCGCTTATGGTGATTTTCTGAGAAAACCCCGGAAAAGCTAAAAGGATGGATAATACACAAAATACAAAGAATCTCATTTTTATATAAATAGGTACACTTCCAAAAATAATTTGGCAAAGATAATTTAAAGCACGGAATTGCCAACTAAATAATTGAACCTTAAATAAATCATAATAATAGTGGTGAAAGTAATGAATTGGTTAAATTTTAACTGCAAACTAATTATTAATTGCTTTATAAAATTTAAGAAATCATTTCCTTACTTAAGTTAATTTGGATAATTATAATCGGCTCGGTCACAAGACGTAAAATAAATACATTTCGCTACACCCTTTAAAATTTACTACTACTTTATAATGTGCGTATTCAGATTACCGGATCCTAGACGGAACCGAAGGAGTAGCTGATTCGGACACATTACCCAATGGCTTCGACTCCACAAAGCCACCTGCAAACTAAATAAAAGGTTGAAAAAATGTTGAGTTTATTTGGACAAAAGTTCCCCTTTTTCCCTTGTCAAGGGGGATTTTGAACTTTCAGCAATGCAGTGATTTTTGCTAAAGCAAGAATAGTTTCTCTTAACGACAAGTACAAGACCCGAAGAAGAGATGGCCAAAGCATTTCCCTGCTTCCCTCTCCAAAAAAGGGTTAGAAATGACCATCCCAAAGGACACTAATTCTTAGAATCGTTTCCTTAAAGCAAATAAAGCCCAGAATGCAATTATGGCAAGGACCATCAATAATATTCCATTGAGAGGGTCACCAAGTAAAATATTTCCTGAACCAAACAAAAAGCTAAACACCCCTATAACCCCTGCGCCGAAGGCAAGTATCGCTGCTTGAAAATCAAAATATTCGCTTGTATCTACTTTTTCTCCTGTACTTCCCATAAAATTATGTATCCTTTTCCAACCAGGACCGGGAGCTTTGGTTTTTTTAACAAATGAAATCAGTACTTCCCTATCGGTAGGTGTAGAAATATAAGCTGTTAAAATCCAACAAAATGAGGTAACCATGATCCCAATAATTAATTCCTCATGGGTTGCCAAGGGATCAAAGTAAGCATCATGAACAAAAGCAAAATACAAAGCAGTTAAAAACGAAGCTGCCATGGCCACAATTTCACTCATGGCATTGATTCGCCACCAATACCAACGTAATATATATATCAAACCAGTTCCAGCACCTATTTGCAACAAGATACTAAATGTTTGCAGGGCATTTTGTAGTTGCAATGCTACATAACCACCCAAAATCATTATCGTTACAGTGGCCACTCTCCCTACGGTCACCAAATGTTTTTGGGAGCTATCCGGCTTGATAAACCTCAGGTAAAAATCATTGACCATATAAGAAGCCCCCAAATTAAGCATGGTAGACAGGGTGGACATATAGGCAGCCACCAAAGAAGTGACCACCAATCCCATAATGCCTACAGGCATAAAAGACAACATGGCAGGATAAGCCATGTCATCTTGAACAATGGACGGATCTGCATTAGGAAACGCATCCCTTAGTGAAGCCATATCCGGAAAAACAATGATACTACACAAGGCTACCAAAATCCAAGGCCATGGTCTGATGGCATAATGGACAATGGTGAAAAACATAACCGATGACAAAGCATTTTTTTCATCTTTGGCAGCAAGCATTCTTTGAACAATAAAGCCTCCACCACCTGGTTCAGATCCCGGATACCACACAGACCACCACTGGATAAACAAGGGGATAAGAAAGATGGTCAAAAATATTTCTTTATTGGCCAAATCCGGAATGAAGTCAAGTTTGTCTACAATCATTTCATGGTTGACAAGGTTTTCAAGCCCTCCAACGGCCGGATGACTCACTGCTACCCAAGCAGCAGCAATCGCTCCTGCTAATGAGAGTACAAATTGTATAAAATCCGTAAAAACTACTCCGCGAAGTCCTCCTAAAGAACTATAAATCACTGTCACAACACCAGAAATCAATAAGGTAGCCATGGGACTAATTCCCAATAACACGCCGCCAATCTTTATTGCTGCCAAAGAAACGCCGGAAATAATCACCACATTAAAGAACAAGCCAAGAAAGATCGCTCTAAACCCTCTTAAAAAAGAAGCTGCTTTGCCACTGTAACGCAATTCATAAAACTCTATATCGGTTAACACTCCAGACCTCTTCCATAGTTTGGCAAAGAAAAATACTGTTAGCATTCCTGTTAATAGAAAACTCCACCACACCCAGTTTCCGGATATCCCATTTTTCCTTACAATATCTGTCACTAAATTTGGCGTATCTGTAGAAAAGGTGGTGGCCACCATAGAAGTCCCCAAAATCCACCAAGGTAGGTTGCCGCCTGCTTTAAAAAATTCATTAATATTCTTAGATGATTGCCTGGAACTATACAGACCTATTCCCAGAGAGACCGCAAAAAATGCAATCAATATCAACCAATCAATTCCTTGTAATAACATAATTTAAATTTGTGAGTGGGGATTAATTTTCAATGAAATGATTTTGGGTTTGATTTTGGGTTCATACAATATCTATTTTTTAACGGGGATATCCAGCCCACAATTAATCTGGGCCTGATCCAAAGCCATGCCTATAAACATGGGGTAACTCCAACTTCTATACCTTCCCCAAATATCGCCTGAATACTTGGGAAATACTTCTTCCTTAATTAATGGGATTAAAGGATTCGCTTTGGCTCCTAACTGTCGGACACTAATGGCTGCTTGTAAGACTTGAACTTCATCGGCTAATAAGAGCATTTCACCTAACACTTTATAAGCAAGCTTATTTTCCTCTCGTTTAATCAGAATTTCGGCTGCCTTGATGGCAACGGCCGGGGCCTCATCAGACAACATACCATGAAGTTGGCTGAAAATTGCATCAATTTCACCTTCATAAGCATCTATTCCTACCAAACCCCAAAACCGTACAGCATCAATTTCACTTTCCAAATAAGGCATTACTTGGGACACATCTTTTATTTTACCAACCATTTTGGCCACATTCAAAATTACTTTGAAATCAGCTTCCGGATAGGCCCTACTGACCTCATAAACACTGGCATTATTTACTGATGCCTGTTGCATCATTAAGCCTTCAGAAAGTAATCCGGTATCTCGGTTTTCTATCATCCATCCATCTAGCTTATCGGCCAATTCTGCTATTTTATTTTTAAATTTAGGATCATTTGCAAGGTTATGCTGCTCTAAGGGGTCTGTCTTCAGGTCATACAAAATCTCAACGGGCTTGGGAGTGAACATTTTTCTGGTTGCTTCAGGAAGGTCTCCTACCTCCCGCAACCTGTTTATTTCTGCATAACTTCCTCCTTTGTTAAAGATTAAAGCATTCTGGTAATAAGGCAAGTGGGGCATAAAATGGCGAATATAAAGATGCCTTCCATCAAATACTGACCTTGACACCTCATAAACATCATCTGCCCTGTCCCTGTAGCCAAAAACATATTTTCTTTCTTCTTCTGCCAAGAAGTTTACCCCTTCCATTATTTCAGGAACAGAAACTCCTGCTAGCGCAAGGGTCGTAGGTGCAAAATCTACAAAGCTTACCAATCTATCCGATTCCGGAGCAGCGATATTCCCTACCAAGTTTTTGTATTTTTCCGGAACATGCAAGAGAAAGGGGACTTGTAAACCGGCATTGTCAAGCCAACGTTTGTGCCCCGGTAGGCCATGTCCATGATCAGAAAAAACGAAAACAATTGTCTCATCCAGTAAACCATCTTCCTCCAATTGACCTAATAACTCCCCTACTTGCTGATCAAATACAGAAAGCAAATCATACATATGTGCCCATATTTCGCGCATTTTTGGACTGTCCGGTAAATGAGGTGGGAGAATAGCTTTTTTTGGATCATGGAAATTTTTAAGACCTGAGGTATCTGATGGGCGTAAAGCATTTGTAGGTCCTTCGTGGGTAATCATAAAATTGAAAACACTAAAAAAAGGCTTACCATCCGGCCTATTTCTCCAGTGTGCCTCTTTACTGCTCTCATCCCACCTACCTTCAAAGCTAAAATTATAATCCGTTTTTACATTATTGCTCGTATAATACCCTGCCTCTCGCATAACTTCCGGCAATATTTTCATTTGTTCAGGAACCGGTATATCAGACCTTAGGTGCTGGGTACCGAGAGAGCTCGCATATATACCAGTGATTAAGGTGGAGCGTGCAGGGGCACAGATGGGCGCATTTGAAAACACCTGGGTAAACCTTATACTTTTTTCTGCCAATTGGTCCAAAATAGGGGTATTGGCATAATCGTCTCCATAGGCTCCATATATCGGCCCAAGGTCTTCATGAGATATCCAGAGAATATTTGGCTGTCTCACCTCTTTATGACTATTATTACAAGCCATACAATTCAAAAGTAGGAAGAGATAGGTAATATTTTTCATTGATCAATTTATAAAGATACAATCTAATTGAAAAAATCACTTAATTACTGAAATAAGGGTTAAAATTATGTTATTGCCCTTATTTTAAGGATGACCGGATAAACCGTTGCTTGCGCAAAACGAAAAAGTAATCCATTGTTTGATTCATCATCCTTGCCTTTGCTCTCGTTTATCATGTTACAAAATCATGGGCAATTCAGGTTTCCGCCTAGTTTTTTGCACTAATTGAGAACCTAATGTCCCCATTTAGTCTGTCTTCCTTCCATTTAAAAGCAATTCTATACAATTGCTCGCCATGATTAGAAATTAACTTAGGGTCCTTGATGGGAATACTCTCAATTGAAACATCAAGTTTACTACGGTCAAAGCTAGTATTTATTGTAAATCCTTCTCCTGAAATTTCTAGTAAGCCGGGAGATTTTAAGGCAACAGGCAATGCACTCATAAAATGAAAGCTGGTTGAATTTTTATTTTTTTCCAATTGAAAATGTTCTGTAATGATTAAACCATCTTCTCTCCTAAATTCAAAGGACCTTTCCCAGCTTTTCACTGCTGCTTCCTTAGGATAAGCAGCGGCAATATCTGTCTGAAAACAGACCTGATTATTCTTAAGATGATAATTCGATCCTGTGGCTTTAAATTCCCCACCTGCCTTTTGTGCCACCCCATTAATAAGTGGTAGATTGTGGTAATTGGATTGCATGGTCCATATGGAATACCGCTCAGGACTGAAGGTTTGCCTAGTATAAGTACCCACTCCCACATCCATAAATACAGGTTTCCCATCATAATAAAGCATAAAAGAACCCACATCATTGTGATTATGGTGTTCGTTATTATCTCCTCCTTTTGCTGTAAAATAAAAGCCTTTGGCATTCGTTTCTTCCCTGGCAATCACCACATCCCAGTCAGGAAAATAGAAATCTTTAACCTGAGGAGCTTCTGAAGGCAATTCTTTCAAAGCCCCTAGCAAAAATACATTCCCAATCCTATCCACTATTGATCCAGAAGTTACTAGATCCTCTTCACTTCTTTTATTTGCCAAATAGGTGGAAAATTTCTCCATAACAGGGTCATTTATTTTTTTCCATACCTGAATATTCTTCCGGGGTCATGCTTGATTTTTAAAGGCGCATCAGCAAAATTGATATAATAACTTCCATCATTAATATGAGACCTATAGATGTATTTTCCCATATTCCCTATTAGTGGATGATCAAAAATAGAAGCTACTTTCCCTCCTAAAGCCTTGTCCAATAACTCCAGGTAGTCAAACATTTTGCCACCGGCATGTGCCCAATAAGCAGGGCCTTCACTACAACTTCCATCATCAGGATAAGAATTAATAAATAGATCCACCGATTGCATGGATTTATAAACCGCATCCTGTTTTTTAATCGGATCATCTTCTACTAGTAACAATACGGAAAGCACATTAAAATTGCACCAAGGGGTCCAGTTGTTCACCCGTCCTTCTCCCCAGCCAGTAATCCACCAAAAATCATTTCGCTCATAAAAAGGCTGCAACACTTTTTTCTTTAATTCTGAGGAAAGCCTTCTGCTTATTACAGGGCTGATGCCATCAAAAGCATTTTGGAAGTAATACAAGGTCCAAGCCAAATCATTTGCAATATCTCCAACCATCAAATCTATAATTGGGTCATCAATATCAGGCAAAATGGTGGTAGGTTTAGCAATACTTCCTTCAAATCCATACAAGTAAAAATGTGCTGAGGCACCCCAATAAGTTTGTTCGCAAAAAGCAAAAACTCCATTGATCAAATCATCCAAAAACCTACCATTCCCCTCCACTAGCTCGGCCATCATCAACGCTTGAAGGGCCTTCTTCCTGGCACTGTTTACGGCAGCGTCTTTAGTTCTGTCACCAGTACGTGTAAACTCAAGGTACATGCTGGCCTTGACAATTGGCCAATTGTAATCCAAGTAGGCCTCTCCCCATTTATTATGGCTTTTCGTACTTCTTCAGAAATTTGATTCCATGCATCTCTGTCTTCGTAAGCTGGAAAATTGACCCATTGTTTGGTGCTATTTAAATTATCCGCTACTTGTTTTCTGTTCAAAGCATTGGTCAACAAGTTTCTATTTTCCTGAGAATAGACCGAAAATACTATACCGCTGCAAAGTAATAGCAATAAAATTTTACGAATAATTGATGGCATAGCAATAGGCATAGATTTGGGCTTATAATTTTTTATATCTGCAGAAGGCCAAGTTCCTGCATTTTTTGACTTATTTCACAAAATTGGGTGTTTCGATTATCCCTCCTTATCCATTAAAGGTTGGTGGAATAAATTCAAATTGCAGCCGTAATAATGACCCGTTTATAACCCACCATTGAAGGTAAACCACTATCCATAACTTCTAAAATAAGGTGCAATTCTTTTCCCGGAGGCAGAGGAGGAATCTCGATCTTAATTTTAGATTCTTCTGAAGAAGCTTTAAACTCGACAGGATTTACAGGCTGAAAAATTTCATTGTAAACCCACCATTTGTAGGTTAATGAATCCCCATCAGGGTCTGTACTTGCGGAGGCATCCAGCTCCAATTCCTTTCCTGGTTGAACTTTCAGGAATAAAGGTGCATTCGACTTATGTCCATTTACATTAATTACAGGATTGTGGTTGGCCTCTTCATAGGTCAGTACGCCCCATTTAACCCTAGCCATAAAGTCCGACTGAAAAGCTGTTCTCCACCGGGCCACCCCATGTCTTTCATTCAATGTCCCTTCCATAAAATCAGGTGCATCGATGTACAGTTGGTTAAACAACAACCTGTATCGACCTCCCCAACCTCCCCATTCAGGATGGTCCGGAACATTCAAACCATTGCCAATCAAGCCAAGGAATGAGGGACTATCTCCTTCTTTCATACCGTCAGTTCCATGACCGTTTAGCTGGTAGCAATCACTTAATGGTCCATTGCCGTGAATATTATTTTTCACCCAGTGTGCATCCTGCATTTGCTGGTTACCGGTCATGTACATGCCCCTAAAGGCAGATAGTTCTCTAATTCCGGTAAAACCATTCCAAGCGTAGCCATTGGCAATAAATCTTAAAGCTTTAAAATTTTTTAAAAGGTAATTTCTATGACCATCCTGATCACCAATTGCATGGACTTGAATTTTTCTGCAAAATTCATCAATATCTTCTTTACCACGGGTATTGTTTACTTTCCAGAGAGCCTGAGCCAATTCCCTCAGTCCACCCCATACCGGAATATGGACCATTGCTTTACTCTTATCTACAATTTTAATAATGGCCTCAGAGGCCTCGGAATCGTAGCCTTCTCCAAAAGCCTCTGAGTTACCATTACCCGATTTGATCAATTTTGTAAGCATATCAGGGTGAGGAAAATCCTTCTTATGCAGGATAAGGTTGGGGTATATTTCCCCATATGCTGCCAATTGGCGCTGAATAATTTCCGGTTTGATGTCCTGACCATGCCCCAATCGACTTGTAGCACATACAGCTTTTATGTCAAACTGGTCTGCATAATATAAAAACCTAACCAAGCTTTGTTCATCATCTGTATCTCCCCCAATATCAGTAAGTACTATCACTTGCGGTTTTTCCTGTGCCTGAAGCAGTACCGGCACTAACCAACAAAATACTATAATGGGTAAAGAAATGGATATAAATTTTAGCATCTGGTCATTTTTTTGGTGCTTAAGAACAAAATCCTGGAATCATTCAAGATCACTTCAACTCAAGTCCTTTGGTATCCACAAAGTCTTCACCTCTGATGGCAATAAACTCTTCCAACAATTCTTTCAATTTTTCAGGATTTTCTTCTGCAAGGTTATTTTGCTGTTCCAAATCAGTACTTAAATCATACAATTGAAAATCAGAGTCATTCCCCATTTCAATATTCACAAATTTATTTACAGCAGGGCCTTTATAGGGAGGAATCAATACCCAATCTCCTTTTCTATAAGCGGTGCGGGTAGTGGCTTCAAGTACTAGGGCATCTCTTCCTTCGCCATCACTTCCTAAGAACAATTGAGAAAAATCCTTGCCATCTTTAGTCCTTTCCTGACTTCCTGAAATAGCGGCCAATGAGTTAAAAATATCAATTTGACTAACCATAGCATCCGTAGTTCCCGGTAGAGCTTTTCCTTTCCAATAACTTATAAATGGCACCCTTGTTCCTGCTTCAAACAAACTGTATTTCCCACCCCTGAGCGGACCAGCAGGTGTATGATCTCCAACCAGTTCATCTGCATCATCATAGTATCCATCATTCAAAACCGGTCCATTGTCACTGGAAAAAATTATCAGTGTATTTTCCAAAAGACCTTCTTCTTCCAGGGTTTTTATAAATTCACCTATGCACCAGTCTGCTTCAAGAATTACATCTCCTCTTGGCCCCATACCTGATTTACCTTCAAACCTTGGATGCGGCGTCCTGGGAACATGAGGTTGCTGAAGAGCATAGTATAAAAAGAAAGGTTCTTCCCTGTCTTTTTTGACATATGCTTTGGCTTTCTCAAGGAAATGATCCGCCATGTCTTCATCTACCCATTGTGCCTTTTTACCACCTTTCATAAAGCCTATTCTAGGAATACCATTGACGATGCTATTGTTATGTCCATGGTGCCATTTCATTTTGAGCATTTCCGGATTATCCTTACCGGTAGGTTCTCCTTCAAAGTTTTTGTCATAACTCACTTCAATAGGGTCATTAGGGTCCAAGCCTTGGACCATTCCGTCTTCTAGGTAAACTGTAGGCACCCTATCTTGCGTAGCAGCCATTATATAGGAATAATCAAAACCTACCTCATTAGGGCCGGGGCCTACCTTTTCATTCCAGTTAACAGTACCATCTCCCAAGCCTAGGTGCCATTTACCCACGACTGCAGTGGCATACCCCTGACTTTTTAGCATCTTGGGTATGGTCATTTCATCTGTTCCTATTAACAGAGGGGCAGTTCCGGGCAATATTTTTGCATCTTTATTCCTCCAAGGATAGGTTCCTGTTAATAAGGCATATCTACTGGGAGAGCAGGTAGCAGAAGAAGCATAGCCGGCTGTAAATTTCACCCCACCTTCTGCCAATTTATCCATATTTGGTGTTTCCAATGTCCCGGCATCATATGCACTCATGTCCCCGTAACCGAGGTCGTCCATATAAATGATAACGATATTGGGGTTTTCAGCTTTTTCTTCTTCTTTTATCTCTTTTGGGCCACATGATGCCAATAGCAGCAACATGCCAAAAATATAGGTTAATTGACCAGGTAATTTTAAGTTCATAAATGGTTTGGTTTCTTTAAGATTTTATAAATAACCAATATAGAAAATTTATATCAAAACCATACTTCGTCTCGCATTTTCAATTGCATAGACAATGGCCTAAACATCAAAAATTCGGTATGATATAATATGCCAGAACAGCAAAAATTAAAATTTTACCCTCTGTAAAATGAAAAAAATACAAATTTATATCTTGATTTTTGTTTTAAACCTCCACATTCCTTTTCTTTCTATTCATGCCCAAAATTCTACACCACCCAATATCATCATCATTTTGGCTGATGACATCGGTTATGGAGACCTAGGTGGTTATTATGGTGGAAAAGCCAATACTCCTCACTTAAACCTTTTGGCTCAAAAAGGAATGCTATTCACGGATTTTCACAGCAATGGCGCCATGTGCTCACCTACACGTGCGGCATTGTTAACAGGACGCTACCAGCAAAGGGTAGGTATAGAAGATCCCTTACCGGGTTACTGGCAAAAACCAGGAGTTGGAAGTGTAAATGGTATAAACAGTAATAGCCATGCTAAACCCAAAACCATCGCAGACTATTTGAAAAATGCTGGCTATGCAACCGCCTTTTTGGTAAGTGGCACTTAGGAAATCATCCTGAAGCCAACCCTACACGGTATGGATTTGATACGTTTAAAGGCCTAACCTCCGGCTGTGGTGATTATTTTACTAAAATCGATCGCTACGGTTATCCGGACTGGTGGCACAATGACCAATTGGCTTTTCAAAAAGGGTATACCACAGATGTGATCACTTCAAATGGGATAGACTTTATCAAGCAACATAAAAAGCAACCATTCTTTCTATACCTGGCCCATCTTGGGGTTCATTTCCCTTGGCAATCACCGGATGATGAAAATCTTCAAACCCGGATACAAGGAGAAGATTTTACCAGCAATAAACCCGGATCTCACAGTAAATTGGGTCCTCACCAGCCCAAGGATGTTCCTGAAATTTTAAAGGAAATGATTGAATCCCTAGACAAAAATGTAGGAAGGCTAGTTGAATATTTGGAAGCAGAAGGCCTAGATAAAAACACGCTTATATTTTTCACTTCAGACAATGGGCAATACCTTAATTACGATGGCTCCACCTGGCCAAAAGTGGGATCGAATGGCGTTCTGAGAGGGGAGAAAGGAGACCTCTATGAAGGTGGACACAGAGTTCCGGCCATTGCCTATTGGCCGGAAAAAATACCGGAAAACGTAATTTCTGATGCACCCCTGATGAGTATGGACATCTTGCCTACCCTTCTAGAAATAATTGGCAGCCCTATGCCAAATCAAAATGGAAACCATGCCTTGGATGGAACAAGCTTTCTGAACGTTCTCACGCAAAAGAAAGACATGCCTGAAAGAACCGTATTTTGGAAAACACCTGAAGCTAAAGCGGCAAGAAAAGGAAATTGGAAAATTTTATTTGATGAAAAAAACAAAGATGGTTTGTTATTTGATCTTTCCACGGATATTTCTGAAAAGAAAAATGTGAAATCTGCCTACCCTGAAACATTCGAAAACCTTACCCGTTCTTTAAAATTCTGGGAAAATGAAGTTTCAAGCCCTAATTAAAATACACTTAGAAATAGCAGTACTATTGCATATCAAGACAGGGAAATCATTTTGAACTCAATTTGATAAAAAGGGGTGGCTTAAACAGCCACCCCTATTATCAAATTGAGCAATTTTTTAATAACCATTGCTCTTCTAATTTATTTACAATTAATCAACATCCCAGAAAAGTTCTCTGGAAAGCACGTCATCTGCCTGAACCCTCTCATAATTTTCGGTATTATAAGTTTGCTCAGACCCAGGGTAAATCCATCTATTCGGCGGTAAGGATTGCTGATTTGACTGATCTTCCCAAAACTCAAGACCCAACACGTCGTTCCTTCTGATTTCTGCCCAGTTTTCATGAGGCTGCACTACATTATAATGTAACCATCTTTGTCTAGCGATCAATTTCATTTTTTCCAGTTCAGAAGATGCCATACTCCAGCTAATCTCATCTTCTGATAAATACGCCATCACATCATCTTCTGATGGAACCACAGGATCAGGTGAAATGGTAGTATTGGTCATCCCTCTCAACATTTCATAATAATCAATGGACTCCTTAATAGCCGTTTCATAATGCATCATGGCATTGGCATCTTGTCCCTCTTTGAGGTAGAATTCTGAGGCAATCAAATGAACCTGAGAAGCATTGATTAACATACCTGGAAAATACTGGTTTCGACTAAGGGTAGACCTGTTATAGATCGTAAGTGTATTCGTACCGATTAGGTCTGTTTGATCAGAACCATTCAATAATGGATCAAGCCCCATATACTCGCCCTCTGCATCTTCACCAGGCTCGAAAACGTATGTCAATCTTGGATCATTATTATCAAGCATATGATTTACGATTTCTTTCCCTGCAACATTTCCATTCCAATCTTCCAAACCACCTTGCCAGCTTGTTGCACTTATCAGCGTACCCAATTGATAAATACGAAAGGTAATATTTTCATCATTGGTTGTCACAACGGGGTAGTTAGTAGGATTAGATAAAATCTCCCTAATTTCTGTCGCAGCTCTAGATGCAAAATTTGGAGCCGCACTTACCCTATTCAACATTCGCAACCTTAATGAATTGATATATTTTAACCACATATCGATATCCCCTCTATTGATTAAATCTTGGGTCTGAAAGCCTGTAAGGATTCCAGGGTTGATATCCATTGTTCTCAGTTCGTCAGCAAAACCAGCCAAATCATCTAACATTTTAGTGTAAATGGCTTCCGGTTCATCATATCCTGGATAAGACATGCTGTAATCACCACCATTGGTACTTAGCATTCCTGCTTCAGAAAAAGGAATGGCTCCATGAAGGTCCACTATCTTTTGGGTATGGTCATAGAGGTAAGTAGCAGCTGTAATCATATAGATCCTATTATCTTGCTTATCGAGCTCTGAAAGCCCATTGTATACTTTTTCCAGTTCTCTGTATTGGGCCAAGAACTGATAGTAATTGTTCCACCTGTCATTTATTGCCGCCGAACCCGGTACATACTGATTTTCTTCATTAGCCCATCCTACAGCCTGGGTATACCTGTTAAGTGTAATTCTCAACACCACAAAGTAATTCCAGTAACTGGGAAGAACGTACTCCCTATTGGCAATGATAAAACCTGTAAACTGTTTATCTACAGATGTTTCAGACACTTTTGAAGGGTCAGCATAATTGTCTTCAAACTCCGAATATTCACATCCCGAAATGCCTACAATAAGGACAAGTAAAAAGCTTATTAATCTATTTTTCATAATTTCTTAAGTTTTAGAGTAAACAACTATTAGAATCTTGCCCTAAGCATAAGACCCATACTTCGTGTGGCAGGGTTGGTACCTGCACTGGTAAGTGTTTGTGCCCACCTTGAACCACCTGTCAGGACTTCCGGATCCAGATCCTTTAAGTTTCTGTAGAAGAAAAACAAGTTTCTACCAAAAGCGGACACTTGAAGACTAGATGCACCTAGTTTAGAAGCTATTTGTGATGGCAAATCGTAAGCAATAGATAATTCTCTTAACTTAAAGTAGGTGTTTTCCTTGATATACAATTCATACCTAGCTTGGCTATATTGTGGACCTCCCCAGTTGTAGGTACTTTGGTAATATAAGGCTTGCGAAATTACATTCGTGTTTGGGTTTCCATCTGAAGTTACACCATCCATCAACATCCCATCGTGGTAAACTTCTTCTCCATTGGGCCCTTGACCATCGCTAGTCTGCACACCTTGTCCATCGGCATTCACATAATATGACAAACCGCCACTTTCAGTATCCATATATTTCAAGCTTTCCTCAGTAAGCCCCCTACTGATCATCCAGTTTACACCGGTTGGCATTACATGTCCGCCTATTTGGAAATCAGCCATTACATCAAAGGTGAAGTTTTTGTAACTTAGGGTATTAAACACACCCCCCACAGCTTTTGGCATGGCATTACCTGCACGAATCCAACTGTTAGGGTCGATTTTATACAATCCATTTGGTTGGACTATTTTTTCACCATTGCTATTGGTTTCAATAGGTCTTGCATAGAAATCTCCCATGGGACGCCCCACCACAGACCTTAACTGGGCTGCATTGCCATCATAATCTGCATGCAAAAGCTCTGTAGCATTATTGGCCAATTTCTCAACCACGTTTTTATTGCGTGAAAAATTAATTCCTGCTGTCCACTCGAGATTAGTGCTTTTGTAAACTGTTCCGTCAAGACTGATTTCTATACCTTTATTTCTAAGTGTACCTATATTAGCTAGAACAGAACTGGCTCCTGCGGTAGATGGAAGGGTCAATGGCAGAATTTGATCTCTAATCTGTGCGTTATAGTAAGAGAAGTTAAGGTTTAACCTTCCTTGAAGAAATCTACTTTCGAAGCCAAATTCAAATTCGTGCTTCTGCTCAGGCCTGATCAAGTCATTACCAAAACTACTTGAAATGTTTGTATATAACACAGGTGATCCGCCTGTCTGCTGAACTCCCAATGTATTTTGGTTATAGGCAATATTAGCCCTATAAACATCCGGATAATTACCCACTATACCCCAGGAACCTCTTATCTTGGCAAGGTTAATAAATCCAGGTAATTCAATGGCGTCAGAAAGAATAAAACTGGTATTGGCAGATGGATAAACAAAGGCATTGTTATCCGGATTCATAGTAGACGTACGGTCTCGTCGGATCGTCCCTTCTAAAAACCAAAACCCTTTATAATCGAAATTAACCGTTCCAAGTGCAGCATCTATTACTTGTGATGTTCTACTAGAGCCATTATTTGGAAGGTTGACAGAAGCCACAATATCAAATAGGTTCTCTGTACTTAGGCCACCATTGGTTCCTCTGGAAATTGAAGAATAGGATTCTTTATTGGCTGTATATCCCGCCATGGCACTTAAGGTCACCTCATCAGTTAGTTTCTTCCTATAAGTTAATAACAAGTCTCCATACAAAATGCTAAAGATTTCATTCGACATACTAAAGCCACCAGAAGGTCCAAATGCCAATGGCCTGGTAGAAGAAGTTTCATTTTCATTTTTTCGGTAAGTAAAATCTGTTGATAACCTTGCCCTCAAAAATAGTTCCTCCGTGATATTGTAATGGTTGGTAATGCTACCAATTACACGGTTACTTAGTTCTGAAGCCTGGTGTTCGTTCACCCTCCAAACATAGTCCCCTATGGCACCCATAAATCCGTTTCTGGTTATGTTTTCATCAGGAGTTAAACTCTGACCATTCCCTGTCACATAACGGTAACCCCTACTGGTCTTGTACTTATCCAGATACCAGGCTCCATTATCAAAGCGGGACATCATACCACCAAAATTATTAATCAGACGGTCAACTGAATAAGGTCTGTTGGCAGTGTACTGGTTGATGTAATTTATCATCAAGTCTGTACGCACTTTTTTAGAAATTCTAAATGTAGAGTTCAGGTTAGCGATATTTTTGCTGTTTTTAGAGTTTAAACTTAACGCTTCATTGTCCTGACGTGTCAATGATAATCTAAAATCTGCGACATCGGTTGAATTGGATATGGCAACGTTTACTTGTGAATTAACCGGATCATTAAATAAAGCAGCATAACTATCTTCCTGTGCCACATAAGGTCTCTCTACCCCATCCCAACCGTATACCATGCGACCATCAAATTTAGGTCCAAAGTTTAAGCTAGTATTTGGTAAGCCAAGGGTGCCATCTTCATAAGTGAAAAAACCGTCCTCATTCTGCCCCACATCAAAAACATGATTGGGAGCACCTGGCCCTCTAACGTTTTGATACCTTGGCAAATAAGCAATCTTATCCATTGAAATATTGGCATTAAAATCCACTCTAAATCCTTTGGTTGATCCTTTTTTTGTTGTAATCATGATCACTCCATTAACCGCTTCAGAACCATACAGCGCCGCAGCGGAAGCTCCCTTGAGCACTGTCAATTCTGCAATATCCTCCGGGTTGATATCAAGAAGTCCGTTTCCACGCAATCTCTGGTCGCCCCAATAATTATTGTTCGTCACCTCTTCATTTCGGATAGGCACACCATCCAAAATAATCAAAGGCTGATTTCTTCCTGTGATGGAATTGATACCACGTATGGTAATATTAACAGCCGAAGTAGCTCCACCAGCACCGGATTGAATTCTAACACCGGGTGCTTTTCCATACAAAGAGGTAGCAATATTCGGAGTACCCACCTTCACCAATTCTTGAGATTTAATGGTAGTAGTTGCATAACCAAGAGCTTTAGGCTCCTTAGGCACACCCAAAGAGGTAACTACGAATTCATCCATATCCCCTATATCTTCATTAAGGGTAATATTTATGGTGCTTTGATTCCCAACATTTACTTCTTGGGTTTCAAAACCTATATATGAAAATACCAGCGTGGCATTGGCTGCAACGTCTATCGAATAGTTCCCTTCTATGTCTGAAACGGTACCAATATTAGAGCTTTTCACCGTAATGGTAACCCCAGGCAGAGGTTCACCATTGGTGTCAACCACCTTTCCAGTAACAACTAAGTATTCCCTCAAATCTTCATTTTTTGAATTGACTATTGCACCAAAAGCACTGGAGTAAATTGGTACAGAAATCAATAGAAATACTAAGGCAATAACCTGAATAAAAGTTGATATTCCTTTTATTGCAAAGCCAGTTTTTAGTAGATTTTTTCATTTTTCATGTTTTTGATTTTGTAGTGTTTAGAGTTGTTTCACTAAAGAATAGGCTATCCTACCCTTTAATTTTTCGTTTTTGGTCATTCTTTTAAATACATTTTCTCATATAAGTAATTTAGTTTTGTTTATAATTTTATTTAACAGTACAGGTACTAGTTAATAATTTTATATTTTAATTCCAATACAGGTGGAAGAATTTAGGATGAATAATTTTGATTATTTTTTTAAACATACATAAAAAACTAGTGTCACTATCAATACCAATTAAAATATTGAACAAACATCCAACTTTAAACAATTATATAACGCGATCAATTTTCATCTTAAAATACAATTGTTACCGTTAACATAAATTTTAAATATTTTTAACTAAAATTAACAATTGATTAAAACTATTTACTTAGTGAAAAAAATTTTAGATATTTATTCTCTTTCTGTTATCTTTAAAAAATGCTTTCCCTAGATGAAAAAACTGAAAAACTCCTTGTTATTTTTTTATAAACTTCTAATTTTAGTTTCCTTAACTTTAATTTGGAAACCCTCAGCTGTGGCATCCAGCGACGAAAATCCCCCAACACGTGATATCCAATATCACAATGCATCTAGTTTTAAAATCATTGGGAAAGTGCTTGTGGCGCCTAACTATTCTAGGCTACCTGATCAAGCTGAAAAAGCAGTAAGACCAGCCGTTTGGTCATTATCTAATAACACCGCCGGCTTGGCTGTTAGGTTTTCTACCAATTCATCTACAATAAAAATCCGATGGACCTTAAAGAACAATAGGGTTAAAGGCAATATGACTCCAATTGCCGGCAATGGCTTGGATCTATACGCCTACACAAAAGGTAGATGGCAATTTGTAGGGGTGGCCATTCCCGGAAAAGAACTGGTGAACGAAGCCACAGTCATCGCAGACATGACAAAAGAAAGCCGAGAATTCTTATTAAACCTCCCTCTTTACGAAGGAGTTGAGAAACTTGAAATTGGCATTGAAACAAATGCTACCATCAGCAAGCCTAAACAAGCTATTATTAACCAAGATAGGCCCGTTATATTCTATGGAACCAGCATCACCCAAGGCGCATCTGCTTCCAGACCGGGACTTACTTATGCGGCCTTATTGGAAAGAAAAATCAATAAAGAAGTTATCAATCTGGGTTTCAGTGGTAATGGACGATTTGAAAAAGAAGTGGTCCAATACATCATGCCCAGCAATCCCTCCGTTATCATACTGGATTGCACCCCAATTCGGCTCCTGATACTATATTAACAAACCTCCCTGAAACATTGGCTTATATCCAATCCGTAAATGACTCGGTTCCTATTGTATTGGTGGAAAGCGTCGTAAGGGATTATGCGTATTTTAAAGAAAACGATCCATCTACATTCGGCACCTTTTCCTATATACAAGCGCAGAACGATGCCTTGAAAAAAGTCTACCTTGATAATCAAAATAAGAATATTCACTATGTCTCTAATAAAGACCTGATCGGTAATGACAATGAAGCCACTGTTGATGGAACCCATTTCAATGACCTTGGTAATTATAGAATGTATCAATTCTTATTACCTATAATTGAAAAACTACTTAACCCTTAATTGCATCCCTATAAGTTTCAGTTATTTTTTAAAGTTCGTTTTTCCTTTGATAATAATCCCTTCTGGAAGGAAATTTAGGCCTAAATTAAAATTAATGCGTTTCCTCAAGATTCAAAGCAACATATATAGGTAATCTTGCAAGTTTTATTGCGCAATAAGACAAGGAGTTTATTGTAAAAAGTATTCCTAGAAATTTTATTTAATTAGAAAAATTCACCCCTCAATTAATAAACCCAAATATGCAACAGCCAATCAAATACATCCTGAAATCTCCTCAAAATCAGACACTTCGTTGCTACTTTCAATTTCAAAATAGCGATGCTATGCTAAAATATCCAAACAGCCTTATTGTCTTGCGATTGCATCACTTTCCGTAACACAGGACAGGCTATCATGAATCCTTCCTAATTTGGGTTAAGATTAATCCAAATCAAAAAATAGAAATGCAAACAAACAACAATTAAACCTAAACTCACTTTACCAATAGAGATAAAACTAGGCCTAATTAATCTAGGTTCGGAGTTTATGTATGCTGAGGATATAGTAACCCATTTATTGATTCATTAAGTAAATCCACCTTTAAGACATAAAAAAAGCGAAACTTTAAAGGTTTCGCTTTTTAATTTTATAATCTATAACCAGGCCTGTATGCCCTATGAAGCTGTTTCTCGGCTTCAGGATCGGGTACAGCAAACTTCTCATTGACCGGATCCCATTTTAAAGGGCGTCCTAAATCATAAGCTATATTACCAAGATTACAAGTAGTACAGGTACTATGTCCGATTTCAACCGGAGCAATAGGATCTTTCCTCCTTCTTACAGACTCTATAAAATCAATATGGTGTGCAGTATTCCCTCCACCTCTTAAATCTTCACCTTCCGCTATCAGAGGATATAAGCTATCATCTGAGGCTTCGTAATGAGACCTGGACACTTCAATCCAACCATCTTCACCTACAAATTTACATCCTCTCGTCTCTTTCTTATCAAATGGCTCTTCCGTAACGGTTACTCCATTTGGATAAATAAAGGTTAAATGTTCTGTATCTTGATATCCTGCAGGAATAATCTCTATTGGACCGTTTCTATCCATTCCAATAGCCCATTGTGCAATATCAAACATATGAGCACCCCAGTCGGTGGTCAATCCACCTCCGGTTTCTTTATACCAACGCCAAGCTCCCCAAACTTTTTCATTTTCCGGTGGATTTAGGGAAATGGGTGGGTTTAAGTCATTGTTAAAATGGATGTCAGCTGCCAACGGACCTAACCACATGTCCCAGTTAAGGCTTTCAGGAATCTCCTCCTTAGGCAAATCAAAAGGTTTTGGAGGCCCACCTACACAGGCGTAAACTTTTTTAATTTTACCTATTCTTCCTTTTTGCACCATTTTTACTGCATGCTGAAAATTGTCATAAGACCTTTGCATACTTCCCGTCGCCAATACGATGCTATTGGACCGCACAGCCTTAACCAATTCCTGACCTTCCTTAATGGTAAATGTCAGTGGCTTCTCCAAATATATATCTTTACCGGCCTTGCACGCATCAATTGCCATCAAGGCATGCCAGTGATCCGGACTCGCAATCACCACTGCATCGATGTCCTTTCTTGCTAAGAGATCGTGGTAATTTTCATAGACCTCTACTTTTACCTCTTTACCCTTCTCTTTGTAATATTCATTCGTTCGATTTAAAAATCGTTCTTGTTTGTCGCCATACACATCACAGCCGGCAACTACTTCAATATTGGGCAATTTAATAAAGCTACCAAGTAAGCCATTGCTCTGCCTTCCAAGACCAATAAACCCTAGACGCATAATTTCATTGGCTTCCTTTTTATTGAAACTTTCTTTGCCAAGACTTATTTGTGGCAAAACCCCAATTCCTGCTGCAGTAAGCAGTCCTGTGCCCATAAACTTCCGCCTGGACAATGAGGATTTTTTCTTTTCAGTCATATTTGATTGGTTAAATAATTATTTTGAATTCACTATAACTTATTTAGCAATACCGAATTACCATTTTTTCAATTATTACACAGAAGCCCTATCATAGGCCAAGTTAAAATCGAAAAGGGGTAATAAGGATTTTAAAGCTATTTGCTTAAATGACCCAAACAAGCCCCTGCAAATTTTGCTAGCCCAATTAACAAAAAAATCTAAAATAGCCACTTGCCTTATAATGAATCCATTTTCCAACATAGGCACTCTAACCACATTGAATCGCCTAATGAAACGGTGGATTTTATTGGTTAATTAAAAAAAGTAACAATCTGATTTGGCCATTTGTCTACCAAACCACTTTCACCAATGAGCTTTTCTTCACCCTCTCATGAAAACCCAAGCTAGAATCTTTTTTAAATACGATAATCAATCGAAGGATGAAGGCAAAAATAATAATATTTGGTCTTTCATGCAGGTTCCGATCTATATAGTGTTAACTGTATTATAGATATCCTTGATTTTGTTTCCATTTTTCTTATCCTCATTAAGGATAGAGACCTTCCCATCACCACGATAAAATACCTATTGAATTGAACCCATGAAAAACATCATTCTATAATCCAACCAAAAAAGCACCACTACGCCCTATCTATCTACCCGCAAACCTGTATACCTATTTAATACACTTGTAGTTCCGACGTTTAGACACAAAATAAAAGAAGGTTTTCTGTAGAATATCAAGCAAAACTAAAAACACTAAGAATAAAACAAGCAGTGGCATTTTTATGAAAATTTGACTTAACAATTAAAAACAAAAGCCACACACTTTAAATCTTTAGTATGAAATACAAAAATATTACAACAAAATACTATTTTATATTTACAAAATTTTAGGCAAAAAAACAAGTGTTTTTAATTGAATTTTGTAATAAAATTTTATTAAATTTGAAATGTTAATCAATCATTCTGAATGAAGAAAGGAATGCAGTTTAGAGATAATACCTAATTCAGAAGATTGAAACCTTAGACAAAACCAAGGAACACATGAATACTTACCTATTATTATACACAGTACTCGGGGTGGCTTTAGGACTATTATTTACCATTAAAGCCATAAGAGATGCAGAAGATGATCCTGAAACTTTTGATCAATTTAAAAATGAAGGTAGATTCCACAAGCCGGCCAACTGGAAAGTAGGTAAAATGCCTAAAAACTATTCCAATAAAAATACTCTACACTTCGAATCAGTACCAGTAGAAAGTGAATACCATCAAATATATTTAAACTAAGCCATAATACTTTTTTTAATGACAATAAAATTCCTGTAATGTTTATTTTTTAATCCTTTGGAATTTAATTAACAGCTATAAATTTTTTAAGTCTCTGTATAAGGGACTTTTTTTATGGCTTAGATTCAATAAATCCTTGGAGTTTAAATTTTAATTCTTCACCCGCGGGAAGATTAATAGCAAATTTATTCTTCAAAATTTCGATAATCTCCTCTACTGTATGGAGTTTTTTCTTTATACTTTTGCCTTCCTTCCTGTGTACTGTAAATTGATTATTATGTAACGCATATCTTCCATCTGAAAAACTTTTGGCCACCATAAGATCTTTTATAAAAAGAGATTGAGGGTGGGTACATAAATACCAACTGACCACCTCATAATCCGCCAGCATCTGATGTTCCAAACCAAAACGATGCATTAACCTCCAAGTACCTTTAATTAAAATTTCAAGATAATAAAATCCTGAAACCAAGCTTATTCTGTATTGGTTATGCCCAGTATCCTGTACACCTTCTTGATCCAGCACCAAAGGAGCAGAGAATGAAGCAGAACCAAAACCTACATCCAACAAATAACTTATCCCATCGAGATCCAACAATAGCAGCATATGATCCCTTGGTCTAATCTCGCCTTCCTTAATCTCCCAAAAACCCTTGCTGATAACCCTACAACATTGAAACCTAAGGTTCTCAAAACCGCACCAAAAAGAACATTCTGTTCAAAACAAAAACCACCTCTGCCTCGGTCAACTAGTTTTTGAAAGACTTGTTCCAGGGATAAACCAACTGGAACTCCAATTAATGGATCTATATTTTCGAATGGTATTGCCTCCGGATGAAGGGCATGTAGTCTTTTAATCGTTTCCAAATTTAATTCCGCTTTGCCGACATAACCTATCCGCTTAAAATAAGCTTTCATTGAAACCTTATCTAATTTCAAGTCATTGAAAAGTGAAATACCTTTTTGTTTAGAAATCATAATCCATTTAATAAAAAGCGCGTCCTACTATAAATTGTTAGCAGCAGAAAGTTACCTAAATACACTAAACCAAGCAGTACAATTACAAAATTATAGCTAAATAATAGGGGGAATTTACGATAAATTTAGAATTAGATAGCTTCCATTCACCTCTATCTCTCCTAAATTTAGACATAGGTTACCTTTTCTACAGAATTATAACAAGCTTATTGAACATTAGAAAAAGCGAGCCATCCACAGGTTTGGGTTGCGAAAAAGATTGATAGGCACATTTCATCACCACCAATCCTCGTGCCATATACCTAAACCAACGCTTCCTAAAAAATTTTATCCAATAGATTTACAAGAGAGCTATTAAAGATTGGCTAGCCAATCAAATCAAACAATATCAATGGAACTATTCATTACTTTCAGTATCTTAACAGTGTTTTTTTACTATATTTGGTAACGTACACTTAATCCACTAAAAAACTTATATTTTATTCCTTATGATAAAAAGTACTTTTGTTGATTTATCATCACGAAGAAAATTTTTAAAACAATCAAGCATCATCTCAGTAGGCTTAGGCTTTCCCTTGGGGAGTTTATATGCCAAGGAAAAAGAAGGCAAAACAAAAGATTCAGCAGAAAGTCCAATTATGGCAGCATTTGCCGACGGAGACATTTCCCCGGAATTAGGCATGGAGAAGCCGGGGAATTACGGAAAAGCTTATCATAAAGTTTTTCATGACCCTTGTAAAGTACGAGTTGCTGCCTTTCAAACCGGCAATAAAAAGGTTTTGGTCATTGGTTTGGATGCATTGGCTGTATACCAACCATGGGTAGACGAAGTCAAAGAGGGTATTGCAAAAACACATGCCCTAGCAAAGGATGAAATAATGATATCTGCTTCACACTCCCATTCTTCAGGCCCCACTGCCATGGTGATGCCGGGACAATATGACCATGCGCCTAATTTTATTCAAGACTTGGCTTATAAAAAGTCTTCTTGTGCCGATCCAAAGTATTTGGAAAGCACCAAAAGAATCACCATTGACACTGCCACTAAAGCTTTAGAAAGGCTCGAAAATGTTCAAATTGGAGCAGGCAGTGGCAAGGAAGAAAAAGTGGCGTTTAATCGTCGTTTTTTTATGAAAAATGGAATGACCTACACCCACCCCGGGCAACTTAACCCTGAAATCTCAAAAGTTGCCGGTCCTATAGACCCTGAGGTTGGGGTCATTGGTGCTTGGAATAATAATGGTAAATGCACCGGTTGCATAGTAAATTTTGCTTGTCATTCCACCACCAATCCGGGAGGAATTTCAGCCAACTGGGTCTACTATATGGAACAAACCATTAAAGGAGCTATGGGTCAAGATTGTGTGGTGGTGTTCCTCCAAGGAGCCAGCGGGGATGTGACCCAAGTCGATAACCGCAACCCCTACAAACAACGCTCAGGTGAGGAATGGGCTAGATTTGTTGGAGTTAACGTCGGCGCAGAAGCCGTCAAAACTTTATTGGCTATCCCAAGAGGAAGCAGTTTCCCTATTGTAACCTCCAGAGATTTTATCGAAATAAGTAGAAGGATGCCTTCCCCTGAAAAAGTAAAGAAAAGTCTAAGTTTGGTCCAACAAAGTCCGGAAGAAGTTGGCAAAACAGAATGGGTATTTGCCAAGGAAACAGTTATGCTTGATAGTTATGGAAGAGAGAAGCCAACCCATAAGGTTGAAATTCAAGCCATTCAATTAGGTCCTGTTGTACTCATTAGCAATCCTGCAGAATTTTTCTGTGAGCTAGGCCTTCGCATTAAAAATGGGAGTCAATTTCCCATCACCTTTCCTGTAAGTATGGCCAATGATTGTGTAGGTTATGTACCTACCCTTGAGGCCTTCTCCGAAAATACAGGAGGGGGTATGAAACCAGACTCACTTCTTATAGCAATTTGGACATCACAGCTGGAAACCAAATCGTGGACAAAAGCTTAAAACTTATTACCACTCTGACCCCGGGACCCTTGCCCACATTTCCAGAAGCCCCAACCTTTGGAGGGGATCCCTGGACTTATGGAAACGTCCCACCAGAAATCCGATAAACCAACACATATGTATCACAAATTTAAACGAAACCAAAAATTGCACAGCACTATTTTACTTTCAAAAAATTGGTCAGTTTTGTCCTGCCTCCTATTGTTGATCGCATGTAATCAAGAAAAATTACCCGAAGAAACGGATACCAGTCCAGAATTTAAAACCCAATCCAATTTCGTCAATTCTCCGGCATACATTTATAAGGACTCCGTTGAACTAAAAAACGCTATGGCTGCATTTCAACTGGAGCCAGGACTACAAATTGATTTGATAGCTGCAGACCCTTTAGTGGCAGACCCTTCTGCTTTTACTTTTGATGAGAAAGGTGCGCTATATGTGGCGGAAAACACTGGTTACCCAGACCCAATGGATGGAAAAAAACCTGATACACTTGGAAAGATTTCTAGGTTAATTGACAGCGATGGTGACGGAAAATACGACCAAAGAACCACCTTTGTTGAGGGACTAACCTATCCCAACGGGATCATGGCTTGGAAAGGTGGCGTATTTGTGACTTGCGCACCGCACATATATTATTTCAAAGATACAGATGGAGATGGTATCGCAGACATCAAAGATATTGTCTTAACCGGCTTCAATGCCAATAGAACAGCTCAGATACGAACCAGTCACCCCACCTTGGCTCTGGATGGATGGATTTATGTTACCAGTGGGCTCAATGGAGGAGAAGTGTACTCCCCGGCTCATCCTGAAAGAAAACCAATATCTTTTAATGGTGCAGATGGAAGGTTTCATCCTGAAACATTGGAATTCCAGACCAGGGGAGGAAAAAGTCAATTCGGGCTCGCCTTTGATGCGTTTGGTAGACGATACGGTTCAAGTAATCGCCACCCTTTGCAGCATATAGTGATGGAACCTGATCAATTGAACAATAATCCGAACTTACTTTTCAATAAAACAATCGAAAACGTATCCCCTGCCGAGGCAGATGGTTTTGTATATCCAATTAGCGAAAGCATTACCACTGCAGAGTATATACCTAAATTAATGGGAAAATCTCACCAAGGCACTTTTACCTCCGCTTGTGGCACTTTAATCTTTGAGAGTGAAGGACTAGACACCAGTCACAAAGGCGATGCGTTTATTTGTGAACCCGCCCAAAACTTGGTTCAAAGACAGTCCATCAAAAACAACGGAGCAACATTTATTTCTGAAAGGGTTCATGAAGATTGGGAGTTCCTAGCATCTTCAGACTCATGGTTTAACCCTGTATTTTTAGCTCACGGCCCTAAAGGTGCCATGTATTTGGCAGACATGTATAGAAAAGTAATCGACCATCCCTCTTATGTACCGGAGGAAACCAGAGGGGCCCTGGATTTTGAAAGTGGTAAGGGAAAAGGGAGGATTTATAGAATCAGCAATGAAAATTGGCATTATACTCAGGTGGAGAGTATATTTCCATCAACCGCTAAAGCGGATAATGAAACCTTGATTTCGGCCCTTTCTTCATCAGATGAATGGGAAAGAAGTACCGCTTTTAGGTTGATTTTAGAAAAAGCTTCTCATACCATTGTTAATAGCCTAAAAGAATTGGTTTTATCCAATACTATCGACGAAGGAAAAGTAAAGGCCATTTGGTTGTTGTACCATATGGATTCCTTGGATGAGGAATTGTTAACAACGATATATGAAAATAATGGACCGGAAGTAAAAGAACAAATCATTGCCATTATAGGATTGAATAAAAACATTTCCACCCAATTGGCTAAAAGCTTAATCAAAGGGGTCTCAGATACCGATCCTAGGGTAAGGTTCCTTACTGCTGCTGCATTTGGTACAGACCCCAAGTCGCAGTGGTTACCTTACCTGGCAAATATAGCCCAACAAGATGCATCTGACCCTTGGGCAAGAGCTGCTGTAATGACGGCATTAAATGGACAGGAAAGTAAATTCCTAAAGATTTTAGAAGCAGAAAAAACAAAAGTCAACTACCATCAATTGCCTATGTGGTCGGAATTGGGAGAATTAATAGGGAGTTCAGTACCCTCGCAAGAATTAAAAGCTTTGATCGATGCAGGAATCAATAGTGAATGGGACAATCCTACCTTTTCATTGTTGCTAGGCTTGTTGAAAGGCAGTGAGAGGGGGCAGTCTTTAGGTAAAGAAAAAAATTATTTGGACTCCTTTACAAAATCAAAAGACCAATTGCAGGCCCTTATTCAAGAAACAGCTGATCGAGCATCATCGTCTGAAGATAGCCTTACATCTCGAATTCAGGCAACAGCCTTGCTGAGTTATTTTTCTCCGGGAACCACAGAAGGCACCCTTAAAGGTTTGATTTCCCCAAGCAATCCTTCAGAGATTCAGTTAGCAGCCATCCAGTCTCTTGGGAATCTAAATAGTGCTGAGGCCGGTGAAATACTAACTGAGACCACTGCGTGGAAATCGTACACCCCAACAACCAAAGGGGCTGTAATTGCCACCTTGGTATCAAGACCAATATTGAGAGATCAATTGTTAAAATCCATTGAAAATGGAAAGATCAAACCAGCTGAGATCCCTTCTTCAACAAGGCAATCTTTAATGATGACGAATGACAAAAAAGTGAAAATGCGTGCTGAAAACCTATTTAAAGAATTGGAATCCGGTGGAAGAATGAAAGTTTATGAGGACCTTAAATCCGTATTGGATTTAGAAGGAATAGCGGAAAACGGGCAAGGGATCTTTAAGACAAACTGTGCTACCTGCCATACCTTTGCCGGCGAAGGAGGGAATGTCGGACCGGATTTATCAGGCATAAGCAACCAACCCTCATTGGCTGTACTGCTACATACCATTGTACCTAATTATGAAGTTTATCCCGGATTTCAAGCAATAACGGTGACTACCAATGAGGGCAAGCAAATCACCGGTAGAATTGCGGCAGAGTCGTCAAATTCCTTAAGCCTTAAAACGGCTTATGGTTCAGAAGAAAACATTTTGCGAACCCAAATCAAAAACATAGACAATCCAGGCGTCTCTCTTATGCCCAATGGTCTTGAACAAAATATGAACGAGCAGGAATTGGCTGATTTATTGGCTTATTTAAAAGGAAATTAATAAACCTGTTTTAACCATCATATGAGCCCATAAGTACTTGTAAGGCAGTGGTGATAATATTATCCTCTCCCCTTAATGTACTTATGGGGCTTTGGTCAATGCTTATGTCAACCAACACCCCATCCTCCAATTGCCTACCTTCCAGATCAATGGTCTGAGTCGCTGAAAATCTATAAGTCCAACCATTGGATAATTCACCATATACAGGAATACCTCCACCGCCCCCGGTTTGGTCCCCAATAAGGATTACTTGAGGTAATTCCTTCATCATTTGGGCAAAAAAAGTGGTTGCACTATAAGACCTTCGGTTAGTAAGTACGACCACAGGCCCTTCGTATATATTTTCCCCGGCAGGAATTT
Source organism: Cyclobacterium sp. SOCE241 (assembly GCF_056867545.1). NCBI lineage: Bacteria > Pseudomonadati > Bacteroidota > Cytophagia > Cytophagales > Cyclobacteriaceae > Cyclobacterium > Cyclobacterium sp. SOCE241. The sequence continues at coordinate 51,881 of NZ_CP149779.1, read as the reverse complement.
TTAAATCTTCCCAAGAAGAAAAGTCGTCCACCTCAGGTCCATTTTTTACGCGTTTTTTAGCCACCACCACCTCAGTATCTGTAAAACCTGAAGCTAGGGTATATGCATTTCCAAGACTTCCTCCTCCATTGCTTCTCACATCAATAATCATCCCGCGTCCTTGCCGGGCCCTTTCCAATACTACTTGAAGATTTCCTTCAGAAATATCCTGGGAAAAGGACCTGTAATTTACATAGAGTACGTTATTTAAAAATTGATGATAAAGTGGACCACTGATCCAAAAATCTCTTCCTAAGTATCTTTTTTCTATTAAATTTTGATCATAATTATCGGGAAAATCCTGGTACCACTCCCAGTTTCGGCTATTATCAAATCCCGCATTTAGATTGACATGGCCATCTTTTAGTTCAAACAGCATCTCTGCCAAGACATCGAACAAACCTTTGGTACTAATGGTGTTGGATATTTTTGCCCTATAAGTAGTTCTTATTTCCTGCCAATCAATATCCTTGTGTTCAAAAAAAGAATACCGCTCATAAACGTCCTCCCAAAGACTATCAAATACCTCAAGAGGTTCAGTTGAAGGTTCCTCCGGTAAAAGCAAATTGTCGCAAGAGGAGATTACAAACATGAAAATAAGGTAGAGAAATATATTTTTTACCATAGCTTGACTATTAGTGACAAATCGATAGAATGGTCCATCCTATATACATTCTTGATTCCTGAAAGCTTTCCATAATTGAATTGATACCTCAATCCCAGTTCATTGTTGGAAGGCAGTTTCCAATAAAGTGCTGAATTCAGGCCAATATCCAAATCCTTAAAAGGAATAAATGGTTTGACAGTATTAAAAAAATTATTGAAAAGAGAGTTTTCAGTTTGGTAATTTTCCGGCTCAGCACCTAAATATCCTGATTTTATCTGGAAGCCTACCAATTGCCAACTTGCCATACTTCTCCATGTGAAGGTTTTGTTCTTCCATTGAAAAGGTAAAACATAGCGAGCTGCAGGACCTAATGCACTATAATAATCATAACGGAAATTATAATTACTAAAATTATTATGTCTCCTAAGATGGAACGAATTTTTGTTGGACCATCCCCCAAAAAAAGCCTTGGTCTTTTGCTTTTTGTTTGTGATAAAAAGTAAAATGGCTATAATTTAAACCAAGTTCATTAACGGTTGCCCCTGAATTATTTGCCAGTATCCCATAGGAAAAATCACCAAGAAAATACAGGGTTTTATTTTCCTTTGTCAGACTAAACCCCAAGGTATTCGTGGATTTATTACCTTGGTAATTCATTGCAGAAAAACCTTCATCACGAACCGAATAAAACTGAATACCGGTAGACAGCAAAATGTCACCATTACTTTGTGCCGAACTTTTATTAACTAAAAAAAAGCCACAAAAAGAAAGAAAAAAAGGTTACAAAATATGTTTCGCATTCAGGTTTAATTTACACTATTTATCATCCAAATTAGCATTTTATTTCCTATTCGTTCATCTTTTAAATCCTAAAAAGGTTAATTATCAGAAAAGTTCTATTTTTGAGTAAAACTTTTTACATAATCTTTTAAAGCTTAAATAATGAAAAATTTAATTTTACTAACTATTTTATTATTTGTCACCTGTAAATATTCCATAGCACAGCAAAATTACTATGGAGTCCAAAATAGCCATAGAAAGGGAATGATTAATGCAATGATGAATCCCGCAGAAATTAACAATTTAACCAAGAAGGTTGAAGTTTCACTTTTTCATTTAACATCGGACTTGACAATAATGTTTTATCAGTACAAGATATTATTGATGATCCCGATGTATTAGAAAACATTTTTGATGATGTGGAAGGCCCAGTAAACCTTAGAACTGATGTTTCTGTTTTAGGCCCGGCAGTAGGTTTAAGGTTTAATAAATGGTCTTTTGGGATTACTACAGAGATCAAAGCCAAAGCAGATATTATTGATTTCAATCCCGACTTAGGGAGTTCCATTATTGAGTCGTCAAACAACGACAACTATCAAACCATAATAAACATCCCTGAGAACCAAAGAGTAAATGCTACAGGCTGGATGGAAATAGGCTTTTTGGCAGGAAGGAAAATTTTGGATACTGACTTTCACAGCCTTTCTGTGGGAGCTAACTTCAAATTACTTCTTCCCGGAAGTTATACCAACTTTGGTATGGACAATATAAATGCCACCATTATTTATTCCGAGGATGAAATTTTATTAACTGACGCTCAAGGCAGCCTAAACCTTTCCTACGATGAGCGACTAGAAAACGATGATGATTTCAATATTGAAGATGATTTATGGAGGGGTTTAAGCCCTTCAGGATTGGGCGTAGATTTAGGAGTCAATTATATGTTAAAAAGAGACAAAAAAGCTTTTCTAAACCTTGGGTTGTCCTTAAAAAACATGGGAAGTATGCGCATGGGAAACAATCAGAGAAACAAGTACTATAGCATGAATATCCCCCAAAACGAATATTTTAGAACAGACAATTTGGAAGGCAGTATTGAGGAGATCGAGCAGCAGCTAGTAGATTCCGGATACTTCAATATTAGTAATAATGATACTGAAGCCAAAATTAGTATGCCAAGAAGTTTGTCAGCTTATGTGGAGTTTAGCCCTGTAAAAATCTTTCAGGTTTCTTTATACGGCCAAAAAAGAGTAAGCAATGAAAACAACAATTTTAACTTAAGTTCTGCAGACCTGCTCGTACTTACTCCTCGGCTGGTTTTAGGTAAATTTGAACTATACTCCCCATGGATGCAACACCAAGTTTCAGGGCTTACAGGAGGTTTGGGTTTTCAAGTTGGCGGGTTTTTTGTGGGTAGTCAATCCATAATAACCAGCGTTATGAAGAACAATAATAGAGCCGATGTTCATATGGGCTTTTCCTTGGGCTTTGGCTCTTAAGCCAAGCCATTAAAAGTAAACTCAGTAAACAATCATACCCTTTGAGAGGACTAATGAAATGGTGAATGACAATATGGCAAACAGAATGGAGGCAAGGCCTCCATTTTTATTCCCTTTCATAAATGGTACTTTCATAAAATGAATTATTATATTGGACAGACTAAAAAAATCCATAACCACATTTTCGAACCCATGTTATCAAACGAACTCAAGAAAAAAATAGAAGCCCAAGGCATGTCATTGGGAATAGTTGAAGAACAAATTAAAAATTTCAAAGAAGGTTTTCCTTTTCTAGACATCGATCATGCCGCCAAAATCGATGATGGCATCTTGGAATTATCTGATGCAGAACTTCAAAAAACCATCAAGGATTATTCAGACAAATCAAAGGAAAAAACAATCGTTAAATTTGTACCGGCCAGTGGGGCTGCAAGTAGGATGTTTAAAAACCTATTTAGTTTTTTAGAAAAAAATGACAATGATATAGAAAACGACTCCTTTACCAAAACCTTTATTTCAAATATTAGCTCCTTTGCTTTTTATGAAGACCTTGACAATAGCTTAGTAAAAGAAGGCTCAAGTATCTCCAAAGCTATTGAAAATAAAGAATATACCCTTATTGTTAAGCACTTACTGGACGATGCCTACCTTTCTTATGGAAGTTTACCTAAGGGCTTATTAAAATTTCATAAGTATGAAAATGAAAGCAGAACGCCTGTAGAGGAACATTTTGTAGAGGGTGCACAATATGGCGTCGGTAAAAACAACACGGTAAGACTTCATTTTACTGTTTCACCTGAACATCAAAAAAGTTTGAGGAAAAAGTAGCAGAAGTACAGCCAAAGATGGAAAGTACTTTTGGAGTGAAGTTTGAAATAAGTTTTTCTCAACAAAAAATAGCTACAAATACCATTGCTGTAGACCTTGAAAACCAACCCTTTATTGAAGACAATGGTGAACTTTTATTCAGACCTGCAGGTCATGGTGCATTGTTGGCAAATTTGAATGAAATAGAAGCAGACTTGGTATTTATCAAAAACATTGACAACGTGGTACCGGATAGGTTAAAGGAAACCACAACCAGCTACAAACAAGCGATTGGGGGTTTACTTATAGCTGCACAAGACAAAACCTTTGCAGCCCTCAAACATCTGGACCAAGCAATCACCGATTCTTCAGTTGATCAGGCTGAAGAGATTTTTACATCTGTTATTGGAGGAAAATTAGCACCTTCTTATGCCAGCATGAGTCTAGAAGAAAAAGCAGCTTATTTGAGAGGTAAACTAAACCGACCCATGCGGGTTTGTGGAATGGTTGAGAATACAGGCGAACCTGGAGGAGGTCCTTTTGGGTGAAAGATACTGATGGTAGTTTATCCCTTCAAATTGGAGAAACAGCCCAATTAAACCTAGAGGACAAAGCACAAGAAGCCCACTTCAAATCTTCTACTCATTTTAACCCCACCGATTTGGTTTGTGGTATTCGAGATTATAAGGGCGAAGCCTTTAATCTAATGGAATTCAGAGATCCAAAAACCGGATTTATCACACAAAAGTCTAAAAGTGGAAGGGATTTAAAAGCCCAAGAGCTCCCCGGACTTTGGAATGGTTCTATGGCCAATTGGAATTCGATATTTGTAGTAGTGCCTTTGATTACATTTAATCCGGTCAAAACCATCAATGATTTATTAAGAGACGTCCACCAATAACAAAAAGGCGCATTTACACATTGTCCCAAACTATATTCCTCATGTGATTATGAACTTACACTCCAATAACAAAACCCTAACCTTATTCCTTTTAAGCCTGCTATTTCAAATTCCATTAATGGCTCAAGTTGGTGTAGGTACCGAAGCGCCTAAAGGAGCTGATCAATTGTTTAATGGAAAAAAACGCTCGCTTAATAAAAACTGGACCTATTGGGAGGGGCCTAGAATCGCCGCTGAACTCCCCATTAAATGGGAGATAGTAGAAGATCCAATAGATAAGGGACAGGCAGTCAGTGCCAATGACCCAGCAGCTGCCGGGGGAAAATATGGTGCTGCAGATATTGTCACAAAAAAGAAATACACGGATTTTAGACTCCATATTGAGTTTTTAATAAAAAATGAGGGTGGAAATAGTGGTGTTTATTTACAGAATCGCTATGAAATTCAAATTCTAGATGGTGACAGCACTACCCATGGAATGGCAGCAATTATTAACGAGAAGGCTGCTCCTTATGAGGTTTATAATGGTTTGGGAAAATGGAATGCCTATGACATTAAATTTAGGGCTGCAAGGTTTGATGAAAATGGTAAACTGAGTGAAAAAGCGATGACTACCATTTATTTTAACGGAAAAAAATACATGAAAATGTTTCTATCCAAAAAGTTTGGGGCGGACCAAATTCCGGATTGGATGGAGGAAGAGATGGTGGTGAAGGAATTACCAACCGCCCCGGAGGTATAAAACTTCAAGCTGAAGGTCACGAAGTGCTTTTTCGCAATATTTGGATTGAAAGGTTAAAATTGGAAAAGCCAAATACCGATTTTTAAATACCATCTTTCATCAACCTTTAAAACGCGTTTTTCGAAACTTTCGAAAAACGCGTTTTGTATAGTACCATTTCAACCCAAATCAGGTACTTGGACTCTTATCATGCTATTTTAATCTATATCATGTAATACCTAATTGATTACTGTTTTATAGGCCCTCAAATTATTGTAAATTTGAATTAATAGGGTAGCTTTTGGCTTTAAAAAAATAAACTTCGTTATGACCTCCCTAAATCTCTAAGTTTATCAGTTAATTCTGTTTTTAACCCTTTACACTTATTTTTGGCAATATATTTGCCTCAGAGGTTGGTAAAAAAGCATTATGAACTTTAAAAAATATTTGGTCCTTTTTTATCTATATTAGGCTTAGCGGCTTTAATTTATGGTGCCTATTTATTTTTAGTACCTGAAGAAGGTGATTGGAAAATAATAACTGTATGTCTGGTTTTAGGTTTTATCTTTTTTAGCTCCGGCTTGGGTTTATTAAAAACCCTAAAGGATAAAAACTAAAAACCCGCATTAGCCCTACTAATATTTTTTAATTTGTTAAACCTACTGCAGAGATACTAATATTTTATTTAGGCCGGTAAATTTGAATAATAATTTCACCATTCATATAATCAAAGCAATAATTAATTGATTGTTTAGAGAATAAACCTTAAGTTAACAAGGTTGATTACTAACTATTTTCTTCCAATTAATGAAAAGCCCCCAATTAATCTATTGCCTAATTGCACTTTCACTGCTTTCTTGTAAACGAGAAAACAAGACCCCGGAAACTGAGAAAGAGACACAAGATCCAACTGCATATATAGATGAAAAGCCTGATCCTATCTACGCGGAACATGTTAGGACTAGCGCTTTCCAAACCCCTGCTGAAGAGCTAAACAAGTTCACTTTACCTCCGGGTTTTGAGATTACTCTCTTTGCTTCTGAGCCGGAGATCACCAAGCCAATCAATATGGCATTTGATGCAAAAGGTAGGTTATGGGTGACACAATCTTCCGAATACCCAATTAAAGCAGGCCCTGGGAATGGTACAGACCGAATAAGCATATTGGAAGACACCGATCAAGATGGCAAAGCCGATAAAATTACAGATTTTGCCAATGACCTTAATATCCCTATAGGAATACAGCCTATAAAGGGAGGTGCCATCGGTTTTAGTATACCCAATATCTATCGATTTTATGACACCAATGGGGATGATGTTGCTGACAAAAGGGAAATCATCCTAGGACCTTTCGAGACTAAAGATACCCATGGTATGGTAAACAATCTTTTTAGAGGTCTGGATGGATGGATCCATGCCTCCCATGGTTTTAGCAATGTATCGACTGTGACAGGAAAAGATGGCAATTCCATTACCATGACGTCCGGTAATACTTTCCGCTTTACAATGGATGGCCAACATGTGGAGAAAACAAGTGATGGAAGAATCAATCCTTTTGGATCTGACTTGGACAAATGGGGGTACCATTATTCCGCAGATTGTCATACCTTGCCTATTTACCAGATCATAAGAAATGGCAACTATACCCAATGGGGTAAAATGGAACCGAATATGGGACATGCACCCACAATGATGGATTATGGGCTTAATTCTACTGCATTGTCCGGTCTGGTATATTATACCGACAATCAATTTCCTGAAGAATACCAAAACAGCTTTTACTCAGGTGATGTGGTTACCTGTAGAATCAGTAGAAGTACTATCTCATTCAACGGCTCCACTCCAAAAGCTAGCAGAAAAGCAGATTTTTTGGTCAGCAAAGACCCTTGGTTTAGGCCTGTGGATATAAAGATAGGTCCTGATGGCGCCATGTACATCGCAGACTTTTACAATAGTATCATCGGTCATTATGAGGTACCCTTAGACCATCCTGAAAGGGATAGAAATAGTGGTAGAATTTGGAAAATCACATACAAGGGATCGAAAAAATCTACAATCGATTGGTCAACTGTTGATCTTGATTTTCTTATAGAAAAATTAGCTGACCCAATCCTACAAACCCGAATGATGGCAACAGATGAGCTTGTAGATAGATTTCCGATCCTTGCTATTCCTGTATTAAAAAACTTAACAATAAACAAAGAGATGCCGGACATTCAAAATGTCCAAGTGTTATGGGCATTATTTAGATTAAATGAATTAACGGATCAAACCCTAGAAAATGCTCTAACCAGTGAAAAGGAACTCGTCCGAGTTCACGCATTTCGTATTCTAGGTGAATACCAAAACTTAAACCGGCAAGAGTTTCAATGGATTGAACATGGCTTGTCAGACGAAAGTGCCCACGTAAGGAGAGTTGCCGCTGAAGGTTTAATCAGACACCATAGTAAAACTATGGTTGTTCCCATCCTACAAACCCTACAAAAAACCAAAGAAGAAGACAGCCATTTAATGTATGCTTTAAAATATGCGCTGTTTCAACACGCCCAAAATCCGGGAATTCTAACTGAAATGGCTGCAATAAATTGGTCAGGTTTTGAAAAAGAAATGGTGGCCTTGATATTTTCAGATACCAGATCAGTAGAAGCCGGGAAATTTCTAATGGAATACTTAAGAAACACCTCTATTTCGGAAGAAAAGTTTCTTAATTATTTAACTGCTATCACAAGAAGCCTTCCTGCTGCGGAAACCGCAGGTATAATTGAGCTTGCAAAGGGAAAAATGCCCAATATTCCCACTTTCAAAAAGCAATGGCTTTGAATAATGGCACAATACAAAAAGGATCGAATTTTCCCAACCCCCTAAAAACATGGAACATACAGATTAGCCAAGCAATATTTAAAACATTTACTTCCAATAAATCCACCCCTAAAGAACAGGAATTGGAAGCATTAAAATACGCTGTCCAACTTTCCGGCCAATTGAAAAATAAAGAAAACATTCCTGCAATAAAAGCACTGATAAACAATTTCGAAACCAAAACAGACCTGAGAGAATTAGGAGTAAATACTTTAATGGAAATTGACCCGGCCAGTCAAATTGGCTTTCTGGAAAAATGGTTAAGAGATGCAAATAATAGCATAGGTTTTAGAAAAAATAGCAGAAGCTATTGGAAAGTCCACCTCTGACCACGCCTTGACAGCCTTAGGGAATGGTTAAAAAACACCCCAATGGAGTTACAGGAACATATTTCAGCTCAACTTTCGATCTCAGGAAAAGGGAAAAGCCAGCTACTAAAATTAATCCAAGAGGGTTATGCTCCTGCAAGGGTGATCAAAGCCCGACAAGTGGAAGAAAGATTTTTGACGGGTGCCAATGAAAAACAAAAACTAGCCTATGAGCAATTAACCATGAATTTACCCCCGATAAGTAGTGAAAAACAAGCCTTAATAGAGCAGCGGACCGAAGCTTTTCAAAGTAACCCCAAACATTTGGTTGCCGGGAAGACGCTTTTCAAAGAAAATTGTGGCATTTGTCATCGAGTTGGGGATGAGGGTGGAATGATCGGACCTCAATTAGACGGAGTTGGCAACTGGGGAGTACAAGCATTGGCTACTAAGGTATTGGATCCCAATAGAAATATCTCAGAGAATTTTCGTACTTACACCATCCACTTAAAAGATGGACAAACCAAATCCGGCTTGTTTCGAAGAGAAGATGAACAAGTGCTGGTAATGGCAGACCAATCAGGAACAGAGTTTACTATTTTTAAAAAAGACATAGAAAAGCAAGCTCCTTCGAATCTTACCTTGATGCCTGACCATTTTGGAACCACCCTTGATCAATCACAATTCAATGGTTTAATGACCTATCTACTTAATCTACGTTAAAATGTCTCAGTTAATTCAAGCCTTTAAATTTTCTTTAGTTGTAGCATTATTTTCAGGCATCAATTCAGCCTTTCCTCAATCCTCTTCACCTGTAACTTTTAAAAAACATGTGCTGAGTACCCAATTTCTTGCTGAGGGCGCTGCCATTGGAGATGTAAACCAGGACGGTTTGATGGATGTTATGGCAGGAGCTTATTGGTTTGAAGCTCCAAAATGGAAACCCCACGAGTTGGAAGAACCTAAAGTTTTTGAATACGATAAAGGGTATAGCAATGCATTTATTAGTCACGGTATGGACGTGAACATGGATGGGTGGGTTGACTTTGTAAGGATAGGATTTCCAGGAGAGGCTGTTCATTGGTTTGAAAACCCTAAAAACCAATCCGGTTTATGGAAAATTCACATCATTTGCCCTTCCTTAGGCAATGAGTCTGCCGGTTTTTACGATGTGGACAAGGATGGTAGAAAGGATTTGGTTGGCAGTATACCGGAAACCGGTGAAATGGTTTGGTACCGAGCTCCTTCAACCCCAAATAATTTAACCTGGGATAAGTTTACAATTAGTAAAAAAAATAGTCCTGGCACTGCCCGCTATTCTCATGGTCTAGGCATGGGAGATATTGATCAGGATGGGAACAAGGACCTTATCATTACCGAAGGTTGGTGGAAATCACCTGACGATCCCACAGAAGAGTTATGGGAATTTCAGCCCGCTACTCTAGGAGAACCAGCGGCTCAATTATATGCTCATGATATTAATGGAGATCATAAACCTGAAATCTTATCTTCTGCTGCCCATCAGCTTGGTATTTGGTGGCATGAACAAGACCAAACAGGAGCGTGGAAAACACATTTAATTGATAAAAGTTTTTCCCAAACCCATGCCTTGGAATTGGTGGACATTAACAAGGATGGACATTTGGATCTAGTGACGGGGAAACGCTATTATGCACACATGGGGAAAGATCCGGGAGGCAATAACCCCCCTGTCCTTGCTTGGTTTGAGTTTCAACCAAGTAAGCAAGATAAGTGGTTAAAGCATACCATAGACACGGATTCAGGAGTTGGGGTACAAGTAACTGTAGCAGACTTTTTCGGTCATGGGCTTATGGACATCATCGTAGCCAATAAAAAGGGCGTGTTTGTATTTGAACAAGTACCTGAATAACCTTACTATCTAGCCCTTTTTAATGCTTCCAATTTTTCTTTCATCCTAATAATTTTCTCCGGGAAAGCTTCAAATAAGTTGGTAGTCTCCAAGGGGTCTTGATTCAATTGGTACAATTGTCCTTCCGGTCCATTCTCTTCAGGATTTATCTTAAACGGGTAAGTAAACCCTCCCGAACCTAGCCCATCTATGTATTTCCAATCACCTTCTCTAATGGCAAACATTCCTCCGGATGAATGATGCACCATATTTTCACGAGTTGTAAAAGACATATCGCCAGCCAATACCGGCCCAAAATCCTTGCTATCTATGCCCTCCCCTGCAGGTATTCTTTTCCCGGTCAAACTTGCCAAGGTCGCATAAATATCTGTTAAACTAACCAAGCCTTTATAAGTATTACTTTTTTTAATACCACTGGGCCAAGAAATTATCAAAGGAACCCTATGGCCACCATTCCACACATCTCCCTTTTGCCCCCTGCTCCCTTTATTGGAATCATGCCCATGTAAAAGAATTTCTTCAGCAGGCCAGTAAGCCCCATTATCGCTACTAAAAATAATTAAGGTATTGTCCAACATACCTTCAGCTTCCAGTTTTGATGAAATTCTGGCGACAACCTGATCGATGTCCATTACAAAATCACCATATAATCCGGCACCTGACTTGCCCTTGCTTTCATTAGAAGGAAGCCATGGGGTATGTGGACCGGTCAAGGGCATATAAAGTAAAAAGGGCTGTTCAGCACTTTGTATTCCAATAAAATTTTCTGCTTGTTCTACAATGGTCTCCAAACAATCTTCTACCCTAAAGGAGGCAGACATCTCTCCTAACCTCCACCACACACCTTTTTCCCAATATACAGCTCTCTCGTCACTGTGTTTTTTGTCCCAGGAAAATTCAGTACTTTCTTTCCTGGTGGGATAAATGTCTGTTGTCAAGATAATATTGGGGTCCACCACCTGACCATTTTCAAGAAAAACATAAGGTGGAATATCCAAAGAAGCAGGATGGATAAAAGAATAATCGAAGCCAAAATCATTTGGACCGGATTTTACCGGTAAAGAATAATCTACATTGGAATAGCCTGTAGAAGCATTTATTTGTGCTACTTTTTGATCCTTGGTAGCCCAGTTTAATCCCAAATGCCATTTACCGGTAATAGCGGTAGTATAGCCTGCATCTTTTAAAATACTTGCTAAGGTTAGCCTTTCTTTCTCAATAACAGAAGGCGTAAAACCACCAATCCCACCTGCGGCTTCCGGCGTTCTGAATGCATACCTTCCCGTAAGCAAACCATACCTAGAAGGTGTACAAACGGAGGCACTGGCATGCGCATTTTCAAACGAAATCCCTGATTTTACCAAACCATCAATTGCCGGGGTCTTGATCCTAGACAAAGGGTTTAAAGATTGAATATCTCCATAGCCCATATCATCTGCAAATAGGATCACAACGTTTGGTTTTTTAACCAATGATGAATGTCTATTGGAAAATCCCAATAACAAGATTACAATAAGGATTGAGGCAATTCCAAATAACAGAAAGGAGTAGCCTCCCTGTGTTCCGATATTCTTTTTGACTTGATAAAAAAACTTAGACATGTGTAATAAATTTTACTGAAAGATTAATTGGGCTCAATACTATAGAAATTCCCCTTAAAGATTTCTTATTGTACTTACAAAAGAAAATGATTCTGATAAGCAGCAAATAAATTGCTTTCTTATCAGAATCAAATTAAAAATTCTTTAATAAAAATCCTTTACGAATGAAGACGCTTTACAATTTATAAAACTCTTCCCAGCCTTTCCTTGGAGGGACACCTGCCAACAACTCGTTGGCCAAGGCATGATTGGTTACTTGCTTGGTTTCTCTATCAAATTCCAATTTGGCACCTAGTCTTTGGGACAGAACTCCTAAAGAAAACACTTGACTCAATGGTCCTGCAATATCAAAAGAAGACCTTGCTTTCTCTTCACCTTTACAAGCTTTTAAGAAATTGGCAAAGTGATTGGAAGGGCTCTCCGGAACTTCCGGTAATTGGCCGGCCATGTCTTTTGCCTTCTCCTCAGGTATAATCGAAAGGGTACTGCCATGTGATCCACCTTTAAAGGTAAGATCCCCACCATATATAATTTTTCCAGGATTCAGTTTTGCAGGTTGCAATTGGCCATTACTTGGAGGTGGAATATTTGGATCAAGTTCAGAAACTCCATAACCCGCTGGAACCGGAGGAATATTGTTCTGCCCATCGTACCAGGTAATGGTCATGGCCGGCATATCACCTCTCTTGGGGAATTTAAATGCCAATGTGGTTTCCATTGGAAAAAGAACGTGTTGTGGTCTTCCAGTTTCAATGGCACTATTTCTTCAGGCAAGCCCAACTCCAAAAACTCATGTGCGGTATCCATGATGTGAGCGCCCCAATCTCCAAGTGCACCCATACCGAAATCATACCAACATCTCCATTGACCATTGACCAGGTCCTCATGGTAATCGTGATGATGGGAAGTTCCCAACCATGTATCCCAATCCATGGTAGTAGGTATTGGTTGTTTAGGAGGGAATGAAATTATTTTAGGATCCCACCCGTGCCATCTTCTGCGGCCATTCATATGAGCTGTCATGGCTGTAACATCCTTGATTATCCCTGCTTCTTTCCATGCTTTAAACTGAAAATAATTGGCTTCAGAGTGACCTTGATTACCCATCTGAGTAACCACATTGTGCTTTTTGGCACCATCCATCATCAGCTGTACTTCATTAAAAGTCCTAGCCATGGGCTTTTCCACATAAACATGAATCCCCATAGACATGGCCAACATGGTAATTGGGAAATGAGAAAAATCCGGCGTTCCAACCGAAACAGCCTCTATATCTTTACCCATCTTATCAAACATCTCCCTAAAATCCTTAAATCTAGGCACATCCGGAAACATTTTCATTACCTCTACAGTATGCTCGGCACCCATGTCTACATCACAGAGCGCCACCACATTTGCCAAACCTGTGGCATGTAAAGATTTGACAACCTCTCCCCCCTGTGACCGATTCCACAGCAGGCCAGATTCACTTTTTCACTTGGTGCAATATGCCCGGTTTGATTTCCTAGGACAAAAGAAGGTATCAAAGATATACCCGCAGCACCCAAAGCACTAGATTTAATAAAACGTCTTCTTTGGTTATTCATTATTAATTGTTAATTAATTGATCAAATATCAAACTTATATTGATTATCAATGCTAAAGATAGCAGAAAGGCTCTTATAATAGGAACATAAATTTGAAGATAGAGGTAAAGTCTATATTTTTGATGAATTTTAAAAATTACTTTAAACAAAAAATTTGAAAAGGCTGAAAATTGCCCTTAAATTTCAGGATGAAAATTAAAACCTATCTATTTCCTATTTTAGTTATTGCCCTTTTTAGCGGCTCATGTAACCTATTTCAAAGCAACAGTGGCCAATATGAATTGGTGGTTTTAGACACCCTAAATATTCCATTTTCGGGTGATATTCATGCTGGTACTTATGCCCACAATACAGGTTTAATATACAATTACCAATCAGGAGAATACCTGAAATTTGACAGTTTAGGAAATGTTTTGGCTAACAAAATTATCCCGACAGTCGGTGACAGTGGCTTGTACTATGTCAATGGATTGAAAATAATAGAAAATGGAAACATTCTAGCTAAATCTATAAAAGGTGAAATTGGCTTACTTGATGAAGAATTGAATTTGGTAAAAAAAGCAAACATGCCATTTCCCAATGGATCGCTGGACCTCAAAAGAAATCAAAATGCAATTAATATTTATAAAGATGAATTATTGCTGTTTCACCCGGGAAGAAACAATAAAAGCCCCTATGAATTAGGATATTACAGAGACAATTATTTACTGGAAAAACTAAATCCCAGCACCGGTGTGGCTACTCCCTTTCTTAAGCTTTCTCCCAAAAGCCAATACCAAGAAAGCCTCCACTTCGAACCACCGACAGCGTTGATTAGTATTTCAGACAATTCACTATATTTTGTTTTCAATAAAGAGCCCCTGATAAGCAAATATGACTTGTCAAATAATGGTGAATGGGTCAACAGTATACCATTAGATTCCGAAGACTTTGTACAAGTAAAAGGGCAGAAACTCCCACTTGGCAATGATGGGTCTGTATTAGTAGAGGGTGAAATCACCAATCTTTTTGCGCTCAAAAATGGATTTGCCGTGGTTTATATAGACGGCTTATTAAAAGAGCCAGGCCCCGGCCAAAAGATCCCAGGCAAGCAATTAAAGATTTACAACTATGAAACCGGGTGGTCAGCCCCCATTGAACTTCCCTTTAATTTACTTTTTCTGCTTAACTTTGAGCAAGAAAATAAGGCATTCTATGGTTTGATAAACCCCAAGACACTACCTATTGACAACAATCAAGCTCAAGTGCTTAAATATCAATTAGCATCTCATTAAAAATAAACCAAAATTCTCCGATAACCTGATGAAAACACACCTACTGAAAGTATTGCCCTTGCTAATTATTCTTGTCGGATTACTTGCATCCTGTTCGGGGTCCAACAAAAGTGAACCTGTGAATATTGAAGAGGAGTGGCGCACTTTATTTAATGGCAAAGACATGGACAATTGGCGTATTAAAATTGCCAAACATGACCTCGACGAAAATTATGCAAATACTTTCACTGTGGAAGATGGCCTACTCAAGGTGAGGTATGATGGATACGAAGACTTTGACCAACAATATGGACATATCTTTTATGATGAACCATTTTCTTATTACCTGTATAGGGTAGAATACAGATTTGTGGGAGAACAAGCCCCAGGTGGTGAAGGATGGGCCTTGAGAAATTCCGGAGTAATGCTACACGGGCAAGACCCCGAAACAATGCTTAAAAACCAAGACTTTCCCATTTCCATAGAAGGGCAGCTTTTGGGAGGAGATGGCGAAAATCCAAGAACCACCAGTAACTTATGTACACCCGGAACCAATGTGGTAATGGAAGGGGAACTATTTACGCCTCATTGTGTGAACTCCTCCTCTAAAACTTATCATGGTGAACAGTGGGTTACAGCAGACTTTCTGGTTTTGGGTGATTCTATAATTCACCATATCATAGAGGGAGATACTGTGCTGACTTACTTACAACCTCAAATGGGAGGTGGCAATGTGAGCAACCATAACCCTGAAATCAAAAAAGATGGCCAACTTATTTCTGAAGGTTATATTTCCTTACAAAGCGAAAGTCATCCAATTGATTTTAAAACTGTTAAAATCTTTGACCTAAGTCCTTATAAAGACGATAATAAAAAACTAAAAGAAGTATTGGCTCAATTGAAAGCTGCCAACAACCAGTAATTTTACGTGTTCTGGCAATAGTCAAGGGTGAAGCCTGTCCTGTGTTTAGGGGAAGGGTCGTATTTGGAGATTTTAGCATAGCAACACTATGTTTGCAACAGCGAGTGGCTGATTTTGAAGCGATTTCAGCACCTAAGATTGTCAATACCATATTCCAGGCTTAACCCAAGAAATACAATATTTGAGTTCAAGGAAAAGCAATTGATTGTCAATAAAATTTCCTTCAGATGATAAAAATTCTTTCTAATCTTTAAAAACTATTATTTTAAATAAACGGGGGCCGGAAAAATCTGAGCCCCCTTTATTTAAAATCCCCAAAAAATTTTAAGGGAAAATTCCTAAGTCTGTATAAGAGATGGCTATTCTTTCGAGCGCCACAATAAAACCTGCTGTTCTCAGGTCTTTAATCCCTTTTTCCTTTCGTACACTGTTCATATGGTGGTAGGCGGTTACCATAGTTTCTTCAAGCCCGGAGTTTACCAAATCCCTCTCACTTGCCCCTTTAATTATTATCTTTCTTTGCTCATCGCTAAATGAATCGCCTGTTGCCTTTTCAATTCCTTCCAGAAGTTCATCATATTTTTTCATGTCGTACCTTTTCTCCAATTTCCCGAAAGAAACCCTGGATAGGTTTTTCAACCATTCAAAATAGGACACGGTGACCCCACCGGCATTTAGGTACATATCAGGAATAATCATGATACCCTTTTCAAGAAGTATGGTATTGGCCTCTTGTGTTACAGGGCCATTTGCAGCCTCAGCAATAAGTTTCGCCTGAATGCCGGGTGCATTTTCTGAAGTAATTTGATTTTCCAAAGCAGCAGGGATCAAAATATCACAAGGTCTGGTCAACAAGGAATTGGCATTCTCAATAAATTCACCTTTTTCATAGCCTTTAAAGCTTTTATTTTCTAATTGATAGGCTTTAATTGCTTCGATATCTATACCATTTTCATCCCACAGCCCTCCATTATACTCTGCAATACCAATGATTTTAGCTCCTGCTTCTGCAAGGTATTTGGCGGAATAATAGCCTACATTTCCTAAACCCTGCAAAACAACTGTCTTTCCCTTCAGGCCTACTTTTAAACCCAATTGGATCATATCCTCCTTGACACTCACGGCCTCTCGAATCCCAATATAAACCCCCATTCCTGTGGCCTCAGTCCTACCTTCAATGCCATGCTGCGAGAGGGGTTTCCCTGTAACACAACCTTTTGCATTGATAACTTCAGGATTAAAGGCTTCAAAAGTATCAACTATCCAAGCCATCTCTTGACTACTTGTGCCATAATCCGGGGCAGGTACATCTATGGCCGGACCAATGAACTTCTTTTTAATCAATTCAGAAGTATACCTTCTGGTAATTTTTTCCAATTGGTCCCGTGTATACTTTTTATGATCTATCCTTACTCCCCCTTTGGCCCCACCATAGGGAATATTCACCAGTGCGCATTTATAAGTCATTAATGCTGCGAGTCCTTTGACCTCTTCCTCATTTACAAAACTACTGTATCGAATACCACCTTTCACAGGCAACTTATGGTGGGAATGTTGAACCCTATACCCTTCTATCACTTGGTAGGTCCCATCACCATTTCTTAGGGGAAAATTAAATTTATAAATGCTATTGCATAATTTAATTTGCTCCAGCAAGCCGGGATGAATGTCCATATGGCTGGCTGCATGGTCCACTACTTTATTTACATCATCAAATAAACTGTAATCTGCATTTGCATTCATAAACCTTAATTTTTATACGATTCAACAAAATTCCAGCTACTTGACCGCAAGGTCTATGCCTAAAATGAAAAGCCAATGCCGTTATTCAGTCTACACCTATCATTGCCACTCAGAATTGAGAATCAATTAAAAACTTTTTACTCAAAGGAATCATATTTTTTAGCTAAGCGAACATTTCGCCCCACTTTTTGCAATGCGTCTCCCATATCCTCCCGGGCTTTTTCAGCTAAAGCCTGTAACTTTTTTACTACCTCATCATGGTCTATTATAACATTATACTGCTCTGATGGATCATTCTCCAAATCATATAGCTCCATTTCTTCTAATGTTAACATCTCATATTTTACAGGGATGCCATTGGTAGGTTTTATAAAGTCCTCCGGAAGCGTACGGTACCTATGTGGAAAATAAAGCTTCCATTTACCTGAGATAACTGCTTGCAATTCGTTTTTGTTATAATAAATATAATAGGCCTCCTGTGGTGATTCAGCGCCCTCTTCCATGTTTATTAAAGGCCAGATATTTTTTCCATCAATAGTTTTTTGAGGTAAAGGAGCCCCGGTAATATGGGCAATGGTTGGCAATAGATCTATGGTCATGGCCATTTTCTCTTGCACTTCTCCTTTCGGAATTTTTCCCTTCCATTGCATAATGGCGGGAACACGTATACCTCCCTCCCAAGAGGTTCCTTTACCTTCTTTGAAAATACCTGTACTCCCTGCATGAGTTCCATAGGAAAGCCAAGGACCATTATCTGAAGTAAAGATGACCAAGGTGTTTTCTTCCAGACCATTTTTCTTTAATGCTTCCATTACCTGTCCCACAGACCAATCAATTTCCATGATTACATCTCCATAAATTCCTGCCTCAGATTTCCCTTTAAATTTATCAGACACAAATAAAGGTACATGGGGCATATTGTGAGCCAAATAAAGAAAAAATGGTTGGTGGCTATTCCTGTCAATAAAATCAACAGCCTTTTCTGTATACCAGGTTGTCAACATGCTCTGCTCAGTCAATGTATCTATAATTGTTTCATTTTGATACAAGGGTAGTGGAGGGTAATCATCTGGTCTTTCAGGGTGGTAAGGCCACATATCATTTGAATAAGGAAGCCCAAAAAACTCATCAAAGCCTTGTTTGGTTGGCAAAAATGGTTCAAGGTGCCCCAGGTGCCATTTTCCGACTATCCCGGTAGCGTATCCCTTGGGTTTCAGCATCTCAGCAATGGTCGTCTCCTCTGGAGATAAGCCATGCTTACTGCGATCAGAAAGTGCACCAAAAATACCCAATCGATTAGAGTAACACCCTGTAAGAATCGATGCCCTTGAGGCAGAACAAACGGCATTGGCTACATGAAAATTGGTAAACTGCACACCGTTATTGGCCATTCGGTCCAAGTTGGGCGTTCGAATATCCTTCGCACCAAAAACCCCTACATCTTCATATCCTTGATCATCAGTGAAAATTATTACAATGTTGGGTGGGCTTGGTTCCTTCTGCTCTTTTTCTTCAGAGCCCTTACTTGTACAACTTAAAATTGAACCTGCAATTAATAAAAAATAAAGAGCCGATTCGACTTACCGGTAGTATAATTCTAGTATGCATTCTTATCCATTTTTTTCGGATAGAAGATAACTATATCAATACATTTAACAAATAAGAATCATGTAATATTAGTTTTTTAGCAAAGCTAAACAATGGCCGGTAACCTAATTCAGCAATAACTGCATAATACTGGTTAATTTACAGGTAGGGAAGCGGTATCAAACCAATAATTTTGTATGGATGCAACGGTCTTTAAAAAATCAGAAACCTCTGCAGGTTTAGTAATGTAACAATTTGCATAATTCTGATAAGATAAATCGATATCTTCTTTAGAACTGGAAGTTGACAAAACAACGACCGGAATTTTTTATAATTATGATGTTGCTTAAGTTCATGCAACACCTCATGACCACTTTTCTTAGGAAGGTTCACGTCAAGGATAATTAAATCAGGGGTGGCTTGGTGCTCAAAACCATTGGTTTTAAAAATAAAATCCAAAGCCTCCTGCCCATCCCTAGCTATACTAACTTTGTTTTCAACAGCACTTTCATTTAACGCTTCAAGTGTTAAATAAATATCCCCCTCATTGTCTTCTACTAATAAAATATGTGCTGATTTCATTTTATCCATTGTTCTAAAATATAAATATCAAAACCCCAACTTTTAATTTACTTTTCGGATGTGTAAAATTCAAGTCATTGATGTATTCATAACTTGGCTTAAGATCTAAACCCGTCATAACTTAACAACCATTTCGTTCATTTTTAAGCAAAGATGAAATGCTATAATACCAATCAATTAACTGATCAATACAAATATTTCAACAGCTTAATATCCGAAATCAACATAACTAAACTGACTTGCTTAAAACTTAATGATTGGGAAAACTAAATAATAAGACCAATTCAAACAAGTAATTGTACAGAATCAGTCAATAAATTCTTGCATTTTCAATGTAATTATAAATTTACCACTAAATTAACTCTTTTTTTTAAAATAGAAAATTTTTAATTTTTAATCGTGATTTTGTAATTTTTTAAACAAAGTTAAGGTGATTTTTCAAATACTTTAACAATGTAAGGATTATAGAATTGTCAATTTCAAAATTTAAATGGGCGAATCATATCTTATCCGCCCATTTTTAAAAACCCTTTTTTAGGTTAATCCTTTTATTTCCTGTTGCCAGGAAAGAATATTTTTACCCCTCCCACAAATCTGATTGTTCAAAAGGACTACCGGGCACTTCTGTAAAGAATGTTCCGTCAATGTACCTGTGATGACTATCAATGGATGCTATGCTTTTTAAATCCTCTGCCGATAGTTCAATATCCTTTGATTTTAGGTTGGCCGCAATTCTTTCCTTATTCGCTGATTTTGGGATAACAGCAATATCCCTATGCAAAGACCAAGCGATAAGAATTTGGGCCACTGAACAGGTATGCTTCTCAGCCAAGTCCTTGAAAATTTGATGCTCCATTAATATCGGATCGCTATCTTTTTGCCTGGCCTTAGGCCTGTCGGCTGAGCCTAATGGAGAATAAGCCGTAACATTTATCCCATTTTGCTTGCAGTAATCTACAAGATTATGCTGCGGTAAATAGGGATGAAGTTCTATCTGATTCATTTCAGGTGCAATACTGCCATTAGACTGTATTTCTTTAAGTTTTGCAATATTAAAATTAGACACTCCAATATGTTTGGTTAGGCCTTTTTCTTTCAATGCTTCCATTCCCTTCCAGGTTTCTGTGAGCGGAACGGTTTTGTAATCCAGGAAATCATCTCCACTACTTGGAAAGGTTACCCCATCCTTTAAGGATATTGGCCAGTGAATGAGATAAAGGTCTAGATAATCCAACTGTAAGTCTGCCAATGTCTGCTGAATACCTGCTTCCACCTTATCCACTTCATGGGCATTGTTCCAAAGCTTGGAAGTTATCCATAGCTCTTCCCTTTTCACTATCCCCTCTTTAAAAGCTTTTTGTAAAGCATCTCCCACCTCTTTTTCATTTTGGTAGATAGCTGCACAATCAATATGCCTGTAACCAGCCTCTATTGCCCAAAGCACAGCCTGATAAACTTCTCCAGGGCCGGATTTCCAGGTGCCCAAGCCCAACATAGGCATTTTATCTTGGTTTTTAAATGTGATGTATTTCATGCTTTATTTCTAAATTAAAATGTATGTATAAGTTATAGACATTCTTCCCAAATGTCAGAAAAATCGTAAGGGCTGATTTCACCCACCCAGGCACTCCCATGTGTATACCGATAAGGGCCTCCTAGATTGCTTATTATTTTGATAGCTTCATTATCTAATGACAAATTTGCAGCAGCAAAATTCTCCTCTATTCGCTTAAAATTCACAGATTTGGGCACTACCGATACGCCTTTCTCGATGGCCCAAGCAAGAACCACTTGAGCCACTGTCGCCGAATGTTTCGCTGCAATCTCTTGCAAGACTGTGTTTTCAAGTAATATGGGATGATCTACTTCATTGTCAGCAACCCTATAGGCAGCTCCAAGAGGGCCATACCCGGTGATGTAGATGCCATTTTTGTCACAATATTCTTTTAATTTCTTTTGGGGCAAATAAGGATGATATTCCACCTGATTAACCGTTGGCATTATGGAAGCATTTGCCTTCAATGCTTCAATTTTTGCCGAATTAAAATTGGATACTCCAATTTGGCGTGTCAATCCTTTTTTGTGTAATTTTTCCATTTCAGCCCAAGTATCCGCTAAGGGTGCTTGGTCCTTGGTCAAAAAGTCACTGGGATCAGTAGGTAAGCCTACCCCCTTTTTTAATGCGACAGGCCAATGAACCAAGTACAAATCAAGATAATCCAATTGAAGATCCTTTAGGGTATTTTGAATGGCAGGCAATACATCTTGGCGCAGGTGCGCATCATTCCATAATTTAGAAGTGATCCACAGATCTTCTCTTT
This sequence comes from Cyclobacterium sp. SOCE241, assembly GCF_056867545.1. Lineage (NCBI taxonomy): Bacteria > Pseudomonadati > Bacteroidota > Cytophagia > Cytophagales > Cyclobacteriaceae > Cyclobacterium > Cyclobacterium sp. SOCE241. The sequence goes on along the minus strand of NZ_CP149779.1, from coordinate 29,874 downwards.
TCACCATGCCTTTAGCAATAGCGTCGCTAATTGCCTGACCTATTTCATTTTCGTTTTTATAAACATAGGCACAATCAATGTGTCGATACCCAACCTGTATGGCATGAAGCACTGCTTTATAGACTTCATTTGGCTTAGATTTCCATGTGCCAAGTCCTAGGGTCGGCATTTTGTCCCCATTTTCAAATAATAAGTTTTTCATCCTAAATAATAATATATTGATGGACCAAGCAGATGGCTTATTACTTGATCCAATCTATTTAAACTGATTTTTATCAAGCAAAGTTAAAAATCCCGCTTGTTTTTCACAGGAAATTCAAGACATTCGATCAAACCAATAAATCTTTAATTACCCGGCCGGATACATCAGTAAGTCTGAATTTTCTCCCCAGATGCCTATAAGTCAACCGCTCATGGTCTAAACCAAGCTGATGCAATACCGTAGCTTGAAAATCATGCACGTGCACAGGGTTTTCTGTGATATTATAGCCCAAGTCATCTGTTGCCCCATAAACTATACCAGGTTTTATTCCTCCACCGGCCATCCATATACTAAAACATCTAGGATGATGATCTCGCCCATAATTGTCTTGAGTCAATTGGCCTTGAGAATAATTTGTCCTTCCGAATTCTCCCCCCAAATCACTAAAGTTTCGTCAAGCAATCCTCGTTGTTTTAAGTCTTTTACCAAAGCTGCAGAAGCTTGGTCCACATCCTTTGCCTGAACGGTCATTTCATTGGGAAGGTTGCCATGCTGATCCCATCCTTGATGATAAAGCTGAACAAATCGCACACCTGACTCTGAAAGTTTACGTGCCAACAAACAGTTGGCTGCAAAAGTCCCCGGTTTACGACTATCTTCACCATACATTTCAAATACACTATCCGGCTCTTTTGACAAATCTGTTGCCTCGGGAACAGCCGTCTGCATTCTGTAAGCCAGTTCATATTGGGCTACTTTGGCCTGAATCTCCGGGTCTCCGATTTTTTCATAGGCATGATGATTCAAGGCGGCTAAATTGTCAAGCATTTTTCTTCTGTCTGCTTTGCTCATCCCTTCCTGATCACTCAGGTAAAGGACCGGATCTTCCCCATTGCTAAATTGAACTCCCTGATGGGCCGAAGGCAAAAACCATTGCTCCAAAGTTTGGCATATACCCCTTGGCCATTCCCTTTCCCTTTAGATAGCAATACGGTAAAAGCCGGTAGATTATTATTTTCACTTCCAAGACCATAACTTAGCCAAGACCCCATACTGGGTCGGTTGCCCTGCTGAGCTCCGGTTTGAAAAAAGTTAGTGCAGGGTCATGATTGATGGCTTCGGTATGCATAGATTTTATAATGCAGATGTCATCAACAATCTTTGCTGTATGGGGAAATAAGGAACTAACCCAAGCTCTGGCTTGACCATATTGCTGAAAATCACAAAAAGACCCAACCATCGGAAAACTATTTTGGCTGGCAGTCATTCCGGTTAGCCTTTGCCCTTGCCGAATAGATTCCGGCAACTCTTGCCCCCACAAATCTCGAAGCTTAGGCTTGAAATCAAAAGATTCTAACTGAGATGGAGCTCCATTCTGGAACAGGTATATCACTCTTTTGGCTTTTGGGGCAAAATGAGGTAAACCTTTCCTTAAATCATCATTCTTACCCAAACTATTCCCCGTGAATAAATCAGGGATCAAAAGAGAGCCTAAAGCTGCACTCCCCAAACCTAGGCTTAACTTGGACAAAAAATGCCTTCTATTAAGATTCAATCCATGATCAAATATCTCTTTTTCCATAATTTAAGCTTTCGTTATGCTAGCTTCCATGTTATAAATAAGCGTGATAACCTGCGCCAAGGCAGCAAGTTTTGCTACCGGCAAATCATCCATTATTGGATACTTGCCAACCTCAATAATCCGTTTAGCCTTTGCTCTATCTTCCCTATACTCTCCCAAAAAGCTTGTCAAATGATTGCCCAATATCTTGCTTTCTATTTCATCAGGTTTCCTTCCAATAATACTGTAGAAAGCATAACCTATACCTTTTTCGGGATTTGGATCCTCTTTCAATAATTGTGAAGCAAATACCCTGGATGCCTCCAACACCACAGGGTCATTCATCATCACCAAAGCCTGTAATGGGGTGCTGGTTTTCAACCTTTCTACTTCGCAGGCATCCCTATTACTGGCATCAAATAACATCATACTGGGTGGCGGAACCGTTCTTTTGATAAATGTATATAAACCCCTTCTATAAAGGTACTTCCCTGTATCCAATTGAAATTTTGATAAATTACCCCTTCCTGAGGTAGCTGCTTCCCACAGACCTGCGGGTTGGTAGGTCTTGACTGAAGGACCTCCTATCTCCATGTTTAACAGACCGCTGCTAGCCAATATTAAATCCCTAATCTCTTCTGCTTTTAACCTGAGTCTGGAAATCTTGCCAAATACTTATTTTCCGGATCTAGCATTAAATGCTCCTTTCTGACAATTGAAGATTGCTGATAGGTAGAAGACAACATGATCTTCTTTAATAGGTATTGTATATTCCACCCGTGCTCAATAAAGTCCACAGCCAACCAATCCAATAACTCCTGATTGGTAGGTAAGTTACCTTGCAAGCCAAAATCTCCGGGAGTATCTACTATTCCAACACCAAAAAGTTCTTGCCAGATCCTGTTTACAAAAACCCTTGCCGGCAATGGGTTTTCTTTATCAAACAACCATTTAGCTAATCCCAATCTATTTTGGGGAAGACTGTCAGGAAACGGAAGGATGGAAGCAGGTAACCCCGGTTCCACTTTTTCTCCATGTGCATCATAGGCTCCCCTTTCTAGAATATAGGTATTTCGGGTGCTGTCCAGCTCTCCCATTACTGCAACCTTTAGCACATTGGCTTCATCAAGTAAAGAGTTGTAATTGGTGCCTTTTGTCATTCCTGCCATCAACCTGTTAACTCGAGCAGCACTATCAGGCATATTAATAAATTGAAGCAATTCTTCGACATCCTTATTGCTGATTTCCATCAGAGGGTATTTTGCCGGACTTTTCTTAGAGAAACCCGGATTTTTTCTTCTATTCCCCATTCAGCGATAGTATTAAAAAAGGCATAAGTCTGAAAATATTCTTTTTGGGAAATTGGGTCATATTTATGATCATGACATTGGGCACATTCCAAGGTAATTCCAAGCATGGCTTTACCCAAGGTATTGGTTCGGTCAATCGCATACATTACGCGATACTCCTCATCGATGGCCCCTGACTCCTCAGTAATTTTGTGGTTGCGATTAAACCCTGTGGCTAACAACTGTTCCTTGCCTGCATTGGGAAGCAAGTCACCTGCCAGCTGCCATGTAATGAATTGATCATAAGGCATGTTTTTGTTGAAAGCATGAATCACCCAATCTCGCCAAGGCCACTGGGTCCGGTAATAATCATCTTGGTAACCATGACTATCTGCATAACGCGCCACATCCATCCAGGCAACCGCCATCTTTTCACCATAAGATGCAGATTGAAACAAACGGTCTATTACAGCCTCCGGCTTCAAACCATTTTCCTGCAATTCATCCAGCACTTCCGGACTTGGCGGTAAGCCTATTAAATCAAAATAAATCCTCCGCATTAGGCTTAAGTCATCCGCCATTACTGAGGGGCTTAAACCCTTCGCCTCCATCTTGCTTAAGACAAAGTAATCAATTTCATTCTTAGCCCAACCCTTATTTTTCACTTTCGGAAGAGGCGTTTTTTGGGAGAAACAAAGGCCCAATGAGGTTCATATACAGCGCCCTCATCTATCCATTTTTTGATTATATTGACCTGATGATCACTTAATTGCAAATTTGATGATGGAGGAGGCATTTTTCTTCCGGATCTAATGATATCATCCTATTAAAAACCAAAGATTCTGTTGAAGAACCGGGAACAATGGCATGCTTCCCTGGGCTGTCTTTCAGGACTGCATAAGCTTCTGAAGCGACATCTAACCGAAGCCCCGCCTCCCTTTTGTTTGCGTCCGGGCCATGGCAAGTAAAACAGTTTTCAGATAAAATTGGTCTTACATGAAGGTTATAACTGACTTGGTCAGGAAATTCAAAAACATCATGACTTGGGTTTTCTTTGCAAGCTATGGTTACAGCCACTAAAATTAACCATCCTATAAATGGTATTCCCCAAAACATTTTATTCCCTTTTATCGAAATCATTTCGTTAAAATAGTTATTTACCCTCTAAAAGCAAAACCATTATTTTTTACCATCCTCCATATCCAATACCTTAAATTATCCCATGCCAATGCAATATTTTCATTAATTAATTCAGCAAATAATTATGCCCCAAACGAAGAAATCATAGCCCTCCAGAAAGGAATAAAAAATACTTTTTCCCATCTCCCGGAATTTGAATTTTTGGCATAGTTTTTATTATTGCATTGATATCTAAGGATACATAAAAGAAAAACAAAAAAATGAAAACAAGCATCGTTGTAATGATGATCGTCGTAGCTAGCCAACTGGCCTCCTGCGGCAAAAAACCAGTAGATTCACAAATCGAAAATTCTGTTGAAGAACCAGAAATGACTGAAGAATTCGAGAATGAGTCTCTACCTTTGGATTCTGAAGATTCCATTGAATTGGAAGAAATAGAAATTACAGAGCAATAATATGCACCTCAGCTGCCACAAATTAGTGGCAGCTTTTTTTCAAACTTTTTGATTTTTTAACTTAACATTTTATACCCATTACCGTTTAAAATAGGGAATTTGCTAAGCTTTCAATGGTAAGTTTCATCTTCACAGAATACTTAACTTTTATAAGAAAAGAAGTAAATTTCAGCAATGCTTTGAAGGCCCATTTCTATTGTTTGTGAATATCTAATACCAAAAATAAGTGATGGGTTTTAAATGGATATCATTTATAGAATCTGCTTAAAATTCATGGACTTTAAAAGCAAACCACCTTCAACCACCCTATTTTAAGGTTATTTTCGAATTATATAATTATTTATAAAAGTCCATTTACAATAAAAATCAGTAAATTTGCTTTACGAATGAAAACAACAAAAGCAATAAAATCACACTTGACCCTATTCCTATCCGCAGCGATATTGGTCTGGTCATTTTTATTGCCTTTTGCTCCTGTCAAAATATCTGAAGGAACCGGTCAAAACAAAGCCTTTGTAGACCAACTGAGTTTCGTAGATTTTTTCGGCCTTCCTACAGTTTATGAAGAGGGACATGCCTTCAAAAATATTTTAAATGATGGATTATTTGCAGGAATAAAGAACCAAGAATTTACTTGGGCCAATGGTCCTTTATTGAGCAATAAAAATTTGAGTCCTTACGCCTGGGTCTCTTATCATTATTTCAAACAAATACTTTTTCCTTTCCACTCCTTTTGGTAATCAACCTTCATTTATTTGCAAGCATTTATTTCCTATAAAAATAGGTTTTAATGCCAGTCTAAAATTCATTGTACAGCAGTGATCCGGAAATACTTTTGTTGCAATTCCCTGATTATGAAAGAGAATTGTAGCCATTGTTCTTAGTAAGGATATTCGGTTTAACAGAGAACTTGGATCTAATATTAGGCGATCAGCTTTTTAATTTAAGTTGAAAGTTGCCCATTTTATTATGCTCCTCCTTTTCTAAGGGAATTTTAGACAATTTAACCCCTAATTAATAGCAGAATTAATTCAGGAAATAAGATATGGAAATCAGGATCTCCTATAATCGACTGCCCGAAATGACAGGCTTTGATTACGCTATTAGATCCTATTTTAATATTTTTTCTAATCTAGCTATTGCATTTTATAACATTCAAATACCTGAAAAATGATCGTTGACATTGAACCAATCAGCTTAGGAATTTCCTTAGCAGCTATTGTGGCATTTATTGCTCCAATATATATCAATAAGAAAAAGCAATCCAACCTATTAAAATCAAAGCAGCAAAAGTTTATGGAGGAAGCCAATAAGCAAGGCCTTGTGTTGGAAAATCATGATTTTTGGCGAGGTGAATATGCCATTGGCATTGATTCCGGTAAGCACAAATTGCTTTACATGAACCTTGGCGCTGAATTGGAATTTCAATTAATTTCTACTGACAATATTTCACATATAGACCTTCAAAAACAAAATCACCTTGTAGGGAAAGGTTCAAAGAAAGTGGAAATAATTGACAGTTTAACTTTGATCATACAACAGAAGGAGGCTTCTATAAAAAAGGCCAATTTGTGTTTCTTTGACGGAGAAAAAAATTCTGATCTCTCAGGAGAATGGCCCTTGATTCAAAAATGGAATGCTCTATTAAAAAAGGAAATGACTTCATCAAATTAGTTTTCACCTAACCAAAACTACCATTACAACACCTCTTGTTCATTTAATAAGAGGTGTTTTTTTTACCTTTTCTCTTAAAAAGTATTTTAACTCAAATTATGAAATAGACCTTTTATCATTTGCGGAAATCACTTCAACCACAGGCTCTTCCGTGCTATCTACAAACTTAAGTGTAAGCAGACAGGTTATGCATAGCTTGGCTATAATTCTGTCTCTAAAAAGCCTAATTTTCTAGATATTACACCAGTTCTTATGAACCCTATTTCAAAAAACGGATTTTAATTATACCTCTAACTCTCTTTTCGTTTTTTCTTCCATAAGAGCAATTCACTCCACATAAAAAAGGATTTAAAAAATTAAACTAAAGTCCTGAGTCAGTTTAGGATAATACACCACTCACCTATCAAAAATCATCTTACAAACCATAAAAATTGAATTTTTTATTCGTATTATTGTAACAAGAAAGATAAATAAGGAAAAAGTTACTACCAACACCCTTAAAAATATCAATTTAAATAACCCTTTTAAGATTGATAATCTAAGATGACCAACATTAAAAACTCTTTAGCACTGGCATTCCTACCCGGCTATTTGTATTCCAGCAAATATGAAGAACAGGTGAGAAAGAATGTAGAAGGTCGAAACCCTCCGGTAACTAAAAACCCAAAGGAACATAGTGATCAAGAATTAATTAAGAAATACCTTAAAGGGCTTCAATTAGAAAGTTACGACTATATCAAAGAAATCATACATCCAGATTTCAAATGTATAAATACCAATACAGATTCAATCCACGACTCTATTGAAGAAATCTCCCATTGGAAATCAAAGCATAACCATTTGAATCACTTGTCTTTTAGTGAGCCCAAACTTACTAGCGTCCGCGTGAATCGAGGAATTTTGAAGGGTGACTGGACATTAGTTTGGACGACTTTTTCTGCTTTAGATAGCAAAACATTAAAATCCATAGCATATGAATACCATATGGCCATCAAAACCGAAGGAAATAAAATTCTAGAAATTCAGACTTGGCATGAAGTCGAAGACGTTTGATCCCTAAACCCAAATTAAAGTCAAAGTCTTCATTTTTTATAGGTTTAGATGGGCCTTTTTCAATTTTTTCCGTATATTTTTACATCAAACTCTGAATAGGTTATGGAATTTGTCAAGCATACTTTTTCACAAATAATGTTAGCATTTCCTTTCCCTATTTTAAGTCATCATTAGATTCTCGCTATTTAACAATCCAAAATAATTATTATGGACAATTACGTATTGGGTGTAGACTATGGAACAGATTCTGTCAGATCCATTTTGGTCAACACCCGTGATGGTGTCACCCTTGCTTCTGAAGTCTACAACTATCCCCGTTGGAAAGAAGGCAAATATTGCAATCCATCAAAAAACCAGTTTAGGCAACACCCATTAGATCATCTTGAGGGGCTTTCACATACCGTAAAAGCGGTGATGGAAAAGTCCGGTATACCCAAAGCTCAAGTAAAAGGAATATGCGTAGACACTACAGGGTCCTCTCCACTTCCGGTAGACCGTTCCGGCAAGGCTTTGGCACTTTCTGACAAATTTTCTGAAAACCCCAATGCCCAAATGATCCTATGGAAGGACCACACGGCAATTGCTGAGGCGGATGAAATCAATCATTTGGCAAGGACTTGGGGAGGAGAAGATTTCACCAAATATGAAGGTGGTATTTATTCTTCAGAATGGTTTTGGGCGAAGATTTTACATATCATCAGAGAAGACAAAGAAGTTGCAGAAGCAACTTATTCATGGATGGAACATTGCGACTATCTGACCTATACATTAGTTGGTGGCAAAAACCCAGTTGACTTTAAGCGAAGTCGCTGTGCCGCAGGGCACAAAGCTTTATGGCATGAGAGCTGGGGAGGGTTGCCTGAGGAAGCGTTTTTAGAAAAGCTTGACCCAAGCCTGAAGAAGCTTAAGAGCCAACTTTACCAAGAAACCTATACCTCCGACCAGGTTGCAGGGGGATTAGCAAAAGAATGGGCCACTAAACTAGGTTTGGAAGAGGGCACTCCCGTTGCTGTTGGTACATTCGACGCCCATGCAGGTGCCATAGGAGGAGAAGTTGATGAGGGCACCCTTGTTAAAGTGATGGGCACCTCTACTTGCGACATTATGGTGAGTCCTTATGAGGCATTGGAAGATAAGTTGGTAAAGGGGATTTGCGGACAGGTAGATGGGTCTGTTATCCCGGGGAAAATCGGCTTAGAAGCAGGACAATCTGCCTTTGGTGATGTCCTCGCTTGGTTCGTCCAATTATTGCTAAAACCTGCCAGCACTACCATCAAAAATGCTACTATGGATGGTGAGCTTAAGCAAGAAACTATAGATCTATTGGAAAAGAACTTAATATTAACCCTATCGAATGAAGCTGAAAAAATAGCTCCCGATGAAACGGATGTAATTGCGCTGGACTGGATCAATGGAAGAAGAACACCCGATGCCAATCAGAATTTAAAAGGAGCAATCCAAGGTCTTGACATGGGCTCAGGCGCTGCCCATGTTTTTAAAGCCTTGGTGGATAGCATTTGCTTTGGATCAAAAAAATCATCGAAAGGTTTCGACAAGAAGGTGTAAAAATAGAGCAAGTAGTAGGATTAGGTGGGGTGGCAAAAAAATCATCCTTGGTCATGCAAACTTTGGCAGATGTGTTGAATATGCCTATAAAAGAAGCAAAATCTGAACAAGCCCCAGCTTTGGGTGCTGCCATTTATGCCGCTACCGCAGCGGGCATTTATCCAAATGTAACCGAGGCCATAGCAGCTATGGGCAACGGTTTTGATAAAGTTTATTACCCAAATCCGGAAAAGGTTGCTATTTATCAATCGAAATACGAAAAGTACTTGTCTTTGGGTGAATTTATTGAAAAGTTTAGCTAAAATAAAAAAATGGTTTTCAAATCTATAAATTAAAATGGCAAGCCAAAAGGCTTGCCATTTTTTGTTTTCTCCCACTTTTTGATTGAGGGATTGTGGTTGATCCAATTTGTTCCTATGGTTTATCAAATAATTGGAATAGTATAGACCACTAATATTCAATAACATAAGTTTAAGCAATATGAACCAAAAAACTTGCATTTTATACTGAAATTCATTAACATTAATTCAGTTTTTAGCGACAAAACCCTGAACAAAAATTCTATTCTGAAGTTTATTTTAAAATTGCAGTTTTATGTTTTGAGATATAAAACTTAATTGTTTCACAAAATCACAAACCTATTGCTTCACCTCTTTTCAAGAAAAATGTATGAAAAACTTCAATTACTTTATCTTCGCCATACTGATAATTAACTCAGCATGCTTGTCACAAAGAGACTTTATTGCCGAATACGATTACAATTACAAAGGAGCCTTCAAAAAGTACAAAACTTTTGGATTTGTGGCTGAAGAAGGGAAAAACGACAGGGATTTTACCGGAATTATTGAAAAATCCATTTCCTCACGATTAGGCTCTCAAGGATTTAGGGAAAGAGATAAAAATCCAGATCTTCTAATTATCCACAAGCTTTATATGAGTGAAGTGAGGTACAGGGGATACAACCAACCAAACTTTGACTATTGGTTAAAAAAACAGGGAATAGAACTGGTTGAAGAGTCTGTTTTGGATAGTCTCGAAAGACAAAAAAGGGGTGAAAATTACAACGCCATAAAATACACTCAGAATGATGGGATGCTTGTCGTTTTGGTAATCGATCATAAAAAAGGAAATACTATTTGGCAAGGGTATACTTCAGCTTATTTTGATTATAACTCTCCAAATATCCACATTGATTTAACCCGAGCCACCTATAAAGTAATGGATCAATTTAAAATTTTGACAAGGAATTAACCGCTAATTGTAAGCGATGTATTCGCTTCCTCTATCAACTACAACCTTTGTAATCCTGTCTGTATTTTTCAGGCAGGATTTCATTTTTAAATTCTTTATATAAAGCACTTTTGTCTCATTGCCTATCCTTATCTTTGTGGTATGGACAAGAATAATCAAACAAGTAAGGAAACCTTTTTGGAACGACTTTCATTAAAAAATTTCAATAAAATGCAATTGGAATTTATGGAGAAGGCCTCAGGGGATGCTCCTGTCATGCTATTGGCTCCCACGGGTTCCGGAAAAACACTTGCCTACCTTATTCCGATGGTCCAACACTTGGAGGCCTCCACAGCGGACGCCACTGCACTTATTATAATCCCTTCTAGAGAACTTGCTTTACAGATTACTGAGGTTTTCAAATCATTGAAGACAAATTTTCACGCTTGCGTTTGCTATGGAGGGCACTCTATGCGAACAGAAGAGAATAGACTTATGGAAAAGCCTAAAGTGATTTTAGGGACTCCGGGAAGACTATCAGAACATGCGCAAAAAGGGAATTTAACGGATTTAAATATTAGTCTGGTTATTTTGGATGAATTTGATAAATCCCTTCAATTTGGTTTCCATGAGCAATTAAGCGTTATCTTTAAAGACCTTTCTGAGGGACAAAAGTATTTTCTTACCTCTGCAACTACCCTCAATACCTTGCCCGAATTCTTACCTTTCAAAACTTATGAGAAAGTGGATTTCTTGAAAGAAGGTGAAGTAATGACCTTATTGCTACAGTTGGTTAGGACCTCAAGTGTAGAAAAAATAGACAGCCTAATGCGCCTTGTTTCAGATTTTGGACAGGAAAGCACTTTGGTATTTTGTAACCATAGAGATGCCGTAGATCGAATAAGCTTACTCTTAACAGATTTTGGCTTTGAGCATGTGGTATTGCATGGTGGCATGGAACAAATTGATAGAGAAAAAACCTGATAAAATTCAGAAGTGGTACACACTCCTTATTAATTGCCACAGATCTTGCATCCCGAGGCTTGGACATACCTGAAATCAAGCATATTGTTCACTACCAATTGCCTCCAAAGAAAGATGCATTTGTACACAGAAATGGAAGAACGGCAAGAATGATGGCCGAAGGGCAAAGTTACCTGTTGCTTGCTCATGAAGAAACCTTCCCTGAATATGTAGATAATAATTTGCCTGAATACCAGCTTCCGCAAGAAATAAAAACACCAGAGTCCTCCCCTCTTACCTGTATTTATTTAAGTGTTGGAAAGAAAAATAAAGTCAGTAAGGGAGATATTGTTGGATTCTTCACCAAAAGAGGAGGATTAAAAGGCAGCGAAATTGGCATGATTAATATTCTCGACAATGCCAGTTATGTGGCCATTCCCACAGAAAGAGTAGACGACCTTCTCAACAATACTTACAATCAAAAATTAAAAAAGCTGAAAGTAAAAATGGAAGTGGCCAACTAATCCAACCCTTCTTTTTCTGGTGATAAGGCTTATTCCCAACCTGTGTCTTTCAAGGCAGGGTCATTCTCCTTTTTAAGGAAATCTGCTTGAGATAAAGAATCAGCTTCCCAATTTAAAATGGCTTCATCCGGGATTGGATCTAAAGCCTCTTTCCATGCGGTAGAAGTCTCACTGTAGGCAATATTGGATTGAGAATTAAAACATGAAATTATGGACCATCTAGGCTTTTCCGAAAGGTTTGCTGCTGACCGGTGCAACAAGTTACTATGGAAGAAAAGCGCGTCTCCGGGATCAATTTCACAGTAGACAAGATCCATCGTTTTTAAAGCATTCTCAACCATCACCATATCAGCCCCAACTTGCTCACCGGCAAACCCATGATTCACCCTTCCAAGCTTGTGTGAGCCTCTGATTACCTGCAAACAACCGTTCTGCTTATTTGCCTCTGTTAATGCAACCATTACACTCATTAATTGATCAGGAAACATGAATTGGTTTTTATACCAATATCCATAATCTTGATGCCATTCCCATGCGCCTCCTACTTTGGGTTCTTTTTGCATTAACTTGGAATGAAAGTGACATACAGGCGCTTCTCCCTCGAGCAATTGCCCTACCGCATTTACCATTTTTTCACTTCTAGTCAAATAGCCAAAAACGTCATTCCCAGGTTTAAACCACAAGGAAAGCTTGGTCTTCATGCCCGATTGGTCATTTAGATCCATGGCATTTTTACTCATTGCCTCATCCTCCAAAGCTACCTTATAAAGCTTATTGGTTTCCTTTTGGCTACAAAATCCTTTTACAAGTAAATAGCCATCTTTTTGGTATTGGGCAATTTGTTCTTCAGTCAGTTTCATAGGCTTACAAACAAATTTATGTTAATGATAATAAACGATTTTACGTGGGCTTCTATTTAATCATATAGAACTACGGTTTGACTACTTATACCCTTACCTATTTTAATCAGTTAAGTAGAACCTTACCTTTATCAATATCCCTTAAATTCTCCTCAAAATCAAGTGAAAATAAAATTTCCTCTTATTTTCACCCACAAACTGAAATCAATTTTAGAAAGCATTGGCTTAAAAAAATCCTGTGGTTATCTTACTTCTTTATTTAATCTCGAAAAATGAAACAGCTAAACTTAATCTCTCTAGGTCTGCTAATTTTATTAACAGGAGCATGTAAAGAAGAGAAGGCATTGAATATCAAAAACCCTTCTCCTACAAACAATATCATGCATTACCTCAAACAAGAGGCCAAAGGAATGACTGATCATTTTTCTTCAAGTTCCCTTACCCTGGATGAATGGGATTCGGTTCGTACTGTAAAACACCATCAATTTATAGAAATGATGGGATTTAATATGACTGAACCAAGGAATCCTCCCAAAACTTACTTCCAAGGCACCTTGCAACAAAAAGGCTTTCACATCGAAAAATTTTACTATGAATCCCTTCCCAATTTATTTGTCCCGGCAAACCTCTATGTACCCGACAATATTTCTCAACCTCGGGCAACAGTAATTTATCTTTCCGGTCATTCTCATGGGCAAAAGGTAAACTACCAGGCGCATGCGAGAAGATTGGCAGAACTTGGATTTGTCACCTTAATTTTTGACACCATCCAATTTGGTGAAGTTTGGGGACATCATTGGGGACCTTATAACAAGGGATGGTTCAATTGGTACTCTCGAGGCTATAACCCCGCCGCTGTAGAATTATGGAATGCAATAAGAGGCCTGGACTACCTTGCTACACGTGTTGACGTGGACATGGACAATATTGGCATTACCGGCATTTCGGGAGGAGGCTCCCAAAGCTGGTACTTTGCTGCAGCAGACCCAAGAGTTAAAGCTGCAGCGCCTGTTTGTGGAGCGGGAACCATGGACTCGCAGGTAGGCGAAAGAAGAATAGATGGCCATTGTGATTGCATGATGATCAACAATGGCTATCAAATGGATTACACAGATATCGGAGCTTTAATTGCCCCCAAACCTCTGCTTATAGCCCAATCGGATAGAGACGAACTTTATGGGATTGAGTCCACAAGGCAGTTTTATCAAACATTACGCAACTTCTATAAAAAATTTGATGCAGAAAATAATATTTCACTAGTAGAAACACCGGGAGGGCATTCTTACCATCCAAAATCGAGGAAAGCCATTTTTTCTTTTTTCCTTCAACACTTAATGGGCAAAGATGTTCCCGCTGAAGAAATAGTAGATATAGAAACCAATAAGGAAAAATTACTGCCTGCTGACAGCCTTAACGTTTATAATGGCAGGCCGCCCGCTACAGATATCACCAAAACCATCCAGCACTCCTTCATCAAAACGGCCGAAATCCCGGTTATCAATAGTAGAGAAGATTTAGTAGACCATCAAAAAAGTTAAGCACTTTCTCAAATCAAGAACTTTTGGAGCATTTCCGGATGCTGCAATAGATTTAGGAGGCAAAATGATTTATAGAACCGCTGACTTGGCCAAGTATGGGAATAAAACCTACAGTTTTAACAGCGAAGAAGGATGGGAACTTAAAGTAAATATCTTTTACCGGCACCCTCAAGAAGAGAAATCGCCTCTGCTCTTGGTACTAAGAACCCCGGGAGAGGAAAGGTGGGAAAGTGAAGGTTTTGCGCAAAAAGTACCTGGAAAGCATAACATCGCGTACGTGGAGGTAAGGGGCGTGGGGGAAGCCGGCTGGGCACCTGAGCTAAATTGGCATATCAGGCGTTCAGCAGCTTGGCTAGGCAAAACCATCGCTTCCATGCAAATCTATGACACCATGCGCGCATTGGAATTCTGTAGAACATTGCCTGAGGTAGCACCCAATAAAATCAGTATTCTTGGCAGGGATGGAATGGCATCCATAGCCATGTATGCAGCATTGATGGATGAAAAATGTGAAAATATTTATTTGGCCTATCCACCGGAAACACATGACCAACCCAGCCCAAAAAATGGAAGGGATTTCGCTTTAGAATTATTGAATGTATTACGGATTACCGATATGTATCAGATTCCGGCGTTGATACACCCAACAAAAACCTATTTCATTGGTGAAATCCCGCCTGCTTATACTTGGTCGGATACGGTACTAAATAAAGCAGTTAATGAGCAATTGTACGTTGTAAATTAATATAAAATTAGGCATGGATGTCCTAAAAAATCTACTTTCAAAAGATTATTTAGCCGCCATATTTTGTGTTTGAATTTCCATAAGCCCTAGCTTTAGTAGGAGAGCTGCAGTTTTGAGGGCCTAAATAAAGTACCTCATTTAATATTTCATAAGTTTCAATCGAGCGAAATAAAATAGCCAAAGATTCAAAGACCTACCAAAAGCAATGAAAACATCTCGATTTCGGTAACTTTGATACATTTTTTTCTACCAAAACACTCACTAATATTCAATAAATCTTAAGATCAAAACATTATTTATTATTAAGAACCTTTCATTTGAGTTTTATCATAATCAATTTGGTAAACCTCAATATTAATTGGTCATTTATTTTGTTTTTTATTAAATATAATTAATTTTATAAGGATAAATTAAATACTACCTACAATCAATAGCGTACTGATTGCTTTTTTGTTCTTTTCCCTATTAATAGAACAAATTAAGTTCAATGATAGTGATTCTTTGCTTTATCGAGATTATTAAGGCTCGGTTTCCTAGCGATTGAACTAACCTGCTATAATCCCAGCTACAAAACACTAGTATCAACCTCGGGTTAGATAATTAATTGATCCATGAAAAAAGCACTTAAAGGTTCCAGTTTTTTATTCTATTTTCTCACAATAATAGTGTTTTTCATCTTGGGGGCTATGTTCTCTGGATACATGGGGGTAGGCAAAAATCAAGGATTAGCCGGTGCTACCATATTAATTGGCTATGCCCTGTTGTATGCTTTTGGTGCCTTGATCCTAGCAATAATACTGGCAGGTAGATTAAAAACAAAAATTATCGTTTACACCAATTTTATTCTATTTATTGTACTGAGTATTTTACTTTTTCTAGGATACATGCGCCATTTAGAATTGGAGAGAGACAAGGTTCCTGCCCAACAAAAACAAATCACCCCCAAACCAATTCCAGTCCAACCGGTCCACAATATTCAATTTGAAAAGGTTATGGGTCAAGGATTGTTTAGCCCCAATTTTTCAGCAAATGACAAACTGTATTTTTATTCCCCATCAAACCCAAATGCATGGAATGGCCTTGGAGAGGTTATAGACAGTTTGGTGTTTTATAAAAATCATAATGGACAATATGATATCCAATATGCACCCCCTTACTTCTTCCCTGAAATAGAAAAATTAGATTACGATTGGCTGATGCTAAAAGTGCTAACTTCCGGAAAGCATATGCTAGAAGTAGAGGTAAACAAAGAAACAGGTCAATCGGTACTTATAGATAAATTCAGTGGCCACCTAATCTATTGGCCGGAGTTTATTCTAAATATAAATAGTGTGGAAATTCTTGATGCGTTCCCACAAAAGGTATTGGTTAAACCTTTAGAAAATGCTTCAATTAACACTAGACCTTATGATTTTTTGCAACCTATAGCAGTCCGGGGAGATTGGCTGAAAGTTAAACTTACTGACAAAGATTTCTCAAGTCTTGACCAAGGATGGATAAAGTGGAGATCAGGTGGTAAATTGATAATTCGTTACAGTTTATTTAGCTAATTCAAAAGCTATCAATTTGTTTGCGCTAGGAAGGTAATATCTTTTTGCCTAAAATTAAAAAAATACGATTTTGACGGTATTGACATCTATTAATTTATACTGCAACACCGAGCAAAATCGTTTTCCTAATCAAGCTTTTAAGAGGCTTGCTTTAATCGCTTTAATCCTTGATTGGAGTGTGGTTTCAGTCATGTTCACCTCATCTGTGGTAGCTAATAAGAAATCTTTGACCGCTCCTTCATGATCTTTAGACTTCCCATGTTTCATATCCACATAACGCATGGTGGTCCACATCAATGTTTTCAATTCTTCCTTATTATCATCTGTCATGTAATATTCCACAATCACTGAATGGTGATCGTGCCAAATCACTCTGCTCATGATTCTCACCCATTCTCCAACTCTAGCCGGTCTTACATAGGAAATACTGTGATTGTAAACGACCCAAGCGGCCTGGTATTTACGAATAAAATCCATCATTTCCACCCCATATAATTTCGGCACCTGATCTTCCCTAGCATTAAAAAAATAATCGAAATACTTGGCATTATTGAGGTGTTGCAATGGATCACAATCCTGAAACCTGATCACTACCCTACTTTCCGTCTCTTTAGGATAGTGCTTGTCTTTATTATATTCGAACATAATTTTTAAGTTTGATCCATATTATCATCAAAGATATATGATTTAAATCATTGTGTAATTTAGATAAATATTCATTAATTTAAAGAAACTAAAAGGCCAAATATGAAGATCCTTGTTCCAACTGACCTATCTGACAATGCTGATCAAGCACTAAATTTTGCAGTGTCCTATGCTCAGCAGCAATGTGCAACCATAACATTGATTTTCTCCTATTTTGCAGTATATGATTTTGCTGCTGAAGCTGTAAGAATGGCACAAACCATAGAGAACAATGCCAAAGCTGAATTAAATAAAATAATTAGCAAAGTAGGTAGAGATGTAGAAATAGATTTTAAGATTATTCAAGGCACCGTGGCCAATGCCATATTTTCCACAGCCAATAATGATGACTATGACCTTATCATCATGGGTACCCAAGGGGCAAGTGGTATTAAAAAAATCTTATTGGATCCAATACCGCTAAGGTTATCAAGGAAAGTAGCATTCCTGTCATTGCAGTACCCTTTGGGTCTTCATTTGAAAGCATTGAGAAAATTAAAGTTGCTGTAGATCTTCAACATGATAAAGAAGGCATTTTCAGGAAATTGATTAAACTCACTGAAACTTGGAATCTACCCTATGAAATTATTCATATAGAAAACAAACCCAATTTCAGCAAAAAAATCATTTTCAAAGGACTTGAATCCTACTTGAATGAAAATTTTCCTGACTGCGATTTTAGCTTCGAGATGCTTCAGGAGATCAATACAGACAAGGGGCTAGAAAATTATGTAAAAAACAAATCAGATAGTTTACTAGTCATGTTTTCAAAAGACCGCGGTTTTTATATTATTTTATTTTCAAACATAGCCATAGTGTGAAAATGGTCTATCATACTCATATTCCTCTATTGGTCATCAAATAACATATGAAAGCAGTAGTGATTACACAACCGGGCCTTCCGGAAGTTTTAAAAATTAAAGAAGAAAGTAAACCCCAAATCGGAAGAGATGAAATTTTAATCAAAGTACGTGCAATTGGCATAAATAGACCTGATGTAGCTCAAAGAGAAGGTAAATACCCGGCCCCTGAAGGAGTCCCTAAGGATATTCCGGGCTTGGAAGTATCGGGATGGGTAGCCGACTTAGGCGAAAACGTTAAAACCTGGGAGATCGGAGATAAAGTTTGTGCTTTATTGGCAGGGGAGGTTATGCCGAGTTTGTTGCAGTTCCTCAAGAACAATGTTTAACGATTCCGGAGGGCCTGAGTCTAGAAGAAGCTGCTTCCCTACCAGAGACCTTTTTCACAGTGTGGAACAATGTTTTTCAAATTGGCAATTTTAAAAAGGATGAAATTGTACTTGTACATGGTGGTAGTAGCGGGATTGGGGTTGCAGCCATACAAATGGTGAAAGCCATGGGTGGCCAGGTGATTGTTACAGCGGGTTCTAAAGAAAAATGTGAAACCTGCTTAGATTTGGGAGCAAGTCTTGCTATCAATTACAAGGAGCAAGATTTTGAAGTTGAAGTTAAAAAATACTTGGGAAACAAAAAAGTTGACATTGTCTTGGATATGGTAGGTGGTTCTTATACCATAAAAAACCTTCGCCTATTGAATAGAAAAGGAAGATTGATCATGATAAATGCCATGGAAAATAGAATGGGAGAGGTCGACCTACTTCGAATAATGAGTCATCAGCTTGTAATAACCGGGTCTACTTTAAGGCCTCAATCCAAGGGCTACAAAGGTCATATTGCTACTAACTTGATGGAGAAAATTTGGCCATTGTTTCCTGATAAAATAAAACCTGTGATCCATACAGCATTCCCTATGGAAGCTGCTGCTGAAGCACATAAGTTATTAGAGAGTTCTAACCATATCGGTAAAATATTACTGTTGGTATAAATAGCGCCTGTTAACTATTCATTCACTTGAAACCGAAGCTGTCATGAGAAATCAATTCCTTTACCTGTTATTGCTTGCAAGCATCGTTTCATGTAATGCAAAAAATGGCAGCCGTGCTCTTACGGCTGATCAGACTGTTTTTGCGGAAGTCAACATTGTAGATGTCAGATCAGGGGCTATTTCTCCTGCACATGTCATCGTAAAGGAAAATATAATTGAGCAGATTCTTTCTCTGGAGGAAGACATTGATTTTGCCAAGGCCAAAGTAATTGATGGAAAGGGAAATTATTTGCTTCCGGGCTTAGCAGAAATGCACGCCCATATTCCGGACAAATCCTGGGACGATCCTCTGGTTCAAGAAACCCTATTTTTGTACTTATCCAATGGTATAACCACCATTCGGGGAATGTTGGGAAATGAAGTTCACTTACCCTTAAGAGAAAAAGCTGCAAACCAGGAAATATTGTCTCCTAGAATCTTTACTTCCAGCCCCTCTTTGAATGGAAATACAGTAACCACTCCTGGGGAAGCGCAGGAAAAAGTAAAAAATTATGCAGAAGCAGGTTACGACTTTCTAAAACTCCACCCGGGTATCAGAAAGCATGTTTTTGACAGCCTTGTGGCTGCAGCAAATAAATACGGGATCCCATTTGCCGGGCATGTCTCAAATTTGGTAGGCATCAGGCACGCCTTAAAAAATGGCTACCAGACCATAGACCACGTAGATGGTTTTATTGAAGGATTGGTTCCGAAAGAAGCTGGTGTAAACCCTACAGAGAATGGTTTCTTTGGTTTTAATTTCACGGAATTGGCCAACCCAAATACCATTCCGGAATTGGTTGAGCTAAGCAAAAAAAATAAGGTATGGGTGGTTCCCACTCAATCTCTTTTTGAGCGTTGGTTTTCTCCTATTCCTGCTGAGATATTGGTGGACCAAGAAGAAATGCAATACTTGAGTCCAAAAACCAGAGAAAACTGGGTAAAAAGCAAAAAAAATCTGACTGCCGGAGATAATTTTAATGAGACAAAATGGAAACAGTTCAACCAAATTCGGTATCAATTGATCAAAGCCTTACATGAAGATGGACAGGGTTTATTATTGGGTTCTGACGCTCCTCAAGTTTTTAATGTTCCGGGATTTTCTATCCATCATGAAATAAAGGGAATGCTAGCAGCGGGGTTAAGACCTTTAGAAATATTGCAAATCGGCACCTTAAATCCTGCACAATATTTTGATGGTAATTTTGGAGCCATTGAAGAAGGAATGGAAGCCGATCTGATTTTACTTAAAGCAAATCCTTTAGAAGATTTAAACCACTTAAAAAATCCTTTGGGGGTAATGGCAAGAGGTCAGTGGATAAGTGAGGAAACGATCAAAGAGAAACTCAAGCAAATCGCCGAAAAAAACAAATAGCTCACATTATGTGAGCTATTTAGTATATCGTTTTATAGATTTTTAACCTAAGGTATCCACAATTCCTTGGTAATACCCTACAGATTCTGCAATACCTGCCATAGGTGCTTCCATGTCTTTTTCATATTCCATGGCCAAGTGACCGGTATAATTGGTTTTGGCAAGCATTTTCACCACTGCAGGAATATCAATAACACCTCTTCCAAGCTCAACTGTTTTGCCATCAGCTTCTGCTTTAGAAACATTTTTCAGGTGTAAATCAAAGATGCGGCTTTTGTATTTCTTAATGTCTGCAACAGGATCATGACCATCACGCATATTATGTCCGATATCAAAGCACATACCAATACGCTCATCAAAATCCTTGATATGCCCCATGATAACGGTAGCATTTGGATACAATTTATCTTCAGGGCCATGGTTATGGATGGCAAACCTAATATTGTATTCTTTTACTTTACTATCCAAATAGGCTAAGTCTTCAATTCTTGGAATGCCTACAATCATATCTACTCCAACCCTTTTGGCATAGTCAAAAGCTTTATCTAAAGCCTCCTGAGTTTTTGAATAGATGGGGCCTACCGCATAACCTTTAATGTTTGCATCCGCCAATTTCTTGTGAAAAGCAGCAATTTCTGCATCTGTACTTTCCAACGGCAAATGAAAATCCTTAATACAAAGGTAGTTTACATCTACTTTTTGTATCATTTTTATGGTTTCATCAAGATCGAAATTTTTAAAAGTATAACCCGCAAATGCCAATTTAAGGTCTGATGGCTTGGCTAATGTGGCAGGTGCTGCTTTTAAATTAGATCCGGCTAATACGACACCTCCCACTGTTCCCAAGATGCTTTTTTTGACAAAGTCTCTTCTATTATTTTTTAATTGTGACATGATAAAATGGTTTATTTTATTCTATTGTTAATTTTCAACCCTTCATTTAATTCTTGCAATATAAAGGGAAGTAAGGAATTTTAAGGATGGGAATTCTAAAAATTTATGGTTTATTTACATTTTTAGAAAATATGCCTCATCAAAAACCTTTTATCAATGAGACCTTATATCCTAGCTGAAACAAACTGGAAAGCACTAAAAAAAGAAAAAATTGAGCTGGCGGTATTGCCTTGGGGGGCCACAGAAGCCCATAATTATCACCTCCCTTATGGTACTGATGTCTATGAAGCTGATGCGTTTGGAGCTGCTGCCGGCAAGATTGCATGGGAAGCCGGTGCCAAAGTGATGATATTGCCTACTATCCCATTTGGAGTTAATACCGGGCAATCCGACATCTATCTGGACATGAACCTAAATCCCAGCACCCAGCTGGCCATATTAAAAGACCTTGTGACTGTTTTACATAGACAAGGAATACCAAAACTGCTAATTCTAAATAGCCACGGAGGCAATGACTTCAAAACCATACTAAGAGAAATAGGCCTGCTATTTCCAGACATGTTTTTCAGTACCTGCAACTGGTTTCAGGCCATGGACAAACCCAAGTATTTTGAACATATGGGAGACCATGCAGACGAAATGGAAACCAGCCTGATCATGCATTTGCATAGTCATTTGGTTTTGCCTCTCGAAGAAGCCGGTGAGGGAAAAGACAAGCAATCAAAAGTAAAAGCCATTCGAGAAGGCTGGGCATGGGCAGAGAGAAAATGGTCTATGGTCACCGAAGATACCGGAATTGGAAACCCTAAAGCAAGTACAGCGGAAAAAGGAGCACGTTTCCTTAAAGATACAAGTGAAAAAATTGCCGAATTAATGATTGACCTGGCCAAGTTGGACATCAATGACAGGTACGAGTAAACCCGTAACAATTAATGAAAAAACCTTTGCGAACAATAACCTATGGCCTAGGCCTGCTTTTTTAACCATGCTGTTCATAACCTCAGGCATGGCACAACATGCAAAACAAACTTACTCTAGGCAGGATAGTTTGCGGGGAAGTATTACTCCGGAAAGGGAATGGTGGGATTTGGTTTATTACCACCTCGATATCGAGGTCAAGCCCAAGCAAAAGTCCATTGAAGGAAGCAATACCATTTACTATAAAGTAGTGAAGCCCGGGAAGGTCATGCAAATTGACTTGCAGCAGCCAATGAAAATTCAGGGGTTTTTCCAAAATGGAAAAGAGCTAGATTTTAAAAAAGAAGGAAACGCCTATTTTGTCACCTTTGAAACGCATCAAGAAGTAGGAGATTTACATTTTCTGGAAGTTGCCTACAGTGGGTCCCCAAGGATTAGTCCTAATCCCCCTTGGGAAGGTGGTCTGACTTGGGAAGAAGACAAAAAAGGAAAACCTTTTATCGCCAATTCCAACCAAGGGGATGGAGCAAGCCTTTGGTGGCCATGTAAGGACCATATGTACGATGAACCTGACAGCATGTTGATCAGTGTAAAAGTACCTGATCCGCTTATGAACGTATCCAATGGCAGGCTCCGTGAAATTGAAAAACACAATGACGGTAAAAGTACTTACCATTGGTTTGTTAGCAATCCAATAGCTAACTACGGCGTAAACTTAAGCATTGCAGATTATGCACATTTTTCAGAAATGTATCAGGGTGAAATAGGGCCATTAAGCCTGGATTATTATGTACTCAAGGAAAACCTCGAAAAAGCCAAGGTGCAATTCAGGGATGTGCCTCGATTAATGCGGGCCTTCGAACATTGGTTTGGCCCCTACCCTTTTTATGAGGATGGTTTTAAGTTGATCGAAGTACCCTACCTTGGCATGGAACACCAGTCGGCTGTCACCTATGGCAATGGCTATTCCAATGGTTACAAGGGTAAAGATTTTAGTGAAACAGGCTGGGGACTTACCTTTGATTATATCATCATTCACGAAGCAGGACACGAGTGGTTTGCCAATAACATTACCTATAAGGACATTGCCGACATGTGGATTCACGAAAGTTTCACTACTTATTCAGAAAGTCTTTTCCTAGACTATCACTATGGTGTCCTTGCAGGAAATGAATACCTTCAAGGGGCAAGGAGAATTATCAGAAACGATGGGCCTATAATCGGGGATTATGGTGTAAATCAACGAGGTTCCGGGGACATGTATTTCAAGGGAGCCAATATCCTACATACGCTACGGCAATGGATTGACAATGATGAAAAATGGAGAGGCATTTTAAGGAAAATGAACAAGGTTTTTTACCATCAAACAGTAACTACCGTTGAAATAGAGACCTTTTTGGCTGAGGAAAGTGGCTTGGATCTTCAGGCTTTCTTTGACCAATACCTTCGTACCGAAAAGGTACCGATTTTTCAATATTACTGGAAAGATAACAAATTGTATTACCGGTGGGAGAACACGATTGCCAATTTTGCCATGCCACTTAAAATTAATCAAAGTGAAAAGACGTATTGGATTGACCCTGAACTGGGCTGGAAAAGTACTGAAAAATTAGCAGCAAACGTAGCAATTGAAGTAGATCCAAACTTTTACATTTACACACAACAAATCCAAGCCATCAAATAAATGGTCATCCCCGAAATCTCATAAATTATGAGTAAATTTATTGCTTGATTTTAAATAAGGACTAAAATAAATGGACAACAATACTAAAATAGCCATCATAGGCTGCGGAAACCTGGGGCTTTCTATAGCCAATGGCTTATTGAGTACAGAAGGATTTGACGGAAAAAGGCTAATCGTAACCAAAAGACATCCGGAAAGTTTGTTTTACCTAGAATCCCAAGTCGTCACAGTACTAGCTGATAATAAAGAAGCTGTAAAAGATGCCGACTTTGTAATTTTAGGTGTTAAACCTTACAATATTCAGCCTATTCTACAGGAGATTAAGCCATTTTTAAAGAAAGATAAGCAAGTAATCGCCTCTTTGGCTGCTGGTATTACCCTGCAGGCCATAAAGGCTGAACTAGAACCCGGTACTACTGTTTTCAGGGTTATGCCCAATATAGCAGCAGATATTAAAGAATCCATTACCTGCATTTGTGGGGAAGGTTTTGACCAAAAAACAGAAGAGGCCATCAAAGCAATTTTCAATAGTGTAGGCATTAGCATCACTATAGAAGAACACCTGATGGAAGCAGCCACTGTTTTGGGGGCTTGCGGCACTGCATTTGTCTTACGCTTTATGCGCGCCATGGCCCAAGGAGGAATCCAAATAGGATTCGATGCCAAAACAGCCAATAAAATTGTAACGCAGACGGTCAAAGGTGCTGCCGAATTGATTATTCAGAAAGGGATTCACCCTGAAGCAGCCATAGATAAGGTAACGACGCCAAAAGGCTCTACCATCAAGGGCTTGAATGAAATGGAGCACCATGGCTTCAGTTCTGCCATGGTAAGAGGGGTAGTTGCCTCTTACGAAGACATCAAAAAATA
Source organism: Cyclobacterium sp. SOCE241 (assembly GCF_056867545.1). Classification (NCBI taxonomy): domain Bacteria; kingdom Pseudomonadati; phylum Bacteroidota; class Cytophagia; order Cytophagales; family Cyclobacteriaceae; genus Cyclobacterium; species Cyclobacterium sp. SOCE241. The sequence goes on along the minus strand of NZ_CP149779.1, from coordinate 5,215 downwards.
AAATCATGAAAAGAGTCCTTCCCTGGCTGATGGGTTCAGCCATCTTCATCGTCATCTTTTATATGCTCGGACCAAAAGAAAGCATTCAGGACCTATCCGGTACTTATCCTGAAGTGCCATCAAATCTCAATGAACTGGAAGCCTATATACAGCAGGGTGAAGACACTGTGCAAGGCCTTAAACCTAATAATGAAGCCAGGATAGTCTGGGCTGACCCTGAGAAAAAGGAAAAACCGCTTTCAGTATTCTCTATGTACACGGTTTTGGTGCCAGTCAGATGGAAGGTGATCCTGTACATCAGCAATTGGCCAAACATTTTGGTGCCAACCTCTACTTGGCCAGACTACCGGAACATGGCATAGAGCGCGCAAATGCGTTTGAACACCTAAATGCCAAAAGCCTGGTGGATGGGGCAAGAAGGGCCTATATGATCAGCAGGCAATTGGGTGATAAGGTAATCGTGGTAGGGACCTCTATGGGTGGAGCCCTGTCATTGATCTTGGCGGAGGAAAGGCCTGAAATTCATTCCTTGGTTTTGTATTCCCCGTGTATCGGCATCTATGGTGATCGACTCGATCCTTTGTTTCAGCCTTGGATGAAGCAGTTAATGAAGATGACCATGACCAATGAAAATGGGGTGCAGGTGATAGAAAGAGAACCCGAAGAAGGAAAATATTGGGCAACAAATTATCATATCAATGCTTATACAAGTCTGGCTGTGCTGCTAAAAAGTAAAATGAACAAGGAAACCTTTGAAAAGGTAAAACAACCACTGTTTCTGGCCTATTATTACAAAAATGAGGAAGAGCAAGACAAGGTAGTTTCCGTTCCGGCCATGCTGGACATGTATGCCAGCGTAAGCACTCCTGAAAAAAAAAAGCGGAAAGTAGCTTTCCCTGAGGCCGGTGACCATGTGATTGCTTCAAGTTTGAAAACGGAAAGTTGGGACGAAGTGCTAGAGGAAAGCATAAAATTTCTGGAAGAAGTAGTCCAGCTAAGCCCAGCGGATAGTGTGAATGTAATGGAGAAATAAATTTAAAGTCAGTAACGCAATCGTCAATTGGAGAAATATCAAAATCCCCCTTTTTTTCCAAAGGGGGACTAAGGGGGATTTCTAACGTAAACATTCAGAAATATAAGGTTGATACAATTGGAAATTCAAATTGGTTTTTTTCGTTAACAGTAAACCTATTACAGTATTTAAATTTTCAAGGTGGAACTATTTAGAGGACTTGCTTTATTCTTGGGATAATTCTGTCAAATTTTAATCCTCCCTCAACACTGGCGTAAATATTAAGTACCTTAACATATCCTCATTATATTCAGGGTTAAAGGGATTGTTTGCAGAAATGTACAAACCTTTCTCACCCACAAAATGGTTGTTTGTGGTATAAACCTGAAATTTATCAAAAATATGTTCTCCGATAATATTCAGTTCGCTATCCAAAACCATCACACCCGAATAAGGTCTTGAGAATTCGAGCTCTCTATGGTTGTATTCTTCCTCCAAGTTTTCAGGATCAAAGGAAGGTAAAAATATTCGGTAAAAAACGTCCCTGTACTTATCATAAAGAAAGTTTTCATAACGGTCTGAGGAAAACCTATTAAGCCAAGCTTTTTCAATAGGAGGAATTTCGTTAACATAATTAAATTTGTTGACATGGAATGATTTAACCTCTTTTCGATTTGTAACTGTACCTGAAGCCATATCAAAAACCTGAATCTCATGGTCATGCCAAGGTGCAATGTATAGCTTTCCCTCCTTTTCTGTCCATGAGTAACCGGAAGGCTTTTTGCCATTATCCCAATAGTCTTCTCTGTAAAACATATCGTACCACTTCACATCTCCTGTATTAATATCTAAACTAAAGACCAATCTTTGCTTTTGAATGACATCTTTATTCATCCCATGATGGTCCATGAAAAGTGGTTGTGAACCGAAAATTTTGTTTCCATATTGATGTATTCGCCGATCAAAATTTGATTTTATTGTGGTAAGTGGTATTTGATCATCAATAATAGGTATTCTTTTAGACACCTCTCCATTAAAGTTTGTTAATACTAGATTTGGAGGCCTATTAGTTACCCAAAGAGAATCCCAACTAGTGACGGTTCCGGCATTAAATCCTGACACCCCATGTTCACCCTCCCTCTGAATAGCTATTTCATGAGCTATCTTCCCTGAGGGAAGTTCAAGAAATTGAAATTTATCCTCAAAGTGATTTAAAAGAAATAGGTATTCTCCGGAATCTGAAGCAATTAACTGGGTATACCAAGGATTAACCGGAGTGGTTTCTAAGAGCTTTATTTCAAGAAGACTGGTTTTATAATCAAGTGCCTTCTCTTTTACTGAATCTTTACATCCGGTAGCTATCAATATCAAAAACAGAAAAAATAATCTCATTAAGTGAAGTTATTTAATAAAAATATAAAGGCTCAAAATGGAATTTACAACTCTATTTTGAGCCTTTCTCAAATTTAACATTGATCATTACAAACACAACTCGTATCAATCATTGGGCTTTCACACTCCCCAGAGGCAGGATATTGACACCATTTTATTTCAAATTGGGCTGTCACCTCAGCTTCCTGACTAGAAACAAAACTTAAGCCAGCAACCGTTAACAATGAACCAAATAAAAGCAGTGGTTTTTTAAAGAACTTTTTCATTATAAAAATAATTTAGGTTGAAAATAAATTTGAGTAAACCTAAAAAAAAACCACTTATCCAAATTTAATTAGCGTTTAATTACAACTAATAAAATAAAATATTGATAAATGTTTTATTTTGTTTTATAATTAATTCTCCCCCAACTCCGGGGTAAATATTAAGTACCTCAACATATCCTCATTATATTCTGGGTTAAAGGGATTGTTTGCAGAAAATGTACAATCCTTTCTCACCTACAAAATGGTTATTTAATGAATAAACCTGAAATTTATCAAAAATATGTTCTCCGATAATATTCAGTCTTTCGCTATCCAAAACCATCACACCCGAATAGGTCTTGAGAATTCGAACAAAATGATTGTATTCTTCCTCCAAGTTTTCGGATCAAAGGAAGGTAAGAAACTCGTAAAATACATTCCTGTACTTATCATAAAGAAGCCGCTTTGCAACGGTCTGAAGAAAAGAATTTGCCAAACGCTTTTTCCATTGTGGTGATTTCATTGACGTAATCAGTTTCGTTGACATGATTAGATTTCACCTCCTTTCGATTTGTAACTGTACTCGAGGCCATATCGTACCTGAATCTCATGGTCATGCCAAGGTGCAATGTATAACTTTCCATCCTTTTTCTGTCCATGAGTAACTGGAAGGCTTTTGCCCTTATCCCAATAGTCTTCTCTGTAAAATACATCGTACCACTCCACATCTCCTCTGTATTAACATCCAAACTAAAGACCAATCTTGCTTTTGAATGGCATCTTTATTCATCCCATGATGGTCCATGAATAGTGGCTGTGAGCCGAAAATTTTGTTTCCATATTGATGCATTCGCCTATCAAAGTCAGACCTTATTACGGTAAGTGGTGTTTGATCGTCAATAGTCACCTTTTACTTCTCCGCTAAAGTTAGTTAAAATCCGGCCAGAGGCCTGTTGGTTACCCAAAGAGAATCCCATCCGGTAACTGTTCCGGCATTAAACCCTGAAATTCCATTTTCTCCCCTCTCGCTGAAATTTATTATTTCATGAGCGATCCCTCCTGAGGGAAGTTAAGAAATTGGAATTTATCCTTAAAATCGTTTAAAAGTAAAAAGTATTCACCCGAGTCAGAGGCAATCAATCCGCAGGTCGAGGATTAACCGGAGTGGTTTCTAAAGCACTTCAAGAAGATTGGTCTTAAAATCAATTGTCTTCTCTTTTACTGAATCTTTACATCCGCTCATTACTAATAGTAGGAAAAGGGAAATTATTCTCATTCTTTATAGGTAATTAAAGCTCAAAAAAGAGTTAAAACGAAATCAATTAATAGTGTTAAATCAGTGATATATTCTCTCATCATTAATCCTCCCCCAACTCCGGCGTAAATATCAAGTACCTCAACATATCCTCATTATATTCTGGGTTAAAGGGATTGTTTGCAGAAATGTACAATCCTTTCTCACCTACAAAATGGTTATTAATGAATAAACCTGAAATTTATCAAAAATATGTTCCCCGATAATATTCAGTTCGCTGCTATCCAAAACCATCACACCCGAATAGGGTCTTGAGAATTCGAGGTCTAAATGATTGTATTCTTCCTCCAAGTTTTCGGGATCAAAGGAAGGTAAGAAAACCCGTAAAATACATTCCTGTACTTATCATAAAGAAGGCTTTTGAAGAAAAGAATTTGCCAACGCTTTTTCCATTGGTAAGATTTCATTGACGTAATCAGGTTTGTTGACATGATTAGATTTCACCTCCTTTCGATTTGTAACTGTACCTGAGGCCAAATCAAAACCCAACTTGCCGGTCATGCCAAGGTGCAATGTGTATAGCTTTCCATCCTTTTTCTGTCCATGAGTAACCGGAAGGTTTTTTGCCCTTATCCCAATAGTCTTCTCTGTAAAATACATCGTACCACTCCACATCTCCTGTATTAATATCTAAACTAAAGACCAATCTTTGCTTTTTGAATGGCATCTCCTTTATTCATCCCATGATGGTCCATGAATAGTGGTTGTGCTCCAAAAAATCTTACTGCCAAATTGATGAAACCTTCTGTCAAAATTTGACCTTATTGAGGTAAGTGGAATTTGATCGTCAATAATAGATACTCTATTTAGTACTTCTCCATTAAAGCGTTAATCAACGCTAAAACCTGGAGGCCCCATGGCCACCCAAAGAGAATCCCATCCGGTAACTGTTCCGGCATTAAACCCCGAAATCGCATTTTCTCCCTCTCGCTGAATTGTTATTTCATGAGCGATCCCTCCTGAGGGAAGTTCAAGAAATTGGAATTTATCCTTAAAATCACGAAAGTAAAAGGTATTCACCCGAGTTCAGAGGCAATCAACTGGGTATATCGAGGATTAACCGGAGTGGTTTCTAAAAAGCTTAATTTCAAGAAGATTGGTCTTAAAATCAATTGTCTTCTCTTTTACTGAATCTTTACATCCGGTAGCTAATAATATCAAAAACAGAAAAAATATTCTCATTCTCACAAGCAATTAAGGGTACTTAATAACCTACAAAAATTTTAAAACGGTCATTTAATTTTTAATTTA